>NZ_CP174313.1:0-150000 GCF_052467505.1 Microbulbifer maximicatervae (SeqCode)
CCAGTACAGGGATGGGAACTGGCATACCTTTGAGCGGGATATTGTTGCGGATGTTGCCTCCCTGGATTCGAACGAGCAGATACAGAGTATTGACCACCTTCTTGTACGCGGCAGTGGCCGTATCGGCACTGTAGAAATTGACTCGGTTTTTTCCGCTCAGTCAGGTGGGCTCAATATTCCTCGCCATGTATTGAATAGCGGTGAAAACCTGGATGTTAATAGCTGGGAGATTTACGACAGCACTCCAGCCGGTGCAACCATTGATCGGGTTTACGATGAGTTCTTGCAGCGGGATGTCGTCGCTTTCTCCGGTACGGGGACAAGTAATGGGTTTAAGTTACATAAAAATGCCGCGCACGAAGCATGGAATATTAGTGACAGCGCTCAGGCCCGTATTGAAGTTAACTTGCAGGGGGATACTTACTTATATTTTTGGGTTGAGACTTCGGGGGGGGGCGCCTACTTAAAATATAACCCCTTTATCTCCAGTCCTTTTATTGAAGTTTCTGAATCGGGGACTATTTATTATAACCTCCCTCTAGACAGCCAATACCTGGATGGCAACTGGCATGCTTTCGAGCGTGACTTGCGCCAGGATCTCGCTACTTTGGCCCCGGATGTTGAGTTGTTAGAGGTCGATCGTTTCCTGGTGCGCGGCAGTGGCCGTATCGGTGCGATTACCCTCGGTGAAGCCGATGAAGTCACCTATCTGGAGTACCGCCGGGTTGGGGGGAGTGATGTTGTACGTCACTCTTATAACAACGGCGATAACCTAGATATGAAGCAGTGGCGGGTTTCTGACTCTAGCCCGGCGGGAGCCACCGTGACGGAGGTGTACGACACCCAGTTACAGCGCAAGGTGGTGGAGACTTCCGGTGATAGTGCCAATAATGCCTTTTCGCTCAGTAAAAATGCCGATAGGGATTCTTGGGATATTGCCGATGGGGTCAATGCCAGCGTTGAGATGCAATATGCTGGTGAAGGTGAATATCGAATTTACTACAAGCTGGACAGCAGTAAGGCCGCCAGCGGTATCGCCTATGCCAAGTACGATTCAGAAGCCACAGAACCCTATATTCAAGTGGTTTCCGGCTCTATTTATTATACCTTCCCCCTTGATGATAAATACCTGGATGGCAACTGGCACACCTTCGAACGGGATATCCTCGCCGATATTGCCTATTTGGACCCCACTGAAGAAATACAGGCTTTCCGCGAATTTACTCTGCGTGGCAACGGCCGTATCGGCACCGTAGAAATTACGACCGATACCCCTGTCAGTGGCGAAAATCCCTGGCAGCGGGTGGCCGTGCAGCAAAACGGAGACCACTTCAGCGCTAACCTGGGGAATGATCTCAGCGGCGATTACGAGTATCGGGTTGTCACTTACCGGGATGGTGTTACCGACTATGTCGGTTACACCTACAACAGCGCCGACAACCTCAATCTGGACCACTGGGATATTTACAGTAATAGTTCGGAAACGGCGGCGCTCGGTACGGTTTACGACAGCTATTTACAGCGGGAGGTGGTCGAGATTTCCGCTCAGGGAATCGATGATGGCTTCAGGCTCTATAGCAACACCCTTGACCAGGGTTTTGGGGTTACTGATGCCAGTACGGTGAGTGCCCAGATCAACCTGAGTGCTCCCGCCGTACTTTACTACCGCATAGAGACCTCAGCGGGCTCCGCCTATGTCGAGTATCGCTCGGATATTTCCGCTCCCGAAATGTACGTTAGCGGCGGCGGCATAACCTATTATAAGCTTCCCCTGGGGGCGGAGTACCTAGACGGCAACTGGCATACCTTTGAGCGGGATATCCGCGCGGATATCGCGCAGTTGGATGCAGGTGTTGAGCTGGAGTCTGTGGATGCTTTCCTGGTGCGCGGCAGCGGCCGTATCGGCACCATTGAGATTGGTACTAATCGCCTGGACAGCAATCGCTACGGAGACAACGATCGCCTGCTGCGCAGTTTGTCTGGGACTTTCGCCGCCAACGACAGCGGTATTACCCCGGCCACCTGGGAAATGCCCACCTACCACCGCAGCACTGCGGAGGGCTATGCCGTTGAGGGCTACCTGAGTGCCGAGGAGGCGGCGGCGATCGCCTATATGGAAGCGGTGGTGATCGACAATGCCACCGGCACGGCCATCGGCGCCCCCGTGCAAACCTGGATCGATCCCGCCACCCTGCGCGATGGCTCCTTTGCCGGCCGCCTCAACCTGCTGATGGGCGCCACGCTGCCCGACGGCGATTACACCGTGCAGGTGACCCGTTACTACAACGATGGCACCAGCCTGGTGGATGACCCCTTCCAACAGCAGGTGGGGCGGCAGCTGCAAATGGTGGAAAACCCCCGTCTAACCCTGGCCCTGGACCCGTCCTACAGCGCCAGTGGGATGGAGCTATCCATTCGCTCACTGCCCGAGGGTGAGTGGGTCACTCTGCCGGTGGATGCAGAAAATGGCACGGTGGAGCTGGACAAGGACTTTTATGGCAGCGGTGTCTACGAATACCGCCTGTCTTACACCCTGGATGTGGATAGTGTTACTGTGAGCAAGAGCGGCGAGGGCCGCTTTACCCTCGCTCCCGGCGACAGCTATACCCAATATCTCAGCGCCACGGCCAGTGGAGTGGACCTGGCCGATGCCCGTATCAGCCGCACTTTTTACGATGAGGCGGGACGGGTCAGCGGCACAATGGACCAGGAGGGCTATCTCACTGAGTATCGCTACAATCGCGCAGGCCAGCTGGTGGCAACCACCCGCTATGCCAACCGGGTGGCCAGCTATAGCGAGAGCGCACACTGGCTGAACAGCGGTACCCTGAAGACCCTGCGCCCGGTGGTGGACGCGCAGAATGACCGCACCAGCTACTGGATTTACGACGCCCAGGGTCGCGAAGTTGCCGAGATTGATGCAGAGGGTTACCTCTCCGAGCACCAGTACGATGTCGCCGGCAACCGGGTTAAAACCATTCGTTACGCCAGCGCACTCAACGGCCTCGACAACGCACTCGATGCGGTGAACGGCGATGCTTCGCGCCTCACCCTCAAGGGCCTCAATTTTATCCAACACCGTTTTAACGAAGACAATTTGGATCTGGGTAGTTGGGATATCTACGCCCAGAACTCCGGCAGTGCCACGATAGAGAAGGTGTACGATATTCGTATGCAGCGGGAAGTGGTGGAGCTTTCCGGTTCGGGCACTAACGACGGCTTCAAACTGTATAAGAACGCGGCGCACGAGCAGTGGAATATCGAGGGTAGTGCCAGTGTGCGTCTCGAGATGAACCTCAGTGCCCCCAGCCGGATCTTCTTTTCGGTGGAGACCTCGAAGGGTTATGCCTTTATCGAGTACAGCTCGCAGGTGACCAGCCCGGGGATCTATTACTCCTCCTCGGGAACTCCCTACTACCAGTTCCCCCTGGATGCCAGCTACCTGGATGGCAACTGGCACGCCTTCGAGCGAGATTTACAGGCGGATCTGGCCTCCCTGGACCCGGATGTGGAGCTGCTCAATATCGGCGTGTTCCTGGTGCGCGGCAGCGGTCGTATCGGCACCCTGGAAGTTACCACCGAGACCACTGGGCGCCTGGTCAGCAGTGATGACGACCAGGTGAGCGAGTGGCGCTACGACAGCCGCAACCAGGTGACCCACAGCACCGACGTCTACGGCAATACCAGTCACTTCACCTATACCGCCGACGGCCAGCTGCAGAGCAGCCGCAGTGGTCTCGCGATAACTTCCGGCTCGATCCTGGATAATTACCTGGACAACTACCAGGGCGATGCGACCTTTAGCGCCAATGACAGCGCCGCTCGCGACGCCCACTGGGAGTACGATGTACACGGACGGGTGACCGGTGAGTGGGATCACCTGGGGCGGCAGGTCAAAGGGTACAGCTACGATGCCGCCGGGCGGCGCTTGTCCAGTACCGATGCCAACGGTTACACCACCTATTATGCCTACACCGAAGACGGGCAACTGAAATATACCATTGCGCCGGTGTTCAAACCGGGCTCGGAGACCCTGGAGTGGCAGGTCAGCCAGCTGGCTTACAGTGTGTTTGGCGAGCTGACCCGCAGCCGTCAGTACGCCAATCGCCTCAGCGACAGCCTGCTGCACAGCTTGAACCTGAATGGCAATGCAGCGCAGTTGGACAGCTTGGTCGAGGGGCTCGCCAGTGATGGGGACACCGTCACCAGCAGCGAGTACAACCAGCGCGGCCTGCTGATGAGCAGCACAGACGGCGAGGGTTTTACCAGCACCTCTACCTACAACGCCTTCGGCGAGCGCACCCACCTCAGCCAGGCCATCGACCGGGCCAACAGCCGCTTTGCGCAGACGGACTTCAGTTATAGCCGCCGCGGTGAAGTGCTGACCAGTAGTACGCACCTGAGTTACGGCGCCTATACGGCGGTGACCACGAGCAGTGAGTACAACGCCTTCGGCCAGGTACAGGCGACTGCGGATGCGCGGGGCAACCAGCGCGCGTATTTCTATGATCGCCTGGGGCAGGTGGTCGAGGAGCGCGATGCGCTGGGGCAGAGCACCCAGCTGAGCTATGACGCCTACGGCCGCGTCCTGACCCGCACCGACGCGCTCAATCGCACCACTATTTATAGCTATGACGATGTGCGCCGTTCACAGAAAATGACCACTCCACAGGGGGTGCACACCGAAACGCTGTTTACCATTCACGGTGAAACCCTCGAGGTCTCCCTTTACGCCAATGGCAGCTGGCACCGCCAGGCGCGCTATGAGTACGACACCCAGGGCAACTTGGTCAGTACCGAGAATGGGCTGGGTGAGGCGCGTCGCAGTGAATACGACGCTGCAGGTCAGCTCACCGCCACTTTGGATGAGCGCGGCGTGCGCACCGAGATACGTTACGACCTCCAGGGGCGGGTATTGACCCGCACCGAGGATGTGGGTGGACTCAACCTCACCACGACCCAACGCTACGGCCACCGCTTTGAAGAGACGGTGGATGCCAATGGCAGCATGACTCGCACGGAATTCGATCACAACGGCCGCGTGGTGCGGGTGATCGTGGATGCCAGCAGCGATAACTCGGGCCTCAACCTGCTCACTGAGTTTGACTACGACGGCCAGGGCAACCTGTTGCAGATGCGCGAGGGTTATCTCAGCGGCGGCGTGGCGGGCACCGCCAGTTACACCCGCACCCGAGTGTACAGTTACGACGAACTGGGACGAGTGCAAAGTGAAACGGTCGACCCGGATGGGCTGGCCATCGCAACTCACTACCAGTACGACCGGGATGGCAATCGCACCGCCGTGACCAATGCCCTCGGCCATACCAGCTATACGGTATACGACGCCGAAGGCCGCGCGGTATACACCCTCTCCGCCAGTGGCAACCCGGACAACCCGCAGTACACCCTGGTGCAGAGCCAGTACAACGCGGCCGGCGAATTGGTTGGCAAGGTGCAGTACGGCGCGTTCCTAGACAGCGCAGACCTGCCGGCGAACATCGCCAGTGGCGCCGCCCCCGAGGCGATTGCCGCACTGCTCGACAGTGGCGTGGCCCAGCGCAGCACCCGCTATATCTACAATGGCGACGGCCAGCTCACCTACACCATTGACTCACTGGGTCAGGTGAGCGAGACCCGCTACGATGTTGCCGGGCGCGTCAGTGCGGAGATCCGCTATGCGCACAAAATCAATCCGTCTACCGAGAGTGTCGACGACCTGGTGCGCGATACCAGCCTGGATCGGGAGACCCGCTACCAATACGACGCCGCCGGTCGCCAGACCCACCGCTTGCAGGTCTTTGAGCGGGATGGGGTCCAGTACGCTTATGTGACCGAGACCCTGTACACCGCCCGTGGGGAAGTGGCCGGAGAGATCACCTACGCCCGGGCCATTGCCCTGGCCAGTGAGACCACCGCAGACCTGGACCCCAATGCCGCCAACAATCGCCGCAGCCTCTTTATTTACGATGCCAGCGGGCGCCGCACCCACAGTGTCGACAGCCTCGGTTATGTGACCGAGACTCGCTATAGCGACAGCGATAACCGCGAGACGGTTATCCGCTATGCCAACCGAATTAGCGTACCCGCTGTCGCCGATTGGGGTAGCTTGCGCGCTGGAGACCTGTCTATTGGTAGCAGCAGCGCCACCGACCAAGTGTTCGTTACCCAGTACGACAGCGCTGGACGCAAAACCAGCATCACTGAGCAAGTTTGGAATGGCAGCGGACTCAGCAGCTTTACCGAGTACTACGGCTACGACGCTCTGGGCAACCGCACTGAGATCACCGATCAGCTCGGCTACAAGTCCTACCTCAGCTACGATGCCGCCGGTCGACTGACCCATCAACTGGTACCGCGCAATGGCTCACAGGGCTACCTGTCCACCTGGAACTACGACGCCCTGGGCCAGGTGCTGACCGAGACCCATTACAGCCAGGCGATCCCGCTGAATAGCGAACCCAGTAGTATCGATACCGGTGCCCTGGCACACGCCCAGGATCGCTCGACCCGCTACACCTATTCGGCCCGTGGTGAAGTGGTCCTCACCATTGACAGCGCCGATGTGATTACTGAACAGCGCTACACCGCCTTCGGTGAAACCTGGCTCACGATCGAGGCCAAGGGACTGCCCGAGCAGCGGGTGACCTACCGCGGCTTCGACGCCCTGGGGCGGCTGGTAGAGGAGACTGCGGGTCTGCCGGACGCCGAGAGTGACACCATTGCCAATCGCGCCACCCTCGGTGAAGCTGATCTCGGTCGGCACGAGCGCATCGCCACGACCTACTTCAGCTACAACCACTTCGATGAGTTGGCGACCCTGGTCAGCCCGAGAGGCGAGATCTATGTCAGCGCCCAGGAGCACGACCAACTGGGGCGCAAAGTGGCTGAGGTGGATGCCCGCGGTGGCAGTACCCACTCGGTACTCGATGCCTTTGGCAATATCGTCGCCACCACCGACCCCAACGGCAATGTCGGCATTTTTATCTACGATGCCAACAATCGTCTCACCCACCAGGTATTGCCCAATGGCGGCGTAACGACCTATGAATACGACGCCTTTGGCCAGGCCACGGCGGTGCGCAGCTACGCCGAGAAGCTTGCTGGCGATGTGGATATTGCCGCACTGGATGCCGCCGCACTCGACGCACTGCTCAGTGGCAAACAGGATGTGGTGCGCGACCGCTATATCACCAACAGTTATGACAACCGGGGTCAGCTACTTTCGACGACGCAATACGGTTACGACTTGATTGCGTCCCAGGCAATCGCCAGTGAGACCCGCTATGAATACGACGCCGCCGGCAACCGCACTGCGGCCATCGACGCCCTCGGCGCCCGCACCGACTACCAGTTTGATGCCCAGGGGCGCATTACCCAGGAAACTGGACCGCAGTTTGCCGCAGCGCTGAGCGCCCACAGCACCGCGACAAGAGAAGTGCGCGCCATTACCGAATATGTCTACAACGCCTTTGACCGGGTGGAGATGACTCAGGGGCGCTACTGGGATGTGAGTGCCGCCAGTGAGAAAACCGATTCCCAGGGTCTGCGCACCACCGAGATGGCTTACGACCACCGCAGCCGGATGATCACCTCTATCGGACCGGAGTTTGCCGCTGCCAGCAACAGTGCATTGAGCACCCCGGACTTTGATGGCGCGATCGGCCAGGTCACCCTGCGCCAGGTTACCGAAGTGCGCTACGACGCCCTGGGCCGCCAGGTCTACGAAGGCCAGCGCGGCCTGAGTGGAGCCGCACTCAACAGCGACGGCAGTGTCTCCGGCACCCAGCACGGCCAGATCCAAGCTGTCGCCTCGGTTTACAACCGCCTGGATCAGCAGGTACTGGTTTTGGATGCCGATGGCGGCCTCACGTTTAACGTGTATACCGCCGCCGGGAACCTCACCACGGAGGTCCGCTACGACCAGCGCCTGCACATCGACGGCAGCACCTGGGACGGCAGTGCAGCCGCACTGGATCTCGACAGTGCCTCCGGGCACTGGCGCCACGATGCCCTGGCGCTACAGGATCACGAACTTACCACCGGGCGCAGCACGCACTTCTACTACAACGCCAACAACCTGTTGGTGAGAACGGAAAGCGACGAGGGCATCTTCTTTGACCTCAACAACCTGGTCGACCCGGATTCCACCAGCGGTGACCAGGGCGAGCTGCAAGAGGGCTTCAGCCACGGCAGCACCCAGGGGTATCAGGTAAGTTACGATGCCAATGGCAACAGCATTATCCAGATCGACGGCAAAGACCAACCCAGCTTTGCCCTCTTTGATGCCGCCGGCAACCAAGTGCTGATGGTAGACCGCCTCGGCTATGTCACTGAATCTGTTTACGATGGTCTCGGCCAAGTAATCGCGCAAACCCGCTATGCCATGGCCCTCAACTTTGATGGCCTCGGGGCCCCCGCCGACAATGAGGCGCGCCACGCCTGGCTGGAGTCTCTTTACAATGACAATCGCGATGGTTTGATTGCCAACCTCACTTCTGAGGAATATGACGAAGAGCTGCGCACCACCGAGTATGTCTACAGCGGCCGCGGCTTGCTATTGGAGGAGCGCCTCAAAGGCGAATCCTTCTCCCGTATCAGCAACTCGGGCACCGCCCTGAGTCGCAGCCAGGTAAGCAGCGATTTGGTGACCCGCTACGGCTATAACGAAACCGGCCTGCAAGACACTGCGGTGCGCTACGACGGGGATGAAAATGCCAGCGACAGCCGCACGGAGAGTGTGTCTTACAACGCCCTCGGCCAGCAGGCACAAACTCAGGGCGCGGAGTACACCGACTACAGCGGCGACCGCGTGCGCGCCACGGTGAGTTATCACTATGACCTGTATGGCAACCGCACCGCAGAGACAGTGCACAACGACGGCGACCAGGTGACCAGCCACCGCTACAACGCCCTGGGCGTGCGCACCGAGACTCGCGATGCGCGGGAGAATCGCGGCGATGCCAACTACCAAGGCACCACGGAGTTTGTCTTCGATGCCTTCGGCCATGCGGTCTACCAGACCAGCTACCAAACCGATATCGACAACCAACAGACCCAGGTGGTGACCTGGGTGCAATACGACGCCCAGGGCCGCGAGACCGCCCGAGTGAGCAGTGCCGACCAGGCCGTAGGTGGCGGTCTGGTGCAGCACGATATCGCCTACAACACCCACGGGCAGATTGTTGGCAAGGGTATCAACACCGCCAACCGCATAGGCTTCGCAGAGCACCAGTACCAGGAGTACTTTGTCTACGACGAACTGGGTCGCCTGTTTAAAACCAACAGCGGCAATGGCACCCCGCGCATCTACTTGTATGACCAAAACGGCAACACCACGCTGGAAATCTCCGCCATCAATAACGATGGTCTGGAAGATGTCACCACCGTGCAGCAGGCGCTGAACGAGACCACCCAGAGTGAGACCCAGTGGAAATACAGCCTTTACGACCAGGAAGATCAGCTGATCACCGTAGTGGAGGCACCGCTGGATACCCCGGATGACAACCCGAACCTGGATGTGGGGTGGAATGTCGACAACGACGGCAGCGAAACCCAAAACGAGGTTAGCTATGGCGAGAGCAGTGGCAGTGTACCGACCGTAGGTGTCCGCAATCGGGAGACCACCCAATCCAGTAGTAGCTCCGTGTGGGTGGACCTGGGCAGCGGGGACATGCCGGCAAGCACCACTGTGGCTGCCAGTCATGTACTCACTTTACCTGCGGCGCGCAGTAAAACAACCGAGCGCAGCAGTATTTACTTTGTCGACGATGAGGGGCGCGGTTATACCAGCAACCCCGGCGATGCCGAGGCGGTGGACAGTGCCAACTCCTGGTTGGACAACAGTGATGAGCTTCTTTACCTGGATGAAAATGATGACAGGCTTCGTTTTGAGGAGCTGGGCCTTACTGCCGAGCAGCGGCAGGGACTTGATGAGTTACTCGGTAACGATGAGTGGCTTTTAGAGGGCAGTAGTACGCAGTCCCGCCGCGGTTATATCGAGCGGGATACTCTGGAGTACGTTACCAGCCGCCAGGTGACCCTGGATAGCGGCCGTACAATCACCGTGGAAACGGACCATATAGCGGTTATTGAACAGTTGCATGTTTTTGTACCCCTGTTCCACAACGGCGTTGAGTACGGCTGGCGCGAAGTGGTAGTGACCACCCAGAGTTATAACTACGACGTCACCAGTAATTTCCTGCAGGCCGGCGATGATGAGGCCGCTGATATCCTGGATGACGCTCAGAATAACCCCCTGGCGCTGATGCCCAGCCTGGATTGGACCCTGGCAGATAACACCCTCAGCCTCACCAGCGCGGATGTAGCCGATGTTTTTGGCAGCACCGCCAAGGTGCAGGTGCTGGCAAAGAATGCCGAGGGCGCAGTGGTAATGGATAACACCCAGTACGACTGGAGCGACGGCATGGAAATTGCCCTCGCGCCCGGGGTGCACTCGCTGTCGCTGACTTTCCTGTCCCCAGATGGCCTGGTGCTGCATGCCGTTGACCTCTACAGCAGCGGCGCGGCGACACAGGAAGGGAGCTTTGGCCTGCCGGGCGAAGGAGTGGGCTTGGAGCATTTACCGGAGGTTAATACTTTCTGGCTTTCAGCAGGTTATAAGGCGTCCAAGCAGGGCAGTGGCCAGAGTATCGATTTAAGTTATTCCGATTCGCTTAAAACCAAAGAGACCCGCTATACGGCCGTGGGCGGCCAGGACACGATAGACCATCCGGGCGAGGTGGATTCCAAGGCGATGACCGTTGAATACGGTGTTGCGGTAGTAGGAATCAAGGGTAGAGAGCCTGTGGGGGATCCCGATGATTATGGACAACTCTATAAATTTACCTACCAAGAACAGGTAACTGTCACGATCTCCAATTACCCGATGGTTGAGGGAGCAACGATTACTGTCGACGGGGTAACCAGTGAAATTACCGGCAATGGCACTTATACCTTCTATGGCGATGTTAAAACTGCCGTTGGATATGAACAGCCTAGTGGTGATATTGAGGTGTCGATCAATACCTTTGGCCGGGAGTGGGGCAGCGTCAGTATTCCTTCTGCGCAAGAGGGGCCGACTCTAACTTCCGATGAATATGTAAGGATTTTCGGCCTCTCAGATACGGCTAAAACCGTTGAATTTACTGTTGGGGATACCACTTTGACGGCCGGTGTTGTGAATGGCATGGCCAATATCGATACTTCAGGGCTAGCCGATAGTAGTGACCTTGAATTTATCATGACGGTTAGGGATGGCAGTAATCAAATAATCAATCAAGCCAAGGGGACTTTTGACAACAGTAAACCAGGCACGGTCTCCGACCTGACAAATCGTGTTATTAAAGAGGTAGATTCCAACACCTACTCCCGCAGTGCCAGTTCCGATGGTGACGCGAACAGCTCGGTGTTCTACTCCCAGGTGGGCATGTATAACCGCCAGGCAGTCCGCAATATTGCCTTGCAACTGACTGGTGCCGCCAATGACGAGACACTGATTGCCCACCACGCTAGTTATAACGCCTTTGGCGAAACCGTGGCCTCTATCGACAACAACGGCAATGCCACCCTGTACCAGTACGACAAGCGCGGCAATGTGGTGCAGGAGTTGAAACCAGAGGCGGATGTCTACACGGAGCAGATGACCCATTTCCGCGCCCACACCGCCACTGTGTACGGCGTTAACGCTTACGGCGAGACGGTGATGGAAAAAGTGGCTGCGCAAGCCGCCGCAGGCGCCAGCAGCGCCACCCGCACCGCTGTCGACAACTACAACATCAAGCACGAGCAGGTGAGCTTGCAGGACTATGCTGCGGGCTTGTTGGTTGCCAGCCAGGACGCGGTGGGAGACTACGATACCCAGGCCTTCGACCAGGCCGGCAACCTCAAGGGGACCAGCCAACTGGCCTACCGGGCCGGCGAGCGCGGCAGCGGTACCGGTGCGCTCTACTATCAGGTGGCCTACCACTACGACGCCAATAACCAGCTGGTGCGGATGAATCGCTTCCAGGACAGCAGCCGGGCGATCGACTACAACTACGGCGCCTCCGCCTACTACGATGAGTGGGACTACGACGAGTTTGGCAATCGCATCCGCCATCGCAACGCCCTCTACGGCGACACCCGCTATGTGCTCAATTCCAGCTTTGACAATACGGGCGATGCCAGTGCCAGCGGCACAGTTGGACAGGAGACCTATCGCTACGACGGTCTCGGCCGGGTATTGGAGTACACAAGTTACAGCGGCCAGGTGACGGATTACGCCTACGCCTGGAGTGACTATGTCACGCGCAGTGTGCTCGCCGCCAGCGGCGAGCAGGCCCAGGACGACGCCATCCAGGTGCGCCTGGGGGGCTATATCACCTCGGTGGCCAGAGCCGGTATGGGCGGTACCGTCGCGGTCAATTGGAGCCAGAGCTCCCGCGAAGACGTGATTACTGATGTCAGCGACTACTTTGGCAAAGCGGTCTGGCACGACGACTTAGGTGGTCACCGCATCGAATACTCCTATAACTATGCCGGCTGGCTGTCGCGTCAGACAGGCAATACCGGTATGAGCGGCGACGCCCTGTGGGAGGACCGGAACAGCCAGGATATTCGCTACACCTATTACCACAACGGCAACCTGTTCCGCACCTTCGACTACGGCAACAACGGCCTGGTCGATGGGGACCAGGCCGCAGTCGGGGATACGGTGGCGCCGGCGGTGACCGAGTATCGCTATGACAAGGCGGGCAACCGCACCGGTGAGCTCTATTACCGCTCTAACGACTTGTATAACAACAATAACCGCATGGTGTATCAGCACAGCAACGCTGAATACGATGAGCAGGGCCGTATTGTCAGCATTGAGGGCTACGACGAATACGGAAATGCCTACCAGATCGACTACACCTTCGATGCCTTTAGTAATCGCCGCAGTGTCAGCAGTGTTTACAACGGCCGCTATGTGGATAACTTAGACGGCACTATCGAAGGGGAAACCCAATCGTTCTATTACACCTACGACAAGAACAACCGCTTTACCCTGACCCTGGGCGAATTCCAGGACGGCCAGATAGTGATGGGAGAGAGTGGAACCGCGATCAGTTACAACGGCCTGGATCAGCGTTATCAAGCTGTGCGCGCCAGTGATGGCAGCATTCGCGAGCAGTACGCCTACGATGCCAATGGCCGTGTCACCACCGTACATATCGACCAGGGCAGCGGCTTTGTCTTGCGCGCCCAACGAGTCAATAACCATACAGGGCAGGTGACCGCCTCTTACGAGTACGACTCAGATGGCACCCTGTTTAGTGTGACCGAGAATCATCACAATGCCGATGGCACCCTGCTGGGTTACCAGACGACCCGCTATGACGACAGCGGTCGGGCGACCGATGAGGTTACGCGGATGCGCAACACCTTCCTCGGTGATGGCGCAACAGTGGATACCTCGATTACCAGGGCATATCCCGAAGATGGTGCAGCGCCCACGGTCACCACCTTGCACAACAGTTACGAGAAGTGGGACACCTACAAAACTAAGTCGGTAGTGATCAACGCCGATAACGCTGATCTCACCCCGGAGCAGCGCGCCCAGTGGGAGAGCGGTGAGGCCTACTACACCTATGACAGCAACGGCCATATACGCCGGGTCTACGATGTGGAAGGTGAGCGCGCCATGGCCTATGTCACCGATAAAGAGGGGCGCACCTTGGTGCGCGAGGAGATTCGCGATAGCGGAGAGAATCCCTTCGGCCGCGAGATGCGCCACTTCTACTATTTTAACGGCCATGCCGTGGGGGATGTGGGTAATGACCGGGTACCGAGCCGCTACGACTATGTGAAAGCGCTGGCGGAAACTGACGGTAGCGGCAACCGCCACCTAAACGACAACGGCGACCATGTACAGGCGGTGCAATCGGCAGACTTTGACCAGAACTTCCAGCCGATCAACCCCAGCTACCCGGCCGCCAGCTATACCAGTTACGAGGCCCAGGGCGGTGAAAGCCTGCAAACTATTGCGGCCACGATCTGGGGAGACTCCAGCCTGTGGTACCTGCTGGCGGATGCCAACGGTCTGCGTGGGGATGAAGTATTGACCCGGGGACAGCGCCTGGAACTGCCCAACGTAGTCACCAATATCCATAACAATGCCGACACCTTCCGTCCTGTAGACGGCAGCCTACAGCTGGGCGATATCAGCCCAACCCTGCCAGATGTACCGCCACCACCACCGGTTGATTCCGATGGTTGTGGTTTGGCCCAGGTAGTTGTGCTGGCAGTTGCTGTGGTGGCCTCGATGTATCTGGGGCCTTGGGTGTATGGTGCGGTATCGGGCGCACTTACAGCAGGTATAGGTGCTGGCGCTGCCGGAGCGATGGGTGCCTTTGCCGCCGGAGCTGCAGTCGCCACTACCAACCAATTGGCCAACATGGCTGTTGGTTTACAGAGTGGCTTCGATTGGAGTGGGGTTGCCAAAGCCGGTATTACCAGTATGGCTACATATGGAGCGATGGAAGGGCTGGAAACATTAGCAAAAAACAGCCAAACAGTTGGAAAAATGGCAGCATATCTAAACAATAATCCTGCAGGAGAAGCATTAACAATCACCACCATTGAGCAAGGCATAAACATCACTTTTGGAGACCAAAATACATTTGACTGGGGATTACTGGCCAAGAACTACCTAACTGCCGGATTTACACAGCGATATGCATATCACGAGACATATGAGCAGCGTACATACTCACTTCCAAAATCGAGTAGTGACGGCAATACCGGTAAGCGCTTATTTAATCTCAAGCAAATTTTTAATAAGACATATGATGCAACTATCAATGAAGCAATCGAGAGCGTGATCTGGGAGAGGGATTTTGAGTTTGCCAATGTTGCCACTAAGGCCCTAATGGCGCATGTTCAGACGGCATTCACCACTCAGGGTGAACCTAGTAGAGAGGTAGAAAACCTGCAGCTAACGGAAGAGCATATGATAGCTGTGGAATTGGCTGCAGGCTCCTATGAAGATAATGATAAACCATTTACTGGTGCGCGAGGAGCAGAGGTATGGGGCGAAAAAGAACAAAAAGAATTCCTTGCTAAGTTTAGTGAAGAAGAGCTGGATGGGATTGTTGCAGGAAAGGGTGGACCCAATACCCTTGGTCCCACTTTAACCAGTGAAAAAACGCCTCAGCTGGCAGTAGATGTCTATTACCACAAAGAACGAAATCAACACTATGTTTTCATGCAAGGGTCAAATGACTGGGTAGACTGGCTTATTGATAACCCATTGCAAGCTTTCGGGTTTAAGAGCCCGCAGTACGAAACGGCAATGAATTTAGTAAGCCTGCTGGATAAGGGCATTGATGGCGAAATTATTTATATTGGACATTCCTTGGGGGGCGGTCTAATGACATCGGGATTAATAGCTAATCAAAGTAAAAATAAAGGAATTATGTTTAACGCTGCTGGGGTACACCCGAATACAGTTGATCGACGCACTCCTCGCGAAGGGCAGATCACCCACTTCACAAGCTCTTCGGATGTTTTACAACCGGCTAATAAATTCCTTCTACCAGTGGATGTACTTGGGGATCAAGTTTCAATCGGCAAAGGTGGTATTCACTCCGCAGAAGATATGATGATAAAAATGAAAACTTTGTGGGCCGAACAATTGCAAAAAGGTATGAAATAATATTGCAAAACTGTAATAGAAGTAGCTCGATAAGAGGTCAGTGTAACAGTGACGACATAGTTGAAAGTAAAAACCCTATAAAATAACAGATAGAAAGTCAGTAAAGTAAATGGCCGATCCAAATTTGGTAGGCGAGATCGGATAGGGGGCTCGCTTACCAAATGGGCAGTACTAATGACTATAAAGAAGGAGGTTGAATCGTTCTGTTAGTTGACGGAGGGTTGCTATAGACTGCGTGCTGAGCAAGATAAATATATGGCTGGTGTGTAAGAAGCGTAGTTTGGTGCGCGGTATTTAGCTATTAAATAAGAGCCCTTGAATAGAGGGTGGATTGTTTTGTGTGTTAGGCTGGGGTTGAAAACCTCTGCCGAAGGTATGTTGTGTGGTAATTATATTTAAGAATCGACGGATGTTGGCAATTATGGACTGTCTTCATTTGCACCTTAATAGTCGGTCATTGCTCTATTTTGAGGGCGGGGGAGGTATTTTTAAAAAAAATATTTATTTTTACTTTACACGGAAATTTTGAGTGGTACATTTGTAAAGGTTTTAAATGCCTAAATAAATTAAAAATTATGAAATTATAAGTTTTAGGGGTGGTGGCTTAGTGCGGAATTCTGAAATTACAAATAATAAATTAAGTTTTTGATCTGACAGATTTGGCATTGAAGGTTTATGGAAAATTTATTGAATAAAATAGAAAGGTATGAAGCCTTCTTTGCAGCTGATTCTGCCAATAAAAAATTAGCCGCTAACCTTATAGATTTATATATGAGGGCGGGTCAGTTAGATAAGGCCAAATCCCAATTGGAGAGTGCCGTAGAGCATTGGCCCGAGGAGAGTGAATTTATATTTCAGCAGGGAATGTTGTGTTTGTATTTGAATCAGTATTTAGCTGCGATTGATAATTTCTCTCAATTGTATAGTGCGAGTATTCCGCAGGATGTGGTTAGGTACAATGTAGCTTGGGCTCAAATGGGGTTAGGTCAAGCAGATGAAGCTCTAGGTACCTTAGAGGAAATGAGCGGACTTACCTCTAGGGCGCAATTACTAAAAGGGCGAGCTCTACACTCTCTTGGACGATTCTCTGAAGCTGAAGCACTTGTCCTTCCACTGTTGAATGAGGATGAACTCTCAGTTGAAGTGGAATCAATGTTAATAACAATCGCCTTAGATTCTGAGAATACAGAGTTAGCACAGGAGAGAGCAGAGAAGCTGATTGAAAGGTGCCCAGATAATCTTGAAGCAAACGTCACATTAGGTGTTGTAGAGTTAGAAACAGGCAAATTAAGCAAGGCCGACAGTTACTTTGAGGTTGCACTTTCAACAAAGCCTGATAGTGGTAGGGCCCATTTAGGTTGTGGTCTTGCTGCAATGTTGCGGCAGGATTTGAATAAAGCAATTTATCACCTCAAGAAAGCCGTTAGTGAGATGCCAAGCCACCTAGGTACTTATAATGCTCTTTCTTGGTGCTACATATTTCAACAAGATTTGAAACAGGCAAAGACAATAGCCTTAGAAGTGAAAAACTTAAACCCTAAGTTTGCGGAGAGTCAAGGGACTCTCGCAATTATTAGTGTTTTACAGGGGGATAAGCAGGAAGCCAAAAGATTTACAAAATTGGCAAATCGATTAAACCCTGCCTCATTTTCTGGACAGTTTGCAGCCTCTCTTTTGGCTCACGATGCTGGTGATGAAGAGGCTTCAAAGAAAATTGTTAGAAACTTACTGGATACCAATATGAAAAAAGATGGCGGTTCGTTGTCTGATGCCTTAAAGCGGTTTAACCTACCTAATTAAATAGTTAGTTTAAGTTAAAGTATAAAGTTGTATAGGTTTGTGCGTGTGACTTTAGTATGAATCCAGAGGTAGCTTTAGACCTTGTTCGGGAAATGCTAAAAACTGCTGCAATGGTATCCTCACCAATTTTAGGCATTGCTTTATTTGTAGGCTTAATAGTTAGCATTTTTCAGGTTGTGACTCAAATACAGGAGATGACATTAACTTTTGTCCCCAAAATGTTGAGTATAGTCGCGGTAATATTTGCTTTTGGAGCATGGATGCTCGGAACAATTGTAATCTACACGGAGGATATTTTTAGAAAAATAGCTGAGTTCATGTAATGTTAGTTAAGGCTGGAAGTGATTTTGCTATTGTAGTTTTGCTTGTTGCAGCCAGGTTGGCTCCAATTTTTTTTAGTTTTCCGCTGCAAGCCATAATTAATATACCGCTACGTATACGATTTTTTTTGACCATTTCTTTTTCTTTAGTGATTTCCAGTGCCCTGGATTTGTCCTCTATTGGCTTAGCTAACGATTTCAATCTAGCGCTTATGCTGATAAAAGAAATTGTTATTGGTGTTGCATTTTCAGCAGCGATTACAGCCGCCACAGCCACTTTTCTGATAGCCGGTAGGTTAATTGACTTTCAGATGGGAGTTGGAGCTGCGACGCAGTTTAATGCGAGTACAAGCTCCCAAAATTCATTAGTTGGAACAATGTTGGCTCTAGCTGGAACCGCGATTCTATTTGCTAGTGATACACACCATATTCTTCTTAAGGGGATTTACCAGTCATTTATAGTCGTCCCAATTGGAACAGGTATTGATAAAGTTGGAATTTTAAACTCAGCTGTATCTATGGGGAAAATGTTCCTGTATGGAGCGGTAATAGCTGCGCCAGTTATATTTGGCCTGATGATGGCTGATCTGGTGGTCGTTATATTCGCAAGAACAATGCCACAAATGAACCCTTACTTCGTTGGAATGCCGGCCAAAATTCTTATAGGAATTATTTTGCTAATAGTGTCAGTACACTACATGCCAGAACCTATAAGTGCAATCTTCCAAGGAATTACGGATAGCTGGCAAAAGGTAGCAGCCTGATGTCATCTAACGAAAGTTCAGAAAAAACGGAGCCAGCATCCCAGTTTAAACTGCAAGAAGCCCGAAAAAAAGGGCAGGCAGCGAAGAGTATTGAAGTTGTATCCTTAATAACTTTGTTAGGTTTTCTAATGATGTTATTAGCCTTCGGGAAGAAGCTAATCAATAGGGTTTTACACAATACATCATCTATGATGGGTTCTATAAATGATGTAAATAGCAACACTCAGAATGTATTAGCGTGGATCTCAAGTTCAATTAGTGATTGGGTATCAATACTCGCACCAATAATGCTTGCTACAGCAATTTTTGCAATTCTTGGAAATGTTCTACAAACGGGGCTGATTTTTTCGACAGCTACATTAAAGCCAGATTTTAAGAAGCTAAACCCTATATCAGGGCTTAAAAAAATTTTCTCGATGAAGAGTATATTTGACTTATTTAAGTCAGTTTTAAAGATTTCCATTTTAATCGCTTTCCTGACCTGGTATGTGGCTGGAGCTATGGAGTCTTGGGTCGGGCTTTTAGGTAGAAATCCAGCGAGTACGGCTGATATCTTTATTGATTTTGTCGTAGAAATATTTTTCATGACAGCTCCGATCGTTGCATTGTTTGCACTAATTGATTTTATTTTTTCGAAGAAAAAGTTCCTAAAAGATATGAGAATGACTAAGCATGAGGTAAAAGAAGAACACAAGAGAAGAGATGGAGACCCAACCCTAAAGCGTAAGAGGAAAGAACTACAGAAAGAGCTTAGAGATAAGCAGTCGGGTTTAAATAATGTACCTACTGCAACTGTAGTTATTACAAATCCAACACATTTTTCTGTGGCATTAAAATATGATGCCCAAGTAATGATGGCGCCAAAAGTTGTTGCCAAGGGCCGAGGAAACTTGGCGTTAAAGATACGTGATATAGCGCGATCAAAAAGAGTAAAAATCATACAAAGCCCTGCGCTAACACGAAGTATATACAAACAATCCAATATTGATGATTACATTCCATCAGACACATATTTAGCTGTTGCAAAACTGCTTAGCAAGCTAGAGCAAAGCAAGTCGGTTGTAAGATAGTGGAAAATAATAGATTGAAATTTTCATTTGAAAGATTGCTTGGTTCAAAAAGTGAACTGGCGCTGGTGCTGGGGGTCTTTGGAATTCTGGTTGTATTGTTTACGCCAGTCCCCTCAGCAGTTCTAGATTTCTTACTCCTTTTCAACTTGTCTATGGCAATTCTTATTTTGCTATTAACATTTTATATGGACAAACCTGTTGAATTTTCAACATTTCCAGCCATTCTTCTTATCGCAACACTCTTAAGGTTGTCGTTAAATATAGCAGCGACAAGGCTAATTCTGAGTAATGCTGATGCAGGACAAGTTATTGAAGCAGTAGGCGACTATGTGGTTGCGGGAAACTACATCGTAGGTCTTGTTATTTTCTTTATCCTAATTATCGTTCAGTTCATAGTTGTAACCAGCGGTGCTCAACGTGTGGCAGAAGTTGCGGCACGATTTACTCTTGACAGTATGCCTGGCAAGCAAATGAGCATTGATGCTGATCTAAATATGGGACTGATCGATGAGACTGAAGCTCAAAAAAGAAGAAAAGAAATAGAAAAAGAAGCGAATTTTTATGGATCTATGGATGGCGCTAGTAAATTTGTAAAGGGTGATGCTATTGCCGGAATCATTATTATTCTCATTGATATTGTAGGCGGATTAGCGGTTGGAATTGCGCAACTAGGTATGAACTGGGGAGATGCTCTTCATACCTACACCCTTATGACTGTAGGTGATGGTATTGTCACCCAAATTCCCGCTCTAATAATATCCACAGCGACAGGGATTATTATTACAAGAGCTTCAAGTGATTCTTTCTTAGGAAAAGAAATTGGAAGTCAGCTAGGTAAGCACCCAAAAAGTTTAGTGTTAGTGAGCCTGGCGTTAATTTTCTTTTCAATATTGCCTGGAATTCCAATTTGGCCAGTAGCAGTACTGTTGTGTATTTTCATTCCAATCATAATTTTGATAGCGAAATCCAACGATACTAGTGAGGGAGAAGAAGCAGCAATTCCTCTGGCAGAGTCAACAGATGTAGCAGTTCAAGTTGCCAATTATAATGATATCACTGTAGAACCTATTGAGATCGTATTTGGTGAAGAGCTGGGGGAGTTTGTTTCGAAAGATACGATTTTTGTAGAAAAAGTTAAAGCTTTTAGGCGCCAGTTTATTGAAGAAATGGGTATTGTTATACCTAACTTGAAGTTGTCCACCTCGATTAATAAGGAAAAAAATAGTTACGATTTAAAATTGTTTAACTCTGTGGTGGCAAGTTCTAGTTGTTTTCCAGACAAGACTCTTGCGATTTCAACAGGAAGTAAAATATCGATTTTAGGTCTGGAAACCAAAGACCCGTCTTATGGATTGCCTGCTGTTTGGATAGATAATTCACAAAAAGAGTTAGCCGTACAGCAAGGGCTAACTGTAGTTGATCCAGTTACTGTGTTATTTACTCATTTCAGTGAAATTATCAAAAGAAACTCAGAAGAACTTTTAACTAGAAAAGAAACTGAGCTACTGCTTGGAAGAGTAAAGGAGACACAACCAACTCTTTATGATGAGCTGATTCCAGAACAGCTCTCATTAAGTGATGTACAAAAAGTTTTGAAATTACTAGTAAAAGAAAAAATACCCATTTCAAATATAGAGCTAATTGCAGAATCTCTAGTCGATAAAGCGAGAATTACTAAAGATCCAGCAACTTTGGTCGAATCAATAAGGCAACAACTGTCAAGAGTTATCTGCGAGCCCTTATTAAATAAAGATAATACCTTGGAAGTTATAACGATAGATCCGAGTCTAGAGCGGAAATTGTTTGAATCAATTAATTATGATGAAACACCAGCTAGCATAAGGCTTGATCCAGCCATAGTAGAGAAATTCATAAAGAATATATCAAAATCAGTAGAGCAAATGATAAAGGCTGGGAATAAGCCTGTACTACTGTGCACAGGAAATTTACGAATGCATATAAAGAAGCTAACGGAGAGATACCTTCCGCATTTATTCGTTATTTCTTTAAATGAAATTCCCGGCAATACAAATGTTAGATCTCAAGAAATAGTTAGTTTAAAAGGCAATGGCTTCTCGGCAAAGGATAAAATAGCATGAAAATTGATGGTATCTCACAAATATTAGCGAGCCTACACGGTGACATAAATCAATTGAGTAATGTTAGTCAAAACCTAGCCAATGTTAGCACGAATGCTTACAAAAAAGGATTTGCAGTAACCTCAGTTGCCATGAGCGAGGATAGGGCTCAAGCAGTCAACCAAGATTTGACTACTACGATCAGAGAGAGTGATTTCTCACAAGGAGTATTGAAAAGTACCGGAAGAAATTTACATTTGGCAATCGAAGGTAGTGGTTTTTTTTTAGTAAACGATGGAACCGATTACTGGTTGACGAGAAAAGGGGAGCTAAGTATCGATAACCAGGGATATTTAACCCTTTTGAGTGGAGCTCGCCTTCAAGGCTTACAAGGTGATATTGCGTTGGAGCCAGGTGAGTTTGATGTCGATGAGACCGGTAATATCTACCAAGGAGAAAAAGAGTTCGTGGAGCAACTTTCTATGTTCAACGCACCTTTAAATAGCTTAGTAGAGGGTAAACCCGGAATGTATAAAAGTTCGTTAATGGCATCCACTGACCAAATTCATGTTCGGCAAGGATTCCTAGAAACATCAAATGTAGATCAATTACAAGAAATGGTTAAATTAATGGAGTTAGTTAGACATTATGAGGGAGGGTACCAAGTGATACAGAGCTATAGCACGATCATGGATGAAGCTATATCTAAAATAGGAAAAGTGTAGTCAGTAAGAAAAACCTGGGAGAAGCACATGATAGATGCTCTATATATTGCGGCAACAGGAATGAGAGCGGAAGCATCTCAAATTGATGTCATCTCTAATAATATGGCGAATTTGAATACACCGGCGTATAAGCGCCAAAGTGTTAGTTTCGAAACTTTAGTGCAGCAAACAGCAAGTCTACAGTCAAACACCCTACGTTCGAAAGGCATGGGATCAGTGGCAGATAGAGTTATTACCTCTTATGAACCTGGCAATATCCAGCCATCCCAAAGCAATCTGGACATCGCTATATCGGGTAAGGGGTTCTATGAGGTAGAGCTTCCGAATGGAACTTTTGCATATACCAGAAATGGACAATTCCAACTGGATGAACATGGGTATATAACAACCTCAGATGGTTATCGCCTAGCTGATAGAATTCAAGTCCCGCTCGATGCATCTGATATTTCTATTGATATCTCTGGTGAAGTGACGGTTACCTATTCTGATTCCTCAACCGACTACATTGGACAGATCACCTTGGCTGGTTTTTCAGCTGAACAAGATTTAGATGCAATTACCGGAGGTCTATACGTATCAACAGATAAGTCAGGAAATGCATATTATTCATCTCCAGGAGAGGATGGATTGGGTGTAGTTCGGCAGAATGCTATAGAAAAGTCAAATGTAGATTTAGTTGAGGAAATGCTGAGCCTAACTATGGCCCAACGTGCATATGAAGGAGGCTCACAAATTATACGAGCAGCTGATGAAATCATGAAAATAAACAATTCATTGAGAGTGTAAAAAGTGAGAGCTTGGACAGTTTACATACCTATTTTTATAGTTCTTTTATTTGTGCACTCTGCGCACAGTGAACAGAAATACTTAAGGTTGTATCCGTCTGCCGTACTTGGAAAAAATGGTATAGCTTTAGAAGATTTAGGGAAGACCAACACGAGTTTGCTTAAGAATCAAGTGCTATTTATTCCACAGTATCTGAAACTAAATCAGTCAATTAGTGGCTTTTGGTTAAGAAAGAGTGATATTTCCGAGCTCCTTATACAACAATATCCCGAACATTCATTTTCGATATTGGGCCCTGACGTAATTAAAGTTAAATGCCAAATGACTGTTTTTAACGAAAAAGAACTACAGGAAAAAATAAAGAGTGTTTATAAAGAAGAGCTCTTAGAATCAAAAGAATTTTCTGTAAAGATCTTACAAAGAGCTGAAAATTTAAATGTTTGTAATTCCTTTGACAAGTACCATCTGAGTAGATCAGTCAAGGGCGAATTACGAAAGATAGAAGCAATAACAATTTCTTCTTTAGGACATCTTAAGCAGCCAAGTATCACGACAGTTTGGGTTGAAGTAGAAGATTACCGAGATGTATTAACAGCAGCAGAAAATATAGAACAGGGAACTCACTCTTCAAGTATTAGAGTAAAAAATAGTCTGGTAGATGTCACAAAAGTTAAGGGCGTAACTATAAAAGAAGTTCCCGCGGATACACGTTTGCAAAGAAATATCGGCATTGGTCAAGTGCTTGTGAAGGATAATTTTGAATCCATACCGGACATAGAATCCGGCGACACAGTTCGAGTAATTTCAATTGTCAACCAAGTCAAGGTATTCACTACCGGAACGGCTATGTCTGATGCAAACCTGGGTGAATATGTATCAATTAAAGTTGATTATGGGCAAAGTTACTTAGAAGGAAAGGTTGAAAATAATAAAACTGTAATAATTATGGAAGAGACATGAAGTTTTTGAAGAAAATATCAATTTTGTGTGTGACTTACTTAGCGTTAATAGCTGATTTTGCAAACAGCGAATCACTGTTTAATGAGGTTACATTTGAACCTTTGATGTCCGATTATAGAAGTGTAAATATTGGAGACACCGTGACAGTGGTTGTTGTGGAGTCTTCCCTTGCAGCTTCTAGCGAAGCAAACAGCACGAGTGCAGATGCAGGATTATTTGGTGCCATTAATAGTGGCTATAACTTCAAAATTAAGAATAAAGTATTTGATGCTGAAGCAGATGTTGCTTTAGGCTATGGAGCCAATAAAGGATCAAGTAGTAATAAAGACGGTTTACTTCAAGCGGTTATTACTGCAGAAATTGTAGAAATCCTGCCTACCGGTAACTTAGTTATTGAAGGAAGACAGCACCTCGTGGTTAATGGAGAGGACCAATATATATCAATATCCGGCATTGTTAGTCCTTTATATATAGATGCAGATAATACGGTCAGTTCAAATAGAATTAGTAGAGCTAGAATAATTTACTCTGGTGAGGATCCACAGGCTATCACTGTTTGGCAAAAATTTACCCGTATTTTCTGTTGTTCTTCTGGGTCCCTTTTAGGTAGTGCAGAGGATAAATATCAAGCAAATCATCAGTTTGATAATGCCCTCTATGAGAAAAGTAAGTAAGAATTTTAGAGATTTTTAGCTATGTTCAGATATAAGTATATATATCCAAGAACGTTATTATTTATATTTATAGCTTTACTATCACAACCCTTGTTTGCCTCTGTCAGGCTTAAAGAAATTGCTCGAATAGAGGGGGTTCGAGAAAATGCGTTGGTTGGTTATGGATTGATAGCTGGCTTAGCAGGTACAGGAGATACAAGGAGGTCCAGTTCTACAATACAGTCAATAACAAATACTTTAGCTAGATTTGGAATATCTGTTAATGAGGACGATATCAGCAGTCGAAATGTTGCTGCGGTTATAGTGACCGCAACGCTACCTCCATTTAATCAGCCGGGCGATACGATAGATGTCAATATATCATCTATAGGTGATTCACGGAGCTTAATTGGTGGAACACTTTTAATGACACCTCTTACTGGAGCGAATGGCGAAATTTATGCACTGGCTCAAGGGCCAATTTCAGTGGGTGGATACTCGTATGGATTAAACGGTAATGTCGTTCAAAAGAATCATCCAACGGTAGGTATTATCGCAAACGGGGCTACCGTTGAGAGGGAAGTTACCACTAGATTAGTTAAAGATGGGTACTTAAGTGTAGTTTTATCACAGCCTGATTTCACCACAGCAGATAGAGTTACGAAAGCGATACAATTAAATTTTCCAAGTTTACATACCGTAACTCGCCATGCCGGAAAAATAGATGTTTCAGTACCCGATAACAGTAATCTAGTTGAACTTTTGTCGAAGATAGAGAATATATCAATTAATCCAGATATTACGGCAAAAATTATTATAAATGAAAGAACAGGAACTGTTGTATCTGGCGGTTTTGTAACTATCGAAGCAGTATCAATATCGCATGGTAACTTGGAATTAAGTATCGCTACAGAATATACGGTTTCACAACCGAATATACTGGCTTTATCAACAAAAAATACCTCTTTTAATGGTGCTAATTCTTCGCCCATATCCACAGTAGTTTCTCCAAAAACAAACTTACAAGTTCGAGAACAGGGATTGTTGGCAGTTTCATTACCTCGAGGTAGTACCGTTAATGATTTAGTTAGAGCACTGAAACAAATTAACGTTAGTACGAGGGATATGATTGCTATATTGCAAGGCATAAAAGCAGCTGGTGCACTGCATGCAAAACTTGAGATTCAATAAAGGTAAAATAATATGGCAGATCTAATAGGAAGTGTAACTTCAGAGATCTTGACAAAGTCTATAAATAGAACAGTCATGGAGAATAAGTTAATCGGAAATGATATAGCAAATATTGATACAGTCGGTTATGTAGGAAAAACTACATCCAAAGGAGTACTTTATCGTGAACTAGCAGAGCTCATTGAAAATCAAAATACCGATGAACTTGAGTGGTTGGCGACTAATTGGGAGCCAAGAAGTGAAATAAGCTCACTAGAGGTTGTAACTTTAGAGCGACAGATGACAAGATTGGCTGAGAATACTCTTTTATTTGAGTCATTAATCACCGCGAAATCAAAATTGTCAGAAATATTAAAAGCAGCAGTTAGAGAGGGGCGCTGATGAGTTTAGATAGCTTTTCAATTAATTTAAGTGGTCTAAATTACCACAGACAAAAAATCGACTCAGTAGCGAGTAACATAGCTAATGCAAATGTCGTTGCAAAGAATAAATCCGAAGCCTACAAAGCGATAGATGTTGTAGCCTATTCCTCTCCAGAAAGTATAGCAAAAGGTGTAGAAAATATATCAGTTATCGAGAAGAATTTGGAAGCTGGCAAGGTTTACTCGCCCTCTCATCCATTTGCAGACGCTGATGGCTATATTTATCGGGCAAATGTAGATATTGCAGAAGAGATGGTTGAACTTATGACTTCTATCCGCTCATATCAGGCCAATATTCAAGCTTTGGAAGCTTCGAAGAAACTTATACAGCTGTCTATAGATATGGGTAAACGATAATGAGCGTAAACGAAATTGATTCAATATCCTATTTGGGATATTTAGGTCCACAGAAAATAAGTAATAACGATGACAATAAGGAAAGTTTTATTGATGTTATGAGCGCTATTGTGCGAACTGCTGATGACAAATATCGTAAGGCAGAAGAGTTGTCTCTTGATCTAGCTGCGGGAAACTTAGATAACGTACATGAAGTTATTGCAAGTATAAGTAAAGCAAAGCTAAATTTTGACTTGGTTGCCCAAGTAAGAAATAAACTTCTTGAAGGATATCAAGAAGTAATGAAAATGCAGATATAAGGGATTCATCTCATGCCTTTTGATTTTAAAAGCAACCAGATGAGAATTATTTTATTTTTCATTATTGTTTCTGTGTTGATTGCCTTAATTTTAATTTTCCTTTTTAATAAAGGAAAGCCCGCTTTAGCATACGACCTCACAAATGACGAACTTGTCAGGGTGGCTGATGAGTTAGCTAGGGAGAATATTGCTTTTGATATAGAGCGAGGTACTGGTTCAATCTATGTTGATCAAAATGATCTATCCAAGTCAAGGATGATTGTTGCTGGAAGTGGAGCGTTAGGACAGCAAAATATAGGGTTTGAAATTTTTGACAGTTCGACCTACGGCCTTACTAATTTCTCCCAACGGGTTTTTTATCAAAGAGCTCTCCAGGGTGAGTTAGAGAAATCAATTAAGACACTGGCAATCGTTCGTAGTGCTAGAGTACACCTTGTAATACCTGAATATAAGGCTTTTCGCAAAAATAGCGAAGATGCGAAAGCTTCAGTAATACTTGACTTAAAAGATGGAAATACACTAGAAACTAAAGAAATTATAGGAATACAGTTTCTATTGTCTTCCGCAGTTCCCAATTTAAACTCAGAAAATGTAACCATTATGGATGTAATGGGGCGCCTCTTATCGGGTCAGGATGATGGGATGTTTGGGGGATCGCAATACATGGATCTGAAACTGGAAGTGGAGCGCCACTATCACGAAAAGATTTCTAGATTGTTTTCTGGAATCATGAAACCTAATAAATTTGAAATTGTAGTTGATGTTACGCTTGACAATACAAAAAGAGAAAGCACAAAGAATGGAGTCGTTCCGTTATCGGATTCTGAAGCAGGTTTGTTAATTAACAGTAAATCGGATAGAAAGTTCAGAGAAAAGAAAGCTACGCCTTCAACAATAGGGTCCCTGGATGGACAGGGTGATTCTATTCTTTCAGAAAGTATTGAAAATAGTTATCAATATACAACCGAGCTGGTAAAAACCAAAGAAGTACCTGGGGCGATACAAAAAATTAGTATTTCAGTAATTCTATCTAAGGATATTGAGGACTCAATAGTAGGTAAGCTAGAAAATCTAATTATAAATAGCGCTGGACTGGACTTGAAACGTGGAGATAGGGTTTCAGTTGAGAAAATTATACCGGTCGAGATTGTGGCTCCACTGCATACAGAGATAACACAGGTTAACAATGTACATTTGCGCAATCAAGTCAAGCTTAAACAGCCTGATGTTACAGACAAAGCTTACTTCAAACTGTCTCAGGAAGAAATATTGAGATTATTACAGCAGTACTGGTTGTATATTTTGCTGATTGTAATAGTTTTTTCTGTCTGGTTTATAAATTATAGGAAAAATAGAATATCAAAGCCTGAAAGGGAAGCGCTGTTAGAAGACATCAGATTGTTTCTGGTTGGTGATATTAAAGAGGGAAGAAAAAATGTTATGTAGTGGAGGAAAGATACTTTTACTTAAATATTTATCACTCTCCAATTTTGATAAGCTATGGATTCAGTTTAAGTTAAGCATGGAGGAGAGAAAGTTATTTGCCAGGAGTTTGAAGACTGTTGATGGCGATAATATTAAGAATATCAGTTATAAAGAAATGCAAGGATTGGTTGATGAAGTTATGAAATCAACCAATATGCATTTTTCTAAAAAAAAATATTTTGATAATAGACTCCCTGCTTGTGTTTCGAAAATTATTGTCGGTAATGGTAACGATATTGCAATTGTCGATGATGAACTTTCTAGTCACCTAAAGGTGGTTTTGGAAGAGCTCGTTCGCCAGGAATTAAAGGGGACCACTAATGCCTAAGGTGATGCGTGGATCTGCAATATCAGTATCAGGTGTATATAGGCCAACTACGGATGTGAATAACACACTGGAGATTGAGGAGTATTCTGTTACAGAAAGAACCACTGAAATTTATCCTGATCTTACAAAAAAAATTGAAATCCTGGAAACAGAAATAGGCGAGTTAACTTCAGATATCTCTAGAAAAGAAGCCAAAATTCAGGAGTTGGAGTCTCAGCTGACTACAATAAGAATAGAGATGCAAGGAATCTTGTCGTACTGTGATAAAAATGTAGCTTTGCAACAGTCCTCAGGGTATAGAGACGGGTATCAGAAGGCACAACTAGAAGTAAACGCAGAAAAGCTTGCGTTAGAAAAGAAGTACGGTCAAAAGGTTGAAGAAGAAATTGACTTTATTAAGAAATTATCGACTGAAATTCATTCAGATGTGGACAAGCTGTTCGTGCTTCTAGCCTTTGAATCGTGCTGTAAAATTTTAGGAAGAGAATATTGCAAAAACGAAGGAATTATAGCTGTCATTAATTCAGCTTTAGATAACCTCAGAGCCTCAAACGAGGTGAGAATTTATCTTCATGAAGCAGATTATCTAAGATTGTCGGAGAATTTGGATCTTGTACGGGAGATTGCTGGAAGCCAAGTAAAGCTCATGATGAAAAATAGCCTCCCAGTAGGGGGGATTCAGGTAGAACATGATCAAGGCTTATGGGACATTGGCTTAGGGATACAGATGTCGGAGATTAATAAACTAATATCCGAAGCTATAAATAATGAGTTGAGCTACTGATGATTTGCACAGATCTCCTGATACAATCTATTCAATCGTCATTAACAATATCAAAATACGGCAAAATTGTTGGCTTCCATGGGAGCACATTTTCTGCTGTGGGATTGGATTCTTGTGTTGGGGATATTTGCTTAGTCAGCAAAGCTACTGGAGGTGAGAAAGTTCAAGCAGAAGTCATTGGTTTCGAAGATGATAGATTATTGTTGATGCCTCTAGGTTCAATTGTAGGACTTAGAGCTGGGGATAAAATAGAAAAGGGAGATAGGGTAAGCACGGTTAATTGTGGTGAGCATCTCATAGGGCGTGTGATAGATCCTTTCGGTTCTCCTTTGGATGGCCGAGGGGAGGTTAGAGGCTCGGCAATAAATATTGCTAACTTTGCTACTCCGGTAAACCCATTTTCTAGAGAGAAAACCTCTGAGATTGTGCATACGCAAGTACCAGTAATTGACTCCCTGTTGACAGTAGGATTTGGACAGAGAATAGGTATATTTTCAGGCAGCGGAGTTGGGAAAACTACATTACTGGGAGCTTTACTAAAAGGGGACAATTTTGAGATTAATGTTATAGCCCTAATAGGGGAGCGAGGTAGGGAAGTTACAGAGTTTGTTGAAGACGTTCTCGGAAGTGAAGGACTTTCAAAGTCAATTATTGTTGTTGCAACACCTGATCAATCGCCACTGGTAAGAGTTTATGCAGCAATTACTGCTTCAAAAATTGCAGAATTTTACTGCAAGCAAGGGAATAATGTTCTGCTAACTATGGACTCAATAACACGTCTAGCCATGGCGCAAAGAGAAATTGGTCTATCTCGAGGAGAGCCGCCATCATTTAAGGGATATACGCCATCCTGCTATTCAATGCTTCCCGATCTTATTGAGAGGGCTGGAAATTTTAAAGAGCGTGGATCGATAACTGCTTATTACACGGTTCTTGTGGAAGGGGATGATATGAGTGATCCAATAGCTGACTATATGCGTGGAATCTTAGACGGTCACTTCATATTGAATAGAGAAATTGCCGCACAAGGCAAGTACCCAGCCATAGACCTGCTAAATAGTGTAAGTCGTTTACTTACTGTTTTGGCCACCAAAGAAGAGCTTAATGTAATTAGAAAAATAAAGAATAGTCTTTCCTTGTTTGATGAGGCTAAAACTATGATAAAAATAGGAGCTTATAAAAAGGGTGATGAACCGGACTTGGATAAATCAATTGTGGTAAGCTCTAAAGTTGATCAACTTTTATATTCCGGAGAGAGAAATTATCGGGATGTAATTCTAAAAGAGTTCGAGAAATTAATTCTAGAGCTATCCCTTTAGGCTTGATCTCAGTAGAGTATTGCAAGTGCTTAAAAATATAAAATATTTAAGGGAAGAAGTTCAATCACTAAGTGTTTACGCTAAGATGATTGAATATAAGATTTTTGAACTGAGTAGAACCAAAAAAGAAATTAAGCAAAAAATTCACAGTCTCTCTAATAAAATCCAGGTTGACACAGCGTCTTTAGCTGAACTTGAAGTCCAATATTTAGCTTTGTTGGAAAGTAGAGGCGCTAGCCCACACGAGATAGGAGTTCTTCATGGATACATTTCTATACTTGGAAAACGCATCAAGGTGAATAATGAAGAACTGGTGGATAAAGAGAGAAAACTAAAATCACTTAAAAATGATATTTTTGATAAAAGTATAGCTCTTGATGAACTTGGCTTTATATGCAAGGGAAAAAAAATAGCTTTAAAACTTAAAGAGGAGGCTGAATCTATTAATTATTTAAATAATATTTCGTCTCTTTCTTGCATACAGGAAAAATAGCATGCACCTGTCTAAAGACTTTCCCGACTATAACGTAAGTGTAACTAGAGACTCTTCAACCCAAGGCTTTTCAGCAGAAACGTCTAGGCTAGTTGAATGGGAAAAGGCTGTTATTTCTGCATCAGATCCAAGCCGGCAACTGGACAAGGTGCCTAGGGAGGTAGGTAGTGCTTCCAATTCTGAACCAAAAAATAGTTTTCTGAATAGTGCAGTCCAAGAGAATGAGTACCAAAAATCGATCTTTACACTAGAACAGTGTTTGGTCTCCAGTCATTCAATCCAAAAGAAAAGTAACACGTTAGATAAACTTTCAGAGTCTACCGTTTTACCATCTAGGGATAGAATCAATGAATTACAATTCTTAGATGGTAAGTTAAAAGATATTATTACAAAACCCCAAAGTAGAGTTGAAAAAGCTGTCACGCAGCAATTGTTAAGGGTTTTGCCAGAGAAAAGCCTGTTAAATTTTTGTTTTAAAGGTGATTTTGTTGAACTAAGGCTTCGTAATTATTTTGCAGATCTTAACGAGCTACTTGAAGTTGTTGATAAAATTCTAGACAAGTACGGCATTAGAGTAGATAAGTATTTAATTAATGGTTCATATATTACTAAAAATAGGCGATGACTTATGGCAATTGAATCTGTAGGGCGAGTAATGGAATCTCAGGGGGCAGATCAACAGGCCTCTGTAGAACTTGATGAATTCATGGAGATATTTATCACCCAGCTAAATTACCAAGACCCGCTCGATCCGGTTGATAATAGAGAGTTTCTGACGCAGCTAGCGGAATTTTCTAACCTAGAGTTGGCGCGTGCAACAGAGGCCGGAATTACTGAATTGCTAGAAGTTAATGCAGTAAGTCAATCTTTAAGTTTGCTTGGAAAGTTAGTAGAAGTAAATGGTGAAAATGGAACTACTATTGGAAATGTTGAATCTATTCGATTCGAACAGGGGGTACCCTATATTTCATTATCAACCTCCGACGGAATCTTGATACCTGATTTATCCCTTAATGATATCCGTATTGTAAAGGAATAGTTTTATGAGTCTTTCTAATGTTGTATCAAATAGTCTTTCTGGATTTAGTGCATTTACAAAAAAATTGGATGATTTAAGCCATAACGTTGCAAATATGAACTCCGTAGGGTTTAAGAAAAAGGAGACATTCTTTCAGGAAGTTAATGACAATGGTGGGAATGGAGTACACCTCTCCAATGAGAGGGTTTCATTCTCTAATGGAGATATTTACTCAACTGGAGAGAATACTGATCTGGCCATAGAGGGAGAGGGGTTTTTTATTGTTAGGAGCGAGACTGGAACATCTTATACTAGAGCGGGTCAGTTTGTATTTGACTCCGGAGTGCTTGTGGACTCAAATACAGGTGGAGAGGTACTAAGCATTACTGATAGTGGCGAGTTAGTAAATATAGATATCTCTGATATGCAGTTTTCTTCATATGAGCCAACATCAGAAGTTAGCCTGACAGGTAATTTAAGTTCGTTGTCGGCAGATGACATAGAATTTCCATCAGAAGATGAAAGTCCAATATCAGTAGATGTTGTAGATTTTTCGGGGCGAAATCAGAAATTATCTATAACCTATACAAAGCAGTCGACCGATGATTGGTTGGCTGAGGTAACGAACGAATCCGGTGAAATTGTAGGATCGGACACATTAAAATTCACCGCTGCCGGATCTCCGGTCTCTGGATTTAATACAATAAATGTGGCACTTGAATTGGATAATGGTAAAACACAAAATATTGTGTTTTCTGCTGGCAAAGCCGGGGAATTCACAGGTCTCACTAGTTTCCCATCCCAAACAAATGCTTTACAGTTACAATCTATAGACGGTAGAAGTTTTGGAACTTTGCAGGATATTAGCTTCGATAGCTCTGGTTCTATAATACTCACCTATACAAATGGAGATATTAAAAAACCTTACTCGCTTGGACTTGCATTGTTTGTAGATAAGAGTGTATTGAGCAGTATTAATAACAGTCATTTTTATAGTGATTCAGATCCTAGCGCCATAGCATCTGCAGATGAGAAAATGGTCGGGTATATAAAGGCTCAATCTTTGGAGCGCTCAAATGTTGATGTTACTGATGAGTTTTCAGAAATTGTTATTATACAGAGAGGTTATCAAGCCTGCTCACAAGTTCTAACCATATCTAATCAGATGATTGAAGAGCTATATAATAGTGCAAAAGGTGGCTAAATGCGAGCTAACTATTTCTATACTTATTCACCGAAACAGATTCAGCGAGTAGAAAATTTTATTATAGATAAGTGTAAAGAGTGGGGGCTACGTTGGTTCAAAAAAGAAGATATTAAGCCAACCGTCAAAAACTTATCTAATCTAAGTCTTGATACGAAGGCGATAAAAACTAGGAAATATTTTGGTGGCTGCTTACATATTGAAGCATGGGAGTTACAATCAAGCCAGATTGTTGGTGCATTATTAGGTAGACAAGTTTCATTAAAAGATACTGAGCACAATATATGTATAGAGCTTCTTAATAAGTTGTTTTCAGATTTAGCTTGCCAGTTTCCTAATGTAACCTTCGATAGTGAGCCTTCCTGCTTGAAGGAGAGTGTTTTTTGCTATGGCAGTGGATGGTGTGTCGTAGAGATACAAATATCTGAAGAACTTTATACTAAAATTTATTTGGGTCAAGAAATTGTATTTTCTTTGCTGGATATTGATCATAGCTCTATCTCAGATGACATTTCGATTTGCTCAATGGATTCGATTTTAAAAGATCAATCAGTCAAGTTTATTGCAAATGTGTCAAACTTGAAATTGTCCATTGAAGACCTATTGGAGATTGAGGTCGGAGATATCGTACTACTTGATAAAAAAATAGAAAGTAAAATAACTCTTAAATCTGAGAACGATGAGATTGATATTGTAGGTGAGATGTGCTCGAAAAAAACCAATAGCGCTGTGCGCCTTGCCTCTAATTAATTATTTAAGGAATATTATGACTGATAGAACTGTTGAGATCGTTGAGTTGCCGGAAGTTAAAGAATTCTCTGGAGAGAAAATATTTGAAACAATAAGTCCCCGCTTCTTTAAGGGAATCACTCTAGAGGTAAAGGTTGAATTAGGTAGTACAATCATCGCCCTTGATAGGTTAATGTCGTTGACTGTTGGTAGTGTTTTAGAATTAGACACTCCTTCTAACCAAAATGTATGCTTGAAAGTTGGAGAGGAAATTTTTGCAAAAGGTAGGCTTGTTGTAGTGGATGGGTTTTACGGTGTAGAAGTTGAGGAGAAATTTTCGATTTCGTAAAAATATTAGCGTCGACATGTTAAATTTAGTGATGCAGGTATTTTTTTCTGCTTTGTGTTTTTCTATTCTGGAATTATTCATTGATTCATGTTTTATGTGATTTTAGGTTTTTGATGCCATGAGAAGTTATCTTGCGTCTGCTCAGATTGGTTTTAAAGAGGAGTACTTTATTTGGGGTGGTGATTTAGGGCTGTACTGGTTAGTGGTACTTGTGGTTTTCGTGATTGTTGTTTTTTTTATACGTGCTAAGCAAAAAAAATCGTCGCAGGGTGTTAGTTCTAGGGTTTCTCTTAAAGAAAAGTTGCCTTTGTCTCAAACTTTAACTGTTTATTTGCTTGAAGTTGATGATGAAAATATCTTGCTTGTTTGTGGCCCTGGTGGATTGAGTATATCTAATGTCTCTAAAGCTTAAAAATAAAAATACTTTATTTGTTGTTGCTTTTTTAGTATTTATTTTTAATTTTCCATTAAATGGTTACTCTCAATCATTACTTCCAAATATTGCTGCTGAGCAACTTTCCCTAGCTGATGAGAATTCCACTGGAGTTGGTTTGTCAGCACCTTTTCAAATTTTACTAACTCTTACACTGTTAAGTGTTGCGCCTGCATTGCTGATGCTAATGACGGCTTTCACCCGGATAGTTATAGTTTTGTCTATGCTTCGCCAGGCATTGGCTATGCCTAGTACTCCCCCTAATAGTGTATTAATTAGTTTTGCATTTTTGCTGACCATATTCGTAATGACTCCGGTTTTTGAGAAAGTTAATGAAGATGCGATACAGCCATACCTTAATAAAGATCTTAGTTTTGAGGCGGCATTAGTAGGTGCACAGCCGCCACTAAAAGAATTCATGGTCGAACAAACTCGCGAGAAGGATATATCTCTTGTATATGAGATGTCTGGTAAGAGTGTGCCAGAGAGTATTGATGAAGTAGGGCTCTTCACACTTGTCCCTGCATTTCTAATTAGCGAATTACAATCTGCATTTTTAATAGGGTTTATGATTTTTCTGCCATTTTTAATGATAGATTTAATTGTAGCAAGCGTTTTAATGTCTATGGGAATGATCATGTTGCCACCAACTACAGTATCATTGCCCATTAAAGTGCTTGTTTTTGTGTTGATCGATGGATGGTCTCTATTGGCGTATTCGCTGCTTGGAAGTTTTTCTTAGAATTTAAATTTTCATTAAAAGTATGGAAGAAGATCTTACAGAGAAGTGGGTTTCTCTAGAAACATCAGGGTTAATGTCTGCACGAAATTATTTATTCGAATATTATCGAAGTTATAGCCATACTATTGCAGGCTTGATTTATAGGAAGTGTCAACATCTGGGGGTAGATTTACAAGATCTACTACAGCTAGCTGAGCTGGGCCTATTGGATGCGATAAGCAAATATGATAGGAAGAAAAAAGTATTTTTTAAAACGTATGCTTCTTTCAGAATAAAAGGCAGCGTTATGAATGGTGTAAGCTCCTACTCCGAAAGAGCAAGCTTACATAGCTACTTCTCAGGAGAAAATATGATGGAATTTAACATCGATTTTTCCACAAGAGGCAGCGACAGTCTGTTTGACTCAATTGTAGGTGCGACTTTAGACTTTGGCTACTCCTACCTTTTAGAGTCAAGTTGGCTCAATGGCGAAACCTCATTATCGGATTTCCCTTATGATTCATTGGAGGGACAAGCATTCTTTCAGCAAATATTGGATTACATAGAAAAACTACCAACAATTAACCAGAATCTAATTAGGATGAGGTATATTGAGGACAAGAGTTATTCGGATATAGCTAAAGCAATGAAGCTTAGTAAATCTAGAGTGGCGCAACTTCATAGTGATCTTCTAGCATCGATTAGAGAGCATGTTAACAAGCAAACGTGTTGGAACAAGGTTATTTAAATTTCCACCAATATTATATCGATTCTAGTGACACAGGTGTGACTTATGTCTTCACCTGTGTCTTTCCTTTATGCTGGCCCCGTAAATTGATTTAGTAACGATAGTAACGGCCTCGGTAGCGATAGTAGTCTCTACGTTTTCTCTCCCTATCATAAAGGTAGCCTGCACCGGCACCAATAACCGCACCTGCGGCAGTGCCACCGGGGCGCCCGCCACTGATCAAGGCACCTGTTACTGCGCCTATACCGACACCGGTGCCGATTCGGCGGTCGGTATCACTCATATTGGCGCAGCCCGTACCTCCAAGGCTTGCAGTCAATACTGCGGCCAAGCTGAGATATTTGATAGCTTTGATACGCATAGACACCTCTGTTACTGGAAGGTTGAGGTATAAAGAATCGGCGCAGGCCGACTATTTCGGAGCCAGTGTAGAGTCCGCATGCACTGGCAACAAATCCAAATTGGGAGTTTCATTCCCTTTTTTTGTCGACATTTAGGTGGTTGTTAAGGTGTTCGAAAAACAAGACTTGGTAGAACTGGCTCGACTCAAAATGCCATTTGGAAAATACTCGGGCCGGGTTTTAATAGATTTGCCTGAGGAGTACCTGCTTTGGTTCGCAAAAAAGGGGTTTCCAGAGGGGCGTCTAGGACAGTTAATGGCATTAGCCTTGGAGATAAAAGTAGAGGGATTGCAGGGGCTTATTGATCCTCTGCGCTGACCTTTTAGCAGGTTTTCCCAGTATTGCAATCACCTTGGTCGGTTTGCTCTGCGGGACTTTGACATTAATATAGTAATGCCTAGGTGTGCTTTGCGGAGCGAAGCCCAAGAAAAAGCGGGCCGTAATGGAGACTGGACTGACCCGGAAATAGGCCCACAGCGGGTAACCACTGGTCTGAATGATTTCAGCGAGGTAGTAGCGGGAGTAGAGCCAGTCAGCTTAAAAGAGGGAGCGGTCGAAACGAATTCGGCCGCCACTCTTTTAAATTATTCTAAACTTAGTTCTCACCGACTAATATTCGTCGGCAATATTTTGTGAGAGAGTTGCCCGACTCGAAAGTCGGACGCAGCTATCTACTAACTAACTGATCAGAGTGGGATTCGGATAACAACACCACCCATAGTGTGGCCCAGCTCAAAGTCAGTGCGCGGGCTGTCTACGTGATCGTTGTGACAGCTCACACAAGCAGGTGAAACACCTACATCCGCATATACTGCAGTGAAGTACTCGGTATCACCTAGTTTTTCGCGGCCGTAAAAGTTTTTCCCTGGGTTGTCGATTACGTACTGCAAGCCCTCTTTTTCCATCTCTGTGCGCGGTTTGTTTTGCTTGTTGATTGGCCACAGGGAGAGCAGGGCATAGTTAAAGCCAGACTCATTTTCGGCAACACGCTCAGCTCCCATACGCATCATCTGCGCGGGGAGTGGTAGCAATTTCTTATCTTGCCAGTGCTCATCAGCGTCGAGGATTTTCTCCTCGTTCTGCAGGCGGTTTACAACCTTGTTGGTGTAGTTGGCCCTGTCTGCCTCGATAACGGCAAAGATGGCATCCGCCATTCGCTCCGGAGCAACTCCCTGGTTTTTCTCACAGCCGGTGAGCAGTGCCAGTCCAGCGATAATACAAGCGGCAATACGCATATTTTCCCCTCCTATTGGGATTGATTTTGCTTGTTTTTGCTTTTGGTAATCCTTGCAATACGCTCGCGGATCAGCTCGAATGTTTCATGCTTCTCTGCGGGTTTATGCTTGAAATTATTGTTAATCAGAGTTTTGTCAGCCAGGGCAGCAAGGGAGAATTCGGCTCCATGACAGCTCAGGCAAACGGGCATCATTTTTTCATTGGGGCGAAGGTTATGATTTTGATTATGGTTAACTACAACCTGTTCGCCATGGGTTTCCCGTGGTAAATGGCAGCTGGCACAGCTTACGCCACCCTCTGGGTTTGAATTCCAGGTATCGAAGTGAGGGGACTCTTTGTAAGAGAGACTGTGCTCATCACTGTGGCACCCCAGGCAAGCCTCTACAGCGGCAAATTGCAGATTTACTTCATGGGGCCCGTGACAACTGACACAGCTCAATTCATCCGTTGCGCTGGTATTCATGGGAAGGCGGGCCTGTTGCGGGGAGATGGCGCCGACCTGCTGGATAAAGCCCTCTTCCAGCTTGTTGGACATGCGCATTCCATGTTTTCCTTGAGTGAAGGATTCTTTTTGATCGCTGTGGCAACTAGCACATTGCTCGACAATCTCAACACTACTGAATTGCATTTGCCTATCGACGTGACAGCTGCTGCAGTTCACCTCTGTTTGTGCGTGAATACTCTGTGCCCAGACCGTTGCGATTTCTGCAGTCTGGCTAGAGCTGCTAATGTCTGCTTCGCTAACTTTTAAAGGGGCTTTATCTGAATGCTCATTTAGCCAGGACTGAACTGCTGTACGAGCGGGAAGCTTTGCAGTTTCCAATAGATCAGGTTGATCAACATGGGCGATAAGGAAGTCTTCATAGAGGGAGCCATTATCGTGATAGTTGTGGCAGCCCGCACTCGCACAGGTTTCAAATCCCAGGTCTTTGTGACTACTGCGCTCTTCGGCAATATCGCTGTGGCAGTGAAAGCAAAAGTCGCCCGCCAGGGTTACGCCCATCTCTCCTGTGATCTGTGGTTTGTGTTCAGTGTGACAACTTACACATAGCCGTGCGTCAAGAGTCTCCAGAAGTACAGCATTGCGTGGATCTAAAAATTTCTGCCGGGGGTGTGAGTCGTCTACAAGCTCCAGTTCTTCCGCATGGCAATTCAAGCAAGCTTGCTGAACAGCATCCTCACCGGCAAAGCCATCGGTATGGCAGGAAGTACAAGCCAGCTCAATTTGATGGTGACCGTGCGTGGCATCTCCACTGATAAATAGAGATTTATCGTCAACGTTAAGGTTGTATGCCACCGCAGAGCCGATAGCCAGCGTTAGCAATACACCGTAATGCCAGAATTTAAATTGATATGATTTCATCTAGAAGTAATAAATCGCAAAAATATGGTAGGCGAGAAGGACCGGTAAGGCCCAGAGCAGGGCATAGTGAACTCGGGACCACCATTTTCGGTGTTCGCGAAGTTTCAGGTCAGTCCAATGGTGGTTGCGCGCCATAAAAACGCCGACGAGAGAACCAGTTGCGGTTGCAGTTAGAAATACCAGCATCAATGCCAAATTCAGGTTTTCACCAAGGCGGAAGCCTGAATGTACAGCGAGAGCAAGTAGAGCGATTAAACCTGTAACGCTGTGTGCATAGCGCCAGTGATCGACATGCCCAAGGTTAAGTTTATTCCAACGTTTCCTGATACTGAGAGCGGCAGTAAACAGGCACATAGCGAGAATGGTATAGCCCGTAACCTGCTTCCAAAAATTGTCGTACCAGAGCTTTTCCCAAAAAAGTGCAGTCTGCACTGAGGAGGAAACTGGAGCTGGCGGCATCAGGAAAGCCAGGGCTATCAGGATTAATGACAGAACAGAAGTTATCAATATCCCCTTGGAGTGTCGCATTACCAAGTTGGGAGCTGGCACATCCAGAAGCTCAGCCATTAGCGGGCGGCAACTACCGCAAACAGACCCGGCTGTTGTCGCTTGTTGCAATTCGTTTAAATTGCGCTTCCCAGCGGAAATAGCCTTGCATAATTCCCCTTTGGTGACAGAGTTGCACTGGCAGACTAGATAACTATCGGGAAAATCTTTAATGCTATTGCCGCTTTTTTTGGCAAACACTCGCCCTTCGCTTTCAAAGTCTTTCAGTGTGCGCAGAGAGATTTTTTGCTCCTGTGCTACGGTCTGGCGCAATTCATTGGCTTCATCCCAGCTGCCAATATAAATGGCCCCAACGATGTATTCACCTTTGATAAATAAGCGTCTATAGATCCCCTTAAAACGATTGCGATAGACATGGCTCTCAACGCCCTCTTGCTGATTGAGGTTTTCTGGGGTTACCTCTCCCATTATTCCGCAGGGAATATGGGCAATTTTCAGCTGAATATCGGTATAAGTGCCGGAGTAGGGCTGCGAGAGAGATTTACCGCTATGGTTGCGACGAATATGTGAGCAGCAGCTTTCAGCTTGTTCGTAGCCCGGTCGGACCAATTGGTAGACTTTCTTGTCAAACTCAGCGCACTCGCCTACGGCGTAAATATCCGGGTCGGAAGTTTGCATCCATTCATTGACTACGATTCCGCGTTTAGTTGAAAGTCCGCTCTGTTCGGCCAGGCTAATTTCCGGCTTAATCCCAGTGCACAACACGATAGCGTCGACGGGAATTTTTTCGCCACTTTCAAAAGTGAGTAGGCGCTTGCTATCGCTCTCTTCAATGGATGTTAGGGAGTCCGAAATTTTTAACTCTACACCCAGTGCAGTGAGTGCGGACTTTAGGAACTCCTCTCCTTCTTCACCCAGGAGCCCGCTGAGTAAGTGTCCTCTGGATTGTAAAGTGATGTTGTTTTTAGGTGTTTTTAACGCGGTTGCAGCTTCAAGGCCCAGAGCACCAGCACCGATAACACAGATGTCTGCATTCTGCTCCCTTAACTCAAGTAAATCATTGGTGTTACGCAGACTTCGAAAAGGGTAAACACCTGGCAGATCCGCACCCGGAATCTTCGGAATAATAGGATTTGATCCAGTCGCTATTATTAGCTTGGAATAAGGTTGTATATTCCCTGCAGCATCGGTGACTGTTTTTTTGGAGCGATCAATAGAGACTATTTTACGGTCAATATATTCTGCTAGGCGGTGGTCACTTTGACTGAGAATAGGGTTATCAAGCTCCTCCAACTCTACATGGCTTGATAAATATTGAGAAAGTTTAACCCGGTTGTAGGGAGACTCTGTTTCTGCTCCATAGATAACAATTTGAGCTTCATCACAGAATTCTAATAATTTTTGTGCGCAACGCACACCCACCGGACCAGTACCGATAATTACATAAATTGGGTAACTGTTATCATTAGTATGGATGCCGCTTGGTAATTGCTCGACAAGTGTGTCGTCTAGCTCAGTCATACCTCCCCCCGACTGCTTTGATTTTCTATTAGTCTTTGTATTTTTAATTTGTCTGCCAGATGGCCTGCTAATTTTCTTAGACTAATATCCCACTCTTTGGTGTTTTTTTGAATTCTAGTCCCTATATGTTTAAACAAAATTAAATAAAGGTCTAGTACCAAATAAACGATGACGATAGAGAATTGGGTGTAAAGTAAGGTCAGGTCGGAAAATAAGACTGGATTTAACTGATGCGCACAGTTTTTTGGAGAGCTAAATGTAACTTGCCCAAATTCGGTGCTTATATTTAATTTGACTGTGAAAATTGGCGGGGAGAGGGGAGTGCTTTCCAGTTACTTTGTGACAGCTGAGCGGCCAAAAAATATGCGGCCCCGTCCTTGTGGGCTGCGGACTGTAAAATAGTATGCCTATTGTAAAGATTTGTTTTTTATCGGCATTCCTAGGTTAAATATCTCACTACTCCTGATAAAAAAACTAAACGTTGCTTTTAGGAGGGCTGATAAAGGACGTAGAGTTCTTTTTCTTCTAGGGCAGTACGGCGAGTTAGCGCTTCACCGATTTTCTGATAATCCATTTTGAAATCGCGAACCATTTCAGGGGTAAAGGCTTCGTGGTTGTAGCGTTTGCAAAATTGCACAACGGCATTTGCAATTTCATTCATATCGGTGCGGAAATCTTTAACTACTTGCAGTGTGTGGGTATCGCCAGCCAGTGCTTGCTCTAGGTATACGTAAAAACGTACATTTTCTTTGATTAGATGGGCCTGGAAGCCAGATTTAAATTGGGTCAGTAGCTGCGATAGCTGGCGGTAGTTCTGCTTCTCATAACCCTCTGACCACATGCGCTGAAAAATACTGATCAGGGTGCGGTGATCGTCTTCAAGGGCTTTGATTAGAGTGGGGTCGTAAGAGATTGTGCGGGCACCTTTAGCTCCTGCATAAGAGCTGCGAGTATATTTTTCCTCAAGGTCCGCCGCGTCTTCTGTTTTGTTACTTCGGAACATTCCAGAAATAAAACTAAGCATGAATTTAGTCTCAGTAAATTTAAAGGTTTGTTATTAGGTCTGATAGCGCCGCGAAGTTGGGGGTAACTTAAAGAAAGCAAAGCTGTTTGGGTCCCGGCGGGCGTGGCGGATTTTACATTGGATGACAGTTGGTTTAACTGTTATGGAAGGGGCGAGTAAAGCAAAATTTCCAAATTGGGACTTGTGTCACACTTCAGGTGTTTGCTTTTTAATTTTTATCGAAATGTAGTTGATTATCGCCGGTAGAATCAAAATAAATTCAAATATCTAATTAATAAAAAACCCGGCATAGCCGGGTTTTTTTGATTGCTTGAGCTTAGCGCTGCTCGAGCGGTACATAATCGCGCTGCGGGTAGCCGGTATACAGCTGGCGAGGACGACCAATTTTGTACGGATTGGAAATCATTTCATTCCAGTGTGCAATCCAGCCTGAAGTACGGCCTGTGGCAAAAATTACGGTGAACATATCGGTGGGGATACCGATAGCCTTCATAATAATGCCGGAGTAGAAATCTACGTTCGGGTAGAGTTTCTTCTCTACGAAGTAATCGTCCTCAAGGGCGATTTTCTCCAGCTTCTTGGCGATCTTCAGCAGAGGATCATTTTCTGCACCCATGGCACCCAGAACTTCATCACAGATGCCTTGCATTACGCGGGAGCGTGGATCGAAGTTCTTGTAGACGCGGTGACCAAAGCCCATCAGGCGGAAGGGGTCATTCTTATCTTTGGCGCGCTTCACGAATTCGTCGATACGGCTTTCGTCGCCAATTTCCTGCAGCATGTTCAATACCGCTTCGTTGGCGCCGCCGTGAGCGGGGCCCCACAAAGTGGCAATGCCGGAAGAAATACAGGCGAACGGATTGGCACCAGAAGAGCCAGCCAGGCGAACAGTGGAGGTGGATGCATTCTGCTCGTGGTCTGCGTGCAGCAGGAAGATGATGTCCATTGCCTTGGCGACAACCGGGTCTATCTTGCTGGGCTCGCAGGGGTTGCCAAACATCATGTGCAAGAAGTTCTCGGAATAGCTGCGGCTATTGTCCGGGTACATGAAGGGCATGCCCTGGGAGTGCTTGTAGCACATGGCTGCCAGGGTTGGCATCTTGGCAATCAGGCGGTGGGCGGAAATCTCGCGGTGCTCCGGATTGGTGATATCCAGGGAGTCGTGATAGAAGGAAGCGAGGGCACCAACTACGCCACACATCATCGCCATTGGGTGGGCATCGTAACGGAAGCCTTTAAAGAAGCTCACCAGGGATTCGTGAACCATGGTGTGAGACATAATGGTGTCTACATACTTCTTTTTTTCTTCTGCGTTGGGCAGTTCGCCATTCATCAGCAGGTAGCAGGTTTCCAGGTAATCGGATTTTTCTGCCAGTTGCTCGATGGGGTAGCCGCGGTGCAGCAGTTGGCCCTTGCCGCCATCAATAAAGGTGATTTTAGAATCACATGAGGCGGTAGATACGAAGCCCGGGTCGTAAGTAAATAAGCCTTTACTGGTCAGACCGCCGACATCAATAACATCGGGGCCGAGGGTGCCGGAGCGAACTGGCATCTCAAGAGCGCCGTCGATACCATCGACTGTGAGGTGCGCTTTTTTATCGGACATTGCGGACTCCTAAAAATGTTCTTATGCCGGCCTTTTCCCGCTGTTTTCGGGAGCTAGCGGCCTTTTGAGCGGGGCCAAACTTAAGTGCCGCGCCGCAAATTGTCAAACCAAAAGGAATGGACGGCCAGTCTATTGGCGACAGGATATCCGGTTCCGCTCCATACTCGTAGAGTATTTGTCTAGATAATGCACAGGAAAGTCTGAGGAAATCCCGCGATTCCCGATTTACTGCGCGATACTGGTGGGAACTCGGCGTAATCGCAGGCGTTCGTTGTGTTTTGACTAGTGAATGCCTATAATCCGCGCGGCTTGCGCCATGGTACGGCTACTTTGTATAAGGCTTCATCAGGTCGAGTGCAAAGTAATCAGCAAGCAGCTCGTCCCTCCATTGAAAAGCTAACGGGCGCCCGGTCGTTCAGGGCAACAAGGTGTTTTTCCTGTGAACAAAAACAGACCTGTCAATTTAGACATTTCCACTATAAAGCTTCCCGCTACCGCTGTGGTTTCCATTTTGCATCGTATTTCCGGTGTAGTGCTCTTCGTTGTTGTTGCACTACTACTGTGGATGCTCGATGTCAGTTTGGAATCCGAGCAGGGATTCGCCGAAATTGCAGCGGTATTTAACAGTATCCCTGCCAAGCTCATTCTCTGGGCATCGCTGGCGGCACTTATTTACCACATTCTGGCAGGTGTTCGTCATCTGTTTATGGATATGGGAGTAGGTGAAAGTCTCGAAGGCGGCCGTCGCAGCGCTGTGTCAGTGCTGGTGCTGGCTGTAATCCTTATTCTTCTGGCGGGAGTATGGTTGTGGTAAAAACAGTAACAAGCTTTGGCCGTAGCGGTACTTTCGATTGGCTCTACCAGAGAGTCACTGCGGTAATATTGCTCGCCTATACCCTCTTTATAGTGGGTTTTATCTTTTTCAGTAAAGACTTCGGCTACCAAGCCTGGTCCGAACTGTTCGCCCAGCGCTGGATGCGTGTTTTCAGCCTGGTTGCCTTGCTGTCCACCATTATTCACGCCTGGATTGGCCTCTGGTCCGTGGTAACTGACTACATCACCAACCGGATGATGGGCGGTAAAGCCACTGTTCTGCGCTTGTTCGTAGAAGTGATTCTGGCTGCCGTTGCCGTGTTGTACGCGGTGTGGGGCATTGAAATTCTTTGGGGTGTATAAGCAATGGCGAACATGCGTACTATTTCATTTGACGGGATTGTAATTGGTGGAGGCGGTGCCGGTATGCGCGCTGCCCTGCAGATGGCCCAGTCCGGCTATAAAACTGCGGTTATTACCAAGGTATTCCCGACTCGTTCTCACACAGTATCTGCCCAGGGTGGCATTACCTGTGCAATTGCCAGTTCAGATCCCAACGATGATTGGCGCTGGCACATGTACGATACCGTTAAGGGTTCCGACTATATCGGTGACCAGGACGCTATTGAATATATGTGTTCCGTAGGTCCAGAAGCGGTATTTGAGCTGGAGCACATGGGCCTGCCTTTCTCCCGTACTGAGGAGGGTCGTATTTATCAGCGCCCCTTCGGCGGTCAGTCTAAAGATTTCGGCCGCGGTGGCCAGGCTGCACGTACTTGTGCTGCTGCTGACCGTACCGGCCATGCACTGCTACACACCCTCTATCAAAACAACGTTAAGCACAAAACCGAATTCCTGAATGAATGGTTTGCGATTGACCTGGTGAAGAACCAGGACGGTGCTGTTGTGGGTGTGATCGCCATGTGCATCGAAGATGGCGAAGTGGTTTATATCAAATCCAAAGCGACTGTATTCGCAACCGGCGGTGCCGGTCGTATTTTCGCTTCCACCACCAACGCACACATCAATACCGGTGACGGTGTCGGTATGGCCCTGCGTGCCGGTATGCCGGTGCAGGATATTGAGATGTGGCAGTTCCACCCCACTGGTATTTACGGTGCCGGTGTACTCGTGACCGAAGGTTGTCGCGGTGAGGGTGGCTACCTGATCAATAAAGATGGTGAGCGTTTTATGGAGCGCTATGCGCCCAACGCCAAAGACCTCGCTTCCCGCGACGTTGTGGCTCGCTCTATGGTTCTCGAGATTCTCGACGGCCGCGGCTGTGGCCCGGAAGGCGATCACGTATTCCTGAAGCTTGATCACCTGGGTGAAGAGCTGCTCAACAGCCGTCTGCCCGGTATCTGTGAGCTGTCCAAGACCTTCGCCCACGCCGACCCGGTTAAGGTGCCGATCCCGGTAGTACCTACCTGTCACTATATGATGGGTGGTATTCCCACCAACGTTCACGGTCAGGCTCTGACCCAGGACGCTGCGGGTAACGATCAGATTGTTGATGGCTTCTACGCCTGTGGCGAAGTTGCCTGTGTGTCCGTACACGGAGCCAACCGCTTAGGCGGTAACTCCCTGCTGGACCTGGTGGTATTCGGTCGCGCTTCCGGCCTGTTTATTGAGAAGTCCCTGCGCGAAGGTATCGAGCACCGCGAAGCTTCCGAGTCTGATCTCGAAGCCGCTATGGCTCGCTTGAATCACCTGGAAACCAATGAGAAGGGTGAGAAGGCTGCCGACCTGCGCAAAGAGCTGCAGGGCGTGATGCAGAACCACTTCGGCGTATTCCGTCGCGGCGACTTTATGGCCGAAGGTGTGAAGAAGCTTGCAGATCTGCGCGAGCGTATTGAAAATGTGCGCCTCGAAGACAAGAGCCGCGCGTTTAACACCGCCCGTGTTGAAGCGCTGGAGCTGCAAAACTTACTGGAAGTTGCCGAGGCCACTGCAGTTGCTGCAGAGACCCGCACTGAGAGCCGCGGTGCTCACGCCCGTGAGGACTTCCAGGAGCGCGATGATGAAAACTGGCTGTGCCACTCTATGTATTTCCCCACGGAAAAACGTGTTGGCAAGCGTGCAGTAAACTTCGCGCCTAACACTATGGAAGCCTTTGAACCGAAAGCTCGGACTTACTGATTCGGGAGCGGAATAGAGTATGTTGAAAGTAAGCATTTACCGTTACAACCCGGAAACCGACAAAGCGCCTTATATGCAGGACTATGAACTGGACACCAAGGGCAAGGACCTGATGGTGTTGGACGTTCTGGAACTGCTGAAAGCCGAAGATCAGACCTTGTCTTTCCGTCGTTCCTGCCGTGAGGGCGTTTGTGGCTCTGACGGTATGAACATTTCCGGTCGCAATGGTCTGGCGTGCACTACGCCACTGTCTGAAGCTGCCCCCAAGGGTAAACTGGTTCTGCGTCCGCTGCCGGGCCTGCCTGTTATCCGCGACTTGGTTGTGGATATGGAGCAGTTCTACGAGCAGTACAAGAAGATTGAACCGTACCTGCAAAACGATACCCCGGCTCCGGCCATCGAGCGTCTGCAGTCTCCGGAAGATCGCGAAAAGCTTGACGGTCTGTACGAGTGTATCCTGTGCGCCTGCTGTTCCACTTCCTGTCCGTCTTTCTGGTGGAATCCGGACAAGTTTATCGGCCCAGCTGGTTTGTTGCAGGCTTACCGCTTCCTGGCAGATAGCCGCGACCTGGCTACTGATGAGCGCCTGTCAAATCTGGATGACCCCTTCAGCGTATTCCGTTGTCACGGTATTCAAAACTGTGTCAATGTTTGCCCGAAAGGACTGAATCCGACGCGCGCGATCGGCCATATCCGCAATATGCTGCTGACCCGCGCCGTGTAGGGGATGCTGCGGCCGGTTATCGGCCCGCTGGGGTTCGCGCTCTGCGAACCCGGTGCCAGGTAGGGTGCCAAGCAAACGACAAAAAGCCGGTTCTAACCGGTAAAAAACTGAAAAGGGGAGGTGGCTTTGTGCGCCTCCCCTTTTGTGAGTGAAAGGAAAGCGCAGTGGCTCAAGAGAAGATAAGCACACTGCAATTGAGGTAGGCATCAACATGCACGAAAGTACCATGGAGCAGCTGTGGCGTAGCTCCCATATCTCCGGGGGCAATGCTGCCTACGTGGAGGAGCTTTACGAGACCTATCTGCACGACCCCAACGGTGTCCCCGAGGAGTGGCGCAATTATTTCGATAGCCTCCCCCGCGTTGAGGGCAGCAGCGATGTTTCCCACGCCGCTGTTCGCCAGCACTTTGAGCTGCTCAGCAAACACCGCGCGCGCCCGGTGGCCGCTCCCGGTGCGGCCGGCTCTGCCAATATTGAGCACGAGCGCAAGCAGATTAAAGTTCTGCAACTGATCGATTCCTACCGCCATCGCGGCCATAAAAAAGCGACCCTCGACCCCCTGGGCTTGATGGCTCGTGAACAAGTGCCCGACCTGCAACTGAGCTACCACGGCCTGACTGAGGGTGATTTCGATACCACCTTCAATACCGGTAGCCTGTTCCTCGGTAAAGAAGAGGCGACCCTGCGTGAAATCGTCGAGGGTTTGGAGAATACCTACTGTGGCAACCTGGGTGCGGAGATCATGCATCTCTCCAACCTGGAAGAGCAGCAGTGGTTCCAGCAGCGCCTTGAGCGCAGCCAGTCTAAAGCCAACTTCGGCACCGACATCCAGATTGAAATCCTGCAGCGCCTTTCCGCCGCTGAAGGCCTGGAGCGCCACCTGGACTCCAAGTACCCTGGCACCAAGCGCTTTGGTGTAGAGGGTGGTGAGAGCCTGATCCCGATGATGGACGCTCTGATCCGTCGCTCCGGCACCTACGGGGTGAAGGAAGTGGTGATCGGTATGGCCCACCGCGGTCGTCTGAATACCCTGGTCAATATCCTCGGTAAAAACCCTGCGGATCTGTTCCAGGAGTTTGAAGGCAAGAAGACCCTCGATACTTCCGGTGACGTGAAGTACCACCAGGGCTTCTCTTCCAACGTGATGACTCCCGGTGGTGAAGTGCACTTGGCCCTGGCCTTTAACCCGTCGCACCTGGAAATCAGTGCGCCCGTGGTAGTGGGTTCCGTACGCGCCCGCCAGGATCGCCGCAAAGATGCGACCGGTGAGAAAGTAATGCCGATCAACATCCATGGCGACGCGGCTTTTGCCGGCCAGGGTGTGGTGCAGGAAACCCTGCAGATGTCCCAGACCCGCGGTTACTACACCGGCGGTACTGTGCACATCGTACTGAACAACCAGGTGGGCTTTACCACCAGCAAGCGTGAAGATGCCCGCTCCACTGAGTACTCCACCGATCCCGCTAAGATGATCGATGCGCCGGTGCTGCACGTAAATGGCGACGACCCGGAAATGGTCGTATTGGCCGCGCTGCTGGCGGTGGACTACCGCTACGAATTTAAGAAAGATATCGTTATCGACCTGGTCTGCTACCGTCGTCGCGGCCACAACGAGACCGATGACCCCTCTGGTACCCAGCCTCTGATGTACCAGACTATCCGCAAGCACAAGACTACCCGCACGCTCTATTCCGAGAAGCTGGTGGGCGAGGGCATCCTGGACAAGGTTGCCGCAGACAAGCTGGCCAACGACTACCGCGACAAACTGGATGCCGGTGAAGACGTTGCTACCGGTCTTGTGAAGAAGCCGGACTCCTCCATGTTTGTTGACTGGAGCCCCTACCTGGGCCACGACTGGCAGGTGCCTGCAGATACCGGCTACGCGCTGCCGAAGCTGCAGGATGTCGCTACTCGCATGACCAACGTGCCCGACGGCGTGGTAATGCAGCGCCAGGTCTCCAAAATTTATGAAGACCGCCGCAAAATGGCCGGTGGCGCCCTGCCTCTGAACTGGGGCATGGCGGAAACCCTGGCTTACGGTACTTTGCTGGAAGAGGGCTTTATGGTCCGCTTTACCGGTGAAGACGTGGGTCGCGGTACCTTCTCCCACCGCCACGCGGTGGTTCACAGCCAGAAAGACGGTCAGAGCTATGTGCCTTTGCAGCATATGTTCGAAGACCAGCCGCCTTTCTATATCTACGACTCGCTGCTGTCCGAAGAGGCGGTGTTGGCGTTTGAATACGGCTACGCCACCACGACACCAAAGTCCCTGGTGGTGTGGGAAGCCCAGTTTGGTGACTTCGCCAACGGTGCCCAGGTTGTGATCGACCAGTTCATCACTTCCGGTGAGCACAAGTGGGGCCGTATGTGCGGCCTGGTAATGCTGTTGCCGCACGGCTATGAAGGCCAGGGCCCAGAGCACTCCTCTGCGCGCCTTGAGCGCTTTATGCAGCTGTGTGCGGAGCACAATATCCAGGTGTGTAACGCCACTACCCCGGCACAGATCTTCCACCTGCTGCGTCGCCAGGCGGTGCGCCCAATGCGCCGTCCTCTGGTGATTATGAGTCCAAAGTGGATTCTGCGTCACAAGTTGGCCACCTCCAGCCTGGAAGAGCTGGCGGAAGGTCGCTTCCACAACGTGATCCAGGACCAGGGTGTAGATCCAGACAAGGTGAAGCGTGTGGTTCTGTGTTCCGGCAAGGTTTACTACCACCTGCTGGAAGCCCGTATGGAGCGCGAACAGGAAGATGTGGCGTTCGTACGAATCGAGCAGCTGTACCCATTCCCGGACGAAGAGTTTGTGGAAGCGGTTTCCGCATTCAAGAAGATCAAGAGTGTTGCCTGGTGTCAGGAAGAGCCCATGAACCAGGGCGCCTGGTACTCCAGCCAGCACCACTTGCGTCGCCTGTTGTCGGAAACCCACCCGAAGCTGGATCTGGAATATGTGGGCCGCGCCCCATCCGCAGCACCTGCGGCGGGCTATATGTCCACGCACCTTGAAGAACAGAATAAGTTCATCAACGAGGCGCTGACCGTCAAATAACCGGCGGCAGTAATAAGTGAAGAGTCAATCTCAGGAAACAGAAAAAATGACGATCGAGATTAAAGCGCCAACTTTCCCTGAATCAGTTCAGGACGGAACTGTCGCCACCTGGCATAAACAACCAGGTGAAGCTGTGTCCCGCGATGAACTGATCGTGGATATCGAAACCGATAAAGTTGTGCTGGAAGTTGTTGCACCTGCCGATGGTGCCCTGACTGAAATCATCAAGGGTGAGGGCGATACCGTTCTCTCCAATGAGGTGATTGCCAAGTTTGAAGCGGGCGCTGGCGCAGCTGCTGCCCCGGCGGAAGAAAAAGCAGAAGCTCCGGCTGCCGAAGCCGCAGCTCCTGCGGCTGGCGACAAAATTGCCATGCCATCTGCCAAGAAAATGGCTGCTGAGAAGGGCGTAGACCTGGCCGGTGTTGAAGGCACTGGCAAGGGTGGTCGCGTTCTCAAGGAAGACGTAATGAAAGCGGGCACTGCGCCGGCTGCCGCTGCTGCACCTGCCGCCGCTGTTGCTGAAGTTGCGGTTGCTCCGGGTGAGCGCGTAGAGAAGCGTGTTCCCATGACCCGTATGCGCAAGCGTATCGCTGAGCGCCTGCTGGACGCTTCCCAGTCCACCGCCATGCTCACCACCTTTAACGAGGTGAACATGAAGCCGATTATGGACCTGCGCAAGAACTACAAAGACCTGTTCGAGAAGACCCACAACGGCACTCGTCTGGGCTTTATGGGCTTCTTCGTAAAAGCTGCAGTAGAAGCGCTGAAGCGTTACACCGCAGTGAATGCGTCTATCGACGGCAACGATATCGTTTACCACGGTTACCAGGATATCGGTGTAGCGGTTTCCTCTCCGAAAGGCCTGGTTGTGCCGATTCTGCGCAATGCGGAGAACATGGGTCTGGCGGATATGGAAAACAATATCCGCGATCTGGGTGTTCGCGCCCGCGATGGCAAACTGTCTATCGAAGAGATGACTGGCGGTACCTTCACCATCACCAACGGTGGTGTATTCGGTTCCCTGCTGTCCACTCCGATTCTGAACCCACCGCAAACTGCAATTCTGGGTATGCACAAAATCCAGGAGCGCCCGATGGCGGTAAATGGCAAGGTGGAAATCCTGCCGATGATGTACCTGGCGCTGTCCTATGACCACCGTCTGATCGACGGTAAGGAAGCAGTTGGCTTCCTGGTAGCGATCAAGGAAATGATCGAAGATCCAGCGCGTATCTTGCTCGAAGTTTAAACAATAAATCTTGGGGCCTGCGGGCCCCCTCGATCACACTGCATTAGAAATATCTGGAACTGATCATGTCCGAAAAATTTGACGTAATCGTAATTGGCTCCGGTCCTGGTGGTTATGTCGCTGCCATCCGTGCCGCTCAGTTGGGCTTGAAAACGGCTTGTATCGAAAAGTGGAAAAACAAGGAAGGTAAATACGTAAATGGCGGTACCTGCCTGAACGTTGGCTGTATTCCTTCCAAGGCACTGCTGGACAGCTCCTGGAAATACCACGAAGCCAAAGATGCTCTCGACGTGCACGGCATTGAAGTCGGCAAGGTCAAGATGGATGTGAGCAAGATGATCGAGCGCAAAGGCGAGATCGTTAAGAAACTGACCGGTGGTGTAGCAGGTCTGTTCACCGCCAATAAAGTGACCTCCATTTTCGGCACCGGCAAACTGCTGGCGAACAAGAAAGTGGAAGTAACCGACGACGAAGGCAACAGCACAGTCTACGAAGCTGAAAATGTCATTCTGGCTTCCGGTTCTGTACCGGTAAATATTCCGCCCGCTCCGGTAGACAACAAAATTATTGTCGATTCCACCGGTGCACTGGAATTCGCTGAAACTCCAAAGCGTTTGGGTGTTATCGGTGCCGGTGTTATCGGTCTGGAGCTGGGTTCTGTATGGAACCGCCTGGGCTCCGAAGTGGTTGTTCTTGAAGCGATGGACAAGTTCCTGGCGATCATGGACCAACAGGTTGCCAAAGAGTCCCAGAAGATCTTCAAGAAGCAGGGCCTGGATATCCGCCTCGCTTGCCGCGTAACCGGCTCCGAAGTGAAAGGCGAAGAAGTGGTTGTTACTTACCAGGACAAAGATGGTAAAGAGCACCAGGAAACTTTCGACAAGCTGATCGTTTGCGTTGGTCGTCGCCCTTACACCGAAGGCCTTCTGTCTGAAGATGCTGGTGTGAAGATGGACGAGCGTGGATTCATCTATGTCAACGACTTGTGCATGACTTCTGCACCGGGCGTATGGGCGATTGGTGACGTGGTACGTGGCCCAATGCTGGCACACAAGGCCTCAGAAGAAGGTGTTGTGGTTGCCGAGCGCATTGCCGGCCAAAAGCCGATGATGAACTACGACGTGATTCCCAACGTTATTTACACTCACCCGGAAATCGCTGCGGTCGGCCGCACAGAAGAGCAGGTGAAGGCCGATGGCGAGCCCTACAACGTAGGCAGCTTCCCGTTTGCTATCAACGGCCGCGCTATGGCCGCCAACGATACCCAGGGCTTTGTGAAAATCATTGCTCACGCGGAAACTGACCGCGTACTGGGTGCCCATATTGTTGGCCCGTCTGCCGCAGACCTGGTTCAGCAAGTGGCGATCGCGATGGAATTCGGCTCCAGTGCTGAAGACATCGGTATGACGGTATTTGCGCACCCGACTCTTTCCGAAACTGTGAAAGAAGCGGCGCTGGGAGTGAACGGCCATGCGATTCACACCGTAAATCGCAAGAAGCGCAAGTAAGAATATTTTTCGATTTCGGGGCACTAATTATTGATTAATTAGCGCCCCGGTTTCATTTGTGGAATTTGAAATTTGCAACGACGGAAATTTTAAATTTCTCTTTCAGGTGCAGAGTGATCTGCAATTAGTAAACACATTTTATATGTGAATTGGTATTGACTATGAACTTGCATGAGTATCAGGGCAAACAACTGTTTGCGGAATACGGATTGCCGGTTTCCAAAGGCATTGCAGCGGAAACCCCGGCAGCGGCAGCAGCAGCGGCTGACGAAATTGGCGGTGATAAGTGGGTAGTAAAGGCCCAGGTACACGCTGGTGGCCGCGGTAAGGCTGGCGGTGTAAAGCTGGTAGATTCCAAGGCAGAGATTGAAGAGTTTGCCAAGAAGTGGCTGGGCGAGCGTCTGGTAACTTATCAAACAGACGAAAATGGCCAGCCGGTTTCCCGTATCCTGGTTGAAAGCTGCACTGACATCGACCAAGAACTGTACCTTGGCGCTGTTGTTGACCGCTCCACCCGTCGTATCGTTTTCATGGCTTCCACCGAAGGCGGCGTTGAGATCGAGAAAGTAGCGGAAGAGACTCCAGAAAAAATCCTGAAAGCCACTATCGATCCGCTGGTAGGCGCTCAGCCTTACCAAGCGCGCGAGCTGGCTTTCAAACTGGGCCTGAACCCGACTCAGGTTAAGCAGTTCACCAAGATCTTCCTCGGCCTGGCAAAAATGTTCCAGGAAAAAGATCTGGCCCTGCTGGAAATCAACCCGCTGGTAATCACCACCGAAGGCAACCTGCACTGCTTGGACGCCAAAGTGGTAATCGACAGCAACGCGCTATACCGCCACGCTGACCTGCGCGAAATGCACGATCCTTCCCAGGAAGATTCCCGTGAAGCGCACGCTGCCAAGTTCGACCTGAACTACGTAGCTCTCGATGGCAACATCGGCTGCATGGTAAACGGTGCTGGTCTGGCCATGGGTACCATGGACATCGTAAACCTGCACGGCGGCAAGCCAGCTAACTTCCTGGACGTTGGCGGCGGCGCGACCAAAGAGCGCGTTGTTGAAGCGTTCAAGATCATCCTGTCTGACGAGAACGTAAAAGCCGTACTGATCAACATCTTCGGTGGTATCGTTCGCTGTGACATGATCGCCGAAGGCGTTGTGGGCGCAGTAAAAGAAGTTGGCGTTAAAGTACCGGTTGTTGTTCGCCTGGAAGGTAACAACGCAGATCTGGGCGCCAAGGTTCTGAGCGACAGTGGCCTGAACATTATCGCGGCTACCAGTCTGACCGATGCGGCTCAGCAAGTGGTTAAAGCTGCGGAGGGTAAATAATCATGTCAGTATTGATTAACAAAGACACTAAAGTAATCTGCCAGGGCTTCACCGGCTCCCAGGGTACTTTCCACTCCGAGCAAGCGATTGCTTACGGCACCAAGATGGTTGGTGGTGTAACTCCGGGTAAAGGCGGCCAGACTCACCTGGGCCTGCCAGTATTCGACACCGTTAAAGAAGCGGTAGAGAAGACCGGCGCTGAAGCTTCCGTAATCTACGTACCTGCGCCTTTCTGTAAGGATTCCATCCTGGAAGCGGCCAACGCTGGTATCAAGCTGATTGTTTGTATCACCGAAGGTATTCCGACTCTGGATATGCTCGACGCTAAAGTGAAGTGCGACGAGCTGGGCGTGCGCCTGATCGGCCCGAACTGCCCGGGTGTTATCACTCCGGGTGAGTGCAAGATCGGTATTATGCCAGGTCACATCCACAAGCCGGGTAAAGTGGGTATCGTTTCCCGTTCCGGTACCCTGACCTATGAAGCGGTTAAGCAAACCACCGACTACGGCTTTGGCCAGTCCACCTGTGTGGGCATCGGTGGTGACCCCATCCCGGGTTCCAACTTCATCGATATCCTGGAAATGTTCCAGAACGATCCGCAGACCGAAGCAATCGTTATGATCGGTGAGATCGGTGGCACTGCTGAAGAAGAAGCAGCTGCTTACATCAAGGAAAATGTTACCAAGCCTGTAGTTTCCTACATCGCTGGTGTAACTGCTCCTCCCGGCAAGCGTATGGGTCACGCGGGCGCGATCATCTCTGGTGGTAAAGGCACTGCCGATGAGAAATTTGCTGCTCTGGAAGATGCTGGTGTTAAAACCGTGCGCTCCCTGGCTCAGATCGGCGATGCTCTGAAGGAAATTACTGGCTGGTAAGTAATTGCCAACTTTTAGTTTTCAAAAAAGCCACCCATTGGGTGGCTTTTTTTATGGCTGTATAAAGTCGGGTCAGATTAGGCAGGATTGCGCTGGGCTCCCCCAGTAAATAGTTTTACCTATCTTTACATTTTCATGGTGTTTACAGTTTTATCTGTTGTTAAGTTTTCTTTTTTTCGCTGAAAATTGATTTCCATTCTCTCTTCATTTTTGTACTTCTATCTATAGGTCGCGTAAGTCCGCGTTTTATAAGGCTTTTCTTGTGGTTCCTGGTTCTTTTGGTTGCTTGCTGAAAATATTTGAATATTTTTTATTACAGAAATCGATTTTGGTTTTGGTGTTTGGAAAAGGTTTTTTGTGATCTCTTCCCTCTTTTTGTTTTCTATTTCTGTCGGGTGAATTTTGACTTGCCGAATTTGGTGCGGCAGTGTTGGTTCTCGTTATGGCAGCGAAAATAACTTTTCAGGAGGTGCGTCAGCATGGGGCTAGCTATAGATAAAAATATTCGAAAAATATCCTATAAGATAGACTTTGGTGGATTTTCTTTGGATAGGAATGAAGAGGTAGGTGGGGTTTGGCCGAATGGTGTGGTGAAATATTACGTGCCCTCCAATTTAGATTCCGGTTATGTTAATTCGGTAAAAAAGGCTATGTCTCATTGGGAAATTTGCATTTATCGAAAGTTCAGATTTGCAGCGATTAAGTTCCTGCAGGTTGGAGCGGCAGGCCGTGGAGTGGTTACCATTAAGGACGACCGCAGTAGTGCGACGGTAGGGTTTACCAATAAAACCGATCAATATTGTGGTGTAGATTGGAAAACTAATAGAGCAGCGATTGCCTCCCTTCCCCATGAAATCGGTCATACACTGGGTTTGGCCCACGAACACATGCGTGCCGACGCCCCTCTGTCAGTGAAGAACACACTGGACTCCCTGCAGCAGCAAACTCGGGTGCAAACCCTCACCAGGTTTTTAACACACAATTCTGCTTTTGATGGAAACTCCATCATGATGTATGACGACCAGGCAAGGGCACTGGGGATTGTAAAAAACACTCGCGAGGGAGGCTGTAAAATATCGGCCAATCAGGTGAATAGTTCTACCTGGAATCCCAGTGCTGGGGATCTGGATATGCTTTCATATCTCTATGATGGCAATCGTCAGACCTTGCCCCATTCTTTTGCCGGGCCTTTGATGTAGCCGAAAGAACTAGGGTGCGATGTGGTTATTTTTTTGGAATAAAAAATAAGGGAGTTTTTTGCTCCCTTTTTTATGTTTCTACATGGTGTCGGGCTGAGCTGTAGCGGCCTCTTTAAAGTTCAATTTCATATCTGTTAATTAAGAAAAGACTTTGCTGGGTTTTGCCAGGAAAATATTGCCTTTTCGGTGTCGATGATTATTAACTGTCAGCTCTTAATGTGGCAGATAAAAATTCATTATCGTAAGCTGTAAATCGTGGCGTCCTATTGATCTAAATTCTGAAGAGTAACTCTAACTTACCTGTCAAATTTTAGCGGCTAGGGGTATAGGTAATATAGATACCACTGCTTTTCTAATTTTCCTTTCTCGTAGCTGGTGATATACACGACTTGCCCCCACTCCTATACTGCCGAAAACCAATTGTTTAGGAGCGAATATGACCAGGGCATTGATTGGGGTGATTGGAGGAAGTGGCCTTTACGATATGCCGGGGCTGACTGAGGTGGAGGAGGTCCATATCGACACTCCCTTTGGCAGGACTTCGGACGCCATTGTCTGCGGTAAGCTCGCAGGTGTACCAGTAGCTTTCCTGGCCCGTCATGGTCGCAATCATCACCTGATCCCCTCCCAAGTACCTTATCGGGCAAATATCCATGCCCTGCGCCAGCTCGGCGTGCGCTACATCCTGTCTCTCTCGGCTGTGGGCTCCCTAGAGGAAGAGGTACGGCCGCTGGATATGTTAATCCCCGATCAGTTCATTGATATGACTCGCCGGCGGCAGAGTACCTTTTTTGGAGATGGCGCGGTTGCCCATGTGTCCATGGCCGATCCAGTATGCTCTGCTGTCGCTGATAGTTTGGCGCGTGCTTTCACGCTGACCCAGGCAGAGCAGCCAATTGAGTTACACCGAGGCGGCAGTTATATCTGTATCGAGGGCCCACAGTTTTCCACCCGTGCCGAGTCCCACTGGTATCGCAGTATGGGGGCGTCGGTTATCGGCATGACCAATATGCCTGAGGCCAAGTTGGCCCGGGAGGCACAAATTGCCTACGCCACGCTGGCTATGGCTACTGACTATGATTGTTGGCACCCTCGTGAGGAGGCGGTAACCGCAGAGGTAGCGATTGCGAATCTTCAACAAAATGCCATGCGCGCCCAGCAGATTGCGATGGAAGCCATACGTATATTAGGCGCTGAGCAACCGGAGTCCTCCGCTCATACAGCGCTGTTGAGCGGTCTGGTGACTCCCCTCGAAGCTATGCCTGAGGAAACACAAGCTGTAATAAAACCACTGCTCGCTCCGACAGAACCGGAGCTTGAAGAAATGGAGCAGTGATATCGATGCGTGAGACCTTACCCCTGCTGGAGCTATCGGACTTCCCCTCTCTGCACCGAGGGGCCATTGAGACCTTGCAGGTCAATATTGGCTACCGTTGTAATCAGCGCTGTTTACACTGCCACGTCAATGCTGGGCCTAATCGAACCGAGATGATGTCGGACGACAATTTGGCGCTGTTATTGGAAGTTCTTACGGTCCGTAAACCCCGTGTGCTGGATGTGACTGGTGGGGCCCCGGAATTGCACTGGGGTTTTCGATCCCTTGTAAGAGGGGCGCGAGAGCGCGGAGTACATGTAATAGATCGCTGTAACCTGACAGTTCTTTTTGAGCCGGGCCAGGAAGATACTGCTGAATTCCTCGCTGAAAACCAGGTTGAGGTCGTTGCCTCCCTGCCGTGTTACTCAATCGATAATGTCGATAAGCAACGAGGTAAAGGGGTATTCGATAAGAGCATTGCGGCGCTACAAAAATTAAATGCATTGGGCTATGGCAAGCCCGGCAGTGGCTTAGAGCTCAACTTGGTCTATAACCCCCAGGGACCCTTTTTACCCCCGGAGCAAAGTGCTTTGGAGGCGGACTACCGAAGAGAGTTGGCGAACCACTTCTCCATTAAATTTAATCATTTGTTCGCTCTCGCCAATATGCCAATCAAGCGTTTTGGTTCCATGTTGGTTTCCAAGGGGCAGTTTCACGATTATATGGCGCTACTTAAAGACAGTTACAGTGCGGATAATCTCGCTGATGTTATGTGTCGTAGCTTGGTTAGCGTCGATTGGCAGGGAAACCTATTTGATTGCGATTTTAACCAACAACTCAATATGCCTATTCCCGGCCGATTACATTTGCGAGATTTAATCGAGATGGATCTGAAGGGATCGGCAATTTGCGTTGCAGATCACTGTTACGGTTGTACAGCCGGGCAGGGCAGTAGTTGTGGTGGGGCTCTCTAGCTTTTTGTTATGGCGGATGGAACCTGAAAACGATGAGTAAAAAAATCCTGCTGGTAGCCGCCATTGTTGTATTGGTGGTGGCTTTCTACGTGCTTGATCTGCACCACTGGTTGAGCCTGGAAAAGTTAAAGGATGGAGCGGAGGACTTTAAGCGCTGGCAGATGTCGTCGCCGCTTTTAGTCGGATTTTTGTTTCTGGTCTTCTATATTTTGGTGACTGGCTTATCACTTCCCGGGGCAGCAATTCTAACTATTGCAGCCGGCGCATTGTTCGGTCTTTTCTGGGGTACTGTAATCGTTTCTTTTGCTTCCAGTATCGGTGCCACCCTGGCCTTTTTAATGGCTCGATATTTATTCCGAGACTATATTCAGGGGCGTTTCTCAGAGCGGCTTCAAGTCGTCAATAAGGGAATTGAGCGGGAGGGAGCATTTTACCTTTTTGCGCTGCGATTGGTGCCGGCTTTCCCTTTTTTCCTAATTAATATCTTGATGGGGCTCACCCATATTAAAGCTTGGACTTTCTACTGGGTTAGTCAGCTCGGGATGCTGGCGGGTACGATAGTTTACGTAAACGCGGGAACTCAATTGATGAGAGTGGAAAATCTCAAGGATATTTTATCTTTACCACTGTTGTTATCTTTTGTTCTCTTGGGTGTATTTCCCTTAATTGCAAAATATGCGCTCAACTGGCTTAAGCGCAGGCGTCAGGCTGGATGATCTAATTATGCAGAAACCTAAGAAGTTTGATCGTAACTTAATTGTCGTTGGTGGTGGTGCGGCGGGCCTGGTTACGGCTTACATCTCTGCGGCGATAAAAGCAAGAGTCACTTTGATCGAAGCAGGTAAAATGGGGGGAGATTGTCTCAATACCGGCTGTGTACCCAGTAAAGCATTGATTATGTGTGCGCGACAGGCCCATAGGGCAAGATGTGCGGGTGAGTTTGGGGTTGTACTCCATGAGCCAACAATTAATTTTCCCCGGGTTATGCAACATATCAAGGAGTCGATTAAAACTATTGAACCCAATGATAGTGTGGAGCGCTATAACGAGCTGGGGGTTGAAGTGCTCAAGGGAACTGCAGAGCTTATCGATCCCTGGACAGTTAAAACCCAATTAAATAGTGGAGGGGAGAAAACCCTGACGGCAAGGGCTATTGTACTAGCCACTGGCGCCGAGCCGAGTGTTCCGCCTTTTCCTGGGCTCGATCAAGTGAATTACCTCACCAGTGATACTTTATGGGAGCGGTTTTCTCAGTTAAAAACCCCTCCCCACAGGCTGGTATTACTGGGTGGGGGAGCTATTGGTTGTGAGCTGGCACAAGCCATGGCCAGGTTGGGTTCGGAAGTGGTTCTGGTGGAGAGGTCCGACACTATATTATTGGAGTTGGATGCTGACGTATCTGCGGCCGTCGCTGAGGCGCTTACTCTGGATGGCGTTAAAATTTTGACAGACCACGAAGCTGTTGAGTTTGAAGGTGTTCCTGATCGAGAAGGAGGCATACTCATTGTAGAAAATAAGGGCGATAGGGTTAAGCTCGAGTTTGATGAGGTGATACTAGCTCTCGGCAGAAAGGCGAAAGTAACCGACGAAGGTCTCGAGAACCTGGACTTGCTGGATAATGGCAGGTTGAAACTTGATGGCTACCTGCGAACTCGCTATCCACATATCCTTGCAGCTGGGGATGTGGCAGGGCCATACCAATTTACCCATATGGCCTCACACCAAGCTTGGTATGCAGCGGTAAATGCCCTTTTCGGTGACATTAAAAAATTTGCCGTAGACTACTCTCTGGTTCCCAGTGCTGTATTTGTCGATCCGGAAGTGGCGACTGTAGGCCTTTCTGAAAAAACTGCTAGTGAGCAGGGAGTGAATTACGAGATAACCCGCTATGATATCGAGCATTTGGACCGAGCTATAGTCGATGGTGCGCGGCGAGGATTTGTCAAAGTCCTTACGGTGCCGGGAAAAGATAAAATACTAGGTGTTTCTATTGTTGGGGAAAATGCTGCAGAACTAATTGCGGAGTTTATTTTAGCGATGAAGCATGGGTTGGGGTTGAATAAAATTCTCTCAACCATCCATATCTATCCGACCATGAGTGAAGCCAATAAATTTGTCGCGGGCAATTGGAAACGTGCTCACGCACCAGCAGCTATTTTACGTTTCTTAGAGGTTTTTAACCGCTGGAGGCGCAACTAATGCAATTCAGTGTGATAGTTCCTCTATTAAATGAAAAGGAACACATAGCCTCTTTACTGGAGCACTTGCAGCAATTGAGCGTGCAGGAAGATTGTGAGGTTATTGTCGTAGACGGCGGCAGTACCGATGGTAGTGTTGAGACCCTAGAGCAGTCTGGTTTGCAGCTGGTCCACGCCACTCGGGGTAGGGCGGTTCAGATGAATGCCGGTGCGTTAATGGCTAAAGGTCAGTGGTTAGTGTTTTTGCATGCCGATAGCCGTCTACCCGCAGATGCCCTCAAGTCCATCACAAACCTCGAAAAGGAGAATGCCCACTGGGGGCGTTTTAATATTCAAATTGTCGGACACAGTTTTTGGTTTCCCTTGATTGCGACTTTAGTTAATTTACGCTCTCGTTTTAGTGGTATTGCTACAGGGGATCAGGCTATTTTTGTGCGCCGTGGTTTGTTCGAAGCTATCGGTGGATTCCCTGCGCAGTCGTTGATGGAAGATATTGAGCTGAGTCGTCGTTTGCGCAGTTATTACTGGCCCTATTGTTCTCGGGAAAAAGTAGAAACCTCAGGACGTCGCTGGGAAAAGTACGGCGTATTGAGAACTATTTTATTGATGTGGCGATTGCGTTTTGATTACTGGCGGGGCGTATCAGCAGAGAGTTTGGCAAAGCGCTATGAGTAGTTTTCTATTGCCGCGCATGCGTCTTGTAGTGATGGCTAAGGCTCCGTTGCCAGGGTATGCAAAAACTCGGCTAATTCCTACTTTGGGAGAGAAGGGCGCAGCCGCTCTCGCATTACAGTTATTACAGGATACATTGGCAGAAGCGGTTAAGGCGGATCTGGGCCCTGTCGAGCTGCATGCTGCGCCTAACTCCAGGCACCCTTTCTGGCAGGAGTTCAAGTTGCCTCAGGGGGTAAAGCTTTACAGCCAGTCAGAAGGTGATCTCGGTCAGCGCTTGTGGCGGGCTGCGAAAAGTTCTTATGCCGCTGGCCAGGGGCTATTTTTGTTGGGGACAGATTGCCCTGCATTAAATGCAGAAAGAATCCGAGCCGCAGCTGTGGCGCTAGTGCATACGGACTCCGTTATGTATCCCGCAAATGATGGTGGCTACACCCTGTTGGGATTGAAGTACCTGCATTCTCGCTTGTTTGAAGATATATGTTGGAGTACTGAAGTCGTTGCCCAGCAAACCCTGGAGCGATTACTGGAATGTGATATGCAGTGTCAGCAATTGGATGTGCTTGCGGATATTGATGACCCTGAGGATTTGCAGTTTTTACCTGGAGCTCTTTCGAGGAGTCTGGCAGATTTTCGGGAAGCAGATTAAAAGCAATCGAGAGTAAGGGGTATTTCTAGCTTGAACCAGGAAGTGCCGGCTCTAGGAATATAACTTCCCGCGTGACCTGCCAGCGCCCATCTTCATAAACCAAATCGATCGCCAGTTTTAACAGTTGCTCCTGGCCAGCCAAATTGTTTTTTCGCGAGAAGATTACTAAAGCACTGTTTTCACTTGCCACTATGTGGTGAATTTTTTTCCAGTCGTTGAGAGGTAGTTCACCCGCGTCACGCTTGGCTTTAAACATATTGATGAAGGCCGTTTTGTCTGCCACCGTGACCCGGTCCGAAGGGTCTAGTATGAAGACCTGCATTTCCTGGTGGTAGACACTTTCCAGTTCGTCTTCTCTGCAGTACACCCCGGCCTGCACGAGGTAGTCAATAAACTGCTCGATCTCTCTTACCGTATCTGGATTATCCATTGCTCAGGCACTCCAATCGGGACCAGATGAATATAGATTAAGGTGGAGATATTTGGGGCTTTCTTCGGCCAGGCTAAGCTGGCCTAGAGGGGGATTAGAGAGCGGGGGCGGCGCTGGCTTCGGAATTCACTGCGCTGTGCTCAGCAAGGATCCCGCCGTTTTCATCATTGGCTGCGGCCAATCGTTGTTCCTCGATGCGGCTACTCCAGCTCAGAAGGGCTTGATAGTGGCGGATATTCTGTACATAAGTCACCGGCTCCCAGCCTCGGGCATAGCCGTGTTTGGTGGTCTTGTAATACTGGCGCTTGGCCAGAAGGGGCAGGTGTTCGCGCACATCGGGCCAAAGATCTGGATTGCCGCCCATTCGTTCTGTCAGTACCCGGGCATCCTCAAGGTGGCCATAGCCTACGTTGTAGGCAGCCAGGGCCATCCAGGTTCTGTCGGGCTCGCGAATGCGATCCGGCAGTTTGTTGCGGATTTGTACGATATAGCGGGCACCACCCTCAATGCTCTCTTCGGGGTTTAGGCGGTTTACACCGAGATCTTTTGCGGTGTTCAGAGTCAGCATCATCAGGCCTCGCACACCGGTGCGAGAGCGGGCACGCGGATTCCAATAGGATTCCTGGTAGCTGAGGGCCGCTAGCAGGTGCCAGTCGAGGTCATATTGGTCGGCAACCTTTTGCATGGTGCCGCGCCACTGGGGCAGGCGCTCGCGGCTGCGCTTGGCAAAGGCCTTGGCGCCGCCCACATTTAGGTCGCTGACGTGGCCAAAAAACTCTTCCCGCAACTGGGCAATCATGCCATTGGTATTGGCGCGCAACATAAAGCGGCGTGCACTGCGATAGAGGCTGTCGTCATCACTTTGTGGGAAGGCCCAGGAAACCGGCTGGAACTGGGTGAGGTTGAACGCAACCGCGGTGTTTGGGTAAAGGCCGCGGTGAACCGCATAGGCGTTGGAATCGACAATTGCATAATTGTATTTTCCTTCCTGCACCATCTCTACCAATTCCATGGCGTCCACGTCGGAAACTTCCTCCCAATCCAACTCGGTATAGCGGGCGGAGAGTTTCTTCATTTCTTCTGCGTGAGCGCTACCCGCGATGACGGCGACCTTTTTTCCTTCGAGATCGCTAGTTTTGCGCGGCCGCTTTTCGCCAACTCGGTAGATAACCTGCTGGCGAATTTCAAAATAGGATGGGGTAAAGCGGACTTGTTCGCGACGCTCTGGAGTTACCGTGAGGCCGGCAGCTGCGAAGTGCGCGCCACCCTCCGGGTCGCGCAGCTGGTCGAACATTTCGTCCAGATCGTGCACGTCGCGAATTACCAATTTCACCCCCAGCTCTTCAGCAAATGCACGCAGCATGCCGTATTCAAAGCCGGTCGGGTTGCCAGAGGCGTCTTCGTAATAAGTGGTGGGGCCGTTTTGTGACAGGACAACCAATTCACCGGTGGCTTTGACACGCTCGAGTGTATTCGGTGCTTTACTGGCAACCAGCAGGGAGGCGCAGCAGGACAAGGCGATCCCTTTGCACACACGGCGGACGTAGCGCAGCATACGGCTTTTCATCATCATAGGCTGTCCTCTCTAGCTAGTCCGTTGGTTTATTTGCTGTTGTGCCTAAGGCCCTGTATGTCGATTTCGCTCTCAAATACGAGGGCAAAATTTGACGCAGTCCGCCAATTTTACATTATTTGACGACAATCTGCCCAGTTTGTCTTTTGAACACTGTGATCTGCGCGCTTGCAAAGCATTACAGACTTAGATAGGCGAGCCTGACTTTGATACAAAGTTGGTTTATTTACAGCCAAGCTTGCTGGTCTTTTGAACATTCAGGTTACTAATTAGTTCATGTGTACCCAAGTGTCGGGCGGGTGTGTTGGAGTAGCGATGCTTCAGGTACAATTGCGCCTCTCAAATTTCCGGGGCCTTGTGCGAAATCCCATTCGCGCAATCTTTCTCATTTAGACAAGAGGCTATCTCCCGCAATGTTAGTTCTGCGTGGTGCTCCTGCACTGTCGAAATTCCGCCATAAAAACCTGCTCAATCAACTGCGCGCGCTGCAACCGACCATCGACGATCTCTACGCTGAGTTCGTTCACTTTGCAGACAGCGACTCACTGGATAACCAGGAGATGGCCCTGCTGGAGCGACTGCTCCAATACGGCCCAACCGAGGAAAAGCACGAGCCGAAAGGCGAGTTGATCCTGGTCGTGCCGCGTCCGGGCACAATTTCTCCCTGGTCTTCCAAGGCTACTGACATTGCTCATAACACTGGCCTGAACAAAGTTCATCGCCTGGAGCGTGGCATCGCCTACTACGTTACCGGTGTCGAGTTAACTGAAGCTGAACGCCTTGTGCTGGCCTCCCGCTTACACGATCGTATGGTTGAAGCGGTATTCACCGATTTTGCTCAAGCTGAGCAATTATTTGTGGAAGAAGCGCCGCGCCCGTTGCGCGGTGTGGATATTCTCGAGGGCGGTCGCGAAGCTCTGGAAGATGCCAATGTCACCTTGGGCTTGGCCTTGGCTGAGGATGAGATTGATTACCTGCTCACCAGTTTCCAAGAGCTGGAGCGCAATCCCACAGATGTAGAGCTGATGATGTTTGCCCAGGCAAACTCCGAGCACTGCCGCCACAAGATCTTCAATGCCTCCTGGACCATCGACGGCGAAGAAATGCCGCACTCCCTGTTCGGCATGATCAAGAATACCTACCAGAAGGGGGGGGACAATGTGTTATCCGCCTATGCGGATAATGCAGCCGTCGTTACTGGTAGCGAAGCGGGGCGTTTCTACCCGGATCCTGACAGCAAGGAATACGGTTTCAGCACTGAAGCCATTCATCTGCTGATGAAAGTTGAAACCCACAATCACCCTACCGCGATTGCTCCTTTCTCCGGTGCTGGTACCGGGGCCGGTGGTGAAATTCGTGATGAAGGTGCAGTTGGCCGTGGCTCCAAACCAAAAGTGGGCCTGACCGGTTTTACGGTTTCCAACTTGCGCATTCCCGGCTGGGAGCAGCCTTGGGAAGCCAACTATGGCAAGCCTGAGCGTATTGTTACCGCTCTGGATATTATGATCGAAGGCCCGATCGGTGGTGCAGCATTTAACAATGAGTTTGGCCGCCCGAATATCTGCGGTTACTTCCGTACCTTTGAAGAAAATTTCGATGGCGAGCGTCGCGGCTATCACAAGCCGATCATGTTGGCTGGTGGGTACGGCAATATCCGCGAAGAGCATGTAGACAAGCCCGAGTTTTCCCCTGGCGCAAAACTGGTAGTGCTGGGTGGCCCGGCGATGTTGATTGGCCTCGGTGGTGGTGCAGCCTCCAGTATGGCCAGCGGCTCCAGCTCTGAAGATCTGGATTTCGCTTCAGTACAGCGCCAAAACCCGGAAATCGAGCGTCGCTGCCAAGAGGTGATCGACCAGTGCTGGCAGCTGGGTGAGAGCAATCCTATTGCCTTTATCCACGATGTGGGTGCGGGCGGTTTGTCCAATGCTTTCCCCGAGTTGGTGAAAGATGGCGGTACCGGCGGTAATTTTGAACTGCGCAATGTGCCCTGTGATGAGCCGGGTATGAGCCCGCTGGAAATCTGGTGTAACGAATCCCAGGAACGCTATGTATTGGCAGTGATGCCGGAAGACCTGGAGCGCTTCGAGCAAATCTGTGAGCGTGAGCGCGCGCCTTACGCCGTTGTCGGTGAAGCTACCGAAGACAAGCACCTGCTGTTAAATGACAAGAAGTTTGAATCCAAGCCTGTGGACCTGCCGATGTCGGTGTTGTTCGGCAAGCCGCCGCGCATGCACCGTGAAGCAGAAACTCGCCAGGTGGAAAGTAAGGCATTTTCCACAGTAGATATCGACCTGAATGAAGCGGCTGAGCGGGTGCTGCGCCTGCCCACAGTGGCTAGCAAGAGCTTCCTAATCACTATCGGTGACCGCACTGTAACCGGTCAGGTTTCCCGCGATCAGATGGTCGGTCCCTGGCAGGTGCCGGTGGCCGATTGCGCGGTAACTACCGTTGCCTATGACAGCTACGCCGGCGAAGCCATGTCTATGGGTGAGCGCACCCCGGTGGCATTGCTGGATGCACCGGCCTCGGGCCGCCTGGCAGTGGGTGAGGCAATTACCAATATCGCCTGTACCCCAGTGAAGCAACTGTCCGATATCAAACTCTCCGCCAACTGGATGTGTGCAGCGGGCCATCCGGGTGAAGAGGAAAAACTTTATCGAACCGTAGAAGCGGTGGGTATGGAGTTGTGTCCTGAATTGGGCATTACCATCCCGGTGGGCAAAGACTCCATGTCTATGCGCACTGCCTGGGAGGAAGAGGGCGAGCAGAAATCGGTTACTGCACCGCTGTCTCTGGTAATTTCTGCCTTTGCTCCGGTAACTGATGTCCGCAAGACAGTGACACCGCAGCTGCGCACCGATAAAGGTGAGAGTGAGTTACTGTTTATCGATCTGGGTGCCGGCAAAAATCGCTTGGGCGGCTCCTGTCTGGCGCAGGTCTACAACGAGCTGGGTGACAAGCCCGCAGACATGGACGATGCCAAGAAGCTGAAAGGTTTCTTCGAGGTGGTACAGCAGGCTCTGAATGAAGACCTGATCATGGCCTACCACGACCGCGCTGACGGCGGTTTGTTTACAACCCTGGCGGAAATGGGCTTTGCCGGCCGCGTGGGTATGGATGTGGAAATCTACGAATTGGGTGAAGACCCGATTGCGGCGCTGTTCAGTGAAGAGTTGGGTGCGGTATTGCAGGTTCCCGCCTGTGAAGCGGATATGCTGGTACAGCGCTTTGCCGCTGTGGGTGTACCCACCCACAAGATCGGTTACCTGAACAATAACGAACACCTGTGCATCACCAATAACGGTGTTGAAATCTTCAAGCGCTCCCGTGCTGAATTGCAGCAGATCTGGTCGGAAACCAGCTTCCGTATCCAGTCCCTGCGCGATAACGCCGAGTGCGCCGAGCAGGAATTCGCTGCAATTGCCAAGGAAGACCCGGGCCTGACTGTAAACCTCACGTTCGATATCAACGACGATATCAGCGCACCCTATATCGCTAAAGGTGTTCGCCCGAAAGTTGCTGTACTGCGAGAGCAGGGTGTGAATAGCCAAGTGGAAATGGCGCACTCTTTCCACCGCGCTGGCTTTAACGCTGTCGACGTACATATGAGTGACATCCTGTCTGGCCGTGTAGCGTTGGATGAGTTCAAAGGCTTGGTGGGCTGTGGTGGCTTCTCTTACGGCGACGTACTGGGTGCCGGTGAGGGGTGGGCTAAAACCATCCTGTTTAACGATCGTGCCCGCGATCAGTTTGAGGGCTTCTTCAATCGCAACGATACCTTCGGCTTGGGGGTGTGTAACGGTTGCCAGATGTTCTCTGTGATCAAAGAGCTGATTCCAGGTGCGGATCACTGGCCGCGCTTTGTACGCAACCTCTCTGAGCAATATGAAGCGCGCTTCGCACTGGTAGGCATTGAAGACTCACCTTCCGTGTTGTTTAAAGGTATGGCGGGTACTTATATGCCGGTTGCCGTTGCTCATGGTGAGGGGCGCGTAGAGTTTGCTGACCAGCAGGCGCTGGAGAAGTGTGAAGCTTCCGGCACTATCGCGATGCGCTACCTGAATAACAAAGGGGAAATTACCCAAACTTATCCGGCCAACCCCAACGGCTCGGTAAATGGTATTACCTCCCTGAGTTCTGAGGATGGCCGCGTGACTATTATGATGCCGCATCCTGAGCGTGTTGCTCGGGCTGTCAGCAATAGCTGGCATCCAGATGAGTGGAAAGAAGATTCCGGCTGGATGCGCTTGTTCCGCAACGCGCGGGTGTTTGTCGACTAAGACAAGTCATTCCCTCGGTTTTTGCCTGCCGAGGTACGCGTAAAGATTGTGGTGGCCGTTTCAGGTCACCACAATCTTTAGTAAAAATAGAAATATTTCTGTAATATTTTTCAGCCCTTTCATTTCTTGGCGTATTTTTTCCCTTCCTTAAAGTAGAAACTTCAGCTACTGCTATACTTAAACGATTATTCGAAATAACGTTTTTGCTATGGTGCAGTTATCTGTTGTATTTGCAGTTTACTTGCTCATTGCTCCATCCAATGTCTTGCTGGGATTAGGGTTCACATTTAATTCCGCTCGATTCTTTTCAAATTTCATCGTTTTTAACCTTTTCAGAAAAAAGCAGTTTCTGAGGGGGTATTCCTGCCTGGTAAAAGTGATTAAGGAGAAAACTATGGCGTACAGCGAAACTCTGGCTGAAAAAGTGCGCAAATTACTTCAGGGAAATGAAGGCCTCAGTGAAAAGCAGATGTTTGGAGGTCTCGCTTTTATGTTGAATGGCAATATGGCCTGTGGGGTTGTTGGAGAGGAGTTGATGGTCCGGGTTGGGCCTGATGAGTATCAAACTGCGTTGGCCGAACGCTATACCCGGCCTATGGATTACACCGGGCGCCCCTTAAAAGGCATGGTGTATGTGGAAGAAGATGCTGTCGCAGAGGATTTGGATAACTGGGTCAGTCGTGGAGCGGTATTTGCGGGCTCACTTCCTCCAAAATAATCGCTTATATTCACTGAACTTAGCAAATTAGTTTCTTTTTATTGCATGGTGAGTGATTAGCAGTCAGGAGTTGGCGTGAGTTCGCTGTTTTCTACGCGTTGACTTCTGTACGGCCTACACTCAGCGAAATAAATGTGACCCCGGTTCTACTCCCTCTTGGTCCTTGCTGATTTACCGCTCAGTAGTCTGAAAGGATATTGATTATGTATTTTCTCGAATTGAATAACGGTGTAGAGATACCTCAGCTCGGCATGGGAATGGCTGCGATTGGCAGCTGGCAGCAGGATGATGAGTATGTAACAGAAGTTATCTTGAAAGCCATGTCTGTGGGATATCGTCATTTTGACACAGGATCGGTCTATGGAAATGAGCGAGCTCTGGGAAGAGCGATCAAAGAATCCGGCCTAGCGAGGGAAGAGCTTTTTATTACCAGTAAAGTTTGGGATACGGAGCAGGGAACCAATAAAACTCACGATGCATTTGCCCGTAGCCTGGAGCGTTTACAGCTGGAATACCTGGACCTATATCTGATCCATTGGCCCATGCCGGCCTATACCCGGGAAACCTGGGGTGCAATGGAGGCGCTTTACCAGCAGAAAAAAGTGCGGGCCCTGGGAGTGTCAAACTTTCGTAAATCTGATATTGAACAACTGGCGACTTTCTCGGAAGTGCGCCCTGTTTGTAATCAAATTGAACTGCATCCCTATTTTACTCAGCAGCCTTTAGTCGATTATTGCCAGTTCCATAAAATTACGATTTGCAGCTGGTCTCCTTTGGGGTCGGGATCTACATGGAGCGGTGTCGAGGCTCATGAAAAACCTCTCATAGATCCAGTAATTGTGGACATTGCGCAAAATCATGGGGTGACTTCGGGGCAGGTTATCCTTAAGTGGAATATCCAGCAGCATCGCATAGTTATTCCCAAGGCGGAAAGCCTGGATCACATACGCAATAACTTCTTATTATCTGATTTTAATTTGAGCAATGCGGAGATCCAGGCAATTAATGGATTGAACTGCAATAAAAGGTTGGGCGGTGATCCCGATTATGTTAATCAGAAAAATATAATGGTCAAAGTGCCCGATTAAATTTTTTCCAACAAAGCATAGGTCGCTATAGCGCAGGCGGAAGTAACATTCATTGAGGAATTGATACCCTGCATAGGTATGTGTACCACAGCATCTGCCAGTCCCAGAAGTTCAGGGTTGACCCCATCCTTTTCAGAACCCAATACCAAACATATTTTATCCCCGTTGGAAACAGGAGTATCTTTGAGTTCGACGCTATTTGAGGCAATTTCCAGGCAAATTAATCGATAGCCCTTATTTTTTAAGGTTTGTGCGATATTGGCTGCAGATGAGTGATATTCGTAGGGAACGTACTTTTCTGTAGACCTGGAAACTTTTCGAATTTTGGAATTAGGTGGAACCAGGCTTTCACCGGTTAAATAAATTTTCTCTACGCCGAGTGCATCGGCGATACGAAACAAGCCGCCGACATTGCTCGGAGTACCGATATCGGTGGCTAAATAGCATAATGGATAAGTGTTTGTGCTGGGTTGATGACTACTGTGATCTGTCTGCATTTTTCGGTTTGTTACTATAGGAAGTGGGGAAGTCACCACTTCCCCAAGAAAGTACTGCGGTATTGATGGGGGAGTTAGTGGCTGCTCTCTGCGATTTCGAGAGCCTCCTCGGCGACTCTTTGCGCAGCGGCCTGGCGATTACGTATCTGTTCTACCAGGGAGGGCTCCCGGTTGGCCTTTTGATTCTGGATATGTACCGCTTGCCTGTATACCTTATCTGACACAATAAACTCTTCCGCTCGCTGGTTGATTTCGCTGTAGCGTGTATTCAGTTCTGAGATCTTCTTGGATAGATGTTCAAGATCCAGGATATCGTCGAAGTAAAGGGCGATCAGCCGCTCGCACTCCCTGGCGATTGCAAGGTACTCGTTGCCTACCTGCCGGTGTCCCTCATAGTTCTTTTTAAAATTGAAGAAAGTCTGCACACCGCCCAATAGCGCGGCCAGCAGGGCCAGCGCCGCACCACTCCACTTGGTCCAATCAGGCAGCTCCGCATTGATCAAGGAGAAGAAAAGCGAACCGAGGAATAAGTTGACGACAACGATGGGCACCCCGCAAAGCACATGCAAATTGCGCCCCTTCATAGAGGCTCGAAAGTGGCTGTGTTTGCACAGGTGAGCATTCCAGCGGAGCTTCTCCAGGACTTCCACGGTATTAGGTATAGTGCTCATGATTCCTTTTCGCCCTCATTCTACTTCTAGCTATTGTGGGCGATAGTTTGACGGATGCCAGCGAGATGTACAGGGGAGATGACCAGATTCGAAAGTTTGGACTACGGGGGTGGCTCTAGATGTACCAAAGCAGGCCCTAAATGTAAGTGATTACCTACACTTGGGGCCTTGCGACCCGGACTAGAAGTTGTAAGTTACTCCCAGCGCAGTAAAATCGGCCTTTTCCTCCTCGACTTCATAGATGGTGTGTTCAAGGCCAATATCCCAAGTACCAGTAGACCAGGATATCTCTGCACCATAGTAGAGGTCCGAGCCGTCTGTGGAGCTATCTGTGCTGTAGCTGATTTCGTAGGGTTCCGACATTATATAGACATCATAAATACCGTCGTTTTCGTAGTAGCTAAGAGTACCTATCCTTTGTGCTTGACCGCTTCGATTCGCGCACCACTGGTGTACACCTAAGCGAACAACAGCATTGAAGTTTTGCTGGAATTTCTGGGTGAGAGCAAGTCCCAGGCTGTAGGATTTATAGTCGGTTTTACTGTTCCATTCGTAAGTATGGTTGTAAACTACATTTACATCCTGGCCTTGATAATAGTCCGAATAATAGAATTCCTCATCACCTTTATACTCCTGGCGAACCTCTCCCAAATTCACCACCCCACCTTCGACAGCTAAATAGTCATTTATGCGGTAGCCAAGAGTAAAGCTATATTCAGTCGAATTAAGGTCTTCACTCTCTGTATAGCGGGCTCTGGTATCAAAGCTCATATAGCCCAGTGTAGCTTTGGCATAAAAGGGCTTTTCTGAAGCGTAAGTGTTGGCACCTGATGCCAATGCGAGAATGAACAGGGATAGGAGTGTGATGCGTCTCAAGGGGTACCTCAATAAAAGAAAACTAACGATTGGTCATAGATTCGCGATATCTATGTATTCAAATGGGACATATAGCAGAGTTTAAGTAGTTTGTACCAATCTGCTTATTTTACACTTGTACCGCCTCAGCTGAAAGTTATTAACCTGCTTTTAGCAAGGATCTGCTAGTAAGTGAGCGCCAACTATAGGTGGTGGTAAGGGTAAGAGAAAATTTGGGTGCTTTGAATTTTGAATAATTTCTTGGTTATAGGTCTGCGCAAAAGGGCAAGTTTCTTGTATTTTTATTGTCCATCTTGGCCGAGGGGTTTGCACCCCCCCTAAGATTCAAGCTAATAAAAATTAAACCCTTGAGTAGTTGGGGGCAGGTATGTCAATCGCGCGGCAGCGCTTTATAGTTTTGGGGCCTCTTTTTGCTGTGGCCTTCTATTTCTTTTTATCAGCGTTGGGGATGCAGTATCTACCGGCAGTAACTGCTGCAATTACCTTGTTAACCGTGATTTGGTGGATAACGGAGGCACTGCCAATCCCCGCAACGTCACTGGTGCCTTTTGTCCTCTTGCCTCTATTTGGAGTAGCGGATCATCGGGAGGTCGCAGCTTCCTTGGGAAGTCATGTCATTCTGTTGTTGATGGGGGCCTTTATTTTGTCCAAGGCCCTGGAGAAAAGTGGGGCCCACGAGCGCCTTGCCCTGTATATGTTGCGTATTGTGGGGGTCTCCAGCGGCCGCAGGCTGGTACTTGGATTTATGTTGGCGGCAGGCTTCCTGAGCATGTGGATTTCCAATACCGCTACCACATTGATGATGCTGCCTATAGCCCTGGCGATTCTCAGTAAGATCGATAACGAACGCTTAAGTATTGCCCTGATCCTGGGTATTGCCTACGCCGCAAGTCTGGGTGGGGTAGGTACTCCTCTGGGCACGCCGCCCAATGTGATTTTTATGGGAATATACGAGGAAGTAACCGGACGAGAGTTTAGCTTCTTGGGCTGGATGAAAATAGGAGTCCCAGTTGCTTTGGTGACGCTGCCTACAATGGCTCTCTGGCTGACCCGTCATGTGCATCTGAAAAATGACATTGAGCCCCCTCAAGTGGGGGAGTGGAGGCAAGAGGAAAAGCGAACCTTAATGGTTTTCGGTGTGGCAATTCTCCTATGGGTTACTCGCAATGCACCGTTTGGCGGTTGGAGCGAATTGATAGGTATTGATGCTGCCGGCGATGGAACCGTGGCTCTAGCAGCCGTTGTCGCTATGTTTCTAGTGCCTAACGGTAAGGGAGGGCGGCTGCTCGATTGGCAGACGGCAGAGACGATTCCCTGGGGAATGTTGTTACTGTTTGCCGGTGGTATAGCGCTAGCAAAAGGTTTCTCCAGTTCCGGACTGAGCGATATGCTCGGAAACGGTCTTTCTTTCCTGACGGCGATGCCACTGTGGTTGTTGTTGGTCATTCTATGCCTTAGTGTGACCTTCTTGACAGAGATAACCAGCAATACAGCTACGGCAACTCTACTTATGCCAATTTTAGCTGTAGCCGCCACTTCAGCGGGTTTTGAGCCCATGGTGCTGATGATACCTGCGGCGATGAGTGCCAGTTGTGCATTTATGTTGCCTGTAGCTACAGCGCCTAATGCGATTGCGTATGGAACCGGTAAAGTACGTATACAGGATATGGTTCGAGAGGGCGCGATACTCAGTGTGACGGCATCGCTGATAATAGCGGGGATGAGCTGGTTGATCCTGGCTGGTTAGTGTTTGTCTATATCATAGCCAGCGTGAGATGTGCATAAGCAGGCGAATGGATAAAAGAAAAATAGGGAACCTCTGAATAATTCCAAGCCAATATTGGTAATATTCACCTACCCATCAAGACTACGATGAATTATGCACCAAGTCACCTTTGCCGAAGCAGAATATAAGCTAAAGCGCCGTATAACTCGCCGAGAGAAGTTTCTTTCTCAAATGGAAGCCCTCATCCCATGGCAGCGACTAGAAGCTCAGATCACTCCTTGCTATCCACAAGGCAAACGTGGCCGACAGCCATATCCATTGAGTGTCATGCTCCGTATTCATTGCATGCAGCTATTTTATAATCTCAGTGATCCCGCTATGGAGGATGCACTGTATGAAATTGAATCCATGCGTAGTTTTGCTGGATTGACTTTGAGCGGCCCAATTCCCGATGAAACAACGATTCTTAACTTTCGCCACTTACTGGAGCTCAATCAGCTAGGTGCAGCTCTTTTTGATGAAATCAACAAGCATCTTGCTGAGAATGGCATGGTACTGCGTGAAGGCACGATTGTAGATGCCACTATTATCTCTGCGCCAACTTCAACCAAGAATAAAAAGAAAAAACGTGATCCAGAAATGCATCAAACAAAGAAAGGCAATCAGTGGCATTTTGGAATGAAAATGCATATCGGGGTTGATGATGTGCTCGGAGTAATACATAGCATAGATACAACAGCAGCGAATTCGCATGATGTCACAACTACAGAGCGAGTTCTCCACGGGGAGGAGAAAAGAATCTGGGGAGACTCTGGGTACATTGGTGCGGAGAAACGTGAAGAGTTGAAAGAGCGGGAGGCGGATTGGTATATAGCAATGAAGCCGAGCAAGCTAAAAACTCTTCCAGGGCGTGATGCACTTCGTAAAGCGGAAAAGATCAAGGCGCAGATAAGAGCGAAGGTCGAGCACCCCTTCCGCTACATCAAACGGGTATTTGGTTATGACAAGGTCCGCTATCGGGGACTGGTAAAAAATACTGAGAGGCTGTGCTTACTGGCAGGCTTTACCAACTTAATAATAGGGAGAAAATACTTGGCTGCCTAGGGGTGGTTCGCCTGAAATCCACCTATTGAGGGTTTCAGATGAAAAATTAGTGGACTATTACGCGCAAATTACGCGTTTGTGCGTAATAAAGTGAATTTTTCAAGCAGCTCAGCTTAATTCTGGAAAAATGCTTCGTTGATCAGAGGGTCCATAGATAGGGGAGATAGAGTTCGATGAATAAAACCACAGCAACACTGTTGCTCACCCTTGGTTTAGTAGGGTGTGGCGAGACAGAAAATAACCAAGTAGCAGAGGACAAAACCTTGTTTAGCGAACAGGCTTCCGCTCCTGTAGCCAAGAAGGTGCCCCATAAAATGGTTATGCATGGCCATGAGCGCATCGATAATTACTACTGGATGCGCGACGATGAACGTAAGGCGCCAGATGTTATTGCTCATCTGGAAGCAGAAAATGCTTATACCGATTCGGTAATGAACCACACCAAAGAGTTACAGGAATTACTCTTTGAGGAAATGACTGGCCGTCTGGAGAAAGATAAATCAACGGTCCCCGTTTACTATAATGGTTATTGGTATTACAGCCGCTATCTTCCCGAGAAAGAATACGCGATCCACGCGCGACGTAAAGGGACCCAGGAAGCACCTGAAGAGGTTTTGCTGGATGTGAATATGCTGGCTGAAGACCACGGCTACTTTAGTGTAGGGCGCCTGGCGGTTTCTCCCAGTAATCAATTGGTAGCATATCCTGAAGATAGTGTTGGGCGCCGTGTTTACACGATTCGCTTCAAGGACTTAAAGACTGGTGAGATGCTGCCAGATAAATTGGAGAATGCTTCACCAGTTGCCGTTTGGGCAAACGATAACCAAACTGTCTTCTATATCAATAAAGACCATCAAACTCTGCTCGGCTATCAGGTAATGCGCCATAAGTTGGGCACGCCACAGAGTGAAGATGTTGTTGTTTACGAAGAGATGGATAAGGCTTTCTATACGTGGATTTCCAAATCCCGGGATGGGGAGCTGATACGCATTCACCACAGCTCTACAACTAGCAGTGGCCAGTCAATCCTGGACGCAAACACCCCTCTCGCGGATTTTGCTCCCTTATACCCCCGGGAAGAGGATCATGAGTATTCAGCGCTAAAGTTAGGGAATGATTTTTATATCATGACTAACTGGCAAGCTGAAAACTTCCGACTTATGAAGGTTGCCATGGATGACGCAGCAGATAAGTCTAATTGGCAGGAAGTCATACCTCATAGTAGTGAGGTTTTGTTGGAAGATTTCACTTTATTTGATCATCATCTGGCAGTAATAGAACGAAAAGCGGGGCAAACGGGTCTCCGAATTATCAATTTAGAGAATAATAAAGACTTTCAAGTCGGGTTTAATGATCCAGTATACAGGCTGGGCTTGAGTTCAAACCCAAACTTGGACTCAGAGAGTGTTCGAGTATCTTATTCGAGTTTAACGACACCAAATAGTGTCTATGAAGCCAAGCTAGATAGTGGCGATTTGGAATTGCTTAAACAAGACAAGGTTCTGGGTGGTTTTGACCCAGAGCACTATCAGAGCGAAGGAATCCTGGTAGCTGCACGCGATGGTGTTAAGGTGCCAGTATCTTTGGTTTATCGTAAAGATAAATTTAAGAAAGATGGCTCTAATCCATTACTGCAATATGCCTATGGCTCATACGGTAGTACCGTTGACCCCTGGTTCCGCTCTTCAGTAGTGTCTTTGCTTGATCGTGGTTTTGTATTTGCTATTGCCCATATTCGTGGCGGCCAAAAGTTGGGGCGTGCCTGGTACGAAGATGGAAAGATGTTCAATAAAAAGAATACTTTCACTGATTTTATCGACGTTACCAAGGCGTTGGGGAAATTAAAATATGGCGCCCCTGATAAGATCTTTGCTTCAGGTGGTAGTGCCGGGGGGCTGTTGATGGGGGCGGTAGTCAATATGGAGCCGGATTTGTACCGGGGAGTTACTGCGGCGGTGCCATTTGTTGATGTGGTAACTACCATGCTGGATGAGTCAATTCCCCTGACTGTTAATGAGTATGACGAGTGGGGCAATCCTAATAATAAGGATAGTTACGAATATATGCTTTCCTATTCTCCCTATGACCAGGTGAAAGCTCAGGATTACCCCAATATGTTGGTAACCACTGGGCTACATGATTCCCAGGTGCAATACTTTGAGCCAATGAAATGGGTGGCAAAGTTACGCGAATTGAAGACCGATGAAAATCAGTTGTTATTCAATACCAATATGGAAGCAGGTCACGGTGGCTCTTCGGGTCGTTTCCGTCGCTATAAGGAGACCGCTTTACAGTATGCATTTTACCTCGATTTACTTGGGTATAAAAATGGAGAGACTGATAACAAGGTTAAGTAATAAATCTGTTATGCTTATTTTAGAGATATAGGTCTGATTATGGGTAGCTAATTATTCTTTATATTTCTACTTAAGTATCATGTAAATAAAGGGGAGATAGCTTCCCTTTATTTGTTGGGGAAGTTGAAATGTCCTTTTCTTTTTCAGCTTTCTGAAATATTAACTTCTAGAGTCAGTTGGCTTTTCGCGTTGTTTAGGTAGGATAAATACGCACCACCTTGTTAGTATTCCGCTAAAAATCCAAATACTTTGAATTTCTATTTATAGGCGTAGAATGGAGATAGATTTATTGGAAGGTCTGAATTATGCGTGAGTTCGCCGCCATTGAGGCACCTGTAATTGATCGATTTGGAGGGTTAGATGGACTTCAGTCGAAGCTGGTGAAGCCAAAGCCTGCGCAGCTCTTGAGAGAGATACATGACAGTCAGTGGTTGTCATCGGCATCCCGGGCTGTTTTTCAAGCCGGTTTTAGTTGGAAGGTTGTTGAAAAAAAGTGGCCAGATATAGAGAGGATCTTTTATGGCTTTGATGTTTCGTTCTGTCGTTACTTACCGGAAGAGGCGTTAGATGATCTAATGCGGCAGGAAGGTATGATCAAGCACTGGACTAAAACTCGCTCCATTCAGAGAAATGCAGACTTTTTCTGGCATTTATCTAATGAGCATGGAAGTTTGGGAGCGTATTTCTCTAGCTGGAATACAGACAACTATATTGAGAATCTTCTGTACTTGCGTAAAGGTGGTGATCGACTCGGCGGTAAGACTGCCCAAGTATTTCTAAGACGAATGGGAGTTGATACTTTGGTTTTTGCAAGTGATACCATTCGAGCCTTAATCCGAGAAGGGGTTGTCGACAAGTCTCCCTCCTCCAAGAAAGACTGGGCTGCACTAAAAGCAGCCATCGAAACTTGGCAGTCCCAGTCAAATCGTAGTTTGAATGAGATTAGCCAGATATTATCACTTTCGGTAGGTTAAACAACTGGGGTATTTAGTTGGTAGAAGTATCTATTTCACTCCTACCAACCTGAATGCTTGATCGAAAGTTAATCGGCTGTAGCTGACGGCACAACCTGAAAGTCCACGGACAACGAAGCCTCATACTGAACTTCGTCGAAGGAGCTAACCTCTGTTTCTATATATGCTTCTGAAAAGCTATCTTCAAATTTACTTTTTCGAGTTCTGGAAGCAGTAACGATAACCTCTTCTATTGCTCCAGCTCCCGCTGTCCCATGATAGCCGATATTATTTGTACGGACATTAACTGGTGTTAACTGAATGCTCAGGGTTCTCTCATAGTCAGCTTTTTGTTCCATGATTTTGGCTAGTGCCTTAGATCGGACCTTTTTTGTATATTCAGATACTTCTGAATGCTCAAAAGAAGTACTCACTATTTCTATTTCTTTATTTTCATCGGTTAGCTTTGCGATAGACTGTAAATGTCCCTCCTTGTTAATAGTTATTGCGACCCTGTTAATAACTTTATAGCTGGAAGGATTTTTGCCTAGCCAACCAAATTGTGGGGAAGATGAAAATTTTGAATTTTTAATCTTAGCTCGGTCTATGCCAGCCTTTATCAAGCTCTCGGTTAATTGTTCACGCAAAGAACTATTGTTAGCAATGGCGTCTGATAGGAGAGGCTCTTCAGTGGTGACAATAATATTGACTATAGCCTGGTCTGAATAAGCCGTTTCTTTTGCACTGCCGTGGAGAGTCACAACTCTTGATGTTGGGTAAATTAGGTCGCGTAAGTCCTGGGGGGAGCCTTTAATCTCTGGGGTTGCCATTGAAAGGCTGGGAATGAGTAGCGAAGCTAAAAGAGCAAGTCTTTTCATATTGACACTTCCAAACTGTGAATAAATGACAATCTATCAGGAAACTGGCTTATTGCCGATCAATAGCACTATATCGGCTTTCCTAGTTTCTATCCAATTGTTGCAGCTGAAACAGTTCGTTGTAGTTGTATATTAGTAAAGTATCGCCCAATTACCATTCATGATACGACTATTACTGCTTTGGTATTTTAGTACCGTTTATCGCTGCAAAATTACCACCTATCAGTCTCAGCCAGGTTCTAAAACCAGTTCACAGACAATCGATTGCATCACTTTAAAGTGCGCACTTGGTCATCAATTGAGGATAAAAATTCAATGGATGACAGCAAGCAATAACAAATTATCTTAGTGACATACGAGTTGGGCAGAGCTGATGGGTTTACTGATAAATAAGAAGTTAATAGCGCTTTCTTTGACGGCATTGCTGGCCGCGTGTGGAGGTGGTGGAGGGAGCTCCTCTTCGGATTCGGATAACCCCTCTTCAGATAGTAGCGGTAGTGGTAATAATAGTGGCGGTAGTGATCAGGGTTCGTCCGGCAGCGATGATAATCCGATCTCGGATAATGTGGGCACTACAGTTGTAGTGGGGGACGTAGAGCATACAGATTTAGGCTTCGCCTCTTTGACTGCCATTGACGTAACGTTGCCAGAAGGTATGAACAATGCCCGTGAGGTTTACCAGATGGCGCACTATATAGCGCGCACTGACGGGGAGCAGGATGAAGAGGATATTGATATCCCGATTCGTAGTTATACTGCGACCTGTGCAACAGATACCGATACTCCGAGAATGTTTGTTTCCACTACTTTGTCAGAGGGGGACACTGCTGCGGATACAACTCACGGTTCTGTTTATGAGCTACAGTATGATCCAGATACTTCCAGTTTTGAGCCAACAGGTAATGCAACGCTGTTAAATCAGTGTTATGAATCCCACGGTGTGGCTGTAAGCTCTGATTGCTCCACAGTAGCAGTTCTATGCAATACAGATTATCAAGCCAATGAGCGTTATGAGGTTGAAGCTGACCTTGTTGAACAATACGGTTCAACGTGGATGAAAATGGAAGATAACATTGACACCATTGAATCCCGTATTGCGAATGAAATTGGTCTTCTGGTTGCGACCAACCAAGGTAAATATATCGACTTCTTTACTGATCACCCTACGCTGACGTTTGACGATTTTCTTGCTGGTTTGGAGGCAAACTTTCCAGATACTGATTTTGGGGATTCGCCATCCTTTACTACTATTAAAGGGTCCGATATGCAAGAGGAGATGGAGTATATTATTTCCAGTCTTTCCTCTGGCGACTATGACGATTTACTGCAGCACATTCGAGATGCCAGTTACAGCTATAACGAGCAGATTTGGCTGCTAGAGTGGGAAAATCAGCCTTTAAGTGAAGTTCCTGATGCTTACGTAGTAAATAAAATGCACGGCGGAACTCATCTTGGCGCACAAGAGCTGATTTATGTTGAGGATGACAGCCAGGGTCGTAGTAGCTATGGTTTCTCAGTTTCTGCACGGGTATTTGATGGAAATGGGAGTTCTCACTATTCGGCAGGCTTAACGGTTATTGACCGTAATAATTGGTCCCTGGATATGAGCAGCTCAGATAATCGCGGTTGGTATTGGGCCTGCGGCGATGGTCATGTAGTAAACATTCGCTCATTCTATAATCCAGACAATGAGATGTTTGGTGCAATTTGTACCAGTGATTGGAACGACTGGATAGGTAGCACTCATGGGCAACTCGGAACCATTGCAGTGAAAATGGAAACTTCCAGTTCGTCTACAGAAGGGCGCTTTAATCACTTCGTACCATCAACGTCTGCGATGGTATCAAATGGTGGCGGTCATACTGTTGTACCAGTGGATGCCAATACGAACCTTTCTTTGATTGTCTCGCCTAAATATATTGAAGATGCGGATATGGATCGCTTTCTTCAGGACGAAGTCGGTATTGATCCATCTGGGGAAGGCCCGTTTGATGATGATTGTGCAGATTACGACACCACAAACTGTTTCCTGTCCTACATGAGTTATAACTATTGGGAAGATGACGATAGTTTCTCCACAATAACAAGGCAGGGACTTTATTCCGGTGATGCATTAGACTCCAGCTCTTTAACCCGTATTGGTATCGCCAAAGTCAGCTTTACTGGTAGTATGGAAGGCCAGGGTTTTAATTGGTTGGTTGAGGATGATGATTGCCAAATTAGTGATCCACAACTTATTGATTTAAAAAATGGACGTTACTTATTTGGGTATGCAAAGTTCCAGTGTATTTCTGATAACCTGGCCTATAACCGTATTTATGCCGACAGCGGCTCTAAAAGATTATTAGTGCCAAAAGCCTTTTATGTAATGGAAGTCGATGCAGATCTAAACGTACTTGAAGGGCCAATCGAGTTACCTAATTATGGATGGGGTGGTTTGGATGAACCTATGTACTTAGGCGATGGAAAAGTGGCTTGGACTTATATTAAAAACCCCACCTATGACAACTATGTGAGCGGTCAGCAAAATGTTTGGCAGGCTATGATTTACCACTCAAATAGCGTTAATTAATTTTTTCTCCTGAACTGTTGTAATGATACTGGGAGATAAATTTGGTAAGGGGGCTCCCCCTTACCTCCCTCCTGCTTTTTTACTGGAACTCGTCCTGATTTCTGAAATATGGCCACGTATATGGGGAATAAAGAACTTACTTTTTTGCTATCAAAAAAATTGATTCTTTACTAGGCTGCCACTCCTGATCAATAAAAAAACCAACTCGTGTAAGCTTGTCTAAAAGCTCCTGCCTGTCAATTTTGTGGACATAAGGGGCCAGGTTTATGCGTTGCATCACTGGGATCAAGAATCGCCAATTGCTTTTCTTAATTAATACAGTGCTTGATACAAATATGCCCCCGGGTTTTAATAAATTGTAAACTCGCGCGATAGCACCATCTATATCCTCGATAAGGTGCAATATATTTAACCCTAAGATGGCGTTAAAACTATCTGGTTCGAATTTTAGTGAACCTAAGGTGCCTTGTTGAAAACTTATATTTTTAATAGCGGCACTTTTTACTTTTTGCTTGGCAATATCCAGCATCTTCTCGGAAATATCAGTGGCAGTTATACTGTTTACATAGGATGAGTGATGAATGGCGGTGCTACCGGTACCGCATCCGAATTCCAATACAGACCAGTCTGCCTGCAAATATTCTTGTGTTATAGCCAGTTTTCTCTTGTAACTTTTTAAATCTTTTATAGGGCTTTTGGCATAGCGCGCTGCAGTTTTATCCCAAAACCTTTTTGGCTCTATCATTTTTCCCTTCCTATCGTAGAGGTTCAATGAGTATGCATTCGATCGGTGGATAACCTACTACTAGATGATTACCTTTTGATTTTAAGTATATGTAGTATATTTCCCGAGTCGTTAGACTCTAAAAATTATCTCCGTAGAGGTGCTCATATATTTATACCTTGTAATTCTTGCTGCATGTTTTAATTTAGTGCCACAATTTTTTATGGAAAGGGTGCATAACGTGTCATAGGTATATCGATAGAAAAGTGGCTACGATACTTGTGTGCTACGATAGGGGTTGATCAAAATTTAAACGATTTCAACCTTTTCTTTACGTAAGTTATTTCTTCGAAAAGATAGCTTGCTCCAAAAGTTTTTTGGAAGTGCTCACTCACCTTTAGCTTCATCAATACTGTGACCTAGAGCGAAGTCGCGGTTCTTAGTTTTTGCAAACTATGTCACATTCATCTAAACCTCCATTTCTTTATGACTGAGAAGTCATATTGCTTGTCGCCCTAAGATTCTATTTGGCGCTATTAGTCATATTCTTGGCACTTATTAACCGGATACCTTTCGCAAGCCATAAAACAGTCTCGGCAACATAAAAAGACAATTTAATAAATTGGGACCAAGCCCGAGCAAAAATAAAAGGACATCACAATGACACTTTATCAACGATTGGGTGCGAGCTTCTCTTTACTATTAGCGGGGCTTTTGGGATCAGCCTCTGCAAGTGCGGATAACTGCTACATCCTGGTTCATGGCCATGGTACTGAGGGCCATATCAAGCAGCGTACTAACTCCCAGGGTAATCTTGAGCAGCCGGCTTTAGATTATTGGAGTGAGGCTTACTTCGATGAATACGCGGGTAGTGACTTTATTGAACAGTTGCGTGTAAATGGCGGCAATTACGGTGTGGTTGGTTACAACTCCACCGATGAGGGCGAGATGCCCTACTGGCATGACGGCACCGCGGGTGAAATCGCTCGGCAGATAATCGCTATTCGCAATGGCGAAGGCGATGATTATGAGCATGAAAACCAGTGTGCTGCCGATGACACTTTCTACGTGATCGCCCACAGTCAGGGCGCCACCCAGATGATGTACCTTGCGGGCAATGCCGTACCGGGGTCCCCTTACTATAACCGTGCTTACAACCAGCTGGATTCCAATACTGTGACCGAAACCTCGAAGGTTTGTACTGGCTCCTGGTTCTGGAAAAGCTGTAAGAAGAAAACCGAAACCGTTAATGTCGCAGGCCTGAATGATAGCTACGCAGTTGAAGTGGACTTTGATACTGCCATTAGCGGTATCGCGGCAATCTTTACTACTGGTGGTGCAATCACCGGTACTGAAGGGGTTGATCGACTGTGTAACGGTAGCTGGATCGAAGATTTGATCAACGATTGGTTTATCGGTCGTGAGTGCGCAGCAGTACGTTACCTGCAAACCAATGATGTCTATGCTGTACGCAACTATGTCGGCACTAACCTGGCTGCACCGGTTTATACCATTGGAGGCTACGCCGGTTTCCCAGGTATTGAGAGTGCTAGCTCTTTGCTGTTGGGCGGTGAGGACGATGGTTATATCAATCTGGCTTCCCAGATGAACTGCTCTGGTTCTGCTAAGCGCAACTTGTGGTCAAATCTGAAGGAATACAAGACCTTCTTGGGTATTGCTTACGGAAGCGCTATCTTCTCCTGCGATAATGACAATAAGGGGACAGCGCGTTCCTATAACCTGGCGAGCATTTATACCGATCATGACGCTCAGCGTAACGGCGGTATTATGGCCCCAGACTACACCGGTATCCCCGATGGCCTGAACTGTGGTGCCGGTAAAAATACGGCTGGTCGTATTGCTGCCTGTACAGAGTAATTAACTCATCGTTTTAAAAAAGGCCCGCTTAAAAGCGGGCTTTTTAGTTTGCGGGAATCATATATTTACTTCTATTAATTTTTAGCTCTAGTGATCCTCTACCTCTTGCAAATTGTTCTCTGCCTTCATACGAGATATTTCGATCTCTTCCGCAAAAATCTCATGGATTCCGAAACGGTAACTGTCAGTACTATTTGCCGCATGGGTACCGCCTGGAATCGTTGTAAATGCAATGCGCCAGGGAGTGTTCTCTCGTTCTTTCCAGTGCTTATGCCAGGAGAGTGCATCATTGCGTAGGTTTGGCATGTCTTTGGAGCCACTGGTTACTGCCAGAGTCAGATCTTCTCTTGTTGCTTGTACAGGTTCCCTATGGAAAAACTCCTGTTGTGGAAGAAAGGTGGCGTTACTAGCTATCGAGCCTCGAAATAAGTCGGGCTTAGTAAAGGCAGTGTACAGCACAAAATATCCCCCTCGACTTTGGCCGAAGAGAACCCGTTGTCGAGGGTTTACCGCGTAGCGGCTTTCAACTGCTGGCAAGAGCTCCTGCTCTAGAAAGTTGAGAAACTGCGGTGCACCGCCATACTTAAGTGTGTCAGTGTCAGTGTCAGTGTCAGTGTCACTGTCACCGGGTAGTGAAAAGTCAAAACTGCGATGATTGAGCTCGGGTTTAAATGAGCCGTAAGCAATACCTACGATAATCGCCTCGGGGGCGTAATCATCGTAATGCATAAACAGGTGATTAGTAGCCAAAATTGGGAACAGTGAATCCCCATCGAGGAGATAAATGACCGGGTAGGTTGTATCCTCGTTTGGATTATAGCCCTCAGGCAGGCGAGTATAGATATGGTAGGGGCGCCCAATAATCGCTGAATCCAGCTTAAAGTAGTCCCCTTTCAGGGCAGGTAAGAACTCAAGAGGCTGGGAATGACTTTCAGGAGAAGAGTTACTTTGGTGGTTAGCAGGGCAGCCACTTAGCAGTCCGGCTGCTAATAGCGTTGATAGAAAACGAATAAGGGGCTTTTTCATCGAGTCTCCTATACTAACGGTGGGATTCATTGGTTGACTAAGTCTCTTCTTATATTCTCAAGTGGGGTGCTAATGAGCAATATAAAGCTTGCTGCTGGTATCGATTTTCCTGCAATAGAAGTAAAGCGACTTGGTGGAGGTGAGTTGGTACTGGGGAAGCTTGAAGGTAGTTTCCCTTGGCAAATGGTAGTCGTTTACCGAGGTAAGCACTGCCCACTATGTACCAAGTATTTGCGTGTCTTGAGTGTACTACTACCCCGCTATCATGCGGAGGGTATTGACGTGGCTGTTGTCTCTGCCGATACGGAGGAAAAAGCTTCTCTGCATATGGAAGCAATTCAGCCGGGATTTACTGTCGGTTACGGTTTATCAATACCCCAAATGCAGCAGCTTGGGCTCTATATTTCAAAACCCCGCTCCCCTGAAGAAACAGATAGGCCCTTTGCTGAACCGGGTGTTTTTGTCATCAACGAATCTGGAAGGCTGCAAATAGTCGACATTTCCAATGCACCTTTTGCGAGGCCTGACTTGCAAACGCTATTGGTGGGTATCGAGTTTATCCGAAATCCTGATAACCATTACCCAATTAGAGGAACATATTAATATTTTTTTAATACCCTGCTAATTCAGGGAGCTATATTTTGGATTAAAAGTTTGTAGTAAAGTTAGAGGTCTGGAATTTAAGGGGGTAGGGTAGTGACGAACGCTTTTCTCTCTGAGGTGAATCACTTCAAGCTTAATCCAATTGATAATAGTAAAGTCGTATTAATTGATGGCCCCAACCAAAGAGCTATACCCGTTTATGGCAGAGAGATTGTTGCTCAATATCAATTTCTCGATAAAGTGTTAGTTATCCTACATGATTGGTGGTCTCTGGATCAGGGAGTTAATATCTACCTACTCTCTAGAGGAAGAGTTTTGGATTTTGCTTTGAGTTCGGATATCGACTTATGGGGAGATTTAGATGACGTGAAAGTTATCCAACCGGATACTATTTGCTTTTCTTTTCCGAATGCTTTGCACTGGCGACTGCGCTGCTATAAGCGGGCAAGGCCGGCTTTATATCTTTCTCTTCCTTATAGTTTTTGGTGGCGTCGAAACTTATTTTATTCCTGGTTTTCATTGCAACGCCTCAAGTGAATGGTATATATAAATATCAGGCGGCGAATCTGTAATTGTACATTACCCAAGTAAGATAACAGGTGTTTACCCTGTTATCTTATTTTTATTCAATAGAGCTGAACTTTTTCTGTCGGATTTTTGAAGCGGTAGCTTCAACGTGAGTAGCCTATTAGAAGTTGTTCAGCTCTTCCCGTAGATCGGTCTCTAACTCCTCTGAGTTAGTAATCCATACACTTTTGTCCGGCGCAGGAAACACACCAATTTCAATGCCGTCATTTCTTAAGCCAGAAAGCCACTTCTTTAAAAACTGTGGTAAGGGAATACTTTTAGGCGTGAGGTCTGCTTCATTTTCAGCATAGGCTTGGGAAAATTCAGCGCTTGGCCATACTGGCAGATATTCAAAGCCACCATCTTCATCGGTGTGTATTTTAAGAAAGCAATTTTGGCTATCGATCAGTATCCAGATCTCCCGCTCTTCTCCGGCTATGCTCAGAAAATACTCGTAGCGATCTTCACAGCTGAGATTAGTTATTTCACTTAAATCTGGGGTGCTCATATATCAATTCATTGTAGCTAGGTAATAGGCGAGTAGGGATAACTGAAGGCCTGCTCATCTAGAGGCATAGCTGTTATACCAATTAATGCGGGGCATTATGCGCGAATACAAGCTGCTATCCAAATGCTTTGCCGAGATGGTCAGCGGCAGGGGGAGAGAAAGAGTTTCTATAGAACTTAAGTCTATGGTTAGAGTGAAGAGGAAACTGGAATGCTCAAAATAAAAAAAACGGGCATTAAGCCCGTTTTCAATACTTCTCTTCCTGTGAGCGACTACTTTCTCCTTTTTAGTAATTCGCTAACCAGGAAGCGCTTACCACTGCAGTGCGCCGCCGGTTTGGTATTCGATAACGCGGGTTTCAAAGAAGTTTTTCTCTTTGCGCAGATCCATAATTTCAGACATCCACGGGAATGGGTTCTGAGCGCCAGGGAACTGCTCTTTCAGGCCTAGCTGGCTAAGGCGGCGGTTGGCGATAAACTGGAGGTACTCCTCCATCATATTCGCATTCATGCCGAGTACGCCGCGGGGCATAGTGTCGCGGGCATAGGCTACTTCAAGCTCCATACCCTCGAGAATCATCTGGGTCACTTCCTGCTGGAATTCCGCTGTCCACAGGTGTGGGTTTTCCAGCTTAATCTGGTTGATGACGTCGATGCCGAAGTTCAGGTGCATAGACTCGTCGCGCAGGATGTACTGGAACTGCTCGGCAACACCGGTCATTTTGTTGCGGCGACCCATGGACAGGATCTGGCTGAAGCCACAGTAGAAGAAGATACCTTCAGTGACAGCGTAGAAGGCGATCAGGTTGCGCAGCAGCTCCTGGTCGGATTCAACGGTGCCGGTTTTGAAGTTGGGATCACCGATGGCCTGGGTGTGGGACAGGCTCCAGGCCGCTTTTTTGGCAACCGCAGGCACTTCGCGGTACATATTGAAGACTTCGCCTTCGTCCATACCCAGGGACTCTACACAGTACTGGTAGGCGTGGGTGTGAATGGCTTCTTCAAAAGACTGACGCAGCAGGTACTGGCGGCACTCGGGGTTGGTGATATGGCGGTAGATCGCCAATACCAGGTTGTTAGCAACCAGGGAGTCTGCGGTGGAGAAATAGCCCAGGGAGTATTCCACGATGCGACGCTCGTCCTCGGTCAGACCGTTGGGGTCTTTCCACATGGACACGTCTTTGTTCATGTTGATTTCCTGGGGCATCCAGTGGTTTGCGCAGCCGTCCAGGTATTTTTGCCAGGCCCAGTCGTATTTAAAGGGAACCAACTGGTTGAGGTCAGCGCGGCAATTAATAATGCGTTTTTCATCTACCTGGATACGGGCCGCACCCATTTCCAGTTCTTCCAGGCCGGGAGCCGGGTCCATATCGGCAACTGCTGCACGGGCGGCTTCAACGGCAGTGGAACCGCTTTGGGCCGCAGGCGACGCCGGAGCGGCGGTGTAGGAAGTGGATTCCTGCACGGGTTTGGCCTGGGCCTCCGGCGCCGGTTGCGGTTCGGGTGCTTTTTCAGGTTGTTGGGGCTTGGTGTCGATGTCGTCCCAGCTCAGCATAGTTGGCCCTTCTGATCGGTCTCACTATCGAAAATTCGATAAAAAATTCTTAAATCTTCCTGGGGTATTACTCGCAGATTGAGCGTAACCAGGGATGGCATACCGATGTATTTTTTTATCGGTAATAATTCTTTACAGGCTTGTATTTTTAACGCGCCTGGGCACAGAAAATCCTGTGCCAGATCAATTTTTGCTGCGCTTTTTGTGCATTTATTTGCACTGAATTTTCGCTGGCAATTGCACTGGGTTTTCTCGGGAAAATAAGCCGCAGCCGATCCCCGGTCCCTATGGTATTACCCACTATTAAAATAATGGGTGGACCGGGGTCGCTGCGCATGGTCATGCCCGCACTTGCGGTTACGACGCTCTCCCCCGAGAGTCAGTGCAGCCCCTATAAAAAGGGGCTTAAATTTTACTGGCAGGCCTCGCAATCCGGGTCATCCAGTGAGCAGGCCTGAGGCACTGCGGCCGGTGCGGGTGCAGCTTGCTCGGCAGGTGCTGCCGCAGCCATTCCGTTGCTACCGCCGTGTGCACTTACCGCGTTCAGGGTGCCGCTATTTACCGTAGATTTCTCTGTGGTAGTGGCAGCCAGTGCGCGCAGGTAGTAAGTGGTTTTTAGGCCGCGGAACCAAGCCATGCGATAGGTCAGGTCCAGCTTCTTGCCGTCGGCGCCGGCGATGTACAGGTTCAGGGACTGGGCCTGGTCGATCCACTTCTGGCGACGGCTGGCAGCGTCCACGATCCAGCGCGGCTCCACTTCAAACGCGGTGCGGTATTTTGCTTTCAGGTCTTCCGGTACGCGATCGATTTTCTGTACAGAACCTTCATAGTATTTCAGGTCGTTAACCATGACCTGATCCCACAGGCCGCGATCTTTCAGATCGTGTACCAGGTAGGGGTTTACTACGGTGAATTCGCCGGACAGGTTCGATTTCACATACAGGTTTTGGTAGGTCGGTTCGATCGACTGGGAAACTCCGGTGATATTGGCAATGGTCGCAGTAGGAGCGATCGCCATCACGTTGGAGTTGCGCATACCATGGGCTTTTACTTTCTCGCGCAGGCCATCCCAGTCCAGAGTGGAGCTGGTGTCCTGTTCGATAAACTGCAGGCCGCGCTGCTCAGCCAGGATCTGGATGGAATCCAGCGGCAGAACACCTTTGCTCCACAGGGAGCCTTCGTAGGTCTGGTACTTGCCGCGCTCGGCAGCCAGGTCGCTGGAAGCGGAGATGGCTTCGAAGCTGATCGCTTCCATGGTGTTGTCGGCAAAGGCGACGGCTTCGTCGCTGGCGTAGGCGATGCCGGCTTTGTACAGCGCATCCTGGAAGCCCATCAGGCCCATGCCCACAGGGCGATGACGCATGTTGGACTGACGCGCACTTTCAACTGCGTAGTAGTTGATGTCGATAACGTTATCGAGCATACGCACCGCAGTTTTTACGGTATTGGCCAGCTTGGTGCGGTCGAGTTCACCGTTCTCACCAATGTGTTGAGCCAGGTTGACGGAGCCCAGGTTACACACGGCGATTTCGTCGTCGGCCTTGGTGTTGAGAGTGATCTCGGTGCACAGGTTGGAGCTGTGAACCACACCGGCGTGTTGCTGCGGGCTGCGCAGGTTGCAGCTGTCTTTAAAGGTGATCCAGGGGTGGCCGGTTTCGAACAGCATGCCCAGCATCTTGCGCCAAAGATCTAGTGCGCGGATCTTCTTGAACAGACGCAGCTTGCCTTCGGCAGCCAGTTGCTCGTAGTGGTTGTAGCGCTCTTCGAAGGCGGTGCCGAACAGGTCGTGCAGGTCCGGGCAATCGGCCGGGGAGAACAGGGTCCACTCTTTGTCTTCGAACACGCGCTTCATAAACAGGTCGGGGACCCAGTTAGCGGTGTTCATATCGTGGGTGCGGCGGCGGTCGTCACCAGTGTTTTTGCGCAGCTCGAGGAATTCCTCGATATCCAGGTGCCAGGTTTCCAGGTAGGCACAGACAGCGCCTTTGCGCTTACCGCCCTGGTTGACGGCTACTGCGGTGTCATTGGCCACTTTCAGGAAGGGCACAACACCTTGGGACTTGCCGTTGGTGCCTTTGATATAGGAACCCAGGGAGCGCACCGGCGTCCAGTCATTGCCGAGACCGCCTGCCCACTTGGACAGCATGGCGTTATCGCGGATCGCGCCGTAAATGCCGTGCAGGTCGTCCGGTACCGTGGTCAGGTAGCAGGAGGACAGCTGCGGGCGCAGGGTGCCGGCGTTGAACAGGGTCGGGGTGGAACTCATGTAGTCGAAAGAGCTCAACAGGTTGTAGAACTCTACCGCGCGATCGTTTTTGTTCTCTTCATTAATGCTGAGGCCCATGGCGACGCGCATAAAGAAGATCTGCGGCAGCTCGAAACGAATATCGTCGCTGTGCAGGAAGTAGCGGTCGTACAGAGTCTGCAGGCCCAGATAAGTGAACTGGTGATCGCGCTCGCCTTTTAGAGCTTCGCCGAGTTTTTCCAGGTCGAAGGTGGCCAGCGCAGGGTCCAGCAGGTCCAGCTCGATACCCTTTTTCACGTAAGTGGGCAGGGTAGAGGCGTACAGCTTTTCCATCTCGTGCTGGGTGGCGCGCTCGGCAACACCGAGGAAGCGCAGAGCTTCGGAGCGCAGCTTGTCCAGCAGCAGGCTGGCGGTAGCGAAGGTGTAATTGGGCTCCTGCTCAACCAAGGTGCGCGCAGTGATTACCAGCGCGGTGTTGATATCGTTTTCGGAAACACCGTCGTACAGGTTTTTCAGGGCTTCGTTAAGAATTGCCGCACTGTCGACATCTTTGAGGCCTTCACAGGCTTCTTTGACAACGGTGCGCAGGCGTTCCATATCCAGGGGTGCAAGGCTGTCATCGTCCTGCTTTACACGGATGCTGGGGTGGGCATCGACGGCTTGCTCGGCAATTTGAGCAGTTTTTTCTTTCTCTGCGCGCAGGCGGGCGTGTTCTTCGCGGTAGAGTACGTAGTCGCGGGCAACCTTTTGTTCACCGGCGCGCATCAGGGCCAGTTCTACCTGGTCCTGGATCTCTTCAATGTGGATAGTGCCGCCAGAGGGCATGCGGCGTTTGAAAGTGGCACTGATCTGGCTGACCAGTTCTTCAACTTGCTCGTGGACACGGCTGGAAGCAGCGGCGGTGCCGCCTTCAACAGCGAGGAAGGCTTTAGTGACGGCGACGGCAATTTTGCTGTCGTCGTAGGGTACAACGGTGCCATTGCGCTTGATTACGCGGATCTGGCCCGGTGCAGTAGCGGCCAGAGTCGTGCCGCCAGTCGCCTGGTCGCTGGAGGTGCCTGATTTTTCCGCAGGCACGGCTTGAGAGCGCCCTGTCTCTGTGTGCATGTAAATCTCCGAAAGGTTTGTTCTGTTGTCTGTCCGCGTGCGTTCAAAAGAACGGCGGCCACATGACTGTGTGGCATGGCGGAGCGTGTCCTTCGCTTTGCCAGTGTTTATCCACAGCTGTGGACACTGGAAACAGGCGGCTTGTCACCGGCTATCTGAAAAGGTTTGCCAGCTGCTGCCTGTGGCGGAAATTCCATTCCGCCCGCTTACCTCTGATTCTGCTTTGAAAAAAGCAGCGCCTGACGCCCACCGCCAAAAAGTGTGGTGGTGCGCCGGAATTTGCCCCACATAATGGGGGTGCTCTTGAGCCTCTACCCCAATATATAGGGGGTCGGCCTCGAGTGCGCTACAAGATAATGCGGTAGGCGGGTCAGTTCAAGGCGAATAACTATGTAGTTGTTTGTGGATAAATTGTGGGTAGAGGTGCTGAGTCAGTAGCCACTTTCGCGGCAGAGCCCGCCAGCCCTGGGCTGCAAAGGAGTGGGTGCCGGGAAAGAACGCTGGGTACAGTGTCTTACAATTTTTTTTAATAGCTAGAGCGCTGTAAATTAACAACGGCAATAACCATTTGCAAATGGCTGCTCTTTGAGCAAAGTGGTACTCAATTGCTCAATTTACTGACGCTTATTTAATTCTGACATCTTGGCTGGCTGTAAATTAGTCGTTGGCGCCGATTGCTAAATTTAGCGATCTCTTGGATTTTTTGTCGCCAATCGCATCTTTTATACATTGTAGGGGAAAGGCGCGGGAGAGTGGGTACAGGTAGCAGGGTACAACCGCAGGAGTGGCTGTACCCTTTCAGGGGTTAGCGACTGTGGTCTTGGAGGAATTCCATCAGGGCTTTTTGCGCGTGAAGGCGGTTTTCAGCCTCATCCCATACCACCGAGATGTTGCCATCCTCTAAAAGTTCGGCACTCACCTCCTCTCCACGGTGGGCGGGCAAGCAGTGCATAAAGATGGCATCGCTATTGGCGTGGCTCATCAGCTCATGGTCCACCAGGAAGTTCTCGAAGGCTTTCAGGCGGATCTGTTGTTCAGTTTCCTGTCCCATGGAAGCCCATACATCGGTGGCCACCCAATCGGCCCCTTTAACAGCCTCCACTGGATCGTGTACTACGGTGACCCAATCACTTGCCGAAGCGAGGATATTGGCGTTGGGCTCGTAGCCGGGAGGGCAAGCTATGCGCAGTTCAAAATTGCACAGGCGGGCAGCATTGATATAGGAGTGGCACATATTGTTGCCATCGCCGACCCAGGCGACCACCTTGCCCTCAGGGCTGCCGCGGTGCTCCACAAAGGTTTGGATATCTGCGAGTAGCTGGCAGGGGTGGTAGCTATCGGAGAGGGCATTAATCACCGGTACCTTTGAATATTCTGAGAAGCGCTCCAGTACCTGGTGGCCAAAGGTGCGAATCATCACCATATCCACCATGCTGGAAATTACTCGGGCGCTGTCTTCAACGGGCTCCCCGCGGCCTAACTGAGTATCGCGGGGAGATAGGAAGAGGGCGCTGCCTCCCATCTGTGCCATACCGGCCTCAAATGAAACGCGGGTACGAGTAGAGGATTTTTCAAAAATCATCCCCAGCACTTTGCTGCGAAAAAGGTCAGTATTTATTCCTTGAGTGCGCAGTGTTTTGAGTTCGATCGCGCGCTCAATAATTTGCTTGAGCTCTTCCGAAGACAAGTCTGTCAGGGTGAGAAAATGTCTGATCGCCATAAGCTGTTCTCCTTTTTTGCATCAGACCGCTTGCAGTGCAAACTGGTGAATCAGTGAGCTGACATCGTTTGCCAATTGATGGCACTCGTCGTCGCTGAGTGTGAGTGGGGGGAGCAGGCGCACTACATTGCCGGCGGTAACATTTATCAGCAATCCGCGCTCGCGGGCTATGTCCACCAGTTTGGCACAGGGCTGCTGCAATTCTATTCCGATCATCAGCCCCAAGCCCCGCACCTCTTTGACCTGGTCGCAATCGGATAACTGCTGTTTGAGTTGGTGCTGCAGGCGTTGCCCCAATGCCTCGGCGCGCTCTAACAGCCATTCACTTTCCAGCGTATCGATCACTGCCAGTGCGGCACTGCAGGCTAGAGGGTTGCCTCCAAAAGTGGAGCCGTGGGTGCCCGCAGAAAATAATTGTGCGGCAACTCCCCTGGCCAGGCAGGCTCCGATGGGGACACCGTTACCCAGTCCTTTGGCAGTGGTCACCACGTCGGGCAATATGTCCGCATGCTGGTAGGCAAACATTTTGCCGCTGCGGCCGTTTCCGGTTTGCACTTCATCCAGCATCAGGAGCCAGTTATGTTGATCGCAGATTTCGCGCAATTGCCCCAGGTAGTTGGAAGTGGGCACGCGTACACCGCCCTCTCCCTGAACCGGCTCAACCAGCACTGCGACAATATCGTTGCGCTCACCTGCGAGCTTTTCGATGGCTGCGGTATCGTTAAACGGCACACGTAAAAAACCCTCGGGCAGAGGGCCGAAGCCCTCTTGGATTTTTTCATTGCCGGTTGCTGTCAGGGTAGCCAGGGTGCGGCCGTGGAAAGCGCTTTCCATTACCAGGATTTGAGGGGTTTCAATGTTGCGGCTATTGCCTAGCCGCCGCGCTAATTTAATCGCTGCTTCATTGGCCTCAGCTCCAGAGTTGGAGAAAAACACATTGTCCATACCGGATAGCTGTACCAGCTTGTCTGCCAGTTTCTCCTGCGCAGGGATATTGTAGAGATTGGATACGTGTAACAAGGTCCGAATCTGCTCGTGCAGGGCCAGGGTTACTTTGGGGTGGCAGTGGCCAAGGCCGCAGACGGCGATTCCAGAGATTGCATCCAGGTATCGTCGGCCCTGATCATCCCATACATAATTGCCTTCACCCCGCACCAGTGTGAGGGTTCGATCGCCATAGTTTTGCATGAGTGTCGGGGTGGCCACCGGGGCATCTCCTTAAATATTGACTATTTGGACTATCTATTTTCCGCAGAAAATTCTGTTTAAGCTTTCTAAGCTGCACTTTATATTGATTGGGGCAATGGTAACACAGCCTTTATAAGCTGTGTGCTATCTGGCTGGCTGAATTTTCAACATGGTATCCGGTGTTGCAGATCTGCGGTTTTTGCTTTCATCGAGGGGATGGTGTACTTATTGCCGGCCCCACTGGGGTACAATGGATGCCGGCGCGCTATACCAGATGATGGTATGGTGCCTGTACACTTACTTTTTGCTTCGACCACCTGAGGTTTTTCACGCTTATGGATACACTGGAGAACATCAAGCAGCAGATCGCTGATAACACCATTCTGCTTTATATGAAAGGTAGCCCTAATGCCCCCCAGTGCGGCTTTTCCATGCGGGCCTCCCAGGCGATGATGGCTTGCGGTAAGCGCTTTGCCTACGTTGATATTCTGGCTAACCCGGACATCCGCGCTGAGCTGCCTAAGTATGCGAACTGGCCGACCTTCCCCCAGCTGTGGGTTAAGGGCGAGCTGATCGGTGGCTGTGACATCATTATGGAAATGCATGAGAACGGTGAGCTGAAAACCTTGATTGATGAGGCATCAGCGGAGAGCGAAGGCGAGGATTAATTTCCGCTTTTGCTCCAATATGTCTGCTGCTATAGATGGTAGGCATACTGTAGAAACAAAAAAACCGCAGCGGAAGCTGCGGTTTTTTTATGCCTGTGAGAGGACTTAAACTACTTGCCAGAGTGGCCGGCTGCAGTTTCCATTTGAGTTTGCAGGTAGTTTTGAATGCCAACTTTGTCGATCAGCTCCAGCTGGGTTTCCAGCCAATCTACATGCTCTTCCTCAGACTCGAGGATTTTCTCCAGCAATTCACGACTGCCGTAATCCCGAACGGACTCGCAATAGGCGATGGCTTCACGCAAGTCGGGAATGGCCTTGGATTCAATTTTCAGGTCGCACTTGAGCATCTCTTCGGTATTTTCGCCGATCAGAAGTTTGCCCAGGTGCTGCAGGTTGGGAATACCTTCGAGGAAAAGAATGCGCTCGATCAGCCAATCGGCGTGCTTCATTTCATCAATGGATTCGTGATATTCCTGTTTGCCCAGCTCTTTTAAACCCCAATTGTCGTACATGCGGGCGTGTAGGAAATACTGGTTAATAGCTACCAGTTCATTACCCAGTACTTTATTTAAATGCTCAATTACCTTGGGGTCGCCTTTCATAGCCTGTGCTCCTGAAGCCCTGCCAACTCAATAAGGTTTGCAGAGAGTTCCTATTTGTTAGTCGCTAGAGATTAGTTGATATTTTTAGTTACTAAAGTTTATTAGTCACTAAAGTCTGCGGCTGCCTGATTTACCTAATTTTATTTTAGGGTTTAAGCTGCAATCGGGGCTGAGTTTGCGTTGCGATTTGCGGCAAGTCAAGAAATAATTTTTCTTGCGGAATGCGGGAAAAACAAGGGTTTTAACGCAAATTTAGCCGAAAATGGCAACGAAAATAATTATCATTTAGGTTGTGTGAGCAATACAACAATAAGTCATTTATTTCGAATATTAACCCTTGTTATTGGTGGGTTGTGCATTTCAGTTGAGGTTAATGTTTTCATGTTTGGTATTAATAATGCTTCTTATTTATATATACGGGTGAAACGCTTGCAGTTATAAGTTGAGCCAAAACCTTTTCTAGTATTCGAATGGCGCTTGAATAATTAATTTTTTTCTAAATTAAATGATCCCAACTTTTGATAGTTTGCCATCTGAGCGACTTATTGAATGGTTACCTGGAATATAAAAGCGATTGAGTTGATATTTTGTTGATGGACTCATGCCCTGAATTGATGTTGACCACTGTCGAATGTCACGTGGATTACGAAGGGGTTAACAAAGCGGTGTCTGAATAAATCCGTAATATTTTCGGGCTCCTGAAGTCAGCAGGTTTTAGGTACGTCGCTGCGAGTGCCTTGTCTAACAGGGCCGACCCTACAGGCTTTCATGGCAGATTCACGCTCTGCGCTGTAAAAACCAAAAACATCACGGAGTTGTTTTGAGGCTTTCTAAAACAGATTTTCTCAATATCCAACTTTTCCGACCCAAGGGGTATTGCAGTGAGATTGGAGAGGTAAGTAAATCGGAGGGCTAGAGTTTGGCCGTTATGTAAAGCCGGGAGACGCGTTTACAGGTTGAGATTTATAGCTGCCCAAGGTTGGCGGATATGTGTTCAGGTTGAGAACGGAGATAAAGACAGTGGAGGCACGCTAGTTCGACTTGGATGGGAGTCTTATACAGGTTTTTAAGGTTTTACGAAGAGCTGGAGGACTGGGTAGATAAAAGTGGTAAAGAGGCCACCAGAGGAGGGTGGCCATATTGGACGGTCAGCTGGCGGAGTAGAAGAGGCCGTTGTTGGCAGAGGATACCATCCCACCGCTCATGGTCTCATCAATGATCTCCTTGGTCTGCTCGGCACAGCGTCCACATTGAGAAGAAACGCCCAGCTGGCGTCTTAACGCCTTCACCGAAGTGGAGCCATCATAGATCGCCTCTTTAATCTGGCGGTCAGTTATGCCCTTACAAATACATACATACATGGCGGTGGCTCTGTTCAACTCTTACTCAATAGTAGTCAGGTAGGAATCCTATTGCAATTGAGAATGAGTGTCAATAAGATTCCGGAATGGTCGCATTTCGCCCTCTTTGTTTGCTATTTGTACATTTTTTCGGGTAGGTCATCCTATTTTGGGTGTTAGTTCACGCATAGCCGTTCTGCTATCAGCCTGATTTAAAAAATTTATGGGCCTGAAATAAGTGGGTGTGTATCATAGCGGCCCACTATTAATTCCCATTCGATTTATAGCTGTTGCTCATAAATTGAACACTCTACGTATCATCAACAACCCATCATTGGATTGAGGAGGTTTTCATGGCAGTTCTGGTAGGCAAGCCGGCTCCGGATTTCACCGCTGCAGCGGTATTGGGTAACGGCGAGATCGTCGATACTTTTAACCTGAAAGAAGCAATCAAAGGTAAGAAGGCTGTAGTTTTCTTCTACCCGCTGGACTTCACCTTCGTATGTCCTTCTGAGCTGATCGCTTTCGACCACCGTTTCGCTGAGTTTGAAAAGCGCGGTGTTGAGGTAATCGGTGTATCCATCGATTCCCAGTTCTCTCACAACGCATGGCGTAATACCTCCGTCAACGACGGTGGTATCGGCCCGGTTAAGTACACTCTGGTTGCAGACGTTAAGCACGAAATCTGCCAGGCGTACGACGTAGAAGCTGACGCTGGTGTTGCTTTCCGCGGTTCCTTCCTGATCGACGAAGAAGGCACTGTGCGTCACCAAGTAGTTAACGATCTGCCGCTGGGCCGTAACGTTGACGAAATGCTGCGCATGGTTGACGCTCTGGCGTTCCACCAGGAGCACGGTGAAGTTTGCCCCGCCGGCTGGCAGGAAGGCGACAAAGGTATGAACGCTTCTCCGGAAGGCGTAGCGGCTTACCTGAGCGAGAACGCTGAGAAGCTGTAAGACGCTTTTTGCGCTGGGGTCTCCGGGCCCCAAAAGAAGAACCGCCGCAAGGCGGTTTTTTTGTTTGTACAAGCCTTGTTGCGCTGATCTGCGCTGATTGGCATGGCCGTCCCCGCGCTCGAGAAAAGTGCAGACTAGAATTCAGCGGTCAGTCCTGCGTGGCGCCTAAATAGAGTTTTTGCCCGCTGGCTGCTAGTCTTATCTGCAACTACCGGATTGCTTTGGCGGCTCGATTTGCTTATGAGACCTGCAATTCTTTCAAATATCGTCTACGTCATGCGCGCCTCTATGGCACGTTTTTTCCTCTTCCTGGTGATTCTGGGGAGTCTGTCCCTGCCTGCGCAAGCGGCTGATATAGACGACAGGGCCAAACAGTTTGGCCGATACTTCAAACAGATGATGGCGGGTAAGTCTATACCCGGCGGCGCCTATGTCATCGTGGATGGCAACCGGGTGGTCGCGATGGACACCTATGGCGTCAGGGTCAGGGGGAAATCCGGCAAGGTGGATCAGGACACGGTGTTCCGTCTGGCCTCGGTATCCAAGACCTTCGCCGCCAGTATGGCCACTATGTTGGAGCATGAAGATCGCTTCAAATGGGATGATAAGGTGGTCAACTATGTGCCAGACCTGAGCTTTAAGACGCCCTCGCTGTCTCGCCAGCTTCAGGTGGAGCACTTGCTCAGCCATTCCTCGGGTCTGACCCCCAACGCCTACGACAACTACCTTGAGGACAACAAGCCTCTCAGCAAGATATTGCCCAAGTTTGCCAATATCGATCCGCGCTGCACGCCTGGAAAATGCTACGGCTACCAGAATGTGTTGTTCAGTCTTATTGAAGATGTGATTTTTGAGGCGACCGGGGTCCCCTTTGCCAGCCAGCTGAAAAAGCGAATTTTTGTCCCGCTGAAAATGCAGAACGCATCGGTCGGTTGGGAGAGCTTTATGGCCTCCGACAACCGTGCGGCACCCCATATCCAGACAGGCAGTGGCTGGCGCCCGGTAAAGGTGGAGAAGGAATACTACTTTGCTGCACCGGCGGCGGGAGTGAATGCCAGTATCTCCGATATGGCCCAGTGGCTGAAAGCCCAGATGGGCTACTACCCGAAGGTACTGTCACCGGAAGTGATCGCCGATATGACTACTGAGCGAGTCGCTACCCAGCGCCATATGCGCCACCGTATCTGGAGAGACTACTTGTCTCATGCAGGCTACGGCTTGGGCTGGCGCCTCTACACCATCGGTGATGACCGCATTATTTATCACGGCGGTTGGGTTGCGGGCTTCCGTGCGGCGGTGGCCTATTCGGAAAAGTTGAAAGTGGGTATTGCCATCCTGATGAATGCGGAGTCCCGAGTGATCTCAGATCTCACTGCCAATTTCGTGATCGATATTACTGGCAAAGGCAATCTCGCTACCGCTCAAACCAGTGGAGATCGCTGATCTCTACTGGCAAGTGTGAAGTCCCCCCTTGAAACCTGCTAGCTGATCCCAATATTTGCTTCCTGTTCCGATTGACGTTTACGGGGAGACCGAATAGATGACCGTTGAGGCCCAAAAAGAGAGCCATGGATTCCAGACGGAAGCCAAGCAGCTACTGCACCTGATGATCCACTCGCTTTACTCCAATAAGGAGATTTTCCTGCGCGAGCTGGTATCCAACGCTTCTGATGCCGCCGACAAGCTGCGTTTTGAATCGCTGTCCAAGCCCGAATTACTGGGCGAAGATGCAGACCTGCGTATTCGCATTGAGTTTGACAAGGAAGAGGGAACACTCACCATTACCGATAACGGTATTGGTATGAGCCGCGATGAAGTTATCGAAAACCTCGGTACTATCGCCCGTTCCGGTACCTCTGCGTTTATGCAGCAGCTGACCGGAGACCAGAAAAAAGATGCGCACCTGATCGGCCAGTTCGGTGTGGGCTTCTACTCCGCCTTTATCGTCGCCGATAAAGTGGACGTATTCACCCGTCGCGCCGGCTTGAATTCCGATCAGGGTGTGCACTGGGAGTGTCACGGTGAAGCGGAATACTCCGTAGAGACTGTTGAATGGCCCCAGCGTGGCACCCGGGTGGTTCTGCACCTGAAAGAAGAAGCGAAAGAGTTTGCCGATAGCTGGCGCCTGCGCTCCATCATTAAAAAGTACTCCGATCACATCGCCATTCCGGTGGAAATGCTGAAAGAGGAAATGCCGGCGGCGGAAGAGGGCGAAGAGCCGAAAGAAGAAAAGGCGCCTGAGTTTGAAGCAGTAAACGCTGCCCAGGCCCTGTGGACTCGTCCCCGCTCCGATGTGAAATCTGAGGAGTACAAGGAGTTCTACAAGCATATCTCCCACGATTTCGACGATCCCTTAACCTGGAGTCACAACCGCGTAGAGGGCAAACAGGATTACACCAGCCTGCTATACATCCCTGCGCGCGCACCGTTTGATCTGTACCAGCGCGATGCCGCTCGCGGCCTCAAGCTGTATGTGCAGCGCACTTTTATCATGGACGATGCGGAGCAGTTCCTGCCGTTGTACCTGCGTTTCGTGAAAGGTGTTCTGGACTCCAACGATCTGCCGCTGAACGTATCCCGTGAAATCCTGCAAAAAGATCGCAATACCGATGCGATCAAGAGTGCGCTGACCAAGCGTGTTCTGGATATGCTGGATAAACTGGCGAAAAAAGATGGCGATGAGTACCAGAAGTTCTGGGATCTGTTCGGTAATGTATTAAAAGAAGGTCCGGCTGAAGATTTCTCCAACAAAGAGAAAATTGCCAAGCTGCTGCGCTTCGCCAGCACCCATACCGATACCGAGAAGCAGGATCAATCCCTGGAAGACTATGTGGGTCGCATGAAGGATGGCCAAAAGGCGATCTACTACGTGTGTGCCGACAACTTCGCTACGGCCAAGTCCAGCCCCTACCTGGAAGTATTCCGCAAGAAGGGTATCGAAGTGCTGCTGCTCACCGATCAGGTGGACGAGTGGTTCGTGGGCCATATGAACGAGTTCGACGGCAAGCAGTTCCAGGACGTGGCCAAAGGTGCGCTGGACCTGGGTGAAGCCGAGAGCGATGAGGACAAGGCTGAGCGCGAAAAAGTTGAGCAGGAGTCCGGTGCCCTGGTTGAGCGGGTACAGGAAGTTCTGGAGGGTCGCGTTGAATCCGTACGCGCAACCACTCGCCTGGTGGACTCCCCAGCGTGTCTGGTGGTGAGCGAACAGGATATGGGCCCGCAAATGCGCCGCATTCTGGAGCAGGCCGGCCAGGCCCTGCCAGATGCCAAGCCGATCTTTGAAATCAATCCGTCCCACCCACTGGTACAGCGTCTGGACCAGGAGGCGGATGAAGATCGCTTTGCGGATCTCACCAATATCCTGATGGACCAGGCTAACCTTGCTGCCGGTAACCAGTTGGCAGATCCGGCGGATTATGTGCGCCGCCTGAACACGCTGCTGCTGGAAATGCACGGCTAAGTCAGCGCTATTGATTGGTGCTAAGCGATGGCCAGCGGAGTTGTTTTAGACTTTGCTGGTCCCAGAAGCGGCCCCTGCCGGATCGAACGGTGTTTTATCGGTTGGTCAAGGCAGAGGGCCGTTTTTGCTATTTACTGTGCCGTTTCGCACAATTGGCAGAAGTTTAAAACAAATTGACCCCATTGGGCTCAGCGGGTCATGCCTCTATAATCCGCAAGTCTTATAAGAAGCTTTATCGGTGTGACAATGCAAAAAGAAACTTCCAACCCCCTCGCTATTGCCGTATTGGGCGGCGGCAGTTTCGGAACCGCGATTGCTAACATTGTGGCGGGCAACGGCCACGACACCCGCCAGTGGATGCGCAACGCGGAGACGGCGGCTGAGTGTCGCGACACTCGAGAAAACCATAAATACCTGCCCGGCGTGCCCCTGCACCCGGAATTACAACTTACCAGCGACCTGGAGCAAGCGGTCGATGGTTGCAGTATCGTTTTTGTTGCGATACCCAGTAAGTCCTTTCGCGAGGTGGTAAAAAAAGTAGCCCCGTTGTTGGCGCCGGGCACCATGCTGATCTCCACCACTAAGGGAATCGAGCATGACAACTTCCACTTAATGAGCGATATCCTGCGCGAGGAAACCACCAACATGCGTGTCGGGGTCTTGAGCGGACCAAATTTTGCAAAAGAAATTGTTGCGGGGCACTACACTGCAACGGTGGTGGCCAGTGAAGACGAGGCACTTTGCAAAGCGATTCAATCGGCACTGCACTCGGAGACTTTCCGGGTTTATTCCAGTAGCGATGTGTTTGGAGTAGAGCTTGCCGGTGCGCTAAAAAATATCTACGCGATCATCACTGGTATGGCTGCGGCACTGGAGCGCGGGCAAAATACCATCAGTTTATTGATCACCCGCTCCCTGGCAGAAATGATGCGTTTTGCCGAAGCGATGGGTGCCGATCCCATGACGTTTATCGGCCTCGCCGGTGTCGGCGACTTGATTCTGACCTGTTCCTCAGATCTCAGCCGAAATTATCGGGTGGGGTATATGGTCGGTAAAGGCAAGCCGCTCGATCAGGCTGTCGCAGAAATCGGTCAGGTGGCCGAAGGTGTGAATACGGTTCGTCTGATTAAACAGAAAGCTGACGAAATGGGTGTCTACATGCCCTTGGTTTCCGCGATTCACGCCATATTATTTGAACAGCGGCCGATTCCTGAGGTGATTCGCAATTTGATGTCGGGCGCGCAAACTTTTGATGTGGCCTACTCGGCCAAGCCTTAAATGGAAGCCTCATATGAAAAATGACGATCTAAAGCGCAATCTTACTTCCGGCAACCAGTGGGTGCGCCTTATCTATATGGTGCTGTTTGCAGTGTGCCTTCAGGTTGCCGCGTGGTTACTGATGGCGGTAGTGATACTGCAATTCCTGTTTTCGATTATCAGCGGGAAATCCAACGATAATCTGCGTCGCTTTGGCGATCAGCTCGCCTCCTATGTTTACCAGGCGATCCAGTTCCTGATCTACAACTCCGACGAAAAACCTTTCCCGTTTGCCGAGTGGCCTGAATCTGAAGTAGAGGATTTGTCCGGTTACGAGGGCGCCGAAGATGTTTCTGCAGAAGTGGTTTCTACGGAAGTAAAGCGTGAAAAGGACAAGGCTGAAGACGAAGCCGAGGATGCCATTATCCTGGGTAGCTCCGAGCCCGAGAGCAGTGAAAAGCCAGAGCTGGTTGAGGAAAGTGCCGACGACGCCGACAAACCTGTCGAACAAGAACTGATTGCTTTTCCTATCGCTAATTTATCCGGTGCCTTATCCGTGGGCACCGGATAAATATCTGCTGCCCTCCCTACGAATATTCCCGCAGATATCAACAAAGTAACAACCTACCCTTGAGGAAGCCCCATGCAGCTGTTTATTTTGCGTCACGGTAAAGCCGAGCCCATGCTCGCCAATGATGCAGAGAGAGCCCTGACAGAGCGCGGGCGCAGGCAGGTTGCACAGGTTTGTAAAAAGCGCGCCGAGGAACTGGCGGCGGTAAAGGCTATTTGGGCCAGTCCATTTGTACGCACCCAGGAAACCGCTGAAATTGCTGCCGCTCAACTGGGATTGCCTGTTATTACCGAACCGCTGCTGATCGGCAATACCTACCCACAGCAACTGCTCGACCATTTGCAAACCCAGGATACCTTCCCGCTTCTCCTGGTTAGTCACCAGCCTCTGGTGGGCAGCCTGCTCAATGGCCTCTGTGGCAGCGGTAACGAACACCCGATGGGCACTTCCAGCCTCGCCTGTGTCAGTGCGGATGTATGGGCTAATGGCTGCGCTGACCTGGAGTGGTTGCAGCACGCAGAGTAATTTTTCCGGTCGTGTCTGCCAGTAAATCCCTATTGCGCTGATCACAACTGTCATTGCGGATGTTGTTGGTGGGCCGCACCATTTCACCACCTGTTTTAGTCACTATCCGGTGGATATCACTTTGGCGATAAATCAAATCACTCCCCGTGAAATCACCCTTGAGTTTGATCACAAGTCGATTGCTGCACGCCAGTGGGGCGATCCGGAGGGAGAGCCGGTAATTGCTCTTCACGGCTGGTTGGATAACTGTGCCACCTTCAGTCGGCTGGCTCCCCTGCTGAGCGGAATTAATCTGGTAGCGATAGATATGCCGGGCCACGGACGCAGCTATCACCGCTCACTCGATGCCAACTACAACATCTGGGAAGAGGCGGAAGATATTTTGGGGGCGGTGCACGCGCTCGGCTGGCGCAAGTTCTCCATTGTGGCGCACTCCCGAGGTGCTATCGCCGGGGTGATAACCGCTGGTGCTTTTCCCGATCGGGTAAAGCGCCTAGCACTGATCGATGGCCTTGTGCCCCCCTCCACCGAAGATGAAAAAGCTCCGGAGAACCTGGCCAAGGCCATTGCCCAGAGAGCCCGTTATGGCACGCGCAAGCTGCGGGTTTACGGTACCTTCGAAGAGGCTGTCGAAGCGCGCAAGAATGGCATGTTTCCGCTAACTGAGTGGGCTGCGAAGGTATTGACCGAGCGGGGCACCCGGGAAGTGGAGGGTGGCTATATGTGGAGTAATGATCCCCGGCTGATGGCGGCTTCCACGGCCAAGCTCAATGAGCCACAGATTAAAGCTTACTTATCCCGATTGAAGATGCCGGTGCAGCTGGTTCTCGCTGAAGACGGTATTGCAGATATGCTCAAGCGCCTGCGCCCTGTACTGCAAGAGTTTCCGGGTATTGAGGCGCGCGAGATTCCCGGAAGCCACCACTTACACCTGGAGGAGAGTGGTGCCCAGGCGATTGCAGAGTGGTTTGGGCCTTTCTTGCGCGGTGAAACCGCTTAGAAGGGAACCCGCTTGGAATAGCAGCTGGCATCCATCTCCCGCACCTCTACCGAGACTGCGGGAACTCCCTCGGCAAATTGGCACAGGCTGTTAAAAACCGCCGAGCTCAATGCTTCCCTTTCCCGCGTAGAGCGCCCTTCAAGCAAGCGGATCTCTGCGTGGATAAAGCTGTTGCCATTGTCCCCAGCGATAAACTGATCGTAGGACTTGGCGCGAGTCTTGATATTGTGAGAGGCGAATAAACCGGAACGGTGCATCGCCTCCTGAGCCGAGCTGACCAGTGCAGCGATAGAAATCTTCTCTTCCAGATTTTTCGCATACTCTATGATCAGGTGAGGCATAGCGGTCACTCCTCGGTCAAAGCGGCCCTGGCGGCCGCTGGGTACCTGTGGCGTTTACTGGCGCAGCAGGGAGAGGAACTCGTTGCGGGTGGCCTGGTTGCTGCGGAAAGTACCGAGCATAGCCGAAGTCTTCATCACAGAGTTCTGTTTTTCCACACCGCGCATCATCATGCACATATGCTTGGCTTCGATGATCACGCCGACACCGGCAGCACCGGTAACGTTTTGCAGGGTCTCGGCGATCTCTACGGTCAGCTGCTCCTGGATCTGCAGGCGGCGCGCAAACATATCCACAATGCGTGCTACCTTGGACAGGCCAACGACCTTGCCATTGGGAATATAGGCTACGTGGGCGCGGCCGATAAACGGCAGCAGGTGGTGCTCACACAGGGAGTAGAGTTCGATATCCTTAACCAGCACCATTTCGCTGCAGTCGGACGGGAAGAGCGCGTCGTTGACTACATCTTCCACGGTCTGTTTATAGCCGCGTGTCAGGTATTCCATGGCTTTGGCGGCGCGCTCCGGGGTGTCTTTGAGCCCAGGGCGTTGCGGATCTTCGCCGATTGCTTCAATAATTCGCGCGTAATGTTCGTTCATGCTGCTCTTTCCAACATCTCAGCCCGAAGGGCGGGTGCGCTACCCTAAGCGTTTGTAACCCGAGAGTAAAGATCCACGCGGCCCCAGGAGCCTGTTAGCTGATTTGACGACCACTGGCGAAGGCTGTTTTGTTAGCAGGGCAGAGGAAGTTGGGCGGAAAAATGGCTTAGGGCCATTAGGTAGCAGCTGTAAAATGGCCACTTAACCTTACTCGTCGCTTATTTGGTGTGAGCAAACTACACTCCCCGGGCATTGATTGGCCCCTCTGAAGCAACAACAGAGGGCACCCGCAGGTGACAGTGGGCCCCGACAAGATACAAAGCACTTAAGGATAGATTGATGATAGAAAGGCGTGAAACAAGCCTCCACGAACTGACCACGGTTTTGGACTATATCCGCTGGGGGACCAGCCGATTCAATGAGGCCGACCTCTACTACGGCCATGGCACCAACAACGCCTGGGACGAGGCCGTTTTACTGGTAACCCACGCCCTGCATCTCCCCCCTTACAGTAAGCCGGAGATACTCCAGGCCCGTTTGACCATGGAGGAGCGCCGCGACGTACTCACTATCCTGGAGCGGCGCTTTAGCGAGCGGGTACCGGCGGCCTACCTGACCAAGGAAGCGCATTTCTGCGATATGACATTTTATGTGGACGAGCGGGTACTGGTACCCCGTTCACCGATTGGCGAGATGATTCGCCACAACTTCCAGCCCTGGCTCAATGTTGAGCCCCTGGCGATTCTGGACCTCTGTTGTGGTAGCGGCTGTATCGGTATCGCCTGCGCCGAGGCCTTCCCGGAAGCGCGTGTCGATGTGAGCGATATTTCCGAGGACGCGATCGAAGTGGCACAGATCAATATCAATCGTCACGAGTTGAACGAACGCGTGCGCGCAGTGCAGTCGGACCTATTTTCCGGCCTGCACGGTATGAGTTATGAGTTGATCGTGTGCAACCCGCCCTATGTGGATGCCCGCGATCTGGCCGAAATGCCTGAGGAATACCACGCGGAGCCGGATATAGCCCTGGGCTCTGGCGATGACGGTCTCGATTTTACCCGCCGCCTGCTGCGCGAGGCTGCCAACCACTTACAGCCCGACGGCCTGTTGATCTGCGAAGTGGGTAATAGCTGGGAAGCCCTGGAAAAAGCCTTCCCGGAGGTGCCGTTTATGTGGCCCGAGTTTGAGGATGGTGGCCACGGTGTCTTTGCAATCAGCCGGGAAGAACTGCTCGCCTATCAACCCTACTTCGAAAAGGAATAATTCCTTTTGCCTCCCCGGCAATCTCGGTTGCTGGGTTATGGGTACAAGCCCGGTTCTGCGGACACTTGTGCTTTTTGCCCCAGTCTGCGCACTGGGGCGGGCAGATCATTTATAATGCGCGCCCCTATTGTGGGCCATCCTGTTTTACCACCTACTAGCTGGAAAAGTCGTCTATGTCGGGCAATACCTTTGGCAAGCTGTTTTGTGTCACCACCTTTGGCGAAAGCCACGGCCCCGCGCTCGGCTGTATCGTCGATGGATGCCCTCCGGGTCTGGAGATTAGTGAAGAAGAAATTCAGCGAGAGCTGGACCGCCGCAAGCCGGGCACTTCCCGCTATACCACCCAGCGCCGCGAACCCGACCAGGTAAAAATCCTTTCCGGTGTTTTCGAAGGAAAAACCACCGGCACGCCTATTGGTCTGTTGATTGAAAATACCGACCAGCGCTCCAAGGACTATAGCAATATTGCCGAGCAGGTAAGGCCTGCCCACGCCGATTTCACCTATTGGCAAAAATACGGCATTCGCGACTACCGTGGGGGTGGCCGATCCTCCGCCCGTGAAACTGCCATGCGGGTTGCCGCTGGGGCCATCGCCAAAAAATGGCTAAAACAAAAATACGGCATTGAAGTGCGCGGTTATCTCTCACAATTGGGCCCGATCAAAGTACAAAAGCTGGATTGGGACCAAGTAGAGCAAAACCCCTTCTTTTGCCCGGATGCCGATCGGGTCCCCGAGATGGAGACCTATATGCAGGAGCTGATCAAAGAGGGGAACTCTATCGGTGCGCGTATCTCAGTACACGCTAGCGGCGTTCCTGCTGGATTGGGTGAACCTATTTTTGATCGCCTGGATGCAGATCTGGCCCACGGCTTAATGAGTATTAATGCGGTAAAAGGCGTGGAAATTGGAGCTGGTTTTGACAGCGTGGAGCAAAAGGGTACTGAGCACCGAGATGAGATCACTCCAGAAGAGGGGTTCCTGTCGAATAATGCCGGTGGTGTGTTGGGTGGTATTTCCAGTGGCCAGGATGTCATTGCCCATATCGCCCTGAAGCCGACTTCCAGTTTGCGCATTCCCGGCCGCAGCGTTGACCGCTCCGGCAATCCCATTGAAGTCGTTACCAAAGGCCGCCACGACCCCTGTGTTGGTATTCGAGCAACGCCTATCGCCGAAGCCATGATGGCCCTGGTTCTGATCGATCACGCACTGCGCCACCGCGCGCAAAACGGAGATGTAACACCGGGATAATTCGATCGGCTTTTTTCTATTGGATACCGGCGAAAGCTCGGTATCCAATCTCTTCGCTACTAAGATGCAGCCAATAAGCCAAGCCCCTGCATTTCCCCTACCTTATTCCCAACAAAATAGTTAGCTCCAGCCTCCTCAATTTTATTAATGTTGCGGAGTCGATCTGAAGGGCTTAAAACGCCTTTATTTCCCCGATTTACGACATGGGTATAAATTTCAGTAGTACTTACATCGGAATGCCCTAGCAACTCCTGAATCGTACGCAAGTCATAACCCGCTTCGAGCAAGTGAGTCGCAAAGCTATGGCGAAATGCATGGCAACGAGCCGGTTTGTTGACTCCCGCTAGCTTGACAGCTATACGAACCTGGCGCGCTAAAGTTGACGCGTGCATATGGTGCCTTCTGTTTTCACCGGAGCGAGGACATTGGCCGATGGTGCTGGAAGGGAAAAGGTATTGCCAAGCGAGTTGTCGGCTTGCACTTGGATACTTTCTTTCCAAAGCGTTAGGTAAATAAACCGAACCAAAACCAGCCAAAAGATCTTGTTGGTGTAATAGGGAAACAGTCTCTACCTGCCTATGTAACTGCACAATTAACCCATTAGGTAATATCGTAGTGCGATCCTTATCCCCCTTACCACCTCGGACAAAAATATTATTGCTGTCGAAGTCTATATCCTTTATGCGTAAAGAAAGCAGTTCGGCACTGCGAAGACCACTACCGTACATTAGTTCAACCTGTAATCTGTAGGTGCCTTCAAGACAATCCAAAATTGCTGATATTTCTCTTCGGCTATAAACCACAGGCAAGTACTTCTGTTGTTTTGCCAGTTTAAAGTCCAGAGCCTGAATATCCCTACCTAAGAATCTCTTGTACAGATATATCAAAGCGTTCAGAGCTATTCGCTGTGTATTTGCGGAGCAAAGCCCCTGAACTGCAAGGTGAGAGAGAAACGTCTCAATCTCAACAGCTCCCATATCGTCAGGGTGCTTCTTTTTATTGAAATGAATGAAACGTTTAACCCAATGCGTGTAAGTTTGCTCTGTTCGGTACGATAGTCCCTGCTTTCGAATGTGAAATCGCAGATTGTCCATAAATCGTTCAGGCTTACCTGGGATTTTGTGGCGAATGTCGTCCATGATATTGCCCTTAGACTGTTTTTATATACAGTATTTGCTCTTTTGTCCTGCTGTCAATATCAGAATTCAAGAGAAGCTTCTCCTATTTCTGGAGGTGACGATCTATCTCTTTGATTTTTATAGGGTTGGTAATGTTATAAAGAGCAGAAAAAGCAGGTAGATATATAGCGCCTGCTATATATCTACCTGTTGAGAAATATGCCAAAGTTCTTAACTTTTTGATATTATTGGGTTTTTGAGGTTATCTTGAAAGAAGTGAGTAGAATTATATAGAAGGGTGATATAAAGACGCTTCTTTTGAATTAACTGTTGTACAAACCCGCTGCGCGGGAGTGGTGCCACTTTTAAATTATAAGAGGCATTTTAGAAAATGCATAACCGGGTATTGCAAAATATATTTTCTGCGTACAGTGGTTATTTATCTAAAACTGCGCAGCCACTAAAAAATTTAAAGGCTATCTCCTCGATACAAGAATGCCGTACAAAATCGATGGGAAGCAGTTATTATCGTTGTAAGCACAACCATGTCACTGAGCAGCATCATTCTTGTAGGCATAGAAGTTGCCCCCTCTGCTCAGGCAGAAAACAGCTCCAGTGGGTTGATCAGCAGCGTCGTAAATTATTTGATACAGAACATTTTCATGTGGTCTTTACTATACCTCATGAGTATCTGCCGTTATGGCAATACAACGAAGAGAAGCTTGCAGATATACTCTTTTTGTCGAGCAAAGAAACCCTGTTTGAATTAATGGCGAGTAAAGACTATCACGGAGTAACTCCCGGGATGCTTATGGCTCTGCATACTTGGGGAAGACAGTTAACTTTACACCCTCATATACACTGCTTGATAACCGCTGGTGGTTTGACCTTAAGGGAAAAGTGGAAAGAAACAGGTGAGTATTTATTACCTGTTCGAGTGGTTAAGAGTCTTTATAGGGGAAAGTTTCAAGCGCTGTTACTAGAGCAGTATCGTGCTGGGTTAATCAAGATCCCTCCCAGTTGGCCCATTGGCCAGTTTGATATTCTCTTTAAAGCTTGCTATCGCAAAGAATGGTCAGTTCGTATTCAGGATCGATATGAGCATGGACAAGGAGTGCTTCTGTATTTTTCACGATATATCAAAGGTGGCCCGCTGAAGCCAAAGCAGATATTAAACGTGGATCATAAGGGGCTGGAATTTCGTTATTTTGATCACCGTGACCAGCGACGCAAGCGACTAAGGTTAAAGCCTGAAGAGTTCTTAAGACGTGTCTTGCAGCACATACCTCCAATAGGAAAACACATGGTACGGAGTTATGGATTATATGCTGGGTGTAATAAGAAAAAGCACGATCTATGTAGTAGTCAAGTGGGTTTAATGAAAGATCAACGACTCCCAGCTGGATTGCAAATCCAAGATCTGGTGGTAGAGTGTGGGCAGTGCCATGAATCTACAAAGTTGACTGGCAGAGTGTGGTCTAAGGCGAAAAAAGGAATTTCCTTTATAAAGGGGGCGGCTCGGCAAGATAGTGCCGGCGGGAATGTACAACATGGCGATGAACCAGACACTGCAGGAATGGGCCTCTTTAGTTCGGCCTAAATTCAATGCCAGGTCATTTTTTTTACCGCCTGCAGTGCAGGTTATCTAAGCGTTATGTGTCACCGTTAGCACAAGCTTGGATATTCAACAGAAATATGGATTTTCAATAGGTCGCATGAAAAGTTGGTTCATACCCGTTTCAATTGTTCTTCTTCTGCTCGTACTTGCTGTGGGCGTGCCGGCCATCATGCTTCAGTTAAAAATAGATAAGTGCTTAGATAGTGGCGGTAAGTTCATGTATGACAGTAAAGAGTGTGAGGTCGTAAAGTAGTTAATGTATCCAACACATAACAAGCAGCGGCAGAGCGACAGCCAACGCTACGCACCTTTTGTGTTACTCGCTGGCGCTCAAACATTAACACAAATTGCGCTCAGCGCTGGCTGCGCCTGCGCTGAGCGTTATTGTGGCGGTCGGTTTTATTGATTTTTCGTAGTAACTGAAAGTTTAGTGCCACTAAATATCAGCCAGTATTGAGCAGTTTTATTGATTGCTATTCAAGCAGTTTCGCTCCTAGAGCGTTCGCTCAGGTGCTGTAAAAAGAGGCAGTCCGCAGCAATTTCGTGGAGTGCCAGTAAGATAGGAATTGGTTGGGGAAAGTGCGGTATTCTTTCTTCGTAAATATTGGGCAGTGGCCAGCCAAAGTTGGCTGGCAGAGAGCAGGTAGGTTGTTCAGTGCGCGCCAGCTATAACCAGGCCAAGCAGGCTCGCCCAGCCCCTGTGGGGCTAGGCTGGACAGCCTACGCAGCGCGCTTCGCACGCAAACGCTCCGGCTGCCCCTGTTGGCAACGTTAAGCGCAAACATGGAAAGTCCAACTATCGTTAATAATCTTGATGGCTATCTTCAGTGCCTTAGAAGGCTTAGCAACAATGCTTGCGACTTCTGGGCAAATTCGTATGTACATGATGGCAATCTTGAAAAGGGGCTTATAAGCCACCTAAATGGCCAAGATGTGTCCATTGGTAAATCGTATAGAACCAATTACGAAGGCATCAGCGCTGAGTTATCCAAACACGTATTTCAAAAAGTAACCTGTGTAAGTGAAGACCAAAAAAATCTCATTGAATGGGATATAACCGAATACATTGAAATGGCTTGCAGAGAGGTTGATGAAGAAGCCAACCCAATTTACAAAGAACAATCTATGATCTTCCAGGCCAAATCAGAGTTTCATGGTGAATACATCTACTTGGTAGTTCCGGCTTCCAATCAGGCAATAGTTGTCGGTTTTGCAACACGCGCTTAACAAATTGCTGCATCCGACCACCTACACTCCGCCTGCTTTGTGCTGTACGCTTACGCTAGCACAAAGCAGCTACGCTCCGGTGGCGGCTGAGCAAGGCGTTATTGTGGCGGTCGATTTTATTGATTTTTCGTAGTAACTGAAGCTTTAGTGCCACTAAATTGCAGCCGATATTGAGCCCTTTTTACTGGTTGCTATTCAAGCAGTTTCGTTCCTAGGGTATTTGCTCAAGTGTGGTAGAGGTGGGCAGTCTGCTGCAATTTCGTGGAGTGCCAGTAAGATAGGAATTGGTTGGGGAAAGTGCGGTATTCTTTCCTCGTAAATGTTGGGCAGCGGCCAGCCAAACTATGGCTGGCAAAGTGCTAGTAGTCGGTCCCGAGCGCGCCAACCATAACCAGGCTAGGCAAGCTCGCCCAACCCCTACGGGGCTGGGCTGGACAGCCTACGCGTTGCTTCGGCTGCCCTTGCTAGCGGCGTTATGTGAGCAGGAAATAGAGCATATGGACATCGCGATACAAATGATTGATCAAGCTTGGCAATTACTTGTGCGTATTCCATTTTGGTTGTTGTTGTCCACACCATTGATAATCGTTCTCTACTTTTATGCAAAGAAAATCAGAAGCGTGCAGTGGAATATGGCAATAAAACTGTTGCTTTTTGTTCCACTTTCGGCCGTCTTACTTGCTCCAATGCCGGTTGGCATGTTCATAGCACTCGTGCCTAATGGTTTTTTGCTCTTTAGTGGCCTTGAGTACTACAGTAGGGTTTTTGCCTGGTGTGTTTCATCCATACTCGTATCAATGATAGTTTGTTACTTCGTAGGCAAGAAATACCTGAGACCCACATAACAAGTGACTATGGTTGCTCGTCAAGTTTTTAAGCCATGCTTTCATCCCAGTAGGTGTTATTTTTCACCATCGTATTCAGGATCGTAATCTGCTTTCTCATGCAGGCAATCAGAGCGACCTTTTTAGGTTTGCCAGCGTCGACCAATCGCTTATACATCGGTTTTAATTTGGGATGATGTTGTATGGCCGACATAATGGAAACAAACAAAACCGTTCGTACACGATGCCTTCCGCCTCGAATATACCTCTTTCCCTGGAAGCTGCCGCTATCACGGTTCATCGGGGCGACACCGACAAGTGCAGCGATTTCTTTACGGTTCAATTTTCCTAGCTCGGGAAGCTCACTCATCAACGTATAAGCCAATACATTTCCGACCCCTTTAGCACTCAACAATAGGTCGCGCCTTTGCCGCCACTCAGACACACTGTTAACCAGTTTATCCAGTTGCTTGTCGATACCTTGTATCTCCTTCTTGATGGTGTTTAGAATGGTCTGGATAGGCTTGTGTACTGATTTCGGCATCCTCTGAAGCCGATTCTTTTGCATTGTGCTCATCTCTAAACACTGACTTCTTACCGCCAGTAAGTCACTGATCTCCCTAAGCTTTTCTGGCTTTAGCACCGACAGCCTTGGTTTCATGGCCTCACCAAAATGTGCAATATCCATTGCATCTAGCTTGTCAGTTTTGGCGAGGCGCCCTGCGGATTTAGCGAAGCTTCTTATCTGCGAAGGGTTGCAAACAACAACAGGTAATCCTGCTTTGTCGGCGGCGCAAACAAACTCTAATTCGAGTCTTCCTGTAGACTCTATTAATACTCTTTGGGGTTTAAGAGGTTGTAATTGTTTAATGGCATCCTTAATGCCATTTTTATCATTGGCAACACTAAAGAATTGGCCAGTAGGTCTCACATAAATATCGAGTTGTTTACTGCTGGTATCGACACCGACATTGATCTCTTGAGGTTCCATAAGATAAGCTATCTCCGCCTTGCTATTCGGGCTCGAGGCCCACATGACTATTCGAGTTATGCCTAGTGAGTGTCTGTCACGTTCCTACTTGTTAACGGTCTTTATAAACCGGCGCAGCAACGAACTGTGACAAACAAGGCCTTCGGTGGCCGCCGAAGGTGGGTCTCAATTTACCCGTTAACGAAAAGGATTTTCAACATCAGAATCGGGCAAGAACAACCATACAAGTCAAAGCACGCGGACATGATAAAGCTGCCACCTTTTTTATTACAAAAAAGCCGCCAACTTTACCATGCCAGTGTTTGAGGCGTTAGGGGCCCCTCAGGGAACGGTCATGAAAGATACAAAAAAGCTGATTGAAGAACTCTATAAAATTACGAATGGGCTGAAAGAAATTCATCCACACAGAAACTTCACTCCGGACGGTATTCTAGTGGGCAGCATAGGCGAGGTATTGGCTGAATATCATTATGGCCTCACACCGTTGCCGCCTGGAGAAAAACAACATGACTGTCGTAAAGGAAATAAGTTAATCCAGATTAAGACAACACAAAATAAAGCTATTCAAATTGGCGAGCCATGTGAACATTTAATAGCCTTAAAGCTCCTTAGAGATGGTACAGTTACAGAGTTTTATAATGGCCCAGGTAAGCCAGTATGGGACAGAGTAAAAGACAAAAATCTGCCAAAAAATGGTCTGTACTCAGTTAGTTTGGGTGTGTTGAGTGCGATGATGGATAATGTTCAGGAAAACGAAAAGATCGAACGAGTAGAGCCCTAACAAGGCGATGAATTTCGTTCCGGCCTTGCAGGCCTCTACCGGACTGTCGCTGCTGTGCAGCGCCAGCCGATTATCGCGGCGTTAAGCATCAGATCAAGTTATGAGCATCGAAAAGGAAGCGAGAGAGTTCAAAGAAAAAACAGGGATAGAACTTCCTGTATCTTTAGTTGAACTCTACAAAGAAAAAGGAAATGGAGGCTTTGGCCCTGATTGTGGAATGCTTGGAATAATTACCGGGCACAAAACAGACTTAGACGACTCGATCTTGAGCTTATATCAGAGTTTTTGCTCCGGTGATCCAGATGATCCGAACTGGGTGTGGCCAAAAGAACTGGTGCCCTTCATCCATGTTGGCTGTGCAATTCACTATTGTATCGATTCAACCAGTAGCGCAAGTAGCGTCATTGAGTTCGACCCCACTGACTATGCCTCAGAGGTTGGACCCAAAGATCATTTCAGAGAGGTTTGTCCTTCTTTTATGGAGTGGGTAGCTAGCAATGTGTAAATGCTTAACAAATCAATCAACTTCGCGCCTACGGCGCCGGACAGCTAAAAGCGTGGCTTCGCCACAACGCTGCCGGTTATTGAGGCGTTAAGTTTTTTATGATCAAGCGCTTTATACACTGGATTGAGTTCATCGTGGTCGTATTACCATCTACGGGCATTGTTTTGTTTTCCACTTTGTTTTTCCCGTTTGGAGCATTACTCCGCCCTGAACTCATTATTCCAGCTTACATTGGCGGTATCGTTGGAGTATATTCACTGTGGAGAATGTTTTTGCATCTTGAGTTTGCAGTAGGTTTAAGGTCAAAAAAATATATCTATTACTATTTTGCTGGAGTTCTCAGTATTGTTTGCTTATTTTTAGTGGGTGAATTCAGTATTAATCAAGTGTTCAATCTGGTTACTACACTATGGGTTTTTCCAATTTTAGTTGGTGCTCATTGGGTATATAAAATTTTTCAAGGTGAATCTGAAACTTAACAAGTGACTATGGTTGCTCGTCAAGTTTTTAAGCCATACTTTCATCCCAGTAGGTGTTATTTTTCACCATCGTATTCAGGATCGTAATCTGCTTTCTCATGCAGGCAATCAGAGCGACCTTTTTAGGTTTGCCAGCGTCGACTAATCGCTTGTACATCGGCTTTAGTTTGGGATGATGCTGTATGGCCGACATGATGGAAACAAACAAAACCGTTCGTACACGATGCCTTCCACCCCGAATATATCTCTTTCCCTGGAAGCTGCCGCTATCACGGTTCATCGGGGCGATACCGACAAGTGCAGCGATTTCTTTACGGTTCAATTTTCCTAGCTCGGGAAGTTCACTCATCAACGTATAAGCCAATACATTTCCGACCCCTTTAGCACTCAACAATAAGTCGCGCCTTTGCCGCCACTCAGACACACTGTTAACCAGTTTATCTAGTTGCTTGTCGATACCTTGTAGCTCTTTCTTGATGGTATTTAGAATGGTCCGTATAGGTTTGTGTACTGATTTTGGCATTCTCTGAAGCCGATTCTTTTGCATTGTGCTCATCTCTAAACACTGACTTCTTACCGCCAGTAAGTCACTGACCTCCCTAAGTTTTTCTGGTTTTAGCGTCGATAGCCTTGGCTTCATGGCCTCACCGAAATGTGCAATATCCATTGCATCTAGCTTGTCGGTTTTGGCGAGACGCCCTGCGGATTTAGCGAAGCTTCTTATCTGAGAAGGATTGCAAACAACAATAGGTAATCCTGCTTTGTCGGCGGCGCAAACAAACTCTAATTCGAGTCTTCCTGTAGACTCTATTAGTACTCTTTGGGGTTTAAGAGGTTGTAATTGTTTAATGGCATCCTTAATGCCATTTTTATCATTGGCAACACTAAAGAATTGGCCAGTAGGTCTCACATAAATATCGAGTTGTTTACTGCTGGTATCGATACCGACATTGATCTCTTGAGGTTCCGTAAGATAAGCTATCTCCGCCTTGCTATTCGGGCTCGAGGCCCACATGACTATCCGAGTTATGCCTAGTGAGTGTCTGTCACGTTCCTACTTGTTAACGGTCTTTATAAACCGGCGCAGCAACGAACTGTGACAAACAAGGCCTTCGGTGGCCGCCGAAGGTGGGTCTCAATTTACCCGTTAACGAAAAGGATTTTCAACATCAGAATCAGGCAAGAACAACCATACAAGTGGCGGCATAATCGCCAGCAAAGCTGGCTGGACCTACGCACTGCGTGCTCCGGCCTATGCGCCAGGCGTTAAGCCTCTACCGAGATCGAGATGAATACGGAAGAATATCTAAATAAACTATTTGTAGATGCTGGTTGGTATGAAGGTAGAAATATCGAATTAGAGGACCTACGTGATATCGATACGGGACCACACTCAGCCGCAGTGAAAATCCTCAAAGAGTATGGAGGATTATCTGTCGGAGAAACTGGGCCAGGTAGAGAGTGTGCAGCGAGTGATATCGAATTCTATTCAAGGCCTCGTTACGAAGCCGATGGCATGTGTGAAGAATGGGAAGGTAAAGTTGGCCACCTAGTGGCTATTGCTAGTGCTCACCATCAAAATATTATGGTTCTGGTGGATTCTCAGAGCAATCTATACATATTTACAGATCCAAATGAACAGCTTTACTATGGTGGCTCATTTTCTAAGGCTACTGCGAAATTGTTACTTGGCTTAGATTATGGCCCCGCAATAGAAAAGGCTTAACAAGTGGCTGCAACCGACCGCAAAAACCGTCACTTGTTTTGCCAAAAATCTTGCAAAACAACCGCCATTTTTTGCGGCGGCTGAGCCAGGCGCTAAGTTTTATACACAAGTTTTTTAAGTTTTATTAAGTAAATCAATAAGTTACAGTTTAGCCCAGTAAGAACTACAGATTTGGCTGGATTATTATGCAGGACTGGGTCATGGACGAAGTAAGAAATCAGGTTATGGGTGATACACGCTTGAATAAGCGCTTGTCTAATATTCTCAGTAATTTAAGTTCAGACCCAAACAATAGCATTCCTTGTGCAAACAAAACTTGGGTAGAAACGTTTGCAGCTTATCGCTTTATCGAAAATGATAAAGTCAATTTTGACTCTATTATGAGCGGCCATAAATCGGCAACTCTTGAGAGAATCAAGGCGCAGCCTGTTGTTCTTATCCCACAAGATACTACTTTTCTAAATTTTGCCACTGACCTAGAAAGTAAAGAGATGGGAACACTTAGGCGTAAAGAGACCAACCAACAACTCTTGCACACCTCCATCGCGATAACACCATCCAGAATTAATTTGGGTGTTGTTGAAGGTAGTATGTGGCAGAGAGATAAGGAATCAAGTTCTAATTCCCGTTATACAAAGTCGATAAAGGATAAGGAGAGTCGACGCTGGCTAGACCATTACGAAACGGCTTGTCGGATACAAGAGCGGTGCCCTGAAAGCACAATTGTGAGTATTGCTGATAGAGAGGGTGATATTCATGAGTGGTTTCAGCAGGCTGAAGAACAAAGTGAACAGCGGCGGGCGAGCTATATCGTTCGAGCTAAGGCCAATCGCACTTTAGAGCTCGATGGAGAAGAAACAGTTTTGCTTTGGGATCATATGAATGAGCAGAAATCTGTCGGTCTATACACGGTAGATATTCCCAAACGGAATGGAGAACCTGGAAGAAAAGCCAAAGTCAGCGTATCCACTACTGAGATACGGCTACTTGGAAAAGGAAAATCTAAACGACCACTTTCTCTCTATGCTGTATTGGCTAAAGAATTAAACCCACCAGAGGGTGAAAAAGGCATTGAGTGGATGCTGTTAACTGATCTTCCAGTTGAAGACTATAAGCAGGCGAGAGTTATCATTGAGTGGTATCGAAGCCGGTGGGAAATTGAAACCTATTTTCGGGTGGTAAAAGGTGGATGCCAGATAGAAAGTAATCGTTTTAGAACAGAGCAGCGAATGTTGAACTGTATTGCGATCTATATGATTATTGGATGGCGACTACATTCGATAACTACACAAGCAAGAAGTCTTCCTGATGAACCATGTACGAGTGCTTACTCTGAAAAAGAATGGCGCATGGTATGGATGATGCGAGATAAAAGCTCCCCGCCAAATATACCTCCGAGCATAAGAGATATAACGCGTATGCTGGCAGGTCTAGGAGGATTTCTAGGACGTAAAGGGGATGGCGAGCCAGGGGTTAAAACTGTTTGGCAAGGATATGCTAAATTACTCCATTATATTGAAGCAGCAGAGGTTTTAAATGGACTTAGATAATGTGTATAAAACACAGGCCAGGCGTTATCCAGCTTCAGTCCGGTATTGGTAGTGGTGAAAAGGAAAAGAATTGGAAAAGAGAGTATTTCATAATTTAAGAATGATACTTTTATCTAGTGAAGAGAGTTTTTCTCTTGATTTAGGTGTTTCAAGTGGATTTGCTGATTTCAGTGTTTCCATCAGATTGAATGAAAAAGACTACATTGTTATAGATAGTGATGAAGAGAGAGCTGCCTTTCTCCAGGCCGCCCTTCATCATCCTTTTCAACTAAAAGATACCTGGCTTACTGAATCTGAACAGCGTAGTTACTTGGATATAATTCTTCATTCGCCGAAAGAGCAAGTTGAGGCCTTTTTAACAGAAAAAGATCACGGACGCGCACATGGTTCAATTTCCAATATGGTTCGCATAACTTGTGGGAGAGAACAAGCTACTTTGCGCTCTGGACATTGGTTCGAGCGGTAATCAAGCCATAATGAAGCGGCAGCAGGATAACAAAGCAAGGCACTATCGCAGCAAAACTGGCTGGACCTCCGCACTACGTGCTCTGGCCTGTGCTTGCGACGTTATTGTGGCGGTCGATTTTATTGATTTTTCGTAGTAACTGAAAGTTTAGTGCCACTAAATAGCAGCCAGTATTGAGCAGTTTTTATTGATTGCTATTCAAGCAGTTTCGCTCCTAGAGCGTTCGCTCAGGTGCTGTAAAAGAGGCAGTCCGCAGCAATTTCGTGGAGTGCCAGTAAAATAGGAATTGGTTGGGAAAAGTGCGGTATTCTTTCTTCGCAAATATTGGGCAGTGGCCAGCCAAAGTTGGCTGGCAGAGAGCAAGTAGGTTGTTCAGTGCGCGCCAGCTATAACCAGGCCAAGCAGGCTCGCCCAGCCCCTGTGGGGCTAGGCTGGACAGCCTACGCAGCGCGCTTCGCACGCAAACGCTCCGGCTGCCCCTGTTGGCAACGTTAGCACTACAAGGAGATATCGTGCATAAATCCATACTTTCTTTATTTCTAATTATTTTATTAGCTTCTTTTTCACTTAAAGCTGAAAATCATGAATACGAGGTAAGTAAAGTCGAATATAAAAACTTAGTTGCTAACTTATATTTACCAAAAGTTGAAAAAAACTTCCCGTGGTAATTGCCTTTGGAGGCTCTGAGGGCGGATTAGGTACTGGTAATGCTAATGGTGAAATGATCGCACCTCATGGTGTTGCTGTTTTAGGGCTAGCTTATTTTAAAGAAAAAGGTATTTCTCAAACACTAGATCAAATACCAATGGAGTATTTCATTGATGCAATTAACTATTTAGAAACTCACCCTTTAATCGACTCATCTAAAATTGGTGTGGTTGGTGGATCTAGAGGTTCAGAGGCTGCATTTTTGTTGGCAAGTATGGATTCTCGTATTAAATCTGTAGTTGTTACAACTCCAAGTAAGGTTGCTTGGTATGGTCTAACTGTGCCGAAGTCTGCTTGGACAATTGAAGGTCAAGACATTCCAGCTTTAGGTTTAGAGTTAGATTCAAATGCTAAGTTAATCGACAGATTTACTGTTGCATTAGAAAATAAAACTAACGTCAATAAATCCTTATTTAAATTTGAAAATATTAATGGCCCAATACTTCTGATTTCAGCAGAAAATGATCAAGTTTGGCCATCTTTTCAAATGTCTAAAGACATAGAGGTTTATTTAAAAAATAAGAAGTTTAAGCATAAAGTAGTGCATAATTCTTACAAAACAGGTCATGGGTTCAGTCAAGAGACAGCCCCTGAAATTAAAAAATCTATAATTAATCACTTTGTGAGTACATTGTAGTGCTAACAAGTCGTTTAAAAGGACAAAAAACAGTTGGCTTTTGCTCCTTCGTCGCTAATTTTAGCCAACAATTTTATTGCCTCTTAACGAGGCGCTAAGTTTTATACACAAGTTTTTTAAGTTTTATTATGTAAATCAATAAGTTACAGTTTAGCCCAGTAAGAACTACAGATTTGGCTGGATAATTATGCAGGACTGGGTCATGGACGAAGTAAAAAATCAGGTTATGGGTGATACACGCTTGAATAAGCGCTTGTCTAATATTCTCAGTAATTTAAGTTCAGACCCAAACAATAGCATTCCTTGTGCAAACAAAACTTGGGCAGAAACGTTTGCAGCTTATCGCTTTATAGAAAATGATAAAGTCAACTTTGACTCTATTATGAGCGGTCATAAATCGGCAACTCTTGAGAGAATCAAAGTGCAGCCTGTTGTTCTTATCCCACAAGATACTACCTTTCTAAATTTTGCCACTGACCTAGAAAGTAAAGAGATGGGAACACTTAGGCGTAAAGAGACCAACCAACAACTCTTGCACACCTCCATCGCGATAACACCATCCAGAGTTAATTTGGGTGTTGTTGAAGGTAGTATGTGGCAGAGAGATAAGGAATCAAGTTCTAATTCCCGCTATACCAAGTCGATAAAGGATAAGGAGAGTCGACGCTGGCTAGACCATTACGAAACGGCTTGTCAGATACAAGAGCACTGCCCTGAAAGCACAATTGTGAGTATTGCTGATAGAGAGGGTGATATTCATGAGTGGTTTCAGCTGGCTGAAGAGCAAAGTGAACAGCGGCGGGCGAGCTATATCGTTCGAGCTAAGGCCAATCGCACTTTAGAGCTCGATGGAGAAGAAACGGTTTTGCTTTGGGATCATATGAATGAGCAGAAATCTGTCGGTCTATACACGGTAGATATTCCCAAACGGAATGGAGAGCCTGGAAGAAAAGCCAAGGTCAACGTATCCACTACTGAGATACGGTTGCTAGGAAAAGGAAGATCTAAACGACCACTTTCTCTCTATGCTGTATTGGCTAAAGAATTAACCCCACCAGAGGGTGAAAAAGGCATTGAGTGGATGCTGTTAACTGATCTTCCAGTTGAAGACTTTAAGCAGGCGAGAGTTATCATTGAGTGGTATCGAAGCCGGTGGGAAATTGAAACCTATTTTCGGGTGGTAAAAGGCGGATGCCAGATAGAAAGTAATCGTTTTAGAACAGAGCAGCGAATGTTGAACTGTATTGCGATCTATATGATTATTGGATGGCGACTACATTCGATAACTACACAAGCAAGAAGTCTTCCTGATGAACCATGTACGAGTGCTTACTCTGAAAAAGAATGGCGCATGGTATGGATGATGCGAGATAAAAGTTCCCCACCGAATATACCTCCAAGCATGAGAGATATAACGCGTATGTTGGCAGGCCTAGGGGGATTTCTAGGACGTAAAGGTGATGGCGAACCAGGGGTTAAAACTGTTTGGCAGGGATATACCAAACTGCTCCATTATATTGAAGCAGCAGAGGCTTTAAATGGGCTTAAATGATGTGTATAAAACACAGACGAGGCGTTATGCATAAGACTTACCCACGTTTAGTAGACACCCTGTATAGTTAGGTTTAGGCCTAACACGGAGGTGTATCATGGGTAAGAAAAGAACTCAGGCGTATACGGAGGAGTTCCGCAGAGAAGCAGTTAAGAGAGCGGAAAAGCCTGGAGCAACAACGGCTTCTGTGGCGTGAGAGCTAGGCGTCAGCGCACAGCAGATCTACAACTGGCGTCGTCAATTTAATCGACTGTCTGATAAGCAGTTCAATAGTTGAGACGGTGTCGACTATTCCAAACAGGAACGCGCTGAAGTTCGTAAGCCCAAGAAGGAGCTGCATGAAGCTCGACAAGAGGTTGAGTTTCTTGAAAAGGTTGCTGCGTACTTTGCGAACCACCAATAGTAAAGTACGCACTGATACAAGAGCATTTAGGGGCATTCCCGGTTAGCTTGATGTGTCGGTGTTTAAAAGTTTCAAGATCGGGTTATTATCGATGGCGGGGGCGGTTGCCACCTTCTGTGCTTTTCTATTCGGGTTATGCCTAGTGAGTGTCTGTCACATTCATACTTGTTTACGATCTTTATAAACTGGCTCAGCAGCGAAATTTTGCATACAAGGCCTTCGGTGGCCGCCGAAGATGCGGCTCAATTTATCCATGAGTGGAACGGGTTTTCAAAATTAGAGTTAGGCAAGAATAAATATATAAACGTATATTGTTTTCCTCTATTGCAGCTGGACAACATACGTTATGTACCAGTTACCGTAAATATGAATGTTGGAGCTAATATTGGAAGATAAATATCTTATTTTTTACCAATAATAAAGAATTGAGTAGTTTAAGGGTTAAAATGCTATTTTGTAAATTACTGGGAAGTGAAGTTTTGAGATTTTTATTGTATTTTTTTATTATTTTGACTGCTTCTTGTGCTACTAAAGTTAGTAATGGTTCGGGATGGGTAAAGCCAGAAACTACAACTATCAGCTGTGAAGACTTTCACAATGTACCTACCAAGCTGGGTATCGTGACTAATAACGTTTGGAATAAATATGCTGCAGAAGATGACCCTTGGTCCCAATGCTTGGAGAAGCGACTGGTAGAGGGGGAGTTACAATTTGGTTGGTCATGGTCTTGGCCTTTGGATCGACGGGTAATTTACTCCCAGCCACAAATAAAAATAGGATCTTCCCCCTGGGCGCCGGAGCCTAAGTTTGATGATGCATTCCCCTTAAAGATATCCAGTCTGGCGAATCTTGATATTTCATATCATACAGAAAGTAAGTCGAGTGGAGATTATAATACGGCTACGACGATGTGGTTAACTTCTGAAGCTTATAGAGGGCGTAAACCAAATCGTTCGGTAATTGCGGCTGAAATTATGATCTGGACATATTTTACTGATGGACATTTCAACCCTGCGGGGATAAAACATAGTGAGGTATCGATTAATGATTCAGTATGGGAGGTTTGGTACCATAAAAATTGGAAGGATATGTCGAGAGTAAATGATAATAATTGGGTGTATGTATCATTTAGGGCCAAGCAACCTTCCATGATTGCCACTATTCCTGGTTTGGAATTACTGAATTACGCAGTTCGAAATAGTTTAATCCCCAAGGGTCTATTTATTGCCGATATAGAACTTGGAAATGAAGTTATGAGTGGCTCTGGAATTACATGGGTAAAGGATTTTACAGTTGATTATCAGGTGAGAGAATTGTGAATTTGTAGATATTGTTGATTATATATTGCTACAAGTTTCGTTTCTCTGAAGGTCGAGATACCTATGCTGCCAGATAAAATCTATTTAATTGATAAATCCAAGGAGCTTGTGAAAGATTGGAGTGAAGTATTCGAAGATGTTGAAATTATAGACGTTATAGAGGGTGATTTCTTCTCCAAGTCAACTGATGTAATGGTTAGCCCTGCTAATAGCTTCGGAATTATGGATGGTGGGTTGGATTTGCTAATTAGGGATAGGCTCGGTTTTCAAGTAGAGGATCGGGTGCAAGCACGGATCAAATCCGACTTTCATGGTGAATTCCCGATAGGATCAGCTGTATTAGTACCTACCTCTCATGAAACTTGGCCATATTTAATATCAGCTCCAACTATGCGAGTGCCGGAAGATGTTTCCAATACGCTAAATGCATATTACGTTTTTCGAGCAATCTTAAACTCTGTGCAGCCATTTAACAGATCAAACTCCCCGGAGAGAATTAACTCGATTCTATGTGGGAACAGGTATAGGTAACTTATCGGCTAGGCGTTGTACAGGCCATATGCGAGCAGCCTATAACTCCTTATCCAAGCCTTCAAGAATACCCAGTTATACAGAAATACATACAACACATAGAGGGCTGCAATTAGCTTACTAGTGCATAGCAAGTATCTTTATAGAAAGTGAGTGAAAAATAGTCAGGAAAGCCTTAAGCTGCATTGAGTTGAGAAGTACATCTTCTTTTAGCAGATTAAGACGTTAAGCATAAGTACCAGTACTAAGGGGATACTCTATGGCGTTTGATTACGGCTCGATTGATTTGGGCCTGAAGAACCCTTTTAAGAAAGAAGGCCGGGTTACCGCAATTAGGGGGGGAGTTCAGTTTCTTGTTGCCCTAATCTTGCTGTTTATCGCTGCTGGCCAAGTGAAGTCGGACCCCGTAAGTGGTTGGGTGCTTGTCGTAGTGGGGGCAATTCTACTGGTCGGCGGTATAAGGGCTCTATCAGGCGGCATTTTGGCCTTATTGCGCTTCTTTGTTGGTCGAAATCATCCCGTATCATTAGCTTTTAACCATTCTAAATCTGAAACGAGTACGGCATCAGAAGAGAAAAATGAAGTGGCTTATACCGCTTCCGGCTTAGAAGAGATGTTAGTTGGCCGGAAGAATCCAACCTTTCTAGAGCCTAAGGGCTTCTTGGCTCGGGTATTACACAGTATCTTCCCTAAATTGCTTTATATGCCATACCCCATTCGAAATATGGCTCAGGCACAGTTTGGCGCATGGGTAAGTACATTAACTGTCTTGCTCTCTTATGTCATTGTCGCTTTTATTTGTCTCAGTGGTTTTGCTGGTGATATGGGAGAAAAGCTATTCCCGATGTACTCTGCCATCGCTTTACTTTATACATTGATTGTATGGCACTCTGCGAGTAAAGGTATTTCACGGGAAGCCCAGAAAAGTGTAGCGAGCCTTACGGGGGGAAGTATTGCAAAAACGATATTATTCTCGATTGTGGTGCCTCTGTTGCTAGGATTGGGGTTAAGTTTAGGCGTTGAGGCTTTTAAGGGGGAAGGTACTACTTCCCTAGATGGAATAATCAGTGTGTCCGGTGTATTGACTGAGGCTTTACCAAGCTTTAGCCCGTTCTTGTATATTCTTGGGGTTATATTTGTAGGCGCTGCTTGTAGTTTTGCTGTTGTCTATATGCTGCGCTTTAGAAGCGAAATTGCAAACCCGGTCACTGAGGTTTCTGAATTAAGGGATAACTGGCAGGAATCGGTTCACCCGAAGGAAATCTTTATAAACTTGGATAACCTTGTGATGGCAAATCGTCGTTATAAGGAAGTGCCTAATCGTATTTACAGAGAGCTTGATCCAAAACTTGAAGAGCAAGTGGATGGTAAAGGTTCATTCAATGGGGAAATGATCCAGGAAGTACAACCTACCGTTCGCCCTGTTGATTTGGGTGATAAATTCAAGCTGATTCGCGATATTAGTCTTTTCGCAGGTAATGCGCTCTATATCATTGTTACTGCGCTAGCTATTTGGCTTGCATATTCTTTGATTGATGTTATTCACTTCTTTCAGCCGGAATCTCTTACAGCCATTAAACAGGAGTTTGGCGCCTTAGACGAGGAAGCTGGCCGCTTAGCTCTGCTAGAACAGTATATTTCAGCAGGCGGCGCTCTCTGTATGACGCTAATTCACCTGCTATTGATAGGATTTATTCTTAATACATTTGCTCGCTTGTTGGTCAATGCGGCACATATCTTCTTTGCTGAGATGCAGTTTGAATCACTATTGGTGTATTTTAAATGCGAAGGGACATTCACTGAATCTAAGATCTCAACGGGCACTGGAATACATGACAGTACTCGTTCTGAAAATGTACTAGTCAGAAGTTCGATTACGCCTTGGGTGATAGTAACCAGGGTTGTCTCAAGTACATTTGCCGCATCTGGCATGAGAAACTTGGAGTATCCAAGGCATATACTTGAAATGCATAAGTCTGAACGCGACTTATCTGAAATCAGGGATGACGTAATTAGTTTCTTGAAAGATAGAGAGTCTATTGCCTCCATTACAAGCAGTAGAGACTTGGAAAACACTTCGAATATTCATGCTATTAATCAGCAAAGTCGTGCTCTGCCAATGACAGAACAGGGACAATTAGCTCAAGATGAAAATGCGGCTGGTTATTTGAGGCAAGAGGATAAGGACACGGTTGAGTAGGATTTACAGCCTTTTCTTTGGCTCTACTGTCACTTACCTTGAGTGAAAGTGATAAAAAAAGCTGGCAAGGTTCGGAGTCTCTGGACCAGAAAGAGAATTCCTGGTACCCCTTGCCAGCTGAGGGTACTAGGCTAGCAAATTACGTATTTTTAGTAATACTGAGCCCCTAAGATTGACCGTATTTGCTGGTAGAATTACAGAAAAGTACTGTTTTATCTTTATTGTTAGGTACACAAGACCACTTTTGTTGGTATTTAACAAGCTAGGTTATTATTCTGGAAGCAGCTCTAGCACTGTGTGAGACTCTTCTTTTGTGACTTTCAGGTTATAAGATTTACTCAGACAGAGGACGGTATCTTCTATATGATTCAGGTCATAAACCCCACTAACAAGTAGTCTACTAGTGTTCTGGTCTCTCGTCACAAGTGGTGTATTTGTAAAGCGATTTAGCGATATTAGAAGTTCTGTTAATCTGATGTTATCAGCCTTTGTAAATCCACTTCCCCAATCCTTATAGCTGGAAACCTCAAAACCTTTGATTGCACCGGTGTTGTGCTCAGTTACTTTGAGCATCTCACCCTTCTTTATTTCGGCGCGATTTTTATTTTGTTTTATCGGGCTGACAGTGATATTCCCTTCGAGAACAGTGACTTCTGTTATTCCATATCGCTGGTCAATATTGAAAGTGGCCTTATGTGTACGGATCAATGCTTGTCGTGATTCTACTATAAATGGCCAGGTTACCTCTTTACAAATGCTTATTTGGGCCTCCCCATTTAATAGACGTATGCGTCTGCGTGTCTCTGAATAATTGACGAGTACTTTAGTTGTGGCACTCAACTTTATATGGCTGCCATCGGGGAGGGTTTGTTTAGATATTTCCTTGGGCGCTGTTTGGTAACGGCATTTAAATGGCTCCCGTGTCTTTAAATCTTCCATACTTTTCCCCTCGGCTTGGCTCGAAAGCAGAATTGGTCCTTATAGGTGGGACCTTAGTCCGTTTTATATATTTTATTGTGAGCGCCTGACTTTTTATTATTCCACCTGATTGGGGAATTAATAGGGCATGCTTGTCTCCGATACTGGCTCTTATCTTGCGACGCTTTCTTTTCTTTTTTAAGGGGGATTTGTTGTGGTTTTATTAAATGGTCATGACTAGAGAGCTATTTTGCTGTGTTTTACCGTACTACGATAAATTTTATCTGCTTGGAGGTAGGTTATCTTGGCCTGAACCGGGGGATTGTTGCTTTTTTGTGAAATAAACAGGGGGCTTATTAGGGTGGCCTGGGTTACTTCGTGATAGACGATTCAGAGAGTCTCCACGGGAACACTTACTTTTTCGATGTAAAAGAGCTTTAAACGCCATCAGGGGCTAAAGTTGGAGACGTATGAGTTTGGTACATATGTGATATTTGGCATAAAGATTGCTCCTTTTATCTTGTGGGTAGAAGTTCATATTGTGGGAATCGTAAAGGAATTGTTCATCAAGGGAGCTGAAAATGTCGTCACTCTATTTTTCATCGCATGCCATGCCACTTAGAGTCCCAAGTTACTGCTGCTTTGAACTTGGGTCCTGTTCGGACATAGAGTATGAAAGTTACAAAATAGCCCTGTTTAAAAAGGGGATTGCGCTTATCCATCTCAAATTTTCTGATGATTCTGCTGAAGTGATGGAGGATATTGTCAATACCATTGGGTTGGTACATGAGCATGATTCTATGGGGCGAACGGTTTGGGATGTGAGGATTGGTGGTGAGACAGGCGATGAGGCATTGGCTATATCTCATAGTGATAGAGAATTCTTCTTGCACAATGACGGTGCTTTTGAATCGGAGATGCCTGGCTACTTTGGTCTCTTCGTTGTGCACGCTGATATGCATGGAGGCGGAGAAAATATTCTTGTCTGTGCCGACAGGATAATCGAGAGCCTCTCCGATAAAACTTTCCAGGTGCTTTCAAGTAGTAAGTTTAAACTGCGTGTTCCTGAAGAGTTTCGCAAGTCGTCTGAGTTTATAGAGGCATCCTTAATTGATGAGAGCCATGGTTTCAGATACAGGTATGATATTATCGAGCGTGAGTATTGCTCTTCAGATGAGCTTGATGCTTTACGTGAGCTGGAGCTAAAAATATCGTTGCCACATAATATGTTTAAGGTTAGGTTGAATAATAATCAGATATTGTTATTGGATAATCGACGATACCTTCACGCAAGAACAGGAATTAAGGATAGGAAAAGGCACCTTAAACGAATACGTTTTAATATGCCTGCTATATCGAGGGTTGCTTAACGGGTGGTCATAGAGATAGTTATAGTTGGGTTGTTGCTTATTTTGGTAGCAGGTATGGCTCACGGAGCATTGGGATTTGGTTTCCCAATGCTTGCGACGCCTATTCTGGCACTTGCTTATGATTTGAAAACGGCAGTGGTGTTAACCATCTTGCCGTCGCTTTTGGTAATTATATCCAGCCTTTATAAGTGCCGAGATTATAGGATTAATTTTTCTAAATATAGTTTAGTAATATTATTGGTGTCTCTTGGAAGCCTTACCGGAACATGGCTGTTAACCTGGGCAAACCCGGATATTCTCAAGTTGTTACTAGCGGTATCAATCTTGATTTACCTGTTTTCCAATCGTTTAAGGGGTTATCTGTCCAAATTCTCCAGTCGGCCAGTACTTTTTCCTGTCATTATGGGCGGCTTGGCCGGGGTGATTGGTGGCGCAACTAATGCGATTGCGCCTCTACTGATGATTTACTTATTGGAAGTTGCCAGATCATCAAAGGAAGTAATCCTTATTTCCAATATTTGTTTCTTGATTGGCAAGCTGATACAGCTTTCTGTGCTTTCAGTTTACTTGAGTTTTGATGATTTGGAGTTGATGTCGCTATCTGCAATTACCGTATTTGCATATTTTGGACTTGTTATCGGATTTAAGCTTCAATCGAGGATTGATGAAGAACGATATCGTTCGATTATTCGGTATGCTTTATCAATTTTTATGTGTGTGCTGACTTATCAGGGAATTTCTAATTTGGTATTTCCTGATGGTGCGATTGTTTAGGTTCTCTGTTTGAGGTCTCACTGACTGTGACAATCAAATGCCCTAAGCTGGCTCTACTGAATAGCTCTGCTGTTGCAGGCTAATCATCTTTTCAAATGGTTGCAGAAGCTTGGAATACTCATTTTTATCTTCAAGTTGAGCCATAGCCAAGGCAATACTTTCAATGGTTGACAGACCATCCGCAACGGTGGTTTTCCGAATAGCGTAGTTGGATTTCAAGTCACCACTGAGATTGACTCTTGGAAGCTGTTGTAGCTTGGGATTCAGGTGAAGAATCTTTTTAGATTTTTTCCAAGTCGCATCTATAACAATTAGCTGTTCAATCTTTTCCAGCTGATTCTGGTGGCTAGGGGTATTGTTCCCTTCAGCTAATCGGGGTGTTTGGGGTAGCCATGATAGTGACGGATAGAGTAGAGCGCTGGGTGTATCGAGTAGCCTTTCCAGCTGTTGATTAGGAAGAGTTTCAGAAATAAGCATTTCACTGTTATTTAAACACAGGTTCGCCATACGCCCGGTATTGAACGGGTGCTTCTCTTCATGTGGGTGCTGTATGATCACCACTTTTATGGTATTAGCCAAGCTCACCAACGCACTGCAGTAGCAGACATTAGGCGGGCGCAGGCAGGTGCTACAGGTCTCTCTGGGCATTTTTCTACTTCAGGGGTACAGGGGCAGGTTTATGGCGAAAACGCAGCCTTCTAATAGTGTTCAGTGGCTGGCAGATATAGAGATTCCGCTAGCGAACAAATTTTATCGCATGTATGGATTTCGTGGCAAAGCCAAACGCCATGAGGACTGCGGGATAGTACGCGGCGAACGGGGGGAGGTGATTGCCTGCGGTTATTTGCGGCGCTATGAGAACTTTAAGCTCCTGGCCGGAGTTGCTGTTGCACCAGATCATCAAGGGCAGGGTGTTGCAAGGCAGCTGTTGATGCTCCTTGCTGAACGTTTTGATAGTGACACCTATACATTTCCCTACGACCACCTAGAGCCTTTTTACTCCTCTTTGGGGTTTGAGAGGGTTGAAGTGAATGAGTTAAGTGGCCCTGTTGGGGATTTATTCCGTAGTTACGTAAAGCAGGGGCGCTCGATTCTGGCGATGGTCTACCGTTAGCCTTGGGAAGGTTATTATTTTCAGGTTGGCTTTGAATTAGAAAGAATTACTGTGCAAAGGTGTGTAGCACCTCTAGCTTTGGAATTTTAGTTCTTTCGGGGGCAGATTATAGGTAGGGCAGCACTGTAAAAGTGCTGCCCGAGTTGCTACTACCAGCTGCTATTAGTAAGTACTAATCTCCCAAATGGAGTAGCCGTACACGGTATTGCGTTCGGTGCAGTCAATCTTCAGGTAACGGTAGTTTCCCTCTACGGTGATTGCGTCGGTGCGTTCACCGGTTCCCATTCCGGAAAATGACTCAACAGTTGTCCAGTTGCTACCATCGGTACTGCCGAGCAGAGTGTAGGCAGCCGCATTGGCAGTTTCCCAGTCGATATTGAGGGTGCCAATGGACTGTACAGAGCCCAAGTCATAAGTCAGGCTGACATTGTCCACACCGTGGGCGCTCTCCCAGCGGGTATTGCTATCTCCGTCGATTGCCAGTTCAGCACTTTGCAGTTCAGAGGTTGCAGAGATACTTGAAGCCTGACCGTCGCCACCAGTTAAGCCCAGCTCCCAGATGGAGTAGCCATAGCTTGTGCTGCGCTCAGTGAAGTACAGGCGCACATATCGATAGCTTCCACTCAGGGAGTGCTCATCGGTTCTCTCTCCGGCGCTACCACCACTAAAGTTGGCCAGTGTGGTCCAGGAAATAGTGTCGTTACTGCCTTGTACCGCATAGGTCGCAGCGTTGGCGGTTTCCCAGTCGATTGTCAGGGTGTTCAGAGCTTCTGCCTCACCCAGGTCCAGTAGTACCCATACTGAGTCACCGCCATGGGCGCTTTCCCAGCGGGTGCTGCTGTTGCCATCAACTGCATTTGCGATGGGCTGGATTTCGTTGCTGGCGGTGACGGTAGCCTGTGCAATCAGGTCCTGGCTGCCAGCTTCACCGCTATCGCCAGAGTCTTCGCTGTCGCCCTCGTCGCCTCCACTATCGGAATCGTCACCGGAGTCATCGTTGCCGCCAATACCACCGGAGAAGTAGATATTGTCGATCTCGATATCGCTGATTTCTCCATCTACGCCTAGAAGCTCGAATAGTTGAACCACGTTAGACATGTCTACTTCGTCACTGAAGTCGCTTACGGGGATAGAGATCTGGTGCCACTGGCCATCCCGTGCGAAACCGTAGGGATCGGCGCCATTGGCAAAGTCAATCCACTTTTGTTCTACATCGTCAATGCTGCCGCTCTTCATGCCGATCTTAAAGGTCGTGGTGGAGCTGCTTTTCAAAGCAAAATTGAGCGTGGCGGTATCGTTGTCGAAGGCTGACATGTCGTAGTAATAGTCAGCAGTGAAAGCCATGCCAAACCAGCCAGCACCTGCGGAGGTGTAGGACAGGGACTCAGATCCTTCGTAAGGGGAAGGAGAAGTTTCGATCAGGGTTTCGCCCCAGATATACAGATTGCCATCAGTGCCCAGTTCGAAACTGGAGTCGGCCTCGGTGTTTTCACTGTATAGGGAGAAGGTACCGCTTGGCGTGGTTTTTTCGACGCTCTCACTAAAGTAAATATCGTCAATGGACAGGGTAAAGGCTTCTGACGGTCCATCGCCGCGCACCATAAATGCCTGGCTAATGGTGTTGTAGTCCACCCCAAATTTGCTTAGGGGGATACTCACCTCGTGCCATTGCCCATCGCGCTCCAGGCCAAAAGTATCGCCATCTACGCTCAGGTCCACCCAGGACTCACCACCGCTGGTACTGTTAATACCGATGCCGATAGTCTCTTCGCTAGTGGTTTTCATGCGGAAGTTCAGGTGACCATTTTGATAGTTCATCAAATTCAGGTCGTAGTGCATCCATACACCCATGCCATACCATTCGCCGGTATCGATTTGGAACTCCAGGGCATCACTCTCATCGACGCTGGATTGGCTTTCCATATTGTTCCAGACGTAGAGCTCGATATCAGTTCCAAACGTCAGGGATTCGGAAATATCGCTGCTGTCCCCGAACACGCCCAGGTTGCCGCTTTTTGCGGTATCGGTAGCCAGGGAGAGCTCGGTGCTGTAGCTGCTGTCATCGTTGTCGTAGATACGTACGTAGTCAACATACATCTTGGCGGGCATTGGGGCAGTGATCTCGCTGTTGTCATAGATCTGCGGGAAGATGCCGCCTACTGCTAGGTTGAGAATTAAAAAGTTATGCTGGCGAAATTCATCGAAGGCGGAATCACTGGTATCCGTCAAAGCTGCGATTTGGTTGGATTCGTCGTCCACCCACATAACGATGCTATCGGGCGTCCAGGTCATGCCGAAGATATGGTAATCCTCAGTGAGGTCGGAGCTGGAGCCGAAGTCCTCAACCAGATTTTGCGATACACCATAATCTGCCTGCCCGGTGTAGTCATCGGACTCGTGCCACCAGTGGAAGGCTCCGGAAATTTCAGAATTTACGACGCCGGCTTCTAGCGCTTCGGCCATACCCGCTTCGAGAATATCCAGTTCGCCACAGGCAGGCCAGCCGGCTTGACCGTAATCGCTGCCCAGTTGCCAGAATGCTGGCCATAGTCCCGCGTCCAAATCCGGTAATTTAATGCGAGCTTCAATGGTTCCGTATTTATAGGACAGGCGCCCGAGAGACTTTAGGCGAGCAGAAGTAAAGCTGCCGTCGCTTTCCTGTACGGCCTGAATAATCAGGTTGCCGTCTTTGACATAAGCGTTGTCGCTATCATCGGTGTAATTTTGTAACTCGTTGTTACCCCAGCCGGAGTTGCCAACATCGTAGGTCCAGACGGAAGTGTCGATAGTGTCTCCGTCAAAATTATCTTCCCAGACCAAAGTTTTCGCATTGGCTATTGAGGACACAAAGGTGCCGACAATAGCTGCGGCTATCGCTGATTTTTTAATAATCATAATTTTCTTTCGTTGTTAATTATTTATAAGAATAAAACGCCTGATAGGAATGGTGTGACACAGTTAAATGTTGCTTGTGGATTTAATGAATGCAGATTACTTAAATTGTAATTGCCTAAAATTCACGCGAAAAACAGGTGCTGGTCACGGGCAAAGCCTAGCAAAACGATTGTTCCACAGGAAAGCGAATTTAGACCTCTTGTCGTAGTTGTGGTCCTGTTTGTCGCATACACTTGAAAAGTTATTTTCTTGTAATTTTTTTACAAGAAAATAAATTCCTTTTTGTGTTTTTGTTTGCAAGTGTTTTGTGCGGGAATTCTGTTTTTGATTTTTCTGTGTTGGGCAAAAGTGCAAGCAAATTTAATCTGGATTTATTGTTGTTGTGCTTCCCCTCACACAGGATCATATCTTTAAAAGATAATATCTGCCGGTAGATAAGGTGGGTTTTGATGCTGGTGAAAAAATTGGGTGGCGTAAAAAAGAAAAAGGCGCTGCTATTTAGCGGCGCCCTTGTATTTTTAATGTCTACGGGGTCCCTGTGCGCATCGTGCAGGTGGGGTGCAGTTTCCATGGCGATGCTTGTGCCTTTTATGATGAGGGTGGCACTTATGGGAGTGTGGGCGACAGTTGTCATTACTATCGCTGTCTGAGCTTCCGCCGGAGAAATAGATATCGTCAATTTCAATATCGCTGATATCTCCATCGACGCCCAGTAGTTCAAATAACTGAATAACATTTGACATATCTACCTCGCTACTGAAATCAGTAACGGGGATTGATATCTGGTGCCACTCGCCATCCCGCGCGAATTCATAAGGATCGGAGCCGCTGGCAAATTCAATCCACTGCTGGCCAATATCGCTGACGCTACCGCTCTTCATGCCAATCTTAAAGGTGGTTTCTGAGCTGGTTTTCAGGGCGAAATTCAGCGTTGCAGTATCATTATCGAAGGCGGATAGATCGTAGTAGCTGTCGGCAGTAAATGCCATTCCAAACCAGCCAGCCCCGGAGGAGTAATAGGAGAGGGATTCTTCACCTTCGAATGGGGTTTGAGTGGCCTCTAGCAGGGTATCGCCCCAAATATACAGGTTGCCATCAGTTCCCAGTGTGAAAGTTGAATTGGCCTCTGTAGTTTCGGTGTAGAGAGAAAAGACACCGGTTGGGGCTGTTTTTTCCACACTTTCGCTAAAGTAGATATCGTCAATGGATAGGACAAAATCTTCAGAGGCGGCATCACCTCGAATCATAAATGCCTGACTGATAGTGTTGAAGTCCACTCCCAATTTACTCAGGGGAATACTTACCTGATGCCATTCGCCATCGCGCTCCAGGCCGTAGGTACTATCACCATCCACCAAGTCTACCCAGGCATCTCCGCCACCAGTACTGGAAATACCAATGCCGATAGTTTGGCTGCTGGTGGTTTTCATTTTGAAATTGAGATGACCGTTTTCGTAGTTCATTAGGTTTAGGTCATAGTGCATCCAGAAACCCATACCGAACCATTCACCAGCGGTAATATCAAACTCGAGGGCTTCATCACCCTCGGCAGCTTCGGCGCTGACAGTAGCTGACATGCTGTTTTGGTTCCAGACATACAGCTCGGTATCGGTGCCAAGCTCCAGGGATTCGGCGAGGTTGCTACCCTCGGAAAATACGCCGATATCACCTGTTTTGGCAGTGTCTTCTGCCAGGGAGATTTCTGTGCTGTAGCTGCTGTCGTCGTTATCGTAGATGCGAACATAGTCCACATACATTTTGGCGGGCATTGGTGCGGTGATTTCACTGTTAGCGTAAATCTCTGGGAAGACGCCACCTACCGCTAAGTTCAGGATCAGGAAGTGGTGTTGGCGGAACTCGTCAAATGCGGGGTCTTCACTGCCGATGCTAATAATTTCATTGGCTTCGTCGTCGACCCACATGACGATGCTGTCCGGTGTCCAGGTCATACCGAAAATATGGTAGTCCTCAGTGAGGTCAGTGCTGGAGCCGAAGTCATCAACAAGGTTTTTCGATTGGCCGTAGTCTGCCTGGCCGGTGTAATCATCGGATTCATGCCACCAATGGAAAGCGCCGGAAACTTCTGAGTTGACCGTGCCGGCACTGAGAGCGTCGGCCATGCCCGCCTCGAGAATATCCAGTTCGCCGCAAGCGGGCCATCCTACTTGGCCGTAGTCGCCACCCAGCTGCCAGAAGGCGGGCCACAATCCGGCATCCAGGTCGGGTAATTTAATGCGGGCTTCAATGGTGCCGTATTTATAAGTCATACGACCCAGGGATTTCAGGCGGGCGGAAGTAAAACTGCCGTCGTCGTTTTGCAGTGCTTGAATAATAAGGTTGCCATCTTCAACATAGGCATTGGCGCTATCATCGGTGTAGGTTTGCAGCTCATTGTTACCCCAGCCTGAGTTGCCCACATCGTAAGTCCAAACGGACTTATCAATACTGTCGCCGTCGAAATTATCTTCCCAGACCAAAGTTTTTGAATTGGCAAGTGAGGACACACAGGCGCCTACAATAGCAGCCGCGATCGCTGATTTTTTTAAATTCATGATTTTGTCTTTCTTTAATTATCTATGGGGGTGCCAACTTCATTGTATTTTTATAATGGCGGTGATCTGCCACGATGATTAATGCTTGTTGGGCTTGGGGATTTATCTGCTTTTTTATTGTGATATTTATATATTCAGTACAGCAGTAACAGACTAACAAAAAGCCGATTGTTGCATAGGGAAAGCCCGGGCCCTTTATCGTGAGACTGGTCCAACTTATCGCATATACAAAATTTTTCTGCTTTAAAATTAGAATCAGCCAGTGCGTATTAATGTGTTTTTACATTGTTTACGTTTTTATTTTTAAATTTGTTGTTGCTTATTGGATTGCCCGCTTGAAATTATTTGCTGATTTAAGACCCCTTTTAAAATTTAAATTCTAATTTAAAGGTGGGCCGGCGGCGGAAATTAGAATTGGCAACCTGGTTCCCATAGGTAGTTTTACTTTTCTAGAGTGCTGCCGCCGCTTGCGAGCGCTTCGGCAGCGTGAGATTTATCTTTTGGTGTCGGCACCAGTGTGCAGCCGGCGTGGATTGATTTTTTGAAGGGGTTGTGGCTTCACCACTGAGAGGCGGTTGTATATTTGGTATGGGGCAGCTTACTTAAAGTGGAATTTGTAAGCTTGCTGCAGGTCGGCACCCAGAATAAGAGCCCACTTCTGTGCTGTAATATTTGGTTGTGGCCCAGGAGCGGTTGAATAGGAAGAAACGGTGGAATACAGAGAGATAATTGAGCTTGCCAGAGAGTTGGGCGGGGAGCTGGAAAAGAGAGATTGGCGTGTGACGTCGGCAGAATCTTGCACCGGTGGTGCGATTGCGGCGGCTATTACCTCTATAGCGGGTGCTTCGAATTGGTTTGATGGATCGATCGTGAGCTATGCGAATCGTATCAAGAACGGTGTTCTGGGTGTCGACAGCAATGATCTCAAGCAGTTTGGGGCAGTGAGTGAGCCGGTCGTCCGGCAGATGGCTTGTGGGGTTCTGGCGATGATGGATGCCAATCTCGCCGTTGCGGTCAGTGGTATCGCAGGGCCTGATGGTGGCACTGCCGAGAAGCCGGTAGGTACAGTTTGGATCGCCTGGGCCCATGCGGAGGGGCAAGAGCCAGTGCAGATTGATGCGAAGTGTTTTCTGTTCAGTGGTAACCGGGCAGAGGTGCAATCGCAGACGGTCGTTGAGGCGCTGAAGGGAATGTTAAAGGTTGTCCGTGAGCACCCGGTTTGAACCTGTCCGCCGGGTCAATCTTTGTTCGTTTGCTCCAGCTTCAGACTTCTTTTTGAAGCGAGGCTCGCTCAGCCTGAAGCTGGTACTCAGTATGAGGAATTACTGGTTGCCTATACAGTAATCCTTCGTTAAGCTTGCCACCACTCAATTCAGCTCAGAAATACGGGAATGGTCATGGATTCCAATAAAGACAAGGCATTAAAAGCGGCGCTATCTCAGATTGAACGTCAGTTCGGTAAAGGCACTGTGATGCGTATGGGAGACAAGGAGCGCGAGCGTATTCCTGCGATCTCCACCGGCTCCCTCGGCTTGGATGTGGCCCTGGGTATAGGCGGCTTGCCGCGTGGCCGTATCGTTGAAATCTATGGACCAGAATCCTCCGGTAAAACCACCCTCACCTTGCAGGTGATTGCCGAGGCCCAGCGCAATGGTGGTACTTGTGCTTTCGTAGATGCTGAGCACGCCCTCGACCCTATCTATGCTGAAAAACTGGGTGTCAACGTCGATGAGTTGATCGTATCCCAGCCGGATACCGGTGAGCAGGCTCTGGAAGTTGCCGATATGCTAGTGCGCTCCGGTGCCGTTGATGTGCTGGTAGTGGACTCCGTTGCGGCCCTGACCCCGCGCGCTGAGATCGAAGGTGAGATGGGTGATTCCCACGTGGGCTTGCAGGCTCGTTTGATGTCCCAGGCTCTGCGTAAGCTCACTGGTAATATCAAGAACACCAACACCCTGGCAATCTTCATTAACCAGATTCGCATGAAGATCGGTGTTATGTTCGGCAGCCCTGAAACCACCACTGGTGGTAATGCCCTCAAGTTCTACTCTTCTGTGCGCTTGGATATCCGTCGTATCGGTTCCGTTAAGGATGGCGATGAGGTGGTGGGTAACGAAACCCGAGTGAAAGTGGTTAAGAACAAGGTAGCTCCTCCGTTTAAGCAGACCGAGTTCCAGATCATGTATGGCGAAGGCATTAACATGATTGGTGAAATCGTCGATTACGGCGTGAAGATGGGGCTGGTGGATAAAGCGGGGGCTTGGTACAGCTACAAGGGCGACAAGATTGGCCAGGGCAAGGCGAACGCTACCAAGTTCCTGCGCGATAACCCCGACATTCGCAACGAGATTGAAGGTCAGCTGCGTGCGCAGCTGCTCGGTGATTTAGTGCCTGCGACCCCTGAAGAGGCTGCGGAATTACCGGAAGAGTAAATGCCGTACTCAAAAGCGGATTTTTCCGTTGATCCAGCTCAAGCGCTTTTCAGCGCGGCGCTTGAGCTGTTGACCCGCCGCGAGCACTCCCGCCATGAATTGAGGCAAAAGCTCGCGGCAAAATTCCCCAGCGCCGATTTCGACACGCTTTTTGAGCGCCTACACGAACTCAACTATCAATCCGATCAACGCTTTGCCGAAGTTTTTGCCCGCTCCCGTGTCCAGCGCGGTCAGGGGCCGATGCGTATTCGCCAGGAGCTACAGCAGCGCGGCGTGCGCGGTGAACTAATTGCCCAGGCGCTGGATCAGTTGGAAGTGGATTGGTTTGAGTTAGCTGCGGAAATGCTGCAGAGAAAATACCGGGCCCCTATGAGCGCAGAGCTTCCACGGGATCAGTGGATGAAGGAGCGAGCGCGGCGCCAGCGATACCTGGCTTACCGGGGCTTCCCCACGGACGCGATTAGCTGGGCGCTGGACGGCAATTAATCGGGCTTATACTCTGACTACTACCTGAATGACTGGTCGATAGGTTTCGGCCATTTTTCAGGTACAGAAAGAGACTAAAAGAATAAGCGCGAGAACCCTATGATCCTGTCTATTGACCAGGGCACCACTGGTACCACAGCTTTTATCTTCGATAGTAAGGGCCACCTGATTGGTCGCAGTTACTCGGAAATTCCCAATCGTTATCCCCAGCCTGGCTGGGTTGAGCAGGATGCGGAAGAGATTTGGTCGGTAACTCTCCGGGTCTGTGCCGCAGCACTCCAGCGCGCTGGTGTTCGCGCGTCGGATATCACCGCAGTGGGAATTACTAACCAGCGCGAGACCACGATCGTCTGGGATAGGTATACCGGCGAGCCGGTTTTTCCTGCGATTGTGTGGCAGTGCCGGCGCTCGGCGGAGGTATGCCGGGAGTTGGGGGAACTCGGCAGGTCTGATTGGTTGCGAGAGCGCAGTGGCCTATTGCTGGATGCTTACTTTTCCGCAAGTAAGTTGACTTGGCTGTTCCGCCGTAACCCGGATTTACTAACCCGAGCTCAAAATGGCGACCTGTGTTTCGGCACCGTAGATAGCTGGTTGATCTGGAAAATGAGCGGTGGCAAAGCCCATCTCACCGATCACACCAATGCCAGTCGTACCCTCCTGTACAACATAAAAGATAAAGCCTGGGATAGTGAGCTGCTGGATTTTTTCCAGTGCCCTGAATCCATTCTTCCCAGAATTCTACCGTCGGCTGGCCACTTTACCGATACAGACCCCCACGCTTTTCTCGGCACATCGGCTCCGATTTGTGGTGTTGCCGGGGATCAGCAGGCAGCACTGTTTGGCCAGGGTTGTACCGAGCCCGGTAGTATAAAAAACACCTACGGAACTGGCTGCTTTATGCTGGCTTTTGCCGGCGAGGATCGCCCGGAGCTACCCCAGGGGTTGCTGGCTACAGTGGCCTGTGATGCCCAGGGTAATCCGGCCTATGCCGTAGAGGGTTCAGTTTTCACAGCGGGCTCCGCTATACAGTGGTTGCGGGACGAGATGGGAATGATCCAGCAGGCGGTGGATACCGAAATTATCGCCCAGAGTATTCCTCATACCCGCGGCGTTTATCTTGTGCCTGCATTTAGTGGGCTGGGTGCGCCGCACTGGGACCCATCGGCACGGGGGACTATTTGCGGCTTGAGTCGGGGGGCTGGTCGAGCTGAGGTGGTGCGTGCCACTTTGGAATCTATAGCTTACCAGAGTGATGAGCTGGCCCGCTTGATGGAGCAGGCCCTGGGCTTGCCGATTACCCATATGCGTGTGGATGGGGGTGCTTGCGCGAATAATTTCCTGATGCAATTCCAGGCGGACATTTCCTCTTTGCGTGTTGAACGGCCCCAGCAGATTGAATCGACGGCTATTGGTGCTGCGTTGCTGGCTGGTATTGGCAGTGGAACTTGGCGACCAAGGGAATTACCGGAGTGTTTGCAGGAAATTGAACGGGACTTTATGCCGGCAATGACTCAGGCGGAGAGGGAGCAGTTGTTGGCTGGTTGGCGGAGGGCGGTAAAAGCCTGTAAAGCTTTTTAGGCTGGACCGCCTATCCTCTTAGCGTAATAACCTAAGGGAGGGGTAGAGATGTCACATATCGATATGCTGGAGGAAACTGTAGCAACATTGGTCGATGGTCAAAGAGGCATCCTGGCTGCCGATGAGAGTGGCGGCACTATTGCAAAGCGCTTTGCCACGATTGGAGTGGATTCCACTGAGAAAAACCGGCGCGACTACCGTGCTGCGCTGCTGTCCTGTAAGGGGTTGGGTGAATGTATCAGTGGCGTTATTTTGTTCGAGGAAACTCTGGGGCAAAAAGATACTGAGGGCCAGCCCTTGCCCCAAGTCGCTGCGTTACAAGGGATAGTGCCGGGCATTAAGGTGGATAAGGGCAAGGGCCCCCTGCCTGGAGCGCCTGGGGATATGATCACCTACGGGCTGGACGGGTTGTCTGAGCGCTTGCAGCAATATAAAAAGCAAGGAGCTCGCTTCGCCAAGTGGCGTGAAGTCTATCCTATAGGCCATCACAACCCCACGCGCCTGGGGCTTACCGCAAATGCTGAGATGTTGGCCCGCTATGCAGCGGTATGCCAGGCCGAAGGGGTGGTTCCTATTGTCGAGCCAGAGGTTCTGATGGACGGTGAGCACGATATAGAGCGCAGTGCGGCGGTAAATGAGCGGGTTTGGCACTCTGTATTCCACGCCCTCCACCAGCACGGGGTAATACTGGAGCTGATGTTGCTCAAACCCAGTATGGTAACCCCAGGTGCGGAGGCGGAAACGGCTGATCCTGAGCAGGTGGCCGAATATACCCTGCGCAGCTTGCGGCGAACGGTCCCCGCAGCAGTGCCGGGAATTAACTTCCTTTCCGGGGGGCAGGGGCCAGAAGAGGCCACAGCTAATCTCAATGCAATGAATCAGCAGGGTGGTGGCCCCTGGCAGTTGAGCTTTTCCTATGGGCGCGCACTACAAGAGCCAGCACTCGCTGCTTGGCAAGGGCGCCCGGAGAATGTTGAAGCAGCTCAGGAAGCGCTACTTAAACGGTCCCGCATGAATCATTTGGCCATGCTGGGCAGGTACCGCGAAACCCTGGAATAGCAAATAGCTAGCAAAATAATAATCAATAAGGAGATTGCAATGGAGTTTGTCACCAGGGGAGTGACGCTGTATTACCGGCGCTGGTGGGTAGAAGAAGCTGTGGGTGTAGTAGTTATATCTCACGGGTTGGGAGAGCACAGTGGGCGTTACAGTGAGCTGGCAGAAGATCTCAATCGAGCAGGGTACAGTGTCTATGCCCTAGATCATTATGGCCATGGATTGTCGGATGGGAAGCGCGGGGATATTGAGGATTTTGCACTTTATAGTGAGGATCTAAATGAATTTATCTCCTTGGTAAAAAGTGGAAACCCTGGGCTTGGGATGCATCTTCTTGGCCACAGTATGGGAGCTGTTATCGCCTGTGGCTGTGCTATTCGATATAAGCCTGTCGACAGTTTAAATCTTTCCGCACCGGGCTTTCGCGGCAAAAGTGAGCCAAAAGGCCTTCTGTTATGGCTCGCGCTATTTTTGGCTCGCTGGTTTCCGGGGTTGGCTCTTTCCAGCCAGATAAATAGTCAGTGGATATCTCGTAGTCCGGATGTGGTCAAGCGGTATGTCAGTGATGAACTTGTGCATCACAGCATCTCTCTGCGCTGGTTTAAGACTTTTTTGCAGGAGCGGGAGTTTTTATCTGGCCGGTTGGATGGGATATCCATGCCTTGCCTTCTGTTATTGCCGGAATCAGACCATATTGTCGATGTGGAACTCAGCCGCAAGTGGTTTGGACAGATGGGGTCAAAAAACAAGCAGTTGCACTGTTTCTCAAGGTCTTACCACGAGGTATTTAATGAAATAGAGGAGGGGCGTTTAGCCCGGGAGTTGTTACTTAGCCATCTCAATTCTGTTTCAGTAGAGACTGCTTCTGTCATATAAGGGTAAAAAAGCGCAAAGCCAGCAGGTGGCGCAGCAGAAGCTATGGCGAATACCGTGTAAAAGCGTATGAAGCATTGTATGATACGCGGTCATTTTTGCCCATCGGAAGTATTACCGAGGGAAAATAGTGGGGTGGAACATGGATAAAAAGTTGCTGAGCCTGTTGGTATGTCCGGTGAGTAAAGCGCCGCTTGAATACCGGGAGGACACACAGGAGCTGGTCTGCAAGGCCAGCGGTCTAGCCTATCCGGTGCGGGACGGTATACCGGTAATGCTGGAATCTGAAGCGCGGCAGCTGACAGCCGAGGAAAAGCTGGAAAAGTAAACCAATGGGTGAACCCAGCGTTTTCAGTCAAATTATCTCGGGAGATATCCCTGCTGAGATGATCTACGAGGACGACCAATGTGTCGTTATTGAGGATCGCGCGCCACAAGCGCCGACCCATCTCCTCATTATCCCACGCAAACCCCTAGTGAATTTATCCGCTGCTCAGGCTGAGGATAAATCCCTGCTCGGCCACCTTATGTGGCTGGCGGCAGAACTGGGGCGCAAGCTGGGGCTCGAGGGCTATCGACTGGTAGTTAATAACGGTCGAAGCGCAGGTCAAACCGTATTTCACCTGCATGTTCACCTGCTTGCCCAAAAAAGAATGCCCGAACAAGGGCTGGCACAGTAGTGGAACAGAAGTGACACCGTGTCACTGACGCCAATCAAATAAAACTCAACTAACGAAGTGGAATTACGCCGGATGAAAAGCGCACAGATTCGCGACGCCTTTCTGAATTATTTTGCTGAGCAGGGCCATGCTATTGTGCCCTCCAGCTCCCTGGTTCCGGGCAATGACCCGACGCTGTTATTCACCAATGCCGGCATGGTGCAGTTTAAGGACACCTTCCTGGGGCAGGAAAAGCGTTCCTACAATCGCGCCACCAGTTCTCAGCGCTGTGTGCGTGCAGGAGGCAAGCATAACGACCTCGAAAATGTCGGTTACACCGCACGGCACCACACGTTTTTTGAAATGCTCGGTAATTTTAGCTTCGGCGACTACTTCAAGCGCGAAGCGATTCGCTTTGCCTGGGAATTCCTGACCAAAGTATTGAACTTGCCGGAGGAGCGTCTTTGGGTAACCGTACATATCAGCGATGATGAAGCCGCTGATATTTGGCTGAAGGAAATGGGAGTGAGTGCCGAGCGCTTCTCCCGTCTCGACGAGGATAACTTCTGGCAGATGGGTGACACTGGTCCCTGCGGTCCAAGTTCTGAGATTTTCTACGATCACGGTGCCGATGTGCCCGGCGGCCCTCCCGGTTCCGATAATGACGACCTCGATCGCTATATCGAGATCTGGAACCTGGTATTTATGCAGTATGAGCGCACCGCTGATGGTGAACTGCACCCACTGCCCAAGCCCTCAGTGGATACCGGCATGGGGCTGGAGCGTATTGCCGCCGTAATGCAGGGAGTACACTCCAATTATGAAATTGACTTGTTCCAAGCGCTGCTGAAAGCGGCGGGAGAAGTGGTTGGCTGCAGCGACCTGGAAGAGAAATCCCTGCGAGTGATCGCCGACCATATCCGCTCTTGTTCATTCTTGATTGCCGATGGCGTAATGCCTTCCAACGAAGGCCGTGGATTTGTACTTCGCCGCATTATTCGCCGCGCAGTACGCCATGGCCACAAGCTTGGGCACAAAGACATCTTCTTCTACAGACTGGTAGAAGCGCTCGCCGAGCAGATGGGTGACGCATACCCGGAGCTGCGTGAAAAGCAGCAGGTGATTGAGAATGCGCTGCGCAAAGAGGAAGAGCAGTTTGCGAAGACTCTGGATAAGGGAATGGCGCTGCTAGAAGATGCCCTGGCTTCCCTCGAAGGCAGTGAGATCCCCGGTGAGTTGGTATTTACTCTGCATGATACTTACGGCTTCCCGACAGACTTAACCCAGGATATTGCCCGTGAGCGCGGTCTATCCCTGGATATGGATGGATATGAAGCTGCTATGGAAGCCCAGCGCCAGAGAGCTCGCGCTGCCGGTAAATTTAAACAGGACTATACCGATGTCCTCGAACTGGAAGGGGCTACAGAGTTTCTCGGTTACAACGCGACCGAGGCAACAGGCAAAGTGTTGGCCATCGTTAAAGGTGGTGAGCAGGTTGAACGCTTGGAAGAAGGTGAAGAGGGTGCAATTGTTCTGGATCGGACTCCCTTCTACGCAGAGTCCGGTGGTCAGGTAGGTGATAGTGGCTATTTGAGTTCCACTGATGCCTGCTTTGAAGTGCGCGATTGCACCAAGCAGAGCGCGCACCATTTGCATACTGGTAAGGTGTTGAAGGGGGGCATCGCTGTGGGCGAAACCCTTGAGGCAGTCGTATCTGCAGATGTTCGTCAATCCACCGCCCTGAATCACTCTGCAACCCATCTATTACATGCCGCCTTGCGCAAAGTGCTGGGCGAGCATGTTACCCAGAAGGGTTCCCTGGTGGACTCGGAGCGCTTGCGCTTTGACTTCTCCCACCCCGAAGCCGTAACGGCAAAGCAGTTACACGCGATTGAATCCCTGGTTAATAGTCAAATTCGCGCAAATACTCCAGTTGAAACTCACGAAACCGATATTGAGTCTGCAAAAGCGATGGGCGCTATGGCGCTATTCGGCGAAAAGTACGGCGATACTGTGCGTGTACTTTCCATGGGCAAAACCGATGACAAGGCTTTTTCCGTTGAGTTGTGTGGCGGTACTCACGTGAAGCGCACCGGTGATATCGGTTTGATTCGCATTGTTGGGGAAAGCGGTATTGCTTCCGGTCAGCGCCGAATCGAAGCGGTTACTGGTGCTCACGCAATGTCTCTGTTCGATCAGGCACAGCAGCGTCTGGAGCATGTAGCGACTCTGCTTAAGGCGCGTCCGGACTCCTTGGCTGACAAAGTTGAACAGTTGCTGCTTAACAATCGAAAACTGGAAAAAGAGATTGCCCAGTTAAAAACCAAGTTGGCCAGTGGTGCTGGCGGAGACCTTTCCGCTCAGGCCATTGAGTTGGCGGGCTTTAAGTTGTTGGCAACCTCTATTGATGGAGCTGACCCCAAATCACTGAGAGATCTGGCGGATCAAATGAAGAACAAGCTGGGCAGCGGCGTGGTGTTGCTGGCGGCTCCGGGCGACGAAAAGGTGGCTTTGGTTGCCGCAGTGACCCAAGACCTGACAGACCGTCTTTCTGCGGGTGACCTTATGCGCTTTGCTGCCGGGAAGCTGGGTGGCAAGGGTGGCGGTCGAAAAGATATGGCCCAGGGTGGTGGAACCGATGTATCTGCGCTCCCTAATATGCTGAAAGAAGTGCCAAATTGGATAGAGCAATCCTTAAACTAGTTAAGTTTTGTCAAATTAGTGGTCTGAATTCGTAGTTGAGTTGATTTCGCAGAGGTTTGGTGATTAAGTGCGCGCCTGCACGAGTTGGGCAGGAAGCGTACTTATTGTGGAGCTAAGGAAACACAGTAAGTTATGAGTTTGTTCGTGCAGAAGTATGGCGGAACTTCAGTTGGCTCAATTGAGCGAATTGAAGCTGTGGCCGATAAAGTCGCCGCGTTTCGCGCTCAGGGACATGACATGGTTGTCGTATTGTCTGCCATGAGTGGTGAAACAAATCGCCTGATTGATCTCGCTTATCAAATCCAGGAAAAACCAGACCCCAGAGAATTGGATGTTCTGGTTTCCACAGGAGAGCAGGTCACAATTGCCCTTTTGAGCATGGCTCTGAAGAAGCGTGGTTATGACGCCTGTTCCTACACGGGTGGGCAGGTAAAAATTCTTACGGATAATGCTCATACCAAAGCTCGCATTCAAAGTATCGATGTGGAGCGAATGCGCACCGATCTCGATGAAGGCAAAGTCATAGTTGTGGCTGGTTTTCAGGGGGTGGATGACGACGGCAATATCACCACACTTGGGCGCGGCGGGTCTGACACGACGGGTGTGGCGTTAGCTGCGGCGTTAGATGCTACCGAGTGCCAGATTTATACCGACGTGGACGGGGTCTATACCACTGACCCTCGAGTGGTCGACAGTGCACGCAGACTCGAACGAATCACATTTGAAGAAATGTTGGAAATGGCCAGTCTTGGCTCCAAGGTTCTGCAGATCCGCGCCGTAGAGTTCGCCGGTAAATACAAGGTTCCCCTGCGCGTACTCTCAACTTTTGAAGAGGGTAACGGGACCCTGATTAGCCTGGATGAGGAAGATAACGATATGGAACAGCCAGTTGTATCCGGTATCGCGTTTAATCGCGATGAAGCAAAACTGACAATTCGTGGAGTGCCGGATACCCCTGGGGTTGCATGCCGAATCCTGGCACCGGTCGGCGCTGAAAATATCGAAGTCGATGTTATTGTTCAAAATATCAGCGCTGTCGATGGCACGACTGATTTCACCTTCACTGTTCACCGCAATGATTTAGGTAAGGCTCGTGATGTTTTAGAGCGAGTTTCTGCGGAACTTGGTGCGCGAGAGGTGATCACAGACGACAAGATCGCCAAGGTTTCTATTGTTGGCGTAGGTATGCGTTCACATGCAAATGTGGCAAGTCGTATGTTTAGTGCCCTGGGTGAAGACAATATCAATATCCAAATGATCACTACTTCTGAAATTAAGATCTCAGTGATTATTGACGAGCGTTATTTAGAGTTGGCTGTTCGGGCGCTGCATAGCGAATTTGAGCTTTCAGACAAAGAAAGGTAACGAGATTTTATAGCCGGCCTGCAGGCGGAAAAAACAACCAATTACAATTCAGTGGCTCGACGTAGCATGCAACCTGTTGAGATTTTGTTCGACTGGTCAATACTGAAGAGTGTGAAGGTTAGTTTTTAGCCTTTTGTGCACCGCCATCCGGTTATGATGACCAAGTAAGAGCAGTTCCAGGGGAACGCCGGCTGCTCTTTATCACAGGATGATCAAGGAGAAGTAGGTAATGTTGATTTTAACCCGCCGAATTGGCGAAACGCTGATGGTTGGCGACAATGTCACGGTTACCGTGCTGGGGGTGAAAGGCAATCAGGTGCGTATTGGTGTCAATGCCCCTAAAGAAGTTGCCGTGCACCGTGAAGAAATTTATCAGCGCATCCAGCGCGAGAAGCAATCCTCCGAGGAGGGTGGCAACGAGTAGTGAAACAGTTCCCTAAAAAAGGCCGGCTTTCCGGCCTTTTTTATTTTGTGCTGTAGATATTTTCACCGGTGACTTTGGCGGAAAAGTCTTTTTTTTGAACGTCTTGCCCATTTCCTGTTCGAGAAGACAAAAAAGTGCAAAAAGTTATTGATTCCCCATTGCTTTTTGCCGAGCCGTTGGTATTATGCCGCCCACTTTCAGCGAGCAACCAAACAGGTTCAGCGACGCGAAAGACCTCCTCGGAGGTGGCCTGAAAGCGGAGCTTCCGCTGCGGCTTAAAAGGAGAGATGGCCGAGTGGCTGAAGGCGCGCCCCTGCTAAGGGCGTATGGGTTAACACTCATCGAGGGTTCGAATCCCTCTCTCTCCGCCATTATTTAAGTCTTCCTTGTGAGGACTTGAGTCTTGAAAAAAGAAATTTTTTAAGGCTTGTAAAAGAAGGTGT
>NZ_CP174313.1:152500-3345000 GCF_052467505.1 Microbulbifer maximicatervae (SeqCode)
AATCCGGCGTCCAGGATTTTACCTGGATGTTAAAAGTCGTTAGTAGTCGTTTGTGTTGTATGGTCAAGCGACTAAGCGTATACGGTGGATGCCTTGGCAGCTGGAGGCGATGAAGGACGTAGGAGCCTGCGAAAAGTCTAGGGGAGCTGGCACACAAGCTTTGATCCTAGAATGTCCGAATGGGGAAACCCACTCCTTTTAGGAGTATCCATAACTGAATACATAGGTTATGGAGGCGAACCCGGGGAACTGAAACATCTAAGTACCCGGAGGAAAAGAAATCAACCGAGATTCCCTTAGTAGCGGCGAGCGAACGGGGATTAGCCCTTAAGCTCTTTATGTTTTAGTGGAAGGTTCTGGAAAGTACCGCGATACAGGGTGATAGCCCCGTACACGAAAAGGCATTTAGAGTGAAATCGAGTAGGTCGGGACACGTGTTATCTTGACTGAATATGGGGGGACCATCCTCCAAGGCTAAATACTCCCAGCTGACCGATAGTGAACCAGTACCGTGAGGGAAAGGCGAAAAGAACCCCGGAGAGGGGAGTGAAATAGAACCTGAAACCGTATACGTACAAGCAGTAGGAGCCCTTCGGGGTGACTGCGTACCTTTTGTATAATGGGTCAGCGACTTATTGTCTGTAGCAAGGTTAACCGCTTAGGGGAGCCGTAGAGAAATCGAGTCTTAATAGGGCGTTTAGTTGCAGGCAATAGACCCGAAACCCGGCGATCTATCCATGGGCAGGTTGAAGGTTGAGTAACATCAACTGGAGGACCGAACCCACTAATGTTGAAAAATTAGGGGATGACCTGTGGATCGGAGTGAAAGGCTAATCAAGCCGGGAGATAGCTGGTTCTCCTCGAAAGCTATTTAGGTAGCGCCTCGCGTCTCACCCTCGGGGGTAGAGCACTGTTTGGGCTAGGGGGTCATCCCGACTTACCAACCCCATGCAAACTCCGAATACCGAGGAGTGCAATCGCGGGAGACACACGGCGGGTGCTAACGTCCGTCGTGGAAAGGGAAACAACCCAGACCGCCAGCTAAGGTCCCAAATATCAGTTAAGTGGGAAACGATGTGGGAAGGCCCAGACAGCTAGGAGGTTGGCTTAGAAGCAGCCATCCTTTAAAGAAAGCGTAATAGCTCACTAGTCGAGTCGGCCTGCGCGGAAGATATACCGGGGCTCAAACTGATAACCGAAGCTGCGGATGCTCTTAGGAGCATGGTAGAGGAGCGTTGTGTAAGCCGTTGAAGGTGGATCGGGAGGTCTGCTGGAGGTATCACAAGTGCGAATGCTGACATGAGTAACGATAAGGGAGGTGAAAAACCTCCCCGCCGGAAGACCAAGGGTTCCTGTCCAACGCTAATCGGGACAGGGTTAGTCGACCCCTAAGGCGAGGGCGAAAGCCGTAGTCGATGGGAAACAGGTTAATATTCCTGTACTCGCTATTACTGCGACGGAGTGACGGAGAAGGCTAGGCCAGCATGGCGATTGGTTGTCCATGTTTAAGGTTGTAGGCTGGGGACTTAGGCAAATCCGGGTCCCTAAGGCTGAGAACTGATGACGAAGCCCACTTAGTGGGTGAAGTGGTTGATGCCCTGCTTCCAGGAAAAACTTCTAAGCTTCAGGTAATAGTGAATCGTACTCTAAACCGACACAGGTGGTCAGGTAGAGAATACCAAGGCGCTTGAGAGAACTCTGGTGAAGGAACTAGGCAAAATGGTACCGTAACTTCGGGAGAAGGTACGCCGGTTTTGGTGATGGGACTTGCTCCCTAAGCTGAGGCCGGTCGAAGTGACCAGGTGGCTGCGACTGTTTATTAAAAACATAGCACTCTGCAAACTCGTAAGAGGACGTATAGGGTGTGACGCCTGCCCGGTGCCGGAAGGTTAATTGATGGGGTTAGCTTCGGCGAAGCTCTTGATCGAAGCCCCGGTAAACGGCGGCCGTAACTATAACGGTCCTAAGGTAGCGAAATTCCTTGTCGGGTAAGTTCCGACCTGCACGAATGGCGTAACGATGGCCACGCTGTCTCCACCAGAGACTCAGTGAAATTGAAATCGCTGTTAAGATGCAGTGTACCCGCGGCTAGACGGAAAGACCCCGTGAACCTTTACTACAGCTTTGCACTGAACTTTGAGCCTATTTGTGTAGGATAGGTGGGAGGCTTTGAAGCAGCGACGCTAGTTGTTGTGGAGCCGTCCTTGAAATACCACCCTGGTATGTTTGAGGTTCTAACTCTGGTCCGTTATCCGGATCGAGGACAGTGTATGGTGGGTAGTTTGACTGGGGCGGTCTCCTCCCAAAGAGTAACGGAGGAGTACGAAGGTGCACTCAGCATGGTCGGAAATCATGCAATGAGCATAATGGTATAAGTGCGCTTGACTGCGAGACAGACATGTCGAGCAGGTACGAAAGTAGGTCATAGTGATCCGGTGGTTCTGTATGGAAGGGCCATCGCTCAACGGATAAAAGGTACTCCGGGGATAACAGGCTGATACCGCCCAAGAGTTCACATCGACGGCGGTGTTTGGCACCTCGATGTCGGCTCATCACATCCTGGGGCTGAAGCCGGTCCCAAGGGTATGGCTGTTCGCCATTTAAAGTGGTACGCGAGCTGGGTTTAGAACGTCGTGAGACAGTTCGGTCCCTATCTGCCGTGGGCGTTGGAGATTTGAGAAGAGTTGCTCCTAGTACGAGAGGACCGGAGTGAACGAACCTCTGGTGTTCCGGTTGTCACGCCAGTGGCATTGCCGGGTAGCTATGTTCGGACGGGATAACCGCTGAAAGCATCTAAGCGGGAAGCCTCCTTCAAGATAAGATCTCCCTGAGGCCTTGAGCCTCCTGAAGGGCCGTGGAAGACTACCACGTTGATAGGCTGGGTGTGGAAGCGTTGTGAGGCGTTGAGCTAACCAGTACTAATTGCCCGTGCGGCTTGACCATACAACAGAGATGGTTACTAACGACTAGCTAAGCTAGCGGATTGTGAGTTAGAGACATACGATCGCTTGCGGTGTATTACTACAGATTGTTTTACCGACTTATTTGGGGTTATCGCCGGTCAATAATGACCGAGGCAAACAGCGATAACACGGCAGGCCAAGCACTTTGCTTATAAGACCAATGCCAACCCAAGCCAGTTTGCCTGACGACAATAGAGTTGTGGAACCACCTGATCCCTTGCCGAACTCAGAAGTGAAACGCAACATCGCCGATGGTAGTGTGGGGCTTCCCCATGTGAGAGTAGGTCATCGTCAGGCTTCTAATCCGAAAGGGCCACCCAACAGGGTGGCCCTTTTTTTATGGCTGAAAATATTTCAAAAAATAAAGAAAATAGAAAAGCCCCGCCCCAACATGCTGAGTTTTGCTCGCTATACAACGTAGATCTCGGCACGTTCAATAGCTGATTAACAATCTAAAAGCTCTGACTTGTATCAAGAAAATTCAAGGAAAAAATTTATAAATCACATTAATTTCTTAGCGGTCAATTTTTTATAGAACAATGGTGCAAGATGGATGTAAAAAACTTGATTTTATTCCATTGATTCTGGATAGTCGCCCGTTGCCTCTTCTTGCTCACTGAGATGATGCTTTTTTGAGCAACTCTTGCGCTAGATACCATAGGTGCAAAAGTTGACTTCTGGCTTGGGTGAGTAGTCGATGATGGCTAAAGACGCATTAAGCCATATCGGGAAAAACTATAAATACCCGATTGAGAGATGATGGCTACTGCCGCTGGGCGCTAAAAATATTGAAGGAAATTTAGATGCACATTCTTACGCTGTACCAATCAATTTTGCGATGGCTTCTATTGATGACCGTTGCTGTTTCACTGACCGCTTGCGGCGGCGGTGGTAGTGCCGGTGGCGATGATGGCGGTACCACGCCGGAACCAGTCTCTTATAGCATTGATGTCGAGCTACGTGACTTAGAAACTGGTGAGATTCTCCAAAATCCAAATCCAGAAGAGCCGGTGCTTGTCCAAGTTACGGTCAAACTTGACAATGGAGATCCTGTTGCTTCTGACAATATTACAGTCACAACAACTTTAGGTGAGTTGACCCCTAGTAGTGGAGTTGTGACGACTAATGACAGTGGCGTTGCAACTTTAGAGTTGGATGTTGAAGGGCAGGAAGTAGGGAGTGCTGGAGAAGTTATTGTAACCTATGATAGCACCAGTACGGATCAGAACCCTTACTCGCCGCTCACATTCACAGTTCAAGAGCCCGAATTGCAATTGGGTTATTTAGATGGCAATCAGCAGTTTGTAACTGGTGAGCTGGATATTACTGTCCAGAATTTATCCTCTAGAGGCACCACGCCTGTTAGCGTCTACGTACAAGGTCCTGATGGCGACCTCTACTCGAAGCGAATGGAAGTGGAATTCTCAAGCAATTGCAGTTTGAGTCTACCAGCTGTTGCAACCCTTGACTCCCCGGTTACGACTATAGAAGGTAAGGCTACCTCAACATATACGGCTGCGGGCTGTGAGGGTGAGGATAGTATTACGGCAGCATTAGTGAATTATCCGAGCATATCGGCTAGCGGAAAGCTTGATGTGAAGGCTGCAGAGGTTGGCTCTATTGAGTTTGTAGGCGCAGATCCTAGGATAATCTCTATTAAAGGTACTGGCGGTAAGGAAACATCAACGCTGCTTTTTCAGGTTTTAAGCATGGATGACCTGCCAATAAGTGGAGTTGAAGTTAATTTTGCTTTGTCCACAGAAGTAGGTGATGCAACTCTTACTAACGATTCCGGTACGACTAATGCGGATGGTGAAGTAACGGCACTGGTTTCTTCTGGTACTGTGGCGACGCCGGTTTCAGTAGTAGCCTCCATAACCGTCGATGGGGAGGAGGTTGCATCCACCGTATCTGATGAGTTGGTGGTCTCTGTAGGTATCCCTGACCAAAATTCTTTTGATGTGGCTGCTACTGTTTTAAACCCAGGTGGCGATACCTTTAACGGCGCAACCTCAACAATTACTGTTTACGCTGGTGATGCCTTTAATAATAAGGTTCCCGATGGAACTGCAATTACTTTTACAACAGAGTATGGACGTATAACTGGATCTTGCACCACGATTGATGGCAACTGCTCAGTAGATTGGACTAGTCAGGACCCCCGCAAGCCCGAGTCCTATACATTTGTTGGTGTTGACGGTCAAACCCATTCGGTTCGAACCATTAATAACACGATCTGCCCCGAAACTGGGTTTTTGGGTGCTCCATGCCCGGTGTCTTTAGGGCAGCCGTATGGAGCTCGCTCAACAATTCTCGCATATGCGTTTGGGCAAGAAACTTTTACTGATGCCAACGGTAATGGACGCTTTGATACTGGCGAAGACTTTACCGATTTACCAGAGGCATTTTTGGACCACAATGAAGATGGAGAGTTCGGGAACTCTGGCAACGCTGGTAGTTGCTACCCAGATTGCCCCGAGGTGGCTGGCGATGAAGACTGGCCTGCTGATTTGAACAATAATGGAGTCTACGATCAGGGTAATGGCATTTACAATGGTGTTCTCTGTTCAGATGAGGCTGAGGCAGATGGAAGTTGCTCTAAAGAGCTGATTCATGTACGTAAGCAGGTAGAGCTCCTGGTTTCGGGAGATCAGCCATACGGGATATTTGAAACCGCTGCTGGTGATTTCCTTGATCAGCCTCATATCGATATTTCTAGCGATGAAACTGGAACAGTAAATTTCTATCTTTCTGATATTTACAACGGCCGCTTACCTCTGGGGACGACGGTTAATATTGAATCGGATTATTGCGAAGTGTGGCCTGAGGCCTGGGCAGTTGGAAATACTAGCGCCCAAGGGCCTAGCATAGTTGACATCACCGTGAATGCTCCTAATGGCGCCGTACCAGAGGGGGCTGATTTCGTAAAGGTTACGGTTAATGTTCCAGCGCAAGAAGGCAGTTCGGGCGCTGGCGCAAGTAGTCGCTTTCAATTCTCATGCGCCTACGACCTGTGTGTTAACTCGCCAGATGATTCTCGATGTGAATAAGGTGGCGTGATCACGACTTTGATATCTACCGGGCCGCAATAGCGGCCCGGTTTCATTTCGGAGAGGCAAAATTGAGGTTTGCCACAAATTAGTTTTCTTCAACCTTAGTCAGCGGGAAATGTGATAATGAATTTTGGGACTAGTGCAGCTTAGACCTCGTTGTGCCTGGAAAGTTTAATGGATAGATTTGCTTCATGGGTGCATGTGGCACCTTTCTAGAGCATCCTCATTCTTTCCCCAGCTTTTTCAGTGGGAAACAATTGTTTCTTCTACCTCTAGATTGTTGGCTCTGGTGCCAAAAAGCTTGTCTAGTTCCCATTCTTTGATTGCAGCAGCGACAAATGTCGATGTAAGAGACTGAAATGAGAATTGGGCGGTAAGATTGGTCAAAACCGGTAAAAGGAGAATTGCCAGTGAATGGGCTAGGACGCATTTTAATAATTTTAATGGTTTCCGGGAGTTTGGGTGTAATTAATGGTTGCACCGAGGACAAGAAAGCGATTGTAGAGGGGAGGGTAGCTGATCAGCATGCTGTCGCTGCGAGAATAGGCGGGAAGGAAGTTACTGTACAAGAACTGGACAGAGATCTTCAGTTTGTTTTGTACGATATCGCGGAGATGGAACACAAGCTGCGCCTGAATAAGCTTCATGAATTTATTTCTGACACCTCAGAGGCTGGTACAGATGTTGAAATTCTTCTGCCTGTTCCTAAGCCGCCGCGTATAGAGCTCTCCTATGAGAAAAGGGCTGTACGTGGTAATCCTGAAGCGCCTGTAACAGTAGCCGTTTTTTGTTCTTTTCAGTCTCCTCACTGTAAGTCTTTCCAGCCTGTACTGAGGCAGTTACTAAATGAATATCCTGGTTGGGTGCGGCAGGTTAATTTTGATTTTCCCTTAAAGTTTCACCGCGAGGGCGTTAGGGCGGCAGTTTCCGCTCGATGTGCTGGGGATCAAGATACTTTCTGGGAGTACCACGATGCCCTTTATGCAAGAACTCCAAATTTAGGAGGTAGCGCATACATTCAGACGGCCAAGCACTTGTCAGTTGATAGCGCTTACTTTGCAAGTTGTGTAGAAGGTGAAAGTTACAGGGCGCTAGTCCTCAAGGATCAAGAAACAGCTTTACAGCTGGGGCTCAAAAACGTACCGGTGGTTTTTATCAATGGGCTCTACTTAAAGGGGAAGCGATCCTTTGAGCAGTATTCTTATTGGGTAGAAAGGGAGTTGGCGAAACTTAATATAGATCAAAAACAAAAGCATACCTGGGAGCAACAGAGAAATAGTAAAAATAGACTTCCCGTAACGAATCTTCCTCTTGCACTATTGGGTATTAGTGAGTCGAGCATAGAAAGTAAGTCTAAAGCTCTAGTAGAAGTAGAGGGGCAGAAGGCTCGATATTATTCCTTGGGACAGCCACTTCTCAAAGATGTTTCCTTGAGAAGTTTGGAGGGTAACTATGCTGTTATTAACAATCAGGGCACACTGGAGCGTTTATTGCTTCAAGGGGAGGAAGGTAATAGGGTGTCTTTAACTTATTCTCGTCAGCACACTGAGGAGCTGCGCCAGCGCATTGAACAGCCTCATGGTGAGAAAGGAAAAAAATTAATTGAGCCTGCGGGAGTGTTGACTCTTGGACAAGAGTGGCTATCGAAACAGCTTGAGCAGCGCGAATCCTTAGAGGCCAAGTTTACCAAGGCGGAATTAGAAGTTGAAGGGCACCATTTGATACGTCTGGAGGGTGTGGCTGGCAATGAATTTTTTACTGCGTTGGGGTTTGAGGATAATGATGTGCTATTGAGAGTCAACGATAGTTGGGTTCACAGTGGTCAAAATGGGTTGTGGAGTGCCCTTGCCAGTGGAAAGGTAATAGATGTAGCTTTTATGAGGAAAGGTCTGCCACACCGATTACAGTATGTGGTTGAAGAGCTTGGCTACTTTGAAGAAAAGTCAAAATAGCCAGTTGTACGAGGGGGCGTTGGTCATCACTAGGGTTGTATAAATGGTGATAACGTAGCTAGCAGGACAGTTGTTAAAAACAGTTCCGCAAGGCCAATACCCCTTGTCCGGCAAGTTGGAGTGTTTATTTTGGGGGCTTTGATGTTAAAAGAACCATTCAATTAAAAAGCTGCCTAGTTTATCAATGTTGCAGGCTTAAATTTCAGGAGGGTAGTCTAAAAGCAGTTGCTAACTCAATTTGTGTAATAGTGAAACATTGGTGATGATGGTTGAAATAGTGAGAAAAGCTAGTTGGTGCATTTTACGCCAACGTTAAAGCTGTAAACAAAAGACATATCACTATTGCCCAGCTCTTCTTCTAAGGCCGGATCAAATATAAACTTACTTTTAAAAAGATCGGGAATTCTTCTCTTTGTAATAAAGTGGCGCATACATAATATACAGTTTTCATTGCCAGCTGAGTGTATTGAGTTTAGTAGGGAAATGAAGTTTTCTTCGTTGAGATAAGCGGAAACGTCAGAAATCGAAAATTTGTCAATCTTGGTTTCTAGTCGATCTAAATATGTTTCTAGTGGTGATGTTACTGTTTCTATGATGGAGTTATTTAATGCATCCTTTATTGCCGGATAATTTTTTTTCTCTAAATATAAAGGTAGTCCATGTTCTGGGTTATATTTTCCTGTTAATAAGAAAGTCATAAAGAAATTTTCAAGGATCAGGTGGTTCATTAGGGAGTGATCCATCCTGCTTATCAAATACTTGGGAATCGATACTTGTTGAGGGACATGCTGGTAGAATCCGGGATCTTTCAGGAAAAGCCTGAAGATAGACTCGCTGGTTAGAAAGTGCAAAAAGTGTTTCCAGGCTGGGGTATTCCATTTTTGCTCAACAAATTTACGTTGCTCTTCAATGTTCTTGAATGTGACTAACGTTCTTATCTTGCTTGGGCGAATAGTTTTAATGATGGCACTAATCAATTTAAAGTGTTTCTCAAAGGCTCCTTCGAAGATAGCTCCCCTCTTGATTGTTTTTGTATTTTCTGTCCAAAATGATTCTGCTTCTTTTGAGAGGTGATGTTTTACTTTGTTGTAAGTATGCAATCTTTTATTGCATGGAAGAATCCCTATAAATTTCAGGAAATTCTCATAATTTAACTCCTGTATTCCGGCTTTTTTAAGTTCTAAGAGGTGGTTTTGGCAAGGGTTTAGATCGATTGCGGTTATTTTTTTAGGTTTGTCTAACAAGAGGCTTAATACGCGATCTCCGCCGCCAGTAACACATAAAATATTGTCGTTTTCATTTATATTTAAGGCTTTTAATTCGGATCTGGAGTCTTCATTTGGGCCGGAGTAACTGATTCTGTTTGCGTAAGTGGATTGTAATATGTCATTGGGGCTATTCATGATATGTTTGATTGGGGGGTTGTTTCAATAACTTGTTTGGTTTAAAAAGTAGTCCACAATCTTGGTTAGGTAGCTATTGCTATTGCACCATTGGTTTTGTACCGGGTGGCCTAATACTCTTTGGCTATTTTTACTACAAAATCTAAAGTCACTGTTCAAAAAGGGACCGTTTTGCATTCTATTAATGATCTTAAGTAGGCGCTTTTCCAATTCAGACAAGTTATTTAATGCTGTGTGATCATCTTGGAGCTGTCTTAGGTCTAGATTAAAGTAAATCCGATTAAATTGAACAAAATCATCGATTGTCATTGGCTTGGAATCTGCAATGTTAAAATATTGACTTGCTGTGGTTTCATGGTTGTCTGAGATGTTTAATATCGCATCGCAACAAACATCTACAGGGATAATGTTAATGGGTCGACCTGAAAGATATTTTAAATGAATGGGTAGTTTTACATTTTTTTCTTTTAATCGATTTAGCAGCTTCACATATTCATAGTAGCCGGACTGGGAATTTGTATAGCCGGTCACTGAGTCACCTAAAACAATCGTAGGCCTGTAAATCGTATACTGTAGGTTTTTGGATGCCGCGATTAAGTTCTCTGCCATATTTTTAGTGTAATCATAGGCGTTAAAAAACTCTTTTGGCTGATAGAGGGTCTCCTCGATTCTCTCCCCGTTGGCGTAGTCTTTACCACCAATAAAGCTAGTCGATATTTGATTGAGTCGACATCTGGTTGTTACCGCGATGTCAATGAGTCGCTTTACACCATTGACGTTAGTATTCATACTTTGCTGCAGATTGCTAAAGCTGTAACGCATATCTGCTGCACAATTCCATATGGAGTCAATGTGTAAGGAGCATAACTGGCTGTAAGATGTAGAAGACAGCCCCAAGCTGGGTTTGTTCAAGTCACCTGATATGATTGTAAGCCGATTGAAGTCATTCTCTGTGAGCTTATAAATAGGATTGACAGCGCTATTTTTTTGCTTGAGTTGTTCGAGTCGATTGTGGATATTACTTCGAGCAATCAAAACTACATTGAAGCCTTTTCTTAATAATCCCCACGTCAAGTATTGGCCTATAAAGCCAAAGCCACCGACAATGAGCTGTATTCTTTTTAATTCTTTTATTTTAGAAAATTTTTTCAAAACATATTGATCTTGACTTATTAAATTATGCGAATCAGTCATGGGGTTGAAGTGGGATTTTTCTATAGGCTAAGTAGTATTGCTCTTCCATTAAATTATTTATGGTTGCTGCTTTTTTTATTAAAAAATACAAGATATGTACTAAAGCAGATTTTTTCACAAGGGCGCCTGTTGCTGAAGTAGCGAGATTGTTCATCCGGTTTCAGAGGTTAATAGGCTGTAGGTAAAATTAGAAAGTAGTATTGAGCGGTAGACACAGCACAACGTGATTGTCCATGGTGATAGTTGTACCACTAATTCCAACTATGGAGTTTCAGTTGGGTATCGTAGAATAATTGTAGTAGATCTGAGTAGATCGTTCATATATTGACTGCATATCCATTTGTCCCAGCAGTCGAGATCAAGAATAATTCAGGTGCTTCTCCTTGAGCCTTAAGTGTATTAATTTCTTGTCCATAATTGCTTATGGAAGGCTTGGTGTTTATTGTAAAAGAAACTTTCACTAAACCGATTTTCATACTTGTTTAATTCGGATAAATAATCTTCTAGGTTCATGGTGGCCTGAGTGGTTTGTCGAGGTTATAGTATGTGCGGGCTAGTAAAATTTGAATAAACTGGTTTTACGAGATCGCTCTCAATTAGCTTAAGGGACTATTTTCTCTTGTGACTGGAATGGGGTGAGGAGTGCTCTTGCCAGTGGAAAAGTAATTGATGTCGCCTTTATGAGAAAGGGTTTGCCGCATAGATTGCAGTATGTGGTTGAAGAGAGTGCTTACTTTGATGAGGATTTAGGTAAGTGAATTGATTAGGGCCCGCGGTACTTTATCGCGAGCCCTGAATTTACCGAGCAGTAAAAGTTACTTATTTATCTGGATTTCCTTGCCACAGTAGGTCAGCGACAACATTTTGCCCTTGAATGCTTGGGTGGAAACAATCTCCACCATCAATATCGTCTTTATTGAATTGAAAAGTCCCGGCATTTAATTCACTCTCGCCGGTATATTCAGCAACAACTTCTACCCCATTCATTCCATTGTAACTTTCTGCTTCCTCAACAAGGATTTCGTTATAACGTTGTTGGGCTGCGGCTATTCCGTTATAACGAGTAGCAAAGCTCTCTCCATTCATCGAGCCGCCATTTGTTGCAATTCGGCAGATTCCGAAAGTCGACCAGACACTCTCGCAATCTACGCGGGAATTACCGCTTTGCTTATCCAGACCCGCTGCCCGGAGATCGTGTACTCGTGGTACTGAGCCGAGTACTATCGTTGAGCCGTTTGGGAGACCATCGACTAATTTGTCCAGTCCAGCTTGAACTGCCGAGCGCCACTCGCTATCGGTGTAGAGTGGATCGTTACAGTTGGCTGGATCGACGCATTCCCGGTTACAGATGTCATTACCACCCAATACTACCTCGACATGATCAGGTAAATTACTTTGGGATAGAATCCGATCGGCTTGAGTGGAGAAATTGTCGCCTCCACTACGCATCTCAGCACCGGATTCCGCTGCGCTTTTATTGGCAGCCATATTGGGGTAGTTAACTTTATATTTATCGTGAACACTCTCCACTGAATTGTCGTCGCCGTCAAACCAGGAATGCTCGGGTTGGTCTCCGCCGAGAAGACAAAACAGGTCCCAGAAATACTTATTGCGGGTACAGTCTGCACCGAATGCCATGGTAATACTGTCACCCGCAGCAACAGACTTGGAGGGGGCTGCCATTGCTGGCTGTATCGACAAGATGCCCAAACAGAGCGTTACTAGAACTCCATATTTATTCAACATTGTATTTTCTCCCACACCGACTTTCGCCGTAAGTTGTTATCGTTTTATTCACTGCTCCGGTAAACGAGAAGGAGTGTAGGACGCACTCAGATATTGTGGGTGGTGAATGCTTGAGACCCTTTGGTCAGTTATCAATAAATTGAAGTCTGTTGGAGTTTTGTCGCCAAGAGCATTGATTACTTTATTGGCGTTTCAAAGCTTTAGTTTTTCTGGCACAGTTTTATGCCATCTGTTCTTCTTCTGGTGCTTCCACTATACTGCGCTCTACTTGTCGGAGTGCCTGTGGGCTGAGATCGCTGTTGCGAGATCCGTTGAACCTGATCGGGGTAACCCCCGCGTAGGGAACAAGATCTGAAGTCGCCTGTTTTGTTACAGCTTGGCGTCTTTTCTCTTTGTATGTGCCCTGGATGCTGCGACCTTTAAATTCCCAGGTTTTAAGGTTACGCATGTCTGAGATCATTGAACAATCCGGTAAAGCCGGAAAGTCCTCCCGCGCTGCCAGTCGCGATTCCGCTAAAGAATTTCTTGAGAACCTCACGGTTCAGTCTTTCCCCAACTCGAGCAAGGTGTATTTGCCCGGTGAAACTGCCGACATCCAGGTTGGTGCTCGTCAGATCTGTCTGGGAGATAGTTTGGTAGGGGGGGATGCAGAGAATCCGGTGTTTGAACCCAATGAGCCCCTCACCATTTACGACACTTCGGGCCCCTATTCCGAGCCCAATTTTAAAGTGGACGTACGGGAAGGGCTGCCCAAGTTGCGCCAGGGCTGGATAGAGGCCCGCAGAGATACGGAACTGCTGGACTCTCGCCAAGCGGCCTACAGCCAGAAGCGTATGGCGGACCAGGGGCTGGATCATATCCGCTTTGAAAACCTTCCCAGCCCTCGCCGGGCCAAACCGGGACAGAATGTATCTCAGATGCACTATGCCCGCCGCGGCATTATTACCCCAGAGATGGAATTTATTGCAGTGCGCGAAAATATGGGGCGAGCCAAGTTGGCAGCGGAAATGAGTGAAAGTGAATACCAGAAGGCACGTGATGGTATTTACATCCCCGAGCAAATCACGCCGGAATTTGTGCGCCGGGAAGTTGCAGAAGGGCGGGCAATTATCCCGGCGAATATTAATCACCCGGAAGTGGAGCCGATGATTATCGGGCGCAACTTCCTGTGCAAGGTGAATGCAAATATTGGTAATTCTGCTGTGACTTCTTCCATTGAAGAGGAAGTGGAGAAACTGGTTTGGTCTACCAAGTGGGGCGCGGACACGGTGATGGATCTGTCTACCGGTGCCAATATCCACGAAACCCGCGAGTGGATTCTGCGAAACTCGCCAGTGCCCATCGGTACTGTGCCGATTTACCAGGCGCTGGAGAAAGTAAACGGAATTGCTGAAGATCTTAACTGGGATGTGTTCCGCGACACCTTGATTGAGCAGGCGGAGCAGGGGGTGGATTACTTCACTATTCATGCTGGCGTGCTTTTGCGCTATGTGCCGCTCACTGCCAAACGTATGACCGGGATTGTCTCTCGCGGTGGTTCCATTATGGCCAAGTGGTGCCTCGCCCATCATAAAGAGAATTTCCTCTATACCCACTTCGAGGAAATCTGCGAGATTATGAAGGCTTACGATGTGAGCTTTAGTCTCGGCGATGGCCTGCGCCCGGGCTCAATTGCGGATGCTAACGATGAAGCCCAGTTTGGCGAGCTGCACACGCTTGGCGAGCTGACTGAAATTGCCTGGAAGCACGATGTTCAGACGATGATCGAAGGCCCCGGCCATGTGGCTATCCATAAGATCAAAGAAAATATGGATGAGCAGCTGAAGCACTGCCACGGCGCACCTTTCTACACTCTAGGTCCATTGACCACGGATATTGCTCCCGGCTACGACCACATTACTTCCGGCATCGGCGCTGCACTTATCGGCACCTACGGTTGCGCCATGCTCTGCTATGTGACCCCCAAAGAGCACCTGGGTCTACCCAATAAAGAGGATGTTAAAGAGGGCCTTATGGCCTATAAGATTGCGGCTCATGCCGCAGACTTGGCCAAAGGGCATCCGCGGGCACAGAAGCGCGATGACGCCCTGTCAAAAGCCCGCTTTGAATTCCGTTGGGAAGATCAGTTCAATCTCGGCTTGGACCCGGAGCGGGCACGCACCTATCACGATGAAACCTTGCCAAAGGAATCCGGCAAGGTAGCTCACTTCTGCTCCATGTGCGGCCCGAAATTCTGCTCCATGAAAATTACCCAGGATGTGCGCGATTATGCGGCCAAGCAGGAAGCGGCACAGGGCATGGAGGAAATGTCGATTAAATTTAAGGACATGGGTAGCGAGATTTATCACAAGGGCTGATGAGTATTTTGGGGGAGAGTCCTCTCCCCCAAGAATCGGATAGCAAAAGTACGGCGAGTGCGTAGAGCTTATCGCCGGGTGTCGATTTGGATTTGCGAAGATAGGTGGTCTGTGACAAGCGAAACCAAAGCCAAAGTAGCTATTGCCGGTGGCGGCCTGTTAGGTCGCTTGCTCGCCTGGCGGCTCTGCCAACGGGAACTGGATATTACCCTGTTTGAAGCGGGTGATCTGTCGGCACCAGTCGGGGGAGCCTGCTGGACGGCAGCGGGAATGATCTCACCACTATCGGAATTGGTGCACAGCGATAAACAGGTTTACAACCTGGGGCTGAAAAGCCTTGAGCTTTGGTCTGAGTGGGCTCGGCAGCTGGAGGAGCAGAGTGGGCGGGACGTGGAATACCGCCGAGCGGGCTCAGTGCTGGTTGCTCACGGCAAGGATAAAAGTGAGCTGCTGCAATTCCTGCGAGAGCTGCAGGGCAAGTTGGGCGAGTCTGCCAGGGAGCAGGTGCAGCCTCTCGATTGCAATACTTTAGCGAAATTAGAGCCCTCCTTACACGGCTTTGAACAGGGGCTTTACCTGCGGGGTGAGGCGGATATCAATAATCACCGCCTACTGCCCGCGTTACTCAGCGTATTGCGCCGAGGTGCAGTCACTCTGCGAGAGCAAAGCAAGGTAAATTGCGAAGCCGGGTATATCTCTGTGAACTCGGAGTGCGAACAATTTGATTGCGTGATCGACTGCCGTGGTCTCGGTGCCAAGGGGCAGATTGAAGGCTTACGCGGTGTCCGTGGTGAGGTGATGGTGGTGGAATCCCGGGAAGTGGTTTTGCAGCGTCCAGTGCGACTGCTCCACCCGCGCTATAAGCTCTATGCCGTACCCCGAAGCGATGGGCGCACAGTAATTGGTGCTACGGAAATTGAGAGCGAAGACCAGTCGCCCATTTCCGTGCGCTCCAGTATGGAATTGTCTTCCGCGCTTTACTCCCTCAACCCGGCTTTTGCCGAGGCTCGTATTGTTGAGACCCGCGTAAATTGTCGCCCCGCCACTATGGATAATATGCCTTATATTCACAGCGAGGATGGGCTGATTAGGGTGAATGGCCTTTACCGTCACGGTTATCTTTTAGCGCCGGCAGTAGTGGAGCAAGTGGAGAATCAAGTGGCACAACAACTGTTACAGGTGGTTTGATGCAGGTACTAATTAATGGGGAAACACAGCGCCTTGAACCCCCGCTAAAACTCTCTGCGCTTTTACAGCAGCTCGGCTATCGCGGAGAAACATTTGCCGTTGCGATCAACGGTGGATTTATTCCCCGTACGGAATATAGCAATACACAGATAAATAACGGCGATAGCCTGGATATTGTTGCTCCGGTAGTGGGGGGGTAAAGGTGAGCGATCTATTAACACTTTACGGAAAAACATTTAACAGCCGGCTTTTGGTGGGCACCGCCCTGTATCCCTCCCCAGCGATTATGCGCGAATCCGTGCAAGCCTCAGCTTCGGAAATTATTACTTTGTCTCTTCGCCGGCAAAATCCGGCACAGCAGCAGGACAATCGATTTTGGGATTATATTCGCGAGTCCGGTTGTCAGTTGTTGCCCAATACCGCCGGTTGTAAATCGCCGCGAGAAGCGGTGGAACTGGCAAAAATGTCCAAGGAAATTTTCCAGACCGATTGGCTCAAGCTGGAAGTGATTGGTGATGATTACAATTTGCAGCCAGACCCCTTTGGTCTGGTAGAAGCTGCGCGGGAATTAATTCAGTTAGGCTTCAAGGTTTTGCCTTATTGCACAGATGACCTGGTTCTGTGTCGAAAACTTTTGGATGTGGGTTGCGAGGTATTAATGCCCTGGGGGGCTCCCATCGGTACCGGGCAGGGCCTGCTCAATAAATATAACCTGCAAACACTGCGCGAGCGTTTGAGTGATGTACCGCTTATTATTGACGCCGGAATCGGTGCGCCATCACAGGCGGCAGAAGCACTAGAGATGGGCTTTGATGCGGTGTTATTGAATACCGCGATTGCAAAAGCCCAGGATCCGGTACTGATGGCTAATGCTTTTAAACTGGCTGTGGAATCCGGGCGCGCCGCCTTTAATGCCGGCTTGATGCTCAGGCGTCAAACTGCCAGCCCCAGCACCCCCACCCTGGATATGCCTTTCTGGCAGCAGGCAGAGAGCATATTGCAGGATTAGTATTTTTATGCGCGATCAACTCCAATTGAAAAAGCCAATTGTCTGGACCATTGCCGGCAGTGACTCCGGCGGTGGCGCCGGTATTCAGGCGGACCTGCTGACTTTTGCCGACCTCGGTTGCCATGGTTGCAGTGCTATCACGGCCAATACTGCACAGAATACGGTGGAAGTTACTGCAATTAATGCAGTTTCCCTAGAGGTCTTGGGTTCTCAGTTACAGGCTTTACAGCGGGATCTATTTCCTGCCGCAATTAAAATCGGTCTGCTAGCGAATGCTGAACAAGTTGTTGCGGTGGCAGATTTCCTGCGCCAGCTGCAAGCGGTGCAGCCGGTTCCGGTTATTTACGACCCGGTTGCTGTTGCTACCAATGGAGCCGGGCTCACCGAAGGAAGTATTACCGCAACGGTGTTGGCTCAGTTGATGCCACAGTGTGATCTGGTCACTCCCAATTTACATGAATTGGAATGGCTTACCGGAGCCAGTGTCACTGGTGCGGAATCTATTGTGCAAGCTGCGCGTCAGTTGCACGCCCACGGCGGTACTGCAATTTTAGTTACCGGCGGCCATACGCAATTGCGTGCGGGAGAAGTTTCCGACTTACTGTGGGATGGTGAAAAGGCCGATTGGTTTATTGGTCGGGAAGTGTCCAGTGCAGGCACACATGGCACTGGCTGCACTCTGTCCTCCGCTATTACCGCTTGTCGCGCTTTGGGCTACCCGTTGCGAGATGCCTGCGTTGTGGGTAAAGCCTATGTACAGCGGGGCTTGCGCCGGGGAAATAATGCACATATCGGCGCTGGTGCTGGACCTGTAGGCCACTGTGGCTGGCCCCTGGATTTAATCGACTTCCCGGAGATTTTAGTGCCGGGAGAAGAGCGTGCGCTGGATTATGGTTTTGGTGCGGCCCAGCCTCTTGTTCAAGGGTTTGCCCAAACAGACTCTCAAGCATTGGGTTTATATCCGGTAGTGGGTACAGTGGAGTGGTTGCAGCGCCTTGCTGAGCTGGGGGTGCGTACTTTACAGCTGCGAATAAAGAATCCGGGTGGGGACCTGCGCGCACAGATTGAGCGTGCAGTGGCTATTGGCAGGACGTATAACCTGCGCCTGTTTATCAATGACTACTGGCAGTTGGCGATTGAGTGCGGTGCCTACGGCGTGCATTTGGGCCAGGAGGATTTGCAGTCTGCTGATCTCAGAGCAATTCAAGCGGCAGGATTGAAGCTGGGTATCAGTACCCACGGCTTCTATGAATTACTATTGGCCTACCGTTATCGCCCCAGCTACTTGGCGATTGGTGCAATTTATGCGACCAACACCAAGGATATGTCGGATCAGTTGCAGGGCGTGCAGAAACTTGCACGAATGGCGGCACTATTGCCCGATTATCCACTCGTGGCAATTGGTGGTATTAATATGCAGCGGGCCAGTGAGGTTGTCGCTAGTGGCGTTGGCAGTATCGCCGTGGTCAGCGCTATTACTCAAGCGGAAGATTACAAGCAGGCGGTTGCCGATTTTAATGTCCTGTTGAAAGGTAAGCATGCGGAAGTAGAGCCATGTTAAGTAGTAAGGAATTACAGCGTTACAGTCGCCAAATAATGTTGCCCCAGGTGGGTGAAGAAGGGCAGAAAAAACTGTCTTCTGCTCGAATTATGATTGTTGGTTTAGGTGGGCTCGGCAGCCCGGCAGCGATGTATCTGGCCGCAGCCGGTATTGGAGAGCTGCACCTGGTGGATGGTGATCATATCGATCTCTCCAATTTACAGCGCCAGGTTTTGTATAAAACCAATCACCAGGGAAAATCCAAAGCCATGGTGGCTGCACAACAATTGGCTGCAGCCAATCCAACTATTCGCATTCACCCCCACAGCCAAATGGCGAATGAATCCTGGCTGCGCGAGCAGGTAAAACAGGTGGATCTGGTGTTGGACTGCACCGATAACCTGGAAATCCGCCATACGATCAACCGGGTTTGTTATCAGGCCGGGTGTCCGGTGGTAATGGCATCGGTGCAGGGGTTTTCCGGCCAGCTGATTAGTTTTGATTTTTCTGAAGGAAAAGGTCCCTGTTATGCCTGCCTGTTTCCGCCCCAGGAGCAGGCTGAAGTCCAGAACTGCTCTACAGCAGGTGTGATCGGCCCTGCGCTGGGGGTAGTTGGTAGCATGCAGGCTCTGGAGGCCATGAAATACCTGATGGATTTGCCGGTATCGAGCTTGAATAAATTGCACTTAATCGAGACGGAAACCTTAGCTCTGCAAACTTTGCAGCTGCCGAGCCATAGTAATTGCCCGGTTTGTAGTGCCTGACTTCTTGTGTTTTCAGCGGGGGTCTCGATAAATAGTTTTATTTGGATAGTCCCTTATTGGCAATGTCTTGTCGCAAAATTTTCTTCCAATAGCCGGGTTAAAATTCACGCCATTTTTGTACCTTATAAATCTTACTTGTCTATATAAATAAGCTATTGGCTCGATAGCTTGTGAGAAGTGAATAAAGGTACCAAAATGGCCTTATAACCATTTCGGTGACAACAGTTTTTGGAAGAGGGATTTGTATTATGAAAAAAATCGATATTGGTATCAGTGAAAAGGATCGGGAAAAGATTGCTGCCGGTTTGAAACATTTGTTGGCAGATAGCTACACCCTTTACCTGCAAACCCACAACTTCCACTGGAATGTTACTGGGCCTCTGTTCCGCGAATTACACCTGATGTTTGAAGAGCATTACACTGAGCTGGCCACTGCAGTGGATGATATTGCCGAGCGCATTCGTACCCTCGGGGTTTCCGCTCCCGGTACTTACCAGGCTTTTGCCCAACTCAGCTCCATCAAAGAAGTTGTTGAGGTACCACCGGCGGAAGAAATGGTAAAAATTCTCACTAAAGGGCATGAGCAGGTGATCAAAACCTGTCGTGAAGTTTTAAAAGATGCCCAGGCGGGAGAAGATGAGTCCACAGTTGCTTTGGTATCTGATCGTATGAGAGTTCACGAGAAAACAGCTTGGATGCTGCGCGCAACCAGCAGTCACTAGTCGCTCAAATAAGTAGAGGCACTTTTATCGACCTCAACCAGTAATCGCGGATAAAAACGCGGTTGCTGGTGCCGACAAGGTGCCTCGGCTCTTTAATAATATCCCCACCTCCTGGCTCACTACTGGTGCCGATAGCGGCAGGGATTCCAGCCCATATTCCCGAACCTGTGTTTCACACAAGCTCGGTACTGCACTAATCCCCATTCCCGCACGTACTAACTGGCCGATTGTGCTTAGTTGATTAGCTTCGCAGATATAGTGAACGCCTTTGCCACTTTGCCCGAAGGCCTCATCGGTCCAGCGCCTCACAGCTGAGCCGCGGTTCATAGCTATAAAAGGAAAACTGGCCAGGTCACTCCAGCGCACTTTTCCTTTTTCGCTGAGGGGGTGCTGGGGTGGCATGACTGCGATAAAACGATCCCTGTGTAGGGGCACAAACTCAAGCCCGCCTAAATCCTCGGGGCGAAAACTGATGCCCAGCTCTGCCCGGCCATCTTGTACCGCTTGGGTTACTCGCTCCATCACCACATCTTCCAGCAGGATATTGATTTGTGGGTGTTGGCGGTGAAAATTGGCTAATAATTGGGGGAGTTGGTTGAGCGCATAGGCGGGAATTACTGCTAGGCGCAACTGCCCTCGCTCCAGACGAAAGGCCTGCTGTACCGCATCCAAGGATTGATCCCAGTTGTGCAATAGTTGTTCGGCGCGGGAGAGGAATTCCTCGCCCTCTGGGGTGAGAGTGAGTTGGCGGGCTTCTCGACTGAAAAGAGGGCCGCCAGTCGCATCCTCCAGATTGCGGATGGCAATGGACAGGGCTGGCTGGGAAATGTGCAACTGAGCACTGGCCTGGGCCAGACTGCGGCTGCGGGCCACTGTGACAAAGGCGCGTAGTTGTTTGATTGTGGCACTCACAGCGGCAGATTCCTGGGGAGTTGATAGATTTGGCTATGTTAACTTTTATTTAACAAATCTAAAAAAGATTAAAATAGTTTTAAGTGGTGGGGCAGGGCATGATTGCTCCCCTTGTGCCCGAGAGGGCGATTCGAAAACACAATAATGAGCCACAAGGTCTGTTGAAATGAAGGACAACTCCCAACCGCTCTGGCAACCCAGCGCAGAGGCTATTGCCGCCACCCAGATGGATGAATTTCGTCGCAGGGTCAACCAGCAATACCAGCTGGATCTCAATGATTACGCGGCCTTATACCAATGGTCTGTAGATAATCGCGAAGCTTTCTGGCGGGAGTTGTGGGATTACACCGGAGTCATTGCTGCAGATAAGGGTGATGAGACACTCAGTAACGATTCAATGCTCGGTGCGCAGTGGTTTCCACAGGCACGCCTGAACTTTGCTGAGAACCTGCTGCGTTTTCGCGATGACAAGGCTGCCCTGGTCGAGCGCCTGGAGAACGGTAGCCGCCGCGAGCTGAGCTACAAGGAGCTGTATGATCGGGTGGAGCGCCTGTCAGCGGCCCTCGTTGCCCAAGGCGTTGTTGAGGGAGACCGGGTAGCGGGCTTTATGCCCAATGTGATCGATACCGTAGTGGCCATGCTGGCCACCACCAGCCTCGGGGCTATCTGGACCTCCTGCTCACCAGACTTTGGTATCAATGGAGTATTTGACCGCTTTGGCCAGGTGCAGCCGAAAGTGCTATTTGCCTGTGAAGGATACTTCTATAACGGCAAGGTTATTGATTCACTGCCGCGTCTGCGCGAGATCATGCAGCGAATCGAATCCATAGAAACTTTGGTAGTGGTGCCGGTTGCTCGCTCAGAAGAGGAAACTGCTCAGGTACTAGCGGCAGAGCCGCTGGGTAAGGCGGTACTACTGCAAGCTTTTGAAGCTGCGGCGCCCGCTCAAGAACTCTCCTTTGTACAAACCGAATTTAATCACCCCCTGTACATCATGTACTCCTCAGGTACTACTGGTGTACCCAAGTGCATCGTCCACGGAGTGGGGGGCACTTTGCTCCAGCACCTGAAGGAGCATCGCTTGCATGGCGATCTGCGGCGTGAGGATACACTTTTCTACTTCACCACCTGTGGCTGGATGATGTGGAACTGGCTGGTGAGTGGCTTGGCTTGTGGGGCGACTCTGGTGCTGTTTGATGGCTCACCTTTCTACCCTTCATCCCAAAGTCTATGGGATATGACCGATGAAGAGGGAATCAGTCTGTTTGGCACCAGTGCCAAATATATTGCTGCGCTGGAGAAGAGTGGCTGCAAACCCCGGGAGACCCACAAACTGGAGAAATTGCGTGCGGTGCTCTCCACAGGCTCTCCGCTGGCCCACGAAGGCTTTCGCTATGTCTACAGAGATATAAAAGCAGATCTCTGCTTATCCTCTATTTCCGGTGGCACCGATATTGTGTCTTGCTTTGCCCTTGGCAACCCAACTCTACCGGTATATGCCGGAGAGTTGCAGTGTCGCGGCTTGGGTATGGCGGTGGAAGTCTGGAATGATACAGGCAGTGCAGTGGTTGAAGAGAAAGGGGAGCTGGTTTGCTCCAAATCCTTCCCCTGTATGCCGATTGGTTTCTGGAACGATCCAGATGGAGCCAAGTACCGCGGTGCTTACTTTGAAAATTGGCCTGGTGTGTGGGCGCATGGGGACTATGCCGAGATTACGGCACACGGTGGTGTTGTGATCTATGGCCGCTCCGATGCAGTACTTAATCCCGGCGGTGTGCGTATCGGAACCGCAGAGATTTACCGCCAGGTGGAGAAAGTCGAGGAGGTGCTCGATAGTATCTGTATCGGGCAGCCCTGGCACGACGATGTACGGGTAGTGCTGTTTGTGGTTTTGCGAGAGGGTATTGTACTGGACGAGGATCTGACCCAGAAAATCCGCTCCACGATTCGCGCCAATACCACGCCTCGCCATGTACCGGCAAAGGTGATCCAGGTGGCGGATATTCCTAAAACTATCAGCGGTAAGATTGTGGAACTGGCTGTGCGCAATGTGGTGGAGGGTAAGCCGGTTAAAAATAAGGAGGCCCTGGCCAACCCTGAAGCCTTATCGCTATTTGAAAAGCTGCCGGAGTTGGCAGAGGAGTAAGTTAGGGAGCCTCTGAACAACTCCGTGATACCTCTGGCATGCAGAGCGGTTCACAATCAAGGCGCGGCTTCGCAGGAATGTCTAGACCTTTCAAGAGGTCGCAACGCGGAGTGTGGATCGCTCTGCATGCCCCGAAGGGCGGGCCTTGAAGGCCACAGCTGCTGCGTTGCAGCTCTTGCAAAGGGCTACGGCCATTCGCGGCGAGCTGCGCCTAACATCTGCAACCTTCAAGGCCCGCAGAGGCATTACGGAGTTATTCAGAGGCTCCTTAGGAGTAAGGGAGCGTAACCCGGCGCCATTTAGTTTGCTGCGGTTCTGCGCTACCCTTCACTTTATAAACACCAATAATTTACGGTAGAAAAACAGTCATGGTTACTTATTTGTACTGGGCAGCGGTGATTGCCCTGGTTATTGCTTCTCTTTTTATCGGCAGTCGCCTGGGCAGCCTTAAGATCGGCGCAATCGTGGCTGCGGTTTTCTTTGTTGGCGGCTGGCTTGCCTACTACTTTCACTATGAGCAGGTTTTCGTGAAGCGTTTTGGCGGGGTCATGCGTATCTCTGTGCCCGATGGGTACCGCCATATCGGCGCCACCTGGAAAGAAGATAATTTGTGGATCGAGAATTATAACCCCAAAACTAACCAGTGTATTTTCACGGAGTATTCCAAAGGAAATATTCTGGAAGGGCGGGTGATTATCCAGGATTGTAATCCCTTAATGCCCAGCCAAGGCACACAGCCATAGAAGTCCCAAACGCCGAATCGGCTTATTGGCTGCTCAATAAGTCGATTTAATTATCCCAGCTGTTGTCATCAGCTGGATATTCCAGCCTACGGAGGGAACGGATACCCGGATTTTTTGCGGAGTAGCCGCTACTGACATTGGATAAAGATCTTGCGAATTCTCTTTGTCTCCCTACTTGTTGCCCTTCTAGCGCTGCCAATGCAGCTGGCAGCAGCCATCCCATTTTTTGATCGCTTGCCGGGTTTTACCCTGCTGGTGCAGGGCGATCCTCAGCTGCAGGAAAAATTGACCTCCGAACTCAACGAGTTGCGCAAGAACAGTAGTGCTCTGGAAAACTACGATGATCCGGCGGATATTGCGCACTATGAGCGGGGTAACCTGGAAAAATTACTGCGTGCGCAGGGATATTATGATGCCACTGTGTATGAGTCTGTTTCTGGCAACCAAATTTTCTATAGTGTCACTCCCGGCCCCCAGTACCATATCAAGAGCCTGGATATTAATATGCCGGCCGGTTTGCGGGCAGGCTTTAGCGGCTTACCTATCCATGTTGGAGATCCCCTGATTGCCAGCAAGGTACTTGAGGGCGTAGAAAAAATTACCAAGTACCTCAATGAAAATGCCTGTCTGCTGAATGTGGATGTCAGCTACCAGGCAACGGTGATTCACCGGGAAGCTGCTGCGAGACTGGAATATCGGGTGGCCCCCAGTCCCGAAGTCCATGTTGGCCAAGTCCGCATTGAAGGAGTCACCTCTATCGAAGAGGACTACCTGTTGGATAAGGTCAAGATTAAATCCGGAGATTGCTTCAGCCGCAGTAAACTGGATGCTGCGCAGTTGCGTCTGCTGCGCACCAACTTAATTGCCAATGTGAATACTGAAGTTTCTGAACCCTACGATGGGTTGGTGGATGTTACTTTTGTTATTCAGGAGCGCAATCACCGCACCATAACCTTGGGGGTGGGGTACACCTCCGATGAGGGAGCCGGTATTTCAGCAGCCTGGGAACACCGCAATGTTTTCCATCGTGGGGAAAAAATTGAAGTCGAAAGTAAGCTGAACGAGGTAAAGCAAACCCTGGAAGGCAAGCTCACTATTCCCCGTTTCTTCCATGACAAGCAACGCTTGACCGCCAGTATTGCTTTGGAAGGAGAGGATGTTGATTCCTACCGTTCAGAGTCCCTGACATTCAGTGCACTGGTATCGAGAAAAATCAGTAAGCATCGCACGCTGAGTGGTGGCGCTGAGCTGAAATTCAGTGAAGTGGACGAGAAGGTGGAAGGGGCAGTTGAAGCAGATGATCCCGATGAAAACTACACGCTGTTAGCTTTCCCCTTGGGCTTTAAATTAAACACGACAGACAAACCCCTGGATGCCCGCCGTGGCGCCACTTCTGCGTTGGAAGTAAAACCCTATATCGATCTTAGAAATACCAACACCACCTTTATTAAAAATACCCTACAGCTCACTGCGTATAAAACAGCCGATGACTGGCGTTATAAGCCCACCTTGGCAATAAGGTTGAAAGCCGGGGCAATTACAGGAGAGTCGAATCTTGAGCTGCCTGCGGATGAGCGCTTTTATGCCGGTGGCGGTGGCTCCGTGCGGGGTTATGGTTACCAGGAGTTGGGTCCGCGACTTGTTGAGATTAATGATGAGGGTGAGGAAACCCTCTCCGATGCTATCGGTGGTCGGGGACTTAGCGAGATTTCTTTTGAGGGCCGTTTTCGTTTTACGGATACCTGGGGAGGTGTGATTTTTCTCGATGGCGGCAATGCCTATGAGGACGCAGCGCCCAAGTTTTCCGACCTGTTTTGGGGAACGGGTTTTGGCGTGCGCTATATCACCTCCTTTGCCCCTATCCGCATGGACATCGCCTTTCCTCTCGATCGCCGTGAGGGCATCGATGATCGCTATCAGGTGTATGTGAGCTTGGGGCAGGCATTCTGATGCGCTGGTTGGGCCTGTTTGCGCTGGGCGTTGCCCACTGGGTGGGTGCTTTCCTGCGTGGGCTCTGGCGCTCTCTGGGTGCTGGGGGTTCCCTGGTAACAGGCATTTGTCTGTTCCTCCTGATGTCCGCTATCTATTTCCTCAGCACGGAACCGGGGCGCGTCGGCCTTACTCGTGGGGCTTTTTACGCTGCCGAGCAACTGGTGGACGACCTCGAAATTGAGGCAGAGGGAATTCGCAGTGAAAAATTAGGATTTTGGTTTTTCGAGCGACTGAGAATTGACTATCGAGCTAATACGCTTGCCGAAGCCCAGGACCTGGAAGTTAATCTCAACAGCTTGTCCCGAAATCCCATCGATATCGAGCGAGTGGGGGCCAAAGATTTACTGCTCAACCTGAATATCCTCAATGAACTTCTCTCTGCGCTGGCAGATTCCGGCGAAGAGGAGGTTGAAGTTGTCAGTGAGGAGCAGCCATCGACTACTTGGGAGTTGCTAGTTCCTGGGTTTCGTTTGGCGCAGCTGGATATAGCTCGCCTGCAATTGGTGGACAGCCGGTTGACGGGGATTCCCCCTGTTGCTATTCAGGCTGACGCCCAATACCGCTGGCAGGATAAACCGGCGCAGCTATTTATCGAAGTGAGTGAGCTGAATGGTTCCGAGTTTAATCTCACTGTAAATGGCCGGATGCAGGGCGAGCGCTTTGTAATCGATTTCTCTACCAGTGAGGTGGGCCAGGGGTTTGTCAGCCGACAGCTGCATCTGCCGGAAAATCAGGTATTGGATGCTCGCGGCGAATTATCCCTGCGTAAGCAGGGTGAAAAACTGCTGCTGGATATTAATTCGATCGCAGCTCCTCTAGCAGAACATCAGCTGGATCTGACAGGGAGTATCGAAGCCGATATTAACCCCTGGCGCTTATCTTCAACGGGGATTTGGCTGCGAGTGGATGAGCGGCGCAGTACGATTAAAGGCAACATTAGCGCGGACGGTGTCAATGGGACAGTTAATCTCAATCAAATCCCGCTAACGCTTTCCCGCCCTTGGCAGGATATCCTGGACAGTGGTTGGCTCAGCGCAGATTTTTCAGTGCAGGGCTCCCTGCAACAGCCGAATATTAATGGCAGCTTACAAGTGGAAAGCAGCTATCGGCAGCAGCCCCTGCAATTGGAAGGCCGGGTCGATACCCAGGCAGGTGTGATTGACTTGCAAGCCTTGTCTTTACACTTTGCCGGTGCACGGATCGAAGTGCTCGGTAGTGTAGATATGAATTTGAAAGCACTGGATTTGGTGGGAGAGATTGATGAGTTGGGAGTTGAAGAAATTCGCCGGCTTGCAGCTTCGCTACCCCGGGCTGATAGGGTAGATATCCCCACTGCTTTATCCGGCACCTTGCACCAGTTGCGTGTTGAGGCCATCGGCTCATGGAAAAACCCAAACCTCAATTTGTCCCTGAGTGCAGTGAGTGTTTACCACGACTTACAGGGTGAGTTGTCGGCGGCGATAAGTGGAAACCTGCACGCGCTGACCATTGATGAATTGGTGTTTACCGGTGAGAAGCTAAATCTGGAAGTGATCGGTCAGCTTGATATTGAACAGAAGCAGCTGGATTTACACGGGCAGATCGACGGCAAAAATATCAGTTTGCGCGATGACCTTGGAGTTGCCGCAGCAGAGGGGGTAAGCCTAGGGGGATCTTCCGAAGTAACGGTCCAGGGGGAGTGGAGTAATCCCCAGGTAAGTATTTTACTGGATTCCAATGGCGTCGCGCAGGATTACCCCTTTAACTTAAAAGGGGAAGCCAGTGGCGATATGGACCTGATAGAGGTCAGTGACCTGCGATTGGAGTTATTTACCAACGGCAATGGCAACCAGTTTGGTTCATCCTCAAGCAGAGGCCCTCAGTCCCCCGTGATTGCCTCAGGTTTTGATAAAGGGGAGCCGGAGCCCCTACAGAGCCAAAGCCGCCTGACAGCCCTCGCTGAAGATGCCCAGCAGCTGGGTCGGGTGGGGGTGGCATTGCTGCAGGCCGATGGTTCTATCGAACCTCGGCAAGACCGATTACAAATTGATATGGGCGCGCGCAATCTACCGCTGTTCCTGGTAGATATTGTCGGTCTCTCTCTCCCTAACTCCCTTGAAGGGGAGTTGAGCTTGGATGGCAGGGTTGATGGGGCTATTTCAAACCCGCAGATTAAAGCCAACCTGATCGCCCAGGGAGAATTTCATCTGGAGCCCTGGCATGTACAGGGTACTTTGGACTATGCAGACAGGAGCCTGGTAACTGATGGTATCGAGCTGCTATGGGCGGGTCGCAACCAATTATCGATACTGGGTAGCTTGAATGCAGAGCGACTGGATTTAGAGTTGCGCGGCCAGGGTGATCTATCGGATTTGGCGAATAGTTTTTCCAGCGGTAGGGCGGGTAATGGTGATGTCAGCCTTTATGCCAGTATTGGTGGAAGTCCCAAGCAGCCTGAATTCCAAGGGGAGTTGCGCGCTACTGGAGAAGCCCTGGGGCGAGGGCAGCGCGGAATCCAGGTTCAACCGCTTTCGATAGTATTGGATTGGCAGACAGAGAATGGAGAGCTGGATGCATCCCTGATTGCCCAACACGGCGGTAGCAACGCGGTAAATAGCCAAGTAAGTGTCTTGATTGCGCCGATCTTCGAGCAACTATTTGCTGAGAATAATCAAACTGGTGGCCTGCGAAATGTGCCCTTTCAATTGCAGGGGCGCGGTATGGCCGATTTGTCAGTGATTGCGGAATATATTGATCCCCGTGTCCACCGTATGCGCGGTTTGCTCAGTTTCAATGTTGACGGTACCGGAAATTGGCAGCGTCCTCTATTAACCGGCGATATCGAATTGAGTAATGGTCGCTATGAGCACCGACCGAGCCATACTCGCATTGCGGATATTAACTTCTACGCGCAGCTGTCTCCTGAGGAGTGGCGGATTGTACGAGGAAGCGCTACCGATGGTGATGGTGGGCGGATAAATCTGGGAGGGGCGGTCTTTTTACTTCCGGATAGCTCGCCCAGTTTTGATATCGTATTAAGCCTCAGTCGGGCCCACTTGCTGAACTCACCGGGAGTACGCGGTGCAATATCCGGTGATGCCCGTTTGTCGGGCTCAACCCAGGATGCAGAAATTACCGGGCGATTCACTTTGAAGCCGCTGGCTGTACAGATTGAGCAATGGATCGGCAGCAGTGTTCCAGAAATCCAGGTGGTGGAAGTTCAGGTCGATGGCCCACAGGTGCAGCGATCTTCTCCCTTGTTTAGCAAAATTGGATTGGATGTAGAGATTGTTTTGGACCAACAATCCTATGTGCGCGGACTTGGCTTAAATTCCCAATTGCGCGGCGTGGTGGATATTCGAGGCACCGCAGATAAGCCAAAAGCCTCCGGCGAATTAACAATTGTTCGCGGCAGCTTTGATTTATTCGGTAAGAAATTTGATCTGGAAGATGGAGAAATTCGCTTCGAGAATAATGAGGTCGCTATCCTGGTTGAAGGTGTCTATGAATATAGCGATGGAGAAATAACCGCGCAGATATCAGGCACTGCTGCGGACTTGGATATTACATTTACCTCTGACCCCTCGGCCTCTCAGGATGAAATTCTGGCGCAGTTGCTTTTTGGGAAGTCATTATCAGATATTTCACCTTTACAAGCTGTTCGTTTAGTTAGTGTCGTACGCAGTTTGCAGTCGGGTCGAGCGGTATTGGATCCTATCGCCAAGACACGCGAGCTGTTGCACCTGGATACACTCAATATTGAGCAGGAGGAGGGAGACGAAGGTGATGAGTACGCATTGAGCTTGGGCAAATATATTACCAATCGAATTTATGTGGAATTACAGAGAAGTACCGATCCTCTCAGTCCATGGCAGGCGGAGATGCAAATAGAACTTCGGGATAACCTCAACCTGGAGTTTAAAAGTGCCGATGACGGTGACAGCGGTTCCGGTAGTGTAGAGTTACAGTGGAAAAAAGATTATTAGGGTTTTCGCCACTAACCCCCTATCGTTGTAAGAAGCATCGTTAATATTTGGTGATTAGCATATCCGTTATTTTTAACGTGCAACCTGGCTGGGGTGGATTGTTGACGCCCCAGTTGTCGATCACGATCATCATGGATTCATCAAAAATTGCAGGCCCCTTTTCCCGGTAGGCATGCCAAAGCTGATTTGAATGATCGCACTTGGACGCAGATGCTTCACACACTCTTATATCCCATTGATAGGTTCCACTAGCTTCACCCGATATGATTTTCCTGGATGTAAAAGTTATATGCTGTAGGGCACCACTCTTCACCTGTAGGGGACCTGTTTGGCTTGTCCACGCCGCCTGTTTGGGAAGCCCTCCCCAATTGGAAGCGAAACCTCCCGGATCATTGGAGCCTGTTGTTTCTACAAAATCGACTTCCCGCTGCCCCCCGGCCCAACATCCACCGGGTTGTTCACACCAGGGAAACATATAAACGGCAATCCACTCTTTAGCGCCGCACTTACCTGGAGGCACGTCAACCTTAAAGTCAATTGCAGAAATATCTTTCATTCTAATCTCGGTATTCCCGCATAGAACCGCAGATGTATAAGCGCAGGAGCCTTTGGTGTCCTCATCCATAATAATAACAGCAGATCCTTCCGTATTACTTGGTTGAAAGCTGATTTTGGTGCAGCGATTGTTTTTGGCCACTTTGTCATCTTGGTGATTGAATATGGGCTTACATGTTGTTGCTGATGCCAGATTTAAGGTGGATAGGGCAGCAAAAATCAGGAAGAGTCGGGTTGCTTGTAGCATGGTGTGGAGCTTGCAAACTATAAAACTTAATAAATTATAGTTTGTGTCTTGATGATCAGGCTTTAGTAGAAATGTTTAGCCTGTCAATAAGATCAATTTTGGCTGGTAGCACAAAGGTCACTTTCACTTATCCAGAAGGTAACCTTTTTATAGATGAAGTCCAATGATCATTGAGTACTTACAAATGATTCTGAATGTAACTTAAAACATCTGTTGGAGTGCAATTGTCCATAAATCTATCTTGCAGGCTGTAGGCCATTTTTTCCAGAGGTGCACCGTTGTAGCCGTAGGTCTGCATTTCACTGATATAACGTTTGATAAATGACTCTGCTCCCAAGAGAGACCATTGGTGGACATGGACTAACTCATGGAAATGGAGGGAAATGTCCGCAGCAAAAGGTGTTTTGACAAAGTAGGTATCTTTGTAAGTGATACCGGCTACTTCCATGTCGACAAAGTCACCCAGGCCAGCCTGGTAGAGCTCGGGAAACCTCGGTTTTGGAATATTATCAACCACTACAAAGTAGCTTTTGCTAAGAAATTCTTCCGTATAATACCCTGAAAACTTCTCTGTGAACCTTGCGCAAGATTGTCTCTCTTCTTTGAAGTCTATCAGTATTTGATCAATCCATTGGTCTATTTTTTGCAACATCTATATCGTCCTGATTGGGAGGTAACTCTGGGGCTTTGCTCACCCCAGAGTAGAATTTTTAATATGCGAAATAAAGTTGTGCCGAGAGTTATACGTAGGAGTATATCACCGATCCACTTTCTTTTTTCTTTTGAAGATATTTCTTGCAGGGATAGTAAAGTATCGCTATCAGAGCAATCCAGTAAGTATAGGTTCTCAGTAAGTTAGGTGTGTAGCCCTCAGGCCATACTTTGGGGCCGTTGAAGAAATTGGTTGCTACTCCAAACTCTAAGTAGCTCCATAGATGTGCGGACAGATTGATCACTGGGACATGGAGTAAATAGAAGAACAATGAGGCCTGCCCAAAGAGGAGCAATACATCCAGTATTCGGTTTTGCCGATTTTCAACGATAGCCATGATCAAGAAAACTATACTCATTGTCATAAGGATATAGCTGAACGACATTGGGTATTTGGCGGTGTTGATAAAGCCCGGAAGCCCCTGCTGTGAATTCCAATCATTGGGGTCGCCAAAGCCTATTAGTCTAACTGCAATAAATATAATTGATAGCGCAGTTGCTGTTGTTATTAGTAGACGCACTCGTTGCTTGTTTGCCATCTCGTAAAGAGGCCCAAATACATAGCCAAGGTACATAAGAGCAAAGAGGGGAATAATATTGTAAGCAGCAAAAATACCGGTGTTGAACTCGAAAAGTCTAAAACTAGTGCGTACATGCGCAAGAATCCAAAGCCATTCATAGCCACCTAATAGCTGGCGCATGAAGTCATCATTCAGGTATCCATGTAAGGATATTACGGCCAGGCAAACGATGGTGGTCCATATCATTGGCAAATAGATTAAGCCCGCCAGTATGATCATGGATACGCCCAGGGCCCAGATTACCTGTACAAAAGCGTAATTATAAGCAAACTGCCAAGAGAGGTTTACCAAGGTTAGTTCGAGGATAACTAGTACTAACCCTCGAAGTATTAAGAATTTTGCCAACTCCGGCTTGGAGTTAAGTTTTTTACCGTGAAAGTAGGCACTCAATCCTGTAAGAAATATAAATCCAGGGGCACATATATGCGTGATCCAACGAGTTAAAAACAAAGCGATGGAGGATTGGGATAGGTCCAATGGGTCAAACTGAGTCGAAGTCCAATAATCTCGAGTATGATCGAGGGCCATAATAATTACTAATATACCTCTAGTGATGTCTATTGCTGGATATCGCAATTTGTTATCTCCAAAGTTAGTGAGTTCTATAGCGTTTTCTCTCTAAGGGTTCTTGTTACTTTGAGGTTGGAACATAAGACAGTTAAAGAGAGCTATAAATGATGTCTCTTGGTCTTTGTTTGTTGTTGTTTGGAGGCAGGTGGGAGCTGTCTGCCTTTCATATTGTACATATATTCTTCAGGCAACCAATTGCTTTTTAATTGTGTGATATGTAGGTGGAGGGACGATAGTGCAGGCATTTTGGTTCTGGCAAGTCCAAGAAATTTTGTCCACCTAATAATCAATATTATTTAATTTGTTTAGTTTTGCTTTTAGCCTAGGGGCAGCTAGAGGCCGGATCATGGATTTGAAAGTAAGACAAAATCAGTGATCGCGGCCTGTTCCCAATAAAAATATTTTTCTGTGGTTAAAAGAGAGACTTTTCAGTTGGGCTTATTAATAACTACTTTAAAATTGTTAATCTACAGGTGGAGCATATCAGTTTACTTCGATATTACCATGCTTCGCCTGAGTCACTACGGTATACGGCAAAACAACGGTATCAGCGGCTACAGAAAAAACAGCATCTATAGCTACCAGTGGAACACGGTTGATAGTTGATCCAGTATTTACAGTCTGACTGGGTTCGCTATTTAGCAAGCAAAAGGAGTAAGAGGTTCCGCTATAAACTCTTGGAATACTTTCGCAATAGCTTTTGTGGCCTCTATGAGTGATATCTACCTGATTATTCTTAGGGTTAACTGTCTTCACTGTGGCACATGATACACAAACTAGAGAGGCTGATACTAAAGAAATAATACGTTTCACAAACTAATCCTTGCTGATGTGATCTTTTGCGGGGCTATAGAGTAGTGTTTTCTAAATTAGTTCCAGATTTTGCGTGTACTATAAGTAATATCTGTACTCAATTGGAAGTGAGGAAAGTCAAAATTTTCACATCTGAGGTTTACTTTGTCGCTGCTTGGCGGTATCTCAAACTCAGAACATTAGTTTCAAGTAAAGGGCGGACTGATATACGATATTGGTTAGAATTTAAATATTTTTTGCCTGATAGTAATTTTTTAGAGTTATACCCATTTGGCCTCTATGCCTTTTCTTTTGAAATCTTCTAAAATTTCTGGATTTTCTTCATTGTAGAAAAGTATGAGCTTTTTCAGGTTTGGTAGGAGGTTTGTGTCTTCGGTGGAATGGATATCAAAGTCGTCAGTAGTTCCACACCAGAAGGGAATGATTTGTAACCAGATATGGCCACCCCCATCCTGATGAAGGTCAGTAATATCGTTTAGCCATTCTTTCTTAATTGGAATGGACCGGAAGTGGTCGAGAGCTTCGGGGATAGGCTCGTACCCTTCTTCTTCTATATCTATATTTCTTTTGGTGTAACTATCGGCAAACTGAAAAATATCGAATTCAGGCTGTATTATCTTATAATGGTACATCAACTTATCCAAGACTAATAACCTGAAGTTTTCATCTTTGAATTCTGCATATTCGCTCATTTTTAAGTCCGCCTTTTCTTCCCATATAAGTATTGTGAAATCCATTTTTTTCATTGTCTACAATATATTTCGTAATAGGGGAAGTTCTTTCGGCTTGAACGAATAAAAGTAGTTTTTACTAGGTTGGTCAAGAATTTTAGGTATTTCTTTGGCGGTTAAGTAATGTCGGAAAGTTGGAGGATTTGAGTTATCGTACTAATTGCGAATGTTGCTTGTTTCAAATGCCCGCCAAAACTCCCGCTCATAGGCTTGGATTAACCGCACGCGAATGGCAATATCATTTTCTCGAACACCTGAAGCTAGTCCTCTTGCAATTATATCGATAGCCTGTTCCCTGAACCCTTCTGGAAGTTGGCTAAAAGTCATTAAGAAACTGAGCTGTTCATTGGTAAAGCGTTTATTTTGTTTGAGAGCTTTTGCAACGCGCTCAGCATTTTTGCCAAAACTCTGAAAGTTGATTAACAGGGCAGCGGCAATTTCGGCGGGTGTAGCGTAGTTGGCTAGCCAGGTAGTATAGGCTGGATAGGCTTGGGCACCTGCGAGTGGTTGGTATTGGGCGATCTGCTCGGGTGAGATGCCCAATGCTTGAATTAGGTTAGGTAACAGGGTATTAGCTTGAATTTCTGCTGTCGTAATTCGAGTAAAAAATGCTCTGGTACTATGTCCCGGTAAGCCACCAAAACGATGCAGAGATAGTGCATTACTTCTCAAGTCCGATAAGTTAATAAGGCGTTGCTCCATTGCGAAAGCCTGTAACTTAGCGTCCGGTAGAGTATTTTTTTCCAGCTGTAGAACAAAGACAGGAGTAGGGCCCTTGAGATACAGTTTTTCAAGGCGCTCTATCAGAGCCTTTGCATCCTGTTGGTTTGTGGCGATATCTGCTGTGGCCGGTTGAGTCATGGCCAAAAGAACAACCAATCCCACAAGAGCGAATCTTAAACAATGCGTATTGGCCACTATTCCAACTCCGCTGGTGCACGAAATAAGCATAGCAGGAGGACAGAAACCGGACTGGTAGCGTATTTGTCAGGCCACGGTACTTTTTCCGCGTATTAGTTCGGCGGGATCAATTCGATAGAAATGACTTAACTCCTTATAGAGCTCCGGGTGTAAGGCGTGCATAGCCGTTGGGATCGTATAGAAACTTTCTGTTGCTACAGCAAAGAACTCAGCGGGAGACTGGGCGCCGTATAAATCGAGCACAGAGGGTGTATCACCAGGAAACTCACCGAATTCAGCTCTTTGTCTCAAGCGGTGGAATTCCCGGCTCATAACCTCAGCCCAGGCGGCCCCTTCATCACTGCTTTCAAATAGAGGGCGGCCATCAAAGTAACCATCCTCTTCATCGACTTTGTGGGCGAACTCGTGCAGGGCGACATTGTGGCCCCGTTCAGGCGATTGTAAATCTTTCTCCAGGTCTCCCCAGGAGAGGACTACGGGTCCACGATAATGTGCCTCCCCTTCACGGGCACTGTGCCTGGCTGTTTCTATATAGCCTTCCCGACGTGTTTCGTGAGCGACATAGGTGTCCGGGTAGAGCAACAGGCTGTAAAGGTTGGGGTAGCATTCATTCTTGCGGCCCAATAGGAGTAGGCAGGCATGGGCAGCGATAGCCACCTTCATGCGTTCATTGACCTGAAGCCCCTCGCAACCGACAAACTCTTTGCCGTGGAGAAATAGGGCGATATTACTGCATAACTCTTGCTGTTGATTGGAGTTAAGGTAGTGATAGAGAGGAAGATTTTCCCTAATGAGTTGTAGCTGTTCCCGTGTTAAGGGTTGTGAGCGCAGGTAAAAAATGCGCCACTGTCGGTAGAAGTGGGGAACCAGCCATATCGCCAGGGCCAGCAGGATAATTGCGATAAAAGCACTCACAGCTTAAATGCCGGTTGTTTGCATGAGATATTATCTTCCAGCTTAAATTCTTGGCAGGGAGTCCCCTGGTGAAATTTCATTTGCCACTGCCCTTTACTTCTAACCCAAATAGATGATCGCTTACAAAACCCCTTGTACTCCCCTAGTTGGCCTCGCCGTGCAGATTTATACAACAGCATAATGACTGTGTCAGAGAGAGGAATGCATTCATAGTTTTGGCTGTGAATTTCCCAGCCCGTATTTTCCTCCTGTTGCATTGATCGCACTATTGCCTTGAAATCAAAGGTCCGCCCGGATTTCCCTACCTCTATAAAATCAGGGCTTAGTAGCCTGCTAATGACTTCAGGGTCTTTGCGTATCTCGAACTGATGCAGCTTTGTTTCATTCTCAATCAGAATATCGGCAATCTCATGTATCTCTGTTTTACCCGGTATGCCCCAGTTGCAGCAAATTACTATTTGCCTGGTTTTAGAATGGGGAGTTTACTGCCGAATTCAAGGTTTCGGATGGATAGAGTTATGCGGAAGCGAAGCTTGATAAATGGGGGATGTCTGCCAACACTTAGAGCGTCTGGGTGATTTTCCTGTCACTGTGGAGAAGCTTATGCGTTCGCTATTGGCCCTTCTTATCTTGATGTTTGGAGTCTGTACCCAGGTGCTGGCCCAGTCCGGTGAAACCCCGTTAAAAGTGGCGATCGCCGGGGATGCTCCGCCCTATGTGATTGACGGTGCGACCAGTGGTTTGGAAATAGATATCGTTCGGCAAGCTCTCCCTGGCTATAAGTTGGAGTTCGTACAGATGGGGTTTGCGGAGACGGCTCCAGCACTTGAGCAGGGTATGGTTCAGGCAGCGGTGAATGTACTCAAGAAGAATGATGGCCTATTTTACTCGAACAATATGATCAGCTTTGCCAACTATGCCATTGCCAAAGCCAGTGCAGAAATGAAGATTGGCAGTATTGCAGATCTTGCGGGTAAGAAAGTGATCACTTGGCAGGGAGCTCCCATGGATCTTGGGCCCGAATTTGAAAAAATGTTTGGGCCCAATGGCACCCAGAAACAGAATGTTATGCAGGCGCCAACAGCTCGTGACCTGGTTGCCCAATTCTGGAAAATGCCAGATGCGGTCGCCGTGGTTGATATGGAGCTATTTAAGTACTACAGCAATAAAATGGGTCATACCATGGCTCAGGTTGACCTATTCCAGATATTCCCGATGATGACAGACTTTCGAGTCGGTTTCCGCGATGAAAAAGTGCGAGATGACTTTAATCGCGGGCTGGCAGAGCTGTGCAGCAGTGGCCGCTACAAAGCCCTATTGCAGAAATACGATGTGGTGCAAAAGCAGGATATTTGTAAGTAGATAGCCTGAAACTGCGGAACAATTAATCGAGAAAGAAGGGGCCTGGATCTTATGATTTAGGCCTTTCTTGTTTGGTGTAGTGGGACGGGTTCGGACCTACTGCATCTAGTTCGTTGTCGGCAAATAGAAACTTGCTGCTTAATGAACTCTTGCGGGGTTATCGATAAATCTTATCGGTCTTATTTCCCAGTTTCTGAGTGCTCATAACCTCTGGCCAGTTTAATAAAAGCGCTCAGGTATTCAACTTCGCTGTCGTCTTCACGAGTTCCTAAGAAAATCTGTTTGGCAATACCCTGTCGTCCGAGGCGCACCACCGATAGCGCCAGCTTGGTAGAGTACTCCTCTGCAAGCCAGCGCGGCAGGGCCGCGACCCCGCGGCCGCTGGCCACCATCTGTAACATGATATCGGTAGTTTCACTGGTCTTGTGGCGCAGTGGCACCACGCCCGCAGGGTTGAGAAACTGGGTATAGATATCCAGGCGGTCCGGCGGCACGGGGTAAGTTAACAACACCTGATCCCGTAGGTCTTCTGCTGTCAGGTACTTTCGCTTTGCCATCGGGTGATCGCGAGGGACTACCAGCACCTGCTCGTAGTCAAATACAGGATCGAAGCGCAGTCCGGCTTTATAGAAAGGGTCAGGGGTAACTAGCAGGTCGATTTCGTAACCCAGTAAAGCGCCGAGACCTCCAAACTGGAATTTCTGCTTAACATCCACATCCACGTCCGGCCAATCTTCCAGAAATGGCGACACTACTTTCAGTAACCACTGATAGCAGGGGTGGCATTCCATACCGATACGCAGGGTACCGCGCTCACCTTGAGCCATTTGCTTTAGCTTGCTCTCAGCATGTTCCAGTTGTGGCAGGACACGGTTGGCCAATCCAAGCAGATATTCACCAGCCTGGGTCAAGCGCAAGCTGCGGCCCTCACGCAACCAGATAGGGGCCCCGAGGTTCTGTTCCAGCTTGCGTACCGTGTGACTCAGCGCCGACTGGGTTAGGCAAAGGTGCTTGGCCGCAGCGGTTAGCGAACCGTGATGGTCTACGGCCTGAATTATTGTTAAGTGCGTGCGCTCTAGCATAGCTTTACCTGAGAAAACCATGAGTAAAATTAATGGATAGTTGAAAATATACCATTTTTGTTCATTTATAAAGAGGCTTATCCTGCCTGGCAATGTCAATCACCAAGCAAAGAACTCAGTTTTTGCCTTAGGAATCAGGATACCAGGCCGCAATGAATAAAGAGTTTGCATTCAGCATCAAGAACTTACGCTTTGATGAAAACTATCGTCCAGCGGATAGCACGCGGATCACCACCAATTTTGCGAACTTGGCGAGAGGGGAGAGCCGTCGGGATAACTTGCTCAACACCTTGAGAATGATTGATCGTCGTTTCAATGCCTTGGCGCATTGGGACAACCCTAGTGCAGATCGTTACTCTGTAGAGCTGGATATTATTTCCGTTGATATTGATATTGAAGGCAACGGAGAAGCCTTTCCTACCATTGAAGTGTTGAAGACGAATATTGTTGATCATAAAAACAATCAACGGATTGAGGGCATAGTAGGAAACAACTTTTCTTCATATGTGCGGGATTATGATTTCAGCGTGTTGTTGTTGGAGCATAACAAGAAGCAAGACAAGTTTAGCCTTCCTGAAGGTTATGGCGATCTTCACGGGAAAATTTTTCAATCGTTCCTGAATTCAAGTGCCTACAAGGATAACTTCAGCAAGCCCCCTGTTATTTGTCTGAGTGTATCGAGCAGTAAGACTTATCATCGAACTGAAAATCAGCACCCCGTACTCGGTGTTGAGTATCGGCAGGACGAATACTCTTTAACTGACGAGTATTTTGAGAAAATGGGTTTGCAGGTTCGCTATTTTATGCCGCCGGATAGTGTTGCCCCTTTGGCTTTTTACTTCCAAGGTGATTTGCTTGGTGATTATACGAATCTTGAGCTTATTGGCACTATCAGCACGATGGAGACCTTTCAAAAGATATATCGACCTGAAATATACAATGCAAATTCTGTAGCGGGGACCTGCTATCAGCCCAGCTTGAAGCACCAGGATTATTCACTGACTAAAATTGTTTATGACCGGGAAGAGCGTAGCCAGCTGGCTATAAAGCAAGGGAAGTTTACTGAAGAACAATTTATCAAGCCATACAGAAGTATCCTTGATCAGTGGGCCGCTAATTACGCGCTTTAATTAACAAATATAGATAAGATTATTTTTCATGAATCGCCTATTGCCAACTTCAAGCGCTGGAAGCTTGCCCAAACCATCCTGGCTCGCAGAGTCTGAGAAACTTTGGTCTCCCTGGAAATTACAGGGCGATCAATTACATGAGGGTAAGCAGGATGCCTTGCGCCTGACCTTACAAGAGCAACAACAAGCCGGTATCGATATCGTTAGTGACGGGGAGCAAACCCGCCAGCATTTTGTGACCACATTTATCGAGCACCTCAACGGCGTTGACTTCGAGAAGCGGGAAACCGTTAAAATCCGCAATCGCTATGAAGCGAGTGTACCGACAGTTGTTGGCGAAGTATCTCGTCAACAACCAGTGTTTGTTCAAGATGCCAAGTTTCTACGCAAGCAAACCAGTCAAGCTATCAAGTGGGCATTACCTGGCCCCATGACAATGATTGATACTCTCTACGATAGCCACTACAAAAGCCGCGAAAAGCTCGCCTGGGAATTTGCCAAAATTCTCAATCAGGAAGCGCGTGAGTTAGAGGCTGCTGGTGTTGATATTATTCAATTTGATGAGCCCGCATTTAATGTGTTTTTTGATGAGGTGAATGACTGGGGGATTGCCACTTTAGAAAAAGCCATTGAGGGGCTGAAATGCCAAACTGCCGTACATATTTGCTACGGCTACGGCATCAAAGCCAATACAGACTGGAAGAAAACTCTGGGGTCAGAGTGGAGGCAATATGAAGAAGCGTTTCCAAAACTGCAAAAATCCAATATCGATCTGATTTCGCTCGAGTGCCACAACTCCCATGTCCCAATGGATCTCCTTGAGCTTATTCGTGGTAAAAAAGTGATGGTGGGCGCTATTGATGTGGCAAGCAACACGATTGAAATACCGGAGGAAGTAGCCGATACCATACGAAAAGCACTCAAGTATGTGGATGCTAAGGATCTCTATCCCTGTACGAACTGTGGTATGGCGCCTCTATCCCGCCAAGTTGCAAACGGTAAGCTCAATGCGTTAAGTGCAGGTGCAGAAATTGTTCGAAGAGAGCTCTCGGTTTAGCTGTCTACAATATTTAGGTGTCCCCATGTCACTTTCCAGTACAGCTATAGAACCATTGCGCTTTCGCGAAGCGCTGGGGCATTACGCCTCCGGTATTACGGTGATCGCATCGCACTGTGAAGGTGAGCCGATAGGCTTCACCTGCCAGTCGTTTTATAGCGTATCGACGAACCCGCCATTAGTGTCATTCAGCGTTATGTCGAGCTCGTACAGCTACCCCAAAATTCGCCAGGCAGGCCGATTTTCGGTCAATATCCTGTCGGATGATCAGGTCAAGATTTCCAACCAATTTGCTCGTCAAGGCGCGGACAAATGGAGCGAGGTCGAATGGCAGGAATCGCCGCTGGGGAATCCCATTATCGCCGGCAGCCTACACTGGCTTGATTGCGAAATTCATGCTGAACACGCCGCCGGAGATCACCTGATTGTGATTGGTGAGGTGAAGGCGTTAAACCTACAAAAAGCTGCTGCCAGGCAGCCACTTCTGTATTTCAAAGGCCAATATCGCAACCTTACTGCGGTGGCCCCAGCCGGGTAATACATGTGAGCAACGGGTTGCGGACATGCGGCCCCATCGCCTGCTTCCAGAAGGAACCCGTATCAATCAATTCGAGGAATTTATGGAATTTCTACTCTACCTGTTGCTGGGAGCTGTGGCTGGGGTGCTGGCCGGCTTGTTTGGTGTCGGTGGTGGCATCATCATCGTACCTGTGCTGGTATTCAGTTTTACTGCCCAGGGTATCGATCCGCATGTGCTGACCCACTTGGCGGTGGGCACTTCGCTAGCGACTATTGTCTTTACTTCGATTAACTCGGTTCTGGAGCATCAGCGCAAAGGCGCGGTGCTATGGCCAACTTTTGCCTGGATGAGCCTGGGTATTCTTCTCGGTGCAAGTCTTGGCTCCTTCACAGCGGCAGCTATCCAGGGGCCGATGCTGCAAAAGATTATCGGTGTATTTGCTATCACCATTGCCATTCAAATGGCACTGGAGCTTAAGCCCAAGGCCAGTCGCGCTGTTCCCGGCAAGCTGGGGCTGACAGCGGCCGGCGGGGTAACAGGCTGGGCCTCTGCCATCTTTGGCATCGGCGGCGGCACACTGACAGTACCCTTTCTAACCTGGCGCAGCGTGCCGATGCAGCAAGCAGTGGCAACTTCCTCAGCCTGTGGTCTGCCGATTGCTGCCGTCGGCGCTCTGAGTTTTGTGGCTATTGGTTGGCAGCAACCTGAACTGCCGCAGTGGAGTTTTGGTTTTATCTACCTGCCAGCCATGGTTGGTATCGCCATCACCAGCATGTTCTTCGCCCGTTTTGGAGCGCGCCTGGCTCACAAGTTATCTCCGCGATTGCTTAAGCGCTTGTTTGCCTTGCTGTTGCTCTGCGTGGGTGGGAGCTTTATTCTCTGAGGCGTTAATGAATAGCAGTCCGTCGATTACAGTCTGCTGTAGGCCTGGCTGCGAAGGCGCCAAGGAGGGTGCTTCAATTCTTCTCTTCTCTCAAGTTCACTCTGTAATCTGCACTCATTCGAAGCCTGGCAGTTTGCCTATAGCATCGATGACGACCACTATTGCGCGCGTAATGTTACGCAAAGTACCTAGCCTATCACTGGCGGTGCCCAAGCAGTTGCGATATCTAAATACATCATTGCTGTACTCGATAATCAGAACAACGTATAGATCAATGATACTGCCGATCTAATGTCTAGCTTATACGTAACAACCAAGACTCTACAAGCCGATGCAGGCATGCTGGTAAATGTCGCCGATTCAGTAGAGAGTCGTCAGCCACCTGGCTGGATATAGATATATTGCAGCGATGGCAATTTCATAATGTGTGCTGGGGTTGTATAGGTGCGCATAATATAGTGGATAGCGGTAAGTATATCGATCCAAAGAAAAATTACCATGGGGTATTTTTCTATACATATAGTAGAAAATGGATTTTTAAAGTAAGGTTGACGCCCTAATAAGGGTTTTTATGCTTCTATAGGGTTTAAGCTTGACGTCTATCGTAGTGTTAAAAAACTAACTCTTGTGCAAGGAAAATTGGAAAAGAAAAAATGAGTGATTTAGAGCAAGAAATTCTGAATGGAAGAAACAGCCTTTCTGCTGACCGTCTTGACATGTCATTTGGTGAATTGATGAATATGTACTCAAACGGTGAGTTGGTAATTGACCCAGAATTTCAGCGTCTATTTCGTTGGGATAGTTATCAAAAAACTCGTTTCATTGAGTCTATTTTGTTAGGTATTCCAATTCCGTCGATATTTGTTGCAGAGGATTCAGATGGGAAGTGGGAGATTGTAGATGGTCTTCAAAGGCTCTCTACGATATTGTCATTCTTTGGAATGTTGAAACATACTCCCGAGAAAAATAACTGGGAAATGATCCCCGGTGATGTAGTTGGATCGCTTGAAGGGCTAAAGATAGCTGAGCTCCCGACTAAATTTCAGCTAAATCTTAAACGATCAGTTTGTCGTATAGAAGTGGTGAGGTGGGATAGTAATTATGATATGCGATACGAGCTTTTTAATAGATTGAATACTGGCGGCACTCCCCTCGCAGAGCAAGAAATAAGAAACTGTATATTTAGAGGTATCTCTCCTGAATTTACTAATTTAATTAAGGATCTGGCAGTAAACCAGACGTTCCAAACTATTATCCAGCCGACTCAAAAGCAAAAAGATGAGCTTTACATGGACGAGCTGGTACTCCGCTTCTTTTCCTTGTTTAAAAATTCACAGGGTATTCAGAAAAACTTGCAAGAACATATGACCGAGTATATGAGGCTTGCGACAAAAGGGGCGGTTGAATACGGTGAGAAAATAAACATTTTCAACCGGGTCGTAGAGGTTGTCAGACCTCTAGGCAGGAACGTTTTAAATGGTTTGAATGGTCAGCTGTCAACGAGCCTATATGATGGGGTTTTTAATGGGGTCGCGGAAAATATTGACTATTATGAAACTGTAAGTCAGGAAAAGTTGGAAGAGGTGATTCAATCTTTGAAGTCGGATGAGGCGTTTAAGCAGGCAACGGGAACTGCATCAAATTACAAGGAACGAACTAAAAAGCGTATAAAACGAGCGTTAGAGATTTTCTCGCAGTATGAGTAACTTAGAAGATTTATTAGCCTCTGAAATTGATGATCTCTACAGTCAAATGTATAAGTGTAAGACTATCCATGTGCGCTACTCTATGCATGAGGAGCATAAGATTTTCCTGATAAAGCAGGCAGTTTTAAGTATTTACGCCCAGTGGGAAGGGTTTCTTAAAAAGGTGGTTTCACTTTATCTACAAGAGATCAATAGGGAGGAGCTGACATTTTGTGCGCTGCATGATAATTATATTTCTTATCAAACAGATCAGCTTGTTAAATTTAAGAGTTCGAAAACAAATTTCCAAACTATCACAAAAATATCTAAAGATCTTTATGGAATGTATCAAAGAAGGGTCGTTTTTAATACGAAAGTCAATACTGAATCGAATGCCAACTTGAAAGTAACTAATTCCATTTTAAAGAAATTGCGGATTAACTGCTTGGATGATGACTACAATGATAGTTTAAATAAGCTTTTATTGTTCAGGAATGCAATTGCTCATGGAGATTATGCGATTCCAGTAGTACAAAAAGATATTGATGACTTTAGCTTTCTAGTTCAAGGGCTTGCATCTGATCTAATCGTTAATGTTATTGAAAGTTATAAGGGCAGAGTTTATCTTCAAGGGGTTGGTGCTTAATCTCCAAGTTTTTTGTGTGAGCAAAAGCTTAATTTTGGGGTGTGAATTTAGTTGATGAAATTGTCTGCCTCAGAGGTTCTAGAGCGGACTTTTAAGGAGGAAGGTTATGGCTGATGTTTTGTCTGGAATAGTTCACATGTTGAATATTTCATCTCGGTTAAGAGATATTGCCAAAAATATTGAAGATGCAGAGATCAAAAATTTGGTTGCTGATTTGAGTCTCGAATTGTCAGATTTCAAACTGAAAGTTTCTGATCTCATGGTGGAAAATGCAGAGCTTAAGGATGAAGTTCATAAATTAAAGTCTGCGGATGGGGTTAAATGTCCAAAGTGCGCAAATAATACATTTGAAATTATCTCAACAAAGCCTCACCCTCAAATGGGTAAGCTAGGTATTCATATCCGGACTCACCTGTGTAGTGTATGTGAATTTAAAGAGGATAAAACCGTTGAAACCTAGAGAGCTATATGATCGATGATGGTGAAATAAAATTAGGGCTTTATGGATCGTCTTCTGAGGCAATTAGATGTATCAAGGGTGTGAAATTGCTTTCAAATAATAGCTTCCTAGTTTTTCCACACATGAAAGACACATTTCAAATGTACGTTTAATATTTGATTGGCAGTCTTTTGGTAGTTGAGTAGAGAGTCGAGCTATAGATGGAGGGAATGAGACCTGTGTAAAGTGACATCGTAATTCAACTTCATGCACTTCAGCCAAGTTAATCCCTGCTACTTCACATTATAAAGAGAGTAAGTTAGTCGGGATGCGTTGCGCCCTAGATTCCACTTTTGAATCTTGTGAGGACTTAAGCTTAAGTTTTCGGCGTAACCTGCGACTTCCCGCCCCCGGAAGGTGACCACAAAGTAGAGGCCTAAAGTCTTGATGAGTATCTAATAACAAATCCACATGCAACTTCATGGCTCGTGTTAGTGGTGGCTCAATGTAAGGGGGAGGATTTTCGATCATGATGATCACTCAATAACACCAGCTAGTGATGATGTGGTAGCGGCTGTTCTTGGTCGGTAGATAGCGTGCAAAATTTTTGATTAGCGCTGAGGACAATTGAAGTCCGCCAGTGAAGAGTTTGCGCCAATACCAATATGGGAGGGTCAGGAGCTAGTAATGGAAGAGGTGTTAAGGTATCAATCAGGTAGCAGCGAAGGGTATAAAAAAGGCTGGTTGAATGTGCAAGCTTTGAGTGATTGCCCAGTTTAATTTGAGCCAAAACAAAAAAGGGCTTACGTCGTGAGATGTAAGCCCTTTTCTTTGTATGGCGCGCTCGGGAGGATTCGAACCTCCGACCGCCTGGTTCGTAGCCAGGTACTCTATCCAGCTGAGCTACGAGCGCGTCGTTATGGGTGCGAACTATAGAGAGTTGATTCGTTGCCGTCAACCTCTTTTTGAAAAAAATCCTTAAAAATCCGCAACTTATCGAGTTTCTGGGGCCCTCTGGGAGCGGTCGACCAGTCTCGACAGGGCGCGAATTCTGCCGTGCCTTTCCTCAATTTGCAAGCCTTACTTTGAAAAATACTGCCTTGAGTACCAATTGCGCCAGTGATCTTGGGGCGAGGCATTAAATTCCTCGGTGTGATTGGCGGCGAACTATACTCATTACTCTCTACCGGGATTCCGATGATTCGCACCTTTTCCATTGCCCACTGCCAGGTCCGGTCTATCGTCCGGCGGCAGGCTTCTCCAGAGATATAGTGAGAAAATATGGCGGACGAGCAGGACCAAGAGCGAAAGCTGCCGCAGGGGGAGTCTCCTTCACCGCTATCGGGAAAGCCGGTGCCGCAAGGGCCACTGAATTGGCTTCAGTACTTCCTATGGATTTTCCTTTTAATACTGACTGTACAGTACTGCACTAACGGGCAGCTTTCTGGCAAGCGGACTGAGCTAGCTTACAGTGACTTTAAGAAAGAGGTCGCCGAAGGCAAAGTTGCCAGCGTGGTTATCGAGGGAGATAGAGTCAGCGGCACTTTTAAGCCGGAGGCGGGCAAGCTGCCGGCGTCAAGCACTGGCGAGAAAGAAAAAAAGGCTCCACCGTCGGAGCACTTCACAACCATTTTACCTTCCGTTCAAGACCCCGAACTGCTGCCCCTTCTGGAAAAGGAGAAGGTGGAAATCCTGGCAGAGTCTCCGGGAGGGGGCTTTATGCAGCGGATGTTGATTCTGCTTCTGCCCTGGATACTGATTATTGGGCTCCTGGTTTGGATGGGGCGGCGAATGCAGGAAAAGATGGCCAGTGGGGCTCCCGGCAGTCCCTTCGGCTTTGCTCGATCACCAGCAAAGCGGTTTGAGCGCAGCGAGTCCCAAGTGACTTTCGATGATGTGGCTGGGCTGGCTAATGCGAAAAAGGATCTGCAAGAAGTGGCGGGGTACCTCAAGAACCCGGAGCACTATCGCAAGCTCGGAGCGAAGATCCCCCGGGGCATTTTACTGATGGGCCCTCCCGGCACTGGCAAAACCCTGATGGCGAAAGCGCTGGCCGGTGAGAGTGAAGCGCCATTTTTCAGTATTAGTGGCTCTGAGTTTATTGAGATGTTTGTAGGGGTGGGCGCTTCCCGTGTGCGGGATATGTTTGCCGAAGCCAAGAAAGATGCTCCTTCAATTATTTTTATCGATGAGATTGATTCCGTCGGCCGGGCGCGGGGGACGGGTGTTGGTGGTGGACACGATGAGCGGGAGCAGACGCTCAACCAGATTCTTGGTGAGATGGATGGCTTTGATCCCCAGGAAGCGGTGGTGGTGGTTGCGGCAACCAACAGGCCCGACGTTCTCGATGCGGCGCTGCTAAGACCAGGGCGCTTTGACCGAAAAATTACTCTGGACCTTCCAGACAAGGCCGCACGCAAGGAAATTCTTGAGATTCATTCCCGCGATGTCCCATTGCACGGCAAGGTGGATCTGGAGCGGCTCGCGGCTCTTACTGCAGGTTTTGCCGGAGCGGATCTGGAAAACCTGATTAATGAGGCCGCACTGTTGGCAGGGAGAGAAGATAAGTCTGCGGTGGATATGGATTGTTTATTGAGGGCGAGGGATAAAGTGGTTCTCGGTGGCGAGCGCGAAATGGTTATCAGTGAAGAGGACAAGCGGATTATCGCATACCACGAAGCGGGACACGCGCTGGTAGCAACGCTATTGCCCAATGCAGACCCCTTGGAGAAGGCGACTATTATCCCCAGGGGGCACAGTCTCGGCGCTACCGAGCAGATTCCCACCGAAGAGCATCACAGTATGCAGGTCAGTTATCTCCGCGATCGTATCGGCGTAATGCTTGGAGGGAGGGTCGCTGAGCGGGTGGTATTCAAGGAGGTGAGCACTGGTGCAGAGGCAGATTTAAAGCAGGCGACGCGACTGGCCCGTCACATGGTGACGCACTGGGGGATGAGTGAAAAATTAGGCCCCGTTGCTTTCCGCCGGGGAGAGGAGCATATATTCCTGGGGCGCGAGATGGCCCAGCAGAAGGACTTCAGCGAACACACCTCAGAGATTATTGATGACGAAATTATTGCTTTGATCAGCGGTATTGAGATGAAAGTAGATCAGTTGCTGACAAAAAATCGCAAAAAATTAGATGCATTGGCTGGGGCTCTTTTGGAAAAAGAAACCCTCGATGCAGCGGAAATAAATGAAATACTTTCCCATGTGGCTGCGGGTGGTGATGACACTTCTATTGCGCCGAAATAGCTCCTGGCTTTAATGGAAATTTATTTTCCAGGTAGACCCACTGGTCAAATTTAATGTATTTAAATGTACCAGGTTAGTTGAGTTTATTAGTTTTGAATTGCCGGTAACCTGAAATATCGAAGGGCATTTTCAGGCTGAACTAAAAGAGCTGAGAATGTAATAATTTAAAATAGACAAAAAGTTTTGTGTTTTTGGGGTGGTTTAGATACATATTGTCATTGGCTTTTTTGAAAATAATCAATTTTCTATGTAAAAGGGCAACTTAGGGTATCGCCCTTAAACAGTGCATAATTTTATTTTTTCCATTCCCATTAATTTTTTTCTTCAAGTTGAAAGAACTTTCCAGACTAATTGAGTTATTTTTACAGACATTTACGTTAAATAGACTTCCACACACGGTTGCGAGCCTGTAACCTGTCCATGTCACAGATTCACAACGAAATCTGTGCATCTTTATCAGCGCGGTCTTGAATCGGAGCTTCACTTAGTCGGAGCCTCTTTATAGAGGTAGAGCGGTGGGGCCAGGCAGTACCGATTGCGATAAGTCCGTTGTTGTACATAAAAAAAATAAAACAATGGAGAGAAAACATGGGAAGTCCGTCAAAACCCAAGCAGCACTCTGCTCTGCTTTCCGCCTGTTCCGTAGCAACTCTTTGGTTAGCCAGTGGTATTAGCCCCAGTTTTGCCGCAGAGGGAGCAGTCGGCACCCTTATGGAAGAAGTGCAGGTAACAGCCCGTAAGCGTGCAGACGCAGAATTACTTCAGAATGTTCCGGTAGCGGCTACCGCTTATTCCGGTGACCAACTGGAGGCTCTGCAAACTAAGGATTTACAAAGCCTTTCTTTCAAAATGCCCAATGTCCAGCTGGAGGATGTGGGTACTGTAAAAAATACGGCAAATTTCACTGTTCGAGGTCTTGGAGTGAATAGCTCTATTCCATCAATTGATCCCACTGTTGGGGTCTTTGTCGATGGTATGTACCTCGGTGTGAATGCGGGTGTTGTTACCGATGTGTTTGATCTGGAGGGTATCGAAGTTCTCCGTGGTCCCCAGGGCCTATTATTTGGCCGTAATGTTACCGGTGGTGCTGTCGTTGTTAAAACAGCGCGCCCAACCGATGAGTTCTCTGCTCGCTTCAAGGTGTCCACAACGGACAATCTGGATGTGGTGACTGCGGGTTCAATCAATGGTGCCATCTCTGACGATGTTAACGGCCGTCTGACCGTTTATTACAACGATGACCGTGGCTGGTTCGAAAATGTTGCCACCGGCAATGATAATGCCGGTGCCTCTGACAGCTGGTTTATTCGCCCAAGCTTTAGTGTTCAACTCAATGAAACGGCAGAACTGCTTGTGCGGATGGAGCACGGGCGCATGGACTCCGATGGAGTTGTCGCTCAAAACCGTGGCAATGAACCTTATGTAGTTGATACTGGAAACGGTTTTATTGCCTATCCCAGCGCGACCCAGATTGCTGAGGCTTACGGTATTCCTGATTGGGACAATAGTGAGGACTCTTTTGAGGTAGCCCAGGACGAAGAGGGTTATCAAAAAGATGAGTGGACCCAGATCATTACTGAGTTTAATAAAGATGTTGAATTCGGTGATGGTACCATCACAAATATCCTGGCTTGGCGTGAATATGAGGCGCGGGGCTTGGGGGATATTGACTCCCTGCCTTTTGTCGGTTTCCATGCGGACTCAAGCGTGGACCAGAGCCAGTTGAGTAATGAGTTGCGCTATGCCGGCCGCTTCGGTCGTACGGCCATCACTGCCGGCGTCTATTGGTTCTCCCAGGATGTAACCTACTTGGAAAATCGTTTACTGGCCGACGGTGAAGGCGGCATTTTCGATTGGACCGGTGGTGGTGTGCAGGATCACAGTACTTATGGGTTCTTTACCCAGGCTGATATCGACTTGGACGAAGCTTGGGTGCTAACGCTTGGTGGACGCTACTCGAGTGAGGAGAAAGAGGCGAAGATTGCCTCTATTCCACTGAATCTCTGTACGCTGGACGGTTGTGCTGCCTACGACTTTGAAGATAGTGAAAGCTGGAATGCCTTTACTCCCAAAGTTGGCTTGCAGTGGACTGTGTCAGACGAGACGCAGCTCTACACATTCTGGACTAAGGGATTCCGTAGTGGAGGATACAACTTCCGCAATGCAGGTATAGATCCGACTACAGGGATGCCCTACACCCCGCAGGTAACGGACCAGGAAGAGCAAAGCAGCTTTGAAGTTGGGGCCAAGGTAGATTGGCTGGATGGCCGTTTGCGCACCAATATGGCGGTATTCCACAACACTATTGATGATATGCAGCGGGAGGAGAATCTCGCTGATGCATTGTCTGGTGTGGCCCAGATTATCCGCAATACCGCTGATGCCACTATTCGCGGAGCGGAATTGGAGGCGATGGCGGCACTGAGTGACAACCTGCTATTTACCTTCAATGTGGGTTATGTGGATGGCGATTACGATAAGGTACTGGGTGACCTGAATTTTGATGGTGTTGTGGATGATAAAGACCTGGGTCTAGAGATTCCTCGCCTGGCACCTTGGACTTATGGTGTAGGGTTGGTGCATGACCTGTCCCTGGGCTCTCTCGGAACCCTGACTTCCCGCATTAACTACAATCATCGCGATGAAGCGCCATATACGGATGATAACAAGGGTATGCTGTCTGAAGTAGAAATGCTCGACTTCAGTATTGGATTTACCCCTGATAGCGGCCAATATACAGTTTCTTTATTCGGCAAAAATATGCTTGATGAAGTGAATGAGGCCAATGATACCCAGCTGCCAGTGAAACTAGGCGGTATCGGTGCCAGCTTTACCCCACTGAATAAAGGTCGTGTTATGGGGGTTGAATTTCTCTACGAACTGTAGCTACAGCTAAAAATTGCTAGCTTAAAGGGTATATTTTTAAGTTAACAAACTTCGAAACGGCCAGTTCCTTTTCACAATTAAAGGTTGTGATGGGGCTGGCCGTTTTTTATTGGGTTGCGTGTTGAGTAAAAATTGCTTGATGATTTTTGGTACTCTTGTGTAGTTGGCGTGGCAATAAAAGTGAGCCTATAAAGGGGAAAAATATGCGGTTTATTGATCTGCCTACATTTGGTGGGCCTGAAGTCATGCAATTGCAGGAGATGAATAAGCCTGCTCCCGGCGCAGACGAAGTCCTTATCCGTGTAGCCGCAGCTGGGGTTAATCGTCCTGATCTTGTGCAGCGCCAAGGGCTTTATCCGGCACCTCCCGGGGCATCGTCGGTATTGGGACTGGAAGTGGCTGGTGAGGTTGTTGAAGTCGGGGAAAAAGTTGTGTGCTGGCAGGTGGGGGATAAAGTTTGTGCCCTGACCAATGGTGGAGGCTACGCAGAGTATGCAGTAGCTCCAGAGGGACAATGCCTCCCGGTCCCCGCAGGCCTTAGTCTTGTTGAGGCAGCAGCATTGCCGGAAACTTTTTTCACCGTATGGACTAATGTATTTGACCGCGCCGGTTTAAAACCGGGCGAGGTGATTTTAATCCATGGTGGTTCCTCTGGCATTGGCACCACGGCGATCCAGCTGGCCCATCAAATGGGAGCCCGGGTTTTCACTACTGCGGGAACAGAAGATAAATGCGCAGCCTGTGTGGCTTTGGGAGCGGAGAAGGCGATTAACTATCGGGATGAAGATTTTGTTTCCGTTGTGCGCGAGAGGACAGATGATCACGGAGCTGATGTTATCTTGGATATGGTGGGCGGTAGCTATATCAATAGCAATATTCGTGTGGCCGCTAACGACGGCAGAATCGTGAATATTGCCTACCTGGCTGGCGCTAAAGTAGAAGTAAATATGATGCCGGTGATGTTGAAACGACTTACATTGACCGGCTCAACTCTGAGGGCGCGCTCGCCAGAAGTGAAAGCCGGTATTGCGAAATCGCTGGAACAAAAGGTTTGGCCGCTAATTGAAGCGGGTAAAGTGCGGCCGCAACTAGCCGCTGAGTTTCCTCTGCATCAGGCGGTTGAGGCCCATAAATTACTGGAGTCCGGCACTATCACCGGAAAAATCGTTTTAACCTTGTGAGGACTTGTGGCTGCCTAGGGCGAGGAGTAAGTGGGTATCCGCTGAATAACGCCCTCAGGCACATCCCCGGGTTCACAATAGATTTTGCCGGGCAGGCGTCGCAGAGGTGGGCGGACTGTCACATCATCGCTCATCATTTCCACATAGGCTTTGTAGAGATTGCTGATATTGCGTACATACTGCACGGGCTCGGAGCCTCTCACATAGCCGTATCTCGCCCGTTTAAAGTATTGGGGCTGGGCCAGTTTCAGCATGGCGACTTCCACATTGTCGAACCACACATTGGGATCCAGTCCCAATTCTTTAGCCAGCCGTTGGGCATCGAGTAAGTGGCCGTATCCTGCATTGTAGGAAGCGAGAGTAAACCAGAGTTTATTTACGGTTGGCAAAGCGGGATTGAAGCGATCTCGCACCCAATCCATATATTTTACCCCCGCTTTAATACCTCTTTCAGGTTCGAACAGCGGCGGAGGAAATCCCATTTCCTCGGCTGTGGCAGGCATTACCTGCATCAATCCCTGCGCGCCAACTGGAGATACGGCTTTAGGGTTGAAATTGCTCTCTTGCCACATCTGCGCGACGATCATGCGCCAATCAAAATCGTATTTAAAGGCGGATTCCTTCACCAACTCATCGTAAGGAGAGAGGTTTTCTCCCGGTATTACCCGGGAACTTACTCGCTGGGTAAATCGTTTGTTCGGCTCAAAATAAGCCTGGTATTGTTTTTGATACTGGCTCGTTTTTCTGTAATTTTTCAAGAACTTATTCAAGTTCTGTAACAGGTGCCAATTTTGTCTTAATACCATCCAGCCCTGTGGACGCGGGTCACCGATAAGAGTTCCGAGTACCAGTTGTGGCTGAACGGATGCCTCAATCTTGGCTCGACCGGAGTGGGATATAGTCGCATCTACCAGCCCGTCGGCGATTAATGAGAAGATTTGTGACTGGGAAATATCTGGCGGCGCCACACGGATATCGACATCAATACCTGCTTCTTTCAGTGTTTCAGCGGTTTCAATAAATGATGAATAGGCGCGTAGAGTTAATTTACGGCCATTAAGATCCTGAATCTGGGTAATAGGGGGGCTGCCTTTACCACTGACGATTTGGTCTGTGGATTCGACATAGGGCTTGGTGAATACCATGCCCTGGTCTTCACGGGCACTGGTAATATTGAGTTCGGCCCCGGCAAAGTCACCGCGACCTGCCCTCAACCAGTCGGCAAGGTCTTCTTCGTAGGGGACAACAATAACCTGGAGCTGGAGTTTGTGCTTATTGGCAAAAGCCTGGGCCAGGTCGTAGTCAAACCCCATTAATACCCCTTTCCATAAGAAATAGGTTGTCGGCCCATTGTAAGTGAGTAGCCTGATTACCCCCGATTTTTTAATACCCTTCCAATCGGTAATGCGTTCTTCCTGGGATTTAACCAGGTTGCGGGTCAAAAAATTATCGAGAGTGGTATGCAGGCGTTTGGAGTCTTTGCGTACGCCCCAGGCAATATTTTGTACTTCAGATACATCTGCACCAATCCGCATGTCATCGCGGTAATTGCGCAAATCCTGGGCTGAAAAATCTTCCAAAATAGCAACGCGGTTCTTTTGACCGTTAATGATATCTAACAGTGTATCCCGGTTACCATTGATATCAATTTCTTGAATAGTTAGGTTTGAGTTTGGATTTTCGGCAACAAGTTGCTCTGCAGTTTCTTTAATAGAGGAGCCGGCGGGGATAATAAATTCCAGGTCCTTTAATTTGCTCGCATCTGAAATATCTGGACCCTCTGGACCAGTGACGAGTACTAACCGCGAATGGCGAAGAGGAACCGTGAAGTCAATAATTTCTTCACGGGCGTCAGTGACAGTCAGGTTATAGGCGATTACATCTGCCTGGCCATCGATCAGCATTTGCACCGCGTCATCGGGCGTTTCAGCTTTTATCCACTTGGGTTCCAGCTTTAACTGTTTTGCCAGTTTGTTGGCCAGTTCGAAGTGACGGAGACTCACCACATCGTCACGAGGTAGCAGGTCCTCGGAAGCACCGGTTAAATTAACGAACCGAATTGTGCCGTGTTTTCTTATGTCCCTAAGGTCACCGGTTTCGATGTAGTTGACTTGCTGTTCTTTAGCGGGGGTTACTTCAGGCAGTTGCCCTGATCGCTTGTCGGCATCCTGCGCTTCGGCAGCTGACATGGTGACTGATTCGGCTACTCCAGATTCACGATCTGGTTCCGTGCAGGCCGCAAGGGCAAGCAGTAGTGCTGAAAGTAGTATCAAGGTCCACTGGTTGAGGTGGATAGCAGTAGATTCACTATCCATATATTGCTCCGAAGGCACTTTACCTCAACCATTATAGTGTCGCTTGATTTGCGCTCTTTAATTGTTAAAGAAATCAGTTTTCGATGGTTTTAACTTCTGCAGTGAAGTTCCCTTTGGCCAGCTTAACATGGACTTGCTGGTCGGTATCCAGTTCTGAACTATCGCGAATTGCGCGATTTTCTGAATCCAGAACAATGGCGTAGCCTCGCTGCAATACTGCCAGGGGACTGATGTTTTGTAGTAATTGGGCCCCGTGGGAGAGTTTGTCGCTGCCGCGCTGTAATATCAGTTGCATCGCACGCTCCAGGTTTCCCTTGAGTTGGATTAACTGCTTTCTACTGTTGTCGAGTCGGCGTGTCGGTAGGTTGTGGGCAAAAGCTCTGGAGGCGGAATCCAATTGGGATTTGCGACTTTGGATTTGCTGTTGGCAAGCTGCTACCAGGCGCATCTCCAAATGATCCAGGCGCTGGGCCTGGTTGAGGAGCTGCTCCTTGGGGTGGCGCAAACGGTTGCGTCGCAATTGAACCTGTTGAGATAAATGCTTCAGCTGGTTGTCCATGGCGCGGTGCAATCTGCGCTGGACCTGGTCAAGCCGCTGTAAAATTTCTGCAGCATTGGCGCTGGCTATTTCCGCTGCGGCAGAAGGAGTGGGTGCGCGCAGGTCTGCGGCTAAATCTGCAATAGTCGTATCGGTTTCGTGGCCGACTGCAGAAATAGTGGGAATAGGACTTGCGGCCAGTGCGCGGGCGACAATCTCTTCATTAAAAGACCACAGGTCTTCCAGGGAACCTCCGCCGCGACCGACAATTAATAAATCGTGGCGACCACTGCGGCCCGCTTTTTCAATCGCTGCCGCGATTTGCTGAGCGGCACCCTGACCTTGAACGGCTACCGGCCAGATTTCAATTTGTGCAGAAGGGTGTCTCCTGCCCAATACGTGAATCATATCCCGTATTGCCGCGCCTGTCGGCGAAGTGACAATGCCGATATTGGTTGGCAAAAACGGAAGAGAGCGTTTTCTGCTTGTTTCGAACAGGCCCTCAGCATTCAGTTTTGCTTTGAGCTGTTCCAGCTGGCGCATCAGGGCGCCAAAGCCGGCCTCCTCCATATGCTCAACGATTAACTGAAATTCTCCGCGCCCTTCGTACAGGCTCACCCTGGCCCGGATTAAAACCTCGCGACCATTTTGCGGCCGAAAGGCGACACTGCGATTGCGACCGCGAAACATGGCGCAGCGCACCTGGGCCCGCGCATCTTTAAGGCTAAAATACCAGTGCCCGGAGCTGGGTATGGAAAAATTGGAAATCTCTCCACTGATCCATAGAAGGGGTACACTGCTTTCCAGAAGATGTTTAACTTCCCGATTCAGGTCACTGACCGACAGCACGCTGCGCTTGGCATTTTGACTAGGGGGAATTGTCTGCATCGGTGAATCTCGTCGGGCGTATTGGGCGGAGCAATATTGCAGTATCGCCCTGATAGGTAAAGAGCTTTACTGTACAAATCCGTTTTTCTGCAAATTGATGTTTGCGCTTTGGGCGCGTAGAGGTATAATCGCGCCGATACCCAATCCCGCCTATTCGAGGTTTGAGTGTCAACAATGTCTGAATCCAATCTGCGCATCGCGCGCGAAGCCCTCACTTTTGACGACGTCCTACTTGTGCCCGGATATTCCGAGGTCACGGCCAAGGATGTGAGTTTAAAAACCCAACTCTCCCGCAACATTACCCTGAACATCCCCATTGTGTCCGCTGCTATGGATACAGTGACGGAAGCTCGCCTGGCCATTGCGTTGGCCCAGGAAGGGGGTATCGGCATTATTCACAAAAGTATGTCGATAGAAGAGCAAGCTCTTGCCGTTCGCGCGGTGAAGAAGTTTGAAGCCGGTGTTGTAAAAGACCCTATTACTATTGAGTCCGATGCCACTGTGCGCGAGTTGATCGCGCTGACCAGTCACCACAATATTTCCGGTGTGCCGGTAATGGATCGTGGCGATTTGGTAGGTATCGTTACCAGCCGCGACGTTCGCTTCTTAACTGATCTCGATGTCAGTGTCGCCAGCATCATGACGCCGAAAGAGCGTCTGGTGACGGCCCACGAAGATGCGAGCTCCGACGAAGTACGCGAACTGCTGCATAAACACCGTATCGAAAAGGTACTGGTGGTTAACGACAACTTTGAGTTGCGCGGCCTGATTACTGTTAAAGACTTTAACAAAGCAGAGCAGTACCCGAACTCCTGTAAGGATTCCGACGGTCGCCTGCGTGTGGGCGCGTCTGTGGGCACCAGCCCGGACACCGATGATCGCGTAGCTGCATTGGTAGAAGCCGGCGTTGATGTGCTGGTAGTAGATACCGCCCACGGTCACTCCCGCAACGTGATCGAGCGCGTGCGCCGCATTAAGGAAATGCACCCCCAGGTGGACGTGATCGGTGGCAACATTGCTACGGCTGATGCAGCGCGTGCACTGGTTGAGGCCGGTGCGGATGCGGTTAAAGTGGGTATTGGCCCGGGTTCTATCTGTACCACCCGTATCGTAACGGGTATCGGCGTACCCCAGGTGACGGCAATTGCAGAGGTTGCCACAGCCCTTAAAGAATTTGGTGTGCCCATGATCGCCGACGGTGGTATCCGTTACTCCGGCGATATCTCCAAGGCAATTGTTGCCGGCGCCTCATCAGTTATGATGGGTTCCATGTTCGCCGGTACCGAAGAGGCGCCGGGCGAAGTTGAGCTCTATCAGGGCCGTACTTACAAGTCCTATCGTGGGATGGGTTCTCTCGGTGCTATGTCTCGCACCCAGGGTTCTTCCGATCGCTATTTCCAGGATGCGAGCAAGGGCGCTGAAAAACTGGTGCCGGAAGGTATCGAAGGTCGAGTGCCTTATAAAGGCCCGCTGTCAGCCATTGTTCACCAGATGATGGGTGGTTTGCGTTCAGCCATGGGTTACACCGGCAGTGTTGATATTGAGACCATGCGCACTCGTCCTGAGTTTGTGCGGGTCACGGCAGCCGGTATGGGTGAGTCCCATGTCCACGACGTTCAAATTACCAAAGAAGCCCCCAACTACCCGGTGGGCCGACGCTAAGCCTTCGACCTTCTCCAGGTGAAAAAATTTAGACGGAACAAGCAGCAAACGGACCTTTAAGGTCCGTTTGCCGTTATTTAATCCAGTTATCGAGTAAGTCATGAGCCAAGATATCCATTCCAGCCGAATACTCATTCTCGACTTCGGGTCCCAGTACACACAATTGATTGCCCGCCGTGTCCGCGAGCTAGGCGTATTTTCTGAAATTCGCGCTTTCGATATGACCGAAGAGGAAATTCGTGAGTATCAGCCCAAGGGCATTATTCTCGCCGGCGGCCCCGAGTCGGTACCGGAGGAGGGCTCCCCGCGCGCGCCGGAAGCGGTTTATAACCTGGGCGTGCCGGTACTGGGCATTTGCTATGGCATGCAGACCATGGCCCATCAGCTTGGAGGCACCGTACAGGGCAGCGATATTCGCGAATTCGGCTATGCCCAGGTAAAAGTTGAAGGCCAATCCAACCTGTTGAGCGATATCAAAGATCATATCGCTGATGATGGCAGTTCCCTACTGGATGTTTGGATGAGTCACGGCGACAAGGTAGTGGCGATGCCTGAGGGCTTTGAACTGCTGGCTTCCACCGATTCCTGCCCAATTGCCGGTATGTACCACGCTGAGAAGAATTTCTTCGGTGTACAGTTCCACCCGGAAGTGACTCATACCCTGCAAGGCATGCGTATTTATGAGCACTTTGTGATTGATATTTGCGGGTGTGAGAAGCTCTGGACTCCCGCGAACATTATTGAAGACTCTATTGCTAAAGTCCGCGATCAGGTGGGCGAGGGCAAGGTGCTGCTCGGTTTATCCGGTGGTGTCGACAGCTCTGTGGTAGCCGCTTTGCTGCACAAGGCTATTGGCGATCAGCTGACCTGCGTATTTGTAGATAATGGCCTTCTGCGTAAAAACGAAGGCGACCAGGTAATGCAGATGTTCGCCGACAATATGGGCGTCCGCGTTATCCGTTCTGATGCGGAAGAGGATTTCCTTGGGCGCCTCCAAGGTGAAAAAGACCCTGAGGCCAAGCGCAAAATCATTGGTAATACCTTTATTGAGATTTTTGATCGCGAAGCTTCCAAGTTACAGGACGTGAAATTCCTGGCTCAGGGCACTATTTACCCAGACGTTATTGAGTCTGCCGCCGCAAAAACCGGCAAGGCCCATGTGATTAAGTCTCACCACAATGTGGGCGGTTTACCAGAGGATATGCAGTTTGAGCTGGTAGAGCCCCTGCGTGAACTGTTCAAAGACGAGGTTCGTAAGATCGGCCTGGAGCTGGGCCTGCCTTACGACATGGTTTACCGTCACCCTTTCCCGGGACCGGGTCTGGGCGTGCGGATTCTCGGTGAGGTAAAGCGGGAGTATGCCGATATTCTGCGAGAGGCAGATGCGATCTTTATCGAGGAGCTGCACAACGCCGATTGGTATCACAAGACCAGCCAGGCCTTTGCCGTATTCCTTCCGGTAAAATCTGTGGGTGTTGTCGGTGATGGCCGTCGATATGAATACGTGGTTGCTCTTCGCGCGGTAGAGACTGTGGACTTTATGACAGCGCGTTGGGCGCATCTCCCCTATGAGCTGATTGAGAAGGTTTCGAACCGCATTATCAATGAGATAGAGCACATCTCTCGTGTGGTCTACGACGTTTCCAGCAAGCCTCCCGCGACAATTGAGTGGGAGTAACTGCAGAATCGAGAGGGGGTGCTTAGCACCCCTTTCTTTTTTTGTTTTGGGCTTCGCGTCTCATTTTCCACAACGGCCCCTTCTCTCTATTCGATCTTTAATTGGTACGGATTGTCGCTAAACGCTTAGCTAAGTTTTCTCTAACTCGTTGATTTTTTGAGCGTTTCCCGGGTTGTTTATTTTTTCTTCATATTGTCACATAGACCAAATGGCGGGCCTTTGCGGCCTACTACTCTAAGTTAGTCACAGAGATATCCACAGAATCTGTGGGTAGTGGATAATCCTGGTTAGATTGGGATTGAACTCGTGGGATAAGTTGAGGGAGTGGGAGGCGGGCACCTCCCACAGGGGCAGAGTTAGATTTCTCGACGGAAGCTAATTAGTGCGGCCGTGACCGCCACATTCAAGCTTTCCACATCGTTTTGCATGGGGATACGCACCAGTTCATTGCACTGAGCTGCGACGGCATCGCTAACACCGCGGGTTTCATTGCCCAGCACAAAAATTGTGGAGACTTTACTGGAGACCTCTTTTAAGGTCGTCTGGGCGTGGGATGACAGCCCGCAAACCTGAGCCCCCGCTTCGCGGAACTCCCCCAGGGTAGCTGCCAATTTGTCACAGCGCAAAACCCGGGTTTTAAACAGGGTGCCTGTGCTGGCTTTGATAACGAGGGGGTCTATCTGTGCACAGCCTTTCTTTGGCAGGATGATTCCATCAATGCCGCCGGCACAGGCTGAGCGAATAATCATGCCCAGGTTTTGAGGGTTGGTTATGCCATCCAGGGCCAGAAGTTCATAGGTGTTTTTGTGCTCTGGGGCTGCAACCTTCTGTAAAAAGTCCTCCGCTCTGCCGTAGTGTGGCAGGGCCAGGTCGAGGGCTACACCTTGGTCCTGACGGGAATTCTTCGAAATCCGGGACAGGCCCTTGCGATCCCAGTAAGCAATTTCAATCTGACGCTCTTCCGCCAGGGTTTCCATTCGCTGGATTAGCTGGTCGCGCCGGTTGCTGCTGGCCAGATGTAATTTATGGACGGGTACAGATAAATCCTCGAGAGCCTCGAGTACAGGCTTGCGCCCATAAATTGTAAGGAGGCTATCGAAGAAGGCTTTTTTTTCCAGGTATTCGGAGGAGTCTTTCACCGCGTTGGCTCACTCAGCAGTTCGATCAATCTGGCTGCGCTCTCAGGTGAGAGCGAGCCGCGCCGCGCCAACTCTACACAGGCGAGGCCCAGATGGCGATAGCAAAGTGCCAGTTGGCTATCTACTGAAGCAAGGCTTTCCACCTGGGCACCAACGGTTTCCACATCCCCCCTGGCAATGGGGCCTGTCAGCGACCTCTCTGGTCCCAGCGTCAAATTGTTTTGCAGGGTCTGTGAAACAATCGGCGCCAGCAGGCGAAGAGCGCTGTCCCGCTCTATGCCGGCGGCTGCAAAGCTCTGTAAACTCAGGTCCATTAGGGTGGTGAGGTAGTTGGAGGCGATCACTGACCCAGCGTGGTACAGAGACTTGTTAAGGGGATCAATAGCCAGTGTTTCACAGCCAATGGCTGCAAAAGCCGCAGAAATAACCTCTACCGCATGACTATCCCCTTCGACAGCGACGCTGGTTTTGGCAAATGTTTGCAGCGAGGTTTCCGGTTCGGCAAAACTGTGGACCGGGTGGGCACTGGCAACCAGGGCGGGTCCCAAGGGGGCTAGTTCTTTAGAGCTGAGAGCGCCACTGCAGTGGAATATAATAGTGCGCTCATCGACCAGCCCGCTATCGGCAAGCCTCTGCGCAAATATAGCGATTTCACTATCGATACAACCAATCAGCCATAGGTCTGCTGACGGCATTGCTGAGAGGGAATCAACAGCATTGCCTGCACCGATAAATCGACAGGCACTTTGTCCACTCTCGAGACTGCGGTTATAAATTGACTGCACCCCAAATACACCGCTCTCCTGCCACAGCCGCCCCAGGGTTTTACCAAGGCGACCTGCGCCAATAATATTGAGGCTTTGCATCAGCTACCAGCGAGGCAGTCGACGTAGGCGTTAACGGCATTCTCCAGGCCCATGCTGATAGCATCGACAGTAAAGGCGTGGCCTATGGAGACTTCCTGCAAGCCCGGTAATGTGCGATAGCGCGGTAGGTTAACCAGGTTGAGGTCATGGCCGGCATTAATCCCCAGCCCCAACTGATGTGCGTGCTCAGCGGCGGCACAGTGGGCAGAAAAAATTGTTTCCAGCTCTGGGCTCTGTTTGGTTACGGCTTCGGCATAGGGGCCTGTGTAGAGTTCAATACGGTCAGCACCGACCTGTTTGGCCAGGCTGATTTGGTCCAGGTCTGGATCCATAAACAGACTGACACGTATTCCGGCATTTTTAAGTTGATCAATTATCGGAACTAATCGATCGCCATCTTGCTTGAGGTCAAAGCCGTGATCAGACGTGAGCTGATCATTGGTGTCGGGAACCAAAGTGCATTGGTCTGGTTTGGTTTCCAAAACCAGTGGTATGAGGCCGGGGTAGTCCCCCAGGGGAGCGGCGAAGGGGTTGCCTTCAACGTTGAATTCTATGTTCTTGCGGCTGGCGCAGAGTTCTGCCAGGTCGCGCACGTCGCCGGGGCGAATATGTCGTTGGTCTGGACGGGGGTGTACGGTCAGCCCCTGGGCTCCGGCGTCGAGGCAAGTGCGCCCGTGGGCGACCACATCGGGAAAGTTGCCTTCGCGGGAATTGCGAATTAAGGCGATTTTATTGAGGTTTACACTGAGAGCTATCACTGCTTATTCTCCCTTGCTGTGTTCAGCGACACTGTTGTCGCTGGAGGTAACTCGTTTTGCTGAAAGTATGCGGATTGGAATGTTGGGGGCCTCTGGGTGTTGGCGATAGAGGCCGCGGGGTTCCTGTTCGATTTTTTCTACGATATCCATACCCTCGATAACCTTGCCAAAAACCGCGTAGCCAGGCTTGTTCTCGCTGGCATCCAGGCGGGTGTTATCGACTAGGTTTATAAAAAACTGAGACGTGGCGCTATCGGGGTTGTTGGTCCGTGCCATGGAGAGAGTGCCGCGCAGGTTTTGCAGTCCGTTAGCTGATTCATTGGCGATAGCGTCGCGAGTTTCTTTCTTCTGGAAGTCGAAAGTGAAGCCCCCAGCCTGGACGACAAATCCTGGCACAACGCGGTGAAAAATAATGCCATCATAGAAGCCGCTATCGGTATAGGTGAGGAAATTCTCTACTGTGACAGGAGCTTTCTTGGGGAACAGCTCGACGCGAATAATGCCCAAGTCGGTCTTAAGCTCCACCTGAGGGTTTTGAGCAAATATTGGAAGACTGAACAGAGTACAAAAAAGAAAAGTGAGTAACTTACGCATCATCCGTGTCCTTTGAATGTCCGGGGTCAATCGGTTTACTACTGTGTCAGCGTATGGATAAAGAGAAAGGATAAATATTTGGGTATCGCTGCCTGCGGGGTGCTTCTCAGCACTCCCGCAGTCGTATAGTAAGCGATTTTGGTTGTAGCGAGGGAGATCAGTTGGCCCACTCGGAATTGCGTTTGCGCGGGCGCACATGGGGGGCAATCATCGCCAGAATAGCGCCTAATGCAACGGATAGGGCACCATACAATTGCCATTTGCGGGCATCGCTACCGGATAGGCGCTGAATTTCCGCTTCCGCCATGCTTTTTTCCTGTTTCAGCAACTCGTACTGATGCAGGAGCTTTTGATGGCGATCGTTGAGCGAAATTGCGTCGGCAGAAAGGGACTTCAGGCTCTTGAGTTCGGCGGCCAATTCCTGGCTCTGCTGCTGGGCAGAGGTCAGGGCGCTATTCAGTTCGCCGTTTTCTGTCTCCAACCGGCGAACTTCACCCCCCAGATTACCTTCCATTTTTTCAAAGCGGGCCAGGTTGGCTTCTGCGGTTGCCAGCTTTAGTTTTGCCACGGGCTCACTGACAAGGTATTGGCGTCTGATCCAGCCCTCAGTGCCGTTGGGGGTGCGCACTTTTGCCCAGCCGTCCGAGGCGGCATCTTCGAGCAGAGCCAGCTCGGTACCACTGGCCAGGCCGCGGTGCAGAATCCGGAATTCATTGCCTTTGCCAGAGCGCATGGGCACGTGAAGTTGGTCGGTAATATAGCGGGTCTCCGCTGCAAGTGCTGCTGGTGCTGAGTTCAACAGCGCTACAGCGAGCACACCGGACAGTAATTTCTTCATTGTGATGCAGCTTGTTAGTTAGAGTTTTTATCAGGGCAGTACAAGCTTGTAGGGCTTGACTGTAACCGATGCATAGACGCCAGCTTCGATATAGGGGTCACTGTCAGCCCAGGCTTTGGCCTCTTCCAAAGAGGGGAACTCAGCAATTACCAGGCTGCCGGTAAAGCCAGCTTCACCGGGCTCTTCGCTGTCGATGCTGGGGTTTGGGCCGGCGGCCAGGAGGCGGCCTTCATCTTTTAGAAGGTTGAGCCGGGCCAAATGACCGGCGCGGGCTTTTTTGCGTAAAGGGAGACTATCGCTAACATCTTCACTGATGATTGCGTACCACATTGTTTTTAATGCTCTTGTTAGTTTTTTTAAGGTGTTATTGCGCAACCATCACTTCTTCCAGTTTCAACCCGGTCAGCTTGCCGATACGGGAGAACAGGAAAAAGAGTGCACCCATCAGAATCAGGGTTGATGGGATCGCAATAACCAGATATCCATAGGCGGTCATTTCGCCAAGTTCGGTGTTATAGGCCTCTGTGCCCGGCGGGCTGGTAACGATCATTTTGGCGAGAATGTAATTCAGTGCCGAGGAGAAAAAGAATGACCCGGCAACGATCCACGAAGTCTGGCGCAAGGTGCGGTCGAAGGCTGGCTGGTTACCATTGGCCTGTAATGACTCGGCGATTTTTGTCGTATTCAGAATTTGATCGTTGTAAAGCAGGGTTTTGACCAGCGGCCAGCGGGTATAAACGGATAGTGCCGTGGCAACACCCAGTAGGCCAGGGATTGCAGCTTCCTTAATCGCAATATACTGCGGGTCCAGCTTGAGCAAGCTGATGCCGCCAGTGAGCAGGATGCCAATAAATCCGAGGGCTGAGAAGAAATTGACCTTGCCCAGGCGCAGCAGGTCGCGAAGGCCATAACCCAGTGGGAAGGCCAGGGCCACTATCAATGCCCAGGTTGGGCCCAACCAGTCATCCCCGGAAAGTTTGGTCAGTATCAATGTCGGAATAATGACATTGAAGGCGATATTGCTGAGAAACCCTTCCTTTTTAGGCTTCTCGGGAGATGTCGTGGTCGAATTCGTTTCGGTCATACTCAATTCCGGTGATAATGCCCGCTGGAAACTGATGGGGCTGATAGCCCGTTCAATTTCCCCGCTGACAAAACTACTGTCAGACTTCGGCCCTGGCGAGTCACCTGTGAGTGACTGCTAGTTCGGGCCTTATCCCTGAAAACGCCGAGTGCCGCATAGACAGCGCAATAGGGCGATTGTTCCTGAAAAGACGGATATGGCGATCTTTTTCATCGTCGAACTGAGTGAGAGCCTGTTGTTGAAGACCCTTTCAGCCGATTTGAATACAGACCTGGTAGATCTGCACTGCCACAGTACCGCGTCTGACGGTATTTTAAGTCCTGCGCAGCTGGTGTTGAGAGCGAAATCCCAAGGTGTGACGATGCTCGCCCTGACCGACCACGATACGGTGGATGGTGTGCCTGAGGCTCAACAGGAAGGTGACTGTTTGGGCGTAGATGTGGTGGCGGGGATTGAGTTCTCCAGTCTTTGGGGGCGCAGACCAGTACATATTGTAGGTCTGAACATCAATCCCGAATCGGGGCCTCTGCAAGAAGCCATTCAGCTGCGTGAGCAGTTGCGCGAGGAGCGGGCAGAGCGTATCGCGGAAAAGCTGGAAAAGCGTGGCTTTAGCGGTGCCTTGGAGGGTGGGCGCGCCCTGGCGGGCGACTCGGTACTGGGTAGACCCCATTTTGCACGATGGCTGGTGGAAGCTGGGCATATAGATGATACCGGTAAGGCGTTTAAGCGTTACCTGGGGGCTGGCAAAGTAGGAGATGTGAAAGTTGAGTGGCCCCAGTTGGGTGAGACCATCGCTACTATTCACAGTGCCGGCGGTTGTGCGGTATTGGCCCACCCGCTTAAGTACGGATTGACCCGCACCCAGTTATTGCGACTGCTGGGAGCTTTTCTTGAAAAAAATGGGGATGCGGTGGAGCTGCTGTGCGGTCGGCAAAACCCGACACAGACCCGAGAGTTAAAAAAATTGTTACTCTCGGCCGCGGAAGCGGCGGGCAAATCGATGCCATACTGCTCTCTTGGCAGTGATTTTCACCAGCCGGAGCAGCCCTGGCGTGAATTGGGTTGTGTCAGGTTGCCCGCAGACGTCGAGCCGGTGTGGAATCTGTGGCACACTCTGCACCGGGAACAGCGGGGTCACGTTTCGCTGCCCTAATTCTGGCTTGTGAATTGGGGGCCATCGTCCGGCTTTAAGCCTGGTGGATGGCAGTGAGGTATTTTCAATCGGTAAGGCTTTTGGGGGGCTTTGTGGCGCAGTTTTTTCAGATTCATCCGGATAATCCTCAAGGCCGCCTGATCACTCAGGCAGCAGAGATCGTCGCCCAAGGGGGCGTTATTGTTTTTCCCACCGATTCAGCTTACGCCATAGGCTGTCGACTGGGAGAGAAGCTGGCGGTTGAGCGCATTCGAGGAGTGCGCCAGCTGGACAAGCAGCACAACTTCACATTGATGTGCCGAGACCTATCGGAGCTGGCGACCTATGCCAAGGTCGACAACCAGATGTTTAGGCTGTTAAAGAATCATACGCCGGGTTCCTATACCTTTATTATGCCGGCGACCGCCGAAGTGCCGCGCAGGTTAATTCATCCGAAGCGCAAGACCATCGGTATTCGCGTGCCGGATAATCCCATCGCCCTGGCCCTGATTGAAGAATTGGGTGAGCCGTTGATGAGCTGTAGCCTGATTATGCCCGGCGAAGAACAACCCCTAACCGAACCTTACGATATCCGCGATACCCTGGAGCACCAGGTGGAGTTGGTTATCGATGGCGGTTTCTGCGGGTTGGAGCCCACCACCGTGATCGACCTGACGGGTGATGAGCCCCAACTGATTCGTCAGGGATGTGGGGCAACTGACGAAATACTCGGCTGAAAGCTGCGGCGCCGTGTATAATCGCGCGTTTGCACGATTGAGGGTGGGGCAGGGTGTCCAGTGATGAGTTACTAGCAGAGGTCGAGGAGCAAGTGCTGGCCGAGGTTGCGGCGAGCGATGATGAAGCTCCTGCCCAGGCTGGCGATGCAGAATCGCAGGGCCAGGACTCGGATGAGGATTCCCCCCTGGCTTTGGTGCAGGGCGAAATCTTTAACGACCTCCCGCAGGATCTCTTTATTCCACCAGATGCTTTGGAAGTTGTTCTGGAGGCTTTCGAGGGGCCTCTGGATCTCCTGCTATACCTGATTCGCCGCCAAAACCTGGATATTCTCGAGATCAACGTCTCCGACATTACCCATCAATATATGGCGTATGTGGAGATGATGACGGCAATTCGCTTTGACTTGGCCGCCGAGTATCTGGTAATGGCCGCTATGTTGGCGGAAATAAAGTCGCGGATGTTGTTGCCGCGACCGCCTGAAGCGGAGGAGGAAGAAGGCGAGGACCCCCGGGCGGCTCTGATTCGCCGTTTGCAGGAGTATGAGCGTTTCAAAACTGCGGCTGAGGATCTCGATGAAATCCCCCGTGTTGGCCGGGATGTCCATCAGGCCAATGCAGAGGCTCCCGATCGCAGTATCACACGCCCCGACCCTGAAATTGACTTGAAAGAAGTCCTGGTCGCCCTGGCTGATGTGCTGCGGCGTGCGGATATGTTTGAGAGCCACCAGGTTGAGCGGGAGAAGTTGTCCACCCGCGAGCGTATGACCCAGGTGCTGGATAAGATCCGCCACGGCCAGTTTGTGCCCTTTGTAAGCCTGTTTACCGTTGAGGAGGGTCGCCTCGGTGTCGTAGTGACCTTCCTGGCAGTGATGGAGCTGGTAAAAGAGTCACTGGTGGAGCTGGTGCAGAATGAAGCTTTTGGCCCGATCCACGTGCGCGCTCGCGCTGCTACCCACAGCAGTGAAAGCGAAGACGGTGCTGACAGCGAGCCTGAGGACCAGATTCTCGAAGAGGTTGAAGATCCAGAGGACGCTGTAGAGGCCTTGGATAAAGCGTCGGAAATGTATTCGAGTTAGAAAATAGAAGATGACAATCGCCCCCGAATTACTGCGCAAAATCGTCGAAGGCGCCCTGTTGGCCGCGGGCCAGCCTCTCAGTGAAGAAAAACTGTTGTCTTTGCTGGACGAGGAAGAGCAACCCTCCAAGACTACCCTGAGAGATGTGCTTGAAGAAATCGCCCAGAGTTGTGCTGACCGAGGGTTTGAACTGAAGAAAGTCGCGAGTGGTTGGCGTTTTCAAGTGCCGGAAGACCTGGCTCCATGGGTGAATCGGCTGTGGGAGGAAAAGGCGCAACGGTATTCCCGTGCAACCTTGGAGACCCTCGCCATTATCGCTTATCGACAGCCGGTAACCCGTGGTGATATCGAGGATATCCGCGGCGTTGCGGTGAGCTCGCATATTGTTAAAACCCTGCTGGAGCGCGGTTGGATTAAAGTTGTGGGGCAGCGGGATGTGCCCGGTAAGCCGTCTCTCTACGCAACAACCCGGGAGTTTCTCGATTATTTTAATTTGAGCACCCTGGATGATTTGCCGACTCTGGCGGAGATCCGCGATATCGAGAGTCTGAACCAGATTCTGGAACAGGAAGGTTTGCCTCCAGAGCCGGTTCCCGAGGAGGGGGAGTCCGAGGTGGACAATAGTGCTTCGGAAGACTCTGAGTCAGAGCGAGGCTCCGAGGCAGAACCCTCTACTGAAGCCACTGCGGCCGAACATGAAGATATAGACGATGCCCTGGTAGAAGCTTTGGCTGAGGAAGTTGCTGCTGAAGCATCAGGCGCCGAGTCCGAGTCCGAAGTAGACCGCGAAGTAGCGCCCGCCGAGACGGATGCAGAGGAAGACCCAGTGGAAACTGCGGCAGCAGAGATCCAGTGGGAAATGGAGCAGGAAGACTCTGAAGGTAATTCGGAGTTGGATGTAAATGTTGATCTAAGTGAAGAGAGTGAACTTCACAGTGATGAGGGAAGCAGCGCTGAATCGCTGCAAGCAGAAGAAGAGAGCGAGAACTCTCTAACGGCAACGTTACCACCCAGCAGTATGTTTGCCGAAGACGACACAGCTGAAGAGGTCGCCGAGGAGTCGGTGGAGGCAAATGCTGATGTCGATGAAGATTCCAAAGAAGTAGTACAAGTGGAAAGCACCACCCCATGAGTGATGGTACCCCGCCAGCAGGCGAGAAATTACAGAAAGTATTAGCGCGCACCGGCCTCGGTTCGCGCCGTGAAATGGAGCGCGCAATTGATGCGGGCCGCGTAACCGTAAATGGAAAAGTGGCGGAGCTTGGCGAGCGCGTAACTGACGCGGATCTTATCGAGTTTGATGGTAGCCGGCTGCCTTCGGCAGAGCAGAATCGCTGCCGGGTAATACTCTACAACAAACCGGTTGGAGAAATATGCTCCCGCCACGACCCGGAAGGCCGCCCGACGGTCTACGATCGCCTGCCGAGACTGAAAACCGGCCGCTGGATTTCTGTTGGGCGCCTGGATTTCAATACCAGTGGTTTGCTGCTGTTTACCAATAGCGGAGAGCTGGCCAATAAATTAATGCATCCCTCCTCGGTAATCGACCGCGAATACTTGGTTCGAATCCAGGGTGATGTGGATGAGGAAATGAGGCGGCGTCTGCTCAAGGGCGTGTTGTTGGATGATGGGTCGGCGCGCTTTACCGACATCGTAGAGAGTGGTGGTGAAGGTAAAAACCGCTGGTTCTACTGCGTAGTGATGGAGGGCCGCAACCGCGAGGTGCGTCGTCTGTGGGAGTCCCAGGGAGTTAGAGTTAGCCGCTTGAAGCGTGTGCGCTACGGCAGCGTCTTTATTCCCTCCCATGTGCGCGTCGGGCAGTGGATTGAGATGGAGCCCCGCGAGATCGATGACCTCTGCGTAACGGCGGGAATGCCGAAACTGGGCCAGCGCCCATTGACCCAGGGTGAGAAACAAAACCTGGAGCGCCAGCGCAGGAAGTTGCGCAAGTCACCGGCGCCAGCCGCGCGACGCAATCGACCGAAGTCGGTTTAAACAGAAAAAGCCCGCAAATTGCGGGCTTTTTTGTATTTCAGTAATCGCTACTCTTAATTGCTGAGTGTTACTGCTGGTTTTCCGGTGTTTCTCCTGCTTCCTCTTCATTCTGGTCTCGCAGTTCACTGGGGACACCCTGAGGGCCATCACCCATTGCATCATCTACATCGGATGGAATATCTGAAACTGAATCGGTGGAGGTTCCGTCGGAGGTGCTATTTTCCGGTGCTGTTTCAACCAGGTTTTTAAGTTTTTCCAACCCTTGTTCATAAGACTCTCCCACCATTTTTTTCACTGCCAAGCCCATCCAGCGTTCTCTGGGACCACCGCCGGTATCGCTGTGGAAGTTCCAGGTAAGAAGGGTGCCGCCATCCTTTGGTTCCAGCTGGAATTCTGCCGTGGCCTGGCTGCCATCACCAAAATCCAGCTTGGTGGCGACTACAGAATCTCGCTTGCTGGCGAAGATAGTTTGACTACCGCTTCCGGCTTTGGAGTTTTCGCCGCGCCAACTCATTTTGGCGCCGACGCCTTCCAGGGGACCGCTGTACTCATAGAGTACCGAGGGGTCGATATGGCGCCATGGGGACCACTCGTTGAATTTGTGGAAATTATTAACGTAGGGGAAAACCACTTGTGGCGGTTTGTTGATAAATACGCTGCGATGAACAGTGACTTCGCGTGGGAATAAATATCCCGCGAGCACGAGAATTACCAAGGCAATAAGAATATAAATAATCCAGCGCATAGCGGGTTCCTTTGCTATTTGCGGGTGCAAGGAAGCAACCGCCAGAAAACTCTGGCGGTAGAGATGCTTATATTAGCTGCTGCGATGCTTAATCGTCGGCAATATGTAGCAGGGGGAGCTTAATCTCAACACACAGGCCCGCATCCCGACTGTTTTTGGCGCTGATGCTTCCCTGGTGATGTAGGATGGTGCGCTGGGCGATAGCGAGTCCCAGTCCAAAGCCACCACTTTCCCGGGTGCGTGCACTATCTGTGCGATAGAAGGGGCGGAAAATAGCCTCCAATTCCTCATCTGCCACGCCGGAACCTGAGTCAATGACTGAGATAGTGCAGGATTCTGAGGATTCTTTAATCGACACCTTGACCCGGCCGTGCTCGGGACTGTACTTGATTGCGTTGCGCAGGATGTTCTCCAGGGCAGCGGTCAGGGAGCTGCCCCGGGTTGCGACAAGGAGCTCTTCCCCTTCGGAACGAATTTCAAAGGATAGGTCTTTGTCAGCAGCTTCGCTGTGGAGGTCTTCCGCCAGGGCGCTTATCAGGGCATTTACTTCCACTACGTCATCCAGGGGGCGCTGCTCCTGGCTGCTAATAGGAAGTGATAGCACGTCGGCAATAATATCTTCCAGGTAATCCGCTGCCTTGCCGATTTTATCCAGTTCTGTATCGAGCCCGTTAATTTGCTTTTGGCGGGCGATGGCCAATGCCACTTGCAGGCGCGCTAATGGCGAGCGCAGTTCGTGAGAGACATCCTTGATCAGGCGACGCTGCTCGGACATCGACTCCTGAAGCTGGGCAGTCATAGAATCGAAGTCCAGGGCCAGGTCAGTCAGTTCATCATTCCGAGACTTCAGGGATGGAGTCACGCGGTAGTCCAGTTCGCCGGCAGCCACGCGCTTGGTGGCGGCGCGCAACTGTTCAAGAGGGCGGCTCAGGTAGCGGGCCAACCAGTAGCAGGCTAGGCCCGAGGCGATCATGGAAAGCAGTAACATCGGCCAAAAGTTGCGCCACAGGAAGCGCAGCAATAGGCCTTCCTTGCTATCCCCAGCAACGACGACGATACGCAGGGGGTCTCCGGTGCGCAGTGGTAGAAAGAAGCCTACAGTGGGCTTGTTATTTACCAGTTTGTGAGCTTCGCGATTGCGGTAATCAAGACTGTCGATCAACGAGCCCATATTTGATGGCACTTCGCGACCGAGGATGTCGTTGCCTTGTTGATCAACCGCATAAACCCGCCGTTTGACTTTTTTGGGGGCTTTCTCGAGCCAGTGCTGGAATTGTTCGGGACCGTGACGGCGGGCGATTCGCATATTTCGCATGACCTCGCGAAATAGGGCGGGGCCCTCCCAGCGTTCCTCTTGTCGGGGATCGCCGAATTCACCGAAGTGGGTAATGTAAATGGCGGCTACAACCATCACCATGGCGGTGATCCAGGCCCCAAAGAACATTTTCCAGAAGAGACTGCGCATCGTGGAAAACCTACTGCTTGCTCTGGGTGAGCATGTATCCGGCACCTCGGATATTGATAATTAGGTCGCGGCTGGCACCTTTATCCGCGAGCTTCTTGCGAATGTTACTGACATGGACATCAATGGAGCGGTCGTAGGGCATCAGCTTACGGCCAAGGGCACTTTCAGTGAGAACCTCTTTGCCAACCACTTCGCCGGCATGCTGAACCAGTACCTTGAGCACGGCGAACTCTGCGCCGGTCAGAGCCAAAGCCTGGTCGTTCCAATAACCCTGATGCTCTGCAGGCAGTAGTCGAATCTGGCCGCTGCTAAGAGTGTCGTCGCTCTCTTCAGCTTCGACTCGTCCGCGGCGGAGTACTGCGCGCAGTCGGGCCGCCAATTCCCTGGGATTGCAGGGTTTGGGCAGGTAGTCGTCGGCACCCATTTCCAGGCCGACGATACGATCCACAGTGTCCCCTTTTGCAGTAAGCATCAAAACCGGTAGGGAGCGGCTTGCTGCTGAAGCCTCCTCCCTAAGTTTGCGCAGTACTTCAAAGCCATTGTGAACGGGCAGCATGACGTCCAGAACCAGAGCGTCAAAGCTCTCGCTCTGAGCGAGTTCTAGTCCCCGGCCACCATCATTGGCTGCGGTTACTTGAAAACCCTCTCCGGTAAGGTACTCCCTTAGCAAGTCGGTGAGTTCGGTGTCATCGTCGATTAAAAGGATGCGGCTCATGGCGTTCTCTCAGTTTCTGTGTGGCCATTATATGCAAAGCGCTGGCGCTGGTTACCGCTGGCGATAGGGCTTTTTACCGTTCTTAACAAATGTTTACCGGCGTTTTCCCCCGTTTACACAAGCTGGGCTTACTATGTAGTCACTGAACGCGAACATGAGGAAGTAGGAATGAAACACTGGAAACAAGCAATGGGAAGCTTGGCCTTGATAGGTGTTCTGGTTGCCCCTGCGGCACTTGCTTTCGGCGGTGGTGAAGGTGGTCAGGGGCGCGGATTTGAATATATGGTCCGCCAGCTTGAGTTGACCGAAGGCCAGCAGGCACAGTTAAAGGCCAACCGGGAGAGCAACCGAGAGGCGAGAATGGCACAGCGCGAGCAAATGATCGAGCTGCGCAAGGAATTAAATGCGGCGATTGAGTCGGGCGCTGACCAGGCGACACTGGATCAATTGGGCGAAGAGCTAGGCAAGCTAAAGCTTCTGGAGATGCAGAACCGCAACGAAATGAAAGAACAGTTTAAGGCCATTCTGACTGATGAGCAGAAGGCCAAGCTAGAGCAGCTAAAGAGTGAGCGCAAAGCGCGCCAAATGAAACGGCGCGATGAAAGCTCTGCAAGCCAGGATTCAGAGTCCTAGGCCCCCCAACCAAAGACTCCTTGTGCGATCCGCTGGGTGCACCCTTCCCCAAGGCCCAGCAGGTTCATAACCCTTAGCCCCCGCTGCCCCGGGGGCATTTTTCTTTATGCCTGCCGAAACCTGATCAGATAGGTAACTTGCTGAGCCCGGTTATTGCTGGGAGAATACGCCGCCTTGTAATTTAGTATGTAGCGGCCCGGACTGGGCGGAGAGGGTTGACTGTGAGTAAAATCGGCTTGTTCTATGGCAGTGATGAGGGTAATACCGAGTCTGTAGCTTTGCGCATCCGCGCCCGCCTTGGCGAAGACAATGTAGACCTGTTTGATATTGCCGATGTCACCCAGTTGGATATTGCTAATTATCAGTATCTTATCTTTGGAATCCCTACCTGGGACTTTGGTCAGATTCAATCTGACTGGGAAGAGTTCTGGGAGGATGTGCAGGAAATCGATTTTAGCGGAAAGACCGTCGCTTTATTTGGCCTGGGAGACCAATTTGGGTACGGCGACTATTTCTTGGATGCGATGGGCATGCTCCACGATGTTATTGTGGAAAAAGGAGCCACTATAGTCGGTCACTGGTCCACTGAAGGCTACGAGTATGAAGCCTCAAAAGCTGAAGTCGAAGGTGAAGCAAAGTTTGTCGGCCTGGCTATTGATGAAGACCAGCAGGAAGAGATGACCACAGAGCGGCTGAATCGCTGGTGTCGGCAAATAGCTGAAGAGCTTGCGCTTGATAGTGATGTTCTTGAGTTGGATGACTGATTCGCTATGAAAAGCTCCCTGTTGTTCAGCGAGTTTTGGCCCTGGCTGGCAGAGCATACAAATTGCATCGTCAGGGCCGGAAGTAGTGATTCGGTAGTATACGATGATGATGACTACCACTGGCGCTTCACCGCTGAAGATGCCCGTACCAAGTTGGTTCAGGTAATGCGCGGTAAACGACCCGTCGCCGAGCTGTTTATTGAGCCTGAACATATAGCCGCTGTGCGTATTTCTCCCGGGGAGCGGGGAGAGTACAACTTTGACCTGATAGCAGAAGTCCAGGGGCGCGAACAGGTTGTTTATTACTTTGTTCTGACTCACTCACTGGAAGATGTGGATACGAAACAAAATCCCTCCTCAGCCGCTCTCCATTAAAACGATTTTGATCTTGTGGAAGTTATACTAGTCAGGCCTGTATAACTTCCGGATTAAATTTCTAACTTAAATTCTATCCCTCTCTTTTATTTCCCTTCACAACCATTAATTTGAAAATTTTTTTACAGTCGGTGCATTTTGTAAACTGTATTTATTATAAAAAGCGCTTGTTGTGAGTTCTTAACAAAGGTTTACCACAGTTATCCCCCGTTTACACGGCGCCCACTTACTATGTACTTACTGAATGCAAACGAGAGGGTTGAACGATGAAAAACTGGAAAACTGTAGTAGGTAGTTTGGCTTTGGCTGGCGTTGTAGCAGTACCAGCCGTTGGTATGGCATGTGATGGTAAAGGACGTATGGAAGGTCGCGGCCATGGACCAGAAAAAATTGCTAAAGAGCTGGACCTGACGGAAGCTCAAAAGGATCAACTGAAGGAGCTTCGCGAGTCCAACCGTGAAGGAAAAATAGCTAAGCGCGAAGAAATGCACAAAGCGTATGAAGAGTTGCGTGAAGCAATACGTTCCGGTGCCGATCAGCAGACACTGGCAAGCCTGGGGGCCAAGATTGGCAAACTGGAAGTCGCTAAAATGCAGAGCCGCAACCAGATGCGCACTCAATTTGAATCTGTATTAACAGATGAGCAGCTCGCTAAGCTGGAAACCCTGAAGGCTGAAAAAAAGGATCGTCATATGAAGAAGTGGAAGGCGTATCGCGATCACGGTTGAGTGGGTAGCCTGCTTGAGGTGACTGAGCAACTGAAAATATGTAGCCCCTAAATTAACTGGGGCTACATTTTAATTGAACTCTTTACCCTTCGCTAGATTGCGTTTCGCTAGCCCCAACACCAATATGTTGATCTAGGAATTCTAATAGTTCTGTATAGAGTTTCATTCTATTTTCTTCGGTATAAAAGCCGTGTCCTTCATTTTTCACAAATAGAGTTTTAATCGGTTTTTTTTCTTTTCTAAATTCCTTTACTAGCATTTCTGCATGCTCAATGGGGGCTCGCTCGTCTTCCTCTCCATGAATCAAGAAAACTGGCAAATTAAGTTTGCCGGCATTGTGTACAGGAGAGTTGACTTTTAGAAAGTCCTTATCTTTACTGAGTGTCTTTTTAAGGTAAGCAATGCCTCGATCTCTTCTCTTAACATCCCCTTTTGTGTACAACATCTCCAAATCGTATACGCCTACATAACCTACAGCACATTGGTATAAATCAGGGTTGCGGATAGGATTCATCAGAGCCGAATAACCCCCAAAGCTAGTGCCATAGATGCAAATTCGATCAGGGTCTGCATATCCTTTCTCTATGGCCCAATGAACGGCGTCGGCAATATCTTGTTGAATTTTTCCTCCCCACTCCTTGAGTCCTGCTGAATAAAATCCCTGGCCATAACCCGTGGAGCCACGAAAGTTAACTTGAAGTACAAGATATCCATTTTGAGACAGAATTTGCGCATTGCGATCATACTCCCAATAATCACGTTCATGGGGACCTCCGTGAGGTAATACAACCATCGGGTGTGATTTATTTGAGCCTTGTGGAAAGGTAAGATAAGTGCCCACTTGCAGGCCGTCTTCTGTGGTGAAGCTATCAGCGAGCATTGGATTTAGTTGGTCTGGTTGTAGCCACTCAGCGGATGTTGCTAGGAAATCGACGGATTTAGATTTCATGTTGACAAGATAGTAATCTCCCGGTAGGCGATCGCCATGTACTTTTAATACGCCAAAAGAACCATCGGTTGTAAAGCTTGTGAAAGCTATATGGAATCCTTGAAAAGCCTTTTTCAATCCTCTAAAAAGTGGAGCAAAGCCGTCGCCTTCATCAAAAAAGTGCTCTGTGGGATAATCAGGTTGCAGGTATACACCTAGAGGTTTATATGAGTTTGGATAATAAATGATGTCGTCTATATCCGACTTTTCATGTTGAAAAATTTGAGAGAAAGTTTCGGAGCCAGGTTTTAGCTTGATTAAAGCTTGAGTCTGTGAGTTTCGAGTAATTTTTAAGTATGATTCACCTGTCTCAGGATTAAAGCCTATCGGAGTAGCGCTGTCTAAAGCAGTATTTTTTACTCTATGCCACTCACTTTTTTCCCGAAAAAATAACTGAGGCCTTCCACTTTTATCGGTACCATCAGCATAGAGAAGTTTGCCTGAACCGTCAGTGTAAGCACGGCCGAAAATTTGCGGTAATCCGATAGAGCTTTTTTTCAGCCCCGTATATATGTCAAGTCTGATAACCTCTCCTTTGGACTCCCAGTCATTTTTCCAGGGAAAGGTAGAGATAAGTATCTCCTTTTTCTTTTGGGGAAGGGGGTCGATAATAGTTGCATGGGCATAGGTTGACACAGCCTTTTTGAACCGGGTTCCAGTTTGACGCTCGCCGGCAAGGTGCCCGAAAATTGTTTTCCTTTTAGAACCATCATAATTAACAGCATAAAGAGATCCATAACTGACAGGAGCCTCAAGATCTGCCTTTCGTGACATTACTTCAATCACAACCCTCTCATTATTTGCCCAATAAAAATCACCAACTTCCTCCTTGCCTCTAAATCGAACAAAGCCGGTGAATTCTGATGAATCGATAGACATGAATACTAGTATTCGCTCACCTTCATGCATCTTTCTTATTGCTAGATGTGAGCCCGTTGGAGATATTTTAACTTCTTCAATATCTGCATGTCGTATAAGCTTTTCAAGCGGTACCAGGCTTGAGAAAACGAAAGTCGGCCACATAAGAAGTAAAAACAGAATTTTACGCATAATTTCGTCCTTGTATTTTGCAGTACTGATTATGCGTTAGATCGGGCAAGTGAAACAGGGGAAAGAAGGCGGCTCCTTAGAGCCAGCCCTGAAGAGTTGACTAAATTGGTGCAAAAGTCCTAATTAATTGCTAAGTCTTCACTCTCTCGTTCAGATTTATATTGATCAAACCAATATAAAATCGATGCAACTTTTGCCACTAACTGACTTGGCCTGGCAGCGATACTGTGGGATGCCCCTGGAATGCGAACCATGGCAGCGTCAACGTCATTAAGTTTTAGTGCTTGATAAAACTGTTCTGTTTCTGACATCGGTGTGCGGTAGTCCTCTTCCCCGGTTAAGAGCATAGTGGGAGTGGTAACGTTTCCGACATAGGTGAGCGGTGAGCGACGGCGGTATTCCTCAGGATTCTCCCAGGGCATCCCTGAGAACCAATAGCTGGTAAAGAACCTGGAATAATCGGCAGTTAAGACAAAGCTTTCCCAGTTGATGACAGGCTTGGCGACAACAGCGGCCCTAAAACGGTCAGTTTTGCCAATGATCCAGGCTGTCAATGTGCCTCCGCCACTGCCACCAGTAACAAACAACTGCTCTTCATCAATATAACCTTGAGAAATTACAGCGTCGACGCCAGAGATCAGGTCGTCGTAATCCTGGCTCGGGTAGTTATGGTGAATTAAGTTGGCAAATTCATGGCCGTAGCTGGTGGAGCCACGGGGGTTAGTGTACAGAACAACATAACCAGCAGCGGCAAATAACTGGACTTCGGCGGCAAATCTGGGGCCGTAATTAGAGAAGGGACCACCGTGAATTTCCAATAGAAGGGGATACTTCTTCTCGGGGTCGAAATTGGGTGGGTAAGCGACCCAGCCCTGAACATCTCGGCCATCAAAGCTCGATTTGTAGTTGATCTCCTCAATATTTGCCATCTCGCGCAGTGGCATCAGGTCGCCATTGAGCTCGGTGAGTGCCTGGGTTTTGCCGTTGCGCGCTAGAGCCAGTTCGGCGGGATTCTGAGGGGTCGTTTGTGTGTAGGCGATGTCCCCGCGTTTGGAGACTGCAAAATTGGCACTGGAGTATGGGCGTCCCAGTGAAAGGCCTCCAGCGTCGCTGGCCATTAGGGTTTCGCTGGAACCAATTTTCTTGATGGCAATTTTGGTGGAGCCGTGATCGTCGTAGCTATAGGCAATTCGCTTGCTATCGCCCAGCCAGTGGAAGTTGGAGATGCTGCGATCCTTGGCAGTTTTTATTTTACGGGACTTCCCGCTATTGAGATCCAGGACGCGCAGAGTATGTTGTTGGTATCCGAGCTTTTGATCCTCAAAGCCTAAATAGGCCAGCTTCGTACCATCTGGAGACATCTGCGGGTGAAGGTCGGGACCATAACGTTCGGTAATTTGCTCGATACTGCCGTTTTGTAGGCTCACCTTGTAAATTTCCGAGTTCATCAGCTCGATTTCGTGATCGGGATGACGATTGGCTGAGAAGTAAATTGCATCGTTATTTTTACTCCAGGCGAGACTGCTGTGGTGATCGTACTCGCCTTCGGTAAGTTGGCGAGGGGTACCGCCCTCTCGAGGGATCACAAAAACCTGTATATGCCCCTGCTTTAAATAGCCCATGCCATCTGAACGATAAATGCTGCTGTCGATAAACTGTGGTGGCTTAGCCCACTCTGCGCCTTCCGGGGCACTGGGGAGCTTTACTGGCAGAGGTTTGCTTTCCGGTACGAACATAGTGAAAGCTATTTGCTTACCATCCCGTGACCACTGGATATTGGAGGGGGATTTTGGCAGGTGAGTAATCTGCAGATTCTGGCCATTATCTAACCACAGCAGGTGGATCTGCGGGCTGCCACTGCGGGTGCTGATAAAAGCGATGGTCTTCCCGTCTGGGGATAGCTGTGGGGAGTAATCGGAGTAGTCTCCAGAGGTCAGAGGGCGGTGATCTTTGCCATCGGTACCGATACGCCAAAGGTTCGCGCGCTTGCCGTCTTTCATTTTGTTCATTGAGTTGCGGACGTAATAAATACTTTTCCCGTCACTGCTGAACTGAGGGCTACTCGCGTATTCGAGGTTAAATACATCCTCGTAACTAAAATTGGGTAGTTGGTTATCAGCGAGCGCAGGGCTGGCGATAAACATCGTTGCGACAATTTTTATTAGCCGGTTCATGATCTTTAGGCTCCTCCTTCTTGTTTCCTAGAGGATACCTGAGGAAGGGGGGACAAAGGGAGTGATCCGTTGACTGGTGTGCTCGACGGGATAATCTGTGATGGAGCAACAGGGTGGCTGACCTGCTACTCCGTTATTTGGCCGAATATACCTGTAAAATTTTGAATTAGTTGGTTGCCAAGTCCTCGCTTTCATTTTCTCTATCGGGTTTGTGTTGATCGAACCAGTAGAGGGTCGAAGCTACTTTAGAGATTCTCTTGCTGGGTCTATCGGAAAAGTTATGGGATGTGTTTGGAAGGCGCACCATAGCTGCCTCTACATCATTTAACTTTAGTGCTTGGTAAAACTGTTCGGTCTCAGATATTGGGGTACGATAATCGTTTTCTCCAGTCAACAGCATGGTCGGTGTAGTGACATTGCCAATATATGTGAGTGGAGAGCGGCGTCGATACTCCTCGGGGGCCTCCCAAGGCATCCCGGAAAACCAGTAGCGAGTAAATATTTTGGAGTAGTCGGCAGTTAGAACAAAGCTCTCCCAATTGATTACCGGTGCGACAACTACCGCAGCCCTAAATCGTTCAGTTTTACCGATAATCCAGGCTGTCAGTGTGCCGCCGGCACTCCCACCTGTGACAAATAATTGATCCTCATCGATATAGCCTTGGGCGATAACTGCATCGACACCTGCCATTAGGTCATCGTAATCCTGGCTAGGGAAGTTGTGATGGATCAGGTTGGCAAACTCATTGCCGTAGCTGGTAGAGCCGCGAGGGTTAGTGTAGAGCACGACATAGCCTGCGGCGGCAAATAGTTGCATTTCGGCAGAAAAGCGCGGGCCGTAGTTAGATAGTGGGCCACCGTGAATCTCAAGTAACAGGGGGTATTTATTTTGGGGGTCGAAATTTGGGGGGTAGACTATCCAGCCTTGGATATTGCGACCATCGAAGCTGGATTTATAGTTGATCTCTTCCACATGGGCCATATTGCGTAGAGGTATCAAATCACTGTTGATCGCCGTGAGAATTTTTATCTTGCCGCCACGAGAAATTGCAAGTTCTGCGGGAACTTGAGGTGTGGTTTGTGTATAAACTACGTTTCCACGTTTGGAGACAGCAAAATCTGAAAAACTATAGGGCGCGCCTAGTGTCAGTCCACCGGCGTCATCCGCTATCAAGGTTTCCTTTCCGCCAATTTTCTTAATGGCAATTTTGGTTGAGCCATGATCGTCATAGCTGTAAGCAATACGCTTACTGTCAGCGAGCCACTGAAAATCGGAAACGCTACGATCGCTGGCAGTTTTTATTAGCTGGTTTTTTCCACTAGCGAGGTCGATCACTCGCAAAGTGTTTTGGTGGTAGGAAAACCGCTGATCTTCATAGCCTAAATATGCCAGCTTTCTTCCGTCGGGTGAGATTTGAGGTTGAAAATCGGGGCCAAATCTCTCGGTTACTTGCTCAATATTTCCATCGTTGATATTTACCTTGTAAATTTCTGAATCCAGCAGTTCAATTTCATGATTTGGGTGGCGATTTGCTGAAAAGTAAATGGCCTTATTATTTTTGCCCCAGCTGAGTTGGCTGTTGTGCTCGTAGTCCCCACTAGTGAGCTGACGGGGAGTGCCTCCTTCACGGGAAATCATGAAAACCTGTGAATTACCCTGCTCTAAGTATCCCTGGCCCTCAATGCGATACAAGCTCTTGTCGATAAACTGAGGTGTTTCCTCCCACTCGCCCCCTTCTGGTGGTGTGGGAAGCTCCACTGGCAGCGGTTTGTTCTCGGGCACGAACATGGTGAAGGCTATATGCTGACCATCGTGGGACCACTGGATATTTGATGGGGCTTTGGGTAGATGGGAAATTTGCTCACTTTTACCATTGTCCAGCCACAACAAATGTATCTGGGGCTTTCCACTCCTGTCGCTGATAAAGGCAATGGTTTTTCCATCTGGAGATAGATGTAGCGAGAGGTCGTGAAAATCTCCTGAAGTTAGGGGGCGATGATCTTTGCCATCATCGCTGATATACCAGAGGTTTGCCCTTGTGGTATCTGCCATTTTGTTCAGGGAGTTGCGTACGTAATAAATATTTTTATCGTTAGTGCCAAACTGTGGGTCGCTGGCGTACTCCAGGTCGAAAATATCCTCGTAGCTAAAATTGGGTGAATGTTCATTTGTATTTGCGTGGGTGGAAAATGCCGGGCTTGCTATAACTGCCGCAGCGATAAACGTTATAAACCTATCCATGGTCCGTGAGCTCCTTTTTATTGTTGGATTCAGCATATCGAAGGGATTGTGCCAGAAGGGATAAATACGCTGAAATGCAGTATTGAGAGAATAGTCAGTTTATTTGGCGTATAAACCTTTTGGTGTTTTACTTTCCCAGTGAGGAAAGTTGGGGCAAGTCAAAAGCAAACTTTATACTTTCTCCTTTTTTGAGCCCGCAAACTAAGCCAAGTTAATCGAAATGGTAGCTCTGTTAGTACTTTCCGATAAATATCTTTGAGAGTATCAAACTGGTCGACCCCAACCATTTCGTCACACTGTGCGAATAGTAGTTTTTCGGGTTCTAATTCGGTAACCACAATTCTGGTGGGCACGGTACTAATGGGATCTGGGTGTGTATTGGGCTAATGGCACAAAGGGCGACCTACCCCTACGATAATAGCGGCTGTATTGAAAAGGAGGTGAGCTACGGTACTTGGTGGCTTTAGGTTTCACTCTGCCATGTGTTGGCCGTTTCCTCTACGAAACTTCGATAGCTTCGCGGACCTTGCGGCAAAAGTGCGGCTTGAGCCTCGAGATCTTCCTGATGGATTGGGTGGCCGTTTGTTTTGAACCAGCGATGCATGACCAGAAGATCGAAATTCAGCCACGGAGGCACCATGGTTTCGATGCTGTTGGCAAAGTCTTCCGGCGTTAGGTCAGGGTAGATGACGGCGCGACCAAGTGCTATGGACCAGAGTGCAGCGGTTTCATTGCCGTTAGGGGCATCCAAACTCGACAAAAGAAATACTTCGTTCTTCGCCCTTATGTCTAAGAGTGCTGTAGCTGCTGCGAGCGCAACATCACGGGTATCGATGCGTGCAACCGGGTGGGGCCCCAACGGCGTTGCATAAGCACCTGCAGTGATCACATCCTTCTGAACAAGATCATTCTGAGCGAAGTAGGTGGGCCGTAGTATCGTGTGCGCGATCCCACTTGCTCGCAGCGCTGTTTCAATGGCGAATTTTCCACCCGCATGGGGAATCATCGGTGCGCGAACTGCAAGATCGCTCGATAGATAAACGATGTGCCTGGGGGGTGATTCAGCGGCGATCGCCAGTGTGGAGAGGCCTTGATGAGTCTCCTTGGGACTATTTGCGATGAGAAGAAAGACACTCTCAACTCCCTTAAATGCGGACCTCAGGGTGGAAGGATCGTCCATATCGGCAATGACTGTATCAATATCATCGGGGAGACTTGCGGCATAGGCAGTCGATCGTGTGGCGACCCGGATCTTTGCTCCACTCGCATATAAGATCGGAATGAGGGCCCGGCCAACGTTTCCTGAGCCGCCAAAGATGAGGACAGTCATCGATGTGATCCATTGATGCTCAGGGCCAGACTGCGCAAAAGAATGCGCGAAAAGGTTTGTCGGCGTGCCACCCTACCGGGGCATTCAATGGTGCGAAGAAGCTGTCGCCGGCGTGGAAGGCCTCCTCGCCGTTTGACGTTGTGACCCGTACCGACCCCTCCAGCATACATATCAGCTCGCTCCGACTGAAATCTGTGATATCGCAACGACAAGGGCCGGATATTAATGTGCCGACCTGGATCCTGCCATCACCAGACTCGTATGCCAGATGCCGGGCTTGGTGTGGCTCTAGAGTGCTGAGACTGGTCTCTTTGCAGTCGTCTTCTGAAATGTTTGGAAGCGGGCGCACGACTCTCAGCTTAGACGGATCAGTCTCTGCAGGATACTCATCATTGAATAAATTGATAAAGTACTTGCGGTAGTATACCGGCATGTCCCATGCGCAATTAAGGCCTTGCGGGAGGAAAAACGGCTCTCCAGCAGAGATAACTTCTTTGTGTCCTGTTTCGTCGATAATGCCGACGTGGCCCTCGATCAGAAGCATGAACTCAAAGAGTGGATAGGGATTGAGCCCTGTGCTGCTTCCGCCAGAGCAATCCCAGGTCCCAGTGCAGAGGCCGTTGCGCTCAAAGGCTTTATACCCTCGCTGGATAGGTGTCGGGCCGGTAAGAAAAGAGGGAGGGATGACAGCCCAGGACTCAAGGCCTTCGCCACTTGGGTTGTGCGGGTCCAACTTGATTACGCTTTTCATGGCGTCTTTCTCGAGGGCTCGAGTTGGTGGCAGGAGCCGCGCGACTCGAGAATCAGTGAGCGGTTGGTGGTCGTCGGCGCGATTCACTAAGTATCTCTGCCGCAACTCATTTAGTAGTCTAATCCAACTTGGCGATAGATGTTGCTCTCGATAAATTGTGTCGGCCCGAGCCACCCTGCACGGTCTGGAGCAATGGGATGTTGTATTGGCAGAGTTGGCAAATACGCTGAATAGTAATATTCAAGAGGTAGCCAGTTTTTGGCAAGATAAACCTACTGGAGTTTTACTGCCCCAGCCATGAAAGCCGGGGCCTCTCAAAAGAATACTTTGAGCTTTCGCCCTTATGAGCCTCTAGGTTGAGTCGGATTAATTTAAGTGAGTAACTCTTTTAAGACTTCCCGATAAATATCTTTAAGGATATCCAAGTGGTCGGCCTCAACCCTTTCGTCCACTTTATGGATAGTGGCATTTACTGGTCCCAGTTCTACGACCTGGGCTCCGGTAGGGGCAATAAAGCGGCCATCGGAAGTGCCGCCGGCGGTCGATAGCTCCGTTTTTTCCCCGGTGATGGTGAGAATTGCCTGCTGGGTTGCCTGAACCAGTGGGCCTGCGGCAGTGAGAAAAGGCAATCCGGATAATTTATAGTTCGCTTCATACTTGAGGTTGTGCTTATCCAGGATTGCGCGGGCCCGGGTCTCAAGATCTTCGGCGGTTAATTCAGTGGAAAAACGCCAATTGCAGAGTAAATCCACTTCGCCGGGAATAACATTGGTTGCACCGGTGCCGCCATTGATATTGGAAACCTGGAAGCTGGTTGCGGGGAAGAATTCATTCCCCAGGTCCCACTCTTCGGCAGCGAGTTCAGCGAGAGCAGGGGCCAGGGTATGTATCGGGTTCTCGGCCAGGTGAGGGTAGGCTACATGGCCCTGGGTGCCGAGAACTTTTAGTTCCAGACCGAGTGAGCCCCTGCGCCCATTTTTGATGATATCGCCAACCCGCTCACTACTGGATGGCTCGCCGACGATACAGCAGTCAATCTTTTCTCTCTGCTCCTCGAGCCACTCGACAACCTTAACGGTGCCGTTTGTTGCGGGGCCCTCTTCGTCGCTGGTGATCAGAAATGCTATGCGACCACTGTGGTCTGGGTGTGCCGCAACGAACTCCTCACAGGCAACCACCATGGCTGCCAGGGAACCCTTCATGTCCGCCGCACCGCGGCCATATAGAAAACCGTCGCGAATTTCAGGCTCGAAGGGCGGGCAGCTCCAGTTTTCTTCTGGGCCTGTGGGTACCACATCGGTGTGTCCGGCAAAGGCGAGTAGGGAGCCTTCACTAGAGCCATCGCGTACAGCCCAAAAATTATCGGTGTCGTCTCTGCGCAATTTTGTTACCTGGAATCCTATTTTTTCCAGGCGCTGGATCATAAGGTCCATACACCCCGCATCTTCTGGGGTAACAGAGCGGCGGCGAATCAGGTCGAAAGCGAGTTGGAGGGTGGGAGTCACTTGGGCTTTCCTTGTATAGGGAGATGGGCCGCAAAGAAGCGGCTAGAGGGGTGGGGTGCATCGGTGCGGAACTGAAGTTCCGCACCGTGCAATTTTAATTGCTGTGTAGAGCTTCATTGAGCTCGATAGCACTCTTGTTGGTGAGACATTCCACTGCACCATTAGTGGAGTTGCGGCGGAATAGTAAATCGGATTTTCCGGCCAGGTCTCTGGCCTTGATGTGCTCTACCAGCTTGCCGCTGTCATCGAGCAGGGCGATTTTAGTTCCAGCGGTAATGTAGAGCCCCGCTTCTACTGTGCAGCGGTCGCCAAGGGGAATGCCGATGCCGGCATTAGCGCCGAGTAGGCAGTTATCGCCTACCGAGATAACGATATTCCCGCCGCCGGAAAGCGTGCCCATGGTGGAGCTGCTGCCACCGAGATCGGAACCGGCGCCGACAAATACCCCGGCGGAAATACGGCCTTCAATCATACCGGGCCCTTCGGTGCCAGCATTAAAGTTAACAAAGCCCTCGTGCATGATTGTGGTGCCTTCCCCAAGGTATGCGCCCAGGCGCACTCGAGCGGTGTGTGCGATACGAACCCCAGCCGGTACTACGTAGTTGGTCATTTTGGGGAATTTATCCACGCAGGAGACATCCAGGTATTCACCTTTGAGTCTTGCATCCAGTTGTCGCTGCGGTAATTCCTCGAGATCAATGGCTCCCTGGTTGGTCCAAGCGACATTAACCAGCTTGCCAAAAATACCGTCGAGTTTGGTCTCGTGGGGTTTTACCAGGCGGTGGGAGAGAAGATGTAGCTTTAGGTAGGCCTCCGGCACGGACTGCGGGGCTTCGTCAGTAGCCAAAATAACTACTGCGAGTGGTCTTTGGGAATTGGCGAATTGCTGCAGGATTTCCGCCTGGTCAGCGGCGCCTGCACTGTGGAGAGCATCGGCTAATTTCTGTAGTTGGGTGGAGTCCAGAGGCAGACTGTGATTTCCCTCTGCCACGCCGAGAGTTTCAGTAACCGCGTTAGCGATTTCTGCGCTAGGTTTAAACAGGGGTTTGGGGTAGTAAACTTCGAGCCAGTCGCCCTTGCTGTTACAGGTGCCGACACCAAAACCGATGCTGTAAATATTGCTCATGGTGGTTTTCTCCTAATTCGACTAGCTTTGCAGTTGTTCGAAGGTCGCCTCTTTAAAACCGAAAAGGGTTTCCTTTGAGGTGGTGGTGACCGGGCGTTTGATTAAGGTAGGGGTCGCACTGGCCAGATCTAAGGCGAGTGCATTGTCCATTTCGTTTTTCTGTTCATCGCTCAGTTCACGCCAGCTCGTTGAGCGGCGATTCAGGACCTCTTGCCAGCCAAATTTATCCAGCCATGCTTGAAGGGGGACATCTTCCATGCCGTCTACGCGAAAATCGTGAAAGCGATAATCGACTCCATTTTTCTCCAGCCATTTGCGGGCTTTTTTTACGGTGTCACAGTTTTTAATGCCGTACAGAGTAATCACGGTTACGCCTTTTGGGTTTTCTTGGGGTTTTTACGGTTGGGGTAGCAGGTTGTGCAGATTTCACAGACGGTGCCGTCGCAGCCCCGTGCAGAGCAGAACTCGCGACCGTAGAAAATAATCTGCAGGTGCAATTTATTCCACTTGTCTCTTGGGAACAGCCGCTTCAGGTCTTTTTCCGTCTGGGTGACATTTTTGCCATTCGTCAGGCCCCAGCGTTGGGCCAATCTGTGAATGTGAGTATCGACGGGAAACGCCGGGTGCCCAAAAGCCTGTGACATAACCACGCTCGCCGTCTTGTGTCCGACCCCGGGTAGGGTCTCCAGCGCGGCCATATTCTCGGGCACTTCGCCGTGGTATTCGTTGATCAGGATCTGCGAGAGCTTGCTGATGGCTTTGGATTTTTGCGGTGAGAGGCCACAGGGGCGAATGACTTTTTGGATCTCCTCTACCGGGACCTGCGCCATATCGCTAGGGTTGTCTGCCAGCTGCCAGAGCGCAGGGGTTATCTGGTTGACACGCTCATCGGTGCATTGCGCGGATAGGAGTACCGCAACCAACAGGGTATAGGAGTCTTTGTGATCGAGAGGAACGGGAGTTTCCGGGTAGAGTTCCTCCAGGCGCTGTAAAATATAAGTAACGCGCTCTTGCTTGAGTAGATTTTTTACTGCCATTGTTAAGATATGCCTGGGCGTGGAGTTCCTGTATGTGCTCGAGTTGTCAGTTGTTCTTGAAAAGTGAGTTGGCCTTACCTGCAAAATGCCTTTATACGGTGCGCTGCGTCGATGCACTCTTGCAGTGTCGCTACCAGTGCCAGACGCACATACTCGCGACCAGGGTTCAAGCCGATGCTATCGCGGGCGAGAAATGCACCGGGAAGTACCGTGATATTTTGCGCCTCATAGAGTTCCCTGGCAAAACGCTCACCATCCCCGACCTTGGGCCACAGGTAAAAGCTTGCCTGTGGCTGTTGTACCTCGAGGCAGCCGTCGAGAATTTCGAGAACTGAAGAAAACTTTTTACTGTAAAGCGAGCGATTCTGGCGGACGTGTTCCTCATCCTGCCAGGCTGCGATCGAAGCATGTTGATTGGGCAGCGGCATGGCGCAGCCGTGGTAAGTTCGATAGAGCAAAAACTTTTGCAGTAGATCGGCATCACCGGCGACGAAGCCCGAGCGAAGCCCGGGTAAGTTCGAGCGCTTTGATAGGCTGTGGAATACTACACAGCGGCGAAAGTCTGTTCGCCCGATTTCCTCGCAGGCCTGTAATAGTCCTACCGGCGGTGATGACTCGTCAAAATACAGCTCCGAATAACATTCATCGGAGGCGATGGTGAAATCGTAGCGGTCTGCCCTCTCTATCAGCTGTTTAAAATCTTCAGCTTCGAGAAGAGCGCCGGTGGGGTTGCCGGGAGAGCAGAGGTAAAGTAATTCGCATTGCTGCCAAACCGATTCCGGCACCGAGGTGAAATCTGGTTTGAATTGGTTTTCTGCTACACAGTTAATAAAGTGCGGCTGCGCCCCGGCGAGAAGGGCCGCGCCCTCATAGATCTGGTAGAAGGGATTGGGCATCAGGACTTTGCTGCCTGCGGAAACGGTCGCCTGGGCGAATGCAAAAAGTGCTTCCCGGGTCCCGTTGACCGGCAGCACCTGGCTATCTGCGCTCACATTGGATAGCTGAAAACGCTGGCTCAGCCAATTGGCGATCGCCTGCCGCAGGGGCTCTATTCCCTTGGTCAGTGGGTAGGCGGCAAGCTTGTCCAGGTGTCGAACAAGCTCTGCACTGACAAACTCCGGTGGCGCATGCTTGGGCTCACCGATGGACAGTGCAATATGCGGCTTGTCCGCCGCTTGGAGGCCCTCTTTCAGGGCTTGCAGCTTGGTAAATGGATAGGGCTGCAGCTGTTCCAGATTTGGGTTCATGGTCGTGAGCGGGCCTCGGGCTTTTTTTCTGTTAGGCGTCTTGGTTGTTCAGTTCCAGGCAAATGGCTTTTTCCAGTGCGCCGTTGGCCTCGATGTCGGTAAGTGGTGATCCCTCGGCGTCGGTAATGTGAAAAATATCTTCGACTCGTTCGCCGAGTGTCGAAATTTTTGCATTGTGCAGGCGCAGATCGTGGGAAATAAAAATTCGCGCGATGCGGGCCAGCAAGCCGGGTCTGTCGGCACTGGTAATTTCCAGGGTGCTGTAATGATCGCCGGGTTCAGTTGAGAGATGAGCCTGGCTCTTCAATTCAAACATTTTAAGGCGGCGGGGCGTACGTCGCTGAATGATCTTTGAGTAGTCCTCAACCAGGGCTAATTCCTGCTGTAGTGTGTCGCGAATCTGCGCTAGGCGCTGGGGTTCGTCCAGTAGCGGTTGGCCCGCTTCATCCAGCACGTAAAAAGTATCCAGCGTATAACCGGAGGCAGAATTGTACAGGCGCGCATCGTGAACGTTCAGGTTGAGCATATCCAGCCCGGTAACCGCTGCGGCAAATACGTTGGCTCTATCAGGTGTGTAGACAAAAACCTGGGTAGCGCCGTCGTGCTCGCCAGGCCCTGAGTTTCGCGTTAAAACCAGGGTGTCTTTTTGGCTGGTGTCGGGGCTGCTGTGCAGATCGTGGATGGCCGAAGTGTGCCAGGTGATATTGTCAGCGGTCTCGCGAACAAAATAATCATCCCCCATTTGCGCCCAGATATTTTCCACCGAAACTTGCGGAAGTCCCATAGCGTCCAGTTTTTCCATTGCCTGGCAGCGGGTTTCCTCGATAATTTCTTCCCGGTCGATGGGGTTTTCCAGGCCTCGGCGCAGGGCATGCCGGGTGGCCTGGTAGAGCTGGCGCATCAAGCTGGCCCGCCAGCTGTTCCAGAGCTCCGGGTTGGTGGCATTGATATCTGCGACTGTGAGGGCGTACAGGTAGTCCAGGTGTTCGCGGTCACCCATCTCGCGGGCGAAAGCGTGCACGACTTCGGGATCACTGATGTCCTGCTTCTGTGAAACCTGGCTCATCAATAGATGCTTTTCTACCAGCCAGCAAACCAGACGCCGGTCGCGGGCGGGCAGGTGGTGGCGCTGGCAGAATTCCGCCGCATCCACAACGCCCAGCTTGGAGTGGTCGCCACCGCGCCCTTTGGCGATATCGTGGTAGAGACCGGCGATATACAGCAGTTCCGGTTGGCGCATGCGCTCGAGAATTTCCGCTGCAATCGGGAATTTTTCCCGCGCCTCGGGGCTCCGGAAGCTGCGCATATTGCGCACAACTTGCAAAGTGTGGGCGTCCACGGTGTAGATATGGAATAAGTCGTGCTGCATTTGCCCGGTTACTTGCCCAAATTCTGGTAGGTATCGCCCGAGAATGCGGTAGCGGGTCATTCGGGATAGCTGGGTTGACAAGCCCCGGGGCGAGCGAAGCAGCTGCATAAACAACTGGGTATTTTTCGGATCTGCGCGGAACTGGTCGTCGATCAGGTGTCGGTGCTCGCGAATCAGGCGGATGGTGGAGGCCCGTACTCCGCTAATATCCGGGTTGTTGGCCATCAGCACGAAGATCTCTAGCAGGGCCGAGGGCTCCTGGTTAAATACCTGGGGGTGGGTAACCTCAATATTGCCGTCGCGCAGCTGGAATCGCTCATTTAGCGGAATGACCAGTTGGCTGCCTTTGCGCTGAAGGATGGCTTCGCCGAGATATTGGAGAAGTACATCGTTCAATTCCTGCAGTGCCATCACGATGCGGTAGTAGTTGTGCATAAACTGCTCAACGGCGAGCTGGGTGTCGCTATCTACATAACCGAATTGCTTCGCCAGTTCTCGCTGGTAGTCAAACAGCAGTCGCTCTTCCGCACGGCCGGCGAGCAGGTGTAAGCCGTAGCGCACACGCCAGAGGAAGGTTTCCCCGGACTGTAATATGGCGAACTCTTCCTCGGTAAAAAATGCCTTTCCCTGCAGTTGCTTCAGGGTGCGCACTTGGAAAAAATATTTGGCAACCCAGGCAATTGTCTGGATATCCCTCAGGCCCCCGGGAGAGTTCTTAATATTGGGCTCGAGAATATATTCAGCAGCCTGCTGATTGCTGTGCCGCTTTTTCTGTTCGGCGAGCTTGGCTTTGAAGAATTCTTCGGTAGGCCAGAGCCTTTTGTGTTCCATTTGTGCAGTTAGTTGCTCGCCAACAGTGCTGTCACCGACAACTGTGCGGGATTCAGTGAGGTTGGTGGCCACGGTGATGTCCTTCGCGGCCAGCTCCAGGCACTCTTCGATATTTCGTACGGAGTGGCCGATATCCAAGCCCAGGTCCCATAAAAAGGCCACCAGGCGCTCTATGTTGTCGATGGTATCCGGGGTTGGGTGATCGTTGGAGAGGATGAGTAAATCGATATCGGAGTGGGGGTGTAGCTCTCCGCGCCCGTAGCCGCCCACAGCGAGAAGCCCTATACCGTCTCTCCACTCGAACTGGTGCCAGGCGTAATGCAGAAGGCAGTCCACAAACAGGGCGCGCTCGTGTACCAGTGTGACAACGTCCTCTCCCTCGCGAAAACGCTCTGCCATTTGCCGTTCGGCTGCGCCGACAGCATCTTTGAATATCTCCAGAGTGGGTTTGTCGCCGGAGCTTAAATCCCTGCGAAAACGAGACTGATCAAAGAAAAACAGGGGGCGTTCAAAGTAGGGAGGGCTGACCGGCTGCATGGGAAGTCCGTTTGGCTCTTGGGCTGCCGCAGGTGGGGGCGGCTTGGGTTCGGTTTGCGGAGATTCGCTACTATGGTGCCGCGAGTATTGCAATTATTCCTCGCGGCACTGTCAGTACGGCTTTAGAAGTTCTCCTCGCTACGTGCTGTGAGTACTTCTACCCCGTCGCTAGTCACTGCCATGGTATGTTCCCATTGGGCAGAGAGACGGCGGTCCTTGGTTACCGCAGTCCAGCCATCTCCCAGCACGCGCGTGGCCGCTTTGCCTGCGTTAATCATGGGTTCAATGGTGAAGGTCATGCCCTCTTTGAGCACTTCACCAGTTCCCGGCTGACCGTAGTGAAGAATTTGTGGGTCTTCATGGAAGACATCGCCGATGCCGTGTCCGCAGAAGTCGCGTACCACTGAGTAATAGTTTTTCTCAGCGTGCTGCTGGATGACGTGGCCAATATCGCCGAGGGTAGTGCCGGGGCGGACAATTTCGATGGCCTTGTACATGCACTCCTGGGTGATTTGTACCAGGCGTTCAGCGTGGGCGGCGGGCTTGCCGGCAAAGAACATCTTGCTGGTGTCACCGTACCAGCCATCTTTGATAACGGTCACATCGATATTAATGATGTCGCCCTTCTTGAGAATTTTGCTCTCGGAGGGGATACCGTGACAGACCACTTCGTTGACGGAAGTGCAGATAGATTTTGGGAAGCCGCGATAACCGAGGCAGGCCGGGATCGCTTTCTGTACCTTCACGATGTGTTCGTGGCAGCGTCGATCCAGTTCTTCGGTAGTGACTCCTGGAACGACATACTCGCCAATCATTTCCAGCACCTCTGCGGCGAGGCGGCCTGCGGTGCGCATCTTGGCGATTTGTTCTGGGGTCTTAATGGCTGAGGTCATGCGTATCCTTTGTTTCTGGGTTGGGGCGGGTAGCGCCCAAGAGGCGGGCTATTGTAGCGGATTGCTGGCTGTAGGACACATTTTGCCGCTATTGGCGCAAGGATGGCTCAGGCGTCCCGCCAATAGCATTGAGGCGTGATCATTTGCGCGAAATCGGCGCCAATTCTTCACTATGGGGTGCACTTGTGGTATAAAGCGCGCCGCCTGGGGATGCTCCCTGGGCGAGTAAAAGCCGCACACGCATCGACACATGTGTCTGGGTGCCCTGAAAGGGGTTGACGCATGGGATACGTGGAGGACTAACCCGTATATATAGAGGTTTATTATGCCGCAAGTAAGTATGCGCGATATGCTGCAGGCTGGTGTTCACTTTGGTCACCAGACCCGCTACTGGAACCCGAAGATGGGTCAATTCATCTTTGGTGCCCGCAACAAGATTCACATCATCAACCTTGAGCACACTGTACCGGCTTTCAACGAAGCCCTGCAGATCATCAAGGGCATGACTGCTCAAAAGAAAAAGATTATGTTTGTTGGCACCAAGCGTGCTGCACAGAAGTCTATCAAAGAGCAGGCAGAGCGTTGTGGTCAGCCTTACGTCAGCAACCGCTGGCTGGGTGGTATGCTCACCAACTACAAAACCATCCGCGCTTCCATCAAGCGTTTCCGTGAGCTGGAAGCCCAGTCTCAGGACGGTACTTTCGAGAAGCTGACCAAGAAAGAAGCTCTGATGCGTACCCGTGCCATGGATAAGCTTGAGCGCTCCATCGGTGGTATCAAGGATATGGGTGGCCTGCCTGACGCGATCTTCGTAATCGACGTTGAGCATGAGCGCATCGCTATCCAGGAAGCTAACAAGCTGGGTATCCCCGTAATCGGTGTTGTCGACACCAACAGCGATCCCGCTGGTGTTGATTACGTGATCCCCGGTAACGACGACGCTATCCGCGCAATCAAGCTGTACACCACAGCTGTAGCCGACGCAGTACTTGCTGGCGCTGCAGAAGCTGGTAACACCGTTGCGAAGGACGAGTACGTCGAAGCTAACGATGACGAAGCCGCTGCAGAGTAATTTGCAGGGCTAAGTGGTGTAACACAGTCGTTTTACACTGCGAACTCAAAAAGGGGCCCGAATTACGGCCCCTTTTTTCTAATTTTTAGTGACAGAACCCCGAGGATTGAATCATGGCGATTACCGCGTCTATGGTAAAAGAACTGCGCGAGCGTACCGGCCTGCCGATGATGGAGTGTAAGAAAGCTCTGACGGCTGCTGATGGTGACATCGAAAAGGCGATTGAAGACCTGCGCAAAGCCTCCGGCCTGAAGGCCGCTAAGAAAGCTGGCCGCACCGCTGCTGACGGCGTTGTTGCCGCTAAAGTTGCAGAAGATGGCAGCTACGGCGTACTGGTTGAAGTGAACTCCGAGACTGACTTCGTTGCTCGCGATGAAAACTTCCAGGCGTTTGTTGCCAAGGTTGTGGAGAAGGCATTTGCCGATCGCCAGCAAGACGTAGCTGCCCTGATGGAAGGCGAGCTGGAAGCTGCTCGTGAAGCACTGGTTCAGAAAATCGGTGAGAACATCGGCGTGCGTCGTATCGAGCTGGTTGAAGCTCCAGTTGTAGGTGCTTACGTTCACTCCAACAACCGCATCGCTGCCCTGGTAGCTCTGAGCGGTGGAGAGATCGAGCTGGCTAAAGATGTTGCCATGCACGTGACTGCGGTTAACCCGCAGGTGAACAAGCCGGAAGATATGCCTGCTGACGTCCTGGAAAAAGAAAAGGACATCATCAAGGCTCAGCCGGATATGGAAGGCAAGCCGGCTGAAATCGTAGAGAAAATGATGGGTGGCCGCATCAAGAAGTTCCTGAAAGAGAACAGCTTGGTAGAGCAGCCTTTTGTTAAGAACCCGGACGTAAGCATTGGCAAACTGGTTAAAGATGCCGGTGCCGATGTGGTTTCCTTTGTTCGCTACGAAGTGGGTGAAGGTATCGAGAAGGAAGAGGTGGATTTCGCAGCGGAAGTTGCGGCCCAGGTTAAGTCCTCTTCTTAATCGCATATTATTGGGTGCCCTCGGGCACTCAATCGCAGTGGGGTGCTTCCGCTGGGGTTTCTTGCCCACAGTGGAGCACCCCTCTGTGTAAATGACTGAAATTGTTGTAATGTTCAGCGGCAAGGCCTGGCCACTAACAGGTACATTGAAGGGGACTAACGAATGCCCGGTATTAAAGACCGCAAGTATAAGAGAATTTTGTTAAAGCTCAGCGGCGAAGAGCTGATGGGTGATCAGGGTTTCGGTATCAGTCCCAAGGTGCTGGACAAAATGGCCCTGGAAATTGGGCAGCTGGTTGGTATCGGGGTCCAGGTGGGCCTGGTTGTTGGCGGTGGTAACCTGTTCCGTGGCGCTGCGCTGAGTGCGGCCGGCCTCGATCGTGTGACCGGTGATCACATGGGAATGCTGGCCACGGTAATGAACGCCCTGGCGCTGCGCGATGCCCTGGAAAGATCTGACATCTCCTCAAGAGTGATGTCCTCGATTCAAATGAGCGGTATTGTCGATCACTACGATCGCCGTGCGGCTATTCGCTACCTGGAGCGTGGCGAAGTTCTGATTTTTGCTGCCGGTACCGGCAACCCTTTCTTTACCACTGATTCTGCAGCTTGCCTGCGTGGTATCGAAATTGAGGCTGAGCTGGTTTTGAAGGCCACCAAGGTCGATGGCGTCTACTCTGCTGATCCCAAGCTCGACCCGACAGCAACTCGCTATGACCAGTTGACTTACGATGAGGTTCTCGACAAGAAGCTCGGCGTGATGGATTTGACCGCTATCTGCCTGTGTCGCGAGCACAATATGCCTGTACGTGTATTCCGCATGGATAAGAGCGGGGCGCTGTTGAATATTGTGGTTGGCGGCGTGGAAGGCACCTTAATTGAAGAGGAAGTGAAATCGTGATTGAAGATATAAAAACAGACGCGAAAGCTCGTATGGGTAAGGCACTTGATGCCCTGGCTGGAAATTTCAACAAGATTCGCACCGGCCGTGCACACCCGAGTATTCTCGATGGCATCCACGTTTCCTATTACGGTTCTGATACTCCGTTATCTCAGGTTGCCAATGTTACTGTTGAGGATGCGCGCACTCTCTCCGTAACTCCCTGGGAGAAAAACCTGGTCCCGGACATCGAAAAGGCCATTATGAAGTCCGATTTGGGCCTCAACCCCAGCACAGCTGGTGCGGTTATCCGTATTCCAATGCCTATGCTGACCGAAGAGACTCGCAAGAACTTCACTCGTCAGGCAAAAAGTGAGGCAGAGACCGCGCGGGTTTCCATTCGCAATATTCGTCGCGATGCGCTGGCGGACGTGAAATCACTGGTTAAGGATAAGGAAATTTCTGAGGACGATGAGCGTCGCGCAAGTGACGACATTCAGAAAATTACCGATCAGTTTGTCGCTGATGTGGACAAAGCACTGGCAGCGAAAGAAAAAGATCTGATGGAAATTTAATGAGCATCGGTGGTACCGAGCTACATGCTCCCGGCCCACGTCACATCGCCATTATTATGGATGGCAATGGGCGCTGGGCTGCCCGAAAGGGCCTTTCCCCTTCAGCCGGCCACAAGGCTGGTGTCGAGCGTATCCGCGACCTGCTTTCAGCTTGTAAAGCTCGCGGCGTTAAAGCGCTTACTCTGTTCGCCTTCTCCAGCGAGAACTGGCAGCGCCCTCCGAAGGAGGTCGAGCTGCTGATGAGCCTGTTTAATTCCTATTTGCGCAAAGAGGCCCGGCGGATGCGGGAGGAGGGGGTTCGCCTGAGAGTTATTGGTCGACGGGACCGATTTTCTCCACGCTTGCAGCGCGCTATAGCCGAAGCGGAAGATATCACCCGCGAAGGGACTGAGGGCGACCTGATAATTGCTGCTGATTACGGCGGGCGCTGGGATATAGCTCAGGCGGCCCGCAGATTGGCTCAAGAGGTTGCCGATGGTACGCGCTCCCCAGAGTCGATTACTGAGGATGTACTTGGTAAGTACGTACGACTTCAAGATCTGCCACCGGTAGACCTTTTGATCCGCTCCAGCGGTGAGCAGCGTATTAGCAACTTTATTCTCTGGCAGGCCGCTTACAGTGAGTTCTATTTTACTGATACGCTTTGGCCCGACTTTGACGAAGCCGAGCTGGATAAGGCTATCGCAGAATATGAGTTACGTGATCGCCGCTTCGGCGGTCGCGCGGAGGGGGATGACGCGATCGCTCAGGCGTGATCCGGGCAAGTCTGCGGCGCCAGGCTTGCGATACAAATTGGTTGGAAATCTTTGCCGACACGCTCTTGATCTGTACAGAGTATCCAGACAGAGTGGTCAAGTTACTAACAAAGGGGTTTGCGGTGCTAAAACAAAGAATAATTACTGCTTTGGTGCTATTGGCACTGTTTATGGGGGTATTGTTTTTACTTCCAATGCAGTGGTTTTCACTGATATTTGTGGCGGTTATCTTGCTGGCGGGCTGGGAGTGGGCCAACCTCTCGAATTTGAATCGAGCCTTGCGCTTCGTTTTTTTGGCCGCATTGGGGTTAACCCTAATGGTCACGGCTCAATACGTCTTTTCAATGAATTTTGATGATCCAGATATCGACCGCGGCCGCCAGATTCTGGCCGTGGCCTGTGGTTGGTGGGCGCTCGCTTTCTTGTGGGTGCAGAGCTACCCGTCCAGTGCTGCTCTGTGGGGCAACCGGTGGGTACGCGGCCTGATAGGCCTTGTTGTGTTAGTTCCAACCTGGTTGTCACTGGTAGTTTTGCGGGGCTTGGATCACGGCGCCTGGCTGGTTCTTTATGTGGTAGCGATCGTTGCAGCGGCGGATGTCGGTGCTTATTTTGTCGGCCGCAAGTTTGGTAAGCGGAAGTTGGCTAGAGAAGTTAGTCCGGGCAAGTCCTGGGAGGGCTTTTTCGGTGGCTTGGGTGCTTGCTTGATTTTGGCCCTCGTAACTTCCTACCTATTTGAGCTTCCACTGAAAAATACTGTCTTATTCACTTTTGGTGTCTTGGTTACTGCACTGGCTTCAGTTATTGGGGACCTGGTGGAGAGCATGTTTAAGAGGCACAGAGGGGTTAAGGACAGTAGTCATATGTTACCGGGGCACGGTGGCATCCTCGATCGGATAGATAGCCTTTCCGCGGCTCTTCCAGTGTTTACGATGGCCGCACTTGCGAGCGAGCTGCCGAAATACTTGTAGAGGCGTTTCCGCTCCAGCTTTGTGTTTTATTCGCTAGCGCCCAGCTTAATGCTGGGCGTGCAATTGTTTGGTGGCAGCAATATTGCTATCAGAGGTACGAAAAGGGCCTATGCAAGTAATTCCCCCGCAACAAATTACCGTTCTCGGCTCCACTGGTTCGATCGGTGTGAGCACCCTGGATGTGTTGGCGCGACACCCGGAAAAATATTCTGTTTTTGCCCTTACCGCCCGTGAAAGGGTTGCCGACCTTGCTCAGCAGTGTCGGAGGTTTAATCCTCAATATGCTGTTGTTGTCGATGAGGCGCGAACTGAAGAGTTGCGAGTACTGCTTGGCGATGAAGTGGATACGGAAGTCCTCAGTGGGGTGGAGGGCTTGTGTCGTGTTGCCTCCGATACTCAGGTCGATACAGTCATGGCGGCGATCGTAGGAGCTGCGGGATTACGCCCAACCTTGGCGGCAGCAGACGCGGGCAAGAAAGTGTTGCTGGCGAACAAGGAGGCGCTTGTTATGGCGGGCCCAATATTTCAGAGGGCCTTGAATAAGAGTGGTGCGCAACTATTGCCGATTGATAGTGAGCACAATGCAATCTTTCAATGTTTGCCATTCCCCTGTGAGGATCTCGAAGCTGCGGGCGTGGAAAAAATACTGCTTACGGGTTCGGGCGGGCCATTTCGCACACGGGCTGCGAATGAGTTGGGGGCGGTGACGCCGGATGAAGCTTGTGCACACCCCAATTGGTCGATGGGCCGGAAGATTTCTGTTGACTCCGCCACAATGATGAATAAAGGGCTCGAATTTATAGAAGCGTGCTATTTGTTTAATGCGCGCCCTGAGCAGATTGAGATAGTCGTGCACCCCCAGAGTATTATTCACTCGATGGTACAGTACCGGGATGGCTCTTTACTGGCGCAGATGGGTAATCCGGATATGCGCACGCCTATTGCCCATGCCCTGGCTTTTCCCCAGCGCATTGATGCAGGGGTGCCAGCTTTGGACCTGATTGCGCAAGGCAGGCTGGATTTTGAGGCCCCGGATTTTAATCGTTTTCCTTGTCTGCGTTTGGCGCGAGAGGCTGTAAATGAGGGAAAAAGTGCTCCAACAGTCTTAAATGCAGCGAATGAAATTGCAGTAGAAGCCTTCTTGGAGGGGCGTTTAGCATTTACTGATATTGCATTGGTGATAGAAAAAGTGATGAATAGGGCTCCCGTTGTTGAACTGTCGGGGCTCGAGGCAGTCGAAGCCATTGATTTCAATGCGCGAGAACTGGCCAAGCAGGCGCTTGCCGCCCTCTAAACACATTGCCCGGCGTATAATGGCCGCTAAATTGCGTATGACAAGAAGTTGTAGCTGAGTATGGATCTAATTCAGACGGTAATCTGGGCCTTGGTGGCTCTCGGTGTACTGGTATCTTTCCACGAGTTTGGGCACTTTCTTGTAGCACGTCTATGTGGTGTTAAGGTGCTACGCTTTTCTGTGGGGTTCGGCCGCCGGTTGATCTCCCGCTATGATCGCCACGGTACCGAATTCACTATTTCCGCTATCCCCCTCGGTGGTTACGTAAAAATGCTCGATGAGCGCGAGGGGCCTGTAGCGGCTGAAGAGCTGGATCAGGCGTTTAACCGCAAGAGCGTATGGGCGAGGATGGCGATTGCCGCTGCCGGCCCTGCCGCTAACTTTCTTTTGGCGGTAGTCTTTTTCTGGGCTGTGTTCCTCGGTGGAACAGCGGGCCCGGTTCCTATTGTGAAATCCGTTGAGCCCGGGAGTATTGCTGCGTCGGCAGGCCTTGAGTCCGGGCAGGAAATTGTTGCTGTTGATGGTGAGGCTACCCCTACTTGGCAGGCCCTCAATTGGCGCCTGGCAAACCGCCTGGGTGATAGTGGCACCATAGAATTCTCTGTGCGCTATCCGGATTCCAACCTCGAATACCATATGGTGGCGGATATCAATCGCTGGCTTGCCGGCCGTGAAGTTCCCGATCCGCTCGGGGAGATTGGACTGCAGCTCTGGACTCCACCGGTGAGTATGACTCTTCATAATGTGGTGGAGGGAAGCCCGGCAGCCTCAGCTGGACTAAAGGCTGGAGACAAGATTGTCTCGACCGATGGCCGTGACTTTTCATCTTTTCAAAGCTGGACCGATTATGTGAGAGCCCGCGCTGGTGTTCCAATGGATATCACTGTCGAGCGTGGAGGCGAACCGCTGACGGTGTCCGTAACACCGGCGGAGATCAAGCTGGACAGCGGTGAAACCATAGGGCAGGTCGGAGTGCAGCCGGTATCAGAGACTTGGCCGGATGATCGAGTACGGATTTACCACTATGGGGTGGGCGGCGCTTTAGTAAAGGGCTTGCAGGAGACCTGGGATAAAACAGTCTTTACCCTGAATAGTTTGAAGAAACTATTATTTGGTCAACTTTCGACCAAAAACTTGAGTGGCCCCATTACCATTGCTAAAGTGGCGGGTACTTCCGCGGAAGCGGGATGGCAGTCTTTCCTGTCATTGCTGGCGTTGCTCAGTATTAGTCTTGGTGTACTCAATCTGTTGCCTATCCCGGTACTCGATGGTGGTCACCTCCTTTACTACGGTATTGAGGCGATCAAGGGGTCCCCTGTGTCAGAGAGGGTGCAGGTGATTGGTTTACAGGTGGGCATGGCCCTGGTGCTCTGCATTATGGGGTTGGCTCTGTACAACGATATTTTACGTTTGTAGTGCCCTGGATTGGCTTTTTTCCGGGCTGATAATGTGAGTGAGATTTTTATACGTGTGAGACGTTTTGTCTTGGCACGATTGTGTTGTGAGTAAAAGCGACTCGGAAGCGGTATGAAGTATTTGCTGAAAGCGATCTTTCTGGGCCTGGTGCTGCCTCTCAGCGCTTTGGCACAGTCGTTCGTTCTCAGCGATATCCGAGTAGACGGGTTACAGCGGGTTTCTGCAGGTACAGTTTTTTCAGCGCTTCCGATTCGGGTAGGCGACGAAGTTGAGCCTGGCGAGATTCAGGATGCAACCCGAGTATTGTTTCGCACTGGTTTTTTTGAAGATATTCAGATTGGCCACGAAAACAGCGTTCTTGTTATTACCGTGAGAGAACGACCGGCTATATCAAAGATAGATATATCCGGGAACAAGGCGATTGCCACTGAGGATCTACTGAAGGCGATGAAGGAATACGGTCTCGCCGAAGGCCAGATCCTAAAGCGTTCGACCCTCAGGGGGTTGACCCAGGAGTTTGAACGCCAGTACGTGGCGCAGGGTCGATATGGCGCCAGTGTTAAAGCGGAGCTCAAGGAGCTGCCACGCAACCAGGTTGAACTACGGGTTGCTGTCGATGAAGGGGCTGTTGCTGCGATAAAACATATTAATATCGTAGGAAATCGAGCCTTTTCTGATAAAGAGCTGGAAGAGATTTTTGAGCTTAAAACTACTGGCTGGCTCTCTTGGTTGCGCAGCGATGATAAGTATTCTAGTGAGAAACTCACTGGTGATTTGGAGCGCTTAAAGTCCTATTACCTGGATCGTGGATATCTTGGTTTCCAGATTGATTCGGCTCAGGTATCTCTAGGGCCGGACAAGAAGAGTGTATTCATTACTATTAACGTGGTTGAGGGTGGTGTTTACACGGTTAGTGAGGTGGAAATTGCTGGAAACCCGATAGTAGCGGAGGAGGAAATCAACCGCCTGCTATTGGTGCGAGAAGGTCAGCGGTTTTCCCAAGCGAGGGTGACGACCACTTCAGACTATATTGCTAAACGCTTGGGCAACAAAGGTTACGCTTTTGCCGAAGTGAATGGTGTTCCTGAGGCCAATGAAGACGAGAGTACAGTAAAAATTACCTTCTTTATTGATCCGGGAAAGCGCACTTATGTGCGACGTATTAGTTTTCGCGGGAACACTCGCACCGCAGATGAAGTCTTGCGGCGTGAACTGCGCCAGATGGAGTCAGCTTTGGCTTCCTCTGCGCGTATAGAGCAATCCAAAGTGCGTCTTGAGCGCCTTGGATACTTGAAGGTAGTGAAAGTTGAAACAACTAAGGTGTCCGGCACCTCAGACCGGCCCGATGTTGATTACATGGTAGAGGGGCAACCCTCTGATTCTGGGGGAGCGGGGCGCTAGTTGGCGCTGTAACTCCTGGATTGCGAATAAAAACACCTGGAATTAGTAGATGAAACATTTCCTGAAAGCGGCTTCTCTTAGTCTGGCACTGCCTCTCAGTGCTTTAGCACAGTCATTTGTAGTTGATGACATCCGTGTGGAAGGGCTGCAGCGCGTCTCTGCCGGTACCGTATTCTCAGCTCTCCCTGTGCGAGTGGGGGATGAGGTGGAGACTCTGGAAATTCAGAGTGCCACTCGGGCGCTGTTTCGCACTGGTTACTTTGAGGATATTCAAATTGGCCAGGAGAATGGTGTCCTGGTTATCACTGTGCGCGAGCGACCTGCAATTTCCAAGATTGAAATTACGGGTAACAAGGCGATTGCAACAGAAGACTTGTTGAAAGGCATGCAGGAGAATGGCCTTTCAGAGGGGCAGATCTTCAAGCGCGCAACCCTTGAGGGGTTGGCTCAGGAGCTGCAGCGTCAATATGTTGGCCAGGGACGCTATGACGCCAGTGTTAAAACTGAAGTAAAAGAGTTGCCGCGCAACCAGGTTGAGCTTCGCGTAATTGTTGATGAAGGCTCAGTAGCCGCAATTAAGCACATCAATATTGTCGGCAATAAAGCGTTCTCCGATGAAGAGCTTGGAGAGATTTTTGAGCTGCAAACCACCGGCTGGTTGTCGTGGTTGCGCAGTGATGACAAGTATTCCCGAGAGAAATTGACCGGCGACCTGGAGCGTCTCGAATCCTATTACCTGGATCGTGGGTACCTGGATTTTAAAATTGATTCCACACAGGTTTCCCTGAGCCCCGATAAAGAGAGTGTATTTATCACCGTCAATGTGTTTGAGGGCGATGTTTATACCATTAGTGAAGTGGACCTGGCCGGTGATCCTGTAGTTCCAGAGGAAGAAGTTAAGCGCTTGCTACTGGTGCGGGAAGGGCAGACCTTCTCCCAGGTTCGCATGACAACAACCTCGGATTATATTACCAAGCGCCTGGGGAATGAGGGCTATACCTTTGCTGAGGTTAATGGCATCCCCGAGCCGAATAAAGAAGAGAAAACGGTAAAAATTACCTTCTTTATCAACCCCGGCAAGCGGGCTTACGTTCGCCGAATTAATTTCCGAGGTAATACTCGCACTACGGATGAGGTTTTGCGCCGCGAGATGCGTCAGATGGAGTCAGCTTCTGCTTCCTCTGCCCGTATAGAGCAGTCTAAAGTCCGCCTTGAGCGCCTGGGTTACTTCAAGGAAGTAGAGGTGGAAACCAGTGAGGTGCCGGGTACTTCTGACCAAATTGATGTTGAATACACGGTTGAAGAGCAACCCTCAGGCTCTATCGGCGGCACTATAGGCTGGGCCCAGAGCAGTGGCTTGGTACTGGGAGCCAATGTCCAGGAAAATAACTGGTTAGGTACGGGTAAATCCGTAGGTATTGGGTTAAATGCTTCTACTTACCAGACCTCTGTTAATTTCTCTTACCTCGACCCATATTTCACACCGGATGGTGTGAGTCGGGGCTTTAATGTTTTCTATACAGAGAACGATTACTCTGAGGTTAACCTCTCTGATTACAACACTACGACTTATGGCGGTGGCGTTAATTTTGGTTACCCGATGTCAGAAATTTCCCGTGTCGGCTTGAATATTAATTTCAGTCACCTGGAATTGTCAGCTTCGAGTTCTTCCGTTCAAGAAATAGTAACTTCTCCTACTCCTGTGGATGGGGTTACCAAAACCGTTACTTTAGATGATTACGAGCAAATCCTTTTAGATGAAGAAAATGGAGTTACAGCTGATCTCTCCATGACTGCGATGGAGGATCTTTTCCCTACCGCTAATGGTTTTATTGATCGCTATGGGGATGCGTTTAATAATCTTGGATTAACAGCTTCTTATGCGCGTTCTACCTTGAATCGAGGTATTTTGGCAACGCGAGGTGCGTCCCAGAATCTATCTCTCGAGTTTACGCTTCCGGGTAGTGACCTTGAGTATTATAAGCTTGTGTATACCGGCCAGTATTTCCGTCCATTAACGAAGAGTTTGACTCTGCGTTTACGTACGCGTTTGGGCTATGGTGATGGTTTTGGGGATCTTGATGAGCTGCCGTTCTTTAAGAACTTCTATGCCGGTGGTTTTGGCTCAGTGCGCGGCTTTGAACGCAACACTCTGGGCCCTCGTTCAAGCCCGGCTGAATTTCTCTCCGGACTTAATTACGAAGGCCAGGTGGATGGCACCTTGCCCTGTGCGACGGCGGATGGAGAAATTACCGAATATTGTTATTTAGTAGACTCTGATGGGGATCTACTTGTTACTGATTTTGGCGCTGATGCCGACCCCGCTGGTGGAAATATCTTAGTTGAGGGTAGTGCAGAAGTTATATTCCCATTGCCCTTTGTTAAAGATCAGCGCTCCTTACAAACCGCTTTCTTTGTTGACGCGGGTAATGTATTCGATACCAACTGTGGTGATACCCAAATCAACTGTTACGATGTGGACTTTGGTAAGATGAATGTCTCTGCGGGGATAGGCTTGACCTGGATTACCGGTTTTGGCCCGCTGACATTTAGCTTGGCGAAAGCCCTCAAGAAAAATGATGATGACGATGTGGAAGTATTCCAGTTCACTCTGGGTAACAGCTTCTAAATTTGTCAGATAAAATGAATTAGGCGTATATCAGCGCAATTAAAATAAAATCTATTGGAGAGACCGACGTGCTTAAGAATGTAAAAATTGTTGCAGTATTACTTGCAGGTATGACCTTGTCCGGCGCAGCGCTGGCGCAAACCAAGGTCGCGGTACTTAACCTACAGGCTGCGATCATGAGCACTGATGCAGCTAAGACCAAAGTAAACTCCCTGAAGACCAGCTCTGAATATTCGAAGCTGCAGAGCAGTGCCGAGTCAATTCGTTCTGAACTGCAAAAAATGGCTGAAGATGCCAAGAAAAATAGTGTGACCTGGTCCGATGAGCAAAAGACTGAGTACCAGCGCAAGATGAATTTCCAGCGCTCAGATTTTGAGACAACGGTGAAAAAATTGCGTGCAATGGAAGCTCAAGTGGGTCAAGAGATCCAGGCTTCTATGGGACCAAAGGCCAGAGATGCCCTGGACGCACTGATTAAAGAGCAGAAGCTTGACGTAGTGCTCGATTCCAATACTGCCTACTATGTAAGCCCCAGCGTCGACTTGACAGAGGCTGTTGTTAAGCGTATGAACGCAGCCAAGTAAGTCGATAGCCTTCTATGAAAGATAGCTTTTCTCTTGCCCAGTTGGCGCAAGAGCTGGGGGCCGACTTGCGGTTGGCGCCCGGTTCAGATTCCAATCAAAAAGTTCAGGGTTTAAATACACTGCAGGATGCCGGTGCAGAGCACTTGGCTTTCCTCGCAAGTCCCAATTATCGACGCTTTCTGAAAACGACCAAGGCCGCCGCAGTGCTGGTGTCGGAAGAGTTTGTTGAAGAGTGCCCGGTAACGGCTTTATGTGTTGCGGACCCCTACCTGGCCTTTGCTCGAGCAACAGCCCTGTTCGATACAACTCCCGAAGCCCCCATTGGTATTCACCCCTCTGCAGTAGTTCACCCTACGGCAGAGATTGGTGCTGGTGTCAGCGTGGGACCCGGCTCTGTGGTCGAGGCCTTCGCAAAATTGGAGCCTGGAGCGATTGTTGGTGCTAACTGCTATGTTGGCGAGGGCAGTTTAGTCGGTGCAGGAACACGCCTGTATGCCGGCGTTGTTTTTCATCATAACTGCTCTATCGGTGCACACGGTATTATTCACAGCCAGACGGTTATTGGAGCCGATGGTTTCGGGTTTGCACCCAATAAAGGCAGCTGGGTGAAAATTCACCAGCTTGGTGGAGTGCAAATTGGCGAAGATGTGGAAATTGGAGCCAATACCTGTATAGACCGTGGGGCTTTGGGCGATACGGTGATTGGGCGAGGAGTCAAGATCGACAATCTGGTCCAAATCGCGCACAATGTGAAGATTGGTGACTACACGGCCATAGCTGGGTGTGCCGTAATTGCCGGTAGTGCTGAGATAGGGAAGCATTGTCTTCTCGGTGGCTGTAGCCGTATTAACGGACACATAACGATTGCAGATGGCAGTCAGGTGTCGGGTAACACGTTTGTTACTAAGTCGATAAAGGATACTGGTAGCTACTCTGGAGCGCTATCCTTTGCCGATAGTTCTACCTGGCGTCGTAATGCTGTGCGTTTTGGTCAGTTGGATCAAATGGCGCGCAGATTGAAAGATTTGGAAAAACAGGTTCAGGCATTGTCCCAAAAGAGTGGGACAGACGATTGAACTTTAGTTATTAATTAATTTGGCTTTGTTGTTTTCGGGGCGTTTTACGCCCCGAAGTGGTTTCTGGGGGCATTTGGAATGATGGATGTACGTGAAATTCGCGAGTATCTGCCGCACCGTTATCCTTTTTTGTTGGTGGATCGTGTAGTAGAACTCGAAGAAGGGAAGTATATAAAGGGCTATAAAAACATTTCTGGAAATGAAGAAGTTTTTAATGGCCACTTTCCGGAAATGCCTATTTTCCCGGGAGTGATGATTGTTGAAGCCCTGGCTCAGGTCTCGGGAATCCTCGGCTTTAAAACGTTTGGCAAAAAACCGGAAGATGGATATCTGTATCTGTTCGGTGGGGTTGATAAGGCGCGCTTTAAGCGTCAGGTGATCCCGGGTGATCGCCTTGAGCTCGAGTCTGAAGCGGTATCTGTTCGCAGAAATATCTGGAAATTCGCTTGTAAAGCCAGTGTTGATGGCGAGCTGGCGGCTTCTGTTGATATCCTATGTGCCGTGAAAAAGGTTCAGTAATTCTGTAAAGCTCGCTGGAGAGTTAGGTTCAGGATTTTCCGGGTAGCCTTTGTTTTTAAGGGTACAGGTTACCCAGTACGATTAATGCCGAGGAGTAGATCCCAGAATGCAGACAAGTATCCACCCTACAGCTATTGTCGACTCTACGGCAGTAATTGGTTCCGGGGTGAGTATTGGTGCTTACACCATTGTTGGAGCCGGCGTAGAGATAGGTGATGGCTGTGATATTGCCTCTCATGTGGTGCTTAGTGGGCCGACCAAACTGGGGAAGAACAACCGAATCTACCAGTTTGCTTCCGTAGGGCAGGATACCCCGGACAAAAAGTATCGTGGTGAAGAGACGACACTCGTTATTGGCGATAATAACGTGATTCGCGAGGGGGTTACGATCCACCGTGGTACCGTTCAGGACCGAGGTGAGACCACTATTGGTGACGAAAACCTGATCATGGCCTATGCCCATATTGGCCACGATAGCGTCGTTGGTAATCACACTATTATGGTGAATAACTGTGGTTTGGCCGGTCATGTTGTTGTTAAGGACTGGGCGATTCTGAGTGGTTATAGTTTGGTTCACCAGAACTGTACTGTGGGAGAGCATGCTTTCCTGGGAATGGGCGCTGCTATCGGTAAAGACGTTCCTGCTTATGTTATGGTTGCCGGAAACCCTGCCGAAGCAAAGACCATTAACTCAGAAGGGCTGCGCAGACGGGGCTTTTCTAGAGAAGATATTGCCCTGATCAATAAGGCTTACAAGACCGTTTATCGTCGCGGTCTCACTATGCAAGAGGCGCTGCAGGCCTTGATGGAGTTGCGCGAACAATCTCCAGTTATTCAGCCGTGGATAGAGTCTTTGCAGTCTTCCACTCGCGGCATTGTTCGCTAATTCACTTCTCTTTGGAGCTGTTTTGTGCAGCTCCGATTGCACTTTATGCAACTCCCATTTAATTCCAACATAAACAGCTCCCCAAGAGGAGGGATATAGGCGTGTCAGAAAAAAATAAGCCGATACGAATTGGTATCGTTGTCGGTGAGGCGTCAGGAGATATCCTCGGTTCTGGTTTAATGGCCGCATTAAAAACTCGGCTTCCCAATGTAGAGTTTGGGGGGATTGCCGGGCCGCGCATGCTGGAACTGGGTGCTAAAAGTTTATTTCCTATGGAGCGGCTGTCGGTAATGGGGCTGGTAGAGCCTTTGAAGCGCCTTCCGGAACTGTTGAAAATCCGCAGATCTCTCCGTCGCCACTTTACTGATAGCCCGCCCGATCTATTTATTGGTATAGATTCCCCGGACTTTACATTGACTCTTGAGGCTGCACTCAAGGCTGAGGGTATCCCCACCGTCCATTATGTCAGTCCTTCGGTTTGGGCCTGGCGGCAGGGTCGAATTAAAAAGATTGCGCGGGCTGTCGACCACATGTTGACCCTGCTTCCATTTGAAGCGAATTTCTACCGAGATAACCAAGTACCGGTGACCTTTGTTGGCCACCCTTTGGCTGATGAAATTCCCCTGCAAGTGGATGTCGCCGGCGAACGCAAAGCATTGGGCTTTGAGAAAGACGACCGGGTAATTGCCCTTTTGCCTGGCAGCCGTGGAGGTGAGGTTCGCATGCTGGGGCCGTTGTTTCTGCAGACGGCCCGATGGTGCCACCAGCGTCACTCGGATATTAAATTTGTTATTCCCGCTGCTAACAAGCAGCGTATGGATGAGATTCAAGAGCAGCTAAAAGATTATCCAGAACTCCCTATTACTTTACTTGAGGGGCAATCGAGACGAGCCGTTTCTGCGGCAGACTGTGTGCTCATTGCATCGGGTACAGCAACCCTAGAGACAATGTTGCTTAAAAAGCCCATGGTCGTTACCTATAAGCTGGGCAGGTTGACGTCATTGATCGTCTCACGGATGCTGCACACCCCATGGGTTTCGCTACCAAATTTATTAGCCCAAAAAGAACTGGTGCCAGAAATTTTGCAGAATGATGCCATTCCAGAGAATCTTGGTGCGGCAGTGATGCAGTACTTTGAAGACCCGCTTCTTGGGGATCATTTAGAGCGCGAGTTTTTCGAGATGCATCAACAGTTGAGGCGAAATGCTTCTGAGCGGGCTGCCGATGCCGTGGTGGGGCTACTGGAAGCTAAGCCGGAATCTGCCGAGTAGTAATAAATTATGAGTAGTAAAACAGAATTGCCCCCCTATGTCTGCCCTTTCAAGGGTGATTTGATTGCAGGTGTCGATGAGGTTGGGCGCGGCCCTTTAGCTGGTGATGTGGTTGCAGCTGCTGTGATCCTTGATCCCGGCAAGCCAATTGCCGGGCTTGCAGACTCCAAAAAGCTGACTGAAAAAAAGCGCGAGCAGTTATTTGATGAGATTTGTGAGCGAGCACTCAGTTACTCCATAGCTCGTGCAACAGTTGAGGAAATTGACCAGCTAAATATTTTGCAGGCAAGTTTACTGGCGATGCATCGTGCAGTTGCACAGCTATCCGTGCAGCCTGAATTTGTGTTGGTGGATGGCAATAAAAAACCGAACTGGGATTACCCTTGCGATACCGTTGTAAAGGGCGATGGTCGTGTCGCTGCAATTGGGGCGGCATCTATTTTGGCTAAGGTGACCCGTGATAGGGAAATGGTGGTGCTGGACTCTGAATATCCCGGTTACGGCCTTGCAGGTCATAAAGGGTATCCCACCAAGGCGCATATGGAAGCTTTACAGTTGCAGGGGCCCACTCCAATACACCGCACCAGCTTTGCACCGGTAAGGCGCTTGCTAGAAGAGGTTGAGAGATAAACGGTTGTAGCGCTATTTATCGATTCGCTTGATTCTGGCCCGGGTAATCATCTTGTCTGAGACCTCCTCAATTTCCACCAGGTAATTGAGGATGTACAGGCTGATATTGCCGTCGGGGATGCTCTCCAAGTGTTCCATTGCCAGGCCGTTAAAAGTTTTTGGCCCGTCAGTGGGCAGTTCCCAGCCCAGGGTACGATTAATATCGCGAATAGAAGTGCCGCCTTCGATCATGTACCAGCCATCTTCTATGGCGACTATCTCCTCGTCATCGCTGGGTACTGGACTTGCGGTGAAGTCGCCGACAATTTCCTCCAGCAGATCTTCTAGGGTAACGATACCCATTACCTCTCCGTACTCATCAACTACCAGCCCCATGCGGCGCTTGGTTTTCTGGAAGTTCATCAGCAGTGTGGGGAGTGGTGTTGCCTCGGGTACGAAGTAAGGTTCATCGGTGAAGGAGTGGAGCCGCTCTGCTGTTAAATTTTCCGGTCCGTCGCGCAGTATCTGCGCCGCTTTTCGCAGGTGAAGTATGCCTACTACTCGATTGATGTCACCGCGATATACGGGGAGGCGAGTGTAGGAACTTTCCGCTAGCTGCTGCAGGATCTGTTCGGCGCTGTTTTCCAGGTCAACGCCCATGACTTCATTGCGCGGAATCATGATGTCTTCAACGGTTGCCTGGTCCAGGTCCAGCACGTTGAGCAACATGCCCTTGTGCTTGCTGGGAAGCAGGGCGCCTGATTCGAATACAACGGTTCGGAGTTCTTCGGGGGCCAGGTGTTCCGCTTCGCTATTCGCTTTTGTTTCGACTCCCAACATACGCGCCAGGCCGTTGGATATGCCACCAATCAACAGCACCAGGGGAGTGAGCAGCCATTGCAGTGGGCGCAAAATAAATGAGGCGGGGAAAGCAATTTTTTCCGGGTGTAGAGCGGCAATAGTCTTTGGTGTGACCTCAGCAAAAATCAGCAGGGCAAGAGTTAAGACTATGGTGGTGAGTATTTCTCCATAAATTTGCGCGAATACCGAGCCGGCGATTACAGACACAAGAACGTTAACGAGATTGTTGCCGATTAGAATTGAACCGATCAGCTTGTCCGGGCGTGCGAGTAGCTCGGTGGCGCGCTTTGCCCCGCGGTGCCCGCTTTTGGCTTGGTGCCGCAGACGATAGCGGTTAAGCGCCATCATGCTGGTTTCGGAGCTGGAGAAGAAGGCGGATATCAGTATCAATAGGGCCAGCAAACCGAATAGCAGGCCCGTGGGCATCTCGTTCAAGGGAGAACTCTTTTTATTTCCAAGCGGAGATATTGGAACATATTGCCGACCTCCGCAAGCTTTGCAGTCGTATATTCGATTACCCGCGCTGGAGAATGACTTCCATAACCAGCTTACTACCAAAATAGGCAAGTAGTAGGGCGGCGAAAGCGCTTAAGGTCCAACGCACAGCGGTATTGCCTCTCCAGCCCAACCTCCAGTGTCCCCATAGGAGTATGGTGTAAAGAACCCAGGCGACCATAGAGAGGATGGTTTTGTGTATTGGCCCCTCTTCAAACAAATTGCCAACAAAGACGAAACCGGTCAGCAGGGAGGCGGTGAGCAGTAGTTGCCCGAAAGTGATCAGGCCAAACAGCAGTGATTCCATGCTCTGCAATGGTGGCAGAAGACGGGTGGCGCCTACCGGCCTGTGGTTGTGCAGTTGCTGGTTAAGGTAATAAAGATAGATCGCCTGAAGGGTAGCCAGGGTCAGCAGCGAATAGGCAGAAATAGACAATAGAGCGTGTACCGCAATGCCGGCAGAGATTTGTTGATGTGGCGTTACGGTGCCCCAAATATGGGATGCGGCAAATTCAGTGGCGGCTCCCACTGGTGCGAAAATAAGAATAAGTAGCGTAAGTGGCCGGCCAACGGCCAGGATCAATAATAGAAAGTTAACTACCCAGGCAATCAGCGAGAGCATTGCCAGCAGGTCAAAGCGATAGCCTTCGGGTGAAAAGAGAACGTGTCCCAGGGATATTCCGTGGGTGACAAGTGCACCCGCCAAAAGGCTGAGAAGCAGTTTGGAATTCGGCTGTTGTTTTCGGGCCAGAGCCGCACCTGCAACTATGGTTGTGGCCAGGTAGAGAGCGATAGCTGTCCAGTGGGCGAAAGCCGCCATGGGTAAATCCGTGTCTTCATTATTGCGTTAGGGCAGGAGTGTGTCATAGCCAGTTGAAACAAGGAAGACTTGCGATATTTCGGCTGTGGCGAGACCTGGGCTATACTGCCGCGCCTCAGAGAGGGAGTTGCAGTTTGCTCCCCCCTAATTTCGCGCCCCTCCGCACTGGGGTTGAGTCCGTAAACGGAGAGATCGAGACGAATTTATGTTCGATAACCTGAGTGACCGCTTATCGGCGGCCTTAAAGAAAGTTACCGGTAAAGCGCGCCTTACGGATGACAATATCCGCGATACTTTGCGCGAAGTGCGCAAGGCGCTGTTGGAGGCGGATGTCGCTCTGCCAGTGGTTAAGGCATTTGTTCAGCAAGTGCGCACCGCTGCGGTAGGACAGAAGGTTAGCAAGGCTCTCAACCCGGGCCAGCAGTTCGTCAAGATTGTTCAGGATGAGCTGGTTAAGGTGATGGGTGCGGCTGCAGAGCCTCTCAACCTCGCCGTGCAACCTCCGGCGGTAATCCTGATGGCGGGCCTCCAGGGCGCTGGTAAAACCACCAGTGTGGCCAAGCTGGCCAAATACCTGCAGGAGCGTGAAAAGAAAAAAGTCATGGTGGTGAGTGCGGACGTCTACCGCCCCGCCGCTATCAAGCAGCTGGAGACCTTGGCCGGTGAAGTGGGGGCACAGTTTTACCCCTCTACAGCTGAGCAGAAACCGCTGGATATTGCCAAGGGTGCTGTGGACGCTGCCCGTAAACAATTTGCCGATGTGCTGATTGTGGATACCGCTGGTCGACTGCATGTGGACTCCGAGCTGATGGATGAGATCCGTGAGCTGCACAGCGAGTTGGACCCGGCGGAAACCCTGTTCGTGATCGACGCAATGATCGGTCAGGATGCGGTAAATACCGCAAGTGCCTTTAATGATGCACTGCCGCTGACCGGTGTGATTCTCACCAAGGCCGATGGCGATGCCCGTGGTGGTGCCGCTCTCTCCGTGCGTCACGTCACCGGTAAGCCAATCAAGTTTATCGGTGTTGGTGAAAAGACCGACGCCCTGGAAACCTTCCACCCGGATCGTATCGCCTCCCGTATCCTGGGTATGGGTGACATTCTGTCTCTGATTGAAGAAGCAGAGCAGAAGATTGACAAAGAGAAAGCCGAAAAGCTGGTTAAGAAGGTCCAGAAGGGTAAAGGCTTTGACCTGGAAGACCTGCGCGATCAGTTGCAGCAAATGCAAAACATGGGTGGCTTTGGCTCCCTGTTGGAGAAAATGCCCGGCATGGGCGGTGTAGCGCAGGCTGCACAACAGGCCGATATGGGCAAAGAATTTAAGCGTATGGATGCCCTGATTTCCTCCATGACGCCGGCCGAGCGCCGCAATCCTGACCTTCTTAACGGTTCGCGCAAGCGCCGTATCGTTGCCGGTTCCGGCACCCAGCTGCAGGACTTGAATCGCCTGCTCAAGCAGCACAAGCAGATGGGCAAGATGATGAAGAAGCTCAAAGGCGGCGGCATGGGCAAAATGATGCGCGGACTCGGCGGCCTGCCCGGTATGGGCGGTGGTATGGGCGGCATGGGTGGTATGCCTGGAGGCCTGCCACCGGGCCTCAAAAAGAAGTAGAGAACCGCGGTTCTCCGGGCGGCTTGGCGACCCTATACAAATCTGGGGTGGTACATTAGAATACGCCGCCTTTCTGCCGGCCCTGCTGCCGGTAAAAAGTTGTTGTGGTGACTGCTTAGTGCGGTTGCCTAGTGTTGAACCTATAGGAAAGTTACATGGTAACCATTCGTTTGGCCCGTGGTGGTGCTAAAAAGCGCCCATTTTATCATCTGACCGTTACCGACAGCCGCAAATCTCGCGACGGTCGTTTTATTGAACGTGTTGGTTTCTTCAACCCGGTTGCCCGTGGTCAGGAAGAGCGTCTGCGTGTTGATCGCGAGCGTGTTGATTTCTGGCTGGGTCGTGGCGCACAGGTTTCTGACCGCGTCGGCAAGCTTCTGAAAGAATCTGCTTAATTTGCGCGTAAGTGGTGCTCCTGTGACAGATAACGGAAAACCTTCCGAAGAGTTGGTCACGGTTGGGCGCGTTACTACCGTTTATGGTGTGCGCGGCTGGGTCAAGGTTCACTCCTATACCGAGCCGATGGACAACATCCTGCAGTTCCCTAATTGGCGCTTGCAGGGGCCGAAAGGTTGGGAAGCTCTCGAAATTGACGCTGGTAAGCGTCACGGCAAGGGCTTGATTGTACATGTGAAAGGCATTGATGACCGCGATTTGGCGGCTCGACTTTGCCAGCGCGATATTGCTGTAGCTCGTGAACTGATGCCTGAGCTTGAGCATGGTGAGTATTACTGGCACCAGCTCGAAGGGTTAAAGGTTGTCAGCCATTTCGATGGCGAAGATCACGACTTTGGTACCGTCGCTCGCATGATGGAAACTGGCGCCAACGATGTAATGGTGGTGCGCGGTGGAGCGGATAAGCGCGAGCGCTTGATTCCCTATCTACCTGATCAGTTTATTACCAATATTGACCTGGAAGTCGGTGTAATAACCGTCGACTGGGACCCGGCTTTTTAAGGCGTAGGAGCGATGACAAAACGAATCGCTCTGGTAAGCATTTTTCCGGAAATGTTTGCCGCATTGACCGAGTATGGCGTCAGTGGACGGGCTGTGAAAGATGGCCTATTAGAAGTTCGCTGTTGGAATCCTCGGGACTTTACCAGTGACAGGCACCGGACTGTGGACGATCGCCCTTACGGCGGCGGACCGGGAATGGTGATGTTAGCTGAGCCTCTTTACCAGGCTCTCGAGGCTGCTCGAGCTTGGGCTGGTGAAGATGGTGAATCTGTACGCAGTATCTACATGTCTCCCCAGGGTCGACAGCTCGATCAGGGTGGAGTGGAGCAGCTGTCTGCAGCTGGCAACCTGGTGTTGTTGGCGGGGCGCTATGAAGGTGTGGATGAGCGTATCGTCGAATCTATGATCGACGAGGAGTGGTCCATTGGTGACTATGTCCTCAGCGGTGGCGAACTGGCTGCTATGGTGATGGTGGATGCTATTACCCGCTTGATTCCCGGCGCACTTGGACACAACCAATCGGCGGTTGAGGACTCTTTCTCCTCTGGCCTGCTGGACTGCCCACACTACACCCGACCGGAGCAATATCGGGGAGTAGCGGTACCGGAAGTTTTGCTTTCCGGCAACCATGAAAGAATACGCCGCTGGCGCCTGAAGCAGGCATTGGCGCGCACGCAACAGCGACGCCCGGACTTATTGCAAGGGTTGGAGTTGAGCGATGAGCAGAAGTTGTTGCTGGATGAGATCCAGCGGGAACAGAAGCTCGAAGAAAATTGAGGCCGAATTCGCCGGGAGGCGCGAGTAGTTCGGTGAACTAGCTGAGAAGCTACACAATCTGTATTTGGGAGCGATCCAAATGACTAACAAAATTATCCAGCAGCTGGAGCAGGAACAGCTGAAGAGCGAAGTACCTCCCTTCGCACCGGGCGACACTGTAATCGTTCAGGTAAAAGTAAAAGAGGGCAACCGTGAGCGTCTGCAGGCGTTCGAAGGCGTGGTTATCGGTAAGCGCAACCGTGGTCTGAACTCCTCCTTCACCGTGCGTAAAATTTCCCACGGTGTTGGCGTTGAGCGTACTTTCCAGACTCACAGCCCGATGGTTGACAGCCTCAAGGTTAAGCGTCGCGGTGACGTGCGTCAGGCCAAGCTGTACTACCTCCGCAGCCTGACTGGTAAAGCTGCACGTATCAAAGAGAAGCTCAACTAAGCTCTCCTTGATCGCAGAAAAAGGCCGAAGCGTACGCTTCGGCCTTTTTTGTATGTGGGTTACGAGCAGCATATTTGGTGCCCCTCATTGGGTCTGCTTGCCTTAACTGACATAAATGGACACGGGCTTGCCCTGGCGCGGGGATACAGTCAATTTCGCTAAAGCGCTCACGTCTTGCGGTGTTTTGCGTAGTCCAAGGTGACTGGATATGTTAAAACGTGCCAATTAGGTTCGCAGCGGCAAAGAGCTGCCATACTGGCTGGAACTGAAGGCCGATGATTAAGTCGAAGCCCAATGAGAATTTAAGGAGCAATTGGTAATGACGCTTATCAAGAAGCCGCTGGCAATCGCTGGCGCGCTACTCAGTCTGGTGGGCTCTGCAGCGTTGGCAGAAGTCGATACCAACGTTGTAAAAACCATCAAGACACGCCTTGAGGCGAGTAATCCCAAAGCAACCTATGGAGAGGTGCGGGAGAGTCCAATTGAGGGGCTTTACGAAGTGGATGTCGATGATGGCAACACGACCCTGTTCGTCTCTGCTGATGGTAATCACTTTGTTTACGGCGATCTCTATCAGGTGAAGGCTGGCGGTGTTGCCAACCTTTCCGAGCAGCGTAGAGCGACGCGCCGCGCTGCGGTTATGGGCGCCCTTGATACAGAAGATATGATTGTCTTCTCCCCAAAAGGTGAAACCAAGGCAAGCGTTTATGTATTTACCGATGTGGACTGCGGTTACTGCCGCAAGCTGCACCAGGATGTGCCCGAGCTGAACAAGCGCGGTATCGAAGTGCGCTACCTGGCATTCCCGCGCGGTGGCCTGAATTCCCTGGGGTATCGCAAGCTGGCAACTGCATGGTGTGCGGAAGACAGCAACAAGACGTTGACTGCACTTAAGAACCGTGAAAATGTGCCTTTGGATGTCTGTAAGACAAACCCGGTGGCAGCTCAATACAAGCTGGGCAACGAGGCTATCGATGTGCGCGGTACGCCGACTATCGTGATGGAAGATGGTCGGGTTGTTCCCGGTTACTTACCACCGGATCGCCTGCTTAAAGAGCTGGGAATTTAAGCCCGGCTGATAGCTAAAAAACCGGCAGCCGAGAGGCCGCCGGTTTTTGTTTTCAAGCAGGGTTTTTAATTTCTACTTTTCTCGGCTGGGTCATATTCTCCGGCGCGAGGATATCGTTCAGTTCCTCCTCACTCAGTAACCCCTCATCAAGGATTAACTGCTTCACACTGGCACCGGTAATTAGTGCCTGCTTGGCGATGCGGGTGGCATTTTCATAGCCAATAAACGGGTTTACCGCAGTAATCAGGCCGATGCTGTTCTCAACCAGTTGCAGGCAGTGCTCTTCGTTGGCAGTGATGCCGCTCACACAACGATCCGCAAGCGTGGTCATGGCTTGGGTCATCAGGCGCATGGACTGTAGCAGGTTAAAGGCGATTACTGGCTCCATTACATTGAGCTGCAACTGGCCGGATTCAGCAGCCAGGGTAATCGTGAGGTCGTTGCCGATCACCTGGTAGGCAACCTGGTTAACCACTTCGGGAATAACCGGGTTGACCTTGCCGGGCATAATGGATGAGCCGGGTTGCATCGGCGGCAGGTTAATTTCATTGAGGCCAGCGCGAGGGCCGCTGGAAATCAGGCGTAAATCGCTGCAAATTTTCGAGATCTTAACGGCGATGCGTTTCATTACGCCGGAGAACATCACGAAGGCGCCCATGTCGGAAGTGGCTTCCACCAGGTTTTCTGCGCAGACAAAGTCGATGGCGGAAATCTCTGACAGCGCGTTAACAACCAGCTGGCGATATTCCGGGTCCGTATTAATGCCGGTTCCGATCGCGGTGCCCCCCATATTGATCTCTTTGAATAGAGCGACCAGCTCTTTAACTCTGTCGACATCTTCGCGCACAGTAGCGGCGAAAGCGGCAAACTCCTGGCCCAGGGTCATGGGTACGGCATCTTGCAGCTGGGTGCGCCCCATTTTAATTACTGAGGCAAACTCTTTGGCCTTCTTGTCGAACTCAACGCACAAGCTCTCCATGGACTGAACCAGATCGCTGTAGCTGAGTAGAATGGCCAGGTTTATCGAGGTTGGATAAACATCATTGGTAGATTGCGACAGGTTTACATGGTTGTTGGGGTGTACTTTTTTGTACTCGGCTTTGTTGTGACCGAGTAATTCCAGCGCGCGGTTGGCAATCACCTCGTTGGCATTCATATTGGTAGAAGTGCCGGCGCCGCCCTGAATCATATCTACCAAAAATTGATCGTGCAGTTTGCCATCGATAATCTCGTCACAAGCAGTGGCAATGGCACCTTGCAGTTTGGGCTCCAGGTAGCCGAGCTGTCCATTGGCGTTGGCTGCAGCTTTTTTTACCATCGCCAGTGCTTTTACCAGATTGGGGAAGTGATTCAGGGTAATTCCGGTAATCTGGAAATTTTCCAAAGCGCGCAAAGTTTGAATGCCAAAATAGACATCGGCCGGTACTTCGCGCTCACCCAATAAGTCTTTCTCCAAGCGGGTTTCTGCACCTGCACTAAAAACCGGCATTGGTTTGAGTGTGTGGAAATCGTTGGTCATCAGTTTCTCTTCTCTTCATCGTATGGGCCTGTGTGGGGTGGGGTAATATCTCCACCTCCCGCAAGCCTCGTGTTGGGGTAATTTAGTAATTAATTGGGAAGTATTTTTAGAGTGGTGTCGCAAAGAAACTCTGCGGCCCCTCTGTAGAGGTTGCGCGAATATTCTCGCGGATGTTTTTGTTTATCTCTTCGGACTCAGGACCAAAAACACCACATAATTTCAGTGCATTTTTTATGCTGATGTTGTGACCGAGAGATTCGAGAACTACTTTTGTGCAGACGGGCTCACGCCTGTCACTGGCGGATGCTCCCAGCTTTAATCCGGATAGATAGCTGACTCGGCTTTTATAAGTAGGGTATAAAATAGTTTGTGCGATTTCATTGTGAGTCAGTGATTCATAGCCAACCAGAAAAATACGATCGGCAAGAAAGAGCAGCATGCCTTTATAGCGGGATTTATACCACTCATCCCTGTCCGGGTAGCGCATTCGTTCGAAGCGCTGAAAATAATACCCATCACCATCTGACTCAATATGCAGCAGGCTGCGAATAATATGGTCGGAGAAGGTCATGGAGTAGTGGTACTCGAAATAGAAGCCTAAATATTTATCGGCCCGCCCCTGGGACTCCCGCATCAGAGTATCAATATCGCGATTGTAGGGCCTGGCGGGGAGGCTGTCGGAGACGGGCGCGTTGCGTACGCGAACAATTTGGCTGAATTGCTCGTGGGGCATCACGATTTCATGGGGCTCTACGCCAAAAAAATGACATATCTTTCCCAGGGTATACTGGGAGGGTTGAGTGTTACCGTTGAGATATTTATTGAACTGGGCACGGTTCACCCCAATTCGCCGGCACACCTCGGCTATGGATGGGTAGAAGCTGCACAGAAGGCGGAGGTTTTGCGAAAAATCGTTGCTCATCGGTATTTTGCTTCTGGATAGAGGTTATCCCTTCAATCCCTGTTAATCACTCGGTCCTTTTTTAAAGGCGAAGCCATATGGCTTCGCCAATAGTTTCAGTTTTTATCAGTTGGGGTGATTGCACTCACCGCACAACGGGCGCTGTAATAGGGTTTTAATTTCCATATCGGAATAGCCCATTGCCAACAGGTGGTTGAGTTTTACAAAACAGGCTTCGCTGGTCATATCCAGACCACCTATAACACCGGCATCAAGCAGTGCGGAGCCCGCAGCGTATTTACCCAGATCCACCTGGTGCTCCAAACACTGGGACACTGCTACACAAATAGTGCCGAGCTTTGAGGCCTTCTCAAGCTGCTCGGTAAATGCGCTGTCGTCAGTCGGTGCATTGCCGGTGCCGTATGTTTCAATAATCAGACCCTTGGGGCGGCTCTCTAAAATTTTTTCAATCAGTGAGGGAGATATACCGGGAAATAGTTTCAGTAAAATCACTCCGCCATTGGCATCGGCGGGAATCTGAAACTGCGGTTCACCGGTGGGCACCAGCAGGGCGTTGTGGTCGATATTGACCTGGATACCCACTTCCCCGAGGCAGGGGTAATTGGGGCTGCTAAAAGCATCCAGTGAGCCAGAGCTGACCTTTACTGCACGGTTGCCGCGTAGGAGTTTACCGTTGAAGTAGAGGCAGACCTCCCTGATATCGTCGGAGCCGCTTAATAATAGCGCCGCAATTAAGTTGTTATAGGCGTCGCTACGCATCTCCCGCAAGGGAATCTGGGAACCGGTGACGACCACGGGCTTTTCTATGCCTTGCAGGGCAAAGGACAGTGCTGAGGCGGTGTAGGCCATGGTGTCGGTGCCGTGCAACACCAAAAAGCCTGAGTACTGGCTATAGTTGTCGCGTATCAGGCTGGCAATGTGATACCAGTCCTTTGGTCGCATATTGGCGCTATCCAGCAGTGGGTCGAGTGCCTGGAAATCGTATTGTGGAAGCTGGCCGATAACATCTTGTAAGAGGCGGCCCAGAGCGCCTTCCAGGTCGGCGTCAGGCACATAGCCCGATTCGCTTCGGCGCATTCCCAGGGTTCCGCCTGTATAAAGGATTAGGGTTTTCTTCATTACTCGACCACTATCTGAGTCCGGATTCAGTACGCCCCTATTTTGTGCAAAGGCGCGGTGGATGCAATTTCGCAGGTTGCTGTTACCTGATGCTAGTAGATGCTCATATAGCATCTACTGAGGACGCTGTTGGTTTCAAGAGGTGATTTTGGGTGACAGAAGTTTCGACTTTACTCTAGCCGGAAGCGGTGCCTTTATGGCGCAATTATATTGACTTTTTTACGTTCCGCTCGGTAAGGTTGATGATCTTTTGTCAATTTTATTTGCATTTATTGCGCGGCTTCCTGTGGTGGCACTTTCTATGTAATCGGGGGTAGATCCCGGTCTGGTTCGCTGCCCCTATAGTTGCGCGGAGGAACATTGTGAGCGCAACAGTGGAAGAGACTGCGGAGGCGGAGGCTCAGGTGGTTGTAAAAAAGGCACCCCGTGCCGTGCGGATCGGTATCTGTGGCCTGGGTACTGTCGGCAGTGGAACGGTGAATGTATTGGCGCGCAATGGGCGGGAAATTGCAGCCCGTTGCGGTCGCGCCCTGGTCATTGAGCAAATAGGTGCGCGCCGCGATAACGCACACTGTGATACCAGCCAGATAAACGTTACCCGGGAAATTTTCGATGTCGCCAATAATCCCAACGTGGATATTTTGGTGGAGCTTATCGGTGGTACTACGGTAGCCAAGGAGCTGGTGCGCACAGCGATTGAAAATGGCAAGCATGTTGTCACCGCTAACAAGGCGTTGATTGCCGAACACGGCAACGAGCTGTTTGAGCTGGCCGCAAAGCACAATGTCACCATTGCCTATGAGGCGGCGGTAGCTGGCGGTATTCCTATTATTAAATCCCTGCGCGAAGGATTGGTGGGCAACCAGGTGCAGTGGCTCGCCGGAATTATTAATGGCACCGGCAATTACATCCTCACTGAGATGCGGGAAAAAGGGCGGAGCTTTGATGAAGCTCTGGCCCAAGCCCAAGCTTTAGGATATGCGGAAGCGGACCCCACTTTTGATGTGGAAGGTATCGATGCTGCTCACAAGCTGGTGATTATGGCTTCTCTGGCATTTGCTATGCCCCTTGCTTTTGACAAGGTGTACACCGAAGGCATCAGCCGGATCTGTAGTGAAGATATTCGCTACGCCGATGAGCTGGGATACCGTATCAAGCATCTGGGGATTGCGCGTCGCACTGACAAGGGCGTGGAGTTGCGGGTGCACCCGACTTTAATCCCCCAGCGCCGCCTGATCGCCAACGTAAACGGCGTTATGAATGCGGTGCTGGTCAGCGGCGATGCTGTGGGACCAACCCTGTATTATGGCGCTGGTGCGGGCGATGAAGCCACGGCATCGGCAGTGATCGCCGATCTTGTTGATGTGGCCCGCACTCTTGAGGCCAAGCCGGAGCACAGAGTGCCGGCAGCGGGTGTCGCCCTTGCGAACCAAGGGGGAACCCAGGTTCTGCCGGAAGAAGATGTTATTACCAGTTATTACCTGCGTATCGCCGCCCACGACAAGCCCGGTGTTATGTCTCAGGTGGCCACCATTTGCAGTGATCAAGGCATCAGCATCGAGGCTCTGATCCAGCACGAACCGGTTGAAGGTGAGGCACTTGTCCCGGTGGTGATTTTGACCAGCCGGGCCGATGAAGCCAGCCTCCGCCAAGCGGTTGCACAAATAGAGGCGTTGGAAACGGTCGAAGGTGAAGTCGTCAGGATTCGCGTAGAGAGCCTCGGATAAACTCCACAGGCGCCGAGTGACATAACCCCGGGCTCGGTGCCCCAATCAATAAACTCCCCAGCCAGCGATAAGAGCCAAGAAATACTGTGAAATTTGTCAGCACACGCGGCAGCGCGCCGTCTCTCTCCTTCGCCGATACCGTACTAACAGGCCTTGCCAGCGATGGAGGCCTCTATGTTCCCGAGACTTTGCCGAAGTTTTCTCACGAGGAAATTGCCTCTATGGCGGGGCTCGATTACGAGCAGCTGGCCTTTCGCATTATCCAGCCGTTTGTGGGGGGTGATCTCAGTGATGAAGAGCTGAGCGGTATTATCGGGCGTTCCTACAAGCACTTCCGCCACAAGGCTATTGCCCCGCTGGTGCAGACAGACACCAATGAGTGGGTGCTCGAGTTGTTTCATGGGCCCACCCTGGCATTTAAAGATTTTGCCTTGCAGTTCCTCGGTCAACTCTTTGATCACCTGCTGAAAAAGCGCGGTGAAAGAGTGGTGGTTATGGGGGCAACTTCTGGTGATACCGGTTCGGCCGCGATCGAAGGTTGCCGCCATTGCGACAATATCGATATTTTTATTCTGCACCCCCATAACCGTGTATCTGAAGTCCAGCGACGCCAGATGACCACAGTGCAGTCGGACAACGTATTTAATATCGCTCTCGAAGGTAATTTCGACGATTGCCAGAATATGGTGAAAGCGAGTTTTGCCGATCAATCATTCCTGCCCGATGGACGCCGCCTGGTAGCGGTTAATTCCATTAACTGGGCGCGGATTATGGCGCAGATCGTCTACTACTTTTATGCCGCCCTGCGCCTGGGGGCGCCGGATAAAACCGTTAATTTCTCCGTACCCACCGGTAATTTTGGCGATATTTTTGCCGGTTACCTGGCGAGGCAGATGGGATTGCCTATCGACCAATTGGTAATTGCGACCAATGCCAACGATATTCTGCATCGCTGCATCAGCGGCAATGACCACACTCCCAAACCACTGGTGCACAGCTTGTCTCCCAGTATGGATATTATGGTGTCGAGCAACTTTGAGCGATTGCTGTTTGATCTCTACGGTCGCGATGGTGCGACGGTTGCTGAATTGCTCGCGGATCGCAGCCAGCCCATGCATTTGAGTGAATCGGCCCTGGGCAAAGCGAGGGAAGTTTTCTCCTCCAGTCGGGTGGGTGACAAGCGTACGGTTGAAGTGATTGGCGAGACCTTCAGCTCCTGCGAATATCTACTCGATCCGCATACTGCTATCGGGGTTGAAGCCGCACGACAGGTACGTCACTCTACCGAACAGCCCATGGTTTGCTTATCTACCGCACACCCGGCAAAATTCCCCGATGCCGTGGCCCAGGCCCTGCCAGAAAAAGAGATTCCCCTGCCGAGTCATATGCAGGATCTCTGGCAGCGGGAGGAGCGCTTCAAGGTATTGCCCAATAACTTGTCCCAAGTACACGACTATATGGCGACGATGCTGTCAGAAAGCAGTTAATCGGCACACTGTCGTGCAATAAGCGGCAACCGATTAGCTATTAGTTTGCTGAGAAATACATTGAGTACAAAAATTCAGCGACGGCCAGTGGATTTGTCTACTGGCCGTTTTGCTTCTGAAACACCAAAAATATTGCAGCGTGTCCTGTTGGGGCGGGGGATTGTCAGCGAAGAAGCGCTGGATCACAGCCTCTCTCAATTACAGAGCCCGCAGAGTATGCGAGGGCTGGAGGCTGCCGTTTCCTTGCTGGTGGATGCTATCCACGGGCAAAAGAAAATCCTTATCGTGGGGGATTTCGATGCGGATGGAGCCACAAGTAGCACCTTGGGGGTGTTGGCCCTGGGTGCAATGGGCGCGCCGGGAGTGGAGTACCTGGTGCCGAATCGCTTTGACTTCGGCTACGGGCTGACTCCAGAAATTGTTGAGGTAGCCAAAGATTATCAGCCCGATCTGCTGATCACCGTAGATAACGGTATTAGCAGTATCGAGGGCGTGGCAGCGGCAAAAGCTGCTGGTATGAAAGTGATTGTGACGGATCACCACCTGCCCGGCAGTGAGCTGCCGCAGGCGGATGCCATCGCAAACCCGAACCAGCCGGACTGTGACTTTCCCAGCAAGAACCTCGCTGGGGTGGGGGTGATCTTTTATCTGCTCAGCCGTTTGCGCACGGCCCTACAGCAGAGTGGGTGGTTTGAGCAGAGCGGTATCGCCCCGCCCAATATGGCCGAATACCTGGATTTGGTCGCCTTGGGTACTGTGGCCGACCTGGTCCCGCTGGATCACAACAACCGGATTCTGGTTCACCAGGGTATCGCCCGTATCCGCGCCGGCCGCTGCCGGCCCGGTATTGCCGCCCTGATGGAGGTTGCCGGGCGCGACCAGCGCAGGCTCTCTACCACAGATATTGGTTTTATTTTGGGGCCGCGAATTAATGCGGCTGGTCGTCTCGACGATATCGGCACCGGTATCCGCTGCCTGCTCACCCGCGATCCCAGTGAAGCGCGGGAACTGGCCGGCGAGCTGGACGCCCTGAACCGGGATCGCAAAGCGATCGAGCAGGGGATGCAGCGGGAGGCAATGGCGGCCCTGGATGAGTTGCGCCTGGAGGGCGAAATTCCCTGGAGTTTGTGTCTGTACGATGCCAACTGGCATCAAGGTGTGGTGGGTATTTTGGCCAGCCGCATCAAAGAGAAATTCCACCGCCCGGTGATCGCATTTGCAGAGGGTGATAACGGCCTGGTTAAGGGCTCTGCGCGTTCGATTCCCGGGCTGCATATTCGCGATGCCCTGAGTGACGTAGCTGCCGCTCATCCGGACCTGATCAGCAAGTTCGGTGGCCACGCCATGGCGGCGGGGCTGAGCTTACCCCAGGAAAACCTGGAGGCTTTCCGCAAGGCTTTTGAGCAGGTGGTGCGCAACCGCCTGAATGAAAACCAGCTGCACGCGGTTATCGACTCTGACGGTGAGTTGGAATCTGGGGATTACACTTTGCACACGGCAGCCATGTTGCGCGCTTGTGCGCCCTGGGGACAGGCGTTTCCAGAGCCGGTATTCGACGGTGAATTCCTGTTGCTGCAACAGCGCATTGTCGGCGAGCGCCATTTAAAAATGGTGGTGGCGCCGCCCCAGGCGCCGCAACTGGCACTGGATGCTATTGCTTTTAATGTGGACACCGAGCAGTGGCCGCAGCCCACGGAAAGAGTGCGCTTGGCTTTTAAGCTCGATGTTAATGAATTTCGCGGGCGGGAATCCCTGCAATTAATGGTGAGCCTGTTAGAAGCGGTATAGGGCGCACTTTGTATTTGGCTGTTGGGAAAAACACAGAGTTTTTTGCAACAGCTCCCAAGTTGTTTGGAAGTAAAAAGTAGTGAAACGTAAACAAGTCCAGGCCGAAGTCCTACTGTTATTAGCCGCTCTCTTCTGGGGCGTTGCCTTTGTGCCACAAAAGATTGCCATGGCGGATATAGAGCCGCTGGCATTTAACGCATGGCGTTTTATTCTCGGCGGTTTAATCCTGATCCCCATCGTTTACTGGTTGTCCTCCCGTCGCGATGCCCAGCCCGGTGAAGCCGAAGGGCAATCGGTGAATCACACCTGGCGCGCCTGCCTGCCCGGTGGCGCACTGTTGGGTTTTTGGCTGTTTCTCGGCGCGGCACTGCAACAGGTGAGCCTGCTTTATACCACTGCCGGCCGCGCCGGATTTATTACCGGTTTTTATTTACTGTTGGTGCCGGTGATCGGTTTGTCCTTGGGGCATAAAACCAACCGCTGGACCTGGATGGGAATTGGTCTCGCTTTGTTTGGCCTCTATTGGCTGGCGGACTTCAGTGAAGAATCCCAGCTGGTGGGTGACTTAATGGTATTTGCCAGTGCCTTTGTTTTTGCCATCCAGGTATTGACGGCGGATCGATTGGTAAAACGCTACGACGCTTTGCGACTCGCCTGTATCCAGTTCCTGGTGTGTGGCCTTTTGTCCGCCGTAGCTTCGCTATTTACCGAAGAGGCGACACTGCAATCGGCGATCGATGCGGCTTGGCCCATTGCCTATATGATGATTTTCTCCACGGCACTGGCGTTTACTTTCCAGCTCTTGGCCCAACGCTACGCCGCGCCTTCTCACGCTACCGTAATTATGAGCCTGGAGGCGGTTTTTGCCCTGGCGGCGGGCTGGCTATTCCTCAATGAAATGCTCAATACCACGGAGTTAATTGGCTGTGGTTTGATGCTGGCGGGGATGCTGGTCAGTCATTACGGCAACCACAGCGGTACTCACCACTAGGAATATCAATGGAATTATCGACACTGGCACTCTTTGTTCCCGCAAGCTTCTTTGCCTCGGTCACACCGGGGCTCTGCATGATGCTATCGCTCAGTCTGGGAATTACCCTGGGCGTGCGTCAGACTCTATGGATGATGGTGGGAGAGTTGATCGGTGTTGCGTCGGTGGCGATTACTTCTGCACTCGGTGCTGCGGTATTGATGGTTCAGTATCCGACTTTATTTCAGCTGTTCAAATACTGCGGGGCCGTCTATTTGGCCTGGATAGGCGTGCAGATGTGGCGCTCCCGGGGGCAGCTGGCTCTGATGGATCAGGGTGATACGGTCGACGCTAGCCGACCATCGCGAAGAGCGCTGGCACTACAGGGTTTTGTTACAGCTGTGGCTAACCCCAAGGGCTGGGCGTTTTTTATTGCGTTATTACCGCCATTTATTAACGATACCAAACCTCTGATACCCCAGCTTTCAGTCTTGCTGGCGATATTGCTGCTTTTGGAGGCGTTGTGCCTGCTGATTTATGCCAGTGGCGGCCAGGCCCTGAGTCGATTGTTGGAGCGGTCTGAAAATGTGCGTTTGGTTAATCGGATTTCTGGTACTTTGATGCTATCGGTGGGAGCCTGGTTGGCGTTATCCTGACGCGGCTATTTATCGCTTTATGGAGGATGTTCTGTGTTGAAAAAACGGTTGTCATTCTTATGGGTATGGGCCCTGATTATCTCAGTGGCGGCTTGCGGCCAGTCGAGGGAGGAGAAAGCGATGGAGAACGAGGTTGAGAACACACCCGGCGCGGCGGAGCCCGAAGTCGCACCCACGCCTCCTGCAGCGACTATGAGGCCAGGGGAAATGGTGTGGATTTACCGCGGCAGTGGCAGCAAGCAGTGTGAAGGGGGTGGTATGACTCTTCAGCAGAGCCAGGCCAAGTTGAGTGACAATGGGGTGAAGGTGCAGGAGTCCCGCTGTGGAGTCCGCACCGACAGGATGTTCCCCGCCGTATGTGGCGCACCCACAGGAGATATCCTGATGCACTTGGTCGGTATGGGTGCCCTTGATGCCTCAATTGAGCTGGGATATAGCCCCGCGGAGAAAGTGCAGTATCAGTTTGCTGCCTGTCGGGACAACAGTGCCTGAGTTGAAACCTTAAGTGGGGTAATCGTGAACATTTCCCAGGCCGCAGAGAATTCGGGGCTCAGTGCAAGAGCCCTACGCCACTACGAAAATATTGGCCTGGTGGTGCCCGGCCGCTCTGCTAATGGCTATCGGGATTACTCCACTGCCGATGTTGAAACCCTCTGCTTCGTGCGCCGCGCGCGGGCCTGTGGCTTTACCACTGAGGAGGTCCGGGCGCTGCTGGGGTTGCGGGATAACCCGGAGCGCCACAGCCGCGAGACCAAAGACCTGGTCAATCACAAGCTCGGGCAGCTCGAAGAGCAGTTGCAGACCCTGCTGGGGATGCGCGCAACCTTGCGGGCCTTTGCCGATAGCTGCGCCGGCAATGAGTCCCCAGACTGCGCAATTCTGGAAAAGCTCTCGGGACAGACCGCCTAGTAGAGGATTTGCCGCCATATCAGCCCCTATCTGACTGGAAGGACCCCCGCGCGCTGCGGTAGAATGCGCGCCGCTTTTTATTTTGTCCGGACACCGAAAGTTCATGGAAATCAATCCCCTCATCAATCAATTGAAAGACCTCGAAGAGCGCACCGACGTTCTTAGGGGGTATCTTTGACTACGCCAGCAAGAAAGAACGCCTTACCGAAGTAGAGCTGGAGCTGGCCGAGCCGAGCGTTTGGGACGACCCCAGCCGCGCACAGGAACTGGGGCGCGAGCGCTCCTCCCTGGAAACGGTGGTCAACACCATCGAAAATCTCGACTCCGGCATCGCCGATTGCCGCGAGCTGTTGGAAATGGCAGTCGAGGAAAATGATGAGGACTCCGTAGGGGAGGTCTCCACTGAGATCGAAGGTCTCCAGCAGCAGCTGGGGATTCTGGAATTCCGCCGTATGTTCTCCGGCGAGAACGATGAGAACAACGCCTACCTGGATATCCAGGCCGGCTCCGGTGGTACCGAGGCCCAGGACTGGGCGGAAATGATCCTGCGTATGTACCTGCGCTGGGGTGAGGCCCACGGCTTCAAGACCACCCTGGAAGAGGTCTCCGCGGGGGAAGTGGCCGGTATCAAAAGTGCCACTGTGCATTTCGCCGGCGACCACGCGTTCGGATGGCTGCGCACAGAAACCGGTGTACACCGCCTGGTGCGCAAATCGCCGTTTGATTCCGGCAACCGCCGTCACACTTCTTTTAGCTCGGTATTTGTGTCACCGGAAATCGATGACAATATTGAGATTGAAATCGACAAGTCCCAGGTGCGTGAAGACACCTACCGCGCGTCCGGCGCAGGTGGTCAGCACGTGAACAAAACCGATTCTGCGGTGCGTTTGACCCACACAGAATCCGGTATCGTCGTGCAGTGCCAGAGCGAGCGTTCCCAGCACCAGAACCGCGATAAAGCCTGGAAAATGCTGCGCGCAAAAATGTACGAGCAGGAAATGCTCAAGCGCAACGCAGAGAAGCAGGCCATGGAAGACAGCAAGGCCGACATCGGTTGGGGCAGCCAGATCCGCTCTTACGTGTTGGACGACCAGCGTATCAAGGACCTGCGTACCAATGTCCAGACCAGCAGCTGCCAGGCAGTACTGGACGGAGACCTGGACCAATTTATCGAAGCCAGCCTAAAAGCCGGCCTCTGATTTAAAGTCTCCACTCTCACCGCGCCCCTCGTCGATGAGGGGCAATATCAATCACAAAACTGATAGATCACCATGACTGATATCCAGCAAGACGAAAACAAACTGATCGCCGAGCGCCGCACCAAGCTTTCCGCTCTGCGCGAGAAGGGCAATGCTTTCCCCAACAGTTTTCGCCGCGAGAACCTCGCTGCCGACCTGCAAGCTGAGTTCGGCGATAAACAAAAAGAGGAGCTGGAAGAACTGGGTAAACGGGCGTGCGTAGCAGGGCGAATCCTGGCTAAACGCGGACCCTTTATGGTGATCCAGGATGTGTCTGACCGCATCCAGCTCTACGCCGATAAAGCGGCACAGAAAGATATTAAAGAGCGCTTCGGTGCCTGGGATATCGGCGATATCGTCGGTGTAAAAGGCACACTGCACAAATCCGGCAAGGGCGACCTCTACGTCAACTGTGAAGAGTACAGCCTGCTGACCAAAGCGCTGCGCCCGCTGCCGGAAAAATTCCACGGCATCGCCGATCAGGAAATGCGTTATCGCCAGCGCTACGTGGACCTGATCGCCACGCCGGAAGCCCGCGAAGTGTTCCGCGTGCGCTCCAAAGTGATCGAGTACATCCGCGATTTCCTCAACGCCCAGCAGTTTATGGAAGTGGAAACGCCCATGCTGCAAGTTATTCCCGGCGGTGCCAGCGCGCGTCCGTTCGTTACCCACCACAATGCGCTGGATATCGATATGTACCTGCGTATTGCCCCGGAGCTGTACCTGAAGCGTCTGGTCGTGGGTGGTTTTGAGCGGGTTTACGAGATCAACCGCAACTTCCGCAACGAAGGTCTGTCCACGCGCCACAACCCCGAATTCACCATGCTTGAGTTTTACCAGGCGTACGCGGACTACAACGACCTGATGGATCTCACCGAGAAGATGCTGCGCGGTATCTGTGAAGATGTACTGGGCTCCACCACTGTGGAATACCAGGACAGCAGCTACGACTTCTCCAAGCCGTTCGCGCGTTTGTCTGTGTTCGACTCCATCCTGCACTACAACCCGGAACTCACGGCGGCCGATATCGACAATATCGAATCCGCCCGCGCGGTAGCTGAGAAGCTGGAAATCCCGCTGAAAGACAGCTGGGGCCTGGGTAAGGTACAGATCGAGATCTTCGAGAAAACTGTAGAGCACCGTCTCGACCAGCCGACCTTTATCACTGAGTATCCAACCGAAGTGTCTCCGTTGGCTCGCCGCAATGATGACAACCCGTTTGTTACCGACCGCTTTGAATTCTTCGTTGGCGGCCGCGAGATTGCCAATGGATTCTCCGAGTTGAACGACGCGGAAGATCAGGCTGAACGCTTCAAAGCCCAGGTTGCGGAGAAAGATGCCGGTGACGACGAAGCCATGCACTACGACGCCGACTATATCCGCGCGCTGGAATACGGCCTGCCGCCCACCGCTGGTGAGGGCATCGGTATCGACCGTCTGGTAATGCTGTTTACCAACTCTTCGTCGATTCGCGACGTACTGCTGTTCCCGCATATGCGCCCTGAAGCGAACGACTAATCGCTTCTCACTGCCGGGTAGTTTTACCTGCCCGGCAGTATTTCCTCCCCCTATGCCGCAGATTTCCTCACTCTGAAACTTCCCTCAGCTCTATCTATCCTTATTCATTGGTGCTCTATGGAGCCTCGAATGATTTGGAGCGGTTGCTGCTATGAAACAGGGACAGGCGAAAGAGAAAAGCGCAAGGCAAATATTGGCGCTAACGCTCTGTAGCTTTATCTCCTGTACCGCCGCTGCGCAAAGTTCGGAGCCTGCACCGGCTGCCAGCCTAACTTCCAAAGAGCCCGATGACTGGCGCTTCCTTGCTACTCCTTATCTTTTCCTCCCGCTTCGCACTAAAGGGACTTCCACTGTCGCTGACACCAGTGTCGATATTGATCTGGATTTAAGCAAAACCCTGGAGCTCCTCAACGCTGCATTTTCTGTGCGCCTGGAAGCCTGGAAAGGGCGCTTTGGGGTAGTGGCGGATCTCTACTATGTGCACCTCAGATTGGATAAGGGAGCAACCATAACCCCGCCGCGAAACCCACAACTGGATATCGATATAGATATTGATGTAGAAGTGGATGCTCGCCAGGGCTGGATAAATGCCCTGGCGGGTTACAGGGTTTTAGAAGGGAACCTGGCTAATAGTGGACGAAAGTACTTTGTTGATGTGGGAGCGGGTTTGCGCTGGAACCGATTAAAGCAGGAAGTGAAAGCACGAGCGGGAATTAATATAGGCCCCAGACCGGAATTCAGGAATCGCCTTGGAGGCAAACAGAGTTGGTGGGAACCTACGCTATCTGCGCGAGGTGCAATCGGAATTACTGAATGCCTAACCATTGCTGTACGCACGGAACTGGGAGGCTTTGGCGCTGGGGGTGATGACTTACAGTGGAATCTACTAGCCGGATTCGATTGGCGCGCCTGGAGAACCACCTCACTGCGTTTTGGGTATCAGTATTACAGTATTGATTACTCCGATCGACTTTCTGATGGGCGTTTTGCTTATGATATTACTCAGCATGGGCCGTATATTGCGGCGACTTGGCGGTGGTAGTTGAGCGAGTTCAGTTTTTGAAGAAACTAAGATCATTAGAGTCATAAGTTTAAAATCAAAGAGTTAGATATTTATTTGGTGCTTGTGATAGTGGCCATATAGAGCGCATTTTTTTATTTAGCTCTATGGTCCCACTTATGCTTGTCTCACTGGTTTCATAATAAAAAGTAAATGTGAGGAGCGAATTTACATTTTAAACCGTAGTAAAGATAATAGTGGTTTGGGCAGCTATTATATAAATGTTAGATTTGAAGAGCATATATGGAAATTCCATCTGTCCTAGATCTTAAGGATTACTCGGAACTAAATCATTTTGATAAAAAGCAACTCAAAGAGCTAATTGATGAATGTGAATTTATTATTGATGATCAGTATGATTAGCTTTCATCAGAGGACTATTCAAGTGTAGAGGGGCTTCTTGAGTACCTTCAGTATAAAGTCGGTGGAGAGGCTGCATCAAAAGCGATAAAGAAAAAGGCTGTCGAGGATGTTCACCAATGGGTGTATATTCATCCAAAAAATCTAACTCCAGAAGATGATAAAAGAGCTGTCGAAAGTGGGTTAATTGCAATTCGATTGGGGTGTGGATGGGTAGTTGATGCATATGAGGCTACTACAAATATACCAGGTCACGAAATTGAATGGGCAGCAATATCGTCCATGCCAAGCGTGATTTGTGAAGACTCGAAGGCATTTTCTCAGCTTAAATTAAATTTAGGTAGAGAGCTGACAGAGGAGGAGGTTATGAGAGTTGCAAGCCTTTCTGAAAGCTTGGTCAATAGTTATATGGCAAATGATGGAAAAATGAGGGAGTGGTGATCTAACAGAGTAGGCCATGATCCGCTGCTTCGTAGTTTTGATCTCCACTCCGGTTCGCAAGCGCTAACTAGTAAAAATATTCTCATGACATTAAATGATTTAACAGTAAATTTTTCTCATATTAACCAGGGAGACCTTCTATCCGATTGGGAATGGCTTATTGGTAAGGGTAAGTTACCTATAGTTATTACCGCTCTTGGCGATGCGTTTATTCAAAACGTAAAAACCAATGAAGTGGAGTTTTTGAGTACTACACTTTGCCAAGTCGAGTTCATCGCAAAAGATGGAGAAGAGTTTCTCTCAAAATTACAAGACTCTGAATTTGTTAGCGGTTTTATGGGGGCAAAATTTGTACGTAGCTTGATTGAATCAGGTAAGTCACTTTCTAAATATATGATTTACAGCATTAAGATACCTCTATTTCTTGGTGGTGAAATTGACATAGAAAATTTTGAGATAACTGATATCGAAGTCCACTTCTCAATATCAGGACAATTTCATAAAAAAGTTCAGGGTTTGCCAGAGGGCACTCCAATTGAAAGTGTTACCTTGGTCAAGCCAAAAAGGAAGTCTTGGTGGAAGTTTTAGGGCTAACAAGGTAGTACAATCGACTGCAAAGGTATCATCTAATTGAAATGGTATACGTAGATACAACGATGGATATATCTCAGTATTACGATGAAGCTAAGGAAATAGGAAAGCTAGTAGAGCCCCAGGCACCTTATGTTTTGGCTGTATTAGATTATACTCCTGAGGAGGATCATCCATCCTCGTGGGTACCCAAAGTTCAAAACGCTTTACTGAATTTCTATAAGGAATTTCCATCTTCAGATGAAGCAGAAAAAGCGCTTAACTTGTACATTCAGGGCGCCATAATGGAAGATAGAGCAGAGCATAACTTACTGGTTAAAATAGGAGCTTCCTGCTTGGTTTTAGGAGTGGCTATCGGATGGGTTATTTGGAGTTAACTTCCTATAACTGGCGCATGCTGTTTGCTGATGTTGCGGCTAGACAGTGTGCTCTATGCTCAAGTTTAAATGTCTAGGTAGAGAGTGGAAATAATTAAGTATCCTTTGACTAAAACTGTACTATTTACAATTTTATATACGATACTGAACATAGTTTCTATCAATGTTCAGTTTGTTCCTGGAATAATTACATGGGTTTTTTTGGGGAGTTGTTGGCCCATTGATAGCCATAGGGGCTGTATGGTTTTATCACTGCAAATCGATGGGTGGAGAAAAGTATTGGGTACAACTGTCCATCGGCACTACCCTGTATTATTTGGCGCTAGGTATAATATCGTTTAATTATATAGGCGGTTTATGGGCGTCGATGTAGCTTAATAGTTAATTAAGTAATGCAGCCATTAACATAGCATTATACATATTTTGTGAGGTTGCTGCGCTTATTGTTGTTAGTATTTACACAGTCCAGGCTGTGTCTGACTGCGATGTTAGTAGTGAACAAATTATCTAAGGTCTTCGAGAATATGGAAATTGATAAAAATGGTGCCCGAAAAAGAGCTGATGAAATTAAGCCCTATCGCTGTAAAAATCTGATAGCTGTTCTCGAGTGCCCAATGGATATGAAGAACATTGGAACAGTCATAAGAAACGTCAATGCGTTAGGCGTTGAAAAAACGTATATTGTTGATCCACGCAACCTATTGCCCAATGAATGGCAGGAAATGAGAGAAAGAAAGTCACTCTCAAAACCATCTGTCTCTGCGATCAAATGGAGCTTCGTAAAGCGTTTTGATAGTACCGAGGAATGCCTGGATCATTTGGCAAAAAATAGATTTATCTCGATTGTCACCTCTCCCCATGTAAAAGGAAAAGACAACTTTATATTGCATGAGGCTGATTACACTCAGCCAAAACTGGCTGTTTGGTTTGGTAACGAATCTAGAGGTATAAGTGATCTTGCAGTCGAAAATAGCGCTTTCTGCGTATCCATTCCAATGTTTGGAATGATTGAAAGCCTGAACCTCGGAACAACTTCTGGAATTGTATTATATGAAGTTACTAAGCAGCGCCGCGAGTACCAGGAAAAGTACAAGAGAGCAAACCGTAGCGACTAATAGAATGATGGAGTTGATGTCCTATTTTTGTGTTTTTTACACTGTGGCTGCATTCTTTTCCTCAAATGGATTAAGAAACTTTCCTTATTGAATAGGCACCTACCTTTCGGTCGCAATTACTCTTGGGTAACTCATAAAGCAAGCAAAAATTATTTCGTCCTTAAAAGCACCCCAAAACGATAAGGTCAAAGTTACTTTAATATGAGCAGAATAGAGTTTAAGGAACTAACCCAAGCGAATCGAGGTGAGCTGTTAGCTGTACTCAATGAGGATTCACTTAGGGAGCACTTAATTAAACATGAATATTTTGATGACCAAAGCCTTAATGGGTGGATCAAGTTTAAGTTAGAAGTAGACTCCCTGCCTGGGTGCCGTGTTCGACTAATTTACATCGGTGGAGTATTAGCTGGGTGGTGTGGTATTCAACCTGACGATAGCGGCTTTGAGATGGCTGTTGTCATATCTCAACAGTTTTGGGGTTTTGGACTCTCAGTATTCAAAATAATGATCGGTTGGGCTAAGGAGTTGGGGCATAAAGAAATAGTGTGTCATTTGCTTGACAGTAGGCCAGAATACAGAGCTTTGAAAAGAATATCCAAAACAGTACATAAAACCGAGCTGTTGGGTCGATGTTTTACGACATACTGTATCGAACTCGATAAATATGCATAGAATAAACTATAACTGGTCGGTGTATCGTTTCTTTCTTGTTATATGAAAAAAATAAACTATGGCTTGGATTTTGGTTTCAGATATTTTTGGTCGTACAAAAGCGTTAGAGCGATTTGCAGCTGATCTTCCTGGTAGTGTAGAGATAGTTGATCCGTATAATTCAGAATTGATGAATTTCGATTGTGAAGTTGAGGCGTATTCACACTTTACATCAAAGGTTGGACTCGATAAATACGTTGAAAAATTATCAGAGAGAATCAGCGCATCATTTGGTCATGTGAGTTTAGTAGGTTTTAGTATTGGTGCATCGGCCATATGGAGGTTATCTGATCATCAAGCTTTGAGTAATGTTTCAGGGGCAATTTTATTTTATAGTTCACAAATTCGCCATTACGTCAAAATTGATCCTATATTTCCTACGCGCTTGATATTCCCGGTGATGGAGTCTCATTTTTCTGTATTAGAGGTCATACAGACGTTGAAGCAGAAAGAGCAAGTGGAGGTTCATCATTCCACTTACCTTCATGGTTTTATGAATCCCCATTCCAGAAATTACAATGCGGAAGGCTATGTTAAATATAGACAGGTGGTGTGTGGTACAGCACTTAACAATTCTATCTGTACAGATTTCAACTTGATGCATTGATCTGGGTGGTTAGCGTGATAAAAATAATCTAGATTCTAGTAAGAGGTTTTTATCATCTTGTTCGTGCTTGTCAAAAAGAGTATGCTCCTTGTTGTTCATTTCTGAGTCTAGAGTTCGAGCGCATTGAGTTAATCGAGAGGTTTGAGCTAAATCATAAAAGCCTATGATACCCCTGGTTTATTCTCTACGGTCAAAAGGTATTTGCGTGAGATATTTCTTATTGGTTAATTACATTAATTGTTATTTTGGCTGTTGAGGAGGTCGTGTTTAAAGTCTCTGGTGCAGCATCACAATCATTGGAGGGGATGAAAGAATGAATTTTCTAAACTAAACGAAAAAACGCTCTAAATGGTACTGTTTTCTGGCTTTGCCTATAAGCTTAGCAGTTTGGTTTTCTGCTTTTTGGCTAAGTCTTGGTGGCTGTCCAATCTCTCGATTTGTTTGTTTTTTTGATAAATGTAGTGTCAACTCTAAAGGAAAGTTATGAGAGTCTTTATAGTATTTCTTGCTTTGATCTGGTGTTCGAGTGTTTTTGCGAAAGATGAGCACAAATATAGCTTTGTTAATATTAATGGAAATAATATCGCATACCTGTGTAAAGGGTCAGGTGACCAAGTAATCTTGATGGTCTCCGGTATGGGGTTAGATGCTCATAGTACCTACAAGAATACATACCATAATTTTGAGTCAAAGAATTCTATGTTGTGCATGTACGACAGACCCGGGACAGGTAAAAGCAAGCATTCTGAGTTGAAACTGCGAACTATGGATGAGCTATCGGATGAGTTAGGGGAGTTTATAGAGAAGAAGCAGTGGAGTTCTGTAGTAATAGTCGCGCACTCTTTTGGTGGGCAGATAGCAAGAGCCATTGCACATAAAAAACCCGAAGTTGTCTCAGGCCTGTTGTTAGTAGATACATCCCATGAATCCTGGCTAGAAAATTTGAAATCATCTCTCTCCCCTGAAGGGTGGAGTATTATGGAGAGGATTATAGCGTGGGAAAAGCAGCATCACTCCTATGAAGATTTCGAAGAATCAGCACGAAATCATAAAAGATATCAGCTAGTAAATAACATTCCCATTACTGTTATGAGTCGGGGAATGCGGCACAACCAAATTAGGCAAACAGGAATGAGTTATGCTGATGTTGATGCATATAATGACACCTGGAATCAATCACAAGCGGCTTTATTGGAAATAAATGAAGATGTAAAGCATGTGGTTATGGAGTATTCGAGTCATTTATTTGACGAAACAGACCCTTGGATTGTACTTAAAGAGATTGAATTACTGGAGAGCAAGGTCCTGAAATAATTCTCATAAAATAACCATGAGCCTATTTATTAGTGGTCTACGAGATTTCTCTCGAGCTAACCTTGGCTGAATTGGTTCAGGTCACATCTGACACATTCTCTTGAAAAAGAGGGCTTTCCGGTTTTGATGAAGGTGCCTAAACCTAAAAGAAAAACCAAGGTTAAATTCCATGATTCATACTAATGACCGCATCATCAAACATAAGACCGGATTACTAAATTTGGCAGAAGAATTTAGCAATATATCCAAAGCTTGTAAGATGCTGAGTATATCGAGAGACACCTTCTATCGGTACATGGAAGCCGTTTTTGGTGGCAGCGTGGAAGCTCTTTTTGAGAAGAACCGGCGTGTACTCAATCACAAAAATCGTGTTGATATAGTTATTGAATAGGCAGTTTTAACCTATGCCCTCCAGGAGCCTGCCCTTGGGCAGGTTTGAGTTTCCAATGAACTGCGTAAACGCGGTGTGCTTGTGACCCCTAGTGGTGTTCGGGGTATCTGGTTACGGCATGACCTGGCTAACTTCAAATTGCGATTAAAGGCACTTGAGGCCAACGTAGCTGCAGAGGGGCTGATCCTCATATAGTTACAGGTTCAGGCTTTGGAGAGAAAACGGCATGGTGATGAAGTTTGTGGTGAAATTGATACTCAACACCCAGGTTATCTGGGCTCGCAGGATACCTTCTATGTAGGAGCATTTAAGGGCGTTGGACGTGTTTATCAGCAAACCTATGTCGATACATATGCAAAGGTAGCTCATTGCAAGTTGCATACTACCAAAACACCAATCACCGGGGCGGGCCTTCTGAATGATCGTGTGCTGCCGTTTTACGCCATGCATGATCTACCGGTGCTGCGTATCCTAACTGATCGTGGTACTGAATATTGTGGCAAGTTGGAACAGCATGACTACCAGCTATATCTAAGTGTGAACGAAATAGAACACGCCAAGACAAAAGCCAGGCATCCGAAAATCAACGGCATCTGTGAGCGCTTCCATAAAACGATTCTACAAGAGTTTTACCAGCCTTCATTACGCTGCAAGATCTATGGATCAATAGAAGAGTTACAAAGGGATCTGGACGAATGGCTCGTATGTTACAATAGTGAGGGTACCCATCAGGGTAAAAAGTGTTGTGGCCGCACACCGATGGTAACACTTGAGGATAGAAAAAGCGTCTGGAAGGAAAAATTTGTAAACTGAATTTGACCTGACAGAACACCTTCTGAAAAATCGCTAACTGTCAGATCAAGTCTGAATTACTACACATTAATTTTGTGGGATGACTCTACCTATTAGTATGGAATTCCCTTCTAATTCGGCTGGGCTTTATCTTTCGTTGGGTACATTAGTAGCTAATTTAACTGGCATAGTCGCTAATAAATATAATTATCCACAATCCACCAAAAATAGAAATTACTTTTCGATCCTGTGCTTTTGGCTAGCTCTTTCACTTCACTAAGGCTATGTCTATCGAAATAGCTCTGATCCAAAATTACCCCTAGGGGCCTGGTGAGTGTGTTCAAGTTTTCTCGTGGATCATCTTCGAGCAACAATAGTTCAGCATTAAAGCCTGTGGAAACGGAGCCCACCTTATCGCTAATACCCAGTGCTTTTGCTGGGTGATGGGTTGCTGCTCGCAATACATCTTGAACAGGAATCCCCACCTCCACTAATCGTTGCATTTCTTGAATAGTGCCCAAGCCGTTGGGCGTATAGAAGGTTCCGCCGTCAGACGCTATCAGTATCTCAATATCGGCTTGGTTTAGCTGCTTGGCCATATCCCCGAAAATGTTGGATTTACCCTGCCAATCCTGTTGTGCTTTAGCATTATGTATCCCATTAACATTCTGCTCACCCATTGCTTTTATCGCGGGGTGATTGAGCTCGAGATCATCAGCTATGCTGTGCCAGTAGTCTGGCCCATGCTGCGCGACCTGTGCTACGTTGTCATATACGATTAATGTAGGGCTAACTGGTACGTTGCTATCTAGTAGTTGCTGCACAATTTCATCGAAACTCTCCTGCTGATAATCGTAGTTCAAATGTGCCTGAAAGATCATTTCCACATGCTCTAATGACTGCGGTTTAGCCGATAAGTATTCATTGAGAGTAATACCAAAAGGCGGGTGGCCAGCTAAAGGCATGCCGAGCTTTTGCGCCTCATCAGCTATAGCGAAGAAAACCTCACGGGATAAACCGTCATAAACTTTAACTTGCTGGTACCCCTGTTGATATTGCTGGCGAACCAGCTGGCGAGCCTCTTCTTTACTACCAATAAACTTGTGGTGTCGGCCACTGGCATAGTGGGAATGTTGATTAACAGGTGCACCGGATAACACCATATGAGGCCCGACTATATCGCCAGTATCGACCCATTTTTTAAGAATACGCTGAGGGGAATTGCCAGCCATAACTCTTGTGCGAGTGACTCCGTGCGCTAATATAGCTAATAGATCGGACCGCCCCCATACATGGCTGTGCATATCGATTAAGCCTGGCATCACATATTTACCCAGGCCATTAATCCTCAGCTCGCCTTCAATCTCAGGTATTACATCGCTAGTTATTTGGGTAATTCTTCCATCTTGAATGACGAGGTTTTGGTTACTTGCGGCTGTATTATGCTGGGTGTCGATGACTGTGATATCGGTAACTACAATGCGAGCATTCTGTTCAGCTAACCCGTAGGAAGAGGGAGGGAAGTACCATGCACATCCCCAAGATCCGAGCGCAGCAACGCTAATGAACACTAAAATAGCTACCGCTGCTTTCCATGAACGAGCAAAATAGGAAGAAAACCTCATAATGACCTCTTTTGAATCAAAGAGGCCAAAATGCCAAAATTATCAGCTTCTAGCGTCCGAAATCCAGATTTTGCACGTCCAAAGTAACCATTATTGAGGTTTTTCTGCTAAATACTGACTAGGAGTCATCCCAAGGTGGCGCTTAAACAGGCTGTTGAAGCTGGATTTAGAGTTAAAGCCCGCTTCAAGTGCAATATCGAGGAGACGAACTTTTTTGTCCGAATCACTCTCTTTTGCTGAATCAAGTTGCGAAACTACATCTGCCAAACGCTGGGCATTAACATAGTCATTAAAGTTACTGCCATAGCCCTGATTAATGGCCCAGGAAATATCTTTCTCTCCAAGCCCTGTATGTTGTGCCAAGTCCCGGAGGGATAGCCTTGGTAGGCGATAGAGCTGTTGACTATGAACCTGTTTGTTAAGCTCCTTGAAAAGCGTATCCGCCTGAGTCGTTTCGTCAGCTTTGCACTTTCCCTTGTCACAACCCTCTATTACGGATAAGCCCAGCGCTTGTTCACCATCTGTTAAACCCGCAAATAGCTGCGGTTCCCTAACCGCGCGAATTACAAGCAAAGCAACAATCAAAAAATAGCTCAGCTGCATAACAAGGTACCATCTGAGCAAAAGAGTAGTGGGTAAGTAAGGTTGCAAGTTATGCCGCACTGCATCCACCAGTGCAACGCCAACCAGAACCCATAGGATACGCTTAACCCAATCAGCTCTCAATTTGTTAGCATCGGAGCGGTTTTGGGGCAAGATATGTTGATATCGAATAAGCGCTTTTATACTTAATGAGAAATAAACAATCTGACTTAAAGTACCGGCTGCTAAAACCCACTGGGGCCAGTGATTAAATAATAAACTGATTGCTGCTGGTACTAAGTGTACCCAGTGTTTACTTTGTTGTTGATAACTGGCGGATATTAATTGTGCAACTACGGCAAAAAATAATGGGCCCATCAATAATGAGAACGAAGGCGTGATTAAATAACCAAGATTAACTACTTTCGTTTCTTCTATAAAATTAAATGTCATCAATAATGCAGTGGCGCCTAACAAGTATCGCATTGCTGTAAAACGGGTTTGCGCCCAAAGTAATGCAATACCTAGAATCGATAGGGTGATAAAGGCTATCTGTAAAAAATTAGATGCGGAGTAATTTACCATGTTTGCTCAAATAATAATCTATAAATCGATAAGCAGAATTTCTTAAATGGGAACATCGTTCGAAACTTCCTGTATTTGATCATACTGGATGACTACTTATGGAGCCTCTGAACAAATCTGTAGGCCCAGAAGGGTGGGGGTTGAATGCCACAGCTGCTGCGTTTCAACCAGGTCATTTTCGGTGAGCTGTGCCTAACGTCTGCAGCCTTCAAGATCCGCAGGGGTATTATGGAGCTATTCAGAGTCACTCTAAGTGTAACTTCCCAAAGTATGGCGGAGTGAAGCTGAGATCGATTACTCGAAGTACACGAGTATACCTCTGCTTGTTGCGAGTCTTATTCAACACGACAAAAATATTCTCTAAACTCCCATTTTGTTACCGGCAATGAGTAGCAGTTATTTTCGTATTTTAAAATCCGTGTCTCATCAGAAGTGGAGAGTTCGTCGTAATATGTGATACGAATCGTATCGGCACTCAAGACTTCGATCGTATGTGATGAAAATGTCAATACCTCCGGCTTTTCCCCTATGATGTAAGTTGCAAACGAATCTACTCGAACTACATTCACGAGACGCCCAAAGAAATTGGAGCGGAAGAGCATTTGGGTTTTCTCGGGTATGTCCTCCACGCTGTTCATGCTGGCTAAAGTCTTTTTTTCATTTGATTGCCAAGTTCCCACATAGAAGAGGTTTTCATCTGCTATGACAAATGGTGTAAAAAGAAGTAATGTCAAAGTTAAATATAGTTTCATGTTCTTACTTTTAACATTTGTGCCGCAGTAAATCTGATCTTTATTATCCCGATTGTTATCTTGGAATCAATTGGAGTAAAAACCGGAAGACCTATGTAGGAGTAGAATGTGGTAGCGATCCTGTCCGATCGTACCAGGTTCAGGCGCTATAAATATAAAGATGTACAGTAAAAAAGGCTTCAGGGATGCTGAATGAATCGTGTGTTAGGTCGGCTGGAACCTAATGATCCATGATTTTGAAAAAATAATGGAAGTTTTAGAAGATCTATTTCAGTCGCTAACTGGTTAAGCCGTAGCAACTGCAAATGTGTAGAAGCTGGCAGGTAACGCAAAGATATTTTGGGGTAGGGGGGGGGAAATTGAGGGCAGGGAGAATGGCTGCGGGCAATCCCGCAGCCATCGGGACTTATTTCCAGTTCAGGATAACCTTACCGGATTCACCAGATCCCATGGTATCGAAGCCTTGTTGGAAGTCATCGATTGAAAACTGGTGAGTAATAATTGGGGTTAAATCCAGGCCGGATTGAATCAAGCTGGCCATTTTGTACCAGGTCTCAAACATCTCACGGCCGTAAATGCCTTTGATCATCAGGCCTTTAAAAATAACTTGCCCCCAGTCGATCGCCATTTCACCTGCGGGGATACCGAGCATGGCAATTTTGCCCCCGTGATTCATCGCGGCAATCATATCGCGGAAGGCAACGGGTACGCCGGACATCTCCAGGCCAACATCAAAGCCTTCGCTCATTCCCAGCTCGTTCATCACATCGCTAAGGTTTTCCTTGGCAACGTTTACGGCGCGGGTAGCGCCCATCTTGCGTGCCAGGTCCAGGCGGTATTCATTGATATCGGTGATAACTACATGGCGTGCGCCAACATGTTTGGCGACTGCTGCGGCCATAATACCGATAGGGCCGGCGCCGGTAATCAGTACATCTTCGCCCACCAGGTCGAAAGACAGGGCCGTGTGTACCGCATTACCGAGGGGATCGAAAATAGAGGCGAGATCGTCAGAAATGTTATCCGGGATCTTGAAGGCATTGAGCGCGGGGATTACCAGATACTCGGCAAAAGCTCCGGGGCGGTCTACACCGACACCGTAAGTGTTGCGGCACAAGTGGCGGCGGCCGGCGCGACAGTTGCGGCAGTGGCCGCAAGTAATATGGCCTTCACCGGAAACACGGTCGCCCACCTGGAAACCTGCAACTTCCTGCCCCATACCGACAACTTCACCCACATATTCGTGGCCAACCACCATAGGGACAGGAATCGTCTTTTGAGACCATTCATCCCAGTTGTAGATATGCATGTCGGTACCGCAAATCGCGGTTTTGTGAATCTTGATCAGCAGGTCGTTATGGCCCGGTGTGGGGATTTCCACATCGGTAAGCCAGATTCCCACTTCAGATTTCAGCTTGGATAGTGCTTTCATTGTTTTTAAAACTACAAATGGCAGGGCGCGGCGCCGCTCCGGTGAATTCCTTGTGAGAATTACCGTATCAGCGCCGCTGTTTGGTTTAGATAATATTCAGTTCGCGGCCAACTTCAATGAAGGCATCGATACACTGGTCGAGCTGCTCGCGGGTGTGGGCGGCGGACATCTGGGTGCGGATGCGGGCCTGGCCCTTGGGCACTACCGGATAGAAGAAGCCCACTACGTAGATGCCGCGCTCCAGCATCTTGTCAGCCATTTTCTGCGCCAGGGCAGCATCGCCGATCATCACCGGGATGATCGGGTGGTCGGCTCCGGCCAGGGTAAAGCCGGCTTCAGACATACGCTTGCGGAAGTAAGCGGAGTTGTCACGTAGTTGTTCACGCAGCTCGCCGCCTTCAGTCAGCATATCCAACACTTTCAGGGAGGCGGTGACGATTGCCGGGGCCACGGAGTTGGAGAACAGATAGGGGCGCGAACGCTGGCGCAGCATATCGATAATTTCCTTGCGGCCGGAAGTAAAGCCGCCGGAAGCGCCGCCCAAGGCCTTGCCCAGGGTGCCGGTAATAATATCGACGCGCTCAATCACATCGCAGTATTCATTGGTGCCACGGCCGTGGTCTCCGAGGAAGCCCACTGCGTGGGAGTCGTCCACCATTACCAGGGCATTGTACTGGTCGGCCAAATCGCAAACGGCTTTGAGGTTGGCGATAACTCCGTCCATAGAGAAAACGCCGTCGGTGGCGATCAGCTTGGTCTTGGCGCCAGCGGCGTCTGCGGCCTGCAGTTGCTTCTCCAGTTCCGCCATATCGTTGTTGGCGTAACGGTAGCGTTTGGCTTTACACAGGCGCACGCCGTCGATGATAGAAGCGTGGTTGAGGGAATCGGAGATGATGGCATCTTCCGGGCCCAGCAGAGTTTCAAACAGGCCGCCATTGGCGTCGAAGCAGGAGGTATAAAGGATGGTGTCTTCGGTTTGCAGGAACTCAGACAGGCGCGATTCCAGCGCTTTGTGAATGTCCTGGGTGCCGCAGATAAAACGCACCGATGCCATGCCGAAGCCGTACTGTTCGAGCCCCTCTTTGGCCGCTTCAATCAGGTCCGGGTGGTTAGCCAGGCCCAGGTAGTTGTTCGCACAAAAATTCAGTACCTGGGTGTCGTTGTTCACCTGGATCTCAGCGGCCTGCTGGGAGGTAATAATCCGCTCGCGTTTGTACAGGCCGTCTGCATCGATCTGTTTGAGTTCGCTGCGCAGGTGCTCAAAGAATTGTTCTGGCTTTGACATGGTATTGTTTTTAGCTCCTGTCGGGTGCTCTTGGCACAGGGTAACGGGCGCGAGCTCGCGGCGCCTGTTGGTTCTACTTTATCCCGCCAGTTCGCAGGCCTCATGGGCCGAAATAGGGTGCTCACTGGCGCGGCAACTGGTGGCAAATTTTAATGCCTCTTCGGCAGTGTCGAACAGTAGTTGCCACAACAACTGACGATCACCTCTTCTCACCGCGCGTACTGCCGTGTGGCTTCTTTGGCTGGCGATTTGAATTTCGATAATGTCTTTACTGGAAAACGGTGATTCGGACATGGTCCCTCCAATGGTAAAACTATGGAGGACTGACGTGGAAGCGGCGAAGTGATGTTCGCTAATCCGGTTGGTTTGCTCTGGTAGAGCCCCATCCTCCCCGCAGGCCTTGTGTGCCGCAGAGAGAGAACCACCTTGCCCCGGTCGGCAGGTTGGCGTTGGCGTCAGCCACTCTCGTGATGTGCGAGCAAAGATAACGGGGAGGGGATTAGCAGTCAACAGTACCGCCCCCATTAGAGGGCGGTGCAGAAGTTTATGCGGGAAGCTGCACGGATTTCAGTTCGATAAACTCACCGAGACCGGCCTCACCAAACTCGCGTCCGTTGCCGGAGCGCTTGTAGCCGCCGAAGGGGGCGTCGTAGTTAAACTCACCGCCGTTGACAAAGCAAAGGCCCGCTTCAATGCGACGAACGATAGGCATGGCGCTTTCGGCGTCTTTAGCCCATACGCCACTGGACAGACCGTATTCGGTGTCATTGGCAATGGCGACGGCTTCATCCATATCTTTGTAGGGAATCAGGCAGGTCACCGGGCCAAAGATTTCTTCCCGGGCTATGGCCATATCGTTGTGAACGTCGGCAAATACCGTGGGTTTCACATAGAAGCCTTTATCCAGCTCGGTGGGTAAATCGAGGCCGCCAGTCACAAGGCGGGCACCTTCCTCGATACCTTTCTTGATGTAACCGCGCACGATTTCCAGTTGGCGAGCGGAAGATAGGGGGCCCATAAAGGCATTGGCATCGGTGCCCATGGCTACTTCTTCAGCCACCTGCTTGGCAACTTCCACCGCCTCTTCATAGTGCTCAGCGGGAACCAGCATACGGGTGAGTGCGGTACAGGTTTGGCCGCTGTTAATAAATACATCTTCGCAGCCCCAGCGAACCGCTGCTTTGAGATCCGCGTCCGGGGTGATAATCAGAGGCGATTTGCCACCCAGCTCCTGGGTTACCCTTTTAACTGTGGGCGCTGCAGCCTTGGCAACTTCAACGCCTGCACGGGTGGAGCCGGTAAAGGACACCATATCGATTCCCGGGTGGGATGACAGCTCTGCGCCGACGACCGAGCCAGCACCGGGGATCAGGTTAAATACGCCCGCAGGCACACCGGCTGCTTGGATAATCTCCGCCATGACGAAATCCTGCAGCGGAGTGGTTTCCGAAGGCTTGGTAATCATGGTGCAGCCCGCTGCGAGGGCTGGCGCTACTTTGCCGACAAATTGGTGCAGAGGGTAATTCCAGGGGGTAATAAAGCCACACACGCCAATCGGCTCCCGGATTAATACCGAGTGGGCCGCCTTTTCGGTCTCTTCCATTATGGAGGTGCGACCGGCGTAGTAACGCATGGCGTAGATAGGGCCATCCACATGCAACCAACGGGTGATATGGGCGGGGCAACCCAGGGTTTGTGAGATCGCCTGGATCAAGTCTTCCTTGCGCTCTTCCATACCGTCAGCAATGGCATTTAGCAGGGCTGAGCGCTGATCTGCGCTGGTATGGCGCCACTTGCGAAAGGCGCTGCGGGCAGCGGCAACGGCAATATCCACATCCTCAGCAGAGCCTTCCACCACCTGGCAAATCATTTCTTCAGTGGCGGGGTTGATCACAGGATGGGAACTGGTGCCGAGGGGCTCGCGCCACTCACCATTGATAAACAGTTTGTCGGTATGCAGCTTGCTGAAATCTGTCATGTCACGCTTCCGTTTGCTTCGCGCCAGTTCAAGGGGCGGTGATTTCGATAATTGTTGGTGTTTTGCGTTGCAGGGCTTCTGCGACTGCCGTAGCTAATTGCTGTGGTTTGTCGATGCGACAACCTTCAGCGCCAAAAGATTTTGCCAGTGCGACAAAATCTGGAGTGCGAAGATTAACACCTTCTTGAGGTACTTCTGCAGCATCCATAAAGTCGCGAATCTCTCCATACCCGCTGTTATTCCAAACCAGTATTGGCAGGGGCAGTTGCTGTTCTACTGCAACGGCCAGCTCACCGAGAGTAAACATCAGGCCGCCATCGCCGATCAAGGCAACTACATCCCGCTCGCTGGATAACTTGGCTCCGATCGAGGCGGGCAGGGCAAAGCCCAGCGTGCCGTAACCGGTGGTACAGGTAATATGGCTGCGAGGGTGGTACAGCGGCAAGGCGTGGTTAGTGTTATAGGCCAGTTGTGTGGAGTCGGTAACCAGAATTCCCTCATTGGGCAGGGCTTCGCGCAGAGCTTCAACCCAAGGGAAACGCTCCTCAGAACCTTCCCACCACTCTTTGCGGCAGTTACTGATTAATTGTGAAACTTCCTTTTCTGCGCGCAGTTTTGAGCTCTCCTCGCACTGAACCAGGGCTTCACTTAATTGCTGAAGGCTTTCTGCTGCATCCGCGCAGATGGCCAGGTCCGGCTGGGCATTGCATACCAGTTGAGCCGGATCAATGTCGATGCGGATCAGTTTGCCGGAGAAAGCGTAATCCTCTCTCACCAGGTTGCGATCGGTTTCCGAAAGCTCTGTGCCAACGGCCAAGACCACATCGGCAGCTTCCACTCGCTCACGCACGCAATCAAAACTGAGATTGGCTCCGCCACACAGAGGATGTCTTTCATCGACAACGCCTTTGGCCGCCAGAGACAGGAAGACTGGGGCTGCAATTTTTTCTGATACCTGAGTTGCCGCTTCTCCAGCAGATTGCGCGCCACCGCCCAGGAGGATCACCGGGCGTTCGGCAGCTTGCAGCCACTGGGTTGCGGTCGCGATAGCCGTCGCGTTGGCTGCCGGTACCATGGCATTGGGTGCCGCGCGGTAATCGTCCAGATTGCCGGACATAGGCGCCGGGAATAAATCGATAGGGATTTCGATATGGACAGGGCCGGGGCGGCTGGACTGCAACAGCTGGAATGCCCGTGCCATCACTTCCGGTAATTGTTCTGCCTGGGTCAGGGTGTGCTGCCAGATACAGAAGCCTCGACTGGCATCGCTTTGGCGGGGTAGCTCATGCAGGCGCCCACGGCCCATGCCAAGGTCTTCCCGGCGATTGACGGCGGAAATAACCAGCATGGGAATTGAGTCTGAGTAAGCTTGCGCCATCGCAGTGGCTGCGTTGGTCAGCCCCGGCCCAGTGATCAGGAAACAGACACCGGGCTTGCCGCTGGCGCGGGCATAACCGTCTGCCATAAAGGCGGCGCCCTGCTCATGCCTTGGCGTGATATGCATCAAGTCGCTACCGGGCAGGCCGCGATACAGTTCAATGGTATGTACGCCGGGAATCCCGAAAACTTTTTCTACCTGGTATTCGCGCAGCAGGCGCATCAGCACCTGGGCGCATGTGGGCGCAGAGGACATAAGCACCATTTTCCTTATTCGTGTAAAAATGCAGTGAGCCTAGCGGCCCACCAAAGGCCGTGCAAGCACCCGCAGAGTCTGCACCTTCACAGGCAATATCGCAGGAAAATTGAGATTCACCCGGCACTGCGGCAGGAAACTTTGTACGCTTGGGTTACTTTACCTGTCAGTAGATTTTGCGGAATTTGACGAGGTGTCTGCCGCACAATAGCCTTCCGGCACTTCGCTGAATAAACTTTGAGCTAGAACAACCGAGGAAGTATCACCATGGAAATCGATCAATGGCGTCGGGAATACCAAATGGGTGGTTTAAGGCGCTCTGAATTGAAGCCGACCCCCGTGGAGCAGTTTCGCAAGTGGCTTGCAGAAGCTGTTGAAGCAGAATTAGTTGATGCCAGCGCCATGTGTCTTGCCACCACTAACGCGGACGGGCACCCCTCGCAGCGTATTGTTTTGCTGAAAGGCTTCGATGAGAAGGGTTTCGTTTTCTATACCAATTTACAGAGTGACAAGGCTCGAGATATGGCCGTTAACCCTCAGGTGTCGCTGTTGTTTCCCTGGTGCCGTCTCGAGCGGCAGGTGATTGTTTATGGGAAGGTGGAGCCCGTTTCCCGCGAGCAGGCAGAGGCCTATTTCCAGTCGCGCCCCCTGGATAGCCAGTTGGCCGCATGGGCCTCGCACCAGAGCCGGCCGCTTTCGTCCAGGGAGGAACTCGAGCAACAGTTTGATAAAGAAAAGGCTCGCTTTGCCGGTAAAACAATTCCATTGCCAGAATTTTGGGGCGGCTACTGTGTGGTGCCCAATGCTGTTGAGTTTTGGCAGGGGGGTGAAAATAGATTGCACGATCGTTTTATTTATCGCCGTGAAGAAAAGGAAAGCTGGAATATAGAGCGTCGCGCTCCCTAATTTTTATATTTATCTTTTCGTGGCCCAGCCCTTTGGGCCACAACTAACCGCTTAATCACGCCTCACTTTGTGAGTACCTATCCCCTGATATTGTTTTATAGCGGTGTCTTATCTGGCAATTTGTGGTCAAGGCCGCTTAGAATAATGCGCCATAAATATAGCTAAAACTAATGTCTTAAAAATTCTATAGATTCGATCGTTTTTGCAATTCGAATCCAAGGGTAGGTAGGGGAAATATGGCCATTATTGGTATCGACTTGGGAACCACTAATAGTGCTTGCGGGGTACTGACTGATGACGGGGTAAAACTAATTCCCAATCGTTTGGGTGAAATTTTGACTCCGTCAGTTGTGGGGCTTGATGATTCTGGCACACTGCTAGTCGGTAAAACGGCTAAAGAACGTCTTATTAACCACAGTAGTACCACTGTGGCTGCGTTTAAGCGCTTGATGGGCACTGACCACAAAGTTTCCCTGGGGAAGCAAAAATTTAGTGCAACGGAACTCTCCTCGTTAATCTTACGTGCGCTCAAAGAAGATGCTGAAACTTTTCTTGGTGAAGAGGTAACCGAGGCGGTAATCAGTGTCCCAGCTTATTTTAATGATAATCAGCGCCATGCTACCAAGTTGGCAGGAGAGCTTGCTGGATTAAAAGTAGAGCGGCTAATTAACGAGCCAACTTCGGCTGCCATTGCTTACGGTTTACACGACAAGCGCGAAGGAAACTTCCTTATTTTAGATCTTGGGGGTGGCACCTTTGATGTTTCCATCCTGGAGTTTTTCGATGGCATTATGGAAGTCCATGCCAGTGCCGGAGATAACTTCCTCGGTGGAGAGGATTTCGTTGAGGCAATGGTCGATGATGTCCTGGCTGAGTTTGAAATTAAGAAAGAAGCTTTAAGCCCTCGCGATTTACAAAACTTATATATGCAAATGGAAAGCGCCAAACGTCGAGTTAGCCAGCAGCCTGAGCAAAAACTTGAATTACAACTTGATGGGCGCTCCTTGCAATTCCAGGTGACCCCAGAGTGGTTTGAAAAACTCAGCACCCCTCTGTTGTTAAGAGCGAAACGGCCAATTGAGCGGGCAATGCGCGATGCAGATTTGCCCCCACAGAACATTGATGAGGTGGTATTGGTTGGCGGTTCGACGCGCATGGCCCAGTTTCGTTCAATGGTTGGTCGAATGTTTGGCCGTCTGCCAGCCTGTCATTTGGACCCGGACACTGTCGTTGCGATGGGAGCAGCTATTCAGGCTGGCTTAAAAGAAAAGAACTCGGCACTGGATGATATTGTCCTAACTGATGTATGCCCTTACACCTTGGGGACGGGTGTTATCAATGAAGATAATCCGCAGCTCGGTGCTTACTTTATGCCAATTATTGAGCGCAATACCGTTGTGCCAGTTAGTGTTGTAAGGCGGGTTTGGACTGCTCGGGATGATCAAACCCAACTTTGTGTAGACGTATACCAAGGAGAGAATCGCTTGGTAGCTAAAAATGTGTACCTGGGTGAGATGACAGTTCCTGTGCCGAAAAAGCCTAAAGGGGAAGAAGCGGCTGATATTCGCTACACCTACGATATGAATGGGCTTTTGGAAGTGGATGTGACCGTGGTCTCCACGGGTAAAACCTTCAACAAGTTAATCGAGTTTACGCCGGGAGCTCTCACCGATGTACAAAAGGCTGAAGCCCTGCAAAAGCTGGCAAAACTGAAATTCCACCCCCGTGAAGATGAAAAAAACCAGGCAATCATTGCTCGTGGTGAGCGCTTGTATGAATCCAGTCTGGGCGAGCAGCGTGAGTATATTGCCAAATTACTGTCATCCTTTGATAGCGTCCTAGAAAGGCAAAACCCTACAGAAATTATTAAGGCTCGAACTGAGGTTAGTGAAATTCTGGATCGGTTGGATGGCGAGGATTGGATTTGATGAATCCCTGGGCCATTCTTGAAATTAACCCCATCACTGATGCTCGGGCGATTAAGCGCGCTTATGCAAAAAAACTAAAGCAAACCCGCCCTGATGAAAAGCCGGAAGAATTCCAGGCACTTCATACAGCTTATAAGCAAGCATTGAAACTGGCTGAGCAATTGCAAGAGGAGACTGCCGGGCATGCGGAAGCCTCCTTGGAAACTCCTTCACTAGGGCAAGCAGGAAGTACAAGCCATGAGAAGGTTAACAGTGAAAGGATAGCTGTATTAGAAGGGGCGCAGGAAACAGAAGTGCGGCCTTCCACTGATGAAGTGTTAACTCCGCTCGCAGCTGAAGAACACCCAGCGAAGCAAGAGAGCGTTTCTGACCCCTTGGAACAGAGCGAAGGTGTATCCCCTGATACGCAGCCAAGTGAATCTCGGGAGCCGCAAGACCCGGATAGAGATTTGCGTATCGAAGAGTTTCGGCGGGTGCTTATGCAAGTTGATGAGATGCTCAATAATCACTTGGAAATGAGTTTGGAGAAAAGTTGGGGCTTTCTCACCAAGAGTCCCTATATGCTGGATGAGGAGTATAATTGGAACTTAGGTCTTTCTGTATTTGAACGCTTTGCCCAATTTAATCAAAATGCTGTAGAGGGGGGGAAGTCCGCAAGGTTTCGCCCGCAAGTAACGCCGAACATCCTGCAGTACTGTGACCAGTTGTTCGATTGGCGAGGGAATTCGTCTTACCTCTACCAAGCACTTGACGAGAAGTTGTGCAATAGCATATTTAATAGCTTGGAAACCCATGAGTCCCGTATTGATCCTTTGCAAGGGCTTCGTGGCGGGGGCAAGGTAGAGGCACAAAGTGAGGCTGAATTTGAAGAGCGCTATGAAAAGTACTTTTTTGGTGATGTTGTACCTAGAGGCGTTGCATTCTTTTTAGACTTGGTTATGACTTATATGGCCGTAGGCTCTCTTGCAACTGCGGCGATGATGAAAATCTTTGGATTGCCGGAAGCTGTAGCAGCCGCAAAAGTCATACCTTTTTGTTTTGGAGCCTACCTGTTATTTGCTTGGTTGTTTGAGTGTTCCAAACTTCAGGCAACACCTGGCAAGTATATAATGGGCTATCGAGTAACCAGTCAAAAATTTGGGCGGATTGGATACTTGCGAGGGCTTTGGAGAACTGTGAGCTTTGCTTTCACTAGTGCATTTGGGCTTTTTGCATGGATTATCAACTTCTTCCTGGTTAACAAATTATTGCATGATCGGTTAAGTCGCACTTATGTTATTAATATGCGTAAGACTCATGAAGAGCATTTACGCCGTTTGAGAAAAGCTTAGCTTTAGAGCGGGGATTGGTTCCCGCTCTTCCCTTATCTATAAGTACTTCTTAATGTAAGTTGACTTGTATGTTTAAGAGGCTGGTGCTTGAATATAGCTAGATTTCTCCGAAAACTCTTAGTTAAATGAATTTGAATTTTTTATTTAAAAGGAGTACTTTCGCGGAATAAGCTTTGCTTTAAAGGCTTTCTCTATCCCTCGATCATAGCCTGGATTAACAACACTACCGTGATTCTCGTTATCAAATACACGTTTTCTTAGGGTAAGGCTATTGTAGTTACGGGACTTCAATCTTTTTACTAGTTGAGAGAAGTCTTTTACTGCGCAAACTGAGTCGATTTCACTGCAAGTCTCCTCACCACCAATAAATAAATACACACTTTTTCCTAAATCGGCATTGCGTTCTGCATAGGCCAATTCACTATCTAAAATTTGCTTATCTGCCCACCAAATACTGGGGCTTCCAATGACATATCGGTCAAAGTTATTGGTGTGGTTAAAAAGTGCATGGAGAGCCAGAAGCCCACCCAGGGAATGGCCCACTAGGGTTTCGTCTTCTTCGTTACCTTTAAAATTATTATTGATAAAGGGTTTGAGTTCCTCTTCGATAAACTCAAGAAAGTGATCTGCGCCGCCACCTAGTTCAGCACCTTTGATCACACCAGGCACGGGGGTGAAATCCATTACTCGCTGGGCGAAATTCGGGCTGTCAAAAGCGTGGGAGATACCTACCAGAATTACAGGGGGCATTTTGACATTGCCAAACTCATCGGGAACCTGTTCCTGAAGAAGGTTAGGGGCTGTCATAGGGAAATGCAGAAAGCCATCGGTCATATAAATGACTGGATAGCGATCGGTGTTTTCCGGGGTGTACGAGAGAGGCAGCATTATGTCAATAACGTACTCACGCTCTAGTAAATCAGAGTAAAAGTTGTAGGACAGTATCCCCGGGCGGGTGAAAGTTGTGGGTTCGGCACTGCCGGCCACTGCCAGCTGGCAACAGGCACTAAGAATACCTATCACTAATAATCTAATTATTTTCATTGCTATCCCTGAGGGGCGCTGAAACTTACCTGTTATCGCCCTGCTTACTAGAGGTATCTATATGGAAGCCTAACAGATAGATAAAGGGAATCGCTAGCTGGGGAGGGGGTTACTGCCGCAGGAATCACTCTGCATGGCAAGTTTTTGCCCAAGAAGTGGTCGTGATCACAGAAATAGGGATATTGCGCGTGGGAACCACGTCCACTGAAAAGAGGATGGCAGGAAGGGGATGTCCCCTCCCAGGTTCAGGCAATGACGTTTTTACTGTTGTATAGGTGCTGGGCCATCCGTAGGGAGCCGACTTCACCGGATCTTCCCACTAGTTTTGGTGCAACGATATACCGTTCAATATTACTTTCTGAGACTTGGGGAAAGTAACCACCGGCTAAGGCTAGGAATTTTTGTCTTACACGGTTGAATAGGTGCGCCTGTATCATCACTCCACCCCCCAGTATGATCCGCTGTGGTGAGTAGCAGCTGGTAAGGTTGACACACATAGTGGCCAGATACTCCGCCTCCAGGTCCCAGGCCGGATGATGTTGTTCGAGGTGTTGGCCACGCAGTCCCCAACGCTCCTCTATCGCAGGACCTGAGGCCAGTCCTTCAAGGCAGTTGTTATGAAATGGGCAGTTGCCTTTAAAAGAATCCTTTTGGCTGTCTCTAGGCATCAACATATGCCCAATTTCCGGGTGCATAGATCCATTGATCAGCTGCCCGTCGATCATAATGCCGGCGCCGATACCGGTACCGATGGTTACGTAGACAAAATTCTTTACATCTGTAGCGGCGCCGCAGAGGTGCTCTCCAAGGGCGGCGCCATTAACATCTGTATCGAAAGCAACTGGTACCGACAGGGCTTGGCTGAAGTAGCCAGCCATATTGGTATTGGACCAGCCAGCTTTAGGTGTTTGGGTGATATAGCCATAGTAGGCGGATTCTGGGTCCAGGTTTACCGGGCCAAAGCTGGCTATGCCCAGCGCAGAAACAGTGCCGTGGCGCTGACTGCTTTCGTGAAAAAACTGAGCGACCTTGGATAGCGTATGTTCTGGATCGGTGGTTGGGAAGCTGGCTCGCTCACGGATGTCATTAATCCCAGCAGCTACCACACAGTTAAATTTGGTACCACCGGCTTCAATTCCGCCGAGCAAGGTATCTACCGCATTGCCTTGCATTTCCATCCTAATCCGCTCCCCGGGTTACATAAGTTATTCGTATTATCAGTTGATGGTTGCTGAAATTACACTACTGATTGTTTATAGCTGGTTATATTGTTTCTGAAAGAAAAAAAACGAGCGCCGGTGGGGGCCAGACGCTCGGGGTTTGCAAAGCTATGGGCAGAACTGCAAACCACTTACTAGAGTAGGGAAGAACAACGATCAAAAAGCGTAATTGAAACTGACGCTGGTGGAGCGGCCACTGATAGCCCGTCCGCGTACTATGTCTCCAACTTCTGCGTAAGACTCTTCAACTTCGGTAACAACAAATTCATCGGTGAGGTTGTTTACATTAAAGGAAACGGTAAGGTCTTCTGTCAGGTAATAAGAACCAAACAGATTGACCAGGACATAACCTTCCTGTTTCAACTGGTTGGAGTCAGAAACAAAATATTCTGTAGACCCTTGGAGGCTTGCACCAAATGTAAAGTCATCGCCAAAGTTATATTGCGGTGTAATCGTGTAAATGAAATCAGCTTGACGGCGCGGCGTATTACCTACGACAGAACTGTCGTTGGCATCTTTTGAAATTTCGGCGTCGGTCCAGGTGAGGTTTCCATTTACGGAAAAGTCTCCATAACTGTAGGCTGCTTCCAGCTCGATTCCTTGGGCTTCATACTCGCGTACAAACGTTAAGCCGCTAGTGATTTCTGCATTGGTCTCTTCAGTGACCGTATTGAAGTAAGTTGCAAAGAAATCCAGATCGCCGGTTGAGAGTTTGTATCCAATTTCCAGCTGGTCCACAGAGTCGAAGCCATCGGTGGTGTCGGTTAGGCTTCCGTCACTGTTGAGGGCGCCGCTAATTTGTAGAAGCCGATCGGCAATTGCTCGACCACCCTCGCTGTAGCGGGCAAAAATAGCCATGCTGTCGTTGAGAATATAATTTCCACCGAGAGAGAAAGAGGTGTTGTCTGCATCGTAGTCAACGAGCTGGGTGGATCCATTGGCCATTGTGATGACGCCGCCGGTGAATCCAAAGGCATCGGAAGCGCTAGCACTTTCCACGTCGCTGATAATACCATCGCCATTCAGATCGTAGTCTGTATCACCACCGCAGCAGCTGGAAACCAGGGAGCCTTTGGCATTGACCATATCGTGGCGGGCACTGACATCGAAGGTAAAGTTGCCGATGTCGATCGCCACATTCATATAGGGTGCATAAGTTTCATATTCCAGGTCCCAGGCCCAGGAAAGAAAGCTTGCAGACCAGACCCCATCATCTACCAGTACATCTCCGTTGGCATTGGCAGTTATGGTGAGGTTTTCAGAATTGCTGCCGTCAACAGTTTGAATTAGGGCATTCCAACTGTTCCAGCTGGTTTTGATATTTTGGGTGGAGTAATAGAATCCACCGGAAACAACAATATTATCGCCAATTAATTTATCGACTTTAAAGTCGTTAACTATCAGACCCAAATCGTGTATTTCTGTATCAAAGAGCAGGTCGACATAGGCGAGGCCTTCGGCTTCTTCACCATTGGCATAAGTCACCGTTGTGCCGGCGCTACAGTCTATGGCCTCTCCGTTACTGCCTACGGCATTTGCACAAATGGTATCAGCCATATCCTGTGTGGATTGTGGTCCGTAATCGCCGAAAGTATCGGTAAAGGGGGAAATAAAGCTGCCGCTAACATCAGAAATTCTGAATTTGTCGGTAACAGTCCAGCCATCATTAAATTCGAATTTGGTTTCAAAGCCATAGGCTTCCACCAGTGATTCGATACCGTCGGATAAGTCGCGGGTTACCGGATTGCCGTAGGCATCAAAAGTGGAAATGTATCGATAATTATCGGAATGCAGGGTTTGGCTGCTGGCATCGAAGTTGGCAACCGTGCCGAATTCACCATCGCCTTTATAGGTTACAGGGCCAGGAAGATAAGTTGTTACCCGGTCATCGAGATGTTTGTAATAGAGGCGGACATATCCGTTATCAAATTCTTTGGTGAGGTTGGCCTTGAGTTGGCCGCCGGAATCCCCATCAAAGCCGGTCTCGCGGATGCCTTCTCCCTCTCTTAAAAATCCGCCGACATAGAATCGCAAAGTGTCATTCAAGTGGTGGCCATAGCCAAAGTCCAGGCGGGATTCATCGTAGTCCGCACCAAACGAAAGTCCTACATTACCACCTTCTTCTTCGCCGGTATTGCTGATCATATTGATCACACCGCCAGGTGAATTACTGGCAAAGGTGGAGGCAGAGCCGCCGCGTACGCTTTCTATACGTGCGAGAGAGGAGTCGGTGCGAACAAAGTTGTCAGTGTTACCGAAATTAATATCGCCGTATTCTAATACAGGCAATCCGTCTTCCTGGATTTGCATATATTTGGAGCCGCCAGTTGCCAGGGGAATACCTCTAACGGTGATATTTGCATTGCCGCCGCCACCGGAGGATTCCGCCCGAATACCGGGTAAGCTGCGGAACAGCTCTGCGGTAGAGCGCGGGGCGTACTTCGCCATTTCCTCAGTGTCCAGTGCACTAACGGATACGCTAGATTCCATCTTGGTAACCGGTCGGGCGGTTGCGGTAACCATCACCTCTTCAATTTCCGGCATTTCCTCAGCTGTTGCCGGTACCACAACGCTGGAGGCCATGGCAACTGCCAGGGCTATGGAGTGTGGTTTAAAGTGTTTCTGTGTCTCTGAACCTGCTTGGAAGCCCTCTGCAATCACGGCGCTCTCCTCAATCATCTCTTATGGTTATTAGATTTTTCACGGCCCGTTCTCTGCGGGCTCGAGACTCTCTTCCTGTTACCGCATGGGTGGGACCTCTCCCCGCGAACACATTTATTAAATCACTGTGATTTAATAAAGGCAATACGAAAATTTGTGGAATTTACGAAGTGGAATCAGCAAATAGATAAGTAAACCAAGGGGAAGTAGTGATTTTCGCGGTAACGATCTTTGCTTCTGGTGACAGCGCTGCTTGTCTTTCTAAGTAGCACTGGTTGCGGGAGAAGGGGATACGGGGCAGTAGATGCTTCTGGTGAGCATCTACCTAAGGATTTGGTCGCGATTCCTGCCTGCTAGTCTTTGGCCAATTCCAGTTGTCCATCGTCCATAAACTCGATGCGTTTGGGGTCGCAGATACCGCCGATAAAGTTGCCCTCGGCATCGTCCCTATTAAAAGCCAGCAGATACCAATGTTGGTCCGGCCCCTGGATAACCCGGCCGGAATAGAGTGATCCCTGCTGGTCTGCGCCGATAAAGCCATCTCCAACCACTTCGTATGGGCCATTCAGATCATCGGCGATAAAATATTTTGTGCCAGTCAGTGGTGTACTCTGCATGGATTGTCGATGGGCAGCGCTGTGGAACTTTGTCGATACTGAGCAGAATAAGTAGTAGCGGCCATGGATGTATTCAATTTGCGGTACTTCCATTTCGCCATACCAGCCGGGAGCCAGTACCGGTTGCCCCACTTTCCAGTGAATTAAGTCCGTTGAACTGGCATAGCCAACTGCGCCACGCCCATCAGGGCTGCCCTGGTTACAGCGCGCAGTGAGATACATATGGTAGAGATTCTGTGTGGGGTCTTTAACGATCCATGGGTCACGCCAGGATGCATCGTGCCAATATTCAAGGTTCAGGCCATCGTAGAAATTGGGATCTAATTCCACCAGGGGGTTGTTGGGGTGTTTTTCCCAGTGTAATAAGTCCTTGGAAGTTGCCAGGCAGACCCGCTGAATCAGGCCTTTCTCCGAATATTTAGTACCGGTATAAAACATATACCAGGTATCGCCTTCTCTGTGTACACAGCCGGTCCAGGTAGTGTAAGAGTCTGCAGCTTCCTCACTGGCGGTTGCAGTTCGAGGTGAGGGTTTTAATGCATCCTGGAGCGTTGTCCAATGAATAAGGTCCGTAGAAACGGCATGACCGACAGATACATTCCAATGGCGCAGCTCAGGATCGCCCAGTGATTTATCGGCTTGAAGGTAAAATACATGGTACTGGTCGCCGTCCTGCGCGAACCAAAAATCCCATACCCATTTATTATCGAGATTAAATGCCATGATATTTACCTCATTAGTGCTGATTGGAAATTTGCCGGTGAGTTATTGCTTTGATTATTCTTAAGGAGCCCAGAGTTATTTTTATGCTTTTCTGGGGTTCCAATTAAGGCGCAATCAGGTAGATATTCTTCCAGGTATGCCGCCCTTTAATAGAACTGTTTTATCCGGTGCAAAAATTGAGTAAAAAGGCAAAATCGCACCGCCTGTGGCGATGGCATCGACTCCAATTTTTCCACTGACAATTTTGGGCGCAAATACGCCTGAAGGCGCCACCTGCTTTATCCTGCGAGAAATCATTTCGACCAGTTCGTCTAATAAAAAGCGGGGTAAATGCGCATCGACAATAATAGCCTCCAGGTCTAGTACGCTGTTTGCCGATAGAAATGCATAAACCAGCGCATCTGCACAGTCGTCCAGCCACTCCTGGATCTGAGGGCGGGCCTGGTCCATTACCGTTTCAAGTTCGGAAGTGCTGGTAATTTCGATGCCGCACTCTCGTAAATGTCTGCGCAGCCCAAATAGTGAAGCGCGGTTGAGGAGTAGCTCAAATGCCCCTTGATTTTCAGGGGTACTGCTAAGTTTTGAGCGGGGCACTGGCAGGGAAACCAGATTGCCCGCATTGCCATGGACGCCGGTTTCCAGGCTGCCATTTAATACCAGGCCTCCACCGATAAAGGTCCCGATATAAACGTAGAGAAAATTGGATATGTCCTGGCCATTGCCAAACTGCAATTCGGCAACAGCAGCAGCGGAACAGTCGTTCTCGAAGAAGACTGGCAGATGTGTGCGCTGAGCAACTTCTTCAGCAAAATTAATTTCCTGCCACTGGGCGGCAAGTTCTTCACTCATATTGAGTTCTTCAGTCCAGGCGCCGATAAACCAGGGCATAGCGATACCCACGCCCACTAGTTTCCCTCTGTCTTTAGCGGGTAGGGTATCAGTAAGTGCCTGGAGGCCCGATTCAATTTTTGCCAATAAAAATTCGGGCTCCGGGAATTCAAACTCGTGGCAAATCTTCTTTAGTACTGTGCCACCAAAATCCATTAGTAGCAGCTCGATATTGCGCCGTCCCACCTTGATGCCGACAGAGTAAGCACCAGTAGGGTTAATAACGTACATAATCGAGGGTTGGCCTTTGCCGCCCAGTCGGCGTCCCTCTCGCATCACCAGTCCTGCGTTTTCCAAATCATCGACAATCCGGGTAACCGCCTGAGCGGTGAGGTCAGTTTGGCGCGCTAGGTCGGACTTGGAGGCTGCGCCAGTCTTCCGCAAGGTCGTGAGCACCACTCGCTCGTTATAGCGGCGTAAACCACTGGAATTGCTACCTTTACCCATCCGTGCCCCCTGAGATGAAACGTGATCTGATCCGGCCACCGATTGTCCGGTTCTATTGTTAAAAGTGTAACTTTAAAGCCTTTGCTTAGTCTATTGGCTTCGTTGGCACTAAGATCCGAGCTTATATAACTTATTGATTAATATAGCTTTTTTTGTTTATTGAAGCTTGGCTTTACTTAATTAAATCACTGTGATTTAATTTTTGACCAAGTTCAAGCAAATCATTCTAAAAATACGCTGCTAGCAGTGAACGAGGAAGTTATGCCGGTCGATTTTGGTCTTCACCCAGTCGATGCGACCATTCTGGTCGTCTATTTTGTTTTCACCATCGCCCTTGGGCTCTTCCTAAGTCGCCGCCACGATACTGCAGAGGACTACTTCCTGGCAGGGAGGAAAATGGTATGGCCCTTGATTGGCTTATCCCTGTTCGCTTCCAATATATCGAGTACCACTTTGATCGGCTTAGCCGGAGATGCTTACAGCACTGGCATAGCGGTCTTCAACTATGAGTGGATGGCGGCGGTTATCCTGGTTTTCTTTGCCGTTTTCTATCTGCCCACAATTCTTCGCTCGCGCATTTACACGATGCCGGAAATGCTTGAGCGTCGCTTTAACAGCACCGCGCGCACTTATTTTTCGGGATTGACTATTTTCCTGAATATTGTGGTTGATACTGCAGGTAGCCTCTATGCAGGGGGCCTGGTAATGAAATTGATATTTCCTGAATTACCAATTTGGACCACGATTTCAATTTTGGCGGTGATCGCGGGTATCTACACCATTTGTGGAGGTTTGGCGGCCGTTATTTATACCGATACCATTCAGGCGCTGCTGCTGATATTTGGTTCGATCCTGATCAGTATTTTTGCTCTGGATCGCGCAGGAGGTTGGGAAAATGTTGTATCCCAGGTCTCGGCTGAACAATTGAGTCTGATACGGCCCATTGGTGATTCGAGCGTGCCCTGGTTGGGGCTAATTACGGGAGTCACTTTGCTGGGTTTTTATTTCTGGTGTACTAACCAATTTATGGTGCAAAGGGTACTCAGTGCAAAAGATGTTAATCACGGCCGCTGGGGAGCCTTGTTTGCCGGTCTGCTCAAACTTCCCGTGCTGTTTATCATGGTTCTGCCTGGCACTATGGCGATTGTTATTTTCCCCGAGCTAGAGCGCGCAGATATGGTTTATCCCACTCTGCTATTTGAGCTGTTGCCTGTCGGTATCCTGGGGCTGGTGTTGGCCGGCTTTGTTGCTGCACTAATGTCGCAAATTGATTCCACGCTTAATTCGGCTTCCACGCTGGTGACCATGGACTTTGTGCGGAAGTTTTTTCCGGGCCTGAACCAGCACCAGTTAATGCGTGTAGGTCAGCTGGTCACCTTTATCTTTATGATACTTGCCGTACTTTGGGCACCACAGATTGAGAGTTTTGGTTCCTTATTCCAGTATCTGCAGAAGGTGCTTTCCTATGCAGTTCCCACTGTACTGGCACTTTTCCTGATCGGATTCTTTTGGCGTGGGGCTAACTCCAAGGGAGCTATAGCTACTTTGCTATTAGGTACCTTGGGCGGTGTTGGCCTCTTTTTTGTCAATGAAGTCTTCGACTGGACAAACTTACATTTCCTCTATATTGCTCCAATTTTGTTTGTCTTCTGCTCAGTGGTATTGGTGATTACCAGCCTGCTCTATCCAGCTGAGATTAGCGAAGAAGCTAAATCTTTCACTTGGTCTAAAAGCGATTTTGACACTGAGACCGTATCCCTAAAAGCACAACCACTATGGCAGAACTATCGAGTTCTATCTGTGTTACTGCTTGTCGCTACTGCGTTAGTGGTGGGCTCGTTCTGGTAGTGCGAAGTCAGATTACTTCTATTTTTCACCCCACAGGATGGAAAACTTAAACAATAAAGGCAATACAGGAGGGCTGGACACGGGCGAAGTTGACAAAAGGTTGTACTCAGATAGTTGTATCCGTTTAAAAGAATAATCTTATAAAGAAGGTGTTGACTATGAAGTATTTCGTCACAGCGATGTTAGGTTTATTGGCTTCTGTGCAGATTAGTGCAACAGAAAATATTTTGGATCAGTACTTCAATACATCAGATAATGGTGGGACCCTAAGGTACGATACAATATTTCAGTATGGTAAGAGTGGGAATGGTAGCGATTTCGATATGTGCGATAGCTATGTCACCACCCGAATCCCTGGAGACAAGATCACCGCTATAACCAGTTTTAGCGGTGATGAGAGAATCAAAGGGTTAAAACTCGAATACTTATATGCAGGAGATGAGGAGGTTGGTAAAACCACTATCTCCGGGTATCGAAAGTTGCTTGGTGCTACCGAATATATTCAGGGTTGGCGCTTCTATAAAAAGCGCGATGGCAATATTTCCAGGATTCGAGTCTACTTGAAAGACATGGCTGATAACTCAACCCGTGATATTACCTTTGGAGGTAATAATGGCTGGTATAAGTGGGAGGAATACCATCTAAGTATTGGAACCCGGTCAGTAGTTGGGTTTGCTGGTACTGCGAGTGATAGTAAAGTTTGGAGTATCTACCCTTGCGTTGCGGATCGTTTGGAGTTGGTGGAATCTGGAGTAGAGATTCACTGGGATCAGATTGTGGAAACTCCCAACAATACCAGGACATTCTTTGGTGAGAGATTGCTTGAGAACTCCGGCAGTATTGCCCAAAACGACAGCACAGAAGTCTGGTATACCGACGGGAAGAGTGAAACAGATACCTGGACTAATACTATGGGGATTTCGGTTACTGCTGGAGTTAGCTTGACCGAGGGTTACAAAGTCGGTGTTCCCGGTACTGTTGAAAATAGTGGCTCCATTACATTCAGTTTTTCTGAAACTTTTAGTGTTTCAACGACCGTTGGGGAAACATCGACCAAAAGCAACCAGGAAACTGTTAAAGATGCCATGCCATCTAATGTACCCGCTTATGGACTAATGATGGCGCGGATGATGGTGGAAAATAGCGAGGTTGAAGTTCCCTATACCACAACGGTCATGAATCCCCATAATGGTGATGAGTTCGAGTTGTCAGGAGTTATCAAAGGTTCCAGCTATTCCAATGCGCGGAAACGCTGGGATGAAGTGGGGCGGGCCTTTCCGACTCGTTATGAAATTTACCAGAGTTATGCTTGGGTGATCGAGTACTATGGGTTGGAAAATGCAAGTTTGATAGATGATCCGGATATTTTCTAGATTGATATTGATAAGAATTGACTGGCCCAAATTATAAAGGGCCAGTCAATCATATGAGATTTGGCTATTCATCGTGGAACCGGATTGAGCCTAAGCGAATCCTGTCATCTTCACATCCGTAGTAACTGAACTTTACAGTTTTCTGGGACATATAAGCGGAAAGTAGAAAAGATACTTTGGTGTTGTATATGGCAGAGTCGTCATTGATAAGAAAAAAGGTGTTTTTGCTCACGCAGCTCACCTCTGTCTCTGGATTGACAAATCCTCTAAGTCTGACATCTACACCATTCGAGTGTACTTTTAAGTAGTAAATTTGCGCCTTCTCTGTCCAAGCGGCTTCGCTGATAAGTGGCAGTGTAAATGGGATACTCAAAAGTAAATATTTTAGAGACTTCATCCTTGATTCCTTACCCATTCATAAATGGTAATTAAACCCTTGCTCTCCGTTTTGGTTAACTACATCTTGTAAAACTATAGCAAATAAAGTTGCTTGAATAGGTGGCGCTCTGCGTCGTAAAGTACTTTTCGAAGTAAGTATTAACGCCCATGCTGGCACAAAAAATATGTTTCCAGTTTGGGCGTGAATAAATTGATGTCAAATGAGGGATATCATGCAGTAGAGGCTTCTGTCAGCTTTAGATCACTCTTTTGAGTAGTGTCAGGTGAGTGAGCGCTAAACAGCTTCTGTGATAGCAAGGCAGACATAAAAGCCAAGATAAATAAGGCGCTAAACACCATCCCGCCGGTAATAACTGTCGCTAGACCGCGATAAATAGCTGCGCTACTTCCAGGGTTAAGCACTAAAGGAATATTGCCAAAGATACAGGTAATTGTTGTAAGCATAATGGGGCGGACACGCAAGCTGGCAGCCATATATATCGCCTCCAATTGATTAGCTCCGTTTTGCAATGACTTATTAAATTGGTTGACTAGTAGTATCGCATTATTAACTACCAGTCCCATTAAGATTACAAAGCCGATCATGGTTATTACATCCAGGCTTTGGGGGGTAAATAGATTTAAAATTTGTAAGCTAATCATTCCGCCTGCAAATGATAAGGGTACAGCACAGAGTACTGCTGCTGCTAACTTTGCGGACCTTTGGGCGAAATACATTAATAAGGCCAATACTCCGATAGCTGCTGCAAAAATTTTTAGGAACTCACTGAGGAACAGATTGAGTTCATTAGCGCTACCTCTAAACTGTGTATGAAGATCATTGTAGGAACTTCCTGATAAAAACTCTTTCACAGATTGATCAACATCCTCGACAAATGACTTCATAGCAACGCCTTCGGGAGGAGTTAAGTTTATTGATGCACTCACTTCCTGGCCGACACGAAGTATACTGGCTGGCGCTTGAGTGATTTTGGCGTCGGTCAATTCGCGTAGAGGAATAAAGCCGTGACCGTTAATCAGTATCTCTGTATTTAAGAGCGTCTCAAGATTTTGCGGTTCTCTTGCTTTAAAGTAAAAAGGAAGAGTGTTGGTTCCCGTATAGAAGTGCCCAATATATATTCCATCGGTTAAAGCCATCAGATGATGATTTAATTCCGATATCGTAATACCTAAACGAGCTAGTTGTACTAGCTTGGGTTGAAATTCAATACGAACCGCTCTATTTTGAAGTGCGCTTCCCTCTTGAATTTGCGCTTCTGGAAACTCTAAGCGTAAATGGCTCATAAGCTCACTCCCTGCCATCTGTAGTCGAGATAGCTCTGCCCCTTTGATATCTAACTGGCTAATACGGTTATTGGGTAGGGCAAACCTTAGTAAACCACCTTGTCTGAAATGTATTCGAGTCCCAATTAGTCCAAAGAGAGCTTTTTCATTTAGCCAGCTCTTTAGCTCTTCAAAATCCCAGTCCCCTTTTGTGTATAGATAGAGATTGCAATTATTTGGGTTGCAAATTATTCCATAGGTTGAAACTTGGTTCTCTATTTCTTCTCTATTGGCTGTGATTCTATTTACGACCCGTTCCCCAATTTCATTTCTTATGGTCTCTGTGGATAAAGGACTTTCAAAGTTGATATAAACAGAGACCATATTTTGTTTAGGGTCTGGGAGGACATCAATGTCAGGGCTAGAAATGAAAGTGGCAATGAGTGCGACGGGTAATCCTAACAAAATTATAGTGGAAGCGAGCTTAGGATTGCTTGCAGAACGGATAGAAAGCTTCACCCACCATTCAAGCACCTTATTGATTTTGATACTACTGGATCCCTCCTCAGAAATTGCTGCTTTTCCAAGTAAGTGTCTGGCCAATGAGGGTAGTATTAGTAGAGCAAACAATAGTGATGCTAATAATGCGCTTGAAATTGTGAATGCCAGGTCTTGAAAAAGCTGCCCTGTTGCTGATTGCATAGCAATAATGGGCAGGAATACGATAACACTGGATATTGTAGATGAAAATAATGAGCCCGAAACTTCTTTGGTTCCCCGCGTGATACTTTCCTGAATATTTATACCCTGCTTGCGCAGTCTTTGAATGTTTTCTATGACAATAATTGCTGCATCGACCATTAACCCGATAGAAAGTGCAATCCCTGCAAGTGAAACAACGTTCATACTTCTATTTCCAAGATACATTCCCAGAACTACCAGAGAGATACAAATGGGAATGCTTAGAAATATTAGGGTTAGAGTTCTGGGGTTACGTAAAAACCAATAAATAACCAGGCAGGCGAGTAGTGAACCCAGCAAGAGGCTTCCGTATACCAGGCTGAGGGAATTCCGAATACCCGTGGAGTCATCCCGGCTTATGGCGAGCTTCGTCCCCAATCGATTTAACTCTCCGTCATTTAATTCTTCTATTGTTGATTTGAGCTGGGCGATGGTTTCTAGAACATTGACATTTTCGGTAGGGCGTAGATAGAAGTATAGAGATCTATTGCCTTCAAGGGCAAAGTATAACCAATCTGAAGCTACACGTTCTTTTACCGAAGCAATATCCGAGAGTTGAATGATTTGGCTTTCTCGTGTTGCGATAGGTAACGTTGAGAGTTCCTCTAGTGGGATCTGACCCTTGAAATGAAGGGCATAATCTTTTGACCCAATTTTTAGATTTCCTCCCGAGCGATCCGTTAAGTTGTTTAGATTTTCGGTTATCTCACCAATGGTTAAAGAGTACCGAGTCATCTTTTCCGGGTCGAACTCAATATCGACCCGTTGGGCAGTGGGTGTGCCGGCTTCTTCAATGGACTGTACACCAGGAACTTTACTAAAGGCTGGCTTAACATGATTTATAAACGCGTCGATTAATTGAAGTTCGCTAGCCGGTTTCTCAGAATATAGGAAAAAGGATCCAAGCGTAGCCCCTGCGCCATTTGCAAAATTGAATACATCCGGTGTGCGAACTTGTGTTGGCCAATTGGGTACTTGGTTGATTTTGGACAGTACCTCAATATACATTTGCTCCATATTTGCCTCCGAATGGAAGTCAATTATGGTCCAAGCCCAGCTACTATTAACATTGGTTTGCAATTCTTTGAGGTGGCTTAGGCTAGAGAGTTCCTGTTCTAGTGGAGCAATTAGTATTTGTTCTATTTCTTCTGCGGTCTTTCCTGGCCAGGAGGTTGCGAGTGCAATTTGTGGACGATTAATGGATGGGAGTAGGGCGTTCGGTAAATTTATCCCGGCTATAACCCCGGCTATTATTAGGGTAAAGGTACAACAGATGATAATTGAGCTGTATTTCTCCAGGGACTTCATGTGTTTTCCCTCTTTGTTGGAGTAACGGCTTCATTGAGTTGTAACCCTTCGTGACCTAGTACAATCAAAAGATCGCCAGGAGCGATGCTTGAACGTACGACAAAGTAATTATCGAGAGTATCTATTATTTGCACCCTGGTACTAACTGCTCTTTGGTCGTTGTCTAGAGTCCAAACCTTATATTGTCGCCTATTCTCAAGAATTACGGCGTCACTAGGAATTCTAGTAATGTATTCTTGCTCGCTATGACCCGCGAAAGGGGTAAACATAGTTATTTCAAATCGCTGCCCAACCAGTAAGGATTTGAATTTTTGTCTGTTTACTTTAAAGTAGAGATTAAAGTTCTGTGTTTCTGGGTTTACTATATGGCTGATATTTCTGAGTTCAATATCTTGCTCCTTAATTTTGAAGGTGCTATTGCTTAGCAGACTTTCTTTATTTATGTGTTCTTCAGGGAGACTACATTCAATTTGGTTTTCAGTTAGTGGGAGTAACTGCATAATTCTTTGTCCTGGGTTGAGGTTTTCTCCAGGATTAGCTTCTATGCTTAAAACTTGACTATCGGTTTTTGCGTAGTGCAGTAGTCGTTTAGAACGATATTCAGCTGTATTTAGTTGTTGTTCGAGTCTTTGCTTGGTTAATTGATAGGTGTCCACATTGAGCTTAAGGTTATTTAAATGAGACTGAGAAACCATGTCGGCGGAGCGAAGTTTCTCCAGTCTACCTAGTTCTTCTTCTGCATAGTTAAGCTGGCTTTGTGTTAATTCAATATCGGTGCGAATGATCTTCATTTGCTGGGAGAGATAAAAGTCATCCTGGGCTGCTACTAGTTCACCAGCTTTGATAATGGAGCCAACAGGCTTTATTTCTATAAGTTCAGCATCTGAGTGACTAGATATTTGATGTAGGGCAGGGGATGATACAGAGCAAAATAACTTTGTTCTAATAGCTTGCTCCCAGGGTTGCGCTGCTTCTACTAGCACTGTGCGGCTATCGTTGGCAAGGCTATTGGAGCCAATAATTAACAGAATAGGTGGGATGCTACCCATAAAGAGCTTTTTAATTTTACTGTTTCTCATCCTGAGGCTCTGGTCGGTTTTGTTTCTGAATTAATTGTTTAAGAGCGGTAATTGGTATTAAAAATTAAAGAGACTATAGTGCCTTTAGTATTATTTTTGACTAAAAGGTATTTGGATGAGCTATCTGCTGCAATCTCGGTGCGGTAAGATGAAATCTACAAGGGGTGAGTTGTTCATGTTTAGAATTTTGTAAAATGTCAACTTTCACAATGGATGTCTTTGGCGCCAAAAACTAGGTTTTACTGCATATATTGCAGCGCTTATATGCTCAGCTGGAAATGACGGCGGGAGTGGCAGTGTGAATTTTAGAGTGACTTGCCTGCTCGGGTTTTCTATCGGCGTAATTTGAATAGATCTGTTTGTAGCTTACCTAAATGGTAAAGATGTGCCGATATTATAGGACTTAAATAATTAACTTTAATAATGTGGTAAGTAAAATGTATCTAGGTCTGAGGTGGCCAAATGGTAGGCTAATTGGTGTTATGTAAAGCGGGTGCACTGATAATGTTCTGTACACCCGACTTGATCTATGCGGAATTTGTGAGGTAGGAGTTAAAACTATAGTTAGAAAGGGTGTTACTCCTCTCGTCTTAACTCCAGGCGTTGAGATTCACGTATACGAAAACGCCGTTTGTTTTCTCGCTCTCCATGAATACGTACTCGCTCACCAGATTGCATACCTTTCTGCTTTGCCTCTTTGGCGTCGATAAAGTAGTAGTCACCGGTAGTTTCATCTTTTACGGAGAAGCGGTGATCCACTTCTCCTGTTTGAAAGTTCTCGGAGATCTCTTCCTCTAACACGCCAGTTACAGTCTCTTCGGCAATTGCTGAAGAGGAAAGGGCGAGAAGTAGGGCTAAGGGTAGATTTTTCATTGCGGTCGTACTCCCCATTAAATTATTCATCGTAAGTTACAGAAACAGTTGCAGAGTTGTTGCTGTTGTCAGTGGATAGGAATTCAATAGTGATCCCAGCAGATGAGTCAGTAAAGCTGTCCCCGGTAGTTGACAGTGTGGCTACCTGGTTGGCGGTAACATTGTTATTACTGGTGCCGCTAAGATAGTGAACCGTTACCGCATTTTCGTGGTGTGGACGGGGGTTGAGGGTGTCGTGCTCGACGTGGTATTCGATGTAATAGTAGTTTTCTCCATTCCTGCTACCAATACTTTCGGCCTTTAAGAGTTGAGGTAGATCGCTACTAAGCTCACCAGCAGCAAGTTCTATGGCTTGAAACTCAATACTAGTGGTGCTGCCTGCGACCGCCTCAATAGTTTCAGTGTATCCGGGGAATGAGTCATACCAGCCCATATAGTCACGATGACCGCTTCCAAAGAGTCGTGATTGCCAAGCATTGCCCATTAGGGAGCCGTCACTACCATATTCACTCTCACCGCTATCGTTGGTATCCCCATCATTATTATCGTCATTACCGGCGTGGCTCAGGCCAATATTGTGCCCAATTTCATGGCCCATAATCAGTTGATCACTATCTGCAATTATCATGCTCCAGCGGCCTCCGACAGAGGCGACTCCCGTGCCAACCAGTCCTGCACTGGCCGCAGCTTCCGGGAAAATGTAGACCCGATGACGCCAATCGTTGAGCTCTACGGGCTGGTTGTTGGAGTCTAGGTAATTGCTTTCGATCCAGCTGGTTGCCCTATCTCTCCATGTATAGCCGCTATCGTTATATTCACTGCCCGAGCGAGATTCCGCATCTTCGATGCTCAATACACCGCCATTCTGGCTGTCGGCAATGCTGTAGGTAAAGCAGTCTATAGAAGTGCTCTCATCATTGTCTTCACCGTAGCAGTATTGATCTAGTGAAGTGTCATTGCTTAGATGGCGGCTGAACTTTAGTTGTCCCAGGGAGTTTTCATGGTAGGCATTATCAAGAGAATCTGTGTCATTGAAAGCCATATTTGCAATTTGGGTAATGCTTAGATCATCTTCTACGGCGGCATCTGAGAAGTTCATAAAGATAAAGACAATGCTGCTTTCTGTGGCTTCGATGGTTTGAATAGAGAACACCACGGAGAGGGTGCTGCCATCGGTGAGCTGGAAAGAGATAGTGTCCTCCACGGACTCACCATCATTCAAACTCTGGGAACTGGTGTTTAATTGATATTCCCAGTTTCCACTTTCATAGAGAGTAAAATCTCCATAGCTTCCGGCCACACTGCTGGCTTGAAAGGTGGGGCTATTACTATCGGTATCTTCGAGGCTGAGAGTGCCACTGGCATACTCTTGTGTCCCTACGATAAGTGATGCCAGGGGACTACTGGGGTTAAAAGTGTAGCCCCCCGTTTCTTCATCACTGTCGTCGTCCCCGTTATCGGAATCATCAGAACCACTGTTGTCTCCGCCGTCGGTACTTGTTTCGGTTTCAGTAGTCTCATCGTTGGAATTACTACTGCCGGATCCTCCTCCACAAGCTGTAAGGAGAACCGATAAACTGAATGCTGTAAGGAATTTTAGGGTATCAGGCATGACAAACTCGACGTATTTCTTAATCTAATTGAGCAAGGCGATTTGTAATTGATGGACAGCTGCTCAGTGGCCCGGTTCCTGCTGATTATTAGTTAAATAACTATATTTGGATTCTGGGTCACCTAAGGCAAAATAGCTATCGCTTTTTTGGCAGGTTGTGACGGTGTTGGATCAATTGCTATTAGCGCCTGTAAGTAGTGTGAACCCCGTTTGAGCAATTGATGACAGGGTTCAAAAAGTTAACTAGGTGTAATGAGTAGGATAAAGGAATGAGAGCTATATTTGAACGTAGAGTGCACTTAACCCCATTTGCTTTTTTGCACAGGTGGGAGTCTGAAATTGGGGTGTTTTTAGTTGGGGTTGATTAGAGGGAAATATGGATGTTGTCTTTCGTTGAAACAATCAAAGAAGGTGGAAGGAAGGGTAGGTTAATTGTTGTTGTGGCCGGTATAGGACTTTTGATCGCCGTGATATATCAACTGGCTACTCGCCTAAACCTTAATACAGCTTATTCTGTCGGAGAGATTATATACTCACTTCATGGGGTAGAAGTTTATTACAATGGAGGAGTTAATAATGTTGAAGAGCGCAACACCTCGGAAGACGGTTATAATCTTGGCCTAAGGTACCAGTGTGTTGAGTTTGTTAAGCGCTATTATTACGAGCGATTTGGGCATCGAATGCCGGATACATTTGGACATGCTAGAGATTTTTTTGACCTGACAGTCCAGCACGGGAGTGTGAATACCAAAAGAGGATTACTGCAGTTTCACAACCAAGGTAATACCCCTCCGAATATTGGCGATATCGTTATTTATAGCCCCTCCCTTTTTAACCCTTATGGCCATGTAGCTATCGTTTCTATGGTAGATATAGAGAATGCTACCCTGGAGATTATTCAGCAGAACGCGGGTCCATTTTCTCCCTCCCGAGAGCGTTACCCACTTATTTTCATGCCCTCAGGGCAATGGTATGTAGAGAATAACCGTATTCTCTGATGGTTGCGCAAAGAGTGATCAACTTTTCAGAGGGTTATTTAATGGATAACCCCCTCCATTAATCTCGGTCAAAAGCCATTTATCTGATTCCAGTACCGCTGGTCTTATCCGATGGTATGGGCCTGGAAGGTTGGTAGTGTGCTTCCCACGAATGGAGGCAATTATGAAACTATATTCTCTTTGGGCGCTATCTCTACTGATTGGTAGTGCTACTAGCCAGGCGGATGCCCTTGAATCACAGTGGGAGCTGGCGATGACAGCCGCTTATGATCGCGCTTCTGATAGCTCACTTTTTGAGGCGCAATCAAGTGTGTCTCGGCAAGCTTTACTACAGGGGGCACTACAGTATGAAGCTTGGGAAGGGCAGATCTCTGCATTCCACCAGGCAGAGCGCGGTGGCAGTGAAGACTCAGAGTTGGTAGTTGAGGAGCTTTTCTGGCAGGGGAGCTGGCAGGACTGGGATTGGTTGCTGGGCAAACGCCGCCTGGACTTTGGTGTTGGTTATGGTCATCGACCGCTGGATTGGTTTCTACCCATAGAGCGGAATCCGGTATCACTTCAAGTGAGCGAAGGAGTTGGGGTGGTGTCTGCCAGTCGTTTCACTGAGAATGGAGAGCTAAGTGTAATGCTGGTGGATGCCGGTATCAGCCAGGCCTCTGGGGGTGACCACCCAAAGGGATTTGCCATGCGCTGGTATCAGCTTGGAACTAGTGCCGAGTGGCAGTTACTGGGTTACATGGATGATCAGCGAGGTATGAACTTAGGGGGAAGCTGGGTTAATACTTATGGAGAGCAATGGGAGATCCATACAGAATGGCGCTACCAGCAAGAATACTGGCGCTGGCGAGCCCCAGCTTTGACGGCTATGCCAAAACAGGAGCAGATGGATGATGGCTGGCAAGCTCTTATAGGGATGACATGGGCAAACAGCATTGGGCATTCGGTTATTTTAGAGTACTGGTTTGATAGTCGGGCCTGGGGGAAAAGCGAATGGGAGCAGGTGTTTGATAGCAGCCTGTGGTACCAAAATCAGGGAGTGCAGTGGGATGGCCTCCGCCAATCCTCAGCAATGGCCTTTTTAAGTGATAATACCCTGAGGCACAATTTACTTTTACATTGGACGCTTACCAATAATGAGTACCATCCAAAAGTAGATTTAATATACACGCCTGAAGATGGTGGCCTTATTTTAACTATCGGGGGTGAGAGGGAGATGGCGGACGATTGGGTACTTGGAACATCCGTAAGATATTTTGCTGGTCCTGATGAGTCTGCTTTTGCGCAGCTTCAAAACCAGGCTGTATTTACCTTGAGTACGACTATTGTTTTTTGAGTGGAGTTAAGGGTGAATCTGTTAAGAGAGTGCTTACGTACATTGATAATTTGTGTGGTGGTGGCGGTAATTACCCAGGCTATCTGGGGGGGGAGCTATGCAGTTCACGGCGTAATTTCTCTGGCGTATGGATTTATAGCGACATCCACGAGGCAGGTAGTCGAGTTTTTCAAGCCCACCTGGCCCTCAAAAGTAAAGTATGCGGTAGTGAGTTTAGCGGCAACTGTACTGGGAACTCTACATGCTTGGTGGTGGATATCGGGTTTTGGGGAGTTTCGGGCACTTGATTTTTTAATTATTGCCATTCTTCTTTCCATTTTTCTCTATCAAGTTCATCTTAACCGGGAGCAATCTCACCAGCTTGAGAGGGAACGTCAGGAAGCTGAATTGTTAAAGCTTGAACAACAAAAGACTCTTGCTCAAAGCCAGCTAAAAGTGCTGCAAAGCCAGATAGAGCCTCATTTTCTTTTCAATACTCTGGCCAATCTAAAAATGCTAATTCGTCACGACCCTCAAAAGGCAGAAGACCTACTGGATAACTTTAGTGATCTCTTGCGAATTAGCTTGAAAAAATCCCGTTCCGACCAGGTATCTTTAAAGGTTGAGCTTAGCAGTTTGAAATGCTATTTAGAGATTCAAAAGATACGCCTGGGGGAAAGGTTAGAGTATGAAGTTGATTTATCAGAGGATGTGAGTTTAGAGACATTTGTTCCCCCGTTACTTGTGCAACCCTTAGTGGAAAATGCAATTTTTCATGGCATTGAGCCTGCAGCCAAAGGTGGACTGGTCCGGTTGCGGGTGAAACAGAAGGAAGGCCAATGGGTTATTGAGGTGGAAGATAATGGTGTGGGACTCACTGCTGGAGCTAATAAACTTAGCTCCAGCAAACACAATGGGATTGCGCTAAGCAATATTAGGGAGCGACTTTCTACCCTTTACCAAGAGCGTGGTAAGCTACTGATTCAAAGTAATAATCAGGGCGGAGTAACTGCCCGTTTGGAGTTTCCATGCGTGCCATAATTGCAGATGATGAGCCTTTATTGCGTCACCATCTCGACCAAATGCTAGCCGATATTTTTCCTGAGCTTGAGGTTATTGGTAAAGCCTGTGATGGTAACGAAGCGTTAGCTCTGTGCCAGCGAGAGGAGCCTGATGTGGTTTTTCTCGATATTCGTATGCCTGGAATGGATGGTTTGGCTGTTGCTGAGGCTCTTGGCAAATTACAAACAAATCCTATTGTTGTTTTTATCACGGCCTATGATGAGTATGCTGTAAGTGCTTTTGAGCATGAGGCAGCCGACTATCTGCTAAAACCTATTGATGACAAGCGATTGGAAAAAGCTTGTGATCGTATTCGGCAGCGCCTGAGAGACCGGGAAGAGGGTAACCTAAAGTCAGGACCTGATATTGAGGCGTTACTGAGGCAGCTTTCCTTAAGCAGACCTGAGTACCTTCGTTGGATTAAGGCAAGCAAGGGAGAAGATATTCATCTGATTGCCTGCGATGAGGTTTCGGCATTTGTGGCAGAGGACAAATACACGACGGTTTACTCCGGTCAGGGTGAGCATATTATTAGAACCCCTCTAAAGGAGTTGTTAGCTCAGTTGGAGCCAGATTTATTTTGGCAAATCCACCGTTCTACAATTGTCTGTGTGAAGCGCATTCAAAAAGTATGCCGTGGAATAACTGGCGGTGTATCTGTGGTGATGGATGACGGGCGTCAATATACAGTGAGTCGTAGGGCTGCTTCATTGTTTAAAACAATGTAGTGATCAACAATTTATATTTGTCTTAACTTAGGGGGTTAAATTGACCCCTCTATTTAAATTGATATGCATAGTAGAGATTCATATCTGCTACTTAAGATTTAGTAACTTTACCGCCCCTTATTTTTGATGGCCGGACATTCAGATTGGTTTGGTGTCGAGAGATCTTTAATCTAAATGCTCCAACTGCCTCTGATGAAAGGAAGGGTAATATGGCGGGACTGCGATAAGAGATTATAGCGTTAAAGATGATATTGGTTTTATTGAATTACTATTAAAGCCGTGCTTCAAACTTAATGGGGTTTTAATTGCCAAGGCTTTAGGATGGTTGCTGTTTGGGTTTGAATTTGGACGCTTGTTTATATATTTTTATGCTATTGCTATATGGTTTGACTAGTAATCTTGTGCGAACTGAGGGGTTGTTTTTGTAATTGTCGGTAATTTACTTTAGGGGTTTGATTGGCATAATTGCCCGCGACTTGAGGGGTGGAGTGTTTTTTAATTGTAGATTAACTATTTTGGTGGGTTTGAGTTTGTTTGTGCCTGGTGCTTGAGATTCTGCCTGAAGGTCTATTTTCTGCTTATTTGGCTTGTAAAATAGGCTAAGATTTTTCTTTATGGTTTTTCTATTTTAGGACATTTTCTTAAATGGCTGGGAAGGTATATATGCTGCATTCTTCCCGAAAGTGCCTAATCTATTTTCCTCTTGTAATGCCAGGTATTCTGCTGTGAGTACCTGTGTGTAAATTTTCTCCGATAATTAATGGAATAATTATGTTGGATAGTTATAAGTTGGATTCTTCTTCTGTAGAATGAGTTGAGGATCTAATTGAGGTAAAACCTCCCTACTTTGCACTAGAGGCTTTACATTTTGACGTTGACGGCTGGCTTGTTGCTAAAGTGCCTGTACAATGTCAAAGTACATATGAAAGTAGTTTAATGGATGTCGCGGAGATTGGTCGACACTTGGCAATTTTGGGCTCTTGTTTTGGCGCTTTGGCCAATCCAGTGAGATCCAAGCATTATTACCTGGCGCGCAAAGCTGATTTGAAAACTTATGATAGCTTTGTTTCTGATATGCGCCCTGATCACCTTCTGGCCCGAACCAAAGTCGTATTTACCAATAAGAGAGAGTTGGTTGCTGAGGCTGAATTGTTAGACCCTGCCGGTGAAGTGGCGGCACGGCTTAACGTGAAATATCATGTAATGCGGGAGCGATCTTTCCATAAGATATATAGTGATAGTATCCATGATATCACTCCTGTTATTAGCGATATTAACCCTTACTCCAAAAGTATTGATATTAATGTACATAATATTGATCTAATGTCTCTGACGGCAAGTATCGGTAGAGTTACTCCAGAAATGTGCATGGGGCATTTTGATAAGGTGAAAGCGTTGCCCGTTGCTATTGCCTCGCAGAGCCTTATTAAGTCATGTTGTATATTTTTGAGGCGGTTGACAGGTGAAGATAGTGCTCGTTTTATAGTTACCTCTGCGGATTTGTGTGCGGACAACTTAGCGCTAGCAGGGCAAGATGTAGATATAAAAGTAGAACTCTTAGATGTTGAAAACGATGTTTTTATTGTTCGTACTATAGCTACAAATAATTTGGGGCAGTCTGTCGGTGAAATGATCACCCATATTGCAATGGTGGATTAGTCTTTGTAAATTTCATTTGATATTTTATACAGATCAAGGGAGCTGCTCTTTTGATCTGTATCCACTCCATGTGCATCGCACAATCTTATTAGTATCAATTTAGTTGCCAAGTCTTCAATATTTTGGCAATTCCGCAGTCTTTACTAACTAGTACACTCTCCTAAATTTAGACGCCTTAACGATAGTATCTCTTCGCGTGCAGTAATTTTCCACCTATCCACCCTCTAGGGAGCCTCTGAATAACTCCGTAATGCCTCTGCGGGTCTTGAAGGCTGCAGATGTTAGGCGCAGCTCGCCGTGAATGGCCGTAGCCCTTTGCAAGAGCTGCAACGCAGCAGCTGTGGCCTTCAAGGCCCGCCCTTAGGGGCTTGCATAGCGATTCACACTCCGCGTTGCGACTTCTTGAAAGGTCTAGACATTCCTGCGAAGCCGCGCCTTGATTGTGAACCGCTCTGCATGCCAGAGGTATCACGGAGTTATTCAGAGGCTTCCTACAGCCATTCAGCATAATTTTTTGCCTCTTATCCTCCCCAGAGACAGTTCATCGCACTGTCCTGAATGATACTTGGATGCTAGGTAATCTATTAGAAATTCAGAAGCAAGGAGAAGTGTAATGAAAAGGTTACTTGTAATAATGGCTTTAAATCTTGGGGTGAGCGTTTCATCTCTTGCTGCCCAGGACGCACAAATTGAAGATTTGTACCAAAAAGCGGCAGCACAGGGTGGGGCGGCGATAGAGGAGTCCTATGAGGCTTTTAAGGCGTTACAGAAAGATAATCCTTCTGATCCTATTGCACTTTTTTACCTGGGAGCCAGTGAGACTCTAATGGCAAAAGAAAGCTGGTTGCCCTGGAGAAAGGTCAGTTATGCAGAGAATGGAATTGCCCGTATGGATAAGGCGCTCACCATAATTGAAGAAATGGATAACCCTGGTCGTTCCTCTCAGGGGATGCCTCAAGACTTGTTGCTTAAAGGCATTGCCGCAACAACTTTTACTAAGGTGCCAAAGTTCTTTAATTCTTTTGACCGTGGGTTTGAACTTTATTATGAGTTGATGGGCGATCCACGCATAGGATATATGCCGCCAGACGCTACTCGCTGGATTTACTGTGGCGCATTGCAGGCTGCAGAGCTTGAGGGTGACAAGGAGTTAGTGAATTTATGGGGAGCAAAGGCTGAGAGTCATGGCATATCAAATCCATGTGGTGATGTTAAAAACTCTGACTAATAGTGCGAACAGGTAGTAAATCTATGTTACAGCTCACTCATATTGAAAAGACTTACACTTCCGGTGAGGTTCAACTTAGGGCCCTAAAAGATGTGAATCTGGATATTCGAGCAGGCACTATGGTAGCTCTGTGCGGACCATCGGGGTCTGGTAAAAGTACCTTGTTAAATATTTGCGGGCTACTGGATCATGATTACAGCGGAGAAGTCTGCTTTGCCGGCGAGGTGCTGAGAAAAAGCCATCGGCAGTCAATGAAGATCCGTCGTACCCAGCTGGGTTTTGTATTCCAAAAGTTTAATTTGGTTCCGGTAATGACAGCCTTTGAGAATGTAGCCTTTCCACTTCTTTTGAATGGAATGAAAGAAGGTGAAGTAAGGCGGCGTGTAATGGGCATGTTGGATCATGTCGGGCTGTCCCAGTTTTCCAACTACCGGCCAGATCGACTTTCAGGTGGACAACAGCAGAGAGTAGCAATCGCTCGAGCACTGGTGCATCAGCCCAAGCTGGTAATTGCTGATGAACCTACGGCCAGCTTGGATAGTGTTACCGCACAACAAATTATTGAGTTAATGAAAAATTTGGGAGTGGAGCAAAAAACAGCTTTTATTGTTGCCAGTCATGATGATCGAATGACTCGTCATTGCGATAGAGTTGTTGAGTTGAAAGATGGTGTAATTCTGCAGGAGAGTGCTTTATGCGTCGCTTAAAAGTCGCGGTTTTAAATTTATTGCGCAATCGTCGCAGAAGCTTTCTTGCTGTTGCCATTATCTCCATTGTGGTAACGGCCTTGATGACCTCCGGAGGTTTTGGCCTATTTACATATCAATCCCTTAAAGAGAGCGCGGCGCGCAGTGAGGGGCATTTGGTGCTAACACAGCCGGGATATTTCTCTTCTGATGAGGACTTTCCTCTTCAGCTTGGTTTAGATAATGCCAATAAATTACGTGGGGACTTGTTGGTTGAGGAAAATGTGAAGGCCGTGCAGCCTAGAGTTTATCTGCAAGGGTTAATTTCCAATGGTGATAAGTCTTCTATTTTTTTAGGTCAGGGGATATTGCCAAGTGAATTTCGGGTGAAGGGGCCTTTTCTAAATGTCACTGAGGGCAGTATTTTATCAAACCGTGAAGATATCAGTGATCCTGAGATTATGCTGGGTAAAGATCTCGCAAGAAATCTTAATGTAAGGCCTGGGGATTATATTACTTTAATGTCCTCTACAGTTCATGGGGCTCTCAATGCAATGGATTTTAAGGTTAGGGGAGTTTTCGGGACTGGTGTTCCAGATATGGATAAGCGTCAAGTATATATTTCTGTTCAGGCTGCGCAGTTCCTTTTAGATAGTGACAGGGTCTCAACCATGGCAATCTATGGCTACAGCCTTGATAAGACATCGAGCTTGCAGGAAAGACTGCGTGAGTTAGTTCCAGAGTTGGAAATTACAACTTGGGAGGATCGTGCCTTTTTCTATCAGGGAGTGAAGAGTCTTTATGATCGAATTTTTGGGTTGATGGGCATCATTATGGCACTGGTTATCTTTGTCTCGCTTTTCAATACGCTGGCAATGTCGGTAACAGAGAGAACACGGGAAATAGGTACCTTGTCCGCACTGGGTGCATCCAAAGTGGAATTGATAACTGGGTTTATATTGGAGGCTTTAGTACTTGCTGTAGTGGGTTCTTTAGCAGGTGTTATTTTGGCTGGTCTGATAAGCGCTGGGTTGATGATGTTTGACATTACTATGCCGCCACCTCCGGGAAAAACAACGGGGTATCCTTTGACTGTTTATTTCTCTATTAACTTGGCTTGGATGATTTCGGTTGCAATAGCTGCGATATGTGTTTTTTCATCCTTCCTTGCGGCGCGGAAAGGTGTCAATAAACCGATTACTGAGGCATTGGTCCATGTATAAATTAAGATTAGGCAGAGTTAGCTTGGCGATTGGTTTTTTGCTGATGTTCTCTCCCTTTGTTTTAGCTGGGGCTGAGGAGAAGGAAAGTCATTTTTCCGCTGTACAGGTAGAAAGCATGTTGGCCAAAGCCGATTCCTATCGTCTTGGAGAGTCATCTTCAAAAGTTGTCACCAACATCCAGGTTTTTAAACAGGGAGAGTTAGAAAGCGAAGATCGCTACCATGTTTATACTCGCCCTGAGAGAAAATCATTGGTGGTATTTAAAGGTGTTGGTGAAGAGGGGCAAAAAATGCTGATGCTGCAGGATAACTACTGGCTATTGATGCCCCGCAGCCGCCGCCCTATCCGCATTACACCGATGCAAAGATTGCTGGGGGAGGCTTCAATTGGTGATATCGCCACTTTGACCTGGAGCCAGGACTATCGGGGGCAATTCGAGGCAAGTGAAATTCTAAAGGATAAATTGACCCACAAACTTCAGCTGGAGGCAAAAACCAAAGGAGCCAGCTATCAAAAGATAAAATTGTGGCTTGATAGTGAGAGTTTCTTCCCAATCCAAGCGGAGCTTTACTTGAAATCTGGAAAGTTGGCTAAGGTTGCGCATTTTGTATCGGGGATAAAGGATGAAGAGCTATTTGTGCAGGAGATGGTTTTGGTTGATAGCATCAAAGCTACCACTGAAACCAGAGTTCACTACGAAAGTAGCACTGCGCATCAGTTAGCGGAAAAATTTTACAATCCGGCTTACTTGAGTCGGCAGTCAAAAATGGATCTGTGAGAGTGGATCTGAGCGGGTAACTGCCTCTGCCAGTATCAATTCCGATACTGGCAGAGGTGCGGAAAATTAGGCTGCCTCAATTGATGCTATTTGAATTTTCCGCTCTTCGGAAAAAGCTCTATCAAGCTCTTCTGCCTCCCTGAGACGTTTTATTTTATCAAAGAACAATTGGGCTTCAGGAAAAGCCAATTTCAAGTAAGCGAGCCATTGTTTAATACGATTGCCCAGATACTTGGAAGGGTAAACTTCTCGGGTGGTTTGATAGTAACCCCAAAGAATCTCAATAATCTCTTGCCAGCCCATTGCTGTATAGCTCTCACCTGAGCAGTAGGCTTTTATCTGCTTGCCCAAATCTGGCCTGGCTAGCAGGCTGCGACCAAACATAAATGCTTCGCATCCGGTTACTTCACGGCAGCGTTGAAATTCCTCAAGTGTCCAGATATCCCCGTTGGCAATGACTGGGATTTCGAGTTTTTGACGAATTTCACCGATGTATTCCCAGTAGGCTGGGGGTTTATAGCCATCGACTTTGGAGCGAGCGTGTACTGCCAGTTCATTTGCGCCGCCAGCTGCTGCGGCCTGGGCGTTATCCATATAGCTAGAGCGATCATTAAAGCCCAGTCGGATTTTTGCGGTGACAGGGATGTTTTCCGGGACAGCGCGGCGAACCGCTCCTACAATAGCTTCCACTCTGTGAGGGCTTTGCAATAGGCAGGCGCCACCGTCGCTGTTATTCACTGATTTTGCAGGGCAGCCGAAATTGAGATCAATTGCTGTAGCACCGAACTCAACTGCTTTTACTGCATTAATTGCCATTGCATTGGGGTTGCCGCCTAACAGCTGTAACCGTACTGGAATCCCGCTTGGGGTCTTTGCACCTTTGTCGACCTCTGGGCACAAGCGGGTGAATACTCTGCGAGGCAAGCGAGTATTAGTGACACGAACAAACTCTGTAACACAGATATCGACCCCTCCAATGGCGGAGAGCAGGGCACGTACGTGATGGTCGATTACCCCTTCCATTGGTGCCTGGTAAATCGTAGGTTCTGGGGTAGGTGTCTTGTCGGTCATAAGTCAGTTGAGAGGTAAATCATAAATCTAAAGGCGCATATTCTATCAGCAAGTTATTGTAATGGCGCAAAAACGATCATTCTTCAGTATATAAAAGTAGGAGATATAAACTCAGCCTATTGATGTTTTGCACCAAAATTGGGCGTGGCAATTTAGACCCCTCCGTTGCCCCTGAAACCAATAAGTGTTTGATTTTAAAAGCAACTTGTATTGATAATAGAAAAATATCAGTATTTTGGAACTAACGAATTTTTTCCTGTGTGCCCGCTCTTTTTGGGGGAGGATCAGGTGCAGCGGCGGTTGAAATTACCGGTCTAGGGAATAAGATTCCGATGTGCAGAAATTTGGGACGGCTGGGCTAAGTGAGATTTTCCCGGGCAAGTTTATTGGTTGTACGACATAAATTTGTTTAATTGTGAGCGAAGATTTTACATATGCACAAAATATCAATTGGGGTGTTTCAGCTGTCCTGAATAAATAGGTACGTAAATTCATAGTGTTACGGGGACAGATGAAACCGTCCGGAATGGCTGGTTTTATTGCCTGGTGCCAGGGGGAATAAACAGTGCAAGAAACACTTTTGCAACAGGGGCTAGATATCACCCTGTTTGGTATGGGAATTGTTTTTACTTTTCTGCTATTGCTGGTGATCGGTACCGGTATTATGTCGAGAGTCATCTCCCGCTATTTTCCCGAAGCGGAGCCCGTATCCCACACGCCTTCCCCAACCGCAGGGAATGATAAGGCCCATTTACATGCGGTGATTAAAGCGGCGATCGAACAGCATCGCAAAAGACGCTAACCGCCAATCGCTTCCAAACAATTTCCAATAATTTCTGCCGAGAGAGATAACCCATGACTGAGGTTAAAAAGCCATTGGGGATTACCGATGTAGTCCTGCGCGATGCCCACCAGTCACTGTTCGCTACCCGACTGCGACTGGACGATATGCTGCCGATTGCTGAGAAGCTCGATAAAGTTGGCTTCTGGTCCCTGGAGTCCTGGGGGGGTGCCACTTTCGACTCCTGCATTCGCTATCTCGGCGAAGATCCCTGGGAGCGTATTCGCGAACTGAAGAAAGCTATGCCGAACACGCCCCAACAGATGCTGTTCAGGGGACAGAATATTCTCGGCTACCGCCACTATGCGGATGACGTGGTTGAGAAGTTTGTAGAGCGCGCTGCAGTCAATGGGGTAGACGTGTTCCGCGTGTTCGACGCGATGAACGATATGCGCAACCTGAAAACCGCACTGGCTGCGGTGAAGAAACAAGAGAAGCACGCTCAGGGCACCATCTCCTATACCGTGAGCCCAGTACACACCATGGACTTGTGGGTGGACCTGGGGCGCCAGATCGAGGATATGGGAGCGGATTCCATTGCGATCAAGGACATGGCCGGTCTGCTGCGCCCCTATGAGGGCTACGAGCTGGTGAAACGTTTGAAGGCCGCCGTGGACATCCCCATCCATATGCAGTGCCACGCTACTACCGGTTTATCTACGGCTACCGCTCTCAAGTGTATCGAGGCGGGTATCGACAACGTGGACACCGCGATCAGCTCTATGTCCATGACCTATGGTCACAGCCCAACCGAAGCGTTGGTGGCCATTTTGGAAGGCACTGAGCGGGACACCGGGCTGGATATTAACCTGCTGGAAGAAATTGCGGCTTACTTCCGTAACGTCCGCAAGAAATACGCGAAGTTTGAGGGCTCCTTGAAAGGCGTGGACTCCCGCATCCTGGTGGCCCAGGTGCCGGGTGGCATGCTCACCAATATGGAGAGCCAGCTGCGCGAACAGGGCGCCGGGGATCGCTTGGATGATGTGCTAGAGGAAATCCCGCGGGTGCGTGAAGACCTGGGCTTTATCCCGCTGGTTACCCCCACCTCCCAGATTGTGGGTACCCAGGCGGTGCTCAATGTCCTGACTGGAGAGCGTTACAAATCGATTTCTAAAGAGACTGCCGCCGTCTTGAAAGGCGAATACGGTGCGACACCTGCCGAAGTTAACCAGGAGCTGCAGGTCCGGGTACTGGATGGGGCGAATCCGGTTACCTGTCGTCCGGCAGACCTGTTGGCACCAGAGTTGGACAAGTTAACCCTGGAGCTTCAAGAGAAAGCGGGTGAACAAGATGTGGCCCTGACCTATGGTGAGGGGGAGATCGACGATGTGCTTACCTATGCACTCTTCCCGCAGATTGGCCTGAAGTTCCTGAAGAACCGTGGCAATCCAGAAGCTTTCGAGCCAGTACCTACCGGTAATGAAGGTGCTGCAGTCAAGAACGACAAAGGTGAAGAAGTTTATACGGTGACTGTGGAGGGGCAGAGCTACACCGTCACTGTGGCCGATGGTGGCGACTTAACCAATGTTGCCCCAGTGTCCGGTGCTGCTCCAGCATCTGCAGCTAGTGCACCTTCCGTGCCTGCTACCGGAGGTGAGCCGGTTAATGCGCCTCTCGCTGGAAATATCTTCAAAGTAATGGTGAAGCCTGGGGATCAGGTGAGCGAAGGCCAGGCGGTGTTAGTACTGGAAGCGATGAAGATGGAAACTGTGGTGAGTGCCCCTCGTGCCGGTAACGTCTCCAGTGTGGCAGTAAAAGAAGGCGATTCAGTGGCGGTGGGTGATGCCCTGCTGTCTATTGCATAGCCAAAGGTAGGAGTCACACGTGGATAATCTGATTACTCTTTGGCATTCCTCCGGTGTCGCGCAGATGGCATCGGGCCAGTTCATTATGATTTTGGTGGGCCTGGGCCTGCTGTTTTTGGCCATTCGCAAAAACTTTGAGCCCCTGCTTTTGGTACCTATCGGTTTCGGCGGAATCCTGGCCAATATTCCCGGTGCCGATTTGGCACTCTCAGCCGCGGAGACAGCCCTTACCCAGGGAGATGGAGCTGTGTTGGCGCAAATGGCCCAGATCCTGGGCCTCGATAGTACTTCAGCTTTACCCGCGCTTCAGGAAGCTCTGGCCAGTGCGCCGGCAGCCGTGCAGGTACAAGCAGCTGAGTTTGCCCGGGATGCCGGTTTCAATAACGGTATGCTGTATAACTTCTATTCCGTAGCTATTGCTTCCGGCATTGCGCCGTTGGTAATTTTTATGGGCGTAGGGGCTATGACCGACTTTGGTCCGCTACTCGCCAATCCGCGCACCTTGTTCCTCGGTGCAGCGGCCCAGTTTGGGATCTTTGCCACGGTGCTCGGTGCTGTGGGTCTCTCGGTAGCGGGAATCATGGACTTCTCAATCGCCGATGCCGCTGCGATCGGTATTATCGGTGGAGCAGATGGCCCCACAGCTATCTATGTTTCCAGCCTATTGGCCCCGGACCTGTTGGGGGCTATTGCTGTAGCAGCTTATTCGTATATGGCGCTAGTGCCTATGATTCAGCCGCCGATTATGCGAGCCCTGACCACTGAGCAGGAACGCAAAATTGAAATGGTGCAATTGCGCCATGTGAGCAAGCGGGAAAAAATTGCCTTCCCGATGTTGCTGCTGATTTTGGTGGCCCTGTTCCTGCCAGCTGCTGCACCGCTGTTGGGCATGTTCTGCTTTGGTAACTTGATGCGTGAGTGCGGAGTCGTTTCCCGCTTGTCGGACACCGCTCAGAACGCGCTGATCAATATCACCACTATTTTCCTGGGACTTTCCGTTGGTTCGAAATTGGCGGCAGACAAATTCCTCGACCCTAAAACCCTGGGTATTTTGGCCTTAGGTATTGTGGCGTTCGCGATCGGCACTGCGGCTGGCGTGTTGATGGCTAAGTTGATCAATGTATTCAGCAAGCACAAGATTAACCCATTGATTGGTTCTGCCGGTGTTTCTGCCGTACCTATGGCCGCGCGGGTGTCCAACAAAGTGGGACTCGAGTCCAATCCTCACAACTTCCTGTTGATGCACGCAATGGGCCCCAACGTAGCCGGTGTTATCGGTTCTGCGGTGGCTGCGGGTGTGATGATCAGTATGGTGCGGAGCCTTACTGGAGGGTAACCAAAATCCATGGCTTTGGAAGAGAGGGCGAACAGTGTTCGCCCTTTTTGTTGGCCTAAAACAAATGCATTTTGTCTGCTTTTGCTAGTTAAAACAGATCCTTCTGATTTAAATAATTTGAAGAAGTAGTCATGGATGGATTTGGTACACTTATCAGGTCAATAGAGTATCTCCAGCGATAGAATTCATTTTGAGTTAAGGTTAGTTGCGCTATATTCCTCCCAAAATGTTTACTGGAATAAAAATTCATTAGGAAGTAACCCCAATGCGTAGTTTGCCATTCTTAATTGCCTTTGCTCTTTTCTCCACCAGTGCGTTTGCACATGATAATCATCAAACTGCGGAAGAAGTTCGCCTGTTAAAGAAAGAGGTGGTTAAGCTCCGTAAAGAAGTACGCTCTGAACACAAGCAGAGTGTGGGATCTGAAAATGTTCGTGACTTAGAAAAAGAAGTGATGAGGTTGCGAAAAAATGTCCATCGGCTTCAAGATTTGATTTTGGAATTACAGGCGAGTATTGAAGCTCAGTCTGAATTAGTACATCCATTTCCTGTAGAGGAGCGCCCTAAGTGGGCTTGCTATATGTCAGATGTAAAAGCTGGGGGTATTCACTCTAAGGGCTTTAGTCGTATTGAAGCGAAGGGGAGATTACTTGAAATTTGCTCCCAACGTGGTGGCCTTTGCTTTGAGAGTGGAATTGAATGCTCCGATGAGTAGTAACTAATAGCCAGTTTAATATGGGGCGGCTACTCTTGGATGAGTTTGCGCCCCTGGCTACCCCTTAAAAAGTAAGGACGATAACTATTAGGTGAGAGTACAGCTTTGCACCACTTGTTCATACTTAAGCTTCTTATCTAAGGTTGTCTAGTTTATAGAAGTGAGTGTCTAGGATCTTATATAAAAAGTCACGCCCTTGCTGATGGAGTTTCTCTGAGGAACCGTAAGTTTTAAAGTATTCAGGAAATAGTTGGGCAATATCCTCACTGGACCACTCTAGGTGAAACTGCAAACCCATTATTCTTTCGCTGAATAAAAAGGCCTGATGAGGGCACAAGTCAGATTCTGCCAAGCAAATTGCCCCCTCCGGAATTTCAAAGAAATAGCTATGTGCCTGGAATACATTCTCTAAATTGAAATTCAGTGCTGTTGTAGACCTTATAGGTAGCCAGCCCATTTCCTCTTGAGGAAGTTGGCGGACCTCTGCATCCAATGCATATGCAAGAATCTGTGCCCCAAGGCAGATGCCCAATATTGGGATTGGAAGTTCAATGCAGTTTTTTACCCATGCAATCTCATTGGCAAGCCAAGGGAGCCTTTCGCGCTCACAAACGTTCATCATCCCACCAAGGATAATAACTCCGCTAAAATCGCTTTGAGGAAGTGGTGACTTCTGAGGGTTAATGATAGAAAGCGGTATTCGCTTCTCTGTAGCCCAGTCATAAATATACCCTGGGCCCTCAGTTCCCTCATGTTGGATAATCAGTATTGGTTTGGTCATTTACTGGAAATCCTGATTTTCAAAATACAGTTCTTCCTTATAGTGGATGCCAGCTTTAGTTAGGCTTTTTGGCCAGCTATCTTTCGAAAGCGGTTTTAAACTGCCGCTATAAATGTCGCTGAAAAAATCATGGTCGGTGCTGACCAGCAGTATTTGGTCGAAGCTGGGGGTGGATGCAATTTCATGCACAAGCAAAGTGTAATTTTTAAGAAGTATTAATTGGTAGTGCCCATTTTCTGTTCGGGTAAGGGGGCTATCCATTAGTCGAGAGGTTACCCTGAAAGTAACAGCTTGCAGCGCAAGTTTTCCTCCTCGTTCAAAATGCCCTGTAAACATTTGGGCGTTAAAGGCATTGAGTTTTCCCTCGCGTAGTTCGCGTAAAGAAAATTCCTCTGGAAGCAATGTAACTAACTCGTTTTGCTTGAGGAGGTTTTGCACCTCCTCCTGGTCATCAGTCTCCAATTCCAAAATAACTTGATGACTGTGTTTTCCGCCATGTAGTGGCATGTGTGTGGCAATAATTTGCCCGCCGACGGTAAACAGGGCCATGCCATGAATTCCGACCGAATTGTCACTTTGTGCTAATGAAGATTGTGTGAAGCATACGCTTGAGCTGATTGTCAGCGCCAAAAAGAGAAGAATATTTTTCATCGGTTTTGTGTAGCTATGAACTTGGATGCAGGGGATTCTAAGAGTACTCTAGTGAATAATCGATTCAAAAATAGAGATATTTGATTCCACTATGGAAATAGAAGCACTTGAGAAGTTTCTAGTGATTGCTGCGACGGAGAACCTGCAGCGCTCCGCAGACAGGCTGGATACGAGCCCGGGTGGATTGAGTAAAACATTAAAGCGGCTGGAAGGAGAGCTGGGCACTCGCCTGTTTGATCGAGTTGGCAAGCAACTGAAAATCAATGATGCAGGCCTCAGACTGCAAAGTCGGGCGGTTGAGATGGTGGCGATTGCCAGAAGAATTCGCTCTGAAGTTGGCGAGCTAAATGTAAATCAGGAGTGCCGAATTGCTGCTCCGACCATGCTGCAACTAGCCTGGGGTACATTTATCTACCGCAAATTTATTATTGAGGAGGAAGGGGGGCGGTTGTCATTCACATCGGCCTATGAAGCCTTGGCATTGAAGATGTTATCCAGGGGGGAGGTAGATCTGGCCCTGATAACCGGAGCGGTTTTGGGGCAGTTGTCATCCTCAATGGGTGCTCGGCCACTTGGCTCAGTATCAATGTGTATTGCTGCAGGGCCTGATCACTCTTTGGTAGTGGAGCAGGGGGCTGAGGTGAAGGCTTCACTGTCAGATATCTTGCAATATCCATTTGCCGCACCGAGGATATCACCCTTCTGTGGTGAAGAGCGGGGGATAGGTAGCGATGGCTGGCCGGAAATTAATTATCCTCGCAAGGTGCAGGTCGTTGTAAATGATTATGGGGTTCTTTGCCAGCTAGTAAAAAATAATAGGCTGCTCGCTTTTCTGCCTGAGCCTCTGATAACTGAAATAGGTGGGGTAATCGTTAGGGTGGAGGATGGCGATATAAAATCTAGTGAAGAGCTTTTTGTAGTAGGAAGGAAAACGAATGCCTCCTGGCTAAGTAAATTCGCCGAGTGGGCTTAGTGTTTGGATTGGAGCCAATTAAGCCAGCTTCCATAGAAGGTATTGTAGCAACTAAATGGCCGAAATATTCGGTTGGTAACTGCCATATTTCCACCTGGATGGCTTGCCCATTTCCTGATTCATCGCGAACCAGAGCGGGGCGCACCTCCTCGGGGAGAACATAGAGTCGGTATTGGTGACTGGTTGTTGTTTTCTGATATAACTGTTCTCCCGCTCAGTGAGTTGCCAGTTGAGAGGTTACTCTTTGAGATGTGCACCACAGATTACAATTTTTACCAGCTTGTCCGGTGTAGCTAATGGCGAGAGCCGCTGTCTTGGTTGGATGTTTCTCCCGGGCGTTCTCCTGTAGCAGCCAATGGGAGATTACAGGCCTGGTGTAAACTATTAGAAAAACTTAGCAGAGACATATCGCAATGTTTCTGGCTAAACAAAGTGACTCCCCAGCTAATTCCGGAGCTAAGAAAGCCAACGGGTACTGCGGTCGCAGAATAGTCCAATAAGTTCATAAAATTTGTGTAGGTTCCGAGAATAGAATTTCTTTGAATGGGTTGCTCGGATATTTGCTGGCGGGTGTAAGCAGTCGGTATAGTGGGAATAATGATAAAATCGATATTCTCCAGTGTTTTATCACAGATTCTCTTTAGTGCTTGTAAGCGGTATTGTCCCAAGAAAGCATCAGCTGCAGTTTTTGTTTCCGCGGAGTTAATAACCTTCCGGATTACCTCAAGCATGGATTTCGGTTTTACACCTTGAGTTGCAATCCAGCGCTCGGCTACCCAGGGACCTTCGTATAGTAGCTTTGCCGCTTCTATAAAAGGATTAAAGTCTACAGTTACAGCCTGTCCGCCCAGCACTTTTAATTTTTTGATAGATTGATTAAAGAGTGCCTGGGTTTCTTTGTTCCCTTGAAAATCAAGTTGTTCAGGTATACCAAAAGAAAAACTGATCTTATTGTTAGGGAAGCTTTCCTGGAAGTACCGCAGCCTATTTGAAGATGGGGTGGTACGGCTATAGATATCGGCTGAATCAAACTTCGCCGTAATATCAAGTAGCTTGGCAGCATCTTGACAATTTAGGGCGAATATTGACACGCAGTCGAGACTTTTACAGGCGGGGACAACCCCTGTAGTGCTCAGCAGTCCCCGAGTGGGTTTGTGGCCTATTAAATTATTGAGTGCCGCAGGTACCCGACCAGAGCCAGCAGTATCTGTTCCCAAAGCAAAACTGACTTGCCCAAGTGCTGTGGCAATAGCTGATCCCGCACTGCTCCCGCCAGAAATATACTCCTGGTTAAAAGAGTTTTTACCTTCTCCGTAAGGGGAGCGAACACCTACTAGACCGGTGGCGAATTGGTCGAGATTGGTTTTGCCGAGCGGCACGGCTCCTGCTTCAATCAATAGCTTTACAACAAATGCGCTTTCGCGAGGGATATAGCTAAAGTCTGGGCAGGCTGCTGTTGTAGGTACTCCAGCAAGATCAATATTATCCTTGATAGCAAAGGGCACTCCGTATAATGGCAGATCGCTGGGCCTTATTCGGTCCAATGCTTCTAGATAGGGTTCTAGCTCTTCTCGCGTTAATAGAGTTATCCAGGCGTTATAATTGGCTTGCTGCAGTGCTTGCTTTAATAGACTGGCAATGAGTTCACGCGGTGTTGTAATACCTTGGGAGTAGGTGTTTCTTAGATGGTCTAGCGTTAAATCGTGGGCCATAAAAGGGTTCCGAGAATAACTTCAACTAGATACCGAACTGTTATTTATTTCGATGTTTGTATTACTAAGATTATATTTTTTCAAGAATTTTCATCTCAATGTAAACCGCATAATATTAGATTTAGCAAATACATAATTAGTTTGATGTCCTCTCCGGTGGACAGGGTGTCCCTGCTGCAATCCAACCTTTCATTGCTTCAATGAACTTATCGTGGGGGATATTTACCGGTTGGCGGCTGTCACCGGGGTGCCATCCCCACAATACCAGTGGGCTGGTACTGACAAACTCCAGCTGACTGGTTGGTGCTCGCCCGCCGTTGTCCTGGGGAGTAGTTAGCAGCTTGCAGATTTGAGCCGAGGATTTTTGTGACCAGTTCAACTCAATGGGTGCCATAACCCACCCTGGAGCTCCAGGCGCACCGGTAACAGGGTTGTTTTTATTTGAATGGCAGTTATTGCAACGCATGGTACCTGCCCCCATATTATCTGGACCGCGCTCCACTCTAGGAACATGGGGAGACCCTTCATTTATAAGTGGCATCTCCAACTGGTGGCAATTGAGGCAGCGGGGGTGCAGAAGGACCTCTACGATAGTTTCCCAGTCCTGGTGCCCTGGAGTGCTGCTGGCCTCCTCTTGCTGGGATGCACCTCGATGTTGATCGCAACCGGTTAACGTGAGGAGTGCTATGGCACAAAAAGCCAATAGGGGGCGAAAGAGAGCTGTGTCTGGCCGCATTTTCATTCGGCTTGCCTTTAAGTTCGATTTTCACTCTCAAACATAATTGGGCCTGAGGACTAGTGATAGTTTCGAGATTGATTGCCGCGTCAAAAGATAGACCTGGCGGGTTCAGTTCTATTGGGTTGTGACCGGCGATTCATATTTGGGGATTAAGGCGCCGTAGTACGTGGTATGATAGGCGCGTTTTACTTGTTTAATTCTTATATAGCGGGCGCGACTTTTAGCGTCTAGGAGAGTGTATGTCCTGGTTAGGGGCGGGGTTAGGTGCAGGCTTTGGTTTTATGTTTGGCGGTCCAATTGGTGCGGCATTGGGAGCCTGGATCGGCAGTTCATTTGGTTCCAGTTTGCAGCAGCGCCTCGGGAAGGCTGCTTCGGCCCTGAGCAGGGATGGAGCCCAGACAATCTTCATCGTGACTCTATTTTCGATGCTGGCAAAAATGGCTAAGGCAGACGGCCTGGTTTCTAAAGCTGAAGTGGAGTTTATAGAGGGCTTTATTAGAAACAACCTCCGTCTGGGCACTGAGGAGCGCAAGCATGCAATCCGTATTTTTGAAAATGCCAAGACTGATAAGTACAGCATTTACGATTACGCAAAACAGTATCGCCAGCTGGTTCGCGATCAAGCAATGCGGGAAATGGTGTATCGCCTATTATTTGCTGTTGCTTATGCCGATGGTGAATTACATAGCGCAGAAGAAGATATTTTAAAACGCATCACTGTTGATCTTGGGTTGCATGAATCTTTATTTGCGGCAATGCAAAATGAGTTTGTGCACGGGGGTAGGAGTACGGCTGCAAATTTGGAGCAGCATTACGCAGTGTTGGGTTGTACTCCGGAGACTAGCGATAAAGAGCTTAAATTAGCTTATCGCCGAAAAGCAGCAGAGTATCATCCCGATAAAATTGCTTCCAAGGGGTTGCCTGAAGAGTTTATGCGTCATGCTGATGATCAGATGAAAAGTATTACTGTTGCCTATGAAGCGATTGTTGAGGCGAGAAAGCAACAGGCTAAGGTTGTCAGCTAGGTTCTGGAAAGTAGCCTTGCTGTATCGCAAATAAAGGAGTTGATAGATGAGTCTTGCTGAGACAATTAAAGATAAGCTGACTGCGGAATTTTCCCCTCAGCATATTGAAGTGCAATGCGAAAGTCATATGCACAATGTGCCTGCTGGCTCTGAAATGCACTTTCGGGTCGTTTTGGTGAGTGAGGCGTTCAATTCGGCAAGAAAAGTGCAGCGCCATCAAAAAGTCTATGCGGCTTTATCTGAAGAAATGGCTGGCCCAATACATGCTCTTGCTCTGCACACTTACAGCCCGGAAGAGTGGGAGGGACAGGCCCCACAGAGTCCTGAATGCCAGGGTGGTGGAAAAAAGTCGTAATTCAGCGCTTTATTTAAAACAACTCAGACAGGTTCCAGTTCTGGGACCTGTCGCGTTTTTCATGTAAACAGCTATTCAAAAATTTTCAGTTTCTTTTTGCGTCATGAAAGCCCTCATAAGCTTTTACTGGTTGTAAGAATCAGTAGTGTAATGGCGTCTATTTTTTGTTTGTTAATTTAGATCTCTTCATATCTCTCTTGCTCTGATGGCCGCTAGAATTCCAAGAGGCGCCTATCCATTTTAAAAATCATACTTTGTTCGGGAAAATTAAACGCCAAAAAGCGGTTTAAGTGCCAGAAAACAATAAATACTTTTTTACACGCCAACATTTGTTTGTTTTTTCTACACCTGTTACTTCGTGCGACTAGACTGACCATTGATTGGGCTGATTGCTGTTTGATCTGCTGAATATCAATGGAGTTACCACAAATGAAGATGACGCGTATTCTGATCCCCGTTATGACGCCCCTCGCCTTAGCAATCTCTAGTGTCGCTTCGGCAGGACCGGCTGGCTATGCCCCTCCCCCACCAAAGACCCAGGAGTTTAAGGTTCGAATTGGTGGGGCCTATATCTCCCCCAACTCGGATAATGTCACCTTTAGTGATAGATTCTTTGACTGGCCGGATGATGAGTCTTTTGACTGGGGTGCATTCCGTTCCAATGTTGATCCTAGTGATGAGTGGGGCTGGTTTATCAATGTAGAGTGGCGGGCTACTGACCATATGAGTGTATCCTTGAGTTACACCGAGGGTGACCGCCATACAGGAGGAGACAATAGGCCCTGGCTACGTCGCTTTAATCCGGACTTTGACGAGTTCCATCGCCGCCGCGATTTCGCTAGGTGGAAGCCTCAGATCACGGCCGCCTATCTGAATTATTATCCGTTAGATCCCAGCTGCATGGTTCAGCCTTATATGGGAGTAGGTATCAACTATACCGACTTTACCGATGAGCGTCTGAGACATTGGGGTTGGTGGGATTTCGATGATGATGTTGAAGTGTTCCGGCCTTGGGATGGCCGTGTAAACCTGGGTGACAACTGGGGATACACTTGGCAGATTGGTGTCGACTTTAATTTCGGTCATGATAGTAGCTGGCTGATTAACCTTGCCGCTATTTACTATGATGTAGATACCGATATTGAGGTGGATGCCTTCTGGTTCGATACCAATGATGACAATGAGTTTTATCGCCACAGATTCGGTGGTGATTACCTCTTTGACCCCTGGTCATTCAATATTGGTGTAGGCTACAAGTTTGATTTCCACTGGTAATCAGTCATGCAGCCAAAAAAGGGCGCTTCGGCGTCCTTTTTTATTTAACGCTCATCTGATATTCAGGGGAAGGCGAATAATTTTTCTTGAGTGCTGCAGTTGCCAATTCTTGATTACAAGTGGCGCTTATATTGATCGCAGTTGTATTCTTTAAATTTCTCTCTCAATTTTTTTATCTTGTCCTTCCATTTCTCCATCTGCTCTCCCGATCCGTCATCTTTTCTTTCTTCGCGGAAGTGTTCAATTTTTTGTTGCCATTTTTTACATTTCTTAAATGATGCATCCTGTTGTGCTGCTGCCTGATGGGTAGCGGTCAATACAGCAATAAGGGCAATAGCGAGACCTTTGGTTTTCATGATGGTTATTCTAGTTATTGCTAAATAAATAATCCCACCCTGTCAATCTGAAGTAAATGAGATGCATTAAAAAATAAGAACTTATTTGTTTTTTTTGAGTAAATTAGTGAGGTAAATAAAAGGTTTTGGTGTTAGGCGTGAAAATCGGGGCAGGGGAGTGTTTAAGGAGCGTAGAGGTTGGAGTCCTGAAGCTTTATGCCTGCTAGCAGTTTATATCTGGAGTAGGAAGAAGGCCCGTTTGGTTACGGGCCTTCTTATAATGATTTGTTTCAGTAATTACTGATTTGAAGGAAAACTGAACTGAATACCTTCCCTTACACCACTGGCAGGCCAGCGCTGGGTAATGGTTTTGCGCTTAGTGTAAAAACGCACTGAATCGGGGCCGTAGGCGTGGAGGTCGCCAAACAGTGAACGCTTCCAGCCACCGAAACTGTGGTGTGCTACTGGCACCGGCAGAGGTACGTTGATACCGACCATTCCAACTTTAATATTGTCGCTGAAATAGCGTGCGGCCTCACCGTCGCGAGTAAATAGACAGGTGCCGTTACCGTATTCATGAGCATCGATAATATCCATTGCCTCCTGCATGGTTTCGACACGTATCACACAGAGTACCGGGCCAAATATCTCCCCACTATGAATCGACATTTCCGGAGTGACTCGATCAAATAGGCAGGCACCCAGATAATTACCATTTTCGAAGCCGGAAACGGTTTGGTTGCGCCCATCTACAGCCAACTCGGCACCCTCTTCGATACCAGCGGCAATATAACTCTCCACTTTTTGTAAGTGTTGCCTGGTTACCAGTGGCCCCATATCGCTTTGGCTGTCCATACCATCGCCGATTTTCAGATCAGCAATTTGTACTTTGAGCTTCTCAACAAGGGCGTCGGCGGTTTCATTACCTACCGCTACAGCGACAGAGATGGCCATACAGCGTTCACCACAGGAGCCATAGGCTGCGCCCATTAGAGCCGCTGCAGCGTTGTCCAGGTCGGCATCGGGCATGATGATCGCATGGTTCTTGGCACCACCAAACGCTTGCACTCTTTTTCCATGGGCGGTGCCTGTGGTGTAGACATATTCTGCGATCGGAGTCGATCCCACAAAGCTCACCGCTTGGACACGTTTATCAGTGAGGAGTGTATCGACGGCCTCTTTACCGCCGTTAACCACATTCAGTACCCCTGTAGGGATGCCGGCTTCTATACCCAGCTCCGCGATAAACAGTGCAGAGGAGGGGGTGCGTTCGGAGGGTTTTAGTACAAAGGTATTGCCGCAGGCAATTGCCATTGGCCACATCCACAGGGGAACCATAGCGGGGAAATTAAAGGGGGTTATGCCGGCACAAACACCCAGCGGTTGGAATTCGCTCCAGGAGTCTATTGCCGGTCCGACATTTTTACTGTGTTCGCCCTTTAGCATTTCCGGAGTAGAGCAAACGTACTCGATATTCTCGATGCCCCGCTGTAATTCCCCCATCGCATCGTCGAGGACCTTGCCGTGTTCCAGGGTAATCAGCTCACAGATCTTTGCGGCGTTCTCCTGGAGCAGGTCTCGCAGGCGGTACATAATTCGTACTCGCTTGGCCGTCGGAAGGTTTCGCCAAGCGGGGAAGGCTGCTTCAGCTGCGCTAATGGCCTCTTCAACCGTCGCTTTAGAGGCTAGCGAAACCTGGGCGATCACTTCGTTGGTGGAGGGGTTGGTGACCTCTTGGAGTTCGGAGTTACCTGCGGCACCGGTGTCATTAACCATGTTGCCATTAATCAGGTGGCCGATTACTTTCATAGTTCTCTCTCAGTCGGGTTTATCAATTATTGTTCTACTGCTTTGCCCCTTTGTAACACAGCTCTGTGTTTTGGGGAAAAGCTCCCGACTGTTCGGAGTTATTCGTGTTTGGGAAAATCCCTGAGAACTGCCAAAAATGCATCGCCGAAGCGTTCGAGCTTACTGTCTCCAACGCCGGAGACCGCTAATAGCTCGCTGCGTGTTTGTGGGTGGGCTTGTACCATGCCGCGCAGGGTCGCATCGTGGAAGACGACATAAGGCGGCACGCCGCGCTCTTCTGCCAACTGTTTGCGACAGTTGCGCAGGGCTTCCCAAAGCACTTGGTTTTCTGGGCTGAGATCATCCAGGCTGCGATTGTCACGGCTCTGCGAGCGCGCCGCTTTTGGGGGAAGCTTGCGCAGGTTGAGAGTCTCCTCCCGTCGCAGCAGCGGGCGACAAATCTCAGTGAGCCTCAGCCCCTGGAACTCTCCCTCGACCTCCAGGTAGCCGCGAACAATCAGCTGCCGCACGACTGCCCGCCATTCGGCTGCACTTAGGTCTTTGCCGATGCCATGAGTGGAGAGCTGGTCGTGCTCGAATTTGCGGACTTTCTCGTTCTCGGAGCCGCGCAGTACATCGATCACGTGGCTGGCGCCAAAGCGCTGCCCGGTGCGATAGACACAGGAGAGTAGTTTTACCGCTGCCTCACTGGCATCCCAGGTGGCAGGTGGCTCCAGGCAGGTATCACAGTTGCCGCAGGGGTTGTCCAGTGGTTCCGCAAAATAGTCCAGCAGGGCCTGGCGGCGGCAGCTGGTGATTTCACACAGCCCGAGCATGGCATTCAGGCGGCTGCGTTCCTGGCGCTTGTGCTCTTCGCTGCCCTCTGAGGACTCCACCATCTGGCCGATCTTTACCACATCCTCGAGACCATAGAGGAGTAAAGCAACTGAGACTCCGCCATCGCGGCCTGCACGGCCAGTTTCCTGATAGTAGGCTTCGATACTCTTGGGCAGGTCCAGGTGAACAACGAAACGCACATCCGGTTTATCGATCCCCATTCCAAATGCAATGGTGGCGACAACAATGACGCCCTCTTCACGCAGGAAGCGGCGCTGGTGCTCGGCGCGGGTCTCGGCGGGTAGTCCGGCGTGATAGGGCAGGGCAGTGAAGCCCTGCTGGCTCAACCACTCCGCAGTGTTCTCCACTTTGGCTCGGGACAGGCAGTAAATAACCCCGGCGTTGCCCTGATGTCCGTTCTGTAAGAATTGCAGCAGTTGGCGGCGCTGGTTGTCCTTGGGCTCAATGCGGTACTGGATATTGGGGCGGTCGAAGCTGCTGACAAAGTGGCGGGCCTCTTCCAAGTCCAAGCGGCGAGCAATTTCTGCACGGGTGCGCTTGTCTGCTGTTGCTGTCAGGGCAATACGGGGTACCCGGGGGAATTGCTCGTGCAGGCAGTTGAGTTGCAGATAGTCGGCGCGAAAGTCGTGCCCCCATTGGGAAACACAGTGGGCTTCATCAATGGCAAACAGCGACAGTTCTACCCGTTGCAGTAATGACAGGGTTCGTGGCTGTAGCAACCGCTCCGGGGCTAGATAGAGGAGATCCAGCTCACCGTGTAATAGCTGGCTTTCGATTGCCTGGATTTCGTCATAGGCCACTGATGAATTCAAGTAAGCGGCGCGGATGCCGGCTTCCTGAAGAGCTTCTACCTGGTCCTGCATCAGGGCAATCAGGGGGGAGATTACAACTCCACACCCGGGGCGCGCCAGGGCGGGAATCTGGTAGCACAGGGATTTACCACCGCCGGTGGGCATTAATACCAGGGCATCATTGCCGGCTACCAGTGTGTCGATAACTGCTTTTTGAGGATCGCGGAAATCGGTATAGCCAAAAACGTGTTCGAGAATATGTTGTGGGGAATTCATGGGCGGGGAGTATACCTTGTGGCTCGATCGCGCGTGGTATGTTTATTGATGAGTATGCCGCTGAAATTGAATGAAATTGGCGGCTTTACGCCTGTGACATATTTCGCGGGTTATAATCCTACGCCATCACAGCGGCAAGCTAAGGATAGGGCTATGCGCACATTGATTTTGTCAACTGTGTTGTCGTTGACGGTTCCTGCCGGACTTCTGGGGTGCGCCTCCACCTCCCCACATAATCTGGTTCAATCTGTTGTTGCTGACACTCACCTGGGGTGGCAAACAGCACCGGAAAACCAACTGGCATTTTCCCTGGCGACCGCATCGGGTGTTGCCCAGGTTGAGCTACAGCCTTTGCCGGAAGAGTTCACAGTGGTCACTCTTGAGTTACCCGGCATGCAAAAAGTTGAAAATATTCAGTGGGAAAATGAAGAAGGGAAATTCACCACGCTGTATGACGGCGAGGCGAGTTTGGAAGGCGTCAGCCTACAGAGCAGGGGGCACGGCTATCGCTTGCAGTTGCAGTTGTCTGCGATGGACTATCTCCGGGATGGGGGGGTGCTGACCGTTACGGATCAGCGTTAGAAACTCTACTGGTACGCTCAAAGCCCAGTCCTGCAGGGCGAATCAAATAGAGCTGTTTCCAGTACTTTCCAGTTATCCAGAGCCCATTTTTGGCTTTGTCCCAGGCGATCCCATTGGCCACGGTGTCAGGGTGATTTCTGCCGGCCGGATTGAGAGCGCTGAGATCGATAATGCCGCGCACCTGGCCACTCTCCGGATCGATGGCAATAATCTGTTTTTCTTGCCATATATTTGCCCAAATCAGGCCCTGGGCAAATTCCAATTCATTGAGTCTGGACCAATTTTTACCTCCGCCTTGAACTTTGAGGTGTCGCACTACCTCAAAAGTATCGGGATCGCGGAAAACCAGTTCGCCACTGCCATTACTCATAATCAGCTGCTGGCCATTACTGGTGAGGCCCCAGCCTTCGCCTCGATAGTGCATGACCTTCAAATGTTGGAGCTTGTCTGCGTGGTAGACATGGACCTCTCCCGCCTTGTAGGTCAGCAGGTAAAGTTTATCGTGGAGAACTGTGAGCCCTTCGGCGAAACGGTTCCTGGCCAGCCATTTGCGTCTTACTGGATTGGCGCCAGGATCGGTATACTCGGCGAGCCAGGAGCGGCGGTAGCGACCACTGCTCTCCCACCAGCGTTGACCATCGTAGAAAAGCCCCTGGGTGAAATGGTCCCCTCCACGCTGGCGCTCTTCCAGGATGGAAAAAGGGATTGTTTGGAGTTGTGTCTCTGCAGCTGCACTTTGCAGCCACGGGGCGTAAAGCAATAACAGTATCCAGCTGTTCACGAGAAGTCGGTTCATCAATAGCCTATGACCAGAATTAAAACTTTTATCACTTTGACGCTGCTGGGTGGACTCGCAGTGGTGCTGCCTATAGCTATCTTTGTCCTGCTGTTTCAGTGGCTGTTCGGTCAAGTTGGTGATCTTGTAGCTCCCGCTGTGGTGTGGCTTGAGGCGCATACAGAATTTAAGAATACCCTTGCCAGGCTCGTGGTGATAGCCCTGATTCTCGGTGGTTGTTTCGCGATTGGTTTGTTGGTGAAAACCAGTGTTGGCAGCTGGTTGCACCGCCATGTGGATCACTGGTTGGGACGCCTGGCGCCGGGTTACAGCACCATCAAAGATGTGGTGATCCAGTTTATTGGTGGCGGTGGTGAAGGTGTGCTGGCGGGGCCGGTAGCCAAGGTCCGCATTCACGGCATTGATAATCCGCTCACTGTCACCGCAATTGTCACTTCTCAACACCCCAATGGAGATATGACCGTCTATGTGCCCACAGCGCCGGTACCCACCTCCGGGTTTGTGTTTCACGTACCGGCAGAGTGCGTAGAAATACTGCCCGGCGTGAGTGTTGAGGCGGCGATGAAGACGATCGTCGCCTGTGGTTCCGGCAGTGCCAACTTGCTGTCTTCAGAGAAGAAGGAGACTGGAGTCCCCTCTACTTGATATCCCGGTTTCTACCCAGATCGCGAATGGCAAAGCGAGCCGGGTGCAGTGCTTTGGCCAGGGTTGCGCTGACCGGAAGGGGCTCGTTGAGCATCCAGGCAGTCAGTACCTCGGCTGTTAGTGGTGCGTAGGTAAAGCCACGGGAACCCAAGCCTCCCATTACATAGAGGCCTTGCTGGTAGTCAGCCCGCTCGGGAACGTACTGCTTGCGATTCTTGCGCAGTGCGACATAGGTATCGTTGATAGAGTCCCAGTTGGGTAAGGGGCCGGCTAAGGGTAGGTAGTCGGGGGTCGCTGCGCGCAAAGCCGCTCGGCCAGTGAGAGACTGTTGTGAGAACTCATCGGCTATTTTCGGCAGTAGCTCTGCCAGGGTTTGTAGATTCTCGCTGTGCTCGCTAACTCGTAGGTCAGTAGCGGTCTCCTTAAGCTTAAAGGTGGCACCAAAGCTCTGACGCCCTTGATAGGCAGGAGTGATATAACCCTCACCGCACAAAGCCATTTGTAACTGCGAAGAATTTTCAGTGGCCGTTGCTCTGGACACCTGCCCGCGAATTGGCTTCAGGGGGAGGGCCGCCGCAGGGGCAAATTGGCGAATATCATTGGCACCGCACAGAACTACCGCATCAAATTGAAAGTCACTGCGGTCTGTTTTTACTGACCAACCGCTCGATTCTCGCCCTAACCCTTTTACCAAGCTGTTGCTGTGCAGGTTGATATTTGGGTGCTGTAATAAAGTGGCGCAGACTTTGCGCGGTTCAATCCACCCGGCGTGAGGAAAGTGCAGTCCACCCACGGGTAGGTCGACGCCTGCCAGGGAGCTGGCCGCTCGAGCATCGACAGGTTCAGCCAATAGCTGCCCAACGCTCTCCGCCAGTGTGGCGGCAACCTGACTCTGTAATTGCTGTTCCCGCTCAGTTTGCGCCAATTGAAGCAGACCGCTGAAGTGGCTCACTTTAGAGCAGCGGCTGCGATAGTAGCGTTGGGCAAACATCAAAGCGTGGAGATTGAAGTCTCCGTTGGGGCTGGGCTTGGGAGATAACTTGGCGTATAGAATTCCCTGGTCATTCCCAGAGCCACCAGAGCCGGGTTCCTCACCCTGTTCAAATACCTGAACATCGATGCCGCGCTCTGCCAGCGCCCGGGCAATAGTGGCACTGGCTATTCCCGCGCCGACAATAGCGACGGTTTTAGGGGGCTTGCTTTCCTGGTGAGGCAGGTGCCACGGAGTTTCTCTGGTTTCGCTCACTTGTGGGCTCTCCAGAGTGCCACACAGCATCTCTCTTTTGCGCCCGAAGCCGGGAACCTTGCGCAGGGAAAAACCGGCATCGCGGAGTCCGCGCTTAACCAGCCCGGCACAGGTAAAGGTGGCGAAAGTGGCGCTGGGACTGCTCAGAGCGGCCATGTTTTTAAACAGCTCTGGTGTCCACATATCCGGGTTCTTGGCTGGGGCAAAACCATCCAGGAACCAAGCGTCTACCTGGTGATCGCTGTCCCTTTGCAGGCGCAAGCTGTTCAGGGCCTCACTTGCCTCCCCGATAATCAGGGTCAGGCTGACTGGGCCAAAGTGCAGCCGGTGAATGCCGGCGGCCAGCAGGGGAGGGTAGCTATCAATCAAAGGCTGAGCGAACGGGGCCAGTTGTGGCCAGAGATCCATTGCCCTGCGCAGGTCGTTGGGACGCAGTGGGAACTTCTCGACCGAAATAAAGTGCAAGCGAGCACTTTCCGGGGCCGTTTTCTGCCAAAGCTCTGCGGCGGCGAGAAAGTTCAGGCCGGTGCCGAAGCCTGTCTCGGCAATGGTAAAGGTGCCGTTCTCTGCGAGCCGTTGCCAGCGTTCAGCCAGGGCATTTTGCTGCAGGAAAACGTAGCGGGTTTCCTCCAGGCCGGAGGCGCTGGAAAAATAGATGTCGTCGTAGGCGCGAGACAGCGGCTGGCCGTCTTCACGCCATTCAATTTCTGCGTACTTTTTGTCCGGTTCGCTCACAATAAGACTTCCGTCAGCCCTCATCCTGCAAGCCAAACTCGCGCATTACCTGGGCGCACCAGCGCTGGATACGCTCCTCGCTCAGATCGAATTCGTTCTCCTCATCCAGGGCCAGCCCGACAAACTGGCTGCCATCGGCGGTTAGCCCCTTGGACTCTTCAAACTCGTAACCTTCTGCGGACCAATAGCCCACTGCACGGGCACCGCAGGCGAGGAGCTGTGAATGCAAATAGCCCAAGGCGTCCTGGAACCACTGGGGGTAGCCTTCCTGATCACCCAGACCAAACAGCGCGACCTTTTTCTCGTGCAGGTCCAGCGCGGCCAAGTCGTCCCAGATATTTTCCCAGTCCTCTTGCAGTTCGCCGTAGTCCCAGGTGGGAATGCCGAACAAAAGGAAGTCGTAGTCTTCGGCGAGGCCAATATCCGCCTCTGCGATATTGTGGATATCAATCCATTGAGGACCGATACACTGGCGGATCTTCTCCGCAGCCATTTCGGTATAGCAAGTGCTGGAACCGTAAAAGAGTCCGATTGGGGCTTGGGAACTTTGCATAACAGGTGAACTTCTTACTGCTGGGACACGGCGCCACTAAAATCCAATTGTCGCCAAGCCTCGTAGATAACAATGGCGGCGGCATTGGATAGGTTGATACTGCGGCTCTCGGCACGCATGGGGATACGCAAAGTGTTTTCGGCCCCTACTGCTTGCAGGAACTCTGCGGGTAGCCCCCGGGTCTCCGGGCCAAACACAATGGCGTCATCCGCCTGGAATTCGATCGCGGTATGGCTTTTGCTTCCCTTGGTGGAGAGCGCCAGCACCCTGGCGGGTTGCTCGCTATCGATAAAGGTCTGCCAGTCCTTGTGGCGCACCACGCGACTGTACTCGCTGTAGTCGAGGCCGGCGCGACGCAGGCGTTTGTCATCCATATCGAAACCTAAGGGCTCGATAAGGTGCAGCTCTGCCCCGGTATTGGCACAAAGTCGAATAATATTGCCGGTATTTGGCGCTATTTCAGGTTGGTATAGAACAATCTTGAACATGAGGTGGCGTTTGCGCTGGAGAGACTTCTAGCTAGACCGGACAGCAGTGCCCGGCCCTGTACGGCTGCGGATTATTCCACAATTAGATGGGGGTGGCGATCTCCTCGCAATCGATCTCGACCCCGAGTTCATTGGCAATCTGGTCCAGATCGTCACGCAGGCCGTCGAGATCTATGTCTTCGGCCACACTGATAGTGCACTCGGCATTAAACAGGGGCTCACCGCTCCAGGGGGTGCTGCCGTAAGTGGTTTCCAGATGCTCCATATTGATATGGTGAGCGGTAAGTGCGCGCGAGATCTCGCGGACTATGCCGGGACGGTCGTTGCCAACCAGTTTCAGCGTCAGCGTCTGCTGGGGTTTGGCGGATACTGCAATGGCATCTTCAATGACCAGGTTGTAGCCTGCGTTTGCCAGGGCTGATAACGCCTCTTTAAGTGTCTCGCTTTTATCTGCGGGCACCGCCACCCGCAGGATTCCGGCAAACTTCCCAGCGAAGTGGGCCATATGGCTGTCTTCCCAGTTGCCGCCGTTATCTGCGATAACTGCTGAAAGCTTTTCCACGACACCGGGCTTGTCATCAGAGATCATGGAGATAACGAGATGCTGTTGCATATAGGGTTCCTTTGCTTCACGAGAGACGTTGAGCTGACATTGTAATAGGATCTCGTCGAATAACTCTATCGGCCAATCTCAAAAGCGTTATTTTGAAACCAATATCCAAGTACTTTAACGAGGGACTGTTGATGAACGTGATTGCTGACTTATGTGTGATCCCTATCGGCGTTGGTGTTTCCGTCAGTAAATACGTTGCTGAGTGCGAGCGGGTGCTGGAAGAGGCGGGGCTTTCCTATCGCCTGCACGCATACGGTACCAATATCGAGGGGGACTGGGATAAGGTGATGGCGGCAGTTAAAGAGTGCCACGAGCGGGTGCATCAAATGGGCGCCGACCGAATCAGTTCCAGCCTGAAATTGGGAACTCGTATTGACCGCGAGCAATCTATGCAGGATAAGATCAACAGTGTGCAAATGAAGTTGGACCAACGATAACAACACAGGAAAAACTATGACGAGCAATTTTAAGAAATCCCTGGTGGCCCTGGCCGGTGCCCTGGCTTTGGCGGGCACAGCCCAGGCCGCAGATTTCTCTGCTGCCATTAAGGGGGATCATCGCAACAAGGATTATGTCGCCCGCGATCAGTACCGCAACCCAGCGGAGACCCTGGAGTTTATGGGGATCGAGCCGGATATGACGGTAGTGGAAATTACTCCGGGTGGCGGTTGGTACACCGAAATTCTGGGGCCCTACCTGAGCAAGGAAGGGACCTTATATGCGGCGCACTTCCCCGAGAATAGTGAGTCCGACTACTTCAAGCGCTCCCTGAAGAACTTCAAAGCGAAGCTGGCTGCCAATGATAAGGCCTACAAGAAAGTGATTGTGACTGAGTTTGCCCCGCAAACCGGTCGCGAGATTGCTCCGGCAGGCAGTGCCGATGCCGTAGTAACTTTCCGCAACGTGCACAACTGGATGTATCGCGATTATGCCGATGAAGCTTTTGCCAGCTTTTTTGCCGCGCTGAAGCCCGGTGGTGTTCTGGGGATCGTTGAGCACCGTGCCAAGCCAGGTACCAGCCTGGAAGATATGGTGAAAAGTGGTTATGTCACCCAGGAGTATGTTATCGACCTGGCTAAAAAGGCGGGCTTTGAATTCGAAGAGGCCAGCGAGGTAAATGCGAACCCCAAAGACACTGCTGACCACCCCAAAGGCGTATGGACCTTACCGCCGGTAATGCGCTTGGGTGAAGAGGATCGTGAAAAGTATCTCGCTATCGGCGAGAGCGATCGTATGACTCTGCGCTTCCGCAAACCCAAGTCCTGATCGTTTTACAATATTCTGGGGGTGGCTATGGCTGCTCCCAGCCTACCTGAATTAGTCGCTGTATGATTATTCCCTTCGAACAACTAGATGCCGATACCCTGCAAAGTCTGCTGGAAGAGTACGCCACTCGCGAGGGCACCGAATACGGTGAGCGTGAAGTGGAACTGGTGGACAAAGTTGCCAGCCTGCGTCGCCAGCTGCAATCCGGCCAAGTGGTGATCTGGTTTGAGCCCGGTGAAGAAACCGTAAACCTGGTCCTGGCCGAGGACCTGCCCCCCGATGTCTGAATGGTTGATCGATAGCCCGAGAGAGCCCCGTGCGCGCTTTCTGTTTGCCCATGGCGCCGGGGCGCCGATGGACAGTGAGTTTATGCAGTTCCTTGCGCAGGGGTTGTGTAAGCAGGGTGTGGAAGTTGTCCGTTTTGAGTTTCCCTATATGGCGCAGCGGCGCACCGGGGGAAGTAAGCGGCCACCCAATACCATGCCCCAGCTACAAGAGTCTTTCCGCGAGCAAATCGTCCAGCTAGGCCCCGAGTTGCCCCTGTTTATCGGTGGTAAGTCCATGGGCGGGCGCGTGGCGAGTCTATTGGCGGATGAATACTGGGGGCAGAAGGCGATTGCCGGTGCTGTATGCCTGGGATATCCGTTTCACCCCCAGGGCAAGCCGGAAAAGCTGCGTACCGAGCACTTGGTGGATATTCACTGCCAGACCTTGGTGATACAGGGAGATCGGGACCCATTAGGCAGCCGGGCTGAGGTAGAAGGTTACGGTTTGGCGAACACCATTGAGGTCGAGTGGCTGGAAGATGGCGATCACGACTTTAAACCCCGTCGCGCCAGCGGTTTTAACCAGCTTCAGCATTGGCAATCCGCAGTAGAGTTGGCTGCCCAGTTTATGCTGCGATCTCCAGGACAGTAATGCGCTCTTCCCGCACCATCAGTGGGTTGAGTAGATTCATCTGTGCGCGGCGCTCCTGGCTGGTATACCAGTGTTGCCAATGGAGCTCAGATTGCCATTTGGAGAGTGTAAAGCGCCGCAAGGGATTGCCCTTCTCGATATAGGTCTGCCCCTCAATAAAGCCTACGGTGCGGTAGGCGCAAGTGAGGATTTTGCGGGCGGCCTCTTCATAGCTGCCCTGCATTTCTGCCGCAATTTCCCGTTCTATCAACACATAGATCATTGTCAGCCCGAATTGCGTAAGTCCTATGAGGATTTTAGTGCGGGCGCAGGGGAATTACCGCGCGGCCCTCATGCCTCTGGAGATGACGACGGCGGTAAAATTGCGCACAATGATACCTATGAAGTCAGATCACACCTTAGATGCCCGTGGCCTCCTGTGCCCGGAACCCGTCATGATGCTGCATTCAGCGGTGCGTAATGTCGCCGATGGTGAAGTGTTGAAAATGGTTGCTACCGACCCCTCCACTCAGCGGGATGTGCCCAAGTTCTGCCAATTTCTTGGATATGAGCTGGTACAGCACGCAGAGGAAAATGACGAATTTGTCTACTGGATTAAAAAAGCGGAATAGCGGGTCGCGGTTGCTCCAGCCCCCATGCCATTGGCGGGGGCTGGCACACTCCTGAATATTAAGACCCAACAGTCCCTAGGGGGCTGTCACCAGGGCTGCGATAGCGGCCAGGGCTTCGGGGTCCTCGGATTTAATTTTGTTAGCGATATGGTGTTGGAAAAAGTACCGGAATCCCTCGCTCTCCTGCGCGGGGTACAGGCAGTGATCCCCCGGTAAAACCGGAGTGGTTTCAACAATATCGTGGTCTATCAGCATGCCGTGAATCTCCCCGTCGGCGTGCAACCTCCAGCTGACGACCTCAATCAGTGTCAGGTTCTCGCGCTGTTCATCCATAAACACAGCGTGGGTGCCGATGGTGTCGGGGATCTCCTGGAGTACTTCCTCAGCTTTATTGCTCTCGTATTCAAAGTATTCCGCCGCAGTCTCCAGCTCGACGACCTTGTGAATGGGGGGCTGATGGAAGATTTCCTCGATGCCGGGGTCATAGTAGCCCTCAAAGCGTCCGTCGAGAGGGTCCTTGATGTCGGGACAGGCCACTATGGTGTTTAACCAGGGAACGAGGCCTACGACCTCGCCATTTGCTTTGAGACCCCAGCATAAAACTTTCAGGCTATATAGATCTGTGCCGCTGGAGTTGTTGGAGTAGAGCATTTCCAAGCCGTCTAGCTCCGGCGAAAGACGAATAAAGCGCCTGTCCGCAGAAGTTTCGATGGGCTCGCCGGTGAAGAGGTCAACCACATTGTTGATGCTGTGGTCTGTCATGGAACACCTCCTTGCAGGGCCGGTTGTATACCGTCTCCACGTCAGATGAAGGTGCGACAGCGAAATGCCCTACCTCTGAAGGAAGACTGGGGCAGGAGGGTGTTTGATTGCTTTAATTCCCTCCTCGGGGAGACGCTAGAAGGACACGCCCTCTGCGGCATCCCTGTTCCTAAAGGTATATGTTGATTTGCCGAAATACAACCAGCGCCTTTTGCGCCCCGCAAGCGCCTGCGCTTTGATCGGGGCGCAGGCGTTGATATAGTCCCCGCCTTTGAGGTATCCCGGAGAACGCCTTGCCTGTTGCAACCGCAGAAATGGCTTCTGTTCCTACGAAACTGCCAATGGCTGATCGTATCGTCAGAGTCTTCGATCACTGTTTTTCAGACCCAAATGGGCTCAATACCCGACTTCGCGGGGGCTTCTGCGAGCCCTATTACAGGCCCAGGGGGGAAGGTCAACCCTACCACCAGGTAGAGTTCACCCTGGACTATGCCGCCAGCGCTTTGCATGAAGTGGCGCACTGGTGTGTTGCCGGAGAGGCCCGGCGGCAGTTGCCAGATTACGGTTACTGGTATGCGCCGGATGGTCGCAGTGCCGACCAGCAGGCTGAGTTTGAGCAGGTAGAGGTCAAGCCACAGGCCCTTGAATGGATCTTTGCACGGGCTTGCGGACTCAAGTTCCGCGTGAGTGCCGACAATCTGGAGAATGGATTGGGCGCCAGCGACCCGTTTAAAAAGGCCATCTGGCAGCAAGTTCTGGACTATTGTGATACCCGGCCCAACCCTCGGGCCTGTGCATTCGCCGAAGCCCTGATGAAGGAATTCGGTTGTCCCAATCCTTTTGACCGGGGCAGCTACCAATTGGCGGATCTCTCTTGAATAGTTATCTCATAGACGCATCGGTATATATTTTTCGCTACTACTTTGCGCTGCCGCCCAACTGGGAGAGTCGCAGTGGCTACTCCACTGAAGCCGTTTACGGCTTTACTAACTTCCTGTTGGATATGTTGGCGCGACAACCGGGCTATATTGCCTGCGCCTTCGACGAATCATTGGGAAGCTGTTTTCGCAATGAGATTTACCCAGACTATAAGTGCAGTCGCGCACTACCCGATGAAGCCCTGGCTTTCCAGCTGGCGGCGTGCCGGGAAATGGCTGAGGTACTGGGTATTGCCAGCTTTTCCAGTGAGCGCTACGAGGCCGATGACATACTGGCCACGTTAACCCGGAAGCTGCACCGGCATAACCCAGTGGTCGTGAGCCGGGACAAGGATCTGGGGCAGCTGCTGGCTCGGGGCGCTGTATCCCTGTGGGATTTTGCCAACGACCGGCACCTGGATGGCGAGGGCGTACGGGAAAAGTTCGGTGTGCGCCCGGAGCAGATTCCCGACTATCTGGCCCTGGTGGGAGACACCAGCGATGATATTCCCGGGATACCCGGGGTTGGCCCAAAGACTGCGGCACGCCTGTTAGAGGCATTCGACACTATAGAAATGTTGCTGGAGCAGCTCGATACCCTTGCCACAATGCCCATTCGCGGAGCCAAGGGATTGGTGGCCCGGATAGAGGAATACGAAGAGCAGCTGCACCTCGCCAAGCGCCTGACCAGTCTTGAGGAGCGGGTTCCCCTGGATATAAAACTGGCAGATTTGCGCCCACAGCCGGTGGATGTCTATCTGGCCCGTTCCCTGGCGGAGGAATTTGGTATCGGTGGCCTGAGCAAGAAGATTGAACGCACCTTAGCGGGTGTTGATGGAGAACTTACATGACGGATAGTGCTGCACAGAGTGCGGGATTAAAAATTGTCGCCGATGAGAATATTCCTGCGTTGGAGGCGTATTTCGGTGATCTGGGAACGCTGGAGCGCTACCACGGCCGCACCTTGAGCCGAGAACAATTAATTGATGCGGATATTTTGCTGGTGCGCTCGGTCACCCAGGTTGATCAAAGCCTGCTGGAGGGGACCCGGGTGCGCTTTGTTGGCAGTTGCACCATAGGCACTGATCACCTGGATACCCAGTGGTTGGAACGCAATGAGATCTTCTGGAGCGCCGCGCCTGGCTGCAATGCCAACTCCGTGGTGGAGTATGTTTTCTGCACCCTGGCCGCACTGGAAATTGACTGGCATGGGCGCAGCTTCGGCATAGTGGGCTGCGGCAATGTTGGCGGGCTTTTGCAGCAGCGCTTGCATGCTCTCGGGGTTTCCTGCGCAGTTTACGATCCCTGGCTACCGGAAAACCCGGATGCGAGTGAGCTGGAAAAGGTGCTGAGCCAGGATATTGTTTGCCTTCACGCACCGCTGGTTAAGGGCGGCACCTACCCCAGTTTCCATATGATTGGAGCAGAGCAGTTGCGCCAGCTCCGCGATGGCAGCGTATTGATTAGCGCCGGCCGGGGTGGGGTGGTAGACAACCGGGCACTGCTGACGGAAATCCAGCGGGGTAAGCGTTTTACTTCCGTACTGGACGTATGGGAGAACGAACCGGATATCGATACTGAATTATTGCAGCATGTTGACCTGGGGACACCGCATATTGCCGGTTACAGTCTGGATGGGAAGCTGGCCGGCACCCGTATGATTCGCGAGGCCTTGTGCAGGGAATTGGGTATTGCACCTATGTCTGCGGAATGTCAGCCGGCTGTTACCTCTAAAGAGATCAGGGGAGACTCAGCAGAAGAATTACTGTTGCAGATGTACAACCCCCGCACGGACGATCGCCGCCTGCGCGCGGCGGCAGCAGGTGATGTGCCGATGGAGAAGGCTTTTGACTTGCTGCGTAAAGAGTATCCCGAGCGCCTGGAGTTCAGTCACTACAAAACTTCAGCCCAGACTTTGGGTGACGAAGAGAAGCGGCAACTGGAAGTGTTGGGGTTGGCGTGCAGTTAAGTAAACAAGTAAAAAAGCTTGGTTTAATTATTAACCCCTGGGCTGGCATTGGTGGCCCGGCAGGTCTCAAGGGGAGCGATGGTGCCGAAACTGTACAACGCGCGCTGGACGCAGGTATCGAACCCCAGGCAAATCAGCGTGCGGCGCTGGCCCTTGAAGAGTTAAAACCCTATAAGGATGAGCTGGAAATCCTGTGCTTTGCCGGCGATATGGGGGCCAGTACAGCGCGTAAACTCGGTTTTTCTGTCTGTGAAGTGGGCGTGGCCGAGTGCTCGCCATCCTCCCCGGAAGATACAGAGCGTGCAGCTGCCACTATCCGCAACAATGGTGCAGACCTCATTGTTTTTATTGGCGGTGACGGCACTGCGAGAAATATCGTCAATGCCCTGGGGGATAATTTCCCGGTACTCGGTATTCCCGCCGGAGTGAAAATGCACTCCGCCTGTTTTGCGATTTCCCCTAAAGCGGGTGGTGAGGTTTTGCGCCGTCTGATGGCTGGGCAACTGGTGGACCTCGCTGAGCGTGAAGTGCGGGATATTGATGAGCAGTCATTCCGCAGTGGGCGGGTAACCACGCGTTACTACGGCGAATTGCTGGTGCCCCAGGAAGGTCAGTTTTTACAGGCGGTAAAAAATGCCGGCCGCGAAGTGGAAGAGCTGGCAGTTGCGGATATCGCCGCAGAGATTACCGAAGACCTGGACCCGCAAACCCTGTATGTCGTTGGCCCAGGCTCTACTACATTGGCAATCCTCAGCGAGTTGGGCTGTGAGGGGACACTGTTGGGGGTGGATTTATTACTGGATGGCCAGTTGTTGCAGTTGGATGTCAGTGCGCCGCAAATTGAACAGGCCATTGCCGATCACAGCGGGCCGGTAAAAATCATTCTCACCGCCATTGGTGGCCAGGGTCATTTAATTGGCCGGGGTAACCAACAATTGTCAGCCAATGTACTGCGGCGCGTTGGGCGCGATAATTTAATCGTGGTTGCAACTAAAACAAAAATTACGGAATTGCATGGGCGCCCGCTATTAATCGATAGCGGTAACCCCAAGCTTGATAAACGGTGGAGTGGTTTTATTCGAGTGGTTACCGGCTACCGGAATGCCATTCTTTATCCACTGAGTAACGGGGATATTGAATAAACGATGAGTGCAGATTGGCAGTTACTGCTGGAGCAGGTTGGAAATAAACTAGGACAAAATGTTGGCGACAGCCGTCGTTTTTTTCACGGCCGGGGTCGCAGCTATGAGGGCTTGGAGCAGGTCTGCGTCGACAGCTTTTTCCCCGCTTTGTTAGTGACTTTTTTTGAAGAATATGAAGGTGAAGTAGAGCTGTGTGAAAAACTCTGGCAAATGGCCGAGGCGCGAGGTTATCAGGGGGTCGCTGCGCAGCGACGCTATCTCCCTGGGGCACCTTTACAGTGGCACTTTGGTGAGCCGGTAACAGACCCGGTCGCGCAGCGTGGAGACCTTAAATTCCCCCTCACGTTTGATCGACAAAATGTGGGTTTCTTCCTGGATATTGAGCCGGGCAGGGCCTGGCTTGAAGAGCAGGTGCGTGCAAGAGCCGGGCAGACGTCGGCAAAAATGCTCAATCTTTTCGCTTTCACCTGTGCCTTTTCTGCGGTCGCGCGAGCGGCAGGTGATATCGATATTGTAAATGTGGATGTCAATCGCGGTGTTTTAAATCGCGGACGGGAAAATCACGAGGTTAATGGGCTGTCCCTCAAAGGGGTTCAGTTCCTGCAATTCGATGCGCTGCGTCAATTCAAGCGCTTCGATCGTCGCGGCCCCTTTGACCTGGGCATTGTCGATCCGCCGACGCGACAGAAAGGTCGCTTCGATGTCAGCCAGAATTATGAAAAGTTGCTGAGGCAGCTGCCCGCTTGTCTCGCCGCTGAGGCGGATCTGCTGATGGTGATCAACTCGCCACGGCACAGCGAAGCCCAGTTTAGGGAGTTAATCCTCGGATCTGACAGCGGTTATGAAGTTGTAGCGCGCTTGGAGCAGAACCCGGATTTCCCTGATCGGGACCCGGATGCTGCCCTAAAAATGTTGCACGTTAAATATCGTCGCCAATCCCGGTAATGGTGATTGTCAATGCCGCGCATTAAGGAACCCCTTACAGCGCGGCAAACTCCCGCATCAAGCGCTCCATCAGCGCCTGCAACTGGCCTGATGATCCCTCGCGCACAGCGCTGTTGAGCAACTGGGCGTTGCTCTGCCCGGACTCAGCTCCGGCATTAATCATTAGCAGGAAACCCTTGTGGGTTAATACCGCATCCTCCATCGCCTCCTGGCGCACCAGCTGGGAAAAGCTGATATAGCCACTCTGCTTTAGCCAGGTCATGGACCCCAGGCAGGCTAAATGGCGGGGGGAGTGCAGCCCGTACTCATCCGGTGAGTCGGGGCCGGAAATATCTTCCACGTAAACGGTTGCCGGTACCGGGAATTGATTAAACATTGCCAGCAGTACCCTGCCGGCATCCCGGTAAAAATCGTGAATATGTAAATCGTCCAGCATCAGCAGGAATATCGCTCCAAAAAGTCGCCCAGGCGTTCCATCGCATGCGATAAGTCGTCGGCACGGGGCAGGAAGACAATACGCAAGTGGTCCGGTGCATCCCAATGGAAGGCACTGCCTTGAGCCAGTAGTATTTTTTCCTGGCGCAGGAAATCCAGCACCAGCTGCTCGTCATTTTCGATCTTATGATGATCCAGATGCAGCTTGGGAAACAAGTAGATAGCACCGCTAGGTTTGACGCAGCTCACACCGGGAATGTCATTGAGCATGCGGTGGGCCATATCTCGCTGTTGGCGCAGGCGCCCGCCGGGCAGGACCAAATCGTTAATACTCTGGTAGCCACCGAGAGCGGTTTGTACTGCGAACATGGCGGGTACATTGCCGCACAGGCGCATAGAGGCGAGTATTTCCATCCCCTGAATAAAACCTTTGGCCCTGTGTTTGGTGCCGCTGATAACCATCCAGCCAGAGCGGAAGCCGGCCAGGCGGTAGGACTTGGACAGGCCGTTAAAACTCAGGCAGAGCACGTCCGGGGCCAGTTTGGCCATCGGGGTAAATTCCGCATCGTCGTAGAGAATCTTGCTATAAATCTCATCGGCGAAGATCACCAGGTTGTGACTGCGGGCAACCTCGACAATATCCTCCAGTAGTTCCCGGGGATAAACGGCGCCAGTAGGGTTATTGGGATTGATAACCACTATGCCGCGGGTTTTTGAAGTGATTTTTGCTTTGATATCCTCAATATCAGGCAGCCATCCGGACTCCTCGTCGCAGCGATAGAGAACTGGCTTGGCACCGGTGAGGTTGGTGGCGGCCATCCACAGGGGGTAGTTGGGCATTGGCAACAGCATTTCATCGCCATTGTTGAGAAGGGCCTGGGTGCTCATGGAGATCAGTTCGGAGACGCCGTTGCCCAGGTAAATATCGTTAATCTCGACGCCCGGGATACCCAGGGTCTGGCACTCTTGCATAATGGCCTTACGCGCAGCGAAGAGCCCTTTAGACTCGACGTAGCCCTGTGCCTCAGAGAGATTGTGAATGACGTCTTGGATAATCTCGTCGGGGGCGTTAAAACCGAAGGGGGCAGGGTTGCCAATATTCAGCTTGAGGATGCGGTGGCCTTCCTCTTCCATGCGCTGGGCCTGCTCCATCACGGGGCCGCGAATTTCGTAGCAGACGCCGTGCAGTTTTTCTGATTTATTGATGTCCTTCATGGTGACCTGGAAGCTCTATTGCAGAGCAGGAGCGGCCCAGGGCCGCGAGTTCAGTGCGCGAAAGCCGGGTAATGTCCACCAGCGGTAGGTACCACTCCTGCGGGAAACCGGGAACCGATACACATAGGCATTGCCACAAAGTGACGCCTGACCGGAAACCCCAATTGATTACGGAAACACTAGAGTATGTCAAAACAGATGGATGAGAACTACTGGCGGGATAAGCTTACAGATGAGGAGTTTAAGGTCTGCCGGGAAGGTGGGACAGAGGCGCCGTTTAGCGGCGAATATTGGGATGTTTTTGACGATGGCGTCTATCGTTGTCGTTGCTGTGGCGAGGTTTTATTCGGCTCGCAGTCAAAATTTGAGAGCGGTTGTGGTTGGCCCAGCTTTGATGCAGAGCATTATGAAGGTGCGGTGAAGGAGCTGCCTGACAGCAGCTACGGTATGCAGCGTGTAGAGATTCGCTGCAGTAAGTGCGATGCCCATCTCGGCCATGTATTCGACGATGGCCCCACCGATACGGGACTTCGATACTGTGTGAACTCTCTATCGGTAAAGCTGGACCAGGGCAGCGATGAAACGGAGGATGACACTGAGTGACGGAATCACACTGGAGTAATTGGCTATTGCGGGTGCAGTGGATTCTGTTACTGCTGATCGTCCTTGCGGCTGCCGCTTTGCGTTACGGGTTGCTGCACTTCTCTGTGGTTTTCAAAATATTTGTGTTTTCTGGCGGTGTAGCCTTGGCAATTGCGCTACTGAGCCTCTTTGTCTTTGTTTGGGGAGTGAGCAAGAGCAAGCCGTTGGTGCGCAGCAATGCTCTGTGGGCGGCGTTGCTCGGACTGCTGCCGGTGGCAATACCTCTGGTAACCGTAGGCAAGGGCAACTTCGATGTGCCAAGAATTCACGACATCAGTACCGATACCCGCAATCCCCCCCAGTATCAAGAGGTATTGAAGTTGCGCCAGAAAGGCGACAACAGTGCCGAATACGGTGGAGAGAAGGTGGCCGAATTGCAGCGGGAGGCGGATATATATGCCGATATAATGCCGTTGCACGTGGACTTCCCGATAGCTCGTACCACTGAGATCGCTGCTGAAGTGGCCGAAGACCTGGGCTGGAAAGTGGTTTCCTATGAGCCTCAGCGGGGCCACCTGGAGGCTGTAGCGAAAACACCGATCCTCGGTTTTACGGACGATATCGTTGTACGGGTCAGCGCTGACGTGGGTGGTGGCTCCAAAGTCGATGTGCGTTCCAGCTCCCGAGTCGGGGTCAGTGACTTAGGTACCAATGCGAAGCGTATCCGCCAATTTCTGGAAGAGTTGCACCTGCACGCGCTGGTGCTCGAGGGAACTGGCACAGAGCGGTACTAGAATGCACTCCAGAAATGGCTGGGTTTTGTAAGTGTCTGACAACAAAAGAAAAAAAATCAAAAAGAGTGTTGACAGGTTTAGCGGTGATCCATAGAATGCGCCCCACTTCTGACGCAGGGCTACACTCAAAGGTGGAGCGAAACGACAGAAGGTTTCTGGGTCCCCATCGTCTAGAGGCCTAGGACACCGCCCTTTCACGGCGGTAACAGGGGTTCGACTCCCCTTGGGGATGCCACGCGGGAATAGCTCAGTTGGTAGAGCGCAACCTTGCCAAGGTTGAGGTCGCCGGTTCGAACCCGGTTTCCCGCTCCAAATTTTTCGCTTTGCGAGATGATCTCTAGTCAACTCGGAAAGCACGCCACCGAGAAATCAGTGGCATTGCCATGGACAGCATGGCAGCGCCGGATCGAAAGGTCGAAGTGCAAGTTTCTGTCCCCATCGTCTAGAGGCCTAGGACACCGCCCTTTCACGGCGGTAACAGGGGTTCGACTCCCCTTGGGGATGCCAATACGACCCGGTAGCAATGCTACCGGGTCAATTGCGGGAATAGCTCAGTTGGTAGAGCGCAACCTTGCCAAGGTTGAGGTCGCCGGTTCGAACCCGGTTTCCCGCTCCAATTTTCTGCTTTGCGAGATGATCTCTAGTCAACTCGGAGAGCACGCCACCGAGAAATCAGTGGCATTGCCATGGACAGCATGGCAGCACCGGATCGAAAGGTCGAAGTGCAAGTTTCTGTCCCCATCGTCTAGAGGCCTAGGACACCGCCCTTTCACGGCGGTAACAGGGGTTCGACTCCCCTTGGGGATGCCAATACGACCCGGTAGCAATGCTACCGGGTCAATTGCGGGAATAGCTCAGTTGGTAGAGCGCAACCTTGCCAAGGTTGAGGTCGCCGGTTCGAACCCGGTTTCCCGCTCCAAATTTCCGCTTTGCGAGATGATCTCTAGTCAACTCGGAGAGCACGCCACCGAGAAATCAGTGGCATTGCCATGGACAGCATGGCAGCACCGGATCGCAAGGTCGAAGTGCAAGTTTCTGTCCCCATCGTCTAGAGGCCTAGGACACCGCCCTTTCACGGCGGTAACAGGGGTTCGACTCCCCTTGGGGATGCCAATACGACCCGGTAGCAATGCTACCGGGTCAATTGCGGGAATAGCTCAGTTGGTAGAGCGCAACCTTGCCAAGGTTGAGGTCGCCGGTTCGAACCCGGTTTCCCGCTCCAAAAATAAAAAGCCGCTCAATCGAGCGGCTTTTTGTTTTTCCGATATAGTAATTCTTATCTTCTGCACGGTTACTTTTGCCCGGGACTTGTGCAAGTTCCGGTTCATCCCACCAAGTGACGTGTATGAAAAACCCTAGCTCCCCTCAGGTTGAAATTATTCGGGCAAGCGCGTTGAATAACGCTCCCCACTATAGGAGTGCAAGATGAGCGCTGCGCTATCGATCCATAACTTACAGAAAACCTACGACAATGGTTTCCAGGCCCTGAAAGGCATCAGTTTTGACGTGCAGCCGGGAGACTTCTTTGCGCTGCTGGGCCCCAATGGGGCGGGGAAGTCCACCACAATCGGTATCATCTGTTCCCTGGTGCGCAAAAGCGGTGGTTCAGTGTCGATTTTTGGTGAGGATATCGACGTCGATTTTGCTGCGGCTAAGCGCCTGTTAGGTGTTGTGCCACAAGAATTTAACTTCAGCCAGTTTGAGAAAGTGTTCGATATTGTCGTTACGCAGGGCGGTTTTTACGGTATGCCGCGCAAACTGGCTGAAGAACGCACTGAGAAGTACCTGAAGCAGTTGGGTCTGTGGGATAAGCGCGCTACCCAGGCGCGAATGCTCTCCGGTGGTATGAAACGCAGATTGATGATTGCCCGCGCGCTGATTCACGAGCCGAAATTACTGATTCTGGATGAACCCACAGCCGGAGTGGATATAGAGCTGCGGCGTTCCATGTGGAGTTTCCTGGAAAAAATAAACCAGCAGGGCACCACAATTATTCTCACCACCCACTACCTGGAGGAAGCCGAGAGCCTCTGCCGCAATATAGCGATTATCGACAAGGGCACTATTGTCGAGAACACTTCGATAAAGTCACTGCTGAAAACCCTGAACCGGGAAACCTTTATCCTGGATTGCGCAGAATTTCTCACTGAGTGCCCGGACTTGTCCGGTTATGAAGGGCGCTTGCGAGACAATCACTCACTGGAAGTCACTATTGAAAAGGGACAATCTCTGACCGAGGTATTTGCGTCATTGCAGCGGCAGGGCATCACAGTCACCAGTATGCGCAATCGCGCCAATCGCTTGGAGGAATTGTTCCTTTCCATGTTGTCGGAAGAAAAAATGTCGGGGCTAGAAGAGTGAAGGGCAGATTAATCTGGATATCATTCAGCACTATTTACCGTCGGGAAGTCCGGCGCTTTATGCGTATATGGCCACAGACCCTTGTACCGCCGGTAATCACTATGTCACTGTACTTTGTGATCTTTGGCTCCCTGATTGGTCGGCGAATCGGTGATATGGGGGGCTATCCGTATATCGAGTTTGTTGTGCCGGGTTTGATCATGATGTCGGTGATTACCAACTCCTATGCCAACGTAGTTTCGTCTTTTTACAGCGCTAAATTTCAGCGCAGTGTGGAGGAGCTTTTGGTCTCGCCAACGCCGAATTGGGTGATTATGGCGGGCTATGTTCTCGGTGGCGTGTCACGGGGATTAATGGTGGGGTTGATAGTGACTCTCGTAGCGATGTTTTTTACCTCGCTGACGGTAGAGCACATATTTGTCACGGTAGCGATTGTATTTTTGACGGCGGTGCTGTTTTCCCTGGCCGGGTTTATCAATGCTATTTTTGCCAATAGTTTTGATGCTATCTCTATTATTCCGACCTTTGTATTAACTCCCCTCACATACTTGGGAGGCGTGTTTTACTCTATCGACCTGCTGTCGCCTTTTTGGCAGGGGTTGTCGAAATTGAACCCAATTCTTTATATGGTGAACTCCTTCCGTTACGGCATTTTGGGTGTTTCCGATATTAATGTTGTCGGGGCATTTTTTGGCGTCCTGGTATTTATTGCGCTTTTGGGATCCTGGGCCATTTATCTGATGAGCCACGGTAAGCGACTGAGACATTGAGCAAATTTATGACAAGAGAAGACTGGCAAAACCTCCCCCTGGGGCAGGAGACCACCTACGAATCCACTTACAACCCCGAGTTGCTCCATCCAATTCAGCGCTCTGTATCCCGAGCCCAGTTGGGGCTCTCTGCCGGCGCAATGCCTTTCTTTGGAGAGGATGAATGGTGGGGTTTTGAGCTTTCCTGGCTGAACCCCAGGGGCAAACCACAGGTGGCGGTGGCTCGTTTTAGTTTTCCTGCAGAAAGCCCCTGCATGGTGGAGTCAAAATCCTTCAAACTGTATTTAAACTCTTTCAACCAGAGCAAGTTTGAATCCTGGAGATTGGTACAGGATGCCCTGGTGCGGGACCTCTCTGCAGCGGCGGGGGCAAATGTCGGCGTTACCCTGATGGATGTGGAAGATGCAGCGCTGGCAGTTGAGAAGCCAGAGGGCTACTGTCTGGATCATCTCGATATAGAAGTGAATAATTACGAGCCGGCCCCCGCACTTCTCGCCCTCGAAGGCGGTGAGGAAGATGTGAGTGAGGTTCTTTATAGCCACTTGCTGCGCAGTAATTGTCCGGTAACGGGACAACCGGACTGGGCGACAGTGGTTGTGGACTATAAAGGGCCGGCACTGAAGCGAGAGGCACTGTTGGCTTATATTGTCTCTTTCCGCGAACATCAGGATTTTCACGAGCACTGTGTCGAGCGTATCTTTTGCGACTTGCAACAGTTGGCGGAGTTTACCGAGTTAACTGTATGTGCTCGCTATACCCGTCGTGGCGGCTTGGATATTAATCCGCTGAGATCGACTCGCATTGAGAAACGTATGCCTCCGCGTTTTGCCCGTCAATAATTTCCTTTCTTAAGTGCCACCGGAGTCCCCGGTGGCACGGCCCTTCAATTCCAATCTTTGCCTAGTGCCGACCTGGGTTGGCGCTGCGGTCTCTTAAGCTACGCTTTCCAGATAGGCCGGGGAAACCGACAGTGTAGTTGTGTTGGCCGCCCCACAGGAGGTGGAGTTGAGGCTGACAGATGGAGATTAATACCCAGTCCCCAGTAATTCCTGCCGTAGTTATCGGTTTTGCCCCACTTCTTTTTTCTCAACCCTCCACTGCAGAAGTTTATGTTAAAGCTGATGAACTGATACGGGTGATTGAGGCCCAGCAACAGCAGCTGGAAGAGCAGCAGGCCCAGATTCAGAAACAACAGGCAGACCTCGAAGCCCTGCGTCGGCAAATTGAGCAAATGCAACGGGCACCACCATCCCGACCGTCTCTGGAAGTAACTCCTGTACAGCCTGTCGAAGCACCGGTGAGCAAGGAGGATATGAATGACTTACAGCGACAGATTGAGGAAATACGCCAGGAAGTTCCACCTGGTTCGCTGCCTCCGCCGCGGGCCCAGACTGATCAGGCGGTACCTGACCCCAGTGACATCGAAGATGTGATTGCCAATGCGACAACGGAGTGGCCTGGCTCCATTCCCTTGTTGGGAAATACCATGAAGGCAAAGATCAGTGGCTTTGCGGACTTGGATGTCAATTATGATACCGACGCGATCATCAGCCCCGCACAATTTGTACCTGCCGATATTGTGACTTTCGATAAAACGGCTGCAGAGGGAGCGGACGGGCAGACAGAATTTACCGTGCAGACCTCCAGGTTGGTATTTGAGACCCTACAGCACTGGGAGGGACGTGAATTTAAAACCCTGATTTCGATGGACTTCCTGCAGGACTCCAGTGTTACCACTCCCAACCCCCGTATGCGCAAAGCTTATGGAGAAGTGAGTAATGCGCTTTGGGGGGGCAGTATTCTTGTGGGGCAGCAGTGGTCAACATTCGCGAACTTGGAAGCGGTCCCCAATACCCTGGATTTCCAGGGGCCTAATTCGGCATTTGGTTTGCGCCATTCAATGGTCCGATGGATTAAGAGGTACGGGTCACAGTATTACTTTAAGGTGGCTATTGAAGCGCCGGATTCACAAATATTCGAGGATGCAACCGAGGTTGCCCGCTGGCCCGATGCGGTATTTGCGCTGGAGTCGGACTTGCCTAGGTCCCAGGTACAAGCGGGTTTGGTATTAAGGGATTTGCGCGCGAGTGGCGATCCGGATTCAGCCGTATCGACTACCGGCTGGGGATTAAATTTAAGCGGCACTTTCAATATGCCCGGCGTACTTTCTAAAGACGTTCTTTATTACTCTTTGTCCCTCGGTGCGGGATATAGCGGTCTACTTAATGATGCGCCACCAGATGCAGCTTATGATTTTTTTGATAACTCCGTAGAGGCACTAAACACTACAGCCTGGTATCTGGGGTACCAGCACTGGTGGACTCCTTGCCTGTATACCGTGGCGACCTACGGCAGGGTAAGGCAGGATAATCTGGACTTCCAACCCGGTGAGGCCTACAAAGCAACCCAATACCGCAGTATCAATATTGTCTGGTTACCCTTTCCCCGTTGGTTGACTGGAATCGAGGTGCTCTACGGCGCCCGCAAAGACAAAGATGGAGATAGGGGGTCTTTGGTGCGGACACAATTTACGACCCGAATGACATTTTAACAAAGTAAAGTGTTTAAACGAGGTGTTCAGGTATATGCGAGTCAAACGAGAGAAGGTATTTCAAGCACGAGTTATTCGGTTGTTATGCAGCCTTTCAGTGATTTCCCTTCTGCTCGGATGGACTTCAGCCAGTACCGTGGTTACGCGGGTATGGCAGTCCCCATATATTGGTATTCAAAGCTTAGGAAAAACCCTGGTACTCGCATATACCCTGGTACCGAGGCCAATAGTCGGTGGGCAGGTAGAAAGGGAGTGGGTCATGCAGCTGCAGGATACGGGTATTGATGCGCATTCCTGGAGTGCTCTCGGGGCAATAAGTGGTGTTCCCTCAATGGGGGAGATTGCACCCTTACTCCGGGAGAGAGGATTTGACACTTTATTGGTTACCCAATTGTTGGCATTAAAACGGATCAACCCGAATATCCGCAACTCCCAGGTTGCTGTTGTGGAGACACGTCTATATTCGGCGCCTAGTGACGAAGTTTATTGGTCGGTTCAGTCGGATACTTTTTTATACAAGTATTCAGGGGAGGAGCTGCGCCATCCCAATGAGAGAGATTTACGCGAGTTTGTAGAGGTGATGATTCGCACTATGTCTGGCAATGGCGTTTTATAGCCGCTAATTTATCGTGATTTTTATCGAACCTTTCTCCAGGGCAATAGAACTGTTGTATTCAGCTATTCTGGTGAGACAAACCGTTGATGGGCCTATTAAAGAGTGCGCGTTCAATGGTTCGAAAGGGAATTCAAAGCGTTAGCTGGAATAGATGCCGGCTAACTACTTTTGGCGGTAGGCTTTACCATGGATTGGAATCTAAAAGCCCCTGTGGTTTTTTTGCGTGCATATCTAAGTTACTGGAGATGTGTTGAAGTGCACGCTCCACGATTATTATTTATTCTGCCAGTTTTTCTCTCAATTTTATTAATCCCCTATTCAGCCAGTGCTTCTGAAACTTTTCTGATGCCGTTGGGACCAGTGGCAGAGGAGCAGAAAGTACACTTCTTTTGGGCTATGGCACTCACCATGGTCGCTGTTCTCCCGGTATTTATCTTGGTGCCAGTAATCCTCTTTAAATACCGAAGAAAAAAAGGTCACGGATTCTATGCGCCAAAATGGGAAACCTATGGCCCGCTCGAAGTAATTATGTGGGGTGTGCCATTCCTGGTCATAATTGTGCTGTCAGTGATGCTCTGGCGTGCAACGGCACGGCTCGATCCCTATAAGGAAATACAGGGCGTTGTACCCCCGGTAAAAGTGCAGGTGGTGGGGCTCGACTGGAAGTGGTTATTTATCTATCCGGAGCTGGATATTGCAACAGTCGGTGAATTGGTTGTACCGGTACACACTCCAGTCTCAATGATATTGACCAGCGACACAGTAATGCAGTCGTTCTTTATTTCTGCACTGGCTGGGCAGATTTATGTGATGCCGGGTATGACGACAAAGCTCAATTTTATCGGTACAAAAACCGGCGACACCAGAGGGGAGAATACCCAATATACCGGCAATGGTTTTGTCGACCAGAATTTTGCAGTCAAGGTTGTGACTGATGAGAAATTTGAAGCCTGGGTAAAGCAAGTACGGACGGGTGGGATTGTCCTGAGTCCAGAAAATTATAACCGCCTGGCACAGCGAAATACCAAAAAACAAGCATACAAAGTCTTGGGAAATAGCAAGATGCCAGAAAATACACTGTATTTTAACTTGCCGGGCACAGACCTTTTTCACGAAATAGTAATGCGTTATCACTCCGGTAAACCGCTGAGCATAGAAGAGCAGCCCGGCACCCGAAAATTCGGCCGAGGCGAGGATGATGCCGAGGGAGCGCAGCCATGAACAATTTGGATTACGGTTGGCTGGGTAAGCTCAATTGGGATTCTCTGGTATTTAGCGGGTTTCTTGAGCGGCCCTCAGTCAGTGAGGCCGTTGCCAGTGTGGCGGGCTCGATAGTAATACTGGCAACAGTGGGAATCCTGTTTTTATTGACCTGGTTTAAAGTCTGGGGAACACTCTGGCGGGATTGGTTGACCAGCACTGATCACAAAAGAATCGGCATTATGTATATCGCTTTTGCGATCGTGATGTTGGTTCGAGGGTTGCTGGAGGGGATGGTAATGCGTGCCCAGCAAGCCGCCGCACCGGAAGGCTTCCTCTATGCAGATCACTTTGCCCAGTTGTTCAGTACACACGGCACCATAATGGTGTTTTTTGTGGCAGTTCCGTTTTTGGTGGGCCTTATTAATTTCGCTATGCCGCTGCAAATTGGTGCCCGTGATGTGGCCTTCCCGGTACTTAATCAAATCAGCCTGGCGGTGACAGTTTCTTCCGGTATTTTGTTGATGGTCTCTCTGGTGGTGGGGCAGTTTTCTACTGGGGGTTGGTCGGCTTATCCGCCTTATACGGGGGCGGATTTTAGCCCTGGGGTTGGGCCTGACTACTGGATATGGGCGATCGTATTTTCTGGGGCGGGGACCACATTAACGGGGATTAATTTCACCGTCACCGTGTATAAATGCCGTGGTCCAGGAATGCACTTATTCCGTATGCCACTGTTTTGTTGGACCGTACTCTGCGCCTCCATTCTAATGATTTTCGCAATGCCGCCTCTCAGCGTTGCCGCCTTAATGTTGGGCTTGGATCGCTACCTGGATTTCCACTTCTTCACCAATGACCTCGGTGGAAATATGATGAACTATGCCAATTTGTTTTGGCTCTTTGGCCACCCTGAGGTCTATCTATTGGTGTTGCCAGCCTATGGTATTTTTTCCGAGGTCTTTTCTACCTATTCGGCCAAAACTCTGTACGGCTATAAATCCCTGGTGATTGCCACCATGTGTATTGCGATCCTGTCCTTTACTGTGTGGTTACATCACTTTTTCACCATGGGGCAGAGTCCGACGATCAATATTGCCTTTGGTATAGCGACTATGCTGATCGCGGTGCCGACCGGGGTGAAAGTATACGACTGGATGGCGACCATGTATCGCGGTCGAATACGTTTTACCACTCCAATGGTTTATGCCATCGGCTTTTTAATCCTGTTCGTGATTGGTGGTCTGTCCGGCGTTATCCTGGCTAACCCCACTGTCGATTTCCAAGTGCACAATACACTGTTCCTGGTGGCGCATTTCCACAATGTTTTGATTCCCGGCGTGCTGTTTGGAATTTTGGCGGGGTACAACTACTGGTTCCCCAAAGCATTTGGTTTCCGCCTTAATGATAAGTGGGGCAAACGCTCAGCCTATCTCTGGTTTGCAGGATTTATGGTGACATTCTTCCCGCTCTATGGCGCCGGCTTATTGGGGATGCCAAGACGATCATTCAGCTATGCCGATCTCACATTCAAGCCGTACATGATCGTTGCTTTTATCGGCGCAATGATTGTTCTGGCGGCCTTAATTTCGCTGGTTATTCAATTTATCGTAAGTATCAGGGACCGAAAGAAAACCCAGGTTCCTGTGGGTGATCCTTGGGATGGACGGTCCCTGGAGTGGAACTCTCCCGCTCCAGTACCGGCTTATAACTTTGTTGAAATACCCAAGGTTACTGATCGGGATGCATTTACTGAGGCTAAGGAGCACGGTGAAGCCTATAAGCGGCCTAAAGTCTATCGAGACATAGAGCTCCCTAAAAATAATCCTCTCGGATTTATTTTGTGCGTTGTCAGTGGAATTTTGATGTTTGCCCTGGTTTGGTACATCTGGTGGCTTGCACTGATCTCCGCATTAACCATTTTGGTTGCAGTTATCGCGGCCACCTTCCGCAAAGAAACGGAATATATTATTCCTGCCAGTCAGTTAGAAAAGGATACGGAAGCTTGGTTGGCCTTGGTCGAGAAGAGCGAGGCAGTGAGCCGGGACCTGGAAGATTCCCCGCGAAATGTCGGCCTTGCGAAGCTGGAGATCTAAATGAATCCCGTCTCTTCACCGAAAAGCCCGGGCAGCATCAATCCCCACGAAGCCATCCACAGAGATCCCGATATGGTGATCTTTGGCTTCTGGGTCTTCATGATGAGCGACCTGATTTTCTTTGGGGTGGTATTTGCGATTTATATCACCATGGTGGGCGCTACCGCCGGAGGGCCGGGCCCGAAAGAGCTTTTTGATTTCGGCAGCTTGTTCGCCCAAACGATGCTTCTTCTAACCAGCAGCCTCACTGCGGGTATTGCGACAGTTATTGTTAAGCATGAACGCAGTCGCGCTGCCTTTCTATTTTGGGTGGTGATAACCCTGTTGCTGGGCATGGGTTTCCTGGCATTGGAACTGTACGACTTTGCCGGGATGGCCGAGAAGGGCGGGGTGCCACAGCGCAGTGGTTACCTGTCAGCCTTTTTTGGTTTAGTGCCCTTGCACGGTCTCCATGTCACTTTCGGCTGTCTGTGGATGATCGTTTTGATCGTTCAGGTTTTCACTATGGGATTGGGAGATGTCGTAAAGCTGCGCTTTCTGCGCCTGGCATTATTCTGGCATTTCCTCGATTTGATTTGGATCGGAATTTTTTCCGTGGTTTATTTCGGTGGCTGGGTCTATGGCTAAAGAACCGACTTTTGCACAACACCTGCGGCTGTATATCACAGGTTATATCCTGTCTATTGTGCTCACTCTAGCGGCTTTTGCCGCAGTGCTGACGATCGGAAGGGAGAATAAAAGTGTCTTGATTCTGGTTGCGTTACTAGGGGTTGCGCAGCTGGTGGTGCAATTAAAATATTTCTTGAACGTAACGACCCAACGGGACCGGAGGGATAACCTGACGTTAATCCTTTTCTCTAGCTTAATTCTTTTGATTATTGTGTTAGGTACAGTCTGGATTATGGGGAACCTGGCGGTGCGTATGCATACAACTATGTAGCGCTTTACGCTTACGCACCTTTTATAAAATTAAATAATAACTTTGCTCTTCAGGTTGGATGCTGCTTTTTGCAGGGACTGTAAAACCTTTTCTTTATCGTAATTTCGGATTTTATCCAGGTCTAAATGCATTGAGAATCCGGGGGCATGCTCCTCCAGGTAACTCTGCTGCCCACCCAGGTTCTTACGCAGATCAGTAACCTGGTAAACCTTCACCGGGGTACTAATACCTTTTACGGTGATATGCCCTTTGTCCCGGCACATTACCGTGTGTTTGATCATGGCCCAGGTCTCGTGGCTAATCAGGATTTCTCCCGGCTGGGCGGCGCCTTCCAATCGTGAAGCGAGGTTAACGTGGGTACCCATCACCGTGTAAGACTGGTAGTTGGCGGTACCAAAAATGCCGACAGTACAGTAGCCGGTATTAATACCCATACGAACCTGTAGAGGGCGCGAGATACCTTTGTTGTACCATTCCTGCTTCATTTCACGTACGCGTTTACGCATCGCCAGGGCCATAGCTACGCAGCGCAGAGCGTCTGACTTGGGTCCCTTACTCTCATCGTCCCCAAAAACAACCATTACCGCATCGCCGATAAACTTATCGATAGTGCCGCCGTATTGTCCAGCTATACGTGCCATTTCGGAGAGGTAATTATTGAGCAGCTGGGTAAAGGTCTCTGCCTCTAACTCCTCGGTGAGCTGGCTGAAGTCTTTGATGTCAGAAAAGAAAACGGTGAGGAGCTTTCGCTGGGTCACCAGAGCTTCTTCATCCCCGGTAGTGACAGAGCGCCACAGCTTTTGTGGCAGGTATTTGGAAAGTTTGTAGGAGCGAACCTTGCTAACGCGTTGCTCAACCATCAGGGAGTGATTGGCTTCCTTAAGCTGGCCAATCTGGCGGTGGGTAAAGAATGCATAGGCGCATAAATAGGCCAGAATACAGATCAGGCTCACGGTGCTGATAGTGAGGTCAGCGCTCACTAGCAGAGATGGCTCGTGCATCAGGTACCCGATAACGACCCCAACCAATAAGCCGGTATTGTGCTCAAACCAAGCGCGACCACCGCCGCCCCCAGTGAGGGCATTCAGCTGGACCATGGTAACCAGCAGCAGCGAGGGCAGCATGCTGAAGTCTGCCAGGGATATGGTGATGCCGATCAGTACTGTATCCAGGAAAGAGAGGCAGCGGCGGGTTTTCAGTGCTTTTTTATCGCCAGTTTTGTAGAGGATAAATTGGGCGAGAGCGGTATAAGCAATGATAAAAAGAGCAGATCCGGTAATAACCAGCTTGTCTGATTGCCATGGCGCATCCCAATTCACCGCGTTTGCCAGGGTACCGGCAGCGGCAAATAAAATCAGGGTGCGAAAATAGGTGGAGTAGCGAGGGTTAACATTCCGCCCCGTGCTCTCCTCAAGCTGGTCCTGCATTTGTGTTGTTCTTTGTCCGTTTGAGCAGAAAGTGAACACCTTGCGCGTTGGCGATAGGGTGGCTCCGATTTCCCCATCCACCGTATAGCCACGCCGTGACTCCAGCAGCGCAGTTTACTCTTCCGAGGAACAGAATGCGAAAAAACTGTGCATGCAAGTGATATTTTTCTCGTTGTTGTCGCCGGTGATATTACCGCACCTCTAGCCTCAGAACCTCCCAATTTTCATGGCAGATTTGCAGTTTAGGCAGGGAGGGTACCTTAGGGCTTTGTGTATCAAGGTTTATATAGATAGCGACCACTGACTCTACAGCAGGCCAAGGATTATGACAGGGTGCTTTTCCGACATTATTAACCTAGATCAATCTGAGCTCAGGAATCCGGGCGACTTGTACCAGGTGAAGGGAAAAGGGGGGGGCAGCAAAAGGCAATTTTTCTTATAGCTGCTTTAAGGGGTTGGGTATCGGCCTCAGATAAAGCCGGGCTTATATTCACCTTTGAGTCAAGGGGTTACATAAGTTGTACAGCCCTTATATTGGAGAACTGAAGGGGCAGAGCAGGCCGGAAAACTAATGCTGGTCGGACTAATATAGAGCCTGGATCAATCGACTCACAGAGTCTAGTCACCAAACCTGCGATAGCTGAGGGGCTCATTTGAAGGGGCAAATAGTCGTGGTGACTTGTGCGGATAGCCTGAGCTCCCTCATGATGCCCCGTTTTAACAGCCAGAGAGACTTTTTTCGCATTAGTGCTTGCACAACAAGGAACATTTGGGTAAAGTGCGCGCTCTCTCGACGACACAGCAGCTATCTTCCTGATTTCCTTGAAGATTTCGCTGAAGAGAGAGACCGCTACAACGCGGAGAGCCCTCGCGAAGGGTGACAATTTGGTGAGGTGTCCGAGTGGTCGAAGGAGCACGCCTGGAAAGTGTGTATGTCGCAAGGCATCGAGGGTTCGAATCCCTCCCTCACCGCCATCTTCTAAAAGCCCGGCTTATGCCGGGCTTTTTTGTTTCCAGGGTTTCCAGCCCCTTCAGTCCCGTTTTTTTGGCAGGTGATCTTGCGGGGTAAAGCTGCCGAGCTTTCGAGTCGACACTAAGCGTGAGCTGCATCATTCGGCCCTTTCTAATACTAAAAGTCTACTTTTCCGGTCATCTATGTAGGCAGCCCCGGAGCCGATGGGGTGTTGTTCAGGGTAGTCCTTATTAGCTGTTCGATAAATACTGCTGTGTTTGAAGCCTTCGAGATAATCGCGGTCATGTAAGAGTATTGTGCGATGAAGTGTCTTGGTTAGTGAGATTGTATTTTAAGTTTTGACCGACTCCCTTGTATGTTTTTCGATTACCTATAATTTAATTCTCATGTTGTAGGTAGATAGGTGGAAACACTTTCAAGTGCAAACTAAGTGCGTTACAAGTTGTTGATGAAAGGATGCTATCTCGTGAGTTAGTCCAGATTTTTTATATTCTGCAGTTTATGATGATAGTGAAAAAGTACGGGGTGGATTTCTAAAGGTAAGAATCGATTAGGACCGCAGTGCTTTTTAGGGGGGGAGATTTCTGTATATGGCCACAGTTGGCTTTAGGTGATGAATTTGTACATGCTTACTGAATTTTTCACCTAGTATCTGAGGAAATAAACAGTGGGCTAGGAAAAAGAGGGAGAATAATTTTAAAGATACTTGAGGAATATTTTTCACTAGTTCTTGGGTGCGTATTTTTTTTGTAGTGTCTGTCTAAGTGCTATTTGTTGGTGGTTAGGGTTGTGTAGAGTGCTCCTTGTGGGTTTTTATTTATTCTTTTTGTTTTAGCTTCTACTTTGCTCATATTATAGGTGTTAAATGTAATTATTGGATGTGAACAGAACTGTTAAGGTATCAGCCGCTTTTCAAGTATAGGCAGCTAAGACTTTTATATCTGATTGGCTGGGATTGTGGTGGCCCTGGGAAGGTCTATTCTTCTTACTTTTATGGTGTTTAGTTTGGCATTAAAATAGTGCTTGACTGAACTGTTGCTATGATGGCTTATTCTTGAGCTTTTTTTTGATATTTTTGAAAACTAATTGGGGGGCGTAATATGCGTGGTTCCATCCATTATTACCTTCTCTGTATACCTTGTAATTGAGGCCGGTAATAGTGAGGGCTATCTGTAACAGCGGGTTTTTCTGTTATCTGATTCCGTCAGTACTGCCTAAAAGCACTGATAAATGTTAAAATTGTGCCGATAATTGCGTTGGGTTGGCCGGGTCCTGCAACCAAAGTGGGGGCGGAAAAAACTAAATGAGTTCAGCTGAAAGAATAAAAATTCAGAAGTTTAGTGAAAAAAGATAATATCCTGAGGATTTTTTAATGATTTTTGAAGATAGATTAATAAGCTATTTTGAACAAAGTCCCACTGTGGATCCCGACGCTATTGATAAATTTTTATTAAGGGGAGAGGCCTATGCGCTAAGGGTTGGGTTGTCGCCTACAGGCTTATATTTAGTGTCTGGATTAATTCCTAAAAAGAATAAAATTTTTGTAACGGTTACCGATGGGCCAACTGAAACGATATCTTATTTGATAGATTACTTATCTAACCTCCCTGATGATAGTACCACTAATTGGGGGGATATGCTTGAACTGGAGAGTGAGTTGCTCAATGAGCATGGGATTAGAGGGTTATTTTTCAGTCGGTTGAGATTTTTTGAATTTTTTGATAACTGTTCAGATGTTTTTCAATTTAATGGAGAGGAAGTGACGGTAGTTGCGTTTTTATTTCTAGCTTATAAGGAGGTTGCAGCTTTTAGCCGATCACAAGATGAGTTCTATGACTTAATTGAATTGAAGGATCCTATTAGGTTTAATCAAATTGAATGACAGTTAGTAGCATGGTTGGTATTTGTCGATGACATTATGTGGGAATGAATATATGAAGTGTCCACGTGATTTCAGCTTTTGCTAAGAAATACATATTGAATACTTATTGATTGGAGGTAGGTGCTGACGGTTTTACTAAAGTTAGCTTTACCAGCTATTTCTCTTCAGATTTTAAGTTAGGCGCTATGAAGGTTTACCAGGACGTGAAACAATGAGGCTAGATAATACACTAGAAGTAATAGTATTGCTAAACAGGAGGGAGATTGGCAAGAGAGGGTGCAGGGTGTTTGTTGATACCCCCGCATTTAGTGTTTATTGAAATGACGAGGCTCTTTGTGACTTCTGCTACAGCTATTTACTCTTCTTTGGTTCCCTAGTAACGCCTAAATTTTGATCATGTTTGCTAAGCAAACTCATAACGGTCGCATTAAATGTAAACCTGAACCTTGGTATGTCACCCTTAGATAAAATATGACCGCAAACATCTGAAGTTCAACTGGAATTTCTCTTAATATTGAGGTAAAGTTCGCGCTCTCTTAACGATCTTGCATCTATCTTATTGATTTTGTTAAGGATCTTGGTGACGTGGGAGGCCGCATAATGAGCGGAATGCCCTTGCAGAGGGCGACAATTTGGTGAGGTGTCCGAGTGGTCGAAGGAGCACGCCTGGAAAGTGTGTATGTCGAAAGGCATCGAGGGTTCGAATCCCTCCCTCACCGCCATCTTCTAAAAGCCCGGCTTATGCCGGGCTTTTTTATTTCTGAAGCTTTTGTTCTTTAATCTTGAGTATCAAAGACCTTAGCTGTCACTGCTTTCTCCTATAGATGGAGGAGGCTGCTAGGCAGAGACCCTATTTATTACCGCAATACTCATCAAAATTGCTGGGAGTGTTAGCAAAGCCAGCCTTCTCTGCAAGTTCCCATGGTCGTTCGCATTCTTTAGTTTTACTACACCAAAGGTAGCCGGCTGAGTTTATACACCCGTGTGCATCCTTGTCTGAACCGACCGGTGTGGTGGGTTTGGGGTCCTCTGGAGTATCTGAGGAGCATCCCATTAGGGAGGCGACTAGAATAAAAGCGGCGGCTTCTTTGATTTTGAGCATTACAATCACCAGAAAGTTAAGGTTATTGTTAAGTATACGATTTAGAGCAGCACCCATCACAAGTCGTGCCTGATTGTTACTTCAAGGCCAGTCCAAGTGTGTTTTTTATATTATTATCAAATTTGAAAGGGTATGGGTTTGATAAGCCCTTTCAGTCTAATAGCTTATCTGCAAATCTGGCTATACTTAAAAATCACCCTCTCGATAGCTCTCAAAAGTCCTGGTTACTTTAATATCCTATCTTAGGGCTGTGATATCTCTATCGCAGGAAAAAATAAGTCCGTAAGTAGTAGCGGATTGCCTAAATTTACGGTATTTCATACTGACTTCACCATACTGGCAAGCAGTTTTTCACATGCTCTATAGAGAATAGGTTCTAGCTCTTTTGCTCCAAAAACAGGCCTATATTTGAGCATCCCTCTTAGGCTGAATACTCCTGAAAAATATTCTCTCCATGGCATTTTCTCTCGAGCCCTATAAGAGGAGTGTGTTTTATTGGAGTCGGCGTAATAGAGTCTAGCTGCGACTTCAATCTTTGGCCGCCAGAATACAGGCATTGCACCAAATTCTCCAAAGTATGCGGTGTCAAACTCACCCCCTCTTACTTTTAAGACTACAACCTCTAGTGCTAAATCATTGGATTTAGGTTCTATTCGACTCGATATATGTGGTAAGGAGAAAATTTCTACCAGCCTATGACGAATGCCCGCCTCTAAATCTCCGCCCTTAAAAGCCCCCCAAGCACCAATCTTGCTAAATTCATTCTGTGAGACGACAATCATTTTATCCAGATAGACTCGTGGTTTACTCTTTTTAAATAACTTTGAGAACATTCTTACTGTAGCCAGATATAGGTTTTGTGAGGATGGGTACAAGGGGTAGTGCTGAAGGTATCGTGTGAAACCGACATCCTATTAGACATGGAATGATAGGTTTTCTGTCTATATTTTGCACTACTGTTAATGGCTAAATTGTATCTCCCATGGGCAAAGAGCCAAATAGATATTGCTTGTCGGGAACCATCTTTTCTCTGCCGCCCATGATGACCGGTTGTAGCATGAGCTTGAATGATGCTAATAAACTAAAGGTATAGTGTTCTTGGGGGATTAGTTACCTATTAGTTTTGGTAACTCTCTCATCGCTTGAAAGGACACTACACCAACTGTATTAGATTCCTCGTTAAGACGATTAAAAAAGTAAGTTTTCATGCCTGCTTCTATACCGGCCTGAACTCCCACTGGCCCATCATCTATAGCGGAGCAGTTCTCAGGATGGTAGCCCATACTTTTTGCAGCATGTAGGTATATGCCTGGATCAGGCTTCCATATGCCTACTTCATATGAACTGAATAAATTATTTCCGAAATACTTAGATAGCCCGCATATATCTAATGCATGCTTGATTTTTTGCAGGGGGCCGCTAGATACTACCGCTTTCTCACCATCAAGTGCCTCAAGAGCGTCTGCTACACCTTCAACAGGTTTTAACTCTCTGGTAAAGATTTTTGTGACTATATCGCGATAAGCTGCAACAAAATTGCTTTTCAGTTTGATATTATTCTCTTCTTCTAATAGGGATAGAATACTTGCCAGTTTCCAACCTCTGAATTTTATGACCAATTCATCAGCATCTAGTTTTACTCCGTAATTTTCGAACATCATAGCTAAGCCAATACTGGAGAGATGTTCGCTATCGACTAAGGTGCCGTCGTTATCAAAAAATAGGCATTTACTCACGGACGAAGCTCGTATTGATTTTTTTCATGTTGCGCAATTTTTTCGATAGTAAGTTTATATAAATGATAGATAAAGCCGCCGCCGCAATAGACATGAAGTGCCACTAATAAGGGGAGGCGCCCCCTCCGAGGTTGTATTGGTATATAACAATGCCGGTAGCAAGTGCGCTAACTGAGGGTAAGAAATACGGGGAGGCCGCAAGTATGAATGATGAGATCTTTGATAAGTTTCTTTTATTATTAATGCCGCCTACAGCAAGTGCAGCCATCATAAAAAGAAGGCTGGAAAATGATAGCTGGAGAAATGAACCAATAATAACCCAAGTTAAAGACATGTTAATCTCTGCTCGTAAAGGCGAGTTTGAGCCCTAAAGCTGCGAAGCTACCAGCAAAGGCTCGTTGAATGATAACGCTAATTTTTTCAGAGTGAATAACATAATTTCGAATGACTGTTGCTAGTAAGCCATAAACAATGAAAACCAGAAAGGTCATAGCCATGAAGGCAAGTCCAAGAATCAGCATACTATCTAAAGGGTTCTGTAATTGAGAGGGAATAAACTGGGGTAAGAATGCCAGGAAGAAGATGGTTAGCTTTGGGTTCAGGATATTAATCATGAATCCCTTGAAAGCAATTGAGGTTAAACTCTGTTTCTTTTGATTTTCTTCTAGAGTCAGGGAATTGCTAGATTTAAGCATTGACCAAGCTAGGTACAATAAGTATGCGACTCCTGCATATTTTACAAACTGGAATGCTAATGCACTGGTATGAATGATTACGGACAGCCCCATGATGCAAGCAAGGATAGAGGGGATGATGCCTAGTGTGCAACCTAACGCTGCAGAAATACTTGCCCTTTTACCCTTGAATAGCCCCACAGCAACTGTATATAGAATTCCCGTTCCCGGTATCAACACAACGATAAAAGAGGTAATCAAAAACTCAATGCTTATCATAAGGACAAGTCCTGACATGAAATTATAGTTTTAAATGCTGGATTTAGGGATAACCCTTTTGAATGGTGGCCTCTCAATCTTCTTCAATTTTTAAGCTTACACTAGTTATTGGTGTTCCTGGGGGAAGGCCGCTGAGTTGCTCATGTATCTGTCCTAACAGATCTAGATGGACTTCCCAAGATATAGATTGATAATTTTCTGTAATGTACTCCCCGCCCATTATCGGTGGTTGGATTGGTGAATAGCAACAACCTTGAGTTAATGGTTGCTCCACTAACTCAAGTAATAATCTATATTTAAACCAGTGGCCCGGAATATCTTTCATTGCTGCCATCATCTCTCGGAATGCATTCCAGGATTTAGCGGCAAGTTCCATTTCTCCTGTGCCAGTATCTAGGAAATATACACGTTCCTTGTTCAGTAGGCCTTCCTTCCTTTTGAAGAATAAATCCCCCATGGAGGTCAGAAGACACATGGAGGCCTTTTTGCCAACTAGCCATCTCCAGCATTCAAGGGCATCTCTTTTTCCTAGATCAGTAACTGGAGCAAAAATATCTACTTCATTATCCATAATGTATTTCTATATGCCTGCGGTAAAATTGCCCAAAACTCATGATTGTTCTTAATCCAAGCCTCTGTCACACATCTATGGCGCTACGTCAAGATTTTTGTGGAGACAGCAGTTCGCTTGCAGATTGAGCGGAGCCGAACTCTTGTTGGCCCTTTCTCCAGAAATAAATGCTGATACAAAAAATAACTACAGGTAAAACCATACCAAATTCATTGAGATACCAACCTGAATCTGTGCTTTGTAGGGTCAATGGATTGAAGAATTTTTGAATAAATGCATTGTGGCTCATGTGGAAAATAACGGCAGGCCAAACACTGTTAGTCTTTAATCTTACGTAAGTCATGATTACTGACATTGACATTAAGCCTAGCGTAAAGAAAAACAACTGATAGCTGAGGGGGGCTGTTTCATTCCCGTAGACACCTGCTACTATCATGGGCCAATGCCAGGCGGCCCATATAAACCCAGAGGTTAGTGCGATCCCTGAGAAGGACATAAGCTTTGAGAGCTCAGGTACAAGCAATCCACGCCATCCAATCTCCTCTCCTAAAACTCCAGGCAGTATCAATAAAAAGCTGATACTTGCAGTAATTAAGAATCTAAAGAGGATTACACTGGTATCACTCCAGCCATCTACTTTATACCCTTCTCTTAGTGCCGTAACGTATTCTGAGTTATACCACTCCCCGAAACCTAAGATCCACATAATGAGGTAGGCAGCTGCTACATAACCCAAGGGTACCAAGTAGCTTAACCACTGATATCTCCAGCTTCCCCAAGACCATCCTAAGGAGTCCAGGCTCTTCTTGAATATCAAGCATGTTGTGACCGTGGCAAGCCCAACAGAAAGCATTAAGGGTACTGCGCTTTCCATGTGAAAAATTAGCCAGTATCCGATAGGGTAGAGGCTCGCTGTGAGAATTAAAAAAACAGCGATAATTTTGAGCGAACTCAGCGATTCTTTCATCTAGATCGTTAACTCCGTGTTATCTTGAAAATGGCTAATCTGTAGTATGTCTATGTGCGAAATAGGATATTTCTTGTACTGTTAATGAGTAGGGATTACAAGAGGCGTAAGGTTTTGAAGGTTGCCCTGCAGAGTACTGTTATTGAGGCTAGGTGAATTTTTCACTCTCTAAATTATCTATTCTAAATGTAGAAGGAATAGCTTATTAACTGCTTTTCGAACTCATACCTATTGACCTTTTATTTGGCTTGGCTGCTTTAAGTCTACCAGACGACACATTGCATCTTTTGTAGATTCGATTAACGGTATCCCTTGTGAGATATCCAGAGATATTGATCAATCTTTGTAGGTTTAAAGAGTCTAGCTTTAGGTGGGCCTATTTTGTTTGGTAGTTCGAGGCGCAGCTCGAAGTGTCTTTGTTAACAACCGCTTACTGGGTAGGTATTATTTTTCATGTGGAAGTCAACTTTTGAATGAGAATATATATCCTACCAGCTATGCTTGATCTTTGTTTAAGGGGGTGGTGAAATTGAGGGGATGTAAGTACAGTAGAAGTAGTAAAAAGTTAAACCCTTCTTAAAGGTATAATTTCAGGTGCTTGCTATTTTTAATTTAATATGCACCTCTGTACCAGCTGGATGTAAAATTTTATAATTGTCTCACTGTTAGAGTAGTGCATTCTACTCGTAGCATTACTGTATACAAGTTTATGGATGCCTTCTGATCACTTTAAAGCTCCACTCTCAATTGCTTCATTGAGTTTTTTCTCTATAGTAGACCACAATTTATGACTGCCACCTGCTATTTTTTCTGAGTTGACAGTGAAAACCTGTTCCTTGGAAATATTGTGTTTCTGCCAGCTATGGCCGTTACCATAAATGTTATGTAGTAGTGGAGGTACTCTATCAATCGCTTTTGCAAACTTAGCATCAGGTGAAACGCCTTCCTCAAATTCCTCCCATAAAGCTATAAATTCAGCTGAGAGCTTGTCCGGTAATATCGATAGTGTTTGCGCTAGACTTTGGGTCTCACTTAATTGTTGCTCGTCGGTGAGTGGTTGATACACAATTTGATCACCTGCTCCAATTTCACCCAGGTCATGTATCAATAGCATCTTAACAACGCGGCTAATATCAATACGTTCATTGGCGTAGTCTTTGAGCATAAGTGCGATTAAGGAGACATGCCAGCTATGCTCTGCTGAGTTCTCGTAACGATTTATACCGACTGGCTTTGTTTGCCTCAGGACAGCTTTAAGCTTCTCAATTTCGATAACAAATTCTATGATTTTTTCAATATCACTCACTCTACTTCGCTTCTCACGTAGGATCTTCTATTGAAACTGAATTATATAAGTCTTTGTTGGAGTATTTTTAGGCTTTGATATAAAGATATTATATGGTACGCCACAGTTTCCCTCTGGCTGATGCTGATTCAATTGTTTACTGCTTCTTCAGCCCACACAGGAGATCTGAAGTGATTTTTATTTATAGTTTTTTTGTGAAAATTTTTTAGAGTCACTCCTTCTACATTCACGTTAAGATCTAGGGATACATAGCCTTCAGGCATGTATTTATGTACTATAAAATGTGTACCACTTGGGATTATCATGCCTTCGTTAGTCTGTAGCGATTTTGTTAAAGTCCAGACTTCAGATGTACCGGAATCTCGAAAGCTAAGGAAGGTGGTAGTGGAACCTACCCCAAGGAAAAATCCTACGATTAAAGTTGTTATTGTTTTCATGCATTTCGCTATTGTTGTTGAGATGTATTGAATTGTTCTGCTAACGAATTTTATTGGTTTAAGTATATACAGTATCGATAAATTGTCGCTATTTGTATATTTTTACTACTACAGGTTTGCACATGCTAAATAACCCGTATCTCTGTCAGGTTCGATTATTACTTATATCCTCGAATAAATTTTGTGTTAAGAAAAGTGCTTGTTGACGCGCCCTTAAACTACAATCAAAATGCTCCCCCAGCAGTAATTAGCCGCAGTTTAGCTTTATGCGACTCAAGTCTTTATTAATAGTGTCCATGCTGACCCTCAGCGGGTGTTATGAAGTAACCCCTCAATCTTATGATCGCAGTGAGTGGTTGCCACGGTGGTCTGATGTCGATGGTGATTGCCAGAATACTCGCCAGGAGCTATTGATCCGTCTCTCTTTGGCTCCTGTCGCCTTCAGCAATGAGAAGAGCTGTACAGTGGTTACAGGCCTGTGGATGGACCCCTATACGGGACAGTTTTTTGAAAAAGCTTCGGATCTGGATGTGGAGCATATAGTACCGCTATCTTGGGCTCATAAGTACGGTGGTGCTAGCTGGAGCCGGGAGCAGCGCGAAGCTTTTGCAGAAGACCCTGCAAATTTGTGGCTGGTTGATGATGGCCACAATCGCAGTAAGGGAGATAAAGGGCCCGATCAGTGGCTGCCGCCCTATAAGCCAGCCCAAGCCATTTATATTCGTCAGTTTGAGGTTGTGGCCCGTAAGTATCGGCTTGGCGACTGAATACGACACTCTACCGTTAGAGCTGACATGCAGCTGATTTTTAAGGAAATCGGCTCCTGATGGAAATCGCTGATCTCCGGATTATTTAGATCCTTTACTCCTTGTTCCCCATCCTGTTATCTCCTTCGGGTTAATTGGCAATAGTGATATTTAGCTATCCACCTAACCAACAGGTCCTGGTATGAGCGCTAGTCAGAAATGGCATTAATGTACACTTCGGTTAAAGCACTGTTACTTTCTTCTCTTGCTGAATATTCATTTCTGCGATTACTTGCCGCTTAGATAGGGTGGGGTGTTACGAATTTGGCTTCCTTGGGTTACATAATTAAAGTGATATTTACGGGCATTGAATTGAGTTAAAAGATGATAGGGGAGAGCTATGGATAGAGTTGCTGGTATCTCGGCGTTTGGCATGGGGTTAATTTATATTAGTGCGTTTGTATTCTTTGGTACTTTTTGGTCTTTTCCATCGGATGGGAGCCCCATAGAAAAAATGACGTTCTTGGCAGAAAATCAACTGATTTTTAATATTGCCTATACCCTAATGTACTTGGTCTTTGCGATATTACTGGGCTGTGTGGTAGTTAACTTATATGAAAAGCTAAAAAGTAAGAGGAGGGAGATAGCTGTATTGGCATCCTTGTTTGGAGCAGTCTGGGTGGGCCTTGTCATAGCGAGCGGTATGATCGCAAATATAGGGCTCGCCTATGCTTTGGGGCTTATGGAGGTCAGTGTTCAGAAGGCTTTCGATACCTGGGGAATAATATACTTGATGGTTGAAAGTCTTGGTGGTGGCAATGAGTTGGTGGGTGGACTTTGGGTTTTGTTAATTAGTATTGCTGCATTGCAAGCTGGTCTTTTTTCCCGGCCATTAAACTTTATCGGTGTGCTAGTGGGAGTGGCGGGAATTGCGACTATCTATCCGGACGATATCTTTACAGAAATATTCGGAATTTCCCAAATAGTCTGGTTTATTTGGTTAGGTTTCTCTTTGCTAAGGCTGGGTAGGCACAGTCAAAAATGGGAGGCAGCAAACTCTATTCCGAGCGCTAATAGCTAAAGGTGTATATAGGTAAAGCCTGCTTCTTCACATGGAATGCGTCTGGACAATAAAGTTTGTATGCAAGTGGGTAAGAAAGTGTTTTTGATTTTCCCCAAAAAATGAAAAATGCGTCTATCCTTTCAATGGGCCAAGCATTCGTTGATTTAGTGTCTTGGCTTGCGTTTCCGCTGTCGTAAGGCTGGTGAATCCGGGGCTATTCCTTGCCTCGCTGTTTGTCGCAGTCATTTTAGTGACTTGCCGGCCAGTCCTCCCCGGCCCGTGGGTAGCGAGCGGATTGCACATTACCTGCAATTGATTCACGGGGTGATAACCCTGGATATTTTGGAGATCTAATTGTGAAAAGTAAGCAGTTCATTCTTCCTTTGGTAATTGCCAGTCTTGCTGCTTCTGCTGCCTTCGCGGATAACCATCCCAAGAAGCCGGCGAAAGACTGGACCTGTGCGGATTTCCTGGCTATCGACGATGAGTTTAAACCTAAAGCAGTTTATTGGGCTGCCGCCTACGCCAAGAAAGGCACGGAAGAGGGGGATATGCTGGATATTGAAGGCACAGAAAAAGTGACGCCGATGGTGATTACCGCCTGCACCAAAGCGCCAAAAGAATCTTTCTGGGCTAAGTTCAAAGATGAGTGGCACAAGGTGGGGATGCACCACAAGAAGGACAAAGCTGAAAAGCAGATGATGAAGATGCAGAAAAAAATGCAGGATGGCACTCAGATGAACAATAGTAATGGTGGCAGTGGCACAAACGGGACTAACCAGTAGGCGCTGTTCGTCAATACTTGCATTGCTATTGTTCTGGGCCCGGCTTGTGCCGGGCTTTGTCTATCCTGAGATGGAGATTCACCAGCGAAATGGTTTCGGTTAGTATTTATGGTGAATGGACGAAATGTAGGCAAATGGATTTGTGATATGGGAAAGACTGTAAGAAACGAAGCCAGGCGGGGGAGAACAATTAGCCGTTCTACCAGGCTCTTCTGGGGTGGGGTGCTGTTGGCTGGGTTATTCCTGGCGTTGTTTATGCATTCGTCAAAGGCAGTCGTTTGCTAATTTGCCTTGATATGTATGGCGCCCCCGGGTGGACTCGAACCACCAGTCCGGACTTAGGAGGTCCGTGGTTTATCCTGTTAACCGACGGGGGCGGGTGTCAGCACTGCTGAAGAGCGGCGCTATTCTAGCCTGTGGAAAGCCCTGTGTCATGTCATGCTTTTCACCATTAACTCACCTTCCATCAAATCGTACCAAGTTGCTGTGTCACTGAGGGTAACATTGGCGCCACTCGGTTACTGCTATTCCCGTCGTTCCCTTTTCTTAAAATTTTCGAAAAACCTTCATAAATCTGTCTTTTTTCTTCGCTACTTTGACTTCGAAATGGCGGTTTTTGCGGATAGCTTTGTTCGGGGATCAGCTGGAAAGTTTTGACGTAAAAGCCGCATTTCCACTTGATAAATTATTGCTTGACCACGATTGATTGAGCTGGATAACCTGCAATTGCACCCTTGGTGCGATAAGGATATTTCTGCTTTCTCTAATCAAGATTATGGAGTTTCGTATGAGCGGCCACGTTAACGAAAGACGCCTAGATTTTGATAATGTGGGTATTCCACAAATTGCAACTGAAGTGCTGAAGGAAGCTACCTCTCAGCCACCACGCGACGCACGTCGAATGGTAGAAGACAAATTGGAGGAAAAGCGTTTAAGGCGTGAATTAATGGATTATGATTTCGACTAACGAAATATGCTGAAACTTTAACGGCTACGGCCAGCTATGCAGGGTGCAGATAATAAATTAAAGTAATCTAAAAATAGGATTGCTTAAACTGTACTCTGCGTAGTTAATAGATTTTATTGAAAATTTGCCTTTCCTGCCCAAGTCACTTCTATTTTCCCCTGGCTTTTCTCTGTGCTTTTAAATCGTTGGGCTCTGTTTCCCCGTATTGTATTTTCCATTAATTAAAGTTGTTAGGCTTATTGCTTTTGCAATGGGTGCTATGGAGATAGGGAAGAAGGTGTGTATGTACAGAGCCCGTAAGGGATGCGGGCTCTATCGTAGGTATTGAGTTGGCTGTAGCTACATATTTTGTGTGGCTGCAGAGTTGCCTCCAAACCAGCCCAGCAGACGCTTGAGTTTTGAAGCTAATTTGCCGCGCTTGGCCTTTCTGTTTTTGTCAGCATCGCTGACTAACCAGGCTACCTGGATAACCAATCTTTTACCTTCGAAAGGCAAGTGTCCGTGGAACGAGTTATCGGCTCGCTTAAATGCGGCCAGGGTACCGTACGAAGGCTTTACCTCTGGGGCTGCGGTATCTTCAAAGTTATCGCCGCTTTTTAAGAAGCGCAGGCAGCCTGTGCCGTCCAAGGACCACTCCGGGTTCAGGTAGAGCAGGGCGGTAGCAATTTTTGACTGTCCGTCGGTATGGATGCGGCCGTGGCGTTTCTTGAGTGTACGGCTAATGGAAACATAGGTAGGGTATTGAGAAAGATTCTCAATACCCAGGTTGTTGCCAATAGCATCGGCAAATTCCGGAGCCCTAAACTGTTCAATCAGTTCATTTATTGTGGTGCCACAACTGCTTCTATCGTAGGGAAGGTAGCCGGCCCCTTTAAGCTTTGGGAAGTCTTTGATAAAGGATGCCATCAGGTTCTCGGCCAGCAAGTTCTTGGCAACGAAGAAAGGAAATGGCTGTTGGTGAATCTGGCTTTCTTGGCCAATTAAAGTAGTAGCGTCGAGCCAGGGATCGATATGGGTGGCGAGATTGTTCATAGACACGCATCCTTACGAGCAGAAGAATTGGCCCTTTTGGGGGTCCAGCTTTATGTCGACTTCTGAGATTACCCACTTCCTTGAGGGTACAGCGAGAAACAGGTACTGAATCTCACGACGGTGTGAAAATACCAAAACTACAATTCAGTGCCAATTTAAATAGCGCTTTTCAGTGTGAATCAGTGGGCATTCTTGCGAAAGATCAAGGGTTGCTAAAATGTTGCTCGCTGAGACAATGCAATTAGCGCTGGTGCCGGTATAATGCCGTTCAGATTTGTCAGAGCGGTTTTATCCTGGAATGTCTGTGACCCCTAAGTCCCAAGTTGTGCTGCAAGTGAGAGATCTCGCCTGCGAAAGGGATGGTCGGCGCTTGTTTGAGGGCCTTCAGTTTTCTCTTCAAGCCGGTGCTGCAATTCAAATCAAAGGTAGTAATGGCGCGGGTAAAACGACCTTGCTGCGCACTTTGATTGGCAGTAGCAGTGATTTCACTGGGGAGATCCTTTGGTGTGATACCGCCTACCCGCAATCGCTCTCGGCGATGCGTGAATCCTTACTATATATCGGGCACAGGGGCGGAGTGCGCAGTGGCCTGACTCCGCTGGAAAACCTCACCTGGTATGGTGCTGACCATGAGGACGCGCTCAATGCCCTCGATAAAGTCGACCTGACCGGCTTTGAGGACAGCTTGTGTCACTCCCTTTCCGCCGGCCAGAATCGCCGGGTTGCCCTAGCGCGATTATTTCTACCTGATTCCCCTCGATTGTGGATACTCGATGAGCCACTGACCGCTCTCGACGTTGTGGGTGTTGCTGCATTGGAAGAGCAAATGGCGGTCCATCTGTATAGCGGTGGTTCAATTCTGCTGACCTCACACCAACCTCTGTCATTAGCCGGACTCAGTGAGGTTAATTTGTCTGACTATTCAGTCTCTGAGCCTTTTGAGGATTTTGGGGGAGAGCATGTCGACAGTTGATGTCCAAACGCCGGTGAGCGAAGTGCGCAGTGGCCCCGGTTTTATGGCGCTGTTCCGGATTGAAATGCTCTTAGCGCTGAGAAAACGAGCAGATATTGCCAACCCCTTATTGTTTTTTGTGACGGTTTTAGCACTTTTGCCGTTAGGGGTAGGACCTGAGCCCGAACTTCTGGCAAAGGTGGCTCCGGGCATGATCTGGGTAATGGCTCTACTGTCCACCATGCTATCCCAGGAAAGCCTTTTTAAAGGTGATTTCGAAGATGGCACCCTGGAGCAGCTCACCCTGTTACCACAACCGCTTTATTTTGCGGTTCTTGCAAAATCCCTGGTGCACTGGATTGCCACAGGCTTGCCGCTGGCATTGCTGTCGCCGCTGCTCGCCTTAATGCTGAATCTGCCCGTGGATGGTTATGTTTGTTTGCTGGTTTCCCTATTGCTGGGAACTGCGAGTTTGAGTTTGATCGGGGCCATTGGTGCAGCACTCACTGTTGCCTTGCGCCGCCCCGGTTTGCTCTTGGCACTAATTGTTATGCCGCTGTATGTGCCCGTGCTAATCTTCGGCACCGGCGCAGTACAGGCGGCAATTGATGGCTATGCCTACAGCGCCCAACTGGCGATATTGGCAGCACTCCTAGCGGCTGCTGCGGCACTGGCGCCACTCGCTGCTGCGGGTGCAATACGTATTAGCCTGGATAATTGATTTGGAGGTCTTTCTTGGCTTGGCAATGGTTTCACCGCCTGGGTTCGCCCCGCTGGTTCTATCAAAAAACTGAAGCCTGGCTGCCCTGGCTGGCGCTGGCTAGTGTTGTATTGCTCGCTGTAGGCAGTGTTTGGGGCCTGGGTTTTGCCCCAGAAGATGCCAAGCAGGGCAATAGTTACCGCATTATCTTTATCCATGTACCCGCCGCCTTCCTGGCACTGGCCGGTTACTACATTATGGCGATCAGCGGTGCTATCGGCTTGATCTGGAAGATGAAGCTCTCCTTTGCCGTCATGCGCGCTGCCGCGCCGATTGGTGCGGTATTGACCTTTGTCTCGCTATTTACCGGTGCTGTGTGGGGTAAACCTACCTGGGGTGCTTACTGGGTATGGGATGCCCGCATTACTTCAATGCTGATTCTTCTGTTTCTCTATGTCGGCGTTATGGCACTTACCCACGCAGTGAACCGGGAGCAAGTAGCCGACAAAGCTTCTGCGCTGCTGGCTCTGGTGGGCACCGTGAATATCCCAATTATTTACAAGTCCGTAGACTGGTGGTTTACCTTGCACCAGCCCGCGACCATTCGCCTGACCGAATCCAGCAGTATTGATCCGAGTATGTTCTACCCGCTGCTGACCATGATTATCGGTTTCTACTGTATGTATGCCTGGACCCTGCTGACTCACACCCGCACTCTGCTGCTCAAGCGCGAGATGCGCACCAAGTGGGTACAGGAAGAACTGGCGGGAGGTCGATAAAGTGGAGTTTCAATTTGCCAACCTGGCTGATTTCCTAACGATGGACGGCCACGGTGTATTTGTGTGGGTGTCCTACGCGGTGACTTTTCTGAGTCTCGCGGGGATGGCTCTCTACCCTTACATCGCCCGCCGCGGCCTGAAGGCAGAGCTGGTGCGACAGCAGAAAATTGCCCAGCGCCGCCGCCAGGCAGTGAGTGAGCGCACAGTAACCACGAAGAAAGAAATAGCAGAGGAACCGGCTTAACTTCAATTTGCCGGGTTCCAGCGGATAGGGCGATGGAGAACCTATCAGCGCAACAGAATTAAATAGTTATGGAGTAGGACTTAGACAATGCACCCTGTACGCAAGCAACGCCTGATACTCGTACTTGTCCTGGTGGTATTGTCCAGTGCAGCAGTAGGTTTTGTAGCCTATGCGATGCGTGGCAATATCGATTATTTCTATGCCCCCAAGGCCTTTGCAGCGGGTGAAGTCCCGATGGAAAAGCGGATTCGCGCGGGAGGCTGTGTTGTCCCGGGCAGTGTGCAGCGAGCTACTGATAGCCTGGAAGTCCAGTTTGTGATTACCGATGGCGAGGCTCAACTCTCCGTAGTCTTTGACAAAATCCTGCCGGATCTATTTGCCGAAGGCGAAGCAGCAGTGATTACCGGCCAGTTGATGCCAAGCGGTGTTCTGCGTGCGGACCAGGTTCTGGCCAAGCACGATGAAACTTATACGCCACCTGAAGTAGCCGACACCATGGTTTCCCATGAAGGTTGTTCCGATGGAGCGAAAATATGATCCCTGAGCTGGGCCATTTTGCGTTAATTGTCGGCTTGCTGCTTTCGGTTGCTCTCGCAACAGTGCCGATGGCCGGTAGCTATTCATCGCGCCCTGTGTGGATGGATGCGGGGCGTCCGCTGGCACTGGGTATTTTTGCGTTCGTTCTGATCGCTTTTGCCAGCCTGACCACTTCTTTTGTGCAAAGTGATTTCACGGTTAATTACGTAGCACAGAACTCCAACAGTATCCTGCCGGTTTATTACAAGGTTACCGCCGTATGGGGTGGGCATGAGGGCTCCATCCTGTTGTGGCTTTTGATTCAGGCTGGTTGGGCTGCGGCAGTAGCGCTGTTTGGTAAGCAGCTGCCTCCAGAGCTTTCCGCGCGGGTTTTATCCGTACTCGGTTTTGTACTGATCGGGTTTTTCCTGTTTATTCTGCTTACCTCCAACCCATTTGATCGCACCCTGCCATTCCCACCGATGGAAGGTTCTGACCTGAACCCGCTGTTGCAGGACCCGGGTATGATTTTCCATCCGCCCTTGCTTTATATGGGGTATGTGGGTTTCTCGGTTGCCTTTGCTTTTGCCATTGCGGCACTGCTCGGTGGCCAGTTGGATGCGGTGTGGGCCCGTTGGGCAAGACCCTGGACGGCTGTGGCTTGGGGCTTCCTGACCTTGGGTATTGCCCTGGGTAGCTGGTGGGCTTATTACGAGCTGGGCTGGGGTGGCTGGTGGTTCTGGGACCCGGTTGAGAATGCATCCCTGATGCCTTGGTTGGTGGGGACTGCCTTGATGCACTCCTTGGCGGTAACTGAGAAGCGTGGGCTGTTTAAGAGCTGGACTATCCTGCTGGCGATTTTCGCTTTCAGTCTCAGCCTGCTCGGCACCTTCCTGGTGCGCTCAGGGGTTATTACCTCGGTACATGCATTTGCTACCGACCCACTGCGAGGCAGCTTTATTCTGGGCTTCCTGGCTGTAATTGTCGGCACTTCGCTGCTGTTGTTCGCCCTGCGCGCACCGACAGTCAGCGCACGCAGTGTTTTCTCTTTCCGCTCTTTGGAAACCTTCCTGCTTGGCAATAACATCCTGTTGATGCTGATTATGGGCATGGTTTTGACCGGCACTCTTTACCCGCTGCTGGCCGACGCCATGAACTGGGGCAAGGTGAGTGTGGGTCCGCCCTTCTTTAATCTTTTCTTCGTGCCACTGATGGTTGTTCTCTGCCTGTTGGTGGGTATGGGCGTGCGCGCCAACTGGAAAGACAGCCGCTGGGACAAACTGCTGAGCGCATGGCGTTTGCCATTTGTCGCTTCGTTGGTAGTTGCGTTGCTGTGGACCCTGGCCCTGGGAGACTTCCACTGGGGAGCGGCGCTGGGAATCTTTATTGGTATCTGGGTCTTTGCTTCCAGCATCGCTGATATCGTGGCTAAAACCCGCAACTCCAGCTCATTCTTTGCCGGCCTTAAGCGTCAGAGAGCCAGTTACTACGGTATGCATATCGCACATATCGGCCTGGCAGTTTCGGTGTTGGGGGTAGTACTGACCACCGTTTACAGCATTGAGGAAGATGTGCGTATGGGTGCTGGGGACAGTTTCCAGGTTTCCGGTTACGACTTCAAATTTGACGGTGTTCGTATGGTTCAGGGGCCTAATTACCGAGCCTTTGAAGGTGTATTGCATGTCAGCAAGGACGGGAAGCCGGTTGCAGAGCTGCATCCCCAGAAACGCAATTACCTGTCTGGTGGCAACACCATGACAGAGGCGGCGATCGATACCGGACTCTTCCGCGATATTTATGTGGCCCTCGGTGAGCCGATGGACAGGTCTAACCCAAGCGGTGATTGGGCTGTGCGACTTCAGTACAAAGCCTTTGTGGTATGGATTTGGCTGGGCTCGCTTTTGATGGCGATCGGTGGAGCTATTGCTGTAGCGGATAAGCGCTATCGCAAAGCGAAAGCCGCTAAACCTGTAGATGTAGAAGTTACAGGCAATGTTGCTGCGGCGTAATAGTTGGAAAGGATAATGTCTAGACTCAAACTCTTTTTGCCCCTGGTAATATTTGTCGTGTTGGCCCTGTTATTTTGGCGGGGCCTCTACCTGAATCCACAGGAAATGCCATCGGCCCTGCTGAATAAGCCTGTGCCGGAATTCTCTTTGCAAAAAGTGGCGGATAACAGCCAAATTGTAGAGAAGAAAGATCTTCCCAATGGCCCGCATTTGATGAATGTGTGGGCCACTTGGTGTGTAGCTTGCCGGGTAGAGCACCCCTATTTGAATGCTCTGGCTGAGCAGGGTGTGCCGATCGTTGGCGTTAACCTCAAAGATGAGGATGAGGCAGCAATCAAGTGGTTGGAAAAATTCCACAATCCCTACTTGTATAGCCTCGCCGATAGAGATGGCCGTTTGGCTCTGGACCTCGGTGTTTTCGGTGCGCCGGAAACTTTCCTGGTGGATTCCGAGGGAACTATTCGCTGCAAACACGTTGGCGTTGTCGACAATAAAGTCTGGCAGACCAAGCTCCAGCCTTTGTACGAAAAATTAAAAAACCAGCGCTGGGACGATATTGTCGGTGAGTTATCAGATTCCCTCATCTCCCGTTGTCAGTGAGACAGAAGAAAAGAAGAGCCGTTTTATTTGTTGGCTGGGGCCAGTAGAGAATAAAGCGGCTTTTCAGCAACAGCTGGAAACTGTCCGCGCTCAATATCCCGATGCAAGCCACCACTGTACCGCGTTGGTGATCGGCAACCCTTCCAACCCGGAAGTAATGCTAGCAGATGACGACGGCGAGCCCGGTGGTAGCGCGGGGCGACCAATGCTGGAATTGCTGTTGAAACAGGGTGTCGGTAATGTGGGCGCTATAGTGACCCGCTATTTTGGTGGTACCAAGCTTGGGGTGGGTGGCTTGATGCGCGCCTATCGCGGTGCGGTAGGTGCCGCGCTGCAAGATATTCCGTTGCAGCCCTTTGTTCTCCTAATGCATGTTTCGGTTTGCTGTGATTTTGCCCAGGAAGCTCGCCTGCGCTTTTTGGTAGGGCGTCACCAGGGGAGTTGTGGGCAGGCGGAATATGCCAGTGATGTCACCGTGCCAATTTCACTCCCACAGGATCAGTGGTCGCAATTGCAGGTGCAACTATTGGCAGAGGGCTTTCAGCTTCTCGATGATCAATAGTTCTTTCAAATGATGCCGTATTTGGCGAGCTTGGCTATCTCAGCCCCGGAATAGCCAAGCTCAGCCAGGATATCCTTGGTGTCTTCTCCCAGGGTAGGTGCCCGCTTGAAATTAACCATCTCTCCATCACAGCGAATTGACGGTGCCAGTATTTTAATATCCTTGCCGTGATCACCGGGTATTGTTTGGATGCGGTCGGTATCGGAAACAAAGGGGTTTGTTAGCGCCTGCTCAACGTCATATACCGGTGCGGCTGGCACCTGGCCAGCTAAAATTTTTAGCCACTCTACGGTATCTTTTTTTGACAGTATCTCATCCAGTATTTCGGTTAACTCCGATTGGTTTTTCCTGCGCTCCCTGAAATTTACAAACTTGGGTGCGTCAGCTAATTCCGGATGTTCAATACATTGACACAGGGATTTCCAGAACTTTTCCTTATTGCACATCAGGTAAATCCAGTCGTCCTTTGTCTTATAAAGTTGACAAGGGCTTAGGGAAAAGTGTGCTGATCGCGGCACCCGCTTTTGGTTGTGCCCCGCATTTAACTGCCACATGGCCACATAACTTAAATTATATAAAGCGTTATCAAAAAGGCTGACATCGATATCTCGCCCCTTGCCAGTTTCCCTGGCATTAAGTACACCAGAAACAACGGCCAACGCGAGAGCTACCCCGGTGGATAAATCCACCAGGGACAGGCCGCACCGGGCAGGTGGACTGTCAGGTTCACCAGTTAGCTTGAAATAGCCTGCCTCTGCCTGCACGGGGTAATCATATCCCGGCCACTTGGCCCTATCGCCACTGCGGCCGTAGGCAGTCAGGTGGGCGCAAACGATCTTGGGGTTCAGCTTTCCCAGTTTTTTGTAAGTAATACCCAGCTTGCCCGGTACGTCTCCCCGTAGATTGTCGGTCAGTGCATCTGCACTAAGAATTAATTTGTGCAAGATTTCCTGCCCTTGGGGAGAGGACAGGTTGAGGGATAAACTGCGTTTGTTGTGATTGAAAGCCTGAAAAAAAAGGCTGCTATTATCCCCAGGTTCATTCTCCAAGAAGTAAGGGCCTACGGTACGGCCTACATCCCCCCCGTGGGAGATATCTTCGACCTTGATGATTTCCGCTCCAAGATTTGCCAGGTATAAGGTGCCAAAAGGGCCTGCACCATATTGTTCCACCGCCACAATCCGCAATCCTGAGAGAGGTAACATGTCGGAATAATCCACTAAATATAGATACGCCGTATTCCTCAGCATAGAGCAGGAGTTGTAAATTCGATGGGATTGGCTGGTAGATATTGGGAATAGTCGGTCACCCGTATTTTAGTGACCCTCTGACAGGCAGGGCTCACTGAAGGTGAGTGTCGCGATTTAATACAGAGTTGCTAGTCTTTTGGGTGAGCTACTGGATTGGCTTGGAATCCGGTTGTAGAGAAGGGCACCGGGAACGGATATCCGGCTATCTGTCAATTTGTTGAGAGGGCGCCGCTAGATGGGTAGTGTCATTAACAGAAGCAAGTATTTTCGCAGCGTCCTGTTTGTCCCTGCGACCCGGCCGGATCGCTATGAAAAAGCAATGGCCAGCGGAGCCGATATTGCCTGTGTGGACTTGGAAAATGCCGTTTCCCTGGAAGATAAAGATACTGCAAGGGAGCAGGTGGTCAATTTCTTTACAGGAAAGGATATTGTTCCCACTCAGCGCGCGTTGAGAATCAACCAGCTCGACAGCGATTGCGGCATCAAGGATATGTTGATGCTGCTAGATCTGCCGCAACTGCCAGACGTTGTGATTCTTCCCAAGGTTCAATCAGCAGAAGAAGTGATTGGTTTTTGCCAGGTTATGGCCCCCTCCCATAAAACGATTCGAATAATAGCCCTGATTGAATCCCCAAAAGGTTTGGAGAATGCGTTGAGTATTGCCCAGGTAGAGGAGGTGGTTTGCCTGGCCTTTGGCGCGGCTGATTACAGTGCAACAGTGGGGTCAGATATGAGCTGGGATGCTCTTTTATATGGCAGGGGGCGGCTGGTTCAGGCTGCCGCATTTGCAGGCATTGATGCTGTAGATGGCCCCTATTTGGAGCTGGATGATGAAAGAAGCCTAATTGAGGAAACACAGAGGGTCTCCGCCCTGGGGTTTTCTGGAAAAATAGCCATCCATCCAAAGCAAATTAAACCGATTCACCAAGGATTGGCACCATCTAGTGAGGCGCTCTCTCATGCTCAGCGAGTACTGAAAGCTTATAAAGAGAATCATGGTGGAGTTCTTGTAGTTGATGGACAGATGGTGGATATGCCCGTGGTTGAGCGGGCACTGAAAACTGTGGCGGCCTCGAAGGGATTGTGACCGTACTGTAGCAGAGCCAAACTCACCGGAGCCTTACGGTAAGGCAAGAGGTTTCTATGCCCCGCTATCATTTTCCTGCGTATATAAAAACCGGTAAAAATCGCTATCGAGAGCGTTACGGTCTCGATTTTGAAGACTTTAAGGTAGGGCAGGTTTTTCACCATAGGCCCGGCGTTACCATTAGCCAGCACGATAATAAGGAAGAGTGTATCAAGACCTTAAATCAAGCCATGCTGCATTTTGATGAGTGTTACACCGCCCAAACTGAATTCGGTAAGCCGTTAATCGATACTACTTTAGCGGTTCAACAGCTAATGGGCTTGATCTGGAAGACCTACAATCGACGAAAAAAAATTGTTGGTTGGAGAAAAATTTCCATGGTGGCACCAGCTTATGGCGGTGATACCTTGTATTCTGAGAGTAAGGTTCTCGAAGTCCAGGCAGGTAGTGAGTATGACGACGCGGGGCTGGTAGAAATTGTTATATATGGAAAGAATCAAGACAAGAAGACTATTTGCGAAATGCAGTGTGACATGTTGATCTTCAAGCGCAATCACCTGCCTTTCTCTGCGAACGGCTACTAAATTTCCATTTTCCATATTTAGGTGACCTCAATGAAAGAGTCATTTAATTTTTTGCGGGAAGTAGAAAATAACGTTTATATAGAAACGGTCGGAATAGATTTTGAAGATTTTGAAGTCGGGCAAGTATTCGAACATCGCCCAGGCCGAACCTTCACTGAAGCTAGCTGTGTCGACTATGCACTTCGCTCATTCGATCTCAGCCCGTTTATCACTGATAAGGTTTATGCGCGTAGAGTTTATGGTGATAGGCAACGAGTATTGGAGACATTTGTTTTAAGTGCAATGGCGCATACAACTAGAACGTTTGGAAAGGTTGTGGCCAACTTGGAGATGAGTGACTGTGAGTTGCAGCCAGTTTACGTAGGAGATACTTTATACTTCGAATCTGAGATACTTTCCAAAAGGGAGTCAAAATCAAGGCCTGAACAGGGGTTGCTTAGCATATATTCCCGCGCTCAAAATCAACATGGTGAATGGGTTTGTGCCTACAAGCGAACGTTACTTGTTTATCGTAAGAACTTTGGTCCCTATAAGGCTGCTGGATACTGATTTCGCAGCCTAGCCAGGCGCTTTTTTCCTACTCTGGATTGTCGAGAGTGGTATAGCGCAAGTAGTAAAATTCAAGAAGCTTTCTAGTATAGCGATGGATCGAAAAGAGTATCCTAGTATATCCCTGCTTACACTATTTTAAATAGTGGCTGTACCGTCCCCGCCTATTGCTAATACTTCAAGGGAATAGTTACATCAATTGTAAAATCTGTGTAAACGGATTGATTTATGCAGATTTACGTATGTCGTCAAAACGAGGAAAATGTTGGTATATTGTGCGGCTGTAAGATGTCTTTAGGGGTACCTTTGTACAAAGTGACAAATAGCTTCTTTGTATACCCTTAAAGATAAATATCTTAACTCAGTAGGTAGGAACAGACAAAGGGAGTTATGCAGTGACTCAGAGATGCTGCGAATGTCAGTTGACACATTTGTCATGATTAGTGATGGGTGCTTACCGTCTGTAGATAGTGAAAGCAAGAAAGCCACGTGTAAGATTTTCAAATTGATAAAAGAGCACAGGGTAGTTTACCCTGATATTTATTCAAATGAAGATGAATTAGATAAATATACATATGAAGTACTACAGATCAGAAGTGCCTGTTAAGAAGAATGCATCTGGTAAGTACTAAGGCTATCATGCTTTCTGGGGGCAGCGCTTCGAGCCTCTCCATGAGTGATTGGCATTAAGTGACTATGGTTGATAGATCGACATTATTGAAAGAACTTAGAATTTCCTGTGATCCAGATTTTGGCATGTGTTTAGAGTTTTTCAGTTGGGATCATCTCGATTATATCGAGGATATTTTAGCTGAGCACTTCGATATTGAGTACGAGTTCAAAATACAAGATTCGGAGAACTCTAGGTACGCGCTCTTATTTGGCAATAGTGTTGAAGAGAGTATCCTGGAAAATGCCTTATTGGCTATAAATCGCTGTCATGCGTATTCTCGGCAACTTTACGTCACAATGTAGGGTGTTACTTGATAAGCTGATGCCGTGTTTTTTGATCACATGAGCCTGCATTGGGCAGTCAGGTAGCGCTGGCTTGTCTGAGATGTGGATGTTAATTTTTCTACAAGATGGAGTGAGTTTTGGGTAATCGGGATTTGATATTCATTAGGCAGGCAATGCTGATACCTGTGTTTGCACTGTATAATATTTTCTTGGGGTTGTTTTTGCCAGGCTATAGTATTGTGACTCAGCATATTAGTGAGTTAGCATTGGAATCACCTTTCTTTTCATATTCACATAGACTTACAGATATATTGATTGGTCTTTCTATGTGTATATTTTCTCTGCCTTGTTTGTCACTCGCAAAGGCTAAATTTACTTTTTTAACGATGTTTGCATTTGGTGTAACATGGATTTTTGCGGGGCTCTTTATTATGAATAGCCCATTACATGATGTATATGGGCTAACAAGTATCTTAATGGTTGTTCCTGTTATATTTGCTTTAGAGATGCGCAATTATTATGTCTCAAAGAAATTCCAGGATTTATGCGTACTTGTAACCTTGATTCACGTTGTTTTCTTTTGGTTCTTTAGTTATGGATATATGCCTATTGAATACAAAGGAGTGACACAAAGGACTTGGGTGGCAGTTACTTTGATATGGTATGGCCTGGCAGCTTATCAGCTTTCATCGTCGGCCAAAAAGAAGGTGCATGAACAAGTTGCGTCATATTCTATGCCTGTTACGTAATGCGTTAAGGTATCAAATCAGATGAATCAAGAATCGTAGGAATTTACTCAAAAAGTAATCTACTTGTGGGAGACAGAAAGAGTGTCAATTTAAAGAAAAAATTTCAATATAACAAAGCTGGGAAAATAGTTTATAAAATTTAGAGAGAGCAAAATTTGGATATTCAGATACGCAAAGAGAGTAAAAGAGATATTGAGCCAATCCACAGAGTCACTACCTTGGCTTTTCGGGACGCTCCGTATACTGATCACTCTGAGCAGTTTATCGTGAAGGCCCTTCGCCAAGCTGACGCATTATTTATATCAAAGGTGGCTGAAGTGGATGAAGATATTATAGGCCACATTGCCATTTCTCCAGTTGTTATTTCTGATGGCTCAGCCAACTGGTTCGGGCTCGGGCCGATTTCAGTACTACCTGAGTATCAAGGAAGAGGAGTTGGCTCAAAGCTTGTTCGGAGCGTCCTGGTTGACCTCAAAGAACAAGGTGCGGCAGGCTGCGTTGTACTGGGGGAGCCTGCTTATTACAGGCGTTTTGGCTTCAAAGTTATTGAAGGGCTGGTTTTACCTGATGTACCCGTAGAGTACTTCCAGGCACTGTCGTTTGATGACGATTTTCCAAGTGGAGAGGTTGTATATCACAAAGCATTCTCGGCTCAATTTTAACTGCCAGCTGTACTGCGATGGACCTTCCACCGTTTTACAGATAGAAAAGGGCGGACGAGTAAGATTGTATGTTCTATAGGCATGACAATGAATATACGAGCAAATGCGTATCCAGCTTTTGAGAGACGCTAAATTTATTCAGGTGGGGGCGTGGTTGTGGATATGCGTCAGAATAGGAAAGTTATCTCTACCGAAATTAATAAGCTGGTAGAATTTATATTAAGTGATACGAGAGTGGGTCCATGAGTATAGAAATTAGGCATAGTAGAAAAGAAGATATTCCTGAAATTAAAGATATATATGCTCAGTCTTCCTGCTATGCAGGAACACTTCAAGTCCCATACCCTTCAATAGATAAATGGGAAAAGTTTCTGGGGAATATCCCCGATAACTTTTATAGCATCGTAGCTGTCCTGGATGGGATGATCGTCGGTCAAATTGGAATGGAGGTATTCTCGAATCCAAGGCGAAAGCATGTCTCAAATATAGGTATGGCAGTAAGTGAAGAGCATCAAAAGAGTGGGGTTGGCTCAAAGCTTTTAGAGGCAATGCTCAACTTATCTATTAACTGGCTTGCCGTTCGCCGTATAGAGTTAGAGGTTTATACTGATAATGAACAGGCTATAGGTCTATATAAGAAGTATGGATTTGAGGTCGAAGGCACTGCAAAAAATTATGCATTTCGAAATGGTGAGTATGCTGATGTCTATCTTATGGCTAAGGTAGTTTAGTTCAATATAACCTAGTGGTTGAAGGCTATATACTACGAAAGATAAGGTTGATATAACTGTTGATACGTATGCCCTCTGGTACCTTTGAGAGGAGGGATACCTTTATTTTGGTTTATGAACATGGAGTTTTGCTCAAGGATGTCTGAAATTAATATTCGCTCTGCGAATGAGAGGGATCTAGCTAGGTGCTTTGAGATTGAATCTATATCTTACGCTGGTAACGAGGCAGCGACAAAAGAAAAGATTTTAAAGCGAATTTTGACTTACCCCGAAGGTTTCCTTGTTATAGAGAATAATAAGGAAGTTATAGGTTTTATTAATTCAGGAGCAACTCATAACGTAGAGTTGCCTAATGAAGAGTTTAAAGAGTTGGTAGGCCATGATTCGAGTGGAGAAAATATTGTTATTATGTCCCTGGTGGTTCACCCCAAATATCAAGGTAAGGGTATGGCAAATAAGCTATTGAACAGCTTTATTAGCTCTATGAGTGAGCTAGGGAAAAAGAGAATTTATTTGATATGTCAGGATGAACTTGTTGGTATGTATTCTAAATATGGATTTATTCATCAAGGTAAATCTGATTCTACTCATGGTGGCTTGAGTTGGCATGAGATGTTTCTTACGCTCTAAAGTAAATAAATTTAACATCACTGTGTTTTCTTATTTTCTTTCTGGGATCGTTGTAAATTCAGACCATATCTATTGGAATGAATTGATTGCAAATAGAATCTGCGCCAAAAACTGAAAAAGTTGGCACTGTTTTGCCAGTGCCGCTATAACTTCAGGGGATCGGCAACTTAAATATGTCCGAAGTACTATTACATAGCACTTTGATTTAATTCAATTCCCATATTGTGGGAGGTGGTAAATAGATGACGGCGTCTGACAACGGCTTCAGAAAGCATCTCTAGCGCCTGATAAGTATCCTTCCAGCCGATACAAGCATCAGTAACCGATTGTCCGTAGGTCATCTTGCCCCAGGGGAGAATTTTTTGGCTTCCTTCTTCGAGGAAGCTCTCAATCATTACAGCTGAAATATTTCTTTGCCCTGTGCTGATTTGATCGCAGAGAGATTCCGCAACAACTATTTGATTACTGTGTATTTTCTGGCTGTTGCCATGACTGCAATCAACCATAATGCCGGCCGGTAGCGATACAGAGTCAAGTTGGGTTATCGCTAGTTCGATGTCTTCGGGGTAGTAATTGGGTATTGTTCCTCCGCGAAGAATTAAGTGGCAATTAGAGTTGCCTGTAGACTGAACTGCTTCAAACTTTCCATTGCGAATCGTGGTGCAGAATATCTGTTGTGATTGGGCAGCTTGAATCGCATTCATTGCAACTTTGATATTTCCGTCGGTACTATTTTTAAATCCGATAGGGCAAGGAAGTGCTGAAGCTAATTCCCGGTGTGTTTGTGATTCTGTGGTGCGGGCACCAATGGCTCCCCAGGAAATCAGGTCTGCGATGTATAGTGCGTTCAAAGGACAAAGAAATTCGGTGGCTGCTCCCAAGCCCAGAGCATTGATATTAAGCAATAATTCCCGAGCCATAGTGAGCCCAGTATGCATATCGGCACTGCCATCTAAATTGGGGTCGTAAATAAAGCCTTTCCAGCCGATGGTGGTACGTGGCTTTTCAAAATAGGTCCGTATTACCAGGCAGAGGTTACTTTCAAACTGGGGCTTAATCTCGGACAGCTTTTGCGCATAATCTAGTGCGGCGATGGGGTCATGAATTGAACACGGACCTACCACAACCAAAAGTCGATCATCCTCCCCTCGCAATATTCGGGAAATCTCATTACGGGTTCGTTCAATAGTTAAAGCGGAAGTAGATGGGCACGGCATTTTTCGGATTAGCTCATCATTACCCGGAAGTTGCATATGAGTCCGTGCGCTCAAAATAGCAGGAACGTCAGACATAGAATGGTCCTTTTCTTTTAACTGATATAGCGCTGTTATTGTCGAGATTGACTAATACTCAACGATGCTCAATATGCCGTCTTGATGTGGTTGATATGTACCAGTGTAGGTATTTCCACTGGGAACTCTGGATGAGAGATCTCGCAAAATTTTCAGTTCTAATTTTTGCTGCAGGGGCGACAGTGTTGTAATTTCAGCATCCAGAAAGTCAAAGTATTTTCCTACTAGAGGATATAGTGCCTTGAAAAGGCTTTCTTTAATGGAGAAAGCCATAGTCAACCACTGTTCCTGAGGGAAACCGCTCTCTGAAAGTAGGGATTCTTCTGAATCACTGACTATATTGCGTTTGATTTCTTCAGCAGTTTTAGCGGCAATAGTTGTTTCATAATCAATCCCAAGCCCTTGAGAAGTAGTGCTGGCTGCACAGATTGCTCGGCTGCCTGCATGGGTAATAGAGGCTTGTACTCCCTCCGGCCATACTGGACAGCGGTTTATACCTATAGGGATTTCTCTCACTGGCACACCTAGCTCTCTGAGTGCAAGGTGAGCACAGCTTCGTCCAGCAAGAAATTCAGCTCGTCGTGATGGGACGGCTTTTACTAATGAACTTGGAAAAGGAATATTCAAGTGAGAGAAAAACTGATCGTCATACCTTTCTGGGCAAAAAGTAGTCTCTACCATATGGCCCGTAAAGTACTTGGACTTCATCACCTTGTATCCACCTAAAAAGCTGGGTATCGGGTTGTCAATTTTATAAGAGGATTCCCAATTCATAATGCTGTGGCTTCAGTTTCCATTTTTTCTTTTTTCGGGACGGGGCTTTGAGGAGGGGTTTGCGCTTTATTTTTAATAAATACAGCGTCCTTCAAACTTCTGAATCCCAAGGACATAGCAACAGTAATGCCAATTGCTGTAGCAGCAAAGTAGAGAGTACCGGCCATTGGGGCAAACAGCTTGCCTAAGATGCCGAATCCCATTGCGCCAAAAGTATCGCCGGTTACATTTTGGGCTGCCCAGAGACTGTTAACTCTTCCTTGTAATTGGTTAGGAGTATGACTCTGAACCAAAGTAATCTGAATTAGTGAACTAATAGCCCCTAAATAGCCATAAGCGACTAGTGCAACTAAAGCGATATAGAGATGGTTAGCGAGAGTGAGACCGCTCAAGGCAACAAAAGAGAGGGTGCAAGTGAGTAGTAAAACAGCACCGGGACGTTTTAATTGGGGCGCCCAGCCACTGGTTAGGGCACCCAACATAGCCCCTAAGGGCACAGCAGAATACATCAGGCCGATTTCGAATGCACTTCCACCAAAAATAACGGTAACCATTGCGGGGAATAGAACGCGGATGCCTTTGCCCAGGGAATCCAATGTCCCTACTGCAATCGCACTGCCAACAATTTTATGACGGAATAAAAATGAAAAACCCTCAGCTAGTGCTTTTAGAGGTTGCTTTTTCGGCTGCTTTCCTGGCGCCATGGAGGGCAATCGGGTCAGCGGGATCAGCGTGGCAAAAGTACCTAAGGAGGCCGCAGTATAGTTCCAGCTGATATCAGTGGCGGCAATAATCAATCCGCCAATTGCCGGCGAGATAACGGTACCGATACGTACGGTGAGCATGCCCAAAGCATTGGCAGAGGCAAGATTCTCTTTGCCTACAATTGAGGGAATTGAGGCCATTAATGCAGTGATACCAATTGCACCAAAGAAACCACTCCAAATGGAAAGAGCATACAGGGCTATTAGTGAGGGTGATGTAAAGAAGCAATTTATAGCTAATGCAGCAAAACCCAAGCCGCAACCGGAGCGTCCGATCAAAATCAGTGTGCGGCGGTTATGGCGGTCGGCGAGCACACCTCCCCACAGCAAGCCAATAAACATGGCTATACCTTCCAGAGCCATAATGACTCCTACCTGGATAGTAGAGCCTGTCATTGCATGGACTTGTACCGGCACCGCGACTGTTAACATCCCCAGAGAGATAATCGAAATCATCCTGGCAATAAAGATCATGCGGAAGTTTGCATTGCTCTTGAGCAAGTCAAATCTCATAAATAGTGAACGGTTCATAGGGATGTTACAGCCTCTTGGGGATCTGCTTTTTCTGTCTGTTTAGTTAAGGAGTCTCTGTATAACTCCATAATGTCTCTGCGGGTCTTGAAGGCTGCAGATGTTAGGCGCAGCTCGCCGCTAATGGCCGTAGCCCTTTGCAAGAGTTGCAACGCAGCAACTGTGGCCTTCAAGACCCGCCCTTCGGGGCTTGCAGAGCGATCCACACTCCGCGTTGCGACTTCTTGAAATGTCTAGACATTCCTGCGAAGCCACGCCTTGATTGTGAACCGCTCTGCATGCCAGAGGCATCATGGAGTTATTCATAGGCTCCTTAAAGTTGGAACCTTTGCCAATATACCGTTGAGTAGGGGCCCGAGCACTTCAAGAGATGTCGGCGATAGAATATCGTCATGGGCAAAAGGCAATCGGTGTTGTTGCATGTCATTTAGGAATGGAGACCAGCACTTATCTACGTCCCAACCTTCAGGCAGTGTCTTTTCCGCAACAAATAATTGCACATTACCAGAATAGGGTTGGGTGTCTGCATCCGATAGCAGGCGTACAGTATCATCGTAATTCGCTACGATATCGTTAAACATTTTGGTCTGCTCTGCCAGTGTTGCTTCATCGGCAAATTCGCCTTCAGCTGCGCTGAGGAATTGCCGTTTCTCGCGCTCTACTTCTTCCCTGGCTTCATCTTCTGTGGGTCGTTTCCATTCCTGGCCTTCAGGTGGATAAGTATCGAATAATCCGACAAAAGCTACCTGGTGGCCGAGTGCCGTCAGCTTGGATGCCAGGGCTACGGCAACAGTACCGCCAAACGAGTAACCCATTAAGTGATAGGGGCCTTTGGGCTGTGCACTTAAGAGAGTTTGTAAGTAGCGCTCAACGGCTTCGTCCATCGATTCACTGATAGCTACAGGGCCGTTAGGTCGCGGTGATTGAAGGCCAATAATCGGCCAGTTTCCTTCAAGGTATTTGGGGAATCCGGTGTACTGCCATGAAAAACCTGAACCGGGGTTAATACAGAACAGCGGCGTACCAGTTCCAGCCCTAATCGGAAGAATATTGCCAAAGCCCGCTTTTTCAGGATCTTTGCGCAAATTCTCATCGGTCAATACCGCCGCAAGTCCCTCAACAGTAGGAGATACCATAATTTGTCCTACTGTTACTGGAAGGGACAGGCATTGGCGTAGTTCTGCAGCCAGCCGCATAGCAAGTAGTGAATGACCACCAAGCTCAAAAAAGCTCGCTTCTGCTGTTACGGATTCCAAGTCCAGCATCTTGCAGAAGGCATTGGCAATAATTTGCTCAGCCCCTTCACTGGGTGGACGGCCGGAATCAGTTTTATCGCTTTCTGGGTCTGGCAGTGCTTTTCTATCGAGCTTGCCATTGGCACTGAGTGGGAACGTTTCCACAGCAACCAATGCTGACGGCACCATATGTGCCGGTAAGGATTGGGCCAGCTGGTCCGAAAGTGGGCTAAGAGTCTCTGGGAACTTTTCTGGGTTATCCAGTATTACGTAGCCGACCAATTGACGGTTATCACCTGTCGCTTTGCTTTGGCTCAATACGCGCGCGTGAACGGCAGCCTGCTTCACTCCCTCCAAGGAAGATAGTGCTTTTTCAATCTCACCAATCTCAATTCGCAGTCCACGAATTTTAACCTGATCATCACTGCGCCCCAGATATTCAACGTTACCATCAGGCATCCAGCGAACGACATCACCGGTGCGATACATTCTCTCGCCTACTGCATAGGGGTCGGATACAAACCGCTCGGCAGTCAGGCCGTGCCTGTTGAGATAACCGAGTGCGAGCTGCATACCGCTTAGGTAGAGTTCTCCGGGAACACCGATACCTACCGGGCGTAAAAATTGATCGAGAATCCGCAGTTGGGTATTCCAAACCGGTTTGCCGATAGGTATGCCCGTACCTTCTCCAAGATTTAACCCTAAATCAGCGGGGCAGTATGTAACGTCAACAGCGGCCTCAGTAGGGCCGTATAAATTGTGCAAAGGCGCTTTAAAGTAACTTGCATAGGCAGAGGCAAGTTCTTTCGAAAGTGCTTCGCCACTACAAAATACCCGGCGCAGCGACTTGGTAAGAGGTACTGAAGATGGCTGGCTATCCAGGTAGTCCACCATAGCTGCGAGCATTGAGGGTACAAAGTGCATGGTTGTTACCTGGTATTTGGAGATAATCTGCAGTAGATGCTCCGGATCTTTGTGGGCTTCCGGTGGGGCCATGACCAGCTCTGCCCCCCGGATCAGTGGCCAGAAGAACTCCCATACTGAGACATCAAAGCTTGATGGTGTTTTCTGCAGCACTACATCATTTTCTGTGAGGTTGTATTCCGCTTGCATCCAAAGCAGCCGGTTCACTATGGCTTCATGGGAAACCAGAACACCTTTGGGGCGACCTGTCGACCCTGACGTGTAAATCAGGTAAGCGGGATCTTCCGGCCGAATTTCCACAGCAATTAATTCATTGGGTGACGACTGCTGGAGAAGATTTTCAATAGCTAGTACAGGTGCGGTGCAGGGCACCGCAGAATTTTCACCAAATCGGTGAACCTGATTTTCTCCAGCAATTATCAGTTTGGGGTTAGCATCCTCCAGCATGAGCGCCAAGCGTTCATCCGGGTAGCTAATGTCCAATGGTAAGTAAGCGGCTCCGGCTTCTATTACAGCTTGTAGGGAGAGGCTGAGCTCAACACTACGCTCAACAGCCACGGCGACAATATCGCCGCGACCTACGTGGTGGGCGTTGAGTTGTGCAGCAATACTGCGAACACTTTGACGCATACTTTGATAGTCAAAGGAGCTGCTTTCGTCTGTGAGCGCTCTACCATCTGGGCTAACTTGAGCTTGCCTAATTAATAAATCGCGTAAAGTGACAGGATCAAATGTCTGTTTGGTGTCATTGATACTTTCAAGAAGCTTGCGCTCAGTGTCCGTCTGCAGGGACATGGCAGCCAACGGTTGTTCTGGATTTTCGGCAACCTGTGTAAGCAGGTCGATAAATCGATGAACAAGGTTTACAGCATTGACAACCGCATCCCGATATTCAAAAAGTATTCTAGGTTTTTCTCCAGGCAATACTAATAGTGTCAGTGGATAGTGAGTAAACCCGCGATTTTGAACTGCATTTAAATGAATCCCGGCGTGATTCTGCTGTATCAGAGCTTCATCGGCCGGGTAATTTTCCACAACCAGAAGTGTATCGAATAGGGTATCTGTGCCGGCAATACGTTGGATTTCACCCAGGCCAATCCCGTCATGATCAAACAGTGCGATTTGTTGCTCCTGCAATGATTGCAGCTGCTTGATCAGGGGTTGTTGAGGTTGCAACTGGACACGAACGGGTAGGGTGTTACTGAATAAACCAATCACCTCATCAATCCCATCTACCGCACTGGATCGTCCAGAAACTGGGCTGCCGAATACTACGTCATTGCGCCCGGTTAATGATCCCAACATTGCGCCCCAAACACCTTGGATCACTGTATTGAACGTGAGTCCTTCCTGTAGGCAGAGCTTATTCAGCTGTTTGTGTAAGTGCTCACAAAGGGGGACTTCTATTTCATGAACTGTTTCTTTATCGCGACTCTCTGCGAACGCGATAGTGGGGGTGACACCTTTGAGAAGATCTCCCCAATGCTTGATGGTATTTTGTTTTTCCTTATTAGACAGTTCCATTACAACAGGATTGTAACGGTTAGGTTCTGATGTGACTTTCCCGGTATCCTCCCGATAAGCTTCAAGCAGGTCCTGTAATAGAATTGGAGTCGACCAGCCATCGATAACCAGATGATGTGCAGTGATTAGCAGAGCGTAATTTTCTACTGATGTTTTTACAACATGAGCATGTAGCAGAGGTGTACGGGTTTCGGCATGCATACGAATATCAAAATGCAGCCCGGCCTGCTGCAGCTCCAGATTAAGTAGCATCTCCTGTTGCTGTGGTTCTGGAAGCTGGCTCAAGTCAATTTCTGTCAAAGGCCATTTTCCAGCAGTATCGGCATCGCTACTGATTTGGGGAATAAGCTGCAGAGGAGCATCCCAGGATTCGCAGTCGAATAGGGCTCCTAGTTGAGGGTGCTTAGCTAAAGTGGAGTTTAGGGCTCGACCCAACCGGGAGATATCCAGTTCACCTTCGAGAGTTAATTTTGTCGTAAAGCTATAGGAGTTTTCCTCGCTACCCAATTCGGTCTGGAACAGTAGACCTTCCTGTAGGGGAAGCACAGGGAGTACAGCGGTCAGAGGGCCATATTTGGTCTCTGCTTCAACCAGGGGTAATCCCAATGTCGCCGGTGAAATTTCTTTGGATTGCTTCTCTAAAGGTGTGAGATTGAGGGCGATCTGCTCAGCAGAGCGCAACTTGAAAATTTCTTTTGGGCGCAGATCGTAGCCAGCTTTGCGCATTGCCGTGCAGAGGCGCATCGCTGAAATACTGTCTCCTCCCAATTGGAAGAAATCATCTTCTGCTCCAATATTGTCGATCTCCAAAGTGCTCGCAATAGCGCTACACACAAGTCTCTCAGCGGTTCCTATTGCCGCTCTTGAACTTTTCTGAGGCGTGGCAGAAGGCATTGGCAAGGCCTTTTTATCGAGCTTGCCACTCACAGTTAGAGGAAACTCTTCGAGAATAATTAAGCTAGCAGGCACCATATAATCTGGTAGCTGCTCGTTCAGTTGTTGTATAAGTCGGCTCAGAATCTCCTGCTTATTGCCGTTAGACGGTGTCTTCAGCGTACAGTAAGCAAGCAATTGATTTCCTGTAGCAATTGGTTTGGCAATTACAGCCACTTCTTTGGTTTCGTCGAGAGATGAAAATGCAGCTTCTACATCGCCGAGCTCAACCCTGAATCCACGTACTTTTACCTGGTTGTCACAGCGCCCGATAAACTCCAATTCTCCATGGGTGCCCCAGCGAACCAAGTCCCCAGTTAAGTACATAACTTTACCGGGGCGGTAGGGGTTTGCTACAAAGCGGCTGGCAGTGGTTTCTGGGCGGCGCAGATATCCAATGGTCATATTGTCCCCTGCGAGATAGAGCTCGCCGGGAACACCAATGGGAACTGGACGCAGTCGTTTATCCAATACATAAACTTCGGTGTTGGCTAGCGGACTACCAATAACCGGCTCAGCCAGATCTGTGGATACCTGTGCACTGGTCGCATAGACGGTGAATTCTGTGGGGCCGTAAATATTATGCGCTTGCAGTTTGGGGAACTGTTGTAATTGAGACCATAAGGCTGGAGATATGGCCTCCCCGCAAATATCCATCAAGATCGGGTGATGGTGGCCTTCATCCATCAGTCCGGCTTCCATTAGTTGAGTAGCCAATGATGGAGCGACGGCAAGAGTATCTATTTTTAATGTGCGGATAGAATCGATTAACCCATAAACATCTCGTTTGGCATCGTCACCAAACAAGTGCAGCTCATGGCCGAGCATCATAAGAAGAATTGGATCCCAGGATGTATCAAATGAAAATGAGCCAGTCAGTGCTACCTTTAAGCGGGTGTTGGCACAATGTTCAATGGCATTTTCAAAAATTTCCTTTTGCAGGGCTAGCGCCAGGTTAAGGAGCGCCCCGTGAGGTACCATTACACCTTTAGGCTTTCCGGTAGAACCTGAGGTATAAAATATATAGGCCCTCTGCTCCCCAGAATTAATCAATGCCTGGTCGCTATACGTTTTGGGGGTGGCAAGCGCTGCTGCATTCAGATGCAGTTGGTCAACAAAGGATGGTAGCCTGTGGGCATGATTGGATAATGTAATAACCTGTGCCGGCTGCGCATCGTCACACATAATGGCAATACGCTCATCCGGGTGCGTAAGGTCGAGCGGTAGGTACGTGGCACCAGAGTAGAACACTGCCAGGATGGCGGCAATAGAGTCAACGGTTCTTGGCAGAGCGACGGCAACAATGTCCTGTGGTGTTATTCCCTTGTTCTGTAAGGAAGCACAAATCTGTAGCGCGCGCAGTGAAAGTTCACTGAATGAAATTTCCTGCCCCTCGAAAACCAGGGCATTTTCATTGCTGCGAGTGTGCACTTGCTGTAAAAAAATATCCAAGGCACTGATATGACTTTCAGTATTGGTGATTTCTATGCCTTTAGCCCAGCTGTCGATAAGGCCTTTTTCACCGATAGGTATTAGAGAGAATTCACTGGATAAACAGTGGCTATTATGGTGAGCCTGAACAAAGAGATCGCTGATTCTATGTCTGTGGAGTTCTAGCTCCTTTTCACTGTATCGATGAGCGTTGGCTGCGAGTTCAATAGTTATTGTTTCTTTGCCGAAGTAAATTGAAAACTCTATGTCTTCAATGGGGCCTGTTGTTATTTGATAGGTTTTACCGGGGGCCCCATCAAAATTGAGTGTGTAGTCAAAGATCTTGCAATTGATAGTGGGGCCATACAGACGTCTGTGTGAGCCGACCAGCCCAAGATCTCTTTGTAGCTGCTCGGATTCGTAGCGCTGATGTTTACGGATTTTGCGTAATTCCCTGGATAGAGAGCGGGCAATATCAAAAATATTTTGCTCGGCGCTGATTTCAAGTTGTAATGGCAGTACATTAGCAACGGGACCTGTAGAGTTAAGTGCGGAGGAGCCCATACGCCGCATAAATGGGTAGCCTACGGTAACTTTATTGCTATCACATATTCTGGATAAATAAATAAAGATCATTGCTGTGGTAAGGTCGACCACCGACAGTTTCTTTGCGTCCGTCAGCTGGGTTAGATTTTCAATTAAACTTCGAGCTATCGAATTACTTTGACGATGCACAAGGCTGTTGGTGTTGTCGAGCGAGCTGGTAGTCTTACTCGACAACGTCAGTGGTGCTGTCAAGCCCTTGGCGTATTCTGTCCAAAAGGCTCGATCCTGTTTGAATTTTTCCGATTCGGCATACTCTAAGTACTCATCAACGACTGCGGAAAACCCCGTAAATGGAGAGCTGGCTATTGGTGCACCGTTAGTAAGTGCATTATAAATTTTCTCGATTCTTTTAGTGAGGGCGGTAAAGCTGAAGCCATCCACCATTAAATGGTGATAGCGCTGGTACCAGAGAAAGTGTTGCCCATTTGAACTATCGGGTAACTGAAAAATAATATGATGATAGAGGCAAGTTTCGCTATCTGCTCTTAATTCCCCTTGAATATCATTGAGCATCAAGGATTTTGCAGCAGCTACCGGATCAAGCGGATCTTCAATTTTTATGAGGTCTACAGCGTTTAAGGATTCAGGTTCGGGCGCTGACTGGAGCTGTTGGACCGGAATGTTATCTTCCTGGTGATATTTTGCATGAATCGTGTCAGCTTCACTTAATCCAATATGAATAGCTTTTGTCAGCAGCTCCACATTAATTGCGCCGTGGATCTCTACATACTGGGCCACGGCGAAGGTATTGCTGCTTTCCGAAAGTTGATCAGCCAACCAGATTCCTACTTGAGGTCCCACCAAAGGGTAAGTGTTATCGCTAAGCTTACTTGCAGAAATGGTTGCGCTTTCTTCTTGCACAGTAACAATCCTTTTTCAACATATTGAGTTGGCACAATGTCTAGGTGGGAAAAAAGTGGCCAAATATTTCGTCCTGATCTACTTGGCCACGCCCCTGAAATATGAAAATAGTGTGGCACAGACCTTAGCCGTATTTTCAAGCGGGTGTTGCTGGCACTTTCCAGCTGCAGTTAGTCCCTTAACCGCCAATAAATAGAGTCTTAAACCTCTCAAGTCTTATTGGTTGTATTTACTCTTTACGAGAAGTAGCACAACCGCAGAAACTGACCGCTATCAATGATTGAGGCTTTTCCAGTTCTCTTCTATATATTCAACACATAGTCGACGATCCTGAGGTCCATATACTGTCTTCCAGCCCCTTGGGATTCCTGCAAATTCTGGCCACAGACTGTGTTGGCCAAGATCGTTAGTTAACACAAAAAATTGGTGGCTCTCATCATCAAATGGATTTTGGTATTCTGATTGCATAGCAACTTTAATCCTGATAACTGAAATTTTGTAATAAATATGAAAGACCCGTGATTAGTCCCTCACGCCAACACAGAGTGTCGTGTCCGCCGACAAATTTCTGGTACTTAACATCAAAGCTTTTACTATTTAGGACTTTATTCAGCTGGTCATTTACTCTGATTAAGGAATATTCCCGAGTGCCCACCTGCTGAAAAATCTTCAGTCTGGCTGGCTGGTAGGTTTCCGATAAGATCTGCTCTGTGAGCCAGCCTTTGTCAGCGCTGTTATTATCTTTACCCATGAGTTTATTGTTTGGCCACCAGAAGGAGCCTGATTGGCTTAATACACAGCCAAATCTTGCGGGCCACTTTAATCCTGCAAACATCGCAGCTAGTCCACCATAGCTTTGTCCAGTAACAATTGTATGCGCTGGATTTTCAGTATGAGGTAGCTCTTCTTTAATCTGGGGGATCAGTTCTTTCTGAATTGCCAGCCAAAAGTCCTCACTACAAGTCAGATCTTTCTCTCGCTGTTTCTCGTTGACTGAATCAATTAATAAATAGAGTGCCGCAGGTAAATGTCCGGATTGTGTCTGTTCCTTCAAAACTGAGAAAATAGGCATTTCTTTTGCCCATCGATCACCATCCAATAGAATTACAAGTGGGCGCTTCTCAGGATCAGATGCTTTGCCACATGCGTAGGTCCAGACCCTGCGGCTAATTCCCAGGATGGAACTTTGCCAGCACACTTCTCCCACGCCGGAAGAATTTTTATTTTCCGACTCTGAAGACTCAGGTTTTAGATCGAATTTTTGCCATAGACTTTGCTCCATAAGTCCTGGCAAATGAATTGCAGAAAACTTTTTGTTCCACGAACCGACACTCGGCGCTTGTCGATTCAGCGGGTCGGGTATGGCTGCTTTAAGCAGGTTGCGCCACCAATGTCTTTGCATTTTTCGGGAATCGTCGTTGGGTTGAAGTGCTTTTTCCCAGTTGGAGCCGATCCATTTTTCTGTAGTTGGAATTAAGCGATAGCTACCCCGCCAGGATTTTTCGATCTCTACTTGCCAATACCACACATCTGTATTTGGCAACCGTTCTAGGGAGGGCGGTGAAAATGTATGGTGGTTCGTTACACAATTTATATCGATATAAACTTGTTTGATCGGTGAGTGAGATTCGCTACCATCTGGGTCTCTCCACAAAAATGTCAGAATTAAATTTTCTTTATTCGAGGGGTTTTTATTAACAAGCGGTAGTCCCTGCCTTTCCATCTCCGACCACCAAAGCGCGCTGCCAATCTCAGAGACACTGGATTGAGTAATACGCAACATATTTGAGTGCATGACAGCGGTCATGGCATTCCTGTGTTTAATGGTTGGACTTTCCATGAATTTTATAAAGAGCCATGTGCTTAATTCTTCTTTTCAAGAAGTAGTAATAACTTGCCAACAGGCTACCGCAAGAGGATGGCTGGTGTAAATAGAAATTATTATCATTCTCGCTTGTGTGGGGTAATTCAAAAACTCAGCAAGGAAAATTTTATTTAGTTGCATGGTCTGATGGCAATTAAACGTGACGGCAATCGCAAGTGGTTACTGAAAAACAGAGAAAATCTGCCTGGGAGGTTGCAACTGAAATAAATAAAAATATATTTTTTAGGTCGCTCTTGTTGTTTTGTCTCGCATATTTAAATGTTTACCTAGCTTATTAGTTTGTGTGACGCCTCCCTCGCTGCTTTTCGCGCAAATACTTCTCAAATATTGAGTACACCAATTGACAAATGCTTTTGGACATGAATTATAATGATAGTCATTCTCATTTGCATATTCAATGGAGTGCCCGTTTATGCTCTTCCCGACTCAGGACATGGAATCTGGACGATTGCCCATTCCCGATTCCGCTGATTTTTTGTTCACTTCCTCTTATAGAAGCTTGCGTGGCAAGGGGGTTTTTACGGAGATCAACCAGCCGGTGATACCGGAGCCCAGTGGAGGCAGTCAGCTGTTCTATGAGTTAGTGCAGGAGGCTTTTGTCAAAGCGAAAGGGGCCGGAATCCGCAACCCTGTTATAGTTGGTGCAGTTCCTTTTGATCTCAGTCAGCAGTCCCGCTTGTTTGTTCCTGCCAAATGCGAATTTTTTGATCGCAGTGAAATGATTACGACCCTTAAAGGAAGGAGCGCATCTGTTCCCCGAGTAGAAAAGATCCAAAGTATTCCCGGTGAATGGCGCTTTAAGCAGTCGGTAGAGCAGGCGATTGCTAATTTTCAGCATAGTGATTTACGTAAAGCGGTTTTGTCCAGAGTGCTAAACGTAGAGTTATCCGAGAAAATCTCCGTTGACGAAATTCTATCTAGGTTAATTGTACAGAACCCTTCCGGTTATCATTTCCGTATCCCCATTGAGGGAGATCAGGAGTTGATCGGTTCAAGTCCTGAGTTGTTAGTACGAAAAGTAGGAAGCGAACTGATTTCAAACCCCTTGGCCGGTTCAGCTAAGCGACAAAACGATCTGGAGAAAGATAAAGCTGTAAGTGAATCGCTACTTACTTCTGCAAAGGACAGCTACGAGCATAAATTGGTCATTGATGAAATTCGCCAGGTACTCACACCGTTTTGTAGCTCACTGGATATCCCGGCTGCCCCTGAACTTATCAGCACCCCGGCTATGTGGCATTTGTCGACCCTCATCCATGGCCAACTAAAAAAACCTGAAATTTCTGCTTTGGAACTTGCTTGTCAGCTGCATCCAACACCTGCCGTATGTGGCTTCCCAACAAAAGATGCCCGTAATTTAATCCGCTTGGTGGAGTCTTTCGAAAGGGGCGTCTTCACTGGAATGGTGGGGTGGTGTGACGCTGAAGGTAATGGTGAGTGGGTAGTTACTATTCGTTGCGGCACGGTTAATGGCAACCATATTCAATTATTTGCTGGGGCCGGCATTGTGGAGGACTCTTGTCCTGAATCGGAATGGCAGGAAACCGGCGCGAAGTTGGGCACAATGCTCAATGCTCTGGGAATCAAACAGCAGGAAGCGCTTTAATGAGTATTGAATTTACGCCTTGGCCAGAATCGGAGGCTCGCCGTTATCGGGATCTTGGCTATTGGGAGGACAAGCCGCTAACGGATATCTTAAGAGTGTCTTGTGAAAGGGATGCTAAAGCCACAGCAATTATTTGTGGTGGTCGACATTTCTCATATGCCCAATTAGATCAGCTTTCCGATAACCTGGCCCACTCCCTGAAATCAAAAGGGGTTAAACCTTACGATACTGCCTTGGTCCAGCTACCGAATATTGCTGAATTTTATATTGTATTCTTTGGGCTGTTAAAAGCAGGTGTCGTTCCGGTCAATGCGCTGTACAGTCATCAGCGCTTGGAACTGTTGGCTTATGCTGATCAGCTTCACCCTTCTCTTATTATCGCCTCGGCTTCTCATGCGTTATTTTCTGATGTTGCTTTTATAGATGAGCTAAAGCAGCAAACGCCCTCCGTAAATCATGTATTGTTGTGGGGAAAGGATAGCTCTGCCGATTCACTTGATGCCAGTATAAATACAACGGAACCTAATGGGGAATTAGAGCCAACTCCTCCTGGAGAAGTTGCTTTTTTTCAGCTTTCGGGCGGCAGTACCGGTACACCGAAGCTTATTCCCCGCACCCATAATGACTATTTATACAGCGTGCGTAGAAGTGCAGAGATATGCGATCTGAGTCCTCAGACCCGGTTTTTATGCGCACTTCCCGCTGGACATAACTTTTCATTAAGCTCACCAGGTGCCCTTGGGGTATTTGATAGCGGCGGTACCGTAATAACAGCTTCTGATCCAGAACCATTAAATTGCTTTGCCCTAATAGCAAAGCACGAAGTTAATATGGTGGCACTGGTACCTCCGGCAGTTTCACTTTGGCTTAAAGCTGCCCCGCAGCACAATGAAAAGTTGACCACGCTTTCTCTAATACAGGTTGGTGGAGCAAATTTTGCTGAAAGTGTCGCTCGCAGAGTGCCGGAAGAGCTAGGATGCCAACTGCAACAAGTATTTGGTATGGCTGAGGGTTTGGTTAACTATACCCGCTTGGATGATGATGATGCTTTGGCTTTTTGCACCCAGGGATGCCCCATGTGTCCTAATGATGAAGTCCGGGTAATTGACGAGAACGGAGATGCGGTGCCTGCCGGAGAGACCGGTATGCTGATTACTCGAGGTCCATACACAATACGCGGTTACTACAAAAGTCCTGAGCATAACAAAAATACTTTCGATAGTGAGGGTTTTTATCGTACCGGGGATTTGGTGCAGCGCGATGACCGTGGATATTTAAAAGTAGTGGGTCGGCAAAAGGATCAAATCAATCGCGGTGGAGAAAAGATAGCGGCTGAAGAGATAGAAAGTCTTTTGTTACGTCATGCATCCATTGCTCAAGCGGCCTTGGTAGCAATGCCGGATGATTTACTGGGTGAGAAAAGTTGTGCTTTTTTAGTGTCAAGTGATGATAGCTTGCGCCCTGTAACTCTGAGAAAGTACTTGCGAGAGCTCGGGGTAGCTCAATTCAAGCTGCCAGATAAATTTAAATTTGTGCAGACTTTGCCGCTTACTCCGGTAGGAAAAATAGACAAGAAAGTTTTGCGCAAAGAACTGCTTGAAAGTACAGCCGCTCCAAAGATTTAAGGTCTTAATATTTATGTCAATTCCATCACTGGATAACTATAGTCTACCCACGATTGATTCTCTCCCCCAAAATAAGGTGGGCTGGAAGATTGACCCCTCCAGAAGTGCTTTGCTTATTCATGATATGCAGGAGTATTTCGTCCGCTTTTTTGGTGAAGGAAGCGAGTTGGTCCGCAATATAGAAAACAATATTGTTGCGGTGCGGGTTTGGGCTAAAAAGCATCAGGTACCGGTAATTTATACGGCTCAACCCACTGAGCAAAGCGATAAAGATCGCGCATTGCTAAACGATATGTGGGGGCCAGGACTTACCAAAGCTGACCCCAGCTTACAAAAAGTAGTGCCTGCTTTGGCGCCAGATGAAGATGATATTGTATTGGTTAAGTGGCGATATAGTGCTTTTTACCGATCTGAGCTTCAGGAAATTCTTGCGGAGAAAGGAAGGGATCAACTCCTGATATGCGGTATATATGCGCATATCGGCTGTTTAACCACAGCATTGGATGCTTTTATGCGAGATGTTCAGCCATTCATGGTGGCTGATGCTGTTGGTGATTTCTCTGAAGAAGAGCATCTTATGGCACTTAAATATGTAGCTAATCGTTGCGGAAGTGTTATTGCAACAGATGATGTTGTATCTCTCGGGGTTTCATCAAAGGATAAGTTAACCTGGTCTTTTCTCAAGGAGCAATTGCTGGAGCTGATTGATGAAGAGCCTGACCAATTTGATGCAGATGAAAATCTCATTGATTATGGACTGGACTCAGCCCAGCTAATGGGCTTGATTACTGATTGGCAAAAGCTCGGAGTCCAAATGACATTCGAAGAGCTGGCTGTTGCCCCCTCACTCAATGGGTGGTGGAAGCTGATTCAGGGTAAATACCCTGAATTAAAAGAGTAGTGGACATATGAATTTTTCAGGGAAAAGGGTTTGGGTTACTGGTGCCGGACGAGGAATTGGAGCAACCATAGCGGATTTGTTTTGTGAACATGGTGCTGCTGTATTTGGTTTCGATATTAAATTTCCAGAGGCTGAGTATGGATATGAGACTGTCCCTTTGGATCTTTCAAATTCGGATCAGATTGCTCAGGTTTGTAAGGGATTACTTACTGACAACATGGGCCCGGATATTCTAGTTAATGCAGCGGGTATTCTACGGGTTGGAGGTATATCCGAACTGACACTTTCCGATTGGCGTGATTGCTTATCAGTAAATGTGACAGGCCCCTTTAGTTTGATAAGAGAGCTGGCGCTCCATTTCAAAAATCAGGGTAAAGGGGCTATTGTAAATGTAGCCTCTAATGCAGCCCATGTTCCAAGACTGGGAATGACGGCATACTGCGCATCAAAATCTGCCCTGGTTGGACTGAGCCATTGCGTAGCTCTTGAGCTAGCAGAATATGGTGTCCGTTGTAATTTAGTTTCACCAGGATCTACAGATACTGAGATGCTGCGTGAACTGTGGGGAAGTGAAGGCAGTGAGGCTGCTACTGTTGCCGGTAATCCAGAAGGATATAAGCTGGGTATCCCCTTAAAAAAAATCGCGAGTACTTCTGATATAGCAAATACTGTTATGTTTCTAGCCTCGGATATGGCTGCGCATATCACCATGCAAGATATTGTTGTTGATGGTGGGGCAACTTTAGGAGGCTAAATTTGCCTTTTTCTCTCCTGCAAATTTTGATTTGCGTTGATAAGAGGGATAGTACACTAAAAATCACCCCCTCAATCGTTTTTTGTGTGTGCATTAAAGTATCTGTTGTGGGTAGAAAGGTGGGCTTACTTTTAAGTCTCTATTTAATTTTCTTTGGTTGTTTACTTACTTTTTTGATGTGTCCTTTTTTGCTGTATTTTTGTCTTAATTTAATGTTGTGATGATGTGGAATTCAGAAGTGTATTTTGCGTAAAAAATAGTGCTTTAAAGTTGGTGCGGTATTAATGTCTGCAACCATTGCCTTGTTTTTTTAATCCCCTTCGACCCTCACTTTATCCTGTTTCTGGTTTTTCTTTTCCCTTAAGCTTGGTAGAGTTGCGCGCGATTCAAATCATACTCTTTAGGGAAGGATGTTGTGAAATTTAAAAGCAGTTCAGTAGTCGTTGCATGTGGTGTGATCTTGAGCGCTTGTGGGGGAAGTGATAGCGGCGGAGGTTCCTCAATCTCAGAGGCGGCGACTCCCTATCTATATTTCAATTCAGCAAAAGTGTTCACTTTTGAATGGTCGGATGTTGAGGGGGCTACCTATTATCAACTTTTTGAGAACAAAGATGGGCAATCTGGCTATGAAGTAGTTAGCGATAAAATTTCTGCAGGTTCTGAAATTGTAGAAATTAAGGTGCCTCTATTTGAGCGATTGAATGCTCGCTATATATTGCAAAGCTGTGATGATACAACTTGCCTGGATTCAAATGAAATATCGATTGATGAGGAAGTTGTCGATAGTATTGGTTATTTCAAGGCTGGTAATGCCGAAGCCGGTGACCAGTTTGGTTGGTCCGTTGCGATTAGTGATGACGGCTCTACCATAGCTGTTGGTGCGACTGGCGAAGATAGTAATGAGTTAAATGAATTTAATAATGCAGCTAGCGGGTCAGGTGCTGTATATATTTTTGATTACGGTGAAGATGGCTGGGTTTACCGAGCTGTTTTAAAAGCTTTTGAGGTTGAAGGTGGAGCTGCATTTGGATCTGCAGTGAGCCTTAGTGGCGATGGGAATACTTTGGCTGTTGGTGCCTACAAAGAAAATGGTGAGGATGATAACTTTTCAGCTGGCGCAGTTCATATATTCACCCGTGAGGATTTGGAGTGGACTCACAGCGCTAAATTAAGAGCAGATAATCATGGCTATTATGATTTCTTTGGTCGGGCGTTGAGTTTAAGTGGTAATGGAACAACCCTGGCAGTAGCAGCCCCATATGAAGATAGTAGTGCTACCGGTGTTAATAGCGGCCCTGATAATGACGAAGCTCTGGATTCTGGTGCGGTGTATATCTTCCAGTATTCTGGGGTTGAGTGGAGTCAAGAAGCTTATTTGAAGGCAAGTGATAGTAATTCAAATATGGACTTCGGCTCATCCGTTAGCTTGAGTGATGATGGTTCCATGCTGGCGGTTGGTGCTATTGGTGGGCATGGTGGCAGGGGAGCAACTTATATCTTCTCCAATAATGGTGGCTGGGCTCAACAACAGTTGCTTACTGCAGATAGTGCAAGTGTGGGCGATCGCTTTGGTTGGGATGTTAGTTTTAGTGGCGACGGCAGCCTGCTTGCTGTGGGTGCCCCACTTCAGGCTGGTGCTTCAGAGGACCCCGATGATCGTGATGGCTTCAATAATGGTGCTGTCTATCTATTTTCATATGAGGAGAATTCTTGGTACCAAAGTGCCTACCTTAAAGCGAGTAACACCGATGAAGATGATGCTTTTGGTACGTCTATTAGCCTGAACAATGATGGCTCACTACTTGCGGTAGGTGCTCAGGAGAGTAGTGCTGGTATAGGTTTCTATGCTGATAGCAATGACAACTCGGCATCTAGGGCGGGTGCGGCCTATATGTATTCGATGGTTGATGGGCAGTGGATTGAGAGCACTTACCTGAAAGCTAATAACACCGATGAGCGTGACTACTTTGGAACTTCAATCGCTTTAAGTGGCGATGGTGATACCCTGGTAGTGGGCGCTCCAGAAGAGCAGGGCTCGGATACTGGGATTATGGCTGATCCAGATTTAAATGATGCGGATGCTGCGGGAGCTATTTATATCTACTAGCTAGACGATATCTTTCTCAATCTCTAGGAATATTTCTATATCAGTTGGACCCATATTCGTGGGTCCAACCATGCTTTACCAACCTGTCTTCTGTAAGTTGAGACCTCAATTTCTTTCCTTTATTTATCTCTCTGAATTTTACTGTTGGTACGATCGAGAGATTAGGGCTCAATTTTTTTAGCCCTATACTTTGAAGATTCTATTTACTTTGCATATTTAGCAAGCAATGGTAGGTGATTGGATTTTCTTTTTGCCAGTTAATGATTAACTTCTTTCTTGGTTGTCAAAGGTTAGGGTTTTTCATTTTGGTGTTGGGTGTCTTGATTTCAAGTATTATTAAACTAGGGTGAATTTGAAAAAGATAATTTTAGCTACCCCCAATTGATTGCGAGCATATCCAATCATTATCGCTCACACGGTTATAATTTAGAGTGCCTGCACGATCACTAGCTCAAAACGCACTATGTGCTGTTTGTGAAGTTAGTTCAATGGGAATTTTAACCTAATTCAGAAAACTCTTCCCTGCTACGGTAATGAGAGCTTATTTCTTCAAGCTTTTGAACAGTCAGAGGGAGGATCCCAGTATCAATAGCAGTTGTTGGTTGTTAGCTGAGGTTTCACAAGCCCGGCACATAAAAAATATAGGCACGAAAATGATCTTATTGGAATTTATTGCGTTTGTTTTAATGTCAAAGCTGCGTAGAATCGGTGGATATTTTTAGTATTTTGATCGTAATTGAGTGAGCCGATTAAAAAGGCTTTACAAACTTGAAGGTTTCGAGTGAACCGAGAATTTTCTAAAAGACCCATCCCCTTAAAGGAGAACGGTAGCGTGACATAAGAGTAAGTAAAAGGCGCTGACCCAAGGTGCTACCAACACCCGGGGCCAGCTAACCAAATTGATAGGATAAGTATCAAAATGGCTATATGGATAATACGCTAGAAACCCGCTCGTCTTCAATAAAGTGGAGTGCATTCAGCAGTTTGGGACCAATTCCCAAGCTCTGGAAGCCTAGCGCCCGCCTTTTTCTCTTCTGTGCCTACCGCCCTCGCGCACCACCCCATATTTCCTCCAAACGTTGAATCACAGGTTCCCCATCGCGGAAGTGCTCAAACTTTGATTATTGAAGGAAATGAGAATGTTGATTTTAAAGCGACGGACAGGTGAATATCTAAGAATTGGATCAAATGTCTCAGTCACAGTGCTGGAGGTAAAAGGTAATCAAGTTAAGATAGGTATAAGCGCACCCAAGTCACTGCCTATCCACCGTGAAGAAGTCTATGTGAGGATCAAAAAGAAACAGAAATTGGAGGCTTGAATATGTCGCAAGGGGGACAATTCTGGGGGCAGGTGAATAAGAAGCTAGACTCCAAACATAAAGTTTTAGCCTTTGGCTGGCAGGGGATATACGCACTCTGGTTCGAGTGTCTCTTTGCTGCCAAAAGGCTTTTTTGAATATCAAAGCTAGTTAGGTGGCGGAAGGGCTAATTATTTTCTGTCAGGTGAGTTTTAGAATTCTCCTTCTTTTTGTATTACAAGTTGAACTTGCAATCCTTGCTAAAAATCCCGTTTTTATTTATGCCCCTTTGAAGATACCTTCCACCTTATATCCATGCAGCGATATTTCCGAGCTTCTTTCGAAATTGCACTCAATAGGGCTTGGGTAATTTCTTCTTTTCGGTTTGTATCGCAATCCCCGATATATAGCTCGCTGATAATAGCTAAGGCCGCCGAGCTTTCATTTTCTGGAATAATATTAAAGCTGATATACCCCTCAAGGCTGTGGTCTTGTTCCACAACCAGCACTTGATGCTCCTTCCTCTGAAACAACTTATTTTGCAATTCAAGTTGGGTAATATGGAAAGAGTCAGTTGAATTATTATGCCTGGCTAAGCAGCGCATCATATTGAAGAGATAAAAACAGTCGGTGGGGTGGGCATGGCGAACAAACATATCAGTACCATTTAATCAGTGTTTCTTTGAATCGGCGTTTGATAGCTTGGCACATCCTTATGCCAAGCTATGTCATCCTGTAAGAGGCTAACAATAGGAATTAAATTGATTTGGCTGTTTCTTGGATGAGGGTGAACCCTTCATCTAACCATCCGGTGATGCCGCCGATCATTTTCTTGACCGACCTGTTAAGTGTGGCCAGCCTGATAGCTGCTTTTTCTGTCGCGTTACAGTGTGGGCCTGCACAATAGACAACAAATAATGTATCTGAAGGGTATTCACTCAGCCTGTCTTTATTGATACGGCTGTATGGTAAGGATTCAGCTGTTTGTATATGTCCGTTTTTATAGGCCTCTTCACCTCGCACGTCTAAAAGTACAAAGTCCTTGCGATTTTGGCTGACTGCGTGGTGTACATCCCAGCAGTCTGTTTCAAAAGATAGGAGGTTTTGGAAGTGGTTTAGCGCATCTTGGCTGCTGGCAGCGGGTACTCTACTTACGGCTGAACTCATATAATTGCTCCCGGTAATTGCGGTGACTCATCAGATTTCCAAGTGGCGATAGTGTCCCTGTTTGGTTGCTTCCGGGCGATCTACCTCTGAGCCAGATAGCATTAATTTTGCGCCAATTCTGCGTGCAAACTTGTGGGTCGGCTTTGGCTAGTGGGGTTCGGCTTTACTTATTTGAAGATGATAGTGATTTACCTATCAAATAATGCTTCAAAGGTTGAGGGTTTTATTCCCGGCATTGCTTTCAATAACTGCTCAACTGGGTATGCTGGATTGGATTTATTCGTTAACCTAATTTAATTAACTGCTGAGGGTTAGGGGTACCTATGTCGACGTTGGCACAAAAGCCTAATAAGAGCCAGAAAGTGGCTGTTCTCGCCCACCGGCAGGTCTCACTCTTCGAACTCGGTTGCGCTACCGAACTCTTTTGCCTACCCCGACCTGAACTTAGCGAGCTCTACACCGGTGAAATTGTGACTTTCGCTGAGGAAAACCCTCTGGCGACCGGCGGTCTGGCTCTGGCTTGTCGGCGGGTAGAGAGTTTGATGGATTATGATCTGCTGGTGATTCCCTGTTGGTCGACCAATGCACAACCACAAGATGCTTATTTGGAGCGTGTACATAGGGCGGTGGCTGAGTTTGCCGCTGCCGGCCGCCAGATCCTTACTTTTTGCTCCGGTGCTTTTCTGCCTGCGGAATTGGGATTATTTGATGGTCGACAAGCGACTACCCACTGGTTGTTTGCGGAGCGTTTTCGTGAGCGCTTTCCTGCGGTGGAGTATGTGGGAGATGTTCTCTACGTGTGGGAGGACGCGCTGGCTTGCGCTGCGGGCAGTAGTGCTGCCATCGATCTGGGCATTGAGTTTTTACGGCGCAATCACGGTTATGAATTGGCCAATTCGGTGGCCCGTCGGTTGGTGATGGCACCCCATAGGCAGGGTGGCCAGGCCCAGTATGTGGAGATGCCCGTTGCCAAACGGCCAGACCACTTCTCTGCTGCGCTGGATTGGGCGATTGGCAATTTGGATGGCGCAATTAAAATTGATGATTTGGCGCAGCGCGCCCATTTATCCCGCCGTAGTTTTGACCGAAAGTTTCGCCAGTCGATGGGAATTGCTCCCAAGGAGTGGCTGATTCAGCAGCGCTTGCGGGCGGCGCAGAAGGCGCTGGAGTCCGGTAAGGAGTCTGTAGACAGAGCAGCCCAACTGGCTGGCTTTGAGAGTAGTGCGACCTTGCGTCACCATTTCCGTCGGGCGTTTGGGATTTCGCCAAGTGAATATCAGCGCCAATTCCAGGTTTCCGCCAAAGTGGCGGTTGAGGCTTAACATTGGCCGCATGTTGGTACGGCTATGGGGAGTCGGTACCTTTGGTTGATACACCCCTGGGCACTAAAGGGGTATGATTCGGTCTCTATTGCCTGATGACAGTACAGACTACGAAGGAATTATGACGAAACAGCGCGTATTAACCGGTATTACAACAACCGGTACTCCACACCTGGGGAACTATGTGGGTGCAATCCGCCCGGCGATCGCCGCGAGTCAGGATGAAAACAACCAATCGTTCTACTTTCTGGCCGATTACCACGCACTGATTAAGTGCCAGGACCCGGCACAGGTCCATCAGTCCACCCTGGAGATCGCTGCAACCTGGCTGGCCTTGGGCCTGAATACCGACAATGTGGTGTTCTACCGTCAGTCCGACGTCCATGAGATTCCTGAACTAACCTGGCTGCTCACCTGCATGACCGGCAAGGGCCTGATGAACCGTGCCCACGCTTATAAAGCAGCGGTAGATGCCAACCGCGCCGATGGCGAAGATTCCGATTTTGGCGTCACCATGGGGCTGTATAGCTACCCGATCCTGATGGCCGCCGACATTCTGATGTTCAACGCCAATAAGGTGCCGGTGGGTAAAGACCAGGTACAGCATATCGAAATGGCTCGGGATATTGCCCAGCGCTTCAACCACCACTACGGTGAGCACTTCGCTTTACCAGAAGCGGTAGTTGACGACCACGTAGCTGTGTTGCAAGGCCTGGATGGTCGCAAAATGAGTAAGAGTTACGGCAACACTATTCCGCTGTTCCTTCCTGAGAAAAAGCTGAGAAAGCACATTAATAAGATCAAAACCAACCTGCTGGAGCCGGGCGAGCCAAAAGATCCGGATACTTCCACTGTATTCCAGGTTTGGCAGGCATTTGCCAGCGAAGAACAGACAGCAGAAATGCGCAAAGCTTTTGAAGAGGGCATTGCCTGGGGTGAAGCCAAGAAGCAGTTGTTTGAGCTGGTGAACGGCCAGATCGGTGTAGCTCGCGAGCGCTACAATGAGCTGCTGGCTAACCCGGACCAAATTGAAACGGAGCTGGAGAAGGGGGCTATTAAAGCTCGCGCTTACTCTGCGCCCTTTATCGAGAAGTTGCGTCACGCGGTTGGTATTCGCAAGATAGGTTAGAGCTTTTCCCGAAAAAGCAGGAGGCCATGGAGTATCGGCCTCCTTTTTAATAAAAAATAATAAATGTACAGGGTGCAAACATGGAAAACGTTCAGGCAAATCCTGATGCCGGCAATAGTGCCGATAATAAAAATGGCTGGATTAATCGAGCGCTCAATTTTATTGAGGTTGTCGGTAATAAATTACCCGATCCCGCTGTTCTGTTTTTGATCTTGATGGTGGGAATCTGGGTACTCTCCTGGCTTCTCTCCGGTGTTAACTTCGAAGCCTTACACCCCGCTACCGGTGAGGCGATACAGGTAACCAACCTGCTTTCCAGTAGTGAAATGGCTCGCTTCCTGTCTGGTATGGTAACTACCTTTACCAGTTTTGCGCCCCTGGGGGTAGTGCTGGTAGCCATGCTGGGGGTCGGTGTGGCTGAGCAGAGTGGCTTTATCAATGCGGTATTGAAAAAGCTGCTGGCGGTAACGCCGCAGATGCTGCTGACACCTATGTTGATTTTGGTAGCTATCGTCAGCCATACAGCCGTAGATGCGGGTTATGTATTGGTAATTCCTCTTGGAGGGGTGATCTTCTATGCGGCAGGGCGCCATCCTTTAGCGGGTATCGCTGCGGCATTTGCCGGAGTTTCAGGGGGCTTTTCTGCCAACTTTGTTCCCTCAGCGATTGATCCCTTACTGCAAGGCTTTACCCAGACAGCGGCACAAATCGCCAACCCGGAAATGCAGGTAAACCCTCTTAATAACTGGTTCTTCACTTCGGCTTCCTGCCTGCTGGTGACCCTGTTGGGGTGGTGGTTGACGGATAAGGTCATCGAGCCCCGTCTCAAGAATGTAGAGGTGGATGGTGATGAAGCGGATATGCCAGTAATGCAGGAACTGGGCGCCCGCGAGAAAAAAGCGATGTACCTGGCGGTAACTGTGATGGTGGCGGGTATCGTGGGGCTTGTGGCCTGGATGCTGCCAGAGACTTCGGCCTTGCGCGATGCAGAAGGGCAATTGGCCTCCTTCACAGCGCCGATTATGAAGTCGATTGTGCCGCTGATCTTCCTGCTGTTTGTGATTCCCGGTGTGGTGTTTGGCTATGCGGCTGGTACCTTCCGCCAGAGTAAGGATGTTATTGATGCGATGTCCAAAACCATGGGCTCCATGGCTTATTACATCGTGATGGCTTTTTTCTGTGCGTTGTTTATCTCTGAGTTTGCCCGCTCCGGTTTGGGTACGCTGCTTTCGGTAGAGGGAGGGAGCTTGCTCGCGGCGATGGAGCTGCCGGGCCCGATTACCCTGATGGGCATTATTGTACTGGTAGCCTTTATCAACTTATTTGTGGGATCTGCCTCTGCCAAGTGGGCGCTGCTGTCCCCCATCTTTGTGCCTATGTTGATGCAGATCGGTTTCTCCCCTGATCTCACCCAGGCGGCTTACCGGGTAGGTGATTCCTCCACCAATATTATTACCCCGCTGATGCCTTACTTCCCCTTGGTGGTTGTGTACTGCCAGCGCTACGTGAAGGGAACGGGTATTGGGACACTTGTATCCATTATGTTGCCGTATTCCATTGTGTTCCTGATTTGCTGGTCACTGTTCCTGGTGGCTTACTGGACACTGGGGATGCCTTTGGGAGTGCAGGCTAGTTATACCTACCCCTAAGGGTGCAAGGTGCTTTAAGGTCAATTGATCGAATGACACCCTAAATGGATGGGTGGTGGCTTGCGAGCTGCCACCCAACCCCCTCTCTGCCCAAGCCTTTCAGTCCTTCCCGATAGCTTAAATAATTTGGTACGACCGTGCGCTTTTGGCGTGGCTAAACCACCTTTTCATGCTGTTTTTTTGTCATTAACCGCCGCGAAGACATTTTTAATAAAAAAATGTTCCAATAATGTTGTAGATGATAACGATTCCTATTAGGATTCGCGACCAGTTACTTGTATCACAGTCTAAGTGTGATTCACATAAATTCAGTTGGCATTGAGGGACCTTCATGAGTACCGCTCGAACAAAAAGTATGCAAAAAGCTTCTCCTGTAATTTCTGGAATCAGTCGCTCTGTATTGGCGTTGGCTATTGCTGCGGGCGGTTCTTCTGTGGCGTTTGCTGCAGAAGATAAAAATGAAGGAATTGAAGAGGTTAGTGTTATCGGAGATCTGAACCTGGATCGTCAGACCTCCATTGGTAAACTGGATATTCCGGTCGATGAGACCCCGTATTCGATCACGCTACGGGATAAGGACTTTTTTGATGCGACTGGCTCTAAATCCATACAAGATGTTTTGCAGTATTCTGCCGGTGTTAACGGTGGTTTGTTTGGTGTAGACGCTCGCGGGGACTGGTCCACAATTCGCGCTGTTGAACCAGTACTGTTTGTTGATGGTCTCCAGTCTATTTTTGGTAGCTATACGAGTTCCAGAGCAAATCTTTATTCATATGAGCGTGTTGAAATCCTGAAGGGCCCTTCATCTGTACTTTACGGGCAGAGTTCTACAGGCGGTATTGTCAACTTAGTTTCTAAGCGCCCCAAAGAGGAATTTGGGGGTGAGGTAATGGTTCAGGCTGGTGATTACGACCGCATGGTAGTCGCGGGAGATGTTACTGGCTCTATCGACGGGTCTGGAGAGTGGCTCTACCGCGTGGTTGGTTACAATCGAGAGGCTGATGCCCAGGTTGATCACGTTGAAGATAACAGTACTTTACTAATGCCTTCGATTTCCTGGCGTCCGAATGCTGATACTGAAATCACTTTTATGGCGAGCTATCAGGAAGATGAATCAGGTACTACCGCAGCATTTTTACCCTGGGGTGGCACCATTGTTGAGAACGTAAATGGTGAAATCCCTACTGACACTTTCCTGAGTGAGCCGGGTTGGGATAAATATGATACAGAGCAGACTGGTTACAGTTTGTGGTTAGATCACAGATTCAGTGACAATTGGGGAGTTAACGCGGCTCTTCGGTACTCTGAAGGTACAGTGGACTACAACAGTATGTACGCTGACTTCTCAGCTAGGCTTCGCCTACAAAGAGATATACGTGAAGTATCACGTACCGTCTACATGAAGGACGCTAACAGCGATTTCCTTATTTTTGACTTGCGACTTTCCGGGGAAATCTCAACTGGCCCGTTGGAACACCAGATTTCTTTTGGCTTGGACAGCCAGGACGCTCAAATTGATGAGAGTACTCTGAGAGCGAGAAGTTATGGTGGCGTGATCGATATTTTTGATCCTGTTTATGGGTATGTACCTACGGGCCTTGAGGATCTGGCCAGAACGAAAACTGTTACCGATTCTGAGCAGGTTGGATTTTATTTCCAGGATCAGATTTCCTTCGGTAACTTTATTCTGAATACCGGGATTAGGAAGGATAACACCAGTAGTCAAGCAGATAGTAATGACCCTGAAGCGGATCAAAGAACTCACAAGGAGGATGCTGTAACCAAGCGTTTTGGTTTGATGTACGCGTTTGATAATGGCATTTCACCTTACGTTAGCTACTCTGAATCGTTTGAGCCGATCGTATCCGACCCGGATGGTATGGGGCGTGACTTTAAAGCGGTAGAGGGGGATCAGGTTGAGGCTGGTGTTAAGTTTCAGCCTGAGGGAACCGATATCTTGATGACGGCGTCTGTTTATGAGATCAAGCAAAAGAATCGTTTGACTTATGGGGATTACGGGCTTTTCGAGCAAATTGGTGAGGCGAAAGTTGATGGTTTCGAACTTGAGGCCAGCGGTAAGTTAGGCAATCTCACTCTTATCGCTAACTATAGTCAAATAGACACTGAGATCACTGAGAGCAGCAGCTCCTTTGAGCAGGGTTCTGAAATCGAAGGCGTGCCAGAAGAGCAGTTTTCTATTTGGGGAGACTATGATCTGAGCGACTGGGTTCCAGGGCTTACTATTGGCGTTGGGGCGCGTTACGTAGGAGACAGTTACACCGGTATCGATAAAGTACATGCACAATATGTTGTTTTCGATCCAGAAAATGCAGCTTATTACGATTCGGAGTTTGCTCATTTCCCGACAGAGAACCCTTCGTATACTCTGTATGATGCGACTATCGGATACACCCTTGAAAGCTGGAAGTTCCAGCTGAATGCGAAAAACTTGACCGATGAAGAGCATACAACGGTTTGCCTGAGCCGCGGTGACTGCTTCTACGGTGAGCGTCGCTATGTAACTGCGGAAGCACGCTACATTTTCTAAGTTAGTGTAGACTGGGAGCTTGTCCACAGGGGGAGTCTGTGGGCTGGCTCCCTTTTTTACGTTTAAGCAACCAGACGAGAGGCGAGTCTCTCGCTGTTATGGTTATGCCAATGTCTTTTTATATGATTGCAGGAGTTTCCAGCGCCTTTGCTTTGGCCGGGATTCTGCTCCTTTATTCCGCCTGGTCTCGCAGAGGGGCAGAGCCCGTGCGCCGTTGGAGTGGTTGGGGAGCCATGGTGTTGTCGGCTTTTGGGTGGAGCTCAATTGTTGGGGTGGAATATGGAATCAGTATTGCCACTTTAATAGTGATGCTCGGAGCCTTTGCTTTATTGGCTCTTAAGGGTGACTGGCCCAGTGGCCCAAGACCCGTTGAAAAACAGCGCTCGGGAACACCCGAATCTCAAGCCCTGCTTCCATTGTGGTTGCGGGGCTTCTTGCGTTTTATGGCTGCCTTTCTTTTGCCCGCGGCCAGTGGTTTGATTGCCGGTTTGCTTTTCTTTGGTTTTACCGGTTTTTCTGAAACTGCCCGCTTGGTCGGCGGAGCTTTCCTGTCGGTGATAATCTGGACCCTGGCGATGGTTTGGTGCTGTGCCGATAAAAAGCTTCTGCGCCCTTCGGCTGCCATGCTGGCTTTCTCGGTGGTCAGCGGCTTGTTGCTGACCTTTGCGCTTCCCGCTTCGGCAGCATAGATCAACGGACTTGAGTAGGAATTTAACGTGAAATTTTCCTTTAAACCGACCCCTGGCTTTGTCCGTGATATGACCGATGGACACTCAGTTCTCGGCCTGGCGGTATCCACTCTTTTATATATTGTTTGCGTCAGCGGAACACTGGCGGTTTTTTACAATGAGTTCGAACGCTGGGAGCAGGCCTCCGAGTTGGAGAACCTCAATGTTGAAGCCTCTGTGTATCGGACGGCTACAGAAAATGCTATTGCGTTAGCTAAGCAGGAAAAAGAGGATCTCGATTCAATTACCTTCACCATCCCTAATCAGGATAAGCCCAGATTGATGGTTGAAGTCGGCGATATGGAGCGATATGTCGCTGAAGATGGTTCCCTGTTGGGCAAGGTGGAGCATGAGTGGACCCACTTCCTGGCTTACTTGCACTACGCGCTCAACCTTCCCGTTGGTTATGGGGTCATCCTGGTTGGTTTGATCGGGATGGTGATGTCCGCTCTGATCGTCTCCGGTTTGCTGGCCCACCCCAAAATTATTAAAGACGCTTTCTCTTTCCGTCTTTCTGGCTCTAAGCGTCTTCAACAAGTGGATTTGCACAATCGCCTGGGGGTTTGGGCCTCTCCCTTTCATCTTGCCATAGCCATTACTGGGGCTTTTATCGGGTTGTCCCAGGTAGCCGCTTTTGCAATTGCCGGCGTATTCTTTGAGGGTGATACGGAAAAGGTAGAGCACATGCTTTACGCGGATCATCCGGTGATGGAGGAAAACGCCCCTGAAGTTGATTATCCGGATTATGCTGCAATTCTGGCAACAATGGATCGTATCGCACCGGAAGAAGAGCGCACTCGTTTAGAAGTGGCATTCCCTGGACGTGAAGGCCAGGTTGTTGAGGTGTGGACCCGGGTTCCAGAGCGTTTGGTCTGGGGTGAGCGTTACCACTTTAATCCCGATGGTAGCCTGATTGAAAAAGAGGGTTGGTCTGAGGGAGACGCGGCTAAGCAGGTTTACCTTTCTACGTACCGTTTACACTTTGGCCACTTTTCCGGTTTCCCAGTGAAAATTGCTTACTTCCTGCTGGGGGTGGGGATGTGTTTGCTGGTGGTATCCGGCATCAATATCTGGTTTGTTCGCAAGCGTCAGCGCGGCAATCCCGCCGTACGTTTGGAGCGAGTCTGGATGGCTCAGGTATGGGGTGTACCATTTGCGATTGCTCTGAGTGCGGTGACTTATCTGGCGTTTAAGCTAAATGCTGCGCAGGTGTTCTGGCTGGTGACCTTGGTGTTAAGCGTTGCGGCTGCCTTCATGGGGACAGTGGCCAAGTGGTCTATGTCTCTGCGTATTGCCACAATTATCGCTTGCGTCGGTGCAGTTGTAGTGCACGTTGCTCAGTTTGGTGAGGATTCCTTTGTGAGAGCATCACTGGTCGTTAATGTTGTGTGGTTGCTAATTGCTGCTGGAATCGCGGCCTCTTGCCTTTATAGCAGGGCGCGTCAGTCGGATAGCGAGCCTGTATCCGCCGGTGCCAATCCACTGGGTAGCAACTAGATTTTTGGGGTCCCGCAGTGCCTCTGCAGGGCCCCCAAAACTTCTATCGGACTTACAAGGTCCCTTTCAATTAATTGGCAGGGCGTAACATCTCGATATGCGGGATGCCGTCTTCCTGATATGGCTCAGACACCTGCTCAAAGCCAAATTCCCCGTAAAATCTATCCAAATGTTGTTGAGCTGAAATGCGAATACCAGTGTTGGGGTATTCTTCGCATGTGTGCATTACGGCTCGGCGAATCAGCTCCTTGCCCAGGCCTGTTCCGCGACTGGCTTCTGCGGTTAATACTCTTCCTATCGAAGGTTCCCGGTATTTAAGGCCTGGGAAAACAACTCTCAGGTAGGCCATAACCTGCGGGTTATCTTCGTCTCCTTCCCAGCAGATCAGGTGCCAGGAGTGTTGGTCTTTGCCGTCGGCATCCTGATAGGGGCAATCTTGTTCTACCGTAAAAACTTCCTGCCTTACTCGCAAAACTTCGTAAAGTTGACTGAGCGTAAGCTCTTTAAAGCTGCACCATTGCCACTGCATAAAGGTGAATTCCAAATTATTGTCACTAATTTTGTATTGTGATTGGAGTTAAAAGGTATAGATTATTTATAAGATCGATTAATTTTAATTGGATGCCTGATTGCCGGCTCTATGAAAGAATCCATGCTTAAGGTAATGGATAACTTGCGAGATAACTTTTTTATCTTTCATCATAAACACGTGGGTCACTGGCATTTGCAGATGATCATTCATGCCATCCAGTTTTGTGCTGGATACGGAGACTTTACCATCATCGGTTTCTGGGATAAGGCGGGATAGAATCAGGTTGATGCTGCGAGTACCGGCAATAATACCTACATCAAAATCTGCACTACCGAGCTTGTTGGGGACGCTCATCTCGCCGGTACCCAACTGCAGCCCAGCATCGCCAAACATAAACTTGAAACCGGGGAATGTTCCCAGTTTATCAACTACTTCGCTGCCTTTATTGGGTGGGCCCAACATGACAACGCGATTCAGGTTTTTGATTTCAGCTGAATGTAGATATTGCCTTACCAGAATGCCGCCCATGGAGTGAGTGACAAAATTGATTTCTTGCGCGTTACCGCACTCCTCGACAGCAGGCGCTATGGCCATGCTGGCCAAAGCTTCAATGGAGTGCTTGGTCGAAGGGTAATCAATATTGACCGTTTGGAAACCCTCGGCATCTATGGCCTTTGCCAGTTTCTCCATTGAGCTATCTGATTTGGCTAGTCCATGCAATAAAATCACACAAGCGGAGTGAGCACTTGCTGATAGCAGCGTAAATGCGGCGGCAATTATAAAAGCGAACTTTTTCATCGGTTTGAACTTCCTGTCGACTTCTTGTGCCTATTCGTGTGGCGTTGTTGTCGGAGCAATTAATTTGGGTTGGGTTGAAGTTGGCAGTGTTGGCGGAGAATGTCCGCTGCCCGCTCCGGTTTATCGGGAGTGATCACGATAGTTTGTGTAGCCAGACGCAGTACGACAGATTTTTGCTGATCGGTAGCAAATGCACGATAGCGCCCCAATTTTTGGTTTTGAAACAGGCCTATATAGCCAAATAAGCCGGAGTTGCCAAAGATGCGGACTGATCCTTGCATGGCGGTTGAGTCGGGGAATGCTTCAGATAGCCCCTCCAAGGAGATGGTGGTTTTCCAGCCCGGGCGCAATATCAAGAGGTTGCCATTTTTGATGGCGTAACCACGGATGGCAAAGAAGGCGCTGAGAGCCAGTATTGCAGGCGGAAGTGCTATGGCAATGCTATAGAGGGTAGATGGAGCAGCTGGTGCTCTCGATGCCAGAAAGAGCGGCAGTCCCAGTAGGAGTAATGTGCATATGGCACTGATAATTTGGAGCTGGCGGCTCCACGGCGCTTTAAACGCGATTGTTGGCATACTTGGTTTAACTCAACGGATTACCTGAATGCCCCAATCATAGTGCTATTGGAATCTGCTTGGCAAAGGTAGAGATGGTTTGGTTTTAACGGTTGCTCGCTATGGAAGACTGTATTTTGATTAACGAGAATTCCCAGTCAGCCCTTGTGGTTGAAGGGGGTGCTATGCGGGGGATTTTCGCTGCAGGCGTATTGGATGCATTTTTGGAGGCGGGCTATCGGCCATTTGATTTTGCGATCGGTGTATCCGCAGGCTCCACCAACTTGATTGGTTATCTGGCGGGAAATCATGGGCGAAGTCGGCAAATACTAATGGACCATGCCCGGCGGGCAGACTTCATCGACTGGCGCCGCTATCTCCGAGGCGGTCATTTTTGTGATATTGGCTGGTTGTGGCATGCGTCATATCAGGATATTCCGCTCAGTGTTGATAGTTATGTTGAGAATGGAATACCGCTTTATGCCGTGACTACCAGTATCAACACGGGGGAGGCTAGATACCTGAAAGTAACTCCAGAAAATATGCACGAGGTTTTCCCGGCCTCTTGTGCCATTCCGGTTGCTTACCGGGGGTTTCCTGAAGTGGATGGGGAGCCTATGACCGATGGCGGTCTGGCTGATTCGATACCGATTATTCAGGCCTATCAGCAGGGGGCCAGAAATATAACCGTTATTCTTTCGCGCCCTCTGGGGTATCGGAAAATTAAGGGGCCTGCTCCAAAATTTATCAAACAGTTTTTCCGTGATCATACCCGGCTATTTGAGGCCGTGCTAGAGAGGGGGGAGAAATATAATCGGGCCCTGGAGTTTATCGAGGTGCCTCCAGAGGGGTGCCAGGTTTCGGTTATTGCGCCTCCAGACAATTTCCCGGTTAAGCGTTTTACCCAGGAAGCAGAGTTGCTCGAGGAAGGTTATGAGAGCGGCAGGACCCGGGGTTGGGAATTTCTTGGTGAGCTTCCCGGTCAGCGGGACTCTTTACCGTCAATTGAATAGTAGTGCCGGTATAAATGGGTTGATTGAGCTTAATCAGAATGTGAATGGTGAGGTAATCGACTGGTGGAAATACGTTTGCTCGGAGTGACAGATGCGCCCGCCATATCTGCTTTTTATCTATCTAATGAAGAGCACCTGAAGCGCTGGGAGCCCATTCGCGAGCCCGGTTTTCACAGTTCCGGGTCCTGGATTCGACGCATAAGCTCTGGAGGAATTTTAAAGTTTGCTGCATTAGAGTCCGGGTGTGATCAGTTGCTGGGTGTTTGCTCCTTGACGAATATCATCCGAGGCCCATTTCAGGCCTGTAATATGGGATATGCAGTTGACCAGTCCCACGAGGGGCGGGGCTTAATGGGGAGCTTGTGTCGTCATGTCGTTGATTATGCTTTTGACACCCTAAATTTGAATAGGGTGATGGCTAACTACATGCCTGGCAACGATAGGTCGGCTGCTCTACTGGAGGCACTGGGCTTCGTTGTCGAGGGTAGGGCGGCAAAATACCTGAAGATCAATGGATGCTGGGAGGATCATATCCTCACGGCGAAGCTAAACCCCAGATCCTTGGATATTTAATGATGTTCGTTGAATGAGACGCCAAATGGCATTTATTTCACTGTGTGTCTATAGGAGTCTTGGGTAGGACTGAGATATTGTTGCTAACCTATTGCGATTTCATGGACGACTTCGAATAACAGTTTTGCGGAAGGAGAAAGGGATGAATGGGAAGTGCCTATGCGGTGGGGTTGAGTTCCAGCTGGAAGAGCCAATTCCAAACCTTTACCAATGCCATTGCTCGCTCTGCCGCAAATTGAGTGGTTCCGCCTCGGATACGGCCATGTTTATTAGCCGGGATCAGTTTCGCTGGGTGCGGGGCTTAGACAGAATCTCTTCATTCCGGACTCCTACGGGCTATCGATCTGACTTTTGCAGTGGATGCGGAAGTACAGTTCCGCACTTAATGAGTAATACAACGCACTTCTGGGTGCCTGCGGGATTGTTGGAGGGGGATATCGATGGGAAAGTCGTGGCCCATCTTTGCACAGAATCCAAAGCATCCTGGGATGAAATTTCTGGTGAAGCGGAGTGCTTTAATGAAATGCCGGAGCTGGAGCGATTGATGCATCTATTGCATGGCGGCGAAGAAGCAGTGGATGGGGAATGGGAGGAGAGCCAGGCGGCTTCAGCTGAAGTTTAAAAACCCAAACTCTTTTCTAATTGGCGCATACAAAAAAGCCCCGCTCTTGCGAGCAGGGCTTTTTTGTATATGGCGGACCGGACGGGACTCGAACCCGCGACCTCCGGCGTGACAGGCCGGCATTCTAACCAACTGAACTACCGGTCCGCATTCCTGCTCCTCTTGATTGCTCTTGCTGGGCAAGAGTAAGAGAAGTGGTGGGTGGTACAGGGGTCGAACCTGTGACCTACGGCTTGTAAGGCCGTCGCTCTCCCAACTGAGCTAACCACCCCGTGTCAGGAGCTGCGTATCATAATGATTTTTTTACTTAGGTCAACAACTTAGGGAAGTTTTTCTAAAAAAGTTTGCGTCTGGCTTTAAGTGTGAGAAGCGGGTGTGTATTTGAAGAAATTGCTGCTCGTGTATTGGCAATACTTGGTAATAAAACAGGGTGCTACTTTCATTGCCCCGGTTTTCTATTAATTTTGTTAGTCGGTCTGCACAGTTTGTGGCGGGGAGCGGGGAGGTGGTTGTGTATTGAAAAGTGGTTTTGAATTTTTCATATACAAAAAAGCCCCGCTCTTGCGAGCAGGGCTTTTTTGTATATGGCGGACCGGACGGGACTCGAACCCGCGACCTCCGGCGTGACAGGCCGGCATTCTAACCAACTGAACTACCGGTCCGCATTCCTGCTTCTCTTGGTTGCTCTTGCCGGGCAAGAGTAAGAGAAGTGGTGGGTGGTACAGGGGTCGAACCTGTGACCTACGGCTTGTAAGGCCGTCGCTCTCCCAACTGAGCTAACCACCCCGTGTCAGGAGCTGCGTATCTTAATGATATTTTTTTTGCGGTCAACAATTTTGTTGGAAGATTTTTAAAAAGTTTTTTAAGAATAAAAAACACCCAAAAATTGTTTAAAAATTAATTAATTAGAGGATTTTTTGAGGGCTTTTTAAGTTGTTTTTATCGATCAAAATCAGCTGCGTAGAAATTCAGAAAATAAAAATTCAGGCTAGAGAAAATTGTTGCAGAAAAATTTTGTCGGCACTGCGCTCGCACTATTTTTTTACGCTGAGATTTGGTTGTTTTTTTGTGGCCCTTTCAAATTTCCAGCGTAAGCAACTGAAAATAAAATGTTAGAAAAATGAAAAGATGTGAGGCACAAACAAAAAAGCCCCGCTCTTGCGAGCAGGGCTTTTTTGTATATGGCGGACCGGACGGGACTCGAACCCGCGACCTCCGGCGTGACAGGCCGGCATTCTAACCAACTGAACTACCGGTCCGCATTCCTGCTTCTCTTTGGTTGCTCTTGCCGGGCAAGAGTAAGAGAAGTGGTGGGTGGTACAGGGGTCGAACCTGTGACCTACGGCTTGTAAGGCCGTCGCTCTCCCAACTGAGCTAACCACCCCGTGTCAGGAGCTGCGTATCTTAATGATATTCTTCGTGGCGTCAACGCCTTTTTTGAATTTTTTTTTGTCTTTCAATGAGTTAACGCGCTTTTGTGTGAATTCGTGGGCGTGTCCGCCGGGGGGTGACACTGTTATAATCGCCCCAATTCCCGTTAGTTAGAGCGTGAGAAAAGCTGTGACACAGAAGACCTGGCTGGCCCAACTTGTACTGGCATTCGGTATGTTTTGCCTGTCCATCGCTGCACATGCGGTAGTGGAGACACAAAAATTGTCCTCTCCCGAGCTGGATGCAAGGTATCGCGTGCTTATTGAAGAGATGCGCTGCCCCAAATGTCAAAACCAGAACCTGGCAGACTCCGATGCGTCTATTTCCTCGGACTTGCGCCGTGAAATCCGCCGTTTGCTGGAGGAGGGATTTACGGACCAGGAAATCGTTGACTACATGGTGGCCCGCTATGGGGATTTTGTGCTCTACCGCCCACCTGTTCAGAAAAATACCTTGATCCTGTGGTTGGCTCCGGGAGTCTTTGCCATTTTCGGGCTTCTGGCCTTGATTGTGATCGTGATGCGCTCAAAAAGTGGTACCGGGGCTCGCCAAGATGACGGCAGTGGGGAACTCACTGATGATGAGCGGCGTCGATTAAAGCAGTTGTTGGGAGAAGGAGCTGTAGATGAAGGTGATAGCGGGAAGGAAGGTAAATGATTGATATCTGGTTTGGTGTAGCCCTACTGCTACTGTTGGTAGCTTTTGTATTTCTGATTCCTGCTTTGAGAGCTGCAGGCAGACGTCGCAGCGGTAGTAGCAAGCGAGAGGCTATGGCAGCGCTCTACCGGGAGCGCAGTAAAGAACTTCGCGCTGCGGTGCAGAGCGGTGCGATGGATGAAAAGCAGTTTGCCCAGCTGGAGGCAGATCTCGCGCGGGAACTGCTGGCGGCTCAGCAGGAAAGTCAATCTGGTGAAGCCAGGCAGGGTGGCGGCCGATTGCTGATCGGGCTGGCGGTTTTGGTGCCTGCAATTGCAGCAGCTGCCTACGGGTTTTCCGACCGACCGTCCGAAGTAGCTTTGTATCGCGATATGGTGGCGAGCCAAGGTGGGCACACCTCTTCGGAGGAAGAGGCAAAAATCACCCGTCAGTTGCAGGAGCGGGCTAAAACTCATCCAGATGATCTTAGCAGTCGCTATATATTGGCGCAGCGGCTACTGGTGAGTGGCGATTTGGCTGGGGCGGTAGATTCCTATCGCTATGTTGTGGCTCGCGAGCCCCAGGCGGCCAATGTTCAAGCTGAGCTGGCGCAAGCGCTGTTTTTTGAAGGCGGTTCCAAGATTACCGATGAAATCCGCTCCTTGATTGAGCAGGTGTTACAGGTGCAGCCATCCAATGGCACTGTGCTGGGCTTGGCGGGTATTGCCGCTTTTGAAGATGGGGACTACCGCAAGGCTCGCCAGCATTGGCAGCTAGCACTTAGCCAGCTTCCCCCAGGATCTGCAGCAGCAGAGGCGCTTCAGGCTGGCGTTGCCAGGGCCGAAAGCGCTTTGGCAGACAGCGGTGAGGCTGTAGCGGTGCAGGCAAAGGTAGAAACGAAAGAGAAAGGCCCGCAGATTCGAGTTCAGGTCAGTTTGGGGGAGGGAGTTGAAGCCCCAGAATCTACCCCGGTATTTATCTATGCACGCAGTGCTGCGAGCCCGATGCCTCTGGCTATCGTGCGCCTCACGGCTGGGCAGTTACCGGCAGAGGTTGTGCTGGATGAGTCCCGAGCAATGATGCCTGGAAGCTCCATCGCCACTGTCGACTCTGTGCAGTTGGTAGCGCGACTGGCCATTAAGGGAGATGCGCGTCCGGCCCCGGGGGATTGGCAGGGAATGATTAGCGAGTTGCCTAAATCCCGCTGGAGTGAAACTCAGTCAATAGCCATCGATAGTCAGCTGTAACTGGCTGTGACTGTCGAAAATGAGGTCACAGTGTAAGCTGTGGCCTCATTTTTATTTGCGGCCGGATGGCATTCTTGCGTCTAATTGGCCTCAAGCTCACATTGCCCCGATATTGATGAGTTCTATTGGGGCAAGTTGGCATTTGGTAGCGATCGTCATGTTTGACTTGACCGCTGCTTGGTCGGATTGATAATCCCGACTGAACATTACTGTGAAGAATAGCGCTGAATGCTCTGGCGACACCAAGTAATATTAAAGGTTTGGTGTCCCGCCCGGCAGAGAAAAATATCGAGTTTATAAATACATGCGTCTGAAGTGCATCAAGCTAGCGGGCTTCAAGTCTTTTGTTGACCCTACCACTGTCTATTTTCCGACAAACCTCAACTCGGTGGTGGGTCCCAATGGCTGTGGTAAATCCAACACCATCGATGCGGTGCGCTGGGTTATGGGGGAATCCTCCGCAAAGAACCTGCGCGGCGATTCGATGACGGATGTTATCTTCAATGGCTCCAGTGGCCGTAAGCCCGTGGGGCAGGCCTCGATTGAGTTGGTATTTGATAACTCTGAGGGCAAGCTTTCTGGAGCCTATGCGTCTTTCTCGGAGATTTCCGTCAAGCGCAAGGTAACCCGGGAAGCACAGAACACCTATTACCTGAATGGCGAGAAGTGCCGCCGCCGCGATGTAACCGATCTCTTCTTGGGTACCGGCCTTGGCCCACGCAGCTACGCCATTATTGAGCAGGGCATGATCTCCAAGTTGATCGAAGCCAAGCCCGAAGAGCTGCGCGTCTATATCGAAGAGGCCGCCGGTATCTCCAAATACAAGGAGCGCCGCCGGGACACCGAAAACCGGATGAGACGGACCTCTGAAAACCTTGAGCGCCTCACGGATATCCGCGATGAGCTGGATCGCCAGTTGTCCCGACTGGAGCGACAGTCCGCAGCAGCGGAAAAATACAGCCGATTTAAAGAGGAAGAGCGCAGCCACAAGGCTAATCTTCAGGCGCTCAAATACCGCGAACTGGATGACCAATCCAAGGCCAAGCAGCAACAAATAGGTGAGCTTGAACTCACCGTTGAAGAGCTGGTTACCCGCCAGGTCACCTGTGACACAGGCATTGAGCAAAAGCGCGTGGGGTACCACGAGCTGTCTGATAGCTTTAACGAAGTCCAGGGACGCTTTTACGCCGTCGGTGGAGATATCGCCCGCTTGGAGCAGAGCATTGCCCACGCTCGTGAGCGCTCTACTCGCCTGCATTCCGATTTGGCGCAAACCGAACAAGAATATCGCGAGGCGGAGACCAATCTCGAAGTGGATCGCGAAAAAGCGGCCCAGTTTGAGGAGGAGCTTGAGATTATTCTGCCGGACCTGGAGATGGTTTTGGCAGCAGAAGAGGAGTCTGCTGCGGCACTGCTCGAATCTGAAGAGCAGATGCGCAATTGGCAGAACGAGTGGGACCAGTTTAACCAGGGTGCCTCTGGCTCCCGTCAGAAAGCTGAGGTACAGCAATCCCGCATCCAGCACTTGGAAACTTCTGGCCAGCGGCTGCTGGAGCGGGTCAACAAGCTATTGGCGGAGCAGTCCGGCCTCCAGGTCTCTGACGACGATGAAGAGACACTGCAGCTGAACGAGCAGATGGCCGAGCTGGAAATGCAGGCTGAAGAGCGCCGCGAGGAAGCGGCAGAGCGTCGCGAGTCTCTGGACAGTCTCCGTGTGCAGGAGCGGGAGCTGGCTACCGAACTCGATCAGTTACGCTTGCAGCTGCAAACCGGGCGCGGCCGTCAGGCGTCTCTGGAAGCCTTGCAGCAAGCTGCTTTAGGGCAAGGCAAGGCAGTTGAGAATTGGCTGCACCAGCAAGCCCTGGCTGACAAGCCCCGGCTCGCCGACCAGATTAAAGCCCAGCCCGGCTGGGAAACCGCAGTTGAAACTATCCTCGGCCCCCAATTGCAGGCGGTATGTGTTGAGCAGCTCGAGTCCGTGGCTGAAGGATTGGCGGCACTGGAAAGCGGTCAAGCGGTTCTGATCGATAACAGTGCTGTAAATAGCAGTGCCAAGGGAGCACTTCCTTCGCTGCAGGATATGGTTCAGGGGCCGGCATCTCTCTCCGGCATCTTGGCGGGAATTTATACCGCAGAGGATTTGACTGAGGCGCTGTCCAGGCGAGCGAATTTGCAAGCTCATGAGTCTATTGTGACTCGCGATGGGCTCTGGCTCGGTCCTAACTGGTTGCGAGTGAATCGCGCCAGTGATGCAGAGGCCGGGGTCCTGGCGCGCAAGCAGGATCTTGAAACCCTGGGGCAGGAGTTGGCCCTATGTGAGGAGCAGATAGAGAGTATTGCCGAGCGACGCGAGTCCCTGCGCACGCAAACGGTCGATCTCGAGCGCTCCATCGAACAGGCTCGCAATGAGTCCGACCAGTTCGGGCGTCGCGAGGCAGAGCTGCGCAGCCAGTTGTCCGCCCGACGGGCGCGTGCGGAGCAGATGAATGAGCGCCGTATCCGAATTGAGCAGGAAATCGATGAGGTGCGTGAGCAGCAGGAGTTGGAAGGGGAGTCCCTGTCGGAAGCTCGTCTAATGCTGCAGGAAGCTGTCGAGGCGATGAGCGATGATACCGATCGTCGCGAAACGCTAATGGCACGCCGGGAGGAATTGCGCGAAGCTTTGGATGCCGTGCGCCAGCGCGCGCGGGAGGACAAGGATCGCGCCCATGAACTGGCTATGCGCGAGCAGTCAGTGCGCACCCAGATGGTGTCTCTCGAGCGCACTTTGCAGGTGATGAGCGAGCAGCTGGAAAGGTTGCGCAGTCGTCGTCAGCAATTGCAGGAGCAAATGGAGGAGACCCAGGACCCCTCCCAGGATTTTCAGGCTGAGTTGGAAGAAAAACTCGGCGAGCGTATTGAGGTGGAAACGGAACTCGCCGATGCGCGCAAAAAGCTGGAAGAGGTTGAGACCGGCCTGCGTGAGCAGGAACAGGAGCGCCACAAAGTGGAGGCGGCTCTTCAGGGAGTGCGCGCCCAGCTTGAGCAGGAGCGTCTCGCTGCGCAGACTCTGGAAGTGCAACGAAACGGATTGGTAGAGCAGCTGCGCGAGAGCGAGCACGATATCGATCAGCTGCTCGAACAGTTGCCTGGCGATCTGACGATTAAACAGGTACAGGAAGATTTGGAATTGGTAGCCGCGCGTATCTCGCGTCTCGGGCCGATTAACCTCGCCGCTATCGATGAATACAAGCAGGAGTCTGAGCGCAAGAACTACCTGGATCGCCAGCATGGGGATCTGATGGAAGCGCTGGAGACCCTGGAAAATGCAATTAAGAAAATCGACAAGGAAACGAGAACCCGCTTCAAGGAAACTTTTGATCAGGTAAATGCGGGCCTGCAGGAACTCTTCCCGAAAGTTTTCGGTGGTGGTAATGCCTATCTGGAACTTACCGGTGAAGATCTGCTCGATACTGGTATCGCGATCATGGCCCGCCCGCCGGGCAAGCGCAACAGCACAATCCATCTGCTCTCGGGTGGAGAAAAAGCGCTGACAGCGATCGCATTGGTATTCTCGATTTTCCGTCTGAATCCAGCACCTTTCTGTATGTTGGATGAGGTGGATGCTCCCCTTGACGATGCTAACGTTGGTCGTTACGCACGAATGGTTAAAGAAATGTCAGAACACGTTCAGTTCATCTATATTACCCACAACAAGATCGCAATGGAGATGGCGGATCAGTTGCTGGGGGTTACCATGCACGAGCCGGGTGTATCCCGACTGGTGTCGGTGAATGTGGAAGAAGCAGCCGAGCTGGCTTCTGCATAAGGGCGTAAAGGGAGAGGCGCTAAAAAATGGATAACTGGCTGGTTACAATCCTGGTTGTCGTTCTGCTGGTCGTTGTGGTCGATGGCATACGCCGGGCGATCTTGCGGCAGCGCGCGGCAGTTAAGGTCTCCCGCAATCTGTCGCGGGCCATGCAATCTGAAGTAAAAAATGAAGCTGATCCGGTCTCAGAGAAGGCTGAAGAAGAGCCCCCGGTCCGCAAACCCCTAGAGACGCGGGAGCCCAAGCCCGCAAACAGCGAATTGCCCGGGCAGGCTCGCGTTGTTCAGCGCCGTCCGCTAGAGGATGCGCTACATGTGAATCGCCAGGTGCAGGAGAGCTTTATTTCCTCGCGCAAGCCGCTCGCTGGCAGCAATCCCCAGAGGAGTCCGGAAGAGCAGGGTATCCTCGATTTGGAAGAGCAAGTCCCCACTCTGATGGAGTCGGTCGGTGAAGAGCAACGCTATGAGCCTGCATTAGATGAGGCTGAAAGCCTAAATGCGATGGATAGCGCTCACAGTCCTGAGCATGAAGCGGTGCATGAGGATTCTCAACCCGAACGATCTTCTCAGTCTCCAAGCTGTGGCAGTGTTGGTGAAGGTGCTCCCACCCGTGAGGTGCTGGTGATTAATGTAATGGCGCCAGAAGGGGATTACTTCGAGGGTAATGACTTACTTCGGGTAATGGTTGCCTGTGGCATGCGCTTTGGTGAAATGAATATTTTTCACTACCATGAGCACGGCGGTGCTGATGGGGCCATTATCTTTAGTCTCGCCAATATTGTTGTGCCCGGCGTTTTCGACTTGGCCCAGATGGAAGAATTTGCCACGCCAGGTGTTAGCCTGTTCCTGACACTACCTGTGGAAGGCGAGGCGATTAAAGCTTTCGATCAACTGCTTTCCACCTCATACAAAATTGCCGAGCTGCTCGGTGGCGAATTGAAGGATGAGAATCGCAGTGTATTTACCGCGCAAACGGCGGAGCATTATCGTCAGCGGGTTGTGGAGTACCAGCGTCGCAGGACTTTAGCGATGGCGCAAAGCTAGCTCGCAATCTCTAAATAATTGTTGCCATTTTTAATGCGGTCCGGGATGCCGGCTGATTTTCATTTTGGAAATTAGCCGTAAGCTCGGGCCGTATTTGCATGTAAAATCGAAATAATTTTCTAACTATTATTTTTATTCACTCGAATTGCCGATGACTCATCAAACTATTTCCCCTCAAGTGCGCGAACGTGTTCAGGAATTACATGAAATCCTCCAGCGTGCGAATCACCAATACTATGTGCTTGATGATCCCGAGTTGCCGGATATTGAGTACGACCGGCGCCTGCGCGAGTTGCAGGACCTGGAAAGTGAATATCCTCAGCTGCTAACTCCGGATTCTCCCACCCAGCGGGTCGGCGCAGAGCCGCTTCCCTCTTTTCAGGAAGTTCGCCATGAGGTGGCGATGTTGTCTTTGGATAACGCCTTTAATGATGAAGAGTTGCTGGAGTTTGACCGCCGGGTGTGTGAGCGCCTCAACAGTAAAGGGCCGGTGGAATACGCCTGTGAACCCAAGTTAGACGGTATCGCTATCAGCCTTTTATATCGCGACGGCGTACTTGAGCGAGCGGCAACGCGAGGGGATGGCACGACGGGTGAGGATATCACCCAGAATGTACGCACCGTGGGATCTGTACCTCTGCGTTTGCGTCAAGCAGATGGTATTGAAAAGTATCCGGGTGTATTGGAGGTGCGCGGTGAAATCTATATGCCGAAAGCGGGCTTTGCCGAATTGAATCGCAAAGCGGCCGCGGCGGGTGAGAAGCTTTTCGTAAATCCTCGAAATGCCGCTGCCGGTAGTTTGCGTCAATTGGACTCCCGCATAACAGCGCAGAGACCGCTGGAATTGTGTGTTTATGGCACTGGCCTTGTAGAGGACGGTGAGCTGCCGGAAAAGCACGTTGAGACTTTGCAGCTGCTGGGACATTGGGGCTTCCGTACAAACCGGGAGATGCGCGTCGCTAAGGATATTCAGGGCTGCATCGACTACTACAGGGAAATCGGTGAGAAGCGCGAGGACCTCGCTTACGATATTGACGGTATTGTTTTTAAGGTCAACAGTATTCCCCTGCAGCGCCGTCTCGGCTTTGTTGCCCGCGCACCCCGTTGGGCCATGGCCTATAAGTTTCCCGCTCAGGAGGAAATGACTGAATTATTGGATGTTGAGTTCCAGGTAGGGCGCACCGGTGCGGTCACCCCGGTTGCTCGCCTACAGCCGGTTTTTGTCGGCGGCGTTACCGTTTCCAATGCAACTCTGCACAATAGAGATGAGATCGAGCGCCTCGGTGTGCAGGTAGGTGATACCGTCATTATTCGCCGTGCCGGAGACGTTATCCCGCAGGTGGTTTCTGTGGTGGAGAGCAAGCGCAAGCCGGGTGGCCACGCTATTGAATTCCCCACACATTGCCCAGTATGCGGCTCGCCGGTGGAATCCACGCCCGGTGAGGCGGTGGTCCGCTGTAGCGGCGGCCTGATTTGTAGTGCCCAGCGCAAGCAGGCCATCAAGCATTTCGCTTCGCGCAAAGCGATGGACATTGATGGGCTGGGAGACAAGCTGGTAGAGCAGCTGGTAGATGAGGACTTGTTACATTCGGTGTCCGGGCTCTACCACCTCACCTTGGAGCAGGTGGCGGGACTTGAGCGAATGGGGCAAAAGTCTGCCCAGAACCTCCTCGATGCACTGGAGCGCAGTAAAGAGACCACGCTGCCTAAATTCCTCTATGCCCTGGGTATCCGGGAAGTGGGTGAGGCTACAGCGCGCAATTTGGCGCGGCACTTTGGCGAATTGAATCCGCTAATGTCGGCAGATGTCGAGGCTTTGCAGGAAGTTGAAGATGTGGGCCCAGTGGTCGCTCATTTTGTTGCTGAGTTTTTTCAGCAGCCTCATGCCCAAGAAGAGGTGGAGGCACTGCAGCAGGCGGGTGTGCATTGGCAAGCGGAAGAGAGTGACGAGCAGGATCAGCCCCTGGCAGGGGAAACCTGGGTGCTCACCGGCAAACTGGAAACCCTGTCCCGCAGTGAAGCAAAAGATTACTTACAGAGGCTGGGTGCGAAAGTCGCAGGAAGTGTTTCCGCCAAGACCGGCACTCTGGTTGCCGGGCCAGGCGCTGGCTCAAAATTGACCAAAGCGCAGGAGCTAGGTATCACAGTTATGGATGAAGAGGCGCTTCTGGATATGTTGCGCGAAAGGGGCTTTGAGATTTAGTCCTGGTATTTTAGGCGGGGCACCATTAGTAACTGAATAGCCGAAGTTTTGAGCACTTTGCAGGTTCATGTTTTGTTTTGTGGCTTTCTGGTCGCTTCGCCGTTAAAGTTGATGCCTTAGATCTGTTTTGCCCTGGGTACCTGATGTCCAGTGGCACTGTGGTAAGGAATGGAATTAATGCTTCAGGGCGATCAGGAATCCATCGTTTACGGATGTATCAAAGACAGCAATAGCCTCGCTGGCGGCAGCGATCGGCGCAGGGTGAACCGCAATGCTGTGCTCGCCCTGCCCAGTGCTGATGAATGGCCATTCCTGTGCCGGGATATGTTTGCTATTCCCACCATTAAAGTGAAGCAGTCCCAGTATCAAACCGATGTTATCCACTTTGGCGCTTCCTATCGGGCGGTAGAGTACGAGTGGGATTTGTGGATACAGAAGTTTGAAGAGTTGCTGAAGAGTATGTATTGGGTTTCGGCAACTGTGCATTTGGAAACTGAGCTTTCCGGCGTTCACTCTTTCAGCTGGGAGTCCGCTGGCCTCTATCACGAGCCTGGCAGCGGCGATATGCAGGTTCGCTGCGAATGGACCCAAGAGGGTCGGGTGAGTATCTGATTTTTCTGGCCCGGTTGGTCCGGGCTCTCTCTTGCCTAATTGCCGCAAAGCAGATTTAAATAAGTAGCCCTGTCACAAATCCTATCTCTCTTTTTCTTTCCGCAACTATATTCCCTGATAGTCTCTGGAACTGAAACTTTGGTCTGTTAAAGTGTCTTTGCCGAACGGTACCAAGGTGCCGCGGCCGAGAAGCTGTAAAGCCAGATTATAAGAATTGGCGCGATCTGGGCGCCCTATCAGGAAGGAATACATATGATTAAATCCAGTTCTCTGCTGTTTGCCAGCGCACTGATGTTGTCGCCGCTGTTACATGCGTCTGAACACGAAAGCAAAATGGATATGAGCAGTAAGGCCCCAGCAGATGCCAAGGTCTATATTATCTCGCCGAAAGATGGAGAGAAGGTGCCCCAGACATTTACGGTGAAGTTTGGTTTGTCTGGTATGGGTGTGGCACCGGCGGGTACCAATCAAGAGAATACCGGCCACCATCATCTGCTGATTGATGTGGATGATATGCCGGATATGAGCAAGCCTTTGCCGGCGAGTAAGAACATCATTCACTTTGGTGGTGGGCAAACCGAGACTCAAGTTACCTTGCCACCCGGCAAGCATACGCTACAACTGGTTCTGGGCAACTATATGCATGTGCCACATAAAGAGCCTGTGATGTCCAAGAAAATTACCGTCGTGGTCGAGTAGGGCTGCAGCGGCTAAATAACCTTCTGTCGATGCATTAAGCGCATCTGGGGAGAGTGAAATGGGTGGCGAATTCCGCACTGAAAAGGACAGCCTGGGCGAAGTTCAGGTGCCGACTGAGGCGATGTATGGCGCGCAAACCCAGCGCGCCGTGGAGAATTTTCCTGTCAGTGGTCACGGCTTGCCGGCAGAGTTTATCCGCGCCATTGTGCTGATAAAGAAATCTGCCGCGGAGGCCAACCGGGACTTGGGGTTGTTGGATAAAGCGCAGGCTGAGGCCATTATCAATGCTTGCGACAGTCTCGGTGATGAGGAGTATGCCACTCATTTTCCCGTCGATATTTACCAGACAGGTTCTGGTACCAGCTCAAATATGAATGTTAATGAGGTGCTCGCCCACCTCGCAGAAAAGCACAGTGATCAAACCATCAGCCCCAATGATCACGTGAATATGAGTCAGAGCAGTAATGATGTGGTTCCTACCGCAATCCATGTGTCAGCCCTGCTTGCAGTGCGAGACACCCTGCTGCCTGCGTTGCGCCATTTGCACACTGGCTTGTGCGACAAGTCCACGGAACTTGAAAGTATTGTAAAAACCGGCCGCACCCATCTGATGGATGCAGTGCCTATGACAATGGCGCAGGAAGTTGGAGGCTGGGCAGCACAAATAGAAGCGTGCCGGGAGAGAATTCGCGCGGTAATGCCTCGGCTTGCCCAGCTGGCTCAAGGCGGTACGGCGATTGGCACCGGGCTCAATGCTCCCCCGGATTTTGCCGAGCTGTTCGCGCAAAAAATCAGCGCCCACACATCTCATCAGTTTCGCCCGGCAGAGAACTTTTTTACCGCAATTTCCAGTCAGGATACGTCGGTGGAGTTGTCCGGGCAGCTCAAGGTGTTGGCAGTTTCCCTGATGAAAATTGCCAACGACTTGCGTTGGATGAACAGCGGTCCCCTTGCTGGCCTCTCCGAAATCGCCCTGGAGGCCTTGCAGCCAGGGAGCAGTATTATGCCGGGCAAAGTGAACCCGGTTATTGCCGAATCAGTTACTATGGTTTGTGCCCGGGTGATGGGTAATGACACCACAGTGACCGTGGCGGGACAGAGTGGCAATTTTCAATTGAATGTTATGTTGCCTTTAGTAGGAAGTACGCTGCTGGAAAGTATTAACCTGCTCGCGAATGCATCGACCCTATTGGCTGATCGAGCCGTTGCCAGTTTCGCGGTGAATCGGGCGCATATTGAGGGAACCCTGGGCCGCAACCCCATTTTAGTGACCTCCCTTAACCCAGTGATTGGCTACCTGAAAGCGGCGGAGATTGCCAAGGCCGCCTATGCCAGCTGTAGGCCAGTGCTGGATGTTGCTGTTGAAATGACGGACCTGGATAGAGAAACGCTTGAGGAATTGTTAGACCCCGCCCATTTGGCTAAGGGTGGGTTGATTAGCTAGGGGCAAAAAAGGCGATTCCCAACAGTATTAAGGATATAATGGCGGTCAGGCACATAAGCCAGTGCAAAAGCCTTATCAGCGTGGCTCGATCCTCTGGTTCCAGCATTCTTCTGCTCATTGGTGCCTCCTGCGGCGTTGACAGGAACCGGCCAATCCCTCACGATTCGACGCCGCGTCGGTACTGGGTGCCGACAATACAATGGTAGCGCCACAAAATGTGGCAGTCTCACCTGTTTTGAAAATCAATGTATCCAGATCGTCATGGCTAAAAGAAGTCGCCGCTCCTTTATTACCAGTGTCCTCGCCTGTGTCGCCTTTGTAGTGGCGGCAGTCTACAGCTGGGACCTGCCTGTTAAGGATGTTGTCACCTATTTCATTCTTCTATTGGTGATATTGCTTGTCATCATTGCTCTGGCGTTTGGGTGCGGGGCTTTATTGAATTGGTTGCGCAGGCGTAAATAATAGATGGCGTCAACGGAAGAGGATATTCGCATCCCTATCGCCTACCTCGAGCGACTGCTCGAAGAGGCGACCAAACACGGGTGTGATCGCAAGGAGCTTTTAGCTTCTGTCGATATCGATGAGTCTGAATTGCAGGGAGTGTCTGCATTTTCAGCAGTGAAGTACGGCCGCTTGTACCAGCGCGTGATGTGGCTGGCGCAAAATGAGTGGTTTGGCATGCTTAGCGGTGGAAGGGTCCGTTCCGGGTCTTTTCGCTTGTTGTGTCTGGCGGTGGTGAATTGTGCAACCCTCCGCCAGGCGATTACGCTCTGTGCCGAATTTATGGAAATCTGCCGAGGTTTTAAGGTGAAGCCGGTACTCGGAGAAGGTGGCCATGGGCGCGAGCGGGTTGAAATTTGCGGGATCAGTTCGCTGGCCAAAGGCGAGTTTGAGCAGCTGCTGAATAACACGAGCCCCAGTGTGGTGCGTACAACTCTAGCGGTTTGGCACAGGTTTTATTGCTGGCTGGCAGGGCGGGAGATTCCGCTGGCCAGGTTGCACTTCTCATTTGCTTGCCCGGAAGAGTTTCGCAGTCTCGCGCAAAGCGAGGCCAATGAGTTGTTATTTGAGCAGCCGTTTAATGCGCTCGAATATGATACCCGCTACCTGGAATACCCTGTGGTGCAAAGCCCGCAGATGGTCGAGGACTTTATTCGCACCGCTCCTTATCACCTGGTGATCAGCGACGGCAGTGCCAATAGTATCAAAACCAAAGTAAAAACCATTTTGAACCGGGATGTGAGTGAGTCCATGCCTGCCGCAGAGGCGGTGGCGGAGAGGCTCAATATGTCGGTCACCACGTTGCGTCGTCGCCTGCAACAGGAGGGCACCTCCTACCAGAAGCTCAAAGACGAATGTCGGATGGAAGCGGCTTTCCACTACCTGAGCTGCCCGGATCTTTCCAATGGGCAGATCGCAGAGATGCTTGGGTTCGATGAATCCAGTGCTTTCTTCCGCGCCTTCAAAAAGTGGACGGGAATTACGCCAGGCGAGTATCGCCGGGGTGGTCGCGCCGCAGCTGGCCTGGATATTTGACTGGGCCAGTCACCTTTTTTCATCCTCTCGCCTCGATTTGTCACCGCTTTGGACGGGTTTGGCCATAGAGGGGGCTGCTTGCTTACTACTATGATGAACCAATCTTAGAAACTAGTCATAAATATGACTGGATGGTTTTGCCTCCGGTCCCAAACATAAGCGAATTGAGGTTATCAGGATGACCGATATCAAAATGCCACTGCGTGATTTGCGTTTCGTAATGCGCGAGATGCTGGACTCAGAAAAGCATTATGAGTCACTTGGATATGAGGAGGCTACTCCTGATGTCGTGGATGCCATCCTGGAAGAGGGTGCAAAGTTTTGTGAAAACGTTATTGCACCGCTGAACCAAATTGGCGACCAACAAGGTTGCACCTGGAAAGACGGTGAAGTTACTACCCCGGAAGGCTTTAAAGAAGCCTACCAGCAGTTTGTAGAGGGTGGCTGGGCTGCGCTGCCCCACGATCCTGAGTACGGTGGCCAAGGCCTGCCGCCCTCGCTCGGTACTATCATGAGCGAGATGGTTGGCACCGCCAACTGGTCCTGGGGCATGTACCCCGGTTTGTCCCACGGTGCCATGAACACCCTGGAAGAGCACGGTACTGAAGAGCAGAAGCAGGTTTACCTGACCAAGCTGGTTGAAGGTAGCTGGACTGGCACTATGTGTCTGACCGAGCCTCACTGCGGTACCGATCTGGGTATTCTGCGCACCAAGGCCGAGCCAAATGAAGATGGCTCCTACGCGATTACCGGCACCAAGATCTTTATCTCCGCCGGTGAGCACGACATGACTGACAACATTGTTCATATCGTACTCGCCCGCCTGCCAGACGCACCTGCTGGCACCAAGGGTATCTCCCTGTTTATTGTACCCAAGTTCCTGCCGAACGCTGACGGCTCTGCCGGTGAGCGCAACGGTGTAGTATGTGGTTCCCTCGAGCACAAAATGGGTATTCACGGCAACGCCACTGCAGTGTTGAACTTTGACGGTGCTAAAGGCTTCCTGATCGGCGAGCAGAATAAAGGCTTGAGCTATATGTTCACCTTTATGAACACTGCGCGCCTGGGTACTGCTCTGCAAGGCCTGGCTCACTCCGAGATCGGTTTCCAGAAGTCCCTGGCTTACGCAAAAGATCGCCTGCAAATGCGTTCTCTGTCCGGCGTGAAAAACCCGGAAGGCCCGGCTGACCCGATTATTGTTCACCCTGACGTGCGCCGCATGCTGATGACCCAGAAAGCCTTCTCCGAAGGTGGCCGCATGCTGGTTGTTAAGTGCGCACAGCTGGTTGATATCACTCACAAAGGCGATGCTGACGCGAAGAAAGCCGCTGACGATATGCTGGCGTTCCTGACGCCGATTGCAAAAGCATTTTTGACAGAAGCTGGTTTCGAATCTGCCAACCTGGGTATGCAGTGTTTCGGTGGCCACGGTTATATTGCCGAGTGGGGCGTGGAGCAGAACGTACGTGATGCGCGTATCTCCACTATCTATGAAGGCACCACTGGTATTCAGGCTCTGGACCTGTTGGGTCGTAAGGTTCTGATGACCCAGGGTGAATTGCTGCGCGGTTTCACCAAGCAGGTTCACAAATTCTGCCAGGCGGAAATTGATAACGAAGCACTGGCGCCATTCGTTGCTAAGTTGCAAGAGCTGAACAAACAGTGGGGCGACCTGACCTTGCACGTTGGCGGCAAAGCTATGGAAAACCCAGACGAAGTAGGTGCTGCTTCTGTAGATTACCTGATGTTCTCCGGTTACACCGTGCTGGCCTTCCTGTGGGCACAGGCGGCTAAAGTTGCCAATGAAAAACTGGCAGCGGGCACTGGAGAAGAAGATTTCTACAAGGCGAAAATTACTACCGCGCGTTTCTTCTTCGAGCGTATCCTTCCTCGCACTTCCAGCCACGCAACGTCCATGTTGAGTGGAGCAGGCAACTTGATGGAATTGGATGCCGAGCATTTTGCATTCTGATCCCGCTCTGAAATTAAAACCGCCGGCAAATGCCGGCGGTTTTTTTGTGAGTAATAAAGCGGCTTAAACGGAGAATTTCCGATGCAATTGCCGGATTCAGTTCAAGAGCGCCTGTGTCACTTAGCTTGTTCGTACCCGCTGGCTCGGGTACAGTTCCGGCTGCCAGATGCCTGTGACTTCTATGTTTATGTCACCGAAGTATCTAAAAATTACAAAGTGATTTCCGAATTTGGTCAGACTGATAATCCAGAACTAACATTGGAAATGGAAAACAGCACTCTCAGTGCTATATTGGACGGTCAATTAAGTGGGCGTCACGCCTTCCTTTTGGGGGATGTTCAATATTCTGGAAATCGCGAATTGGCCGCAGCATTGGCAGGTTTATTTCCTGCGAATAGTGAAGAGGGAGATCGGTAAAGAGAGGTTTTAAACCCTTCTTTTTCACCGTCTCAAAGATACTACAAACAATAAATAAATTCTCGCTCGCCAAGAGATATGGCAGCTTTCGCCTATGGAGACGGAAGGTGTGGGCAAGCGACGACAACAATCAGGAATGGGAGAAGAGAGTTGGACATTGATCGCAGCATACTTGATGTCTTTAAAGGCGCTTGCGCCAAATTCGGTGACCGGCCGGCTTTCACATGCCTGGGGCGTACACTTTCAATCAATGATATTGACACGCTGAGTGGAAAATTCGCCTCTTATTTACAAAATCATACCGACTTGAAGCCCGGCGATCGCATCGCTGTCCAGTTGCCCAACGTGTTGCAGTACCCAGTAGTTGTTTTTGGTGCACTGCGCGCAGGTCTGGTTGTAGTAAATACCAATCCGCTATATACACAGCGCGAGCTTAAGCATCAGTTAAATGACTCAGGAGCCAAAGCATTGGTTGTGCTGGCAAATATTGCCGATACCGCTGCTGCTGTTGTTGCTGAAACCGATGTAAAACAAGTTATTGTTACTGAGATTGCGGATCTGCACAGTCCGCTGAAGCGTACCTTGATCAACAGTGTGGCAAAGTACGTTAAGAAAATGGTGCCTGAATTTTCTTTTGCCAATGAGGTTAGCTTTCGCGATGCCATGGCAAAAGGCGCTGAGCGTCCTCATAAGGATGTTGAGCGCACCAAAGAAGATATTGCGGTTCTGCAGTACACCGGCGGTACTACCGGAGTTGCCAAAGGGGCAATGCTGACAAATGGCAATCTGGTTGCGAATATGGAGCAGGTTCGTATCGCATTTGCCAGTGGTATGAAAGAAGGTGAGGAGTTCTATATTGCACCTTTGCCTCTTTACCATATCTACGCATTTACCATCCACTGCATGTGCCTTTTCTCCACGGGCAACCACTCGTTGTTAGTGCCCAACCCGAGGGATATTCCGGGTTTTGTGAAGATGCTGAAAGGCCTGCGTTTCACCGGATTTGTTGGGCTCAATACCCTGTTCAATGGCCTGATGCGCAACAAGGATTTTGCTGAACTGGACTTCAGCAAATTGCACTCAACAGCTTCTGGTGGCATGGCGTTAACTCGCGATACGGCTAAGCGCTGGGAGGAGATGACCGGCTGTATGATCATGGAAGGTTACGGTATGACTGAAACCTCCCCGGTTGTTTCATTTAACCCTACTGATGGTGTTCAGCTGGGCACAGTGGGTGTTCCTGTTCCCGGTACTGAGGTCAAGGTTGTCGATGAGAATGGCAATGACTTGCCGAACAACTCTCCTGGCGAGCTGTGCGTGCGCGGACCTCAGGTGATGAAAGGCTACTGGCAGCGTCCGGAAGCGACAGCGGATACCATCGACAGTGAAGGTTGGTTGAATACCGGCGATATGGCCGTTATTCAGGATGACGGATACATCAAAATTGTGGATCGCAAGAAGGACATGATTATTGTGTCCGGCTTCAATGTATACCCCAATGAAATTGAAGATGTGATCAGCGCGCATCCGAAGGTCACTGAAGCTGCCGCTATCGGTATCCCGGATGAGAAAAGTGGTGAGCAGGTGAAGCTCTTCCTGGTGAAGGCTGATCCATCTTTGACTGAAGATGAAGTTGTCGCCTACTGCCGTGAGCATATGACGGCTTATAAAGTGCCGAAGCATGTGGAGTTCCGTGAGGACTTACCCAAAACTAATGTGGGTAAAATCTTACGCCGCGAACTTCGCGATGAAGAGTTGAAAAAGCTTGAGGCTACTAGCGCTGCTTAAGTCGCTATTTAGCTAAAGAGCTCAAAAGGCCCTGCTGGAGACAGTGGGGCTTTTTTATTGGTTTCGATTCAGGGAGAGGCACCTGCAGCGAATGCAGGGTTGATGTTTGGGGTGGGAAGTTTGGTGGCACCAAGGAGGTGCCACCAAGGAAAAGCGGGATGTTTATCCTGCTTGGTTATTTGCGACTTTCGGCACTGGCGTCGCGAATAGCGCGGAACTCATTGCCTTCATACCAGTTGGGCCAGTCGCGGCTGTTTGCCAACTTCAGGCCCAATTGCAGGCCCAGCTGCAAGTTCATAGCGGCGCCTTTCAGGTTCCAGTTGGGGTCGTACTCATCTCCCGGCTTGTGGTAGTGCTGGCTGAGATATTCCTTGTCCTTGGATTGTGCCCACTCCCGGCCGTGCTCATGGTTTTCGCTACCGGAATCAAAATACAGCATTGGCACGCCTTCTTTTGCCAGGCTGAAATGATCTGAGCGATAGAAGTAGCCGCGTTCCGGGTGCTCTTCAGCAGCCAGATAGCGGCCCTGCTTTTTGGCGGCTGCTTCTAAGAGATTTTCCAGCTCGCTGCTGCCGAAGCCTACGACGGTGATGTCTTTGGTGGGGCCCAAGACATTCATAGCGTCGAAGTTAAAGCCGGCAACCGTCTTTTCCAGAGGATCAACAGGGTTGGCGGCATAATATTTGGAGCCGAGTAAACCGGACTCTTCAGCAGTTACTGCGACGAATACCAGGGAGCGATCAGCTTGATCCTCTTTTGCTGCTTGGGCTGCAAGAGCAAGTAGTCCAGCGGTACCGGTGGCATTGTCCACTGCGCCATTGAAGATATGGTCTTCGCCAGAAGCGTTTTTGTTGACCCCTAAGTGGTCCCAGTGGGCAGTGTAAACAATGGTTTCATCTGCGTACTTTTTGCCGGGTAACTTAGCAATAACATTGCGAGAGTTGGACTTCTCAAGGCTGTTGCTGAGTTCGATGCTGGCTTTGAGTTCCAGTGACTTAGGCTTGAATCCCGGTGCCTTTGCAGCTGCCATTTCTTCGGTCAAGTCGAGACCTGCCGCCTGGAACAGATCCTTCGCTGCCTGGTTGGTGATCCAGGCCTCAATCGCCACGCGATCGATATTCTTGTTTTCTGCTTCAAGGCTTACCTGGGCGCCAGACCAGGAGCCGCTCACTACCTCCCAGGGGTAACCGGCAGCACCATTCTCATGGATAATAATGGCCCCTGCGGCGCCCTGACGGGCAGCTTCTTCAAACTTGTAGCTCCAGCGACCGTAGTAGGTCATGGCATTGCCATTGAATAGAGCCTCATCTTGGGTGGCATAGCCGGGGTCATTCACCAGAATGACTGCGGTTTTGCCTTCCATATCCAGACCTGCGTAGTCATTCCAGTTGTTTTCTGGAGCTACGATGCCGTAACCGACAAAAACCAATTCGCTTTCATTAAGGCTGGATGCGCTGGTTTGGCGCTGGGTAAACGCGACCATGTCGTCAATCGGTTTTAGAACCTGGCCTACACCTTCGCCCTGAATAGTAAGGGGGGTGGATTGAATATCCATCTCTACAATGGGGACTTCCTGGAACCAGCTGGGGTTACCGTCGGAATCTACAGCACCAGGGGTAAGTCCGAGCGCCTTAAATTGCTCTGCCAGATAGTTTACCGTCAGCTCCTCACCTTTACTGGCGGGAGCGCGGCCTTCGAATTCATCGGAGGCCAATACGGCGACATGCTTGTGCAGGTCGGCAGCGACAATATCAATTTGAGCCTTCTCAGCGGCTTCCAAATTGAGCTTTTCAGTGCCGTGCTCGATATGTTCTTTATGGGAGTGCGCTTGTGAGCTGACTTCTTCGTTGCCCTTGCTACAACCGCTGATAACACCGCCGATGGCTATAGCCAAGCCAAGGCGGCGCCAGGTAGTAGGAATTCGCATAATTTTGTCCTGACAGTCTTGTTAGGAGGCAGATTATGCCTGATCTTGTCTTAACTAACGACATATCAGCGATCAGTTGAGAGTAGAGTGTGACTAGGCCCGGAGCTATATTCCCGTTTTGATATTTTAGTTGAATATGGTGACAGGGTTTGTGTTTGAGAGGGTTCAATAAAACTCGCCTTGGATAGGAGGCTCGGGCTTAGCCTCCTATCCAGCCTAAATCCTCAAGTCGAGATTTTTGAGGTTAATTGTGCTGCCAGTGGCCCTCAGTTATCTGGTCCTGATAGTTAATCCACACCTTGTCATAGCCAGTGGTTTCCTTGGCGCTTTTAAGGGCTTGGTTGTCCTGGCTATTGGTGGGGGCGGAAAACACATAGTCATTGCCCAGTGCCTGGCACACCCCGGCACCATAAGAGAATGGGCCTGTGGAGGCGCTGACCAGCCAGCTACCGTCAGCCGTGTTCTTACATGCGAAGCTATATTGGTTGCTGCAGTTGGCATCATTCCAGCGTCCGTTGCCCCACTGCATGGCGCAGTCCTCATTGTTCAAGTTATTTGGCTCATTCTGATCCCATGACCAAATAGCTGCAGCGATGCGGCCATCAGTCGTATTCATATTATCGAGGTTGATTATGTTGTGACCTATAGCAAAGCCATTGCGAACATCATCGGCTGTGATTCGTTCAATACCACCGCTAAAAATTTCCCCTATGGTGCCAATAGTGGTGCTGTCTTCCCACACTCGACCGATTTCCCCTAATCCGGTGAAGGCCATGTTCTTCATGTCACCATTTCCAGAGCAGCCGCTATCTTTCCATACGACGACTTGTTTCCCTGCAGCAAGCACATCATTTTTTGTCAGATTGCTGGGAATACTCTGGCAGCCGCCGCTGTAGAAAATCTTATCCCCGAATCGATCGGTTATTTGGTTGTAGAGATCTTGATGGCGCCCATCAGAGTGGTCCTCGATATATAAAATGATGACTTCGTCCTGATTGGCGCTGTCATTTAGCCAGTCCTTTATTTCGTTAAATCCTTCAGTCGCATACTTGTCATTGATACTGCAGAGCCCATGGCACAGAAGTAATCTTTTTGGGTAGGAAAAAAGGCTCTCCATTTTCGTTGTCCAATGGACATCCAGCTCTATAAAGCGAGCTCCCATACGCAATTGATCTTTTATGGAATGCTCCTGTTGAGGGTCCAGGTAGCGGCATCCCACTGAGAAGTTACAGGCGCGATACACTTCTGAGTTGTAAGAATTGTGTGTCCCCAAAATATTGTTTTCACTCATGGGAGTGTGGTTGTCTATTTGACGCTGTAGATCCAAGGCTGTGCCTGTCCAGCTGTTTTGGAAATCAGAAATGCTATCGGCCCAAAGGGGGGGAGAGGCGAAGGAAAGTACAAATAGAATCGATAGGATCATCTGTCTGATAGTGTGTTTCATTATTTTTCTCCGGACTGAGTAGATACGCTACCTTTGCAGTAGGCGCTAGTGAATATTTTTTAATTTTTATTGGTGTGCGGTGCCTTAAGGTACCGTTTTATTATTTTTGCTTTTTACTACGAATTGGACTTTTTTGTCTATGTGATGAGGGTTGGTTTCTTGTTGTTTTCTGGCGGCATCATAATTCTATTGTTAATGGATGGATTGTGTAGCTCTCTCAGCAATAAATGCCGATAAATTATTCAGGATCTTTCCTTGCTTTAATTAACAAGCTGGATAAGGGGAATTATGCGACTAATGAATAAGTGGGTTGTTTTGCTTGGCTCCTTTCCAGCCACCTTTATATTGGGGTTGGACTACACCATTGTCAGTATTGCACTGCCGACAATCCAGCAAAGTTTAGGTGCATCCTTTATTCAAACCCAGTGGGTTATGAATATATTTATGTTGATGCTATGTATCCTGATGGCCAGTATGGGGAGATTGGGGGATATTGTGGGCTCCCTGAAGATGCTCAATATTGGATGGGTATTACTTGCAGTTAGCTCCCTTTTCGCGGGATTGGCTGAGGATCCACTTTGGTTAATTGTCTGGCGGGCCTTTCAAGGTGTCTCCATTGCCATAATCGTGCCGAATAATATTGCTTTGCTGTCCCACACTTTTGTAGAAAAAGAAGCCGGATTTGCAATGGGATGGTGGATGTCGGTATTGGCTGTCGGCTTTGCTCTTGGTCCGGTGTTGGGTGGGGTCCTATGTGAGTATTTGTCTTGGAGGTCGATCTTTTTTATTAATATCCCCTTTGTGCTGGTCAGTATGGTGTTTGGCCTTTTTGTAATGCGGAGCCCGCAAAATTTAGATAAAGAAAAAAGTTATATTGACTGGCGTGGAATGATACTTCTTGCTCTTAGTGTGGGTTCGCTAGTGGTGTTAGTAGTTGAAGGGGCGCAAGTGGGTTGGTTGAGCTGGCCGATACTGTTGTTATTGGTTATTTCTATATTGAGTTTTATTGCCCTTTTTTGTGTTGAGCGAAAACTGGAGCAACCGTTGATCCATTTTGCCTATTTTAAGAATTCGCTATTCTCTGCTTGTGTTTTAACCAATTTCAGCTTGTTGATATTTCTCATTTCTGCTTTCTTTTTATTGCCATTTTATTTGCATATTGTGCGTCAGGATACAACGGTAATGTCCGGCTTGATTTTGCTCCCTATTACCTTGGTGATGGCTTTGGTATCTCCTGTGGCGGGCAGAATGGCAGCTAATTCCGCACCTGCGGCTCCAATCTTAATTGGTGTCATATGTATTTTGATTGCGGCAATCGTAATGACGCAATTCTCAGTGGATACCAATTTTTCAACGCTTTTGCTGGCTTTTATACCTTTTGGTGTGGCTTGGGGGTTTGTATTTAGTGCGACAGCGCCAATCGCTATTGGCGCTTTGCCGCCTAATAGTGCAGGTATAGCAACCGGAATGTTGTGGGGCATGCAAAACATAGGCGCAGCACTTGGTTTGGCTGTAGTGGGTACTGTATTCCGGATAATGGAAAAACAGAGTTTGCTAAATCAATTGCAGGAAAGTGGGGTGCAGATTACCAGTGCACTGGAAAAATATATCGATGCATTGCTGATTAATCCTGAAAGGATAGAGCGTGGAGCAATGGGGGTGTCTGCTGCTTTGCACGGTCGCATCGCTAACATGTTTAATGAGGCTTTTGCCCAGGCTTTTCAGTCGGTGATGTGGGGGTTGGTTGTATTTACTTTTCTTCTTTTTTTGGCTGTGCTTGCTTTATTGAAGATGGCAAAAGAAAAAGGGTAATGGCTTGCGTAAACTAGCCGTAGAAAGTCAATTCAACTCATAAAATGCTGCTTTTATCCCTTCTTTAGATGAGGGGGCTTACTGCTGGGGTATAAATATAGCAGCTCTTTTATGGGTAACATTTAAAGGCGACAATGGCAAATAAAGTATGCACGGGTGATGGTGATGAAAAGTAAAAGTTGGCTACTTTTGACTTTCTCTTTGGCAAGGGCGATTGAGGTTAATGCCGAACAGATGGCAAGCTGTAACGATCCTATTTTGGAAGTCGACTATGATGGAGTGGTAGTGGCGGGCTCTAAAAAAGAACTATCCAGAGTTGCCTTAAGTGGAGTGCCAATGCGAGTGGGGTGGGATTTGGACTTTAATGGAGATAAAGAGTCTGATCTTACACATTGGTCTGACGCGCAGTTTACAACTGTTATGTCTGGAGAAGTGGCAACAAAAGTTCAGTCTGTTCATCGGCAGATTCCTAGAATTAATGATACAAGGATAGAGCTTTCTTCTGAGTTTGGGCGGTGGCACGGTTTACTAGATAGCGGAGGTATTTTACTAGGGCGTTTTGAGCACTCTAATAGGGTAGATAGCGACCGTGTACATTCAGTTTGGTGTTTCACTACTCCCCCAAAACGAAACTGGGAAGTTGCTTTTCAGAAAGACCATAGTGGAAGGGTTGTTGCTGGAGGGATCTCTAATCTATTGGATGCTATACGCAGAAGGTTAGCAGTACGAATTAGTTGGTTAGGTAGTATTAATACTGAGGCCGAAGAGAGAACAGTTATTGAGGCAGAGCAAGCAATACCTGTTGTTGCCCATATATCTAATGGGGGAGAAATTACAGCGCAGTTGCCTCATCATCTCGGATCAGATGAATTTTCAAAATTAGGTATGGTTCCACCTACTTCAAACAGTATGGTATGGGGAGCGAAGTTAAGTTCTTCGGGGGAGCTAGATGTAATTTGGTTGGATACTGAAAGCGGGGATATTAGCCGTCAGCAGGCTAATTATATTGATATAACTTGGTTTATAGAAAAGCCTGTTTACTAAGTTTTGGTCGGCAAAAGCCCCTTGGCTCTTTAAGTTAGGGGCTTTTGGGCTGATTAAGACATAGTTTTTAGCGTTTCGCGAATTGGGAAAAGAATATCGCGAGCGAGTTGTTGGCTTCGCGCCGGGGACCATCCTTCGATCAAGTCGGGGAGGTCATCATTGTCTTTAAACGGCATCTCCAATGTTAGAGCCAGGGTGCGGAATTGATGTCCAGCCCAGGCGGTACCAATTGTCAGATTTGCTTCGCCGGGTTTATCCAGCTCATATCCATGCTCCGTTTGGAAGTCGGGGCTGACGGCCTCATAAGCTTGCTTAAATGTCTCTTCCAGCTTGGCGTGGCGCTCGTCATAGCCGGGAATACCTTCACAAGCCGCAACAAAGTTATAGGGCAGGGCTTCATCACCATGAATATCCAGGAAGATATCCCCTCCTAGCTCCAACATTTTCTCCCTGACCAAAAAGACTTCCGGGCTTCGCTCCATTGTGGGGTTGAGCCACTCACGGTTCAGGTTGGCGCCCGCAGCGTTAGTGCGCAGATGCCCGCGAACGCTGCCGTCGGGGTTCATATTGGGTACTACATAAAATACGGTATCTGCCAGCAAGCTTTGCGCAGTAGGATTGGCATGGTCGAGCAAAGTTTCCAGGAAGCCCTCGACAAACCATTCCGCCATGGTCTCTCCTGGGTGTTGGCGGGCAATCATCCAAACACGATGTTTCGCGGTGTCGGCGTTGCCAACCGTGAGCATGGTCATATCGCGCTCATCAAGGGTTTTACCCAGAGTTTGCAGTTTGACCAGGTCGTGGCTCTGCGCCCAAGCGAGCAGGTCCAGGTGGCGTTCCCAGGAGTAGGGGGCAAAATAGGCGAGATAGATGCTGGGTTCATCCAGGGTTACAGTGAAGTCCAGGGTATTGCCGTCGTAGTTGGCGCCAATTCTGAACCAATTTTGACGATCGTAAGAGGCACAGATGCGGTAGTTTTCCCAGCCTTCCGAGTAGGCGGATTTGCCGGCATTAACGATGCGCAAGGGATAGCTGGTGCCAATATCGCCTTCCAGACGAAAGTGAAACCATTGGTAGAAGTCAGAATTGTTGTCCTGACGGATTGCTAGCTCAATTGGATTGCTGTCGGTATTGATAACTTCGATATTGCCGCTGTCAAAGGCGCTGCTGATATACATGTAGAGAGCTCCACTCTTGTTCTTGGGCGCAGGATACAGCGGTAGGGGGAATTTTCCAGGAAGAAAGGTAGGGGATCTCGCCAATTTTGGGTGCGATAGGACGAAATCTCCTTTATTTAGTGAATTAGAAAAGCACGGCATCGATAAGGATACCGTGCTTTAGCCAATCCCTGGCGGCACCTGCTACGACTACTGCTCCCTGAAATTTCCGGTGTCGGACCCCAGGCGACTGCTTACTGCCCGGTCAGATCACAAGTGCGTCACTCCACACTGTCAGAAATTAGTAAATCTCCTTAACATCCCGCAGCAAGTGCTGGTTAAAGTTTAGGCAATCGAGCCTGCTTGATGTTGTACGAACGTTTCGATCGGCGTAAATTTGATGATCTTTTTGTCTCAGGGCTATCTGACGTGAATTTGTATAGATAGAGAATAGGTCCCATGGCATTAGTGGGAATAGAAAGAACAAGTAATAGCTCCGCATAGGGGGCTTTCGTGAGAGGTGACACCATGAATAGAGTGATTAAACGAAGTATCGTGGCATCCGCTGCGCTTGTAACAGTGATGAATCTGAGCGCCTGTGGCTATTTCCTGTACCCGGAGCGCAAAGGGCAGGCGGGTGGGCGAGTTGATCCTGCGGTCGTAATCTTGGACGGCGCAGGCCTGCTATTTGGCTTGCTGCCGGGCATAGTGGCCTTCGCTGTCGATATTACCAATGGCACTATTTATTTGCCGCCAGGTCACAGCTCGGTGTTTGATCGCCATTTAAGCAGCACTGAACAGGGGGCACCTGCGGAGGTTACAGACGAAGAGGGGCAGGTCTGGATTCGACTTCCGGTGGAAGGCGTCGATGAGAATACCCGACTAGAAGTACTCAGTGATCAGTTATCAGGGATAACAGGGCAGCAAGTAGAAGCTGAAGATATTGTTTGGTTACAGGACTCAGCCGAGCTTCGTGCAGTAAGCCGTTTCCAGGCTGCGTCTCGCTAGTTTTTCCTAACTCTGAGCGCCTCGGGAGTTGAAGGCTCCCGAGCTTAAGCTGTAGAAGAGACCTTTCAGGTGGCTGCGCCAAAGGGGGTAAGCCCCTCGAGGGCCAAGGGGATAACGCTTGCAGCAAGCAACAATCCCATAGCAGTGTTAAAGCTTCGCAAGTAGCGTGGTTCAGTCAGGAACCGTTTTAGCCCAACGCCAAAGAATAGCCAAATGGCAACGCAAGGCCCGCCAATGGTGATAAATGCCAGTGCAACCTTAACAACTCCCGACCATATTTCTGTGCCGGGACTGGTGAAAGCAGCCAGTGCTCCAGTGGCCATAATCCAGCCTTTAGGATTGATCCACTGAAAAGCCATCGCCTGGGTAAAGCTCAGGGGTTGGCTTGAATTTCCAGAACCCATTTCCCGGGTCGAACCTATTATCCATGCCAGGTAGAGTAAATAGGCAATGCCTGCCCAGCGAATAACTTCATGCAGAAAAGGGAAGTGATTGAAGGCGGTTCCCAGTCCCAAGCCAATGGCAACCACCATGGCGGGAAATCCCAGCCAAATTCCCAGTAGGTGAGGTGTTGAACTGTAGATGCCGTGATTGAGTCCTGAGGACATAATCATCAGGTTATTAGGGCCCGGTGTAATACTGGCTGAGAAAGCAAAAAGGGCGATCGGCAAAAGAGATTCAATCACAGGTGTACCAGAGGAAAAGGCGACTTCATGCTAATATGCGCGCGAATAATGGGTATCACAAGTGAAATTTATAGACAGTCATTGCCACTTTGATTTTGAGGTTTTTTCTCTGGACCGGGACCAGGTGTGGCAAAGATGTCTCAATGCCGGAATAGATAGGGTCATTATCCCCGGCGTTTGCGAGGCTCAGTGGCAGTTGTTGGGCACTCTGGTATCGGAACAGCCCGGTTGGATGATGGCTGCTGGTGTTCACCCTTGGTGGGTGAAGAAAATCCCGCAGGATTGCCGCTGGCGGGAAAACCTGATGGAGCTGGGAGTACGGCTTAGTGAGAGCCTTGAGAAATACTCATGTGTCGCTGTTGGAGAGTGTGGCTTGGATGCCTCTATCGGCACTGACTTGAATAAGCAGGAAGATATTCTCAAGCTTCATTTGGAGATTGCTAGTAACCATGAACTGCCGATTATTCTGCATGTTCACCGGGCCCACAATGAACTCCTGAGGCTGTTAAAGCAATTCAAGCTCCCGCGGGGAGGCGTGATCCACGCTTTCAGTGGCAGTGAGCAAATGGCGCAAGAGTACTGGAAGCGCGGCTTCTATCTGGGTATCGGTGGAACAATTACTTACCCACGGGCAGCGAAAACCCGACGGGCCGTGTCACGTGCGCCGCTGGAGAGTTTACTGCTTGAATCGGACGCCCCGGATATGCCCCTTTCGGGTCAGCAGGGTATGCGTAATAGCCCTGAAAACCTTTCTAAAATTGCACAAGCATTGGCTGATTTGCGGGGAGTTTCCGTGCGGGAAATCGCCAATGCTACCTGTCGAAATACTGAGAAGTTATTTTCCCTATGAGTTTTTCCGCTGAATCATTCAGGCAGTCATTTCCCCTCTTTGCTCAAGAGGAGAATAGGGAGTTGGTATACCTGGATAATGCTGCAACGACGCAGAAGCCAGAGGCAGTGATTAATGCTGTACGCGATTACTATGTGCACAGCAATGCCAATACGCACCGCTCCAGTCATCGTCTGGCGCGTAAGGCTACAGAAATGGTGGAGCGAGTGCGTCGCCAAGCGGCACAGTTTGTTAATGCTGCCAGCACAAAGGAAATTGTATTTTGTCGCGGTGCTACTGAAGCATTGAATTTGTTGGCGCACAGCCTGTGTAGTGAGTTGCAGGCTGGGGACGAAATTGTCATCTCAACAGCGGAGCACCATGCAAATATTATCCCTTGGCAGATGGCGGCCAAGCGATTCAATTTGAGTTTGCGCTATGTACCCCATGTAGCGGGTGTCCCGGAATTTGATCGCCTGGGAGAAGTGCTGAATGAGCGCACAAGAATTGTTTCCCTAACCGGCGGTTCCAACGCACTCGGATTGCGTCCGGACCTGGCTGCGGTGAGGCAATTGCTACGCAGAAAGCACTTGATGTGGATTGTTGATGGCGCCCAGTTGGCAGCTCATGAAGTGATTGATGTGCAGAAAATTGGCTGTGATTTTTTTGTTTCCTCAGCTCATAAGTTTTATGGCCCGTCAGGAATTGGTTTCTTATACGGTAGGGAAACACTTTTGGAATCTATGCCGCCATGGCTGGGTGGTGGAGAAATGATCTCCGACGTTGAACTTGAAACGAGTCATTATGCAGGCTTGCCGCACAAATTTGAGGCAGGCACTTCTCCGCTGGCGGCAATAGCGGGTCTTGGAGCGGCACTGGAATTTCTTGAGCAGCAAGATAGGGTCGCAATAGCGGCGCATGAGCAGAAATTGGTGCGATGGATACATCGCGAACTGATAGCGTCCCCCAATTTTAGAGTTATCAGCCAAGTGCGCCACAATCTGGGTATTGTCTCTTTTGTGCCTATTCATGGTAGCGCTGCCGATTTAATGCATTGGCTAGATGAGCGCGATATTGCGGTGAGAGTCGGCCATCACTGTGCACAGTTGTTAGGTAAAGAGAGCGGTGATTTGGTGACGGTCCGAGCTTCAGTCGCGGCCTACAATACCGATAGCGATATTCAGGCTTTTTTGCAGGCCCTGGAAGAGTATTGTGAGATCCAGAAGTCAATTGAACAGGGGGATAGTATTCAGAGTGATGAATGGGCCAGGGATGATTTTTCCTCGTTATTGCTGGAGAGTTTGGTTTCCCAGCGCAACTGGCAGGGACGTTATAGAGAATTAATGCTGTGGAGTAAAACTATTGCCCGAAAGCCCGAGATACGTACCGAAGAAAACCTGGTGCGGGGTTGTGAGTCCGCAGCTTGGTTAGCGCACCGGACAGAGGGTGGTAGGCACTATTTTGGACTGGAAAGCGACAGCAGGGTTGTAAAAGGCCTGGGTGCGTTATTACTTTCACAAATCGATGGCCGCACGGCTACTGAGATTAGAGAGAGAGATCTTTCCCTGTTATTTACTGAGCTGGGGCTCGGAAAGCACCTAAGTGAATCGCGCAGCAATGGTTTTTACGCATTGCTGCAACGTGCTTTGAATCTGGTGGAGCAGTCCTCCCATTAACTTAACTGGAGCGGGGTATGGGGGCCTCCACCGCAATAGGCCCGATATTGGAAATAGGCTTTAAACCAAACAGCGGCCGTAAAACTGGATTTCTTCGGATGATAAATTCATATGAAGCCCAGCAGCCGAAAATAGTGATTAATAATACTAGCAAGGGCTCCAGGATGGGCCCCAGGGCGAGTCGCCCCAATTGATACACAGCGATTACGGTAACGGTTTGATGGAGGATATACCAGGGATATACCGCTTCATTGGCATAGGGTAACCAGCGGAATTGCTTATTGAGAAATCGATAGGCGCAGGCTAAAACAGCCAGGAGCCATACCCATCGATTTGTATAGATAACAATAAAATGCAGTATTTTCTGGGCGGGAATACTGTTCTCAGGTAGTGCTCGATCAAATAATAGATATAGGGCGAAAGTGAGGGGCGCTGCAATAACCAAGCGATTGCGCAATCTTGCCAGTATTTCCCAGGGGGCGTTACTGCTGACCAGCAAGTAGCCGCAGAAGAAATAAGTAAAAAATCTGGCATGGGTGTACCAGTCGTCGACGACAGCATAGTTTATCCCACCAAAGCGCGGAAATAGGACCAGGCCGTATACCATCATGGGTACAAGCGGCAGAATTAGCAGTTGCCAAGATTTAATATTCTCCATGAATCGGCCTAGCCATCGTTGGTGTTTAAACCACAGGGCTAGAGGAATAAGGGCCAGGGTGTAGCATGCCAGATAGGGTAGATACCACAGATGGTTCCAGGTCAGGCCAAACTCACTCCCAGCAAAGGCATTCTCTGGCCAGGGGCTGAACGAGAAGTACTTCAGCAGGAATGATAAGTATCCAGGCTCAATAATGCCGTTGCTTAGCGCTTCATAGTAGGCCTGGGGTGGAACCACCACCAGCATTCCAAATGCCAGCGGAATCAATAGCTGTTTCATTCTTCTCAGTAAGTAATCCCCAGTGCCCAGCTTGTGGAAGAGAAAATAGCTGGCTGCACCTGAAATCAGGAACAACAACGGCATCCGCCACTGGTTAACCGCTAGCATTACCAGCTGTAGTGGCTCGCTTTGGTAGCTGCTTTTTACATGCCACCCCCATTCCGCGACATAGGCCATTCCCAGGTGGTAGAGAATAAGTAGGCCAAAGGCTAGTACACGAAGGGCGTCAATATCGTGGCGTCTCTGTGTTATTGAATGCATAGGTTTCGTCGTTCAAGGCTGTTTTAGTCGCTTGCTATGCTCCCGTTAGTAATTGCCATTAGCTATCCGAAAGTGCCGGTTTGTGCGGTATTAGGGGCCAGTGGTGGTTTTTGGGGGTGAATTGGGGGTAGACTGCCGATGAATTTTCATACTGGTTCAGGAGCAATGACGGTTCAGCAGTATTTGATGCACCGGCGACAGTTTGAGGTGGGATTCTGGTTGTTGTTTTTTGTCGGCCAGTGGCTTGTTCAGTTCGCTTTGGCATACTTTGATCACCGCCGCTGGGGTTCTATTTTTCAGCCATGGGAATTTCTGGTGTGGGAGGGAACCAGTATCCTAATGATCGCAATCTTATTTCCGCTGATATTACTTCTTGATCATTATTTTCCCCTGCGCAAGGGGAGAGTTCGGCAGAGCTTGGCCATACATTTATTTTTCACTTTGCCTTGGTCCTTGATCCACGTTTCCGGCATGGTGTTTATGAGGACGGTCATTTACCACCTCAATGATGGTTCCTATAACTTTGGTAACTGGGCTGTAGAATTTTTCTATGAATATCTCAAAGATATTCAAACCTATGCCGCTCTTTTAAGCTCTGTTTATTTGTACCGCTTTTTGTTGGTACGTTTACAGGGTGAGGCGCGCTTACTAGAAGAGCCAGATGAGGGAGATGCTGCTGAGCCAGTAGAAAGGCCAGAGCGTCTTCTGGTGAAAAAGCTGGGAAAAGAATTTCTGGTTAATGTGCAGGATATCGAATGGGTAGAAGCTGCTGGCAACTATGTCAATCTGCACTTGGGCGATAGAATTTACCCCCTGCGGGAGACTATGACCAAGTTACTGGAGCGTTTGGATCCAGGATCATTTGCTCGCATCCACCGCTCATATATTGTGCGCTTGGACTCTATTGCGGAGATTGAACCCCTGGAGAGCGGTGATGCGCGTATTCACTTGGTTGGCGGCCGGCTGATCCCGGTGAGCAGGCGTTACCGCGATCAGCTGAGGGCTCAATTAACCCCGGCTTAGTTTTTTGCCTGGAGAAGTCGCTCGATGGCCCGGTTGGCGGCCAAAAACCCAAAGGTGCCGGTAATCATAGTTGCCGCACCAAAGCCGCCACTGCAGTCTAATTTAACACCGTTCTGCATAGCGCTCTTCTGTTGGCATACTTGCCCATCTGGCTGCGGGTATACCATTGCTTCAGTGGAAAAGATCGCATCGATGCCAAACTGGCGCTTGCGACTCTTCTGGAAGTTGTGAAAGCGGTATAGATGTTGGCGGACTTTTGCCAGCATCGGATCATTAATTGTACGGCCGAGATCGGCGCACTCAATGCGATCGGGGGAGCGCTTACCTCCTGCGGAACCAACCGTTATCAAGCGTATTTTTCGGGCTTTACAGTAAGCGATCAGGGCGGCTTTTACCCGGGCGGAATCTATTGCATCAATCACCACATCGATAGAGTGTATATCGGGGTTGATCAGCGCTGAGAAATTGTCATTAGCGATAAAGTCCTCTTCCGTATGAACTGTAATCTCCGGGTTAATCTGCCTGAGGCGCTCTGCCATCACCTCGACCTTGATATGGCCTACAGTATCGGCGAGTGCGTGGCTCTGACGATTGGTATTGGTGATGCAGACGTCATCCAAGTCGATTAGCGTCAACTGACCAATGCCGCTTCGCGCCAGGGCCTCTGCGGTCCAGCTCCCTACACCACCAATACCGATAACCAATATGTGAGCAGAGGATAAAATTTCGAGGGCCTTATCGCCATACAGGCGAGCAATGCCGCCAAATCGCTGTAAATACTGGTCAGACAAGCTCATCTGGGGTCTCTTCAGGTACATCTTCCAAAAACCGCTGTTTGTCAGCGTCACACGGCAATAGGCAACTCTCCCGTTGACCAAACCAGCGATAGCGGTTGTGGGCAACCAAGTCGTAGAGCCAATCCCTTGCCGGGCGGGGAATGTAGCGCAAAATGGCCAATGAACGCCAGGGTTGGGGTAGGCGGCTGGCAATTCTCAGTGCCGCTTCACTTTTGTAAAAGGATTGGTAAGTGCCACCATGTCGTTCCAGTAAAATCATGGTCTGGTAAGTGTCCAGCGGCAGGTTCAGCTGTTTAAGGAAGTGCTGGCCTGCATTGGACTGCACTCGGCACAGGGTAAAGCGCTGCTCTCTGTCGCGCTTGAGAATTAGCAGGCTCCAGCGATTGCATAGGTGGCAGACGCTATCAAACAGGATGATGTTGTTTGGCAATGACATTGAGAAGGGGGGAACGCCGCGCGGCTGGCGGCGTTTCGTATCATGGGATCAGTGCACGTGACCGTGGTCAACTTCTTCGGCAGTCGCTTCGCGTACAGAAACAACTTCAATTTCGAAGTGCAGCTCAACGCCGGCGAGGGGGTGGTTGCCATTGATAGTGACTTCGTCGCCGTCGATATCGATAATTTCCACTTCAATCGGGTGACCTTCGGTACTCTCTGCACGGAATGCCATGCCTACAGATAACTCTTCAACACCTCCAAAGGCACTGCGCGGCATGGTTTGGATCAGCTCCGGGTTTTGCTCGCCGTAACCGTCTTCTGGTGCGATTACTGCGGTAAATTTATCACCAGGTGCCTTTTCCAGCATCTCGCGCTCAAGACCAGGAATGATATTACCAACCCCTTGCAGATATTTGAGCGGCTCTCCATTGGCTGAGGAGTCAATGACTGTTCCGTCAGCATCTTTCAGGGTGTAGTGGATCTCCACAACTGTGTGGTTGGCAATCTTCATGAATAATCTCTGATATAAAAGAGTATGTGAATGAGCGCTTACCGCTGCGCAATAAAACGGGGGGTAAAGGCTGTGAAGCGCAATTGTATTGACAGGGCGGGCGCGCCGCAACTTGTGCGTGCGCGCCGCTGATAAAGATTAGCAAGCGATTGACAGGTCCTGCTCACAACCGCCATAGAGATTGGTTACGATCGCAACCAGTTGTGTGCTGAAGTCAGGGCGATAGCCCAACTCCAATAGGCGACCCTCGAAATACTCCAGCATTGAATCGAATAGCTCTGGGTTTAACCCCCTGGCTAAAAAACGGGCGCGACTACTGCGGTCTGGTTCCGGTGTAGATGACAACGCATGGCTCAAAAACTGAGCTTGACGACTTAATTGTTTGCGGAAATCACAAGTTTCGTAGGCTGAAAGGTGGTGGCTGAGAGCACCGTAAAATTCACTGACTGTACGGTTGACAAATTTAGCACCACCGACCTGATCCAACAGGCTTTCCATATCTCTCCCCCCGGTGAGCAGTTGGCACTGATTTAAAGTTTATCCGCAGAGCCGAAAAAGTATTTTGGTAACGAGAAGCACAATGTGCATTGGCTCAATGGCGGTACAACATTAATTGGTGACGAGCCTAAGACATATTCTTTCGGTATGCCAACTTGGTTTAAGAAAATTGTCATTCTGTTCGACAGGTTGTCACATATTGAGGGTTTATTTCGCCAAAGAAGAAAATCTATGTTTGCGCAAGTATTTTCTAAGCCTTTACACTTTATTTTTTCTTCTTGGTGTTAGACTGCACGCTTGCACCAAATAATAAATTTCAACCTTTTGAGATAATTTATGGCAAGTATTTTTACTCAGATAATTAATGGCGATTTACCTGGCAATTTTATTTGGAGAGATGAAAAGGTCGTAGCTATTTTGACCATTTCACCCATTAAGGCTGGTCATTGTTTGGTCATCCCTGTTGAGGAAATTAATCATTGGGATGATGTTCCGGAGGAGCTGGCGAGTCATCTAATGCTGGTTGCGCAAAAGGTGGCGAAAGGGCTGAAAGCAACTTACTCACCGAAGCGAGTGGGCGTGATGATCGCTGGGATTGAAGTGCCACATACCCATATCCACCTGATACCCGTAGATGAATTGTCAGACTTTGACTTCTCTAAGCAAAAGCCTGCTTCTTCAGAGCAGTTGGCACATGAGGCGGAAAAGATTCGACAATCCTTAAAGGATCTGGGCTTTAGCGAGGCGGAGTGCGGCTAGGTCGTTAAGATTGATTTTTTAGACTGCATGGTCATATGGTGTCCCCAAAATATTTGTGGGACACTGCATCCAAGTCCCCCGCTTACTGAGTCACATAGGTATGAACTGGTAATAACGATGAGATTCCTCTAATGATGATTTTGAAGAAGACACTCTTTGCCCCGCTGGTAGTAGTCCTCGCCACAGTCGCTGCGTTTTGCACTAATGCCCAGGCAGAAGAAATGGAAACTAAGCGTTTCGATATGGAAGGGTTCACTCAGGTGTCTCTCAAGGGAAGTTCTCACTTGAAGTTGATTCAGGGGGACAGTTTTGAAGTTGTCGCTGTCGGCCCTGTCAGCACAATGCCCTACGTCAAAGTTGAGGTGAAAGGGGAAAGGTTGGAGTTATCCGTTGAGGAAAACACCCAGAACCTTTTTGGATTTGTCACCATATCCCGAGGGCAGGGAGATGAAGTTAACTTCACCGTGACGATGCCTAAAATTGAGGCTCTTAAGGTGACTGGCTCTGGTGAGGCTAGATCTTCAAGTGTTGAGAGTGAAGGCCTAACTTTGGGGGTGACGGGCTCAGGAATGATCAATATCGACAAGGTCGCCGCAGAATCCTTGAAAGCGTATGTTACTGGTTCCGGTGATTTGTTCCTCAACAAGGCATTGACTGTCAAAGGGGAAGTAGCGGTGACAGGTTCTGGCGACATGAAGATAAGTACTATTACCGGTGAGAGTTTACTTGCGGAGATACAAGGTTCCGGCGATATGTTGGTTGGCGGGCGAGTCGCCGATGTGAACGTTCGCCTCATGGGTTCAGGAGATTTTATTGGCCGCAGTCTGCGCGCCGATACTGCCAGCGGTTCAATAATGGGATCGGGTGATATTGTCTTGAAACGGCCGGGAACTGACTCCTTCTCAGTGATGGGGTCGGGAGACGTAGCGCTGGTCGACTAAGTGGCGGCTCCTGAGCCCCCTTGCATCTAAGGCGTTCGGCCAGAGGGCTGTGCGCCTATTTCTTTTTGGGGGTATTCTTGAGCCTCCATCATCCTCTCTATCCCCATTTCTGGAAGTCAGCTTTATATGGAGCCCAAAGTGACAGAGTGTGTGTCGCTGGACCGCGAAGATTCTATGTCTCGCGAGAGTCAATCTCGCCCACATTTAAAAGAAAAGCTACGGCGCTGGAGCCGAGAGGCCCAGGATAAATCCCACTGGGCCGCCGAGCGCTTGTTGGACCGACGCATCTGTATCGGTATCACTGGGCTCAGTGGTGCTGGCAAGTCCACGTTTCTCACCAGTCTGATATACCAACTCTGCAATCCGGAGAAGTCTCAATTACCTGGTTTTGCCCCTGCGCTCAATGGCGATCTGTTGGGGGCAGAGTTGAAGCCAGCGCTGGACTCTGGTTTGGCGCCATTTGACTATCAGACCTGCCTGTCGGCACTGATGGCTGAGCCACCTAGTTGGCCACAGAGTACTAGAGATGCTTCGGCTATGGAGTTACACATCCATTTACGCAGCCGGCGCCGTTTTCGGGGTAATGGTAGAAAGACGTTGGTAGTGGAGTTGCGTGACTACCCCGGGGAATGGTTGATGGACTTGCCGCTATTGCGTATGGATTACGCAGAGTGGTGTCGTCATCAAGCACACCTATTTTCTACAGATGCGCGATCAATGCTGGCCCCCCGGTTGATAGCTCAGCTGGCAGCACTGTCCCCCCAGGCGAATGCTAGTGAAGTAAATTTAGACGAATTATGGGGGGAATACCGAGCTTATCTCCTGAGTTGCCGAACCAAGTTGAATCTCAGTTATTTACAGCCTGGTAGAGCGCTGCTAGACGAGGAGGCGTACTGGGTAGTTCCACTCCTGGATTTGCGTGGTTTAGATGCTGGGCAGTTAGCTGCTTTGTCTGAGAGTAGTGTTTTTAAGGTTTTGCAGGCGCGTTACGAACGCTATGTACAGACGAAGGTAAAACCCTTTGTAGACAGCCATTTTCGACATATCGATCGACAACTAGTACTGGTAGATATGATTGGCACTCTATTTGCTGGTGAACAGTCCCTGGAAGATATGCGTCTGGCATTTGCTCATATTGCCGATACATTCCGCTATGGCGAATCGGGGTTTTTAAGCAAGCTATGGCGCCCAAAGGTTAATCGACTCCTTTTTGCTGCGACTAAAGTCGATCAGGTACTTGCTGCCGACCACGATGCTTTGAGGCAGCTTCTAGGCCAGCAGTTACAACAGACTTTCTCCGATGCCCGTCACCGGGGTTTGCCGGTATTTAGTGAGGCGATTGCCGCGGTTCGCTGCTCTAGAGAGGGGCAGAAGAATGGACGGAGAATGCTGATGGGTTATGACCTCGAAGGGCAGTATTTGGGTTTTGAGAATGCGGAAATTTTTGCCCAGGCGCCCTATGAAGAGCAGGGGTGGAGCCACTATGCGGGAGCTGCACCACCACAGCTGCGGCCTCCAGTGGGAATGCAGGAAGGACATATTCCACATATACGGGTGGATGCTCTTTTGAACCTTCTGTTGGGAGATAAGGTTTGATTAACAGTGATAAAAATACTGAGTACCGTCGCGAAACACGTATCGAGTCGCTAGATGAGCCTGGACAGGAGGTCCCGCACAGAGATGCGACGCGGGTGGAACCGCTTGCGGATGAGTCAGTGGAGATTCCTAGGTCAATAACCACTGGAGAGTCTCTTCCTGATCGGATTGCTTTCTCCGAGTTGCGCCTACCCACTTTCCGGTTTAAGTGGCTAAAGCCAGCAGTGCTCTCTGCGCTTGCAGTAGTGGTGGTCGTGGTCGGATGGGAGTTTTATGGACTTTATCAATGGGCGGTCGATAAACACTGGGGATTGGGACTTTTTGTGGCTGTTTTGATGGCGGGCTTCAGTGCAATCATTGGTAGTTCCGTGTGGGAGTTTTTCCGAGCGGGGCGCCCACTGAACAAGCTTGAAAAAACTCAGGCAATGGCTGCCGAGGCCCGAGACTGCCGCAGTCACCAAGAGGCGCAAGTATTCAGGCGCAATTTGCAGGAGCATTTTGCCGGTAAGCCCCAAGGTGTACTGCTCAATCGAGTTCTAGATGAGGCAGCTGACTATTACGATAGCAGTGAGTTGTTAGAGCATTTAGAGGTTACCTTCTTAAATGCCCTTGACCAAGAGGCTCTAAGGAGAGTCGTGCGCCACTCAACGAGCACTGGTGCACTGGTTGGGCTGAGCCCTTTTGCCAGTATCGATATTCTGGTTGCCCTGAGGCAGTCACTGCGAATGATTGATGATGTGGCGCAGATTTATGGTGTGCAGCCGTCTCTTGTGGTGCGATGGCGCTTGTTCAAGAGGGTTTTGTCTTTGGTCGCCTACACTGGCGCGAGTGAGTATGCGATCAGTGAAATGTGGCCGGAACTTGTTGGCGATAGCATGCTGAGCACAGTATCTGTGCGTTTGGGGCAGGGGGTCGGAGCCAGTCTATTTGTTGCGCGTATCGGCCTGGCGACAATGCAAAGCTGTCGGCCAATCCCTTTTACTGAAAAGCAGCGCCCTCGCCTGAGATCAGTTATGGCCCGTATTGGGGGTGGCCTTAAAGAGAGGATGCCCGAGTTGTTTTCTATGGTTGGGCTTAGCTCGCGAAAGGAAGCAAGGGTTCGGAAGGCGGGTACCGAGTAGCTACTGGGATAGTAAGCAAATCTCTTGGGCTGACTATTTGATGTAAGGGGGCGAAAATCTGCCCCCTTAGTCAGCAACTTATTGAAACTGTTTTTTCATCAACATGCGGGTGTGATGTTGATCAACCAGCTGGGCCAGGGCTTCATAGCGGCGCTGTATGAAGGGGGCGGGGTTGTTATTTCCCGATTCATCCCGATATTCAACACCAGACCGGACGTGTTGGAGTTCCTTGGCTAACTCTCTGATGGCGGTGAAGATCTTTTGTGTATCGTCTTTGCTGTGAAATACTGAGCTTTTTGTGGTGTCTGTCAAGTAATCATCACACTCGCTCAGCCAGTCCAACCTCTGTTCGAGAAACTGTATTGTATTGCGAATTCCCCCGGTGTATTCGGGGTTGAAGTTATGGTTGATATACTTGTCGAGGCTACGCATGCCCGAGCCGACAAATTGTTCAACCATATCGCCACAGTATTTTTCTGACAGATAGGATGGATGAGACTTTGCGCTGCTTAAATTGCTGATGAGCAGTAGAGAAGTAAGCAATAGGGCGCGCTGCATCACTGCATTTGGGTATTTCATATTATTGCCCATAGGTTTTGCTCTTATTAATGGCTGTTATTTTATCCGCCTCAGGTTTTTTTGTTGTGCAATTTCCTCTGGCGGGCTGATATCTGTGACAGCAGTCACATGAATATCCAAAGCGAAGTCAAGTGTCAACGGTTATTAAGTAAGAATTGTCAGCTTGAGATGGTTGTTCACAGAAAACTTATTGTCGGGCTGTTTAAAAATTATTCGAAGCATAGCTGAGTGGGAGTTTATTTTGGCTGAGTATGATTTTGATCTGTTTGTTATTGGTGCCGGCTCTGGTGGCGTGCGTGCAAGTAGGATGGCTGCTGCACAAGGAATGAAGGTCGCTGTGGCTGAAGACCGCTATATGGGGGGGACCTGTGTAAATGTAGGTTGTGTTCCCAAAAAATTATTTGTTTATGCGAGTGGTTATTCCGCAGGCTTTTCTGATGCTCGAGCCTATGGCTGGAATAGTGCGGGAGTTGAGTTTGACTGGCCAACACTGCGGGATAACAACGCAAAAGAAGTTGCTCGACTCAATGGGATTTATCGCAATTTGCTGGATAACTCTGGGGTGGAAACCCTAAATGGCAGAGCCAGCATCAAAGGTCCTCACAGTGTTGTTGTTAACGGCAAAGAAATTACTGCAGAGCGTATTTTGGTGGCGACAGGCGGATGGCCATTTATTCCGAATATTCCGGGACGGGAATTTGCGCTGACTTCCAATGAAGTTTTCTCAATGGAAAACTTTCCCAAGCGAGTTTTGGTTGTTGGTGGGGGTTATATTGCCGTCGAATTTGCAGGTATCTTTGCTGGTCTCGGCGCGAACGTGCACCTCTCTTATCGAAGAGATTTATTCTTGCGAGGATTCGATCGGGATATTCGCACTTTTGTTCGCGATGAGATGCAGAAGAAAAATATCGATCTAAAGTTTAACCACAACGTTGTTTCTATTGAGAAGCTTCAGGATGGCAGCTTGCTCGCTCATGCCGATGATGGTTCCAGTATTAATGTAGATATGGTGCTTTACGCTACTGGGCGCGTAGCAAATGTTGAAGGGTTGGGGCTAGAGGAGCAGGGTGTTGTCTTGCACAAGGATGGCACAATCTCTGTGGACGATAATTTTAGAACTAGTGTGCAGTCAATCTATGCACTGGGAGATGTAACGGGTGAGCCTCAGCTTACTCCTGTTGCCTTGGCGGAGGCTATGGCCTTGGTTAAGCATTGGCGCACTGGAGAGACGGCTGAAATTGACTATAACAACATTCCTACAGCGGTTTTCTGTCAACCGAATATCGGAACTGTGGGGTTGTCCGAAGAAGAGGCGCGGGACTCTGGACTCGACGTCACTATTTATAAGTCGGAATTCAGACCAATGCGTCACACTGTGAGTGGGAATACAGAGCGGACATTGATGAAGCTGGTTGTAGATGCGTCCAACGACAAGGTGATTGGCGTGCATATGGTTGGCGATGACGCAGGGGAGATTATTCAGGGGATGGCCGTAGCACTTAAGGCAGGAGCTACCAAAAGCACCTTTGATTCAACGATTGGAATTCACCCCACCGCTGCTGAGGAGTTTGTAACTATGAGAACTCCAGTTGCAGGTTAGGTGCTGTTGTTACGCTGTAGATATAAGTTGCAGTTGTGAATAATGAAAAAGGCGGCATTTTGCCGCCTTTTTTGTGACTCCCAGTTTTTAGCTGGGTTCTTCTACAACCTCTTGTAGGGCTTGGTGCCGCCGTGTTTTCTTGCGTTCACTACGCTCTTTCAGGCAGCGCTCGGCGGAGGCGAATGTGTCGTTTACCGCTCGGTGTATGGATTCGTTTTCACTACTAATAGTCACGGGATTGCCACTAATCGCAAGCTCTAGTGATGCCTTGAAGTGTCTGCCTTTAGTTTTGTGTTGATGGGGAGCTTCGAGGACTACGCGACTATGTATGATGTCGCCACAATAACGTTCCAGCTTGTTTAACTTCTTGGATACGGTAGTCGCCAGGGCGGCTGACTTGTCGATGTCGCGGAACACAATGTTATCGTTAGGCGCTGATTTCATGGGCACATACCTCCGGTTAAAAGAAACCATGCAGGCCGCTGTTGCGGTTTGCTGTAAAGAAGGTAGGGCGCCCTAGTGGGAGGGTTCGAGGCTGCAGTTGAAGCGCCGAGCTGCCGGAATCGCAACGATTGTTTGCTGACAAAGCAGCTTAGGGTGTTTTACGTCCGGGTCGGGTTTCCGCTGAGTCCAGCGATCTTCTCCCTGGTATCCATAATGCTTCCGCCAAAAAAAAAATCAAGCGCTATCGCAGAAAAATTTCATATAAATTTTGGAGTGGTGTCACTGTGGTGACTCAATATTGTGGATTTGAAGGTTTATTGATCAGCTAGTTGGCTCAGGTGAACGCAAGGTCATTGCTCATAGCTTGCTCCCTGCGTAAAATTGACCATATTGCGCAGTAGCTTCACTCTGTCGTAGATTCAGAGTCGCTGCGCTTCCAAAACACGAAACACATCAATTCGAGAAATGGGTTCACGACGATGGCGGTAAAGCGGTGTTGCTCGCTCCTTTTGGCGGGCTTAGTAGTTATGGGTGGGGCAGTGGCACAAGCGCAGACGCCCCTCACGGCGGAGAAGAACCGTCTTGCGCGATTGGAACAGTCTCTTGAAAATCGGAGTGTTGGGCTCGAGGATGTCGAAAATGAGCTGCTCTCCTACGAATATAAGCTTGAGCAGGCCCAGAAATCTCTCGATGACCTGCGCCTGGAATACGAGGCGAGTCGCCAGGAGCTCAATCAAGCGACCCGGGCTCATGAGTCAACCCCCAACTCAGATACTGAGCGTCGCCTGAAGAAGGCTAAGCATGCCTTCGCTATGGCGGAGAGAGGTGTCGATAGCCGTTCACGTCGTCTCGAGTTTATTAAAGAAAATCATCAGCAGCTTCAACAAAAACTGGCTGAAGAAAAGCAGGCAATTGCTGATGCCAAAGCTAAGATTTCTGCCCAGCAGGATAAAATTAGCAAGATGGTTGAGGATATGCTGGCAAAGGCTGAAGCGTCCGAGAGAAGGGCAGCTATGGCGCGAGCTGCTGCTACTAATGAGAAACCAAAACCCCCGCAAATTCAAGCTCAGGTCGAGCCGCCAAAGCGCGAGGAGCCCGCTAAAAAAGTGGAAGCTGTTGCTAAGCGAGAGATCGATGCCGACTTGTTGGATTATGTAAAGCGGGAAACAGCACGCCTGAGTGATCTCCTGGCTGACGAAGAAGGTAACGATAGAAAAACGTTCCGGGATCTTGAGTTGCGGCCAATTGGGGGGGAAAGAGTACCCTTTGAGTTTTTGGGGGAAAATCAATATCGCTTGGTGACTACCGTTGAGTCAGGTCGCCAAACTTATAAAATTAACACTTGGAAATTCCGCCGTACAATTCCGGCTGAGGATGATGGGGCTCGCTATGTCTTTATTTTTGATGCGCGTCGCCTGTCTCGACCAAGATTGGTTATGTACCCAGAGTATGTGCTGTCAGAATTGAATTAATTGTTCAGTGAACAAGTAAATAAAAAAGCGAGTCTAAGGCTCGCTTTTTTGCTTTTGGGGTTCCAGAAAACAGATTTTACCAGTGGAGAGGAGTTTTACCGCGACTGTAGAATAGTTGTTAGTAGGGGGGTGTAAAGGCTTCCTGTCGGGCTTGGTTGACTTTGGTAGAGAGTAATATTGTTAATTGTTATTGGGTGTTCTAGGTCGACTGGAGAAAATCCGTGAAATTGTTTCCTGCTTCTGCACAGGGTGATATGTGGGCGATAGCGCCGGTTTTCTGTCGGTATGGATAGGCTCTCTGCGAGGCTTTTGACGGACATATGCAAGGTCGCCAATTGTTTGGTGACTGTGATTTCTGCGGCGATTAGATGAGCATCATTGCCTGGGAAGGTATCAAGTTTAAATAGGCGAGTTTTCGTCTCAGTTGTGTTTCGAGCGATTGAGGTCAGGCCGGTTTTTAGTGGCGGTATTGTTTTTATTGGAATCTGGCCTAAAAAACAAAGGGTGATATGACGGTTCTTATAGGTTATCAAGCGGGTGCTGGCTAAGGATGAGGCGCTTTGTTTTTCCGTGATGAAGCTCGTTAAATAATTTAAAAATTCTTGTGTTGTTTTATCCAGCTGGATGCCGATAAAGATTCGACAAGTGGGCTCTAAAGGTTTTTTGTGATTTTTTGGCATAAAATTTATCTGTCACCCTTGAATTAGAAACCTCTGCCCATATCTCTGTTGTACAGGTGGTAGCTTCAATGAAAAGTGCCCCTGGATAGAGTCCGGTCATTTGACGGACGTGGTTTTAAATATTGCTCTGAATTGAGGATATGATAATGCGTAATTTTGATTTCTCTCCACTTTATCGCTCTGCAATTGGTTTTGACCGTATGGCCAGTCTGCTCGATGCAATGACCACAAGCGAGCAAAAGCAGCCTTCCTACCCCCCTTACGATATAGAGCTGACTGGTGAGGATAGCTACCGAATTTCCATGGCTGTCGCCGGCTTTGAGCAGTCTGAACTCGATATTCAGGTAGAGCAAAATCGTTTAGTGGTTAGCGGTACTAAGCCAGAAAGTAATAGCCAGGGAAATTATTTACACAGGGGTATCGCCGCAAGAAATTTTGAGCGGCGCTTTCAGCTCGCCGATCACGTGAAAGTGACCGATGCAAAACTGGCTAATGGGCTGTTACATATAGAATTGGTACGCGAAATACCTGAAGCGATGAAGCCGCGAAAAATTTCGATTACAGAAGGTAATGTGCTGCAGCACAAAGGGAGTGAGACTAAGCCCACTGCTGCAGTAGCGTAAGTTGTCACTTCATTGCCCGCTGTGCCGCCAAAGTGCGGTACAGCTTTACCATCAGGATAAATTCCGCAGTTATCATCAGTGTGATAACTGCGCGCTCGTTTTTGTGCCGCAGCAGTACCATCTGACACCTGAAAAAGAGAGAGCTTATTACGACCTCCATGAGAATTCGATGGAGGATGACGGTTACCATCAATTTCTTAGTCGTTGCGCGCAGCCGTTACTGAAAGAGTTGAATGGAGTCTGTCATGGCCTGGACTTTGGTTGTGGCCCGGCGCCTTTATTGGCCAGAATTATGGCGGAGAGTGGGCACCGGGTGGACCTGTATGATCACTTTTACATGCCGGCCAGAAAGGCGCTGCATAGGAGCTACGATTTTATTGTCGCTACAGAAGTGATCGAACATCTTGTGAGGCCGGGAGAGGAGCTTGAAAACCTTTGGCAAAGGCTTCGCACGGGGGGGGTTATGGCCCTGATGACGAAACTGGTTATTTCTGCAGAGCGCTTCGCCAATTGGCACTACATCAGAGACCCTACACATATTTGCTTCTTTAGCGTGAAGACATTTGAATGGTTGGCTCGGTCACTCGGTGCCGAGCTCCAGTTTGTTCACAGCGATGTTATTTTTCTAAGAAAATTAAGTATTGACCCTGAATAGCTTGGCTCGCACCGTGGTGCGGTATTCACTTGGAGTTGTTGCCAGGAATTTTTTAAATAGCGCTGTGAAATGTCCCATATCCTGATAACCAACTTTTTCAGCAATTTCATTGACCGATAAATTGCTTGATTGTAAAAGCTCGCGCGCCATGTCAACCCTGACATTTTGCAAATACTGCAATGGTGTCTGTCCTGTAGCAAGTTTGAACCGGCGATTGAACGATCGCACGCTCATATCGAAAAGTTGTGCCACTTCGCTAAGGCGTACCTCGGTATTGCAATGTTCCTTGAGCCAGGCCTGGGCTTGAACGATATCTTCGTCTGGGTGTAAGTGAACAGATCCTTCTGAGTAGGCTATCTCTTCAAATGGGCGGCGAATTTCGTGAGAGAAATTGCGCTCTACATGACTGGCAATGGCCGGTCCATACAGTTGGCGGATCATATGAACCGTTACGTCAGCGAGGGCATTGACGCTGGCCGCGCAGAAAAGTTTGTCTGCCTGGGTAATAAAATACTGACGTTTTAATTTTACCTCTGGATAGTCTGAGCTAAATTGATCAAAATAATGCCAGTGGGTGGTTGCAGGTTTTCCGTTAAGGAGGCCCGCTTCGGCCAAAAAGCAAACTCCGGTACCCACAGCACTAATTGCAGCTCCTTGTTTTTCCTGTTGGCGCAGCCATTCCAATATTTTTCCGCCTCGCTTAAGGGCGGGGCGGGGGTTGCGCCACATGGTCGGGATGTAGATTAGGTCGCTATCTGGTGCGTCGCTAAGAGCGACATCCGGTTGAAGGGTAAACCCGCAGCGGGTATTTACTGGTGCCCCATCCAAGCTGGCGGTCACCAGTTTTAGGCTGCCCTTGATGCCCTCAACCCTGGCGCGACTCTCCGCACCGCGGAGCATCTCAAGTGGGAGAACGGTACCGGTTGCCAGCATCTGGTCGATAAGTAGAAAAGTTACTGTTCGCATTACACATCTATGCGCACTTGCGCTATTGGCCAAAACACTCAATTTTGCTGGCCAGTATGCCCATAACTGGACAGAATCGCCACCCCCTACACTCGCATCTCTTATTTTTATAGTGTTAAGTGCTTGGCTGGAGGTCAGGATGCAGCGCCTTCCCGTAATCACCGCATTCGGTGGATTCAACCCTGCTGGACGTAGTTCTTTCCATAGGGGGTACTCTCGCCTCGTGCTAGATAAACTGGGTAAGGAAGAGAGGGATAGCACTCTTTCCGACCTGGCCGCCCTGATGGGCTTGCGTACCGGAGACAACGCTGAAGGCATTTTGGACCCTGCCCTTGAGCGGCAGGTGTTGGATGGTACTTTGGTGCGCGAACTAGAGAGTCGCTATTACGACTACCGCAAGTGCCATTTCCATCAGTCTGCCCAGCTCGCAAACCCCCAGGGCCTGACATTCGAAATCTCCACCCGGCAGCTTCCGCAGCCTGTGCCAGCTCATTGGTACTTGGAGCATATCCAGGGCGGCAGGGTTCGGGTCACCACAGCTGAGCTGTCAGTTTTGTTGGATAGCCACCGCGAGATAAGTGTGGCTGCTGCCGGCCAGCTCCCAACCGGATTTGAACCGAGCACTAAATATAACTCTCGATTTCACCCGAGGGGACTGCAGTTGGCCCTCTTGGGTGCATCAGATGCTGTGCAGTCTTTGGGGGTTGATTGGGATACCGTTGTATCTGCGGCTGGGCCGGGAAATATTTCACTCTATGCCGCCTCGGCAATGAGTCAGCTGGACCCATTTGGCAACGGTGGTCTATTGCAGTCCCGCCTGCGAGGTGGTCGCGTAAGCTCTAAACAACTGGCGCTTGGTTTAAATAGTATGCCAGCGGATTTTGTTAACGCTTATGTGCTCGGAAATGTCGGCTCTACTGGCGCTGTTGCCGGTGCTTGCGCAACCTTCTTGTACAACCTTCGCGCTGGTGTTGAAGATATTCGTTCGGGTAGAGCGCGGGTCGCTGTAATTGGTGCGGCTGAGGCGCCCCTTGTGCCTGAAGTTGTCGATGGCTATTCAACGATGGGTGCTCTTGCCACTACTGAGAATTTACGCAAGCTTTTCCCTGGTGAGATTGATTATCGACGCACCAGTCGCCCGTTCGGTGAGAACTGTGGTTTTACCTTGGGTGAGGGTACCCAGTGGGTCATCTTAATGGATGATGCTTTGGCGCTTGAGTTGGGTGCTTCCGTATATGGTTCGGTTGCCGGTGTGTTTACCAATGCCGACGGTACAAAAAAATCGATTTCTGCGCCGGGTCCCGGGAATTACCTGACGATGGCCAGGGCAATGGCGGAGGCGCGGGCAATTGTGGGTGAGGATAGTTTGCGGCGTCGCAGCTTTGTGCAGGCCCATGGCTCCAGTACGCCGCAAAATCGGGTTACTGAGTCCGCCATTTTTGATCGTTTGGCCGGCGCATTTGGCATTGCCGAGTGGCCGATTTGTGCGGTCAAGGCCTTTTTGGGGCATACCGTCGCTTCAGCCAGTGGAGATCAGTTAGTTACAGCGTTAGGTGTATTTGATCGCGGCATTCTCCCTGGAGTGACTACCGTTGATCACATCGCCGATGATGTTCATTGTAAGCATTTGGATATTTCCCTTGAGCATACCGATAGGGGCAGGGGTGCGCTTGATTTAGCGTTCTTAAACTCGAAAGGTTTTGGTGGAAATAATGCGACGGCAACAATTTTGTCCCCGCAGATCACAAAATCAATGATGGAAAAGCGTCATGGCAAATCGGCCAGTGTGACGTCTCAAGCGTTGAACGAGAAGGTTGTAGAGCAGAGTGAAAAGTACAACGCCAAGGCTTCTCGTGGTGAGCTTGATGTTATTTATCGATTTGGTGAGGGCATGATCAATGAAAGTGAGATCACTATCTCAGAAGAAGAAATTTGTTTACCCGGAATGCCGCCGGTGAAGTTGCCAAATGGAAATCCCTTTGAAGATATGGTGTGATTGGCTTTTACATAATACCTCAATTTCGGTGATTTTTACCTGAGGGGAGATTGCACAAAAGGAGCTAATGGGGAGCATGGATGATCCTGAAGAGGATGTTGGCGCCCGCTTGAAAATGGTGCGCCACATTTACGGTATCTCACAGAGGGAGTTGGCGAGACGGGCTGGGGTAACCAACGCAACAATTTCTTTTATTGAATTGGGGAAGGTTAGCCCTTCCGTAAGCTCCTTAAAAAAAATATTGGGCGCCATTCCTATGTCGCTAACCGATTTTTTTTCCTTGGAAATATCGGGCGCAAAGCAAATTTTTTTTCGCGGAAATGAAGTGCCTGAGATCGGTCATGGCTCTGTGTCCTGCCGTTTGTTTGGAGGGGCAAAGGTAAACTGCGGCATGTCGCTATTGTGGAAAGTATTTCCGGCTGGGGATGACACCGGCTTTTCTCTCGAGTCTGCTGAGGGGGAGATTGGTGGAGTGGTTGTCAGTGGTGACCTGGAGGTTACGGTTGGCTCCGACTTTGCCCTGCTGAGTGCCGGTGATGGGTATTATTTTGATGCTCAGCGTCCGCACCGCTTTCGAAATACAGGTCGCTGTGACTGTGTAGTTGTCAGCGCAATGATGCCGGCTTATGGGCATCCCGACCTTCAAGAGCCCAATTCCTGAAAGATGGTTTAGAAAAGAGGGAGTTCGTGCCAAGTGGCTGATAAGGCAGCACGATCCGAGATAGACTAGCCCAGCTTTAATTTCTCTCTGTTCGCAAACTGGCGAATTTCTGTACTTTGGCACTCCTGGTGCCACTCCATTTGTAAGAAATAGTATTCAAACAATCGTTTGAATCTGGCTATACTACGGCTGACCAAATTGGGCCTAAGTGTCACCGCGCTGTGCGGGGCGGCCCTTGGTTGCACAAAAATTCCGACCCCGGGCCCAGGATCGCGGCCCAGAATAAAAGAGGTCAATCAATGTTATTTAGTGGCAAAGCGCTCACGGTACAGATGCTGGATAACGGCATCGCCGAGCTCAAATTCGACCTGCAAGGCGAATCCGTCAATAAATTTAACCGTCAGACGGTTTCTGAATTCTCCCAAGCGCTGGATGCTATCGAAGCAGCGGATGGTGTAAAAGGTGTACTGCTGACCAGCGGTAAAGGCGTCTTCATTGTTGGTGCTGATATCACTGAGTTTGGTGGTGCCTTCTCTGCAGGTGCAGAGGGCGTTGCTGATCTGATGAATCAGAACAACGAAAATATCAACCGCCTGGAAGACCTTCCGGTACCGACTGCGGTAGCAATTAATGGCTACGCGCTTGGCGGTGGTTTTGAGGTGTGTCTTGGCTGTGACTTCCGCCTGATGGGCGAAGAGGCCAAAGTTGGCCTTCCGGAAGTTAAGCTGGGTCTGATTCCGGGCTGGGGTGGCACTGTTCGCCTGCCGCGTGTAGTGGGTGTTGATGTTGCTGCTGAGTGGATTGCAGCGGGTAAGGAGCAGAAGCCTGCCGCCGCTCTGGAAGCTCACGCTGTCGATGCGGTGATCCCCACTGCCAAGCTCAAAGATGCAGCGGTCAAGCTGCTTGAGCGCGCTATTAATGGCGAGCTGGACTACAAAGCCATTCGCGAGCTGAAGAAATCTCCAATCCCCTTGAATGATACTGAAGCGCTAATGGCCTTCTTTACCACCAAGGCATTTGTGGGTCAGCAGGCGGGTAAAAACTACCCCTCTCCCGTAGCTGCGGTTGAGTCAATCGAGCAGGGCTACAAGCTGAGCCGTGATGAAGCGCTGAAAATCGAGCAGGAGAAGTTCATTTTCTGCGCGCAGACCGGCACTGCGAAGTCTCTGGTAGGGCTGTTCCTGGCTGACCAGGCAATTGGTAAAGTTGCCAAAGGTTGGGAGAAGAAGGCCGATAAGCCGATTGAGCGTGCGGCAGTACTGGGTGCTGGCATTATGGGTGGCGGTATCGCTTACCAGTCTGCCTACAAAGGCACTCCGATCAAGATGAAGGATATCGACCAGAAGGGTATCGATCTTGGTCTGAATGAGGCGAACAAGCTGCTGTCCAAGTTGGTTGATCGCAAGCGCCTGACCCCCGTTAAAATGGGTGAAGTGCTCAACCGTATCGAGCCTACCTTGAGCTACGACGGCTTCAACGATATCGATGTTGTTGTGGAAGCGGTGGTTGAAAATCCCAAGGTGAAGCACGCAGTATTGAAAGAAGTGGAAACCAAAGTAAGCGAAGACACTGTCATCGCTTCTAATACCTCCACTATTTCTATTAACCAGCTGGCTGAGCCGCTCTCTCGTCCGGAGAACTTCCTCGGTATGCACTTCTTCAACCCAGTGCACAAAATGCCGCTGGTTGAGGTGATTCGCGGAGAGAAAACTTCCGACACAGCTGTAGCTCGCGTTGTTGCCTACGCAAACAAGATGGGCAAGAAGGCTATTGTTGTACGCGACTGCCCTGGATTCCTGGTTAACCGCGTTCTCTTCCCTTACTTTGCCGGTTTCTCCATGCTGGTGCGCGATGGCGCTGACTTCCAGGCCGTTGATAAGGTGATGGAGCGTTGGGGTTGGCCGATGGGCCCCGCTTACCTGATGGACGTTGTCGGTATCGATACCGGTGTTCACGCAGAAAGCGTAATGGCTGAAGGCTTCCCCGATCGCATGGGTAAAACCTTTACCGCCGCTTCCGACGTTATGTATGAAGCGGGTCGTTACGGCCAGAAGAACAACAATGGCTTCTACAGCTACGAGCAGGACAAAAAAGGTCGCCCGAAGAAAGTGGCTACTGAAGAGTCCTACGAGCTGCTTAAGCCGCACGTTGCTGAACGTCGCGAGTTTGAAAAAGACGAAATTATCGAGCGCATGATGGTGCCTATGGCAACCGAACTGGCTCGCTGCCTGGAAGAGGGTATCGTGGATTCCCCAGCTGAAGCTGATATGGCGCTGATCTACGGCATTGGCTTCCCCCCGTTCCGCGGTGGAATCTTCGCGTGGCTGGACAGCATTGGTCTGGATGAATTCGTGAAGATTGCCGATAAGTACGCCGATCTGGGTGAGCTGTACAAGCCGACCGATCGCATGCGTGAAATGGCCGCAAGTGGCAAAACCTACTACGGCGACAAGTAAGGAGAATAGCGATGAGTTTAAATCCTAGAGATGCCGTAATCGTCGACTACGCGCGTACGGCCATGGGTCGCTCGAAGAATGGCGTATATCGCCATGTTCGCGCCGATGATATGTCCGCTGAGCTGCTGAAAAAGTTCATGCAGCGCAATGATAAGCTCGATCCCGCCGAGATCGATGACCTGATCTGGGGCTGTGTTATGCAGCGCGATGAGCAGGGCTTTAACGTAGCTCGCTTTATCCTGCTGCGCGCTGGTCTGCCACACACTATCCCGGCGCAAACCGTCAACCGCCTGTGCGGCTCTTCTATGTCCTCCCTGCATACTGCAGCTGCCAACATCCAGGCTGGCGTTGGTGATGTGTACGTTGTGGGTGGTGTTGAGCACATGGGTCACCTGAACATGATGGAGCATGTTAGCCCCAACCCAATGCTGGGTCGCTATATGGCTAAAGCTGCCGGCTCCATGGGTATGACTGCTGAATACCTGGCGATGATGCACGGTATCCAACGTCAGCAGATGGATGAGTTCGGTGCACGCTCTCACCATCGCGCTGCTGAAGCTACCAAGGCTGGCAAATTCAATCGCGAAATTATCGCTATTGAAGGTCATGACGATGACGGCGTACCTTTCCTGGTTGAGACGGACCAAACCATCCGTCCGGACACCACCGTGGAAGGTCTGGCTCAGCTGAAGCCAGCATTCGATCCGAAGCACGGTCAGGTAACAGCTGGCACCTCCTCTCAGATTACCGACGGTGCCTCTGTGATGCTGGTAATGTCCGCTGAGCGCGCTCAGGCTTTGGGTATGACTCCTATTGCTCGCGTGAAAGAAATGGCGCTGGCTGGTGTTGATCCGTCCATTATGGGTTATGGCCCGGTGCCCTCTACCAAGAAGGCGCTCAAGAGAGCGGGTCTAACTGTTGGCGATATCGACAAGTTTGAGCTGAATGAGGCATTTGCCGCGCAGGCGCTGCCGGTGCTGAAAGACCTGGATCTGCTCGAGCAGATGGATGAGAAGGTCAACCTGTACGGTGGCGCTATTGCCCTGGGTCACCCCTTCGGCTGCTCTGGCGTGCGCATTACTGGCACCCTGCTGAGCGTTATGCAGAATGAGGGCGGCAACCTGGGTGTGTCTACCATGTGTATCGGTCTGGGGCAGGGTATTACCACTGTTGTAGAGCGAGTCTAAGGAAATTAGACCCCGAAAAAAGGCGCCTTTGAGGCGCCTTTTTTTATTTTATGGGAAAAGTGTTCAGTAAAGTGTTGAAGACCCCAAAATGCTGTGGCACAATCTGCACCCCTTGTCGCGATGGGCTCTAAAAAAGTAGCGAAAGCGCTTAAATATCAAAGAGTTAGCGGCAGGTTCGATTTGGGGACGTGGTGAAATTGGTAGACACGCCAGATTTAGGTTCTGGTGCCGAAAGGTGTGGGAGTTCGAGTCTCCCCGTCCCCACCAAATTAAAAGCCTTGAAGTCCGTGTGACTTGCCCTGGAGGGGTGGGTGCGGGCTTCTTGTGTATTTGGCGGCAGCACAAAAGTATTGTTTTGGTGCTGGGCCACGAGGTTGCTGACTAAGTCTCGGTGACCCGGTATTCGTTGGCGCTGCGGCGCGATTACAGAGATAGTCTCACGAGGATAAACATGCAGGTTTCCATCGAAACTACTTCCGGTCTGGAGCGTCGCTTAACGGTCAACTTGCCGGCAGAAATTGTCGACAAAGAAGTGGATAAGCGTCTCCAGCAGGCTGCTAAGACTGTTCGCATCAATGGCTTCCGCAAAGGCAAGGTGCCGATGAAGGTTGTTCGTCAGCGCTTTGGCGCCGGCGTTCGTCAGGAAGTTCTGGGTGAGGTAATGAGCCGTTCTTTCTACGAAGCGGTACAGAAGGAAGAGGTTAAACCTGCCGGCCAGCCTAGCATCGAAGCTAAGCAGACTGCTGCTGGCGAAAATCTGGAGTACGTTGCTACTTTCGAGATTTACCCTGAAGTTGAACTCGCTGATCTGGCTGAGATCGCTGTAGAGCGTCCTGTTGCAGAAGTTACTGATGCTGACGTGAAGAACATGATCGATGTTCTGCGTAAGCAACAGTCTTCCTGGAAAGATACCAAGCGCAAAGCTCAAAAGGGCGATCGTGTTGTTATCAACTTTGTTGGTCGCAAAGACGGCGAAGAGTTTGAAGGTGGCAAGGCCGAAGGTCACCAGTTGGTACTGGGTTCCGGCCAGATGATCCCTGGCTTCGAAGAAGGCATTCTGGGCATGAAGCCCGGTGAAGAGAAAGACATTGATCTGACCTTCCCGGAAGATTACCAGGCGGAAGAGCTTCGCGGTGCTGCTGTTACCTTTAATATCAAGGTGACTTCTTCCGAGAAGCCTGAACTTCCCGAGCTGAACGAAGAGTTCTTCAAAGCTTACGGTGTTCAGGAAGGTGGCGAAGAGAAGTTCCGTGAGGAAGTTCGCAACAATATGCAGCGTGAGCTGAAAAATGCCGCTCTTAACAAAGTTAAGACCCAGATCATGGATCAGCTGTTCGAAAAGCATCCAGTTGAGCTGCCGTCCGCTCTGGTTGCCAGTGAAGTAACTACCTTGCGTGGTCAAATGGTTCAGCAGTTTGGTGGTCAGATCAAGGCTGAAGATGCCGAGCGTATGTTACCTGACACTATGTTCGAAGAGCAGGCAAAGCGCCGTGTAGTTCTCGGTCTGGTAGTCGGTGAGATTGTTAAGCAGAATGAACTTTCTGTTGATGCCGATCGCGTAAAGGCGAAAGTTGAAGAGCTGGCTTCTACCTACCAGCAGCCGCAAGAAGTGGTTGACTACTACTACAGCAACCGTGAGCTGCTGTCTGGTGTTGAGTCTGTTGTACTGGAAGACCAGGTTGTTGATCACGTACTGGCTTCAGCTAAAGTATCTGAAGTTGACAGCAGCTACGACGAAGTGATTAAGCCGCAAAAACAAAGCTAATCTCTCACTTCATTCAGGTGTAAGGTGGCGTCCGCTCAAGCGTGACGCCCCTACATCTCCTTCCTTTTTACCGGCTGGCTTTCTCTCGCCTGACCGGTTAAGCTCTGAAAACCAAATTTTTCAGCATGGGCATACGATGCCTATTCGCTGGCCTGCCGAATACGCCACAAAAGGAAGCAATGGTACCTATGGCACGAATTGATTTTCCAAAAGCTTCGATAGAGCCCTCAGCATCAGGTTTAGTTCCCATGGTGGTAGAACAAACCGCCAGAGGGGAGCGCTCATTTGATATTTATTCTCGCCTGTTAAAAGAGCGTGTGATCTTCCTGGTCGGGCCTGTAGAAGACCACATGGCCAACCTGGTTGTTGCGCAGCTGCTTTTCCTCGAGGCAGAAAATCCGGATAAGGATATTCACCTCTACATTAATTCACCGGGCGGTTCGGTAACTGCCGGCATGTCTATCTATGACACCATGCAGTTCATTAAGCCTGACGTCAGCACTATGTGCATTGGGCAGGCCTGTAGTATGGGCGCCTTCTTGTTGACTGCCGGTGCTGAAGGCAAACGCTTCGTAACACCAAACTCCCGTGTGATGATTCACCAGCCCAGCGGTGGGGCCCAAGGGCAGGCGAGCGATATCCACATTCACGCCCAGGAAATTCTCAAGATTCGTCATCGTTTGAATGAGCTCATGGCGCATCACTCTGGACGTCCAGTCAGTGATATTGAGAGGGATACAGAGCGCGACAACTTTATGAGCGCCGATGAAGCCAAGGAATATGGCTTGGTCGATGATGTATTGTCTCGCCGACAGGCATTCGATAAGTAGATTTTTCTACATTAAAAGTTTGCCGGAGGCGGATTTCAGCGAAAGTTAGTTTTTTTGACAGGCTGGCTTTCGTTGGGACTTGAAAATCACGCCAAAAGGCAGCATCTTGCTGGGTAAGCTGAATTTAGGGCCCTGGCCGGCCAGTGACGACGGAGTATTTTGATGACCGACAAAAGCAGCGGAGAAGACAGCGGAAAATTGCTGTACTGCTCTTTCTGTGGCAAGAGCCAACAGGAAGTGCGGAAGTTAATCGCTGGGCCGTCAGTCTTTATCTGCGATGAATGTGTCGAGCTGTGTACCGACATTATTCGTGAAGAAGTACAAGAGACTGCGGAGGGGCCTGAAGGGCGCCTGCCGACACCCCGTGAGATTACTGAAATCCTCGATCAGTATGTGATTGGGCAGGAGAGAGCCAAGCGTGTGCTGGCTGTTGCCGTATACAATCACTACAAGCGTCTGCGCACCAAGTCTGGTGTTAAAAGTAAGGATGAAGTAGAGCTCAGTAAGTCTAATATTTTGCTGGTAGGCCCAACCGGTAGTGGTAAAACCCTTCTTGCCGAGACCCTGGCTCGCCTGCTCAATGTTCCTTTCACTATTGCCGATGCAACCACCCTGACCGAAGCTGGTTATGTGGGTGAGGATGTTGAGAATATCATCCAGAAGCTTTTGCAGAAGTGTGATTACGATGTAGAAAAAGCCCAGCAGGGTATCGTCTATATCGATGAGATCGACAAAATTTCGCGCAAGTCAGACAACCCTTCAATTACCCGTGATGTGTCCGGTGAAGGTGTGCAGCAAGCGCTACTGAAGTTGATTGAAGGCACTGTGGCGTCTGTGCCGCCGCAGGGTGGACGCAAGCATCCGCAGCAGGAATTCTTGCAGGTCGACACCTCCAATATCCTGTTTATTTGTGGCGGCGCTTTTGCGGGGCTGGATAAGGTTATCCGCGATCGCTCGGAGAAGGGTGGAATTGGTTTCAGTGCAGAGGTTAAATCGAAGGATGGCACCAGTAATTTTGGTGAGATCCTGCGCGACCTGGAGCCTGAAGACCTGGTTCGTTACGGGCTGATCCCGGAGTTTGTTGGACGCCTACCGGTGACCGCAACTTTGGAAGAATTGGACCGTGAGGCTCTGGTACAGATTCTCACCGAGCCACGCAATGCCTTGACTAAACAGTACGCAAAACTGTTTGAGATGGAAGATGTAGAACTGGATTTCCGCCCCGATGCGTTGGATGCAGTTGCCACTAAGGCAATGGAGCGGAAAACAGGCGCCCGTGGCTTGCGCTCTATCATGGAGTCCGTATTGTTGGAGACCATGTATGACATCCCATCCACAGATAATGTGGTGAAAGTTGTGATTGACGAGGCGGTCATCAAAGGCGAATCAGCCCCGCTGCTGGTTTATGAGAGTGAGTCCCAGCCGCAGAAGGCGGCGCCGGAAGAGTAGCTCAAATCCCACCTCAAAAAGCCCCAATATTGGGGCTTTTTTTATAGTTTTTTCTGATTACCCGGGTATCTAACTACCTGTCTGGGTATTCCTGGCTCGAATAGCACTCTTAGCTCGGCACAAATTGGTCGCGAGATTAGACTTGTATTTCGGGCCCTTCCCCCCCATTACTAGCATCTGAAGGGCGGTGGCCCAGGTTAAGCTGTCAATTCCAACAGCAGCATGATGCCGCGCCAAATACCCAGTGATAGGGCCGAGAGGAGTTCTATGGATCAGTCATCCGACACCACACTTGAATATCCGTTGTTGCCATTGCGCGATGTTGTTGTTTACCCCCATATGGTGATCCCGCTTTTTGTCGGCAGGGAAAAGTCCATAGAGGCCCTGGAAGAGGCCATGCGCAGGGATAAGCAGGTATTGCTTGTGGCGCAGCGAAAGGCATCTGAGGATGACCCAGGTGCAGACGATATCTATCGCGTGGGCACTATTGCCAGTGTCTTGCAGTTACTCAAACTCCCCGATGGCACTGTGAAGGTGCTGGTAGAAGGGGGGGAGCGCGTAAATATCCACGAAGTGATGGAGAGGGAGAACCATTTCGAGGCGACCGTTTCGCCGATGGAGACGCAGGAGTTGCCGGAAGGCGAAGCAGATGCCCTTGTGCGCTCTGTGATGTCTCAGTTTGAACAGTACGTTTCTGTAAGTAAGAAAGTCCCCAATGAGGTTATTACCTCCCTGTCGGGAATTGATGAACCTGGCCGCTTGGCAGATACCATTTCTGCACATATGTCCCTTGAGTTGGCTCAGAAGCAAGAGCTTCTAGAGACTCTCAGTGTTAAAGAGCGTTTGGAGCATTTGCTGGGCCTTATGGATGCTGAAATCGATCTGATTCAGGTGGAAAAACGCATTCGTGGGCGTGTGAAAAAGCAGATGGAGAAAAGCCAACGTGAGTACTATCTCAATGAGCAGATGAAGGCGATTCAAAAAGAATTGGGCGAGATCACCGAAGAGCCCAATGAAATTGAAGAGCTGGAAAACAAAATTGCCGAATCCGGCATGAGTGCGGAGGCAGAGAAGAAAACCCGCGCTGAGCTGGCTAAATTGAAAATGATGTCGCCTATGTCTGCGGAAGCTTCGGTTTTACGCAGTTATATCGACTGGATGTTGAGCCTGCCCTGGAAAAAAGCCAGCCGGGTGAGACACGATTTGGTTAAAGCCGAGGAAATTCTCGAGAAAGAACACTACGGCTTGGAAGAGGTTAAAGAGCGGATTCTGGAATACCTCGCGGTACAAAAGCGAGTGAAGAAAGTGAAAGGGCCGATCTTATGTTTGGTTGGTCCTCCCGGGGTGGGTAAAACCTCCCTCGGTCAATCTATTGCCCGAGCGACAAATCGTCAGTATGTGCGTATGGCCCTGGGCGGCGTTCGCGATGAAGCCGAGATTCGCGGGCATCGACGCACTTATATTGGCTCACTGCCGGGCAAGCTGATTCAGAAAATTTCGAAAGTTGGAGTGAAAAATCCCCTGTTCCTGCTCGACGAAGTCGACAAAATGGGGATGGATCAGCGGGGCGATCCCGCCTCAGCGCTTCTTGAGGTTTTGGATCCAGAGCAGAATAAAACCTTCAATGATCACTACTTAGAAGTGGATTACGACCTTTCCGATGTGATGTTTGTCTGCACCTCTAACTCAATGAATATTCCAGGCCCGTTGCTGGATCGTATGGAAGTTATTCGAATCCCCGGTTATACCGAGGACGAAAAACTGAATATTGCTCAGCGCTATCTTGTGCCGAAGCAGCGCAAGGCCAACGGCCTTAAAGATGATGAGCTGGATCTCTCCGATGACAGTATCCGAGATATTGTCCGCTACTACACCCGTGAAGCGGGTGTGCGTGGCCTGGACCGGGAGATTGCCAAGATCTGCCGCAAGGTAGTAACGGAGCACGTTCGCAACCCTTCAGAGAAGAAGGCTGTAATACAGCCAGAGCAACTTGAAGAGCTTCTCGGTGTTCGCAAGTTTGATTTTGGTCGTGCGGAGGAAGAGGACAAAATCGGAATTGTTACCGGTCTCGCCTGGACCGAGGTGGGTGGTGAGCTTCTTAACATTGAAGCTTCAGCTGTGCCGGGTAAAGGGCGCATGATCAAAACCGGCTCCCTCGGTGATGTTATGCAGGAGTCTATTCAGGCGGCCTTGACGGTTGTGCGTTCTCGCTCCCAGGCACTGGGAATAGGTCCGGACTTCCACGAGACCCGGGATATTCATATCCACGTGCCTGAAGGTGCCACCCCCAAAGATGGCCCTTCGGCGGGTATTGCCATGTGCACCGCTTTGGTGTCTGTGTTAACGGATATTCCCGTTCGCTCAGATGTGGCGATGACTGGAGAAATTACTCTGCGTGGAGAAGTTTTAAGAATTGGTGGTCTTAAAGAAAAGTTATTGGCAGCGCATCGGGGCGGTATAAAAACTGTACTGATTCCTGCTGATAACGAGCGAGATCTGAAGGATATTCCCGATAATATTCTTCAGGACTTGGTAGTTAGGCCCGTTAAGTGGATCGATCAGGTACTTGAGCTGGCGCTCGAACACAAGCCTGAATCCCTGTCTGATGAAGAGTATTCCGCCTTACAGAAAAAGGCAGAGGAGCGCTCGCAGCGAGGAATCCAAACTCACTGACTCTTGTAATGGGGTGACTTTTGTCGCCCCTTTACAACTTGCAAGGCCAAAACTTCGCCAATCAGGCTATCTACGCTGCTTGAAAAGTGTGCATCTGCCTGGAAACCCGCATGGTTCCTTGACCCGCTTCTGGGCAGTTGGTATAAAACGGGGCTTATTGCCCGGCGCGTAAATTGCCGAAGGCTAAAAAATTTAAAGTATGGGTGTCTTTTGTAGATCACCCGAAGCATATTTAAAAAGAACAGAGGGATTAAGCGTGAATAAGTCCGAACTGATTGAAGCAATTGCCGCATCTGCAGATATTCCAAAAGCAGCAGCTGGCCGTGCTTTGGACGCAATGGTTGATAGCATCACTGATGCCCTGAAAAAAGGTGATCAAGTTGCCCTCGTTGGCTTCGGTACCTTTGCTGTGAAAGAGCGTGCAGCTCGTACTGGTCGCAATCCTCGCACTGGCGATCCCATTGAAATCGCTGCGGCAAAAATTCCTAACTTCAAGGCCGGTAAAGCCCTGAAAGACGCTGTAAACTAAGTTTTCAGCAGGCTTTGAGACTTTGTAAAAGAGTCTGAATGTCAAAGAGGCGTGTCAGTTGGGATGCGCCTTTTTTGTATCTGATAGCAGTTAAAAACAATTAATTTTCGGAGCTGAGCATGCTTCAGTCCATGCGTGACAACCTGAAAGGGACAGCCGCGATTATTGTCGCAGCCTTTTTCGGTTTTATTATGGTCATTGGGGGAATTGATTTCTTCACCGGTGCCAGTGGAGGTGCTGCCGATGCGGTAGCCGAGGTTAATGGCGAAAAAATTACAAACTTGGATTTGCAACGCGCAATTCAAAATCGCCGGAATATGATCATTAGTCAGTACGGCGAAGATGTGCCCGCTGATTTAATCAGCGATGAGCAGTTGCGTGAGCCAGTTTTACGCCAGTTGGTTTCCAGTGCTGTGATGCGCCAAGCTGCTCAGGACAGCGGTATGGTGATGAGTTCTGCGGCGGTCGATAGAGCGATCGTGGGAATTCCGGCTTTTCAGGTGAACGGCAGTTTTGATCCGCAAATGTACCGCGATGCTTTGCGTCGAATGGGGTATAGCCCCGCAGGCTTCCGCCAGATTATGGAAAATGATATGGCGCTGGAGCAGTACGCAAACAGTGTGGTTGAAAGTGCTTTTACTACCCAGGCGGATGCAGAACAGATTGTTGCCGCCTCTATGGAAGAGCGTGATTTTGATTACGTGGTGATGCCAGTTGAAGGCCTGCTAGCAGAGACTCAGGTTTCGGATGCTGAGGTAGAACAGTATTACCAGGAGAATCAAGGGCAATACCAGCGTCCAGAGCAGGTGGCGGTTGAGTATATCGAGCTAACACCTGAAGTATTTGCCGGTAACATTGATATTTCTGAAAGCGATGTTCGCGCTCAGTACGAGCAAGAATTGAAAGGTTTCGCATCGGAACTTCGCCGCCGCGCTGCACATATTTTGCTTGAAGAAGCTGACGCAGAAAAAATTGCCGAGATTCAGAGCAAACTGGATGCCGGCGAAGATTTTGCCGAGTTGGCAAAGACTTACTCCCAAGACGTAGGCTCTGCGGAGGAAGGCGGTGAGTTGGGTTACACCACGGGTGATGTATTCCCAGAGGCATTCGAGCAGGCCTTAGCCGCGCTGGAAGTGGGCCAGGTTTCTGCCCCAGTGGCCACCGATAGTGGAACTCACTTTATCAAACTGCTGGAAGTAGAGCAGAGTGAGCCGCCAAGTTTCGAAGAGCAAAAAGTGGCGATCGAGAATAGGCTGCGTGCATCTGTTGCCGAGCGCGAGTTTGTTGATGCCTTGTCCCGTCTTGCCGATCTGGCATACAACGCGGACAACCTGGCTGAGCCCGCTGAAGAGTTGGGTGTTCCCCTGAAGACTGCCGATCTGTTTTCGCGCGAGAGCGCATCTGGCGTACTTTCTAACGGGCAGGTTATCGAGGCTGCCTTCTCTGTGGAAGTGAAGGAGGATGGTAATACTTCAGATGTGATCAACCTGAACAATGAGCACTCTGTCGTTTTGCGGGTCACCGACTCTAAGCCCGCGGGTACTTACCCTCTGGAAGAGGTTCGCCAGCAAATTGTTGACCGTTTGAAGCGTGATAAGGCCAGTGAGCAATTGGCTAAGCAAGCGGAAGAGCTAAAAGAGAAACTCGCTACTGGTACTAGTTTTGCGGAACTGGCGGAAGCGCAAGGTTTAACCCTGGAGACCAGTGATAAAACTCGTCGCGGTGGTTTTGCTCAGCGCGGTGAGATTAATGCCAAGGCATTTGCATTACCTGCACCATCTGCTGGCAAAGATGAAGTGACCAGCTTCGCTACAAATAATGGTGATCTGGTAGTTCTCGATCTGCGCAGTGTGCGCCCGGGCGAACTGTCCAAGCAGAGCAAAGAGCAGCGTCAGGCACTGATGCAGCAATTGGCCTCTGTAAATGGTGGGGCCGAGTTAGCAGCTATTCAACGCTACTTGTCCGATCAGGCAAAAATCGATCTGGCCTCTTCTGCCGAGTAACGGTTGTTATTGAGTCATAAAAAAACCCGGCAATTGCCGGGTTTTTTTATGACTAACTCCCTGTAGGGTAGTGGGCGCTTTAAGTGTTGCTGGCACTATCCACAAATAAGGTTAAGCGCTGTCCGGGTTGTAAATACTTGGACTTGTTTATCTTATTCCAGCGGAGAATATCATCGATTTCGATACTGAATTTATTGGCTATCCGATATAGAGAGTCGCCGCTGCGTACCCGGTAAGAAACCTTGCGGGTAGTGCGGTTGTTCTCTGATACTGCGGGGGAGCCGTTGTAAGCTACCAGGGTGCGTCCAGGGCGCAGGGTGTCTCCCGGTGCCATGCTGTTCCAGCTGGCCAGTTGCTTTACGGTCACATTCAGCTTGCGTGAAATCCCCCAAAGGCTGTCGCCAGGGCGTACAGTGTAATTAACTTTCTGGCCCTTGCCGGAAGACTGCTTGCGTTTAACTCGCTGATCGAGTGCGTAGGCATACTGTCCCGCGGGGCCCGATGCGCTGGGGATTAACAGTGTTTTACCGGCGCGAATATTATTACTGCGCAGTTTGTTTGTCTCGCGTATCGCTCCGACGGTGGTCTGGTAGCGGCGAGCGATAGTGGAAAGGGTGTCGCCTCGGGCAATGGTGTAGCGCTGCCAGCTTACCCTCTCTTCCTTGGGAAGTTGTGCCAGGGCGCTCTCAAACTTTTCCTGGGTCTTTATTGGAATCAGTAGTTGGTGGTTTCCGTTGGGGTCGGTTGCCCAGCGATTATAGCCTGGGTTCAGTAGGTAGAGCTCTTCAATCTCAATTTCTGCAAGTTCCGCAGCCTGGGCCAGATCGATCTGACTGCCTACATCGACACGGGCGTAGTAGGGCTCATTGGAGACATCATGCAGTGGGATTTTGTAATGGTCCGGGCGGGATATAACCTCCGCCAGAGCCAGCAGCTGGGGCACATAGCGCTTGGTTTCCCGCGGCAGTTTGAGATCCCAATAACTGGTGCCAAGCCCGTTGCGACGATTGCGCTCTACGGCTCTGCGAACCGTTCCCTCACCGGCGTTGTAAGCAGCGAGTGCCAGCTCCCAGTCCCCATCAAAGCGATCGTGTAGGTAGTTGAAGTACTTTGCCGCAGCCTGGGTGGATTCATGGACATCGCGGCGTCCGTCATACCACCAGTTTTGCTCGAGCCCGAAAGAGCGCCCGGTGGCCGGGATAAACTGCCACATACCGGAAGCCCGGGCGTGGGAGTAGGCGAAGGGGTCGTATGCACTCTCGACAATGGGGAGCAGCGCTAATTCAAGTGGGAGATTTGCCTGTTCCAGCTGTTCTGCAACATGGAAAATATAGCGACGAGAGCGCTCGGTTACCCGAGCCATATAGCCCTCGTTGCGGGCGAAGTAAGCAATATATTCCTTAACCTTGGGGTCGCTGGTGTGGTGATCCAGGGCGAATCCCTGACGAAGTCTTGCCCAGATGTCTACGGGGGGAGGGACCGCTTCAGAGGGTTCGTGCTTTTTAACAGCTCGGTCACTCGCGACAGAGGTTTCCTCTGCAGGGATATTTTCAGTTTCGGGCGCAGAGGCCTGTTCCGGTAATTGCGAGCAGGCCCCTACCGTAGCGGCTAGTAATGCTACGGCAAAATTCTTGTGAACCATGTGTGATATCCGCGAGTCTTTCTTGTAATTCATCCTGACGCATTTCAGAACAATTATTGGTAAAGCGCCAGGCATTTGGTCAATTACTTTTGATTCTAATTAGGCAAATTAGTTTCGGTCAATATTGACGGTTAAAAAGTATGCAAATTGCTAGTTTATCACCCAGCCTGAGAGGAGTTTAGGTGAAGTTGGGCGTTTAGAAGTTGTCCTTCCAGCCGCGCAAGCTCGCAAAAATATCTACGTTATCGCTTCCGTCATTTAACTCCGGTCTCGAATTGATAGCTGTCTGCCTAACTTCCGGATACTGACAGCGAAGAAATGGGTTGGTGTCTAGCTCAAGGGCGATAGTTGAAGGCAAAGTTGGCTTGTTTTCTACTCTCAAGGCTTTGCACTGAGCAACCCTTGCCTCAATGGCTTGATTGTTAGGCTCTACCGCTTGGGCAAACTTCAGGTTGGCGAGTGTGTACTCGTGTGCAGGATAGACAAAAGTTGCGGCGGGTAATTTACTGAGCTTCTGCAGAGAATGGTACATCTGCTCTGGAGTGCCTTCGAACAACCTGCCGCAGCCAGCGGAAAAAAGAGTGTCACCACAAAAAAGGTGCAATTGTTCACCGCCTGCTGCTGTGGTTTCATTCAAAACCAAAGCTAAGTGGTCTAGAGTGTGCCCCGGAACAGCGTGTACCTGGAAGGGCATGCCAAGGATCTGTAAGGAATCTCCACCGGCAATGGGGTGAGTGACACCAGGTATTTGCTCGGGGCCATAGACAGGGCACTGGTACTGGCGACAAAGCGTTTCGATGCCGCCGGTATGGTCATAGTGGTGATGAGTAATGAGAATGCCGCTGAGCCTGGTCCCTTGTAGGGCCTTTTCTACTGGCAGCGCATCACCAGGGTCGACTACCCAGTGCTGACCATCTTTTTGCAGGTGCCAGATATAGTTGTCATTAAAGGCGGGGATTGGCGTGATGGATAGCATAATCGGATCGTCTTATCGCTGAATAGCAGAACAATATCATGGAAGGCGTGAGACGGTGTGAATTGTTACCTGAGGACTGGTTTACTTAGATAAGGCCCTGGAAACATCGCCCGAGTGTAGAATTGAATAGCTGTTAGATTGATCAATGGAGATATGATGACCGGAAAGAGCAGGCCTGGTAATGATGAGGAGCAATCCCCTCTTGGCAAGGTCTGCCCAGCGCTATCCCATTGGTTTTCCAGTTCGCTGGGAGAGGAGATTCTCTCGCAACAGCTGGCGTTGGCCCAACCTTTAGTGGAGGGCTTTTTCGGTTATCACTTTCTACAGGCCAGCGTGACCCAATCCGTTGATTTTGGCACTTTCAGTCGTATCAATCATCGTTTTCGATTGGGGGCGACCTCTGAGCAGGGCGGGGCTGCGGTAGTAGAGTTCGAGCAACTGCCCCTCCCCGCCGATTCAATCGATGTAGTACTGCTGCATCACCTTTTGGACTTCTCCAGTCATCCCCACCAAGTATTGAGAGAGGCGGCCAGGGTTTTGATACCCGGTGGTCATATGCTGCTAATCGGGTTTAACCCGTTTTCCTTGCTCGGCTTGTCCCGTCTGCTATTTTCCAGGGGGGCTTACCAGCGCGGAAATCAACTGCGGGCTGCTCGAATTGCCGACTGGATGAATCTGTTGGACTTGCAGGCTGAGAGGGTAGATCGCGGCTTCTTCCGCTTGCCATTACAGCAAAAGGAATTGCTTTCCAAGACGGCTTGGATGGAGCGCCTTGGCTCCCGCTTGCACTTGCCATGGGGGGGCTTTTACATCATAGTCGCCCGCAAAGAAGTGGCACGTGTTCGCACTATTAAAATCAATTGGCGGGCCGAGAGAAAGCCCGCTTTGGTTGCCACCCCGTCGAGCCCTCGCGTTGCAGCACGCGGGAAGCATCAAAAGCGCTGATTTCGCTGAAAATCGGCCCCATATCTAATTTTGGCGTAAGTTTTGAAACAAATTACTATCTATACAGATGGCGCTTGTCGCGGTAATCCTGGCCCCGGCGGTTGGGGTGCCCTGTTGGTGTACGGTGAGCGGGAGAAAGAGTTGTTTGGTGGGGAGGCGCATACCACCAATAATCGTATGGAACTGTTAGCTGCAATCAAAGCTTTGGAGGCTCTTAAACAGCCGTGCAAAGTTGATTTACATACTGACTCACAGTACCTGCGCCAGGGAATTACCGGCTGGATTAACAACTGGAAAAAGAATGGTTGGAAAACGGCGAGTAAGAAGCCTGTCAAAAATGCAGACCTATGGCGGCAGTTGGATGAGAGCGTCTCCCAGCATGATGTAGAGTGGCACTGGGTTAAAGGTCATGCCGGCCACCCGGGCAATGAGCGGGCCGATCAGTTGGCAAATCGTGGCGTCGATGAACTGGAGTCCTGAGGGGAATATTGCATATGCGTCAAGTGGTTCTCGATACAGAGACAACAGGTCTCGATCCCAAAAGCGGCCATCGTATTATTGAAATTGGTTGCGTAGAGCTGGTTAACCGGAAGTTGACTGGCCGTCACTATCACCAGTACATCAATCCTCAGCGACAAGTGGAAGATGGGGCTATTGAGGTCCATGGAATCACTAATGAATTCCTGGCAGACAAACCCGTATTCGCTCAGATCGCCGATGAATTTATGACCTTCTGTGAAGGTGCAGAGCTGGTTATTCACAACGCGCCCTTCGATGTCGGTTTTATTGATGCTGAGCTGAGGCTGCTGGGTAATCCGCGCTGGCGCAATGTTAATGCGCATTGTGGGGTTTTGGATACCCTGACAATGGCCCGGGAAAAGCACCCCGGGCAGAAAAACAATCTGGACGCTCTTTGTAAGCGCTACTTTGTCGATAACTCCCAGCGGGATTTGCACGGCGCATTGCTGGATGCGGAGATTCTTGCCGACGTTTACCTGATGATGACCGGTGGCCAAACCGATTTGGTGTTGGCACAGGGTGATTCCTCGGAAGGGGAGGAAGGTAAGAAGGCGGAAAATGATGCGGCGGGTGAAGCCATTCGTCGCCTATCGGCAGATCGCGCGCCCTTGCTAGTAGCGCGTGCTACGCCACAGGAAGCTGAAGCGCATCAATCGATGCTAGGTTTGCTGGAGAAATCAGCGGGCAAACACTTCTGGTAGCACATCAATGAAGAGGTGTTCTCTTTAACCTTGATGTTTATTGCGCTTTTCTTTTTCTGAGTGGGTGGGAATTATCAATCTCCACCCATCCAGATAGTCTCTTATACAAGCTCTCTTTAGATCGCGTAGACCACGCAAATCAAAGCAACAATACTCAGTACGATGGTGTAGGGCAGAGCCATGATCACCATGCGGCCATAAGATAGGCGTATGAGAGGTGCCAGGGCCGATGTCAGCAGGAACAAAAATGCAGCTTGTCCATTGGGAGTGGCAACGCTGGGTAGGTTGGTTCCGGTATTGATGGCAATGGCCAGCTTGTCAAAATGTTCACGGGTAATGTCACCTGCGGTGAGGGCAGCTTTAACTTCGTTAATGTAAACCGTTGCCACGAAAACATTGTCGCTGATCATCGATAAAATACCGTTTGCCATGAATAGCAATCCTGGCTGCTGTTCGGGCTTTTGTGCGAGAACGAAGTTAGTTACAGGCTCGAATAGGTGCTGCTGGTGAATCACTGCAACAATTGCAAAGAAAACCACGAGCAGTGCAGTAAATGGCAGTGCCTCTTCAAACGCGTGGCCGATTCTAGCTTCTTGAACAACGCCGTTAAACGAGGTCAGAAGTACAATAATCATCAGGCCAATGATACCGACTTCGGCAACATGAAACGCCAGGGCAAAAACCAGAACCACAGCGACAATGCCCTGAATCCACAGCTCGGCAACCTGCGCCGAGGTGCGCTTCTTTTCTTCCTCTTTGGAAAAATTAACCAGTATCTCACGTACTGCGCTAGGGAGCTGGGCTCCATAGCCAAACATTTTAATTTTCTCCAAAAAGAAACAAGTAGCTAGGCCGGCAAAGAATGTTGGAATGGTTACTGGGGCCATCTGCAGGAAAAACTGTACAAATTCCCACCCGGCTTTCTCAGCGATCAGCAGGTTTTGCGGTTCTCCAACCAAGGTGCAAACACCACCGAGAGCAGTGCCTACGGCGCCATGCATGATCAGGCTGCGAAGGTAGGCTCGAAACTGATCCAAGTCTTCGCGGTGATACTCCACGACATGCTCATCGTTGGAGTGGTCGTGGTCGTTGTGGTGGTGTGGCTGCTGGGAGGCGACCCGGTGATAGACTGAGTAAAAGCCTACGGCAACCGCAATCAGAACAGCAGTTACGGTCAAGGCATCTAAGAACGCTGACAGTACTGCAGATACAGCACAGAAAAGTAGTGACAGCAGAGATTTCGAATTCACATTAATCAAAATTTTAGTGAATACAAATAGAAGCAGGCTCTTCATGAAGTAAATGCCGGCCACCATAAACATTAGCAGCAGAATAACTTCGATATTCTCAACTACCTCGTGGTAGACGGCATCGGTGCTTGTCATACCCATCAATACGGCTTCAATTGCGAGCAGTCCGCCGGGTTGAAGTGGGTAACACTTCAGGGCCATCGCCAGGGTAAAAATGAATTCACCAATAAGGACCCAGCCTGTTACAAAAGGCCCCGATACATACAGTATTAATGGGTTGAGAAGCAAAAAGGCGGCTATGGTCAATTTGTACCAATCAGGCGCTTCGCCGAGAAAATTTTCGGCAAAGGCGCGACCAAATCCGCCGCCGGATGCCGCAATGGTGTTGTTGTAAGTGTTCATCATTTACTTCCTTGGTTAACCCATTGTTGTGGGTCAAAATGGAATCTTTGGGAATCGGCGGTGTATGCGAAATAGATACCTGAGCTCAATTATCGCTGCGTGCTTCCCCGGGTTTATTGTGCACAGATTGATTGGTTTTTGTTCTTTAACACAAAAAAACGTACAGCTTTAAACTTGAAAGTAGCAAACGCTACTGGGTTTTCTGGAAAATTCAAGTAATTTAGGGGCTTCAGCCCCGCCGCTAGGTTATTTGTCGATTATTCGGTGGAAATTGTTTGGCGAAAGGTGGACTCTTTTATTTATTGGGGTAAATTGCCCTTAATGAGGCCAGAATCATTCTGATCTGGTTGTTTTTTGTTCGATTATAGGAAGAATGCAGCGGTGCAGCCAAAGACTGAATTGCGCAAGATCAATATCACTTCTGTCAATGTAGTGAAGGATGAGCTGGTAGCTACCATCGATAATGCCGCCTCACACTTGGATAAATTTGCCGCGGATACTTCCCAAAAGCAGGCTCTCGAACAGAGTTTAGCTGCACTCAGGCAGGTTAGTGGAGTATTGCAGATGGTGCAGCTCCAGGCAGCTGAGCTCCTTGCCCAAGAGAAAATCAAAGCGCTTACAGAGGTATTAGAGGAGAGACAGAGCGCCTCAGAAGAACTGATGGAAGCGCTGGGTACAGGTTTTTACGTAATGGGACGCTACTTGGAATTTGTTCAAAGTCGTGCCATTGCCCGTCCAGAATTGCTGATCCCCTATATCAATAATTTGCGCGCGGCCCGGTCCCAGCCCCCTGTGCCGGAAAGTCATTTTTTCCGTTGTAACTTGGAGGGAGCTGTGCCTGGTGCAGGGGCTTCTGCGGTTATGTCGGAAGACTTGAATAGTTTTGTTCGCCGATTCCGTCATATGTACCAGGTTGGTTTGTTGGCTCTGTTGCGAGGTAAACCTCGGGGCCCAGCGTACACGATGATGTCTCGTGCCCTTGAGAGAATCGCAAGCATCACCATGGGGCGCCCAAACGGGCGTTTATGGGTGGTAGCAGGGGCGGCACTTGCGGGCATGGCCTCCCAAGAAATGCGCATCAGTCGATCCCGGGTGATGGTTTTCAGTATGTTTGATCGCTGGCTGCGAGCATTACAAAAAGAGTGCGACACAGCTTTAGATCAGCCTGCGCCACCGATTTTACTGAAAGAGTGCCTCTATTGGCTGACTCTTTCCAAGCCCGAGGGCTTTGGTGGCAAGTTGCTGGAGGCTTTCTCCGCAGAGCCTCTTGATTACAGTGAAGAGGAATTAGAGCGGGAGCGAGCCACCCTTGGAGGCCCCGGCGCCACGGCAATTACCGCAGTTGCTAACGCCTTAGAGGAGGAGTTGTCCGGTGTGCGCCGAATGTTGGATGACGCTGAGTTAATTGGTACTACTTCCTTGGATGCAGAAGATGGCCTCGCTTCTTCTCTACAGAGAGTGGCCGGTACCTTGCAGATGCTCAATTTTAAGCGGGTTGGAGAGAGTCTGCGCAGCGCGGTTGCGGAATACCAGAGTGCCTCCGGCGCGGGCGGTTTCATAGCGGACAGCGCACTGCAGAAACTGACAGGCCAGGTGTTGATGGTTGATAGCACGGTAAGAGCGCTCAAGCAGAGTACTTCTATTGATCTGGATGAATACGGTCATGCGGATATTGCCTTTGAGCACAGCCAGCTGGCGGAAGCGGAAGTGGCTGTACTTAAAGAGGCTGAAGCAGGTTTGGCGTTGATTAAGAGAGCGCTGGCGGCCTATGCAGAGTCCGACTTTGATCATGGCCATATTCGCAATGTTTCCACTACTTTGAACTCAGTGCGCGGAGGCTTGATCGTTCTCAACTTAAGTAGAGCGGCGGCCGTAGTTGAAGGTTTGCTGAACTTTGTTGAAACTGTTATCGACCGTCATGATGCCGGTCCTGAAGTAGAGCAATCTTTACATATTTTTGCCGATGCGATTATCAGCCTTGAGTACTACCTGGGAGAGGTAAAGCTGCATAGGCAAGCAGATATTCAATCCCTCAGTCTCGCTATCGAAAGCTTGACTGCTCTGGGTTATCCCGTTGAGGCCGCATAATTAAGGAGGTCTCCTTGGTAGATAAGTTTGTCCCAGCAGGTAATGTGTGGGCAGTCCCGGAATTTTCCCAGCATATCCTGATTGCTGATGGGCTGATTCTCTGCCGAGGAGATTTTTTCCTCCACGACGCCCAGGTATTGGTAGCAGAGGCTGTTCAATCCAGCCACTATTTGGGAGAGCTAAGTGGGCGGGCGTGTGGTGTCCACGTTTTGTCTCGCCAGGTTGAAATTGCCGGCTATGAATGGCGAAACCTGCGCAGCCTGCTGACTTTGGTTGAGGAGCCGATGTTTGCATTGGCTGGGCGGGCGCTACAGATTTCCCATTGGGATAGCCAACATCGATTTTGCGGTCGTTGTGGCACTCCCACCATCTATCACTCTAATGATCGCGCTCGCACCTGCCCGGCTTGTGATCTTACTGTCTACCCCAGAATCTCCCCCTGTGTAATTATGCTTGTTACACGGGGAGATGAGTGTCTCTTAGCTCGTCATGCCTCGCGTCGAAATGCAACTTATACGGCCCTCGCTGGGTTTATAGAGCCCGGTGAGAGTGCAGAACAAGCGCTGGTGCGTGAAGTCTATGAGGAAGTGGGGCTCAAAGTGGGTGCCCTGGAGTATGTGGGGAGCCAATCCTGGCCTTTTCCCGGGCAGTTGATGATCGGGTATTTGGCGGAGTGGCAAGGTGGGGGATTGTGCTTGGATCCCAATGAGATAGAAGAGGCAAACTGGTTCCACTACAGTTCATTGCCAGCTATACCGCCCATACAAACCCTGTCCGGCCGCTTGATCCACACTTTTGTCGAAAAGGCTGCAGCGAAGAACCGCCTGTAAGGTTGGTTTAAAGATGTTGCGCAGTATCAGGGAGTAGAAATCATAATGTATATAGCAATTACCTTTATTATTGCCATCCTGGCGTTGTTGTTTGTTTTTTGGGGGGCGCGAGTCCTGCTATCGGGAAATTGGTTCCTGGGGTTTATACGTGGATCCGCCGGTCTTTTTCTTTTTGCAACTGCTCTTTGGATTGTCCTGATTGCTGCAGATGTTTACAGCTATAGAAACCTGGCTGAAGAGCACAGTGTTGGCATTGTTTCGTTTCGTAAAATTGCCGAGCAGCAATTTGAGGTCAAGTTTTCTGATGCGGATGGTATAGCGCAAAAGTTTGAATTGCTTGGGGATCAGTGGCAGTTGGATGCCCGAATGCTCAAGTGGCAGGGTCAATTAGCCCGCTGGGGAATTAAGCCCGCTTATCGTCTGGACAGGTTGAGTGGTCGCTATCTCACGCTGCAGGATGAGCGAGCTCGCGAGCGTTCTGTCCACGAAATAGAGGGGGCGAACTATGGCGTGGATGTCTGGCAGTTTGTACGCGGTGTTGATCGCAAGTTGCCCTTTGTTGATGCGGTATATGGCAGTGCCACATTTCTACCTATGGAGGACGGTGCGGTTTACGAGGTGCGTATTAGCCACAGCGGTTTGTTGGCTCGCCCCCTTAATCAGCGAGCAACTTCCGCCTTGGAAGGTTGGCAGTAAAATACTGAAGCTAAATAAAAATTAGTTAAGACGGAAAATGGAGTCTAAGTGGAATTTTTAATTGAATACGGCCTTTTTCTAGCCAAAATTGTTACGGTTGTCGTGGCCTTAATGGTGTTAATAGGTTTTATTTTTGCAAATCGAGAGCAGCTGAAAGAGCGAGTTCAGGGACATATCACAGTTACACATTTGAATGATCGCTATGAGCAGTTTAAAGAAACACTGCTTGAAGCTGTGATGGATAAGCACGAATTTGCCCGTCGTAAAAAGCAAATGGCGAAAGAAAAGAAGACTCAGGAAAAAGCCCTGGCTAAAAAACATAAAGCTGAGAGCAAAGAGCAGCCTGAAAAAAGTGCTGCTACTTCTTCCGACGTTGCTAAAGAGGAAGGAGAGCATGAGTCCAAGGGTATAAAAGGGGAGTTGGTCTCCGAGCGTAAGCGTGTCTTTGTTATGCAATTTAATGGGGATATCAAAGCGAGTGCGCTTTCCCATTTGCGTGAAGAGGTGACGGCCATTCTTCAAGTGGCAGAGTCCGGAGATGAAGTTCTCCTTTGTCTTGAAAGCCCTGGGGGCATGGTGGCGAACTATGGTTTGGCCGCCAGCCAGTTAACCAGGATTCGCAGTGCAGGTATCCATTTGACTATTGCTGTCGATAAAGTGGCTGCCAGTGGGGGCTATATGATGGCCTGTGTTGCAGACCGTATCCTGGCAGCACCCTTTGCGATGTTGGGTTCTATTGGTGTTTTAGCTCAGATGCCGAATTTTAACCGCTTGCTGAAGCGCAATGATATCGATTACGAACTGTTTACTGCGGGCCAGTACAAGCGCACTGTGACCATGTTTGGTGAAAATACTGAGGAAGGTAAACAGAAGTTCCAAGAAGATTTAGATGAGATCCATATTCTGTTTCAACACTTTGTCGGGGAGTACCGTCAAAAACTCGACGTCGACAAAGTTGCCACGGGCGAGGTTTGGTTCGGGCAAAAAGCCCTATCCTTGGGACTGGTCGATGAGCTGAAAACGTCAGATGAGTACTTGACCAGTTGTGCTAAGGACTGCGACTTATATCAGGTGGAATTCAAAGAACGGAAAAATATAGCTAAGAAAATAGGGTTGGCGGCAGAAGCAGGTGTGGAATCGGCGGTCACTCGTCTCTTTTCACGGCTGGCAGCTCTGCGTCATCAGGCGCAATAGTTGTAACGTTACAGGTTGATAGTGCTGCGGGATATACCCCATGGAAATAGATAGGGATGAAAAATTTCGGGCAATTCAGGTTGCCGAAGTAGCTTCGGGAAAATTTGACCAGTCTGTTGTTGAGCGTCAGCTTTCTGAGCTTCCCGATAACCCCTTGCTGTTGGCCGTAAGTTATTCATCCTTGAATTTCAAAGATTCTTTATCTGCGTTTGGCAATCGTGGGATTACTAATGCCTACCCCCATACCCCGGGTATTGATGCGGTGGGCAAAGTGCTGTTCGATCGGAGCAAGACGTTTCAACCGGGTGCCGAATTATTGGTCAATGGCTACGATTTGGGCATGAATACTTCTGGTGGACTTGCAGAGCGTATTGCCGTTCCTCCGCAATGGGCCTTACCAGTCCCCGAGGGCCTAATAGCTTGGGAGTCTATGGCACTGGGTACGGCGGGTTTTACCGCCGCGCTTTGTGTGGAAAAGCTCCTGGAGTCCGGCGCATCTCCTGAGGATGGAGAGATTCTGGTAACAGGTTCAACCGGGGGCGTCGGCTCTGTTGCCGTCGCCTTGCTGGCGAAGCTAGGCTTTCGTGTCGCAGCAGTGACGGGAAAGTTGGAGTCTGCTGATTATTTGGCGAGATTGGGCGCATGGAAGGTTCTCGACCGGGATACGCTGGCCCCTTTTGCCAATAAAGCGATGGCCAAGCCATTGTGGGCTTGGGCTGTAGATACTGTGGGCGGGGAAACGCTTTTTAATGTCATTAAATCCCTGCGCTACGGCGGCGGAGTGGCTGCTTGTGGTATGGCTTCAGGTGCTCAATTTCACGCCAATGTATTTCCATTTATCTTGCGCGGTATTAGTTTGTTGGGTGTGGATAGCGCTGTTTTGCCAATAGAAAAGAAGGCAGAAGTATGGAAGCGGTTGGCCAGTGAGTGGTATATCGGCGATAAGCTCGACAGTATTGCAGAGAATATTAGCCTTGATCAGGCTCCAGAGTTTCTTGCGCGCTTAAATAGAGGGCATGGAATAGGTCGTTACATTGTAGATATGGCTCTCTAATAGATCTATCGATTTAGAATAATAAGTACACTTAAAAGATTCTATTTATCTTACCAAATATCCCCGGCAACTCTGAATCTGAGTTGTATATGGGCTTTTTTCTCAATAGCCTTTAAGCGGACTCTGTTGTTTGCGGGCTTGTTGTATTGGAAGAAAACTTTGTCGACAAGTAACAGTGAAAGTAACAAACCTGGCCAGCGTAACGCTCTGGTTCTCTCTGGGGGAGGTGCGCGTGCTGCCTATCAAGCGGGCGTTTTAAGGGCGCTTGCGGAACTGGTTCCAGAAGATAATCCTCGGCCCTTTCAAATAATCTGCGGCACCTCTGCAGGAGCTATGAACGCGATGCTTCTCGCCTCTCAAACAGGTACCTTTAAAGAAGCTGTCGACAGAATGTGCTCTGTTTGGTTGCAGCTTAGTGTTGAGCAGGTTTATCGCACCAGTTGGCGTAGTTTACTTGGGAACCTGTTTTCTATCAGTCGTTCGCTCTTGAACCAAGGTGTGGGTAGACAAAAACCTTTGGCACTCCTGGATAACAGCCCGCTGCGCAGCTTGGTTGAGCGCGAGATTAACTTTGACAATATTCAAAAAAATATTTCGGCTGGGCATTTGCATGCCACAAGTGTTAATGCGCTTTCTTATAGTGAAGGGCAGTCCGTCAGCTTTTTTCAGGGAGCGGAGAATGTTAAAGGATGGCAGCGGTTTCGTCGCTTTGGAGTGCCCACTCAATTAACCTCGGACCACCTATTGGCGTCAGCAGCAATTCCTGCCATTTTTCCGGCGGTCAAGTTGGATGGAGTTTATTTTTGTGATGGTGCCATTCGTCTGATGGCTCCGATTAGTCCAGCGCTGCATCTCGGTGCCAAGCGTGTCTTCGTGGTGGGTGTGTCGGACAACCGTTCTCCAGCCCATTGGGGGAGTCGCAACAGCCCTGCGCAGATGGAGTCCCCTTCGATGGCGCAAATAGCTGCTCAGTTATTCAATGCCGCATTTATCGATAGCTTGGAGGCAGACTTGGAGCATCTGGATCGAGTAAATATGTTACTTGACTATGTGGATCCAACAGATCATTCGGATTTGAAATTGTTGCGTTCGGTAGAGTCGGTTGTTATTGAGCCCTCGCAGAGTTTAGGGCGTCTTAGTGGCAGAAAGCTTGGTCACCTTCCCTCGGCGCTACGCTGGTTATTCCGCTCTACGGGTGCGACCAATCCCGGTGGCGGTGTTTCTGCAGCCAGTTATCTATTATTTGAAAGGCCATATATCGAAGAACTTATCGATCTCGGCTATCAGGATGCCATGTGGGAAAAAGATAAGTTGCGTAGTTTTCTGCAGCCGGAGCCAGAAGGTATAACTGAGCGCAAGGGGCTATTTGGGATTCGCAGTAAATCTCAAGAAGAGGCTTCTCACGGTAATTCTGAACACTGACTTTAGTTTCTGCGCCCCTCATTGGCGTGACTACCGCCTTTCATCTCAGTGAATATTTTTGCATCAAGTTTCTAAAGGGCGTTAAACGCCCTTAAATCCAATATTGTTCCGCCAAGACGGCGGAAGCCTTTAGCATTTATTTTCGCGCTTTCTTATGATTTTCTCGGGCTGTGTGTGGTCTCACTCACCTGAACAAGTAGCTTCTATATTTAATAGTGATGTCAATGCTGTCGGGTATTATCCAAGATGTTTTCTGTGTTTTTACTCGTGACTCTTTTTTCATTTAGTACAGGTAATCAGGATTTCGCCCAGATGATCGGTAGGGTTGATCAGGTTGAATATTTGGGGGGAGGCTTGGTTGTTTCTGGGTGGGCGTGTCAGAAAGGAGTATTCAAGTCAGTTTCTGTTGGTCTTTATCTAGGTGGAGACAGTAGAAGCGGGTTTCCATTAAAAGTTTCCAGAGCTGATCAGAAGTCGTCAAAGGGAATTGCCAATATATGTGATACCCAGGGCGTTCCCCATGGATTCAAGTTTTATTTGAATTATGAGGAAATGAAAAAGTTTGTAAGAAAGAAGATCTATGTACATGGGTTCTCATCAAATCAAGGCAGATTCAGAGCAATTTCAAATTCTGGTAGATATCGGGTTGGGATTCCCTATATGAAATATACCGATATTACCTTGTTGCGAAGAACTTTTGATTTGCAACCACTGGCTACGTTTGATGATCAGCATTTAAATTTAATTCCAATGCCCGGTGATGGCTATGCTCTGGAAGCTCAGTATATTCCTTATGAAAAGGGTTCGGAGAGAATTAGTACATCAACCCAATTAGCCAAATCTGCTTCATCGGCAACTCTCGCTTACGATGTGAAGTTTCATCGGAACTTCGAATTTGTTAAGGGCGGTAAGCTACACGGCCTTGCTGGTGGGGGACAGGCTTCAGGATGCGTACCTATTGATCCGAAGAGTTGGAGTGTGCGGGTTAAGTTTGGTGCGGAGGGTAGGGTCGGGCTCTATACCTATCATCAGGATAGAGTCGCTCGGTGTGGAGATGGGTATCAAGGGAATGACAGCTTTAGATTTGAGCGGGATACCTGGTATCGGATTGAGTTGTTTGTGCAATTAAATAGCAGTGCAAATAATGCTGACGGATATATCGAGCTATTTATAAATGGCAAAAAAATTGTAGAGGAACAAGGGTTGCGGCTGACGGGTAGTGATAGGGTAGCTATTGATAAATTTCAGTTCAGTACTTTTCATGGCGGTAGTTCAGCTTTGTGGTCACCCTCCAAAAAAGTCTATGCCTACTTTGACAATATTTCAGTGAAGCAAGGGAGAAAGATATATGGCCTTAAGGGGGCTGTATGCGAAAACGAGAAAGCTGGAATATACAATGGGTCGGGAGCTTGCTGTTCCAGCTCGTGTGGGGCCTGTGGCGGCCCCGGATGCGGCCAATTAAATGGCGGAAGCTCAGCCTGCTGTACATCGGAAATTATTAATTCAGCGCCATTGTGCTCCTATCCTGGGCAGGTCGCCCCATGCACTATGTAAGGCTTGAGGGTTTCTGAGTAACTTGGAGGCTTTATAAATTAAATTTTCCATTTAAATCGCTGAATTAATTGCAAGAAACTTCCCTGTATTTCGCATTGTATTTTCAGCTGAGAACCGCTCACCGGATGTTCAAGCTTGAGCTCAGATGCATGCAAAAGCAGTCGAGAGCACTCGAGCCTGCTGGCAAAGAAACGATTATGGGTTGACTTTCCATATTTCGGGCAGCCAATTAGTGGGTGGTGGATATGCTTGAAATGTCGTCTTATTTGATGGCGCCGCCCTGTTTTCAATTGGATTTCTACTAGGGAGTACCGGCTGGTCGGGTAGCGGTCAACCTCATAAGGTAACTCAATAGTCTCCAAGCGTCGGTACAGTGTAACAGCCTGCTGACGTGGCAGATCCGTTTTAGGTCGCTTCCTCTGGTGTTTAAAGTCGGCAACGGGGGGGAGGGCATAGTCAATGACACCTTCTTCCGGGCTATACCCTCTACATACAGCAATATATTTTTTTGATGATAAATCACTTTCCAGCTGCTGCTGTACCTGCGCAGCAATCTCGCTGCTTTTCGCAAAAATAATAACACCGGAGGTAGGCTTATCCAGTCGATGTACTGGATAAAGAAAGCTACCACATAGGTCCCTCAAATATTGCAAAAGTACACGCTTTTCATGGCGGTCTATTTCTGATCTGTGAACAAGCCACCCCTCTGGTTTATAAGCGGCAAGTAAGTAGTCGTCTTCAAAGAGAATGGTAGGTTCTTGAGTGGTCATTTTGGGGGCGTGGCGACTGGACTGTAATTTCGGTAACACGATTTTATGGTATAGCGAGCCCTCAAGCTATGCTGAAAAGTAAAAGTTGGTTAGTGAATTCAGGGTAGAATTTTTATCGATAGGCAAAAAACAGGCTTGACATGGTACCAAATGAGAATAAACTGCACCTAAATTCCATTGCTGATCTAGTTTCAAGGTTGGCATTCTAATTGGCAGTATTTTTGAAGTGGATCGCACCACTAAGGAGCCGTGAAATGCGAAATGTAGATATTAAGAGTTTATTTGTTTAATCGCTTTTCACGCACTTGAGCTTGGAAAGTGATATTGCTTTCCAAGCCAGACCTTCCAAAAGCCCTGGCAAATGCCGGGGCTTTTTTGTTTCAGCTTGGATTGCCGTTTCAGTTAAGTGGATTAATCCAGGGATAAAATATGCCTGTAAAAACAGTGTTAAATCGAAATGCACCGCCTGGCACGGTACCGGTAAAAATCTATACCGATGATATTGAGCCCCAGGCAATGCAACAGTTAAAGAATATTGCCCAGCTTCCTATTGTGCACTCCCATGTTGCTGCTATGCCGGATGTGCATTTGGGAAAGGGGGCAACGGTAGGATCGGTGATTCCAACGGTAAGTGCGATAATTCCTGCTGCCGTTGGGGTGGATATTGGTTGTGGAATGAATGCGGTGCGAACTTCGCTACATGCCCATCAGCTGCCAGACAATCTGAAAGCACTGCGGGACGCCATTGAGGTGAAAGTGCCGGTTGGTCAGGGACGACATAAACTGATCAGCGCCAGGGAATCTGCCTGCAAACTTTTAGCTCCCGGTGTGGATAGATTGTTTTCAAAGCATCCAGGGCTACTGAAGAAGCTGCATCAACCACAAAAAACCTGGGTGACCCAAATGGGTACATTAGGGGGGGGCAATCACTTTATCGAAATTTGTATTGATGAGAGTGGTGCTGTCTGGGTGATGTTGCATTCAGGGAGTCGAGGGATTGGCAATGCTATTGGTCAGCATTTTATCCAGTTGGCCCGACGGGATATGGCTGGGCATATGCACAATCTTCCGGATAAGGATCTGGCCTATTTCTCAGAAGGCTGCCAGAATTTTGACGATTATATTGAGGCGGTTAATTGGGCGCAGGAATATGCGCGCTGGAACAGGCAGGAAATGATGAAGCTTGTGCTTGGATGCCTGAAGGTAAGCTTGCCAAAGTTTACTTTGACCACAGAGGCAATTAACTGCCACCACAATTATGTTGTTCGCGAGCGCCATTTTGATAGAGATGTATTCGTGACTCGCAAAGGGGCTATTAGTGCTCAGAGAGATCAGTTGGGAATTATTCCCGGCTCTATGGGGGCTAAGTCATTTATCGTGCGTGGGCTTGGTAATAAGGAATCTTTTTGTTCCTGTGCACACGGAGCTGGTCGAAAAATGAGTCGTACAGCGGCTCGCCAGCGTTTTACCAGAAAGGACTTGGAAGATCAGACCCGAAGTGTGCAATGCCGTAAAGATAAGGGTGTTCTGGATGAGATTCCTGCTGCTTATAAGGATATTGACCAGGTGATGGAGAACCAGTCCGATCTTGTGGAAGTGGTGCACACGTTGCGCCAGGTAATTTGTATCAAGGGGTAAATATGGAGGTATCAATACAAGTTTTGAGTGAGAAGATATTTGGAAGAGTGGATCTACTAAAAGTAAAAGGTGAAGTTTTATGAAAAAGAAAGAAAAAATTCGTAGTTACGTTGCGCGTAATCCGCTAATGAGAAAGGGCGGTGCCCACGTAAAGGCAAAATCTTCGGGGCGTTTCGCTAGTAAGCAGAAACTACGTAAAGAGGTGCGGGAGTGCGACTCCCGCCCCCAGGCTTTTGCTGCTATTTTTTCGTTGATATCGCCTCTTTAGCTAGCCGTGTTTTCTGCTAGCCTATTTCCCATCAGGCCAGTTGGGTAGAGCTTCCAAATATACCCAGCGCTTCTTAAATAACTTAAATAGTGAAATTTCGTGAATCAGGTGTTCTTGGTCATTTTCTGTATACCAAGCCTTAAATTCCACAATCGACTTTTTTAGTCCCGCCTTACTCTTAATAACTTCCAAATTTGTCCACTGGGTTTCAATATCCTCAGCTTGCAGTTCTGGGCAGGTGTCGGGATGCCAGGTTTTTTTCAGGTACCGAAAATTTCCGGTTGCAAAGGCCGTATAGCGACTGCGCATAACCGCTTCTGCATTATTGGGGTAAGCCTTTCCCGACAAATAGAGTCCGCAGCAGGTATCAAGGGGCTTGCCCGATCCACAGGGGCAGTACCGATCCGTCATAAATCATCTCTCCAGCGTGAACTTAACGCTCTCGTAACACTTTTTAACCATGTTTTCTGGTGAGGGAGCGTAGCATAGCTTGACCTTTAAAATGTTGCCGCTAAGATACCGACCAACCGGTTGGTTTTGATTGATGGTGCCCAGGAGGTCATGTGTCGAGAGTCGACAAAGCTGCCATTGTTCGAGCAGCAGAAGAAGTAGTCCGGGATCGCGGGGCGCGCAAGTTGACCCTGGATGCGGTGGCTGCACAGTGCGGGCTCAGCAAGGGCGGTTTGATTCATCATTTTCGAACTAAGCAGTCACTCCTGAAGGCGATGCTGGAGGCGGCAATAGCTCGTGAAGATGACAGTGTTGCCACTTTTGTGTCCTCGGGGGACAGCTTGTTGGTGTCGCGCTTGAAGAGCATTTTTGAATTGATGGAGGACGACAAGGGGCTGCCTCGCTCACTGATCGCCGCCGTGGCCGAAGACCCCATGTTGCTGGGGCCGGTAAAAGACAAAGAGGATCAGCAGCGTCGCGATATATGCGATGCGTATCGTGACCCGGAAATGGCGGAACTGCTAATCCTGGCGGCCCAGGGCATGTTCCTGGGTCGCGTACTCGGTGTGGTTGAGTCTGAAGACCCGATTATTGAACGTTTACAGGGACGTCTGCTGGCGCTCTCTGCCGACCTGAACTAAAGGTCAGCCCCAGTTAATACAGTTTGTGGATGATGAATATGAATATATCGCCAAGATCGCGTTTCTCATTGGCCGTTTTGATCGCAGCAGTTGCAGTTCTGGCAGGATGCTCCGAATCGAAGACGGAGCAGGCGCAGGCAGAGCACGTCTGGCCCGTGAAAGTAGCTACCGTTGCCAGTAATAACCAGGTCAAAGATCGACAGTTTGCCGGTCGTGTTAAGGCAGTGCAGAGTGTCGATCTATCTTTCCAGGTCGGTGGGAAGCTGGACAAGCTCACAATTCGCGAAGGTGAAATTATTCCAAAGGGAACCCTGATAGCAGAGCTTGATCAGCGGGATTACCTGCGCAGGGTAAAAGAAGCCCGATTAAATGTAGAGTTGCTGGAAAAAACCCTCAATCGTCAGCGCTCTCTGGCAGGGTCAAAAGTTATTTCACAGCAGCAGCTGGATGAAACGAAAAGTAACTTTGACTTAGCTAAAGTGACCCTGGAACGTGCTGAGCAGGACCTGGCTTATACACAGCTAAGGGTTCCTTTCGATGCTTTGGCAACTCGCCAGCTGGTAGAGAATTACACCAACGTCCAGGCCGGCCAGGCAATTGTCCGTTTGCAGAATATTTCTGAAGTTCGAATTCAAATCTCCGTGCCTGAAAAGCTGTTGGCCACGGTTAATGAAGAGCAAGTCAACTCCATGACCGCCGAATTTGAATTTTTGCCGGGCAAGGAGTTCCCACTTTCTTACCGTGAGCACCAGGCTGAGGCAGACAGCGTTACCCAGACTTACGTTGTCGAGTTTGGAATGCCCCGCCCCGAAAATGTACAGATCCTTCCCGGCATGACCGCTCGCGTTAGTGTGAAGTTGAATAAAGCGAGTGGTGATCTGTGGGTTCCCCTTTCAGCAGTGCAGACTGGCCCGGAAGGTAAGCCCTATGTTTGGCAAATTAATGCAGACCAATCTGTTTCCAAAGCTTCCGTGACCCTCGGGCGTACTGATGGTGAGTCGGTTCAGATTAAAGATGGCATTAGCCCTGCTATGAAACTGGTTGCTACCGGCGGCCAGCACCTTTATGACGGTGCAAAAGTACGCAATTACGCACAGCACTAATTAGTGTGTTAGCTCTGGCCCTGTTAACAGTAGGGAAAATGTTGTGAAGATTTCTGACATATTTATAGAAAAGCCAGTTTATAGCTGGCTGTTGATGCTGATTTGCTTAATCGGTGGTCTTTGGGGGCTTTCAGATATTGGTCGCCTCGAAGATCCTGCGTTTACGATCAAGGAAGCCCGTGTTTACACTTTCTACCCAGGCGCCAGCGCCCAGCGTGTAGAAGAGGAGGTCACCGAAAAGCTTGAGGTGGCCATCCAACAAATGGGGCAGCTGGACAAGGTCTCTTCCACCTCAAGTCCGGGAATGTCTGAAATTCGGGTGGAAATCAAAGATCAGTATGCCTCGCAGGAACTTGCCCAGGTTTGGGATGAATTGCGGCGCAAGGTTAATGATGCTCAAAGTGACCTGCCCAGCGGTGCTTTACCCTCCATTGTGAATGATGACTTTGGTGAGGTTTACGGTATTTATTATGCGATTACCGGAGAAGGGTTTTCGCTGACTGAAATGCGTGAAATTACCAAAGCGATTCGCCGGGAGTTACTGGGAGTTGAGGGAGTTGCCAAGGTTTCCCGCTCAGGCATTATCGACGAAGTGGCTTACCTGGATATTGATGAATCCCGTCTGGCCCAGTTTGGTTTTTCCCTGGATGACTTAGCGCAGGTACTGCAATCTGAAAGTTCGACCCAGAAAGTCGGCGAGATTGGAGGTCAGGATTTACGTACCCGTATACTGGTTGATAATCCTGCGAGTGACCTGGAATCCATTCGTAATATTCTCGTCGGCGTGCCCGGTTCTACCGCGATGCTGGCCGTCCGTGATATCGCCGATATTTCTCTCGGTTACGATGAGAGCCCAAGCTTTATTGCCCGATTTGATGGTAAGCAGGCCATTCTGCTGGGTGTGGCCGGTGCGGAAAATACCAATATCGTGAACGTTGGCAAGGCGGTAGAGGCCAGGCTGGAGCAGATTAAACAGGCATTACCCCTGGGTGTAGAAATCCATCCTATTTACGAACAGCACCAGGTAGTAGAGGAGAGTGTTGACGGTTTCCTCTTTAACCTGGTTTCCTCTGTCGTGATCGTTACTCTAGTACTTTGTGTATTTATGGGCTGGCGATCCGGTGTTGTGGTTGGCACTGTCCTCGGTTTGACCGTTTTGGGCACCGTGTTAATCATGAACCTGTTTGGCTTGAATTTGCAGCGGATCTCTCTCGGTGCCCTGATTATCGCCATGGGTATGTTGGTTGATAATGCCATTGTGGTTGCAGAAGGGATGCTGATGGGGGTTCAGAGAAAAGAAGAGCCTAAGAGTGCTGCCAGGCGCGTAGTCCGCCAGACTTTCTGGCCACTGCTGGGTGCGACCATTATCGGTATTATGGCGTTCTCCGGTATCGGTCTGTCCGATGATGCTACTGGTGAATTCCTTTTCTCCCTGTTTGCGGTAATTGGTATCTCCCTGCTACTCAGCTGGATACTGGCAATTACTATTACCCCTTACTTGGGCTATCACCTGTTTAAGCCGGGTAAGCAAGCCGACTCGGATGATCCGTACGATGGCCGCTTCTACAACATGTATTCCGGTGCTTTATCAGGAGCGTTGAAGCGCAGGGGCCTGACCATTGCAGTACTTATTGTGGTGACCCTGGCCAGCTACTTTGCTTTCGGGTTTGTGAAGCAGGGGTTCTTCCCCAATTCAAATGCTCCTCTGTTTTATGTTAACTACTTCATGCCTCAGGGCAGTGATATTAACCGTACAGACAAGGCGCTTCAGGAAGCGACTGCATTCTTCCAGGAGCAGGATGAAGTTGTCTCCGTAACGGCGGTAGCTGGTCGCGGGGCTGATCGCTTTATGCTGACCTATGCTCCCGAGCCACCCAATGCGTCTTATGGCCAGTTGATTGTCCGCACTGAAAACCGGGAGCAAATCCCCCAGTTGATTGAGAGTGCCAAGGCGAAGTTGCGTGTAGCGCAGCCGGAGGCATTGATTACTTTCAAGCGCCTGGTGTTTGGTCCCGGTGGCGGATCGGATGTTGAAGTGCGTATTTCAGGTCCGGATTACCAGACACTGCGTACCTTGGCGGTCAGTGTAGAACAGCAGTTCCGTGAAAAAGGACTGGAAGATATTCGTCACAACTGGCGCAGCAGAGAGCCTACTCTGCACGCACATCTGGATGATGAGCGAGCGCGAGTTGCCGGGGTTACCAATGCTGATGTCAGCCGTATGATTCAGTTTGCCACTGCGGGTTACACCGTTGGCGACTTTGAAAGCGGTGACCGTATTATCCCTATTGTTGCCCGTATGCCAGAGGGAGATCGCAATCAGGTGGGTTCACTGGAAGACCGCTTGGTGTGGAGCCCTAATGAGCAGGGATATATTCCGGCAGGACAGTTGATTACTGATTTCGAGTTAACCGCTGATGAAGGATTGATCCAAAGACGCAACAGGGTGCCGACTATTACCATCAGTGCGGATGCGCCTGAAGGTGTTACGGCAATGGCAGCCTTTGGTCGCATACGTCCCTGGGTTGAAGAGATGAAGTTGCCACCAGGCTTCAAGGTTGAATTCGGTGGTGAGTACGAGAGTTCTACCGATGCGCAGAAGTCGTTAGGTAAAGGTTTACCTTTGGGCTTCTTGATTATGATCCTGGTGTCGATATTGCTGTTCGGTACTGTTCGGGAGCCAGTGATTATCTGGCTGGTTGTTCCTATGTGTCTCGTCGGTGTTGTTGTCGGGTTGTTGGCGACGGGATTACCATTTGGATTTATGTCTCTTCTCGGTGTTCTCAGCTTGTCTGGTATGTTGATTAAAAATGCCGTGGTTTTGGTGGATGAGATTGAGGTTCAGACTCATGCGGGCCTACCGAGATTGACAGCTATCCAGCGGGCCAGCGTTAGCCGTTTGCGTCCGGTATTCCTTGCCGCTGTCACTACTATTTTAGGAATGTCCCCGCTACTGTTCGACGCTTTCTTTGCGGATATGGCGGTGACAATTATGGGTGGGCTTGGATTTGCTACGGTGTTGACACTGATTGCAATCCCTGTGTTCTACGCGGTATTCCACAAAGTGAGACCCAACGAAGTAATCGGCGGGGAAACTGAAACCAAAGAGAAGCGCAAAGAGGCGGCTATTAGCGAACCTGTATCCGTTTAAAACATGCTTGCCCTAATTGGGGGCTGATTTAAGAGTCCCGTGCCAAGTTACTATTCACTTGGTACGGGATTTTTTTTGTCTTCGTTTTTTATCCATTAATTGCCAGGTTGTTTTCTGAGAGGGAGATTTTCATTGAAATATATGAAGAGCTTTGTGCAGAAAATTAAATTTATTGAACTAAATTATTCTTCGCCTGTAATCAAACCTTATTAAGTCTGTCATTTAGCACAACTACTCTATGCCGCCTTTATAACTGGAACTGCCTTCGGGTGGGGAAACAACGCATTGGAGTGGCAATGAAAAATCATAAATTTTTCAAAAGAGCAGCGTTAGCTATCGCTATGCCGGCAATTTTGGCTGGTTGTAGTGACGATAATGATGATCCGGTAGTGGTAACTCCAGATCCGGAAGTGCCAGAGGAAGTCAGTCTATTTGAATCAGTTGCTGGTTCTGAGGCTGCTGCGCATATTGGTCCTTCAACAATACAGGTACCACATGTTGTCGCCACGGCTGAAAACGTCAAGGTAATTAATCTGCTCAGCAATGGTTATCTCCCCACCGATTACTCCAGTGAAAACGTTCCCCAACAGGATATGCTTCCTATATTCGAGGAACACCCAAGTCTCGATGCTGCGGATACGGATGGCCTTTATGTCTTGTCTGGAGAACCCGATGGTTTGGGGTATCTGGATAATGACGACGGTACATTTACCCTGTTTATGAATCAGGAACACTACAACTTTGTTGGCGGTGATGGGGTGGTGCTGGAGAACTCAAATCGCAGTCTCCGATCGACAGGCACCTTCATTTCAAAGTGGGTAATCAATAAAACCACCGGGGAAATTGAGGGTGGTGAGGATCTGATTAAAGGTGTTTATGCCTGGCGGCGTACCCTGTATGACACGGATGGTGAGGTTGCTGAATCTCCAGGATATACCTACGTAACACAAATGAAACCCTATTTTGATGCGGATGGGGACCTTGTGAATACGGGAGCATTCGAACGTTTCTGCTCCGCAACTCTGCCAGCTGAAACTGCTTTCTATAATGCGGAAAGCGGCAAAGGTACCCAGGTGCGGATGTTCTTGACCGGCGAAGAGAGTGACGGTGGCGAGAGCCTCAAAACTTATTACGATGGTTTGGTTGAGAAGCGTGGTTATGAAGGCCTTCGATTTGATGCTTTTGGTAGCATCAGTGGTGAGGCGAAAGCCAAGAGTGAGATCGAGTCTGTCTACGAGTACGACAAATCGGAAATTTATATCGGTCGCGGTATCGCTGTTTTGACAACCGGAGACAATGCTGGTGATGCTTATGAATTGCCACTACTCGGTAAATCTCGCTTTGAGAATATCGTACCCAACTATAAAGCACAGGATAAAACCATACTGCTGTCTGTCGATGATGAACGGCCTCGGGGTGATGAAGATGATGCTTATCGCAATGGAGGTTTTCTCACAGTCTATGTTGGTGAAAAAACCAATGAAGGCAGTGAAGTTGATAAGGCTGGCTTGACCAATGGTGAGCTGTATGCGGTTCGGGTTCTGGATAGCGATGGCGCGCCGATGGTTGATTTTAGTGATAGTAACAATCGAGCGCTGTTCGACGATAACGAATTGATGTTTGAGTTGGTACAACTCTCCAGCCAGGATACCGACGGAGATGGGAAGCCAGAAGATATTCGCGATATGAGCCAGGAGGCCTTCCGTATTCATACCACTGGAATGGAGGTCTCCCAGTGGCGTTCTCCGGAAGATGGTGATTGGGACCCATTGGATCCCAATAGCTTTTATTTTGGAGCCAAGTACGGTGTATACCAGCTTGAGTTTGCGGATATCACCAATCCAACAGATGGTGGAATCATCAAGAGAGTAGTGAGTAGCAAATCCGATGGCGATATAACTGACAACTATGAGAATTTCGACAATATGGCAGCGGTTGCTGGTGTCGATAATAAGACTCGCCTGGTGTTGCAATTTGATAAATCTAATTATTACTCACCAATCTACGTTCTCGACCCTGAAACCGGAGAGATGATTCGTGTTGCCGAATTTAACCCGGAAATTATTGGCGATAGTGAAGACGAGCTCGATCTGAAGATCGAGAAACAGCTGGCAAGTGGAGAATTGGAAGCTGAGCCTACCGATGAGGAATACCAAGCACTGCTGGAAGAGCATGTGGAGAGTAAGCCCTACCGTCAATACTACTCACAATCTTCCAAGGTTCGCAGTGGGCTGGATGATACCGGGATAGAGGCTGCGCTCTCTACCGATGCTGAAGCATCCGGGGTTATTTATGTGGGCGATATTCTGGGTGATGGTTGGTTCTTGAGTTCAACCCAGTTTCACTATGATTTTGAAGGTCGAGTGGATAGTTACCTGAATTCCTTTAATGTGCGTGACCAAAAAAATGGTCCCTCTACACAATTGATTCAGGAAATGATGGCCGGAGGACAGTTGCACGCAATCTATATCCCTCAAGCGGTAGGGCTGGACAAGTAGCAAAATCTATCATTGATAAATTATGCCCTGTCAAGCGTTAATCAGGCAGGGCATTTTTATTAGGTGTAAAAAAATTGATCGAAATATCCTGCTCTTGATTACTCTTGCTATAGCCCTATTTTTTCATTTGGGGTGTTTTGTATAACGTTTGAACCATTTCTTATTGATTTGAACCGCCGCATACAATTGGTACACACTTTCTTGTAACCTAGCGCTCTGGTTTGATTGGTAGTTGATGTATGAGCGTTCGGTCAGTTTCTAAGCTTTTTTCCATTGCTGTAGTTTTCTCCTTCAGTTTTTCCGCTTTTGCAGCGTCCTATGATCGGGCGGAGTGGCTGCCCAAGTGGTCTGATTCCGATCGGGATTGTCAGGATACCCGCCATGAGTTGTTAATTCGCTATTCACTATCCCCGGTAACCTATACCCGCTCCAATCACTGCAAAGTAGACACCGGTTTGTGGCTGGATCCCTACACAGGCGGCTTCTTTGTAAAAGCCTCAGATCTTGATGTAGAACATATTGTGCCGCTAAAGTGGGCGCACGATCACGGGGGAGCCGATTGGACGCGCAAGCGAAAGCAGCGGTTTGCTGAGGACATCGAGAATTTATGGCTGGTTGATGACGGTCGTAACCAAAGTAAAGGCCACAAAGGGCCGGACAAGTGGATGCCGCCCTATGGACCAGTCAAGCAAGTTTACCTCAAGCGGTTTATGGCAATCGTAGATAAGTATGATCTTCAGCTGAGTGCGGGCGAGCGCCGCAAATATCAATCGCTAATGGCGGATGGCTGAGGACAAGTAATCTCTGGGGGGTATAACAAGATTCCGGCATCCGTTAGAATTTTGTTGTCCCCCAGGAGTTATTTGAAATGCAGCATCCCCCCAAGAAGTTAATCGAATACTTTCGGCGCTGCTATCAAGCTGACAGTTACGACCTCTCCCTCAACAATATTCTAAATCTCAAATCGAATCGTCGTCTGTTCTTGGATGAGCGGGACTACTTGGGGGCTGATGAGTTACCACGTGTTCCTATCTCCACTACTGCGGGAGCAAAACTGCTGGAACAAGTGGATGCTTACCGAAAGGAGCGGCGGCTGATTTATGGTTGCCTGTTTATTTGTGGTAACTACGCTCTCCAATCTGGACTAAGTGCAAAACGCAAGTTCTGTGCACCACTACTTTATTTTCCCGCCAAGCTACATTTTGATGAGGATTGTTTTGTAGAGATCAACTCTGCAAACATTCACGTTAATCTCCCTGTTTTGCGTCAACTGCTTAAACCTGATGTTGATTCCTCAATAACAGATAGTTTCCCAGTGCTTGCTTCGCCGCTTTCTTCGACACAGCTGGCTGACGTCGGTCGCTGGCTAACCCATTACACTATTTTGGAAAATGTAGAGGAATTGGGGCGCTGGCCTAACCTGAGTGGTAAGGCAGCTATTGAAAGTGCACCGAAGGGTGCTCAGTTGTCCTTGGTCTCGGCGGGTGCGGTAATTCTTGCGGATAGATCGAGGGGCTCTCGTGGAGTACTGCACGAATTACAACTTTTAGGCAGGGAAAAAAAATTATCTCCTCCGTTACAGGCATTACTGGGAGAGTGCCACTGGGAAACTGCACAGAAAGCGTGTGAGCCGGATATGCTGCCGGGTCTGTTGAGTGGGGCTCAGGAGAGGGCACTGGAAAATGCGGCTCGCTTTCCTCTTAGCCTTGTTTCAGGTCCGCCCGGTACGGGAAAGAGTTTTACGATCGCCGCTATGCTTCTTGATCGAGTGCTGCATGGTGAAAGTGTTTTGGTGGTATCGAAAAACCAGCAAGCACTGGATGTGGTGCGGGATAAGTTGCGAGATGAGTACGGGCTGACTCAGGGGTATGTACATCGAGAGGAGCGGGGTTTTATCCCCAGCTTGAAAGCTCATCTGGATAGGCTGCTGAAAGAGGGGGTGGAACTTCCAGAGAGAAAGCCTGCCCAGGTGAAGAGGGAACTGAAGAGGGCTTATCGAGCCTTGAGGGGCTTGGAGAAGCGCTTCTCCAAAGAGCTGGGATTGGCGCGCGCTGTTAGTGTAGGTCGGTTTGCTCAGTGGGTAGCACGACATGCCTGGAGCTTCTTTGCAAATCGATTGAGTGTTAAAAGTCTGTGGCAATCACAAGGTGCGATTGATGATTGTCGGCGCAACTTTGAAAGCCTGGCAAGTCAGTATTTGAATACTTATCGCCGCGATACATTGCACAGACTGCTGGAAAAGAATCGAGGTACCCTGAGCCAATTCAATCAAGCCTTGCGATCTCGAACTTCAAAAGTACAGGCGGAGCGCTTTGCCCAAACTGATATGCGGGTGGTAATGCAGGCGTTCCCCATATGGCTGGTGGAGGCAGATGAACTCAATGAAGTGCTGCCGTTATCGCCCGCCATGTTCGATTTGGTAGTCTTTGATGAGGCAACCCAGTGTGATATTGCGAGTTCACTGCCGGCTCTGTTTCGAGCTGAGCGGGCAGTGATTGTCGGTGACAGTAAACAACTGCGGCATGTTTCATTTCTTTCCCGCAACCGGCAGCAAAGTATCTGGCAGGGAGTGGTAAAAGATGCCGGGGTGCCGCCAAAACTGAGCTATAGGGATCAATCACTTTTGGATTTGGCTTCAGACGTGATTCCCACTCAACAAGCTGTTGTGATGCTGGATGAGCACTTTCGCAGCCATCCAGAGCTGATCGCATTCAGTAACCATGCTTTTTACTCCGGCCGCTTGAAAGTTATGCGGGCCAGGCCCAAACCATTACTGGACTCGGCGTTAGAATTTTATCAACTGCCAGGGCGCCGGAGGAAAAATGGGAGAAACACCGTAGAGCGCGACTGGGTTATTGCACAATTGAAAGCGCATTTCGAGCGCTATGCCGATGCTGCAATTCGGCCGTCGGTCGGTGTTTTGTCTCCCTATCGGGATCAGGCCGATTATTTGGAAGGGGAGTTGATTAAGGTCTTCTCCTCTCAGAAGTTACAGAGTTTTTCTGTGCGCGTTGCCACGCCCTATGGTTTTCAAGGAGAGGAGCGAGATTTAATGCTTATCTCCATGGCTATTGATAGTCATTCGTTGCGGGCAGCCAGCTACTTAAACCGGGCGGATGTGTTTAATGTCGCAATTACCAGGGCAAAAGAAAAGCAGTTGGTTGCATTGTCCATTGAGCCCCAAGCTCTCCCTACGGATCATCTCTTGCGTCAATATGTTGAGTTTCCACACTCCGTTGGCAGTCATTTGCAGGGTGATGAAATCGTATGTCGTTTTGCGAGTGAAGTTAGCCATTTATTAACCCAGCACGAAATTCCCCATTGGGTAGGCTTTCCTGTGGCTGGGCAGATTGTAGATGTGGTTTGTGCTGTGAGTGGGCGTTTTATCGGTATTGACCTGATTGGGTATCCCGGCGACTACGAGTCTTACTTTAGTGTAAAGGTCTACAAGGCATTGTATCGGGCGGGCATTCCGGTTTTTCCCCTGCCGTATATTAACTGGCTAAAAGACCAGCAGGGCTGCATCGAGCAGTTATTGACGATCCTTCAGCAGGAAAAAGTGCCTGTATCTGAAGCTGCTATTTCTGACGGTTAGTGCCGCTGCTTAGGGCTCAGAGATGAAAGTTACGCCGCAGCTGCTAGTCTTCAAGGAGGTTTGAGCAAAATTCCAGAGTAAATCTATGAAATCCTGGTTGCTGATTCTCTCTTTCTCTGCGGTTGCAATTGCCGGAGCGCAAGTTTCTTTGGCTGATCCGCAGCAGGTTCAAGGGGTGCGAAGTCCCACTTTAAGTTTCTGCCAGGCGCGGTTCTATGAGGAAGAGGACGGACGCCTCTACTGTAACTGGGCAGTCAATTTCAGGTATGCCTGCTTTGTTTGGTGGCCAACGAATAAGATTATTCCTGCGGGGGCCAAGCTCTCAGAGCCTGAGGTTGTCGGAAAGTGCGGTAATGGTGAGCCGGTCGTCAAATTGCATCACTACTAACTCACCTGTAAAGGAGCTGTGCAGGTGAGTCGTGGATACCCCGGTTTTTCAGCGGGTAAGCTTGATTACTGACGACGGAGTCAAAGTGTGATCGCGTGTACTGGTGTCCAAGGAGATGGCGTGTTAGCTTTTCTCCTGCTCGGCATAGAGTCCTCGATCTTGCAGTTCACGGGCCTGTTTGAGGATTTCAAGCATGGCGCTGTCCTCCACCGACATGGCATCGATGATGGCTGCCAGCAGATCTGCTGAAAACATGCACTTGCTGACTTTGCTGCGCAGGTTTTCCGGTGTCATTGAAATTCCTCTCTCGGCCAGTGCTTGGGCGAGATCCCCGTAACGCATGCCCTTTAGTGCCATTGATGCGCGCACATAGCGAGCAATTGCCTGCTTGTAAGGGGTCAGTGCTTGCTGGTTGCTCAGGCTTTGCTTGTGGTCCATGGGCTCTACTCCGTCCTATTCACTATCACCAATGTGGTAAATATTATCTTTATGTGTATTATTTGCAACATTAGTTTGTAATAAGTTATTGACCGCAGATTTTTTGGTGCTATATTTGTGACCAATATTCCACAGCGAGGGAGTTGAGATGACCTGGAACAATGAGAACCTGCGCCAATTGGCGGAAAACCACTCCGGATGGGTGGTCGAATCTGAGGGGGATTGCCTCAGTATTTCCAACGATGAAGGCGTCGATGCGTTTGTCTATGTTGGCGAGAAGCAGATAGTTGTAGAGAGCATTCTGTTTCCCGTGAGCCAGGTAGATGATGTGGCAGCGCTCAATGAAATGGTTCTGCAAACACATCAGCTGGTGCCCCTGACAGCCATTGCGATTAAGAATATTGGTGGTGAGAACTACTACGTTGCTTTCGGTGCTCTGTCGGTGTCCAGCAAGGACGAAGTTGTTATCGAGGAGGTTGAGACCCTGTTTTCCAATGTGGGTGACTTCCTGGATTTATTTGCCGATCATTTTGAAACGGAGGGTGTAGCATGAGCCTTAAGAGAATTTGGACTGCTTTGAAAGGCGCAGTTAACGAAGGAACAGAAGCAGTAGCGGATAGCCAATCGATTCGTATTCTTGACCAAGAATTACGCGAGGCGAAGGAAGAATTGAAAGCTTGCGATGAAAACCTGACCAAAATCATGGCGAAGCGCAAACTTACTGAGAGTAAGGTCCAAGCGCTGCAAGCCGACGTTGAAACCTATAGCACTCACGCAATCAACGCGAGTGAAAAGGGCGATAACGAACTCGCTCTTGAGTGTGCAGAGCGTGTTACCGAGCTGGAAAGCCAGCTGGAAACTGAGCGCAGCATCCTGGATGGATTCCTGAGTTCAGAGAGCACCCTGAAAGGTAATATTACCCAGGCAAAAACCAATGTGCGCCGTATGGAGCAGCAGATTGACCAGATCAAAGCGACTGAGTCTGTTCAAAAAGCACAGGTAGCGGTTTCTTCCCGCCACATGGGTGCGAACAGCAAGATCAAAACAGCGCTGGACAGCCTGGATCGCATCAAAAACAAGCAGGAGCAGCGTGCTGCTGAGCTTGAAGCTGCGGAAGAGCTGGCTTCAGAGGAAACCGGCTCCAGCCTGGATGCCAAGCTGAAAGCGGCGGGCATTAAGCCCGGCGGCCAGAAAAGTGGCAGCGATAAGTTGGCTCAACTGTTAGCGGGCCGCGAAAAGGCTTAACACAGTGCTGCTTTATCGAGTGCGACGCCTTCTGGCGTCGCTTTTCATTCGGGCCAATGTAACCACCATTCTCATAGCTGTAGGCAGCTATGTTTTCATCTCCTATTGGCTGCTCAAAATTGCCGGTGAAGCTGATATTGTCGCGGGCGAGAATTTCTTTTACTGGTTGGTCGTTACCGCATCGACAGTAGGTTACGGCGATTTCTCCCCGGTAACCCCTGAGGGTAAAGTCGTAGTTGCCGCTTGGGTGATCCCAGTGGGCCTCAGCCTGTTTGCCATGGTGGTCACAAGAATTGGCTTTGCGGTTTCAGAATTTGTGCATCGCGGCAAGAAGGGCTTGCGTATGACAAACCATATTGATCACACAGTAATTATCGGCTGGAACGGTACCAGAACGCTCCGCTTGATTGAGTTGCTACTCTCCAAAACAAACGGTAGCGCAGCAGAGATTGTCCTCTGTGTTGAAGCCGATATCGAAAATCCGATGCCGGGTAAGATTGATTTTGTCCGGGTGGAATCGTTTTCCCACGGGGAAGGTATGCAGAGGGCAGGGTTGGCCGATGCCGCTCGAATTATTATCGACAACCCTCTGGATGATGTAACCCTTACAACCGCCTTATTCTGCGACAAGCTCAGCCCGAACAGCCATAAAACGGCTTATTTCCAAGATGAAAATGTGGGTGAATTGCTCCGTGCCCACTGTCCCAATATTGAATGTATTCCCTCTGTCGCTGTAGAGATGTTGGCAAAATCCTCGCTTGACCCCGGTTCCGCAAGGTTGCACCGACAGTTGCTCGATAGCACATACGGCATGACCCAATACAGCGTTGAATATCGGGGTGAGAAGCCTCTTCCTGTCGGTGAATTATTTGACCATTTTAAGCGGGATCTCTCCGCGACCCTAATTGCGGTACGTAGAAAGGGCGTGGTTAAAATTGATGTGAACCCGGGGCTTACCGATCAGGTCACCGAGGGCGACATGCTGTATTATATCTCTGCAAAGCGGCTCGATGAAAAAAGCTGTTTCGATATAAAAAGTAATGAAGAAGGTGTTGGTACATGTTTACCAAACTGATAAATAAAATAAAGGGAAAGGACGCTCCAAAGGTCAAGACTCCAGAAATTATGGGCTTGCGAATGGGGGCGAGTTTTGAGCTGGACCCTTTGGCCATTCGTCTGATACTCGATGAACTGACCATTGAATCCTGTTCACCGACCCAGATCATTAAAGCGGCCGGTGTTGTCGAACTAGATGGTACCTGGATTTATCGCTTTTACACTGATGATGATGCCTGGCTGCAAGTGATTGCTGAGGGCGGTCAGCGGGATGAGCATGTTGTCGATGTAAAGCTGTTCCATTTTTACGACACTCTGGATGTTGGTTCGGAGCAGGCTTGGGATAAATTGTTAAAGAGTGATATTGGCGCACCCAGTTATCACCTGCAGGATCGCTCTTATAGCCGTGTATGGACCGCAGCAGGGGACTACCACAACCCAGTGCATATGGCCGAGAAGACTTACGATGAAGATGGTGATTATTCAGTAACGGATCAATTCACCATGCTTTTTGAACGCGAATTGTCTGATCAGCAAACCGAATCCCTTTTTCTCTCAGCTGAAGAGAAAGAAGAGGATGCAGGCTACCTAAGCCGCAGCCTGGTGATTAGCACCGGCATTACTCTGACCCCCTCACAAATAACAATACACGGATAATAAGGAGATATTTAATGGACCAGCCTTATGATTTACTGACTGGTATATTGCATTTTGCGGCCTACTTTGGCCTGTCGCTGGTACTTTTGATCGCGTTTAAATTTTTATACGCACTGGTGACCCCTCACGATGAGTGGAAGTTGATCCGCGAAGATAAGAATACGGCTGCCGCTATTGGTTTTGGTGGTGCTGTTTTGGGTTTTGCAATTGCCGTTGGTGGTGCTGCCAGTAACTCTATTTCTATTGTCGATTTCGCCATCTGGGCCCTGGTTGCATTGATCGCCCAGTTAATTGCTTTTGCCATTATCCGCTTTGGGTTTATGCCGCGTATTGTTGAGCGCATCGAAGATGGAGAGGTGAGTGCCGGTGTTATGTTGGCTGCAACTACAATCGCTGTTGGCGTATTGAATGCGGCTTGCATGAGCTACTAATTGGGGGTGGTAATGAAGCGTACCAAGAATATTAACCTGGCAAGGATGCGCAAGGGCGGTGGCTCCAATTTTTTACTGCGCCCACTTGCCTTAGGTGTAGCGGCTGCCCTGGTCGGTTGCTCCTCAGATGAGGAAGTTAAAGTTGTCTCTTCAGTAGATGACTGTGTGGCCAATACCCAGCTGGACGAAGCTCAATGTGAAGCAGCTTATCAGCGCGCGGTTGAGGAAGCTGAGCGCACCGGGCCCAAGTATTCCCGTCTCTCTCAGTGTGAGGCTGAGTTTGGTAGCTGCCAAGAGACCAGTAGCGGCGTCTGGATGCCTCTGATGGCGGGCTTTATGGTTGGTTCCATGCTCAATGACAGGGATCGCCACTATAACTATGGCTACTACAACCCGGTCTACCGCTATTCAGGTTCCCGTTACCGCGACAAGCTGATGACAGCTGACGGCGGCATCATTGGCGACTATGGCCGTTCATCTTATAAGGTGGATAAAAGCGCTACGGCGCCTAAGCCTAAAGTTACCAAAACAGTTTCCCGTGGAGGCTTTGGTGCAGTGGCATCAGCCAAATCCAACTGGGGAGGGGGGCGCTCCAGCAGTGGTGGTTCGCGCGGCTGGGGAGGTTGATTTGTGCTGAGGTTGCCGATTGGTGAGCGCCCGCGTTGGCAAGAGCGAGCGCAGGAGTTTGGGTTTCACTTCCATACCATGTATGGCCAACCCTACTGGGATGAAAGCGCCTACTATCAATTCTCTTTGGAGCAGATAGAAAAGCACATTGAAGATCCCACTGAAGAAATTCACCAGATGTGCCTGGATGTCGTTGCCCGTGTGCTTGAGGATGAGGAGTTGCTGAGGCGGTTCTGTATACCCGAGCAGCACTGGGACTTTGTGCGAACATCCTGGCGTAATGGCGACCCGAGTCTCTATTCTCGCCTGGACTTTGCCTATTCCGGACAGGGGCCGGCAAAGCTCTATGAAAACAATGCTGATACTCCCACGTCTCTGTATGAAACCGGCTTCTGGCAGTGGTTGTGGTTGCAGGACAATGTCGATCGCAGGTCTCTGCCGCTACAGTCTGATCAGTTCAATAGCCTGCAGGAAAAGCTGGTTAACCGCTTCCATGATTTACAGTTCCTGACCCCAGGGCGGGAGTTGCATTTCGCCTGCTGTAAAGATACGGAAGAGGACCGGGGCACGGTTCAATATTTACAGGATTGTGCCTCCGAAGCGGGGATCAATAATCATTTTGTCTTTATCGAAGATATTGGCCGGGATGAAGTGGGTCAGTTTACCGATTTGAATGATCAGGTAATTACCTGGATGTTTAAGCTGTACCCGTGGGAATTTATGCTCCGAGAGGAGTTTGGGACCCTGTTGGCAGGAAGCAATGTCCGTTGGTTGGAACCGCCCTGGAAGGCGATTATTTCCAATAAGGCGCTTCTGCCAATGTTGTGGAAGCTTTTTCCAGAGCACCCGAATCTGCTTCCCTCTTTTTTTGAGGATGAGCTGGACAAGGCTGCGGATTTCCCGGAATTAGTTAAGAAGCCAATCTTTTCACGAGAAGGGGCGAATATTTCGGTAGTAAAAGGAGCGGATACCACTTTGCTGTCCGATGGCCCCTATGGGCAAGAAGGATTTATCTATCAGGCTCTGCATCCTCTGCCCAAGTTTGGAAAGAACCATACCCTGGTGGGAAGCTGGCTCGTTGATGGCCTGGCAGCGGGAATGTCCATCCGGGAAGATTCAAACCTGATTACCCAGGATATGAGCCGTTATCTGCCACATATCATCCTCTAGGGCCCGCCAACGACTGCAGGCGCCGACATCAAGCCGGCGCCTGCTCAATCCTCTTGTTTAAAAGTTATAGTGCAGCCGCAGCTCAAAAAAATTCACTCCGGAATTTTCAGAACAGGTTCCTGCATTTGAGTAGTGCAGTGCGTAAGTTGTGACTCCCCAGCGGCGCTCACTCCCAAAGTCAGAGCCCAATCCAATTCGATCCTCAAACTGGAAATGACATCCCAGAGTTGTGTGATTTGTGTTTTTACTCACAATATTGGACTCAGTAATGTAACTGGCCCCCACGGAAAACTCGAAGTAGGGAAAGATAGGCTTGTCCCACTGGGGTAGGTACTCAAGCCTCCATACCGGACTCACTGACATACCGTGAACTAAATCCTCTCCCCGTTTGGAGACGTCTGGATCGCTATCGTCCAGGCTGGAGTGCCATTCAAAGTAACTGGTCTCCAGTCGCGTTTTGAGCGTCCATTTTTCAGCAAGGGACCACTGCCAGGGCAGGTCCTTGGATATGGCAAGGCGATATTGGGTGAGCTCGTTGCGACGATTGGAAAATCCCGGGCCGGCTCCAACAATTGCAGTCCACCGTTTATCCGGGTTTGTTGCCGTTTCAGCCAAAGACCAGGCTGGAAGCAAAAGAGAAGAACATAACAGACACAGGCCGAGCCTGCGGATAATCAAGTACAACATCATCCCTGATCCTACCTTTCCTACTACGAATGGTGACTACAAGAAAATGATTGGTTAGGGAAACTCAAAATCATCCGGGTTCTTTTCCAGTGTAGACAGAGGTGAGCGAATATAGGTCTTTTATCCCAGTGGTAATTTACTAATAGGAATAATTTACTGGTCTGCAGTTGTATTTGTTGCCAGGAAAACACTTGCAGTGACAGTTTAAAAAAAGCGGTGACAGTGATAGTTCTCTGATTTGTAAAGAGGTTTTTTTCTCAGGATGAAATACGTGTTCGTAGGTTGGGGTAGCTGCCAATTTCCGCCCTGCTGGCAACTTTTGTGGGTAGGTAATCTCGAGAGACTTATGATTTTAAGGCAGTCAGGCTTATCTATTTTGAATTTTAATAGGGGGTTGTTCGTGAGAGAGAGGTGTCATCTATTGATAATTAATGAGTGTGGGAACTTGTATTAAGTTAAAAATCGTCTGTGAAATTTCTCATCCTGTTAAAGGTTTGCCTTTTCTCTAATTTAGGGATCGTTGCAGTTTTTTCGTCCTATTTTTTAATTTAGTGTTTTTTCTTGAAAAAAAATACCCTTTAATATTATTTTTAAAGGAAAATGGTGTGCTGGTGATCTTCTGAGGTTTGTAAATTTATATCAATAATTGTCAGGAACCGTGCTGTTAAGTAGCGGTCCATAATTCTGTCGCCAACATTACACATCGAATATGTGTATTCAGGATAAGGACCTGGTTCAGCTGGGGAAGGAGGTTGGACGAAATTGAATAACAGGCATAGATATGATTTTACGAAAAACCAAACTAGCATCTGCAATTAAACTACCCGTATTAAATAGCGCCCTGATGGCAATAGCATTGGCCGGTATGAGTTCAAATGCACTTAGCCACGGCTATGTAGAGGCCGCTGATGGTGGTGTTGCATCCGCTCGTGGAACCTTGTGTAAATATGCTCTCGATACAGGAGAGATGAATGTTGACTGCGGTGCTGTTCAATGGGAACCGCAAAGTATAGAAGGGAATGAAGGTTTTCCCGAAAGTGGTCCTGCTGATGGGCAGATAGCCAGTGCAGGAGATAGTTCCTGGTCTGAGCTGAACGAACAATCCTCTGATCGCTGGGTTAAGAATTATATTAGCTCCGGTTGGCAAACTTTTAAATGGCGCTTCACAGCCAATCATGTAACCCGGGACTGGAAATATTACATTACCAAAGAAGGTTGGAATCCAAATGCGGTTTTGACCCGCGACCAATTTGATTTAGATCCATTCTGTGAGGTTGATGGCAACTATGAGCAGCCTGCGGTAAATACGACACATGAGTGTCAGGTGCCGGAACGTGAAGGCTACCACGTAATTCTTGCAGTTTGGGATGTGGGTGATACGGTTAATGCCTTCTATAATGTTATCGATGTCGAGTTTGATGGTGATAATGTTGTCAATACTGACTGGAGTGTTGCAGGCACTATTAATCCAACTCAAGATTTGGACGTAGGCGATAAAGTTTACACTCGTGTATTTGATAGCTCCGGTGAAAACTCCTCATATTCTACTGTCCTGGAAATTGCTTCAGATGAGCAGGGTATCGCTGAAAACTGGTCTCACGACTTGGCTGAGCTGATTAACCAGGAACAGAGCAGCATCCGCGCCGGTGATTACGATGGAAGCAGTAGTTTTGAGCCTCTATATGGCATCAACAGTATCTACTTGTTAGAAGGTAGCAGTTTAGAGAGTGTTGAAATTGGATACGAGCTTATCCAAGATCAGGATGATGACTCTACCGATGACGACAATAATTCCGGTGACGATAATTCGGATAATAGTGGAGACAATGGCGACTCTGGAAATTCCGGAAACTCTAGCTGCGAAGCGTTTGTGCAGCAGTATGGTGGTGATCCAGGCTACTCGATTGGCGACGTAGTTGTTTATGACAATGTTGCTTATGAATCTACACATGAGCCAAACTGGTGGTCGCCGAGTGCTGCACCGCAATTCTGGAATGAAACTACCTGCGATGGCTCCGATAGTGGTTCAGACGATAGCTCTGATAACGGCTCCGATGACAGCTCTGATAGCAGTGGTGGAGATGATAGCTCTGCGGTTTCCTGTCCTGAGTTCCAGCAGCCCTACGCCGGTGATAGTGCTTACCAAGTTGGAGATCGGGTAACTTTCAGTGGTCAGGTCTACATTTCAACCTACGGGCCAAACTGGTGGTCCCCATCGGCCGCACCTCAGTATTGGGAAGAGAGTTCCTGCCAATGATGAGTACACTCTGCCTCCTATCTTTTGGTAGTTGATTGAGCTCAGTCCGACCAAAGGGCGTAGTTCCCTTAGGTCGGACGCATTTGTTAAGCTATCAGGTGTGTTGCTCTTTGTGATACACCAATCTTACTTCCCGCCAGTATTTATTCCTTTAACTTTCCTGTTGATACATTCAAATGTGAAGGGCTTCTGTATACAGCGCAAAGCGTCACCTGACAATGACTTCCTGAATCTTACTGTCAACTCTGTAACTCTAGAAGGGAATTGCTTTCCCCTCTGGGTCAATACTGTCCAGAACAGTGATCAATTCCTAGCTGCCTCTTTGCGGTATCATTCGATCCAGATACGCAAAGTCCACCCTATTGAACAACTTCCTATAGTCAGATATCGCGCTGTTCGGCGCCTGTAATATTAACAGGGCCGTTATTTTTTATTTCAAATCGGGTCTCAGCGTGTGTGCAGATTTTATTAGTGAATTAATTTTTTGGCCTGATAAATTTATTTAATTATGAGGGGCGGAAATTGGCAGGTACAGTTTGAAGTAACTGTATCTTGTTTGCTGCTGAGGTAGGGCATAGTGCCTTTGTGTAAAGATATGATGCCATATAGCTCAGCGGGCTCTCGTGTAGTGTTGTGTTCGTTTTTTGGGTGGTAAAAATGAACCGTTGATTTTGAGGTTTGATTTATTTGAGATACCTTCGACATTATGGTTGATGTAATCAAAAAGGTGCTTATCCGGCAGGTCGTGAAGTTAACGAGGTAAATCGACGTTTCAGTTTGATTGCGGAGGCGCTGTTATTCTAATGGTGGCTCTGGGCGAGCCTCAGTAGGGTGGGGGAGTGTTTTTCCGATCAAAATTGCCTGGGCTGGTGTCAAATTATTTTCCCAAGTTTGAGCATCATTAAAAGGGTCTGTTTATATGTTGAGTCAATAAGGCAGAATCCCTTTTCCTGTGAAGCTCCGGAATTCCTTATTTCTTTAGTGCCTGTTGGTGATTTGATTGTTTTAAGTGTTTAGAAATTTACCTTGTTAGCTGTTTTTTGTTCTATACATTTTTGGTTGCAGATTTCAGCGATTTTATTTTTTGGGGTTTAAGCTTTGAAGGTAATTGTCAGGAACTGTGAAGCCAGGTGGTGGTCTACAACTTTACAATAAATATTATATTTGAGGTTGATCTCGACAGGATAATAACCTGATTAGTCTGGGAAGGGAGTTGGACAAACTCGAATAATAGGCATAGGTATGATTTCACAAAAAACCAACCTGGCATTTGTATTTAATCAAGTCGCATTAAATCACACGATTATTGCTATTGTCTCAACTAGAGCCAGATCTAGTGCAACTGACCATGTTTACCTAGAGACTGGTGATGGAGTTATCACATCTGCAAATGAAGCTCTATGTAAATCTGCTCTCGATCCTGGAGGAATCGATGTTGACTGCGATACAGATTATAGAGAGCCAAAAAGTACTGAGGGCTTCCTCGGAATTGAACTTGGGGATGGGAAAATAGCCAGCGCCCGATAAAAATCTGACTGCTGGAAAAGAAAACCGTTTTAGCATCTACTCATTTTTTGCTATCGACACGAAATGCATTTGGAATTAAGTCGTTGAGGGATTGAAGTGCTAGGGATCACAAGTGTAATAGATGAAGAGACATTCTACTGAAGTCCAGTTTAAGGTCTAGCTGAATCGGTGTATCGACAGGTTGGTACGGCCTCCACAACCCAGTGCGGTCAACAACAGCCAATTTGAAAACAAACTTACGGCCCACTGATAGATTTACTGATTCAGCGCGCCCTTCAATATCAAAGGACGTAATACAATGAACCACATTCTGTTAAAAACATCGGCCTGCTTCCTGGCAGCAGGCTTAATATTGACATCGGGTGCTGTGCAGGCCCAGAAGACAAAGGGTAAGCAGCCCAAGGGACAAACCAGTGCTTATCTAGGAGAAACTAGCCGATCAACTCTCTCCAAAGGTGTACTTGATCGGCTTGAGCGGACTTCGGGGAAGTCTGGCGAGCTTAATAGACCTAAAGATCGGGTTGTATTTTGGTTCAACACGATGCTCGACTCATCGGCTATCGATCATACTCCCGACCCTGATACCGGCGAAGTGGATTTCTACCAAGGCGGCCCTACCCGGTCCAGTCGCGCATTCGCCATCGTACAAACTGCTGTGTTTGACGCTCTGAACGCCTTTGACGGTAAATACCAACCTTATAATGATCTCGGTGTACTCGACACCAGAGATGCATCCAAAGATGCAGCTATCGCTTACGCCGCTTACGATACCTTGCGCGCACTCTACCCCGATCAGTCAGAGCGTTTGCAGGAATTACTGCTATCAGATCTTGACCAGATAAGAGATAGCGCAGATAGAATTGCCAAGGGCCAAGTGATTGGCGAAGCCGCTGCTGCGGCAATGCTTGCAGTGCGCAGCAATGATAAGGCCGAGCATTTGGAACCCGCTTATGGTGAGGGCGGCGCTGTCGCGGATGGGGATGGGACCTATCACTCTACATCGGTTAATACTGGGGCCACGGTACCGGGAGAATGGCAGCCTGATCCTGTCGACCCGGTCGGCCAAGACTCCGTGGCTCTGGGAGCCTATTGGGGCAGTGTGACACCTTTTTCACTAAGTTCAGGCGATCAATTCCGCAGTCCTATTCCACCCACAATAACGTCTGAGGAATATGCTGAAGCCTATGAAGAGGTAGCGGCCCTCGGCGGGTCCCCAGCCAATGCTATTACCCCATCGACGTCCACAGCAGAGACACGATTTATCGGGAATTACTGGGGATATGATGGTGTACCACTATTGGGCATCCCCCCGAGACTATATAACCTAATTGCCCTGCAGGCTGCGCTGGACAACAAAGTCGAGCATGAGCTGGACCTGGCTCGCTATTTTGCACTGATCAATGTAGGCCTGGCGGATTCTGGTATCGCTGCGTGGGACAGTAAGTACTATTACAACTACTGGAGACCGGTTACCGCTATTCGCATCGACGACGACAACCCATCGACCTTGCAGGATGAGCAATGGTTGCCAGTAGGGGTGTCAGTCATCAACACCACCATCGCGATTAGGCCAACACCGCCGTTCCCCTCCTACCCATCGGGCCATGCTACCTTCGGTGCTTCCACCTTCGAGATTATGCGCAGTATGTTTGGAGACCAGCCCTTTACTTTTGTATCGGAAGAATACAATGGGGAAGGCTTCGACCCTTTCACGCCGGATACACCGAGGCCATTGGTACCTGTCCGTTTTGAATCCTATACCGCCGCTCAGCAAGAAAATGGCCTCAGCCGTATCTATAACGGAGTGCACTGGGACTTTGACAATATTGCAGGCCAAGTCATGGGCGAGCAGATCGCGCAGAATTTAATGAACAACGTTGAAGCATTTAGTTTGATTAGTAGATCAAGGACTCGCAGGTAAACTATTTTTACGCTATGAGCTAAATTCTCACTCTCCATCAGGTGCCGCTCCGTAAGGGGCGGCCATACCAAAGGTAACTCACCGTATGAATAGCAAACGATATATTGCAGGGGCAGTGTTCGGAATAATCGCTTTTGGGTTTTTAGCTACGCACACACTCATAGAGCCAGTCGAAAACGAGAAGGTCTGGGTAGGTAAACAGGAGTCGGCACCGAATGTTGAAAGCGTTATCCACCCCGCAAAAACACCTGCTTCAGTGGCACTGGCTAGCAACGATATCAAGGCCGCATTTGAGCGGGATACTGTTATCAAGTTGAACAGTATTGTTCGTCGATCTCTGACTACTATTCGTAAATATGATGCTGAGATAAAAACCGTCCGGGAAGCAAGTCTTGCGGCGACTCAAGACGGAGTGAATGAACAGCAAGTGGCATCTGCCAGGGCAAGTCTCGCCAAGCTGAAGGAGTGGGACCTAGAAGCATCCCGGGCTCTCAAGGATATGAACGCAGCCGTTGAGGAGCTAGAGGCAAGTGAAGAGCACTATAACGCAGCGATTTTAGCGGGCATGGTGCGTTTCGTGGAGACCGTGTCCACAGAAATAGGAGACGAGAACATCAAGCTGACAACATTGGTGGGGAAGGGGGCCGTAGCAGCAAAATTGTGATGTACGACTAAGATAGTATCGGCTTGAAAATTATCGAGATTATACTGAACAGGAAAATGATGACATATCGATTGACTTTGGTTTGGGGGAGTCTGCAAGCACTAAAATAATGGGGAATTCCGCTTGAGCTGCTTTTGTATAGCCTTATCCTGGTTACTTTATCACTTCACTTTTTACAGCCGGTTATCATAGAGGTCATTCCATAAGCCAACCTGTTTGTAGCTGAACTCTGTGACGTAGCTGTCAGCTAGGCCGGCTGCGGCGATTTAGGTAGAATTATTTTGTTACCTGGGTAAAGTTATTTTTCCGCTGGCAATCATCTCTTCGATCTTTTTACTGAGATGCTCAAATGTAAATGGTTTCTGGATGCAATCCAGTACCCCGTCAGAAATTACTTCCTGAACTTTACTATCCACGCTGTAACCGGTGGAGAGAATAGCCTTCACTTCGGGGTTAATCCGTTTTAGAAAAGCGAATAATTCTTGCCCATCCATGCCGGGCATAATCATGTCCAGCAGGACCAAATCTACTTCATCACTATATTTTCGGTAGTAAGTTATTGCCTGCTCTGCCGTCGCAAAGGTAACGACGCTATGGCCGTTCATTTCGAACAGGGCTTTAGAGTAGGTGCGGACAATTGCCTCATCGTCGACAACCATAATGCGCAATTTGCGCTCGCGAGCCAGTTTCTTGGCCTGGTAAGTTCTCTTTTTGATTGGGGGCTTGGAAATTGGCAGGTATAGCTTAAAGCTGCTGCCAATTCCCTCACGGCTCTGACATTGTATAGCGCCCTTATGTAAATGAATGGTGCCGTGCACTGCGGCAAGGCCCAGTCCAGCACCACGTCCACTTTCTTTGGTAGTGAAAAATGGTTCAAAAATACGGCGTCGCACTTCGTCAGACATGCCAGTGCCATTATCGGTAATCGTTATTAAAAGGTATTGGCCAGGCTGAATCTCAAAATCGGCGATAGAAGCCGATTTTTCTATGGTGATATTGGCTGTGACAAAGCTCAGGGAGCCACCAGAGGGCATAGCATCCTTGGCATTGATTCCGATATTTAGCAAAGCGCTCTTAAGTTGAGCAGGGTCGCCCACAATATGTGGACGATTTGCATCTAATTGCTGATCAATCTCGATTCTTCGATCAATAGTGCGGGTTAGCATCGCACAAACATCGCGAATGATTTCGTGGGTATTGCAGCTCTTAAGTTGATAATTTCCCTTGCGGGCAAAAGTGAGTAGCTGCTTGGTCAGCTCTGCGGCATGGCGGGCAGTAGTCAGTATATGGTTGGTATACTCGTTGATTCTGGCATCGGTGGAAATTTGTCGAATAACTTCAGCATAGCCATTGATCCCATGAATCATATTGTTGAAGTCGTGGGCAATACCGCCGGCAAGCTCACCGATAGCTTGCATTTTTTGAGCTTGCCGAAGCTCTTCCTCCAGCAACCGCTGCTTAGTAATATCCGAACCAATACTGAGAATTCCCGCGGGATCTCCCTTCTCATCTGAGATAATTTTATTGGTCCAGGCGATCCATACTCGCTTCCCGCACTTTGTAATGTTTTCATTAATATTGTAACGGTGTTCCTCTGGGAACTGGCAAATACGGTCTATCAATTGCCGCAGGTCACGGCCGCTCGTTTCGCTGGCGGGAACAATCGTACCAATTAAGTGCCTACCAATAATCTCGGCTTCGGTATAGCCAAATAATTGTTGAGCGTACTCGTTAAAGGATGTGATACGGCCGTGTTGATCGCATCGCATTATGATCGAGTTTGCATGCTCCACCAGCTCCCGGTAGCGCTCCTCACTTTTACGTAAGGCCTCATAGACCTGGGTTGAGTCTCTATCCGAGGTGGTAGCTGTAGATGGTGAAAGGGGAAAAATGGGCATATTACTTTCCTTGATCACCTATTTCTCCTCCTGAGTGCGGCTGCCTGTTTTTCCGCCAGAAATTCCACCATGAAGACGTACAAAAGTATATAGCTGGGGCGGCGTATTTTGACCGTGTAGACATTCTTTGCTGACTGGCTGTTATTTTTAGTTCGTATTGTTATCAAGTGTGCTTTGGTGGTACTGAGGTAACTCTCAGGTTCAGTTATGGCCCCTTGGATTGGGAGATGCTTATCTCTAAACAGTCGTTTGTGACAATTTGGATAGTGGCGCTGTCAGCACAAACTGGTAGCATTCACCGCCATATTCAAAACGATTGGATGAATGACTATGCAGCTGCAACCCCGATTTCTCGGGCGCAGTATCGCGGCTCTGTTAAGTGCCTCGCTACTGCTGTCCGCATGCGGTGAGAAGCGTGTTGACAGTGAGCCGAGATCTCTCGACTTCGCTCGTGTGGACGCCTTCCCTTCCACTTATTCTGTAACCCAGTCCCGCCCTGTGTTGATTCAGGGAGCTACCCTGCTAACCGGTACAGGGGAGCAGCAAGAAAATGCGGACCTGTTGTTTGAAAATGGCAAGATCAAGGAGATCGGTAAGGGGTTACTGGCCCCTGAAGGTGCCTTGATTGTCGATGGCAAAGGTAAGTGGGTCACTCCTGGCATTATCGATGTGCATTCTCATCTGGGTGATTATCCAGCTCCGGGGATTGAATCTGCCCAGGATGGCAATGAGATGACCTCGCCAAACACTGCCCAGGTTTGGTTGGAGCACTCTGTCTGGACCCAAGACCCCCAGTTTCCCTTGGCTCTTGCCGGAGGTGTAACAACCCTGCAAATCCTGCCGGGTTCGGCCAACTTGTTTGGCGGCCGCAGTGTCACCCTGAAAAATGTACCCGGCCGCAGTGTTCAGGATATGAAATTCCCCGGCGCTCCCTACGGCTTGAAAATGGCCTGTGGTGAAAACCCCAAGCGGGTTTACGGTGGTAAAGGTAGCTCTCCCTCAACTCGAATGGGTAACGTCGCCGGTTATCGAGATGCTTGGATTAAGGCGAGTGCCTACAAGCAGGAGTGGGAGGATTACGTTGAGAACGGAGGGGATGAGCCCAAGCGCGACCTGCAGATGGAAACTCTGGCGGGCGTACTCAATGGCGATATTCTCGTTCACAACCATTGCTACCGCGGTGAGGAAATGGCGGTGATGATGGACGTTGCCAAGGAGTTTGATTTCAAAATTTCCACTTTCCACCACGCAGTGGAAGCTTACAAGGTTGCTGACCTGCTGGCTGAAAACAATGTTTGTGCGGCAATGTGGGCTGATTGGTGGGGCTTTAAGCATGAGGCCTACGATATGACCGAGGCCAATATCGCCATTGTGGATCAAGCCAAAGCCTGCGCAATGATTCATTCGGACTCCGGTGTTGGCGTACAGCATTTGCACGAGGAGACCGCGAAGGCAATGACTGCAGGTCAGCGTGCGGGCTTCGATATTCAGCCCAAGGATGCGGTGGTTTGGATGACCTTGAACCCCGCCAAGGCTCTGGGTATTGCCGATCAAACTGGCAGCCTTGAGAGCGGCAAGATGGCGGATATCGTTGTTTGGTCCGGCAGCCCCTTCAGTGTTTACACCCATGTAGATCAAGTTTTCATCGATGGGGAATTGATGTTCGATCGCGCGGACAAGAAACGTCAGCCACGCACCGATTTCGAGTTGGGTATTCTCGATGCAGAGGGAGAGCGACTGTGAGAAAAGTAGCTGTTTATTGTGCGCTGGCCCTGGGGTTGATGTCAGCCACTGGCCAGGCAGAGACCATCCTGATCAAGGGTGGCAAGGTACACACCCTGGCGGGGCAGGGCAGCCTGGAGTCCGCAGATATTCTGGTTGTGGATGGCAAGGTCCAACAGGTGGCCCCCTCTCTGGAGGTGACTGCAGATCAGGTAATTGATGCGCGCAACAAGGTGGTGACGCCCGGTGTGATAGCGCCCATTTCTGAACTGGGGTTGGTCGAGATCAGTGCGGCCAGCGCCACCAATGATCACCAGGTGACCGGTGACAGTATCGGTAGTGCCTTCAATCCGGTACCTGCTTACAACCCTAAGTCCACCCTAATCCCATTCAACCGGGCGGGTGGAGTCACCAGTGCCGTTGTTTCACCGGGAATCAGCACTTGGGACAGCGGTGCTATCGATGCTCAGCGGATATTTGCAGGGCGCAGTTTTGCCATCAAGTTGAATGGTGAATTTGATAGCGTCGAAGCAAAGAATGTTGCGCAAAAAGCTTATCTGGGAGAGTCCGGTGGCGAGCTGGCCGGTGGCAGCCGTGCCAATGCTTATGCCAAGGTGGAGAGTGCTCTGCGTGAAGCTCAGGAGTATCGTGATAATCGCGCAGCGATTCACCGTGGAGAGTGGCGAGAGCTGGATTACGATCTGGCAGATCTGCAAGCTCTGCAGCCTGTGATCGATGGCAAGGAGCCTTTGATGGTAACTGCCAACCGGGCCAGTGATATCCTCGCGGTATTAGAACTGGGTGAAGCCTTCAAGGTGAAGCTCATTATAATCGGTGCAGCTGAGGGCTGGATGGTTGCCGATAAACTGGCGCAAGCACAAGTGCCTGTTGTGATCGATGCAATCAACAACATTCCAGCATCATTCTCAAGTTTGGGCGCACGCCTGGATAATGCTGCACTTCTGGCCAAGGCTGGGGTGACGGTAGCTATCAGTGGCCCAGATATGGTGGCTAGCCACAACGTTTACCTCTCGCGCCAATCGGCGGGCAACGCTGTAGCCCATGGTATGCCTTATGAGGAAGCGCTAAAGGCAATCAGTAGCAATGTTGCTGAGATTTTTAACCTTGAGGGCGGTACGTTGGAGAAGGGCGCGGTTGCGGATATTGTGATCTGGAGCGGTGATCCCCTGGAAGTTACCAGCTACGCTGAGCAGATCCTGATTGAGGGTGAGAATCAATCCCTGGTGAATCGCTCAACGCGCCTCAGAGATCGACACCTCAAGCCCGCAAAGGGCCATGAATTTGGTTACAAGCACTAGTATGCAAAGAGCGGGCTTCTAGCCCGCTTTTCTTTTTCCGCCTATTGATCTGAAAGGTCCATTGGCTTGTACAGGATTTGTGTGGCGGAATACTTGCTTTCGGGGATATATTCCCTGGCCAGATTGATAAGAACAAGGAAAAAACATGGCGAATATCACAGCACTCTACACCGGCCTCTGTGCGCTTCTGATTATTTACTTGGCATTCAGGGTAGTCGAGTTTCGTCGCACAAAGAAAGTGGGAATTGGAACCGGAGATGATCGTTTCAATGAGATTAGGGTGCGAGTTCACGCTAATGCGATTGAGTACACTCCGATAGCGTTGCTTCTGTTGCTGGCTGCAGAGTTGGGCGGTTTGCCTGCACTGTGGTTACACCTCTTCGGGGCGCTCTTTTTTATCTCACGGGTATTTCATGCCTATGGACTGACCAAGGGCAAAGGCGGGCTGCACTTTGGGCGCTTCTGGGGAACTTTAATCAGCTGGGTCGTTATCGTTGTGTTAGCGGTCATTAACATTGTTAATGCCGTAATTAATCTTTGAAGTTTATTGGTGAGGCTCAGTATGAGCCTCACGCAAAAAAGCCCGGTAGAACCGGGCAGAGTACAGGGATGAATCTATAAGCGTTTACTGATTGGCGGCGAGCGGAGTTACGCGATCATCTTCGCTCTCCTGCACCATGTTTTCGTCTTCTTCGAGTAGTACTTCAGGCTTCCCTTTACAGGCTTTAGCCAGGGCATCGCGGCGTTTGGCCAACAGCAGGCCGATCTCTTCGCCCACTTGCTCATCAATGCTGTCGATGTGGCGCTCAATCAGCGACGTGATATTAGCTGCGAGCTCCAGCATCTTATCGTGTTCTTCAGCGTCTTTTTTGTTGTCGAACATTGCTCCGTCTCTATCGCATTTCCAAACAGCTACTACGGCCATCGTGTGCCTCCCAATCGTCTATTAGACTGTCCACTTAGTTTGTATGCCGCTACCCTAACTGTATAAATATTCAGTGTCAACGATGGGGTGAAGAAAGGGCTCTGTGCGGTCAAAAGACCAGCAGGTGCGATGATTGGTCCGCCATTAAGCGTGAACACTGTCATAATGTGCATACAGCCAGACGCATTCCCCCCGGGGCGACTGGCTGTCTTCACATCATTTAACAGGCCCGCTTGCGGGCCTGTTTTTTATTTGGGTGTGGTGAAACTAAGGTAGTGAAGGTTTCTGCAGGCCTGTGGCTTTAGATGCTAAGGATCAGCCGGGCAGCCAGTCCTATCAGTAAGATCCCGAAAACCTGTTGGATGCGATGGCCAATATGCTTGCTCACCAGCTGGCGTTTACGGCTGGCGTGAACCGCCAGGGCAACGATGCAGTACCAAATTGCATCCACTCCTGAAACCAGCGCCGCCATGCCCAGCTTGGTGCTCAGGGCTTGCTGTTCTGACACAAACTGGCTGAATAGGGCGGTGAAAAATACGGCGATCTTGGGGTTGAAGAAGGCAACACCAAAACCTTGAGCGATAGAGCGCTTCAGGCTCTGGTGTGGAGGTTGTACGGTTGCAGTACTGGTACCCGGTGCGGGTGCACTGAGGGCTTTCCAGCCCAGGTAGACCAGCATTGCTGCACCGGCCCATTGCAGAATGTTAAATAGAAGAGGAGAGCTAGTAATCAGCACCGCCAGGCCAAATGCGGTAAGAATTGCGTATATAGCGACCCCGGCTCCGTGAGCAATAGCACTGGCCAGGCCTTGCTGTAGGCCTGAGGAGGCGCTGCGTAAGACGATAAGAAGACTCGGTCCCGGAGACATAGCGCCGAGGGCACAGATCCCCGCGAGAGATAACCAACTGAGTAAATCCATTATTTAAAGCCGCCCCCTTGAGCCAGCCATTCTTTTTCTGCTTGAGTGGAAGTGCGACCCAAAGCCGCATTGCGGTGAGGGAAGCGCCCAAATCGCTCAATGACCTCTTGATGGGCAAGGGCGTATCGATAATGAGTGTCGAGATAGGGCGAGGCAATTTTGTCTTCTGCGAAGGTTTGCTGCAACTGCCGAAAGTAGTCTACCGAGCGCTGCTGGGTCACGAGGTCTTCGCTGTGCTCTAGCGGCATGCCCAGGAATATCTGCTGGTAGAGCCCAAGATTCGGGGCCTCTCCGCGCTGAATCAGTGACATCGCTATTGCCAGAGCCCGGGAGTCTGCAGCGAATGCCTGGCGGGTGCCCCGGTAAATGTTTCTGGATAATTGGTCACAAACCAGTAGCAAGGCGAGTTCGCCTTCCAAAGTTTGCCGCCAACGGTCCAGCTCTCCACGCAGCGCTGACTCGGCAATAGCTCCAAATCTTGCCTTGATGTCGGCGTCTACTTCCGGAGTAGCGGCAAACCATAAACTCTGCTTCTCTGCAGCAATAGAGTTACCACGAATATCAGTGCCGCCAAACCAAAAAACCAGGACATCATCAGGGGTTGTCATATCGAAGTTCTCATTCCGTGTTGTGTTCCGAGTTTATCCGATCGTTCCAGCCCAGTGATGACCATTAGAAGGTGGTTCCAAGTGTTGGCGTAAAAAAAATTATACACCTGCATCCAACTGGGCTCCCTGAATCGTCATAGTGGCGTACAAGGGAAAATCGGGAGATCACAATGTTTACTGCGAGATCAACTAAAAAGGTACAATTTTGCGTCGCGCTATCTCTGGTAGTTGCGGCTCTGCAAGTGGGTCAGGTTAATGCCTCCGAGCTGACGCTTTCCCAGGATGGGATTCACCGAGAGCTCACCCAGAAAATTGATCAGCAAATACTTAAAAAGCTTGGTGAGTGCACTGATAAGAGTGAGGAAGTTAACCGGCTACCTCCAGTGCGTATTGCTGAGGAAAAAGAGCCCCGAGGAGGAATGGCTTACCCCTACTCCAAGGCTCGAATGATGGTGATGTAGGTCACCCCCCCCAACGACGGTTTACACCACTGATAACGAAAATGATTAGAGAGTAAGTAATGAGAGCGAGAAATAAACAATCATTCCAGGCAGTCATCTGCTGTTGGGTGGCCATTGCGGCATCCAGCATAAGCATGGGCAGCTGGGCCCAGGAGGAGGACTCATTTGTCCCAGAGCCCCCGCCGCCGCCAGGTGTGGAAGCCTCCGAATCTGAAACCCGCGTCCGTATATTGCGTGAAGATGGTGTTCTCACGATCAAATCCGAAGGCGAGAATGGTGAGAAAAGTGAAGTTCGGGTTGACTTGGGGCAGGACTTTGGCGGCCCCCTAAGCCAGGAAATTATTGAACGGCTGAAAAGCAAGGGCATTCTGGATGTAGACGGCAAGGTAACTGAAGATACCCTGAATAGCGTACCGGACAATGTCAGAATCAGGTTATCGGAGAGTCGTGATTACCGTGGTAGGCACTGGGATCACCATGATTCACACCATTCAGGAAGTGACGACTCATCGGTAATCCCAGTTGTAGCACTGCTCTGTATATTTGGTATGCCGGTATTTATTGTCTGGTTGGTAACGCGCAGCAGCTATCGCAAGAAACAACTGGTTATGAGCAATATCAACCAGATGGTTGCTGATGGTCGGGATGTGCCCCCGGAGCTAATTGATCTTTTAGATGAGAGAGAGCCAAATAGCTCCAGTGATCGCGGTATCACTCTGATTGCAATAGGCGCTGCAGTATTCATCTCCCTCTCAGCTCTTGCAGGTATTGGAGTAGGCAGTCTTGGCTTGATCCCTCTGTTTATCGGTGTGGCTCGCTATGTGAACTGGAAGCTTGATAACAAGCAGGTGTAGGAAAGGCGGGTATGGACCTCAATGACGAGGAATTAATCAGGCGGGCCGTCAAAGACGGGGACCAGCGGGCATACGCCCAGCTGGTTCGTCGCTATCAATCTCAGCTGCGATACTCGCTCCGACAGCTGTGTGATGGTGACCAGGGTCTGGCAGACGATATGGCGCAGGAGGCCTTTATTAAGGCCTATAAGGCGTTGCCGGCGTTCAGGGGGGATGCCCGCTTCAGCACCTGGCTGTACCGTATCGCCTATAATCTCGTCATGAGCCACAAGCGTAAGAATATGCCCGATGTGGATCAAGAGGCAGTGGATAGGGCTCAGGCCGATGAGACTATTGAAGAATCTCGGCAGTTAGGGATGGCTAGGGACCTCACTGCCGCGATGGATACCCTGAGTGGCCCGCAACGGCAAGCAATCCATCTGTGTATGCACAGGGGCTTTTCTCACGAGGAGGCGGCAAGTATTATGAAATTGCCGCTTGGTACGGTAAAATCCCATGTCAACCGTGCTCGGGCCAAGCTGCGTAGCTTGCTACAGCCCTGGCGTGAGGAGGTGGTAAATGGTTAACTTTGAACAGCGCAACACGAAAGGTAACGCCTTGAGTGAAATGGCTTTAGAGGGCAACGACCGGGAGTTTGACGCCTGGCTAAGTGAACAGCTCCAGTTCAATGAGCCCCATTTGGATAACGATGGTTTTTGTGACCGCGTGATGGCCGCGCTCCCTGCGCAGCCTAAACGCTCAAAGCGTCGTTCCAGTTATTCTCAGTACATCGCGGTAGCAGCTGCCTTAGGGATCATTGCCTGGCAGTTCCCTTTCAGTGAGGTAGTTGCCGAGATGGCCAAGCAATCCATTAGCTTGTATAGCTTGGTAGGTGTTGGACTTTTATCTTCTTTAGCGGTAATGACCGGTGGCATTTTCGCCGCACGCCGCTAACGAGAGCCTGCCTTTATGGAAGCCCGCGCCTAAATCATGATAGGGCGGGCAGCTTCCTTTTTTACTTTGCAAGCTTTCCTTAAAGTTTTAGTGGGCTCGCTTCATATTAAGAGTGTGTCTGGCCTTCGAGTAGATTTTGTCAGCCTTTGCAGCGAGCGTGCTCTTCAGCCTGGTTGCACATCTCTTTCAGTATGGTTTTCCCCGCCTCTTCATAGCCATTGTTCAGCAGGTATTCTGCTGTCTCAACTGTGGCAGCGATCCCGCTCGAAACTTCTTTGATGGTATATGCGATATGGAGTTTTAATTCGCTAGCTGCGTTTTCAGAGTCGGAAATGGCATGGTGGGCCATCAAGCGTTGCAGGGTATTGGTGGGAATAACTACTTTGAAGCCAAATTTATCTGATAAATTACGGTAGTGATTTGTCAGTCCATCAAACCCACTTACTTTAAGTTCGTAAGTAGGTTCCCACCCTGTAAAGGTGTGTTGAAGGGCAAATTGCATAGAGTGATGTTTAGTCGTTCTGTGGGATTGCTCTGGGAATTTTTGGAAGGTAAAGGTTGCGCCTGGTACATTTGCGAGAGTTTGGCTCAATTCGTCAAATGGGACTTGCATATGATTCCCCTCGTTAGCGATGGTCACGGTCAGCGGGGAAAGCTCTTTGAGTTGTTTAGGTGCTAAATTGGAAACTCGCCCGGTTATATATTTATCCTCTAATGACGGGCTAAAAGCAAAGTACTGTGAAAATGGTGCTTTGTCGTTTAGCCAGTAGTCCAGTACGAAGCGGCCAGAGTTGGAGTGCCCAGACAAAATACTAAAATCTGCAGTTCGATAGTTTTTATTGACATAGGGCACAACTTCGTTCGCTAGGAACTGAGAAAATACTGTCGATTTACCTTGATCCGGGCGCAACTCCTTACCCATTCCCTCTACACCAATCACGATAAAATTGGGCACTTGGCCTTCAAGTAAATCGATAGTAGACAAAGTAGAAAGCATGTCCCACTGAGCATGTAATACGTAGAGCACAGGATATTCTTTGTCATTATCCTTATATTGTTCGGGAAGTTTCACCAAGATGGTTCGGTTTTCACCAAGGAAATCTGATTTGATTTCCGTCTTTTGTGCGAGAATAAAATCTGAAGCATTTGCTATCAGCGAACAAACACTTATCAAGGCTAAAAATAGAACTCTCATTTTCCACTCTCCTTGTTGGTATTATTTTAGGGTGTAACACTAAAGTTCGGGTTAAATTAACCAGCTAAAACTGGCTGAAGAAAGCTGCTTTTGCCTACTTGTCAGGTATTTTCAGTAGAGGGTACTCGTGTCGACGTGCGCCGATATTTGTGCCGGAAGAAGTTAACAATTTATTGTTATATGACTTAAATCTATTTATTGACCCTTTAGATGTCAGGTGCCTTGACTAGGAGATATGCCTTGTTGAGCGAGGGTAAGTCGATGAAGTAGGGCCTGCAGACTTAAAGCTTAGGGCAGGCTGAAGTCAGTCTGCCCTAAGTTTAACAAAATAGTAAATGCTACTTAGTTTCTATATTCTTCAGAAATTGATCGACCACTGCATTGAATTCATCGGGCCTCTCCCAAAACATCATATGCTTTCCCATATAAGCGGTAGTGGCGGAAGGGGTATTAGCTTTGATCCATTTGTTAGCCACTTCCTTAGCTTCATTTCGTACCACATATAGCATGGGAATCTTCCCTTCAAGGCCGATAAGGTCTTTGCTGTAGTCGAGATAAAAACCAGTAGCGTTGGTAATTGCGGCGACGCTGCTAGAGGTTTGATTGGCGATATTAGACACCCAGGCAATATTTTCTGCAGTGGGATTTTCAAGCATCCATTTGACGAACTCTGCAATCACATTTTCGCGATCCTCAATAATCCCCTCAGTGAATGAGCGCGAGTATCCGTCTGAATCATCATTCAGATACCAGACCCACTCGTCCCGGCTGGCCCCAGAAATCTCCGGGCCAGTGTCGATCATAATCATGGCTTTTATCTTGTCAGTGCCGAACTGGTTGAGATAGGCCAGTTGCTCGGTCACTCCATAGGACCAACCCGCGAGAATCACGCTATCAAGCCCCAGCTTGTCAATCAGTGCAGCTAAGTCTCGAGCGTGTTGCTGATAAGTATGGCCCTCAACAGGCTTGGATGACATGCCCTGGCCGCGGGGATCATAAGCTAGCGCGCGATACTGGGTGGAGCCCTTGAAATGGGCAAGTTGATGCTCGAAAACCTTTGTAGACATCATCCAGCCGGGAATAAAGATGATTGTCGTATCGCCATTACCCGCTTGTTCGTAGTGGATAGTGAGAGAGTTGTCGATCTTGATTCTCTCTGCTGCCACATAAGTAGAAAAAATAGACAGGATGCTTAATAAAATTACCAGATGAAGAGTCTTCATGATGCAAATTAACTCAATAAAATTTCTATAACGTAATCAGAGGAAGTTCGTAGGCGAAGGAGCTTCGGCTACCAATATTCGCTTATGCCCATATTGTACCGTGGAATTAATCCTATTAGTTGTTGCTGTAATATTGCCGGCTATATAAATTGCACAAACGTCCGTTTTATAGGGTTGATTACTTAAAGCTAAAGTAGGTGGGAGCTTACGGTAGTTGGTTATGATTTTTCTCATTTGGGTTGGTATAAAAATCTATATTGGGTGTGATTGTGCGGTATTTATCCAGAATGATCATAATGAATAATAAAGGAATAAGTGACAGTACTGAGAAGTGTAGTGAAATGAATTTGGTCTCCTCTTGTATGGGAGCGGAGGAAAATATAACTACTTCGATAATAAGTAAGAAAATAAATAAAAAACACTTATTGAAATCTGATATTGAGTCAAATATTTTGGGACCCAATATCCAATGCTTCCAGGATTTGTGCGCAATAGCATCTAGTAAGTAATAGAGACCGCAGGTAAAGCTAACCAATGTTGTAAGCAGTAGTTCAAATACCCAGGCGGGAGGCTTGCCTGGAGCGGGAGGCCAAGCATTCGTAACTCCAAATTCCGTAAAAGAGAGAATGGCAAAGAGACCGGTCGCCAGCAGTACAACTGGAAATCGAAAGACTAAAATTACCATACAGATTGCAGCAAAGGTCTCGAATACTCTCTGGGTTGGCATAAAGATCTCGGCGTGATCCGCTACCCAGGCCAAGGCTCCCCGATACCAATACGGTGTATTCCCGTATTCGACATAGGAGTTAATGAGACCTCGGTACCCTTCTACATTAAACCAATTTAATAGCCCATCCTCAAAAACCTGAAAGACTAACATTACCCCGATGGTGAAGGTAAAAAGATCAATCCAGCGCCCTAATATCGGAGTTGAATCCTGTTTGGGGGGAGTATTTCGATACTTGTCTAAATACTTTGAAGCTATTGATAAAATGGCAATGGTAATGCTGGATAGGGCGCTTACAGTGAATACGTAATCGCCACCATTGCGTGACATAGTAAAGACTCCAAATAAGAGAGCAGATGCTACAACAATCGCACAACCCCAGGTTAATAGGCTTACTCTCGGTGCTATCACCGCGCCTAAAAACCGAGAACGAAAATTGTATTGAGAGTCTTTATGGAGCTTGTAAATGCTAACTGCCAAGATTAAGGCATATAACGCAGGTGACAAAAACTCGAAGTACCAGCTGTTTTCTCCCATGTAAGTCAACCCCCACAGCAAGATAAAGCCGAAAAACATGAGTGTTGCGCCCAAAACAATAAAAACACGCAATATCAAGAGGGTCCCAGCAAGCAATAGTGCTAGATGGAGCGTATAGGTCACAAAAACTGAGTAGGGGATAAGGTAGCTGGCCAGTGATTTGACAAGTGCAGGTGTGCCCTTAATTTGTACAAGCTGATGTAGCGAACTTACGAAGACATCGGGCGCCATTTGCCCATTAAAAAAGCGCATGATAACCAACTGGATACAGGCCGCGCCTAAGAAGAGGCTGATAATGGCTAGCCAAGTAGTTTGAGATGTGGCGCTTCTTGCTTGCTCAGTACTCAAGTGTAGGCTGGATATAGGCATGTATCTTATCCGAGGCCCTTTAAGATTGATTGCCTTATTAGTGATTATGGCAAATTAGGTAAATAGCTTACAAATTTTTGCCGTGTTGATGCTGTTGTAACTACAAGGCTGGCTACAGCCAACCTTGTAATCGATGAGTTGATAAGAAAGTTCCAAAGCAACATTTGGTGACAGCTTTAATTATGAGTTTCTCCACTCTGCAGCCAGGTTAATTGCTTGCTGCAAGATTGGCCATTCCAAAAGACTTTGCTGGTATTTGGCAGCTTTCTCGCTTAATGAGATATTATAAACATATAGTCTATAAGCGAGTATTGCGTAAAATGCGTCTACAGCCCCAGCAGAACCGAACATGAAGGGCAGTTTTGCTTTCGAGAAAATATCTTCAATCCTTTTTAACTCAGCCTGAATTCCAGGGTTCATATCCGGAGAGGAGTTGCTTTTATCTAAAGTGAAAGGGCAGTTGCTTCTTAAGGCGATAAAACCGGAGTGAAGTTCAGCACATAGGCTTCTTGATTGTGCTCGCTCAGTATTTGATGAAGGGTACAAGATGCCTTTGGAGAGCTCATTAAAATACTCAGCGATTGCCAGTGAATCATGAATGTAAGTATCTTCAAGCAACAATACAGGTACAAGTCCAGCTTGGGAATATTTAAGTACTTCGCTTTTATAGTTAGGGCTGGAAAGGTCTATGGCTTTGATCTCAAGGTCAAGGCCTGCGATTTGGGCGCATATCCAGACTCTTAAGGACCAGGTGGAATCAGTGCCTGTGATTAATTTCAAAACATGTACTCCTTTTTGGTGTTGCTGGAGAAAGTGGCAGGGTATTCAAGAGTATCCGAGAAGCTATATGTTGCCTCCCTTCCCGATATTTAGAATAGAGATATACAGTATTTAGTGTTTAAGCATTATACTGAGACTTTCATGCTGACTGAAAACTTAAGGGTGAATTTAGAGGTAGCATTAATTAGTCAGGTAGATTTTTCAGTAGTTCAATAATGTTAGATTTTTCATCTGTTTTTCTCATAAAATACCGGGGGTATACCTTGTTTAAGTCTGGGCCTCTCAGTAGAAAAATAAATTCTTCGCCTAATGATAACCCTTGGATATTGCCGAGTTGATAGTGCCACATTTCCCAAAGTTCTACGTAAAATTCCGGGGGGACATGATCAAGGTTGCTTTTAATTACACCATTTGGCATCAATTTAACATGGAGCCTAATCTTATTCCCTGATAAAGGGCTGGTTCTCCCATCTGGATTAAAGGTGATTTCTCCACTTGAGGGGATCAATCTACCTTTTGAACCAGAACATGTAGAACGTGATCGGTGCTTTCTAGAAGCTGTTCCAGTGTTGCAGGCTCTATAGATGTTCCATTTGCACAGCTAGAAAATAGTAAAAAGAAAATCAGCTTTTTCATGAGTATTATCTATTTTTGTAGGTTATACCAGGCACAACATTGATTGCCTAGGGTGGAACTTTTTAATAGCTGTTTTCGTCAGTATTGTTAGTATTTCTGTCTGGTTTCGATGGTTTTACTATTCTAGTCAGAATATGGAGAGTCAGTTCACAGACCACTACTTACTTGTGCCTTATTGCTCAGCCGTAGTTCAATAATGGCCAATCACACCGTTGCTTACAAGGAGGTATCTCTATATTTTGGTGTTAAATACTTTTTGAATCGAATTTCGGTATTTGCTAAATTTTAGCTGGCCCACTAGTTGCTAATAGGGTCTTACTATGTGTCCGTATGGGTTGATAATTATTCTGGCTTATTCTGTTTAAGGGTCTGAGGTGTGGTTTTTTAAAATTAATTTTCATAAATGTTTATTTTAACATATTTAAAGGTGGGCGATTTTCTTTAATGCGGCTGCTATTTTCCACAAAATGTGGGCGTCTATAGGAGGGGATAGTGAGAAACTGCTGCGGACCTGAACAATCAAGCCCGCTTGCTCCAGTGAATCACTCAAATGGTTTCAAACGTTTTGTAAGGTGCTTGCGGATATCTTTCATCGACTTTTCCGCAGTCTTGTGCCCCGCATTTATCGCAATTAGAAAGATTATGTCATGCTTGGGCATGATACGCACGTCAGTAAACCAATATCCATTACTGCCAGTATGTGCAAGAAGTGATAACTCAGAGTCGTACACTGCGCCCCACCCGAGAGCGTAATTGCCTGTCACCGGTGAATGTAACTTGCGATAGGTTTCAGTCTTTAGCAATTTACCGCGACCATGTACGCCATTGAGCTGATCTTCTACAAAAAGAGTCCAATCCTGGAGTGATATATTGATAGTTCCTGCGGGACCCATTACTTGTGGGTTATCACTATTTTTGTCGGCAGGGTCTAGCGGGATGAGCTTGCCCAGCCAGGATTTTTTGTGGCCACGAGGTTGATCTAATGTGGCCGAAGAGCCGGGAGCTGAAAAACCTGCATTCTTGATACCAAGTGGAGCAAAGATCTGCTCCTTGATGAGATCTTCCCAGGTCTTGTCTGTTCGAGCTTCGGCGATAGCCCCAGCAATGATAAAGCCGAGATTGGAATATTCAGCTGAGCCAGCCTCGGAGCTGGGAGGTACAGTGAGGTAATGGCGTGCGACTGCCATGCGTTGCGCTCGAATACTGTGTTCCGGCTCGATTACTTTCATTAATGTAGGAAGCTCATACCAGCTGGATAAAGGGGGTAGGCCGGCAGTGTGACTGAGCAATTGTGTGATCGTAATATTACGGTAAGCGGGGTCTATATCTTTTGCAAAAGAGGGAAATGAGTCAGCTAGTGTATCCTCAAATTGTAATATACCCTGCTCGACTAAGCGCGCTACCATTGTCGCCGTAATCGCTTTGGTGTTAGAACCTATGTGCCAGCGATCATTAATAGTTACTATTTCATTATGGCCCTGTGCGCGAACTCCGTCTACCGCCATGGCAGCGATTTCGCCATCGATTTGAACTAGTACACCGACTGCTGGAAGGTTGTTGCTATCTCGGGCATTAGTAAGTATTTGTTCGAGAAACTCTTGTAACGAATCGTCGGCATGTGCGATAAAGGGTGACGTTAGAAGTGTGACTGCCAGGAGAATCCTCGGTAGAGTTTTATTAAATCCTATATACATTTTAATAAGCCCGAATGAATATTTAAAGCAAGTGCTGGATCTGTGTTTATACAGATATTTTATGTCGATTGGTATACTCTGAGGCTTCGATGTAATGGAGGGCTTTGGTACATTATTACCAAATGGTTGTTTTAAATATTATTTGTATTATTCGTAATTATTTTCAGGTAAGTACTAGAGAAAGGTGTTTTGTGAGATCTTTCTGCTCGAAGAATTATAGATTATAACAGCCATCAGATCATCGTATTGATCTGAACATCCTTTGTTCAATTTCAAGTCAACTTTGATATCCCTTAGTAATGATCTTTCCTTTCTTTAGGGCGTTGATTGGAATATATGCTAACAGCATTTTCTCAATAATCTTTCTTTTGGAATTTGATTCTTTAGTATATGCGACCTAGGAAGGCTATGTTTATTATCTATTAGAAATGGCGTCATTGTGAGAGAAGCCCGTCAGCAATTCGGGTAGGTGGTGATTGCTGACGGAAAATGAAAATTTGGATCATGGCTGAGTTTATCATCTGGGATCAGATGCTTGTTAAGCATTACAAAAGCAAGAGCTTTTGGGGGTTCTAGATGGCAAGATTTCGAGCTCGAAAGATTCTGTCGCGAGGAACAAACTGAATGTGCAGGTCTCGAGAAACATTCGGTGCACTGATATGGGAATAATCTCCGGTAGCTGTGAATTTATACATTTGTAAGTTCCGTCCGGCAATATACCTTCCCAATCCCCAGTAACCCTGATAGTTAATGGCTTGATCATCGGGGATTTGGTTTGAAAGAGTGCTTATAGTACGAGCAACACGTCGGCCTCCAATCATGTTTCTTCCCATTCTTAACCCTGTGACATGCGCAGAACCTATAGGGATTATTCCGCCTGGACGCCCGCCTATATTAAAGTGGTGAATAATTCTTCTTGCTATTCCCTTTTGACGTTTTTCTGAAGATTTCCACTCTCCATTTCCTCTCCATGAATCCACACAGGCTATATCCCAACTTTTCCGAGAAGCTATATTGATTAATAGCGCTGATGTTTCAGTATCAGTTACGCCACCCGCGAAATAGTCTTTTATCCTATTGGGGTAAGCGGAGAGAGTTCCTGCAGCTTTTATTTCATGCGGTGCTTCGACGAACAATGAGTGAGGCTGATCGCTATTATCAGCTATAGCTTCAGCTGCAAAGGAGAAACCGTGAGGTACATCATTGTGCGGCTCTTGGACAATCACTAGCCCTCCGGCTTGCAATGTGGCGCGAACACGAGCCTTTGCGTCTTGCAGGGTTATATTGTTTACTGGCATTTTATATCTCCATCTTGCTATAGAACGACTGGTTTAGCGTCGAATGTGCTCGGTGTATTTCTCGTCGAGTAGAACCTTTTTATTTGGCTTGGACACAACTGCAAAAGCAGGAGTTATCATATTTCAGTTTTTGTAATGCATGTATTGCTAATCAAGTTACTCTTCATGAAAGTTAGGTTCAAGAAATAAATGCAACACCTTTCCAAATTTTGTCTTAGTTTGTGAGTTATTTCTTTCGGGGGTGTTTATTGCCCAGGGGTTTGTGTCCTTTGTGAGGTAGGTTCCCTTTTAATGTCCTGTAGTGTAGTTTTTATTAATATTGGCAATCTTGGAGATGGTCGTATCGAGTATGATTTCTAGGATAGATTTTTTGGTCTTTTAAGTCGGTTCTCCTGTGATAGATATTTTGGGCTAATTGTATTTTTTCTGGTTTTCTATTGGTTATTATCTATAGGGATAGCTTTTGTGAAAAAAAGTAATCTACAGTAGAAAATCTTCTACATGTGTAAAGAATGAAGGGGTAGTGTGATCACATTATCTAATACTGCATCCCCTTACGGCACTCCGAGCTAAAAAGTTTAATTTTTTTTGTGACTTATTTGTAACCACATTTTTGGTCAAAAGTCTTGAGGTTCTTGAAATGGCTTTGTTGGATCTATAAATTGAGGAGGTGCTAATTCTCGGTGGGGTAGAAGAGAATAGATTTTAATCTGGGTTGATCTAGTGATGTAGAGAGCTACAAGATGAAATAGAGTTGCCAGTTTGGCCGATAAGTAACAAAAATAAGCTGCCCGGAGGCAGCACATTAATATATCTAGTTGCTAAGTCCTAATTCCCGCTCAATCTGAGCCTTTCTCCAAACTGAGTAACTGGCTGGTATCTTTGCCTCTTTGGTGCCATCGGCAAGGATGGCGCGGCCGAGGTTTGGCCAGCATAGTACGGCCAATACCCTGGGCGCGATTACTTGGAAGACTTTGGGTGGCCCCATTAGGGATTTGAGTCTCTGTATTAATGGTAGCCAGGATGCTGGGACTACCTGTTCTGCGATCATCCATGAGGCCTGAGGATCACTACCCAGTTGCTTTGCCAGGGATTCGTAGCGCAATGTAGCGGCTCTTAGTGAGGCTTGGGGTGGTGCGAGTATGACGGCACGGGCCCTTCTCTCTGCACAGAGTAGGCAAATCTCTTTGGGGAGACCGCTACTTTCTGCAAGCTCTTGGTTGAGTGCCCATCCACCGGCTTTGATATCGCATTGGCAGATAGAGCAGTTATATTTCGGGTTTTCAGGGGTGAATACAGAACTAACTTTTTGGGGGCGTTCGCCATTTTTCCAGATGAGAGAGTGTCTTTTAAAAATATTGCTGGCAAAGTATCGGGTATAGGTCAGCCAGTCGATATTGGTTACATTGCCGAAACGGTCTTTGTGTACAACATCGGGAATATTGTGGCTGTAAAGGTGACGTAAGCAGTGAGGGCATGGCTTTAGTTGATCCTGGGGAAATGCCTTTCGCGCTTCGCTATAGTCACTGCTTATCCAAACCGGACCCTTATAGCTATTCACTATTGGGCACTTGGGGTAAATATGAACTTGACCAAAAGAGTCCGGGTTTTGTTCCAGGCCAAATAAAAAAACCGGTATACCCCGGTAGCGCCAAGCCACAGGTACGCTGTCCAGATCACTTGAATCGAGTTGCATTCCAGTACGGATGGCTTTGGTTAAGCTGTTTCGATCAGGCATTTCAGACAAGCGCTGTGCTAACGGACGTTTGCCGGCTGAGAATGAATCACCATCGTTAATGACATAAGGTACTGATAGTGCTCGTGTGGCGCTTGGGAATGCTGTGATAGCCTGACGGTTTTGAATGGGTTGAAATTTTGTGAGGTTCACAGAGCTTCCTCAAGGATTTGCAGGATATGGCTCTCAGAGTCTCTAACTACCCTGAATGCTACCCGGCGAGAACGATCTGGATCTTCTACCCCATTTTTATCCAAGACTGGGCGAGCTGAGGAGTAACCGACAGCTGCTACCTTGGCCCGTACCAGGACGGCTTGCTGCGAAGGCAGTAATGAATGGGCATATTGCATTACGGCTCGGGAGCGCTGTTGGGAAAGTCGTAGGTTGTGGAAATAACCAGCTTCCGGTGCGGATTGATCTCCCCATTCAGAACTTGTGTGCCCTTCGATTTGGATTGCGGCAATGGAATCCATATAGGGCGTGAGCGCTTCGATGTAGCGAGGTACAAAGGAGGACATAATCTCGCGGGCATTGTCGCTCAGGGTAAAATCACCGGTTTTAAATAAGGCATCACTGTTATTAAAGGAGATGGCCAGGGTTTGCTTATCCAGAGACGCTCCCCAACGAGTTAAGTCGTGGGCAAATTCCTGTTGCAGAGTTTGATAGATGGCCAACTGGGTGTCCCGGTACGACTCTGCGAGTTCGCGGATCTTGGCGCGTTCGTCGATAAGGGAGCGCATTACAAAGACGGCAATACAGAGAAATACCATCATCAGGCCAGCCATCATGTCCGATAGGCTAATCCATTGACTATCGCTGGACTCACTACTGGCTTGCGTGCTTTCAAACATGTGCCTCTCCAGTGACTCTCTGAGCTTGCGCATCGATTCTCTTCATTTGCTGGATGAGCTGACGGAAGTCTCTGGAGAATTCACCGCTTAACGTGCCAAGAGCATCGCCCATCGCTGCCATAACACTCTCTACTTCATCGCGCAAACGTTCATCCAGAAGTTCATATTGACGCTTGATGCTGACATCGGCATTACTAAGATCGCGAGTAATCACTTGTGACAATTCGGTAATCATCTGGTTGTGAGTTTTGGCGATCAGCTGAGCTAGCTCGGCCATGGATTCCCGGTGACTGGTAGCCTGCTCGTGAATTGCTTTAGAGAAGTGGTTGGGGTCCATACTGGTAACCACATCGGCCAGGGCTACGACCCTACTGGTTCTTTGGTCGAATACTTCCGCCTGGGTCCTACTCAGGGAGATCAGGTTGGAAACCTGGGCCCCCAGTTGCTGTTGAGCTTGGTCAATTCCTCGGGTGAGCGCTTCAAACTTGGCCGCAATATCGGGGATCGATTGCTGTAGAACTTCAATAGAAGCTTGTTGCTCATTCAGCATGATTGATATCTGCTCTGCGTGATTGCGCTGCTGCTCTACCAGGGTGGGAATCACGTTGAAAATTTCTGGCAGCTCAGTAATACGCTGGTGTAACAGCAGAAGGTTTTCTTGAGCACCATTAATTTCATTGAGAAGAGTTGCAGTTTGGTCGCGGTAAATAGTTGCGAGTTCTGCGTGTTGCTGATGCTGATCTATTAGGGCTTGCAGGGCAGGGGATACGGCCTCCAATTGCTGGGTAAACTGCTGTAGGTTCTCACCCATCTGGGCATTCAGGCCGCTATTAAACTTTTCTACAACCGCAGTGAGTGACTGTAGGACTTCATCACTAATCTGTCGCTGGAATTTTGCCAGATCTTCGCGCTGACCATTAATAGCCTGCAATATGTCATCTGCTGTCGCTTTAGGGGCTTGTTCTTTAGTGAATATTTGAAAAATAGTTCGCAATATCAGGGACAGGAAGAGTCCCAAGATACTGGTCATAAAGGCGGTTTCCAGACCTTGCATCAGTTCTGAAATTGAGGTGTCAATATCGTTTAGATCAAATCCATAGATACCGATAATGATACCGATAAAAGTACCTAAAATACCGAGGGCAGTCAGTAGTGACGGCGTTTCCTTTACAAAGCGGGGAAACTTGCCTAAAGGGTAGAGGATTATGGCTATAGCACCAATGGCAAGCATGACCATAAGAAAGGTGTCGGTAACCTGTTCCGCAGACAACTTGGTTAACCAGTGATAGAAAAACTGGGTCATTATTTATCCTTTACAACTTTTTGCATTGTTATTTCGTGATAAAAAGGTCCGTTGGGTATTCGCCCGGTTCCCTGGCTGAGTACTTTCATCTCTGGTAGAGATTTCACTACATCGGTGATAGTGCGGAGCTGGGGCTGCTTGTTACCCGAAGCGTGAACATAGGTTCCAACCTGGCCCGACTTTTGAATTTCAAATACACCACAGTTGACGGGAAGCCTGTTTTGCTTGAATAGCAAAAAGTGCATCACGCCTCCTTCACTGAGATATTGATACAGGGCCTTAGTGATCGATTGTATTTGCTCGGTGGAAAAGAAGTTGAGAAGATCCCAGAGGAGGATGCAATTGAGATCCTTTGGTAGGGTTGCCTGTCGCAACGCGGCCTGAACGGCTTCTTCAAATGGCACTTTTCTGCTGGTTTGCCAAGCGAGCGATGAGTAAAAATCAGAAATAAACAGTTCGCCCACCTCCCTTTGGAGGTGTTCCATATTTCTCCCAGCCTTTTGCCCAATATCCAGAACTTTGCTGACCGGTGAGCGCTTGACGTGAGTCAGGGCGGTGTCCAGAGCGATTAGCGAAATATTAGTAAGGCGGTTTTTCTGGAACGCGGATACCGCTGCTGATGATCCACTGGCCATCACTGAAGTTGGCGATTTTACATTTCCATACTCAAACATTAATTCGATAAGGTCTTTACGCATCCCCTCTCTTTGTAGCAGGGAGGAACGCAGGGAGAAGTTGCCCATAGTCTTCATTAAATTCAGGGATGAGTACCTATAAGTGGGCAGTGGTTCTTCCAGGTGGAGTGGTTCTGTATTGAAGGTAAAGCCAGAAAGGCGCTTAAAATCTGCGGGCCCCTTGGGCATAGTGCCGGTGTACAGCATTGTATGGAAAATGGTACGCGGCTTTAAGTGGGGGCGGATTTCCTCAATGAGCTTGGTAATAAGCTCAGGCTCCATAAAGTTGAATAGATCCCAGCAGAGCACCACATCAAGCTTGATTCGTTGGGGCTTTTTGGTGAGATATTCAGAAAGCTTAACGGCCCTGACTTCTTTATCGAGGGCAGAAGTATCCAGTAGCAGACTGCGTAAATCTTCGATAAATGTCTGGCAGGAGCGCTCCAATAAAGGCTGTGTGGTGCCAAACGAAAGGCATCCCAAATCTAAAACTTTACTACCTGGTTGAATGACTTCATCCACCAAAGCAGCAATACCAAATGAATGATGCTGCAACATATTTCCCACACCAAAACTAAAGCCCCGGCATTAGCCGGGGCCCATATTGAGGATTAACTAAGAAGGTTTCCTAGCTTTCCTCAGCTTCTTCTTCGGTCTCTTTAGTGCCGAAGAGGTAGTCGCTGGTGTCGGACAGGCGAGAGGAATCGCTCGTGCTCGTGGTACTGGAGGAGTAGGTAGAGCTGCCGCGAGTACGGGCTGCGGGCTTCTCTTCTGCTGCGGGCAGGTCTGGGTGTACCAGACGATCAGAGAACTCCTTGTGGCGCTCTTTCATTTCGGAATCGGTATCAACCATATCCATGGAGCCACGGAATTTACCGCCGTCGTCCAGCTTGATTCTCGGTGCAATCAGATTGCCATTAACTTGTGCGGTGTTGCGGATTTCGATCAACTCATCGGCAAGGGCGTCGCCATCCAAGGTGCCCTCTACAACAATATTTTTTGCGTGGATATTGGCAGTAACTGCACCGCCAGTGCCAACAGAAAGGTTGTGGCCAACCATGATCACAGTACCATCAACAGTACCTTCCACGTGCAGATCTTCGGTGCCGATCAGCTCGCCACGAAAGTTAATACCTTCACCCAGCACTGACTTGGAGCCTGAGCCCGAAAGAGATGATTGCTGCTCAACAGCGCTCATGCCTGCTAAAAATGGTGTGGAGTCATTGCTTTTGTCAGTGCTCATAGAAATAAGTCTCTCTGTATAGAAAAGTCAGCTGTTGCGTCGATTGCACCGATAACCGTGGTTACAGGGTTGTCGATACGTTGGGTTTTTGTTAAATCGGAAAATCAAAATTTTCAAAAGTGATAAGGCACTTCTAATGGCGGGTACGGATTATTTTGATACTGAATAAAACCTATCAAAACAAACGGCCCTACATTTATGTCAAATTTTTTTCTTTGCTGTGAGTGTTTTACTAAAAAAGAAAATTAGACTATCAGTGCTTTTGGTCACCTAAAATATCCCTGTCTCTGCCTTTTCCCTATTGTGCACATACCTTAAGAACGACTTCCTTTGTCCTTTTACAGTTTTCGTCTCTCTCGTAGAGTTGCAATGCCCGTTTTCTCGTGCTTGCATCAAGGTGAAGAAGAGGCTCTTCTGACCTTAAGCTACGATCGATTTTTGCGATTGCTGTTGATATCGCTATATTCTCGCTATTTACTTCAGGCTCGACCTGTAAGTAAATATTTACTTCCTTTTGTGGAGGGCATACTTCTAATTGTCTGCTGATGGGTATCGAGCCTATTGGCACAAAACAATATATGATTGGAATACTACCTACAGCGAGCTTACCAGCGTTTTCGGTCTGGCAATCAATCAAGCTGACCTCGACTTGAATGCGCTGAATTTAGCACGGATTGCATGCTAAAAGTGTGACTTGTAGCACCTTTTGGTCGTGATGATCGTCGTTTCCTGTTTTTTAATCCGCTAATGATTTACGGCTTAAAATATTGTTGCAATATGCGATGTATTCCTATGTAAAGAATTGTTTATGTTGGCATTTGGATTAATGTCTGAGCCTTGCATTCTTGCGCTTTCAAAATTCTACCCTAAATGTAAGTGTGCACTTATTTGCAATGACTATTGGGTGTCCTCAGGAAGGCTGTTTTCATAGGGTGGAGCTGCAGGCAGTTTTTGCTAGGATATATGTCACTCACCGCATACCTCTCAGTCCCACCCAAAAAAGGTAGGCCCAAGAGATATTTTTGGTGGCGTTGGCAGGGGTGCCAGCCTTGTTGGGCTGGCTAAATTTCAGGGGTAATTTGGATTTTAAACGGAGTTCCGTTTGAAGTTTTAAACTCTACCTCTGCAGCTTGATTGAACCCTGTTACCAGAATGGGACTTGCTATCTGCTTGTAACCACTAGAAGCTCCAAATTCATATATTTTTGTCTGCAATCGAATTTGGTTTTCAGAAACTTGTTCGGCAGACACCTCGAACCTAAGTGTGTTTTCGATTTGGATTTCGCTTTCATCTCCTTCGTTGTTGAGGAGGCGGACGGAGGCTAGGTTCTCGTTTCTGGTGCTGGCATCTACCTTAAGCATTATTGGAGAAGCTGACGATAAGGAGGTATACAAGAGTAAAGTCGTACCTAGGGAGCCTCTGAATAACTCCATAATGCCTCTGCGGGTCTTGAAGGCTGCAGATGTTAGGCGCAGCTCGCCGCGAATGGCCTAGTCCTTTGCAAGAGCTGCAACGCAGCAGCTGTGGCCTTCAAGGCCCGCCCTTCGGGGCTTGCAGAGCGATTCACACTCCGCGTTGCGACTTCTTGAAAGGTCTAGACATTCCTGCGAAGCCGCGCCTTGATTGTGAACCGCTCTGCATGCCAGAGGTATCACGGAGTTATTCAGAGGCTCCCTAGGGCCAATATTGCGGTAAGATATTTTCTGCCCTGCTTGGCCATCGATATTTTTGGGTTTTCCTGAAGGATTATATCTATGGGCTTCAGTGAAAATGCTGAAGATATTGCTTTTATTGAATCTTGAGAGGCATTTCCACTTTTTTCTATCCGTTGAATGGTTCTAAGGCTTAATGATGCAACATCGGCTAGTTGTTGTTGACTCCAAGCCCTAGTTGTTCTCAGTTTAATAATTTTCTTTGAGTTAACTTTCACTTCCATACTTCTGTCCTCTGAAAATTGAGCTCCATTTTCAGGGGGACAGTCCTTATTGGTTACGATGTTCTTGCGACACCTACCTGACAGCCATATGACTTTGTCCAAATAATGGACTATTTGTACGACTTGCGCTCAATGGTGGGCGTGTTTGAAGGTTAGGTGATTCACTGATGTACTACAAGGGGCGCACAACCTTTAACTATTGCCTGGATCCACATTCTGGGTCGGGAAGACATCTATAGACTCTAAGTTCTCACTTTGAGATAAGTAAAAGGCTAGGGAGTTGAGTCAGGTTGTAACTGGAGGTTCGGATAGTAGCTTTTCTGTTTTCTTGGGGGGGAAGGTTACCACTAAGCAGAGCTGAAGAGCTTTCAATGAGAACACGTAGCAAGATGACTTATGGAGCTTCTGAACAATTCCGTAATATCTCTGTGAGCCAGAAGCATCACGGATTTATTTAGAGGCTCCTTATATAAATTTAACGCTCCAAGCTATTAAATCTTAATACTGCCGCGAAGATAATCTACAGCGCCTCCCTTGAGAGAGACTCTGTTACTATGCAGTTCGCAGTGAATTAGTCCAGTCCGCTTGGAGAGTTGCTTAGCTAAAAGCACATCCTTTTTAAATTGTTGGCTCCAATATGGTGCCAGTTGACAGTGCGCTGACCCGGTCACAGGATCTTCGTTTACCCTTAATTTTGGATAGAAGCATCGGCTAACGAAATCAATATCATTACTCATCCCGGGAGCGGTAATGACAACTCCTCGTTTATCCAGTTGGGAGAGTTTTATAAAATTTGGGTTTACAGATTTTAGATCGGTTTCGCTACCCAAGACAGCTATATAATCATATGCGCACAGAACTTCTCGCGGAGTGACACCGAGGCCATCAATAAGAGCGTCTGGTGCTTCTGTGGATATCGGAATGCTAGCCGGAAAGTCCATGCTATAGACAGCTCCCGATCTCTGGACTAATAGTGGGCCGCTTTTTGTATCAAACTGGATGGTTTGGCCTGAGTATCTTAAATGAGTAAATAGAACGTGGGCAGCTGCGAGTGTGGCGTGGCCACATAAATCTACTTCTGCCTCAGGAGTAAACCACCTCAGAGAAAAGGAATCTTCATTTTTAACAAAGAATGCGGTTTCAGAGAGGTTGTTTTCCTCAGCTATCTTTTGCAGTGTCTCATCCGCAAGCCAGTTATCAAGAGGGCACACAGCAGCAGGATTACCTTCAAATACCTCGGAGGCAAAGGCATCTACTTGATAAATTGCTAGTTCCATTAGTTTTTTCCTTGAGCAATAGATGCTATTTTCGGTCAGTATAAAATTATTGTGATAGTTGGTGTGTTTATGCCAGATTGCTTTGTGGTACCAATTTTCTAAGGCTAAGGGAAGCTAGGATACTTATACCTGGGTGTCCTTTAGGGCGGGTCTTCAAAGTCCACAGAGATATAGCTAATTATTTACAGGCTCTCTAACTGCGCAAAGCGACGTTCGTAATAATGCAGGCCGTTGGATATACGCATAATCTCAAGAAGGTCTCCAGAAGAAAATCCAACAACAATTTTAATCGGTGCTTCTTCACTGTATTGGAGAAGTTGTTCGTTTTTGCAGAGTTCTCGTGCTAGGAGGGATGTATAGCATAAGCTGAAACCAATGTATCCGTCTCTATTTAGGTGTTTCGGCTTGTTAGCTCCTTTACACAAGGCTGCAATATTTCTCAAATATCTCGAGCCCAAATCAGAATTCGAATATATCCAATCCCGTCTGCTTTTAAATAGTTGAGGAAGTAGTGTTAAGCTGATATCCGGGAATTCCCGGCCGATACTATCTCTGAATTCACGCAGCTCGAAATATAGGACTGAAGGAGGAAGCGAGTCCCCAGCAGCTACCAGTTCTGTATCGAACCATGTTTGGGCTAGGTCAAGTTCATCCGTTCCTAGCATAGTGGGCAGCTTTAGCCATGCCAAATTGGGGGTTCGGCCATCAGCCCAAAAAGAAAGGTTTTCAAGGCCGTCTTGGATGGATTCGTTTTTTTCCAGCGTATCGAAAATCACTTCATAGTATTCAGCTATAGACAAACCCCGAACTCCTGTCATATCCCACTTTTGCTCAGTATATCGATCAAGCAAGCCAGTGGGGACGTTTTTGGCTTTTCCTTCTGATTCAGCAGTATATGCACTGGGGTGCAATCTAAAACAACCATCCCGTTCGAAATGAAATTCCAACAAAAGCAAAGAGAACGGACAGTACTGTAACTGGGATAATATGGTATGCCAGTGCAGTGAGATTTTTTTCAGAAAGATTTGGAATGATTCGCAGCCTTGCGTCAATTGCCAGTAAGAAAGTGCATGCCAAAAGAATCAGTTTGAAGGATACCAGGCGAGAAATTGGATTGGAGAAGTTGAACCACTGCGATAAGTCAGGCAGTAGGGTATATGAGAGATATAGCCCGGAGAGTATTTGAATGAGCAGGGCGGGGATGCCAATCTTTTCGTAGCTGCTTTCAAACCGGGAAAGAAAAGCTACATCCTTATCCCGTAAAACTTTGGGTAGTATTGTGCAGGCAAGTATCAGATGCCCACCGGTCCAAATTGTTGCACCTAGAAGGTGAAAAAAAAGTACTACGTTGTACATCCTGTCCCCCAGACAAATCCTTGTTGGGGGACTATAGCGCTAAAATCTACGGGTGTCTGCTGCCAAATAGGGGTAGAAATTAGCGTTGTCTACTCCCTGGGTTCCGGCCGGGACCAAATCCAGTAGGCGCCGCAGCTGATGCCGCCAATGGTAAAGCAAAGAAGGTAAATATTACTGATATGAAGGATGGCAAAAGCTAGGGATATAGCCATTGTCAGGCTGGCCAGTAACTTGGTTCTGCGGCTTACATAACCACTGCGCCAAGTCCGCAATAGATGCCCAAAGAGATGGTGTTCTTCGATCCATTGGTGCAGGCGCTGGGAGCTGCGTGATGCGGCCCAGGCACCGAGGACAATAAATACAGCCGACGGCAGGCCGGGAAGAATGGCTCCGATAATGCCAAGGGCGATAAAAAAGCAAGCAGCGGCGCCCCACAGCCAGCGCATCCAGCCCTTTGCCAACGGCGGGGTGTAGGACATTACGCTGTCTTCAGTGGATTCTTTCATTCGGTACCTCTACCTTCTAGCTTATTGCAGTAGTTGTGCATCAAAAGTAACAATATTTGTCCGCTTGGTCTGCTTGCTCATAAGCAGTTTGCCCAGCACCTAGTCAATAGAGTCAGCAGGCCGATAGGTCGCTAGTGCAGGGTAACGGATTATGTGGATGATTTCCTCTGTCCAGGGAGGTGACTTTCTGGTTTATGTGAAACCAGGCCTCCCAGTTCTGAGAAAGCAATTTATTTTGGTTAACGAATAAAAAATTCGACCGGAACGGCCACTGTCAGAGGATCACCGGGTACCTCTTCTGGTGGTCTAGGCAGTGGTTCTGCCCTGCGCACCAAGGCCACGACTTCTCGGTCGAGAGACGATATGCCACTGGCTCGGTGCAGCTCAACCTTTAGTACTTTGCCTTTTCTGTCCATCGTGAATTGTACCCAGGGAATACCTTGTTGACGCCGTATTTGGGCGCTACGGGGGTAGCGTTTTCTTCGCTCAAGGTGAGCCTGTAATTGGTTCTGCCAGGTTAATCTGGCTTGTGATTCCCTCTGGTTCAAGGCGCCCACTTCCGGTGCCGCAGCTTGCTCTGCTTCTGCTACATCTGCCGCGAGAGAGGCTGATGTTTCTTCAACAGCAGTTTCTCCAGTAGCCTCTCCACTGGAGTCTTGTTGCTGTGCGATTTCCTTCTCTTCCACTGGCTCAGGGGTCTCTTCCTTTTCCTCGGTGGGGGGCTCCTCTTCGGGCTTCTCAATGGCAATTTCCGAGGGGGCTTCTGGCAAAATAACAGGCTCTGACTGCGCAGAGGTTTTTTGTGGCTCGTTGCTCTGCTGGTTTGCGGGAGAGGATTCCTGTTGTTGAGGACCTACCGGTAGCGACGTGGGTGGTGCCACTGGAGCGGCTACCATACTGACTTCAAATACCTGTGGTGCTGCAGCAGGCGGCAGCGCCAGTTCGGATTTGGGCTGCCATAAAAAATAGGCGGCAATAAGTCCGTGAAGGGCTAGGGCGCAGCAAAAGGCGCAGAGCGATAGAAAAAATCGCGGATGCCTTGCAGATTTTACCTTTGGTCCGGCCAAGAGGCTCATTGGTTTACGGTCGCCGGTTTATCCAGACCTACCAGAGCGATTTTCTGGTATCCGGCACTGGCAAGGCGATTCATCAGGTCCATCAAATCCCCATATTCCACTTTGCTGTCGGCACGCAGCAGGATTTGCTGTTCTGTGCCAATTTCATTTGCCTGGAGTTCAGCAGCCAAGTTCTCCCGCACAATAACTTTGTCCTCACCGAGAGTCAGGGTGAGGTCCTTTTGCAGGGTGAGATATTTCGGATCTTCTGCCTGGGGTTGTTGTGGAGCTGTCGCCGAGGGTAGATTGACGGGCACGCTTACAGTGGCCAACGGAGCTGCAACCATAAAAATAATTAGCAATACCAGCATCACATCGATAAAAGGTGTGACATTGATATCGTGCTGTTCTGGCAGTTCTTCGCTATTGCTGCTGTTGAGATTGAATGCCATTAGTTGACGCCCTGAACCTGCGGTACTGCGCGCTTTTTGTTCGCGCTAACCAGTTCGGCGAGCGGGCGCGCATTTGGGTGGTGGCGATCCAGGTCCCGACTAATCAGTACCATTAAGGCGGTGACGTTATCGGCCAATACCGCGCGATAATTGCCGATAGCCCGGGAAAAGTAGTTGTAGATCACTACCGCCGGAATCGCAGCAACCAGGCCGATCGCAGTTGCCAGCAGGGCTTCCGCAATACCTGGAGCCACTACGGCCAGGTTTGTGGTTTGGGTTTTTGCGATTCCGATGAAACTGTTCATGATGCCCCAAACAGTTCCAAATAGACCGACAAAGGGGGCGACGGAACCGATGGTTGCCAGAATTCCGGTGCCACGGTTCATGTCGGTAGCGAGAGAAGCCTGGACTCTTTCCAGGCGAGCCAGAACACGTTCTTTTAAGCCGTCATCTGACACTGGGCCACCTGAAGATAAGTTGAGTTCGTGGCGACTCGCTTCTACCAATAACAGGGCACCGCCGGTTTGGCCTGAAAGCTTTGATTCGGCATTTGCGAATGTCTTGCTTTGGATCAGGGTTGCCAATAATTGTTTGGCCTTGCGACGTGTTATTACCAGCTGCACGGTTTTAAAAAGCCAAATCGCCCAGGTTAAAACAGAGGCCAAGAGTAGGCCGATCATTACGCTTTTAACGACGATATCCGCGGCGTGATACATTCCCATGGGAGATAAATCGTGTGCGCTGAAAGCGGTATCTCCAATGTTGGAGGTTGCAGTCGAGGTAGAGTTGTCTTGATTTTCTTGCAACCCCACGGAGGTTTCCACATCTCCCTCGAGAACTATTTCTGTATTGCTTTGTTCGCTTGAGTTGGAATTATTTTCCTGCGCTAAAGCCGGCAATGGGCCCAATGTGCTGCCTAGCAGGCACAATAAAATTACAGTCCAGATTTTCATTACCGACTCCTGGCTTCAGGTGAAAAATAAATTAGGGTGTAGCGGGCGCTAATAATTGTTCGACATTTTGTCGTGCAAAAGCAAAGGCTTGTTTGGCCCCATTGAGGGCTATTTCTTTTTGCTCTTGGTTGAGTGCAAGAGCATCTAACGCAGTTTTGAATTGGCGCCAGTGTAACCCGCGACCGTCTTCATGTCCTGCCAAGTGGCGTGCGCCGAACTCTTCTGATAAATCCAGATGTTTGCGCGCGTACTTGAGAAGGAATGCCGCTCCTAAGTTGGAGCCTTCAACTACGTAGAGCCAGCCCAGTGCAGAGTGGAAATCAGTAATTGTGACTTCTGCTGCGGCTTGTTGATCAGCTTTTAAATCGCTCTCGGGCATTTCGAAATCAGCACAGTCCTGGAGGACTGCTTCAGAGCGGTCTCTCTCTTTCAGGCCGGGCAAAAAATTATTTAATTCGTCACTTTGAAACCAATCAGACACCGCTTGATGCAGTCGCGACTGCGTGCGAACAAACAGTGCATATCGCTCGCGATTGGAAAATGGTGACAGGGACATAATGCGTTTATCTAGACTCTCGTGGGTCGTATTAGTGCCTTCTTTCAGCCAAGCGGAAAAGGTGGGCTCTGTCGGTTCAACGGATTGGCATTCTGCTGGATTGCTCACGGGATTTTTCCAAAACAAATTAAACAATAACCGCCCGGTTATTCCGGTGGCTTTGTAATGGGTGACGGACCAAATTCAAATTAACCCATCCCGTTGATCAATATTTTTTGAAAAATTCACCGGGTTATTCCAAATTGATATAACATTCTCAGCTCAGCTACTTTAAATGAGAATAGATATCATTTACAGTCCCCGCCCTCAAAAGATTACAGCGCAAGGTCTGAGTTTTGGCCCCGGAAACCCCTTCAGCCCCAGGATTTGATGAGCTTTACCAAGAGCACCACGAGTGGCTTGTCCGTTGGATAGCGCGCCGAACTTCCGGTGTTGATAATGCCCAGGATTTAGCTCAGGACACTTTTATTCGTCTGCTGGATAGGCCGAGCCTGCCTGCGGGAATTCGAAGTCCGAGGGCCTGGTTAACCAAAGTGGCCGGGAACCTGCTGATCGACCAAGCCCGTCGCCAAGTGCTGGAGAAAAATTATTTAGCGCTGCTGGAAAATTTGCCGGAACCGGAATGTCCCTCCCCAGAAGATAAGTGGGAGCTATTGGGGCTTTTGGAGCAAATTGATCAATTGCTCAGTGGTCTGCGCCCGATAGAGAAAACGGTATTTCTAATGGCGAGACTAGACGGCTTAACATACCGCCAGGTGGCTGAGCAGCAGGGGCTGAGCCTTTCCTCAGTAGAGAAATATATCGCAAAAGCCATGCTCAAGTGCTATGCCGCTGCGTACGATAACGAATAATTTTCTATGGACTTGGAACTTGCTTGCCGATGTCAAACGCCCCAGAAAAAAATAGAGAAAAAATTCCTGAAGCAGTACTGTTGCAAGCCGTTAGCTGGCGCGTTCGCCTGGGTTCCGGTGAGGCGCTTGACTCAGAGCGCGATGCTTGCAGTCAATGGCGTTCGGCGGACCCTCTGCATGAACTGGCGTGGCAGCGTTTTGAGCGGATGGAGTCACCTCTAGATACGGTGGCTCGCCGAGCGCCGCGTTTGGCCCATTCCACCCTCAATCAAACCGATGCAGAAATTCGCCGTTTAAATCGCAGGGCTGCTCTTAAAACCATGGGCGGTGGTGTCCTTGGGGCTTTTGCCGTTGGCCTGGTGGGATATGACACCGGTTTGCTGAAGTATATGTCTGCCGATTATTCCTCTGGTTCTAAGCCGGCCCAATATACTCTGGATGATAAGAGCAAAGTCTGGCTAAACACCGGTAGTGCCATTGAATGGGAGTCGGGCACAGCAATCCGTTCCCTTGTGCTGACTAAAGGTGAAATGCACTTGACCAGTGCCGCTGACCCGAGGCCAATGCAGGTATCGGTGCCTCAGGGGCAGCTGATTTCCCGTGACTCGCGCTTTTTTGTCCGCAATGGCGATGACCACACGATTTTGCAGGTTGTGGAAGGTGGGGTGCAGGTTCAGCTGAGTGCGGATATAGAGCCCTTTGCAGTTAAAGCGGGTGAGGCTTATCGCCTTACTGGAGCCGGTTCACTCGCTCTGGACAGCAAGATGTTTGATTACAGCGGATGGATTGACGGGGTGCTTTCAGCTCGGAGCATGCCATTAGGGGCACTGCTTGAAGAGTTGTCTCGCTATCGTGTTGGTTTTTTACGCTGTGATCCGGCATTAAGAGATCACCAGGTTTCCGGGGTTTTCCAGCTTCACGATATCGACACCATCCTAAAAATATTGGCGCGTTCGGCGGGAGCTGAACTGAGCTATACCACGCGCTGGTGGGCAACGATTCAATTGCCGGGCTGATAGTAAGTCGCATCGCTCCCTGCCTTCCCCTATGCGTCCGGGCTGACGGTTTTTTCGGAACGGGCAACCTTTAATTCCTGCTCTTATTGCCAGATGACCACAAAAAAGTTATCCGAAGGTGTCATTTTTTATTTTTGATGACGCTTTTGATTGCTAGTTTTCCCTCCGAAGTAAAAAAAACAAAATAATTCTCATTTAGATTACGGGTTTTTGATTTTCGTTCGGCTTCCTAGTTATACACCTGAGAATAGGAAGCCGCTTAAATGCAGTCCCGCGCCCCAAAACATATTTTGCCCACCTTGTTGGCACTGTTGTTGGCCGTAGTTCCCGTATCGAGTTTTGCGCAAGCCCAGCAGGGCAATACAGCGTTGATCGAATTCAGCTTGCCTGCGGGCAATCTGGGAGATGTGCTTAACCTCTACTCGCGTCAGGCTGGGGTAACGCTCTCTTTCGACGAGAACCTGGTGGAAACTATTTCTGTTCCAGCACTATTTGGAAGCTATCGTGCAGAGGAAGCTCTGTTGAGCTTGTTGCGCGGTACCAACCTGCAAGCGGTTCCCGTTGGTAGTGGTGCCTGGCTGATCCAGTCTGCTGGAGAGCAGGATCTGATGGTGCTGGACAGCATTCAGGTTGAGACTCGTGATGGCGGTGAAAAAGACCAGGCCTTTCGCGAATCCGCCTCTGTAAATATCCTCACCCAGAAAAATATTGAGCGCTTTCGTGGTACCAGTGTTGGCGATATTTTCCAGGGTACCCCCGGCGTACTTATCAGTGAAAACCGCAATTCCGGTGGGCTGGATGTGAATGTTCGCGGTATGCAGGGGCAGGGCAGGGTGCCTGTTTTAATTGATGGTAGCCGTCAGGAAACAACTATTTATCGCGGATATGCTGGGGTTTCCAGTCGCAGCTATATCGACCCAGATTTGATCGGGTCTCTGCGTATTGATAAGGGCCCGGTAATGGGCGCTGAGGGCACCGGCGCTACCGGTGGCGTTGTCAGTGTAAGTACCCTGCGAGCGGAAGATGTCGTAAAACCCGGTGAATTGTCGGGTTTCCGTGTTCGTGTCAGTGGTATCGGAAACAATAGCGAAGCGCCAGAGCCGGGCACTTATGCTGGTTACCATGTGCCGCGCGCTGTTTATCACTCCGATTGCCGTTTTGCTAGTGATTGCACAGCTGACTATACAATGCCGGACAGCTTTGCGCCGGACCATGGGATGGATAGGTCCAGCCTGTTGGATTTTGAGGGTTACGCGGCGAGCTTTGCGGGCGCCCAGCGTTTTGAGTGGGGTGATCTGGTGGTGGCTCACGCCCAGCGTGAACAGGGAAATTACTATGCGGGTACTGATGGCCCCGCGCCGAAAGTTGTTATTGGTGAACCTCAGGAAACGGCATGGTATACCGAGACTAAGGTTGAGTTGGAAAGTGAGCTGGGGGAAAGTATCCCTTACCGAGCCGGGGAGCGAATTCCGAACACGAGTTTTTCTAGCGATTCCTGGTTGCTAAAAAGCAGTCTCTACTTGCCAAAAGACCAAAGTCTTGAGCTGGGCTATATCCGTTATAACAGCATCTTTGGTGAGATGATGCCCTCGCAGATTCTTTCAGATCTTAAGCAGCCACGGCAGTGGTTCGACAGTGAAGTACTTAATCAAACCTACACTGCCCGCTACCGTTGGCAGCCGGTGGAATTTGACTGGGCCGACTTGCGTGTCAATTTTTGGCACACCGATGCAGTCACTGACCTGAACACGCCGGATTTTTTCTCTAATGACCTGGAAGATAATACTGCGCGAAACGACGACTATCAGCGCTTTGGTCTTGATATCACCAATAGTATGCGCTTCTACCCCATGGGTGAATTGCGCTGGGATTATGGTGTTTCTCTACAATGGGAAGACTTGGATAGCGATACCCAGACCGCTGAAGGTATTTATGCCGGTTCCCGCAGTGGTGGGCGTGATGAATACAGCGTGTTTACAGGCATTGAGTGGCAACCGTCGCCAGAGTGGACACTGGAGTCTGGGGTTCGTTATACCCATTTCTCTTCGAAAGACAATAATCCCCTTCCGTTGAGCATCGATTCTGATTCTTGTGTAGATGATGGTGAAGGGGGCTGTGAGGACGTTTACTACAGCAATAGTCACTCTGGTACTGCACCTATCGTGGTTTTGACCTGGGAGCCGATCAAGGGTTTGCAATTCTATGCCCGCCATGCGCAGGCTTTGCGTATGCCGAGCCTGTTTGAAGGTACCACTGGTTTCTCATCGAGCCCCGCACTGGATATTACCCTTAAGCCTGAGCATGCAAAAAATAATGAGGTTGGGATTAATTATCTTAACGGCCAGCTATTTGCGGCTCATCATCAACTTCGAGCGAAACTTTCCTATTTCGAAAACCATGTTGACGATTATTTGACTCGCACCGGGGTCAACGCCTATGAAGACAAGCAAGGTAGCGGTATCTCCGATTTATTCCGTATACGTAATATCGATAGCCTCGACCTTCAAGGTTTTGAGTTGAACCTTGGATACGATGCCCACTGGTGGTTAGTTGAACTGAGTGGTACTAAATACAGCCACATTGAAGTCTGTGATGTTGCCAGCTACGTGCGTACCTACTGCACGGACTGGGGTATAGAAAACAGTTATTTCAACAATATGGTCCCACCTAACTGGCATGCCAGCGCGCATATTGGGTTCCGTTTGTTCCAGGAAAAATTGGAATTCGGGCTGCGCGGTACTTTTATGGGGGAGCGAAACTCTGTCCCTTATTACGGCGATCAAGCAGGGTTTACTGAGCCGGTGCTGTGGCAGAGCTACGAACTGTTAGATGTTTATAGCAGCTTCCAATTTAACGATAGTTTTTCGGTGGATTTCACCGTCGACAACGTAACCGATCAATATTACGTCGATGCCTTGAGCCTCGGTTTGGTGCCTGCACCTGGGCGTACTGCAAGACTCAGTCTCACTTATCAATATTAAACATTTGGAGTCCCACAGATGAAAAGAGCAATGGCCCTGTTGGGCACACTGTGTCTGTCTCTCGTACTCGTTGCCTGTGGTGGTGGCGGTTCAAATAACAAAGTGGAAAAGCCCACTGCCAGTTTCAGCTTGCTGTCTCCTGCTGATACCACTTTCTCGCTGGCAGATGGCGATGTTACGGTTCAATTGAATGGCACTGATAGCAGTAGTCCGCGAGATGCAAGCCTGACTTATCGTTGGGAGCTGATTGAATGGCCTGAGCTTAGCTTGGCAGAGCTGACCAGCACTGAAGATGCCTACACTGAATTTACTGCTGATCTCCCGGGCGACTATGTGGTGAGCCTGATTGTAGATGACGGTACTGAAACCAGTGAAGCAGCTCGTATGACCCTGACTGCAACCAGCCCGAATCCAGTGGCAATCACTGAGCCGGTGCACAGTATTATTCTCGGAACAGATACTCTGGGCCTTGATGGCAGCTTGAGTACTCCGCCAACGGGTGAGACTGGAAATCTAGAATATTTATGGACCCTGGTTGAAAAGCCTCTCGACAGTGCTGCGTACCTGACTAACAGTGACTCTAGTCAAGCTACACTGCACCTGGATATCGAAGGTGACTACAAGCTTGAATTAGTTGTTACTTACAACGGAGTTGACAGTGAGCCTGCGGAAGTGCTGGTAACCGTTTCCGCCGGTGATGCACCTCCTGTTGCAGTAACAGAAGACCAGACTATTACTCTCGGCGAAGAAGTTGTTCTGGACGCAAGCGAAAGTTATGACCCGGAAGGTAACTCTCTGCAATACCGCTGGAAGTGGGCTTATAGTCCAGTGGAAACTGATGGTGTTCCGGTTCCCGATTTGGAAGGCGAGACAACCTCTACCGTTAAATTCACTCCTATTGCAGCAGATACTTACAATTTAATTTTGTTTGTTTTTGATGGCGCCAGAAAGAGTGAAGAGCGCGAAGTAACCATTGTAGTTGAGGCTGACCCTGAAGCTGAGGCGAATGAAGCTCCAATTGGTGAGATCGAGGCTACTGGTTACTACCCGTCCTACAGTATTGGTGAGCAAGAGCTGGGGCTTCGCGCTGAATTTAATTTTGTTGGCTATGACCCCGAGGGTGATGCTCTACAAATTATTGAAGCGGAGCTGATTGAAAAGCCTGAAGGTAGTGTTGCCGAGCTCGTTGATATTGGTTCCTGGAAGCCGCTGGGTAAGAAAATCCAAGAGCTGGATGTGGTTGGTACCTATCGCGTAAGCATGACCGTATCTGATGGAACCAATCAGATAGACCTGGAAGCAACCATGGAAGCCAAGATTGGCAAGGTAAATGGTTATCCTTCTACCCGTAGTGTCGAAGCTCAGTCCAAATCTGTACTCGTTGGTGATGCATTGGTATTTGATGCCTCCAGCAGCGACCCTAATAATGATGAAATGACCTTCCACTGGGAACTGGTTGACAGGCCCGATGGCAGTAATGCCGTAATTGAGGCAATCACCGAACCTGAGAGTGGTGAGCTTCGCCGTGCTCAGGTAATTACTGATGTGCCGGGTTCCTACACTGCACGTTTGATCGTGAGTGATGATCGTGGTCTATATGCCAAGACCTACTCTGAAGATGATGGTCTCGCCAAAGTCTCCAACACTGCACCAGAAATCCGCTCTGTAGTTTGGGCGCGCAACTGGGGTAGATTGTCCACTGATGAAGATTATTTCCAAATCCTGCCCTGTATGTCCCTGTTGCATCGCCCTGTGGTAGTTGATGCAGATGGCGATGAAGTATTCACTTATGAAGAGTTGATCAGCACGCCGGAAGGTGGTGAATTTACCAACTATCCAGATAGTGAAGATTGTGAAAATACCACTGGTACCGTGTTTTCCAAAGCGGGCACCTACGTATTTCGCTACTACGCTACAGATTTGATTGACGATGCTCCGGAATACGATTTTGTTGTAGAAGTTGAGCCCATGAGCGAAGCTAAGGGTGTGCGTCTGCGCAACATCAATTCCTGGGATGAGAGCCTCTGGCTGCCCATGCCGTACGAAAATATTCCAAGCTACGGTACTCCGTCAGATTTACGGTGGGATACATCCCCTACCGAAGATGAATACCTACAATGGTCTCTGACTGCAGTTGATGCCGATTACACCATTGAGAATGTACAGGTGAAGCATATCAATGGCGGTTTGGCTAGCCTTACACCATGGTTCGAGGGTCTTGCAGAGGGACAGGTTATTAGCGAGGGAGAGTCTCTGGACTTCAAGACATGGGTACCCTCTGTTCCCTGTATGCGCACAGATGAAAAAATAGAAGGCTTCCATTTCTCATTTAATATTAAAGAAATCCCGGAGTTGACCTTCACCTACGAAACCTGGGTAGCCATCGATGATGGTATCTTTAGCGAGGGCTGGAGGCAGTGTGAAGCAGGGGAGTTAAATTAATCTTTCAGAGCTTACTTCTGCAGTAACACATATTATTGCTGAGGTTCTATAACATTGTGACCTCTTTGAGAAAGGGCGCCTACTAAGGCGCCCTTTTTTAATCGTAATCAAACCTTAAAAGCTATTCTGCGCCCAATCATTGACTGCTTCTAAAACAAACTGCTGGCTCTTATCATTCTTATCACATTTGTAAATTTGAAGGCGCTCACCCTCTTCGGTTGAACTACCCGGTGCGTCTATACAGTAGGTCCAGTTCTTATCGCGAGTCTGAATGATTCCACTTTCCTGGATTTGCCATTTTTCCGAATTGCCGCCGTCACAATCCCACAGGTGCATTTTATCGCCGTTATCAGCAGAGCCAGTGTTGAAGTCAACACAGTATTTATTATTACCCTTGGGACGGAGTTGGCCTTCAGCAGTATAAACAAACTGTTGTTCATTGCTGGAGCCACAGTTGTTCATATTTAGGTTTGAACCATTGCTATAGCCCTGGGAGACGGTCATGCACAAGTCAGCATTTGAGGCAGAACGGATTCTCAAATAGCCGGGAAGACTTCTCCTTACTCCGACAAAAGGAACTGCCATGCCGGTATAATTGGGGGTGGTTGCGACTGTATCAGGATCTATCCCGATTGCAGTGGCACCATGTGCGATTGCTGCAAATATATAGCCGTAGTCGGTATTGCTAAAATCGCCAGAACTATCCCATAGGTGCATTAGCTGTTTGGTTTCAGCGGCTGCGTTGGCTGTTATCTGGTAATGATCGCCAGCCTGGACATTGCCGCAAAATATTCTTTGCGAACTACTGCTGTCTATTGAATCAATGGAGCCGGTAAATTCTTCTGGATCTGCGGTATCTATATCAGGACATAAAAATGCGCTCATCTCGTAGGAGTCTAATGCGGATTCCATTCGATTATTGACGTTGCCTGATTGTCCTCCGGTAAAAATAACGATTACTTTTTTGCCGTTATTTAATAAGTTGCCAACGCTAGGCCATCCCGTACTTTTAAGCGTGGTACGGTAATTTTCTGAGGAAGAAATTTGTTGTAAATATGTAAGCATATCCTGGTAGCTGTACTGGAGGTCGCCCAGCTCTTGTTGGATATACTGGTCAAGCAAATAAATTTCATCTGCATACCAGGCGTTAAACCAATCTAAATTGGTTTTCATATCGATATACAGCATTATTGGCGCTTCAATAGTGTTAATGGAGAGCCAGGATTTGATATCGTCCAGACAGTGTTCCAGATGATCATCGTCTCCGTTGCTATTGCACATGTGATTACCGATGTCGTTTTGTCCATGGGCAACATAGGGCCCATGGCTGCTACCTTGCCAGGCACCGTGATCTACGACATCGATTTCCAGTGATCGAAAGCCTTTGTCGAGCCAGTCAGTCAGTGTTTCACCGTTTTCTAGCCGCTCATAGCTGTTATGGGGCTGTAAGTAATAAAGCTCATCAATACGGCGCTCACTGGTGGCCGCTTCTGCTTGGTAATCGGGCCAGTGAAAAGTCTCAGCTTTACTGATGCTGGGTATAGATATCCAAAGTGATAGACATAGAGCGCCTGTAGAGACTTTGAGGAAGGACATTGGGGTTCCTGTTATCATTTTAATAATATATTTATTATTTGTTATATAAGAAGTGTGTTAATACTTTGTTACCAGAGCTCGATAATTTAAGCCTGTTAATTAACTGTTTTTTTGTCAAACGGCTTGGAGTATATAGATTTTTGTTTAGATTACAGGTAATTGTTCGTGTTCGTAAGTAGGGAAGTGTTTGGAGTTTTTGCGTTGACAGTGAGGGGCTAGGAGAAGAGTACTTTGGGAAAGTACTCTAACATCTAAAGCATATGCTTGTATTTGGCGATGCCCCATCGCACACGATTTATTGCTATTTACGCCCCATTCTCTTATCTATCTGCTTTCTCTCCCAATCTTCACCAAAGAAATTAAATAAATTGAAGGTGCTAATTGCATGGGAGGCGAGCCCTATACCCCAGCCAAATGCCGCCCAGAGTGACCATAAGTATCCGGGGGCGAGTATTAAGTTGGCAATTACTAGTCCCGAGATAACTAATAAATAGGTGATTAGGTGTTGGTAAAAGCTCTTCAGCTTCTTGACATGCTTAATGACTTCTTTTTCTTTGAGGGAGATCTGGTCTTGGGAGTTCATATTGATGACCTCGGCTGATTAGCTACAGCAGTGGGGAATATTATTATTCGAGTTGTTTTCAAGTTTGGATAGAGATATTAACCACAGGCAATGAAATGTGGCAAGTAGTGAAATTTTCGAGTGTATGTAGGATGCCCGATGAGACCAGGCATCCATAAAAGGGTACTACACAATACAGTCTGGTTGTTCTGAAGGGTGGGCTTTAATAAAGGCCGGCAGTTCATTGCAAGCGTCTGTGATTTTCTGGATTTTGGGGTACTGGGTCATATCCAGGCCAAAGCGTTCTGCACTGTATACTTGCGGGAGTAAGCAACACTCGAACAACCCTGGATTGTCTCCAGCGGCGAAAGGCGCGGGTCTTAATTGCTTCTCCATTGCGGAGAAGCCCAGGTGTATCCAGTGCTGAATCCATTGAATTTTTTGCTCATCACTGACTTTGAGTTCAGCCTGGAGGTACTGCAGAACCCTGAGGTTCTGTATAGGTTGAATATCGCTGGCAATACTTTGCGCGAGCGCGCGGATATGTGCGCGGGCTTCAGGAGCTTTTGGAAGTAGCGCTGGTTCTGGATGGGTTTCATCCAGCCATTCCAAAATGGCGAGGGATTGGGTGAGACTGGTTTCGCCATCATTCAGGGTTGGCAGTAGCCCGTGTGGATTCAGCGTGCGGTAGTCGTCTCCGTGCTGATCTCCCTTGAGCAGGTTTACCGGGTGATATTCGTATTCCAGGCCTTTCAAGTTGAGCCCGATACGCACTCGGTAGCTGGCGGATGAGCGAAAGTATCCGTAAAGGTCCATTCTCTTTCCTTTTCTTTGTTTTGGCGTTTGGCTGTTTGAATGTCAGCCTTCTTGGTGTTGTCTGGATGCGCTGTATTCACTTTGGCTTCCAGGAGTTTACATAATCTGTTAGCTCCACGGCATGGGCATCCGGGAGAATATCCCAGGGGGTGCGGCTGTCGATCATTACAGCAACTTCATCGGTTTCCTTGCGCGCATGCCGGGCCCCGGTAGCAAATGCCTTGGGGTGGGGGCCGTGGGTAAATCCCATGGGGTGGAGGGTAAGCATCCCCGGATGAATATTGTCGCGGCTAAAGAAGTCACCACGGTGATAGAAGATGAGTTCATCAAAGTCATCATTGTTGTGAAAGAAGGGGACTTTGAGTGCGCCCGGGTCACTCTCAATCGGGCGAGGTACAAAAGTCGCTACAACAAAACCTTGTGCGACAAAGGTGGTATGAGCCGAAGGGGGTAGGTGGTAGCGGTGGCTCATCAGTGGGCGTATATCGCGCCAGTTGATGCAAACGGCCAGGTTGTCCCCAGTCCAACCACAGGCGTCCAGTGGGTTGAAGGGGTAGGTAATGGTCGACAGCTGTTGCCGGGCCTTAACCACAACCCGCCACTCATCATCGCCCTGTTGATCGAGAAAGGCTTTATCTATACGAGGCACATCCAGCATCGCTTGGTCAAAAATCGCATTGGGGCCAAGGATCCCTTTTTCGGGGAGCTGAAAATGGCTGCCTATCGCCTCCACCATCAATAGTTCCAGTGGCTCATCCTCTGTCGGCGTCAGGCGCCATAAGGTGCCGCGGGGCAGCAGGATATAGTCCCCATCGCGAATAGAGAGATGGCCGAAATCACAGAACAAGTCGCCGCTCCCATTGTGTATAAACAGGAGTTGGTCGCCGTCAGCGTTGCGTACCAGATGATCCATAGGCTCCCGGCAGGTCCAGAGGGCGACCTGGCTATCCTGGTTTCGCAGGATCGGCTTTTGATCCCAGGGGCTTGTTCCATTGTGCTTCATTTGCGTGGCATCAAAAGCGTGGGGACGCAGTGGACCTTCGAACTGGCTCCAGCCGGTGGGGGGATGACGATGGTAGAAGTGGGTGCAGGGCCCAAAAAAACCCTCTTTGCCCATTTCCCTTTCAAAGCTGTTGGGTGGGAAATCTGCATGGGCTTGGCGGCTTGTATTTCCTTCCGTTCGCGGAAAGCTGATCCACTGTTTCATGGCGTGGCCTCGCTTCTGTGCGGATGGTTCGAAGGTGTGGCGAAAAATTGAGCATCTCAGCGCCACTTACACGCAAATTTCTTGCGCCATAGACCCAATTAGTTCGCAAATATGGCGCAAAAAAACCTATACTGTCCGGCCATTTTTTCGTATGGCCCGGTAACTTTTCCAGAAAGTATTTGTGCCGATAGTGGTTACATTTGAAACCAATGTTAGTTAAATTGAGTATCAGGTACAACCGGGACACCCGAGCAGGCAGGTTTGAGGGCAGCTATGACAATCGAACAAAACACGCGACCCACCGTTGTTGAGAACGACGAGCTGCGCCTCGAAAAGTTCTTACCCTACCGCCTCTCGGTACTCTCCAACCGAGTGAGTAATGCTATTGCGCAAGCTTATGGTGCGCGCTTCCACCTCACCATTCCCGCTTGGCGGGTGATGGCAATTCTGGGTCGTTTTCCCGATTTATCTGCCGCCGAGCTGGTTGAGCAGACGGCGATGGACAAGGTCGCAATCAGTCGAGCCGTCTCTTCCCTGTTAAAGAATGACTACATTACACGCAGTGAAGATCCCGGTGACCGGCGCCGGCAAGTGCTGAACCTGTCGGAGCTGGGGCGTGATATTTATGCTCGCATAGTGCCGCTGGCCCATCAGTACGAGAATGACTTGATGGCATCCCTCTCCACTGAGGAGCGGGAACAACTGGATAGCATTATTGATAAGTTAATGGTGCGCGCGAAGGAATGGTCTGAGCGCGGCCTCGTTGATGAATAAATGAGATAACTAAGAGGAGTTTTCAGATGTTTGAGCATTTAAACAGCCTTCCGCCAGATCCGATTTTGGGCCTTTTGGCCAGCTACCGCGCGGATGAAAACCCCAGCAAAATTGATCTCGGTGTGGGCGTCTATAAAGATGAGGCAGGCCATACCGCTGTCTTGCAAGCCGTCAAGGAAGCCGAAACCCGCTTATTACAGGGTGAGGAAACCAAGGCCTATATCGGCCCGGCCGGAACTCCGGGTTTCAACACCGCCATGCAGGAGCTGGTACTGGGTGCCGGGCACCCCGCGTTGGTGGGCGGTCGCGTTCGCTCAGCTCAAACTCCCGGTGGATGTGGTGCTTTAAGAGTTCTGGCGGAATTGATTAATCGCGCCAAAGCTGGGGCAACCGTGTGGGTGAGTGACCCCACTTGGGCTAACCATGTGCCGCTTCTGGGTAATGCGGGCTTGCAAATCAAGAGCTACCCCTACTACGACCGCGCTACCAGCAGTTTGCAGTTCGACAAAATGGTCGAGACCCTGAAAGATGTGGGTGAGGGCGACGTTGTTCTTTTCCACGCCTGCTGTCATAACCCCTGTGGTGCGGATCTGTCCCGTGAGCAGTGGAAAGTGTTGGCGGAGATGGCGCAAAAGCAGGGCTTCACGCCGTTTATCGATATGGCCTATCAGGGCTTTGGCGAGAGCCTGGAAGATGATGCCTACGGCCTGCGCTTGATGGCTGAATCTGTTCCAGAAATGCTGGTTGCAGCTTCCTGCTCGAAAAATTTTGGCCTCTATCGCGAACGTGTCGGCCTGGCTATGGTGATTTATGCGAATGGCGAAGCCGCCGATAAAGGCCATAGCCAGATGCTGAGCGCTATTCGTGGCAACTATTCCATGCCACCTTCCCACGGTGCTGCCATTGTAGAATCTATTCTTACTGATGCGGGACTGAAAGCGAACTGGGAAGCTGAGCTGACCGAAATGCGCGAGCGTATTAACGGTTTGCGTGCTGGATTGGTAGAAGGACTCGCCGCAGCGGGTGCTGCCGGTGAGTTTGGCTTTATCCGCCAGCAGAAAGGGATGTTCTCATTCCTGGGTATCAATCCCGAACAGGTACAACAGCTGCAAAAGGACTATTCCATTTATATGGTGGACTCGAGTCGCATCAGTATTGCCGGCCTGAGTTCCAATAATATGGAATACTTCTGTAAGGCTGTTGCCAGCGTGCTGTAAATTCGGCACATTTGGGGGTGAGCAATATGCTCACCCTTAAGATTTATCCTTTAGAAGTAAGAGTGAAAGATGGAAGTTGAGCTAGGAGTCCCAGTGCCCGAATCCCCCACCCAAATTTGGACCCCCCAGAGCTGGCGAAACTTCACCGCACATCAACAGCCCCAATACACGTCTGCCGAAGATGTTGCCCAGGTGGCTAAACAGCTCTCTGGTCATCCGCCCCTGGTTTTTGCGGCAGAGGCTCGCGAGCTGCGCCGTCAGCTGGCTCAGGTTGCCGAGGGGAAAGCCTTCCTTTTGCAGGGCGGTGATTGTGCTGAATCTTTTGCCGATTTTAATGCAAACCGCATTCGCGATACTTTCAAGGTATTGTTGCAGATGGCTGTCGTGCTCACCTTTGCCGGTAACCTGCCGGTGGTGAAAGTTGCGAGAATGGCCGGCCAATATGCCAAACCCCGTTCAGCAAATACCGAGACAGTGAACGGTGTAGAGCTGCCCAGCTACCGTGGCGATATTATCAACGGCATTGATTTTACCGCTGAAGCGCGCATACCTGACCCTCAGCGGATGGTAACTGCTTATAACCAATCGGCAGCCACCCTGAACCTACTGCGAGCTTTCGCCCAGGGGGGATTGGCTGATCTGCATCAGGTGCACAAATGGAATCTCAGCTTCCTGAAAAATAACCCTCAGCGGGAAAAGTATGCCCAGCTGGCGGAACGCCTTCAGGAAGCTTTAGAGTTTATGGCGGTATGTGGTGTTACCTCAGAGAACTCTCCCGCAATTCGTGAGACTTCACTCTATACCTCTCATGAGGCGCTATTACTTGAATACGAGCAAGCGCTGACAAGAACCGATAGCCTTACTGGCAAATGGTATGACTGCTCCGCACATATGCTGTGGATTGGTGAACGCACTCGGCAACTGGATGGCGCTCATGTGGAGTTTCTCTCCGGCGTTTGCAACCCGATTGGGGTGAAAGTTGGTCCAAAGATGCAACCGGATGAGTTGCTGCGTTTGATCGATAAGCTCAACCCCGAGAACGATGCAGGTCGCCTTACATTGATTACCCGTATGGGCGCCGATACTTTGGGAGAAAAATTGCCTGCATTGGTGCGCGCCATTCAAGCGGAGGGGCGCTCGGTGGTATGGAGTACTGATCCCATGCATGGTAATACTGTTAAAGCGGGTAACGGTTATAAAACTCGCGATTTCGAAAAAATCCTGCGGGAAATTCGCGACTTTTTCTCGGTACACTGGGCCGAGGGAAGCCATCCCGGCGGTATCCACCTGGAAATGACCGGACAGCATGTCACTGAGTGCACCGGTGGAGCTTGGAAAATTTCTGAAGCAGACCTGGCCAGTTGCTACCGCACCCAATGCGATCCGCGGCTGAATGCCGATCAGGTGCTAGAGCTGGCGTTTTGTGTTTCTGAATGGTTGCGCGCTGGACGAATTGCTTGATTTGTAGTTCGCTTTAATCAGATAATCCCGTGTATAAAACCTCTTATATTAAACTTAAGTCTTAGTAAGAGGTTTTTTGTTTTACTTGGGGAATTCTTGATCTCGCTGAATTTATTGTGTTGCCTCCGAATAAGTGTTCCACTTGTAGATACATAGAAAATACTAATTGCCTTTAAAGTCATTTTTGAGTGCTTATGTTGTGGGGAGTATTTGAGGGGGCCTAGCATTATTCCAATTCAGAGGGTCGGGGTTTGTGGGGCGGGTTGTTTTAGATTAACCTTTTAAGGTTGGATAGTGTTGCAGGGAGGGCAATTTTAATAGATTAAACTCTCAGATGTTTACAGGTGGAGTCATGTTGTCCCAGTTGGAGGGGGTGGTGCTTTCTCCTCTGTGTAACAAGCTCCCCGTTGGCTTATTTAATATTTGGTACTAAGTGGAAATTTAATAATTTTACAATGTTAGTTTTGAAGGGAAATCTTTATGTTAAATAGAATGTTATTTTTGATTGTTACCCTCTTCTCTTTATCTGTTTCGGCAGAGGAATATACCTATATCGGTGGGCTTGATGTGGTTCACGTTAATGCCGGTTATTCAGATAGAGATGCATATTTTACAGTAGGTGAAAGTGTTTCCGAAAACCCGGCGGGATGTAGTAATGGTGTTGGAAATGAGGCTGTATTTGCTGTAGATGCCGACCGAAGTGATGTAAATCAAGTAATTTCTCTTTTGCTGTTTGCCTACTCGACAGGAAAGGAAGTAAATATTCAGGTTTGGAATGATAGCTGCTCTAGTGGTTTTCGAGTAATCCGTCGCGTACAAGTTTAAATGTTCGCCCTCCCCTGACTTGAGTGTTGATTCTAGGGTGGGGAGGTTTGTTCGTTTGGCAGAAATCTAGGTGATGGCTGGTATAGCAGTGATTCAAGCGGTAGAGATGATTAGTTTGGTTGTTTAGGTTGATGAAGGTATTTTTAAAGTCAGTCTGATTGAGTGGCCAACATTGGAAAAATGAAATTCGCGCCCAAAATTTCGATGTTAATACTGCTAGTAATTCCGGATAGAAAAGGGTGCTGTTCCGGAGGGGGTAAAAGGAGGGGGTGGGGGCATCTCCTTTTTATGTTGGGGTTGGGTTATCTTCAATAAAATCTATATTGGATTATTGTTGCCATTTATTTTGGCTCTATTGAGCATTTTCTTAGTATCATTTCTAGTTGTATAGGGTGTTGTATTAGCAGCTGTATAACCTATATATATGGACTGCCACAGTGCAGGAGGAAGGAGTTCTTATCGTTGCGGGCTGTGCTTTATTTTTATTGATGAGGGGTTTAGCTCCCATCGGGCACTTTCTATTAAGTTTCCTAACCTTACAGCTCCCTTCACATGCAACCGGCATGACTAAAATTTGATGTAATTAAGTTGTTCTCATACCCAAAGAGACCGCTATACAAGGTAATTGAATAGTATAGAAGTAGTCCTTGATTTATCATGTTCGTTAAAGCAGAGAAATAAGGTGTAATCGATTTCGGTCTTTAAATCTGTATCATGTACCATTTTGCGCTGGCTTGAAGCTTAAGTGACTTGTCAGCAGTGCTAGCTAACCAGCTTGACGCTGGTTGTATAGGGATAAAGCAAAATGACAGATATGGTAAAGGGACATTACTCAGTCAGTCGCAGGAAGTTTTTTGCTGCAAAAATATTGGGCGTATTGTCGGCATTAGTAGCAGTGTTATGGGCACTTACCCAGTATCTATTTCCTGAGCCCATGATTTACCTATACGGCATATGGCGCCCTGAGTATTTTGTAGCCTTTATGGCTATTGTGATTGTGTGCACTTCTCTATCTCTTTGTATTTGGAGCTACTTAAAAAATCGCTACCTATTTGGTGTGGTTGTGGTTTTGGCTTATTCGATCTCTTGTTTTTCATTTTTTATTCTGGGGAAGGAGTATCACAGTCCGGATTTTGTTGCGGGTCTTCCAAAAACGACTTCTGAAGGTGGTGCTGTTTACCTGCAAGGGGTCGAGATTCATCACAATAATTGTGTAAGGCAGGGCGGTACAGTGCAGTGCCGTATGACCGTGACTAATCGGAGAAGTCGGCAAAAAGTAAGGCTTTCCTCCTGGCGCCTGATTATGAAAGATGGCGCTGTCTTCAAGGAGTATGAGGCATTTAGGGGTGGGCAGGAAGTGAGGGGAATGGTATATCTGGAGCTTCCCCGCGGTTCTGAGGCCGAGCTGGAAATCGTGTTTTTTGAAGTCCCTGAGAACTATACTGAAATCTTGAATCTCGGCTTTAAGGCCGGGAGTAAAGAGTTTGGATTTAAAAACATAAATATCAGATAATTTTTTCTAAAAATAGAAAGGTATTGGAATCGGTAGGCTTGAAGCCACAGAAATTTTCCACTTAGGTGTTGTTTGCAGTGTTATCAAGTGTGGATTTGAAACGATATATTCGTGAGTTCTGGTTGTTTGGCTTGAGGCAGGCTTATGCCTGTATTTTCGGTGGCTTCTTGCTGGGAATTATGATTGTCACCAACTATTGGTATCCACTGGAATCGATTCACCGGTATGACTTTATCTTTCTGGCTGCTATAGCCTTTCAGGTCTTTCTTCTAGCTACAAAACTGGAAACATTCAGGGAGTCAATAGTTATTGTCGTATTTCATGTCGTTGCGACCGTCATGGAGATATTTAAGACATCTGACGCTATTGGCTCATGGAGTTACCCGGAAGAGTACTTCTTTGGGATTGGTAATGTGCCACTGTTTACAGGGTTCATGTATAGCGCAGTGGGCAGTTACATTGCTCGAGTGTGGCGAATTTTTGAATTTGAATATTCTCACTATCCATCGAAATTGCTGACAGTTGTTCTGGTTGTGTTTATCTATGTCAACTTCTTTACACATCACTATATCTGGGATTTCCGCTGGGCGTTACTAGCGGGAACAGTGTTATTGTTTTATCGAACCAATATTTACTTTAAGGTCGTTGAAAAGCATCGCTCTATGCCGCTTCTTTTGGGGTGGTTGCTGGTAGCACTGTTTATTTGGTTTGCTGAAAATATTGCTACTTTTGCAAATATATGGATTTACCCTAATCAATCCCATGAATGGCAAATGGTATCTCTGGCGAAGCTCAGTTCATGGTATCTACTGATGCTGCTGAGTTTTGTACTGGTCTCACTGATTAATAACGTGAAGATCCGCTCCGAGACTGCTGGTGCTCCGAGTACGGAAAGCAGGTCGCCCGCTTAAGGCGACCTAGCTGCTTGCTCCTTAAAGGTTAGGGCATTGTGGGGTAATCGGTATATCCGTTTGCGCCACCGGTATAGAAGGTGTTTGGGTCTGCTTCATTTAAGCTCGCATCGGCTTTAAAACGCTTTAGCAGGTCCGGGTTCGCCAGGAATGGAACGCCGAAGGCAACCGCATCTACTTGCTGCTGCCCAATGGCTGTATTGGCCTCATCTCGCCCGTACCCCATATTGCCAATCAGATTGCCCTGATACAGTTCCCTTGCTGGAGTCAATACATCTCCGAGTTGCTCGCCGAGGAAGTCGGCTCGCATCAAGTGCCAGTAGGCCAAATTATATTCATTCAATTTTGATGCAAACCAGCGAGTGTGTCCCTCAGGATCGCTATCGCGCATGCTGTTGAATCCGTTTAGGGGAGAAGTTCGCAATCCAACTTTGCCGGAGCCCCAAACTTCGATAACGGCCTCCAGAACTTCAAACAGCAAGCGTGCACGATTCTCTAAAGACCCACCGTACTCGTCTGTTCTAAGGTTTGAGCCATCCCGCAAAAAACTGTCCAAGAGATAGCCGTTTGCACCATGAACCTCAACTCCATCGAAGCCAGCATCTCTAGCATTGATTGCTCCCTGTTTAAAAGCCGCGATAATTCCTGGGATCTCCACAGTTTCAAGGGATCTTGGGGTGGTGTAAGGTTTTTTTCCGTTCGGTGTGTGAACCGTATCGTCAATGGCGATTGGGCTGGCTGCAACCGGCGTTGTGCCATTATTCAAATCGGGGTGACTGGCTCGCCCACCGTGCCAAAGTTGCAGGAATATCTTGCCGCCTCTCTCGTGAATGGCGTCAGTCACTTGTCTCCAGCCTTCGATCTGTTCCTGGGAGTAGATACCTGGCTCAGAAATAAAGGCTGAAGTTCCCTCTGCCACCATAGTTGCCTCGGCAATAATCAGGCCGGCGCCAGCCCTCTGTGCATAGTACTCAGCCATTAAAGGGGTAGGTACGTGGTTTTCAGCTCTTGCGCGGGTCAGGGGGGCCATCACCGCACGGTTGGCAAGCTTCACATCACCTAATTGAATACCTGTAAACAGATCCTGTGTCGCAGTCATCTTGTGTGCCTCAATGTTGTCACGAAAAGCAGTTGTCTATCGATGGCGCACAGACTAAGCTCACAGCTTATTGGAAACAATAAGGTGTTTTGAAATTGATTGTTCGCGATTTGGAAACTATAGACTTTCGAACTTTATCGATCTTTGTGACCACTTGCAGACTGCTGAGTCTCACCCAGTGTGCCGAGGAGCTGGGGCTGCCCAAATCTACAGTGAGCAAAGCCATTTCGAAGCTGGAAGAGCAACTGCAAGCCAAGCTGCTGGAGCGCTCTACACGGAAAATTGAGATTACTGATGCGGGTAGGGTTACCCTTCGCCGGGCCTCTTTACTGGTGGAGGAGTTTAAATCCTTGCGCGAGGATGTGCGGGAGATAGAGCAGCAAGTACAGGGGTTGCTGCGTGTATCGGCCCCCCCGGCCATGGGGAGCTACCTGGCCCAGTATATTTTCCCTCCATTTCTCCAGCAGTGGCCGAAAGCCCAAATCTCGCTGGAGCTATCCAACACTTTTGATGACCTGTTTATTCAGGGTATAGACCTGGCAATTCGTGTCGGGCAGATCGCCGATGACCGTTTGGTGGCGAAAGAAATCGGGTATACGACTCAGGTTCTGGTAGCCAGTCCGGACTATTTAAGGGAGTACGGAATACCTGAGTCACCCCAGGAGCTCAGGCAGCACAATTGTATTACAGCCGGGACTTCCCCTGAGTCTGCTTTTTGGACTCTGGTATCCGAAAACAAAACGGAATCTATCGAAGTGCGAAGTAACTTCCATTGTGGCAATCCAGAAACGGCAATAAGGGCTGCTGCTGGCGGGGTGGGAATAGCTCAAATTCCGGTTAACAGCATGATCTGCGAGTTGGAGAAGCAGGAGTTAATACGAATATTTCCCGAATGGCACGCGATATTTATGCCAATTTATGTAGTCTATCGGCCCGGAGTCAATAAGCCCAAGAGAGTCTCGGTACTGTTGGAGTATTTAAATGAAATTAAAGGCCGGTTTGAGTTCGGTCCTGATCACCAGCTGTGCCAATATGAAACCTGCCCGTTGACTACTGGGAATTTGTAGATTTTAGGTAGGGGCAATAATCTGGAGGTGCCGTTCTCACTAAATAGAGACCTGATCACGGATTGAAAACTTTGAAATACAGTAGTTGCTTTAGCGGTTAGACCATAAAATCTTAGGTTTTACTTTTCCAATAGGGTGCTTTACGACATGATTTCTCATATAACATTAGGTACAAATAACTTGCCCAGGGCGGGGCTGTTTTATTGCAAGATTTTAGCCCCTATTGCTGCAGAGGAAGTTTATCACTCTGATACAGTTATTTTCTGGCAGTTTAAAGGCTCCTCCACAAAACTTGCTGTTACTGCTCCCTATGATGAAAAGCCGGCGAGTATTGGTAACGGTACAATGTTAGCCCTTAACGTTGGCAGTATTGATAAAGTCGATAAGATTTTTTCTATAGCGCTTGGACTTGGAGGGACATCTGAAGGTGATCCAGGCTATAGGAATTCGGAATCTTTTTATGGGGCCTATTTTAGGGATTTGGATGGAAATAAAATAGCCGTATTTACTCGTTAGAAGGAGTTAAAGTGAGAAAATTGGTAAGTTCCGGTTCATACCTTGAGAATCCCATAGGATTTTCAAGAGCCTGTAGGATCGGGGGGCAAATCGCTATATCGGGGACCGCTCCTATATCAGAGGGCAAAACTGCCTTTATCGGTGATGTTTATGGCCAGACCAAACTCTGCTTGGATATTGCTGTCACTGCTCTGAAGGAGGCTGGTGGACTTCTGCCTGACGTTATTAGAACCCGGATTATGTTAGTTGATATAAAGCGCTGGGAAGATGCGGCCAGGGCACATGGGGAACTGTTTTCAGATATTCGCCCTGCCTGTACTTTTGTGGAGGTTAAGGGGTTTATTGACTCTAATTGGTTAGTGGAGATTGAGATGGATGCCGTTGTCTCTGGAAGTTAATTTGAAAAGGGGGGTAATGCCGACCTGAAATAGTAGCATTGGCAGTAAAGGGGGGCGGGGTTATTGCCTTAGTTTAAAGGCTAATAACCCCGGCAGACGTAACTTAGGGTTTATTCAAGGCAGCTTGGCTCCGCGGATGAGAAGGTGTTGCCTGACCAAAGGTTATTGTTAACGCTACAATCCTCACTCTCAAAAAGATCTTCAAGGTCGAATAAGCCGTTTCCTGTGGCAGTGTTAAAGACAATGTTATTGCCAATGGCGTTAACACCGATAACTAATATACCGTAAGCTCCATTGTCACTACTGGTATTTTGACTGATGCCATTGTTGGATGCGGAAAATTCTAATGAAATTCCAGAAGATCCATTTTCTACTGTTGTGTTATTCGAAACGGTGCATGAGCTTCCTTCAATTTCAATACCTGTATTGTCATTGTCTTGTACAATGTTCGAGACAAAGATTGAAAAATCCCCATCTAATTCGACTCCATCACCGTCGGACCCAGTAATAGTATTGCCGATTATTGTATTGGAAGTGCCGTCAACTTCCATGCCCTCGTCACCGGATAACTCAATGATGTTTTGGGAAATAAAATTAAGGTTACCATTGATATCGATTCCATCATCTGAGTCATTCCCGTCACCAAGTGTATAATTGCCTGTGACGATATTGCTATCACTGCTTACAACAATGGCATCGTCCAGTGGAAGCAATGCATTTATGCCATATACAGTGTGCCCACCCGCCTCTAAGAGTAAAACTGCGTCATTGCAACCATTTACTGTTCCGGTGGATAATTCAGCTGATGTGCCTATAAGCACGATTCCATTGCCTGCATCTGATCCTAAGCAAGTCAAGGAATGTCCATTCATATACAGACTTCCAGTTGGCCCCTGAATTGTTAAGGCAGGAGCATCCGTAAACTCACAAACTAGATCCTCGGTTAGGGTGGCGGGTTCGGTAATGACATCTCCGCAATCTACGGCATTGACCGTTAATGATAGGGAGACACCTAAAGTAAATAGAGTCATGGAAAGGGTTTTAGGGTATTGGATAGGGTAGAACATGGGTAACTCCTTTTAACAGCTATAAGAAGTGTAGATATTAATACGGTGATATACTTTAATGAGGCAGTATTAGCTGTCTATATCTTTTATAGCGCTACGGAGTTTTTGGTGGTTTTTGCGTGTGTCTGGGGCCTGTGTGTAATTATCAGAAAATTATATAAAGCTCCTCATTTTTCTGGTTTACATAATCAAGACAGTAGGAGTTAGATATTGTGAATATATTGTTTTCTATGATTTGTTTGAAGTGAAAACTGGATTATCTACACTGAAATATAATCCGTTAATACTACCATTGGTTAGTTGAGCGCCCCTATTATCTCTATTTCTATACCGAGTTCGCTAGTGTTGTACATGGGGTTGTAGACATTAATATATAAATCTTATGCCAGAATAAGATCTGCGGACTCACTATGCTAGAACCTGATCGAAAGTGGTAGGTAGGGTTATCCGTTGTTGCCTGTGTTAATTAACATGTAGAGGATTGCGGTATATTTTCCTAGTTGATATTGTCGTGTGTTTAAGGGTGACCCTCTTTTTGAAATTAAAAGAGGGTCGTTTGTACATTTAAATTCTCAATTAATGATTTTTTTCTGGCCATATGCTTATATGGTCTTAAATTATCAATTCAATCGAGGCAGCCCGGGTCAGAAGTTGTGAATGTATTGTTTATCCAGGTATTGCTGCTTATGCAAGCAAAGTTTTCTGGATCATATAAGTCGTAGGTATGGCCCTTGGAGAAGTTGCCAGAAATCGTATTGTCGGTGGGCATACTGTCCGCAATATATATCCCATAAGTGCCATTATCAACAACGTTATTATTGGCAATATTATTGAATTCGCCCTGTAGTATCTGGATTCCCGCAAAATCATTATCTGTAATCTTATTTTGCGCGATAGTGCCGTAGCTACCAGCAACTGAAATACCTTGGTAACCATTGAAGTTGGATGTGTTGTGGGTTACACGTGAAAAAATACCGCCAGCTACAATTCCATCGGTTGCACAAAAATAGACCTCGTTAAAATAAACATGATTGTAGGCTCCTGTAATTTCGATGCCAGGATTGTCAGTATTTCCAACAAAATTGTTGTTGACGAGATTGTTGTTACCCTGGATTAGGATACCTTCATCCACAACCCCACTACCTCCAGTGATTGTCATGCTGCTGACTACATTGAAATTGCTTTTGACATAAACAGCATTATTACCAGAATCAGTGATAGTGACACCTGTAACATAATGGCCACCATCACCTACAACAGTCACAGCGTCGCCGCAACCGATTACGCTACCCCCGCTAAGCCGGGCACCACTTTCCAGTAAAATAATACCTGTGCCAAATTTATTGGTGGAACAGGTCAAACTGTAATCTCCCATTGAAAGGCTGCCAGATGGCCCTTCAATTGCTATTGCGACAGAAAATTCATCAGCAATAGTGCACACTAAATCACTATCGAGGGTGGTCGGAGTGGTTATTACGTCACCGCAGCTAACCGCCTGAGCTTGTGAGCCTGTGGCGACACCCATTGATAAAACCGCAAGAGCTGCGCTAAGTGGTAAAATGTATTTCTTTTGCATGAGTCTATCTCTACCTTTAATCAGTTGGGCGAATATATGAATAAAAAGCCAGGTTTTCTGGGTTGATATTTGCGTCTGAAGAGGAGCGCCTGCTTTTTGTTTAAATATTGCCCGATTTATCTTGATTAGATAAATATTGTTTTGAGGTTTTGATAGTATTTTTTAATGGAAATAATTATAAAAAATCGGATAAGTTAAGCGCCGTTGCTTGGCGTCTATAGATTTATTTCCGAAATGCATTGATACGTATGGCAAATATTCTGATGTTTTTATCGGTTGTCGCTAATTACATTTCTCTGCAGGGGAATATTTCCGGTAGTCAAGGGGTTTATATTGAGGTGACTGTTTTTAATGGGGGAAAGTTTATCTAATTATAAATGGGAACAGGTTTCCCTAAATATATTTAAAGGTGTTTGTTTGTGTTTGTGTTTGGTTTAGGGGCGGTTTTATTGGTCGCTAATTGTCTTAAATGAAACTTGGTTTCCTGCTGGGGGCTCCTCTGATTTAAAGCATCAGTTTTAGGTGCGAGGTAATACTCTTTAGTTTTTAAAAAGGCAAACAAGGATGTGGAGCTGCAATAGCTTGTTGCCGAAGGCTTTGTTTCTGTTGGGGTTAAGTGAGCTTCTGATGGTGATGGAAGTAAGCTGACTATGACCGGGTAGGCGATATGGGCCGAATTTTTTGATTTGGTTCCTTCAGAAGGGACCATTGAGTAGGAGAGGTGTGGGACGCCTAGACCATATGGTCAAAGCTGAAGGAAGTCGTCGTGTATTTCCTTCACTCTGTCGCAGCCTTGGCTGAGAATGGCGGTAGTATTGGCGGGCATAGGCCAACTGGGGTTAAACTCCCGCTCTTAAAACTATTACAAAGCTCTATCCTAGAGGAGATACCGATGCGTCAAACAATGATCGCACTATCCGTGGCCGCAGCTCTTGCGGTAGTGGGCGGTTGTGGTGAAAAGACACAACAGGCTGAGGTGGTCAAAGATACCGTGAATGCCGAGAAGTCCATGACAGTTAGTCCGGAGCACGCCAGCAACCTGCTATTGGCGGAGTGGACAGGTCCTTTTGGTGGTGTTCCTGCGTTTGACAAGATGAATCTTGAAGATCTCAAGCCCGCAATTGAGAAGGGTATTGAGATGAATCTGGCGGAGCTGGACGCCATCGCCGCCGATCCTGCCAAGCCTACTTTCGCCAATACTTTTGTTCCGATGGAGCGCAGTGGTGCAGAGTTGGGTCGTGCATCTTCTTATTATGGAATCTGGGCCGGCAATATGTCCTCCCCGGAATTCCGTAAGGTCCAGCGTGAACTGGCACCTCTGTGGGCTGACTACGAGTCCAAAATTTACCAGAACAAGGCCCTCTTTAAGCGCATCAAGTCTATCTATGATCAGCGTGAGTCGATGGATCTGGACGCTGAGCAGAAGCGCGTAGTCGAGTTGGTATATACCCAGTTCGCAACCAATGGCGCCACCCTGGAAGGGGAAAAGAAAGAGCGCTATGCAGAAATCAACAAGCGCTTGGCGGAGCTCTATACAAAGTTCTCCAACAATGTACTGGCTGATGAGGAAGGTTACGATATCTTCCTGACAAAAGATCAGTTGGGCGGCCTACCGGATTCCTTTGTCGCCGCAGCGGCAGCAATGGCGGAAGAGAAGGGCGAAAAAGGTAAGTACGCGATTACCAATACCCGTTCCTCCATGGATCCCTTCCTGACTTACTCTGACAATCGCGAGTTGCGTAAGCAGATTTGGACCAATTACTACAGTCGTGGTGATAATGGTGATGAGCGCGATAACAACGCCATTATCGCTGAAATCCTGAAGCTGCGCGATGAGCGTGTCGGCCTACAAGGCTTTGACAACTACGCTCAGTGGCGCTTGCGCGATCGTATGGCCAAATCACCTGAGCGTGCCATGGAGTTGATGGAAGCGGTATGGCCGGCTGCAGTTGGTCGCGTGAAGGAAGAAGTGGCTGATATGCAGGCTGTGGCTGATGCTGAAAAAGCCAATATCACTATTGAGCCCTGGGACTACCGCTACTACGCAGAAAAAGTTCGCAAGGCCAAGTACGACCTGAACTCCGATGAAGTTAAACAGTACTTGCAGCTGGATAACCTGCGTGAAGCCATGTTCTATGTGGCTGGAGAGCTGTTCAATTTTGAGTTCACTCCAGTGAAGGAAGGCTCAGTACCGGTATTCCATGAAGATGTTAAGGTCTGGGAAGTTACCGATAAGACGAGCGGCGACCATATCGGCCTCTGGTACCTGGACCCATTTGCTCGCGCGGGTAAGCGTTCTGGAGCCTGGGCAACCATGTACCGCGACCACTCCACTTTCGATGGTAAGAAGAACGTTCTCTCTTCCAACAACTCCAACTTTATCAAGGGCGCTCCCGGTGAGCCTGTACTGGTAAGTTGGGATGATGCAGAGACTTTCTTCCACGAGTTTGGTCATGCGCTGCACTTCCTCGCGTCCAACGTTACTTACCCGACCTTAAATGGCGGTGTGCGTGACTACACTGAGTTTCAGTCTCAGCTGCTGGAGCGCTGGTTGTCTACCGATGCGGTAATCGATAACTATCTGGTGCACTACAAAACTGGTGAGCCGATCCCTGCGGATCTGGTGAAAAAGATCAAGAAAGCAGCCAAGTTCAACTCAGGCTTTAGCACTACTGAGTACCTGGCATCTGCACTGGTGGATATGAAGTTCCACACTGCTGACCCTGAAGGTATCGATCCAGACAAGTTTGAGCGTGAAACTTTGAAGAAGCTGGGTATGCCGGATGAACTGGTGATGCGTCACCGCTCTCCTCATTTTGGTCATATCTTCTCCGGTGAAGGCTATGCGGCCAGCTACTACGGCTACATGTGGGCCGACGTACTGACCTCCGATGCCTCTGAGGCTTTCGCCGAGTCCAAAGGCGGCTTCTACGATAAGGAAGTGGCGGCGAGACTGGTGAAATACTTGTTCGCTCCTCGTAATGCGCTGGACCCGGCAGACGCTTACCGCTCTTTCCGTGGTCGCGATGCTAATATCGAAGCATTAATGCGCGATCGTGGCTTCCCGATCCCTGAAAAGAAAGCGAGCACGGTAGCTGTTAAGGACTAATTTGCAATAGTCCCCGTGACAAAAAAGCCGCATCCTTCGATGCGGCTTTTTTTATTGATTTAACTTGGTCTGTGAGTATTTCAGCTGGTTTCTGATCTCACCCTCTGTGAAGTTCTTTTACTTGTTTAGCCGCAGGCGCTAATTAACTTAGCTGGAAACATAAACACCTTGAATATATTCCTGATGTATAACTTAATAAATGGCTTTCAGAATTGGAGGGTTTCTTGATAAGAGTTAGTGTATAGCTGGTGCCCAAATAGGGTTTGGGATACTGGGGGGATCTGATGATAAAAGTTGGCTGTGGGGGTGAAAATAAGCCATTATTTAGCTAACCCGAAACCTTAATACGGTTTTCAATTTTTCCGGTGCAACTTTTCTTGTGTCTGAAAGATAAATTTCCTTGTGTACCTTGGATAGGCGATTTAAGCCCTGATCTTTAGCAAAGGCTTCCATTTTCTCAAAGCTGATAGGCTCATCCTCAAATCTCCCTAAGTGGAGCATTTGTACACACTTCCCCTCTAAAATAGTCTCAAAGTTAACTTGATTCAGTAGTGGATTTGGTTTTTTGTTCTTAATGTAGTTAAGTATTTCCTTGAAAAAGGGTAGCTCGACAAAATCAGGCTGACGTATCATCAGCTTATAGATTAAATCTTCTTTTTTGATCTCCCCAGAATAACTCTCTTTGGCTTTTTCATTGATGTCCCAGACTCCCTCTAATGGGTAGACTGTAAAATCAAAGTACCCCCTCGGCTTCTCATCCATTTTTTTGGGAAGCATCTTGATAGTATAAGCCAGGGAATATAGAGCGCCGATACAGTTTGTGAATGTCTCCTCGGCAGGGCTGCTCTCTCCATGAATAGTAATGTAATTGAGTTTGGGGATGTCGATAACTTCAGGTAGAGTTTTAGGGAGATAGAGGGATTTTTCTTTTTTTCGCCATTCATGTTTTACTGGCATAGTATTCCCTTGGTTCTTTCTAGGTCGCTTTAAGTTTACTGTTTATAAATACAGTATTTAAGGTGGGTGGTTTAATGTTGATGTTTGGCAGGTCAAGTTAGATTAGGCGAAAGGAAATTTTCACTTATAACTGAATGGCTTTATGACGACTTTGATCCCGGCGCGTTGGGTGATGATTGAGCGATGATTAATAGGTACAAGCCTGCCATTTTGGGTAGGCACTATGCCGCAGACAGTTTTATTGTCGTCTAATTGTAAGATCTAGTGAGAGTCGCAACATATCTTTGTGTTGGACCCCGTCTTCAACAATGGGTTGATCATAGTTGTGCAAAAAATAATCTTTAATAACAGAGTCAACCCTGAAACCATGGCGTTGATAAAAGGTTAACTGGTAACCGAATGTACCAGTGCCCAGCTCTATTCGGTGAATCCCTTTGGTGGTGAGCTCTGAAAGAGAGAACTTTAACAGTTTTGATCCAATCCCTTGCTGCCGCACCTCAGGAGAAACTGAGATATTGAAAATCTCAGCGATTGCGGTATCAATTTCTTTTACTACGCATATACCTTCCACAGCGCCAGCATCAATTGCTGCGAAACACCAGGATTCAGGTAAATAGCTGTCTATTTTCTTCTTTGAGGGATCTGCTTCGAGTAGAAGATACAAAGGTGCGTCGCTTACGGGTATTTGGATGTATTTCATAGCGCGGTCTATTTGGTTTCTATTTGAGGCATTAACCTATATGCGCTTTATCAATAAAGTTTTCTTGTATTCACAAAAAGTAGTATAGCAATACCGCAATACAAGGCTCTTGGTGAATTATGGGGCGGTCGTTGTTTCTGCGAATACCGATTTTCGCCGGTATTCGCGGTTTGAAGTGCGGGAAAAATGAAGGTTAGTGACTGGCTAAAGGGGTTTACGGTAGACCTGTTCTCCTTCAACCCAGGTCTCCAGAACCTGTACCTTCCAGATCTCCTGGGGAGCTATCGTAAAAATATCCTTATCCAGCAAAATAAAATCGGCGAACTTCCCGGCTTCAAGGTTGCCGATGACTTTCTCCTGATGGCTGGCATAGGCTGCATCCAGGGTAAAGGCGCGCAGGGCTTGCTCCAGAGTCATAGCTTCTTCTGTGCGCCAGCCTTTACTGGGGTCTCCCTGACGGTCGCGGCGGGTAACTGCGGCGTGTAGACCGAAAAGCGGGTTTGCGGGTTCTACAGGGAAGTCGGAGCCTGCGGCGATGGAAGTGCCTTGTTCCAGCAGGGTCTGCCAAGCGTAGGCGCCGATCAGTCGTTCATTCCCCAGGCGGTCTCCGGCCATACTCTTATCGCTGGTAGCGTGAGTGGGCTGCATAGAGGCAATCAGGTTGAGCCGGGCGAAGCGCGGAATATCTTCCACCTCAATAACCTGGGCGTGCTCCACACGATGACGATAGCTAGCCTGGCTCTCTGCCTTGTTTAGGGTTTCCAAATGGTTCAATACGATATGGTTAGCCCTGTCGCCGATTGCATGTACGTTAACCTGGAAGTTATTGTCGGTAGCCAGCTTGAGCAAAGCCAACATTTTGTCTTCCGGGTAGAGCAGCAGCCCCTTTTCCTGAGGGCGGTCGTGGTAGGGCTCCAGCAGGGCAGCGCCTCGGCTTCCCAAGGCGCCATCGGCGGAAAGTTTGATGCTGCGCATATACAGCCGGTCCGATGGCTCTCCAATATGCCCCGCCTGAAGTAACTGGGCATAGTTGTGGCTATCTACTGAAAGCATGGGGTAAATACGCAACGGGATGGCTTTCTTATTTGCCAGGTCTCGGTAGGCGTTCAGGGTCTGTTCGCTGATACCCGCATCATGCACACTGGTTAATCCCAGGGAGAGAGCGGTGGTAAATGCATTTTGTAGACTCTTTTTCTCCTGGGCTAAAGTAGGTGCGGGTATCGCCTTGTACATCAGGCTCATGGCGTTATCGATCAGGATGCCTGTCGGGTTGCCGTTTTCATCCCGTAGAATCTCACCGCCATCGGGTGATTGGGTTTCCTTGTCGATCCCCGCTAACTCCAGGGCCCTGGAATTGGCCCAACCTGCGTGGCCATCGACCCTGCGCAACCAAATTGGCTGCTCTATTTCCAATTTATCCAGTTGTTTACGGGTTGGGAAAGCTTTGCAGGGCCAGGTAACCTGGTTCCAGCCACGGCCGGATAGCCATTCGTCGGGCCCCAGGTCCCGGGCGTATTTCTTGATGGCTGAGAGTGCTTGTGCAAGGGAGTGATTGCGTAAGTCCAATTCACCGGTGAGTTGGCCCAGGCCCAGCATATGGCCGTGGGCATCAATTAGGCCTGGAAGTAGGGTTTTACCCTGCGCATCAATTCTATCGGCTGTAGGAAATTGCTTTTCCAGCTGTTGATAGCTTCCAGTTGCCAGTACCTTGCCTTGATCAAAGGCTAAAGCATCGAACGTGAGTAGTTGATCATCAGTAGTTTGGTAGCCGGAAACATTGTGAATCAGAGTGGTGGACTGAACACACAGTGAGGTGGCCATAAGTAGAGTGGCGGTAAGGGGGCGGAAAAAACGCATAGATAGCTTGCCTTATAGGGCGAACTTTGAACCTCGCCCCAACTAGTCGAATATCTTGAAGTTCGAGTTATTGTTTTGCTGGATCTATGCGCAGTAAACGGCCTTTGGGGCCATCGGTCAATATGTAAAGACTGCCATCCTGGCCAACTTCTGCGTCGCGTACGCGCTCCCCAATAGGTATCCTTAGCTCGCCAATAGCGGCATCATCTTTTATCTGAATGACCCGTAAATCTTCGCTAACTAACCCGGCGGAAATCAGTCTTCCTCTCCATTCGGGGAAGGCATTGCCGGTATAGAATGCCAGTCCTCCAGGGGCGTGGGTATCGAGCCAGGCCAGTGCGGGTGAGGTAAATTCTGGATCCTCGATTTTGAAGGCTATATTGGAGCCATCTCGATAGTCCCGACCAAAAGTGACCCTTGGCCAGCCATAGTTACTGCCAGCTTTGAGGCGGTTCAATTCATCGCCTCCAGCGGGGCCGTGTTCGGAGGACCAGATCTCCCCACTTTGTTGATCGATCACCAATCCTTGCGGGTTGCGGTGGCCAAAGCTCCAGATTTGCGGCAGGGCATCTGCTTGGTTTTTGAAAGGGTTGTCGTCGGGAATGGAACCGTCCCCATTAATACGAATAATAGAGCCGAAGTGGGTTTGCAGGTTTTGGGCCTGTTCCCTGGCAAAAATATCGAGAAATTCTTGTGGGGGATTACCGCCATCGCCAATGGTAGCCAGCAACGTTTTATCAGGTAGGAAGGCGAGCCGGGAACCGAAGTGTGCGCCGTTATTTTTACCCTGCGCGGACTTGAATATCTCTTCAAAGTTTTCCAACTTGCCGTTATTCCACTTAGCCCGACCAATGGCAAGTCGGTTGCTGTCCATATTGCCAATGGCATAACTGAAGTAGAGCATCTGGTCTTGAGGGAAGGTGGGGCTCACAGCGATATCAAGCAAGCCCCCTTGGCCAAGAAACAATATTTCTGCTGGAAGCTCGATAGGGTTCGCTAATAATTTTCCATCTTTTACAATTCTGAGTTGTCCGCTGCGCTGGGTGATAAGAAAACTTCCATCAGGCAGGCTGGTTATACCCCAAGGGTATTCAAGTGGGCCGGCGACTGAAGTAAGGGTAACTTCTTCGGCGAGCGGAATAGTGCCTCGGGAAATCAAAGGATTATTCTGGCTATTGGCAGCAGTGCTAAAAAAGATGCAGATTGTGACAACTACACTAAGGAGGTATTTCACCACATGGCCTCTATCGATTTGTCTCGGGATTGAGCATAGATAGAGTAGTCACTGGGGAATGTCCAGGCAGTGCGCCAGGGTAACTGTCAGGGCGTTAAATCACTCTGTAGGGAGGTGAATGGATGTCCCGCTGGTTGATTATCGCAGGAATAATTTTAGTGTTGGTTGGGGTGCTATTGCACTTTTCCCCAGGGTTATTCAGCTGGTTCGGGCGCTTGCCGGGAGATATTCGTGTGGAGTCGGGGCGCACCCGTTTTTACTTTCCAATTGTATCGATGATTATCGTTAGTTTGGTATTGAGTTTACTGGTGAATTTATTTCGACGTTAATAAAAAACCGCCAGGGCAACTATCTCCTGGCGGTGAGAGGGAGTTTATGGAGTGTAGCGGAAGCGCATCAGCTTGTAGGGTGGCTTGGCATTACCAAGGCCAGAACTGAAAGCAGGGTGCTGGTGAAGTTGATCCTGGGTGATATATACCCAGCCATTGCTAATGGCGAGGCTGTCAGGCCAAGAGAGTTGTTTGTCCTGTAATAGGATTTGGTAATTGCCCTGGGTGGTCAGTCCAATGGCGTTATTCTGCAGGTCGGTAACCAGCACGCCACCTCCAGGTGCCATAGCAATGCCATCGCTGGGGTTTTTGGGGCCAAACTCTTCAATTTGTGTGGTTAGTTTGCTCTCGGAAATATCGGCGTCCGCCAACTGCGCCACAGGAAGACGGAAGATTTTATCGCCGCTGAGGCTGCCAAAGTAGAGCCATTCAGACTTGTCGTCCAGGGCAATGGGATTGAGACCAAAGTGCAGGCTTTTATTCGTATCACCCTCAGTTTTAGCCGCCAGCAAAACTCCGCCGATAATGAGATCCTGCTTTGGCGGCATAAATTCATTAGCGCTTTCCAGTACGCGCCGAGAGCGTCCGGTTTTCAGGTCGACGACAATAATTGCCGGTTTAGTCGCGCCGTTAAAATTACCGAAGGACATATCGGCGATGTAGATTTTTTGGCGCTTTTCATCCAGGGCAAAATCCTGCGGAAATGAATTTTCCACTAATGCGGACTTGGAGATTTCAATCTGTTGGTGCAGTTTATTATTGACGCTGTCCCAGGCGACAAGTTGGACGGGTGTATTTTCACCGCCCATATCCAAAATCCAGACGATGCCTTTGCTGTCAGAGTGAATGCCAATTACTGATCCAAAACCCACTTCACCCTGCTCAGACCCATCCGCCCAATCTCGATTGGGAAAGGGTTGCTTGGAGCCGTTGGCCATTACCTCGAGTACTTTTAGTTTTGGCGCATCCAGTGGGTGCATGCTGACCAGTACCCGGCCATTGGGGGTGACAGTGACACCGGCAGCGCGGGACTCGCTGAATTCAGTGACTGTTTGCAGTGACTTCGCTTCAGCTGCGTGAGAGACGCTGGAGGCTAAGCTGCCAACACCTGCAAGAGCCAGTGCGGCAAATAGTATTTTCGGGGACTTCATTGCGACTTCCTTAAATTTTACGGTGTCTTAGTTTTTGGCTTGTTTGCGCAGCGCATCTTCCAAGGCGCTGAGTTTTTTGTTGCCGATATAAAGCTGGGACAGTGCAGCCAGGGCGGCGCTGCCAATTTTCTGTTTGGCATCTTTGCGCACGATGAGCGTTGCTTCATCTTGAGTGCCGAGAAGCCCTTTGGGCTCTTTTAGTGCGCGGATGGTGTAGCGGTTGTGGAGAAATTGCGGGTGCCACAAGGGGATCACTACCCAGCGCTCCTGCGCTACGGCGTCTTCAAAACGGTTGAAGCAGTCCGCTTCTGTTCCCGGTCGGAATTCGTAACCTGCCTTATCGAGGCCATAGGCCTGGATCATTTCAGCGGAAAAGCGGCTAATACCGGCACCGGGATTGATTCCCTGGATCAGGCGATCCATACGGGTGAGGGCGGGTTCGCTGAGTAGGTCATCAACGCTGGCAATTGCATTTTCGGGCACATAATCCGGCACGCCCCAGATACAGTAGGGCTCATACAGCACGGTCACTTTTTCTACCTGGTCCAGCAGGGGATTCAGGTAGACCTCGTGGCTGGAGGGCAGCCAGGCCGAAGTTAAAAGGTCGATTTCCCCGTTTTTTAACAGCTCGAAGGCCGCCTCATGGGGGGCGGACTTGAAGCTGGTTTGGTGGCCGTGAGCCTCAAGAACCTTGGCGACTTCCCGGGCGCTGGCCTCGTGGAAAGAGAGCGCAATGTGTCCGATGCGAATACTGTTATCCATACCGAAACTCCCTAGTGTAAGTTTGTGACTGTGCAGTAGTTACTGCGATAGGGGTATTGTGGTTGCTTTGATTTACCGGATAAACTGCTATTAATAGAAATCAATATTCGGTATTTCCGATCAATGCTGATAGATAATCTCAAGTTGTTCCTGCAAATTGTTGATAAAGGTAGCCTGGTCGCCGCAGCGCGGGACTCGGGCCTATCTTCCAGTAGGGTTTCCGAGCGCCTTGCGGCATTGGAGTCGCACTTCGGTGTGGTGTTATTGAATAGAACAACCCGGGCAATTAGCCTGACAGAGGAAGGGCGTACCCTGATTGAGGGTGCTAAACAGATTCTGGGTGAAGTGGATGACCTTGAAAGCCGTATTCGATCAGGAGCACAGACCCTGTCCGGTGGCATTCGCGTAAGTGCCCCCTGCGACTTGGGGCGTGCGATTGTGGCCCCGGAAATTGACCGCTTCTTACTGGATCACCCGGCTATTTCTATTGAATTGCTGTTGTCGGATGGTTATGTGGACATTGTCGGTCAGGGTATTGATATTGCCTTGCGTTTCGGTGCAATCACCGACAGTTCACTTCGGGTCAGGACCCTGAGCCAAAAGCAGCGCATCCTCTGCGCTTCTCCCAGCTATTTACAAGAGCGTGGCACTCCACAAAGGCCCGAGGACCTGAAGGGTCACAACTGTCTGGTAATGCGTTTCGGTGAAAACCTGGATAGCCACTGGCGCTTTCTCGACAGCCGCGATGGATCGGGGAGTGAGCAAACTGTGGTGGTACGCGGCGACCGGGTGACCAATGACGGGGAACTGGCTCGCCAGTGGTGCCTGAAGGGAAGTGGCATTATTTTAAAATCGGAATTGGATGTAGGGTCGGATATCCAGGCGGGCAGGCTGGTTCGCCTGCTAGAAGAGTACACTCCACCGCCGGTACCGCTTCAAATGTTGTTCCCTCCAAGCCGGGCCCAGCCGCGCCGGGTGGCGGTATTTGCAGACCGTTTGGCCATGAAATTTATATCCACTTCTGCGAGGATTTAATCGCCCCTCTCAAATTGATTGTTATCTTTATTTATTTTGAATTCAGGCCGTAAAGCTCTGGCATTTTTTTATTCTTCTATAATTAGACTTGTGACTTTCTAGTTCATTTATATCAGTGCCGGTATTAAGTTTTTTAGTGGTGGAGGCAGTTGATGATACTAGACATCATATATGCGGTAATTATTCTGTATGTGTTGATTTGCCTGGTGCTGTATTTTAAAGACAAGTCCTACTTCTACAAAAATGCGGCCATTATACAAGCTCCACCCGAAGCCTTGTTTGATTATGTGGTAGACCTGCGAAATTGGGAAAGCAAATATCCGAACACTTTATTTGCGGAATACAATCTGGGGGGCGATAAGTCTACTGTAGGTAGCGTGGCGATCGAAAAATATTGGGGGATTACTGGCTACCACGTAATGAAGCATCAATTAATAAATTATGAGCGGCCCAACAAAATTTCCTGGGAGGGGAAGACGATTTACGGTGGTGCGCTGGTTCTATTATTTTTACCAATTACTAAACACATCACCGGCCATTTCAGTTACACCATTACCGAAATGAAGGGTGGGGCAAGTCACTGGGAGAGACAGTGTTATTTCAAAATGCACTCTGCGAACCCAATTTATCAGCTAGTGTACTTGCTTTATATGCCGCTGTTCAGACTTGAGCTGTTAAAAGCGTTGCGGCTATACCAGGCGGAAGTGAAAGAAATGATGGAGAAGATTTACACGGATTAATTGTATTTTTTGACGCCGCAAAATAAAAAAAGGCCGCATGGGAGTACGGCCATCAAGGGACTTATTTGCGAGATAGGAGAGTGTAAAACTCGTTAATTAAAAATCGTATCTGATTGACGCAGAGAAAGTACGTCCCGGCGCCGCATTGACAGAAAGATCGCTACCTTCATCCCAGCCTGCAACATTCAGGTAGGGAACGTAGTATTTATCCATCAGGTTGTTAACCGCCAAGTTCACAGACATGGAGTCCATTACCTGATAACCCAGGGTCCAGTCTACAGTGCCATAACCGGCAGTTTCAGTAGCGCCGTCGTTCACTTTTTCCATACGGTCTGCCCAGCGCACCAGTATCTGGCTGGAGAGTTTGGCTCCGCTGTAGCTTGCACCGACCACGCCAGAAAGTGGGCTGATGCTGGTTAGGTATTCACCGGTGGTGTCGTTTTCGCCGCGCTGGTAGCTGGCATTTGCAAACAACTCGATTGTTGGAGACAGGTACCAGCTGGCGCTCGCCTCTATACCTTTGATGGTGACAGATTCGATGTTCTGGTACTGGTACTGTTCAAATACATGGGAGAAACTGCCGTCATCACCATTTACAGATTCTTGGTGAATTAAAGTGGTTTCCAGGAAATCATCGTATTCGGTATAAAACGCTGCAGTACTGAAAGCTACAGGGCCCAGGTGCCCGCGCAGGCCGAGCTCGAAGGTGTCACTGGTTTCTGGTGACAAATCGTCGGCGGGCAGAACCTCGTAGATGTATTCGGAGGTAGGTTGCAGGTAATGCTCGATATAGGCTAAATCGTAGGCCGGCACTTTAAAGCCCTGTCCGTATTGGGCAAAGGCGGACAGTTTCGGATTGATTCGGTACAGCGTGCCCAGGTTGAAGGAAACATTGCTTTCTTCAATGGTGGCAAATGGAGTGTCATCAGACTTCAATGCACCGTTGGGGTCCATTTCGTACCAGTCGTAGCGCAGGCCCGGGGTAACGGTCAGCTGGCCATTGGCGAATGACATTTCGTCATTGATAAACAGGCCGGCGCGCGCCACTTCGTTTTCTGGGAATTTCTCGGTGGTGGAGTCCAGGGTGGAGCTACCCGCAACTTCACGGTATTGGTGAACGGTACGCTCGCTCTCCGTTTGCTCCAGGTCCAGACCGTAACCCAGGGTGTGGGTCTCATTCAGGGTTTTGCTGGCGTTGGACAGCAGGCCGATAGTGTCCTGGCGGTAGAGGCCGGTTTCCCACATGTCGCGGATTTCAATCACACCGAACATGGGGGCGTTGATGTCCAGTTGCCCGTACTGCTCGTCTTCCTGTTCAGACTTGTTGTTGTACAAGCTGATATTTACCTGATCGTAAATCGCAGTTGGAGTCTCGCTGTGGTAGCGGAGCTGGTATGCAGTGGTCTCTTTGTCGGAAACAGATTGTTCAGCGACGATGTTGTAGCCGTAGTCGGCCAGTCCGCGGAAGTAATACAGCAGGCCATCGGCACTGTCACCGACAGTTTCCTGGTTCCAGTGATCGATGCTGAAGCTGATAAAGTCTTCGCCACCCAGGTTGTATTTACCTTTGTACAGGATGCTCTTCGATTCAATCTCGAAGGGGTCCTGGGTTTCGTCGTAGTTCTGCTGTTCTTCACCATCGCGGAAGGTGGTGTGCAGCAGTTGCTCAAAATTGCCGGTGCGCAGGGCAAGGGTAGGGGAAACATTGTGCTGGCTGGTGATGCCGTTGTAGCCGGTCTTGATAGAGCCGCCAAACTGCTCGCCATCTTCCAGGTAGTCGGAAGCATCTTTGGTGGTGAATACTACGATACCGGCAAGGGCGTCTGAACCGTACAGGGAGGAGGCTGCGCCTTTGGCAACTTCAACCTGCTTTAGGGTGTCCACTTCAATAAAGCCGCGACCAACAATGTCGTTTTGGCCATTGGCGCCATAACCCTCGTTCACCCGCATACCGTCTTTGATAATCAGTACACGGTCACCGCCCATGCCGCGCACCAGAATATTTTGCGCGCCGCCAGCCTCACCGGTTACTTCAACACCGGGCTCGTATTGGAACAACTGGTTCATGTCATTGAGCTGAAGCTGCTCAATTTCCTCATTGGTCACCACGGAAACGCTGCCCGCAACGTCTTTCAGGGGTTTTTCTGCGCGCCCGCTGACGACGATCAGCTCGAGTTCATTGCTGGACGGAGAGGTCGGGGTCTCTGCGTACAGGTTTGAGGCGGAGGCTAAGCCCAAAATGGCTGCTGCTAGTGGGCGACGTTTCATGGTGAATTCCTTGATGTCGTTGATTCGGTCTGCTCGTTAAGGGTCTCTGGTTGCCCTTTCGCTTGGTCTTGTCGACCAGTTCGGAGCGAGATTATATGGATACTTATTAAAATGTAAAGGTAAATGCGAATCAATATCAATTAGATTAAATTTGACCTTAAAAGTTTCTTTGGGTACTTTCCGCTCAAATTTGTGAACGGCATCAATAGTGGGGCTTGGGAGGCTTGCAGTGAATATTCAATCAATTGAGACCTTAATGGCGGATGTGGCCGACCTGTTTATGGCCCCAGTATTACTGGCGATCCTGGTACTTTTTATCTACTCGCTTTATGCCGCCGGGCGCTTTATTTCACTGTGGATGCTTCGCCGCAAAAATGCCGGAGCCTATCGGTTGGCATTGAAGCAAGGTCGGGTTGAGCGCCTGCCGGGCTACCAAGTACACAACTTTTTCGTGAATAACCCTTTGGCATGTGACGACGAATTGGAAGTTTTTGCGTTGAGAAAACTGGAGCTTCTTCGCATGGCTACCCGGATCGCGCCCATGTTGGGTTTGATTGCCACCATGATTCCCATGGGGCCGGCACTTCGCGCCCTGGCCGATGGCAATATCCAGGGAATCAGTGAAAACCTGATTATTGCTTTCGCCGCTGTGATCTGGGGCTTGGTAATCTCCACGATTACCTTCTGGCCTGCCTCAGTGAAAAAGCGCTGGTTTGCCTCTGAGCTGATCAATATCCGCAAGCTGAAGGAGGCCGACTGATGCGCTTCCTCGACGAAGATGAAGAACTGAATCCTATTCTGAGCGCGGTGAACCTGATCGATGTGTTTCTGGTCATTATCGCCGCGCTGCTGATTGCTATTGCGCAAAATCCCTTGAACGTTTTTTCCAATGAAAAGGTCACGGTGATTAAAAATGCCGGCGAACCCAATATGGAAGTGATCGTCAAGGACGGTAAGGAAATCAAACAATACAAATCCACCGGGGAAATTGGCTCAGGGGAGGGCACCCGTGCGGGAGTGGCTTACCAGATGGCCGATGGCAGCCTGGTTTATGTACCGGAAGGGGAAGGTAAAGATGCTCCCACCGGTGAAAAAGCTTCGGGGGGGAATTAGTGGTGCGTAATAAACTATGGGCACAGTTTGTGTGCCTATTGATGAGCTTGGCTTTTGCAACCTTTGCCCAGGCCAGTGATAAACCCAAAGTACTCTTGATGATGTCGAGCCACACGGCCAAGGCAAAAGGTACATTGCTGGCTGATCTCTCTGCAGACCAACCCTTTGAGCTGGAGATCTTTAACAGCAAAGGTAAGAGTGATGAGGAAATCGACCTGGCTTGGTCTTCCGCTGAACTGATAATGCTGGATGGCATCAACCCGGCGCTTTCTGCTTTTATGTTTGGCAAGTTCCAGCCAATGCTGGCCAAGCATCCGCAAGTTCCGGTGATTTCCCTGGGGGATGCAGATAATAAGTCCATGAACCAGGGGTTGGCAGAGTCCGAGCATCGGGCGATAGCCGCTTATTTTAATAATGCGGGCCGCAAAAACTACCGGTATATGATGCAGTTTTTGTCGGCAGAGGTATTTGACCTTTCCAGTGGCTCAGTACCGGAACCGATAATTGTACCCAAGGTGGGTTTTTATCATCCCCGCCTGGAGCAGCTTGTCACCGATAAAGAGGAATTTTTCTTTGACTGGTTAAAGCCCGCTGAGCAGCAGCCAGTGATTGCTGTGGCTATCCATCGCTCCGTGGTGGATTACGAGCAGCAGCAGGTTGTCGACACCCTGTTGGATGGTCTTGAGGCTAAAGGTGCCAAGGCTTTCGCCTTCTTCTTTGAAGGCGAAGACTTGCCGCTTTCCTATCCAGACTTATTGCAAACCGACAGCGGCAATACCCGTGTCGACTTGATGATTAATTACCGCTCCCTGCACTATGTCAGCAAGCGCCGCGCTGAATTTGAGAAGTTGGGAGTGCCGGTTATTCACGCGCTCAATTACACCGAGGGCAGCGAAGAAGAATATTTTGCTGATAATAGCGGTGTATCTCCATCCCTGACTCCATTCTTCCTGGTAATGCCTGAAGATACTGGCAGCATCGATCCGGTGATTATCGCTGCTAATAAAGACGGCAATAAAGTAGTGATGGATGTACAGATGCAGGCCTTGATAGAGCGCGCCTGGAATCACGCCTCCCTCGCTTATCAAAGCAACACCAATAAAAAGGTGGCAACGTTTATTTGGAACTACCCGCCCGGGGAAAAAAATATCGGTGCGGCTTTCCTGGATGTACCCAGCTCGATTGAGTCGATTGCCCAGGCAATGCGCGAAAGAGGCTATGAGGTACATATCAGGGATTCAAAAACCCTTATCGATTGGGCCGGGCAGTTGTTGCGCCCTTATTATCGTCGCGAAGACAGCGTAGCCTTGATCGATAAAGGGCTGGCTGATTGGATGCCGCTGTCCACCTATCAAGCCTGGTTTGACCAACTGCCTGCAACTGTACGGGATCCTATTGTAGAGCGTTGGGGCAAGCCGGAAGACAATGCCATGTTGGCCGAACATAACGGCGAGCCTGCATTTGTTATTCCCCGGATGACCCTTGGCAATTTGATTGTGTTGCCGCAAGGCGTTCGCGCGGACAATGCCAAGGATCACTCTTCCCTATACCACGATATGAAAACCCCGGTGAACCACGCCTACCTGGCGGTTTACCTCTATGCGCGGGAAACCTTTGGTGCCGATGCCTACATTCACCTGGGAACCCATGGCTCCCAGGAGTGGCTCAGTGGCAAAGAGCGGGGCCTGTCGGTTTACGATGCACCCAGTTTGGCCCTGGGAAATATCCCGGTGTTCTACCCCTACATTATCGATAACGTGGGAGAGGCCATGCAGGCCAAGCGCCGTGGCCGTGCCACCATGATCAGCCACTTGACCCCAGGCTTCGCGAAAGCGGGCTTGTATGCGGAAGTGGCTGAGTTGTCCGAGTTAATTGGCAATTACCTGGTATTGTCTGAGGGGCAGACCCGGGCCAATACCCAAGAGCGTATTATCAGTCTGGCCGAAGAGCTCAATATGCTCAAGGATCTGGAAATCAGTGCTGAAGCCTTAAGTGCGGATTTTGATGGCCAACTGAGCCGCTTGCAGGATCATTTGGGTCAATTGGCAGAGATGAGCCAGCCGCTGGGCATCCATCGTTTTGGTCAGCTGCCCAAAACCGAACACCTCACCAGCACCATGCTGCAAATGTTGGGTGAAGGGTTTATCACCGCAGCGGATGAATATGAGGCGGAGCACGGGTTGCGTTTGCCGGAAGAGCAAACCCGGGACGAGCGCAATGTTGTGGCTTTGGAAGCGCAGGCAGGGTTCCAGTTACTGGATACCTTCCTGGAGGGCGGTGAGCTGGAGCAGGTTCCTGAGCCCTTGCAGGCCCAGTTGGATCAGGCCCGGGAATACTCCGATAACTTTGCCAAAATTGCCGAGCTGGAAAACCTGATGTCGGCACTCGATGGTAACTACATTCCTGTAAGCCATGGGGGTGACCCGATTCGCAACCCGCAGGCGGTGCCCACCGGCCGCAACCTGATTGGCTTTAACCCGGCTAAGGTCCCATCGAAGGAAGCCTATGAAGCTGGTGTACAGCTGATGGACCAGACCATTGCTGACTACCATGCAAAGCATGGCCGCTTCCCGGACAAGTTGGCTTTCTCCCTGTGGTCCCTTGAAACCATGCGCCACCAGGGAGCCCTGGAAGCCCAGATCCTGCACGCCCTGGGCCTAAAACCCAAGTGGAACCAGCAGGGCAATGTTACCGGTACAGAAGTTATTCCCTACTCGGAATTAAAGCGCCCGCGTATTGATGTCGTAATCTCTGCGACAGGCCTTTATAGGGATGCTTTCCCCAACGTGATGCTGTGGTTGGCAGAAGCCATCGATAAAGTGGCGCAGATGAAAGAAGACAATAACTTTGTTTACCGCCACAGCCAGGCATTGCAACAGCAGCTGCTGGAAGACGGCAACAGTGAAGAGGATTCACGCTATTTGTCATCGGTGCGTATCTTCTCCAATGAAAGCGGCAACTATGGAACGGGTCTTGCCGCCGCTAGCCTGGCCTCTGACAGTTGGGAGGGGGATGACAAGCTCGCTGACCTCTATATGCGCCGTATGGGCTTTGCCTATGGCAAAGATGAATCCCGCTGGAGCGAGGATCAGCGCAGTGTTGAGCTGTACGGCAAGGTGCTGTCTGGCACTGATGGGGTGATTTTTTCCCGCTCCACCAACCTCTACGCCATGATGACCAATGATGATCCCTTCCAATACTTTGGCGGTATCGGTCTGGCAGTTCGCAATCTGGATGGCGCAACGCCGGAAATGTATGTTTCCAATTTGCGTCGCAAAGATAACGTAAAAGCGCAAACCCTTGCGGAGTTCGTTAACCAGGAAATGCGCAGCCGTTACTTCCACCCCCGCTGGATTGAGGCGATGCAGGATTCCGGCTACGCCGGCGCTACCGCTATCCTGGATCGCGTCAACAATATGTGGGGCTGGGAAGTAATGACTCCGGAAACCATTCGCGACGACCAATGGCAGGAAATGTTTGAAGTCTACGTGGATGACAAATATGAAATGGACATGCGCGAATTCTTCGAAGAGCACAATGCCGAGGCCCTGGCCCAGATGTTGGAGCGAATGCTGGAAGCGGTGCGCAAGGGATATTGGGATGCGAAGCCTGAAACCCTGGAGAAAATGGTAGAGACCTACACCGAGCTGGCAAATCAGTTTGATGTGGCTACCGACAATGACAAGTTCAAGGAATTCGTCAATCAGCAGGCACTAGGGTTCGGCCTTGCGGCCCTGGCCAATGCCCAGGTATTGGATAACCCTCAGGTTAGCAGCGCCAATGCTGCGCAACAGGTCAGTGGCCAGAAGCTGGAGCAGGTTGCAGAGCCGACTCCCAGTGATAAGCCGGAAAAGCTGATATGGCTACTGTTGATGGCTATAGTGTTGGCTGGCTTTGTCAGCGGTTTCTTTGATCATAAGTGGGTGCGAACCAAGCCCGCTTAATGCCCTTCTTTAACGGCACCCGATCTGCTTAAGGCCGGGTGCCGTTAACCCCCCTCTGTTTTACCCCTTTCGTGTAAATATTCTTAAAGCTGCCTCGGCTACAGGGTTAAGAATTGTTGACCCCGGCAACTATTACTCTCTTACTGTGTTAGCTTTCTATATAGAAGGTAAAAAGTGCATTTTGATTACTTTGTAAATCATTAAGCTTGCAGCTTGTCAGATTAATAGGGCTACAGCTTGGTGAGCTTACGACTATAGCTGTCTCTCGAAAGGAGGTTGGAACGATGGGAAAACGATATCAGGCGGCCTTCCTGGGCCTTATATCGATTACGGCAAATGCCTGGTCTCTGGAAAACCCTTACTCGAGCAATGGGCGGTGGCTGAGGGTTCTGCCAAAGTAGAAACGGAGAACCTGTTTTCCTGTGCTTCCGGTCGCTCCCGGTTGTCGCCAATGGGGGTGAAGCAGGTAGAGGGCAAAGCCTTTACCGTTCCGGCTGAAGTGAATTACAGCAAGCGGTACTTTGCTGCAGATCTCTATAACCAGTGCTCTGGGGTCACTCCATCCTCATTGGAGGATATGGACCTTACAAAGGTACCGGTGGTCGATATCGACAAAGAAGGCGAGGTGGTTACCGGTTATATCTTTGCCGACAATTATTTTGAGCTATATATCAATGGCAAGTTAGTTGCTGTTGATCCGGTTCCATTTACGCCATTTAACTCCAGTGTGGTTAAGTTCAGGGTAAAGAGACCCTACGATATCGCTGTAAAAGCGGTTGACTGGGAGGAGAACTTAGGGGAGGGCACAGAGAGTAATAGAGGTGTCCGCACTCACGCCGGTGACGGTGGCTTTATTGCCAGCTTTTCTGACGGTACCAAAACGAATTCAAAGTGGCATGCACAAACTTTTTATACTGCACCTATTTATGATTTGGGGTGCATGAAAGAGCGGGGAGAAGAGCGAACCTCCTCGGACTGTGCTGAGAGGCCCCCAAAACCAGGTGCACAAGTCTATTCTCTGCACTGGGATATTCCGAAAAATTGGAAAGTCGACGATTGCTATCTTTCTTGGCCTTATGCGACAGAGTACACGGAGCAGCAGATAGGTGTGGACAATAAAGCGGCGTATATGAATTTTCGGAAACAGTTTTATGGCAGTGGTGCTAAATTTATCTGGTCAAAAAATATAGTCCTGGATAATTTGGTGTTGTTGCGCTATCGAGTTGAGTAACGGTGTCACCATTGGCCAATTAACTGCTGTGCGCTGAAGTTACTCCGTACAGCTTTATCTCTACCCAATCAAGAATAAATAGATTGTCTGAATTGCCTGCCTAGTTACGATTTTCTAGTTTGTCCTTATATTCACTTTTTTCTAACAGAAAATTCTATTCCAAAATCGAAGAGAAATTTTGAGCTTCAACTTTTTTCTTCTATTGCCTTTCGTACACTGAAATTATTAATTCTGCTTAAAAATCTACCAAATTTGTTTCTTGTGAAACTTATTTTTTGGTTTTTGCAGGTGCTCCTGATCGTATTTGGGGGAATCTCGCCACTGGTATTTGGCTTGAACTAATTTGGTGCAAAAAGGGTTTTCGTGAAATATGTCTGCTTTAATTCCGACGTTCCCCACAGTTTTGAAAAATAATTTAGATTCTGTTCAATTTTTATGAAAATTATGTGAAAAATTTCCCAAAAAAAAGCTGCGTGATAATTAGGATCGATCGTCTCAACTAAATATCGAATGTTAAGAATCGTAAAGATGCCAACATGAGGTAGGGCTGGTTAAGCTGTCGATAGGACGTGCTTTGCCGTTGCACGCAGCATTATTTTGAGAGAAAAGCTTGTGAGAAAAATAATTCCTCTCGTCGCCATTGCAGTGGCAGCAGGGTATTTCGTTTGGTCCAAAAGCCAATCTGAAGGTCAAAAACCAGTCGCTGAGCTGGAAAAGCCCAAGCCAGCTATCAGTAAATCTACTCAAAAAGCAGAGCCGCTTAAACCTGAGGAGGTTCAGGTGGGTGAAGAAGAACTCCTCGAAAGTGATGAAGAAAAAGCACTTTGGGTTGAGTCAGAGCTGGCCAGGGAAGCTCTTTATGAAAATGGTCGCCTACCAGTAGATCTCAATGGTGAAACCTATCTCGAGCTGGATATTGATATGCTCCGGAATCTCACTGTTGGTGATTACGTCGACATTGACTTGCCAGGTATTGAAGGTGATTACGATGCTCAGGTTGGCAGTATTGAAGAGCATGCCAGTGGCAACAAAAGCGTACAATTAAATCTCCCGGGGATGACTCGCCTGCATGGCGCAACTTTTACTCTCGGAGCAAACTCTGTTTATGCACAGCTAAACTTACCTTCCGGGTCATACACAATGGAAGGTCAGGGTAGTTATGCGTGGATAGCGCCTAATGGTGCATTAATTAAAAACCACGTAGAGAAACACGATAAGGATATGTCCTCGGAAGCACCTCGTGAAAAGACCTGGTCGGATGACGATTTACCGCTAAACGACTTCAAATAAGAAGAAATTGATTCAAAGTAATTATGCTTTGAATTAATAATCAGGCAAAGGAAGGCCCAAGTAAATCCTGCAGATACCGGGGGCTCGTCTCCTCAGGCGGTTAAAGGACTAGGGATAGTTTTTTAATCGAGTCAGGGTATTAAAAGCGTACTGTTACTCCTTTGGGCAGCAATTTTAATTAATTGCTGGGGGAGGAGTGTGCACTACTTATTATAATAAAAGGAGTCTTATAATGAACCTGAAGAAAAGCCTGGCCGCTGCTATTGCAGCACTGACTGTTTCTGGCGCTGCGAGTGCCGATACCGTCGATATCGCTATTATGTACACTACACCTGCTGCGGAGTATACCGGTGATATCTCAGCCAAGATCGATAGCTATATCAGCTATGCGAACAATTCCTTTTCAAGGAATGGTATTGATATCCAGTTGAACCTGGTAGACACCTGGGAAGCTACCAGCTCCGATCTCCGTGTTAACGAAGAAACCCTGGACCTGATTACCTTCCACGACACTGTGAATGACTGGCGTTCCTCTGAAAAGGCGGATATGGTGGTTTTCCTGGGTAAAGCTGAAGAAACTGTAATCGACGGCAACACCTACATCACCTGTGGTATTGCCTGGGTTGGACGGGGTAGCAATGGCACCATGTACTCCAGCGCAAAAGAGCGTGCTTACAGCGTAACTGGCGTTGACTGTGGTTATAACACCTTCGTTCACGAGCTGGGCCACAATATGGGTCTGCTTCACTCAACCAAGCAGGGTGATACCTCTGGTGGCGTTTACTCTTACGGTATGGGTCACGGTGTAGATAACAAGTTCTCTACCATCATGGCTTACCCTTGGAAATACGGCGAAAACGTTACCCAGTACGATTGGTTCTCTGATCCTGACTGGTACGAGTGTGGTGGCTTGGCCTGTGGTGAGCGCTCAAACGGCGAAGACATTTCTAACGCTTACCGTGCTCTCGGTCCTATCACCGATGATGTCTCTGGTTACTACTAATCGGCACTAACCTGCTGAATGTAATATAGAGATTACTGGCTTATAGCCAAGGGAAATCGGGAGGTGCTCTCCCGATTTTCTATCTGGAAGGTACGGTTTAGTATTTAACCAAAAAATCGAATACTGAGTGGGTAGCGCCAGAATTGGCCTTCATTAGCCCGGATTGCACCAATCACAATAAATATAACATTGATTATTGCTAATGCAATCAGCCCAAAAATACCGATAATAAAAAATATCAGTATGACGGAAATAATGGAATAGATAAGCAAGCTTAACATCCAGTTAAATATCATCTTGCCGTGTTTATCGATTTCTTGAGAACGGTCCCTTGTTGTTGCCCACATAATAATGGGTAAAACAAAACCAGCACCAGGAATTACGATCCAAGCCAATTGACTTAGATGAAGCAGCATTATGAAGGTATTTAGTTCCATATCCCAAGGGCGATAATCTTCCATTTAGCGAATTTCCTTTTATCCAATATCCTGTGTAAGCAGATTTACCTAGCTGGCTCGTCCGGTTGATAGATAGAAACCCCAGTCATCTCTCCCTTGTGCAATAGCAGCTCGGGCAGCTTTATCTGCATCATAACTTACCTTAAAAAATTCTGCGCTCCAGGCTCCATTTTTGCTTCTCTCTATCAGGGCGTAACTCGCATGGGGGCTAAAGGTTTCCATAATATGGGGTTGCGGTTCACTGTCAGTATAAGCCGGTAGCCCAGCGCTGCCTGGATTTACGACCAGCTGGCCACTACTGACAGAGATACAGCGTGGTTGATGTGTATGCCCACATAGAATTACTTTTGAGGAAATCTTTCCAAGGAGGTTGAGGATTTCGTGGTTGGAACGTATCTGGGGGCGGCCGCTGCTGGTATCTTCCAGCAGATATATGAGGTCACTACTGGGTGTTCCATGGCAAAGAAAGACTTCATCGGTGATTTGTAAGCTGGGTGGTAACTGCTTCATCCATAATAGTGGTTCAACACCAAGGTCTTTCAGAATAAATTGCAGAGTTGGGTTGCTTTCTATTTCGGTAGGTGTGGCTTCATATATTTGCCGGTCCTGATTACCGCGAATAGTCGTGTAACCTTGCTCCATTAAGCGTTCATAGGTGAGTCGTGGCGCAATAGGGCCATATAAAATATCACCCAGGTTCACCGTTAGATCGGCGCCTCTCTTTTTTAGATCAGCAACAATGGCATCGAGGGCATAAACATTGCTATGGATGTCAGACAGGACCGCTATTCGCATTGAGCTCTCCGCTGGACTGCTGAAAGTACTTTGACTGCCGCTATATTTTCACAGAAAGCTTCCTGTCGTCCATAAAACTATAAAAAATCAGCGGTCAAAAGCCAGGCGAGAGGCCAAGCCGAGGAAAATAACTCCAAGAAAACCATCCAGGTGCCGCTGAATACTGGCCTGTGTAGCAAGAGATTTTCCCAGCTTGCTAAACGAAAGGGATACCAGGGTGTTAAAAGCCAGCGCTGTAATGCTTAAGAGTACGCCCAATACAAGAATTTGGGGCGTGATTGCCTGGGATGACACGGTAAATTGAGGCAGGAAAAGGCTAAAGAAAAGTAGGGCTTTGGGGTTCATTAGGTTGTTGAGTAAGCCCCGGGCGATCAGCTGTGTTGCCGACAGAACCACTGTATCTGGTTGGTTATTTTGTGTCACTTTATTTGAACGCCAATTGCGAAGGAGTGACAATCCTAGCCAAGCTAAATATACGGCGCCTACCAGTTTTACTACCAGTGCTACCAGAGGCATCGTCTGCATAATATGTCCGAGTCCGAGAGCAACTAGCGCCGATTGCACCATCCCGGCAGTAAAAATGCCCAATGAGATCATTGCTCCTGCAGTAAATCCGCGAGCCGAAGAGTAAGCAGATATTAACAGTAGGTCAGGACCAGGGGAGGCCGCTAGAACAATCGCTGCGATCAAGAAGGCGGGTAAAATACTGAGGTCGATCATATGGGGGGTGCCCTGAAATTGCGATTTTATCACAGCAGGTGAGCTTACTTCTATGATGGCCGTGCCTTGCTTTTTCCCTGGCTTCTACAATAGAAGTGAGTTCTACGACAGGGTGCAATGGTACCAGTGAGCCATATAGACCGGGTGTTAGTGGTTGGTGCGGGTCCAACGGGGTTGGCGGCAGCTTGTGCTTTGTCTTTCTATGGAATCAAATGCCGAATAGTTGAACGCCGTAGCAAACCCAGTGAACTCTCTCGGGCAGTCGGTATTTTTCCCTGCACCATCAGGCGCCTTCTCAAGGTTGGTGTTTCAGATAATTTGGTCTCTGAGGCGATGCGACTCTGTAAAGTTCAATATCTTCAAGCGGGTAGGCCGCTGTTATTTTTGGATAACCGAGGCGATGCATATAAAGAGTATGTGGGCTTTGGGTTACCACAAAATCGCACTGAGGAGATCTTGAAGGATGCTCTGCTCACACAGGGTGTCGTAGTTGAATACGGTATTGCCGCTACTGAGGTGGACTCTAGTGAGCACAGAGTGGAAGTCACCCTGTCTGACGGTAGTGTCGAATGCTTTGACTGGTTAATTGCTGCTGACGGCGTTCATTCAACAATTCGTGAGAAGCTGAGTATTCCATTTTCTGGTACAGATTTGCCGGAACCTTGGGGAGTCGCTGATGTAGATATAGAAGGAGAGTGTGATCCCGATTTAGTTAGCGTGGATATTCAGCGGCCCGGCAATCAATTTACAATTACTTTACCTATGGGTAAACAGCGTTTAAGAGTAGTTGCTACCCAGCCAGATGCGTTGGGAGCACTAGATGTGCCGCTAAAAATTAAGAATATCCATCGCTCCGGTAGTTTTCAAATTTCAATTCGGCAGGCGAAGAGTTATCGCTCCCAGCGCGTACTTTTAGTCGGAGACGCCGCTCACTGCCATTCTCCCGTAGGTGGCAAGGGTATGAATCTGGGTATTGCCGATGCGATAGCTGCAGTTGATGCGATTATAAACGGCACAGTAGATAGTTATTCCGATGAAAGGCGTAAAATAGGCGCGGCGACGATTCGAAAGACAGAAATTGTTAGGCGGATTATAAGCTCAAATTCCTTGCTAAATAAAATATTGGTGCGGATGTTGGCAAAGCTCGCCGTATCTTTTCCGGTGGTACGACAAGCATATACCCAAAACCTGACAAAGCTTTAAATGAACGTTTATTCTTTAAGGATTTCGTTGTAACCGTAGGTATCATTGCCGAAAACCTGAAAAGTGTCGATTTTAGGGGTATCATATTCGACAAGTCCCTCATAGGTTGAATATAAATCTTTTCCGTAGGGGGCTACCTTTATGTGGTTGGCAGTGCATCTTCCTACAAAGGAGAACCTTCTACTATTATCGCTGGTATTGGAATGGGAAGCATGTAAGTTCAATGAAGAAAAGATCAAACACTCCCCAGCTTTCATCTCTAAATCTATCACCATAAATTGATTAAGGAAATCATCTCCAATTAATTTTATGGAGCTAAATAAAATAAGAGTACTTTTATTAATTAGCTCCAAAGTTTTGGCTGATGGACCTAAATACTCGTCCACTATTTCACGGCCTGTAGGTAAGTATTCCCTATTTGGATATACCCAGCCATTCATATCAAGGAGGTTAGCAACTGCTTTATCAATGATATAGGGTCAGAGTGTAAAAACCCGAACATGGCCCCAATCCAGCATGGCGCTGCCGGCCGATATGCCTTTCTCTAAAACCAAGGGCTTCAATTTTCTCGACAAGAGCTGTACAGCGGCAGCAATTCCAATAGGCCCTGCGCCAATGATAATCGCGTCGTGTATCTTGTTCATAAGTCTCTACCTCCAAAATACCTGGAATTAAAACAGAAGGGTGTACAGGTAACCCGCTGTGATAGCCATACCTAAAACAACCACTAAAAATGCTGCGATCATCTGGGTTTTAAAGATGGACCTTAATAGGATAACTTCTGTCAGGCTGGCGCCAGCACTGCCGATAATTAGTGCCATTACCGATCCGAGAGCCATGCCCTTTTGCACCAAACCAGCACTCAGAGGGATAACAGCAGAGGCACGTATATAGAGTGGAATACCGATTACAGCTGCAATTGGAATCGCGTACCACTTGTTTTCTCCTGCGTAGGTTACGATCAAATCAGTAGGAACAAATCCGTAAATGAATGATCCCAGAGAAATACCGAGCAGTAAATAGGGGAGTGTTTTTTTAAAATCTATCCAGGTGGAATTCCAAATAATGACCCAGCGATTTAGTTTCTGGGTTTCTACTCCCCCCTCAGAATCACAGCTATTTGCCGGAGTATTGATACAGCAGGATGTAGTTTCTCCAGTTTTTGCAGCTGATGATAGAGAAGATATTGTTGCTGTATTGGTTGCGCCAGTTGTAGCCAAGACTCCATTATTAAATGCCAAATTATTGGCTATCCCTTTGTTCTCACTGGGTGAAGGGGGATTTTTACTATTTGTGTCTCGGTAGACACCATCGCGGACAAAACGCTCGAATCCAAATTTTTCCAGTGCAAATCCCGCAGAAATTGACACAGTCATCGCTAGAGTGAAATAAAAAATCGCTACGTTGAGACCAAATGTAAAGATCAACAAGCCAATAACAATCGGATTAAGTAGAGGGCTGGAGAATAGGAACACCATCATTGGTCCGAAACCAGCGCGGGCGCGAAGTAGACCCTTCAAAAATGGAATAGTAGAGCATGAACAGAAAGGTGTAATGGAGCCAAGTAATGCGGCTATTACGTAGCCTCGGCCATTGCGTGAGCTTAGGGTCGCTTGGATTTTTTCCGGTGTAATGTACTGCTGCAATACACCAACGAGGTAGCTGATAGCTAAAAATAATACTGTCAGCTCAACTGCAAGAAAAGCAAACATAGAGAGAGCTTCTTCTAGCATGGATACGAACTCTGGGGGCATTGTTTTAGCTCCTTAATTAAATTGGTAGTACTAGAAATATAGAAATAATGAATTTTGTCAGTGTGTTTTCATTAGCTTTGAAGTGTGATTTATGGTGCCAAGAGATCCCTTTTACGGATTGCTTGTGATGTTGTCAGGCGACATTGGATATCAGTGAATCTAAAACGCCCTTGCCGCTATGCACGCCACCCTCCATTTCCTGAGAGGATTTACTCCGAACTAAGTAGCCGGCAAAACCTTGCTCTGAAGTAGCTGGTTGACCATTGAAATGAATCGTAAACATACCTATTTCACTGATTAAATCGCCTACTAAATATAATTCAGAGTCTCTGACTACCAGGGCGGGGTTGTTTCTAGGGGGCGGGCTCAAGCGTGGCATTAGTGCCCAGGCAGGGTATTCGTCTACTGAGAGCTGTTTGAGTTTCAGCTTGATATCCTGGCCAAAGACACAGTGCCCGCCGCCTTCTCCCTGATTTTTGAGCACCCACTTAGAGGCGTTCTGCTGACTGAACCATCCTATCGTCTCTGATGAAATTGGTTGCATCTCGCCAAGTAATGACTTGATTAGAACCGCTTCATCCTGGGATACATTGAATCCGGTTAGCGTTTCTACTGACATGGACGAAAGGATCATTTGTACACGCTTGCTGGTAGCCAGTTGTTGGCTTACGGTTGCATTAATTGCGATCCGATGGCTCTCAAGCAAAATTCGCGATTGCATCAGTGTTTCACAGCAGCGCTCGCTATCCAGGTCTTTGGCGACATAATCACAGTAGTTGTAGCCGGCTCGTAAATACACGCAATCTACAGGGCCTATTCCTTGCAGCAGGAGCCTATTGTTGGGGCCTGTTACCAGGCCCGCTTTGAGTTCGCGAAAGGTCTTTCGTACCGTACGTATGCCTTTTTCAGCTAAGGCATATTCAAGAAGGTGTTGGTCGAAGACATTGTCTTCATGCTCCTGTATCACCATTAGAAATGTTGGGTTGCCACCATCTCCAAACTCGCTTTTGATGGCTCTTGTCGCATCGGCAAGGCCTTGGGAGAGTCGCTCAATTGCTGGGTTCTCTATAGGTTGGCCGTTCGAAGTATTGGACCAATTGGAATAGGTCTCAGGACTTTGCGAGCGGATGAATTGGTGCAACTCGTAATTACGCTGCCCAAAGGGCCCCATTCCTGCTGCGATTCCATTGAACTCAATGAGCTTTGGTCCTTGGCTCACATCGTCCATAAAGTCACTTCTCATAATCAGGAGGGGGAGGCGGGGCGCATTTTTTATTTGACCATGCATGGCGAGTAAGGCACCGAAAAACGGGTCTCCATGTGCAACAGGACTGATAGCTTCGTGAAGAAATTGGTGATCTTCTGAGACTTGATGGATCAGCTTTCCCAATAGGGGTACTGCTTTCTTTAACGTCTCAAACCGTTCCAGAGCGATAGTACTTGGGGTAAGGCTAAAAGGAACATGGCTCGCTGAGCCACGACTAGATTTGAAAGCCAAGCCATGGGCAAGCCCCCACTCTACCGCTTCATTGGCTGCCTGAATGGCGTTTGGATGGCTCTTTTTCATGGTTTCCTCTGGCCTTTGTATGCTGGGGTACACAACTCAAATGATATGATATTTCTAGAATAATGGAAATATAGGTGTTAAGTAAAGGTGTGTGTTCGAGTTATTTCCGAGGTATCTAAGAAAGGTATCAAGGGAAGGGAGCCAACTAAAGCTGGCTATTGCTGTGAATGGTCATTCTAGCGGTACCTAATGCAGAATTTAGGGCCTACATGTACCTATCGGGGTGAAGAGAGGAAAGTTCGGACGTCATCGATAGAGGTCGCCCAAAGCAGGAGCGACATTGTTCAGTGCTGATCCGGTACCGCACACTTGATATCAGGACACTTTATCGGTGTATTGAAATCATCGTGACAGCATTCATCTTGTAAAAACTGAATAACCTCAGTTAAGTGCTGATATTCGGCTACGCAGAACAGGGTTCGGCTCTCACGACGCTGGAAGATCAATCCCGCCGAAATCAGACTGGAAATATGGTGGGAAAGGGTTGACCCGGGGATATCTAACTGCTCCTGGATGTTGCCTACAGGAATACCCGGTAGGCCAGCTTTGACTACTTTTTTGTAGATCAACAAGCGGGTTGGGTGTCCCAGCTCTTTAAGCGATTTGGCTACTTCTTCGATTTCCATCATGATTTGGTCATAAGTTCTATATTCGTCGAAATATATACAGTTTAGTGCTAAAGATAAAGTGTCGTGTGGGGGGCTGCTCAAGCTAGTGCTGCCACTAGTTTCTTAGGATATTGAGAGGAAGCTACATTACTTATATTTCTTTAAACTATATTACCAAACTTACCGAAATAACGCTTTTACTGCTAATTGCCCCATAGTAGAAGGGGTAACACCGATTCTGAAGTAGACTCATTATCATCCAGAATTTTATTGTAGCCGTAAGAATCTTTGCCAAACACCTGAAAATTACCTACTTTGGGCAATGTGAATTCCAGCAAGCCCACCATGGTTGAAATGTTGTCTTTGCCATAAGGAACAACTTTTATGTAATTAGCTGTATACCTCCCGGCAAACGAAAATCGAGATTTATCTTTTGATGTGTTTGCATAGGATGTGTGCATATTTAGGGGTGAGAAAATAAGGCATTTACCGGCTTTCACTTCCAGGTCTTTTACCTCCAGATCACCAAAGAGATCTTCTTTAATAATTCCCCTTGCGTTGAACAAAAGGATGGCCGCTTCTTGAATGATCTCACCAAAAAGGAATTGCTTGGCAACTCTTTTCATCTTCAGCGCTAGAAAACAGGTTGGCCAATGTACTTTTCTTTCTCTTCGGTGGGGCTTTCATTTAGGTTGCCCAGATATTTTTATTTCAGGAGTTTTTAATGCAAAAGTCTTTAGTGTTAATGAGTTGATCTGAGTCTCAAATTCGAAGCAGTTGGATTAACGGCATAGGCATAGAGAGCAGCTAAAACGAGATCTGAACATGAAAGGGCGCCGTCAGTAGAAATAAAATCTCAGCTTATGTGATCGGCGCCCAGATAACTTTGGATTGCTATAAATCTTGGCCTCGCCAAGTTTTGGCTAGCAGGCTTACTGATGTTGAGCCAATTCGACCGGCCCATGGTCATCACAGTGATCACCATGAACATGGTGAAGTCGCCCGTTAACCAGGTAGTCAACATGATCTCCGTGGGGAACCTGCTCATGGCCACAGTTTTTGCCGTGGACATGGGAGCTGTCGTAGCCCCCTGTAACAGGGTGGCAACCCTCCGGGTTTTGGATGCTTACTTCCAAGACGTGCTCGTCGTAGTGGTCTTTGTGGGGATGGTGTAGGTGGCCGTCATGGAGGTAGCAGATATGGTCCCCGTGGCGAATGGCTGTGTGGCCACAGTGGCTATTATGTGTATGTGAATGATGCTCCGCCTGTTGGCACTTGCCTTTTTCCACGATAACTCTCCCGGCCGCTTGGCACTTGCATGGAACCACTCGTCGCCGAATGCTTCTAGAATCAATAATTTGGCGCCACATTTGGACAGCCCTACATACTAAATCTAAGAACATCCGGGTGTAGTTTCCAAATATGATCTTCTATCAATGGCAGAAAATCTGCCCCTACCCCTCAAATCTTGATCTGCGATGGCCTTACGGATGACTAGTCACTCAAATCTAGCCATCAATTCAATTTGCAATCGATTGCATTTGCGCATTATAGTTAAAGCACGGTGCATCAAGTAGCGTTTAGCAACTCTTTACGCAATCGATTGCATAAAGCTTTATAAAAATAGCACCGAAGTATCAGAACAGATAAGAATGACGACGAGAGGGAAGAGTTGATGAGCAAGAAACCATTGGCGCAGGCCGTATCCATGGCCGCGCTCTCCGTTGGTCTTTGCGGCTATGCCGCAGCCCAAGAAATTAGCCCTGAAAACGATATGGTGATGGAGGAAGTCATCACAACAGGCACCCCTGGCGGTGCAGGCATGCGTAAGCTGGATGCCAGCTTTTCTATCACAACTTTAAGTGATGATGAGATTAGCAAAGCCTCTCCTTCAAGTACTGCAGACCTGTTGAAGTCCGTTCCAGGCCTGTGGGTTGAGAGCTCTGGCGGTGTTTCTGGGGCAAATATCGATGTTCGCGGTTTCCCTGGCGGTAGTGATGCACCCTTTGTCACGGTATCCATGAACGGATTGCCTCTGTATCCAGCGCCAACACTCTCATTTTTAGAAAACTCTTCTCTATTTCGTGTCGATGAAACTATTCAGCGAGTGGAAGCTCTGCGCGGTGGACCCAATCCGGTTTTCTCCAATGGCCAGCCAGGTCTGACTACCAACTTTATCTTAAAAGAAGGTACTGAAGAGACTGAGGGGCGATTTAAGTACACTTTATCTGACTATGATCTGCAGCGGACCGATGCCGTGATGACCGGTAAGGTTTCGGATGATGTGTACTACATGGTTGGAGGCTACGTATCTTCCTCCCCTGGCATTCGTGATGCGGGTTTTGATGCGGAAGAAGGGCATCAATTTACCCTGCACATCACCAAAGAGATGGATAACGGCAAAGCGGGTTTTTACATCCGGGATACAAAAGATACTGGTACCTGGTATTTGCCCAATGCTGCATTTCTGGAAACAGATTACACCCAGGTAGGCCCCAGTAATCGCAAGGTTTCTGTACCCATTACTCAGGCTGACGGTAATGGCGGCTCAGAAACTACCTGGGAAACTTTCGATATGGGCGAAGGGCGCGGCTGGAATGGCAATGTAGCCGGTGCTTATCTGGAGCTAGACCTGGGGGATGGTTGGAGTCTCACCGAACGCTTTGGACTTACAGCAGGTAACGCTGATACTTTGGGTTTTGTTCCTAATGGTGCGCCTGTATCGCTGAATTCTCTTACTGATCAAGCAGTAGTAACCGCCTCTGGAAACGAACTTAGTGGCGATACTGTGGTACAGCAGTTTGGTGCCTGGGTAGTACGCAAAGATATCGAGGCTACGACAAATGACATTAGCCTGGCAAAAGAGTGGGATAACTTTAAAGTAACAGCCGGTTATTACACCTCAAGCTGGGAAGTTGATGAATGGTGGTCCCTGGGTAACCAGAAATACTACGTACTGGGTCAAGGTGGGGAGCTGATCACAGGAACTGCTGATGGCTCTGAGCTAACTGGTGATCTCGCTTGTAACACATCTGTAGATATTTCCACTTGTGATTGGAAATATGATGTGGATGCCGTGGGTGATGCCCGTGAAAACGCGCTTTATGTCGCCGGTGAGTTCTACTTAGGGGACTTTACCTTCGATCTGGGCGTGCGTTCCGCAAACCGCAAAACCAATTACTCCGTGGATCATGGTGAGCGAGACGGCAATTTTACCACTTATAAAGCGGACGAAGATGGCACTGCTTATACTGCCGCAGTGGACTGGGCCTTTGCCGAAAATATGGGCACTTTCTTCCGCATAAACTCCGGCTTTAAGTTCGCAGACTTTGACAACTATCGCGAGTTCGGTGATAGCTTCATTGCTGGGTCTGACCTTGTAATCGACATTGACCAATACGAACTGGGTTATAAATTGCAGGAGCAAGATTATTCCCTCTTTGCGACTCTGTTCTACAACGAAACCCAGGGCATGCCTGACTGTATCATTGGCAGCAGTACCTGTACTCGTTTAGAGACTGAGGCGCTTGGTCTCGAATTGGACGGTAAAGTTCACTGGGGAGATTTCACCTTTGGGTTAAATACTACCCTGCAAAAGCCAGAAATTACGAGTGGTGAATATGAAGGCAACCAGGTTATGCGTCAGCCTGAATACCAGGTGCGCCTGAGCCAGAATTATGATTTCACACTGAATAACATTGATATGGCTGTGTATACCGATATCAGTCGGGTAGGTGATCGCTTTAATGGAAGCAACAATGAAGTAACTTTGCCAGCCTATACAAAAGTTGATCTGGGTGCGGTGGCCTATATCAATGATATTACTGTCCAGTTGGCTGTGGACAACTTAACTGATGAAGATGGTATCACTGAAGGTGATCCCCGCGATCCGCTAGCGTCTAATGTCCGCTACATCTTGCCGCGCAATATCAAGCTCAGTTTCGCGTACGATTTTTAACCTCATGCCTCTCCCATAGGCTTCCAAGCTTTGCCGCACACTTCTCCAGTGTGCGGCTTTTTTATTGCTTAAAATCTAGTTGTAAATTACCTCCGAAACCATAATCAGAACAGAGCTTTGGGCATTTTTGACTGAGCTCAAGATCTACTCCGTTTGGCCTCGCAATAAAGTAATTGGTAGTTCTTGACACTCTACATGCTCTCATGTGAAAAGTATTAAACCTAATTAAATCAATAAGTTATAGACTTTTCTAATCTTGATTTCAAATGCTCAAATTAAGTCGCAAAACAAAAGGCCTGCTCAATAATAAAAAATATTTGATTTATGGGTGGCCTATAAGTGGAATTCAAGTTGCTTGAGTTGTACTGACAGGGATACTATGTGCATTAAATATTAAAATTGCTTAACTTGCTAACCTTTAGGTAAGTGGGGCTTTACTTGTTTGAGAATTTTCTGCATTGCAGAGGGTGAATCAGTTGGTATATCAAGATTTTATTTAGTTTTGCTTCAAGAGCAATTGATAATGTGTGTCTGATTCATATTCTTTCTCAAGAAATATTTGGCTGGTTAATTTTGTAATAAAGTAATGAAATCGAAGGGATAATAGTGATGGATTTTATTGAGAGACTTCAAGGTTTATCTAAAAAAATTGAGCAGGTTGGATCTGGGCTTGTAACCGAAGAGGCTACAAAGAATGCTTTAGTGATGCCGTTTCTTCACTCTGTGCTCGGGTATGATGTTTTTGATCCGAATGAAGTAATACCTGAGTTTACTGCAGACACAGGAACTAAAAAAGGTGAAAAAGTAGATTATGCACTAATAAAAGACGGTGAAGTTCAAATATTAATTGAGTGTAAAAAATATGGTGAAAAGTTGACTTCAAAGCATGCGAGTCAACTTTTCCGATATTTTTCTGTGACGAATGCCAGGCTTGCAATTCTTACAAATGGGGGCATCTATGAATTTTATACAGACCTGGATGCTCCAAATAAAATGGATGACAAGCCTTTTTTGACTCTTGATTTGACTGATATTGATGAGCACTTAGTCCCCGAGGTGAAGAAGTTAACGAAGTCCTCCTTTGATGTTGAGTCAGTTGTTGATGCTGCAGGTGAGCTTAAATATCTTAGCCAAATCAAGAGAGTGCTAGAACTCCAATTTGAATCGCCAGAGGAAGATTTTGTTAAATTCTTCGCATCGAGAGTTTATGATGGAGTTTTAACAGCTAAAGTTAAATCTCAATTTAGTGAAATTACAAGTAAAGCCTTAAAGCAGTTCTTGAACGATAGCATTAATGAGCGTTTAAAGTCCGCTATAGATCAGGATAGAAGTTCAAATGTCAATAGTAAGGATGAAGCTATAGGAGATGCTAAAGAGGGGGGAGAAAGCGGTCAGGAGACTGAGTCTAAAATCCAAACTACAGAAGAAGAGATAGATGGTTTTAATATTGTTAAAGCTATTTTTCGGCAAAAAGTAGATGTTAATCGAGTAGCCCCTAGAGATACACAGAGTTACTTTGGTGTTCTTCTTGATGATAATAATAGAAAGCCTCTTTGTCGGCTTCACTTTAATGCAAAGCAAAAGTACATCGGTATTTTCGATGCAGAAAAGAAGGAAACAAGGCATCCCATCTCATCACTTGACGAAATTTTTTCTTTCAATGAGCAGTTATTGGAAACCGTGGCACTTTATGAGGAGTGAACAGTAAGATAGACCTTCTTTAGAACTTACTTCTTGATGGTGAGTAAAAGGTGCAGTCAGTATAAAATTTATAGATTGCACCTTTTGAGTATTGTTCAAATTAGTTTTTCTTAACGTTCATTTAAATGAAACCCTTAATAGAGGGGTGTCTCATAGAAATATAAATACTAACTATAATGTTAATATCAAAAAGACAAAATCTAAGAGTATGTCAAATATAAGATTTCAACGTTAATGTCTGTAAGGGTGTCCTTGTCTAAGGAAAGCAGCTTCTACTGCTTTATGGAAAGCCCTCTTTATTCCCCTTGCTATCTGGATGCTGACTTTTATGCTGAAAGTGGCGTAAAAGTGGTGCGGGGATTTGTTATCTATACTCTTTTTTTCGCCTTTAATTAGATGTAGTATTATTTTATTTATATTGGTGGTTTTGAGTTGGTATGTTTTGGGTAATATGAAAAAAATTATTGGCTTTCTTGTTGTTATTGTTTTGGCAATACCACTGCTCGTCTATTTTTCTACCTATAAGGGGGAGAGAAGTTTTACCAATCATCATGGCCTTCCAAATGTTAATCTGGTTGTCGATAATGCATATTCTCTTTGGTTTACGCCTTATGATCCACTGATGGGGATGTATAATAATATAGGAGGGAAACTTGGATTTATTGTCTGTAGTGATGTACCTAATATCGCTTACGGAATGGCTGGATATTCATTTCAGGTCTTATTGAGAGATAGTTTTGTAAAAAATCCAAATTTTTATGATGCTCGAAATGGTAATAACCCAGAGAACCCATTTTTCCATCGCCGTGCAAGAAATCTATATTCCTATTTCCAGTCTATTCAATCTTTGAAGCCAGCATCTTATAAGCCGAAGTTGGGGGATCTGGCTTTTTATAGAAAGACTGAAAAAGGATATATTGCCCATGTTGCTTTAGTCACTTATGTTGATGATGGGGGATATAAAATCATGGAGTCAGCACCCAAAACCCTGTTCGCCAGGGAGGTAGAGATGGATTCTCCAGTGAAAAGGGGCTGGATCTTGGCGGGCTTTGGTAAAGTGTATTGAGGTGTTGTCCATGATTCATAGTCATGAAAGATATTGTTCTTCTAGTGATATATGCCTCCCGGTGATTTTTGTAGCCTAATTTTCCCTAGGCTCCAATTCCAGTTCACTGATAATTGAGATGTATTGCTGGTAGACAGCTTACATCCAGATGGGTATCTCAATACATCTAACATGTTTTTAATGGTAAGAAGTTTGATTAATCGGCTTTGATAGGGTCAGTTGTACTTAGCCCAATGGTTTCAGACTTGCCAGATTGGCATTATTGGGTAATTTAAGTGATCTGGCGCCTAATAAGGTTTCTAAATGTAAAAATTAGAGATCGTGCCATGTTTTAGGAGCATATTTATCCTTATTATCTAGTAGGATAATAGGTGTTTTTCTACAGTTATCTTTTCAGATATGAAGCACCGATAGAAGCGCCACAATGGGGAATCTCTGGATTCCCACTGATCTAGCTTTTCAGTGGCAAGGCGCTAACTTAACTTTCAACTAAAAGAGGGTTGCCGATGTCTATTGAACGATTGAGAACTCCTGAGGAGCGCTTTTCCCTACTACCGGGTTTTCCGTATACTCCCAACTATATTGATAGCCTGGAAGGCTACGATTCTATGCGTATGGCATATATCGATGAGGGGGAGCAGGATGCGGATGCTACCTTTCTTTGTCTCCATGGGGAGCCCAGTTGGGGTTACTTATATCGAAAAATGATCCCAGTTTTTGTTGAGGCAGGACACCGGGTAATTGCTCCAGATTTGTTTGGGTTTGGTCGCTCAGATAAGCCCGTCAGTGAAGATGTGTACACCTTTAACTTCCATCGTAACAGCCTGATGCGTTTGATTGAGGATTTGGACCTTAAGAATATTACGCTGGTTTGTCAGGATTGGGGTGGACTTCTCGGATTGACACTTCCAATGGATATGCCGGATAGATTTACCCGATTACTGGTAATGAATACGGCTATCGCAGCAGGGGATGGTGCATCAGAGGGGTTCTACCACTGGCGGAACTTCTCTGTCAATGTGCCTGAAATCCCTGTGGGAGGGCTCATTGCCAATGATGCTCAATCTGAGGTCAATTTATTCGATATAGTAGCCTATGATGCGCCTTTTCCAGACAACCGCTATAAGGCTGGCGTTCGTCGATTCCCGTCAATTGTACCGGTTGATCCTGATATGGAGGGAGCAGAGCTAGGGGTAAGGGCTCGAGAATTCTGGTCTAGGAGCTGGGGTGGTGAGAGCTTTATGGCGATTGGAATGAGGGACTTTGTACTTGGTGAGAAAGTGATGGAGTTGCTGAGGGGAACCATCAAAAACTGCCCCGAGCCTCTCAAAATAGCGGAGGCGGGCCACTTTGTGCAGGAATATGGTAAAGAAATTGCTGAAAAGGCTCTCAGCCACTTCAAGCTTTCCTCTACAGTAACTGAAAATTAAAGGCGTACTAGTGCCGGGATAAGTTATATTCCGGCATTCTGTTCACAGGTAGTCCAAGGCATTCAGGCTGTTCTTATATTTCATAACTAATTTATAATCAGCGGCGCTGTTTATAGAATCTGTAGTCTTTATTAGAGAGTTTAAAGTGAAGTTTAAAGGCAGTCGTGGAATTATTCTGACTATTTTGGCAATGCTCTGTTTGGCTGGTATGGATGCGACAGGTAAGCTACTCATCCAGAACTATTCTATCGTTCAAATAATGGCGATTCGTTTCGCAATATTTTTCTTCATCGTTATAAGCTTGGCAACACTCAAAGGGAGCTCGGATATAGTGCGAAGTGAAATATTTGGCACTCAAATAGCTCGCTCTATTGTTCTCGCTCTTGAGGTGTCAGTATTTATTTTTGCTTTTAGTATGATGTCTTTGGCTGATGTGCATGCTATAGCTGCGACAGCCCCATTATTTGCAATATTAATGGCTGGATGGTTTTTAGATGAGAGAATAGACACAAGGAGCTGGGTCAGTGTTACGGCTGGATTTATAGGTGCCCTTATTATCATTAGGCCTGGAATGGGAATGATGGGTTGGCAAACCTTGATTCCCATCTTAGGAGCTATCCTATGGGCCGTATATCAAGTGCTTTCACGCCGTGTTTCACACTTTGATAGTGCCGATACAACCGTTTTCTATACCGCGACCATTGGTCTTATTATTTTTGGAAGCTTAGCACCATTTTATTGGGTAAAGCCGACAGTATCAGGATGGCAATTGTTGATTTTGAATGGACTCTTAGGTGCAATGGGCCACTATTTGCTGATTAGGGCACTGGCACTTACTCCAGCTTCGATTTTGCAGCCTTTTAGTTATGCTTTACTATTTTGGGCTATTGTTATTGGCTTTGTAATTTTCGGAGATCTGCCTGATGGAATTACATTATTTGGCGCCTTAGTAATATTGGCTGCAGGATTTTATGCTTCAGACCTAGGCCGCGCATTGATTGGTGTTTCACAGATTAAGGCCAAAAAGGGGAAGGATGATGCTGAATCAGAGTCAAAGTTAATGAGTTAAAAAACCAATTTGATAAAGGGCGCTCTAATGATGGTTGTAGAGTGCCCCCCTGATTTAACAGTGGCGAGATTAGGTAGCGCCACTTTCAATTCAATTCAATTAGTGATTAGGTATCTGGTACTTGAAGATTTAAAAAACTCAAGTGTCACGATGCTCAAGAAAGCCGCCATCTACCCAATTGATTATCAAGTCAACATACTCTTGTCCAGCATCTTCCGATGAGAAGTGAGATGCGTTGTCAAATATAACTAGCTTGCTATTGGGGATATGCTTGGATAAGGCAGTCGCATTATCTACTAAAACAAATGGATCTCTCTTACCCCAAGTGATCAATGTCGGAACTTTAATACCATTTAGTTTTCTCTCAATCCATGGAAGCTCTTTCGAATAGCTTCCAAAGAAACTGATGGCGCACTTGTGACTGTCACTATCAAAGGCTATGTCATAGTACTCCTGGATAGCTCGTTTACTGGGCTTGTAGTTGTGATAGCCGTCTTTGACGGCAGTCAGGAAGTTGGTTTTCATTACTGACTTCTTGTTTAAGCCTTTTGCTATCCAGCGAACCATTCGGGATCTGACAACGGCCATAAGAATAGGAGAGAGTTTTGGAGGGAAGGTGCCTGGGCCGTCAAAGATATTGAGACTCAAGAATCGTTGAGGGTGGTTAATAACGGCCGCTAAAGCAATAGGCACACCCACATCCGGCCCTACCAAGTGGGCCTGCTTGATGCCAAAATGGTTCATTATTTGAATAAGGGCTTCGCTCAGGCTGCTTGGAGACATATCTCCTTCCTCCGCTTTTGATAAGCCAAATCCTGGGATATCAAAGGCTAGCACATCAAACTTTTCACTAAATGCTTCAATGGATGACTCCCACATGCGAATACTTTGGGGTAGACCATTCAGCAGTAGTAGGCTGGGAGCCTGAGGTTTTTCCTTGCGTAGAAAGCGAATGTTAAATTTCCCTACAGAGACAAACTGCGGTGTAAATGTATCGTCAGCGGTTGAGGGTCTATTGGAGGCGTATTCGGTCAGGGCCTTGTCTAAGAGAGCTTGGGTCATAACAGGGTATATATTTATATGGGTCTATAGGTGATTTCGGGTTAAGTTACTTATTTATACTAGGTTACTCACTTGAGAGTTGGTTGCCAATAAGGCACTATTAAGTGGTTAAGTTACTTTTTGATAACCTATGGAGTGGAAGGGTGGGGACGCAGAATAAAAATAGTGAGAGGCGCGTGTTTGTGAATGATGATGAATGTCCCGTTCGCAATGTGGTAGCTCAAATTGGTGACAAGTGGTCCATCCTGATATTGTTTGCCCTTGTTGATGGTCCAGATCGCTTCAACTCCCTGAAGTCGCGCATTGAAGGGATTTCACAGCGAATGTTAACGCAAACCCTACGCGACTTAGAGCGCGATGGTTTTGTACTCCGTACTGTCTTTGCGCAGGTTCCAGTTAAAGTGGAGTATGAATTAACTGACCTGGGAAGGGGGTTATCTGCAGCTGTGTGGAAGTTAGTCTCTTGGGCAGATGAACATCATCCCGAGATTCGTAAAGCGCGCCTAAGATATGATGAGGATAATCAATCGTAGATTAAGGATTCTACCTTCTATTTTCCCCATTTAGGGCTTCTCTCAAAAATTATCAGCCTGCTTTGTAGTAAATCATGATCTGTACTTGCAATTTAGTTCAATAGGGCGTTTTGTGGTTGGAGCATTGCTGTAAATATATAGTTAGAATGATTGGCGATTTTAGTTTTCTTGAACTCAAGATATAACGGAATAGGGATTACAAGTAGATTTAAATTTCTTACCCTTAATAATTAAATATAAGTGACTAGAAGGTGAGTTATGGATTTTTTTGAAATTAACCGACACTCCTGGGATAGCCGCACCCGTATTCATGTGAAGTCTGAATTTTATAATGTTGATGGATTTCTAAGCGGAAAATCTACTTTAAATGAAGTTGAGCTTTCAGATATAGGTAGTGTGTCTGGAAAAAGTTTACTTCACTTACAGTGTCACTTTGGATTGGATACCTTATCTTGGGCTCGATTGGGGGCGAAGGTGACGGGAGTTGATATTTCTTCTATAGCCATTGCTGAAGCACAGGTTCTTTCTGATCGTTCAGGTTTACATGGAGAGTTTATCTGCAACGATATCTACAGTTTTGGAGAGTCAAACAATAAAGAATTTGATGTCGTCTTTACTTCATACGGCGCACTCTGTTGGTTGCCGGATATCGAGCGGTGGGCATCAGTTGTTGCTCAATGCTTAAAGCCGGGGGGGACTTTCTACATCGCGGAATTTCATCCATTTTATGATATTTTCTCTGGTTACACATACTTTCATCGAGCCGACCCAGATATTGAAGAGCAGGGTACCTATACAGAGAATGATCGGGGTGACAAGTCTACCCTAGCCACCTGGTCACATCCGATTAGCGATGTTGTGAGTGCATTATTAAAATATGGTATTCAAATCACCCAACTAAAAGAATACCCGTATAGCCCTTACAACTGTTTTGATGGCATGGAGGAGCGTGAGAAGGGGAAATACTACCTGTCTTTTAAAGGACATGAGATTCCGCTAATTTATACTATTAAAGGTGTCAAAGTTACTTGAGACAAAGAGCAATAATAGTAATCAGGCTGGCGGTAGATTTGCGCAGATTTTTTTTAGGGGAGGGAAAAGGAGGGTAATGAGTGCCGCCCCCTTAAACTTCCCATGTAAAGGCCCACTGGCTTCATATCCAACACTGCTTTCTTGCGTTTTGTCTAATTGGCGTAGATAGCCACTATTTACCATTCACAGATGTTTAGATTCCGTACTTAGTTGCCATTTCTTTAAGAGAAATTTCTTATAGCCCTTTTAGCAAGCTGGATCACACTCTGTTCAGGAGTAGGTCATTATTAACTGATTTTGTAGAGGGTAGTAAGATGGCTCTAGGGCAATTAAAAGGTATGAAGTGTACTTTATCTATATTTGCAGGTGCTTTTTGCTTGCTAATATCCGGGCTTGCATCGGCGGTTGATTGTGGTGATACCATTAACACCCGAGAAGTTTTGGATGATGATTTGGTATGTACAGATAATATCGCGATAACCATTGTTGGCCCAACTGGTGGCCTGGATATGAATGGTCATACCATTACTTGTGACAATAATTCTGCAATAGGCATAGATGTTGTCGGTCTTGTGGGGTATTTGGAGGGCGCAGGTACTATATCATTCTGCCAGACGGGCGTTAGATTGGCTGGTGATGGATTTCATAATGTAACCAATATTTCTGCTAACAATAATGACTTTGTAGGGTTGGCGGTATCGAGCGACTTCAATCTAATTACTAATTCAAGTGCTAATGGTAATGGTAATACTGGTATATTAGTTACGGGGCTAAGAAATACCTTGATCTCAAATATTATCGAAAGTAACTTACTAGATGGGATTCAGTTGGATGGTGATGCCCCAAGTTTAGCCCAAAATTATATATATGATAATAATCGATATGGGATCTATATTGCTGATTCCAGCTTTGGGAATTATAGCCAGAACACCTCTGAGATGAATGGTTCAGTGGGTATCTATATGGAAGCAGCTAATCAGTTTTTTAACTTTATTCTCAACAACACATCCAAGGGAAATACTGATTTTGACTTGGAGGATCTAAATGCAAATGCATGTAGTAATATTAATGTCTGGCGTGGAAACACTTTTACTACTGCTAATCCCAGTTGTTTAAATTAAGGCTTTTTGCAAGATTCACCTTAAAGTAAACTGGGTGAGCCTGTGTTCAATTCGTATCCGCTCAACTATTTTGCTTGTTGTTCTATAAGGATTAAATTTCATTGATACATTATGTGGTAATGTAGTATCAGACATGTTTCTAACTCTGATTACAAGGTGCTGATTAATCCATGAAGCCTGATAGCTTAATTGATCATCCTGAAGGCGGAAAATTTCTTCAGGTGTTTAAGTCGAGCTCAAAAGTAACAAGGGAGGATGGGCAGAAGCGAAGCGCATTGACGCATATTTACTTCTCCTTACAGAAAGATGAAGTATCTAGGTTTCACCGGGTCGAATCTGATGAGGTTTGGAATTTATATAGGGGGGAAGGCTTATATCTCTATATTTGGACTGAGGGGGATAGCTGTTTGCAAAGGACTGAGATTTCCGCAGAGAATAATACATTTTGTCATGTTGTTCCTGCTGGTGCTTGGCAGGCTGCTGAGCCAATTGGGAGTTCTGTTTTGGTCGGATGTTCGGTAGGCCCGGGGTTTGAATTTTCGGATTTCAATTTAATCAAGGTTGATGATCCTGTAGCAAAACAACTGTGTGAGATAGATAGTTGTTTGAGTCGCTTCATTCGTTAAGCCTAAAGTTTAAGCTGTAGTTACGCTTTACTATTGATGGATATTTTGGCGTAAATTTTATGGAGTCTATTTTAAGCTTTTCACTTCACGTCTATGCACGAGTTTTGATTATTTTACTTGCCCAAGATTCTCTATGCCATTACCTTTTACTTGCCAGAGCTATTGAGAATATTTTCCTATGGATATTTCACTCTTTGGGCTCAAAATGTATCCCAATATTCTTTTTTCTTTTTTCTTTTTTCTGATTTCAAGGATTTTTATTGCCTGGGCATAATGGTTATGACTAAAAATTGTTATTGGGTCTACTTCAGCTCTTTCGGATAATGTAAATGCCGATGATGTGTACGCTGATACCATTGCGAGTACAGAAGTAATAAGTAAGGATCTCAATTGTAATTTGATTGGGTTAACAGTTGCTGGGCTGACCGGTAGCTCGGGTTTAAGTGGCAATTAGCTGTGGTGGTGAGTAGTAATCAATAGCTAAACAGTTTTATTAGGGGGGTACAATATTATTTTAGGACTTCATTATGAATATTTGGCAGGAAGGAACGCAGTCTAAACTATATTCTTATCTATTTTTCGGTAGTGCGTTAGTAATCTCTGGAAGTGTAAATGCAGACATAGTGTGTGGCGGTACTATTACAACTCCAGAGGTGTTAACTGGGAACTTTTCTTGTGATGCCGGTGTAGAAATAACTGGCCCTACAGGAAGCCTGAATTTGAATGGATTTACGTTTGATTGTGTGGGGGGAACAGGTGTCATTCTTGAAGGTACAGGAGCTGTATTATCTGGCGGCGCCTCTGGAGGTACATTGGATGAATGTAGTACAGGAGTCATTGCAACAGGTTCCGGTGGCCACACAATTACGGGTATAACGTTAAGTGATGTTACAGGAGATGGGGTTTTCTTCGATTCGGACAACAATACGTTGTCTGGTTCGTTAATTAATGTACCATTTGGTGGTATTGGTGTGTTTATTAGAGGCAGTAACTCAACGGTGATAGATAACGAGATTGTTAGTTCAGATGGATTTGCGGATACTGGTATCTTTCTTGATCTTGGGGCAGATAATTCAACCATGATATCTAATAGGATAGCTGGATTTAATAGCTATGGTATGGAAATTTGTAGCAATGGTAATTTCATTGCTCAAAATACGGTTGAACTCACTGGTTTTATAAACCCTATTCCCGGCACTTCGGTAGGTATATCGTTGGCTAAGTTCGCCATTCCCATCTGCTTTTTTTTTGATACGGATAGCCAATTCGGAAATGTAATTGTTGGCAATATGGCAACTGATAACAATTCTACCGATCTTGAGGATACTAATCCCTTACCTTGCCTTAATACCTGGTTTGGCAATACGGCTGATAATATAGAAGGCGCCTGTATTGATCAATGAGCCGTAAAATTATTCCCTAGAAGGCTAGCGAAATCTTATTCTTTTGACTGATGTTTGGTGAAAGGGTGCGCGGATATTAATATAAGCCTTGGCCGATTACTAAAATATCACACCGGGATTATCCGGTGTGATATAGACGTGATTAGCTCATTTAGAGGTTCGTTATATATTGGAGTCTTGCTGCTTGCATGGTAGAGCCATAGGGTTCTAATCTATTTTTTCGTTGGGTCGTTTATCGATATTCATATTTTGACGAATGCCGGACTCTGCTAGTACAGATAAGAAAAAGTCATTTGGTGTAAATTCCAATAGGGTTGCCAGGGTGTAGTCAGCATCTTTAAGGACATCTGGGCTGCCTATGCCTACAGCCGTCATACCATCAGCGGACTTAATTGCACTGACTCCTGCGGGCGCATCCTCAAAAGCAATGCAAAACTCTGGATCAATTCCTAGACCTTTGGCGGCGGCTAGGAATATATCTGGTGCAGGTTTAGGTGCAGATTTTTCCGGGTCTGCAATAACAGAAAAGCACCGGGATATTCCCAGGGCTTCCAATACCGCCGGCGCGTTTTTACTCGCTGAGGCGAGGCCAACCGGAATATGCTGAGAATTTAACCATGCGAGCAGTTTACCGGCGCCCGGTAACAAGTCTGCGGGAGAGAGGCTGCGAATTAATTCCTGGTAGCGGCTGTTTTTTCTAGCAGCCAGTGCGATTTTTGCTTCTTCAGTGTAATTGCTGCTTTTTTCCCCGAGAATCACCTCAAGAGAAGCCATTCTTTCCAGGCCCTTTAAGCGCTCTTCAGTATCCGCTGTCCAGGGAAGGTTGAGCCCTTCAGCCAGCTGTTGCCATGCGATCAGGTGGAGACGTGCGGTGTCTGCAATTACGCCGTCGAGATCAAAAATTGCTGCACGATAGATCATCAGGATACCTCCTCCATCGGTGCTATTTGAATGGTTTCTGTTTGCCCTGGTGTCTCCAGGAATAGAATTTGCTTGCCGTGATGAAGGCTGAGCGCTTCACCTTTCACCAAGGTGTACCTGGCGCTGTAAGAATCGACATCGACTGCGATCGTGCGGCCACGGAATTGCAACCGGAAACGATAGCCGTCCATTCCATTAGGCAGATATGGATTGAAGTTGAGTTCATTGCCGTGCAGGCGCATTCCTGCAAATCCCTGGACCATACACATCCAGGTACCCCCCATGCAGGCAGTGTGTATGCCGTGCTGGGTATTGTTGTGGTGGTTATCCAGATCCATTCGCGCGACTTGCTGGAAGTAGTTCAGCGCTTTATCCGGATACCCAACTTCACTGGCAATAATGCTGTGAATACAAGCGGACAAAGTGGAGTCGTGTGTGGTGAGCGGTTCATAGAAGTCGAAATCCCGACGCTTCTGATCAATTGAAAACTCTGAACTTTCCAGTAACAGGCCAAGAACGACATCGGCCTGTTTACAAACTTGGTGTCGATAGATCACCAGGGGATGATAGTGAAGTAACAGCGGGAATTGATCGGAAGGTGTTTCGGCAATATTCCAGCGGGGTTTGTTTAGAAAACTATCGTCTTGAGAATGTATACCCTGCTTTTCATCGTAGGGTAGATACATGCTTTCTGCGGCCTTGGCCCAGTTATCAATTTCCTGTTTGTCGAGTTGAATACGCTGGATTAACTCATCGCATGCTGCAGGATCGAATGATTTTAACCACTGTAATACTTCAACAGCATATTCAAGATGGGCCTTGGCCATCAGGTTTGTGTAGAAATTATTGTCAACCAGTGCGGTGTACTCGTCTGGTCCGGTAACCTCATTAATGCAGAACTGGTTGTCGCGAAGTGCGTTGAAGTGGCCAATCTCCAACCACATACGCGCGCCCTCTATCACGACTTCTGCGCCCTTGTTGCGCAGAAAATCGACATCACCGGTAACCCGGCAGTAATGTTGTACGGCGTAGGCAATATCCGCATTGATATGGTATTGCGCAGTGCCTGCCGGATAATAGGCTGAGCACTCCTCGCCGCCGATGGTGCGCCAGGGAAACAGTGCTCCCTTTTGAATCGACATCTCCCTCGCTCTTTTTCGTGCGGCATCGAGGATTGAGTAGCGGTATTCCAGTAGGCCGCGCGCTAATTCGGGTTGGGTGTAGAGGAAAAACGGTAGTACATAGATTTCTGTATCCCAGAAATAGTGACCGTCATAGCCGTCACCGGAAAGTCCTTTGGCTGCAATATTGGTATTGCCATCCCGGCCTAGGGATTGGAACAAGTGGTACTGGTTGAAACGTATTCCCTGCTGCAGGGCATCATTTCCACTGACCTGAATATCGGATTCGAGCCAGAAATTGTCCATTTGTATACGCTGGGTTTCGACATGGTTCGCAAAACTTTTAGCCGCACAGCGCTCCAGGTATTGATGCAATTCGCCTTCTGATATCGGCTCAGCATTTTGCTGTGCAAAGTAAGCGATGTACTTGGTTAGGCGAATAGGGGTGTTGCGGCGGGCAGCAAAGCGATAGTCAACCGAGACGCAGTCTTCACTGCGGAGGTTATTGGACGTGTAATCGCTGTCACTCTCACAAAGGTGCAGGGCTGCGCATCGTATAGAGAAGCGACTGCTCTTAACGGATAGAGGCAGGGCCAAATAACCATCTTCAGCTGTATTTTCCAGCCATTCGATATCTCCCCGATCAATAGGGGAGGCTAGGCGTGGGTCCTCACTGCGTTCTGCTTGGGCAAGGTCACCATCAAGGCAGGATTGCAGGTGTACCTCTCCGTCAAAATCGATGGGAGTGAGTTCCAGTTGCAGAGCTAACAGGTTTTTCTCACTGAGGGAAACCAGGCGCTGCACTTTGAGTTCAATGGTTTTTCCTTTTGGGGAGCGCCAAGTGAGTTTTCTCTCGCTGATCCCCGCGGCCATGTCCAGGCGGCGCTCGTAGTTGAGCAGCTCGCCTTGGGCGAGACTAAAGCGTTCTCCATCCAAGCTGATATAAATGGTCTTGCCGTCGGGAACCGTCAACATCCTCTGGTTGTTGCGCGCGTAGCCATAAGCAGACTCACCATAGGTGATAGGTTCGCTAGCGTAGACTCCATTCAGGTAACAACCATCCGTGAAGGGTTCTGGATCGAAACCCTCCTCAAAGGTACCGCGCAAGCCGATATAGCCATTACCGAGGGAGAATAGGGTGGCATTGAGGCTGTAATCTTCGGGCTGGAAGGTGTCCTCCACCAGGTCCCAGGGGTGGATCTTGTGTTTGATTTGTTGTTTTTGCTTCATACCACTTTCACTGGATTGGAGATTGGGTCCTAGGGCCGGGCCTGCTGGGCCTTCGGCAACTGGCTTTCAGTCTATCCGTAGTTGATGTCTTTTTGCAATCGATTGCAAATCTGGGGTTAAGCCTGGCTGTTACTAGAAGATAGGCCTGATTTTCATTTCCGAAAAATCTGTAAGCTACTGAAAAATATGGACTATTTTTTTATCTTGGGTCAATTGCCAGTTGTTTTGTGACTGATCGGCATAAGGCATTCCCAAATTTTTATTGGTTTTTATGCAAACGATTGCAAATTTTTGCCTGACTGATACATACTGGGTCTCTTCAGGCATTGGGGCGAAGTCGCCTTTCTCCACAAAGTCTGGGTAAAAAATGTACAATAACAGGTTGGTACGGCTGACTGCCTAAACCACAGAGCCAGATAGAATCCACTATGAAGAATCAGCGCATACTCCTATCTCTATTCGCTATCTACTTTGTCTTTGCCATTTTGTTGAACAGCGTGGGTACTGTGATCCTGCAGGTAATCAATACCTATGGGGTGAGTAAGTCTGCTGCGAGTGTGCTGGAGGGATTCAAGGATATCCCCATCGGTATTGTGTCTTTCCTGATTGCCTCCCAGCTTCCCCGGCTGGGGTTTAAGCGGGCGATGCTGGCGGGGTTGGCAATCGTCACCCTGGCTTGTACAGCTATGCCCCTGTTACCCGGGTTTTGGACGGCGAAGTTACTGTTCTTGTCCGTGGGTGTTGCGTTCGCATTGGTAAAGGTTGCCGCATACTCCACCGTGGGATTACTAGCGCAGGGCCGCAGCGCACATGCGAGCCTTCTAAACACCCTGGAGGGGGTGTTTATGGTGGGGGTTCTCAGTGGTTACTGGCTGTTTAGCGCTTTTATTGATTCATCGAACCAAGGGTCGACTGCCTGGCTCAATGTCTATTGGGTGTTGGCGGTGGTCTGTGTGATTGCATTTGTATTGCTCTGGTGCACAGAGCTGGATGAATCCGGGGCGCGAATCGAAGAGGCTAGCCCGAAACAGGACTTTATCGCGATGATAAAGTTGATGGCCAAACCCCTGGTATACATCTACGTGATCTCCGTATTTTTCTATGTATTGATTGAGCAGGGGATAGGAAGTTGGTTGCCGACTTTTAATAATGAAATTCTTAAGCTGCCCGCTGCGATGAGTGTTCAGGCTGCAAGTATCTTTGCCGCAGGGCTGGCGTTGGGGCGACTTGGTGCCGGTGTGATGATGCGTAAAGTACACTGGTACCCGATGCTGAATGTGTGCTTAGTTGCGATGGGAGTACTGGTGGTCGTTAGCTTGCCCCTGGCGAGTAATATTGTGGCGAATCCCGATGTAAACTGGCTTAGTGCCCCAGTGGCGGCTTTTGTTTTACCGCTGATTGGCTTGTTTATGGCACCAGTGTATCCAGCTATCAACTCTGTGATGCTCAGTTCATTGCCCACCCACCAGCACTCTGCAATGACAGGTTTACTGGTGATTTTTTCTGCGCTGGGCGGTACAACGGGCTCCCTGATTACCGGGTCGGTTTTCGAGGCCTTTGATGGCCAGGTGGCTTTCTACTTATCCTTGGTACCCATCACAGTGATTCTGATTACCCTGTTCTTTTTCCGTCGCGCCGTAGAGCGGGGGGATGAGACGCTTGAGGCCTCAGCCCCCCTGGCTGGGTAGCAGGGTGGTTTTACAAACTTGGGCGACGGGCCTAAGATGGCATTTTTCCCGCGAACAAGGTGAAGTACGCCATGCCCAAGGGGTCCTCCTCTCCCGTTTCCATGTCCGATATTGCTCGGTTGGCGGGAGTTTCTGAATCTACTGTTTCGCGAGCGCTGAACGATAATCCATTGATTAACGAAAAGACTCGCGAGCGTATTCAAAAAATCGCGAGCTCCATGAATTACAAAATCAATGAGAGCGCGCGAAACTTACGCCTGCAACGCAGCCATACAATTTCGGTTGTGATTAATACGGGGCGCAGTGGCGGCCAGACATTTTCTGATCCATTTATGATCGATATGATTGGTTCAATTGCCGATCGCCTCGCGGTGCATAAATACGATTTACTGTTTTCCAGCAGTATCGCCAGCCGCTCGGATTGGCATTCTTATCTGATGAGTTCCAGGCGGGCTGATGGCGTTATTGTGATTGGCCAAGGGGTGGACGATACCCCACTTCGTGATCTGCAGCAGCAGGGGGACCCTCTTGTTGTCTGGGGAGGGACCTCAAGGCAGGGGGCCGAATATTGCATCGTCAGTAGTGACAATCAAATGGGTGGGCGTCAGGCCACAGAGCACTTAATGAGCTTGGGGCGGCGGCGAATTCTCTTTCTCGGCGACACAGCTCACCCGGAGGTCAATGGGCGATTTGAAGGTTACTGTGCCGCGCTCAATGAAGCTGATCTGTCTGGCACTACCAGGCAGTTGACCGCCGGCTTCTCCAGTGAAAGTGGTTATCAATCCATTATCGACCTGGTTGCGCAGGAAGGGCTTAGTTTTGATGGCATTTTCGCCGCCAGTGACAGTATCGCTATGGGGGCGATAAAAGCGCTACAGGCCCGTGGCTATAAGGTGCCAGAAGATGTCGGCATAGTGGGTTTTGACGATATCCCAATCGCGCCGTTTTTTACCCCTCCTCTGACAACCGTTCGCCAGAACATCCACCGAGGTGGTGAATTGATGGTGGAGAAAATGATGGAACTCCTCTCTGGAAAATCGGCGATGCCAGATGTACTACCTACCGAGTTGGTCGTGCGGGGTTCTTGTGGTGCCAATCCGGATTACCAGCCTGTAGAGGAGTTCTTTCAAGACACTTCAGGTGAGCGTTAGTCGCAGGCTCTCACCATTTTGTTTGCCAGCAGGGGCGTAGTTAGTGTCCCTGCCGTTTCCCGAGTTTGAGCCACACTTGTAAAACCGAACTCTGTGGCTGGACTCGAAACATGGTAGATGAGAAAACTAAACTGACCAGAATTCAGGTACTGGGACTGTTTGCCCTAAGCTTGGCAATTTTTCTGATCGGAAATGATCTCACTGCGTTTTCCGTAGCAATTCCAGCCATCGAAAAAGACTTCAACTCCAATATCACCACCACCCAATGGATTATCAACGGCTATACATTGGCTTTTGGGATACTGCTGATCTCGGGCGGGCGTTTGGCGGATATGTTTGGCCGGCGCAAAATCTTTTTCATCGGCATGGCCTCCTTTGCATTTTTCTCCCTCCTCGGTGGCATAGCTACCAATATTCCAATGCTACTGGCGGCGCGGGGATTGATGGGGATCGGCAGTGCCCTTATGTGGCCGGCAATCCTGGGGCTGATCTACGGGATGTTACCGGAGGACCGCTCGGGCTTTGCCGGGGGCTTGGTGATGGGCATGTGTGCCGCTGCGAATGCAATTGGTCCGGTATTGGGGGGCATTCTTACAGACTTATTGAGCTGGCGCTGGATTTTCTTTATCAACTTGCCGGTGGCTGCATTGGCATTTTGGGTCTGCTGGAAGGTTATCCCGGATGACACACCGGAAAATGTCACCGAGCGCATTGATTACGGTGGTGTAATCACCCTGACCACATCGCTGTTTTGCCTTCTGCTGGCGCTGGATTTAGTCGTGGATATCGGCTTTAAGAGCCCGGTGATTATTGTCTTGGCACTAGCCACCTTGCTGTTTATGGGGGCGTTTATACTGGTTGAGCGCCATGTGGGCAGAGATGCGTTAATTCCCGTAGATGTAGCAACGAATCACGGTTTCTTTGCCGCAGGTATAGCTACCTTGTTGCTGTCTGTGGTGTTCTTTGCAGCCCTTGTATACGTTCCCCAATACTTGAGTAAAGTCCATAATCACTCGGCGATGTACTCGGGAATGGGGCTACTTCCTATGATGGTCTCATTTGGTTTGGTGTCTTTTATTGCCGGTGGGCTCTACGAAACGCTCGGTGCAAAAACGATTGTCTCAGCGGGCACCATTGCCATGTGTATCGGTATGTTTATGCTTTCTCATTTACATAAGGAAACAACTTTTTTGCAAATGGTACCGGGACTGGTGGTTCTCGGGGCGGGTATTGGCCTGTTTTATTCTGCTATTACTACTGCCGCAATTACGGTTGTAGCGCCGGAGCGAGCGAGCTTGGCGGGAGCAATTCTCTATATGTTCCAGATTGGTGGGGGAGCAATAGGCTTGGGTATGAATACCACAATTGTGGCAATGGCTCCCGATATTTCTACAGGGATCGATCGCGCTTTCACGGTTAATGCCTATCTGGCGATGGTGGGACTGGTGGTGTGCCTTTTATTTGTTTCGGGGAAGCCAGCGGATAAGGCTCCCCTGTCTGAGAAATGATTTATTGCTCGCTTAAATTTCTATTGCCTAATTCTGCAAAATTCACGTTCGTGATGATGCCATCAGTATTGTAACTGAGAATCAATACTTTTTGATAAGAGGCCGGTTGGAAAATAGCCTTATTGGTTTGGCTATACATATACACTTTGGCTTTCTCGGATTTATTGCTGATCAGTGGGTACTGATATTCGCCGGAGGGTTTGCCCAATAAATCCAGAGCTTCGAGAATACTGGTTTGGCCTTCGCTGATAAGTGGTACTTTTGACTCATCAAAATCGGTGGAATCTTCAGCGAGAGAGCTGACAAAATCCTGCCCAACCAATTTATCGTTATAAAAGTAGAAACCCTGGTTACGGGTACCGCTAATATTTTCGCTAACCGCCTTTTTGCCAGTAGTGGGGTAAGCATAAGCGAGTGTTAAAATTTGTTGGTTGTTTTTTACAAACACGCCTTTTTCATAAGGCTTACCGAGCTTCTCTTTAATGGATTGCTCAGTATCTACGCCTAGCGCTACCTCTTTTTCTCCCAGGGGTTTTGTGCCAATGCCGGTACATCCGGATAGCACAAATAGGGAAAAAATAACCGTTACCAGTCCTTTCACTACAACCTCCTGCACTGTATCTTCCAGGTTCCCTGTGGCCTGAAATATTCGGCGCATCCTACAATTCGCATGTTTTAATTGCCAGTGATTTATAAAGATGATCGATGACCCGAGATTACACTGCTGTAGCATGAATTGAGTGGGTATAGAGAAGTGCACGAATTTAGGCATATCGTGCGCTTTTAGAAAATACAGCGTAGTGAATGACAGCAGAAGAAGAACTCAGTTCCTGATACTGCCCCCTCATTCCATTATTTTTTTAAATAAAATTGATAGGCATTTTTTACCAGAACATTTTCTGCTTGTGCTTCATTCAGGGTGTCGCGAATTAACAAAATATCTTCAGGTTTGAAGGGGCGCGGTGCCCTGGTAGAGGGAAGATCGGAGCCAAACATCAGGCAATGTGGGTTGGCCTGGTAGAGGTCGACAATTGCCGCTGCGGGATCGAAATCCAGGCGGCCAAAGCCGCTCGCTTTTACCTTTATCCCTTTTTCTGCCAGTTTGAGTAAGATAGGAAAACCTTGCTTGGTGATTCCCATGTGATCAATAGAGGCGGCTGGTAACGCGATCAATTTATTATAGAGAGGGGTCAATGCAGAGGCTTCAAGGTATAGTTCGACATGCCAGCCTGCCAAGTCAAAAACTCGCCGGGCAAGGGTATCGATAAAACCGATCTGTTCCGAGCCACCCCGTACCAAATTAAATCGTAGGGCTCTGACTCCATGTTTGTGGAGTGACAAAATGGTGTTGTCGGGAGTGTCGGCGGATAGCTGTGTGACCCCAACATAGTTTTTGCCCAGCTTTTCCAGGGCATCAATAAGGTAGGTTTGATCCTGTTTTTGGAATGAGCCGGAAACTACAGCGCCCCCCACTAACTGGTAGTCTTGTAACTTGAGTTGATAGTCATCCACGGTAAATGTTGGCGGCAAGTAGCCGTGATTTGGGAATAGGGGGAACTTGGGATTTATGATGTGGAAGTGACTATCAAATAGTCTCTGTTTTTGCTGTTCCATAGTCGGGTGCACCGTGCTCGCTTAGATTTCCTGGATGACTCTCACTCGATCTGCAAGAGCGCGCTGTGAGACGGGAATGTCCGGGGCGAATAGCTCCCAAGAGTGAATCACGCCAGGTCGAACGTGGAGCTCCGTGCTAACACCGGCATCGGTGAGTAATTGGGCGTATTGCATATCCTCATCGCGAAAAATATCTAGTTCGCCAACATCGATAAATGCTGGCGGTAGACCCTTGGCATCTTGCAGGCGGGCAGGGGCAGCATGAGGACTGACCGTAGGGCTGCCCACCTGATTACCCAGGTAAGCAGTCCAGCCGGTGAGATTGTCTTCATAGGTCCAGATAATAAATGGCAATAACTCGGGATCGGGAGTAACCGTTCTGTCGTCCAGCATTGGGTATAACAAAATCTGCCGTGCCAGGGACGGGCCTTTTTTGTCACGGGCGACAATTGTCAGGGCTGCAGCCAGACCCCCTCCGGCACTATCTCCCATGATGCCAATTCGCGAGGGGTCAATGGAGAGTTCCTGTGAGTGCTGCACCAGCCAAATGAATGCCCGATAGCAATCATCAATCGGTATAGGGTAGGGGAACTCCGGAGCCTTTCGGTAATTTACTGATAAAAAGGGCACGCCGCTGGCAGCTACGTATTTGGCGATGACCAAGTCGTACCGTGAGATATCGTGGCAGATGAGCCCACCGCCATGAATGTAGAGTATGGCGGAGCCTGGCTTGCTCTTCTCCTTTTGGTACCAGCGTAACTGGATCTCCTCTTGGTCTGAACTCTTTAGGGTAAAGTCCCGAAAAGAAACATCTGATGGAAAACTGCGACCCTGAAATAGTGCTTGAGTGACCACGGCTCCATTCTTACGGCGAGTATCCACATCCCCAATAGGCGCTTCTGCCAAGGTATCCAGCAAGTCGCCAAACTTGCCAAGGGCACGTGAAAATTCCGGGTCCAGGGAAAAGCTCATTGACGAGATCCTTATCGGAGTTCCTATCAGCTAGTGGTCCATAGCTAGATATGGACCTTTGCTAAATGTGGACCTTCGGCAGCGAAATGCCAGTACTTTTAGCTGGGTTCTGCGACACCGCTTTCAGCCACCAAGGTCTGAATAGATGTTGTCGAAGCTGACTGCACCTCTGATTTGTTCTCGCTGTACCGCTCGGTCAGATAGTTACCCTGGCCACGCAACAAAATGGTGGTTTTTACCAGCTCTTCCAGAACGTCAATCACCCGGTCCCGGAATGGGGAATCCTTGAGGTGCCCTTGTTCATCGAATTCCTGCCAGGCCTTGGCAATAGAGGATTGGTTGGGAATCGTAAACATGCGCATCCAGCGGCCGAGAACCCTCAAATTGTTGACAGTATTGAATGACTGCGAGCCACCGGAAATCTGCATGACCGCTAGGGTTTTTCCCTGGGTTGCCCGGCTTGCAGATTGGTCCAGTGGTAGCCAGTCGATCTGATTCTTGAAAACGGCCGAGACATTTCCATGTATTTCCGGGCTAATCCACACTTGACCCTGGCTCCAGGCAGACCACTCGCGCAATTGCTGCACCTTGGGGTGATCCTGGCTGGTGCCGTCGTAAAGAGGGAGGTCGACAGGGTCAAACAAGCGAACCTCGGCACCAAAATGCTGCAATATTTCAACAACCTGGTTGGCCAATAGACGCGAAAAGGAGTTGGGTCTCAGGGATCCGTACAACACCAGAATCCTGGTAGGGTCGCCATTGGGAGGGGAGTCCACCAGGCGATTAAGAATATTGATGGGGGTGTGGTTTGGTAGCATCATGAGTTACCTCCAAATTTCTATATTTCCATAATAATCGAAATATGAGGCAAAGCAAAGGTGCATCAGTCTCAGTCGGGCCTTTCTGAATCTGCTTGGAACCGGCTAGTCGAATAACGGGTTCACAGGGAGTCAAAATACTGAGCCAGCATCGAGACTTAGGCTTCCTTTAGTTTCTCCAACACTGGAGGAGATAGGGCAAACGGAAAGAGAGTCCAGTAGAGGTTACTCCCAATTATTAGAGGGAGTGGGTACGTTTAAATGCCTCCCAGATGGACTACTTCAATATTGAATCCCTCTGATTGGCAAGGTTCTTCAAAGTACTTATTAACTTGTTTGAAGGTCTCAGGGGTATCAAAGGCGGCTCGTTCCGGATGTGATTTTTGCCTTTGGGCAATTTGTTGTAAACATAATTTATCATCGGCTTTAAGATAGATTAATTGATGGGGAAAGAGGTTATCCAGAAATATCTCTTTGAACCAAGATCTTTGTTTTCTTGTATTGCCGGGAAAATCCAGTACTACCGAGATGCCACTCCTTAAGATATCCTGAGTATGTGACTTGATCATTGGTTTTAATCTTGCAGAATACTCTATGTAAGTGGAGAGTGAGGTGATCTCATGGGGATATAAGTTAGACAGCCACTCATCTTCGGAAATAAGAATAGCTCCTGTAGTTTGTGCTATCTCCGCAGCTTTTGTACTTTTTCCTGCGCCCATCTTTCCACAAAATAAAAAGAGCATTCCGTTTTCTTTCACAGTTCTTCCCGTTAATCCGATTAGAGAAAATTTCGACTATGGGAAAATCATGCCTGAAACTTTACGCTTGGTAAATAGTGGCAAAGGGAACTCATGAAGTGGCGATTTAGCTAAGCATCAGGGAAATACCAGAATTGCGGTGGCCGAATATGCTTGAGGGCATCTAGATGGCTAGTATTTAAGGCGTGGGAATCTTTACTGCCTTAGATACTTATATTCAGCCCAAAGGTGAGCCTGATATAGGTATTTCGTCTCTATGCAACAAGATACCGATTAACTGCGGCATTTGACAAACACCATTGAGTTTAACCAACTTTGATCGGCATCAAAATCTTTTATCAGGGGGGCTTCAGTAACGCCTGTAAATTTTCTTAACCCATGAGAAATCATATAGCTTGGTATATAGGATGGCGGCTTTGCGGCTGTCAAATAGTTACAAACTTCCAGCTTCCTTGCGCCGCCCTGATCAAGAGAGTTAATGCTGGCGAATAGTTTTTTTCGATCTCCCTCTGGCATCGAATTAAATTTTTTATTGAAAATCACTCTTAATACATTGTGCCCGGTTTTATCGCTAACCCTCTGTGTGTCGAAATAAGCAAAGGCACTGGCAACCATTAACAGCTCAGCTGCCTCATCAAATTTGGATTGTTCGGTACATGTTTTGGCGGCAGCAGTAATATCTGTCGGTGTATGGGTAGATAGTACTGATGTGGCACTGATACATCCGAGAGGCGAAGTGGCTTGACTATCCTTACTGACATAGTTGTTGGCTTGCGCGCCTAAAACAAATGCGGCGAGCAGAAGAACAAGAGTTGGAGGCAGGATTTTGCTCATGATTCGAATTTCCTTTCCTAAGTGCCTCCTTAATCATAGACGCCGAAGTACCAGTATTATCTCAAGCACCTGAGAAATTCATTTGCCAGTTTGTGTAGATTTTAGTGGGATTTGCTTAAATTCTGAATTGGAGATGCCTAGGGCTAAACTCCTGCCAATGGGGAAAGGAGTGTGCTTTCATGCCATTGAAGTACAGGAGGCTTCAGTTAAAGCGTGCCGCTCGTAATTCTCTGGTGCTAAGCGGCACCTAGTAGCCATCAGCTCTGACAGAGTTGGATTTGTCGCAATTGCTATTAAGTTAGTTGAGAAATTATTCTGTGTTGGGTTGTGATTCTTGAGAAGCTTGGAATAGTGATTTTATCAGATTCTTGGTGATTTCTTTTTGGTGTTCAGCTCTCAGGTTCTTCATGTACGCAGACTCGTCGGGAACAACTATTTCAGGCAGTATTTCTTTCACTGCTGAGTCGCCATTCCATTCTACGGTCGCTCTGCTGTCGAAGCTGGTTCTGAACTTTATATATTTATCCTTATCGACAAATACATAGCTATTTGAGAAGTATTCAGCATCGTTTCTGTTGGTAAGTGTGAAAGATGACTTTTTTCCAGAATATAGCTTTTCACCGATTTTAAAACTGAAGTTTTCAATAGTCTCTGGTGATCTTGACTTGTAATGCCCTTGCTCTATAGCAAAGTCAACTTCATCTATAATATCGCCCATTTCAATGGAGATGATTTCATCTGTATTTTCCCATGTGATGCTATCGATAGGGTATACATAGACATTGATAATATCGGTAGGATACTGCTTATTATCGTACTTTAGGGCAATTCCCAGCATGGGTTCATCGAAGGTGCTGCTTTCGGTGAGTACAAAGTTATCTGTTTCTTCTGGGGTGATCAGGTCTTGCTGATAATTGCTTGCATTTTGCGGTCGCATAGATCCACATGAGGCGATAAGAATACTACTCAGTATGATAAGTGCCTTGCTTTTCATTCTCTCTCCTTGATAAGGCTGCTTTCCTGGGGCGGAAATTATAAGTTTCTATTTGTTCTATGAATGTAATATTTCAATAAGCCTACCACTCCTTGGGTGCTCAATTCATTGTTTGGTAAGTATAAATATCTAAGTTGTATTCTTCTTATATCTGAATCCGGCTTAGCTTTAAATCAACTCTACGCTTTAAGGAGAAGATTTCTTGTCGTCTATTTTTTTATCGATGTTAGCTGATGAGTGTGATGCTGACTCTTTTAAGGTTTGTCCCAATTATATTTTGAAACTATCAATAATCTGAAAAGATGAATTAGATGCCCAAACTCTGCTCCTAAACCAGAAGATTTAACGTGCGTGATATTACTTCCAAGGTTGTGATTGAACCCTAAATACTGGAGGGACATTTGGTCTGTCATTTATGTTGGCCCTGTTACAAATGGGCAGATATTTACATAACTGCCTTAAGCTCGTAACTGATTGGTCATGCTCTGTAGCTACTATTTGCGCCCCCCGCTAGCGGGTAGTTTTATGAATGTTTAATTCGGAGATGGATGTTTGTCAGTACTGAAAAGTGCGCAAATTATGAAAATGTAAAGTAGGGTAAATGACTAAAATTGACCAGTCAGTACTGTTGTAATTTAGCGGTTCACGACAGGCGTGTACGCTTGTTCCAATTGGTCAATTCAACTGAGGGGAAATACTTACTGGGATTTTTATTTTAGCGGTAACTATCAAGATACTTATCAGGAAAAGAATAATGCATAAAACAATTGGTTTGGTATCAAGTTTGCTTTTGAGTTTTTCGATGTCTGTTGTCGGCGAAATTGATGCTAGCGATGATAAAGTGAGGCGCCTGGATTTACAGGGGCAGATTGATACAAAGGCTCCCTTGTCAAAGACCTTGTGGGCGGGAGCGCATAATGCCTATGCATCCTATCAGTGGGATCAGGGTGTATATACCGATGTAAACCAGTGGTACGCGCCGGAGAAATTATTCAGTCGGGGAATACGTCTGGTAGAATATGATACTTACCCCGCTTCCAATTTCAGCTCAACACCGCACCTGTGTCATATGGGCCTGGAAGAGGCCACTATGTGTATTTATATGTTTGGTACAGCTGCAACGCTGGGGGATGGGCTGGATGAGATTAAGGATTTTCTTGACGATAATAACGATGAAGTCATATTCCTAAAGTTTGAGGCTTACGATTCTGATTACCACCAGAACTTCCGCAATAAGATTGGTGAGAAAATTGAAAGCAGGTTGGGGGATCTGGTATTTAAGCCTACCGACTGGGGCTATACAGAAGATGATTGCGCCTCCCTGCCGGCGCAAACACTGACTAAACAGGATGTGTTGGATGCGGGACGCAACGTTATCCTATTTATTCAGGTGCCCAGAGAGTATCCGCACACTGGTGATAACAATCTGTGTGATTACCATGACGAGTCAAACACATCGAAATTCAGGCGCAATGTCTGGATCGGTGTGGATGAAATGGATGCATCTGGAAACCTCACTTCTAATGAGCCACTTGCACAAAATTCCAGCCAGCTAACAGCAGATATCGATGGTAATGCCAGCGCAACCAGCCACTACAACAATGGGAATTTAAGTGTCGCCCTGGATGCAACAACGGAATATAGCAAGGATGACATCAAGTATTCCGGCAGTGAGATCCTGGAGAAAGCAGTATCTGGGTATAACATGCTTGAGTTGGCGCTGGTGGAGGCCAATGCGACCACTATAGGTGCCTCTAAAGCACCCCAGATTGAAGATTTTACGTGGTCTTGGCGGAATGACTCTCCCAGTGGTAACAATAGTTGCGCCTGGTTAAGTAATGACGGTGAAATTCGTGACTATAGCTGTAGCACGGAGCGAGTGTTTGCCTGTGTGGACGATGAGCGAAACTGGCACATCAGCAGTGCATTGGGAACCTGGAGTGAAGGTTACTCCGCCTGTGAAGCTGATGGCTACCGCTATGGAATGCCTTATAACGCTTTGGAAAATGCCGCGCTCTATGCCAAGAGGAATTCAGAAGGTGTAACTACCTCGGTTTGGGTGAATTACTACGAACCATTTGGTGGGTTCTGGATCGCCAACCAAGATAGTTACTCGGATTTTGGCTACATCAAAAAAGATGCCGTCGGTGGTACCGGAGGCGATGCGTTTGATTCAATCGACCTGGTAAAACGTAAACTGCTCGGCAGCGGTACTATGAATCTGAAATCTGTCCAGATTCGTTCTGGTGGACGAGTTGATGGTTTGAAAGCTTGCTATGAATTTAAGCAGTCCCTAAGCCATGCCGCAGCCAGTGATCATGAATACTGTATTGAATATGGTGATGGAGATGGGGGCTCGATGGGGAGTGTACTGAGTTTCAACTCCGCCAGCAGCGAGTATTTGGATGACGTTAAAATTTGTGTCGACGATGAAAAGCATGATACGGGTAGTGTTTACTACCTTAAATTGACGTCGAGCAATGGCTCATCTATTTCCGGGGGGACTCAGCAGGGGACTTGTACAACTTATTCTTCCACTTCATCCCAGCAAATTTTTGCTTTCCACGGGCGCCACGGTGATGAAATCGATGCTTTGGGCGTGCACAAGTTGTCCAACAGCTTGGTAAATCCAGGGTACTACGCAACCGAGTGGCTGGACCTGGATGATCCCTCCTCAGGTGGCATTGATTATGAGAGCTTTAACGAACACAAGTCAGCGGGAAACATCAGCAATAGCTGTGCTGTCAGTGATGTTGCTGGTATTGAGGCAAGGGTTGTTGATACGAAGTTGGATTATTCCTTAACCGGCGAAAGCATGCATATAGGCGATATCGGCACTAATTACCGCTTCTTTTGTGCAACAGAGGATTGTAGTGACTACGAAGTAAAGTATTTCTTCTCTAACGCAGCCTGCCTACCTTAACGACTCACAATATCCCGGCGGTGAATATGCTGCCGGGATTCCTCTTACTACTCGCTCACTAAAGGAAGCTCTCTCGGCTGAATACGGGGATTTCGCCTATAGTCGAACTCAAGCAATGTGCGGTATCAATCGGCAGAGCGAAGCCCATGAAATATGACGAGATACATGAGGATCATGCTGATCCCCTGATCAACCAATTACATCGAGCAATAAAATATGCCGTTAAATTTCTCGCCATTCTTATGGTGTTGGTCATATTCTGGACCATTGCAGATGTCGTCTATGTGCTTTATGAAAGGCTTATGGAGACGCCATTCCTATTGCTGGATATGGAAGATATCCTCGAGACTTTTGGGGCCTTTCTCGCCGTTCTTATTGCCATTGAAATTTTCACCAATATCCGACTCTACCTGGGTACAAATGTGATACCGGTGCAATTGGTATTAGCTACAGCCTTAATGGCTGTAGCTCGGAAGGTTATTGTGCTCGACTTGAAATTTGTTAATGCAGAGCAAATAGTCGGTATTGCTCTGGTGACTATCGCCCTGGGAGTTTCCTACTGGCTGGTGAGGGAAAAAAGTAATAAACCTGGTTAGTATTTTTGACCTTTGCCCTTGATAACATTCAGCTTAAGACTTTATTTTATTATTTATACGGCTGGCTAAAATAGAATGATATCGATACCTGTATAAATAGCTACTTATAGAATTAGCCCAAACTAGGAGAGTCGGGCATTTGGTTGAGTGCCAAATCCACGATAAATCTTATTAATGAATAGAATTTTCTGCTTCAACCGAACGAGGTGGTTGCAGGTTGTTACTGCGAAAGGTAACTGCACTAATCCTTGCTTCTGGCCAATGGGGACTAGCGCCATTAGTACATTGTCTGGAAATTAGCAAATCTCAACCTGGATACTTGTTCATCGCGATATGTTTAATATGCCAAAAATCCGTGAGTTTCTTAGCATCTTAAAGCTCTGGCAAAAATGAACAATACCAAGTGCCAGACCAGAGGAAATCATAACAGCGGCCATTAACTTTTCGGGACCAATCGACTCGCCAGTTAACAACCAACTAAAAAAGAGTCCAAAAACGGGACAGAGTAAACCTAAAGGTGCAACAGTAGACAGCGGGTACTTAACGATTAACCGGTTCCAGAACCAGTATCCCAGCAGAGTGGTTGGGTAGGCCTGAAATAATATGGAGAAAATCAACTTTCCACTAAGGTTGTTTTGAATTTCATAAAATACATCCGCACCATCTTGAATATAGGTAGCAGCGAACAGTGGTAACGGTGCAAATAATAGCCCCCAGACAATAAAGCTAAATACTTGCTGTGTGCCACTGGCCTTTACAATGAGCCCACTGATGCTCCAGCTGCTAGCCGCTATTAAGATAAGTGCAATACTGATCAGGGGCACAGTGCCATCTTCAACCATCAAACTTAGCAGCAGCCCTCCCAAGGCAAGTAGAGCCCCAAGAGCTTTCTGCGGGATAATCTTTTCTTTCAGGAATACCCAGCCGAATAGTAAGCTAATCGCAACATTTACTTGCAAAAGAAGTGAGGCCATTCCCGCAGAGAGTCCGCTAGAGATTGCCCAGGTGGCCATCCCCCAAACCCCACAGCCAAAAGTCAGGCTGTAGGCCAGAACGTACTTCCAGCTGACTGTCGGCCTGGAAACGAAAAGCACTGCCGGAAAGGCTGCCAAAGAAAAGCGTAAAGCCACCAGAAGGAGTGGGTCCAGATCTTCCGTTCCCATCTGAATAACAATGAAGTTGAATCCCCACATTGCCATTAGTAGCACACCAAGTAATAAATCCGAGTACCGCATCAGCCCCTCCAATTTGTCTCGGGGCTAACTATCCAAGAAATGAAAAAAGGTATACAGATGCAATTTTTGTATAAAATAGGTATACAGTTTGGGCGGAGACGGAATCGGAGAGGGGATAGGTGCGGTATAAAGAGCTTGCCGAACGCTGTATTGAGGATATTCAGTCAGGGAGAATACCAAGCGGTCATAAACTGCCGTCCCTCAGGCGGTTCGCTGCACAAAACGAAGTGAGCCTGACAACAGCCCAAAGCACCTACTACTTGCTGGAGGAACTCGGCTGGGCGAAGGTTCGACCGCAATCTGGATTCTTTGCCTCAGTTCCTCCCAGCAGTAACCCGCCTCCCATAATGCCCGCATTCACCTGCCGGACAACAGATCCAGTAAATCACGATTGCTATTTCCGTGGGTTGGGAACAGGGCCATTGGGTGTTGCGTCTTTATCTCCAGAGCTATTGCCGTTAGATTCCCTGGAGCGCAGTATGCGGCGGGCAACCCGAGAGGCTGGCGCCAGGATGCATGGCTATCCGGTTTCCTCTGGGGAGCCGCTTTTGCGCAGTGCGCTTAGTGCACACTTTGCCAGCTATGATTTGCATTTCTCTGCCAATGAATTAGTAGTGACGAATGGTTGTATGGATGCCGTCCGCACGGCGATTGCCATTACGACTAAGCCCGGTGATGCGGTTGCGATCAGTTCTCCTTGTTACAACGGTCTTCTTAATCTGTTGGCTTTGATGGGGCGAAAAGTTGTTGAGATACCGACTGTTGAAAACGGCTTAGACCTCGCACAGCTAGAGCGCTATATGCAACAGGGATTGGTCCAAGCGGGTCTTTTTAGCAGCAGTCATATGAATCCTACGGGCGTGTCCCTGAGCTCGGAGCAGAAAGAGAACCTGGCCGTACTGGCTGGTAAATATCGGGTTCCAATAGTCGAGGATGATGTGTATTTGGAGCTCGGATTTCAAAGAAGTCTGCCCATGCCCGTGCGCTACTGGGACCGGAGCGGGTATGTGCTTTGGTGTGGCTCTATCTCCAAGACATTGAGCGCAGGCTATCGCCTGGGGTGGTGTTTACCAGGAAGGTATCGAAAACAATATGAACGCTATCGATTTACCGAAAGTTTCGGTGTGAACTTGCCCGTCCAATTAGCGGTAGCCGATTTCATCGGTACTACTCAATACTCCCGTCATGTGCAGGGGCTCAAGCAAAAGCTTGCCTTCCAGGTCGCATCCTATCGCAACTACTTAAGTTCAAACTTGCCCGATGAATCGCGCATCAGTGATCCCCATGGAGGAATGGTGATTTGGTTGCAGATCCCAGGGTTGGATAGCCGGAGTCTTTGCCGTATGGCTTCCGAAGAAAATATAGCCTTGTTGGGCGGTGCAGATTTCAGCACGCTTGATCTTTACGGTGATTGTGTGCGGGTGAATTGTGGTTGGCCGCTTGAAGGTAAAGATGGAGGGAAGACTGAGGCTGGATTTCAGTTGGAGCGTTTTATCGAGTTAACTCACTCATGCAGATAATTAATATTATTCAGATATTTGCAACCTTGGAAGAAAGTACCTGAACTTTCATATCGTTACATCGCTTTTGATAGTTTTTTTCCTCTGCTAGAATCCGCGTCCCTTTTAGGATGATTGTTCACGGAGGACATCTAATGAAAACTCTTGCCACTTTTACAGCAGCGATTGCGATTGCTATTGCGGGTGCGGTTCCCGCTCAAGCAGAACAGACTTTTGAACTGCCTAAGTTCAGTCAGTGTTCTGTAGCGGCTTCTGCAAGTAATACTAATGATCGCGAGGTTTATCGCATCTTTTCAGACTTCTATTATGAAATAGAAGACTCTCGAGAGTATGCAGTTAAGGCTGTACAAAACTGGGCTGAAAGCTTTGCAGAAGGCTGTGCTGGGGAGACAAGTCAAGTCAGCCTGGATATGGTTCAGTGTGATAATTTTATTGGCGGTGCACCAGTTTGCAGAATAGAAAGTGATGAAGGTGATTACGTCATTGTGAAAGACTATGTTGATTCAACCAACGTAGTACTCTCTCAACATGATCAACAGAATTGGCCAGGAATACACTCCTCGAATGATCAGGAAACGCTGTGGATGGCCAGGCCTGAACTCTGCTATAGCGAGCTTCTGGAAGGGGGTATTGATTCCCAAGCATATTACCTGGATGCCTATAACTATCGCTACTTTGGTGATTACCGCTATGTATTGGCAAGGAGCAGCCGCGATTTAGTGCAAACTCTTGACAGACAATACAGTCAGTGTGAATACGATACTTCGGGAATTGAAGCCTACAAAATGCAGTGTTCTGAGACTTCCCAGGGGACGAAGGTGTGCGCAACTGCACATACTGGAGCCGGCTATTTCGTATTCGTGAGTGACGATCATCACGGTATGCACGTTATTTTCAACCGCTGGGACTGATTACACTATTAGTCCACTTCTAAAGCGCCTCCCTGTAAAGGGAGGCACCTGATAGCGAACCCTAATTAGCTTGCTCTATACAGTGCGCAAAGCTTATTGCCAGCAGGGTCTCGTAAGTAGGCGAGGTAGATTGGGCCTACGGCGCTATCCCGTACGCCTGGGGGTTCTTCGCAGCTGGTACCACCGTTGGCAATACCTGCAGCATGCCAGGCATCAACCTCTTCAGAACTGTTTACTGTAAAGCCAATAGTGCTGCCGTTGCCATGGCTTGCGGGCTCCCCATTGATGGGTTTGGTGATGGCAAAAATACCGTTGTCATTAAAATAGAAGCAGCGGCCACGATCATCAATAGTGCCGGGTTTGTAACCCAATATTCCAAAAGTGGAATCGTAAAATACCTTTGATTCCTCGATATCATTGGCCCCGACCATAATATGACTAAACATTGATGTCACCTTAAATTAATTTTAGGGTAGTTGTGCGTGAAAGATTGTATACCAATACTATTAAACATCAATGAATAATCATTCACTCAATGCCTAATAGAATTGTTCGTATATCCGTTACTTCCAGGCTGTACCTCTCAGGGTGTGTGGACTGGTGCAGCTTTCTATCTGTTGGGGTTTATATATGAGATGCCTCACAGATATATTAAATATTGTGCGATTCAATGATCATTAATGCTTATTTTAAATTCTATTGTTGATAATAATGTGGTGACTAATTCGGGTGATATCGGATTTCTTATCGATATTTTTTTGCTTGACTGACTGGTGTTTGTTTTTTGTTCTGTTTGATAGGTTTTATTTCCTGGTTTGGTTTATTTTTATTGTGGTATATAGGTTGATAGTGTGAATTTTAAGGGGGTAAAATTCTGGAGGTTTGATTTGATAAAAAATAATAAATGGTTTTCGCTTAAAGGTTTACTTTGGGTGTAAATTGCGCCAATTATTTCATTGAAAAATTTAATTTTATGGTCAGGTTAAGCTGTCGGCCGTATTTTTTAGGGATAAAAAATGAAGCGTCGAGATCTATTGAAGGCTGCAGGTGTAATGTCTGCATCACCGCTTATGGGAGTGGCATCAGCTAAGGCTGGAACAAGTAATGCTTTGGATGACTCTAGTTTCCCAGAGTCAATAATGGTTGGTAATCTATCAGATTCCTCCGGAGTACTCAGTGTAATACAGGGAATCTTACCTGATGATGTTATCGGCCATCTTCTTATGGCTGAGGGTATTCCACTGGCGTCCAACCATCTTACACCTAATGGAAAGGGGGCTTTGACCCGGCTCGACTTTACTGGGCGGAGCAATAAAAGTGAAGTTCCCTATACCCGAAAAATGATACGCACCGCGTCTGCGATAATGCAGGAGCAGGATTTAGCAGGTTTCGATAAATTTAATTTGTTGGGTGGAACAATATACTCAAGCCCGAATCTGGGATTCATGAATTACTGCAATACAGCCCCCAACTACATGGGAGATAACCGTTTTGCAATGAGTTATGAAGGGGGTATGCCCTATGAGTTTGATGCTACAACTCTGGAGATGGTAACCCCTATTGGAGAAATGGATGAATGGAAATCGAGCTTACCCCCGCTACTTGAAAATCTAACCCCGGAAAAGTGGCTATTTCCACAGGTCCGGACTACCGGTCACCCTTTCTTTGATCTGGAAACAGGTAACTGTATCACCATCAACTATGGAGGAAATATCGGTGATTCTGGTAGCTCAGGATTTATTCGCTTAATCCGTTGGGATCGAGAGGGTGCATTTGAAAGCTGGAATATTCGGGATCGTCAGGGTAACAACGCCTATATTGCTGCAAGCTCACACTCCCTTGGGGTAACGCGAAACCATATCATTGTCTTTGAAACTGCAGCGAGGGTTGAGTCTACCCGAATTATTGGAACACGAATTGTTCTGCCTCAAGAACACAGGACCCGGTGTTGGGTTATTCGGAAGGCCGACATGGTGCCGGGTACTGAAACTATTATCGCAGATTACCTGGAGCTTGGCTTTGATACGTCGGACATTGTCTGCAACTACGATGACAATGCGGATGAGATTACCCTGTATGGCCAATATATGGGGGCAATGGATAAATCTGAACAGTTATTCCGCTTTGAAATCCTGCAGAAGGGAGGTTTGGTACCCAAGTGGTTGTCCGGATACCCTGCGGCACCGCTGGATGTTGGAGGTTTGGTACGTGCCCGGATTCGAGTTAACTCAAATTCAGCTTTTGAGATAAAAGAAGACTACCGGGTTATTCGGGATGATGCGCTTTCCTGGGATATGAATGATCCTGCTTACCGTGGGCACTTCCAGTTCCCTGAAACCTTTGAGCACCTTTATTGGGCTGCTGTGGGTTACAGGCCTGACCATATATCTATGCGGGTTTCCTGGGCATATCGCGATTATCCTGAGCGCCACTACGGCTATTGGAATATGCCTGAAGAAAGTCGTCCCTCTGCCTTGATTCATATGGACTGCGTCAATATGAAAATTGCGGATGCCTTTCAGTTCCCAGAAGATTGCGTAATGCGTACACCGCAATTTATGGCCCGCCCGGGCTCCACGGCCCAGAACGACGGTTATGTGATTGCAGCAGTTGTACGCAAATATCCAACGACATCCGATTCCAATGGTAAAGAGTTTTGGATTTTTGATGCGGCACGTCTCAGCGGTGGGCCAATTTGTATCCTAGCTAACCGATCACTGGAATTTGCAACCACGAATCATGCACTGTGGGTGCCATCCATTGGTCGTCGCCCTTTATCAGCCTACCGGTCAAATTATGCTGATTTTCTTCGCAGTAAAGCGCCTGATCACAGCAGTAATGTTCGGGACATTATCGATGGGGAGCTGCTTCCCCGTTTTGGTTGATTTATCCAGTCTAAGTTAATGCAATAAAGGGAGTTTAGGTATGTGTGCAGAAATAATAACCAAATCCAAATATTTATTGAGGTGGTGTAAAAAAGCTCTTTGTATAGCGGGCGTTTTCATGGCTGCTACAAGTGTTGCAGAGCAGCTACCGCCACCAATTGAAGTGCCTGAGGTATTAAAAAACTACCAGGATACTCAGGATTGTTTCCCTGGTGTTATCCATGATCCGACCAGTATTGATGAAGTTCAGCAGATAGTACGTGATGCAGCGGATCAAGGCCGTAAAGTGATGACAGGGAGTCGCCGATTCAATAGTCAGATTGATGCGGCCTGTGCAGGTAATGGAGAGGTGCAAATCACTCTGGAAAATATGGATCAGGTCGTTAGCCTAGACAAAGATAACCTGTTGGTTACTGTCCAGGCCGGTATGAGATTCCGGGATTTGACCGCCTATCTTCGAGAGCATGAACTAAGTGTGCCGATGGTGACAGAGCTGGCCATATTCACGATAGGCGGTATGCTGGGAAGCGGTACCCACGGTTCAACTTTTACACAAAAAAGCAGCATGATCTCTGATTATGTCACCGAATTGAAGTTGGTTGATGGCAATGGGGACTTACGAGTAATCAATGGTGAGATGCTCAATGCCGCTAGGGTAAACCTAGGTGTTTTAGGCGTAGTTGTTGAAGTGACCATAGAGGTTGAACCTGGCTATAAAGTACAAGCAAAAGTAAAGGGGTATCACAGCGATGATGAGCTGGAGGATGTTGTTCTTGATTTGGCTCGAGATAATCATTCAGCTAATGTTGCCTGGTTCCCGGGATTAGGGCGCTATACCGTAACAACTTACAACAAGGTACCTTTGTCGACTAAGGGTAATGCCTACAATGCCCAGGCAGATGTATCAGACTTCTCCGAATATTTATTTGGGCTGATATTTGATAGCCTTCATGAAGCCGATAGTGCCGCATTGCAGTGTTTTGCAGCTTCTCTTCGCCATACTGCTCGCTCCAGTTCCTATTTCAGGGATGTTGACTCAGGCTTGAAAAAGTTTATTAAGCCCACTGGACATGCGGACCTGATGCAACATTTCGTATGTAAAGAGCCAGATAAATGTGTCTGGGACAACCTTCCAATTGCACTTCAGGAAGTCGCGATTCCATTTGAAGAATTGCCCAACTGGATTGCGGATGTCCGCCAGATTATTGCAAATAGTGAAAAAACCTGTTTTCCGCTGAATGGTATTTATTTCCGTTTTGGCAAGTCTTCCGACAGCTATTTAGGGATGACAGCAGGCCGCGATACAGCGTTTGTAGGGATTGAATATACCCTTCGTCAACGAGGTGAAGCTGTGCCAAAGAACTACTTTGTCAATTTGGAAATTGAGCAAATGTCCCTCCGGAAGTATGGAGCCAGGCCTCACTGGGGTAAGAATTCAGTCGCTATTTTTGAGGACATGGCTGAGCGATTCCCCAAATGGTCCCAGTTTATGGATGTTAAAGAAGAGTTGGACCCAAACAATATATTTTCCAACCCCTTTTGGAATCGGGTAAGTGGAGCTGATCCTTTGGAAAACTATTTAACTCCTGGCTGCAATCCCGATGGTCAGTGCTATTGTCAAACAGATGAACACTGTGAAGAGGGTTCCAGCTGCCAAGCGGGAGTTTGGTATTCAGACGCAAGGATTTGTAAAGCTGATTAGAGCACTTTAGGGGGGGATAATTCCACCCCCTGTATTTAATTGATAATGAGTAATAATAAGAGGCTTTTAACTGTTGAGCGGGAAAGAATACTCGAGAGACTAAGCCTAAAATCGGTATTCATGCCTTATAGGTGTTCTTTCCCTGCCCTTTATTATTAAGTTACAGGTTGCTGGTCACAGCAATTGGTAATGCGATCTCTCACAAGTTGGCAAAAGCGTGCAGGATCTTCCAGAGGTAGCATATGATTTGCTGAGCTTACCTCTTGTGGATGGGTGTCTGGAATTAATGTTCCCGCCACAAGCGATACAGTTTTAAATAGCTGGCGAGTATTACTGCCATAGGCCACGGAAACTGGAATAGATATGCCTGAAAGACTACTTGGGTTCAGTGCGGATTGTTCAGTTTGATTAAGCTGTAGAGGTAGGGTGTAGGCATTATCCAGCTGCTGTACGCGATATTTAAGGGGCTGCTGAGAGAAGTAGCCTGCTTGATTCCCAGAGCCGTCGATTAGTAGCTTAACGGCAGTATCCAGCTCACCTTCAGCTGTTGTTTTGAAAATTTCTGCAAACATAGATTCAGCATCTTGGCGATACTCTTCCATGTTATTGCTTTCAATGTATCCCGGATATCCAGGCTCATAAAGGTACAGACTTTTGATTAATTTAGGTGCCTTTATGGCAGCATTTAAGCTTACATCGGCACCATAGGACCATCCTACTAGGTGGGCAGGGCCTATATCTAGTGCCTCAACCAGCCCTACCAGGTCTGCTGCATGGGTATCAATTCCAAAGGGGCCTTCCGAAGGATTACCCGGATTACCGAAATGCCTTTGGGTGAATGAAATCGCTCTAAATTCATTTGATAGAATTTTGCAGTGTTCTTGCCACATGCGAGCATCGGCCAGTGCGCCATGTACAAGAACAATGGGTTCTCCCTGTCCCTTCTGGAAATAAGAGATAGAGTGGTTGTTTACAGTGATAGAGTCTTTTGGGTTTCCGTCCATGGGGCTAGCTTCCTGGGAGCCATTTTTTAGCGCTTATCATAGTCTATTAGAGGTTTATGTTTAACATTTCCTAGTCCAGTTGTTAGGAGAGAGAGACAGCTGCCCTAATGTCTCTCTCATGAGAGTAAACCGATAGGTCTCCTAAGAGTAATCAACGAGCTTTTCGGGTATAGTTGATTTGTTTTGACGTAGCAGGTGGATGTATATGGAATCGCTGATAAAGGACCGTCTGAAATCACTGGAAGTAGAGCGAGATATTGAAATTATCTATGCCTGTGAGTCAGGAAGCCGCGCATGGGGATTTGAATCCCCTGATAGTGACTGGGATGTAAGGTTTATCTACAAACGTAATATTCAGCAATATCTCACTGTAGGTACTCCCAGAGATGTTGTTGAGGTTCCATTTGATAAAAAACTTGGTGATGAACTGGACTTGGTCGGCTGGGATATCAAGAAGACTTTAACTTTAATGAGGGCAAGTAACCCCACTTTAATTGAGTGGCTATTTTCGCCAAAGGTCTATTTTAGAAATGAAGATGTTTTGAAGTCATTGCAGGATTTGGCTTTAAAATGTTGGCAGCCGCGAGCATTAGCTCATCACTATGTCAGCATGGGATTTAATAATTATTCCAGGTTTATTCGCGAGGATGATCGAGGCTTTAAAGAGATTAAGGTCAAGAAGTTACTTTATGTTCTGCGTTCACTGCTTAATGCTCTGTATATAAAAGAGTTTACAAAAATTCCTCCTGTGGACTTTAGTCATATGTATAACGAGTTGTTGCCTTCCTCAGGAAGTGAGTGGCTTCTGGATATTCTTTCCAGTTTGATTTTGAAAAAGAAGGAGCTTGAAGAGGGCGATTTGATAGCCGTTGATGGCAAACTGGATGGCTGGATACAGGAAAATATGGATAGATCTGGTGCCAATTCTATAGAGGAAAGGCCAAAATTGGATCTTCCAGAGTTTGACAGGCTTTTTCGTAAAGTGGTTGGTGTATAGTCTTTTAAATCAGGCGGATAGGGCGTCACTTAACACGCGAGTAGACAGCCCAAAAAGCGCTGAGTGACTTGTAATACTTTCCAGTGAATAAACTCAAAGCTGTATAGACGCCCGCAAAAATGCAGGCGTCAAAAAAGGCTCAGCTTTGGTTTTCCAACAACTGATCCAGCGGCAACTCAGTGCGGTAACGTACCTGCTTTAAAGAGAAGCTGCTTTTAATATGATCGATGCCTGGGAGTTCAGTGAGTTTTTTATCCAGGAATTCCTGGTAAGCCTGCAAATTGGGTACAACAACTCGCAGCAGGTAGTCGAAATCACCGGTCATCAGGTAGCACTCCATCACTTCCGGCCATTGGCCGATAACCGATTCGAAGTCCTGCAGCTCTTTTTTCACTTGGTGGTTAAGAGTAACCTGGATAAATACACTTACCGGCAACCCAACCTTTTCCGGTTCAAGCAGGGTAACTGCGCGTTTTATAAACCCTTGCTCGTTTAGATTTTTAACCCGCCGTGAACAGGGGGAGGGTGAGAGGCAGACTTTTTCTGCAAGCTCAATATTTGGAATGGTGGCATCCTGTTGAAGGATTTCCAGAATTTTTTTGTCGATGGCATCCAGTAAATAGGCCATGGTTATATTCCGTATCTCATCTCTCTGAACGTACGCCGGTATCGCCGGCTGCTAATCATCAACCTGCCAGTGAATCTTTGCTTCCCAGCGTTCTCCGGTAAATTGTGTGCATTGCGTACATGGTTTTTTTTGGTTTGTTATGGCAGTAGCTTCCTATACTGCGCATCTTTTGTGAGACCTTCTCGTTTTTTATTAATTTCCCGCTAATGGGTACTTTGCCCAACCGGTTGATACTAGTTAACTGCAATCGGGTGGAAACTGATATCCCCTGATCAGTTCCAGGCTATGCCTCTCAAAAAGCTGAACCTTTGGCGCTTATTTAGTCACACAGAGTGTGAAGGCCAGAGGTGAGCACCATAAGAGGGCATGTCCTTTCCGTTGTATCCCCCAAAATACTTCATTTTGAGTGATTTGTTGCCAGTAGCTGGTCATCTTTAGCGAGTTATGGCGGCATTATGCCTGAGTTGGGCCAATTTTGGTATGACCTGCTCTGCCGGGCAGTGTTAATTTTAGCGCTATTAAACAGCTCTGGTCTGTTCTGCTGTAACTCAGGAGATGCCGCGAATATTTTCGCGACATGTTACTGGCGTCGAGAACTGGAGTGATGAAAGCAATAAAGCAATAAAGATAAAATAGGTGGTACCCATGGCAATGGTCGAAGGCGATCAGGAATTGGGCTTTGATAGCGAGTATTCGCTGAAAGCGGCTTTTACCCGTGAATCCGGCCGTGTATTCCTGACCGGAATTGACGCCCTGGTTCGTTTGCCCTTAATGCAAAAGCGCATGGATGAGCTGGCGGGCCTCAATACAGCTGGCTTTGTTTCCGGTTATCGCGGTTCCCCATTGGGCGGTTACGACCAGGCCCTGTGGCGGCACAAGAAGCTGTTGGCCGAGCGGGAAATCCATTTTGAGCCGGGCATTAATGAAGACCTGGGGGCGACCAATATTTGGGGTACCCAGTTGCTGGATCACTATCGCCAGCAGGCAACGAAAGACGGCGTCTTTTCTATTTGGTATGGCAAGGGCCACGGTGTAGATCGCACCGCAGATGTTTTCCGCCAAGCCAATATTCAGGGTACCTCAAAATTGGGCGGTGTTTTGGCGCTGTGTGGGGATGACCACACAGCAGAATCCTCCATGTTTTCCCACAATACCGACCAGATTTTTGAGTCGGTAATGATGCCGCTGATATTTCCGTCCTCCATTGATGAGTACCTGACCCTGGGCCTCGCGGGCATTGCTTTATCCCGTTTTTCGGGCTTGTGGGTGGGTTTTAAGGCAATTACTGAAACTGTAGAGGCCGGTGCTTCCTTGATTGTGCCGGAGTTGCCCCAGTTTACAATTCCAGCTGACTTCCCAATCCCGCCACACGGCCTGAACTACGATCCCCACCTGAATTGGCCTGCCGAGCGCCTCGAGTACGAGCGCCGTATGCTGGAGGAGCGTTTGCCTGCAGCCAAGGCATTCGCCTATGCCAACCGCCTGGATAAAACCACCCACAGTGCGGAGCGAAAACGCTTCGGCATTGTAACGGTGGGTAAGGCCCACGGTGATTTGCTTGAGGCTTTGAAACTGCTCAACTTATCAGAGGCAGATCTGAACTCAGCCGGCATCTCCATCTATAAAGTGGCGATGTCCTGGCCGCTGGAGCCTAGGGGCATCAGTGAGTTCGCCAAGGGCATGGAGCGCTTGCTAGTAGTCGAGGAGAAGCGTCCCCTGGTGGAGGATCAGCTGAAAAACCTGCTCTACGGTTGGGAAGATAGTTATCGTCCGAAGGTAGTCGGTAAGAAAGACCTGGATGGCAAGGACCTGTTGCCGGCAGTGTGGGGCTTTGGCCCGGATCAGGTGGCCAAGGCCATTGCCCGCTGGCTGGTGGATACTGAACTGGCGCCACAGCTTATTCCCCTGGCAGAAAAACTGGGGGGCAATGTCGCTGCAAAGGCTCAGGGCTTGTTGGCTCGTGAACCCATTTTCTGTGCAGGTTGTCCTCATAACACTTCCACCAAATTGCCAGAAGGCAGTTTGGGGAGTGCCGGTATTGGCTGTCATATTATGGCTTTGGGTAAAGGCCTGCGCACCGATACCTATTCCCATATGGGAGGCGAGGGCGCCCAATGGGTAGGACTGCACCGTTTCTCCAGCGCCGAGCATATTTTCCAGAATATGGGCGATGGAACCTACAACCACTCCGGGCTATTGGCCATTCGCCAGGCCGTGGCGAGCCAGGTGAATATCACCTACAAAATTCTTCTGAACGATGCGGTGGCCATGACCGGTGGCCAACCCGCCGATGGCGAAGTTAATGCTCCCTCCCTGGCTGCACAGTTGCTGGCCGAGGGAGTTGGTACCGTTATTCTTTTGACGGAGAACCCTGACCACTGGCGTGAACACCGCAGCGAACTGCCCGCTGCTGTAGAAGTTCTCCCCCGCTCCGAGCTGGACGCCGTGCAGCGTCGCCTGCGGGAAACTGCCGGTGTGACGGCGATTATTTATGAGCAGGTCTGTGCGGCCGAGAAACGCCGCCGCCGCAAGAAAAAACAGATGGTCGATCCATCCCAGCGGTTGCTGATTAACCACCGGGTCTGCGAAGGCTGTGGCGATTGCAGTGTTCAGTCCAGCTGTATTGCCGTGGAGCCGCTGGAAACCCCGTTGGGGCGCAAGCGTCAGATCAACCAGTCCAGCTGCAACAAGGATATGCGCTGTGCCGATGGTTTCTGCCCGAGCTTTGTCACTGTGGAAGGGGGAGAACTGAAAAAGCCCCCGGTGCAGTCCCTGGCGGATGCCTTGGACGTGGCTATTGCCGGATTACCTTCTGCGCCGGTCGCGACTCTGGCCCAGCCCCTCAGTATTTTGGTGGCCGGCATTGGTGGCAGTGGCGTACTTACCGTGGCGGCACTGCTGGGCATGGCGGCGCACCTGGAAGAGAAGGGCAGTACAACTTTGTACTTTACCGGTCTCTCACAAAAAAATGGTGCCGTGGTGGCTCATGTAAAAGTGGGAGAAAACCCGGAGGCGATTACCACCGCTCGTATTCGCGATGGCGCGGCCCAGTTATTACTGGGCTGCGATATGGTCACCGCCGCTGGCCAGCGGACCAAATTTGCCACCGGCGAAATGCGTGCCCTGGTAAATACTGCTGAAGTACCGGTAGCGGCCTTTGTTCGCGACAACGAGTTGGCATTCCCCGCCGATGCGACCCAACAGAGTATTGAGTCCCTGTGTGTGGAGTATTTTGCCTTTGATGCGAATAAATATGCCCAGGCACTGTTTGGAGATACCGTAGCCAGTAACTTGATGATTATGGGTTTTGCCTGCCAGAAAGGACTGCTGCCAATCGGTGAAGCGGCCCTGGAGCGGGCCATCGAACTCAATGGCGTGGCGGTAGAGAACAACCTGCGCGCTTTCCGCGCTGGCCGTTTGCTGGCGGAGAACCCTAAAGCGATCGAGCAATTGGCAGTGCCGGCCAAGCCGGTGAAATTGGTGGAGCCTGAGGAGTCGGTGGAGCAGTTGCTGGAGCGATTGGCAGCAGAGCTTCGCGACTATCAAAGCCCGGCCTATGCGGCAGAATTCCTTCGCCATATAGAGGCGCTGCGCAAAGCAGAATCCTCACTGCCAGCTGCTCGGGGCGATCTTACCCGTATGGGCGCGCGCAGCCTTTATAAAGCGATGGCTTATAAAGATGAGTACGAAGTGGCGCGCCTCTACACCGGTGAAGATTTCAAGCGACAGCTACGTGAGACATTCAGCGGCGACTACACCCTGAAATTCCATATGGCGCCGCCGCTTCTTGCTCGCCCCGATAGCAGTGGTCGCGTGCGCAAAATGCAGTTTGGCCCCTGGATGGGCAAGCTGATGCCGCTGTTGGCTAAGGGCAAAGTTCTTCGCGGTACTGCACTGGATGTCTTCGGTTACACCCAGGAGCGCCGTGCTGAACGGCGCTGGGCCCAACAGGTGGCCAAAGCAGTTGATAGCGTAGCCGCGCATCTGTCCGGCGAAAACCTGTCAGAGGCACAAGAGCTGCTCGAAATCCCCCTTCAAGTGCGTGGCTATGGCCATGTGCGCGAGGAAAAATTCGCGGCGGTCAGCGATCGTTGGGATGAGCTTTCTGCAGTATTTGTGGACGGGGAGCAAGAGCCGACTTCTCTGGCGGCGTCCTAGACGCCGCAGCTCTTTTAATCGGTGTCAGCCCGGACGAAACGGGATAAGGCGGTTTAGCAACCAGCCGCTGACACCGGTAATCGCCACCGGTGCCTGTACTGCAGAGAAGCACAGGCACTCTTGATCTTCTGTGACCGTCGGGCGGTGCACGTCGCCGGGTTCCCGCAACAGAAAGTCCCCTGGACTATAAACACCATCGCTATCAGAGAAGCTGCCGTACAGAACCAGGGTGAGTTCGTAGCCCCGGTGATCGTGCTCTGCAACTTTGCCGCCACAACTCAGGCGATGAAAGCTCACTTCATATTGATCCTGCCCGGTTTTTAGTCGACACATTTTTAAGGCGGGCGCGATAGTTTTCCATTTGATCGGGGGATTTTTTTCCAGCAGCTTGTGCACGACTGGCGGCGCATCCGCCAGCATGGGCTCTGTGGATTTGGATCTCTCGGGAGCCACTTGTTGCGCCGGTTTAGCTGCCTGATCAATACGTCCCATCAGGCGTTGGAAAGCCTCATCGTTTACGGCCTGTGGTGCACAGGACTCCAGAATGGAGCCACCCAGGGTGTTCATGGTTCGATATTGAGCGCGACACTCGGCACACATTTGTATATGGGCGGAAACGACCAGGCTGGCGCCTTTGGGCAGGCTGCCGGAAGCGTATTCAAGGAGTAAATTTTTATCGGGGTGGTGGCGAATCATACTAAACCTACTTGGCCAACCTCGCTTGTAACTTCTTTAGGGCCAGTCGCACGCGGGACTTTACCGTGCCCAATGGTAATTCCAGCTCCTTGGATATCTCACTGTGGGATTTTCCCTCCATATAAGCCTTTTCCAAGACGTGGCTCTGTTCTGCTGGCAGGCTGTGCAGGCCTTCCGCAACTTCCTTTTCGTTGCGTCTTCTCTGTAGAAATATCAACGGTTGGTGTTCGGGGGTTTCATCCCAAACATCCATGGCTTCAATAATCTCGGCGTTTTGATGACGCCCGTTGCGGCGCAACATGTCGATACGAGTGTTGCGCATAATGGTGAATATCCAGGTGCTGGCAGAAGCCTTACTGGCATCGAAGCTGGGGGCCTTGCGCCAGACTTTAAACAGGGTTTCCTGAACTAGCTCATCGGCGGCTTCAGCGCTAATTGCCTGGGTGGTGCGGCTGTGATGGAAACCCTTAATTAGTGGGGCAAAGTGGTGAAAAAGCTGCTCAAAGGACTGGCGATCACGCTCCGCACCGACTCGCGTCAGCAGGGCACTCCAGTCCTGGTCCTCTCTTTGTGGCAGTTTCACCGGGCGTATTTCACTTTTTGCTTGGGGGCTATGCGCCATGTTAACGGTCTTTCTGTCGTTGTCGATACTCACGCAATCAAGCATGTCTGGAAATTAGTGTTGAGACCTGTTGTGGTACATCCGTGTACCACATTCTGCAGCAGGCTCTCAGGGGGAGACTTCCAAGTTGTCCGCTAACTACTTACGCAAGCCGAGCATAACTGGATCTCTCTGTCCTACCTTTTATTAAGAGGTGATCCACCCGAAGGGTAGTGGCGTATTTATCCGCAGATAGAACAGTAAGGAATCCGATGATGAGCGTGTTGATTGAGGAGCTAGAGGAGTACTACAAAGATTTCCTGATGCAGGAAACTGGCAGCCTTGGATCACTTTATAGCGACGATGTCATCTTCTGTGACCCATTGCATCGGATAGAGGGGTTGCCTGCTTTAAAGAGTTACTTTGCGGGAATGAGCAGGGGGCTTACCCAGTGCCGCTTCCAATTTGATGATCTGCCGGTGGTGGGCGAGGGCAGCGCCTGCCTTTCGTGGATCATGCACTACCGACACCAATCACTCAAAGGTGGACGCCCATTACAACTTCGTGGCTGTAGCCTGTTGCGTTACACCGATAAGATTCACTACCACGAGGACTTTTACGATATGGGTGCCATGGTCTACGAGCAGGTGCCGGTATTGGGCTCCTGCATTGGTTTTATCAAGTCGCGAATGGAGCGCAACTAAGTGTCCCAGGGGATTCGCGATAAAACCATCTGGGTCACAGGTGCTAGCTCGGGTATAGGACGCGCGCTTACATTGCGCCTGGTGGAACAGAATAATTTTGTGATTGCCAGCAGTCGCAGGCTGGATGCGCTGACGGAGTTACAGAACATAGCCCCCAGTCGCCTCAGGGTTCTGGACTGTGACCTCAGTGATGATGCGGTGATGCCGGGTGTTGCTCGGCGATTAGCGGACTTCACAGATCATCTGGATATGGTGATTGCTTGCGCTGGTACCTGTGAATATGACGACGACCTTCAATTGGATGTCACCATGTACCGACGGGTATTTGATGGCAATTTCTTTGCCTTGGTGAATACCTTAAAGTGCGCGCAGCCACTGTTAGCCGCAAGCCGGTCTCCGGTATTTGCCGCGCTCGGCAGTCTCTCGTCAGTGGTACCTTTTCCCCGCGCCGAAGCGTATGGCAGTTCCAAAGCGGCGGTGGCTTATTTTCTGGAGTCGGTGCGCGCCGATACCAGCCTTACTCCACTTCGAGTGGTCCACATTCGCCCGGGGTTTGTCGACACCCGCCTTACCCAGCGCAATGACTTTGACATGCCTTTTTTAATGACTCCAGAGCAGGCTGCCGAGCGTATTGAACAGGGGCTCTGTGGCGTTGGGCACACAGTCGATTTTCCCAAACGGCTCAGTTGGTCTCTGCGGTTTCTGGGTTTTTTCAGCTCAATCTGGTTCCGTTTTTGCGTACCCAAAATGACAAGAATCCGCACACTAAGGAAGAATTGATGCGAATCGCTATTGTTGGCAGCGGCATTGCCGGTCTTACTGCCGCTTATCTATTGAATCGAAAGTACGATGTCACCCTGTTTGAAGCACAGGCGCGCCTGGGAGGGCATACCGCTACGGTTGATATTGACGAGGGGGGACGCCGGTTAGCAGTGGATACCGGCTTTATTGTATACAACGACTGGACCTATCCGAATTTTATTCGCTTGCTTAAAGAGCTGGGAGTTCAATCCCAACCCACCTCCATGGGCTTTAGTGTGCGCTGCGATCAGGAGGGGTTTGAATATGCGGGTAACAATCTCAACAGCCTGTTTGCACAGCGCTCGAACATCGTCAGCGCTGGGCACTGGCGTATGCTCTGGGACATAGTGCGCTTTAACCGCAATGCCCTCCGCGACTGGCAGGAGGGGAGGCTGAGCGAGACATTGACCCTGGGTGAGTATCTACCTGCGAACGGTTACTCCGCGGAATTCGCCAATCGTTATTTGGTACCTATGGGCTCTGCTATCTGGTCTGCCAGTGTGGCGCAAATGCTGGAGTTTTCTGTCAGTTTCTTTGTCCGCTTCTTTGTCAATCACGGCCTGCTCAACCTGGTGCGCCGCCCGCAGTGGCGAGTGATCAAGGGCGGGTCGCGTGAATATATTGATCCGTTAATACAATCTTTCGCAGATAAAATTCGCTTATCTACGCCCATTGAGGCGGTGCAGCGCTGCAGGGAAGGTGTGAATGTTCGCACCGCAGCAGGGGAAAATTTGGAGTTTGATGCCGTTGTTTTCGCTTGCCACTCCGATCAGGCCCTTCAATGTTTGACCGACCCCAGCGGCAGTGAGCAAAAAATCCTGGGGGCTATACCCTATGCAAAAAATGCCGTGGTCCTGCATACAGACAGCACCTTGCTACCCCGTCACCGTCGCAGTTGGTCGAGTTGGAATTACCAATTGCGCAGTGAACAGGATGCACTGCCTGTTTTGACATACAACATGAATATACTTCAGGGCTTGAATACCGAGAAAACCTATTGTGTCACCCTGAATGCCGAAGAGCGTATCGATCCCAAGTCTGTGCTCGGTCGTTTTGAGTACGCCCATCCCCAGTTCTCTGTGGCCGGAACACGAGCGCAACAGCAGTGGGATAGTATTAATGGTGTTAACCGCACCTGGTTCTGCGGTGCTTATTGGGCAAATGGATTTCATGAAGACGGTGTAACGAGTGCGTTGCGAGTGGCTCGGGGGTTGGGTGTTGACTGGTAAGGAGGCCGGTATCATGGAAAGTGCGATTTATACCGGGTGGTTGGAACACCGGCGCTTTGCGCCCAGAGTTCATCAGTTTCGCTATCAGGTTTTTATGATGTACGTCGATCTGGCAGAGGTGGAAGCCATTTGTCAGCTCTCACCTCTTTGGTCCTCTCAGCGGCGCGCACCTGCGAGATTTTGTCGCAGTGATTTTTTTGGCGATGAATCCCTCAGCCTTGATAAGGCGGTTCGACAGCGGGTGGAGGAGGAAGTGGGAGAGCAGCCTTCCGGGCCTATTCGCTTGCTGGCCAATTGGCGCTACTTTGGCTACAACATGAATCCGCTCAGTGTTTACTATTGTTTCGATGCTGAGGGACAGAATGTGGATTGGCTGCTCCTGGATGTGCACAACACTCCCTGGAAAGAGCGTCACAGCTATGTTTTGGATTGCCGTAATAATACCAAGTTGCAAAAAGCGACCTTCGCAAAAACATTTCATGTCTCGCCTTTTATGCCCATGGCCCAAGGGTATCGATGGAGGGGGACAAAACCTGGAGAAAAGCTGACAGCTTACCTGCAAAATTTTGATGCGAGTGCCGAGGATACAGAAGACGGCACTCGCCCAATGTTTGATGCAACCCTGAGTTTACAGCGCTGCGAAATTAGCGGCCGATCGCTTAATTCAATATTGATCCAGTACCCCTTGATGACCGTAAAAGTTATAGCCGCCATTTATTGGCAGGCACTGAAATTATGGGTCAAGCGTATCCCGGTATTTTCGCATCCTCGCGACGACGCCGAGGTTCAGGCAGGAGATAAACAACTATGAGAGCAGTTCAGGAAGTTGATCAGGCTTCGTCGTCAAAATCAGAAGTATCGGCACAGTCCTGGCTCGTTCGCCTGGCCCGCAAGCTGGTGTTGGAAAAACTCAAGGGTATTGATCGTGGCCACTTGCTAATCGAAGAGGGGGAGCAGTGTTACCACTTTGGCCAGAGACCAGAAGAAGCAGAGATCTCGGCACATATTTGCGTACATGATCCATCCAGCTATATACAGGTGCTATTAAACGGAACCATTGGTTCTGGAGAAGCCTTTATGCAGGGCGCCTGGACCTCAACCAATACCGTGGACCTGATTCGCCTGATGGTGGACAACATGGAATTGGTGGAAGGTATCGATAGTCGTTGGAGCTATTTACCCCGATTAGGTTTGCGCTGGTTACATCAATTAAATGCGAATAACCGCAATGGCTCACGCAAGAATATTTCTGCACACTATGACCTGGGCAATGAATTTTTTCGGTTGTTTTTGGACAGGACCATGCTGTATTCATCTGCGGTCTACCCGTCTGAAAATGCAACCCTGTTTGAAGCCTCTAATCACAAACTGGAACTGATCTGCCGAAAGCTAAAGTTAAAACCCTCCGATCACCTCCTTGAGATTGGTAGTGGGTGGGGGGGGATGGCCATTCATGCTGCCAAGTACTATGGCTGTAAAGTAACAACTACTACAATTTCCCAAGAGCAATATGACTATGCCCGTCAATGGGTGAAGCATGAGGGGTTAGAGGATCAGATAACTCTTTTATTACAAGACTATCGGGACCTGCGAGGTAAGTACGATAAAATTGTATCGATTGAAATGGTGGAGGCAGTAGGGCACGAATTTCACAAGACCTTCTTCGCTGGTTGTAGCGAATTACTCAAAGAAGATGGCTTGATGGTGATGCAGGCAATCACCATTCGCGACCAGCGCTACCACGAGTATCGTAAAGAGGTCGACTTTATCCAGCGATATATCTTCCCTGGTGGCTGCCTGCCGTCTAATCAGGTTATTGCGAACCATATTGCCAATTCAACAGATATGCAGATTGTTGGACTTGAAGACATCACCGCCCATTACGCCCGCACATTAAGTGACTGGCGCAAAGCATTTCTTGAGCGAATTTCCAAAGTGCGCGAGTTAGGTTTTGATGAGCGCTTTATCCGTATGTGGGAATTCTATTTATGCTATTGCGAAGGGGGATTTTTGCAACGAGTGATTGGTACCGCCCAATTTGTGTTCGCCAAACCTCGGTTTTTGGGCAGTTTCTAAACTCTCTCAAGTTAATCTTGTGAAGTGTTTGCCTTTCAGAATGGCTCAGGATCAAGGCGTGATTTCAGGAGACTGTTTAAACTTTTTAAGAGTTTGCAACCCAAGGATATTACGGAATCAACCAGAGGCTCTCCTGCATGTGGCGTTTTGTCGCTAATGCCTTACTTTTCGATATCGCCTGGCCACTGTGCGTCATAGTGGCCAAGGTGTGGTTGGTGGTTCCCTTTACTCTGTTGAACCTTTTTATACATCTGCGCTATATCGCCAATTTGCCCAGGGAACCGCTTTGGTTAGCGGGGGTGTTTATCTTTGGTGTGTCTATAGACTCTATCTTGTTTCATTTGGGGGTGATGCGAAATGATAGTGGCTCCTCCTGGCCTCCCTTATGGCTGATCTGCCTGTGGTTGAACTTTGCCATGACCTTGCGATACAGTTTGGTTTTCTTACAGAAAAATCTATGGTTGGCGGTAATCCTGGGTGGTTTTTTCGGACCATTTAGTTACTTTACCGGTGCATTCCTAAATGGCACTGTGGAATTGCACAGGCCCCTGTGGCAATCCCTGGGAACATTAAGTGTAATTTGGGCCTGCATCCTGCCGTTGTTTGCCTATTTGGCAAGAGAGATTTGTCAAAAAGAGGTGAGCAATGCTTGAATTTATTGCGATGTCGGCTATTGCCGGAACTAACTGTCACTATGAAGGGCCTTTCCTGGTAAAAGGTCTGGCCTATGATCCGGATAATCAACAGTTACAGTACTGTGAATATTATACTTCGCAAGATAATGGCGAAATAACTGTTTTCTACTATGCACCCCAGGGTGATTTAATAGCAGAGAAAACCCTTCGAGAGCGAAATGGCCCCGCAGCTGGTCGCAGTGCCTTACCTAGTGTCACTCAAATAGATCGGAGGCACGGTGAAGTCCGTGAAGTCCTTTGGGATGACGGCCAGTGGATGATGCGCTATAGAGCCAACGAGGGCGAAGCCTGGAAAGTAAGTTTGCGAGAGGCACGAAGTGTTGATGTAGTTGATGCAGGCTTTGATACTTATGTGCGTGACCACTGGGACTTATTGTCCTCAGGAAAAACTCTTAAATTCAATTTTGCTTCGCCACTGCATGGTCGATCGATAAAGCTGCGCGCTAAGGCAGTATCCTGTAATCAAGCGGCAGGCGAAAATACTTGTATACGAGTAGATATTGCCCAGCCTCTTATCCGCCTTTTCGTAGAGGACTTAAATCTCACTTACGATACGGAGAGTCGGCGATTAAAGAGTTTTAAGGGCATAGTAAATATCCTCGATCCACAAGCGAAATCTCAAGAATTAGAAGTGTTTTACCAATATTCAATTCTGCCTATAGGAACCCAGCCTGCAGATCCATAGAAAAAAGGCGCCCTCCACTAATAGCTACAACACTATTTACGCCTGTTGAATTTGTTGCCCAGCGGGTCATTCATTTTTAGGCGCCGGACTGGCGCCAAGTTCTACCAGCAGCTAAACCTAAAGAAGAAAAGCGTGACAAGCTCACTATCCTGTGGCGAAAGCGATATGGGGTGTTTGATGAAGACTGCTATTTCTGCAACTGCTGGAATTATGATGTCGCTGCTTTACGGCTGTGCGAATCAGCCAGAGCAGGTTCCCGGTGCCGGTGGAATCGTTATCGATACCTGGGGCGTTAACATGAATCAGTATCAAGCGGACCTTGCAGAGTGTAAGGGAATCGCTTACTCCACGTACAGTGACCAAGGGCGCAGAACAGCTGCCGGTGCTGCGGGTGGTGCTGTAGTAGGTGGTGCGCTCGGTGCAATAGTCGGTGACAGCGGGCGTGCTGCGGTAGCCGGAGCCGGTGCCGGCGCGCTTGTTGGGGGCTTGTCAGGGGCGGGTAGTGCGAGCTCTGAGGCAACCTACATCATCAAGAATTGCCTGGTTGGTCGCGGATATCGAGTGTTGAATTGATCTTCTGCGTAAAACTGCGGTCCAATTTCCCATCAGTCCTCTGCTATTCAGCAACCTCACAGGACTTGGCACTGGCCGGGGGAAGTACCCCCGGCCTTTTTTCTGTTTTACAGCTTTAATTTCAATCTTTTACTTTCTCCCGGTTAACACTTTTAATTTCTGTGCTAGATAGTAGGGCCACTAGTTTCTAGAAAATAAAATTGTAAGGGTGCAATAAAGTCTACAGCTGAATGGCGTCTAAACTTTTAAGGTCATTTGTGATTTCCTTTTCTTCAAGGAGCCCGCCATGTCTACTGCATCAACTATTAATGCCTATGCAGTCTTAGAGGCCGGCGGTCCATTTAAGACCTACCAAATTGCAGCAGGAGAGTTGGGTGCAACAGAGGTTGAGCTGGAAATCATGTACTGTGGCATCTGTCATAGTGACTTGAGCATGATTGAAAATGAATGGGGTATTGGACAATACCCTATGGTTGCCGGTCACGAAGTCATCGGCCGTGTTACCGCGATGGGGGAGCAAGTAGCTCATCTTAAAAAGGGCACGGTGGTTGGGTTGGGGTGGAATTCAGGCTACTGTGAGACATGTCATACTTGCCGAATTGGTGACCTCAACTTATGTAGAGAGGCAAAGTTCACCATACTCACCAATGGAGGTTTTGCCGATAAAGCCAGGGCGGATATGAGTAGCCTGGTTGTTATCCCTGATGGTGTGGATTATGCATCGGCCGGCCCCCTTTTATGTGCGGGTATTACCGTATTCAATCCATTGGTCCAATTTGATATAAAACCCACTGACAAAGTGGCTGTGATTGGTATTGGTGGCTTGGGCCATCTTGCCTTGAAGTTTTTCCATGCCTGGGGATGTGAAGTTACTGCGTTTACATCCAGCGAGGAAAAACGTAAAGAAGCCTTAGCTCTCGGTGCTCATAAAACACTGAACTCCCGCGATCCCGCAGAGATTCAAGCAGCGGCAATGAGCTTTGATTTTATTCTGTCGACTGTGAATGTCAGTCTTGATTGGGATCTGTATATCCAGGCTCTGAAACCTAAAGGGCGCTTACACTTTGTTGGAGCTGTAACTAACCCAATACAATTTACTCTATTTCCCTTGTTATTTGGGCAGCGCTCAATTTCAGCATCTCCAGTCGGCAGCCCTGGTACCATCGAAACCATGCTTGATTTTGTGGCGCATCATAAGATCAAACCTGAGATAGAGATTTTTCCAATGAGCCAGATAGAAGCGGCTTTTGAACATTTGAAATCAGGAAAGGCTAAGTATCGGATTGTTTTGTCGCAGGAAGGGTAGGGATATTTAACTGGATCAGCTTCTGGGTGAGGAGAGCGCAAAGTCACACTACAAAGGAGCTTAAGTTAAAAGTATGGGGTTGGGATTTAGGCAGAAGCAATTCAATAGAAATCAATAAAGTCAGTTAGTTTTTTTCATAGTGAAGAACATGCGGCCATCCATTCCTTTTCTCTCCATAAGTCCTAGAATATGATCCTCATCGACTTTTCGCATCATATCATGCATAGGTATCGTGTCATAAATCATAGTGGCACTTGATTTCCCTCTGTGTTCCAAGATGCGCAGGCGGGCTTGGGCTTTTGCGGTTATATGTAGTTGTTGGGTGCGGAAGAACAAAGGGGCATCGTAAGCGTTGATAGATTTGAAGTCTGAATCCCAGCATAGTAAAGGATAGACCGTTTCAGAATTAATAAACTCTTTGCCGTACCAGCGTTTTCCTGCATCCATTTCATGCTGTAAAGGATGTTGTGTGTTAAATCCTTGCGCTTCCCATCGGCCGATAAGAGAGTTTATTGATATAGGTGAGAGATTATCGTAAAACTCAAGCAGTTCTTGTGGATCTACCTGATCCAATTTTTTAAGTTTTTCTAATGTGGTTAAGAAGTGCATGAGCTTGATTTAGTAGGGTATGTTTCTGGAGCATGTAATTGGGAAATAGCTTTCCAACATAACTAATACTGAGTATAGAAGTAGGAATATTTTTAATCAATTATTCTTGCTGTGCTTGGCCGCTGATTTCAATGATGGTTACCCCCTCCCGGCAGAGAGCCTAGAAACACTGGTCTTCGGTACAATATTCTTTGAGGAATTGGGTAAAACTAATACCTTCCTGGAACTGCACCTAATTACAAGCCATGATCTTTACCACTGTGAATCAAGTAAATGGCCGTGTCTATGTAGAGTTCATTGTGACCTTGCAGGGTGGTAATTAGGGGGCTCATGTATATTTCAGAAGCTAAGAATAGAAAATATCAAAGAACTACTCAGGTGCTAGGGAAGTCAATCTCTTATACCTTTTCAGGAAACAGTTTCAGGAAGCTGTGACGAAATCTGGTCATATAGCCTGTCAGGGAGGGGTGGATCTGGTGCCCAATGCTGCTGGATGTAATACAAATTGACCATTTGTATTTTTGTACTGCTCAACTGGAATCATCCGGTGCTCGTGAAATTTCTGCTAGAGACTCTGATATCTTCCAAATTTTTACAGAGGTTGGGCATTTTTTATCTTTAGCGGGTGGGAGTAATTTTCTTGCACCAATAATATCCACCTGGGCATTATACAGAACTATAGGAGCATCAGGCCCATAAAGCAGCTGTGTCCATTGTTGGTTTCTATACCTTATAGTTTCTGTTGCATGATTATTGAAGATATGAGCTGCAGGCAGGTCCATACATAGGGTTGCACCCTTAGCCCCCTTGTGGAGGATTAATTTCAATATGTACATTTATCATCCAGTCGTTGTAGCTGGGCAGTTTAATCATCAACAAAAGATGACAAATGTCATATATAGTTGGTGACAGAAATGACTTACCTAATTTCCGCTATTGCCTGATATTACCTATAAATATTATTTCTGCACCGGTATTAAGGTGTTTATGGAGGCTTACATTGATCAAGACAGTTTCTTTAATCGTTGGCGCGATAGTGTTCCTTCTGGTGGTAGTCTGTACTATTTGGGTCCTTACAACACCTCAACTTCCCGAGGATATCCAGAAACGACTTAACCTGAGTCTTGAGAAACCACTACCTGAGCTGATCTCAGGTCAGAGCGGATATGTTCGCTCAGGGAGCCTTAAAATTTGGTATCAGCTTAAAAGGCCAGAGGGGATACCGGTTCGTGGCACTGTGTTACTGATAAACGGTATGGGCTCTTCTTCTTTGTACTGGCCATCTGAAGTCTATGAGCCACTCTTAGCTGCTGGCTATCAAGTACTACTCACCGATCATCGTGGCTGCGGTGCCTCGAGTTGGGTTACCAACTGGACTAAGGAGACTGCTTACGACCTTTCCGACATGATGCGCGATAACCTTGCGGTTATGGACTCCCTGGGGATTAAGCAAGTTCATGTTATGGGCGCCTCAATGGGAGGGATGATTGCGCAAGAAATGGCCCTGCAATTTCCCAATCGCTTGAAAAGCCTTACTTCAATCATGTCCTCAGGTTTTCTCGACGACCCCGAGTTACCCCAGGGAAAAACCTTCAGATACAATATGCTTCGGCTATTTCTTCGCTATGGACTCAGTGGCTCCGATGAGGGTATGGCTAAGTTGATGGTAAGTACTTATCACAGTCTTCAGGGGCAGGGAGGCTTTGATGTTGAACATATTGCACACACTACTCTCTACGAACTACGTCATAGGCAAGGATTTGATCATAATCTGCCAGTCCAGCAATTTACAGCAATCTCTCTTTCTGGCTCGAGATTAGAGCGATTGGAGGGCTTAGAGGTCCCCACTATGGTTATCCACGGTGATAGAGATCCCCTGTTAAGTATTGCTCAAGCCAAAAAGTATGCAGCTCGCATTCCTGGTGCTAAAACGTTGTGGGTAGAAGGTATGGGCCATGCCATGGCACCTGTATATGTGAAAGAATGGATGGAGCATGAAGTACAATTTTTGGAAGCTAATAACTAATGCCGGCATATCACTATTTGCAAAGGTTCTACTCTTTCCCCAAGAATCTGAGAGGTGCTCTGAACTTAGTACCATATTTTCAGATCCTTATATACTTGCCCTTTATTTTTCATACTTTTAGTGAAATTGCTTTTGGGGTAGTAGTGATTTGCCACTTGTTTCTCTTCCCTTTGTTCTTCCTCGTATTTTGGTGCAAAGGAACCAAAGTTACTGGTATTGTCCTGGTGCTAAACCTTTTAGGTGTTATCACTTCTTTTTATTCACTTGCCGGTATCGGTTTCTTTGCCTTTGCGGCTGCAGCTTGCTCGGCGTACAGGCAACTCTATGCATCCCTTGTGTTGCTGTTTGTTGTTACTTTTTCTTATTTGAGTACTGCCTACTTAACTGGACAATCACTATATGTTGTTTTGACGGGACTATTTTTTACAGCTATCAACGGTCTGAACTTTCTATTTCAACTGAGAAAGTACTTATCTAACCTGGTTATTAAACAAAGCCAAAAGGAAATTTCCTCTATGGCAAAGACTTCTGAGCGTGAGCGTATTGCACAAGACTTGCACGATTCCCTCGGTCAGAGTCTTACGAGTATCACTTTAAAGGCGGAGCTTGCCGAAAGGCTTCTCGAAGTTGATCCAGCAACGGCACTGCAGCATATTCTTGATATTAAAAAAATCTCCAGAACAGCGATTACCGAGGTTCGAGAAACGGTATCGAATTATAAAATCAGTACACTGGCCAATGAGCTGGCGAGTTCAAAGTTTGCACTAGAATCAGTGAATATTACCTGTATACATCATATCGAGGCCACAGAAATACCCATTCACGTTGACAATACGTTGGCAATGACTATTCGCGAAGCCACCACAAATATTCTACGTCACAGCCAAGCAAGCATGTGTGAAGTTTCGCTGTGGCTTGATAAGCAACTACTCTCTTTGCATGTTTGTGACAATGGAAAGGCTGTGGGAAAGGTATCTATGGGGCATGGCCTTAGTGGTATGAGCGATCGCTGGAACCAACTTGGAGGCAGTTTGAAAATACAATTCCAGGGTGGTTGTCATATCTACGCCACAATTCCCCTCAAATAAGTAGTTGTATTAAATGATGATTAAAGTGCTTTTAATTGAAGATCAAGCGATGGTGCTCGGTGCATTGAGAGCATTACTTAACTTGGAGAAAGATATTCGGGTCGTCGCAACTGCGAGCAATGGGCGAGAGGCCCTTGAGATTTGCGATAATTGCAGCCCGGATTTGGTAGTTAGTGATATAGAAATGCCTGGGATGACAGGTCTTGAACTCGCAGAGCAATTACAGCGCTTTATAAATCCTCCCAAGGTTGTAATGCTGACAACTTTCTCAAGGAGTGGCTATATTCGTCGAGCACTCAATGCAGGGGTAAGCGGCTACCTTCTTAAAGATGCTCCGCCGAGCCAGCTCGCAAGCTGTATCCGTCAAGTTTCAGCAGGTAAAACTGTCGTTGCTCCTGAATTAGTGCAGCAAGCACTCAATTGTGGGGACAATCCGCTCTCCACTAAAGAGCAGAAGATTCTTCAGCTCGCTTATACTGGGAAAACCACTGAGGATATTGCGCGAGAAGTTTCACTCTCCCCAGGTACCATTCGAAATTATATCCATAGCAGCTGCCAAAAATTGAATGTCAGTAATAGAGTTGAAGCGGCACACTTGGCTCAAAACTATGGTTGGATAGAGCCTACTGAATAAATAAAAGTCGATTGTTTCGCTAGTGTAAAATGGGGGTTGGTAAGCGCTTGAGTTGGTTTTTTGTGTTTTGTTTTTTTCTAGATCGTATATATGTTTAAGATACTCATATAAGCAGAGTTAGCTTTTAAGCATAAATTGATAAATGGCCGCATATATCCCCTACGGGTTATACAGCCATTTGTCAAGCGATCTTTTTTATCTAGATTTAAAAATCAGAATTCGATGATTTCCAGAGTCAGTAACAAATAAGTTGTCTTTATATCCAAAAATTCCTGTTGGTTCCTTTAAAGTCGAAGCAGTAGGTGATTCAGGTTCATCAGGATAGCTAATACCGTTTTGGTTGGCATCATTTGGCTTGAAGCTTACAAAGTCAGCTTGTCCAAGCACTGTGTCTGCTGGGGCGAAATTGCTGGTTGGCCAATTATTCCAGACTAAAACTCTATTGTTCTTCGCGTCGGCAACAAAGAGTTGAATGCCATTTGACCAGATGCCAGTTTCTGGACGATTTAGGGTCTTACTATTTACTGGCCATTCAGTACCGTCCACATCGGGTAGTTCAATATTCCTTTCGCTGAATGAGGGTTGTCCGAGAACAATATCAGCAGGCGCAAAACTGCTGGTAGGAAAATTATTCCAAAGAAGAATTCGGTTATTTCCATTGTCAATAATGGCCAGCTTTTCTCCGTCACTCCAAACATCTGTTGGATCGTATAGGGTGCTTGCTGATAGTTGATATGATATACCACTTTGGTCTACATCGTTTGGATCACAGTTTTCTAACCCTGACTGACCAACAAGGAGATCCGGGGAGGTATAACTACTTTCAGGAATTTGGCTCCATATTAACACCCTGGAATTAGCTGCATCAGTAACCAATATTTTGCCATCAGTAACGGTGGCTCCCCAGTTAATCCAAAGTCCCAGGCTTCTACAGGGGGAGATGTCATAATCTCCAATATTTAAAGTCAGTGTAGGCGCTGCTCCTGCTCCGGATACCACACTATCGTAAATAGAAATATGCCTTTCCCGGTATTGAGAAATTAGCAGGTGTTCTCCGTCAAAACTAATGTCTGAGGGACCGAATAATTCCTGTTCCGGATTTGATAAGGCCAGAGTGTCCAGTCCGTCCTTGCCTATTACTGCATTTGCAGGTGAGCCATTTGTCATAGGAATTGAATTAAAAACTAAGACGCGATTGGACGAAGTATCTGATATAAATAGTTTCCCCTCATCATCGATGCTGACATCACCGGATGGCTGAAAGGCAAAATTTTTAGCATTTATTCCCAAATCTGTGCTGGAGAAGTTATCTTGCCCTATAACGACCTGTGCGGGATCAAAATTCTCAAAGTAAAAGGGAACAGTAAAGCTATTCTCATAAGTGATCAATGGAATCCCTACAAGGTCGTCTATATCAATCTGAATGCTACGATCTTGAGCTGATTTCCAGCCATCTACAGGACTAATCGTTAAGGTATCATCGGGTATATTTGTTTTTGACCAGTTGATTGTATAGTCATCTTCTACGAGAGTACCAGATAAGGCAAGGCTCTCGATATCCATGGTCTCAGAGAAGAGGACATTGATCGTGTCATCTTTCTCCAGGCGAGTGATATCTGGCTCGAAGCTAGTAATGGAAGGGGAGAGCGTATCAATATAGTAGGTGGCAGTTAGCGCTTCGATATCATAGCCGGAATCATCTGTGGCGTTAACTGTTAGGGAGTAGTTCGAAGAGTTGGTCCAGTCTCCCCTGGGATGCAATATAAGCGTATCTTCATCGAGTTGAGAAAGTTCACCGGCCTCTCCCATGCTCCCAGATATGACAATGTTGTCGATCAGAATAGCTTCGCTAAAATCTAAATAGATTTCCTTATCTTTGCCAATAGTACTGCCGCTTAAAGGTGTAAAGCTAACTGTGAAGCGCGAGCTGCCAGCATCGGGGTCGTCCGTTGGAGGTGTAGTGGTATCTCCATCTCCATCTCCAGATCCACTCCCGGAACCATTCCCTGTCCCATTTCCAGAGCCACTCCCACCTCCACTAACTGGTTCGCTTTCAGAATTACTGTTCGCTGACTTGTCACTTCCAGAACTACCTCCGCATCCAGAGAGCAGAGCAGTAACTGCAAGGCATATAATTAATTTTTGAGAATTCACTTTCATACATACTTCCCCATTAACAACAAAGGTTAACCTTCTAGCATTTAAATTAATGTTTTCGCTAGAAAAGTAATTCTAAATTATCTATGTGAATATTGCCTGAATAAGAGGGTTAAGATTTTTCTAAAAAATACACAGAGATACTTGAAATATTCTACCGAGAGTTCTGATTTGTATGTAAGAAATAATAGGAATGGGTAGTCATTACCATTTTCCATCTTACCTAGAAATAAGTAGAATAGTGATTTGGCAGAAAGTAAGGTTTATTTGGCTCTAACAGAGGTTGCTGTAAAATATACATGCAACTTTGTCTTCGGTGAGAAGTGTTTTCGATCTTTATTGAGTTGAGTTGTAGAGGGTTTGATAGGCAGCTAGAAGTGCAAGAGATAGCAGGTATTACTATTTGAAAGTGGCAATTTTTGATCCTAGCCATCAACAGTGGATACCATGGATTAGCTCTGCATTAAGTGAGTGGAAAAAGGTACCTGCAAAGGCGTTATTGTAGTAATTACCCTTGGCGCTCATACTGTACCGCAGATCATACGCTGTAATTAAAGGTTGATAATTCCTAGAGCAATACTGACTTCTCCTGTCAGTATGCAGGAGAACATTCGTAGGCTTCTTACATCTCCATATAGTCATTTGAAAAGCGTCATAAGTTAGCCACCCGTTTTCGACGTTACCCAACCAATAACTAGCCAACTATATAGGTCGATCACTACCGCTAGATATAACCAATCCTTTCCTGATTCGGTGCATCAGAAAACCAGCATGCCAACAGATTGAAGAGTGGTGCTAGAGGCGCTGGCGGTGAATCAGATGCTCTCCCAGTCTGTTAGTTTTCTAAGGTGTAATGAAAGTATCAAGAATTCAGATTTGGATTAAAAATTGTGGTTTTAGGTGAAAGCTGGAAGTAATGATGGTGGTGACGGAGTGGAGTTAGCAGGGCGCTGGAGAAAGGTTGTGCCGACAGTCCTTATGCTGTGTACCCAGCGCTTATCGCGCTCGCTGCAAGCATGTCGCACAGCCTCTTCAACGCTTACGTTATCTTTATAGTGGCTTTCAAAATTTCGATTGAGATTGATCAGTATTTTGATGGAATTTCCAGCTGCTGGAGAATAGGGGAGTATTCTCAGTAAAGGCGCCGCGCTTTCTGGGATCTAAATGTCGACTACTCCAGTCCACAATCTCCAAATGTTGATCCAGTTGAAAGGTAACTCTTTTGGGGTGAGCTTTTATAATGAAAGGTCTCAGGATTATTGAGGCCTTTCAGATAAGCGCTAGCAGATAATTTTCTACTAGCTACTTGTTTTGGTTGGTGACCTTTAACTTAACGCCAAACACCCCATTGGCCGGTTGTACCCGGCTCCTCGCCCCTTGTCCACCATCCGGCAGTCCATGTTTCACCATTGTGGCTAACGATATCACCTGCGGTGTAGATTTCGTTGCTATCCCAAGCTTGAATACTGGGATCTGTGGGATCTGTGGGATCTGTGGGATCTGTGGGATCTGTGGGATCTGTGGGATCTGTGGGATCTGTGGGATCTGTGGTAGTTGATGGTTCAACAGTAAATGAGTAGATCTCGTCATCAACAGTAGAGTCACCGCTTACGGTTAACTTGAAACTTAATTCATGCTGTTCATTTGTTAAGCTTGACGTGTCGATAACCAGTGCACCACTGCTGGGCCCGGTTGCGGTTTCAGCAGGGCTCCCACTTACCTGTGACCATTCCGTATTATTGATATTTCCGACACTTTCTCCCGATGAAAGTACCACTAAATCCCCATGCTCTACTCTAGCTATATCAAGCGGTTTTAAAACCTTAGGTGTGATAGTGGCGATTAATTCACTTCCGTTGCTTGTAATAGTGAATTGACCGGAGGCACGTGAGTCTTTGGAGTTGAAGTAGTTACCATGTAAATCACCCTGGAAGTACATGTAATGATTCATTTCTTCATGCCAGCGACCAATAAAAACATTTCCATTGTGGTTTGATTGGTACCAGCCGGTGACTTGAGAAGCTAAAAGCCTGTCCCAGTCATTCTTATTATCCTCGGTAATTGCCAGCGAAAATGATGAGTGTTCCTCACCATTTTTATTGAATACCGTATAATTGACGGTGTCCCCCACATTAACCGAATCTATACTATTGTCTTCTGGAATAAAGGTGTTGCCTTGAATCAGGTGCGGCTGTGTGGTGCCGGGATCAGGTTCGCTAGGCGGTTCAACATCAGTATTTACAATAGTGATATCACTACAGTTGTAGAAGCCTTCACCAACTGGGTCTACTCGCTGCCAACGTACAAATAAAATTGCATTACCTACCCTGTCTTCTGGAATGGTGACATTCATGCGATATTGACCATTGACGACAGGTACGTCCCCTTCCTCCTGGATAAGCTCAAGGTCATCCCATGCCAGTGGTTGTGACAGGTCTGCTTCCGCCTTCGTAAGGTAAAACTCCCAAAAAGATGGGTTGTGTGGCGCTGTTGCCTGGAATACGTATTCGAATGTTCCCGCATTGACTTCTACACGGGTCCAGGCATCAGTTGCTGCTCCCATTCCTTTTTTCTGCGAGTCATTTGCATAGCAAAGAGTTCCATCAGGAATGGCACTTTTTACAGCGGCAGAATTATTGTAGTCAGGGATGTTAATGGAGAATTCGTTGTGTTGTTGGAAAGGATAAGATCCAGAAATGGATTTTGCCAGGGCACAGCCTGGATTGGATGGTGTTCCAGACCAGATATTGCCTTGATCATAGCAAATTTTTTGCCTGGCTTTTGGAAATTCAGACCAGCCGTGAGCGTGTACTTGTAAGCTGAAAGGTATCAGCAACATTGTCGCAAGCGCGCTTTTTTTTCTTAAAAGCATAAGGTTACTCCTGGTTTACATTATTCTCGTCGATTTATTTAGAACGACTGGAATATTAAGTTCAATTTCCTGGTGAATACTGTGAAATAAGTTGGTGTTTGAGGATGTCGGCCATTCTTTCCTTGTCACCAGGATCAAAAAATTCAGTTAGTAAATAAATAATTGCCCGTTAAAAATTGCTAATAAGACAGACCTTTCACGTGGACATGGGTTCCATGCCATACATGAATTAACATGTTTTAATAAAATTTACGTTTCCATTAATCAATAGTTGCTTGAGTAGTGGGTCAAAAAATGAAATCATTTTTGGTGTTTTGTGACAATGTGATGGCTGTCAAAGAAAATAAAGCATGAAGGGCGGTATAAAAGCTTGAAGTTTATGTGCTAAATACAGAGGGCTCCACGGATTAATGAAAACGAAAAATACACACTAGCCTCATTAGCTTGCCTAAATTGTATTGGAGCAGGAAGGTTTTCTGGGGGGCTGAAAAACCGCATTGTTTGAGGAGGTTTGTCTCATAGCAGCATAGACTATTGCAAAGTAAATTTATTGCACTTTCGATGGTCTAGTCTCTATCTATTCTTTAAGTGAATGTTAATTTATTTGGGTTGAGCTGATAGGGGTTAGGCGAGAATAGGGGGAGTGACAATGACAAACCAATAATTGAGAAGCTTCGGCCTTCAAATATGTAGCGGGCAAAAATTGAACTGTAATTATTTTTTCAATCTATTTGCTTGTTGTATCAGATAAATCGGTCAATAAGTTAATGCTGTAGGCATCAATAGATTCAGGTGCTAGAACTGGTTTGCACATGTCTTTGTGCTTATTTTGTAGACATTGAGTCTCAGGTGGAGCTTATCAGCTGTAGTAGTTCAGACTTGACCTGACAGAGTACCTCCTGAAAGACCAGTAACTGTCAGATCAAGTCTGAACTACTACACATTATAGGTTCCAGTCGAAGCCCTGGTGATAATCACGCCCTCGTAGCGGGCCGTAGATAAAGGCTGCGTCATAGGCACCACTGGCATTCCAGAATAAAGGGCTCTCACCTTCCTCAACCTGGGTGTAATCTGTCAGGTTGTTTCCGCCCAGATACAGGCTCAGGTTTTCAGTGACGTCAAAGGTTAATTTAAGATCTATTGTCCAATAGGCGTCTGCGCTTGTGCTTTTTAAAGTGGAGTCGCCCAACTGATTGAAACCTTCGGAAGCAAATTCATCCAAGTCCCGGGAGCCAACCCAGGTAGCACTGGCGTATAGCATCCAGTAATCGGCTTTGTAATCCAGATTGAATAGTGCACGCTGCTCTACTGAAGCAATGCCAACACTCTATTTGGTGGGTGTCCGGAACTGTTGCTATTGGGATAATCTTCGCCAAGGCGTCACTATAATAGGAACTGGCGCTATACGCCTGGAATTTCCACAGAGCTATGCTGGAATGGGCCGCAGATGCGAGCGCATTGTAATGGTGACTCTAATGTAGGGAAGGGGCCCCACAAAGGTGCGAGTATTTGTTTGGTGACTGCTTGTTTAGAAGCCCCTTTTGTTCAGCAACTTAGAAGCGGGTCTCTAGTGACAGGTGCAACCCACTTATTTCGAGGGTGCCGTTATCAATGTTCTTCCACTGTAGTTTGCCTGCGAAGCGATCGGTAAAATCATATTTCACGCCGAGGCCGTAGGCCAGGTCATAGTCTTTGTCGCTGGATCGGGTGACTATTTCGGGATATATAGAAACAGTTCCCGGTGGGAATCTGAGCTCGCTATCAATACTGGTATAGGCAAGTCCGAGGTAGGCGCTCATGGTAGCTCTGTCGAGTATAGGGTAATGAAATACGGCATTAAGTTGTGCGCTATCTACTTGTATTTCTTCGTAGTTGTTGCTTAATGGGTTTTCATCGAGGCTATCGATAGATTTGTCATTTATTGACGCGAGGTTATAGGTGTAAGTATCGGCTGCCTTGTCATAGTGACTATATCCAGCTTCGACAGAAAAATACGGGTTTATCTGATAGCCAGCATAGATATCAATTGAATTGGATTGATCTTTAAATCGTTCCCCATCAATAAAATCTACAGATAGGTTACTTTTTCCCTCGAAATCTTGCTGGCCGTAACCAACCCCAAAATAGAAGGGGTTCTCCTCAGCAGTTGATAGAGCGGAAATTGCCAGAGCGGGAAGTAGTAAACATAACTTTGAAATTTTCATGTTGATTTGGCTCTATAGTGTAAAAAATTTTGTTTTTTCTTAAATGTCAAAATAGACAGGACCTATACTGGTTTTGAATGAGGGAGAGAGTCAAGGAGTTTTTTTATGGACTTAGCTTTTGTTGTTTTGAAAACAAGATAAAGAAAAATAGGTTTTATTTGATAGGTTTATGTCTTTTTTGTATCTTCTAGAAGATTGGCTTGTCCCTTAATTTATGCTAACCGCTAAATTTTTTATTGGTACGTTCGTGGGGTAGGTAGCTAGGCTCACATACAAAGATCTCTTTACTGTGAGCTGGTAAAGATATGGGGGGCGTGGATGCCTAACTTTACTTGCTTTCCCTTCACTCCTAATACTGTAATCAAGTCATTCGTATCAGTTCTTGGGTTTTCGCCAGTTTGTCGCTTTATGGTCAACCTGCTAGCTTCCTGCTGATTCTTGGGCGTGAGTGGGGAACAGCCGTTGAGGAAAAACCAGTTGCTCATTGGTGTGTCCGTTGTTGAAGGGAGGGATCAATCGACCGCTATCCGAGCGGAAAGTGTTGTGCGGTTGGGCCCGGCTCAGGACGTCACCACTGTGAGGGCCACAAGCGCGATCGTTGCCAGTGTCGCGACGATGGCTATAACGGTCTGAAGCCAGTCGCTCTGGCACGTCTTGTCGATCCAGCCGGAGAACAGCATGAACGGAAGCACTAGCGCGAGTGCGCTGACATTAAGTTAAGAGGCGACCACCGTGTTCGCCGGCGATGGCGTGTTGCCGAGATACGTACTCCATGGCGTTAGATATTGGCCGGCGCCGGTCAGTATCGTCAGGGAGACACCTGCAAAGTTGCAATAGAAGCAGGCTATCGTTACTCCGCAAAAAAACCAGGCGTTGTACGAGTTGAACCGGAGAGACGGCCGGAGCATGACGAAAGCGAGCATGAACACGGTTTCGAGTAGACCGAGCGTGTGTGCCATGCCGATGATCGACGCACCCGGAGCGCTGACAGGAATACCGATTAAGAGTCCGCCGAGAAAAAGAAGGCAGGCGCCCGCCATCATTACGGTGGTCGGCGGAGCGAAACAATGTCGACATGGTCATGGCGGGCTGGACTTTCTAGCTGACATGGCAGGATCATAGTTGAGTGCTGAGGTCGACACCAGCCGGGAGAACAGCTTTGGCATGTAGTGTCGCGCTCCAGTAAGCATCGTTGCCGGTTGTTATTACGTTGCGGACGACTATGAATGGCTGCAGCTTAGGGGGCGTTGAGCTAAGACCCACGGTATGGATGTCTTTGCAGAAATGACTTGGTATTGCTGCCCCCCCTGTATCCGAATACCCACCACCGGGACAAATATGTCGGTATTGTTGGGAAATGCTCTGCTCAATGTCTGTTGGCCACCCTATGTTAAAGGGCGCCGGAGTACATGTAGATTATGTAGTGAGAGACCTTAAGAGTTGTCCATACGTCGGTGTTGTGGTCAAGTCCAACCGAACACCTCTTTAAGCACATTTCTCAAATTCGATAGGGGCCCAGAGTTGTATGTATTCTGCGTGAGTTGTAATAAGTAATATAGGCTCTCATATCGATTATGGCATACTCCCTTGCTGCATGGGATTTCCCGTTAACCACTCCCATTTCAGGCCACTAAAAAACGTTCAGCTGGCGCGTTGTCCCAACAATTTCCATTGCGGCTCATTGAGTATGCCATCCCATGCTGCTTGAACAGTGCTTGGTAAGTATAACTGGCATACTGACTACCTTGATCAGAGTGATGTAAAAAGCCTTTTGGCGGTGTACGCAAATTGGTAGCCATCAGCAACGCATGGCTTACCAAGGCAGTCTCCATCTGGCGACCTAGATGCCAACCAACAATCCGACGCGAATAAAGATCAATCACTACCGCCAAGTACAACCGGCCCTGCACAATCCAGATATACGTAAAATCAGTCGTCCAAAATTGATTTTTAACACTTGATGAGAATTCCCTATTCAGAAGATTATCTGCAATCGGAAGCTGGTGTTTGTTCTCTGTCGTCAACATAAATCGCTTCTTGCGTTTTACTGCCAAACCTAGCTTGTTAATGAGCCTACGCACTCGGTAACACCCAATTTCAAGGCCTTCTTTAGGGTTTCTTTCTCCATCCGCAATTGCTTGATTTCGTGTCGCAACCGACCCAATTCCGCTCACTCGCGGGCATCCCGCGTCGCCGGTTGTTGGGAGTGGTTCCTACAGTCTCTACGGACTTAGAAATCGAGTACCCTTGCTCAGAGACTAGGGCTACGGCGTCTTTCTTTAATTCCGGCTTGAACTGCCGATGTGCACCTTCTTTTGTCATATTTCACCCCGCTTGGTAGTTTTACTATCTTAGCGAAGTGTCTGGAAGTATTAGACCACTACAGGTTCAACCTGGTATAAAGCCACGTCAGGTGTTGCCCAGATTTTTGATGGCTTTGAATTAGGACTTGGAAAGGAAGCAATGGAGGTAAGTGAGCTGTGCAAGTCGCGAGCAAGAGAAGAGTTAGCCAATAAACTTGTAGGTGCTTTTGATTCTGCTGTAAAAATCTATAAAAGAGCTGATTCGAATGTTGTAGCTTTTGCTACTGTAGAGGCTGCTTCGAATCTTTCTTTTGCAGGTGCAAAAGCATTGTTTGGGATTCTAGCGGCCGCTATAGCCAATACAATGTTAGCAAGTATTCCAAGCTTAAATAAACAATATTATAGTGGGTCAACTATGCCCTTGAAGTAATTGTTAAAGAAAAGTGTGGTCAAAAAATAGGTTTCATATGAATTTTTTGAAAGATATTTTTTCTCGTGGGCCAAACTTCCGTAGTGCGAGAAGGATAGAGAAAACACTATCCGGCTCTAAACTTTCTTTCATGCCCCCCCCCTCCAGCGGATCCATTTCCCTCTACTCAAAAATGGGAGGCAGAGACTGGGGAATTTGATATTTATAAGGCTAATATTTTTTGCCCAATTTCATACCGTTCGAGTGATAACTTGGACGATAAAGTCAAATTTCCAGATGTTACGTATCTAAGAGTTGGGGGTTTAAGGGGCTGCCCATTATAGGGGGGGATGGCGGTAAAGTTGGCCTAGTAGTTGCTGTTACTTCAATAGAGGATCTTCCAGTTAATGAAAGTTTATTTGATGCGAGAGTACTGACAAAAGAAGCATATCGCCGATATGAATTGAGAGACCTTCATAACTTTGATCCAGGTTTAAAAAGCGACCCATTTGATTTGACTCAATATCGATGGCCCAACTATTTGGGGCCTGTTAATTGCCAATAGATAAAGCAGGCTAATAAGAGTTGGTTGTACTCTGAAAGTCAGCCTTTGCGAAATAAGCTTGATAAAGTTAGCTGGCATACTGCACTTACAGATAAGCACTTTTTAAGTTTTAGTTTTAATATTGCTCGCTATGCATCGAATGACGGTAATGCATTTCGAGTATGTGAGCGTGTTTCGGGGGAAATTACATTGGGTTTGTGCAGCGTATTATAGATTCTTTAGATTTGAGTCTCACTTATGATTTATCTGAACGCCTTGTTCAAGTTCAGAGGCAGCCAGGAGCTAAAGATAAGCAGATATTATCCTTTACCCCCAAGCAAGTTAAAGATGCAAAGTATGTGATGAGAATGTGGAGTGATTCGGAATACACAGCTCCAGGTAAAAGGGATGATGAGGATCATAGAGCTTCTACTGATGAGGTTTCTAGAATCGTTGATTTGGGTATTAAACCTAGGGAACCTCTGAATAATTCCGAGCCAATTTGGTAGTATTCAGTTATCCGTCAAGGCTACGATAGATTATGCACCAAGTCACCTTTGCTGAAGCAGAATACAATCTAAAGCGCCGTATAACTCGTCGGGAAAAATTTCTTTCTCAAATGGAAGCCCTCATCCCGTGGCAGTGACTAGAAACTCAGATCACTCCTTGTAATCCCCGAGACAAACGTGGCCGACAACTATATTCATTGAGTATCATACTCCGTATTCATTGCATGCAGTTGTTTTACAATTTAAGTGACCCTTCCATGGAAGATGTGTTATATGAGATTGAATCTATGCGTAATTTTTCTGGATTGACTTTGAGCGGCCCAATTCCCGACGAAATAATGATTCTTAACTTTCGCCACTTACTGGAGCTGAATCAGCTAGGTACAGCCCTATTTGATGAAATCAATAAACATCTTGCTGAAAATGGCGTGGGACTGCGTGAAGGCACCATTGTAGATGCCGCTACTATCTCTACGCTAACTTCAACTATGAATAAAAAGAAAGAGCGTGATTCAGAAATGCATCAAACAAAGAAAGGCAATCAGCGGCACTTTGGAATGAAGATGTATATCGGGGTTGAAGACGTGCTCGGAGTAATACATCGCGTAGAAACAACAGCAGCGAGCTCACATGATGTCACAGCCGCAGAGCGAGTCCCCCACGGGGAAGAAGGAAGAGTCTGGGGTGATTCTGGGCACATTGGTGCGGAGAAGCGTGAAGAGTTGAAGGTGCGGGAGATGGATTGGCACATAGCAATGAAGCCGAGCAAGCTAAAAACTCTTCCAGGGCGTGATGTGCTACGTAAGGTAGAAAAGATCAAGGCACAGATAAGAGCGAAGGTAGAGCACCCCTTTCGCTATACTAAACGGGTATTTGGTTATGACAAGGTCCGCTATCGGGGACTGTTAAAAAATACTGAGCGGCTGTGCTTGCTAGCAGGTTTTACCAACTTACTAATAGGGAGAGAATACTTGGCCGCTTAGGGGGTGTGTCTGAAATTCGCCTACCGGGGTTTTCAGGTAAAAAATTAGGGAGCTATTGCGCGGAAATTAAGCGTATTTGCATAGAAAAGTGAGTTTTTTAAAACAATTCAGCTTAATTCTAGAAAAATGCTCCATTGATAAGAGGTTCCTTAGATGAAATATACAAAAGGTGTTTAATTTAATGGTTTGTTTATGCAAATCATGTAAGTCGATTAGTATTTCATATAGGATAATATACGCTATTCTATTTGGGTGGCGATTAAATTTTAAACGGTTGCCACCTAGACAAGAATTACTACTTGGTGTATGAGAGAAATGACGTTGTTAGCGTTTAAAACTTGTGCTTTCTGGTATTTGAAAGGGTGGACGTAGCATATCTCTATAGCTTCCTTGAAGTTTTATGAATTACTCTCTTTCATCAAATGATGGGAGCCGAAGGGAGTGGGCAATAACACACGGTACTTAGGGAGGATTCAGGAGAGTGATACCGGTATAGAAATGACATTTAGGGAAGTGTTGTGGCTTATGATTAAGTACGAGCGTGCTGTTTTTCGTCGTGATTGATTTAATAAAAAAGTAGGTAATTTAAACATGAAACTACCCTCTCCATGTTGCAAATAAAATTATATGACTAAAAAGGGATTTAGTAGCGGTCTTAACTGTATAGATAGTAAAAGTTGGGCTAGAGGCTGATGTTAGCTTTATTTGTCCTCTTTTAATTGTTCAGTTTAAGTAGTAAATAAGCCCCAATTCCCCTGTTGTAGTTGTGTACTTTTTAAAGAATATTTGTAAAAATCGATAGTGCTTAATAAGTTGATGGCTGGCAGCCATCTTACAATGGTTGCTATTCAACACGATGTCCGTGTATAACAAATTGCTAAATTTTGGTACAGATATGTTTAAGAAGGATTTTTTCATTGGTTTCTTAGTCTCTATCCTTGGAGTGGGCTATTCAGCTTCAACTCTCGCTGATATGTCAGGTGAAAAAGAGATTATAAGGATGGGCTGCCACCTTAATGATTCAACTTGTTATGTAACAATTGATGAGGTGGTAGGGCCGGAAGAATGTTCAAAGAATTCTGTTCGTTGGAGTAGTGATGCAGTAAATGGGCAAGAGACTTTAGCTCAGTTGATGGCTGCTTTTCATGCAAAAAAGAAGGTTAATTTTTACTTGGCTGATACGTGCCACTCAGGAGGGTACCCAACATTTGGTTACTTTTATGTTTCCGGCAATTAATCCCATTTGACACTTTACCCCCTGGATATTTTCACTTGACCCTTTCAGGGGGCTGATCAATTCACCCTGTCAGTGTAAATAGCTAATTCAGGTAATGCGGGGTTGAGGTAATCACTAGTCTGTACAGGCAGATTCAATAGTAACCTGTTTCTAACATTGTGAGCCTTTCTAGAGTATGCTGTTTTTTGTGTCGGCATAAAGAGCCATTTTATTCATTTCATATCTTTTTTCCATTTGTCTTAACATCTTACTCGACGGTTTCTTTGGCTTTGGGTGTTTGCTACGTCTTCGTGCTGAGGCTGGACTTGACTACTGAAGTAGCCATCAAAAACTGCTACTTGATCTGGTATTGGTTTTATTAAGTAGGAAAAATTATGCGTGATTGTATAGGCTTCGTAGAAGGATCTGTTGGGAAGGCTTATTAGTGGGGGCTCGTGTTTTGATGTAGAAGAGGTGCTCCTCTTGCTTTCAGTTAATAAGCATGATCGTACTAATATTTAGTTGTGGTTTCTTTGGGGGGAAGTTCGGAGGTGATAAGTACTAGTTTTTGATGTCAATAATTAGGGGCGATAGATGTGTCTATCAAGCTTGGCTGGTCGCTCTAATCACGGGGTTTTTCAAGTCTATAATTCATCTTTCTTGCTTAACCAGGTTGAAACGTAAAGCTACTTTCACATTTAAAACCAAAGCTCCTCTCCAAAATCGGCTGTAGTTTCTTATCCGGAATATAACCCCTTAGCCAGCTGAGCGGCTCTCCGTTGGAGGCGATAAGGAAGCTAAATGGAGTGCCGGGAGTTTCGCCCAGTACTTGTTGAAGCTGTGTGCTTGCCTGAAGCATGGGAAATTCCGGGCGTAGCTTTCGATATTCAGTCAGTAGGGCTTTTCGGGAGCCATTGATACCTAGAGCGATGGGTTGAAACTGTTGGGAGCACTCGCTAGTAAGCCGGTTGAGTGTTCGAACCTGGCGAAAGCACCAGGGGCAGTCAGGTTCAACCAGTAATATCAGGCTGGGTTTCCCTTTGAATTGCTGCAGGTTGATACGCTCGGGGCCGGCGAGGCTGCGCAGTTCAAAATCGTAAAGGGAAATGGCAGCTTCTGTCGCGCCAGCAGGCGCGAACAGAAGTGTGATTAGTGCGAGCCAGGTTCGCATTACAGGTTCCAGTCGAAGCCCAGGTAATATTCTCGTCCACGCAGGGGGCCGTAGATATAGGCTACGTCGTAGGCACCACTGGCATCCCAGAATAGAGGGCTCTCACCTTCCTCGACTTGGGTGTAATCTGTCAGGTTGTTTCCGCCCAAATACAGGCTCAGGTTTTCAGTGACGTCAAAGGTTAATTTAAGATCTACTGTCCAATAGGCGTCTGCGCTTGTGCTTTTTAACGTGGAGTCGCCCAACTGGTTGAAACCTTCGTAGCCAAATTCATCCAAGTCCCGGGAGCCCACCCAGGTAGCGCTGGCGTATAGCATCCAGTAATCCGCTTTGTAATCCAGATTGAATAGTGCACGCTGCTCTACTGGAGCAATGGCAAAAGATTCCCGGAAAACATCGTCGTAATCATAGGTTTCCAGTGTGCCACCGATAGACAAATTTTCGGTGAGCGCATAGCCGAGAGTGATATCGGCAGCACTTACGGAGGCGCTTTCCTGCATCTGGGTAAGCAGTGGTACTCCATCCTCGGTTTCGCTCAGTGCTGCGAGGTTATCGACTTCGGTAAATGCCAGTGACAGGGTGCTGTTGAGGCGTTCTCCCTCGAAGCTCAATGCATAAGTTGCGGATAGAGATTTTTCAAGGTTTTCGATCTCGATAGCAAAGCCATCACCGGCATCAAGAATGCCGTGATCTGTTTCGAAAAAGGATAGGGGGGCTCGGTAGCCTCGTCCCAGCGCTACCCGGGAGGTCCACTGATCGTCGTGCAGATAGCGGAGGTCTATACGCGGGGCCACCACCGTTTCATCGATTTCTGTACCGGGTTTTTGCTCGGCGACAAAGTCGGCTTTGGCGTTGTCCACGCGTATGGCCAGTGCCACTTCAAGATCTGGTGAAACGGTCCAGGTGTCCTGTATGTAGAGGCCGGTAGTTTGGTAGTCGAAACTGTCTTCGATGTAATTATCACTTTCCTCCCCTGCGACAGAGTCGGAACGCATGGATTCATTGCGAAGATCGACACCAAATGTGAGCATGTGCTGATCGTTAAGGATCAAATTGTTGCGCAGGTCGAAGTAGTTGAGTGTGTCTGTAGCGGTGTAATCGAATCCTTCGTAGAAGGAGTCCTGCTTGTGCTCAGACCAGGCGACAGTAAACAGCGTGTTATAGGATTCGCTGAATTCGTGGAGCCAACTTGAGGAAATTTCACTGCGAGTGGTAGAGATCCATTCGGTGGTTTCCCAGGGTTTGCCAATGTATTGCTGCCGCACATCGTCGTCGACAAACAAGTGATTAGATTCCACACCATCGTAGCCTTGCAGGACGGAACCAATGCTGTATCCCTGGGGGCCGCCAAAAATACTGGAGTCGGTATAGGCTGTGCGCAGTACCACGTTGTCCCGATCACCCAGGTCATGGGAGAGGCGAACTACATAACTGGTGTTCTCTTGCAGCGGTGCTTCGCTAACACCGTTGTCATCATTGTCCATCTGGTGGTGCTTATCATCCTGAATGACCAGCGATGTACGGGTGCGTTCATCATCGCTTACATAGCCGCCCATCATGCCTAGGAAATAGCTGTCGTTGTCCTCCATAGAGGCATTGATGTTGAGGCCGGTTTCCTCGACTTCCTTGGAGATGACATTGATGGTTCCTCCGATCGCTTCGGGTGCGAGCAGCGATGCTCCCGCACCTCGGGCCACTTCGATACGAGAGACACCCGTTGTGGCCAGTGCATCCACTGCGTAATAGCCAGCCATCATGGTGTGAAGAGGAACGCCGTCGGTGAGGATGGTGGAATGCTCACCGCGCATACCGTTCAGCATTATTCGTTTAACCCCGCACATGGAGCACTCATTGGAAACCCGAACACCGGGGGACTTTTCAATAGCGTCAGTGAGGTTAACTGCCTGTAGGGATTTGATCAGGCTTTCATCAACAACCTCAGTTTTCTGGATTGCATCCAGCAAGGCTCCGCGCTCATAGAGGCGCTGGCGCACACCGATTACTACGGTTTCCTCCATTACAGTGGGCTGATCTGAAGGAGTTTCATTGGCGAGGGAGGCGGGTACTGCGGCTGCGAGAGCGGTAGCTAGCAGGGTTTTGCGAAACATGAGAGGACTTCCAGCAAGTAAACTGCTGAGTATGATAATGATTCGCATTTGCGGATCAAGTGGGCAAAGGTGGTAGTTTTAGTGGCTTTGGATTTAGCGGGCCAGGATGTAAGGGCGCTAACTTAGATGGGATACTCAAGGAGTCTATGGATTTCTTTTGGGCTGGCTTAGTGAGTTGCTCTTTGTGGAAGAGTTGGAAAGCCTTGGCCGATAGAGCGAGGTTGAGGCCCGCTGTGGGCCCTCATTTAAGGGGAAGTTGATTCTCAGCGTTTTTTGTTGCTGAGTTTCTGCTCCCTTTGAATACGAATATAAATTTCTTCGCGGTGAACTGCTAGGGATTTGGGGGCATGGATCCCGATCTTTACTTGGTTGCCCTTAACCTCCAGTACTTTGAGTGAGATGTCTGTTCCAATTCTTAGGTTTTCACCAGTCCGACGCTTCAAGATCAACATATTTTGTCCTACTGAATTTCAAGCTATTTTTTTGGCTCCGAAACCGGAAGGCTTAGAAAGACGTGATTGCAGGAAGGGCAGGGAGGAGCGCGAGAACGGTAAGCATGAAAGAAGAAAAGGCGGGCACTACGCTCCCAGAGCTTGGGAAATCGCTCCAAACTACTGGATCTTCTCGACTTTATTGAAGACGAGCGGGTTTCTAGCGTACTATGCATATAGCCAGTGCGTCCTGAGTATTTTTTTTTTATTTTTATAAATAAAAAATAAATACGTGCTATCCAGGAGATGGAGGTCGGCCCTCCGTTATCGCTTTGCAGGAAGTGATAACAAACCGCCTCAAGGTGATCGGAGTAAAGAGCTTTGGTTAGAAGCGCTTGAGGAAAAGGCGTAAGAGATACGTCAGGTATGTTGTGTAGAGACGAATGCAAATGAACCACTGATGAGGTGTCGAAAGCGTATTACCAAGATGATGTCAAAACCCGTGCACTGGCTAAGTGCGGGGATAAGCTTGGAGGTTACCTGTTTACCGACCGAGTGGCATCCGGCATAGAGGTGGCGTGAACACACAACAGGCTTTTGGGTGGAACAGGAGAACCTGTCGTCCAGGTGTTAAGGAAGAGCGTCAAGTAGAGGCCCTACAAGACGTTGAGTACCAAGACTGGTCACAGGGGCGGAACAACCCGTAGTAGTGGAGAAGCGGCTGTAATGGACGTGGAGCGAAGGGGTTGTCGTATTCGGCGACTAACCGTGTAATCAACCCAGATGGGGAGGAATTAACGATTAGCGCAAAGCCATTCAATATTCCCAAGCGAGCGGTTTGGGAAGCGTGGAAGCAGATTAAGGCTAATGGCGGCGGAGCGGGGATTGATGAGATAACGATAGAGCAATACGAATCGAGTCTTGTCAAAAACCTGTACAAGCTATGGAATCGGATGTCATCTGGCAGCTATTTTCCATCAGCCGTCAAACGAGTGGATATTCCGAAACTCGATGGCAGCCTGCGACCACTGGGTATCCCCACAATCGAAGATCGCATTGCGCAAATGGTGGCTAAGCAACTGCTGGAGCCAGAATTGGAGAAGGTATTTCACCCTGACTCCTACGGCTATCGGCCAGGCAAATCTGCTATAGACGCAGTGCGCCGAGCTCGACAACGATGCTGGGATAGAATCTGGGTAGTTGATTTAGATATCAAGGGTTTCTTTGACAATATTAATCACGAACTCCTGCTGAAGGCATTAGATAAACATAATAATCATCAGTGGGTCAGACTCTATGTACAGCGCTGGTTAACGGCTCCAGTACAACATCGGGACGGACAGCTTGAAGAGCGAACACAAGGTACTCCACAAGGGGGTGTAATCAGCCCTCTACTGGCAAACTTGTTTTTGCACTACGCGCTGGACGCCTGGATGGTGAGAACGCACAGAGATATTCCTTTTGAGCGTTACGCGGATGATGCTGTTTACCATTGTCGTAATCCTCGAGAGGCGGATCGCTTACTGGCGGCTCTAAAAGCACGCTTGACTACCTGCGGGCTTGAGGCTCATCCAGAGAAAACGCGCAAGGTCTATTGCAAGAACAGTAATCGTAAAGACTCCCACCCAGTGATCCACTTTGACTTTCTGGGCTTTCGATTTGGTCCCAGAAAAGCAAGGAATCGCCAAGGACAGATCTTCACCGCATTTAGTCCTTCAATGAGCCCTAAGGCCTTCAAGAGGATTAAGGATAAGGTCAGGCAATGGCGAGTAATAAACTGGGTGGATCGATCACTATCTGAAATGGCAAAAGTACTTAATCCCGCAATACAGGGTTGGCTGAACTACTATGGTCACTTTGGGCGGAGATATGGTGTTTATCGACTTCAGAAGTATCTTGACCAAACGCTGATGCGTTGGGCCAGGAAGAAGTTTAAGCATCTAAAGCGAAGCTGTTTCAAAAGTTGGGCCTTTATTGGAAAAGTTCGTCAACAAATGCGCGGCTTGTTTGCACACTGGAGAATGGGAAGATTGAAAATGTGCTGAATACGAAGAGCCGTATGAATTGAGAGGTTCACGTACGGTTCTGTGAGAGGTCGAAGGGGAAGTTCCTTTGGTCTACTCGACCTTTGATACTGTGATTATCAAGTTGGTTAGCTGGCCCCTGGTGTTGGTAGCACCTTGGGTCAGCGCGTTTTTCTTACTTTTACGTCACGCTACTGTTCTCCTTTGAGAAATGAGTCTTGGATTTACTTGAATCAACAATCCTTAAAAAACTGCTGGGTAAGACTCTAATTCCGATAAATATTCATCAATTTTACGCAGCTTTGACACTAAAACAAACTTAATAAAATCCAATAAGATCATTTTAGTGCCTATATTTTTGTGTTTTTTTGAAAAGTCTACTGTGGGTTGTTGTATTTCTGGGGAGAAGGATAACGCTGCTTGTCATTCTCTATATTGGTTTTTAAAAGTAATACCATCAGTTCAATTGAGCCCCATTTGCTGACCAAAATTTTCATCGGACTTTGCGGTTTTTGGATGTGTCACAGGGGCTTAACGCTGGTATTGGCCGTGCAGATTTACATTTCCAATCTTTCTTTTAATGAAACACTTAAGGGGTACTCAACCTCTGAGGGAAGAAGATTCTCCGCTTGCTCAAATTCTCCCGCTTTGACTAGTTGGTGAATTCTGTGGGCGCTTTCAGTTACATCAGTAATTTTCTGAATCCATTCGTTAACGTAAAGCATTACAGCTTTATTCGACAGCCCAATCTGAATAGCTCTGTGAGGAAGGGGTTCCAGATCTAAATTCCGTTCAGGGTCCCATTGAATACGGACAGGTGTAGTTCTCTTAGCCTCCAACCATGCTTCTTTCGTAGGGTATTGATTGGTTTGGTGGCTAAGCAGGCTATTCTGTAAGGCCCATTCAAATCCTTCTCTAGTGATATCTATCGCCAGAATGCGGTTTTGTCCGTTGTCTTTTTCTCCCCAACCCGAACGGTACATCATCCATAGGAAAGAGGGTTTAATCCAAGTCATACGTTCCATTTTGAATGGTGGGGATACAAAGGTTCCGTTTTGTAGGGCGGAATTTGCAATGGCTGTATTGTATGCTTGGTAGACGCGAATGGTGTGATTGTTAAAGCTAGCGCGGATCTGGCGCGTTGGAATAGTCATTTCTTAACCTCTAAATACATACTGTAATGTTACAAGTGGTTAAGTTATTAGTAAAATTCTATGCAAATTTACTCCTCAAGAGGAGTAGTAGAGTCCGTTGATTTAACGAAGCTCTACTACCAACATATTAGTTAATTATTCATGCATCAATAATCAGCACTAATCCAAACATTTTCAAAGTCGGTATAACCATAGATGGTAATATACCAAGTGCCCGATTGAGGAGCGTTCAAATCTATGGATTCATAGTTGCCCCAGTTTTCAGAAGCGTAGTCGGCATTTGACTCAGTGGCGGGTTCACCGTGCTTGATGTAGAGATCTGCATCACCAACGGAGTTGAATAGAGCAGCCCCCGTAGCTACAGAAAGCTGGGTCGCTCCTTCAGGAACTTCAATCTTAAACTCTAATTGATCTCCTGCATGGCCATTCAGGTCAGAGATAACCTCGCCGGGGATTAAAAATTCATCAGTAGATGATTCAGTAAAAGAGCCGGTCAGGGATACTTGATCGAAGTCTGAGTAGCCGTGGAGCATGACATGCCAGATCCCGGGAGTTGGGTTTGCTATAGCAACGGACTCCTCATTGCCACCTAAATAGGGCCGATAATCATAGACTGATTCAGTAGGTCTGCTAGCAAAACGAATATAGAGATCCGCATCGCCACTACCACCGGTTATCTCAAATGAAAGGTCGCTGGCATTTTCCGGTACTGTGATGGTGTAGAACAACGACTCTCCTGCATTGGCATTAAGACCGCTGACAGGTTTCTGATTAACCAGAATATTGTCGGACTGATCAGCCAGGGTTACCGTTGCCGTTAAATCTACACCCTCGAAGGAGCGTTCGATAGGAGACAGTAATATGTACCAGCGGCCGGCTTCCGGCGAAGTGACCTCAATATCTTCAATATTACCGCTATTTTCAGAACTGAAGTCAAAATCGGCTGGGGTAGGTTGGCGATTATAGGCCACGTACATATTCATTTCACCGCCCAGTTCATCGCCTGAATTGTCAGTAATAATTGTCAGGGTTTGAGCATTTTCGGGCACGTCGATATGGAATACTTTTTCGCCTTTGCTACTTAAATTCTCTCGTGTTTTTGATGGGATAAGAGTTAGCTCTGCCTCCTCATCACAAACTAATGAATTACCGCCTTTAGCGGGGCTGAAGCTAATGCTCCCTTCATTAAGATAAGAATCAATTAACTCAAGTGCCTCGCAGGAGTAGACATCGAGGAGGTTGTCCGTAACATCAATAGCGGTTAAGAAATGTCGATCCATTACCCATTCGAATTGCGCAGTATCCAAGTAGTTGCCGGCAATATTTAACGTTTCTAGACGTTTAGGTAGTTCGGGTAACTCGGTGAGGTTTTCATTAACAGCGGTTAAGTGCTTTAAGTATCGGAATACGTGAATACCTTGCAGTGACTGGATTTCCCCATTGCCTGGAGTGCGAATTTCTTCAATGTTTGCTGCTTCCAGGCTGTCGATCTCACCATCATTGTTTGTGTCGAAATAGGAGGTCAAATATGACTTGAATGCAGGGTCAGGAATATTAATATTGACCACGCCATAGTGGGATGCTGCTGCAACCTGGTCACCGCCGCCCAAGTCGATACGCTGGGCCATTATACGGCTGAAGTGCTCATAACCCGTTTTAGGGACAATAGTCTCTTGCCCATTAACCGAAAATGCACGTGATGGATAGTGCATTACAGACAGGAAGTCATAGTTACTGTAGTTGTGGGTTTGCCGTATATCAAAATTGTGGACATACTCGGGTTTAATATTGTCCTCAATAATTTCGACATATTCATCACGATCAGATCGCTGATGTTCATGCCTCATACCAATAACATGGCCCAATTCATGGACAATAATGTACTTGGTATTCCAGTTGTTCATGCTGAAGAATTGTCCGCCGCCAGTCTTTCCAACCATGGAGCGGTTTTCAGTTCCGTTTCTTACGTGAACGTAGTCAGATTGATCGGTGCGCCTTAAAAATTGTAAGTCCGCAATTTCTTCCCAGACTTTGGTGGCGTCGATAAAACGCTGTTGATTTTCTTCGGTGACACTATCGTAAAAGTCGTAATATATGATTCCATCAGGCCACTTATTCGCTGATATTTCAACAGCGGACATAATGCTAACTTGACCGGAATCCTCTTGAACTGGCTCCAGCATATCTCCGGTCAGCTGGTATAGCTTGCCATCAATAATGACTTGGCTTGATATTGGATGCTCTTCCAGTTGAGCAAACTCATTGCTGGTATAACTCGGTATCGCTTTATTAGCTGTCTGGCTGTATGCCACTGCCGACTGCAAGGTTAGAGTCAAGGTCGCTGAAATTCCCAGTGCTGTACTGGTAAATAGTTTCATTTTCATGTTCCTGCTTTGAAAATGTTTTTAAAGTTTTGCCAAACTTTTATCCATAAATAGTCGAGTGGAAGGCATGTCTGATTAACTCTGGCAACAAGTTAAGTCAGGATGAATATGCCGCCGCGCGGGAGAATACCGATGTTTGGATTTGAGGTCGATAGGTGGTTTTAAGTTGATTCAGAATGCGAAATTTGATTCGTGGCATTTCTCGAAGGGCGAACTCACGAAAGCGATAAAATGTAGAGGATGACTATCAATTTTTGAATGTATATCTTGGTGTTATTAGCAATACTTGTGTTCTGAATATTAGAGATCACCTAGGTGCTTTGTTAGCTGGGTAATTAGTGCCAGATCCAAATCCACTTGCTCTAAACTACGAATATCTTCGAGACAATTTCATATGAATGAGTGGGGTCGTATCCAGTTTGAGGATATGGGGCCACCTCAACCCGTCGTACAAACCCCTCAAATTGAACAACAAATAGCCTGGAAGGCAGTAGGGTACCCTGTTAGCCTCTCTTGCAAGCTAGATAGGAAGGAGCGAGCCTATGCAGGAGTCGGATGTTGCCAATCGGCTAATCGATGCGGCGCGAGAGTGCTTTTTGAACGATGAGTACCACCGGGTCACAACTCGCCAGATTGCTGCTAAGGCTGGAGTGGCGGTATCGATGATTCGATATTACTTCGGTAGCAAGGATGGCCTCTATGAAGATATGATCCGCCAAACCCTTCTGCCATTGATCGAGGCCGTAGAGCAACTCAGCCTTGATGGCGATTGGGATTTTGGAGATTTCTTTGCCCTTTACTACTCCACCATGCAAGAGAATCCCAAATTTCCGGCTCTGATCCTGAAAGTCATGGCCCTTAATCAAGGGCCGGGGAAAAATGTGATCCGTCAGCTCCTGGAGCGGGGGCGTCAAAGGGGGTCTCGGCGGTTAGCTGAAATTAAGGGTGAAGAAGCTGAACCTGAAGACCCCAAGTATGATTTACTCAGGATTTCATTTGTCAGTTTGGCTATGTTGCCGATGTTGGCCAAACCCGTCCTGGAAGAGCAAATGGGGCACGTTATGGACCCCGATTTCTTAAAACAGCTTGCAGAGTTTAATGGCCGACTTCTGAAGTCAGGTTTGCAAAGCTTATAGCGATAAGGCCTCAGCAAGTTGAGGCCGGTCTCTTATATCTATTTTTAATCAGATGTTATTTCTGAGGAGTTCTTATGCCCCAGTCAATGCAAAGAAATAGAGCCGTAAATTGGGTCTTTCAGCGCGCTTCTAATATGATTAATAGTATTTGTAATATTCCTAATGCTCTGATGCCGCCGCCATTTCGGATAATGCAAATTGGATCATTATTTTGGCAGTCTAGATGTCTGTATACGGCTGTCCGATTAAATATAGCTGATCATATTAACAGTGAAGTCGTTCCAGTAGAAAAACTGGCAAATGATTGTAATGCAGATAAAGAGCATCTATATCGATTGATGAGGATGTTGTGTGCAATGGGGATTTTTAAGGAGGTAAAAGCAAGGCACTTTTCGCACAATCGAAACTCTGAAGTGTTGCGCAGTGATGCCAGTAACAGCGTAAGAAGCATGGTGCTTATGCATAACTCCCCAGAATTCAGCAAGCCTTGGTTTAATGGGTTTGAAGATCATATTAAAGATGGGAGTGTGCCTTTTGAAGGTGTTTATGATCAGGAAATGTTTGATTATATGAATGATCATCAATCTGTGAGCACGCTGTTTTCGGACGCTATGGATACCGTTGATAATCTTACCGGGCTACAGTATTTACAAGATTTTGATTGGAGCAGGTTTGATAGGATTATTGACTTGGGTGGGGCAAAAGGCAGCAAAAGTGCGAGTGTCCTCTCTTCATATAAACACATGACGGCGATGGTGGTCGACAGGAATAATGTTGAGGGGACGGCAAGAGAGTACTGGAAAAACTCATTGAGTGATTCAGTTGAAGAGCGATTGGACTTCTTCCCGGCAGATATTATTAACGATAGGCTGCCGGTAGCTAATAGTGATAAGGATATCTACTTGTGTACGGCCGTTTTTCACTTGCTGAATGACAGTAAGGCAAAGCGACTCCTCAATAATATTTACTCTGCCATGCAAGGGAAAAATGCTACGCTCGCCATTGTTGACGCAGTATTACCTGAAAAGGGCGCAGACCTTAATTTGGCTGCCATGGACATGCAGATGTTGATGGGAACTCGTGGGCGGGAGCGAACGTTGAGTGAATGGAACCAACTCTTTAGTGATAGTCCTTTCTACTTGGTGGAGACAGTTTCCGTGCGTACCTTTGCAAAACTGATGGTGTTGAAAAAGAGAAAGGGTTAGGTGCTAAGCAGTAAGTGGGTGTCAACAAGCGCAATGTTAGTAATTATGAAAATGAAAAAACATTGCGCTTATTGTATTGGTGGCACGAATAGTCCGCTTATCAATTATAGATACGCCAGCAAGCCAATATCCTTAGTAGCTTAAAGTGCAGTATCACCTGTATTGGTTTTATATACGCCTATATTTACCTATAGCCTCTTTCTGCTAGTCGACTAAGGTTTCGGCCTTTGGTGTCTCAATGGATATTACAGAATTACTTAGGGGGCTCTGAGCCAATATATTTGAAATTACTGGATCTTAGCTATGTATCTAGTGTCCCGTCTAATAGGCAGCTTGCTAGTTTTATCGGTTATTTATGTGGGGTATGTTTGGGCTGATCTTGAGGACCGAGAGCTCGTTGCTGGGGTTACTTATGATATTCCAGGGTTGGCGTATAGAGAACCCTCTTCTGGCGCGATAGAAGGCTTTGAGCCTGACCTGGTTAGGGCAATTGGGGAGAAGTTATTTGGCGGCCCTGGCTATATAAGGCTAACCCGTGTGCTGGATGAGGATCGTATAAAGGCACTTGAAGACGGAAGAGTGGATATGGTGGTATCCCAGTTTACCATCACTCCAGAGCGCGAAGAAAAAGTGGACTTTTCGATTCCTTATTACGTTACGGGGGAGGGTTTACTGGTCCATAAAGATAGTGATATTGAGAGTTTTATCGATCTGGAAGGTAAGATAATTGCTGTTACTAAAGGCTCACTTTCCCTGAAAAGAATGCGTGCTGTCCTGCCGTCATTGGAGGGGGCCAGATTGGTTGTAGCGCCCACAAGCTCAGCAACTTTAGAGGCTGTTCAAAGTGGAAATGCTGATGCTGCCTCCAACGACATTATTAACCTGGTACTTTTGCGTAAGGCATCAGCCTATCCGACTTTATATCGTCTGGTGAATATTAGTGGAGACTTCCCCCCAAAACCCTTTGGTATCGGTGTTAAGAAAGGGAATAAGGAACTGCTCGAGCGACTAAATGCTGCTCTAGAAAGCCTAAAGGAGAGTGGGGAGATCAATAGAATGCTGGATAAGGCCGTTTCCAGTGTGGGGTCAGAGAATGACCCTGATGATACCTTCAGCGGCTCACAGTAGAGTAGTTGCAGAACTATCCGTACAGATAAAGTCTAATTAGGGGCGATATGACTACTAAACCCCCCAGTGTCTTCTCTTCTCTGCTTTTCAGCTCAGTCCTTTTCTTGGCTATTACTTACAGCAATTATCTACTGGGGAATTCCCCGATGCAGGCTACCCATTCGATCTTGGTGGAAACGGATGCACATGAGGGGCTTGTTTATGTACCCTCCCAGAAACGTCTCTACTTCACCAGTGTTCCAGATTTAGAGATTGAGAATCCACAAATATCGATCCGTTACTACGACTTTATTACTGGAGAAGTTGTAACCTGGAAGCACCGAAGCAATATGGCAAATAGCATGTGGCTTAGCAATGACGGTGAACATTTATTGGTTGCAGAGCAGGGGAAAGGAGTAACCCCGGGCGCTATCAGCCGCATAAGCCTTTCAGACGGTCAACGAGAAGTGCTTGTAGATGCCTATAAAGGCAAGCCATTTAATTCACCCAATAAAGTTGTACAGTCACCCTCTGGCTGGATCTACTTCACCGATCCAGATTATGGCTACAACCAAGGCTTCAAGCCTGAGCCAATGTTAACGCCAGCTGTCTATGCTTTTGATCCTTCAACAAAAAAGTTAATTCGCTTGTCAGCGGAGTACATGATGCCTCATGGGTTGGCAATCTCTCCAATAGGCAACCAAATTTATATTGGTGATACTGCAGCTATCGATGGAAAGAATCCTTACAACCCCAAAAAAACAAAAGACATTTATGTAAGCGCTTTGCCATCCCCGGAAAAATTGGAAGAGAAGCAATGGGTTTTGTCGGTACCAGTAGGGATTCCTGATGGTTTTATTGTTACTGGCCCCAAAAATGATCTGTGGGTGGCGGCAGGTGACGGGCTGCGACACTATCGAGAGAACGGCTCCCTGGTTAATCTTTACCCTGTTCCCGGCGGCGTGTATAGCGTAGCAACTGACGGTAAAGCAATTTATTCATCAAGTAACACCGCTATATGGAAGACAATTCCCCGAGGGGAAGAGGGGGGATAGTTCCTCTTACTTTTGGAGTGTTAGTACCTGTTCGAGCTGTCTAGCTACGGCAAGTAGTGCCAAATCCGCTCCAGGTAACCCATCTATCTCCAGGCCCACCGGTAATCCATTGGTGCCAGGCCCGATGGGGATGCTGATGCTTGGGGCACCGGTAACTGGTGCGGAGACATTGTTGTATATCAGTGTGTCCAGGGTGGGGAGTGTCTGTCCATTTAGCTCCAGTTGGTATGAGGATGTTTCCAGGGATTGCGCTTCGATTGGCGCAGTTGGAAATACGATCGCGTCCAGTTGATGCTGCTGGATAATCTTCGAATAGCTGTCGCGCACAGCAGGCAATTTCTTTAAGGCCGCTTGATAGGCTGAGTCTGACGGTGACTTAGGGCCGAGCACTGATTCCTGATAGACCGCTTTCACATCCTCACTCTTGATCATTGCTACCAAACCCTCTAGTTGAGTTTGTGGTTGATAATTCGCCAGAAAATGCCCCATGGCTGTCCGCATCTGATGAAACCCGACGGGAAATCCGATTTCGAGAGCGGCGCTGACTATTGGCGAAAGGTCTACTTCTACCAGGTCTACTCCGGCATCAATAAGGGTACTGATTAGAGCCCTGAAAGACTGGTTTACTCCAGGTGAGAGGTTGTCAAATAGAGGGTGGGCAAGCCCCAAGCGCAACTGATTGATCGGCTTGCATTGGGGTACGGAGACCCCTGTCATCACTTCAAACAGATAGATGGTATCTTCGACACTAACAGCCATAGGGCCGATTGTGTCAAATGCTGGCACAGAGGGTACGACTCCTTGGCTGCTAAGGCTGCCAGTTGAAGGGCGAAAGCCAACAATACCAGTTAACGCCGCGGGTAATCTGACGGAGCCGGCGGTATCGGTGCCGAGGCCAGCGGGCACAATCCCCGCGGCTACAGCAACAGCGGTGCCCCCCGATGAACCGCCGGGGAAGCAAGCGATGTCCCACGGATTCCTTACGGCACCAAATGCAGCGTTATTGGAGGTTGCACCAAAGGCGAGTTCATGTAGATTGGTCTTCCCAACCACTATGGCCCCACATCCCTCGAGTCGCTCAACTACTGGGGCAGAGGACTTCGGCAGAAAGTTCATGCCAAGGGTCCCAGCAGTGGTATGCATACCCTTTACATTGATATTGTCTTTAACAACGATGGGGATACCGGCAAGGGGCCTACGGTGGCTACCGGAGGCCAATTCCCTGTCAATGCATTTGGCTTTTTGAAGGGCGCCATGCCGATCGAGGCAGATGAAAGCATTGAGTTCGGAATGAGCAACTGCATTGTCACAAGCTTCTTCAATCAGTGATACTGCGCTAATCTTTCTTGCGAGCACCATCTCCACAAGCTCATGAAGGGAAGTCGTCATAGTTTGCTTACTAGCTTCTGATTGTACTTGGGATCTTAGATCATAGAGAGGAAGAAAGTAGGACGATAAGAATGATATTGGCTAATTTGATAGCACTAGCCTTGGTCTCACCGAGGTGTATCTGATGGTGAGGAGTGAGCAGCGCATTTCTGGCCGTTGAAAATATGAGGGTTATGGGTTTTGAAAGTTGATGTATTACTGTTTGATCTCGGCGGCGTACTAATAGAGCTAAAAGGCCGTCCATTACCAACCGGTAAAGCGCCTGTGACTGATGTTATTATCTCCGGTCCGGTAAGGCAGTTTGAGAGAGGAGAAATCACCACAGAAGAATTTGCAAACGCTTTAAAGTCTCAATTGGAAATAGAGGAATCGATAGAGACGATAATCGATCATTTCACAAACTGGCCTACGGGATTCTATCCAGGAGCAATTGAATTACTCAGTTCTCTAGAGAAAAATTACAGAGTGGCCGCATTGACAAATACCAATGAACTTCACTGGCCACGCATCACTCATGAATTTAATGCACATAACTATTTGGGCCCAATATTCGCTTCCCACCTTATAGGTATGGCAAAGCCCGATGAAGCATTTTTCAAGCATGCGCTTGAGCAGCTGGAAGTCGAAGCCAGTAGTGTTGTGTATATGGATGATATCTCTAGAAACGTAGAGGTGGCGAATAAGGTGGGTATGACTGCGTTTCATACCAAGGGTTTTGATTCGGTGTTGGAAGTGATAGAACGTTTAAATATTCAAAAATAGATTTTTGGCAGTAAGAAAGGTTAGAGGTATAACAGATTATTGTGTAGAGGTAGTTTCTTGGCCTTTAAAATCTACTTAAGCCATCCAGGCATGCCTGCCCTCAAGTTGCTCCCTCTTTCTAAATATTAATCTTCAGGAGCTTACTCGCAGTTCACGGCTAAGATCATTCGAATGTTGGTTAGACTATAATTTACGCCAGTTAGAAAGTGCCATCTTAATGAAATATGATCATGATGAGTGTTATTTCTGGGTTCGGTTGAAAAGCGGTAAAAAAAACTTATAAATTATGGGGTTACGTGAGTAGGGTGAAATTGAGATAGTAGTCAAAGTGATCGTTTTTCCATTTGGTACAATGGTTCTGAAGGATGGATAACATATTGATTTTGCTTGGGTTTTGTGTGTTTTTTCGTTAGATTGGTTCCAGGATAGTAATCAGGATAATAGTGATCAGAATGATTACTATATAAATGTTGTACAAACCCGCTGCGCGGGAGTGGTGCCACTTTTAAATTATAAGAGGCATTTTAGAAAATGCATAACCGGGTATTGCAAAATATATTTTCTGCGTACAGTGGTTATTTATCTAAAACTGCGCAACCACTAAAAAATTTAAAGGCTATCTCCTCGATACAAGAATGCCGTACAAAATCGATGGGAAGCAGTTATTATCGTTGTAAGCACAACCATGTCACTGAACAGCATCATTCTTGTAGGCATAGAAGTTGCCCCCTCTGCTCAGGCAGAAAACAGCTCCAGTGGGTTGATCAGCAGCGTCGTAAATTATTTGATACAGATCATTTTCATGTGGTCTTTACTATACCTCATGAGTATCTGCCGATATGGCAATACAACGAGGAGAAGCTTACAGATATACTCTTTTTGTCGAGTAAAGAAACGCTATTTGAATTGATGGCAAGTAAGGACTATCACGGCGTAACCCCCGGGATGCTTATGGCTCTGCATACTTGGGGAAGACAGTTAACTTTACATCCACATATACACTGCCTGATCACCGCTGGCGGTTTGACTTTAAGAGAAAACTGGAAAGAAACAGGTGAGTATTTATTACCTGTGCGAGTGGTTAAGAGTTTTTATAGGGGAAAGTTTCAAGCGCTGTTACTAGAGCAGTATCGTGCTGGGCTAATCAAGCTGCCTCCCAGTTGGCCCATTGGCCAGTTTGATATTCTCTTTAAAGCTTGCTATCGCAAAGAATGGTCAGTTCGTATTCAGGATCGATATGAGCATGGACAAGGCGTTCTGCTGTATTTTTCACGATATATCAAAGGTGGCCCGCTGAAGCCAAAGCAGATATTAAACGTGGATCATAAGGGGCTGGAATTTCGTTATTTTGATCACCGTGACCAGCGACGCAAGCGACTAAGATTAAAGCCTGAAGAGTTCTTAAGACGTGTCTTGCAGCACATACCTCCAATAGGAAAACACATGGTACGGAGTTATGGATTATATGCTGGGTGCAATAAGAAAAAGCACGATCTATGTAGTAATCAAGTGGGTTTAATGAAAGATCAACGACTCCCAGCTGGATTGCAAATCCAAGATCTGGTGGTAGAGTGTGGGCAGTGCCATGAATCTACAAAGTTGACTGGCAGAGTGTGGTCTAAGGCGAAAAAAGGAATTTCCTTTATAAAGGGGGCGGCTCGGCAAGATAGTGCCGGCGGGAATGTACAACATGGCGATGAACCAGACACTGCAGGAATGGGCCTCTTTAGTTCGGCCTAAATTCAATGCCAGATCATTTTTTTTACCGCCTGCAGTGCAGGTTATCTAAGCGTTAGCACCCTATACGTACTATGAGCATTACAGAAATAATCGAGAAAAGAGATTGTGGTGAGCTAAGAATCAATTTCTCACCAAATTGGAATTATCCTATTAAGTCAATTCTAAGTGGCTTTGGGCTTTTTCCGAATGAGGAGAACCTCATAGAGATATCAATTGATATTGCCAGTGAGATCGTAGAAGCAATACTTTGGCGAGATCTCGCGTATAGTGGTGAAATCATGCCAAGAGAAGAGGCAAAGAAATATTCAGAGTATTTGGTTTATTCTATGGCACCGGCTGAATCTACTTTCTATACAAATGCAGAGTGGCATAAATACCATGGTGCAAGTTCCTTCGGTTTAAGCCCTTTCACTAGCTCTACATTTGATGGTGGCATTTTATGTGTAGGCAAGAATTCAGCAATGAGTATATGGGTTGAAGATGAGGACTAGTGCTAACAAATCAAAGCACGCGGACTTGGTAAAGCTGTCACCTTTTTTGTTCCAAAAAAGCCGCCAACTTCACCAAGCCGGTGTTTGAGGCGTTAGGGCTAAGTATGCATCGAGCTGTGATTACCTTTATGATATTCATACTTCCGGTTGCTTCCTTTTCAATGGACTGCCCGAAATTCAGTATCAATGATTTTGCAAGTGAAAGCTCTACCATTTTTTGGGGAGTTCCTGTGGAGGCGAAATTAATAAGCAAGGATTTCGAGGGGAAGGTTCTCTATCGATTTGATGTGATGAAACAAATCAAAGGGAGCTTAGATGGTGTGGCCCAGGTTTACGCTGAGAATTATGAGTTCCAAAAATTTCAGCTAGGGTATGAATATATAGTGTTTGCAGATGTTAGTGGCTCTGTTGATTTATGTGGCCCTTCTCGAATTATACGAAGTGATTGGAATTCAGAGGACTTCTTTGATAGAGCGGATGTAAGCGAGGATACTAAATTCTTGGTTAAGAAAGTCTTTGAGGTATTAGAGGGTTCGCCCTAACAAAGCCATCATAGGGACAGCTTTTCCGCCGATTTGTTTTATGCTTGAATAGCACAAAACAAATCAACTCCAAAGCTGCCCGATATGGCGACGTTAAGCGATCCCATGAAAGAAATTACGTTTGAAACTGATGTTTTCAATCTTACTGAAGAGAAGGATAACTTTATCAATCCTTGCTGCTTTGGCGAAGATGCTGCTGACTGGTTTAAACCTCAAATGGAATCAGCCGGCATTGAGGTTCTTGATACCTACCAGGAGGATTGGGGCTGGGAAATCAGCTGTTCTTTCAAAGGTAATAAATACTTTATAGGCCTTGGTGGCACACCAGAGACTGAGGGTAAGAATAATGGTGAGTGGCGTGTTATGGTCACAAAGCCTCGCTCTATTGTCCAGGTGCTTACGGGAAAAAATAAGCTTTCAGACGAAGAATCAATATTAGGTGTTTTGTCTGGAATCATTACAAAAGCGGGGTTTAGTAATGTGTCCACCTGTAGCGCTTAACAAGGGCCAGCACAATCGCCAAATGCGAAAAACGCATTTGGCTGGACTCGCGAAAAGCGCTCGCCTGTGTGGCCGGCGTTATTGTGGCGGTCGATTTTATTGATTTTTCGTAGTAACTGAAGCTTTAGTGCTACTAAATTGCAGCCGATATTGAGCCCTTTTTACTGGTTGCTATTCAAGCAGTTTCGTTCCTAGGGTATTTGCTCAAGTGTGGTAGAGGTGGGCAGTCCGCTGCAATTTCGTGGAGTGCCAGTAAAATAGGAATTGGTTGGGGAAAGTGCGGTATTCTTTCCTCGTAAATATTGGGCAGCGGCCAGCCAAACTATGGCTGGCAAAGTGCTGGTAGTCGGTCCCGAGCGCGCCAACCATAACCAGGCTAGGCAAGCTCGCCCAACCCCTACGGGGCTGGGCTGGACAGCCTACGCGTTGCTTCGGCTGCCCTTGCTAGCGGCGTTAAGGGTCACATGAAGTTACGTCTATCCATCTCGGTACTTGTTACCATCTGCTTTCTTGCTATGTATTTCACGCAAAATTTCAGTGCGTATTTGCTCGTTGGCAATTGGATCGCGGGATTCACAGAACTCTACTGGCTGCTCTATATATTCGGCTCTATATCCTTGTGCTTCGTATCTTGCATTTATCCCAAATTGCGTAATTTTCTTCTAGGGCTATAGCACCATTAATAGCAGCGCTCGTCTGTAAATCGCTCTCGGTTCTGTTTATTTTGTTTTTCCAGCAGCTGTCTATTCTACCACTAGCTATGGCAATATCAGGGTTACTGCTAGCATATTCATTTTTAGCTTTATACTGGCAACTTGGCGCTGATAAAGAACAGTCCATTTTGATTGCCATAATAATTACGGTTTCACTCTGCCCAATTGCTTATGAATTCACTGAACAAATGGTAGAGCAGCCCTTAACAAGTCAAGGCAGCATCGCCCCTGCGGGGCTGGACGCGCTAACGCGCGCCGCTGCTTGAGGCGTTAGCTACTCCCACACCTAAAAGTACGAGTAAATGAAGAAGATAATTTCAGTAGTAGGATTAATCATTTCAATGAACACATATGCGGGTCTTGATGAAGGAATTGAGCTTTATCATGCAGGAAAATACAAAGAAGCATTTGTAATGTTTAATGCTGAATCTGAAAAAGGCGACCCTGCTGGTCAGCATTTAACTGCAAGCTTGTATTACCAAGGGTTAGGAGTCGAAAAAGACCTAGAGATTGCAGTAAAGCTCTTCAAGCAAGCTGCTGAAGGAGGGTATCTACCTTCTATTGCTAATTTGGGTCTTATGTATATGCAGGGTGACGGTGTAGAGCAAGATCCAAATTCATCATTTAAGTACACTGAAAAAGCAGCAGAACTTGGTGATTTGCAAAGTATTTTCAACCTTGGCCAATTTTATCGTAAAGGCTTTGGTGTAGAACCGAACCAAGAAAAAGCGGCTCAATGGTATGGGAGTGCAGCTGAAAGTGGTGTTATTCAAGCACAGAATGAGTACGGGCTAATGTTTGCTCAAGGACATGGCGTTGAACTTGATTATGTTAAAGCTTATGCATGGATCAAAATGCCTGCCGAAGCTGGAGATGGTCAAGCGTTAAAAAACCTTGCCCAACTCAAAGAAATTTTAGGCTCTGATATCAGCAAAGCCGAAAAACTTGCTGAAGAGTACAAATTAAAATATGCAGCTAACAAGTAAATCCAGGCGACGCCTGCGGCGCACCTGATTTAGGCGTTATGCAAATTAAATACGCGCACCAAGTTCAATGAATACACGTAATCGAAGTCTCGTTCCCACTTACCTTTGAATTAAATCAGTACTTATTTTTGTGGAGCTTCCACTCATCCACAGAACCATACATATCAACCCAAGCGTCTTTAAGCGTAAAATCAGTATCGCGCACATATACCCAGAGACGATCGATTTTTTCACAGAATGGTTTTTTGTTGAGCAAGCCCTGCAGGCGTGTATTAAATTCTTTACGCACAGGACAATCAATCTCTCGTTCATCGAAACGGGACATTCGGTAAAAAGTCAGAAAAATGTATGGCAGCTTATCGGCATTTAGCCGTTTGAAGAAATCTATATTGTTTGGCATAAGGCTATACCACCATTCCAAAGCATCCGGATCAAGTAGAGTAAACGCAAGGTTGGCCTCCTTAAGCTCGGGTAGCCAAAACCACACTGCCAAGTCCATCCAGTCTCTCAAGGGATCTGCTGGCGGGCGAAGTTTAATGAATTCACCATGACGATGGTAACCGTGTTGAGTGTAGTTATTATTGATAATCCTGAAATACATAGCAGTATTTAGAATATGCAGACTGCTTCCGTAAAAAACATGACCAGCTTGAAAGGTCATCGGTTGCATCACGAGCCTTCGATGAAACACATCTTGCCACTCATGAAACTTCCTACGTCCAAATTGAGGATGTGCAAACACTTTATGGCGCAGCGCCATCAACTCGTCATAATCTTCACTGGGGTGTAACCAGAGCACATCAAAAAGGGAAAGGTTGAATATGGGTGGCTGCTGGTCGCCGTAGTCGCTAACGGGCAACTCTCCATTCAGGTAGTATTTCTTCAGTTTGGCTAAATCTTTCACCTTGTATTGAGACTTGAGCAAAGGCTCTAACGTATTCCAGCTTGCTCGTCTCTCGCGAAGCCATTCTTTATCGTTCCGCAGCCAAGCTGAGCGATCAAATTCCAAATCTATAGGACTATCCAACGTGATCGACTCTATCATTTCAGGATATCGATCAAGCAGATAAGATATCTCGTCCCAGGCTCTATCCTCACCCATCGCGGCAGCACGCTGGTAATATCCCATAGCTTCATTTACGTCTTCGGGCGTAGGATTGCGCTGATTACCTAATCTCAAACCTGCTATAAGTAATGCTTTGGAATCTCCGGCTTCACCAGCCTTATCACGCCACTTTTTGGCTTCTTCAGGCTGGCGCTCCCAGCATCTGATGGAAGTGTCCAACAGGAAGGCTAAAACGTACATGGCATCAGTACTGCCAGCCTTGGCTTCCTTCTCCGAACGTTGAAAGAGATCAAGCCAATCAGCATCACTGGCCATACCGTGTTTGTGCTCAAAGTGCTTGTAAACCTCTTTGACTGATCGAGTATCCTCCAGAACATTTATTCGTCGAGCCAGCTTTAGATTGATACGACGGTTATTGACGCGACATTCTATGTAAACCTTAGTAGTCGCCCAAGCGGAGCAGAAATTGGCACCGTCTTGCCCACACTTCAAGAAGTCTACATCCATTGATTTGAGGTGTTTGATCAAGTCCGGCGTATCAATTTTTATTTCAGGGTCTTCAATTTGAATTTCCAGTCTCACGGGTTCGTTGTCGATGCGAATATAAAGTCCGAAAGCTAGAAACGAATAAACTTTAGTGTTCGCTGCATACCTGAGTAACTTGTTGAACCCCGTCCCGAGGAAGCTTTCTCCGGTCAGGGATTTAAGGTATGTATTGCAGTCAGAGTCAAATGTATTGAAGTATTTGTGCACTGCCAACCCGACACGTTCTTTTGCGAACTTGTGGTTATCGCCACGTAATAGCGGCAACCCGCATTTACGTACATTAAGCTTATTAACGCTGATTTTGGTCGGTCTCTTGGCAAGTGCAACAGGAGGGGCGTTGTGGTCGAGATAGCCGGGTTCAAACGCAGCAGTGAATGTTATGTGAGGCGAATACTCATCCTGAGTTAATAACAATAAATTTTGTGATTTTCCTCTGTAGTAGAATGTGTGCCCATCGTCCGTTTCAAACTGCATAACGCAAACGTCACCATGATTGTTGGACTCCCACGCATGTTTTTTCAGCGTAGCATTTACCTGTATGCGCTCATTGGGTAAAAACAGTTTCTTTAAAGCACCTTTGTCTTTATCTCTTCGCATGGCAGTCGTAAAGACATCCAAGCTCACACGCTTATTGCCGATGAAGTACTGAGCTTGCCCACCTTCATCATAATAGACCTGAAGATAAGCACGCTGGCAGCCAAGTTCATTGAACGAAGCAGCTAGATCGAAGGGTGGTTGCGCGGACCGACCTCCGTAGCCAAATAGATACACCGAACTCTTCTTGCGTTGGATATTCTCGATGTTAATTTCTTCGTCACCAACATAGTCAGCCTTCAGCAGAGCTTTCATTATCGGGACGAGATCGCCGCGGTGTTGCTCGTTGAGCTGATCCAGCTGCTGTTCCATAGCTTTTGCTTCTTCAACAGCATCGTAGTCGAGCATGAATTCAAAGTTGGTTTCACCCATATTTTTTCCTTGTGAATAATCGGAGCTGGGATGTTGTTAGGAGAACAGACGTTTAAAATTTTGGAAATTTTTTGCTTGATCACCTTTAGTCGTAATCCAAAAGCATACCAAAGTATCGCCTAGCAAACATACATATAGGCTTCTGTAAATTAATGGCATTATATATAGTTGTACCAGCTCTTACCAAGCCCATTTTCAGGCTTGGCTATGTGCTCGGCATCAGTTAATCTCAGTTCCACTGATCAGCATGCAGATTTCAAACGCCACTTTCTATGTTTGTAATGGAGATGTCAGTGCAGATTAGAATATTCGCATAACAAGTTGATGCATTTCGTTCCGCCCTTTCAGGGCTCCACCGAAACCTTCCCCCATTGAGTAGACGCCTATATTTTAAATAAGATAGGAAAAAATGCCGAAACTACTGAGTGAAGAGCGGGTTGTTGAATATTCAACAGAATTCAAAGTTAGAGTGGTAGCCCTCACTAATCAACTGAAAGTAGATACGACTACTATCGCCAACATTATTGGTTTGCATCCAGTAATGGTGTATAGATGGCGACAGGAAAGTAGAGAAGGCAAGCTGGTCGAGAAGCCCAGTCGTAGAATAAGTATGACAAAGACAGAGAAAACTCAGTCTCAAACCGATGATAAAGAGATAAGACGTCTAAAAAAGCAGGTTAAGAAGTTGCAAAAGGAGAATGATTTCCTAAAAAAGTGGGAAATGCACCTGAAAGATCCAAAGCTGAAAGATTCTCGTTCATAGCTCTTAATCGATCAGACTTTGGTGTTAGGTACTTATGTAGATACTTGAATGTTTCACCCCAAGGGTTTTATAAGTGGCTCAACCGTGATGAGAGCACTCGAGACATAGAAAATAGGCAAATTCTTGGGTGTATCGAAGCTATCTATGCGCAGCATGATGGTAATTATGGAAGTCCAAGAATTAGCGCAGAGCTGAAAGCTGATGGTGAACGAATAAATCACAAGCGCGTTGAACGCCTTATGAGAGAGGCTGGAATCGTGGGGAAAGCTGGAAGGATCTATCGTCGGCGCCCTTTGCCTGGAAATCCTTGTCTTAAGGTTGAAAATGTACAAAGAGAGCATGGTATGCCGAGTAAACCAGACTCTCAATAGGCAGGTGATGTAATCTATCTGAAGATCAATGGGCAATGGCAATATTTAGCTGTGATTATTGATCTTCACTCCCGGAAAGTGTTGGGCTGGGAGCTATCGGATACTCGAACTGTTGAGCTAACACTGTCAGCGCTAAATAAAGCTGTCCGTCGCAGAAATATAGAATCAGATCTAATATTTCACAGTGACCGAGGTTCTGAGTACGATACTTATGTATACCAAAACTGACTCAAAGAATTGGGTATTGAGCCGAGCATGAATCGTCCAGGGTTTATGAATTATAATGTGTATGTAGAATCATTTTTTCAAACACTGAAAACTGAGAGTTTTAAAGGATTTAATTTTGAATCCGCTGAGGAGCTAAGAACTAACTTAGCTTGGTATCTTGATAGGTACTATAACTTTAAAAGAAGACATGGCTCACTTGGGTTTAAAAGTCCAGATGAATATGAAAGAATGGCCGCATAAGATGAATATAAGGTGGCGTCTACTTCAAGGGGGGAGGCTTCCGCCCCCCCTTTCGGTCGACCTGTGGGAAAGGCGTTATAACTTTCTGAGGATATCGAAATCGGTCAGAGAATTACGAACGATCATAGCTTTGAATGCGCCTCTCTAACGAGTAAGACAGTTGAGAATTTCATTGTCATTTATACGGAAGAGAGTGCAAGCAATGTTTTAATGCTCATTTTGAAGTTAAAAGAAGTTGAACTCTACCAGCGCTTTTTTCTCGATGCTGCGCTCGGATTTTGGGAAGAGTGGAGAGAAGAAGATGCATTTTGCGACGTGGATGATTTGGAGTATGTAGATCTTGCTAAGGAGCTAGACCTGAGGCATAAGAAAGTTTTATCAATTACGTGCAAAGGGTCTTTAGAAGAGTTCTCCTCAATAGAGTTTAGATTTGAGGGGGTCAATTTATTGCTAGGGCTCAGTGATAATACTGATTTTGAATCAGATGTTGTGCTGGAAAGGTTATAACCAAGCGCTGCAGTTCACAGTCAAAAGCGTCACGCCATTTGATTCAAAAGTCGCGCCACTTTTGCCAGCAATTGAGTTGCTGATCTATGAATGAAGTGAATGCCACAATTGAGTGCCCCTGTTGCGGCTATCTATCCCTATATAGCGGTGACCATGGAGAGATATGTATTATTTGTTATTGGGAGTCGGATTCTGAGGTTGGTTTTAGGGGGATAGTACCATCTGTCAACAATCATGGTCTCACACTTGTTGAAGCGCGAAATAACTTTGACAGGTATGGAGCTTGTTGCGAAGAAATGGTTCAATATGTTTTACCAGCTGAAGCTCGTAAAGAATATAAACACTCCAGTGAATTGTAACAAAAAATATAACAAATTTAGGCATCCGACGCCTACGGCGCAGGTGTCAAAAACGTTATCTGGCGTGAAGTTGAACCAGTGGGGCATTAATCAATCGAGACTCAAATGAAACTCGACAGCGGGATCCGGTTAGAAAGCGACGGCGAGCAAGCTGACTTGTATGCACTCGACGAAATCAACATAGCGCTGGCGCCGATCGGCGCCCGGATCTCGGCGCAGGATTGGTCGGGCCTCTCCAACGACCTTAAGGCCTTTTTGGCCGATCCCGAACCTTCGACGGAGCGTGTCGCGGAAGTGATGTCACACTTTCTGCTATCCCGTGAACGTCTACTGGAAATCATCGCCCAGGCGGGACGCGAGCCCCATATTCCCGGAGGCGGAGAGCTGACCACACTGGACGAGACCCATGGCGTTTCCTATCCGCAACTGTATGTCGCACAGGAAGGTGAGGACTTTTCGCGTTTTGACCGAATGCATGTGAACATTAGTGCCGACGGGACGCCTGTCGATGACGTGGTGCAACTTCTCTGCGGCAGCGGTTTGGTTGTGCACTTCCGTATTCCTTCGGGTGAGACGTTCAAAGTATATCTTGCCTGCCCCACGCCCGATGCTGGCTGGCTTTTAACTTTTGATTGCGCCATCCCATTTATCGGCAGCTTTAGCGGCGCTTCGGCTGGGGCCAAAGCCGTCACTCAAGTCATCGGACCGGCACGCTGGAGAATGGAGTATCTTGAATAGAGGTATCTGCGCAGCTAACGGACGCGTTCAATCAATGGAAAATGGCAACAGCCAGATAACAACGCGTTGCACCGGAGTAAGGGCGTCGTCCTTCCTCCAGTTACCCAACCAAACGAACGCCCTTACTTGGTGAACGCCACCGTTATTGTGGCGGTCGATTTTATTGATTTTTCGTGGTAACTGAAGGTTTAGTGCCACTAAATAGCATCCAGTGTTGAGCAAATTTACTGATTGCTATTCAAGCAGTTTCGCTCCTAGAGTGTTCGCTCGGGTGTTGTAAAAAGCGGCAGTCCGCTGCAATTTCGTGGAGTGCCAGTAAGATAGAAATTGGTTGGGGAAAGTGCAGTATTCTTTCCTCGTAAATATTGAGCAGTGGCCAGCGAAACTATAGCTGGCAAAGTGCTAGTAGTCGGTCCCGAGCGCGCCAACCATAACCAGGCTAGGCAAGTTCACCCAACCCCTTCGGGGCTGGGTTGGACAGCCACGCGTTGCTTCGGCTGGCGTTATAGCTCCTTAATGGATCATGCGTAATGTACGAGCTGTTTAATATTTCCAACATCGAAGCTCTGGGTATATTGCTATGGTTTTGTGTTATATTGGTTCTTAGCTATATGCTAGCTATCAAAAAAACCTTAAAGGTTAAACGAGCGGTTGTAGTTGGTGGATTTATGGCATTATTACCTCCACTGGCAATTATATATTTGGCCTCGCTGCTACTTAGAAAAAGCCTTTCTGTATCAGAGAGGCCAGATGAGACGTTATAACAAAATTCTGAAAATTCGTCCCAAAAAAATATGGGTTGGATCTCTGGAAAAAACGCTTCCAGCCTTTTAGCTTTGCGTTATGTGCAGTCATAAATTCAGCAATCGGATCTAGTCTTGAAGTCACTATCTAAAAAAATCGCATGGTATTGTCAGAAAGAGAAAAGGCACTGGAAGCGTATTTATCACCGTGCTGAAATCGCTTTCATTTCAATATCCGCACTAATTTTAACTGTGCTTATTCAGATATACGGCGACGGTACTAAGCTTCAAATTGGGGTTGTCGCACTCACTTCGGCTTTAGCTGTCACATCAGCCTCATTAGTCCCTCTCGTATTCAAATCCAATACTCTCAATCGCTGGCAAACTCAAATGGTTACTATCGGACTTGGTTGCGGAGTCGGAATCTCTGCGATATGCACGCGTTTCTATTTGGGTTGCAGCTTACTAGCACATAATAAGTCGATGAATTACGTTCCGCCCTTACAGGGCTCCACCGGATATGCTACGCTGCACTTCGTACGCCAATTATCGAAGCGTTATTGAGGCGGTCATTTTTTAGGTGGTTTGAAGTTGCTGCAAGTACCAATTTTTTCCTGAGTACATTTCTCCAGAGATTTTTTTACAAATTAGTACCACAGTTTTGTTCTGGTGTCTTCGTTTTAAGTCAACAAGCCCTACAAGTCAGTTGCACCATTGTTAAGTGCCAATCAGATAGTTATTTGGTAGGGAAACTATGGTATTTTTCCCTGTGAGTTTATCGGGCAGTGGCCAGCCAAAGATGGCTGGCAGAGAGCATGTAGGCGGTTCAGAGCGCGCCAGCTATAACCAGGCCAGGCAAGATCGCTCTGCCGGAGGCTGGGCTGGGCAGCCTACGCTCCGCTTCGGCTGCCCTTGCTGGCAACGTTATGCATCAACATGGTAAGGGAGATATATGAGAGTTTGTCTATTTTTGATGGCCCTTTTCTTTTCATTTTTCAGTAACGCCGATCCATTGGAAAGGTATGATCCGTAATCTGTAGCGAAGGCTGTTACGCTTGCAAGTAACCTTTGCAATAGTGAGTGGAATTATACTTGGAGAGGGCGTAACTATAAGTTTGTCCTTGAAAAGGATGGATCGATTTCTAAACTAAAAAGCTGGAAAGGCGTGCGTTGGGTAGTAGTTGGTGCTAATGAAATCGTCCTGGAAGGGTATACCGATAGAATGCATTTGTTCTTCGATAAAAATATTAAAAATTTCAAAACATTCGACTGGGATGGAACTAAGGCAACAGGAACCTTGGCTCATTAAGTAAAATGCATAACCAATACATCGAAAATCGCTCCACTGCGTTCCGTTGGACCACCTTGCGCTGTGCTTCAGTCGGCCTTTTATGTGGGTGTTATGACTAAGGAGATATCTTGAGATCATTTATCGTAGCTTTCTTTGTGATTCTTTTATCTGGATGCACTGCGACAGGACCTGTATTTGAGAAAGTTGCCGAGCCAAATGGCAGCAAAGCTATTGCTTACTTTTTTCGGCAAGCAGCTTTCTATGGTTCAGGAACTTGTCCAGACCTGGTTATAAATGACAAAGAAGTTGGCTGTCTTAAGAATGGAGGTTTTTTTGAGGTAGAGCTTGATCCAGGTGAGCACACAGTCCTATTTGATAAGGGCACATGGGAGCCAAATAAAGCTCTACGAGCAAAAGTCACCGTACAGGCAGGAGAGGTATATTTCTTCGAGTACGGTCAGGCAATGACGGGAATATTTGCAACACCTATATTGGTCAGCGTTTCAGGCCGAGAGGATTTTCATCAAAAAACAAAAGAGTATTCGGTGCCTATACTATTGGGCCTGAAAAAGTCATAACAAATCAGTCAAAGGCGCCCCTGTGGGGCTGGACTTCCACTCCGCGCTTTCAGAGCTACGTTCCAGCCCCTGATTGAGGCGCTATGTGTAAGACTTACCCACGTTTAGTAGACACTCTGTATAGTTTGAGTGAATATTTTTTGTGAGCAAGGCCACCCTCTGAAGGCACCGATGTGGTACGACCCGTATTGTAACCCCAAAAGATTTAATGAAAGGTATCAGTTCCTAGCTGCCAAACTTTCACAACAATGGCAAAATGAGTCCGAGTCTCCTCCAAAATTCAAAGAGTTGGTGGAGTTTACCTGTAAATGAATTTAACAAGGGGCAGCAATAGACTACCAAACCTGTCACTTTTTGTACCGGCACAGAAAAACCGTCAGATTTGTCAGCCGCTGTAGCCCGCGTTAGCTATGTCAAAAGACGATTAAATAATGGAAGAGCTGCTAAATAGTTTGGATAAGTTGGTGGTGGAGCATAATCTTGAGTCTCGAGCCTTTAAGGGAGCTAAAGAGTGGTCTTCATCCGCAGACTTTGATATTGACACTTCAATAACTAGTAAATTTAAATACAATTTTCATGCTCATAAACTTTGTTTTAAGCATGAATTTAGGTCAAATCCATGCATAGAGACTTACCTTGATATCACTCTCGATGAAGAGGAAGTTGGTTATTACTGTTGGATTTCTGATTTAAATGGTGAAGTTCTAGATGATATGTTAGTTATAACTGATAATGAGTTAAAGTATAACTAACTAGATGCTTAAAGGTTGGACACTAAATCCTGGCTTGTGCTCGTGCCTGGCAAGTTATAGCCAATAAATTTGTGCACTTAAGAGAGCGGAAAAACCTAGAGTAAAGACGGCTGCTGTGGCATGAGAGCTAGGCGTCAGCGCACAGCAGATCTACAGCTGACGCCGTCAATTTAATCGACTGTCTGATAAACAGTTCAATAGTTTAGACGGTGTCGACTATTCCAAACAGGGAAGCGCTGAAGTTCGCAAGCTCAAGAAGAAACTGCATGAAGCTTGTCAGGAGGTTGAGTTTCTAAAAAGGCAGTTGCGTACTTTGAGAACCACCAAGAGTAAAGTACGCATTGATACAAGAGCATGTAGGGTCATTCCCGGTTAGCTTGATGTGTCGGAGTTTAGAAGTCTCAAGATCGGGATATTATCGATGGCGGGTGAGGTTGCCAGCTCCACGCACGACTAGAAAGATACGAACAATCGAGAAAATCCGAGAGACGTTTACTGCGTTTAAAGGTTGTTATGGCGCGCTTAGAATCGCTTGCGAGCTTCAAGAGTTAGGTGAGCCATGCTCACGGAACTACGTCGCTAAGTTTATGCAACAGGAGCATATTAAAGCGAGAAACGGCAAATGCTTTCGATATAGTCAGCCCGTAGAGGGGAGCATTAACGTCTCCGCCAACTTGCTTAAGCGTTGCTTTGATGTGGATCGACCAAATTGTCGCTGGACCAGTGACATTACGTATATCTGGGTTCTGGAGCGGTGCTTGTACCTCGCGGTAGTTGTGGATCTGTACTCTCGACGTATTGTAGGTTGGGCACTTGACTCGCAGATGACCGATGAATTGACATGTCGAGCATTGAAAATGGCCCTAGAGCGAAGACCAATAAAGCCTGGACTGCTAGTTCACTCTGACAGGGATGTGCAATATCGATCGCAGAAATACCAGGATCTTTTGTCCGAAAGCAAGTGCAAGCCGAGTATGAGTCGTCAGGCTACCTGTTGGGATAATACGGCAATGGAGTCATTCTTTAGCAGGCTAAAAGTCGAGCTGGTCTATGCCAGAATATTCGAAGGCGAAGAGCAAGTATAATCTAAGGTGTTTGAATACATTGAGATTTTGTACAATAAGGTTGATGTGTATTCTGCATTGGGCTATGTAAGTCGGGCAGAGTATGAGCGTAAATATACATAGTTAGAGTGTCTACTTTTTGTAGGTAAGACCAACGTCGGTAATCATTTGAGGTTTAGCATGAAATCAGAACTAATAATAATTCACGCATATTTTTGGCCTAAACTGTGTGGATATTTATATTTAGCTTATTTTCACATTAGAAATATAGAGCATCGAACATGGTTTGATAGTTTAGAGTTTTTTGCGATGATTCCTCTTTATATTCTCTGTGCGCTTTTCATATTTGGATTTAGCATTAAGCGTACTTTAATTCCCAAAATTTGGCTTATCTTAGTGGCCGCGAATGCTGCATTTCACCAGTTTCTATACTATGAAGACTTATATGATTTGCTAAGAAATTTGGCGTTATTCTGGCCTATTTATGTAATCACATTTGTATATTTGTTCATAAATAAAGGAAAGGGAGCAAACGTATAAAGAACCTTGAAGGTGGACAGTCACAAGCTGTACTCAAAAGCATATCACAGCTTGGGACTGCCGCCTAACGGGGCGTTAATTTTATTATGAACGTTGAAAGCTTTGCCGAATTCGGAATAAGAATACAGAACAACAGAATGGGTTTTTGTTCCTTGAAATAAAAAAGTGAGCGGACGAATTTATAAATGATGAAACTATGTACCCATGGTATAGCTTACTGTTGTCCCAAAAGGGGATGTTCGCGAGTGAGTGAATTCGATTGAATTATTCCGATATCTTTGAGCAGTATGGAACGCAATGGAAGGGCACGTGGTTAACAAGGAAAGAAGAGTTTTATGAATTTGATATAATAACAGATCGAGCCAATAAAGAGTCATTGGAAATTGATGGTTGGTCTAGGTTTTACCCTGAAGTGTCAGGGGGATTGGGAAAACGCCTACTTTTATAGCTCTGTAGCTGCTATCGGAATATGGTCAAAGATAACAAGTAACTATGGTCGCTCGTCAATTTTTTAAGTCATACTATTCACATCCAATAGGTGTTATTTTTCACCATCGTATTTAGGATCACAATCTGCTTTCTCATGCAGTCAATCAGAGCGACCTTTTTAGGTTTACCAGCGTCGGCTAATTGCTTACACATCGGCTTTAGTTTGTGATGATGCTGCATGGCTGACATGCTTGGCAACAAGCAGAACCGTGCGTACACGATGTCTTCGGCTCCGAATATATCTCTTTCACTGGAGGCTATTTCTTTGATGATTAAACTTTCCTGGTTCAGGAGGTTTACACATCAGCGTATAAGCCAATACATTTCCGACGCCTTTGGTACTTAAGAATAGGTCGCATCTTTACTGCCATTCAGGCCCACCGTTAACTAGTTTATAAGGTTGTTTGTCTATACCTTGTAGCTCTCTTTTGATTGTGTTTAGAATGGTCTGGGTAGGTTTTACACTGATTTTAGTATCCTCTGAAACCGATTATTTTGTATTTATTCATTTCTAAACACTGGCTTCATACGGCCAGCAAGCTACTGGTCTTCCTAATTTTTTCTGGCTTTATCACAGGTAGTCTAGGTTTCAAAGTTTCATCAAAAAGTGCAATGTCAATAGCGCCTAGATTGTCAGTCTCGACGAGTCGTCCGAGGGACTATGTAAAGTTTCATATCTACGAAGGGTTGCAGGCAGCAATAAGCAACTCCGCTCTGTCTGTGGCACAAATGAGCTCTATGCTAAGTCTCCCGGTAGACTCTGTTAATGCTCTTCGAGGCTTAATAGGTTGTAATTGCTTAATGGTACTTTTATCATTGTCAACACTAAAGTATTGGCCAGTAGGTCACACGTAAATATTGAGTTCTCTACTGCTGGTATTGATGCCGACATTGATCTCTTGAGGTCCCATAAGATAAGCTATCTCCGACTTGCTATTCGGGCTCGAGGCCCACATGGCTTTTCGAGTTATGCCTAGTGGTTGCTTATCATATTCATACATGTTGTCGATCTTTTATGAGTAGGTTAGACAGCGAACTGTGATAAACAAGGCTTTCGGTGGCCGCTGAAGGTGGGACTCAATTTATCCGTCACTGAAAAGGACTTTCAACATCAGAATTGGGGAAGAACAACCATACAAGATAAATCTCATAAGGAAGTATAGGCCTATCACTTTGCTTGCAAAAATACTCGAGTAAACTGCTAGCTTTACACTACTCGTATTTAGGACGTTAGCCTATCGACAGTTGTTTCGGAGTAAATGTTGGAATGAAGGATATGAAAAATATAAAACCATACTTTTTCTCGCTCATACTTACAGTATCTTTTGCGGCCAATGCCATAGTCATTCGTCATGATATTGAAGATAATAAATATCAAATTCCCGCATCTACCTTCCCAGCGCTTGTTGACTTTCCAGGTGAAGGGCACGGTGTATTAATTTACCCTCAATGGGTTGTTACAGCTGCACATGTAGCTTGTATGCAGCATTGTATTGAGGAGATAATCATTAGCGGCCTATCGCGTAAGGTAGAGACAGTAATTGTACATCCAGGATACAAGGAACCACCTTCAACTCTTGTTGAAAATGCATTAGCCTCGGGTGATGGATCAAATTTGAGAGAGTTTTTGGCATTGTCCGATGATATTGCGCTTATTAAGCTTAAAGAACCAATTGCCGATGTTGAACCGGTCTCTCTTTTTCTTGGTAGTGATGAGAAAGGCAAGACTGTCCAAATAATCGGCAAGGGGGCGACGGGCAATGGCTATGATGGAGTGGAGCCTCAAAGTCCCCATCGAACCACTTTACGCCGAGCTTATAATGTCATTTCTAATGTAGATGTACGTTGGATTTCCTACAAATTCGATTCGCCAAAATCTGCTATTCCACTCGAGGGTGTGTCGGGTAGTGGCGATAGTGGAAGCCCCGTCCTCATTAAGGAAAATGAGAAATGGTATCTTGCTGGTCTTGCTTCGTGGGCCTCTAGTGAAAAAGATCTTCGTACATATCGTGGCCCTCTTTACGGTGATCTCGGAAATAGCGTTCGTATTTCTCATTATATAGTATGGATCGAAAGCACCATATCTGCCGAGGAATAAAAATAGTGATCCACGCTGACGGGAAGCTAGCGAAGCGTTGATCGGCATGAGAAATAAGACTTACCTACGTTTAGTAGACACCCTGTATGGTTAAGATTAGGCCTAACAAGGGGCGTATCATGGGTAAGAAAGAACTCAGGCGTGTACGAAGGGGGTTTGCAGAGAGGCAGTTTAGAGGGCGGCTAAGTCAGGGGCAACAATTGACCTGTAGCACGAAAACTCAGCGCCAGTTAACAGCAGATTTGCGGATTTAAACTGTTGCCTGATAAGCACTAAGAGTTAGGTGAGTCGTGCTCACGGATCTACATCGCTAAGCTTATACAACAGGAGCATAGACTAATAGTTCGCTCTGACAGGGCTGTGTAATATCGTTCGAAGAAATGCCAGGATCTCTTGTCCGAAAGCAAGTTCAAGCGGAGTATGAGTCGCCAAGCTGACTGTTAGGACAATGCCGCAATGGAATCATTCTTTAGCAGGCTAAAAGTCGAGTTAGTCTATGCCGGAACACCCGAAAGCGAAGCGCAAACAAAATCTGAGGTGTTTGAATATATTGAGGTTTCCTACTATGGAGTTCGTAGGCACTCTGCATTAGGCTATATGGGTCCAGTAGAGTATGTGAGCAAATGCACATAGTTAGAGCGTCTACTTTTTGTGGGAAAGTCCAAAGCCAATGGAAGGTTCGGGTTAAATGAAAGAAAGAAGATATTCAGAATTAGACTGGTTAAGAGTTTTTCTAATCTTGGCCGTATTCTTACATCATGTGTTCATGCCGTTTAATGGGGATGGTTGGCATGTGATGAATGGAAAATCAAGTAAGTTACTTGATGATATCATGGTGTATTTTGAGCAGCTAAGATTGCATACTCTCTTTTTTATCGCTGGAGTGGGTAGCCTGCTTTTGCTAAAAAAGATTAATACGAGAACATTTATCGTCAATAAGTTCCATCGGCTCTTTGTCCCACTAATTGTTGGCATGGTACTCATAGTGCCACCTCAAAATTACTTCGAAAACATAAATGACTACAAAAGTATAATTGATGCGTATCAGCATCTATCTCTGACATTTGAATCTAATCATCTTTGGTTTATCGAGTTCCTTATTGTGTTTATGCTACTTGCCGTGCCTTTTAAGTCAGGGCTCGACAGCCAAGTGGGTAAAGCCTTTATTATCAGACTTGAGCGGCTAGCGCTATTTAAGCATGGATTGTTTTCACTTGTCCTTGTGGTTCTATTGTTGAGGTGCGGCCTTAAACTTCTAATGCCTGCTCAAGATAACAGTATTGATAACTTATCTGTATCGTTGTTTTTCTTGCTGTTCTTCATGGCTGGTATGTGTTTCATGAGTAGTCCTAAAATATGGCAGTCTGTGACTAACAACCGGTCAGTCAATTTAAAATGGTTCATATTCAGCACTGTTCTATTTTATGGTTACTACTTCAAACCTGATATTAGCGAATATGTACCACTAGCGGTACGTTGGCAGCTTTGGTGGTTAGTTTGTACACTTGTTTCTTGGTCTGGGCTGTTGGTATTAGTGGGGTATGCAAGTGCGTTCTTCAAGCAAACACCCAAATGGCTACATACCGCAAATGAATTGATTTATCCATTCTATATATTGCACCAAACAGTTATCGTTGCGCTTGCCTTTTATATAGTGCAATGGGATGCAAGTATTGCGGTAAAATCAATGAGCTTATTACTTGGTGCGTCCCTTGTATGTATTTTGCTATGTTATTTTGTCGTAAAGCCTATAGGTATTTTTCGTTATCTGTTTGGTTTGAAGTCAAAGCGTGTAGTTTATAAGAGTTTAAGTCAGCAGGGCGCTGCAAGCGATGCCTCAGTTTGAGGTGGTCATTTTTTAGATGGCTTGTAGTTGCAAGCACCACTGAACACACATTTCAGAGAGTTTTTCTGGAAGCTAGCATAGCCGTTTCGTTCGAGCGCCTACATTTTGAGCTAACAAGCTCCACAAGTTATCAGCGCTATTTGTCAGGGACTGTCAGGTAGTTAACTGAGAAGCAAAGTATGGTATTTTCCCTGTAAATCTGTCTGACAGCGGTTAGCCAAAGGCGGTTGGCAGAGTATGTAGGTCGTTCAAAGGTCGTCAGCTGTAACCGGGCCAGGCAAGATTTCCCGGCCGGAGACTAGGTTGGACAGCCTACATTCTTCTTTGACTGCTCTTTATTGCAACGTTATGTTATATGCATGGGCAGCAAAATTGAAAAAGCGTTCTTAATCCCATTCATATTAAGCATTTCTTACTACATTTCCTGGAGTATATTCAGAGCTGCTAATTTGCACTGGGATAATGGCTACAATATCCCTGGCTTTCTGATACTAATACTTTCATACCCTTGGACCTTAATTACCATTTATCAGTCACTAATATTTTTTATGGATAATTTGGTTGATTTTTACCTAAGAGTATTAATTTTAGGTATTATTGCCAGTTTGGGTTTTAGTTCAATTTTTTACCAGTAGTTTACCTAGGTAGATTATGTGTTCGTAAAGCATATAATATGCTAGCGCATTTGAAAGCGAAGAGTAAGTCAAATCTGAAGTGTTTGAATATACTTAAAATTATACAATAAGATTGATGGGCAATTTTGCATTGGGCTATGTAAGTCCATCAGGGCATGAGCGTAAATATACATAGTTAGAATGTCTACTTTTTGTGGGCATGACTAATGTCTTTCTAGTTAGGAGTAGATTTTGGAAATTAGAAAGCTTAATACATTGCGGGGATTAGCAGCTCTAATTGTTTTTGTTACCCATTTTAGCGACATTACGAATTGGCTTGATGGCGTATTGGGTGGCGGTTCTGGTGCATATGGTGTAATGCTGTTTTTCTTGCTCAGTGGCTTTTTGATGTCATATCTCTATTTAGAGAAAGACTTCACAAAAGCCAACGTCACATATTATTTTTTAGCGAGAATGGGAAGAGTTTTACCTTTATACTTGGTTGTGGTAGTTGGATCTTATTTACTGTCAATTTCAGGTAACAATACTCTTTACAGCATACCTGATCTTAATGCGCTATTAGGTCATTTGCTGTTCTTGTATGGAGAGAGTGTTCTATGGTCAATCCCACCAGAAATACAGCTTTATTTTATTTTTATAATTTTCTGGGTATGGGCTAAGAATCGGTCTGGTTATATTTATCTATCTATTTTCACTTTAATGATTTTACTGTTTTTCTCCAATTTCCCGAGAGTATACGGTGAAGTTTATGGTATTCCATACAATGAGTTTAATGTGCTTAGGAGTTTGCCGTTTTTCTTTGTCGGTGTTATATTCGGGGCGAACTATAAATCTCTCAAAGTTCCGCGGTATCTTAGAAAGCACTGGTTTATATTAGCGCTTTGTTTAATTCCTCTGATGTATCCTGATTTAACAATGATTACCTCTGATGCAAAACAGAAAATGTGGCTAAGTTACGAAGTGTTACTGGTAATGAGTTGTGTTTTCTTTTGTGTAGTTTTTTTAGTTCCGAATAATAATATTCTACTAGTAAATAGGTTTGGCGATTTTTTCGGGAAGATTTCATATTCTTTGTACTTGCTGCATATGCCAATTATTGTGCAGGTAAATAAATTAGATTTATCCGTTGAGTTAAAGTTGATACTATCTTTCTCTTTAAGTGTTCTGGCTGCATATATTTCTTTTCATTTTTTTGAGAAGCCTATTGCTAAGAAAATACGAAGCATGTCATCTAACAAGTCAAACCAAAGGGCGAAACAAGGCTGCGCCTCTGCTAAAGGAGTTTGAAATCTCTCCTTTTCGAGTAGATGCTTGTCTTTTGAATAGGGTAGAAGAGTGCGCCTAAAATCGTAAGTGAAAAACGCGTTATTGGATACGCATCAGAGCTCAAAGTTGGAGTTGTAGCTCCAGCTGAAGATCTTCAAGTCGATATGGTTACTATTGCCAAATTAATGAGAGTGTATCCAGTGGTGATATTTACGAGACGACAAATAACTTAAGTTATCGATACTGCCCAAATCCTAAACATGGATAGGCAAATAAGGTTTGGCTTTCAGTTGGTAAATATTTAATCAGATAACTTGCTGAATGTTAGCTAACAGTTCTTGCAAAAGCTCTCAGTGCAGTTAGGTGGATTTATTTATAGCTTGTGTTGCAAATAGAATCATAGAATCATAGAAATATAGATGGAAACTGACAAGGGCGCTCAGTGCTTTATCTCTGCCGCCCTTGCCACTAGCAATAACTCATGCAATTAAGCTGTACTCTAATTCTTAACTGCATACCACAATGAACTCGATGTATTATTGGAATTGTTAATTATGTTAGTCCTCAGGGGGTGGCGGTGGTGGAGGGGGCGGTGGTGGTTCGCTAGGGCTGTGCGGTGCGAGGGCAATTAGTAGAGTAACAACGCAGATTGCCTTCATTGTGAGGCCGCCAAGCAAACAAAAAATTAAAGCAAGAGAATCGTCGTGAAGGTAGGTTAAGACGGGGAAGAGCTGTGGCCTTTCCAGTGCGCGGCCTTCCTGAATAGCCTCAACTAGGCGCTTTCCTTCTTCACTAATTTCTATTCTGCTTACAAGTGCTTGTCGAAGAGTTAAGAGCCATTTCTCCGTAGTGCCATACTTATTTAATCCCTCTTTAAGAGCTGTCGCCAATGTTTCATCGACCTCTGTATTGGCGCGTATCTTTATCAAAAGAGAATCCGCATCAAGCCTTAGAATTTCTGAAAGACTCTCCTTGAGTTGATCAAGAGATTCAAGTGCAGTCTGAGACGCTTCAATCATGCACTCAAGTGATTGAAGCATATACAACGACCAGACGTCTAATGTCCCGGAGGAAGTTAGTAACTCATCGTAGTATTTTGAATCTACCGCGAGACTATCTTCAATCCGTGTTGCTGCAAGGATTTTAGCGCGAAATGATCGATAAGACTTAAAATCCCTGACTGTCGTATCTGTTGCAGCAATCGTTGTTGCTGCCGTAAGTTCCATTATGTCTTCCATTGTCCATTTCCATTGTCCAATATGATTTAATAATGCGGTGGGGACAGTAATTATTTTATGTGGGCCAATCAAGCTGTTGTAAGGTTTTGTAATTTCCGTTGTTGACGGCTAGAAGAACTATCACGTATTTGTTGTTTGGTGCGTAATATCAATAAATAGTAATAGGTTTGATTTGTGAATGTTGTCTATTTCTATTGTGAGTAAATTGAGGGTTTTTAAGTTGGATTTAATATATGGTTGGCTTAGGTTGTGATTCTGCGGTTATAGGTTTTTATGCGTGGTTTATAGCAGATTGGCTTTTAGGACGGAGTGAGGTGGGGTGGTGAGTAATCTTATTATGTGCCGAGATTATCTTAATCACTGCAGAGGCTGTTTTAGAGACTCTTGTAAATTAATCTATTTAAGAAGTTTCCTGCAGAACTTTGCATTCTGTGTGTCATGATTTTCAATTGGGTTGAACGGTTGTTGAATGCAGATGCAGGTTTGAAATAGGCGAATGGTAGTTAGTTTGACAGATGGGTTCACGTGCTATGCGGGGCACATACTATCAATCGGTAGTATGACTTTCTTGGGTAGGGAGAATTTGGCCTTGTAAACATACAGAGCCCAAAAGGCTCTGTATTGTTTGGGTTGGTATGGGGCAGATATCTGCTGTTATCAGGCGTATTACAGTTTGTAGTTAGTTAGAATTTTACACGCTGGCCGCTTAACTTCTTCAAGGTGTTACGAGGCTAAAATTACGATCAAATTTATCAAATAACCGCCCAAATTTTATTAGGGCCAAAGGATTTCCGCTTACCTTGAGTCGACCATCTTTGATTAGAGTAGGGGCGCCTACTAACCCGCTAAACATCATACGTAAGTCGGTACTGTTCAGAGCGAGGCTGGCAGAGGGCTCGCTACTGTGTCGGCCGGGGTAGCCGTGCAGTACCCCATTTTGTACTACGACTAAGTACTTTTCTCCCGTGTCAGTCATATCGATATTTAAGCGGATATCTGCATCTGCCGCTTTCTCACCGTTAAGGCGCACCGCCATCGCGTCGAAAAGCAGCTGGAGAGGGACCCGCGCTACTATTTCTTCATCGGGCAGTATTTCTTCACGGTATTCGATACCATGACGTAATTCCTTGGCCCCGGAGAGATAAAAGTTGCGCCAGATACCAGATTCTGACTGATAGCCGAGTTGTTCCAAGCTATCAGCCAATAAATAACGGGCTTGCTCGTTCTCAGGTTCAGCGAAAACCAAGTGCTTTAGCACCATGGCTACCCAGCGATAATTGCCCTGGGCAAAATCCTGTCGGGCTCGAGCCATAATGGCTTCTCCCCCCCCCATGTAGTCGATGTAGTGCTCTGCAGCTTCTTCCTGAGGAATAGGGTGGAGGTTTGCTGGGTTGCCATCGAAATAACCCAGATAGCGATTGTAAACTGCCTTGGCTCCAACATTGACAGTGCCGTAGTACCCTCGATTGGCCCAAGCCTGAGAGAGGTTCTCGGGCAGCTCAAGGCGCTCTGCGACTTCGACCATATCGTAACCGTGGTTAGCTAGGCGCAGAGTTTGATCGTGGATGTACTTATAAAGATCCCTTTGCTTAGCTAGGTAATCCATAGCTTCATCTTTGCCCCAGGTGGGCCAGTGGTGGCTGCTGAAAACCACCTCAGTCTTATCGCCAAATTTCTCCATGGCGTACTCAATATAGCGACTCCAGGCCTTGGCATCGCGGGTTTTTGCACCACGCAGAGTGTAAATATTATGCAGTGTATGGTTGGCGATCTCACTCATGCAGAGTGCGTTAAATTGAGGGAAGAAAAACACAATCTCTGCGGGTGCTTCGGCCCCGGGCGTGTTAATGAAGACGATGTCCACTCCATCAACGGTCATCTCTGCACCGGTTTCAGTAATCTCTATTGTTGGCGTAGCTATGCCGTGCTCACCATCTGATACTCGGTTGCCTAAGCCGGAAGAGACAAAACCCTCCGGACTGGAGGGCAGCAAATTTCCAAATTGGTATAACGCACGGCGCTGCATCACATTCCCGGTGCGCACATTCTCGCTAATCGCCTCCTCAGCAAAACCCTCTGGTGCAATAATGTCGATAGAACCGCTCGCGAGCTGTTCTTTAGTCAGAACTCCAGTTATACCGGCGAAATGGTCTGCGTGGCTATGGGTAAAAATAACGGCACTTACCGGTTGCTCTCCTAGTGCCTTGTTGGCCAGTGCAAGTGCTGCAGCTGCAGTCTCCGCAGAAGTTAGAGGGTCGATAACAATCCAGCCGTTCTCTCCCTGCACCAGAGTCATATTGGCCAGATCCAGCGAGCGCACCTGATAGATACCATCTACCACTTTGAACAGGCCGTTATTCAGGACGTTGAGCTGGGCCTGACGCCAAAGGCTGGGGTTGACGGTATCAGGAGGGGTGCCCTGTAAAAATTGCATCTGGGATAGGCCATAGACTTCCCTACCTTCGGTATTTTTCACTTGGGCGCCGGGAATAGATTCAATAAAGCCTCGTTTAGCCAGCAGAAAATCAGTTTCATCGCCGAAGGGGAGTTGTTTTGCCAGGGATCTATTGTGGGAAATAGTTGCCTTGGAGGCGGGTTTGATCTCGGTATTTAAATTTTCTGTGTGAGTTTTTGGTTCACTACCACAGGCAATCAAAAAGAAGGACAGCAACCACATCATTATCAGCGAGCGCATTGAGACTCCCCAAAATCGGTGTACATGAAACTTCATTTTTATACTGGGACAGGGTTTTTATTGCCCAGAGTGGCCTTAGCTTCTCCCACCTGCGGTGGCGCGTCAAGACAAGAACTGTCCCTTTGGCGGCGTAAAAGTCTTTCTGCAAGAGAAACAGTTTCATGTTCCCCACTGGTTAACCAGTTTTGTCATTGGGCTTTGTATTTTCTACCAATACAGTCACGATTGTCGGCATTGTGATGTGTGAAGAGTTTCTGGTTCCGGAATCGAAGAGGCTGGATTGTTGCAGCTTAAGGTTAAGTCTGATCTTTTTTATATGTTCTTAGGGACTTTGAATTTAACAGGTTAGAAAATTTTATATGGTGGTATATGGTCGTAAATGTAAATTTATTTTTAGATTTTATCTGTTTGCGCTAGTACCAGCGCGGCCATTTAAAGTAGGGTATCTTATTTATCAAATTTCATTTTAGAAATAAGATACCCTGTTGCTCGAGTTTGAACAGATTATGGATTAAGGGTTCTTTATCTTCTATTAATCTTAACTCGAGAGATAATTAAATGGCAGGTGATATATTTGTGCTCTTTCTGGAAAGCGTTGCGCTTGAGAATGCACAAAATGCCAGAGCTAGGATATGAGGTATGTAAAGTGTGTATTCGCTGGTGTGGAAAAAATACAGAGTGGCTTCGCAGGTGATAATGGCAATTGCTGCAGTTGCCCATGGATGCAGTTTTATCAGCCTAGATGCTAAGAAAATGAGTGTGAAAACAATTAGTCCATATCCTATTAAATGGACAACAAAAATTTCCCAAAGGACAGCTCCTCCATCTGAAAGGAGTGCTCTGAAAGCTTCGGGTATAGCGATGGCTGCAGAATATCCTGTAATTAATGGGCCTAAGTATCCGGCGACTAAGCCTATTGTTATTCCAGCTATTATGTTTTTCATTGAATCCATTCCATTTTTTAGGGTTGACCAACTATACCTTATGTGGAGCTGTAAAAGAAAATACTTGGTTGTTTCCGCAAAAGACTGCGCTTGAAATTGAACTAATTACCATGATTCATCCGATTAATTTACAGGGGCTGAAAAATTTACGGGAAAGGGAAGTTTGGAGTTGGTACTTTGTGGGCGGTTAGCGAAATGATTCTCCACAAAAAAGCGGGCTAAAAGCCCGCTCTCTCATTGTTTTATCGAAGCTTATTGCCCCAATGTAAACAGTGCAGTGTTACCGCCAGTGGCAACAGTGTTAATAGTTTTGGTTTTCTCGCTGGCGAAACGGAATAGGTAGTGCGGGCCACCGGCTTTGGGGCCGGTGCCGGATAGGCCGTGGCCGCCGAAGGGGTTAACTCCTACTACTGCACCAACCATATCGCGGTTTACATAGTAGTTGCCGACGTTGATACGCTTAAATACCGCGTGGGCACGGCCTTCGATGCGGGAGTGCAGTCCGAAGGTGAGGCCGTAGCCGGTGGCATTAATGCGGCGGATTACGTCTTCCAGCTCGTCTGCCTTGAAGCGAACTACATGTAGGAAGGGTCCGAAAGTCTCGCGCCTGAGCACGGAGAAGTCTTCAATCTCTACTACCTGCGGGCCGAAGAAGGTGCCTTCGCTGGGCTTCTTCGCTTCCTCAAATGCAAATAGCGGCTTGGCTTCTTTCGCCATGCGCTCGCGGTGGGATTCCAGCATGCCGAGGGCTTTTTCGTCGATAACCGGACCGATATCGGTATCCAGTTTACCGGGATCGCCGAGGGTCAGTTCTTCACACGCGCCTTTCAGCATATTCAGCAGGTTATCGGCGATTACATCCTGTACACACAGGATACGCAGAGCGGAACAGCGCTGACCGGCACTGAGGAAGGCAGACTGAATTACATCGTCTACCACCTGCTCGGGCAGGGCAGTGGAGTCTACGACCATGACATTCTGGCCGCCGGTTTCGGCGATCAGCGGTACAATCGGACCTTCTTTCGCTGCCAGCTGCTGGTTGATCAGGCGTGCGGTTTCGGTTGAGCCGGTGAAGGCTACACCGCCAAGGCGGGGATCTTCGATCAGCAGTTTGCCCACTGCGGCACCGGTACCTGTGATCAAGTGCAGTACTTTTGGCGGCACGCCGGCATCGAGCATCAAGCGCACGGCGTGTGCAGCGATGATGGGGGTTTGCTCTGCGGGCTTGGCCAGTACGGCATTACCGGCGGCGAGTGCAGCAACTACCTGACCAGTAAAGATTGCCAGGGGGAAGTTCCAAGGGCTGATGCACACGAAGGTGCCACGGCCACTCAAATACAGCTGATTTTGTTCACCGGTAGGGCCTGGTAGTTCGGTGGGCTCACTGAAATGCTGGCGTGCGCCGTTGGCGTAGTAGCGGCAGAAGTCGATAGCTTCGCGCACTTCACTAATGCCATCATTTAGGGTGCGGCCCGCTTCAATGCAAATAATTGCAGCCAGTTCATTGGCTTTATCTTCGTAGAGATCAGCAATTCTGTCGAGAATATCCGCGCGGTGTTTTCCACCCTGGCGATCCCAGTCGATCTGCGCTTCAGTGGCAGAGGCATAGGCCTGCTCAATCAGGTGCTTATCAGTATTCGCGGTGTGTCCAATTTTTTCGCCGGTTGCCGGGTTGTAAACCGGTTCTTCCGCTTCGCCCATGGTGCCGTTGACGATAGGGCCACCGAGGAAGTGCTTTTCGCGTTGCTGCTCAAGTTCTTTCAGCAGGGGATCAACGGAGAGAGGGTCAGTCAGTTCGATGCCGTGTGAGTTTTTCCGTGGCAAGGCTTCTGCGCCCATATAAATATTCTCCGGGACAGGAATTTGCGGGTGACGGTAGGGGTTGCAGGCTTCGCTTTGTTCCAGGGTGTCCTGGACCAGGGCTTCAACCGGCGTTGCCTCGTCCATAAAGCGGTTAACAAAGGAGCTATTAGCTCCGTTTTCCAGCAGGCGACGAACCAGGTAGGGCAGTAAGTCACGATGTGCCCCCACGGGTGCGTAGACGCGCACGGGCACACGCTTGCCGTGTACCGCTTCAATTTGTGCGTACAGCAAGTGGCCCATGCCGTGCAGGCGCTGGAATTCAAAGTCGGTGCGGCCATTGGCCAGCTCAAGAATCAGCCCGACGGTGTAGGCGTTGTGGGTGGCAAATTGCGGATAGATTGCATCGCCAGCTTCCAACAGTTTTTTCGCACAGACCTGGTATGACAGATCGGTGTGGCATTTACGCGTGTATACCGGGTAGTCCGGCAGGCCCATTTGCTGGGAGTGTTTGATTTCACTATCCCAGTAAGCGCCTTTAACCAGGCGCACCATCAGCTTGCGGCCGGTATCGCGGCCTAGGGCAATCAGCCAGTCGGCGACATGGGGGGCGCGCTTTTGGTAGGCCTGGAGTACAAAGCCCAATCCTTGCCAGTCTTTAATGTCGGGGTCGCGGGCGAGCGCCTCGAAGATATCCAGAGAGATATCCAGGCGGTCTGCCTCTTCTGCGTCGATATTAAGGCCCATATCGTATTGGGCTGCGGCGACACAAAGACGCTTCACCTGGGGCAGCAATTCGTCCATTACGCGATCCCGCTGCAGCACACTGTAGCGGGGGTGCAGGGCGGAAAGCTTGATGGAAATACCGTTGGCCTCAACCACATCCCGCTGAGTGTTGTCTTTGCCGATCTCTTCGATAGCCATCATATAGGCATCGAAGTAGCGGTGGGCGTCGGCCATAGTGCGGGCGCCTTCGCCCAGCATGTCGAAGGAAAAGCGGGTGCCTGGGAGGTTTTCTTTGGGGCCGCGTTTCAGGGCTTCCTTGATGGTGCGGCCGAGTACGTACTGGCCACCCATAATTTTCATGGCCTGCATCATGGAGGTGCGCACCATGGGCTCGCCGATACGGCTAACCAGGCGTTTCATCCAGTGGGAGGGACGCTCGGTGATATCCGGGTCCAGCTCCACCACGCTGCCGGTGAGCATCAGGCCCCAGGTTGAGGCGTTCACAAACAGGGAGTCGGACTGGCCACGATGGCTGGACCAGTTGCCGGAATGCACTTTCTCGGCGATTAGTTTGTCGGCAGTATCGGCGTCTGGTACCCGGAGCAGGGACTCTGCCAGGCACATCAATGCAACCCCTTCCTTATTGGAAAGGCCGAATTGCTGAAGGAAAGCGTCCAGCGTTCCGCGCTTGCTGCGCTGCTGTCGCGAATGGTGAACCAGTGCGCGCGAGGTGTTCAGAATTTTCTTGCGCATCTCGTCGCTGGGGCGTGGCGCAGCCAGCAGCTCGCTCACGCAGAGGTTTTCGTCGGCGTGCAAATACTCGCGTGCCCGGTCTCGGGCATTCTGGAGGTCTCCGGCGAAGTTTGTCGACATATCGTCTCCCAAGCTCTATATCTAGGGTCAGAATAAAAAACCGGATTATGTGCGAAAATCGTTAGAATTAATCGCCATAATGTCGCGAGTTGTGGTTAAATATCACGCCTAATTGCGTGATTACCAGTAGGGTATTTTGTAATGTCTCGACAGTTGGAAGATCTTGATCGTATTGATCGCCAAATACTGCGAATTCTGCAACGTCACGGCCGCTTGCCGAACGTGGAATTGGCGCGCCGGGTTAACCTTAGTCCCACCCCATGCCTGGAGCGAGTCAAGCGGCTCGAAAGGGAAGGATTTATTCGCGACTATGTAGCGCTACTCGACCCGCTCAAAGTTCATGCGGGCCTGGTGGTCTACATCCAAGTGACCCTGAACAATACAGCGACTGAGGCATTGGAAGCCTTTAATGAGCATGTGGCTGGACTGGAGGAGGTCCAGGAGTGCCATATGGTTGCCGGTGGTTTTGACTACCTGGTGAAAATTCGTATTAAGGATATGCTGGGTTATCGTCGCTTCCTCGGTGAAAAGCTGGCATCCGTACCGGGAGTACGGGAAACCCACACTTATGTGGTGATGGAGGAAGTGAAGACTGATACCGCTGTAGCGGTACCGGACCCAGAACCCAGTGTGAAAGGTTCGCGGCGCTAATTGAGCGCAGTCAAATATCCTGTGCGGAGTGAGAGAACTGTAGCGATTTTGCTGGTTGGCTTTTTTATGAACCTGGGTAGGAATCTGAATTCTCTCCTCAGGCCTCAATCATAGGGATTGATTGCTGATTTCATGGCTGAGCAGGTGGAATTGGCAACCATTGTCGGCGCGGTTTTTATTATGCTCGGCATAGCGATGCGGTACCAAGGTGGGTGCCGTGTGATTTGTCCGTAATAACGATAAGTAGGTACTGTATGGATTTTTCACTGAGCGAAGAACAGCAGATGATTCAGGATGCGGCAAAGCAATTTGCTGACAGTGAACTGAAACCCATTGCTGCCGAACTCGACAAGACCGGTAATCGAGAGCTCTTGTTGGAAAAGCTCAAGCAATTGGCAGAGCTGGGCTTTATGGGAATCAATATTGATCCCAATTACGGCGGTACTGGTGCTGGTACTGTCGCATTCTCCCTGGCGATCGCCGAGCTGGCGCGGGGCTGTGCCTCTGTTGCAACGACCACCTCCGTAACCAACATGGTGGCAGAGGTTATTCAGGCGGTAGGTTCGGAAGAGCAGCGCCAAAAATACCTCCCCAAAATCTGTAGTGGAGAATACCCCGCAGGTTCTTTCTGTCTCACCGAGCCCGGTTCCGGTTCGGATGCGGCCTCTATGCGCACCCGTGCAGAGAAGCAGGGTGATGAGTACGTTCTTAACGGCAGCAAGCTCTTTATTAGTAGCGCCGAATTTGCTGGTATTTTTGTTGTTTGGGCGGTGACAGATTCTTCCGCGCCTAAAGGCAAAGGTATTTCCTGCTTCCTGGTTGAAGCCGGCACACCGGGCCTGGTGATTGGCAAGGCCGAAGAGAAAATGGGACAGAAAGCCTCTGTTACCAATGAGGTTTCTTTCGACAATTGCCGTATTCCTGCCTCCCATCTTTTGGGTGAAGAAAATCGCGGCTTTCGCATTGCTGCAGGCGAGCTCGCTGGAGGCCGAATCGGTATTGGCTCCCTGGCGCTGGGTATCGGCTTTGAAGCTTTGGATTGTGCCCGGGCTTATCTGCATGAACGGGAGCAGTTTGGTAAAAAACTGGCGGAGTTCCAGGGGCTGCAATGGCAGCTTGCCGATAAATATACTGAGATGGAAGGTGCGCGACTCCTATTGCTGCAAGCCGCTTGGCAGAAAGATGCCGGAATGCCGTTTGGCCCTGCCGCTTCAATGGGCAAACTGTTCGCCAGTGAGAAGGCTAACGAGGCATGTTATTTAGCTCTGCAAATGCACGGTGGTGTGGGCTATACCCGTGAATATCCACTCGAACGTATGAGTCGGGATGTGAGAATCACTACAATCTACGAAGGTACCAGTGAGATCCAGCGCCTGATTATTGCCAGGCATTTACTGGATGTCAGATAATATTTAATGACAAAAAAGCCGGCGCTCTTCGCCGGCTTTTTTGTTTCTTTCCCCCTAAATTTGTCAGTTATTCTCCTGATGCCGGCATAAATACCCGTCCGCTTAATAGTTTCCTACCTATCCTCTACAAGGGACTCTGCCGCATCACTTTGCGAATCATGGAAAGGAAACAACTGATGAACGTTAACAAGCTGCCGCTGTTTTCGCTATTTCTAGTATTCCTTGCCTGTTCGCTAACGACCGTAAGTATCATGGCGAAAGAACCCAATCCCGCCAGTGTCGTCACAATGAAATCAAACCAGGCTGTACTGAAAGAGCTCCCCTTTGCAAATCGGAAGGACTTTGAGGATGTAAAGCGGGGGTTTATCGCTCCTCTACCAAATAATGGTGTTATTAAAAACAGCAAAGGCGATACGGTATGGAACTTGGAGCAATTTCAATTTGCTCGCGATAAAGAGGCTCCTGATAGTGCCAACCCCAGTCTGTGGCGGCAACTGCAATTAATTTCGGAGGGCGGTCTCTATGAGGTGATACCGCGAATCTACCAGGTTCGCAGTGCGGACCTCTCCAATATTACTTTTATTGAGGGCGATACCGGGATCATTGTTATGGACCCGCTGATTTCTGCCGAGACGGCTGAAGCAGCGTTGAACCTCTATCGGCAGCATCGCGGAAACAAGCCTGTCGTTGCTGTGATCTACACCCACAGTCACGTTGACCACTATGGGGGGGTTCGCGGTGTTATCGATGAAGAAGATGTAAAATCAGGCAAGGTTAAGGTAATAGCCCCGCAAGATTTCCTGATTGAAGCTGTTAGTGAAAATGTCTTTGCAGGAAATCATATGGCGCGTCGTGCCAGTTTTATGTACGGGAACCTGATCCCTAAAGATCCCAAAGGTACCTTAGGGTCTGGCCTCGGTCTTGAAACCTCCACTGGCACCATCACACTGATAGAACCGACAGACTCCATTGTTGAGACCGGGCAAACTTTGGAACTGGATGGACTTATCTTTGAGTTTCTCTTGGCGCCGGGCTCTGAAGCGCCGGCAGAAATGCACTTCTATATTCCTCAACTCAAAGCCGTAACCGCTGCTGAGAATGCAACCCACACCTTACATAACCTTTACACCTTGCGGGGAGCAAAGGTCCGAAATGCTCGTGACTGGTCTCGCTACCTCAATGAAACCGTGCAGCGCTGGGGTGGAAAAGCCGAAGTCCTGTTTGCACCCCATCACTGGCCAACCTGGGGGCCAGAGAATGTGGTGAATCACCTGAAAAAGCAGCGCGACCTATACAAGTACCTCAACGATCAAACCCTGAGATTAGCCAATCACGGGTACAACATGGTTCAAACGGCTGAGCTGATGGAGTTGCCTCCAGAACTCTCACAATATTGGGCCAACCGCGGCTATTACGGCAGTGTAAATCACGATACCCGTGCGGTATGGAACTACTACCTGGGGTTTTTCGATGGCAATCCCGCTCGCCTATATCCAATGCCACCGACGGCAGCGGGAATAAAGTACGTCGAGTATATGGGCGGGGCAGCCAATATTATCAAGCAGGCAAAGAAAGACTATGAGGCAGGAGAGTACCGCTGGGTTGCGGAGGTGCTCGATAAATTGGTTTCCGCAGAGCCTAATAATCGTGCAGCAAGAGACCTATTGGCAGATGCGTTAGAGCAATTGGGTTATCAGCAGGAGAATGGCACCTGGAGAAATTTTTTCTTAAGTGGTGCCAGGGAGTTGCGGGATGGTATCCAGAGATACCCTGTCCCTCTGACTGCGAGCCCGGACACTATTCGCAGTATGCCGGCTGGTTTGATTTTTGATTATCTGGGAATTCGACTCAACGGCCCAAAGGCAACTGGCAAGAATCTCTCCATCAATATCACCATGCCGGACGTAAACGAAAGGTATGCGCTTGTGCTTGAGAATGCGGTACTGAACTACGGGCCTCCTGTTAAGAATCCCGGCAGTAGCGTGCAGATAAACCGCTCAGACCTAAATGACATCATCTTGGGGAGTGCATCTATCCAGGAGAAGATGGAGGATGGGAAAATCAAAATTAAGGGCGATGCGGGAGAGTTGAAGACATTACTTTCCTTAATGGATCGGTTCGATTTTTGGTGGAACTTGGTAACGCCTGAGCCGATGGACAAGATGTCGACATCAGACTTCTAGGCATTAGCCTCAGGGCTTTTTAGTTTAAATGCGAAGGCAAGGTGGCCTCCTGTATAAGTGGCATTTTTAACTGTGTTTTCATGTCCGTTTAGTTGCTTCTAGTGCATATTTCAACTTCTTTGATTTATAGCTCTGCGAGTGGTTGCCAAATAAGTAGTTTCCAATGAAACTTGATGTGTTTTTAGCTATTGATTCCTAAGTCCGTCTATATCTAATAGAAAAAATATACAGTGCTGTTTCTCTCATTTTTAAGCTTCCTTATTGTGTTCATATTTTTTTAAGTTACGCACAGAATTAAATTTCGTTTCCGCTAAAATTCCGCCCACTTTTGCATTTCATGACTGTCTGGAACTTATATTTTGGACAGTACCTAACACCAAAATAAAAAACATGGCACTTAAGGCGATTATGGAAAAGTTATTCGGGCAGAAATTATTGGTACTTGCACTAACTGCGGCACTTGCAGCTTGTAGTGGAGGGGGAGGTTCGTCGGATTCTGACACCGATTCACCACCTGTGAGCGACGGTGGGGATGATAGTACTGCGGGTAATCAAGGTGGAGGAAGTGGTTCAGGTGGTAGTGGGGATGACTCCTCGCTGCCTGATAATGACCCATCGACTGTGACCGATGGAGATGTGTCAACAGTTGAACTCGGGTTTGCGACAATTACCGCTACAGATATCACTCTGCCTAATGCAATGGTAAATGCTCAGGAGGTTTATCAGCTGGCTCACTATATTGGCCGTACGGACAGTGAGCAGGATGAGGAAAATATTGATATTCCTATCCGTAGCTATACGGCTTCCTGTGCAACGGATACTGACCAGCCAAAAATGTATGTATCCACAACTTTGTCAGAGGGGAATAGTGCCTCTGATACAACCTATGGGTCCGTTTACGAGCTTCAATATAACCCTGATACCATGAGCTTCGAGCAGACAGGTAACGCCACTATTCTGAATCAATGCTATGAGTCACATGGTATTACGGCCAGTTCGGATTGCTCCAGGGTAGCTGTTTTATGTAATACCGAATATAAAGCAAGTGAGCGATATGATATCGAGAAAGATCTGGTAGAAGAGTACGGTACAACCTGGATGAAGATTGAAGACAATCTTGACAGTGTTGAAGGCACCGATAATGAGAAGAAGTATAATGACCAGATCTGGCTAATGGAGTGGGATAACAAGCCTATAACTGAAACTCCAGATGCCTATGTTGTCAATAAAATGCATGGCGGTACTCATTTAGGAGCTCAAGAGCTATTGTACGTAGAGGATGATAGCCAGGGGCGCACAAGCTATGCGTTTTCCGTAACTGCTCGTGTTCTCGTTAGCGGTTCGCATTATTCGGCAGGGCTGACGGTAATTAACCGGGATGACTGGTCAATGTCCTTCTCTGGCGATGATCACCGGGGTTGGTACTGGGCGTGTGGCCACGGCCACGTTCTGAATATTCGAGCTTTTTATAATCCGGGGAATGAGATGTACGGTGCTCTGTGTACCAGTGATGGAAATAAATATTATCCGTCACCGGGCCTGAATGCGATCGCCATTAAAATGGAGGACAGTGGTTCTTCTATTTATGAAGGCACCTATAATCATTTAGTGCCCTCGACAAGTGCGATGATATCCAACGGTGGTGGCCATACGGTTGTCCCGGTTGATGCCGATACAAATCTCTCAGTTATTGTCTCTCCAAAGTACATTGAAGATTCGAACATGGATATGTTCTTACAGGATGAGCTGGGCATCGATATTAGTGGCGATGAACCCTTCGATAAGCAATGTGCTGATAACGGCATTCGCAATTGCTTCTTCTCATATATCGACAGTGGTGAATATCCTGTAATTTCCAGGCAGGGTCTCTATTCTGGAGATGCCTTGGATACTACTTCCCTGACACGTGTAGGTATTGCAAAAGTTGATGGGGAAGGCAGTATTGAAGGTAATGGCATTGAATGGCTGGCAACGGATTCTGATTGTCAAATTAGTGATCCCCAGTTGGTTGATCTGAAAAATGGCCGTTACTTATTTGGTTACGCGCAGTTCCAGTGTATCTCCGATAACCTCCCGTACAATCGCAGTTACAATAAGAGTGGTGATGCGATGCGTATGCTGGTGCCAAAAGCCTACTATGTAATGGAGATTGATGCTGACTTAAATGTACTTGAGGGGCCGGTAAAACTGACTGACTACGGTTGGGGTGGTTTGGATGAGCCTATGTACTTGGGTAATGGTAAAGTTGCCTGGAGCTATATTAAGAATCCTACCCTGGATAATTATATAGGTGGCCAACAAAATGTTTGGCAGGCAATTGTCTATCATTCTGATAGTGTAAATTAATTGTGCTGATTTGGGGTAAGCTCAGGCTTGCCCCAAATTAAATTATACTTATATATTTGTAGTAGTTCAGACTTTATCCGACAGTTACAGATTTTTCAGGAAGTGCTCTTTTGGGGCAAATTTAGTTTATGAGTACTTCCCTCCAGCTATTTTTCCATCTTCAAAAATTGCTATTGAGTGGTTCGATCGCAACACATCTTACCCCGATGGCATCCCTCATTATTAGAATATGTTATCCATTCGTTCAGATCCTTTTGTAACTCTTCTATTGATACATAGATCTTGCGGCGTAATGAAGGTTGGTAGATTTCTTGTAAAATGGTCTTATGGAAGCGCTCACAGATCCTGTTAGTTTGTGGATGCCTGGCTTTTGTCTTGGAGTGTTCTATTTCGATTATACACTGATAACTGGTAGTCGTGCTGCTCTTACTTGCCACAATATTCAGTACTGCGACCGGTAAGGATACGCGGCACAGGTAGATCATGTATGGCATAAAACGGCAGTACACGGTTATTCGGAAGGTCCGCCGCAGTGACTGGAGTTTTGATGATACACAGCTTGCAGTGAGCCACCTTTGCATAGGTATCGATGTAAGTTTGTTGGTAAACACGTCCGCCGCCGTTAAATGTTCCTACATAGAAAGTATCTTACGAGCCCAAATAGCGTGGGTGTTGAGTATCAATTTCACTATAGGCTCCATCATCATGCCATTTTCTCTCTAAAGCTTGAACCTGTGATTCTGTGAGGATCAGTCCCTCCTCAGCTTCCTTGGCCTCAGGTGCTATTAATCACAATTTGAAGTTAGCTAGGTCATGCAGTGACCAGATACTCCGAACGCCACTAGGGGACACAAATACACCGCGTTTACGCAGTTCATTGGAAACTCGAACTTGTCCATGGGTAGGCTCTTAGAGGGCATAAGTTAACACTGTTTCTTCAATGATTGTTTCAACATAGTTCTTGTGGATGGGCATACGCCGGTTCTTCTCAAGAAGGGCGTCCACACCGCCACTTGAAACAGCTTCCTTGTACCGATAGAAAATGTCTCTCTATACTCTCAGCATCTTGCCAGCTTTGGATATATTGCCGAGATCTTCTGCCAGATTTAGTAATTGGATCATGTATTTGATGATGCGATCATTAGTATGGAGTATGGAGTATGGAGTATGGAGTATGGAGTATGGAGTATGGAGTTTATTCTTGGTTTTACTTGTAGGTTTAGGCACCTTCATCAAAACCGGTAAACCCTTCTTTTTCAAGAAAATGTGTCAGATTTGGTCTGAACTAATTCATTTTAGTGCTAGTTGTTCCTCTGTGTTTTTCCCCTGTCCTTAAAAGAAATAAAATCCTGAATGCTTGTAGTGGTCGATACAGCTATTTTAATTAACTTCCTTTTGGGTTGTAGATTTATTTGGATGTCTCATTGGCAAAATACTCGCTTTGGATAATGTTCTTTGTTGTTGAGATATATAGTGCAGTAGAAAGTATGTAAACCTTGGCAATATCCAGCTAAATTTTATTTTTCATATGAAAACTTATCGTGCCCAATCATCGATGTCTGAATTTGTCGACTTTATGTCATTTGTGACCTGATCCACTAATTTACACTTTTTGCTGTACCCCCTTGAAATACCTTATCTATGGAACCTCTGAATAATTCCAAGCCAATATTGGTAATATTCACCTACCCATCAAGACTACGATGAATTATGCACCAAGTCACCTTTGCCGAAGCAGAATATAAGCTAAAGCGCCGTATAACTCGCCGAGAGAAGTTTCTTTCTCAAATGGAAGCCCTCATCCCATGGCAGCGACTAGAAGCTCAGATCACTCCTTGCTATCCACAAGGCAAACGTGGCCGACAGCCATATCCATTGAGTGTCATGCTCCGTATTCATTGCATGCAGCTATTTTATAATCTCAGTGATCCCGCTATGGAGGATGCACTGTATGAAATTGAATCCATGCGTAGTTTTGCTGGATTGACTTTGAGCGGCCCAATTCCCGATGAAACAACGATTCTTAACTTTCGCCACTTACTGGAGCTCAATCAGCTAGGTGCAGCTCTTTTTGATGAAATCAACAAGCATCTTGCTGAGAATGGCATGGTACTGCGTGAAGGCACGATTGTAGATGCCACTATTATCTCTGCGCCAACTTCAACCAAGAATAAAAAGAAAAAACGTGATCCAGAAATGCATCAAACAAAGAAAGGCAATCAGTGGCATTTTGGAATGAAAATGCATATCGGGGTTGATGATGTGCTCGGAGTAATACATAGCATAGATACAACAGCAGCGAATTCGCATGATGTCACAACTACAGAGCGAGTTCTCCACGGGGAGGAGAAAAGAATCTGGGGAGACTCTGGGTACATTGGTGCGGAGAAACGTGAAGAGTTGAAAGAGCGGGAGGCGGATTGGTATATAGCAATGAAGCCGAGCAAGCTAAAAACTCTTCCAGGGCGTGATGCACTTCGTAAAGCGGAAAAGATCAAGGCGCAGATAAGAGCGAAGGTCGAGCACCCCTTCCGCTACATCAAACGGGTATTTGGTTATGACAAGGTCCGCTATCGGGGACTGGTAAAAAATACTGAGAGGCTGTGCTTACTGGCAGGCTTTACCAACTTAATAATAGGGAGAAAATACTTGGCTGCCTAGGGGTGGTTCGCCTGAAATCCACCTATTGAGGGTTTCAGATGAAAAATTAGTGGACTATTACGCGCAAATTACGCGTTTGTGCGTAATAAAGTGAATTTTTCAAGCAGCTCAGCTTAATTCTGGAAAAATGCTTCGTTGATCAGAGGGTCCCTATATGTTTGGGTTTTGCATGAGGTATCCGATAAGCGCTTAAGCATATTTCTGTACTCACCAAAAATAAAAGGAAATGACCATGCGATCTTCAATCTGGGCTACCCTATGCTTGCTACTTTTTAGCAGTATGGTCTGGGCCCACTCCACATCTAAAGATTCCTTCCATATAGGGATATTATTGTACGATGGTGCACAAACTATTGATTATGCCGGGCCCTATGAGGTTTTTGGGCAAGCCAATTATCGTTTGACAACGGTTTCGGAAGATGGTGGAACCATTACTTCAGCCATGGGGCTTAAAGTGACTCCAGATACCAGCTTTGATCAGGATAATCAATTTGATGCAGTAATTATCCCAGGGGGCAGTATTAATGAAGCAATGGAGAGTCTGGAAGTATTACAGTGGATTAAAGAGCAGTCCAAACAGGCTCAGTACGTTCTATCGGTATGTAACGGTGCTTTTATTCTGGCAAATACTGGGCTTCTGGATAGTAAGAAAGCAACCACTATTCGCGGAGCATTTGATTCTTTCGAGAAGAACTTCTCTGATGTTGAATTGGTAAAGAATAAAAAGTTCGTTGATAACGGCAAGTTTATTACTACAGCTGGTCTTTCATCTGGTATAGACGGCGCTTTATATCTGGTAAGCAAGGTTGATACGATTGAAAAAGCCAAAAGTGTCGCAGCGAAGATTGAGTACCTGTGGGTGCCAGAGGGGGCTATATCCGGGGGATGATGGCGGATAAAATCATGCCAAACCTTGGTGACTTGCCTGAGTCAATTCAGTTTGTTTCTAAGGAGTATAGCTATGGTAGCCTGGAAGAATGGTACACAGCGTTTCAGCTTTCCGGTGATGTGGAAACTGTAAAAGCCTGGTTAAGTGAGCAAATGAAAGAAAATCCCGAGTGGAGGAAGGGGCAGGGTAAGGCTATTGACAATAAATGGGTGTATCAGTTTTCTGATGATCGTACTGTATTGCAAGTTGACTTTGTTGCTCCCTCTGATATCAATCCTTGGGTGCTTAAGTTCAGCATATTAGATCAAGCGTCATAATTTGGTGGCTTTCGTTAAAGGTGGAGACGATAAAACCTAGAATATAGGAAAAGTATTTGCTTTCTGGTCTTCAGATTGAACATACCGTTTGCACCGCCAGATTGTCATTTTTGAATTACATTGGGAAGGTTCTTCATTCCGGCGATAGCATATTTGATAGGGCTTGGAAATTGACCAGCCTCTTTTAATGTTATTAAAAGTTTGGAAGTTTGTGAACGACGGGTTTTTTCCGCCGGTAACTTGAATTTGACAAATTCTGTCCCAGTTTTCTAGTTGTATACTTACAGAAGACGCCATTGAAGCTATTGATAGCGAGGACAAAATTAAAAAAATACTCACAGCTCTCACAATAAGCCATCCTGTCTGGTGACCTAATATTCGGATTTGCTACCCCATGATTATATGGTTACGTGAAGCCCGTAACGAATTCCGAGAAGGCATCGGTGGCGGATCAATTATAAGTGTTTGTTACTTTTTTGTGAGGCGCGACCGCTGGGTCAAATAATATTAATCGCGGTTGTTTACTTTGGGGTTTTAGTCTGAGCTTGGAGCTAGGGATTTTGTGCAGTATCTATATCCGTCTACCTGATGAAAGGTAAAATAGAAGCGAGCCGAGGCTCGCATTCTTAATGCTGCCTGAAATTTAAATACTGCTTACTTCGATAGGGGGTGTGTTGTTTTTATCTTTTGCCTTTAGAGTTTTCTGGGTGTCAGATTGGTGGGGCAAAAAAGTTAAAAATTCATCCTCAATCGCTGAGTCAAGGAGTATCTTACAGTCCTCTTCATAGTTATTTAAAAGGCGCCATGGATAGCACTTACCTTGTCTGGGAAGTTCTCCATTTGCACGTTTTACATAGCCAGAGTCCAGGCTGCTCATCACCGAACCTTGCTCAGCACTGCCTTCGCTATCTATCGCTGTACACACCTGAAAGTTATGTGCGTCCATGTATTTTAATAGGCGGCAAATATAGCGAGCGGTAATGTCTGCTTTAAGAGTCCAGGGAGCGTTGGTATAGCCGAATACCCATGAGATGTTAGGAACCCCTTCCATTAATACTGCTTTGTAAGTCAGCTTTTGATTGACTGCTACCGATGCACCATCAATACAGAGCTTGATACCTCCTAGCACTTGTAACTTTAATCCGGTCGCACTGATAACAATGTCTGCGTCTAATTGTTGTCCTGACTTAAGCAGGATACCTTTATCTGAGAAGGTTTCTATTTCACCGGTGGCAACAGAGGCTTTTCCTGAGCAGATTGAGGAGAACAGATCGCCATCGGGTACAACGCAGAGACGTTGATCCCAGGGGTTGTAACTGGGGTCGAAGTGACTGAGATCGTAATTAGCTGGAAGGCTTTTTCTTACATCTTTTAATAGTAACTTTCTAATAAAGTTAGGCCAGCGCTTAGCAGCTTTAAAAATCCAGCGCTGCAATTTGATATTACGCCAGCGTCCTAGCTTGTGAACCCAGGGTGCTGGCAGAAATTTTGATAGTACACGAGAGATTTTATCGATAGATGGAACTGAAATGATATAACTTGGGGAGCGTTGTAACATGGTGACATGTTGGGCGGTGGTTGCGAGCGAAGGGACCAGGGTAACAGCGGTAGCGCCGCTGCCGATCACGATAATACGCTTGCTGCGGTAGTCCAGATTTTCTGGCCACTGTTGAGGATGAATCAGTTTTCCTTGAAAGTTTTCTATACCTGGATATTGCGGCAAGTAGCCCTCTTTATGGTCGTAATACCCAGTACAGGCAATCAGAAAACTACAGGTATATCTCACTGGGCTGCCAGATTCGGTGTTGTGACCTTCCAGAGTCCAAGCTCGGTCTGTACTGGACCAGTTCGCCGTAGTTAAATTTATTCCAAAGTGAATTCTCTTTTTAACGTCGTATTGCTTTGCGGTGGTTTCAATATATTTTTGGATAGATGGGCCATCCGCGAGTATTTTCTCGCCGGACCAGGGCTGGAAGTCATAGCCGAAGCTGTACATATCGGAATCAGATCGAATGCCCGGGTATTTAAAGAGGTCCCAGGTACCGCCGACTTGTGCCCGCCGCTCGATAATGGCGAAGCTGCGCCTGGGACATTCGCGACTCAAATGACAAGCCATTCCTACCCCTGAGAGTCCCGCGCCGATAATTAATACATCGAAATGAGTCGATTTCACAATCCCTATCCCTGCAAATTTCTATGCCTTATAGACTGGGTAGATGTGCCCATGATTTATTGTTAGATTGCGACAAATAATTGTCTTTCCGCGCCACAAAGATGGGGAGCAAGTTATGGGTAGCCTTGTACGAGTCAGTATTCTTTCCGGTTTCAGTGAATTCGTGGAGCAGCTTGGGGGCGGGGGGGAAGCCTTCTTGGCCGAGTTCGGTATGCCGTGTGATATCAGCCCGGCGGATTCCCGCTTGGTATCATTTGTTGAGGTCGCGCGCCTGCTGGAAACTGCAGCACGCCGGTTAGATCGCCCCGATTTGGGGCTGTGCCTCGCATCGCGACAAGGGGTGGACCGCTTAGGTGGGATAGGTGTAGTTGCATGTAATGCGGCCACTCCACGGCAAGCCTTGCTATCCGTTAGGCGCTTTCTTTCTCTTCATAGTTCATCCCTCAGTATGCAACTGGAGCCATTAAGTGAGGGAGATGTACTACGTATTGTTTTTGATTGGCAGGACCCAGCTCTCAGTAGCTATTGCCAGATCCGGGAGCAGGTGCTGGGAAATACGCTGACGATGATACGGATGTTGGTAGAGACTGAGTGTTGCCCGCAAAACGTACTGCTGCCTCATGGTCCTCAAATGGTAGAGGGTGACTACTGCAATTACTTTGGGTGTGAGGTTCTGTTTAGCTCGGGCTATTGTGCGATGGACTTCCCAGCTGCATTTCTGGATACACCACTGAAGTCTGCCGATCCAGTGGTTGAGCGATTGGCCATTCACCATTTGGAGCAGCAGAGTGCGACGCTGCCCGTTCCTCTAACTGTAGAAATTCGACAATTACTCAGTGAAATATTGCCCAGCGGCAGATCTCAGCTCGGCACTGTGGCAGGGGCGCTGAAGCTCCACCCCAGAACTTTACAGCGCCGCCTGGCTGCGGAAGGGCTTAGGTTCGAAGAGCTATTGGATAACGTGCGGCGGGATCTGGCGACTCGATACTTATCCGATCCGAATCTGGCCTTGGGGCAGATCACGGGTTTGTTGGGGTACTCCGAGCAGAGTACATTTCAGCGAGCTTGTCGACGTTGGTTTGCGGAGACTCCCCGGAATCACCGTTTACGCCTTGCAGGCAGCGCAATTGTGGGGCGGCCAGAATCTCCGTAAAAGCCTGGAGGGGTCAGTTCTTTTAATATTCAGTAGGCTCCACCTCTCCAGGGCGCCAGGTTTTCTCCAGCCATGGCCCCAAGGGTCCATACAACCTCAGGATTACAAAGAAACCTTTGTTGGGTAGGGTCTCCAGCCAGTTTTTCTCAAACCCTTTTGGCGCCTTGGGTCCAAAATAAACGTCATAAGAACCATCGGAATTTTGTCTTATCCCTTTCGACTGGCTGCTTACTGCGGGAAAGGGCTGGCTGGTTTTTAACATTGAGCGTGTTTGGCTGTCGTAGATATTTACTGCCCAAAAGGCATTGACCGGTACATCGGGGGGCAGGTGCAATTTGTATTTTCTAGAGCCGTCAAAGGGTTCTTTATTTTCATCGACAAAGGCAATGGCGTAATCAGAACCTTTGCCAGGTTCAATAGCAGTCATTGCTGGGCTGACACCGGTATAGGGATAGAAGTAGCTGACTCGAGCGTCACTATTAATGGTTTTGCCATCGGGGCCATTGAAGAAGATATTCTTGCCGGGAAACGCCATTACCCAGGCGCTATCTGTGCCTGGGTAGATTTTGATATCGGAGAGGGATTTGTCTGTCCGTGGATACCAAACAATTGAGCGAGCTATACCATTACCAATTGCAACTGCGTCCGTAAGAATTTTGGTCATTCTTTTATCTGGACTGAAGGCTTTCCCTTTTTCAATGCCTATTGAGGCAAAGAGGCCGCGCGTTTCTGGGTTAAGCATCCCAACCCACTCGTATTGAACGACTTCATTGAGGTGCTTATAGAATTGATAGTCATTAGGGTGGATGGTGTTGAAGGCCTTTCCAGACGCACTGATAAAGACCATCCTTGGTGGGTTACCTTTTTGAGCCAGGGGGTAGATTCTCAAGTTGTCTTTGATGTTTTGCACGGCCTCCGGCAAAGGCTGGTTACTTGGCGAGCGCATAAACACCCACAGTCGGAAGGAGCGAGGGTAGATGGGAATGTAGCCGAAGGGAATATTGCCTTTATAGTCTGGTGGCAGTAACAGAAACTTTCCCCCGCGCCCCTTATCCGGGCCAGAGGAGCCGATATCTTCAACAAAGCGGAACCAGGCATCATTAAACGCGCCCATAACGTCGGGCGGCGAGTGAAACACAGTTGGTCCGTCTCGTTTTAGATCTAAAAAAGCCAGCGTATAGATAGTCGAAGTATTGCCTGTGAGAAAAAGAGACTCAGAGTTCATTAATCGATCGAAAATTAAGACTTCATTGGCAGACTTAGCGCCAAGCTCTCTTCCCCCTTTCATCAGAGCATGTACTGATGCTCCCTGAATTCCTTTGAGGAAACTATCTACCGCACGCATATGATCCAAATAGTCGTAGAGCTTTTCTGCGGTCTGGGGGTAGGGAGCGCCATCGCGGAATTCGAGGGTGCCAATACTACTGTCCACCTTATCTGGAGTACTGATTGATTTCAGAGTCTCTGGATGTAAATCGGCGCAAAGCGGCTGAGAGCTGGTTAACAGAAGAAAAATTCCGACAGACCCAAATGCGTACTGAAGTAATCGAATCAAAATAGCTACCTCTATATGCAAGGCGTGCGTGATACGTAAGTGTGTGGTATTGCTTCCTCTATTGGGGTTATTTCGTGCCAATTTTTTGTGTTAACTGCCGGATTATAAAGATGGCTATCCCCAGGCGTAACTTGGGTATCTTTAGCGATAAGTTTGGCTTAATTTTGATCTGGTGAGGCCGGTGATTCAAAAGGTCAATTTTATTGTAATTATTGGTCTGTAGTATTTAGGCTGGCGCCCATGTTTTGTCTGGCAGACCCGGATTTAAAGGTTTACTTGAAGTCAGTAATTTCACGCCGCTACTGATTTGGCCTCTGTAATCGAAATTATTGCATTAAGTTGTATTCAAATATTTATCTGGCTTTCAGTGCCGGTAGCCGATCACTTGTAAAAGAAATCTCTCAAGGTTTCATGGTTCTCAAAAACCAGCTTCAGAAAATAAGTTTGAGTAATTTTTAATATTTGCCCATCCTATTTTGTGACCATTCGGTTCAAATTTTTTGGGCTTTATAGGGCTTTATAGGGCTTTATAGGGCTTTGCCACCAAAAAAATTATTTTCTTTTTTTTGGTCATTTGATGGAATTAAATCCTGAATAAATTGGTTTTTCATTGCCTATTTTTTTACTTGGTAGTGGTTCGAGATCGGAAAAAGGGTTTATTAACTTCTTGATTTATTTGTCTTTTGGAATGTTTGTAATGTTTAGTCAGATCGAATAATTTCTAACAGGATGAAACTTTTCATGGATTGATAAAGAGGTTGTCATAAGCTTTACAGAAAATGCTTGTCATTATTGGGTCATCCGATTTATAAAATGATCGTCCCATGTAGCCGGTTTGAATAGTTTTTTTTAGGCTTATTCGGACTAGATCAAAAATCTTAGAATAATAAATGGACTAAAAATGTTTTCTCTTGCCAGCTTGTTCGAGAAAGTTGTGGAAAAATGTTGGCAAGGTCGTCTGGAAAATCTGGATGGCGAGGTTTTGAGCGCGGCTCACTGTGAGGATGCGTGGCTCTCACTTACAAATGAAGAAGTTTGTTTCAGTGCTGGCGACCGCATTTTAGTGTGTACTCAGTCTGAAGTAGAGGCGGTCGCCATTATGTTGGCGGCGTGGAAGATGGGGTTGGTGGTTGTACCTGCAAAGGGGGATCTGAGCCACTCTTCAATTAAAATGATCGCTTCAGACTGTAATGCCAAGGCGATATGGCGTGCTGGAAAAATTGAGGCCTTGCCCGATTATCAGCAGGAATGCTCAGAGTTTGAAGTGTCTTCTACTCCAGTGGTCACTGGCGTAGATCTAGCTCTGGTGATCTATACCTCAGGAAGTACTGGTAAGCCAAAAGGTATTATGCTTACCCATCAAAATGTTCTGACCTCCTTGGCCTCAATATCCCAATATTTGGGCCTGACAGCACAGGACAGAATTTTGTGCTTATCCCCTTTGTCATTTGATTACGGTCTTTATCAGGTCTTATTTGCACTATATAGCAACTGTACAACCATCCTCTACGACAAACCATTTAACCCCATACAAGCCCTTAAAACGATTTCAGAGCGGGATATATCTGTTCTTCCGATCGTGCCAGCAATGGGGGCTGCGCTGGTGAAACTGGTGGGTTTGGTTAAACCTGATCTCAGCAATCTGCGCAGTATCACCAATACTGGGGGCCATTTATCTGAGTACATGATTCGCGCCTGGAAGGAGTACTGCCCAAGTCTAAATGTTTTCTCTATGTATGGTTTGACTGAGTGCAAGCGAGCCTTGTACTTGGAGCCAGAGCTTTGGGAAGAAAAGATGGGTTCAGTTGGCAAGCCGATCCCTGGCCTGGATGCACGTGTATTTATACCTCACTCAGAGGTCAGTAAATTTAGAGAAGCAAAAGCTGATGAGGTAGGTGAGCTTTATGTTCGTGGGACGGCAGTGATGCAAGGCTACTATAACCTCGCCGCTCAAGGTGGTGCAGAAATCTTTTCGGGCAGATATCGGGATGACAACTGGTTGGCGACGGGAGACCTTTTTACCCGTGATCAGGATGGCTTCTTCTATTTTAAAGGACGCTCAAAAGACTTAATAAAACAAGGTGGATTTTGTCTGTTTCCAAAAGACTTGGAGAATCATATTGATATGTGCCCGTTGGTGCATATCAATGCAATCATCGGCACTAAAGATAAGCTCGAGAATGAAGTGGCTACTTGTGTTGTGGAGCTTCATGAGAATACCGCTGACAATCAGAAGCAGTTTCGCACTTGGCTGAAAGCGAACATAGATACTGACTACATGCCGAGAGATATCAGGTTTGTTGATGGAATTCAATTAACCGCTAATAGCAAGGTCGATAGGAAGTGCTTAGAACAGGATTTACAAGCCCATGCCTAATGATCTGAGTATATTTAGGCGGGATCCCGCCTAAAACATAAAACGCTAACTTAATAAAAATATAAACGATACGTTTAACCCTTGGGGGAGTTATGGGTGCACTGTCAGATGCGCTGGTTCAACAGTTGGGCCAAAATAGGAAACAGCTATCTACACCTTGTTATATTTATTCCGTTAAAACTGCTCACGATAACTACAAGCAGCTGAAGGAAGCGCTGGGCACGGGATTGATATACTCTCTAAAAGCCAATAGTTGCCTTGATTTAATACTTCGTTGTGGGCACATCTTTGAAGACGGTATTGAGATTGCATCTATAGGCGAACTAAATCTACTTCCCAAAGGGAATAGTCCCCGATTTGTCAATAACCCATCGGCAGATAAGGCCTTTATACGCGCAGCCATTGCGAGTAAGTGCCATTTAATTATCGACAACCTGAATCAATTAGCTTTGGTTGAGGAGTTGAAGGCAAGGCGGCCAGTAAACCCTGTCGTTTTAAGGCTTAATCCCTCAATCTTGAGCCACTTTGATAGAAATCAAAAGGGCCTAAGAAAAGATCATTTTGGTTTCGACTGGAATGGCTGTCTTGAGGCTTTGGATTTTTGTAAGAAACATGGGATTCCAGTTTTAGGTTTTCATTTGTTTAGGGGCTCATACTCCTTTAATAAAGGTGCTTTCGACACTGCTAAAGTGGCCTTACAAGTTGTTTATAAGTTTGAGGAAATACTGGGATACCCTTTGTCATTAGCCAATCTAGGTGGTGGGTTTGACCCCAATTGGCGAGAGCAGGAGTTTGATTTTGAGCAATATAGAAATTTGATTGCTGAATTTCCTGATCATATCAAAGTAGTTCACGAGAGTGGTCGAGCAATTATGGGCTCAGCCGGTTATTTCGTCACGGAAGTTCGCTATAAAAAGTCCATTAACGGTGACAAGTACGCCGTATGTGATGGGGGAATGGCCCAAAATTTCCTGTTGGCAAAAACGGAAAGTACCTTTAAACGATTCCAGCAACCTCATGTTTTGCGTAATGGGACTCCTCTAAAAGGGAATGATGAGGGGCAGAAAGTCCTTTTAGTGGGCACTTCTTGCAATAAGGAAGATGTGATTGGGGAAGTCAACAATATTGACCTTCGAGAAGGGGACTTAGTCATATTTGATGGATGTGGTGCCTATAACGCAAGTTATACCGTAGCACCTTTCCTCAAGTTGCCGGCTCCGAACTCTTATCTGGTGGAGTAGATCATGGAAATGCAATCGGTTGTAGGTGGTTTTGTTCTCAATCAATTATCCAGTATTTCACCAGTGCCCAGCACATTGAAATCGCTGTTAGAGAATTCTTGTGCTCGGCTATTCGATGCATCAATGATTATCGAAGATCCTTTGACAGAGCTTGCACCACTTAGGGACGCTTCGGTTCAGCAGCCATTAGAGCAGTTTGAGCAGACCTTTGTTATTGATCAAATTATTGACACTGTCCAGGATGAAGGACTGGATAATCACTTTCACAATATGATCGGGCTATTTGGCTCGATTATGTTGAGCCTGACTGCTACAGATGATCAGCTTGCCCAGGTCAATCAATGGGTGGAGCAGGGGATTTTCGGCCACTTCCTTATGACAGACCCCGGCGGCCCGAGCCTTATGGGTTGGAAGACAGAGCTGGTTGAAACTGATAGCGACATGCTACTGAATGTCGACAAGATCCACGGCATTGAGGCACATAAGCTTGGCTTTGCCATGGTAGTTACCAAGCAACCGGGAAGGCCTTTTCCCTTGACAGTGATGTTGCCGCCAGAACTCTGTAACCAACTACGGCAGAGTACTGTAGGAGAGCCGTTTTTAAATGGCACCTTACAGCTGGGAAATTGTAAGGGTAAAGTATCAATTACCAAAGATATGTTGTTGAGCAAAGGTGGGTTGGGTAGCGTCAATCGATTTTTAACACTGGTTCGCCCGCGCTTTGTCAAATCACTAATGCACTTTGTGCTTTGGCTACATGACTGTAAAGAAGCTCATTTAACCAGCGAAGATCAGGCTCATATAGAGTATCTAATTTATTTGTGTAATGAGCAGGTAGCCGCAACCACTTTCTCTATGCACAGCGTAAACCGTGTACTGGCAACGAAATTTACCAGCAATGAGCTTTTGCTGAACCTGGTCTTGTCAGGAAAGATCAAATCCGTAAATCGACAACGCGATCTGTTGGCTTTCACAAAAACGGAAGGCAGTTCATATCGGTGCTTCTTTGAGATATATAGCAAATTTAAGGGGCTGCGGGTATGAGCCTGTATTTACGATCTGCAGCTTTTATCCCTATAGAAGGTATCACTGTCTCATCCAGTAGTGATGTATCAACTGCCTTTGGTGATATTGCCAGGATTATCCGAAGACAGACAGATAGTATCTTAGATGCTGCTCCAGAGATAAAAGATTCGCAAATAGATCGCCATTTTTTATGCTCTACCATGATTGAACTTCCTTTGAGTTCATCGGCGATTAGTGAGCAGGACTTCAATTACGGTGATAATGCAAGAGCGCCAGTTACCAGTTTTGTTAATACCTATGAATGTGCATCTTGGGGTTATAGCCTTCGGCATTACCTGACACAAAATCCGGAATCGTGCTACTTACTGGTTAGTATTCTTGACGCCAATGTTTTAGATCTAACGTTTTGGCGAGAAAATGAAAATTGGGGCGATAGTGGTTTTGGTCTCTGTACATTGTTGTTTGAAGTGCGGGATCTTGACAGTATAAACCTTAATGCATCCTGCACGATTACTTATAATACAACTCCGGAATTTGCCACTGTCATCCGAAAAATGGCTGTTGGACGAGATGACCTGACTTTATCTTTGCCGTTCTTTCCAGAGAATATTCGCCAAATTTTCTCCAAATTGTTGTCGGCCAATCAAAAGTTACCAGACTTGCACGATCGATGGGGGCATTGTTTTGGTAGTGATCCCTGGCTGAATATTATTTGCCAAGGCGCTGAAAAGGGCTTTGACAAGCAAGAAAATTTTCTGGCCTGTTCGATTGCATTGAATGGCTATTATTGCACTGTAGAAGTTACCGTTGATGAACAAAGTCACTTCTATCTAATGGAGGCCGCGTGATGAAGACTGTTGAGCTATCAACGTGTCTCGAACGTAACCCCTATCCGGACACATTGAAATCCTGCTTAGCACAAATGCTGCCGTTGAGTACTGAGCAGGACTATCTTGCATTATCCAGTCTACCAGTTAATTCCAGCCCGGTGCTACTGAACCATTCGGAGCACTATCAATTACTGCTGGATATTCTGCGATACTTTGAAGATTCTGAACTGGATATAGACTTAATCTTGATAAAAATGCAGATGCCCGCTGGTGGGCGTATGCCGAGTGCTCTATTACAAGACACCGTTTTAATGCTTCATGACCTGGCTGGTGAAGAAGCAATATTGGTTAGAGAAGGAAAACGATATATAGCTATTGAGGATAGCTTGGTTCGCCACCCATTTGAAGCGGGAACAAACCAGCTGAAAATCAGGTTGGCAGTGGATGTTGATTGCCATGATCTCTTAATTGAGGGGCTTTCTAAATTACTTATCGAGTGCGGTTTCGGTGATATAACAATAAATACCATGGACGGGACAGCATAAAGATGTTTATTAAAAACCTATGGGTAGACAGTGGCGGGCAGGTTGATCGATTACTTGATGCCTTGAGAGGACACCTGGATCAATATGATTTGTTACCAGAGCTTATCTATGTGGTTTCTGCGGGAGAGGCTAATGTTCTACAGGATAGTCGGATTGTAGAGTTTATAGCAGACCTTGAAGATGGTGGGCATAATATCCGATTTGTGGGTAGCGCCTGCACCAGCTTCCATGCTGCAGTATTGAGTTTTTCAAAGTGTAGTGAAGCCGAAGCTTTGATCTTAAATCTCGAACTGGGCAAAGAGCGACAACAAGAGTGCCTGGATTCATTGGGTATTGGAGTTGGACCTGATCAAGATGGCTTAGATGTTCTTGTAGGTGTGGCGGCTACCTGGATCTGTCGAGAGTATTGTGAAACACATCTCTGTCAAATATCCAGCTGCGATATTCTTTCTCAAGCGCCATCTTTATCTGGCGCACCAGATTTAGTAAAGAGTATTAAGCAGGTAATCTCAACCAACGCTAGTGATGATACTCGAGTAGTTTCCTTTGATATCCGCTCGAAATGGGCCAAGGGGCTCCTGAAAGGGTTTTCGCACAGCGATAAGGCCTCATGGTTACCCAGTATTGAAGAGGACGGCTGGCACTATTTGAGTATTAAACCTCTCTCTGAATTGATCAGTTATTACATTGAGGAAAAGGTGACTGATCTATGGCTGTTAACTCTAGGGGGTGGCGGCAGGGTAGGTTGCCTGAAAATAGACATTCCTTCGCCCAATTTTCAGGGATTTCTTTCAAGACTGGTAAATGTTGAGAAACTGGTGTTGGAAGACGCCTATATAGATTTTAGTTCCGCCCAGCACCTGGGTGACACTCTAGGCCAGGATTACCTTTCGCATATTCGTGAGGCATTAAGGTATCCCAAGAGGATTTACCGGGGAAGACACAACCAGATATTTGACTGGGTATTAGGGGCAGGTAGTTGGCGTACGCTGTTGGAATATCAAGGAGCAAGACATGGATAATAATATTTATAAAACTGATATAAGAGAATTTCAATTCCTTATTGAAGAACAGTTCCATGAAGCTAAAACTCTGTTCAGCGACCAGATGTTTAAAGGGTGCTCACCAGAGATTCTCCATGAAATTTTAGTTCGGGCTAAAAAATTCTCTTATGAGGTTCTCGGGCCGGGATACCAGGATTCAGATCGAGAGGGATGCCAGTTAGAGAATGGGAAAGTAAAGCTCCCGAGCGCATTCCCTGAGATGTGGCAGAGGTTTAAGGAAGACTGGGGGAATATTTCCTCACTTGAGGGCGAACAAAATACAACTATTCCGCCCTTTGTAATGCAAATGCTCCTGGAAATGTTTATGGGGGCAAATCCAAGTTTTATGACTTATGGTGGTTTTTGCCTGCCGTCCTCCACCTTGGTGGAAAAATATGGAACCGATCTGCAAAAAGACCTGTTCAGGGACAAATTAGCCACCTCAGAGTGGACATCTTGTCTCTGCCTCACTGAACCCCAGGCGGGAAGTGATGTATCCCTTGTAGAGACTCGCGCTTCGAAACAGGAAGACGGCACTTATTTGTTAACGGGCGAAAAATACCTGATAAGTGCCGGTATGCACGACCTGACAGAAAACACCATTTATTTCGTTATGGGTCGTGGCGAAAAAAGCGGCTCGGGCACCTACGGTTTGTCCTGCTTTATTGTGCCTAAGTACTGGGTTGAAGAGGATGGGAGTCTCGGTGGGTTTAATAATATCGAATGCATTTCTCTAGCTGAGAAAATGGGCTTTAAAGGGTGTGCAAACACTCACCTTCGGTTTGGTGACAATGGCCCCTGTAGAGCTTACCTACTGGGGAATCGTGAGAATGTAGGCTTGTTGCAGTTTCTTACCTTGATGAATCAGGCACGAATCAGCACAGGTGTTTATGCCTTGGGTATGGCTTCCTCAGCCTACTACAATGCACTTTCCTATTCGACAAAGCGTCTACAGGGCAAGAGATTTCACGAGAGCTTTAGCTCTACCGCAAGCCGGGTCAATATCGTTGAGCATACCGATGTTCAGCGTATGTTGTTGGAAATGAAATCCAAGGTAGAGGGCTGTAGAGCACTGATTGCTAAACTGACATTGTCAGAGAGCTTAGTCAAAATCTACCAGGGGCAGGAAGACAAAAAGGATCGCATTGCTCACTACCAGGGTTTAATGAACCTGCTAACTCCAGTTGTTAAAGCCTATATCAGCGACCAGGCTTGGCGTATCTGTGAATTGGCAATTCAAACCTGTGGTGGTCAGGGGTATCTCAAGGATCTGGGTATAGAGCAATATGCCCGGGACATTAAAGTGCTGGCAATCTGGGAGGGAACGAATTATATCCAGAGCCAGGACTTGATCCGGGATAAGTTAGGATTGGGTAATTCCAGTAAGCTATTCCAATTCTATCAGGCAGAAATTGATAATTTCCTCGATCGGGCCACGGACTATCCTCAGTTTGAGATTGAATTTGAGCGCTTAAAGACCTCGTTTGGACATTTCGAGGCAGCACTGAAAGCTGTGCAGGTATGGGTGAAGACAAAAGAAATGTTCAAAATCCCTGCCTATAGCACACGTATTCTACATATGCTTGGTGATATAACCTTGGCCTGGCTTTTATTGGAGGCTGCATGCGCGTCATCAGATAAGTTGAGTCAGGACCTGAACGATACTGATGAGGAGTTCTATCGCTCGAAAATAGTCAGTGCTAAATTCTTTATTCGCAATGAGTTACCCCGCACCAAGCTGGTGCTGGATATCCTTCAGGATCAGGACTCTTTTTGTGAAATGGACGCTTCCTCCTGGAATTCATTATTGTCAAATGTGGAGGCTGTCTCATGAACAAGCTTGATCAGCTGGAATCCAATTACGATGTAGTGATTATCGGTGGTGGATGGGCTGGCTTAACCCTGGCTCGCCAACTTAAGATCAATGATGGTGCTTTAACCATATTGGTTGTTGAGGCAAACACTGAGTTTAAGGCCAAAGTTGGTGAAGCGACAGTGGAGATGACCGGCCACTACTTTATGAAGCAGTTGGGTTTGGTGAATTATCTCTATAGGAATCACTTGCCTAAAAATGGTCTGCGTTTTTTCTACGATAACCCTGAGCATACACTGTCATTAACAGAGATGAGTGAGCACGGAACCACCAGTATTCCGCCTCATCCAGCTTTTCAAATTGACCGGGCCAGATTGGAATCCGACCTTGTCGATATGAATAGGGCGAATGGCATAGAGGTTATTCAGGGCGTAAAAGCAAAAAATCTCAACATACAGCCAGGTGATGAACTCCATTCTATAGAGCTTATAGAAGATGGCGCTAGCGGAGTGGTTAACGCCCGCTGGTTAGTAGATTGCAGTGGTCGAAATCGGGTTGCTAAGAAGCATAAGAAGCTTACCCGTGTTGAGAATGTCCCTAAACACTTCTCTGCCTGGGGTAGGTTTAAGAACATACAGGATATCGACTCCATGGGAGATATGAATTGGAGGAAGAAGGCCTTTGGACGCTTTCTTTCAACGAATCATTTTTCTGGAGATGGTTACTGGGTTTGGTTTATACCCTTAAGTGGTGGCTATACCAGTGTAGGTATCGTTGGCGAGAATAGTAAATTCGACAAGCCGCCCACAAAGAAGCAAGATTTCCTAGATTTTCTGTTGGCTTATAGAGCTATTTCGGAACTTCTGGAAGGCGCCGAGCTTATTGATTTCGAGGCTTGGGGACAGCTTGCCTATAGAGCGGATGAGTTTATCTTTGAGGACCGCTGGGCTACCTCCGGATTTTCCTCGATGTTCCTTGATCCTCTGTTTAGTGGTGGGGGCGATATGATAGCCCTGTTTAATGACCATATTTGTAAGTACATTGTTGCCGATATCTCAGACAATAATCGTGATGAAGCTCAGCAGCGGCTTGCAAAAGAATTGCCGATCGCGAATCAGGTGGTCACAGAATTTTACCAGGGCCTCTATGCCCATGTAGCAAATGTATACCCGGTTATTGACTCTGCTGAACTGTGTTCTCCTCTGCTGGCCTACAATACCGCTGCTTATTTCCTGGAGAGTGCCTGGGATTATATGTCAGGCAATTATCTGGATCAGGAGTACTGGCTACGCAAGAGTTACCTGCGCCGTGGATATATGGCCCTTGAGTTAATGCTGCAACGCCTGTTAGTTGAAACGGCAAAAGAACTTAAAGCTCAGAATCGATATTTTCGCAGAAATAGTGAAGGTTTCTTTGAGTCCGGTGCCGATCACTATAAGTACTTTGTATATTTAATGGGAACCCAAGGCCGGGATGGTTGGCGAATCGATCTGCGGGTCAAACTTTGGGTTGAAGTTTTCCTGAGTGTTGTCCAGGCGCGACTCGACCTCCCTAAACTGGCAAATCGGATGGTTGTTCAGCAGGCTATTACCCTGCCTGATCTTTTACAAAAGCCGAATATGAATGGGGCTGACCTCAATTGGCTGCTTGAGAAGTTATCTATCAAGCTTACAGATCTAGTCAATGAGGATATAGCAGATCCAGTGAGCGTTATTGTATCGGAAGAGTCCTTCCACACAGATACGATTGAAGTTATGGATCTTGCGGGTAGCTACTCCAATAAAGAACTTGCTGAGGTTAACAAGAAAGCAAAATCTATCTGGGTGCAGACTCAGGAGTATATTGCGATCCCTAGTATGGTTCCTGTATTTCTTGCTTTTGCACGCAGTCAGCCGGATAACATAATGGATTCGGTCATTGACCAGCGTGAAGTTATGCGCACAGCTGAATTAGACTCTGCTCATGCGGATTCGGAGGTCGTGTGATTCAGGAGTTCTTTCAGGCGCGGGATGGAAAAAAACTCTCCTTTCGCTGGTTGCCATGCGATGAATCTGACTTGGTGCTTGTCTGCATGCACGGGAGCACGTTCAGTAGCCAGTGGTATTTAATGTTTGGGCGGATGGTACACCGAAACGGTATTAGTGTGTGTTTGCCAGACTGGCGAGGCCATGGTAAGAGTGAAGGTGTTCCGGGGGATCTCGATTATTCCGACCAATTGCAAGACGATCTTGCCGATCTATTAAAACACCTCAAAAAAAGAGGGGCTAAGGCCTTTGTTCTTGGAGGGCACAGCGCGGGATCATTGGTTGCACTTAAATATCTGCACCTATATGGCAGTAAAGATATTGCAGGCTTTTTTGCGATAGCACCGCCTCTGACTCAGTCAGAGGAAACAAGAAAGTACGATATTCCCGCATCTGGCTTTGAGTATTACATTCGTTACGGGAGGAAACGTCACTATACGCGGCCTAGGGCATCGGCTGGTGATCAGAATCTGCCAAAAATAAAAATGCTGAAATATTGGCTGGCACTTTTGTTCCCCCCATTGAGGAAGTTATCAGTGCTGAGCTTTCCCCCGGTGGGATCAGCAGCGGGGAATCAGGGGCGAGTTTTGGACTGTACGTTTAACTTGCTCAGCGCCTATAACGTAAAGAGATACGCGGATCTCTTTGCAAGTTTAAATGTACCCTGCCACTTTTTTGTTGGAGAGAAGGATGAAGTGCTTGATACCCACGTGCTTCACACGGTATTGAGCTGGTATCTCTCTCCCAATATTAAGGCTGGACTCACCGAGTTACCCAGAGCTACTCATATGTCAGCTATTTCTGCTTCGGCGAAGCCTATTTCCAGCTGGTTGACAACTTTAGTGCGGCAACCTGAGGGAGCTGTTGCATGAGACCTAGCAAAGGCAAAACTCCCCTGATGAGAGAAAAAAGGTTGCCCGTCGGTGGAGAGGTTTCACTGAGTTCATTTTTAAGTGATACCGATTGGGGAGCAGGGCACGGCGAAGACTGGACAGCTTTAGGAACTATAAAGAGAAGTGATAAAAACACTTTTTACTTGCAAGTTGGCAAAGCGTTTCGATTTCCCCTTTATTATTACCTGAAGGACGATCGCCTATTTGTTGGTCAGGATTTATCACTATTTCCTGCTGTTGGTGCCGATACGGTAGATTGCCACTACTTAATTGAAATTGAGTATTTTGGTTTCTCCATTGAAAGAAAGAGCCTTTTGCAGAATGTAAAAATGCTCTTTCCAGAAGATGATGTTGTTATATCAGCCAGAGAGCTTATTTGGCTCTCTGCTGAACATCATCAATCTGGGTCATTTGATGCAGCCCTGGTGACTCCTGAAGAAGCTACCGATAAACTCTTCAACAGTTTACCTGAGGTAACCTCTAAGCTTTTCTCGCCTGTTGATACCACTTTTTATGCTCATGTTGCCAATCGTTTGGCGGAGTCAAGCGGCACCAAATTAAAAGTGGGTAGACATAGCCTGCCTTTAACGGTTGGCTATCAGGAGAAGCGGGCAAAGATCTTTAATACGGCTCATAAAAATAGAGTCGTAGAAGGGATCGATCTACAAAGTTACACCGATATGGTACAGGAAGAGTTGGATCGAGCCTGGCAGTACTCAGAATCAAGTATCGATAGGGAACATTATATCTTCCAGACATTCTATCTGCCTTTTGCCCAGTTTTTACTCAATATACTGGCAATGAATACCAGCAAGATGGTGGAGATTGTTGGTGGTTCGGGAGATGAGGGTGTAATACCCCCGGCACTTTCAATAAGTGATAAACCTATCTGTAATGTTTACGAATCTTTTCAGCGGGTGTTTTTTTATGGACACCATTGGCTTGCAAAAGTCTGGTTCTATATACCGCCCATGATCAGTTCTGCTGCCATAAAACAGCAGCAAAAATACTCAGAACGAGAGCAGCATGTTTGTGTTTTTACTTTAACGTTGGACTACTTGCTGCGATTTAATAACTTAAAAATAGGAAATGTTACCGGAGAGTAAATATGTCTACAGCAGTTGTAGAAAGCAATGTACAAGAGCTATGTGAGCAAATAGCTCTTATGCTGAATGTTGATGCTGTCGATGCAGATACACCCATTGCAGAACTCGGGGTGGATTCCCTGAATATTGTCGAGGTGATTCTAATTTGCGAGCAGTTGTACCCGGGGGTGATGAGCCCTGAAAATCTTGTTTTCGACGAACATACCACCCTAAGGGAAATGGATGGTCAACTACTTGAAAACTCGGAAGAAGTCTAGCGTACTTCGGGAGCAGTCAATGTTTAAAAAAGTACTTACCATTCTTATCAGTAGTTTTTTTATTGGAAATGTTGTTGCCTGGTTTTCAGGTGCTGCTCCCATCGAGTTTGGCAAGATTGCCTATTCAGAAGGCGAGATGGAGCAGGTGGAGTTTCTCCAGCAGGAGATTGGTGAAAATAGTACAGACCCCGACTTGATGTTGGAGCTTGGGCAGTTATTTAGTCACCATAACGAGCTTGAAAAGGCTGCACACTTGCTGGAAGCCGCGTATCAACAGCGTCCAGACGACATGTTGATACGTGCAGCGTATTACTCTAATGAGGGCAAGCGCGCAGGTGCAATGTTTGATCCTGCGATGGGTCTTTACAAGCTCTACCGTCTACGCCATGCGATGGATGAGGTGGATCAGGCAGGTCTCAGTGCCGATTCAGACTTTAATGTGCGCTTGATACGGCTGATTACTTTTTCTTATGTAGGAGAAGTAAGCGGCCACTTTGAGCGGGTGTTCGAAGATGAAGCCTGGTTTAAGAATCTGATGGATTCAGAGCCCGATCTATTGCCGGCTGCTATGCAGCAGGTGGTGTATTTGTCTTTGGCTAATGCCTACTGGGTGAAAGCTGGAGAGGGCACTGAGGATTTGGCAGTGGCCAGGGATTACTACCAAAAAGCAATAGCAATGGCTCCTTGTCCTGCCACGATGCAAACCTCTTGTGAGCAACTGGGGCAAATGGCAGTCACCCTGGGTAAAAGTTAATGTTGGTTGAGCTTAAGCGTGTTTCAAAGCGCTATCGATTGGGCGATCTCTGGGTCGACGCCTTGCGGGATATAGATCTTGCCATCGATCGGGGTGAGTTTCTGGCTGTGAAAGGGCCCAGCGGTAGTGGTAAGAGCACATTATTGAATCTTCTATCCGCATTGGATCAGTGTGATTCCGGATCAGTTCATATTGATGGCGTTAATCTTGGGAGTTTGGGAGAGCATCAGCGCTCCCTGTTCCGAGGTCGTCATATTGGGATTGTTTTCCAGTCTTTTAACCTGATTCCCGTGCTTACAGCACTTGAGAATGTGATGTACCCGCTGACACTGCGGGGGGCTAACAATGCCAGGCAACTAGCGTTAGACGCTCTGGAAGCAGTAGGGCTTGCCAAGTTGGTTAATCAGCGTCCTACCCAGCTTTCGGGGGGGCAGATGCAGCGAGTGGCGATTGCCAGGGCAATTGTCAGTAAGCCGGATCTGGTGCTTGCGGACGAACCCACAGCCAATCTGGATTCGCGCACGTCGGAGAGCATTATGAGCCTTATGAAGCAGCTCAACCGGGAGCAGGGTGTCACTTTTATCGTAGCCACCCATGATGATTATGTAACCAGCTTGGCATCCCGTGTTATCACGGTACGAGATGGTCATTTGGTAGAGGATACAGCTTCGCCTCAAGGTATTGTTCAGGAGGCTATTGCATGACAGCAATCATGAAAATGTTGCTGGCTAGGGGCCCGCTAACTAGAGCGGCTTTGGCTATTTCAGTTGTATTCTTAATTTCTGCACCAGCTTTGGCTGAAGACTTCGTCTATCCAACTCCGATTCCATTCACCAATAGCGAAAGGGAAGCGCTGTTTGCTGCTGTCAATGGAGAAACGACCAGTGAGCAGAGAAAGCAGGCCTACTTGGCTCAGCTTGCGCGCCTTACGTCGATGGAAGATGCAGAGTTGCAGGATGTTGAGGAGTTAGAGGCTCTGATGCAGTCACTGGTGGAGAGTCTCCCGGATGACCCCGAACTCAATGCTGCATTGGGATCGACAACTTCCTTTAAATCCAGCTTCTACCTTGATCGATTGGCAAAACTATCGCTGTTCTCCAGACGAGGCAATCGCATGATGGATCGGGCTGTTAAACAATCTCCATTCAATCTGGGCGCCCGCCTTCAGCGGGGAATCAGCTGTGCCAATATGCCGGCCTTTCTAAAAAGAGCGCGCTACGCTGTTGAAGACTTGGAGCTGGTTAGGGAACAGGTGGGCAATCGGTTCGGTAAAGAATTTCTTGGCTTTGTAGAGTTCTACCTTGCCCAGGCTTACGAGCGCAATAAACAGCCCGATGATGCCCGGGTTCTTTGGGGAAAGGTGGCCGAGTCGGATACCGACTGGTCCGCTAAAGCCAAGCTGGCGCTTCGGAGTATTTAGTCATGGGCTTGGGTTGGAAAGTTGCACTGCTGAATATTATGCGTAACGGGCGCCGCAGCCTGATTACCTTGGCTGCGATCGTTTTCGGTTGTACCAGCCTGATTATTTTTGGCGGTTTTGTACAGTCGATGTATGAGGGGATGCGGGAGAGTATGATCCGCTCGCAGCTTGGTCATATACAAATCTATGCCAAAGGTTACAACCAGTTTGGCAAAGCGGAACCGGAAAAATACCTGATTGCTGATGGGGATCTCAAAAAGATTTCCGAGCTGGTAGAAAACGAAACCGATACACTGGTGGTAGCACCACGCCTTAATTTCAATGGCCTGCTTAGTGATGGCAAGCAATCGATAGCCATCACTGGAATTGGTATTGATGCGGAGAAAGAAGTGATGCTTTCCTCTGCAATTCAGATTGTTCAAGGGGACGATCTATTTCCAGAGGATATTTCTGCTGCCCACCTTGGAGAAGGCTTGTTCAATGCTCTGGATGTTCAGATTGGGGACTACTTGACCCTGTTGGCAAGCACCCAGGATGGAGCAATCAATGCTGTCGATGTACAGGTGATGGGGGTAATCACAACCGGTGTTAAGGAACTGGATGATCGCTTGCTCAGGGTGAATTTGCCTCTGGCCCAGGAACTGCTCTATACGTCAGATATTACACGGCTAGTGGTTTTACTGGAGGAGACCGAACTTACATCTACCTCAATTGCGACTCTGGCCAGTGTCTTTGAGCAGAACAATTTGAACCTAGAAATAAAAAGCTGGGAAGAACTGGCGGGTTACTATCATCAGGTTGTTGGCCTGTTTAACGGAGTTTTTGGTTTTATTACCGTCATTGTGTTGGTAATCGTCGCGTTGAGTATTTCCAATACCATGTTGATGGCAGTAATGGAGCGTACCCGTGAGCTGGGTACTATCCGAGCCATGGGCGGTACTCCCCGGCAGGTTGTAAACCTGATTTTACTAGAGTCGGTATTTCTCGGTTTAATCGGAAGTTTGCTGGGGTTACTGATTGGTGCACTGGCAGCCAAGGGCATTACCTATGCAGAATGGATGATGCCCCGGCCACCGGGCAGTACCCAGGATTATCCTATTCGTGTGTTTGTCGTGCCGGATATCTTATTGAAAACATTCCTGTTGGGTTTTTGTATTTCACTTGTTTCCAGCCTTTATCCAGCGATAAAAGCATCCCGGCTGCCGGTAGTAAAAGCACTTAGGTTTACTTGATTTGGGTCTTCTATGTATAAGTTGAATTCTTTTTATGGGTGGGTGTTGGCGATAGCCTGCTTGCTGTTTAGCTACTCAAGTTATGCATCGGTTTCGGCTGAGTCACTGGTTAATAAACTGGATGACTTTCGCGGGTTCAGGGATCAGGGTTTTAGCTTTGATATTACCAATGTCAGCTACAAAAAGGATAAGGAGCCCCGCACCAATAAGCTCAGTGTCAAAGTATTTAATGATCAATCACTGATCCAGTTTTTGGCACCCGCCCGGGAAAAGGGGAGGGCAATGCTAAAAGAGAGCGCCAATATGTGGCTCTATATTCCCGGCACGCGCAGGGTTATCCGGATTGCACCCTCACAGCGATTAATTGGTGAGACCAGTAACGGTGATGTAGTGGGGGCAAATTTCTCCCGGGATTACACCGCAGAGCTGCAAGGGCAGGAAACTGTTGATGGGGAAGATTACTGGGTGCTGTATTTATCGGCAAAATCCTCTGGTGTTGCCTATGACAAAGTAAAAATATGGATGGCACAGGCTGAGGGAAACCTGCCTTTAAAGGGGGAGTTTTATACTCGCTCCGGGCGCCTCCTTAAAACAGCGTACTATAAAGAGTTCAAGCAGTTTGAAGGCGAGCTGAAACTGCATAAATTACTCTTGGTGGATGCACTCATTGACGAGAGTTATACCTGGATGAAGTTCGATGACTATCGTCTTGAGAGCCTGGACCCGGCAATTTTCCAAAAAGGCTCCCTTGGCAGGCTGAATTGAGGTGAGTCGGTAATGGTTATCAGAATCAGGAAAATTCTCCCATTTATATTCCTTCCTCTCGCTTTTGCTGAAAAAGTTGCCAGTGCCGAAGACTATCAGGACCCTTTCGAGACCAACTCGGAACTTTTCGATGAAGTGAGCACTGAGGAAGGGGTTTCTCGAGTTGTTTGGGATATTGATGCTTCGCTACTGGGGTATCACCAGCAGAATGAAGTTCGGGATGACCTCTATTTCGATCCGGGTCTGTTTGTCTTTGATGAACAAGAGTCTTTGCTTGCTCTGGATCTCAGTGGCCAGTTCTCCCTGGGAGCACACTTCTCAGTTTACTCGCGGTTTGCGGCGATAGAGCACTATCGGTCTAATGAGGCTGGAACATCTGAAAAAGAGACAGAATCCCATCTGCTAGAGGGGTATTTCTCTTCTTACACTGACAACCGAAGGATTGGTATTAACGTCGGTCGGATAAAACCTCAGTGGAGCAACGGTTACAACTGGTCTCCAGCAAATATTTTAAAAGCCACATTTGATCGCCCCAATCTGGATGCCGATGAGCTTACCCAGCAACTGGGCTGGGATATGGCCCATCTCGATTTCCGCTATGGTCGCTGGAACACCGGCATTTATATGGCTCAGGTTGAGGATGAACTGGATGGTCACTTTGACACTAGCGTAAATGACCATGAGTTTCAGTACGCTCTCGTGGTGAATCGTGAAGGTGACTTGGATACCCGCTTGGTATTACATCAGATAGAGGGGGAGGCAACCAATGTCGCTCTCGGGTTGAGTACTTTGGCTGGAGACAGTGCCACACTCAGGTTGGAGGGGGCTTGGGAACATCAGCGGGAGTTACCGCAGCCGGGCGAACTCTCCTATTTTCCAGCAGAGGACGATGGTTATTTGAAGCTGGTGCTTGGTACTCAGCTCAGCTTCAACCAGGGATGGGATGTTACTGCGGAGTATCTGTATAACCAGCATGGATTCGATGATGACGAGTGGGATTTGGTTCAAACGCAGGTAGATAGTGCAAAGAACGGATTGAACAGCGCGCGGGTTTATGAGGCGATTGCTTTTCTGTCCGATAGTTTTCACCTTTTATCTACCGGACAACTACGGCAGGAGTATTTGTTCTTGATGTGGGGTAACACCCGGCTGGATAAGAAGTTTCAATATCGCCAGAGTGTGCAATACAACCTGGATGACAAGAGCCAGTACCACAACCTGGAATTGATTCAGAACTGGACTGAGCATTTTAGTACTCGACTGCAAGCCCAGTTTTTCAGGGGCTGTGAGTCCTGTGAATTTGGTCTGCTGCCAACTGAAAGGCTTCTTAGGTTAAGTCTCTATTATGATTTTTAGCGTTTGCTGGCTAAAAGTGCTTCATATTTTTGTGCGATTTCCCGCTTGCCGGATTCCCTGCTAATAGAAATTAATGCCCGCAAAATATCCAGGTCCTGCGGAAACTGGTGATAGCCGTCTTCTAGAATATCCAGGGCGAGTTCGCTGTTGCCTTCCGAGTGAACGGCTATGGCATATACGTAGAGATAGCGGCTCTGGGTTTGCTCATTCTCAGCTGCCGCCTTTAGAAAACCCATTGCCTCCTGGTGGCGGTTCTGACGAACCAGGGAAAGTCCTAAGGCATGCTGGATTACGGCGATATCCTCACTCTTCGATAGTGCTCCTCTGAGTAATAATTCCGCATCGGTTTCACGTCCACTTGCCCGGTAAAGGTCGGCCAAGTTGATATAGGCGGGTGTGTAGTAGGAGGCCTTGGTTATTGCTCGGCGATAGAAGGCTTCCGCTTGTTGCGTATTTCCTCTCTGGAAATGGAGGTTGCCCAGGTTTACCAGGGATTCCGGTCGGTCGCTGTTGAATAATTCTGAGGTGGTATAGGTTTTAAGGGCCTTTGAGTATTGCTGATGTACTTGCGCGGGCATAGTCCCGATCTGAGCATCGGTAACGCCATTGGCAGCCAGCGACCTGGTCACGGCCATTTTACTGAAAAGCAGCGGTACACCGATCATCAGTCGTAATTGCTCCGGTAGTTCATCCAGAGACTGCGCAAGGGCCAGGTTTAATAATGGTTCTTCGCTCTGGGCAATTTGTTGGAGTAACTGAGCGGAATTTATCGTCAGGTAGCGCGGTAACAAACGGATTGCGCTGGCCCGAACAATCTCCGGTTGACTGCTGTCCTGAATAAGGTCCATTAACATCTTATCGGCCTCGCTATCCCCGCGCATAGCTGCGTGCAATGTCTGCCCGTAGTGAGGGGGAGGTGAGCCGTATTTGTCTTCCAATATCTTCGCTGCCCACTGGCTCGATTTATCTTGATGGCAGCTGTTGCAAGTATTGGGGGTGTCCAGCGCCTCGGAAAGGTCAGGTCGGGGAACGCGGAAACTGTGATCCCGGCGCCCATCCACCTGCATAAAATTTTTCGTCGGCATATGGCAGTTTGTGCAGCGGGCACCGGGGCTTTGAGTTGGGTGCAGATGGTGATCAGTACGGGCGAATCGCTCCGGCATATGGCACTGGGCACAAACTGCATCACCAGCTGCTCTCAGTTGTAGACTGTGGGGGTTATGACAGTGGCTACAGGTAACACCTGCAGCGTACATTTTACTTTGCAGAAACGATCCGTACACAAATACCTCGCCATCGGCCTGGCCATCTGCGTGGTAGAGAGGCTCTTGCAGAAGTGTGAGGTTGAAATGATCCAGTAATTCGCTGTTAGCCTGCGCCCCCGGTAAATGGGTACTCCGCCGAGAATGGCACTGGGCGCAAGTTGTTATTTCACGCTGGATGGCTGCCGATGGCGCAAGCTTGGCAATCCCCGTTTGCAGATCCATTTCCCGGATCTGTTGGGTTGGATCAATAAAATGGGGATCTAGCCCTTTATTCGGCAATACCTCATTTTGTATTTTTGCCCACTGAATGTGCCTTGATCCCGGGCCGTGACAGGATTCGCAACCGACACTGATCTCTGACCAGGATGTCTGGTAGCTATCGGTTTGTAGGCTATAGGCCTTTTGCAGATTGGTGGAATGGCAGTCGGAACACATAAAGTTCCAATTCTGGTTTATGCCGGTCCAGTGCAGGGGATGTTGATGGTCTATCGCTTGATCGGGATAGAGATGGAACCAGCGCTGGCCACCGACAGATTTGTCCCGGCTATCCCAAGCAATACTCAGTGCCTGAAGACGTCCGCCTCCCAAATCAATCAAGAATTGCTGTAAAGGGTGGACACCAAATGTATAGGCAAGGGGATAGTCCTGGAGTTCTCCACTGGGCCCATCAGTGCGTACGTAATAGCGACCTTCCTTTTGATAGAAGTGAGATTTCTGCCCCTGATATTCAAATGCCACCCCGGAGAAATCACCGAGAACGCTATCACTATTGGCGGCCTGCATTGCCAGCTGGTGGTGGGAACCTTGCCAGGCACTGGCCTCATCTTTGTGGCATACGGCGCATTGCGCGGAGCCCACGAAAGTGGCTTCTGAGCTGATTGCTTCATCCTGGCGCTTGAGAGGTTGGGAATCAACCGGCTCTTCGTTACCACAGGCCACCAGTACGAGACAGATAAGGCTGATTTGGAGGAGGCTAGTGCCAGCTATATTTATCACGGTTTTTTTATTGTGATGAGTTTTTATCTTAGGGAGTTATTCAGAGGCTCCCTAGGCCAAAAGATTAGTTCATGTGCCGTAAATGTCATTTTGTGAGAGGGCCAGAATGCTGGATTGGAAATTTAGGGTTGCCCTGAGCCGAGGGTGTCTGCTGCTGGTTTTGGCAATCAGCTTACCGGCACTCAGTTCTCCCTTGCCATCCTGGCAAGATGGCGTTAAAGCCCAAATTATGGCCTTTGTTGACAAGGTTACCCGTAAGGACAGCGCCGACTTTATACCTGTCGGTGAACGTATAGCGGTATTTGATAATGATGGCACCCTCTGGTCCGAGAAGCCCGTGTACTTCCAGCTGCTCTATGCTGCTGATGAAGTTAAAAGGCTAGCGCCCCAACACCCAGAGTGGAAAACGAAAGAGCCCTTCGCTTCGATCTTAAAGGGCGATTTATCAAACCTGTTGGGGCAAGGCAGGGAAGGTTTGGAAGTAATGCTTACTGCGACTCATGCGGGATTGAGTACGGATGCCTTCCAGCACTCTGTTGCCCAATGGCTCAAGAGTGCTAAGAACCCGGAAACTGGCAAACACTACAGTGCGATGGTGTTCCAGCCCATGCTGGAGTTGCTGGAATACTTAAGAGCAAATGGTTTTAAAACCTACATTGTTTCGGGGGGCGGCACTGATTTTATCCGTGTGTTTTCCCAGGAGTTATATGGAATTCCCCCGGAGCAGGTTATCGGCAGTCGCCTAAAGTCCCGCTATGAAAATGGGGGTGGGCATCCCTATATTGTGAAATTAGATGAATTGGCCTTCCTCACCGATAAACAGGGGAAGCCTATCGCAATCAATGATGTGATTGGCCGGCGGCCGGTATTTGCCGCAGGCAACTCCGATGGTGACTTACAAATGCTGGAATGGACCACCGCCGCTAAGGGGCTGCGTTTTGCCATGCTGATTCATCATACCGATGCCAAAAGAGAATGGGCATACGATAAGAACTCCTCAGTGGGGCGCCTGGACAAAGCGCTACAAGCCGCTAAGGCAAATGGCTGGTTGGTGGTAGATATGGCGAAGGACTGGCGGACGGTGTTTCCGCCAGAAGCGAAGGATCAGTCAAGCCTGGGGCCGGTGATTCCTCAAGTTCCTGCCTACCGGGACTAGTCTTAAAGCGGTGTATTGAGCCTGCCAATATCGAGGTGTGTAATGCTCCTGATCTCCCGATCCCGTCTCCGACAGTTCCTTTTGGTTGTACTGGCTGCTGTATTCCTTTCCCCTGGTAGCCTATTCGCGCAGACCAAACCCAATATTTTGGTGATCTGGGGAGATGATATTGGCATCTGGAATATCAGCTTCAACAGTCGCGGCATGATGGGCTATACCACGCCCAACATTGATCGGCTGGCGGTAGAAGGCCTTTCTTTTACCGACTACTACGGCCAGCAATCGTGCACAGCAGGCCGCGCAGCGTTTTTAGCGGGTAATGTTCCAGTGCGCACCGGCATGACTAAAGTGGGGCTTCCTGGTGCCAAAGAGGGTTGGCAGAAGAGTGATGCCACTATCGCCACAGTAATGAAAAGCCTGGGTTATGCCACCGGCCAGTTTGGTAAAAACCACCAAGGGGATAGGGACGAACACCTGCCCATCAACCATGGCTTTGACGAATTCTTTGGCAACCTCTATCACCTGAATGCGGAGGAAGAGCCTGAGAACAGGGACTATCCCAAAGACCCTGAATTCCGTAAGAAGTTTGGCCCCAGAGGAGTGATTAAAGCCAAGGCCGGCGGACCAATCGAAGATACCGGCCCCCTCACCAAGAAACGGATGGAAACTATCGATGATGAAACCCTAGCGGCAGCTATCGACTTTATCGAACGTGCACACGCGGCTAAGACCCCATTCTTTGTCTGGTGGAACGCAACCCGGATGCACTTTCGTACTCATGTCAGAGAGGAGCACACAAACCTTGCGGGCCCCAACAGTAATGAGTATATGGATGGTATGGTTGAGCATGACATCCTGGTAGGAAAGCTGCTAAGTGTGCTCGATCGCCTGGATATCACCGACAATACCATCGTGTTTTATTCCACAGACAACGGCCCCCACTTCAATACCTGGCCAGATGCTGCAACTACGCCATTTCGCAGTGAGAAAAATTCCAATTGGGAAGGGGCTTATAGGGTGCCAGCCTTTGTACGCTGGCCGGGCAAATTTCCAGCGGGCACTACGCTGACAGGTATTGTCTCCCATGAAGACTGGCTGCCGACTCTCGCTGCAGCCGGGGGGAACCCGAATATCAAGGAACAGCTCAAGGAAGGGGTCGAGCTCAATGGTCGCGAGTACAGAAATTATGTTGATGGCTACAACATGATGGATTACTTCACCGGCAAAGCAAAACTTTCACCAAGAAAAGAATTTATCTACGTAAATGATGACGGCCAAATTGTAGCTATGCGCTACGAACCCTGGAAAGCCATTTTCCTGGAAAATCGCGGGCGGGGTTTTGAAGTCTGGCGAGAGCCCTTTACTGAATTACGAGTGCCACTGCTGTTCAATTTGAGGCAAGATCCTTTCGAAAAAGCCCAACACAACTCGAACACCTATAACGACTGGTTTATAGACAGGGCTTTTGTCTTGGTTCCCATGCAGCAACTCGCGTCAAAATTTTTGCAAACGATGAAAGAGTATCCACCCAGCCAGGTACCCGGATCTTTTAATTTGGATAAGGTTCAGAAGCAGCTGGAAGCTGGGGCGAGTGGTAGTAATTAACAATATAATTACCGCAGATCTGACATTATTAGCATTACCTGGGAACTCTTTAATGCTGAGCTTCAGGCAGATGAAATCAACAAGGCTTGGCCCAAAGCTAGTTACCCCCCAAAGGCATAGCTGCCGGGAGCCGAAATTAGTCAAGAGGGCTGGTAACACCGCGCTCATGTACGCCTATAACATGGGTGTAAATCATGGTTGTACTGATATCGTTGTGGCCGAGAAGTTCTTGAATATTGCGTATATCAGTACCAGCCCGCAGAAGATTGGTGGCAAACGAATGGCGAAATGTATGGCAACTCGCCTTCTTACGAATATTGAGGGCCGAAACGGCCTTGGCAACGGCCCGCCTAACTTGCTGCTCACCAATATGATGCCGTCGCATCATATCGCTGCGAGGGTCTTGCGATAGAAATCGAGCGGGGAATACATACTGCCAAGCAGTACTCGTCGCTGCTTGTGGGTACTTTTTCGCCAGAGCGAAAGGCAAATAGACATACCCATATCCCTCAGCCAAATCCTGCTGATGTAGAGAAAGCGCATGTGCTATTTGCACCTTGAGGGGCTTAACTAGAGACCGAGGCAGTAGTGTTCTTCGCCATTTCTCACCCTTGGACTCCCGTACTATCAAGCATTGATCACTAAAATCAATGTCCTGTACCCTAAGCCGCACAGCTTCCATAACTCTAAGGCCCGAACCATACATTAATGAAGCAGCAAGCTTATTTGGACCGCTAAGGTGCTCTAATATGGAGGTTGCTTCTTCATGGCTAAAAGTAACAGGCAATCGCTAAAGCGGGATGGTCGCTGGGGTAGCGGAATAGGGATGTCGTCCATTTTTACAGTCCGGGTACTGTATGGATTAACAGTTTAATGAACATTTGACTGGGAGTCATCAGGATTTTCGATCAGTTTGCCCGTTATTTTTGGCCTAGGTCCAGAATGTTTGAAAACCTATTGTATTTCAATGGATTAGGGAGCTCGTATAAAATGGGGATAGTAGTCAAAGTGATCGTTTTTCCATTTGGTACAATGGTCCTGAATCATGAATAACATATTGATGTTACTTGGGTTTTGTGTGTTTTTTCGTTAGATTGATTCCAGGATAGTAATCAGGATAATAGTGATCAGAATGATTACTATATAAATGTTGTACAAACCCGCTGCGCGGGAGTGGTGCCACTTTTAAATTATAAGAGGCATTTTAGAAAATGCATAACCGGGTATTGCAAAATATATTTTCTGCGTACAGTGGTTATTTATCTAAAACTGCGCAACCACTAAAAAATTTAAAGGCTATCTCCTCGATACAAGAATGCCGTACAAAATCGATGGGAAGCAGTTATTATCGTTGTAAGCACAACCATGTCACTGAACAGCATCATTCTTGTAGGCATAGAAGTTGCCCCCTCTGCTCAGGCAGAAAACAGCTCCAGTGGGTTGATCAGCAGCGTCGTAAATTATTTGATACAGATCATTTTCATGTGGTCTTTACTATACCTCATGAGTATCTGCCGATATGGCAATACAACGAGGAGAAGCTTACAGATATACTCTTTTTGTCGAGTAAAGAAACGCTATTTGAATTGATGGCAAGTAAGGACTATCACGGCGTAACCCCCGGGATGCTTATGGCTCTGCATACTTGGGGAAGACAGTTAACTTTACATCCACATATACACTGCCTGATCACCGCTGGCGGTTTGACTTTAAGAGAAAACTGGAAAGAAACAGGTGAGTATTTATTACCTGTGCGAGTGGTTAAGAGTTTTTATAGGGGAAAGTTTCAAGCGCTGTTACTAGAGCAGTATCGTGCTGGGCTAATCAAGCTGCCTCCCAGTTGGCCCATTGGCCAGTTTGATATTCTCTTTAAAGCTTGCTATCGCAAAGAATGGTCAGTTCGTATTCAGGATCGATATGAGCATGGACAAGGCGTTCTGCTGTATTTTTCACGATATATCAAAGGTGGCCCGCTGAAGCCAAAGCAGATATTAAACGTGGATCATAAGGGGCTGGAATTTCGTTATTTTGATCACCGTGACCAGCGACGCAAGCGACTAAGATTAAAGCCTGAAGAGTTCTTAAGACGTGTCTTGCAGCACATACCTCCAATAGGAAAACACATGGTACGGAGTTATGGATTATATGCTGGGTGCAATAAGAAAAAGCACGATCTATGTAGTAATCAAGTGGGTTTAATGAAAGATCAACGACTCCCAGCTGGATTGCAAATCCAAGATCTGGTGGTAGAGTGTGGGCAGTGCCATGAATCTACAAAGTTGACTGGCAGAGTGTGGTCTAAGGCGAAAAAAGGAATTTCCTTTATAAAGGGGGCGGCTCGGCAAGATAGTGCCGGCGGGAATGTACAACATGGCGATGAACCAGACACTGCAGGAATGGGCCTCTTTAGTTCGGCCTAAATTCAATGCCAGATCATTTTTTTTACCGCCTGCAGTGCAGGTTATCTAAGCGTTAAGTATCTTGGAGAGTAAAGCATGAGAATAGCATTAGCTTTAGTCGGATTAATTGTTTCTATTACTGCAAACGCAGATATCAAGAACTATGAAGCCGAAGGTAACTTGGAGTCCAGCAGACCAGTAAACTGCATATCCACCAAAGAGCTGACCACTAAAAACAGCCCGGCTGATATTTATATTGGGGTTAACAAGTGCGTCAACGAGGACGACTTTGACAAAGCAGTTCAGCTTTATTTCATTTCATTGGCTTACGGAAAATACGATACCCTACGTGTTTCAGACAGGTCTGCCCATCAGGCTGTTACTGTTTTGCGCATGAATCACCTAGGCGCACTGAGCGAGGAACAAACAGCAAATTTTCAAGCGGCTTTTAAAAAAGCCGCTGAAAATATGAATGCTGTTTGTAACTCAATTAAAACTCTTGGCAAACCTACTTATTACCCGAAGTACATGATTCAGCACGGCATGGGAGCTTTTACTGGCCAGAAAACAAAGGATGGTTTGGTGGTTGGGTTTGATCCTGACCAAGCATGGAGTGATGTATTAGAAGGTTATGTAAAATGCTCGAAGTAACGATACTTAACAAGGTGGTGTTGTTCGCCACTTCGTGGCTGGGACAGCCTACGCGTTGCTCCGGCTGCCCCAAACCAAGGCGTTATAGGGCCAAGGAATTACAGTGATAAAGCCACTTAATTTACTCTCAGTTCTTATTACCACATCCTTGCTAGTCGCATGTGATGGTGGCTACGAAACACCAGAAGTTAGAACTCCAGAAATGGCTGCTCAAGCAAAAAGCAGTGTAATTACATACCTCGCCAGAAAGAATCTACCTCCAGAAGGGCTAGCTATTTTAAAATCATCAGTGAAACCAGAGCCAAGCTTTAGTTACTTGTATACCGGTAACGATCGCTGCATCGAAATCATAGTTTTATGTTATGGCCAAAACTGTAGTGAAGTTCGATCATACCCGTATGATAGGCATAATGAACAATGTCCCCAATAACAAGCCGCAGCAATCGCTCCCGTTGGTCGCTGGGACAGCCAAAACGCTACGCTAATTTGTCTGCCCTTGTGCGGGGCGCTAAGTTTTATACACAAGTTTTTTTAAGTTTTATTATGTAAATCAATAAGTTACAGTTTAGCCCAGTAAGAACTACAGATTTGGCTGGATTATTATGCAGGACTGGGTCATGGACGAAGTAAAAAATCAGGTTATGGGTGATACACGCTTGAATAAGCGCTTGTCTAATATTCTCAGTAATTTAAGTTCAGACCCAAACAATAGCATTCCTTGTGCAAACAAAACTTGGGCAGAAACGTTTGCAGCTTATCGCTTTATAGAAAATGATAAAGTCAACTTTGACTCTATTATGAGCGGTCATAAATCGGCAACTCTTGAGAGAATCAAAGCGCAGCCTGTTGTTCTTATCCCACAAGATACTACCTTTCTAAATTTTGCCACTGACCTAGAAAGTAAAGAGATGGGAACTCTTAGGCGTAAAGAGACCAACCAACAACTCTTGCACACCTCCATCGCGATAACACCATCCAGAGTTAATTTGGGTGTTGTTGAAGGTAGTATGTGGCAGAGAGATAAGGAATCAAGTTCTAATTCCCGCTATACCAAGTCGATAAAGGATAAGGAGAGTCGACGCTGGCTAGACCATTACGAAACGGCTTGTCAGATACAAGAGCACTGCCCTGAAAGCACAATTGTGAGTATTGCTGATAGAGAGGGTGATATTCATGAGTGGTTTCAGCTGGCTGAAGAGCAAAGTGAACAGCGGCGGGCGAGCTATATCGTTCGAGCTAAGGCCAATCGCACTTTAGAGCTCGATGGAGAAGAAACGGTTTTGCTTTGGGATCATATGAACGAGCAGAAATCTATTGGTCTATACGCGGTAGACATTCCCAAACGGAATGGGGAACCTGGAAGAAAAGCCAAAGTCAGCGTATCCACTACTGAGATACGGCTACTTGGAAAAGGAAAATCTAAACGACCACTTTCTCTCTATGCTGTATTGGCTAAGGAATTAAACCCACCAGAGGGTGAAAAAGGCATTGAGTGGATGCTGTTAACTGATCTTCCAGTTGAAGACTATAAGCAGGCGAGAGTCATCATTGAGTGGTATCGAAGCCGGTGGGAAATTGAAACCTATTTTCGGGTGGTAAAAGGCGGATGCCAGATAGAAAGTAATCGTTTTAGAACAGAGCAGCGAATGTTGAACTGTATTGCGATCTATATGATTATTGGATGGCGACTACATTCGATAACTACACAAGCAAAAAGTCTTCCTGATGAACCATGTACGAGTGCTTACTCTGAAAAAGAATGGCGCATGGTATGGATGATGCGAGATAAAAGTTCCCCACCGAATATACCTCCAAGCATGAGAGATATAACGCGTATGCTGGCAGGTCTAGGAGGATTTCTAGGGCGTAAAGGCGATGGCGAGCCAGGGGTTAAAACTGTTTGGCAAGGATATGCTAAGTTGCTCCATTATGTTGAAGCAGCAGAGGTTTTAAATGGACTTAAATAATGTGTATAAAACACAGGCGGGGCGTTAGGTGGCAATAGCTCATGAGGCGAGTAAGCTTTTCATTCTTACTAGGGCTGGCCCTAGCATTGCTATTCGCAGCAATGAGTTTTCTCACGGATGGGGCTGGGGGGAGTTGGCACAATGTCAGAGACATCTTTATTGGTCCGCCGTTATGGTTGCTACAAAGTGGCTTTCCGGTGTTATCGTCAAAACTAGCAATTGCTCCAGGTAGCCCTTACAGCAGTGCGTCTTTTTTTCTGGCATTCTTCTTAGTATTTTGGTGGTTGGTATGTGCGGCGGGCCTATTTTTACTCCTTCGTCAACCACCTAACAAGCGGTTGTAATCGCCGCGAAAGACGCGGCTGGGACGGCCTACGCTGCGCTCCGGCCGCCCCTAAACCGAGCGTTATTGTGGCGGTCGGTTTTATTGATTTTTCGTGGTAACTGAAGGTTTCGTGCCACTAAATAGCATCTGGTATTGAGCAATTTTACTGATTGCTATTCAGGCAGTTTCGCTCCAAGAGTGTTCGCTCGGGTGTTGTAAAAAGAGGCAGTCCGCTGCAATTTTGCGGATTGCCAGTAAGATAGGAATTGGTTAGGGAAAGTGCGGTATTCTTCCCTCGTAAATATTGGGCAGCGGCCAGCCAAACTATGGCTGGCAAAGTGCTAGTAGTCGGTCCCGAGCGCGCCAGCCATAACTAGGCTAGGCAAGCTCGCCCAACCCCTTCGGGGCTGGGCTGGACAGCCTACGCGTTGCTTCGGCTGCCCTTGCTAGCGGCGTTATACGTAAGTCGAGACCGAGCGATGGAATTAAAGGAATTCCCCATGAGTGAAAATATGAAGCAGTGCCCGTGCTGTGATTATTATTCACTAGCGGAGCGAGGCAAATGCCTAGTATGTCCAGTCTGCTTCTGGGAAGACGACTGTCTTGATCCAGAAAACCCAGATTGGGATGCGGCATCTGACTTAAACGATGATATGAATCTTCGTCAAGCGAGAAGCAATTTCGTAAAGTTCGGAGCCTGGAAGGTTGAGTTTAGCAATGTGGTAATAAGCGCAAAAGAAAGACGCACATTACATGTTACAAAGCGCAACGTATAACAAGGCAATGCAGCATCAGCCACTTCGTGGCTTGGACAGCCTAGCCGTCGCTCGTTTTGTGCATGGCTTCGCCATTTTTGCACAAAACAATCAACAACTAGTCTGCCGCTGATTGCGGCGTTAGGTGTAAGAGCGAGTCACGATGATTCAAGTTAATGATTCATATGGAAAGTTGAGTCGGCCTGATATTAAGGCGCTAGAGAGTGACCTTTCTATAGACTTTCCTCTCGAATATGTTGAGTTTTTACAACAATACAATGGTGGGCGTCCAGTTCCAGATGGAGTCAAGGTCAACGGAGAGCACTTTGACTTTATAGGTCACCTTTACGCGATCCAAAAAGAACTCGTACATGATGACTTGGCAAGAAATATTGAAGAATATAAAGATATGATCCTTGGCCATTACTTACCTTTTGGGGAGAGTCCTGGCGGTGACGTATATTGCTTGTCACTTAAGCCAGAGGAATTTGGAGCTGTCTACCATTGGGACCATGAAGAGGCTAACTATGAGGGTGAGCCCTGGGAATATAATATGACTAGGTTGGCCAAATCTTTTAATCAATTTTTAGCGGAGCTATACGAGTGCTAAAAACACGTAACAAAGCCAAGCACGAATGCCAGCAAAGCTGGCTGGACCTACATTCCGCAGCTTCGCTGCTCCATTTTGGCCCGTGTTGGCGGCGTTATGGCCCTTAAAGGATTATCGTGGATCTATCAAAATCTCTCGAAGAACTACACAAAGAAAAATGGGGCAGGCCTGACTTTGGCTCAAGTCTAGCCGCTGAATGTCGCCGTTTATGGTCAGTTCCTTTAGCGGAACTTTCGGTCGAAAATCTACGCATACTAATTGGTCAAAAAATTGGTTTAAGGTTTCTGGTTCCCGTTGCTCTTGATATTCTTGCAGTAAACCCATTGGCCGAAGGTGACATGTACAAAGGAGATTTACTGGCAAATATTGCTGTTGTGCCTGATAACTTTTGGCAGCAGTATCCAGAGTTCAACAACCAACTCGTAGAAATCAAAAGCGAATTAGAAATAATAATGGGTACAATCACAGAAGAGCTTATTCCACCTTTGAGCTCTCGGGTTTACCAATAAATGAGCCATAACAAGGCGCGCAATGCTCGGCCAACAAGTTGGCCTGGACTGTCACTGCTACGCGGCGCGAGCCCATTCGCTTGGTGTTAAGGGAAGTAAACATGAACAAAGGCTTGTGCCATATATGTGGTCGTCGGATTCAGAACACTGGGTTTGATAAATGTATGTATTGTGGTGTTGAGCTTTTAGAGAATCAGAAATTTACTGAGTCGGAGAAATCTTTAATCGAAGATAAGCGAAAATCTGTAGAGAAAGAATTGCGCAAAAAGAAAGCGGCGCAAACAGGAGTACCATCGTCAACTGATGGTTTCGGTGGTGGCATAGATTTTGGTTTCGGTGACTCAGGCTGCGATTAGTGGAGGCCTTAACAAACACAGGCAGTTTGCTACGGCCCTTCGGGCCTCCGCGGGACGGCTTAATTTGTGCACCTTTTGCGCAGGTCGCTCCGCTCCCATTTTTGCGCAAAACGCGCACAAATTAAGCCGCCCCTGCTGTGGGCGTTAAGCATTACGAGGGATCGAGTGGGAATCCACGAAATAATTACAATGACTTTGCTTTCTACCTGGCCGTCTCTTCTGGTTGCGATAGTCGCCGGATACAGCATCTTAAAGCAAAGCTCGTCCTCCTCCGGGTTGTTTATCATTGGCCTCACCATAATGCTACTGCCTAGCATGTTAGCAATTCCTACAACGGAGTGGCTGTGGGCTACTTACCCTGATTTATTATCTAGCTCACCCACTTACACTGCTATTTCCGTAATGTCTTTTGATTTAGTATATTCCGTAGGGCTGGCTTTGTGTGCCTATGCATTTTATAAGAGAGGCCATCATGCTTAACAAAGCAAGGCAACACCGCCCACTACGTGGGCTGGACCTACATTCCGCGGCTTCGCCGCTACATTTCGGCCGTTGCTTGCGGCGTTAGGTTCCCAAAATGGACGATTTGGAAATAGACAAAGTTATTCTTTCTCAAGCCACCAAAAATTGGAGAAAGATGGCAATGATAATTGGTCTGACACAAAATAAGACAGGGTTAGATGACAACAATTGTGATGCAGAAAGGATCGCAAAAAGAATTTATTACCTTGTTCAGTCTGGTCAGCTTGAATCACAAGGCGAAATTACAAACTGGAGATTTAGCGAGGTTAAGCTTGCATCACCATAGTCACAGAAACCTAACAAGTTGCTCAAGTTCACTCCGACCGCAAAAGGCGCGGCCTCCGCAGGACAGCCTCCACTGCACTTCGGCTGCCCCTTAGCAAGGCGCTAAGTTTTATACACAAGTTTTTTAAGTTTTATTATGTAAATCAATAAGTTACAGTTTAGCCCAGTAAGAACTACAGATTTGGCTGGATAATTATGCAGGACTGGGTCATGGACGAAGTAAAAAATCAGGTTATGGGTGATACACGCTTGAATAAGCGCTTGTCTAATATTCTCAGTAATTTAAGTTCAGACCCAAACAATAGCATTCCTTGTGCAAACAAAACTTGGGCAGAAACGTTTGCAGCTTATCGCTTTATAGAAAATGATAAAGTCAACTTTGACTCTATTATGAGCGGTCATAAATCGGCAACTCTTGAGAGAATCAAAGTGCAGCCTGTTGTTCTTATCCCACAAGATACTACCTTTCTAAATTTTGCCACTGACCTAGAAAGTAAAGAGATGGGAACACTTAGGCGTAAAGAGACCAACCAACAACTCTTGCACACCTCCATCGCGATAACACCATCCAGAGTTAATTTGGGTGTTGTTGAAGGTAGTATGTGGCAGAGAGATAAGGAATCAAGTTCTAATTCCCGCTATACCAAGTCGATAAAGGATAAGGAGAGTCGACGCTGGCTAGACCATTACGAAACGGCTTGTCAGATACAAGAGCACTGCCCTGAAAGCACAATTGTGAGTATTGCTGATAGAGAGGGTGATATTCATGAGTGGTTTCAGCTGGCTGAAGAGCAAAGTGAACAGCGGCGGGCGAGCTATATCGTTCGAGCTAAGGCCAATCGCACTTTAGAGCTCGATGGAGAAGAAACGGTTTTGCTTTGGGATCATATGAATGAGCAGAAATCTGTCGGTCTATACACGGTAGATATTCCCAAACGGAATGGAGAGCCTGGAAGAAAAGCCAAGGTCAACGTATCCACTACTGAGATACGGTTGCTAGGAAAAGGAAGATCTAAACGACCACTTTCTCTCTATGCTGTATTGGCTAAAGAATTAACCCCACCAGAGGGTGAAAAAGGCATTGAGTGGATGCTGTTAACTGATCTTCCAGTTGAAGACTTTAAGCAGGCGAGAGTTATCATTGAGTGGTATCGAAGCCGGTGGGAAATTGAAACCTATTTTCGGGTGGTAAAAGGCGGATGCCAGATAGAAAGTAATCGTTTTAGAACAGAGCAGCGAATGTTGAACTGTATTGCGATCTATATGATTATTGGATGGCGACTACATTCGATAACTACACAAGCAAGAAGTCTTCCTGATGAACCATGTACGAGTGCTTACTCTGAAAAAGAATGGCGCATGGTATGGATGATGCGAGATAAAAGTTCCCCACCGAATATACCTCCAAGCATGAGAGATATAACGCGTATGTTGGCAGGCCTAGGGGGATTTCTAGGACGTAAAGGTGATGGCGAACCAGGGGTTAAAACTGTTTGGCAGGGATATACCAAACTGCTCCATTATATTGAAGCAGCAGAGGCTTTAAATGGGCTTAAATGATGTGTATAAAACACAGGCAAGGCGTTAACTGAATATGTGGAAAGAAAGTGTTCCTAAAAGCCTGTTTCAAGCGCTCAATGATCCAAAAATGGTTGGATATTACAAACTCTCACCACAAGAAGAGTGGTTTCAGCCATACGAGATTGAAGAAGTTGATACAGCTGAAGTCTTAGGTGCATTCGATGGGCGCTCTACTACAAGTGAAGGAATCTTGAGCGGCGCTATTCGCATCTGTAATACAGGCTGCGAGGGGTATCATATTTACGTATTTAGCGGACCTGAAGCTGGAAGTATATGGTCAGATCAGCGCTATCCATTTGGCCGTCTCTCAAAAATTTGCTCGTCCTTAGATGTTTACTTGGCCAATTTGAGCGAGTTTGGAGCAGGGCACATTGCGCAATACGAGGACCTCAGTTAACAAGGCCGGGCAATTTGCTCCGGGCCTTCGGCCCTCCGCGGGACAGCTTACCTTGCGCACCTTTTCCGCGGGTCGCTACGCTCCCATTTTCGCGCAAAACGCGCACAAGTTAAGCTGCCCCTGCCGGCGGCGTTAAATGTACTCGAAGATGAATGGCATTGACCTAAAGCCCGCAGCAATAATGATTACTTTTTGTCTTCTATTTGGATTGGGCATCCAGTACTTCACTGGATTCTACTGGCTAACAGCAATGTTACTGGTAATGATCGCTGTTTTGATTAATGGCCTCATCATCTTCAACGAAGATCTTGATGAAGGAGGGTTCGATCATCAAGTAGGAGTGACTGATACACCTGAAGCCAAAGCTGAACAAAGTAAAGCCAATAAAATCCAAGTGGCAATAATAGTTCTACTTATCATAGGCGCAGTGTGGTCTTACATTTAACAAATCAATTAACTACGCGCCTTCGGCGCCCGACAGCTTACACTCCGCTTCGCTGCGTTTCAGCTGCGGGTTATTGAGGCGTTATTGTGGCGGTCGGTTTTATTGATTTTTCGCGGTAACTGAAGGTTTCGTGCCACTAAATAGCATCTGGTATTGAGCAATTTTACTGATTGCTATTCAGGCAGTTTCGCTCCAAGAGTGTTCGCTCGGGTGTTGTAAAAAAAGGCAGTCCGCTGCAATTTCGCGGATTGCCAGTAAGATAGGAATTGGTTAGGGAAAGTGCGGTATTCTTCCCTCGTAAATATTGGGCAGCGGCCAGCCAAACTATGGCTGGCAAAGTGCTAGTAGTCGGTCCCGAGCGCGCCAGCCATAACCAGGCTAGGCAAGCTCGCCCAACCCCTTCGGGGCTGGGCTGGACAGCCTACGCGTTGCTTCGGCTGCCCTTGCTAGCGACGTTATTGTGGCGGTCATTTTTTAGATGGTTTGTAGTTGCTTCAAGTAACAATCTCTACCTGAACACGCTTCGCCAGAGAGTTCTCCTTCAAACTGGTACCGCAGTTTCGTTCAAGTGCCTTCGTTTAAAGCCAACAAGTTCTGCAAGCCAGCTGCACCATTGTGGAGTGCCAATCAGCTAGTTAACTGGTGGGGAAAGTATGGTATTTTTCCCTGTAAATTTATCGGGCAGTGGCTAGCCAAAGTTGGCTGGCAGAGAGCAAGTAGGTCGTTCAGAGCGCGCCAGCTATAACCAGGCCAGGCAAGATCGCCCAGCCGGAGGCTGGGCTGGACAGCCTACGCTTCGCTTCGGCTGCCCTTGCTGGCAACGTTAGGCTTCCATGAATAAGAAACTACTTTTAGCATTGGCGGCTGTATTTGTTTCGGGAGTTTTCAATGCGGCTATTTATGTTTTGTGGATTTCAGATGGCCATACTGAATTTGGTTTCTTGCTGATAATGTCCATTTTGGGTGGCGGGACTGTTCTGGGATATACGACATTTTGGGGTTTGCCGTGGCATTTCTTACTGGAGCATAAACGTATCGGGAGCTTACCGAAGTACTTGGCAATTGGTGCTATTCCCTCCTTGGTCATCCCAATAGATTATTTTCTTGGTTCACACTACGTAAATATCATAGGGCATGTTGTTTTCATGTGTTATGTGGGGATGGTAGCTGCTACTGTCTTTTGGTGGGCAGTTCGGGGCTATGCCTAACAAGGCATTGCAGCGCGACGTCCAAAGCTGTACGGCTTTTGCGGTCGCTACGCTCATACCCCACAAAAGTCATCCAGCTTAGGGCGCCGCTGAGCGCGGCGTTAGATGCGCAGAGAGAACTGAGAATTCCTAAAGTTTATGGAAGAAAGACTTAGAAAATTATGCCGCGAGTTAAGGAAAATGGACTCGAACGAAGCCTCTGCATGGCTGTTGCGTATCTATCCGGTAACGAACGAAAATTGGGGCGAGGCCATTACGCTTATTCCACACAGGTCATGGAAAAAGAAGGACCAAGTATGCCTGGCGAAGTACTACTTAAGTGAAATACCTTATGCTAGCGCTAGGGGGTATGAGGCCTTCACTTCAATAATGTCAGTTTCAAGCTTTATTGAGGTGGTATCTGAGTTCGTTCCCGTCAAATCAGAAAAACAGGACTTACTTAAGTATTACCTTCCAGCTGTTTTAAAGCAGGCATGCAAGACTGATCGAGATAAAGAACTGGTCGATGCGTTCATAAATATATTGTAGTCATAGCCGGCTATCATCTAACAATCACAGGCAAGGCGACGCAAAAAACGCGCGCTTGCTGTAAGCGTTAAGGCAAACCATGAATAAAGTAATAGGGTTAGCTCTTCTCTTTTTCTCAATCTATGCAAGTGCATGGGAATGCAATAATGAGAATAAGTACAACCAAGAAATCGGAGCGCATGCGGATCTAGCAACAGACATTTTTCTGGGCCAAGTTATTTCTGGTGTTTATGACCCAAACAAAAAATATGGAAATGAAACAAAATTGCAAGTGGCAGTAAACCACTCATTCAAAGGTGCTAAAGAAAAAAGTGTTGCCTTAACTACCGGCTTTGACTCGCTCTTTGAAGGCATAACCTTGGGCGAAAGCTATGTTTTCTTCTTGTTCGGTGACAAAGAGTTAACATTCTGTCGGGAGTTAATTCCTGTTGGCCCTAGAACTCGGAGCCTCGAAGATCTCCAGGAAATGTCCAGCCGGATTGATGTCTATTCGGGAGCTAAGATAAAGCATTTACTTAGCCACTTTGGAAAACTGCCTTAACAAACGCAGGCAGTTTGCTACGGCCCTGCGGGCCTCTGCGGGACGCCCAACGCTGTGCACATATTGTGCTGGTCGCTGCGCTCCCTCTTTAGCACAATATGTGCACAGCATTGGTCGCCCCTGCTGCGGGCGTTATTGTGGCGGTCAGTTTTATTGATTTTTCGTGGTAACTGAAGGCTTAGGCCACTAAATAGCATCCGGCATTGAGCAATTTTGCTGATTGTTATTTAAGTAGTTTCTCTCCTAGAGGGTTCGCTCGGGTGTTGTAAAAAGAGGCAGTCCGCTGCAATTTCGCGGAGTGCCAATAAGATAGGAATTGATTGGGGAAAGTACGGTATTCTTTCCTCGTAAATATTGGGCAGCGGCCAGCCAAGCTGTGGCTGGCAAAGTGCTAGTAAGTAGTCCCGAGTGCGCCAGCCATAACCAGGCTAGGCAAGCTCGCCCAACCCCTTCGGGGCTGGGCTGGACAGCCTACGCGTTGCTTCGGCTGCCCTTGCTAGCAGCGTTAGTTGCAAAAAGGAAGGTCAGATGCGGAATTTACTCGTGTTGATGGTTTTATCTTTTTCAGTCCATATAGGCGCTGATGAGATTAATATTGGCGGAAGAGTATTTGAAACAACGAATAAAATTGACGAACTGGACTGCGAAGGATTTAAGTTGCGAACAATCACAACATCGATTGACCCTAACGTCAAAGAGAACGACTTACCATTTGAAGCGCTTCTAGGCCACAAAACAAAGTCGCATGTCATTTCTCAATACGTGATTTTTGTGGGTGATGCGCTTTCAATTAAGATACCGCCTATTGAGAGTCTCATTTCGAACTATTCGCGTATAGATCCAAAAAGACCCTATCTCGCTTCCCCAGAGTTCTGCCATGGCAATAAGGTGTACATCTCACTTTGGAGCGGTGGTACTTGTAGTACTGTATGCGAAGCTTGGATCGTAGTTGATTTTGATAAATCTGGCGCTGTGACTAACGCGGTTGGATTAACCTTCGCGCAATTTCGTTCGGCAAAGAGCAACTAACAAAACGCTGCACCCGACTCCGACGCTATCGCGCCTCCGCGGGTGAGCTTGGCGTTAAGGTTCCGAATAGAAATGAGGAAATTTATAAGCTTACTGTTTATATTTTTCGGTCCTACAGCTTATGGCGGGGAGTGTCCGGAAAACCCTTTTGATTTAGAGAAAAATTGGGATATTCGAAATCAAGTATTCGTGGCGCAAGTCATGAAGGGAACTTACGCTCCAGAAAACTCTATTGAGACATTTAGCTATGAATTGAGAGTTACAGCTAAGCTAAAAGGGGAAATAGCTGATAATTTTATGCTATACGGCGATTCAAACTCGCTCTCTCTTGAGCTGTCTGGGGAGTACATATTTTTCATGGATGATAAAATGATGAGTTTATGTACGCTAGTATTCCCATTTAGTTTTTCCTGGGCTGAGAGAAATGACATTCGGGAGGCAGTATATGTCCGTAAAGTTATCAAACTTAGTGGGTACCAACCCTAACGAGTACAAGCAGGTTGCTACGGGCCTTTGGCCCTTCGCGGGACGGCCTACGCTACGCTCCAGCCGTCCCTGTTGTAGTCGTTATGCAAGGAGAGTAGAAAAACCATGGACGCAGTAAGCTCAAGTGAAGTTGTACAAACGAATATTCAATCAAAATTTTTAAAAAAGGCTATCGGGTCTACGTTGCTGATCGCGCTTGGAGTAATAATAATGATCGGCAGTTCGCAGGGTGTGATGTTGCCGTTAATTGACAAGCCTGAAATATGGTTTCAACGAAGCGGTGCTATAGCTGTACTTATTGCTGTTTATATCGAATATATCGCGCAACACCAATTGAAAAGTATTTCCGCGTTAGCATACGAGGGTATAAGTTTAAGTAGTTCATATTCAACGTACTTTGATTGGATTTCAAAATCATGCATAGCCTTGGCTATCATCGGCACGGTCATATGGGGATACGGCGACCTTCTGTACCTTGTAGCTGCATAACAAGGCCGGGCAATTTACTCCGGGCCTACGGCCCTCCGTGGGACAGCTTATCTTGTACACGTTTTGCGCAGGTCGCTTCGCTCCCATTTTCGCGCAAATCGCGCAAAAGGTAAGCTGCCCCTGCCGGCAGCGTTATGTGTCCAGGATGAACGATGACTCGTAGGTACTTAACCATACAAGAAGCAAATTCGGCTCTTCGTCGTGGCAAGCTAGTCGAGATTTTTCTAGGTGGGTTTAAGATCGGAGATCAAAAGTGCATTCGCTGGGCTTCATTTGAAGCGTCAAGTACTGGCGTTACTGGAAGCCTCTGGGAAGCGTATGATCAAGGCTCAGATAATTACGTAGACATATATACATTCGACTCCCCGTTAGGGGAGTACGATAAGCCAGTAAGAGTAGTACTTTCCAAAAGTATTGAAGGTGCGGCTGCAGAACTAGGCATTAATAAACACAATTTTGTGAACCAAGGCGTCGTTCAAGATGAATATAGCTCCTACCTTGCATCACAAACATAACAAACAGCAGCACGATCGCCTGCAAAAAGCGCGGGCTGGACTGCCTACGCTTCGCTTCGGCCGCCCGTGTGCTGGGCGTTAAACAGTAATCGTAGATATGAGTAAGAGAAAGGCATTTAGCTTCACGAAGGGTTATACGTTTATATTCGAAGAAGACGGAGCCGTAGTTGAGGCTTGGTTCAGTGCTCTCTCTGGACTTGAGAAAGTATTTGTAAATGGCGAGTTAGTATCTTCTCAAAGAAACTTATCAACTGATTCAACCAATAACTTTTCTATTGGAGAAAATGAATATTCGACAAATCTCAACGTGGTGAGCTTATTGAAGGGTCCGTTTGTATGCACACTAAGTAAAAACGGCAAGGAGTATAAGAGGCAAAAGCTAGTTTTTCCCAAGGCCGAACCATCAAGGAAAGGACTGCCTTTTATTATTAGGCTCTCGTTCTTCATTCTTTTAGGCGCATGCTTTGGCGTTGCCAGTTCTTATTCGCAGCTTTCCAAAGAGTCTATTTACGTGTTTATCGCTCTAATATTCATAGTTGTATTCGCCTATCACTCCAAGAGCTATAAAGGAAAGGGGCCGGTGATTGAGCATGAAGAAATCGTTTAACAAGTGACTATGGTTACTCGTCAAGTTTTTAAGCCATACTTTCATCCCAGTAGGTGTTGTTTTTCACCATTGTATTCAGGATCGTAATCTGCTTTCTCATGCAGGCAACCAGAGCAACCTTTTTAGGTTTGCCAGCGTCGACTAATCGCTTATACATGGGCTTTAGTTTGGGATGATGTTGTATGGCCGACATGATGGAAACAAAAAGAACCGTGCGTACGCGATGCCTTCCACCTCGAATATATCGTTTGCCCTGGAAGTTGCCGCTATCACGGTTCATCGGGGCGATACCGACAAGTGCAGCGATTTCTTTACGGTTCAATTGTCCTAGCTCAGGAAGTTCACTCATTAACGTATAGGCCAATACATTTCCGACCCCTTTGGCACTCAACAATAGGTCACGCCTTTGCCGCCACTCAGACACACTGTTAACCAGTTTATCCAGTTGCTTGTCGATACCTTGTAGCTCTTTCTTGATGGTGTTTAGAATGGTCTGTATAGGTTTGTGTACTGATTTCGGCATTCTCTGAAGTCGATTCTTTTGCATTGTACTCATCTCTAAACACTGACTTCTTACCGCCAGTAAGTCACTGATCTCCCTAAGCTTTTCTGGTTTTAGCACCGACAGCCCTGGCTTCATGGCCTCACCAAAATGTGCAATATCCATTGCATCTAGCTTGTCAGTTTTGGCGAGGCGCCCCGCGGATTTAGCGAAGCTCCTTATCTGCGAAGGATTGCAAACAACAATAGGTAATCCGGCTTTGTCGGCGGCGCAAACAAACTCTAACTCGAGCCTTCCCGTAGACTCTATTAATACTCTTTGAGGTTTAAGAGGTTGTAGTTGTTTAATGGCATCTTTAATGCCATTTTTATCATTGGCAACACTAAAGAACTGGCCAGTAGGTCTCACATAAATATCGAGTTGTTTACTGCTGGTATCGATACCGACATTGATCTCTTGAGGTTCCATAAGATAAGCTATCTCCGCCTTGCTATTCGGGCTCGAGGCCCACATGACTATCCGAGTTATGCCTAGTGAGTGCTTATCACGTTCATACTTGTTATCGGTCTTTTACGAACCAGCCAAGCAGCGAACTGTGATAAACAAGGCCTTCGGTGGCCGCCGAAGGTGGGTCTCAATTTACCCGTTAACGAAAAGGATTTTCAACATCAGAATCGGGCAAGAACAACCATACAAGGCCATTAAATTCGTTTCGGTCGCAAAAGACGCGCCCTCCACCGGACTGCCTACGCGTTGCTTCGGCATCCGTTTATGGCGACGTTATGAGTATATTGAGAATGTTAACTAAAACTCCTGAATTTTGGGGGCGGCGCCTAGAAAAAGCTTCAAGAGATCTTAAACTAGCTTCTGGTTTACTTATCTTTGGCATTGTTGCGTCTATGGTTCTTTGGTTTTGCAACTCAATTCTCTTTGTTTTTTCTGCATCGATAATTGCGGCGGGAATACTAAGTTTAATTTTTAACGGGTTTCTTTACTTTGAAGCAAAATCTCATGTGTTACGTAACAGAGGCTCATAAGAAGTGGCGGCAATGCGCAGCCTTTGGCTGCCGAACTCAGCACTTCGTGCTTCGCCGTTGCGCCAGGCGTTATATTTCTGAGAAATCATGATAGATAGCAAGAAAAACCCAGTTGAATGGAGTCAATTAATGAGTGAGCTAGAAGATGCACATGAGCATCTAGGTGATCTCATTAAAGAAATGGGATCTAAGGGGAGCGTCGATATCGAGGGCTATTCTATAGATATAGCCCATATATATGCGCATTTAAATCGAGCGTGGAATTCCCGTAATTTCAAAGGTGAAATGAGTGAATCTCAATGGGAGGAGTTTCGTTCTTTTCCCTCTGATTTGGAGCCAATCGCGTAATGAAATATAACCAGCGGCGGCACAATCGGCCTTCGGCCCGGACTCAGCACTGCGTGCTTCGCCTGTGCGCCGGACGTTATGTGTCCTCGGGTTATCGGAGTATCTATGTGGATTAGAGAACTGAGAAGGGCTTTATCTGAGGCTTTCGGTACTAAATGTATCTGTTGTTTTTGCGGTAAATTGATAGAAGATGAACCTGCTGTGACTATCAATTTAGGCCTCGGTGATGAGGAAACACAGCTTATGTATTCTCATGGTGGGTGTATACAGAATAGGCTTCATTCCTCAATTCCGTTTATTCCACCATCGGAACAAGAGGGCTGCTAAGACGCTCCCTTGGGGCCACATAACAAAGCCGGGCAATTTGCTCCGGGCCTGCGGCCCTCCGCGGGACAGCTTACCTTGTGCACCTTTTGCGCAGGTCGCTTTGCTCCCATTTTTGCGCAAAACGCGCACAAGGTAAGCTGCCCCTGCCGGCGGCGTTAAGAGCCATAATCGAAAGATCGAGTTATGAGTGAGTTTATTAAAATAATGAATGTATTTCATGCTAAGAAATTTGCATGGTTTCCATTTACATTTCTCTGCCCAATGCAAGGGAGTAGATTTGGTGTTGCGCGCTTTATAGGTACTGTCATTCTGAACACCTCGTTCTTTGCTTCACTTTTGGTATTTTTGTTGTATTCCAAATTTGGTAGTAGTGCTATAGATCACGTGGGGTTTACAATTATGTGGATATACGCCCTATTTGGTAGCTACTACTTGTTTGTGTGTTTTTGTTGGAATCAGGAACATGGTGCCAATAACTCTTAACAATCACAGGCACGCTGCTTCGGCCCTTCGGGCCTCCGCGGGACAGCCTACGCTGCGCTTCGGCCGCCCGTGCTGTGGGCGTTAAATTGACAGGAGACGGAATGAGCTCGGAAAGCACTCAGAAAGAGAAACCAAACAAATTTTGGCAAGGAGGGTTTCTTACATTAGGGAATATTAGAGATATTCTGTTGATTTCGTTGTTGTTAGTTTTAACGTGGAAGCTAATCAACTCGAGTATTTCATTTAGCTTTCAAGCTTTTAGTTTCACTGATCTACTATCTGTTCTACTTGCGTTCTTCGCGATAGCTCTTTCTACTGCGTTCTATTTTAAAGCTACGGAAACATCAAATCGGTTCTACGATAATTCTTACAAATTTACGAAAGAAATGTCTGAAATACTTGGTCGCATCGAATCAGGGTTTGGTGAAAAATTGCGACACATTGATGAGGGATACAATGGATTGAGAGATAAGTTCGACAAGATGCCTTTCGATGTACAACAAGCAAGAGAAGAGGAAAGGAAGGAAGAGAAGCATATTAAAGAGCAAGAGAATGAACGAAACAAGATAATCCTCGATCTTATGGAGAAAGCGAGAGTTGCAGATGGCGAAAAGGAAGCGCTTCTAAAAGAGCTTGAAAAACACACTAATGAACTAGATAAATCAAGGATAGAACTTCGACGGTTGCAAAGAAAAATCAACGAAGTAGAGAGTGATATAGGTGATGTTTCGCCAGGCTTTATCAGATATCTTTCTGATAGAATAGAAGGCAAGCTCCCAGAAAAATACGTTGAGGCTCCAACCAGGATTTTAGCGAAAAGACTTGAGGTATTGAAAGACCAAGGTGTTTTTGAGCCAGATGACCTCGAGTACATGGAGGATCATGGTTTGACCTCGAAAGGTTTTCTTACTCCTAAAGGAGCTAAGATAATGAGAATTGCGCTTGAGAAATCAATTTAACAAAACGCTGCACCCGACTCCGGCGCTATCGCGCCTCCGCGGGTGAGCTTGGCGTTATGTGCTTCAACGAAGAGATATGAACTTTGAGTAAATGGCTTTACCTAATAGTTGTTTTTGTCATGGCCGGTTTGCTTTATCCAATAATCTATCTCCTGGGCCTAGAAAGGTTAGGGGGCGGAGCTTTACTGAAGGTCCCGGAGTTCATCTTGTATAGCGTGCTAATAGGATTCTTCTTGTATCCGTTCATGGAGGGTTATAGACGCTATAAGATGGGTAGTCACTCATTGGCTGTTATTTTTCTTATCTCCGGAATAATTTTACCAGTTATAAGTGGCGCTTTTTTAATAATTTTATTTGAATCTATGTTGAAGTCTGGAAGCCATGGATGACACAGCAGCACATAACCAGGCCAAGCAAGCTCGCCCAGCTATGAGCTGGGCTGGACGGCCTACGCTACGCTTCGGCCGCCCTTGTTGGCAACGTTAGGCTCACTGAAATCGAAGAAAGTAAGTATGAAATTTCCATATTTGGTAGTTATATTGTTAACGTTTTCCTTAAGCTCTCATGCTGAGAAGTCTATGGATACACAAGAGCTTCTGAAAAATAATATTGGACAGCTGGAAGAAGAGCTTCAAGCTTTAAGGCTTCAGGTAAAGCACCTTAATACACAAATTAATCAGTCTGAGCAAAGAGTCGAGATAACTGCAAGCAATTTAAGGTCTGATTTATCTAGAATTGAGGAAAACAGCGGAGAGCAATTTTTGCGGATAGATAACGAGCTAGATGCCATTGATGTGTTAAAGAGTGAGCTAGGAAACACAAATAATCAGGTCTCTTCTGTCGAAGCATCCGTCAAAGAAATATCCCTCGCTTGGGCACAGTCTTCAAATATCGCCAAAATAGGAGCAATTATACTTCTCAGTGGCCTTCTTATTGAAATAATTGGCGCCACGGTTCTGGCAGGAACACACTTAGTAACTGAGCAAAAAGAGGTCAACACACTCAAGTCGACGCCTCCTTCTAATGATTTAAGTATGATTGATGTTAACTCCGAGCCACGAATTGATTTTCTAGGATCAATTGCTAGCTTCATGTTATTTTCAGGTTTTGTCCTTCAGTTTAGCGGAACAATTCTTATTCTATCGTTACCGTCATGGTTAGTGGTAATAATGGTTGCCCTTGCGGTAATTCCAGGAACATTGGTGATTTGCTATCTTTTGGGGCAAAGTTATAACCAATCAAGAACACAAAAAATAAGAGTAATCTTAAAAAATATTAAAAGAAATTTAATACCTTCATTTGGTGCTAAATGTGAAATATGCTCAAAGAGTCTAAAGTTTCATGAATCATATGTTTTTTGGAGTCAAGAACCAAACTCTGAGAAGCATCCATACTTGTACACTCCTCACAATATGCATTTAGGTCACCAAGATTGTCTAGCATCAAGTGGTAAGTATGAACAATCAAAAAATAGGCGTGAAGAGCTACAAGAAATAGAACAACATCAAAAAACAGTAGCTGAATTCCTAGCGCAAGATGTTCCAAAGATGAAAGAATGGTGGTCTGAGTATCGTAGCCATTGGTCAGAGAGAAGAAATAGCAAAGAGACTGTTAACTTCAGCGAATATACGTTCCTTCAGCTATTAAAGGAAATAAGTAAGCTAAAGCCTAAATCGGGTAGCCGGTAGTTTCTAGCTACCGGCCCCCACACCACCCATCGTGCGGGTCCGCAATGGGCGGTTCCCTATCCGTAATGAATCTCTACCCAGCGGTCACGTAAAGAAATCAAGCCCATCTTTTGGAAAAGCTCATTGTTGAGTGCAATATGAATACCTTCGGTCTTTGCATTTCGCCAGTAACTCTTACCGGACGATCCACAAGTGACAGCCAGTGATTCACTCACACCCATGCGTAGTAAGTTTCGGACTTTCGTTCTCACTTTACGCCAGTTTTTCCAGTAGTTCATTCTCAATCTTCGTCGTATCCAGCAGTCAAGATCGATACATTTTTAATAGCCTTGCGCTATACCAAAATAATTGATCCAACCACGGAGGAACATGGTAAGTTATTTCAATTTCTTTTCCATAGAAATACCACGGGATCGCCCTGTAATCTGGCGGATGCGGTATTTAAATTGGAGCAGGGACTTATCATGCCAGACGAGCCTTGCACCGCGAAAAGAGAATCCCAAAAACTTACAGCGGCTGACAGGAACTACTTGGCTTTTAGTATCGTTAACTTTGAGCTTAAGCTTGCGTTCAACAAAGCGTTTAATACTCGCCATAACCCGTTCACCCGCGCGCTTAGAAGCAGCAACAATCACAAAATCATCCGCATAGCGAACAAAATCATGTCGGCGTTTTTCCAGCTCTTTATCGAGCAGGTCGAGTACAATGTTGGAGAGTAGCGGCGATAAAGGGCCCCCTTGTGGCACCCCCTCATGACAGGCTTTCCAGCATCCATTTTCTACACTTCCTGCACGCAAGTAACTTGCGATCAACTTGAGTAAACGCTTATCGCTGATTCTTTGGCCAAGTAAACTCATGAGGAAGTCATGGTTGACCCGGTCGAAGAACTTAGATAAATCGACATCTACGGCTATTCGCTTCCCGCCTTCGATATACTTCTGTAGCTTTTTCACCGCATGATGCTGTGATCGCTTTGGGCGGAATCCATAGCTGAACTCCGAAAAGGTTTTATCGAAACTGGGACCGATGATTTGGGCGATAGCCTGCTGAATAACACGATCAAAGATCGTAGGTATCCCGAGACCACGCCGGCCACCATCTGGCTTGCGAATGTAGACGCGCCTGACGGGAAGCGGCTGGTAATGACCCTGTCGAATAGTCTCGATGAGGTCGTCGCCAACTGCCTTGAAGTGCTGCACAAAATTATCGACAGTAATCCCGTCAATGCCTGCGGCACCTTTGTTGCTTCGCACGTGTTTCCATGCAGCATTAAGATTTTCTTTGCTGAGGATGATTTCAAGCAGATTTTCATTTGAGTTGAGTGTCATGGCAGTGCGCTACGTTAATTTTATATCCGGCTGGCAACACATCGGTAGGCTAGCCCTGTCTTTTAACTCGTGGATTTTGGGTTCAGGCCTTCACCGTATCCAAGGTATTAATCTTGGCATTAGGTTACTATGCCGTCGGCTGACTTCTGTTCAATCACCTTGGCCATTACTGGCTGAGGCGCTGCTGTGTTCCATCAATTTTGGTTACCCCCGCGATGGTGGCTAGCGGGCTGGGCCTACTTATGAGTCAGCGGCCACGCTGACAGCTTTACAGCAGCAGGTTGAACAGATCTCCCCAGATAAGAGCGTGAACTTTCACTACACAACTGCATCATTTACTCTACCCGTTAGACCACATGGCTTCGGTATCCTTGGCTACCTCGCCTCCAGGCTAAGCCTTATATGATGTTTCTGTTCGTCAGCTCGTAGCTTTGCTAGCGGCTTCCTCCCCACAAGACCTCACGGTCTTGCAGTTGCCATTTGCTAGTAGTTAGCATTTAATGGAGACCATTAAACGGTGATCCTCCTACAGGGGACTTTCACCCCATTAGTTCACGCCCATGCTGGGCGTACCAAATACCTGCACAGCGACCATCTTTCCGCTCCTTCGTCGCTACAAGACGGCGCGTGAGGTGGGCGTTAAATACCAATGATACATAAAGTCTCTGTAACACTAGCTGTAATACATCTCGTATCCGTATTTATTATGGGGTATCTGATTGTAAATAGTTCCGATGGCAGTGCGGTAATGGCTTGGCTCCTTTACCTCACAATAGATTTTCCCGTAGGTTGGGGAATGGTGCCACTAGCGTACGTAGTCGAAGCACTTAACTTCGTAGATAGTATTGGGAGCAATGGGGAGTACAGTATCTATCGAGATATCCCCAATTTTTGGTATCCAGCTATCTATATAGGTGTTGTCGGCACTGTTTGGTGGTATTACTTACCACAACTAATACTTAGATCAATTAGGTGGCTTCGTAGTGGCCGTAGTATTTAACAAAACAAAGCAGCACCGCCCACTACGCGGGCTGGACAGTTTTTCCGCAGCTTCGCTGCTCCAAATCTGCCACTGTTTGTGGCGTTATTGTGGCGGTCGGTTTTATTGATTTTTCGTGGTAACTGAAGCTTTAGTGCCACTAAATTGCAGCCGATATTGAGCCCTTTTTACTGGTTGCTATTCAAGCAGTTTCGTTCCTAGGGTATTTGCTCAAGTGTGGTAGAGGTGGGCAGTCCGCTGCAATTTCGTGGAGTGCCAGTAAAATAGGAATTGGTTGGGGAAAGTGCGGTATTCTTTTCTCGTAAATATTGGGCAGCGGCCAGCCAAACTATGGCTGGCAAAGTGCTGGTAGTCGGTCCCGAGCGCGCCAACCATAACTAGGCTAGGCAAGCTCGCCCAACCCCTTCGGGGCTGGGCTGGACAGCCTACGCGTTGCTTCGGCTGCCCTTGCTAGCGGCGTTATTGTGGCGGTCGATTTTATTGATTTTTCGTAGTAACTGAAAGTTTAGTGCCACTAAATAGCAGCCAGTATTGAGCAGTTTTTATTGATTGCTATTCAAGCAGTTTCGCTCCTAGAGCGTTCGCTCAGGTGCTGTAAAAAGGGACAGTCCACTGCAATTTCGCGGATTGCCAGTAAGATAGGAATTGGTTGGGGAAAGTGCGGTATTCTTTCCTCGTAAATATTGGGCAGCGCCCAGCCAAACTATGGCTGGCAAAGTGCTAGTAGTCGGTCCCGAGCGCGCCAGCCATAACCAGGCTAGTCAAGCTCGCCCAACCCCTTCGGGGCTGGGCTGGACAGCCTACGCGTTGCTTCGGCTGCCCTTGCTAGCGGCGTTAAACGTAAATATGGAAAGAACCGTAGTATCAATAAGCTGGGCCACCATGTTATTTTTAGTGGTAACAGTGGTTTTAGGTAGGGAGAACTTTCTGAGCATGCAATTATTCCTGCTCTAAACACCGCAGCCTTTTGGGCGGTTGTTACTGGGCCGTTTTGGCTTATGGGTTTTTCTACAGTTTCACTAATTGCAGGTTGCATTGCCATTAGCAAAGGCCAAGCAGCCAAAAACAACTCTATCGCTCAAAAATATGGCTGGGGTTTAGCGGGCGTGGCGCCTATAGCATTTATATTTACAACCTTAATTGTTGCGGCGCTATTATGAGAGCTGAAACGTTTAACAAGGCGCTGTTGTCACAGCCTTCGGCTGCTGGGACGGCCTGCTGCGCAGTCCGCCCCAAAGCTTAGCGTTAAATTTCTAGGAGTTGCAATGAGATATTTAGTATTTTTCCTATTTGTTATGGTTTTGGCTGGTTGCAAGTCCAATCCTATTATTCCTGCGCCTATTGCGGCTCCGAATCAACAAATTACTCATAAGCCGTTAATTAAAGTCAATCCATACTACCCTAAGGACCTTCTCAGCCGTGGTGTGGAAGGGTGGGTTCTAATGGAAGTAACAGTCTCTGATCAAGGAAAGGTGATTTCATCAAAAGTAATAGATGCGAGTCCCGAATCTGGATTCAATCAAGCTGCACTAAGTGCCGTAAATAAATGGGTATACAAGCCTGGCTCTCTGACCCCAGATAATAAAACCAAAGCTCTAATTGAGTTTTGGATCTCCAGGTAGTCCGAAATTTAACAAAGCCAGGCAGGATGCTCCGGGCCTTTGGGCCCTCTGCGGGACAGCTTACCTTGTGCACTTTTTGCGCAGGTCGCTGCGCTCCCATTTTTGCGCAAAACGCGCACAAGGTAAGCTGCCCCTGCTGGCGGCGTTATGTGTAATCCATGAAAAAGATCTCTAAGTGGTGTGTATGGTTTGGTTGGATATTTATTGCATATCCAGGGTTGGCTTTTATGATCAATTTCTTGCCGGTAGATTTTTGGATAACAATAAGTAATTTCTTTACCGGCGAGGACAGTCACACTTACTATAAAGTTGTGGCTACAGAGGGTGGCCAAAACTATGTATTGTCTACATTAATTTTAGGGACTGGCTTAGTTGTTTTAGGTAAGGTTATTGCCGCTAAATCAAACACATAACAAGCAGTAGCACGAACGCCCGGCAAAAAAGGCCGGGCTGGACGGCCTACACGCCGCTTCGCTCTGTTTCGGCCGCCCGTGTGCTGGGCGTTATTGTGGCGGTCGGTTTTATTGATTTTCCGTGGTAACTGAAGGTTTAGTGCTACTAAATAGCATCCGGTGTTGAGCAATTTTACTGATTGCTATTCAAGCAGTTTCGCTCCTAGAGTGTTCGCTCGGGTGTTGTAAAAAGAGGCAGTCCGGTGCAATTTAGTGGAGTGCCTGTAAGATAGGAATTGGTTGGGGAAAGTGCGGTATTCTTTCCTCGTAAATATTGGGCAGCGGCCAGCCAAACAATGGCTGGCAAAGTGCTAGTAGTCGGTCCCGAGCGCGCCAACCATAACCAGGCTAGGCAAGCTCGCCCACCCCCTACGGGACTGGGCTGGACAGCCTACGCGTTGCTTCGGCTGCCCTTGCTAGCGGCGTTATGTTACTAAGGAGAATCAATGAAAAGTGCCGTCAAAGAGTTTGAAAAGCGTGAGTCAGATGTAGAGCGCAAAGTTGTATTGTTTGGTGTTGCTTTATTGTTAATTTTATTTGCAATAGGGCTGGGTGTGCTAGTTAATCTATTTTTATTAACTCCATCTACAGGTCTTGCGGTCAAGCTGCTAAGTTCTATTGCGGTTCCCGCCTGTGTATCCGCCTATGTTTTACATTATTGCTATAGGAATTATTTTGTAGGTTTAAAGTAACCTAGCAAACAAAATCAAAATTGCCCACAAGTGGGCTTGGACATAAATAGCTTGGCTGGCGCTTCGCGCAGTATAGTCAATCTATTTATGCTATTTATTTTAAACGTTATGGCCCTAAAGAATAAATATCTATGAGTGACGATAAAGGATATCAATGCTTTCTATGTGGTGAGCACATCGATAATCAAGGAGGTCTAGATCCATGTGCAGTCGATCTTATCGCTAACATTGATCAACCCACGGACAAGCTAGATCTCCAGCGTTTCTTCTGTCACATTAAGTGCTTCAAAAAAATCAACAAACACGCCCGCATATACAAGCCAAGGTTCGAGGATGCTTCTAGCTAAAAGCCATAACAAGTGACTATGGTTACTCGTCAAGTTTTTAAGCCATACTTTCATCCCAGTAGGTGTTGTTTTTCACCATTGTATTCAGGATCGTAATCTGCTTTCTCATGCAGGCAACCAGAGCAACCTTTTTAGGTTTGCCAGCGTCGACTAATCGCTTATACATGGGCTTTAGTTTGGGATGATGTTGTATGGCCGACATGATGGAAACAAAAAGAACCGTGCGTACGCGATGCCTTCCACCTCGAATATATCGTTTGCCCTGGAAGTTGCCGCTATCACGGTTCATCGGGGCGATACCGACAAGTGCAGCGATTTCTTTACGGTTCAATTGTCCTAGCTCAGGAAGTTCACTCATTAACGTATAGGCCAATACATTTCCGACCCCTTTGGCACTCAACAATAGGTCACGCCTTTGCCGCCACTCGGACACACTGTTAACCAGTTTTTCCAGTTGCTTGTCGATACCTTGTAACTCTTTCTTGATGGTGTTTAGAATGGTCTGGATAGGTTTGTGTACTGATTTCGGCATCCTCTGAAGCCGATTCTTTTGCATTGTACTCATCTCTAAACACTGACTTCTTACAGCCAGTAAGTCACTGATCGCCCTAAGCTTTTCTGGTTTTAGCACCGACAGCCCTGGCTTCATGGCCTCACCAAAATGTGCAATATCCATTGCATCTAGCTTGTCAGTTTTGGCGAGGCGCCCTGCAGATTTAGCGAAGCTCCTTATCTGCGAAGGATTGCAAACAACAATAGGTAATCCGGCTTTGTCGGCGGCGCAAACAAACTCTAACTCGAGCCTTCCCGTAGACTCTATTAATACTCTTTGAGGTTTAAGAGGTTGTAGTTGTTTAATGGCATCTTTAATGCCATTTTTATCATTGGCAACACTAAAGAACTGGCCAGTAGGTCTCACATAAATATCGAGTTGTTTACTGCTGGTATCGATACCGACATTGATCTCTTGAGGTTCCATAAGATAAGCTATCTCCGCCTTGCTATTCGGGCTCGAGGCCCACATGACTATCCGAGTTATGCCTAGTGAGTGCTTATCACGTTCATACTTGTTATCGGTCTTTTACGAACCAGCCAAGCAGCGAACTGTGATAAACAAGGCCTTCGGTGGCCGCCGAAGGTGGGTCTCAATTTACCCGTTAACGAAAAGGATTTTCAACATCAGAATCGGGCAAGAACAACCATACAAAGCCAAGCACGCTCGCCAGCAAAGCTGGCTGGACCTACATTCCGCAGCTTCGCTGCTCTATTTCGGCCCGTGTTGGCGGCGTTAGGTGAAGTTCAGTATGAGACTAATAATCACCATTTTTGTCTTTTTATTCAGCTCATCCGTTTATTCAGATGAGATTCCATGTTGGATGAATCCTGATATGGTTCCAGAAACAACCCAACTCGCAGTATTAAAGACATACCTATTGCCAATTAATCTAGATGCACCCAGAAAAGATTTAGAAACGAGAATAAAGCATCAAGATTATCGATTCATCGCAATTGGTGGTTTTGGGATCGGCTATCCAGGTCTTTCCGACAAAGAGATGCTCTGTAAATACGGCTTTAGATATATCATGGGTACTTCAGATGCATTGGAGGGGGGGGAGCATAGTAAGCTGTCTCATGCATTTAGCCGTTACGCTAAAGAATATAATATGGCCTTGGAGAAGAAACTCAGTGCCAAGTAATTCACCTAACAATCACAGGCAGTATGCGCCGGCCCTTCGGGCCTCTGCGGGACGGCCTACGCTACGCTTCGGCCGCCCCTGCTGTGGGCGTTATGCATCATGAGAAGGTTATGGGTTTTAAGATATCTGGAGCACTAAATTTCCTTTGCGTCTTTTACTTTCTTGCTATCTGGACAATTCTATTACTTGTTGCCCAGCCAGAGGCACTAAGCACATATGAAGCGGCAAAGAGTACCTTGATCTATGTACTTACAGAGGATGGTTCAGAGTTTTTTTATTTGAGTATTGCATCAATGCTTGTTTGTTTTGCTTGTGGTGTATTTCTCTTCCTAAGAAAATACCCCGAACAAACAATGTATATAATAGGTTTTCATGCTTTAATAGGTTTTTATTTTTATGATTGGTCGCTAGCATTATCTATTGGTCTGCCATTGTTATTCTTTAATAAGGTACGAGTAAATGCATAACAAGGCCATCAACCAACGCCACTTCGTGGCTGGACAGCCTAAAGCGCGCTTTGCGCACGGCTGCCGGTTATGGCGACGTTAAATGCCTGAGAAAGAATGAGAGAAATTATCGATTTAAGTACGCTGCCGGAAATTGAGAGAGATATTTACCTCTGCGATTCATGGTGCGATAAGTGCAACGAAGCAGATCTCGGCATCGTTAATCCAGAGCTATACGTTGAAAGTGGTCGGAAGTATATTAGTGGCAGTTGCAAAATTTGCGGCACAGAGTGCATTTCTGAAATCATAGAAAAACAAGTGGAGTAGCTGGCTATGTGCCACCTGCATTTAACAAGTTTAGGCAGCATCGCCCCTTCGGGGCTGGACCGGCGTACCGCCGGCCGCTGCTAAAGGCGTTAACTGAATATGTGGAAAGAAAGTGTTCCTAAAAGCCTGTTTCAAGCGCTCAATGATCCAAAAATGGTTGGAGATTACAAACTCTCACCACAAGAAGAGTGGTTTCAGCCATACGAGATTGAAGAAGTTGATACAGCTGAAGTCTTAGGCGCATTCGATGGGCGCTCTACTACAAGTGAAGGAATCTTGAGCGGCGCTATTCGTATCTGTAATACAGGCTGCGAGGGGTATCATATTTACGTATTTAGCGGACCTGAAGCTGGAAGTATATGGTCAGATCAGCGCTATCCATTTGGCCGTCTCTCAAAAATTTGCTCGTCCTTAGATGTTTACTTGGCCAATTTGAGCGAGTTTGGAGCAGGGCACATTGCGCAATACGAGGACCTCAGTTAACAAGGCCGGGCAATTTGCTCCGGGCCTTCGGCCCTCCGCGGGACAGCTTACCTTGCGCACCTTTTCCGCGGGTCGCTACGCTCCCATTTTCGCGCAAAACGCGCACAAGTTAAGCTGCCCCTGCCGGCGGCGTTATTGTGGCGGTCATTTTTTAGATGGTTTGTAGTTGCTGCAAGTAACAATCTCTACCTGAACACGCTTCGCCAGAGAGTTCTCCTTCAAACTGGTACCGCAGTTTCGTTCAAGTGCCTTCGTTTAAAGCCAACAAGTTCTGCAAGCCAGCTGCACCATTGTGGAGTGCCAATCAGCTAGTTAACTGGTGGGGAAAGTATGGTATTTTTCCCTGTAAATTTATCTGGCAGTGGCCAGCCAAAGTTGGCTGGCAGAGAGCAAGTAGGTCGTTCAGAGCGCGCCAGCTATAACCAGGCCAGGCAAGATCGCCCAGCCGGTGGCTGGGCTGGACAGCCTACGCTTTGCTTCGGCTGCCCTTGCTGGCAACGTTATAGGGCTAGAACTTGAGCCAAATTCACAAAGACCAAAAATTAAGTGTATATCTGTGGAAATTCATGGTTTGTCTTTTTGCTTCAAGCTTGATTCCCATGGCATATGTACTTTGGGCGGTTTTACCAGGGTTAAAGGGAAATTGGTTTGGTGTTGCTGTGGTTTCAGCGGTTTGTTCAGCATTATTGACTGCGGCTTTACCGGTAAATAATGCTCGTTACTATGTCCCAAGTAGTGTTGTTGTGGGCGTGTTATTTTATGGGATAATTCAGGGTTACTTATTATACAATGGGGCCCCATAACTAGGCCAAGCAGGCTCGCCCAGCCCCTGTGGGGCTAGGCTGGACAGCCTACGCGGCGCGCTTCGCACGCAAACGCTCCGGCCGCCCCTGTTGGCAACGTTAACTGTATTCACTGAGCCATGAGTAAAGCTAAAGGAATTGCAATAAGAACTATACTGGCTGCAGCGTTCGTCATTGCTATATCGCTCTTCTTTGGAGCGAGCTTTTATCTGTCTCTTATCATTGTTGCTGGTTTGGGTGTGTTTGGTGAAATAATCCATATGCCAGAAAACATGCCGGGCGCTATCGATAATCCAGGTGGCAAAGAGTTGCATCCAGCTAAAGCAATCTGTATTGGTTTGGTCGTTGTTCTGGTTTTAATTGGTTTTGGGGTTCTTTTTCCGGAGTTATATAGTTATGGTTTTGGCACAAACAGTTAACAAGTGACTATGGTTACTCGTCAAGTTTTTAAGCCATACTTTCATCCCAGTAGGTGTTGTTTTTCACCATTGTATTCAGGATCGTAATCTGCTTTCTCATGCAGGCAACCAGAGCAACCTTTTTAGGTTTGCCAGCGTCGACTAATCGCTTATACATGGGCTTTAGTTTGGGATGATGTTGTATGGCCGACATGATGGAAACAAAAAGAACCGTGCGTACGCGATGCCTTCCACCTCGAATATATCGTTTGCCCTGGAAGTTGCCGCTATCACGGTTCATCGGGGCGATACCGACAAGTGCAGCGATTTCTTTACGGTTCAATTGTCCTAGCTCAGGAAGTTCACTCATTAACGTATAGGCCAATACATTTCCGACCCCTTTGGCACTCAACAATAGGTCACGCCTTTGCCGCCACTCAGACACACTGTTAACCAGTTTATCCAGTTGCTTGTCGATACCTTGTAGCTCTTTCTTGATGGTGTTTAGAATGGTCTGTATAGGTTTGTGTACTGATTTCGGCATTCTCTGAAGCCGATTCTTTTGCATTGTACTCATCTCTAAACACTGACTTCTTACCGCCAGTAAGTCACTGATCTCCCTAAGCTTTTCTGGTTTTAGCACCGACAGCCCTGGCTTCATGGCCTCACCAAAATGTGCAATATCCATTGCATCTAGCTTGTCAGTTTTGGCGAGGCGCCCTGCGGATTTAGCGAAGCTCCTTATCTGCGAAGGATTGCAAACAACAATAGGTAATCCGGCTTTGTCGGCGGCGCAAACAAACTCTAACTCGAGCCTTCCCGTAGACTCTATTAATACTCTTTGAGGTTTAAGAGGTTGTAGTTGTTTAATGGCATCTTTAATGCCATTTTTATCATTGGCAACACTAAAGAACTGGCCAGTAGGTCTCACATAAATATCGAGTTGTTTACTGCTGGTATCGATACCGACATTGATCTCTTGAGGTTCCATAAGATAAGCTATCTCCGCCTTGCTATTCGGGCTCGAGGCCCACATGACTATCCGAGTTATGCCTAGTGAGTGCTTATCACGTTCATACTTGTTATCGGTCTTTTACGAACCAGCCAAGCAGCGAACTATGATAAACAAGGCCTTCGGTGGCCGCCGAAGGTGGGTCTCAATTTACCCGTTAACGAAAAGGATTTTCAACATCAGAATCGGGCAAGAACAACCATACAAGTACAAGCAGGTTGCTACGGGCCTTTGGCCCTTCGCGGGACGGCTTACGCTACGCTCTAGCCGCCCCTGTTGTAGTCGTTAAATGGCTATGGTACTCCTGGAATACTACGAAGATCTATCAAACCTTCTATCTCCTCTTTGGGAGATCTTCATGGTGGTGCCATTAGTACCACTAGCCACTGGCATTCTCATGACGATCTTTGTAGTCAAGGGTAACTTTCGCACCCTGAGCAAGATCTTAATGGGCGCTATAGGTATCGTATGGCTAATTTATGGAATGTATGAGAGCGGCATATTTTTATACTGCTGGTACAATGAGACCGGTTTTGTGCGCAATGATATGTATTTTTTTGGACCTGCTCTTGTCTTTATTTGCCTTCTTTATTTAAGTGTAGCGGTGTTCGGGAGGAAGAATGCCATTTAACAAGCACCACCAACACGCCGCTTTGCGGCTGGACTCGCAACAAGTTGCTCGCCGTTGTGGTGAGCGTTATGCACTTGAAAAGGATTGAGCATGTCCAAGAAAATGGAAGCTAATGAACTAGAAAGCTTAGAAGTTAATGGCGTCGGTCAAGTTACTCCAGGCATGCAACTAGAACACCCTGTTTTTGGTTTGGGTCAAGTAGAAGCAATCTTTCAGTTTGTTAAGTCCGACGACATAACAATACGCATAAATTTCGAAAAGCATGGTTCAAAGGCATTGGCACCAGAGTATGCAAATCTCTCATTGCCAAAAGCTAAAACACAAGAATCCTCACTTATCTCTAAGCTATTTGGGCGGGGCAAATAAATGCATAACAAGCGCAGCCATGCTCGCCCTTCGGGCTGGACCTCCGTATATTGTCACGTTTTGCGCGGGGCGCAAAAAGCGCCAATATACTCCGGCCCATGCTGCGGGCGTTATGTTTACTTATGAACAAAGTTCTTCTCGTGATTTTAAGTTTCCTCTCGGTTAGCTGTTTTGCTGTTGAAGAGCCCAATCCATGCCCTAGCCGAGTAGAAGGCACTGAGCATGGGTATAAAATGGATGTAGACGCTTACTCAATAAAAAGTGAATTTGATGGCGAGCTTTATTATGTTTCTATTTCCTTGCCTCAAAAATACAACTCAAGAGATTTGAGTAGTATTAATCTGCATAAAAAAGAACAAGGAAAGCTTAAGCTAGCGTCAGGGCTAGCCTTAGAAAACGAAAGGGGTCTTTCCAAAGCATACTTTTACGCAGCTCCATCTGAAATTGGAACACTAAGCATTAGCGCTGTATATTTTTCTTACTATGAGTGCCAAGGAAAGTTAGTTTGGGACACAATGAGAGGGTATGACCTACCCATAAACATAACAAGGCGGTTAATGCCGCCTTCGGCTGGACAGCCTTAAGCGTGGCTTCGCCACAAGGCTGCCCATTACCTTGGTGTTATGTGTAAATAGAGATTATGAGCAAAAAAGTAAAAATCACGCTCACGGAAGATGAAGCATGGGTTCTGTTCGAGCTGACTCGTAGATTTAGTGATTCAGACAAGCTTATGATTGAGGACCAGGCAGAAGAAAGAGCGTTATGGAACTTGTGTTGCGTATTTGAGAAAACACTGCATCAAGATTCTGATCTTGAGTATCGAGACTTCATTCAACAATGCAGGAGTAAACTCAGAGATGGAACTTAAAATACACATAACAAGAGCCGGCACGATCAAAAATGCTGTGCATTTTTTGGATCTCCGGTGCTTTGCACCTCCGGCCCGTGCGGCTAGGCGTTATATTTAGGAGGATTTATGTCATATAAAATATACTCGGGAAGCTTTCTAGCTGGTCACGGCTATCCTTTAGTGATCGTTACTGACCCAACGCTTTCAGGAAATATAAAAGCTTCAGAGTGCCATTCTTTTTACTCTGGAAAACCTGAGTCATATATGATCTCGACAATAAGTTATGATTCAACTGAATCGAGTTCTATTGATGACGATGAATTGATAGCTGCGGCTAAAGGCGATGGTGAGAACCATATCTATGATTACTTGCAAGAAAACAATGAAATCCAATACCAAGCTTTAATTGCTGGAATTATTAGCAAAATTGATGAAGTAGAAGAGAATGTACTTATCCAACTACACTTACGTAACTTTCTCGCGAATGAGATTGAGGAAATGATAATTGAGAAGACACGTGATTCTGATCTGAAGAGCATTCTTCAAACGATTAAGAGACTAAATAGAATCACTTCAGCCAAAAAAATATAACAAGCGCATGAATTTCGTTTCAGCCCTGCGAGCTTCCACCGGACACAGCACGCTTCGCGAGCTGTGCCGATTATGCGGGCGTTATTGTGGCGGTCAATTTTTAGATAGTTTGTAGTTGCTGCAAGTAACAATCTCTACCTGAACACGCTTCGGCAGAGAGTTCTCCTTCAAACTGGTACTGCAGTTTCGTTCAAGTGCCTTCGTTTTAAGCCAACAAGTTCTGCAAGTTAGCTGTTGCATTGTGGAGTGCCAGGCAGATAGTTAATTGGTGGGGAAAGTATGGTACTTTTCCCTGTAAATTTATTGGGCACTGGTCAGCCAACGTTGACTGGCAGAGAGCAAGTAGGTCGTTCAGAGCGCGCCAGCTATAACCAGGCCAGGCAAGATCGCCCAGCCGGTGGCTGGGCTGGACAGCCTACGCTTTGCTTCGGCTGCCCTTGCTGGCAACGTTAAGGCTCAATTATGAAAATCGTCATTTTCCTGATACTGCCGATATTAATTGCTCTTGCGTGGAAGTATATAAGTATTGCAAGTGAGACTTTGAGGCAGCTCAAGCTGGGGAAAGATCCAGAGATTGACCCAATGCAGAGTGCGATATTGCCTGAAATAATAGCCATGCTAATTTTAAGCTTTGTGTCTTACGTAATTGTAAATATATTTAGCCCTGCAAATAGCGTGAAATTTGTCGCATCTGGGCAGCTGGTATTCTTAATATTTCTTGCTCCTTTCACATTAAAACATTGGTGGGGGCTTAGGCAGGTTCAGCCTTAACAAAGCTGCGTATTCTGGCGGTCGATTTTTAGATGTTCTGTAGCTACTGCAAGCATCAATCTCTATCTGAGCACTTTTTTCTGAGAGTTTTTCTGAAATTTGGTACCGCAGTTTCGCTTCAGTGCCATCTTTTTAAGTCAGCAAGCCCTGCAAGCCAGCTACGTCATCATGGAGTGCCAATCAGATAGTTAACCGGTTGGGAAAGTATGGTATTTTTCCCTTTAAATTTATCGGGCAGTGACCAGCCAAAGTTGGCTGGTAGTTAGCAAGTAGGTAGTTCAGTGCGCGCCAGCCATAACCAGGCTAGTCAAGCTCGCCCAACCCCTCCGGGGCTGGGCTGGACAGCCTACGCTCCGCTTCGGCTGCCCTTGCTAGCAACGTTATGTACAAAATATAGCATTGCGCTGATTAAGGTGGAATAGATTTGGCTAAAACATATTCATGCTCTTTCCCTTCCGTGAGATATTCCATAGATGCATGTAATGCCTTCATGCAGCACCAAAGTTATATCCATGAGATGGAGGAAAAATTCGGGTCGCTGCATGGGTCAGTAGTGGCATCCGCAACTGAATCCGTATCTATTTATTCGAGCTTGAAATATTCAGCTATCTTCCCAAAAATTCACAGAGATTCTATGTTCATCTCTACCGTTGGATACCTTGAATATCTACTAGTGGGCTTTTGTCGAGTTTGTGAGATAGATTTTTCAGTAAGTAAATCAATTAAAAAAAGGCCGAACCTTCGTGATACGTTTTCGTATTTAGAAGACTATGTGGAATTAGACCTCAGCTCAATTTCTGAAGAGATTTCATACTTCAGTGATTGCTCGTTCGTAAGAAATGCTATCGCACATAGGGCGGGCATCATAAACGAATATCTAGATAAAGAAGCATTTAGTAGATTGCAAAAGAATCACGAGATGTCGCTGGATAGAAATTCCGGGGTAGTTATTTCACGCAATTTTATGCTTGAATTTGTAGCAAACTGCCGTGGTATCTTTATCCAGCTTGGAGACTCTGTAGACAGGAAAATTATAGAGCGCTTTGGACCCTATAATCACTTGGCTCCAGAAGAGCAATTGGCACTTCTAAATAATGCCTAAGCCCCATGGCAGCGTACATAACAAGCCGCAGCAATCGCTCCCGTTGGTCGCTGGGACAGCCAAAACGCTGCGCTTATTTGTCTGCCCCTATGCGGGGCGTTATTGTGGCGGTCAATATTTAGATGTTTTGTAGCTGCTGCAAGCATCAATCTCTATCTGAGCACACTTTTCCTGAGAGTTTTCCTGCAAGTTGGTACCGCAGCTCCATTCTAGTGCCTTCGCTTTCAGTCAGTAAGCCCTACAAGCCTGCTAGGCCATCGTTGAGTGCCAATCGGATAGTTATCCGGAGGGGAAAGTATGGTATTTTCTCCTGTAAATTTATCGGGCAGTGGCCAGCCAAAGTTGGCTGGCAGAGAGCAAGTAGGTCGTTCAGTGCGCGCCAGCTATAACTAGGCCAGGCAAGATCGCCCAGCCGGAGGCTGGGCTGGACAGCCTACGCTCCGCTTCGGCTGCCCTTGCTGGCAACGTTAAATTATGAAGCCAAAATTCGCATTTATCGCTGGCATTTTTATGCTTTCTGGCTGTGTGACCACAGTAACCTGGGATGGATTTACTCCCTCAAAGAGCTACCAAATTACTTTTAAAGATCAAGATGCAAATCCTGTTCCCGGAGTAAGTGCTAGTTGCAACGGAAATGGAGTATGGCCAAGTGAGAAAATTGCCCGGGAAATAAATGAAGCCTACGAAAAATCCGACCCAACTGGATTGCTAAAGTTATCGCATAGTGGGTACGAGATGGGTGGGACCTATAAAGAATTCGGGCCACTCACCTGGGGTGGCAATGAGCACTGGAAGGTATATTGCAAATTCATACATCGCGGTTCAATTATCGAGTCCGGAGAGTTGGCCAAGTTCAATCAGCCAGTAGAGGTCAAGGTGCCAAAACTAATTTAACAAAGCTATGCAGCCGACGTCTTACTTTGTGTGCTTTTTGCACGGTCGCTGCGCTCCCATTTTCGTGCAAAAAGTACACAAAGTAAGCCGCATTTGATTGCGGCGTTAGGCAGCAAGATTGAGAAGCTCTAGGAATCAGGAATATATGACGGATCTAAAAATAGGAGATTGGGTTAGAACCATTAAGGCTGGATTATGGCAGATCTATCGTATTGATGAATTCAACTGCATCAACCCAATGACCGAGAAAGTTGAAGACAAGACGCTAGTCTTTATTAAGAGATTTATTAACGACTCAGGTAAGAGATCATTCACTCAAGATGTATACTCACCAGAAGTAATATTCCAGCTGAGCTCTGAAGAACTGAATGAACTCGAAGAGTTTATATCTGAACACCAAGATATATATGACAAGTTCACTTCATTTCAACCAAAGCCCATAAATAGTGTTTATTCAAGAGGTATCAAGATTCCAGAGGATAGAACCTCAGATGAAATCGCCAACTTGATTCCTAAAGACGAATATTTCACGCAAACTGAAATTGTGGATATCGTAGATAATTTAGGTTACGACACCAAATCCTATCCACAATGGACAATTCAGTTTCTATCTGAGGGCACCCAGCTGGTAGATGGATACGTTAGATATAGATTCAACAAGGTATTCGAGTTCTAATGCCTAACAAGTTGCAGCACAACCGCACGCAAGCGTGCTCGGACTGCCAAAACGCTGCGCGTTTCGTCAGCCCGTGTGCAAGGCGTTATAGGGCTTCGGACGTTCCGATTTAACTCTGTAATTGATTTTTCATGATTCTTCAAAGAGATCATAGGTATGAAGGTATATTTGATAGCTTTAATCGCGCTTTTATCCGCGCCATTTACTTTTGCTAGCTCCACGCGCATCACTCTACATGAATCTGCGGACTTGGTATTTGAGAAGCCTTTTGTCGTGACAGTCGAGACTGATGTGCCGCTACATATTGGTTTTACGTCCAAAGAGCTTGACTGTGATGATGCTTGTATTGAGATGGGGCAAGTCGTCAAAGGGGGAATGGATTCACGTGTCGGAACCCAACACGGCATGAATACACGCTTCGAACCGATTAACGGAAAGATCGTTGTCGCTTTTCATTACTTGAAACCAGGTAAAAAAGCTGTGTCAATATACCGAGAAGAACAAGTTTGTGATTCTCAAGCTTGTTCGCTGTTAAAGCGGCATAACATTGCTTACCCATACGAATTCGATAAAGTGGACCTTAAATGGAAGCAGGTAACTATCAAAACAATATCAAGTATAGAGCCATCCACTGATGGATCTTATACCCGCGTGATAGGGGAGACTGTGTTTGGTGGAAAATTTGATATTAACTTGATCGCTTGGCTGATAGATCACAATAGATTCAGTGGGTCATGTGCTCGTTACATTGAAAAAAGGAAAAACGCCTTTACTGAAACTGGTAAAGGGTATTCTTTTAGTGGTTCGTTTTTATCCCATTCGGCTACTGGTGAAACAACACCAATAATGGTCGATGTTGGGTGTGGTAATTGGGATTACGACGAGAAGAAAGAAAATTTCCTGTAGGAGCTGGGTTTTCGGTGCAATGGTTAACCTTGTATAAAGATCAGTTGCCCTATAACAAGGTTGGGCATGCTCGCCTTCGGCTGGACCTCCAAACCGCTACGCGGTTTTCCGGCCCATGCCAATGGCGTTAAGGGGCAAGAATGCTGCATCCAGACTTCCCAATAGTTGAAGGTCATTATCAAATGACTAGAGAGTGGTCATTGATGCTGCCTGATCAATTTAATCGCAGGGTAGAGGATGACGACCTTATCATTTGGAGGCCGGGTTTTACGATATATGTGGCAGTTTGGGGCAATGATCACAACGTGTCAGCCCAAGATTTATTCGAAGAGCTAAAGGCGGATATCTCTCCGTCGTCATATGACCTTACATCAGAATCAAATAACGATGTATTGTATTTCTCATATCGGCTGGCAGAAGAATCTAATGACGAAAGAGTGGCAGCTTTCTATTGTTACGCGGTGAATGATAATGGTTATGTTCAGATGGCTGTCTATTTTGATACAGAGAAGGACGCTGAAAGTGCCAAGGAAATTTGGAGATCATTGCGTGCTAAAGCCCCTTAACCAGTGCCAGCACGGGACAAAGTTTCCGCTGTCGCTCCAACTTCGCCCATGCGGCAGGAGTTAAGTGTCTAAGGAAGGAAAGTGCAATTCTTCAAGAATTTATTTAAGAAGAAAGAGCCAGCAGAAGCCTTGATTCATATACAAGGGCTGGGGACGCTTGAATGGGACAAGGAGTCAGAATATTGGCTGGGTAAGCAAAGTGGGTACAAATTTAGCGTCTCGTATGATGGTCTCTCTAAGCCTACCGATGAACTTGTCAAATCAGTAATGAGCGCCTTTGCAGAACCAAGCTATATTGATGACACAGTTGTCAAAATTAAGAATTTGGCTAAAGAGAAGTATCCTATAGATAGGCACAAAGAAATTGACTCTTTAGTAGCCAAAGATATCGTATTTCAAAACCAAAACTTCATCCTCATTCAATTCTTTGAGTCCGACGATGAACCTTTTTGGTTTGCCGAAGTGCATGGGGCTGAAATATATGTTGGCTGTGACACATAAAACACTTAACAAACGGCTCAATCCGACCTCCACGGCGTTGCTCGTTTTGTGCTTTAACGCTACGCTAGCACAAAACAATCAACTCCGTTCCGGCGGCTTAGCCGGGCGTTATGCCCCTTTCAAATATCGGAGAAAAAATGGCAAGAGGTGACTACAACACGATCATAAAAAACAAAATCTACATTGAATCAGAAAAAGAGTGGAATATTGAACTCCAGCAATCTGATATGGTTTGGTATGACCTAGTTGTTAATTCTCATGAAATTTTCCCTCTCAAAGAGCTATTCATAGAAAGGTTTAAAAAGCTAAACAAACAGGTAAAAGACAATTTAGAAAAGAGATTTGTCTATTTTATATGCAGCCGAAAGAAAGTTAGGTTCAGCCCTTCAAAAAAACCTAGATACTCGATTACAGGTAAAAAACTCTACTTATACTTAGAGGTTGGAAGAGATAAAAAGCCAGTTAAAATCACCTTGCCAGCCCCAAAGAAAAAATCTGACAAACCTAAAGTTGAAGTAACTGATAAATTTATCACCTTTACAGACAATATTGGTGAAAAATACACCACACCCCTACATGATTTTTTACTTAACAACCAAATAGACATAGGTATAGAGACCATTGTTCATTATGTAGGAAAAACAAAATTGCCTGAGAAAAGACCTCTAAATGGCTCACATACTGGCCTCAACAACATTCTTCACAATATCTCGAATGAAGAAAATGATATTTTTATTTTCTACAATCTGTTCAAGATCATGGTTTCTGCGAATAACAATGAATTCAAAGCAAACTTCATTGTTCCTAACTCAATGACAGATGAAATAAACGTAGAAAAAGAAGGTGACATATTAGAGAAGTCTTTAATTCTTCACTTTGCATCAGAAAACCAACTCAATAACCTAAATAAAGAGCTAGGTGAGCTAAGAAACAATCTTTCTCAAATAGCAAAAGAAAACAACATCAACAAAATAACAATGCGGTATGAAGTAGATGACACCAGTGAATATTATAAATTTGGCTCATCTGCAATAACACCTAAGCACAATCATACGTTCTCCTTCTCCACCATCAACGGAGTCTTGAAAAAGGAAAATCATGACAGTTCATACTAAAGACATAACAAATCAATCAACTACGCACCTTCGGTGCCGGACGCAGCAAAGCTGCGCCGGTTATTGAGGCGTTATGCATAAGACTTACCCACGTTTAGTAGACACCCTGTATAGTTAGGTTTAGGCCTAACACGGAGGTGTATCATGGGTAAGAAAAGAACTCAGGCGTATACGGAGGAGTTCCGCAGAGAAGCAGTTAAGAGAGCGGAAAAGCCTGGAGCAACAACGGCTTCTGTGGCGCGAGAGCTAGGCGTCAGCGCACAGCAGATCTACAACTGGCGTCGTCAATTTAATCGACTGTCTGATAAGCAGTTCAATAGTTTAGACGGTGTCGACTATTCCAAACAGGAAAGCGCTGAAGTTCGCAAACTCAAGAAGGAGCTGCATGAAGCTCGTCAGGAGGTTGAGTTTCTAAAAAAGGCAGCTGCGTACTTTGCGAACCACCAAGAGTAAAGTACGCATTGATACAAGAGCATGTAGGGTCATTCCCGGTTAGCTTGATGTGTCGGTGTTTAGAAGTCTCAAGATCGGGTTATTATCGATGGCGGGGGCGATTGCCATCTGCTCGCACGATTAGATAGATACGAACAATCGAGAAAATCCGAGAGACGTTTGCTGAGTTTAAAGGTCGTTATGGCGCGCCTAGAATTGCTTGCGAGCTTCAAGAGTTAGGTGAGCCATGCTCGCGGAACTACGTCGCTAAGCTTATGCAACAGGAACATATTAAAGCGAGAAACGGCAAAGGCTTTCGATATAGTCAGCCCGTGGAGGGGAGCATTAACGTCTCCGCCAACTTACTTAAGCGTTGCTTTGATGTGGATCGACCAAATTGCCGCTGGACCAGTGACATTACGTATATCTGGGTTCTGGATAGGTGGCTATACCTCGCGGTAGTTATGGATCTGTACTCTCGACGTATTGTAGGTTGGGCATTCGACTCCCAGATGACCGATGAATTGACACGTCGAGCATTGAAAATGGCCCTAGAGCGACGACCAATAAAGCCTGGACTGCTAGTTCACTCTGACAGGGGTGTGCAATATCGATCGCAGAAATACCAGGATCTCTTGTCCGAAAGCAAGTGCAAGCCGAGCATGAGTCGCCAGGCTAACTGTTGGGATAATGCGGCAATGGAATCATTCTTTAGCAGGCTAAAAGTCGAGCTGGTCTATGCCAGAACATTCGAAAGCGAAGAGCAAGCAAAATCTGAGGTGTTTGAATACATTGAGATTTTCTACAGTAGGGTTCGTAGGCACTCTGCATTGGGCTATGTAAGTCCAGCAGAGTATGAGCGAAAATACGTATAGTTAGAGTGTCTACTTTTTGTGGGCAAGACCAATGTAATACTTAAATCATGATACTAAACAACATTTTTAAATTAATTATTATTTCTTTCTGTATCTTATTTTTTCGTGGTTGCGAAAACGATAGCACTTCAAAAAGTATAGACATGTCTGAAGTTGAAGCTCTTAACAAGGGATATCCTAAATTATTTGATCTGGGCGATACCGAAGTATTTGTACATCGTCTGAAGGATGATGATTCAGAGGTTTTTGGGGGAACTATTGTAGTTTTAAACGCTATCGCTGAATTCAGCGATCCCAAAGCGGAGGAATGCAATACCATCGCCCAGCCAGGGAGCGTAAAAGAGGAGTTTTTTTATTTTTGGAACAAATGTAATGCAATCCTGTATGGCTACGCTGGCCAAATAGTCCACAATGATGGCTACAAGGGTGCCCAGCCGCTTATAGTGCTCCCACATAAAATCCAGGGCGGAAAGTTAATAATTGAAAACATTTAACAAACAAAGCCACCCGAAACTGCGGGCAATGGCCTAGAAAAACAGGCCATTAAAGCGCCCGGAATTCGGGTGCTTTGGGCGTTAGATTTTCTTATCGGAGAACATAATGAACCAGTCCGCGCTTGAGTGCCTGCATTGTAGCGGCGAAATGCCACCTTTTGTAAAGCCACGGCTGTACTGCTCGCTTGCCTGTGAGCAAGAAGCAGAGCTGATTCGCTATGTTAGAAGATGCACTTTGGATGGACGTATCGAGCAGCCTGATGTCCAGGAAGCAGTTAAAATTAGATTGGCTCACATTATGTCCGGGGGATATGACAAGAAATCTCGCGAAATTTCGCGTGAAGTCAGGGTTAAAGTGCTTCAAAGATCAAAAGGTAAATGTGAGCAGTGTGGCAAAGACGGCCGCGATATCGATCACATTGAGGGCTCCATCGGCGACCTCTCAAACCTTCAGCTCCTATGCAAAGATTGCCATAATCAGAAAACCCAGTTGAGTATCACCCCAGTCGAACCTGGAACAGAACAGTTCGAATACGTTAAAGCTCGTACAGAGAGTTTTTGGCGTTTCGTTCAATCTGAAAAACCTGTGCGAGTTTGTCACGATCACGAAAATTGGAAATCCTGTTGGCGCCAGTATCAGAAAGAGCGTAAAGCATTCACGTTGGCTCTTTCATAAAATCTAACAAACAGCGGCAGAGGGACAGCCAACGCTACGCACCTTTTGTGTTACTCGCTGGCGCTCAAACATTAACACAAAATGTGCTCCGCGCTGGCTGCGCCTGCGCTGGGCGTTAAGTGAATAGAATATGAGACAATTGATACTTCTAATACTAATTTTTACCTCTAATGCGGTTATCGCAGAAACGTTCAAGGAAAAAGCGCTTTGGAAAATGTCTACTTATTACTGTAATGGCAATCCAAATTTCCTTCGATGCGTCAAGCCAGAAGTGCTTGCAGACTTACAAGGTTGTGTTACTTACGTTGTCCAAAACAGTACCGACTGTTCAGCAAAATACTTGAGCAATAATGAAGGTCTTTCCGACAAAGAGCAGATGAAAATCGCAATAGAGTTTACTCAGTGCGCTCTACTGGAAATAATGAAATCTGAGAACGTTAAAGAGTCAGAATTTGAAGAGTGCTTTCAGAAGAGGTATGACGAATCTATACGAAGCCCAATCCTTAAGAAATAGCTCGTATTCTTTTTCGCTCATACTAAATCACTTAAATCGGGTAGCCGGTAGTTTCTAGCTACCGGCCCCCACACCACCCATCGTGCGGGTCCGCAATGGGCGGTTCCCTATCCGTAATGAATCTCTACCCAGCGGTCACGTAAAGAAATCAAGCCCATCTTTTGGAAAAGCTCATTGTTGAGTGCAATATGAATACCTTCGGTCTTTGCATTTCGCCAGTAACTCTTACCGGACGATCCACAAGTGACAGCCAGTGATTCACTCACACCCATGCGTAGTAAGTTTCGGACTTTCGTTCTCACTTTACGCCAGTTTTTCCAGTAGTTCATTCTCAATCTTCGTCGTATCCAGCAGTCAAGATCGATACATTTTTAATAGCCTTGCGCTATACCAAAATAATTGATCCAACCACGGAGGAACATGGTAAGTTATTTCAATTTCTTTTCCATAGAAATACCACGGGATCGCCCTGTAATCTGGCGGATGCGGTATTTAAATTGGAGCAGGGACTTATCATGCCAGACGAGCCTTGCACCGCGAAAAGAGAATCCCAAAAACTTACAGCGGCTGACAGGAACTACTTGGCTTTTAGTATCGTTAACTTTGAGCTTAAGCTTGCGTTCAACAAAGCGTTTAATACTCGCCATAACCCGTTCACCCGCGCGCTTAGAAGCAGCAACAATTACAAAATCATCCGCATAGCGAACAAAATCATGTCGGCGTTTTTCCAGCTCTTTATCGAGCAGGTCGAGTACAATGTTGGAGAGTAGCGGCGATAAAGGGCCCCCTTGTGGCACCCCCTCATGACAGGCTTTCCAGCATCCATTTTCTACACTTCCTGCACGCAAGTAACTTGCGATCAACTTGAGTAAACGCTTATCGCTGATTCTTTGGCCAAGTAAACTCATGAGGAAGTCATGGTTGACCCGGTCGAAGAACTTAGATAAATCGACATCTACGGCTATTCGCTTCCCGCCTTCGATATACTTCTGTAGCTTTTTCACCGCATGATGCTGTGATCGCTTTGGGCGGAATCCATAGCTGAACTCCGAAAAGGTTTTATCGAAACTGGGACCGATGATTTGGGCGATAGCCTGCTGAATAACACGATCAAAGATCGTAGGTATCCCGAGACCACGCCGGCCACCATCTGGCTTGCGAATGTAGACGCGCCTGACGGGAAGCGGCTGGTAATGACCCTGTCGAATAGTCTCGATGAGGTCGTCGCCAACTGCCTTGAAGTGCTGCACAAAATTATCGACAGTAATCCCGTCAATGCCTGCGGCACCTTTGTTGCTTCGCACGTGTTTCCATGCAGCATTAAGATTTTCTTTGCTGAGGATGATTTCAAGCAGATTTTCATTTGAGTTGAGTGTCATGGCAGTGCGCTACGTTAATTTTATATCCGGCTGGCAACACATCGGTAGGCTAGCCCTGTCTTTTAACTCGTGGATTTTGGGTTCAGGCCTTCACCGTATCCAAGGTATTAATCTTGGCATTAGGTTACTATGCCGTCGGCTGACTTCTGTTCAATCACCTTGGCCATTACTGGCTGAGGCGCTGCTGTGTTCCATCAATTTTGGTTACCCCCGCGATGGTGGCTAGCGGGCTGGGCCTACTTATGAGTCAGCGGCCACGCTGACAGCTTTACAGCAGCAGGTTGAACAGATCTCCCCAGATAAGAGCGTGAACTTTCACTACACAACTGCATCATTTACTCTACCCGTTAGACCACATGGCTTCGGTATCCTTGGCTACCTCGCCTCCAGGCTAAGCCTTATATGATGTTTCTGTTCGTCAGCTCGTAGCTTTGCTAGCGGCTTCCTCCCCACAAGACCTCACGGTCTTGCAGTTGCCATTTGCTAGTAGTTAGCATTTAATGGAGACCATTAAACGGTGATCCTCCTACAGGGGACTTTCACCCCATTAGTTCACGCCCATGCTGGGCGTACCAAGTTGATGCTGTTCGCTCTGGCCCTGCGGGCCTCCACCGGACAGTCCACGCTTCACGTGGTCTGCCGCAGATCAAGGCGCTAAGTTTTATACACAAGTTTTTTAAGTTTTATTATGTAAATCAATAAGTTACAGTTTAGCCCAGTAAGAACTACAGATTTGGCTGGATAATTATGCAGGACTGGGTCATGGACGAAGTAAAAAATCAGGTTATGGGTGATACACGCTTGAATAAGCGCTTGTCTAATATTCTCAGTAATTTAAGTTCAGACCCAAACAATAGCATTCCTTGTGCAAACAAAACTTGGGCAGAAACGTTTGCAGCTTATCGCTTTATAGAAAATGATAAAGTCAACTTTGACTCTATTATGAGCGGTCATAAATCGGCAACTCTTGAGAGAATCAAAGTGCAGCCTGTTGTTCTTATCCCACAAGATACTACCTTTCTAAATTTTGCCACTGACCTAGAAAGTAAAGAGATGGGAACACTTAGGCGTAAAGAGACCAACCAACAACTCTTGCACACCTCCATCGCGATAACACCATCCAGAGTTAATTTGGGTGTTGTTGAAGGTAGTATGTGGCAGAGAGATAAGGAATCAAGTTCTAATTCCCGCTATACCAAGTCGATAAAGGATAAGGAGAGTCGACGCTGGCTAGACCATTACGAAACGGCTTGTCAGATACAAGAGCACTGCCCTGAAAGCACAATTGTGAGTATTGCTGATAGAGAGGGTGATATTCATGAGTGGTTTCAGCTGGCTGAAGAGCAAAGTGAACAGCGGCGGGCGAGCTATATCGTTCGAGCTAAGGCCAATCGCACTTTAGAGCTCGATGGAGAAGAAACGGTTTTGCTTTGGGATCATATGAATGAGCAGAAATCTGTCGGTCTATACACGGTAGATATTCCCAAACGGAATGGAGAGCCTGGAAGAAAAGCCAAGGTCAACGTATCCACTACTGAGATACGGTTGCTAGGAAAAGGAAGATCTAAACGACCACTTTCTCTCTATGCTGTATTGGCTAAAGAATTAACCCCACCAGAGGGTGAAAAAGGCATTGAGTGGATGCTGTTAACTGATCTTCCAGTTGAAGACTTTAAGCAGGCGAGAGTTATCATTGAGTGGTATCGAAGCCGGTGGGAAATTGAAACCTATTTTCGGGTGGTAAAAGGCGGATGCCAGATAGAAAGTAATCGTTTTAGAACAGAGCAGCGAATGTTGAACTGTATTGCGATCTATATGATTATTGGATGGCGACTACATTCGATAACTACACAAGCAAGAAGTCTTCCTGATGAACCATGTACGAGTGCTTACTCTGAAAAAGAATGGCGCATGGTATGGATGATGCGAGATAAAAGTTCCCCACCGAATATACCTCCAAGCATGAGAGATATAACGCGTATGTTGGCAGGCCTAGGGGGATTTCTAGGACGTAAAGGTGATGGCGAACCAGGGGTTAAAACTGTTTGGCAGGGATATACCAAACTGCTCCATTATATTGAAGCAGCAGAGGCTTTAAATGGGCTTAAATGATGTGTATAAAACACAGTCAAGGCGTTATGGGTGCACGATGCTTAGAGTAACTTTATTAGTACTAGCCTTAGCTTTCTCTACGGTAGGGCGGGCTGAGCTAAATGCGAGCTGTGTGAAAGAAATAGGTAGTTTGTATAAAAACTATCTAATGGACGCAAGAATGGAAGTAGACACAGCTAGATACTGGGATATAAAGGGCCATGCATACCTAATGGAAAGCAATGGTGTCCCTAGGTCAGAAGTTCCAGATAGATTGAGAGCATATATTTATTCGGTAGCGCAGCTACATAAAGAAGTAAAGGTTAAGCAAATTCTATTTTCAAAGTGCAGTCAGCAAGGTATGCATGCATACTTTGAAATTGAGCCTGTGAGTCGTGGTCCATATGTATCGGTTCGCCTTAATAATCGAAAAAGAATTATGAACTTGAGCTTTGAAGAGAGTGTACCGAGTGGAAACTGAAGTCCATAACAAGTTACTCAAGTACACTCCGGGCCTTCGGCCCTCCGTGGGGCAGCCTGCACTGCGTTTCGGCTGCCCCTTAGTAAAGCGCTAAGTTTTATACACAAGTTTTTTCAGTTTTATTATAAAAATCAATGAGTTACAGTTTGTGCGTTATAGGGGCTACAAATTTGGCTGGATAATTATGCAGGACTGGGTCAGGGACGAAGTGAAAAATCAGGTTATGGGTGATACACGATTGAATAAGCGCTTGTCCAATATTCTCAGTAATTTAAGTTCCGACCCAAAGGGTAGCATTCCCTGTGCAAATAAGTCTTGGGCAGAAACCTTTGCTGCCTATCGATTTATCGAAAATGATAAAGTCAGCTTTGACTCCATTATGAGTGGCCATAAATCGGCCACTCTTGAAAGAATCAAGGTTCAGCCAGTTGTTCTTATCCCTCAGGATACCACTTTCCTAAATTTTGCTACCGATTTAGAAAGCAAAGAAATGGGAACACTCCGACGCAAAGAGACTAATCAGCAGCTCCTACATACGTCTATCGCTATAACACCATCCAGAGATAATCTGGGCATTATTGAGGGTAGCATGTGGCAGCGAGATAAAGGATCTAGTGCTAATTCTCGCTATACCAAGTCGATACAAGATAAAGAGAGTCGACGCTGGTTAGACCATTATGAATCAGCTTGTGAGATACAAGAGCGCTGCCCTGAAACCACGATTGTGAGCATCGCGGATAGAGAGGGGGATATTTATGAGTGGTTTCAATTAGCTGAAGATCAAAATGAACAGCGGCGTGCAAGCTATATTGTTCGAGCCAAAGCTAATCGTAGTTTAGAGATCGAAGGAGAAGATACGACTTTACTTTGGGACTATATGACCAAGCAGAAGTCCATCGGGAAATACTCAGTAGGTATCCCCAGACAGCCAGAAAGGGAAGCTAAGGTCAGTGTATCCATTGCAGAAGTAAGATTGCAGGGAAAAGGAAAATCAAAGCGACCTCTTTCTCTCTACGCAGTCTTTGCTAAGGAATTAAGCCCACCAGAAGGGGAAAAAGGTATTGAATGGATGCTGCTGACCGATCTTGCAGTTGAGGACTTTAAGCAAGCGAGGATCATTATTGAGTGGTATCGAAGTCGATGGGAAATTGAAACCTATTTCCGAGTGATGAAAGGCGGATGCCAGATAGAAAGTAATCGCTTTAGAACCGAGCAGCGAATGTTGAACTGTATTGCAATCTATATGATTATTGGGTGGCGTCTACACTCCATGACAACACGAGCACGAACGCTTCCTGATACGTCGTGTACGAAATTCTACTCTGAAAAAGAGTGGCGTATGATATGGATAATGCAAGCTAAAACCTCCCCACCAAATGAAGCTCCAAGTATGAGAGATATAACTCGTATGTTGGCAGGACTTGGAGGCTTTCTGGGACGGAATGGCGATGGTGAGCCCGGAGTTAAAACTGTTTGGCAGGGGTACACTAAACTGCTCCATTATATGGAGGCAGCGGAGGCTTTAAATGGACTTAAATGATGTGTATAAAACACAGGCGCGGCGTTAAGCGCAAAGAATCTGATATATGAGCGAGAAAGATCTAATTGCAAACCTTCCAGTTCCTGATGAGTATTTAATTGAACTTGGGAAAATAACAGTCATGTATGGTGCTCTAGAATTCTCGATTGATAGAGCTATTAGTAAATTGGCAGGCTATGAGTCTATGTTAGATTGGCGCGTCTCTGTAATGACGGCTCATTTGACCTTTCAGCAACGTGTAAATGCTCTAGGTACGCTTTTTGAGCAAGTGTCGGAATCTTATCCAAACCTAAGGACCCTCTGATCAACGAAGCATTTTTCCAGAATTAAGCTGAGCTGCTTGAAAAATTCACTTTATTACGCACAAACGCGTAATTTGCGCGTAATAGTCCACTAATTTTTCATCTGAAACCCTCAATAGGTGGATTTCAGGCGAACCACCCCTAGGCAGCCAAGTATTTTCTCCCTATTATTAAGTTGGTAAAGCCTGCCAGTAAGCACAGCCTCTCAGTATTTTTTACCAGTCCCCGATAGCGGACCTTGTCATAACCAAATACCCGTTTGATGTAGCGGAAGGGGTGCTCGACCTTCGCTCTTATCTGCGCCTTGATCTTTTCCGCTTTACGAAGTGCATCACGCCCTGGAAGAGTTTTTAGCTTGCTCGGCTTCATTGCTATATACCAATCCGCCTCCCGCTCTTTCAACTCTTCACGTTTCTCCGCACCAATGTACCCAGAGTCTCCCCAGATTCTTTTCTCCTCCCCGTGGAGAACTCGCTCTGTAGTTGTGACATCATGCGAATTCGCTGCTGTTGTATCTATGCTATGTATTACTCCGAGCACATCATCAACCCCGATATGCATTTTCATTCCAAAATGCCACTGATTGCCTTTCTTTGTTTGATGCATTTCTGGATCACGTTTTTTCTTTTTATTCTTGGTTGAAGTTGGCGCAGAGATAATAGTGGCATCTACAATCGTACCTTCACGCAGTACCATGCCATTCTCAGCAAGATGCTTGTTGATTTCATCAAAAAGAGCTGCACCTAGCTGATTGAGCTCCAGTAAGTGGCGAAAGTTAAGAATCGTTGTTTCATCGGGAATTGGGCCGCTCAAAGTCAATCCAGCAAAACTACGCATGGATTCAATTTCATACAGTGCATCCTCCATAGCGGGATCACTGAGATTATAAAATAGCTGCATGCAATGAATACGGAGCATGACACTCAATGGATATGGCTGTCGGCCACGTTTGCCTTGTGGATAGCAAGGAGTGATCTGAGCTTCTAGTCGCTGCCATGGGATGAGGGCTTCCATTTGAGAAAGAAACTTCTCTCGGCGAGTTATACGGCGCTTTAGCTTATATTCTGCTTCGGCAAAGGTGACTTGGTGCATAATTCATCGTAGTCTTGATGGGTAGGTGAATATTACCAATATTGGCTTGGAATTATTCAGAGGTTCCCTAAGTGGATACGCGAAAGTAATAGAAAGAATAAAGGGCGTTCAAAAGCAAAGAAACAAATTCGTTCACTCCATGTACACGAATGGGGATAAGAGTGAAGTAGGCATATGGTCATTATCAGCAAGGGGCTCTCTAACCATCAAGTCTCAAGATGTCTACATTCAAGAGGTTCGTAACGTTTCAGTAGAAATCGACAAGGTCCGTGTGCAATTAGAAAAACTAATAACAGCATCCGAGTCCTATGAAAAAAGCGCTTAACAAGGCAATCCAGTGCATTCCTGCCGCTGCAAATCGCGGCCCCCATGGGACGGCTACGCTAACGCTTCGGCCGCCCCTGCTGTGGGCGTTATTGTGGCGGTTGGTTTTATTGGTTTTCGTGGCAACTGAAGGTTTAGTGTCACTAAATAGCACCCAGTATTGAGTAATTTTTACTGGTTCATATTCGAGCAGTTTCGTTCCAAGAGTATCCGCTCAGGTACTGCGGAGTTAGGTAGTCCGCTGCAATTTTGCGGAGTGCCATTAAGATAGGAGTGGCGAGGAAGTGTGCAGTTTTATTGATTTGATTATTAAACAATCATTTGGCGGTTTCAATATAGTGTGATACAAAATTTAACTAGTCAAAACATTTGAACTTGGTAAAACTGTTCCCTTTTTTGCTTCAAAAAGGCCGCCAACTTTACCAAGGCGGTTAATTTTTAGGTGGTTTGTAGTTGCTGCAAGTTCCTTTCTTTTCCTGATCACAATTCTCCTTTAAACCTGCATCACGGCTTCGTTCAAGTGTTTTCGTTTTAAGTCAGTAAGCTAGCAGCTACATTACGGAGTGCCAATCAAATAGTTAATTCGTGGGGGAAGTATGGTATTTTTCTCTGTGAATTTATTGGACTGTGGCCATTCAGAGTTGGCTGGCAAATTGCAAGTAGATCGTTCGGTGTGCGCCAGCTATTGCAGGCCAGGCAAGATCGCCTAGTCGGGATCTGGGTTGGACAGCCTACGCTCCGCTTGCTGGTAACATATGTACATATACAGGGTTTTACGGATATGCTTAAAGAATTGAAGAAAAAGAATAGTCAATATTCACAGAAGGAGAGAGTTTGCTACGCACTATTGTCCACTGTTTTGATTTTTATATTTTCATATCTAGTAGCGGGTAGTTTAACGGAGTCAGTTATTCTTCAATACATTGCAGCCTTTCTTGTTGGTATTTTCGGGGGGCTGCTGGGCTTTAGGTGTCCAAAGGCTGTTTATATTTTTGTTCTTGCGTTGCCTCTTTCTTTAGTTGGTAATTAAAACTTAATTTAAACCAGATATATATACGCAAAATTGTATAACAAGCGAAATCACAAAATTAGCACGTCCGTCCCGGTTCTGAGGGTATCCACTAGACAGCCTACGCTTCGCTCGACCTGCCAAAGATCAATACGTTATGGATGTTGAGTATCACGAAGGAAGCTGTATGAATGTTGAAAAATGGGAGGCTACAAGAGAAAAAGGTAAGGCTCGCTTTATTTGGGGAATTGGTTTTTGCTTTTGGGGGCTGCTGACTGCTCTCATGTGGTCCATCACCATGGAAATTGCTGACCCATCAGCCCCAATATGGCTGCGACCTTTGATTGCCTTTATTGGCTTTCCGCTTGGCGGGTTAGGAGTTGCTTATTTTATGTGGGAAACATGCGAGGCAAAGTAGAAGAAAATTAAAAGTTTATCAGATTCATAACATGTGCCTGCAAGACGACCATCAATATACTTGCTTGAAAAACAGTAAACACATTGATGACGCCTGAGGCGGTCGTTATCGCCGACTCTTCCAGAGCTGATAGTCGCTCTCAATTACCCGGTGAATATGCTTGCGAAAACTCTCCGGTAGATGCGAATAAAGTCGAGCAGTAAAAGGGGGAAATGGAATCTGTGCAAAGTGGTGCAGGTTCTCTACCCCGTACACCTCCGCCAAAGTAATCCCAATCGCCTCACACGATACCGGCAGCAGGTCCGCCGGAATTCTTTGTATGCCCGTTTCCATTTTCAAAATTTGAGATGACACAAGCCCCTGCTGCCTTGCCAGCTGTGCAATCGTCACCCTCTCCCGTTTCCGCGCGTTGTGCAGGTGATCGGCTAGTGATCCGGCCTCAAATATCGAGGTGCGTTTGGTGGCTTATCGTCATAAGGCAATAAAGGTAGCCGGTGTTAGATGACACAAGATTGAGATAGGGCTAGTAGTTACAAGGCGTTGAGCATGCCTATGAAAGCGCAAATGGATCAATTACAGAGGGTCGTAAGTCTGTGTGTGGCCCTGGAGTGGGCTACAGGTTGCCCCGATTTAGCGGGAAGGGATGCCGTATTAAAGCTGATGGGTGAGGAAGTGAGCACCACTATCTAGGGGGTGATCTATTCGGTTGAGTCAAAAGGAGGTGGCGGCGCCGAGATGGCTTAAGCACAAAATACCTGTGAGGCCCTGGAGTCACACTGGCTACTTGTCTTTAGTGGGTGCTCGCTAATACACCGTATAAAAATACAGTATATTGCTAGAGCACATGAAACTTTCCCCTCTATACGCCAGCGGTGTCAGCTGCGGCTTTCCTTCGCCAGCGGATGACCACAAAGAAGCGGCTCTGAGCCTGGATCAACACCTGATAACCAGCCCGGCGGCGACATTCCTCGCCCGCGCCAACGGCGACTCTATGGAGAACCTCGGCATCTTTGACCGGGACCTGCTGGTAGTCGACCGATCATTAACGCCAATCCACGGAGATGTGGTGGTGGTTGCCCTGGATGGGCAGTTAACGTGCAAGATGCTCGACCGCCAACAGGGCCGCCTGCTATCAGACAATGACAAATACGCACCGATTCCCATTTGGGAAGGGCAGGAATTGATTGTTGAGGGAGTGGTCAAGGCTTCTGTTCGGTACCACCGGTCCTGCTGATGTTGGCACTGGTTGATTGCAACAGCTGCTATGCCAGCTGCGAACAGATATTCCGCCCCGACCTGCGCGGGCTCCCGGTGGTAGTCCTTTCCAATAATGATGGTTGCGTGGTGGCTCGCTCGAAAGAGGCCAAGGTATTAGGTATTCCCGATTTGCAGCCGTTCTTCAAGATTGAGCATCTGTTGCGAAAGCACGGGGTAAAGATCTTCTCGTGTAACTACGCCCTGTACGGAGATATTTCCCACCGGGTAATGATAGCGCTGAAGCAGTACAGTCCAGAGGTTGAAGTCTATAGCATCGATGAGATGTTTCTGGATCTACATGGGTTGCAAGAGTGTCTACTGGATTACGGCCAGCAAATAAGGCAAACCCTCTGGCGGGATGTTCGCATGCCGGTGGGCGTTGGCATTGCCCCGAGTAAAACCCTGGCCAAGCTGGCAAATAGAGTCGCCAAGAAGATCCCCAAATGTCAGGGCGTCTGCGTCTTGGACTCCCCCGCAAAGTGGCAATGGCTGCAGCGACGCACTGAAGTGGGTGATGTGTGGGGTGTAGGCAGGCGCCTATCAAGGCGACTTGGGCACCTGGGTATCAAGACAGCCTATGACTTGGCACAAGCCAACCCGAAAATCCTGCGCAGCCATACGAATGTAAATATTGAGCGCACGATAGAAGAGCTCAATGGCATTAGTTGCTTAAGCCTGGAAGAGCAGCCACCAGCCAAGAAACAGATCTATTGCACACGCTCATTCGGCGAAAAGCTCACCGATCTGCAGCCGATACTGCAGGCGGTCATCTTGTATGCGAGCAGGGCGGCGGAGAAGCTGCGGGCCCAGGACTCCCTGGTAAAGTCTATCCATGTCTTCCTGCATACCTCACCCCATGAGCCGCTCTACTACAGCCGCAGCACCGTGGTACAAACCCCATACCCCACGGATGACACACGGCTGATAGTGCAGCTGGTAAAGCGTGCGATTACAGAGCTGTTCCTGCAGGGGCATAGATTCCTGAAGGCCGGGGTAGGGCTGGTAGAGCTTATCCCCCGCTCGCTGGGCCAGGGCGACATGTTCACCACAGGTCAGCCAATACGATCAGGTGAGACCATGCAGGCCATCGACCAGATCAATCAGCGGTTTGGTCGGGGCACCTTGTTTCTGGGAGCTGAAGGTATCGACAAGAAGTGGAAGATGCGACAGGAGCATCGATCGCCAGCCTATACGACTCAGTGGGACCAGCTGCCAGAGATTACGGTCTAGCTGCTGCGTAAGCGTATGAGGTTTTTGTAAGGTTGAGGGTCGAGCGGTTGTGGAGCCTGGAAAAGAGCTAAATCGATCTGATGCTCACATGAAAGGACAGATGGCAAAGACGCTTATGCACTGCCGCAGTTGGCGCGTATAGAGTTTGCTTCGTCTGGAACGTTACAGGCCAGCAAAAAGACAAGTGGGGGACCACAAAAGGCAGAAACAAAAAAGCCCTGAAAAATCAGGGCTTTTTGTATGAATAATGGCGATGGGGCAGGGATTCGAACCCTGGGACCTGTTACAGTCATCGGTTTTCAAGACACCTAACAAGTACCTCAATACTGCCCAGCATGCTGCAAACTGTGGGCAACTTGCAAAAAATGCTCTTTATAGCTCTTTATAGCTCTTTATAGCTCTTTGAGCCCCACTGCTGTTGAGACATTTCAAGAGGCTTAGGCTAGCGGGCCCCCGAGGACCACGAGACTTGCTCCCAGCGTCTGACCTACGTCAAATACTGAACCGACAACGCATTTTACAACTGCTGTTCCTTTTCTCATAAAGCTATCCGCCTTCTCAGGGCTTGGGCCTGAGTCCCGTGGTGAGAGCGTTCGATGTTTCACGTAAGAAAAAACCACCAATCCCACACAGACGGCTGAGAACAGGACAAGTGACGGAGGATTTAACATTCCGCCGCTAACCCCAATCGCTGGCTTAAACCCCTTGAAAAACCAGAGCTAGATATTGAACCTCAGTTCGATCGCTCTAGTTCCTCAATAAATTTCTCCTACCAGATATGAAGAGAAATTTAAAAGAGTAGTTAACTATTATCCTTTATTCCTCTGAATATCTCAATCTTGTTGGAATCTTAAGCGGAATCTGTCGATGAAAACGGAAAGCTTACGGTATTCGATATTGTTGACGAAACCGCGCAGGCTATGAATATTCGCCAAGTTCAATTTAATGAATCTGTAAATGCTCGCAAGATCCCCGACAAAAGAGCATGGCGGGTGAATTTTACCCTTTCGGAATATTTATCTATTCCTGAAAAAAGTAGAGCAGCGACAGAAAGTCGAAGCTGCACAACAGCAAAGCGCCAACGGTGAAGCGGTAGCGGCTGCCAGTACAGAAGAACAGGACGGGACAGAAAACTATACCGGCTTTGAAAAGGTTCTAAAGTTTGCTGATGACGCATTAGCGCCAGATGAAGAGGAGAGCGCTAGTGCAGTTACATAAAAGGCTAACAGTGAATGGCGAACCTGTCTCGCTCATCGATGACGATGTGCGCCTTGATTTGTTTTCCCCTGGACGCGCGGCTTTTACCGTGCGCAGTTCCTCTTCTCTAAATGGCCGGTGCAACTCGATATAGGTTACAGCCCCAGTAAGTTACAACGCTTTTTTATGAGCTATGTAACGAATAGCACAGTTATTGATAACGACCGCAAAAAATTATTGTGCCGAGAGTTGACCGCCTCACTTGCGCAACTGCTACCACTGGCGGAGCGCTATGTAACGCTGGCAGGCGTGCTGGGCGTAGTGTCTGCGAAAACTGGATTGCAATTTGTAATCGGTACAGGCAGCTATACCGATAATAAAGCACCAGCTTTTTACAGTGCGGGTACCGGTTATTGGGTGATGGATAACTTGGCGGACGCATTCGAAATACCGCAATGTATTTGGCAACAGCAAGGCGACGGCAAAGTTTTTGTAGGTAGTTGGGTTGATAGTTATTGGGCTGGCAGCTCCCTGGAGCTGCCAACAGGGTTTGCCACAGACTTTGGTATTTCTAATCGGGCAAAAGTGGCCTGTATTCCAAGGCTTCGCCCTGGTGTTTTTTTGAATGGTAGCTATGCAACCAAGGTAGAGCTTGCCGGTAACTTTATGAATTTAACCTGGAGCGCGAACCCATGGAACAACAAATAAAGCGCTTAATCAATCGGCTCTACCCGGAAATAGCAAGCGGTTTGCATTTGCCGATACTGGCAAAAGTGGTGGCAATCAGTGATCCAATGGAAAAGTCGGAACTAGCGGAGGAGTTCCGCCCACGTTATGGGGTGGATGTGCATGTGTTGACCCCTGAAGGCAAAGCCGATGATCGCTTGCCAATTTTTCGCAGTGTACCGCTACCGCTGCACTATGCAGGCAATGAGCGTGGGGCCTTTGGTTTGATCCTACCCACCAAAGACGGACACTCTCTTAAGCGATAAACTACGCAGCAGAGGTGCCCTATGACACGATCAAGTAAATCAACCAAAACCACTCGTAAAAAATACTCAGAGGAATATAGAAAAGATGCCCTAGCACTGGCGGTCAAGGTAGGGGTAAGCGTTGCCGCTAAACAGCTTGGGTTACATCCTTCCCAGATTTACGGATGGCGAAGCAAGGCTAAGTTACATCAGAGCCGAGGGGATGCCGAGAGAGAGCTGGCCACAGAGAATGCTCGCCTTAAGCGGCAGCTGGCTGAGCAGGCAGAGGAGCTGGCGATCTTAAAAAAGGCCGCAGCGTACTTTGCAAAGAGCCTGAAATGAGGTACGCCTTCATGCTAAAGCACAGGCATAAGTTCAGCATCAAAGCGATGGCTAAGGTATTGAGCGTATCTCGCAGTGGGTTTTACGATTGGGTGTCAAGATCGGCCGATCAATCCAAGCGCCAGCAGTACCAAATGGAGCTTGATGGTTTGGTACAGCAGCGCTTTATAGCCAGTAAAGAACGTAGTGGCGCCCCTCGCCTGACGAGGGAATTGGCCAGTGAGGGGAGTAAATATAATCAAAAAACAGTTGCTGCCAGCATGCGTCGACAGGGCCTACGGGCTAAAGCCGCCAAGAGATATAAAGCCACAACCTACTCAAAACATGGTCTGCCAGTGGCCCCAAATCTGCTCGAGCAGAACTTCAATACTGAAGCGCCGAATCAGAAATGGGTCGGGGATATTACCTACCTACGAACAGAAGAGGGTTGGTTATATCTGGCTGTAGTGATAGACCTATATAGTCGGCTGGTTATTGGTTGGGCGATGTCAGAAACGATGACAGCTACATTGGTCTGTGACGCCCTTCAAATGGCTTTATGGCGACGTAAGAAACCTACAAATGTTATCGTGCATACTGACAGGGGAAGCCAATATTGCTCTAAAGATTATCAATCTTTAATTACAGCTTATGATCTGCGGTGCAGCATGAGCGCCAAAGGTAACTGCTATGATAACGCCTGCGCAGAAACGTTCTTCCGCTCACTTAAGGTAGAAGTAATCCATGGTAACCGCTTTCCTACAAGGTGCCTCATGCGGGAAACCGTATTTGAGTATATAGAAATAGACTACAATCGAAATCGCTTACACAGCGCCAATGGCTATCTCAGCCCTGAGGCGTTTGAGGAACAACTAGTCGCTTAGTGGTGTGTCCGTTGTTGGTGGGTAGGATCAGTTTTCCTCAACCGGGCACAGTGGTTGAAATAGATTTCGCCTATGGCCGGGCGGATAAACCATTTATTCGCACGGTGTTATCGCATGGGGTAGGGCTCCCAGCGCTCGACTGTGAAGATTTAATTTGGCAGCAATGCAACTCTGTGCTGCAAAAGGTTGACGCCAGCGCAGAATGGAGTCGGGAAACGCACGGTGATATACGCGAGAAATCACTACGCAGAATTACAGAGGCCGCCGAAATAAAGACAAACTGTGATAGCGAACACTGCCAAGTCCATGAGCATTCCGTGGAAGAAGTGGCCGGCGTAAAAATAATTGAAGTTCTTGGAGCTTTACGTTTCTTATCTGCTGGTGGCCTGAACTTGTCAGCCCTAGATAATCTAAATATTACCAGCGGCAGTGATATTAATATTTCAGTGGGGCGCGACATAAAGGAACAAATCGGAAACATTCGCGAATCAGTGGCCAAGGTCCGCTAAACCATCAAAGTAAAAGATGGCGGCAAGGTTTGGTTAGGCAGTGAATCTTTAAATGTGCTGAAAGTGCTAGAGGATTTAATCGGAGTAGTGTCTGCCCTCACTGCTACCCTTGCGACTCACTCGCACCCTGGGAATGGACAGAAGCCAACCCAGGAGGCGGCAAAAGAGCTGGCACAAAAAATTGCTAAATCTAAGAAAGCGCTGTTCTATTCCTGGCTGCAAATTCTGGACATTGTGACAGGCAAGTTTGCTGAGTACTCGATTGAAAGGGGTAGGGTACTGGTGGAACGATGCCCAGACACTGAAGGCCAGCTCAAAACCTAACCTACCTTGGTTGGGGTTGGCAGCCCTTGGTTACTGTATATGTACAGTGATTAGGGGGCCGCTATGGGCACTAGGAATATTTTCTTTGATGGAGAGCCAGTACAGGTCAATCGTTATCGGTCGAGCTATGACAATAGACCGATGTACGCTATTGGCATCTTGAACTATACAAAATACGTTGGAAGCTTTTCTGTTGCCATGGGCGTGAATCTGCGAAAGGAGTTAGAACTAATGCTTACGCAGATGCGTGGGATTGAGAGAAGTATGGATTGGCTGGCAACCCATACTGAGAGGACTAAAAGCTGAAGTTGCTCAGAAGGCAATCATTGGTTGTTCTGCTTTTTAATATTTTTGTGAGTATATATGTAGCTGATAGGTTCATGCAGGACTATTTTCGGTCCTAATATGTATTAGTTCAGACCAAATCTGACACATCCTCTTGAAAAAGAGGGGCTTACCGGTTTTGATGAAGGTGCCTAAACCTAAAAACAAAACCAAGGATAAACCCCATGATCCATACTAATGATCGTATCATCAAACACAAGACCGGATTGCTCAATCTTGCAGAAGAGCTTGGCAACATCTCAAAAGCTTGCAAGGTGCTTGGTGTATCGAGAGACACTTTCTATCGGTACAAGGAAGCTGCTTCAAGTGGCGGTGTGGACGCCCTTCTTGAAAAGAGTCGACGGGTGCCTAACCACAAGAACCGTGTTGACACAGCAATTGGAGAGGCAGTGTTGACTTATGCCCTCCAAGAGCCTGCCCATGGACAGGTTCGAGTCTCCAATGAGCTACGTAAACGTGGCGTATTCGTGTCCCCCAGTGGTGTTCGGAGTATCTGGTTACGGAACGACCTGGCTAACTTTAAATTAAGATTAAAAGCACTTGAAGCCAAGGTCGCTAAGGAGGGGCTAATCCTCACGGAGTCGCAGGTTCAGGCCTTGGAAAGAAAGCGACATGATGATGAAGCCTGCGGGGAAATTGATACTCAACACCCCGGCTATCTAGGTTCTCAGGACACCTTCTATGTCGGAACATTTAAGGGGGTTGGGCGTGTTTACCAACAAACCTATGTCGATACCTATGCAAAAGTAGCCCATTGCAAGTTGTACACCACTAAGACACCAATCACAGCAGCAGATCTTCTGAATGATCGTGTATTACCGTTTTACGTCATGCATGATCTGCCGGTGTTGCGTATTTTGACTGACCGCAGTACTGAATATTGTGGCAAGCTGGAGCAGCATGATTATCAGTTGTACTTGAACATCAACGAGATAGAACATACCAAGACAAAAGCCAGGCACCCACAAACAAATGGTATCTGTGAGCGCTTCCATAAAACTATATTACAAGAGTTCTACCAGCCATCTTTACGACGAAAGATCTATGGATCAATAGAAGAGCTACAAAAGGATCTAGACGAATGGCTCGAATATTACAATAATGGTCGAACTCATCAGGGTAAAAAGTGTTGTGCTCGCACACCGATGGCAACCCTTGAAGAGGGTAAAAGTATCTGGAAGGAGAAGTTCGTAAACTGAATTTGACCTGATAGAGCACCTTCAGAAAAACCGGTAACTGTCAGATCAAGTCTGAACTACTACACTTTAACCTCTTGACTTCAATGCTTCAGTTAGGGTTGTTATTTGTTCTTGTATCAGATTTATTCTGTTTTTTAACCTAGCTTCTTCTCTTTTTCCTCCCGCGGTTAATTCTCTACTTGTGTAGGCCGACCCCTGGTGATTTTCTAGCTCTCTTTCAACGTCTGCTTGAGTTCTTTGTAGAGCTGATATCTCTGCTAAAATGTCGGCATCCTTAGATAGCCTGGCGATAGTTTTGTTTTTGTTTTGTAGGACAGATTTTTGGGAGATTCTACAGGATTCCAGCTCGCTTTCTATTAATTTTATTTTGTAGTTCAAGCCATTCATTTTCCTGTTTTCGGTGAGGCAAACATTGAGCTGACTTCCAAAAATTTCAGCTCGTCCATTGCTAATTGATATTTCACTTTTTAGATTCAGGTATGCTTCTGATAGTTTTATATTTTTTTCTATGGTTTCAATTTTTATATTTAGTTTATTGTTTTCTATCCTTAGCTCATTCACTACAAACACTTCATATACTCCCACTATTCCTAATATGGCCCCAGTTACGCCAACCAAAAAAGCTTTCAAGTTGCCAGCGACAGTTATTGGGTTCCAATCTGTTCTCTTTGCCTCTTTTCCTTTCTGTGCCAATTCAGAGCGCATGCTTTCGTCGTTCATAATATTGTTCTCTTGTTAGATTGTTTTGCGCGGATTTATTTTCTAAGGAACCTCTGAATAATTCCAAGCCAATATTGGTAATATTCACCTACCCATCAAGACTACGATGAATTATGCACCAAGTCACCTTTGCCGAAGCAGAATATAAGCTAAAGCGCCGTATAACTCGCCGAGAGAAGTTTCTTTCTCAAATGGAAGCCCTCATCCCATGGCAGCGACTAGAAGCTCAGATCACTCCTTGCTATCCACAAGGCAAACGTGGCCGACAGCCATATCCATTGAGTGTCATGCTCCGTATTCATTGCATGCAGCTATTTTATAATCTCAGTGATCCCGCTATGGAGGATGCACTGTATGAAATTGAATCCATGCGTAGTTTTGCTGGATTGACTTTGAGCGGCCCAATTCCCGATGAAACAACGATTCTTAACTTTCGCCACTTACTGGAGCTCAATCAGCTAGGTGCAGCTCTTTTTGATGAAATCAACAAGCATCTTGCTGAGAATGGCATGGTACTGCGTGAAGGCACGATTGTAGATGCCACTATTATCTCTGCGCCAACTTCAACCAAGAATAAAAAGAAAAAACGTGATCCAGAAATGCATCAAACAAAGAAAGGCAATCAGTGGCATTTTGGAATGAAAATGCATATCGGGGTTGATGATGTGCTCGGAGTAATACATAGCATAGATACAACAGCAGCGAATTCGCATGATGTCACAACTACAGAGCGAGTTCTCCACGGGGAGGAGAAAAGAATCTGGGGAGACTCTGGGTACATTGGTGCGGAGAAACGTGAAGAGTTGAAAGAGCGGGAGGCGGATTGGTATATAGCAATGAAGCCGAGCAAGCTAAAAACTCTTCCAGGGCGTGATGCACTTCGTAAAGCGGAAAAGATCAAGGCGCAGATAAGAGCGAAGGTCGAGCACCCCTTCCGCTACATCAAACGGGTATTTGGTTATGACAAGGTCCGCTATCGGGGACTGGTAAAAAATACTGAGAGGCTGTGCTTACTGGCAGGCTTTACCAACTTAATAATAGGGAGAAAATACTTGGCTGCCTAGGGGTGGTTCGCCTGAAATCCACCTATTGAGGGTTTCAGATGAAAAATTAGTGGACTATTACGCGCAAATTACGCGTTTGTGCGTAATAAAGTGAATTTTTCAAGCAGCTCAGCTTAATTCTGGAAAAATGCTTCGTTGATCAGAGGGTCCCTAAGTCTGAGCATTTCTTAATTGCTTCAACTACAGCCTTTGAGCTGACTTTTGAGTATCCGCCACCACCAAGTATCACGGCAGGTATAGAGCGCTCATTAAGGGCATTTAATGTTAATCTTTCTCTTTCTGCTATGTTTCCGATAGTTAGACGAAGTCCACCCAGTTTGTCAATGGCTAGTGGATCTGTGCCAGCAACTACAAAGGCAAGTCGGTAGTCATCATCTAGTTTTTTCAATGCTTCTCTATATTGGTTTAAGTAATCTAGACCACCAGTTCCTGGTGTCAGTGGAACTGAAATATCTACACGATCACGCGTATAACTCGATGTTGGGTAAATGCCGGCATTATAAATATCTAAAAGTGTTACATTTTTATTGTCCATAAAAGTATAAGCATTTCCGTTACCGTGATGAGCATCTGTATCGATTATCAATATTTTTTCTTCGGGTTTGAGTAGTCCGCTATTTATCAATAGTTGATGACAAATACCTATATCGTTATAGATACAGAATCCTTCCATGTTCTGCTGCATAGCGTGATGGTATCCACCGGATAGATTCCAGTAGATGCCACCATTTTCAAGGGCAGATTTTGCTCCAAGGATAGTCCCCGCTACTCCCCAGCGCATAGGAGAAAGGATTTTTTTATCTAATAGTGAGAAGCTAACCAGAGGGATTCTAGGAATCTCAAGTGCTTGAAAAATTCCATTTTTATTGCGCACTCTGTGCCTCATGATGCTTGATAGAAAATTGTCGATAACCTCCATGCTGACGGGAGATTCCGGCTCTAAAAAATTTATTTCTTTATTGCCCATTAGTTGGCGGTGAATCTTCTGGAACTTATTTCCATCAAAAGGATGTAGGTAGTTCAATAGGCCAAGATTTATATTGTAGTGTTTACTGTAGATGACATTCATGCGAATTCTTTTCCATATGCTGATAGCTCTCTTGCATACCTTAAAACTTCATTTGGAGTCCATACGCCTCGACCAAGAACCTTCCCAAACTTACTGTAGTCATGGGCGCTAGGATGAAAGGTGGGGGGAGTGTTGCAGGCAACTTTTAGGCACTCTGAAACTACATTCGAACAGTTGTAACGAGCAATTTGATACCTGGGAATATTTGACCTTAGATCCGCAATAAAACGTGATAGCTTTTCTTCATCAAATTTTAAAATAGTTACAGTGATAGGTTGGCGATTTCCTTCTGCGACAATATCCTCTTGCAGCGCAGCCATAAAATGGCCGGGCTGGCTTGTTTTAATTTTTAAATCTTTTTTCCCTGCTTCATCTTCTGGCCAGAAACTAACGTAGTTATTTCCGAACGATAATGAGGTGTGTCCTACCATATTACCGTGTGGAGGCCAAACGTGAACTTTTAACAAAACGGTCTCCTTTACACCAAGTGTTACTTTTTCATTTCCCTGTTAGCACAAACCATTTTTATTGAAAAATATTTAACTAAAATGGTTGCAGATAACCGTGTATATGTAATTGGTTATCTGTGCCAAGTTTTCAAATATGTTCACAAGCTTGTGTCAGCTATTTAAAGCTATCACGAAGGCTTTTCAGAATAAAACACCTTTAAAAAAGCGCAATTGCCAGAGTTGGAAGAAGTCGCAGGTTGTTTTTTGATCAGCAAAAATTGCTGCCGTTCACTCCTCCCCACGCCTGCCGATTTTTGGCGTTCTTTTGGTTGGTGAAATTGTGAAGAGGGGATGGTTGTGAGCTGATGCGGGCTCTAAGGCCATTTTCAATTTCACACATTGAAGAGATTTGAAAGGGAGTGAAGTTCTCTTTCGCCCCTCAAGGCGCGTCTCAGAGCTTTCGTAGGCCAAGGTAGTGCAGTCGTCACGGCAGGATGAGAAAAGCGACTGAGAGCGATGCTAAGGGCTCAACCCGTCAGCTCCTTGGTAGTGGTTGCTAAATTTGCGTTGAGACTTTGTTGAGACGTAAACGAAAAAGGGCGGTACCAAGGAAATTGGTACCGCCCTTCGATGCTTGTAAGTCTATGATTTACAAGACTTTATATGGCGGTGGGGCAGGGATTCGAACCCTGGGACCTGTTACAGTCAACGGTTTTCAAGACCGCCGCTTTCGACCACTCAGCCACCCCACCAAATTGTGCTGCGCATTATACATAGCTTCTCGGGATGTACAAGCGCCATTTTGATTTTTTTTTATATAGTTCAATAAGTTAGGTGATTTATTGACCAGCTTAAGGCTTGCTGTCAGGTTGATAAGGCCGCCCCGGCCATTGGCCGGGGCGGCTTGGCAGCTACCGCTTAGCTCGCTTCTGCAGAGTCGCGATCGATATCTGCGTTGGCATCAACTTCTACGGCCTTGCGGCTGATACGCGGGTCGTTGGCCGGGCGGGCGAGGGCGCGTGGATTGTGCTCAATCGCTGCCGGCTGCGCGGTATCCAGAGGCTGCTGGGAGCCCACTTCACGGCGCTCAGTAACAATTGAGAATTCACCCAGTGGTTTGGGGTTGATGCGCGGATCATTTACTGCGCGTCCCTGGCTGGGTGCGGTCGGTTCCTCTTCGGAAGCTGCCTGCTCGGCGGCAACAATTTCTTCCTGAACTTCCGGCTCGCTGGTGCCTGCCTGTTCCTGCAAAGCTTCAGCTGCAGCTTGTGCTTCTTCAAGCACGATTTCTTCTGCTGCTTCTACTTCTGGCTTGGCAGGAGTGGTTTCAGCTTTGGGGGCAGCCGGAACTTCTGCCGTGGTGGCTTTTTGTTCTGGCGCTTGCTCTACAGGCTTGGCCGGCTCGGCAGCTGGTGCAGCTGCTTTTTCTACCGGGGTAGCTTTGGGCTTGGGCTGAGTAGGCTGCTGTTGCTGCTCGGAGGCGGCTGCTTTGGCTGCCTGCGGGGCGCTTTGCGGTTGAGCTGCAGGCTTCTGGGTCTCTCGTGCTTCGGACTTTTCCTCGTGAGCAGTGCGCACCGGCATTGTGATGGCGGGCTGAGCTGCTTGCTTGGGAGCTCTCTGAGGCTTCTGAGAGTCTTTCGCTTTGGGCTTGGGCGCCTCGGTACGAGTCTCTTTTGTGACTTCCTTGGTCTTGCGGGCTTCGCTTTCAGCTTCGTCGATGGCTTCGTGAACTTCGCGATTCAGTTCTTCCTGACTGTGAGCTACCGCGGTTGCTGCGGTGTTCTCACTGCGGCGTCCGCCGCGACGGCGCGCTTGAGGGCGGCCGCGCACATTGCTTGGGCGACGCGCTGGACGCTGCTGATCGGAAGTGTCTCCAGTCTGTTCGTTGGTATCAACGGTATTTTGAGTTTCAGCAGTTTGAGTGCGGTTGTCGCTGCGGCGGTTGTCGTTGCGGCGACGGCGACGTCTACGCTGACCCTCACCCTGGCGATCGGAGGCGCTGTCATGCTCGTCCAGCTTGGCGCTGCGCTTATCTTCGCGTTGGTCGTCGCGTTTATTGTCTTCGCGGCGATCATCCTTGCGGCGCGCGGGGCGGCCACTGCGGTTGTTGCGATTTCCGCGCTGGTTGCGATTGCGGTTGCGCTGCTGGTAGTCCTTGCCACGGCCTTTGGACTTTTGATGTTTCTTCGGCTCTTCCTCTTCTGCGGTGAAGAAGGAGGCGATAGCGCTAATCAATCGGCTGAAGAGGCCAGGCTCTTCCTTTTTCTCCGGAGTGGGTGCTGGAGCGGTGTGGGCAATTTGCTGTACGGCCGCTTGCACTGGAGCTGGACGCTGTGGTTTTTCCTCTTTCTTGGTCACTGTTTCTTCGGCAGTGCCAGAAATCTTGTAGGAGGTTTCCAGGGTGGCAGTGTCATCGTCGCGGAGTCGCTGAACTTCAAAGTGCGGCGTTTCCATTTCCGCGCTGGGCACAACTACTACGCGAGTGGAATTGCGGGACTCGATCTGGGAGATCGTTTTACGCTTTTCGTTCAGCAGGTAGGTCGCGACATTCACCGGAGTGATTGCGCGGATCTCGGCGCTGCGCTCTTTCTTCGCTTCCTCTTCTACCAGGCGGAGAATGGAGAGAGCCAGAGATTTGGTGCCGCGAATAGTGCCTTGACCGCTACAGCGGGGGCAGACGCGGAAGGTGGTTTCACCCAGGGATGGGCGCAGGCGCTGGCGGGACATTTCCAAAAGTCCGAAGCGGGAGATGCGGCCAACCTGAACGCGGGCGCGGTCCATGCTGAGGGCCTTCTCCATGCGCTTTTCAACTTCGCGCTGGTTGGACTTGCTCTGCATGTCGATAAAGTCGATTACAACCAGTCCGCCCATATCGCGCAGGCGCAGCTGGCGAGCGATTTCGTCGGCGGCTTCCAGGTTGATATTGCGCGCGGTCTCTTCGATATCGCCGCCCTTGGTTGCGCGGGAGGAGTTGATATCGATAGATACCAGAGCCTCGGTCACATCGATAACGATGGAGCCACCGGAGGGGAGCTTTACTTCGCGCTCGAACGCTGTCTCAATCTGGCTTTCAATTTGATAGCGATTGAACAGCGGGATGGCGTCTTCGTAGTACTTTACTTTATTGGCGTAGTGGGGCATTACCTGGCGGGCAAACTCTGCGGCCAGCTCAAAGGCGCCTTTGTCGTCGACAATAACTTCGCCGATATCATCGCGCATGTAGTCGCGGATGGCGCGGATAATGACGTTGCTTTCCTGGAACAGGAAGTGGGGCGCTTTGGAGGTATCAGCTTCTTCCTTGATGGCATTCCAAAGTTGCAGCAGGTAGTTGAGGTCCCATTGCAGTTCGTCACCGCTGCGGCCAACGCCGGCGGTACGCACGATGATGCCCATGCCTGAGGGGACATCTACACTGGCCAATGCATCGCGGAGCTCGGAGCGCTCATCACCTTCAATGCGGCGGGAGATACCGCCGGCACGAGGATTGTTGGGCATTAACACTAAGTAGCGGCCGGCGAGGCTGACAAAGGTGGTGAGGGCAGCGCCTTTGTTGCCGCGCTCTTCTTTGTCCACCTGGACAATAACTTCCATGCCTTCTTTGACAACATCTTTGATTTTGATGCGGCCTTCGATGTCTTTGGGCTGCTTGAGGAAGTACTCGCGAGAGATTTCTTTCAGGGGGAGGAACCCGTGGCGCTCTTCGCCGTAGTCGACGAATGCAGCTTCGAGGGAGGGTTCTACACGGGTAATCTTACCTTTGTAGATGTTCGCTTTTTTCTGCTGGCGGGTTCGGTTCTCAATATCTAAATCATAGAGCCACTGGCCGTCGACCAGGGCAACACGCAACTCTTCAGGTTGGGTTGCGTTGATTAGCATTCTTTTCATGCGTGTCGTTTTCCTTGCGTTGCGCAAAGGTGTGACACCGCTACTCACAGGCTTGCTTGTTGGCTGTCCGGTGGAGAGGACCACCAGGCAGGGCAGGGAAAATAAGGTATACCGGCTCTACCGCGCCATGGATCTATGCGGCTTGTTGAGACTGGCATTTGCCTATTATTCGCTCTGCAAAAACTCCGGATACGCGCTGTTATTGTGCTATCCGTTGGTACCTTTAATACCTTTTGTTAGTACTGCCCTGTACCTGTGCTGCAGGCTTCCGCAGCAGGGTTGGGCGCCGCCCCTTGGTTTGTTTCATACTGGGCGGCAAGGTTTGCGTCAATCATCAGAGGTTCTGCAGTTCAGCTTTTGGCTGATACCCATTCTTCTTAATTTTTTTACCAGGCTTGCGGAAGCTGTGCTGCCCTGGTTGCCAGTTCGGTTGCTGGCTCGTCGTATTCTGCAAAACCGGACGCAAGTTTGAGTCGTCCTTTCAAGCGCTGCGGGTCACGGCCCGTCTTACCTTCGCGATAATTACCCGCATAAGCGCGGGCTGTTGTTGCCGGTGAGCTCCCCTCTGGTTCTGGTAATTGGGGGACATCTCAACGGCTAAGTTTTATCAATGACGCGGCATCCCCGCGCACCGACCGAATGGGGTATTTTCGTTGGGGTCACGGCTATCTCTTCATGTGGGAAGTCGCCTTTGACCGAAAATACGCCGAATTCAGGCCGGCCGAATATAGCATGGGCAGGGAGGTGCTTCAATTGTATCCCTGGCAACGCTATGATGCGCGTCATGCGAAGTATACCCCACCCTAAGAAGGCTCCGGCCGAGACCCCATCAAAGACCTCGAATCCATCTGGCGGCGTGCAGCTTTTAACTGTACCTGAAGAGCTGGCGGGACAGAGGATCGACAATTTCCTCCAGGCGCGCCTCAAGGGTGTGCCGCGTTCACGTATATACCGAATCCTGCGTAAGGGTGAGGTAAGAGTAAATAAAGGACGAATAAAGGCTGAATACAAGTTAAAGGCGGGCGATGTGGTGCGAGTGCCGCCAATTCGTGTTGCCGAGCAGGCTGAGGCCCCTCTGGCTGGTGAATCTCTGCGCCAGCTGATCCAAGAGTCCATACTTTACGACAAGCACGGGCTTATGGTGATCAATAAACCGTCGGGCCTTGCGGTCCATGGCGGCAGCGGTGTCAGATTGGGCCTGATTGAAGTTTTGCGCCAGATGTTTCCGCAAAGCCCGTTTATTGAGTTGGTGCACCGCCTGGACCGGGATACCAGTGGCGCCATCATGGTGGCCCGCAAGCGCGCGGTATTGCAGCATGTTCAGTCGGAGTTGCGGGCGGGAAAGATCGGTAAATCGTATCAGGCATTGGCGGTGGGCAAGTGGCCCCGAGGTCGCCGTGTTGTTGAGGCGCCTTTGCGCAAGAACACTTTGAAAAGTGGCGAGAGAATGGTGTCAGTGCACCCTGAGGGTAAGCCTTCAGAGACGCGCTTTAAGTTGATTGAGAGATTTAAGGCGGCGACTCTGCTTTCCGCAGAGCCGGTCACCGGGCGAACACACCAAATTCGAGTTCATGCACAGTTTGTTGGTTGTCCTCTGGCGGGCGACAACAAGTACACCTCGGACGAAGTCAATCGTGAATTTCGTGGTCGCGGTCTGAAGCGTCTCTTTTTGCACTCGGCTTCAGTGCGCTGCTCTTTGCCAGATGGCTCCAAGGTTGAGGTGGAGGCTCCACTCCCTGCGGAACTGAGTGCAGTGCTGAATAGGTTAAGGGAAGAGTAGGGCGTTCTTTTGTTATGTTGGTAATCCTCGATTGGGACGGGACGGTTTGTAATTCTGAGGCGCGTATCGTCGATTGTATGTTGCGGGCAGCAGATAGAGCCGGTTTGCCGGTGCTTGCCCCGGAAGCGGTTAGCAACATCATCGGGCTTGGTCTGCCGGAGGCGATATCCTCTCTGTTTCCGGAGGCTGCCAGTGAGGAAAAACTCACGTTGCGCCAACTTTACTTTGATGAGTGGATGGCGGCCCGGGTTGAACCCCTGCCGTTATTTGAGGGGGTCCTGGATACCTTGGACCAGTTGCTGTGCGGTGGTCACCAGTTGGCGGTAGCGACTGGGAAGAGTCGGCAGGGGCTCAATCGGGAATTTGAGGAGCACGGCCTCGGCCACTTGTTTGCTGCCAGTCGTTGTGCGGATGAGACCGCTTCCAAGCCTGACCCGCAGATGCTGAATGAGTTGCTACATGAGACCGGAACCGGTCCGGAGCAGGCGGTAATGGTAGGGGATACCGTATACGACCTGGAAATGGCGGCGGCGATCGGTATGCCCTCTATCGGGGTGAGCTATGGCGCTCATTGCCCAACCCGGCTGCAGGGGTGTGGCCCCAAGGTTGTTATCGATCGTTTCTCTGAGCTGCTCCGCTGGCCGCCACTCCTTTAGGTGGCCTGCGGGCCCAATGGATCTATGCCAAAGTGGTTCAGCATATCGGTAAGGCGGATTAGTGGCAGCCCTACCAGGGTGTTGAGATCTGCTCCTTCAAGCCTCTCAAATAGGGCGATACCTAGCCCTTCCACCTTAAAAGAGCCGGCGCAGTCGTAGGGTTGTTCCAGCTCTACATATCGTTCAATTTGCTCTGTGCTCAACTGCCGAAAGTAGACAGTGAAGGTTTCGGTATCGCCCAACTGCTCTCCGCTTGCGCTATCCAGTAGGCTCAAGCCGGTGTGGAATATCACTTTTTTGCCGTTGCAGGCTTGCAGTTGGGCGATGGCGCGCTCCCTGCTGCCTGGCTTGCCAAGTATTTGCCCGTCGCAAGAGGCGACTTGATCTGAACCGATAATCAGTGATTTCGGGTGGCGGCCTGCCAGGGCGCGCGCTTTCTCTGTGGCGAGGCGCAGGGCGAGTGCAGCTGGCGCTTCCCCCGCCTGTGGTGCTTCATCTATATGGGGTGAATTCTGCTGAAAGGGGATGCCAAGCTGTTGTAGTAGGGTTCTGCGGTAAGGAGAGCTGGAGGCTAGTATCAGAGGGTGGGGCATTCTGGTGGATTTTCCGCTGGGTCGAATAGTGGTTTGTGACCGGGCGATACTGCAATGCCTGATTTGTTTTGACAAGGCTAAGGTGAGTCCATAGAATTGCGCGCTTATGTCGATAGCCCCCTCTAAATCAGTATTGCCAAAGAGCATTGATGCTCGGAAATTGGTACAGCGAGAGCAGTTGCTCGATGGTGTTTTGCCGTTGGAGTCCCTGCCTCGGGTTGGTAGTGCAGTTGAGTCTGTCCACGGAGAGATTTCTGCTGAATTGCAGTTTGAGCGAGACTTGCAAGGTCACCAAACGGTGAGCGGCAAGGTTCAACTTGCAGTTGACCTCTTGTGTCAGCGCTGTTTGTCACCGGTCCATGAGCAGATCGAGGCACAGTTTAGCTGGGGTATCGTATGGACTGAGGAGCAGGGTAAGGCCCTGCCCAAAGATCTGGACCCGGTGATCCAGGACGGCGATGAGCTGGACTTGCACCAGATCCTTGAAGATGAAATTTTGCTCAATTTGCCAATGGTGGCTTATCACCAGGAAGAATGTGTCTCCAAGGAGAGCTTTCATTTTGGTGACGAGGTTGCCGAGGCGGATGAGCAACAGGCAAACCCCTTTAAAGTGCTGGAGCAGTTGAAGGGTTCGTCGGGTAAATCCTAGGTTTCCCGATGAGTTTGGGCTCGCCGGTAGGCGCCCCGGTTCCAGCGAAATTTGTTTATTTTAGGAGCTAGCAATGGCTGTTCAACAAAACAAGAAGACTCGTTCCCGTCGCGGTATGCGCCGTTCCCACGATGCGCTGGGCGCAGGTGCTACCCTTTCCGTCGATCCGACTACCGGTGAAAAGCACCGTCGTCACCACGTGACCAAAGACGGTTTCTACCGTGGTCGCAAAGTGATCGAAGTTAGCGGCGGCTCTGAAGAAGAGTAAGCTTTGTCCAGCCAATTGCGATTGGCCGTGGATGCAATGGGCGGGGACTTAGGTCCCCGCTCTGTCGTTCCGGCATGTATTAGATTTCTTCAAAACTTCCCTGAAGCGCAGCTAAAGCTATTTGGCCCGCGCGCAGAGCTTCAAGCTCTGGTTCATCAAGAGCTGCAGCGCCATCGCCGCCGCGTTACCCGCCGTCTCGAAATTATCCATTGCGAGCAAGTCATCACTCAAGAGTGCAATCCGTTGCAGGCTGTTCGCCATAAGCGCGATTCAACCATGGCGATGGCCTTGAAGAGTGTTGCATCGGGAGATGTGCAAGCTGCAGTTACCTCCGGCAATACCGGCGCCTTGTTGGCGTTGAGTCGCAGTATTCTCGGTAATATCCAAGGTGTTAGGAAGCCGGCGCTCGGTAAGTCTGTACCTTCGGGTATGGGTTCCTGCTATCTTTTGGACCTTGGTGCCAATGTGGATTGCAGTGCTGAGGATTTGCTTCAGTTCGCCCGTATGGGGATTGAGGCTCAGCGGATTCATACTGCCCGAAAGAGTGTGAAGGATATAAAGGTGGCACTGCTCAATATTGGGGCGGAAGCACATAAGGGTAGCGCCGAAATACGCCGTGCAGCGGAGCTGCTCGATGCGGACCCCGGGGTCAATTATGTTGGCTTTGTTGAGGGGCATGATATTTTTACCGGCTCGGTAGATGTGGTTGTTTGCGACGGCCTGATGGGTAATGTCGCGATGAAATCTGCCGAGGGTGTGATTCGACTAATGGGTCAAAAAGCGTTCACAATCGAGAAAAGAGGGTGTTTCAAGCGTTTTTTTGGCCAATTGGCCATAAAGCTGTTGCGAAAATGGCGTACACAGGTGGAGCCTGCTCGCTATAATGGCGCCAGCTTTGTAGGGGTAAAGGGCAACGTGATCAAGAGTCACGGCGGTGCCAGCAGCGAAGCTTTTTATCGGGCGATGGTTACGGCGAAGGAGTGTGCCGATGCTGACCTGGCAGCCAGGGTCGATGCCGCTATGGCACAATCCGGCGAAAGACGCTCCATGGATGAAGGGTAAAAAGCAGTTTTCCCTTACTGAAATCAGCCACATTTAGGTTAAGGATATCTTATGACCAATGCCGCACTCGCATTTGTCTTTCCGGGGCAGGGTTCCCAGAAAATAGGTATGCTCTCTGAGATTGCCCAAGAGGCGCCTGAAATTCAGGCCACTTTTGCCGAAGCATCCAATGTGCTCGGCTATGACCTCTGGGACCTGTGCCAGAATGGCGAGCAGGAAGCCATTAATCTCACCCAGCGTACCCAGCCTCTCTTACTGACTTCCAGTGTTGCCCTTTATCGCATGTGGCGCTCTCGCGGAGGTGCCCAGCCTGCATTCATGGCCGGTCACAGTTTGGGCGAGTGGTCAGCACTGGTGTGCTCTGGCGTTCTGGCGTTTAAAGATGCGGTTCATTTGGTTCGCGAGCGCGGCCGCTTGATGCAAGAGGCGGTTCCTGTAGGGGAGGGCGCTATGGCTGCGATCATCGGTCTTGATGATGCAGCTGTCGAAGAAGCTTGTGCTGCTTCTGCTGAGAGTGAAATAGTTGCTGCGGTGAATTACAACTCTCCCGGCCAGATTGTTATTGCGGGAAGTAGCGCGGCGGTGCAGCGCGCCATCGAAGCCTGTAAAGCTGCCGGTGCAAAGAAGGCTATGCCTCTTCCGGTCAGTGCCCCATTCCACACTGAGCTGATGCGTCCTGCGGCGGAAAAGCTGACCCCTCAAATAGAGGCGACAGAATTTAACGCGCCAGAAATACCAATCGTGCACAATGTCCACGCTGAGCTTGAAGCGGATCCGGAAAAAATTAAGACCCTGATGATCGAGCAGATTTATCGCCCGGTTCGCTGGACTGCTTGCGCACAAAAAATTATTGGCTCCGGAGTGGAGCAAATGGTTGAGTGTGGTCCGGGTAAGGTTTTATCTGGCCTGATCAAACGTGTCGACCGAAGTGTTTCCTGTCACGCAATCGATAGCCCCAGTAACTTTAATGAAGCTCTGCGAGCTACAGCGGTATAAATCGCTCAAAAAGTAGTCCAGTAGTCGAATAAGGATAAGTGAGAATGACCTTACAGATGTCCCTTGAGGGTAAAGTTGCCTTAGTGACAGGTGCAAGTCGCGGTATTGGTGCGGCAATTGCAGATATGCTCGGTGGAATGGGTGCCACAGTTATTGGTACTGCCACCAGCGAATCCGGCGCTGAAAAAATAAGCGCCCGCTTCGCAGAAGCCGGTATCGCAGGTGCCGGTAAAGTTCTGGATGTGGGCAATGCGGAAAGTATTTCCGAGCTTCATGCAGCGATAAAAAATGAGTTTGGTGCTCCTGCGATATTGGTTAATAATGCTGGCATCACCAAGGACAACTTGTTGATGCGCATGAAGGATGACGAGTGGGATTCAGTCGTCAATACGAATTTGACCGCGGTCTATCGCATGAGTAAGGCTTGCCTGCGCGATATGACCAAGGCGCGATGGGGACGGATTATTAATATCAGCTCCGTCGTAGGTAGTATGGGTAATGCCGGTCAGAGCAATTATGCGGCGACCAAAGCTGGTGTGGGAGGGTTTGCCCGCTCCCTGGCTTCAGAGGTGGGCTCCCGAGGAATCACGGTTAATACCGTAGCCCCCGGCTTTATTGATACTGATATGACAAAAGTCTTGCCTGAAGCGCAACGCGAGTTGCTTCTGGGTAAGATTCCTCTCGCGAGGCTCGGGAAGCCGGAAGAAATTGCTTCGGTGGTTTCCTTCCTGGCGAGTGATGCGGGAGGCTATGTCACCGGCGAGACAATTCATGTCAATGGCGGTATGTACATGGCGTAGTTTGTGTTTCAAAATGTCTCTTTAACTTATTGATTTTAGAGATATTTATGTTTTTGCTGATGGTGTTGAGGGGCCGCACATTACATCCCGAAAAACTTGGGGTACAATGGCCTCTGAATTATCCAAAAGCTGTGTGAGCCGGTCGTTATCACCAACAACATTGGATACGGTGAAAAACAATAGCGACTAAAACAGATTTTTACCCACTAGGAGTTAAATTGAATCATGAGCAGCATTGAAGAGCGCGTTAAAAAGATCGTTGCTGAACAACTGGGCGTTAAGGAAGAAGACGTTAAGCCTGAAGCCTCTTTTGTTGAAGATCTGGGCGCTGACTCACTCGACACAGTTGAGCTGGTTATGGCTTTGGAAGAGGAATTCGAAACTGAAATTCCCGATGAAGAAGCTGAAAAAATCACTACTGTTCAGCTGGCAATGGATTACATCAAGGATAACCTTGGTTAATTCCTGCTGGGTAGTTTAGGCACGGGCAGCTCAATATGCTGTACCTAGCCGAGCGATTCTGAAAGCCGTTCTATGTTTCATAGCGCGGCTTTCTTGTTATTGGTACTACGGAATTGTGACTGCTGACCGGATGTTGTTCTTTTAACTACATTGGTGAAGGACGGTAGCAGAAAATTTCAGGGGGGAGCGCAGTGTCGCAAAGAAGAGTTGTTGTAACCGGAATGGGAGTCGTTAGCCCGTTAGGTAACACCCTAGAGGATACTTGGTCTGGGGTACTACAGGGAGCTAATGGTGCTGCTCCGATTGAGACATTTGATGTCTCGGCTTTTTCAACCCGCTTCGCCGCTACTGTAAAGGATTTTGATCCCACGCCATACATGCCCGCAAAAGAAGCGCGCAAGATGGATACTTTCTTGCAGTACGGACTGGTTGCCGGTATTCAGGCTATGCAAGATAGCGGCCTGGAGGTAACCGAAGAGCTGGGTCCGCGCGTGGGTACCTGTATTGGCTCTGGTATGGGCGGTATCCTGGCTATCGAAGATAATTCATTGCTGATTGCCGAAAAAGGCCCTCGCCGTGTATCACCTTTCTTTGTACCTGGCGCCATCATTAATATGGTTGCGGGTAACCTCTCGATTAAATATGGCCTCAAAGGCCCCAATCTGGCAGTGACAACAGCCTGTACCACAGGAACCCATGCGATTGGTCTCGGAGTTCGTGCGATTCAGCATGGTGATGCCGATGTGATGGTATGTGGTGGTGCAGAAATGGTTACCACCCCGGTAGGGCTCGGCGGTTTCTGTGCGGCAAGGGCGCTGTCCACCCGCAATGATGATCCGCAATCAGCAAGCCGCCCCTGGGATAAAGACCGTGATGGTTTTGTACTGGGTGAAGGGTCTGCGGTACTCGTTTTGGAAGAGTACGAAAATGCAATCGCTCGCGGAGCCAAGATTTATGCAGAAGTAGCTGGCTTTGGTATGAGCGGTGATGCCCACCACATGACCTCTCCTCCGGAAGATGGCGCTGGCGCTGCTCTCTCAATGGAAAATGCCCTGAGAGATTCCGGTATGAGCCCAAGTGATATCCAGTATATCAATGCTCATGGTACTTCTACTCTGCTGGGAGACACAGCTGAGATCCTGGCGGTTAAAAAAGTATTCGCGGGGGTGACGGACACCCTCGCTGTGAGTTCTACCAAGTCGATGACCGGTCACCTGCTGGGGGCTGCCGGTGCTATTGAAGCCGTTTTCTCGGTATTGTCATTGCGCGACCAGGTTGCGCCCCCCACTATCAATCTCTTCTCCCCGGATGAGGCCTGTGCCGGTATTAACCTGGTGCCCCAAGAGGCCCAGCCGATGGCAATCAATGCAGTCCTATCCAATTCCTTTGGTTTCGGTGGCACCAATGGGTCACTGATATTCAAGCGAGTCTGATTCCCGTGCCCACCGAGAGGTGGGCACACCTGCCTTGGGAGCTCCATGTACCAGTTACCTCAAATGTACTTTCGGGGGCTGGCCGTTGATCAGTTGCCAGATGATGCTGATTACTCGGGTGGAATCCTCGAAACAATGCGCTGTCACAACAAAGGTCTACCGCTTTGGTCTTTCCACCGCGCTCGCCTGGAGCGTTCGGGAGTGTTGGATGAGGCCTGTCTGGGAGAAATTGAGCAGTCGACGCTAAAATTGACAGCCGGCTGTCGCTGGCCTGAGGCGATTGCGCGCCTGCGTGTTGGCAGTGTGCGCGGGCAGCAATGTTGGGATTTGGTGCTGCGGCCGCTGATTGAAACTGCTGAGGGGCAGGTGGGCACTAGCCTTTTCCCTTGTTCGACGAGCTTGCCGATCGGTAGTAATTCGAACCAGGGCTGCAAAACTTTACTCCGTAACCGATATAATGCGGCAAAAGCAGAGCTGCCGGTGGGTCAATTTCTCGATGGATTGATGCTGGATTCGGCGGGAAGGGTCATCGAAACCCTGCGCTGTAATATCCTGGCCCGATTTGGTGGGAAGTGGATGACTCCATCCCTGCACCGGTGTGGTGTTCATGGTGTGATGCGGCAGTGGCTCTCGAGCCATATCCACTGGCAAGAGGAAGACATGGAGCTTTCCGAGCTCTGTGAGGCCGATGAGCTGGCTCTCTGCAACAGTGTTCGAGGTGTATTACCGGTAGTAGAGGTAATCGGTTACAAAAATTGGCCTGTGGGTGTCGAGACCCGCAAGCTACAAAAGCTGATATTGGATAAATTGTGGTGAAGAAAAAGCAAGCGAGTTTCGCTTGGAGAGTGTTGAAGCTGTTATTTGGTGGGCTGGTATTGGCCTGCTTGGTTGCAGTTGCCTCTCTATACCTGGCAAAGGAAGCCTTGGAATCCCCCCTGCCGATTGCACAAGATGGGCTTACGCTTCAGGTGGAAAAGGGCGGAAGTTTGTCCCGGACGCTGCAAAGCTTGCAGGGCGAAGGGATAATACAGTGGCCGCAAATACTTCTCGCCTATGCCTATTGGGAGGGCACAACAGAAATCCATTCCGGCGAATATTTAGTTCCCTTTGGCAGTAACGCCCGGGACTTAATCGCACGCCTGAATCGCGGTGAAGTTACCCGCTATCGCATTACGCTATTAGAGGGCTGGACTTTTCGCCAGGCCCTGCGACAAATCCGCTCCGGTGAAAGAATCGTTCAGTCTGAAGAGGGAAGCAATGTCAGTGCCGCTGCCCAGGCCCTGGGCCTAAAGGAAGATGAGGTCGAGGGTTGGATTTTCCCGGATACTTACGTCTATCGGTCCGGTACTACAGATATTGAGCTGCTGCGTCAGGCCTATGATCGGATGCAGAAGGTACTGGATGAGGAGTGGCAATCAAAAGGGGATGATCTGCCCTATAAGTCGCCCTATGAAGCCTTAATCATGGCTTCAATTATCGAGAAAGAGACAGGGCAGCCATCTGAGCGCAGTGAAATAGCCGGTGTTTTTGTACGCAGGCTCAATAAAGGTATGCGTTTGCAGACAGACCCCACCGTAATTTATGGCTTGGGTGAGGACTTTGACGGAAATCTGACCCGTACACACCTGCGCCAGGCAACACCTTATAATACTTATGTTATTAATGGCCTTCCCCCTACGCCGATTGCCCTACCTGGGCGAGCGGCAATTCGGGCCGCTTTAAATCCAAAGCCTGGCAAGAGCTTGTATTTTGTTGGCAAAGGGGATGGATCTCATCATTTCTCAGCGACTCTGACAGAGCACAACCGTGCGGTGCGGGAGTATCAGCTGAAAAGGCGCGCGGATTACCGCTCGAGTCCGGCAAAAGGAAAGAATTAGTGTCGCACGGCAAGTTCATCACCCTCGAGGGTGTAGAGGGGGTGGGGAAATCTACCAATTTACTCTTCATCACCGAGTGGCTCAAAAAGCACAATATTAACTTTATCCAAACCCGGGAGCCGGGAGGCACCCCATTGGCAGAACAGCTGCGCGAGCTGTTATTGGCCAAACGGGATGAATCCGTTGATCCCACGGCGGAATTATTGATGGTGTTTGCCGCCCGCGCGCAACATCTGTCTCAGGTTATACTGCCCGCCTTAAAACGTGGGGATTGGGTGATCTGTGATCGCTTCACCGATGCAACCTATGCCTACCAAGGCGGTGGTCGCAGACTGGATCGACAGTTGATCGAGCAGTTGGAGCAGACAGTTCAAGGGGATTTGCGCCCAGATAAAGTGCTTTTATTGGATCTCGACCCAGAAGTGGGGCTACAGCGAGCTGCACGCACTGGGGAAGCGGATCGGTTTGAGAGTGAGCACCTGGAGTTTTTTCAGCGGGTGCGTGCGGCTTATCGCGATCGAGCTGAAGCTGCGCCTGCCCGTTACGCGGTTGTGGATGCCGGCCAATCTCTGGAACAGGTGCAGATGGATCTAGCCAAGCAATTGGAGCTGTTGCTTTAAGCTATCTTGCCCCAGAATCTATTTTTAAATGATAAGAATTGTGGCTGATGTCTGTGCCTGAAACTTTTGAGTATAAATCGATACCGGTACCTCTTCCCTGGCACTCCGAGCAATGGCAGCGGTTGGGGTTGCAGTTGCAGGCGGGCCGCTGCCCGCACGCTTTGCTGCTGACTGGCCCGGAGGGGTTGGGAAAGCGACAATTCGCGGCTGCTTTTACCGCGTTGGCCCTATGTGAACAACCGAGGGCAGGTCAGGCCTGTGGAGAGTGTAAGGATTGTCGGTTGTGGATGGCTGGCTCGCATCCTGATTTCCTACAAGTTGAACCTGAAAAGCCCGGTGGCCCACTGAAAGTGGAACAGATCCGTCAGCTGGGCAACTTTGTTTCCCGCACCAGTGGGCGGGGCGGGGCGCGTCTGGTTTGTTTGTCGCCGGCGGAGGCGATGAATGTCAACGCAGCCAATGCCCTGTTGAAAAACCTGGAAGAGCCGGCACCCTCCGTTATCTTTGTGTTGATCACCGATGCCCCCACAGGCCTTTTGCCAACCATTCGAAGTCGCTGTCAATCTATAGCTTTTCCGTCCCCAACTGGAGAGGTGGCGCTACAGTGGCTATACAGCAATGGGCTGGAAGAGCCGCTGGCACAGCGTGTCTTAACTCTGGCAGGCGGGGCACCATTATTGGCGGCGGAGCTGGCCGAGCCCAAGTCGAGAGAAGTCCGCGAGCAGTTTTTTAAAGATTTGGTTGCTGTAGCTCAGGGTACGGCAAGTTCAGTCTCTACAGCGGGCCGTTGGGAAACACCGGCCGAGGGTGTTGAATTGGTTCAGCTACTGCTTTTCTGGCAGCACTGGTTAACCCAGATGGTGCAGATTCGCAGTTGTGATCTTAGTGGAGATGCCCAGCTAATGGTTCTTTTGCAGAGGTTGCCGGGGTCGAGTGAGCAAAACTTGCAGCCAGTATTTGCGTTCTACGATCATTTGCTTCAGGCGCGGAAAGGGTTACTGGGCACAGCTAACCCCAATCGTCGTTTGCTGCTGGAAGAATTATTTATTCGTTGGGCGAAGCTTTTTGCTTAGGCGTCTTGCGCAAGTCGGGTAGGGTAATTGACGTTGCCTGGACACAGGCAGCGGGCTTAGATAAGTTAGCGCATCATTTAGAAATATAAACATTGAGGTTGTCCATGAAAGCCATGGGAGGCGGTGCCCGCAACGGCATCCTGTCACTGAAAATCCAGGATAAATCTGTGCTCTATGCGGCCTATATGCCCTTCGTAAAGAATGGTGGCTTATTTATCAGTACGGATAAATCGTACAACCTTGGCGATGAGGTTTTTCTGCTTCTGAGCTTAATGGATGAGCCGGAAAAGATTCCGGTTGCCGGTAAAGTGATCTGGATTACCCCCAATGGTGCTCAAGGCAACCGCACTCCCGGAATCGGAGTTCAGTTTGGCGATAAGGACAATATCGCGCAAAACAAGATTGAAACCCACTTGGCGGGAACCTTAGAATCCAGCCGCCCAACCCATACGTTGTAACTCTCTAATGCTTGTTGATTCTCACTGTCACCTGGACAGACTTAAGCTCGATAAATTTGATGGCGATCTGGATGCTGTATTGGACCTGGCCCGCAGTCGCGGTGTTGGCAAGTTCCTCTGTGTCGGTATCAGTTTGGAAAACGCCGATGCGGTTGTTGAAATCGCAACTCGCTACGAGGACGTAGTCTGTTCCGTTGGTGTGCACCCGCTGGATGTCGACTCCGGCATGGCGGATGTTGAGCGACTGGTAGAAATGGCTAACCAGCCCAATGTTGTTGCATTGGGGGAGACAGGCCTGGATTACTACTACAGCACGGACACTCAGGAAATCCAGCAGCAGAGCTTTATTGCACACCTGAAAGCGGCAGGGCAGGCAGAGCTTCCGGTTATTGTGCATACGAGAGATGCGCGGGAAGATACTATTGCTCTCATTAAAGAGCACGGTAATACCAATACCGCAGGTGTTCTGCACTGTTTTACCGAGAGCTGGGATATGGCCAAGGCTGCCCTGGATCTCAATTATTATATTTCTTTGTCCGGCATCGTGACCTTTAAAAATGCTGAGGAGCTGCGGGATGTCGCCCGCAGGCTGCCTTTGGATCGGTTGCTCGTTGAGACTGACTCCCCTTATTTGGCTCCAGTGCCCTATCGGGGTAAGCCCAATATTCCGGCCTATGTGCGTGAAGTGGCGGAATTTATCGCTGATTTACGCGGTATTCCCTACGAAGAGCTGGCCGAAATCACCTCAGAAAACTTTTTCAGATTATTCCCCCGGGCAGTTTGATCCGGGTCTATTGGATGTTCCCCTATGATGAAGCAGCAGTTGCAAGTCATGCTGACTCTGCAAGACCAGATTAATACAGTAGTAAATGAAAACTGGCGTGAGCAAAATTTTGCCTGGTACCGCGCTATTTGGGTAGAAAGTGCAGAGTTGTTAGACCATTACGGTTGGAAGTGGTGGAAGAAGCAACTTCCAGAAATGGATCAGGTGAAGCTTGAATTGGTGGATATCTGGCATTTCGGTTTGAGCCTTGAATTGCAAAAAGGCTCTCCGCAGGAAGTGGCTGAGATCATGCTGAAGGAGTTTGCCGGTTCCGAGCGTACGGCGGGTGATTTCCGTGAAAACCTCGAGTCTTTCACCTTGAACACCCTGGCCACCAAACAGTTTGATGTTGCTGGCTTTGCTCAACTACTGGCCGATGCAGAAATGTCTTTTGCTGAGTTGTACCAGCGATATGTTGGTAAAAATGTACTCAACCGATTCCGCCAGGATAACGGCTACAAAGATGGCAGCTATGTAAAAAACTGGGCGGGCCGTGAAGACAATGAACATCTAGCGGAAATTGCCGGACTTTTGGACCCATCTGCTGCTGATTACAGTGACCAGGTTTACAAGGCACTGCAGACGCGTTACCGGGAATTGGCGCTGACATAATCACTCGCAAAGAGTGTCCAATACAGTCTGAGAGGTTTTGTCATACAAATTGAGCTGCAATTTCGCTTGTGTAAGATGAAATTTACTCGCGAGGCCCTATAATGCGGCCGCTTACAAACGAGGGAGAACTATCGTGAAAGCACCTGTACGTGTTGCTGTTACCGGCGCTGCCGGTCAGATTAGCTATTCGTTGCTGTTCCGCATCGCCTCTGGCGAAATGCTGGGCAAAGATCAGCCGGTTATTCTGCAATTGCTGGAAATCACTCCGGCATTGGAAGCGCTGAAAGGCGTTGCTATGGAGCTTGAAGACTGCGCTTTCCCGCTGCTCGCGGGTATCGTTCAGTCCGATGACGCTACTGTTGCGTTCAAAGATGCAGATTACGCTTTGCTGGTAGGCGCGCGTCCCCGTGGACCGGGTATGGAGCGTAAGGATCTGCTGGAAGCTAACGCTGCTATCTTCTCTGCACAGGGTAAAGCCCTGAACGACGTTGCTTCTCGTAACGTAAAAGTACTGGTTGTTGGCAACCCGGCTAACACCAATGCCCTGATCGCTCAGCGCAATGCGCCAGACCTGGACCCGCGTAACTTCACCGCGATGACCCGTCTGGATCACAACCGCGCTCTGTCTCAGCTGGCAAACAAAACTGATTCCAGCGTTAACGACATCACCCATATGACCATTTGGGGCAACCACTCTTCCACTCAGTACCCAGACCTGCACCAAGTGAAGGTTTCCGGTGCTGCAGCCATGGATAAAGTGGAGCAGGAGTGGTACGAAAACGACTTCATCCCGACTGTTCAACAGCGCGGTGCAGCTATCATCAAGGCGCGCGGTGCTTCCTCTGCGGCTTCCGCTGCCAACGCTGCTATCGACCATATGCGCGATTGGGCTCTGGGCACCGCTGAAGGTGACTGGACCAGCATGGCTGTATTCAGCGATGGTTCTTACGGTATTCAGGAAGGCCTGATTTACTCTTTCCCTTGCACTTGCAAAGACGGCGACTGGGAAATTGTTCAAGGCGTTGACATCAACGACTTCTCCCGCGAGAAAATGTCTGCTACCGAGCAGGAGCTGGCGGAAGAGCGTGATGCAGTAGCACACCTGCTGCCGTAATAGGGAGTGACAGGTCCCAGGCCTTGGCCGCAGACCTCTCCCAAAAACCCACACTGAGGTGTGGGTTTTTTTATGCCTGAATTCTGTAAACCCCGGCCCGGACCAGGAAACTTTCCCGGTCAGTATCTTCGTGTGAGCTGCCGCCATCGGCACTACACTGATTTTATATATCTGCCGGATGTCCCTGCTATGGTCACTGAAGTTGGCCGCAACACCGCCCGTTGCGCCTGTATCCTGCTGCAGCCTAACCAGTCCCTGTCCCTCTCCGGCAATCTGTGGGTGTTTTTCTCCCTGGTTGGGGTATCCCTTGGAATCAGCCTCGCTTTTGCGATGGCGGGAGCCTGGATGATTCTTCCCTTTGCCGGGCTTGAAATGATCCTGCTGGGCATCCTGTTTACCTACGTGTACCTCGAAGGGACCCGCAGAGAAGTAATACGCATCAATGAGGAGTTGGTAATTCTGGATTGCTGTAAGGGGTTCAGGCAGCAAACGGTGTATCACCGGGAGTTCGCCCGCGATAAGTTGGCAGTACTCGTAAGGATGGGGAGCAGTGCTACCGAAATGGCTTCGGTAAACTTTAGTGGTCCTGAGGGGTGCCTTGAAGTCGGGGAGTTCCTCACCGAAGCTGAAAAGGCGGAGCTGGTGCAGAAGTTAGGTCGTTTTGGCATTTGTGCCAGGAAAGAGAAAGAGTTTCGTCTGCAGCAGTTCTGATTTCTCTATAGAACTGGCGTCTCGTTTGTTTCTTTTCGCTATAATCCCCGCTTTACTCTTAACTGTTCCACAGGGGATATCAGATGGCTTTTCCGAAGATCGGTAATTTGGCTCCGGCTTTTACGCTGACCAACCAAAGTGGCGAGAAAGTGTCACTTAAGGATTTTCGTGACAAAAGTAATGTCGTCCTCTACTTTTACCCGAAAGCACTTACCCCCGGTTGTACCACTCAGGCATGTGGGATTCGCGATAGTGCGGCTGAATTTAAAAAAGCCAATACTGTTGTGTTGGGGGTGAGCCCGGATCCAGAAGCAAAGTTGCAGCGTTTTATCGACAAGCACGAACTGAATTTTGATTTGCTGTCTGATGAAGAACACAAGATTGCTGATAAATATGGCTGCTGGGGCTTGAAGAAATTTATGGGCAAGGAGTACATGGGGCTTCTGCGAACAACTTTTATTATCGATAAGAGTGGGGGCCTTCGCCATATTATCGACAAAGTTAAAACCAAGACCCATGACACTGATGTTTTGAATTGGATTGGCGAGAACCTGGATTAATTGCCAGACTCTGAGGGGCGGGGCTGGACTGGTGCTTGGTCTGCTGTAGCCCCTACCTTTCGGACTCAAAGGCGACACGTGGGTACCGAAAGTAAGTATTTTTGGCCCTTGGTACACAATAAGATGAAAAAAAGCACTGTCGCCCCTTGCTTTCTTAATTCTTGGTCTATACTGGCAGTTGTAAAGGAAAGGTGCGCCGGCTAGAGAGAGTCTCTCTGCGGGAATTGCCGGAGCGGTTAGTTTAAAAATTGTACATCTCTGTGAAGGATTCGATGTCTGTTTTTTGGTGCATCCCGCATCACGTAGTCGTCCGCCGAAGTTGATGTTGTGTTGGTGTGGGCAGGGGCAACCGGGATTCGCTGGATGCGGACATAGAAAAATAACTGCGGCTCACGGAACTCAATAGGAGCAGCTCGATGAACCATACTCAGCCCGACCAGACTTCGCTCTCTGAAGACAAATCACTTCAGCAGGCCAGAATATCCGGAGACCCGAATATTCTCGACCAGCTGCTGGCCCCCCCCGAAGCAACCAGTTTTGGTATTGCCGCACGGGTAATAGATGTGCTGGAGCAGCGTATCGGTAAGGCCTCTCTCGCTATTCGCCCGGTAGCGTCCGACCTAAGTATGTCCACCCGGACTCTGCAACGCCGGTTGCAGGAACACAACCTCAGTTTTGCATCTTTACGTGACCATGTTCGTTTTCGTCACGCGGTGCATTTCCTCAAAGATACTGCGCTGAGCGTTGATGGAATCTCACGAATTCTCGATTTCTCTGATCGAACCAGTTTTACCAGCGCGTTCAAACGCTGGACCGGGATGTCTCCCACTGGCTACCGCCGGCAGGTCCGCCAGAGGTTCTGAGTGTGGATTGGTTTGGCCGGTCTCTACGGGATCGGCCCAATCCGTTGCCTCGGCGGGGCAAACCCGTTAGAGTTGGCGGCAATTTAATAGGCTGACTCTTTGAGGTTTTGCATGAGCTTTTTTATCCCCTCCGCCATGGCACAGGAAGCGGCGCCGGCAGCACAGGGTAATCCGATGATAACCCTGCTGATGTTTGCGGGTTTGTTTGCATTCATGTGGTTTTTTATTATTCGCCCACAGCGCAAGCGCCAGAAAGAGCACCAAGAGCTGGTTGGCGCTCTGAAAAAGGGTGACGAAGTTGTGATGAGCAGCGGAATGCTGGGCCGCGTCGACAAGGTCGATGAGGACTACATCGTATTGGAAGTTGCAGACAGCATGTCTTTGAAGTTCCAAAAAGTAGCTGTGCACGCAGTATTACCCAAAGGTACGATTAAAAAGATCTAATCCTTTTCAGGGTTTATCTTTGAATGTCGTCACTAAAAAAGCCTGGCAGTTGCCGGGCTTTTTTATTGCTGCCAGTTTTATGTTTTGAGGGCTTGGTCTAATTTTACCTTGTTGATAGATAGTCTCAGGTGAGTGCTATGTCGTTTACGGGTGAAAAAGAAGAAAAAATCAGTATTGTTAGAAAAGTCCGATCATTGCCCACTTTACAGGAAGTCCAGGTAGAGGAGCCGCAGAAGGGTGATGGAAGCTTCTATTTTCAGGTAAATCTTTCCGCTAAAACTTCTGTTGGAGATGGGTTTCTGAAAACAGGGGTTGTTCAGGCTAGTGTGCCAGGTTGTAGTGCGTTTGAATTACGATGTGACGAGGGCAGTATTATAGGTGGTGCGGATAGTGCTCCAGCTCCGCTAGACTATTTGTCAGCAGGAATTGCATTTTGCTTTCTCAGTCATATTTCTATATACATTAATTCAGTCAAGCTCAAGGTTGATAGTGTGCGCCTGGAGCAGCAGATGCGCTTTAAAGCTGAAATTTACAACTTGCAAAACTCCACGGATGACCAGCCTCATAAGGGGCTTTGCGAGGGTATAGATATCTTTGTGTTTGTGGAATCAGAAGAGCCTAGGCAGTCTATTGAGAGGATGGTGGCCGCCTGTCGGACTGCCTGTATGGGGCTGCAAACGGCAATAAACTCAGTTCCGGCTGAAGTATCCTTGATTTATAACGACCCTTGACCCCCCAGCTGTACACCTATGTTGGTGCCAGCTTTCAGTTGCTCGCATTTTTAGATTGCTAACATGGTGCTCAAATTGCCGAAGAGTTTGCCTATCAAGCTGCCCGATCGCGTACGCCTTGCAAATCTGCCAACGCCACTACAGCCGCTGGACCGTATCACTGAGCGTTATTCCTTGCCTTATGATGGGCCGAGAATCTGGATAAAAAGAGACGATCTTACCGAATCCGCAATGTCCGGAAATAAGCTGCGCAAGCTCGAATTTGTTTCAGCAAAGGCGCGGGCTGTGGGAGCGGAGGTCTTGATAACCTGCGGAGGAATTCAATCCAATCATTGCCGTACCACTGCTTTGGTGGGGGCTCGATTGGGGTTTAAGGTTCAGTTGATTTTACGTGGCGAGCGCACTGCAAATCCCGATGGCAACCTTTTACTGGATGAGTTGGCAGGTGCTGAAATTGCGGTTTACTCACCGGAGGAATACTCCCGGAATTTACAGGGCCTCTTTGACAGCTGGGCTGCTGAGTATCTGTCCAGAGGGCAGAAGTCTTTCTGTATCCCCACTGGTGCCAGCGACGGTTTAGGCATCTGGGGTTATATCTCGGCCTCTCAGGAATTATTGGCAGACTGTGCAGATAGGGGCTTCTCGCCTGATCATATTTTATGCGCTACTGGCAGCGGTGGGACCCAAGCGGGTTTGACCTTGGGGTGCCATTTGCTGGAAGCCGGTGTGAAAGTTACGGGTTTCGCCGTTTGCGACAGTGCTAATTATTTCCAAGTGAAAGTGCGTGAAGATATTTCGCAGTGGATGGCACAGTCTGGTGTATCGCTTGATTTTGAGTCCCTCAAGATTTTGGTTAATGCCGACTATAAAGGTCCCGCTTACGGGGTGGCGGAGCCAGAGGTTTACCAGACTATTAAAGAGCTGGCTTGTCTGGAGGGGATTCTTTTCGATCCTGTCTACACCGGCAAAGCATTTCATGGTCTGCTACAGGAGTTAAAAAAAGGAAATTACCAGGGCTCAGACAACCTGGTTTTTATTCATACCGGAGGGCAATTTGGCCTTTTCCCCCACCGAACTCACTTCTTCCCAGTGGCCGAATAATACGACATTACTGTTCTCGTGCCGCGTAAGCTGCTAACCTGCGCAACAAATTACAGTTGTATCTGTATATAAAACAAACAGAAATAAGTCAGAGTAGTGGGGGGTTAGTTTGGATTCCTTTAACAATCTGCTGTTGTTAATAGACGGCATGCTCGGCTCAGCACCTTGGTTCCCCTGGGTGTTACTTGGAGTCGGTTTCTTTTTCACCATTTATCTTGGTTTTCCGCAGCTTCGTTATTTTGGGCATGCGATCAAGATTGTACGCGGTAAGTACGATAAGCCCGGAGACCCGGGTGATACCTCCCACTTCCAGGCATTGGCCACAGCACTGTCGGGTACCGTAGGTACCGGTAATATCGGTGGCGTTGGCTTGGCTATTTTCCTCGGTGGTCCGGCTGCGCTGTTTTGGATGTGGATGACCGCATTCCTGGGTATGACCACAAAGTTTGTGGAAGTGACCCTGTCACACAAATACCGTATTAAAGCAGCGGATGGTTACTACGCAGGTGGCCCCATGTTTTACATGGAGCGCCGTTTGAATATGAAATGGCTTGCGGTGCTCTTTGCAATCGCGACCGTTATCTGTTCATTCGGTACCGGCAGCTTGCCCCAGGTCAACAACATTGCCCAGGCAATGCACGATTCTTTTGGTGTTGAGAAGGCTCTGACGGGGGGCATCCTGGCGATTTTGCTGGGCATGGTGATTATTGGCGGTATTACCCGAATCGCTAAAGTGACCTCCACCATTGTTCCCACCATGGCAGTTATCTACGTAATAGGTGCCTTGGGCGTTATCATCTACAACTACGAAAATATTCTGCCGTCCTTTGGGGCTGTTTTCCGCGATGCCTTCACCGGTAGTGCGGCCGTAGGTGGATTCCTGGGTGCGAGCTTTGCCTATGCCTTTAACCGTGGTGTGAACCGCGGCCTCTTCTCGAACGAAGCGGGTCAGGGCTCTGCACCTATTGCTCACGCCGCCGCTCGCGCGGACGAGCCGGTTTCTGAAGGTATGGTTTCCCTGCTGGAACCCTTTATCGACACCATTATCATTTGTACCTTAACCGGACTTGTGATTCTTTCTTCTGGTGTCTGGACTGAGAAACACGAGAACCTGTTTGAAGGTGCAGATACTTACGTTGTAGCGGGTAGCTACGATGAGAAGAATACCCAGGATGTTGAGCAGCTGTTCAAGTATTTGAGCGGTCAGGAGAGTGATGTTAAGGCCTATAACGGCTCCATTGTTGTGACTAACGGCCACCCGCTGAACAGCCAGGACTTTACCCTCATCCACGCCCGTTCTATTGCTGAAGACCTGGATTTCCGTGAGGATGATGACAGCTACAGCGGTGTTCTGGATGTAAAAGATGGTAAGTTTGCTAATGAAAATGTGGATATTTGGGGTAAGTCCCTGGTGCACTCTGTGGCTCTGACCAATCTTGCCTTCCAACGCGGTTACTTTGGTGAATACGGTGGTCTGATTGTTACTCTGGGCATTCTGCTGTTTGCTTTCTCTACAGCAATTGCCTGGTCATACTACGGCGACCGCTCAATGATTTACCTTTTCGGCCCCAAGGCAGTAATGCCTTACCGAATAGTTTACGTTATTGCATTCTTCTGGGCTGCGATTGCGGACACCACAGTTATTTGGAACCTCTCTGCAGTAGCCATTGTGATAATGACCTTGCCCAACCTGTTTGGTATTACTGTGTTAGCCAAGGAGATGAAAGATACCGTGAAGGACTACTGGAAAGACCCAAGCCATAAATAATTTGTCTGGGTTTGATTAAAAAAGGCGGCCAATATGGCCGCCTTTTTTGTTTGTGCACCACCGATCCTTTGATCGGTCTAGAGCTTGCCCACCCAGCAGAGACCTGCTGGGTGGAAATCAGCTCAATTACTCAGTGCTTGCACTCAGGGTAACGCCAGAGTAGGCAGAGTAAGCGCGGATACTGATATACCAGGTTCCAGCATCCGGATTACTGATGGTGCAGCTTTCGTCATTGCCCCACTGGTAGGGGCGGCAGTCGTACGCTGTACGGGTAGGCTCTTGGCTGTGGCGGACATAGAGATCTGCATCTCCGCTGCCACCTTCCATTACGGCGCTCAGGGTAGAAGCTCCAGCATCAACCTCAATGGTGAAGTGCTGCCAGCTGTTGCGGGAACCAGAAAGGTTGGTTTCTTCCCAGCTGTCGCTACCACCACCGCCACCACCACCACCGGTGTAACTGCCTACCAGGGTGACATCGGAGAAGGAGGAGTAGCCGCGCACCATGACGTAATAGGTTCCGCCCTGTAGGTCAGCGTCAGCGATATCACAAGTTTCATTGTTGCCTGAAGTGTACGGACGGCAATCATAAGTGCTGGTGGTTGGAGCATTGCCGAAGCGAACATAGAGGTCGGCATCACCGCTTCCGCCTGACATTGCAAAAGACAGGCCTGTGGCATCTGCGGGTACATCCAGGGTGAAGTGAACTTCATCACCACTGCTGCCCTCAATATCGGTCTCGGTAACCCCGTTTTCGAGTTCTCCGCCTTCATTACCACCACCGCCACCACCACCGCCGCCACCGCAGCTGCTGGTGGAAACGCCTACCGTGGAGAATGCGGCAACAACGTCATCAGTGTCGTAGCCTAAATCTGATGCTGCAGAGAAAACACCACAGGCACCATCTTCAAAATCAGTATTGGCACTCCAATACATCTGGTTGGCAAGAACAAAGGGGTCGAATGCTGTGCGGGTATTCCAGCCGCTAGTATTCGCCAGTAGGTAGAAGGCCCGGTTAAAGACGCCGGAGCTGTAGTGCACGTCCATGCCGTTGTAGTAATCATCGGCATGACCGATGGAGCTGCCATCGTCAGTTGGATCTTCAAAGTAGCGGAGTGCTCCGCTGGACTTAAAGATTTCGGCCCCTACCAACCAGTCATTGCTGCCGCGCATATAATACTCGGCAGCTTCACCGGCAATATCAGAGAAGGCTTCATTGATACCGCCGGACTGATTGTAGTAATTCAAGTCCGAATTTTGCTCGGTAAAGCCGTGGCTGACTTCGTGAGCGGAAACATCGAGGCTAACCAGTGGATAGAAGTAGCTCTGGCCATCACCAAATGTCATCTGGCTGCCATCCCAGAAGGCATTCTCGTAGTTGTTGCTGTAGTGCACCCGCATTCTCAGTTTTTGTGTGAGAGGGGATGTGTTGTACCAGTCGCTATAGAGATCAAAGACCACACCGCCAAAGAAGTGTGCGTCATTGAGTGGTGAGTAAGCGCCGTTGATTGACTTATAGTCATTGTCCGGGCAAGTGAACGAGTGGATGCTACCGCCATTCGTGCTGTGGTTCATATCAACGGTTTCTACATTGTCCGTATCCATGGCACAGCTGTCGTCAACAATCATGTGGGGGTAGTCAGTACCGTACTCGTAGCGCCCGGTCTTTGAATTGCCCCCTGGGCCTGTCGCATTTTGTGCAAAGTTCAAGCCGTCCCAATGCTTGAGAACTTCGCCAGTCATTGCATCGATAAAGTAGAAGGGGCGTGTGGGTTCATCGCCGTACTCAACCCAGTTGACCAGGTAAGCCAAGCGGGCATTGTCTTGCTCATCGATATAGACGTAGAGTTTCTTTTTGGGGTTATGTGCTTCCAGCTTCAAAGCCTGAACTGACAAAGCTCCCTGGATAACGCCCTGCTGCGTGCGCCAGTTGATCTGGTGGTCCATTGCCCGCTCAATAGCATTATCTTCATTGATAAATGCTTTGATATTGGGTACTTCCAGTTCCAGCCCAGTGATGACATTGCCGCGAACCTCAGTAATCAGACCCTGCCCGGAGCTGGTTACTGTTTGGCCGTAGACAGGAATGCCTTTGTGAGTCTGTTGGTAGCGGGCTACGGTTTTGCCGTTGACGAGAGTGCGCTCACGAACTTTTTCGAGCGCCATATCCGATCCGCCGGTGGCAGCTAAAGTTTGTGGTGAGAGCATGTCCGCCGTGGCGGGGACGCGCTCAACAGCATGTGCACTAATAGCCAAGGCTAAAGTGCAGCTTAGTCCTACAAAATGCTTCATTGCTAGCTTTCCCTTTTATAGCTTTTTTATATATGAATCCGCCGGTATACAGCCGTATTTCCCTTGTGGGGACCGTATTAAATCTGGTTGGCCAATACAGGCTGGATTTTTATGTGGTAAGACAGCAGAAGATAACCGTCGCCAGGAAGGGGCCGCGGTAGCGGCAGTGGCGTTCGCTTTCTCAAACCGGTTGCCCTAATTAATTGGGCAACTTGAGATTACCCTGCATACGCATCTAGGCAACAAAAAGGTGATGGCAAACTAATATATTTGAATTGTTTTCGATATTTTTGCTCGGATCGTCACAAATTAGGAAGTGATGTTCTGCCTGTAAGGTGGAAAAGATGAGTTGTTTTTTCCGAAAAAATAAATTTGGCGATAACAGTTTATTATTTCTGTTAGCTTTTAGTGGAACGGTTATTTATACATTTAATAATAGAAATTCCCTCTCCCACGAACTGATCACACGATTAAACTCTTCATATTCATTTCTCTTGATTGCGCTCCAGGCTTTTACGAATTTACTGCCAAACATTTCTGTTGCTTCATCACAATCTGATAGGAGTGTCAGGGCATGTTCCTGGGTGCGGGGAAGTGTAATTGACTCTTTGGAGCAGTCGCCCTGATAAGGTGCGCTCGGTGCGACTTTATTGGTCATTCCTAAATACCCGCAGGCAAGAGAAGCTGCTATGGCAAGGTAGGGATTGCAGTCTGCTCCGGGAAAACGATTTTCAAGACGTTTACTTTGTGGCGAGCTGTCGGGAACCCGAAGGCCTGTTGTTCGGTTGTCGTAACCCCAGTGGAGACTGGTGGGTGCGGCCATTTCAGGTGTGAAGCGGCGATAGGAGTTTACATTTGGAGCAAAAAAACTAATAAAACCGGGAGTGTATTTCTGCATGCCGCCAATAAAATGCAAGAAATTATTGCTCTCTTTTCCTGTATTATCGACAAAAATATTTTCACCGGTTTTTCTATCCGCCACACTCTGGTGTAAGTGCAGCGCGCTTCCAGGTTCGTCTTCCATCGGTTTTGCCATGAAGGTTGCATAAATGCCGTGGCGCAGAGCCGTTTCGCGCACTGTGCGTTTAAAGGTAAAGACCTGGTCAGCTAAATGAAGTGGATCTCCATGTAGAAAGTTAATTTCCATCTGGGCAGTGCCTGATTCGTGGATCAGTGTGTCGACATCAAGCCCCTGAGCTTCACAAAAATCATACATGTCTTCAATGATGGGCTCGTATTCATTGGCTGCATCAATGCTATAGGACTGTCGGGTTTTTTCTGTGCGTCCCGATCTTCCCACAGGCGCGGATAGCTTTTCATCCGGATCCAGGTTTCTTTTTACAAGATAAAACTCTACCTCAGGGGCGACAATAGGCTTCCATCCTCTGTCTGCATATTTTTCGAGGACAAATTTTAAAATATTACGGGTGCTGATAGGGTGAGGGTCCCCATCTCGAGAATGGCAGTCATGAATGATTTGTGCTGTCGGATCATTGGCCCAAGGGTTTAGGCGCACTGAGTTGGGGTCAGGGATTAGGAGCATGTCGGTGTCTGCTGGATCAACAAGCTCATTGTGTTCGTCGACATAATCCCCCGTGACAGTTTGCACCAAAATGCTTTCCGGTAAACGGCTGTCTTGAGTTAAGAACTTATCGGTGGGGGTGAACTTTCCTCTGGCGTTACCTGACATGTCGGGAACAAGGCATTCAACTTCTGCAATATTGTGATTTGCCAGCCAGTTTGTAATTTTATCCATTGGATAGCCATTGCTTACTTTTTCTTCCTGAGTGAAATTCTATGATCAGTGCCGGAAAGCGTTGCGCTGAAAATAATTCCTCCTGTGTAAAGGAACTATATACTGCCGATTGGAACAGGGCCGTTTATTTAAATGGCATTGAGGGTATCTGGTAGAAATATGAAGGTGATGAATAGGTTGGATGAGCACACGGAATCCTATTATGCGGCTACAGCTAACGACCTTCAGGAGTATCCATGCCTGGAAGGTAACGTGGAGGCAGATGTCTGCATCATTGGTGGTGGTTATACGGGACTTTCCAGTGCTTTGCACTTGGCAGAGCGCGGCTACCGTGTGGTGCTTCTGGAGGCTAATAGGATTGGTTGGGGCGCATCAGGAAGGAATGGAGGACATGTCGGTGTTGGACAAAGGCGAAGTCAGGGTGATCTGGAAGCCATGTTCGGATTCGACACCGCTAAGCAGCTCTGGGATTTGAGTATCAACGCTGTTCAACTGGTGGAAAGTCTTATAGTCAGGCACCAGATTCAATGTGATTTAAAACGCGGGATCATGCATCTTGCAGCAAAATCCAGTCACGATAAATATCTGCAGGATGAAACTGAAGAACTCAGAGAGAAATATGATTACAGGCAAGTTGAGTATATAGAGAAAGAAGAAGTTCGAGAGCTTGTAAGTAGCAAACGATATCTCGGCGCACAGCTGGATTTTGGTTCGCTACATCTTCATCCTCTCAATTTTGCATTAGGTCTTGCCCGCGCAGCAGTTTCTGCCGGTGCCAGGTTTTTTGAGTGCAGTGGTGTGCAAGGGTATTCGAGCTCTTCTCCCTTTACGGTGAAAACTGCACGAGGAAAGGTAAAGGCCGAAAAGTTGATTTTAGCTTGCAATGGTTACTTGAAAGATCTTGAGCCCCGCTTAGCGGGGCGCATAATGCCAATAAATAATTTTGTGCTGGCAACAGAGCCCTTACCGGAGGGGCTCGCTAGGGAAATCATAGCCAATGACTTCGCACTGCAAGATACTCTATTTGTTATAAATTATTGGAAATTATCTGGCGATAACCGCTTAATTTTTGGGGGAGGGGAAAATTACACCAGGCGTTTCCCTAAAGATATTCGCAGTTTCGTCCGCAAGTATATGTTGAGGGTTTACCCGCAGCTGGAAAATACTGCTGTTGATTTCGGCTGGGGGGGTACGCTGGCCATTACTATGAATCGGATGCCCTGTATAGGGCAGTTGCAGTCGGGCCTATATTACAGTCAGGGGTATTCTGGACATGGAGTGCCTACGGCAACTTTTGCCGGCAAGCTTCTGGCTGATGCAATTTATGGGGAGAGTGAGGGTTACAACGTGTTTTCTTCTCTTCCTAAAGTAGAGTTTCCAGGTGGCACTTTATTGAGGTGGCCGGGGTTGGTGTTGGGGATGCTTTACCACAGTTTGTTAGATAGGTTTGGAAGCTAGTCTTTGAATGATGTGATAGAGAATGCCGACACACTAATGTGTCGGCACCGGCCTAAAATATTACTGGCTCTGGGCGGAAAGAGTTACGCCTCTGTACGAAATATAGCCTTGTACACTGATGTGCCAGGTACCTGCAGCTGGATTGCTAAAGCTACAGAATTCATTATTGCCGTTTACGTAAGGACGACAATCCCAGTTGTCGGTGGTTGGGGTGGAACCATAACGGACGTACAAATCGGCATCGCCATTGCCGCCGAGCATTTCGACAGTCAAAGATGATGAGCCTGATGGTACATCCAGAGTGAAGTGCTGCCAGCTATTTCGGCGGCCTGATAAGTTGGTTTCTTCCCAGCCTTCTGAGTTTGAACCGCCATCATCGCCACAGTTACTGGTAGATACCCCTACGGTGTCGAACGCTGCGATTACTGTTGCAGTATCGTATCCGAGATCTTCAGTAGCTGACAGGGCTCCGCAAGCACCTTCAATGTAATCGGTGCTTTGATTCCAATAAGTTTGGTTAGCAAGCACAAAGATATCGAAAGCAGTTTGGGTGTTCCAGCCGCTTGAGTTGGCAATCAGGTAGAAAGCCCGGTTGAATACGCCGGAGCTGTAGTGCACGTCCATGCCGCTATAGTAGTCGGAGGCATGGCCAATGGATCTGCCATCTTTGGTGGGGTCATCCATATAGCGAAGAGCGCCATCAGCTTTGTATATATCGGCTCCCACCATCCAGTCGTTAGTGCCCTTCATGTAGAACTCGGCAGCTTCACCGGCCATGTCAGAGAAGGCTTCGTTGATGCCGCCGGATTGGTTGGCGTAGGTCAGGTTGGAGTTTTGCTCAGTAAAGCCATGGCTCACCTCATGAGAGGATACATCCAAGCTGACAAGTGGGTGGAAGGTTGTGAAGCCATCACCAAATGTCATTTGGCTGCCATCCCAGAAGGCGTTCTCGTAGTTGTTGCTGTAGTGAACTCGCATTCTTAATTTTTGTGTGAGCGGCGATGTTCCATACCAGTCACTGTACATATTGAAAACGACATTGCCAAAGAAGTGGGCATCATTCAATGGAGAATAAGCACCATTGATTTCTTTGTAATCATTTTCCGGACAGGTGAAGGAGAAAACGCTACCTCCGCTTGTACCGTGATTCAAATCCACGGTTTCTACGTTAGCAGTGTTCATGGAGCAGTTATTGTCAACTTCGAGGGCAGGGAAGTCTGTTCCATATTCATAACGTCCGGTTTTTTCATTGCCACCGGGGCCTGTGGCATCCTGGAAGGCAAGGCCGTCCCATTGTTTGATAACTTCACCAGTAAGTGCGTCTACAAAATAGAACGGTCTGCTCGGCTCATCTCCGTATTCGACCCAGTTAACCAAATAAGCTAACCGCGCCTGGTCGTTTTCATCGACATAGACATAGAGCTCTTTTTTCTGGTTTTGCGCGTTGAAGCGCATGGAGGACATTGAGAGGGCTTTTTTACTGTCACCATCCTGAGTGCGCAGATTCAGCTGATGGTTCATGGCTCGATCAATAGCATTATCGGCATCAATCGTTGCGCGGGCGGTAGGTACCTCCAACTCTAGGCCTGAGAGTACGTGGCCTCTCACTTTTTCAGTTAAGCCTTGCCTGGAACTGGTTATGGTTCTCCCCCAAACGGGTATGCCTTTGTGAGTTTGCCGATATCGGGCAACCGTTCTCCCGTTGGCAAGCGTGCGTTCACGAACCTTTTCCAGCTTCATATCTGAGCCAGCGATTGAGGCTAGGGACTGATTGGAAAGTAACTCTGGTGTGACATTAATACGCTCTGCCGCTTGGGCGCTAATAGCGAGTGCGAGTGTGCTAGCGGCTCCTAACAAATATTTCATTAAGTAATTCTCTTTATGATTATAATTTAATGGCCATAGTTAACCGGGAGCATAAAATAAACGCTCAGTGGTTAATGCTGTCTGGTTAAGCGGCCAATTGAATCACACCCCAAGAATACCTCGCGCTATGAGCTGAGAGCTGTATGGAGTTTATGTGCAAAATTTTCTTGGGGGTTGTTTGCCGTTGTCAGGCGAAATAACGATATCCCTTGTTGTTATTCCTGACAATAATTTTTTTGTAGTGGATGTAAACTTGAAAGGTCAAATTGTTTTTTTGATGTGTATGTCACGAATTCAGATATTTGCAACTTTGGTTATTTGAGGGATTTTAATTGGTTAGTTTATAGCTTTTTTCTGAGTGGCAAGCTTTTTTTGAGTTGTATTTAAACGGTTAAGCTTTCTGTAGATTTGTTATTTTTGTTTGTTTCTGGTGCGAAATTCTTCAATTTAATTCAATTTGCATGAGTGGGGTGCTATATGTTTGTTAAGTTTGAAGGGGTGTATTAATCTGGGTTCTTTAAGGGGTTGTCAAACTAATGGATTAAAGTATTAATCCTTTCTGAATTTGATGGGGGTGGATATTAACTCTACCAAAACTTTACTGTAGAAAAATGCACGCGGTAGTTTGGGGCGGTTTCAATTTCGAGTTTTGAAATGTTTTGCTCCATCGTCTTAATCCCGCAGTCAAAGCAACTTTGACTCCCTGGACACTTGTGCAGCGCTCTGGAGGTAACATCGGGAAGGGCTGGCATTCTTATCTGTACATATCGCTCAATTTGTGGAATATAAGTTTGAGATTTGTCGTAGACTCTCACTGCCCTCAGTGAAGCTGCGGTGTCGGTGGATTAACGATGTAGAGGCTTTCTAATGGCTGTGCGTCCAGATAAGTTAGTAATTGCTATTTCCTCTCGCGCTCTGTTTAACCTTAGCGATAGCCACAAGGTTTTTGAGGAGCAGGGATTGCACGCCTTTTCTCATTATCAAGTTGAGCGTGAGAACGATGTTCTGGAAAAAGGGGACGCATTCCCTCTGGTTGAGAAGTTTCTAAAGATCAATGAGCTTCTTGGCGGTGAGCCACGGGTGGAGGTGATCCTGCTATCAAGGAATAGTGCCGATACCGGATTAAGGGTATTTAACTCGATAGAGCACTATGGACTCAATATTACTCGTGCGGCCTTTTGCAATGGTGGAAGCCCTTACCGTTATATTGGCCCATTTGGATGCAACCTGTTTTTGTCTGCTGATGGTGTAGATGTCCGCCAAGCGTTGGAGCAGGGGGTTGCTGCGGCAACCTTGGTTGCCGGAGGAAATCGCGAGTATCGTGATGATGTGTTGCGATTTGCCTTTGACGGCGATGCGGTAATCTTTTCTGATGAGGCTGAGCGAGTCTACAAAACGGAAGGCCTGGCTGCTTTTACTGAGGCAGAGCGTGCCTCAGCACAGAAGCCACTGGGGGGAGGGCCCTTTAAGGGGTTCCTTGAAGCTTTGCAGAGATTGCAGGCTGAATTTGAGATGGATACCTGCCCGATACGAACGGCTTTGGTAACGGCACGTTCCGCTCCGGCCCATGAGCGGGTCATCAGGACATTGCGCGCCTGGGATATTAGAGTGGATGAGTCAGTTTTTCTCGGCGGGCTTCCTAAAGGTGAGTTCCTGCGGGCTTTTGGCGCCGATGTCTTCTTTGATGATCAGCCTAGTCACTGTGTTTCTGCAGGTGAGCATGTGGCTACGGGCCATGTTCCTCATGGAATCGCAAATGCAGAGGTATAAAAAGTTCAAAAGTGATAAAGGTGTACGTTATCACTCAGTGCTCTCTATGCCGATAATGTTTGAACTTTTCCCGGTCCTCATCCGAGAGGCTTAGCTCTAATTATTAGAAAATAAAGCCGACAGAAAGTCCGGGATCCCCCAAAGTTGATTGACACTTTCGTCTCTACCACGGATATTCAACCGTCCATTGGCCCTGGCTTTGATTCACTGCTATTCTTTTCTCGTATAACTCAAGATAGTTTTTATAACTATCGAACAAAAAATGGTATTACTCGCTCTCGGCCATGAGCGAACTTAATGAAAGGGAGGATCTATGAAGCTGCAGCAGTTGAGATATATCTGGGAAGTGGCACATCACGACCTCAATGTTTCTGCTACAGCGCAGAGCCTCTATACCTCCCAGCCGGGAATCAGTAAGCAAATCCGACTTTTGGAGGATGAGCTTGGCGTAGAAATCTTCGCGCGCAGCGGCAAGCATCTCACAAGGGTAACCCCGGCAGGGGAGGCAATCTTAAAGACTGCCGGCGAAATTATGCGCAAAGTGGAGAATATCAAACAGGTTGCGCAAGAGTTCAGCAATGATAAAAAAGGTAGTCTCGCTGTAGCTACCACTCACACGCAGGCGCGCTATGCCTTGCCCCCGATTATTAAGTTGTTTATAGGCCGTTATCCGGAGGTTTCCCTGCATATGCACCAGGGAACCCCTATGCAAATTTCTGAGATGGCGGCAGATGGTACTGCAGACTTTGCTATCGCTACCGAAGCTCTGGAGCTTTTCAGCGACTTGGTGATGATGCCTGTCTACCGCTGGAACCGCTGCATCCTGGTACCGAAAGATCACCCGCTTTGCCAAGTGAGCAAGCTATCCCTTGAGGACGTGGCGAAGTACCCGATAGTTACTTATGTATTTGGGTTTACCGGCCGCTCCAAGTTAGATGAAGCTTTCTTGGAGAAAGGGTTGTCACCTAAGGTAGTCTTTACCGCCGCCGATGCTGATGTAATCAAAACTTACGTGCGTCTGGGATTGGGAATTGGCATTGTGGCTGATATGGCCGTTGATGGCGAAGATGAGGATCTTGTGGCTCTCGATGCCAGTGATCTATTTGAATCGAGTGTTACAAAAATTGGCTTCCGTAAGGGGATTTTCCTGCGGGGCTTTATGTATGAGTTTATCCAGCAATTTGCCCCCCATCTCAGCCGTGAGCTGATTGACCAGGCGGCACAGGCGACATCCCGTTCTGAGGTCGATGCGCTGTTCGCCGATATGGAGTTGCCGGTTTACTAGAGGTGCTGCTGAATGGAAGTGCCGAATAAAGCTAAGGGATGGAGGCTATGAAGCCTCCATCTCGATCAGGGGGCGCAGCACTTCTTTGGCGAACTTGAAGTAAACAGTGAAAATCTCTGCTTCCTTACCTTCGCGCTCTACGACAAAGAAGGGCGCTCGCTCTACCTTGTACTGCTGAGCCAGCTGTAAGCCCGGGCTTTGCGGGTCACGCACGTCGGCGATAAGTGTCTGGTCGATAAATTGCATTTGGCCATTTTCTTCCAGCTTTTCTTCAACGTCGCGACACTTGGCGCAGGGCGAGCCGTCGGCGAGAATTTTCTTGACCAGTGTGATCTTCACGATAATTTCCTTGATCCAGTGCAATGCCATTAAAGGCAAGATGGACTGAATCTATCAGAACCCCTAATAACTTTGAAATATCAATCGCCGATACCTTTATAACTGAAATTTGTAGTGATGCTACAAAAGGCGCCAAAATAGGCTAATTTTTAGTCGTTTTTCGGCGATTTGATGCCTACTGCAAAAATTGTTCAGTAGTTTCCAGTAGTAAGCGCACCTTGGCCAAGCACTCCTGGTGTTCTGAAGTGGGATCGGAATCTGCAACGATCCCACCACCTGCCGCGCAGGTTAGATGTCCATCGTTGGCACTGAAGGTCCGGATGGCGATATTGGTGTCAGCGCGGCCACAGCTGCTGATGTAGCCAATACTGCCGCAATAAATCCCCCGGGGGCTGGATTCCAGCTCCCGGATCACTTCCATTGAGCGTCGCTTTGGAGCACCTGTGATAGAACCGCCGGGGAAACAAGCTTCGAGTAATTCGCTGTAGACCGACTCCTCGGGTAGCTCGCCAGTTACTACGCTGACCAAGTGGTGGACATTGGCAAAGCTTGCCAATTGGAATAGCTCGGGAACACGTACGGTGCCGCTGCGACACAGCTTGCTCAAATCATTGCGCAGTAAATCGACGATCATCAGATTTTCCGCCCGGTCCTTGGGGCTTCTCTGCAACGAGAAGGCGGCGCGCTGATCTGCCATCTTGTCAGCGTGTCTTGCTGCAGTGCCTTTAATCGGTTCCGTGCGTAAACTGGCGCCATCTGCTCGGATAAATCGCTCCGGCGACATACTGAGCAGGCTGCCATGGGGCAGGGCCATATAAGCAGAAAAGGGACCGGCAGCTTGAGAGCGCAATGCCAGGTAAGCTGTTAGCAGATCGCCGCTGTAGGGGGCCCTGAAACGCTGGGTAAAGTTTGCCTGATAGATATCGCCGGCGGCGATATATTCCAATATCTGCTCAATTTGTGTCCGATAATCATCTGCACTCAGTTCGTGCTCAAATGGTGAAAGCAGCCGGAAGTCTCCGGGTGTAAGCGGGGTCTCCCAATTGATAGCTTTAAATCGCTGTATCAATTCGCGAGCTTGCTGTGGGGGGCAGGCGGGGTGGAAAACCAGGTGGTTGCTGCCCAGTTGGTGGTCGGCAATAAAGGCCCATGTGTAGAGCCCAAAAAAGCCTGCGGGCAAGTCCGTAGGGCGCATATCTGCCGGTAGATAATTGCCCTCTACACCGAGTTCATAACCAGCGTAACCAATAACCCCGCCGCAAAAAGGCAGTTGTGAGTCCCTGTCCTGAGGGCAGAGTTCGCACACCAGGTCATCCAGCCGGGCAAATGGCTCGGGCGTGTCGGCACTTAACTCGAGGGTATTTATCGGGTCGGCACTAATGATGTCATAGCGTCCACCCTCCGCGAGAGGTCGACCGCTGTCGAGCCAAACGGGGATAGGTAAATCCGCTATCGCCGCAAATGCGGCGGGCGTGTTTAATGAGTAGGGCAGAGAGACAATTTGCATATCAAGCTACAGCAGTCCGGAAGACGGCGCACACTACACATTTTGCGGCGGCAATTAAAGGGTGTGTGGCTCTTTAGTCAATCCTGCGCTCAATACCGGCCTGAGACATCAGGCGGGTGGCGAGTTCCTCCACCGAAAGTTGGGTTGCATTGAGGAAAGGCACCTGGGCCCGCCTCAGCATTTGCTCAACTTGGCGCACCTCGAATTCACATTGTTCCTTAGAAGCGTAGCGGCTGTTGGCGCGCCTTTCCTGTCTAATTTGCATCAGGCGCTCAGGCTCGATTGTCAGGCCAAACAGCTTGTTGCGAAACGGGCGCAGGATCTTGGGCAGGGTGGTGGAGTCCATATCCTCTTCGGTGATGGGGTAGTTTGCCGCGCGCAGGCCAAACTGGAGTGCCAGGTACAAGCAGGTAGGCGTTTTGCCGGAGCGGGAAACGCCCAGCAGGATTACATCGGCTTGCTGGAATTCGCTGACTCTGCGGCCATCGTCATTGTCCATGGCGAAATGCACTGCTTCAATCCGGTCGGTGTAGCGGCGGTTGTCGTCAATGCCGTGAGAGACGTTGACCATCTGTGCCGGATCCCGGTTAAACAGATTGGCCAGTGGCGTGAGGTAGTTCTCGAAGATATCGAGCATCAGCGCAGAACTTTGGTGCAGCTGTTCCCGGATCTTGTCAGAAACAATGCTGGTAATAATGATCGGCTGTAAACCGGACTCATCGGCTGCTTTTTCTATGCGTTGCAGGGCCTGTTTAACTTTTTCGGTGGAGTCGATATAGGGAAGCGTGACCTGCTCAACTTGTTGATCGCGGAACTGTGCGAGTAGGCTGTGGCCAATCGCTTCGACGGTGAGACCGGTTCCGTCGGAGATAAAAAAAGCCGTGCGCTTGTCTTTTGCCATGTTTGTTCTCAGTTTGTCGGCGTGAGGGGGCTATTGTAGGGGAGGAATGGGGCAAAGGTCTTTTATTCTGGCGTTTTGCAATTTTTGTAGAAAATTTACAACATTTTGGCCAATTTTTACGGGCTATTTTTTACAAAACTCATCCTTATAATCTGCCGCCACTCAACCTGAATTTTAGAGGGCCTTCACTTGACGAACTTCACGATCGACTTCGCAAAACTGGGCATGGCCGATGTCGACAAAGTCGGCGGCAAGAACGCATCACTGGGCGAGATGATCTCCTCTCTCGCCGGTGCCGGCGTGAGCGTACCCGGTGGCTTCGCTACCACCGCAGAAGCCTTTAGGGCTTTCCTGGCTCACGAACAGCTGGAGCAGCGTATAGCCGAGCGTTTGCAAGGATTGGATGTTGGTAATGTCACCGAGCTGGCCCAGGCGGGAGATGAAATCCGCAACTGGATTTTACAGACTCCGTTCCCCGAGCAGCTGGAAAAAGAGATTCGCGAGGGCTATGAGGCCCTGGGTGGTGCGGAAACTGCTGTTGCAGTTCGCTCCTCTGCAACCGCCGAAGACTTGCCGGATGCGTCCTTCGCCGGTCAGCAGGAGACCTTCCTGAATATCCGAGGTATCGAGGCTGTATTGAAGGCAGTAAAAGAAGTTTTTGCTTCCCTCTACAACGACCGTGCTATCGCCTACCGCGTGCACACCGGTTATGCGGATGTGGGCGTTGCCCTGTCTGCCGGTATCCAGCACATGGTGCGCAGTGAGACTGGTGCAGCGGGTGTGATGTTTACCCTGGACACAGAGAGTGGCTTCCGCGATGTGATCTTTATCACCGCCGCCTTTGGTTTGGGCGAAACCGTTGTTCAAGGTGCGGTTAACCCGGACGAATTTTACCTCTACAAGCCAGCCCTGGATGCGGGCCGTCCTGCGATTCTGCGCCGCAATCGCGGCAGTAAAGCGATCAAGATGGTTTACGACGAGAGCGGTGAATGTGGTCGTTCCGTAAAAACTATCCCGGTGGCAGACGAAGACCGCCAGCGCTTTGCCCTCAACGATGAGGAGCTGACAGACCTGGCAATCCAGGCTCGCAAGATTGAAGAGCACTACGGACGCCCGATGGATATCGAGTGGGCCAAAGACGGCGACAGCGGTAAGTTGTTTATCGTACAGGCACGCCCGGAAACTGTACGCTCCCGCGATCAGGGAACCAGCATCGAGCGCTACAGCTTGCAGGAGCGCAGTGACGTATTGTGTGAAGGTCGCGCAATCGGCCAGCGCATTGGCGCGGGCCCCGTTCGCAAGCTTGAATCCGTAGAAGATATGGCGCTGATGCAGGATGGTGAAGTCCTGGTTACCGACATGACCGACCCGGATTGGGAGCCGGTCCTGAAGAAAGCGAGTGCTATTGTTACCAATCGCGGCGGCCGTACTTGTCACGCGGCAATTATCGCCCGTGAGCTGGGCATCCCCGCAGTTGTAGGTTGTGGTAATGCAACCGAGCTGCTGGAAACCGGCACACCGGTGACAGTTTCCTGTGCGGAAGGCGATACCGGTTTTGTAATGGCTGGTGAACTGGAATTCCAGCGCGAGGAAACTGAAGTTGCAGAAATGCCGGAGCTGCCGTTCAAAATTATGTTGAACGTGGGCAACCCGGATCGAGCATTTGCTTTCAGCCATCTGCCGAACCAGGGCGTTGGCCTTGCACGCCTCGAGTTTATCCTCAACCGCATGATCGGTATTCACCCGAAAGCACTGCTCGAACTGGATAACCTGCCGGAAGATCTGCAGCAGAATATTCGCGAGCGTATCGGCGGATACGATTCTCCAGAAGACTTTATTGTCGAAAAACTGGTGGAAGGTATCGCTACCTTGGCTGCGGCCTTCGCACCGAATCGCGTCATCGTACGCTTGTCCGACTTTAAATCTAATGAGTATGCGCACCTTGTGGGTGGCCAGTTGTACGAGCCAAGCGAAGAAAACCCAATGCTTGGCTTCCGTGGTGCAGCTCGCTATCGCTCTGAAGATTTCCGCCAGTGCTTTGCCCTGGAGTGCCGTGCACTGAAGAAAGTCCGCGATGAAATGGGACTGACCAATGTGGAAATCATGGTGCCCTTCGTCCGCACCCCGGAAGAAGCTGAGGAAGTAGTCGGTCTGCTGGCTGAAAACGGCCTGCGCCGTGGAGAAGGTGGCCTTAAGGTCATTATGATGTGCGAACTGCCGTCCAACGCTTTGCTGGCGGAAGACTTCCTGCAGCACTTTGATGGTTTCTCCATCGGTTCCAATGACTTGACCCAGCTAACGCTTGGTCTGGACCGCGACTCCGGCCTGGTTGCCGATTTGTTTGATGAGCGCAACCCAGCGGTCAAGGCACTGCTTTCCAGGGCAATCCAAGCCTGTAAGAAAGCGGGTAAATATGTAGGTATTTGTGGTCAGGGTCCTTCTGACCATAAAGACTTCGCCCGCTGGTTGATGGATGAGGGGATCGACAGTGTGTCCCTGAATCCGGATACCGCAGTAGATACCTGGCTATTCCTGGCCAACGAGGAAGGTTAATTTTCCTCTTTAAGCGGCCCAATTGTGGGCCGCTTTCCCAATTTTTCCCCCGCTATATTTAATTGTAATTTTTCTGCTGAAGCGATGTTTGCCTTGGTGGAAAATGAGTCCGTTGTTGCGGTTAAACCCGGAAACATCTGATTTTGTTCTGCTAATTGTGTTTGAAAAATTTAAACGACACATTAACCAAAAAATACAAACCTCTATCAGCTGATCCGCACAGAAGAATTCATTCTAAATCTATCCGCTCGCCTCAATAGAATCGGAAGAGTCTTAAGGTTGCGTGTAAATCGAAAAACAGATTGCGCAATGTGCTCCGTAAAAATGTTCGCCGTGGGCCCTGGCCCCACTGGCGTGCACCTGAAAATTACCGACAGACTGTTTATCTGTTGGATTCAGGGCAGGGTACCCAGACTCGGTGAGGTGAGCTATGCAAATGAGTAGACAGTTTCAAATCCCCATACTTCATGTCTTTTTGATGGTGTGCCTTATGGCTTTAATGGCAGCGCCACCGGCAGATGCAAAGCCACGCGCATCTAATTGGTTTGATGATCGCGCTGCAGCCAGGGGTGGTAGTCCATCAATTAGAATTGATTTAAGTGAGCAGCGCGCATATCTGTATAAAGGTGGGAAATTAGTTGGTGTCTCCCGTATTTCTTCGGGGAAGCGCGGTTACAGCACACGCCCCGGACATTTTCGTGTGTTGTCCAAACACCCTTATCACCGCTCGTCTATTTATGGCAGTTTTGTTGATAGACGCACTGGCAGAGTCGTGAGATCTAATGTAAATACTCGAAAGCATCGTCGCCCTGCGGGTACTGTGTATCGCGGTGCAAAAATGAATAATTACATTCGTTTTAATGGCGGTATCGGTCTGCATGCCTCTGGCCACGTGCCCGGCTATCCCGCTTCTCATGGCTGTGTGCGTATGCCCCCACATATGGCGAGAAAGTTCTATCAGCATGTGCGTGTAGGCACGCCGGTTCGTGTAACACACTAGTTTCAATTTCGTGGCAGCGAAGGCTTGGCCGGGTATTATCCATCGTGGTGATACCCGGTATTTATTTGCCTCTTAGCTCTTCTACTTTTTTCCCGCTATTATTCTTCTCTTCCATAGATTGCTGCGAGAATATTGATGCTCAAGTCAACCCCCGATTTATGTGATGCCTACCCTGATGAGGTGCGAGTAGTTGATCCTATGTTTATCAATTACGGTGGCCGAGATCGTTTTGGTGGGCAGATTGTCACTATCAAATGTTTTGAAGATAACTCCCTGGTGCGAGAACTGGTGGCTGAACCGGGGCAGGGCAAGGTTTTGGTAGTCGATGCCGGTGGATCTATACGGCGGGCTTGTCTTGGCGATATGCTGGCAGAAAAGGCGGTTGCTAACGGTTGGGAAGGTATCCTGATGTATGGCTGCATTCGCGATGTAGATGAAATCGTGGAACTGGATCTGGGGGTGCAGGCACTTGGTAGCCATCCAATGAAAACAGAAAAAAAGGGAATTGGTGAAAGAGGCCTGGCGGTGAGCTTTGCCGGTGTGGATTTCCGCCCGGGGGAATACCTCTACGCGGATAACAACGGTGTAATTGTGGCGGGTAAGGCACTGACCTAAAAACACCAGTAAGTCCATTAGGTCTGGAAACTGGCAGCCCAAAAGCGCTGCCAGTTGTTGAGAATCAACTCAGCGGGGATCAATTAGATCTTCAGCGGGGTTCTCCGGCATTCTCAGGGACATCAAAAATGCCAAGATCTTATTCTGATCATTTTCACTTAAATACTTGAAATTCTGTGCTGCGTTACTGGCCTCGCTTCCGGGGCTGTCGTGGAGAAAAATGGCTTCTGCCAACGTAGTGGCTCTGCCGTCGTGTAAATAGGGCGCGGTATCGGCCACTCCCCAAAGGCGTGCGGTAATAAACTCACGGTTTTGCTGGTCCGTTTGGAAGAAGGCGTTCTCAGCCAGCCCCTCGCCCATGTCGTGGCGCTTGAGATCAGAGAACATCGCGACCTCTATTCCGCCATTGCGGGTTTGGCGAAAACTTGTCGGTTGCTTGGTGAGGTCCACTTCGTAAAAAATGTCTTCAAAGGGAGTTTCTGGAGAGCCGGTAAGTTTATAAGGGAGGGTCCTTCTCTGGGTGACCATCGTTGGGCGGTGGCAGTCGGCGCAGCCAATATCGGAGAAAAGCCTCCGGCCGTCACGGTGTTCTCTGTCATCGACATCGAATGGTGGTTCCAGGGTGGTAATAAAGATACTCAGTGCGGATAAGTCCCCAACGGTGATTTCGTTGACGACTCCGTCGTTATCAGCATCTGCTGTTGCTCCGCCAAAGGCTTCCGAGGCCTGCATCCCCATATGAAATGCCAAGGCGGAGACATCGAACTCCCTGACTGAGGCGTTGTCACCTTTTCGACCAAAGGGCCTGACAACCAAATCGTGCTCGACGCCTTCGACATTGGTTGTATCCAAATTGCCGTACTCGTCCGCAATGATGCTCCCAAAACTGACTGATTTTGTTTCCAGTTCAACGATGGTGCCGGGGTTATTGAGGGCGTGTTGTTTAAGATTTTGTAATTCATGGGTCATCTCACGACCAACCAATTCAATCCCCCCAGCGCCAAATAAAAATACCGGATTAATCAGCCGCCCATCAAACTCTGCGATACCGTCAAAGTTTTCATCGATAACATCGATATTGGCGGGACGGAATAATACGCTGGTTCCGAATCCTCCACCTCCGCCAATGCCCAATCTGGGTGGCGTTGTTCGATTGCTGATAACGGTGTGGCACTCCAGGCAATTTTGCGCATCAAGGCCATTGACCCGTAAAAATGTGCCATTACCTTGCAGGGTGGGCCTGTTACCTCCGGTGGGGGAATGGTTGTCCGGTTCAGAAAAATCGTGGGGGCCATCACCAAAACCGTCGTAACGATTGAAAGGCGTGCTGAAAATAATCAGCCCCGCTTCACGTATTTCGTCGAGGTGGAGTTGTCCTTGGGAAATTTCATCCTGGCTAATCCTATCTGCAGGGTCTAAGCGCGGTGCTTCGCCGATAAGATCGGCGTAAATTAATGAAGGGAGCATCAGGCTGATGCTGGTGAGAGATATTGCCGTTAATCGCTTCATGTCAAAATCCTTGTTTATTTTTCTTTCCCTTTCAAAAAGTTATAAGGCCAAGTCCCTGGAAAAATGGTTATTTAATTGAAAGGGGGTGAGGGAGTCTCACAATACGAATTGCTGTGGACGGAGTGAGAAAAAGCTAATCTCAATAACTTTTCAATGGCCCTAAAAAAAACAACGCCGGTTTTGTTGAAAAATAAAATGTCTATCCGGGTAGGGGCATGGATTTCTTCTGTGAATTCTTACCTGCAATCAAACGTCTCCTATTATTGTGCATTGATGACTCTCTCGACCCTGCGGGAATTGGCAGTGTTTGTTGCAACGGCTGCCGCTATGGAAGGTGAAAATGAGCGAATTGCGCAAAAAATTCTTTACCGCGCCTCTTTTAAAAATTATTAAACGGGTACTTCCGTCAATTTCTGAAACAGAAAGGGAGGCGATGGAAGCGGGTGAGGTTTGGTGGGACGCTGAGTTATTGTCAGGTAAACCACATTGGGATCAATTGTTGGGGATGGGTCCACCTGCGCTCAATGAAGAGGAGCAGGCTTTCCTGGAGGGGCCAGTCGAAGAGCTGTGCCGAATGATCAACGATTGGCAAATTAGCTATGTGGATCGCAATATTCCGGAGCATGTTTGGGATTTCCTACGGAAAAATCGCTTTTTTGGCATTATTATTCCCAAGAAATATGGCGGCCTTGGCTTTTCCCCGACAGCTCATGCGGAGATAGTGACCAAAATTACCACCCGCAGTACCTGTGTGGGTGTCACAGTAATGGTGCCTAACTCATTGGGCCCGGGAGAGCTGCTACTGGCTCACGGTACGCAAGAGCAAAAGGATTACTATTTGCCACGTCTGGCAGATGGCACTGATATTCCCTGCTTTGCGCTGACCAGTCCGGAGGCCGGATCTGATGCGGCATCCATGATTGACCGTGGCGTAGTCTGTTACGGCGAGTATCAAGGCGAAAAGGTCCTCGGCATGCGCGTTAATTGGCACAAGCGCTATATCACCTTGGGCCCGATAGCCACGGTGTTAGGTTTGGCCTTCAAGCTCTATGACCCGGACCATATTCTCGGCGATGAAGAAGAGCTGGGTATTACGGTTGCCCTGGTGCCCACAGATACACCGGGAGTTTCCATTGGTCAGAGGCATCTCCCAGCGCTGCAAGCATTTCAGAATGGGCCCAACTGGGGAAAAGATGTTTTTATGCCCATGGATTGGATTATTGGCGGCGAGGAGAATGTCGGCAAAGGTTGGGAGATGCTGATGAGTGCCCTTGCCGCAGGCCGAGGAATTTCTCTGCCATCCCTGTCTACCGGTGGGGCAAAAATGGCCGCGCGCATGACCGGCGCTTACGCCCGGGTTCGAGAGCAATTTAATGTGCCTGTTGGCCGCTTTGAAGGCGTGCAACGCCGCTTGGCTGAAATTGCTTCTATCGCCTTTGTATTGGACAGCGCCCATAAAACGACTACCCGTGCCCTGGATGAGGGGCGAAAGCCAGCGGTGATCACCGCAATTATGAAAGCCAATGCTACTTGTGGTCTACGCCAGGCCATTATTGATGCAATGGATATTCATGCGGGCAAGGCCATTATGGATGGTCCATTAAATTACCTGGGTAATGTTTATCGAGCGATACCGGTAGCAATTACGGTAGAGGGGGCCAATCTTCTCACTCGCAGTTTGATGATCTTTGGTCAGGGCGCAATTCGCTGTCACCCCTATATCTTGCAGGAAATGTTGGCGGCAGAAAATCCGGATCATGAAGCGGGTTTGGACGAACTGGATAAGTTGCTGCCCAAGCATATGTGGTTTCAATTCAAAACCCTGTGTCGGGGTATTTTTCACGGCTGGACGGTGGGCTTGTTTGCCAGCAGCCCTCGCAACGTAGGGCACGCCGCTAAGTACTACCGGCAATTGAATCGGTATTCGGCGGTGCTATCTCTGGTCACCGAATTTTCCTTGATGACCCTGGGAGGAGAACTCAAGCGAAAAGAATTGATTTCTTCCCGATTGGGCGATGTCTTGAGTCAGCTGTATCTGCTCAGCTGCACCCTGAAGCGCTTTTATGATGATGGCAACCCTAAGGATGACCTCCCTCTGCTGGAATTTGCCATGCGAGATGGATTGCATAAGATCGAAGTCAACTTGTTGGAGGTGTTTCAAAATTTCCCCCGGCCATTTATTGGCCAAGTAATGCACTTCCTCACCATGCCTTGGGGTCACAGTGTCCACACCGCATCGGATCGGCAAGCCAAGGCCTGTGCGGAATTACTGTTGACGCCGTCGGCGACTCGCGACCGGCTGACCAGTGGAGTCTTTCTCGGAACTCCCGGGGATGGAGTGGATATTGTTGAGCAGGCGTTTGATCGGGTATGCGCTTCCGAGCGGGCTCGTGAAAAATTAAAAAAAGGCGGTATTCGCAACCTGAGCAGGGATAGCGTGGAAGAAGGGTTAAAGAAAAATCTAATCAGCGATGAAGAGGCTGAGATACTCTACGATGCAGCGGATGCTGTGGAGAAGGCAATTCAGGTGGATCACTTTGAGCACTTGGGTGGGTGTGCGGGCACAGTCCAATAAGGTTTGAGGAAAGCTACCTCCGATGGAATCTGCGCACAAGAATTCTCCAGAGAGCTTTACCAGTGCCGAGGAATGTGTCGATAAGCTTTTAGAAGTCGTCGGCAAGAAAATAGTTCTGGCATTACCGCTGGGGCTTGGTAAGGCAAACCATTTCGCTAATACGCTATACGCTCGAGCGGCAGAAGATCATACGATTTCTCTGACGATATTTACGGCCCTGACGCTGGAGCGCCCCCGTGGGGATAGTGATATTTCCCGGCGCTTTATCCAGCCACTTCTGGATACCCATTACAGTCAATACCAAGACCTTGCTTATGTTCCCGCGAGGAGGAAAGGGCACCTGCCAGGTAATATCCAGGTTATTGAATTCTTTATGGAGCCCGGTTCGCTGCTTGGCAACAACTATGCGCAGCAACACTACGTGAGTGCAAATTATACCCAGGTACCCGGTGAGCTGATCAGTCGGGGGGTTAACGTTATTGCGCAAATGGTGGCGCCTTCAGAGTGTGGAGGTAAGTTCAGTTTAAGTTGCAACCCAGACCTGACACTGCCTGTTCTAAAGCTGGCTGCTCAGCGCAAGGACTACCCCCTGTTTTTATTGGGTGAAGTAAATACACAGCTGCCCTATATCCATGGAAGCAGTGAGCTACCGGCCAGTGCTTTTGACTTTTTGCTGAAAGGCGAAACTTTTGATACGCCGCTGTTTGCGGCTCCGGCCCTGCCAGTAACCTTTACCGAATACAGCATCGCCTACCATATCGCCAGTCTGGTTGAAGATGGAGGAACCCTTCAAGTAGGTATCGGCGCCCTGGGAGATGCGGTTTGCCATGTACTGCGCTTGAGGCATAAGGAAAACCCCCTCTTTTGCCGGATTCTGGATGACTTGGTGGAAGAGGATGCTAAGCGCTACCGAGAGGAACTGCCTTTATGCACTGGCACCTTTAAGCGGGGCCTTTATGGGGCCAGTGAAATGGTGCCCCACGGTTTTCTCCATCTGCGCAGAGCGGGGGTTCTGACCCGCAAAGTCTACGCTGATGCGACAATTCAACATCTGCTCGATAGCGATCAGATTACTGATACTGTGCAGGAAGAAACGCTGCTGGCATTAAAGAATGCTGGCCGTATCAGTTGCCCTTTAACCGTGGCAGATACAAATTTTTTACAGCAGCTTGGCATTGTGGACCCCAGCTACAGTTGGCGGGGCCATAAGTTGCTGACTCCTGATGGTGAAGAAGAGGAGTGTGATCTTCACAGTGAACATGGGCGCCGCCGTCTAATTGGTAGTTGCCTGAATAAAAAGATCGCTGGGGGGATCTGGTTACATGGCGGCTTCTATCTGGGGCCGGAACTTATGTATCGAGAGTTGCGGGATCTGGATCCTAAGGAGGGTGCAGGTCTCGATATGATTGACATCAGTTTTACCAATGACCTCCAATCCCAAAGAGACCTAAAGCTGGCGCAGCGACAGCATGCGCGCTTTGTAAATTCGGCCATGATGGTGACTCTTGGGGGAGCGGTTGTCTCGGATGCCTTGGTGGATAATCACGTGGTGAGTGGGGTGGGAGGGCAATATAACTTTGTCGCCCAGGCTTGGGACTTGCCTGGGGCCCGATCCATTATTGCACTCCCAAGTGTGCGAATGCGCGATGGTATCTGCGAGAGTAATATTGTGTGGGAATATCCTCACACGACAATTCCCCGGCATTTGCGCGATGTGGTTGTGACGGAATATGGCGCAGTCGATTTGCGTGGTAAAACAGACCGGGATGTAATGGTGGCTATGCTCAGTATCTGTGATACCCGCTTTCAAGCTGTATTGCTAGAGCAGGCCAAGCACGCGGGGAAGATAGAAAAAAGCTTTTCGATTCCCGAGAGTTTTAATAACAACACACCTGAACATCTCGCCAGTGTATTCAATGACGAAAAATGCCTGGCGGAACTGCCTCACTATCCACTGGGTACTGATTTCTCTGATGAGGAAGCCCTGCTAGCGGTGGCCCTACAGCACTTGCGCTCTGCTGATAAAAGCTGGTGGAAAGTGTTGGCCAATATTTTTAAGGGCCGCCGGGTCTGGCACGATAAATCCTCAAGTGCCGACTATATCCAACGCTGCTTACAGCGAATGGGGTACGATCATACAGAGACCTATGAGCACAGGCTGGAAGCCTATACCGTTGCGGCCGCGTTACAAGAGTATATCGACCAGCGAAGGCCCCTGCGCCGTGAGTAAATAAAATCAGTGAAGTTTGCCCTGGGCCTGGATGGCGGTGAGGGCAATGGTATACACAATATCATCCACGAGTGCGCCCCGTGATAGGTCGTTAACCGGCTTGCGCAATCCCTGCAACATTGGCCCAATACTCACTAAGTCAGCGCTGCGTTGAACGGCTTTGTAGGTAGTGTTGCCGGTATTCAGGTCGGGAAAGATAAAAACTGTGGCCCTGCCGGCCACGGGACTGTGCGGGGCTTTTTGGGCAGCGACATTGCGGATTAAGGCGGCATCGTATTGAAGGGGGCCATCAATAATTAGCTGCGGTCTCTTCTGTTTGGCCAGCTGGGTGGCCTCGCGGACTTTATCGACATCGCTGCCGCTGCCGGATGTGCCGGTGGAGTAACTGATCATTGCGACTCGGGGTTCTATACCAAATGCCGCTGCGGAATCTGCTGATTGAATGGCTATAGCGGCGAGTTGCTGTGCATCGGGATCGGGATTGATCGCGCAATCTCCGTAGACCAGTACCTGTTCAGGGAGCAGCATAAAAAATATCGAGGAAACCAGCTCTTCATCCGGGGCGGTTTTGATCAGTTGCAGGGCGGGCCGAATGGTATTGGCTGTTGTGTGAATAGCTCCGGACACCAGTCCATCCACTTCACCCAATGCCAACATCATGGTTCCGAGAACCACATTATCCTGTAGCTGCTCAAGTGCCACTACTTGAGTAAGTCCCTTGTTTTTACGCAGGGCAACCATGGGCTCCACATAGTGTGCCCTCACCGCCTTGGGATCGACAATTTCCAGCTTTTTATTGAGCTTTAACCCCTGCTGCTCAGCAATTTTGAAAATATCTTTTTCTTCGCCCAGTAAAACCGGGTGTGCAATCTCTCTCTCCAGGCAGAGCTGGGCGGCGCGAATGGTGCGGGGTTCGGTTCCTTCGGGTAGGACAATCCGCATAGTGCGGCGCCGGGCCAGTTCCGTGAGGTGGTAGCGGAATGCCGGGGGTGAAAGGCGTTTGGGGATTTCACTTTGTTGGCTCAGTGATTCCACCCACTCCTCATCCAGGCGACTGGCGAAAAATTCCTGCACCCGGTCCACGCGATTTCTGTCATCTGATGGGGTGCGCAAATTAAAAGTCTGCAGTGACATCACCGTGTGCCAGGTATTGGAAGGCACCAGTAAAATGGGTAGGCCTGTTTCCATGGCCGGGGTGCACAGCTTCAAAATGGCTTTGTCCAAATGGTAGCCGCCGGTTAATAGCAGGCATCCAATTTTGACTCCATTCATCACGGCTAAACATGCGCCCACAACCACATCGGGCCTATCGGCAGAAGTTACCAGCATGGCCCCGGGCTTAAATCTTCTCAACATATTGGGCAGTGAGCGGGAGCAGAAAGTGACGGTATGCAACCTGCGAGTTTCCAGCTCCCCTTTATTGAGTACCTTTGCATTAAAGTGCCGCGCCAGGTCGAGTGCACGGGGGGAAAGCAGTTCTGCATTCCAGGGAATAAAACCGACAATACGCAGTGGAATCTGCTTTGAAAGTATCTCAGGGGTCAGGCTAGGGGGGCTTTCTTTGCTAGATTCCAGTTGTGAATGCAGTCCAATTAAATGAGCTCCGGGAGTATCCATAATTTCCGCTGGCAGACCCACTTTATTGATGATGCAGCCCACTACGCGCTTTGCATCCTCGCCGCCATAAAGACGAACGGCAAATTCCAGTCTCTCGCGAAGTTGCTTGATTGAATCGCTGGCACCGGGAGATGGACAGGCGACGAGTACCACTTCCGCATCTAGGGTTTTGGCAATTTGATAATTCAGTTGGTTAGTCACGGGATTGTCGCGGCTGGGTAGTACACCTTCGATCACGTTAACCTCAGCCTTCGCCGAGATTCGTCTGAAGCGGGCGAGAATCTCTTCCAGTAAATCCGCCATTTTTCCGGTAGATACCATCGAGTCCGCATATTCGGCACTCAGTGAGCTGGGGATGGCTAGGTTGGATGTTTGTCGCAAGATTTCAGTGGTGCGCTCTATAGTGCCGTCTGGGGGTGGGGGCTCGGCAACAGGTTTAAAAAATTGAAGCTCAATACTTTTTCGGTCTAACGCCCGAATTAAACCCAGGCTTACAGAGGTGATGCCGGCTCCCGCTTCCAGGGGAACCAGCATCAGGGTTCTGGCGTTGCTGTGTCGCAGCATGTTTAAGACTGCACCAAGCGCGATGTATCTCGGGCAATAACCCAGTCTTCCTTAGTGGGGATTACCAGGATGTTGGGAGTTTCCTGCGCAGAGATTAAGCCCTCCACTTGCGACTTGGTTTTCTGATTGGCTTCGGGGTTGAGCTGGTAACCTAAGGGTTTGAGCCATTCGATGGTCCGGCTTCGCACCCCGGAGGAGTTCTCCCCGATACCGCCTGTGAATACCAAAGCATCGACGCTACCCAAGGGGATGGTGTAAGCAGCAATATATTTGGCCAGGCGGTAACAGAATATTTCCAGGGCGAGTTTGGCTCCCTGATGATCTTTTTCTGCAGCTTGCTCCAGCGCGCGGCAATCACTGCTCAGGGTGGATATGCCCAGCATACCGCTTTCTCTATTTAGCAGCTGCTCAAGTGATGCTTGGGTATATCCCAGCGCTTGCTGTAAGTAGAGGAGTATTCCCGGGTCCAGATCGCCGCAGCGACTCCCCATTACCAGTCCTTCAAGAGGTGTAAGCCCCATGCTTGTATCTACACTGCGCCCCTGTTTGATGGCGCAAATAGAGGCGCCGCCACCAAGGTGAGCAGCAATAATATTGAGTTCAGCCGTCTGTTTTCCCAGTAGTTCAGCGCACCGCTCGCCAATGTACTGATAGCTACTGCCATGCATGCCATAGCGGCGGATCTTGTGCTCTTCGTACAGTGGGTAGGGGAGCCCGTATAGATACGCATACTTCGGCATTTGCTGATGAAAGGCGGTATCAAAGACGGCGACTTGGGGGAGTTGGGGGAATGCATCGAGGGCGGCGTAGATCCCCTTGAGAGCAGCGGGGTTATGCAAGGGGGCTAAGTCACAGCACTCTTCGATACAGGCCATCACCTTCTGATTGATCAGAACGGAGCTGGAGAAATGCTCGCCGCCATGGACGACTCGGTGACCTATCGCTTTTAACCCGTCCTGTAACTCTGACCAGGCTCGGTCAAACTGTGTTACCAGCTCATTAATTACCGCCGCGTGGTCGCTATCCAGCGCGAGCCGATGGGAGTCTTCTGTTCCTTGATAGTGCCACTTCAGTTTGGCTTTGGGGGTGCCAAGGGCTTCCGCGATACCAGCAAGATGTTCTGCACCCGAATCTGGGTCCAGCACGGAAAACTTCACTGACGAGCTGCCGCAATTGAATATCAGAATTAAATTTTGATCGCTCATGATGCGCGAATTTCAACGAGGGTGCTTTAAGGCTAGCCGAGGAGTTGTCTTTGCGAGGGAAAGAACCGGGGTAGTTCAGTTTCGGAATAAAAAAGGGCCGCAGTAGCGGCCCAAGTAATAAAAATTGCAGAGATCAAAGCATAGGCAAACTTGCGGTGCTTTGAGATGAACCCAATAGGTTCAAAAAAAGAGGCGGCAAGTGCCGCCTCAAATTTACTGAAACCGTACCGGTCGATTAACCGAACTGGTTCATGGTGTTGTCTTTACCGCCAGCCTTCAGGGCAGCGTCACCAGCAAAGTATTCTTTGTGGTCGTCGCCAATGTCGGAGCCAGCCATGTTCTGGTGCTTAACGCAGGCGATGCTCTGGCGGATTTCTTTGCGCTGTACGCCTTTCACATAGCCCAGCATACCTTGCTCACCGAAGTACTCTTTGGCCAGGTTGTCGGTAGACAGGGCCGCAGTGTGGTAAGTCGGCAGAGTGATCAGGTGGTGGAAGATACCAGCTTCGCGAGCCGCGTCGGCCTGGAAGGTACGGATCTTCTCGTCGGCCGCTGCAGACAGCTCAGAGTCGTCGTACTCGGCGCTCATCAAGTTGGCGCGGTCGTATGCGGATACGTCTTTACCTTCTTCGGACCAAGCATCGAATACCTGCTGACGGAAGTTCAGGGTCCAGTTGAAGGACGGGCTGTTGTTGTAAACCAGCTTCGCATCGGGAACGACTTTGCGGATTTCGTCCATCATGCCGCCGATCTGGCGAACGTGAGGCTTCTCGGTTTCGATCCAGATCAGGTCTGCACCGTTCTGCAAAGAGGTGATGCTGTCCAGGATGCAGCGCGCTTCGCCAGTGCCCTTGCGGAACTGGAACAGGTTGGAAGCCAGACGCTTAGGACGCAGCAGCTTGCCTTCGCGGTTGATGATTACGTCGCCGTTGGCCAGCTCGGAAGCATCGATTTCTTCGCAATCCAGGAAGGAGTTGTACTGGTCACCCAGGTCACCCGGCTTATTGGTTACAGCGATTTGCTTGGTCAGGCCAGCGCCCAGGGAGTCGGTACGGGCAACGATAACACCGTTGTCTACGCCTAGTTCCAGGAACGCGTAGCGAACTGCGCGGATCTTGGCCAGGAAGTCTTCGTGAGGAACGGTTACTTTACCGTCCTGGTGACCACACTGCTTCTCGTCAGAAACCTGGTTTTCGATTTGGATACAGCAAGCACCCGCTTCGATCATTTTCTTGGCCAGCAGGTAAGTTGCTTCGGCGTTACCGAAACCTGCATCGATGTCGGCGATGATCGGTACAATGTGAGTCTTGTGGTTGTCGATCTTGTCCTGTGCAGCTTTCTCAGCTTCTTTATCGCCAGCTTCGCGAGCGGCGTCCACTTCGCGGAACAGGTCGTTCAGTTCGCGGGCATCAGCCTGACGCAGGAAGGTGTAGAGCTCTTCGATCAGAGCGGCTACGGAAGTTTTTTCGTGCATGGACTGGTCGGGCAGAGGACCGAATTCGCTGCGCAGAGCGGCGACCATCCAGCCGGACAGGTACAGGTAGCGGCGGTCGGTATTGCCTTCGAAGTGCTTCTTAATAGAAATCATCTTCTGCTGACCGATGAAGCCGTGCCAGCAACCCAGTGACTGGGTGTACTTGGACGTGTCCTTGTCGTAGTTTTCCATGTCGGCGCGCATGATATCAGCGGTGTACTTGGCGATATCCAGGCCGTGCTTGAATTTGTTCTGGGCACGCATACGGGCAACAGATTCGGGATCGATGGCGTCCCAGGAGCTGCCATGGCTTTCACGGAGCTTTGCTACCGCGTCGATGTCTTGAGTGTAAGTGGACATGACTGTAAATCCTTAAACGGTGACTGCGATTAGGTGTTGAGTATCTTAGGAGGAGTGGCATAATTTGCCTAATTTATTGATTTTATTTTCACTATCGATTTGGCGAATAGATGTATGCAACTGGAAAGAGCTGACCTGAACCTGCTGGTTTATCTCGATGTGCTGCTGCGCGAACGCAATGTGACCCGTGCAGCCAATTACCTGGGGCTGTCCCAGCCGGCCATGAGTAATGGCCTGAAGCGCCTGCGGGAACTGTTTGACGATCCGTTGCTGGTGCGCACCCGTGAGGGCATGATGCCCACGGAAAGGGCTTTGGAATTGCAGCCGATGGTGCGCGAAGCACTCTCCTCCATTGATCGGGTTATCCAGCCAAATCGGGATTTTGACCCCGCCAATACCCGCCGCACCTTCCGCATCATGGCCAGTGACTACGCCGAGTCCACCCTGATACCGCCGCTGTTAAAGCAGCTTCGGGATGACGCCCCGGGTATCAGCCTGGATATCATGACGCCCAGTGATGTGAGCTTTGTGGATGTAGAGCAAGGCAAAGTGGATATGGTGATCAACCGCTTTGACAGCATGCCGCAGAGCTTTCACCAGGCCACCGTATGGCGCGATAGCTTCTCCTGTGTGATGCGCGCCGATAACCCGATACTCCGGGATTACAATCTGCAGAGCTACCTGGAAGCCCAGCATATCTGGGTGAGCAAGACCGGTATGGGGGTGGGTGTCGGGGTTAACCCGGAAGATGTACAGCGCTTGGGCTGGGTAGATGAGGCCATAGGTCGTTTGGGAGAGAAGCGGGATATCTCCGTTTTCACCCGTCACTACCAGGTAGCTATGCTGCTGGCTGAACAGAGCGATCTGATCGTAACGGTGCCCACTCGCCTGGCCCAATTGGCTAGTGATAACCCCCGAGTAGTGAGGCGTGATCCGCCCCTGGATATTCCCAACTTGGAGTTAAAAATGGCTTGGAGCCCACTGTTGCAACAGAGCGCCCCGCACCGCTGGCTGCGCCGTTTAATTCTCGATATTGGCCGCGCTTTGTAACGATATTGCAGTAAGGTGATGTGTCTGCGTGGTTTTGTCCGAGCAATCGCACATCAGCCACTTCTTCATAAAAATTCGATCTATGAATAGTGGGAATTGTGTCTATAAATTAGCGGTATGTGGAAATGGCTGTTTAGAATGCCGCTATTCCAACAATCTGATGAGAGGCCCTGGGTATGACGGAACGAGTCCAAATCGGCGATCTGCAAATCGCGCCAGAACTATATAACCTGGTTTGCGAAGAAGTGATTCCAGGAACTGGAGTTAGCGTCGAAGCTTTCTGGGCCAAATTGGAATCTATTGTCCACGATCTGGCCCCGGTAAATCGCGCCTTGCTGGAAAAACGCGATGAACTACAGGAGACCCTGGATCGCTGGTACACGGACAACCCCGAGGGTTTCCGCGATCTGGAAGGCTACCAGACCTTCCTGCGAGAGATCGGCTACCTCGCCGACGAGCCTGCTGAATTCAGTGCAACTACCGAAAATGTCGATGAAGAGATCGCCATCCTGGCGGGACCTCAGCTGGTTGTGCCGGTAATGAATGCACGCTATGCGCTCAATGCGGCAAACGCGCGCTGGGGCAGCCTTTACGACGCACTCTACGGTACAGATGTAATCAGTGAAGAGGGTGGCGCGGAAAAAGGTACGGAATACAACCCGGTTCGCGGCGCTAAAGTGATCGAATATGCACGCAACTTCCTCGATCAGTCGGCCCCGCTTACCTGTGGTAGTCACGCTGAGGCGGTGCAATACCGCATCAATGGCTCACTGCTGGAAGTGGTACAGGCCAATGGCGACATCGCCACCTTAAAAGATGCCAAGCAGTTTGTTGGTTATTTGGGTGACAGTGAAGAGCCCTCCAGCATCCTGCTGAAGCAGCACGGTTTGCACTTTGAGATCCAGGTGGATCGCGAGAGCCCCATCGGCAAAACCGATGATGCCGGTGTGAAAGATGTGCTAATGGAATCCGCGCTGACCACCATTATGGATTGCGAGGATTCGGTAGCCGCTGTCGATGCTGAAGATAAGGTAGTGGTTTACCGCAACTGGCTAGGTCTGATGAAGGGCGACCTGAAGGAAACCATTAGCAAAGGCGGCAAGTCCTTTGAGCGCAGGCTCAATGCAGATCGTGAGTACACCTCCCCGAACGGCAACCAGGTTACCTTACCAGGGCGCAGCCTGATGTTCGTGCGCAACGTCGGTCACCTGATGACCAACGATGCAGTGCTGTTCGGCGATGGCCAGGAAATCCCTGAAGGGATTCTCGACGGCATGATCACCAGTTTGATCGCTTTGCATGACCTTCGTGGTGAGAGCCCGATCAAGAATTCCCGTGAAGGCAGCATCTATATCGTAAAACCAAAGATGCACGGCCCGGAGGAAGTGGCTTTCGCCAATACTCTGTTTAACCGAATCGAAGATGCGCTCGATCTGCCCCGTTACACAGTAAAAATGGGCATTATGGACGAAGAGCGTCGCACCACTGTGAACCTCAAAGCTTGTATTGCCGAAGCGAAAGAGCGTGTAGTCTTTATTAATACTGGCTTCCTCGATCGCACCGGTGACGAGATCCATACTTCCATGCTTGCGGGCCCCATGATTCGCAAGGGTGATATGAAGCAATCCACATGGATTAACGCCTACGAAGAATGGAATGTGGATGTTGGCCTGAACAGCGGCCTGAAGGGCAGAGCGCAAATTGGTAAAGGCATGTGGCCAATTCCAGACCAGATGTCAGCCATGATGCACGCTAAGTTGGCCCACCCAATGGCCGGTGCCAATACGGCGTGGGTACCGTCGCCCACGGCTGCTACCTTGCACGCCTTGCACTACCACAAAGTGGATGTGAATCGCCGCCAGGAAGAGATTCAACATCGCCATCACGCTAAGCTGGAAGATATTTTAACGGTTCCGGTAGCGGCTGAAGCCAACTGGAATGCTAAAGATATCCAGCTTGAGTTGGACAACAATGCCCAAGGTATTCTCGGCTATGTAGTGCGCTGGGTAGAGCAGGGCGTGGGTTGCTCCAAGGTGCCGGATATCAATGATGTAGGCCTGATGGAAGACCGTGCAACCCTGAGAATTTCCTCTCAGCATATCGCCAACTGGCTCAAGCAGGGTATCGTTAGCGAAAAGCAAGTGCGTGAAACCATGGAGCGTATGGCTGCTGTGGTAGATCGCCAGAATGCCGGCGACTCTAATTATAACGATATGGCACCGAACTTTGATAAGAGCGTTGCCTTCCAGGCTGCTTGTGAGCTGGTATTCGAAGGTTGTGCCCAGCCAAATGGTTATACCGAGCCGGTTCTGCACCGTCGTAGACGCGAGTTTAAAGCTCTAAATGCATAATTGCTGAGCTAGTTGAGTTCGAGAAGGCCCCATTTGGGGCCTTTTTTATTTTGGGGGTCATTGGATTATTAATTAATTGGCACGAGCTTGATTGTTCCGCGTTAACCCACTTTGCTGCGGGTAATCCTGTAGCTTCTCTATTGGCTCTTAAGTTAAATTATGGAACTCTAACTTGCAGAGTTTTTCATCTTTGTTATTCGTTATTGGGTTGGGTGACCAAGGCAAAATAAGCAGTGCACCTTAGAGGGGTTGATGAAGAAGGAAGAATTCTTCTTATGTGTGGTTGGGGATTGGTCTGTGCAGGCATGTTATTTTCTATGGATTGAGATGATGTTCCTATGGCAGGGTAATACGGACAGGCGATACTGAGGTGATATTTTTTTACATTCTTACTAGGGCTCAATCCATGTTTAATTACCCAAAGGATATCTACGCGACTGGATTAGTGATGCTGTTTTCATGTGTTTATTCTACCGATAGTTTGGCTGTCCAGTGCGGAGATATTATTGCCAATTCTCAAGTCCTCACTGACGCATTATCTTGCAGTGATGATCCAGCGCTAATTATTGAGGGGCCGGAGGGTTTCCTTGTGATAGAAGGTGAGGGTTCTATTGAGTGCACTACTAATGGCATAGGAATCCATATGCTGGGGAGATCTGGAGTTGTCATGGGTGGGGTTGTCACTAATTGTGATTTAGGGTTGTTGTTGGATGGAGATGGTTCCCATAAAGTGATTGGTGTAACAGTTGAAGAATCCTCTAGCGCAGCAATTTTTGCACAAAGTGACGGTAATCTAATTCGTCAAAGCACGATGTCGAACACTACTAACGTAATAGCATCTGGTTTGGAGCTAGATGGTGAGAGAAATGTTGCCGTTGGTAATAATGTGTCCGGATTTTTAGAATATGGAATAGCTGGCTTTGGTTTCTATTCATATATTGGAAATAATTATGTAGAGAATAGTGAGTTGGGGATTATATTGGGTGCATTAGTAGTTGATGGAGAGAGTATAGGTGCTTCGTATTGCGTAATTGAAAGTAATACAGTGGTAGGCAGTCTACGTACGGGAATTGGAATAGGCGCACCCTATACATATCCTAACATGGATAATTTAGTGACAGGGAATACTGTAACTGGAAGTGGTAATGATGATATTTTGGATGATAATGAAGAGTCAGATTGTAGTGATGGCTTAAATGTGTGGTCTAACAATACTGCTGACACATCATTTCCATCCTGCCTTAAAAATCTTTAGAAGTTAAGAAAAGATTCCTATAGTGGGTTGATCGTAAAGAGGCGACACTTTGGTGAAGCTATATTCTACTTGCTGAGGTTCCATCAATGTCCTTCTCTCCAAAAACACTCCTTGCTCCTGGGGTGATGATGTCAACTCTATGTTTTTCTTCAGTCTGCATTGCGGATGTTGAATGTGGCGATACTATTACTGACGCGCAGACTCTTACTGGTGAGCTTTCTTGCAGCGAAGATCCAGCAATAACGGTTGAAGGTCCTGACGGTAGTCTTGTAATGTCTGGTGAAGGCGCAATTGAATGCACTACCGATGGGGTTGGGATACTTATGTTAGGAACTTCAGGAGTTGTGACGGGTGGAGTTGTTAGTAATTGTGAAACTGGATTGGAGTTGGCGGGGAGTGGCCTACATAAAGTATTCAGTGTAACCGTCGAGGAATCCAGTGGCGCAGGCGTTTTTGCAGAAAGTGATAGTAACCTTATCCGACAGAATACCTTGTCAAACACCACTAATGTTCAGGCATCGGGTATTGTGCTGGAAGGGGTTGCTAATGTTGCTATTGGAAATAGTGTCTCTGGTTTTTTTGAAAATGGAATAGGTGGCTTTGGTTTCTTTTCTTATATTGGGAATAATTATTTAGAAGGTAATGCTGTTGCTATAAGCCTGGGAGCAAGAATAATTGATGGTGTGACTGTAGGTGCTTCTTTTTGTGTTATTGCCAGTAATAATGTCCAGAATAATGAAATTTGGGGCATAGCGATTGGAGGTCCCTATGTCATTCAGAATATGGACAATGTAGTTAGTGGAAATACAGTAGCAAGCAGTGGTTTTGATGACCTTTTAGATGACAACGAGGCTTCAGATTGTAGTTCTGGGACCAATATTTGGTCTGGCAATACAGCAAATACTTCGTTCCCTTCATGCCTTAAAGATTTATAAGTAGTGTATTTGGGGTGTGGCTCAGTTAGTCATAATCTTGATCTTTAGGCTTGCAGAAAGGAAAAGTCTATAAAGATGTACCTGCATGTTTGGGGGGTAGGCGTTTATTTTTATTGTTTGTCAGCTTTTATATTTATTATTATTTGGATTGATTCTTAGATCTGGGGTTGGTTTAGATAAGCTCGCCGATAGCGAATTTCTTTAGCTCTTGGTATGCCATACTTCCTTTTGGTTATCCGGTATATATTCGGGGTGAATATATATTGCTGTGTCATAGATCAAAATGACGAATTAATAGTATGTAGAAATGGTCGGAGAAAGCTTTGCAGTTGTCTCGTAATGTTAAAGAGTCGATTAAGCTAGCAACAGCTTTAGTGATCGTTTATGCCATTGCCTTGGGCCTGAATTGGGAGAAGCCTTTTTGGGGTGGATTTGCTGTTATTGTCTGCAGTCAGGCGAATCTGGGGCAGTCTCTTAATCGAGCCATTTTGTGGATTTTAGGGACGCTATTTGCCTTGCTGGCTGGCTGGTTAATCGTCGCATTATTTCCACAGGATCGCTGGTTGTTTATGATCGCCCTATCTATCTGGGTATCTATCTGCGTTTATTTTTTGCAGAGATCAAACTATCAGTATTTTTGGCTTACAAGTGGGTATGTCATCTTTTTGTTGTGGGATGTGACTGGTGGCGACTTCTCTATCTCCTACAAGGCTGGGGTTTTACGTATTCAGGAGTCCTTGCTAGGAATAATTGTCTACGGATTGGTAGCCGTTTTGATCTGGCCTAACTGTAGTCGTGGTGAGTTAAGAAGAGCATCTCTGGATTTATTGAGAGAACATCGGCGATTTGTGGATAATTGTTTTTCTCGGGTTAGAAGTGGCGAGAAAATAAAGATTAGGCGTAAAAAGCGTGTTGCTCTTTTAGAGCTTGATACACGCTTACAAACAGCCATTGGCGATGCGAGCTCAGATAGTTATGAGGTGTGGGAATGTCGAAAGCAGTGGGGTCACTTTGGTCAATCTGCGACAGCCGTCACGCAATCCCTCTTGAAGTTGGAAGAAAGCTTAGCCCTCTCTGGTGATCTGGGTATATCAAAATTCCTTATTGGTGTCGACGAATACATGCCCGACATTGAGGGGCGTCTCGCGCAAGTGGAAACTGCCCTTTCAGAGGAAATGCCTGTAGATAGTGCCAATGGGAGAGTGGTTCGAGGAAATATTGAAGAAGTAAAGAGGTTGTCAACCTTTGAAACCGCTGCTTTAGCCGTTACTAGAAAATCCTTAAATGACTTGGAGGTAGAAACCCGATCTCTGATTGATTCAGTAAATGATATACAAACCCGGGGTGACTCCTATTCGAGACAGGTAAGTAGTGATGGTATAGGGTGGCTTGGAGCTTTGATGCCCGACCCAGACAGGTTGACTAATATTGTCCGTGTTCAGATGGGAATGTGGATTGCTTATCTGGCATATCTTTTTATCCCTGACATGATTGGTGGATTGCTGGTTATATTACTGATAACAGTAATAGGTATTCTCGCCTCAATGACCCCCAAAATTCAATTGTTTGAAACCTGTGTTTTTACGATTTTAGTGTGCATATTGTCGGCACCTATATATTTCTTTTTAATGCCGAAATTGCACGGATTTTATTCGTTGGCTGTCGTGATCTTTGTATGGACGTTTGTAGTAAGCTTTTCTTCAAATAAGGTCTTTGGACCCCAGTCGATGATTCGAACCTTGGTCCTTATCTTTCCCCAGATCATTTTCAATTTCAACAACTCTCAAGAGTATAGTTTTGTGGTTTACACAAATTATCTATTTGTGTTGGCAATAATTTTTTGTATTTTGGCTGTTTCAAGAAATATTCCCTTCACTGCCCACCCAGAAATAAACCTGAAGAGAAGTATTGATAGGGTTCTCAATAGTGCCGCATGGCTGGTGGTGGAGGGTGATATTCCGAAAAAGAAGAGAAAGTCATTGTTTTTCCGGTTATATATATTGTACCACCTGAATATTATTATGATTTCAAGAAAGAGAGTTTTCTATTGGGTGGAGGGTATTTCTGATAAAAAAATGCGGGGTATGACCAGAAGTCAGATGCAAAGTCTTATAGGTTTGGCTATGTTGATATCCAACCAGGTTAAGCTGTTATATAAGATAGATAAGAAGAAAATCAATTTTGTGGCTCCTAAAAGATTACTTCGCGAGGCATTCATATGGAGGCGGCTTGCAAGCAAAATACTTATCTATTTTTCTGGTGGCAACCAAAAGGTTGATATTGAATCCCTGCGAAGAGGTTATGGGAGGATATTTGAAAGGGCAAATATTGATGTCGGTGAGTTGATGGAGCTAAGGGAATGTAGTGAAAAATCCAGAGAGGGTGTAACAAACTTTCTTTATTTCTTGGGTGTTACCCACTGCATCAATAACTATCTGGTAGAGTTTCGTCGCGTTTCAGAAACTGTGGATTGGAAGGCTTTCTGTGAGGAAAGGTGTCTTTAATGTCTGTAGGGTTTTAAATGGAAAGAGTACCGCACGATATATCAATAGGCAGTTTCTATCTATCACCAATATTGGTGATAGCTTTGTTTGGTGTTGTTGCGGCCTTGTTAACCGCTAGGCTCTTGGATCGGTATCGTTTATCCCGATATTTTGCCAATCCACCGGTTGTTATTATCTCCCTCAGTGTAATTTATTCAATTTTCATAGGAAGGATATTCTTGGGAATATAGTAGTGGCTAGGTATAGAAAATATATTTTTACTGGAACAATAGTGCTTGTAGCACTGCTGTTACTTATTATCCAGTTCTGGAGATATCTCAATAATCCCTGGACCAGGGATGGAAAAGTGCAGGCGGACATTATTCAAGTGACTCCCAGGGTAACTGGACAGGTAGTTGAGTTGCCTATTAAGAATAATCAGTTTATTAAAGCAGGGGAACTACTGTTTCAGATTGATCCGAGAATATATGAAGCAGCCTTGGAAGAGGCCAAGGCAGAGTACGAGGAAGCTCTCGATACATACCGAGCGCAAAACAAGAATGTTCTCGCTTATGAGGCTAGGATTAGGGAGTCAATAGCAAATATTGATCTGGCAAAAAGTAATATCGGCGCGCTTGATGCGGAAATTGCAAGAACCAAAGCTGAATATGATCGGCAGAGAGAACTGCTACCCCAGAGAGCGACATCAGTAAGGGCATTGCAAGCGGCTCAGGCTGAGTATGAATCCACAATTGAGTATCGAGCGGGTGCAGAAGCCAGCTTGGTGGAATCTATGGCTGCTTTGGAGCAATCCCAAGCGGAGCTGGAGCAGGTTAGAGCACAATTGGGAGCGCTTGGAGCCGATAACCCGGGCGTTCGTGCGGCTTTTGCGCTGCTGGAGCAGGCGCGGCTTAATCTCGAATACACAACAGTTGTTGCTCCGGTTACTGGTTATGTTACCAATATAGATTTTCGTTACGGTGATCAGGCTGTCGCCAACCAACCTGCACTTTCTGTAGTTGATATAAGCACTTTTCGCATTGATGGTTTTTTTCGCGAAACTTTTGTTCGTCGGATCGCTCCGGGGGATAAAGCGTTTATGAAGTTGATGGCTTATCCTCATCTAGAATTGGAAGGATATGTTGAAAGTATTGGCTGGGGTATTGCTCGCAAAGATGGAACTGCAGGTAATGACTTATTGCCAATGGTAGATCCCACATTTGACTGGATTCGCCTTGCACAGCGTATTCCTGTCAGGATTCATCTGACAGAAGTTCCCGAATCTGTAAAGCTTCGTGTTGGATTTACCAGCTCAGTGCTAGTAATGAGCAATTCTGCGGGCACCGAGCAAGATGAACCGGTGCAATCCCAATAGTTTCAGGAAAGGGTTAATACGGAGCCTACAGGGGTGTCTGTTGGCATTGCTGCTCATCTTCGGCAGTAGTTGTATGCTGGGGCCAGATTACCATCCCCCGCCGGTAGAGGTCGAAAGTGAGTGGATCTATCAAACCAGCCCAAAACTGGATACCTTGGAAGCCGTTAACCCCCTGTGGTGGCAGTGGGCATTTTCAGATGTGACGCTGGACGAGTTAGTCTCACTTGCGATTGAAAATAACCTGGAGCTGCGTTCTGCGGCTCTCAGGGCTCTCCAGGCCCAGCAACAACTAGCTATTGCAATAGGTAACCAGTATCCCCAAACACAGCAGCTTGAGGGGCTTATTGATCGCTCAAAGTATGTTCGATCGGGGATCACTGGCAATCTGCAGACTGAATATTACCCGAACTTTAATTTAACCTGGGAATTAGATACCTGGGGGCAGTTAAGAAGGCTGGTTAATTCGGCCGCAGCAGATTTTGAAGCCAGCATAGCGGACTATGACGGTGTGCTGGTTTCTATTATTGCCCAGGTGGCGCAAACCTATATCAATATTCGCACAACGAAACGCAGACTGGAAGTTGCCAGGGAAAACATTCGCGTACAACGTGAGGGTTTAAGGATCGCGAGAGTCAAATTTCGTGCAGGAGAGGTCAGTGCACTGGATGCGGAGCAAGCGCAGGCTTTGCTCAGTAACACAGAAGCCAGCGTGCCGGGACTGGAGATAAGCTTACAGCAGTTTGAAAATGCCCTGGCAGTCCTTCTGGGAATACCTCCTAATAGTTTGAGGTACATAGTCTCTTTTCCCTCATCCATACCTATGATTCCCAAAGTCGTTACTGTTGGTATGCCCCAGGATCTATTAAGGCAGCGACCCGATATTCGTGCAGCAGAGCGACGGCTGGCAGCTCAAGGTGAGTTAATAGGCGTTGCGAGGGCGGAACTCTATCCAAATTTTAGTATCGGTGGGGAGATAGGGGCTATCGATATCAATGGCGGCCAACTTAATGGCAGCAGTAGTGCCTGGGATCTTTTTATTGAATTTGATTGGAATCTCTTTAACTACGGAAGACTTCGGAGCAATGTCAGGCTACAGGATGCGATTTTCCAGCAGTTAGTGTCTGACTATCAGCAAATAGTTCTGTTAGCGCAAGCTGATGTGGAGAACGCTATTGTCGCTTATATAAAATCTCAAAGGCAATTAGTTCACTATGAGGTGGCTGCCCAGGCCTCCCAGCGATCTGTCGATATTTCCCTGTCTCAATATACTAATGGTCAAGTGGAATTTGATACTGTGATAACTACGCTGATATCAGATGTTCAGCAGCAGGATATTTTGGCGATAGCGCGAGGTGCCGTGGCAGCGAACCTGGTGCAGGTGTATCTATCGCTCGGAGGTGGATGGCAGATACAGCAGGGAATTCCACCATTTCAACTTCTTCCAGAAGACATTCAGCAGGAAATGCTAGAAAGAACACCGTATTGGAACAAGGTTCAATAAAATTGGTTGAAGATTCTTAGTTTGATGGTGGTACTAGATGTATGAATTTAAGTAACCGTATTGTAAGTGCTTTATCTGCACGCAGATTATTCAAGCGATAATTGTCCCGTCAAATTCTATTTAGGTTTTGGTTATGATGACTAGCGCTCCGTTCGACAAAGATACAAATTTGATGGCAAAAGCTCTGGTAGAGGCTATCCCGGAGCAGGGTAGATACTTAGAGTCCCTAACTGGTAAAAGTCTTATATCGAGCAGTCAGCTTAATAGAGGTAGAATATTGCAGTTACTCAGACTTGCTGCTCGCTGTGAGCTGGATAACAGAAAATTCTCATGTCATTTAAACAATAAAATCTTAATCAGCGCATTCTTTGAGTCGAGCACCAGGACGAGGCTATCTTTTGAAAGCGCCTGGCTGCGACTTGGAGGGAGTACTGTTTCAATTACAGATAAAGGGACAACACGTATTGGTGTCGGAGAGAGCTTAAGAGATGTTGCAGAGATGGTAAGTAATTATGGTGATTGTGTAGTTTTGAGGGATTCTTCTGAAGATTCAGTGAAAATTATGTCTAATAATTTAAGTATACCAATCATCAATGCTGGTAACGGGATAGATGAGCACCCCACGCAATCCCTTATCGATCTATATGTACTTCTTAAGTGGAACCCTTCCATTCTGTCAGGAAAAAGTCGAAAACTCTCCATTGGCTTAATTGGAGCGCCAGCTCGAATGCGAGCGGCGAGAAGCCTCTTGATACTCATGAGCTGTTTTCCTGAGTTTTTCTCAGAGGTTTTTGTGCTTTGTGATGAGGAGGAACAAGAGCCGTTTCGGCAAGCGCAATTATCAATGCTTCAGGAAAAAGGTTTAAAAATAAGTTTAACGGATAAGATTGGAGATATTCTTCCCCGACTCGATGTGGTCTATATGAATGCTATATCCCTAAAAACAGCGGGGCATAGAGATTTTGGGTCTGGATATTTTATAGATAATAATTCTCCTTTGAAAAAACAAGCTATTGTGCTGCATCCTTTACCCCGAATGGGGGAGCTTGATAGTAACCTGGATGATACGCCCCATAATTGGTATTTTATACAGGCAAAAGGTGGTGTGTACGTCAGAATGGCCTTGGCAGTGGCTATTTGTGGCCGCCCTAGTGAGATCGTAGATATTGCCTAGCCTCTCCAGTTTCGAAATGACCCCAATAAAAGGTATCGTCTATGTGCGGAATAGCTGGGATTCTTCATAGTGCGCGTACAATGCCTGTCGATGGTCAACTCCTTCTAAATATGGCTGCTATTCAGTTCCACCGTGGCCCGGATGGTGTAGGTTTTACAAACCCTCCAAGTCTAGGATTTGGGATGAGTCATGTGCGCTTATCGATCAATGACCTGAGTGATGCGCGCGCTTCTCAGCCTTATGTATCAGAAGATGGTCGTTACTATTTGGTTCATAATGGTGAAATCTATGATTATCAGCGAATAAGAGCCAGACTGAGGGCCTCTGGAGTTTATTTTTTAAGTAAAAGTGATTCCGAAATTATCTTGCATCTTATTGCGGAGTTAGGTCTTGTTCGGGCTATTAAACATCTTCGAGGAGAATTTGCATTTGCCGTTTACGATCAAATGGAGGACTGCCTCTATTTGGTTAGAGATCGGTTTGGAGTGAAGCCACTTTATTGGGCAAGAATCAAAAAAGGTTTAGTATTTGGTTCTGAAATTAAAAGTTTGTTTGCCCACCCTGATGTCCAAAGAAGACTAACAGCGCATGGAGTGTATCACCAGCTTATTCAGGTATCGATTCCTGGAACAACCGCTTTTGAAGGGGTTTTCCAGGTTGAACCTGGGTGCATTACAAAAGTTAAGCGAGACAACACTGAACTGGCTGTTACTCAACATAAATATTGGGACATCGATTTTTTGATTTCAGATGAGTATGCTCGTGACAAGTCTGATGAGTATTATATTGAGGGTTTGCGGGAACAAATTATAGACTCCGTGTCTTTGAGGCTTCAAGCTGATGTCCCAGTAACCTATTATCTTTCAGGTGGTGTTGATTCGGGTAGCTTGCTTGGAGTAGGGCAGTCGCTTTCGCAGCAGGATCTCACCGCCTTTACGATAGCGTTTGAAAATCCGGATTACGATGAGTCTCATATCGCAAAGGAAGCCGCGAGTGAGATTGGTGTCAGCCAATTCATAGTAAAAGTAACTGATGAAGAAATATATGAAAATTATTCAGAAACCATCTGGCATACCGAAAGGACATTTTACAATACATTATCAGTAGCTAAATTTTTGCTCAGTAAAGCTGTTAAGTCTAATGGCTACAAGGTTGCAATTACTGGGGAGGGGGCAGATGAGCTATTTTCTGGGTATCCTGCATTTAAAAAAGATTTTTACTTGTATGGCACATCTGAAGCTGAGTTGAATAAACGAAGAACCTGGCAGCAACATCTAGAAAGGAGCAATAGCTTATTTAAGGGAGCTATGCTGCCAATTGATAGTTATCGATCAGAGGGGATGGAACGGACTTTAGGATTCACCCCTACATGCTTGCAATCTTGGTTAAGCTGTCATCATCAAACAGAAAAATTGCTTAACAAAGAGTGGCGTAAAGAAATATCTGGTTATGATGCCGGGAAGGCAATTGTTGATACGCTAGATTTATCACAACTCGAAGATAGACATCCGCTGGATGTTGCTCAGTATGTTTGGATTAAAACTATGTTTGAGACCCAGATATTGGGCTGGGTAAGTGATCGAGTAGATATGGCGCACTCCATTGAAACCCGTCCGGCCTTTCTCGATCATCACCTGGCAGCGTTTGCTATACAAATCCCACCATCGGTCAGGATTAGAGGAACTACAGAAAAGTATGTTCTTCGCGAAGCGATGAAGGGAGTTCTTCCGGATGTTCTATATAAAAAGCAAAAATTTGCATTCATGGCTCCTTCGGTAGAGACCGTTACCGGAGCTTGGGATTGGGTGCAACGAGTTATTGATAAATTTCTCAGCCCAAAGGAGGTTAATTTAGCTGGATTGCTGCGATACTCAGAAATAGATACTTTAATTGAAGAGTATAAGTTACCGACTCTGCATCGATCAAAAAAGGTTCAATTGGATGCGATGCTCAATCATATCCTGGGAGTGCAAATATTATATAAGCGTTTTATTGAGGCTGATCTGCCATTGTTGGCGAAAGAAAAATCTTCTCTTCTTGGTTGGAGTTTGGATCGTATGGTTAAGTATCGTAAAAATTAGAAAGTAATAGAGGGCGAGATGTTTTTTGAAGATCTTGTACTGTTTAATTGCCTTTTTACGTAAGAAGTAGATAAGTAATCTTATGGCTATTCAGGTTGGTTTACGGTCAGCCTACTTAATATGAAAAGTTACTAGAAATTCTGTTTCGGCTCGCTGTAACTTTTATTATTCTGCATACAGGTGAACTTGCGATAGCTCAACTCTAATTTGTTAGCCTGAAATTAGCGTTAGGATAAATAGTGTTATGCACCATCATATAGGTCTTGGAGTTATGGAGAGTTCTACCTTTCCACAAAGATCTTTAAGCGTATTAGCCCCAACTTGTTGCATCACCTGCATCATTTGAGCTTTAAGTAGGTAAATTGCATGATTAGCTCCTTCATTGCCAAGGGCACAGACGCTATACATAAAAAATCTTCCCAGAAAGCAAAAGTTTGCCCCTAGGCCACAAGCACTTGCGATATCCACACCGGATCTGATTCCACTATCGATAGCCAAGGAAATCCTATCCTGATAGCTGGAAAACCGTCTCAGTAAGGGGAGAGTCGCTTCGCCTAAATCAAGTTGCCGTGCACCGTGATTGGATAAAATGACTCCATCTGCCCCGAGTTTAATCGCTTGTTGAAGATCGGGTTCACTCATTATCCCTTTAATAATAAGTTTATGGGGCCATAGATCTCTTATACGTTTTATACTGCCAAAATCCAGTGGGCCCATAGTTGTGGTGTTCATAAACTCGGTTAGTTCAAGTTTTTTGTTATCGGTATCAATGTAAGGCTCTAGATTTTTAAATTTAGGGAGACCGTATCGCAATGTGGATAGGCTCCAATTTGGCCTAAGTATCGCTTGCCAGATATTTTTTACATTCAATTTCGGTGGCATTGCCAATCCGTTGTGGAAGTCTCTGGGGCGTAAGCCAAAGGTAGGAACATCAATGGTAATGACTAAATGTTGGTATTGGGCAGAGGTTAGTCGGGATAGTAGGTCAGAAAGAATAGCTGGGTCTGTTGGGTTGTAGAGTTGGTACCAGGCTGTTCCCTGTGAGACTTCAGAAATTCGCTCCAGTGATTCAGAAGATACAGTGCTGAGGATGAATGGGATCTTGTGCTCATATGAGGCTTTGGCAAGTATTACAGGCGCATTTGGCCACATAAGCCCCTGTAGTCCAATGGGCGCTATGCCAAATGGAGCACTGTATAGTTTCCCAAAAAGTTCACACTTTAAGCTCGGTGTGGAGTTTGGTCGGATATATTGAGGGGTGAACTTTATAGAATCGAATGCCTGGCGATTTCGGCATAAACCAATATCATCCATACAGCCTTCTATTAAGTATTCATAGGAAAATTTTGGGACTCTCTGCTTTGCTCGATTTTTAAGCCGCTCTGAACTTGCGAAGTGACGGTTAAATAGGCTGTTGTAATTGGTCATACACCCCCCTTTCTGAGTACCTTAGAGATTAGACTAGTCTAGTTATATAGAAGGTGCCGCCTGGAGCAGAAGTGACAAAACACATGGGTTGTCGTGGTTCTTTTAAATATTGAATTCATTACTACGTACTAATTGGTTGTGGGGTGAGTGTTTCCTTTAGTTGTATTCCAGTTTAAAGAGTTGCCTCTGTATTGCGTGCCTGTTATCTGGGATTTTGCAGGGAAACGGTAGGGTGTTATTCTCGAAATATTAAAGGGGGAAGAGGGTTGATAGTGCGTAATACCTTTTGGGTTTTTATTTTTTTGATGTTGGCCGGTTGTGCAAAACCACTTCCTGAAGACAAGTTAGATTACGCTGGCACTTGGATTGATAGTCAAATAAGTTTGATCATAACAACTGATGGCCGGGTCTTGTATGAACGGGTTGAAGGGAGCGTTACAACTTCTATAGAGGGGCCGATAAAAGAGTTCAACGGAGATGATTTCAGTGTTGGATTTTTATTTTTGACTGCAAATTTTCATGTTTCCAATCCCCCTTATGAAGAGGATGGGATTTGGCAGATGACAGTGGATGATGCTCGGCTAACTCGGGTTGATTGATCAGTTCGCGTTATAAATTAGTATCTGGTGTATATGGAGTAAAGAGAAGAATAGAAATACTTTCTATTGTTTTCGATATCCCTTAAGGAGTTCCGTTGAATATAAAAATCAGACACCTAGAAGAATCCGATAATAAGGATTTGTTCGAGATTCATAGTTTTGCCTCAGTAAATGAAAATACCTCTCAACTACTTTTCCTAAGCTCTGATAAAGTCGCTAATCTTTTTTCTGATCCGAATAATTATACCTTGGTCGCTGAGTTGGATACGAAGGTCGTTGGGTATGTCACTCTGTTCTTAATCAATAAAATCCGGGATAGACATAGTGCTGTGCTGGCAATTGCGGTACATCCTGAATTTCACGGTCGGGGAGTTGGCCGGATGTTAATGGAAGAGGCGCTTAATCAGGCGGATAATTGGCTCAATCTAATACGATTGGAGCTGGAAGTTCATGTTGATAATGGTACTGCAATAGCACTTTATGAGGGCTCGGGTTTTCAGGTGGAGGGAACCAAGCGGCTTGGCAGGTTTAAGGCGGGTCGTTATATAGACGTTTTGTTGATGGCGAGAATACACCCTGAGTACCAAGCTAAAGCATAGGGTGCACCTTGCAATCGCAAAATGGACCTGGATATTAGGGAGGCTCAGAATTGAAATTTGGAGTTCCCTAGGACGAGGCGAATTATTCCGAAGTCTCTATGTGTGTAAATTCTCCACCGAGCTGATCCAGAGTGATCTCTCCAAATCGCGCGAGTAAAATACTCTCGGCCTCATCCATTGCATCCTTTAGGGCGGCATTTACTGCGTGCTCAATGACGCAGTTAGTGTGTTCGTCTGTGAGGCCAATGGTAAAAACTGAGCTGTCTCCCAGCGCTTTATGGATATCCAGAAGTGTAATTTCATCCAAGGGCTTCGCGAGTGACCAGCCCCCATTGTGCCCTTTACTGGAGCGCACGTACCCCTGATCTCGCAATAACGCCATAGTTCTGCGAGCCACCACAGGGTTGGTGAGAAGCATAGCCGCCATCTTGTCTGAAGTAACCGGCTTGTCGGTCATGTTCAAATGGATAAGGACATGAAGTGCCCGGGATAATCGGCTGTCTTTGCGCATAATTCACCTAAATTTCTGATCCTGCAGTTTATCACGAAACTTTTGCTGTTACGTGTGTTGTGCAGCTTTGAATTTTTGTGTAACAATAAAAGTTACATGATATCGGAGGGGTGGCTATGGACACGGATGTATTGATTATCGGTGGAAGTTTTGCAGGTCTGTCTGCGGCGATGCAGCTCGTTCGCGGCAGGCGCAAGGTCGTTGTACTGGATGCTAAAAGACCTAGAAACCGCTTTGCAAAAGCGTCCCATGGAGTATTTTGCCTGGATGGTAAGACGCCCGAGGAAATTCGTAGCATGGCGCTTTCCCAGCTACAGGCTTACTCGAGTTTCCAGGTGGTTGAAGACACTGCGGATACTGTGGATGTTCATGAAGAGGGGTTTGCTGTTGCTGCACAGGGAGGTACCACCTTTAAAGCGAAGAGGCTAATTCTGGCAACCGGCATTACGGACCAGCTACCGGATATCCCTGGTGTGAAAGAGCGCTGGGGTAGGAGCGTGATTCACTGTCCCTATTGCCACGGTTATGAGCTGAGTGATCGCCCTTTAGGTGTGCTGGCTACCAGCGAGCTGTCTTTCCACCAGGCGGCGATGATTCCAGATTGGGGCGCTACCACTTTGTTTACCCAGGGGCGGTTTAATCCTGAGGGTGAGGTACTAGATCACTTGTTGGCTCGAGGAGTGATGCTGGAAGAAGCCCCAATTACGCAGTTGGAGGGAGAGGGGGATAGTTTAAGTGAAGTTGTTTTGGCGGATGGCCGCAAGTTGCCACTGGAGGGGCTCTACGTGAGCCCCAAAGCGGAGTTGACCTCTCCGTTTATCGATAAATTGGGGTTGGAGCTGGAGGAGTCTTTTACCGGGCGGATTGTGAAGGTGGATGGCTTTAAAGAGACTTCTGTAAAGGGAGTCTTTGCTGCTGGGGATTTATCCAACCCGATGCAAAGCGGAACCTTTGCGATTGCATCCGGAACCATGGCGGGTGTTGGGGCTCATCGCTCGTTGATATTTAACCAGTGATTTTTAAAGACCGGTGGGGGTTCGTTGGAGATATGCCACAAAAAGAATTTGGTATCTTTAGGGCTAAGGAGCCTCTGAATAACTCCATGATACCTCTGGCGTGCAGAGCGGTTCACAATCAAGGCGCGGCTTCGCAGGAATGTCTAGACCTTTCAAGAAGTCGCAACGCGGAGTGTGAATCGCTCTGCAAGCCCCGAAGGGCGGGCCTTGAAGGCCACAGCTGCTGCGTTGCAGCTCTTGCCAAGGGCTACGGCCATTCGCGGCGAGCTGCGCCTAACATCTGCAGCCTTCAAGACCCGCAGAGGCATTATGGAGTTATTCAGAGGCTCCCTAAGTAAGCGGCAGGAGCGGATTTGTGCTCCTGCCGAAAAATATCAGCAGTTCACAGCGTTTACTGCGAGCCCGCCGAGAGAGGTCTCTTTGTATTTGCTCTGCATATCGATACCGGTTTGACGCATCGTCTCGATAACGCTGTCCAGCGGTACGATATGAGCGCCATCACCGCGCAGGGCCAGGCGTGCGCCGTTAATGGCTTTTACTGCACCCATGGTGTTGCGCTCGATACAGGGAACCTGCACCAACCCGCCGATTGGATCGCAGGTAAGGCCGAGGTTGTGTTCCATACCAATTTCAGCAGCGTTTTCAATCTGCTGGTTGGTGCCGCCCTCTACGGCGGCCAAGCCGGCAGAAGCCATGGAGCAGGCTACGCCGATTTCTCCCTGGCAGCCCACCTCAGCGGCAGAAATAGAGGCATTCTTTTTAAACAGCATACCGATAGCGCCAGCGGTGAGCAGGAATTTCACTACCTGGTCTTTCAATTCACCGTGAATTTTGCTGTCGTGTACAAATTCCACGTAGTAGGCGATAACGGCGGGAATCACACCGGCGGCACCGTTAGTGGGTGCGGTGACGATGCGCCCGCGCGCGGCATTTTCCTCATTGACGGCGAGGGCAAAAAGACTAACCCAGTCGAGGATGGCGAGGCCGTGGTTGCGCTCTTCCGGGCTCTGTTTACTCAACTCCCGGTAGAGTTCGGCAGCGCGGCGGCGAACATTGAGGCCGCCGGGCAAGATGCCGTTCTGGTGGCAGCCTCGCTCAATAGAGGCATCCATTACTTTCCAGATATTCCACAAACGGTCTTTGACTTCCTGCTCGCTGCGGAAGGCTTTTTCGTTTTCCATGGCCAGCTCGGCAATAGTCCAACCGTGATGATCACAGATCTTCATCAGCTGTTCTGCATTGCTGAAGTCATAGGGCAGAAGGGTGGCGATTTCCTCTTTGTGAGCGAAATCTTCTTCGGAGAGCACAAAGCCGCCGCCGATGGAGAAGTAGCTGCGCTCGAATAGCAGCTCTTCGCCAGCGTAAGCCTGGCAGGTCATTCCGTTGGAGTGCTGGGGAAGAAATTCCTCCATATGGAAAACTAGATCGCGCTCGCGAATAAATTCGATATCCTGGTCACTATTTAATAGTAGACGGCGCTCGCTCTGGATTTGCGCCATTTTCTCATCGATTGAATCGACATCAATGGTGTCTGGAGATTGACCCAGAAGCCCCATCAGTACCGCCATATCGGTACCGTGACCAACCCCGGTCAGGGCCAGCGAGCCGTATAAATGGACTTGTACGCGGTCTGTGTGGGGCAGCTGGTCACGGTCTTGCAAATCCTGCACGAATTGGCGGGCAGCGACCATAGGGCCCACCGTGTGGGAGCTGGAAGGGCCAACCCCAATTTTGAAAAGCTCAAAAACGCTAATACTCATAAATATTCTCTGCGCCGGGCTGCATCCTGCAGCAGCCCTCCCTAAAGGATATAGTTGCACTATTTAGGGGCGCACTTTGCCTTATGAGTCGCAACAATCAAGATGGTGCTCCCCATTCCGTACAAAATTCTATTAGCAGCAAATTTTGCGGAATTTATGAGTTCCCAGACCTTAAGCGTATAGACAAGCTACGGCGCTTCCGCGACCAAAACCGCTCTCTTGGGCGCGGGGTGACCTTCCACGGTTTTGTCTGGCGATTCCGGGTCGAGAAAATCTGCCAGGGATTCGAAGTGCATCCAGTCGGTGCGCCGCTGTTCCTCCAGGCTGGTGGTGTTCAAATCCACGGTCCTGGGGTTGCGGAAACCGCACTTGCGCAGCCAGCTCTCCAGGGTGGCGCAGCTGGGGAAAAACCACACATTGCGCATCTTTGCATAGCGGTCTTCGGGTACCAGGCAATCGCCGAGTCCGCCGTCGATAACCAATGTCTCTAATACAAGCTGGCCGCCGGGGCGGAGGGTCTCGCGCAATTCGCGCAGGTGATCCATGGGTGAACGGCGGTGATAGAGCACCCCCATGGAAAAAGTGGTATCGAAAGCGCGCAAGTTTGCCGGGAGCGCTTCAATACCCAGGGGCAACAAATCCACTGGTGCTTCCTGGCCCAGGTATTTTTTCAGCGCGTAAAATTGCGCGACAAATTTGGCGGAAGGATCAATACCGATGACCCGGCGCGCGCCGGCACCGTAGGATCGCCAGCAGTGGTACCCATTGCCACAGCCCACATCGAGCACCAGTCGATTTTTCAGTGGTGCCAGGTGCGGAAGTACCCGATCCCATTTCCAGTCGGAGCGCCACTCAGTATCAATATTTAGTCCAAATAACTCCCAAGGGCCTTTGCGCCAGGGGTGTAATTTGCGCAGTTCCCGCTCCAGGGCTTCGAGTTGTTCCGGGCTGGCATCGGCGGCAGTGCCTGCGCTGACCTTGCGGTTGAGTTCGATTGCGGAGGGCGTGATTTCCGGTAGGGCTTCCACCGCTGCGCGCCAATCGGGCAGATCGCCCCAGCGATGAGGACTCAGGTTTTCAGCCACCTGTGTTGGCAGCTGGGCCAGCCAGGTGCGCAGGGCGGGAACGTGTTGCAGGCCTTGATAGAGTTGGGTGTAGTCGATCACGGGGTACTTACTTTTCCGGCGCGCCTTTGATGGCGATTAAAGAGGCAAAATTAAAACACTGGAACCAGACATCGACACTGGTAAAGCCGACATTTTTCAGTCGTGTGCGGTGGGTGTCCAGGGTTTCCGGAATTAATACATTCTCCAGGGCAGAGCGCTTCTGTGCGATTTCCAGCGCGCTGTAACCGTTGGCGGCTTTAAAGGAGTGATGCAGTTCGATCATTAACTCGTTGTGGGCTTTATCGGCGAAGTCCACTTTCTCGGAAATAATCAGAATGCCGCCGGGGCGTAAACCATCGTGGATTTTCTGCAGGATTTCTTCGCGCTCTTCCACCGGAATAAATTGCAGGGTGAAGTTGAGCACGACGACCGAGGCATTTTCGATAGCAACGTTTTGCAGGTTGTCGCAGATAAGTTGAACGGGAACCTCGCCGCTATCGGCTTCGAGTACTGTGCGCGCCTGATCAACCATGGCTTGCGAATTGTCCACGGCGACGATTTCACAGTCGGCAGCGGGAATGCGATGGCGCATGGCCAGGGTTGCCGCGCACAGGGAGCTGCCCAGGTCATAGCAGCGGCTTCCAGCTTGGGCGTAGCGCTCTGCCAGGGTGCCGATCATGGCTACGATCGTGGTGTAGCCGGGCACGGAGCGCTTGATCATATCGGGAAAAACTTGCACCACCTGGCGATCGAACTCGAAGCCGGCTACCTGGCCCAGTGGGTTTGCATAAATATTGTCGTGTTTACTCATTGGAACTTCGCTAGAGGATAACGGCGATAGATCGGCGCCGGTTTTTGGCCGGCGCCGCAGAGCTTCCCCGGACAAATTGCCGGGGAATCGTCGAGCTCCAGTTAGAGCTTCTCTTCCTTCAGGTTGAGTTTGGCTGCCGCTTCGCTACCTTGGGGACCGGTAACAATGGCGGTACTGGCCTTGCTCGGGTCCAGATAGGTGGCACCGACGCGTTGCAGGTCTTCCAGGGTAACTTCTGTAACCTGTTTGCGGAATTGCTGGCGCGTCTCGTGGGTGCGGCCGTAAAGGCCCGAGTGGAAGTTCTTCTTGGCTTCACCAGCGGGGGAGCCGGGTTTATCCAGACCGCCGACGACGCCGAGGATCGCTTCCTCAACCTGTTCTTCCTTGTGCTTCTCTTCGGCCAACCACTTAAGGGATGCGTCGAAGTCCTCCAGGGTTTCACCCATACGCGGATCGCGGTAGGAGTAGAAGCGGAATACGCCGATATTGCTGTCGTGGCCGGCTCCGCCGCCGTAGGCGCCGCCCTGTTCGCGGATGGTGCGATGCAGGAAGCCGTTGCGCAGGAAGCCGCTCAAAACCGACAGCGGTGCCGCATCCGGGTGGGACATAGGCACAGTGGCGTAGGCCTTGGCACAGAAGTTCACCTGGCTGTTGGCAACCCAGAGTTCCTCGATTTGTTTGTGTTCGAAAGGTGCAGCGGGGTTGGCTGCGGCGATGCTGGAAGTCGAGGTCAGTGGCATCAGTGTCTGACTGAAATCGCCAATTTTCTCTTCTTCACCCACCAGCAGGAACTGGCGCGGTGCTGCGAGGATTTTCTGGTGGATAGCCTGGAATTGGGTGGAAAGGTCTTGCAGGCCTTCCTCTTTTTCCAGTCCGGCAACCAGGGCTCGCAGGTTGCGCAATCCCAGCAGACCACCGCTGGCATGGCTCTCCCAGGCGGCGCGGTTGTAGCCGGCACTGGCGGCAGCCATGGCGAGGGCGTGGCCGTTGCCGACAACACCCTGTTCGCGGCGGGCGAGGGTTTGCAGTAGCAGTTCCTTGATGCGGGCGTGCTCGTCGAAACGCACCTGCTCCATAGTGGCTTGCATCAGTTCGGTCAGGCCGCCCTGATTGCGTGCCAGCGCTTTACCGGACAGGATAAAGTGGCCGGACAGGTGATCCAGGTTGTCGATGGCAGTGCGGCTGCTGGTGAAACCGTGCAGGGCGCCCACCACGCTGGTCTGCCACTGCTGGACTTCCAGGTAGTCTTTTTCACCCAGGCCAACTTCGCTCAGTACCTGGCAGTAGTAGGGCAGCAGTTGTTTTTCGGCTTCGGTGAATTCCGGCAGCGCGCAGACCATTTGCTGGTAAACCAGGCCGTTGGTGCCCGCGCTGTAGCGGGTCAACTTCTGTGGGCCCAAGTCTATTGCTTCGCCTTCGACATCCGGAAGCTCTGCGGGAATATCTTCCACGCCGACCTTGGGCAGGATAGAAGCGTCGTCCTCGCGGTTTTGTCGATCGGCCAGGGCTTTGGCGGTTTCGACAATCTGTGCTTTTTCTTTGTCGCTGAGAGCGGCTTTGATTTCCGCCAGCTGGTCTTTCTCCGCCTGCTCGCGGCGCGCAGCCAACTGCTCATCGGGGCTCAGTACCATACGTACGCGATGCTGGTTCTCCAGCAGAAGTTCACGGGCTTTATTGGCGATAAACTTCGGATCTTTGATCTGCTCGCGCAGACGCTCCAGGGTGGCATCGATATTCAGCAGGCCGATGGCATCGCCACGGTGAGTGGCGCCGGTCAATGCGGTGAGAATCAATTGCAAGCCGAAGGGGTAGCCGTCGCCACCAATTTCCCGCTGTTGTAATTCCAGCTGGTGCAAGCTGGCTTCTACCTGTTCGTAGGGGATGCCGTTTTCCGCCACGTCCCTCAGCACGTCGAGAACCTGTTGCTCAAGCTCGTCGGCACTTTCGCGTTCGCTGCCTTCAATACCGCAGACAAACACTAGTTCGCGTTGGGAATCGTCCAGGCCAACCAGCGGCGAAGGGGAAGTGCCCAGGTCGGTGGTTTCCAGCAGCTTCATTAGCGGTGAAGCGCTGTTATCCAGCAGTACGCCGGCGAGCAGGTGTGCGGTCAGGGCCTCTTCAAGATCGGTGACATCACCCAGTAGCCAGCTCAATACGATATGGGTCTTGGCCTTCAGAGGCTCGCCATTTAACGGGTAGTGCTCTTCGACTTTCAGCGGCGCCTGGTAGCGGTCTTCGCGCCCAACGGAAATGGTCTTGTCGAGTTTCTCGAACTTGTGCAGCGCTTTTTCTTCAAACGCGGCCTGGTGTTCCGCTGCGGGAATATCACCGAAAGTCATAAAGGTGGCGTTGCTGGGGTGGTAGTGGCTGCGGTAGAAGGCAACCAGCTGCTCGTAACTCAGCTTTGGAATATCAGTAGGTTCGCCACCGGAGTTGTAGTGATAGGTGGTGGTGGGGAACAGATATTTGCTCAGGGTGTGCCACAGCTGCGAGGTGACGGAGCTCATGGCACCTTTCATCTCATTGAACACGACACCTTTGTAGACGAGCTCGCTGCTCGCATTATCCGCTTCGGCAAATTCCAGGCGATGGCCTTCCTGGGCAAAGTCCAGCGGGTCCAGGCGCGCAAAAAATACCGCATCCAGATAGACGTCGAGAAGGTTGTCAAAATCCTTTCGGTTCTGGCTGGCAAACGGGTAGGCGGTCCAATCTGAACTGGTGAAGGCGTTCATAAAGGTATTGAGTGAACGCCGGATCATCATAAAGAAAGGATCGCGCACCGGGTACTTGTCACTGCCGCACAGGGCGGTGTGTTCAAGAATATGGGCGACACCGGTGGAGTCTTCGGGTACGGTGCGCAGGGCGACAAGGAAAACATTTTCCGAGTTGTCTGCGGCGATGTGCAGGTGCTGGGCACCGGTCGTAATGTGTCGGTATTCCTCGACGCGCACGCCGAGAGAATCAATATCTGCGCTGGTAACCAGTTCAAATGCAGGATGTGAGTTGCTCAAAAGACAGCTCCCTGGAGTTATATGAATTTTCTGGCCGGCCACTGCTGCCGGCGAAAGGGCGCTATTCTACCGCTTGCACACATCGGAAAGACAGTGTTGACAAGGATGCCAGTAGGGCGAAGACTTCGCTTGCCGAAGCTACGGCATAAATGTAGACGAACACGGAGATATTAGAGGTTGTCCTGGTTGGATATTGCCAGTGTCATTGGCTTTTTTATCACATGGGTGGGTTACACCGTTTTTGCGCGAAAAAAAGCCAAAGAAACCTGGTGTCTTACTTCATCGCTTCAGTGGTACCGCGTTGAATGGATGATGCGGATGCTCGATAGGGATATGCGCATGGCGGATACCGCTATTCTCAGTAACCTGGAGCGGGTCATTGGTTTTTTTGCCTCCACCAGTATTCTTATCCTGGCGGGTTTAGTCACGGCATTGACGGCGAACAAGGCTGCCATCGAAGTACTTACCAGTTTACCTTTTGCGGAGCCCACCACCGTTGAGCAGTTTGAGCTCAAGGTGATGTTGTTGATCCTGATTTTTATCTTCGCCTTTTTCAATTTTACCTGGTCACTGCGCCAGTACTCCTTCGCCAATGTACTTATTGGGGCAGCACCGCCGCCAGAAACCGGTGATCTATCTGAGGAAGAGCGACGCCGATTTGCCATCAGTACTGCCAAGGTGATCGACCACGCGGGCCACAGTTACAACTACGGTCTGCGCTCTTATTATTTCTCAATGTCAGTGCTGGGCTGGTTTATCCATCCAATCCTGTTTGTTGCCGGCTATCTGTTTGTTGTCTGTGTTTTATACAGGCGAGAGTTTCTGTCCCGCGCACTGAATTCAATTTTGGCTGCCCGGGAGGGTGGGCTGGAGCGCCAGCAGAGGAAAAAATTCGATGAAAGACCGTGAAATCCTGGCGGCTTTTGATGAAGTCGCTGAAATGCGCGGCTGGCAGTCACTGCATACCCCAAAAAACCTGTCCATGGCGCTATCTGTGGAAGTTGCAGAGTTAGGGCGACACTTTCAATGGTGCAGCGATAAAGATATCCAGAATCTAATGGTAGGCGACAAGGCCGAGCAAGTTGCCGCTGAACTGGCGGATATTCAGATGTACTTGAGCAAACTGGCAGCTGTACTGGGGGTTGATATGGAAGAGGCGCTACAGCGCAAATTCGCCGAGAACCGCCGCCGATGCAATGAGGCTTTGCAAGGTGAGGGCTCCGATGGGTGACAGCCTGCATAAAGATCGAAACTTTGACGATCTCGCTCACCGTTTTCGCAACCGTATCTATGGCGGCCTTAAAGGGGATATCCGCCTGGCAGTGCTCAACCGGGATCTGGCGCCGCTGTTGGGGAGCGAGCAGCGCATTCTAAAAATCGTTGACGCTGGGGGTGGCCAGGGCCACTTTGCCATGGATCTGGCTGAGGCTGGGCACGAGGTTTTTCTCGCAGATATTTCTGCGCAGATGCTTGAACTCGCAGATGCGGAAATTCGGCAGCGCCATTTGCAAAAGCAAATGACCTTACTGCATAAACCCCTGCAAGAATTGCCGCATGTAGAGGCGTTAAAAGAAGCAGACCTGGTAATTTGCCACGCTGTGTTGGAATGGTTGGAGCAGCCGCAACAGGCATTGCAGCAGCTGCGCAGTCTGTTGAAGCCCGGTGGGCACCTATCGCTCACTTTCTACAATCGGCGCGCCCTTGAGTTCCGTCTGTTGCAGCGAGGCAGCTTTCGCCAGCTGGACCGCAATATTGAAGGGGATAACTGGGGTGGCCACCCTGGCAGCCTCACTCCACAGAATCCACTCCTGCCGGAGTGGGTGGAAGACTGGTTGACCGAAGCGGGCTTTTCTGTGGTTTGCCACAGCGGTATCCGCTGTTTCCACGATTTTATGACGCCATCAATCCGGGAAAAGTTGCCCGCGTCGGCCATTGTGGAAAAGGAGCTTGAATACTCCCAGGTGGACCCCTATCGGCAGTTGGCCAGGTATATCCACCTGCTTTGTAAGGTTTAACCAAGAATGCTCAGTAGTAACTCCTTGGCGGCGTTGATACGCGATGCCAGGTAATCGTTGCCGCCGCGATCTGGGTGGAGTTTTTGGATCAATTTGCGGTGTGCACTAATGATTTCATCTCTGCCAGCATCGGCATCAACGCCAAGGATACGGCGCGCTTCGTGTTCCGAGAGTGGCGGGCCCTCGCTGTTGTGTGGCGGCGGATGTTGAGTGGCCCCTGGATTTGGGCGCCGGTTTGAATACTTTTCAAACAGTGGCATCAACCAGGGTAAATAACGGGAGAGCTGACCGAGCAAACGGCCCAACACCGGAAGAATGAGCACGAGCGCCGCTCCTACCCAATGCAGGCGCCCGGTGATAGCCAGCACAACCACTATTGCGGCGACGCCGGCGATACAGGCCATAAAAATCTGCTTGCGCCGCTCCTGCGGTGAGCTAGATTTGATTTTTTGCCAGAGATACCAGGCACCGATGGCGATTAAAATCAGTAAGATTAAGCGCGCCAATGACGACTCCTTATAGTGTTGATCTGCCAATGTTTGTTCTGCGTATCATAGAGTCCTCTTAACTACTTGATTCGCGGATTAATATTACTTGATCTGGGAGGATAAGCGCCTTAGAGCTATCCTGACAAAAGAAAATACCTGCACTTGAGAAAACAGTATGCAATACGACAAATTTCAGATACCCGATGCGGACCAGGTGCTGCCCGGTCGGCCCCAGCCGATGGAGATCAGTGGTACCCACTTTGTAAATGGCAACACCATTAAAGAGCCATTCCCTGAGCACCTGGAAGTCGCCATTTTTGGTATGGGATGCTTCTGGGGCGCAGAGCATGTGTTCTGGGATACGGATGGTGTGTTTGCCACTGCCGTTGGCTACACTGATGGCGCCACCGAAAACCCGAACTACGATGAAGTCTGCACCGGCCGTACAGGGCACGCAGAGGTGGTGAAAGTAATCTTTGATCCCAAAAAGGTGAGCTACGCAGAACTCCTGCGGGTCTTTTGGGATCACCATGACCCAACCCAGGGTATGCGCCAGGGTAACGATATCGGCTCCCAGTACCGTTCCTGTGTTTTCTGTCTGAACGAAGGCCAGAAACAGGAGGCGGAAGCGAGCAGGGCGGCTGTGCAAGAAGCGTTGGACGCCAAAGATCGTGGGTCAATCACCACCGAAATTAGCATGGCTCAACCGTTCTACTACGCCGAGGAGTACCACCAGCAATATATGGCTAAGAATGAAGACGCGGTTTGCCCAATTCTTCGCAACCCAATGCATGACTAAGAATTGATAGATTGCAGAAGCAGGCGGCGCGGTGACTGCTGCCTGTTTTTGTGATGCTTGGCACAGTTACTTTCCCGTCACTTTCTTTTTCCCACCTACCTTCACCAAGTTAGTTTTCCTGCATTTGGATGTAGACAAGTTTTGGCCAAAGTCTAAAAAATTAAGCCTGCAATCTAAAGTTATCTGCGCTCTCGGCGCGTAAAGTCTTATCTCTAGGTTAGCGTAGAGAGTGCCTTGGAACGCTTCATTACTTGATGTAGCGGTGGCTTAAATATAGGAACAGGTTACAAGTTTCGCTTTAGCCGCGTACTTAGGCACAGAGACATAGTAATGAAATACGATAGCAGGTTTAAGGAGAGATAATGTGGGTAAATAGAATTGCGAGAGCACATAGAGGGGTTAAAACCTGGGGATTTTCGCAAAGTTCACCTCGGAGCTGGGTGCACTATGCCAAGTATGGTCCGCGTGGAATATGTGCCGCGCTCAGTGCGCACTGGATCAAGACTCATGCGGTAGATGATAAAAGCCTACCAGACAAGCTTGGATTAACTCCATGCTCTATAACTCTAGGTCCAATAAGATATCCCACTTATAGATCGCTTAATACAGGTGAATTAGTCAAGGTGGCAAAGGATTTTCATTTTTGGACTAAGGGGGGAGGTAGGCAGAGGGATAATATCGATAATTGGTTAATTCACAATGGTCTTACTAAGGCGAATGAGTATTGCACTAGTTGGGCAGATTTAGCCCTACAAAACCTTGCACCAATAGTACCGGGCAATCCGCAGCCACCTGCGAACCCCATTCCACCGGTTAATAGATGTCTTGTAAATGCATTTGGACGCTTTCAAGAAACCTATGGATATGTTTCTATTAGTTCACGGCGTGCTGGACATGCAATAGCTGTTTGGATCGCGGATGAGCGTATTCCCACTGAGGTTGGTGCTCTGTTCTTTGACCCAAACTATGGTGAATACCGCTTCCCATCAAAAAATGATTTTCTTAATTTTTTTGATGCTTTTTATCGCCATGCTTATTTGTCACGTTGGCAAGCTTACTCGGGTCAATGGAATGTTAATGCTTACAAGATAAGCGCTTGGTAATAATTTTTAGTTTTGAGTAAGTAGTGTTGAGTTTCAGGTAATGAAATGGCAAGAATAAATCTGATTTAATCGCGACTTGTTGAGGGTGAGTTCACTGGTGTGCACAATAGTCGATCCAGCTGTCGGGATAGGAGGCCGGCAACTTGCCCGCCGTTACCGATAGAAATTAATTTAGGTGTAATGGGTCGCCACTGCTGTAAGTCCGCTAAATGTAATCACAATCCGTAGAGATATTGTGAGATTATTTAAAGGTTCCCTCGGTTATCAGGGGCTCTTGGAGGCCGGTCCCCTTAACTTACCTTTAATTACCCTATGTCGAAAAGCGCCTAAAACCTAAAAATATTTATCCAGTACCCAATGAGGCCGACTTTGTAAATGGCAATACCATCAAAGAGCCATTATATGGCTAAGAGTGAAGATGCGGTTTGCCCTATTCTTCGCAACCCAATGTACGACTAAAAATTGTTAGATTGCAGAAGCCGGCGGCGCGTTGAATGCTGCCTGTTTTGTGCTGAGCAGAGCTCCCCCCCCCATCGATTTTCTTTTTTTCTGCATTCTCTAAGTTTATTTCCCGTTATTGGGCTGTCTTCAACTTATGTCCAAGATTTAGAAACTAGCGCTCATATCATTGAGTCGATTATGGGGGCTAGGGCATAACAGTGCACCTGGTTGTGGCTGCTTGACCTGGGGAGCTTCAAATTTCGATTAGCTTGAGGCAAAGGTGGTAAAGGAGAGGCTCATCTTACCTTAATTGCAAATCCAGGCTTTAGCGCGAAAGCAGCATGACGAAGCTTGTGATGACATCGGTACCCAGCACCCAGGCTATCTAGGCCCATAGGATACTTCATTATGCCGGATTGCTAAGGAAACCTAATTAATAGTTATGCGCAGTTGCCTCATGATCGGATGTATTCAATCAAAATACCACATTACTGTGGAGGAACTTCTGAAGGACCCTGTATTACTATTGCATCCAATAACTAATATTCTATTGATGCACATCCTAACTGTCTAGGAAGCGAGGTATCGAAGTAAATTAGGGGGATATGAATATGAGCAATATTGAACATGAATGAGATGGGGGGCACTTAAAAGCGGACATCTGAAACAAAATAATAACTATATGCGTTATGGTATAACTAGTTTATAGGAATTCTGCCTGTTTTCATTATTTGGTGATTATCTATGGATTTGTTGGGGGTCTTCAGATGTATCTGGACGAATGCCCCGTATTTTACAATAACGATCATGCTTATTGGGGGGTAAGGATATGGTGGATTATTATCTGAAACCAAGGAGTTAAAAACTAAAGCCCATAAAATAAAGCATTTAGAGGTTCCTCAAGATAAAATATAGAAATTATTAGCATCATAAGAAGAAGTGAAAACAATGGGTGTAAATTCAGTCGGTAGCACAAGAGCAACAAGTGGAGCGCCTCAGAATAAAAATAACACACAAGGCAAGCGATCCGCTGAGCGTAATACATGTCGAAAAAGATTAATCGAAGTGCGCAGGACCGATCTCTGTGACCGAATTTTTACTAGATTCTGTGGCAGAAAACAAACTGATCACGCCCCAAAGCCGTCCGTCCGAATCAAATAAAGACTAAGTCACTAAGCCTAGGGGACATAAAACCTACGGTTATGTCCACATTAATTTACAAAAGTCCTCACCGTGCAGCCTTATTACTTACACATGTGAGTTCCGATCAACAGAATGGCATGATTGAACAGCTAGATCCAGGCCAGCAAATGAAGTTACTTGGAGGCTGTCGGGACCCAGGAATGGATAAGCTCGCGGACAAGCTTTGTCAAAATTTGAACAACAGTCAAATTTTTGATGGATATCTAAACGCAACCGATGGAAAGTACCTGAGACGGAACTATACATGCTTTATTCATAGGATTAAATCCGATAACAATCTATTCTTTGGGCTCGTATCATATCTTTTTGATGGCTCAGTAGCACTGATGTCTGTGATGATCCATAAGCAAAACCTTGCGCTCGCTGCAATTTTATCTACCCAGCTGAAACCTGAACAGCAACATAATATTTTCAAACAATTATTTCCTGATCGGCAGTTGAAGCTGTTGGTAAACCTTCGAAGTAATAACTTGGGTGCATTGGCAGATAAGTTGTGCGGAGAAATGAGCTATAAAGAAAAGGAATCTCTGATACACTTCAATGCAGTTTTACTGGACAAAGGGAAGCTTGGTGAAAACTGCGCACATGAGGTGAAAGATTTCTATAGTAGGCTCGGTGGTGAAGCACAAGAAAAAAATATTGGATGATATTAGGGTGCTGCATACAGGAAAGGGTGCGAACGAAGATCATTATCGGACAAGAGGGGATATGCTGCTAAATTTTTCAGGTGCATAAATTTAGAAGGTAATAGCTGATACCTAAGCTTTGAAATTTTCATTTTAGCTAATATTGACTCTAATAATTAAGGGGGTAGGCATCTGTAGATGAAATATCGCAGATGCTCCTTTCCCCTAGAAACTGTTTCATAACTTCTTTAGCGTAATTAACATGCAGGCAATATGGAAAAAACTCTGTAAGAAGATAACTATCGATCCCACTGACGACTAAACTGTAGTAGTTCAGATTTGGTCTGAACTAATCCAACTGATGCTTACTACCATATTTCCAACAGTCAGTCAGCCGTTTGACAAAATGCCGCATCAGCAGCACTGTCTGTTTACTGTGATTATGCTGATTCAGCGGTGTGCTGTCTTGTGGCCCAGGTGGGATCTGACGAACAATAAACCCGTTGGTCCCGCATCTTTGTGATTGCGACAGTCATTTTTTATGCGCTAATTTTATATCGCCGTCGCAGCGTTGAAGAAAAACACTTTCTACCCGGTGGGGCAGAATCAGCCTGGGTTCACTACTCCACTCTCATTGCCACAATTGCTGCCCTGTACCTGTTCTGCTGGTTTTCCGTAAGCAATACCCGGACTGGGAATTGCGCCTGTGTGCACCCAACTCCTCGGATCATCATCTTGACAGGTACATTGAACCTAAGACCCCACTGCTCAGTGCCCTCTTATTAGTTTTGTGACTCTGTGACCTATAAAAAATGCCCAAATCCTAAAGAAACAGCACGGGCGATATGAATAATTGAGCTGTTGTATTAAAAAGCGTAGAGATCCTATCACCATGCCCCCGCAGTCCATTAAAGCCATCTTTATAATAACTATCCTCTCCCTCCTTACTGCTTGCAGCAGTGGAGGGTCCGGTAGCAACGAGAGTAACAACGAAGAGACACCTGCCGTAGAAGAGACACCTGCCGTAGAAGAGACACCCGATATTCCTAATCCACCACAGGATTTCACCCTAAGCTTTGAGCCCGTTAAGTTGTTCCGCTTTAGTTGGACCGATACCGGCAACGCCAGTCATTACCATTTACTGGAAAACTCAGATGGGCTATCTGGGTTTACTCCTGTCGCAGAGCATATTCCCCAGGGGAGTGAAACCATAACGCTAGAAGTGCCGCTCTACGCGCGGGCAAATGCTCAGTACCTACTACAAGCTTGTAACGGGGAGGGTGAATTGGAGCAGTGCAGTGACTCAGACCTTATCTCAGTGAGCGACGCATTGGTCGCTGCCATTGGCTACCTCAAGATCGATGATACCGAAGAGCTCTTCTCTGTCAGCCTCAGTGGTGATGGCCACACCCTGGCCGTAGCTAATCACAGTGAAAATGCAGTCTTCCTGTTTATCAGAGAGGGGGGAGTGTGGGTGCAGGATGCCAATCTCAAAGGCAATAATACTGAAGAGGGTGACGAATTCGGGAGCTCTATCAGTCTCAGTGCCGATGGTCAAACTCTGGCTGTTGGTGCTCATTTTGAGGGTAGCAGCGCCCAAGGTATCAATGGCGATCAACACAACAATGATGCCCCAATTGCTGGGGCGGCTTACGTGTTTGTACGAGAAGCCAATACCTGGCAACAGCAAGCCTATCTCAAGGGTAGTAATACTGAAGAGGGTGACGCTTTCGGGAGCTCTATCAGTCTCAGTGCCGATGGCCAAACTCTGGCTGTTGGTGCTGTTTCTGAGAGCAGCAGCGCCCAAGGTATCAATGGCGATCAACATAACAATGATGCCCCAATTGCTGGGGCAGCTTACGTATTTGTACGAGAGGCCAATATCTGGCAGCAGCAAGCCTATCTTAAGGGCAGCAATACTGAAGAGCGTGATGAATTCGGGAGCTCTATCAGCCTCAGTGCCGATGGCCAAACCCTGGCTGTTGGTGCTGTTTCTGAGAACAGCAGCGCCCAGGGTATCAATGGCGATCAACACAACAATGATGCCCCATTTGCTGGGGCAGCTTACGTATTTGTACGAGAGGCCAATATCTGGCAGCAGCAAGCCTATATCAAGGGCAGCAATACTGAACAGGATGACTTTTTCGGAATGGCTATCAGCCTCAGTGCCGATGGCCAAACTCTGGCTGTCGGTGCTGATCTTGAGGACAGCAGCGCCCAAGGTATCAATGGTAATCAACACAGCAATGATGCTATAAGCTCTGGCGCAGCTTACGTGTTTGTTCGAGAGGCCAATATCTGGCAGCAGCAAGCCTATCTCAAGGGCAGCAATACTGAACAGGGTGATCATTTCGGGTTCCCTATCAGTCTCAGTGCCGATGGCCAAACTCTGGCTGTTGGCGCTATTTTTGAGGGCAGCAGTGCCCAAGGTATCAATGGTGATCAACACAATAATGGTGCTATAAGCTCTGGTGCAGCTTACATGTTTGCACGGCAGGCCAATACCTGGCAGCAGCAGGCTTATCTCAAGAGTAGCAATACTGAGCAGGGTGACTCTTTCGGAACGACTATCAGCCTCAGTGGCGATGGGCAAACGCTGGCTGTTAGCGCATATGAATACCCAGTAGACCCGGATGGATCCTCAGCGATAGAGATCTATACTTACTAATTATTTTTGCTCGCGACTCTAATACCCCCTCACATTAAAGCGGGGGGGGATTAGCATGCGACAGACAGTTGTATGATTATTAACAGGTTACTGGTATTCTTAATACTTACAGTTTTCAGAAAGGTATAGGAGCAATCCCATATGCACATCCCCTCCGCCGTGCTGTTTATACTCGAGGGTACCTCTAAAAAATCACATCCTCATTTTTTCGCTCAACAGCCGCGTCGCTGAAGTGGTGGACTGGCCTTGAGTCTGCCTTCGCTAGCTCCCCTTTAATATTTCTATAAAGAGTTCTCGCCAGGCGTTCACCCGATACGCTGAAATGCCAACCAAAATCCGGGCCTATCGCATTTGGACTCTACAACCTATGAAAATGCCCGAAAGCATAAAGTCATTATGGTATCCGGGGTTAGTGGGTCACTTCATAAGCTACATTTAAAAGCCAAGAGACTCCAGCACTATACCCCCGCAATCCATTCTGGTGTTGACTCTAGTAATCACAAAGAGGAACCTGCCGTATCAAGCATACCCAGTACGCCACAGGATCCCGCCCTAAGTTTTGAAACCATTAAACTGTTTTGCTTTAATTAAATTGATACCTGCAATGACACAAATTGTTGGTTTCGGATAATAAGAGTAATTGGTAAGAGTGGGCTCAGTTGGTAGAGCCGGAATCTCTCTCAATCAAGTGAAAGAAAATGATGAGCTGCTACCAACGGAGCGAGATCGAACGATGCCAGATTTACAGTTTTAGAACATCCATGCATTCTTAGAAAACAATAGCAAAACCGTTAGAGAGGTATCTCGCAATGATCGACTAAAAGCTGCAGTGTAATACTTAGGATATCGCCCGGGACAAGAACATAAGCTTGCAGCGCTAAGACGCTAGCAAGTGTATAAAGCACAGAGGGTGACTGATGGCATGTGGAAACAAATAGAGGCCCTAACTCAGACCACAGCAAGTCGTAAGCTATATGAAGAGGTGTACGGGGTTGTCGTTACACGGTGAGATGATCTACCAACAAATTTATTTAGATCGGAAAATTATGAAGCTAATACAAGCACCTTAGGATTGCATCAAAGTCCCATGGCAAGTGCTACGATAGGTGTGATCGACGCGGTTAATTACTGACTATGCCTGAACGCAAGACACTATTTACTGTTATTGTTACATTGATATGTAAACAATCAGACTTGCTGGCTGAAGCAGCGATTAGTCGCAAGGTAAGTTTCGAAGATAAAATCAAAACGATTACCTTTGATAGTAGTCTCGAATTCGCTGAACAAGAAACAATTGTAGATTGCTTAGAAGTAGATATTTTACTTTGTTCACCCATATTTATCTTGGTAGAGAAGAATCAGTGAGAATACAAACGGCTTGGAGCGAAAATATTTCCCAAAGGATGCCGGTTTTAATAAGGTGATGGCCGAGCAGGATCAATTTGTAATGGATCTTTTGAACAGTAGATCAGGAGCGAGTAAAAGAGGATGGCCGTCAAATGAATTATTTGCCAGGCCACATGGTGATCCACTTGTGGAATAAAGAATCGTAGTTATTCCTTGGAATAAAAATTAATCATCGTGTAAAGATTTTTCCATATTGTCTAGATGGTGGTTATGTAAATAAAAATGTGGAAAAGTAGACCAATGTAAATAAGCTGGAGTATTCCCTGGTTAAATAACATGAGTCGATAAACTTATTGTGTGGCGGTTGTGGAATATATAATCGAATAAGTTCGAATATATGAGGAGGTGTTGGATTCCGGCGAGGGTGTCGATAACTGAATAAAGTTCACAAAAGTAAGAAAAAATACCAAATACCCGTTAATAAAGACCAATTCCTAAAATTATCAGACCAAAAAATAATGAAAATAATGGGTTATGTAAAATAATGACGCCTTCACCATTTGACATCAGGTATAAGCATTTAATCAATATACGTCGAATGAGTGGTTGTATACGCAATATAAGGGTTGTATATAGATGGTTAATTGTTCTATCTGAAGTTTTTATTTCTATGACACCCGCAGTATTTACTTACTGATAGGTTTATGTTTATAGAAAATAATGTAGGACAAAGCCAAACAATCCTAGAGATAGTACTTTGGAGAATATGTGAAAAATATACGAGAGATTGCCGTTAGCATTTTGTTGTCTGTTCTTATAGCCTCATGTGGAGGTGGTGGGGGAAGCTCAGGCCAAGCTACCGATGAAAGTTCTGCTGGAAGTGGCAATAGCGCAGGAGGTGGCAATAACTCAGGAGGTGGCAATAACTCAGGAGGTGGCAATAACTCAGGAAGTGGCAATAACTCAGGAGGTGGCAATAACTCAGGAGGTGGTAGTAACTCTGGAGGCGGAGGTTCGTATCAAATAACAGGTGGAACCGGTAGAATTTCAGAAAATATCGAAGAGAAAATATCTGGAAAGCTCATCAGTGATACAAATAGCGGCCTTCAATTCGCTCAAGGCAGTTTTCAGGGAGCATATGGGGAGATTGAAGTAAGTATAGATGGGAGTTGGGTGTATGTACTTGATGAGGCTCTATCAGATCCAATTAAGGGAGAGGAAGTTGTCAGAGATAATTTTGTTATAGGTATTGACTCAAGTAGTGAAACAACACCTATTACGATTACTATTGTAGGTTTTGATGATCCATACGAATTTAACGTAGAGTCTCCAATTGGTACATTAGTCGTTGGCGATACAGAGTACTTATCTGGAACAGTAACTATTACTGATGTCGACGGAAATGCCCCAACATTTACTGAAGATACCATTGATGGTGAATATGGTGAATTTAGTGTAGATAAGAATGGTGACTGGGAGTACCGCCTTAATGATGGAGTTGAAAATATTGCCTCAGGAGAGTCAGCTACTGAAACGATAAGTCTGTCATTAAGCGATAATACTTCTCAGGTAGTATTGCTTTCTATTAATACGATAAAGGTAAAGGAAAGTAGTATTGTATTTGTTTACATGGAGTTCGATGGCAATTCATCCTTAGATAGTCTCGGTATATCTGATTTGGCTAATAGTGTTTTTAATAACCCAAATTCAATGAATAGAGTGTATTATTATAACTCTTTAGGTCAGCATAATTTTGTACGGCATCGTGTTAATGATAGCTCTCTAGATAATTATTGCTATGGAACCTCTGGCCAGGAAAACTCATCAATTGATTGTGTAATCTACAATGTGCCCGATGAAATAAATGGCGACATGCTCAGCTACCAGGAGTTACTCGATAGACAACACCTTGGTGGTCGATATACAGATAAAGGTATGACCTTTCGAGATGAAGCTGACGAATGGGCCAGAGAAAATTTATTAGATGAAAATAATGAACCTCTGGATTTAACAAAATGGGACCATCGAGTATATCTTTATCCGATATCTATATTTGGTGCGGCTGGAGTGGCCGCAACTTGGGGGAACTGGTCGTTTGTAGGGTTAGAGGGCGGGCCAGTTGCAGCCTTAGCCACTATTAAGCATGAGGTGGGTCATAACTTTGGACTAGGCCATGCAAATTTTGATGAGAATAACGATGGAAATCTTGAAAGTTATTATGGGGGAAGAGGAATAATGGGCTTAGGGTGGTCTAACCTATTTGGGAGTGGCCAGCGTGAATTTTTAGGGTGGTATGAGCAATTCCCTGAGTATACAAAGGTAGTCACACCATATCTGGGTGGATTACAAGAAATAGAAATTCAGTCAATTTATCTTGGTCCCGGAGAGCTTTCAAAAAATCTTCCTCAGCAAGTAAAAATAGGAGGTGAAGGTCATAGTCATGGAAAAGAATATTATTATGTTAACTATCATGCTTCCCACCCCATAATGAATCCCTACCAAATTGAGGATGAGTTATTTATCAGCTATGCTGATGGTGGGGCATATAATGATGTGGCGATTGTAAAGGTCGGTGAGTCTTTCACAGACTCCAGGAATGGCCTGTCTATTAAATTTGAATCGGTGGACTCTATGAGAAAGTTTGCAAAATTTACTGTAAAATATAGTAATTAATTTTTAAATACAGATCTTTTTTGGTGTAAATTATGTTTAGAATACTACTGATGGCGATTTCAATTTTTTTGTCGGTGAGTGTCACGGCTGAAGATTTTATAGTCGGAAAGCTAGAGGAAGTCACTGTAGAAGATAAAAGCTTTAGTAAGGTTGAGCATCTTTTTTTGATTAAAGATGAGGTTTCTGGAAACTATTTTTTCTTAGATAAGAAGAAAATAAAAGGCCTTAGTGTGAAGCACGGAGATCGTATAAGTATTGATGCTGAATATGAGGGTTCTCAGATTGTTGAGGTTAGACATATTAGTTTGCTATGAAGTATATCATTAGGTACGAAATGTATATAAAGTAGAGATTGATGATTAGATTTAATCAATCATGCTAATATATTGCTGGAAGTCGGTAAGCTGCTTTCTACGCTCGATTATAAGTCGGTATAAGATCGGCTTCCAGTTTTGGATAAAATTATCGACTTTTCGATATATTCCCTGCATTGAAGGTTCATTAGGTGGTTGAAATTTATGTGTTTTTAGTTTATCCGATCATGCTGTTGTGGCGCTTTAGTATATTCGTTGTATGAGTTAATTTATGAATCCCGTACGGATTTCCAAACAGAATATAAAAGTTTGGCTAGTGTACTGCTCTTGGACTTGCTAGTCTGTGGGTAATTGCTGCCTCAATTCTCAGCAGAGAGTGGCTTATTCCCGGAGCTATTTTTTAGACCAGCGGCAACCGCCTCGAAGTCTGTCGATGAATCCTACCCCAGTTTATACTTGATGCGAATCAACGTGATGTAAGATATTCTCCTGCAGTCGCTACGGAAAATACCTTCAACTCGATGAATACTACACGAACAACCAGAATTTAACATCCACTGTTCCTCTGAGATATAAGATCAGAGGGACCCTCTGGCCTTCCATATTGACGCTTAGTGCTTTTTGGGGCAGCGTGAAGCGCAATTTCTTTGAGATGGATAACTGAGGACTTCCAATCCAGAGGATGTGTGTGCCGACCTATCTCGACTTCATAAGCAGCTTAGTACCCTATAGCGCAAAATCTGCAGAAATATAGATCCACAGTTTCCTCATGGGTATTGACGATATTGCGGGTGCATACTGAGCCAAAATCCGGTTATCGATCTGTGTTAGATGGGTTGGCCCTGTATTAACAAGTTGACTTTTAAATTATCCGGTTTGACAGTAGAGACCACTTATTTCAACTCTACTATGTTGCCCTTTAAGGTGAGTGGAGTTATTACCGCTGTGGTTGTTGTCAAAACCTCGAACAGAGGGGGGGGTGCGCTCAGCCAAAACCGCCTATTATGTTGATAGGCATCTGGGTGAGTCAACTAAGGGTGTTTTCAGTCATTATTTTACTCATGAGACACTTAGGTGTTGAGTGTTGGAAAGCAATTAGTTACACAGTTAAAAATAAATCAATAGTATCACCATAGTGCTGGCTGGTTGTATCACTAGCCCCTGCCTCAAGAGAACTGTTGCTAGTTACTATATCGGGAATTCAAATTCGTCAGATCAGTTTGCTGCTAGCACCTTTTTAAGATGCGCTTATGAAACCTCTTGTTAACGAACTCATAAGCGCTTAATGAGGTATAAGAATATTTAATCAGTTACCCGTTCAAAAAGCCATTTAGTGCTTGTTGAAGCATTTGATAGATTCCCAGCAGCTGACATATATTTGTTGTTCATATAGACAGACTTAATAGTATTTGCTCCCCCGCTAAGTGACTCGAGCCTAAAGTGTTGAGAATAATTTGATTCAAGCTCTTGGTCATTGTTGGGAATAGCCCTAGTAAAAAATTTCTCCGTTAATGAGTTAGGTTGAGTAAGGATTGTATTCTGGCTAGCAGAAATTATTCGAAACTCGAGTGGGTTGACGGCATCGAGTATCCATATTTGTGAAAGATCATCATCATTGCGCGGCGATATATCGACAATATCATTGTCTCCTGATCTCTTGTCTAAATAATTTCCCGTTTCAACATTTTTAATTCGATACCTGTAACCATTGGTTAACCCGCTAGTGTAGGGCTGGGCAAAAACAATTTCAGACATTTGAACCCGATAAAAAGATGCACTTTTTGCGGTGGCACGTACTGCTTCAGCAGTTAAGTGGTACGGCAGTCCTCTCGTAGTTGTTGGGGTAGATGACGTTCTACGTTCGATGCCACTCCAGCTATCACTATTACCACAGATTGAACTATAATGACTTCCAGTGGATGTGAGAGGTCCCTTTTTTGATAGGTCTACCTTGTGCCTTCCCACGCAAAGTTTATTTACTTGACCATTATCAACATCAAGGCCAAAATTGGTGAAAGCATATGCTTTAGTGTTGTCACCATCTACAAAATTAAAATCATAAAAATGCATATTGCCATTACCGCTATACTTATCACATGATTCAACAGTTGAGTTGAAAATAAAGAATGGCTCTTGTGGTTTATATGTAGGTAGGATTTCTCGTGAAAATATACCTATTTTGAGGTTGGCATCCGTACCAGGAGCTCTAATTACTGATTTGGCCTTCATTCCCACAATGATGGAGTTTGAGGGAATCGCACAATCTACATCACCTGAAAAAGAAGGGGTTTGACCGCGTGGCATTAGTAATCGGTTTCGAATTGGCATTTTGTTCAAGTTGAAAAGAACTTGCTCTTCTGACAGATAAGTTTTATCGAATTTATCTATTGAATCGAAACACTGGGTTATTGTATTCAGGTTATTATCACATACGGATGAAAGATAAAATGCATCATTATTGATGCCGTCTACTTTTTCTCGCAAGGTGTCAATATCTGATATTAATCCCATTCTTATATAGTAATCTTTATCGGTACTGCTAATCTCTTCCTCATAGTATTTAAGGTGCTGACTAAGGCTAATTGCATAGTTTTCTGCAAAAGTGATTCTTCTTTGTGTTTCTTTGCTATATTTTACAGCCGTGGGGCTAACTGGTGTTTCTGAGATGTTCCCTAAAGTATTTTCTACTTTCAGGGTTAAGTTACCTAGATCGGAAATATTATTTACAGACTTGAAGTAGTTATTACTTCGTTCCCCGGATTCTAGTTTGGGTTTTAATGGGTTACATTGATTGCCATCGCATATCTCGACACTCTTTATTCCCAAATGATCATTAATGACTGCGTGCACTTCTATATTATTAGTAATTCCATTGTCACCATATAGCTGGAAAATATCATAGTTTTTCACTATTGGATACAGTGGGATTTGTTGAGTAATGGTTACAGTTGTTTTGGGTGGCAATCGTATATCCCAAAAATTAGAGCTGTTATTTTTTGAGGTTAGTTGCTCTACAAAATTTGGGTCATTAATTACGTTAAAATTGCTATCTGTAAATGTGAACTCAAAACTGGATGCGCGATCATTGTCGCCGCCAATAATAAAATCACCTTCTGAAGTACGATAACATAAGGCTGCATCTGTATAGCCACTGTTCTTGCAGTCTAGCTGGGTATAGGCTATATCAAATGCTTCCTTAATGGTTACCGACATGTCTGGTAATAAACTACCTTCATCATAGGCATGAACCCAGATATTGTGATTGAAGTCACTACCGTTCGCAGACACGCCTTTTACACTTATACGTGCGAGATCAGAATTGAATGAGTTAATAAGGGCTGACCAGTCCGCATTGTTATTGAGTTGACCTGTAGCATTGTTGAAGAGAGTCACTTTTGCACTTGCAATATTTGTGGCTAATCCAACTGCACCACCATTCGCTAAGTAATCTGTTTCCTCCACACTTAAGCATGATCCTTCTTCACTCCTTCCAAGTACAACTAGTCTCTCACTCTGACCAGCAGCTAGTGAGAACCCATTGCCTTCATAGTCAACGGTTCCCCATAATTGATCGCCAAAATATATATCCCAGAATGGAAATATTTGAGAGGCCGCGTCTGACCCAGTATTTGTTACCTTTAAAGTCAGTGCCATTGAGGAAAAGCAGCTATTTGAAACTTCAGTAGAAGTTTCACTGCTTAAAGACTCAAATGTGCTTGAGCCCGTCTCTATTGCCTCACTAGAGGACCATCCGGTGCTTTGACCGTAACCCCCACCGGTATTTACTCCGATGCTTAGGCCATCGGTACCAGCATTGCCTTCAAAGTTTAATGTAACAAACCATAGTTTTTCTTTGGTTTGACTATTTTCCTTTGTCTGATACTCACCGATTTCCTCGCCGACTTCGGTGCCGTTAGATTCACCAATTGTAGTCATATCATAAAGGGTTATGCCCTCGAGTGTTGTTACAAGTTGTGGCATTGCTCCAATTAGTGGGTGTGATGCTCCATGGACCGGTTGGGAGGCTCCAAAAATACCAATTGCCTCTTCTCGGTCACTATAAGGGTCAAAATCTGTGCTGTATCTAAAAGGGTCTGTAAAGAAGATTTCTCTAGCGGGGCCAAAAGAATCACTATTGATCATGATTGCCGCCATTACGGATGCGATGGTTCCATCTTCGCGGGGAGACCCGGTAATTACCTGATGTGTTTCCGGGTTGGCAACACCAAGTCCATCTAATTTACTGATAACATGGGAGCGGATAATATCGTACATCCCATCAACGATGAGAACTCTGAAGTCTTGCTCGCCTCCTGTATCGAGATTTGATAATTGTTGTGTAGTGACCTTTCCAGCAGCTTCGAGTGCTTTAATTGCCCACCTTGTAGTTCGAATAGTTATGCCGTTTAAAATGACATTATGTGAGGAGTTATCTCTCATATCTAGCCATATATCTGACGGAACAGCTCTTTGTGCCCCTCTCAATAAGTTTCCATCATTATAATACCCGTAGACTTCAGTGAAATCTGTAATTTGGTCTTCGTCGCTATCGATAGATGGGTTAACTAGAAAATGATCCCGGTTAATTGTGCGACCAGTATCGGCCTCAATAAAATCTCTAAATTCATAAAATTCATCTGGATCAAGAATGCCATCTTGATCAGAATCGGAATTATTGGGGTTTAACCCTATTAGTTGTTCAACATGATCTTCGAGCCCATCTCCATCGGAATCCTTCGCGAAACTTTGAGTGCTTAGTGTCATTATAATGCAGCTTAAATAAGCTAGCGATTGAGGTATTTTTTTCAAAATTAAGTAATCTTTTGGTAACATAATCATTAATTTTAATACAGTTGCTTAGAGGAATTTTGAATCTATTGGCCAGTATCAGTGTTATCTCATATGGTTGTCCCTCCTTGACTAATTTAAATATATTAAACATGTCCACCCCCTTCCTTTCCTTGCTCTGAAAGTCCCCGTGTGGGGGATGAAAATCAGTAATTATTGTAATTATGTTTTATTTTAGGTGTTGTTTCTTATTGGTGTTTTAACTATATATTTTTGGGTTTCTGGTTCTATCAATATTGGTCTTTTTTTTTGGGATGTAATCGATTGTATTTGTTTAATGGGGGGGGGTCGAAGGTGGTCTTTTATAAAGCAAGTTGTTATTTCTTTGGGTGCTTTATGTGTGGCGGTAGTGTTTGCTTAATATTCAAAGTTTCATGGGGTCGTATTGTCTTCGGTCTGTGACTGGTAATACTTTCGTATTTACCAAAGAGATATGGATATGCTTTCTACTTTAGAAAAAGAATAAAGGCATAGGTAGAGTGTTGGGGTGAATAATAATGATCAGATCATTAGTATAAGTTCATCAACTTTGTCTGTGTGAGTTCGGACGATGGATGAAATGTTGCCCCCCCCTAACCTTTTTTGTGAATATAGTGCTTCTAGGGGTCTTAATTTTATTTTTAATTTTCTTTGTGGTTATCATTTATGTCTGCATTTTTCATGAATGGATAGGTCACTTCCCTTTGGGGGTATGCATGTACCAATTACCATTCTTTCTCTCTATTTCTGACTTTTGGATCACAGAGATCGGTATTTATTTCTCTGCATGAATAAGGGCTTTCTGGTTCGAAAACTCACATCTTTAATCCAAAATAATTCCTTCCAAGTTTTTCTGAAAAATATTTTAGTTGTTATCTAGTGTGCAGGCTGTTTATACTGTGTCTTTCCTAGTAGCCAGGCGTTGTGTGTTCTTCGGTCTCAATAGATCGTCCACAGATGTAAATTACTTGAGGATATTCGACCCCTGTAGTTATTCTTCAAAACACTCCCATCAGTGCCCATCTTCTAGTCGGGAGAGGTGCTGACTCTACCAACTGAACCCTACTTTCCCAGCCACACTTATTATCTAAAATCAAGGATCATTAATATCTAAGGATTAAATGATGTGCATTGCAACTATTTTCGGATAATATGTTAATTTTACTTTCCATCTCTAGGCGAGATATCCCCATTGTGCCGGTGGGAATGCTCACAGTTGCTGTAAGCCATTAGGTTCTGATTTTAATTTTATAAATGTATAACCTGGAGAAGGAATCCATTCAAATCCCAGGCTCAGAAACAGTCCTTCCATTGGTACACTTTATTCGTTGCTTCCATATTTTTTAAATGCTTTTAATCAATCGGACTTTTTAACTAATAGCTAGTAGGTCAAGTTCAGCGGCGCTCGATATAAGACTTACCCAGGTTAAGTAGACACCCTGTATAGTTAGGTTTCGGCCTTGTATCATGGGAAACAAAAGAACTCAGGCGTATACAGAGGAATTCCGAATCGAGGCAGTAAAAAGGGCGGAAAAGCCTGGAGTGACAACGGCTTCTGTGGCACGCGAGCTGGGTGTCAGTGCACAGCAGATCTATAGCTGGCGCGGTCAATTTAATCGTCTCTCAGATAAGCAGCTTAATAGATTAAATGGTATCGACTACTCCAAGTAGGAAAGTGCAGTAGTCCGCAGGCTCACGAAGGAATTGCAGGAGGCGCGTAAGGGGGGCGAGCGTCTAAAAAGGCAGCTGCGTACTTTGCGAACCACTAAGAGTAAAGTACGCACTGATACAGGAGCATGTAGGGCTATTCTCGATTAACTTGATGTGTCGGTGTTTAAGGTTCTCAAGATTGGACTATTATTGGTGGCTTGGGAGACTGGTATCTTCTAGCGCTATTAGAAAGTTGCGGGTAGCTAAAAGGGTCCGAGTGATCCTACCCTTCAACTATAGTAGCTCAGGTTTGATCTGACAGTTACCGGTTTTTCAGGAGGTGCTATTTACCCTGATGGGTTCTCCAATTATTGTAATATGTGAGCCTTCGTCCAGATCCTTTTGTAACTCTTCTATTGATCCATAGATCTTGCGGCGTATGAAGGTTGGTAGAACGCTTGTAAAATGGTTTTATGGAAGCGTTCACAGATCCCATTTATTTGTGGATGCCTGGCTTTTGTCTTAGTGTGTTCTATTTCGTTCACACTTAGAGAGCCTCTGAATAACTCCGTGATACCCCTGGCATGCGGAGCGGTTCACAATCAAGGCGCGGCTTCGCAGGAATGTCTAGACCTTTCAAGAAGTCGCAACGCGGAGTGTGAATCGCTCTGCAAGCCCCGAAGGGCGGGTCTTGAAGGCCGCATCTGCTGCGTTGCAGCTTTTGCAAAGGGCTACGGCCATTCGCGGCGAGCTGCGCCTAACATCTGCAGCTTTCAAAACCCGCAGAGGCATTACGGAGTTATTCAGAGGCTCCTTAGATATAACTGATAATCGTGCTGTTCCAATTTGCCACAATACTCGGTACCACGATCAGTTAGGATGCGCAGCACTGGAAGATCATGTATGGCATAAAACGGTAGTATAAAGTCATTCTGGAGGTCCGCCGCGCCGAGATATCAGTCATTATCTAATGACTTACTATAACTGGGAGCGCCCCCACCAACGCAATGATGGGGGCACGACTGCAAAAGCGGAAGAAAAACTTAACTTATTTTCCGGAAACAGTTGGTCGCTACAGTCGTACTCTAGCTCCATAGGTTCTTTTCAATGATTGGCCTGGGCACGAGTGCCAAGGTAGATAGTGCCATATATAGATGTTGGGTGCTGAAGATACATAGAGAGGTTGTTGACCGACTGGTCACATTTGGGGTTGGCTTGGTAGGGCATAGATAGTTTTAGGTTAGCCTTTGGGCCACTTTTCTGGGAGGGGACAGGTGATGCAAGTGCCTCTCAGAGTGGGTGCAGCCTGAGGAGAGCTTTCTAAAAATATTAGGTTTTTTGGAGGCCTTGTTGCGGATTATGAATTGATCATAGGATGCCGTAGGGCCAGCGTAATAACACTTGCAATGACTAAAAAGCTATTTCCTTTAAAGCTTAGCCTATCACCGGTATTCTTTGAGGTCCGACGGGAAGTCTAGGCGTATCCAGAGCCCCCTGATTAATGTTTCTTTGTATCTAACAACAATCAAGTAAGTGATGCCAAAAAAGTAATACTCTGAGAACTTTTCTTTGAGACATCATCGATCATGTCTGATACGCGGAGTAGTAAGAGGGAGATAAAAATCAAGATATTCGACTTTCTATAATACTTTAAGCCTAATAATGCACGAAAAATAGACAATGTATAGTTTCTTCCTTTTTAACGTGACTTTAGTACCACCTATTACTAGCATACGATGACTGCTCTTGGTCAGGCAGGAGCATCCGAGCTCCTCAAGTTCGTGGTACAAAATATTTATATCAGGCTAATAGGAAAGCCACTAACTAGATATTTTCATAGGTATTATGGGTAGTCAGCTACTCGAGTAGAACCAATGGGTCAAAAAATTACTTTGGATTAAATATGTCTTTTTGATGGCTGCTACGATTGTATAGACGCTTCTTAAGGGCTAAGGCTAGATGTGGCGAGTTGCGCTTTACACTTCAGCCCAAAGATGATCTGGGGTAATTTGGGACTCCTTAGGACTTTGTACAAGAATTGGTAAATAGGTTGTTGTGAATATATCAATTCAAATGTTTGGCGAGTTGGCTGTCTACCATGATGGTTCAGCGATAAGTTTACCTCGCTCCAAAAAAACCCGAGCAATCCTCGCGTTCTTGTTATTGGCTTCAAGGCCGCACCGTCGTGATCGTTTGTGTGAGCTCTTCTGGGATCTGCCAGATGATCCTAGGGCATCGCTAAGGTGGTCTCTTAGTAAGATCAGGCCTATTGTGAATGACCCGCACAATGCGCGCTTAAATGCAGATCGAGAAAGGGTTCGCATGGATACGGAAGATATTCATATTGATGTGAGGGAGCTAGCTTCAAAGCTTAAAGCTCCTGAGTTATCTTACAGTGAGCTTCTGTCAATTCATGATGAGCTAAAGGAGACTTTCCTAGACGGTATAGATTTGCCTGATCAGGAGCTTTTTCAGCAGTGGTTAGTAGCAGAGAGGGAGGAGGTGGGACGCTTGCGAGGGCAAACCTTATCGCGCTTGTCATCCCATAAAAACAGCCCGCCTCCAGAGCAATTAAAGTGGGCGCGCGATTGGGAAACGCTAGAGCCATTTAATCCTAACGCAGCAACTCAATTACTAAACAAGCTAGAAATGTTAGGGCGTATTGAGGAGGCTGATAGTATTCGCCCAAAACTTTTAGAAAGATTTAAAAGGGCTGGCATATCATGGACACCAAAGAATAACTTTGCGATAACTTATGAAAAAGGATTTAAGAAGCAGTCATTAGAACGTACATTAATTAAGAGCCAGAAAATTAAATTTTGTAAAGCATCAGATGGTGCTCGAATTGCCTACGCATCTATCGGTAGGGGAACTCCAATCATAAAAGCTGCGAACTGGTTAAGCCACTTAGAGTATGATTGGGAATCCCCAATTTGGAGCCCTTTGTTCCAAGCTTTATCCGCTGAACACCAGTTTATACGCTATGATGAGCGTGGAAATGGTCTATCCGATTGGAATGTGGATACCATTTCATTTGAATCATTTGTAACTGATTTAGAGACGGTTGTGGAAGCAAGTGGTGTTGATAAGTTCGCCTTACTCGGGATTTCTCAAGGGGCAGCTGTTTCTATTGAATATGCAGTACGCTATCCGGAGCGCGTTAATAAGCTGATTCTTTTTGGAGGGTATGCAGCAGGTTGGCGGACTGGGGCAACTGATAAGATCATTAAAGAGCGTGAAGCTATAATAACGCTTACAGAGTCAGGTTGGGGGCAAGACAACCCTGCATACAGGCACATCTTTTCGTCCACCTTTATGCCTAGCGCGAAAGCTGATGAGTTAGATTGGTTCGACGAGTTTCAGCGACTTACAACATCAGCGAATAATGCAGCCCGATTTCTTTCAGTTTTTGGTAGTATAGATGTTCGCGATAAACTTAAAATGGTTACTGTACCGACACTGGTTATCCACTCGCTGGGTGATCAAAGAATACCAATACAGCAAGGGATTGATATTGCAGCAAGCATCCCAAATTGCAAGTTCGTGGGTTTGAATAGCGATGGCCACCTTTTGCTTGGGCGTGAACCGGCTTCTAAGGTTTTTGTAAATGCAGTGAAAGAATTCATCTCTACTTAGCTCAAAGGAGGCGCAGATTTGTAAATCTCAATGCATGAGAAAGTTTCATTTCGAGTATAAGGTTGACGGATCAAAGAGGGAGGCAAGCCTTCCTGGACAGATTGGAAACACAACGCAGCAATGCAGACTAAATAATTTCATTAATGACAAAACCTTGAGCTAATGAGTGGTTAGGATTATCTGCTACCCAGCCACCAAGTTTCTGTCGAAGAGATGCATAATTAATCTGAAGGTTATTTAAATATTTAGCTGTTGCTGCAAATAAGCAATTTCCATCTTCTGGGGCATTAGTTGATTCTAGCTGCTTTGCTTTTTCTAACTCAATCAAATCTGATGGATTCTTGACTGCATTGTTAATTAGTTGATAGTGATTATTGTCTAGGAATAAATTTACTGCAGACGAACTAGAAAACTCTTCACCTATCGCCAAGACCTGGTTGTAGCCAGGAGAAATTATATTGATAGGCCTTATTATACATTGAGACAAAAGAGATGGGTGCATATCTGAAAGCTTGGTGTTCCAAGCTCCGCGCTTCTTAATATCATTTACACACTTATGTAAAGCTGATTTTTTTTGTATCGGAGAGGGTGGCTTTTCGATCGATGCAGAAGATGTTATTTCTGAGGGGGTTTCCATATGCTGACCACTATATACTCCACTGGTATCAGCAAAAACTATAATATACGATTTAAAAGTATATCTACGAAGTCTCTCAAAGCTTGATGCAGTGTTAGGTTCTAGTGTGCACTGTAGAGATTTCTTGGATGGTTTACTTGTATGGAAAATCTTAGGTGGACTAAAGTTAAAGGACAGCATAATTTATCCTGTTCATAATTATTAGATTCTTTAAGGGTGGTATAAAATTAATCAGTTCAGCGATTTTTGGGTAATCAAAAGTAGTAAATCTATATACGGTTGAATAAATTGACCGTTGTGCTAATTACCCTTATGATTTGCTATGCAAAATATCATTTTCAACATTCTCTACAATTTTTACAACTTCAGTGAGTTTTTCTGCAATATTTAAAGTGCTGGCCGCTCCTGTTATTGTACTTAGTTGTTGTAAAAAACGAATTAGTGCTCGTTTAGAAGTACTTGCATCAATAGACGCGTCGCCCCCAGTAATAAAATTGGGGGAGGAAAGAGGTAAGCGATTAAAGTTTATATCTATCAATCTTTGCATATCTTTACGCACATGGCAGAACTCCCCCTGATACTGGTCGACAGCAATGTCAGCTGAGTACTTAGAATCTATTTTACCTGTGCTAATTATCTGGTTTACATGAGTTATTTTAGACATAAAGTAGTAATTTCAAACCTTAACTATAAGACCTGCTAAGCTAATCCTATGAAGATCTCGGGTATTTTACAAATTAAAAAACAATATACGGCCCTCTATATCCATACAAAAGGTATATATAGGTGGAACCTAGTTATCATAGAGTGAAAATCCTATAAGTCATTTACTTGAGTTATGGTAACTAAATGCAGATTTTCCTGCTTTAGAATTCTTCGACGAAATTATTAGTTCTGGTCATTTTTAGTACCTCTGGTTACAGTAGATGCCAATTTCAAGCTTGTAAAAAATATATCGATTAAATAAAAAATATTCTAGCGTTGATTAACCAATATTCCGCAAAATATTTTACGGCAACTTTCGTGGGAGGCTTCCGCCATCAAGAATTAGGTGCCTCTGAACAACTTCACGATACCTCTGGATGCAGAGCGGTTCACAATCAAGGCGCGGCTTCGCAGGAATCGCTAGATCTTTCAATAAGTCGCAGCCGGAGTGTGAATCGCTACGCAAGCCCCGAAGGGCAGGTCTTAAAGGCCACAGCTGTACAGCCATTCACGGCGATCTACGCTTAACCCTGCAATATTCAAGGCCGCAGAGACATTGCGGAGTTGTTCAGAGACTCTCGAAGAGACTTCTGATTAAGGAGGTCTTATTATCGGACCAGCCTGGGCTGGATAAAAATTGGGCTTCTCACGAAGATAGCTTTAACTTTTGCACAAATCTCCCAAGTTTTTGTCTGAATTCCTCTGTGTACGGATTTCAGGCGCAATATCCCAAGGCAGCAAGATATTTTCTCCCTATCCATAAAATCGTAAAGCCTACCTGTAATTACAGGTGTCAAGTATTTTTCACCAACCCGCGTTATCGAGCATTATTGTAGCCAAGCTGACACTTGATATAGCGGAAGGGGTGACCCTAACCTGCATCTCTTTCTTTTCCACTTTACGAAGTGACATTTGACCTGGAAGGGATTTAGCTTGTTCGGTCTAAACGCTATGTACCAGCCCACCATTGTCTCTTTCAGCTATTCCCGCTTTACCATACCGATGTATCCAGAATCACCTTAGGTGATGCAAATCCAAAGAGCTGGCAGCTGATGTGGTATCCATAAGGAGATACTGATGATAGAGAGTGACAGTTTTAAATACAAACCATAAAGAAATCCGCAGATTAAGGAAGCTAAGATTATCTTTGTAGAACCTGCCAAATGGAAACACATGAACAGTATTGATGCCACGCTGAGTAAGTAGAGTATAAATCAGTCGCATCATCAAGACTGATAACTTGGCGGGGAGGCGGGGCAATCAAGGAGTGATAAAAATTTTCAGCTATCGGCCGTATAGCAGACAGAAGCTCGTAAAGAGCTGACCCCAATTGTTGATCACCGATAGCGTGTGGATGTTTGTGAGGTCGATGACTGAGTCGGGGCTGAAAACGGAAATGGAAGGGCACAGAACAATCAACTGATAGATCAAACGATACTTCAAACGCTAGATCAAATGGATACAGGGTTTAATAGGATTAAGTTGAATGAGGCTTAAATAGGTCAGCATAAATAACTTTGAGAGATGTCCAGCGAAGAACAATAAACTGGAAAGTCTCGCTTCAAAAAAATGTACTACTTCAGCATGAGTTAAATCAAATTTAGAGCGATAGATGTGAAGCAGAATGAACTTTAAGCCTTGCAGGACACTTAATACGCGAAGTCAGACACACATATTAGTGGAGTGATTGAGGGGGCTAAGCTAGATGAAGCACTGTGCCACGAAACAGGGAAAAAAGTCTAAAATCAAAAAAAAAAACAGGAAAATCTAAAGCGTGAATTCTGATACTACGTAACATGGCTACTAAATATTGTACTGAAACAAGAATTTTCCCCGGGGCATTTAGCAAAGCCGAAAATTCTTACTGGGTCACTCGATAACATATAGATTTCGCACAAGATGTATACAAAACTGGTGTAGGCTCAAAGGAGACAGTATGACCGGAATCAATTGGGGGCGAGCCTAAGGGTTATTAGTATGGCCTCCCAGAATAGTATGAAAGCGACCAAAAGTGAAGAAACTAACCTATCTGATAGTGGTGGGGATGTTTGGCTTTTTGGAGCATCGAAATTTCGCTATGACAGTGATGGGAATGTACGTGAAGCAACAGAAGGTGAGATTCTAGGTCAAACTCGAAGTTCGCCTACAGCTATGATTGCTGTGCTATCAGAAGGGTCCAAGTTACTTCTGTTTGATGCGAATGGTGCATTCGAACAAGATATGGATGCAATTGCGAAGCTCTATACTCAGGATGATCAAGCACCCGAGCAAATAAGTGAGGAGGTTCGTGCGGCAAGAGTAGCTTTGCGAAATAAGATGAGGGCGGATATCAACGCGGATGTATTTTCGGTCTATGATGCAGGTAAATATTATCATAATGAAATTGAGGTTGCACCAGAGAAAATTGTTTCTGAGATGAATGGGCTACTTGTTGAGCATTTAGTGGATAAACAAAAAGCTTTTACAGATTTAAAAAGCAGGATAAATGCAGTAGATGGTTGGCTTCAAGAGCAGCTTTCACTAAAAGGCGAAATTGAAATGGTCGTAATGTATGACCTACATGAAAGACTCTATTTTGAGCAAAGGAAAGTGAATACTCTGGACCCTGCTTACAATCCCATGCCCTGGAAAAAATCATACAAAAATAACGCAAGTATTGCTGATTGGAGAGGTGTAGGGGACTACCAAACCCCGCTAAGTAAATTTTCCTCAGAAACTTTTCCTAATAATGCGCAGATAAACTTAGTCGACAACCTAAATAGTGCATTTCAATCTATGATTGATGATCTACACTCTCATAATAGTACAACAATTAAGGCACTATCAAAGTCTATTGTATAGATATTGAGTTTGAGCGGTATATTTAAAGAAATAATTTTAGTGAGTTGTTGAAAGTATGAATATTGCCTTGAGTAAAGGGCAGGTATGCTGTTCAGAACGGGAAATAACTATTGAAAGTCACCATAGTGGTGATTTAATAGAATTGATTACTATTTCAATTCCTCAAGGAAAATCTGCTGCCTTCATATTTGCACCGGTTATTAATTTAGTCTTGATGGTAGCCGGTTCTGCAAGTATTACATATAACCAGTCCAAATTTGAGTTATCAGTTGGGCAGGTTTGGCTTGTTGGTTCTGATACAGACTTTAATTTGAGTAATAAAAGTGAGTCCCAGGATATTGTAGCTATTTGCGTTCGTATTCGTGAAGCAATGTTAGCCAGGTTCTATGACAGGTATGACAATGCGCTTATTCTCAAGAAACAGGCTGCTAAAATGGTGGAGTCCTCATTACCGAAGTATGCTTCCCCAATCATCTTTCCAAGCTGTGAGCTAACGAGAATAACTTTGGACTCCTTTAGGCTGCTAGGCCGATTAGACAATGATGGGTTAAATGCTCTTAAGCTGGAAGAATTGCTTCTCTTGAAACTAAATAGTGAACATGGGGAAATTCTTGCTGACGAACTGCTAAATAGGGTTAATCCTACACATGAAAAATTTAGAAGATTCATGGAATCTAACACTACGAAGAACTGGTCTGTGGCTACATATGCGAAGCAAATAGGCATGAGCTTGACATCTTTTAAAAAAATGTTTGGACAAGTTTATAAAGAAAATTCACCAAAAGCCTGGATTAACGAAAAGCGGCTCCGACACGCAGATATCCAAATTCGTACTACCAATAGAAGACTGGTGGATATTGCCCTAGAGAGCGGTTTTTCTAGTCAGTCGTACTTTACCCAGCTGTATAAGTCAAAATATGGAATATCTCCATCTGAGGCTCGACAAAAATGTACCTGAGATATTTTTTATCATGTCTATTTGGTTCTATAATAATAGGTAGTGCTGTACAAAAGACAAGTGATGCAGAGATAATTTCGACACTAAGTATTGGAGTGCAAGTTGAAAGCGTAATATCAAGTAAAGCGTCAGATGTTTTGTTTTAAAAATATAATTGCTTAGAAGGATTTCCCCCTTTTTCAATTGACAAACTATCAGCTAGAGATCTTCAAAGAAAGCTAGCGTTAGGTAATTATGATGTTGTCATTAGTCAATGGATTATCTCAGATCAGGGGGGTGTGCAACAAGTTGGGAAAGAAGGTTGATTGGTGAGGCATCTATTAATTGCTTTACTCTCAAGGAAAGGTATAACCTAGCAAATATTTCTGACAGGGATATTTTTTCGAAAATAAAAACTATAAGCCATGTTGCTGATGACTCGTCCTTGAGAGTTGATCCAAGTTTGATAAATTTACATCCAAATGCTTTTGCTTTTGCATTTGTTGACTGTAAATCTATAAGTAAGTGTATAGACATACTTAAAGAGGGCGATGTAGATGTTATTGCAACCAAGAGTCGGGATTCGATGCATTACATGGAGCATACGGTTCGGGGATATAATTTAGAGTTATACAGGGTGGAATTTTCTGAGCCTGGATGTCTCTATATCGGATTGAGTCCTCGAAGTCTTTCTCCAGAAGAGAGAGAAACGATAATGAATAATTTTAGTAATCTTTGGGAAGATAGGAGTTGCTTGACAGCAACACACGATAATTAATTGTACGTATAGCTATTAATTTATTTTGTTATATTTAAGGGGGTTAAATGAGCTCATATAACGGTCCGACACTTGTTGTCACTCATATCGTTTAAAATCCCAAGGCTATAGATAGTATCCAACGTCAAGCTGAGCTGCCCCTTTAGGGGGGGCAATGCTTCAGGCAATAAATAATAGCCTTATAGAATTTTCATCATTTTTGCATAAATATAAGAATCTAAACCAAAATAGAGCTAAAGTTATCCCGAAAGGATATTGATGCTAGAACATTAAAAAATGACAAAAGCTTCTTTAAATGTGAAGGAGGTGAGTAGGGTTTCTGAGCTGGCGAGCGCAATTAACAAGGATGAGTTTACTGAAGCTGGAACTCTAGAAGAGTTCAAGAGGTTTTCGATACACTTTTCTTTAGATATAACAAAGAAGGGAATAGCCCTTCTTTCATTGAGGTCACAACTTTCGGAGTCAGCAAGTGCTTCGATTAGTAATTCGAAAATATTGAAGAAAGTTGATAGAGAGCAGGAGCCAGTATTATCATCATTTGAATTCAAAGGAGGTATTTTAGAGTATGGTGCCAGGTCTTTAATTGACGAAGCCGGCATAGATCATAAGAATGTATGCTGATCTATACAAGCACGGGGCCTCCGTATGTAACTATGAAAGGTGAATTTATATTATCCTGGAAGATAAAAATTTTAGCAAGCAAGAATGATGTCCCAATTATTGAAAATGTACCCTTAGCAAGGGCGCTATATTCTAAGATAGGCGTTGATCAAAGTATAACCGATGAATTTGTTGAACCTGTAGCTGATGTTATTCGTTGGCTGAGGGCTCATGAAAAACAAGTTTAACTATTTAGAGATCTTATAAAGAGTACTCACTGTGAATTTAGATTTTCAAAGACTGATCCAGGATTTATCAATTAACTTACAGCAACCATTAATGGAGCCGGTAGAAGATTCATGTCGTATTTCTTGGGATGATATTGATATGCATATCTATCACCATGAAGAGAACAGCCGAGAGTTTGTAGTTTTAACTCTAGATATATGTGGCATACCCCAAGGTCAGGAGTTGCATTTCTGTAACTTGATGCTTCAAGCAAACTACCTGTGGATAGGAACAGAGTATGCAACGCTATCAATCAATCCAGAGTCACAAAAGGTAGTACTTTGTGATAAAGAATATTTTGAAAATATTGAGGTGGGTTCATTAGTAAAAAGGGTTAATGAACTGTATCAGGCGGCTATGTATTGGTATGAATTGATTACATCAAAAAATAACTCAATAAGTTCAGGAGCATTATCAGGTAATCTCAGTGTTGATAATAAGCTCGGTATAAAAGTATAACTTTTTGTGCACCTTGTTTATGAGGTGCGCAAAATACTGCTGATTGGATGTTAATCAAGCTGTATATTGCATGATCAATAAATATCTTCAGATCGCTATACAATTGTCCTTTGCATAAAAAAGTTAAAATTAAAAGAATTTTTATGTTTTCGCTGTTGAAGTTCGAATAAATGACTATGGCGGTGCTTCGGATCATTATGCCGCTGAATGACAAACTAACAAAATTATGCCTCGATTTTCTCATATCTGAGATCATAGATGGCCCTGATAAATCTTACTGTTTAAATTTTGATTCAAAATTTAGCGTTTTATTTTATGAGTTACGAAATGAATATTTGCTAGTTAGTGTTAATCTGGAACTATCCATAGAGGGGTGCTCCTAACGAATGCTATGCGAAAGGGCTATGTATGGCCTGGGTTTGCAAAATCTATAATAGCTGACGTTGCAAAATATTTCGGTTTTCAGACCATTATCAAAAATAGCGTCTCCTATGAAGAATTTTATGAATTTACAAATTATCATTGTTCATTGTGTGAAAGTGTTTTGCCAAAGATTAACTCTAACGAAATTAAGGAAAATCAGCTATATAAATATATTGCACCTTAGTGTTATTTTTTCTAATTAATTTTTGTGCTGTTTCGGTTAATTATGTATTGGCTGAAGATCTACGGAGTGAACCATTTGAATTTTATGCTGAAGAGCAACCATTAACTGATGTACTAGCAGTAATTGCAACGCATTCTAATTAACAAATAGGTAAACCACCGCCTCAGGCGGTGAGACTAGACAAGGCTCCGCCGTTCCGGCGTGCAGAGTAAAATATGGCCTCCATGAACCGGCAAGTTCTTTAAGGAGGCCATATGCTAGATTGGCAGTGCCATGCTCACGTGAAACATTATTGCAGGTACCATGTGGCATTTGTGCCCAAGTATAGAAAGAATGCGTTATTTGGAGCATTGAGACATGAGATTGGAGCAATATTCCGAGACTTATGTCGTCAAAAAGGTATTGAGTTGGTCGAGGGGTACGCAATGAGGAATCACATTCATATGTTGTTAATGATTCCTCCAAGGTTAAGTGTTTCCAATACGGTTGGTTTTCTGAAAGGGAAATCTGCGATCCAGATATTTCGGAAGTACAGGCATGTGCAGAGAAATTTTACAGGAAGACACTTTTGGGCTCAGGGTTACTGAGTGAGCACAGTAGGTCTTGATGAGCAGATGATTCGAGAGTACATCAAGCATCAAGAGGTTGAAGAACGCCGGCAAGTGCAGATGCAACTGGCGGGGTTGTAAATAGCCCCCTCTGGGGGCTTTCACCATACCACCCGCTATGCGGGTGGTTGCTGATTTGAGGGCCGATCTTAAAAGCAAAGTTCTTACTAAATTCTTAGAATGCGATTTTCTTTGAAAGATACCAGACCTATAACCGAACTGCCTACGCAAGCGCCACTACCCCCCCCCAATCCAAGAAATAAGATGGGGGATTTTACTGGGCGTCAGGCTTCTATCAGTATATATAAACCGCACCGGATCCCTCAGCTTGGTTATTATCCTGATCACCATTAATACCAGTAGAGCTACTGCTTTCATTGGGAGCCCCAATAGCCAGGGTATCGCCATCTGCACTGAGGTTGACGGAAAAGCCAAAAGCATCATTTGCATCAGTATTGCCTGCTTTCAAATATGTTTTCTGCAACCAGGTCCCATCAACTAGAGCAAACATATAAGCTGCGCCAGCATTTTCGGCATTGTTATTGTTTTGGTCTCCCCCTACACCCTTAGCGATACTGCCCTCTCTGGGTGCTCCAACTACCAGAGTTCGACCGTCGGCAGTCAGGCTAACTGATTCACCAAAATTGTCAGAGGCATCTGAGTTGCTGGCCTTGAGATAGGCCTGCTGCGCCCACTGGCCATCTGCACGGGCAAAGACATAGGCAGCACCAGAGTCTTTGGCTGCATTATTGCTTAGATCGCCATCAGTGCCTATGGCATTGCTGTCTTCATTATTAGCACCAACGGCCAAGATGTTACCATTAGCACTTAGGTCAACTGACAAGCCAAACTCATCGTCATAATCAGAGTTGCTCGCTTTGATATACGCCTGTTGCGCCCAATTACCATCCGTACGGGAGAATACGTAGCAAGCGCCCGAGTAAAGGGCATCATCATTGCTTTGCTCGCCATTAATACCCACCGCTTTGCTATCCTCTCCGGTCGCGCCAACAGCCATAGTTGTACCATCCCCACTCAAGCTGACGGAAATTCCGAATTCATCCAGAAGACCGGTATTGCTAGCCTTAATATAAGCCTCCTGCACCCAGGTGTCATCTATATGGGAGAAAACATATACCGCTCCTGAATTCACAGTATTGCCGATTTCCTGACTCTCATTGTTATCCTCTATTTGCCAAGTTCCACTCTCGTCAGGGATGCCAAGTATAACAGTTGGATCTGTTTGATCGCCATTGATGCCAGTAGTGCTGCTATCTTCAAAAGGCGCACCTACAGCTAGAAGACGGCCGTCATCACTGAGGCTTAAAGAGCGTCCAAATAAGTCATAGGGGGATGTATTGCTAGCTTTGATATAAGCATTTTGTGTCCAGGCACCATCTAGACGTGTAAAAACATAGACCGCGCCGGATTGAGGGGCGTCAGTATTGGTTTGATCGCCATTGATACCCGTTGTGCCACTGTTCTCATAGAATGCACCAACGGCTAAAGTGTTGCCATCCCCGCTCAGATCTAAAACACCGAAAAGACCCCCTCCATTATTATTACTGGCTTTGATATAGGCCTCCTGTACCCAGGCGTTATCTACCTGTGTAAACACATAGACCGCACCTGCTGGGCTAGTTCCATCTGGGTTGACTCCATCATCGTTCTCCTGGTCGCCATTGATACCGGTCGCATCGCTTTCCTCTAAGGTAGCGCCTACTGCAAGGGTGTGGCCATCTGCGCTGAGGGCGATTGACACTCCGAAAACGTCCCTAATACCTGTATTACTTGCCTTGAAGTAGCCAATGCTCTCCACCAAGGTGTCGTTTACGCTAAGGGAGGTAGAATCAGTGCAAAGATCTTGCTCTCCCACCTTGTTACAAGCTTGCAGTATATATAGCGCATTTGTTCGGGCGTGCAGTGGGACTTGTACCTCAAGGGTCCCATTACCCTTGGGAATATCCTCGACTAAACGTGTGAAACCGGAAATTCCATCAGGATTTTCCAGCAGGTGGTAATGAGTAGCCCCTTCCGCATCGCTCCAATTAAAACGGAAAACCTTGATTGCCTCGAAGCTCAGGGTAAAACCCTGAACTGCTTCGGGGGCAGCAGGTGGGTCCTCAGCAGGTGGGTCTTCCGCAGGTGGGTCTTCCGCAGGCGACCCCGCTATAGTGGTATCTTCACCGCCAGTAGCGCCATTATTACCCCCTCCGCCACTACAGCCTGCAAGGGTGAATAGAAGCATAGCTATAGCCATGGATTCAAAAAACGGGATAGTCACTTTCATTAACTCTTATAGGTTTCACAAGGTTCAAGTATTATTAGATTTCACCCATATCTCATCTTTAGTTTTTGGTCATTATTTTGTTGATTTCTAAAGATTTCGGGAATAGATGGCCCTAATGAGTCATCGGGAATATCTATTGCCGCGTAAAGGTAAAAAAGGCCCAGGAATGAGCTACAAGTGAGGAGTGAAACACTCAGGCATCGAAAGTCTACAGAAGCTTCAGAGAGGTGGATATAGTATGCTGGGGGCAGGATAAATAATCAGCAGGTTAATACAATAAAGCACAATACATCGTCAGAACAAAATCAAGCTATTAATTCAGGGGTGGCGAGATTATCTTATTCGCATAGAATAGTACAAATTTACTCCAAATGTTCCAAGCACCTAGTTGACTAAAAACTCAGACGAAGCTTCCCGGTCGACGCAATTTTGTCTCCAGTGGGAACTTTGAAAAAACGTACTTATCACAAGCGGTGGACTAATTACTCCCAGTGAGCGAAGCAAGAATGTAACCACTGTTAGTTTAAGCCTGAATTACTAGAAAACAGGGAAAAAGTAAGTAATTCTAGCTCGTACATGTGGCGTCCTCTATGCAATCGAAGTCATGCGTCGCTTTGCTGGGGTGGCACTGACAAAGCCTATCCCGGATAAAAAAATCATCTTTAAGTTTTGCTATTTGCTTGAGACACAATAATTTGCTCGTCAACTCTTCACGGCTATTCACAAGCAGATCATAGAAAATGGCGTATTACTGAAAAAAGGATGCATCGTAGATGCAACAACTATCAGTGAACTATCAGTGCGCGCAGTTCTACCAAAAATAAGAAAAGCTCATAATCCAGAGATCTACAAGATCAAGAAGGGTGGGCAATGGTATTTGATATGAAACTTATTATTGGTGTTGATGATGAGACCGGAATCGTACACGCCGTTGGCACTACATCGGCGTGGAAATGTGGGAAGATCGAAATATGGTCTGTAACATAACGTTGAAGCCGAGCAAGCTAAAAATCTCTTCCGGAGAAAATTTGATTTCGTATAATGGAAAGAAGTACAGGTTGGGACCAAGCTGGAGCAACCCTTTCGCTATATTAAGACCAGTTTAGCTACAATAAGGCACGATATCATAGGTTAGTAGAAGCACTGAATGCTTGTGCTGACAGGCAGGATTTTCGAGCTTATTACCTAGGCAGCAGCAAAGAATACAGACGACTCTTGAAAAAATGATTTACAAGTTTTCTATTTTTCTTGATGCTCTGCAAATCTGCATTTGCACGACTCAGTAGTGTCTCACCTTTTTTCAGCGGCTTCTTTGAGGTCCCTATATTTCTCATATGATTCCAGACCAACTCATCTGGATTTAGGTCTGGTGCATATGGCGGTAAGAACACCACTTCAAGCTTGCCATCCTGTGAATCGATATACTCCAATACCTTTTTCGATTTGTGTACTGGGTGCCCATCAACAATGAGAATCACTGGTCTTTTCGGACTTCTCTGGAAATTTTTGAAGCATTCTACGCACTTTTCTGCCGTGAACTTTTCACTATAAATATGACACCAGAAGCCAACTCTGTTCGATAAAGCTGAGATCGCATTGATTGACTGTCTTTGACCACTCGTTTTTACCACTGGAGTTTTTCTTTTTTCTCCCCATGTCCTTTGGAGTGGATCGTCTGATCTGATATTAGCCTCGTCCAGCCAAAATATTTCTGCCCCAGTTTTTTTCGCATAAGATTTAATCTTTGGGTAGACTTCCTTTACCCATTTATTCACCGTCTTCTCATCTCTATCGTAAGCTCTTCGTAGAGGCTTTTGTGGCGTCAGGCCCAGTGTGCCGACACCAGAAATGCTAAGTTCAACCTTGAATCTCTCAAAAATCAAATCCGATACGATCTGACGTGTCCACAATCCGAAGTCAAAGCCATATTGCCTTGGATCGCTACCAATAATCCATCGCTTGACTTCCTTTTCTTCAATAGCTGATAGCTTTCTACCGCGTCCAGGTCTAATTTTTGGAGATAGCGCTTTAATACCTTTCTCCCGAGCAGTCCTTAACCATGGGAAAATAGTTCTGCTCCCCAGCCCTAAGCTACGACTAACCTCCGCCGCAGATTCTCCATCAAATACTCGCTGAACAGCAATTTTACGTATGAGGTGCTGCTTCTCAGTACTAAGTTTTCTGGCATCGTATTTCATGCAGTTTATATTGCCAGAGTGTACTGATTATTTCTGCCTGGCTAGTAAGTGCTCCCCCAAAAGAGTGAGCAGCTTGTTGCCTTCGGGTAAGCCTAAAATTGGCCTGTATTTGTGCTTGAAGTGCCTGTCGTATTTTTGGTGAAATGTAATCACAATCCGTAGAGATATTGTGAGATTATTTAAAGGCTCCCTCGGTTATCTGGGGCTCTTGGAGGCCGGTCCCCTCAACTTAACTTTAATTACTTTATGTCTAAAAGCGCCTAAAATCTAAAAATATTTATCCAATACCCAGTGGGACCCACTTTGTAAATGGCAACACCATTAAAGAGCCACTCCCCGAGCACCTGGAGGTCGCCATTTTTGGTATGGGGTGCTTCTGGCGCAGAGCATGGGTTCTGGGATACGGATGTTGTCTTTGCCACTGCCGTAGGCTACACCGATGGCGCCACTGAAAACCCGAACTACGATGAGGTCTGCACCGGTCGTACCGGGCATGCGGAGGTGGTAAAAGTAATCTTTGATCCGAAAAAGGTGGGCTATGTAGAGCTCCTGCGTATCTTCTGGGATCACCACGACCCAACCCAGGGGATGCGACAGGGTAACGATATCGGCTCCCAGTACCGTTCCTGTGTTTTCTGGCTGAATGAAGGCCAGAAACAGGAGGCGGAAGCAAGTAGGGCGGCTGTGCAGGAGGCGCTGGATGCTAAAGATCGCGGTCAATCACCACTGAGATCAGCATGGCCCAACCGTTCTACTATGCCGATGAATACCACCAGTGGTATATGGCTAAGAAAGAAGACGCTGTTTGCCCAATTCTTCGCAACCCAATGCACGACTAAACGTTGTTAGATTGCAGAAGCAGGCGGCGCGGTGAGTGCTGCCTGTTGTTGTGACGCTTAGCACAGTTAATTCCCCTCCACTTTTTTGTCTTTTTCCTGTCTTCTCTGAATTTGCTTCCCTGTATTTGGTTGTCGTTAAAATATGACCAAAATCTAAAAACTTGCGCCCAAATCATAAAGTCGGCGGTGGGGTTGGCGCGTAAAGTTCCAACTCCTGCGTCGGAGAAAAGAACCCTTGAGCCTCACTTTCACCTTGAGCAGAAATGGTTACGGTTAATAAGGGGGCCGTTACAGATTTCACTCTATCCGCGTAGTTATTCAGAGGCTCCTTAAGTACAGAGTCACAATAATTTTTTCGTAGGACCTTTTATGTACAGCGTTTACTCTATGGCGCGCCAGTTGGGTGGAGTATGTACTTGGGATTTTTCCCAATCATTTCCTGTGTTGAATATCCGACAGATTTCTGGCGGTGGAATCTGTTTGTCGCTGGTTTCACACTGGATTAAGTATCATGCTTATGACGACTCTTTAGTAAATCACTTGGGTGGCGTTTGGGATCAGCGAAGATTTATCCCTTTCAATATGGGGAAATACCAACGAATAGCGGCACAACAGCAAGCCTGGCAGCAAAGTGCCAACTGGGAAGCTTCTCATAGGGCATGGTTACTTTTAAATCGGTTGAGAGTGCTTTCTTCAGCTACCGGAAGATCAAACAGGGATTCCTTGCGACAGCGGCTTAAACAGATTAATGGAGCCTATGCGTTAATTGAAATGCGCTCTAGTCGAGACGAGAATCCGGGCGCTCATGCAGTAGCTGCTTGGGTTGGTGCCCAGTCATTTGGCGGGCAAAAGCAGGATGCTTGTTTCTTTGATCCGAACTTTGGGGAGTTTTGGTTTGAGGATAAAGAGGATTTTTACTTCTTCTTTCACTTGGTCAGTAATATGCATTATCGGGCGGAACATAAATTCGATTCATGGCAGATCGATAGGATATGGAAAAGCTAGCTCTATTCATAAATTGGTTCTGCTTAGTGTTGCAGGAAGTATTTCATCTCGTATAGAGTTTTGGGGTTTGCTTAAGATGGTTGGAGTTCTGGCCATCTTACTTTCCCCATACAAAACAACCCAATCTGCATGTATTTTCCTTTCCCTAAAGAAAGTCCAAAACCTAAAAAAATTTGCCCAATATCTAAAGCGCTACTTGATAGAGCCGACACAATATAGATCTAAAGAGAGAGCTATTCTTTTGGCTTTTAGGGATGAATTACCCTTTAAGTTGGAGGTTGAGAGGGTGGAAAATTGTCCGGTAAGGGGTAAGTGTGGTTTAAAGCCATGGAGGCGCAATTCTTTCCATATAACCAAATTCATTATTTCAGGTTTGGCATATTTAACTTTTACTGTTTTAACAGTGCGCTGGATATAGTGGGCGTTAAGTCTGGGAAAGGGAGTGTTAGAGAAGTAAATTTTGCTGATATTGGAATTACTTAGATCCTGTGCGGGTATTGGGCTGTGAGTAGTTGCTTGTCATAATTGGTTATAAAGAGATATTAAAAGTACAAAATTGGTGATGTTGATCAATTTGGCAATGTTCATTTGAGTCAATGGGTAAAGGATTGATTGACCTATTTTATTGTTGTTGGGTTGGCGTAAATATAAGAGTGTGTCAATCTGCGCACCCCATTTTCTAAGAGAGTTATCAGTCCTTGTAGGTAAAAGCCTCTGGCTAGGTGCGGATCAGTATTTATTGTAGGTTTTTGTTCGAATTAAAATAGATGATTTTTGGATTTTAATTGTCTGTTGGGAGGTTGCTTGTATGCGTGTTAGTACAATTGCCGAGCGTCATCGAGGGCAAAAAATTTGGGGTTTTTCCCAGAGTTCGCTAAGAGTTTGGGTGCACTATGCAGGATTTAGCACGTTTGGCATTTGTGGAGCCTTAACTGCACATTGGATACATTGTAGGGCTTCTGAAGGGGTATCTCTATCAAGCAAATTGGGCTTGTATGAAAAGTGGAAAGTTGGAGCAGGTCCATTTACATTCACTCGACTTCGCTCTCTAAATATTCGTGAATTAAGAAGTGTTGCCAAGTCTCAGTGGGGGTGGGCACATGATAAAGATAATTCTTATATGAATAATGTAGGGGCGTGGCTGAGAGAGCGTGGAGTATATCCAGTACCTGGGCTTGGAGAAGATTCGAGTATTCAAATAGTTAATCCTGGAGCTCAGCCTTTATCAATGACCGATTTTTTAATAGCATCATTAGATCAATTAAACGATCATTACGTAATAATTACTGTGTCAGGTAAAGTCTTTGGGCACTTTTCGGCGGCCCATGCTGTTTCTCTCTATATTGGACCCGCTGGGATGGCTCAACAGTGCACTTTTTTTGACCCTAACCATGGAGAGTACTGTTTTAATAACAAGCAGGATTTTTTTAATTTCTTCCGTGAATATTATCGGCGGAAGATTCTGTCGAATGGATTTGGTTCCCTAGGTCTTTCAGATCGTTGGCGTACCCATGTTTACACCTTATAAAGTGCAGAGCGGCGGGGTGTTATGAGGAGGCTTCCTCTAACATGTTATGCGGTAAAGAGGTGCTGGTGGATATCGGTTTAACTAATTTTATAATCTTTATGTGTAAAAATCGTTGCGAATTCTCTGGTGCCCGACTGAATAAGCATCAAATAGCCCAATTACCGCCCATGCAGGAGTGTTCTGATTTGGAGATGGGGGATTCGCTGGGCATATAAGCAATAGTAAAAATTGTAACTGGCTTATTAGCTTTATTTTATATCTACAGTTCGCATGAGCCTTCTCGCACTGCTGTATTTAAGTTCCATGACTCCTATTTTATCTTCACTGATGCGAACACCAATCACTCCAACTCCCTGGATAGAGTAGTGAGTCGTGGCGACCAGCTAAATATTGTGCATAGAAATTAACGCAGGCAGTAACTCCGGAGCCGCAGTAATTGAGAAGTGGTTTGCCGTCCGCCAAGTTGCCGAATTGCTCTTTGAGTTCGGGAATAGATTTCACTTTGCCATTGTTTTTGTCAGTAATGTTTTGCCAGGGCTGGTTGATGGCGGTGGGTATATGTCCGGCAATCGGGTCGATAGGCTCTTCAATTCCTTCAAAGCGCTGACTGTCCCGGGCGTCTACTAACTGCCAGGGTGCTTTACCCAGGTTTTGTTTGATGGTCTCGTAATGAACCAAGAGATTTTCTTTTGGTTGTGCACTGAAGTTTCCTTGCCTGGATCGAGTGGGCTCGCTTGTGTCCAATGTTTCCCCTGCATCGAGCCAGGCTTTTAGACCGCCATTCAGAATGCCAATTTTCTTGTGGCCAAAGAAGAAAAACAGGAACCAGGCACGGGCGGCAAAACCCAGGCGGGTGTCGTCGTAGACGATTACCTGTGTGTCACTATCGACTCCCAGATTGCGAGCGTAGTCCTGGAACTGTGCAGCGCTCGGCATTGGGTGGCGGCCGCCGTAGCGTTGCACAGGGGCAGAGAGGTCACGGTGCAGGCAGGCGTAATGGGCATCGGGAATATGGCCAGCCCGATAGTCCCGCTCACCACTATCGTGATCCGCCAGGCTATAGCGGCAGTCCAATATTACGGGTTCGCCGGTCTTTTTGAGCTCTACCAAATCCGCAACTTCAATCAGGGCAGGGTTGTTGTTGCTCTCCATCGGCCTTTCCTCAATCCTTGATACCGCTTTTGTCGTGTAACTTCAGCTGTTGTTTTTGGTTATTGGCCGCTTTCCGGGGCAGGGACCTCAGCTGCTTGGGGTTCAACGGCCTGTTGTTCGGCTTCTTGCTGGGACTCAGATTCTTCTTCGGTGGAAATCTGGTCTGCCAGCTCCGCTTTGCGGCAAGTCATGGTGGTTTCGGTTTGATCTTCGGCAGGGTTGTCGAGAAAGCGCGCTACTGCCCGCTCCGCGCAGTTGCTTGCGGAAATAATATCGTGAGCCAGGTTGGGAAATAGCAGCCATTGGTGATTCGGTAGCTCTTTGCGTGCGATATCAACATCATCTGCAGCTAGTACCGGATCCAGGCCGCCGTGTAACACTATCACTGGAACTGGGGTGGAGATGGCTTCTGACTCAGTGAGTGGAGCAGAGGGGATTGCCCAGATGCGACACTGTAGCTGCAACAAATTCAAATCTGATCGTACGGCCCCGCCGAGAATGCCGGTGTCTGCAGCGTTGGCCCTGGCCTGATCAAAATCGACAAAGGGAGCCTCTTCATAGCAGAAGTGGCTAACGCCGGCTGCATCCCCAAAGTAGGGGTCCAGTACGATCTCCATAAAGTGTGCGATGGCATCCTGGGCCGGCTGTAGCCCTTCATCGCCCTCATTTTCCAGGCCCTCGATCATCTTGGGCAGTTCACTGTAGAAGTTTTCGTTATACAGGGCCTGGAATAGAACTCTCAGCAAGCGCTGTCCAGTAAGCACAAAGGGATAGCTTTGTTTTGAGTAGCGGTGCTTGATCGGAATGGTGCGCGGCTCTTCGTCTAAGGTCTGGATCAGGTTTTCCAGCCTGCGGCGTAAATTGGGATAGCGACTGTTACATTTCTCGTCTTCGATACAATGCTTCAGGCCGCGCTCGTAGGCTGCCAGGGAGTCCTGTGGGAGCTGCTGCGTGTAGACAATATTGGGGAAGACCGCACTGTTAAGCACCAGGGTGCGCACTGATTCCGGGAAGTCGCGGGCCACAGTCAGGGCGTAGCGGGAGGAGTAGGACACCCCGTAGAGATCGAATTTATCAAGTTTGAGGGTTTTTCTCAGCTCTTCTACATCCCTGGCGATCACAGAACTGTTGTACTGGGCCAAGTCGGCACCTTTGCTCAGGCGACTGTAACAGCGCTCCATACTGAAAGAGAAAACACGGGCCTCTTCTTCCGGAGACAGGTTGCGCCGGAAGGCGGTATCGGCATCTTCGATAAACTCGCTGCAAGTGAGGCGTGGCTGGGCCATACCGGTGCCCCTGGGATCTATAACAAAGAGATCCCGGCCGTCTTCTACTGTCATGGCGGCATAGTTAAGCCACAACCAATCGCTGGCGTTCTCGGGCTCTAACCCCATGCTGGCTCCGGGGCCTCCGGCGCCTAGATGGAGTAGGGGGATTTTCTTGGGATCGGGGTTTGTGGCACGGAAGCGTACGACCGGAAAGCGGATTTTGCGCTTTTCCGGGTGGGCATAATTCTCCGGCACCTCCATCATGAAACACTGGGTGAAAGGCCAGGTTTCATCGGTTTTGAACCAGCAGGGCTTTGCTACCAGGCGAGCGTATTGTTTTTGCTGGGATTGACCGGTTTGGGCAGAGTTTGTCGAGCGCTCACAGGCTCCAATCACCATGGAAATGAGAATAATGAGGAGTATGCGCAATCGGGCTTTTTGCACTTAGATTATTCCTGTGACTGCTATTAAGTAGTGGTTTATGGTTCCAGGCCTTTGAACGGTCAGTGCTTGCCGAAGCGTGCCACTGGCGCGGAGATATTCCAGCGCAATGCCGCGAGGCGAATCGCTAGGGTCACAAATACAGCAATAGCCACCACTAGCTCATGGGGTAGCCACCCTACATTGTCCAAGGCAACGAGTATGGCCGTACCGGTAAGGGCAGCGGTGGCATAGATCTCTCGCCGGAGTAAAAGTGGAATGTCACCGGACAGCACATCCCGAATCACCCCGCCAAAAGTACCGGTCATTACGCCGAGCACGATTGCGATGGTCGCGGAATAGCCCAGTTCGAGTACTTTCTGGGTTCCGAGCACCACAAAAACGGCGAGTCCAATGGCATCTGCCACCATTAGCAGGCGCATAGGGACCTTTAGATAGCGTATCAGGTAAAAGCTTACTACACCGGTAATTGAGGCGATCCACAGGTAATAGGTGTGCTCAAGCCAGAATACAGGGACGTTGAGAATAATGTCCCGGGCGGTGCCACCGCCAATAGAAGTGACGCAGGCGAGTACCACGGCACCAAATAAATCCATCTGTTTATGGCCGGCGGCGAGTACGCCGCTGAAGGCAAAGACCGCGATACCGATCAATTCAAACCAGTGCAGCAGCTCATCCATATCATCGTTACATCCAGAGATTGGCGGGCAGGGGAGAATAGCACTTCTGTCTACGCAAAGGGAATTGAGCAGCGATCTACTGGTGAGAAGTGTGAGGCGCCGCAATAGATGGGTACCAGGGAGCTATTGAAACAATGACAAAGGGCCCATTAGGCGCAGAAGACTAATAGAGGCTGCTACCCTTTGGTTACGTCCATTGTTCACTGGCTGTAGAGATGCCGTATAAAAGCATACTGTTAGCTTTGCTGGCAGTCTCAATTTTTGGACTGAATTACCCGATAACCAAGGTGGCGCTGGCCGACTTCCCGCCAATGTTATTGGCTTCGGTTCGCTTCACCCTCGTCGCTGTTCCTCTGGTTTTCTTTTGTCCATTCCCCAAGACCTCGATCCTCAATGTTGTTGCGCTCGGCTTCTTCTTAGAGTTTCTCTCTCTGGGGTTGATGTACTACGCCATGAAGGCCGATATTCAAGCGGGTGTAGCGTCACTGCTTATGCAGTCGCAGGTGCCATTCACCCTATTGCTATTCGCAATGCTGTTTGGCGACAAGATAAATATGCAGCAATGCTTGGGTTTGGTAATAGCGGCTGTAGGGTTCTCTGTATTCTTCTACTATGCCGATAAAGGTGGGTCGACAACGATAGTGGGATTTACCCTTATCATGGGGGCGGGGCTGTCTTGGGCGATAGCGAATATCGTATTCCGCAGGATGCCAGGAGTTAACTTACTTCACTTAATGGTTTGGGCTTCATTGGTGCCGCCGGTACCTCTTTTGGTCTTGTCGATATTTTATGAGAGCCATACTCCCTGGGTTTTCTTTTTTCAGGCGCATACGGCCAGTTGGTTTTCAATTGTTTACCAAGTGTGCATGGTGACATTGGTTGGTTATATTTTATGGGGTGATTTAATTCGTCGCTATTCCTCTGCCTGCGTTTCACCATTTGGGTTGCTGGTTCCTATTGTGGGAATAATCGGCTCATCAATTATCCTCGGTGAATATCTTACATTTGTCGAGTGGGTAGCGACTTTTGTCGTGTTGCTGGGTATTGCTCTTTGTGTAGTGAAATTAAATGATCGAAATCCGGGGCAGGAGATTGTTGATGTGGAGGGAAGTTAGGGGAGGGGTAATAATTTTATTCAGCTTGTTGGGCTCTCTGTTTGGGCTTTCCGCGGTTTCCAAAACTTCCTTTTTATACCGTTATTGAGGGTTTAATAATTGCTGAGGGCTGTATTTACTTATTTCGCGGTTCGATGATGCGTAAATGGTCACAGTCAGTTTTGGTCTTCTCTCAAATTATTATTACTTTAAATCCAAACGTTTTTTTTCGGTGCAGTGCTTTGCTTGGTGCGGGTAATAATTTAATACTGCTCCACAGTCTATGCGCCGCCTTTTTGCGTGACTATTCCGAACTTTAGTTTAATGGTTTTGTGCTACCAACCTGGGGGCGAGGTAGAAGTAAGCAGATAAGAAGTGATGGGATAAGGGCGATGCCCACGGAAAATACCGTGAGCATCGAACTAGACGTGTTTTACACGAATGCTTGCAGGCCGGTCTGGGCGCGGCCGAGGATCAATGCGTGTACGTCGTGGGTACCTTCGTAGGTATTTACAGCTTCCAGGTTCATCACGTGGCGAATTACGTGGAATTCGTCGGAGATGCCGTTGCCGCCGTGCATATCGCGAGCAATACGGGCGATATCCAGTGCCTTACCACAGTTGTTGCGCTTCACCAGGGAAATCATGGTGGGGTCGAACTGCTTGTTCTCATCCATGATGCGACCTACGCGCAGGGAGGCTTGCAGGCCCAGGGTAATTTCGGTCTGCATGTCAGCCAGTTTCTTCTGGAACAGCTGGGTTTGAGCCAGAGGGCGGTTAAACTGGGTGCGGTCCAGGCCGTACTGGCGAGCGGCGTGCCAGCAGAACTCGCCGGCACCCATGGCGCCCCAGGAGATACCGTAGCGAGCGCGGTTCAGGCAGCCGAAGGGGCCGCGCAGTCCGCCAATTTCCGGGAATTTGTTTTCTTCCGGAACGAACACATTGTCCATCACGATCTCGCCGGTAATGGAGGCGCGCAGTGAGAACTTGCCTTCGATCTTCGGTGCGGAGAGGCCTTCCATACCCTTGTCCAGCACGAAGCCGCGAATAATATCGTCGTCATCTTTCGCCCAAACAACGAAAACGTCGGCGATTGGGCTGTTGGTGATCCACATCTTGGAACCGCTGATGCGGTAGCCGCCATCGACTTTCTTGGCGCGGGTTTTCATGCCGCCGGGATCGGAACCCGCATCGGGCTCGGTCAGGCCGAAACAGCCAACCCATTCGCCGGATGCCAGCTTAGGCAGGTACTTCTGCTTCTGCTCTTCGCTGCCGTAAGCGTAAATCGGGTGCATAACCAGGCTGGACTGAACGCTCATGGCGGACCGGTAGCCGGAGTCAACGCGTTCAACTTCGCGCGCCACCAGGCCATAGGAAACGTAGTTGAGACCGGCACAGCCGTAGCCTTCGATGGTGGAACCGAGCAGGCCCAATTCACCCATCTCGTTCATGATTTCACGATCGAAGATTTCGTGGCGGTTACCCTCGAGAACTCTGGGCATCAGTTTGCTTTGGCAGTACTCACGTGCCGTGTCGCGCACCATGCGCTCTTCGTCGGTCAGCTGTTGGTCCAGCAGCAAAATATCGTCCCAATGGGCGAGTGGCTGATGTTTACTCATGGTTTGTCTCTTCTACTTCCGTTATTAATTCCACCGGAGCGTCCAAGGGGGCCGGCTGAAGAAGGCCGAGCACCTTTGTACAGAGGGGAGACTTTTTGGATAAGCTCCGCGTCAAACCCCGATGACTATTCAGTTTAGTGTGCCGCATCATACCGAAGTAGTCGGTTTTCGGCACTCCTGCGGGCAGCAATTTTTTGCCTGATTTTACGCATGCTTTGTAAACAAGAGTAAAACGCATTGCGAGCGATTTTGGGGGGCGGATAATGCACGCAATAAATCTCTATTTTTTACGATTAAACGTTTAATTTCGGTGATATTCCTTGTCCTTTTACCGTATTTTGGCAATTTGTGTTCCGCTGCTTGTCAGCTGTAGTTCGCAGCCAATTGAGACCATTCAGCCCGATGAAAATTTGGGGTTACCAGAATCTTTTCGTGCATCGGGCACTGCCGCACCGAGTTTGCGCTGGTGGCGAGATTTGCAAGATCCGCAGTTGGACAATTTGGTACAGCTGGCACTGAAAGATAATCCGGATATTCAGGCTACCTATTGGCGATTGGAGCAGGCCGCAGCCACCGCGCGGGGAGCGCGATCGGGCCTTTGGCCAAGACTGACTGCCAGCATTGAAAATACTGAGCAGCGCTACTCTTCCGGCGAGTTCACCGATCCCTCTGCGGAGGGCAATAGTTGGAGTACCCGAATCGCCGCCAGCTACGAAGTGGACCTTTGGGGGCGGGTTCGTGCCGGTGCCAGTGCAGCAGAGGCGGCTTACCTGGCCCAGGAACAGAATTTACAGACGGCAGCCCTGACCCTGGCGAGCGAGGTGGCAGCTACCTGGTTGGAGTTGCGGGAGCAGTGGGGGCAGCGGGATTTGCTGCAACAACAGCTGGAGATCAATCGCAAAAGCCTGAAGGTTCTGGAACTGCGCTTTGGTCGCGGCGTCTCAGGTGCAGCCGATGTTTTGCAGCAACAGCAGCTGGTCCAGCAGTCACAGCAGGAACTGGATGAGGCGGAAGCGGATGCCGAAACTCTTAAAGTACAGTTAGCGGTGCTCTTGGGTATCAATGTCGAGGAACTTAGCAGCATTATTCACAAACAGGCCGGGTTGCCGGCACTACCAGCCCTGCCAGAGACCGGCGTGCCATCGCAATTGTTGTTGCGCCGCCCGGATGTCGTTGAGGCGCAGCGAGACCTTTTACAGGGCTATCATGTAGCCGATGAGGCCTGGGCCGATAGACTGCCCGTATTTAGTTTGTCTGCAGTAGCCAGCAATGGCACCAGTTTAATTAGTGACGTGACTGAAAACTGGCTTTTGGCCATCGCAGCCTCTATTGAGGGGGTGATTTTTGATGGTGGCGCCCTGGCATCAGCCCGGGAGCAACAGGACGCCGTTCTGCAGGAGCGCTGGGCGCTCTACCGCAGTGCAGTTAATGAAGCCTTGTCTGAAGTAGAGCAGGCCTTGATTCGAGAGAGCCTGATCGAGCAGAGACTCAACCATCTACGTGAGCGTGAGCGTCTCGCAGACCTTTTGGTTCTGCGCCAAAGCCGCGCCTATGCGCGGGGAACCATCGACTTCCTCAATGTGTTGACCGCGACGAGTGAACAACAGAGTTTGGCGCGACAAATCTTGTCTGCCGAGCGCGAACTGATTGAAAACCGAGTAGTACTTTACCGCGCGCTTTCCGGCGGGATCCCCCAGGTGGATCTTCCAGCCCCCGAGCCAGTGGATTTGGAGTTGTACCTGGAGGGAAATAACTGATGTTGCAGAAACTCAATTGGCGCCTGCTGATTCCCATAATTTTGGTGGTGCTGGCATTCCTGGCCTTCAACTGGATGATGCGGGAAAAACCGTCGGTCAGTCGCGGTGAGCGCAAATCGCCACCGCCGACAGTCGATGTAGCCGTTGCTGAGCAGGGTCGTTTTCCTGTGACCTTGAGCGCGCTAGGTAAAGTGAGTGCCCGTGAGTTAGCGGAGTTGGAGCCCCAGGTACAGGGGCAGGTGCAGTGGCTCGATTATGATTCGGGTCCAGGTGCGGTAATGCCAAAAGGGCAGGTGCTGTTGCGTATTGACCAGGAGCCCTACCAGTTGGCCCTGATGACGGCCCAGAGCACCCTCGCCGAACGCCGTGCTGAATTGCAGCAGGAGCAAGGACAGCAGCAAGTTGCTCAAGAGGAATACGAGCTTCTCGGCACAGCCCTGTCTGGAACGGATAAGGCCCTGGTGTTGCGCGAGCCTCAGAGAGCAGCAGCAGAGGCGGCAGTAAAATCCGCAGAGGCAAATGTGGCCTTGGCTAAACGCGATCTTCGGCTTACCGAGGTTCGCGCCCCATTTGATGCCCTAGTAGTTGAGCGTGATACCGATGTCGGTGATCGCGTCTCTCCGGGAGATACTCTCTACAGCCTCGCTAGTGCTGACCGTTTCCAGATTGCCGTTGAGGTTCCCGCGTCGCAACTGCACCGGCTTGGACGCGGTGATGTTGAAGTTCGAATTTACGGCAGCCAGTGGCCGCAGGGCGTCTACCGCCGTGGTGAGTTTGTCCGGGTTATCCCGGTACTGGAAGAGCAGGGTCGTCTCGCCAGTGTGTTGGTAGAGCTGGAAGACCCGCTTTCCGTACAGGATCCGTCCCAGCCGCAGCTGCTTCTCAACGATCTGGCGAAAGTAGAGATCGTTTCCCAAAGTGAGGATGAGCGTGTGCGAATCCCCCTCACCGCGTTGCAAGACGGCAACAATGTGTGGGTGGTTCGTAAGAACCGCACCACGGTTCTGCCGGTAGAAGTAGCCTACATGAGCGGCGACTTTGCAGTCCTGGAGCAGGGGCTCAACGGTGGAGAAGCCTTAGTGACGACCCGGTTGGTAACCGTTACTGAGGGTATGCCGGTGCGAATTGCCGGAGACAGTAATCGCCAGCAGCGCCCGCCGATAGATGCTGCTGCCTCTGCGGAACGGCCGCCAAGACGCGGCCCCGGTGGACCCAACGCTGGGGGCGCAGATGACTAAGCAGGATAGATCCAAAGATAAGGTCGATACCCGCACGGGCGCCATCGCCTGGATGGCGCGCAACCATGTAACCGCCAATTTGTTGATGCTGGTTTTCCTGATCGGTGGTTTGATTTTTTCGACCATCGTTAAAAAGGAAGTTTTCCCGGAGTTCAGCCTGGACACTGTGAGCGTGTCCATTTCCTATCCCGGTGCCAGCCCTGAGGAGGTCGAGCGCGGTGTACTGGTGGCTGCCGAGCAAGCGGTGCAGGGCTTGGTAGGCATCAAAGAGATGACCGCGAGGGCCAATGAGGGTAGTGCCTCTTTAACCCTGGAGCTGGAAGGCGATGCTGATGCTGCCCTGGTGTACCAGAATATTCAGCAGGCTATCGATTCTGTAACCACCTTCCCCACAGATATTGAGCAGCCCCAGGTCAGTCTGGCCGAGCGCAAACGGGATGTGCTGGATCTGGTATTACATGGCGATCTTACCGAGCAAAACCTGCGCGCGTTGGCGATGCAGGTTTACGATAAGCTCGAAGCGCACAGTGGTATTACACAGTTGGAAGCGCGGGGTATGCGGGACTTGGAAGTGGCGATCGAGATTCGCCGCGACGACCTGCGTCGCTATGGGCTTACCTTGCTGCAAGTGGCAAGCATCGTAGAAAATGCAGCGGTAGATATTCCCAGCGGCAGTGTTAAGTCTGATGCGGGGGAGATATTGGTTCGGGTGACCGAGCGCCGTGATTGGGCTCGTGAGTTTGGCGATATTGTTATTGCCCAAGGCATTGGTGGCGGTGCCGTTTATTTAAAGGATGTTGCCAATATCAGCGATGCGCTTGAGGAAGAAGCGCGCAATATGGTGTTTAACGGCGAGCCAGCTATCAGCATCAAGATCTACCGGGTGGGCGACCAGACACCAATGAGTGTCAGTGAGGCTGCCCATGAAGTCGTTGATGAGGTCAGGGCAAGCCTGCCTCCGGGGGTGACCCTGACCGTTCGAGATGACGACTCGGAAATTTTCAAAGCGCGTCTGACCCTGCTGCTGAAGAACGGTTTTATTGGGCTCTTATTAGTATTTGTTGTGCTCGGAGCCTTTCTGGAATTGCGGTTGGCTTTTTGGGTAACACTGGGCATTCCTACCAGCTTCCTGGGGGCATTGCTATTCCTGCCTGGGCTGGATATTTCCATCAGCATGGTAAGTATGTTTGCCTTTATTATCGCCCTTGGAATAGTGGTGGATGATGCAATTATTGCCGGTGAGAATATCCACGAGTGGCGACAAAAAGGCTACAGCAATCTGGAGGCTGCCGTTGCCGGTGCCCGCCAGGTATCGGTACCGCTCACATTTGCGATCCTGACTAATATTGTCGCTTTCCTTCCACTGATGGCCTTACCCGGCTTTATGGGCAAGATCTTTGGTGTGATTCCCTTTGTGGTGGGCTCGGTATTTATTATTTCCTGGGTGGAAGCGCTGTTTATTTTGCCCGGTCACTTGGCCCACTCCCGTCGCGGCTATAAAAGTCGCCGGGCGCGCCGCTTTGCCGCGCGGCAGAAAATGCTGGCGCGGGGATTGGATCGTTTTGTACAGCAGCGCTTTAGGCCCTTCCTTGATAAATGTATCAAGCACCGCTACACCACTATTGCCGTGGCGGTAGCGGCGCTGCTGGTGGTTGGCGGCTATGCGGCTAGCGGCCGCATGGGTTTCACCTTGATGCCCAGGGTGGAGCGGGACTCCGGTCGATTTGCCGTCACCTTTCCCACCGGAACGGCTCAATCCCAGCTGGAAAAAGCGCGCTCGCAGATTATTGCTGCTGCCGATAAGGTGCTCGAGCAATACGATAAAGAAAAGGTCTTCCTGGGGATTCGCGGTTTGATGGGCGATGACGCGATTATGGTGGACGCTTTCTTTGTTCCCGCAGATGAGCGTCCTTTTTCCACCGGTGAGTTTATTCGCGCCTGGCGCCAGGAAGTAGGGCCGATTGCCGGTGCCCTTAGCGCGACAACAGCTTCTGACCGTGGCGGTCCCGGTGCTGGCTCCTCGTTAACGGTGGAGCTTCGCCATACCGACACGGATACCTTGGAGCAAGCTGCGATACGTTTAGGGGATGAGTTGGAGAAATTCCCCAATGTCAGTGATATCGATCCCGGTATTTCCCTCGGTAAAACCCAGTTGGACCTTACGCTGACTGAAACGGCCAAAAGTCTGGGCATGTCTGCGGAGGATATTGGTCGCCAGTTGAGGGCAGCGCTGTACGGGGCTGAGGCCCTGCGCCAACAGCGCGGCCGGGATCAGGTGAAGGTCATGGTGCGTTTGCCTGAGGATGAGCGGGCCAATATCAATGATGTGAATAGCATTATGATCCGGGCCAGCAATGGACTTTGGATGCCCCTGCCTGATCTGGTAAAAATTGATAAAGGGCGCGCCTATGCCACGATTAATCGCCGGGCAGGCCGCAGGGTTACAACAATTACCGCCAATGTGGAGCCCAGTGACCAAGCGACGCTTGTGATTAATGAGCTGAATGAAAGTGTGGTCCCCCAATTGAAAGCCGAATTCCCCGGCCTAAGTGTTTCCTATGAGGGACGCCAAGCGGAGGAGCGAGAGGGACTGGCAAGCCTGGCGATGACCTTTGCCCTTGCGATGGCGGTGCTGTACTTGCTATTGGCAATTCCCTTAAAGAGTTATGTACAGCCGTTGATCGTAATGGTGGCGATACCCTTTGGTGTGATTGGTGCGTTACTTGGCCACTTGGGTATGGGGTATGGACTCAGTATGGTGAGTCTGCTGGGTATGGTGGCACTGGCTGGAGTTGTGATTAACGATACTCTGGTAATGATTGAGTACAGCAATCGTCTCCGAAATGATGGCGCCGATTTGGAAAGCGCGATCAAGGGGGCGGCAGCGCGGCGTTTTCGCCCGATCGTATTGACTACAGTAACGACTTTCTGCGGCTTGATGCCGATGATTTTTGAAAGTTCGGTGCAGGCGCGCTTTATGATTCCGATGGCGATCTCGCTGGGCTATGGAATACTCGCTGCCACAGCGATCTCATTGTTATTGGTACCCTGTCTCTATTTAATGATGGGTAAAGATATTCCCCAGTTGTTTGCAAGGTTGAAAAATATCATCGCTCGCCTTGGTCGTAGCGGTGCAATCGCACAGAAATAAATTCACTAGTAGCCGGTATCTTCTTATCGGCTATTTTCCTCAGAAATTTAATTTTATGACTGATATTTAACTATCAGTTTCCAAAATACGTTCCTGTCTCCCTGAATACCACCTTCATTTAATTTTCCTTTATGACTTGGAACTGCGTTAGCTGAAATACTGCTCCAGTTCAATGTTATGAAATTATTTCCCGGCATACTTCCAATTTAGCAACTGATTTTCAAGTAGTTCAAATAACAGAAAATTTTGACCAAATTTGAAAGACAGAGAAATGAATTGAAAGTTAGTTTTCGGATTTTAATAAGTATAAAAGGTAATGTTCAGTGTGCAGCTCAATAAACAAACATAACGCCCAGTCCTTAGATTTTGAATCGGGAGAAATGGGCGCTTTATCATCAGGAGATACAGTTTGCGATTTGATCGAAAGACAAAAGCTAAAGAATCCTGATCAGGTCGTTATTATCGATGGCAACACAGAAATAAATTTCACTCGCCTGATGAAACGGGTCGATGGGATTGCCGCTGATTTGGTAAATCGAGGGGTTGAGCCTGGTTCCTTGGTTGGAGTCTGTATGAGTCGATCCTGGGAGCTGGTCGCGGCTCTACTTGGCGTAATGCGTGCAGGTTGTGCTTATGTCCCACTGGACCCGACTTATCCGCTAGAGCGGGTACGATATATGCTCGAGCACTCCAGAGCTGCCGCAGCAATCGTTGATTGTGACGAAAATGCAAACTTGTGCCTTGGCGTGAAAGAACTAGTATGGATCGATGAGTTACGAGAGCAGGCACCGGAGTTTTTACCGGAACATACCAGGCCGCAAACGAGTGATTTAGCCTATGTAATCTACACATCCGGCTCTACTGGAAGCCCGAAAGGGGTTGCTATCGAACACCGAAGCCTTATCGCTCTCAGTAAGTCCATGAGTGAGCTGTTGAGCGAAGGAGAGCTAGAAGGCGTTTTGGCTTCGATCTCAGTTTGCTTTGACCCCTCGGTGATGGAAATTATCGGGACTCTTTCTCTGGGCGGCCGAGTTATATTGTCGAAGAATATTTTGGAGCTGCCAAAACTTCCCTTTCGAGAGCAAGTGCGAACTTGTATCACCGTTCCATCTGCGATTCAGGCTTTACTTTCGATAGACAAATTACCTCAGGGAGTGCGTTGCCTGATTTTTGGGGGTGAAGTACTTAAGCAATCCCTGGTCGAGCAAATATACGCGGGGGCTGAACAACTGCGGATAGTTAATGTTTATGGCCCCACAGAGGACACGGTTTACTCAACTTATACAGAAGTTAGCCCCGATAGCGACCAAATTACGATCGGAAGGGCGGTTTCAAGTTCCCGCGCATATATTTTGGATGAGAGATTACAGCCAGTTGCTCCCGGCGAGGAGGGCGAGTTGTATTTGTCTGGTGATAAGCTAGCTCGAGGCTATTTAAATGATGAGCATCTGACCGAGGAGCGTTTTATACAGCCTGTCTCCAACCCCCGAATTTCCGACCAGCGCTTGTATAAAACGGGAGACCTGTGCCGATGGACAGCAAGTGGAGAAATAGAATACTTGGGGCGCGCCGATTGCCAGGTGAAGATTAGGGGCTATCGTATTGAACTTGAAGAAATAGAATCGGCAATTGAGTCTATACCGGGTATTGATGTTGCCGCTACTACCGTTATAGATGGCGGGGCGGGGCAGAAGATCCTGGTGGCTTATATTGTTGCTAGCGAAAAGACAATTACCGAGGTAGCAGTAAAAGAGTTTCTTGAACAGCGCCTTCCTAAATATATGGTCCCCCAGTTTGTCAAGCACCTGCAAGAGTTACCCCTGCTACCCAACAATAAGCTGGATCGTAAACGATTAGCCCTCCTTGAAGCGGAGCTTGTCGTTCCAACTGAAAGCAGTTTGGCTGCAAACGATGATATTAATCGAAGCCGTGGAATGCGCGAGCACTTCGCAGGTTTATCAGTAGACAGCGAGGCAATTTTTACTTCGATTATCCGTGGTGAGATGGCTTCCATCATGAACCACCCAGATCCGGAGGTTGTGCTCCCAGAGATAGCCTTCGACAAGCAGGGCCTGGATTCGCTGACAACATTAGAATTGGCTAGCCGATTGAGTCATTGCATTGGACACCCCCTATCTGCGCAAACAATCTTCGATTATCCCACACCGAAGCTATTGGCTGGCTATATGCTTGATTTGACGGAAGGTAAGAGCAGTAGTGAGTCAGCTAATGAGGTTGCCAAATCTGAAATTGATGCGTTGGCTAACCTCCAGTCCCAGCTCCAGTTGAGCCATCCAACTTTTCAGGCCGCAAAGGCGTCATCCTGGTCTGCTTCTGACAAAAGTAAGTTGGTGCAGGCGGTGATAGCCATGGCAAACAATCAGAAGAGGAATCCTTACAGTAAAGTTTTACGTACAGGTAGTGGGACGCACGGCACTGTTACCGATGTTTATAACGATGATACCCAGGATGCAATTATTTGGACGACCAATCTCTACCTTGGCCTGAATAGAGATCAAGAAGTTATCGAACAGGCTTCATCCGCTGTACAGCTTTTCGGAACAGGAATGGGCACTTCAGCGGCGGCATCGGGCCTGACGGATCTTCACCTCCAGTTTGAAACGGAGTTTGCTGATTTGGTAGGCAAGTCTGGAGCCTGCTTGTTTCCAACGGGTTATACGGCCAATGTCGGGGTGGTGGCAGGAATATTAGGTAAAGATGATGTTGTGGTTATAGACCAACTTTGCCATGCCTCAATTGTTGACGGTGCCCGTCTTAGTGGTGCCAAAATTAGAACTTTCCAACACAATAATGCCTCTGATCTGGAGTCAGTGTTGGAATCTGAAGCATCTCCCTACCGAACAACGCTAGTGGTTCTCGAGGGCGTTTACAGTATGGGGGAAGGTGCTGCACCGGTAGCTGAAATCGTGCGTGCAGCAAAGAAATACAACGCCTTGACCTTAGTTGATGAGGCACACTCATTCGGTTTTTATGGTGAGCGTGGTGCCGGTATCTGTGCGGCTCAAGGTATTACTGATCAAGTTGACTTTATTATGACAACACTCAGTAAGTCGCTCGGTAGCCTTGGGGGTGTGGTTGCTGCGAGTAAGGAGTACGTTGACTTGCTGAGGTCCTCAGCCAGGGCATATATCTTTCAGGCTTCTATCAGTCCTGCAGATATTGCAGCCGCATTGACTGCCTTGCGTCGGATTAAATCTGACGATGGACTGCGTGATCGATTGTGGGATACGACCCGCTATATGCGCCGGAAATTCGAGCAGGCCGGATACGATTTGGGAACAGGTGATGGGCCTATTATCACGCCCCATTTTAAAGATAAAGATAAACTATACGGGATAGTCCAAGCGCTTTATCAGCGCGGTATTCAAACCTCGGCTGTCACTTACCCGATAGTTGAGAGCGGCCGTGGCCGCCTGAGGTTGATCTGCTCGGCAGCTCACACGAGGGAGGATGTTGATAGGACCGTGGAAGCTCTTATTGAGGCTGAAAAAGAGGTTGATGCTCAATCCCAGGAAACAAAAGAGGAGGCTATGGATTTGGGGCAAGCCCTCGCTGAAATTGGTGAGTGGGCAAATACCTTTTCTAACTTCCTGCAGGAATATATCAATCGACTATCCAGCCCTGTGCCCAACTTGTGCTTGTCTGTGAGTGTTACTGAACAGTTTGAGCCGGTGAGAATTTTAATTGATGGCGGCAAAGTAACCTTGAGCGATCTCTCGGTCAACGACGTTCCTTTTTGCTCAGTAACGCTAAGAAACCAGAGGTCTGTCACGGCCTTGCGGCTTCACGATGTTCAGTCGCTGCTTGATGATATTTGTACAGGTAGCTGCACCTTAAGCGGTCAGGTTGAGCCATTTATATGGTGGATCGCCCGTATTCTAGATTTAAGTGTGGAGGTAAATAACCCTGTAGACTGTGGATTAGCTAGAGAGCGGGCGATTCATTAACTAATGAGGGGCGAGGTTTAAAGTTTTGGGCCTTTCAGCTTACCCTGATGGGCCCATGTCTGGTGCCACTGGCAGAGTAGGTCAGTTACGTATTTGCCTGGTTTTTCACTTTGCTGCGCCTGGGAGTTTGCGCCAGCTCCAGCGGATTAAAACAAATACTAATATCGATGCAGCTGCTGTAATGTAAAACGGTAAACGGATATCAACTTCCATTGCCATGCCCCCCGCGAGCGAAATCAAGCTTGCTACTAGCGTGAAGCCCGCAGTAGCTATTCCCATTACCCAACCCTGTTCCGTTTCATCGACACTATTGGCGAATATATTCAAGAGAGCGGGGTAAGCGAGCCCAAAGCAAAGGTACGCGAAGAACACACTGAGATAACATAGCCAAATATGGCTGCTGAATACGAAGACTAACGCGCTCGCTCCCATCACTAAGGCGGAAACTGTAACTACCAGGGGTTTAGCCCAGCGGGACAAAACAGGCTTGACCATAAAGAGGCTGGAAATTGCCACCGCAATACCCATAGTCAGCATGGCCATACTGGTTATTAGCAGGCCTGCCTGGAATCTACTGCTTAAATAGTTTGTGATAAATATATAAAAGCTGAGATGCACCAGCATGAAACAGAGATAGGCAGGGCAAAGTCGGACAACCCGAGGACGATCCTTCAGATGTATAAACTGAGTAAATAGATCCAGAAAGCGAAGCCTAAGCTGCATCGGGGCTTGGCGGGTATCGTGATAAAAGGTTAGGATCAAAAACAAAGTAATAGCGACAAGTACCAGAGCAAAGTAGAAGGGCAGTTGGATACTGGCTATGCTCCCCAATAGCTCCCTGTCTGCCAGGACCCCTGCCATAATCGGCCCAGCTACAGCCCCAGCACTCATTCCGGCTACCAATAACCCTAGGTTCTTGGAGGCTTCCAGCTCACTTTGGCTGGCATCAATCATTGCTGCTTGAGCAATAGGTTGGTTTCCCGCAGTAAAGCCGCTGATCACTCGTCCGAGAATAAGAAGCCAAAGGCTATTGCTTAGCAAAGAGAGAACAGTGATCGCGTATCCGGCCATAGCCCCCACCAGACACAGCACCATGGCAGTTTTGCGTCCGATACTGTCAGACAGTTTGGCGATATATACGGACCCAATAAACCACGCCAGAAAGAAGCTGCTGATCACAACTCCATAGTACAAGTGCCGAGTTGATTGTGGCGTATCAGTAGGTAGGAACTGGAATTTTGTCGACATAACCAATTCATTGATGATCGGGAACAGCAATCCCTGACCCATCAGATCTACAAAAACTACTGCCAAAAGGGCTAAACGGCACATGGCAGACATAACCACTTCCTCCCCCAGCTTCAGCTTTGCTGCCTAAAGCAAGATAGCAGGTGATGAATAGGTGACGGAGCCTGTCATTGAGCAGCGTAAGCCAGGTAAGAGCGATAGAGCTATTTGAGACTAAGCGCACGGTTAGTTACCCGGGAATAAAGGCGGTTAAGACAGTTGAGGCTTGCTCTATATATCAGAATTCAAGAGAAGCTTCTCCTATTTCTGGAAGTGACGATCTATCTCTTTGATTTTTATAGGGTTGATAATGTTATAAAGAGCAGAAAAAGCAGGTGGATATATAGCGCCTGCTTTATATCTACCTGTTGAGAATTATGTCAAAGCTCTTAACTTTTTGATATTATTGGGTTTTTGAGGTTATCTTGAAAGAAGTGAGTAGAATTATATAGAAGGGTGATATAAAGACGCTTCTTTTGAATTAACTGTTAACCTTCTACCATGAGAAAACAAGAGCTCGAGAAAATAAAGAATAAAAATGTCCAGCAGCAGAATGAGTTGACATTTTTAGTGATGAAAGAGACTGCTGATGCATTTGTGCAGTCTCAAGATAGGTATCCATGGCTGCTCACTTTGCTTGAACAGAAGGGGCTATCGCCGAGTTGTGGGATATTGATTGAGGTTAGCAGCCTACCGGAGCAAGCTGGAAATGAATGGTTCGGTACATGGCTAACGAGCAATAAGAGTTTTTTTAAATTTGCAGTTATCACTGACCGACAAAACAGAGAAATAATTGATATTGACGAGTGGTTAGAATATTCACCTCCGATTAACAAGCATTGTCCTGGTATTGGAAAAACTGATGCATTCATTGCAATTGAGCTGCTGGAAATGTACAAAAAAGGTTAACAAGACGCTGCACCCGACTCCGGCGCTATCGCGCCTCCGCGGGTGAGCTTGGCGTTGTACAAACCCGCTGCGCGGGAGTGGTGCCACTTTTAAATTATAAGAGGCATTTTAGAAAATGCATAACCGGGTATTGCAAAATATATTTTCTGCGTACAGTGGTTATTTATCTAAAACTGCGCAGCCACTAAAAAATTTAAAGGCTATCTCCTCGATACAAGAATGCCGTACAAAATCGATGGGAAGCAGTTATTATCGTTGTAAGCACAACCATGTCACTGAGCAGCATCATTCTTGTAGGCATAGAAGTTGCCCCCTCTGCTCAGGCAGAAAACAGCTCCAGTGGGTTGATCAGCAGCGTCGTAAATTATTTGATACAGAACATTTTCATGTGGTCTTTACTATACCTCATGAGTATCTGCCGTTATGGCAATACAACGAAGAGAAGCTTGCAGATATACTCTTTTTGTCGAGCAAAGAAACCCTGTTTGAATTAATGGCGAGTAAAGACTATCACGGAGTAACTCCCGGGATGCTTATGGCTCTGCATACTTGGGGAAGACAGTTAACTTTACACCCTCATATACACTGCTTGATAACCGCTGGTGGTTTGACCTTAAGGGAAAAGTGGAAAGAAACAGGTGAGTATTTATTACCTGTTCGAGTGGTTAAGAGTCTTTATAGGGGAAAGTTTCAAGCGCTGTTACTAGAGCAGTATCGTGCTGGGTTAATCAAGATCCCTCCCAGTTGGCCCATTGGCCAGTTTGATATTCTCTTTAAAGCTTGCTATCGCAAAGAATGGTCAGTTCGTATTCAGGATCGATATGAGCATGGACAAGGAGTGCTTCTGTATTTTTCACGATATATCAAAGGTGGCCCGCTGAAGCCAAAGCAGATATTAAACGTGGATCATAAGGGGCTGGAATTTCGTTATTTTGATCACCGTGACCAGCGACGCAAGCGACTAAGGTTAAAGCCTGAAGAGTTCTTAAGACGTGTCTTGCAGCACATACCTCCAATAGGAAAACACATGGTACGGAGTTATGGATTATATGCTGGGTGTAATAAGAAAAAGCACGATCTATGTAGTAGTCAAGTGGGTTTAATGAAAGATCAACGACTCCCAGCTGGATTGCAAATCCAAGATCTGGTGGTAGAGTGTGGGCAGTGCCATGAATCTACAAAGTTGACTGGCAGAGTGTGGTCTAAGGCGAAAAAAGGAATTTCCTTTATAAAGGGGGCGGCTCGGCAAGATAGTGCCGGCGGGAATGTACAACATGGCGATGAACCAGACACTGCAGGAATGGGCCTCTTTAGTTCGGCCTAAATTCAATGCCAGGTCATTTTTTTTACCGCCTGCAGTGCAGGTTATCTAAGCGTTATGTGAGCTTGTGATGCAAAGTTCAAAAGTTACGAGGCATATATCGAGTGTTGAAATTGGCCTAGGTGTCATGCTTGCGCTGATTTCTATATGGCTGTTCCTGAATACTACTCTGGAGACAACCCACCAAGAACCACATAGCATTGGTAGGATAATCGCCTCAGTATCATTGCTTGGCTCTCTAAGCCTATTGATTCCTGGTGTTGCTCTGCGTATCTCAGTCAAAGTGGGCGTGGTACTTCAGTCTTTAATAATAATTTTTGTTGCGTTTATTGCGTGGTTAGGAGTTCAGTAGGGTGCCAATACGCTCACATAACAAACACAGGCAGAATGCTCCGGCCCTTCGGGCCTGCGCGGGACGCCCTACGCTTTGCTTCGGTCGCCTCTGCTGTGGGCGTTAACTCTATGATCGACGAAAATTTTATTAATCAGTGGATTTCGCACCAAGAAGAAACTTGGGAAGAAGAGGAAGCGGAGAACCATTGGACAGATGACTATCTCATAGACTTGGCTATTACTGATGGCGGTGACTCAGAGCTTTGGGATTTTATCCTAAAAACGTATAGGCGAGAATTGTCAGAAAGCGTGCTCGCTATATTAGCGGCAGGTCCACTTGAGGATCTTTTAGCTCGGAATGGAGAATCCTATATTGAACAAATAGAACAACTTGCTCGGAAAGATTCTAAATTTAAATTTCTACTCGGCGGTGTGTGGAAGAACTCAATGTCAGAAACTCTCTGGTCTAGGGTAAGTGCCGTAAAGGGGGAGCCGTGGTAGGAGTTAACAAGTCAATCAACTACGCGCCTTCGGCGCCCGACAGCTTACACTTCGCTTCGCTGCGTTCCATCTGCGGGTTATTGAAGCGTTAGGGCTACGGCACGTCAAAGCTATGGATGAATTCTCAAGAAAAGTTAAAGCTCAATTTATCCAGGAATTTCCCGACTGGGAAAAATTTTGCTTCACTGCAATGGATGAAGGGGAAGAGGTACTATCAGTCAAAGTTCCAAGTCCTTCAGGCGGTGAGGAGTGTCCGTTGAGTGTTGACACGTTTCGAGGCGAGGTGACGGTAGCTTTTGATGCATACCATGCACATTTCTATGACTTCATCGATCCGGAAGGTGACGATGCAGTTTCATTCATTAAGGAGCTTATTTCTAGCGACTACGCTGTTGTAAGCTACTGGCGCAATGAGCAATGGTGTGGGTCCACTATATGGTCAGTGAAAGAACTACCAAGCTCAAATGGGGAATATCCTTACGCAAATATAATCAAGTTTAGGTCATGGTTAGGGCAGTGTAATAATGAAATTCAGTGCGTACCAAAAGGGTAATGCCCTAACAAGCAGCGGCAGAGCGACAGCCAACGCTACGCACCTTTTATGTTACTCGCTGGCGCTCAAACATTAACACAAAACGTGCTCCGCGCTGGCTGCGCCTGCGCTGGGCGTTAAATGTACAGAACCGAAATGAGCATGGAAGAAATACCATTTGACCCTGATCTTACCCCCGAGCAAGAAGAATTAGTGGGTAAGCTATCTGATAAAGAGATCGAGGAAATTGATCACGCTTTAATATCCTCAGCTGGCAAGCACTATCGAAAGGTGGCCATGGTTGTTGCAATGGCAATGAGTGACCTAGAGCAAAAGATTGAAGGTATTCCTGATGTATTTTACTCCCAAAGAGTTTCGACTCTAGTGGCTCAGGGGAAGCTGATGTCTCAAGGTAACTTAAAACGTATGCGCTTTAGTGAGGTTAAGTTGCCATGAAAACATTTAACAAGGCGCTGTTATCGCAGCCTTCGGCTGCTGGGACGGCCTGCTGCGCAGCCCGCCCCAAAGCTTGGCGTTAAATTTCCTAAGGGCAATCTCCAGTGAGTCGTATTGATAACTCTCTCATTGTGATTTCACTTTTACCGTGGTTATCGGCTATGTGGGTAAACTGGTATGTCATTGAGATGGGCTTTGTCCATACAAACGAGTCTCGTGACGTTGCAAGGCTAGCTCTCCATGTAGTTGCCGGTTTTACCGCGACGTATTTGGCTATTTTATTTCTATGGTATCGCAAGCAGCGATTCAGACTGTACAATTGTTTACCATATCTGAGCTGTATCAGTTTTTTAATATGGCTTAAATCGCTGGGGTGGCCTCAATGGACATAAAATTTAACCAGGCCAGGCAAGATCGCCCAGCTTAAGGCTGGGCTGGACAGCCTACGCTCCGCTTCGGCTGCCCTTGCTGGCAACGTTATGTGAGCTTATGAAGAAATTGAAGATATTCGGTTCTTTAATTTTAATTTTATTTTTTGAGTCTTTTGTGCTCTCGCTTTTAACCGTTCTAGGGGACTACATCTTTTTAACGGGGCAATTAGCGGAGGGCATGAAAAGAATATTGACTCTTTTTCTCTTTTTTGGCTTCTACAAGATATTGTTCGAGATGCTGCCGTTGGCCCTCATTTATCGTCCGGCAGTTATCGAGAAAGGGCTAACTGCTGTGCAATTCTTGAAGCGGCGTGCATACTTATCAATAGCAACTACATTTGTATTGGTATTGATGGCAATTGATTTGCCTGTGGGTGGGTCAGCGGGGTACCATTTTATACATATATTGCCGGTTCTATACATTCCATCGGTCTTTCTGGCATTTTTGTTTTATCGACATTCTGTTGTCAGGTTCTGGTTGAAGGAGAGTCCTAGTGCGCAGACATAACAAGCAGCGGCAGAGCGACAGCCAACGTTACGCACCTTTTGTGTTACTCGCTGGCGCTCAAACATTAACACAAAATGCGCTCGGCGCTGGCTGCGCCTGCGCTGGGCGTTATGGGTCATAAAGTATGAGCAAAGTATGGAGAGAGATCGCAGACCCCAAGAAGCACATTGACTACATGAGCACTCGAAACGAAGGCGGTGTACCAGTTGAAGCTTCAAGAGATAATCTAATTGAAAAATGGGTTTACTTTGCAGACGTATGCAATTTCATTTTCCAGTTTGCGAGCATTGACCAAGTGCTAGAGTGTAAGGATTACTTTTCAAAATCTGTACACCCTTCTACTCGGGAAAAGGGTCACGAGTTAGAACATTATTGGCATCCTTGGTATTCAAAACTGCCTAAGGGTATAAATAAAGGCGCCAAGCGTGAGGAAGTTATCAAAGCGCTAGACAGTATTTTAAATATGTGGGCCAACCCATAACAAGCCAAGGCTGTCGGACGATTCGCGCCGCAGCTTGGGGCATTATACGTAGGCAATGAACGAAGAAACACTAAAATTTATTGAAGAGCGGCGCCTTGTTTCGTATATGAACAAAACAAAGTGGCGAGAACTCGCTAATGCCATTACAAGTAACAGTGATTTCGAGCCTCAAGTAAGGCTTAAATATCTACGAGACTTAGAGGCAATGCCTGGGTTTTCGCTGCTTGATTGGGAATGGGTTCGCTATGGTCAATCTAACTGTATCGAGTGGATGGATATTGACCCATTCAAAAGAGAGCGAAGGGGCAATCTTTTGAGTGATAGAATTACTGACTTCAGTGGCTTTATAGCAACTGTTCTGAAAAAGTACAATATCCCATACTCCATAGAAAATGGGTGTTACAGGGTATGGGGATATGCAAACCAGCAACCAGTTTTCGTATAACAAACGCAAGCACGCGGTCCCGTTTTCCGCTGCGCTCCAAACGGCCCGGTGTTGCGGGCGTTAGGAGTCTCGATGGGTCAAGAATTTGAAAATTTTAAAAAGCTATATGATGAAGAGCTCCGCCAGGAAACACCGACTGCTGATTTTATTGTGGACGCAGCTTTTAGATTTCTCACGGAAGGAAATGTAATAGATATTCTCGAACTTTTAGCCTCAGACGAGATTGGGGCCAATGAGATGTTCTGGAAAGAGATTAACAGATCGCCAGTCTCAGACGAAGACTGGGAGAAGTGGGTTTATATAGTGGGGGAGGTAAGCCATGAAGAGTATAAGAGAAATATGCGAGAAAAAATCGAGCTCGTGAGGAATAATGTTGATCCACTAGAAAAAAGCTGCAATTCAATGTTCAGGGCTCAGTGATGTGTGGAGCTCCTAACAAAGTGCTGCTAGGGACAAACCTACGCTACGCTCAGGTTTTCCCCAGAGTACGACGTTAGCAGTCTTAGTCATGAAACTAGAAATTGATAACTATTGGGAGCTTCTAGCTCTCCATAAAAGCATGATGGCCGTAAAATTTGATAAAAATTCATGCTTGAAAGAAGCTCAGGGTAGTCCTTATACGGGTAGATTGGCTTTCAAAATTTTTGATTTATTGCTTGCAAACTGCAATGAGAAACAACGTAAAGAATGGTTGGAGTGGCAATTAGCAGATGAAAGCCGCATTGAAACTCAATTGCTAAAGAAGCACATTGCAGATTCAAATTGGTGGGTCAGCTCAAATATAGAGCTAAGGGAAAGCTTTGTTCGTGATTTCATGGCCCCCCTAACTCTTGAGCAGCAGCTCTTTCATGAGGTAACGACCAACTGCTAACAAGCAGCGGCAGAGCGACAGCCAACGCTACGCACCTTTTGTGTTACTCGCTGGCGCTCAAACATTAACACAAAAGGCGCTCCGCGCTGGCTGCTCCTGCGCTGGGCGTTCAGGCTGTTGAAAAACTAATGTATATATTTGCCCTCTCGAATATGATAGAATATCAACCATAAATGATGGTTCTACGTGATTTCTGGTTTATCTTTCACTGATAAGTAGGCTATTTTTTTACGTAGAAGCACAATACAAAAAGAGGGCTGCGTTTTTCTACACCCTCATTATAGGTGCCAGACATGAAATCAATACTTAAAATACCAATATTTTTTATTATTTTCTTATTATACGCTTGCACCACCAGGCCGTTCTCAGAGTCTGGTTACGCAGCAGCTTTTCCTTCCCATGAAGATCGTAATGAAACGGGTAGCGCGAAAATAACATTTAGTGCTGATATTAAATATGAGTCCTATGAAGGAGTTCCATTAAAAGGCTTTCCTTTGGTATGCAAAGAGGGGAGTACATATTCTGCTGTAGATGAATTAGGGGCAAGCAAAAGTATTTATGTAGAGCCAGGCCAGGAATTGGCCACAGGCTCTATTGTAAGTTGGTACAATAGTGGTTGGGCTAAGCGATGTTATGACTTCGTTTCGTTTGTCCCTGAAAAAGGTGAGGAATATATAGTTGTTAATGAGCGTATCGGAGGGAAGCGTAATATCTTTGTAGGCGTAGCTTTACAGCGCTGTGAAGTTTCTGTATACAAAATTACTAATGGAGAAAAAAATAAAATACATGCAAATAAAGTCGAAAAAGATATGTGTTCAGATGGCGACCCTCTTTCTGTCAAGTGGTAATGTATAACAATCAAAGGCAGCGAATAAACCGCTGCTTTTTGCCTTCAGACTGTAGAAAAACTCTTAAAAGGTAGCTTTTTTGTTAAAATGGAGGTCTTGATGCCGAGATTATCCATATGCCCAATTTCAAACGTTACGATTACAACTAAGATGCAATGGTCGTCATCAATTTCGAAGAACAACTACAACCTGAAACCTTTGAGTTTACACTTCATCATCTGATTGATGACCATATCGACCTCTCTGTATTCCATAAAAAATATCAAGATGATTGCGGCGGGCGAACCGCTTATGATCCGGCTATCCTCCTGAAAATCATATTGTTTGCTTACTCAAAAGGTATTACCTCAAGCCGTGAAATTCAATGGCAATGTGAGAACAATATCCTCTTCAAAGCACTGTCATGCGATACCGTTCCACATTTTACTAGTATTGCGAGTTTCGTAAGCAGTTATCCTGATGTGATTGAGTCGGTGTTTGAGCAAGTGCTACTGGTCTGCGATCAGCAGGGGCTGATTGGCAACGAACTTTTTGCAATAGATGGATGCAAGATGCCATCCAATGCCAGCAAAGAACATTCGGGAACGTTTAAAGAACTAGAACAGAAGCAGGAAAAATTCGCAAGAAGATCAAATATTGCCTCAAAGAGCACAAGAGGCTTGATGGCAGGAAGCCTAAAGAAAAAGAGCGAAAACAAGCGGTAGCTAAAGCGGCGGATACTCTTCAGAAACACTTTGATAAAATTGATCAGTTCTTAAAGAATCACTCCCCCAGGATGGGACAAGGTAAAAACCCTAAAGAAGTAAAAAGTAATATCACAGACAATGAGTCAGCCAAGATGACTACCAGCAAGGGAACCATCCAGGGCTATAACGGCGTTGCCGCAGTTGATAGGAAGCATCAGATAGGTGTTGAAGCACAGGCCTTTGGTGAGGGGCAAGAACATCATACATTGAAGCCTATTCTCGAAGGCATCAGTTGCCATTATCAGCATATAGGAATAGATGAAGACATCTTGGCCAAACAGGTCATCATTACTGCTGATACTGGGTTCTCCAACGACGCTAACTACAGCTACCTGCGAGAGAGCGGCATCAATGCCTACATACCTGACAATAAATTCCGTTCACGTGATAAAGCTTTTGCTAAGCAAAAAGCCAAGTATTGCAAGTATAAACAAAAAGGTAGGGCTAATGTCCAGCAGACTTTCCCTGCTAGTGAATTTACATTCAATAAGAAAAAGAAAACCTGTATCTGTCCGGCAGGAAAATCTATGCTTTTATTAAAGGAAGAGCCTGTTAGTGAAGGTAAGAAAAAGCTATTGTTCGAAGGGCGCTTCACTGACTGCAGGGGATGCAGCATTAAAAATCAGTGTATGAGAAACCCGGATTCTGCCAGCTCTCGAAAAGGACACGGAAGGCAAGTATCCCTAACTTGGACAAACGGACGGACAGCCACTGACTGGATGAAAAAGCGGGTTGATAGTATCGAAGGCAAGTCCATTTATGGACATCGAATGTCTGTTGTCGAGCCAGTGTTCGGGAACACTGGTACCAACAAGCGATTGAATCGCTTCTCGCTACGAGGAAAAAGTAAGGTTCAGAGACAATGGCAGATGTTCTGCTTGGTGCATAACATAGAAAAGTTGATGAGATATGGCAGTATCCACTGATTGAGTATAAATTAGGGGCCTCAAGGCGCCAAAATTTAATACAATGAAAGAAATTTAGTGGTATCGCTAAATTTAGACCGGAATTTTGATTGGAGGAACCTGAGGAGTGACAGCTTTTTCTAAAACTGTTTTTCTACAGCTTCGTTATATCTTTTCAAGGATCGGAGAAGTAAATGAAAAGGCCTACTTGGGCAACAGTGGTTGGTGTATTGGCAATAATCTTCGGAATACTAGGTGTCTTAGCAGGCGTTCAAGAGATAGCGATACCATCAATGATTGAAATGCAAAAAGAAATGATGACGAGCTTCAGCGAAGGCAAAACTCCAGATGGAAAGAGTGTACCTGAAATGAGCTGGGAAATTAAAAAGGATGGAGAAAAGCAAAAAACTGATATGTCTCAAATGTTCGAAGGCATTGAAGAACAGTTTGAACACCCTGAATGGTATAAATCATGGGCGGCGGTTCTAGGTTTAATTTCTTTGGTCGTCGCTGCATTGTACCTTTTATCTGGTATTCTTCTACTAATGGCGAAGCAGTTTTCCATTCGGATATTTTATGTGGCAATTGGTGTATCAGTTATATGGGCTATTGTTCAGGCAATCATATACTCCCAAGCTGATAGTAGTATGCTAATGGCTGCTCAAATCCCAAGTTCTATATCAAGTGTAGTTATAGATATCATTCTTCTTGTCGTTGTATTTATTGGTAGTAAAGAGGCTTTTAGTACTGAGCAAGCAGAAATATAACCAACGGCTGCATCGGACATATTTCCGCTGTCACCTTTTTGCAAAACACACACAAAAGCCGTCATCAAAAATTTGCTCGGTGAGCCGGGCGCTAAGTTTTATACACAAGTTTTTTTAAGTTTTATTATGTAAATCAATAAGTTACAGTTTAGCCCAGTAAGAACTACAGATTTGGCTGGATTATTATGCAGGACTGGGTCATGGACGAAGTAAAAAATCAGGTTATGGGTGATACACGCTTGAATAAGCGCTTGTCTAATATTCTCAGTAATTTAAGTTCAGACCCAAACAATAGCATTCCTTGTGCAAACAAAACTTGGGCAGAAACGTTTGCAGCTTATCGCTTTATAGAAAATGATAAAGTCAACTTTGACTCTATTATGAGCGGTCATAAATCGGCAACTCTTGAGAGAATCAAAGCGCAGCCTGTTGTTCTTATCCCACAAGATACTACCTTTCTAAATTTTGCCACTGACCTAGAAAGTAAAGAGATGGGAACTCTTAGGCGTAAAGAGACCAACCAACAACTCTTGCACACCTCCATCGCGATAACACCATCCAGAGTTAATTTGGGTGTTGTTGAAGGTAGTATGTGGCAGAGAGATAAGGAATCAAGTTCTAATTCCCGCTATACCAAGTCGATAAAGGATAAGGAGAGTCGACGCTGGCTAGACCATTACGAAACGGCTTGTCAGATACAAGAGCACTGCCCTGAAAGCACAATTGTGAGTATTGCTGATAGAGAGGGTGATATTCATGAGTGGTTTCAGCTGGCTGAAGAGCAAAGTGAACAGCGGCGGGCGAGCTATATCGTTCGAGCTAAGGCCAATCGCACTTTAGAGCTCGATGGAGAAGAAACGGTTTTGCTTTGGGATCATATGAACGAGCAGAAATCTATTGGTCTATACGCGGTAGACATTCCCAAACGGAATGGGGAACCTGGAAGAAAAGCCAAAGTCAGCGTATCCACTACTGAGATACGGCTACTTGGAAAAGGAAAATCTAAACGACCACTTTCTCTCTATGCTGTATTGGCTAAGGAATTAAACCCACCAGAGGGTGAAAAAGGCATTGAGTGGATGCTGTTAACTGATCTTCCAGTTGAAGACTATAAGCAGGCGAGAGTCATCATTGAGTGGTATCGAAGCCGGTGGGAAATTGAAACCTATTTTCGGGTGGTAAAAGGCGGATGCCAGATAGAAAGTAATCGTTTTAGAACAGAGCAGCGAATGTTGAACTGTATTGCGATCTATATGATTATTGGATGGCGACTACATTCGATAACTACACAAGCAAAAAGTCTTCCTGATGAACCATGTACGAGTGCTTACTCTGAAAAAGAATGGCGCATGGTATGGATGATGCGAGATAAAAGTTCCCCACCGAATATACCTCCAAGCATGAGAGATATAACGCGTATGCTGGCAGGTCTAGGAGGATTTCTAGGGCGTAAAGGCGATGGCGAGCCAGGGGTTAAAACTGTTTGGCAAGGATATGCTAAGTTGCTCCATTATGTTGAAGCAGCAGAGGTTTTAAATGGACTTAAATAATGTGTATAAAACACAGGCCGGGCGTTAAGCACCATAGCTGGGGGCATCTTGCATGTTCTCCCGAAGCAGTTGATATAGCCACAAGCTTCTCAAAAATTTATTCGGTTAGAACAAAAAAGTAATTTAGTTTCCAGTAAGAGCAGTATTCAACACTATCCCAGTAATGATAATGGCAAGCCGAACGAGGTTTTTGTAGATATGTCTTTATTTGATGTTGCCCTACAAGGTAAAGGCTATGGCTCAAAAAATATGAGACTTCTATGTGAGGAAGTCAGAAAAGTGAAAAATTTTCACCCTGTTTCCCGTTGCTACGTAGCAATCCATGCTTTTATTAAGAAACTTTCGAACGATTTAATTTTTAAGTTGTAGATCGAAACGAGTTTGATGAGTCAATAATGGAATTGCATTATGTTCAGTCAGTTCTGTGGGTCTTTGTCTACGCTGTTTTCTTTTATATATCCCCCTTATGAAGAACGAGTAGGGGGATATAAAGCTCTACTTTTGCGATTGTGATTATAACTTAAACATTAAGTTTTTTGTTTACTGGCAGATTGCGAATTCTGGTTCCTGTTGCTGCAAATATCGCGTTGGTCAATGCAGGGGCTACGGGTGGCACACCAGGCTCACCAACGCCTGCTGGAGCAGAATTGGCACTCACTACCGTTACCGAAATATCAGGGCACTGCCCCATACGAAGTACAGGGTAATCATGGAAGTTGGACTGCTTAACCTTCCCATCTTCAAAGGCTACCTCTCCCATCATCGCCAAGCTTAAGCCAAAAATCACCGCGCCTTCGGTTTGTGAGACAACTCTATCAGGGTTAACAACAAGTCCAGCATCAATAGCTGCAATTGCTTGCAGTACCTTGAGGTTTGTGTTTTCCACCTCCACCAGAATAGCTATAGCTACATAGCTATTAAAGCTTCGATGAACGGCAAAGCCCCAGCCTTGATTTGGCTGGTTAGGTGCAAATTCAGCCATATTCCTTTCAACAATATCAATCACCTGATGGTAGCGACCAATATCGACTGGGTGACGTGACAGATCCTCTCCGTAGTTTCCGTATTTGAACTGTTGACCGGAAAAGTCGATATGCCTAGGTTGGCCCAACATTTCTTTCCACATCTTTGGGCATGATACTTTGGCATTGTGTGCCAGTTCATCCACGAAACTACCAATACCAAAGGCGTGCTGAATATTACTCACTGAGCGCATCCAGCCGATACGGGTATGCGCCAATGCTTTAACCGCTTCACAACGATGACTTGGCACAGTAAATGGAATGTCGACAAAGCCAAGGTCCAGCTCTCCAGCGGACGGGTACTCCACGTTCTCGGCAAAGGTAGTGCTAATAGATGGAAAGGCAGTACGTTGTAGTATTGCCGTTGGCATTTGATCGCTATCAAGTTTTGCTTGATAAAATTGGGCACTAATTGCGTGCATGTAGCCGTTTTGGATATCGTCCTCGCGGCTCCAGCTAACTTTAACCGGCCGTCCAAGCTTTTTAGACAATAGTGCCGCTTCCACACTAAAGTCAGGCTTTGACTTCCTTCCAAAGCCGCCCCCTAATAGCGTGACATTAACTTTCACTTGTTCGTCATTGAGCCCGAGGTTTGCTGCTACATTTTGCTGCGTACTTTGCAGTGTTTGTGTTGATGCCCAGATTTCACAGCCATTTGGTGTAACTGAAGCTACAGCAGCAGGAGCTTCCATCGGTGCGTGGGCCAAATAGGGCACTGTGTATATGGCTTGCTGGGTAGAGTCCTCCGGCCAATCGGTGTTTTCAACTCCTTGTTGGCGAACTAATTTACCAGGCTCCTTGACCCCCTGAATTAACGACTCCATGAAACTTGTGCTGCTGTGGCTATCATTCTTACTGGCAGTCCAAGTTGTTTCTAATGCTTTACGCCCTTGCAAGGCACTCCAGGTGTTAGTAGCAATAACTGCTACACCACCTAAAACTTGAAACTTAGGTGGTCCTTCGGGCACAGGTAATTGAATCACATCCAAAACCCCGGGAACCTTGCGAGCCGGGGTATCATCTAAACTTTCTACATCACTACCGAGAACCGGGGGCCTGCTTATACTGGCATACAGCATGCCATCTATTTGAATGTCGTAGCCATATCTAGCTCTTCCAGATAGCATATTATCCATGTCGACAATCTTGTGAGATTTGCCGATATGTTTAAAGTCCTTGTTTTCCTTCAGTTTCACGCGGTTCAATTCTGGTATGGGAAGTTTCGCAGCAGCAACTGCTAGCTCTCCATAACTAAAGCTTCTGCCCGACTTTACGTGCACGACTTTATGATTCCTGGCTTCCACTTCTCCGACAGGCACTTGCCATGAGTCTGCTGCAGCTTGTTCCAGCATGGTCCGAGCTATTGCCCCCATTTGTCGCATTTTGTCATAATGCTTACGAATACTGCGTGACCCATCGGTATTCTGGCTTCCATAGCGCTTATCGGCTAACCCTTGAATCACAACGACATGTTGCCAATCAGCCTCAAGCTCATCAGCGAGTATCTGAGGTATCCCGGTTCTAATACCTTGGCCCATCTCTGAACGATGACAGGTAAGATAGACTTTATTGTCTTCGCCAACAGCAACAAACAGGTTTAACCTCGGCTCCTTTCCTTGTGCTATGGCCATCGGACTCCAGCTTATCCCACTTGCACCTAAAGCTAAGCCCCCGCCAGTTGCTCCAAATAGTTTAAGTACATCCCGGCGGCTGAAATTTTTTACGGCTGTAAAGCTACTCATTATTAAGTTCTCTTTTTAGCGGTGTCTTGAATAGCAGCTCGAATTCGTGTGTAGGTACCACAACGGCAAATATTTCCAGCCATGGCAGAGTTAATCTCTTCATCACCTGGTGATGGGTTTTGGGTCAATAGCGCAGCAGCAGTCATAAGCTGGCCAGACTGACAATAGCCACATTGTGGAACGTTATTGTCACTCCATGCTTGCTTCAATTCAGCAAATTGCAGCCCCTCGATGGTAGTTACTTTCTTGCCTTTTGCTTGCGAAACCGTCGTTAAACATGCGCGCGTCGGCGTTCCGTCCAAGTGGATTGTGCAAGCTCCACACAATCCAGCACCGCAGCCATATTTAGTGCCTGTTAATCCAAGCAAATCTCTGATTGCCCACAAAAGTGGCATCTCAGGTGCAACATCCAGTGCGTAACTTTCGTCGTTGATGGTTAAGGTTAACTTCTTATCAGACATTACCCGCTCCTTGATAATCCCGCTAGTAATTGCGTATCGGTGGCGAAATCGCCTCTTTTCGTTAACTGGCTCTGACTTAGAAATCTGTGTATCGCACAGCTAGTTTTACGGAAGTAATTAATTATATTGATACTCTCACTAAAAACTGAAAATAAGCCTAACTGAGATTCTCCACAATCATTTTTTGCCATTTTTCTATGTCAGCTCTACGATCTATATCTATGGCGACACCCTCGATCTCAACAACTGATAAAGCATCAAGATTAGATTTCTTTTTCAATAAGTGCTTTGCGCCCGTATCGCCTGTGAGAGATGCGAGATTAGTAAAATCTGAGGAGTTAAATACTGCAGGTACGCCAAAACTATTTTGATATTGGGCGCAGCAAGTTTGCCCATATGATTGCCACGCAGTGATTAATTGTTGATAATCATCCAAAGTTACGCCTATGTGATCAGCCAAGGCAATTAGTAAACCATCCACCTGAAGGGCCTCTGCTTCGATAACTGCTTCTTTAATAGAGCTTGCAATACCACTTTTCCAGTTAGGGTTAAATCGCCGGTTCACATCGGAAGACAACAAATTATCCAGCTTCTCTTGATGCGCTCCCAGAACTACCAATAACTCTACTTTTAGCCCGGTTGATGTTTTTGTGTTTAGGCTGGTTAGTTTATCAAGCGTTTGCAACAGCAGAGGCTGACTCTTAATCTTCCCATTTGAGTCAATCACATCTACTGTTGCTTGTAATTTTATACCATTAAATCTACGACTTTCTCCGGCAGCGAGCAATGCTACCAGTATCCGTTTTGAAGGTTGTCTAGCTGTCTCCCGGATAAATTTATTCACGTTGCGACCTTGTCTAGAGGTAACAATCTAGCTTGATGCAATACTCCGTGACATTGAGCCAGGATGCTCAAAGCAATGGACTCAGGTAGCTCACCACCTAATGCTAAACCTGCCGGTGCGGAAAAGACACCATAGAAATCACTTACTTTTATCCCCGCTCTATCAAGAACTTTATCACGTCTATGTGGAGGGCCGAGCAGTGCAACATAGTGTAGCTTCGTCAGGCTTACGGCTTGTAACGCCTTCGCATCCAAGTCCAAGTTGTGGTGCATCACAATCGCCGCATCAAACTGACTCAGCAGCGATGTGGTCAGTTGTGAATAGGGTTTCTTTAGAATACTTGCACCAGGGAAATCGTAATGACGGGCAAAACTTGCGCGTTCATCAATCACCGTAATGTGCCAGCCTAGTTCTTGAGCAATTTTGACAACTGGCTGAGCATCTAACCCGCCACCAAAAACAGCAATATGAAAGCGGGGTAGGCAGGGAATAATTAATCTCGGATGCAGAGCATTTGCTTTTCCATTTTGCAGTGACAGCGTAGCTTTGGTAGTGCTATCAATCTGGTAGCCCATTGCTTCTGGGGCAATAACTCTCGCAACAAGATCTCTTGAATTGGTATTTTGAATAGGTAACTCCAGTTCGTAGAAAGCGGAGTTTCCCGAGTTCAAATATTCTAAAAGGCAATGCAACTGAAGATATTGGTTTCTATACGTGAGGGGAAATAAAATTAGTTCTACAATGCCACCACATCCTAATTGATAGCTAGCATCCGACTCATCACTGGCATCGTAAATCACTTTAATCGAAGTATCATACTGAATAGCGCGTTGAGCGTATCGTTTTAAATCGGCCTCTAAGCAACCACCACTGACTAGGCCAATACTCTTACCTAGTGGGTGAAACAACATCATCGCTCCCGCCTTACGATAAGCTGAGCCCTGAACTTTGGTGATTACGGCAAGTACCCAATCATCCTCAGGCGATGCCTGCCATTCACTTAATAGGGCTTCAATATGGTGCGACATAACTCAGTACTCGAATACATGAAAAATGACCTACAAACCTATTTGGAACTTAGTAAGCTGTAAAACACCACAATTTAGCGATACTCCAAGAATGTGAATAAAATGCAAGGTCGTTCCCAGAAAATGCGGCAGTTGTGCTGTTAAGCGCGATAGCTGGAAATTGATGTGTGCTTTCGTCTAATAATGGGCAGCTTCTATAAGGGTAGAATCTGAGGCGAGGCAGTGGAGTTTTTGTCCTAAATGGCTCCTATTCGATTATTTTCTATTTTGACCGCCTCTGAAACAGTGGTGCCAGCTCACTAGCTTGTTCCGAGTCGAATCAGTAGCCTATTTCCTAGTGATACTTTGGGTAAGGAAAAGCTTAGTGCGTAGAGGTTCTTGTAATTGATCTTTGGTAGAAGAGTAGAGCAAGGCAAAAGGGTAATAGATGTAGAATGGAAAATTAGATATTAAGCTGCTAGTGCTGGGAAGCCATTGGTTAAGTCAATATTTATAAGGTTAACTAAACGTTAGTATTGCAATGCCAGGAAAATTCGAGATCCGTATGAAATTCTATCGATAGCCAGTCTTGTTTAAGCGATAAGTAGTGTTTAACTCAAAGGTTGTAACAGATAAGGTTAGAATGCGGTGAATTTTAAGTCCGTTAATCTGTGTTTTTGTGATGTGCCATATAAAGATAAATTGATAAGGATGATTATGAATGTCAAGTCGATTCTCAATTTCCTCATCGCAGGTATAATATTATTTGATGTTTAAATTTGTGCTAAAAATAGCGGTATTTGAAAGTGTAGAGTATTAAAGGTGTTGAATTGTCTATTTCGCCGTATCGTGAAGTTTTTTGGTTTTGGTTATGTAGTTGACGGGGAGTGTTTGTGAAATTTACACAAAGTTTATTGGTTAAGTATTGCCTTGTTTTACTTTTCCTTTTCTACAGTGCGGTAACTCTGGCACAGAACAATAAAATAGATTATTTGGACATTTTGATTCTTGATGGAAAAGTTATCGATGGTTCAGGTAATCCATGGATAAAGCAATATGTAGGAATGGTCGATGACAAGATAGTCTTTGTAGGGAACGCTGATAGTCTTAGGAGCAAGGCTAAATTAACCATTAATGCTGAGGGGTTATATGTTACTCCTGGGTTTGTTGACATGCATAGTCATGCAGATCTCAATGGCCCGCAGGGTAAAAAATTTTACCCCAGATATTTCAGGGCGTGACCTCGGTAATTGTTGGTATAGATGGAATTGGAAAGTATGATGTTCTAGAGTAATATAAAATCGCTATGGTTCCCTGAGAATTAGTTTATTAGGAAAACACATTGCTACTCGCCTATGAATAGATAGTTGGCTACGGTTGACCCGAGGGTGAGCCTTGCTTATATTAATTCGGATTTTGATTGGCAGTGTGTTTTCTACAGCAGTGGTAATTGGAAGGTCAGATTTGAATTGGTACTTGTAAGTATTTACCGGCTTAAATTATAGCTCGGGCTTTTTGCCATTTAGTCAGGGTTGGCTAATTCAGAAATCCAACCTCAGGTAAGTTAGCTTCCGAGTAAGGGAAGTTTTTCACCAATGTCTTTTAGCTATACCTCCATGCGAGCAGAGATTTCTCTCAATATAGGCGATAGTTTTGAGCTTTGAATTTTCGCAAGGTCCACTACGTAGCCTTGCAAAGCCTATATCGTCACCTATGTCTCCACTATAATATCTGTTTCATCTACTAAGCTCTATACCCCTTTAAAAGAGCATGGTTTTTCATACTTCATTTCGACGGCTTTTTGCTCGCGATATTGGCCGAGTAATGAGATACCTATTCCGGACATAATAATGATACCCCCAATGATTTGAGCGAAGTTGGGAACCTCTTGCAGGATAAGAAAGGCGAAGAAAGTACCGGCTACGGGGGTAATGGCTGTCGCGATAGAGATATCAGCAGAGCTGGCTCCTCCTTGGAGTCCTTTAAACCAGGTGATCTGCCCAAAGACAATAATGATTGCTCCGTATACAAGCATCCATACCCAGAGGAAAGGAGAGAAAAGGTCGTCAAAGTGGTGGGGGCCAAATACAGAGAGGACAATAATCGAAAACAGTATCACCCCTGCAAGCATACGAAAAACTGAGAACACGCCAATAGGGACGCGATCAAGCAGTTTCCGGCTTGCCTGAACCGCAATGACCCCTAAGAGTGTAGCTAAAGCGGTTAAAATTTCTCCAGCTTTGGGGAGGTCTTGAAGAAATTGGTTCATGGCTGGATTTCCAAGATTAAGCATTTTCATACTCATTGGATCGTCCATCGGGGGTTGGTGTAGGGCAAAAATTGCAATAACACCAACCGTTACCACAAGGGCGCCCACTATTGAGAACACGGTAGGCCTCTCCCGGAACATCAGAAAAGCGAACAAAAGCCCCAAGGGAGCATCTAGAGTTGCAATTAAAACGACATTGGTCACTTCTGTGAGCATCAGAGCAATAAAGAAGAAGGCGGGGGCAAGAACTCCAGACATCAAAATAAGCACGAACATGTAAAACCAGTCTTTGAAAGGATACTGCTTTAAGATGCTGAGGCGCCAATCTTTTCTATAGATAATTAAAAGGGTGATACCCGCCAAGAGATTTCCAGCGAACAAGAGGTTGCAAAAAGAGATAGGGTTGTTTCCATTAATAGGGTGGCTGGCACCTAGCTCCCCGATTTTCGCAACGACCGCGTTGGAGGCAGCAAAAATAAGAATTGAAATCCATAACCAAAATCGAGTACTTTTTACGGAGGGCTGATTTTCCATCTCATATCCCTTGAGCGCTATGGTAAGCCTTAATGAGTTTACCTCTCCCAAAGCAAATTGCGCCTTTACTATCTGGTTGTTAGGGGGAGCTAACTCTGATCTGGGTTAGTTTAGACCAAATCCAATAGTTGTCTGGAAAAGAGAATTTCATTGTATATAACGATATTGGAGTTTTGTATCTAGAATGGGGACGTTGGTAGGTATTATCTTTGTTTTAGCAACTTGCTGGATAGAGTGTGTCTATGCAATTCATCCTGAGTATATGGGAGTAAAATCTTTACCTACTTTACTAACAATGAAGTTCTATAAGCTCACCGTATGGTGAATTAGATTGCGCATTTACTGCTTTATTGGCATGTTACTATTAGGTATAAATATAGTGATAATACCTCAACGCAATGTATCTTTTCTTAGGTGTCATTCCATTTTTACTTGATCCTGTTAATGCCTAATTTACTTGTGATTAGAGTGTCTAAACTGAATTTTCCAGGGCCTGTAATTATTAGCCATATGAATAAAATAATATATAAAACTTGAGGTAAATAAAGAAACCAGCTCATCCAATCTAATGGTCCAATATCTTTAGGGATGACACTTTCTATTTCAACGGTAGTAATGGCAACAATCATTACAAAAGACAGGACGACGGCGACAAGTGTTGACAGTAGGCCTACCATTAAAAGTAACCCTCCGAAGAACTCCACAGAAGCTAAAAAAAATGCCATAAATTCATGAAAGGGAACTCCTATTTCACTCATTAAGTTTATAAGATCTGCATGCCTCTCAGGGATAAATAGCTTGTTGTATCCTGATACTGAAAAAAATAATCCCAGTGATACTCGCGTAATTAAAATAGGTAACCACTCCCATCCGGGATTGCCGACAAGTATTTTTTTAATTAGAGGAGAGGATTTTGTAAGCATCTTTACGCTCCAGTAGGGTGTTTTTTGCGCCTGACCTTGGATGGCCTCTATTTTTCATATAGTTACATATTGTTTATATTTCTGTGTTGTATATGAGTAAGATCTAATTGAATAGCTGAATCAGTCATTGTTACTGTACTTTTGTAAATTCTGGAGGGGTTGAGGTTTTACCGATAACAGTCGGTATAGTAGACATCCCTTTATTAACAAGCAAAGATAATGAAAGCGATGCTTTACATGACAGTAATTCATTCCTCATTCCAAACGAACCATTTGGGTTCGTGCTCACGCTGAATTACCACGAGCTAGCGAGATATTTAAAACAAAAGATACGATATCCAGATAACTAAAACATATTAGGGAACCTCTGAATAATTCCAAGCCAATATTGGTAATATTCACCTACCCATCAAGACTACGATGAATTATGCACCAAGTCACCTTTGCCGAAGCAGAATATAAGCTAAAGCGCCGTATAACTCGCCGAGAGAAGTTTCTTTCTCAAATGGAAGCCCTCATCCCATGGCAGCGACTAGAAGCTCAGATCACTCCTTGCTATCCACAAGGCAAACGTGGCCGACAGCCATATCCATTGAGTGTCATGCTCCGTATTCATTGCATGCAGCTATTTTATAATCTCAGTGATCCCGCTATGGAGGATGCACTGTATGAAATTGAATCCATGCGTAGTTTTGCTGGATTGACTTTGAGCGGCCCAATTCCCGATGAAACAACGATTCTTAACTTTCGCCACTTACTGGAGCTCAATCAGCTAGGTGCAGCTCTTTTTGATGAAATCAACAAGCATCTTGCTGAGAATGGCATGGTACTGCGTGAAGGTACGATTGTAGATGCCACTATTATCTCTGCGCCAACTTCAACCAAGAATAAAAAGAAAAAACGTGATCCAGAAATGCATCAAACAAAGAAAGGCAATCAGTGGCATTTTGGAATGAAAATGCATATCGGGGTTGATGATGTGCTCGGAGTAATACATAGCATAGATACAACAGCAGCGAATTCGCATGATGTCACAACTACAGAGCGAGTTCTCCACGGGGAGGAGAAAAGAATCTGGGGAGACTCTGGGTACATTGGTGCGGAGAAACGTGAAGAGTTGAAAGAGCGGGAGGCGGATTGGTATATAGCAATGAAGCCGAGCAAGCTAAAAACTCTTCCAGGGCGTGATGCACTTCGTAAAGCGGAAAAGATCAAGGCGCAGATAAGAGCGAAGGTCGAGCACCCCTTCCGCTACATCAAACGGGTATTTGGTTATGACAAGGTCCGCTATCGGGGACTGGTAAAAAATACTGAGAGGCTGTGCTTACTGGCAGGCTTTACCAACTTAATAATAGGGAGAAAATACTTGGCTGCCTAGGGGTGGTTCGCCTGAAATCCACCTATTGAGGGTTTCAGATGAAAAATTAGTGGACTATTACGCGCAAATTACGCGTTTGTGCGTAATAAAGTGAATTTTTCAAGCAGCTCAGCTTAATTCTGGAAAAATGCTTCGTTGATCAGAGGGTCCTTAGATGTACATGACTTCGCTATCGTCTCACAGTTACGATGACAGAATAGCTGTAGTTATCACAGCGTTGGCAAACAAGGATTGAGGTAATATTTAAGTTGGAAGACAGAATTATTGGATCTCTCGTAGGGTTAGCTTGCGGAGATGCTGTAGGTACTACGCTGGAGTTTGAGGTACGAGGTACGTTCGAGCCAATTAAAGATATGGTTGGAGGCGGCCCTTTTAGGCTACAACGTGGAGAATGGACAGATGACACATCTATGGCTCTTTGCCTTGCTCATAGCCTCTTAAGCAAACTCGACTTTGATCCAGAAGACCAAATGAATCGCTACTGTAATTGGTATCAATACGGGTATATGAGTAGTAACGGACGATGTTTTGATATCGGAATTACAGTATCCAAGTCCTTAGAGTAATACCTTCAAACTAGAGACCCATTTTCTGGAAGTATAGATATACGGTCATCTGGGAATGGATCGCTAATGAGGCTGGCACCAATACCTATTTTCTTCAGTAAGAGCGAAGAGCTTTGTATCAAATATGCTGGAGAAAGCTCAAGGACAACACATGGGTCTTATCTTTGCATAAGCTCTTGCCGGATGCTTTCACTATTGATTTATCGAGCTTTTAGAGCGGGAAGTAAAGATGAAGTTTTTGATGGGTTAGATCCAGCTGATTATTGCGAGGAACTTCGATCACTAACCAACAAGGATTTCTCCGCACTTGGCTATAAGGAGATAAATGGCAGTGGATATGTGATAGAGAGTTTGATTGCGGCTGCTTGGTGCTTTTATCATGGAAATAGTTTTCGCGAGTGTATCCTTTTGGCTGCAAATCTCGGTAATGATGCGGATACAACTGCGGCTATTTGCGGGCAGATGGCGGGTGCTTTTTATGGGTACTCCAACATTCCAGTTAATTGGCGAGAGGGGATTGTAATGTCAGCTGAGATAAGAAAGTTGGCGATTGACCTATATCATGCAGGTAGGACCATCTAACCAGTATATAAATCTCGTTTTAGCCACTTGTTTGGCTTTCAACGGGGCTGCGACATACTGTACGTTATGCTAATGATGGTGGGGTGAGTACGGTAAATACACTTATATGCTGCTACCTAAAAGGGTAGTGGCGCTTCCTTAGAGTTTGGCCCTCTATTCGGCTTGATGCTTTGGATAATCGACTACCCGCTTTTCATTCCGTGTAGCTCCTTCCTTTGCGGGAGGAGTGAGAATTGAGGGCATGAATGCCTATCTTGACTTGATTGCCATTCGCTTTTAGGAAGAGAAACCTAGTTGTTTATCACTGAAACTCTGGATATGAGTGTTCATTCTTTGAAGAGTGCCTTGGGAATTGGCTCTTGTGGACTGAATAAGCTGGAGGTGCGGAGGTGGACAGTTTGGTAGCCTTTAGAATTATAGAGAAGCGTGATATATAGTCGCTGCTTGTGAGAGAACTGTTATATTTTAGAAGTAGATTAAGGAGTATTAATGTGGACGGAAATATCTATGAACAGCCCACATCTGAGCTTGAACGAAACCTAGTATTTTGTAGAGACTGCGGGTCCCAGATTTCAAGAACGGCACCCTCTTGCCCAAGTTGCGGTGCGGCTCAGCAGGTAGGCGGCAAAGGAAAAGTGGCTGCAGGATTGCTGGCTATATTCTTAGGTGGCTTTGGTATTCATCGATTCTACCTAGGGCAGTGGTGGGGATTGTTCTATCTTCTATTCTGCTGGACGGGAATTCCAGGACTAATCTCCTTTATCGAAGGAATTGTGTTCTTATGCACGTCTGACGAGAAGTGGTTAGATAAATATGGGCATAAAAATGGAGGTTCTGCATTAGTTTTAGTGCTTATACTCTTCTTTGTAGTAATACCTGTAATTGGAATCTTAGCTGCGGTTTCAATTCCTGCATATCAAGACTATGTTGAGCGCGCTCAGCAACAACAATTAGAATCTCGTTAGCTTTTAATAACTTAATGACGGTCTCTCTTAGTGGAGTCGTCATTAATGCTCAATGGGGTAACATAAATAAGCTTAGACCTTGAGGTACACTTTTTTAGAACCTTAAATTCCTATAGGATTCAACGCTTGGGGTCTAAGATAATTTAATGAAAAATTTCCAACACTTTGGCTTACTCTGTGAGCGCTCAGTAAAATACAGTTAAGAACAGTATTACATTAAGCATATGGCAGTAAATGTGAAGATCACAACTAGAGATGAACTTGTTGATTTTGTAAATCAAGGCAATAGGGTGAAGTATATCTTTTTCTGGGGGCACCAGGAAAAAGGAAGTCAAGTATCAAAAAGCTGTTTTAGTCAGTGGTATGAGTCAAAGTTCGTAGAAGATGGAAATAGATTTATCACTGCAGAGCATTACATGATGTACCATAAGGCGAAGTTATTTGGTGACGACAGTGCGTGCAAGAAAGTTCTCCTTGCTGGCACTCCTGGAGAGGCTAAGGCAATTGGTCGCGGGGTACTTGGATTCCAGCAAGAAATATGGAATGAGAAACGATTTGAGATTGTGGTAAATGCTAATCTTGCCAAGTTTTCTCAAAATTCTGAGCTAAAGCAATTTTTGCTTAATACAGAAAACAGAGTATTAGTTGAGGCTAGTCCAGTAGATAGAATATGGGGCATTGGTCTGGCCCAAGATCATTCTGCGTCAGAAAATCCTAACGATTGGAAAGGCCTTAATCTTTTAGGGTTCGCACTTATGGAAGTGAGAGCCAGGCTAACAGGCATCTAAAATAGCTTGAGGGTGTAGAATAGGGGAAGGTGGGTGCCGAGCTGTCAGTACGAGGTAACTCCTCGGATCACACAAATGCATAGTGCCAAAATTAATTTAGTACTCTAGTTTCTAATTCTTCGCTCAGAGCGGGATTTCCAAGTCGTGAACCTCTAAAGCCAAATCAGCACAAGAAGTTCACGATAACCAGCCCAGGTAGCCTTAGATCCGTGGCAGCCACATTCCCATCGTAGCAGCAAAAATACCAATGGCCATAAACACGGTCAGCGGCACTAGTGTACTGACAAACGCAATCTGGGTACCCTGTGCGGCTCCACGCTTTTGACAGTGAAAATACCATTCCAGCATGGCCAGTGGGAGCAGGTATTGGCCGAAGCCCAGTGCATATAGGAAAGGCCCGGTAAAGGATTTCCAGTCAATCCCCCAGCCGCCGGTTAGCATTGCCCAGCCCATCAAGGCTACACGAAAAAACCACACTGCACTTGCTGCCATAAAAAGACGCAAGGCCCAGCGGCGGTGCTCAGCAATGCGTCTGGCCATCGCAGTCTGCACTGCCAGAAAGGCAAATAACAGAATCAGTATGCCGTCCATTGTAATGCTGATCTGCGACACCAGGTTGCCAAAGGTGTGCCGCGTCCAGGTCATGTAGAGCCCCGCAATACTGGCTATGACAGCGGTCAGCAGATAGCTGCGTCCCAGCCAGCGGTGGAAGTTAGGGGCATGGCGCCGCACAGAAGGGATTAGCTGAAGTGGACCACCGCCAATGACAATCGCGGCCAATAGCACGTGGCTCACCGAAGCCAGGTTGCCTAAAATATCTCCCTCGCGGAAGCCTGCCGGCAGGTGCAGCCCTTTCAAGCCATGCACTCCTGATTCGGCAATGGGTGGGTAGAAGACGGCCAGGATATAGGCGAAGAAGATCGCATGGCCGATAGCCGCGATGCAGAACCAGGTTTTTACCGACAGGTTAACTGCCCGCCGGGTGTCGAATGGTCGCGGTAGTGTTTGGCTGAGTACAGCGTCGTTCATGGGGTTCTCCAGGCGATTATGGTCCGCATTGGGTCTGAGTGTGCTTGCCGAGCATGTTCTGCTTTTTCAGACCTACGCACATCGGCCGCAGGCAGGAATCGAACTCCCCCAAAAGGTGGAGAGTTTGCCGTATCCGTCTCCCCCGAAAGTCCCATGACAGCTGGTTGCCCCTGGTTTAGCATGCGGAAATGAAATCTTCGTCCCTAAGTACGCCTGCGCCGAATCCGCCCAATACCAGCACGGAACTGCCGAAGCTCCCTATGTGGCGGCCCTTACGTGGGCCGTTTGAGCGATGGCCGCACCTGACCGACTTGTTTATTGCGTTGCTTATGTTCTTGCTGACGCTTTTGATGTGGTCGCGCAACGGCTCCCCCGAAGTACTATCCATACAGAGCCTGTGGGATGTTGTTGCTTTCCAGTGTGCATTCGTTGGCTCCTTCGCTCTGTTGTGGCGTCGCACCCACCCTTGGCAGGTACAGGCCGTTATTCTCGGCGCAACAATATTGCTGGAGCTGGGTTTGCCGGCAGATGGCATCGTGGCTATGGCGATTTCGCTGTATAGCCTCGGTCGTTACGAGGCCAATACCCGGGCTAGCTTTTTTGGCGTTATCGCGACGCTGGTTTTTGTGGCGCTTGACCAAGGTATTCCGGTTCAGCCAACTGCCGCAGGCACAGTAACAGTGATGCTGGTATGGGCGCTGTGGTATATCGGCCGCCGGCTGCGCTTTCGCGGCGAATATCTGCGCTTGTTGGAAGAGAGGGCCAAGTATTTGGAGCGCGAGCGCAATGCCGAATCCGAGCGCGCAGTTGTAGCCGAGCGCACTCGAATCGCCCGTGAGATGCATGATGTGGTGGCGCACCAAGTGAGTCTTATGACTGTGCAGGCCGGTGCCGCCAGAGCTATCAGCCGCAATAACCCGCAAGCTGCCAATGAGGCTATGGCTTCTGTAGAGGCGGCTGGCCGTCAGGCCATGGCAGAAATGCGTCATTTACTCGGTGTACTGCGACCGACTAATAACGACACTGCGCTCACTCCGCAACCAGAACTCGGCGATTTGCCAGATCTGATTGAAAAGGTCCGACAGGTGTTAACCCAGGTTGACTACGAGGCCAACGGCGCACTGGAGAAAGTGCCAACCAGTGTCGCGCTCGCCGCCTATCGTATTGTTCAAGAATCCCTCACAAACGCCATCAAGCACGTCGGTGCCGCAGTTCGGGTGCAAGTGAGTGTGCGCGCAGACCTCGGCACTCTCACAATTCGAGTGCGCGATGATGGAAATACTCTCGGCGAGCGGCCCATGAGGGAAATAGCTATTGATGGTCAGCCAGGCGGTGGGCACGGCATCGCGGGAATGCGCGAGCGTGCGGAACTGCTCGGTGGCTATCTGTATGCGAGGGTAGTCGATGGTGGCGGTTTTGAGGTATATGCACAACTACCTACAGGAATGGTGAAAACATAATGTTGCGAGTGATGGTAGTGGACGACCAGGCTTTGGTGCGACGCGGTTTTGCCCTGATTCTGGATAACCAGCCCGATATCGAGGTGGTCGCCGAGGCCGGTACCGGCGTCGAGGCAATTGAAGCCGCGCGAGTGTACCAGCCGGATATCATCTTAATGGATATCCGTATGCCGGAGATGGACGGGCTGGAATCCACAGCGCGCATCCTGGAAGCTAGTGATGCAACTTGCCGTGTCATTATTTTGACCACGTTCGATCCTGATGAATACGTGTTTCGTGCGCTGCGGGCTGGCGCCAGTGGCTTTGTGCTCAAGGATATTCCCCCAGAGGCGCTGGTACAGGCAGTGCGCACCGTAGCAGAGGGCGGTGCCATGCTTGCACCGGGCATCACCCAACGCTTGATCAGCCAGTTCGCACAGAAACTGGGAACTGGGCGCAACCTGGCAAAGCGGCTGGAGCGCCTAACCACCCGGGAACGTGAAGTACTGGAAGCCATCGCCGCAGGCAAGAGTAATGCAGAGATTGCCGAGACCCTATTTATTGGCCCTGCTACCGTGAAAACCCACGTTTCCAGTTTGCTGTCAAAATTGGAGGTGCGCGATCGTGCGCAGGCAGTCGTATTCGCCTATGAATGTGGCCTAGCCACCGTGGGGGAGCGTGATGTCGGCTTCTAGATCAAAGCCCGCTTTGCAACGCAATGCACTTTATCGCCTTGCCGCCTGTGGCACTGTGGTTCTGGGGCTGTTTCTCTTCCTTGGAGCCCAGGGCCACTTTGTTGCCATCTGGCCGTTGGTAACCAGCGATGGTATCGGTTTATTCCGTCGTTTGTTGTTGATGTTACCCGGTGTGATGCTCGCCGGCACGGCGGTGTTGAACCTCCTGCTCTGTAAGCCACTCTGGCAAGAACGTCGCTATGCCCTCAACGTTACTCTCACGGTAAATTTGCTTACTACGAGCTATTTGTTCTACCTAATGATACGCGGGGTTCCTAATCACCCTATTGGTATATTTCTCGCATTGGAGATGTCTTTTGTATTATTGCTCCTAGTAACAAGAGCTGGACTGGTATGGCCTGTGTCAGCAGAACCGCCGGTTGAGATGGACATTTAGTAGCACAAGCGCTCGGCGAATTTTGCTAACATTCAACACCATAAACCTCAAGGTGTTTTATTCAAAAACAACTCCATCGGTGTTAGATCCATTTCAAATAGACTTGAAGCGAACCCTTCCGATAACTTCATAGCTTTTTTCGCCGCAGCTCATTAGATAGCTTTCCGAGTAAATTCACCAGAAACAACGTATGGCTTCTTTTCAGTTCCAGTTCTGCGACTGAGAGATTTGTTCCAATTTGTAGGTAAACTAGCTCTTTGGGGCGGAGTAGGTGGGCGCGAGATTAGATAGTATGAAAGGGGCAGCGGATAAAGTGCTTAATCACCCGAGGGAGGAGAGTGGAAGCAGTATTGGTGGCTATACTTTATTATGTATAGCAGCTATTTCACTAGCTCGTTTACCTAACTAGAATCTCTAAAAAATATAGAAAATGGAAAGGATAGAATTATAGCGGGTCTTGTCCAATGTCTGATTTGAACAACCGTATCAGTTACAATGAGCTTTTAATTCTCAGAACTTTTTGTGTGGTTCGACTTATGAGCTATGAAACTAGATAGAAGCATGATATATAAGCTTCTGATGGATTAACTGTTATACATCGGAGTGTATTTGAGTATTAAGCGAATAAATCTACTTTCTTGTGCTGCTTTTATTTTAGCTGGTTGTAGTACCGGACCATACTTGAAACCGAGTGCTCCAATAGGGTGGTACAGCACCGAAAACCCGGCATGTTATGGGGCTGAAAAAGTTCTAGAGTTCAGTCTTCCTGATTACGATTGGCTGATATTTAGAGTCTTGGCCAAACAACCTACAAAGCGCCACCCAGAAGGTACAAAGTTAATTGCCTATGTAAGGCCTGTCTTGTATAGACATCCTGAGCCAAATGGCACTTGGTCATTATTTCCCTCAGAGCAAGAAAAGAAGACTAAAGAGAGCTTAATCGCCGAACGCAAATCCCAACATATCGAGATCTCATTCTCAAGTGCTGTAGCTACTATCATTTTTCTTGATGGTAGTGAATCCCAAGTTGAGCTGCCATTTTTTCAACAGCCATACCAAATACCATCTGATGAGTCTTATGGGTTCTGGGGACCTGAGGTAGTAATATCTCCTGAAAATCTGGAGTATTTTACGGTAAAACTGCCGCCTCTATTTGTAAATGGTGAAGAAGTTACAATCCCGCCAATCGAATTTAAAGTCAGCGAAAGTACATATGTTCCAGTGCTAAATTGTTAAAGAATAGCGCTTGATAAGTAAAAGTAGAAAATTCTCTACACTACTACCTTGAGGGTAAATAGATATGAGTAATGAGCTTCCAATTTAAAATATTAGTGTTAATTATATTCTTCCTGTTTGGGGGAATTATGGTGTATCTCGACTCCTGAACTATGATAAGGGATGGATTGAAGCTATTGAGCAACTAGAGCACTACAAAGACTAAAGTCTATTACAGTACTATGTCTTCCAAGTATAAAAGCAGCTGGCTACATACACTAATGAATTCCAGCCCAAAAACTACCGCTTGTACCATGCTGGGTACACATTGTTTCGCCTGGATAAAGGCTTAATATTAAGATTTTGAAGGAGTTTAGAGGTTGTTAAATGGAAAAATTCAACGAAACAACTTTTGTTCTTATTAATCAATTTGCAGGAAAAAGTGCAATTTTAGATACTGTTTTAATAGCTGCAGCAGAGGTCATGCCTTATATTTTTATGCTCGTGATGCTCTATCTATGGTTTGATCCAAGTATAGAAAGAAAAAGGTCCAGCCTGAATTGCGGGTTGCCTGTGTTGCTCGGTATGTTAATGAGCTATATTATTTCTGTTTTTTATTATCATTCTCGTCCATTTGTGAATAATCTCGGTACGCAATTAGTAGAACATGCGCCGGACTCTTCATTTCCTTCAGACCATACTACGTTTATTTTTTCGATAGCTATAGTGCTTCTATTTAACAAATCAACTAGGGTAATCGGTGCTGTTTTGTGCCTGTTGAGTGTTGTTAGTGGCTTATCCAGAGTTTTTGTTGGTGTTCACTATCCTTTAGATATACTAGGTGCCATTTTGGTAGCAATTTTCTCATCAGTTGTCGTATTTAAAATACAATATAAAACTCAATTCCTTTTAAATTTTTTGGTTAAAAAGTTACCTGGGAAGAGAGCCGGTTAGAACTAAAAGTAGTTGATGCTTCTCTTGCATTTATAATATTTACTTTCTATTTTATATGCCATACATTGGGTTAGGGGGCTGTTAGGGAGGGTGCTGTCATTTATAGTGAAGAAATAGAAGTGGAGTTTTCATGGTTCCTATCGATTAATGGTATGCTGAACTGGATTGATGGAAGCGATGAGATCGTGCGAACCTCAGGTAGGAAATCATAAGGGTTTGTGTTTCTGAAGCTTGGTTAACAGTCGGTTGATATGGATTTCTCCATTTTGTGGTTTTTAATTCCAGCCTCTTTCCAAGTTAGTACGGCTGAGTGGTACACATAACTTGTTCTTACTTAATTTCAACATCCATAGGGGAGGTCTGCTTTAGCTCCTTAAGAAAGATATGTATCTTACTTGTTTACTCTCAAAGTAAAGAGTGGGCATGTGTAAAAATTGGAGAGGAATAGTTTTTTTGTTGGTAAACATAGGTGCCAACTTAATACGATTCCTTTATCTATCGCTCTTTTTACTGTAGGGACGAGAAGCTTTAGAATTATAGGTAGGCATGGTATATAGATACTGCTTTTTAGTTAATAGTTGTAAGAGGACTGCATGAATAAGGAATTTCTAGACCACATGATTTCGTATATATATTTCCCGTCTTTAGGAGCGTTGCTGTTAGCTACGCTTTTTGCTCCGATAGGACTGAAGGGATTGTCAAAATTCTCTAAATTCGCCCGTTTTTCGGTTGGTGTATATTTAAGTATCACAATTGCCGCTTGTTCTGCTTTGCTCGCATTTTCATATGGAGGTTGCTTCGAGAACTGTTCTGAGAGCGTAGATGATGAGATTGGTATTTTGATTGCTAGTATAATCAATTTTATAGGTGCGGTATTTGTATTTCGCTTCCTTTCAAAGAACTGGCCTAACAAGCAAAACCAAGGTGCTGCATAAATGTACTCTGGCTTAAGATATTAGCTGTATAAGATAAGCTATCGCTGCGTTACTATTTGTGCTTGAGATTCATATCGCTATTGAACTCATGTATAGTAAATGCCTGCCGTGTTTCTTTTTCTAGTTGTTAGTGGTCTTTATAATTCAGCGCTATATTCACTTCCGGTGTATTTGCGCCTATATAGCTGATCTTAGCGTTATTTGGCACAAATTATTCGGCTCTTTCGCGAGAATCAACCAATGAGAAATTTAGCCATATTAGTATTTCAAACACTTGACGGAGTAATGCAAGCACCGAGTGTGCCTGAGGAAGATTTTTCAGGTGGCTTTAGTCATGGAGGCTGGGCCAAGGATTATTGGGATGAAGTTATGGAGCAAGTCGGAAGGGAGGCCATGGCGGAACCTTATGATCTGCTATTAGGGCGTAATACGTACAATTTATTTGCCACAAGTTTTTCAAATGCCAAACCTGGAAATCCAACTGCAGACAAACTTAATCAAGCAAAAAAGTATGTCGTAACATCAGGTAATGATGATCTCACATGGAATAATTCATTCAAGCTAAAGGGGGCAGATGCGGTCGTCGAGATAACAAAAATTAAGAAAATGAATGGGCCTTTACTACAAGTTCATGGAAGTTGGCAGTTGGTGCAGTCACTTCTAAAGCATGACTTGGTAGATGAGCTTAGGCTTTGGACGTTTCCAGTAGTTGTTGGAGAAGGAAAGCGACTGTTCGAAAGCGGTGAAATTTCATCAAAATACAAACTCATCAATTTTGCGAAGTGCCCCTCAGGGGCTTTTATGCATTTTTACAAATCACTAGATGGCAGGGTTATTTAAAGAGCGTTGTTAAATATAAAACTCACTCATGCGACTATCCTTACTGAGATTGTTGTTGAAATAAAAGCAATATTATCGAATTTACTGAGAATTTATCAAAATGATTAGGTTATATAACCGTAACGATCTGCCTACTATATTGGATATTTGGTTGCAAGCTTCTATTCAAGCTCATGATTTCATACCTTCAGATTTCTGGGAGGCACAGTTAAGTGATATGAGAGATGTTTACATTCCTACATCGGAGACATATGTTTATGAGATGGAAAGTAAAGTAGTAGGCTTTTACTCACTTAGTGGCGATACGCTTGCAGCTATATTTGTTTCTCCCTCTCTACAGGGAAGAGGAGTAGGCAAACAGCTCCTTAACCATGCAAAGTCAAAAAGAGATAGGCTGATACTTTCTGTTTACAAAGAGAACGTTTCTAGCTATCAGTTTTACTTGTCTCAAGAATTTAAAGTAGTAAAAGAACAAAGAGATGAGCATACTGGTCACCCAGAATACTTAATGAGTACAAAAATATAAAAAGGAGTTCAAGTCGGCTTAGCTTCTGTCGTCTAGCGCGACGTTATGCATAAGGCGAGAATAAGATATCTCAAATATGAAACCTGAAGAGAAGAATTGTATAGAGAAAAGAGTCAGGAATAGGATCATAGAGGTTCTAGAACTTTTCTCAGATGAATTTAGATTTGATGTTGCAATCGCTAACCTTGAGTTCTGGAGTGATTGGTTTGATGCTAATTCAATAATTCAATTTGATAAAGAGGTATTTGTGAGAGAAGAAATTGAATCTTTATTAGCTGTAAATAAATTCTGGGAGAGAGTTCAGCCAGATTCGAAACCGTCCTCTCAAGAGTGGTGTGATCTGCTATTTGAGTCAAAGCATGCTTTAAATATATTTCTCAAACGTGGTAAATTTTATGAGTAATCCTTTTAGTTTATTGTTGCTAACGTCAGTCATACAGCTTACTTAAGGTTAAAGTAATAATACATAAAATATATACTAGCTTTATTCGCTTTGGCAATTTCACTTGATGCCTATTCTACGAGTTGTTGGACATCATTCCATGACAAGACAGTTTCACGTGAAAGAGGTACTTCTGAAATAGAGTTTGTTGTTGATAGAAGCAGTGATCCTACCCACCAACAACGGACACACCACTAAGCGACTAGTTGTTCCTCAAACGCCTCAGGGCTGAGATAGCCATTGGCGCTGTGTAAGCGATTTCGATTGTAGTCTATTTCTATATACTCAAATACGGTTTCCCGCATGAGGCACCTTGTAGGAAAGCGGTTACCATGGATTACTTCTACCTTAAGTGAGTGGAAGAACGTTTCTGCGCAGGCGTTATCATAGCAGTTACCTTTGGCGCTCATGCTGCACCGCAGATCATAAGCTGTAATTAAAGATTGATAATCTTTAGAGCAATATTGGCTTCCCCTGTCAGTATGCACGATAACATTTGTAGGTTTCTTACGTCGCCATAAAGCCATTTGAAGGGCGTCACAGACCAATGTAGCTGTCATCGTTTCTGACATCGCCCAACCAATAACCAGCCGACTATATAGGTCTATCACTACAGCCAGATATAACCAACCCTCTTCTGTTCGTAGGTAGGTAATATCCCCGACCCATTTCTGATTCGGCGCTTCAGTATTGAAGTTCTGCTCGAGCAGATTTGGGGCCACTGGCAGACCATGTTTTGAGTAGGTTGTGGCTTTATATCTCTTGGCGGCTTTAGCCCGTAGGCCCTGTCGACGCATGCTGGCAGCAACTGTTTTTTGATTATATTTACTCCCCTCACTGGCCAATTCCCTCGTCAGGCGAGGGGCGCCACTACGTTCTTTACTGGCTATAAAGCGCTGCTGTACCAAACCATCAAGCTCCATTTGGTACTGCTGGCGCTTGGATTGATCGGCCGATCTTGACACCCAATCGTAAAACCCACTGCGAGATACGCTCAATACCTTAGCCATCGCTTTGATGCTGAACTTATGCCTGTGCTTTAGCATGAAGGCGTACCTCATTTCAGGCTCTTTGCAAAGTACGCTGCGGCCTTTTTTAAGATCGCCAGCTCCTCTGCCTGCTCAGCCAGCTGCCGCTTAAGGCGAGCATTCTCTGTGGCCAGCTCTCTCTCGGCATCCCCTCGGCTCTGATGTAACTTAGCCTTGCTTCGCCATCCGTAAATCTGGGAAGGATGTAACCCAAGCTGTTTAGCGGCAACGCTTACCCCTACCTTGACCGCCAGTGCTAGGGCATCTTTTCTATATTCCTCTGAGTATTTTTTACGAGTGGTTTTGGTTGATTTACTTGATCGTGTCATAGGGCACCTCTGCTGCGTAGTTTATCGCTTAAGAGAGTGTCCGTCTTTGGTGGGTAGGATCACAGAATAATTTTTATAGGTAGCGCTGAGAGTATTGGAAAAGAAGTAATCGTTGAGGGTAGTGGTAAGGGCGGACATGTTTTAGAAGTAGTCACTTTGTTCGATTTTGAAGAGTCAATAAAGGGAAAAATCGCAGGTAAGAAGCTAGTTACGTCTGGTAATATTTGCTCTTGTAAATATGATTTTGAGGCTGGAGTGAGCTATTTAATCTTTTCTACTGATAGAAAGGGGATCCTGTACCTGGACAGTTGTGTCTAGCAATACTTAGTCTCTAGCCTGGTCTCGACTACATCCTTATATATGACATCTGTTCACAGATGCCTCGTGTTAGCTATTATTTGGTCTCATTTGGTACATTCGAAGATATCTTCACTTTGGACCAGCAGGGAATTGTGCGGCGTGGTTGTATACTATTACTTGATTTCTATTCACTTTCTGCTCTATGACAGATACATTTGTGCCGACTCTTCAGCTTTTACTAGTTCGCTGCTTTGTACCAAAGTATTCGATACCGGATGCTGCTCCAGCATACAATTGATCTTGCTTTGACAGGCAAGCTTGGTACGTATGCAATAGGTGTACCTGGAAGATAGTAAGCGGAGAATAGGGAGGTCCCATTTCGAAATCGCTACTAAGGCGTTTTTGATGGTCGTGATCCGGGCGATTTTATTGTGTGCGATTGGGCAGGCATATTTTGTAATTGTTGATAATCGTGCTATATAAACTCTGCTTTTGAATTTACTATTAGGCGCTCAATCAACTTATGCATGAACTTAAGCAATTAGCAAAGCAGATACTAAAGGAGAGTAAGAACTTACCTTTTTCAGTATATTCCTCATATAGAGAACAAAATATTTTCAGTGTTCCTATTGTTAATCCGACCTTGATATGTGTGCTTGATGGATGCAAAGAGCTGGGTGGTGACAGGCAAAAGAGTTGCTCAACAGGGGAGTTTATATTTTTATCTAATAGCCCTAAAATTGATATGCGAAATATCCCAGGTGATTCAGAATACTTCGCATTGCTTATTGAGTTTGAATACAATGATTTCGATAGATTAACGCCTGTAAGAAACAAAGAAGAAAAATATTTTACGGGAAATATAGATTCTACTTTAGAGTTAGCCCTTCATCAGTTTATGGAATGGAGTTCTTCCGTTCCTTTTGATCTATGGCATATTCGAAGACAGGAAATATTACAAACATTACTCTATTTGGGATACCAGGAAGTAGCTTCTGTTTTTGAATTGGCAAGTGTAAGCCAAAAATTATATAAAATTATCAGTGAAAACCCAGCTGCGGACTTAAGAGTGGATATGTTGGCTTCAAAATTGTCAATGAGTGAGTCAACATTAAGAAGAAAGTTAAATAGCGAAGGTACGAGCATTAAAGTCATTATAGATGACATCAGGCTTGGATTGGGGTTGCACTTACTTCAAACGACTTTTGAGCCAGTAGGCCGTATATCAGAAAGATGTGGCTATAAATCCCAGTCTAGATTTTCAGATAAGTTTAAAAGATCTTTTGGTATAACTCCTATAGAGCTGAGAAAAACACGAGTGAACGTTTGAGGCGAAAGTTTGCCTGTTTTTGATATATTACTCTGAACATAATGCTCCTATGATAAGTAATCATTTTTAATATGTTTGGAGTAAATATGTTTAGCCTAATTAGTAAAATTAAATGTGCCGTCTTTACAGTGCTTATATCCGGCGTAGCCTCTGCAGAATCATTTTTGCTCTCGAGTAATGATATAGATACTGGAAAGTATATGAGTAAAGAGCATGAGTTCCAGGGGTTCGGTTGCACTGGTAATAATATTTCACCCCAATTATCTTGGGCAAATGCCCCAAAGGGGACAGAAGCTTTTGCTGTTTTTGCATATGATCCTGATGCACCAACAGGCAGTGGTTGGTGGCATTGGCAAATTGTAAATATTCCCAAAAATATAAGTTCACTGGAAGCTGGCGCAGGAAACTCAGAAAAAAATCGCACTCCACAAGGTAGTGTACAAATAGTAAATGATTATGGAGTAAGAGGTTATGGTGGTGCTTGCCCACCGAAAGGGCATGGTGCGCATCGGTATCAGTTTACCGTTTTTGCGCTATCAAAGAAACTAGATTTACCAAGCGATGCATCAGGGGCACTAACTGGCTATATAGTTAAGGCTAACTCTTTGGGGGAAAGTACTATTGAAGCTTTATACATGCGGGAGTGACTCTCCAGCAAGCAAATTCAGATGAGGCTTTGGCGGATCTGATCTGTGCGAGAGCGAAATAATCGAAGCTCGTTGTTACTTGTTATCGCATAAAGTTAAACCTCTTAAGAAAAAGCTGCACTAGGCCTCCTTTGGTGAGGCTGTTCCCTTAATACTTCATTTATATGTGCAGTAAGGTTCTATCCGTTTGATGACGGTGGTGAAGCGTGGATGCCTATCTTTAATTGGCATCCATCCACCAATAGTACTTTGATTGACAGATTGATTCCAATTCTTAGATTTCGTAAGTTCGGATCTCTTAGGTCAGCATATTTTTTTACTGATATGCAATCTATGGGTACAGAATCTTTGAAAGACAAGCTTGGAAGGCGGCTTTTGGAAACGGAGTAGCTGGGTTTACCGGTGTGGATTAGAGGGGGGACTAAAATACCTCAAAAATATGGGTAAAAGCTGTTTCGTTGATTACGCTACGATATGAATATCAAAATTCAATAGACGCTGCTTTACATCTTACTTTGATTATTAGTGCCACCTAGCGGTAGCTTCTTTATCATTTGTCTCTTTTTTTCCGATCAGGCTGATAAGCTTAGGAAATATAGAGAAGTGTGATATATAGGTGTTACTTGTCGATTGATTATTAGATCTTTAAGGTTAGACCATGGAAGTATCACTTCGTCAGATTACCAAACAGAATTATGAAGCAGTATGTGATCTTGATGTTGCATCGGATCAAGAAGATTACATTGCCTGCAATATGTGGTCACTAGTTGAATCGATGTTTAACGAAGGCTATGAAACTCGTGCTATTTACTTGGACAATGAAGCCGTTGGATTTCTAATGTGGGTACAAGAAAGCTTAGAAAAAATCTCAATCTGGCGGTTTATGATTGATCAAAATTACCAACAAAAAGGTATTGGTCGCATAGCTCTGGATCTTGCTTTAGGAGAAATTCGGGACGTCCCGGGACTTCAAGAGATTGAAATTTGTTATAACCCTAATAATCCCGTTGCAAAAGTTTTTTATTCTAGTTTCGGCTTTGTTGAGGTCGGAATGGATGATGATGGAGAAGATATGCTCGCCGTAATTGACTTAACCAAATCTAACGGCAGTCACGAGATGAGAAAAAGAGCAGCTTTTCTGTAAGTGTTTAATAAAATTATAAAACGATAGATTGTAGTTCTATTATTTTTTTCTGATATCGGGTTTACTGAATAGCAGCCTCCAAATCTGGTATATGAGATAATCTTAATGGGGTGGTTTAGTAGGTGATTCTTGGTTACGGAATAGGAAAGGAATTCATATTTGAAGTGCTAAAAGACGTCTTTTAGGTGGTTTTATCATCAGAATATAAGCGCAGCTACCGTTGTTTCTTGGATAGGACGAGTCTTTCCATAACTCGTGGAGCGTCATCATAAGATATAAAGTAGGGCGGTCTCAGGATTATGGATGTCTCAATCTGTATTTTGTATTGAACATTTGTACCAGTTAAAGGCTATTCTTTGCTCCTCTTGATTTTATCTCACTGGACTAGCTTTGGAATTCTAGAGAAGCGTGATATATAGATGCTGTACTTGAATTAACTATTAAGAGTTAATAATTGCCACCTAAGGATTACAAATGACAAAGTACTTGATAGTTATAATTGCGATACTTGTTACAGGTTGCGCTACTGTAGCTACATCTCATCGACCAAGCGATTACTATAAGGCTGGGGGTAATGAAGCGAATAATGAGCCTCTATTTGGCTCCACTGGTGAATCGTTAGGGGATATAGACATAGACCGCATCCTCAACTATGAGTTAAAGCTTCCTGCACAAAATAGAATTGCAATACTCAAGTTGTCCAATGATAGCTACTGGCGCCATTACTCTAATGATTTTACGCAACTAAATGAAACTATTGCTAGGGACTTTGTAGGGCAGTTGAGAGAGTCTGAAAGGGTTTACGATGCTTCATTCTTACCAAGTATGCTCGTTCCAGAGCAACGTACTGTGCCTTATCTTCGAGAAGCTGCTGCACGCTACCAAGCTGATTTACTATTAGCCTACCGTTCAAGTTGCCGTACTTTTGAGAAGTATAAGTTTATTGATCCGAATGAAACAAAGGCATACTGTTCAGTGGAAGTAGTCTTACTTGATGTTCGGTCAGGTATAGTGCCATTTACGGTTGTGTCAAGTAACGAGTTCTCTGCCCGCAAAGAACTCGGTGATACTAATTTCAATGAAACCATAAAGAAGGCAGAGATCGCTGCCGTAGCCGAGTCATTAAAGGATTCCGCAACTCAGCTAACGTCATTTTTAAGCAGTATTGGCACACTGGAGCAAGAACTCTAACAACTATATTCAGGTGGCGCCTGCTTCGCACCTGAAATAAAGATTAGGACTTTCGTCGTATGCGAGAGCCAAAGGATAATTACTGATGGATAATACACAATCATCACTTAGCTTATATGCGAAGCACTTAGGGACCCTCTGATCAACGAAGCATTTTTCCAGAATTAAGCTGAGCTGCTTGAAAAATTCACTTTATTACGCACAAACGCGTAATTTGCGCGTAATAGTCCACTAATTTTTCATCTGAAACCCTCAATAGGTGGATTTCAGGCGAACCACCCCTAGGCAGCCAAGTATTTTCTCCCTATTATTAAGTTGGTAAAGCCTGCCAGTAAGCACAGCCTCTCAGTATTTTTTACCAGTCCCCGATAGCGGACCTTGTCATAACCAAATACCCGTTTGATGTAGCGGAAGGGGTGCTCGACCTTCGCTCTTATCTGCGCCTTGATCTTTTCCGCTTTACGAAGTGCATCACGCCCTGGAAGAGTTTTTAGCTTGCTCGGCTTCATTGCTATATACCAATCCGCCTCCCGCTCTTTCAACTCTTCACGTTTCTCCGCACCAATGTACCCAGAGTCTCCCCAGATTCTTTTCTCCTCCCCGTGGAGAACTCGCTCTGTAGTTGTGACATCATGCGAATTCGCTGCTGTTGTATCTATGCTATGTATTACTCCGAGCACATCATCAACCCCGATATGCATTTTCATTCCAAAATGCCACTGATTGCCTTTCTTTGTTTGATGCATTTCTGGATCACGTTTTTTCTTTTTATTCTTGGTTGAAGTTGGCGCAGAGATAATAGTGGCATCTACAATCGTGCCTTCACGCAGTACCATGCCATTCTCAGCAAGATGCTTGTTGATTTCATCAAAAAGAGCTGCACCTAGCTGATTGAGCTCCAGTAAGTGGCGAAAGTTAAGAATCGTTGTTTCATCGGGAATTGGGCCGCTCAAAGTCAATCCAGCAAAACTACGCATGGATTCAATTTCATACAGTGCATCCTCCATAGCGGGATCACTGAGATTATAAAATAGCTGCATGCAATGAATACGGAGCATGACACTCAATGGATATGGCTGTCGGCCACGTTTGCCTTGTGGATAGCAAGGAGTGATCTGAGCTTCTAGTCGCTGCCATGGGATGAGGGCTTCCATTTGAGAAAGAAACTTCTCTCGGCGAGTTATACGGCGCTTTAGCTTATATTCTGCTTCGGCAAAGGTGACTTGGTGCATAATTCATCGTAGTCTTGATGGGTAGGTGAATATTACCAATATTGGCTTGGAATTATTCAGAGGTTCCTTAGGTGCCGCATACTTAATTTATATCGTTTTAGGGATGCTCAATTCATTACTTGTCAAGAAAGGAATATATGATTTTGGGGCTTTTGCTGAGACAGAGGTGAGATTCAGGTTCGCTCAGATTATAGATATAATTATGTTTATCGCTGTTATTTGGGCATCTTGGGCGCAGTACTTGGTTACAAAAACAATCAATAAAAATATTGCTTTTTTGGCATTGCTTTTCAGGTTTGGAGAAGGGCTTCTTGGCTTTGTAGCAACAATTATTACATTGACGGTTATAGTAGTTTTAAGAAACCAGGAATATTCGAATACATTTCAAGAAGAGCAGCTACATGCGTTAGCGAGTATATTTGTGAATATGAGTGGTTCGATGTGGGATGTTCTTTTAATCATAATGGGCATAGGCGCGACTATTTTCATGTACTTATTTTACGTTTCAAATTACGTGCCTAAGTGGTTGGTTCTTTGGGGGGCTTTCACTTATATGTCGATGGTGGTTTATGGGTTTTCAAATATTTTGTTACTCGAGCCGCCCCAAATACTGAAACACTTCATGCTTCCAGGCGCGTTTTTTGAAATCACATTTGGGCTATGGTTATTAATCAAAGGAATTAACATCAAACCTAGTTCAATCGATGCTCCAGGTTTATACAAAAGTAATGCCTGAGTAAGCATTAATGCATGACTGACAAGACTGTGCAGTTTTTGTACAGATAATCGTATCTTGTTACCAAGCAAAGTTTAATTTCACCAGAGGGGGGGTAGGGCCTCCTTTCTTGGGGAACTTGCCCTTAACGTTCAATTGACTAATTCTTGGTCGATTTTGACATGGCATAGGTCTCTTCCCTTTGGACGGGGAGGGATTTGGGGCGCAGATGCCTAACTTTATGTGATTGATTCTGACTTCTAGTACGACAGGTGATTCGAGCCAACTGATGATGGATTTTCGTTGGTTGGTGCTTTGTGGTCCACTTGTTTGTTTCATACTCACACTCAAGCTGTGGCTAGATATTCCTTAGTGATGGGGTTTGGTAAATGATGTTTTGAGGGTGGAGAACAGCCGTATTGATGCAGAATAGGGAAGTGTGGGCGATAGCCTCCCTAAGTTGGAGAACTAACGTTACTAGTTGGATTTGAACTATTTTCATGGTTACAGTGCCAATTCTATTCTATGGCCACTACTGCTCTTCTAGTTATTCTACTTAGTGGGTATCCAGAATTGCTTTTGGGGAAGTATTAGGCTACTACAGAGGAGAGTATAGTGAAGTTAAAAAAACCAAAATTTCAACTAAAAACGGTTTGGGAATATAGGACAAACCCAGGTGAAGAGTATTCTCGGGTACAAATTTTATATGGATATTTTTTAAAGAGTTTGGGAGAGGTGGAAGTCAATGAAAATATTTATTATGTTTTTATAGAGCATAAAATTTTAAGTGCCCCGTATGCAGGGGGGCTTGCCGTTGCTGTAACCGAGTCTAGTCTTGAAAATAGCCTGACAAGGATGGATGAAAGTAGAGTGGTAACCAATGATTTTATTGATGGTTATGAGGAGTGGAGGGCGTTTTCGAGAGATGAATGGGTCCACCCATATAGTGAGCAGTTAAAAGAAATTATTAACTCAAGTCTGAAATAGGAAGGAGTATCACTGAATAGGCGGGAATTGCGGACACTCACTAAATGAAAAGTATAAACCGCCTAATTCATTCAAGATATCCACAACCTGCACGTGAAACTTCTAACTATTATGGCTGTATAATCTGTACTTTCTAGAGTTCAGCCTTTTCCCAACAGGTTTGGCGGATTATACTTTTTCTTGATGGGTGTCCACGGTTGTATATCAGAAAGTTTGTTAAAGAGTTAAAGAGTTAAAGAGTTAAAGAGTTAAAGAGTTAATGGATGTTGGCATTATCCTGTATGTGGTAGCCTTGAGTTGGGGGCTCCTGCTTACTTAGAGGATGGTAGTGGCTCTTTTCAGATATGTAGCTGCGGATTTGAGTTTGGTTTCGATGATGAACCATCGGCATCCGGTACAAAAATTGACTCTGTCATTGGTAATTGGGAAGTTAAAAGGCATCGTAAGTTACGATACTTATCTTCCAAGTCCGATCAATATAAAGAACTGCTAACAAATTTAAGATGTATCGGTATTGAGCTAAGCACATAGTAAAAGCATGTATCTCTGCCCCCATCGGGTGATTCCGGCGATGTGTATCTTAACTGGTCCTGCATTTCATCTAAAATAGAAAGTGGAGAAGACCTTTAACGTTTGTGTTCAGTAACTTGAAACGAACTATGCAGCTTATCGAACCAATAGTTGAATACATAGGTATATATCACCATGACTATCTCAAGCATAAATGCTTCTAGGATAGTCAGATTAAAGCCCCAGGCGATTACTGGCAACGTCAGTACCAACATACCCCCTTCAAACAATAACGCATGCATGGCTCTAACGATAAATGTCTTCTCCGGGTTTTTACGTATATTCAATAAGTACCAGTCAAAAGCGTGATTGAAAACCATATTCCAGACCAGCGCAAACAGTGATAGTCCAGCCGCAAGTACTAGCGATTGGTGTACCTTCAGATCAAACACTGGCACCACCAGTAAGCCACCTGTCAGCAGCAGAAAAAACTCGTAGGAAATCGCATGGAATAAACGATTCTTCAATGATTTAGTCATCAGCCATACTCACTCTGGTTGAGAAAATATGCCTGAATGATATATAGTTATTTTAGGTGGGATAAGTTAGATACTATACCTTGAACAGATAGGTTGGGCGCGTGGCAGTTTCTATTGAGCAACTGGAAGCATTTGTAGCAACCGAGCAGGCTGGCTCGTTCTCAGCGGCTGCACGTAAATGTGGAAAGGCGCAGTCGGTAATCAGCTCACTGGTATCGAATCTGGAAGTTGACTTGGGAGTCAATCTATTTGATCGAAGTCAGCGATACCCGCGATTGACGGACGCAGGTGAGTCACTGCTGGAACGCGCACGGAATCTTATCGAGCAACGCGAGCGTTTGATGGCGATCGCACAGGGGTTGTCTCTGGATGTCGAGGCCCGGTTGACGTTAGCTATTGCCCAGCATGTGCGAATTAAAAACCTGGGTGGACTCTTTCAAGAGTTTCAGACCAAATATCCAAATGTTCAAATTACGCTCAGAGCGGGAAGTGTTCAGGATGTACAGACCTGGGTCGAACGGGATGTGGCCCAACTCGGGATTATCACGCAGCAAGAAGATGTGCCCACTGGATGTGATTTCAGAGCCCTGGGCCATCTGAAGCTCACTGGCGTCGCCTGTGCTGAGCACCCGATAGCACAACTTATTGAAGTAACCTGGGAAGACCTGAAACAATACCGTCAAATCTTATTGCAGGAGTTTGAGATATCCAGCCAAACTCGCTGGCTGGTGTCTCCCGACGTGTGGAGTGTGTCACGTGTCGATGATGCACTTGACCTTGTCAACGCCAATTTGGGCTGGGCAGTATTGCCACTACACGTGGTTGCGAAAGGGATAGCGGCGAAAAAACTGATACAGCTCCCGCTAGTATTTGAGCAGGAGAAAGAGTTGTCACACGGTGTAGATATTATCTGGTCCAGTAAGCGTCCACTGGGTCCTGCAGCCACTGACTTGATGAAGCGGCTGAGCACAGAGGACGCAATACTGAACAAGGATCAGTCGCTATGAAGCGTTTGACAGACCTCGGGCAAAATCTGTGATAGTTGTATCTGGCTTACCTAACACCTGCCAAGTTTTTTGACTCACTGGTTGCTCCTTTAGCTGTTCTACGTAAGTCAGCATATGTTCCATAAATACTGCCTGTTCTTCGGGCAGTCCCATTTCTGCAATGGCTGCGATAGGGTGAACGGCAATTTCTGTTCCCGGAGAATATGCCTCTACGAACGTTCTGGCCGCCTCTGGTAAAGACATACCTTCTGTACCCTGAACTGAAAAACTCTGGTTGTAGGCCATCTCATTACCGATAGCATTACCGATCATCTCTGCCAGGTCTGTTGTATTGGTGTAGTAGATAGGGTGGACATGATCGCCGATGATAGAAAATTGACCGTTCTCTATAAATGTGGGGAAAGAGTCCAGGAAGAACGAGCAGAAGAAGAAGGTGAAATCAATGCCCGAACTTTTAATGGCCTCTATCCCTGGCTTACGGATTACATTGGTCTTGTACTCAAGCCCCTTGTCCGCAAACTCTGGGTGGAGATAATCAATACCAGCAATCTGCATGATGTGTTGCACACCATTGATCTTTGCAGCCTCAACGATATTAATCACTCCTTCACGTTCAGTGTGAAAGGGTAAGCTAGGGTCAAGTGACGTAGTATTCAGGGTAATATAAAGCGTTTTGGTACCAACCAGTGCCGAGACCAAGCTCTCTTTGTCCGAGACATCTGCTTCGAGAAGCTGGATACCCTCCGGGAGGATAGTGCGAGCGCTAATTACGTCCCTCACGATCGCAGTTACCTTTACACCTTTTTGATCCAGTTTTCGTGCTACCTGACGACCTAAATGACCTGTGGCGCCAATAATCGTAATAGTTTTCTGCATGATTCAACCTTTAAAGTAATGAATGAAGTAGCCCATACTTTGCCTAAGGTCTAAAAAATCTTACAGTTATGTACCATCTATCAAACAGATACTACGAAAGTTTTCGCTGCATCAACGTATCTAAGCGACCGACAGGTTTTAGGGGGTAATTAACTTAAAGTGGGCCATGACTGACTACTCTCCAGTCTAAATACTAAAATATCGTCTGCATCATATTTGAAATTTGTGATTTCGCCTTCTGATTAAATGATCACCTAATTTGGGTGGCGGGTGTCATCGGGTATTGGTATTCAGTTTATTTTGCTAATCCATTTATTATTAATGTATGGCAAGTATTCCATTCGCTATAGGTTTCTTTACCACATAGCAAGTCTCTTAGAATAACTAGCGTCCATTTATCGCCAAATACATCCAGTCCATTCAAGATAGGGCAATCGGAACGGATAAGTTGATCGTCAGGGCTCATACACGCACACTTATACATAAAAAATGAAATGGTAGACTAGTGACTTTAATTTCATAAGCAATGGTGGAAATTCATGCCCAAAATATCCGGAGAGTGTTTGTACCGTTTTATTAGTTATAATTGCTCCGAAGAGCCTGTAATGGCGGGGCATGGCCAATGTACAGATTGCCAGAAAGTTAGTGTCGCAGGACACATTTCAGATATTGCTGTTCCTCGCGGAATTTAATCATAAACGGTGATCTTGCGTTTCATGAGAAGCAGGCGGATAGTAGAAATACAGCAAGGAGGGGTTTTTGTCCTCGCTCCGGTTCGCATAATTATGCAGAAAACAGTGGTATGCCGTGGTTAGAATTTGTCCATGCCGGAAGTCTTCATGATTTGGAGTAATTCAACCCTACGATGATCGTATATGAAAGTAGCGGCGAACCTTGGGATTATATGGGCCCAGATTTACAAAGATTGAAAAAGTGCCAAAGATGTGATTGTAGTCACTCTGGCTAGAGGCATACAAGACAGTTCGAGCTATGTCTAGTGGGTGCTTATTACGTTCCTGCTTGTTTGAGATTGTTATTAAGCGGCGTTTTATACAACGTTTGAAGATTTGTATTTCTACGAGTAAGCCTGCATAAGATGCCATAAAGGCTTTACCCCTCGAGAGAATCAGTCAATGAGAAATTTAGCCATATTGATATTTCAAACTCTTGACGGTGTAATGCAAGCACCCAGTATACCCGAGGAAGATTTTTCCGGCGGCTTCCGTCATGGAGGTTGGGCAAAAGATTGTTGGGATGACGTTATGGAACAGGTTTCAAAGGAGGCAATGAAGGAACCGTATGACCTACTATTAGAACGTAATACATATAATTTGTTTGTCTCAAATTTTGCCAGTGCCGAACCTGATAATCCAGTAGCAGACAAATTAAATCTGGCAAAAAAATACGTGGTGACATCAGGTGCTGATGACCTAACATGGAATAATTCATTCAAACTAAAGGGCTCTAATACAGCTGTAGAGGTCGCCAAAATTAAAGAAATAGATGGGCCCCTGTTACAGGTTCACGGTAGTTGGCAATTAGTGCAGTTACTTCTTAAGCATAACTTGGTAGATGAACTTAGACTTTGGACCTTTCCAGTAGTTGTTGGCGAAGGAAAACGCTTGTTTGAAAACGGTGAAATTTCGTCGAAATACAAACTTATAAAATTTGCGACGTGTCCTTCAGGAGCCTTTATGCACTTCTATCAATCACTAGATCGCAGTGCAGTATGAAATTTTACTTAGATAGACACTCACTCGTATAGTCTCTGATGCAAGGCAATATATTTCTTTTCGGGTTGAGTAATTTTCGCGGTTAACGCAAAAGTGAATCCACAGAATGACCAGTGATGCAAATGGCACTCGACGAGATTAAAGAGCACATTGAGCTATTTGCAAACCAAATGCAAAATGATGGTTTAATCGACGATGAAGATTTTAGGTAGAATATTTCATACCATATCCATTCGAATAGATTGTAGAATGGCAGAAATCAGATTGGTAAAATCGATCAAGATTTACACAATGAGTTGTCTAAAACCCCAATCGACTTCATCCCTTTAGGTTAAAAGGCATAATCGGTCAATGCATCAGCCGGTAAACAATGCAGTTACTGACTTAGGTGTTTGTGCGATATCTGTATCTTACTGTCTAATACAGTTTTATCTTCTATTGATAAGACTCGGCTGGAGTTTCCTTCCTTGAAGAGTATGTTCTCAACACCTTCCAGTGTCTAGTTCTTATGAGAGTGGTAAAGATGCCCTGCTCTTTGTAACGTGAGCGCCACCTGGAGACTGTCTACCCCATTGTCTGGCTCGATGCTATCCATTACAGGATCAAGGAAAATGGTCGTTATACCAGCAAGGCCATTTACACGATTCTTGGCCTCAATATAGAAGGTAAGAAGGAGTTGCTGGGACTCTACCTGTCTGACCAGGAAGGCGCACATCACTGGCTGAGTGTTCTGACCGACCTCCACAACCGTGGGGTCAAAGATATCCTCATTGCTTGTGTTGATGGCCTGCTGGGTTTCCCTGAGGCCATAGAGAGTATCTACCCCAAGACCGAGATCCAGCACTGCATCATCCACCAGATCCGCAACGAGAACGGCTTACTTAAACTGTTGTACGCCGGTATACTCAAAGCCTCTGAGCGCTGGACGCATCCGATTCAAAACTGGAATTTAACGCTGTCCCAGCTGACGATCCACTTCCCAGAGCGCTTGGAAAAACACATCAGCCTATGAGGCTATTTAATTTAACGACGCTCGAAACTTTCTAAGTGTTGCAGTATTATTTTTAAATCCTCGCTTTTTTCCAGCCTCCACATCCACGGTATTGCTACATCTGCACTCCCAACCTTCGTGCTATTTTCCCAATTTTGCACAACATCAAGAAATGTCTCATAATCTATTTGGGATCCGTATGCATTATTCACAATTATTTCATTGCAAAACTCACTAATCGAATGGAACCTAATGGATTCACTAATGAGGATTATTGCTTTGCCGAATGCACGATAAATCTCGTCATTTTTACCAGCATCAAATTTGTTCTCAACCAGAGAAAGACTGACTACGGAGCTATGAAAACTAGATAGACCAATTAAATTGTCAGGATGGTACAGTCCCTTAGGCGGTTGCTTAACAATTCCACAATCATCGTAAGTTCCGTCCATACGTAAAGATACATAACTTTTATCTGCAAAAATCCCAGACTTTATGTAGTTTAAATAATAAGCATTTCCTCCTTGGTCTTTACAGCTAAAACCTCCAAGGTAAAGATCGTAAGGATCTAAATAGAAATTTACTTTTCTCTTTCCTGCTCCATCACAATTCATCTCAAGTTGGACGACAAGGAAGTCTTTGGGGTCAGAAAGTACAACTTTAGCCTGTACTCCAGCAGAATGTCCAACTTTAGCCTGTGCTTCAGCCTCTGCTGCAGCCTCTGCTTTAGCCTTTAGGATATCTTTTCTGCGCCGTGTCACTTCCTCTCTCAATTCCTTTAGATCGTTAAAGTAGTTGATCGCATCAACTCTTACAGTCATATGTTTCATGGTAAAATATACTTAACTCGAATTAATGGCAGCCACATTAACAAACTAAAAAAGTGCAATAAATCACACTCAACCACACCTAATTACACTCACTTACGCTCGAAACATGGGTATAGAGCTAGTGCCTTACCCAGCGGGAATTTGGGTAGCACTTGCGGAGAGTGCTCATCCAGCCAGCACTTAAAGGTGGTCATAATGGGATTGGATTCTTGCTGTCGTAATTCATGCCTTTGTTTCGATGATAGATGGTTGTCTTTGGCTTTGCGTTCAACCGGCTAGAGCATCCTTCAAGGCTCCATCCTTTCCCCATAAATGTACTGTTGTGGTATTTGTTGTTTTCATCATTCTGGTTTACTCCTTTTCTTGAGTTTACTTACAGGGGCCCTCGGGGTAGCAAAATGTTTTTTCTGGCCATTTGCGAGAGAGATGGCTATGTCGCGGTCGGGACGGGCTCATCCCCTGGCCCTCTTCCGTTGCTTGCCCTGGTTCGTGGCAATTTACGCGTGCGCTCACACTGGATGAGGGGCTGGAGAGAGTTTTTGCTGCCAAATAATCTAGACACGTCAGAGAATCTTATTAACCTCATATCTCTGCTTGGGGTAATATTTCTAGAATTAACGAAAGACCGTTACTATAAGGGGTGCTACTGGAGCAAAAGTAAAGAATATGGGCATCTTGCGGAACATTTTGAATACATCTCTGTAGACTTGCAGTCGGGAGTTTGCGTTATAAGGCTTTGCATGGGGCCTATTCAGCCAAACCGGCTATTCAGTAAGCCCAATAATACAACCGGTATCAACTACATCTTTATTTCGCAATACTATTGAGTAGCCCTTTAATCGACGTATCTACACTGGTGACTTGGTGGTTAATTTATCGTAGTCTTGACTGACAACTGATTAGCACCAAATTCACTCTGAGCTAATCAGAAGTTCCCTAGGATTTGAAATGGAACTATTGCCAAACGAAACTGTGACACATAATAATTAAGGCGGTGACAATCCTATGTTAAGTTTTGAATTTAATACCACAAAATCGATTATAAATAGTCCTGGCGGGTTAAATGAAATTAGTGAGATATGTGACCAAATAAATATAACTAAGTTGTTAGTAGTCACTGATCAAGGTATTGTAAATTGTGGCTTGGTTGAGAAACTGAAGGAGCAATTGCATAGTAAATTTGCGACCATTATCTATGATGGAGTTAGTGCTGATCCTAAAGAGCAGATCGTATTGTCGGCAGTAGCCTTAGCAAAGCAGCATAATGTTGATGGTGTAATTGGATTTGGTGGTGGCAGTTCAATGGATACCGCTAAAGTTGTTGCCGTAATGATGGATTCTCAGCAATCTCTAGAACAGCTATATGGGCTTGAACGAGTTCAAGGAGGTCGCGTACCTTTGGTTTTAATACCTACCACTGCTGGCACCGGTTCAGAAGTAACACCCATCGCGGTTTTAACAACAGGAGAAACCACCAAGGATGGCATCGTCTCTAAACAATTATTACCAGATGTTGCCTTATTAGATGCACAATTAACTCTAGGGTTACCAGCTCATGTGACTGCTGCAACTGGCATTGATGCCATGGTGCATGCCATAGAGGCATATACGTCTAAGCATAAAAAAAATGTCTATTCAGATATGCTAGCTAAGCAGGCGTTGCTATTGCTATCAAGAAATATAGAACAGGCCACACATCATGGCGAAGACATAGAAGCAAGACAAAATATGTTATTGGGTGCCTGCCTTGCAGGTCAAGCTTTTGCCAATGCACCAGTTGCCGCTGTACATGCTCTAGCTTACCCATTAGGGGGGCATTTTCATGTACCTCATGGATTAGGTAACTCGTTAGTATTGCCACATGTAATGCGCTTTAATCAGAGTGATACAGCCAAGCTCTATAGTGAATTGGCGCCATATATTTGTGAGCACATAAATACGTCTCAATCAGATCAAAAAGTGTGTTCTGATCTTATTGTCTTTATTGAGCGGCTAATTGAACGATTAAAATTACCCCGGACCTTAAAGCAATTTGATATTGGCGAGCATCATTTAGAGATGCTCGCCACTGATGCAATGCTACAAACTCGCTTACTAATCAATAATCCGAAACCTCTATCTCATGATGATGCACTCCTGATTTATCAGGCTGCTTATGAGGAGGCTTTGTGAGTAAGCAGGCTGTGTTACGTACAGATTATTTTTATTTTGAAGAGTTAACTACCAGATGGATGGATAATGATGTGTATGGGCATGTAAATAATGTAGTTTACTACTCATATTTTGACACCATTGTGAACAGCTTTTTGATTAATAAGGCTGAATTAGATATTAAAACCAGTGAGAACATTGGTTACATAGTCAAATCTGATTGTAATTATTTGGCCAGCATTTCTTACCCTGAAAAAATACTTGGTGCTTTTAGGGTTAATAGAATAGGCAATTCTTCGGTGGAATATGGTGTCGCGATTTTTAAAGAAAATCAAGAAAATGCATGTGCACATGGCTCTATGACGCATGTCTTTGTTAATCGCCATACCGAACAGCCGACAAAAATTTCTGGTCAATTGTTCAAGGCATTACAAAGTGCATCATTTGGTGCTGGTTAACTTTTTAGTCGATAGGGTTGGGGGTTATACTTTTTAATTGGTTGGTGTCCAGGATTACTCTTTACACTGATGGCCTATTTTCGTTCATCCGGTTATGAAGATGAATGGGAAAAGGTAACTGATAAAATTAGAGTATACAGATTGCAGTAACGCTCACTATTTATTGAACTCAGTTGATCGTCCCAGCTAGTGTTGGTTTTTCACTTATAGAGGGTGGGGAGTTACTTTCTGATACATGTGTAGATAAATATAGGATTGCGACATTTCCCATCATAGAAATAGTCTGCGCTCAAAGGTGCCACTATGATGATGAAAGAGGGGAGGAGGTTTGGGTGGGGGCCCCTCCATTGTAAATCTGCTCCCACCACCTTTCAGTGCTTACTTTTTGTTCTCTTTTGATACGCGCATAGATCCCTTCACGATAGGGGGGGAGGGATTTGGGGGCGTGGATGCCTATCTTTACTTAATTGACTTTCACTACCAGCACAGTGACCGAGACATTCGTTCCAATTCTTAGGTTTTCGCCTGCTCTGCGCTTTAGGATCAACATGTTTTCTTCCTACCGATACTCAAGCCTTGGGTGAGTATTCCTTGGTAGGGAAACTTTGTAAGTAATGATTGTTGGAAGAGTGGTGTGGGGCGCTGGAGTGGTGAGCGCAGAATAGAAATAGGCTACCAAGCTTAGAGAATAGCTTCCAGCTGATGACTTTTTATATTATCAGGTTGACGAGCTTTGGAATTATTTTGGAATTATAGAGAAGCGTGATATATAGATGTTGCTTTTGAATTAATTGTTAGGCGGATAGGAGATACAATTGACTGAAATAGCGAATGGTTCCTGTAATTGCGGATCAGTAAATTTCAGAATCCACATAATTCCACACGAAGTCTATATATGTCATTGCTCCATTTGTCGTAAAGCTACAGGCGGGGGCGGAATAGCCGTAACGGTGGTTTCTAATGAAGATTTTGAGTGGATTTCTGGTCAAGACTATATAAAAACATGGATAAAGCCAAATCATGATTGGCAGACAAGTTTTTGTTCAGAATGTGGATCATCCTTACCTGGGAAGAACGATGATAAGGCTATGTACGTTCCTGTCAGCTTGCTTGACACTGGCTTTGAGAGGCTAAAAGTAAAGAAGCATTTATTTTTGGATTCAAAAGCAGTTTGGGAAGAGGTTGATGAAAACAGCTCTGCCTAACAAATTACTGCTTTATTCGGCAATACTTCGCGCACTTTGTGCTGTGCGCTAAGCAAACACAAAGCGGCGTCATTTAGATGGCAGATGAGCAAGACACTAGGTAAACCCATGAAAAGAATTCTTATACTGCTAATTGTTATTGAATGCTCGTTTTTGGGTTGTGCTTCCAAAATGCAGAAATATCCTGAAGCGGAAAAAGAAGAGCTTTCACCAGCAGTGATTGTTGCTGTTCCTTAAAAGGGTAGATACTTGCAGCCGTTTGAAGAGTGCACGAAGGAGAATGTTGTATGCCTCGATCCTCCGCCACAAGTAATTAGTTATGTGGTTATTGATCAAATCTATGGAGAAGAGTTGCCGCAAAGAATTGAGGTGGCAACAACAGGGCATTTTGGGCTACAGAGCTTTGATTTCAGGTCACACAAACCTGAAATCATGCTTATTGGCTCCCAGTCGAATTCACATATATTACCTAGATATCACCGTATGCCATTAGCCAAGCTTATTAACGGCGACCTTGCAATTCCAGTGTACGAAAAGGAAGACCTGTGGTGGTTTCCTTGCTCTATTTGTGAACAGATAAGGCCATTAAAATACCAGGAAAAAGATCGAGAGCTAGCTGTTCCACTAGAGGATACGTATCCTAAGATTCGAGAATCAAAATATGTAAGACTTGAGGAAGGATTCTATTTTCCTACTCACGGTGTACCAATCTCCAGCTTAAAAACTTATCTCGAAACAAATAAGTTTGAATTTAGAGAATTTAAGTGTGAGAGTGTCTAATACTTGCTAAGGCATTTAAGATTGAGATCCCGTTGGCCGCGCTAAGTGCGCGGTAGCTGGATAAGAATACATTAATTGTAACTTACTATGAAGCGAATATCTATTGGAATCATAATCTTGTCGTTATTGAGTATTGCTTACTCATGTTCTATTCCTGCATATACTAATGAGGAAGAGTATCACAGAAAGTATATGGCACTTGATTGGCAGGAACTAGGTGGTAGAAATGCATCAAATCAGTTTTATAATTTACGAAACGAGTATCTTTCTCCAAAATACCGGTTTCAAGATTACGGGTTTACTTTTCTTATACTAGGTATAGCTATTTTTACTTTTTTCAGAAATGGAAAGCAAATTAATGCACCATCTTCTAAAGGAAGAATAGCGCTAATTGGTTTTTGTGCGGCTACTTTAACCGTAGGGGCGAGCATTGGTGATATCTTCCTTGAATTTTATCGTGGTTCATATCCTTGGTGGGCTGACTCGATAGGAATACCGCTTATGAGTATCCCTTTCCTGGCAATTATATTGTCTGGCTGGGCATTACTTAACTTACTAGCCATGAATGGCAAATTCAAAGTGGGCGGAATAATTTCATTCAAGAAAATTAAGGGGTCTAATTATTTTTACTTGTTCTTGCTGGTTATGACTGCGGTCATCGTAGCTCTGTGCGTTGCTGAAGCTTACTTTTGGATGGTTCTACCCAGCTTATTGTGGTTATATTTTTACGCTTCACTATGGGCAGGGAGATATGCGGCTAACAACTTAAATAAGTTAGTAGGATAACCGCGGCGTAAAACACCGTTGCCTAATAAGGCGGAACCTCTACCGAGATTGGGGCTCTGTTGGGGCCTCTTTCCTTTGAGAATCTGTCCTTAGCGCTTTCCACTGCATATTTTTTGTTCTTTTTAGATGTGTACAATGATTTCTCACAATGAAGTGAGTGGCATTAGAGAGCGTGGGTACCTATCTTTGCTTGGTTGGCACTCATTTTCAGCAATGTAATTGAGGTATTCGTGCCAATTTTTAGGTTATTTAAGGTATAGATCTATCCGATGAAGAAATCTCTACGCTACGTGAGGTCACTAAACAGTTGGTGGTGAAGAAGCGTACTGGAGAAGTGGGTATAATGCATGGTATGAATCGCTTCGTTTCGACGCGAGTGGTTCTAAAGAAGAAGGGCCGTGAGAATCTATCTTCAGCCTTTAAGAAGCTGGGTTTGGCTGATTTTCCTAAGGAAGTAGATGTGTAGTTCAAAGTAACACATAGTCTGATAGGTATTCGTTCAGACCAAATATCTATAAAGAAGGATTGGCTCGAGCCTCTTTCCATAGAAAACTCTCCTCACTGCCTACTTTTTGTCCATTTTAAATGCGAGTATCGACTTGTTCGCGATGAACGGGAGGGGACCAGGGGGCATGGAATCTAAGCTGTACTTGATTTCCTTTCACTTCTAGCACTGTACTCGAGATATACGCACCAATTGATAGGCTTTCGCCGGTTTAGTGATTAGGGAGCCGCCCTATTTGTTAGGTACCCAGATTTTTTTCAAGTATGATGGCCTTACGAGAGGGCACTTAAGTGTCCGAATGAGATTGGACCTTTTGGTATTTCTCTACCAGACGAATAAGCTAGAGCTGAAGATTAAGTTAAGTAAGGAAGTTTCAGAGTGAATTTTCGTAGACTCATGATTGTATGTATTGGATTAGTTACTTTGACTAGTTGTAGTTCGAGTCATGTTAAGCATGTTTCTATGATTCAGGTAATTAGTAATCCATCTAGCTTTAACGGCGAGGAAATTCTAGTTAGAGGATATTTACGTATTCGTAATGAAAGTAGAGCTTTATTTCTAAGTAAAAGTTTAGCAGAAGGTCGATTAACAGAAAATTCAATTTGGGTTCATGAGTCTGAAAAGACAGTATATGGGGGATCGATAGGCCAGGACAAAGATTCTGCTCTTGAATTGGAGAGTTATGATAGAAAATATGTTTTAGTTAGAGGGATATTTGATGCTGGTGATAGGGGGCATGGGGATGCATTTTCGGGCACAATTCATGCAAAGGAAGTAGTCAACATGTTGGAAACTCTAGCCTCTAAACAAAGTAGAGTACATGGGAATCGCCAAGTACAAGAGTAGTTACTTCCTAAATACTGACAGACCAAGGGGGTGTGGGAAAGCCTATGCTCCCTTAAATTGGAGCAAGGCAATACCAGGTTTTAATTTGCACGTATCTTGCTTGATGTACTTTCCCAAACTTCTTCAAAACCATTAATAAGCATGTAGCCAGAAAATTTGTTAAAGAGTTTATGCATCCAGAACTCTATATCAGTAATTCCCTCTATGACTTTTTGCTCTTCATTATCTTTGGTTGCTAAGTCTGTCATTTCCCAAAATGATTCTGTCAATGAGGTTGCCATTTCGTTCGAATTAATTTGTATTTTTGAATTTATAAACCCTTCAAGAAGTTCATCATTCATTTCTTTAGCGTAATGTAGAGCGAGGCTTTTAGCATCAGACTCAGATTCTTTAAATTTAAGCACTTTTATAAGCCTCCAGCTGCAGGTCTGACATGATGGCCATTCTATCGGATATAGGTCAAAGTTTGAAAACGAGTTCATCAACTTGCATACGTTCTGTCACTGCCCGTAAATAATGAGCAGGGTTATCAGGGGCTTATACAAATTTCATCCCGGAAGGGATATGCTGACTGTCTTCTATAATCCAATAGTCCCAGTTAACTTTAGTTCTTTTTTCTTAAAATAATCCCATTGTTGAGACAGCATGCTTAACCGTTGAAGAGAAAGACAAACCGTGCTCGTCACGGGGTTCAATCCACATAGGATCTGAATTTGAGAATTTGTCGTCACAATGCCTAACCCCTTTACTTATCCCGCCTCTACCATGTGAGCCTTCCTTATGTAATAGCTTCATTCGGATCTATGACAGTTCTAAAGAATGCTCTCTCCTTTCACTCCAGTGCTTCTAAATAGATTCTGGATATGCGGTCAGTAATGTCTTGTACAGTTTTTAGCTGATGTTTGAAAGGTATCTTCTTTTTACCTATTTTTGAATTCCATTTCGATGGTATTGATTGTAAAAGCATAATATTTGCCATTCGGACAAGCAACTTATTGCGGGTTTATCACACTCAATAGAAACATTCGTACCAGATTCTAGGTTTTCGCCGGCTTACTGGCTCATGGTCAAAATGCTCCCCCCCTCGCGCTGGCTCTCAAGCTGTGTGTAGGCATTCCTTGGTAGAGAAGCTTGATAAGTGAAGCCCTTAGAGGAATGGGGTGGGTGAGGAGGTGGTAGGTCCAGAGTAAGAATATGCGAAGCTAGGCCTCTAGAGCCAGCTGTCCCACGGTGCTTTATTTGAGTCTACTCTTCAGTCTGATAGCTCTTGCGGTTTATACTTTCAATTTAGTGGGTACCCAGAATTGCACAAATATGGAAGTAAAATTAGAAGCATTAATAGAATTGCCAATATCAGATCAGGCTAACGATCTTAGGAAAGAATGCAGCTCGACTGCAAGAGACGAGCTACTTACAGTTAGTGGATATCGAGACTTGGTCGGGTATTCAGCTGATCATCAATTTCATTCATTAAGTAAGCTTGATGACAACAATTTGGCGCGCGCAATTGAACTGCATATATCAGATTTTGAAGTCAAAGATTGTTGCGCCTTCTTTGGCGGCTTTGCTCTAGTCATAAATGGAGTTAATAAATTATTTCCCCAATGTTGTGGGACTATAGCTGATCTTGAGTCCTGGGTGCGATTGAGGTCGGAATCCGATCTCTACATAGCCATTGAGGGGCATCCAAGTTCGCGTGCGTTTAGAAAGGGCGATAAAGTAATAATTGAGTGCATTGATGACGAGCCATTCATCCCCGCCACAGATAGAAAAATTGAGGTTGATTATCAGGCTGTGTATGAAGCGATAGGGGTGGCCGAGTCAGAGATTACCATGGTGGCTAATCGTATAGATGGTTTGGCAAGCTCAATGGGGTTGCCAAAAAATACATCTATTCACTTGCTAAGAGAGATGGCGTAGGGCATGTAATAAGAAAATACAGCGGAACTGAAACTCCGCTGATTTGGGCGTTATCAAGCAGTGAAATAGGTGCAACAGTTGAAGATGATGGAAGAGAAAGTTATTTTAGCAGTTAAGGACTTTGCGAACTCGATAAATTCGGGGAGCAAGGTTGTAGCTGATATGTCTGCATTAGTTGATGTGACGAGTCAGTTATCTCTTTCCAGTTTTGACTACTGGGAACGGTTTATACGCACTGAGTTCTCTTCAGCACTAAGAGAATCCACGCCTTCCAAGTGGAAGCTTTGGTCAAAACCTAAGGAGCTGACAACTTGGCTTGACCTAATAAGTTGGGATGGTTACAAAAGAGAGAAAGCTCTACGAGCTCTTTCGGGAGGAGCGCCAAATACATTCTTTTTCTCGCTTGCCGTTCGTAGGCTGAATGATTGGGTGCCTCAAGTGCGTGAGGTTGCAAGAGAAAAGCTTCCTGAGATAGCAAAATTAACTGATCCAAAATGTGTAGTTGAAGCACTATGTATTGCACTATCAAATTGGAACTCATGGGGTAGAATCAAGGAAGAAGACAAGCAGATTCTTCTTCAAATCATTTGTGAAAAAGATATAGCAGAGTCGCTTCGGCGTAAGTTAATTTCGTCTGCGTCTGGGCCCATGCCATCACTTTTTTCCCAGCTTGGGCGCACACCTATTCTTGATGTGAATTTAGAGGAAATAGCGAGATTAGCTATTCAACCTTCGGTTAGAGCTAAGGCATATCGTAGTTTATTTGAAGGCCGTATTGTATGGATGGAGGGCCGGAAATGGGAATGGACAGATATACGCTATTGTGAAGGTAGAGTAAGGCCCATCGTAGGTGAACGAAAACTAGACATCAAGCTCCCTATACTCGATTTTTTGAAATTATCATCTACTGATCGCTCGTCTATCGTTAGACGAGTTTCAGCTGAGATTTTGATACGAGAGGTGGGTAAAATTGAAGCAGTTATTGCTAAGGAGTTAGCTAACAAGTTTGCTTCAGATGAGTCTCACCCTGTATCAGAAAGGGGTAAGTTTGCGAAAAGAAAACTAGAGGAAATGGCATCTGTCAATGAGTCTTAACGAGTGTATATTGATAGACTCGCTTTTAGTTTTGCTCCAACAAGAAGGCTGTATTACTAAATGGGTAGCCATACATACAAGGTAACTTGCTATGTTTAAAGTATTCTATAATTTTAATGTAAAAATAATAGTTTTCATGGTATTGACAGTTTGTTCCCACATTGCAAGCGCCTGCTTGTGTTCACATGAACTAGCTCTTGAAAAAGGGGTTTCCGAAATTGCTACAAAGTTTCCGGCCAAAAGCGCAAAAGTTGGGGACTACAAGTTGATTGTTGATGGCAGTTTCTATTTAGTGATTCCGAAGGAAGAATCAAAGTATGGACGTGGCGGTGGTCAGCCGACTGTGAAACTACACCGTGAAAACTGTCAGGTAGTCGATATTTCACACGCTCGTTAGTTGCATTGCTTGCTTGATTTATAAGCTCCGCCTCAGGTTCATTCGTTAACTATATTAACCTTAATTTGTTGATAGAAATTTCATGAAGCGCCAACCAAGGTACGAGAAAGTAAAAAGGAATGCTGAAGGGAGAGCAAAAGAGTTGTTCAAGCCACTTCCTGAAGATATCAAGAAAGAGCTTGAAAAAGACAGTACCTTGGGTTCACCAGAAAACCTAATAGATCGTATTGATGAGGAGGAGTAGGTTGAAAAACGATCAAAGTCTTCTGCTGAGTAGCTAGGTTACTTGTTCACTCTAACTTGTACTGTCTTTTCTGCTTTGTAGAGAGGTAATTGCTTGTAGGTGTGAAAAGGATTCTATGAGCATACCGCCCGCTAGCTATCAATAGCGCCTCTCTGGAGCCCTATTGGGGTAGAGTCTCCTTCCTTGGAGAATTCCTTCTATTGCCTACCTTTCGATTCGCACATAGATCCCTTTACGATGGGCTGAGGGGATTTGGGGGGCGTGGATGCCTATCTTTACTTGATTTCCCTTCACTTCCAGTACTGTGATTGAGACATTTGTTCCAATTCTTAGGTTCTCGCCTGTTCGGCGCTTTAGGATCAACATATTTGTATCCTAGTGATACTCAAGCCGTGGGTGGGCATTCCTTGGTGGGGAAACTTGATAAGTGATACTTGATGGAAGAGTGGGGTGGGGCGCGGGGCGCAGAATAGGAAAAGTCGGGTGCTAGGCGCCCAGAACTTGGGGAGTCGATCCAAGCTGATAAATGTACCTTATCGCCATAGTGTCTATGGTATTTTAAGTAGCTAACTCCTATTATTTTGTTTGACCCTCCTCTTCATCAATGCCAATTTTCTTATCCGGCTACTGTTGCTCTGCTCGCTATTCTACTTGGTGGGTGTCCAGAATTGACCTTTCCAGAATTGCCCTTAGAGGTAAAAAGCTTAATATTGTCGAATAAGAGATCGTAAATACCAAATTTTTGTATAATTATCCTCTTCAGCCAATAGCCTTAGCGGTTTATACTTTTGTTCGGTGTGGGGCCAGGATTAATTCAGTATCTTGAAAAGGAGATCATCATGTTCCCAAAGGAATTCTTCATTGTTCCAGAGGAGCTATTTAGGCTCGGTAATTCAACAAGCCCAAAGTTATCAAATGTTAGACCAAAGGATGTTGATACAATGGAGGTCAATGGCATTCGAGTAATTATCGCTAACGGCAAGGGTATAAGTGTTTTTGATCGGGAAGGGATTAATGAATCCCCGATGACGGGTTGGGTTTGGAGATTTCAACCAAATACTAAACCACCAATGGGCCTCAAGATGGTTCAAGATAAGGCCCATCACTATTGCATATCTCCCACCCAGAATATGCCGGTTGATAAATTTAAAGGACTTCTCGAAGAAATGGCCCTTAGCGCCACAAGAGTTTTTAAGAAAGAAGGTAGAGTGGTATGAATGACTTTCAATTAAGCCTAGTAGAATCAGAGCTTAAGATTATCCTGGAAGCGCTGATAGAAATGGAACAAAAAATGTCCAATATTTGCGAAACATCGGATAATGAAGATGAGATCGCGGATGTTGGTAATGATCTTATTGAAGTAAGGCTCCTACTAAAGCCTCTTAAAGAAAAGGCAGTTGAAAAATACGGAAAAAATATAGTTAATTTTTCACGCGAACTACTATGAGTTTACTAGGGTATTACAGTCGGCGATCAACGTTATGCGCCTCTTTATGGCGATAGTACGGTAACCAAAGTTTGATACACCAAAGTTAAATCTCTATAGAGGAAGCACGAGTGGGTGATTCCTCATAATCAGATGGGACTCAGCTTTTCGGCAAACTGGCAGCACCTCAAATCAATATATAAGCTTAAAGCATCTAAAAACCCTGTGAAAAATGTCGACGTATTTTGGGTTTTGGAGAAGTCAGATTTGCCGCCTGATCTGAAATTTGTGCAAGATCAGAAAGATAATAGACACTACTTCCTAACCATAACGAGGAAAATGACGGTTTCTCAACTAGTCCAAAAGCTCCAGATGGTTGCTGATCGTATGAGTGTAATAAGAGATGGTACGAAGGTGATAGGATGATTAATTATAAATTGCCCGAGGAGAGAGAGTTTCTTTTGCATTATGCAGAGCTACTCAATGATAAAAAAAGCCTTGAGATTATCAATTCAGGATCTTTGGCTAGCAAAGAAGAGGCTATTCACTTCGCTGAGTTTTTCTGGAGAACTGTCAGTGAGTCTAATAAGCAAGATGAAAAGCAAGGAGAGAGTAGTGAATATATCCTTGAGAAAATCATCATTACGCTGATGGCCTATTTTCGTTCAGCCGGTTATGAAGATGAATGGGAAGAGGTAACTGATAAAAATTAGTGTGAACAGATTGCAGCAATGCTAGCTATGTCTTGAACTCAGTTGATCTCCCCAGTTAGTGTCGATTTTCACTTATAGAGTGTGTGCAGCTGTTTTCTAATACATTTGGAAGTAACTGTATGGCTGTGACATTTCTCATCATAGAAATAGTGTGCGCTCAAAGGTGCCACTATGATGATGAAAGAGGGGAGGAGATTTGGGTGGGATTCCCTCCATTATGAATCTGCTCCCACCGCACTTTCAGTGCCTACTTTTTGTTCTCTTTTGATGCGCACATAGATCTTTCCACTATGGGCTGATAGAGATTACTGTTCACTCCCAGTATGTTACTTGATACATTTGTTCTATCTCTTGGGCTCTCGCCGTTTCGATGCTTTAGGCTCAATATATTTGTTTCCTGATGATATTCAAGTGGTGGGTGGGTATTCCTTGGCGCATTGTTTTTTCTCATGAGGAAGTTGGTACAAAGGCTATTTTCAAATCAGCTTTTAATATTTTTACCTGTGCTTTTTGTACAGATATCCTTAAAAAGTCTATTCAATAAAATCATCTTACTGGTGTGCGGTTTGAACATCGCTTAGCTTAACTCTTGAGGGGGCTCATTTTATTAATTAAGGGCCCCCGCGATTCTCAAGATTAATAGGCTCTATGGTGGCAGGGCCCCAGTCATCTTTTCCTATCAAAATACACGAAGATCTTCTCCCGATGAATGGGGTGAGATTTGGGTATTGTAGATATCACGCTTTACATGGTTGCCGGTTACGTCCAGTAATGTAACCGAGACATTTGTACCGATTTTAATGCTCTCACCTTTAGGAAGCTCTAAGATCAGAATTTTTTAGTGCCAATACTTAAGGTTGTGGCTGGGCATTCCCTGCTTCAGAAGTTACAGGTAGAACGGAGTAAAGTGTGAATGGCATAGGCGCTAAGTTCCTATAGTTTGAGGAATCACTACAAGTGGTTGAATTCACAAAGCTTTTACAGTTTTGTGTTATTTTGCTTACTAGGCCACAACAATATTGCACGGTGCTTTAGTTTAAGATTTTCTAAAATTGGTTTTTAAATGATGATTTACTGGCGGACGCACCGGGTATTATGCTCCATAATAACGACCTAAAGAACCATCAATATCTATATTCAGGGAGGATCGTAGAAATTGAACATGATATCAGAAAGGATTTGGTCACTAAGAACGTTAGACTGGAACAGGGTTCGTTGAAAACGACTGATCAATGTTAAACGCAACAGTGTCTCTTCTAAAGGAAAGTTTAATTTAGGTACTAGCGTTAGAAAGGGACCAACCCCACAGCCATTTTTTCTTGGTTTCTATACAGAGAGCGAGATAATCCAATACTAAACAGATCCTTCCAAGACTTCCGTGTACAAAGTATCTCCTTGCTCGATGTTAATACAGGGAGTCGGTATACTCGGTTGCTAGCTTGGAATCTCATAGTAACTTTTAAATAAACACTCTCATTAGGGGAGCATTCATGAAGCTACCAACACTTATTTTCTCTTTGGCCCTGGTTTGTATCGTGAGCGGATGTGCGTCTAATCAGCATATCTACTCATCAGACGGTAAATGTCTTACCTGCTGGAATAATCCGGTTACTGGCGACCCCATCAATCACGATGGAAATACTCGCCAGCAACAAGCTGCACAGGAATCCCAGATGGAGCAGACAAGCACTACCGACAAAACTGCGGTGAATACATCTGCCAATAAGCCTACTAATCATAAAATCGCATTTACCGTGCCTGTGAATGTGGACGTGGTGTTCATGAAAATTAAAAGAGAATTTGAATACCAATCAACCAGTGAAATCCAGCAAGAATTTGGTAGCTTGGCAAGTACAAAGATGCAGAATTTTGAGTATCACTACGATATTATGCCATCTATGTATTACCACATGAGGGATACTCGTATGCATAACGGTGTGATTACAGTAATTGATTTTAGGGTCGAAAAGGTCGCTGATAAGGAAAGCTCTATAGAAATTACTTACTGGCCACAAGCCAAGTCAGTTAATGCCATTCATTTCGGGGAATCTCTGAAAGATCGTACACGAAAGGCATTAAATATCTAATGGAAGGAAAGGGACGCCAATCTGTTTTTATATTGTCTGAATGGCCTTTTTCCAGAGCGCTGCCGGAGAGTCTAATAGGCAAGATGAGAAGCAGGGTGAGAGTAGTGAGTACACCCCTGAGTAAATTATGAATCCTCTGATGGTCTATTTTCGTTCATTGGGTTATGGCGATTAAAGGGGGGAGGTAACTGATAGACGTTAGTCTAAGCAGATTGCATTAACGCTAGCAATGTATAAACTCAGCTGACCGTCCCAGTTAGAGTCGATTCTTGATTTATAGAAGAGCGGGGGACACATGTAAAGATAGCTTTAAAATAGCGACGTATCTATCTTGGAGTTGTTGTGTCCTTATGGGCGCGATTACTATGAGCAAAAGTTGGATGCTAGGATGGGAGATTCTCCTTCTATTAGGAATCTATTTTCAAAGCCCTCTATTTTTTAATTTTTTCTATTTTGAGATCCACGTAGATTTTTTCATTGTAGTGGCAAGGGAGTCCGGGCATGGATACCTATCTTTACTTGAATTCCTTTCACTTCCAGTACTGTGATCGAGACACTCGCTCCAATTCTTAGGTGCTCGCTTGTTCGGCGCTTTAGGATCAACATGTATATATCAAGTCTTGGCTGGGTATTCCTTAGTGGGGAAGCTTGGTAAGTAATGTTTGGAGGCGGCATGGAGTGCGGCACAGAGGCGGTGGTCACGGAATAGAAAAGGGCGGGCGCTACAACCTGTAAAATTAACTCCGTTTTTTAAATACGATTTTAACTAAGCTAGCCGAGGCCTATAGCTCTAGCTCTCTACACTATTTGTTGGATGCCCAACAAATTTTCTAAAAGATAATCTTAGATGCTGCTTGCTTTAATACATTTGCATTGAGGAATATAAATTTTTTTGGGTGCCTAGCATTTTTCCTATCTATCCCCTTTAGTCAATGGTCGAGGCGATTTATACTTCTATTTGGCATGTCCCCATTACTGTAAAAACAAGGAAGAAACATGAAAATAGGCAAAATTATAATTTTAATATTATTTACAGGGGGCAATGCTGCCTGCTCAATTACATCCAACCCTCCAATCACTATCGAGCGTGCAGAGCAATTTTCTAATTTAGTGGAGTTTGTTGAAAAGGAAATTGGCTCATATCAACTATTTGATGAGTGGAAATCTCAAGTAGAGTCGCCAGGTGTAATTAATTATCGGGCTTACTTTACATTCGTTAATACTAAATCAATTAGAAAACCAATTGATGATGTAGGTGGCTATTGTAGAGTAAAAGGTGGAAAGTTTTATTCCATTGGTTCCAATGAAATCCAAGTTTTGCGAGATAATGGAGTTAGGGCAGCAGTTACATCGGCCTCTTTCGCCAAGTCTTTAGGCGCCTCTGATGAAGTTGCTATGCGATCAGCAAGTATTGCTACTGAAAGACTTCATAAGTTTTATCGAAACTCAGGCTTAGCTGAAGATCAGCAAATAATCTCTGATTTGTCAAAGAGGGGTTATTTAGGTACTGCGGTATGTAAGCTAGAGGATAGAACGTGGTCAATATCGGTTGTACCTACCGCATACCACCCGAGAGATCCAACAAATCAGCTGACTTCAAGTCACCTGGATCTGAACATTTCAGTAACGGAAATCTGAGTTCAGTACCTGAGGAACCCATGAGCGGATTGTTTTGGGCGTAGCATCAATGTTGCTCCCGCAGGAGGTGCCAGCTCAGAGACCGGCAGCTGCATCTGAATGCTATCGGGCAAGGTCAAATCAACAGAAGCCTGAAAAGCCGCTATAGTCACCGGGATCAACTTGGGTCGTCGCTTGCTCTGCTTGTTGTGCCAATAAGTATAGGTTCTGGGTTTCAGATCGTGTTGTTGACAATATACTGTCTGGGAAAATCGCTGTTGTTCCTGGCACTGATATGCTCCTCCAAAATTCGGATTTTCTCTGGGGGTTCATTGAGAACTCCTGATTATTGAAAATCAGGAGAGTAGAGAAAAGTTGGCTGATTTTTAGATGAGGTTGCTTGATCGCTTACAAGATTTGGGGGCATGGATGCCTATCTTTTCTTGATTGCTTTCCATTTCCAGTACAGCAGCTAGGATATTTTTTCCAATTTATGAGCTTTCGTCGGTTCGGTGCTTTATGGCCAACCTATTTACTTCCCTTTGGAATTCAAGCCGTGGGTAGGTACGGCCCCTATTTTTTGCCTAATTTGGAGAGGGCAGGATTTTGACTGGACAAATACACCAGCCACAAGCATTTAATTAATCTATCTAGGTACTTTGATTGAGTTGCTTTTAAAGTTATAGTGAGGAGTGGTGTAAATAAGTTTTAGGTTAATCAATATATTTAAGGGAGGCGAACTATTAAGTTTCTAGATAGTGCAGTTATTTTAGCTTGTATTACAGCATTTCTTTACTCGGCTAGCACGGCGTTTACACACGGATTCTTTCAATTTTTAGATTTGGATGGAGAGATCCTGGACAGAAACTTTCATCAAATTCTATATCATGGAATGATTCTCAATATATGGACCATACTATATGTTCCGTTAGTGGCGGCAGGCTTGGTGACTTTTTATTCATTGTACAAAATTTGCCTTAGTGAATATGTAAATAAAGACACTGCAAGCGCAAGGAATATAGTTAATTTTAAAAAAAGATCAAATTGCCGACCAAAAAGAATAGGCCTCTTGTTTTAAAATATGAAAGAAAATATAAAAATTCATGGTCCATCCTCATTGGGGTAGTTATTTTTATCATGGGGATGGCTCATTTTGAAAAGAAGGGTGCGCAAGAGGCAAGAAAAATTTTGCAAAATATCAAGACTGATAAAAACAGTAGAGTGATAGTGCAAATTAACGGCGCGAAAAAGGAGCTATTGTACCTTTATTGCGGTTCAAGAAACTGTGCCGCTTTTAATAAAAAAACAAATGAGATTGTCTACTTTCCACAAAGTGGGCATAGTTATGTCCGGCAAAAAGAAATTTAATAGATGAGCATGAACTGTCAATTGAGGCTGTGCTGCTTCAGTTGGCCCTTGGGTTTAGCAATCTGAAAATGGGATGGCTAGCCAATACAGGAGCAATAATTACAGGTATGAGCTAGCGGAATCGGTTCAAAATACCACTTAAGAATCAGTTTAAACTTCTATTGAGCAAGTACGAGCGCCTCCTTCCTTGGAGAATCTGCCCTTAATGTCTTCCATTGCTTGTTTTTTGTTAGTTATTGAGTTGTACATAGATCTCTTCACGGCGGATAGGGGGGGATACCTGTCTTTACTTAATTTCCCTTCACTTTTAGTGTTGTGATCGAAACACCCATTCCAATTATTAGGTTCTCGCCTGTTCGGCGCTTTAGGATCAACATGTTTTCTCCTACCGATACTCAAGCAATGGGTGGGCATTCCTTGGTGGGGAAGCTTGGTAAGTGATACTTGGTGGAAGAGTGGGGTGGGGCGCGGGGGCGGTGGGCGCAGAATAGGAAAAGGCGGGCGCTAGGCTCAAATGGTCATTCGCGTTATCATTACCCATACATATCGGGCTTTCACTTATTAACGTCCATGATTGGTCGGATCGCAATGAACCGGGAAAATACTGCCTTCAGTGACAGCTAAAGGCGGATCTCAACAGGCAGATTCAAGGAGAAGAAATGCAACCGTCACATAAGGAAACGTTAGAGCGGTATGATGTATTTCGAGCGCAAGCAGAGATATAGCAAAAGAAAGTTTGCCCGGAAACCTGAAGGGCGTTCTAAATGTTGAAGGTATAGATCACAAAATCTTAAATGCTTTCCAGGCTTGGAAGGATACCGCTGAACGAAAGGTTTTATGGAATTGGGAATTTTCCCGGAGCTATAAGATTTTCTACCCGAAGTCATTCGATATGTCAGTTTGGTTGGGAGATACTCTATGTTCAATGTCCCTTGGTCGCCCTGCATTCAAGGGCACCGAAATGCGTTTAGATTTTATAGAGAGAGCCCCTAAGAATTGTCCATACGCCGGTGAAATGTTCAGTATTTCTCTATTGGCGTATGAAATTTATGGGGATCTAATTGGTGCAAAGAAAATTCGCATCATGGAGCCTATGAATGACAAGCTCATTAAGTACTATATGTCTCATGGTGGGTTTAAATTGGTTGGTTCAAAGAAAGGCAATCCACATTATCTGGTAAGAGACTTATGAACGATAAAGAAAGATACGAACAGGCAAAAAAGAAAGCCGAAGAGAGGGCAAAAGAGTTGTTCAAGTCACTTCCCGAAGACATTAAGGAAGAGCTTGAAAAAGATAGCACTTTGGGCTCACCGGAAAACCTAATAGATCGTAGTGATGAAGAAGAATAGGTTGAAAAATGACCTCAGTTTTCTGCGAGCTAGTTATACTGCTTGTTCGATCCAATTTGTGTTGACTTTTACCTTTCTGTGGAGAGGTGACTTTTTGTAGTTGTGAAGAGGGCTGTTTAAGTTCACTGCCCTATACCTCGAAGATAACTAGCTATTAATAGCGTCTTTATTGAGGTGTAGCCTCCTTCCCTGGAGAACCTTCTCTCAACGCCTTCCATTGCTTATTTTTTGTTCTCTCTCGATACGTACATAGATCTCTTCACGATGAACGGGAAGGGATTTAGGAGCGCGGATACCAATCTTTACTTGATTTCCCTTCACTTCCAGAACTGTGACTGAGACATTGGTTCCAATTCTTAGGTTTTCGCCTGTTCGGCGCTTTAGGATCAACATGTTTTCTTCCTACCGATACTCAAGCTGTGGGTGGGCATTCCTTGGTGGGGAAGCTTGGTAAGTGATGCCTGGAAGTAGTGTGGGGTGGGGCGCGGGGGCGGTGGGCGCAGAATAGGAAAAGGCGGGCGCTAGGCTCCCAGAGCTTGGGCGGGCGCTCCAAGCTGCTGATTGTGCTCCACTTTATTGAAGACGAGCGGGTTTCTAGCGTAGTATGCATACAGCCATCTTGATAGGACTCTTATCAATTTGGTTAGCTGGCCCCTGGTGTTGCAGCACCTTGGGTCAGCGCCTTCTCTCTACTCTTAATTCACGTTGTGGTTCTCTTATTGAAAGTATGGACTCTTCAGAAATTTGGAGATCTTTGTTAGAGGGCAGCAACCGTAGAAATTTGCTTGATTGCAACCCTCCATACTGATTGATATCTATCAATTCTACTCAGCTGTGACACTTAATAAAACTTAATATATTCCAATAAGAAAATTTACGCGCCTATATTTCTCTGAGCCTCTGTGTTAGAAAGCTGATTTCCTTGGTTGCCCCTTTTGCTCCCGTAATTGAAGTTGGTTAACGCTTTAGTTGATAGGGTTGGCGGGTTATACTTTTTAATTAGTGGGTGTCCAGGATTGCTCACAGGTGAGCTTCGTGTAATAGAGTTAGAATGTTTTTGGGGTTCTCTAGGTTTGAAACGAAAAATATTTAACGGACCAAGAAATAGTTGATTGGGGGTGAGTTTTGGGTTTTAGGATTACCAAATCTATTTATGAAGGTAGGCATCTTCCCCTTGCCAAACCTTCCTTAAATGGAGGTGAAGAAAACTGCATAACCGTGATAGTCGGTAAAAATGGCGTCGGGAAAAGTCGTTACTTAAGTGCCATAGTCGGTTCACTCAATTCATGTTTTTATGATGGTAGAGTTGATAAGGTTCGAAGCTATAGAAATCAACGTATTAAAGCCTTAGATGGCTTCCACTTAGATATAATAAGTAACATGAAAAGCTGTAATCTAAGTGTAAGTATGGGGCATAGTGAATTTACGAGTGAGATCTCAGATCTTCCAAGAAAAATAATTGCGGTATCATCTAGTCAGCACGATAAGTTCCCAACCCCCAGAAAGCACCAGAGTGGTGAAGGTGGTGTGGACGGTCGTTATTTTTACCTCGGTGAAAAGAATTTTAGACCAGCCTTAACTGCTGGGCCAACAACCATCCTTGATAGGGTGGCTGGATCTTTATTTAGAAACATTACTGATAACAGAGGGAAAGAAGGTAGGTTGTCGAATGTTTTTAGTTTTCTCGGGTATAGATCTACCATTACTATCACCTATAGATTTGAAATTTCTATTGACAGACTGGTTTCCGAAATTGAGAAATCCTCTCTGGAAGAAGATTATGTTGATCCAAAAAGAAAGTATTTTGAGCTTAAAATTAAAAATATAATTGAAGAAATTGATCGTGTTAGTTCTATAGATGAGGTTTTGGATGCGATCGATTTTATAAAGTGTAGTGTACCTGAGTTTAGGAGGCAGAGAGATGTTGTTTTTGATATGAATTTTGATTCGGGAATCATCAATTCTGGTTCTATAGAGCTTTTTAGGCGTACCTATTTATTAAGGCAAATAGGATTGATGCGACTGGAAGACGTGATCCTTTCTCCGATGGATGAATATAGCAAAAAATTCTCAATTAGAGAGGCTAGCTCGGGTGAGCAGTGTGTTATTTCGACAATTTTAGGGGTGGCCGCTGAAATCGAAAATAATTCATTGATTTGTATTGATGAGCCTGAAATTAGCCTGCACCCGGAGTGGCAAGAGAGGTACATTGATCTTTTGCTTAAGACTTTTTCAACCTATCAAGGTTGCCACTTTATTATAGCTACTCACTCGCCTCAAATAGTATCCCAAATGCGTGGTGAGAATAGTTTCATACTCAAAATGGAAACTGGTGAACTGGCTTCAGCTAGCGAGCATTACAATAAATCTGCTGATTACCAGTTGGCATATATGTTAGATGCACCAGGGTTTTCAAATGAATTTCTAGCAAGGGAGTGTTTGAGCCTCATATCCAAGATTGGTAAGAAAGACCTGGATGACTTGGATGATATTTACAATAGGGTTTCTAAGTTGTTGAAAGTAAGGGAGCTTGTAGATGATGCTGATCCCATTGCCAGCTTAATTGATGGTCTAGAAATGGCAGTAAAGGAAAGGACTTAGATGGCTATAATACAATCCCCTGTTGTTTATTCAGATGATGGCGCGCAGCTAGTAGAAGAATATGAAAATACAAGTGAATTGCATCACCAAAATTATTGGGCAAGGGAAGAGGTGTCCTCGATAAAGAATGAAATAAAAGAATTTTATAAAAAAATACAGAAGTACATTTGTGTTTATTGTAATAAAAAATATCCTGTTAAGCACTCATCTGTTTGGGATGCTGAGCATATAGTTCCAAGAGAAAAATCCCCTCAGTTTATGTTTGTTCCAAGAAATCTTTGTGTGGCGTGTAAGGACTGTAATGGGCCTAAAAGTAATCATAATGTGCTTGTAAATAGTAATAGAAAAACATACCCAACAACTAGTGATGATTTTTTAATTGTCCACCCACATTTTGATGACTATAGCGATCATATAGCTATATTTATGGGAAGTATTTATTCACCCAAAACAAAGAAAGGACAAAATACAATAGAGTTGTGTAATTTACTGAGGTTTTCTTATGAGGCTGTTGGTTGGGAAGCGGGATTAGCTGAAACCCCAGATGTAATTGAAACTGCCTCGGCTCTTTTATCTAGTGATAAAGATGAGCAGGAGAAGTTAACCATGGAGCTGTTAATGAAACTGCAAATAAATGCCAGTAATACCCTTCTTAAGAGAAAGTGAGCAACTTGGGTCTTTAAGCTGAGCGTAGCTATCCATTTTTAATTGGATAAGCATGGCATTTTATATAAATGAAGATATGCAAACTGGGCTGTTGCTGTGTTGCAGAGATCGTAGCAAATTAGCCCACACAGTATACCGTTTATTGTGCATAGAGCACTAGGTTTCATTGGATGTCTCAATGGTTTATATGGGCTATAAGTAATGTGTAAGCCTTCTTTACGAATAGATTAATACCTCGTCACTACGTTCCTTTTATCCTAATCTAACTCCACCAACCTCCGCATTAACGGAAAATACAGTGCACACCGAATATTCCGCTCCCCCCGCGCATAAAAGAGCTTGCGGTAATTCTCCAGCTGATTCCGGTACTGCTCCAGTTGAGCCGCAATAAATTCTTCCTGGCTTTCCTCACCACTGGGCTCAGCCGTTTTGTAGTCGACAATCCAGCGGGTGCCTTCGTTGTCGATAAAGGTGCGGTCCACAATGGAGCGTCGTAACTGCCGGCCACCGCTGTGGAGTTCAAGCTCGCAGGCAGATTCCCTTAGTGAGCCATCCAATAGCCAACGGCCGGTGGGGCAGCTGAGGCTGTTGCGTACGGCGATTTCCACTTTCTCGGCGGCGCGGTCCAGGTTGGTGGCGGATAGCCCCAATTGTTTCAGGCGCAGTTGCCATAGGGGGCGTTGGGCTTCCAGTTTGCTGGGTGTCCAGTCGCTGATATTGGTCTCGGCAATGGTGGCGAGGGTTTCGTGGGCTACGGTGCCGGCGTGTTTTAACCAGCGCAGGGCTACCTGGCCCAGTTCGGGAATATTGTCTTCTTCCTCGGTTTTGGGTTGGTAGTCTGGCATGCGGTATTGGGCCAGCCATTCCTGCCGGGGCATGGCTTGGGGTTGCCATTGGTTGGGCAGGCGCAGTAGGTAGTCGTGATCTCTGCTGGCTTCGTCCTGGTTTAGCAGGGGTTCTTCTGCTTCCAGCCAGTGGCACCAATCGCTTTCCTGGTGGTGCAAAACACTGGGCCAGATACCTGCGAGTAGGGCGGCGCTGCCGGGGGCTTTTAGGTGGCCCTTTTTTTCATCCCGGTTGATGCAGGCCAAAAGATGCAGCGAGCGGATGGCGCGGGTGCAGCCTACATACAATAGGCGCGTGCCTTCCAGGCGTTCGCGCTCGCTGTTGTCGTGCTTCAGGTATTCGAAAACCGGGTCGCGGCCGCCGCGCGCATTTTTGGGGGCGAGCAGGAAGCGGCTTTCGCCTTCGCGGTTGAGCCATTCGCTCCAGCGCAGCAGTTGGTCGCTGCCGGGTTTGCCGCCTTGGTCCAGGCCTGGGATCAGTACGTGTTCGAACTCCAGCCCTTTGGATTTGTGAATGGTCATCACCTGCACTTTGGCATCCTGGGCGGGGCGGGCGTAGAGCTGTTCCAGGGCCAGGGTGAACTGTTGCCAGTCGGTAATGGCTCCGCCGGTATCGAAGGCTTCTAATAATTGCAGAAAATCCTGCACATTATTCAGGTCGGATTTTTGCGCAACGGTGGCGGGGCCGCCCAGTTCCAGCCAGAGGCCTTCAATCCAGGTGCGCAGGGGTTTGCGGCCGCGCTGTTGCCAGGCGTGCAGCAGTTTGGGAGCCACTTGGGCCAGGCGTGTGCGCCCTTCATCGCTGAGCAGGGCGATATCTTCCACTTCCTCCAAGGCCATTAATAATGGGCGCGCGCTGGTATCGGTTACGGTGATATCCCCATTGCCCCAGTTGGCCAGGGTGTAAAGGTCTGGCAGTTGCAGTCCGCACCAGGGGGCGCGAAGTACGGCCAGCCAGCTGATTCGGTCGCTGGAGTCGAGCAGGGCGCGGGTGAGGCTTAGTAAATCCAACACCACCATTTTACTGGCGAGTGGCGCCAGCTCTGGGGCCTGGAAGGAGATATTGGCAGTACTTAGGGCCGGCAGAATTTTTTGCAGATGTTTTTTCTTGCGTACCAGAATGGCGATGCGGCTTTCCGGATCTTGCGCTTGTAATTGCTGCACCAGTTCAACCGCTTGAGTGGCTTCGCGGTTGCGGTCTTCGTCATCGATGCAGCCGTAAAAATTGACTGAGGGCTCGGCCCATTTGCTGCCTTTAAAAGCTTCGGATTCCAGATAGCGCACGGCGCCGCGCCCGATATTGTCCGCTTGCGGAAAGGCCCTTTGGAAAGTCTCGTTGACCCAGTTCACCACTGCGCTTTCGGAGCGGAAATTTACCTGGAGATCGAGGGCTTCCAGGGGGACTTCACCGATACCGCGTTTGCGCGCATCCAGGAAAATACCTACGTTGGCATTGCGGAAGGCGTAACAGGACTGCATGCCGTCGCCGACAATAAATAGGGTGCGGCCGTCTCCCTGCTGCCAGCCGGCAGTGAGTTTTTCCAGTAGTTGTAGCTGGGTGTGGGAGGTGTCCTGGAACTCGTCCACCAGAATATGCTGGGTTTGCAGGTCCAGTTTTAGGGCCAGGTCTGTGGGGTTATCGCTATCGCCCAGGGCGATCAGTGCGGCTTGGGCCACTTCCGTATAGTCGGTGGCGCCCAGCTGTTGGAATACCAGTTTTAGTTCGGCGACTAACTTGGGCAGTACCTGGGCCAGCCCTTGCAGCAGTTGCCATTGGCTCTGTTGCAGTCCGCTGGGGAGTTTGCCTACTTCCCGCAGGGCGGAGAGCAGCGGTTCGTTGCCGGCCAGTTCCGCCAGCAGGTCTTTCATGCGCTGTTTGTATTCTTCGGCGATGGGGCGCTCGGGATCTTTTTTATCTGGCAGGCCAAAACCGAGTTTTTTATTGATGCCGCCGCCTTTGCGCAGATCACCAGTGGTGGTGAGGAGCAGGCTGCCGAGGGCGAGCCAGGCGGGTAGGCCGCTGCTGTCTGTGCTGGGAAAATCGTCCAGTTCGGCGAAGAGGCACAGGCCGTGGCTGGGGTTTTCCTTTTGTAAGTTGCTGCCTGCATAACTGGCCAGCTCCAGCAGTTCCCCGGCATAACTGCCGAGGGCTGTGGTGAGGTCTTGCAGCTTTTCTGCCACCAGTTCGTCGATAACAAAATGGAAATAATCCTGGGCGCCGTCGAAGTTGACGCTCAAAAGTGGGCCGAGCCATTGCTCGCGCTTATCCAGCAAAATACGCAGCAGTTTATTGAGCTGGCCTAGGTCGTTGTCCAGGTGGAGCAGTAGCTGCTGTAGGTCTGCGTCTGGGGTTTCGCCATCGAGGTGTTTGAGCAGGTTCACCACCGCTAGCTCAAAGGCGATTTGAGTGCGCTCCAGGGGTTCACCCGGTGCGCCCAGGCCGCTTTCGATTGGCAGTTGGCTGGCGAGGCTGCGGCAGAGGCCGTCAATGGTTTGAATACGCAGGCGCTGGGGTGTTTGCAGCAGTTCCCATTCCAGCTCGCGATCCCGCTCCAGCAGGGCGCGGGCTAAATCCCAGGTGATGGCATCGTGGGGGTTATCTGGCCGGGCTTGGTCGCGGGCGCTGTGCAGGGCGTCGATCAGGCGCTCGCGCATTTCACCGGCAGCTTTGCGGGTGAAGGTAATGGCCAGCACTTCTTCCGGTTGCTGGCAGGCGGCGAGCAACTTTAATACGCGCTGGGTGAGCAGGCCGGTTTTACCGGAACCCGCCGGGGCAGACACGGCAAAGCTGCGACTGATATCCAGGGCTTGGCTGCGGGCGTCGGCATCGATGGGGCGGCGCAGGGCGGGAGTGGTCACAACTTCGTTCATTCGGTTATTTGCTCCCTTTCCGGCCAGCGGTTCAGGGGCCAGAGTTCACTGTTGTTATCGGTGGGGCGATCAAAGGCGAGGGTGGCTACACCACTGCGATATTCGGTGGCGAGGGATTCCAGGCTGTAGCGCCAGTGCTCCACCAGATTGCTCCAGGTGCCGTAGGGGGATTCCTTTTCGGTATCGCCCACGGCTTTAATGCCGGTGATGGGGTGCTCCAGGTCTCCGCAGCCATTCCATTTGCAGTCGCCGTTGCGCACCTGGCCGAAGGCGATGGCGTGGGCGTCCGGTTGGAATAGGGCGTAGAGCGGCAGCTGGGGTTCGCGGATACGCTGGGTAAGCCAGTCGCGAATACTGGGGACGCCAGTTTTGTAATCGATCACCAATTGTTCGCCGCTGGCGAGTTGGTCCAATCGGTCCAGGCGCAGGTTAAAGTGCAGCCCGCCGATTTCCACGGCTTGTTCCCATTCGACTTTTTCTACGGAGAAATTGGGCCTGTCCAGTTCGACGGATAGCCATTGTTGCAGCAGGCGCTCCAGGCGCTGCTTTTCCATGGCCCAAAATCCGATCGGCAGGTGATTGTATTTTTTGCGCACACTGCCGAGGGAGCGCTCCACCGCGCGCTCGATTTGCGCTTGGCGTTTCTCGTCGTCCATGGTTTGCAGTTGTGCGAGGGTGCCGCACTGTTGCCAGAATTCCGCCAGTACCTGGTGCACCACATTGCCGCGCTCGGCGGGGCCGAGGCCGATATCCGGTTGGGTAAAACTGCTGGCGCCGAGGCGGAAGAGCAACTGCGCATTTAACGGGGACAGGGCTTGGGCCTTGAGCACCGAGGCACCGCCGCGCACCCGTTCGCATTCGGCGGGGGTGAGTGGCGGTAGCTTTTTGTCTTCGATTTTTTCCAGTTGGCAGGCTTGCGCCAGTTGGCTGTAGTGATTGTGCAGGGCGCCTTCGGCAAAGTGCTGGGCTTGTTGCGGGCTTTCAAACAAGCTGCTCAGGCCCTGCTGCACACCATCTTCTTCGCAGGTGTAACTCACGACGATATCGCCGCTGGCATTCTGCAGGTCGGCGGTGAGTTCTCGGGCCAGTTCCAATTCCCGCTCGGCGCTGGCACGGGGCATTTTCCAGTGTTTTTGCCACTGAATTGGCAATAGCGGATTGGGTGCTGGGGCCGGCGGCCATTGCTGTTGGCCGAAGCCGACGAGGCGCAGGTGATCGAAGGCGAGGCCGCCGGCTTCCAGTACCCCGAGAATTTGCAGGGGGCCATCGCGGGTTTCCGCTTGGAAGGGGGTGCGGCTGGCAATCTGACGCAGCAATTGCAGGGCCTGGGTGAGGGTAAGGTTGCCACCGCAGGCGCTGAGTGCGGCGAACTCTTCCAGGATGGACTCCCATTGCATCAGCTGCTGGTATTCCTGGCTGTCCGGGTTGCGGCTGCCGGGCCAATTTAATGCGCTAAGTGTTTCGGAAAAGCGCGCGGCCCAAATTTCAGCGGGCGCTCGCTGCCAGCGCCGGGCGCGTTCGGCCATTTGTTCCAGCTGGCGGGGCAGTTGTGGTGATTCCAAGTGGAGGACTTCTGCGGTGCGTTCGGCCCAGTAGCGCAGGGTTGCGCCGTCGATACGGCGCAGTTCCAGTTTTTGTAAACGGCGGAACAGGGCGCTGCGCAGCCAGGTTTCACTGTCGTCACCCCAGAAGGGGCTGAACAGGATATTTTGCAATTGAGGGTAATCCCATTCGTCTTGCAGTAGCGATAGCAATTGTAAGGCGGCGCTGCCGACCGGTGTTTGCGCCAGTGGCGTACCGGCGGAGAAGTTAAACGGCAGTGTGTAGCGCGGTTGCTGCGGGTCCAGGTATTGGGGTTCGAGCACGCGGGAAAATACCGCTTCCACCTGGGCGCGGCATTGGCCCAGATTATTCACCACTATGCCGACGCTGTGGCCGGGATTTTCGGCGAGCTTTTGCCCAGCCCAAAGGGCTGCCTGGTAGAGTTCTTCATCCAAATCGGCGCAGGCGGCTACGGATAATTCACTTTGCTGGGTAAGTCCCGGCCTTTCATTAACGGCTGTTGCACCTGCGTGAATCAGGGCATTGGCGAGAGGCGAAATCTGGGCAAAGCCGGCGGTATCAATTTGCGGCAGGGGTTCCAGAATGCCTTCTTGGAATGCGCGCAGGATCAGTTGATCACGCTGGTCTGGCGTGATGGCGCTGTGGGCCTGAAGCTCAGTGGCAAAGGCTTTGATCATGGCGCATAGCGGCAGTTCGTCGCTGCGTATAGAGAGTGCGAACTGCTCCAAAAGCGGAGTCAGCGCTTCATCTATTTGCGAGAGATCGGAAATCAGCTGCCATTGGAGCAGCTGCGCCAGGGCGCTATCGGCATCCCGGCACAGTTGCTGGCTGTTGAGCAGTTGCCGATCCAGGGATTCATCCAGGGCGCGCTGCCAGAGTAACTGCCGTTGCTCGCGATTCAATACCTGTTGCAAGGCGGGCTGCCAGTTGCGCTGTTGCAGCTGGAACCAGAGTTTGTCCAGCCAGCTGCGCAGGGATTCCACCGGCGGCGGCATCCAGCAGGCACCGGGCGACTGCTGCGCGGCAAACACCTGTTGGCAGCGGTTGCGCAAACGGTTGTTGGGGGTGAGCAGCAGTCCTCCGGGAGGCAGCTGCGCAAATATTTCGAGAGCGGGAAATGCCGGCTTCAGCATGAATTCGGGTACCGGTAAGGGCTTGTTATTCGGGGAACGGTCGCGGTTTGTGACGGAGCTGTCAACTCTGTTGCGCGGTTCTCATCTTTTAATGGCTTGTTGTTAGGGGCTAGGTGCGAGGGGTTCGGCAACCGGGGCGAACTCGCTGAAGGCCCGTTCTATATTGCCGGTTAGGTCAACCGTGCTGGTGATCAGGCGGCCAGTGTTTGGAGCATCCGGCAGCATCAACTCAAGTTCTTCCAACCACCAGCGTACGCGCCGGGCGATGGCTTCGCCGGAATCCAGCCATTGGATTGAGCGTGGGGCGAACTGGTCCAGTTCTTCTCGCAGCAGGGGAAAGTGAGTGCAGGCCAATACGGCAATATCCACTTGATCGCCGCCGGCGGTGTGGAATACGCGGTGCAAGACCGGCTCCAAATCCTCTGCGGTGATGGCTTCGCCGCGCAGTTTGCTTTCCGCCAGATGCACCAACTCCGGTGCGGGCACATTAATTACCCGGTTGCCGTTGGCAAATTGCTCAATAAGCTCGCGGGTGTAGCGGCGATTGACGGTGCCCTCGGTGGCAATCAGGGCAATAGTGCGGGAACGGCTGGCGGCAGCGGCGGGTTTCACCGCGGGCACAACGCCCACTACGGGTTTCTTCAGTGATTCGCGCAGCTGGGGCAAGGCCAGGGTGCTGGCGGTATTGCAGCCCACTACTAAAATATCGGCACCGCAGTGTTCCATCATGGCCTGGGCCTGCTGGACGATCCGGGGGCGCAATTCCTCTTCGCTTTTGTTGCCGTAGGGGTAAAAGCCGTTGTCCACACCCAGGTGCAAGGTCAGGCCCGGCATCAGGCGGCGGATTTCCCGCGCAATGCTGACGGCGCCCACGCCGGAATCAAAGATCAGGGCGCTGGGGGCTGGGCTATCTGGGTGGGCGCTGTGTTTGTGCATGCGTTCTGGAGTACCAACATCGAAACCAATCCTCCAAGAATACCTAAAACCCCGTAAAAATTCCCGCTGGGTCTTCTCGGGCGCAAACCTATCCCTTGATGCTGAGGTTATCGGCTGGGCTGGCGCGGGGTACTTTCCAGGGGCAAGCTGGTAGAATGGCGCCTTCGCCTGGGCTATTTCCCGGGCAGGCCAGTGGGCGAGGCCCCTGGCAAAATCCTGATTTATCCTTCTCTTTCCGGGTCTGGGAGTACCACTCTATGCCAGCGTTCCCGCTGCAATTGAATGCCGATCATGCGGTGATGGCGGCTGTTGCCATCTTGTTTCTGTTGGGCTTGGTGTTTTGGTTGGCGCGAGCCAGTAGCCGCCGCGCTTTACTGCAGAGCCAAGCCGCTTTGCAGGTGGCCCAGGCGCGTATCGATAGCAGCCGCGAGCGGGAATCCCAACTTGGGGTTGAGGTGGAATCCCTGCGTACCGAGCTGGCGGACAAGCTCCAACAGCTCACGAGAAGCCAAGTGTTGGTAGAAAAAGGGGAGGCGGCCCTGGCGGAGCAGCGCAAGCTGATGGAGCAAATGCGTATTGCCATGGGTGAGCAGTTCGAGAATCTGGCCAACCGGATTTTTGAAGAGAAGCAGCAGAGCTTCGTGCGCCGCAGTGAAGACAGCCTGCGCAAAAGTCTCGATCCGTTGGAGCGTCAGCTGGGGGATTTCCGCAAACGAGTAGAGCATGTTTACGATCGCGAAAATGCTGAGCGCAACAGCCTGCTGGGGCAGATTAAAGCGTTGCGCGAGCAAACCCAGCGCATCAGTGATGAGGCCCTGAACTTGACTTCGGCCCTGAAAGGGGACCGCAAGATTCAGGGTAACTGGGGTGAAGTGGTGCTGGAGCGTTTGCTGGAGGAATCCGGCTTGCAGAAGGGTCGCGAGTACGAAACGCAAGTAACGCTGACGAGTGATGGCCGCAGGCGCCAGCCAGATGTGATTGTGCGCCTGCCGGAAAACAAAGACCTGATTATCGATTCCAAGGTCTCCCTGGTGGATTACGAGCGCTACAGCTCGGCGGAAACCGATGAGGAGCGCACTCAGGCCCTGAAGCAGCATGTGAATTCCCTGCGCGCCCATATCACCGGCCTTAACAAGAAGGCCTACGAGCAGTTGGAGGGTGTTCGCACCCTGGATTTCGTCTTTATTTTCGTGCCCATTGAGGCTGCGTATATGTTGGCTATGCAAGCGGACCCGGACCTGTTCCGTTTCGCGTATGAGAAGCAAATTGTCCTGGTGAGCCCCACCAGCCTGATGGCGACCCTGCGTACCGTCGAGAATATCTGGCGCTACGAGAAACAAAACAAGAACGCGGAAAAAATCGCCGACGAAGCCGGCAAACTGCACGATCAGTTTGCTATGGTGCTGGAGTCACTGGACGTTCTTGGTGACCGCTTGCGCCAAGCGGATGACGCCTACCAGCAGACTTACAAGCGACTGGCGACAGGGCGTGGTAATGCGGTGAAGCGTATTGATAGTCTGCGTAAGCTTGGTGCTAAAACCCGCAAACAAATATCCGCCCAGCTCCGTGACAGGGCTGAGGATTCAGGACAAATGGCGCTTCCTCAGGAAGAGGGAGTTGCTGCGGAAGACTAATTCCCTATGGAAAATATTTCCTTTGCTCTGCTAGTTACAGGCCCGATCTTTTTGATGATTATCGGTGGATACTTGCTTACCAGGCAGGGCATGTTGCATAAATCCTTTATCGACGACGCAACGGTGCTGGTTTTCAACGTGATGCTGCCTGCACTGTTGTTCGATAGTATTTATTCATCGAATGCAAAACCCTCAGAAGAGATCCCCCTTTTAACAGCGGGAATTTTGGGTACCTTCGCGATAATCCCCATATCTTGGCTGATGGCTCGGCCCGTTACTGTGAAGGATCGCAGTGCGTTTATCCAGGGTGCATTTCGTGGAAACGTTGCCATTGTGGGGCTCGCCTGGGTTGAGAAGGCGTTTGGTGAGTCGGGCGTTTCTCACTCGGCAGTGCTGGTTGCAGCGTTGACAATTCAGTTCAATGTATTCGCCGTAATACTTTTTGTTTTTTACAACGAAGAGAAGAAATTCAGCCTGGGCTTGTTGCTGAAGGAGTTGGCAAAGAACCCATTAATCATCGGGGTATTCCTGGCAATTTTGTGCCGGGTGCTGGATATCAAAGTGCCACAAATGGTGCTTGATACCGTTAAAATACTGGGCTCTGCAAGTTTACCAATGGGGCTGATTTGCATTGGTGCGAGTATGAAGCTAGGCCAGCTACTGCGTAGCTCGCCAACAGCGCTGACCTCCTCAGTGCTCAAGTTATTAGGGGTACCGATACTCTCAGTGCTGATTGGCTGGGCCCTGGGTATGAGTCCGACCTATTTGGGCTATTTAATGCTGATCACTGGCTCGCCTTGTGCGATATCGGCCTTTGTGATGGCTCATACCATGGGCGGTAATAGCCAATTGGCGGCCAATATTGTTGGTCTTAGTACAGTGCTCTCTGTTATTTCGGCCAGCATCGGGCTGGCGTTACTTAAGGTGTATATTTAATGACTGTGTTTCCTACTTGGCTGCTGATTGTTGCGGCTTTAGTTATCTTCTCCCTGGCGATTGTAGCTGGCTACTATCTGCGCAAACTATCGATTGCACAGAAGAAGCAGGCCGCGCAGCTAGCTGAGCTAGAGCAGGCTGCAGAGGATCAGCGACAAAGAGTAAATGACAGTATTCAGATTATTGCTCGCACGCTATTGGATGATGGAGTCGGGCTTACCGAAGCTTCGATTCGTATTCGCGTTCTTTTGGATGCACTTCAGGTGGAAGATAAAGTGCGTGAAGAGTTTGTGGCCTTTTACACCATCGCAGAGAAAACCAGTCATATCCCAATTCTCAAAGACTGGAAAGAACTGCCGCGTAAAGAACAGTTCAAGTATGAATTGGAGATGGCGCAAGTAGAGGCGGACTATAAGGATTTTGCGATGGATGCCGCCAAGCGGATTTTGGGGCGTTCTTTTTGAATCTGGAAACTGGAAACTGGAAAATGAATCATTAGACTTGAGTATTTATGTATGTTTCAACGAGCAGAAATCTGCTCGTTGAAATCAGGTGAAGTATTCCCTCCTAAACAATCTGCTGCTGGAACCAGATTGCTTTTTTATAAAATATCTAATTCATAAAAATATATTCCAATTAATTCACCAGCCATCAGCTGTAAACGCCAGCATCGACTACATCTCCATATTTTTATAGGTTGACATCAAGCTAGGTTTTTAGCCTAATCCGCTCAAGATACCTAAAGCCAAAACCAACTTCATTGGTTTGCACTATTTTGAAATTGGCTAACTCATTGATTTTCAATGAAGTTTGCAGGTTTTCTAAGGTGGGGGAAGTGGGTAGGTGTCGAGCCGATGTTATCTATCTACCCTGTGACTCTATCGTCAATATCTTCTATTTATTAAAGCCTCTATTTTCTGAGGCTTAACCAGATATGAAATGTAGGGCGTGATGATATCTGGATGCCCATATAATTCTATCGGTGGGTGCGGTTATTGAAAAGTACGTGGTCGAAGTTTTAAGTGAAATGTCAAATGAATAAAGTTATTAAGAATATATTTCTATTCTGCCTGTGTATACCGGGGGTAGGTTTTTCTCAATCAAGTGAAGATTTGGCTCGAGAAATATTTATCGATGATGTCGCCAAAAAAGAATCTGCAGACCTCAAAGAACTCTTCGATGAACAAAGAGAGGACTTTATAAAGTTATATGAGCCTCTCTATGGGGTTAGTGAAGTGTCGCCGGAAATTGTTGCCATGGAAGAACAGTTGTACATGGATTTGGTGTCTTCCAATGTATTTAAGTTCGACCCCAAGGAGCTTGAGGAATTACTGGTTAATAATATTGTTTCAATGCTCACTTTTGAAGAGTTGCTGGAGTTAAGGGAGATTAATCAAAGGCCAGTTTTTAAAAAGCTAGATCGTATAAATGAAGTGACGATGAAAGCAACACAGCTGCATATGGATGCGTGGCAAAAAGATAATTTAAGGTTAATAGAGTACTTCGTGGAAAGGAATGAAAGGAAGTTGATGAGATTGGAGGAGTTAATAGAACTTCGCAAGAAGGATAGAGACAAGTCCGGATTATAACAGGGTAGAGCATTTTGAGTGCTCAGGCTAATGGTGCAGCGTGAGTTTGATCGCTGGTGGTTGATTATCTTCCGCAAAAGTCAACAATTTCTCAAATGTAATTCGGCATCCCAATTTGGGAGGGCCGTGATTGATAATGTATCGGTTGTGAGCCTTGTTGTAGGATGTCAAATATATGTTTTGCATTGTAGATTCAATGCAATTGGCACGCATAAAGTTTCCAGAATAGACCGCCGCTGCTCACGATATTAGGAGCATAAATTAATGATCTTTAAAGCTATACAATTACTTATTCCTGCGGTTATGATTTTATTTGGGTTTTTCCAGACGATTGTATATCTGAGGATGCGCAAAACATTCGGCAATTGGCCTGTGGTAGTTGGAGAGATCACTCACTCCCGATTGCTGAATCAATTGGATTCCAATGGAAAAAAGGTAACTGAAGCAATAATTGCCTTCAATTATAAATTTAGAGGAAGAGAGTATAAATCCGAAATGCCAGTTTTGCGAGGTTAGGACCTGTTTCCGAGTTTGGAATATGAATCTTACCTTACCAAAAAATACCGGCCAGGAGATATTGTTGACGTTCGGGTTAACCCAAAAGTCAGTGGTCTTGCATATTTAGAGGTGGCACCGTTCAGTCGACTAAGTGCCATTTTGGTGCCTTTGTTACCAGTTTTGGGTATTACTCTAATTGTTTTATTTAAGAGTAGCTATTTCGTAGATTTGTACGGATATTTATTGTTGCAGTATGATTTAGCGATGTACTAGTTGCGAATTCGCTAAGAAAAGTTGCATCTTGAGTGCCTGATCTTTAAATCAATTTGGGATGCTGCGTTGAGATAGTCGGGGCGGTTGGTTTTTTGTAAGCGCCTGAGGTCGGTTTTATGTGTAGTTCGTGTGAGCATCCTGTTTTTCCTAAAGCTAGATTTATGCTTCCAGTTTTTTTCAAGGAATGTATGTGTTGTTAAGTAGGGGGCTGGAAATGCTGTAAAGAGCTATTTGGAGAGTCGATGTGCAATGTTTATGATTTAGAGGGTATCTTCCGGGTCGATTGTAATATATCCAAAACCCCGGCCACCCTCATATAGAGTGTTATGGTTGCTACCGTATTTAGTATGAGAAAAATTGAAAATTACACTATTCAAGAGTTACAAGAAGCCATTGATGGAATGGACCAGGGAAAATATCCAGAAAGGCATGGTAATCTGAAAGCTGAACTTTCTAAGAAAAAGATGGAAGTCCAAGAGCTGAATAATAGGATTGCAGGGCTGTCAGGATCAATTCCCCGGCAAGGAGCGATTGAGGAAAGCCGAAATCAATTTACGTTTAAACGTTGCTTTTTAGCATGCTGTTGCAGTATCGGGTTATTATGGTTGGTTCTCGGAGTTCTTGGTTTTTTTGGCTTTGGAACTGTCACTGCAAACGGTGAGCAGGTGCAGGGTGTTAGCGCATTAGTTACCTCAGTGCTGGGTGGCGGCATGAGCTGCTTAATGGTAGGTACCGTAGTTTGGCTGGGTGAGAAGGCCCTACGAGTTTTTGAAGATGCATAAAAGTTAGGCAGCTGAAGTGGTAATTCGTTAAGCTTTAACAGAAAAAACTGACATTGAAGTGAAAGTATTGGATATGTTAGCGAGTTAGGTAAAAAATAGTGAAGATAGAAGTAAGGCAAATGTTTCGGTCAAATGGATTGATTGATGATCTTGTCTTAAGTGCGAAGTCAGAAGATTACTTGCTGTTCGCTGATGCTGTTGGAAAAGCCATTGGGGAAAATGAGTCAGTGCTAGTGATATCTGAGTCAGAAATATCAATCGAGATTATTTGTGATGAGACAAAAGAGGAGCTTTTCACGGCTCTTCAGAACAAAGCTAACGATTACTTTTCAATGGATGATTGGAATAGCCGGAATATTTTAAGGGTGTACGGAAGTGCTGGCATCCTTGCTAGCTTTCAGCGGTTTCTGGTCAAGCTAGCTGGGCGTGGCCCAGGTTACAGCTATATTAGTGAATACTCAGAGGATTATAGTTACTCAATTTTTTCACCTGAGTGGAGGCTTCACATAGAACCCTCTTGAAGATCAATACACTTTACATTTGTAGCCTGATAGTTTATGCCGTATTGTGCTACTTCTCTGTAAAGGGTGGTTGAGGTGTTGTGAGTGAATTAAGTGATGACTGCTATTTTTTTTGGGATGGTTTTATTTGTTCTTCTTATCTTGGGGCTGCTTGGAGTCATTTTCTTGATTCCATTGTGGGTAAAGATGTCAACCGAGTCAGAAGGAGATCCGAATCATATTTATAGTATTTTTTGGGATGAGGCTGGCTTTCAAGGAGACAAAATTATATCAGCTTCAGGGTGCCTTTTTCCGTTCCTGATTTTGGCTAGCCCCAATCTCGATGTTGAGGGGTTGGTTTTTTGTATTGCCGTTTCTGTAATTTTTGGGCTATATCATTCATCTGTTTATAGAGGTTATGCAGTAATTACTAGGAAAATGAAATGGGCTGCGTTAGTAGCTCTATGTATGCTTGCTGCAGTCGGCTTTCTTGTAAGATTTCAAATCTTATCTGATTTTTATATGGTTTTCTGTATTGCTTCAACAGGTGCTGCTTGGGGTGGTTATGCGGTCTATAGGCGGGCTTATCTAATACGTACTGAAAGATTGGCTAGCAGATAAATTACATAAAGTTAAATGGCTTTATATGCTAAATGGCAATACTTGCTATTGATTATGCCATTAGTAATGGATTGGGAAGTTTAGAGTTGGCGCTTAGAGATCATGAGGAGGCAAATTTCATTCGTTACATATAGGTCCTAGACTACTTTATGTTTCTGAGGGGCAGGCTGTTATCGTACTAGGTTGGTCGCACAAGTTAGCCTTTGGATGTTAAAGCACCCGATTGATATGTCTTACTCATAAAGCAAGCCTGCGGCTGAATACCTTTCCTGCAAAACTATGTCTGCACACGAAAATTTCAATGATTTTGGGGGCAGAATTATGAGTATACCACCAAACCCCCTCTATTTATTGTGTTCGTAGTAGCATGATCGAAGCATTTTGATCCTCCCCTTCAACTACGGACACTCCACTAAGCGGCTAGTTGTTTCTCAAGCGCCTTAGGGTTGAGATAGCCATTGGCGCTGTGTAGGCGATTTCGATTGTAGTTTATCTCCATATACTCAAATACGGTTTCTCTCATGGGGCACCTTGTGGGAAAGCGGTTACCATGAATTGCTTCTACTTTAAGTGAGCTGAAGACAAGTGGCAGCGGGTCACCTTGAGCCAGGTACAGCTAGCCAGCTATATTGCCAATTACTCAGATATTCTCTCTCTGTGTGAGGAAATCAAACGAAAAATTAGAAAAATTTTGATCTCATGGCCTTCCATGAGGAGTTTCTAAGTTTTGGTAATGCGCCAGTGCCAATTATCAGAGAGTTAACGCTGGCAAGATTACAGGAAGAAGATCAAGATCAAAGGCAGAACCTAGTGCGTAATAAGGTACAAGTAATCTACAAACTATCAGTCGCGAAAATCGTCAAAGGAATCCTGAGGCTCCCAATAGAAAGTGCCTAATAAAAGGTCGAATAGCGGAAAAGTTAAATTGAAATTATAAATTTTCATTAGTTTACGGTGATGGTGAATTCTGTGTAAGTGGGCTAACTCACGAAACACAGGCACTTTATGAAACCAGTGACTCTTGGGTTGGTGATAACCGATATGCATTAGCTCATAAGCCAGGTGATTTAATATCATGGTTGCCGCTGTGATATATCCCATATTACCTGAAGCCACCCAGGATAGAAAAAAACCACAAAGTGGAGCCAGAAAAAAAGTGATAACAGCTGTTAGATAGATTGGAAACAGCACTATACGCCAATCACGAGTTGATTCAAAAGACAGCAATGGTGCAGAAAAGAAACTGTGGTGATCGCCAGTATGCCTCTTGTAAAACAGTTTGGTAAATCTCAACTTATTATGCCCAGACCAGCGATGGGCGGCATACTCTACAGCGTTGTAAGCAAGAATTCCCAGTGGAATTATTAGCAGTTCATGCGCCCTCAGCTCACTTATTTGAAAAATACAGTAAATAGCACCGATTAGGCTGATCAGTAGAATACTCCCTAAATGGAGCCAGCCGCTATAGCGGCTATGGGCATAGGCTCTATATTGCTCTCTGAAAGCCGCCGTATCATGCATGTTCGACATATTTCACCTGACTTTTTATAGTATTTACGGTTTTTCATGCTGTTGACGATAAATATAATTAGGGACATTATGTATCGTCTAATAAATAATTATTAAATGCATTATTCATCAGGTTGATAATGTCTACGCATCTTAGATCACTGGATTTAAATCTGCTTCCCGTTTTTGAAGCACTTATGATTGAACGAAACCTGACCAGAGCCGCAGTGAAACTGCATATGAGCCAACCGGCCGTCAGTGCTGCCCTCAAGCGGTTGAGAGCTACTTATGAAGATGAGCTTTTTATACGGACCGCTAGGGGATTGCGCCCCACTGAACGCGCACTGGTACTGCACCCCTCTATTCACCAGGCACTCAACACCGTCCGTTCAGGCTTCCAGCAAACGTCTTTTGATTACCGCAAAGCAGAGCAGGAATTCTCCATCGTTATGCCCGATGTGGTGGAAACTCTGATGATCCCCGGCTTCTGCAAATGGCTGCGAGAATTTGCACCCGGCATCGGGCTTACTGTACTCCCCGATGAGTCAGAAATGACAGCCAGAATGGTGAGTAATGGGGAAGTAGACCTAATCATTGACTACCTACCTGTCAATTCCCCCAGCTATATTAACCAGCCTATCGCAGAAGAAGAGCTTGTGATTATTGTCAGCAAACATAATAAAAATGTGGGTGAGACAATCAGTGAAAAAAAATTCCAATCGCTGCCACAAGTATCCCTATTAAGAGGAAACCCTATGGGCTCTCCAATGGAAAGGCTAGCCAGGCCTAGAAAGTTACAGCGCAATATTTGTTTACGAGTCCCACACCTCTCGTCTTTCCCCTATGTGGTTTGCACAACCGATTTAATTGGCGTTGTACCAGCGAGAATGATGATTTCAAGCTATTATAAAGAGCTCCCCATACGTATGCTCAAACTGCCAATGGCATTTCCAAAGGTAGTACTTCAGCTCACCTGGCATAAGTCGCAGACAACAAATCCAGCTCATCGCTGGCTAAGGGAAAAGATTTTGGAGCTTTATCCGAGTTTATAAACGCCGTGTAATACGAGTGCCCTTTGATATTTATGGCTCCCTTTTTTAGTACGGATGTGCTGCAAATAGAGTAATCCTTTTCGAACGTTCTGATAAGGATAATGTCCCACCTAATGAAAGCTAAAGGCTGATTTTTTAGTTTTCAGAGGTTCTGTTATTTCTGAGTGATCAGTTTTAAGTGGTGCGTTGCCCTGGGAAAGGAGTTTAGGGAATGAGCAGGTTTAGTTTTAAGGGTGCGGTAAGAAACAACCGCGGTGCAATATTGTTTCTATTTCTTATGTACTTTTTCAAGTCAGCGTATGCCGATTGGTCTCCAGTACCAAGTGGGTCTATGGAGCCTACTATTCATCCTGGTGACTTTTTGTGGGTAGATAAGACGAGCTATGGGCCAACTTTATTTTTCTTCAATAAGCAGGTTGCTCAATGGGGGAACCCTTCCAGGGGAGATGTTATTACCTTTTTGCCACCTCACACTGATCAACTATATGTGAAGCGTGTAATAGGCGTCCCTGGTGATAGCTTACGTATTGAAGGGGTGAATGTGTTTGTTAATGGGGCTCAGCTTGAGTATCGCCTGGAAAGTGGGGTGGGTTCGGACATCCTGGGTAGGGAAGTCATTGATGGCAGGGAGCATCAGTTCAAGCTTAGTGGTAATAAGAAATTGCCATACATTGGGAAGACTATTGAGATCCCAGAAGGTAAGTACTTTGTCATGGGAGATCATCGCAACGATAGCTTGGATTCGAGATATTGGGGTTTGGTTGATCGTGATAGGGTTATGGGCAAAGTTACCTCTTTAGCGTTTTCCTTCTCTAAGGAAAGAGATTTCTTTAGTAGTGTGGCGATGCCCCTCAAGTAGGTAGTTAATAATATTTCTTTAAAAGGGAGCAGCTATTCACTGGTAATACTTGTGCTTCCAGGGAATAGAGGGAGGGATTAGTGCTTCTCCTTCCCGGTTAAGGATTGCAATAGCAGGGAGTTGCTAACATGAAAGTGATTGATGTTTGGGCCCAGCATCCTACAGAGCGTTTTCTTGCTGAACCTTTCTTTGATACTTTGAAGCGCTGGATGGGGCAGGATTTTAAAGAAGTGCCCCTTGAGTGGACCCTGTCAGCTATGGATATGGCAGATGTGTCCAAGGCATTGATTTCTGCTTGGCATGGACCGAGCGGGGCCTTGATTAGCAACGATGAAGTACTGGATCTTACTTTAACTCATCCTGACAGGTTTTGCGGTCTGGCATCAGTGGACTTGCGAAAGCCAGTAGAGGCTGTGCAAACCCTGCGCAAGTATGTTTTGGAGCATGACTTTAAAGGGTTGCGTATTGTGCAGTGGCTCTGGGAGTTGCCTTGTACTCACCCTTTGTATTATCCGCTATATGCCGCTTGTGTTGAGCTGGATGTGCCAGTTTGTTTGCAAGTGGGTCTTACCGGGCCGTTGCGCAGCTCTGATTCTGGCCGTCCTGCTCATATTGAGCGGATTGCTCTCGATTTTCCCGATCTAAAGATTGTCTGCGGCCATATTGGGTATCCTTGGCACAATGAAATGATCGCTTTTGCGACCAAGTTTCCCAATGTCTACATAGATACTTCTGCTTATAAGCCAAAAAGGTACCCCCGCGAGTTGGTTTCATTTATCAAGTCTCACGGTAAGAATAAGGTGATGTTCGGGACTAATTATCCCATGCTGACACCGGAGATGTGTTTAAAGGAAATGCACCTTCTGGAGTTGGGGAATGAGGTTGCCGAGCTCTTCTTATATAAGAATGCTGAAAGGGTGTTTAAGCTTTAATAAGCTGTCACCATTGTTAGTCGATTGCAGTGGTCTGCTAAATCCTGCTACAGGAAGAGACTAAGAGGTTTAGTCTCTTCGCAACTCATCCTTGATTGCAATGGGATTGGGAAAGTTCATCACCACAATGTAAGACGACACCAGGAATGTAAGGATCGCGGTTGCCTGGATTAAATGTGATGCTGCGCTGCCAATCAGGTTTTGCGTATAAGCGAGCAGGGCGATTAATAGGGAAAATTCACTAATTTGCCCAAGTCGAAATCCAATATCCCACGAGAGCACTTTGTGCTCACTGCGATTTCCAAGTAGGAAGTGAAATACAACGGGTTTTATTACCAGAACTGCGGCGGCTGTGACCAGGGCAGGGAGTAGAATTTCGGGCAGCATGGCCAGCTTGAATTGCGCTCCGAGGCTGAAAAAGAACAGGATCAGGAAGAAGTCTCGCAGAGGTTTAAGGCTGAGGGCGATGTACTGTGAAATCCGGCTGGCAGCCAGCGTGATACCACCAATAAATGCGCCGATCTCTCTTGAAAGGCCAACAACTTCTGCCAGCTCTGCCATTCCCATGCACCATCCAAGTGCCATTAAGAATACGTATTCGTGGAAGCGGTCAAAGCGGGTAAAAAGTGGTAATAAAATATATTTTACTATTAGCCAGGCAAAAAGGATCAGCAGTGGCAGCGATCCAAAGGAGAGAGCCAATTGCCAGATCTGTTCGTCACCGGTGTTATCACTCAGCAGTACCATTAGGCAGACTATTGCCACAAAGTCCTGAAAAAGAAGAAGTCCCACCATAAGTTCACCCAAGTGCTTGTGGTGAAGTACGGTCGTGGGAAGCAGTTTGATACCGATAATGGTGCTAGAGAACATCAGCGCCATGCCGATTACCCAGGATTCAACGGTAGTAAATCCAAACAGCAAGCCTATGCCAAAGCCAAGGCCGAGGAAGATCGCACAGCTTACAACCCCCACAAATGTAGCTTTGCGCAATACAGCTACCAGCGCTTGAGGCTGCATATCCAGCCCCAACAGGAAGAGCAGGAAGATAATCCCAACGCTGGACATATCGGATAGAAGTCGCAGGTTGTCGATTACTGCAAAGCCGGATGGGCCGAGTAAAACACCGAGAGCGATGTAAGCGACCAGAAGTGGTTGTCGTCCAAAAAGAGCCAGTGAGGCAACAATTGCTGCGCCACTAAAGATCAAGAAAAATGATTGGAAAAGGGAGCTGTCCGCCACAGGCCATCCTTGTGTGTGAGCGAGATTTAACCATTATCCATAGATGTGCGAACAGCTGAAAGGGCTATGTGCCTACCAAGTGGTTGCGCTGAGACTTTACTCACCGGATGGAATCGGTAACTCGGTAGTGCTTTTGATCTGTTCCAAGGCAAAGTTGGAGACAATATCGCTGATGCCGACATGCCGGATTAACTCCTTGTAAAAACGGTCGTAGGCCGTGATATCGCTTACAACCACTCGCAACAGGTAATCGTAGTCGCCTGCCATACGGTAGCAAGCCACAACCTCTGGCAACTGTGCCATATGTTCGGCAAAGTTGTCGGCCCACTCCGGTGTGTGCTGGTCAGTTTTAACCTGGGCAAACACTGAGACCGGAAGTCCTAAAATCTCGGCATTAAGCAAGGCGACTTTGCGTCGAATGATGCCGCTCTTTTCCAGTTTCTGCACCCTGCGCCAGCATGGGGTTTTTGTCAGGCCCACACGCTCCGCCAGCTCCTCGATCGAAAGGCTGACGTCAGATTGCAGAATCGCAAGAAGTTTTCTATCAATCGCGTCAAGTGAGGACATAGTGCTATGCGCTCCCTATAAGGTAGGGGTTTTGTGTCCTTGCGCTGATTACATTGCCTCCCTGGCTACCCCTAACGGTATTTGGGCGAGTGGGTGTGGGGGCTATTGGATGAAAGTCATCGAACTACCATCACACCTACTGCAGATACGATAGGCTCAGGGGGAGAGTGCTGGTAGTGGAATTTCCCTAGATGTGCAACGCTTCTGGGGGAGCTTTTTAGTAGAGGTGAGATTGGGCGGAAGTTGGCCGCCCAATCTTGAATGCAGATCAGGCTGCGTCTTTGGGCGGGAAGCGGGGTTCGAATAGTCCCAGCTCAATGGCCTCGCGGACCTTGGCCATCAGGTCAATTTCTGTCAGTTCCTGCAGCTGTTGCAAGCTGTTGAGAACATAGTAAATGGGTTGAACAATATCGATGCGATATGGGGTGCGCAGTGCGGTAACCGCGTCTAAATCGTAGCGCTCTGGTTGGTGACTCAGTGCGTAGAGTGTCTCTTTCGGGGAAGACAGAATGCCGCCACCGTAAATGCGCAAACCATCGTCGGTGTTCAGCAGGCCGAACTCCACTGTAAACCAATAGAGGCGGGCTAAATAGGCGCGCTCTTTAGGCGAGGCTTTAAGGCCCAGTTGTCCGTATTTTTGCGTGAAGTTTGCAAATGCTGGGTTGGTGAGCATGGCGCAGTGGCCAAAAATTTCGTGGAAGATGTCCGGTTCCTGCAGATAATCAAACTCTTCGGGAGTGCGTATAAAGGTAGCAACTGGGAATTTGCGATCCGCTAGAAGACCGAAAAAGGTTTCGAAGCCGATAAGGGCGGGAACCCGGGCGACTTCCCAGCCAGTTTCCCTGCGCAGCACGCTGGAGATTTCCTCGAGCTGGGGGATACGGTCTTTCGGTAGGTCCAACAGCTCCAGGCCGTGCATATATTCATCGCAGGCGCGGCCAGGTAAGACATCCAGTTGGCGTTCAATCAGACGCTGCCAAGTTTGGTGTTCAAGGTCGGTATACTCGATAAAGCCGTCTTCATTGGGCTTACGGGCAACGTACTTGCTTGCCTTCTTTGCTTCTTTCTTCATGAATGTCTCTCCTGCGGCTCGGTAGCTCTCGCTGATTCCCAGTGCCCAGCACCTGCCGCTGAACCTGTTGTTGTTATGTTTCGACCTCTATTTTTAGCCAGGCGTGCCCTTGGTGGGGAGAGGTAGCGGCGAGCTATTGCGCCTTCTGGGGAGTTCAAATTACACTTTCTGTAAACATTTCTTTACAGGTGACGCTGTGCGGGTAGAGATTACTTGTGCAAATCGTGTTGGCATTTTGCACGAAATAATGCAAATTTTCGGAAAATATCGGATAAATGTGACCTCTGGTGAGCTCGGGGGTGACAGTGGAGATAAGGTCTATCTGATAGCGCCCGGGATGCTTGCCACTCAATACCAGACTATCGAGAAGTCCCTGCACCAGGTTCCTGGAGTTAAGCGGGTGCGGAGGATCTCTCTATTGCCTCTGGAGCGACGTCATTTCGAGTTGGACACTTTGCTGAGTCATGTGACTGACCCGGTTCTTAGTGTGGATCGCGAGGGCAGGGTGGTCGCTGCGAATCTGGCAGCCGCAAGGGCTTTCGGTGTGAGCCTGGACAAGGTGCCAGGTCTACAGCTGCAGAGATTCCTGCCGCTTATGCAGGTCGCAGAATTACTGCGGGATTTTGCAGTACCTCGCTACGGACTGCCTCTGGTGGTAAGGGGGCAGAGTTTTCGTGTGGACTGGTCCCCGATCACTCTGGAGGGAAATCCCGGAGCGGTTGACTCACTGGCTGGGGCGGTACTGCGTTTACAGCCTTGGGATAGCAGCGAGTTTGTCACTGAGCTGCCAAGACCGATGGTGTTGTGGGATTTTGATTTGCGTCGAAGGAGTTGCCTCCAGTTACAGGACTTATCTGAACTCAGTGCACCTCTGTTGATACTGGGTGAGCGGGGCACAGGAAAGACAACGTTTGCCTGTGCGGTGCATTACCTCTCCCCGTCGGCCTCAAGGGCTGATTGCTATCGAATTATCCCACGTGACGGCACTATGCAGCTGCCTTCACATCTTCGTCGAACGGGTACTTTGATTCTTGAGGATATACATACTCTCAAAACAGAAGCTCAAGTTGATTTATTGAGAAAACTCCGCAATTTGCCGGCATCGCTGAGATTGGTGGCCACCGCTATTGATAGGGAATCTATTGCGCCGCCACTTGCACAGCTCTTTTCGTCGTTAGCGATGTCCTTGCCCCCGTTGCGAAATATGCGACCGGCTCTGCCGCGCTATGCCAGTACTTTAATGCGCCAGGAGTCTCCAGAGGCAAGTGAGCTCAATTTTGATCGCGAGGTGATGGAGTTGATCAAACTCCACGACTGGCCGGATAACTTCAACGGCCTCAGGGACTATTTAATGGCCGCATCCAGTCAATGCTTGATTAGAGGGGCGGCGTCGATCAGTTGTGCGGATGTGCCGGATTTAATGGTTAAGGCGGAACTTCCCTGGCGGGACTGGAGCCGTGGACTTACCTATAAGGAAATGATGGAGCAGCTGGAGAGGGCGTTGTTGGCGGACATTATCAAAGGTCACTCCTCAACCAGGGAGCTGGCTAAGGAGCTGGGTATTTCTCATACCGCTGTGGCCAACAAATTGCGGAAATACGGCTTGTCGGCCACTAAAAAATAGTTTGTTTAGCGTTCGATTCGCCCGATCAGCATATCTTTAAACATAACAAAGTCTCCGATAAAACTGTAGAACGGATACTTAAAGGTTGCCGGGCGGTTGTTTTCAAAGAAAAAGTGCCCGATCCATGCAAACCCATAGCCCGCGACAGGAGTAACTGCTAGCCACAACATATTGGAAGTTACTACAGCCGCAATTATTGTCGCGAACACCAGACTGGTACCAAAGAAGTGCAGCCGACGACAGGTGAGGTTGCTATGTTCCTGTAAATAGAACGGGTAAAATTCGCGAAAAGATTCAAATTTTTGAGCTTCTATAGCGGCCATGCGGAGCTTCCTTATTTATATTGCGCAGCAAAGTATATGACGAATACCTAACCCGGCCAATCAAAGCGCGGGCGCAAATTATCTGTTAGGCTGCCGCAAAAATATGCGGTTATCCCGCAAGTAAGCGATATGAGGAAGTTATGGCAGGTCCACTCGCACACTTAAAGGTACTCGATTTAAGTCGTATTCTCGCCGGACCCTGGGCTGGGCAGGTATTTGCTGATTTTGGGGCTGAGGTTATTAAAGTAGAGCGCCCGGAGCGAGGGGATGACACTCGCCACTGGGGTCCTCCCTACCTAAAGGATGAGAAGGGAAATGACACTGCTGATGCCGCTTACTACCTAAGTGCCAATCGCGGAAAAAAATCAGTTACCGTAGATATCACTACTGAAGATGGCCAGGCCTTGATCAAGGAGATGGCAGCCCGATGCGATATTCTTCTTGAAAACTACAAAGTAGATGGGCTGAAAAAGTACGGCCTGGATTATGAATCCATCAAGGCGATCAATCCTGGTGTTATCTACTGCTCGATTACAGGGTTTGGGCAAACTGGCCCGTACAAAAATCGAGCAGGCTATGATGCGATGATCCAGGGGATGGGTGGTCTGATGAGTATTACTGGTGTGCCGGAAGGGCAACCGGGTGCGGGCCCGCAAAAGGTGGGGGTGGCCGTAGCGGACCTGATGACGGGGATGTACGCGGTATCTTCTGTATTGGCAGCTGTTGTTCACCGGCAGCATACGGGCGTTGGCCAGCATATCGACCTCGCCTTATTGGATACCCAGGTTTCATGGTTGGCTAACCAAGCCCAAAATTACCTTACCTCTGGTAAAAGCCCTGAGCGACAGGGTACCGGCCATCCCAATATAGTCCCCTACCAGGCAGTCCCTTCAAAAGATGGCTATTTTATGTTGGCAGTGGGTAATGATGACCAGTTTAAACGCTTCTGCGGAATCGCAGGTGTAGAAGAACTGGCAGAAAATCCTGCCTACGGGACTAATTCAGCGCGGGTTATGGCCCGTGAAGAATTGGTGCCGCAGATTGAAGCTGCGACTCGTAAGCACGAATCCGCTTGGTGGCTCCAGCACCTTAGTGATGCTCATGTTCCCTGTGGGCCTATCAATACATTGGAGGAGGTTTTTGCTGATCCTCAAGTACAGGCTCGGGGTATGGTGGTTGAGCAGGATCATCCGGAAGCTGGAAAGGTGAAGACCGTGCGCAACCCTGTAATCTTCTCCGAGTCCGCACTCGAATACACCCAGGCGCCGCCAGTATTGGGTGAGCACACTGAGGAAGTATTGCGAGATTTGCTTGGTAAAAGTGACGAGCAAGTAGAAGAGTTGCGGAACAAGAGTATTGTGTAAGTTATAGATAGATAACTTGCTGATAATCAGGCACAAGGATGTGCCTTGTAACTTAGGGAAAACAGATGGAACTCGACCACGTCAATATTACTGCTCCTATGGAAACCCTAAAGCGGGTACGGGACTTCTATGCCCAGGTTCTCGGTCTGACCGAGGGTGAGAGGCCAAATTTCAAGCGTAATGGATTTTGGCTCTATGGCAATGGTAGGGCTATTTTGCATTTAATAGATGGTGAGGTGAGTGGTGACCAGCCTGAGAAACCCTACCTGGATCACATAGCTTTCCGTACAGATGCGCTTGAGCCGGTTAAGCAGCGTCTTGATGCATTGGGAGTCTCCAATCACCTAATGGATGTGCCCGGACGCAATGTACGGCAATTGGTATTTTTTGATCCAGTAGGGAATAAGGTGGAAGTTAACGCGGTGGTGTAACAACTTCTTGAGAGGTCTAGACATTCCTGCGAAGCAGCGCCTTGACTGTACCGCTCTGCATGCCAGAGGTATCACGAAGTTGTTCAGTGGCTCCTTAAGTTGTTTTATTCCTTTCTGAGGCTTTTGAGTCTCTTAGGTTTAGAAGATTCTTTGTAGAGCATGTTCTTTATAGTCCCTGGATTTAACTTGGCCCCCTGTCAGAGAAGCTATGGCAATCACTTCTGATTGGTCGTTTTCTCTGATTGAAAAGTTGATATGCTTCATGTTTTATTGCAAATGACTAGGTCCATGATAAAGATAATAATTTATGCCAGATAGTGAAGAATCAGTTGTATTTAAAATACAAGGGAAAATGGTAATTGGTCAGCGTAAATTCAGGGCACCGTTAAGTTATCAAGACCGTTTAGTTGATGAGGCAAGACTGGTTTACGTTATCAGTGGCTGTTCAACCCTGGTTTGTGGTGATGAAACCCTCAGCTTGAGTCCAGGTGCTACTGTGCTAATGAAGACAGATAATTTTATTAATCAGTGGCATGAAGATGGAATAAACAATGAAATAAATTTCATCGGTTTTCGGCTAACGTCAGAGCTATTACAGCGACTCTACCCAAGTGGTATGCCTGATGTCTTTGGTAATAATGGCGAAAGTAGGGCTGCTGTTAAGGAGGATAATAAGTCCAATAATCAGCCCCCCTCGGCTGAGCGCCTGCAGGAATCTGTACTGCTCTCCAATTATATGCGTAGCATAATAGACTATATCCAGCAGCCAGAAGTATTCAGTGAGCCACTGGTGATATTAAAGGTTCGAGAATTAGTAGAGCTTATCCCCAGGCTCGATAGCAGTGGAACAGTTGTGAAGATGTTGGGGCAGTTGTTCATCAGGCAACAGCCTAAACTTCAGGAAGTGGTGCAAGCTCACTTATACTCCTCCCTGAAGCTGGCGGATTTAGCTTTTCTATGCCATATGAGCGAGTCAACATTTACTCGTAAATTTAAGCAAGTCTATGGCAGTAGTGCCACGAAATATATTACCTCGAAACGGATGGAGAAAGCACAGCAGCTGATTCTCAATAGCGATCTTAGCCTGACTGAAGTTGCTTTGGAGTGTGGTTTTGATGAGCTTAGTTACTTCTCCCGGGTGTTCAAGCAGCACTATCAAGTAGCCCCTTCCCAAATGCGTAAAAAGGCGATTTGACGGATTTGTACAAATCCTTGACTGGATGTTCCAAGTAAAGTGTTGGCTTACTGCTTAATCTAGTCCTCGTCTTAACAGCGTACTTTTCTCACGATATGTCGTTATATTTAAACCCTCTTGTTACTGAGGGGCTAAAGAATGAATACATGCTCATTGCTGGTGCTAATGGTGATGTTGGTTTTGCGTTTAGCCCGACGAGCATTAGTTATCGTCCTGGTGGTTTGATTAGAACCCTCCTAGGGCGAACTATAGCTGATACCGCTGAAGACTATGAATCAGTCACTTTTCATTACTTGCTGATGTTTGCTGGAAGCCTGAAGGCTAATCACTCTGCCCCCTGTGCAATCAAAAATAGTGAAACTTGATACAGTCAATTAGTAGCACTGCCTTGGTCTGTTATCCGAGCTAAGGGCCTGTTGAGGTCTCGCAGAGATGATAAGGAATTTCTTAGAGATCTTTGAGTTCTCATTCTGTTCATTTAATCAACCAAATGGAATATTTAATATGATTCGTTTCGCACAATTTCTTTCCGGTATATTTGTACTTATATTGGGTTCGGCTGGCTTAGTGACCATGCTTTTCCCTGAAGTTGTTAATGGTCCAGCAGGGTTTGATGCCACAACTAACTACGGTTTCACTAACCTACGTACTCTCGGTGCCCCCACGCTTAGCTTAGCGATCATTACGGCAATTGGTGCCTTTCGCAAAGAGTGGTTGTTAATACTTCCTGCCTCGATGTACTTTCTATTTAATGGTTCTTCGCGGCTTATTTCTGTATTGGTTGAGGGCTACGAGCCAGTAATGCTGACTGGCTTGGTAGTGACATTTACACTATTTATTCTGTCTCAGGTGGCTGTGTACAACTTCCGTCGTGCAGCTTTGACGTAGGTTTAGAAAATGTAGGGTGTTGGCGGTGTTTACTGTAAATGTCACACCGCCTCTCTTTCAGAACGTCGCTGAAATGAGGTTGACGCTATGGTAATTGTGTACTTGATTGATGGTGAGGTAAGTGGTGTGTTGCTCCCGTAGGTTTTGTATTCTATTTCCTGAAACGAAAGCAACCAATTTTAAGTTGAAAAATGTTTCTAGTTTTTAGGGGCTTTGTCTGAAAACAGCTTTCCAAACGCATCGTAAACAGCAAGATGCAGAGTGTCACCATGGTCTAGTTGTTCAAAGTGGCCGAAGTGTATTTTTGTGTTGTTTTTCTTGTTATCTAGCTTGTTGTATAGTGTTCGCGCTAGGCGCTCCATCACTTCCCCCTCTTTTCCAACTCCAATATAGATCTGTTTGTCCTCACAGCAGTCTTTAGGGATGCTTGACAGAAGAGATTCTCCACTCCACCATAAGCTTGGGCTGATAATAATATAGTTGTCGAAAAGGTCCGTATGTTTTAACAGAATTTCTGTAGCTACAAGTCCTCCAAGAGACTGACCTATCAGTGTGGACTTTTCTTTTGTACGGAAATTGCTCGCAATAATGGGTTGAACCTCTTTGTCCAAAAAATCAATAAATTCCTTTGATCCGCCTGATGATGGAAATTCTTTTTGATCTAAAGCTATTTTGGATGGAAATGTATAGTCGCGTTTTCTATCAATATTTTCTATGCCTACAAGAATGGATTCTGGAAGCATATTAATCCATGAGAATGAGCCGAATTGGAGCACTCCCGCTATATGGATAAAGTCTTCGGATAAGGAGCCATCTAAAAGATAGATTACGGGGTAGTTTCTTTCAGGTTCACGATGGTAGCTCTCGGGTAAGTAGACATTTAAGGTGCGCTTTTCCTTTAATATCTTTGACTGAAAACTAATTGAGTCGCCAATTACCAGGGGAGAACTCTTAAGGTCTGTAGCCTTTGCGAAAGTAGCCATAAGAAAAAATGAGATGAGAGCCAAATACTTGACCATAAGTTATATGCCCTTTGAAGGTTAAATTATTCTTGAAATAGATAGGGTCTGTAGAATATTCATATTGAAACGGCCTAATACTAACATTGAGGAGGGTGTTGGTTGTAGTAATGCTTTATTTAAAGCTTAAAATTATTCATCACTCATCATTTATACAGAAAGTCTTGTTGGGATTGGCGTTCGGATATGGAAGAGGATGAGATTGCGACGTTTTTCTTCTGCTCTAGCTGAATGGCTTTCCTGGTTTCGCATTCAGGCCGCTTTAAATAGAAATTTGGATATTTGGCCTGAAAATGTACCAATCTAAGTGGTTGGAATTTTCCCGGTAAGTACTGCTGAATTTAGTAAAGGTGGCCACTTGCAGGAGGTCAATTTTACAACCTATTTTGCTAGCCCCGTCAAACCCTTGATCATTGGCACGTATTGCGTCCCGAGATGCTTAGCTTGTGAATCAGAAATTAACCCGGCACAACCTGACTGGTTGGTCGGATTTCGGGGTTGTTGCATGGGTGTATTTCCTATTTAATTAATCAACTGATTAATTAAGGATAAATGCCTGTGACTGATAATTCATCCACTCGAGGCCGCGGGCGCCCAAAAGATCCTGAGCGTGAATCCCAGGTGCGCGAAGCGCTCATGCACTCAGCCTACTCTCTACTTCGGAATAAGGCCTTCCGTGATATTTCCATTCGGGAGATTGCTCAGGGAGCAGGGGTGAATTCTGCGATGATCAGTTACCACTTTGGCGGCAAGGAGGGGCTAATTATCGAGGTGGTTCGGAGCCAAGTCATGCAGTATGGCCCCGCGTTCGTCAGTGCAGGGCTGGATGGAGGGGAGCCCTCTTTAGAGTTGCTGAAAGAAGCAATGAGTCGAATGATACGCCTATACATCAAGGAGCCCTGGATTCCGCGCCTGATTGCTGATGAAGTGGCTTCCAAATCTGGTCGAATGCGCGAACTCTTTGTTGACAGGTTAGCCTCACAACTGGTGCCAAAGCTGCGCGGGTTGCTGGGAATTCTCCAATCCAGCGGCCAGTTGCGAGAGGACCTGGATATTGACCTGATGCCAGTCTCTTTTATCAGTCTGATTGCCTTTCCCTTCATCGCTGGCGACCCCTTGAAGGAGGGGTTTGGCTTTGCTCTGGGGGAGGAAAACCGGGAGAGATGGATTAACCATACCGTTCAACTCTTACTCCGTGGCGTTTCCAATAAATCTGTGACCAAAGGCGAGGAAGTCGGCAATGGAAATTAAGACTCATATGAAAGCGCTGATGAATCGCCGGCTGGCATTACCAGCTTTGATAGCGGCGGGGGTGTTTATATCTATGGCATTGGTCGTCACTAAAGGTGAGCCTAAACACGATGCTATTGAGGCTCCTATAACGGTGGTAGACGCAATTAAAGTGCAGGAGTTACCGCTGCGAGCTCAAGCCATTGCATATGGTGAGGTGAAACCCAGTACTTTCCTGGAAGCCAATGCAGAAGTCAGTGGTAGGGTGGTGTATACAGCTCCGGAATTGGAGCGGGGAAATATTATCTCTGCCGGTACACTGGTGTTGAAGATCGATGATACCAGCTACCAGCTTGCCCTGGCGCAGGCTGAAAGTGACTTGGCTGCAAATCGCGCTAATTTGCAAGAGCTGGATGTGGAAGAAGCTAATAGTAAACGCTCTTTGGGCATCGCCGAGCGCACTCTCAAATTGGGTGAGAAAGAACTCGCTCGCAAACAAAAGTTAGTTGCTAAGGGAACCGTCTCCCGCTCGACCGTAGATACTGAAGAACAAAATATGCTGCGCTTGCGCCAGGAAGTGCAGAACCAGAGCAGCCAGCTTTCCCTTTTCCCGACCCGCCGCAAAGTGATTGAAGCCCAGATAGCTCGCTCAGAAGCTCAGGTACGAGACAGTAAATACAATCTGGAGCGCACCCAGGTGATCCTGCCATTTAATGCTCGTATTGGCGAAGTTCATGTTGAAGAAAACCAATATGTTGCTGGCAATGCCCGTTTATTTGATGCAAGCGGCCTTGCACAAGTAGAAATTGCAGCAGAGCTTCCTATGGTTCATGTGGCTCCACTTTTGCGCAATTTAAGGCCTGACATAGATTCCAATCCGACTCCTGATGATCTACCCAAGATGCTATTGGGGCTGGAAGCTCGGATCACCCTGGTGGGTGGCCCGGGGAATAGTGAGTGGCAGGGGAGGGTAGTGCGCTTGGGTGGAACCCTGGATAGCACCAGTCGAACACTCTCCGTTGTTGTAGCTGTGGATGACCCCTATGGCAAAGCGGTGACCGGTGAAAAACCACCGCTATTTCGCGGTATGTATGCCCGTGTAGAGTTATTGGCTCCCGCCGCACCAGCACTCGCTATACCCCGCCGCGCCCTCCATGAAGGCAAGGTTTATCTGGTACAAAATGGTCAACTAAGAGTGCGCCCTGTACAGATTGACTACCACCAAGGCGACACCACTGTGATCCGCGAGGGATTGAATCCCGGTGAGCAGGTTATTGTGACTGATGTAATTCCTGCGATTAATGGAATGGCAGTTTCCGTCGTCAGTGATGAGCAATCCGTTGCGGCGAGTGCTAGAGGTACCCAGCAGTGATACGTTATTTTGCCGGTCACCCAACGGCGGCCAATTTATTGATGGTTGCGCTGATGCTAAGCGGGCTTTTTGTTCTGCCCAGCATGAAGCGTGAAACGATGCCGGAAATCGATAAGTTTGAGGTTCAGGTTTCGGTACCTTATGCCGGCGCTGCGGCAGCCGAAGTGGAAGATAGTATTTGTCTTCCCTTGGAGGAGGCCACCGATGGAATCAGCTTTATTGATGAGCGATTGTGTGAGGCAAAAGATAATCTGGGCCTGATGACCCTCAAGATGCAAGAAGCGGGTGATATGGACCAGTTTGTTGCTGATGTGGAGTCCGCAGTAGACAGTATCGATTCGCTTCCTGCAGAAAGCGAGCGCCCGGTGATCGAAGAACTGGGCCGCACTCAGGGGGTGGTTAGTATTGCTATCAGTGCTGACCTTCCTTTGCCCCAATTAAACCAGCTGGCGGAGCACTACCGCCGCGAATTACTCCGCGATCCCGCTATTCCTATTGTGCGCATTTCCGGTTTTTCTGACCACCAGCTTCAGATTGAAGTTTCAGATTATAACTTGCGCCAGTACGGACTCAGCGTGATGGACCTGGCCAATATTATTGACCAGCAAGCGATCGACATGCCCGCCGGCAAGGTATCCACGCCGGATCGAGAATACCAGGTGCGTTTTACCGAAGAGCGCCGCACGGTTGCAGAATTGGAAAACCTGGTGGTGATTAAAGGTGGTGATGGAGCGGAAGTTCGGCTTGGGGATATTGCAAAAATTTACGATGACTTTGAGCTGGCTGAAGACAAAATTACTTTTGACGGTCATCGTGCAGCGCTTCTCAATGTCGAGAAGAATAGTGTGGATGATAGCTTGCGTGTGCTTGAAGCCGTACGGGACTTTGTCGACCGTGAAAATGAAAATCTGCCTGAGGGTATGAAACTCACGCTAACCCAGGACAGCGCCTCTATCGTTGCGGATCGCTTGCAGATGATTATGGCTAACGCCTGGCAGGGCCTGATTTTGGTAGCGCTGGCTCTCTATCTGTTTTTCAGTGGCCGCTACGTCTTTTGGGTGGTCATGGGCTTGCCGGTTTCATTCCTGGGTTCGTTTGCACTGATCACGGCCATGGGCGTGTCCATTAATATGATCAGTCTGGTAGGACTGCTGATTGCCATTGGTATCCTGATGGATGACGCCATTGTGTTATCGGAGAGTATTGCCAGTGAACACCGTGAGGGAAGGTCGCCGTTGGAAGCGGTTATCAATGGCACCAAGCGAGTGGCTCGTGGAGTACTGTCTTCATTCGCAACTACGGTAATGGTGTTTGGAGGACTGGTCTTTATTAAGGGGGATATGGGGCAGGTCCTCAAGGTGCTCCCCATTGTATTGATTTCTGTATTGCTCATTAGTCTGATCGAGGCTTTCCTGATTTTGCCGGCACACTTGCGTCATGCCCTTGAGCATAAAAGTCGCACCCCCGCCTGGAAGCAGGCTTTTGCCAAACGTTTTGATGGTTGGCGAGAAAATATGGGGCGCGCAGCAGATTGGGCTGTTAAATATCGCTATGCCTTTGTCGGGGGTGTATTTGGCTTGTTCCTGGTCACTATTAGTTTGATGACATCGGGGATCGTCAAGTTTCAGGGGTTTCCCACCTTGGAGGGCGATTTATTGCAAGCTCGGATCTTAATGCCTCAAGGTACTTCTTTGGTCGATATGGAGAAATTAGTCGATAAGCAGTTGAAGACGCTGGATCAAGTTGCCTCAGAGTTTTCTGAAAATGAAAGAGCACCTTTGGTAAACCATACGAGTGTCACTTTTGGTGTTAACGGAGATGCCTTTGAATCGGGGCCCCATGTGGCCACAATTAATGTCGATCTGCTTGCCGCTGAAGGCCGCAATACCAGCATGGATGAATTGCGCCATGCTTGGCGTGAGGCCGCCGGCGACACACCAGGGACAATCGCTATTCTTTACAAAGAACCGGCCTTAGGCCCTGCCGGTCGTGCTATCCACTTGCGACTTGCCGGTTTGGAGTTGGATCAGCTAAAGGCAGCGTCCATTCGCTTGCAGAATTGGTTGCGTGGATACGACGGCGTAGTGAATGTGGTGGATGACTTGCGTCCCGGCAAGCCACAACTCACCGTCAAAATGCGTGAAGGCTCCTATGCCTCCGGCCTGGATGCCAGCAATGTCGCCAATCAGTTGCGAGCTGCTTACCAGGGGATGGAGATAGATGAAATTCAATATCGGGGGGAAACCTACGAGATTCAGGTTCGCATGGATGCAAATTCCCGCGGTGCACTGAGCCGTTTCGATGAATTAGTCATTATCCATCCAGCTACCAAGCAACGAGTTCCGCTGATTGCCGTTGCCGATATAGAAATGAATCGGGAGTATGCGCGAATTCAACGTATTGACGGCGAGCGGGTAGTGAGTGTGTTTGCTGATGTCTTCACTGAGAAAGCGAATGCTGGACAGGTACTAGGTGACACCCAGGAGAAGTTCCTGTCTGAGCTTACCCGTGAGTTCCCAGGATTGCGCGTTGATATGCAAGGGGAAATGAAAAATAGTGAGGTTACAGGTAAGTCCATTGGTCGCGCCCTGTTAATAGGTGCCATTGGTATCTACCTTCTCCTATCCATGCAATTCCGCAGCTATGTGGAGCCGTTGATTGTATTGGTGGCTATTCCTTTGGCGCTGATTGGTGTTATCTGGGGGCACCTGATCATGGGGCAGAATATGTCTATGCCAAGCATGATGGGTTTTGTCTCTCTCGCCGGAATTGTGGTCAATGACTCAATATTGTTAGTGGAGTTTGTGAAGCGGCGAGTGCGTGAAGGAATGGATGTGCATAGCGCGGCGAGCCAAGCCAGCCGCGATCGTTTCCGAGCCATCTTCCTTACCTCGCTGACCACAGTTGCAGGCCTGTTGCCACTGTTATTTGAAACCAGTCTGCAGGCACAGGTGTTGGTGCCGCTTGTTACCAGTATTGTATTTGGTATCAGCAGTTCTACTATTCTGATCCTTCTGGTGCTACCGGCGCTCTACGGAATACTGGAGGATTTTGGATTTACTGAACCTCAAGAAGAGAGTGATGGCGAAGACGTATTAGTACCGGCGTCTATGGTAACTGCGCCAAGTAGTTGATCGTTTTATGCGAAGGGAAGCTAGTTTCCTGGGATATGCCTAGCTTATTACACCTAATAATGGTGCTAATAAGTCAGGTAGTCAGTGTTTTGGGCTAATCAATCCACAGATCTACGATCTATCGTTTTGCCAATACTAGTGTAGAAAAAATAATAACTCATAGCCTCCAAAATGGTTTTGGGGGCATCGGCATTTCGGCTTTGCTTCACTGAACTTTTGTAATCCCGCTTTAGCGATTTCTTTAATTTCCTTCTGTGGAATTGACAAGCGTATTTCCACCTGGCCCCAAATAAAAATGAACTATCTTCTCGGGAAGATTAGAAGTGCTAAAAGCCCATGCTGCTTCGGTAGGTTCCAATATTTCTCGCTTAAGTCTCTTAACAGTTTGGTGGACATTAGTAATTTTGAGTGTTAATTGCGCACCTTCATAAATATCTCAGTCCATAGTCACTTACTTTGCCATCTTATGTGTATAAATATACAGTCTTGTATATTAAAATGGAAAACCGATAAGTAGCACTTTAGACTCTCTTAGAGCCTAAGTTGTTACTGGTAAAGCCAGACACGTACTACTTCAATCTAAATTCGCAAAGGAGCAAATATGAAAATTTCAGGAAAGTTCGAGGTTACTGTAAAGCCGATGGATCCGTATGCGAAAGGTAGTGAAGGGAACAGCTTGGGGCGTATGTCAATTAATAAAGTCTTTTACGGTGATCTTTCAGGAGAAAGTCGAGGAGAAATGTTAAGTGCAATGACACCCGTAAAAGGATCTGCGGGGTATGTAGCTATAGAGCAAGTTGCCGGTACTCTAGGTGGTAAGCGAGGCACGTTTGTTTTACAGCACTTTGGGACCATGAAGAAGGGAGAGGACTTCCTTATTTTAGAAGTTGTGCCTGATTCTGGCACTGGAGAACTAGTGGGACTCTCTGGGAAAATGTCTATTCAGATGGATGGTGGAGTTCATTACTACGACCTTGAATACCAACTTGATTAATCGTAGTTTTTGCCTGTATAGCGTCAGGGAAAGATTGTTCGATCGAAATTTATACGGCCTGTGCTCGTCTTGATTGAAGGTGCTACCTCGGATTGAATATTTGCTAATAGAAATTCAATCTGGGGGATCAGTGTCGTTTTCATAATATCTAAGTTTAGAAGAAGGGCTGAACAGGTGGGTAAGTCTGCGGGGATATATTGATGAGTGTATCGCCAAAGAACTTCCTTTCTGTATAGAACAAGATGGTATCGCCAGTGGAAATCCGCTGACGATAAATTGCTGGGTCGCTAAAAGTCATAGGATAGCTGGGCGATTAGCTCTCGTGGTTGGCCGGGAAAATGTCCTTGCCGCTCATTAAAACCGCTCACTGCATACGTTTTATTCAAAAGGTTTTTTACGTTGATACTCAGCTGAATATCATCCCAGCGAGTTGCCCAGCTGGCATCGAGTACAGTGTAGGCCTTTATTTTTTGATCATCGAAGCTTATTTGATCGCTCACATAGTCGGCACCAATAGCAAATGCTGAATCCCATATACTGAGGTCATAGCGGGCCCACAAGCCTGCTTGGTGCTTGGGTGCATTTACGAACTGACCTGAGTCTGACACATTGCGTGAGTCACCCTCAGCGATATACGTATCGTTGTACGCATAATTAGCTGTTATGCTGAGTCTCTGAGTTATGTCACCGACTAAGGTGAACTCGCTTCCACCACTTTGAACCTGCCCGAGGTTGATAATTTCGGCTTCATTCGGGGTCTCATCGGCACTGATATAGGCGGGGTTACTTTGGGCCATATTTGCTTTTTTTATCTGATAGAAGGCTAGAGTGGTCAGGATACGCCCATCCAGCCATTCCTTCTTCACACCAATCTCCACTTGACTGCCAGTACTGGGTTCAAGCTCCTCAGCGCCGCCCTCAAAGTCGTCTGCGCTCACCGGATTAAAGCTCTGGGAGTAATTTGCATAGAGGGATAGTGTATCTACGGGCTTATAAGTGATGCCTGTACGGTAGCTTGCATCATTATCTTTGTAGCTATTGCCGCTTTCTTTTTCAGTTTCGTCGAACTGATCAAGTCGCGCACCTATCATCCAGAACCACTGATTGGTCAATTCCACAGTATCCTGGATATAAATGCTGGTACGGATGCTGGCCGTACCATCCTTATTCATATTGATAAGGTTGTAAGTTGACGGGTCAGTTATCCCGTAGTTGAGTTCGTAGATGTTGAGGTTTGTAACACCGTCTGCTCCAGGGCGCGCTCGCCAATAGTCATATTTTGTATCAACATCATGATAGTCACCACCAAGCAAAATCTGATGATTCATGCCTGAAATATCTGTGTCATACACAAAGTCCAAAGTAAGGCTCAGCTCTTCATTTGCCCGGTACTGATCGCGGTACTCACGGCGGATGGTTCCATCTTCAGCATTGGCCATTCCATCACCATTGATGTCTACCCAACCGCGTGATTCGTGATAAGCCTGCTCCCTTTCATTTTCCATGTAACGCAATGTTGCGTTAAGGTTCAGGCTATCTGTCACCTTATGCTTGACTTTAGTTCGAAGAACCAAGGCTTTTAGGTTTTGATAATCAGATTTTTCGTTGGTGTTGTAGGAAGGATCTACCAGGAATTTGCCGTCATCATTAACGGGTACGCCGCGCAAGCGGTTACCGCCTAGGTTTTGTTCTATGTGCTCGAAGGTGGTCGTCAGGTGAGTGTCTGCTGAGAGGTCAAATAGTAGTCCCCCGGCAAGTTCAATGTTCTCGCTGTTCGCATTATTGCGAAAGCTATCTTGAGATTCATAGAAGCCTCCTAAACGATAGGCGATATTTCCAATTACACCGCCTGTTAGCTCGATAGAAGCTCCTTTTAGCGATTCGCTTCCGGAGGTGACTGTTAATTCACGGCGCTCATCGAAGGTTGGCCTCCTGGAGGTGTAGTTAATCATCCCTCCGGGCTCACCGCCGCCATAGAGGGCGGAGGATGGCCCTTTTAGTACCTCGATGCGCGCTACATTTGATACTTGAGGAACACTAAACCCCGAATAGGGATCGCCGCGGACTCCATCGTAAAAAATATTTTTATTGTCTCGAAATCCCCGAAATGTGACACCGGAATAGCTGAATTGACTAACTCCTGCGATGGAGCGGTACAAGTCAGTGATATCGCGGGCAGCCTGGTCTTCAATAAGCTGTTCATTTAGTACCTGAGCAGACATTGCAATATTCAATAAGTCTGCGTCAGTTTTAGTTCCAACTTGTGTATGAGAGTCCAGATAAAATTGTTGGGCTCTACCAATAACTTCAACTTCTTCTACCGTTTGAGTTACTTCCTGGGCAGACACCAACGCAGCAGGGGCTAGTGAGGCCCATACTGCCAAGTTGAGTTGTTGAGGGTACATATTGATAGAATTCCGTACAAATAGGGTCGATTATAATTGATAATGGCTGAAATTTTTGAGATGTAGTAATAATTGTGAGGCAGTCGTAGGAAGCTAAAAAGCTATTGTGCTGATTGGAGAGTAGGTAGGAAGAGTTGATAGCTGAGAACCCTAGCTTTCAAAAGCATTGATTTTCATTGAAAGGGTGTCAGTAATAGGTTAGGGAATTGATGGTTTGTACGAATGATTGAATTAAGAAACATTGAAAAGAATGATGAAGCACTACTGGTTGAGTACTTAAATGATGAGTCTGTGCTTAAGTATTTGTCATCGAGAATTCCTCACCCTTATACATTGGAAGATGCTGCTTGGTGGGTTGATAAAGGTTGTAAGAAGGAAGGGATTGTAAAGGCAATAGAGTACAGAGGGGCCTTTTGCGGGATTATAAGTATGCGCGAGCAGCTGTTTGAGCATTCTCACTCCGGTGAGGTTGGATATTGGTTTGCGCGAGAATTTTGGGGGAGAGGAATTGCTACTATTGCTTTGACTCAGTTTACTCGTGAGATTTTTTCTTCACAAAATATTGTCAGGCTTTATGCCTCTGTCTTTTCTGGAAATGTCGGATCAATGAAGGTTTTACAGAAGGCGGGGTATAAGCATGAAGGGACTTTAAGCTGCTCAGTAAAAAAAGGGGGTATTTATTTTGATGAGTACATTTTCGCCAAGGTGAATGCCCCATCATAAAATTTCGAGTTATATTCTTAGTTGTGGAATATTAGAATTGAACAGAGATACTGAATTCAGTAGAGAGCTGAGTAGGATATCAAAATACTTCAGCTACCTGCTCAGGCATAAGCCTGAAGCCATCGGCTTGTTTATGGATGAGAATGGATGGGTGGCAGTTGATGAGTTGATTCAGAAAACTGTAGACTTTGAGCTAAACAGGGATTTGGTTTCTGTCGTTGTGGAAACCAATGATAAGCAGCGGTTTTCTATAAGTGATGATGGTCTTTCTATCAGAGCTAATCAGGGACATTCTGTAGATATTAATTTACATTTAAGCCCCCTTGAACCACCAGGTGCGCTTCTCCATGGCACTGCAGAGCGTTTTGTTGAAGATATCCTCGCGCAAGGACTGAAGAAAATGCAAAGGCATCATGTTCACTTGTTAGAATCTGAGGCTGTTGCTCGATCTGTTGGTGCCAGGTATGGCAAGCCCGTACTGTTAAGGGTGGAGGCTAAATCCATGCATCGAGATAGTTTTGATTTTTATCGCACTGCTAATAATGTGTGGCTGGTTGATCATGTGCCAGTCAAGTATATGAAGTTACTTTAAAGGCAGGGGTTATCAGTATTGTTATATGGGTACTGTTAGTGGAGGGATACTCTAGAGTCAGCTTATTTATAGAGGAAGAGCCATTGATCAAGATACACCCCTTGAATGGATAGGCCTATTGGGGGTGAAGATAGCTTTATAAATTTCTATGCCAAAATAAGGAATAATTATAATTTTTCTGTATACCAAATTTTTGGAGTCACAAGCACGCCAGCCTTCTTCTTGGCTTCTTCAAGTTCACTACTATTGACAAATTTAATGGCATGCTCCTTCGAAGGAAATTCATGGATCACGGTCACATTATGGTGATTATCAATTTCCCGGTATACGGATGTGGCAGTAGCACCCATTTGCTCAACTATAGGCATAAACTCCTTTAGCGCTCTGTGCCATTCGTTGAAGTCCTTAACATTTGCGTGTACAAATAGATGTATCATATGGATACCAGTTGGTCAGTAGATGCTGCGAGTTATACAACCTTGTGAATAGTTATAGTCGTTAGCTATTCAGGGTCAAGTTTTAAAAAGGTTCCCAATAGTAGCCTTTGGGCCGCAACGGAGATGTTTGGCAGGTAGTTGGGGGTTGGTTGTTATAATAGGCCTTTAAATTTATTAATTGTATGGAGTCAGGAGATTTGACTTAAGGACCCTCTGATCAACGAAGCATTTTTCCAGAATTAAGCTGAGCTGCTTGAAAAATTCACTTTATTACGCACAAACGCGTAATTTGCGCGTAATAGTCCACTAATTTTTCATCTGAAACCCTCAATAGGTGGATTTCAGGCGAACCACCCCTAGGCAGCCAAGTATTTTCTCCCTATTATTAAGTTGGTAAAGCCTGCCAGTAAGCACAGCCTCTCAGTATTTTTTACCAGTCCCCGATAGCGGACCTTGTCATAACCAAATACCCGTTTGATGTAGCGGAAGGGGTGCTCGACCTTCGCTCTTATCTGCGCCTTGATCTTTTCCGCTTTACGAAGTGCATCACGCCCTGGAAGAGTTTTTAGCTTGCTCGGCTTCATTGCTATATACCAATCCGCCTCCCGCTCTTTCAACTCTTCACGTTTCTCCGCACCAATGTACCCAGAGTCTCCCCAGATTCTTTTCTCCTCCCCGTGGAGAACTCGCTCTGTAGTTGTGACATCATGCGAATTCGCTGCTGTTGTATCTATGCTATGTATTACTCCGAGCACATCATCAACCCCGATATGCATTTTCATTCCAAAATGCCACTGATTGCCTTTCTTTGTTTGATGCATTTCTGGATCACGTTTTTTCTTTTTATTCTTGGTTGAAGTTGGCGCAGAGATAATAGTGGCATCTACAATCGTACCTTCACGCAGTACCATGCCATTCTCAGCAAGATGCTTGTTGATTTCATCAAAAAGAGCTGCACCTAGCTGATTGAGCTCCAGTAAGTGGCGAAAGTTAAGAATCGTTGTTTCATCGGGAATTGGGCCGCTCAAAGTCAATCCAGCAAAACTACGCATGGATTCAATTTCATACAGTGCATCCTCCATAGCGGGATCACTGAGATTATAAAATAGCTGCATGCAATGAATACGGAGCATGACACTCAATGGATATGGCTGTCGGCCACGTTTGCCTTGTGGATAGCAAGGAGTGATCTGAGCTTCTAGTCGCTGCCATGGGATGAGGGCTTCCATTTGAGAAAGAAACTTCTCTCGGCGAGTTATACGGCGCTTTAGCTTATATTCTGCTTCGGCAAAGGTGACTTGGTGCATAATTCATCGTAGTCTTGATGGGTAGGTGAATATTACCAATATTGGCTTGGAATTATTCAGAGGTTCCTTAAATAGTGTGGTTAGTAAACCGCTATCTTGTGGGTCAACCTTTGCCCCTTATTGCTTTGCCTACTTGCTAATTAAATCTACGGGAAAAGTACAAGCTCCGTATATTGCTATTTAATTCTTTGCGATGAGGTAAATCCAAATGGGTACGATTGTTTTGTTTTGGTTTTTTTATAAGGTTCCAGTCTAAAAATAGTAATTTTAACTTATTGATTAGCTTTTCTGAGTAAGTGTATATTTCTATTTATTCCTGCCCATTAATGAAAATAGATAGCCTGGCGGTGATTTTCGCAATGTGGCGTGTATCTACTGTGTTGAAATTTTCTGGTATCGGTAGATAGTGATACCAAGATTTTATTTTTAGTGCATATTGAAATTTGATTTTTTTCTGGGGGAGCTTATGGATCTGACTATTTCTATTTTAGGGCATGCACTTACAGCTATCGCGGCTCTTTTGGCAATTCATGGGAAGACATGGGATGAAACCCAAATTGGCCTGAAAAGGGTAACCAGGATAGGCGGTGTTGCAGCCGGGGTGGCAGTTGTTGGTCTGGCGCTTTCAATCTTTCAGACTATCGATAAGTATCAGGAAAAAGCTGCTTATAAGGAATATGCAATTTCAAAAATTGAAAAGGGGTGGAGCAATCTTTTTGTTCCCTTTGAGGCGCTCCACTACCAGGTGACAGGCTTGAAACCCAAAAAGGGGGAGCACCTGGAGTTTGCCGAGTTGGTATTGAAGGAAAATCTATTGGCCAGCTTTGATAAGGTGGACTTTAAAGAAGTTCATCGATTCCCCAAGTTTGGGACAGTTGGGAATATGGTTTGTGCGCAAACACTTTCAGGTATGGGGACGGTTTCCAGATATATTGAAGAGTACTCAGATCATTTGGATTTAGAAATCAAGGCTTCGGTAGAGGAGTTGCAGTTAATGCCTGCTTTTTCCACACTAATACGATTTGGTGGCTGTCCCGGTATTAAGGGGCGCTCAGTCAACGATCCTGATCGTTATCAGGGGAAATTTGATACTCCGGAAATGCGAGCTTACATCAGGAAGCTAATCGCATTTCAGAAATTAATAGGCTAGGGGGTAAGTACTTAGTGGAGAGATAGCAAAACGGCAGCTCAATAGCATACCGTTTTGCAGTCGGCCGTGATCAGGGTCATATATCAGACGGCTCGACCTTGCTTCTTGAATATTGTGATGGCGCTGATAGTGAGTTCCTTGACTAAAGCCTCAAATTTTTGCAACTGCATATTTCTAGCCGGAGCAATATTCAATAGGTGCTCGCTGACTTGAACGAGTTTCAACCCTTTTGGGGGGTGAATGTGGGCGGGAAATCTACAAACCCATCCTGTTAGTGGTAGTTTGTTGATAGCTTCTCTATCGAGAGCTTGAATTCCTTTGCCGTTGGCAATGATTACTTCGATATCATCAAGGTGGGTGGTATCAATGTTTTGTGGTTTTCTTGGTGTTGAGTTAGGTTTTCTAAAACTCTCGAGTTTTAAAAGTTCTTCGTAGGTGATATAGAGCTCTTTTCCAGACATTCTGATCTCCTTCTCACGGTCATCAACTAAAACTTGTGTCCGATGCTCCTGAGGATTTTGGGTTGAATCGGATCGCTTTTATTTTTTAGTGTTTATTAATCTAGTTGTTATTCCAAGAATCGCAATCAAATTCGATGATTGCATCATATAGACAGATTGATACTTTGGGCAATGTTTTAAGCTCTCAATAGGGGGGGCTAAGAATATTCCAGCGACTGATTGTGTAGAAAATTCACGAAAACCGCCATTGTGAGTTGAGTTTGTTACTTGCTGGACTGGGTAATTTATTATTTTAAGCGTTGGCGTAATGCTTAAAATAATAAACTGCCTTGCAGTTATTCAAATTTATTTATATTTCCTTTTTGAGGTGGTGCTTGAAGGTTTATCTGGTTGATTGAATTTTGGAGCGTGACCTCTGGTTTTGGCCAGCTTAATAACTCGTTTGCCTTTTATTTGATGCCTCACAGGTGCTTCTCTTCTGGGGTCTCCAGGTGGAGTGGGAGAGGTTTATTTAATTTCATTTAAGAAGTCTTGCGTCGATATATCTTTTAGGCATGTGATACATCCTGGCGCTGGTAAGTAGGTCGAGTTTTAGATTAAAGCAATCCCTGTAAGACAGAATTGCAAAAGCTGGCGTGCATAATGCTTATCTCGGATACAACCTATAAAAATGGATAAGCACTATGGAAGAGAAGGATTCGATTGACAAAAAAGTGTCGAGTAAAAAAATTAGCCGTAGAAATTTTACTAAAGGAGCGATGCAACTGGGTATTGCTGCCAGCGCGGCTTCAACAGGATTGGTTTCCGCTCTCTCAATGTTGGATCGGAATTTCTATGATCAATATGACTACGTGATTGTTGGGTCGGGTGCGGGTGGGGGGCCATTAGCGGTAAATTTAGCAAAGGCGGGATTTTCTGTTTTGGTGCTGGAAGCTGGTGCTGACGATCCTAGTGATGACACCCATAATATTCCAGCATGGCACCCCTTCGCGTCTGAAGACCCCAAATTGAGCTGGGACTTTTTTGTTAAGCATTATGCAGATATCAATCAGCAGAAACTGGACGAAAAATACGTTTCCGGGAAGGGAATCCTCTACCCACGGGCGAGTACTATCGGTGGTTGTACCACGCACCACGCACTGATTACGGTCTATCCACATAACAATGATTTTGACCGCATAGCACGGGATACAGGGGATATTTCCTGGGATAGCGCAAATATGCGGCGATATTTTGAGCGTTTAGAGCGTTGTGAATATGTGCCCCGCCCAATTTTCTCTAACCCATCCCGCCACGGTTTTGATGGTTGGCTGCCTACGAATCGCGGCAACCCCGCGTTATTGCTGGAAGACCCGGCGATCTTGAAAGTTGCCCAGGCTGCGCTGGCCAAATATGGGCTCGAAGGGGCCTTGGAAAAAATTATCAGCGGCAATCTTCGCCTGGATATCAATCATTGGGACGTGGCCAGTGGCCAGGAAGGGCCTTTTATCGCCCCTATGGCAGCAGATAGTCGAAACCGCCGTACCAGTGTGCGCGAATACCTCTTGGATACCCAGTCAGTTTACCCAAACTTGCTTCATATTCGTACAAATTCATTGGCAACTCGTGTGTTGTTTGAGGGGAATACTGCTGTTGGAGTGGAGTTTTTAGAGGGGGCGAGCCTGTATAAGGCAGACCCTTACCATGACGAAAGTGGTACTGCCGGAGTCTTAAGGCAAGTGCGGGCAAATCGCGAGGTTATCTTGTCTGGAGGGGCCTTCAATAGCCCGCAACTTCTCAAGTTGTCGGGAATTGGTCCCGCCCATGAGCTCCCGAGATCACGGCATAGAGCCCCTGGTAGATCTGCCTGGGGTAGGAGAGAACCTCCAGGATCGCTACGAGGTCGGAATCGTTAGTGAGATGAGTGAGGATCTTGCCCTTCTTAAAGATTGCACTTGGGGGGAGGGGAATGATCCTTGCTTAAATCGCTATCGCTATGGCTGGTTCAATCAGGGGCCCTACAGTGGAAATGGTCCAGTATTGTCTCTGGTCAAACGTTCCAAACCGGAGCTGGAAGATCCCGACTTGTTTATTTTCGGAGTGCCCTCCGATTTCCACGGATACTTTCCCGGGTACTCCCAGGCGTTGCGGGACTACAAAGACCGTTTCTCCTGGATTGTACTGAAAGGCCATACGAACAATACCGCCGGACGTGTGACACTGCAATCTGCTGATCCCAGGGATACGCCGGAAATCAACTTCCACTATTTTGGTGAGGGTAATGATGCTCTGGGAGAAGACCTTCAGGCAGTTGTTGAGGGGGTAAAAATTTCCAGGGATATTATGTCGGGCCCTATTGTGAGCAAGCAGGTCTCCAGGGAATTATTGCCCGGTAATGAGGTTCAATCAGATCAGCAAATTGGCGATTTTGTTAAGAACCAAGCTTGGGGGCATCACGCTTCCTGTTCCAATAAAATGGGGCCTGCCAGTGATCCTATGGCAGTTGTCGACAGTAAATTCCGGGTTCACGGCACCAATAATTTAAGGGTGGTGGATGCTTCGGTGTTCCCCCGAATCCCCGGTTTTTTCATTGTGGTGCCGGTCTATATGATCAGTGAAAAGGCGAGCGATGACATCATTGCTACAGCAACTGGGCTGAGCGCTTGAAGATTTGTATGTGAAATAAAAAGCCCCGCAACGCGGGGCTTTTTATTTAGAACGAGATGTTCTTCGGTGTGCGCGGGAAGGGGATTACATCGCGGATGTTGCCCATGCCGGTCACGTAGGACACGATGCGATCAAAGCCCAGGCCAAAGCCCGCATGAGGCACTGTACCGTAGCGGCGCAGGTCGCGGTACCAGTCCAGGTGTTCCTTGGGTACATTCATTTCATCCATACGCTCATCGAGCTTCTCCAAACGCTCTTCACGTTGGGCGCCGCCGATAATTTCGCCGATTCCCGGTGCCAGAACGTCCATTGCGGCAACGGTTTTGCCATCGTCGTTCATGCGCATGTAGAAGGCTTTAATGTCCTTCGGATAGTTCATCACGATAACTGGCTTTTTGAAGTGCTTCTCTGCCAGGTAACGCTCATGCTCAGAGGCCAGATCAATACCCCAGGATACGGGGAACTCGAACTTCTCTTTGCAGCTTTCCAGGATTTCAATCGCTTCGGAGTAGTTGATGCGGGCGAAATCGTTGTCGATGATATTCTCCAGGCGGCTGATAGCCTCCTTGTCGATGCGCTGAGCAAAGAAGGCCATATCATCGGCGCGCTCTTCCAGTACCGCCTTGGATACATACTTCAGCATTTGCTCGGAGAGATCGGCTACATCTGCCAGGTCTGCAAAGGCAACTTCCGGCTCAACCATCCAGAACTCTGCCAGGTGGCGAGTGGTATTGGAGTTTTCTGCACGGAAGGTGGGGCCGAAGGTGTACACCTTGGACATGGCCAGGCAGTAGCTCTCAACATTCAGCTGGCCGGATACAGTGAGGAAGCTCTCTTCGCCGAAGAAGTCCTTGCTGTAGTCCACCGCACCCTTATCTGTGCGCGGCAAGTTCTCCATATCCAGGGTACTGACCCGGAACATCTCGCCAGCACCTTCACAGTCAGAAGCGGTGAGAATTGGGGTGTGCACGTAGAGGAAGCCGTTCTCGTGATAAAAACGGTGAATCGCTTGGGCGATACAGTTACGTACGCGGGCTACGGCACCACTGACATTGGTGCGCGGGCGCAGGTGAGCGTGTTCGCGCAAGTGCTCCATAGTGTGGCGCTTGGGGGACATGGGATAGGTATCCGGGTCTTCCACCCAGCCGACAACCTGGACTTCGGTGGCGAGCAGTTCGATAGACTGACCCTTGCCTTCGGATGGTTTGATGGTACCGAGGATATCTACCGCGCAGCCGGTAGTCAGGCGCTGCACTTCTGACTGGTAATTGTGCAGGTGATTCTCAGCAACGACCTGGATCGGATCAAAGCAGCTGCCGTCATGTACGGCCAGGAAAGAGAGGCCGGCTTTGGAGTCGCGGCGGGTTCTGATCCAGCCTTGAACGCGGACTTCTTCGCCCTCGCGACCGCTGGATTTCAATAGGCTATCTACGGATTCGACTTTTACTGTCATTTTCTATCGGTTTCTCATTAGTCCGGAAGGTGGTGTTCTGTCAGCTTGCCTAAAAGTTGACCACCCCACCAAGGTGAAGTTACGGCGGGCATATTGACTGGTTGTAGAGGGGAAATCCAGTCCCTTGGCTATCGGGCAGTTCTTCAAAATCTCCCTAAGGACTTTGAAGAGCTGTTATGGCCTCTATCTTGGTGATGTTTCACCAGCGGATTGCAATGGGGGTGCCGATTTTTACGAGTGCCATAAACTCATCCATCTCGTCATTGGTAAGGGCAATACAACCATCAGTCCAGTTAAAACGTTGGGTGATTGGAGCGAGCCAGCCGAGTCGATTGCGCTGGCCATGGACCATAATGAAGCCACCTGGCGAGACTCCTCGAGCCTCAGCTTGAGCGCGGTCTTCGGCATTGGGATAGGAAATATGCATTGCCCGATAATAAGAGGAGTTTTCTTTTTTATAGTCCAGCGTGTAGTGTCCCTCGGGGGTTTTTTCATCGCCTTCCTGCTGCTTGTGTCCTTGGGGGTGCCCGCCGAAGGCTACATGGTAGCTCTTTATAACCTTGTCGCCATCGAGCAAGTGCATTTTGTTTTCGGACTTAATCACTTCCACCAGGGTGACTTCAGCCTGGGCAATGGTGGTTAGTACAAAAAGCAGAATGGTGATATAGCGCACAGCTTGTAACTCCAGTTGGAGGTGGTTGCTTCAGGTTACTGTGACCTTAAATTTCCGAATCAGCAAAAGGGCGGGGCTGAATTATCTTGCAGCTGCAGCTAGAGTGGGGTGCTTCACTTTGGGTAAGGCAGGCAGCTTCAGTTGAGTGCCTGCCAAGATGCGCTAGATCAGCCGCTGGGTTTTTTCACTGTGTGTAGGACGGTGTCCTGCTCAAAGAAAACATAGAACTCGCCGTATTCCCAGCGCGTGATAGCCGGTTCGCCAATTGGCCCCTCAATACCAAGGGGTTCTCCCAGGCGTGAGGTCACATCATGTTTTTTAAGCCCACGGACTTCTTCAATGGTGAGCTTCCCCACCCTGGGTGCCTACGGGTACTTCAATGGTTGTCGCCTGGGCGCCAAAAGTAAGAAGTAGAGCCATTGAGCCAGCGAGACAATTTAATCCGCTGCGGAGTCTGCTGAACATTTTTTGTTCTCCGATGTAGATGTTCCATTAGCCGTCCCATTAAAACAGAATTTCCGCCAATGCTCCTGTTATTCTTCACGTTTTCGCGCCAAGAATAGAAATAAATGCGCCTCTTTGGAATGTTAGGTGCCATGAGTTGATGGCTAAATTCTTGCAGCGCTACTACTTCGAATTTTGATGCGATTTAACAGAAGACGGCTTGGCTGGCTGTATCGGCGCCTATGCTAGGCTGTTAATTATGCTTGGCTTGTCGAGCGGACAAGAATGAGGCTGGTTAATACCTTTTCAATTCTCGGCCTTCTTATTGGTTCTATCTGCTTTGCGCTCTCCCTTACGCCATCCCTTATTCCTCGCAGTGATGTAATGCAGGGAATACTGGGCGGCGTCGCATTCTTTGTCGGCTATGTTTTCGGGGTTTTTCTGTGCTGGCTTTGGAAATACCTGGGTATCCCCAATCTGCCGATTTCCACATGGCAAAGACGTCTATTTGATCGAAGTGTATTGGCTGTGTGTCTCCTTCTTTTTCTTGTTTCTCTCTGGCAGGGAGTGAAGTGGCAGAACTCTATCCGCGCCCTTATGGGTATGGAGCAGGTTGGTACCGTAGAGCCTATTACGATCGCTGTAATATCTCTCCTCATGTTCCTGGTGTTGTGGTGCCTGGGAAAAGGGTTTCAGCGAATAGTTCTCCTGGTGGCCTGCTATGTGGAGCAGCATGTGCCCGAGCGAGTGGCGATGCTTGTGGGTGTGTTGGCGGCTGTGCTTCTTTACTGGGCTGTTTTTAATGGGGTGCTGTTGAAAGCAGGTTTGCATGTGATTTCATCGACCTATCAGCGGCTAGATAATTCTTATGCGAAGAGTATTCCCCCTCCGGCAGACCCCAATCTTCCTGGTGGCGCCAATTCGCTGATCAAGTGGGATGACATTGGCAATCAAGGGCGCCGGTTCTTAACGCTGGGGCCGACAGAGGAAGAAATAAAAGAGGTGGCTGGTTCTGCAGTACAGCCCATCAGGGTTTTCGTTGGGCTTGATAGTGCTTCGACGCCCATGAAGAGCGCTCAGTTGGCGCTGGAGGAATTAAAGCGGGTTGGTGCATTCAGGCGTGAAATCTTATTAGTGGCAACTCCAACCGGCGCCGGCTGGGTTGATCCCGGTGCTGTAAATTCTTTAGAGTTTTTGTATCGAGGTAATACCGCCACTGTTGCGGCGCAGTACTCCTATCTATCCAGCCCGATAGCGCTGATGGCGGATGATTCTGAGGGGCTCGAGTCGGCGCGAGCATTGTTTAAGGTCATTTATGATTATTGGGCTGAGTTGCCTGAAGATGAGCGGCCCCGAGTTTACTTGTTTGGCCTCAGTCTTGGCGCTCAACTTTCTGAAGACTCCTTCGACTTTTATGACATTATCGATGACCCAATTGATGGAGCCCTTTGGGCTGGGCCGCCCCTCGGTGTAGGCATGTGGAACCGGATTGTCAGAAATCGAGATCCGGGCACTCCCGCCTGGCTACCAGAGTTCAAAGGGGGAGAGGTGGTGCGTTTTGGTAATCAGTACGGAGGCTATATTGGTCGTGAGCCTTGGGGTGAGTTCAGGATTGCATTTCTGCAGCACGCCAGTGACCCGATTGTCTTCTTTAGTGTGCGCTGGGCGCTGGAAAGGCCCGATTGGTTGAAGCATCCCAGAGGACCTGATGTATCGCCGGATCTCCAGTGGTACCCTCTAGTTACCGGATTGCAGCTACTGGCAGACTTAAACGTAGGGCTGGCTCCGTTATCTTTTGGCCATCGGTATACCCCGTGGGGATACACCTTGGCATGGCTCGCCCTTACAGAGCCAGAGGAGTGGGATGAAGAGGCGTTGAAACGCCTGAAGGCCCAGCTCAAGACTTACAACGTTCGGTAAACTTGCCTAAATCTTTGGATTTCCTGACGTTTTTCCGTTTAAATCGACCCTATGTTAAAACCTGTCCCCCTATTTATTGGTCTGCGCTACGTGGCTGCCCGCCGCAGGCAGCAGTTTATTTCCTTTATCAATGGCTTTTCTCTACTGGGAATGGCCCTTGGAGTTTTTGCGTTGATTGTTGTCGCTTCTGTTATGAACGGCTTCGATCGTGAGCTTAAAACCCGAATACTAAGTGTTGTACCTCACGGCTTTGTCGAGCGGGAAGGCGGCCTTGTGGACTGGGAGACACCTGCACGGCAGTTGGAAGCTCAGCCACATGTCGAAGCGACCAGCCCTTTTGTGAATGGCTACGCCCTCTTGAGTGCTCATGGCAGCAGTCACGGTGCCCAGTTCCAAGGTGTGGAACCGCAAGCGCTGCGCAAGGTGTCTACCGTCGGTGAGCATATGGTGATGGGTAACCTGGACTTGCTCGAGCCCCGCAGCTATGGGGTGGTTCTGGGGCGAATCCTTGCCCATCAGCTCAATGTGATTCCCGGAGATTCGGTAATACTGACCCTGCCAGAAGTCAGCGTGACCCCTGCTGGTATATTCCCCAGAACAAAGCGTTTCACGGTTGCCGGTGTTTTCTCTGTGGGTGCGCAGGTGGATCAGAATGTTGCGCTGATCAATATTGAAGATGCTGCACGCTTGACCCGGATGACGGGTAAGGTCCAGGGATTGCAGTTGCGCTTTGATGATATGGACAACGCACTGGGGCTTGTTTCTGTCTATGCAAATGAGCTGGGCGAGGGTTTTCAGGGTGAAGATTGGGGGGATTCCCAGGGAAGTCTTTTCCAGGCAGTTAAAATGGAGAAGACTGTTGTCACGTTGATGCTGATGATCATTGTCGCCGTGGCCGCATTCAATATTGTCTCCGCATTAGTACTGATGGTTGCGGATAAGCGCTCCGATATTGCAGTGTTGCGAACATTGGGGCTGACCTCCCGTCAGATTATGGCGGTATTTGTGATTCAGGGCAGTGCCATTGGCATTATCGGCGCTTTTGCCGGTGCTGTTTTAGGCATCGTGATAGCGATGAACCTGACTGAAATGGTGAGCTGGATTGAGTCGGTAGTAGGCGCCAAGATATTTGATCCCCGTGTTTTCTTTGTTAGTTACCTGCCTTCTGAATTCCGTGTCGGCGATGCAGTGGTGGTGTTAACGGCGGCAATTTGTATGAGCCTGCTGGCAACGATATTTCCTGCCTGGCGAGCGGCACAGATTGAGCCGGCGGAAGCTTTGCGTTACGAATAATTTATATAAGTCGGCCTGTTTTGGTGTGATTTATAGATGTTGAGAGACAGCGAATAATTTGATGAACAGTCGAGTGGAAATAGATACGGAAAAAGCGCAGCCAGCTCCGGCCCCGGATGGTGCTGTTTTGGCTTGTCGGCAATTGCGCAAACATTATCGCCAGGGAGGTCGGGACCTGGAGGTTCTGAGTGGTGTTGAGCTTGAGGTAAAGCGGGGTGAGAAATTGGCCATCGTCGGCGCTTCCGGCTCTGGTAAATCGACACTGCTCAACTTGCTTGGTGGCCTCGATACCCCAAGCTCCGGTGAGGTCTGGGTTGCGGGTAAGAATCTCGCTGAACTCAACGCCAATGAGCGGGGCTGGTTGAGAAATAGCAGTCTCGGTTTTGTATACCAGTTTCACCATTTGCTTAACGAGTTTTCCGCCCTGGAAAATGTCGCCATGCCATTACTGATCGGCAAGCGTTCAGTTGCCGAAGCCCGCATAGAGGCCGAGGCGATGCTCACGGCGGTAGGCCTGGGTGAGCGCATGGGGCACAAGCCATCACAGCTTTCTGGCGGTGAACGGCAACGGGTGGCCATTGCCCGGGCACTGGTGACAAGGCCTGCCTGTGTTTTGATGGATGAACCCACCGGCAATCTGGATCGGGCTACGGCGGCAGAGATCCATAAATTGATGGATCGCTTGAATCAGGAGATGGGAATTAGCTTTGTGATTGTTACCCATGACCCGGATCTGGCGGCAGCCCTGGATCGCTGTCTGCATCTGATCGATGGTCGGCTGACTGCTGACTGGCACCAGGGTGATCATGTTTAAGCCTCTTCCCGCCTATATTGGGCTTCGCTATGCCGGTGCCCAGCGCAGAAATGACGATTCGGCCGGTTTGGTCTCATTCATTTCCGGTTTATCGATGATTGGTTTGATCCTCGGTGTCGCCTTGATGATTGTGGTGATGTCGGTGATGAATGGTTTTGACCGGGAGTTGCGCGAGCGAATCCTGGGAATCATGCCCCATGTCACTATTTACAATGGGAGCCCTGATGTGGATTGGGCCCAGTTGCGCCAACAGTTGGTTTCCGACCCTGCGGTTCTTTCTGCTGCAGAAGTGTGGCAGGTCAATGCGCTTGCCAGGCGTGGGGCTGAAGTGACGCCGCTGTTGGTGCAGGGGGTCAACCCGGAGACAATTACCGAAGTCTCCAATATCGGGGACTTCCTTGAATCCTCATCCTTCGATGCCTTGCTTGACCCGTCTGAACCGGGTGTGGTTCTGGGTAAAGGGCTCGCTGAAAAGTTGGGGGTTGAGGCGGGTGATTACCTTTCTCTGATTGTGCCAAATAACGATAGTGCCACCGGTGCACGCAAGGCAGCCAGGGTTGCTGGATTTAAAGTGGCGCAGGTTTTTCACTCTGGCACTGTATTGGACCAATCTCTCGCCCTGGTTGCCTGGCAGCAGGCCAGGGCTCTGGCTGGAGGTGGCGGTGGGGCAGGGGTCCAGTTACGGGTCAATGAAATGCTCGAGGCCAACTGGATTATGCGGCGTCTTCTGCAAGACCTGCCTCGGGGCAATTTCTACGGCACTGATTGGAGCCGAACCCACGGCAACCTCTACCAGGCTATTCAGATGTCCCGCAACCTGGTGGGGTTACTGGTTTTCCTGATTATTGCGATTGCCGCCTTTAATGTGGTTTCCACTTTGGTAATGGTGGTTATCGATAAGCATGCTGATATCGCCATCCTCCGTACTATGGGTGCCAGTACCCGACAGATTTTACTGACTTTTGTGAGTCAGGGGGCGCTGGTCGGGCTTGTGGGGGCTGTAGTTGGTGGTGCGTTGGGGGTGTTGGGCTCGCTGACGGTGACCAAATTGGTAGCGGGGCTGGAATCAATGCTCGGCATCCAGTTCCTAAAGTCTGATGTCTATCCCGTGGATTATTTGCCGTCCCAGTTGGTGTGGGGAGACGTGGCACTGGTTGTGGCGGCGGGCTTTCTGCTTAGCTTGCTGGCAACTTTGTATCCGGCGCTTAAGGCCAGTCGGGTTCAGCCGGCAGCAGCTTTGCGCAATGAGTAAGTCGGGCCGGGTTTTTGGGTAGGGTCTCAATTTTTAGAAGATATCTACCGGTGCCCGCCGCATTTTTGGCTTGGGTGCTGGCTGCCTGTTTTACCTTGATGCTGGATGGGTGGTACCTAAGGGTTTTTTGTCCGCCTGATATGCGTAGTGGTTCTGTTTGCTACGCAGAGGGGTGGGAGATCTGGCCCATTTGGATTGTTTCACTGGGAGTGGCACTTTCAGCGTTTATGGTGGTGTGGGCGGCCGCGTTGGCTGCGGCCACAGCCAAAATTAAGGTGGCCCGCAAGGCTTTATTTGTTGGAGCTATTGCAGCTCTGGCGCTGGGTGCTCTTACCGAGTATTACCTGCAGGCATTGCTGGCAATCGCCTCAGGGGCTTTTGCCTGTTGGTGCCTGCAGAGGGATTACAGTGGGAAAAATTAACTGACCGCTGATCGCCTTTGGATTCGCAGTTTCCATCTTTTCACAACATGCCAGCGCCAGAGGGCACGCATGGCAAAATAGGCCACTGTCGCAAAGAATACCCCGGCAATCAGAGAACCGGTAAATAGTGGCAGCCAGATCTTCCCGACTTCACTAGTCAACCATTCCCACGACAGTTCGATGCTGAAATCCACCGGTGGCGCCCCTAGAACCCAGGCGCCGAGCTTGTAAGTGCTAAAGAAAATAGCCGGCATGGTGATTGGGTTGCTGATCCATACAAGAATCATCGACAAAGGTAGATTGCAGCGCAGCCAAAGTGCGAGCAGGGCGGCAATAACCATTTGCCCTGGCAAGGGGAGGAAGCTGGTAAATACGCCAACCGCAAATGCGACCGAGACTGAGTGTCGATTCAAATGAAAAAGGTTGGGGTCGTGGAGAAGAGTCCCCAGAAATTTGAGGCCGTTGTTGGCTCTAACTTCTTCGGGGCTTGGCAGCCATCGCCTGATAATACTCTTCGGCATAACTCTGTCTGTAACCTGGGTGGTGGCAGCCTAAAACAAGCGCTGTTCCGAGGCCTGGATATTCTTTCTGTGGGATTTTCCCTAAGCCCCAAATAAAGCATAGAGCGCTCGCGTTAGTCGAACAGGCTCATCTGGCGCGGGCGCTATTATGCCCACTTAAACATGGCAAGACTACTGCTCTGTTGAAAGTCACCTATTTTGCCCTATTGTCAACAATCCTTAATGTTTAATCGTAGATGCCTGCAGTTGACGAGAGAATGCTGGTGATTTAATGTCATGCCCCATTAAGATTGTCGACAATCCAGGTCTTGCATGACTGTAGTTGGTACTGCCGGTTCAGCTTCAGAGGAGCGTCAAAGCCTTGCTGAACGCTTATTTCTGACTTTGCGCGCTGAAATTGTGGAGGGGCAAATCGCCTCTGGCAGCAAAATTAGCGAGCCGGAACTGGCGCGCCGCTTTAATGCCAGTCGCGGGAGTTTGCGCGAAGCAGTGATGCGCCTGGAGTCTTTGGGGCTGCTGGAACGTAAGGTCAATGTCGGAGCCCGGGTTGTAGAGTTAAGTGAGCGCGGCTTACTGGAACTCTATGAAGTTCGCGAAGCCCTCGAGGGTATGGCTTGCCGTCTGGCAGCGGAACAGCGCACCGAGGAAGACCTGGTCGAGCTGCGCCAAATGCTCTATCACCATGAGCAGCAGGAAGAGCTGCAGGCCGGTAAGGCGTACTTCCAGCCGGAAGGGGATTTTGATTTTCATTTCCGTATCGTGCAGGCATCAAAGAATGATCTTCTGATCGATACCCTGTGCAATCGACTTTATTACCGTGTTCGTATGTATCGCTACCAGTTGGGGATGGCCAGTCCCCGGGCCCAGCGGGCTTTCCGCGAGCACAACCATATTATTGAGGCCATTGAGGCCGGGGATGGTGAGCTGGCGGAGCTGTTAATGCGCCGGCATATCCGCGCCTCGAGAATAAACATTGAAAAGAAACTGAGGTAGAGCATGAGCCAAAAGCCTTCTGCTGGCGCGCGTTTCCGCGCTGCACTCGCCGAGAATCAACCGCTGCAAGTGGTTGGTACCATCAACGCCTATTCCGCCATTATGGCCGAACGTATTGGTCACAAGGCGATTTACCTGTCTGGCGCCGGTGTTGCCAACGCCTCCTACGGTCTGCCGGACTTGGGTATGACCAGTCTCGATAATGTACTGGAGGATGTGCGCCGTATAACTGCTGCCAGTGAGTTGCCGCTTTTAGTGGATGTCGATACTGGTTGGGGCGGCGCTTTCAACATTTCCCGCACCATTAAAGAGATGATCCGCGCTGGTGCCGCTGCGGTACACATCGAAGATCAGGTAGCTCAGAAGCGCTGTGGCCATCGCCCGAATAAAGAGATTGTTTCCAAGCAGGAGATGGTCGACCGTATCAAAGCGGCAGTAGATGCCCGTACCGATGATGATTTCTTTGTAATGGCCCGCACCGATGCCTTTGCGCAGGAAGGGCTCGATGCGGCTATTGAACGCGCCCAGGCTTGTATTGAGGCTGGCGCCGACGGCATTTTCGCGGAAGCGGTTACTGAGCTGGAGCACTATCGTGCCTTTAAAGACGCGCTAAATGTGCCGATTTTGGCGAATATTACCGAGTTTGGTAAAACCAAGCTGTATAACGCCAAAGATTTGGGCGAAGCGGGCGCAGATATCGTACTGTATCCACTGTCGGCGTTCCGTGCGATGAACCGCGCGGCGGAAAACGTTTATACCAGCATCCTGCAAAATGGCGATCAGCAAGCGGTTGTCGACACCATGCAGACCCGTGAGGAGCTGTACGATTACCTGAATTATCACGAGTTTGAGCAGAAGCTGGACGAACTTTTCAATAAGTAGGCATTACGGAGTTATTCAGAGGCTCCCAAGCTGCCCGGTGCGAAAGCCGGGCGCTGCGCTTTCAATTGGATGAATACAGCAAATGTGTATACAACAGGGGAAATAAGAAGATGGTAGAGAAAGCATTGGGCGGTGCTGGTCTGCGCGGCCAGGTAGCAGGTAAAACTGCACTTTCCACAGTGGGTAAATCCGGTTCCGGCCTGACTTACCGCGGTTACGATATTAAAGATCTGGCCCAGCACTGTGAGTTTGAAGAAGTTGCCTACCTGATTTTCTATGGGGAATTACCCACTGAGGGAGAGCTGGCGGAATACAAGGCGCTGCTGAAAGCCAAGCGTGGCCTGCCGCAGGCATTAAAAGAAGTGCTTGAGCGCATTCCGGCTGATGCCCATCCAATGGATGTAATGCGCACCGGTTGTTCCATGTTGGGTAACCTGGAAGGTGAAGAATCCTTCGCCCAGCAGTTGGATAAAGCCAATCGCCTGCTGGCCGCATTCCCCTCCATAATCTGCTATTGGTACCGTTTCACCCACGACAATGTACGCATCGAAACTGAAACCGATGACGACAGCATTGGCGGCCACTTCCTGCATATGCTGCGCGATGAGAAACCCAATGAACTGCACGAGCAGGTCATGAACGTTTCCCTGATTCTGTATGCAGAGCACGAATTTAACGCGTCTACTTTTACCGCTCGCGTTTGTGCTTCCACTTTGTCCGATCTGTTCAGCTGCATCACCGGTGCTATCGGCACCCTGCGTGGTCCTCTGCATGGTGGTGCCAACGAAGCGGCAATGGAACTGATCGAGCGTTTCGCCAATCCAGACGAAGCAGAGAAAGAACTGCTGGGCATGCTGGAGCGCAAAGAGAAGATTATGGGTTTCGGCCACGCCATTTACCGCGAGTCCGACCCGCGCAATGAGATTATCAAAGGCTGGTCTGAAAAGTTGGCTGAAGATGTTGGTGATACCGTGCTGTACCCGGTATCTGTTCGCTGTGAAGAAGTGATGTGGCGCGAGAAAAAATTGTTCTGTAATGCAGACTTCTTCCACGCTTCCGCGTATCACTTTATGGGTATTCCCACAAAATTGTTTACCCCGATTTTTGTAATGTCCCGGGTTACCGGCTGGGCTGCACATGTATTCGAGCAGCGCGCTGATAACCGCATTATTCGCCCGAGTGCAGAGTACGTAGGTGTTGAGCCCCGTACAGTAACTCCAATCGCTGAGCGCGGTTAATTTTCATTTCACTTTTGAAATGAGGCACACCCGGTGTGCCGGCTCCAGGTTGCCTTTGGTGAGTGGCCTGGAGCCACCCTCAGAAGAGACACGATTTTAAAAAAAGATTCGACTGATTTACCTGCTATGAATACTGATTACCGCAAATCACTGCCCGGTACAGACCTCGATTATTTCGATACCCGAGCCGCTGTTGACGCGATCCAGCCCGGAGCCTATGCCAAACTGCCGTATACCTCACGTATTCTGGCGGAAAACCTGGTGCGTCGCTGCGAGCCGGCAAAACTGACCGACTCCCTGAAACAGATTATTGAGCGCAAGCGCGAGTTGGACTTCCCTTGGTTTCCAGCCCGAGTGGTGTGCCACGACATCCTCGGCCAAACCGCGCTGGTAGACCTGGCTGGTCTGCGCGATGCCATTGCCGATAAAGGCGGTGATCCCGCCAAGGTAAATCCAGTTGTTCCCACCCAGTTGATTGTGGATCACTCCCTCGCGGTAGAGCACCCCGGATTTGAGAAGGATGCTTTTGAAAAAAATCGTGCGGTAGAGGAGCGTCGTAACGAAGATCGCTTCCACTTTATCAATTGGACCAAAACCGCATTTGAAAACGTCGATGTGATTCCCCCCGGTAACGGCATCATGCACCAGATCAATCTGGAGAAAATGTCTCCGGTGGTGCAGGTGCGCGAGGGCGTGGCCTTCCCGGATACCTGTGTCGGTACCGATAGCCACACGCCGATGGTAGACGCTCTGGGTGTGATTTCTGTGGGTGTTGGCGGCCTGGAAGCTGAGAGCGTGATGCTTGGCCGCGCCTCTTATATGCGTCTGCCGCATATTGTTGGAGTGGAACTCACCGGAAAGTTGCAGCCGGGTATTACTGGTACCGACTTGGTATTGGCTCTCACTGAATTCCTGCGCCGCGAGCGCGTGGTCGGCGCCTACCTGGAGTTTTACGGTGAGGGGGCTTCCAACCTGACCCTGGGCGATCGCGCCACTATTTCCAATATGACTCCAGAGTATGGTGCTACTGCGGCCATGTTCTCTATCGATGAGCAAACCATCGACTACCTCAAACTCACCGGCCGCGATGATGAGCAGGTAGCTTTGGTAGAGAAGTTTGCCAAAGAGACGGGCCTCTGGTCTGACACCTTGAAGGATGCCGAATACGAGCGCGTACTGAAGTTTGACCTGGATACAGTAGGTCGCAACCTTGCTGGCCCCTCCAACCCCCACGCGCTGCTGCCGGCCTCAGAACTGGCTAATCGTGGAATCGCTAAAGCCTGGGAAGAGAAAGCCGGTGAGATGCCCGATGGTGCTGTGATTATTGCTGCGATTACCAGCTGCACCAATACCAGCAACCCGCGCAATATGATTGCCGCAGGCCTGATTGCCCGCAATGCGAACAAGCTCGGCCTGACCCGTAAGCCCTGGGTCAAGTCATCCCTGGCACCGGGTTCCAAAACGGTAAAAATGTATCTGGAAGAGGCCGACCTGCTACCGGATCTGGAGCAGATGGGTTTCGGCGTAGTGGCTTTCGCCTGCACCACCTGTAACGGCATGAGCGGTGCCCTGGACCCGAAAATCCAGCAGGAAGTGATCGACCGCGATCTGTATGCCACTGCAGTCCTGTCCGGAAACCGCAACTTCGACGGTCGTATCCACCCCTATGCCAAGCAGGCTTTCCTGGCTTCACCGCCGCTAGTCGTTGCCTACGCTATTGCCGGCACCATCCGGTTCGATATCGAAAAAGATGCGCTGGGATACGATGGGGAAGGCAACCCGATTACCCTGAAAGATATTTGGCCCAGCGATGAAGAGATCGATGCGATCGTACGTCAGAGCGTGAAGCCACAGCAGTTCCGCGATGTGTATATTCCCATGTTTGAAGAGCGGGATGCCGCAGAAGAGCAGGGCCACGCACTCTACGACTGGCGCCCGATGAGCACCTATATCCGCCGCCCACCTTATTGGGAAGGTGCCCTGGCAGGCGAGCGCAGTTTGAAGGGCATGCGCCCTCTGGCGGTGCTGGGTGACAATATCACTACCGACCACTTGTCTCCGTCCAATGCCATTCTGGCCAGCAGTGCTGCCGGTGAATACCTGGCGAAAATGGGATTGCCGGAGGAGGACTTTAACTCCTACGCGACCCACCGCGGCGACCACCTCACTGCCCAGCGTGCAACTTTCGCCAATCCGAAGCTACTCAACGAAATGGTGCGCGATGATAACGGCGAGGTCCGTCAGGGCTCCCTGGCTCGTGTCGAGCCGGAAGGACAGGTTACCCGTATGTGGGAAGCCATCGAGACCTATATGGATCGCAAGCAGCCGCTGATTATCATTGCGGGTGCCGATTATGGGCAGGGCTCCTCCCGTGACTGGGCTGCGAAAGGTGTGCGCCTTGCGGGTGTGGAAGCGATTGTGGCCGAAGGCTTCGAGCGAATTCACCGCACCAACCTGATCGGTATGGGTGTACTGCCGCTGGAGTTTAAGCCGGGCACTACCCGTGAAACCCTGGGTATCGACGGTACCGAGAGTTTCGACGTAATCGGTGAGCGCACTCCCCATGCCACGCTGACCTTGCTTATCCACCGTGCCAATGGTGAGACGATTGAGGCTCCTGTTACCTGTCGTTTGGATACCGCAGAAGAAGTTTCCATTTATGAGGCTGGGGGTGTTTTGCAGCGCTTTGCCAAAGACTTCCTCGAAGCAGAAGCGACGGTCTGAGTTATGAAGTTTGCTCCTCAAGTAAAAATCCCCGCGACTTATATGCGCGGGGGAACCAGCAAGGGCGTTTTCTTCCGCTTGCAAGATCTGCCCGAAGTTGCACAAGTGCCGGGGCAGGCCCGTGACAACTTGCTGCTGCGCGTGATTGGCAGCCCGGATCCCTACGGTAAGCAGACCGATGGTATGGGTGGCGCTACTTCAAGCACCAGCAAAACGGTAATTTTATCGCCCAGCGATAAAGCCGATCACGATGTGAACTACCTGTTTGGTCAGGTTTCCATCGATAAGCCGTTTGTTGATTGGAGTGGTAACTGCGGCAATCTCACCGCCGCCGTGGGTGCCTTTGCCATCAATAGCGGTTTTGTAGAGCCCGACAGAGTGCCAGAAAATGGCATCTGCACCGTGCGCATCTGGCAGGCCAATATTGGTAAGACCATTGTTGCCCATGTACCTATGACCAATGGTGAAGTTCAGGAAACCGGGGACTTTGAGCTGGACGGAGTGACGTTTCCGGCGGCTGAAGTGGAGGTGGAATTTATGGACCCTGCCGACGGTGAGGGTGCCATGTTTCCTACCGGTAACCTGATCGATGATCTGGAAGTGCCCGATGTAGGTGTGCTCAAGGCCACCATGATCAATGCTGGCATTCCGACAATTTTCGTCAATGCAGAAGATATTGGCTACACCGGCACTGAATTGCAGGATGCCATTAATGGTGACAGCAAAGCACTGGCGATGTTTGAGAGCATTCGCGTTCACGGTGCGGTAAAGATGGGATTAGTTTCTACCATTGAAGAAGCAGCCAATCGCCATCATACCCCCAAGGTTGCTTTTGTCACTAAACCGCAGGATTACACTGCATCCAGTGGCAAGGCAGTGGCATCTTCCGAGGTTGATCTCCTCGTGCGCGCCTTATCTATGGGCAAGTTGCACCACGCCATGATGGGCACGGCAGCAGTAGCTATTGGCACCGCTGCGGCGATCCCGGGCACTTTGGTTAACCTTGCAGCTGGCGGGGGGGAACGCAACTCTGTTTGCTTCGGTCACCCATCGGGTACCTTACGTGTGGGTGCTCAAGCCAAAGAGGTCGATGGTCAGTGGACTGCTACCAAGGCCATTATGAGTCGCAGCGCCCGAATCCTAATGGAAGGTTGGGTGCGAATACCTGGCAATAGCTTTTAGGACTTTGGTGATTTCTTTACAGGGGGCCTTTTGGCCCCTTTTTATTTCCTACTGTAAAAATGATTAGGAATCGGTTTTACATTTTTACTCCAATCAAATTTAATATTCCGTATATATTTAAATTAATAGGCGAATATTAATCTCAGTAATCCTGACAATAACTTTTTTTCCGGTTTTCCTGTGTTTTCCGGTAGGTTTTTATCTGAGAAAAAAGGCTGTGTTTTTATCATTGTGAGACAGGGCTTGCCTTAATAGTCACATCTAGGTCTGTTTAGATATAGCCTTTATTGCTCAGCGTACGTATATTTAAGGCCTGCTGTTGGGATGCGAGGCTTTGGGTGAGCAAGCAGATAGACTCTAAAAAATCCCCAATATTCGTAGAAAGCTGGTGTATGAATCCTACGGTTTCAGTACTTACTTGACTTGCTGGTCGCAGCTAGTGGCAACAAATTGTGAACTAGTCCTCTTTGTCCTAGTCGCGATCCGCTCTATCGTATCTGAGTTTCTTACGTCCCTTCTTTTTGAGATTTTAGCCTAGCCGCCGTACTGCCGACGGCCCTATGGGATGGCCATTCATTAAAAAATAAATGTGGCTTTCCTTTTGCAGCAGATTGGAGAGACATCAATGAGAATTAAAAAACCACTTACCTTTGCAATTGCAATGGCAAATGTCGCGGTAGTGTCGGCTTGGGCTCAGGAAGATAGCCAACAGGATGACGATTGGGCGCTGGAAGAAGTAACGGTTACCGCAACCAAGCGCGAAACCAACCTGATGGAAACCCCCGTAGCAATCAGTGCATTTACACAGGAAGAGCTGGACCGTCAGGGTATTAAAAATATTAAGGACCTGGGCAACACTATCCCCAATGTGGATATCGGCTACGATGCCTCCCAGTCTTCCCCAGTAATTTCCATGCGTGGTGTTCGCTCTACAAACACCAGTGAATTGGGTGATCCGGCGGTAGGGTTACACTTTGACGGCATTTACTCAGCGCGCCCCCAGTCTGCAATGGCAATGATGTTTGACTCCGAGCGGGTTGAAGCCATGCGCGGACCTCAGGGTACCCTATATGGACGCAACTCTACCGTTGGTGCCATAAACGTTCTCTCCAAGAAGCCAGTAATCGACGAATTTGAAGGCAACGTCGGCGTAGAATACGGTAGCTGGGATCGAGAAATGGTAAGAGGGGTGATCAACATACCCGTCTCCGACACCTTTGCTCTTCGTGTATCTGCCATGAGCGAAACACGGGACTCCTACCTTACTGGTTACTACGATGCTAACCAATATGACAATCGTTATTTCAGCGCGGATAGTCTAGGCGCAACCCCTCTCGCTGATGATGCTGAGCGTACATTTATTCAAAGCAATAACTGGTGGACATCTGAGGATGTTTCTCTGGTAAAAGCCGACCCTGAAGACTTCTACGGTAATGTTGATCAACAGGCGATTCGTATTGGCGCCTTGTGGGAGCCAACAGAGGATATTTCCTGGTACACCGTTGTCGAACATTATCAGGATCAAAGTGCCGGTGGTATTAATACCATTGACTGTGAAAAGGCCGCGAAGCGGACAGATGAAACAACTTGTGAAACTTATTATGGTCCTGGTGCTGACGAGTACACAGTAGCAGTAAACGTTCCCGGCAAGCTTGACCTGACTATGGATGCATTCCGTTCCAACTTCCGTTGGGATTTTAGTGACAGCATGGCGTTTGTATATAATACAGGTTATGCGGTACAGAATCGCAGTAACTTGATTGATGCTGATGCTGGTCGCAATAGTTGGGATATGAGCATGAGCATCACTGATGCAGAAAATGTCTCATACTCTCATGAGCTACAGCTGCAATCTACTGATGATGGCCCCCTTGAGTGGATCACAGGTCTATTCTATTTTCATGAGTCTAACGACCTGAATGGCTATTTCTTGGCATCACTGGATAATTCCGTTTTCTGGCGTCAACCGGAGAGAAATGTTGATGCACTTGGGGCATTTGCTCAGGCGACTTATAGCCTCACAGACACTCTGCACCTCACATTTGGCACTCGCTATACTTATGATGAAAAAAGTGATGAGGGGGGTAATAACCTAAGTTGCCGCCGTGATTGGTCACTGGATACTGAAATAACTGGCGAATACGGGTGTTTTCCTGCTTATAACCATCCGACCTTCAGTGAGCTACCCTCCGACTACTTTGCGGATGACTCCATTTATTCCATCGATACTTACAATGATGTCGATGATAATTGGGAAAATGTCGATTATCGTCTTGGGGTCGATTACGATCTGACTGACGATATAATGCTCTATGCTTATTTCGCAACCGGGTTTAAGTCTGGTGGCTTGGGTGATGTTGTTTACAAATACGCGCAGGACCCTGAGACTGCCGAAGATATTCTCGATGCAGATGGCAATCGTGTTGTAGAGCAAACTTTTAAAACCAACTATGATGAAGAAACGGTTGACACCTGGGAGTTTGGGGCCAAAGGTAGTTTCCTCGATGGTCGCTTGAATCTTGCCGGTACATTCTTTTTCTCAAAATATAAAGATATGCAGCTGGCCGCTCCAGATGTTGCCTATACGTTTTTGGTGAGAGAGGTTGATGATGCAGGCGAACTTACAGGGGAAATCACTTCAGAACCCGCGGTAATTTATCGAACCAAGAATGCTGCGCATTCAGAAATTAAAGGATTTGAGTTTGAATTTGACTGGGCTCCGTATCCAAATGGCCATATCAGTGGTTTTGCAACTTGGATGCGAACAGAGATCACGTCCGATTTCGTAAACCGCTGGAACTATAACAACCCATCACTGTTTGAGATTACTGATTGGGCTGCGGCTCATGATGACAGCAACCCTGAGCTCTACCGTAACCTGAAGGGTAACGAACTGCCGGTATCGCCTCAGTACAGTTTCACTATTAACTACGACCATACCTTTGAGCTGGCTCACGGTGGCGCAATTATTCCGTTCATCAGTGTTCACTGGGAAGATAAGTCATACCTGACCTTCTGGAATGTTGACAAGCATGACTTCCCGGTTGGTGATACCTCTGCATTTGATGATAGCCGTGATCCGTTCTGGATGATTAATGCTTCCATTAAGTACGTAAGCCCCGACGATCAGTGGAATGTTGAAGCTTATGGTTATAACCTGACCGATGAAGTTATTCCGTACTACGCGGAAGGTAGCGATGCACTGGTGTCTGGACCATTCTCTACCCCAGCTAACTATGGTGTACGTTTCAACTACAACTTCTGAGTAGTTATTGCTACTCCATAATAAAAAAGCCGGACCATTTTAAATGGTCTGGCTTTTTTATCTCTCGCGTGTGGTATCAAAGCTTCTTACGAGTTCTATAGCCTTGTTAAGACATACAAGTATCTTGAGGTTATGTAAGTAGCTAGGCTCTGGTTTTACGCCAAATTATGCGAATCATATAAAATAAAAATAGGGCGATAAGAGTCCAAGGTAAAAGGTATGCGATTGCAGTGATTGCTTCAGATAACCCGTCAGACAAGTTTTCACCAAAATGAGATAGGGAGTCTGATATGGGAGCCCTGAAAGAAGTGTAGGATTTTGAGTGTAACTCAATTTGAACCACATCCATCTGAGTTCGCTTGAACAGTTTAGCTTTTTTCCCCTGTGAATACTCAATATCAGATTGTACCGATGCTAACTTTTCAGCAACCTTGATTAGAGTATCGATGTCACTGGCAGATTTTTGTTCCAGCTCTACAAGCCTCAACTGATACTGGAGTAACATTTCAAGACGCTTTTGGTTGTCGATAATGACATCTTGTAAATCTTCTGCTTTGGTTTCTCGCTGTATCACTCCTCCTTGCTCTGATGCCAGATCAATAATTTTGTCGACCCTACTGGGGTGAGTTCTAAAGTGAATCCTTCCGTAGGGCTTTTCATCATTACTGAGACTAGAATGCAATATAGTGCATTCTTTCTCCATCTCTTGTTGGCAGAGTAATTGGAGCTTGTGGAATACAGGTTCAACCTCTTCAGCAGGTAGCTCAGTTGTCAGGAAGTGTTCGTAAGCAATATATTGACTTCGCCCACCTTGATTGCCCCCTGAAATAGTTTCCGGGAACCGGATATCTGCAACTACTTTACTGGAGGCGCGAGCATTGTTATATGAGGTTACTGAACTTTCGCTGCCTGATTCTGAACAACCGTAGTTACTGCCCAATATAAGAAGGGCAAGTAGGTAGTTAAAGAGTCTCATTTGGATCCTGTTTGATTTTAGTTGACCCGAAAAGACTTGAATCTAGCATCGTTCGGTTTACTGATAAAGGTTGGTGTCGGTGTAAATGCTGCTCACTTGGTTTCATTAAGGGGACTCAAGATTTGTGTTATTCTTCTACGAGCCTGGGTGTTTGTTCTAAATCTGTGTATTGGTGGAAAATAGAAAATGTCTACAATAGAGCTGGAAGAAAGACGGAAATTAGAGCTAATCGAAAAGGTTAGGGGTTATTTGTCTAAAGAATTTGAGCTGGAAATTGGCAGTTTTGAAGCGGAGTTCTTTATTGATTTCCTTGCAAAGGAGATGGGGGCCGGATTTTATAATCAGGGCTTACATGATGCTCAGGTAATAGTGTCCTCTAAGTTGGAGGATATTTCTGATGCAATTTATGAGATAGAAAAGCCTGTAGACTAGAAATATTGCACTTGTTGATAGCAGTACGATTCTATCTCTTATAAGCTGTTCAGAGATGTTGTTCCTTAGGTTTTTCCGCCTGGATAAATAGCATGGCTGCAAAGACCAACACTATTCCAGGTATAAAGCTGATATTAAAGTTTGCCATTTCCAATACTATGGTCACTATTAGTACAAATATCGGATTCAAGAAACTATATGCTGCAACCTTAGTTGCCCCGATCCTTAATGTACTGAATTGCAGCAGAAAAAAACTAATTAAAGTTGAGAATAAGGCTAAATAGAATAGTCCGCCGTAAGTCTCGGTGGGTATATTTCGCCATTCTATCTGGTTCAAGTTTGGAAAAGAGAGCAATAGTAACCAGAGCGCGCCAAATAGAATAACCCAGAACGTCATAACCTCTGTAGGCTCCCCTGAGTGAACCTTCTTGATAAGTGGGTTATATAAACTGAGCGATATAGCACCAAAGGTGAATATCCAATCCCCTTTATTTAGGTCTAGCGTTATCGCTGTTGTGATACTCCCCTTGAATACAATCCAGGCTGCACCCAGGGTCCCAAGGGTTAGGCCGACAACTTTGCGGGTGCTGCTTCGCTCGCCATTGATGATCAAAGTAAAGATGGCAGTCATCGCCGGGACGGTTGTAAAAAGAGCGCCGGTATTCACTGCGGTGGTGTATTTGAGTGCTTCAAACATACACCAGAAAAAGATAACTAGTGGGATGCTGAGCAGAGCATATCCCAGCAGTTTTTTGGGTTCTGGAAGCTGAATCCCGTGCTTTAAAAATATGAAGGGTGCAAATAGTCCCGCCGCAATTAAGAATCGAATCAACATCATGGAATCCGCCGGGAGTGAATCGGCGATTAACTCCCCAATAGGAAATGATCCTGCAACCAGTAGTGTACAAAGTATCATCAGGCAGTGAACCCACCAGAGCGAGGTGTTGGCGCTTGTAGTTGATGGGGTTATGCCCCTGGTAAGCTCACTCATGCTTCTTCCCTCTATTAGCGAGAGATAAGTGTAAGTCGTTTCTGGTAAACTGATAATCCAGCATTATAGACACTCACTGTTGAGGAGAAGGAAACAGTCGCTTATGGAGACAATTGCAGCGATTCCAATATTTGTGACTGTGGCAGAAACCGGTGGCTTTTCCCCGGCGGCAAAGTTACTTGGCATCTCAAAATCAGCGGTAAGCAAGCGGGTTACCCAGTTGGAGCTGCAGCTTGGGGTGAAGCTTTTGCACAGAACTACGCGAAAGTTGAGCCTGACGGAGGCTGGGGAGCATTTTTATGAGCACGCACGCGTTGCTTATAAATCGGCCAAAGATGCACAAGACGCAGTTATGCAGCTACAGGGGGAGCCTCGGGGGCGCTTGCGGATCAATGCTCCTATGTCCTTTGGTAGATTGCATCTGGCTCCCTTAATTCCCGTATTTATGAAGCGTTACCCCGAGATTAGTATCGACATGGTACTGGACGATAAAGTTGTCGATTTAGTGGGGGAGGGCTTTGATATCGCTATTCGCGGAGGTGACCTTCCCGATACCAGCCTGATTGCCCGCAAACTTGCACCCCTGAAAAGTGTACTTTGTGCGTCACCAGCCTACTTGAAGGAATTTGGAGAGCCCACAGAACTGGAACAGTTGAGTGCCCATAATTGCCTGATTTTTACTTATTCCAGGGATGTGAAAGAGTGGGGTTTTATCAAAGACAATCACTTACATACCATCGAAGTGAAGGGTAACTATCAAGTAAATAATAGCGAGGCACTGAGGGAAGCTCTTCTTCAGGGTGTAGGGATAGGCCGCTTACCCACCTTCGTGGCAGGACCAGACATTGAGGCTGGAAAGCTAATTCCTCTATTTGAGGAGTACCAGATGCCTGCCAAGTCTATCTACGCGGTTTTCCCTGAGCGGCAGTTTATGCCAGCCAAAGTCCGCGCCTTTATAGACTTTGCAATAGAGTACTTTGGCGGCGATACACCTTACTGGGATCAGTAAATTGTTAACCTTTCGTCAACAGTAAGTCTCCGTCGAACCCCATTATCAGCGATAGGGAAACCCAATAAGCTTCTTCTCATCGACATTCAATCAACGAACGATAGTCAGAGAGAAACTTATGGAATTGTTTAAAGCTGTTGAATCCCGCCGCTCGGTTAAGCATTTCGATGTCACTGCAGAGATGCCTGCCGAGGACTTCACCCGTCTGGTCCAGGCGACTATGTTGTCGCCGACTTCTTACAATATTCAGCACTGGCGTTTCCTGCGCATCACTGACATTTCCCTCCGTAGCCAGCTTAAAGATGCAGCCTGGGGGCAACAGCAAGTAGAAGATGCTTCTGAGTTGATCATACTTTGTGCAGATATTAATGCCTGGAGCGACCGGCCGGAGCGGTACTGGGCCGAAGCGCCGAAAGAGGCTAGGGATGTGTTAGTGCCAATGCTAACTGAGTTCTACAAGGGTAAGCAGCAACTACAGCGGGACGAGGCTATTCGAAGCTGCGGATTGGCAGCACAAACCATGATGTTAGCGGCAAAGTCGATGGGATATGACACAGGTGCAATGGTTGGGTTTGACCCAGAGAGAGTCGCTGAGCTAATCAATTTGCCCGAAGGTTATTTGATCGGGATGATGATAGTGATTGGAAAAGCGGCAAAAGTTGCGAATGGGCGTGGTGGACAGCTGTCGATAAATGAGGTCTTGTTTGAAAATAGCTTTTTAGGAAACGATTAATAGGCTGGATTAGTATACGAATAATTCAAAATTGGCCAATGACTAATGTAAATAAGTGCAATTACGATGATTGTTTAGCTGGATTAACCTAGCTAAACATATTGATTTGTTGAAGTTATATATTGTGTGCCCCTGCTGGACTACTTCCCGTTGAGATTAAATCGCGATCCTTGGTGTTTAACTGTTGGTATATTTAATTATTAGTTTTTTCTTTTTGGCCAATTAGGAATAATTTCTCATGGTGCTTTTTGAAGCCTGGCCCAAGCTTAGACAGATCTGAGTACATGGCCTAATTATGGCTTTAAAGGGGAGGGGATTTTGGATATGAAAATACTAGGGCAGTGGCTAAACGATGGAATTGCCATTTTATTAACTGCCATTATTGCAGTTGCACCCATTGCTACTAAAGCTGTCGATTGCGGCGACACAGTCACCTTGGCTGAGGTGCTGGATCAGAATCTCAACTGTGCAACAAACCCTGCTGTAACAATAGTAGGGCCAGGCAGTCTGGATATGAACGGCTTTTCAGTAAGTTGCGGTGGAAGTGGCGTAGGCATCAGGATTGAGGGTATAGCTGCAAGCGTGACAGGCGGAGCCTTACAGGATGGTGTGATCACTAACTGTGGTGCGGGTATGGTTGTACTCGGGGAATTCCATAGTATTTTCGGTGTGAATATTACAGATAATATGAACCTGGGGCTCGTAATCCCTGGAGACAACAATAGCTTGCTTCATTCAGTTATTATGAGTAATGCGAACGTGGGTGTCGTTGTAATAGGCAGTAACAATACGATCTCATCTAATGAAATCGGGCAAAATGAATCTGAAGGAATTCGTTTGGAGGGCATAGCTAATGGCTCTGTGGTTTTGCTAAACCATATTTATTCCAGTTCATTCTCAGGCATAGTAGTTAATTCATCAGACAACTTAATTGCACAAAATTTTATAGAACATAATGGCCCCGGGGGAGCAGGTATTGATATGCCTGCTTTAGGTCAATCAGGTAACACAATCGTAGGGAATCTAGCGGAGAATAACCTTGATTATGATCTGCAAGACCTGAACTCTGCACCTTGCCTGAATACTTGGGTAGGCAATATGTTTGATACTTCAAATGGGGCTTGCGTAGACCCTTGATGATTCAACCTGTGCAGTTAACGCTAACAGCTCATGTTGGATTAGGTAAGTTAGAGGTAATCAATATCCTGTCCCCACAAATACCTCAATCCGATCCACATTCCCACTAGTATCCAGCACGGCAATTTGGTGTTTGCCAATTTTCGGGAGCAGTTCCAGATTTTGATTTCCTAAGGTTTCACCCCGGGGTTGTCCATTCAGGAACCAATAGCGCTTTCCCTGTCCGCCAATCGCGCTCAGAGTTAAACGCGGAAGTGGGGCATTTTTGCCGGTAGCTCGATACTGGTTACCATCTCCAGCCCCGATAATCTTTAGTGGAGTCCCTGTTGTTGCAGTCGGGGTGTAACACTCGGGAGCCGTCGGAGGAATTTGCTGAGCTCGGGTTTGGTTGGCGGGTAGCCAGGATTCCAGTTCTTTTGGCCAAAGGGCTAGCTTTTGTTTTTCAGCAGTAGAGTCCATGCAGCTGGGTTTCACCTGCTGCCCCTGTCGGTTGGCAAAGAAACTGAACGTTTGCGCTGCCCGTAGGGGATCACCATGCGGCGATAGTGTTCTGGGTGTGCGCCCTTGGATTAACCAGGCGTTGTGTTGCAGATGGCAGTGGCTGGTTTGTGTGAGCGTCTTCTGGCCCCCAAGCGGCCAACAAATAGTCTCTTGAGTTACTAAGTCGGGCTTTTTCAGGTGCTGTTGTTTGTTGTCTGGTAATGCGGCGATAACTGCGTTCAACAGAGGTGTGGCGCTAATGGAGCCATAGTAACCGGGTAGGGGAGTGCCATCCGGTCGGCCTACCCAAATGCCGACGGTGTAGCCGGGAGTTACGCCAATCGCCCAGGCATCCCGGTAGCCGTAGCTGGTGCCTGTCTTCCAGGCGATATCTGCCTTGTTTTGCCGCACCAGATTGCGCCAACGGCGGGAACCTCCGCGATTGGAAGCGAGCATTTCAAATGTAATCCAAGCTGCCTCAGGAGACATCAGATGCCTTTCACGTACGGGCTCCTCGGGTAAATAGCGGGGAGCTGCAGTCTGGCCTCCCCGTGCCAGTGCGGCATAAATGCCTGCCAGCTGGTCAAGACGAGCACCTACTCCCCCCAAAATCATGGCCAAACTGGGTCTACCGCCACTGGGAAACTCTAGTGCTAGTCCGGCATTTTCCAGGGCTGCGGCCAATCGACCGGGGCCGTAATGTTCCAGTAGCTGAACTGCAGGAACATTGAGAGATTTCTGAAGGGCGGCGGTGGCGGTGACAGGGCCGGCGAAGCCTCGATGGAAATTCTCAGGGCGGTAATCGCCGTATATACGGGGCGCATCGCTGAGCAGGGAGGCGCTGTGGATCAGGTCCTCATCAATGGCAAGTCCGTACAAAAAGGGCTTGAGCGTAGAGCCCGGTGAGCGTACAGCCCCGGCCATATCGACATAGCCATAGCGGCGTCTGTTACCAAAATGAGAAGCTCCTACGTAGGCGCGCACGGATAAATCGGAATTCTCCAAAACTACAACAGCTGCAGATGTCTTGGCTGGATAGCTATCCATATGATCGCGCAGGAAATCTTCCAGTCCGCGCTGGATGTTGCCGTCGATTGTGGTGCGAATAACTTCCTGATCGCTGATGGTATTCACCAGTCTGCGGGCTAGGTGCGGGGCGTTTTGCGGGAATTCCAAGCGTTCCGCATAGACCTGCTCAAGTTGAGCGCGCTCAACATCCTCTGCGCTCCAGACGGAAAATGACTGCAGCCTATCCAGAACTTTGTCCCGGGCTTTTTGTGCCTTTAGAGGATGCCGATCTGGTCGCAGGCGGCTCGGAGCCTGAGGCAGTACAGCTAGCAGTGCAGCTTCCGCATGGGTAAGGTCAGAGGCTGATTTACGCAGGTATAGACGGCTGGCTGCTTCCACGCCTTCAATATTGCCGCCGTAAGGTGCGAGGTTCAGGTACAGATCGAGAATTTCATTCTTGCTGAAGTGCCACTCCAATTGCAATGCACGCAATATCTGCTTGGTTTTGCCCGGCAGAGTTTTGCGGTGTGGGTCCAGTAGTCGCGCTACCTGCATGGTGAGAGTGGAGCCGCCGGAAACGACTCGTCCATTGCGAAGGTATTGGACTGAAGCTCGCAATAGAGCTAGCGGATTTACTCCGGGGTGCCGATAAAAGTGTCGGTCTTCGTAGGTGAGAAGAGCTTCGATAAAGCGCGGTGATACATTTTCCCGAGATATTGGATATCTCCAAACTCCGCGACTGTCGGCAAAGAAGCGTAGTGGTTTGCCGTAACGATCTGCAACGACCCGTGCAAAATCTTGAGTTTCGGGAAGAGGTGGAGGGAAAGCAAAGTCGAGCAGTAGCAGTACCGCTGTGAGGGCGGCGGGCGCAAGCAGCAGTGCGCGAACTCTGCGACTGCTGCTTTGCCAGGCTCTCCGGATAGTGGCCAACAGCTTCACTGTTTACCGATTACCCGCATTTGCGTTAGGGGATTTTCACCGATAGCGAAGCGTTCCGGTTTGTACATATCCTCTACGTAGGGTGGGGGCACCTGATAGTTGCCGGGGGTTACTGCGCGGGCGATATAGAAGAGATTGGTAGTTTTGTATCTCAGCTGATCCAGTGCCGCCACAAAGCGGTCATCGCGATATTCAGTGTGTTGGATATTGTCCTGGGTGTCCTGCCACTGGGCAATACTTTTGCCATCGAACTCGAGTTCATCCACTTTGACACTGCCGGCCAGGTTTTGATTCTCCAGCTCAAAACCTGCGGGCAATAGGTCCACTGCAAGTAGGTCGGGCAGGCGTTGGTCCGCATCAATTTGCAAACGCACCAGGTAAAGCTCGCCCTCACGAACTTGATTGGGAATGACTTCCGTGCCATCCAAATTGTGGTAGCTGCGTTTAATTCTGACACCTTTATCCATCTCCGCCTCAGGTGACTTCTTGCTGTAACCATTGATAGTGATTGCTGCATAGAGCTTTTCTATCTGTGCAGTTACCTCAAGTGCGCTGGCGGCTTCGCGCCCGCGGAATAATGCGCTGTGCGGGTTATCGCTATTGAGCTCGCGCAAGCCATCAATACTGGCCAAAGTCGCAGACCAGTTTGCGCTGCTATTGAGTTGCAACTGTGCTCCAGCCATAAACACACTATTGCGCTCCTGGGTGCTGAGATATTGGCGACCGTGGAGAAGATCGGCCAGCTCGAACACCAGGGATTCCGTTTTATCACCTGCGAAATTGTGCTCTAGGAGCAGGGAGATCATTTGGGCCGTATCCCGTAGGTCTGACCCATAATCGCCATAGTAGCTGCGGCGTTTGCGCTCGATTTTAAGCGCTTTTTGCAGGGCCTCCTGGGCCAGGGTGGCATCGCCCATGGTATGCAAAGCGATTGCCATATGCAGGTTTGGTAAGGGAGATTGGGTCAGGCTCGAGCCGCTTTCATAAAGGGTACGCAGTTGCCCGAGAGACACTTTCTGTACTCGTGAGAGCACATAGGCTGCGTAAGCTCTTGCGGCATAAGCATAGAAATCGGGACTATAGCTATAGCGTTGCTGATAGAAAGCACCGCGCTCACGGGCGTAATCCTGCAGGCGCTTGAGTGCGGATTCCAGGCGGTTATCGTCAAATACGATTCCCTGGTCCCGGGCCCGCAATATAAGATCGACTACATAGGCGGTTAGCCACTGGCTTTCGGAAGACTCGGAACTCCATAGGCCAAAGCTGCCGTTCCCTTTTTGCATGCTGAAAATGCGTTCAATACCTGCGTCGATACGTTCGGCCCGATCATTCTCATCCAGAGGTTCAAGGCCCAGTTTTTGCTGTCGTTGCGGCGTTGCCATGACTAGCGGGAAGGTCCGGCTGGAGGTTTGTTCCAGGCAGCCGTAGGGGTATTGCAGCAGGTTAGATAGGTGATCCTGTAACTGGAGTTGCGGTCGGCTGTCCAGGGATACCAGGGTTTGAACGGTTCCAGGCATTAGGGAATCCAGGAAGCTGCTATCGACACTGAAGCTCTCGCCCTGGGACAGGAGTCTGCGCTGGTTGCGTGTGGTTGCCGGCCAAGCGGGGCGCACGCCCAGGCGCCACTGCTGTTCGATATCGATATCATTTCCATCTTTATCGGCGGCACCCTGCACGACCAGTTTGAACTCTGCATCTCCGGTGGCATCTTTGGCGGTGATTGGGAAGCGCAAAGTTTTGCGTTCACCATCCGCCAGTTCCAGCAACCGCTCACCCATTTCCAAATCTACCGCGCCCACTGATTGCATATTTACAGTGAGTTTTTGGGAGCGGCCACTTAAGTTATTGAGGTCAAGGGCCAGTGTGCTGCTATCACCAGGGGCCATAAAGCGAGGCAAGGCGGCTTGGGTGACAACCGGTGAGGCGACTGTTACTTCTCCGTCGGTGCTACCGAATCGGTCTTTGCTGAAAGAAACCGCCATCAGGCGTAGCTGTCCGTTAAACTCCGGTAATTGTAGCGCGACCTTTGCTTGGCCCTGAGTATCAAATTCAACGGGTCCTGAGAATAAAGATACTATTTGAACGTCGGAGTTGGGCTCGTCGCCGCCTCGGGCCAGTTCCGCATCGCCGCCAAAACGTTGCTCCACCAGTTTGCCACTGTTGGATTCAATAATGCGATGATAAATATCCCTTACATCCACACCGTAACGGCGCTGGCCAAAAAAGGCCTCGAAGGGATCCGGGGTTTTGAAGCGGGTGATATTGAGTACACCGACATCGACGGCGGCCAGGGTGGCCCAGGCTTTGCTTCCGTTTTGTTCGATAGAATTTTCGTCGGCAGAAATGGTAACTTCAATTTCCGAGCCGGGCAGGGCATTCGTGGGCGCTTCGAGTGAAATGGGCAGGCGCCGAGGATCGCGATCCAGGGGCAGGTGGGCGAGACCAAAAGCGCGATTGGGGGCGATACGCTCATTCTTGTCCGCAGGGCGCAGAGCAGTAACAGAAATATAGGTGTCGTGGCGATCCCACTCAGGAGAGATTGGGATTTCGATATTGGTGCCCGACTTTTCTACAGGTAGTCGTTTGGACCACAATAGTTGGTCGCTCTCCACCAACACCAACGCCTCTCCGTCAGCGGGCGGTACTATGGTGAGTTGCGCCAGATCTCCAGAAGAGTACCTTGGTTTATCCAGTGACAGGGCCACGGTATCTGGACGCGCAGCCTGGCCTTTGGCTACTTGGTCCTTACGCCACCAGTAATACCAGTCCCGGCCGGCGTGGAAGCGTAAGCTGCTGGTTGCCCCCGTATTGGTATCAGTGACTTCTAAGCGGTAGTGGCCATGTTCCACTGGGACTGTGAGCTTCAGTGGTTGCTCTTCGGTGAATTGGAGCTGGCGACTGAAAGTTTCAAATTCAGCACTTGAGTATTCATAGTGCCAGCCCCGATTTGAAGAGTACTCCCAAAAGTACTGGCGGTCTTCGGAAATTAACACCGCTTTGAGATCCCGTCCGATAACAGGCTCGCCCTGTGCGTCGGCAACCACTATTTCAAATTCAGGCCTGCTGTTGGCCGATGGGTTTTCCTCTCCAAAATTTGGGCGAATACCTACCACCGGGTGTGTGGGCCATACCAGGACTGGATGTTGGCGAGTTACCGGGCGGCCGCCGGATTCGAACAGGCTGGAAACCAAGTTGATTTTCAGCGGGCTCTTTGCTCGTTTCCAACGGGAGCGCAAGGTCAGATTGCTCAACCCTTCCTCATTGAGCTCAATCGTTGGGGCATGAAACTGTCGCGTGGGCAAAGATTCATTAGTGTTCCCAAATACGAACCCTTTCCACTGGGGGAAGGGCTCGCGATAGTGGCTAATTTGCACCAGAGTTTCCAGGCGGTTCTTTGCCGCTGGCGCACCATAGAGATAACTACCTTCTACTTGAAGTTCGAAAGATTCTTTATGGCCCTCTACCAGACTGCGCTCTTCACCGTCTTGCAAAACCAGCTTCATTCGCTCTGGCAAGAATTCTTCTACCTTAAATGGATATTTCACTTTGCGCCCATCGGCTAGCTCAACATCCAGGCGCCAGTCACCGGTAGGTGCATTTTGTGGAAGTGGAATAAGCTTTTCGTAGTATCCGGGCGCGCTGGCGTGCCATGTGAATGCGCGCGCGCTGGTATTGTCCGGCTTTATGAGTTCTGCCTTGATCGGCAGGTCTTTGATATAGCGACCATCATAATTGCGCAGCAGCCCGCTCACCTGGATCGATTCATTGGGGCGATACAGATCTCGCGGGCCATACATGAAAAACTCCATCGGTCTCGAAGGGCGCTGGCCCAACTGAAAATCCGAAAGGTCCAATGCAGGTTCACGCAGGTCGAGTATGGAGAAGTGACCGGTATCAGGATCTCTTGCGATGAAGAAGCGCTGTGAGTCTTCCTGTTCCTGCGTCAGAGCAAAGCGCACCTGGCCGTCTTGGTCGGTTGTGTATTGCTGGATTAGCTCCCCTTTGTTGTTGAGCAGCTCAACCTCAATGCCCTTAAGAGCCTGCCCTTCATCCAGAGATGAAACATAGAGGTCAACACTGTTTGGATAGTACCTCGCATGAAGGCCTAAGTTGGAGATGGAGAAGTGGGTGACATCATAGAGGTTAGTGTCATACACGCCTGCCGGCTGCATAACTGCGACATAGATTCCTGGTTGTTGCAGGGGCTTTATATGCCCGATAGAGAGGTCGAAATCTCGCTGGACGTATTTCTCCTTGGTGAGATCGAACTGGGCACTATAGACAAAATCGGCCACTTGATTGAGGGACTTTAAGCGATAGTAGTATTTTAGTGACTGGCTTTTGATCAGCCTGAAGAACTCGGAATAATGCTCAGGTTTCACTCTATGGAAGTGAATCTGTGCAGCCTCAACACTGACTGCAGTAACAGGTAGGCCGGGAGTTACCGTCGTGGGAAAAATACTTCCATTGCTGGCAAAGCTGATACTGGGCTCAATCCGTCGGGTGCGAATCCTCTCCTGTTTCTCTTCCTGTAACTCCAAGCCGTTTTCGCCGGGCAGACCCGGGAGCACGGTGAGTTTATAGCGAGTATCTGGTTCAATATGAGGAAAATAGAGAATTTTCTGGTTATCGGAGAGAACCCAACCACCATCTACACGCTCGCCATCGTCACGGGATAGATTCAAGTAGGAGCCAAAATGGGCATTGCCCAGCAAAGGTTCAGAAAAGATAACTGCGATGGCCCTTGCATCTTTAAATGTCCGCTCCCCAATGTGGAGGACCTTTAGGAAGTGATCCCCGGAGATTTGAGTGCTGGCATTGACTGTGACTTGTGAAGGGGTAGCATCATTCTCTGTCAGATCAGTAGAATTTCTTTCAGAAGTGCGCTGGGCTTCATCAGCTTTCGAGATTGCTTCACTAGAAGAGGCCGCTTCTTTTTTATGCACTTTCTCAGTGGGGCTGAGAGCTTGTGCCTGGTTGTTACCCTCTTCAACGCTCCCGCCTTCCGCAAGCTTGGGGGTGTCAGCGAGTTTCTTCTCTGACTTTTCTTGTGAGCAAGCCATAGCAATAAGACAAAGAAGAATGACCGCAATCCAGCGTGGTGAGCGGTGAAGGGACATGGGTATTTCCTTATAGAATCCATTTAACGGCGCACAATTTAGTCCGTCTTTAAATATGTCTCAAGTTTCCTCCATAGTTTCCGTGCTCGGTATCTATTCCTGATGCAAGTGTGTACCAATAGTGAGGTGGGGATTACTGATGGCTGGAAAATAAATTTATAGAATGATGGGATGGCAATTAGGTGGCTTAGGGAGTAAGCGACCTTCCTGTTCTATGGTGCCAGGTTGAGGCGTGTAGTTTATTCGATAATCACTAGTTCAATTGAATCTAGCCGAAGTAACGTTGTATTACTACACCTATGTTGGCTTCTTTTTACGTTTAAATAGCTTAATCCAGAAGATTCCTTCAAAGATAATGCCAAGAGCAAGGAAGATTACTCCTCCCACAGGGACTCCGAAAGCGTAGCAGGCAATCGCCGCAAATAAAAATAGCAGTGCGGTGGCAATTCTTTTCACTTTGATATTCCTTTGTTATGCCTCAGTACTAGCCTAAGCTTGTCCTACTTCAAAGACTATACTGAATACCGGACTTAAACCCAACATAAATAATGCCCAAGCATAGAACTGTAGAACAGAAAGCTAAAGGCAGATAGAGTTTGTGATGGCCGTGCCTGACCCTGTAAATCGTCACCACTATCAGCGAACTTAAGGCCAAAAGTGCCGATAAGCCTAGAGCCATTAAGATGACTTGAACTTCAGTAATGCCATCATTTCCGGCAGCTAGCGTCGGTTCTATATACTTGGGGCCGTTTTTCCCGGCAGTTGTTACAGCGGAGACACTTCTGGCTAAAAGAAGTTCGTTACCATTAAGCCCTCGCCAGTACTCCATAATGGAAATAAGAGTTGCTATTGAACTTGCTATAAGGCAAAGGCTGATTTTTGAAGCGGTAGCCATGATGCTTGAAGTTGGGGGCATACAGAATGTCTTATTTTGTCTTTCTATTGATCTTGCTTAGCCAGAGTGTGATTAGTAAGCAGGCAGTGAATGTAGGTATGAAAACGACTAAAGCTTGAAACATCAATATGGAGGCCTGGATCTTCAGAATTTCACCTTCACCAAAAGAGTTATCGTAAATGTAATGTGCAGCCAGAGTGTAACTTAGGCTGACTAATATAGAAGTAATCAGTGATCTTAGAATCATTGTTTTAGTTAACTATGATAACTCAGCTTGGATGGTCTTTAAGGGTAAACTAAACCTGTATAAGATTTCTAAGGAAATTGTTAATGGATTCTTGTAGTTCATAATCCTCTGTACTGACAGAATAGATACGTGCTTTATGGGCAAATTTCAAGGCTTTATCTTGATTGTTTAGTCTCAAAAAACATTCAGCCATTTCCAGGGCAATTGAAGCTGAATACAAAGGGAGATCTAATTTTATGGAGCAGTTAAGTCCCTGGGTGTATGCCTGTATTGCATCCTCACAGCTTTCTGAAAAATCACCCAGAGCCTCCCACTGTAGGGGATGGTCTAGCTCGCCTCCGGCATATTTTGCGCATAGTCTCTCTAGCGAGTTGAGGGAGTCTTGGCACCCAGCTTTATCCCCAGAGGCGGATTTATTGACTATCTCAAGTGCGAGTCCATGTACATCATCGTAAAGTGGTGTAATCATTTAGAAATTATACCCAAGAGCTGAAACATAAAAAATATCGATATAACAGTGGGTACTTATCGGCAAGACGAGTCTTTTGTCTATCGTTGCCAGATATTAGAGGTTTCGACTTCGCAAGTTTAAGTACGTCCTCGCCAAGCGGTGACTGGTATTGCTGTGAAGAGATCACTGGTGGCGACCGAGGTTTTTTATAAAGAGCCTCAGACCAGCCAGTCATCCTTACTCTTTCATATGTACTATCTTACTGTTAGGTGGGGTTATTTGAGGTAGCCTGTGAAAGTACTGATTGTTGGGGCTGGGCCCACGGGCCTTACAACAGCGGTCGAGCTTGCTCGGCGAGGGCTATTGCCAAGAATTGTGGACCGCCGGGATAGCGCTTCAACCCTTAGTCGAGCGGTGGGAGTTACTTCTCGCAGCCTTGAGTTGCTTTCACACTCTGGCGTTTCTGAAAAGTTGATTGCCGAGGGGATCGCTGTTCAGAGCGCATGCATTTACCTAAATACGCATTTAGCTCTAGAGTTTCCCCTCCATTCCAATCGGACCTATTTCCCTGCCATTCTTGGACTTCCTCAAGACAGAACTGAAGCTCTCATGGCTCAGGTTTTATCTGGTATGGGAGTCGAAGTTGAATACAGGAAAGAACTCAAAACCCTTACAGAGGAAAAGAGTGGGGTAGTGGCTTTTTTTGATAATGGTGAAGAGGAGCGATTTGACATGGTCGTAGGAGCGGATGGTATTCGCAGTACTGTTCGTGAAGCTGCAGGTATCAGTTATCCTGGATTTGATTTGGAAGAAGTGTGGTCAATCGCGGATGTTGATACAGGGGATTGGCCTCCTAAAAGAAAGTTTACCTTGGTCAAAATGGAATCTGGCGTGGTCGCTGTTGCGGTGCCTTTGGGAGAAGGCCGACACCGTCTGGTAGCTAGCTGTGATAATGCAATTAAAGCATTTCCGATGGAGGTGGATGTTAAGAGGGTTAGGCGGGAGGGAACCTTTAAAATCTCAATTCGGCAAGCGGAAACTTACTCAAAGGGCAGGATACATCTAGCTGGGGATGCTGCTCACTGCCACTCTCCGGTTGGAGGTCGTGGTATGAACCTTGGGATAGCTGATGCAGCCGAATTGGCAAAACGAATCACTGAGGGGCATCTCCTAGGCTACTCTGAATTGCGCCATCAAGAAGATAAAAAGGTTATTGAAGTAACTGAGCGTGGCCGGAAAATGATTACTGGACAATCCCTGAAAGCAAGATTTGAATTTCGGGCGTTAATCGCTGCCGCCAGTTCTATTCCTGCGGTGCGGAGAAAACTGGGGCAGTTTGCGGTAGAACTTTAGGGGCGTTCCAACCTATTTTTTTAGTTTTACAGCTGTACCAAAAACAAGAATTTCTGAGGAGCCATCCATAATTGCACTTGTAGTAAAACGAATTCCTACCACGGCATCAGCGCCTTTTTGCCGGGCACTGTCACTCAATCTTTGAAAAGCTTTGTTTCTCGCTTCGGTCAACATTTCCGTATAGCCTCGTATCTCTCCACCGACAATACTCTTTATACCTGCCATTAAGTCACGGCCGATATGTTTTGATTGAACAACGTTGCCCGTAACGATATCCAGCACCTCCGATATTTCTCTTCCTGGTACTGTTTCTGTAGTTGAAAAAATCATATCATTTCCTTAATTATAATTACCTATATTTTTGGCTCTATTGGTGATCTTACCCTAACCTGGATCCGTTATGCGAATATATTTAATTGTTTGATGGTGGTCGAAAGTTTGTTTTTAGCTGCCGTGTCTTTTCTGGATTTTAGCTTTTATCTTACATTAAATGAGGTAGGGTTCCGGGGTGAAAAGTGTAATGATCATATAGGTCAGTAACTTTTGATGGAATATGAGCTAAATTAAAAGCAATCCAGCAATTGCTGCAACTTTCTCTATAGTAAGTTGTCCACTTTTATTTTGGTATAAATTGGGAGGGGAATCAGTGCCCTCAATAAAGTCTCGGCTACTCAATTTAATAGCCCTTGCTGCACAAAAACGCGCAGTTATGATCTTAGATTAGAGAGGATTTGGTAACATTTAGGTTAAAAATCCCTAGTGGGGTTAATGTGGGTACATAAAAGTTGCTTAAAATGTACTCCCTCATGATGTGCTTATTTCATGCTTTCTCTTTTCTTAAGGGGAGTAAGCACTGCCAATAACCAACATCTATCCACCGGTTAAATTTTCGGCCGACCTCTTTGAAATGAGCAACTTTTTCCATTCCAAACTTCTCATGAAGTGCTACGCTGCCTGCATTTGGTAGAGCTATACCGCAGATTACCGCGTGGACATTGAGTTCACTTAACTGTTTAAACAATTCATTATAGAGCTTCGAGCCCCAGCCTTTAGAGGAATAGTTCGTGTCCAAGTACACGGTAGCCTCCACCGAATACTGGTAAGCACAGCGTCCTTTCCATTTACTGGAATAGCAATAGCCAATTAAACGGCCCTCATTCTCAGCAACTAACCAGGGAAGATTGTTTTTTGAGCATTCTTCGACTCGGTCGGCGATAATTTCTGCAGAAACTGGCTCTACCTCAAAAGTGATACAGGTATTCTCCACATAGTAATTGTAGATTTTAGCAATCCCAGCAGAGTCAGAAGCTTTAACTGCTCGTATCATACTGTTGTCTCCCCCTATGGTTGATAGCATTGGCCAGAGATTGGTGGTGAACTGACTAGCCAGATACCCGCTGGCTGGCTCTGTAAAGCTTTATTAATGCTTACTTTTCTTTTTACTATTTAGCGACTTTTCCATGGCCTTTGATTCTTCTAGTGTACGAACGGACCAATCTATTCGCTGCTGATCAGAGACTATATCAGAATCAATGTTATAAAGGCTCCAGTTTCCAGAGTCATCTTTAACAAACTGAGTGCCGTACCACTGTGGCCGACCAAGATTCATCATTAAGCGATCCCAAGTGGCCGCTTTTAGCCAATTAGCTTTATTCTTATCCTCTGCCAGGGTTGCTGCAATAGTGGCAAGAGCATGGGCCAGTCTTATATCTTCTGATTTATTACCATGCTGGAAGATAAGTGCTGCATGATAGTAGTCCTTTGACGTTCTAATATGCCCATTCTCAAGCATTTTTAAGACTTTTATCCGCCGGGTTTTGTCTTCATGATTTAGTGATTCCCAGTCAATGTCACGGTGGGGGGCAATGCGCGCGCTTTGGTCTTGGGTGAATAAATCAGTGAGCAGTTTATTTTCCTGTGCAACCTTCTCCTTTGGTATTTTATGTATTGTTACTTCATTACTGGCAATAGAATATTGGGCCGAAATGCAATATAGAATAGTAATGGCTTTTGTCGTTAAGTGTCTCATATTCAAATGTTGGGTCTCGCTTTTCGTGCGTGAAGTGTAAGATAAATGTTGTGAAATTTTGTAAGTTTCATCGCTAAAGGGCTGCTATAGCTTCTATTTCTACTAGTAAATCTGGGTGTATTAGTTTTGAAACTTCCACCAATGAACAAGCGGGTAAACTTTCTTCGTAAAATTGAAAAAGTAGCTCTCGAATGGATGTTAGACTGCCAATATCGCGAACAAAGATTGTTAGTTTGACTAAATTATTTTTTACCAGTCCCTCGCAATCAAGGATTATTGAAAGCTGGGAAAGTATTTCAGTAGTCTGAGCAATCAAGCTAGAAGATTGTACTTCGGTTTCATACGCTGTAAGGCCAGATATGTATAGGGTGTTGTTGTGCTTTGTTGCGTGTACATAAGGGCCTGCAGCTTGGGGAAGGTCTTGGTAGTTTATCCTTTCGATCATTCTATCTACTTTTGTGCTCTGTAATTGGGTGATTTACTAAATTAAAACAGGAAGATTCCAGTCTTAGTTATTACTACTAGTGGCTAGTGAGTCGGCATTGCTACTATGATTAGCTCTCATTACCCTAGTAGTTTACTTTACTCCGATAGTGTAGAAAGTAAGAAAGGGTTGTTCTGGTGTATTTTTAGGAATTTTAGATATTCATTCCCAACATTTTCAGGAGCCTCCCACTGGGGATAATGCCCAATTGTTCCCAGTTCAACAATATCCGCTGGCCGATCTATCAGCTGACGAAATCGATCCACCATATGCTTTCCTGAAACTGGGTCCAGTGAGCCATTGATTAGTAGCAGGGGGCCGGGATATCGCTTTAGGGCGTCGACCCAACGCTGACGATGTTGGCGCCTGTCGCGCATATAGCTGATTAGTTTATAGAGGAGCCGGTTGCCATTCTTATATTGAAGAATTTGCCACAAGTCTCGCAATTCTCTGTCAGAGGGTTGTGTGTCTGGTCCGAAAATGGCACTGAAGCTGCGGCAAAACTGCCGGTAATTCATCAGTTTATTGATCAGGAAGCCTGCGGGAGAGAGCAGCAGTTTTTGTACGAAACGCGCTTGATGAGTTTCTGGAAATAGACCTCCGTTTAGCAGGCATGCTGAGGCATAACTCGTGGTACCACCGCTATTGGCTCTGGCGAGTAACTCTTGGGCAACGGTATCCCCATAGTCATGGGCCAGCAGGTGGACCTTGTTGATGTTTAAATGTTGCAGAAGAGCTTCATGTAAATCAGCTTGCTCGTGGATACTGTAGTTATGCTGCTTGGGTTTGTCTGAGTAACCGAATCCCAGCATATCCATAGCAATACAGCGATAGTGCGCTGTCAGTTGGGCCCATACCTTTTGCCAGTCATAACTACTGGTTGGAAAACCGTGAATCAAAAGCAGAACCGGTTTATGTCGGCAGCTTGGGTTGCTATCGACATAGAAGAGTTGGTGGTTTTGATAATCAAAAATCTTTCCGTTTGATAACCACTGCTGAGGCTGCATTGGCTGTTCCATTTCTTATTGTTGTATTTGCTGTAAAGATTGCACGATGAGTGCGCAACCTCAAGCAGCGGCTACAGGTGGAAAGTAATTATCCTGTTCCTTGCAATGCGTAAATCGCGGGCTTGTTGATTATCCTCCATACAGAAAGCAGGGTCACCGAGGCGGTTAGGGCGATAATAAGCAGTGGTGGTAGCAGCCAGCCCCAGAGGCTGGTTTCAATACTGAACTCGCTTTGCTCAAGCCAAAGTGCCAGTGGGGCTACTACCAAAGTCGCTACAGCGATACCGATAACGACGGGAATCAGGCTATCGATCAGGGTGTGATAGAAAATCGTCGCTGGGCGGGCGCCGATTGCCATGCGCACGCCAAGCTCAGTACGCCGCAGTTGTACACTGTAACTGAGCACTCCAAAGATACCGATGGCAGCGAGGCTGAGTGCCAGTAATGTGAGGGCGGTGGTTACCCAAACTGACACCCGGTCATTGCTTAGAAGCAGGTCTCGCGCTTGCTCCAGTGAGAATAGCTCAGAAACTTTGTACTGCCTGTTTACCTGGGCAAATTCCCGATTTATTTCTGTGGTGCTGAGGGGTTGGTGAGGTTTATGCCTGAGTACCAGTAGGGGATAGCTCACGTTGATACCGCGCACAAATAAGCGGGCGGGTTCCTTTTTGCCGGGCAGGCTTGCATTGCGCACTACACCGACCACTTGGTAGGGCAAGTCACCTCGCCAGTAGTAGCGCTTGCCTAATATTTCTCCATCCGGCTCCAGTTGCTGGGCCAGGGTTTCGTTGACGAGCATCATGCGATTGTTATCGGAAAACTCAGCCGCATTGATATGGCGGCCAGCTACCAGTGGCATACGCAAAATGGCAAGGTAGTTTTCGTCGACGACTGTGGTCTTGGCCATCACCGGGTTTTGTCGGCTGGCATCATGACTCAGGGAGGTGGTCCAGAGTGGCCGGCTGATAGAGATAGGAGTGTTTAGGCTCAGGCTGGCATTTTGTACTTTAGGGTGCTCCAGCAATCTCTGCCTGATGGCCTTCAGGTAACTCTCCCGTTCGGCAGCGGGGGCGCTCCTAAGATTGCCGATATTCAGAGTCATCACTTGAACGCTGTCCAAGGGGAAGCCAAAGGGCTGGTTAATCAGGCGGTTAGCTTGAAGGAAAATCTGCAAGCTGGCGACGATAAGCAAACTGGTCATCGCCACTTGGCTGCTGATGAGGACTTTGCGGATCAGTGGTGAAATTTGTACACCGGAGCCTTTGCCGCTGCTCTGCAACATTTGATTCAGTGCGCGGTAATTAACCTGTCGACTGACTATGGCTGAGAAGAACAGGGCGAGAAGTAAGGCACACAACAGTGCGAAAACCAATGTCTGCCAGTTTAAGGTGAGCTCTTGAATGCGAGGAATTTGTTCCGCAACCATCACCTTTAGTACCTCTGTCGATCCCAGGGCTAAAAGTAGAGAAAGTAATGCAGCCCCTAACATTAGTAGGCCGATTTCACATAGCAGGGCCAAAAAGATATGTTTTTTGTGTGCGCCCAACGCGACCTGTATCGCCATATTGCGTTGTTGTTTGGCTGCGCGAGAAAGAATCAGGTTGGTAACATTGGCACAGGCAATTAACAGGAGCACCAGTGTACCGCCCATAACCATTAGGGTTCGTGTGGCGCTGTCGCCAAGTATTTTATTGGCGAAGGGGGTGAGTCGGTATTCAACGGACCTCTCTACCGAAGAGGATCTTCCCGCTAGGGCGGCTTGATACTGGGCATCCATTAATGTGCTCAATTCATGCCCTGCGCTGGTGGGGTCAATGCCCGGCTTCAACTTCCCTGTGAGCATGCGGAAAGGCAGGAAGCCTCTCCAATTATTTCTGCGCTCTACTTGTGTATCGTTAAAGTCCCAGGGCAGCCAGACCGCCGTTTGCCGGCCCTGCTTATAGATTTCGGGTTCAATGAAGTCTTTGGCAGTGACGCCGACAATGCGAAAGTCCACCTCCCCAAATTGCAGGCTTTGCTCCAAGACATTTGGGTTGCGCCGGAACATCTGCTCCCAGGTTTGATAGCTGATAACCGCTACAGGGACTCGGCTGTCGAGCCCTTCATCGGCATTGAATTGTCTGCCCAGGGCCAGGGGTGCTCCAGCGAGCTGGAGATATTCCGGAGAGACATAGGAAACATTAACCCGTGGTGATCCGGATAAATTGCGAACCACATCTTCCCAGAAGTACACCAGGGCGCTGGACTCGAAGAAACTGTCGTTCTTATAGATTTCAACCAGGGCAGGGTATTGGCTGTTGTTTTCCAGCCGCAGCTGCTTGTTCTGGTAGAGATTACCATTCACGACATACAGCCGATCTTCGTCCGGGTAGGGTAGGGGTGCGGCTAACAGTTGGTAGTTGAGATTAAATAGTGTTACCAGGGCGCCGAGAGTGATACCCAGGGTCAGAATAATAGTGGTGGCGTAGCTCCGGGCCCGATTGAGGGACTGGAGGGCTATGGACAGGTCCTTTGTGGTGATCATAGGGCCATCTCATGGGGCTCTAGTATGGGCTGCGGCGTTGATATTTTTCCATCCAGCAGATGCAATTGGCGGCTGGCCATGTCTGCATAGCGAGGGTCATGGGTCACCATGCACAGGGTGGTCCCTTCATTGTTGAGCTGCCGCAGCATTTCCATTACCGCATCGCCATTGTGGGAATCCAAATTGCCGGTGGGTTCGTCCACCAGCAGCAGGGATGGATTGCCAACTAGCGCGCGGGCTATGGCGATTCGCTGCTGTTGGCCACCGGACAACTGGTTAGGTTTGTGAGAGGCCCTGTGACTCATCCCTACCTTCTCCAGGCAATGTTTCACTTTTTTGTCGGCTTTAGACTTGAGAATTGGATTGCGTCGGTATCGCAGGGGCAGGGCGATATTGTCGTAGACAGAGAGTTCGTCAATCAGGTTAAAGGACTGGAAGATAAAGCCTACTTTCTCGTTGCGAATAGTCGCCGCCTCACTCAGCGACAATTGAGCGACTTCAATGCCTTCAATCTGATAGCTGCCGCTGGTGGGGAGGTCCAGCAGGCCGAGAATCGAGAGAAGTGTGGATTTACCGCAACCCGAGGGGCCGCAGATAGATACAAATTCCCCCTGGTAAATACTCAGGTCAACGCCCCGCAGGGCGTGAGTTTCCATTTCTTCGGTGCTGAACACCTTAGTGATCCCGGCCATATGGAGGATTGGCTTGGACATAGCGAACTCCCTGTTCTCGCTTTAGTCAACAATCTGGATATGCTCAGCTTCATTGAAATTGGCCATATCCGAGAGGATGATGCGGTCCGCTTCATTGAGGCCTTGGGTGACCTGGATATATCGACCTGACTCCTCGCCGAAGCTGATGGGCTGGAGTGCCGCTTCTTCCCCGTTTTCGTTAATCAGGAAGAGATTGGCCTCACTGTGCCTCTGCACATTGATAGGTCTCTCGACGAACAGCGTATCTTCCATCGTGGCAGTGAAGATCCGGGCATCGACGTTGAGCTGTGGCCTGGCAGTCTCTGGAGTGCCTGCGCTGAAAGCAATTTCCACTTCAATATTGCCGTCCCGAACCTCAGGAGTAATACGGGTTACCATACCTTCGACTTTTTCCCTGCGGGTATCAATTTCAGCGGGCTGGCCGACCTCCAGCTGCTCTGCTTTGGATTGTGGTACTTGAACCAAAGCGAGAAGATCAGTCTCGCTGCCGATCAGCGCCAGCTCCTGCCCGGGATCGACACCTTGCCCCAGCTCTACCGGTAGTCGTTGCAGTATGCCGTTTAGGCCGGCACGTACTGTCAGTCGGTCTGTACGTTGCTGGATACTTTGCAATTGGGTCTGGGCTTGGTTGATTTGCTCGCGCTGGATTAACTCTGATTCGACGGCGACTTTGCGCAGGTGGTTGATACGCTGTTTTTGCAGGTCCACACGTTTTTTCATCTGTTCCTGGCGTAAGACGGTGGTTTGGTAGGTGAGCTGGGAAACCACCCCGCTTTTTACCAGCTCGTCCTCAGCTTCGCGACGCAACTTGATCACTTGGTAATTGGAGTTTAGCTCCGCGAGTATGGCTTCCTCCGCGAGAACATCGCGCTGGTTGTTCAGAACAAGCCGGCGCAGATTAGCTTCCTCTTGTTCCAGGGAGGTTTCGGCCGCATCCAGGTCGCGCATTAATTCTGGGTTGCTCAGCTGCATAATGATGCTATCACTTTGTACTTCTGCACCGGGACGCAACATGATTTTTTCAACATTCGCTGCGGTTAGGGCGGTAATTAAAGTCTGCTTGTCTGAACGCAGCCTACCGTAGCCATCTACCACAACTTGCAGGTCTCCCCGTTGGACGGTACCCAACATCAGCTGTTCCCGCTCAACCTTATAGGCGCTGTCAGGAAGTAACAGGAGGGTGCTGGTAAATGCCACAAAAGCAAGAGCAGCACCACCTAGCATTAAAGGGTGCTTAATCAGGGGGCGTTTCTTAGGTTTAATAATATCCATATTGCGGCGTTTCCTTGGTTAAGAAATCGTTGCACGCTTTTCTACTGTGAAACCTTGATGCGGGGGCGAGTTAGAGGTGGAAAATCATAACTATTTAAAACGGGTGTATTCCTGTTGGAACTCCGAGGTAGGGCGGATTTTTATCTTGTAATTAGTACTGTCGAGCATATTTTTGTGATCAAAACTCAGGGCTTTAAAAGGGTTTTAGGTGAGGCTGAAAATGCAGGAAAATTGGTACAAGAACCAGTTGCTTGCGGTGAATGGTGGGGAAATACAGGATGGTTTGAATATTATGAGGTGGGCAGTAACTGGAGAGGTTTAACGATTACCCAATGCATTTTGAGGATAGGTTCACAAGTAAAATTGTGGAGATGTAGTGGGAATAAAGGTGTCGTGGCTTAGTGAATCCGGTAGATTGTCTAAACCACTACACCTTTAATAAAATATATTTGCAAAACGAAGAGCTTGATAAGCCATAGTGCAAATTACAGGCCGAGGGTTATCCCAGAGCTTTGACCAATAGCGCCTGTTGAAGTTGATCGTCATCAACCCCCTCTGGTCGGGGTATTTGCACGATATGCCCGGATCCCGGAGCTACATCGATCGCTTTGCCTTCCGTATTCTCCATTTGCTCCAAGGGGAAGAACAAGCTACCGCTGGGAGTCATTAACTCCAATTGATCACCGCGTTCAAAGCGATTTTTTACATCAATCGTCAAATACTCAGGACTGCCGTCAATAAGCTCGCCTACGAACTGTTGGCCCGGAGTTGATATCAATCCCTTTTCATATTGCTGGTATTCTGCTGGTGGATGGCGACGGTAGAAACCTTCCGTGTAGCCCCTGTTCGAGAGGGTCTCCAATTCGTCCATCATCTTCATGTCAAAGTCTTTTCCTGCCGCAGCATCGTCTATAGCGCGACGATAGATCTGAGCAGTACGAGCCACATAGTAGTGGGATTTAGTGCGACCTTCGATTTTTAAAGAGTGAACGCCCATTTCCGTGAGGCGCTTGACATGCTGTACGGCCCGCAGATCTTTGGAGTTCATGATGTAGGTACCGTGCTCATCTTCGTAGGCCGGCATATATTCTCCAGGGCGACCTTCTTCCTGTAGTAAAAAGGCCTGGGAAGTACTTTCACTGGCGGAGGTGGGTTGCTTGGTGGGTTCCTGGGTTTGCACATGAATCAACTCGCCAACTTCATTCTCTTTGGCTTCATGAGCTTGGTATTGCCAGCGGCAGGAGTTGGTGCAGGCGCCCTGGTTGGCATCTCTATGGGTCATATAACCGGATAGCAAGCAGCGCCCGGAATAGGCGATACAGAGCGCACCGTGGACAAAGACTTCCAACTCCATCTCGGGCACTTTCTGGCGAATTTCTTCAATCTCATCCAGGGACAGTTCCCGGGAAAGTATCACCCGAGATAACCCCTGGCGATGCCAGAACTTTACGGTCGCGTAGTTTACCGCATTGGCCTGTACGGATAGGTGGACTGGCAGATCAGGCCAGCGCTCCCTTACCATCATTATCAGACCTGGGTCGGACATAATCAGGGCGTCAGGCCCCATTTCGACAATTTCTTCCAGGTCCCGCAGGTAACTGCGAACTTTGTCGTTGTGAGCGGCGATATTAGAGGCGATATAGAACTGTTTTCCCTGCTGGTGTGCTTCTTCTATGCCTAGGCGCAGGGTTTCAATATTTTTAAATTCATTATTGCGCACACGCAAGCTGTAGCGGGGCTGGCCGGCATAAACGGCATCGGCACCATAGGCGAACGCATATCGCATATTTTTTAAAGTCCCTGCGGGGGACAGTAACTCAGGTTTAAACACGGAAAAACTCATAGTGGAATAGTCGGACGCGGCCGCATGTTAACGGTATTCAAGATCGCGCTAATTGATATAAATCAATTAGCGCTGGGGTGGGGGTGATAAGCTGTTATGGAGGGAATCTATGCTGTTACTCTAGCCGAATAATAGACCTCTAACCTCTGATTTTTGCTGTTTACTTTTTAGTTCTGTAGGACCTGTTGATAACCTTGTGTGTATACCCAGTCATTATTCTTGGCTGGTAGGTGGCATCCAAAACAGTTGTTAAGCCCGCTGCCTTTCCAGGTTTTGGTTTCACTTTTAGCTATTCCTGGCTTAAATAGAGCCCATCCCCAGCCTTCGGCCCAAGCCGGGTTTTCTGGGAAGCGGTTTTTATCGTCCTTTACCATCATAAAAGTGAATTGAAGGTCTGAGGAGTAATAAGCCAACCCTGTGGTTAAGAGCTCCGATTGGGTGCTATTAACATCCTTTACCAAAACTGTCCCATCGGGAAACTTCCCATTTTTGCGATACCCTTCGACTGCCTGGGGTTGGGTATAGACATTATGAGTATCCCATCCATCGCCACTCGAGGACTTTACCTGATAGGAGCCCAGGAAGACCCATTCCCGACGGTAATTATCCGGCAAAGTAATATTCCCCTGGCTATCAACCATACTTTTATAGGTTAAATTGAGGTTTTCATCGGCCTTTGCAGAAATACCCAATACGAGTGTCAGAACTAAAGAGGTAAATAAGTAGGCGCTGCGCATAATTCTTTTCCATTGCTGTTGATGTGGGAGAGCTATCCCCGGGTTTCAGCTGCTGGAAAGTATATGAAGGCGGGAAGGGTAAAACTGTCAGCTGGCTGACACTGGCGCATATATTTGGTTTTCTGCCAGGCTGTTTAACGCGGTTTGATCGAGAAGGCAGATATATTGGCGCGTATAGTCGATAACTCCATCAGACTTCCATTGTTTAAGGAGCTGGCTGACCGTTTGCCTGCTTCCACCGGCCATGGCGGCCAATTCGGATTGGGTCAACTTGATGTCGAGTTGATGTCCATGGCCACAGGCTTGCCCCCGGTAATTAAATAGCTGAGCTAACAAGTTGGCCAACCGGACCGGTAAGGGGGCGGTGATGTGGAGGAAAAGACGCTGCTGAAGTTGAGACTCCCTTGTGGCTAGTTGTTGCAACAGCCCATCGTGGGTCTGTGAATGGCGCTCCATCATGGCGCTTAGATGTTGAGCGGAAGTAACTTCCAGTTCACTGCCGGATTTGGCGGTTGCTTGAAGGTCCAGGTTTTTCCCAGTTAGACCTGGTCCAAACCATGATCCGGGCCCATAGAGATCGACAATGGCTAGGTTGCCACAGTAGTCCACTTTTTGGATAAGGACGTAGCCGGCATGAATAAAATAAATCTGGGGACCAGAATCCCCTTGTCGGAATAATACCGTTTCTTTGAGGAATCGAAGTTTTTTCATTGGGTCGCTAGTTCGTTGCAAGTGGGTTGATTCCTGCTTTCAGAGATTCCTAACAATATAGAATTCTTCGGTCGTTTGTTTATCTATTTGAAGTTTAGGGAGCAGCTAACCTTACTCCATCTGTTTTGCCCTCCGACACTTTCACGGGCTATTCAATCATGATTGCTGACTCCGCTCAGAATATCCGCCCCGATTACGATCAGGTGATACAGGATATTGCAGATTATGTGCTTCATTTCAAAGTGGGTTCCAGTGATGCCTGGGAAACAGCTCGATTTAGCCTGATGGACTCCTTGGGGTGTGCCTTTCTGGCGTTGAGTTTCCCTGAATGTACAAAGTTGTTAGGACCCTGGGTGGAGGGAACCTGGGTGCCGAATGGGGCCCGGGTACCTGGCACCCGGTTTCGCTTGGACCCGATAAAAGCGTCATGGGACATCGGCTGTACAATTCGATGGCTCGATTACAACGACACTTGGTTGGCGGCTGAATGGGGGCATCCCTCTGACAATCTTGGGGCAATATTGGCCGTTTGTGACCACCTGTCGCAAGGGCGATTAGTTAAAGGGGGAAGCCCAATAAAAATGGGCGCGGTACTCGAAGCAATGGTCAAAGCCTACGAGATTCAAGGTGTCTTGGCATTGTCTAATAGCTTTAATCGGGTTGGGCTCGATCATGTACTACTGGTGCGGGTTGCTTCTGCCGCTGTGACTGCCTGGCTTAAAGGTGCTGGGCGGGAGGAAGTAATGGCGGCGGTGTCTCAGGCGTGGGCGGATGGTGGAGCATTGCGGACCTATAGGCATTCCCCGAATACTGGATCACGCAAGTCCTGGGCTGCAGGTGATGCCAGTTCCCGCGGGGTTCGCTTGGCTGATTTGGCGATAAGTGGAGAAATGGGAGTGCCCGGAGTACTTACGGCAAAGCAATGGGGTTTTTATGATGTCCTGTTTAGCAAGACAAATGCTGAGCAGCAACTGAAACCACCATCAGAGCGCAATTTTCAGTTCCCCAGAAGTTTTGGCTCCTATGTCATGGAGAATATCTTATTCAAAATTTCTTATCCGGCTGAGTTTCACGGTCAAACAGCTTGTGAGGCGGCAATTATTTTACATCCACAGGTTGCAGAGCGTATCGATAATATTACTAAAGTAGTGGTGACCACACATGAATCAGCCCTTCGGATCATCACTAAATCAGGTCCATTAAATAATCCGGCAGATCGGGATCATTGTTTGCAATATATTGTTGCAGTGGCGCTTATTTTTGGTGACTTACAGCCAGGTTTTTATGAAGATGATTTTCATCGCGATCACAAAGAGATCGATATCTTGCGGGACAAGATTGAAGTGATAGAAGATAAAGGTTACTCAAAAGATTATTTAGACCCAGATAAGCGTTCTATAGCCAGTGCGGTACAAGTATTTTTTAAAAGTGGTGACGCATCAGAAAAGATTGAAGTTGAATATCCGATGGGACACCGCCGTCGCCGACGGGAGGGGATTCCGTTATTGGAAGATAAGTTCCGTAGTAATTTAGCTACGCGATTCCCTCAAGGGCGGGCTAACAAAATTTTTGCAGCTATTAATGATCTTCAAGGGTTAAAGCAGTTGTCAGTTAATCGCTTTATGGATCTATTGGTTATTTAGAAGGCTCCTTAGGAAATTCCAGAGTGAAAAAGACGGCCAAAGGCCGCCTTTTTCATTGCTCAATCTTCCCCAAGCGGCAGAGTCGCACTTTCCAATTTGGACCGCCACATTTAAGGAATGATTAGAACTTGTATTCAACACCAATACCGGCGTAGCTGCGATCGTAGTCTTCGTCAGCAGTTTCGTCGGTGTAGAAGCCGAAAATTTTGGCTGCGCTGTTGAATTTATAGTCTGCGCCCAGGCTGAAAGTCTCGCCGCCTTCTTCTTTGATATCAGACTGGCCGTACTGGGCTTTCAGAGTCCACTGGTCCAGTTTGTAAGCTACAGAGCTCATCCAGCCGTCGACAGTTTCGCCGCCGTCAGCATCTTGCTCTTCGAACAGGGCGCCTACTTGTACAGGGCCGATGTTGTACTGAGCTACAAAACGATGAACGTCAACGTCCTGACCTTCAACGTCCTGGTCCATAGCGTAGGCCAGGTAAACACCGTTGTTGTCATAGGCGACAGACATGGAAACGCCGTTGTTGCGTTCTTCGCCGGTAGTTTCGTCAATAACTTCTTCTTTGTTGCTGATGAAAGCCGCAGAAGCTTTGAAGCCACCGAAAGAAGGAGTAGTGTACTGAAGTGCGTCTTCTTCGCGGTTATCGCTGCTGGTGATCAGGCTCTTGATATCGCCTTCGAGGTCGTTGAACAGGTCAACTTTCTTCTGGGCAACTTTCAGGGGAGTATCGAACTTACCAGCGATGACCTGGCCAAAGCCGCCTTCCAGACCTGCGTAGATGTTGCGCTGGGAGAAAGTATCGTCAGCGTCACCGTCCATATCTACTTCGTATTCCATACGGTAGATACCTTTAACGCCTTCAGTCAGGGCTATTTCACCCTTAACGCCCAGGCGGGAAGCGTTGCTCTGAACGTCAGTGACGGAATCGTCACCTTCGTCAGCAGCCTGGAAGGTGACGTTGGCTTTGCCGTAAAAGTCGAGTACATCGCCTTCATCTTGGGCGTTGGCCAGAGCAGGTACCATGGCAACGATGGCCAGAGAGAGAGCGGTCTTATTCATAATCGTCTCGCACAGTTTATGGTTTTGGGTTGAAAGGTGCCTTCCGTGTCGTCCTAGTTGGCTGCCTTTCGATTTGGTGCGGATTCTGCGTTTTGAATATTACAAACATGTTAAAAATGGCATTTTTCTTAAAAATATGTGACTGGCCAGTGCTATGAATGGCAGGTTAGCTAGCCATATTAAGGTTTTAGGCGCCTGAAGCGGCGGTTCGCAATCATCGTTGATTTGAGTGAAGGTGGTCAATAGTTGAACAAAAAGATGGTGTAAGGGATGGCGCTGGGGTTGGAATTATGGAGTTTTCGCGAGCGAATTCAGCGGCTTTCTCGCCTGCTGGCTAAGGCGAGAGGCATTGTCGTCTACATGGGGCCCAGCATATATCTTTGGGTCTATTCGCTATCTATTATCGCAGTGGGATGTCTTGCCCGATTACCCGCTGAAAGCACTCTGTGGGCACTGTATCTCTCTCTAGCCTTGTTTGCCTGGGTGGTAATACGCCGCTGGCGCCCCCTTGCTCTGATCTTTCTCTCCTTTATTGGTGCGACCTGGGCACTCCACTCTCATGAAGCATCGCTGGATCGCCGGCTCCCCCTCGGTGCACATGGTGCGGACTTCGTACTTCAGTTGAACCTGGTCTCGCTGCCTGAATTAACTGAGGGGGGAGGGTTTGGCGCTAGTTCAGAATCACAAACGGTGCGTTTTCGCGCTCGAGTTGTGGATATTGTTTCCAGTTCTTTAGGTGAAGAGGGTGGCCAGTTAGCACCGCCAGAGCTACCTATCGGAAGCCTTCTCAACCTAACCTGGTATCGAGTTGACGATGAGGCTCTGGCTCGCCTGCGGGGTGGCTCTCAATGGATATTGCCTGTGCGATTGAGAACTCCCAGGGGGAGCGTTAATCCACATACATTCGACTATGAAGGCTGGCTTTTGCGAGAGGGAATTACGGCAACAGGGTATGTTCGCCCCCGCGATTATCCTCCTCAGTGGCTGGGGCAGGGGAATGGCATTATCGGGTTAAGGGATGAATTGCGCTCCCTAATTAGTCAGTTACCGATCCAACGACCGGACCTGATAGCTGCGCTATTGCTTGGGGATCGCAGTCAGTTGAGCGAAGGTGATACCGACCTGCTTAAAAGGACAGGTACGGGCCACCTTATTGCCATATCCGGCTTACATGTGGGCATGGTAGCCGGTTGTATTTTGTTGATGGGCACCGTACTGGCAAAAGGGATTGGGCTTTTTACGGGCACCAGCCGTTTTGGTATTGCGATAGGACTCGCCTTGGTGGCGAGCCTTGTATATACCTTGATCGCCGGCGTTCCTCTATCCGCGCAACGTGCGCTTGTAATGACCTGGGTGCTGTTGCTGGGGTGGCACTGGCGGCGCAGACTGGGAGCGGGTTTTGCTTTCTCATTGGCACTGGCAATAGTGCTTACCCTGCAGCCACTGGCTTTTTACAGTGCTGGTTTTTGGTTGTCCTTCGTGGCCGTCGGGAGTCTGCTTTTGGGGTTTAGTGGGCGAATTAGCTTAAGTCGAGAGCCGCAATGGAGGCCGAAGGCTGAGGCCTCTGGTGCTGTAACCTCATGGCAGCACCGGTTTTCCCAATTATCGTTATGGCAGCTGTTACGAAGCCAGTGGCTGATTGCAATTGGCCTGTTTATCCCATCGATAATATATTTTTCAGGCTTTAGCCTTTCAGGTGTATTGGTCAATCTTGTAGCGATTCCCTGGATGGGCCTGTCTATTTTGCCATCACTTATGTTAGGTGCTGTATTTATTGATACTCAGCTGGGTGTTTGGCTGCTGCAGTTCGCAGGTTGGCAATTGGATCTGCTGATGACTGCACTCAATATTGTCGATCATTCGATACCGGGGTTTCGTGGTTTTGCGATTGCCTCCACTGCATTGGCGATAGTCATTGCCGGGCTTGGCGCGGTGCTACTTTTGCTGCCTAAAGGGTTGCCAGGGCGTAAGTTGGGCTGGTTATTTTTTCTTCCAGTTGCTCAGCCCTGGCTTTCTACATTGGCACCGGCAGATGAGCGTTTGAAATTATCAGTGCTGGATGTTGGTCAGGGGTTGTCAGTAGTTATCAGCACCGGAAAAAGCCGTATTGTTTACGATGCAGGGCCTTCAATCCCCTCGGGCTGGAGCGCGGGAGGTTCGATAGTGGCTCCCTACTTGATGAGTAGCGGAGGTAGTGAACTCGATGTACTAATCGTCAGTCATGGAGATAGGGATCATGCCGGCGGCGTGGAGGGTTTACTTAGAAACATTGAGGCAAAAAAGCTGTATGCTCCGGGGACTTTAGCTAGCAATTTACCATTATCGCCAGCCACGATTACTGAGCAATGTCGGGCAGGAACGGAAGAGCAACTGGGAGATATATCATTTCGATGGTTGTGGCCTTCCTCAACAGCACAGGGAGAGGAATTACTGGATGGTGAGGAAAACGATCACAGCTGTGTAATTTTGGCTGAGTGGCAGGGGGTGCGTTTACTGCTTACTGGGGATATCAGTCGTAAGGTTGAATATCAACTGTCTAAAATGTATCCACAATTTTCTGCTGTTGACGTACTGATTGCGCCCCATCATGGTTCCCGCTCTTCCTCATCGGTCGCTTTACTCGAATGGGCCAGACCTAAACGGGTTGTATTTAGTGCCGGTTTCCGCCACCACTTTGGCCACCCACACACCGATGTTGTGAAGCGCTACCAAAACTTCGGTGCCAGCATTTTCAGTACTGCGGAGAGCGGGGCGGTAGAATTTTTCTGGCGAGCCGGAGAACAAGAGCCGCAAATTTTACAGGCTCGTTTGGCACCACGGTTTTGGTATGCGAGTCACAACAGGGAATAAGGATGCGTGGGAGGACTTAGCCGCCGGCACCAGCTGTGATAAAGTGCTGCTCTGCGTCGAGGACGCAGTAATAATTTTCCAAAAATTCCCTCTGGTTTTCTGGGGCTAAGAAAGTGTTTGAGATAATAAAATCCGGCGGCCTGCTGATGTGGCCAATCCTGTTTTGCTCTGTAGCGGTTATTGCTATTTGTGTCGAGCGTTTCTGGACTTTGCACTCGCAGCATATTGCACCACGTACTTTATTAGGTGAGGTATGGGGCTGGCTTAAAAATAACCAGGTCAATGCGGAAAAATTGAAGGAGCTGCGCGACTCCAGCCCACTGGGAAAAATTTTTGCTGCGGGCCTGTCCAATTCCCGCCACGGTCGCGAAGTAATGAAAGATAGCATCGAGGAAACTGCCAGCCAGGTTGTGCATGAACTGGAGCGATTCCTGGGTGCTCTGGGCACCATTGCTGCCGTAGCACCGCTGATTGGTTTGCTGGGTACTGTGATCGGTATGATCCAGGTCTTTACCGCGATTATGGTGGAAGGTACCGGTAATGCAGGCGTACTGGCCGGTGGTATTAGCCAGGCATTGATCACTACTGCCGCTGGCCTGACTGTCGCTATCCCAGCGTTAATGGCGCACAGATACTTCCAGCGTCGCGTTGACACGATTGTTGTGGCAATGGAGCAGGAAGCTGTCAAGCTTGTGGATGCTCTGCACAGCGATCGTAAAATCGAAGATGCGGCCTGAGCGGGGTAGCAAGCGATGCAATTCCGCCGCCAAGCCACAGAGCAGGAAGGGGTTAACCTGACACCACTTATCGATGTGGTATTCCTGCTGTTGATTTTCTTTATGGTGTCTACAACCTTCACCAAGGAAAGCCATCTTAAGCTGAACCTGCCTGAAGCAGCAGGTCCTCAGTCTGTTGATCAACCAAAATCTGTAGAGATTTTGATCAGTGCTGATGGTTCTTATTCAGTAGATGGACAAGCTTTGATCAATAAGAAGATCAACACCCTCAAATCTGCGCTGTCGGAAGTTTCCGCAGGCGAGTACAATCGCCCGCTTGTGATAACCGCCGACGCCACCGCTCATCACCAAGCCGTGGTTCGGGCAATGGATGCCGCTGGACAGCTAGGCTTTGTCAACCTAAGCATTACTACACGGCAGCCGGAAGAAAACTAGCGCGGAACCCTGTAGGGAGCTGACTTACCTTCGGTTTCTGTGCCCACTCGCCCCAGGTGGGGCGAGTCCATTCATTGGTCTGTATGAAGAAAGTAAAAGCGCCCCCCAGCAAACCGCAAAATGGGGCGGAAACTTACCGTCGATTGCTCACTTATGCCCGCCCGCACATGGCGATTTTCGGGGTTGCGGTACTGGGCTTCTTCCTGTTTTCGATCATGGGCGTCAGCCTGATTGCTGTGACCGAGCTGTTGCTCGATGCAGTGGGAGCTGGTATCCAAGAGAGTCGCGGGTTTCTCTCAAAGTTTGTAGCATCCTATTACCCCGACGGAGTAATGCCCCAGGAGACTGCTCGTTGGCTTGTACCGCTTGCAATGTTGCTGATTATTGTCCTTAGGGCTATTGGCAATTTTGTCGGCAGCTATGGTTTGGCCTATGTGGGCCGTGCAGTGATCCACGAGTTGCGAACACAGCTATTTGAGAGAATTGGCCAGCTTCCCAGCTCCTATTTTGACCGCTATACCGGCGCTTACCTGATCTCAAAGGTTTCATACAATGTTGAGCAGGTAACCAACTCCATCACCAAGGCGGTGAAGGTACTCTTCCGCGAGTCGTTTACGGTAATCGGTCTCTTGACCTACCTGTTACTGGTGAACTGGAAGCTGACTTTAACCTTCTTCCTTTTTGCCCCCTTGATCGCCTTTATTGTGCGTATCGTGGGTAAGCGTTTCCGCAAATTAAGCCATCGCATCCAGAATTCCATGGGCGACGTTACCCATGTCACTCAGGAGGCGATCAATGGCTATCAAGTGGTGCGGATGTATGGGGGGCAGGATTACGAGAAATCCCGCTTCCTCTCTGCCAGTGACAATAACCGTCGGCAGTTTATGAAGCTCGTAGTAGCAAACAATGCCAGTGTTTCTGTGATTCAGATACTGGTTGGTTTGTCTACCGCAACTATTGTCTGGCTGGCTCTGGCACCGGGTATGGTTGAGTCCATGACTGCTGGGGTTTTTGCCGCCTATATTGGTGCGGCTGCATCCCTGGCCAAGCCGGTGCGCAGCCTTTCCGAAATTTTTGCCGATATCCAAAAGGGTATTGCGGCAGCGGAGAGTATCTTTGAAGTAATGGATGCTCCCAGAGAGCCCCAGGATGGTGAAGCTCAGCTACCTAAGCCTGTGAATGGCACAGTAGCTTTTGAAGGGCTTGAGTTTAGCTATGACCCGGCAGCACCCAAAGTACTCTCCGACATCAGTTTCGCGGTAAATCCGGGAGAAACGGTGGCCCTGGTGGGTGCATCTGGCTCCGGCAAGAGCACGCTGGTAAGTCTGCTGGCTAGATTTTACGAGCCGACAGGTGGACGTATCCTGGTCGATGGGGGTGATATTTCCAAGGTGCCACTTAAAGAGTTGCGCCGCCATATCAGTATGGTTTCCCAAAATATCGTGCTGTTTAACGACACTGTATATCGCAATATTGCCTACGGTGAATTGGAACATGCACCCAAGGAAAATGTTCTGCGTGCTATGGAGCAGGCACATGCAGCTCAATTTATTGAAGAGCTACCTGAGGGGGCGAATACGGTTCTGGGGGATAATGCGCAGATGCTCTCCGGCGGCCAGCGCCAGCGTTTGTCTATTGCCCGTGCCCTGCTTAAGGATGCGCCCATACTGATCTTGGATGAGGCCACCTCAGCACTGGACAATGAATCGGAGCGCCATATTCAGGCGGCTCTGGCTGAAGTCATGAAAAACCGCACTACGTTTGTTATCGCCCATCGCCTGAGTACGATCGAGAATGCCGATCGCATCCTGGTGATGGAGAAAGGTCGAATTGTAGAGAGCGGGAATCACGCAGAGCTGCTCGCCCAGGGTGGTCGATACGCATCTCTGTTACAGCAGCAAACAATGGGGTAGGGCACCTGGATGTCACTGGAAGACTGGTTTAACAAGCGCTGGTACCCCGAAAAGGGTGAAGGTCGCTCGCTCTCCCTGCTCACCCCGCTGGAATTACTCTATGGGGGGGTGAGCAAGCGGCGCCGGGTAATGAGTTCGCGCACTCCACCGGAGCCCTTATCAGTTCCTGTCATCGTCATTGGTAATATAACCGTTGGCGGTGCGGGTAAAACGCCATTGGTGGCGGAGCTGGCTCGCTGGCTAAAGGAGCGGGGTCGCAATCCGGGGATTATCAGCCGTGGCTATGGTGGTCGAGCAGAAAAATATCCCTACCAGGTGACTGCCCAATCCCACCCCCTGGAGTCCGGGGATGAGCCGCTGATGCTGCACTTAATCACTGGCGTGCCGGTGATGGTTTCTCCCAATCGCACCGAGGCGGCGCAGGCCCTGATCGACTATCACCAGTGCGATGTTATTTTGTCTGACGATGGGCTGCAGCACTATAGTTTGTGGCGCAGCTATGAAATTTGTGTAGTTGATGGTCATCGCGGTTTGGGCAATGGCCATATGCTGCCCAGAGGACCTCTGAGGGAACCGGTGACACGCCTGCAAAGCGTCGACATGCTGGTTAGTAATGGAGAGCCAGAAGCCAAAGTCAGGGGTCAGTGCGGTGGGCTTTTAGAGTTTGAAATGACGCTCGAGCCTTCCTGTTGGCACCAGTTTAACCTCGATCAAACCTCCACATTGCGCCTGCCGTCAGGGCCTGAGGTGGGGCCTTGCCACGGGGTGGCGGCGATCGGTAATCCCAAGCGGTTTTTCCGGTCACTGCAAGCGCTAGGGTTCGAGGTGACAGAGCAACCTTTTGACGATCATCATCAATTCAGCCCCCAGGAACTGCATTTCGATGGGGAAACCCCCGTGATCATGACCATGAAAGATGCGGTGAAATGTCGTGATTTCTGGGAGAGTCATTGGTGGGCGCTCGAGGTGCGGGCCAAGCTGCCAGACCTTTTTTATCAAAAAGTACACAAGCACTTGCAACAATTTAGTGAAAATGAAAAGTAACTCTTCTTTCGACGTCATTATTCCCGCACGCTATGGCTCGAGCCGCCTGCCAGGCAAGCCCTTGGCTGATATCGGCGGCAAGCCGATGGTGGAGCATGTTTATTTGCGTGCCCGTGAGAGCGATGCTCAGAGGGTGGTTATCGCCACCGATGATATGCGTGTAGCGGAGGTGGCCCACGGCTTCGGCGCCGAGGTGTGTATGACATCTGCCGAGCATGCCTCGGGAACTGACCGACTGCAGGAGGTGGCTCAGAACCTGGGCCTTGCCGAGGACCGCATTTTGGTCAATGTGCAGGGCGATGAACCCTTGATACCCGCCGAGGTGATAAATCAAGTAGCTGAAAACCTGGCGGCTAGCAAGCGAGCCGGCGTTGCAACCCTGGCGGAGCCCATCACCTCAGTGGAGGATTTTCGCAACCCGAATATCGTCAAGGTAGTGACAACAGAGTCCGGGCTGGCCAGGTATTTTTCACGAGCGCCAATCCCATGGCCCAGAGATGCCTTTGCGATGGATAGCAGTGAACTGCCAAGGGGCTTGGAACCTCGTCGCCATATTGGTATCTATGCTTACCGTGTTGCGCTATTGCGCCAGTTTGTCTCCTGGCCTATGGCCCCGCTAGAAAAGTTCGAGGCTCTGGAGCAGCTGCGTTTTCTTTACCACGACCAAGAGATTCACGTAGCGGATGCCTGCGCAGAAGTGCCCGGTGGCGTAGATACTGAACAGGATCTTCTGCGTATGCGAGAAGCCTTGGCCTGATGTAGAACCTAATGATTGAAGCCAATATCGATTTACAGCCCCACAATACTCTCGCGATTTCAGCAAACACCGCTTATTTTGCGCGTGTGGAAACCCTGGATGAATTGCGTGAGGCTTTGAGCTTTGCGCAGCAGAAGCGTTTGCCGATTCTGCCGTTGGGTGGGGGCAGTAATATCGTATTAACGGGAGACTTTCCCGGGCTTGCCATTCAGGTTGGGCTGCGAGGGCTAACAATTACTCCCAATGGTCGTGGCGGTACGATTGAGGCTGCGGCCGGGGAGGGGTGGCACCAGCTGGTTATGACTACTGTTGAGCAGGGCATGGGAGGCTTGGAAAACCTCGCGCTGATTCCAGGTAAAGTGGGTGCAGCCCCAATCCAAAATATCGGCGCCTATGGCGTAGAGTTGCGCGACTGTTTTTGCAGTTTGCAGGCCATGGAAGTTTCTACAGGTGCACTACATAACTTTTCCGCGTCGGACTGTGAGTTTGATTACCGGGACAGTGTGTTTAAAGGGCAGTTGCGCGATCAATTTATTATTACCCAGGTTAACCTTCGCCTTGCGCAAGATTGGCAGCCCAAGGTAGCTTACCCGGCTCTACAGCAATTTATTGACCAGCAAGGTTGGGATTGTAACTCCTTAACACCCGCGCAAATTTCCGCTGCGGTTATCGATATTCGCAACAGTAAATTGCCGCTCCCCGATCAAATTCCCAACGCTGGCAGCTTCTTTAAAAACCCTGTGGTGAATGCGGACATTTACCAAAACCTAAAATCGGAACATCCCGATTTAGTAGCTTATGCCAGCGGTGAAGGTTGGAAGCTGGCGGCAGGCTGGCTAATTGATCGCGCTGGTTGGCGGGGCAGGCGGCAAGAAGCGGTCGGTGTTCACCACCAGCAGGCATTGGTTTTGGTTAATCCCGGCCGGGGCCGGGGTGATGAGGTGACACGATTGGCTCGCGCTATCGCTTCTGATGTGCAGGCTAAGTTTGGTGTTACCCTGGAGCCTGAGCCGCGCTATTACCCTTAATCCATTCAAGATTGTTTGCATGAGGGTGCGGACAATCCCTTCTTTTATTCTTCACTGAATTGCAGTTAGCAAGTACCCAATAGAAAAGTGCAAGTTATTGGGTGGGGTTGACAGTTTTCAGCCTGAATTTCAGTAGAGAATTGTTCTAGGGAACCTCTGAATAATTCCAAGCCAATATTGGTAATATTCACCTACCCATCAAGACTACGATGAATTATGCACCAAGTCACCTTTGCCGAAGCAGAATATAAGCTAAAGCGCCGTATAACTCGCCGAGAGAAGTTTCTTTCTCAAATGGAAGCCCTCATCCCATGGCAGCGACTAGAAGCTCAGATCACTCCTTGCTATCCACAAGGCAAACGTGGCCGACAGCCATATCCATTGAGTGTCATGCTCCGTATTCATTGCATGCAGCTATTTTATAATCTCAGTGATCCCGCTATGGAGGATGCACTGTATGAAATTGAATCCATGCGTAGTTTTGCTGGATTGACTTTGAGCGGCCCAATTCCCGATGAAACAACGATTCTTAACTTTCGCCACTTACTGGAGCTCAATCAGCTAGGTGCAGCTCTTTTTGATGAAATCAACAAGCATCTTGCTGAGAATGGCATGGTACTGCGTGAAGGTACGATTGTAGATGCCACTATTATCTCTGCGCCAACTTCAACCAAGAATAAAAAGAAAAAACGTGATCCAGAAATGCATCAAACAAAGAAAGGCAATCAGTGGCATTTTGGAATGAAAATGCATATCGGGGTTGATGATGTGCTCGGAGTAATACATAGCATAGATACAACAGCAGCGAATTCGCATGATGTCACAACTACAGAGCGAGTTCTCCACGGGGAGGAGAAAAGAATCTGGGGAGACTCTGGGTACATTGGTGCGGAGAAACGTGAAGAGTTGAAAGAGCGGGAGGCGGATTGGTATATAGCAATGAAGCCGAGCAAGCTAAAAACTCTTCCAGGGCGTGATGCACTTCGTAAAGCGGAAAAGATCAAGGCGCAGATAAGAGCGAAGGTCGAGCACCCCTTCCGCTACATCAAACGGGTATTTGGTTATGACAAGGTCCGCTATCGGGGACTGGTAAAAAATACTGAGAGGCTGTGCTTACTGGCAGGCTTTACCAACTTAATAATAGGGAGAAAATACTTGGCTGCCTAGGGGTGGTTCGCCTGAAATCCACCTATTGAGGGTTTCAGATGAAAAATTAGTGGACTATTACGCGCAAATTACGCGTTTGTGCGTAATAAAGTGAATTTTTCAAGCAGCTCAGCTTAATTCTGGAAAAATGCTTCGTTGATCAGAGGGTCCCTAGTTGTTGACGATTATTTTGTTATAACGAATTCAACCTCTAACATTTTCTCATATTCCGATTTCTTTCATAAATATTTTCTGCGATAAAATGAATCTTCTATCGCAAATTTTGCGGAAGTGCTCATCTTGATCGCAGAAAAATTAACTGGTACGTTTTTACGCTATAATTAAATGTTATAAAGGCAGCAAGATCCTGTGGTCAAATGTCTGTTCAGCAGCATTTGAAACGGTGCTTCTGCTTTGCAGTAGCGTTTTTGTCTGGTATGTTGCGGTTGGGTTCCGGGGGGACCTACACGGGGTAGTTTCACCGTGAGCTAAAAAGAAGAACGCAGTTTATAGAGCTCGTGCGTTGGGGATGTATACGCGGCGTAGCCACTGCACTTATCCGTAGTTGGGGATAGCTTGATCAAAGTCTTAGTGGTGGATGATCACGATCTTGTGCGAATGGGCATTTCGCGCATGCTGGGTGATGTTGAGGATATAGAAGTCGCCGGAGAGGCAAACTGTGGCGAGGAGGCCCTGGAATTCGTTCGCCGGTCTAATGTTGATGTCATTCTGATGGATGTAAAAATGCCAGGAATGGGCGGCCTTGAAGCGACTAGAAAGCTGCTGCAGCGGTGCCCGGAGGCAAAGGTTGTTGCCGTTAGTGCACTCGATGATGATTTATTCCCGGGCCGCTTGATGCAGGCTGGGGCAATGGGTTACGTGACTAAAGGCGCGGACCTTGAAGAAATGGTTCGAGCGATACGGACGGTTATTTCAGGTGGTGTTTTTATCAGTAATTCCATGGCAACCAAAATGGCGATGCGCAGTGTCAGTGGCCAGGATGATCAGCAATCTCCGTTTGAAAAATTATCTAAAAGGGAATTGCAGACTGCAGACATGATCGTCAATGGCGCCAAGGTTGCGGATATTGCAAAGTCTCTCTCGGTAAGCCCCAAAACGGTGAATAGTTACCGCTACAGGATTTTTGAGAAGTTGGATATTAATAGTGATGTAGAGTTGACGATCCTCGCTGTTAAACACCAAATTCTCGACCCAGATGCTGCACTTTAATTGAAAAGTGGCTGATTTCTTAAAATATTGAGGCCGGTTGCCAGATGTTCGATAGCAAGCGTTTCCTCGCGACAGTAACTCGCAAACCCGGCGTCTACCAGATGTTCGACGCCGAAAATAAAATCCTCTACGTAGGGAAAGCCAAGAACCTTCGCAATCGGTTGTCGAGCTACTTTCGCAGCTCCGGACTAACGACAAAAACCATGGCGCTGGTGCAGCGTATTGGAAACATCGAAGTCACCGTTACGCGCAGTGAAACCGAAGCCCTGGTGCTTGAACAAAGCCTGATCAAGTCCCAGCGGCCCCCATACAATGTGATGCTGAAGGATGATAAAGGGTACCCTTATATCTTTCTTTCCAGCAATGACACTTTCCCCCGTATTGCATTCCACCGTGGTGCCAAGCGCAAGAAAGGCCGATACTTCGGACCTTTTCCAAATGCATCGTCGGTTCGCGACAGCCTGAACTTTCTGCAAAAAACTTTTCGAATCCGCTCTTGTGAAGACAGTGTTTTTCGCAACCGTTCAAGGCCCTGCCTTCAATATCAGATAGAGCGCTGCACCGCTCCCTGTGTCGATTTTATTTCTCCCGAGGACTATCGCCAGGATGTTCGCCACGCAGAGATGTTTCTCACGGGTAAAAGTGACAGCATTATCCAGGAGTTGGCCGATCAAATGGATGAGGCATCCCGGGCGCTGGAATTTGAAAAAGCCGCGAGACTGCGGGACCAAATTTCCGCGCTGCGTCGTCTACAAGCGGATCAGGTAGCTGAAGGTGCAAGTGGCGATGTGGATGTGCTGGGGATAGCCAGTGAGGGCGGTAGCTGTTGCGTACACGTTCTGTTTGTCAGGCAGGGGCGAATTCTGGGGAGTCGCAGTTATTTTCCCAGTGAGCGCCTGGGACTCACACCGCCAGAGCTACTTTCCGCATTTGTCCCGCAATTTTACCTGGGCAGTCCCCGAGAGATCCCCCGTGAGATTTTAGTGTCAGAGGCCTTACAGGATCTCGAACCACTTCAACAGGCTCTTAGCGAGCAATGTGGTCGCGATGTTGGTATCACCCATAAGTTGCGTGGCAAGCGGGCCACTTGGGTTGAGATGGCGCAACAGGCAGCACAACAGAATTTGACTAGTCGAACTGCAGCCCAGCAAAAACTCTACAACCGTTTCGAGAAGCTACAGGAAGCATTAGAACTGGAGCAGCTCCCGGAGAGGCTTGAGTGCTTTGACATCAGCCATTCTTCCGGTGAGGCCACGGTTGCGTCCTGTGTTGTATTTGATACCGGAGGCCCGGTGAAGTCGGATTATCGCCGATTCAATATTGAGGGTATCCAGGCGGGCGATGATTATGCGGCAATGGGGCAGGCGCTAAAGCGGCGCTATACGCGCCTTTCCGGTGGCGAGGGCAAATTCCCCAATATCCTGTTGATCGACGGGGGCAAGGGCCAGGTTACACAAGCGGTTGAAGCTCTGAATGAGCTGGGCATTGTCGGAGTGCAAATTATTGGTGTTGCCAAAGGAACTACACGAAAAGCGGGCTTTGAAACATTACATGTGGTTTCCAGTAACAAAGAGCTTGTACTCTCCGCCGACTCATCAGCGCTGCACTTAATTCAACAAGTGCGAGACGAAGCGCACCGCTTTGCTATCGCTGGCCACCGGGCAAAACGGGATAAAAAACGCAGGGAGTCTCCATTGGAAGGTATCGCTGGAGTAGGGCCCACTCGCCGCAGGGCGCTACTGCGACATTTCGGAGGTTTGCAGGAGCTAAAGCGCGCAACAGTAACGGAGATTGCCAGCGTGGATGGTATCAGCCGGAAATTGGCTCAGGATATATACTCGGCACTACACCACGAGTAGAACAGGATTGAGCTGGCGATTAAATGGCCAGTTTTTTCCAAAGCGTTTCATTTTGCGCGATGGCTTGATAACGTACGCCCTCCGCAAGAATAGAGAAAAGTATGACAATCGCCAATCAACTGACACTGTTACGTGTTGCTTTGATCCCATTTTTTGTTTTGGTTTTCTATTTGCCGTACAAGTGGAGTTACATTGCTTCTGCTGCAATTTTTGCAGTTGCCGCAATTACCGATTGGCTTGATGGCTATCTCGCCAGAAAATTAAATCAGAGTACTGCCCTCGGTGCCTTTCTGGACCCGGTTGCCGATAAGCTAATGGTGGCTACGGCATTGGTCTTGCTGGTGGGACTGCATGACAATCCGCTGTTTGCGATTGCTGCGGCGGTGATCATCTGTCGGGAGATCGCGGTCTCTGGGTTAAGGGAGTGGATGGCTGAGCTGGGGCAGCGCGGCAGTGTTGCCGTTTCCTACGTAGGCAAAATCAAAACCACCGCACAGATGGCAGCAATTCTTGTACTGCTTGCCTTCGATGTTAGAGAGTTTCCGGTGATGGAAACTATTGGATATCTGCTGCTCTATATCGCTGCCGGCCTCACCTTGTGGACAATGGTGATGTATTTGCGCGCTGCATGGCCGGCCCTTATGGCCGACAGCCAGGATAAGTAGATAGAGGGGAAATACTTCTCTCACGAAATTGGCGCCTCGATTCTGGCATTTGTTGGAAAACGAGGCGCTCTTTACACCGCTCCAACTCGTTCTTCCTCTTCCAAATCCCTGCGCTCCTCTAAATTGTTAGATACTTTTCTGCGATCTATAGGAAGCTCATGTCCGTCCAAAGCCACCTGATTATGATCTGGCTGCTTTGCATCACTCTCAATGTTGAGGGGCAAGTTGTACACGATGCCGAGTTTTATATTCTCAAGATGCAAAACGGCGATCGTTGGGATCAAGAGGATGCGGAGCTTGAGCAACGCTTACAGCAGTTGCGGCAGAAATATGGACAGCCACCGAATATAGTATTCCTGCTGTGGGATGACACTGCATTTGGGGCTGTTGGCTTTCCTGCGTTACAAAAGAACTTTGGCTACTCAACGCCAAACCTAAACCAGATGGCTGCAGAAGGTATCAACTTTACCCGCATGTACTCTGAGCCCTCATGCACACCGACCCGAGCCGCTGCGCTCACCGGACGGCTACCGGTGCGCTATGGCATGGGTGAAGTGGGTATGCCCCATGAGTTTTCCGGTCTGCGCGCAGAAGAGGTCACTATTGCCGAGGTACTTTCGCAGGCGGGTTATACGACAGGCTTTTTCGGCAAGGGTCACCTTGGAGATATCGAGGAGAGTTATTTACACAATCAGGGGTTCGATGAGGCGTTGTTCACACCGATGAACCAGATTACCTCTCTGTTTAACCCCCAGGCAAATGTAGCAAATGCGGTGCTGGGCATGTTCCCCGAAATCTATCCACCTGATCCCTATCAGTTGGACAGCCCTGGTCTGATTCCCGCTGGCTGGGTAATGAATATTGAAGGGAAAAAGGGACAACCCGGGCGAGAGTGGTGCGGAACATCCAACGAGTGCTTCGCCAAGTTTGACCCAGAAGCAGAACAGAGAACGCTGGCCTTTATTCGTCGCAGTGCAGAGCAGAAGAAACCGTTTTTCGTTGCCTACTGGCCCAATCTCCTTAATTTCATGGCGATGTATAACCCCAAGCGCTCGGTAGCCGGGCTGATGGTTGCCGATGCTTTCCCGGCGATGGATAACTTTGTCGGGGTGCTGATGCAAGAATTGAAAAGCTTAGGGCTCGCTGAAAATACCTTGTTCGTTGCAATGGCGGATAACGGCCCTATGGTTCACAGTCCGCCGGCGGGGTGGGGAATGCTGCCCATGTTGTATCGGGGTGGCAAAGGGGATTTTACTGAGGGCGGCGTTCGCGTACCCGCTTTTGCCTGGTGGCCAGGAACTATCGAAGCGGGACAAACGGCAGGAGATATTATTCATATCACTGACCTGTATACGACTTTCGCTCGCTTGGGTGGAGCAACTGATGCTATTCCCACGGATCGCGTCGTTGATGGCCTCGACCAGACCGCTCTGTTCCTAAACGGCGATACTCATGGCCGCCGGGATTATGTATTTATCTATACGGGTAAGGAATTGGGGGCAACAGTAAAGGGGCGATATAAGAGGCATTGGCTGGGAGCGGGGGAGGTGGCAGGGTCGGGGATGCCGGAAGCCTATTACGATTTATATATGGACCCCCGGGAGGAGTCCCCGCAATTGGTGCCGTTAATTTACACCCAGGGCCAGTTCAATCATATGGTGGCTCGCCACCGCTTGTTCAAACAAAAATACCCAGACGTAGTAAGCGGCAAAGGTATACCCTATACCGGGCTGGCCAACGCTCGCCCCGAGACACAGGCTATTGGTGAGCGCGTGCGCGCAGTCATCAGTGAGATGCCATTCACTGTTGAAGACTATCTCGAGTATCAGATCCCCGGTGCCGACAAGGTCGGCGACTGGGGAGATTAAAACGCTATATCCAAAGTGAGTAGGCTTGGACTAGTGGTAGAGGCCCAGATTCTGATTTAGTCGAACTTCGCCACTTCGCTGCACTGTAATGGAAGGCACAATGGACCTGCTCAGGCCAATTTTTGCCTGAAGTTCATAGGGTACCGATTGCTGCCCTCTATTCGCTAATTCAGCGGCGGCGAATAGAGACCCCATCCAGCTCGCAGTTGCGTCTACCGAGATGTCATCCTGGCCATAGGGGGCAATGGGCAATAAGTTGTTTGAGGTTCCTGTCATCACTTTGTGGCCGGCAAGACTGAGCTTGTAGTAGATCCCGGAGAGGGGTAGCTCTTGGTTGTTAGGGTTGAAAATGCGCAAATGGATTCTGAAGCGCAGATCGCTGCCGACGGCAGGAGGAAGCGGCTCCAGCCCAATAATCTCAACCTCGGGCTGCTGAAAGTTGGGCGATAAAGCGGCGCAACCACCCATGAATAGAGCGAATAATACGAGTAAGTTCAGTTGTAAAAGCTTAATCACTGCTTGTCCTTCATTTTTCTCTCTTCTGATAAGTACGAGGTTGGTGTCCCAGCGCTTATTCCACGACCACCACAGTTTTATTTCTCTTGCTTGCTTATTGAGCAACCGCTCGAATTGCTTCATTCTGCGATCCTGATGGATCGAAGAAGGTTGTTGCCTCTGTGCAAACTTCCCCATGGATTTCTACTAACGGAGACAATAGATGAGCAAGTGGTTCATTCTTCTGACAACAATGGTGGTGATATTGTTCGCCAGCTGGAAATGGCTTTTGCTTCCGGCTATTGAAAAGTCGATGAACAAAGTAGAGCCGGGCAAAATTGCAGCGCTGTCATCTGAGGCTAAAGCGCTACACCAAAGTCTATTGGTAGGTGATCTCCACGCAGATAGTTTCCTGTGGGCCAGGGATTTGAGGAAGCGAGCCGACTATGGTCATCTGGATCTCCCCCGGGCGCGAGAAGGTAACCTGGGTATCCAGGTCTTCACATCAGTTACCAAGTCTCCCCGGGGGCAGAACTATCAGAAGAACTCCAGCAAAGCTGGCGATAACATAACCTTATTGGCCATTGCTCAGGCGTGGCCAGTAAAGGCGTGGGGCAGCCTGTATGAGCGGGCGCTCTATCATGCAGAGCGTGTTAATGCGCTACAGCAATCTGCGCCTGACCAAATACGTATCGTCAAAAGTGCGGCAGATTTACAAGAGGTGCTTGCAGCAAGGAAGCAGGGTGGAGAGGTTTTGGCCGCACTCCTTGGCACTGAAGGTGCCCATCCTTTGGAAGGGAAGATCGAAAACATCGGTCGCCTATACGATGCTGGCTTCCGAGTGATGGGGTTGCAACACTTTTTCGACAATGAGCTGGGTGGCTCCCTGCATGGAGAAAGCGGGCAGGGTTTGAGCGCATTTGGCCGGAAAGCAGTGCAGGAGATGGAAAGGCGCTCTATTGTGATTGACGTCGCCCACTCCTCCGAGCAGGTCGTCCGCGAAGTTTTGGATATTGCCGAGCGCCCAGTGATTGTTTCCCATACCGGGCTTCAAGGGGCATGTAACTCACGCCGGAATATCAGTGACGAGCTAATGAAGGAGATAGCGGGCAAAGGAGGCTTGGTTGGAATCGGTTTCTGGCCTGGTGCTGTCTGTGATACAAGCCCCAAGAGCATTGTTAAATCCATTCGTTATGCCATTGATACACTGGGTGTGGATCATGTCGCATTGGGGTCGGACTATGACGGCAGTGTAAAGGTTGCATTTGACGTAAGTGAACTGGGCGTGCTTACCGCAGAAATGCTTCGGCAAGGGTTTACTGAAGAAGAGATCCGTAAAGTAATGGGTGAGAACCTGAGAGATTTCTTCCTTACTCAACTTCCCAGTTAATATCATATAGGAAGGTTGAATTTAGATTCCGCAGCCTTCTCAACAGATATATTAGCGCTGGCATTTGATAGCTCACTGTTCTGATGAGTTTGTTATTACCAGCGCAATACTTGCACTCGTATATGATTAAAAATAAATTTACTTTCTGCACATATCCAAACGCAATTTAAACTGGAAATTTCTATCAAATTTTGACCTTAGCGTCCTGAAAAGCCAATTGAAATAAAGTGTAATCAAATTCCGGTTTACTTTTTAAAATGACTTAGAGCTAAAAAAGCCACAAGAAAATTGATAGAGATAAAACTGTAGGTGAGAAAAATAGAACATGGGCCGCGATACCGCGGATAGGCAAAAGTCCACTATCTATAAAGAATAGGGAGACCTCCATGTTCAATCCGAATCTAACAGAAACAGAATTTCTATTGGATCAAGCAAATTACATCCAACCCGGTGTCCACAATGACGTAAGGCGCGGAGTTTGTTACGCATTATCCTACATGTGGGTGAGGCTCGGCTTGCAACCCGGCGGTCATATAAATATGCACCTCCAGGCAGGACTGCAACAGCGTTACCATAATACGGGAATTGGAAACGCCCTCAACAGAGCAACTCCAGGTATGTTTTTAAGGGCTGTTGGCGGGTCGACCACCACCTTTGGGCAGCCTATCTATACAATGCAAAGGGCAATTTCCGCGCAGCAGCAGATCCAGGGAAATGTGATGGGTATATCGTCAGGGTTAAGGACGATTTGTCGGACAGATGGGTATACCGAGCACTGTATCGCCCGTGGGCATCAGTTGAATCCATTTGAGCCTTTTTCCACATTTTTGCGATGGATACGGCAGGGGATGGCCCGCCTTAATCAAGGCTTTGCATTGATAGGATTCCTGGGCCCCAACAGCGGCCATGCAATTGCAATTCAAGTACAGAATGGTAATACCTGGAGGCTTTTTGACCCCAATTTTGGCTCCTTTGTATTTAACGGATACAACCGCTTTAAGGCCGAATTACATCAGCTGGCTTTGATATACCTGGCGATGGGCACTGCTGGTGGAAGCTGGATGATTTCAACTTTTAGATAAGTAAGTAGGGTTGTTTTATTGTCTAGGTATCACAGGGTCGCTTAGGCGACCCTGTGCGTTGAGTTTAAGTGCAAGCGTATACCTAGAGAATTTAGACCGCAGTAAAAGTCCTGATGAGTCAATTAGGGGGGGGATTAGTCTGGCACTCCCAGTGTTAATATTGACTACTTGGCAGCGATGCACTCAATTTCAATTTGGGCGTCCAGCGCTAGGGACTCCACTGCAAAGGTAGTCCTTGCAGGGTAGGGGGAGGCAAAAGCTTTCTGGTAGATGTTGTTGAATTCAGGGAAATTCTTGATATCTGTTAAAATGACCGTGCATTTAACAACATCTTTCATTTCGTAGTCGTAGCGCTCCAGAGTTTGCTTTATGTTGTCTAGAGTCTGTTTGGTCTCCGCAGCGAATCCCCCTTGGGCTAACCGCTTAGTCTCCGGTGAAAGCCCTATTTGGCCAGAAAGAAATAGCTGGTTGCCAACTTTTACAGCCTCTGAAAACGGTAGCTTTGAGGCTGATCCTGTTGGGTTCAGAAATTCAACCTGCTCAGCGTCCTTTGCATGGCTGAAACTGGAAAGCGTAATAGTGAAAAGTGCAGAAATTAATGCATTTATAGGTGATGTCTTTATCTTCATTGGAATATATTCTTATAAATTTGGTGTCAAACAATCTGGGCTAGGTCTAGGGGGCTCTAAATAATTCCGTGATGCCTCTGGTTCACAATCAAGGTGCGGCTTGGCAAGAGTGTCCAGAGCTTTCAAAAAGTCACAACGCAGGGTGTGAATCGCTCTGAAAGCCCCATGGATGAGCCTTGAAGGCTCGCAGAGATATTACGGATTTATTTAGAGGCTCCCTAAAGCTCTCTCGCTGCGCTGATAACTTCATTCCACTCCATATCTGAGTGCCATTCTTTATACTGCTGAATCATTGGGTAATAGTGGTCAGGGATATCTGAATCGGGAGCGCCGCTATATAGGTACGCCATTCCCTCTCTAAACCATTCAGGCTTAAGCATTGTATTCAGTGGGCCGATCTCTTTAAATTGAAACCAGTGAACTACTTTATGCTGAGTAATATAGACTTGCCAGGGTTTTGGTGCAATTACAGTGCCTAAGCAAGGGAAAGATATGGCCCTTTCTAGGGAGCCTCTGATTAATTCTGAGCCAATTTGGTAATATTCATCTACCCATAAAGACTACGATGAATCATGCACCAAGTCACCTTTGCCGAAGCAGAATATAAGCTAAAGCGCCGCATAGCTCGCCGAGAGAAGTTACTTTCTCAAATGGAAGCCCTCATCCCATGGCAGCGACTAGAAGCTCAGATCACCCCTTGCTATCCACGAGGCAAGCGTGGCCGACAGCCATATCCATTGAGTGTCATGCTCTGTATTCATTGCATGCAGCTATTTTACAATCTCAGTGATCCCGCTATGGAGGATGCACTGTATGAAATTGAATCCATGCGTAGTTTTGCTGGATTGACTTTGAGCGACCCAATTCCCGATGAAACAACGATTCTTAACTTTCGCCACTTACTGGAGTTCAATCAGCTAGGTACAGCTCTTTTTGATGAAATCAACAAACATCTTGCTGAGAATGGCATGGTACTGAGTGAAGGCACCATTGTAGATGCCACTATTATCTCTGCAACCAACTTCAACTAAGAATGAAAAGAAAGAACGTAATTCAGGAGTGCATCAAATAAAGAAAGGCAGTCAGTGGGATTTTAGAGTTGAGCACAACAAAATGCATATCGAGGTTGATGATGTGCCCGGGGTGATACATAGAATAGGTACAACAGCAGCGAATTCGCATGATGTCACAACCACAGAGCGAGTCCTCCACAGGGAGGAGAAAAGAATCTGGGGAGGCTCTGGGTGCATTGGTGCGGAGAAGCGTGAAGAGTTGGAAGAGCGGGAGGCGGATTGGTACATATTAATGAAGCCGAGCAAGCTAAAAACTCTTCCAGGGCGTGATGTATTCCGTAAAGCGGAAAAGATCAAGGCGCAGATAAGAGCGAAGGTCGAGCACCCCTTCCGCTACATCAAACAGGTATTTGGTTATGACAAGGTCCGCTATCGGGGACTGGTAAAAAATACTGAGAGGCTATGCTTACTGGCAGGCTTTACTAACTTATTAATAGGGAGAAAATACTTGGCTGCCTAGGGGTGGTTCGCCTGAAATTCGCCTATTAAGGGTTTCGGGTGAAAAATTAGTGGGCTATTACGCGTTTGTGCGTAATAAGGTGAATTTTTCAAGCTGCTCAGCTTAATTCTGGAAAAATGCTTCGTTGATCAGAGGGTCCCTTAGAGAAATAAATAATAATAGATGTAGTAGTTCAGGCTTGACTGACAGTTATGAGTTTTCAATATATGTTCAGTCAAGCCGAGGGTGTAGTCTATATTGTGCAACTGCTCATGCCCCATGCGCTATATCGGAGCGCTCATGAGAAAATCAATGAGCAATAAAGACTTCAAGCAACAACTCAATGTCCATGTCGCAGCGCTGGCGAAGGGTGTTAAATCTTAAGTCGACACCAACTGTTGTGATCAACAGTTACTCCACCCTACTGCATAATTTTTTCCAGGCTGTGAAGTGTTTTGAAATTTTAAAAGCTTTAAGCTCGGCAAGAATCTATGTGAAGTATTTTGAAATTTCCACTCATTAAGTTAAGATGAGTAAAGCGCCACTTTGGCAGTGTCGAAAAACAAATTATTGATAACTAAAAGTTTGTGAACGGATCCTCTTTTTATTTATGGACAAAATACTTCGCATGGACCCATTGCTCATAGCTTTTTGGTCAGAGTGTAAGAAGCTCTCTTCACAATGCCCTTCGTTACGAATATTACCTGTCTGGTTTCTCGCTCTAGCTGTATGTTTGGGATTATCTTCTGAAGAGCTTGATGCCGCAGAAATGGCACTCGTTTCGGAGTCGCCATTGTCTGCACCGGAGGGAGGGGCAGAGCTTGAGATCCGCGCTTTCTCAGCACTCCCCGAAAAGTTGTTCCAACCGGGAGATAGTGCCGGGCTTAGCTGGTCAGTGCTTGGAGCGACAACTGTAACCCTTATCAATAATAGCAATGGAACCCGGATTGAAGGGCTGCAGGCCAAGGGAGTCGTGCGAGTAGCCCCCACAACTACTACCACCTACACCTTGTTCGCCAATGGCCCCTCTGGAAGCAAAACTGCACAAATACAAGTTACTCTAGCTTCGGGACAACCAAGCAATCTCTGGGAAAGCGGCCCACCAGCAAAGAGCATGATCAGCCATATATCCCTTCAGCAGGTTCAGCTACAACCCGAATCTATCGGAGCTTCACTCACCGCACTGGAAGATAACAGTGTTTATCAGGGCAACTTTGACGGAAACTACTATCACTTTTCTGCCGATGGTGAATTGACCTGGACACTGGACGATATTGGCGTGGTGATGAGCCAGGCTGCGGTTTCAAATGGCATTGCCTATGTAGGTGTCAATAAGGCTGAAGGCGGGCGAGTTTTTGCCGTAAAAGCGGATAAATCCATTCTTTGGCAGGTACACACAGAGAGTGGTGTGATTGCCAGCCCCATACTGAGTCCCGATCACAGCATGATCTATGCCGTGAGCTATAGTGGCACAATTTACGCCTTGAATATCGCAGATGGCAGTGAACAATGGCGTTACCAACTGCCCGGGGGCGAAACGGTGAGTACCGCACCGACCCTGAGCGAGGATGGTTCAGTGCTTTATATCCACAGTACAAACCACAAAGTTTTTGCGCTCAAGAATGGGTTTGTACCAAATACCTCTCCCGAAACTTTGTACCCAATCCCTGATGGGCCGACGATAGCCTTTCCTGCACCTGATTCCGAAGCGCTACCAGAGCAGCTGCAACAACCCGTTTTACTGTGGCAACGGGATCTACAGCCATAAAATGTGCCGCGAGCAAGGAAACTCTAACCAGTTTTTTTAAATATTATTCCATAAAAATACCTTCTAATGGCGAGTGTCCGATAGAAGGTATTTTGGCATCAGTGCAACAAATACAAAAAATGAACATAATGACCAGCTTTTCTAGTCCTCTGATTGGCATACTCAAAACCTTCAGTATCTTGTTGCTGTTATGTATGGGAGCCTACTCACACGCAAATACAATAACGGTGTCGCCAACAAACAGTAAAGATGGCTCCCTGAGTATTAGAGCAGGCACGTACACAACGAGTTGTGGGCGAAATCATGCAAACTGCCCTCGCTCTTGGTCAGAGGTGCGGGTTTCATTATTGGCTGATGGAGTTTATAGGTCCAAAGGTACTCTTAGCCAGCTGGGAACCCATCTGGGCGGAGGCGTCTATTCGCTACAAGTTACAGAAAAAGGCAGATGGACGTTTTCTCTTATCGGCTACAAAACAATTCTCAGTGAGGAATACCCATGTAGTGGTGATGCCGAGATAATGTTAGCCGCTCCTTCTTCCGGCAATGCCGAAACCAAGTCCAAAACAATTGGGAATATTACACAGGCAAGTGGTCCTATAAAACACAATGGTAGGTGCTTTGGTCTTTCGCGCACCGAGTCAGAAAGCCTGGACAGTGCAAGTGCTACAGTATCCAATCCTATAAGCGCCCCCAGTTCTTTTGCTATTACACCCAGTCAGGTGATTGAAGGTGGAAGCTACACTTTGCGCTGGGAAAACCCTGATAATGCTAACAAGATTAGCCTTTTTGAAAATTCCAGCACCTCCCCACTAAAGCAGTGGACGGGCACACTACTACCAGAATCCTATACGTTCTCCAATAAACCTGTAGGTAGCTATTCCTATCAGCTCCAGGCCTGTAACAGCCTGGAGTGCAGCCCTCTATCCCCGGAGAGGGTTGCCAAGGTAACTTCCAACCAACCCCCCAGTATTAACTGGCAAAGTGGCGACAACGGTGGCCATGTCGAGTATGGCCAGGTGAAAACTTTTTATGTTACTGCGGACGATAATGATGGTTCTATTGGAGAGGTCGAATTTTTTTATCAGCCTATCGGTAGTACTACGGAGCAATCCATTGGAAATGCTACAAAAGATACCAGCCAGTGCCAGAATTGTTTTCGCCTGAATTGGACTCCGAGTGAAGGTGAATTTGAGGTTTGGGCTGTTGCAACGGATAACCTTGGTGCAAGTAATTCTCTTTATAATCAGAGGGTCACTATTGATGTAGATTCGAACAAGTCTCCAATAGGTAGCTTGGTCAATCCACCGAAAACTATTGCGCAATACAATACAGTTACCTTAAAGGCAGAAGCAGAAGATCCTGATGGCAGCGTGGCCTCGGTGAAGTTTTTGCTGAGTGGTGCCGGGATAGGTACAGTCACGAAACCTGTCAATTCCAAGTGGTTGGTGATTTCCTCTTTAGGCCCAGTGGTGATCTTGCCTCTTGATACAAACGAAAAAGGCGAAAAAAAGCAGTATCAGTTGGTCTGGACACCGGGAGAGGGGGTTTCCGGTGACTTTACTTTATCTGTTAAGGTAACCGATAACGAAGGGCGCTCGAGAATTTCTCTTCCCCAGCCTCTTAGCGTGACCGCAGCCACAATACCTCCTGCGCCGAATGGCTTAACCATTGGCGGAGAGACGCAACCCGGAATTAACCGCACCGGTAACTACACCTTGCGCTGGGTCCCAGTGGCGAGCACTACTGAGTATCAGATCTGGCAAAGCAAAGACGGTTCACCTTTTAGCTTATTTAAAGAAAACATTAAAGATGATGGCTTTTTCTTCTCGAACCAATCATCGGGACACTATCGCTATCAGGTTAGAGCCTGCAATCCCCTTGGGTGCGGTGCACCCAGTGACGAGATTGCCATTACTGTAGATACCCTGGAGGCTCCCCGGGCATTATCCGCACGTCCACACCCAGAGTCTGGAAGTTCTAATCCGCAGTTCACTGGCAGTTATACCCTTGCCTGGAATCCCACAAGCAACCAAGAAGTTATATACCATCTTCAGGAAAAGCCCGGTGGTGCAGAATCTCAGACCGCCTGGAACCTTATCCAGCAAGGGTCTGAGACCAGCGCTCTTATAGAAAATAAAAGCTCTAATGAATATGCCTACCAGGTACTGGCATGTGACAAAGAAAATCCTCAAGTCTGCAGCGAACCGAGTAATCAGGTTCTGGTTTCTGTATTGACCCCTGTACTGACGGCGGCAAGCCTATCCTGTGGTGAGGGCTGTCTTGCACTATCCGGCTTGGGGCTGGATCCTGACCTGTCCCTGACATTAACTGGAGTAGCCGATCCAAAGGTACAGCAAACCTTTGCCGCGGGCGCTGAGGCGCTTGAGCATGTTTCCACTACCAGCCTGCGTGTCAGTATTGCGCCGGGCGGTGCACTTTATGACCAGCTGTTTAAACTCGGAGTGCGAGCAAGGGTCACCAACCCTAATGGGGCCATTGCTGGCATGACAGCCTATGGGAACCGTGACACCGAACTTATTGGTGAATCCAGCTCCTCACCAGCCATCGGTCCCAACGGCGTTGTTTATGTTGCTGTCGGCAAGCAGTTGCACGCCCTAAAACAACAGGATGGCACCAGTGTCAAAGAGCTGGGCTGGCCCTTTACAGCCGATGGTTTTATCCGTGCCACCCCGAGCATAGATAGCACCGATGGCACTATCTACGTGGGCGCATTGGACGAAAACTTCTATGCTATCACGCCTTATGCTCTGGAAAAGTGGCGCCTACCTACCCGAGGAAAAGTGGTCTCTCGAGCGGTGCAGGACGAAAACCGCGTACTCTATTTTGGCACCATCATCAGTGAAGCCGAGGCCAATGAAGAGGGCAGTGGGACTGGAGACGAAGAGAAAGGCATACTCTATGCCGTCAATGCATCTGCAACCAAACCCTGGGAGCGGGTTAAGTGGACCTACCCCACCAGTGGCGGCATCATTAAAGAACCGGTTTTGGCAGGGGAAAACACCCTGTATTTTTCTACAGCCGAGAATAATCAGATATATGCCCTGACCCGAGATAATGAAGGTCCCGGTAAATTGATCTGGGAAAGTGTTGGCGATCCAGCTCTCTGGGAAGAGATCGGTAATTGGGCTCCAGATCCATCTAGAGAACCGGAATATCTCAGTGTGGCGCGCCTCTATCGCAGCCTGCTACAACCCGAATTGCCCTTTAGCGGAAAGATTCTGACCTTCTGGACTTACCAGTTGGTCGGCGGCAATACTACCCACAAGGATATTGCTGAAGCCTTTTTAGTATCCACCAGTGGTCAGGCTAATTTCTCCGAGGTCTTTAAGCACTCCGATTCCCGGACGCGGGCAGAGGCTTTTGTCGATACCCTGTATCAGAGGTTGTTCCCTGAGCAAGGGCAGCCGAATCTGACCTGGGGTGGACGCAGCTACAGCCGAGACGAGTTGATTGATACCGCAGAGGGTCTGTCGCTCGCCCATGCTGCCACCTTGTTTGCGCAGTCTGAGGAATACGTTTACGCCACTAATGCCTTGCTCCGCCGCAGCTTCAAATATTTGTATGAACAAGACTACAGCTGGGCGGTTACAAGCTGTGACGACGGCGATGCTTACACCCGCGATTGCGATGGCGATGGCCTTCCAGACTGGTGGGAAATTCTCTTTCTCGGCGACACTTCCTACGGCGCTGACGATGACCCTGATAACGATGGTGTCACGAATATAGTGGCATTCAACAGCCGTACCAGCCCGTGCGCAAATGGTTGTTACAACGGCGTTGTGGAAACGCCTCCAGAGCCTGCCGCATCGATACTACCGGATTCTACGGCGATGGCTATCTCGGCAGAGACGGGTACATTGCCAGGGCAGTTCCGGGTCAATGAAGCTGGGGCTGCTACTTATTCAATACCTTTGAGCCTGCCTGTGGGCACCGCCGGTGTCGCGCCACAACTGGCTCTCAACTACTCGAGCCAGGGGGGCAATGGCCTGCTCGGGCAGGGTTGGAATTTAAGTGGTCTCTCCAGCGTCACCCGCTGTCGCCAGACTCTGGGGCAGGATGGCCAAAACCGGCCGATTACCTGGGGAAGCGAGGATCGTTTCTGCCTGGATGGCCAGCGTCTGTTACTGGTCAATGGGGGCAGCTATGGCGCCCCAGGTAGTCAGTATCGCACCGAGATCGATAGCTTTACTCTGGTTACTGCCCACGGTGGCAGCGCCGGTAAACCGAGCTACTTTACTCTTGAACGTAAAGACGGTTCTATCAACTATTACGGGCAAAACACCAACGGAAATAATGCCCAGCAGTCCCTCGCAGGTTTTGGCACTCTGAGCTGGGTGGTGAGCCGCACGGAAGACAGTGCCGGCAATCCCGTAGAGTATTTCTACGATCAAAGCGGAGGTCACCGTATCCGCGAAATCCGCTACGCCTATGGTGACAGCAGCAGCCCCGCCGCCTCAGTAACATTCGACTATGAAGCGCGCGAAGATGTCATCAGTAGCCATGTTGCCGGTGCAAAAATAACCAATAATCAGCGCTTGCAAGCCATAACTACGCATGGGGTGCAAAGCGCGCTACTGCGACGCTATGAGCTGGACTACCTCAGAACCGATTACGAAGAGGATGTGCTGAGCCGAATTGAGCGCATACGCGAGTGTGTGGGCAGTGTGTGCCATCCCGACACCGTGTTTGAATGGCGCCTGCCAGCCATCTTCTTCACTACCGATTCTGCCAGCACAGTAAAGCTGAACGATCAGGAAGATCGCACTGTTTCACCAAGACCTGCGGACATCAACGGCGATGGACGTATGGATATTGTCTGGCTTGAAGTGGACTGGGACCAGGTGAATGGCAAACTTAAAATCCGCGATCAATACCTCAAATATGTGTTGGCCACAGAACAGGGTTATGGTCCCGAACAGCAGGCGGGCCATTACGGTGGCAGTTCGCTCAGCCCTTATCGCTGGGAGGTATTTGACTACAATGCCGATGGTCGTGCCGATGTAGCACTTTTCCGTCGATCAGGGGCAGATGGAGGTATCTGGAAGCTGCACCAGTCGGTTTATAGCAACGGAGCCTGGAGTCTTTCGACATCACCCATAGAGCTTTCCCTGGACAAAAACACCCGTTTTGTGGACATCAATGGTGACGGTTTGGCAGATGCTGTGACCTCGTCTGGCTACAAGCTGTTAGAGCCCTCTGGAGCATCCACAGACTCCGCCAACTTCTATCACTTTGGTGCCTTGCAATCCTGGCAAATGCCCGCGCCACCCCCCTTTAACCCACCGTCCTGGGACGACAAGACGCTAGAAACTTATCTGAACCCGGATGTGATCGGGGATTTTGATGGGGATGGTCAGGTCGATTTGATTTTGATGCAGACTCTGATGCGGTGGGATAAGGGTGATATGGAGTCCCAGTGGACTCGCGCCCATGTTGTCAAAGTGCAAGGCAACCAGTTGGTTCTCGGCCAACAGGTAATGGATTCTCCGGATGGCACAGAGCAAACCTGGGGCTTTAAGGGTGGTAGTGATGAAACGGGTGCAACGTCTCTACAGCGTCATCCTTACCTGCACCGTAAGCTGCGGGCCGTCGATATCAATAGCGATGGGTTAGTGGATCTGGTTCAAGAAGATACCACGGGCAACAGCCCTTATTCCTACCGGCTCAACACCGGGGCCGGCTTCGCCACTCCAGTCAGCTTGGGCAGCTTCCCCAAAGATGCCCAACCGAGCTGGTTGGACTATGAGGGAGATGGGGATCTCGACCTGGTTTGGCGAAGAGAGCAGGGAGATCGGGAAGAGCTGCGCCTGCGCCGCTGGCAGAGCGACCAGCAGATTTATAGCGCAGAAGAGAACTTCCGCATTGCGCGCAAAGGTGGCCTGGATATGTTCCTGGATATGAACGGCGATGGTTCTACCGACTGGATGGAGTTCGCTGACGATTATCTGCGTATTTATCACTCACCAGACCGCAAAGTGGCCCCTAACGTGATTGAGAAAATCACCAATGGCCTGGGAGCGCAAACCCATATCACCTTCGGCTCAAGCGTTACCTCTGGCCACTATGCGCGCCTGGATATTGGAGCTGTGCTCGAGTCCCACTGTGGAAGTGGAAATACCGATGCCATTGAGGACTGGTGTACCCAGTACGGGGTCAGCACCACTAGCGATTTTTACCGCGCGCTCAATAGCGACTGGCAGGGTCAGCACACCCTCGGCAAAACCAGTCCGGTACTGGAAATGCTCGGCACCCAGTTTTTGGTCACTCAAGTCGATAGCAGTGCCCCCGCAACTAATGCCGACACTGCAGGGCAGGTAGATTCGGCGGCCACCAGCACCATCAGCTATATGTACGGTGGCGCGCGCCTGCAGGCCGGTGGTCGCGGACTCCTGGGTTTTGAAAGTCTGCGCACCATCGACGCGCAGAGCGGTATCAAAACCACCACCCACTACCGCCAGGATTTCCCCTTCCGCGGTTACCCTCTGCGCACAGAAACCCGCACACCCCAGGGTTACTTGTTGGGTGAATCCGACAACACCTGGATACTACAAGGTTGGCAATCCAGCTTCCCGTCAACAGCCCTCAACGGCACAATCAAACTGGGGCCACTCATGCCGGTTCTCGCCACCAGTGTTGAAAAGTCCTACGACTTTGTTAACGATGGCCAAGCTCAAGGCGTGCAGCTGAAAACCGTTACCACTTCCACCGAGAAAGATAATGATGGCAACGTCATTCGTGTTCACGCGGTCACCGAAACGCCTGAGGGGGATCGCTTTAGCACCGAGACCGTCAATGTCTATGGCAGTGGAGCGGTCAGTTTCCAGAATCCAGAACACAACTTTAATAGCTATCTCCAACTGGGACGTTTGCTCAATACCACTGTCACCCACAGCCGTAGCGAAGGGGGTCAGCACCAAGAGGCCGTGCGTAAAAGTGCCTTCACCTACTACGACAGCGGTAATGAGGCAGGGCTTCTCAAGCAGGAAATCCTGGAGCCCGGCGACTCTCTGCAACTGACCACCCGTTACGAATACGATGACTTTGGTAATAAAACCCTTGCCGAGCAATCCACCGCTAACGAAGAACCACGCACTCAGCGCTGGGTATATAACTCTAATGGGCGTTTTGTAGATGAAGAGGTAAACGGCTATAACCAGACACTCAGTCGGGTGCTGCAACGCAATAGTGCCGGTCACCCCACTGAGGTTGAGGATATCGTCGGCGTGGTCAGTCAGATCACCTACGATGTCTTTAATCGCCAGGTGCACAGCTACAGCAGTACAGGTGCACAGAGCAGCAGCCTTCTGGCCCCAGCCGGTGCCCAGTGCCCCAGTGGTGCCAGCACCCAGCAACGCGATTACAGCGGTGGTGGCGGTGAAACCCTAACCTGTTACGACCTCATCGCCCGGGAAGTGCGCAAAGCCACCCGCGCTTTCGATGGCGGTTGGAATTATGTCGATATTGAATACGACAATGTGGGGCGGGTAAAACACCAGTCAGAACCCTACAAAGCAGGCGCTACTGCTTACTGGACAACCCACGACTATGATCGTCTTGGTCGCGTGATAGGAACCGACCTGCCGGGGATCAGTAACAGCAGAGGTACTCGCTGGGATCTCACTCTGGAATACCAAGGCACCACCACCACCGCCATCAACCCCAAGGGGCAGCGCAAGGTTGAAACCAGCAATGTGGTTGGGGAAAAAGTACGGGCTCAGGACAACGCCAATAACACCCTCGAATTTACCCACGACGCCGAGGGCCAGCTGCTGCAAGTGATCAATAAAGGCAACGGCAGCCGCAACCTGATCACCCGCATGACCTACGACCTGCTCGGCCGCAAAGACACCATGTCCGACCCAGACAAAGGGGACTGGGAGTATGTCTATAACGGCTACGGAGAACTGAAACAGCAAACCGATGCTAAGGGTCAGCGTGTCGAGAATACCTATGACATTCTCGGCCGCCTGACCGAGCGTCGAGATTTTGACACCAATAAAGCCGTAAAAACCACGAAGTGGTTTTACAACAACGACCAGAGCACTGGAGAAAATGGCGTACCTCCGGCAGCACTGATCCGAGTGGAGGCATTCGATCCCAGCAATAGCTCAGACAGCTACGCCAAACTCTATAGCTATGATCACTATGGCCGTCCCAGTGAAACCATTACCAGCTTCTCTCTGGAAGGGGGCGACGACCACTATGAAAAAACCAACTACGACCAGTTCTCGCGGCCGTTCCAGATTTTTGATGCCGGTGGCGACGGTAGCTGGGAAAGCAGTGCCATCCGCCACCATTACAACCAATACGGCTATCTCGCCCAGGTTGTAGACGCCGAGCTGCGCAACCTCGCTACCGCCGAGCAGTTTTATACGGTCGTCAAAATGGATGCCCGTGGCAATGTGACCGAGCACCTGAGTGGCAATGGCATTACCACCATCAAAGACTACCATCCCGCAACTGGCCTTCTGCGGGGTCAGACAGCCAGTGTGCTGGGTGTTGGCGACCTCCAGTATCTCAGTTACGACTGGGATGACGTCGGCAATCTCGAAAACCGCGTGGAACAAAGTGGGGGGAAAAACCTGCGCGAAGACTTCCTCTATGACGAACTAAACCGTCTCACCAGTGCCCAGGTGGCAGGCCGTGAAGCGCAGACTCTGCGCTACGATGACCTGGGCAATATCACCTTCAAATCCGATGTGGGTGAATACCGTTACGGAAGTCAGTGTGATCAAGGCTTCGGCCCCCACGCCGTCTGTGAAACCTCCGATGGTGTGCGCTATCAATACGATGCCAATGGCAATATGACCGAGGACTCCAGCGGTAGAAGGCTGAAATACACCACCTTCGACAAGCCCTACGAAATCCAAAAGGGGGGTCATAAAACCGAGTTTAAATACGGCCCGGACCGCATGCGCTATCTGCGCATCGACACCGACAAGAGCGGCCAGGTTACCGAGACCCGCAGCATCGGCAATGTCGAGAAGATAACCAAAGACGGTACTACCGAGATCAAGCGTTACCTCCCCGGCGGAGCCCTGATCAGTCTGACAGTCAACGATGGGGATAATGAGGGCCAATACCGTAATCGCAGCACCCAGTACCTGCACAAGGATCATCTAGGCTCACTGGATGTGATTACTGACAGCAAAGGTGAGATTGCCAATGATGGCGAGGCTGTTTACAGCTTCGATGCCTGGGGACAACGCCGCAACGCCGTGGACTGGAGCCTATTGGCAAGTACAGCTCTAACTGACTTTGATAACCGCATTACCACCCGCGGTTATACCGGCCACGAAATGCTGGATCAGGTGGGCCTGATCCATATGAATGGGCGGATTTATGATCCGATGCTTGGGAGGTTTTTACAGGCTGACCCGCATGTGCAAAGCCCCGGTGACACCCAGATGTACAATCGGTATAGCTATGTGCGGAATAATCCGCTGAACGCGAGCGATCCAAGTGGATACTTTCTAGTAACCTTGGCTGCGATCGCTGCCTATGCTATTACTGCTGACATTGCCATTACTGCGGTTGTTGTTGGGGTTGTTGCCTTTGGGCAGGCATTGCATGCCGGTGCAGACTTTGGTGATGCGCTGATTGCAGGTGTTTCTGCAGCAGCAATGACATACGCAGCAGGGGTTCTGGCTCCAGGAGCGGGAGCAGGCTTTAAAGAGATCGCACTGTATGGGCTGCAAATGGGGGCAATTGGGGGCATGACCTCTGTTTTGCAGGGTGGAAAGTTTGGCCATGGATTTGTATCGGCAGGTGTTGGCTCAGCTGTGGGAGCAAAAATTGGTGGTTTCTCTAAAGGCTTTAGCTGGAGTAACGTTGGCAAAGCTGCAGTGCGGATAACCCTTTCAGGGACAATTTCAAAAGCAACTGGAGGAAAATTCGCAAATGGAGCTGGTACAGCTGCATTCTCTATTGTTGTCAATAATTCTCTAATGGGGAGGGAGCCGACGGCTACAGAGGTTCGAGATGCTAGAATGGCTGATGCTGCCTATAAAGGGCAGGTTGGAGATTCTGTTGGTTCTTACACCATTGAGGATATCAAAACTGACCCAAGTGGTTTAAGGGCAGCGTTATTTGTTGATGGTGACTCAAAAGTTATTGCTTATGCCGGAACAGATCCATCTTCTATTAATGGATTTTCTAATGACATGGGGGATAATGTTAATCAAGCTTATGGAAGGCATAGTGATCAGTATGCCGCTGGAATTAAGTACGCGATCGATAAGGGCGTCACACATTTTGCTGGGCACTCCTTAGGCGGTGGCATTGCTTCTGCTGCGGCCATTGCAACAGGTGGAAGTGCTACTATATTCAATGCTGCCGGCCTTCATAATAATACCGTGGGAGGAATTCCACGAAGTAATGCGAATATCGTTCACTTTAGGAGTACGTTTGATATTGTTCAGCCATTGAACTCCTTTACTCCATCTAGCGTGCCGGGTGAACAAGTTTCGTTAGGCACGGGTTCCGGTTTTCACGGTATGGGTGATGTTTGTCGAGTGATGGGGTGTTATTAGGTATGAAGAGAGTGGCAAGTTTTCTCCTTTTGCTTTTTATGGTGATGAGTTTATCCTGTACAGCTGAGAATATAGATTTTAAATCAATGGAATCTTCTGAGAAAGAATTTATAAAAAATCAAAAGAAGAACCTTCTCATTTATATGGGATTGGATGAGATATATAGAGACCCGCTCGTGAGAGAATTAGCCGGCGCAGCCGCCAAAGGAAATGTTGGCCGTATTGATTCGCTGGTTGAAGGTGGGGTAGATGTTAATTCCAAAGGAAAGCATAATGCGACCCCCTTATTTTGGGCGATAAGTAATGAGGAAGGGTTTAATTATTTACTGAAGCTAGGGGCAGACCCTAATGTTGTTTTCGATGATGGTGGATCTATCCTGCACTGGCTTGTTGTACGAGGAAAAATCCAGCTTTTGAAAGCTGCGCTCGCTAGTGGAGGTGACCCAAACTTAATATCCTCTATCAATGAAGATAGCCTTTTGTATTTGGCAATTGGTTCTCCGAATGAGTTAGATTCCGTTGAGTTGTTGATAGGGGCTGGTGCGAATGTTAATGGCACCACCAGCAGTGGCAATACTGCTGCAATGCTCGCTGCTGGTTATAACCATTTTGAAACCGTTGCAGTATTTGTTAAGAATGGAGTTGATGCCAGCATTAGAAATGAATCTGGAGAGACTCTTCTCGAAAAGCTTCAATCAAAAACAAGCATGTTTGATAAAAGCAGTGATAAGGGAGTTTTACTTTTTGAACTTATTGAACAATTAGAAGCTAAGCATTAGGTTTTGGATTCGAAAGTTGGGGTTTTCGGTAAAAACCAAGAGGAATGCAGGTAGCTAGGAAGGAGGGGCAGAATCAGCAGGGCGTGGCAGAAAGGAAACGCCGGCAATCGCCGATGCCGTGTACCCGGCATTTATTAAGCCGGGTACAGACTTGTTGTACTACCTCCACTGACCCCACCAAGCCTTTAAATTGACTCTCAAAATTCCGATTGAGATATAATCTCTGTTTGGATGAAATACCCAGACGTTTAAGGGTGGGGGGTGTGTTTTGGTAATACGGCCCCGGTTCCGGGGTCTAACTCTCTACACTCCGGTCCACTAGCTCAAAGTGGTGATTCAACTGAAAGGGCAACCCTTTAGGCATACTCAGGTGGTCATTTCCTATTTCTTCTTGATACGCCGATAAATCTCTTCACGGTGAACAGGCAGGGATTTAGGGGCGTTAATTCCTATCTTTACTTGATTCCCCTTAACTTCCAATACTGTGACCGAGACATTCGTTCCAATCCTTAAGTTTTCTCCAGTGCGGCGCTTTAAAATCAACATGCTCATTTCCTATTGATACTTAAACAAGGGGTGGTCTTTCTGCGGTGGGAAAGATTGGGAAAGCTATTCTGGACACCCAAAGATTGGAGAGAAGTGCGAGCCGTGTTTTTAGTACCAGCTCTAGCGACTTTTTCTTTCTGATTTAGTGTTAAGGTGCAGTGGAAGACTGAGGAAATATACTTGGGGTTGGAAAATCATGGTTTGGATACAAGCCGGGAGGAGAGGTATCGATAGGTTGGGTGGTAACTAGCAGGATGCTGCAGAAAGGAGGCGCCGACAGTCGCCTATACCGTGCACCCAGCGTTTATTGAGCTGTATACAGGCTTGTTGTACTGTCTCCACTGATCCCACCAATCCTTTAAAGCGACTTTCAAAGTTTCTGTTGAGGTATAGCCAGTGTTTTGGTGAGATGCCTAGTCGTTTGAGGATGGGTGGCGTGCTTTCAGCAATAAAACCTCGTTTTCTGGGGGCTAGATGTCGACCACTCCAGTCCACTAGTTCTAAATAGTGATCCAACTGAAAGGGAAGCCCTTTAGGTATATTCAGGCGCTCATTGCCAACAAACGGTAGTAAGTCTTTGGGCTGCTCACCTAAGATTGCTGCACGAATGCGTTGTTGGATCGAGGTATGGTTAGAGTCTTCTGGCGTTTTTGCCATATTGGCACGGATAGGGTTGAGGTCGACATAGGCCATACAGGCAGCAAGAGCTCTTTCATCTAATAAAGCCTGGGACTTGAAACGACCTTCCCAAAAGCGGCCTGTACAATTATCTTCAGCATTGGCCTGACGGGCGATAGACTCGTTTAAACAGCGCATAAACCAGCTAAGATCCATCAAGCGATCTCGCCATAGAGCGACGATTTCCTTTAGTTTTCTGATCTCACAGTGATCGAGAGTGTCCCCTTGAAGGTAGCGACGGGCCAAATTGGAAGCTTTGAATAGCTTCTGCCAACGGAGAATGACCTCGGTATCCGGCCAATTCAGCGCTTTCTCTTTGTCGATATAAAGTACGATATGGTAGTGGTTACTCATAACGGCATAGGCAGCGATATCAAGGGCAAAGATTGAAGCTAGATTATGCATTCTGGATTCAATCCACTCGCGGCGATGCTCATAGTCATTACCAGACTTCATATCTCTACCACACAGAAACGCTCTTCGTACGCAGCGGGAGACGCAATGGTAATAGGGAGTAGTGTCTAACGAGACTTGTGCGCTACGAGGTAAGGGCATTGATCTTTGGTGATGTGTATATTTATACAGTATATGTATCCTGTAGTCCCTACCGTGTCAATAATTCTGGCACTTAAAGCAACGACTTTTGCGGGTGTCCAGAATTCTGTCTCTGAAGGCTCGCAGAGATATTACAGAATTATTTAGAGGCTCCTTAAAGCTCTCTCGCTGCGCAGATAACTTCATTCCACTCCATATCTGAGTGCCATTCTTTATACTGCTGAATCATTGGGTAATAGTGGTCAGGGATATCTGAATCGGGAGCGTCGCTATATAGGTACGCCATTCCCTCTCTAAACCATTCAGGCTTAAGCATTGTATTCAGTGGGCCTATCTCTTTAAATTGAAACCAGTGCACCATTTCATGTTGAGTAATATAGACCTGCCAGGAACTCGGCGCAATTACAGTGCCTGAGTAAGGAAAAGATATGGCCCTTTCTTGCCCGCCGCCAAATGAACGGTAACACTCGACAGTTGAACAATAAACAAAAGTAGGTTGGCTATTTACTAGAAGGCTGTTTCTGTTCAGTGAATCATTCGCTGATCGGTATAGAACGGTTGCTTCTGCGAGCCTTTTCTTATCTTCAACGCAAACAGGGCCATTACAATTAACGCCGTTAAGTTGAGGGAGGAGGAGTCGGATAGCTGGAAAAGATATCCATAATAGTATCGGGACTGATGCGAACACTAGTAGAGCCAAGGGCCTGAACATAAATTGGATTGCCTCTGTACTTTGGGTTACTTGCCATAAAGGGCGAAACAATTAAGAAAAATCTAGAATTGAATTGGTCTTGGCTCCGGTATTATCAAAACGGAGAACTCGCCCGCGTTTCCAAGTAATTAAATACGATTTTTCATTATAATAATTTACTTTGGATTTAGCGCCATTCCCTCTTCTGAACGTATTGAAATTGATAGAAGGTCGACGTTGCCAGCTCATCGAGTATCTATGTTTTTATTGGCAACTTCACCACCTATATTGGTGTCTGGGTTTAGTAGACCGCTGCATGCCAGCTGGTGGGAGGTTGATAAGTGTCCACTAGGGGGAGATGCTGACTCCAAGCGCTGTAGGGTTTGGGTTGCTGTAATGCTTAACTCCAAACTCAGTTGCTTTATGAATGAAGCTTCCTTCGTACTCTATTGATGTGAAGTGCTACTCCAACCCAATTCTGCCTTCATCAATCTGAAGCTGCCAGCCTAGAGATCGTCAGCATTTTTTTTTAGGCTTGTTCGTAACGCAGTGCTTGTGGGCATTTGTTAAATCTGCAACTTCCTTCAGAATCGGGTGCTTCCCCCGCCTGCTGATGACCATAAAGAGTAGTTAGCCCGTCTTGGTGAGAATCTAATAACTAATGCTTTAGCTGTATTTATCGCCAGGTTTAGAAACTATCAGTGATGGGAAGTGGGGGTTCTATTTTCTTCGCTTAGCAAAAACGCTAACTAGATTTTTATCGCTTGAGGAGAGTAGAGGTTGGCGCACCAAATTTGCACCAAAAGGTATGTAACTTATTGATTTCAAAGATCTGATTGGTGCCCGGGGCCGGACTTGAACCGGCACGGCCGTGAAGCCGGGAGATTTTAAGTCTCCTGTGTCTACCAATTCCACCACCCGGGCAGATCCTTTGCGAGAAAGGGCGATGTTTAAAAGCTGCCCTTCATTCTCACTTTCATTGCATTCAACAGGATACTGCAATGAAGAGGAAAATGGAGGCTAGGGTCGGAATCGAACCGGCGTACACGGAGTTGCAGTCCGCTGCATGACCACTCTGCCACCTAGCCTTTTTTATCCGCCTTTGGCGGAAAAGAACGCTGCGAATTCTATCTGATAAATCTGAAAAATCCTAGCGTTTTCTTATACTTACGTGCGTTTCGCTGTGTAAGTGGGCGCCATTTTAGGGACTCTAGAGGATTAGTCAAGCATTGTTTTCATCAATGTTGCAAACAAGTGAAAAAAAGTAGGAAAAGTTACCTTCTGATGATGGGGGAGGGCTGTAATAACTTTTAGCGCTGGTGCTCAAGAACCTATTTCCATTTGTTCTAAATTAATCTTCAGGTGTGCTGGCAATCTGTGACCTGTGTTCGATACTGTCTTTATCTGGCTAACACATCTCCCCCAACGTGTTTAGTAATGCTGGTAGGGTGGCTCACATGGCTGTCACCCGGAAGCAAGGATGAAATCCTCCAAGTTTCACTCCTAATGGTCTTGGCCCTGACGCTCTCCCCCCCCGTCGTCAGGGCTTTTTTTTGTCTGCTATTTGTTGGAGCCTTTCGCCCGGTCTGTCAGGTTTTCTGTGGCTAATGTATCCACGGGCTTACCGGCTGCTTTCTCAGACAGGGATCTAAACCTTTCCAGAGTCACTTCACCGCGTGTTCGAGCCAGTTCTTGTGCGACGTCATCAATACTTGCCTTGCCATTGCTGGCCTCGCGAATCTCTTTATCCAGTTGCTGCATTACCCCGGCCGCACGGGCGGTAATGGGGCCGGATGAGCGTTCGACTAATAGTGAAGGAGCCTTCTTACCCCATTTAATCAGTTTATCCATTGCCTCCTGATAGCGGGTTTCACTGATGCCACCAGTTCGCCTTAAAATCTCCAGGGAGTAAAACTCAGCCAGTCCCTCTACAATCCAATCGCTCTCATCGTCGCCGTGAATTCCCGTGCCCACATGAACTAACTCGTGGATCATGCTGCTGGTGCGGTTGCCGCTGATCAATGGTCGATCAGCATGCATATATAGAGAGCGTGTCCCCGATAGTCCGCCGCGCCACATGGGGTCGTCAGCGGTTACGATCAATAGATGATCAGGGAAGAGGGGGAAGATCTTCTTGAGCTCTGGCAGGTTCCAATTTAGGAAGGCCAGGATGTCTTGCCGCCGAATATTCTCATTTTTAGGGCCTGCAACACGGGTTTCGGTGCCGGCAATCATATCCTGCCGACTGCCAATTTTCCCTACAATCATCCAGCCCTTGGGTCTTACAAACTTACGCTTGGGGTCAGATAACTCGTATAGGTTATCTTCGATCTCAGGGTAGGGTAGGGCCGCATACCATTGGTCAGGAAGTTCCAGCTTAAGGCGGGCGGTAGAGCGGCCACGGCTGGTTGCCGATACCGGTGCAATCAATTTATCGCTGCGGAGAATTGCCCAGTCTTTGGTGATCCGTGAGTCGTAGCCACCGTTGCTACGCTGGTTATCTATGACAAAGCGGTACTTGAGGACGGGGTTCTTCCCTTCGGGTTGCCAGGTTGCTTTGTCGCCCTCGATCTTTAGTGGGGTGTCACTTTCCAGGTCCTGATAGCGGCCAGAGCGCAAGTTTAGAACGAGCTTACTTGGCATATCATCACCGCTGAGCGCCATTTCCACCTCAGCCAGCTTGGAGTTGGGCGAGATCTCTGCACTGTAAAGAATCTCATAAGCCTGAACAGCAGGGGATAGAGTGGCGAGTAATAGCGGCAGTGTTAGTAATCGTTTAAGCATCATTTCTTCAGCGGGAAATCCAACAATTAGTCGTTTCGACAGTATCTAAGCCTACAGGTGCCCTTGTGTCACCTTCAAGCAAACTGGTCACAAGCTAGCCAGTTATGAGGTGGCAGGTTTCATTTGATTGGTTTTCAGATATGTACCACTTAAAAAGAATACACTTACAAAGTCGTTATCCTATGGTGACGCATACAAGTAAGCATCTCCCGTATGAGTAAACAAGAAGATAGATGTGGATGGGCCGTCACAAGCATCTTTTGAGAGGGCTGGATTAGCGGGCAGGCATGCTGCCTAAGTGGGAATTGAATGCTACGAAGGATAAGACCGCAGCATAGCTGCGGTCTTGAAAGGTCTTTTGCAGTCTAACTAACGATGGCGACAGAGCTACCAATATCTGATTGCACGGGGATCAACGAACTGCATACCGTAGGCGCTCAGGGCAAATCCATCTGGAAAACTGCTCACCATTGGTTGCTGGGGGTTAACCGCGGCTATTTCGGAAGGGTAGTAGCCTCCCGGCACAAACTGCCCCTGCCAACTGGGTGTAGCTTGAGGGGGGTAGCCCTGTAAAGGACTCATGGTAAATCCAGAGTATGGAGTGGCCGAGGAGGGACCTTGCGCGGTAGCGGCATGAGTACCCGCGGCCCTTGCTTGCTCTTTGGCGGACTCAAAAGCGGAGTTGATACCGAAAAGCTTGGGAACACCTGCGCCAACTCTCTCTGCCCCGAGGGGCATTGGTGCGGCCAAGGATCGGATTAGTTGGAATAAGGCGGTCACCCTGGATACATCTTTCTGCCGGAGCACACCTTTAAATAATGGATGGTGGGCAAGTAGTAGTGCTGCCAAACCGGTAATATGCGGCGCGGCCATTGATGTACCTGATTGAACATCGAAGCCTTTGTCAGGCACAGACGAAACGATACCCACACCAGGTGCGGCAACAGAAATTTCCTGGCCGAAAGCGCTAAATCTAGGAACAAATAGACCGTCGGCTGATGCTGTTGAGGGTATTACTGTTTGCGCTTCCCAGGAATCTTTGGGGAATTCATTGAGCATTCCCAGAGCGCCGACAGCCATAGCATTTGGAGAACTGGCTGGATACTGGACTGCCCCGCCATTGTTGCCTGCGGCAACTATACAGGCGATACCATGTTGGACCGCTTCCTCGATCTGTTGCTCAACAGCTTCTGACGAATCAGAGCTGCCCAGGCTCATATTCACTACGTCAACGCCGAGTTCTATACAATGCGAGAGGGCATCAATCAAGCTGCTAAATTGCCCGCCGGGGAAAACTTTGAATACATAGATTTCGGCTTCAGGAGCAAAACCGCGTATTGCCTCGGAGCCAGAGGGTTGGCCTGTAATAATTCCTGCACAGTGGGTTCCATGGCCGACGATATCTTCTGCCCAGCTATTGGCATCGTAATTATTGGTGACATCGATACCATTCTTTAAATGGCTCAGTATCGGGTGCTTATTATCCGCACCGGAATCGATGATTGCGATTTTGATACCTTTGCCTGTGTATTCATCGGGTAGCTGGTCCAGGCCCATGTACTTTTGCCCCCAGCCATAGGAAGCATCATTGGGGAAGTTGGGTATGGCTTCGCTTAGGGGTTGGAGTTTCACCAGGTTTACACCGGTGAGTGATAGGGAGGGGCTGCGAATATATTTGTTCCAGAAATCTTTGGCGGGGCGGATCAGAAGTGATTTCACTTGAGCGCCGCCGCTTTGCGCAAAAATACTGAGCGCGACTTCCCCTTTATTGTTGGTGACCCCTTCTTGAGGAAAGCCCGCACTTTCAACAATTATTTGCGCGTCGCGTATGGGCTCACCTTTTGCACCGATAACGCGGAAGTGCACCTGCTGTGCCTGGACGTGGTATTCGCGCAATAGTCCGGGTTGCTGTGCAAAAACTGCGGAAAAGGTCGGTGAATAGCTCGCTTGCCCGTAAGAGAGAAGTGAGTCCAGTTCAACGGCGACGTTTGGTGGTGTGGTCTGGTAAAGTGCCGCAGCAGCATCCACATCCATACGGACTTTGTAAATATTGGTGGCCTCATCGGCGGAAGACAGCGTTTTTAGTTTTCTGCCGGGGCGTATTTCACGAAGCACCTCACAACCTGCCTGCCTGGCAATAGTGGAAATCACATGGTGCATTGAGCCCGAGCTCAATGGCTGCACGCCCATGGATTTAGCCATCAGGCTGCGGCGGGGTGAAATAAGTAACTCGACTTTCTCTGCAACCTCGACCGAAGGTTCTCCTGCGGCCTTTTCTTGTCGGGATTCAGTCATGTTCATGTTCCTTCGCTTTCAGTGCGGTACTGATTTAGTACGCGTGTGAAACGTCTGAAAGTGGTGAATCGAGTGGGTTTCAGTCTCAATTGAGAGGGTGGACAGGTTGATCCGGATCAATAATTACTTTGCCTCCCAATTTCTTTCTTAGGTCGTCGACGGCATCGGGTGTAGCCACAAGGGTGACGTTGCTTTTGCACAAAGTAACGTCCTTCACATCGGGGCAATTTGAAGCTTCCTTCACCAGCTCCTCTAGCTCCAGAGTGCTAGCTGATACCTTACGATTGGGTACGGCTACATATTGCTCAAACTTCTTCATTTTCTTCTCATTGTGACTGTGCTATCCAAAGTAGGGCAGGGGCGAACCCACCCCCAGGAAAAGGGGCGTGAAGCCCCTTTTTGCATCATTTTTAGTGCAGATAAGCTTGTTGCTGAAAGGCTGAGTTGGGTTGTGGCATTGCCTGATAGGGCAGTGGTTGTCCGATGCCACTCAAGTTCTGAAAAGGTTGCTGTGGCGGCTGCGGGAAAGCCTGGAATGGCACCGGTTGACTCAGTGGTGCAAAAGCTTGCGGGGGAACCGACCCATACTGCTCCGGAGCCACAGGTGCCAGTTGATTTACCGGTTGGCCGATGTAGGTCTGAGGAACGAGGTGTGGCGTGAATTGCGGTGCGGCCTGGTAGGGCAGCAGGTGGTTGAGGCGCGCCAAGTTGTTAAGGAGTTGACCTTGTTGAGGCACGCCAATGTAGTTGCCAAGAGCAGGTGCGGCACGACTAATCAACTCACCGAGGAGACCTTGCGGTGGCAGTTGCGGAGCGGCTTGATAGGGTAAGAGCTGTCCTAGTTGGGCGGCTGCATTGATCAGCTGTGCCTGAGGGTTATTGATGTAATTGGCCAAAACAGGGGCCGCGCGGTTTATCAATTCGCTGAGATAGTTTTGGGGGGCAAACTGATGAGCGAACTGAGGTGGAATTTGTGGAGCAAGCTGCTGAGGAATGTGGGGCGCTAACTGTTGTGGAAGCTGTGGTGCGGCCTGGAAGGGCAGTACTTGGCCCAATCCGCCGAGCGCATTGATCAATTGACCTTGTGGTCCACCGACAATGCCACCAACTACCGGGGCTGCACGGCTAATAAACTCTCCCAGCAATCCTTGTGGTGCTAACTGTTGAAGCGGTAGGTATGGCTGGGGGGGAGTGAGTCCGACGACCGGATTAATCGGAGGTACGGCATAGTTTTGTGGTTGTCCAAAGATCCCTTGAGCATATGCATATGGTTGGTACATGAACGTACTCCTCGAGTAGACCAATGACGATAGGGGGCTATCGCCCAGGTTATTTCATGGTTTACGGGTGAGAATTTTGGAGCTTGATAGAGCCCCGTTTTTAGGATCAGCCTGCTGATAATAAATCGGTAATGAGCTTTCGAGTTGTTGCATCTTGCGACGGACACTCAGCCGGCTGATCTGAGTATAGAGAAGCTTTTCAGAAGCACAGGGAAAGTTTGAAAAAAAATGGAGCGGGAAACAAAAAGGTAATGGGGGCGCAATTGTAGTCACCATTTTTCTTAAAATTCTGTAATTTTCCCAAAAGGAATATTTTTTAAAAAATAAAGTCTTACTCGGGATTTTCTACTTAAATGAGTGGTTAATATTCTTGTGGCGTGCAGGGTGCTGCTCCCTTGTATTGGTGTTAGGGCTCGGGGAAAATCCCCTCGGGTGCCCGGTGAAAAATAGCGGCACTTGTAGAAATATCCGTAAATAGCGAACTGGAATTTAAAGGTAACTGTTTATATCGATGTCTTGGAAAAGCAGCTTAACGAGCTTGTCAGTTCGCTTTTATGTAAAGATCTACTTACTCAAAATATCAAAAAACGATATCTAGCAGCTTTTCAATGTAATTTGCTATTGCCTCGCACTGTATGCCCTTCTTGGTTTTTTCTGCTCCAAACTCTTGCATCCTCTGTGGAGAGCTTTGCATTTTTTATACGTGTGCACTCAAAACTAAAAGTACTTGATAGTCGTTGAAGATACGTAAATACAAGAAAGTGGATAGAAATAATATCGGTATTTCTTTGGCGACCACAGTTTGCCGTATACGTGAAGAGGGTTTCAGAGAGTGGCTAAATCGGTGGAAAGTGTTCGACCCCAGGACGAGTAAGGGATTGGTTGTTAGTTGGCAGACTAAATGGATATGTCGGAGATTGGGGCAATTACTAGCAACCGTAAAGCTTGAATCTCCAGTGTAGAAAGAGGCGCTTGGAGCCGGGGAGGTCCAGCTATAATGCGGATTAGACTGCCTTTGAGGACAACTCAAAGATCGGTTGTGTCGGCAAAATGATCAATGATGACATTCGCGCCAAAAATTACTTGATCTTTGAAAAATGGATGAGTAGTATTCGCGGCCTCGGTGAGTAGCGCAGCCTGGTAGCGCACTTCGTTCGGGACGAAGGGGTCGGAGGTTCGAATCCTCTCTCACCGACCATATAAAAAGAAAAAGCCCGCTTATGCGGGCTTTTTCGTGTTTATGATTTCATTCCTGGTAGCGCTTTTACTTTAAAGGCTTACATGGGCAATTACACAGCTGCCTTGAGGGTGTTATCTCTTACTTGCTTATCGGTGTAAATAGCTAAGCCAGCCATGCTCAAAGCCTCGTGCCTCTTCGGTACTTCTGAAGCTAATTCTTTATTTGTCCCCATCGCTTTTAACTTTTTAATGCGCTTCCGCATTAAGCCCGGCAAGGTAAACATGCAGGAGTTGCTTGTACTGTTCCTGGTGCGATGCACTGGGGGAAAGTGAGGGGTAATCTGAACGGCTTATCGTCAGCTCAAGCTAAAGAGTTCAGGCACAAAAAAGCCCGCTAAAAGCGGGCTTTGAAAATCTGGTCGGTGAGAGAGGATTCGAACCTCCGACCCCTTCGTCCCGAACGAAGTGCGCTACCAGGCTGCGCTACTCACCGTTTTTTGTTTCGCATCATTTGCGAAGGGGCGGCACTATAGCAGCAATTTTTCGGCTGTAAACCACTGATTTAATTTTTTATTTGTCGAATCAGTCCCTCTTGGCAGGTAGACGCTACCAGCGTTCCGTCGCGGGTGAAAATCTGGCCGCGGGTAAAGCCTCTGGCACCGGTTGCCGAAGGGCTATCCGTTACATAGAGAAGCCATTGATCCAGGCGGAAATCGCGGTGGAACCACATCGCGTGGTCAACGCTCGCGGGCATCAATTGGGGATCGAATAAGGATATGTCGTGCGGCTGTAGGGAGGTACCCAGGAGTCCCATATCGGATGCATAGCAAAGTGCTGCTCGGTGCTCCATCGGGTCGTCCGACATCTCGCCCTCTGCCCGCAGCCAGAACATGCATTTGGCTTCGCGGGTTTCAGCGCCAAAGTAGCTTTGCGGGTCTACCGGACGAAAATCGATCATATAGCGCCGCTGATCGTACTGCGGGCTAACCAATCCAGCTTCCAGGGCCAGCTCCTGGGTGTTTTTCAGGCTCTCAGGAGAGGGAATCTCGACACAAGGCAGGTCGGCCTGGTGGTCAAATCCGGGTTCCCGAATTTGGAAGGAGGCGGACATATTGAAGATCGCGCGCCCGCGCTGCTTGGCGACTACGCGACGAGTGGTAAAGCTACCGCCATCGCGGATTGGGTCTACTTCGTAGATCACCGGCAGCTCACTAGAGCCAGGGCGGAGGAAGTAGGCGTGAAGGGAGTGGGGTAGGCGATGCTCAACGGTACGAGTTGCTGCCATCAGTGCTTGGCCCAGAACTTGCCCGCCAAAAAGCACTTTGCGATAATTTTCAACGTGATGACGACTGCGGAAGAGATTTCGATCCAGCTCTTCAACATCCAATAACTTACCTAATTTTTCCAACATAAGGGATTTTGCCCGTTACCTATTCCACTTAACAGAGTTTGCAGATGGGGAGCTTTGCGCTCTTAATCAAAAGGATAATAACAGCAAATCCCTTTAACCCCATTCATATTTTGAACGTTAGGCCCATTTTGGTCACAGGTGCCACCTCGTATAGCTATCCAGCTCTTTTCCATACACTGGCTACTGATTTTCTCAGTCAAGTTGAAACTCTGTGCTATTGACTATTGCGACATGTCGAATTCTTACTTATTTCTGTGGTATAAAGCGCCAATAGTTGTTGGGACAGTTGGACTAATTCGTTTGCAGCTATCCAACAAAGATTGAATAAAAGAAGTAGGAGATACCACAGGTGCCACACGACAATATTGATATACGTCCACCACTGAATTTCGGCAAGGTTGTCAGTCGGCACCGTACCGCAAAGGCTGTGGCTGGAGGAGTTGGCTCTGCTGCTTATTATGGGGTGTGGGGTGCACAGACGGCTACAGGTGCCACACTAACCGGCCTGGCTACCGGTGCAGCGGCTGCGACTTCTGCGACGGGTATTGGTTTGGTTGTTGCTGGAACAGCATTGTCCATTGGTTACGCTGGTTTGGCGGCCCGATCCGCATACAAGACCAATAATCACCTCAATGCTCTGAAAAAAATCTATGAAAACAGGAAGTCGTATAGCTGTCCTTGTAAAGGATCGGTCGCCCACGACTATGTTTCTGGCCAAGTGCTTCCTTATATCATCGAACAGAAAAGCAAAAAGTTGCATCGCAAGATGGTTGAAGCGACTCCGGGAATCGCCTCAGTAGAGTATGCGCGCAAGGCAGTAAAAAACCTGTACAAGCGTTCACAGGGTACGCTCGGCAAAAAACGTACTTTTGCTGCAGAGTGGTTGGCGCAGCATTTGATTTCTCATGATTGTGAATTAGCTAATGCGATTGTTGCAGAGCTCTACTCAGAGGAGGAAATGCTCTGGATACGCACGCAGGACAACGATGTAGTCGCGCCTCTGTTGGAGCTAAAGCTGAAGTCCGTTTAATAGTGGCTTCTTGTGTTCTGGTGTAGTTCTTGATTTCATTCGGAAGTATTGGGGTAAAGGACTACCCAGCAATCACTCAATCGTCGAATTTTATGTGTTATGTGCAATGCTTGGGCTCGCCAAGCGTCACCACATGCTAAAATAAAAGGTCTGCTCTCAGCTTAAAATTGGCTCATTTTGAGTAAATTTTGAGCAAAATGGCCTAATATTTTTAATATTAGGCAGTCTAATTCCCCGATTTACTTTTCCAACCGACTTGAATTGCCTATCATTCATGAATGAATAGTCAATTTCAGTCCCCATTTTTAAGGGCAAAGAAGGTCGGAAGTATGGATAAGGCAAAAGAGAAGGTTCAGCGGTTCCGCGCGCGGGAGCAGCGTATCCTGGATGCGGCTCTGGAGCTTCTGTTGGAGCACGGTGAAGAGAAAGTCACGGTCGAACAGATTGCCGAGCGTGTGGATATCGGTAAGGGCACGATTTACAAGCACTTTATTTCCAAGACAGAAATCTACATGCGTTTGCTGATGGATTATGAAAAATCCCTCGCTGAACGTCTCAAGACCGCTGTAGCCTTGGCCGAGCAAGGTGATATCACCGCTCCAGCCCGCGCCTATTTTGAATCTCGTATGGCCGATCCTGGCAAAGATAGACTCTTCCAGCGCCTGGAGGAGAAGATTATCGCGTTGAACCTGGCTCCAGAAATGATTGCGGAGCTCCACAATATTCGTAATTCCAATGCTACCTCTCTCAATCGGGTCTTTGAGCGCCGTATGGAGCAGGGCATGCTGAAGAACGTTCCTGCATACTTCTATTACTCAACATACTGGGCGCTTGTGCAAGGGGCGGTAGAGCTTTATCACTCCAAGTCTTTTGCCAATGTAATAGAGGACAGGGAAGGTTTGATGGAGTTTATTATGGATGTGGGTGTGCATATCGGTGATATGTCCTCTCGCAAAACGCCAGAGGGAAGCCAGACAAGCCATCACAGCGATTCTGCGGGGTCCGCCCTTGGCTGAGCCCCTGTTCCAGCAGCTGCAAAAATTACAGGCTGAATTTCATGGGCATCCACCTGTAGAAAGGTGGAACCCAGAGCTTTGTGGGGACATGGATATGGTCATCAAGTCTGATGGCCGTTGGATCCACGAGGGAACAGAGATTCGTCGTCACCCTCTTGTGAAACTGTTTGCCAGCATTTTGAAGCGTGAGGGGGATGAATACTTCCTTGTCACCCCTGTCGAGAAGCTGCGAATCACAGTGGAGGATGTTCCATTTGTGATCACTCAGGTGGCCCGCAACCCCGGGAGTACTCATCAACAACTACTTTTCACCACAAATGTGGGCGACGTTGTTGAGCTGTCGGAAGAGGGGCAGTGGCAACTGAGAGACTTTGGTGCTCCGCCGCAGCCAGTCCCCTACCTGGAGATTCGAGGGGGGTTACAGGCTCGCGTTTCCCGTGATGTTTTTTACCAGTTGGCAGACTGGGCGCTTGAAGGGGGTCGCGATTCCGATAAGCTTTTTGTGCAAAGTGACGGAAAAGATTTTCTGCTGGGTTCTTGCAATTAGATAGCTCCCGGTCCCTGCTGGCGGATTCCTCGCGCCTCAGCGCTGATTTGTAGCTGGGGCTTTAATTCATAGCCTTGCTCTTCACTGTTCGAGTTTAGAAAGTATTTGCTTTACTCTATAGCATCAAACTATTTAGTGGATGCCACTATCGCTTCTGTATTTTGATTACCACTGTGGAATTTATACTTGATTGTGCCGGTGCTTGCTTGAGTCCGGAAAATAGCCCGGGAATATACATATCTATACTATTTATTTGTGGTGTTGGTGTATTTCATTTCTATTAAAAAGATAGTGTTTGAAATCTTATGGAAATATAAGTGTATTTGTTCTGAAAGAAATAAAATATTAATTCGATAATTTACGGAAATATCTAAATAAGTAACAAATCCGCAACAGTGCATTTCTAAACTTCCCTCCGTCCAAATCGCTACGGCGAAACAAAAAAATATAGTTTTTATTTGCTTGGCTGCTGCCATTTATTTTTTTTAAAAATGGCGGAGTTGAAGCAATTAAAGTTTTGGATTGAAATTCCTATAGGGGGAAACATGAAGCGAGTACAAAATAAGCTCTTACTGGCAGCTGCGATTGCTGCGCTATTAGCGGGTTGTGACGGTGGCGGTGTGAGTATCGAGCCGGAAACAGTAGATAACTCGGTGGACAACTCGGTAGATAATTCAGTGACAAATCCTGGCGGAGGTTCCACTGATGAAAATCCATGTGCCACTATAGAAAGTTCAAGTGTACAAGGTGAATTTAGCGGTGGTAACTGCTATTACACAACTGATTTTGTTTCTGCTGCAAACCCATTAACTGAAGATTTATATCTCACTGCGCTGGATAGCAATGGAGCTCATGTCTTTAGCGGCAGTTTGTTTGTTGGAGAAAGTTACTCCAGCGATTCTGACCTGGCAGCAGCCGGTATTTCTGAGGGTGGTGACGGCGTAAAACTGGAAATTGAGGCGGGCGCCACTATCGCTTTTAAAGATAATTCAGCATTTATGGTTGTAAACCGTGGATCGCAAGTCTTTGCTCGCGGTACAGAAACATCTCCCATCACTTTTACGTCAGAAACTGATGTTCTTGGCACTGTAGGTCCGGAGGATGTTTCACAGTGGGGTGGAATGGTTATTAATGGCTTTGGTGTAACGAACAAATGCCAATATACAGGTTCTATTGGCGGTGGTGATCTGACTCTTGATGGCGAGTGTCACGTAGCTGCTGAAGGATCCACTGATGACAATACCTCCTACTACGGCGGTGACAACAATGCCGATAACTCGGGAGAGCTTTTGTACGTTGTTGTCAAACACACTGGCGCAGAAGTTGCTAGTGGTGATGAGTTGAACGGAATTGCTTTTGATGCTGTAGGTAATGGCACAACGATCCGTAACCTTCAAACATACTCAACTTACGATGACGGTATCGAGTTCTTCGGTGGCGCTGTAGATGTCGAAAATTATGTTGCACTCTACGTTCGCGATGACTCCATTGATATTGATGAAGGTTATCGTGGAAGTATTACCAATGCTTTAGTGATTCAAAGTGAGACTGACGGCAATCACTGTATAGAGGCCGATGGCATCGGTTCATATAGTGATGGAGCTGATTATTCCACCTTGATCAGCCAGGGTCTCAACAGTCGACCAGTAATTGACGGGCTGACCTGTATTGTTTCCGCTCAAGAAGAGGGTACTCATGACCCCGGTGCAGGCTGGCGCCTGCGTGAGGGTATTTATCCAATGATCACTAATTCTATAGTTGTGGCCTCCTTCTTTGCTGATGAGACTGGCGTGGCCGGCGATAACTACTGCCTGCGTATTGAGAGCTCTCAAACTCGCGGCGAAGCATCTGCTGGGACTGAGGTGGCTCTGACTTCCAACATTTTCGCCTGTGAAGATCGCACTAAAACCGATGAAGACAGCTTCAATGTTGAGACTTGGGCTGTGGATAGCGGTAACCAATTTGCCACTATCTCCGGTGAAGTTAATCCAACCTCTAATGCCGATACTGACTTTGTTTTGCTCGGCGGTTCCCCTGCAATGTTCACAGTTGATGCATCTGCTCAAGTGATCGATGGCGTTGCACCTACGGTTTCTGCCGAACTGGGTCGTGCCTATTTGGGTGCGCTTGAGCAGGATGGTACCGATTGGACTCAGGGTTGGACTTACGGTCTTCACCAGGGTGATCGCGCTCAACCTCTCTGGTTTGAGTAATAGATCGAGGTAGCGGTTGGGGATGCTAATCCCAATCAATTAAGGCGCCGCCTTCGCTGATGGAGTCGGCGCCTTATTTGATTTAAGACCGTGATTCTTAGGAATGAAAAGAGGCCTGAGAGATGGTTAAGTGCGAAAGATTTCAAAGGGCGCCGCTTGTTTTGGCGGTAGCTGCGGGCTCCACATTTGCAGCTGGAGTGTATGCACAGGATGCTGAACTGGTTGATAGTGCCACTCCTGGGATTGAAGAGGTTGTAGTCCAGGGGCGGCTGAAGGACTCTGCTGAAGTCCTAATCAGCGAGCGCCTGGAGGAGGAGGTAGTTACGGATATCCTCGGGGCTGAGATGATCAGCAGGGTGGGGGACTCTACCGTAGCCGCAGCGCTGCGACGAGTATCCGGATTATCCCTGGTAAGTGACAAGTTCGTTTACGTAAGGGGCTTGGGTGAGCGATATTCAAGTACAACTCTCAATGGTTCGACGGTGCCATCCCCGGATCTGACCAGAAATGTCATCCCATTAGATCTATTCCCGACCTCTATCGTGGAATCGCTAGCGGTACAGAAGAGCTACTCAGTTGATAAGTCTGCCTCGTTTGGAGGTGGTAATGTCGATATCCGCACCAAAGGGATACCTGATGATCTGACTTACGCTATTGAAGTTGGTACGGGCACCAATAGTGAAGTCAATGGTAATGTGCTCAGCTACAGCGGTGGAGATGATGATATTTGGGGTGCTGATGATGGTACCAGGGCGATGCCGGGTGAGATATCTGCGGCACTGCAACGCTTCAAGGGTAATATTTCAGTTGCGGATATCCGTGATACCTTGATTACTGAGGGGAATGAGTATTCAAGTAACCAGGAAGCGGAAAAGGCGGCTCAAGCGCTAAATAGGGAACTCGCCCTAAGCTTGAATCGTGATATTTCTATTAAAGAGGAATCTAGCGATCCTGACCAAGACTACAAGGCTAGTGTAGGGAATCGCTTCTACTACGGGGACGATTGGGAGTTCGGTTTCCTGGCTGGAGCCTCCTACAAGAGTAAGTGGAGGGAGAGTGAGCGCACTATTCGTGACTACGGTAACCCACAGGAGCAGGTTGACCGTCGAACCGAGTCTACTTACTCCGTAGATATCAGTGGAAATTTAAACCTAGGTATACGTTTTGCGGACGAGCATTCGGTTGAGAGTATCAGTTTGTATTTGAGGAATACGGACGATGAGACTTCAATCAGGGATTACTTTGACTCAGATCGTCTATTGTCTGATGGCGCTGGATCGAGAAATTATGACCTGAAGTATGAAGAGCGGGAGCTGGTGCTTCATCAAATAAAGGGAAGTCACTCTCTTGGTCCAGAAACAAAAGGCCTGCTGTCCGTCAGCTCCCTAAGTTGGGTGCCTGAGGATTTGGTGGTTGACTGGTTCTACTCCGATTCAACGGCGATGACAGATATCCCCAATCAGGTTGAGGTGATTGCTAACACCGAAACTGACCCTGAAACCGGAGAGGTTATTAACTCAACGGTGGATATTGCTTCGCGGAGTGCGAGTTTTCGATTTACCGAGCTGGAGGATGAGGTCCGAAACTACGGTTGGTCCGCAACATTGCCCGTTGAGTTTTCCTCGTCTTCGTTGGAGTTGAGTGGTGGGTTTGCTCGAATTGAGAAGGGGCGCTCCTATAAGCAAACTGAATTTGGATTGGATATCTTCAGTGTGGCTGACCCCTCAATACTTGATGACCCTTTGAGTGATGTGTTTAGCGATACCAATATCACTAACGATGAAAATAACTTTGTTTTTGCCAAGTCTGGCAGTAACAAGCAAAGTTATTTGGCCGCTACTTCGACAGATGCGATCTACGGTAAATTCGATTGGACCCTTGAGGAAACCTGGCGTATTTCAGCTGGGGCCCGATGGGAGGACTATAGTCAAGCTGCTTTAGAGTGGAACCCCTATAGTTTCTCGCAAAGTGAGCCGCAGATTACGAATGACCCTGAAGAGTTGGCTGAAGCGGTATATACGGATGACGATATTTATCCCTCGCTATCCTTGACCTATATGGGGTCATTCTGGGCGGAAACCTTCCAGTTGAGATTTGGTGCATCCAAGACTGCAGTGAGGCCCGATTTACGCGAAATCACCGATGCTATTTATATTGATCCGTACACGGATGATCAGATCAGGGGAAATTCAAGTGTTCGGCCGTCAGAGATCGATAACTACGATATTCGTGCGGAGTGGTTTTTTGATAGTGGCGATAGTCTGACCATTTCGGCTTTCTATAAGGATATTATTAACCCTATTGAATTCTTTGAAGCTGCCTCGAGTGATGACAATATTGCTCGGGAGATTATTAATGCTGAGTCTGGTGAGATTACCGGTATAGAAATAGAAGGTATGAAAAGCCTTGGTTTTATCTCTGACCCACTGGAGAGCTTCTTTTTGCAGGGTAATATTACTCTGCAAGACTCGGAAATTGTTGCCGGTAATGAGGCCGATGCACCGACGAATGATGTCCGCGAGATGACTGGTGCATCTGATTATGTTGTCAATATGCTGCTCGGTTTTGACAGTCCGGACGGGAACCATTCTGCCAGCTTGGTTTACAACGTATTTGGTGAGCGCCTTTACAAAGCGGGGCGAGATCCTCATCCCGATTCATTTGAGCAGCCATTCCACTCTCTGGATTTGACTTACTTCTGGTATCCAACTGACGAGGTGACGGTGAAGGCTAAAGTGCAGAACCTTTTGGGTGAAGCCATTGAAATTGAGAGGCAGGGTGTCACCGTTTTTGAGGAGGAGGTTGGGCAGACTTTCGCATTGAGTGCGCAGTATAAGTTCTAAAGTTAGTCGAAGGTCTCAGTGAGGGTAGGCGCGCATTGGTGTGTCTACCCATTTTAGTATTCTTGAGCAGATTTGCTGCTGTCTAACGTCTAGGTTTCTATGTGACATGTTAAAGCGATGAGGTGGCCCATCGTAAATTGCTATCTTCGCATGGCTTTTGATATGGATATAATGTCGCTATCAGGGGCATCTCAATGAAGAGCAGTTGATTCACTTCATAGTATATAGCCGCTCTTTGCTAATCCTGAGTATCAGGCGGTACACTTCTACTGCTTGGCGTTTTTTTAAATACACTATAGGTTTTAGGGAGAGGGTTTATTCATGGATTTTAAAAATATTGATAGAGCTAAGCGGGTAGCTATAGGCTTCTTTTTGTTGTTGAGTGCTGTTTCAAATGCTTGGGCCATTGGTGATGGTGGGACAAGAAAGTTAGAGTCGGTCCGTTTAGTGGGTGATGATCAGATCGCTTTTGAGGCGTATTCAGATGACTTTCTCAATCCAGATGGTTGCGAAAGGTCTGATAGAATAGTAATACAGGCTGATGCGGTTGATGCAGATCAAAAGTTAAGTGTTGCTATGACTGCACTAGTTGCTGACAAAAGAGTGGCCGTTTGGGTGAGTGGTTGTTCAAATACTGCCTGGGGTTATACGGTACCTACTTTACTCTCTTTAGGGATATTGCGAGATTAACTTTCTCACATAAAAAAATGGCGCCATCGGCGCCATTTTTTTATGAGTAGACCCAATTACATATTTGGATAATTGGGGCCGCCGGCACCTTCAGGGGTTACCCAGACAATATTTTGGGTTGGGTCCTTAATGTCACAGGTCTTACAGTGTACGCAGTTTTGAGCGTTGATCTGGAAGCGCTTACCGTTGGTGTCTTCAATAACCTCATAAACACCGGCAGGGCAGTAGCGCTGCGCGGGTTCATCGTAAATCGGCAGGTTGTGACTCAGCGGAACTTCTGGGTCCTTCAGGGTCAGGTGGCAAGGCTGGTCTTCTTCGTGGTTAGTATTGGAAATAAACACGGAAGATAGCTTGTCAAAACTGAGTACGCCGTCGGGCTTCGGATAGTCAATCTTTGCGCAGTCAGCAGCAGGCTTGAGCTGGGCGTGATCAGCCTTGGTGTCGCGCAGGGTCCAGGGAAGCTTGCCTTTAAAGATATTGATATCCACAAATGCATAGGCAGATCCCAGAATGTTGCCCCATTTGTGCTGGGCAGGGCCGAAGTTGCGCTGCATGTGCAGCTCTTTCCAGGCCCAGCTATCGCGATACTTGGTGGTGTAGTCGGTCAGCTCTTCGCTATTGCGCTCAGCGGCGAGGGCTTCAACTACAGACTCAGCCGCGATCATGCCGGATTTCATCGCGGTGTGATTGCCCTTGATCTTGGCAAAGTTCAGGGTGCCGGCGTTATCACCGATCAGCAGGCCGCCAGGGAAAGTCATTTTCGGCTGGGATTGAAGGCCACCTTTTACTATGGCGCGGGCACCGTAGGCAACGCGCTCGCCACCTTCCAGGTACTGCTTGATTACCGGATGGTGTTTATAGCGCTGGAACTCGTCAAATGGACTCACATGGGGGTTGCTATAGGCGAGGTCAGTAATCAAGCCGACAACAACCTGGTTGTCTTCGAGGTGGTAAAGGAAGCCGCCACCGTGGGTGGAGCTTTGTTCCAGCGGCCAGCCAGCAGTGTGAACAACCAGGCCTTGCTGGTGTTTGTCTGCAGGGACTTTCCAAATCTCTTTAATACCGATGCCGTAGTGTTGTGGGTCGGCATCTTCGTCTAGCTTAAAGCGTTCGATCAGCTGCTTGCCCAGGTGACCGCGACAACCTTCAGCGAAGAGAGTGTATTTGGCATGCAGCTCCATGCCCGGCATGTAAGAGTCTTTCTGCTCTCCGTTCATGCCGATGCCCATATCGCCAGTAGCGATACCTTTCACAGAGCCATCTTCGGTGTACAAAATTTCGGCTGCGGCGAAGCCAGGGAAGATTTCCACTCCCAGGCTTTCGGCTTGTTCTGCCAGCCAACGGCACAGGTTGCCGAGACTGATAATGTAGTTGCCCTCGTTGTGCATGGTGCTGGGCACAAACATGTTGGGGACTTTTATAGAGTTCTCTTCGCTGCGCAGGACGTAGATGTCGTCGCCTTTTACCTCAGTATTGAGGGGGGCTCCACGTTCTTTCCAGTCGGGGAAGAGTTCATTAAGGGCGGTGGGCTCAAATACAGCACCGGATAGGATGTGAGCTCCTACTTCTGAGCCTTTCTCCACGACACATACAGAGACGTCTTCATTGAGCTGACGAATACGACAGGCCGCGGCCAATCCAGCGGGGCCGGCACCCACGATCACTACATCGTATTCCATTGATTCGCGTTCCACGGCACTCTCCTCAGCAGTTGTATTCAACTTTTTTGCGGCCAATCCGGCCTTATCATTTATATTGCTGGCGGATTATATAGGCGTTTAATCAACCCTACCAATTGCATGACTATTCATTTGCTATGGCAAATGCGCTGTATTTCAACGGCTTACTGGGGGTGGATAGGTGGTTCTTATTCCCGGAAATAGATTTTGTGAATGGCAGGAGGGACTTCCATTTGACTATTGATTTTGCGCTATAGAACCGCCACCATACACGCCGTTCAAACACTTGTTTGACCAGAACACCGTATCCGTTCGCGACGTGAATTATCAGTCGCGGCTGTTAAAAAGCATATTTGAGACGGGATTTCCATGAAAGTTCTTGTAGCTGTGAAACGCGTTGTTGACTACAACGTCAAGGTTCGCCCCAAGGCGGACGGCTCTGACGTTGATACAGCCAACGTCAAAATGTCTATCAACCCCTTCTGCGAAATCGCAGTAGAAGAGGCGGTGCGCTTGAAGGAAAAAGGCGTTGTCAGCGAGATAGTCGCCGTTTCCATGGGCTCCAAGCAATGCCAAGAGCAAATCCGCACTGCACTGGCCCTGGGTGCCGACCGCGGTATCCTGGTTGAGACCGATGCTGAGCTGCAGCCTCTGGCAGTAGCCAAATGCCTGAAAGCGATTGTTGAGAAAGAAGAGCCTCAAATGGTAATTCTGGGCAAGCAGTCCATCGATGGCGATAACAACCAGACCGGCCAGATGCTGGGTGCTTTGACTGGCATGGGGCAGGGTACCTTCGCCTCTGAAGTTGCCGTAGAAGGCGACGCTGTTAAGGTAACTCGTGAAATTGACGGCGGCCTGCAGACTGTTGAACTGAAACTGCCTGCCATTGTTACTACTGACCTGCGCCTGAATGAGCCGCGTTACGCCTCCCTGCCTAACATCATGAAGGCAAAGCGTAAGCCTCTCGATACCACGACCCCGGATGAGCTGGGCGTTGATATTACTCCCCGCACCAAAACCCTGAAAGTTGAGCCGCCGGCTGAGCGTCAAGCAGGCATTAAGGTTGCTGACGTTGCTGAACTGGTAGAGAAACTGAAAAACGAGGCGAAGGTAATCTGATGAGCATTCTGGTTATTGCTGAACACGACAACGCCGAACTGAAGGGCGCTACGCTCAACACCATCGCTGCTGCCAAGGCTATTGGTGGTGATGTTGCTGTATTGGTTGCTGGATCTGGCTGCGGCCCTGTAGCGGAGGCTGCTGCTAAAGCTGAAGGCGTTTCCAAGGTACTGCTGGCAGATAATGCTGCTTACGAGCACCAGTTGGCTGAGAACGTTGCCAAGTTGGTAGCGGACCTGGGTAAAGACTACGGTCATATCCTGGCTCCAGCCACTACTACCGGTAAGAACATGCTGCCACGCGCTGCTGCGCTGCTGGATGTTCAGCCGATTTCCGACATCGTCGCTGTTGAAAGTGCAGATACTTTCAAACGCCCGATTTATGCGGGTAACGTCATTGCCACTGTACAGAGCTCCGATGCCATCAAGGTAATCTCTGTACGTACCACTGCCTTTGACGCCGTGGCAGCTGAAGGTGGAAGTGCAGCGGTTGAGTCTGTAGATATCGCGGATGACGCTGGTGTTTCCTCTTTTGTCGGCGAAGAGCTGGCTGTATCCGATCGTCCTGAGCTGACCGCTGCGAGCGTAGTCATTTCTGGTGGCCGCGGCATGCAGAATGGCGAAAACTTCGAAATGCTGTACAAGCTGGCCGACAAACTGGGCGCTGCAGTTGGTGCCTCCCGTGCTGCTGTGGATGCAGGCTTCGTACCTAACGATATGCAGGTTGGCCAAACCGGTAAGATCGTTGCTCCTGACCTGTATATTGCCGTTGGTATCTCTGGCGCAATCCAGCATTTGGCAGGTATGAAAGACTCCAAAGTTATCGTAGCCATCAATAAAGATGAAGAAGCACCGATCTTCTCCGTTGCTGACTACGGTCTGGTAGCTGACCTGTTTGAAGCTGTACCAGAGCTTGAAACAAAGCTGTAATGTCCGATTGCTATACTAGCGGGCATTGAAAAAGGCGGCGTCATGCCGCCTTTTTTCGTTTTTTGGTGACAACCTGCGGAACTAGTGTGCAATTTAAGGGACGAAATGAGGGTTTGTGGCGTTTAACTTGAAAGAGCGTTGCCTTTCCCGGGCTGAGGCAAGAAAATAGGCGTCAAAAACCAATAACCTCAGAAAGTTGAACTTGTATGTGGGTATGTTCATGTCCCCTCTAGCGCGAGCCGTTGGCTCAATTGGCAATAAGTTTGCCCAGGGCGAGTCGAGCAAAGGTCTCTCCCGTGGCACTATGGCGGCGTCAGCTATTGGCCTGTTGTGGTTGTCTGGCAATTTGTTTGCCTATGGCTCCCTATTGGTCCCAAGCGATCCTCAGGAATCCCTGCTCGCGGAGCGCAAAAGCCCGAGAGGTGCTCCTCCCCCCAGCGCTGCCAGTCTTCCCAGCACGCCGTTCTTTGGACGTGCTGAACCTAAAAAGACTACAGAAGTCCCTGAAGTCGACCTCGAAAATATTCCTCTGACTCAGCTGAATATTGTTTTATCCGGTGTTTTTGACAGCTCCAATAAAACCAAAGCCAGTGCTCTGGTGTCGGAGAAAGGTAAACCCTCCAAGCGTTTGTATGTCGGTGATCGGCTTCCAGGTGGCGCCGAACTTTATTCTGTTGAGGTTGACCATGTGGTTCTTCGTCGTAATGGCAGGATGGAAAAACTGACATACCCAGAAGTGGACGGAAGGCCAAACGTACCATTGAGAGGCGTCAGCAGTTCCAGACAGAGAACGTCAAGTTCCAGCTCCTCCAGAAGAACTGCTCAAAGAGATGAGAACCAGCAGAACATTCGGGAGAGAATGGAGCAGCTGCGTGAATTGGCCCGCGAGCGTCGTGCTCAGCGTGAGCCTAAATAAAAACTATCTACCTAGATTGTTTTGATTTTTTGAACATTTACTAGAGCCAGATAAATAATGATGAAGATGTTTTATCGACGGCTGCTTGCGGTCGGATTGAGTTTTTTTGTTTGTACTGCAACGCTGGCTCAGGGCCCGGAGCGGGTTACCCTTTCTCTCGACAATGCAGACATTCGTGATCTGATCAATTGGGCTGCTGATTTCACTGGCAAAAATATTATTGTCCACCCGAATGTTAAGGGTAAGGTCACCGTAGTTGCCGGTGACCCAATGACTCACAATGAAGCCTTTGATGTATTTATGTCGGTGCTTCAAGTCAATGGCTTTAGTTTGGTGGAACAGGGCGGAACCTGGAAAGTGGTTCCCGATGCGCTGGCCAAGCAGCAGGCGATACCTGTCGCAGATGAGGCCACTCGAGCTCCCGCGGAATCCCTGGTTGTTCGCACTATAAGGGTTGAGAACATTTCCGCTTCACAGCTGATTGCTATGTTGCGCCCGCTGATTCCGCAAACTGGGCACTTGGCTGCCTATGCTGATACCAACACTCTGATTATTGCTGACCGCGCTGCGAATATTGACCAGATTATTCGCCTGGTGAAGCAACTTGACCGCGCCGGCGCTATTGATATTGAAGTGGTGCCGTTGATGTTTGCTTCTGCGAAGGAAGTAAAGCAAGTTCTTACCGATCTACTTCAATCGAGTGGAGGCAAAGCGGGTAAGGAAGTGCAACCGCTGCGTATTTCTGTTGATGAACGCTCCAATAGTATTCTCCTGACCGGAGACCCTGTTACCCGCCAGCAGATTAAGACGGTAATAGGTCGTCTCGATGCACCGCTGGATGGCGAAGGTAACACCGCAGTTGTTTATATCCAGTATGCCAATGCAGCAGATCTGAAGCCTATCCTCGAGGGTATGAGCGGTAGTATCCAGAACACAGAGAAAGACCAGCAAGCGGCGAATATTGAAGTCAGCATTCAAGTTAACGAGTCGCTCAACGCATTGGTGTTAACTGCTCCTCCCGCCCTCCTTGAAACTATGAAGGGTGTTATTGCCAGGTTGGACGTGCGCAGAGCGCAGGTTTTGATTGAGGCAATTATTGTAGAGGTAGTTGAAGGTACAGGTAGCGAACTGGGTATTAGTTGGATTGCTGGTTCCGGCAGTAATGCTGTTGCCGGCTGGAATAACCAGTTAGGTACGGATTCCGATGGGGAGCCCAATCCATTTTCACTTCCTGTGACTGATTTGGTGGGAGCTGGCGCATTGCACCTGGGCTACCTCAGTGGCGGTGATATCCGTGCTGCGATTAATGCCGTAGCGTCAGAGAGCAATACCAATATCCTCTCTACACCAACGATTATGGCTTTGGATAATGAAGAAGCTGAGATTTTGGTGGGCCAGAACGTACCTTTTATTACCGGTGAACAGCTGCTGTCTGGTAGCAATGATGATCCGTTTACCACCATCCAGCGTGAGGATGTGGGTACCACTCTTAAAGTGATTCCCCGTGTGAATAACAACAACTCGGTAACTCTCGAGATCGAGCAAAAGGTTGAAAACGTTTTGTCTTCTGCTACGGCTGCAGCGGAAGGGGCTTCTGACATCGTTACCAGCAAGCGTGAGATCCGCACAAAAGTATTGATCGATGATGGCGCGATCCTGGTACTGGGTGGTTTGATGGAAGATCAGGTTAATGAAACCGTGTCCAAAGTGCCTCTCCTCGGTGATATTCCCGGCATTGGTCGCTTGTTCAGAAACACTGAGAAGAGTGTTAGCAAAACTAATCTGATGGTGTTCTTGCGTCCCAGAATCCTCAGTAGTCAAGTTGCTGGCTATGAGGAGACGCGCAAGCGCTACATGGATATGCAGCAGAAGCAAATATTCCTGAAAGACCGCACCAGCCTGATCTGGGATTGGCACCGCGGTGATGTACTACCTGACCTGATGCCGCCAACAGGCACCTACAACGAGAGCCCTGCGCCAGTAGATGGTTCTATAGATGGTGCTGCCATTGAATCAGTCGAAGAAGATGTGGATGTTGAGGTTGAGGTGTTGGAGGTAGAAGAAGCTAAATGACGGCTGAAACAGGAACAGGGACTCCAACAATTCGCCGCCTTCCTTACGCTTTCGCAAAGCGTCACAAGGTTCTGTTAACCGAGCAGGAAGGCAAACCCCTCTGCCAATATGTGGCGCCGCTGAGTCCATCAGCGGTTGCCGAAGTACAGCGCATCAGTGGTGCGGCTGTATCTTTGGAGGCTGTAGAGGAAGATGTTTTCCAGGGTGCTTTGCAGCGCCTGTATGAAAACAGGGAGGGTGGCAACCTCTCCGAAGTCGAAGGCCTGGGTGAAGACCTGGATCTTGCAGCGGTTGCCGATTCGCTGCCTGAGACTGAGGACTTGTTGGAACAGGAAGACGATGCGCCTATCGTCAAATTGATCAACGCAATTTTTGCCGAGTCGCTCAAGCAGGGCGCCTCGGATATTCATATTGAAACCTTTGAGAAGCGCCTCGTCGTGCGCTTCCGGGTCGATGGCGTACTTCGTGAAGTACTGCAACCCCGGCGCGCTCTGGCTCCATTGCTGGTATCCCGTATTAAAGTAATGGCAAAGCTGGATATCGCCGAGAAACGTGTGCCTCAAGATGGCCGGATCTCCCTTTTGATGGCTGGCCGAGAGGTAGATGTACGTGTCTCTACCATGCCGTCATCGGCGGGAGAGCGGGTGGTAATGCGTCTGCTGGATAAGCAAGCGGGCAAAATGGACCTGAGTAAGCTGGGGATGGCAGATCGCGACTTGCGCGTGATGACAGACCTGTTGGCACATCCCCACGGCATTATCCTGGTGACCGGACCAACGGGCTCCGGTAAAACCACCACCTTGTATGCTGGCCTCGGTAGTATCAATAACCGTGAGAAGAACATTCTGACGGTCGAGGACCCGGTGGAATACAACCTGGAAGGGGTTGGACAGACTCAGGTTAATACCAAAGCTGATATGACTTTCGCCCGGGGGCTTCGCGCGATCCTGCGTCAGGACCCGGATGTAGTGATGGTCGGTGAGATTCGAGATCTGGAGACTATGCAGATTGCAATCCAGGCGAGTTTGACCGGACACTTGGTGCTCTCAACCCTGCACACTAATACGGCTTTGGGTTCGGTAACCCGTCTGGTGGACATGGGAATTGAGCCTTTCCTGCTGTCGTCCAGCGTGATTGGTGTTCTTGCCCAGCGCCTGGTGCGAGTTCTGTGTCCTGAATGCAAGCAACCTCATGTGGCCGACAGCAGCGAGCGTGAGGTTTTGGGCGTCGGGCCTGATGAGGAAGCCATCATCTATCGACCTAATGGCTGTGAAGAGTGTAATCACAGTGGCTATGTCGGCCGTATCGGTATCTATGAATTGGTGCCGCTCAACGAAGTGATGCGCCAATTGATCCACGATCGCGCTTCAGAGAGCAAGTTGGTTGCAGAAGCCCGCAAGCTTGGCCCCAGCATCCGTGACGATGGCGTAGAGAAAGTACTGGCGGGTAGGACCTCCCTTGAGGAAGTACTACGAGTTACGCAGGAGTCCTGATTGTGGCAGCTTTTGAGTATACAGCGCTGGCAGCATCCGGCCGCAAGAGCCGCGGTACGCTCGAGGCGGATAGCGCGCGCGCTGCGCGGCAGCAGCTGCGCGCCAAAGGTATGGTGCCTCTGGAAGTCAGTGCAGCCACCGAGAAAGAAGAGAAGGGCGGTGCCAGCTTTCTATCTGGTAGCCCTGGGCTGAGTGTTAAAAACCTGGCCCTGCTAACTCGGCAGATGTCCACTTTGCTTCGAGCGGGTATTCCCCTGGAAGAAACCCTTGGAGCCATTGCCAATCAGACTCGTAACCAAAAAATCAAACGCGTGGTATTGGCTGTTCGGGGCAAAATCCTTGAAGGGCACAGTTTCGCCTTGGCCCTGAGCAGTTTTCCACGGGCATTCCCCAAACTCTATCGCGCTACGGTTGAAGCAGGGGAGCACTCTGGTCATTTGGATGCGGTGCTGGATCGCCTTGGTGACTATACGGAAGGGCAGCAGCAATTTCGGCAGAAGGTGCAGCTGGCTCTGATCTACCCAGTTGTTTTGGTATTTATCTGTGTATTGGTTGTAACCGGTTTGATGGTGTACGTGGTACCTGATGTTATCGAGGTATTTACCGGCACCGGGCAGGTTTTGCCGCTGGCTACCCGCATCCTGGTCTCCATGAGCGATTTTATTTCTGCCTGGGGCTGGCTGGTGCCGCCGGCACTTGGGGCGCTCATTTTTGGCGCTGTGATGATGCTGCGGCGCCCGGCAATTCGGTATCGTTTCCACCACCGTTTGCTGGAGCTGCCAATTATTGGCTGGATGATGCGAGGGACACAGAGTGCTCGCTATGTAGGGACCCTGGCGATTCTTACGGGCAGCAGTGTGCCGCTGGTTCAAGCCATGGGTATCGCCGGTGGAGTAATGACCAATACCTTCCTTAAAGACCGACTCGATGCGGCTCAAAAGAGCGTGCGCGAGGGCGGGAGCCTTCGTAAAGCCCTGGAAGATGTAGGCTATTTCCCACCGATGATGATCTATATGATCGCAAGTGGTGAATCTTCGGGCACTCTCGATGAAATGCTTCAGCGTGCGGCGGATTCGCAAGAACAGGATTTGCAGGGTGCGGTAACTGCCTTTGTAAGTATCTTTGAACCTCTGATGCTGCTGATAATGGCTGCCATCGTGTTGTTCATCGTTATGGCTATTATGATGCCAATTCTGAGCATGAACGAATTGGTCGTTTAATGCTCAAATTAGGTGTAGGTCAAAGAGAAATTGCGTAGCTGCTTTAGGAGGTTGGTATGAAATCCTTGCGCAACAGCGCCGGCTTTACACTGCTAGAGGCGTCGAAGATTCTTGTTGGGCTGGGAGCGGCAGTTTTGCTGGGCATGTTGCTGCTTTAGTCTGGGGAATCGTGTAATTTACTGATTTGGTGACTTTTAAATAATTGGGGTCACGAAGGGTATCGTGACCCTTGGGGTTCCCAGAGTTAGAGTGAACTAGGAGAGAAAAATGAAAACCCTACGTAAAAGTGGTGGCTTTACCCTGATTGAAATTATGGTGGTGATCGTAATTCTCGGGGTGCTTGGTGCACTAGTTGTACCTAATGTTCTTGGCAAGACCGGCGAAGCTCGAATGAAAGCGGCCAGGGTTGACCTTAAAGCTATCGAGACTGCATTAGACCTTTATCGCATGGATAACTTTGTCTACCCCAGCTCTGATCAGGGCCTGATGGCACTGGTATCCCGCCCATCCGGCTTCCCCGAAGCGAAGAACTGGACTGAGCCCTACCTGAAGAAAGCGCCAAAAGATCCCTGGGGCTATGAATATCAGTACATCAGCCCAGGCAGTGCCGGTGCCTACGACCTATTCACCCTCGGTGCCGATGGCAAAGCGGGCGGTGAGGGCGAAGCTGCTGATATCTACGTTACTGACCTGTAACACCTGAAATTTGCACTTGATGTATAGCATTGGTCGAAGCCGTGGCTTTACGCTGATCGAACTGTTGGTAGTGATTGTCATCATCGCCTCTCTGGCTGGCATGGCGACTCTATCGATGGGGAATTCCGGCGGGCGCGTGTGGCAAAAAGAAGCCCAGCGCTTGTCGGCCCTTTTGCAGTTGGTTGCGGATCGAGCCCTGATTGACAAAATGCATTACGGCGTTGTTTTTGAACAGGGCACTTATAGCGTGGTGCATTTTGAGCAAGAAACAATGACCTGGTTGCCGATAGATTCGGTTGCGTCGGGGAGGCGTGCTGCGCGTTTTGCCACCCATGAATTGCCGGAAATCGTTCGCCTTGAAGTGATAACTGAGGCGGAGCTGCCGTCGACAGAATCCACGGAATTTGCAGAAGAGACCAATGAAGATCGAGTCGTTCCGCAATTTGTTGCTCTCTCCAGTGGAGAGGTACTTCCCGTAGAAGTTGCCATGTACCTTGTTGAGAATGGCGACGACGTTCGAGGTGCGACTATTTCTTACACCAGCCTGAACGGATTGCAGCTAGAGTGGCAGGCCGATGAATTTTAAGAGAGCCCAGCGCGGTTTTACATTGGTAGAAGTCTTGATAGCCCTGGTTATTTTTGGGGTTATTGCCGCCAGTGTTCTGAAGGCAATGCAGCGCAGTGTTGGCCAGCAGCGGGTGATGGAGGATCGTCTCTCGGCAAACTGGGTTGCCCAACAAGTGCTCTCCCAAGTCCGCGTGCAAACTCCTTGGCCTCCTTTAGGGGAACAAACAGATCAGGTGGTCTTGGGGCAAAGGGAGTGGGAGGTTAGTGCCCGAGTGGAGGCCACCAGTAATGAGCGCTTGCGCCATATCATTATTGAAGTAGGCCACCTGGATGCTGAGTACCCAACTCTGACCCTGGATGCTTGGGCTGCTGAGGAGTAACTGATATGTCTTTGCGCCTTCCCAGCCAGTCGGGCTTTACCCTCATTGAAGTCCTCATAGTTTTAGTTCTTGTCGCCATTATCAGTGTCGGTTCCTTTTCACTGTTGGGACTCTTTTTTGACACCGAAGAGATGGTGGACCAGAGGGCCGAGCAGCTACGTCGCTTTTCTATGGCGATGTACCGTATTGACAATGATTTTCGCCAGGTAACTGCCCGCGCTGTTAAGAATGCCTACAGCGGTTATGAGCATGCGTTACGTGGTGATGAAGACGAGTTGGAATTTACGCGCCTTGGTGCGGCAAATCTCACCGGGGAACCTCGGGGCGAGCTATTGCGTTTGAGTTATAGCATCGGATACGCCGAGGATCTTGAGATCGACTCCCTGACCACCGGCACTGGCCGGGAGGGCGAGGACGATATAGGTGGGTTATTACTGCGCAGTCGCTGGCAGGTCTTGGATCGGTCTCCCGATTCTGCGCCCATCGCCGAGCCTCTGCTAATGGGAGTCGAAAGTTTAAGCCTTCAATACCTGGACCCAGACACTGATGCCTGGGTTGCCCAGTGGCCACCGATCAGTTCGGACGGTTCCCAAACAGAAGCGGATATACGGCTTCCGCAAGCTATTGAGTTTGTCATCGTTACCCGACAGTACGGGGAGATCCGGCGTGTCTTCCAGATACTGGCAGGGGAAGACAGAACCTCTGGCGAAGAAGAGCCTTAGGCTATGAAAGGTAGAAAAATGCCAAGCTCGCTGGCTCGTCAAAAAGGGGTGGCTCTGATTGTTGTCCTGCTGGTGATGGTGATTGCCATCGCGGCGGTATCCCACGCTATCTTGCGCGATCAGATTGCGATTTCCCGCAGCGGTGCACTGTTGGCCAACACACAGTTGGCAGAGTTTGTTGAAGCGGCTGAGGCCTGGACACGGGTAGCGCTGTTGGAGGATTTCGAGGAAGACCAGGAAGAGGAGGAAACCGCAGACCATGCCTTGGAGGCCTGGGCATTCCCAGTTCTGCAGTTCAATCCTGATAATGGCAAAATTCGCATGAATATCAAAGACTTACATTCATGTTTTAACGTGAATAATTTGTCTGATAGCAGCGATAGTGATCAATTCGAGATCTTCCAGCGCCTGGTGAATAATGTTACCGGCAAGTCTGACCTGGCCAAGTCAATTGCAGATTGGGTGGACGATGGCGATACCCCGCGAACCTCGGGGACAGAGGATGACGGCTACCTGGGAAGGGAACTTGCCCACAGAACACCGGACATGATGATCACTGATATTACTGAGTTGTCATCGGTAGTAGATATGGAATTAGAGGACTGGGAGAAACTTGTGCCTTTCCTTTGTGCCCTCCCGGAGACAGGAACCCTGGTGAATATCAACACGGCTTCTGAGGAGTTAATCGAGGCGATTGAGCCTTCCGCAAGTGTTTCCAAGTTGGTGCAACTTCGCGAGTCGGGCGGTTATATCAGTGACTCGAGTGAATATGCAGATTATGAAATCGCTAACTCGGGGCCTTTTACTTTTCAAAGCCAGCACTTTCTGGCGCGAATTGCTGTCCAACTCGGAAGCGATGGCGAATACAGGCAGTATTGGGAGTCCGCCCTGGTTCGGAATAGTACAGATGGCAAGGTTCGGGTGCGCCAGCGCCAGCGCCGGGCCTTTTCTGGTCAAATGATGCAGGAGTTGCTCGAGTACGAAAGCACTGAAGAGAGCGAATAGTTAGAAATTGTATGTTTAAAAAGAAAAGCATTAACGAGATTGAAGCCCCTACAGCGCCTCCTCAGTCGTCTCTTGTTCTGCTGCGGCTGAGCGAAACTGCTGACCTGACTCTGCGCCTGCATCAGTGGCAAGAGGTTAATTGGCAACAAGTAGCCTTGGATTCAGAATTTGCTCAGGCATTTAATCCCGAATTTGAAGTTGTCGAAGAGCAGCCTGAATTCCCTCAGCTCAACCTCCCTGAGGGAGCCAAAGCGCTACTGATGGTGCCTGGTAACTGGGTATGGAGCGGCCTCGAAACTATACCTAAGGCAGCTCGTCGCCAGGCTAGTGCTATTGGCTATATGGTTGAGGAGCATTTGGCCCAGGATGTCGAGGACTTACACTTTGCCTGCAGACCCCGCACCGGTGATCTCTGCAGCGTATACGCCATTGATGTTGAAAAAATAGAAGCGCTTCACTCCCAGTTGGAGCGGCTCCAGTGGCCGCTGGCTGCTGTAGTGCCGGAGTATGAATTACTTAGCTTGATCGAAGGTGACATTCGCCTGTGGCTGGATGGCGGCCAAGCGCATATCTGGAAAGATGCCGGGCAGGGTCTAACTGTTAATCGCGATTTTTTACAGCCTCTTCTTGGTTCGCTATTAGTTGATGAAGGTGATGAATCCGAAGGCGAAGATGATTCTGAAAGCGGCGAGCCGATCGATAACAAACAGGTAGTACTGCTGGGGGCTGGCGAGCAGGATGGGCTGCTGATTGCTGAGTTGGAATCCCAGTTTGGCGATGGCTTACAGCTGAACCAGCGCTCAGCGGAAGAAGTCTTTATTGAACGGTTCAAGCTGGGGCTGCTAACAAACTTGCTAACTGGAGATTATCAGTTATCGAGTAATAAGAGCGCTGCGGCTTGGTGGATACGCCCGGCTAAAGTTGCTGCCGCTTGTTTTGTTATCCAGCTACTGTTTTTCGTTGGTGCCGGTGCTTTTTATCAGTGGAAGGGCAACCAGTCTGAAGAGCAGGCCCGGGCGATGTTTACGGAGTTGTTCCCGAATACTCGACCGTCTGCCCAGATGCGCCGACAGCTTGAAGGTTTTCTGAAAGGCGCGGGTAATCAGGGTGGTGCTTTCTCTACCCAGATGCAGCAGTTGAGTAAAGTCTGGATTGCTCACAAAGGGGGCGCATTAAAATTGCAATCCCTTCGTTTTGATGGCCAGCGTGGAGAAATGGTGTTGCAGCTTCAGGCAGAAAACCTGTCTGATCTCGATGCATTTGTCAGCAAGCTATCTGGCGGCGGGATCAAGGCGGACCTGTTAGGTGCGAACGAGTTGAAAAAAGGCGTTTCAGGCCGTATTCGCTTACGTTAGAGCCAGCGGTTTATATAAAGCAGCCAGGCGTAAGAAGAGATTGGTGGTAGCAATATAATGAAAGAACAGATCGAACAGTGGCGTCAGAAATGGCAGGCACTTCCGCCCAATGACCAGAGAGCCTTGGGTTTGCTGAGTATATTCGGAGCCGTAATTTTTATTGTTTATGGCCTGTACTCCCCGGCAAAGGGCTTCTTTGATGAGTCCCGTTTGCGAGCGGAAGAAAATCGTGAGCTGGTTAACTGGATGGAGGGCCAGCGCCCGACGCTGGAGCGAATAAAGCCCGCAGGCGGTGGTGCTGGTAGTGCTTCAGGAACTCTTCTGCAGCGCGTTACTGGTGCGGCAAAACAAAACCAGATTGTGATTAAGCGCTTTGAGCCTGAGGGTGAAAACCGCATCCGATTGTGGATTGAAGAAGTCCGTTATCAGGATTTGCAACCCTGGTTGAATCGCCTAATGCAGGAGAAAATGGCTGTTCGCACGATTAATCTGGATGCCCTTGCGGATGAAGGTATGGTCTCCGCTCGATTGACGATCGAAGGCTAGTAACCTCCCTACTGACAGGCTCGAATATAGAACTCGAGCCTGCTTCTCCCCGGTAACCACCTCTTTAGCGCACTCTGTCATCGACGCTCCCATTCGTGCGGCCCCCTACAGAAGTCGGGCGGTTTTAGGCGGAAATGTCATCTTTAGCCCTATACTGGATTAGTAACGAGGAAAAAGGTGCCACTATGCTTTTTAAAGACATATCCACCAAGCATTTGGTAGAAGTGGCTGATATCGTCACACTTTCGAATCCCTACGAGCTGACTGTGGTAGGCCGTTATTTGTGGGGTGAAGAGATTCAGGACCCAGAAGTCTTCGATAAAACTGACTTATGCTTCCTCTCTGGTGAGCCACTTCCTAGATGCTGGCATGACAGCCGCTACCGGGATAAAGAGGTTCGCAGGCTTCGTTGCGGCACTCACGCTTCAGAGGATGGCGACTACTATCAAGGTGCTTGAATTTATAGTTTGACTAAATGGTACGATGGTCGACTAGATTTTGCCAATGACTTACCAGTTGCCCTCAAGCACTGTACAATGCGCGCCAATTTTTTAAGCGAATGCACGCATGACATTTGAGCAGTTTGAAGAGTATTCCCTGTGGTTGGGAATCGGTGCACTAATTCTATTTATGGTGTTTATTGTTTGGAACCTGGCAAAAGACTCCAAGGCTGGTAGATTTGGAACATTTATTCTGTTCCTCGCTCTGGGGCTTGGATTGCTGGGATTTCTAATAAAGACCGTTTTGGTTGAAGTACTCGGGATAGGCTAGGGAGCTTCAATGGCACCGGATACCCAGTCTCTCAGGGAAGGTCGCAATGTCTATATTTGATCGCCCTGAACTCAAGGTTCAAAAAGACAGACGTATTTGCCGCGCAACTGATATGCGTATCGCCAAATATACCCGGCGCGGCATGGTGCTCTCCCTTTTTGCATTTCTGATCGCAGCCTCTATTGGCGACATGCGCCTAGAAGCTCCGCGCCTGTTATTAACAATGGGAATCGGCCTGGTAGTACTAACCCTGATCAGGGGATACTACGTTTTTCGCTTCGACCACCTGTATGGCTCGGGACCAAATCGTTGGCGCAATCGTTACTTCCTGTTCTCGATTATCGGCTCAGCCTGGTGGGGCATTACCTTATTTTACTTTGTCTATTTAATGGGGTTTGCGCCTGAGACCCACTTCCTGTGGATCTATTCGGTAATCTTTTGCTCCAGTGTCACCACCGTATTTTCCCCCTACCATCGTTTCCTGACTTGGTTCACCGCAACCTCACTACTGCCAGCAGCGCTAATGGCACTGTTCTCGGGCATGATCCTGGGGACCATCTACGGGACTCTCACCCTCGCTTTTATTTGGCTGACTGCCCACCAGGGCCGTCGCGAATCGGAGAACTATTGGGAGCGTCTGTCTGCGATGCAGGAGCTGCAACAGAGAGCGAGTAGCCTGGCTGCAGCCCGTAAACACTCTGAAGCTGCAGTTGAACTGACCAATGAGTTCATAGTTAATATCGGACAGGAATTCCGCAGTCAGCTGTCTGATTCCCTTGGTGCCTTAGCGCTGCTGGAAGCTGAGCCATTGAGTGACCGTCAGCGCGAATGGGTAGAGCTGGCCAAGGTTGCCAGTAGCCAGCAACTCAAACTGGTTGATAATGTGGGCTTGTTTACCCGGGTGGCTCGCAAAGATATTCGGTTGCGTCAGGGCCCCTTTAACCTGGTCAAGACTGTAGAAAAATCATTCAAGTTTGCAGCGAGAGCTGCCCACAGCCAGGAGTTAGAATTTAACTTCCAGATTGATGACAATCTCCCGGTGATGGTGACAGGGGATAATCGCAAAACGGCCCAGCTGATTCGCAATCTGGTGGACTCCGCTACTGGCATTGCCCAAAGAGGCGAGCTGTGGGGTGAGGTATCTTATAACCCGATCACCACAGTAGAAGGGCAGCTCTCGATCACTTTGATGGATGATGGGCGCGGTGAGATATTGCCGGACGAGAGCGAACTTTTCGGTGCCTTCTCCCGTATGGATACTACCCAGGTTACTACTGGCCTTGGGCTGTCGATAGCTAAAGGTTTAGCTGAAGCGATGGGCGGTTATCTACAGCTGCATTCAACGCCGGATGGCAACCGCTATCAGGTGGTGATCAAGTATTCTACAGAGCCAAATCAGCGAACCTACCTCACACCGGATAGGAAATTACAGGATATTGAAGTCCTGTTAATTCACCAGAAGGGCCTGTTTATTTCAGGTCTGGTGCAGGTGCTGCGTTCTTTTGGGATGGATGTAAAGTCCATCCGCTGGTGCGAAGGTTGCGAGTGCGAAGTCCAGCAGTTGCTGCGCCAAGCGGTAGAGCGCAACCAATTGGTAATGATGGCACCGGCAATGGGGGATTCGACTCTTTTCGACTCCATTACGCCTTTCTTTGAAGAGTCCCAAGGGGCAAAAGATAAAGAGAGTCGCCTGGTATGCCTGGGCGGCTTTGGCCAGAAAAGTGAGTTCACTCATTTGCAGCAACTCTTACCATCGGCACAGTATCTGAGTCGACCGGTGACCCGTAAAGAACTGCACGATGCGTTAGTGGGATTACTGTTTGGCGGTGCGAAAAGAAGCTGTCGAAGAGTGGTTACCGGTGGGGCGGATCAGCCGCGCCACTACTCATTGCTCTTGGTCGAGGAGTCTAGGCCTCATCAATGGGTGACTGAGGAAATGCTTCAGGCTCTGGGTTACCAGGTAGATATAGCGGTAGATGCGGATGATGCTTTAGTTCGCTTGTCTGAAGGTCATTATGATTTGGTGTTAGTGGACTGCCAGCAAAATACGGATCATAGTGCGCAGATTATCGAGATACTGCGTCGCTGGGAGTCTGAGCACCGCCCGGATGATCGCCTGCCTATTGTTGCTGTAACCAGTACTACTGAAGAGCAATTTGAGGGCCGTTGCCTGGCAGCAGGTATGGATGATTTTCTGACTAAGCCTCTGAGCAAGGATCTTCTTCGGGAAACCTTGGCGCGTTGGCTGGGTAGTGCTTAGCTTACAGAGCTTGCCTTAATGCTGAGTAAAAAGCTGTAAGTAAATGCGGCTTTTTTAATTCCAATCGCTCAACCTTTACGCCTTACTGCTTTTGAGGTGAAGAAGTTTAGCTCCAGAAAAGTAATTATCTCGGCAGCTATTGAAGGTAGAGAACCGGTTTCTGGAAAGACGAAACAAAAAAGGCCGCAGTAAACACTGCGGCCTTGCGGGGAAAGGTGGGATTAGAACTCGTAACGGATACCCATACGGGCGCTCCAAAGTGATGCTTCATTAACTCGGGTTTGCCCCGAAGTCTCATGAAAATCTTCAAAAACGTAGCGACCCTGATCATCAACACTGGCTGTTACTGCGGCTTGATAGCGTGGGAAGTCGGTCTGATACATTACGCCCCACTCATCATTTAGCAGGTTGCCCAGGTTCTCGATAACAAAGTATGCATTTACGCGATCTTCAGCGCGCCAACCTGGCAGCTCCTGATCAATACGCAAGTCGAACTTGGTCCACCAGTCGCTATTCAGAGAGTTGCGTTCCATGGTGCCGCTGTCCAGATCTTCTGATTCAACCCATGCAAAGAACTCTTCGGCACTAAAGCCATCCGCAAATACTACATTGGCGTCATCTGTTCCAGTAGGTACGTATAGAAGCGCGTTATCTCGACCAACAACACCTGACAGGTTGTTCCCCTTAAATGTATAGCTATAGGGCAAGCCTTCGTTAGCGCTACCGAACAGGGTGAAGCGCGTTTCGTAACCTGCAAAAAACTCTTGGGCGTAATCGAGCTTGAGAGTAAAGCGGTGCGGTACTACATAGTTGGAAGTGGCCGTACCTGGGTTCTCGGCGTCAGTAGTCGCGATAGTGGTGTAGTTGGAGTAGGCCACAGAGCTGGTCATCGGATTGACGTCTTCAGCTTCGGTGAAAGCATAACCAACTGCCACATTCAGTCCAAAGTCGAAAGATTTGCTCAGGCCAAGGGAGAGCACGCTGGAGAAACCAGAGTCCCCATCCACGTTGGTAAGCATAAAGTCTCCGCTACGGTCATTGGAGCTGTCATAAATTGCGCGACCATCTACGGTGGTGCCAGCCTGTTCAAGCGAGATATCTTGAACAATGGCGGCATCCTGGTAGTCACTGTACAGGTAATCGGCAGACAGTAAGTAGCCAGATTCAAATTCATAGCTAGCACCAATTGCATACTTCCAGACAGATGGGGTTTCGAAATCCGGGTCCATCAGGTTTACGCCGCCCGGGTAACCATCACCGCTGGCAACCTGATCGTAGAGGGACTGGGGGATATCGTAGATAGGATTGCCGCTGCCAGTCCAATCCATATCAAACAGGGAGGTGCCAGATCTATCCTGAGCCTCGACCTGTAATACGCCATTATTGGAATAATTGTTGGAAATCCAAACGTTGGGGTTGCCACCGGAGTAGAGTCCGACACCACCGTGAACCTCTAAGCTGTCATCGACGTTCCAGCTTAGACCCAAGCGCGGTTGCAACAGGTCCAGGCCGTCCATGGTGTGCTGGTTAGAGAAGCCGTAGGCTGCAGTAATATCAGAATTTTCCACCGGCTTATCATCACTGCTATAGCGGTCATAGCGCAAGCCAGCTACAACGGTCAGGTCCACGTCTGCAAAAGTGTATTCGTCTTGAATATATAAAGTATCAATGTCGTAGGCGAACTCTGCAGCAGCATCCAGAATATTATTGGTGCCGGTCGCATTTTCGTAGGTGATACGGCTAGGGGTGCCCGCTTCGAAGTCTTCTACACTGCTGAAGCGATACTCACCGGCGGCTTCCTGAATAAACAGGTTGTATACATCGAAGTTCTCGTGCTCGTAGCCGGCAGTCAGGTTGTGCTCACCCAGAAGAAGCTTGCCTGCAAGTTTAAAGGTTAGGTTATCGTAGCTGAGCTTGTTCGCATGACGGGAGTCGTCAGCACCCAGATAAACGGTTGCTTCAGAGGGAATGCCATCCCCGTTGTGATCGTTAGAAGTATAAATTTGCACTTCACCGAAGTCGGTGCCGCCGAGTGACAGCTGGCGATTATCTAGTTCAGAGTAACCAACCTTTATTTCAGTAGAAAAAATGTCACTCCAGTCAGAGAACATTTGTGCAACGTAAGAATTCAGCTCCGCACCGCGCTCGTAGTAGTGGTTGGAAAGCTCCAATTCGACGTCATCGCTATCAGATTCGGCGATAGAGAATCCATCGTTATAGTTGTAGGTGAACGATGCTCGGTGATAGTCAGATATATTCCAATCGAACTTAACCAGGAATTTCTCGTCTTCCTCTGGCAAGCTGGACGGAAGGCTACCGGGGTTGTAGTCGTATACTTCGTTGGAGATACGGATAATCTCATCCAGTTGCTCTTGGGATACACCCAGAACCTCAGTAGCCGCGCCGCTGCCGGCAGGGCCGCGGTAGAAGTTGGCTACACCTTCCAGTTTTTCGTAGGCAGCAAAGAAAAACAGCTTGTCTTCAACAATGGCACCGCCCAGGGTGGCGTTGTAACGTTTCTCATCAAAGCTGGGATTGGGAATATCATCCCCTTCGAGAGAGTCACCACGGAAGCCGTCATCAGTGTAATCATAGAAGAAAGAGCCGTGCCACTCGTTGGTACCGGACTTGGTAACAGCGTTGATATTACATGCGCTAAAGCCACCGTACTGTACATCAAAAGGTGCAAGCTCTACGGCTACCTGGTCTATGGCGTCGTATGAGAAAGGCATACGCTCAGTGGGATAGCCATTGCTGTTCAAGCCGAAGTTGTCGTTCATGCGAACGCCATCAACAGTCAGGCTGTTGAAGCGCGGGTTTGATCCGCCGCATTGAATGGAGTCTACGTTCGCTTCATCAATGTAAACGCGGGGGTCGAGGCGTAGGAGGTCTTTAATATCGCGGTTTACAGAAGGTGCGCTCGCCAGATCATCACTATTAAAGTGAGAAGATGGGCCGACAGCCAAGCGAGAATTGGTTATGGCTTGGCCAATTACGCTCACTTCTTCCAGGTTGGAGTTGTCTAAAGTTAAGGTTAGCGGCAGGGTATCGCCTACAGACAGGTAGATATTTTCTAATACCCGATTACCTTCGCCTGACTCTATAGTTACAGTGTAAGGTCCACCTACACGTAAGCCACTTAGGTTGAACTGGCCGGAATCGCTCACCTCTACAACCCGACGACTGTTTGAGGGGGTGTGAACTACCGTTACCTTGGCATCGCTAATTGTTTGCCCATTGCTACCGGTAATAGATCCGCGGATACCCGCTGCGGTTTCTTGTGCATAAGATACCTGCGCCATACTAGCTGCAGAGATAATCGCCGCGGATAACAATACGCGCGGGAACAGAGAAGGTTTCATAGCGTTTTCCTGGTCTAAAGAATTGCCAACTCAAGTGGCCCAAGTAATTATCGAGTTTTGCTCTTGCAACTTAGGTTCCAAGTTCCAATGGAGACTGTTATGTGATTTTTATTGGGTACTGTCTAAGAGCTGAAGCGATTATGTAGTGCACATATAAATAAATTATTACAGCCGTGAACTTGTCACATACTGGCGTTAAAGTACGCAGCAAATTCACTCTGGCGGACATGCCCAATGAGCATACGATTGATAATTGCCCGTATAGCAGTTGCATTATTTGGACTCACAGCTATGACACAAGCACACGCTTGGGGAGATGATGGTCACAGGGTCGTTGGAGAAATTGCATGGCATTACCTGGACCCGGAGGTAGCCGCCGAAATAGAGTTGCTCCTTGATGAAGTCGGTGAGCCGCACCTAGCTGAATCCACAACTTGGGCTGATCGAATTAGGTCTGATGAGACTTATAACTGGGCTGCGCCGCTTCACTATATAAACTTGTCTCGAGACTGGTCTGCTTATGTTGAGGAGCGGGATTGCCCAGCTGCAGGATGCATATTGAAGGCGATTCAAAGATATCAGGAAGTATTGGCCGATCGCTCGCGCACCAAGACGGAGCGTGCAGAAGCACTGATGTTTATCGCCCACTTTGTTGGCGACCTTCATCAGCCATTACATACCGGATTATTTTCAGATAAAGGGGGTAATGATGTGGAAGTCCAATTCTATGGGGTCGAAACGAATTTACACGCGCTCTGGGACATCCATATGGTCGCCCGTTTGTTTTTAGACTGGCAAGATTATGCTCAGGAGCAAACGGATAAAATTAGTGCGGCTGAGAGGCAGATCTGGCAGTCTACCTCGGCCGAAGTTTGGGCCCGGGAGTCTCATCACTTAGCCCATGGTCTCGCCTATACCAGCGAAACACAACTTGGGGAAAAGTACTTTCTGCGCTGTCAGGGTTCCCTTGAAAAGCGTTTGCAGCAGGGGGGAGTTCGCCTGGCCTCTGTTCTAAACAGTGCACTTGGTAACCCTGCGATCGATGTGGCTAATAAGTAAATTCTTTCTTGGGGCTCGCCTCAGTCTACGCAATTGCTGTGGTGAGCCAAAAGTGAAGTTTCAAAACCAGTCGAATTTTCCTCTTTTATCTTTGTTCTCTTGATGTCTATTGGTTAATTAATTGGAATGTCATCAATTTGTCCGATAAGCAATTGGTAATTGCCTAGAACTGTAGATATGTAAAGTTATCCATTTCGAAAGATGGCTGAAATTTGCAATCACTATCCCCATTTAAATGTTTGCTCAAGTAAGTAGGGGGGAGTGAAATCTTTAGCTCAAGTAGCTCGTGAGTAATGCGATTGAGCAGGTTGGAGAGGGAAAGTTAAAGGCGATTGTGGATGAGAGAGAGGATCTTTAGAGTAGCTTCCCCTCAGCCTTTTGAGTCTTCCTTATACAGGTATGCCTATAAAAGGAGTCCTTTATGCGGGAGTTTTTAGTATGTGAGTTCTCTTATGGTTGTTGTTTTGTAATTTCCTAATAATTTTCATGATTCAACTATACTTGGTGATAAGCAAATAATATCTAATAACTACTTTATATCCTTTCATATCTTGAGTTTTATTATGGACCCATTGGGTTGTTTGAGATTCTCTGATAAATTTTAGAGGATACATAACTCCTATTTTACTTTGCCTCTCAGTTATCCCTTCTCTTCAGCTTGAAATATTTCCCGTGTTGACACGGTAGTGCCAGATTTGGTATCAAATAATCTCGAGTTATATAGATGGTCTGTCAATTTTCATTAGGTCCTGAGTAATAAATATAATAATTCAGTGGCTTTAGCGATGAATTGAAAGAGTTCTTGATTTGTCAAAATATTAAATAACAATTTTGGCAAAAAAATTCATAGTCGTTATGGAGGATGTGGGCGATGAGCGGAAGAGGTTTTAATCCTAGGGCGTGTGGAGGATACTTTGCAGGTATTTGTTTTGTATCCAGTTTGAGGTCATACGGTTCTCTTTTTTCCAGGTTTTACGCGCAGTGGTGGAATAATGGTGGAGTGGAAAGTTCTCTGGGTAGAACATGGAATGGCCACACGGCATTAATATCAGGTCACAATGGTGTTATCGATACTATTGTAGGTTGGGACCCCAACAGTTCTTGGGATGCATTTAAAGGCTCAGTGGGCGGGCGTCACAATAGTATGAGGCCTATTGCTGGTCGTTGGCGTGATGACACAGGGATGAATGCAGACCCAACAGCTCAGTATTATGGCCTGCAAGTTAGCCAGACACAGCATGATAATTTCAGAGATTTTTTGCAGCAAGATCTTTTGGGTACCCAGGGTTTCGGGCCCCACCTCAATAATATCGGAGTCTCATACCATTATGCATTTGCCCCAGGAAAGTGGATGGAGCGTTTGAGTTCCCTAGAGGGGAATAATAATGGTCAGCTGCAAGTCATTTCCAACTGTTCAGATGCTGCCTTCCATGTGCTTGCAAGCTTTCTTTATGAGTGGCGAAAGGCAAATCTGGTAACCGAACTGGCATCTTTTATGAATAATGGGGATGAGAAAAATAAAAATATGTCCCAGGGGCGCTTGATGCAGTGGTCAAGCCAGATGGGGCCGTAGAGCAAATATACTTATCTGGTTGATGGGTGGTGTAACCGAATTAAAATTACACCACCTAATTATTAAGCAAGAGGTTAGTCTTAATAAATTATTTTTTGCGTAAGCCAAGTAATCAATAATTTGTTAGGCTGAAAGCTGGATCTAGGGAACTTCAATCCCCTTAGAGGCGGTCCATATTCTATACCACTGCTCTCTACTCAAATTGAGTTTCAGGCTTTCTATTGCCGACTGAACGCGCTCAATTTTTCCCGACCCCATAATTGCTAGGGGCTTGGAGGGAAAGCGCCGTACCCACGCATAGATTACCTGGTCAATACTGGTCGCCCCGATTTCCTCCTTGATATCTTCCAGGGTGATTCGTAACCGTGTTGCTTGGGTGCTTGATCCACTAAAAATTTCCCCTCCAGCTAAGCAGGACCAAGCCATAGGACGAATTCTATATTGTTGCAGTTGATCCAGAGTTCCATCCTCCGCAGCGCTAAAATTGATAGGATTAATCTCAACCTGATTTGTCACCAGTGGTGAACTCAGGCGGGACTGCAACAAATCAAATTGCTGGGAGGTAAAGTTGGAAACGCCGAAATGTAATACCTTACCGGACTTCTGCAGTTCGGCGAATGTGCTGGCAATTTCATCTGCATCCATCAAAACATCAGGTCGATGAAGAAGCAGGATGTCGATGTGCTCTACACCGAGGTGGGCTAAGGAGTTATTAACCGAGTGCTGAATATGTTCAGCGCTGGAGTCATAGTACTTAACTTTCCTGTTTGGATATTTTTCAGAAAGCAATTTGATATTGCATTTGGTGACAATCTCGATGTGATTGCGAACAGATCTATCCAGCTTAAGGGCCTCGCCGAATATCTGTTCGCAGGAGTAATCTCCGTAAATATCAGCATGATCTACGGTGGTAACCCCTTTATCTATATGTTGCTTTAGGAATGTCAGGCGCTCCTGAGGGCTTAAATTCCAATCACTCACACGCCAGTAGCCTTGGATCAACTCTGACAGTTCTGGTCCTTTTGGAGAAGCTAGCACTCTATTAACCACTGAATACCTACCTGATCGAAAAGCATTAGGGTATTCCTGTTCCTGTTGATACTCAACGCCTAAAGTAGAAGGGTAGGCAGCTCAAAGTCGCCATCGGTGTCATAAATGTCATTGAGTCATGTTGATCGTTGAGCTAGCTGACAACTGAAACCGGAGCAACTTTAGAGTCATTTCTCAATGCCCTGATGTTCTGAGGATCACTAAAGACGCTTGGGCTTTTACCTTCACAGGAGCACCGCATGGTTAGTACCGAGGAAAAAGTTTCCGGCTGGTTGATAATTACTTACTCAATTTTGATGTTATTGATATCCAGCGCAATATTGTTATTCCTATACGCAGTTTTTGGGAATTCAATTTTGAGTATGCCATTCAATATATTCAGTCTTGTGGGGTTGATGATAATACTGTTTGCGTCTTTGAATATTTTGGGGGTCTTTGCTGGCATTGCTGTCCTTTTGGATAAAAGGTATGCCCCAGAATTAGCTTTAATATTTTCAACAGTGAGTGTACTAAATATTCCGCTGGGCACTTTGGTCGGCGGTTTCTATTTATGGCTATATATTCATAAATATAAATAGCTCTTTTTGATGTTTGCAAAGCCTGTCTATTGTTAACAAGAGCCATTTTATCTCTGTAATAAATGCTGATTTTAACTTCGAAACGTACATAGGCTTTGGTTCTCTAAGTGGTACGCAAATAAATTACGATAGAAATAATTGAGAACAGGCAGCTCAAGTAGTTGTTTTAGCAGTCATCATGATTAACAATAGTGCCAGCGATATGTACACGATAGCTTTGGCAATAGCCAAAAAGAAATAAACAACAATAATGTAGTAGGTGTACGCATATGGAACTGGAAGTCTTGTGCCGGAGCTTTAAGCTCTTGTCTATTTTTTTGGTGCTAAATGTCATTCAAGGATGTTCTGAGCCTCCACAGGATAGTGAAAAAAGCCGGGCAATGTTGACCCAAAGAGCGCTGTCTCTTGCGCCCGCTGATCCGGAAATCGCTGAAATATATACTCGCACTTGCCGCAGCTGTCACAGCACTGGCGCCAGCGCCGCACCCCTTACCGGAGATTTAGCCAACTGGAAGCCCCGTATGGAGAAGGGGATGGATGTGTTGGTGGAAAATGCTATCAATGGGTTCCAGGGTATGCCGCCACTAGGCCTTTGTTTTGAGTGCTCCCCCGAGCAGTTTGAACAGTTGATTGTCTTTATGGCTACAGCGGAGTAAAGGATATGGGGTTCAATCGTCGCCAGTTTATTAATTCTATTGCGATCGGCTCCGCATCATTAGCGGCCGCGCCCATCTCATCAGTTGCACGCACCTTATTGCAAGCTGCAGCCCCACCGACAAAAAAAGCGGGAGTACGGTGGCGGAACTGGTCTGGTTCACAAGAGTGTCTGCCGGTCCATCGTCTGGCACCCAAAGATATTCCTGCACTGCAAACGATAATTGCGGAAGCGCAAGGTACGGTCAGGGCGGTAGGTGCGGGTCACTCCTTCACTGCACTGGTACCCACTGACGATACAATTATTTCATTGGGCCGTATTACTGGCGTCGCCGACCACGATTCCGACAAGGTCCAGGCGACAATCTACGCTGGCACCCGTGTAGCAGACATTGGCCAACCCTTAGAGGATATCGGTCAAGCACTGATTAACCAACCAGATATCGATGAGCAGACTTTAGGTGGTTGCCTGGCAACCGCGACCCATGGAACCGGTGCAGGCTTGGGTTGTATGTCCAGCTATGCAACGGGTATGGAACTGGTGACCGCAGGAGGGGATACGCTCTGGTGTGATGGTGAGCAAAACCCCGAGGTGTTCGCGGCAGCGCAAGTATCTCTTGGCAGCCTGGGTATGGTGACCAAGGTGCGTATGCAGAACCAGCCCAGCTACCGTTTGCGTCGTGAATCTTGGGTAGCGCCCCTGGAAGAGGTGTTGGATCAGGCTCCAGCACTGGCAGAGGCTAATCGGAACTTTGAATTTTACTATATCCCGTTTTCTGGGATGTGCATGGCTGATTCCCACCAGCCGACCACAGAGGAAATCTTCTCTACGGAGCGGGAAGATACTAATGAAGCAGTAATGACCCTGAAATCTGTGCGGGACTGGCTGGGTTGGTCACCGAAGTTGCGTCAGTTTGCGTTGCAAAATGCGATGGAAGATATCGAGAGGGAAGTTGTTGTCGAGTCCTCCTGGCGGAATTACGCCAGTGAGCGAAACGTACGTTTCAATGAAATGGAGTATCACTTGCCCCGCGAGGACGGTTTGAAAGCCTTCGCGGAAATACGTCGAACGATTGAGGAAAATAACCTGGATGTTTTCTTCCCTATCGAGGTGCGTTTCGTTAAAGCTGACGATATCTGGCTGAGCCCGTTTTATAAGCAAGATTCCGTATCCATCGCCATACACCGCTACTTTGAAGAGGACCACCTACCGCTGTTCCAGGCCATTGAGCCCATTATGCGCAAATATGGGGGCCGCCCGCACTGGGGCAAGTTAAACAAGCTACAAGGCTCGGACTTTGCCGAGCTCTACCCTCAGTGGCAGGATTTTCTTGAGGTTCGCCGAGAGCTAGACCCCAGTGGTAAGTTCTTAAACCCCTATCTGAAAACGCTTTTTACCTGAGCAACGCTGCTCAGCAGTGAACCCTCAAAGAGGAAAGCACAATGGATATCAAGCGACGAAAGCTAATACTAGGTGGGGTCGCGTTAGGAGCGGTGGCAGGTGTCGCCGTTCTTCGCCCTAAAGCGCAAGGGCAGGGAGGGCACAGCGAATACTTCTCCAGTGTTTCTAAAGCTCTGGATAATGCCGGTTTTTCTGGTCCCACCTTAGTCGTAGACCTGGAGAATCTGCAAAAGAACGCCGATATATTAGCCGGCCACCTCAGGGGTTACTATGACTACCGGGTAGTGGCTAAATCTTTGCCCTCGCTAAACCTGCTGGACGCTATTACTCAGCGAACAAATACCAATCGCATCATGGTATTCCAGCTGCCATTTTTACAGCAACTAGTTAAATCTTATCCAGCGAGTGATATTTTACTGGGTAAACCTCTCCCGATTACTGCGGCAAAGGCCTTTTATTTTAGCACTAGGGCGGATCATTTTGATCCTACGCGGCAGTTACAGTGGCTGGTTGACAGCCCCCGCAGACTTAATCAATACGCCGATCTGGCGCGATCGCTCAAACAATCCTTGCGAATTAATATCGAGATTGATGTAGGCCTACACCGGGGTGGCATTGCCAGTGCGGAAGATCTCTCCGCGATGCTCGGTATCATTCAGCGGGAACCCTATTTGGAATTTTCCGGTTTTATGGGTTACGACGCCCACGCCGCAAAAATGCCAGGTGTTCTCGGTGGACCTGAAAAGGCAATCACTCGGGGGTTGGATATTTACCAAAGCAGGGTGGAGCAAGCTAAGATCCAGCTGGGAAGTGCATTCCCGAAGGTGGCCACTTTGAACGCTGCCGGTAGCCCAACCTACCAACTGTACAAATCCCGAGCAGACCGGGCTCCCTGTAACGAGATTGCCGCTGGCTCGTGCCTGGTTAAACCGGTGGGCTTTGATATTCCCACTCTGTCTGATCATTTACCAGCGGCGTATATCGCAAGTCCTGTATTGAAGAAACTGTCACAGACACAGATACCCGGCATAGAAGGGCTCACCGGACCCTTTAGTTGGTTGAACCCAAATCGGGAGCATAGCTTCTTTATATCTGGCGGCTATTGGAAGGCGGAGCCAGAATCACCAAAAGGTCTATCGATCAACCCCATCTATGGCCGCTCCAGCAACCAAGAAATGCTGAATGGCTCAAAAAAGGTACTGCTGAATGAAGACGACTGGGTCTTTCTCCGGCCCACACAGAGTGAGTCCGTGTTCCTGCAGTTTGGTGATATTGCGGTCTATAGCAAAGGCGAGATAGTGGATCTCTGGCCGGTAATGAGTAATTCCTGAGGATTCAGCTCCTGCAATGGAGTAAGTACAAACTTGTTTAATAAACGTACTGACCTTAGTGACGGGTATACAACAAGTCTTGGAGATATTGATGATCTATGAAGTTGTTTTGGTGTTAAACACGATTTGGTTTCTGATGGGATTTAACGTTTTCTCTTTGAGGAACCATATATTTGCGAAGTTACTGGTACCCAGGGAACAAAGGGATACCCCCGTATTTAATATCTTGGCAGAATCGGGAAAATTTCTGGGTGGTTTTAACCTGTCGTTGGCGCTACTCAATATACTACTGCTAATCAGCCCCTCAGTATTTGCTACGGAGGTGCAACGCGCTACGTTGCTGCTGGTGTTTGCTGTCACTCACGGAACACAGTTTATTTACAATGTTCCGGTAGCCCTACAAAACCGAAAAGGTGAAGGGCCGTGGCAAGTTAAAGGCGTGATGCGTTTTATTTTTATCACTGACTTTATAATGATGTCACTGAATCTAATAGCCGCACTTTGGATACTCCTCTAAATTTTAAACCCTATGAAATTCGGTCACGATGCTTGTTGTGGCCGATAATGATCAGCATGCCAAATCAGTAGTGAGAATGTCATTGCTAAAGTCGGTGGGCGAACTTTAATTTCTACAAAAAGCGTCGGCGTATAATGTCTCTATTGCAGTTATTGGGTCAAACTAAATAGGTACCCAATAATGTGTCGGCGGTGTTTATATTGGTTTTCGCCGGACAAAATTTGAGTCATTTCTTACGGCGCAGTACACAGGTGGTTGTGTCCTCAGGATTGCTGATATTATATTCAGGGCTTGGGAGGGATTGTTAGTTTTCCCCCAGTTTAACTATTTGCTTATCTGATTTCAGGCAGATAGTTTCCCTCGCTTTCCAAGTTTATAAGTTGACAACTAGTTGCTAACGGAATTTCCTCAATTACAGGGACGACATAATGTACTTTAGAGTTAGTTCTGCGGGGTATGATATTTCAGGCGATATTGATTGGTTTGCGAGCTCTAAGCCTTTCAATCCTCCACAAGGGATTGTGCATAGATCACTGCATAACTAAGCAGGAGTTATAGGTCCATTGCCAGGAGATATGGCTCGCTCCGCTATGGGGCTAATTAGCGGTGATTTGGGAGCAATAATTGGGGATCGAGATTCTGGATTGGGGCGCAGCTGGGAGAGACTTCACCTAATTGGAGTAAGCGCGGGTATTTTACATGAACGCCGTTACTCTAATTACAATACGATCATTGGCAGTCATGGTCTCAATACTGCGATGATCCCCTTTGAGGGTATTGCGAACTGGGTCTTAAACCAAAATCGTAAATTTTTCTATATTGTCAATGTGGACAAACAAAAAGTACTTAACTTTACGGATCGAAATGGAAACGTCAGAGTAGAATTTGTACCCACGAAGCTCCGTCAGGCCATCACATATACATCGGAGCTGGACCCTAATATTTGGATTACTATACGGCAAGAACACCATGACTCTCGGACGGCAAGTTTAGCTGATAATCAAGCTATTGATTACAGTGCAAGTATTACTGATGAGCTGAAAATGAAGAAAAGTAATTGGGAGCGTATTCGGGGTCGAATAGCCGCCATTGATCAACAGATTATTGATTGCCAAAATAATGCTCGCTGGAATCTGATAGACCTTTGACTTCTTGCTGATAATTATGTTGAAAACAATAATCTGATTATATAGTTTGTGACTAATTATGGTAACTTGGCGAATTAAGGCGGCCCGATTCATAAGAGATTAGCTAGATTAATGAATTAGTATAAAAGGGGTTTATATATTGCTTCTCTGCGCTTATCCAAGTAACCGATAAATAGCGAGCTAAATGCCGATATTTTAATGGTCACTCTTAGAGTCACCTACTTTGACTTAAGTGTTGAGCAACATGCGATTCAGTGGCGTGATAGGATAGCTAATAAGGGCCGCTTACTAGACTCAGTAGGTATCTAAAATTAACCACCGAAGTAACACTTAAATTGGGTATGTAAATACCTCAGGCATATTAGGTATAATCAAATGAACAAATATCAACAATATGTTAATATTTTCATGAATTCCTAGAATGCTTATAGGTAGCTACGAGCATCTGGTAGTAATTGAGATGGATAAGGGCTGGCGATGTAGTACGATCCTGTGATCTGGTTCAGGATATCGAAAAGCTCATCCTTGAAGTATCATTTGGGTTTGTTGAGTATGAGAATTCTAAAGGTTTTGGTCATATCGGGCTCGATTCTGTCCACTGGTTGTACAGTTTTTCTTGGGGAGCCGGACACTAGAGTTAAGCGATTTGGTGATTGGGAGCTTTGCACAAAGCTGGCCGATAAAACTTTTAAATATCATTCTCAATGGCACTGGGCTATAGCCAATGAGATTAAGGCTAGGGACCTGGGGACTTCACAGAGATGTAAGTCAACGTATACCGCAAGGATGAATCGTTTTACGGCTAGAAGCGTGATTAAGTCTGTATCATTTGAGGATGCTTTGAACCATAACTTTGAGTAAATCCAATATATGCCAGCTATCAAGCGTCCTTTATTTGTAGTTGACGATGGCTGGTAATACCCACCACATGGATTTGTATACCTCTTTCAAATCAAGCTATTTAAAGCGCGTGATTGGATAGTATTACCAAGTCTTATACTGGGGGAGTAGGGCGGTGTTGTTGTTTCAACAGCACCCACGAGTGTGGCTTGGTGTAGTGAAAGTTACATCTCCACCAGCTTCTGAATGCACTTTTATTAATAGCTGAGATATAGCTGCATACAAGTATGTTCTTAGCTTTGAAGGCAGGATTGGCAACTTGGTTAATGTAGTACTTCCGTTGGAGTAGTTGGATATATCGTATATAGATAGTTAATAGCCAAGGCAACTACAGCTTCTTCGGCGTTGAACCACTGGGGTAGAAGGGTTTCTAGTCGCATACAGGCTTCAAGGTAGCCTTTTTGGGTTGACCATCATCATGACGTTGAAATACCTGATTTGCTGCTTTGGATATCTGCCGCCATTTTTTCATGTCTGGGCCTGTAGGTATGCGAGAGTGGATGCTAAGCATTATTTTTACGGTTATCTGCTGTCTTTCAAGTGATATAGATGGCTAGGAGTACCCGGATTCACGGATAACGGCTTTAGATGTTATTGCTAAGTAGACACCCGAGGTAAAAACGGGCTTCCCGCTCTGTTGGTCTTCGGCTTTATAAGGGTTAGTGAAGATAATGAAGGTTAGAGATTGGAGGGCGCCTACCTTCCAGTAGTATTTTTCGGGTAGGCGAAATTATTAATTAAATTGCTGAACTTCAAAAAAACCTAAAAGCTCGTCCTTTCGACCAATATTTTGTGTATAAAAGGTCCACTGACCACTATCATCTCGAACCCCGAATACCCGTGCACAGGTATCGTAGTATGCGGTACCAAGTTTTGCTTGCTTTTTCTTGAAGTTTGCTCCTTTTCTACCTCCTTTGGGGCCACCTATTGAAAGTCGCCTCTCCCCGGTTACATCGGGAGTTTTTACCATCATCTCCAGCTCATCTCTTTGCTTGCTCCCGTCCCCCCTTGGGAAACATCACCTGCAACATGGATAACCGTTACACTTTTACTCTGGTCGTCATGGAACTTGAAGGTCATTCGACAATTACTGAGGTGAGAGGTAAAGAAGTAAGGGGGACTTTTACTATTCAGAGTTACAGGCACAGCTTTTTGTCGAGCCCAGGTGAGATATGTTGCTTTCTTGCCAGAATTTCCGCTTTTTACCATCATGATTTTGTTGGGTTTTACAAACTCAAAATCAAACTCAATTTCGTAGGCTCCTGATTTACTGTCGAAGGCCTCTGTATTAAAGTCGAGCTCATAGGTTTTAAAGGCTAATTCAACATCTTTTTCTAATAAGCTGATAAAGTCATCATAACTTGGCATGGCTCAATCCTTATGTCGCCGGCTGTTTTGATATAAATGGTTTGCCTTGGTTTATTGGTACTAGCTCTGTAGTGGTCTAATCCTTCCGGACACTTCGCTAAGATGGTAAAACTACCAAGCGAGGTGAAGTATGACAACAAAAGGTACACGTCGGCATTTCAAGCCGGAATTTAAGAAAGACGCCGTAGCGCTAGTCTCTGAGCAAGGGTATTCAATTTCTAAAGCAGCAGAGGCTGTAGGAACAACAGCCAATAACCTGCGACGCTGGATAAAGGAACTGAAGCAGGAAGAAGACGGTGTGAGGTTGGATGTAGGTGAGCGTGCAGAATTAGAGCGATTACGATGTGAAAATAAGCAGTTGCGGATGGAGAAAGAAATCCTAAAAAAGGCCAGCGCCTTCTTTGCGAAAGAAATGAAATAAAGTACAGCTTTATTGAAAAACAGCAAGGCAGCTTTCCTGTTAGGGTGCTCTGCCGGGTAATGCAGGTAAGTAAGTCTGGTTATTACGATTGGTGTTGCCGTGGTAATAGCTCAATAGATGCTCAAACATGGCAACTATGCCATCGTTTGAAGGCCCTATTTGCAGAATCTAGACAGAGCCTGGGAAGTCGTCGGTTAATGAAGCTGTTACGTAAAGAAGGCTTTGAAGTTGGGCGCTATCGAGTCCGCAAGCTCATGAAAAAGCTAGGCTTGGCAGTAAAGCGCAAGAAGCGATTTACACTGACGACAGACAGTAAACATCACCTGCCGGTCGCAGAGAACCTTCTGAATAGGGAGTTCTCACCGAGTGCTAAAAATCAAGTTTGGACGACTGATATTACATATATTTGGACTTCGCAGGGCTGGTTGTACTTGGCGGTAGTGATTGATCTCTATTCGCGCCGGATTATTGGTTGGCATCTAGATCGGAAGATGGAAACGGCCCTGGTAACTCGTGCGTTGATGATGGCTGTCAATTTGCGTACGCCCCCAAAAGGTCTCCTGCATCACTCTGATCGTGGCAGTCAGTATGCCAGCCATACCTACCAAACGTTATTGAGTCAGCATGGGATGGTGTGTTCAATGAGCCGTAAGGGAAATTGTTGGGACAACGCACCGACTGAACGTTTCTTCAGCAGCCTGAAGCGGGAGTGGGTAACGGGAAACCTTTATCCGACAAGGGAGGATGCGGTAGCAGATGTAAGAGCCTATATTGCTTATTACAACTCACGAAGAATACATACAACACTGGGAGACCTAGCCCCTATCGAATTTGAGAAATGTGCTTAAAGAAGTGTCCGCTTGGAGTTGACCACAACACTCTCCCTTTTAGTTACTCATAGATAAATATACTTTTGGCATAATTTCTATCTTTCAACCTAGCATATCCCCCATTATGCTTCCAAGAAAATCTACGGGTAGCTTGAAATAGATCAATTTTTATTTTTCTGTGAGGTTGTTATATGTCCAGTGTGTTGGTGACTCGGGATATAAGTTTGTAATCGAATATAAATCTCTTCGAATAGTAACGAGAGAAAAGTGATTCTCTAATGGCGATCTTAATCAAATCAGTATCAGTGATCGATATGATTTAAATAGTAAAGCAAGGGGTTTTAGCTTTCTTCTATCGCCCATTCAAATTTTCATAGATAAAATCTACGCAAAGCTTTATTTTGGGGGTTTGGTATTTAGTGCGCTCATAAAGAAGAAATACTCCCAGATCGCCACCGGGGCTGACTGAGACTTTACCCTCGCAAGGTACCTGTACAAGCTCCCCTGTATCTAGATAGTTACAAATACTCCAGGAAGGTACGCAGAACATACCGCGGTGATTGAGGGCGGCTGCTGTTAATGCTTTACCGTTATTGCTGATAACTTTTGGGGTCAACTTCAGGGGCTCCCAGTGCTCGTCATTGAGTATGTACCACTCAATGACGCCACGTGGCCCCCGGTATTGCAAGGTAGCAATTGACTCAATCGCCGACTTGTTTAAGGGGAGGCTATGCTCCAACTTGTCGATAAACTGCGGTGTAGCTACAAGGGTGAACTCATTATCCGATAGGCGTTTGGCAATAACATGCTCATCCGGGGCAAACCCTCCGCGAATCGCAATATCAATGGGATCTTTTCCTAACTGGGACAAGTCATCGTTATAGGTTAAGTCGAATACGATGTTGGGGTAACGTTGGGCAAACTTCTCAAGAAGGGGGGTTAAATGCTGCTCTCCATAAGTTGGAAGACAGCTGATACGTATCAGACCTTTGGGCGCTTCAAATGTATGGCTAACCAGTTCATCAGCCTGTTCAAGCTGGCGAATTGCTTTACTTATCATCGAATAGTAGAGCTTGCCGAGCTCAGTAACCTTGACTTGGCGGGTACTGCGTTGCAGTAACTCCACTCCTAAGGACTGCTCCAGATCTTTTACGCGGCGGGAGATTGATGAGGCGGGAACCTCAAATTCTTCAGCAACTGCAGTAAAGCTATTCAGTTCTACCACCCGCTTGAAGTAACGCAATGCTCTGATTTTGTCCATAATCAACTTCTAACTGTCTGTCATCGTCTCAAAATATTCCCCATTATTGCCAAAATGACAAAAGACTTATACCTATTACCACCTGTTTTTATGATGGCAGTATGGGCACTATCGCTTTCAATGTTTGTGTTGAACCGATTGTTAGGATGACCAATGATAGCTTTGAAAATGACTCGCTATGGGGATATTGATAGCAGCCTGGAGTTTCAGTCAGCTGAGGTTCCCACCCCCAAGGCTGGTGAAGTTTTGCTTCGGGTGCATGCGGCTAGCGTAAATCCAGTTGATAATATGATGTTGCGGGGGGAGCTTAAATCGGTACGAAAGGAAGTATTTCCGGTTGGTATTGGCCGGGATGTCAGTGGTGAAGTTGTAGCAGTGGGGGATAATGTTGCTGGATACAGTGTAGGGGACCTGGTGTTTTCCAGGGTGGGGGAGGATCATGTGGGCACTATTGCAGAATATCTCACCGTTAGTGTTTCCCACCTGGCTGCAAAGCCCGAAAACTTGTCACACAGTGAAGCGGCGGGTATTCCGCTTGTTGGGCTGACCTCCTATCAGTCTTTGATCAAAGTTGCGGGCTTGAAGTCCGGAGAGAAAGTGCTGATACATGCAGGCTCAGGTGGTGTTGGCTCTATGGCGATCCAATTGGCGAAGTCTGTAGGCGCCTATGTGGTGACTACAACAAGTAGCGCGAATGTGGAGTGGGTGAAAGCACTCGGTGCCGACCTTGTTATTGATTATAAAAAAGATGACTACCGGCGATTACTATCTGATATGGATGTCGTATTCGATACTTTGGGTGGTCAGTATGCTTTGGATGCATTTCAGGTCCTGAAAATCGGTGGGCGTGTTGTCTCAGTTAAAGGGGCTTTAGATCCGCAGACAGCTGAAGAGCTTGGGCTAGGTTGGTTGCTCCGCAAGCTATTGGCGCTTAAGTCGCGAAAGCTGATGAAGGCCGCGAAGGAAAAGTCCGCGCTCTATAGAATGGTTATTATGGAAGCTAGTGGAGAGCATCTGAGTGAGCTAGGAAATTTGTACCAACAGAAGATACTATCCCCGGTGATAGACAAGATCTATTCTTTAGAGCAAGGCAAAGAAGCTTTCTCATATCTCGCTTTGGGACGCGCTAAAGGCAAGGTGATTGTATCAGTTATAGCCAGTTAATAAGAGTTGAAACGATCAATAAGTGTCAGTGCCGCCTTGAGATATAATGGCGCGCTGGCTCTTGTCTGTCTCTGTGCTTTTTAAACTTTGCATCTACCTTATTATTGAGGTTGCACTAGAGAAATTGATATTATTGAGTTTTCGTAGATGACACACCTATGTTCAATTGATCTTCATAAAGTCTGATATATCGCTATAAAGGGTTACGATCTGGGTTGGATAGAGAATGTATATGAAAGTGTGTCGACTATATTCGAAATAGAATGACTCTAGTACATGGCGAAATAGACCTATTAACTGCAATTACTAATGTCGGGCTGGCTCTGGTCGCATTTATTGGCGCCCTTTATTTGTTGGTGTTTGTAAGGAGGAAGCAGTGGAAAAGAAGTATTTGGCTTATTTTTTTCACTATCATGTTCATAGCCTCATTAGTGGCAGCTATCTATCACGGGTTTGAAATCCCTCCATATTTTCGAGTTTGTTTATGGTATGGAGTGCTTGTTTTACTTGGTTTACTAATTTCTTCTTTTGTTCTTGCGGTTAGCGTAGATTTGGTGAATGAAGGTTTTTCCAAACGGGCTATTTTTCCAGTATTATTTATTTTTCTGATAGTTTTTGTTTTCTCGTTTTCACTTAAAGATAAAATTTTTGCCTTTGCTGTTTATCAGTTTTTAATCAGTGCAGTGGCTTTTATAGGGTATTCTATATTAGCCTTAAGGAGACAAAGCTCACCGCGTGGCAGTTGGTTTATGGCACTTGGCTCGATAGTTAGTATTGTTGCAATGGCTGTCCAGTTAGATGGAAGTTTATCAGTCAGTATCATTTGGGACCTTAATCACAATATTATCTATCATTTTGTCCAAGCGTTTGGTGTTGTACTCTTTATTTTGGGTTTACGTAGATTCTACTCGGAGAAATAGTAGGCGAATTGCCGATAGAATATAGTTTTCGGAAGTGGGAAAGAAATAGGAATGAACCTGAGAAATCAACCTGACAGTTACGGTTCAGTAGCCAAGTGGCTACATTGGTTAACGGCCTTATTGTTTTTGGGTTCCTATATTTCAGTCTACTACCGCCAGTGGTTTACCCAAGAGGAAACACCGGCGAATTGGACTGCCTTGCAGTTACATCTATCTATTGGTGTCACCATTGGGGTGATCGTCATCCTAAGAATCGTATGGCGTCTCACTAATCCGCCACCGCCATTAGAACCAGGTAGCTCCCTGGAACATTTTGCCGCTCATACCGGTCATGTTCTTCTCTACTTGATTATGATCGTCGCTCCGCTAACAGGGTATATCGGAACAGGCGTGGATACGGATTACTTTTTCCTGTTTGAAATTCCTAAGTTTGAGAGCACCCAAGCCTTTGTGGCGATAGTTCAGGATCGGATGGGGATGACATTCGAACAGTTTGAGAAGCCAGTCGATTTTATCCATAAAGAGATCCTGGGAGAGTGGGTGGTCTGGATCTTAATCTTGGGGCATGTAATGGCCGCTCTATATCACCACTACATCAAAAAGGATCGGACTTTGCTAAGAATGACCGCGACTAAGAAGTCATAGTTCCTGCGATGGTTTTGGCAGAAAGTAGTGGCAAATAGGCATTGAGCGCCAAATCCAGACATTTTAACCTCGAGTTTTTGCAGCTCCTGTGGAGCTGTGCACTTGGACTTGAGGTGGGTGTTATATGAGGTATTTGGTCCTTGCTTTGATTCTATTTCAAATGGGGTGCATACCTGAGTCCAAACTATATCGAATCGCGCAATTCGAAATGGTCCCTCAGCCTACTTGCCAGCCTTCGCTGGCAAGTAGCACTCATGCTGCTATCGGATCAGCTCCTACTTAAGCTGCCAACCTCCTGAGCCCCGGTTTTGTGTCTGGGCAAACCCAGTGAAACCAGTGCGGTTAGCAGAAGAAAAGCGCTGGAAATAAGTAGGCAAGCCACCAACCCCTGAGTTTGGAATACCCACCCTGAGAGCAGTGTCCCTAGCAATCGCCCAGCTGCATTTGCCATATAGTAGAAGCCCACATCCATAGAGACGCCATCTTCCCGAGCATAAGCAACTATCAAGTAGCTGTGTAAAGATGAATTTACGGCGAAGAGTACAGCAAACATCAAAAGTCCACCCATTACGGCGGGCTGTGGATCCACCCCTTTGTGTAATGCGATTGCGATTAATGCGGGCACTGCAGTGAGCGCTATTGCCCAGAAGAGCGCGGTTCGCCCATCCGGAGCCTGGGCTGAACGTGCCGTCGTGACCTTTGGGGCCAGGGTTTGCACTATGCCGTAACCGATCACCCAGGATGCCAGGAAGGCACCTACCTGCCAGTGGCTCCAACCGAACTGGCTGGCCAGGAAAATCGGTAGGGCAATAACAAACCAAACATCCCGGGAAGCAAACAAGAGTAAGCGCGCGGCTGACAATATGTTGACTGCGGGACTCTTGGAAAAGATATCTCTGAATCGGCTTTTTGCTTTGGCTTTCCCTAAGTCCCGCTTAAGAAACTTGAGACTCAATATCCAAACTATTCCAAGAGCTAGGGCCATCGATGCAATCGCGCCTTGAAAGCCAAGTGAGGCGAGTAGGGCACCGCCGAGAAAGAAGCCCAAGCCTTTTAGCGCGTTTTTCGAACCGGTAAGAAGGGCGATCCATCGATACAAGGTGCCACTGGCCTGATCGGGCACCAGTAACTTGATTGAGCTCTTCGCACTCATTTTATTCAAGTCTTTGGCGATACCGGAAAGGGCTTGGGCGGCCATAACCAAGGGGACCGAGAGATACTGACTGGGTACCAGCAGCATGGAAAGAGCAACAATCTGTAAGGCCAGCCCCAAATTCATGGTCCGGTTGAGTCCAATCCGGGCACCGAGCCAGCCGCCGACAAGATTAGTGACTACGCCAAAGAATTCGTAGAAAAGGAAAAGCAAGGCTATTTGCAAAGGGCTGTAGCCGAGTTCGTGAAAGTGCAGCAGCACCAGCATGCGCAGAGCGCCGTCAGTCAAAGTAAATGCCCAGTAATTGCCTGTTACCAGCAAGTATTGGCGCACTGGCGACGATAAATTGTGAAGAAACTGCATGATCTTGTTCTGTGTACTGCTACTTACCAAAAGCAGGAGGAAAAAATGTGAGCTCATGGAGAGGCGTACCCCTCAGGTGCAGCGTGTTCTTTCCTTCCGGCCCCGTTGTACTTTGGCTGCTTAGCCCATGGTGCCAATCATTCTAGCCAATTCCGCCGTGCGGTTGGCGTAACCCCATTCATTGTCATACCAGGCGTAAACTTTTACCTGGGTGCCGTTAACGACCATGGTCGATAGAGCATCGATAATGCTCGATCTGGGGTCGGTTTTGTAATCCACGGAGACGAGGGGCCTTTCCTCATAGCCGAGGATATCTTTTAGTTCACCCTCTGCAGCGTCCTTAAATAACTGGTTTACTGCCTCTGGGGTAGTGGGGGTTTCCACTTCGAAAACACAATCGGTAATGGATGCGTTGGCGAGGGGAACACGAACTGCGTGGCCGTTTAGGCGGCCGGACAACTCTGGAAAGATGGTGGCAATAGCTGTAGCTGAACCTGTTGTTGTGGGAATCAGGCTGGCACCACAAGCGCGGGCTCTGCGCAGATCTCCATGGGGTGCGTCGAGGATAGTCTGGGTATTGGTGATATCGTGAATAGTGGTGATTGAACCGTGACGAATACCCAGGTTTTCGTGAATAACTTTTACTACTGGAGCAAGGCAGTTAGTCGTACAGGAAGCGGCGGTAATAATCTGGTGTTTGTCCGGCTGGTAAATATGTTGATTCACTCCAAGGACAATGTTCGGAACTCCAGCCTCTTTAACTGGTGCAGAGACCAACACCTTCTTTACCCCTTGATCCAGGTAGGGTTGAAGAAGTTCGGCAGTTTTCATTTTACCGGAGGCCTCTACCACCAGGTCACAGTTTTTCCAATTGGTATCTGCAATAGCGGTATTGCGGCTACAGGTTATTGTTTTGCCATCAACCTGAATTGTGTCATCAACGGCTTTCGCCTCTCTGTGCCAGCGTCCGTGTACAGAGTCAAAGTTGAGCAGGTGGGCGAGTGTGGTTGCATCACCGGCAGGATCGTTAATCTGGACAAACTCAACTTCAGGCCAATCCCAGGCGGCGCGCAGTACCAGCCGGCCAATTCGGCCAAATCCATTGATCCCAATTTTGATGGTCATTGTTAATTTTGCTCCGTTTATGCCAGGCACATATGAAAAATCATATATATCTGGATAGTTTAAATCTTAGGTCGGCAGGCGTTATCAGCAGCACAGACTTGTGCGCTCTGGCCGGTCTCCCATTTGAATCAGGTTGTTGAGGTCTTCGGTAATAAAGTACTGGTTCGCCTGTAAGGTGTCGAACAGTACAGACTTTGCCCAGGCATTTAAGTCCGGGTTGATTCGGTAAAACACCCACTGCCCCTGGCGGCGGTCTTGGAGCAGGTCTGAACTTCTCAGCAAGGCGAGGTGCCGGGAAATTTTCGGCTGGCTCAACTCGAGGGCTGCCGTTAGCTCGCATACGCAAAGCTCTTCCTCGTGAGCAATAAGGAGCAATGTGCGTAGCCGCGTATCATCGGCCAGGCATTTGTAAAACTGTACTGGGTTCATGCCGCTCTTTTTCGTAAATCCGCCTCGGCTTGGGCCAAGACCAGTAGTTTGATGCGAGTGCTCAATTCACGTGCTGTGGTGTAAAAAGGGCAGAAGCAGTGTCGCTTTGTCGGTTCCTTAAAATTCCAGGCAATCATCTTGTCAACTTTTGGGGAGGGTACGTATTCTTCCCGGCTTTTGTCGCAAAGTGTGATGACCAGGTCAAAAGGTTGGTTAGCTACATCTTCTACAACTTTGGGAATGAGTCCCTCTGTTGAAACCCCCAGTCGCTCCAGCGCTTGCAGAGCGCGTGGGTCCACTGTATGGACATTGGTTCCGGCGCCAACGGCTTCGTATGAATTGCCTCCAAAATGCCGCAACAGTGCCTCAGCCATCAGTGAGCGGGCAGAGTCCCCGGCGCAAACAAACAGAACACGCCTTTTCATTGGAGGGCTCCATTTGGCTTTTCAACAATTATATATGGAAAACCATATATTCATAGCCTTAAAAATAGCCCACTGAACCAGCGGGCTATAACCTGTGCTTAGAGCTTAAACTCGGCCCATACAGGGGCGTGGTCTGATGGGCGTTCCATAGCCCGAATATCGTAGTCCACGCCAGTTCCGACACATTTTTCCAGAAGAGGGTTGGTGGCGAGGATCAAGTCGATTCGCAGGCCGCGTCTGGGCTCGCGATCGAACCCACGGCTGCGGTAGTCGAACCAGCTGAATATATCGTCTGTTTCTGGGTTTTGTGCGCGGAAAGTGTCGGTGAGCCCCCAGCCTTCAATTTTTTGAAGCCACTCGCGCTCTTCTGGAAGGAAGCTGCATTTTCCATCGCGCAGCCAGCGCTTGCGATTGGGTTCACCAATACCAATATCCTGGTCGCTGGGTGAAATATTCATATCGCCGATAACCAATACAGGCGCTTCCGGCTTACACGTGGTTTGCAGGTAGGTGTCCAGGTCGGCGTAGTACTTTTGCTTTGCTGGGAATTTAACCGGGTGCTCGCGATTTTCACCTTGCGGGAAATAGCCATTGATAACCGTGAGGGGCTCAGGACCACCGATATCAAACTTGCCGGCAACCATACGGCGCTGGGCGTCGCTGGCATCAGTTGGGAAACCGTATTCGCGATCAATAAAAGGTAGACGTGAGAGCAGGGCAACGCCGTAGTGTGTTTTTTGGCCAAAATAAATTAGCTCATAGCCCAGGTCTTTTATCGCATCTACTGGAAAATCTTCGTCGGTGACTTTGGTTTCCTGTAGGCCGATGATATCGGGCTGATGGTTGTCTACCAGGGCCTGCATCTGGTGCAGGCGAGTGCGAATACTATTGACGTTAAAGGAAACAACCTTCATCTCTTCCCCCAAAATAAAAAAGGTCGGGCTAGCCCGACCTAAGAGTTAGTTCGCGGACCGGGCGCACGCCGCGCCCAGTGCCTATCAGTATTTAGAAGTTGGCAACTTGGGGCGGGGCCTTGCTGGCCTTATCGGCGAGGCCGATAAAGTCCGCCATTATATAGCCCGCTTCATTCAAAATTGGATCTTTTTCCAACTTGATCTCTACAGGACCACCAATGTTAGCCACCTCTTCAGATTCGCTTTCTTCGTATGCCTCAAAGTTCTCGTAGGGTTCAAGGCCTTTAGCTTTGCGGCGACGGTTTTCCATATCCAGCAATCGCTGATTAACGGACTTGCGCTCACTCTCTCTAGTTGATTCGTTGAGAGAGACATACTTCTTGTCAGCCCGCTCGGCGTCGAACTTGAACTGATCGCGCAGGAAAACAAAATCTGGATCTGTTTCCGTGCGCTTGTTGTGCTTGGTGATCAAGTTCGGGATCAGCATCTTCAAGTTGAAATACTTCGCATGAGGCACAGCGTGGATACGGTCCCAGGGCAGGGCAGTATCGTAAGCACTTTCACCGACATTTTCGGCATCAATCAACTGTGGCATATCGATGTCCGGCTTCACACCCGCGTGCTGTGTGCTGTCTCCGGAAACCCGGTAGAACTTGGACTGGGTAATTTTCAACTGGCCCTCCTTCAGGGGAGCCATAGTTTGCACAGTACCCTTACCAAAGGATTGGTTGCCCACTACCAGGCCGCGGTTGTAATCCTGGATTGCACCGGCAAAAATCTCGGATGCAGAGGCGGATAAGCGATTAATCAATACCATCAGCGGCCCGCGGTACATGGCGCGGGAGCGCGAGCGATTGTGGCGGGAAATCTGCTCGTTGGCATGACGGATCTGCACAACAGGGCCCTGATCAATAAACAAGTCTGTGAGCATGGTGGCTTCTTGCAGTGAACCACCGCCATTGTTGCGAAGATCCAGAATAATACCGTCAACCTTTTCCTCTTTAAGCTCACTCAGCAGACGGGCAACGTCTCGCGTGGTGCTCTTATAGTTGGGGTCGCGGCGGCGATAGGCATCGAAGTCGATATAGAAGGTCGGCAGGTTAATCACACCGATCTTGTAATTCTTGCTGCCGTCAGAGAATTCAAACACTGCCTTCTTGGCCGCCTGATCTTCAAGCTTCACTTTGCTGCGCTTGATTAAGATAGTCTTGTGAGTGCCGTCACCACCAGTGGGGATGGTCTCCAGGCGAACATAGGTACCGGCCTTGCCGCGAATCAAGTCGACAACATCATCCAGGCGCCAGCCCACTACATCGACCATTTCGCCTTCTTTATCCTGGCCAACACCCACGATTTTATCGTTGGGCTTGATCTTGCCAGTGCGATCGGCTGGACCACCGTGTACCAGGCGAGCAACTTTGGTGTATTCCTCGTCTGCCTGCAGCACAGCACCGATACCCTCCAAGGAGAGGGACATGCTCATATTGAAGTTTTCCAATGAGCGCGGTGACAGGTAATTGCTGTGCGGATCGTAGAGACGAGTCAGCGAATTCATATAGAGCTCAAAAACGTCGTCGCTCTTCTGCTGCTCGAGGCGCTTCTTTTGGCCTTTGTAACGGCGTACGAGAAGGTCTTGGATTTCCTCATCGGTTTTACCGGTAAGGCGCAGATTCAGGATGCTGCTCTTTAAGCGCTTACGCCAAAGCTCATCTGCAGCGCTGATCGAGTTGGGCCACTGGCTTTCCTCCCGATCCAGCTCAAGGGTCTCTTCCCGAGAAAAGTCATAGGCGGGCAGGCCTTTCTCTAGTTGGGACAGGATGTTATCTAGCCGATCGCCCATACGCAGGCGGAAACGGTTATAGATACTGAACCCAGCGGTGACATCACCAGCGCGAAGCTGGTCATCCATCTCCGCTTCCCACGCGCGGAATTCGTCGATATCAGAGGCGAGGAAGTAACTTTTAGTGGGGTCGAGTGCATCGATATACTCGTTCCACAAGTTCTCGGACATTTCGTCGCCGATTTTGATTTTGTTGTAGTGCAGCATTTCAAGTTTGCTGACTATCTCTTGTGCAGTACCACCTTGACCCTCTTCGGGGGCTATTCGCTCTGGCTCTGCCAGAACACTTGTGGAAAGAAGGCCAATGACCAAGAAGCCGGAAAAGTAAGCGGCGATCCGATTGGTAAGCATAGGGAGTCTCTTTATACGTCCTACTTCATAGGCGTCCGGCCCTTATGGCTCGGCGACCTATAGCTTAGGACAAGTATAAAGGCTGAAAGCTCCAAAGGGCATGAAATACCTCTAATCAGAGATGGATCTTTTTCTTTAACACTGTATTTAGCAAAATAGCTTTCCTATTGAGTGTGAAATTGAGGCATTTTTTCTCGTTTTGAAGGCTTGAGTATGTATGGTCATCATAACTATTGTGTAACTGCAACTGTAAAAAAGCGTTAAAAATAAGCACTTTGACTAATAGGTCAGAACCACTTTGATGACTTTGAAGGCTTTTAAGGTCATGAAGTTGCACCAGTTACCACTTTATTAATTCGAGTGAGCGCTCCTCGGCTAGAAGTGTTGCTCCAATAATCACTGTGACCGCAAAAATGATGTTTTGATTTCGGAGCAATAGGCGAATATCGGGCGAGTGCCAGTATCTGCGAATCGTGTTTTTACCACTTGGTCCAAACAGTGGTAACATGGCCAGTAGATTTGTTTGAGGTGAGGTGCTTATGCCTTGGGAGAAAAGTTTCGATGTCGATAGCGCAGTCGATAAAGCGACGGAAGCCTTTTGGAAGAAAGGCTTTGAAGCGACTTCTCTGGCCGACCTGCTCAAAGCTACTGGGCTGACTAAAGGGAGCTTTTATAATGCCTTTGGCAGTAAGAAGCAGCTTTTTACCCTGAGTTTACTCAAGTATGAGAGAGAGCAGCGGCGCGACGTAATGGCCCGGCTTGAGTCGTTGGAAGATCCTATCGGCGCTATCAGTCAGCTTTTCGACTCCCTAATTGAACAAAGCCTTGCAGATCCGGAAAAGAAGGGCTGCTTTTTGGTTAATACCGCACTTGATATGCCTAACCTGGATAGCGATATTGGGGATGCTGTAAAAAAGGGCTTGCGGGATACTGAGTCATTTTTTGCAAGGCAGGTTCGCCTGGGGATAGAGAAAGGTGTGATATCTGATCGAGTAGACCCGGAAGTCTGCGCCAATAGTTTACTGACTCTTTTAGTCGGCTTGCGAGTGTTGGCACGTGGAGTTTTTAATAAGGAAAGCCTCTCCAGAATTAAGGTACAGGCATTAGACTTGCTGCGTTGACCTGATCTTTCTTCTGGCGTTGAAAGCTCTTCGTAGGGTCTTGGCGCCGTCCTCTCGGTTGCCAGGGCTGCACTGTGATTTCCCTCTCCTGACCTCCATTGATCCTTCCTGTCAATTTTTGCATTGGATAGGGCTTCATATTTTTTCTGTTCATTCTCAGTAGGCATTAATGCATAGCAAATAGTTATATAAATAATCTTTACCGATCGGTACAAACTCATTAGCATTGTTTGTAGCAATCGGTACATACAGTTTACAGGGGTGTCTCCCCTTATTTTTTAACCAGGTTTGGACTGATCGCTACAAACAAGTGAAACTATCTAGTTAGGAAAAATATGATGGCTACTTTCAAGACTCACACGATTGAATCCGCTCCTGTTGCTGCTCAGCCTCTTCTTGCAGGCGCTAAGAAATCGATGGGCTTTGTGCCCAATCTATTCGCAACTATGTCAGAGGCCCCCGCATTACTTGAGGGTTATACGACCTTGGCGGGAATTTTCGATAAAACCAATCTTTCCGAGACAGAGCGCCAAATCATCTTAATGACAAACAACCGCCTGAACGGGTGTCGTTACTGTATGGCTGCACACACATCCATTTCCCAAATGGCCGGTGTTGAAGCGGAAATTATCGAAGCATTGCGTAGTAACACACCGATTGCAGATGAAAAGCTTGAGGCATTACGTACATTTGCTGCGGTAGTGAATGAAAGCCGTGGCTGGCCGTCGGAGGAACAAGTTAGCGCTTTCCTTGCTGCTGGCTACACGCAGCAGAGCGTACTGGAAGTGGTTCTAGGTACCGCTTTAAAAGTTATGTCGAATTATACAAATCACATTGCCGAGACCGCCCTAGATAGTGCCTTTGCAGTTAATGAGTGGACTCCCGAAGGAGAGACAGTGGCCTGATTTCTGGCCTGGGCTTGATTGGCCATCCAGCCCTCACTGAGGAGACATGGGGTGGCCATCAACAATTCGTAGCGGAGCCCGCAACTGTGTTGCGAATCGAAATTTGAATTTATTCGACTTAAGTAACTGAGGTATACGAAATGACTCTTCAAGCTAGCAATATCACTGCATTAATCACAGGGGCAAATCGAGGTATTGGCAAGGCCATTACAGAGGGGCTGTTGGATGTGGGCGCGGTTAAAGTGTATACCGCTGTTCGCGACCTAGCCTCGGTGAGGCCGCTCGCTCAAAAGTATGGTGAAAGGGTCGTCCCCATTGAATTTGATCTTTCACGTGAAGAAACCATTCAAAACGCTGTAAAGGTTGCCGGTGATGTCAATCTGGTTGTCTCTAATGCGGGCGTAGTGAAGCTATCGACACCCTTGGACGATGATGCTGTGGAGAGCTTCAAGTATCAAATGGAGGGCAATGTTTACCCACTGATAAACCTGGCCAAAGCGTTTGGCCCTGTTTTGAAATCTAATGGTGGGGGTGTCTTTGTCCAAATGAACTCACTGGCATCTATCAAAAATTTTCTCCCATTTACTGGTTACTCCGGCTCAAAGGCGGCTGCCTATGCAGTAACTCAGGGTTTGAGGGAGGCCTGGGTCGAGCAGGGGACTCAAGTTATCAGTGTTATTGCTGGTCCAATCAAGACGGATATGGCCGACTCCGCAGGCATGGGAGAGGGAGCCCCTCCAGCGAGCATCGTATTCGATGGCATTATGAAGGCACTAACAACGGGTGATTTTTTTGTTTATCCAGATGAGATGGCTCGAGAGGTCGCAAAAATTTACGCTCCCTTTGCCAAGAGCGTACTTGAGATCGAAAGCTAACTTAGAACCCAAGAGAGGATCGGGCAATGTTACTAGATACACCAGTATGTGATTTCGGATGGAAAGCCCCAGACTTTACCTTGAAAGACCCTGACGGCAAGAGCTTTCGAATGTCGGACCATCTGGGAGGCAAGGGGTTGTTGATTGCATTTATCTGCAATCACTGCCCCTATGTTCAGGCGATTGCAAATCGTTTAGCTGAGGATGTGCGAGAGCTACAAGGGCTGGGCATTAATGTTCTGGCCGTTATGTCAAACGATTATCGCGATTACCAAATTGACAGTCCTCCTTATATGGCGAAGTTTGCCCGAGACCATGGGTTTACTTTCCCCTATTTGGTTGATGAAGATCAGTCCGTAGGGAGAGCTTACCAGGCGGTATGTACACCGGACTTCTTCGGGCTGAATAAGGATGGAGAGCTCCAATATCGAGGCCGCATCGATGATGCGGGAATGGGAAATCCGGCTGGCCGAACCAGGGAGCTGGTCAATGCAATGAAGTTGATCGCAGAGACTGGGGCAGGGCCGGAAAAGCAGCTGCCAAGTATGGGGTGCTCTATTAAATGGAGTGGTAACTATAACTGATATGGGTTGTTAGCTGACGGGAATGCTCTGGCGAACATAAAGCACACAAAATATAAGAAAACACATTAATATAATGAGCTAACCTATTGATTATAAAGAATTAATAAAAAGTTAATGTGGTTTGTTAAGTGGCGGGTGCCAGAAGTGTGACACCCGCTTTCTTATTTACTCAGTAAGCTGGCGGGTCATGATGATGTGGTCAATGTTATAACCATGCTTTGTAACTGCCAGGTCTAGTAGATAGTCTGTAATAGCTTCATCCAGCTGGGGAGTGCGGCTTAACAGGTAGAGGCTGGAGCGGTCTGGATCACCAACGAGTGACCACTGATAGCCAGGATCTAGCTCTAGTATCCAGTAGTCGCCGGCAGCTTTACCCTCAAAGAAGGTGATAGCGAGTTTACTGTTCGTCTCATCAATGGGGACTCCAGTGCCCTGAATACTGATAGGGAACCCATATTTTGGGTGTAAGATTCGACAAAAATTGAAAACGCTGATAGATCCATCATCATTGAGGCCGTAGTCCGCTGTTACCGCAGTACAAGCCGGCTGGAAAATTTGCGGTAGCCGGGCAATCTCATACCACTTGCCGAGATACTGATTCACATCGACATAGGGAACCGTTTCCAGTTCATCATCTGCCAGAACGGCCTGCGTACTGAGTGCAAACAGTACAATCCCTATACCTCTCAATAAGCTCATCATTTCCTCGCTCCTTGTGTTCGCAGTTTTTTACGCCGCCAGCTTCATAGCTAAGCGACAATCTCTTTACGGGGATATAACTGGAACGGATTAACCAAGTTCTGTGTTTAATCTGAATTTCAAAAAAGTGTCACCTAGGTGAATGAGCTGAGGTCCTAGAAGTTGACAGAAGGCCAGCCTTTGCTAAGTGGTGATAGATAGGATTTGTTTGAGGCTGACCATGGCTAAAACGGTAGACGTAGACGTCCTGGTATTAGGGGGCGGAATTCAAGCGATTTCATTGTTGCGTGAGCTATCAACAGAATTTTCTGTGCTGGCAATAGACCAGGGGTTAGACGATGCTGAGTCGTTACACTTTCATGGCTATTTCTCCTCAGGCTGGAATGCGGCACACCCAAGTGCGGCAAAGGCTTACTTAAAGGCCGCACAGTTTTGGCGCACACAACTGGAGAGCGATGGTGTTGATGGCCACATAACAGATTTCTATGCCGCGCTTCCCCGAGAATTTTTAGATACTGTCGAGCCCAACTGGATTGCGGCGGGTATTCCAGTGGAAGAGGTGCCGATACCAGCTCCACTGGTAACAACTAGCTTGCCATCGCATCAGTGCTTTCGATTTGCTGATGACCTTATGTTTGACGGCGCTGAAGCCTATCGTCGTTTTAGTGCTCCTGTTAGCGAGAAGTTGGTGAAAGGGAGTATCCGAAAATTCGACAAAGATAGTGGTGGCGTGACTGAGGTCTCTGCCGATATCGGTGGTAGTTCCCACCAAATAAAACCCCAGTTGGTTCTCTCAGCATGCGGGGCGGGCAATGCAGCAATACTCGAAAGTCTTGGAGTGCCAGCTCAAGGTGTGCGGGATAGCCAAGTTGTTCGGCCCCTACATATGTTGCTGGCTAAGGGGGCTAATACCCCTCCAATCTCAGCCTTCCTGATGGACATGGTAGTGGCATATCACCCGCTGGAAAGTGGAGAGGGACTTTGGATACTCACCTTAAATCCAGAGCACCCCAGATTTCGCTCTGGTGTGGTTGATATGAGGGTGGCCCCGCCCATAGAGAGGGCGTTAATCCGGGATACCCTGGATAGATTGGCAAATTGTATGACCGGGTTTGAGGATTGGGCAGCCGGCTGCCATTGGGGTGTTTACGCAGGTTGGAAAACTGACGCTCCAGGGCCGGATGGGGATGCTCTTGTGCAGTTAAACTATCCGCGTCCATACCACATCCGCAGCTTTGATATAGCCAATTTCTTGGCGGTTTGGCCGAATCACTGGGGTCTCGCCGTGGAGGCTGCAAAGGAGGCCGGGAAATGGGTACGCTCAAAAGCTAAGCCTCGGCATCCTCAACCTGAAGCGATAGGTAGCTTGCTGTCGCGGTCAGTTGGTCATCAAGCTATTTGTAATAAATGGCAAAGCGACGAGCTGAAGTGGCACCCTTGGGCTGAGTTTGTCCAGAAAATGGGCTTGCCAATCAGGTGATTTGCTTAGTATTTCAGCGTCGAGACATCAGTCTATGAGTCCAATAAGGCGATATTAACTACGTATTTCGCTTGCAAAGACATTTTTTTTCTGTATCTTAAATTGAAATGTAACCGGTTACATTCTGTTTCAGGCAGTGGAGTGCTACGAAAACCGCAGTCTGGAAACAGCGCGTCCGCTTACAAAACACGGAAAAAAATAAGTAGGCTGTTCATTCAGCTGGTTCTTTGAGTGGCCCGAGGGGATGGGGTTTGGTTAAAAAAATAAGAATGGGCATGGTTGGTGGTGGAGAGGGTGCTTTTATTGGTGCAATCCATCGAATGGCTGCAGCTCTCGACGGTGAGATAGAGCTAGTCGCCGGCTGCTTTAGTAGCGATTCCGAACGCAGTCGTAAAGCTGGTGAAAAGCTGGGGCTACACCCGGACAGGATTTACCAAAGCTATCAACAGATGTTCCAAGAGGAATCCCGTCGCAGCGCTGATGATCGAGTTGAATTTGTATCTGTAGTAACTCCCAACCATCTCCATTTACCCGTTTCTATTGCTGCGTTGCGGGCGGGATTCCATGTCCTCTCCGACAAGCCAGCCGCCTCCACTTTGGAAGAAACACTTGAGCTTAAAAAGGAAGTGGAGCAAAGCGGGCACCTTTATGGTTTGACCCACACTTATGCTGCTTACCCTCTGGTTATGCAAGCGAGAGCAATCCTGGGCAGGAGAGAGTTGGGGTCTATTCGACGAGTTACCGTTGCCTATCCGCAGGGGTGGCTGGCACTAGCCGGTGATTCCACGGGAAGTAAGCAGGCGAGTTGGCGAACAGATCCTGCACGTTCGGGAGAAAGTGGCTGCTTTGCGGATATAGGCACCCATGCTCATCATCTGGTGGAGTTTTTTACTGGCCAGCATATCTCTGAAGTCTGCGCAGACGTGCAAGCGGTAGTTGATGAAAGAGCGTTGGATGATGACGGTGCAGCGCTATTTAAATTAGATCAGGGCGCCCGAGGAACACTTACAGCCAGTCAAGTCTGTGGAGGAGAGGGGAACAACCTGAATATCAGCGTTTACTGTGAAGACGGTTCGCTGTTTTGGGAGCAGGAAGCCCCAAACCAATTGCAAGTAAAGCGCAGGGGGCAGCCTGTGGCGATTTTGAAAGCCGGTGCGGATTGTGAGTATCTGGATGGAGACGTCAGGTCTTTCTGCCGGACACCTCAAGGACACCCGGAGGGCTATATAGAGGCCTTCGCCAATATCTATCGCGATTTTGCTGGTCAAGTCCGAGGCCGCCGGAAGGGGTTAGTTTCAAAGAATAGTCCTGCCGTTGGCAACATTGATGCAGGTGTTCGCGCGATGGCATTTGTGCGCGGTGTGCTGGAGAGTAGTCGCGCAAAATCCTCATGGGTTTCCCTGGCGCCTTATTGGAAGTGAGTGGCTAGGTCCAACCTCACAGAATTTAGGTATCTCTGGCAGGGTGGGCGTCCGACAGCTAGTACGGCACAGGGAGGTGCCGGTGTCGGCCTGCGGCCAGTTACCTTTTGAAGAGTTTTCTCAAAAGGTGCAAACCAATCGCTTGGAAAGGGTTGGTTGCAGAATTAATAAGTACAGCAGTAAAAAGGATAACAATAAATGAAGGCACCCAGAATTCAGGGGCCCGGAATTTTTCTCGCCCAGTTTCTCCCATCGAGCGAACAGCCAGCATCGCTTGAATCTATGGCTCGTTGGGCATCAGACCTGGGGTACAAAGGCATCCAGGTTCCCACTTGGGACAAGCGGATTTTCGATCTTGAGCTGGCCAGTAAAAGCCAAGCTTACTGTGATGATGTGCTGGGGATCTGTGAGGAGGCTGGGGTACAGATTTCTGAATTGTCTACGCATTTGCAGGGGCAGTTGGTCGCAGCTCACCCAGCCTATAAGGAAATGCTGGATATTTTTTCTCCAGAGGCAGTACGCGGAAACTTGCAAGCCCGTGCAGAGTGGGCGAGCAATCAATTAGTTCTTGCAGCCCGGGCCAGTGCCAACCTGAAGCTCAAATCCCATGCAACTTTCTCCGGCGCTTTACTCTGGCACACTTTTTATCCTTGGCCCCAGCGCCCAGCGATGTTGGTTGAAGAAGGTTTTCGCGAGCTGGCCCGTTTGTGGCGTCCAATATTGGATGCGTTTGACAGCGCGGGGGTCGATGTCTGCTATGAGCTGCACCCTGGTGAAGACCTGCATGATGGCTTGACCTTCGAGCGGTTTCTTTACGAGGTGGAAGATCACCCCAGAGCCAACATCTTGTATGACCCGAGCCATTTGCTCTTACAGCAAATGGATTACCTGGCCTTTATCGATATCTATCACGAGCGAATCAAGGCTTTCCATGTGAAAGATGCGGAGTTTCACCCGAGTGGAAGGGCTGGAGTATACGGCGGTTACGCCCCCTGGATTGACCGCCCCGGTCGCTTTCGCTCCCTGGGGGATGGCCAGGTAGATTTTCGTGGGATTTTTAGCCGACTGACCCAGTGCGGTTACGATCGCTGGGCGGTATTGGAATGGGAGTGTTGCATTAAGGATCAACAGCAGGGGGCCAGCGAGGGTGCGCCATTTATTCGGGAGCACCTGATAACCGTGGCTGACAAAGCTTTTGATGATTTTGCCGGTGCTGAAACAGATCGCGCTCGAAATCGTAGGATTTTAGGGCTCGAGTAGCTTAGCTTCCGAGTATGAATAATTGGAAGCCGATGTCAGTGAGTAATGAATAATAATAAATTATGCGGAGATTGGATTGATGAGTACCCAAATTGAACCACTGGATAAGAAAATTTTCCTGGTGGGAAATCTCTCAATTTTTATGATTGGTCTTGGTTTAGCTGTTAGGGCAGTTATAGCCACTAACTTACAAGAAGATATTTACAATCATATCGATTTAGCGAACTCCACAGCTATGCTTGGTGAAGCTATTGGTATTACTTTTGCTGGATTCGCATTCACACTTCTATTTGGCAGTGCCCTAGTAGACTTAGTTGGCATTAAGAGAATGTTACTACTGTCTTCAATTGGCTATGTATTAGGTAGCCTATTAATAATTTTTGCTTCAATGATACCCCCAAGTGCTGGTGTAGAGAATTTGGTATTAATTGGGTTGCTTCTTACTGGGTTAGGTTGGGGGGCCGTCGAAGCCGCCAGCAATCCAATGGTTGCTGCTGTCGACCCAGAGAATAAAACACACCGCTTAAATATATTGCATGCTTGGTGGCCAGCGGGAATGGTCGTTGGGGGGTTGCTTGGCCTGGCAATATCTAAATACGCGCTGCCTTGGCAACTCAACTTAGTTGTATTACTCATACCTGCCATAGTACTGGCACGACTAGTAATCACGACTAAGTTCCCAGTTACTGAGCGGGTTTCCACTGGGATCAGTTACGGAGAGATGTTTAGAGAAGTCTTTAAGCAGCCAATGTTTATTCTTCTTTGGGTTTGCATGTGGCTGACAGCTGCATCGGAACTCGCTCCCATGCAATGGGTAGACCTGACACTCTCAAGAGTAGTGGGAATGAAAGGGATCTTATTATTGGTATATGTGAGCATGGTGATGTTTGTAATGCGCCATTTCGCCGGCCATCTTGCGAAGTTACTGTCGCCTGCAGGACTACTTTGGTTAAGCAGTCTACTTGCTGCAATAGGGCTTTATAGCCTGGGAATGGCAAGAACTCCAGTTACTGCATTCCTGGCGGCGACTGTTTGGGCTATCGGTGTTTGCTATATGTGGCCCACCATGCTCGCTACGGTATCCGAGCGTTTTGTACGCGGCGGCGCACTGTTTTTGGGGCTGCTGGGGTTTGCTGGGGGAATGTCTATTCAGTTCGTACTGCCGAAACTTGGAGAAATTTTCGACAACGCCAAGATTGAGGCTGCCGGTGGTTTGGAAGCCTTTGAAAAGTTAACGGGCGATGAGCTGGACACTGTGTTGGCGACTGCCTCTATCGAATCATTCCAGTCACTGGCCGTGGTTCCCCTTATCTTGCTGCCGATTTTTGCGTTTATCTGGTTTTGGGATCGCAGGCAGGCAGCGAGCAAAGTGCAAGGTGTCACTGTAGTAGGCAACCAGTAGGCGTTTTCCATTTGTGCGAAAATAGTCGACTACTAACAACAAAGTAACGGAAAAGTATGTCAAACATTCGCGAAGTTGCACGTCGCTCCGGTGTTTCCGTCGCGACCGTGTCCAGAGCCCTGAAAGACCCGCAAATGGTTTCTCCGCGGACCAGGGAGCGGGTGCTGAAAGCGGTGGAAGAGGCCGGCTATCGGCCCAACATGTTGGCGAGAAACTTTAGTTCCGGTAAATCATTTGCGGTGATGGTTCTGGTCCCAAATATCGCCAATCCATTTTTTTCCAAAGTTATCCGAGGGATAGAAAAGGCAGCTCAAGACCAGGGCTACTCCGTATTGCTGGGAGATACCAAGGGCGAACCAGCTCATGAGCAGTTCTATGCGGGAATGGCGCTGACGAATCAGGCAGATGGGCTTATTCAACTGGATAGCCGCTATCCATTTGCAGAGAAAGATGCAGCTTTGGCAGCTTCGATTCCAATGGTAAATGCGTGTGAGCGCATTGCTGAAGACGACCGCTATCCGGTTGTTGAACTGGATAATTCCGGCGCGGCGCAAGCCATGGCTCGCCATTTGATCGAGCTGGGTCACCGCCGGATCGGCATAGTGACAGGCCCACTTAATAGTCCGATTGTGCGTGATCGCCTGGCCGGTTTTGAGGAGGAGATGCAACGGCACGGTCTCGAATTGAATTCTGACCTGGTTGTAAACGGAGAATTCACTATGCCGTCTGGTGCGGAGGGTGCAAAAAAACTGCTTTCTTTAGCCAGTGCGCCTACCGCCATTTTTTGTATGAATGATGAAATGGCTATTGGTGCTGTTCATCAAGCGAAGGAAATGGGTTTGCAGGTGCCTGCGGATGTGTCGGTGGCGGGCTTCGATAATATTGAGTTTTCGCAATTTACGGACCCACCCTTGACAACAATTGACCAGCCCGCAGAGAAGCTGGGCAGATATGCGATGGAAACCTTGCGCCGCATTATTGATGGAAAACCGTTAAAAGCGAGCCGAACTATTTTGCCCTTTGATTTAGTGGCAAGGGGAAGTACTGCCCGCTATCAGGATTAATAAAGTACGGATGTAAAACCATCACGGCGAACTGATTAGATAAACACCAATTCATGTGGAGATAACAACGATGGAAAAATTCACTGAGACAAAATTTTGCACGTCTTTACTGGCCTCTGCAGCACTACTAGTCACACTAGGGGGTTGTGAACGGATGCCGGAAAAGTCCGGTATACAAGCAGATAAGGACTGGAGGCATTTATTCGACGGTAAAACGTTGCAGGGTTGGACCGGTGCCAATGGCTCTCATGTAGGAGAGGCCTGGCAGGTCGTTGATGGCAACCTGGTGCTCACTGCTGGTGGAGCGGGGGATATCGTCACTGCAGAGAAGTTTTCTGATTTTGAGCTGGAACTGGAATGGAAGATATCTGAAGGCGGCAACAGCGGCATTATTTATCGGGTAGCTGGTGGCAATGCACCAGTCTGGATGTCAGGTATGGAATACCAGGTACTTGATAACAGTGCTTTTCCCGAACTGGAAAAACTGAGCCACAGCGCAGGATCAGTCTTCGACTTGTATGCACCCAGCGAGGATGAGGTAAAGCCGGCAGGAGAATTCAATAAAACGCGTATTCGAGTGGAGAATGGTCGGGTTGAACATTGGCTGAATGGAAGCATGATTGTCAGCTATGAACTCTGGTCTGAAGATTGGGATACACGTCTTGCCAACAGTAAGTTTTCCTCTTACCCCGATTTTGCCCGTAGTGAGAGCGGCTTTATTGCTTTACAAGACCACGGCGACAAAGTGTGGTACCGCAATATCAGAATTCGGGAGCTGTAAATCATGGGTATTTCAGGCGTGGGTATTTGGCAGGTACTTATTGTTCTTGTGTTAGCGGTTCTACTATTTGGTAGTGGCAAGATCCGCCGTCTGGGAGAAGACCTTGGAGGAGCGATTAGTGGTTTCCGCCGCTCATTGCATCAAAGCGATAAGGATGGCACTAGAGAAGATTCCCCAGGTAACTTGTCTGGCAATCTACTCCAAGCTGGGGAGCGGGAATGAAGCGTAGAAATTTGCTACAGGTTGGTGCCGGCTTGGCTGCAGCTGCTTTTACCGCACCCTTGTTTGGCAATAGTGGGCGAATCATGACCAATACCCCGGGTGGCCCTGTGAAAATTTCCCTGGCCCAATGGTCCCTGCATCGGCAATTGCGAAGTGGCACTCTCAAGGTATTGGATTTCCCTATTAAGGCAAGAAAGGCATTTGCAATTGACGCGGTAGAGTATGTCAATCAGTTTTTTGCTGATAAGGCCAGGGATCAGAATTTTCTTTCAGCGTTGAAAGTGCGTGCAATAGATCACGGGGTTAAAAGCCTTTTGATTATGGTTGATGCAGAAGGTGATCTTGGCAACCCAAATGCTGGCGAAAGACAACAAGCGGTAGAAAATCATTTCCAGTGGGTTGAAGCGGCCAAATATTTGGGTTGCCACTCTATCAGGGTGAATGCTGGCGGACAGGGTAGTAGCAGGGAGGTTAGTTCTGCTTGTAGAGATGGGCTGCGAGCTCTCTCAGAGTTTGCCTTGGATTTCGACATCAATATCGTGGTGGAGAACCACGGTGGCTATTCCTCAAACGGGCTTTGGCTATCCCAATTATTACAGTCAGTGGATATGCCGAACTGTGGAAGTTTGCCAGACTTTGGAAACTTTGGTGACTACGACCGCTACTTGGGAGTAGAGCAGTTGATGCTCTTTGCCCGCGGAATCAGCGCAAAGAGTTTTTCATTTGATAAGCAGGGAAATGAGACCAATACGGATTTTGCCCGGATGCTGCGGATAATTCAAAAGGCGGGTTACAAGGGGTATATCGGCATTGAGTATGAAGGCGCTGGCGATGAAGACTGGGGGATCAAAGCAACGAAAGAGCTTTTGCTGCGCTTGTCGCGCCAGGGTGAACTATATAGTGAGTAAGTAATAATTATTTGATTAAAAATGTAACCGGTTACTTGCGTTTTTTGATCATAATATTTAGGGATTTCTAGGCTCGTTAAAAATGTTCATAAAAATTAATCTCCTTGGTTAAAAAAAGCATAAGTCAGACATTAGATGTAACGGATAGATAAAAAATTTTGACAAAAAATGTAACCGGTTACAAATTTATCTTATAAGTTAATTAAAATTAAACGAATAAAACAAAAATAATTGATGAAGTAGGAGAGAGGCGATGCCGAATGATGACTTCGAGAAGAAAGAGTATGACGCACTGATTGTTGGATCTGGTGCTGGCGGCGGTATGGCTGCCTATGTACTAGCCACTGCAGGGCTCAAGGTTCTGTTGCTGGAGGCGGGGAGATCCTATGACCCAGTCAAGGAAACCCCGATGTTTAATCTCCCAAAAGATGCGCCTTTGCGTGGGGGTAGCACACCGGAAAAGCCGTTCGGTTTCTATGATGCAACGGTTGATGGAGGTTGGCAGGTACCTGGTGAACCTTACACTCAGGGCTCTAGGGAAAGAGGCCGCCGTTTCGATTGGTGGCGTGCCCGTATGCTGGGTGGCCGTACGAACCACTGGGGACGGATTTCCCTGCGAATGGGTGAGTATGATTTTAAACCCTACTCAAGGGACGGACTCGGTTTTGACTGGCCGATCAGTTACAGCGATCTCGCTCCCTACTACGATAAAACCGAGATGCTCATTGGTGTCTATGGTACTAACGAGGGGTTAGAAAACACTCCTGACTCCTCCGAAGGAGTGCTGCTGCCACCCCCGAAGCCCCGTGCCTATGAACTTCTGGCCAAAAAAGCGTGCGATAGGCTGGGGATCCCTGTAATTCCCTCTCACCTGGCTATTCTCAGTGAGCGTCTGGATCACGAAAATATTCCGCAGAAATTATTCCCAAACAATAAATTGGCTCAGGACGTCACCCGGGAATCAATGAAATCTCGCGCAGCCTGTTTTTGGGCCACGCCCTGTGGGCGCGGTTGCTCAATTAAGGCGAATTTCCAGTCCACGACTGTACTACTGCCACCGGCATTAGCGACGGGCAACCTGGATATCATTACTGATGCCATGGTGCGTGAAGTTACCGTTGATAAAAAAGGTAAGGCAAACGGGGTTATTTATATTGATAAAGATACCCGTCAGGAAAAATTTGCCAGTGCCCGAGCTGTGGTTGTTGCAGCCAGTGCCGCTGAAACTTCGCGCATTCTCCTTAATTCCAAAAGCACTTTGTTCCCCGATGGTATCGCCAATGGCAGCGGTGCCGTAGGGAAATACCTGATGGATACAGTGGGAGCTGGTATCGGCGGGCAGATTCCCGCTTTGGAAAGTATGCCTGCCCACAACGAGGACGGCGCATCGGCGATGCACATGTATATGCCCTGGTGGTTGTACAAGGAACAATTGCGTGGTGACCTGGATTTCGCCCGTGGCTACCACATTGAATTCGGCGGTGGTCGCAGTATGCCGGGCGCAGGTGCCTTCGGCGGTATGGGTGATTTTACCAATGGTGCTTATGGCAAAGACTTGAAAGAAGCCTGCCGGCGTTACTACGGCTCCTTTGTGTGGTTTGACGGTCGCGGGGAAATGATTCCCAACGAGGACAGCTACTGTGAAATTGATAAGGACCAGGTAGATCAGTGGGGCATCCCGGTGTTGAAGTTCCATTGGAAATGGAGTGACCAGGAATTGAACCAGGCCGCTCACATGCACAAAACCTTTGCTGAAATCATTGAGGGTATGGGTGGTAAGGTCACCTCTACCGTGCAAACCGACGGTGCCAAGGCAATTATCAACGGCGGTGCGATTATTCACGAAGTCGGCACGGCGCGCATGGGCTCAAATCCGAAAGATTCCGTGCTTAATCCTTATTGCCAGTCCTGGGAAGTACCGAATCTCTTCCTTACTGACGGCGCACCCTTTGCCTCCAATGCTGATAAGAATCCAACCCTGACCATTATGGCGCTGGCCTGGCGCACCTGCGACTACATCGTGGACCAGTTCAAGAAGAGGAATTTCTGATATGAGCGAGGAAAAAACCAACCTGGGTCGGCGCAACGCCCTGCGTTTGATTGCTACCACCGCTGCTGCAGTTCCAGTCATTGGCTGCTCTGAGAAAGTAGCGCAAAAAGTTGTAGTGAAAGAGGAGGTGCCTGCGGCTGAACCGGTAGTAAAGAACCTGGACGCCCCGAAGCAGACCCTGGCCAGGGGCACGCCGACAGATCCGGATCTCCTTAATCCCGTTGTGCCTTGGGAGATGCAGCTTGAAACGAGTGAGTTAGCGGTATTGGCAGCACTTTGCGACGTCATTATTCCCGCAGATGAAACTTCTCCGAGTGCCTCTTCAGTAGGTGCCCATCACTACATCAACGAATATGTCAGCGCCCCATATTCCAATAATAAAGCGGATCTTGTCACGATTCGGGGAGGAGTTGTTTGGCTGGAGGGTGAGTCCAAGCGCAGATTTGGAGGTTCCTTTGTCGATCTGAATGAGCCTCAAAAAGTAGCCATCTGTGAGGATATCAAGTGGACTCGCACGGCAAAGCCAGAGTTCCAGGCTGGTGCTCGTTTCTTTGCCAAAGTTCGAGTTCTCGTGTCCACCGCTTTCTATACCACCGAGGAAGGTATGGCGGATATCGGTTATGTGGGTAACCGACCAATGGCGAGTTTCCCTGGAGCGCCCCCTGAAGTTCTCAAGCGACTTGGCTTGGATAGCTAAAAACGCTTTTTGCTTTAGCGCTATACGCACATATAAAAATATCGAGACAGAATTGGATCGATAAGAGTAGGGCATATTCCGGTGGCCCGGCAAATGATATGTCGGGCTTTTAGGGTGAACGGAAAGCTAGAAAAAAATAATAAAAGAGAAATTTGAGCAATGAGAGAGATACCCTTAAATACAAATCGCCAGCTAGATATATTGAGGACGTCTGTAAGTGTTCTAGTGTTGTGCAGTGTTGTTGGTATGGCAAATGCCCAGAGCACCAGTGAATCTGATACAGAGAGTCTGGTGCTAGAGGAAGTAGAGGTATTGGGTATTCGCCGGAGCATGGAGAAAAATCTCGATGTAAAGCGTTTTTCCAATGCGGTGGTAGACTCAATCACCGCTGAAGATATGGGTAAATTCCCCGATAAGAATGTTGCAGACTCTTTGCAGAGGGTTCCGGGAGTATCCATCGTTCGAAGCGGCGGCGAGGGTGCCGAGGTAAGTATCCGAGGAACTGCACCTGAGCTCACTTTTACCCAGCTAAATGGAAACTATATAGCCACTCCCGGCGATGATCCATCCCGATCATTTTCCTACGCATTGCTACCTTCAGCGATGATCTCCCGAGCGGATGTGTACAAAAGTCCAGAAGCAAAACTGGATGAAGGTGGGATAGGTGGTACTGTAATTTTACACACCCGCAAGCCACTGGACCTGGATTCCGGGGAGGGCATGTTATCCATTGAGAGTACTTATGCTGATGTTACTGGGGAGTACGAACCTCAGTACACCGGTTTTTACTCATGGAAAAATGATCAGGAAACCTTTGGCGTATTGTTTGGATACTCAAAGCAGGATCGTCAGAACCGGGTAATTAGCACCTCGGTAGAAAACTGGGGTTGGCAGGGAGATGAGTCCCCCCAGGCTGGCGTAGAGGCCAGGGGGCCGATGATGGATATCGACGGTAATGAATACCGGGATTTCTATGCGCCGCGAGCCGTTGTCGGTAGTGTATTGGAAGAGGAACGGACCCGGGATGGCATGCAGCTAAGTGCCCAATGGCGTCCGGTAGAACAGCTGGAATTTGGTGTCAATTATTTCCGCTTTGAGCTGGGCGGCAACTCAGAGAATTATCGTATCGTATTTCCTGAGTGGAACTACGGGGATGCAATAGCGCCGGGCAGTCTCAAGTTTGATGAAGATGGTGATACTCTTCTTGGCATTGGTATGCTCGATCGGGGCCAGGCAGAGTTACAGTCTCCACAGGTAGCTGGTGACTACACTCGAGCGGAATATGTTTCGGACACGCTGGATTTCAATATCAGTTACGAGGGAGATGGATATAGTGCTCGGTTGGTAGTCGGTAATACCAGTGCAGAGGGCGGCCCCTCTGAGAAATTGTTTGCATCAGTCAATTCCCGTTATGGCACTGCAACCGATTGGAGCTGGGATCTCAGCAGTGGTACTGCTGAAATTGATACCAGTGCAGATCTGGGAGATCCCAACACTTATCCTTTATATGACTGGTTCTCATCCCATTGGACCAGCAGCGAGGACGAGGAGAGTTACTACCAGCTGGACGTTTCCATCGATATGGATTATGCCTGGCTTACCTCCCTGGATGTTGGGGTTAAGTACCGGGACCATGAGATAAACCGCCGCATCACCAAACAATCCTGGGATGATGATAATCCTCCCTGTCCAACGATTAACTGGGGTGATGTTGATGGAGCTTGTTACCCCTGGTGGCCAAGTGATTCATTCCACACTGACCCCGATGGTGTGCCCGACACAATCGATATCCTTTCAAACGGCCCTCTCGATAATATTATCGGCGGTGTGAATGTGCCAAATTTCGCTTATCTGGAGTTTGATAAGTTAAAAGAGTTTCTATACGCAACCTATGGTGACCCTACGGTAATCGTCGAGAAAAATCAGGTTTACCGGGTTGGTGAGGAAATTACGGCTGCTTATGTACAGCAGAATTTTGCCTCGGCAGTCCTGCGCGGAAACTTTGGTATTCGAGCAGTCCAGACCAAGCAGTATGCGAGCACCTACGACTATATTGATGGGGTGTTACAGGACGAACCCAATATTCGTGACAGCAGCAATACTGATATTTTACCTAGTGCTAATATCGCTTGGGATATCTCCGATGAACTGGTTATGCGCGCAGCTCTCGCTAGAGTCGTAGCGAGAGTGGAATACGATAATCTCGGTGGTTCTGAAGTGATCCACGCTCCTTTGCCCGGCTCAACAGTCAGTCAAGGGTATGCAGGCAACTCTGAATTGGAGCCTTATAAAGCTGATCAGTTTGATTTGGGGCTGGAGTGGTATTTCGATGATGCCTCTGCTGCAGGACTGACCTTGTTCAGAAAAGATATTGCTTCGTTTGTAATCAACGGCAGTTCTATGGTGACAAGGGATATCGATGGTGTTACCCGGGCAGTGTCTATGTCTATGCCGGTCAATGGCACTGATGCTACCGCACAAGGTGTAGAACTGTTTGTTCAGTATGCCTTTGATAATGGCTTTGGAGTCTATGCAAACTATACCTTCACAGATACGGAGCTAGCTGAGATTGACTCTGAAGGTATCAAAACCAAAACAGAAATTGCCGGCACTTCAAAGGACCAGTACAACCTATCCCTTTACTATGAAAATATCGACTTTAGCATTCGCGCTTCTTACAATTATCGCAGTGACTATGCAGACGGATTCCACAATGGCATGAACACTTTCACTGATGAATACGATCAGTTGGATGTTAATGCATCTTATCGCTTGATGGATAACCTGACGTTGACCGCCTCAATAATCAACCTTACCGAAGAGAAGGTGGATAGATATTGGGGTGAGGAAAACAGGGTCTGGGGCTCCTCATATTCAGGCCGACGAGCTTATATGGGGCTGACTTATAGTTTCTAACCTCATTGCTACTCAGTCACGCGGACACAGGGATGTGTCCGCACCTTTCTGAAAATTTTTAATTTCATATCAGCGTACTCAGTTTAGGCGCAATTGAGTATTTTATTAGCTCTCATATATCAATTCAATCTAGGAAATGTGTGCATTTTATACTAGTACTCAAGTGGAGGAGTAATTTAAAGTAGTTTGAATGGAGGGATTTGTCATGTTTAAAGTATATATAGAAGACACAGCACCCTATGCTCTGGGAGTTGCTGTCGCAGTCTACACTACCTGTTAATAGAAGGTAGTTTTTATGAAAAGTGAGATGGCCCTTGAATTTTAGGGACATCTCACTCAAGTCTAATAAGGATTAATTTAGAATTCAGCGATTCTGCCTTTCTAGTTCCCTTACCACTTCTAGTAAATATGATGGTTAAGCGATGATGAAAGGCTCTGCTTTATTAGATAATTTCTTTCTCTATTTCAGTGAAAATGAAGTCATCTTGTGGGATGTTGTTCATCACGATCAGTGGGCTTTGGATAAAGAAACCCTCATAAATATTCTGGATAAATTTTACTCCGATGTGCAGACAGAAGAAACAAAGGCAGCAGATTTCCTTCAAAGTAATGGGGCCTTCATCAGTGGTGATCTAGCCCGGAAACAATGGGGTTGGGATGTACTATCTTGGTTTTACCATTATGGCACCAAGCTTTCATTACCGCCCTCAACTGAGGACAAAGAAGGGGACAGTGAAGATCCCAGGGTATCTTGGGTAGGGCAGTATGTTGACTACTGTAAACAGGTGCCGGAAAAGGCTAAAGGCAAGTACAATTATCCAGAAGTGGATATTCCACTGAATAGCTTTCCTACCACCAATCAGTTGGAGTCTGTGTTTGGGACCCGGTTTTCTTCACGAAAATTTGTACCGGGTACCACTTTAAAACGTGAGCTTTTGGAAAAAATACTCTTTCATTGTGTAAAATTTCGAACTTCTCCGTTTGTTGAAAAGTTTTATAAGGCCCACTCAGACAAAATAAATTATTTTGGATATTTTCGCAGCAGCCCTGCTGGCGGCGCCTTACAAGCTACAGATATATACCTGATAGTGCACTCGGTACAGGGGATTGATCCCGGTATTTACCTCTATAATCCGATTGATCATGGATTAACCAAAGTCGGCGATGCTGTTAGCCATGATAAGATACGTCGTTTGTTGGTAGGTCAACCCTATGCCGAGGGTGCCGCAGTTAATATTTGCTTTGTCTGCAAATTTAATCGTTTCTGGTCTAAGTATCGTCATTCTCGTATCTATCGGATGGCTTACCTTGAAGCGGGTCATTTATCTGAGAATATATTTCTCTACGCTCATTCCCTAAAACAAGACGTGTTTATAGCCGGCGCTTTTTATGATGAAGAGTTTGAGAGCCTATTGAAGCTGGATAAGGATAGCGCCATGGTCTTTTTTATGGCTATTGGGGAAGGAGAGCATGCCTGTTTCCCGGTAGAGTACTTGCCTTCTGATTCAACAAAATTGGATTAATGAGTAATAGTTAAATGTTTTGCCTGAAAAAAGAAGTTTGACATTGCGGTAATCGATGATTTTAGGGCCAAAATAACCAGTTTGGGACTTCCAATGAGCATAAAAGAGAAAAGGTACTTATGGTGAGGTGAAAACTGCAAAGCAGTATGCCCCACCGAAGTAGATAAGGATAAGGTGCGTTAGTGCAGGGTGTGGACCAACCGTGAACTTAAGCGCATGGTGGGGGAGAAGCGGATCATATCGATTAGAGAGTCGATATAGCGTTCACCGAGTTCGCCGATATCTTCAATTCTTGAGGATAAGAGCCAAGTTTCAATCACACCGAACAGGCCACCGTGTAACATCTGCATCGCGAGGTCTGTATCAAGATCTTCGGGCAGTTGGCGCTCGGATACTGCGAGGGCAATCAGTTGTGCCATTCGCTCAAGCCCGCGGGTGCGCCCTTGCTTCATACGCAAGTGGGCTTCATTGTTCTCGGTAACCTTTTCTTCACAGGGATGGAAGATAATCTCAAGTACCTGCTGCCACTCTGGGTTACAAGCAATTTCCTGAAACAGCCACACCCAGCGGGTTCGCAGTGTACCGAGGGGATTGGCGTTGAGTTGCTCGCCGGCGTTATTACAAAGTTGTTCGCCGGGTAGTACCATGCGCTCTGTCAGAGCGAGCAGCAAACCGGTTTTGCTGTGAAAGTGGTTGGCAACAGCACCGCAACTAACTCCAGCCAGCTTTGCGACTTCGGAAAGGGAAGGGCGACACACTCCATATTCATGAAACACATTGAGCGCGGCGTTTAATATACGCTCACGGGTGGTCAAAATTTGCTCATCTCTGCGTTTGGTCATAAGGAACAGCGGCTTCTTTAATCAATTATTAGTTCACTCTGGCTCATTTTTGCAGCGTTTAACCGCAAGTGTGCAAAGGGGTTTTGTGTGCAAACCCTTGAATATACTGGATGAAAGTGCATGTTAGATGAAAATTGCACGATTATGAACAGTTGATCCTGTTTCCTACGTACTCCTAAAATGCCACGCTACTTTGCTCAGATTTCCTTGTCACTTAAAAATTCCGCTAACTGCCAATATTTTGTCCGCGCAGTCATTTTTAGAGGTAACCATGTTAAAAGCCCGAGCTCTCACCAGCCTTTTGGTCGCTTCCGCATTGTTGGCGGGGTGTAACGAGGAAGCTTCGGCTCCACCGGGAATGGCCCCCCAAGTGACCGTAGTCACACTTCAGCCGGAATCCGTCACTCTTACCAGGGAGCTGCCGGGGCGGACTTCCCCCTTTAAAGTGGCTGAGGTTCGTCCGCAGGTTAATGGCATCATAAAACGCCAGTTGTTCCGTGAAGGTGGCCAAGTTAGTGCAAATCAGCCACTTTACCAGCTAGATGACGCTCTTTATCGTGCTGACGTCGATAGTGCTAGGGCAAGTTTGCAAGGCGCAAAGGCGGCTATGAACATCGCTCGCCTCAAAGCCGAGCGTACTGCGAACCTGGTGGGTAATGGTGCTGTTAGCACGCAGGAAAATGATGCTGCGGAAGCCGATCTTCAGGAGGCCCGAGCCGATGTAGCCGCAGCTCAGGCGGAGCTGCACAGGGCGGAAATCCAGTTGGAATATGCAAGGGTCACCTCTCCGATTACAGGCCGAATTGGCAAATCTACAGTTACTCAAGGTGCTCTGGTAACGGCCAATCAAGCCGGAACTTTGGCTACTGTGCAGCAACTAGATCCGATCTATGTTGAGGTTACCCAGTCGGCAGCTGAGCTTGTTAGCCTCCGCCGAGCGCTTCAAGCGGGCACATTGGCCGACGCCACTCATCTACCTGTGACAATCCTATTAGAAGATGGCAGCGAATTTGAACACCAGGGCAAGCTGGAGTTTGCCGAAGCCAGTGTCAACCCCTCAACGGGCAGTGTGTTGTTGCGAGTAGTTGTTCCAAACCCGGATACCATGCTGTTGCCGGGTATGTATGTACGCGCAATTGTCGGTAGTGGTGCCCGTAAAGACGCAATTCTGGTACCTCAGCAAGGAATTGCGCGGGACCCTAAAGGCAATACCTCAGCCATGGTTGTTAATGAGGAAAATGTGGTTGCCCAGCGATCTGTGCGGGTTAGTCGTACGATTGGCAATCGCTGGCTAGTGGAAGATGGGCTCGAGGCCGGGGACCGGGTCGTAGTCGCCGGGCTTCAGAAAATTCGCCCGGGAGCCCCGGTACAGGCCAGCGAGCGCGAAAATGAGCAGCTGCCGGCGGCTGAAGGTGATCAACAGGCTGGCGAAGCGCCTGCACAGCAGGGGTCTTAAGGGTAGGGGTTATGGCAAGTTTTTTTATCAATCGGCCCATCTTTGCCTGGGTGCTGGCAATTATCACGATGCTGGCAGGTGTACTATCCATCGGCAAGTTAGCAGTAGAGCGCTACCCGGATATTGCCCCTCCATCGGTGAATATTGAAGCAAATTATCCAGGGGCTTCAGCCAAGGTGGTTGAGGACTCGGTGACCCAAATTCTTGAGCGTAATATGAAGGGGCTGGATGGCCTCCTTTATATGTCTGCCACCAGTCAGTCTAATGGCGGCGTTTCCATTTCACTGACCTTCGAGAATGGAACTGATCCAGACACGGCCCAGGTCCAGGTACAAAACAAAGTACAACTGGCAATGCCGCTGTTACCCCAGGAAGTTCAGCTGCAAGGTGTGAATGTTAGTAAGTCTCGGGGCGGCTTCATGATGGTTGCCGGTTTTGTTTCTGAAGACGGCAGCATGAATCGCAATGACATTGCAGACTATATCAACTCGGCCATCGTTGACCCGATAAGTCGAGTACCGGGAGTCGGTAATGTTCGAGTGTTTGGCTCCAAGTACGCCATGCGGATTTGGCTTGATCCCAATAAGCTCAACACTTATGGCCTCGCGCCTAGTGATATCGCTGACACAGTACGAGCGCAAAATGCTCAGGTTACAGTGGGGAGCCTTGGCGCTGCGCCAGCAATCCCGGGACAGCAGTTGAATGCAGCGATTACTTCCCAGGGACGCTTGCAAACCCCTGAGCAGTTCAGAGATATTATCGTCCGAGCCAATGGGGACGGTTCTCTGCTTCGGCTTGGAGATATTGCCCGTGTTGAGCTGGGAGCTGAGAGCTATGAGTTCATTTCCCGCTATAACCGTCAGCCCGCTTCAGGTATCGCTATTAGCTTGGCGACCGGGGCTAATGCTTTAGAAACTGCGGATGCAGTAAAGTCCAAGCTGAAGGAGCTGGAAGTTTACTTCCCGCGTGGCCTCACTTCGGTAGTTCCATTTGATACGACGCCATTTGTCGAGGTCTCGATTAAGGGGGTTATCAGTACCTTGATTGAGGCGATCGTGTTGGTATTCCTGGTGATGTACTTATTCCTCCAGAATTTCCGCGCCACTTTAATCCCAACGATTGCAGTGCCAGTAGTGTTGATGGGCACTTTTGCCGTACTGGCTGCGCTGGGCTTTTCGGTGAATATGCTCACTATGTTTGCCATGGTGCTTGCTATCGGCCTCCTCGTAGATGACGCCATCGTAGTAGTGGAGAATGTCGAGCGCGTGATGCAGGAGGAAGGGCTATCACCGAAAGAGGCTACCAAGAAGTCGATGCGGCAGATTACTGCGGCTCTGATCGGAATTGGCGTGGTGCTATCGGCAGTGTTTGTACCTATGGCATTTATGGATGGTGCTACCGGTGTGATCTATCGTCAGTTCTCCGCTACCATTGTTGCAGCTATGACGCTGTCAGTGTTGGTGGCGATTATCTTGACACCAGCGCTGTGTGCAACCTTGCTCAAACCGATTTCTAAGGGTGAGAGTCACGGAGAAAAAGGATTTTTTGGTTGGTTCAACCGAAACTTTGAAAAGGGTAGTCAGCGTTACCAGACCGGGGTGCAAGGTATTCTTAAACGCAGCGGCCGATTTCTGTTGTTGTTTGCAGTGCTCTCCGCCGCAATGGCCTTTCTGTTTCTGCGTCTACCGAGCTCTTTCCTGCCGGATGAGGACCAAGGCGTGCTCTTTTCTATGGTGCAGGCGCCGGTGGGCGCAACCCAGGAGCGTACTATGGGCTCCATAAAGAAAGTGGAAGACCAATTTCTGGATAACGAACAGGGCACCGTTAAGTCTGTATATTCCGTGCAAGGCTTTAGTTTTGCCGGTAGCGGACAGAATACCGGTATTGTTTTCGTCAATATGGAAGATTGGTCCCAGCGGGAAGAGGAAACGCAAAGCACCGTTTCGGTCGCTATGCGCGCGATGGGCGCCCTGATGCAAATTAAAGATGCGATGGCTTTCGCTTTTGCACCTCCGCCACTCCCTGAGTTGGGTTCTTCTGGTGGTTTCAACTTCTACCTTCAGGACAACGGCAGTTTGGGCCATGAGGCATTAACTGCAGCCAGGAACCAGTTTCTGGGAATGGCCGGACAAAGTGAACTTCTGGCGAATGTTCGCCCCAATGGCCAGGAGGATACTCCGCAATTTCGTGTGAAAATTGATAATGCGAAAGCAGCAGCGCTCGGTCTTTCTATTGATGATATCAATAGCGCTTTGAGTACGGCTTGGGGTGGCTCTTATATTGATGACTTTATCGATCGCGGACGAGTAAAGCGCGTGTATATGCAGGCTGATGCTCCTTTTAGAATGGTCCCGGAAGACTTCCAATTGTGGTCAGTGCGTAACGATCAAGGCGATATGGTACCGCTATCTTCCTTTGCCAGCTTTGGCTGGGAGTACGGCTCCCCCCGCTTGGAGCGCTATAACGGCGTTCCCTCCATGCAGGTTAACGGGCAGGCTGCCCCCGGAGTCAGTTCTGGTGAGGCAATGGAAGAGGTTGAGCGCCTAGTAGCACAGCTGCCCGCTGGTATTGGCATAGAGTGGAGCGGTCTCTCATATCAAGAGCGCTCTGCTGGAGCACAAACCCCATTGCTGTATACCTTGTCCCTTTTGATCGTGTTCTTGTGTTTGGCTGCTCTCTATGAAAGCTGGACCGTACCGACAGCAGTACTATTGATGGCTCCTTTGGGAATCCTGGGTGCAGTACTGGCCAATAGCCTAAGGGGCATGGAGCGCGACATTTACTTCCAAGTGGCGATGCTGACTACAGTGGGGCTAACCAGTAAAAACGCCATCCTGATTGTGGAGTTTGCCAAACAGAATTTGGAAGACGGTATGGAGTTGGTGGATGCTACGATGCGAGCTGTACGGGACAGGTTGCGTCCGATCTTAATGACATCTCTCGCTTTTGGTTTGGGGGTGTTGCCCTTAGCCATAGCAACCGGAGCTGGCTCAGGTGCCCAAAGGGCAATCGGTACCGGTGTGTTCGGCGGCATGATTGTTGGAACTCTACTGGGAATCTTCTTTATCCCACTGTTCTTTGTTGTGGTGCAGCGGTTGTTTGGCAAGAGAGTGCATAAGCAGGAAGTGGAGCTGGCTAAACAAGACATTTCGTCAGAAAAAAATGAGAGAGCAGAAGCGGCCGAAGCGTTTTAACAGAGCTTTAACTATAAAGTAAATAAAGCCAGGTCAGGTTAATGGGCCTGGCTTTTTACTTTCTGGCCCCCCATAAGTCACAAGATCCCTGAATAGGGTGCTACTGCCAGTCTCAAGATACAAAGTGAACCTCTTTAGTTCCAGCTCAGCCAACATGTGATCGTTTTAAATTATTCGCTGAAGTAATGAAGCACTAGCAATGATTTAAATCAAGAAGCCGAATAGTGTTTGGAGTCAAAATGCTAATCCCAGGCAAGGTGAGTAGCTATCCATACATGATTGAGCCTCACTTCCAAGCTAGATAGAGTGCAGTATAGAAGCCTGATATGGACGTTCATAGATTATTACTTCTATGGGGCCACCGATATTGCATAAATGTTATTAGCAGATAATTCAAAGTGAAGAGTCGGGATGGATTTAAAAGTTAAAGAAGGTCAAGTGTGGAAATATGATAATCGAGAGGGCGAGGAGGATTCGCGGGTTATCATATTAAAAATTGAAGAGTCTAAGGACGATTCAATGGTGGTACATGCTCAGATTTCAGGCATTAAAATTTATAACCCTAATAGTGGAGAGGTCATTGAGGAAATTACTCATATGCCGTTTTCAATTGAGGCACTAGGGGCAAGCATATCTGAACTAATGGGGGAATGTGAGATACCTGATTATGAGGACGGCTACAATTCATGGAAACGAGAGTATATTAATGGCAATGCTGGCGTGTTCACTATTTCTATAGGAGAGGCAGTGAAGTATATGGATGATGCGGTGAATAGCTAACAATAGCCTTTTTACTACATTTCAAAAACAAATATCCTTTTATGTGATAACCGTCTCAAACTTATAGCCCCTAAATAGAGTTGCAGGGGCTCAACGCATTGAATTATATCGAGAAGGCAACTCTATTCGTTTAGTAAAAGCTCACTATTTCTGATAGTTCAGTTGGCAAAATGCAGTGCCTTGGTGGATTGCTTATACTTATCTATCAACCATATATTGTGGAATCAAGTTGCAGCTAAACAGGATTGGGGTCTCTGTAAGAAATACTTAACCTGAATAGAGCTGACTTGCCAAGGCCGTCAATATGCTTTGAGTTCCCCGAGGATGAAGTGGTACACCGGTACCCTATAAATATTCGTTTTGGAAAGACATTTCTTGATACAATCGTCTCGTATTCGTGGTGAAATGGAATTGCTTATTTCAAATGGCCTTAGATTTGGAGTGAGTGAGGTAGTAGCGGGAGAATGTCGATGTTTATTGCTGACTCTGACAAAGAGTGGGAAAAGTTTGGCAAAGAAGATGCTTATTACGGTGTTCTAACCGAAGAAAAATTTAGGAAGGAAAACTTAACAGATAGAGCAAAGCAAGATTTCTTTAAAACGGGACAAAGCCATGTTCACAATATACTGACAAAAGTGAAACAACATGTAGATGATGGCTTTGTCGTCAAGAGGGCGCTTGATTTTGGCTGTGGAGTTGGAAGAGTAGCGATCCCTTTAGCGTATATTACTGAAGATGTTACAGGTGTTGACATATCTGATTCGATGCTTATGGAGGCTAAAAAAAATAGTCATGAGCAAGGCTTAAAGAATATTGAATTTGTGAAAGCTGATGAGAAGCTCTCTCTAGTTCAAGGGAAATTCAACTTCATCCACTCCTTTATAGTGTTTCAACATATCCCTGTTAAAAAAGGGCAAAGACTATTTAGTCTTCTGCTTGATAAGTTAGAATCGGGCGGGGTTTGCGTTGCCCATTTTTCATATGCCAAAACTTCAAAACTAAAAAGGTTGACTTCATTTTTGAGTAGTACTGTGCCTTTTTCAGGGAATATCCTTAACCTTCTTAAAGGCGAGCCTTTTATGGCTCCAAGAATGCAGATGAATAACTATGATTTAAATAAGTTGCTTTCCCAAATTCAAAGGGAGGCTATGTCACATTGCTATTTAGATTTTACAGATCATGGCGGTGCGTTTGGGGTAACACTCTATTTCAAAAAAGTGTAAAGAGGCGGTAGGCATTTTCACAGTTCGTATCTTCCTCCCAATAGACTTAGTTTAAAATTCTACGAATTAATACTTGTCGTGCTTGTAAGTTTATAATTGGTGGCAAAGCCATATAGATCCCTGGGCGCGACATGTATTTTCAATCCCCCTCATACTTTTAATCTAGCATAACCTGCGGCCTTGGAGGTCAAATTGTAATCCAGTGGTTGACTTTGAGAAAAAGATATAGTATTTCTCGGGTGTTTTTTTGTTTGCTATTACAAATAGATCCTATTTGACAAATGGGTAGTGAAAATGGCGTTTTTGAAAAGATATTACTGGGCTTAGCGCTGAATTGATGAGGCCAGGTTTTAGTTGATGTTTCATTGGTGGTTGGAATGATAGTTTCTGTTTCGCAGAGAATATAGAAGAGTCAGCAATTGGCGTAATTAAAACACAAGTCTCAAATAAAAAGTGGCGGCTTGAAGATGATTTAAAAGGCTCGTTTTTGCGAGATAGGTCACAGAGGAATGCATTTAAGAGGGGGGCTGAGGTCATCGATGTCTAGTTTTTCTATGGTAATATCCTTGTAAGATTATGTTGGATAGTTTCAGGGATGAGTATTCATGAGTGGCTACAAGAACTTTATTTTTTTTCATCCAAAAACAACAGGGATGCAAGATGGTAGGGCTGTTTTTATCGACCCGAACTTACTCCCCAGGTTTATTGATTTAGTAGATATAGACTCTGCTGAAGGCAAAAGAACTGCAAGTAAGCTGATCGAGCTTAGAGGGGCCGCAGGGGGAATTACTGCTGACAGCAACCTAAAAACAGCAGGTGTACACCGCGAAGTAATGGGTGTTGTAGAGGTTCTTTACGAGGTGGTTCAGCAAGGGGGGGCTGAGAACAGGGGGGCAGGGGTTTATATCAAAAAAATAAGGCGGGCCAATGGAAACTCGGGCTCAGCAGCTCTACCTGCGGGCTTTTACCAATCAGATTATAAGAGAACGGAATGGGCTTTGACACCGATTATGGACGAAGCTATTCCTACAGCAGTGGGGGCAATTGGAGCCGTCTTTGATGAAACCGCTTATGATGCTCTGTCTACTGCAAAGGAGTATGGTGAATATTTTCAGACTTCAGGAAAGGTAAGCCATAAACTGCTGAATAATAGTTTCTCACTTTACTATGCACCTAGCTTTGTAGTTGATGAGCTTGGAGGGTGGGAAACAAAATCCCAGAAGCTCTTAGGGCCTAATGCTGGGCCTGGAGAGCTGGCTCGTATTTTAAATAAAGCGGAGAGGTCCTGGGATGAGAGGGATCAAACCATAAAATACCACTGGTACGTGTTTAAAGAGGGGGCAAAAATACTCCATCGAGCCTTAAAAATATTTAAGCAGAAAGCGGGTGGAAAAAAGCTGCAGCAACACTGTTTCTACTTTGTTAACCCACGAGAAAATCTAGGCTTGTTGATGCAGGAAGTTGAAGCTATTGGCGCGCAGACGAAAAAGACTAGTTACGAACATGAGATGGTGGATGATATCGCTAGTAAGGTGCACCAAATAAAGGATAGTAGTTGTGCCGTGAGAGGCCTACAAAAAGTAGCAGATGCTCCTTGGACAAGGTTTGATACAGATTTGCAGAAGTGCAGTCGCTATTACCAGGATAAATTGATCGCTGGCGGTGATAGCAATCGCACCTTTGCGGACGCAGTTAACTATGTTAGAAGTGAATTTAAAAGTGGCTGGGGTGATTGATTGTGGCTTACGTGGATTCGCTGGACTTAAACTCCCCAATTATCGAGCAACTTGATGAGATTTACTGGTCGCCTTTTGATACGATGCCATTACACCAGTTTGACCTTGGTTTATGGCATCTTTCGTTTAACGGAAAGCTATTACAGCAAACCTATGGGGGCAGGAAGTATGCCCCATATGTCACGCCTATTGACAAAGAAGAAAGTTACCCTAGGTTCTATGGTGGACAGCCAATCTGGGATGATGAGAGCCCCTATATTTGGTTTACGTTTCACCCTATCAGGACGACATGTAGTGTCCATGTGGGGCCGGATGATACATGGATTGTGGGTGGTGGCTATTTCTCAATTCAGGTGATTCAGGTACAAGAAGCATCTAAATCTGGTGTCTTTGAACTCTCTGATTGCAGCCAATTAAAGCAGTTTATATTTAAAAAGCATAAAGATGACCTAGAATACTTACAAGAATTGGGACACGAAGATCGTTTTAGCGCTTGGACCCCAGATGAGATCCAAGAGTACAAAATTAAGGGCCGGGATTGGTATGAAATTGTTGACGGAACTCGAGCTTTAAACTGGTGCTTTAACTTATATACTCACTTATCCGATAAGCACCTGCTGTGTATCACTTATGAGCCCAGACAGTTCTGGCCGCCTTATCATGTGCCCAGTGAAAAAGCTTTGCTGGTCAGTAAATCCCCCATGTGGGATTTTATGGATAATTTAGAGCTTTCCAAAATGGAGGAGGGTAGCCAGGTGATTACTGGCACCTTGGAGCGAGAAGCCGATATTTCTGGAGAAGATGAATTTGATAGTAGCTGGTAAGCTAGCTTAGTAAGTCGGCGAGAGTAGCTATGGCTTGTGAGGACTTGCTACATAGCGGCCAGGTGTCCCCGGAAAATAAGACGAAATTTCCTCTAGCGTTGGATTTCTATTGAGGTTGCAAACACATTGCTATCAACTTTCAGAAGATCTAAATGAGAATTTACATAGCTAGAATAGGTCAAGTAATAATCATCTGAGTTTTATATTTAGAGGGGGGAGGCTTCCTCCCCCCTTCAAGTATTCACATATAGACTTTTTAGCTCTCTATTTTACATAAGCTCTGCAATACGCTTCTTTGCAGCTGCCAACGACTTCTCTTTTGCTTCTTCTCCCATTGCCAAGCCTTCAGCATAGACAAACTCCACATCAGTAATACCAATAAACCCCAAGAACTGTCGAAGGTAATTACTTTGGGGATGATCATCACCATAAACACCACCCCGTGAAATAAAAACGACGGCTTTTTTGTTCCTTAATAAGCCCTCAGGGCCGTTTTCGGTATATCGGAATGTTACCCCGGCACGTGCAATAAAGTCGAAGTAGGTGTGCAAATTAGACGGGACGTTGAAGTTATACATCGGGATACCTAGCACCAGCAGATCTGCCGATGATATCTCCTCTATCAACTTGTCCGAAAGTTCTGCAATTTCACTTTGCTTGTTTGAACGGCTATCAGCTGGCGTATTGTGGGCTTGAAAGTGCTCCAGGCTCAGATGAGGTACAGGCTCGGATACCAAGTCACGATGGATGATTTCATCTTGCGGGTTCTTAGCCTTCCAGCCCGCTATGAAATTGTCCGTAAGTTGAGATGACTGGCCGTTCTCTTGAAAGAGGCTGGACTTGATGTTGAGTACCTTTGCCATGACTGCTTCCTCGTAACTAACTTTGTATGACGCTATTGAAACATTCATTAAGTTGATTAAAAATTAGAATTATTTGCTTATTTCTATCTAAATATTCGATCATGAGCCAACAATTGACACAATTATCAAACCCAAAGATCACTCTTGAGCAGTGGCGTTGCTTGATAGCGGTAGTTGAAGGGGGAGGGTATGCAAAGGCTGCCGAGCTTCTGCACAAGAGTCAGTCGTCGGTAAGCTATTCGGTGCAGAAGTTGGAATCACTACTGGCTGTAGCGGTTTTCACTATTAGTGGGCGCAAGGCGATTCTGACTCCCGCAGGTGAGATGCTCTACCGTCACGCAAAGCAATTACTGGAGGATGCTTCTGCATTGGAGCAGGCCGCCAGCCGAGCCTCGGCTGGATGGGAGTCACAGATTGCGATTTCCGTGGAGGTGCTATTCCCAATTTGGTTGTTGTTGGACTGCCTAGCGCTTTTTGGCGAAGAGAGCCCTCAGACTCGTATTGAAGTGCATGAGATGGTGATTAGTGGAACTTTAGAAGCCTTGAATCAGGGGAGAGTTGATTTTGCAATCAGCCCCAGAATACCGCTGGGCTACAACGGTGAATTACTGCCATCTCCTGCACGTCTAATCCCGGTGGCCCATCCCAAGCACCCCCTGCATGAACTGGACCGCCCGCTAACTATGAATGATCTCCGCAATCATCGTCATCTGGTGGTTCGGGATACGAACCCCCAGAGTGGTAGTAAAACGCTCACGGTTGAAGTGGCTAAGCGGTGGACTCTAAGTAGCATGTCTTCTTTGATTGGCGCTGCTTGTAAAGGCTATGGTTTTTCATGGCTGCCAGAAGACAAAATTCTGAATGAGCTCACTGAGGGAAGCTTAAAACCCTTGCCCCTCCAAGGAGGAAGCAAAAGGGAGGTCCCTATGTACCTGATCTTCCCTAACCGGGACGATATCGGTCCCGGCGCACGGAGATTGGCGGCTATTATTAGGGACCGTTTGCAGGATCTGACACCCCCGGAGGCTTCTTAGCTAGGCCATGAACTGGTTAGTAGGGACAATTTGAACCTGATTCGCTTACTCATTATTTAACAAGCCAATTTCGTGAGCGGTCTCGACGATTGGCTGGTACATTGAGTTGTCTGCTTTGATAAACCCTTTGCGGGGAAATGCGGCAAGTAGTTTAGGGTCCCGCATATTCAAAATCGCTTGCTGGACCTTGTCTAAGAAGCCATTGCCCCAGGTTTCATCGACATCCCCACGAATTGTCCAGTTGTAATCTGGGTATCCTGGGGTTTTCCAGATCACTTGCACTTTGCTTTCATCCACTTTGCCGGCTTTCTTTTCATTTTCCCACACCTTGTGATTTAGGGCGCCAACCTGATACTTCCCAGATTGCACAAGATCCAGGGTGTTGGAGTGGTCACCTCCAAAGCCCACACGGCTGAACACCTCGGCAGGGGGCTTACCAAACGCTTTTCGAATAAAGTATTCCGGCATTAGACGTCCAGAAGTGGAGTGCTCTGAGCCAAAAGTAAATGTCATACCTTCAATACCACGGGGGAACTCTTTTGAAGGAGTGAGTCCAGTACTTTTATTCGCAATAAAATAGGAGGTGAAATTTTGATCTCCTTCTCCCTGGGCAATGGCCTTGGCGCCAGGCTCCGCAATACGGGCTTGTACTCCAGTAAATCCGCCGAACCAAGCCAATTGAACTTTGTTATTTTTAAAGGCTTCAACCGTATCGCTATAGGATTTGACCGGTATGTATTTAACTTCAACCCCAAGCGCGTCGGACAAATACTTTGCAACTTTGCCAAAGCGTTTTTGTAAGCGCTCCGGGTCCTGGTCTGGAATAGCAGTGAAAACAAAAGGTTTTGGGTTTTCTTGAGATGATACGAAGGGTCCGCCGCACAATATAACGAGGCTTAGAATAAACACGGTTAAACGCTTTAACATTCTTTTGGTCCTCTGCGGATCTGTAGTTCAAAATTTGTAGGATAAAACTAAAAATGCAACTATTGGCGTTATATATAGATCAGAAAGCCTGACTAAATTATATTTTCTTTCTTTGGGTTAACAAAAGCGAGATGGCCTTCCAACTTTTGTACGCTATATCTGATTTGTTAATGTAGTTGGCAGGTATTTAGTTGTTAAATACTCTTCAGATCTTGATTGTTACAGGGATTCCTTCTTTGTTGAATAGATTTTGTACGAAATATACTTATTCTTTGAACTGCAAATAGTAGATTTACGCATTCATTAAGCTGGCCTAGCTCATGTAAAGGTATCAGTCAGAAAGGGCTTTCAATGCCCATTCTTAGTGTATTGAGGAGTGCTCCATAAACCTGCGATTTCCTGAAAGATAAGTCCCGCCTCAGCATGAATTGCTCCATAAGCCAGGGGAGTCACAAATTTGTTTAGCGGTTCCTCAGACGCTAGGGAGCCCCTTTGGTGTAAAATAGGCAGTTTAAGCCGGTAATTGCGGAGCCGACGCAGGAGATGAGTGAATATGACGATCAGTTTAATCTACGTAAGCGGCACCCATTTGGTAGACTCCATCTGTTAATTAATGAGCTACAAAGCCATCTTGCCACGCAATCCCTAAGAAGCTCGCTGGATATCAGCTATGGAGATAGTTCCGGTGAGAAATTAGATATATTTCCTGCTAAATCTCCTAATGCACCGGTTTTTGTGTTCATCCACGGCGGGTATTTCCGGGCGCTAGATAAAAAGCAATACCGGTACATTGCCAAGCCTTTTATAGAGGCCGGGTGTACGGTTGCTTTGGTCAACTATGATTTGGCGCCCGCCGTCAGTGTTAAAGAAATTATTGAGCAAAATATAAAGGCATTCTTATGGATATATAAAAATATCGATCGCTGGAATGGCAACCCCAGTAATATTGTGATCTGTGGTCACTCTGTTGGGGCATTCCTTGTGGCTAAAATTTTAGAATTTGAGTGGACACCTGAAATCCGTAGCTCAATTAGCGGCGCCATTATGTTAAGCGGGCTCTATGACTTAACAAAGATGAGGCAATCTTACCTCAATGAATCTCTGCGTTTATCAGAAGATGACGTTACTAATTTGAGTCCCATTTTTGGCGATATTAGATGTTTCACCAAAGCAATTGTTGCAGTGGGTGATGATGAGACTGCGGAATTTATTGATCAGTCAAAAAGATACTGTGGGAAGCTACAGCAAACGAAAAGCTCGTGCGAATATTTACTTTTGAAAAATAAAAACCACTATACTGTATCGCGTATGTTAAGCAGTAGAAATAATGATCTAATGAATAAGATATTGGATATCTGCGGTGTGAATTGAGAGAGGATATGACTTAGCGCTCAATTTATCTAGTTTTGAACATATGTTGGGGTTAGTTCTAATCAGGGGGCCTCTTAAGGCCCTCAGGGATAATGTTGAATTATGCCGAGACTCCCTGACTATCAATTAGCTTTACTTTCTCCAGTAAGAGATTGTAGGTAGGAGCAGCAATAGCCAGCGAGGATGCCTAGAGCGGTCACTATTGTCAGCCCAATCACTCCAGAAAGAGCATTTCCTGAATGGGCTGCAAAGAAAGTGATTAACCCTAAAAACCAGGCAATGATATTACCTACAAGTGGCAGTCCTCTTAGCGATACCACCACAAATGCAACAGAGAAAACTGTAACTGCAAAGGCAATGCTGCCTACCACTGGCTGCAAAAGGGTATTGACTATAGCTGCTGTCATTCCCATCAATATTCCCAGAGCAATACAAATCCCGCTGGAGATTGCACTTGAGGCAGAATTTGGCTGGGTAAAGAAAGCAACCCATCCAACAAACATGGCCCAGGGAGGAAGTTCTAGCATATAGCAAGTAAATGCTGCTGCACTAGCAACGGTTGCAGCGATAAGGGTGTCCCTGATGTATTTACCCCATAGTACCGGTGATTGAGCGGTCATTGGCTTTTAGTCCTAAATCATCCCACCTCGTATAACGCTTAGCTGGGGAATTTTAATTAGAAGGGCGATTGGTTGTGAGGTTAGACAAGTCCACCATTAGCTCGTATGACCTGTCCATTGATCCAGCCACCTTGCTCACTGACTAAAAAGGCAACGGTATTTGCAATATCTTCGGGCCGGCCCAACCGTTCAAGTGGTGACATTTTGGGAAGAGTACTCACCATTTCATCGGTCTTTCCCGACAGGAATAGCTCGGTAGCGGTGGGCCCTGGGGCGACGGCATTCACGGTGATATCTCTCCCGCGCATTTCCTTGGCGACTACCTGGGTCAGAGCTTCAACAGCTGCCTTGGTCGTCGCATATACGCTGTAATTCGGCATACACAAGTCGACGACACTCGAGGATAAGTTGACAATCCGGCCACCTTCTTGAAGCCTTGCGGTGGCTTCACGCATGACATTGAAGGTGCCCTTAAGGTTTACAGCTACCTGACGATCGAAATCAGCTTCTTCACATTCTGCCAGAGGGGCTAATTTCATAATGCCCGCATTATTGATGACAGTATTGATTCCACCAAAGGTGACTTCTGCCGAGTTGAATAGGCGTGAAACCGCCTGTTGATCACTGATATCGGCTTGGGCAGTAACCGCCTTGCCACCCTCGGTTTCAATGCGGTTTACCAACTTTTCGGCAGCTGAAATATTACTTTCAAAGTTCACCAGAATGGTAAAGCCATCCTTTGCCAGGCGAGAGGCGATCGCCGCGCCTATGCCACGGGAAGCTCCTGTTACCAGTGCCACTTTCTCCATAATGATCTCCGTAGTGATTACTGGAGCTGCCCTTGCAGCTCCCTGATTTGGCTGTATTCCCATACTATTCGTGTTATTCATGTAGATAATCCGGCTAAAATAGAACCTATTATTCCAAATAACCAAACAATAGGGCGATATGGATAAGCTGGATGCGATGCGCTTGTACGTGCGGATTGTGGAGCGGGGCAGTTTTACAGCCGCTTCTACTGACCTTGGGATTCCGAGGTCGACATCGACTCAGGTGATCAACCGGCTAGAGAAACGGCTGGGAGTCAGGTTGTTGCAGCGATCGACTCGCAAGGTCAGGGCAACACTGGATGGGGAACTGTATTATCAGCGCTGTATTTCAATACTTGCGGACGTAGAGGAGGCAGAAGGGGCATTTACAGGTTTATTGCCAAGCGGTGAGGTGCGGGTAGATGTACAAGGAACTATTGCCCGTCATTTTGTTATGCCGCAACTCCCCCAATTTTTTGCCCAGTATCCTGACATTTCTTTGGTAATGAGTGAGGGGGATCGATGGGTGGACTTAGTCCAAGAAGGGGTCGACTGTGCTATTCGCTATGGACACTTGGCGGATAGTGAGCTGATTGCCAGGCGTTTAACCATGCTGGAACGGCTTACATGCGCATCGCCGCAATACCTGGAACACTACGGCCACCCAAGCTCTTTGGAGCAACTGAATGGTCACCGTGTTGTAGCGCTTCGCTCTATAACGACTGGGAAGTCTACGCCGCTCTCTTTTTGTCTTGGCGATAGGGTAGAGACGTTGCAAGTTTCGGCGCAATTGACGGTAACCGGGACAGAGAGTTACTTGGATGGCGTTAAGCGGGGGCTCGGATTAGCTCAGTTTCCAAAGTTTCATGTAGAAAAAGAGTTGGATGCTGGAAATTTAGTTGAAATATTGCCCAATTTTCGCCCGCCCAGCGAGCCGGTATCGGTTGTGTTCACCCAGAATCGCTTTTTATCTCCCAGGGTTAGAGCATTTATTGAGTGGTTAAGTAAAATATTTTCAGTTTCCATTTAAAGGATTGTGATTAAGCTCCCATTTGAATTTAATTTTCCAAAAAGTTATCTGCTCTTCAGATAGTAACTTGTCAAAAATTTGCGAAGTTAAATTATTGGTAGGCGTAAGAATATTTTTTTAGTTAAAAATCATATAGAGTAGCCGCGCACTGCGGATTTCAATAAATATTTCTATTCAGCCTTTGAAAGGCTGCATTAACAGATTTATTTTCATCTTTAGTGCGGATCTTTCTAAATTGATTTTCCGAGAAGCAGATACAGGGAGTATGTCTGTGAAAAGCTTTAAAGTTCTTGCGCCTTTCGTGTTGCTATTTTCTACATTTGGCGCTCATTCAGAAGAAAATGTGCATGTTGTTTTTGAATCTTCCATGAGTGAAAGTAGATCAAATCTAATCTCACATAAAGCTAAGAAAAGTTTAAATAATAAGATTTTTAGTTTGAAGCCCGGTAGTACCCTTGAGGTTTCCAGTGAGCTCGGCAAGCAACGGTTTACCTTGCAAAATATTCGATCAACAAAAAATAGGGCTTCATTATCTGCATTTTCCGAGGATGGAAAAGGGTTTATTACCTTAGCCGAGAACAACGGTAGAATTGTTGGCTCAATACAATCTGAAGGTAGGCTCTACAAAGTGAGACCTGCCGGAAAAGGTGCGGTTACAATCGCTGAGGTTCCAGACAATTCACTTGTCGACCATGATAGTAACTACTTCGAAGAGATGGATTTTACTTCCAAGGTTGGTGCGCTAAACACAACCTCAGGAATTGCGACTACTGACTCTGGTGGAAAAATAACCGTTATAGTTGCTTATACCGATGCCTTTGAGGCAGACGCCGGTGATGTACCCGCCTACATGGATTTATTGGAAGAGGAAACCAATGTTTCATTTGCCAATAGTGAAGTCAATACCTCAGTAGAAATTGTTCACGCTTATAGAACCAGCTATGCAGAAAGCGGTAGCTTCTATGTGGACCGCGAGTACTTTTCGAATGACGCATATCCAGAAACTAAAGAACTATACGAATTTAGAGACTTGTATAGTGCAGATGTAATGATTGTTTTAACCGGCAATGATTTGTACAGCGGATCATGTGGACTGGCTAAGACGATCTACGCAACGGAATCAACAGCCTTTGCTTTCGCAAGGGAAGGGTGTGCAACGGGGTACTTCAGCTTTGCCCATGAAATTGGCCACCTGCTGGGAGCCCGACATATTATCTACAGTGATTCGAATATGGAGCCGTTTGAATATGGCCACGGCTACTGCAATACCACCCCTTCAACTTGGAGGAGTGTGATGGCCTACAATTGCCCGTCGGATCGAGGTGGCCCCAGAATTCAGCAGTGGTCCAACCCGGATATCACAATAGATGGAGACCCTACAGGCACCTCCAACCTAGAGGATAATGCGCGGGTTATCCGTGAGCGCGCCTGGGAGGTTGCCAACTTCCGGGTCGATGGGGAAAGTTAACGGCAAATTCATACAATAGCCGCCAGCAATGCAGAACTGCTAGCGGCTTCAATCGCCGATACCCTTCAATACAACTGCGTTAAGCTTTGGACTCCACGTCCTTAGTTTTCTCGAACCAAAAGTTATAGAAGTCTTCAGTCACCAGCTGTTCGATATTGGTGGCTTCCTCTCGGGGGCAAAATACGGTTACCGTGGTTACATCGTGGCCGAGTTCATTCGTTGTGATACAGACTTTTGCATCAGGCCCTGACAGCTCAACGCCCATGCGATTCTCGATCAGGTTGCAGTAGCGTTCGGCAACTTCACGGAAGGACTCGCAGTGTTCTTTAAGTCGCTCAGAGATAAACTTTTTGGCTTCAAATGGATTCATTCCTTTGCTTTCCCGGGTAATCGAAAAGGTATGCTCGATATACCGGCGCATAAAGTTCAGGTTCTTTACCGGTTGGGTAAAGAAGGCATTGTTAGGGATATACAGAGTTGTTCCTGTATAGCCATTACCCAAACCGTGCGGATCGATTTCCAAAAGGGTGGTGCTTAGCCAGTCACTATCGGTGACTTCACCAAATTGATTGCCGACTTTAATCCAGTCTCCCACAGTAAACGAGCGCATGTTTGCCTGATACAGACCACCAACGAGGCACTGCACCCCCTCTCTCAGTGCCAATACAATTGCCACAGAGAAAGCGGCAATGGATAGGGCAAAGTCCCGGAGTTCGCTTACCCAAATTGCTATCAGGCCAACTACCAATAACAAGTTGCCAAGGTTATGTACGGTATTGATACGGCGGCGCTTATCCGCTTTTTGCCAACTACTTCGTGCTATTACTAGCGTGAGCAGGCCACGTAATAACATCACTACTGAGATCAGGCATATGGTGATGAATAATTTGCTATCCAGGATATGCGCTAAGAACTCTGGTTTCATTCGGGACAGGGACCTCACAGGAATTACTGGACCACCAATTCATATGGCAACGCCTAGCCCCTTTATGGAGAAAGGAGTGCTATGCCGGGCAGGTGGGTGTTAATGGGAGCAAAGAAGGCGGGAATTTATCCCTGGTGCTACATCTTGTAAATAGGATTTTGTAAATACGGATAGACTTGGCCAAACAGCAACAACTTTAGGCTGCTTAGCTCAATAAAGTTAAAAATGCAGGATGTTTCTATCGATAATCAGGGTTAGGAAAGTCGGGCTTACAGCCGGCATCCCAGGCAGAGCGTTGGTTGCCGTGGGCGGGAATGCCCCCAGCATCTTTTATCATTCGCGCCATATGCATCAGGTTCCAGGTCATAAAGGTGGTGTTGCGATTGGTAAAGTCGTTTTGTGGACCACCGGAACCGGGGTCAAGATACGAGGGGCCGGGGCCAGCTTCTCCCACCCATGCCGCATCTGCCTGGGGAGGGATAACATAGCCAAGGTGTTGCAGAGAGTAGAGAATATTCATGGCGCAGTGCTTTGCGCCATCTTCGTTGCCGGTGATAAGGCAACCTCCAACCCGGCCATAGTATGCGTACTGGCCTTTGGAGTTCAGGTCAGCTGAGTTCGCATAGAGCCTTTCTATAGTTTGGGTGCAGATAGAGGATTTCTCTCCCAACCAGATCGGCGTGGTAATAACCAGGATATCTGCGTCTTCAACCCGGCGATAGAGCAGTGGCCACTCATCAGTGTTCCAGCCATGCTCAGTCATATCCGGGTAAACACCAAAAGCGATATCGTGATCAACAGGGCGTAAAACCTCAACTGAGACTTTGTTGCGCTCCATGATTTCCCTGGATATGCGAATTAGACCGTCTGTATGGGAGAGTTCAGGCGTAGGCTTTAGAGTGCAGTTGAGGAATAGCGCCTTGAGGTCGGAGAAGTCCGACGCACTAGACTTGCAGTCTTCAATTTGCTTTTGATTTAACGTCGTCATTTTGGGCCTCCTTGCCACCACTTAGATAATAGCCTGAGTTCTAATCCCGTGATTTCAAAGAGGATCCGTTGAACTTTACCCAAATAGATCTGCGACACGGTGTTAGTCCATATAACTTACGGGTATCAGGCTTCGACTTATCCATCCAGGGTCCGCTGGGGGTCATTACTATTGGCGTGATTCGGCTTGCCCCGGGATTATCTAACCGTAAAGCTGCGCCTATATTTGACTGACTACCACCTTGGAGGTCACCATGAAAATAATCAATCAGCTATTACTCCTGTTGTCCTCAGTACTTCTGACTCTTGTTGCCACTCACGCCAATGCCCAATCGGAAGCTAAAGATTCCTTGGAAGGAGTCTGGTGTGCAATTGAAGGTGAGTCGTTTATTTTTTATGAGCACAGTCCAGACGCCTTTACCTTAGAAAAGGAGCAGATTTGCCGAACTTTTAAAGTTCTCAAGCAAACAGGGGTGGGTGGTGGTGGTCGCTATCTTGAGGTAACGAAGAAGCCGGATGTTAAACACCAACTAACTGCAGTTGAAGAGAAGGTGAATGAGACCACTATAGCTAAGGATATCGGTATCTTTGCCTATATGAAGAGTGGCAATAGAATTCAAGTGGTAGCTGTTGATGTGTCCGATGAGAGCGTTACAAATTTGACCCTCGATGGCAGTGGCACTATGCGAGGTTTTATCGAGGAGGTTACTGCTGACAGCACCGCTAAGAAGGGTCATGAAGCTCATGTTGGGGTGTTGTTCTTTCGGAGGACTTCCTCGTCAATACCCGAGACCTTTGATCAGGACTGGGAATCAATCTTCAATGAGACCCATATCAAGCAATAAGTGCTTGGGCCTAATGATACTGCCGGGGATGCGATGTCATTACCACAACTAAACAATTCAGCAAATTAGCTAAAGATCGTAATTCTATTAAGGCGGTATCGTCGATACCTTTGCGAAAGGCGACCTAGTGCGATTTTTCATGCCTACTCTAGCCAACCATTAAAGACATTTATTAGGAGTGTTAAAAATATAGCTAAAACCCAAGGGCATAATTGATTCTATATTAATCTAAGGAACCTCTGAATAATTCCAAGCCAATATTGGTAATATTCACCTACCCATCAAGACTACGATGAATTATGCACCAAGTCACCTTTGCCGAAGCAGAATATAAGCTAAAGCGCCGTATAACTCGCCGAGAGAAGTTTCTTTCTCAAATGGAAGCCCTCATCCCATGGCAGCGACTAGAAGCTCAGATCACTCCTTGCTATCCACAAGGCAAACGTGGCCGACAGCCATATCCATTGAGTGTCATGCTCCGTATTCATTGCATGCAGCTATTTTATAATCTCAGTGATCCCGCTATGGAGGATGCACTGTATGAAATTGAATCCATGCGTAGTTTTGCTGGATTGACTTTGAGCGGCCCAATTCCCGATGAAACAACGATTCTTAACTTTCGCCACTTACTGGAGCTCAATCAGCTAGGTGCAGCTCTTTTTGATGAAATCAACAAGCATCTTGCTGAGAATGGCATGGTACTGCGTGAAGGTACGATTGTAGATGCCACTATTATCTCTGCGCCAACTTCAACCAAGAATAAAAAGAAAAAACGTGATCCAGAAATGCATCAAACAAAGAAAGGCAATCAGTGGCATTTTGGAATGAAAATGCATATCGGGGTTGATGATGTGCTCGGAGTAATACATAGCATAGATACAACAGCAGCGAATTCGCATGATGTCACAACTACAGAGCGAGTTCTCCACGGGGAGGAGAAAAGAATCTGGGGAGACTCTGGGTACATTGGTGCGGAGAAACGTGAAGAGTTGAAAGAGCGGGAGGCGGATTGGTATATAGCAATGAAGCCGAGCAAGCTAAAAACTCTTCCAGGGCGTGATGCACTTCGTAAAGCGGAAAAGATCAAGGCGCAGATAAGAGCGAAGGTCGAGCACCCCTTCCGCTACATCAAACGGGTATTTGGTTATGACAAGGTCCGCTATCGGGGACTGGTAAAAAATACTGAGAGGCTGTGCTTACTGGCAGGCTTTACCAACTTAATAATAGGGAGAAAATACTTGGCTGCCTAGGGGTGGTTCGCCTGAAATCCACCTATTGAGGGTTTCAGATGAAAAATTAGTGGACTATTACGCGCAAATTACGCGTTTGTGCGTAATAAAGTGAATTTTTCAAGCAGCTCAGCTTAATTCTGGAAAAATGCTTCGTTGATCAGAGGGTCCCTAACCTAGTATTATCAACGGCCCATCACTCTCAGCAAGAAATGAAGATATAGATTATGCAGGTTAATTCAATGGAGTTACCAAAATATTCCGAACTTAAGGCGGTGCTAAAAGATGTCGTAAAAGAACAGAATGGCGGTTTTAGCTTAAATATGTGGGCAACGGTAGTTGATAGAGATGGAATAGTTAGAGCTGTTGTATTTTCCGGCGAAGATAGAGGCGACCAATGGCCCGGTAGCCGCGTCATTTCAGCGCAAAAAGCAAATACAGCAAATGCTTTCAGTCTGCCAGGCCTACCCTTATCGACAGCAAACCTTTTTACAGCTGTTCAGCCTGGTGGAAGTTTGTATGGTTTACAGCATAGCAATCCAGTTGATACCAATGTTGCTTATAGCGGGCTACCCAATGATATTGGTACAGAACACGACCCAATGATTGGTAAGAAAATTGGAGGCGTTAATGTTTTTGGTGGTGGTTTAGCGCTGTACAAAGACGACGGCAAGCTTCTTGGAGCAGTTGGGGTAAGTGGTGATAGTTCATGTGCGGACCATAATATTGCGTGGAAAGTTCGTCATATGCTCAAGATGGACTACATACCTGGAGGGGTGAGTCCTAGCAAGGACGATAACATCGTCAATGACATTGTGGGTGGTGTTAGCGCTGGTGGTTGGGGGCACCCTGCCTGCTCGCCTGAAGCAAGTGACATTGCCAAAAAACTACCTAAGACACATCCGACTAGATCTAAAAACTAAATTACTTTAGAGCAATTCAGGTAATGAACTGACTTGGCTCTCCATATGTACTTAAGTTGATCGGCTAGTCGCCGATATCTACTAGTGTAAACTGATGAAAAAATCTAGCTGTAAGGGTGATAAATAGGCTACCGATCCAATCAATACTAATAAACAAGAGCCTCTTTTATTGCGGCTGTAAACGGGAGATAAGATGGTGGCGACGCCTATAGGCGTCGCAAACGGGTAGGGGGATCTATTTATTAGTCGTACTATTAGTGAACTCCCGAAGCTGAATATGATTGCCTTCAGGGTCAGCTATATTGCAGGCTTTGAATATTGGATTTGACCACTCTCCGTCAAGGGATTTGCCACCTAACTCTATTGCTTGGTGCCGTGCCTTTGTAAGGCTTTGTACTGCTATAAATACTTTGACTGTATTAAAATTTTCCTCGGGAAGTTCAATAGGGGGAGTATGCACAACAATATTGAAACCCTCTCCGCCCAAACTAACCAGTTCGTTTGTTTTATGAAGTACAGACAAGCTGAACATATTTATATAGAATTTTGACAATTCATTGATATCATTTGCGTATACAACGACACCAAATTTTGCTGGTCCGCTCATATTTCCTCTTTACTCATACTTAAATTCTTCGTAGCGATAACTTCTATGTTAAGTTATCAATAGTTATTTTTAGCAACAACAAATTGGGTAAGGCTTTTCAGTGTGCCTTAGCGCAGAGCAGCTTGGTGCATATTATATTGATCTAGTGTCAATTAGTTGAGAGTTGTTAATCAAACAAGAAAGTTGAAACTGCGCTAGAGCGTTTGCCTTTCGTTCCACTGTATACGCGTTGAAGACTGCCAAGGCGTTTTGGATTTCTGGAGTTCGAGAATGAATGTAGTAGAAGGTGATTTGATCAAAATGGCACTTGAGGGCCATTTTGATGTAATTGTTCATGGGTGTAATTGCCAGTGCCAAATGGGAAAGGGGATAGCCTTAACTATCAAGAAGCTTTTCCCTGAAGCCTACGCAGCAGACTTGGGTACAGAAAAAGGCTCACGACTTAAACTGGGCACCTATTCAAGTGCTTACATATCACAGTTAGAGGCCAGCTTTACGGTCGTCAATGCTTACACTCAGTTTCACTGGAGAGGTAAGGGGGTAATGGCGGACTATGAGGCTATACGCAGTGTATTCACCAAAGTTAAGAAAGATTTTCCGGGGAAGAGGATTGGGTATCCTCTAATAGGTGCGGGGCTTGCCGGTGGAGATTGGGAGGTAATTTCCAGCATCATAGAAAATGAACTTGAAGGCGAAAATCACACACTTGTTAAGTTTGTGCAGTAACAAGCCCCCAGTAGCCAAGCTGATTACTTCCGCACATATACTGCCCGCCTGAAAGGCGGGGCTTGCCAGTAGGCCAATGGCAGCTTCTTAAGAGAGTAGTTCCGACATCTTCTTCATCAAGATAGCTGAGGCGTTGTCGGTAAACTGTTGCCCCTCCTCAATATACTCCCAGACAGTGGCGTCACTCTTCCAGCCACCTTGCTTCTTGATCAGCTCAAAGCCAACTTTTTCTCGCGCTGCGGAAGTAGACAGGCCTCGGCGAAAGCTGTGGCTGCTTAGTTCGGCAACAAAGTCAAAACCGCAGGCTTCCCCGAGATTTTTCAGTAGATCGTTGATAGCTGTGGGGTTTAGCTGTCGACTTTGCACCGTATCCCAGCGATTCACTGACCGAAATACTGGCCCAGTTCTAATGCCACTAACGTCTAGCCAGGACTTAAGTGCTCGTGCGGGGCAGATTTCAGGGGTGCCGTAGGGAAGGGCGCGCATCACTCCCTGACCACTTTGATCCGTTTTTGATTTGGGCAGGCGAATGATCAAACCTTCCTCCTCCCATATCAGGTCTTCAACCTGGATCGCCACTAACTCACTGCGCCGGAAGGCACCGAAGAATCCTACCAGCACCAATGCCAAGTCACGGGTCCTCTTCTTGGAATCAGGCTGAGAGCGCAACTGTCGGGTGAGGGTGGCAATGTGTTCGAGGCTCAGCGCCTTGGCTTTTTGCTTGGGCTTTCCGTGGGTGCGGCGAATACCGCGCATGGTTTTCTGTACTAGCGGCTCAGCGACTGGGTTGGCAATGCCTTGATAAAGGTGCCACTGGCCTATAGCGGTTAAGTGCAAATCCAGGGTGCGTGGGTTCAATTGCTCGGCCCGACTCAATAAATAGCTAACCAGTGAATGGCTATCGGTGGGGAGTCGGCCTCCCCATTTCTCGAACTGGCGAATGGCAGACCGATAGGCTTTGCGAGTGCTGTCTGAAGTCGCTGCTCGCAGGTACTTCTGAATGTCACCCTCAGTCAGAAGTGCTCCAGCCCCGCTAGATGTACTACCGAGCGGGGATTGAGCTTGGATTTTGGTTGAAGCCATAGGCTGTTTTCTCATGAATTCTGCGTCACCCGGAAACCACTATTTGTACTGAGGGTACGTTAAATGGGGATTCCCTTACTTTTATAACCTTCGATAATAATCATTATCGAAGGTTAGCTGGGTTAATTCAAGAGTTGGTTTATTTTTGGATATTATGTATTATTACGTAATACGTAATTTGGTACAAAATAATCTGAGGAAAGATTAATGGCGCGCACAGGGGTCACCTATCTGGACATTTTTGAAGCAGCAAAGGCGATTAAGGCCCGGGGCGAGGAGCCGACAGTTGATAGAGTGCGCGCTCACCTGGGGACTGGGAGTAAAAGTACAATTGCGCCGCTTCTAAAGCGGTGGAAAAGCGAGAGTTCCAGCAGCACTGATGTCAGCGGCTTGCCTAAAGATTTGGTGGAGGCGCTGAAAGGGCTTCATCAGCGTATCCAGGGCGATGCGGACCAAAGGGTGGAGCAGGTTCAGAAGGAATTTGAAGCGAAAGAGCTGGAGATAACAGAGAGACTAAACGAAGCTCAAGAGACCAGTAGCAAACAAGCCGCTTTGATTCGCGAGCTGGAGCAGAAGCTTTCAGTTTCCGAAAGTGAGAAGCGCCGCCTCAAAGTTACCCTGGGTGAAGCACAATCAGAGCTGGAAAAAAGTGAGTTTCAATTGGAGCAGGCCTCGGTTCGAGTTGAGGAGCAGAGGGCCTCAATTGAAGAGATGAAGCAGGAGAATCGCGATGTGCGCGAGCACTTTGAGCACTTCCAGCAGCGAACGGCTACTGACCGGCAGCATGAGCGAGATCAGTTTCGATCTTCCAGTGAGCAACTTAAGGGGCAGGTGGCTTCACTGGCGGAGCAGCTCGGGCTGGCGGAACAGAAGCTTTCTGAGCAGGGCCTTCTGTATAAGCAGGGGCAGGCATTAATCACTGAACTCAACCGGGAAAAGCGGGAGTTGCGTGAAAATATAGGCGCCGCTCAAGCCGAAGCGGCAAACTACAAGCGGCAGGCTGAAGAGCAGGCGGCAAGCGCTGAGCTCCAATCTTCTGAAATTACACGATTACAGGATGAGGTTACCCGCCTCCAGAGCAGCGGTGTAGGGCAAGCTAAGGAGATTCAGCTTCAGCAAGTATCTTTGGAAAGGCTGGATGCTGAACTGGGTGCTACAAAAGACCGGATAGAGACCTTGTCAGACGAGAATCGTATCCTTCTACAGGAGAAGGCAATGCTACAAGGACAGTTTGCTCAACTGGAAAAATCTTTGGGTAAGTAGTAGTTCAGAACCCGGCAGGTTGGGGTCGTCGTCAGTTGATAGCCCCAGTTCAATTGATTGTCGCATCTAAACAGATGCGACAACTGTCAAATTGAAATACTTTGACTAGCTGGTACTATTAAAGATAAGTAAGAGCAAATTTAGCTGTAGTTGATCTACCTATCCTTATATAAGTCCTACTCACTAACACCGCATAATAAAGTTCCTTATATAAAGTCCCCCTTGCTTTTATTTGCCGCGGTTCATAAGGCATTTGGGAGGCAAGTGTTGTCCAATCATTTCAGAGAAATCATCGACAAACCCACGTTTTTTGGTTCGCTGGCGCTGTTGTTGGCAGTGACAATTCCACTGGTGCTGTTCCCCGAAGTTGGTGCCGCCTGGGTTTTAGCCGCTAAAGGTTTCGTCACTGACAAGCTGGGGGTTTTCTATCTGGCACTGGGTGTCGGGGCAATTCTTTTTATGGTCTATATCGTGTTTAGTGATATCGGCCAGATCAAGCTGGGAACACCTGAAGAAAACCCTGAGTTCTCCACCATATCCTGGGCGTCAATGCTGTTTTGTGCCGGCATCGGCGCATCGATTCTCTATTGGTCTATGGTCGAGTGGATCTACTATTACCAAACCCCACCTTTCCAGGTTGAAGGAGGCACACCCGAAGCTGCGCGCTGGGCTGTTGCCTACGGTATTTTTCACTGGGGCCCGCTGGCGTGGTCCATCTACCTGATTCCCGCTCTGCCAATAGCCTACTTCTACTACGTTAGAAATCACAGCGTGCTGAAAATTAGCGAGGCACTGATGCCCGTTTTGGGGGAGCAGCGTGCCCAAGGTGGGATTGGTAAGTTGATCGACGTGCTTTTTATCTTTGGCATGTTGGGCGGTGGCGCTACGACCCTGGGGATAGCCGCGCCGCTGATTACTCAGGGGGCTCATGAACTCTTGGGCGTGCCCACCGGGCTGGGAACCCAGGTTGTAGTGCTGATGATATGCACGGCAATCTTCGGCTATAGCGCTTTTGTTGGGCTTAAGAAAGGTATCCGCGCACTTTCCAACCTGAACATGTGGTTGTCTATTGTGCTGCTTCTGTTTGTTTTCCTGGTTGGCCCCACCTTATTTATGTTGAACACCGGCTTGGATGCCCTGGGTCGTGTCTTGGATAACATCTTCCATATGGCCGCCTGGACTGAGCCATTTGCAGAGTTTGAGCAGTTCCCGGATACCCATTTCCCCCAAGACTGGACCATCTTCTATTGGGCGTGGTGGTTGGTTTTTGCTCCCAGTGTCGGCTTGTTTATTGCGCGCATCTCGCGGGGGAGAACCATCAAGACCATGGTGGTTGGCTCCATTTTTTATGGCACCTTAGGCTGTTTCCTGTTCTTTATGGTGCTGGGGAATTACGGCGTCTACTTACAGTTTTCCGGTGAGCTAGATGTGGTGGGGATGCTAAATGAGCAGGGAGCAACTGCCGCAATTTTTGCCACACTCGAGACACTTCCCGGCAGTAAACTGGTGATTCTGGTATATACGGTGCTCGCCCTGATCTTTACTGCGACTACATTCGATTCCATCTCATACATTCTTGCTGCCGTTGTGCAAAAAGAGGTCGATGAAGAGCCAGCGCGATGGAATCGCCTGTTTTGGGCATTTACGCTTTCGCTGATGCCGATAACACTCCTGTTTTTGGGCGGCCTGGACACACTGCAAACTGCCAGCGTGATTGGTGGAGTGCCGCTTTTGGTTGTCGCATTGTTGCTGTGCATATCGATTGTGAAAGCTGCTCACTATGACTTGCGCTACCAGCCGAGCTACGAAGAGAAGGAAATCTATATTGAAGAGTTCCCAGAGGATGATCCCTGGACGGAAGAGGGCAACTGGGACGTTCCAACCCAATCGGAACACGGCGTATCCCACGATGACAAACCCCATATAGAGGGCGATCCTGGAAGCCATCCATCTCGACTTTAATAGTTGGGCAGCAGGAGGAGGCCGAAGCCTTCACTCCTGCTCTCCATCAAAATCTGATACCACTTTATCGACACAATGTTTTCTGAGGCGAGCAGCGTTTTTTATCGAGTTGCTCTCCTCAAAACAGCGATTCAATTGCTGGGTATATCGGTTAAATAGTTGTTTTGCACTCTCCTTTGGCAAAGTTACAAGGCGGTTAATGAACTGACGGGAGCCAACCTGGAAGTGCATATAATCAATCGGGACATTCCAGTCTCCACCCCAGACAGCGAAGCCATGCCTGGCAAAGATAGTGGTTACATCTTCAGACATCCCCATGCGGGTTGGCTTTCCCGGGCGAAACTTTGCCCGGTTTAAATATCCCTCTGTTGCATCCTTAGGGATTACTTTGGCCCGGGTGTGTTTATCAATATACAGGTAGGGGTTTTGTAGGGGGTTAATATCAATAGCGACACCATAAGCGTGCTCAGACCATCTGCTTCCGCCAGTAATAGGCCGAGAATCAAAGGCCAGCGTGTTGTTTCGATCATCTGCCATTCGCTCTTGCAGAGTAAAATATTCGACAGGAATGGCTGACTGTATTGGAAAGCGAGATCGGTAGATCTCGCCAAATAGAGACAGGACGTTCTCGGCAACGATATCAAGTACAACAACAGCGCCTCTGCGGTATAGATCAGCTTCGATGCCAACATTATCCTGAGCAGGGGGATCCAAGAGAGGCGTATAGTTGAAGACGACTCTTTTCAGCCTTTCACAGCCAATAGGGGAGTTGTTCCGAAGAACCTGCCGGAGCTTCATCAGCTCACAGTCTTCTTGGGAAATGTCGTAAATCCCTATCTTTGGTTCAGCTTCAAAATCATTAACATCGATATTCCTATCCTGGTCCTTGGTGCATGCAAATAGCGCCAGGCCCGCAATGGCGGCGATAGCCTTCTTATACATATCGCTTCTCGGTATTCCTTTGGGAAAGCCCCGTTTCAAATAGTATTTGAGTATGCACATCCTGTTCACACTTGAATTGCATTTGGCCTGTTAAATCAGCACTCAAAAGGATGCTAATCACGTCATGCCAGCGGTTGGTAAATGGCAGTGCAGTGCTTGCCTTAAAGATTGGCGTCTTTAGTTTCAGCAACTTTGTTCCGACTGGTCAAAAAATAGCCAGACTGTAATTGATTTAGCTCCCAACTCCTTCCCGTTTTGTAGGAACATCTTTTCAGAAGGAACCCTTGTTGAATAAGGGAACAAAGGACCTCATAGACAAGCCCACCTTTTGGGGCTCTTTTGCATTGCTTCTAGTGGCGACAGTGCCCTTGATCCTCTTTCCCGAGGCGGGTTCTTTATGGTTATTGGCAGCTAAAGATCTGGTGACAGAGAAGTTGGGGGTCTTTTATCTCCTGCTAGGCCTAGGTGCGATGTTATTTGTGCTGTATATCGCCTTCAGTGATATTGGCAGGATAAAGTTGGGAGGGGGGAAAGAGGGCCCCGAATTCTCAACTCTATCCTGGGCTGCCATGTTGTTTTCTTCCGGTATTGGCGCCTCTATTTTGTATTGGTCGATGGTTGAATGGATCTACTATTACCAACAGCCGCCGTTCCAGGTTCAAGCAAGCTCAGCTGAAGCTGCGCGATGGGCAGTTTCCTACGGTATCTTTCACTGGGGACCGCTGGCTTGGTCTATCTATCTGATCCCCGCACTGCCAATTGCCTATTACTACTATGTGCGTAAACGCAAGGTTCTAAAGTTAAGCCAAGCGCTCGCGCCAGTATTGGGTGATCGTAGCGTGGGCGGGCCCATTGGTAAGCTTATCGATACTTCCCTGGTATTTGGCATGTTAGGGGGCGCGGCTACACGGCTTGGTATTGCGGCGCCGCTGATTACTTTGGGATTGCATAAGCTATTTGGGGTTCCTACTGGGGTGGGATTTCAGGTTGGGGCACTGATATTTTGTGCGCTATTGTTTGGTTACTGTGCTCTTGTCGGCGTAAAGCGCGGCCTTAGTGTCCTATCAAACTTTACAATTTTTCTCTCACTTGTCTTGCTGCTCTTCGTGTTTATCGCGGGACCAACACTATTTATGCTCAATAGTGGGTTGGATTCCCTGGGTAGAGCGCTGCATAACTTCTTGCAAATGGCCACTTGGACTGAGTCCTTCTCTCATTTTAAACAGTTCCCCAATACTCGCTTCCCCCAGGACTGGACCGTCTTCTATTGGGCTTGGTGGTTGGTTTTTTCTCCGAGTATTGGCTTATTTATTGCGCGTATCTCCGGAGGGCGGACTATCAAGGCGATGATTCTTGGGGCACTATTTTTTGGAACTTTTGGCTGCTTCTTGTTTTTTATGGTGCTAGGCAACTACGGCGTTTACTTGCATTTTTCGGGCGAGCTGGACTTGGTGCAAATACTGAATCAGCAGGGAGCCAATACCGTGATCTTTGCCGTTTTAGATAAGTTGCCGGCGAGCCAGTTAGTTGTGCTGCTCTATACGCTGATCGCACTGGTTTTTACGATCATTACTTTTGACTCCATATCTCATATTCTTGCCGCCGTTGTGCAGAAAGAGGTCCATGGCGAGCCGCTTCGGTGGAATCGAATTTTCTGGGCCTTCGCGCTGGCAGTAATGCCTATTGCTTTGTTGCTTATTGGCGGACTGGAAGCGTTGCAGGCGGCAAGCATTATCGCCGGAGTCCCCTTGCTGCTAATTGCCCTCTTGCTGTGTATCTCAATGGTTAAAGTTGCACGGCATGACTTGAATTTGCACCCAGTTATCCTTGAAAAGGAAATTGTTTTGGAGGGGGTAGCTGAGGAAGGTGCCTGGGGTGGGAATACTGAATCAGGGCAAGTTGTGATGAAATCTGCAAAAAAGATTAGTCAGGGAGGCAAAGAAGAAACACCCTGAGCGCGGGTTAGTAAGATATGCCGGGGCTATTTTAGGCCCCGGCTGCACTCATAGTTTAAAGGCTAAAAGTGCGGGCAACAGAGAAGACAATTCGCTCGTCAGCAGTGCCCACGTCGAGATTGGTATTCTCGGCGGCAACATTGAAATCAAAACCTTCCAGGGAAGTCATATACTCCACTCGGTAGTGGTTGTAAGATTTTTTACCATCCCAGGTCCATTTGTCTTTATTGACGCTGGTAGAGCGGTCAACACTGAAGCGAACGTTGTGACCTTCTGCAAACTCAAAGGTGTGCGCCAGCATCATAATGTAATGACCACCGCCCGTGCCAAAGTAATCCCAGCTATACCAGCCATTGACTTCTGATTCGCCTAGAGCAGAGCTGTAGCCAAGCTTGGCATAAGCTTCCGGATAGGCGTAGTCATCAGAGAGATCATCATCGCCGTGATAGGTGTAATAAGCGAGTCCAGTGTCCAAGCTTACTTTATCGGTAAGCTGCATGAACTTACCTGCGTAAAAATCCCACTCCAGGTTGGTATCGTCATCATCACCGAAGTCTACGTTGGAAGCCCAGGTGCCGATATACCAGCCGCTATCAAAACCGTAGTCCAGACTGGCTTGCAGCGCTGGGTCGTTTTGAGTCTGGCTGACACCGTTAAAGGTGTAGTCAGTAGTCAGGTTAACAGTAGAGGACAGCTCCGCTTGGGATTGTTGGGCAAGCACCAGCAGGGAAGCGCAGGTCAGTGCAGAAAGTTTCAAAGTTGATTTCATTGTTCAATTACCACTTATTTATATTTTGTAGCCCCCGCCAAACCAGGCGGGGGATTTCAACAGTTAGCTCGCCAGTTCGATCTTGCTAAAGTCGATCTTGTTTTCTTTAGGCGAGGAGTCGATAGCTGCTACCGCCCTGAAGCGTTTCACCAGGATGTAACCCAGGCAGCAGAAGAAAATGCCAATTACCAGAGCGCCGATCCACTGGATTTGCAGGAAGTTGAGCTTGAACAACAGGGTGAGCAGGCTCATCGCAACCAGGTTCAGCACGAAGTATTTCCACTTGCCCAGACGCGCAACAGTCATACCCAGATTGTCGGTGTACAGGCGAATCAGGGAATCCAGCGAGTTGATCACGAAGGTAACACCCACAATCACCATGGCCAGGTTGTAGAAGCCACTGGTATCCAGGCCTTGGCTGGAGTAGTAGTAGAGCACGGTGAACCAGAGCGCGATGGGGATGGATGGGAATATCAGCATCGCCGCCAGTACTTGGTAAGTGCGCAGGCCGCCCACAAAGCGGGAGGTAAACTGGCCAATCATAATGCTCCAGGCAAACCACCAGAATAGGTAGAACTCGTGGTAGTCATTTAACGGCAGCACGAACTGGTGGATATTGCCGAAGTAACCGCCGAGCAATGCAAAGGTGGAAGCAAAGTCTCCAACGCTGCCGTTCTCGCCGGTAAAGGCGCCTACCCACATTACCGCGATCAGGCCAATAAACATCCAGGTAGTCGCCAGACTGAGGAAGCGTACATAGCGCAGGCTGGTGGATGAGTAGACCGCAGCGGCGATCACTGCAAAGACGATCAGGTAGAAGGTGCCAACAATAGTTTCACCATCGCCAACTTGCGGCAGGTACCAGGGCAGGTTGCTGAGCAGCAAGTAGGCGGTAAAGGCACAGGTTCCGATAATCACTACATTGTTGATTAGTTTTACCAGGCCTATCTCAAAGAATTTAACTTTGGGTTCGATAATGCAGAAGTAAAAACAGGTGAGGAAGTAGAAGCCCCAGATCAGGAAGGCCCAAAAACCAAACTCAATCGCGAGTGCGTTGGTGAAGCCGTATTCTGGGTTTGCGGTTAGGTCTGCGTAGCCACCGAACTCGGTGAGGGGGAACATGATAAGGCCTACATCGAGGCCGGAGGTGAAAAGGATCGCTATAAAAGTGAAGGTTTTAACCGGGGTCACCCCGACCATCTTCACATTTCCCCATTTAATCAGCGAGAAAATTATTGCCGTGAAGGTAAACAATAATCCCGCAGAAAGCCAAGCTGTCATGCTGAGTCTCCAGCTAGTTATTGGTATGCCGGCGCCCCCAGAGGGCATTGCTGTGCGAGATTTGAGTATCCCCGTCGCATTTGAAGGGGGCAGTCAAATCTCTGCCAGAGCGCCGACGTAAATTCAGCTCACTGAGCGCGCAGGGCGGCCAGGTCGCTGAGTGCTGGTAGCCTTGGTTGCTACCGGTGCCTCGGAGGGCGCCAATACAGGGCGCCCTAAAATCAGGTCAGCAGCCCGCTCCGCCACCATAATGGTGGGCGCATTCAGGTTGCCGTTGGGAATGGTCGGAAAGATGGAGGAATCTACAACTCTCAAGCCCTGCAATCCGTGTACACGGGTTTCCGGGTCTACCACTGCCATTGCATCAGTGCCCATCTTGCAGGAGCAGGATGGGTGGTAAGCACTCTCGACGGATTCCCGTACGAAAGCGTCAATTTGTTCATTAGTCTGGATACCGGTGCCGGGCTGGATTTCATCGCCTCGGTATTCGTCGAAAGCTGGCTGATTGATAATCTCGCGAGTCAGTCGCACACAAGCACGGAAACCCTCGATGTCCTCTTTCTCCTGCAAATAGTTGAACAGGATTGAAGGGGATTGCTTGGGATCACTGCTCACCACTTTGACCCTGCCGCGACTCTTGGGCTTGTTGTGCCCGATATGCACCTGGAAGCCGTGGCCGTCGAAAGCTTCGCGGCCGTCATAGCGCATGGCTGCTGGCAGGAAGTGATATTGCAGGTCCGGCCACTCCACATTTTCTTTGGAGCGAATAAAACCGCAGGACTCGAAATGGTTGGTGGCTCCGAGACCATCCTTCTTCAGTATCCAACGAGCGCCGATCAGGAATTTATTCCACGGATCGAGCTTGCCATTCAGGGAAATCGGTTGGTTGCAGCGGAACTGGAAATAGAACTCCAGGTGGTCCTGCAAGTTTTGGCCGACGCCGGGGAGTTCGTGATGGAGTTCGATACCGGCTTCTGCCAGTGTGTCGGGATCTCCGATTCCGGAGAGCTGAAGAAGGTGAGGGGAGCCGATGGGACCTGCGCTGAGGATGACTTCCTGCCGCGCCTTGAATTCCAGGATCTTTCCCTTGCGTTCAAGTTTGATTCCGACTGCCCGTTTACCTTCCAGAATCACCTTATGCACAGTGGCGTGGGTCAATACCGTCAAATTGGGGCGCTGCATTGCCGGTTTTAGGTAAGCGTTGGCGGTAGACCAACGCTTGCCATCTTTTACCGTCATATGCATGGGGCCAAAGCCCTCTTGCTGCTCACCATTGTAATCTGCGGTGTAGTCGTAGCCAGCTTCTTTGCCAGCTTCGATAAAGGCTCCATAAAGGGGGTTGGCCATTTCATTGCCGTTATTGACCCCCAGTGGGCCTTCGTCACCACGGTAATCGTCACCGCCGAAAGCCCAGGTCTCAGAGCGTTTAAAGTAGGGCAGGCAGTGGGCGTAATCCCAGCCTTCGGCGCCGTGCTGTGCCCACTCATCAAAGTCTTTAGCGTGCCCGCGCACGTAAACCATCCCGTTAATCGAGGAGGAACCACCGAGTACCTTGCCCCTGGGGCAGTGCATACTGCGGTTATCCAAGTGGGGCTCCGGTTCAGTCGTAAACTGCCAGGCGTACTTCTCAGTATTCATGGGGATGGACAGCGCGGTGGGCATCTGGATAAAGATGCTGCGATCGCTACCTCCTGTCTCTACCAGGAGGACTTTTTTATCTTCCTGGTCAGACAGGCGGTTGGCCAAAACGCAACCGGCAGAGCCGGCGCCGACAATGATGTAGTCAAACTCACTCATACAGGGTACCGCTTAAAATGGGCTTTCCAGTGGTGCCAGGCCCACATACACCGCTTTTAGCTGGGTGTAGTGGTTCAGGGTCGCAAGTCCATTTTCGCGTCCGATTCCGGATAACTTGTATCCGCCCACCGGCATTTCTGCCGGGGAAGCGCCGTAGGCATTGATCCAGCAGATACCCGCTTGCATCTGGTGGATCACACGGTGGGCGCGAGTGATATCACGGGTAAATACGCCGGCGGCCAAGCCCAATCGGGTATCGTTAGCGCGGCGGATCACTTCGTCTTCATCATCAAAGACCAGTACCGACATTACCGGGCCGAAGATCTCTTCGCGGCAGATGGTCATATCGTCATGACAGTCGGTGAATACGGTGGGAGCAACGAAGTAACCGTTAGGTGAATTTTCTGGTGAAAGGGTGTGACCGCCGCAGAACAGGGTCGCGCCTTCCTCTTTACCCTTGCTGATGTAGTCCATCACCAGTTGCTGGTGCTTGGCAGAAATCAGGGCGCCGAAGTTGGTGTCCGGATTCATCGGATCACCGGCAATAATATTTTGCTCAACACGCTCTTTCAGACGAGCGAGGAACTGATCGTGGATGCTGCGGTGTACAAATACCCGGGTACCGTTGGTGCAGATTTCGCCCTGGGTGTAGAAGTTGCCCAGCATGGCAGCAGAAACGGCTTGCTCCAGGTCGGCATCATCAAAGATCACCAGCGGGGACTTGCCACCCAGCTCCATGGTAACTTCTTTCAGGTTGGAAGCCGCTGCGGCCATCACTTTCTTGCCGGTACCCACTTCGCCGGTAAAGGAAACCTTGGCGATATCCGGGTGGTTAGTCAGCCAGGCACCCACGGCGCCATCACCTTGGATTACGTTGAAAACACCCGGGGGCATGCCCGCTTCAATAAAGATTTCAGCCAACTTCAAAGCACCTTTGGGGGTTTCTTCGGAAGGCTTGAAGATCATGGCGTTACCGCAGGCTAGGGCCGGGGCGGCTTTCCAGCAAGCGATTTGTAAGGGGTAGTTCCAGGCACCGATTCCGGCGCAGATGCCCAGGGGCTCGCGGCGGGTGTAGTAGAAGTCCTCACCGACTTGCTGCTGATTGCCTTCAATGCCTGCAGCCAGGCCGGCAAAGAATTCGATGGAGTCGGCCCCAGTCACCACGTCGACAACACTGGCTTCCTGCCAGGGCTTGCCGGTATCAGTCACTTCGATAGCTGCCAGTTCGTCGTTGCGCTCGCGCAACAGTGCTACTGCTTTCTGCAGGATGCGGTTGCGTTCTACCGGCATCATCGCTGACCACTGGGCAAAACCGCGCTTGGCGCTCTCGATGGTTTCTGCCAGTACCTTTTCGTCGGCAACCTCAACCTGATAGCTGATTTCGTTGGTCGCCGGGTTATATACATCAAAGCACTCGCCGCTCTCATTCGACAGGTAGCGGCCGTCTACAAAATTCCGTTGTTTGTCCAGTGACATCTGTCTCTCCATACTGCTTTAACAGAGGGTCAGTCGGTTGTTCGTTGGCGATGGACTTGAAGGGCGCAATGGGCCGATCGAGAAGGTCCAGTCATCATAAAAAAGGGCCGGTCTGACGAAGACATTTGTCCCTAATCGTCAGATTCCAGCCCGGGCTCGATAGTCGTTGATCGAGCGATATGACACAAAATGTAACATATTTTTAATTTGAACTCTAATTGTTAGCACTCAATGCAACAAAGCTGGCGGATTCGTAGGAGGATTTATTTTTCAGCGACTACAGAGTTAATCCGTATTTTCAAGGGTTAAAAGTGGGCTGGGTTGGGCCAAAAATCTCATTTGAACTCTATAAAAAGCACTGTATGAATTTTGCTCAACCCGGCTGTCTCGGGGTCAAGTCAGGTGCCCGAAAGGCGGGGGCTTCGGGCGGCAGGAGATGGGATTTGTCGCTTTTGGGGGAGGAGGCTCTAGCTGGTGAAGGTCTGGCAGGTGGGGAGGCTCTACCTCCCCAGAATTACGTTGAGTGAATTTAACTGTTTGCCTCGCGTAAAGTGGAGGTTTGGCGGTTCAGGCTGGCCAGATATAGCACTGCTAACCCAGCTGCAATACCCGGCAATCCCTCATAGATCACGCCGTGATACCCCAGTAGCCGCCAGGTAATCGCTGCTGTAAAGCCGATAATCACTGCTGCGATAGCGGTTGCCTGGGATGGCTTACCCCCAAAACACAATACCAGGAGTAGAGGGCCAAATGCGCTGGCAAGTCCCGACCAAGCGAAAATAACCAGGCTGAACACACTTTGGCTGTTGGCGAGCGCCAACAGCAATGCGCCGCCGGTTATCGCAACTGTGACAAGCTTTAGAAACCAGGTTTTTTCAATCTTGTGCGGAAGAATATCGTGGGTAATGGCTGCGGAGCAGCTGAGAAGCAGGGAGTCTGCGGTGGACATGGTTGCGGCAAAGATACCAGCCAGGATCAGCCCAACAAAAACAGGGGGCAACAAATCCATAGCCATGGTGGGAAGAGCAAGCTCCGCATCAAAGCTCCCTGTGTCAGCAATAAACACTCTGGATAGCAGGCCGACCCCGGTGGCCATACAATAGAAAAGGATGAACCACAGATAGTACCAGGCCCTTGCCCGGTTCATCTTGCTGGAATCCTTCAGGGTCATAAATCGAACCATAACGTGGGGTTGTCCAATCACAGACAATCCAGCAAACCCCCAACTGATCACAAAGAGTATCACCCCGCCCCAGCCCGCAAAGGCGAGCCCCTCGGGAAACCAATGGGTAAAACCTTCAATAGCCTGCATTTGTATCGCCGCACTGGTGATGCCACCCAAGTTGGCAAGGGCGACGGCTAGAAGTGCTGCCATAGCCCCCATCATAACGATGGATTGGGCCGCATCAGTCCAAATGGACGCGCGGATGCCGCCAGCTAAACAGTAGAGGCATACAAGCACAGCTCCAACTACAGCACCGGACCAGAGAGGCCAATCCAGCAGTACGTGCAGGGCTTTGCTGCCGGCAACCATTTGGGCAGAGGCATAAGTTAGTAAAAACAGCAGGGAAATGATGCCGATCAGGCGCTGCAGGGCTGAGTACTTCTGTCCGTACCAGTTACTGAGAACACCTGCGTAGCTGACTTCACCACTTGAACTGGTAGCGGTCCTCAATCGCTTGTGTACATAGAGGGAAGCCAGAAAATCACCGGCAATCCACCCCACCATCAACCAGATGGAGGCCAACCCAGTGGTGTAGGTATAGCCGATAACCCCGATAAACATATAGCCGCTATTGTTCGTTGCCACGGCAGACAACCCCACCAGCCAGGGGGAGACACCACTGCTGGCAAGGTAATAGTCGGCTTTGGTTTGACGGCTGAACATCGCAGAAGAGAGGCCGACCAGAGTGAACAAAAGTAAAAAACCAAGAAATGAATAGATCATCGGCAATCCTATTATTTTTATCCCGTATTATTTTATGGGTTGGTCTTCAGAGGTTATCCGAATATTTCTAGCTCCCCTTGCCACCGCTTTGCGGTGAGGGAGTATTGGCAATAACCTGGTCGAGTTCCTCAAATACTTCACTTTCCGCTAGAGGCTGTAAGGCACTATCAACCAGGATTTCATCGCGGTAGCTTTCCCGCCTTTTAATGGCTTCCGCCAGATAACGCAGCGCTTCATCAAATTGACCCATGGCAGTATGGGCGCAAGCCAGTTGGTAGAAGGCATGGCTGTTATCTGGGTCAATACCCAGGGCCTGGTGACAAAGATTGGCGGCCCACTGGGGTTCATTGATCTCCAGCACTGCATCAGCTTTATAGGTAAGGGCTTCTACATCCTCGTGGCGGAGGCGCAAAATCTCGTCGTAAATGGCAATTTTATTGGCCACTGAGGATTCCTGTTGAGCGCGCAGCCACAGGGACTGTACTTCCTGGGTTAGCTCGATTTCCTCGCGGTTTTCTTCAATATGTTGTGTTTTCTGTTGAAGCTGCTTCTCTATAACTTCCAAGCGCTTTTCGTATTCCTGGACCAGCTTTGAGATCTCCTCATCGGCCAGAGAGTGTACCCGCTCTTTAATGTCCTGGAATGACCGCCAGCCAACTAAAACCAAAATTGAAGTGGCGGCGGCTATCAAGTAGAAAAAGTAGGTAACCGTATCGGTTGCGTAGGCTACGGCTCGATCGACAGAGTTGTGTTCACGATCGACAATTTGCTGAATCAATTCCTGCTTGGCATTAGCCTGATCGATTCGCAGCTGCTTAATTTCGTCGAGCATATAGCGCTCGACGAAGGGTGTGTATAAGGGCTTCTCAAGGGTGTCGACCTCGCTTTGCGCACTGTCTTTTTTCTTTTCTTCCGCTTCCTGGGAAATAGAGGTGGCGGAAGTAAATAAAAAGAGCAGGGCACAAAGGCTCAGGATGCGAGGCATATCGCCGTCCCGTGATTGTAAATTTCTACCAGTGCCTCGTGTAGTGTCCGAACGGCTGCGTCATAGTCTGGCTCGTTAACGATGAACTGCATATCCACATGACGCAGGGACTGGTGCATGGCGAGCACGCGGATATTGCTTTTGGACATCGACTGCACCGCTTTGGCCAGCACGCCGGGGATTTGCATATCGCTACCGATGGCTGAAACTATGGCGACTTTGCGCTGGTTCAGTTCGGCTTCGGGAAAATGCTCTTCCAATGCAGCCTGAATCCGCTTGATTGTTTTCAAGTTGGTGGAGAGGAAATGGGTAAGGGTATTGGCATTAGTGTTTTTGGAAATAATATGGGCTTTGAAGCGCTTGATCACCAGTAGCACTTCGCGATCATAATCGTGGATGCTGCCCGCCATATCCTGGTCAAACAACTCCAGGGCGTAAACCCCTTTACAGCCTGCAATAATTTCCACTCGTGGAGAGTCGCTGATGTAGTCACCAGTAATCAGGGTGCCGGCGTGTTCGGGCTCGAAGGTATTTTTCACCCTGAGAGGGATATTTTGTTGGCGCAGCCCCTTGGCGGCTTTGGGGTGAATCGCTTCCATCCCCAGGTTGGCCAATTGGTCGGCCACATCGTAGTTGGTGCGGCCAATGGGTACTGCATTTCCCTCTCCCACCAGGCGGGGGTCTGCACTGCTCAGGTGAAACTCTTTGTGAATCACCGCCTCCTTTGCCCCGGTGAGGACGGCGAGACGACTGAAAGTCATCTCGCTATAGCCCCGATCAAACGAGATCAGCAGGCCCTTATCGCTGTGGGCATAGCCGGTAACAATAGGCAGCTGTTTGCTTAAGTCGATGGTGGCAAAGGCATCCCGGATACGCTCATCCAGGGGAATGTGCTTGTTGGTGCGCCAGCCAGTCAGATCGACAAAGCAGGCATTTACACCATCCCGCTGCAACAGTTTCGAAGTGTTCCATGCGCTGTGGGCCTCGCCGAGGCTGGCTAACATCTCCCTTACCGTGCCCAAGTGGGCGTCGAGGGAGAAGTGGCCGTGCTGACAGAGGCTTTGCAGGTCTCTCAGGCATTTTTTCGCGCTCTCCAGCCTTTCATCCAAAAACAGGTTCGCTTCCGCGAGAAGATCGCCATGTCCGAAAAGACGCTCGTTGATTTGCCGCAGTGCTGCCCGAAGCTCATCAAACTTAACCAGCCAGCTATCATCCTCAATGCTGCTGGAGAAGAGGGCATAGATACCTGGTTGACCACTTTTCTTGTGCTCTAGAAGCAAGTCAGTAATACCGCCGTAGGCAGAGACTACAAAAACACGATTGTAGATCCCCTTGGAGTCACCTTTGATAATATTATCCCGGACCGCTTCGTAGTCCGTCATAGAGGTGCCGCCAATCTTTTCTATCGTATGCATCGTCTCTTACTGGTCCTTCTTTCTCTTAAAAACTGGGTGAGTGCTTTGAATTGAGATTTGCTTCAGATAGTAGAAATTGATTTCCTCGCACAGATGTATTCCGGCCTGGGAGGCAAGCCGCAAAACGGAGCCTCCACCTTGTTGCTCAGGGCATTAAAAACAAAAAACAAATTAGACCTCGGGTCGGGGCTGATATTGCTGCTGGAGCCATGCATTAAGTTACAGTCAAACACAACAATGCTGCCGGGCTTGCCTGTAACAGCTGATATTCCGCCATTGGATACCAGGGACCTCAAATGGCTATCTGAGGGAATACCAAGTTCTTGCTTTTTCAGTGAGCTGAGGTAGTTCCGTTTTGGTGTTTCCCCATCGCAAGCAATGTAATGGTGGTGGGACTTGGGAATCAGCATCAATGGGCCATTAAAATGATGATTCTCTGTTAAGGTAATGGAGATGCTGAGTGCCCGCATACGGGGCATGCCGTCCTCGACATGCCAGGTTTCAAAGTCGGAGTGCCAATAAAAATCTTTCCCGCGAAAACCAGGTTTGTAGTTCGCGCGAGACTGATGGATATAAACCTCATCACCCAAAATACATTTCGCAATACTTGATAGCCGCTGATCCCTGGAAAGCCGGTTAAAAATTTGGCTGCTTTTGTGGATACGAAAGACTGAGCGCACTTCGTTACTTTCAGGCTCGGTGATAATTTCTTCCGACTTGTCAGTGTGTCTGCGCTGTTTAATCTCCGCCAGCTCTTGCGTAAAAAGGTTAATCTCCGCCTGGGAAAACATATTCTCCAGTACAACAAAGCCCTGTTCTGCATAGCGCTTGAGTTGCGATGGTGCCAGTGGGGAGAGGGACTGGCAGTCCCCATACACAATTGGATCTTTGCGCACCCTGGTACCACCCAGGAGGCCCGGTTTTCGGGAGGGGTAGCAATCTTCCCTGGTAACACTTGAGCTATCTGGAAGGTACTTCATGGATACTGCCCTATGACTGACTAATTATTCATCAATCTTGTCAGCCTCAAGTTCGTAGGCTCCCTCAGCATTGTGTACTTCCTTGCCATTCAAAGGGGGGTTAAATACACAGGCCATAGTCATTTCTTCGAAGGCTCTTAAAATGTGCCGGTCATGCTTATCGAGAATATAGATAGTTCCAGGTTCGATAAGGTGCTTCTTGCCATTCTCAAGAGTTTCTACCTCACCTCTGCCGGAAATGCAGTAAACCGCTTCCAAATGGTTTTGATAGTGCATTTGGAAGTCAGCATCGGCATAAATAGTGGTGATATGGAAAGAAAAACCCATTTCATCATCTTTAAGCAGGAGTCGGGTGCTCTCCCAGTTGCTATCCGGTGAAACAACCCGGCGGCCGGATTTTTTAGCTTCCTGTAAACTTCTGACAATCATTGGTATTTCGCTGTTTCGTGTGTGTTCGAGTCTGGCTGGTCAGCAATATTCTTAGTTTGCAGCCTGCACAGTTGGATCTTTTGCGTGAACCTTTTCAGAGGCCCTTAAAGTCTAGCAGGCTTCAAAAAAGACTCTTTCCTCAGGCATATCCCGCTCTCCGGCACAAACTTCCCGGATAGCGGATTCAATAATGTCGATCCCTCTTTTAAGGTTTTGATCGGTGATAATCAGTGGGCAAAGGAGCTTAACGATCTGGTCATCGGCTCCGCTGGTTTCAATAATCAGCCCCTGCTTGAATGCCAGTTTGGTGATTTTTCCTGCAAGTTCGCCGCTGATGCAGTCGATACCCTGAAACATCCCCCGGCCTTTGGTGGTGAAGTTACCCTCACCATATCGGCTGACAATTTCATTCAAACGCTCGGAAATGTATTTGCCCTTGCGTTTAATCTCCCGTGAGAAGTTTTCGTCAGACCAGTAATGATCGATAGCGGCTTTCGCAGTTACAAAAGCCAGATTGTTGCCACGGAAAGTGCCGTTGTGCTCACCGGGCTTCCACTGGTCCAGTTCTGGCTTCATTAGCACCAGCGCAAATGGCAGCCCATAGCCGCTGAGGGATTTGGATAGCGTAATGATATCGGGTTCGATACCGGCCTCTTCAAAGCTGAAAAAGTTGCCCGTGCGGCCGCAGCCAGCCTGGATATCATCGACAATAAAAAGTAAGCCGTGTTTTTTGCAGACGGACTGAAGGTTTCTTAGCCACTCGATACTGGCCGCATTGATACCGCCTTCCCCTTGAACTGTCTCAACAATCACTGCTGCGGGAGAATTAATACCGCTGCTGGAATCTGAGAGGACTTTATCGAGGTATTCTGTGGTATCGATATTTTTGCCCAGGTAGTCGTCAAAGGGCATGCGGTGCGTACCATTGAGGCTGACACCGGCAGCATCCCTGTGATGCGAGTTGCCGGTGGCGGCCAGCGAGCCAAGGCTTACGCCATGGAAACCGTTGGTAAAGGTGACGATGTTCTGCTGCCCGGTTACATTGCGGGCAATTTTCATCGCAGCCTCTACCGCATTCGTCCCTGTCGGACCGGTAAACTGCACCACGTACTCCATATTCCGCGGCTTGAGAATTTTCTCATTCAGTGCCTGTAGGAATTCACCCTTGGCCCTGGTGTGCATGTCGAGGCCGTGAGTAATTCCATCGGCCTCGATGTAATCTTGCAGTGCCTGCTTGAACAGCGGGTTGTTGTGCCCGTAGTTGAGCGTGCCGGCACCCGCCAGGAAATCCAGATACTGATTTCCCTCCTCATCCCACATCAGCTCGCCTTTTGCGCGATTGAAGACTCGCGGAAAGGAGCGGGCATAGCTTTGCACTTCTGATTCAATCTCATCAAAGATCTTCATGATTTTCTCTTTTATGGTGTTTCTTCGAGGGCGAAAGGCCCGATGCGGACAAGGGTTTCGGAGTCGTGCAGCCCATCAAAGTGGGCTTGAGAGTCCATCCAGGGCGAGGAGTGAAGATCGACCGATAATTTATCGGCGACACTGTGGAAGAGCGCCCAAGACGGCAGGTTGTGTTCTGTAATCGTGGTCTCGATAAATCTGACCGAACCACAGTGAGGGCGCTCAAGGATGTGACTTATCATCCGGGAGGCCAGTCCAAGCCCCCGGGCTTTCTCGTCGACGGCCACCTGCCAGACAAAGAGGGTGTCTGTACGGTCGGGGATGATATACCCGGAAATAAAGCCCAGCAGCTCTCCATCAACCTCTGCGGCGACTGAGGTGTTGGCGAAATGGCTGCAGTGGAGGAGGTTGCAGTAGCTGGAGTTTGTATCCAGGGGAGGGCAACGTTTGATCAATCGGTAAGTGGCCATCCCATCTTCAATCAATGGACTGCGCAACAAAATATTTTCTGAGCTAGACAAAAAACCTTCCCAACCGACTAAATATTTTTTCACCTCTAAATATTTACCTGCGCAAGTGTTGAGCAAATGGCGTAAATATAGCTTCTTAGAGGCATTTTGATGCCGGATTACTAGTAAAAATGCTTTGAACGCTAAATATCGTACACAAATTAAATTCAAAGTCCAGGATGCTTGAGGCGAATCAAGTCACAATATTTGACCTAGAAATGCCTAGATATGTGGGATATACAGCCTATAGGCAGGTAAAAATAATATTTTGAGGTCGATGAAATTTTCTATTGGACATGCCGGCTGAAAGATCGCCTGACCATAAAATGGACAGTTTTGTGATGGAGCCTGAGGCTCTTGTGGGGGTGATGTTTCGCAGTCGGGTTATAAGCGCTTAGTGATTGAGGGGTACGGCGATATAATTCCGGCAATCACCCTGACTCCATGATTGAGAGGTAACTTTGAACAGTATCGAACAAGTGCTAGTGGCCCTGCGGCGGGTAATAAGAGCCACGGACCTGCACTCCAAACACCTGGCTAAAACCACTGGCTTAACCGCCCCGCAGGTGTTGTTGCTACAAGCTATTCGCAATAAGGGTGAAGTGACGATCGGCGAACTGGCCAACGAGGTCAGCCTGAGCCAGGCAACCGTGACCAATATTCTTGACCGCCTGGAGAAGAGAGGCTTGGTTTATCGCCAGCGCTCCCAGGCGGATAAGCGCAAAGTGCATGCTTACCTTACTGAGGAGGCCGCGGAGACTTTGCGCGATGCCCCCATCCCGCTTCAGGACCAGTTTGCTCGTCAGTTTGGCGATCTAAAAGACTGGGAGCAAAGCATGATAATTGCTTCACTACAGCGCGTTGCCCAAATGATGGATGCTCAACATATCGATGCTTCCCCAGTACTGGATATTGGTGTACTAGATCGCCAGGGTGCCTCAATGGATAAGCCCGCAACGGCACTGGGCTACAGTGACATCCCCGACTCCTCCGACAGAGATAAAAGTACTTAAGTAGCGACACCGGAGAAGAGGGGCTGTGCACGCATTTAGTGGCCATTACGCCCCTCTACAGCAGTAGAAATTTGTCTAAGCTTGCAGCAGCAAGCTCCCTGTAGCGATCGAGGCATTCTGTGTCGACCGGTTGAGCTTTCAGGCTACAAGTTGTATCGATGGACATCCTGGTAATTGGTGCCGGTCCGACCGGATTGACTGCTGCAGTCGCCCTCACTTCCTTGGGGCTGAAGTGCCGTATTGTTGAGCGCAAAGACAGCCCCTCTGAACTCTCCCGCGCTGTTGGCATTATGCCGGCCACCATTGATGCCCTTCGGGAGCTGGGTGCTGCAGATCCCTTTCTTGCTGAGGCTATGCCTCTAAGGAAAATGCATATATTGCGCGATGAGAGAACCCTGGTTTATATCGACAACAGCGGAAATGAGTTTCGCGATAGGGTACCTCTCGGGCTGCCGCAAAACCGGACCGAGGGAATCCTCAGGGACACTCTTGCCGAGAGGGGCGTCGAAGTTGAGTACGGGGTCTCAGTCACAAACATCACAACCACCCCAGACAAGGCGGCCGTTAATTTCTCAGACAATACCAGCGCCTCTTTTGACTGGGCGATTGCCGCAGACGGTATACAGTCCGCCGTGCGACAACAGCTGAAAATACAGTACCCTGGTATTGATCTGCCCAATAAGTGGTCAATTGCGGATGTGGATTTGAGAGGAAACTTCGATCCGGAAGAGATTGCCCTGGACTTGTACGGCGGGGAAGGTGAGTTCACCTTGGTGCTCCCTATCGAACAGCGCCGCGCCCGCATCGCATCATCAACCGATGATGCCCTGGCAACCCTCAGGCTGCCGATAGAAATCTCCAACATCCGAAGGACAGCGGCCTTTAAAATCTCCATCCGACAGGCAGAAACTTACCGAAAGCACCGGGTGTTATTGGCTGGTGACGCAGCCCATTGCCACTCTCCAGTGGGAGGGAAGGGGATGAATCTGGGTATGGCCGACGCCATAGCCGCAGCATCTGCTATCGCTAACAGTGCGGTCGATAGCTACTCCACCTCCCGGCATGAGGCCGGAGAGTCTGTGGTTAAGAAAACAGAGCTGGCGAGAAAGCTGATCTCCTCGAGCAATCCTCTGGCAAAATCGGCATTGTGGCTATCGGCCCACTGTATCGCCTCAGTGCCTCCAGTTCATCGCGCCTTTATGCGGCAGTGGACGGCAGTCTGAGTACCAATGTCGGGAGTAGATTTAGGCAAAAGTGGACATAGGTGACAGGCTAGTGCTACTATTCGTCCGCCGGTTTAAAAGCCATTTTTTATTGCAGTTTACCTCGTAGTTTTAGTCATAATCCTTCGTTCGGTCTCGTTTAAAATAATACTTTTTGCCCGCACAACTCCATTCAATTGGAGCGCAATTGTTCAATCAAGGATATCTATTATGTCTAATACAGTTACTGGTACCGTTAAGTGGTTTGACGAAGGGAAAGGTTTTGGCTTCATCGCCCAGGAATCCGGTCCCGACGTTTTTGCTCACTTCAGCGCAATTTCCGGTGGCGGTTTTAAAACCTTGGCCGAAGGCCAGAAGGTAGAGTTTACCGTGACTCAGGGCGCTAAAGGCCCACAAGCAGAAAACATTGTCTGCCTGTAAACTTTAGGCTTCGCCCCCAATAAGGGGCGAGACCGTCCACTTCCCCAGCCAGTAAGTGCTGGGGAGGTATCCCCCTTGGTACAACCTCTCTCTCTTTGTAGTGACAGCCGAGCTTTTTAGGTCTATCACGCATTTTCGAATTCCTCCCAGCTTTCTTAACTCGACGAAAGATCTACCTGGATCAACTCAATCCAAATGAAGGGTGTAGTACCAATAAGGGTCGCCAGAGGGCAACTTTTTGCAAGAGCCTCTGAAGATTTGATAGGGTCATTTCTTGTCAAGCGCGATGGCCCCGACATTTTTAGATATGGCAGTAGCCATCACAGGCAAGCTTCCCATAGGTGATCAGTAAGTGGGCAATCTTACACTTATTTACTTTCCGTTTACCCAGCGGCTTTTATTATTCCAGGTCTATCGAGAACTTTTGAGTGACTAGATCAATGGGGCCTGACTGCAAAACGCCAATATTGGTACTCTTAGCTGAAGACAATCACGCACTGGCGTCCAATATTATTGAGAGCCTCGAAGAGTACAATATTCGATGTGACTTCGCTGACAATGGAATAATGGCCACTGAGCTGGCCTTAAAGCATGACTTCGATGTAATCGTACTTGATGTCATGATGCCGGGTAGAAGCGGTTTCGAAGTGAGTTCTAAGTTGCGCAATGCAGGAAGCTCGACACCAATATTGATGCTGACCGCGCTGGACCAATTGGACGATAAAATCACCGGTTTCCAATCTGGAGGGGATGACTACCTGGTTAAACCCTTCGAAATGCTTGAGCTGGTCGCGCGGATTCGGTCTCTATCAATAAAACGACGCGTTACCCAAACCCGGTATAAAGTTGAGGACCTGGAAGTAAATTTAGAGACCCATGAAGTCACCAGGCAGGGAAAATCTATAAATCTGCCTCCAATCTGTTGGGAATTGCTCGTATTTTTGATGCAACAGAGTCCAAAGCTGGTTACTAAAGAAAAAATTGAACAGCATTTATGGCAGTTTCTTTCCCCCGAGTCCGACGTAATCAAAGTGCACCTGTATCGATTACGGCAGGGAATTGATAAGGGCTTCAGTTTTCCACTACTGCACACGATCAGAGGGAAGGGCGTTATCCTGGGGAAGCGTGATGAAAGTCTTTGATCGCTCCATTCGCAGAAAATTTTTCTTTCATTATATTTGGATTCTTATCGCAATTGTGGCGTGCAGTACAGTTGTCGTTGAGAAATCCAAAGTCAAAATGGTTAAGCACGCCTTGGGTGCGACACTGATATCAGTAGCTGAAAAACGTATTATTGAGGCTGGAGGGGTTATTGATGACCCTTTTTTTGCCCAGTTACAAACATATGATGAGTACAATTCACTGCCAGATACGGCAAAGCGCGTGTTAGAGGAAGCCGCTAGCGAAGAAAAAAGGGTGCACTTTAGTAAAGACTTAATTGATGATCGCTACTATTTAGCAATTATGCCCTATGCTGAAAGCGCCCTTAAGACAACTTACTACGTGCTGGAAATAGAAGAAGCGGCAATACCCAGCAAATATAAAAAGGTAGAAATAGAAGTTCTTATCGGTGTCTTACTAAGCCTGACATTAGCATTAAGCGTGCCTCTTATTCTTGCAAGACAAGTGATATCGCCACTAAAAGACCTGGAACAATTTGCGCAGAGCAGCCGACACAAATTTACACCGATCCCGGAATCTTTAAAGCAAAGAAAGGATGAATTTGGTCGTGTAGGACGAGTACTGCAAGAGTCGCTACAGCAGGTATGGAATCAACAAGAGCAGGAAAAACAATTTCTACAGAATGCAAGCCATGAACTGAGAACTCCTCTGGCAACCATTGGTAGCGCCTTGCATGTGGTGAAGGTAAGGCAGAATAAAGGTAAGCCAATCGATACTCAATTGGAGCAAATTGAGCGCTCTTATGAGCAGATGACCCAGTTAACACAAGCGCTTCTGCTGCTATCTCAAAGCAAGGTAAATCTGGAATCAACAGAATTTGATTTCAGTAATATGATTCAAACACGAGTTGAGCAGCTCAAATACCTCTTGGGTCAGCGAGATGTACAAGTTCATCTCAATTCGGATAGTTCGATCAATTTGAAGCAAGTACAAGTACTATTGGATATCGCCATAACCAATCTGCTCAGAAATGCCTTTGAGCATACCCTTGAGGGAAGTATCGATATTGATTTTGATGCAAATGGAATCCGGGTTCAGAATCCCATACTGCCGGAGCAGCAGGTGCATTTTGACAGGGGAGAAGGGCAGGGATTTGGTTTAGGCCTTCATATCCTGAAGCAAGTGGCCGATCAGCAGCAATGGATCTTTTCTTACAACAAAAATGAACAATACTTAACCGTTAACCTGGCCTGGGCATGAGTTTATTTACCTGACGTTTACCTTTACCGGTATAGAATCCACCCCAGAAATGACGGAACTTCAACCAGTTCAAATTGGGATTCAATATGTCTAGTTTGCGAGATCAAAACCATAAGAGTTCTCTGCCATTAACTTTGAGTATGTGCACCGCGCTGGTGGGTTCGGCATTATCCAGCCTGGCTTTTGCAGATGAAGTTACCCAGAAGCCGCCAAAGCAGGATGAGACAGCACTTTCTGTAGGTATTGGAACCTTTAGCGTTGAGTCAATCTACGTTGATGGTGAGGACCAAAACAACATATTTCCATTGATCTCAGCCCGCTACAAGCGCTTTTACTTTCAGGGTTTTGAGTTGGGGGCTGACCTGTACCACGATGAAAAACTTCGAGTGAAGTTTGGCATTGGCGGTGACCTGGCGGGCGATAGAGACAGAGGGGACAGTGATAAGCTCAGCGATATGGAAGAGCTTGACCTGGCGATTCTTGCCAACTTATCAATGAACTATAAAAGCCCTGTAGGCCTTTGGAAAGTTGGCATCTCACAAGATATCAGTAATACCCACGACGGATACAGTCTATCGGCTGGATATAGCCTGCCTTACAAGCATCAAAAGTGGATAATAAAACCCGATTTCACTATTAGCTGGCAAAGTGATAGTGCGCTGGATTATTACTATGGCGTGGACCTAGATGAAGTAACTCAAGATAGGGTAGCGTATGAAGCAGATGCAGATATTATTACCCGGTTAGGCGTACAAGTTGGATACAACATTAGCCCAAACCTTATTCTTATGGGGGGCGTATATCAAACCTGGTATGGCGATGAGATTAGTAATAGCCCAATCGTGGAAACTGATAGCTCTAGACGCACGTCATTAATGGTGAGTTATAAATTTTAACTTTTCTTACGATATTTGATGAGTGTAGATTATTTAGACTAGCCGGCTGATCAATACCAAGCAGAAGTTACAGGCCGAGGCAAGAGCCCCGGCCTGTAACCAAAACCTGTTTGCAGTACAATGTACACGATACCCACCGAGTCATAGCAAGAAGGCTTTTCTATTTAGTATCCCAATAGCAGGGACTACCGTATTTCTCCTTAAGGAAATCAATAACAACACGTACTTTGGGAGCCAGGTTATCCGTAGGTAAATAGAGTGCATTGATAGTCTGGTTTTCTGCCGATGAAGATGCGCGGTAGTCAGTCAAAATAGGAACCAGCTTGCCCAGCCGAATCTCTTCATTGATTAACCAGGTTGGAAACATAACAACCCCAGCTCCCCCTATAGCACTGGAAACCAGCGTTTCTGCATTATTGCTGTAAAGTGATCCCTTAACTTCATAGGGTGTCAAACCATCTTTACCGATAAACCAGCGCTGTAGCCCATTGGTTCCCTTAAATACCAAACAGTTGTGAGCAATTAACTGCTCTGGGGTTTCCGGAACCCCATTTACCCTCAGATATTCCGGGCTGGCTGCCAATACAAAGTTATGATTGCCAAAGCGATTCATTTTCAAGCCTGAATCTTGGAGCGCTCCAATTCTGATAAGTAAGTCAACACCCTCCTTAGCAGGGTCAATAAAGCTATCTGTCTGCTGCATTTCGATCCTAAGTAGCGGATAAAGCTCTAACAAATCTGGAATATAAGGAGCAATATGAAGCCGCCCAAAAGCAACGGGAGCGCTGATTTTAACAACTCCCCGTGGTGTGTTGGCTCTTTGCTCAATTTGCCCGCAAACTAACTCATACTGACGAACGATATCGCTACAGTACTTTGCAAAGGCCGTACCTTCATCCGTCAGTGATATTGCCCTGGTATGACGGTGCAGTAGTTTGGTTCCCACTTTCCCCTCTAGCTGGGCCATTTTTCGCGATACAGAGGACGGTGTCATTCCCTGCTGCCTGGAAACCTCAGAGTAGTTACCCAATTGGGCCGTCATTAAGAACAGTTTTAACTCTAATATTGATATATCGTAATTCATTAGCTAGCGGTCGATAGTGGGTAACTGTTGAGTGATGTTATGGCCCCTCTGAGTAGTGCTTTACTCCTGTATATTCAGCTAACTTTGGATAGCGGGCTGCAGTGCCTCATTACTGCGAACTGGAGCTCTCCGATTAGCAAGGTAATTACAGATCAACGCTAGAACTACGCAAACCATTGCGGCAATTCGCCAGGAACTTAACGGGATAGACGGATTCGTAAACCATCCCTGGGTATCAATAATCAAACTCATGCTCATCTGCTCAAAAAAATCGTTGCAATTGTTGTTGATGCCACACCAATTCTGGGAACAACAGCAACTACGACTATCATGTAGAAGATACCAAAAAGTGCACCGGTTAGTTGCCACTTAGGTACGGAAAGAATTGATGGGCCGCTGTGTTTTCCAAAGAAAAACGCGAGTAAGCCCATCACTACAGCACCGATACCAAAGGTAAAAAGGGCGCTTTGGACAACTCCTACATTTTCTCCAAATTTTCCATTAATTGCCGCCTGGGTGCTCAACGCTACGCCGGATAGTACTGCGAGTAACATCAACCCAATCATCATTTGGCTCCCAAGTAGGTAAAATATAATGCAAGGCATAAAAATGTTGCCCCACATATTCTTAGGAGATTAATGGGCTGTTTACGCACCCCAAACCACCCCAGGGAGTCAATTAGGAAGCTTTTGGCTGTTTGCCCCACAAGAATCCCGATCATGGTCATAGCTACTCCAAGTATAGGAGTGGCTAAAGTTAGAACAACAACGTAAACAGGCCCTAACAAGCCACCTGAAAGCTGCCACTTTGGAACCTCTCGCCAGCTTATATATTTTGCACTGGGGACAAATAGACTGATGAGCCAAAGTAGGGCTGTCCCAACACCAAATATGCTTAAAGTGGCCCACAAGTGACCAACCTGCATACCTAGGGGCCCTAACAGTCCCGCCTCGACGGAGAGCCCCATACCTGCAATAACAACCAAAATAGTGGCGAGAATATTCATCGAGGGTCAAATAAGCGTACGTTAGTCAAATGCTCATAGGCTTTTCCATTAGGGTATGAAACAAGTTCAAGTTGCATGCCCCAAGGAGCCATGAAATATACCCAGGTCTCTCCTTCAGTTGGCCCTTCAGTCATTACCGTAGGAGCGCCGAGTACCTCAATATTCTGCTTCTTGAGATATTCAACCGCAGCATCAATATCTTCAACATAGAATGCTAAATGATGCCCCCCAACATCAGCATTGTTTGGTGCCACCTTATTTCGATCTATGTTGTCGTCATACTCGAATATTTCCAGATTTATGCTGTTAGCATTCATAACAGCAATTTTCTTGATCTCTGCACGAGGACTTACATTAAGGTGATCCGTCATCCAAGCATCGTCTGAAGCAAATGGCCCAAACGTATAAGCCAACTCAAAACCAAAGTGTGTACTAAAGAACTCAACGGCCAAATCAATATCGGGGACGGTGAATCCTATATGATCTGCTTTTTTAAGTCCGGGGATAGCCATTAGATATCTCCCCAGTCATGGCGAAGCTTATTCAGTGCGCCCATGGTGGTAGCCCCTTTATTGAAGCCCGTATACATTGAGGCAAAAACAATCAATTCCTCAATCTCTTCATACGTTGCCCCTTGTTTGAGTGCCATATCAACATGGGCTCCAAACGGGTTACCTTCACCATTTACATTGAGCGCCATTTGGTCAATAGCGATAGTGATTAGTGCTTTGGTTTTCTGATCCAGAAGCGGCTTTCCCCATACCTCGCCTGCGACTCGTACAGCTAGATCTCCCCATACCGGGTTAATAGACTTAAGGACCCTCTGATCAACGAAGCATTTTTCCAGAATTAAGCTGAGCTGCTTGAAAAATTCACTTTATTACGCACAAACGCGTAATTTGCGCGTAATAGTCCACTAATTTTTCATCTGAAACCCTCAATAGGTGGATTTCAGGCGAACCACCCCTAGGCAGCCAAGTATTTTCTCCCTATTATTAAGTTGGTAAAGCCTGCCAGTAAGCACAGCCTCTCAGTATTTTTTACCAGTCCCCGATAGCGGACCTTGTCATAACCAAATACCCGTTTGATGTAGCGGAAGGGGTGCTCGACCTTCGCTCTTATCTGCGCCTTGATCTTTTCCGCTTTACGAAGTGCATCACGCCCTGGAAGAGTTTTTAGCTTGCTCGGCTTCATTGCTATATACCAATCCGCCTCCCGCTCTTTCAACTCTTCACGTTTCTCCGCACCAATGTACCCAGAGTCTCCCCAGATTCTTTTCTCCTCCCCGTGGAGAACTCGCTCTGTAGTTGTGACATCATGCGAATTCGCTGCTGTTGTATCTATGCTATGTATTACTCCGAGCACATCATCAACCCCGATATGCATTTTCATTCCAAAATGCCACTGATTGCCTTTCTTTGTTTGATGCATTTCTGGATCACGTTTTTTCTTTTTATTCTTGGTTGAAGTTGGCGCAGAGATAATAGTGGCATCTACAATCGTACCTTCACGCAGTACCATGCCATTCTCAGCAAGATGCTTGTTGATTTCATCAAAAAGAGCTGCACCTAGCTGATTGAGCTCCAGTAAGTGGCGAAAGTTAAGAATCGTTGTTTCATCGGGAATTGGGCCGCTCAAAGTCAATCCAGCAAAACTACGCATGGATTCAATTTCATACAGTGCATCCTCCATAGCGGGATCACTGAGATTATAAAATAGCTGCATGCAATGAATACGGAGCATGACACTCAATGGATATGGCTGTCGGCCACGTTTGCCTTGTGGATAGCAAGGAGTGATCTGAGCTTCTAGTCGCTGCCATGGGATGAGGGCTTCCATTTGAGAAAGAAACTTCTCTCGGCGAGTTATACGGCGCTTTAGCTTATATTCTGCTTCGGCAAAGGTGACTTGGTGCATAATTCATCGTAGTCTTGATGGGTAGGTGAATATTACCAATATTGGCTTGGAATTATTCAGAGGTTCCTTAAGTCCCTCGATCAATGCTTGATCATCCAAAACGGCATTTTCGTACTTGGTAGTCATAGTTAATAATCCTGGTTATCTAGATGATATTTCGCTGTAACAGCTGGAAGTTATTATAGGGAGCTGTATCCTTCTTAAAACTTATAAGCAGGAACATCACTTTTGCAAATTATGCACAGATGATCGCTGTTTATGAGGTGACAAGTCTGTTGTTAGGGCTTATTTTAGTGCCCCAAGCAGGGGCGAAAGAGGAATATGCTAGCGCGGCTAAAAATGGTATTAGCCGGAAGGGAAGAGCATTTTGATATGGCGATTACAGCATGGTAGCTAATGCCTCTAAATATATTCCAGTTGTCCCAACTAGATAAAAGCTACTAGCAACACCGATGCTGCTTATAATCTACCCTAAACTATGAATATCCATTGAAGGCTCGATATTCATATGTCCATGACTCCTATAGATATCGAACGCTGGAATAGAAAGGCCCACTTTGAATTTTTTATGAGCAGTGCAGGGTCAACTCGGATAGGCTTAACCCAGCCGGTCGATGTGACAAATCTGGTATCTTTCTGTAAAAAGAATACACTCCCTTTTTATTACAGCCTTATTTTTCTTGTCACTCAGGTGGGAAATGAAATAGCGGGTTTCAGGCATCGTATCGTCAATGGCCAGCCCATTGAGCACGACATGCTGCACCCTTTATTTTCTGATTTAGGGGATAATGAGTTATTCAAACTCGTTATGGCAAGAATGGAAACGAATCTGACAGAGTTCGTCCACAAGGCAAGGGAACTTTCACAGGCGCAATCTGAGTACCTACCCGTAGAAAATTTCATCAGCCGCCATGATATCTTGAATATCAGCTGCTACCCCTGGGGTGACTTCTCTGGTCTACAGGTAAAGCCTGTACAGAAAGAAGATTGTGATCCAGGAATACCGTTTATTTTCTGGGGTAAATACCATCGCCAGGAGGGCCGCCTTGTCACCTCGATGTATATTGAAGTTAATCACTGCTTTCTGGATGGCATCCATCTTTATCAATTTAAACATCAGTTGGAGGATAAGATTCTTCAACTGGCTTAAAATTTTTAAACTGGATCTAGGAGGCTCTGAGTAATTCCGTGAACCCACTCTTAAAGTTGCTTGTCGCGGACGTTTAAAAGCTATAGAGATACTACATAGTTACTCAGAGGCTCCCTAGCTAACACTCCCTCAAACGGTGAAATTTTAGCCGCCAATAAAAAAGGCAACTACCAGGGCAATAAGCCCGAGAGAAGTAAATTGTATAGAAGTTTTCCTGAATTTTGGTACCGCAAAGGCAACCACTAATCCACTAATCAAGCTAAATAGCAGGCTCGCACCAAGCATAATGGATGAGAACCAGAAGAGGGGACCGGCATGACCTTTATGTATCAGCAGGAATTGATGCCATAGATCGTGTTCTTTTACATGAAGTATCGCTGATTGCTTATCCTGGCTAGGCTCCAAATAGACTTGGCGTTTATAGCCATACCAGCCAATCCACTCATCTTCCAAATAAAAATCTGCTGGCAATGATACTTCCGTGGGCTGAACAATCGGAGAGATTGTATCCAGAGTCTCTTGCTCATTGCTGGGCAGGCCCTTGGGTAGAGAGACTGTGTACTCTAATTGTTCATCGACGCCCCCCTCTATATCAAATAGATAGAGCACACCCGTGGCGATATACAAAATGGCAATGGGTAGAAAAAAGCAGGAAAAGTAGGTGTGGAGCTTGATCCACAGTAAACGGTATCTGGATTTCATAGGCAACAAAGGGCGCAATGCAACTGCATTGCGCCCTGATAGTAAATAAACAAATTAAGGAAATTAGAAGCGGTAGTCTACTGACAGACGGATGTCCCGGCCCGCCTCATAAATTCCGGCTACGCTACCAAACCCGGTAATATCTGTATAATCTGCTACGCTGGAGTGATCCCGATAGTGTTCATTAAACAGGTTTTGAGCCGCTAAATTCACATTCAGACTGTCATCTGCCAGTGGTTCCCAGTGCAAGTAAAGATCGTGTACTTGGTAGCCGGGCTTGTCAACCTCTTGGATACTGTCGACATCGTCGTCGACCTCTACTGAGCGGTGTAAAACTTCAATATCATTTAGGTCTTGTACCAGAGTAAAATTCCAGCCCAACTCTAATTTCGGTGTAATAGCATAGCTGGTGGTCAGGTTCCATGTATCGCCGCGAGCATTTGCTAAACCGTTATGCTCATACCCCTCTACAGTCTCTCCATTCAATTCCGAATCATTGTGGCTGAATGCGGCGCTGATGGTTAACTGATCCCAAACATATGAGGCGCTGAGTTCAAACCCTTCAGTTTCCAACTCACCAATATTTTCATAATAAACGGGACGCCCGACCTGATCAAAAATAACGTCATCGATAGTGCTGCGGTAGACAGCGGCTCTTAGTTGAAGGCCGTCCAGGCTGTATTCTAGTCCCAGCTCGGTATTGTCGACCGTCTCAGCATCCAGGTCAGGATCAAGAGTTGCCGACCACAGAGTAAACCCATCTCCAACTTCCTTGCCGCGCATCGCTGTTGCATGACCCGCAGTAAAGGTGAGTGCATCGGTAAGCGAATAACTCATTCCAATAATGGGGCTGAACCCCTTACTATCTGTCTCATCATCATGAGTCACTTGCTCCAGCTTGTATTCATCGTAACGCAGTCCAAAACTCAGCAATAGCGCGTCTGTAGCCTGCCAATGATCCTGGATATAGGCTCCGCGAACATGTCCCTCTTCAAGCCAGGAGTTGAGGCCTCCCTCCACTCCCTCCACTTCATCCTCACGGGCCTCAATGCCATAGGTGATGGTATGTTGACCAACACTGCTGGTATTACGTAAATCAAAACCGATGGATTCCACGGAAGCAACGTAGTCCCATAGCTCCCGCCAAACTTCTGATGTGGTGTGATAAACCGTTGTTTCTAAATTGACCAGTGCACTGGGGGCAAATTGGTGGTTTATGACAAAGGTCTGGCGTTCGGCTTCCATCGGGTAAAGAGTTTCGCCTTGCAGGGCGGGCCAGTTGGGATGTCTACTGAACTCGCCTGATTCTTCCCGCTGTTCAAAGCTGATACTCAGTTTTTGATTTTCAGACAAATCGCCACTCAACTTTATAAAGGCGAGATCTTGATCGGAAGCTGAGCCGTGGATAATGTCACCGTCGCCATCTTCCATATTATCGCGATCAACGGTCACAAATGCCCCGAGCAGCCCCCAATTGTCAGTAATCTTTCCATATACCGAAGCACTGGCTTTCTCACCATCATTACTAAAGAAAGCGCCTTTCACTATTGCGCCAAACTGCTCACCGTCATCTAGTAGATCATCCGCATCTTTGGTCTTAAAGCGGATAGCACCGCCAATGGCACCGGCCCCACTGGTAGCTTCACCAGCACCAGCTTGCACTTCAACTTTCTGCAATAGCTCCGGTTCTATTGATACCCGACCAATATGATGGAAGAGGGTGCTTGTTTGTGGAGCACCATCAACAGTCACATTAAGAAGTGTGTCTTCCATACCGCGGACATAGACTTTTTGCGCAATACCCAGTGACCCACCAACAGATACGGAGGGTATCTGGCGAAATATATCGCTGAGATCATTTGCCTGCTGGATGTCGAGTTCTTCAGGTGTAATCTCGGTATCTGTAGCGACGCCGACAACGACCACGGTTTCCAAAGGGGGTTCAGTGGTAGTCTCTCGCTCTTTTACTTCCTGTGCCTGACTAATGCCAGAAGCCAGGACGCTGGATACCATCAAGGGGAGTAACGCGTGTTTGCTATGAGAAATGTTGCAGGCCATTTGGCTGTCCTTCACAGAGTTACTTATTTGCAAATGCGAATTATTCCTATTGCGACTCGCAAAGTACAGCGGTGTTGCATTTGTTACATTTGATGTCCGCTTTAGCCTAAGCTGGCTCTAAGCATCCAGAAAATTGAGAGGGAAGAGTCACTCTCATGCACAAGCCCCCTGCGGGACGATTGGAGGCTTCCACAGTTGCACCAACACTCTTCAGTTGGCGTCGTGCTAAAGCTAAACCAAGCCCAAAATTTTTTGATTTTGAGGTGCGTGATTGATCCGCCCTGAAAAAGGGCTTAAAGATACTACCCAACAGATCCTCTGGAACTCCGGGTCCCGAGTCTTCGATATCAATAATGACTTTATTTTCTGCGGTCTGCTCCAGAAGAACATGAACAGCTTGCCCCTTCGGGGTATAACGCATCGCATTGCGTAGAATATTCTCCAGGGCCTGACCAACAGCTTGATGGTTGGATTGTCTTATTTCCGCCGAGTCCGGCAAGTGGGTGCAGATAGTGCGGTTGGGGAATTCAAAACGAGCATCCTCAACAATAACGTCGATAAGGTCTACCAAGTCCAGGTCTTCGTTGCCCATAGCGGGTTGCTCATTATCTAGCCAGGCGAGAGTGAGGGTGTCCTCAACCAAATGTCGGATATGAGAGGATTCCCGCTGAATCCTTTGGATATTTCGATCACTTGAATAACGGTTACCTGCACCTTCGATGGCAATGTCCAAGCGGGTTAGGGGCGTTCGTAGTTCGTGGGAAAGGTCAGCAATCAACTGGCGCTGGTTGACGATTTGCTCGCCAATTCGGGTGGCCATCTGATCGAAAGTTTTGGCAAGTTCAGAGATCTCATCGTTGCGATTGCCTAACTGGCGATGGACACGAACATCAAAATTTCCTCGACTGAATTCCCTTGTTGCCTGCTCCAACTTCCGTAGGGGGTTCATAATGTGGCGGTATAGCATCAGGGAAATGAAAGCTAGAATGCCCATGGGTAACAGTATTTGCAGTGCCAGTCGGGTAGTTTGCCAGTAGCTACCAGGGCGCATCCTATCCGGAAGCAGTATCAGCAAGCTGGTTCTCTCTGTTTCAAATGGGATCTCCATTACCGGATTGTCTGCAAAATAGAGGTGGACTTTCCAATCTACATCGCGGCCTAAGTTATATCCGATGTAGCGATGCTCATTCCCTCTCTCTCCTGCAATGTGGGTTACCTCATACTGAGTAACAGTGGCCCAGGTATTCTCTCGTTTCTGGAGCATATACAACCATTGCTCCAATTCAGCTTTGTTGCCAGTGAGAAAGTACATCTCCGCATCTTTGCCCCACTGCTTTAACTCCTCCCGGTGAGAAGTTTCTAGCAGGCTCATCTGTTCCTCGGTGCGGATAGTTAGGGAGTTGATCAGATAGAAGAGGGCAACGATACCGGCAGTAGTCAGTAAGCAGAGTTTCCAAAGAAGTTTCCGGTTCATTTCAAACAGTATCCCTTGCCATGCACCGTTTGTAAGCGGTCCCCACGCCAGCCTACACTCGTTAGTTTGCGTCTGACCCGGCTCAAGTGCATATCCAAACTGCGATCGTAGGCACCCAAAGTGCGGTTGAGGACCTGCTGGGAAAGATATGCCTTGCTCAATACTTCACCGCGGTGTATCGCTAGCTCCCACAGCAATTTGAATTGAATCGCTGTGAATTCAATTGGAGAGTCGCCTGCAAAAACTTGCTGGGTATTCAAATCGAGCAGTAGATTGTCGATCTCGGCATGGTCGACGTTCTCCGTCTGCGCCGGCTGACTGCGGCGCAATAACGCCTCAATGCGCAACAAGAGTTCAGTCTGATTAAACGGTTTAGCCACATAATCATCTGCCCCGTGGCGCAGGCCAGTGATTCTTTCTTCTTCTGCCCCCTTCGCGGTGAGGATAATCACTGGAACCTGACTGGTTTTGCGTAAAATCTTGAGTAGGGAAATCCCGTCCATTTCTGGCAGCATTAAGTCGAGCAGAATTAACTGTGGTTGGTGCTTTGTAGCTTTCAAAAGCGCGGTATGCCCACCAAAGCAGGTATTCACCTGATACCCTGCATCTTGGATCATCTCACTAAGTTGGTCGTTTAGGCCTCGATCATCTTCGACGATTAGGATATTAAATTGTGAGGGCAATTTTTGGCTCATGAAGACACTGGCTGTTTGCAAAATGATGCAGAGCAAATTACCACAATGGGCAATGGCTAAATATGGTTAGTTGAATTGATCAGGAGCCGGTCAATGATCACTCTGAAGCTGAATGGGTAATCAGCTGTAGTAACTTGGCATTGTATGCTTGAGCGTAAAATTTATTGTGTTTGTGCTGCTCGCTATCCAGAGCGTAATCTTCAATATGGAAGCCGGTTCCACATAAGAAAAATGTTTCCTGAGGTCTGAACTCAGCATACTTACCTTGCAAGTCTTCTTCTAGTATCCCGGGCGTTACATGGCCAACCCCTGGAGAATAAACATCCACGAACTTAGCCCGTTTATGAATGAAATCATCTTCCGCATCAATGAATCCACGCTCCGCTGACAGCACGGGATCGCTGGCTATTGCAATCAATTCATAGCTTTTTGAAAGCTCAGCCCATACCCAAGCGACTACACCAGCGAGAAGGGCTGTGCCCAGAAGAAAGGTATTTCTAAGGGTTGACGTCATTGTCTCCACCCGTGGAAGCCTGAAGGTTTCGTCCTAAATAGGAAAAATAGGCTGTGAAAGCCTGGTTAATTCTTTTGCGTTGCTGCCCCTGTGGATACAGTCCCAACTTTGCCTCTTGACTAGCCTTTGAGCCAGCAACCAAAAAATTATTATTGATACTGGCATCCTGAATAAATGCTTCGAAAGCCCGAGCACTCATCTCTACAGGCTCACTGTAGTAGACAGAACCATTAGCTTTATCGGCACTGACGGAAGCAGTCACCAAGTCACTGGGGTTATTACCACTCTCATCCAGCATCACAGTTTTAAAGCACGCAAAAAGTAAGTCATTGAGCGGGTGGGGTACTGGAGTTGCATTCCGCAACCAGGCCTCTGAGGCATACATGGTACAGGACGTATCACTGAACGCTTTTTGGGCCAAGTAATGATCAAATGCATGAAACCATTCATGGGCAATAGAGCCAGGCCCTGCGTTCTTGGCAAGAGAAAAGCTCCGGGCAGTAGGGTCATAAAAGGCAGCCATCCCCGGGCGCCCGCCGATTCCATATTGAAAAGACAATGTACCTCGGAGGGATACCAACGCTTCCGGTCCTTGAAGAATGGTCATTAGATCAACAAGAGCATCATAAAAAAGCCCTGCGGCCCGATCGCGCTCCTCGCGAGTGACCCATCGGCCAACAGCAATCGAACGAAAGCCGAATCGCTTCCTGACATCCACAAACGAAACGGGTTGTCGTTGCTGGGTTGCAGTGTGACCACTGCGATAAAATGCCCTGGTCAGGACCATAATCAATGCCAGTCGATTGGAGGAGGGTGGATATTAATCTTCCAGATTGAAGGCTTGCAAGAAATGGGGAGTGCTTCTATTCCTGTCAATGAATCCAACCGCTTTCTATTCCACCCAGTCAGAAAAGTAATCAACCAAGTAGTCAATCGCCATTCGCGCTCGCATGGGTAAAAAGCGACGATTCTGATACACGATCCAGCTACTGGCTCCGCTCCCACAAAAAGATTCCAAGATAGGCTCCAGTAAGCCCTCTTGAATTGAACCACTGAAACTGCTTTTGGGCATATAAGCAATACCCAGGCCTTGCTCGCAAGCTTTCACGATCGCATGGGCATTATTTGTTCTCCAGCGCCCACTAACCTTTACGCTTACAGGTTCTCCATTCAGGTCAAAAACCCATTCATCATTGTTAGCCACCAAGCAACTCTGCGTTTTTAGTTGATCGGGGTGATTGGGAATACCATTCTCTTTCAGGTAACTCGGGCTTGCGACGGCCATCATTTGGCGGTCGGCCAGTTTACGAGCAACTAAGCCGGAATCCTCAAGGCGACCATAGCGTATGGCAAAATCAATCCCATCCTCGACAAAATTGACCATCCTGCTATTGAAGTCCATGTCGATTTTCAACCCCGGGTGTTTCAAGCCAAACTCCATCAGGGCAGGGGCAACATATTGCTCAGCAAAGATACCAGCACCGCTAACTCTTAGTGTTCCATTGAGCTGAAACTGTTGCTGGCTAACCTGCTCATTCGCCTGTTGAAGGCCAATCACTAACTCTTTACAGCGCTGGTAATAGGCGGTCCCGGCCTGGGTCAGACTTACCTGACGTGTTGAGCGGGCCAAAAGGGATGAGCCCAAGCGCTCCTCCAGGCGGGAGACCTGCCTACTCACATGGCTAGTACTGCAGCCAAGTTGCTTGGCAGCCGCTGAGAAACCTTGGCTTTCTGCCACCGCTACAAACTCGACTATGCCGTCAAAATTTTCCATGTTTCTCAATCTCGATTATTGCCATTCTGCAAAGGTATTTAACAGATTTTACGCATTATCAGCAGAAGAGGGACAATCTACAATCCCTCCCCACTGAATGCTGACCAACAGAGGAAAGAAACATGAAGAAAGTACTTATTCCAGTGACCAACCACGCCACTCTTGGTGAAACTGACCAGGCAAATGGCACCTACTCACCTGAGTTGACTCACGCGATTCACGTATTTATGGAGAGTGGACTCGACTATGACATCGCCTCAATCAAAGGGGGAAAAGCACCACTCTATGGCACAGACATCGAGGGTGACGACATCAACCAGAAAGTGCTCAATGATTCAGATTTCCAAAACCGTATCAATAACACCATCCCTATGAGCCAGCTGAATACTGCAGACTATGATGCAGTATTCTACCCCGGCGGATTTGGTCTGCTTTCTGACCTGGCAACTAACGATGACTTCGCAAAGCTAAGTGCCGAGATCTACGAAGAGGGTGGCACATTGGCCGCAGTGTGCCACGGCCCCGCTGGTTTCCTGCCTATCACCCTGAGCAATGGCGAAAAGCTTTTGGCTAGCAAGTCTGTCACCGGCTTCACTCGTGAGGAGGAAATTGACTTCGGCACCATTAATGACATCCCATTTTTACTGGAAGAATCTTTGGCGAGGGGCGCTGCCCGCTACAACAAAGTACAACCTTGGCAGGAGTTTGTTATTGAAGATGGGCGAGTGATTAGTGGCCAAAACCCGGCAAGTGCGCACGGTGTTGGTGTTGCTATCGCCAAACAGCTTGCCAGCTAATACATGGCCTGGCCGGCCCCTCTGGGGTCGGCTCGTGATTCTAAGTAGAGGTGTCCCGTAGTGCAAAATGCAGTTATCTACCCGTCTCTAATGCTTATTGCAGGCATTGGTATACCGGTAATGGCAACGCTAAATAGTGGTCTCGGTATTAAGCTTGGTAGTTCAGCCCTGGCAACTACACTGCTATTTCTCGTTGGACTTGTAATCTCCGCGGCCTATCTCTTGAAAACGGAGGGGTTACCCAGTGCTGTTTTTAGCAAAGATATTGCCTGGTACTTTTACTTGGGTGGGATTCTAGTAGCTTTCTATATATTGAGTGTGACTTGGGTGTCGCCAAGGTATGGCGTGGGTAATGCAGTATCTTTCGTTCTTCTGGGGCAACTGCTCGCCATTAGCGTTATCGACCATTTTGGGTTACTGGGTGCGCAGCAAACCAGTTTGGATACCAAGCGCCTTATCGGTCTCGCCATGATGGTTATTGGCGTACTGTTGGTAGTAAAGCGCACGTCTTAAGGAGCCTCTGAATAACTCCGTGATACCTCTACCTCTGGCTCACAATCAAGGCACGGCTTAGCAGGAATGTCTAGACCTTTCAAGAAGTCGCAACGCGGAGTGTGCATCGCTCTGCAAGCCCCGAAGGGCGGGCCTTGAAGGCCACAGCTGCTGCGTTGCAGCTCTTGCAAAGGGCTACGGCCATTCACGGCGAGCTGCGCCTAACATCTGCAGCCTTCAAGACCGCAGAGTTATTCAGAGGCTCCTTAATTTCACAATAAAAATCGTTATGTACTGAGATCATATGACTAATTCAATCGTTATGGCAAAAGTCACAGTCCGCCCACAATATACTTCTCAGGCATCAGCACTTTTAATCGAGCTGGCGTGTAAGTCAGAACAAGAGTCTGGCTGTTTATCCTATAAAATTTTACCCTCACTGGATGAAGGCAATGTTTTCACTACACTAGAAGTTTGGGAGTCTTCTGAAGCTGAAATGAAGCATTGGAATACAGATCACTTAAAAACCATCATTGCAAAGTTGAATCCACTTCTTGCTGCGGAGGCAAGAATCGAAAAATATACGGAGGTAAAAACTATCTAGCACAACCGTTATTTTATATTGCAACTTTTTGTAATCTTACTTTTACAACATCAATACCTTCATTTTCATTGAAGTGAGTCTAATCGGACATCATCTTAAAGAAGTGCATATATACCAATGAGATAGCCCTTCTGTTAGGTTATTTTTTGATCTCATAATTAGGAGCGTGGCCTTTCTTATAAACCAGTACTGTTCGCTGAAAGCTCATAAAAGTATCTCCTCGCTGATTAATACCACGGGTTTCTACGCTAACAATACCCTGTGTTGGTCTAGACTTGGACTCACGCTTAGAAATGACCTCACTTTCTGCATAAACCGTGTCACCTTCAAAAACAGGTTTGAGCAGTTTAACTTTGTCCCACTCAAGATTGGCAACAACTTTCTTGCTAATAGTATTTACAGTCATACCCGTGACAATAGCCAATGTCAGAGTACTATCTACTAATGGAAGGTTCCATTCAGTGCTCTCTGCGTAATGGGCATCAAAATGGATTTGCGCCGTATTCATAGTTAACAGGGTCATCCAGGTATTGTCTGTTCGCGTCAATGTCCTACCTGGACGGTGCTCGATAATGATACCTTCTACAAAGTCCTCGAAGTAGAAGCCAAAATCTTCGCGATATCGATTGTTGTCAATCTGTTTATAGGGGTTAAATTCCATCAATATTGCCTCCTTGATTGAGTGGCTCTAAGTTCGCCTGGATATGCCCAGAGCACTTGTAGATTTTCGCTGGAGTAGCTTTTAGCTAAGATTATTAAAGTTTGAGATTATTTGCTGGGCCTTAGAGTAGATCGGGATATCTATCATTCGGCCTTCATATTGACAGGCTTTACCTGAGGATTCATTGTAGATACGAACGATTTCCTTTGCTTCCTTATACTGGTCTAGTGTGGGTCTAAAAGATATCTTGATAGTTTTGATCTGTTTAGGGTGAATAGCAGCTTTACCGCTAAATCCGAGCGATCGAACCTCATTAAGCTCATTGACTAGTCCACTTTCATCCTTAAAGTCAAAATAGGGAGAGTCATAGCAAGCTATCTGTTTGAGCGCGGCAGCTTCGACCATTTTCATACGCGCCCAAATGAGTGCTTGTGGGGTGCATTCACAATTCAGATCGGCTGCATAATCAGCGGCCCCAAACATCAAACCTTGCAACTTTTCAGAACTACAGTTAACGATATCATATAAATTGGATGTTCCTTGAGCGGTTTCAATTAAAGCTATAATCGAAATATCCTTATAGGCTTCGCTCAAGAGCTCACTGATAAGGTTGATATCATGTTGAGATTCTGTTTTCGGATAAAGCACCACATCTATAAGTGGCTTTTTATCAATAATTTCGGCCAAATCTTTTATTCCATTGATCGTTGACAAACTATTTATCCGAATTGCACTTATAACACCATTCGAGCTTGGCCTTGAATAAAAATCGATCGCGATATCCCTGGCTCTACCTTTGTCCTCCACTGGTACGCTATCTTCAAGATCAACAATTATTCCATTTGCCCCAACTTCAGACGCCTTAGCAAAGCGTTCCGGTTGGTTTCCTGGGGTGAATAACAATGCGGGGAAAAGCTTTAAATTGATCATTTTATCGCTCAAATAAAGTTTTGCTCTTTGGCCTGCTCCAATAAGCTCTTACGGAATTTAGGGTGTGCGATTTCAATCAAGGCAAGGGTCCGCTCTGTGGTTGATTTCCCCATCAGTCTGCAAGATCCGTACTCGGTTACCACGTAATCGATGTCTAACCGAGAGTCTGTGGTTATAGATTTCAAACGTGGAACTATCCTGGAGGTTTTACCACGCTGTGCCGTTGAGCTACTGGCCAGAATAGTCTTCCCATTTTTTGAGTAGTAAACTCCCCTCACGAAATCCAGTTGCCCGCCAACACCCGAGAATTGATGTCCAATGAATTCCGCATTAACCTGTCCACTGAAATCAATCTCAATAAATGAGTTAACTGAAATCATATTATCGATCTGGGCTATTATTTGGGGTTCATTCACATATGACACTGGCAGGCAGAACATAGATGGATTGCCATCTATAAAGTCAAATAGTTCTTTGTTCCCAGCTGCAAAAGTGAATACGCTCACATGAGGGTTAATTGTTTTTCGGGCATTAGTTACTGCTCCAGACTTAATAAGCTTAATCATACCTGGTGTTATCACCTCGGTATGAATGCCCAGATCTTTCTTTTTAGTTAGTTGTTCACAAACTGCATTCGGAATAGCACCAATACCCATTTGGATAGTTGCGCCATCAGGTATTAACGGAACAATGTAGTCACCAATTTTTCTATCTAAATCGGTAATCTCTTTTGGAGATTCCTCCGCTAATTCCATAGTGTTTTCAACAATGGCATCCACTTCACTAATGTGCAACAAGGTGGCCCCCGCTGTACGTGGCATATTTTCATTCACTTCCACAATTAATCGATTTGCGTGGCGCGACAACTCAATAGCATAATCACCATTAGTACCAAAATTGAAATAACCATGCTTATCCATCGGCGCCACAGTTACCAGGAAAGCATCTATTTTAACTTGCTCTCTGATTATTTGAGGGTATCGACTAAAAGATATAGGGACATAGTTAATATATTTTTCCCCTTTTGAAAAACCAGCATTTGCTAATTTAACTTCGTCTTTAGTTAGCATTGAAGAGTAAGGCCTTACCCGGTCCATTAGATCTTCTTGAAAAATAGTTTCCGTCGCGACCTTCCCACAACGCATATAATAGACTTTTAAATGTGTAATAAATCCATTTCGAATATGCTTCTCTAGTGCTGAAAGTAGGGCTGGTGGGCTAGCGGTGCGCATGCCGATAGAAATAACGCTATCGTCTGGGATTAAATTAACTGCTTCTTCAGGTAGTAGCTGTTTCTTTTTATACAGGGCGTTGTTATCCATAGCAGATTAACCGATTATTTGGCCACACTGTGATCCTTGAAGCGGCTGCTGTCGCTCTTACGGTCCCGTTACAAAGGCGTTAATAAGCAGAAAACGTTCATAGACCTGCAATCAAGCACTGATAAGGAAGTAAGAGCTACTAAGCCCTGCGATTATAGTTTGTGAATTAAAGCTTGTTTCAGAAGGGCTAGTGACTTAACGATGAATATCATGCAGCTTGTTTGAGCTGATTCGATTTTATGCAGTCGGTATGTTCTAAAAGCTCCGCAGTTGATCTTTATGCCACGGTGGTATTCGTAAAATACCTAAATCTCTCAATGGTGTTCCATTAGCTTTAAGTGCTATTCACCAAAGATTACTGCCTATCAGCTGTCTATAAGAAAGAATGATGAGACTTTAGCTGATCCATCAAGCAGTGGTATGCCAAACCTCAGCAACTACACTTTTGCAAACACTCGCAGATGCCGCACTGTTACTATTCCAAATAGTTCTTTAGCGGTTCCTAAAGCAACCGTTGGAAGTCTATTCATGACAAAGTCAAAACGTCCACTGATTTCCGTCAACCCCTTGAACGGTAAAACTCTGAAGACTTATCACGAAATGTCACAAGAGGATCTCGACAAGGCGATCGGTCGCGCAGACAAAGCCTTTGTAAGCTGGAGAAACCGAAGTTTTAGTGATCGAGCAGAGATACTAAAACGTGCAAGCAACCTATTTGAGGAGCGTTCCGAAGAACTTGCCCGCCTGATGGCGTTAGAGATGGGTAAGAAGCTCAGTGATGGTCAAGGTGAATTGGCACTTTGTGCTGAAATTTTTGACTACTACGCCGAAGAGGGCGAGAAAATCCTAGCTCCACAGCAGCTTTCCACCCGCGAAGGGGAGGGCACTTTAGTCTTCCAGCCCTTAGGAGTGGTCTACGGCATCCAACCATGGAACTTTCCCTTTTACCAACCGGCTCGCTTTACCGCCGCCAACTTGATCGCCGGCAATGTTGTACTTACTAAACATGCCTCTAATGTTCCCCAGTGTGCCGAAGCCTTCGCACAGCTGTTGTTTGACGCAGGGGTACCGGAAGGGGTCTATACCAATCTACCGATCACTTCCGGTGGGGCTGCCCCCATTATTGATGACGATAGGGTCAAAGGAATCTCCTTTACTGGTAGCAATTCCGCCGGGGCAATGGTCGCAGAGCAAGCTGGCCGCAATGTAAAGAAAACTGTTATGGAGCTGGGTGGCGTTGATCCATTTATCGTGCTCGAAGATGCGGATATGGATTTAACGATACAGCGATTTGCGGAGGGAAAGCTGGGCAATTGCGGGCAGATATGTTTGGCTGCGAAGAGAATCATTCTAACGGAGCCCATTGCTGAAGAATTCCTAGACCGCGCTACCAAGCTGTTCCAAGCGCTGAAACCCGGTGACCCTCTTGTAGAAAGCACAGATTACGGTCCGCTATGTACTGAAAAGGCTGCTGAGCAACTGGAGGATCAAGTCAGCAAGTCCGTTAAGGCTGGCGCTCAATTGCTAGTGGGAGGTAAGCGCAATGGCGCATTTATTGAGCCGGGTATATTAACTGAAATACCTGCTGGTTCCCCGGCAGCAGTAGAGGAGTTATTCGGCCCCATCGCTTGTGTTTGGGTGGTTCCCGATGAGGAGGCAGCAGTTAAGCTGGCTAATGACAGCCCCTTTGGCCTGGGTGGTTCTGTCTATACCCAGGATCATGAAAGGGGGCGCCGTGTCGCGGAACAGTTGGAATGTGGTACTGCCTTCGTGAACCATGCCGCTTCAAGCTACGCCAGTATGCCTATGGGAGGAGTGAAGAAATCCGGCTATGGCCGGGAGCTGGGAGAGCTAGGTATTAAAGAGTTTGTCAATCAAAAACTGATACGGTACTTCTAAGTAGCGCAATATAGACGTGGGCACAGCAATGAAAGTACTTGTGGCGGGTGCTAACGGTGCAATCGGTCAAATCCTTGTGGGTAAACTTGTCGACAAAGGGCACGAGGTAACCGCTATGGTCCGCAAAGAGTCCCAACAAGATAATTTGCTTAGTACAGGTGCGCGCCCCATTCTTGGAGATCTGACAAAGAAGGAGTCCCTGAACAATGCGGTAAAGGGGCAAGATGCAGTCATATTTGTTGCGGGCTCCAAGGGGAAAGCATTGGAGTCTGTCGATCGGGATGGTGCTATCCATCTTTGTGATGCAACGAAAAGCGCGGGTATCTCGCGCTTTATTCTATTGAGTTCCATTTTTGCCGGGCGACCAGAGCAGGGGCCTGAAAAGCTCCAACCCTATCTAAAAGCCAAACATATAGCGGATGAATATGTAAAAGAAAGTGGCCTTGATTACACGATATTGAGACCTGGTGCCCTAACTGACACCTTGGGAACGGGGTTAATCAGCATAAGCGATTTATTTGCTGGGCCAGACATAGAGATCAGCCGAGCCGATGTTGCAGAGGTAATTACCACTGCGCTGGATGAACCCAAAACGGTCGGTGCGGTTTTTGAATTCATTGGGGGCGAAACCCCGATTCCTGACGCATTAGCACAGCTAAACTAGGTTTTATCATTCACGTTAAGAACCTCAACGTCTGATCAATCGCTTGCTCACTATTGCAGCGCTGGATCTCCAACTTTTCAATGCCAATACCACAAAGTTTCTCCTGTATTTGATTCAGTTCAGCATCAGTTGTGAGGCTCGGATGCCTGGTAAGGCGCACTTGCAGAGGTATCTTGGACTGAGCGAGAAGCTCCGCACATTGCCAAGGAGCCGCACCACTGCCATCAACACCCGTAATGGAAGGGTAGTTTTCCGGCATTGCTTTGATATCCAACCCCACCCAATCAAGACTTTGGATCAGGCGTTCGAGCCTGCGGGGGTAGATTCCCGCAGTATGCAGCCCGACCTTGAATCCCAAATCCCTGACTTGGGCAATCGCCGGCTCCAGCGCACTCTGGGCGGTGGGTTCTCCACCAGAAAACACAACGGCGTCCAGCAAGCCCCGGCGACTGTCTAAAAATGTGAGGATCTGATCCCAGTCATAGGCACTGGGTGCTCGCGCAGGTAGTAGATCACCGTTATGGCAGTAGCGGCAGCGCCAGGGGCATCCCTGGCAAAAAACCACCGCTGCCAACTCGCCGGGGAAGTCGATTGCCGTAAACGACGTGAATCCACCGACACGTAACTTATTACTCATAAGTTTTTAGTGCATTCCTGCTGTTGTCCGCCACAAAGAATTGGCGCTCCCGGTGCTCGGATTGTTTTCCCGGATTCCAAAATGAAACTGGGCGGTGGTACCCCATTACCCGGCTCCATACCTCGCAGCGGGTGCGATCTTCTTCTCTCAATAAAGTGTCTTGTTGGCTCATGGTCTTTCTCCTTGAAAGTATGGTTTAGTCGCTACAACAGGATTGCTCTCGGGCCAGGAGAGCTTCGTCGCAGCGAGGGCAGAATTCGTGTTCGCCACTCAGATATCCATGGACCGGGCAAATTGAAAAGCTCGGGGTCACGGTGATATAGGGCAGGCGGTAGTTTTCCAGAGCACACCGCAGCAAGCGGCGGCAACTATCGGCATCAGGCAACTGTTCGCCCAAATAAAGATGAAGCACAGTGCCACCGGTGTAACGGGATTGGAGGGATTCCTGTCGGGCCAGGGCCTCGAAGGGATCATCGGTAAAGCCCACTGGTAGCTGGGATGAATTGGTGTAGTAGGGCGCTTCACTACTACCTGCCTGCATAATATCCGGGTAACGTTTGCGATCTTCGCGGGCAAACCGATAAGTAGTGCCCTCTGCCGGAGTTGCCTCCAGATTGTAGAGATGCCCGGTTTGTTCCTGGAATTCAGTCATGCGCATACGGATATGGTCGAGTAATTGCTCGGCCAGTTCTTTCCCATCTTCCGTAACCACACTTTCGTTGTCGCCACTAAAGTTTCTCAGCATTTCATTGATGCCGTTCACCCCGATCGTGGAGAAGTGGTTGCGCAGAGTCCCCAGGTAGCGGCGAGTGTAGGGAAACAGACCTGCATCCATATGCCGTTGGATGACTTTCCGTTTCACTTCAAGGGAATCGCGGGCAAGTATCAGCAGTTTGTCCAGCTGGGAGAGCAGAAGCTGCCAGTTTCCTTTATAGAGATATCCAAGGCGGGCACAGTTGATAGTTACTACGCCGAGTGAACCTGTCTGTTCGGCGGAGCCAAAGAGGCCGTTGCCGCGCTTTAACAGTTCGCGTAGATCAAGCTGTAAGCGACAGCACATGGAACGGACCATGTTTGGGCTCAGGTCTGAATTTATAAAGTTTTGGAAATAGGGCAGACCGTAGCGAGCGGTCATGGCAAACAGCCGCTCAGCATTTTCGCTCTCCCAAGGGAAATCCTCACTGATGTTGTATGTGGGAATAGGGAAGGTGAATACCCTACCGCGTGCATCCCCCTCGCTCATGACTTCGATATAGGCGCGGTTGATTAGATCCATTTCTTCTTGCAGGTCGCCATAGGTGAAGGGCATTTCCTGACCGGCAATCACAGGCACCTGCTCGCGCAAATCCTGGGGGCAAACCCAATCGAAAGTGAGATTAGTAAAGGGAGTCTGGGTACCCCAGCGGGATGGCACATTCAGGTTAAAGATCAGCTCCTGAATGCACTGGCGTACGGTCGCGTAGTCAAGCTGGTCCTTGCGCACAAAAGGTGCAAGATAGGTATCGAAAGAGCTAAATGCTTGCGCGCCGGCCCATTCGTTTTGAAGTGTTCCAAGAAAGTTAACAATCTGTCCGACCGCGCTGGTCAAGTGGGCCGGCGGTGCCGATTCGACTTTTCCCGGAACACCATTCAACCCTTCATGTAATAGGGTGCGCAGCGACCAACCTGCACAATATCCAGCCAACATATCCAGGTCGTGGATGTGTAAATCGCCATCCCGATGTGCTGCGCCGATCTCAGGGGAATAAACATGATTTAACCAATAGTTGGCAATCATTTTACCTGCACTGTTCAGGATCAACCCCCCTAGGGAATATCCCTGGTTCGCATTGGCTGCAACTCGCCAATCCGCTTGCTCTAAATACTCTTCAATAGAAGCACCGACATCCACCAGTGTTTGCCGATCAGTGCGCATTTGCGCATGCCGCCCCCGATAAGCGATATAGGCGCGGGCAGTATCAATGTAATCGTTATTGATCAATACCTGTTCAGCAATATTCTGAATCTCTTCAATATCAATGGGCTCGCCACTATCAAAGCGGTGCTTGATCACTTTAAGGACAGATTCGGTAAGTTGTTCCGCTTCCTGTTGATCAAAAGATTCCGTTGCCTGGCCAGCACTGAGAAGAGCCAAGGTGATTCTGCGAGCATCAAAAGCCAGTGTCCTGCCATCTCGCTTACGCACCAACAGTTGATCTGAACTTACCTGCGAAATCTGTTCTGAAGCTGGTGCGGCTTCGCTGTCGGGTATAGCGGTACTGGTCATCGGACTTCCTCACAATTTGTGGGGAGAGCATATCGAAGAGACAGGAACACCAATTGATCCAGGTCACTATATATGGCGCATTGGTTAATAGATGGACACAATATGTTGTGCTCTTGGTATGGACTTAGATTAGGTACATACCTACTCTCGGCAAGTCCGAAGACGAGTTCAGTGCCAGTCGGATGTACCTAACTATAGGGAGAATCGCGAAGTGCTTCCTTCAGCCAGGTTACGAAAGCCAACACATTTCCATTTCTTGAATGGCGGCCAGGTATTAATGCGGAATAGGTAAATCCCTCAATCCCTGAAAGCTTGGAGCCTCCTCTAAAAGGAACCAGCCATTGATTGCGCAAAGGATTTTGAACAAGAAGCGAACTTACTAGCGCAATACCCTGGCCAGCCAAGGCGGCCTGGATTACATGATGCTCCTGGTCAAACTGCCGCACGCGAATGCCATCAAGTTTTCTTTTGAGGAGAGTTTGCCAGTTCAGCGGTGGAAGTGATGAGTTGACCCATTTTGTTTCCAGAAGTTGAGCTTCAGAAATATCCCTAATCTGAGTCAGGTAGCTTGGTGCAGCGTAGACACCGATTGTTTCGGTGACCAAGTGGAGAGCATTTTTTGTACTTTCATCATATTTCCCGTACCGAATAGCGACGTCGATGCGTCTATCTCGCTCGATATCACTCACTTCTTCCCCGGTCACTACTGAAACAATGATATCTGGAAATTTCTGATAAAAATTCTCCAGATGGGGCACAAGCCACATAGCAGCAAAGCTTGAAGTCGTACTAACGGTCAGTGTTTTCTTTGAACACGTTATTTCACTCACCGTTTCAGTGAGCTGCTGAAAAATTTGAGAGGTAGTTTGAGCGAGCATCTGCCCTTCAATGGTCAACTGCACGGCACGGGTTTTGCGCTCGAATAATGTTGTACCCAGGGATTCCTCCAAACCCTTTATCTGATGTGATACGGCTGTCGGCGTTATAAAGAGTTCTTCCGCAGCTCTCTTGAAACTGCCCAGTCTGGCGGCGGCATCGAATACTTTGAGGGCGTTGAGGGAGGGCAGGATTGGGTACACCGATCAGAATCTCTTATAGATGAGTTTTCCTCATCTATAAGAAGAAATAACTCGTTTGTCAAGGATACTCCCCAGCATCACCATAGATGAACCTTCAGGCGGTTGAGTAAAGGTTCCAGACTATGAAAACACTATTACATATTGACGCTAGTGCCCAGAAGTGGAGCGGCTTAGCAGCACCACAAGACAGTACGAATATCCCCAGGCATACCTCAATCTCCAAAGCAGTTGCCGCAAGTTTTATAAGCAGCTGGCTAGTAAAGAGGCCTAAAGATAAAGTTATCCATAGAGATGTCGGTTTAAACCCACCAGGCTTTATTAATCAAGATTGGATTGCCTCGGTTTTTACGCCTGAAGCGGATCGCACCAAGGAGCAGCAGTCCTTGGTCGCGCTTTCTGACACCTTGATTGATGAGCTATCCCAGGCGGATATCATTGTTATGTCCTCTTCGATGTATAACTACGGCATGCCTGCTGCACTTAAGGCCTGGTTCGATCAAGTTGTTCGTATCAACAAGACGTTCACCTTTGATTTAGACCGTGGTGACTTCCCCTTAGAGCCTATTATGTCTGGCAAAAAGCTGGTGCTAATCACCTCTGCCGGGGAATTCGGATTTGGACAAGGAGGAATCCGTGAGCAAATGAATCACCTGGGGCCACATATCCAAACCTTAAGCCACTATTTGGGGGTTGAGGAGTTTCATGAAATCAATGCGGAGTACCAGGAATTTGCTGATGAAAGGCACCGGGATTCGATTAAACGAGCTTTCCTCAAAACTCAGGAGTTAACCGCAACGTTGGCTAACTGCCTTTAAAGTTTGCCTACCAAAGCTAGCTTGTCTCCCAAATGAAGTGGCCAGCGGCTTGTCAGAGTGGTCTCCCGATACTTACTATGCGGAATAGGCGCAAATAGCATCTTTACCAGCTTCTCATTTTGTACTCTGGTACAAAAGAGTAAATAAGTATCTGAGGATTCATGAAGCAGCGGGTATTTGGCAATTCATCGGACGACAACGCGAATATTACTTTAGCCTCTGGGAACAATTGCCGGTTGATCAGGGTTCGCAGAGACTTAATACCGAATTACCACCTCTTGGTTTTTCCAAAATCCCAGGGAGAACCAAGTAAGGAGGAGGTTAGTGAGATGGTTTCACTTGGCATTGAGCATGCAAGAAGCATTGCCGAATCAATAGTCGGTGACCCAGAAGCCTATACTCTCCTTTACAGTGGTTATAGTGCCCGACGGGAAAAAGGCTGGCATATTCATATCGTATTATTGGGAAATCGATGGAGAAAGGCATGGCTTTATTTGGTATTGGCAGGGAAAAACATTTTACAAGCTACGGGTTTACGGAAAGATGACGCTCCGAGGGTTAGCCAATGAACCAAAATAGATGGCTCAACCTAATGGGGGCACTCAATCTTCCTGAATCCCTTCAGTGCTTCGAAAAGCTAGTTTCTTCGTATGCAGAGAATCACAGGTATTATCATACGGGGCATCACATTGATGCGATGCTGAGGCACTTTGATAAAGTTGCAGAGCTTGCCGAGCACCCCCATGAGGTCGAGCTCGCTATCTGGTTTCACGATGCGATTTACAAGCCATTTTCCTCTAAGAATGAAGAAAACAGTGCTCTATGGGCAAAAAAGTTCCTGATCGATTCCGGGTATTGTCCCGCAGGGGTGGATAGGGTGTACCAATTGATTATGGCAACCTGCCACAATTACATGCCAGTTAGTATTGATGAAAAGCTAATAATCGACATTGACCTAACGATCCTGGGAGCCAGCACAAGCGCTTTCGAAGCTTATGAAAAACAAGTCCGTAAAGAATATCGGCTGGTACCGATATTGATTTACAAAAAGAAACGTAGGGAACTATTAAAGGAATTTTTGTCTCAAGAGAGGCTTTATCACACTGATTTCTTCTATAAGAGATATGAAAAGCGTGCCAGAGCGAATATTGAAGGATGTATATAGCGTTGTTATTGAAAGAACTTAAAGCGGTCGGTCTTGAAGCTTTTTTGAATGAAATAGAGTCGCTGTGTGTTGAATGTACTACCGCTGAATTGTCTTCTGATATTATTGAGCAGGGCTCATCTAAGATTGGGGGGCACCCTGATGTCCCTGCTGACTTTGAGTGGCCATTCTATCGAGGTTTACCTTTGGAGTTTCTCCTTCAGCTCAATTGCGCAGAAGTCAATTCACCTATCCTGCCATCGGCTGGCTACTTGCTCTTTTTTTACTGTGATGGAGTTTGGGCGGATGTGCGAGGTAAGAAAGATTTTATACGGATAATCTATATCCCAGCTGATGTAGCACTCTCGAATCACCAAGCCCCCTGTATCCATAAAAAGCGCTTTGGGGGACTGTTAAAGCCAAAGAGACTACCTTCGATTTATCCTGAAAGTAAAATATCGTTCAAGCGCTCTTTTTCCCTTCCAGATTTAGGCGAGTATCCTTATGAGGAGTTAAAGATATTTGAAGAAGATGATTACTTGCTTGATGCATATTGCACCCTGAAGGAAAACCTTACAGGATCAAAATTACTCCAAATTTCTGGTTACCCCAATCCAGTACAGTACGATGGTATTACTGAAGATGCGGCAAGGGTTATGGGTAAAGGCAAAGCTGAAGATTGGCAGTTGCTATTGGAACTCAATAGTCTTGGTGGCTTTATGTGGGGAGATGCAGGAAGATTGTATTTCTCTATACACAGTGAAGACCTTGCGCAGTTGAAGTTCTCAGATGTTTGGATGCAGATGCAGTGCCACTAGGCTAACAATGTAACCTTAATTTGTAGGAACTAATGATAATTCAACTTCCCTTAAGGCTCGTCTACAACTATTGGATTCTGCTAACAGTGGTATTTTTGTGCACTATTACAAGCCTATCCCTGTTTCCGCTTCCCGAAGTACCCAATATACCCGGCACCGACAAAACCAATCACTTAATTGCCTATAGTGCACTGATGTTCCCCGTCGCCCTACGCAGGCCTAGTTACTGGTGGCTAATAGGATTATTTTTTGTGCTGTGGAGCGGTGGCATAGAGTTACTTCAACCTTACGTGAATCGAACGGGTGAGTGGTTGGATTTCGCGGCTAATACGGCGGGGATATTGAGCGGCACACTTATCGCTTGGGTGCTGGGAAAATTTGGGCTGAGGGAGTACAAATCCTAAAAACCTGGATTAGCTCAAGCTCCAGAACTGTTCCAACTTGCCCGTTAACTGATCGGTATTGCGACAAATCACCGGTTGCCAGTGCTCGGGGAAAAGCTGCCAATAAAAAGGTTCTGAAAAGCGGCTATCTACCAGAATGATCACACCTTTATCAGATTCGGAACGTATAACCCGACCGGCGGTTTGCAGTACGCGAGTCATCCCTGGATAGCGGTAGGCAATGTCAAATCCATGGATGCCAGTGGTTTCTGCAGCATCGCGCTGTAGCTCCCGCTCAACATTAACTTGCGGGAGCCCGGTACCCACGATAATAGTGCCAACCAACCTCTCCCCAACGTAGTCGATGCCTTCACCAAAGATACCCCCCATAATGGCAAACCCAAGGCTCTTGTTACCTTCGTTGAATCCAGACAAAAACTCAGCGCGCTCTGTCTCTCCCTGTCCCGGCAGCTGTTGTAACAAGGACACTTCCGGGAATCTCGCCTTAAAACTCTCAGCAACTTGCTCCAGGTAACGATAAGAGGGAAAAAATACCAGGTAATTTCCTGCGCGGCTGTAAAAGGTACGGGAAATAATGTCGACGAGGTTCTCTATTGAGCGGTCGCGGGCTTGGTAGCGCGTATCTATATATGGACACAGGAAGACACCCTGTTGCTGCGGCTGAAAAGGCGAGGGCAGTCTTAAGTAGGGCGACTCATGCTCTACACCCAGTTGACTAAATATATAGCTGGCTGGGCGCAAAGTCGCAGAGAAGAGTAAAGCGGCTTGGTTTTGCTGATAGGATCGCTGTAAAAACTGTGCAGCATTTAAACAAAGTAGCTTAATTTCCTGCTCCTGCCAGGGAGCATCCCGGTCAATCACCCGTGTGACGACTTTATGCTGACCGCAAAGCTCCTGCTCAATAACTGCGTAACGATAGACAGACCTTAACCACTCCGCTATTTCTTCCGGGGGCGACTGAGAGCTTTCTATAAGTTGGCTGACTGTGGAGAGCACTTTTTGCACGGATCGAGAAACCGATTCTGGATGCTCTGCTTCACCTGTTGCTGCAGTGACCCAAACTTCACCCCCTTCAAAAGTACTGCGGCTTTGAGCTACACCAACTTCTCGCAATCGCTTGATCCAATTTTCAATTGCCCGAACCAGAGACTGGATACTTCTCCGCAGTGTCGGAGAGTGCCCTTTGCAAGCATTAGCTGCGCGGCGACTATCACGGCGGGATAACTTTGCACTGTACATTTCCTGGGCGCGGTCGATTAAATTGTGAGCTTCATCGATTAACAGTGCGCGGCGATTGCGCTGGTTCTGAAAACTGGTCAGGCGTACCAAAGGGTCAAATACATAATTGAAATCACATACCACCAAGTCTACCCAAGGCAATATTTGAAGGGAGAGTTCAAAGGGGCAGATTTGCTGCTGATCCGCCACATCAGCAATTTCTTTGGGAGTTAACTGGGGCCGGCCGAGCAGGGCATCCATTGCAACTGGAAGTCGATCATAAAACCCTCTTGTTCTCGGACAGATGCCGTCATCATCACGAGTACAAAGCCCCAGGTTACAGGCACAGGTTTTTTCCCTTGCTTGAATTTCAAGTAAAGATAACTGCAAACCACTCTCCTGAAGTGCCTCAATGGTTTCCCGCACCATTTGCCGACCGGAATTCTTTGCGGTCAGGTAAACCAGCTGATCCAGTTTTTCCTCGCCAATTGCCTTTATGGCTGGGAATAGGGTGCTGATTGTCTTACCGGTTCCCGTTGGAGCTTCGGCCACCAGCTCGCCACCGTCCCGGAAACACCGGTAGGCTTCCACTGCCAGTTGGCGCTGGCCGGGGCGGTATTGTGGAAAAGGGAAAGCGAGCTGTTTCGCCGTATCAATAAGCCGTTGCCGATGTTCCTGCCAAGCCCTGCGCCAACACAAATATTTTGTGAGAGCCTCAAGAGTAAAGGCCTCTAACTCACTAAAGCGGTACTCTATGCATTCTGGATAGGCTTTGCGTTCCTTGAGGTTATACCAGACAACTTGCAGGGCAACTGTATCTGTACCACCTGTAGCGTCTTCATTTACCAAGTGGCAATAGCCGTAAATTTTTAGCTGGGCCCAATGCAATTCCTTGGTGGCTTCGGGCAACTTCGATGGGGGTAAATAAGTGGTCTTAATTTCATCCAGCTGAGCCGGTTTATGCAAATCACTTTTCGGGTGAAAAATGTCAACCCGGCCGCTCAAAGTAACCTGCTGTTCCATCCAGTCTATTTGGGTCTTGAGCTTGTATTCTGCCTCAGCGCCTTTGGGCCGCTGATTTTGTAGCTTCTGATGAGCCCGAATCCCTTCCTGGGCAGAGGGCCCTGAAGTTGGCTCCCGAATCAAATCTCCGCTGCGGCAGGAAAAAGCGACTAGCTCTCCCACAGAAAGATTCAAAGTCTCAGCCGACTCAAAACTATCCAAAGCTAGTGCCATTCCACATGAATTACCCGATGAGGGATCGCCTCTTCAGCAAAAAACGCCAGCCAGCGTTGTTGGTTTTTTTGTAAGCGATCCCCAGGACCTTTAACTTCCACGAGTTCATAGTGACCGCAGGGAGTAAAGCAAATGAGGTCTGGCAGCCCATTTCTATTCTGTGTGATATCACTGAGCATGCGAGTAAAAATTGAACGCCAATGAGTTGGGGGGATTCTATCCAGCGCCTTCTCAAGTAGCTCTGTAGACAAAGCCTCCCAAGCAACCAAAGGGTTGGCAATACCTTGTTTATCAGCAAAGGTAGCGAGGACACGGGACTTCAAGGACTCATGCTCTATTTCAGCCAATCGCTGGGTGAATAGCGCTTGACGGGAATAGTAAAAATCCGCGGTGCGAAAATCAGCTGGGGCTACCTGGAAGGGATTGAAAAAAGCACCAGGCACAGGTGCAAACAGTATGTCCCAAATATAGAGGCCCAACACACCGGTGAATAGGGTGTTCTCTACATAAAAACACTCACCACCGCTAGAACCTTCAAGATGCTCTGCCACCAGTAGCTCAACACAGCTTTCCCCCTGCGCCAAATTTATCACTTCAGTGGGGGCTTGGATTTTATGAGGTGCCTGCCAATTGTTGAGGCCTCCACTTCGTTTGGCTGTGCGGTAACCAAAGCTAAGAGCAAACTCTCTTTCTGCCTGGTCCATAGGGAAGGCTATTATTTCCTCGCATATTTCCAATGCTAGAGTGTCGTACCCTTGCTTTACGGCAATGCGTGCGCGGCGCTCACGGGCGGGAGGGGTTTCACAAAGTTGATATAGTGCATCGGCCTGCTCAAGAGCATTGAGCCGCTCAAGCTGCCGTGCCAACTTAAGACGTATTCTGTCCAGCCGACGAGCCAGGGTTGAGTCACCATCGATACCTTCTGGCAGTTGAGCAGATAAGGCCAATATGGCTTCCGCATCTTCCAGTAATGGCTCTTCTAACAGCTCCAAGCATTGGTAGTAAAGCAGATACTGATCAATTTGCGAGCGGCTTTGAAAGGGGAGATTTTGCTTATCCAGTGGATAGGATTCATACCGATAAAGCCCAAGATCCCGCAATACATAGTCGGTAAGGTCCTGGTTCAAGTTACCAAAGTAGCACAGTTTGAAAGTCTGGAAATGTTCGGCACCCTGGACGGCTAGTACCCTGTGTTGAGAAAGCAACTTCACAAACCAGTCACTCGAACTGGAGTCTTCAAGCAATAGTTGCTCGAGGGAAGGCCGGCTAAGAGACTTGGATATACCCGAGGGTCCTGCCGCAAGCAATTCAACTTTGGTAAATAGTGGTAGATATTCTTGTGCCGTTAACACCGGATTAAAACAAAGCAGTCCAGCGCGATGCAAAACAGCTGCAGCACTTTCAATACTTTCTATCTCTCCATAGCTAAGCTTCTCCAGGCGGAAAAGCGATCCTCTAGAGGAAGGTACTCCTTTACGGGACAGCAAACGCACATAGAGCCGCTGGCTATAAATATCCAACTCTTGGAAGGTTTTAAAAAAATTTTGCTCAGATGTGGTGATAAGCCAGGAATAACGTTGGCTAACAAATTCAATTAACGCTTTAAAGTTGTCCAGGTAGTAGCCAGTTGGCAATTCTATCGGTTGGGTCATGGCACAAGCGCTAGTTTTCGATCTATCTATCGTCGATACCGCATACCAGATCCTTATGACGTGATATGCAAACAATGAGGCAGAGGTTACTCTGGAGCTGTATGGTTATACAGCAAGTTAGCCCGGTGAACAAACAACAATCCCAAGCTTTCTTCTTAGTTATTCAGCCATTTTTTCCTATGGCAACTCCCTTGATGCTCATCCAGGCTTGCAGTCGAGGCTTATAAGCAGTCGCCCCATAAGATTTAACCAATAAGGGATTACCTCTATGAAAGTGACAAATTCTGTGACTGCTGTCGCGCTATTTGCCGCCAGCGTATCTGCTCTAGCTGATAATAATGTCACCCTGGTATTCCAGGAAGGTACTGGCAATAGTGCAACTTCTGATCAGTCCGATGGTACTGTGCATAACAACTTGATTGTTCAGACCCAAATCGGCGATTTCAATGACTCGGATGCAACCCAAACTACGGGCACTTCTGAAAGCACTATTGAATTGGTGCAGACGGGAAATTTGAATCAGGCCTCAGCAGTGCAACAGAATGCAACGCAGCTTACTACGTCCTCCCTGTCCCAGAATGGGAGTGATAATACAGCGACCTTGTTGCAGGACGATGCTCAATTCAGCGCCTTCACGGGCACTCAGGCTGGAGACTTAAACGACATCCAAGTCCGGCAACAGGAAGATGTTACTTCCACCACACTTGTTGCATCTCAACAAGGAATGTCTAACACATTGGTTTTAGATCAGCGTATAAGGGTGGATAGCACTAGCGCCGTGTTCACCCAAGTTGGTGACTCCAACTTCGCCAATATAGATCAGGATAGAGATGTAACCTTTACCTTTGCCATGGCCAGCCAGACTGGCTCTTCCAACTTTTTAGATATCGAGCAGGATGAAGTCACGACGACGAGCACTGCAATAATAACGCAGATAGGTGATTCGAATACTGGAAGAATTGAACAGGAAACTGATGTTTCAGCTGCTACTGGGATAGTCACCCAGATTGGTGACAATAACATTGCAAATGTAGATCAGGAGAATATTACCTCAAGCAGCGGTGAGGTAATGCAAACCGGCTCTTCTAATACGGTAAATCTTGATCAAGGGAACGAAAATATTGCCGCTATTGAACTTATTTCCTGTACCACTCTAGTAATCCAGGATGGCTCAGCCAATACTGCACAAATAGATCAGGGGCAGGACGGGTCTTTGCTCACCAGCTCATTGATACTAAATCAGTTTGGCGATTCTAATTCTTCCCAGATTAATCAACATAGCGGTATTAGTAGCAGCATTCTTGCGACACAAAATGGCGTTTCTAATATTCAAACAATCTCTCAGGTTGGCAGTGGTGAAATCGCATTAACCACGCAAACTGGCACAGGTAATGTTGGCAATACCTTCCAATAAAACACCTACTGAAAGTGGTTAAGGCTAGCGTAGATATTATTTAAAATATCGCATCACCTTTTGGTATCGATACACCGCGTACCAAGTAAAAAATATCACTGAAATCCAAATCATAGTAATGATTTGGATTTCCAGTACCGACATATTGAACTCATGGATGACGGAGAAAAATTCAAATACATCAGTGCAGATTAAAATGGGCAAATAGATACGCCAAGCATTTGAGAAGGCAATCCTTTTCGAGAAAGCCAATCCAAACAAAGCAACAAAAAATACAATATAAACTAGCAGGCTAAAAATCATCCACCAAATAGGGAGGTCCCACTCATCGGCGGTGAAACCAAGATATTGGGAATAGACTTCCAGCGGGGCAAGAATAAAAAGGAGTACCTTCCAACCAGCACTGGGTTTGTAGTGTGGAATAGAGTCTGTAAGGGGGCTATCTGGTGTCTGATACATATCCTGCATCTCGAAACGTCCTTATTATTTACCACTATTCCGGATAGGCACTAATTGCCAACCCGAAAGTTACCTCTCGCCATTCCCTGAGCTAAATTGAGATGATCATTACTTACTAGCTAGGCTCTGTGACTATCAAAATTTGAACAGCGAGGATATTGTCTGCAGCTTCAAAGTCAATACTTGACTCAAGTGTTTGTCGATAATGTGAGGCAGCTCATCGCATACGTGTGACAATATAACCTGCTTTCTTGCAGTTCAAACAAGGTGAAGTCATGATGTCAATCGAATGCCAATGGCCAAGCGATAAACGGCAAACTACTTCTACATTCTGGCTGCAGTAATAGCCGACAAGAATTGCTTATAAGTGCACTAATCCATAGGATTGAAGTGGCCGACAGTTTTAAATTTCAAAGGCCAATTAAAGGGCAGAGCGTGCAAAATCCTTATCAAGCACCTGAGAGCGAACTCGACAATCGCCCCCCCGTCTATAGCCCTAGTGTAGGCTGGAAAATTGTCTTTTTTATCCTTCTACCACTGGAGCTGTATTCCCAATATACGGTTTTGACCGATGGCACCACAGGCATCCCCTTTTGGTGGCTGGTAATCAGCTTGATTGTTTCCTCCCTTTTCTACGTCGTACTGTTTGGATTAGCGTTTGCCAAAAGAATAGGATTCGAACAACTTTGGATCTTTTTTATTCCAGTTATTGTGCTTATCGATATTTTTGAATTTTCTTTACTCGCCATCAACTTAAACAAACTCGGGGCAGGTGTAGCCCTTGTGATGGCAAGTACTGCGCCAATCATCTTGCTTAGATGGTATGTTGTATATAAGTATCAGAAGGTTATGAAATACTTTGCCTAAAGGATGTACCCCACCTCAATAAGTAGTCAGGGCTATAGCTTTTCTCTAAACTTTATTCCTAGCATTTTGGCACTTTTGTCTTAGTGCAATTCGCCGGTACAGACCTAAAAATCAGTAGGTCACCAACTACTGCTCTTTCGGAGCCGGCTCTCGGCTATTCGTGGAAATACTTAAACTGGCAGCGAATGACCTGGATTGTTTGATTCAGGCAATTCGCAGTGAAGGATACCAGCTCTTTGGCCCGATACTACATAACGGGGCTATTACCTATGGTGAGATTGAAACTCCCACAGATCTGCCCCAAGGATGGGCGGATCAGCAAGAGGCGGGGCAATACCGGGTGGAGCACCGCAATGACAAGGCTTATTTTGGCTACGCCGTTGGACCCCACTCCTGGAAGCAATTTCTTCAGCTGCCCCAACGCCAGCTCTGGAGCGCTAACCGCTCTGGAGAGGATGTTCAGATTCTGGAAATTGAAGAGCCTCCGGTTAAGTTAGCGTTTCTCGGTGTTCGCAGTTGCGAGCTACACGCCATTGCTATCCAGGACCGTGTCCTCGCACAGGGGGATTACGCCAACAGCAGCTATAAGGCACGTCGAGCGCAGCTGTTCACTATCGCTGTAGAGTGCACAACAGCAGCAAATACCTGCTTCTGTACCTCAATGAACACAGGTCCACAGGTGCGACTGCCCAGTGATCTGGTAATCACCGAAGTTCTGACCTCCGATGCCCACTTCTTCCTCATACGCAGCGGAAGCCCTCAAGGCGACAGAGTGTTAAAGCAATTACCCACTGTTGACGCATCAGAAGCGGAGAAACAAGAGGGGCAAGCTGCCGTTCAGCAAGCCGAAAATCAAGTGAGTAACGGTCGCCGCAGCTTTGACAGCTCTGACCTGAAGACACTGCTTTATCGCAATTATGACAACCCAAACTGGGATAAAGTCGCGGAGCGCTGCCTCTCCTGCGCCAATTGCACTATGGCTTGCCCCACGTGCTTCTGCTCAACCGTTGAGGACACAACAGATTTAACCGGAAATGAAGCACAGCGCTGGGAGCGTTGGGATTCCTGCTTTACGGCTGAGTTGAGCTATTTGTCTGGCGGCCCGGTAAGAGCGGATACCCGCAGCCGCTATCGGCAGTGGATGACTCACAAACTGGCCACTTGGTATGACCAATTTGACAGCTCTGGCTGTGTCGGCTGTGGACGTTGTATTACCTGGTGTCCAGTAGGCATCGATATCACGGAAGAGATACAGAATATTCGCGCCCAGGAACAAAAATGAAAGTTGTCACCACCTTACTCAAGGAGCACCCTTTCTTTACCGGGCTGGCAGACAAGGACCTGGCATTCCTCTCCGGGTGTACAAGCAATAGTCACTATAAAGAAGGCGAATACCTTGCCAGGGAAAACACTCCGGCTAGCCATTTCTTCTTAATTCGATCTGGACGTGTCGCCGTAGAAACCTTTGTCCCCAACTATGGGCCCCTTTGCCTGATGACACTGCATGGTGGAGATATATTCGGCTGGTCCTGGCTGTATCCTCCCTACTTGAGTGCCTTCGATGCCCGGGCCCTGACCTCAGTTCGCAGCCTTAAACTCGGCGGGCAGTGCCTCCGAGATAAGTGCGAAAAAGAACCGAGACTCGGTTTCGAATTGATGAAACGGTTTACCAAAGTTGCTACAGAACGACTGCAGGCAGCACGAATACAGTTGTTGGACCTTTACGGGCCACATCCGTCACAGGGAATCCCTCGCTGTGATCCCTGAACTATGGCGTGTTACCCATCGGCGTGAAGAGTTTCCTGGCACTGTCACTCTAACCCTGATTCGAGAGGCTGGGGGCTCATCAGCCATTCAGCCCGGGCAATTCAATATGCTTTATGCCTTTGGTGCCGGGGAGGCTGCTATCTCCTTAAGTGGCCCCAGTACGCCATCCGCTGACCCACTTACCCATACGATTAAAGGTCAGGGACTTGCTACCCAAGCGCTTTGCAAACTGGAAGTTGGAGCGCAACTGGGCATCCGGGGACCATTCGGGCAGGGGTGGCCAACTCACTTGGCGGAAAATCGCCCCCTAGTGATCATCACCGGCGGACTCGGGCTAGCGCCTTTGCGGCCCCTGATCTACAGCTTTCTTAACGGGCACTTGCCGGCCAGGAGCCTACAAGTTTTCTATGGGGCGCGTCGCCCCGAAGAAATGCTTTACCAGCCAGAGCTTGGTCACTGGCGCAGCTCATTTGAACTGGTGACATCTGTGGACCACGCCAGCACAGACTGGAACGGGCATATTGGTGTGATTACCGACCCTTTGCGTGTCACTCATTTGGAGTGCAATGATGCTTTAGTGTTTGTGTGTGGACCCGAGATCATGATGCGCTTTTGCATACAGGTTCTTCTCCATAAAGGTGTGACTGAATCCAATATCTATCTATCCATGGAGCGCAACATGAAGTGTGCCATTGGAACCTGCGGCCACTGCCAGTGGGGACCTAACTTTGTTTGTAAAGATGGCCCTGTCTTTTGCTACCGGGATATTCGCTCATGGTTTCAAATCAACAGCCTATAGCGAGTAGTAATCCTACCCCCAAGCTTGCCGTCTGGAAGTTCACCTCCTGTGATGGTTGCCAATTGAGCCTATTGGATTGCGAGGATGAGCTTCTCTCTTTGGCAGCCCAGGTAGATATCGCCTATTTCCTGGAGGCTTCCAGTGAGGTGAAAGAGGGTCCTTTTGATATTTCTCTCGTTGAAGGCTCCATTACCACGCCAGCAGATGAAGAGAGAATCCTAGAGGTCAGACGTCAGTCCCGCTTTCTAATCAGTATTGGCGCCTGTGCAACAGCTGGTGGGATTCAGGCACTTCGCAACTTTGCCGATGTGCAGGAGTTCACCGATGTGGTCTATGCCCACCCGGAATATATCGCCACTCTCAAGGAATCCACACCAATATCAGGGAGGGTAGCAGTGGACTTTGAGTTGCAGGGGTGTCCGATCAACAAGCATCAACTGCTCGAAGTAATCAGTGCATTCCTGCACCGGCGAGCACCCCAGGTTGCCAATCACTCGGTGTGTATTGACTGTAAATTGCGCGGCAATGTTTGCATCTGGGTTGCCCATGGCACCCCCTGTATGGGGCCTGTTACACACGCGGGATGTGGCGCTATTTGCCCCAGTTACAACCGCGGTTGCTACGCTTGCTACGGTCCCAAGGAAAATCCCAACACCGAATCACTTTGCCACTGGTGGGATGAAAAACTAAATGTAGAAAATACTTTAATTGTTGAAAACCTTAGGAATTTCAATCCACTAGCGTCTTCTTTTAAAGTACAAAGTGAAGATAGGCAAGAAGATGGGAGCGTTAATCCCCCCAAACATTGGTGATAAATCTGCCCCCAGGTGAGCTTTATGGCGGATCGCAGCAAAACGATTAAGGTAGATTATCTCGCTCGGGTCGAAGGGGAGGGAGCCCTCCAAATCGACTACGACGATAGCGGCGTACAAAATGTACAGCTCAAGATTTTTGAGCCCCCCAGGTTCTTCGAAGCCCTTCTCAGAGGGCGCGATTACTTGGAATCCCCAGATATCACCGCACGCATATGTGGGATCTGCCCGGTGGCCTACCAGATGAGTGCTGTGCATGCCATGGAGAATGCCCTGAACCTAAAGCCCGGCGGCGCTTTGCGTATGCTTCGTCGATTGCTTTACTGCGGTGAATGGATCGAGAGCCATATGCTGCATATCAGCATGCTCCATGCACCAGATTTCCTCGGCTACCCCAATGCAGTCGCAATGGCTAAGGATCATCCAGAGATTGTTAAGAACGCGCTGGAGATTAAAAAGGCGGGCAATGCCCTCGTTCGCCTTATTGGTGGCAGGGAAGTACACCCGATTAATGTGAGGGTAGGGGGTTTCTACAAGGCTCCGGAGGCTCGTGAACTCACAGCCTTGGTAACGCAGCTGGAAATGGCCCGGGATCTCACCGAGCAACTGGTGCGCTGGTCCGCAGCTTTGCCTTTCCCCAGCTACGAATGGCGAAGGGATAATCACTACGAATTTGTCGCTCTAACCCACCCGTCAGAATACCCAATGAACGAGGGCAGGATCACCTCCAGTGCGGGACTCAATATTAGCGCCCAAGACTATGAGAACCACTTTGAAGAAGAGCACGTCGCTCACAGCACCGCGCTGCACTGTACTTTACGGGAGCGGGGTGCCTATCTGGTGGGCCCCATCGCACGCTACAACCTTAATCGCGACAAGCTGTCGCCTCGAGCATTGCAATTAGCGGAGGAGATCAACTTTACCGCCCCCTGTTTAAATCCCTTCCAAAGCATCCTCGTTAGGAGCCTGGAGGTACTACATGCCTTTGAAGAAGCCCTGCATATTATTGATAGATACCAACCCCCAGCCGAGCCTCATTTAAAGACCGAGCCGAGAACCGCAAGCGGCTGTGCAGCCACCGAAGCACCCCGTGGGCTTCTATATCATCGCTACGATATTGATGAGAAAGGCAAGATTACGACAGCAAAAATTGTCGCTCCCACCTCCCAAAACCAGAAGACCATCGAAGATGACCTCCGCTTAATGTTGCCGAGCTTTATGCACTTTCCTGAGGATAAATTACAGGGGCTATGTGAACGGGCGATAAGGAATTACGACCCTTGCATTTCCTGCTCCACTCACTTCCTACAGCTACATTTGAATTATGGGCAAGCGCAAAGTAAGCAATCCATGGTTACTGGTAAGCCTGGGCAACCCCCTGCGCGGTGATGATGGAGTAGGGCCACATATCATCGCTCGACTTCGCCAAAAACTTGGAGGGGCGGTGGAATACCTCGAAAGCGGCGGCGATATTTTACATTTGCTCGCGCAATGGAAAGGTCGATGGGTTTGCCTTGTAGATGCCATGGTAAGCGATCAGCACCCTATCGGGGAGGTCGTCGCCATTGATGGGCTTGAAAGTGCTCTTGCTCCTTCGATGTGCAATACATCAAGCCATGGATTTGGGCTGACCGAAGCGCTGACCATGGGAAAGCACATTGATTCGCTGCCGGCACATCTGGATGTTTTTGCGATCAACTCAGAAAGTCTGGCAAAAGGACAGGGCTTATCACCCAAAGTGGCCAGTGCAGCTCATCGAGCAGAGCAAATGATTATCGCGCACCTAACGCTATACAGCGGAGACCACTATGCACGAACAGAATCTCATCAAAAACCTGATCGATAAAATCCAGGAACTGGCCTCTGATGAACCCGGCAGGCCGATCGGCGTTCGCTTACGCTTGGGTGCCCTGGCGCATATGTCTGCAGCGCATCTGAGGGAGCATTTTGACAGGGAGATACTCGGGACTTCTCTCGAGGGGATTAAGCTGGAAATTGATGAGCTTAAGGATATTAATCACAAGGAAGCCCAGGATGTAATCCTGGAGAGCTTAAAGTTTGAGGAGACTGATGGCCACTGAACGCCGCCGGATTGAAATCGCCGGATTGGTGCAGGGAGTAGGATTCCGGCCCTTTGTCTATCGCTTGGCCGATAGCTTTCAATTAAAAGGTTGGGTGGCCAACTATAGCGGCGGCTTGAGAATTGAAGTCCAAGGCAAAAGCCGGGAAATCGAGAAGTTTATCGATAAGTTATCTTCAGAGAAGCCTCCCTACAGTCGCATCACTCACATTGAATCCTATCCGGTGGCTCTTCAAGCAGAATACGGTTTTCGAATCTTACCCAGTGTCCGTGATGCCAGCAGCTCAACCATCGTCTTACCAGACTTGGCTCCCTGTGATGATTGCCTCAGGGAATTGTCAGACCCTAACAATCGCCGCTACGACTACCCGTTTATTAGCTGCACTCTTTGTGGCCCCCGCTTTAGCATCATTTACAAACTGCCCTACGATCGTGTCAACACCTCCATGCACCACTTCCCCCTGTGCGGAAAATGCTCGGGGGAGTACCGGGACCCCCTCAATCGGCGCTTTCACGCGGAGCCCAATGCCTGCCCCCAGTGCGGCCCTCAATTGCTTTTCTGTAATACTGCCGGCGTTACTATTGCGAAGAAGAGTCGGGCACTATCCAAAGCCCTTGATGCCCTTGCCCAGGGGAAAATTATTGCCCTTAAAGGGGTGGGCGGCTTTCAACTGTTAGCCGACGCCTCCAATGGTAAGGCGCTCGCCAACTTGCGCCAGCGCAAACAACGTCCGCACAAGCCGTTCGCGCTTTTATATGACGAGCTGAAAAGTGTCTGCCAGGATTGCTGCGTCTCAGAGCAAGAGGCGCAGCTATTATCGACCCGAGAAAGGCCGATTGTTCTACTGGAAGCGAAGGATGACAATCACTCCAGGATACATCCGCTGGTCGCTCCAAACCTTGCCGACTTGGGGGTGATGTTGCCTGCATCACCTTTACATTACTTGCTCGCGCAAAAGTATCGAGCCCCTCTTGTCGCTACTAGCGGTAATCTCGCAGAAGAGCCTATTTGTACAGAAAATGATGAGGCGTTTGAGCGCTTGGGTAAAATCGCTGACTACTTTCTGGTTCACAATCGCCGAATTTTGCGCCCGCTGGATGACTCTGTACTCAGGGTGGTCAATAACCGTCCGCTGATGTTGCGTCGAGCCCGGGGCTACGCGCCACTTCCCATCACCTTGCCTGTTCCAGGCACAAAGGGCGAAGGTGAACGAGAGAGCTTCCTGGCCCTGGGCGCGGACCTGAAAAACACAGTTGCACTGTCTCACGCCGGGTGGGCTTATCCGAGCCAACATATTGGCGACTTAGGTAGTGCCAATACCCTGAAGCACTTCAACCAAACTATTGGCGATCTCACCAAACTACAGCAGTGCCGCCCGAAAAAATTAATCCACGACCTCCATCCAGGCTATACCTCTCACCGCTGGGCTATGAAGCAAAGAGCTGTGCGTATTGGCGTTCAACACCATATTGCCCATCTATTCTCCTGCATGGCAGAACACGCTCACTCAGGACCTGCACTGGGAATCTGCTGGGATGGAACTGGTTACGACCGCAGTGGCATTGTTCGCGGTGGAGAATTCTTTCACTGGAATGGACAGTCTCCTGTCAAACACATCGCCAGCTTTCGCACATTCCCGCTGCCAGGCGGTGAAAAGGCCGTACGAGAGCCCAGACGCTCTGCGGCCGGGCTTCTGTATGAAATCTCAGGGTTTGTCGCCCTGGAAAATCGACAATTGAAGCGCTGCTTCACCCGCTGCGAGCGTCAAAACCTGGTCACCATGTTAAAAGGTGAGATTAACAGTCCACCGTGTAGCTCTGTCGGCCGCCTTTTCGATGCGGTATCCGCACTCCTGGGACTGACTACGCATACCAGCTTTGAAGGGCAGGCAGCCATGGCTCTAGAACAGTGTGCCCGTGGCGTCAGCTCTAAAGACAGCTACCCCTTTAGCTTTATTCAAAAAGGGGACCTGCTTGAGCTGGATTGGACACCCTGTATTAGTGCTTTGATCTACGATGAAAACCGATCACTGCCACAAAGGGCCGCTGTATTTCACAACACCCTCGCGCAGATGGCGCTGGCAGTAGCAACGCAACAAGGTGAAAAGAATATCTTTCTGTCCGGCGGTGTTTTCCAGAATAAGCGGCTTACCGAAACCGTCACTGCGCTCCTGGAAAGCCAGGGCTTTTCAGTTCACAGCCACAGTGAGGTCCCCCCAAATGATGGCGGAATATCGCTGGGCCAAATCCACTACGCACAGTGTATGGATGCTGCTGGGCAATCATTGGGAGAGGAGAGTTCCTAGTGTGCCTGGGAATTCCCGGAAGAATCGAATTAATAGAGCAAGAATCAGCCATGGAGCGCACTGGAAAAGTTTCCTTCGGCGGTATCAGTAAAGCTGTAAATTTATCATTGGTACCTGAGGCTGAAGTAGGAGACTACGTGATCGTTCATGCTGGAGTCGCGATCAGCAAGTTGAGAGCAAAAGAAGCAAATAAGGTTTTCGAGTACCTCAAAACATTGGGTTGAGTCAGCCTGTAATGAAATACCTCAAGGAATACCGCAACGGCGAGAACATCAAGCTAATTGCGGCAGAGATTCAGAAAGTCACTACTCGCCCATGGACTCTAATGGAGATCTGTGGAGGGCAAACCCATGCCATCGCAAAATACAACTTGCAGCAATTACTGCCCGAGGAGATTCAATTAGTACACGGACCCGGTTGCCCGGTTTGTGTCACACCTCAGGAAATCATCGATAGAGCTATTGCGATTGCTGCAATGCCCAATGTTATCTTCTGCTCCTTTGGCGATATGTTGCGAGTCCCCGGTTCAGATCGAGATTTACTAGAGGTCAAAGCTGCCGGAGGCGATGTCCGTATTGTCTACTCGCCGCTGCAAGCGCTCAATGTGGCAGAGCAGAACCCCACCAAGCAGGTCGTATTCTTTGCGGTGGGTTTTGAAACGACTGCTACCGCCAATGCCCTGGCGCTGTCCCTCGCCAAGCAAAAGCAAATCGACAACTTTTACGCATTGATATCCCAGTTTTTGGTTACACCGGCGATTCAATCGATATGTGCCCGTGAAGACTGCCGGATTCAAGGTTTCCTAGCTGCCGGCCACGTTTGTGCAATAACCGGATATCGGCAATACCGCAGCTTGGTGAAAAAGCACCAGATTCCAATAGTGATCACAGGCTTTGAACCCCTGGATATTCTTGAAGGCGTACTCCGGTGTGTCCGTCAATTAGAGAGTGGTCGCAGTGAAGTAGAAAACCAATATCAGCGCGCGGTTACTAAAACAGGTAATACCGTTGCCCAAGACTTGATTAAACAGGTTTTTAAAGTAGCAACACAACAGTGGCGCGGCATAGGTGAGATTCCTGCTAGCGGTCTGGTATTGAGCGATGATTACTCAGGATTTAATGCAGAACAAACATTCAATCTGCCAGCATTGAGCATTTCTGAAAACAGGGGCTGTATCAGTGGGGATATTATGCTGGGGCTAAAGAAGCCCGGGGATTGCCCTCACTTCGCTAAGACCTGCCAACCCCAGCAACCGCTGGGGGCGCCAATGGTTTCCACTGAAGGCGCTTGCGCGGCCTACTATCGATACCAGAACCAGGTGGAATCGAATGAATCTGCAGTGTCCAATTCCACCAACCGCTGACGAGGTCGTACGCCTCGGCCATGGCAGCGGTGGGGAGATGACCCAACGCTTGATCGATCAATATATTCAACCTGTCTTCTCTAACCCCTGGCTATCCCAGGCCCATGACAGTGCAACACTTCCATGGAAACCGGATCAGCTCGTATTTACCACCGACTCCTTTGTAATCTCACCGCTTTTCTTTCCCGGAGGAAACATCGGTGAGCTCGCCGTTTATGGCACCGTCAACGATTTGGCCATGGCCGGCGCGGAACCCAAGTTTTTAAGCTGCGGCTTGATTCTCGAAGAGGGGTTGCCCCTGGATACTCTCCAACGTGTTCTGATCTCGATGGCTGAGGCTGCCCGGAACACAGGAATTACCTTAGTCACCGGCGATACCAAAGTGGTAGAGAAAGGGAAGGGGGATGGGCTCTATATCAATACCAGTGGTATCGGTACCCTGATAAAAGAACAACCCATTGATCCCAACCGCATTTGTCAGGGTGATTCTATCATTCTATCCGGCGATATTGGCCGCCACGGAATGGCGGTAATGGCCTGCCGCGAAGGACTCGAGTTTGAAAGTGATCTCCTCAGCGACTGTGCGCCACTGAATGGTGTCGTTGCACAAATGATGAATGCCGGAATTGAAGTTCATTGTCTGCGAGATCTCACACGAGGTGGGCTAGCCACTGCACTGGTGGAGCTAGCAGAGAGCTGCGGAAAAACCTTCATTTTGGAAGAAAGCAAAATTCAAGTATCCGATGCCGTACAGGGCGCTTGTGAAATTTTGGGCCTCGACCCACTATATGTTGCAAACGAGGGACGTTTTGTCGCTATTGTCCCTGAAGGCGCCTCCAAGCAGGCAATTTCCATCCTTCAAGAAGCAGCAGCGGAAAGCGCCTGTGGTTTTATCGGTACAATTGAAGAAAGAAATTGCGCCCAAGTCATTCTGAAGAACAGCTTGGGATGCGATCGGTTATTACAAAGGTTACCAGGGGAACAACTACCGAGAATTTGCTAAGGATTTTATTGGCAGAATATTCATAGAATTAATCAGTTCCTCTCACTTTCAAGATCCTAATCTCTATTTAGTCTTGGATATTGCTGACCCATTTGGTCTGCGATTAATAAGACCTACAAGCCTTTTAACCGTTGAATGTTCCGCAGTAGCGGTAAGTAGTAGGGCAGGGCATATTCATGAGAGTCACCGCGTACTTTGCAATTTCGTTACTTTTAACTTCCACAATTCCAATTTCTGCAAACGCTCAATGGGCTGCACCGGAAGTTGGGTCCTACGGTCATCCAGACAAAAGGTGCAAGCGGGTTAAGCCCCGTTTTGACAAACTATTTAAGGCGCCTGTCGACGAGTGTTTTAACGGTATAGGCGAACCCTATCCAGAGTTAGTCGACGGGGTATGTTCAGCGGGAGAACCTAAACGCAACAGTGCACAGATCTGGGGGATGGCTGAATCACCCAAGTTTTTATATTGGGGAACAGGTGCCAATGTTCCCTGTACCGCACAGGCAGCACCGGATGCAGTTCTGACCCCGATCTTCGCACCAAACCAGGGTTGGGTATGCGAGTTTAATCAAGGAATCCTGGCACAGGAAAATCCTAACCTAAAAAATCTTGGCGACTGGCGGGCACCCACCGCCTATCGTATGGACACCTGTACACTGGAAGTCACGGAAATAACTCCCATCTATGACCCACTTCTGCAAGATACATTGGGATTTCGCTCTGGAGGCTACGCTGACGATGTTATTTTTCTTGCGGGACCCGGCGGTGTCCAAGAAGGTATAGCCGGCGAGGGCGGCGGTAACAGCATCATTATGATGGCTTGGCAGGCAAGTACCGGGCAGTACTTGGGATCGAAAAGATTCCCTGAGTATTCAAACATCCGTAAGTTTTTAAATTACAAAGGTGTGTTGTACACAGGCGTTCGATTACAAGAAGACCTGGGTGGATCAGGCCAAGTCCTTCGCTGGATGGGCGATCTGCATGATCCATTCAAGTTTGAAGCAGTGGGAACCATGGAAAGCACCCCTGCAAACCTGACTGTACATAGAGGGCGTATATTTTCCTCCACCTGGCCCAATGTTAATACTCAAACAGGAGAAGTTCTGGCCTATTCGGGAATTGTAATGAGCCCCAGGATACCTCCCGGAGGCTTTAAGCCCAGTGATGTTGAAGAGTGGGAAGAGGTCTGGAACATCACTGAGTACGAACCAGACCTCATCAGTGCTCGGGCCTATGCGGGCGGAGACATTACATCATGGCAAGGAAAGCTCTACTGGGGCACGATTAACTTTCCATTAGGTGGTTTCAGAAGCCATGTTCAAGCCTATGGCGAAACCTGGGATACGCCTATTGGTGAATTGGGAACCATAATCGCAACTCATCGTGCAACCACTGTGTTCAGTGGTGACCGATTCACCAGAAAAAGTAAGAGAGATAAAGGGAAGAAGAAACCGAGGGTTAATGTCCTATATGGGTATCAAAGTGTCCAGGTTTGGGACCCAGATAGTAATGAGTTTGTGGATACTCAGACACTGGCTGGGGCCCCAAAGCTAGGCAGAGCCGGATTGGGTTGGCCATTTAATGTATACACATGGCGCCTGGGTGTAACTGGAGACAATATGTATCTGGGTACCCTAGATGTCAGTAAGCAATTTGCAGCTCTAATAGAGAGTGGAACTGACCCCGCAGGTGAACTTCCAGCAGAACTACTTATGCTACTGGAAAACGCACTATCCAACCCGGTAACATCTGGCGCAAAGCTCTATCGATTTCTCTCGCCAAATCAGCGCGCTATTCCTGCAACTATAAACGGTGTGGGCAATTCAGCTAACTTCGGTTTTAGAACGATGATTAATCACCCAACCTTCATGTGGCTTGGAACAGCGAACCCATTTAATCTCAACCCTGATGGCGGTTGGGAGCTATATCGATTCGCTCCTATCGCCCCCAAGAAACCGAAATGGGTTGATGGTATGCAACAGGATTAATTCATCGCCATATCTATCTGACTAGCTGGGTCTGCTCCCCATTTTGGGGAACAGACCCAATTAGGTTGCGTTCAATATTTGAACATATAGAATCAATACTCAAAATAGTTAAAAATCACTGAGTACCTCATGACAATCTCTACATCCTTAGCTCTGTTCATTTCAATGCTAGTTCTAGCACTGATACCTGGGCCGGGAGTATTAGCTGTTGTTTCCCGGTCAGTGACACTCGGCTTGCGCCAGGGGTTAATTACAGTAGTGGGAATTGTTGTAGGCGATTATTTCTTTATTTTGTTAGCTCTGCTTGGCTTAGCAACGCTAGCCGAAACCTTGGGGAGCTTATTCATCGTTATTAAATATGCTGGAGCAGCCTATCTTATCTGGCTGGGAGTGAATATCTTTCTCTCAGCAAAGAAAAGACAAGTCGACCAAAACCAAATAGCAACAAGCCACTCCCATAGCAGCTTTTCAAGTTTTCTACTGGGCTTAGTCACCACGCTGGGTAACCCGAAAGCTATTCTTTTCTACGTAAGCTTCTTTCCAGCCTTCCTCGATCTAACTCGTGTTGCTTCTTTGGACATTGCAATTATATTTGCAATTGCAACGCTAGCCGTAGGCAGTGTGATGGCCGGTTATGCGTACCTTGCCTGCAAGGCACGGTCAACAATCAGTCTATCAGGAAAGACCCCGGCTCTAAAATACGGCTCTGGGGCTTTGCTTATAGGAAGTGGAGTTTTTATTGCGGCAAAAAGTTAGTGCCTACACAAGGTGCAGAAGTAATAGACCCAATTACAGCTCTCTGTTAGTTAGTCTAAGGAGGACGACCGTTTTACTTAGCTCCAAAGTTACTCACTCATATCAGCCTGCTAATGCTACTTTTAGTGCCTGCCAGATTATTTTTGCATCATCCAGCGCTCGATGAACTGTGAATTTGTCAGAGTCCTCCAGCTTTTCGTGCTCATTAATGAATGTTCTTAGGTGATTTTCAGAGCCACCTATTAGCTCCTGAATATCCCTTAGTTCAAACTCCTGATGAATACCAGTATCAGAAAAAAGGGCATTGCACCAAAAACTGTCCCAGTGCAGGGCATCGCAATAGACAACCTGACCTGAAAGAATCCTGTTTAGGCTATAAGCCACTGTAGCTGGATCTATACCCTCGGATTCCAGCTTTGACCGGGAAATGTTATGTATTGATTCAGCACCATCGGACCAATAAGACCAGTGTGGCACTGGTTTTATTAGCGCTTGGTATTCCACTGTTTCAGAGCAGAGGCCAACTTCTATAGGGTAACTCTGCTTGGATAAGCCACTGGCTTCGAAGTCAATAATCCACACGGTAAGAACGATAAGATATGGAAGAAAGGTAAAAAAACTTAGCACCTCTTCCTTACAAGCTTCCAGTCTGTCTCATTTTCAAGCCAATTGAATAAACATATATCTTAAGATAGACTGCAACTGATAATGATTATTATTTGTAACTTGAATTTAAACCCGGTAGATCGCTAAATACAAATCTTCCCAGTATTGAAGGCAATATTTGCAACTACGAAACTCCATTTCTGTAAAGAATAAGCGCAATGTTCAAAAAATCCGCGACCTCTAAGCAAAGAAGGCTGGAAAACTTCAATGTCTAACCTGGTGGCTTTCCTACTTACTTATTTGGCTGTACTACTTATTTTTGTAACCAGACATAAAGATCTACAGCTCAGTAGTTTTAAGCGCTTACAAAGAATTGCCTGGTGGGTGCTTCCGGTGAGTTCAATTCCTTATGGATTCCTATATGGTTGGGAGGTAGGGATACCCATCTGGCTTTGTGTCGCGATGTTCTGCGCTTTATTACAAGCACTGCTCGCCCCAATCAAACCTAATTGGCTGCTTCGCCATTTTCCACTGTCAGTAGTGGGCTTGTTGGTATTAGAGCAGGTTCTTCTGACTATCGGATAACTCTATGGCTGCTTCAATAAAAATCAGTTGGCAACAGGTCGCCCTGACCATTGTGCTGAGCATTATCTTGATGTTTTCCAGCACGGTGATGTTGTCGATTTACTGGCCGTCCGCCGAGCCAACAGAACGGATGGCAGCGGGATCTATGTTATCGACACTTTTATGGGTCGGGTATATGAGTATGGGGTTACTCGCCGCCTCCACTTGGCGCGCAGCGGCATACCTATTATCCCTGTTGCTGGTCATGCTCGGACTAAGCGCTCTTTCTTTTTTATAATTTTCGGTCTAGCCAACTTAAATGCAACAGCGTAGCAATATCCTTTTTTACGAAATTCACTCCTGGATTGGGGTGTTATTTTCTATCCTGCTATTCGTAATTTCCTTTTCCGGCGTGGTCGCACTATTTGGCCACGAGCTGACCCAATGGGAACGCCCCGAGCATCGTATTGCCTTCGATGCTGAAGCGCCTGTGGATGTAGATCAACTGGTCGCTCCGGTGCTCGCCGAGGCAAATATCGGTGAGGACAGCTTTTTTATGATCTCAATGCCAGACTACTACCATCCTATGCTGGAAGTGCTCTGGACTGATGCTGAAAGCGAGGAAACCGAGGTACGCCATATAAACCCCAGTACCGGTGAAGTGCTGCCGCCCAGCGGCTCTGATTTCGCTGAGCTATTGACGTATATGCACACTGATCTACTGTTTCCCAGGCCTTTTGGACGTTACCTGGTTGGACTGATGGGCTTGGTGATGCTGCTCTCGATATTAAGTGGCATCATCATTCACAAGAAAATCTTTAGAGATGTTTAAATTCCGAGTGGATCGCAGCAGGCGGCTCAAATGGACAGACCTGCACAAAGTATTAGGGGTCTGGCCGCTACCGTTCCATATAGTGATTGCTTTTACTGGCGCAATACTTGGCCTGAATGGCATTATGATCCAGGTTGCTGCATTTTCTGCTTTTGAAGGTAATGTGGAAGCTGCAGTCGCCTCGGTAGTGGGGGAATATCCTGAGATAACTGGCGAGCCTTTGCTGTCCAATAGCTATAACCAAATGCTGCTGCGCTACCAGGACCAAGTGCCTAATGCGAAACCCAAAGCCATTTATGTGGAGGCCTACGGGGATCGCAATCAGGTTGTCCAAGTCGCGGGCCAAACAAACGAGGCGCTGGTGCGCTTTGTTGATGTCAAATACCGCAGTGAAGATGGCGAAGTAGTTAACATCAATAACCCCGTGCAGGACTCAGGTCCGTTCATGCGGGTGTATTTTTCACTGACTCCACTTCACTACGCACTCTACGGTGGCTTCCTGATGAAAGCCCTGTACTTTGTGTTGGGATTGGCATAGTGTTTGATGATGGTAACGGGCACCGTTATCTGGCAGGTTCGCAAGGCACAGAGGCAAAAGCTCCCCTCTGGTGATATTAATACCCGGGGTTCCGGCTGGTTCCTCAGTTTGCTCACGGTAGGGGTTTGTGCCGGTTTGGTTGTCGCCACCGCGGCCACTTTCTATGCCAATAAGCTGTTACCTCCCGGTGGTGGTGGCGATCAGCGCTTTCACTGGATTGAAATGGTGTATCTCTCTGTATGGGGAGTAGCCATAGCCTGGGCGATGTTACGCCGCCAGATAAAACCTGCATTAGCAGATCTCTCACTTTGCGCAGGCCTGCTGCTTTGCGGTATCCCGCTGCTGAATGCACTGGTAACAGGGAATGGTCTGCTAGTCCCCTGGAAGTCCATCACCTTACCAGTGGTCTTCACTGACCTGGGTGCCCTGGTAATGGGGGTCATTTGCCTCTATTCGAGCAGATATATCTATAGGCAGGTATCCCAGTCAAAGCTGGCTGCAGATATGCCCCAAGCAGTTGCCGCCCAATAACGGGCTATTTCCTGCGAGATGGCGAATGCCATCTTGTAACCTCAATAGAATCTGTACAGCACTGGAATAGGGCGCTGCAACCCATCCCAACTACACACTTTACCTTCCACTCAATTACTCTCGAAGAGAGTGGTATTTGCTTTCAAGCATTCAGAGGGCGCTACTTTTTTCACAACTTACATATGGGATGAGTGTGTCGTTGGGCTGGATAAACCCAGAACATTCTTGCCCCCTCCCGAACCGAGATTTTCCTTAACTCCCGTCACCAGGTATGGAAATATCAAAACCATTTAAAATGGCAGAGACCTGATGATAGCCAGCCACGAGAAAGACCAGTTCGGCGGCGCCCTCGTTACCGAAAGCACTCACGGCCATCTCCCAAGTAGCCTTTGGCAGGCGGCCTCCAGCTGCAAGTGATGCGGCGACATCATAAGCAGCGGCTTCCTCAAAAGTTAGGTCTATCGGACGCTGGCCCGCTGCGATAGTGGCAATTTTGCTCCTTGCCAACTCACTTTTCTCACCAATAACCGTATGGGAGTACAGCTCATAACCCGCTTTAAAATGAGCTGCGGTGATTAGAATCGCAACCTCCCGAGCGGTCTTAGGAAGCGTGGGTTTGTCTGCAATAGCCTTGATATTGTCCCACCAGGGCTTTCCAAACCTGGGATATTGCAGTGCTGGTGCCCAGGGCCCCAGTAAAGCGCCATCCTTGCGCTTCTTGATGAAACCTGTGAAATACCCCTTCATCTCATTACTCATATCTTCGTAAAGGGGTTTCTGTTCTTCGCTGAGTTCTTCTGGTGGGATGGCAGGGATACGCAACTGACACCTCTCTTGTCCAATTGGCGATTCAGATTTATCACACACAAAGATTCTAGCCCGACAGAACGCAAGAATCGGGATGCCTGTTTGAAGAGTTGCAATTAAGAGCTAGTTAACTGCCGAACTTTGGCTCAGGAAGCCCATGAACTCCAAGCCCGTGAACGGCTAAGATACAGCCCGGTTGAGGATGTCGAGCCAGTTCCTCTTTAGTGAGGAATGACTGCTGAGATGTGACAAACAGTGTCTCATAATTATTACCGCCAAAAGCGATGCAGGTAGGGCTGCGAATCGGCAGATCGATCTCTCTATCAAGCCTTCCTTTGGGATCTACTCGCAAGATTTTGCCTCCAAGATTCAACGCAAACCAGTAAAACCCTTCCGTATCTACCGTTGCACCGTCGACAATTCCTGGTTGTCGGTCCTCTATGGAAAAGAAAGGGCGCCGGTTGCTAATCCGGCCGTCACTGATATCCAGATCGAATACGTAAACCATATGTCCAAAGGTATCCCCGAAGTACATTCGCGTATCTTCAGGGTCAAAAGCAATGCCGTTGGCTACAACAAAGCGAAAATCCTTATCGGCCTTTCGGTAGGTTAGATCGGGCTCCAAACAATAGAGATAGGAAGATTTGTCTTTAAAACGAACATCCATACTGCCGCACCAGAAACGCCCATAACGGTCCACTTTGCCATCATTCAAACGACTGTGAGGCATACCGGGTTCAGGATTAACGATTGTATCGACACGTCTGTTTTCCAAGTCGATCGCAAAGAAACCGGAGCATCCACCTCCGATCATTCCGCCTCCACGGCGGAAGCCAAAGGAGCCTATTTGTTCAGGCATCTCCCAGGTCTTGCGTTCGCCTGTTTCGATATTGAAACTTCTTATGGATGGAGGCCGGGCATCAGCGGGGTCAGGTTCGGGGTTAACGTGATCAGCCCAATAAATAGACTTGTCTTCCGCTGACCAAATCGGTGTCTCGCCCAATCCATCATTGCACTCCCATAGACACTCGATTTCTACCACCGTAAATCCTCCAATATGAAAAGTGCGCATTCACGCCGATGAAGGGAGCGAGTACCTAATGAGTCGTAAGGCTAATTTTGTGATTCCAAGTTAAGAAGGCCGAATAAGAATACCCGGCCCGTAAAAACCAATATGGCTTGGCTTACCACTAAAAGACCATCAAAAACTGAAAGTCCACTCGGGAATCCAATTCAAAGCCCAGGCTTCCATTACTTTATCAAGCCCACTCAAGACCAGTACCCCGAGTAGTAATAGTATAAGACCTAGTAATGTTTTGCCTCCAATTGCGAAAGCCCCAGCTGATGGTGACAGTCGAGTATAAATCTGCCTCGATAGCCCCCCAGCCACTAAAAGCGCTGTACCGGTACCTAGTCCGAAAGCAAACATCACCATAAATGACTGCGCCAATTGTTGGCCCATGGAAGCCAGTGCTATAGCGGCACCCAGGGTAGGGCCAACACATGGCAGCCAGATGATTCCGGTAAGGAAGCCAATACCAAACTGCCCAGCCCAAGCTCCATCACCGGTAATGCTCGCCCCTGCGGTGATTTTTGATAAGCGCAAGGTCAGCCAATCGGAAAGTGGTTTGATCAACAAGACGAGTGCAACCGCCACTAACATTATCGCGGCAATATAGCGGAAGAGTTCTGGGTCTAATCCTAAGGAGACCAATAGAAAGCTCAGCACCGTACCTGCCAATGCAAATGACAAGCTCAGCCCAATCGCCAACGCGTACGGCCCCCTGCGCCCGGCACTATTAGAAGCCCCGACAACCATTGGCACCAACGGCCAAACGCAGGGGGAGAGAATACTGAGAGTACCCGCGATCAAAGCCAGGGGGATGGCGCTAAGCTCAAGCATTGTCAGTGCAAGCCTTAACTGAATCGAAGATATTCTGCTGAATTACATCGGCACGAGTTTCGGCAACACTGAACCACACTTGTTGCTCCCCATTAAACAGTAGTAGCGTTGATTGCCGAGGAGCGCGGAAGTGCTTAACCCACTTTTTCTGGGAGTCGAAATCCACATTCAGGATCGTAAGGCCACACTGGGCATTGTCCCTCTGAAACTGCGCCAGAATCTCGCCCTGCTTTTTACAGGTTGGGCACCAATCTGCTCTCACATCGATCAAAATGGGTCGTTTGGCGGCTTGTAACTCCTTGAATCGTTCTTCGGAAAATGGCTCTGATGCTAGAGCGAATGGCATAGAAAAAACTAATGTAGCGGCGATCAAGGTGCGAAGAGCTAAGCGGATAAATTTCATACAATCCATATCCTTAGTGGCAGGGTATAAGCCCCAATTTGAAGACAGTCTGTTTAGATACCCATCTTGGTCGTACTGGAGTGCAAATTCTTACAGTAAGGCTACGAGGATTTGTTCGACTAGGAACTCCTAGGCCGACTCTCTGTGTATTCAGGAGCGAAGAAGGCTAGGCATCGAGATGGAGAAGGGTGATGGCCTCACTGTCATAAAGTAACAACCAGGTGAAGTTGGAGCCTCCAAAGAACTTATAAGATCTGTGGGAGTCCTACCTGTTATCGCACTAATCACAGAGTTTTTCGGAAAAGGATTTTGGCCAGGTCTATTGAGATATGGTCTACGAAGTAGATGGATTTTAATACGACGACACCTTCACTCTCCAACATCAAAACCACCAAAAATTGGCGCTTTGCAGTCTCAGTACTTATTGCTATTGGAACCCATATAGCACTGATAGTTGTTCCAGTATCAATCGCTCCAGGTCCAACTCCTAGGACCAACACGTCGCTAGAAGTCAATTTACTGGCCCCATTTACTCCTCTGCCTTCTACGTCTCCGCCAACTGCTGAAGAACCGAGCGTAGTATCAGAGCAGGATACCGCTCCGACAGATGCAGTAACCGTTACTAGCCCGCCAATACCTGATCGTTTGAATAAGGTGAAGCCAGCCAAAACAGAAGAGCCACCACCCAAATTGGAAGGAGCATTAGAGGCAAGGCCCCATTCCGAGGATTTCCCAACTGCGCCAAGGTCAGGGCGACAACCGACTGTATTCAATCCCGCTCTTGAGAGAAAAATAGCCAGGGAACGCAACAAAGTCCGTCGATATCAGCCTACAGAAAACAGATACCAGACCTCGACAGGAACCTTCGTTCAAGTTGGAGACCGCTGTTTTGATGTTAAAGAGCTACCTGCTACAAATACAGATAGTGATCTAAACCCATGGTTTGGTGCGAAGTGTCCAGATAATTCCAGATCACAAGCAGAAATCGATCGATTGGCTGAGAAATATGGGATTCCATGAAACTGCTGGAGTAACTTTTTCTAAATGAAAAGTTACTCAACCTTCACCAGCTGTCTTGAAATATGTAGTTATCAACTCAACTGGTGAAAGTATTACACCTTTACTGTCTTCCCTTGAAGGTTAGTGAGCCTTACCGCCTGAACGTTCAAATCCAGCGTAAGGGTGGTATAGAGTTGATTGCAGGCCTGAGTGACGCTCCCGAAGATCTTGTGGCATATCTCCCAGGTGGACTAAGCGAGTCGGTTCAGCAGCTGCTATCCAGCGATCGGCAAAGTTGTCCCACGAGTCAATATGCTTATGAGCGGACTTGGAATCCTTGAAATGCTCATAGATAAGCACGTTTCCATCATCGGTTACGTAGTACTGGTAGTTCAGGGTTCCACCTTCTTTCTTAGTTGCTGCGACCATCTCATTCACAACAGCTTTGAACTCCGCTTCATGTCCCTTTCTTATCTTTCCCTCGATAATCCAACCTACGTTGTTAAACATGCTTGCTACCTCATTACCGAAAGTATCGTTAACCAAATAACACCGGAAGAGTTCTGAAGTATCACTCAGGGCGCTTAGCTGGTGTGTTGAATTGTAGATGGTTTCAGAAGAATTACATGCCGCAGGCAGGATGGACCAATTCAAAACTAGTAACTAAAAGAGAGCCTAGGGTCAGTACCCGCTAGTCAATTTGGTGGCATCACTATTATAAGCTGAGTCCATATGATGTTTTCGCTGATAACTTTGTGGATTTCACGTCCCTTTCGATTTAGGAGAGAAGTTCACCCTGAGCGGGTAGGGTAGTGTAGTGTAGTGTACACTTATTTTGACCACATTAAATTGATGGACAGAAAATACGATGGGTAAAGTTAAACCCAATATTGACAAGAAGAGAGTCCGTAACCGTTAGGATTACCTTTTTGCCACCTAACCCGTATTTTAATCTTATCTTCCCAAAGCTCCAGCACGCACTGCGGAGCAACTATGAATCTATTATATTTGGCTCAACATATTTTGACCTAATATTGCAAGGCTACCAATCAATACCAATTAGGCTTTAAAATAGATTGTATGCACGCGCACGTTCACAACTAGCCGATAAAGACCTGCCTCGTTAGATCTCCAGGCTATTTTATAAAAATCTATTATTTAAATATATTTGAGTGAAAGAAATAAATTTAACCCCCCATCTACAGCCTCCTAGTAATTGGAAAATAAAAGCCGATGAAGCATCCCTTCTTTTGGGAACAGTGTGAAGAAGGCTCCAGCACCTTAAAAATTATTTAAGAGAGACCATAAAAACCAAGAATCAGCATACTTTTGTTGCCCAACCTCCCAAGCATGTATAAATCATTAATACCAAAGTTTGAATATTTTCACATACCCATTTATTCGTTGAGAAACCAGTAAAAATTATGATAATTTCCCGGCCAAATGGAATTGCTGATAAAAGATTGGACTTTTAAGGTTATGTTGTTTCTACAGGGATCAAACTGGGACACCCGTAATGTTTGGCTTTTCACTACATTAATTTTCGGGTTTCTATATTCAACCGTTATATGGGCTGGAACTGGTGGAGTAAAGGGTCCAGACAGCGATTATGACGGGACCTACACTATTAGTTTTTATCCTGATAGATTCTATAACACTCCAGGTTGGACCGTACACGGAGTATCCCATATCTATGAGTTCAAGAATGATAACTATACCCGGAGGCTTAAGAGTACAACTTCCAAGACCTTGAATGTCTCTGTCTCTTCGGGTGGTTCTTACCGCTATGAAGTAGTTTGGAATATAGAAGTGGCATACTGTGATGGAGGTGGTGTTCCATTTATAGTCGCGCCAGGTTCAGAAGTTCCTGAGAGCTCAACGACAAATTCAGTTACTCCTCAGGGATGTAGCACACGTTTTGAGCATCACACTTTGGGATCCCATACCGTTGAGGTAGATGTTATCCCCTACACTCCAAGTGACATGTCTGCGCCAGCGAGTAGCAAAAATGGTGACGTCACCCTCAAATGGTCCAGCCCGCCTCAACCTGTGACCAAATATCAATATCGCAAGCGAATTAACGGGAACGGCTGGGGCTCACCTAAAGATTTTGTTTCTTCAGCAGACGATGTAAGCATGTCGATCGGTAACTTGGGTAGCGGTAAGTGGGGATTCCAAGTTAGAGCTTGTAACAACTTTGGCTGCTCGAGTTATACAAGTGAAAAGAAAGTGACGGTTGTACGAAAACCCGGTAAGCCCGGTAGTATCAGCTTTTCCCCGACAAGCTTGAGTTGTAGCTCAAACTTTGATGTCAACTGGGGGGCGGCATCTGGAGGTAACCGCTACCAGATACGTCAGTCCGTTAAATCAGACGATGGTAGTTGGAGTAGCTGGAGTACATTGGCAAGCGCAGTCACTGCCACAAAGTACGACAGAGATGGCTTGGCGCCAGGTAGGGATTATAAGTACGCCATCAGAGCCAGATATTATCTAAACGGCTATTACAGTGACTGGAGTTCCTTCACTTATTCCGATCCAATCAGAAAGCCACACTGTAAGCCCGGTGATATGGATTCGCCGACCTTTTCCAATAGCAACCCATTGACGACAAGCGTCTTTGACATACAGTGGAGTGAAGCTTCAGGGACAGTGGATAGCTATGAATTGCTTCAGAAAACCCCAAATGCAGACTGGAGCCCCATTCAAGATACTGCATCCCTGAAAAAAACACTGGGCAACCTGGAAAGGGGGCAAAATTGCTTTAAAGTTCGTGCCACAAATGTAGACAGCGCTGGCGATTTTTCCGATCCTGCCTGTATATTTGTTAAATATCCTCCCCCCACTTTATCGGTAGTGGTGACACAGGCTCCAGAGCAAAGTACATACAATAGCGGCTATTATGGTCAATATACTATTGCATGGCAGGTGGACAGCCAGGAAGTGGTGAGTGCCGAATTGTTGGAGGATGGTCAAACACAGGATATTTTTGATCGACAGACTGGTCAAAACCAGTATGATCAACCTGACAATATGGGACCAGGAGATACAACCCATACCTATCAGGTACAAGCCTGCAACATTGACGCCTGTGCTCTTTCAGATGAGCTCACTGTAATTGTAAGACCATGGCCTATCCCCTCAGCCCCTAAAAATTTTACAAACAACCCACCAACTAGTGATAGCACCAGCTATACCTTAACTTGGACAGCGCCTCCAGAACCGGTTGACTTCTATATTATTGAGAGGGACGGTGAAGAAACGATTCTGGCTAAAACTGCCAGTTCATATACATTCACTGGCTCCCATGGAAGTAGCTATAGCCACTCTATTAGTGCCTGTGCCGTCGATACTGACCCGGAACATTGCAATCGTTCTTCCTCTCATTCTGTTTACATCCGCAAACCTAAACCGGCTACCCCGGCTGATTTTCATATAAAATCGGGCCCGGATGGCTACGGTAACGTTACTCTCAAGTGGGATGATATCTCCCACGCCTTCACTTATGACTTTGTACTTTTCGAGAGGGTTCCCGATGGCCAATGGCGAGAAATCTACCGGGGCCCAAGTACAGAGAAGTCCCTTGATTTTGATGAAGATGGAACCTGGGAGTACAAGGTTTTAGCCTGTAATTCTGATCGCTGTAGTAACCAATCTTCAATAGTTAAAGTTGAAATCGACCTATTTAAGTGGGCATTCCAGGGCGGGACAATTCCCGATGCCAGTTACAACGGAATCTCCCCTGAGAATAGTAATTTCCATGGCGTGCTCGCAGGTTCGGGCAGCGTCAGTGGTGGCGCTGGCAACTACTCTATCCCCATCACTCTCCCACCAGGACGGAATAAAGTCACTCCCGCAGTTTCCCTGAATTACTCCAGCCGTGCAGGTAATGGTATCGCTGGAGTAGGGTGGAATATCTCCGCTGGCTCAGTAATTGCTAAATGCCAATCTACTTACGCACAAGATGGAACCCAGTACATCCGCGACCACTCCAAACTTTGCTACAACGGCGAACGATTGCGCTTAATAAGTGGAAATTATGGGGCCCCAGGTGCAGAGTACCGAACAGAGCAAGATAGCTTCATTAAAATCATAGAGGGCACTGATGATTTTATTGCATACCACCCGAGCGGGGCACGAGAGTACTTTGCTCGCGAGGGCGGTAAATGGTATCTACAGCGCCTGGAAAAAGATTCAGGGAATAATGTCATTGAATATGAGTATGAATATTCATTAGATAGCGGAGTAGTACTACGGAATATTTATTATACTGGTGACAACAGTAATCGCGGCAATCGACAGGTTACTTTTAACTACACGGATCGCAGTGACCGCAGCTCGCTGTATACGCGTTACGGAAAAACCATTCAGAACAAACGCCTGTCAGAAATCGAAGTGCGCTACGACGGAACACTGATACGTGAATATACATTGCAATATGGCAATTACAGTGCAACCAGTGGACGCTCCCTATTGCGCTCGATTTCTGAATGTGCATTTGATCTGCTGAGTAGTATTTGCCGCGAGCCCACAACTTTTGAATGGCTAGAAAACCCGATCGATTACTCGGTTCGGCTACTAACTGACAGCAACGGTAATGAAATACACCCCGGTCCGGTAGACAGCCTTCAACGACATGCACCCCATGGGGATCGAAATGGTGACGGTGTCAGGGACTGGCCGGGACTATTTGTGGATGCCGAAGGCAATAGTACTCCAAACAATTTTGACCTGATGACCTGTTACTCGGTAACTCGAACCTTCAGCACGCACTGTGTGGAAGGAGACTTTAATGTTGATGGCAAGACTGATAGCTGGAAAGTGCAAGGTGGATATTTGCAAATTGGCTATACCAACAATACGAGCACAGGGAGCAACTGGATAGGCACCAATATCCCATTGGATGCGCCTGAGCCCGGCGCAGGTGGCTATCAGAGAGACTCGCTATTGAAAGTCGCCGACTATAACGGCGATGGTTGGCCGGATATAACCGTATTCCGCTACAATAACCGCAACCCCGAAATTTATCTTTACTTCCACACGCAAAATACGGCAACGCCTTATCGACAAGCCGATGCGAAACTTCTATATACCTATCAAACCGTCGGCTATGGATGCACGAACCCTGATGGTTTTGGTGAGTGCGATACCCGTTCCTCAATTTCGCCAATGGGTGATATGGATGGCAACGGACTGCCCGATTTTGCAATCCTTACTAAATACTCGGTAGGTGACAGGCTGTGGCCCAGCATGCTACTACTAACCAAACAAGCATATAGTGGCGCTATCGAGTTTGAATCCGTTGGATTTGAATATGGAAAACCAAGCTCATTGGAACGTATCCCATTCTCTACTTTCGTTGATGTAAATGGAGATGGCCTTCCAGATTGGGTTGGTTGGATGGGAAATAGCTCCACCCTTTATTTACGCGTCAATAAAGCCAATGGGAATTTCTCAGCCCCGATTAACCTTGGTGTATCGATAGCGACTCGTGACTATTACATAAATGGAGATATCGTAAACGATAGAGACGAAACAGTTAAACAAGCACTTTTTGAAAGTAGTATCTTCGCAATGGATGTCGATGGCGATGGTAAAAGCGAACTACTCATGCCCGGCTCTATTGAGGTTGAGGGCTGTAGCATTGTTTACCACAAAGGCGATACCGAGTGGCGCTGCGGCAGTGACTTATATGGCTACTATCATCAAGTTAGGGGTACCAGAGAATATTTAACTACCATACCCGGCTCGTATAACACCAATATCTATAAATACAAGGCCCTGCATTTCAATGAAGATGAGAATGGCGATATTACAGCGGAATATCGTCCAACCAACTTGATTGCTGGTACGAAAAACTTTGAAGTCATTGATACCTTTGGCAAGGGATTGCAGGATCTGGTCTTCAGTTACGGATGCAAAAACGCCAACTGTAAAATGAATGCCCCAAAAGCCGGCAGTGCACTCACTGGTAAACCCGAAGGCGTTTACATTAACTACAATCCCGGAGCCGCGACAGGAAATGAAAACTACCAGCCTATTGATCTACTGAGTGCCGTAGAAAATGGGCTCGGTGTGCGCGATGAATGGACATACCGGCCACTGTCATCAGGTGATACACGCTTCCATAGTAACGCCAAACCGTTTTACGAGCGCGGCGCCTACCTGGATCTTGTGGCTCAAGCAACTCAGAATGAACATTTTGAGTTTGCTTCCAGTATGTATGTGGTTGCAGAGCATCGCCGCACCAATGGCGTGGGTGAGATGAATGCACTTCAGTACCGATATAAAGGGGCAGTCTACAGCAGTGTGGGCCGTGGTTTTCAAGGCTTCCACACCATTATTGAGGAAGACCTAGCCGCAGGAATTGAGACCCAGTCTGATTTCCACCAAATATTTCCACTGGCCGGTAAACTATATAAACAGCGACAGTGGGCGCTGGGAGATCGCACCTCTGATAGCAGTAGTGTCAAGGCTTTCAAGGAGTCGAACTTTACCTGGCAGTTCTGGCCCAAAGGCGGCCACGGCTCCCCTGTGGTGGTGGATGCACTCACGGATTCGTGGAACATCTCCGCTAACGATCCCTATTTTGTCGGACCGAAAAAGCAGAGCACCCTTCATCGCACCCTAAAGCGCTCCGGCAATAGCCGTACGCATTTATATACGCAGAGCCAAAATACCACTATTGATCGCTGGGGCAATGTATTGGTGGCGGAAAGCCGCTATGAAGAGGCCAACAGCTCCCATATCGTTGTCTCTACGTCGGACACAGATTTTGCGCCCGCAGACGAAGCGAATTGGTGGTTAAATAAACCAGAACAGCAAACCGTTACCAAAAAATCCATCCAAAACCGCAAAGGGGTTTCTATTGCGGCAAATACGGATGTACAGCAGTCTGTGGTCGTGGATTACTTATCGTGGGATAGCAATACTCGAAAACCTAAGCGGGTAAAAACCACGCCCTCAAGTGGCAAGTGGACCCAGGTGGATACGGTTTATAACAGTTACGGCCACGCCACCAAAGTCACCACTTCCGCAGAAGGGGAGGCGAAGACCCGAATTGTGGAGACCACTGCGTTTAGCCCCGATCACTACTTCCCCAAGACCATAAAAAACGTGCTGGGTCATAAGGTTACTACTGAGACCAGCGCCAAGTTCGGCCAGCCGGACTCGGTCACCGACGCCAATGGTTTAACCACCCGCTACAGTTACGATGCCTTTGGCCATCCCACTGGGCTGACTGCGCCCTCCGCTCTTGGCCTCAAGGCCGCACCGGACAGATACACCGCGCAGCGGTGGTGTGATTCCAGCTGTGATCGTGCGCCCGGCGCGGTGTTTATTACCATTCAACAGCAAGCTGGTGCGCCAGAGCAGGTTAGTTACCACGATCAGCTCGGCCGCGTGATCCGCACCGAGTTGCAGGCCTTCGACAGCAGCGACTGGATAGCGAGTAACGTCACCTATAACGCCCTGGGGCAGACCACTTTCGAATCGGTGCCGCACTATGCCAGCAGCGGCACCAGTTACGGTACCCGCTACCTGGATTACGACACCTTCGGTCGCGCCCTGCACAAGACGGTGAATCAGACCAATGGCCAACAACTGGATGTAATCTACACCCACGAACAGGACAGTGGATTTACTACCGATATCCTGGTGAACGGCCGCACCATGAGCCGCACCTACAGCGGCCTGCAACAGCTCACTGAAACTGTCGATGCCTTAAGTGGCACCACCCGCTATGCCTACGACGGTGCCGGTAATCCCATCGTACTACAGGATGCCAGCGGCAATCGCATCACCGCCAAGTACAACGCTCTGGGCCAGAAGGAATGGGTAGATGATCCCAATATGGGTTCCAAGTCGTTTACCTATACCGGCTTTGGCGAAGTGGAGACCGAGATAGACGGCAACCTGGATATCACCAGCTACACCTACGACCGCCTCGGCCGTATGGACAGTCGCAGTGTGAATGGGACCGAAGAGGCCAGCTGGATCTACGACACTGCCACCTACGGCAAGGGCCTGCCGGCACAGGAGAGCCGCAGCGATGCCAGCTATACACGCAGCTACAGCTACGATGCCCTGAGCCGCCCTTATAAAGTCACTACCGCCATCGACGGCGAAGACTTTGTTACGCAAAGTCATTTCGACAGCAACTACGGCCGACTAAAAGGGCTCAGCTATCCCACCGGGCTCACCCTCCAATACAACTACAACAGCACCGGCTATCAATTCCGCACCAGCAATGCCGCCAGTGATTACACCTATCGGGAAATCACTCAGATGGATGCCTGGGGCGAATGGGAGTTTGCCAATGTCGCCGCCGGCAATTACACCATCGGCCGGGAATTCCATGCAGAAACCGGGCAGATGGCCGGTACCACCTTTGACAGCCTGGTGCAGAACCACCAGGGCATTGCCTACAGCTACGACAACTTCGGTAACCTGTCTGAACGAGTGGTGCAAATACCTTCAGAATCCCTGGCATTAAACGTAGAGAACCACTACTACGATGCACTCAACCGCCTCGACTACAGCACCCGCACCGATGGCCCTGGTATCGACTACGACTACGATGCCATCGGAAACCTGCTGAAGAAAGATGACTTCGCCAGTAGATACAGCTACACCGGCGGCAGCAACGGTGGCCCCAACGCGGTGAAGAGCGTAAGCCTGATTAATGGAGGCACCAAGACTTACGGCTACGATAAGAACGGCAACCGCACCCATGAAAACGGTACGCAGCAGATCTGGTACAACGCCTTTAATAAACCCACCCGCATCAAGCGCAACGGCGCCAACCTAGCCTTCTACTACGGCGCTGACCAGATGCGCTACAAGCAGGTGAACCAAACCAGTGGTAAGACCACCTTGTATATCGACAAGCTGTTCGAAAAGATTACAGGAGGGGGTGAAACCCAATACCGCTACTTTATCGGCGATATTGCGGTCATCACTACGACGGAAACCGCAAGTGTTACCACTGGTGCTATAGGCTTTACCCATCGGGATCGCCTCGGATCAACTGTCGCCATTGGCGACCACCGAGGCAATCTCAAAGAAACGCACAGCTTCGACCCGTTCGGCAAGCCTCGACTGGGTAATATCACAGACAAGCTGCCGAGCATCCTCGACAGCCAGTTCACCTCCCGGGGCTTTACCGATCATGAGCATCTGGATGATGTCGAACTGATCCATATGAATGGACGGGCCTACGATTACAATCTTGGTAGATTCCTCAGCGTAGATCCGATTATTGTTCATCCTGGTGATTCACAAGCACTTAACCCATACAGTTACATCCTCAATAATCCGCTAGCAGGAACTGATCCCAGTGGATATGCCCCGGGGGATCGTGCTTACGGTGCTGGTATTGGTCTTGCGAAGGCCTTTGGCATTGTCTCACCAGAAAATGCTGAAATGGTAATTGCCGCAGAGTTAGCCTGTCGTATTTGTAATGGTTCTGTGGTTGAGGGAAGTGCTAGGAGTGCAGAGGCTGTTGTTGAAAGTGGAAAGACTTTTATCAGAGAAGTGGCTGCTGGAGTTAGTGTTACGACTGCAGCAGCAGTTGCTGCGGAAAGGGCGATAGAGAACCGTCCCGAAAGTGGTAAAAAAGGTCGGAACGGTAGTAGAGGATCTCAGTCGTCAAACGGTAATGACTCTGTTTCCAATAGGAATGGTAATCAGCAAGCTTCCGACATTGGATCTCAAAAAGAGGTAAGTAAAGAAAACACTGGTGGATGTAGTTTTGTGGCGGGAACGCTAGTCTCTACACCCGCTGGACTAACTCCAATTGAAGATGTTGAGGTTGGTCAGCTTGTTGAATCTCGTGATGAAGGTGGAGAAGAGCTTGCGCAGAAGCCAGTAAAGCATCTATTTAAAGACCTGCATGATGAAGTAATTGAACTTAGCATACAAAATTTAGATGGAGAGATTGAAGTTGTTATTACTACTGCCGAACATCCATTTATGGTGTTCGATGGTGATTGGACGCCAGCAGAGTCTCTTAAAGAAGGGGACTTGATAGAAACGCTTGAGGGGGAGACTGCGCAGCTTGTTGGTATTCGAGTAATTTCAGAAAAACAATATGCGTATAACTTTGAAGTCGATGAATTTCATACTTATTCTGTTGGAGAGGGTCAGTATTGGGTTCATAATGTATGTGACCCTTCGAGAGGGGGAGCAGAACCAAAATCGGTAACGATTGCCGAAAATGGAGATGCAGGTGTTACAAAGAGTAGAGAGTATGATCGCCCTGAAGTGGAAACCAAAAGCGGTAAGGCGGTTAAACAAAAGAACGCGACCAATGAATGGGACAATTTCTTAGGTGATAAGCAAACAAATATAGATCCTAGAGATGGACTGCCAGACCCCGATCGTATTTGGTCGGCAGATGGCGAGAGAAGCATCAGGTTTGGCGACCATGAAATGAATAGCAAGCCAAATAAACTTCATTATCATCAAGAAACCTGGCATGACGATAAAGTGGAAAATGTATTGCAGAGGATTCCTCAGTGAAAATTAAAATAATCAGTTTTGAAACCGTCGATGGTAATACAGTTGTCAATTTTGGTTCAGATGTAGGGGATGGCATTGCAACGTGGGTTGGTGCTAATAAGCCGGTTAAAAACTATGAGTACGATGTTGAAATTGACATTGAGAAGTCTATAGGTCAGGTAAAAAGTAGCAACAATGAAAGCGAAGGGAGATATTCAATTTCCCTTGAGGATAACTCTACACTTATAAGTGGTGAGATTGAATCTGTTGAAGAGGATGGCATGGCTTATCTTCGTTTATCCCAAGATTGCCTAATAATGATTGAGTCGGGTGATTCGGAAGTTAAAGGTGGCGATTGGATTAGCCTCAAAATACAGTGTGAAGATATAGAGGTTTCAGCTCAAGGTAACTGATTGATTCAAATATAGCCCGCTCTTGCGGGCTTTTTTACGTCTACGATTCGGTTATGATCCGATGTTACAGAGAGAAGGGCTCAGAACGCCGATGATGCAACGGCTCCTAGTGAGCGAGCTGCCCGGAGGCAAGCTTTCAGAGAGAATAATGTTCCAACTTCTCAAGCAAATAACTTCACTCGGCAGAAAGTTCATGGGAAGAACCCTAATTTGAAAGGGCCCAATGGAGAGTCTAGTGAAGTGATAAAAACTAGAGATGTGAATGGGAAGCCTGTCGAAATTCAACATCATAGCAATGGCCATGTGTTCGAGGATAAGAATGAATTCGAGTTACCTCATTATCATAGCCAATCCACCAATCATATAAGTTACTAAAATTATGGTTACGACGTATCTTGATAAGGGTTGTAAAGCATTAAAATCGTCATTAGACCTAGAATTGAGTGATGATTATTCGGCTTTATGGTTTTGTGCAGAAAAAGAAAGCGATTTATCTCATTTCCTTGGTTCTATTATTACAACTTTTAATTCTTTTGTGGGGTTCTTCTGGCTTGCATTTTCTGGAGGTACTGGAAGCCCTAAAATTCTAGAGCGGAAGAGATCCTTTGGGCATTGGTCGATTTCTAATGGCGATGTTGTATCTAAGCACGACTCACTAGATGAAAAAGGAAATCCGCTGTACTCAGATATCGCTCAAATTAAAACGGAAAATATTGATTTACTAGCTCAAATACTAAAACGTAGTCTCTTTGGTGTTGATAGTGCCTTATTCTTTTTGCCTAGTGACATAGACTATCCACCTAATGATTTGGCAAAACCCTTGGCTGATTTATTGAACAAAAGAAACGGAATGGAGGTGATTGAAGAAAGTGTGTTGAATCAGGGTCTGTTGGAGGGTTATATAACTGAAATTGTATCGATTGGTGGCATAGCTACGGTTACGGTGCGAGATTCAAATATGTGTACTATGGTAGTTTCTATTGGTAACCAGTTTGCTTTGAGTCGAGTAAGTAAGCAAGTGGAAAGCAAGTTACCTGAAGACGGATGGAAGCATATTGTCAATGAACAGGAATTTAATCATGTATTAAGCGTCGGAGTCAGCGTTTCAGCTTTTAGCTAATTTAATGCTCCAAAGAAAAAGGATGTTACAAAGAAAACAAAGCTCACGAAGTCTGATCATGCCAAGCTGAGATCCTCTCAAGGTCGGCGTACATTGCAAGCTCATTCGGATCTACAGAATACGAGAGATTCCGATATATTTATTCAGGACGATGGACGCTTTGTTGTTCGTGGACCCAAAGGAAGAGAGCACATAATTGAGAGTAACGGGGAATTGGGAACAACTGATAATGGTAGATCGAATAAGGCTCATTTGAATAAAAACAAATCAGGACACCCAAAGATTAGATAAAGATGCGAGCCGTGTGGTTAGTATCAGCTCTAGCGACTATTTCTTTCTAGTTCAGTGTTAAGGCGCAGTGAAAGCCTGAAAAAATATACTTGGGATTGGAAAATCGTGGTTTGGATGCAAGCCGGAAGGAGAAGTATCGATAGATTGGATGGTAATTAGCAGGATGCTCTAGAAAGGAAGCGCCGACAGTCGCCTATACCGTGCACCCAGCGTTTATTGAGCTGGATACAGGCTTGCTGTACTGTCTCCACTGATCCCACCAAACCTTTAAATCGACTTTCAAAGTTTCTGTTGAGGTATAGCCAGTGTTTTGGTGAGATGCCTAGTCGTTTGAGGATAGGTGGCGTACTTTCAGCAATATAACCTCGTTTTCTGGGGTCTAGATGTCGACCACTCCAGTCCACAAGTTCTAAATAGTGATCCAACTGAAAGGGAAGCCCTTTAGGTATATTCAGGCGCTCATTGCCGGCAAACGGTAGTAAGTCTTTGGGCTGCTCACCTGAGATTGCTGAACGAATGCGTTGCTGGATCGAGGTATGATTAGAGTCTTCTGGTGTTTTTGCCATATTGGCACGGATAGGGTTGAGGTCGACATAGGCCATACAGGCAGCAAGAGCTCTTTCATCTAATAAAGCCTGGGACTTGAAACGACCTTCCCAAAAATGGCCTGTACAATTATCTTCGGCATTGGCCTTACGGGCGATAGACTCGTTCAAACAGCGCATAAACCAGCTAAGATCCATCAAGCGATCTCGCCATAGAGCGACGACTTCCTTTAGTTTTCTCATCTCACAGTGATCGAGAATGTCTCCTTGAAGGTAGCGACGGGCCAAATTGGAAGCTTTGAACAGTTTCTGCCAGCGTAGAATGACCTCGGTATCCGGCCAATTCAGCGCTTTCTCTTTGTCGATATAAAGTACGATATGGTAGTGGTTACTCATAACTGCATAGGCGGCGATATCAAGGGCAAAGATCGAGGCCAGATTATGCATTCTGGATTCAATCCACTCGCGGCGATGCTCATAGTCATTACCAGATTTCACATCTCTCCCACACAGAAACGCCCTTCGTACGCAGCGGGAGACGCAATGGTAGTAGGGGGTAGTGTCTAACGAGACTTGCGTGCTACGAGGTAAGGGCATTGATCTTTGGTGGCATGTATATTTATACAGTATTTAATCTTGTAGTATCTGCTATGTCAATATTTCTGACACATAAATCGATGACTTTTATGGATATCCAGAATTTTGAATTTTCATCCTTACCCGATGACGATTCCCCCTCAACAGCATTGGTATTAATTATGGATAGCAGGATTACCGCTAACTGGCTTACATTTTTTCTTTCGTTGTTTTTCCTTAGCGCCTGTGAGGGCAGTTACGGAGATTCCGTAAAGAATAGCGTCTTTTATGAGTGCAGGAATCAGTGGAAAGACTTTCCTTCTAACGGTCTCCAGCAGGCATTTAGAGATTTTCTTCATGAATATGGGGATGCCGATGCCTATATTCTTGTCCGGTTAGGTATGGCAGATTATGGATATTTTGAAGGGCTCTTTGTCGCTGTAAAAGGCGATCAGGCCTTTGTCGCCAAATCTAAAGATGATGAACTCATTGAAAAGCGATTTAAGGTTAACGCTGATCTAGAGTCGAATTTTTTAAAGCTCAAAAAGGGAATTATTGGTGAGTCCTACACGAAGTCAGCGAAAAGTGGCTTGCATGCGACCTGCAAGTTTATCGATGTAAAAGTTGATGATGTTGGGCTGTCATTTGAGACAACATACAATCCGGCTTGGATGGATGACTACATGCTGAAAGACTTGAGTGTTGAGCTTTCTCAGTTTGATGAAGCCTTGCACTACTTCTTAAATATCTAACAAAACAAGAGGCCCCCACCCGATCAAGTAATTCAGGACAACCATAGATTAGCGAAGTGTAGTAGCAGTTTAGCTAGCGTCTGTTCTAGCGGGTATTACAGCCTGATTTGGTACAAACGCAAGGTTAAATGCTGAGAAATTATCCTTGAGTTGTAAGATGACAGGGTTGGATAAAGTCGGAAGAAATAGTATCCTGAAAAAGGGGGAGAATTAGCAGGGCAGTAGTGCAAAGGAAGCACCGACAGTCGCCTATGCTGCCTACCCATCGCTTATTGATCTGGGTATAAGCTTGTAGAGCAAGCCTCTCCTGAACCGGCAAAGCCTATAAAGCGACTTTCAAAGTTTCTGCTGAGGTACAACCAGTGTTTTAGTGGCATCAAGTCGCTTAAGGGAGCCTGCCATGGCTTCGACAATGCAGCCTCGTTTTTCTGTGCACTCGGTGTCTACCACTCCAGATCAATAATTCTAGATAGAGATTTATATGCGCTTAGTAATCCAGAGATAGGCCAAGTTACCAAAAAATATTCAAGGATGAGAGTTGAAGATAGGTATAAAAATAGGTCTTACATGAAAATAAATAATTTTATATTGATTGTATGTATATGGTTGCCACTTCAACTTAGTGGCTGCATTACTGCAGTAAAGCCTATTGTTGATGGTCAGAAAAACAACCTGAAGATTGATGAAGGTTTTCTTTTGGTTGCGATAGACACCAACTTTAGTTTAGATAAGATTAAAATAAAGGGAGCTAAATATTTTTTTCTCTCCAGAGAAAACCTCCATCCGGGCAGTAACTATATCCTATTTAAAGCTCCGGCCGGCAAATACAGATTTGATAAAATCTATCTAAATTATCTTTATTCGTATGAGTTGGAGGAGGAGTATTGGTCTTTTCAGATTAATCCAGATGTGATTAGCTATGCTGGTCACCTGACAGTAGATCAAAACCTCTTCAAGTTACGGGCAGTAGATCAAAACCTCTTCAAGTTACGGGCTCATATAGAGCTTGAAAATCGTTCTACCGAAGCATTAGAATTTCTCGAAGAAAATTTTTCAGAACTAATAGAAACTAAAGATATCCAATATGCTGGCCCAGGAAAAGATGATTTCTTTAATGTTGTCGCACAAACACAAAGGAAGTAATGGATTATGAGGGTGCACTTTCTTCTATTAGCACTTCTAATTGGATTCTCTTCTATCAATATTGCAGAAACTTTGCCTGCTAATTTATTTTTCCGAAATCCAGAAGTGCTTTCCTTAAAGTTAGGGCCTAATGCACGGTACCTTATGGGTCATATGAATAAGACCAAAAATTATCTAGCACTGGTGGATACAGAGGAAAATGAAGAACATCCAATACTACTATTTGATGCCGACCAGTTAATCCTTAACGATTATCATTGGATTGATGAGTCAACAGTATACTTTAAATATTTTAATAAATCCATAAAAGAGTCGAAGCATGGATTTATTTATTTCGATTTTTCAAGCTTAAATCCCGACTTTAACATTCTATATATTAAAGAAAGGGGGGCTTTGGTTGACCCACTTGTGAAGCAAAAAAACAAATTACTTTTTTCAAAGAAAACGGGCAATTATTATCAGGTACATATTGCATCAACTCAGCAACTTGCACATGGAAAGCTATCTAAAGCCACATTGTTTAAGAAGCCTCTAAAAAATGTAATTAACTATTCGTGGGATGCTGCTAGGAGTGCTTTGATAGCTACAACTTTAGAGGATGACTTAATAATAACATGGTACCTTCCAGAGGGGGAGAAGAAATGGAGCAAACTTTACTCCTCTACCAACCTATCTGAAATATTTCGGCCAGTGGGTTATTTTGAAGAAGGAGTATTGGCTGTATTGAGTAATGCAGTCTCAGATAAAATATCCCTTTACAAGTATGACATCAAAGATAATGAATTTTTAGATATCCTATATCAGCACCCAAGATATGATCTCACTGATGCTTTATTTGATAAAGACAACAATTTATCGTCAGTATCATTTTTTGACCATGGAAGGCTGGTGACCGAATATTTTCAGTCTGCGCACAAGGATGTACAAAATAAATTTAATAAGGCACTCCCTGGGAAGCAAATTGCAGTTATTGATAGGGTTCCGGAGCGCAATAAAAGCTTAGCGTACGTGTTTGCTTCCAATGACCCTGGATCTTACTATCTGTTTGACACTAAGAATTTGGAAGCAAAACATCTTTATCAATTGCATCCGGAATTTGATGGTAAGGACTTAGCTCCTTCTTTTTCATTAGCATCGCGCTCAAGTGATAACAAAATAATAGAATCCATCATCACGACTCCGAAACATAGTAATGGTGTTTTATTAGTGCACCCTCATGGGGGGCCAATTGGTGTTCGCGAATATCAATCTTATAATCCAGAAGTTCAGTTTCTCGCTAACCGCGGCTACACAATTCTTCAAGTAAATTTCCGTGGATCCATTGGGTTTGGGAAAACATTCAATAAAGAAGCTGTCGGTCAGTGGGGAGGACTTATCGAAGATGATATTATGTCTGCTGTTGCGGAAGTCAAGCAGGAATATAGTTTTCAGAAAACCTGCACTATTGGTACAAGTTACGGCGGTTATTCTTCGATGATGTTGGCGATCAAGCGGCCTGAAGAATATGACTGTGTTATTTCTATGTACGGTGTTTATGATTTACCTTTGCTTTTTAATACCAGCAACTTGAAAATGCAGGAACGCTATCTGGAGTCAGTTTCTAGGACTGTTGGAGGAATGAATGAATCCTTGGCAAGGAATTCACCATTTCGCCTAGCTGACCGGATAAGCGTTCCTACTTTGATTGTTGCAGGCAAAGAAGACGATATATCAGGTTTTGAACAAGCTAATAGAATGCGCTATTTAATGCAAAAATTGAAATCAGACATTGAATTTATTGCCTATAATAGCGTAGGGCATGGACATTCTACTTGGAATGGCGAATATCACCAATATGCTTATATTGATGATTTTCTCCGCCGAAAACTCTCCATTAAAGACAAAGACAAGAAAACTGCGGACATTCTAGCAAATGATTTATTGTTTTTAAGCAATTCATACCGCCAGGGCACCTGGACATCTCCAGATAGCAATAAGGCCTTGGCTTATCTTAAGAAATCGGCTCAGCTGGGGCACAATGAGTCTCAGTACAAACTTGGGGATCATTATTTGAATACCAAGTTGGATCCTGAAAGAGCCAACTATTGGTTTCGAAAAGCGGCTAGGCAAGGAAATGAAAAGGCCACTTATGCTTTAGCGAAGCTTTATGATGAGGGAGTCGTTTCAGGAAAAACTAAGGAAGAAGTTTACGAGCTATTTGAGAAAGCAGAATCATCAGGCTCTCATCTAGCCTACTTGGATATGGCTAAATATCAGTGTTTAGGTGAGGGGGTAAAAAAGAATCTAGATGCCTGTATTGAAAAGATATTTTCAAAAAAAGACTGGAGCAACAAAAGTCTACCAAAAAAGCGGCTTGATTTTCTTGAAAAAGAAATCTGGAACAAACAGCAACAGATTATGGCGGAGGTTATGGATAGAGTTTCTTTCTCAAAAGATCAGATTGAAAGGATAGGTCAATACTATAAAAGTATCGGCTTTGATCAACTATACCCAGAGGTTGCATCTATTGAGTTTGGTGAATTTTATGAAGGAGAGCCCCCATATCCCATAAAAAAGACTACGAATCGCATTCCAATTCGAAAGAATATGCGTTTCGGTGTTAATTATATTCTCCGTTCAAGTTTAAAGGAGGATCAAGATGCATATGCTGTTGCGCGGATAAAATGGACCACCCCTGATTTATCTACACCTTCCGGCAAGATAACTAACTCGATCCAAATTATGTTCTTTCCTAAGCTAAATCAAAAATCAGGGTATTATTATGTACTGGAACATGATTACGAGATGGTCGAAGGAGAATGGATAGCCGAGGCTTTTAATATTGACGGAAAACAATTATTTAAAAAGACTTTTCAAACTTATTATCCTGAGCCCTAATATGCCTGCCCGATATCCGTTTATAGAAGGGCAGGGTGGTCAAAGCTCTGAACCAACCATACAGCTTTACAACCTGGCAACTAATTCATTAGTTCCAGATTCGAGGCATTCATAGATTGAATGATAGCGCCGACCTCACTAATTAAATAATTAAGAATAAATTAGTTGATAGGCCATACTTCTAGGTGTTGATAAAAAATAAGTACAATTATAGTATTTAGCAATAGTACCACTCTAAATTTACTATCATATGGAAATTGATATGAATAGTGTCAATGAATTACCAAAGGCTAAAGAAATCAGCCTTGTATTGAAAGCATTTGAAAGTTACAGTCGCGCTGTCAATAAAGACAGCTTGAGTACCGCAACTCGTGATGCTCAGATACCCGATGCACAGGTTTTTGTAAAGGAGCAAACTGGTGGCGTCATTATCATTCTTCCGGAGCGTCACTCCAGCGAGGATGAAGAGGTTCAGAGTGGGGCTGCCTCCATTGCGAAATATGTCATGGCGATCCCAAAAGTGAAGATCGCGGTTGAAGAACCCGTCAGATACAACGGTACCTTGATATCGAATGTTGGATGGGGCACTTCCATTCAAAGTAAGCCACAGAGCCAGTCCATTTTTGATTTTTTGCCAGACGCTCAAGGGTCTATCTCTCACCAGCTGTACAATAGGCAGGTGGGCATGATGATCATTTCTTCAACTCGCTATCCAGCTGAGGATATGCCAGCTAATCCTAATCGCTATAACAATCCACAGATAAATGCGACGATGGTAAAAAACTTGCGTGAAAATACGAAAGCTGGAGATATTTCTGTTTTTCCAGTTGGGCCTGACCATTTAAAGCGGACATATGACCCTAACACGTTAAAGGTACGTCTAGGTGCCCATGGATGGACCGAGCTCAGCCACAATTAGTTCCAAATATAGAGCAAGTAAGGGGAGGCGCTCTAGAAATACCGAGCTAGTGCCAACAATTAGCGTCCTGCCCTCTCTCTACTAGCTCGAATAAATCACTGATTATATCAGGTTAAGAAGTTAGTATATTGTCCCTCCTGATATAGCACCTATCTTTGTCGGGTAGTAGTTTCTTGTGAATCACTTCAAACTACTAAAGAGCACTCAGACTATGGGTTAGTATCAAGAAATTGGGTGGGTATTTCCAAAGTACCTTCGAAAGAAAGCACCCATAGCCACCTATGCCTTACACTCTACGCTCGAAAGCAAGATACCTACTTGTCAGTCTCCTCAGGGGAATTGGCCAAGTCATCCTTCAAAAGAATGCCGTAAGTGGTTTTCTATTCTTACTCGGAATAGCAGTCAACTCAGTTACCATGGCTGTTGGGGCCATACTTGGTGTTATTATCGCAACTTCTTGTGCAGGCATTTTACATTATCCTAATAAAGAAATTGAAGAGGGTCTATTTGGATACAATGGAGCTTTGATCGGCATAGTTATGTTCTTATTATATGCCCCATCTCCGCTTACTGTCTGCTTAACTATTATCGGAAGCATCCTTACGGTCTTGATCATACGCTTCCTAATGCTCAATTTTTTCCTTCCGCCTTATACTGCACCATACATTATAGTGATATGGGGTGTATGGATATTGGCTCCTGACCTGGATCTAGCACCAGCTACAATATCCATGAGTGAAAACATTTCAACCTGGGGGATAATGGATGGTATAGGCCAAATTATTTTTCAAGATAATGCTATTAGCGGCATCTTATTTTTAATTGGGATTCTTATATCGAACAAATCTCATGCGCTTTGGAGCATAATTGGTGGGACACTTACCACATTGGTGGCGATGTTCTTAACTATGCCGCCAAACTTAATTCTTGCCGGGCTCTTCGGTTACAATGCATCTTTGAGCGCTATTGCATTATCAAATGGTTGTAAGCGATGGCTAGCCCCAATTGCAGGGAGCATATTAACCGTTCCAATCGCAATGGCTTTTATGAGCGCTGATATTATTGTATTAACCGCACCATTTGTTATCGCTAGCTGGATTATATTGTTGATCCAAAGAAAACTTACATTAACTCATTAATCCAGTCCATTAGAGAAAACACTAGCTCGTGAAAGATTCGGTAAGTACAGCTTCCATTTGACGAATTGATTGAGTCCAACTGACTTTTGCCAGTTTTGCATAGTCAGTGTTGAGAAGCGTATGTGTCAGAGTAACGATGGTACCAAGCTCACTGCCTCTGAAAACAACTTCGACCAAAGATGCATTCTCTTGCGGCTCGGTGCTGTTTGGCAGATTAAGATTGCAATGCTCGTGGACTTCAAAAACTAATCGCTTTGGCCTGTCAACGCTGCGATACACACCAGACATAATGCAGGAACTGCCGTTTGGAGCAGTCATCTCAAAAGCAAAGCACCCACCAACCTTGGCGGTGAGGTTGAGTACACGTGTCGTGAAATCGTCAGGCCCCCACCATTTTTCAACCATGTTGGGTATGATCCAGGCATCAAAGACCTTCTCTGGCACTGCCCGGACTGTATAAGAGATCGGTTCGGTTCGAACATCCTTTTGATATGTAAAATCGATCACTGTTGCACCTTATTCTTTTAAGTAAGGGGGTTCCAGCAGCCTGTTAACACTGAAACATTTTATCTTTGTCCTATAACACCATTTAATCGACTCCACCTGATTCTATGATCATAGTAGGGAGCCAAACCAGCGCTTGCAGACGCTCTAGAGCATATCCATTGTCGTTGAGGTGGCAAGGCTAATCGAATGACTGAATAAGCAGTTTCCAAGTAACCTTAAGCTGCTTTTAATACGTAGCTACACCCAGTAGCCATTGCCTAACAATTTTTCACCGATATACTTATTCAGATGGAAGAAAATCACGACAACCTGAATACTGTTTTCCAAGCTCTGGCTGATCCAACACGACGCGCTGTCATTCAGCATTTGATAAGCGGACCAGCGTCGGTCACCGAGCTCGCAGAACCATTTGAGATGGCACTCCCTTCGTTCATGAAGCATATTGGTGTGCTGGAGGATGCGGGCTTGATTCACTCCAAGAAAACCGGTCGCGTGCGAACCTGTGAGATAAAACCCAAGCAACTGACAGCGGCACAAAACTGGATCAATACACAAACGGCTATATGGGAAGGCCGGATGGCTCGGATGGCGAGCTATGTCGAAACGCTCGATGCAGAAGAGCAGGATGACTTAGTACAAAAGGGGTAAATGCCCGAACAGTACGGATCCCATAGGCGTAAACCAATTTCTCTCCCTCCACCCCACCTAGCACTGAAGCTTTAACCGCGCGGAGCCTTTCGCGGGTTATCCATTGACCTAACAATTACTGTTAACTATAGTTATCCAAAAAGCTAACTATGTTATTTTTTGCACTCGGCTGTTCACGCTTTGCAAACATCGCAGAGGGATTCGCATGAGCCAAGATTTATCCTACGACACCATATCGATCAGTAGAACGATCAAAGCACCGAGAGAGCGGGTATTTTCCGCATGGGAAGACCCGCAAGCCCGCTCGATATGGGGGCCTCCTTCTGAAGATGAAACAATTGAATTTCTCGAAAATGACTTTCGCGAAGGAGGCATTGACATACATCGATGCGGTCAAAGTAACGATCTGCGATTCAGGGTTGAAACACACTATTACGAAATCAGAAGGCCACATCGGCTTCTGTTCACCGAACGTGTAACTACGGATGGCTCTCCACTGAGTATCTCTTTGATTAGCGTGGAGATCGGCAATAGTGAAAGCGTGACAGAACTCAAGGTAACGATACAAATCGCCTCCCTGGTCGGCTCGGGAATAATCGAGGGAACTCGCAATGGGTGGCAGCGCGCTCTTTCTAATCTGACTGCATACATGGAAGCAAGAAAAGTAGAAGCCGAATAGAAAAGGGCAATATTGCTTCTCTTCGGGCTTCAATAGCCATTGAGTAACAGTCCAAGTACAACCCGCAGCATCATTTGGGCCAATAGAACCAACAGGGAAGAACTTGTGCGGAAAATAATTGTAAACACGTTTATTAGCCTGGATGGTGTGATGCAGGCCCCTGGCGGCCCTGAAGAGGACTCTTCAGGGGGCTTTGAGCTTGGTGGATGGGTAGCTTCCTATTTTGATAAAGGTGTTGGTGAATTCATGGGCAATGTGTTCGCAGCGCCATTTGAGTTACTACTTGGCCATCGGACTCACAATATTTTCGCTGCACATTGGCCAAAAGTTGCTGCTGACCCTCCGCCTGAGGGTGTTGATGAAAGTGAAATCCAGCTGGCCAAAAAAATCGACGGTACAACACGATACGTGGCTTCTCGCACGAAACCTGAGTTTACCTGGGAAGGCAGCGAGTGGCTGGGGGATGACCCAATCTCGAGGCTTCGTGCAATCAAGGCTAGCAATGGCCCAGATTTGTTGGTTCCAGGCAGTGCTGACTTTATTCAAACTCTACTCAAAGCGGACTTAATTGATCAGTTTAAATTACTGATTTTTCCTTTGGTCCTGGGTAACGGAAAACGCCTTTTCGGTTCAGGTGTGATCCCTACAGCGTTCCATGTACAGCAAGCCATGACGACAGATAGCGGTGTAATTTGTGTGACCTATGTTCGAGGCGGAAGTATCACGACTGGAGATTTCTCCCTGCAACGAGAGTAGGGCCGGCAGTATAAGCGCAATTTGGAATAGATAAGCAGAGATAGGAACTCGAAAGTTATGGAGCCCATCACTGACTTGGTATTCAAGGAAGCTGCGCACATTATGCCGATACGCTCGGCAGTAAGATCAGATCTGGAACGCCCACCAGATGTCCCGACATAACTATCAATGCCAGAGCCTTTCAGCAGAGTAAATATTCGACCCGTTTAAATCCCAGGGAGATATCAAAATGACAGAAATCGTTACCTGTCTTTGGTTCGACTACGGCGAAGCAAAGAAAGCGGCGGAATTCTACGCAGCAACTTTTCCCAACAGTCATGTCGACCGTGTTAATGCGGCTGCCGCTGACTACCCCGGCGGCCATGAGGGCAATGAGCTAACCGTTGAATTGACTGTCCTCGGGCGCAAGTTTATAGGTCTGAATGGCGGCCCAAATTTTACTCCGAATGAATCGGTCAGTTTCATGGTTGTTACCGAAAACCAGGAAGAAACTGACCGTTACTGGGATGCGATTGTTGATAACGGTGGGCAAGAGAGCGCCTGCGGCTGGTGTAAGGATCGCTGGGGCCATTCGTGGCAAATTACGCCAAAGCTGCTACTCGATCTTACAACGAACCCCGACCGTAGCAAGGCAAAACGCGCCTTTACCGCGATGATGGCCATGAGAAAGATCGATATTGCGACAATTCAAGCTGCTACGAATTCGGTTTGAAGTAACAAAGAGATATCGCGAAAGAGTATTTAAACTACGCATGGCCAAACCGCCTCATAAACCCAGAGCTACTAGCGCAAGGCCCTAACAAGCTGAGTGACACTGCCCTCACCAAGCTCAGTCCCAACAGACAATGCAAGAGACAAATATATGAGGATCAGATTTTGAGACGGTTAGTGGTTTGGAATGTGATGTCATTGGACGGCTGCTTTGAAGGTACCGCCCCATGGTCATTGGACCATCACGCAACAGTGTGGGGTGACGAATTAGAAGCCTTCTCTCTTCGACAGGGTGATGAAATCGGCACCTTGCTATTCGGATGTCGCACCTATAAGGGGATGGCCGATTATTGGTAAAACGAAACTGGGGCGATTGCGGACATGATGAACTCGCTTGAAAAAGCCGTCATCTCTCGCACGCTAGAAACCGCCAATTGGTCAAATACTCGTCTACTGAAAGGCGAGGCGGCCGAACATGTTCGCGTGCTCAAAAAAGAGAATGGAAAGAGGGATATCTTCGTATTTGGTAGTTCGAATCTTGTAGCTACTCTGCTCAGAGAAGGTCTAGTAGACGAGTACCGGATATGCCTAGCACCTATCGTACTAGGAGCTGGCTCACCTCTCTTCAAACCTGACGGTATCCAGAAAAATTTTAAGTTGATGCGGGTAGATACCCTTGAAACGGGCGGAGTAGTCCTTCGCTACAAGTGTCTATAAAAGGGCGGAGCGTTATTGCAGCCAGCTTCTAGGCATGGTTTGTATCATTAACCTAAAAGAGTCTATGGGAAGAGGGTCATGATGAAGTTCCAACCTCTTCGATTGCCACTTGATCTGGATAGAAGGCAATACGCCCGTTGATCACCCCGGCAAAGTCAAAAGCAGCTTCATAGGCCCATGCAATAGCTTCTCCGCTATCATCGATTGAGAAGTAGCTGGCATCTCCTTTAAGTGGGCAATAGCTTGTCTTTCCCTCTATAAGGGAGAGGGGAGCGAGAACATCTTCTTTTGGGAAATAGAATACGGGGTCGAGCATATCTTTTGCGAGTTCTGTAACTCTCAAAGCATTACTACTCTCGGCAATCACCTTGCCACCACGACGCACACGCACTGTCCTAGGCACAATCTTGGCGCGCATAAGGTGTCGGGGTTCTTTCGGGTTGTGGATTGTGTTACTAGACATCGTAACTTCTGGATAGGGCATTGATCTTTCCTTTCAAGGTATTAGCGATTAGCGGGCCGCATTTATCCAAATAGAGATACACACTTATAAGAGTAAGCGAACAGCGAGCCTTCATGTCCCCTCACTTGGACTCAATAGTTAGCGCTGATACGACCTTCGATGCATAAATTGTGGACGATTGCCGCCGAATTACGAACTTTCCAGATCCCGTTGAAACAATAGGGTTGGCATGGTCACGACTGATTTTGATGGTAACAACTGCATCGCACGCGTTAGCCAAGTCCCTAAAGTACCTCTCCAATTCCAGCGATAAAATCCTAGGTAGTAACAGTGTAAATTGTTACCGTGTACTCGGGGTACGGGAAGTGGTGACCAGTATCAACCAATCCTTCACCACTCACGCATTGGCCCGAGCATCTACACCCCAAATATAGAAATCCTTGGGCCCTGGGGACAGTTCTCTGATTTCGAGATAGGACCCCAAATTGCAGGAAACGTAATCGTCTCTATTAATTCGACTGCCCCCTGGGTTTTCCTTTAATGATTAAGTAGGCTTGGGTGTACTTTTCGTTTACCTACCATTCCTGTTATAACTCTCCCAACTTCCTGCTCAGAGGGTAATTGTGCTACGTCATACGCAAACCATGCCACTGAGTCCGCATTTTCCACAGCTTTCACCTCAGTGAGCTCTGCCATAAGAGTTGCCGCTGCATCTTGTCCGCGTAACTGATTGAATGCCTGCTGTACAACAAGCTTGAATGCTTGTTCATGGGTTTTACCATTGTCCTGATGGAACTTCATCCATATAGCGCCACCTTCACTGATAGCTTTATCCAATTTATCCGCGATGCCTTCATCATTGAAATATTTATGATCCACGGTTTGCGCATATTTATGTGTTCCTTCATGGATCAGAGTAACAATGCAGAATACCTCACCTTTCTCCCAAATTTTACTAAAACTCAAGCAGATAGGGTTTTGATTGGGCTTCATAAAACTCCCCCCCTTAAGTTGCCCTCCACCAGCCCATGACAACTTACAGAAGTTTGAAATTGATCTGCCCCAACTTTCCGTAAAGGGCACAAACACAAACCCGGCCGCATTTTTCGAAGGGTCCTCAATACCAAATGGATATCCTATCGTCGATATGGTAGAGCATTGAACCTTACACAAGGTGGGCATCATTTTTACATCCGCACACTCCACATCACCACTCAAGCCTATCTGGGTTTTACTGAGTTTTTGGAGTATCGCATTTACGCAATTTGAATATCTTTGTGGCGGGCAATCCATAGGAAGGCCGAAGTAGTAGGAGACTAAATTTTTAAACTTATCAGGAACCTTATCAGGGTATGTAATCGCTACAGTGCACATATCTATCGCTCGTTTTAAGATAGTTTGTGCTTCATCCAGCCAGTTTTCGAGTGATTTTTTGACCTTCGTTTGAAAAAGTATCGGCGAATTATCCTCTACCAACACGGTAAAACTCACTTCCCGGTTGATGCTGCGGCTCACTATTTTTGTCATAATTATTCTCCTGCCTTTTCCTGCTACTTTCAGCGATGGAATTCACTGTTTTTGCTCTGATGCCAAACCAGAGCAAAATAGAATATATAATATTACCTAGCACGACTGTACATTAATATTCTTGAAATTATTCAGGAATAGCACTTCTTAACAATCCACCTCGAATTAAAGTGTCTTGCAATAATTCTTCTGGAGATTACTCATAGATTAATATTGTGGAGGGATTGGGGTAGTTCGCAGTATTTTGAGTCACTTTAACTGATTTTTGCTGATTTTTAACTCGGCTAGTAATTACTGAGCGTCGGCCACTACGAAACCCTGCCTAATCCAGCCCAATTAAGATGTGGTATTAATAAATCAATTTGCATCAATGGCCTGATAGACATAAAAAATCTCAATTTATCAATAAGTTAAAACTGTTTCGTCCAATATCCCCCTAGGCTGCACTTACTAAAAAGGGAGAAGGGAAAAATACACCGCGCATGGGACCCTATGAGGAATGGATGCCGATTAGGAGCTTACAGGGATGTATTCACAGCGTGTCTCGAGTGCGGTGTATTCTTTCCTTCCACCCCAGTAGTAATTAACCAACTATTCAAACTAGGGCAGTCGTTTATAGGAATAAGCTTTTCCGCCTTGACGAAGAGTAAACGAGCGGGCAGGGCTCTTATTGGCCTCCTCAAACTCAATAGTCAACCCTGGAACCATCTTCGATGCATAGATTGTGGACGATTGCGGTCGAATTACGAACTCTCCATATTCCGCTGAAACTATAAGACCTGTATAGCCGCGGCTGATTTCGACAATATCATCTGTTCCGTGCCCATAGCGCCCGACACCTCTCAAAAGCACCTCCTCTGGTAAAGTGATGAAATCTGGGATAGGGACAATCTTAGTAGATACCGTCTGCTCGGGGTTCAAGAAGTGATGGCCAATATCATCCAGACCTTCACCGCTGGCAGTATCTGCCAAGGCAACAACACCCGCTCTCCGCGCTGGGTTAAAACCCATAAATGTACGCGATCCATCACTGCTGCCATTGGACCAATAGTAAGTCTCTCCATTGGTGGTTGTCCTGCGCCAACCCAGGGCCATACGAGTGATTTCACTGCCTCCCGGCCTATCAATTGACAGCATTAGCCGCGATGCTGCAACCAAATCCTTAGGGCCTCGACCGTTGATAAACAAGTCGAGAAGTGTGAGGAGGTCGCTGGCTGTAGATCGTAAACCGCCAGCCGGCGAGAGCACCCCATCGCTTGTTGGGCCGATCGGGCTGAGATAGAAGTCATGGCCTTGAGCTCGCCGAGCAGACTTCTTGGGATCATCCTCTAAAGTGGTATCACTTAGCCCTAAAGGTCCCGTCACACGCTCTCGCAATATCGTTGCAAAAGAGCGGCCTTCCTTCAAAGCAAGTCCTTGACCTAAGAGCCCAAAAGCCAGGTTTGAATAGCTGAATTGAGTACCCGGGCTAGCTTTCAGATGATAGCTTGGCAAGCCACTATAGAGCTGCTCAAAGGAGTAACCAGCGTACTTATTGGGCGCATCGGGCGCCGATGCAGCAAGATTATTTGGTCTTAGAGGAAGAGAAGCACCATGGGTAGCCAGGTCGGCGAGAGTGATTTGTTGCCCTTCAAAAGTTGGAGCTTTTACACCGGCTGGTACGTAATCCTGGAGAGGATCATCGAGTTGCACTCTCTTATGTACAACTTCAACAGCCAATAGCAAGGCCGTAAATATCTTAGTTAACGACGCAATTTCAAAAATCGTATCGTCCCCTAGTTGATAAGTATCCTTGGCTTCAGGCACTCGGACAGTAAAAATTTTACGATCAGAAAAATTTAGGGTACCTGCAACTGCTGCATGTGCCGCGTGTTGCTTAAGAATACGATGGCGAATCAGACGTTGAAAATCATCATCATCATTCACCGGTTGACTTGATAAAGCATCTAAAGCGATGAGTGGTCGAGGGACAGCAAATATAGAGGTAGCTCCAAGAAATAATTTTGTGAAATCACGTCGTTCCATGGCAATCAGAACCTATCAATAACTTTCCAGAATTCAGTTGGCAAAATTTGACTATCAGAAAGGCATATAAGTTCCTGTGATAGATACGCTGATCACTAACAGAGATAAACGCATTTAGGGCAAACGGAGCCTAATGGAGGATAAGCAGAACTATGGAGCTGGTGGAGCTGGTGGAGCAACCAGTAAAGTTAGAACAGTTAGATTCTCAAAAAGATCTACTGCCAATAACCTGTGATGCTGAATAAAGAGGCTCAGGGGATAACCGAGCTTTTTACACTAGTAAAGCGAGTTTACACTCCAGAAAACCTCGTCCTTATGAGGCTATTCTCCAGCTGGTAACTGTCGTAGATGGAAGATTAGGATGGCCCGAAAAGTTAAGGGCCCGTCTTCTGCATTATCTATAAATAAAAAAATAGTTTGGAGTGTATGAGGCCACACCAAACATCTATAGCCCTTCCTAACGGCATTATTAAATTTATACGATTATGCCAAGGATGTGGAGGATAAAACGCTGACTAAAACATTACCCTTTTTTATTAATAAAAATCTCTATGGTTACTAACGACCGTAGAACTGCTATAGCGATTGATTTAAGAACTTATATCTCTGTGTTGCTACTCAGACAGAGCTGCTTCAGTCTCGAAGTCCTTTGAAAGTGGCATTGAAAAAATGGCCCTTAAATCAGGAAAGGGAAGTACGCGGTTTTACTGCTGGTTACGTAATAACTCGTAATCTTATTTTTCACTCCATTTTATATATTACTGCCTATCAAATTGGTACATTGGACTCACTACTCTCACTGTCAAGCACAACGAAAAAGGAAATTTTGATGTTGAATCTTAAAACTTTACCGAGTCAGAACGGTAATTCTTGCGCCGCTCACTGTACCGAGATCGCAGTGTCAGGATTTGATCTCCGTGCGCCAAGGCCACAGAGTTTTGTGGAAGACACTCTGTGGCGCGCTATCAAATGGCAGAATGGGGACCTACCTCCGATGCCAAACGGTGCCGACCATCCCTTAGTGGCGGCCAACAATAGTTCACCGATGCGTGTGCGAAACTATGTGAATACCCAGTGCCCTGGGCGTACCGGTCGGATTTTATATGACGCGACCCAGAAAGACATGTGCCTTCAATTCGCGCAGCCGGGCAATAGAGTTGATTATAATGCGTTGTTTACAAATCTCATACAGCCAGCTAGTAATGGGGGAATGCCGAGGAACTTGCTTACCGACACCTATTACAATTGCGCTTTTATGATGTTTCGAGGCCCTTCCCCTGGGTCTGCTCATGAAATGGGTTTCCATAATATCCTGGTTGCCAAGGATGGGACCACAGTCAAATATTATAACCCGAATGAAGATCAACCAGTTTGGAGGGCTGATATTGGATGGCGAACGTTGCGTCATCAAAACGCTGGAAGGCATAGTTACGTTTGGAGTGGTATTGCAATCGAAATCACCTAGCAGTTAATGTTTGATGATGCGATCATTAGTATGGATCATGGGGTTTATCCTTGGTTTTGCTTTTAGGTTTAGGCACTTTCATCAAAACCGGTAAACCCTTCTTATTCAAGACGATCTGTCAGATCGTGGTCTGATCTTGTCTACATCTTTACACCTTCTTCCAGCTTACTAGCTCCTTTATTTGTTAAGAAACACTAAAATCCTGCTAGAACTGAGTGTAAGTTACTCATGCCAGCCACTACTAATAGATCGATAAAATAAATCCGATTGTATCCGTTTTCGCAACATTATTTCTCTATTTGAACTAATTATTGAGTCAATGTGATGTACTAGGATAGATCGCAAGTTTTGGACATTAACCCAACGCTTCAGGAGCTTGAAATGAAAGCAAAACTTATTTTACCAATGATTCTATTAAACATGCTTGGCGGAGTAGGGTCCGGCATCATGATCTATATGTCTGGCGGCGATCCGGTTTGGGTCGGCGCACTTTTAGCGACCCTACCTTTACCATTTTTCTTGATGGTCTTAACAAACGTGTTCAGCATTTCAAGAACATCAGAAAGGCTGCCAGTTATTCAAGCCGTTAACTTTTTAGGAGTTGCACTGGTTGCTTATTCAACTTATTCGAACCAGGCTCCAATGTCCTTGTCTCAGTACGTTCTTATTGCAGCTGCTGCCCTGGGCTTCGTATCCCTTCATTGGTATGTCTGGTCATTCTCCGTTTACAACCGCAGAAAGAGCAAGGCCATATCAAAAGGCCAAAAACTGCCTGAAATGAACTTTAATCGATTAGATAAATCGGCTGTGTCTTCCACTTCTTTTGACGAATCTAAAACACTATTAGTGTTCTTTAGAGCCAACTGGTGCCCATTTTGTATGAACCAGTTAAAAGAAGTGAAGAAGTATGCTGAGACACTTAAGCAATATGATGTGAAGGTAAAGTTTATCTCTAACCAAGGCTACGATAACTCAAGGAAGTTAGCCGACAAGCTTGACCTACCTGGTCATTTTGAAATTCTTCAAGATGACAACTTAATGGGTGCTAAAGCCCTAGGCATTGAAGATATTGACGGTTCCCCTGCAGGAATGCCTGGGTACCCTAAGGATACCGTTATGGCCACAGTGATAGCACTGAATGAAGATGGTACGGTTATATTCGGTGATGAGACCGACAATTATCGGAGACGCCCAGACCCGACAACGTTTCTGTATGTTTTTGAAGGCTCAAAGCCGCAGACTTTAGATGCTAACCCAACTCTCAAAGGTACCGCCTAGTGAGGTAAAATATCAATCTCTCATAGAGCTTATCGATAGGCCCATGAAGAGTGAAAGATAACTGTCTAGCTAGCAATATTGTCGCAGGCCTGAACCTGGATTAAGTAAATGCCTTAGAACAACCAATATGGATTATATAAAGCCTGAAGATTCTATCGATGCCTAAGCAAATACAGGTCTACCTTATATCAGTTGACATATAAAAAACTATCACATATTCACATACCCCTTTCTATGATAGACAGGGGTTTTTCCTTGTTGAGATTAGAGTATTCTATAAGTAATTGAAATTGGAGAACGTCATGGAGTTTAACTTCCCAAATCGTGATGGCGTAGAATTAAAGGGTAAGTTAGAAGAATCTGCTGGAATCCCAAAGGCTTATGCAATTTTTGCACATTGCTTTACTTGCTCAAAAGATATTATTGCAGCAAGCAATATTTGTAAGTCATTAACGAGTAAAGGAATATCAGTATTAAGGTTTGACTTCACTGGATTGGGTAATAGTGATGGAGATTTTTCCAATACTAATTTTTCATCCAATGTTGAAGATTTACTTAGTGCTTACAGTGAAATCGAAAACCGCTTCGAGGCACCAAAATTGTTAATTGGGCATAGTTTTGGAGGTGCTGCCGTTTTGAAAGCCGCTGGTATGATAAAGACAGCTAAAGCTGTTGTTACTATAGCTGCCCCAAGTGATGTTAAACACATCCAGCATATGTTTAAAGAGGAACTCGATAGCATCAATAAAACAGGTCAGGCAAGAGTGGTTCTGGCTGGCCGAGAGTTTACGCTAAAGAAGCAATTCATTGATGATATAAATGAAGCAGACGTCTTGGTTAACCTTAAGGAATTAAGGAAAGCGCTGCTAGTAATGCATTCACCACTAGACAGCACTGTTTCAATTGAGCATGCGGCGAAAATATTCGCTGCTGCGAACCATCCTAAAAGTTTTATTTCTTTAGACAAAGCCGATCATTTGCTTATGAAAAAATCAGATGCTGAATATGTCGGTAATGTTATTGGAGCCTGGGTTCAAAGATACATTAATTAATATTGGATGTTACAGAGAGTAATATCGAACTTTGAAGCCTTGCAACAGTAAAGAACCGCCAACTATCGAGAGCTGGGCAGTAAAGAACAATAGAAACAGCACTAGTTGGAATTTAGGTTGCTCCTAGTCCACCTAGTAATCCGGGGCTTAACTCAGTTCCTTTTTTAGAAACTCGATAAAGACTCTGGTCTTTGCCGGCATCGCTCGACCACTGGGAATCAGTGCGCTAACAGGCGGTCCTGGAACTGCTTTCTCTGGGAATAACTCAACAACTTCACTATTTTGAACAGAAAAGCCAAGCGCTTTATCATATACCTGAGCTATTCCCATACCGGCTACCACTGCGTCAATCAGAGTTCGTCCATCTCTGAATATTGCTAGCGGTGAGGGGGAAAATTCAGTAATTGGGCCTCCATCTTCTTGGAACAACCAGCCTCTCAATTTTCCTGTAGGTGCGCGGAAAACAAGAGAATCATGCTCCTTTAAATCTTCCAAAGTCTTTGGCATACCCTTTTGTGAAAGATATTCAGGTGAAGCGCACAGGATACGTCTGGTTTCACATATTTTTTTTGCGATAAAAGAACTATCTTCCAGTTCACCAATCCTCACGACGACATCCCATTCACCTCTAATAGCGTCCTCCAGGCTATCTGAAAGAGAGACCTCGACCGTAACCTTGGGATGCAACTGCGTGAACCCCTTTAACGCACTGACAATATTTCGGCCTATGCCTATTGGCAAATTGATACGCAATCGTCCAGCAGGCTCATCCTTCCTGGCATGCAGCAAAAGCCTGGCCTCATTGATTGTTTCTAACGCATGTTTTGCGGCATCTAGAAATATTTTGCCTTCTTCTGTCAGCCTGATACTTCGTGTGGTTCTGTTGAATAGCTTAAGACCCAATTCCTCCTCAAGCTTCTTCACTGCCTTACCAGCGCCTGATTTGGTTGAGTTCAATGATGCCGCCGCTTTTGTAAAGCTTCCATGTTCGGCAACGGCAATAAATACAACTATTTCGTTCAAATGGGCTTGTTGAAACACAGATTGTGTCCCTAATGGATACAATGAGTATCAAAATAGCATGTTTATAGCGCAAATCAAAGTAACTAATCTTCCCAATAGTGGTTTGGCGTAAGTACCTGCATAGAGACCAATTGGAGAATTAGCCAGGTCACATCGAAGGCTTACCCAAAGCTCGCGCTTCCAAACATTAAACCATTAGAGGAATAGGTTATGTCTCTTCAAGACAAACTAGATGCTTTCAAAGAAGTATTTAAACAACAGGCCCCGGAAGGAGCATTTGAAGCCTTTGCCAGATCATCCAGGGAATTGGCTGCTAGTGGCCAAGTTGAACGTTCGATTAAAGTAGGGGAGAAAGTCCCATACTTTACATTGCCAGATTCAGAAGGTAACGACCTTGTCCTGGAAGAACTCCTTGCCAAAGGGCCCGTTATTCTAACGTTCTATCGAGGCGTGTGGTGCCCGTACTGCAATATTGAGCTGCAAGCGTTAGAAGAAGTTGCTGCAGAGATCAAAGCGCGTGGCGCAACCCTGGTTGCTATTTCCATGCAGGGGCCCGCTGAAAGCCGCAAATCTCAGAGGGATAACAAGCTAAGCTTCCCAATTCTGACTGATCAAAGTGGAAAGCTTGCTGAAGAGTTTGGTATCCGCTGGACATTACAACCTTATGTAATTGAGTTCCACAAAGTGTTCAAAGTCGAACTCCCGACCATCCATCGTGACGGCGCGTGGAACTTACCTATGCCAGCAAGATATGTCATAGATACCGATGGAACAATCGCATATGCGGAGGTGAATCCTGACTATACGCGTCGCCCCGAACCCAGCGACTTATTTCCCGTACTTGAAAAGCTGAGTCAGTCTACAACTGCATAGTATGTAAACACCTCCACCTCTTTAGCGCTGACTAGCGCCAAAGAGGTGGAAGCACTCAATGTAAATCGATATCGAGCACCGTAAAACCCAACTTATATGGTAAGACTCATGGTCAATTTTACACGTTACACAATTGAAACAGCGCCAGAAGCCTCTAAGCCCACTCTAGAAGCCGCTAAAAAGAAAATGGGATTTGTACCCAATCTAATGGCAACCATGGCCGAATCACCTGTAATGGTAGAGAGCTACCTAACACTTATGGGATTATTTGATAAATCTCGCTTGAGCGAAACGGAGCGAGAGATAATCCTGATGACAAACAGCCGCCTAAACGGTTGCACCTACTGCATGGCTGCGCATACCGCCGTTTGCAAAATGGCCGGTGTAGATGAAAATGTCATCAAGGCGCTGCGTAGCGGTAAAACACTCGATGACCCTAAACTCGAAGCGCTCCGAGCATTCAGTGTCATTATCAATGAGAAACGTGGATGGGCCACAGAAGAGGAGGTTGAGGCATTTCTTGCAGCAGGTTATACGAAAGAGACGGTTCTAGAGGTGATAGTTGGAACCAGTCTAAAAGTACTCTCGAATTACTCTACCCACAATCTGAATGTCAGTCTCGATGATGCGTTTTTGCCCATGGCTTGGAGTAAGGATATGGATTCGAATGGTTGAGCGTAACAGCAAATAAACAACATGTATCCGATTCATGCGTCTAATAAAGACTGGGCCTTGGGAAGAGGGCGCCTGTCCAGATCATAAAGGTGACGATAAGAACCCCACTGATTCACCAAAGTAATGAGGCCCATATAGCCACTATGGGCCTCTACTATATTGTCCGAGATATTCGTGGTATCTAAGCCCCTAAACAATACATCCTCTTGAATACAGCCTTCTTTTGGCTTATCACAATTACTCCATTTCGCTACGAACAATGCCGGGTGTTTTGGCTTGTCCCCGTACTCGGTCAGGATGATCGCGCTCGTTAAAGCGTCTCAAGCCTTCGGATAGCTCTGCTCTGGATTCAGAGTCGCTGAATAATCGGTTGAAGCACTCAGCCTCAATTCGTAGACCTTCATCAAGATCCTTTCCATAACCACGAATGGCGGCTTCTTTATCAGAGTGAATCGCTGGCTGGGGAAGGGTAGAGATATACTGTGCTAACTCTACGGCACGATCTAATGCGGCTCCCTTTGGCACCACTTCGTTGGCCAATCCAATGCGATAAGCTTCTTCAGCATTAATAACTTTTCCCGTGATGATTAACTCCAGCGCTCGCCCCATACCAACAATACGCGGCAAACGCTGAGTACCACCATCGGCTAAGCCGATATTCCAACGACGACAAGTCATTCCAAAGGATGCGTGTTCTTCTACAATCCGCATATCGGCAAAACATGCCCACTCAAAGCCACCCGCATAAGCAATTCCGTTCACAGCCGCAATGATAGGCTTATAAATATCGGTCCAGCGGGATGGGCCTAAAATACCTGGAGCTTCTCCTCGGTTATGCCGGGCAATATCAGCGGGCTCTACAGGACATAAAACAGCCACGTCAGGATCCGGGTGATTAGTGGGTTCGGTTGCAGCAAGATTGCTTTTCAAATCACCCCCTGCACAAAATGCAGAATCGCCAGCACCGGTGATTACCGCAACTTTTGCTCCGTCATCGGTACGAAAGCGATCGAATGCATCCACCAGCTCACGGTGAGCGCGAGTACCAATACAGTTCTTAACCTCTGGACGGTTAAAAGTAACGATGGCTACAGGGCCAATTTGCTCGTATTTAATATGATGATATTCCATGTCATAAGACCTTTATCATGTGGCGTTGAAGTAATATCTGGAATCTAGCCTTGAGCTGTCAATCTCATTCGGTACTCGTTTACTGCCCGTATTGATTGGAGTCCTCTTCATCACTAGCAGTAATTATTTGGTATTGGTGTAGAATTAATTCTGGCATCTTATACAGAAAGACTACCATAGCCTAAATGCGCTTGTTATCTTAAGTTGCCCGCCAGGCTGGTATGCCAGACGCTTTAATACCACGTTTAATTATCCGGAATTGCCTACGCATAGGCCTCTCTAAATCATTTTGACCAATACTTGACGCAATAGGAATGATCCACGCAGTATTCCGCAAATGCTTTTAAAGGGAGCAGGTGTGACTGTCAAAATGCCCATAAATGTAACACTTAAGTCATTTCCGCTCGCACCGGTCTATACGGCCAGCATGGTGGTAGTAAACCCCCTTTCTGAGTTTTCTACGCTTGAGCTGAACCCCCTGATTATCCGATTTTATATCATACTGCCTAGCAAGGCATGGAAAGCAAGCTTCGGATAGAGTGAGTGTGCACCCATAAGTTGGCGTGTTCGTCCCCCCATAAGTTGTCGCAGTTAGGGACCGAAAGGGCTATGACTCACAAAACGACCGGTAAATGAGTCATAGATCCAAGTTTTATGGCTCATAGAGAATGGATACCCTCTCGCGGTTACACCTCTATCACAGAAGCGAGCCGAGACATCAGCCATTACTTGATGACTTACTACAACTGGGAGCGTCCCCACCAACGCAATGACGGATTACCTCCCGCAAAAGCGGAAGAAAAATTTAACTTACTATCCGGAAATAGTTGACCACTACACAGCCACCTATTAGAGAGAAAAGCTCAGGGCTTTCTATATTGGCTAACGAAACTTTACCAGCTTCATGAAACGGTACTCAGGCCGAGTTTAGCTGCCGCAGGCTCCTAACCGATAACCTAAAAACTATCACACTGACACGTGTCAATGCCCCAATTTTTTCGCCGGAGCTGCCAGCCTGCAAATGCTACAACCCTCTACCCAACAGTTTTGCAGTCGAGTTATAACTTGAAAGTCAAGTTAACAGCTGGCGATTTTGCGTGCGGATTTTAAGTTGATTTCAAGGTTAGGGGCTATTTCTGCAAGTTCAATTTGTCTGCGGTACTCTCGTGGAAATTCTCATTTCTTATGGAGGCTGAGGCGATGATGGCTTTATTTGGTCAACTGATTGCGGGGCTTTTTCGCTACTTTAAGGTCGGCAGGGGCAACCCTGGACAGGGCGGGGGGGCCGCGCCGCAGGTGGTGTTCTCTTACTCTCATTTTTGCGGTAACCCGGGCAGATATGCCAATAATTCGCGGCACTGAATACCGGGCTCGTGGGCGCTGGTATTTTGCACTTAACGTGCAATTACGGGTTGACGCCAAATAGGAAGTTTCTTTGTATTTCAGTGGGTTAGCGGATATAGGTCCAGCTGGAGGCATCGAAGCTGGTGGAGCTTCTCCCCATGGACGCAAGGCTGGTACCTTACCCCTGAAAACTTACGCACTGACACGTGTCAGTGCCCGATTTCTCCGCCGGGGCAGCCCGTCAGCAAACATTCCCATCAAGGCCCGGTTTTGCTTAGCAAAGAGCCAAGAAATTCACGTTAAATTAAGCGCCTATTATCACAATTGTTACTATACAAGTTATTGTGATATGTAGATCAGGGTGCTAGCATGTATCACAAATATAGAAAATAATCACTTCTGTGATATTCATAATGGACACTTTGAGAGTCATGGCGGTAGAAAAATTATTTACTGAGCAGGAGTTACAGCTTCTACTTGATATGAATGCGGCCCCTCCACACGGGCAAAGAAATGCCGCGTTGATTATCGGAGCTGTTTACTGGGGGCTAACGCCTTCAGAGTTGAGTTTGTTGCAGTTGCAGCATGTGATGGCACAAAGTGGAGAGTTTTATAGGATTTGGACCCTGCCGGAATCAGTCTCATACAATGGCGAAGCCAGGGAATTGCACACTGAAGATCACGTACTCCCATTTTTTGAAGCTTACATGGAAAGCCGGGTCGATAGGCGGTTATTTCGCAGTAACAAATCATGGTACCGGCATTCAGATCCCGAAAGCTATTTTTTCCTTAATGATAGAGATAAAGAATTTAGTTTATCTCTTAGGAGTAAAGGATCTAGTGACCGTCAGCCAGTATCTATGAACTCCAAGCTGAAACAGTTAATTGCGAAAACATCAATTCAAGGCGCTAAACCATCATCATTCCGAGATACTTTTATCAAAAATATGTATGAGGCTGGTTGTGGATATAAAGATCTTATGGCCGTAAGCGGGATTAAAGGGAAAGAAACCTTGGATCGAAAGATTAGGCCAAGAGAAAGAGAGCTGGAAAAAATTTTTCGCGATCTATTTAATAAGGTCAGAGTGCCCAAAAGCAACTGAAGGTTAAAGTACGATGAGTTTTTATATGAATAAGAAACTACTTTTTCAGTGCAAGCATTATATGACGCAGTTCGTGTTTGATACTGCCGCACTGGAAGATTCACCTTTCACATTGCCAGAGGTCCAAACGCTGTTAGATGGGATTACAGTTGGTGGGCATACCCTGAGCGAGCAGAACCTGGTGCTAAACCAGAAGGCCAGCTGGGAGAAGCTATTTGGGCTGATCGAGGCTGAACGCTTCGCAGTAACAAAAAAGGTAGCGTGCAGTCTTCAAGACCTGGTTGCCAAAGAAGAGGCCCTGGATTGGGGCTGCTTTAGAACTGGCAATGTACGAATCTCTGGTACTGAATACACCCCTCCAAAGGCAGAAACCCTGGATGCCAAGTGGAACGAAATGATCGGCAAGTTGGGGACGATTCAGGACACTAAGGTACGGGCTTGCTCCCTATTTTTGCAGATGGCTCGCAATCAATTCTTCTGGGATGGGAATAAGCGTACTGGTCGGCTGATGATGAATGGGGTTCTGCTATCTGAGGGTATTTCCCCTATTTTGGTGCCGGCAAAAGCAAAGCTTGAGTTCAATACCAAAATGATCCGGTTTTATGATAGCGGCAATGAGTCAGAGATGATTGATTTCCTGGCAAAGTATCACGTTGACTTTGGATAACAGCAACTCATTTTGAAAGGAAGCAAAATGCCTGAATCAATTCAGTATGGCCTACAACAGAATGCACTAAAAACGTTAGTCGCATCTAGTCGAGATATAGAATTTGAGTTAGAGGAAGTTAAACCGAAGAAGGCCGCCAAATCACGTTGCTTTCATCTATGGATAATAGATGCCTCCGATTCAAGTAGACCGCGCTATCTTCTAATGCTTACCGGACGCCCTGGAGCTAAAGTTTTCCGAAGCGTTGACCGAGCAGTTGGATATGTTGAAGAGATAAGCCCCGGTAGTAGTAAATTAAAGGTAACTGGATTGATTAGATCTACTGAAGCTCAATAAAATTAGAGGATATTAGGAAGATGGACACAGAAGAGATTATTGGGCGCTTATCACAGGCAGTGAGCCCAGATTATCAATGGCCCGAGATCCCTGCCGGATGGAAGCTAGAGTTTATTCTGTATCCAGATGGTGAGCTTGATATGGATCTTCTTCACCCTGTATCTGCTCGCTTTTGGTCTGAAGACAACGGCTTCTTAGATATGCCGGTGATGAAATCTGGCAAGGTCATCACTGTGACTGACCTAAAGGCCGCAGGAGTCCCGCTTATGACGACCTTTGGTCATGCTGTTGTGTCTGATGTCCCCCAAAAAACCCATCTTGCCACTGTTGAAGAAAAGTAAGGGGTAGGTAGGAATATGGATAAATTTGTAGCTGATAGAAAAGTAATCCAAGAAAGTTTTAATAGTACCTGGAGGTATATTTGGGATTCGGCTATTGCTATTAAAAATGGAAGAGTTGAAAGACTTAGTTCCTTGCCACAAAATATGAGTTGGTCACTACTTAATCCCGGATCAATTTTGGCGTCGGCGTACATATATTTTGTTATTGGTAGAGAAAGTAATCTTCTTACAAAATTTCCAAGCTCAAAGTATTGTGATTTTATAAGTAAATTCAATCTTATTGTTACCACTCGTGAGTTTGAAAATAAATCTGATAAAGACAAATGTAAATATATTATTAGGCGTCTTAGGAATGCCATTTCTCACGGAAATGTATCATTTGAAGATCGTAATAAAGAGGGGGATGCTCCGATTGATGGGAATAGGTACTTCATATTTTATGATGAAGACCCGCGGAGAACAGATGATAAATGGTGTGCCAGCATAAGCATTCCTGATTTTGGAAATATAGTAGAAGAGGCTGGAGAAGTTTGTTTTAACACATAGTGTCACACATATAGAGATTGGAATATGACGGTTGCCTTGTTCGTAGAAACGTCAATGTGAAAAAAAGGGCGGGTTATATCTGTCAAAATCAAGAAATTGTTGGGATATGCTTTCAAATATGAATTTCAAAGTATACATATAAAAGTAAATAAAATTCTGATTTAGATAATATAAAGGAAAGCATTTTGGGTGAAGCAAAAAGAAGAGCGAATGAAATCATCAAAATAAAACAACAGCATATCAATTGGTTATCCAATCTAACTGAAGAGGAAGCGACGATAGCTAATTTAGCTGAGAGACTGGAAGAAAAGCTCATTCAAGCTCAGTCATTCACAGAAGGGTGCTATCATTTAGCCTTTTTCATGACTCGCTATTTGGCGGAAAAACAGATTTCTGTTATCCCTGTAGTTGGATGGGTGAATGATGGTACTTGGGAGGGTGTAACTTCACATGCATGGATTGAGTACAATGGTCTGAAGACTGATGTATCATTAACAAAAACATCTCACCCTGAGCAGCAGCCTCCCGGCTCTTTAATTGTTTTGGATCATGTATTAAAAAAAGGAAAGGTAGATTACATTTACTATCACAATAATGCTGAAGAGGTGCTGGAGGCTAGAAAATTTATTTCATCTACCCCCAAGCTTAGAATGATTCAAAATTATAAAGAGCAACAACATAAAGAGATGATGCATATAGCAGAGCCAGGTCAATTAAAACGGATCGATACTTATCTTTCTAATGCTCCTTTAGGTTTAAGGTTCGAAGACCTGAAGCGAATCGTAGAAGAGTAGCAGTGCGCTTGTATATGATCACTTTTAAATAATTGGGAGATTATTGGAGTATGAGTGATGGAGATATAAAAAAAGGGAGACTTTGGCTACACGGGTGCGGAAAAGCGCGAAGAGCTTAAATCTAAAGAGGTGGAGTGGCACATTGCAGAGAAACGAAGTCGCTTGAAACATCGTCCAGGGCGTGCTGAGTTGCGAAAGGTAGAAAAAATAAAGGCGCAGATTAGGGCAAAAGTAGAGCACCCATTCCGATATATAAAAAATATCTTCGGGTATGGAAAAGTACGCTATCGAGATTTAGAAAAAAACGCTCAGCGCTTGTACCTCTTGGCAGGCTTCACCAACTTGTTAATTGGAAAAAAATATCTGCTGCCCTAGGGTCAGTGCGCCAAAAATCTGCAAAACGCGGATTTTGGGCAATAAAAATGGAGGCAAATACGCATGGAAACCTGAGTTTCGAAGAATAAATAAGCGTTTTTTGATATTGTAAAACGTGATGAAGGAGTAGAAGCTGATTTTCAGAGCTTCCAAAGAAAGTAAAAACAGATAGTGAGTATGAATAGATAATGAAAGATGACGTAATAGCTTTGTATAAAAGTAAAGAGATTAGAATTGCTCTTGCACACTTCTATAATATTTGGCCAGTAGAGGAGATAGCGAACCACTTCTCAGCCTCAAAAGAATTTGTAAAGCAGGTAACCACGGAAAATGATCGTTGGATTGACCGTAAGTCAAACGACATTACTTTCTATTATGGTGATAAATCAGAAATAGCTTATGCAATCTATGGCTATTTTATAGAAAAGACTACTAAAGAAGCAGTCCGGAAAATGATATATGCAGCGTGTGATCACACGGAAAAAGGTATTAGTGAGGCTATGGCTGCATGTGAAGAAGAGATGAAAAAGAAAAAGGATGGAAAACCCTCCCGATTATAAATTTGGGGGTTAAAACTGTAGGGCGTAGGAATATGATATTTACATGGTAGGTGTGTATTGATTATCAATGTAATCTAACAATAGTGTATTAAAATATTTGGCTTCATTTGTGATAGATTTTGGATTTTAAAGTGGATGACATAGTAAAACGGGCTGACACAATCAAAAAGTGTGAAAACCTTATTTCTAATGCGAAAGCAAATGGTCGAGAAGATATAGCAAAGCAGGCTGTGGAGCGTATCTTACAAATACGAGCAGAAGCTCATGGGGCCGAAACTGTGGCAGAGGTAGAAGCATTACAAGCTGTATATGCCTATGAAAAGGTACTGAGCGCAAAAAATGGTAAAAGCACTAAGGCATCGAGGACATGGCCTATGATTAAGCGTCACGGCATTGTTGGTGCTGTAGAGCGAGCAGTTAATAGGCCGAAAGAAACAAAAGGTTATCACGCTTTAGTTGAAATGGGGCTGGAAAAGCATGCATTTGAGGCAGTGATACTTCGACATCCCCATGTGTTTTCTGAAGAGGCGATAGAGATTTCTAAACAGCGTATAAGTGAATGGGATTCTGAAAAAACATAAAAGGTAAAGGATTTCGTTACCGCTCCTAGCGGACAGCCGATACCTATCACATATTTAATGCCAATTTAGCAATTGATTAAAAATTAAAATTTACAAACAAGGGGAATTATGGAGAACTTAGCAATTTTTTGTGCCGATGTAGGATCAATAAAAAACCAAAAATTTGGTTGGGCTGCCTTTTTACCAGGTGAGCATGAGTCCTTATTAGGTACAGATATTGAGGTTTTCGCCAACTTAATTGCAAAGTCCATCTCAAGCAGTCATAAAGTCACACTGGGATTTGAGTGTCCCATGTTCGTTCCTGCTCGAAAGAATCCAATACTTGTAAACTCTGCAAGATTAGGAGAGGGCAACCGAAGTTGGAGTGCTGGAGCTGGTACAGGTGCACTTGCAACAGGGCTTGTTGAGTATCTTTGGGTTTTTGCACGTATAACTGAAATACTTGGCTATTCACCAAACATTCAGTTTGATTGGAATGAGTTTCTTAATTCAGATAGCGTGTTCGTATGGGAGGCATTTGTTACCTCAACCTCAAAAGGCGCGGGCCATGCTGAAGATGCAGCTATAGCCGTTGATTGCTTCAACAGGGCGATTTCCGAGATTGATTCTATAAGCGCAATCAAAGAAGAAAGTGTGCTTTCGCTAGTTGGTGCGGCTGCATTAAAGGCTGGATGGTCAACTGATGTAGGTTTGCTTTCTAAGTCTTGTGTTGTCATAAAAGCATAGCAACTCTAAGTAGTAAATCTCACACAGAATAATTGGGGGCATAGTAAATCCTGCCCCCCTTATTGAGTACAGCATTAAAAGTATAGCGTAAGCGGATAGAATGGTTTCAGCCACGTGCAGCTAAGGATTAAAGACGGACAGGCTTTAAATCCGCCTTTGGCCGGGTTACTTGCTGCTGCACTGAAGATGGGTGGCACCAGTAACGAACATGAACTTTATGATCGGATAGTGTACGAAAAGGATTTTTTAAAGGGTATAGATGAAGAAAAATTATGTGCTGATAGATTTAGAAAATATCGTACCAAATAACTTGAGTCTACTCAGATATGAAAATTTCCGCGTGATAGTTTTTGCAGGGAAGACTCAGAACAAGGTGCCTTTAGATTTAGCAATGGAAATGCAGAAGATTGGTTCGCGAGCTGAATATATCCGGATATCGGGATCAGGAAAAAACTCTTTAGATTTCCATATAGCATATTACCTTGGAGAGCTTTCAAATACTGAGCCAGATGCATATTTTCATGTCATATCTAAAGATAAAGGTTTTGACCCATTGATAAAACATCTGCGGGAGAAGAAGAGATTCATCCAGCGCCATGTCGATATATCAGATATGTCAATATTAAAGCCCCTGGGAGGCAGTAACACACTGGCCGAAACCGATTACTTAAAAATTGTTAATTCGTTAAAGAAGCACGGCAAGAATCGGCCAAGAAAACTTGAAACACTTACGCGAAAGATAGGTGAATTATTTAATCCGACTTTAGATAGCGCTAGGATCAATATGGCTATTGAAAGACTAAAAAACGATAAGCATGTTGTGGTAGAAAAAAAATCAATAGAGTATAGCTTTGAGGGGTAGTTAGTTGGGTGGCGAGTGAGAGGCACTATTTTGTGGTGGCTTAATGTATCCAGGCCTTTCGCTAAGATGGAAAAATTCCCAAATGAAGGGAGATTTGAGTATGAAAGGCAGGCGATGGCTGAGGCTAAACGTCTGAAGCTAAATGATACCAGCTCTGTTGGTGTGAGAGATGTAACCAAGGCCGGATTTTAATCCGACTTCTACTTTTTCGAATATTCAAATGATAACTGGAAGGAAAAAATGAATATTAAGTTGACCCTTATTATTGCGCTCTCACTTCTCCTCGCTGCTTGTGGTGATGAAGACTGTCCTATTCCATCTATAGCAGTAGAAACACCATCCGGCGTTATTTATGTGTCTTCAGAGAAAGACGCAAAACTTATTATCTCTATGGTCGAAGAAGCCAAGAAGTATAAGAAAATGAAGCTTGGTGAAGTCGACACAAGAGATGTAACAAAGTCAGGATATTAGAAAAGGGCTAAGACATGGACTTCATGGCCAAGAAATGGATTTGGATAGTTCTTCTCTCACTTATTAGCATTGATGTTATTGCTCAAGATACAGGAGTGCTAGATGGCATAGTTACTAGCTATAAAACTGCTGCTGATGGCTGGACAGCGGCAATCAAGGGGTATGTTTTTTCCTTGTTTTGGTCTTTAGCACTGTTGGATTTTGTGTGGACAGGTATAAAGCTCATTTTTCGTAAGCCAGATATCAATGATGTGATATCGGAATACTTAACATACCGAAAAAGTTGATAATGAGATTGGAAGATGGCAGGAATAGAAATATGAAAATGATATCACTAACCGAGGTTTTAAGCAGGCCAACATGGAATCGAAGGCTTATTAATGAATTACTTGACGATCCAGATGAAATAAAATATAGAAGCAATGGCGCAGTTCATCAGAAATCATTTTCCTTTGATCGGGTGGTTGAAGCAGAAAAAAAAGGAAAATTTAAAGCAAAAGAAGAGGCGGATCTTAAACATCAGCAAGAAATCAAAGAGCGTGCTGATGAGATAAAAGACAGTTTATTAAGTGCAATTGCGATTGATATAAATGCCTTAGAAGTTCCTAAAACCGGTGAAATAGACGAGGTTTTTAAAGCTTGCAGAAAACAAATGCGCTCATTCGATAGTATGATGAGGGTGGTTGATATGGAAGCCTATCGGAGAGTGTATAGTCCTCATTCTGATAAGGGGTTTATAACGCCAGATATGGAGTTATATAGACTTATAAGTGAACAACGCAAAGATTTAGCCTTTAAGGCAGGCCGAAGGTTTCAGTTGTGTTATATGAATGTCTCACAATCATTTGGCTGGAGCGACCTTTTGGCAGAGTAAGCATTGCCTGAGAAATATAAATCTATTTTAAAAAGGTCAAAATGTTTAAAAAGCAATAAGGAGATCATGGGAATATGGGGGCTACATTAAGTGAGTGCCGTAAATATCGGTACATTCTGTCACGTAAAGTAGATGATTTTGGTGGAAAAGTATTCGCTTATTTTGGAGTGAACCCATCTACAGCGGATGAAACCATTGATGACCAAACGGTAAAAAAATGGATTAGTTTCACGGCCAAAAATTCCGGTTCTCGTTTTGTCGTGGGTAACGTATTCGCGTATCGTGCAACTGAAGTTAACGAGCTAGCTAGCGCTGAAGATCCGGTTGGCCCTGATAACGACGAATACATTTCAAAGATTATTAACCAGGCTGATGTACTGGTTCCTTGTTGGGGCTCTAGAGACAAGCTTCCTAAACATTTAAGGGAGCATCTGGATAGGGTTATGTCATTACTTCTGGCATCGGGCAAGCCGGTTCTTTGCTTTGGTTTCACAGCCTCTGGTGATCCAAAGCATCCTATGATGCTTTCTTACGAAACCAAATTAGTGCCTATAGATTAAGGTTTGAATATGGAGAACGCCGGAAATGATGCGTGGGGTGAGGGCATAGAAGCACAGACCAATGGCCTACTCATAAGTGACAACCCATACCGAAAAGGCAGCTCTGGATATGAGAGCTGGAAGTTGGGTTGGCAGCAGGGATATAAGGATTTGATTTACTGGGTATAGTAAGTATCAGAACTAATCCTGGATCTTCAAGCTTTCGTATAACTAAAACTCCAGTAACAAAATTTGGAATGATACTATCACAGGAAACATTAGAGCCTGAAAAGGGATTGTCAGGGACAGTAGTAAATAATGCTCCTTTTATCATTGGGGCAATAATTAAAGATCTACTGTAAGAAGAATAGTCTTTTGACCCGGCGAACTGATAGTTAAATAAAGGCTCAATATTTCGCCGGGTTAATGTCAGCTGGTTAATAAGGAGATTGGAACGTGGCAGCTTTTAAAGGAAAAACCGGAAATATACGGTTAACTTTATTTTCAATTAGCGCATTAAGCATGGGCATTTCAATAGTAAGTGGCTTTAACTCTGAGTCATTTGATATGTTTTATGCTGATAACGCGATATCGTTGTCGGTAGCAGGTATATCTCTTCTGATATGGATTCTACTTGCTATTGTAGATCCTGATTTCAAGTTAACAAATTAAGGGTTATTGGTGGGAATATGTGGGATTACTGTATTGAGTGCAAAGATACAATCTATCCAGATGATGAATCTATTTCGGTTGACTCTGATCATTATCACTTTGAGTGTTCTGAAACGGTTACAAATAGGATTTACAGGGACGGTTATCAATCCGCATTAAATGGTGTTTCTGAATCTATGAATCCTCATAAGGAATTAAGCCAGTATCATTCAGAGTTTTGGTCAGATGGATACACTAACGGACTAAGGGATTTAAAATTAAAGGCTGGGTAGGAATATGACAGTTTTTGGAATACCGCTTAGGAAACCGGATCAGAAAGACTTGCTTGTTATCGGTCTGATCGTTTTGGGAATGCTGGTCATAAATATTCCTCTGGCAAGCGCCATCGAGGTAAAACCTCAGACACTCTTGGCCTGGACGATGGCTGGAGCTTCTGGTGGCTTTCTCAGTGCATCGGGTATCCGGGCATCTGAGGGAAAGAAGCAGCTCTTAATAATTTCAATAACCGCTTTGCTCTTTGGGATGTTTGGGCACTTTCTTGGAGTCTACTTACTAAAACTCATTGCCGGATAGAGGTGGGAATATGGTTTTTGGTTCAATTTCAAATAGATCGAAACAGCCGCTAATAGAAGCTATGAGCACCTTTCCAATAATAGAACAAGTATCTGAAAGTGAAGTCCAGTTTCGTTCAAGAAATCAGGGGACGATGATTCGATATACATTTTTTTCCCAGGGAGAGGTGATAGGTGAGGTAGTGACTGAGCTGTGGTGTGATGAGAACCTTCTGCTAGTTCATGAAATCAAGGCTTCAACACCAAGGAAGAGGCAAGGGACAGCTATTATCAAGTGGCTCGTAGGGCAGTCTTCACAACTGATTCAACCTGTACACGTTATAAGCGATGGTATGTCTTTTTGGATGAAGTTAAAAGAGATATGGCCAAACAGAATTGCCAGTTCGGACCTAAGGTGCAGTGAATACGATGAATTACTAGAAATGCGAACTTGAGGATTGGAAGATGAAGGCCAAGGTAATCACTGTGGAAATCTATTGGTAATGAGTTATACATTTGGTTTGATCGCTATTCCAGCTATTTTTTTTGCTTATTTTATTTTCTGGATGGCTTATTCCGTAAGGAATAATACCATGGATGGGAAGTTGAAAAATATTGCAAATAAAATCGGTATAATACCGGCTCAAGAATTTTTTAACGATATTGAAGAGAGATATGTTTCGACAAAAGGGCAACTCTTATCGCTAAGAAAAATAAATAAAACCGTTCTATCTAATCACGACGCAGGCTTTTTTAACCGTTACTATTATAACCTTGAACACAAGGTTATATTCTATATTGACGAAGAAAAACATATATGTGAAAGGTCTGTTTTTAGCATGATTAACAATAAAGATGAAGATCGCGCTGATCGGGCGCTTGCCATTGTTAGCAGCTCTAAAAAAGTCAAAGTTTATTATGATCCTGATAATATTAAAGAGTCCTACGTAATTTTCAATGACATAAAGGATTGGTCTGCGATTTAATTCAGATCACACTCAGAGTCTTTTTCAGCGGGCAGAAATCTCTAGCTTTTAGTTGTATGCTTGATGGGAGATTATAGTTACACTGATTAAACTCACAACTTTCATATGATCAGCAGGGAGAGGAAATATGAAAATAAAAGGAACTGTGATTGGTTGTCTATTATTTTTTTCTACTTTGAACGGTTGTTCAAATTTTGATGCTTTAAATGGTGGTATTCAAGTTGAGCCTTGGCCAGATAATTTGGAAATTCAGCTTTCCCAAAAAGGAGGGCGGTTATGCTACGAAATAGAAAATGAAAGTGGGTGTTTTCAAAAGGGTCAGTCATCTTATCTTGATGCATACCATGAGGCAAACAAGTACAACACGTTTGCAAAATTTAATTGTAGGCGTATGGAAAACGTGCGAAATGTTTGCCACGTATATAAGCAAATGGGTGGTCCAAAAGGCGGAAATGTACTGCGAGATAAAAATAGAGAGTAGAAACTCCACGGATGTTACATTTTGGAGCCTTCTGGGTGGGGGGGTGAGGAGTGTGATATAACCTCTATTCATGGGGAAAACCTAAAATCAAAGATAGCTTACTATCGAGAAGAAGAAAATAAATTGAATCGAGAGGCTTTAGAGGAAAATCGTACAATTTATAACTACAGGCTCAAACAAATTAGAGAAAATCCAAAGGTTGGTGATAGGGTTTCAATTGGCTTTTTTAGGTCTGGTATTATTATTGAAGTAAAGCGTCCGCTTGTACTCGTGCAATTAAATTCTCCTGAAGATGGTGCCGGAACTAAATGGGTAGAGATCCAAAACCTTAATCCACTTTAATGGCCTCCTAGAGGAGGGGGATAAATATTTGTATCAGCCGAGTAGAATTATAGATTGCCCGCTGTGATAGCGTGAAATTCCAGTGCCGGTGCAAAATCCCGGCTCGTTACAGCTAGCCGTCGCCTGTAAGTCCCGCGGTGGCGCGCGATGGTTTTTCCCACGGGGTACTTGCTATGGCGCGGATACTATATGAAGTCAAAGCTGATCTCGAAGAGTCGTCCGAACAGTACCGAAAACAGACAGATACGGACAGGTGAATCGCTATGACCGCGAACGCCTTTAATGGCACGCGCAGCGTGCCCGCACTTGCTGCCCAGGAAAGCGCCAGCGCTGGGCAGCAAGAACGAAGTTAAGCCGCTCCGCGACTTCCTCGCGAGACGGAGAGCGTTATGGGAGCACACAGGAAATCATCGGAGAGCTTGGTTTAATCACGGTTCGACACGAGCACCGCAATCAATCTTTCGGAAAACAGGGGCAGACTTGGTTATCGGAAATAGCGGTCAAGAAAAAATTGAAAACCTGAGGGGGTTCAAGGGGTTACGATATTTCCGATATTTGTGAATATCGGATATTTTATAAATGCCCGTTTTTCCGTATAATTTGCCGCATTCCAACAACAACTCCATATTTCTATGTCTGCTTCCAACCGGCCACCAGCACCAATCATCGACAACCTGAGCAATCTTGAGAATCCATTCCGCTGCACCAGCTTTTCAGCTAGCCGTTATCTCAGCAAGCAGATTCCTGGTGCTAATACCGATCTGGAGTTCACGCTTAAGTTTCTTTACAGCTACAACGGTAGCCAGGCAACGTTTAACAGCTACCGCCGTGAACTTGAGCGCTTGCTGCAATGGGCGTGGCGCATTGAAGAAGCTTCAATAATGACTCTGAAGCGCGAACACATTGAGGAGTTTGTGCAGTTTTGCATTGAGCCGCCAATTGCCTGGATCGGAACTAAGAATGTTGCCAGATTCAAAACACAAAATGGCGAGCGCGTTGTGAATGCCGATTGGCGGCCATTCGTAGTCAGTGTATCCAAAGTTGAGTTTCGTGCTGGCAAGACGGCTTCCCCCAAGGAGTTCCGGCCATCCCAGGCAGCGATCAAATGCATCTTTACTGCATTGTCGTCTTTCTTCGATTTTCTCTATCAAGAAGGCCTGGTTCCAGCCAATCCTGTGGCACTGATTCGCCAGAAAAGTAAGTTTGTTCGACGTGAGCAACAAAGCCAGGTTGTACGTCGAATCAGCAACTTGCAGTGGGATTATGTCCTGGAGACTGCTGAGATCATGGCCGAGACATCACCAACTGATCACGAGCGAACTTTATTCATTATGAACGCCCTATTCGCTATGTATTTGCGAATCTCTGAGTTGGTTGCGGATGAAAGATCGGCACCAGTTATGGGTGATTTCAAGAAAGATCGCGACGGAAACTGGTGGTTTCACGTTACGGGCAAAGGTAACAAAGGCCGGGCGATCACTGTTTGCGACCAAATGTTGAAGGCCTTGAAGCGCTACAGAAATTATTTGCAGCTCCCTGCTCTGCCCAGCATTAATGAGCAGACACCTCTGGTGCACAAGTCCCGTGGCAAGGGACCGGTTACCAGTACCCGACAGGTTCGCCTGATTGTTCAAAACTGCTTTGATTCTGCCCACCAACGGATGGTTGAAGAAGGCTTAGGGGAAGATGCTGAAGATCTTAAGGCTGCCACTGTGCACTGGCTCCGCCATACGGGTATTTCTGAAGATGTGAAGTACCGCCCCCGCGAGCATGTGCGCGATGATGCGGGCCATGCAAGTATGGCTACGACCGATCGCTACATTGATTCCGATATGCGGGAGCGGCATGAAAGTGGGCGGAGTAAGCGGGTAAAGGAGGAGCGGTAATACTACCGCCCTACCCTCATGTAAATGAAATAGCTTGACCCATAAACGATACGATATATCATTGCGCACAATCTGATTAACCTAGTACACATGGATGAATACTCAGAGTGTGGAGAGACTAATGGCACATACAAACAAACTCCCAGTCACCGTCCTTTCAGGTTTTCTAGGTGCCGGTAAAACTACCGTACTTAGCCACATACTGAACAATCGCGAAGGCAAAAAAGTTGCTGTAATCGTCAATGACATGAGTGAAATCAATATTGATTCGACGAAAGTACAGAGCGAAGTTTCTCTTAACCGTAGTGAGGAGAAGCTTGTTGAAATGAGTAATGGCTGTATTTGCTGCACTCTGCGGGAAGACCTTCTGGAGGAAGTCACTAAGCTTGCGCAGGAAGGACGGTTTGATTATCTCGTTATTGAATCAACAGGGATTTCTGAACCCTTACCCGTTGCTGAAACCTTCGCTTTTGCCGACGAAAATGGTGTTTCTCTCTCTGATGTTGCCAGTTTGGACGCAATGGTGACGGTGGTCGATGCAGTCAACTTTTTAAAGGACTATGACGAGGCAGTATTTTTACAGGATGCTGGTGAATCATTAGGCGAAGACGACGAACGCAGTGTAACTGATTTGCTGATCGACCAGGTCGAGTTCGCAGATGTCATTCTGATCAGTAAAACGGATTTAGCTGGCCCTTCTGATGTTGAGCGCCTAGAGGCCATTCTGCGAACTCTAAATACGCAGGCAAAAATAGTTCCGATCTCTCAAGGGCAAGTCAATATTGACGAGGTTCTAAGTACCGGCTTATTTGACTTCGAGCGCGCGCAGCAAGCACCTGGTTGGCTTAAAGAGATGCGAGGTGAGCATGTTCCTGAAACTGAAGAGTATGGCATTAGCAGTTTCAGCTACGAAGCACGTAGACCCTTCCATCCAGAAAAATTTCATCAATTTCTGCACAATACTGAGAGGCACGGCAAGTTAATTCGTTCCAAAGGGTATTTTTGGCTGGCGTCTCGCCCTGAGTTTGCAGGCGAATGGAGTCAAGCGGGAGGCATTGCCCACTATGGTTTCGCTGGGATGTTCTGGAAAGCTATACCCAAAGAAAACTGGCCCACAGACGAAAATTATCGCAGCTCCATTGAAAAACAATGGGTAGAACCCTTTGGTGATATGCGGCAAGAACTAGTATTTATTGGCCAGAGTTTGAATCAAACCAGCATGACAAAAGCGCTTGATGACTGCCTGCTAAGCGAGGACGAAGTGCTACGAGGCAAAGAATACTGGGCGACATTGAATGATCCATTTCCCGCATGGGAACAAGGATGAATATTAACCCCACCCCTGTACTTAGCTAGATCCTTTAGTGGAAAAGTGTAAAAGACCGACGAGGTGCCGGTCTTTTATCAAACTTACTCCTTTCTACAGTTTAATTCTCTATAGCGGCCTCAACGGCTGCCGCCGCATCAACAATGCCTGATCCACAGCGCCGACATGAGCCCGTAAAGCTTCGGGCTGTACTGGTGAGAATGGATTCAACCTCATCTGGTGTAACATCGGGCTTGACTGAATATATAAGTGCGGCTGTACCGGCAACATGTGGAGCGGCCATGCTGGTGCCGGCGTAGTAAGCGAAGCTATCACTACCGGGAGTTCGCGCGCCGCTGTTTAATGTAGAGAGAACGCCATCGGATTCCACCGAGTTAGTTTCACCTCCGGGGGCAGCGACATCGACCACATTGCCGTAGTTGGAGTAGTAAGCAAGTCCTCCGGAGCGGTTGGTCGCGGATACTGTAATGACTCCTGAACAGTTAGCCGGCGAAAACCAGAAGGCATTCCGCCCAGAGTTACCTGCGGCAACAACAACTGTGGCGCCCAGGCTACGGGCTGTATTGATGGCACTTTGAGTTGTGCTTCCACAGAGGCCAAAGCCCCCCAGGCTCAAGTTCAACACTTGAGCCGGAGTTTCATTGGCTGGTGCACCACTAACCGAGCCGCCAGCGCTCCAGACAATGCCATCAGCAATATCAGATGTGTAACCGCCGCAGCGGCCGAGTACTCGAACGGGGAGCACTTTTGCTTTATGGGCTATCCCAGCGATACCCATATTGTTGTTGGTGACGGCAGCAATGGTGCCGGCCACATGAGTGCCATGCCAGCTGCTATCAAATTCGGGATACAGTGGGTTTCCGCAGTAACTATCGGTATACCAATCCCCGGGATCACTGGCATCACTATCACGGCCATCCCCATCTACAGCGATATCGGAATCCGAAATCATGTCGTAACCAGGCAGCAAGTTGTCCATGAGGTCTGTGTGAGCGAGATAACCGGTATCAATAACTGCTACTACCACGCCCTCCCCCTGAGTTATATCCCAGGCTGCGGGCAAATTCAGTCCACCATCAGCTTCAAAGTAGTGCCACTGGTCGTAATAGCTGGGGTCATTAGGGACCGCCATAGGGTGCATCATCAAGTCGGGCTCAGCGTACTCAATATTGGGGTCTTGTTTTAGGCGGTTGATTATCAGGTTGATCTCGGCTTGGCTTTTTCGGCTCCCCAGGTGCATGACTTGTGCACCCGTCGCCATGCGCCGCAAGTGGCGCAAGTTGTGGCCCGCACGGCGAGAGGCTTTCTCCACAGTTTCCTGAGTCATGCTCGCTGACCGTCCGATCGTGGAATCCTGCTTGTATTTCACAATGATCCGGTCAGTTGTTGGGGAACTACTTAGGTTATCCATTTGGGTGGCGAAGGAGCCTGTACATAGAAGTGAAAACACACCTGCTAGAGTGGATTTTTTCAACAGTGACTTCATTATTGTTATCTCTCCATGATGATTTAGCCGACGGGGTGTAACATCCTAACCATTAGTACCACTGTCCCTGTGGTGACAGGGCACGTTAGGCTTTACGCAAGATATATGCCTGAGCAAGTCATGGCTGGATATCGAGACAAAATTAGTACCAGTGTTTCAATTTTGCCCACAGGGATAGTAGTGGCAACCGATGTATCCTTCTTAGGTGATTGTCGGCCTCTTTCTATTCTTGTGACAGCCTCCACCTAAACAAACTTATTTATCTGTCTTTGCACCGATATAGAGATAACTAAGGGCTTTCCAATCACTGTGCACAGAAAGGCTGCAAAATACCGTTCGAAAATTTATCAACTTTAAAGAAAAGGCTGGAGCTTGAAGGTAATTCACTCTGATAAAACGAACTTTAATCGAACAGTGGAAATGATCATCACAGAATTGGTGATATTGCCGGCAATATCACTAGGAAAGGATTCTGCAGAGATCAACGTGTTAAATGAAAGTGCCAGTCAGCTTAACTGACTGGCATTATTTGAGTAGAACAGCTATCTACCCACCCCACAGGAACCTGTCGAGTGGGAGTTAGCCCATTTACTCAGTACTAGCACTCAGAGAAACGCCAGAGTAGTCAGAGTAACCGCGGATACTGATATACCAGGTACCTGCGCCTGGATTGCTGATGCTGCAGCTTTCATCATTACCCCACTCGTAAGGGCGACAATCGTAGGCTGTGCGGGTGGGCTCTTGGCCGAAACGGACGTAGAGATCTGCATCCCCACTGCCACCAGACATTACGGCGCTCAGCGTTGAAGCTCCGCTATCAACCTCAATAGTGAAATGCTGCCAGCCGTTGCGGGAACCACTAAGATTTGTCTCTTCCCAGCTGTCACTACCGCCACCGCCGCCACCACCTGCGGTATAGCTGCCCACGAGACTTACGTTAGAGAAGGAGCTATATCCACGTACCATGACGTGATAGGTTCCTCCCTGTACGTTATCGATATCACAAGTTTCATTATTGCCTGAAGTATAGGGGCGGCAGTCATAGGTACTGGTTGTGGGGGCGCTGCCATGGCGAACGTAGAGGTCAGCATCGCCGCTTCCACCGGACATTACAAAAGACAAGTCTGTAGCGTTGTTAGGCACTTCTAGGGTGAAGTTAATTTCATCACCACTGTTACCCTCGATACCAGTCTCAGCAACACCATTTTCAAGTTCACCGCCGTCGTTACCGCCACCACCGCCGCCACCATTGGCCGAGGCTACGGCCGCTGCTGCATCGACAATACCTGAGCCACAGCTGCTGCAAGAAGCCGGGAAGCTCCGTGCGGTACTGGTGAGGATTGATTCAACTTCATCTGGGGTCAAGGTAGGGTCTACAGAGTAGAGCAATGCTGCGGCACCGGCCACATGAGGCGCCGCCATACTGGTGCCCTGGATGTAATAGTAACTATCACTGCCTGGGTCAGTAGCACCATTGTTATAGGTAGAGAGGACGCCGTCGGAGTCATTGGCGAAGCTCTGTGCTCCGCCCGGCGCTGCAACATCTACTACATTGCCGTAGTTAGAGTAGTAAGCACGACCGCCACTGCGATTAGTCGCAGCCACTGAGATCACCCCATCACAACTGGCAGGAGTAAATTGGCTTGCATTAGCATTGCTATTGCCAGCAGCTACAACAACCGTCGCACCGAGACTGCGAGCAGTATCGATGGCATTTTGTGTAGTAGTACCACAGCTTCCGCTGCCGCCAAGGCTGAGATTGAGTACGTCGGCGGGATTCGCATTGGCTGGCAGTCCACTGACAGAACCACCAGCACCCCAAATGATGCCGTCAGCAATATCTGACGTATAGCCACCACAACGGCCGAGCACACGGACAGGAACAATCTTGGCCTCATAGGCAACACCTGCGATACCAAGATTATTGTTGGTAACGCCAGCGATAGTGCCGGCAACATGGGTACCGTGCCAGCTACTGTTGCTTGAGGAGCTATCTCCACAAGTACCAGAGCTATACCAATCACCCGGATCGGTGGCATCGCTATCGCGACCATCGCCATCTACGGAAACGAAGGTATCGTCGATCATGTCGTAGCCCGGCAAAATGTTGGCTGCCAGGTCTGCATGGGGTCGATAACCAGTATCGAGTACCGCAACCACAGCCCCGTTACCCGCAGTGGTATCCCAGGCTGATGGAAGGTTCAAGCCACCTGTAGATTCATAGTAGTGCCACTGATTGAGGTAACTTGGGTCATTAGGTACAGCCACTGCTTTCAAGATCAGATCTGGTTCTGCGTACTCCACATCCGGGTCTTGCCTCAGGCGATCGATAATTGCATTTACTTCAGCTCTATTTTTTCGACCTTCCAGGCGCATTACCTGAGCGCCAGTAGCTATGCGGCGCAGATGGTGCATTTTATGGCCAGCGCGACGGGAAGCTTTTTCCACAGTTTCCTGAGCCATAGTAGCGGCCCGTCCAACTTTAGCGCTTTCTTTGTACTTAACGATGATGCGATCAGTTAGCAGCTTGTTATCCGCTTCTTCCGCATAGGCACCAAAAGGCGCAGTGCATAGCAATGAGAATGCACTTGCTAAAGCCGTCTTTTGTAAAAGAAATTTTAAAGATAATTTCATTATTGTGGTTTCTCCGAAGTTATATTTATTCCAATACCAAAAAATCATTCGATATTGGTTACTCCTAAACCGCCCCGCTTTGGCTAAATAAATTCTATAAAGGGAAAGCCCAAAAACTGCTGAATTTAGGATCATTTAGTTAGCTTGAGCGAAATTGGTACCATTGTTTCAGCTTGGTACAAATGTATAACGACTTGGAAATTGTTGTCCTCAATGGAGATCTCGAAACTCATGTGGACTGCGATGACAAGTTTTAAATCTCTACAAAAAACTTAAGTAATAAATATTTTTCCGCAAAAAAGTGTGGAATAGTTCACGGGAGATACAACCAAAGAGGATTAACAGATCACATATGACAAAAAATACGGCCTTATCCCTCAAACATAAAGCAATGTTATATCACATCAAAAATATTTTATTTAACTATGACTTTTGATGACTGGTAAGTTGATTCAATGAGGGCTGGGCGCTCTTGCGAGTATGAAAGAAAAGAAAAAATCTACTACTTTAATCGGCGCTAGTTATCAGCCTCTTACTTGAGCTAACCATTCACCGTTTGATAAATCAGCAGCAAATCTAATTTCTCCGAGTTGTATAGCTGCTATATCTCGGCCTTTATAGGTGTTCTTTCGCCAGTGAAATTAAACGATCACACCTGGCTATAGCTTTATAGGCATAGGCCTCTTTGTTGCCTCGAGAAGTATCGAGCTCAGAAAGGACACTCTTTTTAAGAGCAGTAGCAACTTCAATGGCAAGAGCATACTTTTGGTGGTTTAAGCAGTGCCGACAAAAAATTGTTTCCAGAGTATCTTCGCTATCAATGTTTAAATACCCCAAGTCGTGCACATCCTTGTGAAGACCTTGAATAACTTCAAAAGATAAGCCTCTCTCAGAGAGCAATAAAAACTTCTGCTCAGCAATACGCCGCTTTGTTTCAAGCACTAAATCTGGATATTCTTGAATAAGCGGGTAGTGTATGCTTTCAACCTTATCAAACTCAGTAGCTATCTCATCATAACCAAGGTCTTTTACTTTTAGATATGCATCCGTTAAAAGGTTACACAATCCTCTAGATAACTCGTCTTTGCGGAAGCTGCTGACCACTTAGAAATTCTCCGTAGTTACATTACCTATCGTAAGAGCCTTAGAACAAATCAGATTGATCCGCTTTATATCTCAAACAGACTCCTCCATATACGCTTGAGATATATCAACCAGTATAAGACTGATGAAAAAATAATGTGCTGGTTCTCTCTGGCTTCCAACCCTTTGTGAATGGCTAGTCGCCATATAGGTGTCTAATCTAGTGCCATGGAGACACCGACTGCCACACCTGTCCCTTTGTCATAACTTGTGAGGTTTGATATGAGAAAAGCAACTGGAGAAGCGGTAGGCACACAATCCAGGCTAGCCGCCCCTTCTGATTTAAGTGAGAGTGCGAGGGCCAGCATTACTATTGCCGTTAATACCCTGCTGGCAGATACTTTCAGCCTATATGTGAAGACAAAGAACTTTCACTGGCATGTTAGCGGCCCCCACTTCAGGGACTATCATTTGCTTTTCGATGATCAAGCCGATGAAGTATTCGAGATGACCGATGCCCTGGCGGAGCGCGTGCGCAAACTAGGAGGCACTACGCTTCGCTCCATTGGCCATATCGCCAAGCTACAGCGATCTTCAGACAATGATGCCGAGTATGTAGATCCGCAAGATATGTTGTTAGAGCTAGGCGAAGATAACCGGGAAATGATCTCAAGTATGCGTAAAGTCCACGAACTTTGTGATGAGCATAGAGATATTGCTACCGCAAGCTTGCTGGAAGAGTATATTGATCAGGCAGAAAAGCGGTCATGGTTTTTGTTTGAGGCTAGTCGCAGCTCTGGTTTGACACACCACTGAGCCCTTTGGCTCAAGCTTGATCTGGCAGACAGCGCTACTTTTTGAATTACCCTGTCAGATCAAACTCAACCAATACGACTTTCATTTTCCAAAGCGGCCTGTTCCTTTTCAGGTTAAGAGCTACAGCTCCAGCTTCAACCTCTCCCCGACCGAATTCTCGAGGAAACCTTCTCGGAGGTAAAAATCAATTGTTCGTTGCCAGTTTTCTCTTTCTGGAGTACTAACTTCCAACCGTGGCCAGCCCTCCTCCTTCGCAAAGCTGATCGCCTCAGCCAAAAGAGCCTTGCCAATAAACTGCGAGCGGAACCCTGGTTCAACATACAGCTCCTCGATTACCCCGTAGTTGCCTCCGGCATAAATAGCGGCAGATCTGGATAGGGTAATAACTCCTACAGGAGCTCCATCGACATGATATAGGAAAGCATGGAATCCATTATCTTGTGATAACAGCTTCTTAGCCGTTACTGCCATCACCTCTGGATCGATGTTGCGCTTATGACCGACAAGGGCTTGCAGCAATTTTGTTACCATTCCTGCGACTTCATTACTCTGCTCCACCCCGGCCCTTACAATCGGACTCACCATAAACTATCCCTTCCCTTTAACTTATTTACATTTTTGCCCAGCTGAAATGTGATCACATTTAGAATCTATCAGCAATTTTTACTGGCAGCAAGCTGGGTGCGTAGGAAAGAAAGCGGACAACTCTCTATTGAATAATGGTCACAAAGAGCCAATGGGTAGAAATCATTAGAGCCGAAGGGATTGATGAAGCCTCAACGCTCGCATAGCACCATAAGTTTGAAGAAATGGAACCTGAACAACATCAGAGGCTTTTTCAGTCTTTAGGTATGAAACCTGAAGACTGAAAAAGTACAAGAGGTATTTATGAATTTTACCTTATCCCAAGTCTAAAAAATTCAAGGTAGGACAGCTGGAGCAATTTTATAAATTTAAGCTCCAGCAGCTCCCAACCTACCTATAGAACAGCTTTCAATCGCTCTTTAAGGGAGGATATAAACACCTTATCCTTCCCCCCAAGATTGGAAACATAAAGTATAAAATCACTACCATCTTTTCTGACAACCGTTACCGTAGTGGTATCGCCTAAAGAACTGGACCAGTCTACCTGTAGATCCTCAATATCCTCGTAAGATGCCATTTCCTTTTCCAAAATATCCCCATCTTTCCAATAGGAAAATACATGGCGTTGTGTAAAACCATTGCCATCTTCACTCACGAATAGAAGCGCGTCACTATAGAAATATGCTACCTCATCAGTAGCCTTTAGGATCCCCTTTCTCTGCATAAACTTGAGGTCCCTATCTGATATCTCACTTCCTTCAACAACCTTGTCGCTAGCTAAAATACCAAACTCTCCACCGACCACCAGCCCACACACCGGCAAGCTCAACACCACTAACAAAGCATGCCTAGCATGCCATTTGGAACCCTCAATTACCGCTGGTGACTTATCACCATTCACAAACAGTAAATAGTTTGCCAATGGCAATACTGTTAGCACGGTTAGAAGCTGGAACACCAGGGGGTAGCCCGTATATCTACCCAAGACTGGTGAGATCAAAAAGGTAATGGCCAATACAACTGCAAATCCTTTGTTTGGCAAATATGATTTACCATATCGATTTTCACTATCTTCACGGAGTTTATTCCAAAGGGTGAAGTACCAGAACTTGTTAAAAATACCTCTAGCGAGCGGCATGATCGCACTACGTTCCTGCTCCCGGATATATTTGAAGTTTCTATAAAACCAATAAACACCAAAAATTCCGAATGTAAAAACCCACATCGCCGTCAGCTTACCCAGGGAGACAGGGTAAAAAATCGTATCTTCCTTTACAGGGTTCTTCCATCTATCAAAGCGCCACATAAAGACCAGGAAGACATACATGGCGGCATAGATATAGATATACGTGGCGAGCGATAACTGTGATAAGAAACCACTCTCAGTATCTCCTGAGGTATTTGCATAAGACTGATAGATACCGTAACTCAGTTGATTCTTGAGTTTGTTAATAGCTTCTACGTAGGCTTGATATTCACTCGGCTTAACATGATCAACTTTACTGCGGTATATGTATTTCAGTGAAAGTGTCTTACTGGTTTCCTGATAGGAAACCTCATTTTTGAAATAGAAAAAGCTGTTATCTTCCTCAAAATACTCACTATCAAAAAACCAATCGTCTCCTTCGAAGTGAATTTCAATAACCTGCTCTATATGCTCTGGATACGATAAAGCCAAGGGATGGTGCCTATCCTGATCATCCGGCTCAGATACCCATGGGCTAACAATGTTTGCATAAAAATCAACCTCCTGGCGCTTTCTATCTGGTTTATCTTCCCAGAAATTTTCCAGCTTATATTGCTCATGAGAGGTGAATATATTTCGCTCTGGGTTATCTTCGAGCTCAATTAGAGCAGCGACTTCAATCCCGGAATAATAATCCTCAAAGAACTCCAAGTATTCTGTCTGTATTTGATCTCGCCCATTGCTGGCTAAACGCTGTCTCTGCCTTTCAGCGTCCTTACCATAATTTACAGTAGTGGTTGTAAAGGTTGCAGGGCCGTCATCCAGTACTGTGAACTCATCTTTTACAAATACTCCATACTTTGCGACATCTGGCTCCATATTTACCAAGTCATCAATGCCCGGCCTGAGTATTAGTGCTTTTCCATAATCTGGCTGAAAAATACTGCTCAAGTCACCATGCTGATAGCTACGCGTTGGATCTACCCAATACTCTTTGTCTTCAAATTCAAAATAGCTGATAACATGGTCAAATGACCGTACGCTGGGGATTCTATCTTTAAGTCTTGTTTCGGTATTCACTAGAGCCGGGTAGCCATCAACTCCAAGTTCTTTCAATAGAGTTAAAAACAGTACAGTTTTATCTTTACAATCTCCATATCTATACCGCAAAGTCGTGCTGGCTGGTCTGGGCTTGTGTGAGTTTTCCCCCAACTCTATTCCTAAGTAACGTATCTCCTCCTGGACAAACCGAAGTGCGGCAGAGATTTGGGAACTCTTATCTTTGTGATTTAACTTGATGTCAGCGACTAATTTAGCTATCTCCGCATCAACATTAAAAACTCCTTGATATAACCCTAACCCCCAGACACCAACAGCTTCCCAGGTTGCCTGTTCACTAAAGTAAATAGCGCCCCAAGGACTAAACCAGGAAGGAGTCCCATCGTCAGATTTAACTGGATCAAGTTTATTGTCCTCGATGACATACTCTCTGGCACCACCCAGATCTTTTTGTTTGAGTTCCAAATCGCTATTTAAAATTGAACTATAGAGAGGTGTTTGCTTCTCCCACAATATACGCAAATAGAGTCTCTCAAGTGGGACAGACCAATTCAGACTGGAGCTATATGCAAATATCCCCTGATAAACAGGATTCACCCCCGAACGCGTGTAGCTATACTCTACAACATCACCCACCCTGATATCGTCTAACAAAATATTGAGTGTTAATTGACCATGGTAGACTGACTCATCCATCTCCTCTTCGCGCCGAATATGATCTATTCGCGCAGTATTGAGTTTATTTAAAACCTGTCCATCGCGGATCACATTAAGAGTATGTAATGTAACCTTTTGATACTCTGGGTCATAATCAATACTTATCTGTGAGCTTTCATCAACCCCTTCAGGGTTAATAATGTATTCAGCCATTCGAAAGAAGTATTCAAATCCTGGCTCATCCCCTGCTTTGATCTGGGAGTCCAGCAGAAGATAGTGAACCCCATCCTGGATCTTATCCACAGGCCGCTCATTTACTTCAGGAACTACTACCTTTGTAACCCAATCTGGTATGGGAGACGTAGCAACTTCTTCCCTTGCCCAAACCTTGCCTACGGCCAACAATGAACAAATCACTAATACTATTGATATAGCCGCATCAATTTTTTTCTTCATTATCTACTTTTCTACAATACTTAGAGTGGCTTTCAAATACGAAATGGATGCGCACCAGTGAAACTAGACTGCAAACCCAATTAACTCAATACCTGCTTGTACGAGGAGCTTAGTAAAGGCGTTTTTCACTCGAAAGTCCAATATGGAGTCACAATGCGAGCTATCCCGATATTTTTTGTACGATAGTCCATTAACTAAGAACCTAAGACAACGTAAATAGCAGAAGATATAAGATTTAGAAGAGCTGACACTCTCTATACTAAAACTGGTATTCAGATTTATAAAAAGTTAATCATGACCAAACCTTCCCCGCAAACTACAAGTAGGCTTATAAATTAGCTTTCGTACTAACTTGAAATTAACAGGGGTAAATTTTGTAACGGTCAGCTACTGTTGATTTACCCATAGAGTAATACAAGGAAACAAATGGCTTCTAGTTAATTTGCGAGCCACTGTTCATGGCAGTATCTAATGTAAATCTCCATAGAAACCTTTTAGTTGTTTCCATTTGGCAATGGCAAGAAATCTAATAGCAGCAGTGGAGCCTAATCATCTGCGGGGAAAGTAGTCGCCCGCCTATGGCATCAAATCTTATGTAGAACAGGTGTTTCTCTTATCGCCAGCAGAAGTTGAGCTTCCGGTAGAGGCGGCCTCCATCAATAATAGGATTAATACAAATAATAGCCTGAATAACACCTGTAAACGATCAATTTAAGCATTAATAGCTGCAACTCCATCTATTAACACTTTTAACCTTTGTAGACTATAATAGCCCAAAAAGCACCCTTTAGCTCGACAAAACCTAATCAAAGGGTGGAAAGGCAACTATTATGGGATTTCACGGTCAATCAGATAAGCAAATACTTGAGTCGCTGGGCAATCGTCTCAAAAACTACCGCTTACGAATGAACCTTACTCAGGATGACATGGCTGAGCGTGCAGGCCTATCCACCTCCACCATTAAAGGGCTAGAGGCTGGTCGTGGCAGGCTTGATAGCCTTGTTGCTGCACTAAGGGTACTTCGCCAACTTGATTCATTGGATAACTTTTTACCTGAACTGGCAGTAAGTCCGATGCAAATTGCTACACAAGGCAAACAACGGCAGAGAGCCAGCCGTAGCTCACAGAATCAGCGCGACACCCAGCCCTTGAACAACAATAAGAAAAGGAGTAAGCCTGAATGGTAAACCAGACAAATGCCGCAACAGTTCACTTGTGGGGCGAGTTGGTAGGCGCTGTCCACTGGGGTGACAGTGGTTATGGTTCATTCGAGTATGCACCAGAGTTCTTGCGTCGAGGGCTGGATATTGCTCCGATAACCATGCCAATTGAAACTTCACAAGAGCCATATACATTTCGCGGCCTCGGTAGGGAAACATTTAAAGGATTACCGGGACTCCTCGCCGATTGCCTGCCTGACAAATTCGGCAATGCGGTGATTGATGCCTGGCTCGCACGCCAAGGGCGAACTCCAGACAGCTTCAACCCTATTGAGCGACTCTGTTACACCGGTACTCGTGGCATGGGAGCGCTTGAATTTCAACCGGCGGTGGACGGCACCTTCAAAGACTCTGTCGACCTGAACGTTGAAGAATTAGTCAATCTAGCTGCCGCAATTACCAATAGGCAGACGGATCTCAATACGCAATTTGGACATAGTGATACTGAAAAATCAGGCTCCTTGCTGGACATTTTGCGCGTTGGCACCAGTGCCGGAGGCGCTCGAGCAAAAGCAGTTATTGCCATGAATGATAAGGGGGATATTCGCTCTGGTCAGGTCCCCGCCCCTAAAGGCTATGACTACTGGCTTTTAAAATTTGACGGCGCGGGAGATCTTGAATTCAGGGCAAGCGATGGCTATGGGCGGGTTGAATACGCCTATTATCATATGGCTCGCGAAGCGGGTATCAATATGGCGGAGTGCGGGCTACTGGAGGAAAATGGCCGAGCGCATTTTATGACGCGGCGCTTTGATCGGGTAAACGGGCAAAAGCTTCATATGCAGTCTCTATGTGGTATTGCGCACTTGGATTTCAACATGGCAGGCGCACACTCCTATGAGCAAGTATTCAGCATAATGCGTGAACTATATCTGCCTAAAAATGAAGCCGTTCAGCAATATCGCCGTATGGTCTTCAACGTATTGGCCAGGAATCAAGATGATCATACAAAGAATATTGCATTTCTTATGGACCCAGCCGGAGAATGGTCTCTTTCACCAGCCTTTGACCTGACTTATGCCCACAATCCTGGCGGAGCTTGGACAAGTCAACACCAGATAAGTATTAACGGAAAGCGTGATCACTTCAATTTAGATGACTTAATAACATTAGGGGAATCCATCAGTATTAAGCGCCCAATGGAGATAATTGATCAGGTCGCAAGTGCGGTAGCAAATTGGGAGCAGTTCGCTGAAGCCTCCGGTGTCTCTGAAAGCTGGATTATTGAAATTGGCCAAAACCACCGCAAGCTAACTTGAATTTTATCTATATGTCATTGACCTAGCCGCTACCCACTTCTTTTGTGGCCCCAAGGATGGAGCCAGGGTTCGATCCCAAATTTTACCGCTAAAACCTTCAGCCTCCCAACCATACTCCCACGGCGGCCCCAGTGTATCTTTTAACTCCAAAGATCCCTTGTCGAATAGAACAGAGGCACCGTAAACGGGCTTATAGTCCATGAGATATCGAGCGGGATGAAGTCAAGTCCAATCGAAAAAACGACACTTCAATCGTCTTCATCTGAGAAATATCAGCTTACATTCTATTTTGGCGATTAACGTATAAAAGAGCTGCTCATGATGAAACTGTCACTTCTATTCACAATAATTTTGATTTCCCTTGCTTTTATGGGAGCTAAAACGGCAGCAGAAGAGAATAGTCATAACTCAATCAAGAATAGTGAGGGCATCATTTGTAATAATGAGTATGTTCTATGCACATCTGCCCCATGCATTCCAGATCCCAGTAATCCAGATTCAAATGCAGTTTGCAGATGTGACGTTAATAAGGGGTTGAACTTCGGGTTTTCTGAATGTAAAAACCGAACTCCTGTGACTGACTCAAACGACGTCAAAAAAGCCTTATCGACATTTTCTTTCGCGCAGGCTCCCACCAAGCCTGTACTTTCCTGCCCCGAAGGTAAACCGTGGACTGATTGCCTGGATCAACCCTGCATTGTCGACCCGATGAATCCACTTAAAGCCATATGCACATGCAAGATTGTACGGGATAAGTCTTTTGTAACTTTTGGAGGCGATTGTGTTTCCCTGAGTTGTGATACGGGTTACTGGTCAGGTGCAACGGCAGAGTCCTATGTGGGAGCAAGCAGAAAACTGATGAAGGCATTTAGCTTAGATGAGGTTCCCGCCAAATATTGCGTGGGGATCAAACCTGAGGTTTCAGAGTAATTTCTGCTCGGTCCAAGCCACATCAATCTTTTGTGTTTTTAGAAGTAGACACCCGATTCTCACTACGGAGCGTTGACCCCTACACTGTTTAGCGGCCCATACAATTCCTGAAAGAATCACCAAGTAGATTCTATTACTTTCATAATTGTTAAAATTTCGGAAAAAGTTAAATCACCCTTATCGTAATTTCTGGTATGGTTAAATCAACCACAAGAAATGATTAACTAACAACTGCCGCCTAAAAAATAAAAACCAAACAAGCAACACTATTTTTAGACAAAAGGCACTCTTATGAGAACACGCTGTAGCCACGTTTTACTCTGGGTGGAGGATATTCATCAAGCCGTACAGGATTTTCGCCAGCTGGGTTTTACCGTAGATTATGCAACGAAAGAAAAAAGTGCTCAGCACGCACATATTTGGTTTCGTGAGGGAGCGATTATTGAGTTACTAACATCACCATCCAATGCTCAATACTTCAAATGGATTATTGACCTCTTTGCCGGCCGGGGCGCAGGACGTAGGATGATACGTTGGTCGCAAGAAGGGGAAGGTTTTTGTGATGTTGCCTTAGTCAGTGACGATTTTGATAATGATCTTTCAGCGATGAAGCGTGAGGGTGTTCAAACCGGGCGAGTGATTCCCTGGCAACGAACCAAGCCAAACGGACAAAAAACCAGCTTCCGCTTTGTTTATCCTCGCTCTGAGCGACTGCCATTTATTGTAAGTCCATATAACCCACCTCAGTACCCTCAAGAAACAAACCATAAAAATGGTGCTACTGGCCTGAGTAAAGTGCACATGGAAGTCAGTGAACAGGACTGGAAAACTGTACAACGTTTAATCGATAAAGATTCCATATTTAATATCAAACCCGGGCCTACAACCAAAGTTACGGGTATAGAGGTTAGTGGACTGAGAGAAAATTTAGACCCGACTCTATTGCATGGGAGTACAATTAACCCAGCAAGCTAAGGAGCCTCTGAGCTATTTAGTGGATCAATCTCTACAGAGATTGATCCACTCACCATCAAGATAGATAAAACAGTCGTTAACTAAACTGTCGAAATCTCATTACAGACGGTATAGAACTCCAACTCCCGCACGACGTCCTTTTGCCGGCGCCCCTATTCTGGCATCAGGGGCAAATATCGCATTGGTGTAGCCATATAACTGATACTGCTCATCAAGCAGATTGTCAGCAAACAGATAAAGCTCCATAGAGTCCGTTTGCAGTGCTACACGAAGGTCCACCTTGCTGTAAGCATCCAGGTTAAAGTGGTTTTGTGCATCTGCCGGGCGCTCATCTACATGGCGTACAGTCAGGTTAGTATTGAGAGCCGGTGCGCTTAACCCCATAAAGTCTGGTAACGGCTGATAGTAGTTTAATGCCAAACTTGCACTCCAGCTGGGTACATCAGGTACTTCATTACCCGCCATAACATCACCACCGGAAACACCGTACACATCTTTGGTAATTTCCGTATCGAGGAGGCTCAAGCCACCGGCAATACTAAACTGCTCGGTAATAAACCAATCGGCCTCAAGCTCTGCACCAAATGTCTCCGTATCTGCATTTACTGCAGCAGAGGAATAGGAAGCAAAATCAAAGCCTAACAAATGATCATCTTCCACTGAGCTAAAGAATACAGCACCACTGATATTCAGACTGTCTGACTCATTTTTAATGCCTAGCTCGAAGGTGTCGACAGTTGCGGGCTTGTAAGCAACGCTATCGGCAGACTGCAAAGCAAAGTCATTGAACCCACCGGATTTATAGCCTCGTGCGGCAACTGCATAGATATTTGTAGAATTGGACAGCGAATAACCAAGAGCCAATCGGCCAGTTGTATAACTATCGTCCAAATCTCTTTGATCTTGAGAAACGTAGAGATTGCCATCCGTACCGTAGCTGGAATACTCACCGGCGTACTTCTTACTCTCTTGGGTGTAACGTAATCCAGCTGTAAAATTCAGGGAGTCAGTTACAGGTAATGTAGTCTCACCGTAAATAGCCTGGCTATCAGTATCGTAATCCCGGTATTGATTGGCGAAGGACACCAAATCAATTGAGTCAAAACTTCTTTCACCTTCTTGTAGATTGAGTCCAATCACCCAGAATGTAGATGCCTCAGGCAATGAGGACAAGCGTAGATCCTGGCTGATGGTCTGCTCGTCCTGGCTATCGCCACGAAGATACTCCATTGGGAAATTGAACACTGCTTGGGCAGTCTCTTGGTCAAAACCGGTTAGGTAACTAAAATCCGTGTTGACCAATGCAGTGATAGAAGTCAGTTGAGTATTAGCCCATTGGTGATTAATTTCAGTGGAAAATCGCTCAACGGTTTTTTCATTATCGTCAAAAGCTCCTGGTGTGTGTTCACTGCCAGGGTCATCACCGAAAGGTTGTAATAACTGAAGGTTCAGAAAGCCTTCCTGTTGTTGCTTCTCAGCAATAAATAAGGCTGATGTTTTCGCACCTAAATCCCATTCCAGGCTACCTCTGAAAGCCAGGTCTTTGGGTTCAGTCATTGGATCGCCGTTAGTCGTATTCTCAACCCAATGGTCCTCACTGATATGTCGGATGGCTACTCGGCCACGGAGTGATTCAGAGAATGGGCCGCTGATCACAGTTTGATATAAACTCTGGTTATCCTCTCCGAGCTCTACACGTCCGTAAGCTTCAAACTCTTCGGTTGGCTTGTTAGTGGTAATATTAATAGCGCCAGCTTCACTGTTGCGCCCGAATAAGGTCCCTTGAGGACCCTTTAATATTTCCAGTCTTTCGATATCAAGGGTCCCAAGGGACACATTTCCCGCAGGCATAGATACGCCATCAAGGTTCACTACAACGGAGCCATCATCCTTATTTACCTGAGTCAGTGAACCAACCCCGCGAATACGGATATTTGCATCCACCGCACCACTGGAAGAATAAACATCTACTCCAGGTGCACTGCGCAATGCATCTTCAAAATTGAGCAGCAATCGGTTTTTCAAATCCTCTTCGCTAACAACACTCAAGCTGAAGGGAACATCCTTGGCTTTCTCTTTTGTAAGCCGGGCAGTAACTTCAACGACTTCCATTTCTGTTTCGGAAGAACTCTCCTTTTCCGCTCCTTCCGCCGCAGAGTAGGCTCCGGAAGCGTATAGCAGACTTGCCGATATTAGCGAAACTTGTTTCGCAAGTACTTTCTTATCTAGGTTTAAGCTGAGCATAAATTGAATTTCCTTTCTATTACTTAGGCTATTAATTGATATTCGATACTTCAGAACTCTCAGCCAGTAAATTCTGTGCAGGGTCCCGCTGATAGGAAGGCCAGATATCCAGCGCTAGAACTTTCTCCGAGGGCAGACGCTCAATCAGAGTTTTTCCATTGATGACCTCGGAATCCAACTCATTGATATCGGCTAGCAAACGGTAGCTGGCCGTTTGTGCGACCGGTTGCCATCCACCCTTCTCCCAGCGCCAACGCTGTCCGTCCAGGCGTATTTGACCGGACTCCAGGTACTCGACCGTCAGAGCTGATGAAAGAGGAGCCCCGAGCATATTTTGCGTCCGTGTCTCACCGACATAAGCGCTCAGTACATTTTCAATATTCTTCTGCTGCTTGATGTCATCGAGTAACGCAGACAGGGACTCAGGAGATTGCAGAAGCGTCCAGTCCAGTGCGGCCACCGGCGCATAGTAGCGAGTCCAACCGGAAATCGGTGCGGTGCTCAAGCGCTCAACGGGTACCTCACTGCCAGCCAAGTCTCTGGTCGTCTTATCGGAGTATCGAACCAGCACATCATCAAGCACTTCGATGCCGTCGATTTCCGCTACACAAAGCAGGCCAATCGCTCCAGAAACTCCATCGCTGAGCCACGCGGAGCCGGCAATACGTCGTATGTCCGAACTTTCCAGTAAATGCTGGCGGGCCAAAGCTCGGGCGATATCGACCCGTCGCAGCCAGCGCCCTGTACCTTCATCGGCGATATCCCAATGAGGCCCCTCGGACAATTGCAGCAAATTACCGCTGGCCCGTGTCTCTCCAAGTCCTCTTGGCCATTGGGCAATCCGTTTAATTTCGATATCAGTACCCAGCCGCTGGCTCACGCAGGCCTGCATCTGCCCAACGTCTTTAGCAATGGCGGAAACCATATTTGAACGATCGGAATCATGGGAAATATCAAACCCATCGAATGCCGCTAGTTTCGTATTGGGTGCCCATTGAATGGAGAAATCCAAGGGGCCATGAGTGCTCCCCTGCTCACTAAAGACATTTTTATCATCCCTTTGGATTTGGATCTGCCAACGCCAGTCCCCCGATGGGGCCGCGCCCTCAAGGGTTGTGGCCAGTTGTGAAGCCGGCAGGCTGAACTCAGGGTTCAAGCCCAGCGCTTCACGTTCCGCTGACACACGCAAGATACGCTCGGGGTCAACACCGATACGCGGAACAATATCGCTCGCTTGTAACCAGACTCCACTGGCAGTCAGCCCTGAGGGCTCTCCCTCTGCGGACCACCCCGGCGCCGTCATTTGCCACAACAGTTTGATGTTACAACTCTGTTCAGAGCAGCCTGATATTGGCAGCGACATATGGTCGTAACGTTGATCCGGTGTGACTTCACGCCCGCCCACTAAGGCCTTAACCAATACAAATCCGTGGGGTAATTCAAACTGCAAGCCCTGCCCTTCGACATGAACTTTATGCAATAACCACTCACCTTCTACTGTTTGGTTATCCGGGTTGATATTGATATTCAATTCACCACCGGACACCTCAAACCCACTCGCTTTCGGCAGCCAATAAGATTCCCAGAGGGCATCTTCTTGTTTGAGTTGCTCTGGTGATTGATACCCGCCCTGCACTACCAGCCTATCTCCCAATACAGAACCGAGACCGAGAAGAAATAAAGCGGAACAAGCCACCAGGGCACCCTGAGGGGCCATAAGGCGTGAACGTATCAGGGCAAAACCCTGAGACATGCGGCTATCCAGTCCACGGGGAATCAAAAGAGCAGCCAGGCCGATCATCAATAGGGCAAGCGCAACTTTAAATCCATCCAAGGCCAATAAATAACCGATCCAGGGTTCCCAACCACTGAGTGCTGACAGTTGAATATGAGCGGTGATACCCACTTCATAGGGCGGGTAATGCACCAGCTCCAGCTCATGATTGAGGACCAGAATAAAGGTCACAAACATTGACATGGAATAGGCAAAGCCCGCATGGCGGAACAATGCATGCACCAAAAGCACCATCATCGACAACTCCAATAAAGGAGCTGTCACTATCAGCAATTGATAAGTGAACGCCTGTACGATATCGACAGATGCCGGAGCGGTGAGAAGCACAGCAATAATGCCCGATAGACCCGGCAACAGGGCCAACAGCACCGTCATGGCGAATACGGTAAGGGCAACGCCAAATAATCGTGTGTAGTCGGGCGCGGGGGTTGCAGACAGCATGTCGTCAAACCCAGGCACCTGATCCCTGCGGCACACCAAGCCAGTCAATGCGGCAATTACAAAAGCAATAACCAGGAAAATAACATCCTTGAGAAGCGGCAATAGCATTTCCAAGCGCGGTGCCATAGGCCCTTCAGCGTGCCAGATGATCTGGGTAAACGAGCTAGCCACCCCCATTATTACCAGGACCGCAACACCGACCCACCAAGCGCGACTACTCCATACGTGAAATAATCTCCAGCGAGCTTCCAACATGAGTTGACACAGGGAGCGGCCAACCGATGCGGTATCGGGCTTAGATGGAGAGAAGTCTTTAACCTTGCGAGTGGCTGCCTTTTTAGCGGCCTTCGCCCGGGCAGGTTTGGCAGCCCCTTCCAGTACCAGTGTTTCCCTTCGCAAGTATTTCAGGCAAGCCGCCAAGGCAAGCAAAGGAACAAGACACCATAGAATTCGATTCAGTACCGAACCCAAAGTAAACGGCAGTAGCGAGGTTGATTTTTGCAGAGGTGTCCAGGAAGTAACCTCCGTATAAACGAAAGTAAATAGCGAGGGGTCCATTACCGCAGCCAGCTGCGGATTAATATTGCCACCCCGAAGAACGATCACAGCAAACATCCACAACATCATTAAAGCCGCTGCGAGTCCAAAAGGACCGGCCAGGCTGCGAGTTCGCAGCGTAGCGACAAAATACAGAGCGCCAATACCGATGCTCGCGGGAATCTGTAACCAGATCCATGCAAACCCAAGGGCTTTCCAGGGCGCTGGGCCAATCGCTGTTTCGGGCAGCAAGCCCATCCACACCAATACCGGCGAGACCAAAAACCCTACCAGCGCAGATGCACTTAATATAGCTCCTATTACCGCTGCGCCAAGAAACCGCCCCCAAAGCATTACGCTCAGGGAATTCGGTGTTGTATAGATCACTTCATGCAAACTGGCTTTGCGGTCCCGCAAAATAGGCTGCGAGAAAACCCAGGCCCAGGCAAAAAACTGAAAGAACATACATCCCGCACCCATCAGGTAAATGAGTGATGGTGAGTTCCGGGGAATATCTGTGGCCCCCATTTTTTGCATGTAGTCGGCATTGACCAAATTCAGAAGCAGGTAGATCACCAGCCCCCAGAAGGCTAAAGCCACGATGCCGCTGCTAAATCCGGCTCTTATCTCCAGCTTTGCCTCATGGGCAATAAGCGCCAGCTTGTTCATGCAGCCTCCCGCTGGTCTTTTACCTGCTCAATCGCCAGGTGATAGATATCTTCCAGGCGCGGGGTATGGGCCGTAAAGCGAGGGTCTTCGGGTTTCTCACCGTGCACAATTACCTGGGTGCCATCAGGCTTGGCGATATTGTGCAGGGATTCCGGTAACCGCTCGCCGCGAGGAATCAGTGCTTGCCACATCTTGTCTTTATGGGGCGCAGTCACGTCCGGGGCTGTCCCCTCAACGACAATGCGCCCTGAGGCCAATATCGCCAGGCGCTGACACAGGTTTTCGATATCTTCAACGATATGGGTAGAAAGCAATACAATGGCATCCGCCGCGACATCCGCCAAAACACAGTGAAAGCGATTGCGTTCAGCCGGGTCCAGGCCAGCGGTTGGCTCGTCAACGATGATCAGGCGCGGCTCGCCAATCAATGCAATGGCAATACCAAAACGACGCAGCATACCGCCGGAATAGGTTGATACGGCTCGATCGGCTACATCGGCCAAATTGACCTGCTCCAAAAGCCTGTCCACTTCGCGGCGCCTTGCACTCGTTTGGGTGAAACCTTTCAGCCAGGCGAAACGATCCAGTAATGTCCGCGCGGCAATCCCGGGGTAAGCACCAATATGTTGCGGTAAATAACCCAATTTACTGCGCATAAAATCCGGATCTGCCAGAACATCCACTCCATCAAGAATAATCCGGCCACTATCTGGTGTTTGCAGGGTTGCCAAAGTGCGCATCAAACTACTTTTCCCCGCGCCATTAGGCCCGAGCAACCCATACATTCCGGGGCCAACTTCCAAATCAACACCGTTTAGCGCTTTTACCCCGTTTTTATAAGTCTTAAAGAGCCCTTCAACGATCAACCCTGATTGCTTTTGCATCTCTCCTCCTAACCCCATTTATAAGTAAAAATTCCGTAATCACTTTTTTTGCTATTTGCGTTGTCTTTTAGTCGCAAGCCTGGCTAACAATATCGGTAAGCGCCTGCACTGATACTGGCTCCGGTTCCCCGGGCTGGATTAATGCCGGCATACCGATACGCGCAGTTAAATCACTCCATACCATCGACACACTCAATGCCCACTGGCCGCTCTGCTTGCGTCTTTCGGGTTGCGCGATATCGGCGCAAAGGGAATGCAGAGCCTGGATAACGGCCTCAGGCCAAGTGAGGGCAAAAATATCGTGGTAACTGCGCATGTCCGTATCACCCAGGGTTACCATGTTGGGAACCGCCAATCGCTCGGTACCCTCACCGCTCAGTATCAGCCTGCCTGTTTGATCCCGTGGTGAATGCAGCCTTGGATTCCACAGCACGGGGCCGTGGGTATCGGCCAGGGTTAGAACACCCCCTTCACTACCTATGGCAAGTCGATGCAGTAACAGGGAGTGATTGTCCGGGTCTTGTGGGTGCACCTGATTTTGTATGCGCAACGTCAAGGGCACCCCACCAAGAGTGGCCGATAAACTCTGGAAAGGGTGCCCTTCCGCTTGCACCGGCTCGCTAAAAGACCAGGGGCGAAGGCCGCCTACCGCGCGGCCAATTACATCCAGCAGCGGATAGGCCATCTGGCTGTTGCAGATAGCATCGACCATCTCCAGGCACTGGTGCCGACGCAAATATTCGGCCGCCGCCAAAAATTGCCTGGTAGGACGCAAATTTGGATATAGTGTATTAACCGCGTAAGCCGCATTTCCCTGCTTTGCCGCCAGCAGGTTTGCAGTAATTTCCTTGGTGTGGACCGGGTGCTCCTGCAATACATGAATACCCCGCTTGAGTAGCGATTGGGCCAATTCAGAACCCTCGCCCCCCGTTGCCCCTGAACGAACAACAACACAGACTATGTCGATGTCATCGGGAATTTGCTCAGCCTCTGTGTAAAGCGGCACTCCATATTGCTCGGCACAATTTCTGGAATAATCACTACCCCGAGCCAATAAACCGGCCAATTCAAAATAATCCCGACCGGGTAATCTGGAGGAAGTCAGGGCTTCGAGATAAATACGGCCAAAGCCTGTCCCTGCAACGACAACTCGCTTGCGCTTATCAATTCCCATGGGACGAATCTCCCTGATGACTGCCCATGGACTGAGCCCATTCCTGCAACTGGACATTGTCTACCTCACCGTCAAGCGTCAAAGGCAATTGGTCCAAAACCTCGATACAAATATCTGAATCAAAATGATCGATATATTCGGCCAGGCAATCCGCAGTCAGGCGCATTTGATTTTGTTTGGCTCTACAGGCAAAGAAGCGATGCCCCTGTCTGGATAGGGGGTGTTCAGATACTGGCAAATCCAAAGCCAACTCTAATCCGGCAGCCTCCAGGGCATTGTGCCACTGGGAAAGTGACAGAAATGTTGCACCGGAATCCGTACGCTCGTCGACGGCATCAACCAACATAAATGCCTGTGAAGCCATTACCCAGAACTCCTCACTGGTTGGCTCGGTCATTATGAACCAACCTCCCGGGCGCAATAACTCAGCCACTCTTCGCAGTGAGGCATCTGTGTTATGGGCGGCATTAAAAACACCACCGGCAATAATTACGTCGAAGCTATTGGGAGAAAATCCCTGGCTGCGCAACGAACGATCAATATCAAACAAACCACGGCGCAACCAGGGGCGTTGCTCCTGATCACCATGTTGTGCGAAAAAGCTATCGAGAAAAGCCGCAGAGATATCCGTGAACTGGTAATCAAACTGAATATGGCCACTGGCATCGTCCAACACGGGCAAGAGAGCCTGGGTTGTCGCGCCAGTGCCTGCACCAACCTCTAAAATTTTCAAGGGCTGTGGCTGCCCTTCCCTGTTATTTAAAATGGACTTCAATAAAGCACTGACTGCACGCTGTTGGTACCTGGCAGCGATACCCTCCCGGTAGAGCGCACTCGCCAATTCAGTGCTACCACGGGGGAACAACAGGTGCACAGCCTGGACTTTGCCTCGAATCAAATCTGGTAATTGCTCCGCATTAGCGCGGGCGTAATCGATCGTTTTGCTAGCTCCAGAGAGTGCTCTCCAATCCTGTTCCAGTTGATCCCAGGCCTGGGCAAGAGCGGTATCACTGTAGCTATCTGGATCAACCTCGACACGCCAGCTGTCACCGTCATCACTAAGTAACTGTTGTTCCTGCAAAACCCTGATCCAACGTTTAATCAAAGCTCGGTGCTGTTGAGCAACCGGTGGGGTTTCGAGTATCTCTGCCAAACTGTGTACTGAGCGCTGATCACAAAACAGTCTCAGGTGACTAAACGCATTCAGCATGGATAGCAAAGCGGTAGCGTTAAGCTGTTCGGTAACCTTTACCGCATGTTCCAAGTCAAGGTGGGCAAATTCTGTATCCAGCTCGGTGTTGATCCCTTCAAATAACCCAGCCATATCGGGCATGCCAGGCTTGTCCTGTATCTTCTCCTGTACCTTAGCTTGTGCAAACACAGCCCAGCGGTCGCCCCCGGTTAGGGGCACAGTGGCAGAGTTGGCGACAGCGGGATGTTTCGCAACACTCTCGGTGATGGCCGCAAATTTATGGGTCAACGCCTGCTCCGCCTTTGCAACAGGTTCTATATCTGTCTCGCTACAGACCCAACCAGCTATCTCACTGGCTAATACGCGCCGAGCATTCTGTAACAGGGGTTGTGCCAGTAATACTTCAGTTTCATAGAGCAGACATTGCAGATTTTTCAGGTTTGTCAGGGCAATTGCGGGATGTGCGACCAACCCCTTTAATAAAGTTGCCGGCAGTGTTACCCCGCTAAACCCCAAGCGCTCCAAAACGACCAGTGCTTTTGCGGGATTGATTTCAGGCGACTGCAAATAGACCGCAAGCCCACAACTCCATGCTGCAAAAATGGCAAATCGAGAAAATTTATTGAGATCGGAAAATACCCCTACACTGCCCTGAAGAACCCTTAGCGACTCTTGTTGGGATTTATACAGTGTGAAATATGCTTCAGCGGTGTCAGCCTCTATCAGCCCCTTGTCTGTTAACAATAGGGAAAGTTCTTCTAGATCAATTTTCAATAAATCTGGGGTTTGTACTTTAATTGCCAGGGGCTCACCCTCTGCATTAGTCGGGGCTTCATTTTCAAACCCGATCCCCAACTTTAGCGCCACCAAGTGCAAAAGCAGTCGAACTTCTTCTTTGCAACTATTGGCAGGTAATAGCAGTGCTTTACCTTGCAAAATATCCAGCTGCTCACTCAGGTTTTCTGCCACGAATTTTGTCCAGGCCAGTACCTGGTTACCACTCCACTCATGACCATCAAGGGATAATGCAGGCGCTTCTCCCAACTGCTCTAATCCACTTAAGATTTCCGCTGTTATTACTTCATTTTTCATTACAGCTCCTTAAACAGCTATCGCAAAAAATAGAGTTTGACCCGCGACCGATAATGGCGATGTCGATGCAGGTAAGAAGCACTTAACCTCAAAGCCGGCCTTAACCAGTTCTTCCTGCCATGCTGTGCTGTCGATAAACACCTGGTCGGTTCCCCCTCTCCGGTCTTCGCTCCCCAGAAGAGGCTCCGATTTTGCGGGAGAAAGAAGAAACTGCATTGCCGTTAACATGGCATGGTTTTCCCGAGTGGATTCGCTAAACAACAGCCAGCCACCGGTGACCAGAGAACGACGAATACGCTGTAAGGTCTGGCCAATATGAGCGGCGTTGTGCAAAACATTGCCAGCCACAACAATGTCGGTGCTGGCTGCAGGGATTGACTGCGCAGTGAAATCCGCATTGATATCGAGCAGGCTGCAACGCAAACCGATGTGATTGCGGAATTTCTTCTGGGCAGCAGTGGTGAAAAGAGGCGATATATCCGTAAAACGATAATTAATCGGCCTGCCAGCCAGAGTATCTAAAATTGCAGCAGTGGTTAGACCCGCTCCACCGCCTAATTCGAGCACTCTTAACATAGGGCCGGGTTTAACAGCCTGTTTTACAATGCTTGCCGCCGCATAATTGAGATAAGTCGTAAACCAGTTGTTCTGGTAGGCGGCCAATGCGGTTAGTATTTCTCCATTCTCGAACAGCAGTTGATTTATGGAGGCTTCATCACGAATCAGTTCAGCCAAATGTGCCAAAAGCTTTTGGTGAGACTGAGCCATTTCCGGGGGAAATCCCAACGCATCGTAGGCCTCCGGTAATTTATCTGCACCAGCTGCACTCTCGGGAATTTGCTCCCAGGAGTAGTAGCCATCACTGAGCTTCAAAAACTCTCGTTCAACCAAGGCCACCAGATAGCGGCGAACCAGCCAGTGATGTCGGCAGGCGGCACCCAGCGTATTAATAATTTCATCACTGCTGCGCCTGGCATTTTCGGCGGTCAACGTGCCGCTGGAAGAAAGCAACTCCATAATCGCCCGCAGGCTGATGAATTCCAGCCTCTGCATTGCAGCAGGCAGTTGCGCCAAACCACTGTCTACCGTCAGCTCAGCGGGTAGAGCTGCCAGCCCAGCCTCATGGGCGGTATTGGCAGTTGGAGGTGTTAGGTTTTTCAAATGGCTCCCTCCTCAAGGTACTCCATATCTTCAATACTTGTTTCCAGGGTGGTTAAAAAACTGAATGCCCCAATCTCCGACATACGCTCCATCGCTGATGCCGGCGGCAATATTTGGGCGCAGTAGTGACAACCCGCTGGGATTTCATCGCGAAGTACAGCCAAAGTGGTAACTGCGGCTACTGCTGCTGTTAGATCGGCATTACCGGTACCCCGCAACGCCGCCGTGCGAGTGCGCTCTTGCCCGCTGTATTTACCGGTAAGCTGCAAAAGCATGACCACATAAGGATGGCGCCCCGCCAGATCCAGCGCACTGGCCCGACACAGCGCTGCCCGCGCTTCGTCGCGGCTCAAACCATGGGCGCTATTAAATGCCGACAAGATATGAGAGCCGGTAATCGCGTTATACCAATCGCCTTCAGAGAGGGATAAGTCCCGGGCCAAACGCTCGCTTTCACTGTTTAAATAGGGGAGAACCGTGGCTGTGTCTGGGAAAAACGGCAGCTCCACATCGGAGCGGCGTTTCAGTACACCGTTCAAACGGCGACCATTACGCCAGGCCGCCAAGGGCTTGCTGTGCTGTTCGTTAGCGTCTTGCAAATAATCATCGGCAGCGACATCGGTAAACCGATCGCGCAGACCGAAATAACTGGTCAGGCTCTCTACCTGCGAAAACTCCTGCTCTGCCAGCCAGCGTGGTAGCAAGCTGCTCAGCCCCGGCTGTAATCCGGCTGATAAAACTGCGATCAATCCACTGCTCTGATAATAGGATGAATCGAGTTGCTTAGAGAGAGCCTCATCACCAGCGACATCGATATAGGCTGCTCCCGCTTGTGCCGCAGCCTTGGCAACCCTGTCGCCAATTAAATGTGAAGGTCCTGCGCAATTGATCAGAACCTTACAACCGGATACAAACTGATCCAGTGAGGCTGTATCCAGGTAGTCCACGGTCTGATAGGAAATAACTGAATTACTGGATAGCGGCTGTTTATGTGCATTGCGACCACCGATACGCAAAGGGCCCACTTCCAGGGACTGTAAATAACCGGTAACGGCTGCGCCCACATCGCCGTAGCCACCTAAAATCGCGATTGTCACAAGCTCACCTCCGTATCGGTCTCAACCAGTTGCCAGCCAGTTGCACGGCTGCGCTGATGCCAAAAATGTGCGTAAAGGCCTTGCTGGGATAACAATTCACGGTGATTTCCAATCTCGGCCACAGTACCTGCATCAAGCACGATGATTTGATCCGCATTCATCACCGTGGACAATTGATGGGCAATCACAATAAGAGTGGAGCCCTGTTGTAACTGCCTCAGGGAGCTGTTCAGGTATTTTTCATTGCGCGGGTCCAGTGCCGCTGTCGCTTCATCCAGCACAACGATCGGTGTGGCTTTTAATAGGGCGCGGGCAATGGAAACCCGCTGGCGTTCGCCGCCGGAAAGTGCAGCACCTCCCTCACCCACCTGGGTCTGCCACCCCTGCGGCAAGCGCTCGATAATCTCATCCACTCCAGCCAGTTTCGCCACACGTTCCAGTTCTTCCTGACTGGCTTCGGGAGAGCTCAAGCGAATATTCGCTTCCAGGGTGTCGCTGAACAGGTACACGTCCTGCATAACGATAGAGACTTGCCGCATCAGGTCTTCTGTACGCAGTTGCCCCACATCCACCCCGCCCACTTTTACCTGGCCCTGATCGGTATCAAAAAAACGCAGCAACAAACGGGTAATAGTGGTTTTACCGGAGCCTGATGCTCCGACTATCGCTGTAGTTGTACCCGGAGAAACCCTAAAGGAAAGATCCTTCAATACTGGTTGCCCCCGCTCGTAGCTAAAATTTACGTTTGAAAATTCAACCCATCCGATCTGCTCGGTAAATGGCTGAGATTTGGATGGCTGAGGTAGCGGCTGCTCAAAAAGAATAGCGGCCAGTCTGCGTAAATCATTACCGGCCATGCGCAGCAGACCACTGCGCCCGGCGAGTTCCGCCAGAGGACCGGTAAATCTGGCCGCCAAAGCTAGCAAAGCCACCAATTCAATAGGGGGAAGTTGTTGATTGAGCGTGAGCCAAACACCCACGGCAATCACTGCGGCAAAGGCGAGTTGCACCATAAATCCACTGGCAAACAAGCGGGGGAAGGTCTGCCGCAACATGGAACCCGCCGCTCCGCTTTGCCCGGCAATCGCCTCTTCCAGTGGGAGATAACCGCTGACATTTTTGCCAAAAGACCTGAGTACCGCTTGGTTGCGGGCAAACTCCACCACCCGGCTACTGGCGCGAGCACCGGCAGCATCCACTTCCGTTTCCATGGCGCCTATCCACTGGGCGGACCAGCGATGGCCAATATAAATCAAGGGCACAAACAACAAAGCGGTCAGCCCCAGTCGCCAGTCAAACCACAACATTGCCACCCCCACTGTCAGCGGAGTGACAACACCGCTGACAGTGGGGGGCAACAGGTGGGCAAAAACGTTAGTCACCATCAAGGTGCCCCCGGTTGCACTGCGGGACAAACGACCGACTTTTTCTGCACTGAACCAACCGAGGGGAAGTTGAGAGAGGTGTTCACCCAAACGATTGTGCAGGGTTTTCAATACCAGGATGGCCAGTGCAGCCCCTTTTACGGTTTGCTGGTAACGAGCAATACAAGCAATCACAACTACCGATAACAGGGAAAGCAACCAGTACCCAACCGCCTCCATCTCAGAGGCCAACAGTGAGCTGAGCAGGGGCACCAGAAGTGTCACCGCGATTCCCTGCAAAACCCCATAGGCGAGAAGCCATACCGCGTAAATGCCAACTTCACGGCGATGCGCGGGTCCGAGAATGGCGAGCAAACTGCGAATCATGATGAGACCCCGCTAATAACCTGAGCCTCACCACTCATTGCTTTTTCACTCTGTTCGGCACTGTTGTACAAACGCCATAGTTCCGCGTAGTGCTTGCTCTCAGCCAACAGTTGTCGGTGACTTCCGCATTCAACCAAGCGGCCGCCGTCCAGGACCGCAATCTGATCGACTTCGGTGATGGTGTGCAGCTTATGGGCAATCACCAGTACCGTGCGATTGCGCACCAGGCAGGACAATGCCTGCTGAATTTGGGCTTCGGATTCCGGATCGGCGTGAGCTGTGGCCTCATCCAAAATCAACACAGGGGCATCTGCTAAAAGCGTCCGCGCGATACTTAAACGCTGCGCTTCTCCACCAGAAAAAAAGGCATCCTTGCCAATAACCGCCTGGTAACCTTGGGGGAAACTTAAAATTTTTTCATGGATGCAGGCACTGCGCGCTGCATCTACCAACTCCTGGTCACTGGCATCCGGGCGCCCAAGGCGCAGGTTATCTGCCACAGTGCCAGCCAATAGCTGAGTCTCTTGAAGTACAAAGCCAACATGTCGATATAAATTGTCCGGATCTATATCACGGACATCGACGTCTCCCAGAAGCACAGCACCTTGGGCCACGTCATAAAAACGGGGAACTAGTTTGGCCAAGGTGGATTTCCCGGCACCGGAGCTCCCCACCAAAGCTGTGATCGAGCCGGGGTGACAGCGCAAAGTAATATCGCTTAATACCGGCCGATCCTGGGTATAGACAAAGCTGACCTGCTTAAAGAGCAGCCCTGCATCTTTGGGCTCTTTGGGTTCAGAGGTAACAGCCAGAGGCTCAACCTCCAACAATTGATCGATCCTGCCTGCGGCAGCTTTGGCTTTTTGCTGGGCGGTCAGCCCCTGACTCAAGGTGAGAATCGTCTGGGGAATCATCACAGCGATCAGCGTTGTTGCGAGAACATCAATCGGCTGAATGCCTGTATTCACCACCAGCCAAGCGCCTCCGGCCAGACTCACCAACATAATGACTGGCACCGACAAGGCCAGGGAGGTTACGGCCTCCAAACGGACAAGCGGTGTAACCCAGCTTGTATAACGGCGACTAAAATCTTCCACGGCCTGTTGGTAATTTCTGTGGGCGCGACCGGTTTGCGAGAAAACCTTGACCACCGCAATGCCGTGGACAAATTCAACAATCGCAGCACTGACCCGGCCAAAGTCCTTATCCAGCTGCTGCATTTTTTCCCCGAAACCACGCATCATCCAGGCGTAGGACACGAGGTAAATTGGCAGGGTAACTACCGCTAACAGGGCCAAGCGCCAGTCGAGCCAGGTTAAGTAACCCAGGCCCGCCAGTGGCAGTACAAACGCAGCGGCCAACTCCACCTGATGGTGCGCAATCATATGGTGAAGATCATCAAGGTCGTCTTGTACCGCTTTGCGCACCGCCCCGGAAGTGTGCTCGCTGTACCAACCCAGGGGCACCTGTCCCAATTTCCGCACCAGGGCCCGCCGCAGTTCCGCCTGCATACGCTGATCCGCAATATGGGTTAACCACAAACCGATTACGGTGCAAATCCAGCCCATCGCCAGCCCGGCAACTATCGCCAACACAACAGGAATAATCGCCTCGGCAATATCACTGATATCCGGCGCAAGGAGCAGGCGAGCCAGCTCAACGATACCGATAAAAGGAATCAGTGAAGTGAGCGCACCACAGGCACCGAGCGCCACCCCCAGCCACACGAGGCCACGAAATGGGCGCATCAGTTCCCGCAGGTCGGACTTTGGCAAAATTTGCTCAGCCATCTATTTGTCCGCTTTACCGCACTGTAGTGGTTTTGCCAAGTGCTCAACTACAGTGGCAACCTGCGGCGGTTCCATAACGCTAAAGTGATTGCCCGGCACATCGATTAACTCAAAATCACCCAGACAAACTTCCTGCCAATAAGGCGCAGCCATATGCCCTACGCCGGCGGTGACACCGAAGGATTGCTCTTCCTGGCAGCGCAAATACGTCATATCGCCAATATAGGGAGGAAGGTCAAAACAGGCGGCGCGCATACTGTGTCGGCACACCCGGAAAAGCCCCGGTATCATCGCGGCTTCGACCGGCACACCCGCTTGGGCAGAGGCCATTTCGGTATAACTGGCCAGGCGCTGTTCCTGAGTGAGTTCAGAGCGTTGTCGCACGGCTTCGGCTACCGCTTCCAGCCCCGCATCACCATTGAGTTCTGCCATCGCACCCGCAGGAACACGACCGTTGTGTTTCTGCATTAAGGTCTCGATCGCGCGGGAAATATCTTCGCTCTCGATATGCTCACCAAATACCGCTTTTACTGGGTCGAGATTTAGGTTGGGGGCAAAAATCGCTTCGAAAGCCAGCTCTTCATCGGTATCGACAAACATTGGGATACTGTCGATCAGGCTCAGGTCAATCACATCGACACCGCGCTCCAGCAATCTCCGCGAAACTTCCGTCGCCAGCAGACCACCCAGGCAGTAACCAATTAACTGGCAGCGCTGGTAGCCCTCGGCAATTATTCGCTGGGCGTAATCGTCGGCGGTGCGTTCGATTAATTCTTTTGCATCGATCGACAAATACTCTTCCGTATTCGCTACCGCAATCCCAAATACTGGACCCAGATCTTGAGCCGCAAGCGCTTTGCCCAAGTGCTGGAAATAATCCAGGGTACCCAGGGCCGCATGGAACATAATCCGTACCGGCGCCCCTTCTTTAGATGCCCCTTTACCCTCGCCTATATGACTGAAAGGAACCATCAAGGAATTGCTGCCCTCGCGGGTAGTGGCAACCAAAGTGTCGCTCTCAGTATCTTCCTGCCCCTCGGCAACAGCATCCGGCTCAACTCTCAGGGCTCTGGCCAATGCAGCAACCGTTGGTCCGTTGAGCATGTGGCGCAACAAGGCGTCGTAAGTGAAAGGTTTCGCTTCCGGAATTTCTTCCAGCAATCGCCCTGCAACCCGCGCCATAATCAGCGAATCACCACCGAGATCGAAAAAGCTATCCTGGCGGCCGACATTATCGAGACCCAACGCATTCGCCCAGAGTTTGCACAGGGCAGTTTCCAGTGGGTCCATTTGCTCTGAGTTCGCAGCCTCTTGCGTATCCCCCGTTGCTGGACGCCAACCAGCCAGCTTTTTGCGATCGATCTTGCCATTAGCGGTGAGCGGTAGCTGATCGAGAACTTGCAAATGTGCGGGCACCATATGTGCGGGCAACCGATTCGCTAAAAAGTCCCGCAGTGTCCTGGCACTCAAATCCTGTCTGTCAGTTTTCATCTGCGCGGCCAGTAGATTCATGCCGAAGGCAGACAAAGGATGGTCATCTTCAGGCAGGGAAAGAATCTGTCCGGCTCCATTGGCTTTCAACAGCGACTGCCATTTCCCGATAGAAAGGAACTTGGTCGCACCACAAGCGCGATCATCACCCGCCGGGTCCATCATAAAGCCCTGGGTAAGTAAGATATGGGCGTGATCCACCGTTGGCTCAGTCAGGATTAACCAGCCTCCGGGTGCCAGTAACTCCACAACATTGGCAATAGCCGCCTCTGGATCTCGGGTGCTGTTGAGCATACCTGCACATAAAATGACATCTGCGCTATTAGGAGCCAAACCCTGGGCGCGATAGTCGGTATTGAGATCCATTAATCCAAAGCGCACCCAAGGCCACTCTTTAAATTGGCGGCGAGCCTCAGTCAGGAAAAATGCGGTCATGTCAGTGAATAGATAATCGACGTCATATCCATCCAACATAGGAATAACAGAAGCACTGGTAGCCCCTGTGCCCGCACCCAGCTCAAGAACCCTTAACCCTCTATCGCTCTGGGCGGCAATACGGTTAATTAATGCGGCAGCGGCGGCATTGTTATAGCGGGCGATAAGATCATCTCGATAGAGAGCCAAAGCCACCTGCTGGTCGCCTTGGGGGAACAACAACTCAAATGGGTTTTGTTGATTCGCTAATAACTGCGGTAATAACTCGATATGATCCCGGTGATATTGCAGGAATTCCCGATTACAAAAGCCGCTTTCAATCCCCTGCTCAACTCGCTTCCACACAGCATCAACTGCGGAAGCATCAACTTCTTGGGTTCGCGTGTATTTTTCCTCAGTACTGGAGCTGGCAGTGGATAAGCTGAGCAGCTTTGCGTTAACGAGAAGGTCCAACCAACGACGCACTAACCAGTGATGCTTTTCATGTACTTTGGCTAAGGAGAGAACTTCTTCTGAACTATATCCCTGCCCACAATTTGTAAACGCCCCTAATTCCACCAGACCGTGAAGTATCGATAACAGGGATGCATTTTCAAGTGCCTGCACATAATCGCCGACACTGACAGCTTCTGGCTCACCAGCCTGATAGTGCGCAAACTGACGCACTGAATTCACCAGCTCGGGATCAATAGTCGCCGGTTCTGCATCATCTAAGCGACGGCTTTCCACAAAACCCAACAGATTTAAATCCGCTCGCGAGTCTCCCTCTTTCTTTTCAATCACCGTCGCCGCTGTTGACACTGCGGGGTGGGCCAGCAATGCAGACTCCACTTCTCCCAGCTCAATACGGTGTCCGCGAATTTTTACCTGTCCGTCTTCACGGCCCAGGAATTCGAGTTCACCACCGGGTAAATAGCGGCCCAAGTCACCAGTGCGGTAAAGGCGCTGGCCATCCGTCGGGTGATAGAAGAATTTCTGTTCAGAGAGGGCCGCATCACCGAGGTAACCATCGGCCAATCCGAGGCCAGTAATCATCAGCTCACCCGCTACCCACACAGGGGCATCGCGCAATTGGCTATCCAATACCCTGAAGCCCTGGTTCGTCAGCGGCACGCCATAGGGAATACTGGTCCAAGCAGAGTCGACCCGATCAATACGGTGATAATTGGACCAAATCGCAGCTTCTGTAGCCCCACCCATACCGATCAGGTCGAGTGCTGGCACATGGCGCCGGATATGTTCCGGTAAAGTAACCGGAATCCAGTCTCCCGACAGCATTGCCAATCGCCAATCAGACAATGGACGAGGTTCTGTATCCAAATAGGTAGCCAGCATTTGTAACTGCGCAGGAACAGAGTTCCACAATGTCACCCGGTGCTCATCCATGACCTCCGCCCAGTGCGAAGGGTCTGCGCCACGGGCCGGATCGGTCAATACCAAAGTCGCACCCACTGCCAAGGGGCCGAAAATATCGTAGACCGACAAATCAAAACTGAGTTGAGCCAAACCCAAGATACGATCGCTCGAGCCCACCTCGAAACGGCGATTAATATCCAGCACCGTATTCAAAGCGGCCCGATGATTAATCATCACCCCTTTGGGATCGCCGGTAGAACCGGACGTATAGATAACGTAAGCGAGCTGCTCCGGGTCGCCGTTGCTGGCCACCGGAATTTCAGTTTCAGGAGCTAGGCTATCGACACTGATCACCTGCACTTCTGACGGCCACTTAATTTGGTTGGCGAGGTCACTGAGTGTCAGGACATATTCCGCCTCTGCACTGAGCAACAATTTATTGAGGCGTATTTCCGGTTGTGCCGCGTCCAGTGGCAAATAGATACCACCAGCCAGGAGCACACCGAGGGTCGCCGCTATCTGCTCTCGCCCTTTGGGCATTGCAATGGCTACGCGACCACCCAGCTGGAAACCTTCTTTTCTCAGCGATTTGGCGATACCCGCCGCTTTTTTCGCTAGATCCCCATAACTCACACTGCCATTGCTATCAATAATGGCAGTAGCTTCCGGCGTTGCCGCTGCCTGGGCAAATACGCCCTGGTGCAATAACTCTGAAGGAACTGGTCCATCGGTTTGATTGACCTGATGCCTCTCCTGTTGCTGCCACTCGGGTAAAGAAACTGGAGATTTACTAAGCCATTGCCCGTCGCCGCCAGCGGCAAGCTCATTCAATAAGCCGGTAAAGACCGCGAACATATCCTCCACCAGGCCCGATGGAAAAACACCCTGGCGCACGTCCCAGTTAATTTCCAGACCATCGGCATCGTCCCTTACCTGGCAATCCAGGGTGACTTGCGGTGTCTGGGTAATTCCCCTGCCGGACTTTCTACCGCTAGCGGGTTTTTCGGTATCTCCCAGACCAATAGCACTGGTAAATACCACCGGCATCAATGCGGCCTCGGGTCCTCGCGCACGTGACATTTCCCGCAGTACTTCCACACCGGAGAACAAGCGGTGATCAATATCACTGAACAACTGTTCGCCAATGCCTGCCGCCCAATCGCGAAAGGTTTTTCCATTGGAATCACCAATCGCCAACACACTGACCGAAGTAAAATCACCAATCAGCTGGTTAACCTGAGGGTGTAAGGGCAATCGATTCAATAATGTAAGACTCAGGCTGAAGCGTGGCTGACGACTCCAACGCTGCAATACCGCGGCGTAGGCAGCCAGTACGGCAACTGATGCGGTCAGTCCAGCAGCACCAGCTCGCTGCTTCAGTTTCTGCCAATGGGTAATATCCAGGCGGTAGTGATGGCGATTAAAGCGCACAGATTCGACTTCTGAGGCTGGCGGCAAAACCGGTAACTCAGGTGCAGGCGGCAATTGCTCAAGGCGATCCAACCAATAGCGACGATCATTTTGGTAACCCTGGCTATCCAATAAACTTCGTTCGGCCAGTAGGTAATCACGAAAATCAATTTCCATTGGCGGCAGGGCTGCACCGGGGTGAGACAGCAGGAGATCGAGCTCATTAAATAAAATGCCTGCACTGGCCCAGTCTGCGATCAGTGCATCCATAGAGAAATGCACTATATGGCCCTTATCTGTGCGGCTATGGCGCAGCTCGAACATGGGCCACTCACCAATGGGGTAGTTGCGGTGGCCCAGTTCATCTCTCACCGATTCCAAGGCAAGCTCCAGGGCGTCCTCGTCCAAACCGGTAAGGTCTTGGCTTTTCATTTCGTAGTGCGGCACTTGGGGGAGAACCCGCTGGTATCCCTCCTGCTCGATAACCGCCCGCAACATCGGGTGACGTTCAATGAGTTGGTTCCAGGCTTCCTGTAAACCTTTTGGATTTAATCCCGGGTACTCCAGCTCCAGGTAACCGTGACAAGCAACGCCGCCGTAGCCAAATGCATTTTGTCGACCCAACAGGTAGGCGGTCTGCACATCGCTTAAAGGGAATGGTTCATGCCGATTTTCCCTATCGGCCTCAACCACCACTCCCAGATCCTGGTCGTTGCCAGCGGCTGTTTGAGCAGCGCTCAGTATTTCGATAATTTGTAACTTGTGTTCCCGCAGCCTCTGCTTGTGCTGCTCCGACAGCAGGCCTTTGGCCGCGCGAAAGCGCAGTTGTTCAGACTCGGTCCAGAGTTCCACCCCAAGCCCTTGTAATTCGTCGATCAGTTCCATAGCCGTCATGGGGTTAAAACTCCGTCCAATCGCTGAAAAATAAAATTGCCAACAAGCTCATATCACACCCTCTTCCACCGTACCGGGATCAACATCCACTAGCGGTTTCATTGCACTTAGGGCACCGGCAACATCTGCCAGTCTCGGAGAGGCGAATAAACGTCTGAGGGGAAGCAGCAAGCGGTGTTGCTGTTTTAAGCGGTCGATAAACCGGGTGGCCAATAAACTATCGCCACCCAATTCAAAGAAATTTTGATCGCGGTTTATCGCTGGCAGGTTAAGAAGTTCCTGCCAGATCAGTGCGACCAGGCGCTCGTTATCTGTTGCCAGCTCAGCCGCTTTTTCCTGTTGCGGTTTTTCCACCGCATGCACGAGCTTTAATACTGAAGCCCGATCCAATTTGCCGTTTGCACTCAAGGGCATTTCCGGCAAGGTCACAATGAAATCCGGGACCATATAAGACGGAAGATGGTGGCGAAGGTACTCGCGCAAGTCATCAGTACTAAAAGTTGGTGGGCATTCGGGTGCGAGCACAACGGCAGCGACCAGCTGTTGTTCTTCTGTGGTTAGCACCAGCGCGCGCTGCACAAACATCTGACGATTAAATACGGTTTCGATTTCACCCAGCTCTATGCGATGGCCACGGACCTTCACCTGGCTATCGGCGCGCCCCAAAAATTCCAAGCATCCATTCGGCCAGTAGCGTCCAAGATCCCCTGTGCGATACCAGCGCTCACCATCGACCGTAACAAAGCGCGCTTCGGTCAACTCGGGAGCCGCGCGATAGCCCATGGCGACACCATCACCACCGATCCACAGCTCACCCGTTGTCCAGTCAGGGCAGTCGCGCCCCTGGGCATCCACCACCCTGAATTTCTGGTTAGCCAGGGGGTATCCGTACGGGATCGAGTGCCAGCTTGGGGCAACGTCTATAACTTCAAAACTGTTGGACCAAATAGAAGCTTCCGTGGCGCCACCCAGTGCGATAAAACGGCATTCGGGCTGTACTTGTTTTAAGCGCTGGGGTAAATCCAGGCCAATCCAATCGCCGGAATTTAATACCAAACGCAATTTGCCAGGCGGTGTACCTGCACCGACAGTGAGTAACATATCCAGTAGCGCCGGTACCGTATTCCAGATGGTGATGCCGTAGTGACATACCCGTTGATGCCAGCACTCGGCATCCCGCCGGTCCTCTTCATCAATCAATACCAGCGCACCACCGACAGATAGCAGTCCGAAAATATCGAAAACAGAGAGGTCAAAATCCAGGGCTGAAATGGCCAGTACACGATCATTTTCATCAACAGAGAAACGTTCGTTGATATCCGCAATGGTATTCCAGGCGGCACTGTGACTGACTTCGACGCCCTTGGGTTCGCCCGTGGAGCCGGAAGTGAAAATGATATAAGCCAGTTGCTCAGGTTCTGTTGCAATAGGCTCAGAAATCGGTTCACCAATAGGAGTGAACTGTTCGGCCTGATGAATTGCACTTTGGTCGAGTACCACTTTTACATCGGCACGGCGCAACATTGACTCGCGCCTGGCCTTCGGTTGATCGATACCAACAGGCAAATAAGCAGCTCCCGCTGCGAGTACCCCCAAAACAGCGGCAATCTGGTCGGGTCCTTTCGGCAGGTTAACGGCCACCACCTCGGCAGATGAAACCTGACTTTCCAATAACCAGGCAGCGATACGCAAAGCACGCTCTGCCAGGACGCCATAACTCAGGGAATTATCGTCACCCCAATATAAGGCGATATTGTCGGGATTCGCTTTTGCTTGCTGGAAAAATCGCTGCGACAAATTATCTGTTGGGTCAATTGCGGTACGCTTTTCAAGCTGGGTTCTCAATTCCCGTTGAGACTTGGGTAATAAATCAGGCGGTGTGGAATCCCATTCAGCGTCACCCGTCCATTGGAGCAAGCCGATATAGGCCTGGAACATTTCCGCGCACATCCCCTCAGGGAAAAGCGCTTCGACCACATCCCAATTTAAGAAAACGCCTCCCTCGACTTCGACCACCTGGTGATCCAACCAGACTTGCGGCGTTTGTGTCAGGGCCCAGATGGGTTCCCGCAGAGGCCCATCCTCCGGTGCCGCTGTGCCACCGGGAATACCCAGTGCACTGGTGAAGACCACGGGCATTGTGGCTTCCGCGTCGCTCTGTCGGCGGGCTAATTCCCGCATCAGGCTAACACTGGAAATATCGCGATGTTCCAGGGCCGCGCCAACTTCCCCTTGTATTTTTTTCGCTCGCACCAACCAGCTGTCACCGGCCTCAGGTCGGTAACCCACCAGGGTCAGGGAGGTGAAATCCCCCATTACCCGATAGATATCTGGATGAACTTCACGGCGATCAAACAGGGTAAGGTTCAAACTCAGGTCAGGGCGACTGCTCCAACGACTAAGCACCTCGGCAAAAGCTGTTAGAAGCAGACTTGATGGAGTGATTCCCTGCTCAGCCGCGCGCGCAACCAGGTTTTGCCAGGTCCGCTTATCAATATGCTGTTGATGGCGCACAAAGTGCGGGCGCTCAATGGATGCCGGCTCCCGCACTATGGGCAGCTGAGGCGCGGGAGGCAGCTCCGATAATTTGTGTTGCCAAAATGTTTTTGCGGCAGCCAGGGGACCTTCGGCAAGATCACTATCAAATACTGCGGTAGTTTGCGGCAATACATTGCGCACATAGTCGCGGAAAGAGAGTTCGATAGAAGGTAGATGGGTTTCAGGGCTTTGATAAAGAATATTTAACTCACGATAAAACAGCAGAATACTGAAGGCATCGAGAATCAAATTATCCAAACCGATAGCCAATCGGGTATTGCGCCCACAGCGCACAGCACGGACATCAAACAGTGGCCACCGGCTGGGCTCAAACACCTGCTCAGCGCACTCCTGTCGCAGTTGAGCAAAAGCAGAAGCTGGATCGCGGTCTACCTCTGTAACATCAATGGAAAATCTCGGCACATCGGCAAGGATGCGCTGACGACCTTCACTGTCGAATACAGCCCGCAGCATTTCATGGCGGGCAATCATCGCATTTAGTGCAGACTCCAAACGCTCCAGATCGAGATCAACAACGTCGTATTCGCGATAAAAATGACAACCGATACCACCCAAAACAAATTCCGGGTCCCTTCCCAGCCAATAGGCCCGCTGGACATCGGTAGGTTCAAAAGCGGCGTACCGATTGGCCTTATCCGATTGCCAGGGTGTAACAGTAATTTCGGTAGTGTCTTTATTTCGCTGTGGGTTCTCAGTTGGATCTTGAACTAATGTCGCAGCAAAGTCGGCCAAGCTGGGCTGGCTAAATAATTCCGACAGTGTGACACCTTCAAAGCCAGACTCGCGCAGATCTCGCACAACACGGGTTGCTAACAGGGAGTCACCTCCAAGTGCGAAGAAGTTATCGTCCCGGGCTATATCATTAACATCGAGGAATTTGCACCAGGCGGCAGCCACCTGCTGCTCTAATTTACCTTGCGGTGGGTTCTGCTTTGTCTGGTACTGCGACAGGGATTCATCGGCAAACTGCTGTAAACCGCCGCGATCAACTTTGCCATTGGCGGTAAGCGGTATTTCAGTGAGACACCAAAGCTCACTGGGCAACATGGCGCTGGTCAATCGTTGACTCAGGAACTCCCGCAAATCGTTCAAAGGTTCCTGCAACTGCTGCAAATCAACAAAGCACTTTTCTGGATTTATATTCCCTTGCGATAATTTGGATTCCAGAACGACAACCGCAACCACACCTCGCTGAGTCAGCAGTGCGACCGCTTGCGCAATCCCTTTGTGCGCAGTCAGTGCCGCTTCAATCTCGCCGAGTTCAATGCGGTGTCCGCGCACCTTGACCTGATTATCGGCGCGGCCCAAAAACTCCAGGCACCCGTTCGGCCAATAGCGGCCCAAGTCTCCGGTGCGGTACCAGCGCTCGCCTTCGTCTGTCACAAAACGGGCTGCGGTGATATCGGGAGCACCGCGATACCCCAAAGCAACGCCAGCACCACCGATCCATAACTCCCCTGTCACCCAGTCAGGGCAATCACGCCCCTGGGCATCCACCACTCTGAATTGCTGGTTGGCCAAAGGGTAACCATAGGGAATAGATCGCCAAGAGGAATCAACTTCTTTGACTTCAAAATTGTTCGACCAAATAGAAGCTTCGGTGGCCCCGCCCAAAGCGATAAAGCGGCAACCTGGGTTTACGCGCTTTAATCGTTCCGGCAGGTCAAGGCTGATCCAGTCGCCAGAATTTAATACCAGGCGCAGCTCCCCAGCTGGGGTATTACCACCCGTGGTCAGCAGCATATCCAAAAGCGCCGGCACCGTATTCCACACAGTAACGCCATGCTGGCACACCAGCTGATGCCAGCGCTCAGCATCCCGCCGGGATTCCTCTTCAACCAATACCAATGCACCGCCGGCGGACAAGAGCCCAAAAATATCGTAAACGGAAAGGTCGAAATCCAATGCTGATACGGCGAGCACTCGATCATTTTCGTTAACCGAAAAGCGCGTGTTAATGTCCGCTATTGTGTTCCAGGCACTCCCGTGACTAATTTCTACGCCCTTGGGTTCACCGGTAGAGCCGGAGGTGAAAATGGTATAGGCGAGACCTTTGGCCTCTCCCACGACAGGCTTGGATAAAGGCGCGACACCGGAGAGCACAGACAAGTTATCTATAACCAGCTTGGCTCCAGCAAGCTTTATCACGCGCTCTCTACGTAGCGGTGGCTGGTCTATACCCAGCGGCAGATATGCCGCTCCTGCCGCTAATACGCCCAAGGCTGCAATAATCTGCTCCGGTCCCTTGGGTAATAAAATACCGACCAAATCACCGGGCTCAACGCCTTGAAGCTGTAAATACGCGGCCATCGCCAAAGCACTGTGGGCCAACTCCCCGTAACGGATTTGATCACCGCTCCAATAGAGAGCCACTGCTTCTGGGCAGTTTTTGGCATTGCTAAAAAAATGTTCGTGTAATTGGTGAGGCTGGTATGGCTTGGCTGTGGAATTTACCTGCTGGCGCTGCTGCTTTTGTTCCGCTGGCAGCAGCGATGGTATCGGCTGGGCCCAGAATTCCGGGCTGCCGATCAGGCATTCCAGTAACTGCGTAAAGGCGGCAAACATGCCATCCAGGACGCCGGGAGCAAAAGCAGCTTCCCGCGCATCCCAGTTTACGGACAGGCCACCTTTGAGTTCCATAACCTGTACGTCCAGCCACACTTGTGGCCCTTGGGAGATAATCCAATTGACATCTCCAAAGGCACTCCGAACTGACTCGCCAAATAATTCTCCCAACCCAAGCGCACTGGTAAAAACAACCGGCGCAAACACCGTTTGTCCCTGTTGCCTGCTGAGGTCACGCAGCACCTCTACGCCGGAATAACTCCCGTGCGCTACATCCTGACGGAAGTTGTGTTGTAAACGCTGTGCACGCTCAACAAAGGTTCCACTCTGGCTGCCCTGCCAGGCAAGCAAGATCGAAGAAGTAAAGTCTCCTACCAGAGAGTTGACATCCCGGTGCAGGGATTCCCGGTCGAACAGGGGGAGATTCAGCAGGAAATCTGACTCTTCGCTATAGGCCGTAAGCACTTCCGCAAGCGCCGCTGCCAAGGTCATGGATAAAGTAATACCGTGACGACTCGCAAATTCCGCTAGCTGGTTTTTCCGATCAGCAGACAGACTATAGTGGCGACGAACAACGCGACGAGTGTCTTTAGACTCAATACCTATTGCAGTGGGTAATTGAGGAGCACCAGTCAAATCTGCCAGGCGATCCTGCCAGTGTTCTTTGGCCTGCTGCTTCTCAGCTCGGCGCTCTTCCTTTGAGTGAAGAGCGCTGCGGTCAGCCTGGTAGCGCGGATAACTGTAATTAAGCGGAACCAGAGACTGTTCTGGTTCCAGGTAGAGCTTGGCCAAGTCATTCAGTAACACGCGCAGACTAAAGGCATCTGCAGCTACCATATCCAGATTAATATGTAGGCGTGTGCCGCCAGCTTTTAATTCAGCAGGTAACATTGAGAGCTGTACATCAAAAACCTCGCCCTGCGATATATCCAGCTGCCGATGGGAGAGTTGCTCCCTAACAGCGATAAGACTCTGCTTCGCTTCTGCGGCAGCCTGATGCCTGAAATCATGAACCTTTAAACCGGGCCAGCTCACTTCTGCGGGAATCTGCTGTCGACCATCATCGAGGATTTGAACACGCAGCATCCCATGCCGCTCGAATAGGGAGCGCACAGCCTGTTCCAATCGATCAGGTACTACATCCTGACCATCAAACTCATGATAAAAATGTGCGGCAACGCCCCCTAAATATTGATTCGGGTCTCGTCCAATCCAATAGGCATGTTGCATCGGTGCCAAATCAAAGGGAGTGCCTTCATCAAAGGCTCCCGGCACAGATAAATGTTCACTGGTACTTTCTTCAGTTCCAGTAGCCAACTGAGGTAGAGAAAGCCAGGCTTCCAATTGAGGCACTGCAATAAGATCAGCAAATTTTACTTTGATCTTTTTCTGCCTTAATTGACCAGCTATCTTCATGATTTGTACTGAGTTGAGCCCCAGTGCAATTAAGTCAGCCTGCGGATGAATACCATTAATATCGGCATCAATAGCCTGACAAACTAAATCCTTTAACAAGCTGGCCGGGCTGATTGGCTCTAATTTATTCTGCGGCTTCGGCGACAAGAGATACGCTCCTTATTGCGTCTCGGATAACACGCATTTTGATGCAACTTTCACGATACTCGTGGGTAGGAAGGGAAGCCTCAACCAGGCCGCAACCGGCAAATAGTGTTACCGTGCCCGGAGTAATAAGTGCAGAACGCAGTGCAACAGCAAACTCCCCTTCCCCCTCGGCATTGAGCCAACCAACAGGTCCGGCATACCAACCGCGATCCAGGCCTTCATTTTCACGGATATACTTCAGTGCTTTTTTCCTCGGCAGGCCTCCCACCGCAGCACTGGGGTGTAAATCCGATAAGATATCCAACAGATTTACGCCATCTTTCACCAAGCCCTCTAGAGGCGTCAGCAAATGCTGAATTTGTTTTAATTTACAGAGTTGGGGCGGTTCTGGTTCCGCTACGCTGTGGCAGTATTTGCGCAAAATAGAAAGGAGATGTTGGACAACCAGGTCGTGTTCAAATCGGTCCTTATCGCTGTCAAGCAGAGATATCCCCAATTTATAATCAATTGCCGGATCTTTTCCCCGAGGTGCGCTACCGGCCAAAGCCACTGTGCTAATACGCCCGTCTTTACCAGCCGCTAAGCGCTCAGGCGAAGCCCCAAGAAAGCAACTTTTTCCGCGGGAAAAGGCAAATAAATAGGCATCGGGGTAAGATTCTTGTAAATATCCGAGAATACTTCCCGGGCAGCAATCCGCGCTCAGTGATTCAGAACGAGCGAGAACTACTTTTTGAAATTCGTTGCGCTTGATTGATTCGACCGCGCCTACTACACGCTGCTGCCAAGCCATTTGGCCTGCATAATTTTGGCTAAAATCAGACTCCATCGAAAACAAATTGTCATTCGCAGAAAGGTCAGAGCTACGAGACAAAATATGCTGCCACCGCGCCTTCAGCCGCTCCGCAGTCTGATTGCATTTTGTTTGATCGGTAACGATAAAATTCATTACCAGATAACTGCGATCCCCTTCACAGTAAAGGGCCAACTCGGGCAACGTAAGCGCCCCTGCGGGAAAGTCTTGCCACAAGGATGAGGAATCTTTTTGGCTATCAAAAGCAAACCCACCACACAAAACCGGCCGATGCCCCCCGCTTACCACAGCGGAGGACATCAATTTTTGCCAATTGGCTTGGATTTCAGACCAAGATTCCCCTGGGGCACAACTAAATTCACAGGCAGAGCCAAAGGTCACAGCATATTCATCTCTAGAGGGCACACCCCACAGAGACGCGAACCTTTCATGCTGATAGCCGGAGGCAAACAACCCTATTGGGTTGCGTCTATGACATGGAGATGAAAACGATGCCAGAACCTCTGGCTGTCCCTGGCTTACCCTGGACTTGGCTTCCTGCAAACAGGCTTCCAGGCCAGCATATTTAGAGCGGCCCTTCATACATCTTCCTCAACTGGCAAGCCGCGCTCAGCGCGCCAATGCAGCTTTTGCTGAGTGATAAACCAGCGAATAATCCCGGTAAAAAGCTGCTCTATATAATCTGCGGAAAGTTGTTCTTTCTCAGCCCAACGACGGCGGTCAATCAACATCTCCGCAACCCGGTCTGGAGCAGGAATACTCGTTTCATCCGGCTTGAACTGGGCTGCTGACAAAACATACCCCATACGCCGCTGCAACAGCCTGATGATCTCACGATCAATGGAATCGATACCTTGGCGGATCTCATTCAGATTTTCACACTCCATTGGTAGCTTCGTTGCTTGCATAGAAACTCCATCACCTAAGCTGTTCATCTTCCCATCGATAATGAAACGTTATAACATATCATTTTCGAAATCAACGGGATGTTTGTTTTGGATTTGGGCGTCAGGGTGGAGAGAGTGTGTGCTACTTGTTACTAAAGAGAAATAATTCGAACATCATCAAAAATAATGATCCCGGATTAATCGAGGCAGAGATCCGCTATCTATTGAACGATGGAGAATATAGGGCCGCTCAACAGCCCTATTCTCCCGACAATTAATTTCGATAGCGTTACAAGAAACAGAAAGATTTTATACGGCCAACTTAACTTTACATGCAGTTAGGCCAAACGGAGCTTCTGAACAATATGGCCAACCACCAGATCAGGACAATCTGACAGATAAAAATGGTTACCTGCGTATTCTTTCAATTGGAACTCACCATTGGTCCACTGCTGCCAACCCCGAGCTTCATCGGTGCTCAACTCAGGATCATCCCGTCCTAGCATCGCGGTGATGGGGCAATCTAGAAGATGGTCCGAGGATATCTTGCTGGTTTCGATCAATCGATAATCCTGGCGTATAGCAGGAAGTAGTAGAGCCCTTAACTCAGGAATTTCCAATAATTCAGGAGAGGTGCCACCAAGCTCAATGAGTTGTTGGCACAGAGATTCATCACTCAACTGGTGTACGTTTCCACTCTTTTGAAATTGTGGCGCTTCGCGCGCAGAGACAAATATGTGTTCAGGACCGCACAATTTTTCGCGATACAAGGAGAGAGCCAATTCATGAGCAACTGTAGCTCCCATACTGTGCCCAAATACTGCCCAGGGTTTATCGATGACAGGTTTGATAGCCCTACTTAACAAAGTGATTAAAGTTTGCATATCTGCGGGCATAGCTTCATTACAGCGTTGCTCCCTACCCGGTAAACATACGAGAACCAATTCTATGGAATCTGGCAATAATTTCACCCAGGGTCGATAAAGTGATGCTGTACCACCAGCATGAGGCAAACACAAAAGTCGGATAGCCGCTTTAGGTTGAGGGCGAGGGATTTGTAGCCAAGCGCCGGACATAGATTTATCTCAATAAGAAATTTGAAGCCGTGAATACTAGCTGTTAATTCTTAATTTAGAAATCTGAAGAAGATTCAAAAAAACACTCCCCTGCTCCACCCAAACATTTCAGGAGACCAGCATGGAAAATAATTTACTTAATGGTTACACGCCTCACCCAAAGGAACTAGAGGCTTTCTATCAGCAACAAGGAATTTGGGATAACCAACCTATTTGGGAGCTGATCACGCGTAATGCGAAAAACTTTCCCAATCAATGCGCAGTTCGGGACCTATCGGATCAATTAACTTATGCCGAATTGGTTAATGAGGCCGATAGCATTGCCGCAGGCCTGGTGGAGCAAGGCTACAAAGTTGGGGAGCGGGCAATACTCCAGTGGAGCAATCAAGTCAGTTTCATCACAGCCCTGCTCGGTTTATTTCGAGCGGGAATGGTTCCTGTATTAGCTTTGCCAGCACATCGCCAAAATGAAATATGCCATTTTGCACAGGTCTCGGGTGCCAGTATCTATATCACTTCAGGAGCAGAAAGTGATGCAAGCCGTCACAGCATGATAGAACAAATTGCTTCGCAATCTCCGACTTTGCGAGGCATATACAGTTCTGATGAAAATGACACATTCCCCTCCCTGCCCAGAAGAGAATGCCAAGGCTTCACCCCTGTTCCCGTAGACCCCAACGCCCCAGCTCTATTCCTCGTTTCCGGTGGCACTACAGGACTTCCGAAACTTATTCCACGCTCCCACAATGACTATCGCTACAACATTACCTGCGCTACGGCTGCTTGTAATTTAGGAAAAGATGAAATCTATCTGGCAGTACTCCCCGCCGCCCATAATTTTCCATTGGGTTGCCCCGGCATTCTGGGCACGCTATCCATGGGTGGGCAGGTAATATTTACCAATGATGCAAGCCCGGACTACTGCTTCGAGCTGATAGAGCGTTACGGCGTAACCGCCACAGCCCTGGTCCCAGCACTGGCTCAAGTCTGGACTGCAGCGACAGAATGGGAAGATGCTGATTTAAGCTCTCTCCACTTACTTCAAGTTGGTGGCTCAAAGCTGAGTCCAACTGACGCCTATGCTGCGATAGATGCTTTTCCCGGTGCACTGCAGCAGGTATTCGGTATGGCCGAAGGGTTGATTTGTTACACCCATCGCGAAGATAACAATGAAACCATCACCAATACTCAAGGAAGACCTATGAGTTCCCTCGATACTCTAAAAGTGGTTGATGAGTACGGACAGGAAGTGAAAGCCGGAGAAGAAGGAGAGCTGCTTACTCGCGGCCCCTATACACTGAGAGGCTATTACCGTGCAGAAGAACATAACCGACGCGCTTTTACCCCAGATGGTTTCTATCGCAGCGGGGATCGTGTACGCATTCTAGATAACGGCAATATTGTAGTTACTGGACGACTCAAAGATGTTGTAAATCGGGGCGGGGAAACTTTTGCATGTGACGAAATTGAAGAGCATCTACTCGCCCATCCCAGCATTCAACAAGCAGCTATCATTCCCTTGCCAGACCAAGAGATGGGAGAGCAAGTTGGAGCGACTATCGTATGTGCAGATAAAGCGCCAAGCTTGCAAACGTTGCGCGACTTTTTAACCGAAAGGGGCCTGGCCAGCTTTAAGCTACCTGAGCAGCTAAAAGTATTAGCTCGTCTGCCGGTTACCGCAGTCGGGAAAGTTGATAAGAGGAAGCTCTTAGAGCTTATCGATTAGTACTATTTGAGAGATTGAGCTCCCATATTCATGAAAGTATGGCTTTAACCCATACTTTCATTTTAAATGAACAAGAAGTATAAATCAGAATATAAAGGATATACCAACTTGCAACACATTAAGGTTCCTTAAATCAAATTCTATATGGTCAAAGTCATTTATATAATACTCCCCCACCTTACCAACATTATGCAGCATGTATTCGGCACTTATACGGAAAGAGTTATTAAAGTTGTATCGCGCACCTAGACCTACATGGAAATAGCTTTTACTGAATTCATTTGACCCATAATAGTTACCACCAGCGTAAAATTCATCCATGGTATATGACCAGTCCAGCTGCGCAAAACTATAGCCCAACAACAAATACATACAGGACCTGTCGCAATACCAAGATAAATCCAGAGTTCCTGTAATTGAAAATACATCCAAACGATGTTTTTGATTGACCTGGTATCGCTCAACAACTGTAACTTCGTCATCAATATAATCGATATTTTCTACCGATATCGATCGCCCTAAATTTGTTCTGCCATAGCTAAAGCGAAGTTCAAACGGGTAGCCATTGAAGTCGATCCCGATATCGACGCTGCCCCAAGGCTCACTTCCTGAACTTGAGGTTTTGTAGTAACTATATTCGTAAAAATAATCGTAGTAGAAATATGGGTCATAAAATACACCCACAGTACGATAATCCTGCTTAACCTCCAGCCTATTAACTCCACCATTCAGTGAAATATATGGACGAAATCCCCACGGGTTTTCTAGACTACCATAGTCAGCAGCTATGGCCTCCATGGAAAAAATAAGTGATCCAATAATGACAGCTGAGTGCAGGCGCATAGTAACCTCCTTGTCGCTTTACACAACTCAAGACCCTCACAGAATCCAATACATTGATTTGTCGATATGACTAAAAGTCCTTTACAGCGGAACAAAAAACAATTTGTCAAAGCTCCCATCTTGATATCGACAAATGGTGTTCTTATGCAATGAAAAGCTATGGATTCAAAGTAAATTTGTACTCCTATAAATTTAAAAATAGCAGTTACTCCTAACTTCCAGGGCTCAATTTACTGCCAGGGTAGCGAAAGGTGTTAGCAAAGTGATGAACGGGCATAAACCAACAATGTAAGAACGAAGCCGTTAGATTTATACACGCCGTTTAAATACTCTGAATTTCAGATATAAACAACAATCAAAAACGATACTCTTATATTATTCATACTTTGATGCCGAGCAACACAAGGAGGAGGGCTGAAAATCAGGACACTCCGCGATCCCTTGCCGTTTTATGTCATTTGACCAACTATTTTATGCTGGCATAACATTTACCTCAGCATCAAGATTCTTTGTGGCAACCCCGGTCAATGAATACGAAATTGCGTCCAGGGTTGTCACGCAAAACAATATCATTTTGGCGGCGCACATTTATCGGCTATCGCATATAACTCCACCCTACTGATATGAAAACGATCCATATTCACATCCTTAAAAGCCATTAACTGGATCTCAAAGAGTCTAGTTTGCAATACCCGGTTGTGCGTTGGTGGCGCATACTTAGACTTACTACTATGTAAAAACTATTTCTCGGATCGGGATACTATTTGTCAGTCAAACCTAAGAGGAATAATTAAACACTCAATGTCCGCCGTAACTTCAATAGATCCTAATAACCAATGCAAACTTCGTACTCTCTTTTCCCACATCAGATTTACACAGTGATCTATAAACTAATACCCACTTGTAACTAAGTGGCAAAACTTGGCTGGCCAATAATTTTGTTTGCGCAAATCAGGTATATCATGATGCTCCCTCTCCACGGAAAGCGTATCCTTTCATTCGAAACCTGGGGCGCAGGTTCCTTTCATGGCACTTTACTAGCTTTTCTGGGCGCAGAAGTAGTCAATATTGAAGATCCCAAACAAGGTGGGAATCCACTTAGAAAAATGGGATCTATCTATCTTGATGAAGCTCGCGAAGACAATGAGACAAGTGAATCGACGCTCCACAACAAGAAGAGCTTGGCCCTGGATATCAGGGATCCCGCTGGCAGGGAGGTATTCTTGAAGCTTGTGAATAACTCACATGCTGTTATCGACAACTTTCGAGGTTCTTTGCCCGAAGAGTTAGGCGTTACCTATGCTGACCTCAAAGTGGCGAACCCCAAAATAGTTTGTACCCATCTCTCAGGGTATGGCAGAGACAACAATAGAAAGCACTGGCCAGGATATGATTTCCTTATGCAGGCAGAAACTGGTTGGATGTCAGTGACTGGAGAACCAGGATCTATCCCAACCAAAGTTGGCGTGTCAGTAGTGGATCTCCTGGGGAGTGTCTATTCAGCCCTCTGTACCGTTTCAGGGTTACTGCGGACCGAAGTCACAGGAAAAGGCGGTGATTTTGACACTAACTTATTCGATATTGCGCTAAATTGCCTCTGCTATCAAGGGTTATGGTTTCTCAACGAGGGGATAGTTCCTGGGAAGCAACCTCGCTCAGCCCACGCATCCCAAGCACCTTGTCAATTAGTAAAGACAGCAGATGGTTGGTTTTATGTGGCCTGCTTAACCCAGAAATTCTGGGAATTGCTTTGTCACGAGTTAGGCTCCGATATTTTACAAGCTGATACCCGCTTTTTGACCAATGAAAACAGGATGCAAAACAGAGAGCTACTGACAGAAGCTCTAGACCAGCACTTCCAGAAGAGAACAACAAAAGAATGGTGCGCTCAAATGGAGGGTAAAATCCCCTGTGCCCCGGTCTATGATATCGCCGAGGCGCTTAACAACCCCTATGTCCAAGATAACGACAAGACTGTATCAATTCCTTATACACGCAGTACAAGCCGTGACTCAATACAATTTATAAACGCCCCCTTCTCTATTCCCGACACCCCTCCAGTGCCTTTTCAGCAAGCACCACTTTACGGAGAGAACACTCGAGAGATCCTTGGTGACTTGGGTATCCCACAAGATGAAGTAGAGTTCCTGGCAAAAGCTGGCGTGATCTATTGCTGCTGAAATACATCGGTACTGATGAGGATAACTCCCAATTGGCCAGACCACTCTTTACCTAGGCGCCCTGTTACTACAATTTCCTCAGTTCCATCCGATACCTCACCACCCCAGGAAGACGGGATTGAACGGGAGCTACCTTAACGCTATGAACATCGGCCACCTGGATTGGAATGCCATTCTCGCCCAAGCCCGCAGCCTTTCACCCTACGGTGGGCCAGATATACCTGTTTCTGCCGTCTGTCTCGATGACATCCCCGTTTGTGGCCCCGTTGAACTGAAACATATCAGCCAAAATGCCGCGCAGGAACACGGAGCCATTATCATGTCTAGCGGCGGCACAACTGGAAAGCCAAAGCTGGCCTATACACCTTATCACCAGGCAACTCAAAGACTGCTGAAGGAATGGCGCCCGCTCAGCTCTCAAAGTGTTCTTCTTAATCTCTTTAATCCTGGGCGGCTATGGGGTGCACACTACTTTATTCAAACACTGGCAGAGGCTTCCAAATGCACCATTGCACCTACAGGCCCCTTTATATCTGGTGAGGTGGAGAATTGGCTGGAACTTCTACATAACATCGATGTGGACTCACTTGCTGGCGCACCCACAGGACTGGCAGATTTTGCCGAAGGTATACTAGATTCAGGCAGCCAACTCCCAATAAAGACAATTATCTGGATGGGGGAACCTTGGACCAAAGCAAAGTTGAAGGTCATACGTAAGGCTTTCCCTGATGCTGGGCTGTGGTGCGACTATGGATCGGTAGAAACCAATAGCATTGCTGTCAATTCCCCTGAGTGTGATTTGAACATATATCACCTTTTAGCGGACCAATTGATCGAAACTGACGATCAAGGCGCCCTGCTTACCCGTGTAGGTACAGGGTGGACAGTACCGATAGTGCGTTACCGGTTAGGTGACCTAATCCAAAAAGCAACTTGTCCCTGTGGTCGCCCTAATGGCCTATCTATTCAGGGGAGAGCAGATGACAATGTCGGGTTATGCAGCGCCCTTCTGGACCTCAATAAGATCATAGAACTCGCCTATGAATGTGAAGGCGTCGAAGAAGTTCAACTACTTCTCAGCGGCGACACACAAACAAAAAAGTCTGCCGATTCAATAGTCGTTCAGTTCACAGGCACGGCAAGTGCCAACAGCATCTGTGAGCATATTTTGAACAACATTCACAACCTCGCCTCTGTTGTCAGACAGTACCCTCAGTCCTTCACAGTACAAAAAGCCGAGCGACTTAAGCGTATCGAACGCACCAACAAAGTTCCCCGGGTTATTTGGAGAATGAGCGATGGGAAATAGCGGTAGAACTCAAAGCATAACTCCCCCTAGCGCATCCGACGGTCCTATGTGGGACCGTCTTATGGGAAACTATAATTTTGCCTGCCTGATGGTTTCTGCAAAGTTGGATATCACCGGGCTAATTGAACGCGGTTATGATTCCTGCGAAGCACTCAGTAAGGAATTGCAGCTCAGCAATAAAGGAATGGGCTTCTTTCTGCTGATTCTGAGTCATTTGGGGTATATCTGCTTCGACAAACAACAAGTGAAAAATACAGAGCTGGGAAAATGCTACCTCTCCAAAAGTAGTCACTACTATTGGGGGGAAGTCTTACTCGATCCTTTTCAAATCTATGACATCAATCACCTGGATAAAAAGATACTCACCAGCTTACAAAGAGAATATGAGCTGGAATGTAAAGGTCGCTCTGTAACCGACATGTGGCAAAAAAATGACATGGACAATGACTCGGCAGCAGCTTTTACTCATCTGATGCATTCGCAGGGGTTTGCCTCCGCAGTTGAGGCTGCTTCCTGCGGTATTTTTGAAAACGCTCAAACCTTACTCGATGCCGGTGGAGGCTCTGGAACCATTGCTCTCGCCTTCTGCGATACCTATCCTGAGCGCAATGCGCTGCTCTTCGACCTGCCGCCGGTTTGCGATATAGCAGCAATGTATATAAATAAGTTCAAGAAAAACCAGCAAATCCAGATAGTTAAGGGGGATTTCTTTAGAGACCCATGGCCTGAGGGGTTCGATGGCATTTGCTTTAGCAATGTGTTGCACGATTGGCAGCATGCTACATGCCAAATCTTAATCGACAGAGCCTTCGCACTTTTACCAAAAGGTGGGCAGGTATTTATCCACGATATGCTCTTCGATGATACTCGTTTAACGCCAAGCTTGTTCTGCTTTCATTTGTTTATGAACCACGGCTCCCAACTATACTCAGCCAAAGCGCTTTATCGGATGCTTGAGACAGCAGGATTTGTAAATCCTCAATCATACCAGGCACTCGGCTATTTCTCGGTATTATCAGCCAGAAAGCCCTAGCCCTACCCTTATTATCCTATTTTACTTATATGATATCTATCGCTACTTCCACGAGCAGTTCGTTTTTTGATTACCCTTTCGTCACCGACTGACTATTAGGGTATTAGCTAGAAAGTGTTTAACCTTTAAATAATAGTAAATAGTTTTTGGTTTAAGCATTATAAAACTATAACTTTGTGAGGTGCTTCTCGTTAATACATTTAAAGTAGCTAACAGGTTATATCTTTTCGATATCATTGCTTTTGCACTCTATTGCCCTTCAGGGGTTTATACTTGAAACATTTGAAGATTATTGAAGTTCCTGATATCCGACCTCACAAGGGAGACGGGTAGAAATAAACTTCATACGTTTAGAGACGCAAGTATTGCTGCATGCGATTACTTTTATCTCGGCAGTCGTAATAGAGAGCGCAATTAAATCTGTTTAAAAAATAACAAACTCAGGCGAACAGTAGGAATAATAATGAAAAAAAACTATTCATGGTCACTCTCGAAAGGGCTAAAGAAGATTTGTATCGCTTTATTTAGTTATATAACGTTGATGAGTACGCCTCTATTTGCAGAGACCGATCCTTATTCAATGTTGGTTCAATTCAACCTCTATTACGATTACGAGACAGAACAAGGTACCAATGACCACGCAAAATATGCACTCGAGCTACAACGGCGCCTGACTTACTCAACACCAATTCGCTATACACAAGTCCTTGCAACACACAACAGTTATAACTCTGATGCCTATGGTGCTATCTGGGTAGGCTCTGAACAATCTGCCAGGGTTAAAGACCAAATTGATATTGGTGCTGAAATTATTGAGCTGGACCTGCATCAGTTCAGTGGTGAACAATATTTTTGTCATGGCTCATTCTACTGTAATTTCTGGCTTGATCCTCAACGCGTTCCTATCTCTACCGTATTGGGAGATTTGAGGGATTGGGCTTACAAGCAGGATCAATATGGCACTAACCGTACAGTAATCGTACATATCGAAAATGCGGTATCGTCCGGTGCCCAGGTAACTTTTAAAAACCATCTTATAGATCAGATAGGCCTGGAATACATTTACACACCCCAAGACTATAGAGAGGACTTTCCCAATGGGGTTGAAGTCACGAGCTATAAACGAACCTCACTTCCCTCTCAAGAGTTATCACGGGAGACAGTCCGTAAACATGATGGTGTAAATGGGAAAAAGAGATTCGTATTTTTTTGGACAAAAAATGACAGCAATATTGGGGATGATAATGAGTCATTCGATGTAATATTCGATGGATGGGGTGGACTGGACAGGCACTGGAAGAGTGGCGATGACGATTCCCTGGACAACTGGGATGACGGTATCAACACCGTAGAACACTATGATGTCAGTGCTACAGACAGCAGATTTCAAAATAAAGGACTATGGTCTTGGGGAGAGGGAGAACCCAATGATCATGGTAACGGAGAGGACTGCGCTGTTATCAGAAGCGACGGGCGCTTTAATGACCGCCAATGTGATCGCTCTTATTCATTTGCTTGTAAAAGGCGGTTAAATGGAGAACTGCATGTAAACGACTTAAAAGATGATGGCGCTATCGATTACCCTGTTATGTGGTCACTGACTACGAGGAAGTCTACCTGGTCGAATGGAGAAAGTGAATGTCAGGCACTGGGTACTCAATGGCACTTCGATGTGCCTCGCAATATGATGGAAGCACTCGCATTGAAAAGTAAGCTGGCAGCTGCCAGTGAGACAGCAGCCTGGATTGCTTATACTGACCAGGATAGTGAAGGTACAATTGAAGGTGACTTTATAATAACAACTGTAGATTACTAAAAAGATATTGTAGGGTTCTTTGTCTTTAGGTAATTAGAGATCTACTAACTTTCAACTTGATCTGACAGTTACCCGCTTCTTAGAAGAAGCCCTGTCAGATCAAGTTCAATCATGCCTATTTTTAATGTGAAAACATCTTATCTTTACGGCCCATCATCCTATAAAAATATTTAAAAGACCTCGTAATAAACAATCTGTGGTACAGGTAACGAGCTACCGATGACTCCTATTCTCAAGATTAACAGCAGCCCGCCAAATTTTAGCTATGAACTCTATAAGCGCTGTTCGGTCGCCGGTACGCCCCTTTCCTTTATCAGCGGTGCAAACCTGAAATATGTTAAAGTTCGCCAAAACCACTCTAGCGGCCCCATACGAAATGCCTTAAGCCAAAGATCCGAATATGCCAGCTGAAACAGGCCCAGCAGCACACAGACCCCAAGTACTTCTATACGTGTCAGCTCACCATACAAACCCAATCCAAAGCCATAAAAAATATAAATGCAAATAAATGATTGAGCCAAGTAATTGGTAAATGCCATCCGCCCAACGCTTTGGATCTTGCCTTTGATCCATAGGTGTTTACCTAATTTGAACCAAAGGCAGATCAAGCCGATATAACCGATACTGGTAAATGTGGACCCTACCAAATTAAAAATGGCACCATAGGTGAAGTAATCATCCATACTCCAGTCATGACTATAGTTCCAGATAAGCCCTATACCGGTCAATGTCACCCCAATAGCCAACCCAGTAATAGCTAGTTTTTTGTAGGCTGACGAACTGGCTTTGCCACGTAGGATATCCAACTTAAACAGGCCCATTCCCAGCAACATCATAGCGGCAGCTTTTAAAATAATGGAGAGACTAAAGTAGGAAATAACGATTGCTGATTCCGGACTAGAAGCTAAATTACCAGCAACTAATCGACTCCCGACCAGATCCCAGAACCCTCCTCGATATATTTCTATATCTTGCTGGATCTGCGCTGTATCAGGGGCAAAAATGGCTGCCGTTGCATATCGAGCTTCTCCTGTTAGGGGTTCTATAAAAGCTCCTGTCAGATATGAGCTATATGCTGACAAGGCAAGAGTAATCACCCCCAATGCAATCAGCCAGCTTCCGCGCAACTTGTGTAACAAATAGACAAACATGGCTATAAAGGCATAGATCATCAGGATGTCGCCTTCCCAAATGAAGATGCCATGACAAAGGCCTATCAATAACAGCCAGAAATTTCGACTGTAATGAATTTTTGCAGCAGACTTATTCTGTTGCTCACGTTTCTCAGCTAAAAGTATGATGCCTGCGCCGAAAAGCATGGCAAAAAGCCCCATGAACTTTTGATCAGCAAACAAATGGAAAAAGCTAAAGAGAAAATCATTCAAAGGGCCATTTGGCAAATAGGCCTTTGGATTCAAATAAGCCGCCATAGGCATAGAGAAATTTATCATATTCATTAAAGGAAGCCCCAATAAAGCGACTCCCCTCAACAAATCCAACTGTGATATTCGATCCTGCATATAAGTCCTTTTAAAACTAAAATACGTTACAGATATATACTGAGGTGGAGATTACAGGAAAAAAGGAAGAAATCGCTATATTTTTTCTGCTCGTAGGTACCAACTAGGGCCTTTCTAGGGAAGCTTTGATAAATGGACTTCTAGCCACCCCCATGGGATGAGAGGATGCATCTGAGAAAGAAACTTCTCGCGGGGAGTTCCATGACGCTTCAGATTATATGCAGCTTCGGCAAAGGTAGCTAGGGGCAAGATCTTGACGGATAGCGGAATACTACCAAGTTGGCTCGAAATTAATCAGAGGTTTCCTAACTAAGCTAAATATCAATTAACGTATTACTATCCAACATCGCCTTTGCCTGCTGAAATGCAGTTTCGGGTACATAAGGATGGGAGAAAATCCAAAACTGCCCGCTTTCTATACCACTAGTAATGATATCAGCAGCTTTTTCTGGCTTCATACCTTCAGAAACCACCTTGACAACTTTGGCTTTAACTTTTTTCTCGACTTCAGACTCAGGGTGAATTACCGCTACACTTGCAGGCCTATTACGTGAAGAGTCGAGAATATTAGTTTTTATAGCACCAGGACAAAATACAGAAGTTTTTATAGGCGAGTTAGCTAAACGAAGATCCCGCTCTAAACTTTGCATTAAACCTACAACACCAAATTTTGAAACATTGTAGGCCCCTAAGTACCCTATACCATATAGGCCGGATTCCGATGCTACAGACAATATATGGCCCTCGTCATTCTGTTCGATATGAGGGAGAAATACATGAATACCGTTAATAGGCCCCCACAAATTCACTGATAAAATCCACTCCCACTCATCCATAGAGGTTTCTGCTATAGCCCCCAAAGGACCTATTCCGGCCACATTACAGAGCAAGTGTACCTTATCAAAGTGTTTTAAAGTTCTATCAGCTATGTTTTGCACATCCCCAAGTTTAGATACATCTGCTTGTACGCATATACACTCAGCACCTTCTCGTGCTATCAACTTGGCTGTTGATTCGAGATGACTTAGGGTATATCCGGCTAATACCAACTTCATTCCTTTTTCGGCTAAACGTATTGCTAAAGCCCGCCCTAGTCCACTTCCCGCTCCTGTAACAACAGCAACTTTATCAGACAAATCCATAACTTTCCTTTTTACAATATATTCAACATGACTAGGAACTTTAGATTCAACAAATCCTTAAATAGTTGATATATAGCTATTCACAGCAATAAAAACTGAATAAATTGAACCTCTACCAATAATCTGAATAACTGCCAGGAATCTTATCCTTTAGCCCTTCAGTTAAAGTCTGTTGTGGCCATTTAAGCCACTTAAACTTTAATGAAGTTATAGATTAACAACCTAATGAACCGGGTATTGTATTTCTTTGGCAATCACCCACATTTTATAATCTGCAGGCATTTCAGATAAGTAATCGAGAGTTCGATAAATAAGATGTTTCTCCATTTCATCGACTCCAGAAGACTTGCTCCAGCCTTCTGCTGCTAACCGGTACATAAAAGTAACCAAAAGGAATTTCTGCTTGCTTGATAACCCATTTCCATGACCATTGATCATCATATGCATGGAAACAAGGTCATAATCCAAGTCAAAAATTGACTCATCAACCTGGACGGATATCTGGGCCGAACGACCCGATACAGAATTCCCCCGCGCAATCACCTGCATTTCATCAAGAAAGAAGGAGACATGAGCACTATTAGCGGCAGAGCTGTTTTGATATCGGCCTCTTAGTGCCAAATCCCTTATCTGACGATTTGATATTTCACCCTTTAGCCAGAGTTCTGTCATCTGGGTAAACGGGTCGTAGTCCTCGCTCTGGACTATATATTCATCTGCAAAGGGGGATAAGGAATAGAAAAGCGCGACAAGCCAAAAACAGATCCTTGTTACAGTCATTACAACTACCACTCGAAGTGAAGACCATGCCACGCGGTCGATTATGATGGGAAGTCTATTAAATTAAGTATAATCAAGAATTATTGTAGGAACATTGATCGGGAGGACACTTGCACTCATTTACGGGCGAATCAACCGGAGGCTTAAATTCCACATTGATGGTAGCTTTTTTAGCCAGCCTTTTCTCTTGAAGCCTTTCCAAAGCCTCCTTCGTCATTGCATTGATCTCTCCAGAGAGAAATTTATCGACAAACATTTCGGCTTCTTGATCCAGACTGTAATTACTACGGCCCATTCCCTCTCGTGAATTATATTTCGATAAGCTATAGGCCAGTAATATCTCTTGAGCTTCACTATCAAACTTTCTGAATAGATCTATGATCCAATTAGTTTCCAAGAGGTGTTCAAGAGCTTCAAGATTACCTTGAAGCTCTAAATAGATAGCGGCAAAGTCCTCACCTCCTTGAAGGATCCGGCCTATGTAACCAGCTTCCTCTTTGTGGAAATAATCCAATCTTGCCTGGATGCTTATTTCTTTGATGTCATTGGCGATAACATAGCGACCCAACTTTTCCACTTCAGCCACAGTCATACCAAGCTCATAAAGCTCCTCCTGATTCGTCTTTAACATATACCAAGAAGAGAGTACCCCAAGCAGTCTAAATGACGTCAGCCACGCTCGTTGCTTTCCTAAATCAATCTCGTACCACGCGGACTTTCTCTCAAGCCCATACTTACTGAGGTATGACAAGTCTTCCCCCCTATTAGCAGCTTCCCTAACAGCCCTCATTCTTTGCCAGGCAGCTAAGTTCCGCTCCCTACTCAGCACCCATTCACTGTTAATCTCTTCATTATGTTTATAGGTAGTCGCAAATAACTCCTCGAGAGATGTGCGTTTAGAATCTGCAAAAGAAGGTGCCGCCAATAAAAAGATCAGAAGGAGGCAAACCGGAGGAGTTACTTTCATAGAGACACCTTGTGGTGCTGTTGTAGTCGCATTTATCGAAGGGAATCTACTAACTATCGTCAAGAAATCTCTGCCGAAGGGTTAACCTGTGCCGTAATTACCCCTAGTAGAAGAAAGAAAAACTTGGAAATACCCCTTGGTCACATAGCGAAAGCAACCTTTGTCGAGCAACCGGCCTCTGGTGTATGATTTATCAGTAATGAAGAACTATTCGTCCACATTTCGCGCCAAGCTGATAGCCATGGCGGCCCTGCTCCTGCTGATGTTGCAGGTACAGACCGTGCTCGCCTGCGAAATGATGGAGGACCCCAAGCCATCAGCGGAATGTTGCTGCGATGATATGGCCAAGGGGTCAGACTCAGATGATGACTGTTGTGGCTATGACGCCCAAGTCTCCCTGAAGACTTCGCTGGACGACCATCAAGTTGCTGTCACCGCCGCATACTTGAATCTGGAACTTCCCCAGTTGGCGCCACCGCCAACTTACCAATGGCCCCAAATACTGGCTCCGCCATTCGGTGCACCTGAATTATCTCCTACTGCGACAGAATCCCACCCCGGCAACCGAACCTGGCTTGCCACTTTGCGCCTGCGTATTTGATCACTCCCTTTCTCTCTGACTAGCGAAATATGCCCCCAGCCCATGCTGGCGGCTTCAGAAAGATTGTTCTAGGAGTGAACCTTTTGATTTCCCAACAAGCTATAGCGGCCATTGGTGGCCTGCTCGTTGACCCGTTTATTGATAATGTGCTTTGCGCGCAGATGCCCCTTTCCTTCACTCAGGAGGGTGCCCTATGAGCCAGCAAAAAACATTGAGCTTAATCGCCCTTACCCTGATGTTAGCGGCTACCGGCGCGGCCTTTTATTGGAAGAAAATTTCTGCACAAGCCGAAGCTCCAAATGCCGATTTTGTGCAAGCTGGCCCCTTCCAGATCGCCGTGTCTGTCGACCCGTTGCAACCCCAAGCGGGTAAAAACCAAATTCGAATTGAAGTTCGCAATGCTGACAATGAGCCGGTATCTGGAGCCGAAGTTCGCGCGGTAGCCGAGATGCCTGCCATGGGCGCCATGCCAGCTATGCGTGCCGTGGCAGATATCAGCGAATCCAGCCCCGGTATCTTCACCGGTGAAATTGAGCTGGCCATGGTGGGCTCCTGGCCCATGGTGGTAGATGTAGCGACAGGCCACGATAAGCATGTCGATCTTGCCTTTGATATGAGCACCAATCGCAAAGGCCTGCGCCTGAAATCTGCGCCTGAGGCTTCAGATACTGCCTATTACACCTGCTCAATGCACCCATCGGTAAGAGCTGCCGAAGCCGGTACTTGCCCTATTTGCGGTATGAACCTGCAACCTGTGAGCCACGATGAACTGCAAAGTGGCAGCATTGTGGTGGATAGCGGCCGGCGCCAGGCCATTGGTATCAAAACCGGTATCGTCGAGCGGCAACCTTTCGCTCTGCCCATTCACCTGCACGGACAGGTCACCTATGACGAAACCCGTTTACGGGATATCAGCCTGCGCTTCGACGGCTGGATTGGTGAGTTGGATGCAGATTTTGAAGGCAAGCAGGTTAAGCGCGGCGAAGTACTCTTCTCTGTTTACAGCCCCGAGTTGCTCTCAGTCCAGGACGAGTATCTAAAGGCCCGCCGCCGTGGCGATGCCCTGGAGAAAGCAGCCCGTAGGCGTCTACTGTTGTGGGGTCTCTCTGAAGAGCAAATCGACTGGCTGGTTGAACAGCAAAAAGCGCAGGACTATATCCCGATTTTTGCACCTGCCAGTGGTGTGATAATTGAGAAGAATATTGTCGCGGGCTCTGCGTTTGAAAAGGGCGACAACCTGCTGCGCATAGCCGATCTCAGCCAGGTTTGGATTGAAGCCCACGCCTACGAAGATCAGCTGCCGTTGATAGAAAAAGGCATGCCGGCCAAGGTGCGTTTAACCAACGTCTACCACGAGGAAATCCCAGCCACCCTCACCCAGATTGATCCCTTCCTTAATCACAATAACCGCAGTGCACGGCTGCGTGTGACCCTGCCCAATACCGATGGTGAACTGCGCCCGGGGCTGTTTGCGGACATCATGTTAACCGCCGAACTGGGAAATCTCCTGGTGGTACCCAGGGATTCAGTATTAATCTCCGGCAAGAAACGCATTGTGTTCCGCGACTTGGGCCAGGGTCGTCTGGAGCCGGTGCAGGTACGCACCGGTTATGGCGACAGCGACAGGATTGTTATCCGTTCTGGCCTCCAGGCAGGAGATAAAATTGTCACCTCGGGTGTATTCCTGATCGCGGCGGAAAGCCGCCTGAAGTCGGGGGTGCAGCAGTGGTAAATTCCGAACCCAAAGGGCTGATTGCCCGAATTATTGGGGCCTGCGCCGGTAAGCCGGGGATCACTTTGATTCTTGTAGCGATCGCAGCCCTGGCTGGATACCGGGCGCTAACCAGTGTCCCCCTGGATGCTATTCCGGACCTGTCCGACGCCCAGGTGATTGTGATGACAGACTGGCCGGGGCGCAGCCCTGACCTGGTCGAGGATCAAATCACCTACCCGCTTTCCACCGCAATGTTAGGGCTGCCCAAAGTCAAATATGTGCGGGGCCAGAGCTTTTTTGGTCTCAGCTTTGTCTACGCCATCTTTGAAGATGGGACGGATATTTACTGGGCCCGCTCACGTGTCCTGGAGTACCTCAACCAGGTAGCCGACCAGCTTCCAGAAGGTGTTCAGCCAAAGCTTGGCCCGGATGCTACCGGAGTGGGCTGGGTGTTCCAGTACGCGCTGGTTGATCGAAGCGGTAACAACGACCTGCAAGAACTGCGTGCGCTACAGGATTTCAAGTTGCGCTATTGGCTCACTTCTGTTGAGGGCGTGGCCGAGGTCGCCTCCATTGGCGGCTACGAAAAGGAGTACCAGGTCCAAATCGACCCCCATCGCTTGCAGATGTTTAAGGTTCCGCTCGGCAAAGTGGTCGAGGCCATTCGCCGCAGTAACAATGACACAGGAGGAAGGGTACTGGAGATCGCAGGCCACGAACATATGGTGCGTGGCCGGGGCTATATCCGCAGCGTTGACGATCTCGAAGATGTGGTGATCGGGGTCAATGCGGCAAAAATTCCGGTGACTTTGGATCAGGTAGCGGATATTACCCTGGGGCCTGCAATGCAGCGCGGTATTGCCGAGCTGGACGGCGAGGGTCAGACCGTAGGTGGCATCGTAGTAATGCGCTACGGTGAAAATGCCCTCAAGGTTATTGAGAGAGTTAAAGAGCGCATCGAGCAAATCCGTGCAGGCCTACCGGAAGGCGTTGAACTGGTAGTGACCTACGATCGCTCACAATTGATTAATAGCGCGATCGACAATCTCAAAAGCACCTTGATTGAAGAGATGCTAGTGGTTGCCGCCGTGATCGCTATTTTCCTACTCCACGCCCGCTCCGCATTGGTAGCCGTAATCACTCTACCGATTGCTGTTTTACTGGCCTTTATTCCACTGTTCCTACAAGGGCTTACCGCCAACATTATGTCACTGGGAGGTATTGCCGTAGCCATCGGTGCCATGGTGGATGCGGCAGTGGTAATGGTGGATAACATCCACAAAAAGCTGGCAGCCGATGGGGATAAGGAGTTGTCTCCAGGCGAGAAAAGAACGCTAATCGTTCGGGCAATGCAGGAAGTCGGACCGAGTATTTTCTTCTCCCTGATTATTATCACGGTTTCATTTCTGCCGGTATTCGCGCTGGAAGCTACCGAAGGCCGCCTATTCAAACCCCTCGCCTACACCAAAACCTACAGCATGGCTTTCGCCGCCCTATTGGCAATCACCTTGATTCCAGCTCTCGCTGTACTGCTAATGCGCGGCAAAATTCGCAACAGGGAAAATCCGATTTCCCGCGTTTTAGTCCATACACTACAACCAGTGATTCACTTTTGCGTACGGCAACGCAAGGTTGTAGCCACTCTCGCGGTACTAGCTCTGGTTTCTGTGGCTTACCCCATTAGCAAGCTAGGTGGTGAATTTATGCCGCCGCTCAATGAAGGCAGCATCCTGTATATGCCCACCGCCCTACCCGGCATGTCGGTTACCGAAGCGGGCAAGGTTCTGCAACAAATGGACGAGGAACTGAAAGCCTTCCCAGAAGTTGAGCATGTCTTTGGCAAGATTGGCCGCTCCAATAGCGCCACCGATCCTGCACCGCTCTCAATGGTAGAAACCGTAATCACCCTGAAACCCAAAAGTGAGTGGCGCCCCGGCATGACTTGGGACGACCTGCTGGCGGAAATGGATGAAAAACTGCGCTATCCGGGCATGCCCAATATCTGGTGGATGCCCATCCAAACCCGTACTGAGATGCTCGCCACCGGCATTCGCAGCCAGCTCGGCATCAAAGTGTTTGGAGATAACCTGAAGGAAATCGAACAGACCGCTTTGGCTATCGAAGAAGCATTGCGCAGCGACCAACGCACTGCGGAACAAACCCGAAGCGTCTTCGCCGAGCGCCTAACCGGCGGTTACTTCCTGGACTTTGATATCGATCGCGCACGGGCCTCTCGCCACGGCTTGAATGTACAGGATATCGAAGATGTGATCGCCGCAGCGGCTGGTGGCCTGGCCGCAACCCAGACCATCGAAGGCCGCGAACGTTACGATGTATTAGTGCGCTATGCCCGCGACTACCGGGATACTCCTGAACAGCTTGAACAAATCCTGGTCCCCGCCTCTGATGGTTCCCAAGTGCCCCTGAACCAGCTGGCTGATCTGGACTTCCGCACTGGCCCGCCCATGATCCGCAATGAGGATGGGCAGTTGGTGGGCTTGGTATTTGTCGACTTGAAGGGCGATATCGGCGTTGCAGATTATGTTAATCGCGCAAAGCAAGTTGTTGCCGATCAAGTTAATCTGATTCCCGGGCAACGTATCGCCTGGGCCGGCCAATACCAGTACCTGGAGCGCGCCAAGTCCCGCCTGCAATGGTTAGTGCCCCTGACCCTGTTGGCTGTGTGCTTCCTGCTGTATCTGCATCGAGGCAGGCTATCCGACACCCTGTTTGTACTCACCGCCATGCCTATGGCACTGATCGGCGCCTTCTGGCTGTTATACCTGCTCGACTACAAACTTAGCGTTGCTGTATGGGTCGGCATGATTGCCATGGCTGGTCTCGCCGCTGAGATGGGGTTATTAATGCTGCACTACTTATCTGCCGCCGGAGAGAACTCAGAGCGCGGCAATACTGCGACTGTTGCCCAAGCGGCAGCTGGCCGTATTCGCCCGATGCTAATGACCAGCCTGACACTGTTAATCTCATTGATACCAGTCATGGTTTCCGATGGCACCGGTGCAGATGTTATGAAACGGATCGCAGCACCAATGGTGGGCGGCACCATAACCACACTGCTGTTTGTATTGTTAGTGATGCCCGGGGTTTTCTATCAGTGGAAGGCCCGCGAAGGAAAGCAAAGCTGACGTTAGTAAATTGGGGCACCGGGTTTATGCTACCCAGTGCCCCTGTTCTCTTCTTGCAAAGCGGTAATCTGGATAGATAAGCCTTTGACGGGAACAAGGTGATTCATAGGTTTCTTCAAGGTTAACTGTTAAAATTCCATACAAATTTTGTATTGCACAAACTGCAAAATTACAGCGATCACAAAGGCTAAGTAGGTGACGATCACTTTCCCTACTGGTTGTGTAATACGCGTATTTGACATTTAACGACTCCAGGATTCACCTTGACTGCACCTTTTTCCGATCTTCCCCTAAACCCCGCCCTGCTGAAAAACCTGGCGTCACTCAACTACAAGTCCATGACCGAGGTTCAGGCCAAAACGCTTCCGATCATTCTTGACGGCAAGGACGTTATCGCCAAGGCAAAAACCGGTTCCGGTAAAACGGCCGCCTTCGGTTTGGGGGTGCTGCATCGGCTCAATGTCAGCCGCTTTCGGATTCAATCGCTGATTCTATGCCCAACACGGGAATTGGCGGACCAGGTTGCGCAGGAACTGCGCCGACTGGCACGGGCAATTCACAACATTAAGATTCTGACTCTCTGCGGCGGCATGCCTTTCGGCCCTCAAATCGGCTCCCTGGCCCATGGAGCCCATATCATCGTTGGTACTCCAGGGCGTATCGAAGAACACCTGCGCAAAGGAACACTCTCCTTAGAGCATGTCGATACGCTGGTCTTTGACGAAGCCGACCGAATGCTCGATATGGGATTTCAGGACGTTATCGATACCATTCTGGCGCAGGTGCCAACTGGCCGGCAGTCGTTACTATTCAGCGCTACCTACCCCGATGAAATTGAAAAGCTCAGCGCCCGAGTGATGCAAAAACCGGTGATGGTTAAAATTGATTCTGCCCATAGCGACGAGGTGATCGAACAACGCTTTTACAGAACTGAGAGTTTCGAGGATCGCCTGGAGATGACTCGGCGTGTCCTGCTCAATGATAAACCAGTCAATACCCTGGTTTTCTGCAACACCAAACGCGAAACCGATGAAGTGGCCGATGATCTGAAACAGGCTGGCTTCAATGTCCTCGCCCTGCATGGTGATATGGAGCAGCGCCAGCGCAATGAAACCCTGATTCGATTTGCCAATGGCAGCGCTTCAATTCTGGTAGCCACTGATGTAGCTGCACGCGGTCTTGATATCGACAAGCTGGATGCCGTTATCAACTTTCATATCGCCAAAGACCCGGAAGTGCACACCCACCGCATCGGACGGACAGGCCGCGCCGGTGAGCGCGGTTGCGCTTACTCCTTTTTTGCCGAGAAGGAAGGCCACAAACTGGTTCGTATGGACCTAACCCAGGACCCACTATCCGATCCAGATACACCGCCACCAGCCAGCATATTAAGTGAACCCCCTTTCCAGGCACCGATGGCTACCCTACAAATCGATGGCGGCAAGAAGCAAAAGGTCCGCCCCGGCGATATCCTCGGTGCCCTAACCGGCGGCGATCGCCCGATTAACGGGAAAGATGTTGGCAAGATCAACGTACTGGACATGACCGCCTATGTTGCGATTAAACGCAATGTAGCATCACAAGCACTGAAGAAAATAGAAAACGGCAAGTTGAAAGGACGTAAATTTCGGGTGCGGCGTATTCGAGGCTAAGTCGAGTGATTATCCCCTGGCAACGCCGGGGGATTGCCCTTTTGCGCTCGCTTCGGGTTCATGGTTATCCTGACTGTTATTTCGAGAGCTGACGAAAAATATAATAATCAACTATGAATCAAAGAGTTACAGAGTGACATAAGAAATGTGGTAGTAGTCAAAGTGATCCTTTTTGCAGTTTGCACGGCCGTGACAACTAAATTTAATCCAATGACTTTATAACAATATTTTCGTTTTAGCGAAGAAATTGATTCTGAAATAGTAATCAGGATAATAGTGATCCGTATGATTACTATATAAATGCTATACGTGGGCAATACACAAATACATGAAAAATACAATTAATACAATTAACAATGCCTTTGACATTGAGTTACCATCTTTCTATACCGATACTCTTATAAATTATCCATTCCCACAATCTGATGATCCAGACCGGATTGAGGGAGAACTTGTAAAAGACTTAGACTGGCTTATAAAAACTAATCGGAAGCTTCGTGAAGATGGTTTTTGTTATCAAGATCATTGGCCAAATCACTTTTTTGCAATAGGCTTCGATGGCTTCGGAAATTATTATTTTATCAATTTAAGCCAAGAAGATACCTCTATATATATTGCAGACCATGAAGAAGATTTTAATCACAAAGAAATTTCAAATATGGAGCTGGCTTCAAACATTGAAGAATATATCAATGACTGTCTTGAAGAGTAGAAAATTTTAACCGAAAACATTTAACAAAGTCATTAAGTACGTTCTGACCAAGAAACAGCCTCCACCGGAATGCCTATGCGTTGCTCCGGCATCCGTTTATGGCGGCGTTGTGATCCAAATGGAGTGAAGCTATAAATATTTTTGCACGGACAATTGCGGTATTTTCTGCGCTACTTTTTTGTTTGCTATCGTGGATCGGCCCTATGGCTGAAACTTGTACTATGGGGGATACAGGTGGTTACGTTGGGAGTGTCATTCTAGCTGTTCCTTTTGCATTACTTGCTTCCTTCATTATTTTTAAGGCCAAGCCAGCAAACATATACTTTGAAATCATCTCAGCCAACTTAATAGTAATACCGTGTTTATTTATAGGATATATATGGTCTTTGCTTTTGGTAAACACTACTATTAGCGGCAACCATTTATGCGGCCCTGATTACAACAGCTATCTTAATGAGTACGGCACAAATTATTGGTATATTCCGTTAATACAACTAATTGCCTGCGCTCAATTGATATTTTTTTCAATTAGGTCAGTGCATAACAAATCAATCAAGAAGGACACCGTAAACCGCACCTCTTCTTGAGAAGTTATATGTGATATGAGGCTACGATGAAAAAAATTACCATTATATTATTTCTTTTACTGAGTACGCTTTTAGCCGGTGGTTGTGCGTCTCAAGTCAATAAAGCTATGCAATCGTGGGTTGGGCATCACAAGGCTGATCTAATTGCAAGCTGGGGGCCGCCAAATCAAGTGGCCGATGATGGTCGCGGAGGGGAAATTCTGATTTATAACAGCTACGTAAATTTGGGGCAAACTCCTGGAAGAGTCCAGACGGATTACTGGGGAAATACTACATATACCGTACCACAGCAAAATGGCTATCAACGAACCCGTATGTTTTATGTTAATCCAGAAGGCTACATATACAATTGGCGTTGGCAAGGGCTATAGCATATTAATCGGGCAGCCAGTAGTTTCTAGCTACCGGCCCCACACCACCCACCATGCGGTACTGCAATGGGCGCTCTCTACCAGTAATGAATATCTACCCAGCGATCACGTAACGAAATTAAACCTATCTTTTCGAAAACTCATTGTTGAGAGTGATATGAACATTCTCAGTTTTTGCACTTCACCAGTAACTTGTGACGGACGAAGCACAAGTTACTGCCAGCGATTCACTTACACTCATGTGCAGTAAGTTTCAGACTTTCACTCTAACCCTGCGCCAGTTCTTCCAATAGCTCATTATTAATCTCCGCCCTATCAAATAGTCGAGATCAATACATTTTTGATTACCTTGGGCTATACTAAAACAATTGATCCAACCACAAAGAAACACGGTAAGCTCTTTCAGTATCTTTTCCATCGAAATACCACACAGGATCAGCCAGTAATCTGATGAGAATGGTATTTAAATTGGAGCAGAGACTTATCATTTCAGGCAAGCTTTGCCCCTAAAAATAAAAACCCTTTAGTTGCAGCAAGCACCATGTTACACATGGGCGCAACTACCCAAAGATCCCTCTTAAAACTGGTATCACCGTTTCATTTGAGCATCCTCGCTTTAAGTTAACGAGCCCTGTAAGCCAGCGCTACAATGTGGAGATCCAATCAGATAGTTATTTGGTGGGGAAAGTATGATATTTTTCCCTCTGAATTTAGCGGGCGGCGGCAGGGCTTGAAAAGCTACGCGGCACTTCGGCTGCTCTTGCTAGCAACGTTAGTTTTTAGGAGGGAACCATGAAAACACTAAGAAAAATTGCATTGGTTTTGTCACTGTTCTCTGGACCTGCTGTAGCAGGATCAGATCCAGCATTTGAACCAGTTATTGCACTCTTTTCAGCTATCTCTAAGTTTGATCATTCTGCTATGAAGAGGTCTGTAACAGACAAATTTGAGCTTCTTGAGAATGGAGAAGTTTGGGGCATTGATGAACTTATCGCCGCTGTCCCCCCTGCTGAATACAAGAGGGAGAACTACTACAGCCTTATCTCTACTGATGTGAGAGAAGATATTGCCCTTATAAATTACTGGAATAAAGCTGTTTTTTCCTCTGAAGAGGGTACGCGAGATGTTGTATGGCTGGAAAGTGTTGTGGTGGTCAAGGAAGATGGTAAATGGGTTCTACAGCAGATGCATTCTACACACGTTGAACCCAAGAGGGTTCCGGCGTCGATTGCATATCTAGAGATGCGCTGAAAAACATAATGAATGAGGGGCAACGCCTACATTTCTACTTCGCTTTTGGATTGCTCACCGGCTTCGCAAGTTAACATAAAACTAGTGCGTTAGTACGGCGTGCCTTATCCAGTGGTTCAGGCTGTAGAAAACTAATGTGTGTTTTGTACACTTTATGGCTCAATGGGTATACTTTGTCAGTAGCTGGGTTTTAACCCTAGTCTTTCTTGCATGGCAATTTTAATGGCGGCAGTATAAGGTTTAAACTTATAACTGGGTGCTCAACTTCAGCGCCCGACCGCTTACATCGGAGAGCACCTTGCAAGGAATTCTTTCAGAAAAATTGATTCTTACTGAAGCGGCCATACTCGAAAGAGTCAGGCGTAACAAAGATATAAGCCTTTGTAGCCATGTCGACCATGCTAAATTAATCTATAGCAAAACTGGTGCTGAAAGCCTTAAACGAATCTACAGTGAATACATAAACCTTGCAATTGATGCAAAACTCCCTCTTTTGCTTGCAACTCCCACATGGAGGGCCAGCTCAGAGAGAGTTTCTTTAGCCAAGGCGCCTACGTCTATCAATGAAGACGCTGTTAACTTTCTCTCGAATATCTTGCCAAAGGAAGGAAATGTATATGTAGGAGGCCTAGTCGGCTGTAAAAATGACTGCTACAAACCAGAACAAGGCCTAACTTACAAAGAATCTCTTTCTTATCATCGTTGGCAAATTGATAAGCTCGGAGCCTCTAAAGCTGACTACCTTATGGGAGTAACCCTACCAGCTATACCAGAGGCATGTAGTGGTCTAATCCTTCCGGACACTTCGCTAAGATGGTAAAACTACCAAGCGAGGTGAAGTATGACAACAAAAGGTACACGTCGGCATTTCAAGCCGGAATTTAAGAAAGACGCCGTAGCGCTAGTCTCTGAGCAAGGGTATTCAATTTCTAAAGCAGCAGAGGCTGTAGGAACAACAGCCAATAACCTGCGACGCTGGATAAAGGAACTGAAGCAGGAAGAAGACGGTGTGAGGTTGGATGTAGGTGAGCGCGCAGAATTAGAGCGATTACGATGTGAAAATAAGCAGTTGCGGATGGAGAAAGAAATCCTAAAAAAGGCCAGCGCCTTCTTTGCGAAAGAAATGAAATAAAGTACAGCTTTATTGAAAAACAGCAAGGCAGCTTTCCTGTTAGGGTGATCTGCCGGGTAATGCAGGTAAGTAAGTCTGGTTATTACGATTGGTGTTGCCGTGGTAATAGCTCAATAGATGCTCAAACATGGCAACTATGCCATCGTTTGAAGGCCCTATTTGCAGAATCTAGACAGAGCCTGGGAAGTCGTCGGTTAATGAAGCTGTTACGTAAAGAAGGCTTTGAAGTCGGGCGCTATCGAGTCCGCAAGCTCATGAAAAAGCTAGGCTTGGCAGTAAAGCGCAAGAAGCGATTTACACTGACGACAGACAGTAAACATCACCTGCCGGTCGCAGAGAACCTTCTAAATAGGGAGTTCTCACCGAGTGCTAAAAATCAAGTTTGGACGACTGATATTACATATATTTGGACTTCGCAGGGCTGGTTGTACTTGGCGGTAGTGATTGATCTCTATTCGCGCCGGATTATTGGTTGGCATCTAGATCGGAAGATGGAAACGGCCCTGGTAACTCGTGCGTTGATGATGGCTGTCAATTTGCGTTCGCCCCCAAAAGGTCTCCTGCATCACTCTGATCGTGGCAGTCAGTATGCCAGCCATACCTACCAAACGTTATTGAGTCAGCATGGGATGGTGTGTTCAATGAGCCGTAAGGGAAATTGTTGGGACAACGCACCGACTGAACGTTTCTTCAGCAGCCTGAAGCGGGAGTGGGTAACGGGAAACCTTTATCCGACAAGGGAGGATGCGGTAGCAGATGTAAGAGCCTATATTGCTTATTACAACTCACGAAGAATACATACAACACTGGGAGACCTAGCCCCTATCGAATTTGAGAAATGTGCTTAAAGAAGTGTCCGCTTGGAGTTGACCACAACAGCACTTGGCATTGCATCTCTAATGTCAAAGCACTCTAAGCCATATTTTATTAGCTTTGTCATTAGCTCAGATGGTCGCCTTTTAGATGGCCATACCATTCAAGGAGCAATTTCACATATTGATCATCAGGTTTCACCTAAACCTTCTGGGTACTTTATTAATTGTTCTCATCCTTCTTTTCTAAACGCTTCAAGTCAATTACCTGACAGACTAATCGGCATACAAGCCAATGCTTCATCACTAACGCATACTGAACTAGAAAACAGCAAAACAACGCACTCCGACAGCATATCGGAATGGGGTAATCTTATGCTTCACTTAAATCAGAATAGCGGGTTCAATATATTGGGCGGCTGTTGCGGCACTGATGCAAGACACCTGGAATACATCATAAATAATCACAACTAAAATATTTAACCTATCCATCTCCGCCTACGGCTAAACTGGACAGCCAAGCTCTTGGTTTGGCTGCTATTAAAGGCATTAACTGGACCAACGAAATTATAGGTAGGGGAAAAGGAATAACACTGAGACTCGCACTAGTGTAGGATTAAGTACTGCGCACTTCGCCCCTTAGCTGAGCGTTAAGAACAAGACTTACCCACGTTTAGTAGACACCCTGTATAGTTAGGTTTAGGCCTAACACGGAGGTGTATCATGGGTAAGAAAAGAACTCAGGCGTATACGGAGGAGTTCCGCAGAGAAGCAGTTAAGAGAGCGGAAAAGCCTGGAGCAACAACGGCTTCTGTGGCGCGAGAGCTAGGCGTCAGCGCACAGCAGATCTACAACTGGCGTCGTCAATTTAATCGACTGTCTGATAAGCAGTTCAATAGTTTAGACGGTGTCGACTATTCCAAACAGGAAAGCGCTGAAGTTCGCAAACTCAAGAAGGAGCTGCATGAAGCTCGTCAGGAGGTTGAGTTTCTAAAAAAGGCAGCTGCGTACTTTGCGAACCACCAAGAGTAAAGTACGCATTGATACAAGAGCATGTAGGGTCATTCACGGTTAGCTTGATGTGTCGGTGTTTAGAAGTCTCAAGATCGGGTTATTATCGATGGCGGGGGCGATTGCCATCTGCTCGCACGATTAGAAAGATACGAACAATCGAGAAAATCCGAGAGACGTTTGTTGAGTTTAAAGGTCGTTATGGCGCGCCTAGAATTGCTTGCGAGCTTCAAGAGTTAGGTGAGCCATGCTCGCGGAACTACGTCGCTAAGCTTATGCAACAGGAACATATTAAAGCGAGAAACGGCAAAGGCTTTCGATATAGTCAGCCCGTAGAGGGGAGCATTAACGTCTCCGCCAACTTACTTAAGCGTTGCTTTGATGTGGATCGACCAAATTGCCGCTGGACCAGTGACATTACATATATCTGGGTTCTGGATAGGTGGCTATACCTCGCGGTAGTTATGGATCTGTACTCTCGACGTATTGTAGGTTGGGCATTCGACTCGCAGATGACCGATGAATTGACACGTCGAGCATTGAAAATGGCCCTAGAGCGACGACCAATAAAGCCTGGACTGCTAGTTCACTCTGACAGGGGTGTGCAATATCGATCGCAGAAATACCAGGATCTCTTGTCCGAAAGCAAGTGCAAGCCGAGTATGAGTCGCCAGGCTAACTGTTGGGATAATGCGGCAATGGAATCATTCTTTAGCAGGCTAAAAGTCGAGCTGGTCTATGCCGGAACATTCGAAAGCGAAGAGCAAGCAAAATCTGAGGTGTTTGAATACATTGAGATTTTCTACAATAGGGTTCGTAGGCACTCTGCATTGGGCTATGTGATCCTACCCACCAACAACGGACACACCACTAAGCGACTAGTTGTTCCTCAAACGCCTCAGGGCTGAGATAGCCATTGGCGCTGTGTAAGCGATTTCGATTGTAGTCTATTTCTATATACTCAAATACGGTTTCCCGCATGAGGCACCTTGTAGGAAAGCGGTTACCATGGATTACTTCTACCTTAAGTGAGTGGAAGAACGTTTCTGCGCAGGCGTTATCATAGCAGTTACCTTTGGCGCTCATGCTGCACCGCAGATCATAAGCTGTAATTAAAGATTGATAATCTTTAGAGCAATATTGGCTTCCCCTGTCAGTATGCACGATAACATTTGTAGGTTTCTTACGTCGCCATAAAGCCATTTGAAGGGCGTCACAGACCAATGTAGCTGTCATCGTTTCTGACATCGCCCAACCAATAACCAGCCGACTATATAGGTCTATCACTACAGCCAGATATAACCAACCCTCTTCTGTTCGTAGGTAGGTAATATCCCCGACCCATTTCTGATTCGGCGCTTCAGTATTGAAGTTCTGCTCGAGCAGATTTGGGGCCACTGGCAGACCATGTTTTGAGTAGGTTGTGGCTTTATATCTCTTGGCGGCTTTAGCCCGTAGGCCCTGTCAACGCATGCTGGCAGCAACTGTTTTTTGATTATATTTACTCCCCTCACTGGCCAATTCCCTCGTCAGGCGAGGGGCGCCACTACGTTCTTTACTGGCTATAAAGCGCTGCTGTACCAAACCATCAAGCTCCATTTGGTACTGCTGGCGCTTGGATTGATCGGCCGATCTTGACACCCAATCGTAAAACCCACTGCGAGATACGCTCAATACCTTAGCCATCGCTTTGATGCTGAACTTATGCCTGTGCTTTAGCATGAAGGCGTACCTCATTTCAGGCTCTTTGCAAAGTACGCTGCGGCCTTTTTTAAGATCGCCAGCTCCTCTGCCTGCTCAGCCAGCTGCCGCTTAAGGCGAGCATTCTCTGTGGCCAGCTCTCTCTCGGCATCCCCTCGGCTCTGATGTAACTTAGCCTTGCTTCGCCATCCGTAAATCTGGGAAGGATGTAACCCAAGCTGTTTAGCGGCAACGCTTACCCCTACCTTGACCGCCAGTGCTAGGGCATCTTTTCTATATTCCTCTGAGTATTTTTTACGAGTGGTTTTGGTTGATTTACTTGATCGTGTCATAGGGCACCTCTGCTGCGTAGTTTATCGCTTAAGAGAGTGTCCGTCTTTGGTGGGTAGGATCAATGTAAGTCCAGCAGAGTATGAACGAAAATACGCATAGTTAGAGTGTCTACTTTTTGTGGGCAAGACCAGAACTACTAGTCATGAATATAGAGTATTGCTGGAGGGTAGACAAAGAGCTACCGATGCTAAACGAAGAGGAGTGGTCACAGCTCGGTCCACTACTTACGGATATTATTAAGAAAATTAAGGCTTATCGTGGTAAACACGGTTGTGATATTCCAACAACTAGAACCAACTGCAGCGCGGAAGCAGTGGTGAAGTTCGAGGAATTAACGGGGTATCAGAACATGGATTCTGACGTTATGCCTTACTTAAGGCGTAGTAACTATGGCCCAAAGTGTAATAAGTGTGGCAAATTGTTCCGCACACCAAAAGCTAAATTGTGTGTAGCATGCGGTCAAACATTGGAGCAAAATGTTTAACAAATTAATCAATATCGCCCTTATAGGGCTAGACCTCTACACTACGTGCAGCTGCCCATTATTGAAGGACTATGTGTAGCCTACAAGGGAAGTATCTATGGAAGATTTTATTGGAATCATATTTATTTTGCTGTTTGTCGAAGTTATATACTGGGGAATATCGTATAGTACAGGTTACTTGTTGACACCTATAGTGTCATTTGGCAAGTGGAGAGCTGATAAAATTATAAAGGACAAGGGAACCGGCAAGAAAAGAAAGCACCAGACAGGCTTTACACTTATCGAGAGGTCAGGCCAAGTATACCTAGGCGCTATGGCTGTTTGTATTCTAGGCATGTGTTTTTGGCTAATAGTAATACTTGTTATGTGCCTCAAATAAAAAAGCGAATAACCAAGTGTTTAATTCACTCACTATCGCTCATCAGCGATACACTGAAATATGTGCACCCGTTAATACATCGTTATAAGTAAAAATTAGTAAAGTTAAGAATCCACAAGAAATGAAAAATCTTAGCTATGAAAAAGATAGGAGAAACTCCTATGGTGAGAATGACAAGAGCAGCCGTAAAAATATCCGTAAGAGGAAAAAACAAAGCTCCCAATTATTTCGTAGAGATGCTTCTAATCTCACACGGCTAACAAATCACGGGATAGACGAAACGTTCTCTCAGGAAATAGAGTCAGAAGTTAAGACCACAATCTGCTTCGTATAAATCTGACCCAAGACCCACTATCTAATCCAGATACACCGCTAGTAGCAAGCATATTGAGCGAACCTCCTTTCCTGGCGCCGGTGGTTACCACACAAATCGATCGCGGCAACAAGTAAAAGGCTTGCTCCGGCGATATCCTGATTGCCATAGCCGGCGGCGATCAAACAGTAGCACTACGTGCACTTAATAAAATTGGAAAAACGTAAATTTCGAGTGTGATGCACCCTGCGGTAGGCCTTTCAGGAGAATGATCTTAGCCCGTTAGGGGCTCTACCAACTCAAAGAGGTAGGATTAGCCCAGAAAGCCTATAAATAGGTTAACCCCATCGTTTGGAGCTGCGATCGTGTCCAAAATACTAATTCCCGTCGCCGATGGTAACGAGGATATCGAAACTATTGCCATCTACGATATTTTGAGCCGAACGAATGCAGAGCTGGCCTTGGCATCGATTATGCCAAGTAGGCGTATAACTACCCTGCGTAACCTTGTTATTGAAGCCCCCTGCTCCATAGAGGATTGTTTAGACTCTACGTGGGATCTAATAGCTCTGCCAGGTGGCAAGGAAGGTGCCGAGCAAATGCATAACTCGCCCCACCTAATAAAGCTCATCCGAGAGCAACTTGAGTCGGGTCGCTGGCTAGGGGCAATTTGCACTGCTCCGGTAATCGTTCTTGGTCGGCAAGGGTTAATTACCAATTTCAAGGCCACTTGCTACAAGACTTTTCGCGGTGAACTTAGTCAATATGTAAAGAAAACCAGTGATCAGAGAGTGGTTGTCGACCGGAATTTGGTGACCAGCCAATCACCCGGGACCGCTATCGAGTTCGCTTTTGAACTCATCACCTGCTTATTTGGGAAAGAACTATCGCAGGAGATTGCACAGACGGTGAATGTCTATCTACCGCCAAATTAGCTTAGCTTTTTCCAGGAACCTGGGGCGCTGACTTCTATCACCAAGAAAATCAGCTTTTCTGGTATTTCTGCCTAAATTGACTTGGACTCACCCCCAAATGTGACTTAAATACACGTCGGAATACTGCATCATCGGAATAGCCTAATTCTTGCGCAACACTGGCAACTTTATTGGCTGGGTTTAGTAAAAGGCTGCGTGCGTACTCCATACGGACGCTATCGATAAATTGTTTGGGTGCTTGCGCTGTTAACTGCTTTAGCCGCCGGTGTAATGTTCGCTCGGATATCGACAGTTCTTTTGCCAGCAACTGACTGCCTAACTGTTGGCCAAAATATTGACGAACCACATTTTCAGCATCCACCAGAAACTGCTCTTTTGATACCTGGTAGCCTTTTGGTACATGAAAAGTTTGCGAACGCGGGTGGGAGTCCACAACGGCGAGATCAGCAACTTTGGTAGCGACTTCATCGCCAGCTAGCATCTTGATCACTTGTAGAGTCACATCTACCCAAGATAAAGGGCCACCCGCTGTCACTATATTTTCATCTACTAATAGTCCACTGGCCCATAGAGGGCAGGCATTGCTAAAGCGGGATTTCAACTCATTGTGTAACCACCAGGTGGTTGTGCATTGTCGTCCATTTAGCAAACCCGCTTCACCCAGCGCCAAAACGCCACTACAAGAACCTGCGATAATCGCCCCGCGCCTATATTGAGTTCGCAACCATTCGCAAGTCGGCTGGTCCAGTAACTTTTCAGGAGGCACACCAAACTGGTTGGGCATAAATCCGGGGACTATCACGGCATCGCAACTGGATATTTGTGATACCCCATGGCTTACAGCAAAGTGGCTGCCCTGCCCGTCTACAATGTCGGCGCCATCAGAACTGGCGACTAGGATCTCGGGGGACCAGGACTGTTGATAGGCTGGGTCCAGGGAGCGCTGGCTTTCAGATAAGCGGAGGCCACCCAGGGCAAACATATCTTGAACGCCAGCAAGAGCCGACGGCAAAACTCCTGGCATAGATAAGATGACTATCTGGGCCATAAATCCTCAAAGTGGCGAATTTTGTCTGATCATTGTCTTTTTGGACACTGATAGTCAAGCCTGAGCTTCCCCTAGGATACTCATCACCAAACAACGTGAGAGAAAACAATGACTGAAGCTAAGCTGGCCATCGTGGCACTGATTGACGCCAAAGCGGATAAGGCTGATGAGGTAAAGGCGCTACTTACCTCAGCCCAACCGCTCGCTGTGGAAGAGCAAGGGACCCTGAGCTGGTATGCCGTACAAATCAACGCTACGCGATTTGCTATTTTCGACACGTTTAGCGATGAAGACGGCTTAAATGCACATCTTAACGGCAAGATCGCTGCAGCATTGCTTGGCAAAGCGGATGAACTGCTCGCATCAGAACCACAAATTATGACTGCGGATATCCTCGCATCTAAAGTCTAAGGAAGCCTTGAAAAACCGGGAGCTGGCTTTGGATACCCCTATCGTCTTTATCCATGGAACCAATGCCGGCCCCTGGACAATGGAGAACTTCCACCAGCATTTTGAAGAGGAAGGATTCTATTGTCACAGCCCAAGCTACCGCTACCATGAAGATCTAAAGTCAGAACAAAATCAGCAACACCTTAAAGGACTGAGTATTGCCGACTACGTTGATGACATCAGGGCATTTGTACAATCTTTAAATCAAAAACCTGTTGTAGTCGGCCACTCCCTGGGCGGTGTTATTGCACAAAAATTGGCAACTATGGATTTGGCACGGGCAATCGTATTGCTTAACGGAAGCGTGAACTGGGGAATACTGCCCACCACAGAAGAAGAGCGTGCGCTGGGCAAGTTGTTTATGGCTGCGGGTGAATTTTGGAATGATGTCCTGTTACCGGATTTCGCGACAATGGCGAAATTCGGGTTGAATAAACTTAATCCAGACAACCAGCACAAGGTCTTCGATCGATTGGGTCCTGAATCTGGGCAAGTCCTATTTGAATTGTTCTTCTGGATTTTTGACAGCAATAAAACAACCAGGATTGACTATCAAAAAATCAATTGCCCCACTTTAATAGTTTCGGGAACCGATGACCTGGCAATTCCCCCTTCCACAGCACAGTTAATCGCGGAACGGCAAGGTAAAAATACCACCTTTTACCGGGCAGAAGGTTATGGTCACTATTTAATGCTGGAGCCAAAATGGAAGCGGATTGCGGAATTCTGCAGCACGTGGGTAAGCCAACAATTTCAAAAAACCACCTCCACTAGCAATAAATCACTGTGAACCCTTTACTACACCAAACCCTTAATCTGCCTCCTCCCTTTTCTCAGGTGAGATACTCGGCAAGATAATCGATTAGTAGCCTGACTTTCGGCGCGATATATCGATTGCCGGGGTAAACTGCAAATACCCCTTCATCCCTATCTTCGAGATCACTTAAGAGGGTAATTAACTTTCCTTCAGCAATATATTGCTCGACGTAGTAATCGGGCAACTGCACAACCCCCAGGCCTTTAAGCGCTGCATCTAAAAGCGCCCCGCCATTGTTGTAACGAAGGCTACCTTTGACCCTAAGGTTTTTTTCTCCTTCCCTGGTACTGAATCGCCAGTAATCCAGTGTACCCAGCAGGCAGTTGTGCCTATTCAATTCTGACAAGGAGTGTGGGGTCCCGTGCTCTTCAAGATAATCCGGTGAGGCGCACAGATGTATTCGCCGGTCCGCCAACTTTCTTGCCATCAAGGTTGAGTCCTGCAACTTACCCAGGCGTATGGCGATATCGTAACCCTCATCTATAAGGTCAACCTGGCGATTGGTGAAATAGGCATTGACCTCAATCTTGGGGTTTTGAATCACAAAATCATTGATCAGTGGTGCAACCTTCTTTTCAGCATAAGTGACCGGTGCCGTCAGTTTGATTTTGCCCTGTGGGTGGCTCTGTAATTGAGTTACTGCTCGTTCCGCCGCCTCCAGCCCATCGAGCACCCCTCGGCAATGCTGGTAAAACAGCGTACCTTCTTGTGTCAGTGACACCTTGCGCGTGGTTCGATATAGCAGTTTGACATTCAAACGGCTCTCCAAAGCACTGACCTGGCGGCTGACTTTAGCAGTAGAAATAGCCAGCCGCTGCGCTGCGAGGGTAAAGCTCTCGCTTTCAGCAACATAAACGAACTCTGTAATACCTTCCCAGTCTTTCATTATTGCAAATATGTAAAAGTAAGTTTCAAAAACACCCAATTATAATCAATTATGCAATCAATATAATGGCTCCCCAGTCGTCACAGCGGGGCCAACCAACTCCAGGCCCTGAATGACATGATTTAACAGCGAGTAATCTTATGTCTGAGCAATTTATCAAGTCGAAGGCCGCCATCGCTTGGGGGCCTGGCCAACCGTTATCGGTCGAAGAAGTGGATGTCATGCTGCCAAAGGCTGGTGAAGTATTGATCAAGGTCATTGCATCGGGAGTGTGTCACACCGATGCTTTCACCTTGTCTGGCGACGACCCGGAAGGCAAATTCCCCTGTATTTTGGGCCATGAAGGTGGCGGTATTGTCGTGCAGGTCGGTGAAGGGGTTACCAGTGTCAAAGCAGGTGATCATGTTATCCCCCTGTACACCCCAGAATGTGGCGAGTGTAAATTCTGCAAGTCCGGCAAGACGAATCTCTGCCAAAAGATCCGTGAAACTCAGGGCCAAGGCCTGATGCCCGACGGCACCACACGCTTCTATAAAGATGGCGAGCCCATCTACCACTATATGGGCTGCTCGACATTTTCGGAGTACACCGTACTGCCAGAGATTTCACTGGCAAAAGTAAATCCGGCTGCACCGTTAGAGGAAGTCTGCCTGCTGGGTTGTGGTGTCACTACTGGTATGGGCGCTGTGATGAACACCGCCAAAGTTCAAGAAGGCGATACTGTTGCGATTTTTGGCCTTGGGGGCATCGGCCTTTCGGCGATTATCGGAGCTACCATGGCAAAGGCCTCGCGAATCATTGCCATCGATATCAATGAAAGCAAGTTTGAATTAGCCCGCAAACTGGGGGCGACGGACTGCATCAACCCCAACAACTACGATAAGCCAATTCAAGAGGTCATTGTCGAACTCACCGAGGGCGGTGTGGATTACTCCTTCGAATGCATTGGCAACGTCAATGTGATGCGCTCCGCTCTGGAGTGCTGCCACAAGGGCTGGGGTGAATCGGTCATTATCGGTGTAGCTGGTGCCGGCCAGGAGATCTCCACCCGTCCGTTCCAGCTGGTAACAGGCCGAGCCTGGCGCGGGTCCGCATTCGGCGGCGTTAAAGGACGCTCCGAATTACCAGACTACGTAGAGCGCTACCTGAATGGCGAATTCCAGCTCAACGACTTTATCACCCACACCATGAGCCTGGATGACATCAATAAATCTTTCGATCTGTTACATAAAGGTGAAAGTATCCGCACCGTCATTCACTTCGATCAATAACCAGCAATAATCAATTGGGCCATCTCTTGGAGGTGGTCCAATTAGGGCTATCCATCATGTCTATTGAAAATATCAGTGCCAACCGAAGTTTTAGCGGCTGGCACAAGCAATACCTTCACGACTCTCAGTCACTTAACTGCAAAATGCGTTTTGCTATTTATTTGCCACCGCAAGCTTCACAAATGCACAAGGTTCCGGTGCTCTACTGGCTGTCAGGTCTGACCTGTACCGATGAGAATTTTATGCAAAAGGCAGGAGCCCAGCGGATTGCCTCCGAACTAGGGATAGCCATCGTTGCTCCCGACACCAGTCCCCGTGGAGAATCTGTTGCCGATGATGAAGCCTATGATCTGGGGCAAGGTGCTGGATTTTATATCAACGCCACCCAAGCGCCCTGGAGTCGCCACTACCACATGTATGATTATATAGTGGAAGAACTGCCGGCACTTATCGAGACCACCTTCCCTGTGACAACACAGCGCGCTATTGCAGGACATTCAATGGGCGGCCATGGTGCACTGATGATCGCCCTACGCAATCCGGCAAGTTATGTTTCCGCATCAGCCTTCAGCCCCATCAGCAATCCTTCTCAGTGTCCGTGGGGACAAAAAGCCTTTGAAACCTATTTGGGCAAAGATCGGGATAGTTGGCGAGACTACGATAGCAGCGAACTGCTCAAAAATGCCGACAAGCCTGTGCCGATGTTGGTGGATCAAGGGGAAGCCGATAGCTTTCTTGTTGAACAGCTGAAACCCGAGACGCTCGAAGAAGCTGCCAAAGCAAGCAACTACCCGCTCCAACTTCGCCGCCATTCCGGTTATGACCACAGCTATTACTTTATCGCCAGCTTTATTGAGGAACATCTTCGGTTTCATGGCAAATACCTAAATTAAACCTTCTTAATTATATTTGTAAGATCGGCATTCAAAATACTGCCTCTCCAAATTGCATGGGAGAGGCATATAGAAAGCGGGATACCCGCAGAGAGATGAGTTCAGACCTCAAGTTTTCTTTTATGCTCAAGAGAGAGGAGCTCAAGTTCACTGATTGACTTTAGATTAGTTAAATCCTCAATTCGTTTAAGCAGCAGATTAGCCACCTGCTCTCCCAGCAAGTCTGATATTATTTTCACTTTATTCCCGTTATCAACAACAAGGTAAAAATCAAAGTACTCCTTTTTCCTGTCGTCCCTACCTTCATAACCAGTATATTTTTTCATATAGACGCCAACTATCTTTGACTTCTCGAATACCTTTTGTTCGTGCTTCGCCCACATCCAAGAGAAAAGGCAAGTAATCTTACTTTCTCCTATATATGTTTGATAGAATCTGGCCGTCCTTTTTAATGCAGAATTAATAGGAAGTAACCCAGCTATCGCAAAGATAGCAGCGAAAATAAATGGTACGTGGGTAAATACTAATACCAATCCAACAGCAGACACGATCAGCCCACCAACGAACTGAATTACGGTGGGTACCGTGGTGAGAATTTTCTGCCGGATCTGGTAACCGGTATCTAACCTTTCGATCGATACAAGTTTTTTCAGATCTTCAGAGTAGTCCAACTTCTCTCGCCCAAGTGGGACTTTAACCAATACCTCAGAACTAAACACATCAGCCTCTTGAACTTCATAGCCCTCACTGAAAATTGGAACTTCGTAGGTTCGATTAAACCAAGCTCCTGACATGCCGCCCTTGACCTTAAGCCGCCACCAATCTCCAATATACCCCTCAATTATTGACTGGGGTAAATCACCTGCGATTTGAATTGCAAAATAGACTCTTGAACAATTATCGACCAACTCTAGATGACCTATCCCCCCAGCTTCCCAGTTGACAGAATTCTGAAGATTAGTGTTTTCATCCAAACCACTCTTATATGTGTTTACTTGTTGAAGTGAAAACTGAAAGTTGTGCTTGTTAGCATCAATTTCGTCCGGAAACTGCAAGTATCCAGAAAGAGTACGTCCCAGGATACCGGGAAATGGAACTAGCACCAAAGGCACCCTCCCATATCGAAGCTGCTGTATATTACCCTTAAGAGGGCGATAAAGCGCAATCAATAGAGATATTGAAAAAAACAACGCCATTATTATTTCAAGATCGTATACCCCTCTAGTTAGCTTATCAACGGCAACATATATGCAAGTAATAACCGGAGCGCTCAGGAGCATGATCAATAGCCACATAAACCATTGACTTCTATGCTCTATCGATAAAATCCCGCTCTTCCTCCATTCTTCTTTAAACAGGAAATCACTTGATTCCAGGTCGATATCGGCATCTCTTTTTCGCGTTACTGAAGCAACCATAACCATGAGTGCGAAAATCATTACGGGCAAGCAAAAGAAGATCAAGGGTAGTACTTGCATCCATCTCAAGTTTCGATCAATCACGGCCTCAGATGGATTTTTGGGGTTATACCACCCCTCAACTAGAAGACCTCTCTCTTTGGCATTGTTCAATCTATGGTAAATATGTTTCTGGTATTGCCCAAGGCTCTCAAAACGATCATTGATACCCACTCGATTGTTCCAGTAAGCCTTATCATCTACTATAAATTCATATGCTGAGAAAGTTCGATAACTTACTGAACCTCCATCTCCCCAACTCTCTGCCAATTCAACTTCGAGTATCTCTGCTGACATTGACTTCCAACTATGCATCTTAAGCAAATCTCGGACAGGACCAACAACTTCATAGAGAAATGCCGCAAAAGCAAAGCTAAAGAATATCCCTGCGATGCTAAATAAGTAAGGGTTGAAAGAAAAATAGAACCTACTAAACTTACTCATATTACCGCCGGCTATCCTTTCTCTACTGAATCAAGCCTACGAGGGCTCTTTTTAGCTTGGCGCGCTCGCCGCCCAATTATTAGGCTCACTCTTTTTCGTAATTGTTCAACTACTCCAAAACCAGGAATAAAATCTGCGATCAAAATATCCCGTCCACACTCACTTTTGGCAAATAGGTTGTAGTATTTTCGAGCCTGACCTCCTACATAAATTGTGTACCCAGTACTTTTAGCCGCTAACTCATTAACTGAGTTACGCCGTACCTGCTCAACATCTCGGAGAATGCCAAAGCGAATATTTTTTCGAATCAAATAGTCTCGCGTGATGTGTACCTCCCTCATCGAAAATATTGTCGGAATCGCCAAAGCAAAGATCAAGAATGCAACCCCAAATGCAAAAAGATAAAACTCAGCTTTTATAATGGAAATCACACTGGCAATGATTACAATAAGGAGAGACGCCCCCATCATCCACAAACAAAAATCATAAAGAATTGGCCTTTGCCTTATTATTGTTGTAGCTCCACATATTTCCATTTCAACTCTCCTTGACAGTTCTCCAGAAAAATTCTTAACTGGCTCACCCACAGGCACGGTAATTAGCGTTTTGCCAGCATTACTTGCATGACCTTTCTTAGGAGGCGGACTTAGCAGGCGATTAACTCTATCTCTTCCGAAATTTCTGTCTTGCTCTTTTTCAGTAGTTTTAGCTTTCGTTGAAAGGCTTCCTTTAAACACTGGGAGCTCATACCGTCTTTCAAAGTGATCCCCAGGTATCTCTCCACTAACATTTAAGAACCAATATTCCCCATCTCCACAGTAGACATCTGTATTGGATTCAGGCAAGTCATCAGGAGCATTGAAACTAAAATATATGCGAGTTCCTAATTTAGTAACCTTCAGCTTGCCGAAAGTAACTGCTTCCCAGTTTACAAACTCCCTTTTATTATTGCTATTAGCCGTACGCTTTGTAACAATTTTGGATTGCTTTAGCAATATACGTATAGATTTATCTCTTATTGCTAGCAGTGGAGGAAATTGAATATATCCAGATACTTTTCCACCTATCTGGCCAGGGAAAGGTGTAATAGTAACGAAGACATCTCCAATCGACTTGAATCTAAGCCAACTACTAACTGACTTGAACATCACATAGAAACCAACCATCCCAATTACTATAAAGAACAGGCCACTATAAGCTCTATTTAGTATAAGCATCATCCCCACATAGCCAAAAATCACACCCAATAAAGCTGCTAGCGTGCCTCCCAAAAGCTGCCCTCTTATATCTTTTTTGGTTTCTGACTGTATCCCTTCAGGTTTCCACTTACTTTTTGCTAACCATGGTGTTCTTCTGACCACATCGGGGCTCTTTTCCTGCTCTCGAAAAATATAGGCCAGATAAACGACAAACCCCATGAAAATAAACACAAAACATACCAATCCAGGAATAATTATCTCCGACCACCGTATGTTTTTGTCTAGCACTGAATCATATGGATCTCTTGGGTTATACCAGCCGCTAAATATGCTCCCCTGCTTTATATGTTTCTGGAGCAATCTATACATAGTTGTATGATAGCTAGCAAGCTCGGTATCGTTTGGCTTTGAGTGTATATCGACCCGATTATTCCAATAGGTCTTTCCATTTATAGAGTACTCATAGCTAGCTACAACCTGTTTCTGTGTACCATCTTCACTCTCGTAAATTTCCATATCAACGTCAAGCAGTTGAGCATCCATTGGATACCAATTTAACATTCTGACATTATCAAATATTGGCGAAAGCACCCAAGGATATAGAAAACTGATAAATACAACTTGATAAAAAGTGAAAAACAGTAGGGATTTTGGTGTTATCTTAGCTTTCTTCTTAAGCTGATCTTCCATGAATAAAAACCTTGTACAACTTTAATTATTATCAGAACCAGTAGACTCCATCACCATGAAGACTTCTAAGAAACTTAGCAAATTGAGAAATAATAAACAGGGGGGCAAAAGAGGAAAGAAAACATATATAGCGTACCAATTACTGCGTTAAATTAAATTGATAGATCTACAATATCACAATCGGTATATACCAGAAATAAGATTTAGTTTTTCATTCCACTCTGCAATTAAATGACTCGATTAAAAAGGAAAGCTCTAAATCCCTACCCTGGAGTTCGCACCACCATCAGCCTCTCCTCGGTCATATCCGCAATAGCCCAACGTACCCCCTCCCGACCAAGACCCGAATCCTTAACACCACCATAGGGCATATTATCTACCCGCCAGCTGGGTACATCACCAATAACCACACCACCCACCTCCAAGGTATCCCAGGCTTGCTGGGATTTGTAAAGGTCACGAGTGAATATGCCAGCCTGCAGACCAAAGGCACTGTCATTCACCTTGTCTAAAACATCATCAAAGCTATCGAAAGGCTCCAGAATTGCAACTGGACCAAATGCCTCCTGCTGCACAATGGAGCAGTCATGGGGCACGTTTTCCAATAGCGTTGGATCAAGCATGGCGCCATCTCGTGTACCTCCACAAAGCAGGGTTCCCCCGGCTTGAACCCCCTCTTCCACCCAGGAATGCAAGCGGGTAGCCTCTCCCTCAGAAATCATTGGGCCAATAAATGTATCTTCTGATCGAGGATCGCCTTTCTTAAGCTTTTTGGTACGCTCAACCAGACGTCGCTTCAGGTCTTCATATAGACTGCAATGTCCATAGATCCTCTGGACGCCGATACAGCTTTGACCCGACTGATAGAAAGCACCAAAAATTAACCTCTCTACAGCATCATCAAGATCTGTATCCCGATCGATAACGCAGGCTGCATTACCTCCCAACTCCAAAACCACTTTCTTTCGTCCCGCCCTGGCCTTTAGGTCCCAGCCGACCGCCGGTGAGCCGGTAAAGCTCAGCAGCTTAAATCGATCATCCACTGTAAACAGCTCTGCTCCCTCTCTATGGCAGGGTAATACAGAAAAAGCACCTTTCGGCAACAGTGTTTCGGCCAGAACTTCAGCGATGATCAATGCCCCTATGGGCGTGCGGCTAGCGGGTTTTAGTACAAAGGGACATCCGGCAGCGATGGCAGGTGCCACCTTGTGAGCGGCAAGGTTCAAAGGGAAATTGAACGGCGATATAAATGAGCATGCGCCTACTGGCACTCGCCTGATATATCCGCGATAGCCCCGTGAGCGCTTGGATATCTCAAGATTGATAATCTCACCATTGATACGTACTGCCTCTTCAGCGGCCACATGAAATGTATCGATTAGACGCAGCACCTCGCCCCGCGAATCATGAATCGGCTTACCAGCTTCAATACACAACGCTTCGGCCAGCTCTTCAAACCTTTCACGAAAACGTACAACACAATGCTGTAAAACTTCCTGGCGGTTGTAAGACGGCAAATTAGCCATCGGTTTTTCTGCCAAAAGCGCCCAGTCGATGGCACTGTCAATAACCTTGGCATCAGCCATTGCAACCCGGGTAGCTACTTTCCCTGAATACTTGTCAGTAACTTCCAGATCGGTGTTGGCATGCACTGCTTCATTGGCCAGGTAGTAAGGGTAAGATTCTTGCAGCAAGGTAATATCCTTTTACTTGATGTCTTGATCTATCAAGAGTGCCCCAACGCCAGATACAGCATTGTGCCCATCGTCGGGTATAGATGACCCGCAGGCATATATCAAATGCGTGTTCAATGGCTTATTAGTTTTGCTACCGGGGAAGGACTTTCTTACTTGTTCAAGCTAAATATGATGCAGAAGGGATAGAAATAGAGGAATCTTGTGAAGTTGGGGGCAAGCGCCCCACAACTTCATATTAACTGGGAACCAGCTACTTTTCGGTTAACCACATGCCAACAGGCTCATAATTAAACTTCTTATATACCGCTTTTTCGGTATCCGGGTTATCACTCTTCTTATCGATGTTGTATACGGTCCAGTTCAGTTCGTTGACATTGAATTCAATCACTGCATATCCATAGATATTACTAACAAAATCTTTGATATGTGGGTTATTGACCTGAACCCCACCATTTAGCAATGATGTAAACACACTGCCAACATCAATACCTTTCTCAATCGTATCGTTCATATTGGGAGAAGATATGGAAGGAGTCATCAGCTCAACGCCGACCAGGTTGTCGTAGTCCCAGTTGCTAATTTTGCTGAAATCAACCTTCAGGTATGAAGCGATACTGGAATGGAGGTCCCCTGTCAGCACTACAAAGTTATCGACATTGCTGTCCTTAACAGATGACAGGATCTTTTCCCGCTCCCACTGGTAACCATCCCAGGCATCATAATTGGCATACACAAGAGAGCGCCCCAAAATAGTACCAGCCAATTGTGCCAGCAAAGTCTGGTTCCCCCACACTTTCCAGCGGGCACTGGAGTTAACAACTCCATCAATCAACCAATCCCGCTGAGTCTTACCCAGCATGGTTTGGGTATCTTCTTCATAATCTGTGCACCAGTAGTTTTCCCAAGCTGTACCATCCTTGCACGGCTCCTTGGTTCTATAGGTGCGGCTATCTGTCATATACAGATCAACCAAGTCACCGAACTGGAAAGAACGATAAATCTGCAAGTAGTCAAAAGCGTGGCTTGCGGATTCATCGACTTTTACCCGCGCTGGAACATATTCGATCCAGGCCTGCTGAGCATCGCGACGCAACTGGCGCAGCTGGTCAGGGTTGTTATCGCCAGTCTGGTAGGGATGAGATGGCACACCCAGAGTATCCCGCTCGTAATCCCAGTAAGCATTGTCTGCAGTTTCATGATCATCCCAGGTGATGATAAATGAGTGCATTTCCATCGCTCGCTGCAGGTTCTTGTCCTTGCGATACTCTCTGTAAATATGACGATAGTCCTCAAGATCCATCGCAACAGAGCCGCCAGAAGGCAGAGAGAGCGAATGCACTATTGAGCTTTCAAAGCCCTCGTACTGGGCGTATTCATAGATAAAGTCACCCAAATGCAGTACGCAATGTACATCTTCGTCCGCGATATGGTTGTAGGCGTTGTAATAACCGGTAGTGTAATCCTGACAGGTAACCACAGCCATCTTTAGATTCTCTAGGCTACCGGTAGGCAGTGTGTGACAACGACCAACGCGGCTACTGACAGTCCCGTATTTGAAGCGGTAATAGTAACGTTGGTCAGAAGATAAATAGCCTTCCAGGTCAATGTTAACGGTGTAATCACGGTCTGCCGTGATATCGCTAGCATTAATCTCAGCACTTAGAATTGGCTGGGTAAACTCCTCATCCAGCGCGACATCTACATACAGCGACTGACCCGCGATATAGGAGTCAGGGTTAATGTGCGTCCAAAGGACCACTCCAGTTTGACTGGGATCTCCCGAGGCTACTGATAAATCAAAAACAATTCCGTCGTTATCAATTTGATCAGCAAATGTGGTGCCGCCCAGTACAAAACGTGCATAGGTTTCACTATCAGTGTCCGCGAGAGAACGGACCGTAAAGGGAGTCAAAAGTGCAACACCCATAGCCTGGACAAAGGTTCGGCGGGAGATGGTCATATATAAACTTCCTGTTATCGTACGCATGAAGAATCGGAAAGGGAGCGGATTCTATAGAAGAACGTACCAACAAAGAAGTTTGACTTTTTATCTAGTAATCTCTTTTTCTCTCGAAATTAACACTTATGGAGTTAATACACAAAAGTCAGATGGAGAAAAGCAAAGTCCCCCTCCCCATCAGCTATGAACTTGAAAAACTTAGCGTTGTTAACCATTAGCAATCTGAAATCATCTCTGGCCTGAGATAAGCAAAAGCGTGCTGTACATAGTCGGCTTTACCTAAGGAAACACCTTGGGCTCTCAAGATTGCATAGGCCGTGTTGATATGGAAATAAAATTGAGGTAGCGCCCAGTCCCTGGCATATTGCTCATTAGTCATATCGAAAGTCATCCCATTCGGGAGCTTAATCGTCACAGGCTCATCCACTGCTACCATCACTGCTTCTGGCGTAACGCTTCTTAAAAATGCCAGTGCCTCTCGAATTCGCTCTTGAGCTTCGGAAATGGACCCGGGGTTTTCATCAGCTCTCTGCCCTTCACGAGCCAACTGCTCCAGAAAATCTGGAAGCGCACACCGCTTCAATCGAAATATTGCCTCTTGCGCCTGTAAACAACTAAGGACCCTCTGATCAACGAAGCATTTTTCCAGAATTAAGCTGAGCTGCTTGAAAAATTCACTTTATTACGCACAAACGCGTAATTTGCGCGTAATAGTCCACTAATTTTTCATCTGAAACCCTCAATAGGTGGATTTCAGGCGAACCACCCCTAGGCAGCCAAGTATTTTCTCCCTATTATTAAGTTGGTAAAGCCTGCCAGTAAGCACAGCCTCTCAGTATTTTTTACCAGTCCCCGATAGCGGACCTTGTCATAACCAAATACCCGTTTGATGTAGCGGAAGGGGTGCTCGACCTTCGCTCTTATCTGCGCCTTGATCTTTTCCGCTTTACGAAGTGCATCACGCCCTGGAAGAGTTTTTAGCTTGCTCGGCTTCATTGCTATATACCAATCCGCCTCCCGCTCTTTCAACTCTTACGTTTCTCCGCACCAATGTACCCAGAGTCTCCCCAGATTCTTTTCTCCTCCCCGTGGAGAACTCGCTCTGTAGTTGTGACATCATGCGAATTCGCTGCTGTTGTATCTATGCTATGTATTACTCCGAGCACATCATCAACCCCGATATGCATTTTCATTCCAAAATGCCACTGATTGCCTTTCTTTGTTTGATGCATTTCTGGATCACGTTTTTTCTTTTTATTCTTGGTTGAAGTTGGCGCAGAGATAATAGTGGCATCTACAATCGTACCTTCACGCAGTACCATGCCATTCTCAGCAAGATGCTTGTTGATTTCATCAAAAAGAGCTGCACCTAGCTGATTGAGCTCCAGTAAGTGGCGAAAGTTAAGAATCGTTGTTTCATCGGGAATTGGGCCGCTCAAAGTCAATCCAGCAAAACTACGCATGGATTCAATTTCATACAGTGCATCCTCCATAGCGGGATCACTGAGATTATAAAATAGCTGCATGCAATGAATACGGAGCATGACACTCAATGGATATGGCTGTCGGCCACGTTTGCCTTGTGGATAGCAAGGAGTGATCTGAGCTTCTAGTCGCTGCCATGGGATGAGGGCTTCCATTTGAGAAAGAAACTTCTCTCGGCGAGTTATACGGCGCTTTAGCTTATATTCTGCTTCGGCAAAGGTGACTTGGTGCATAATTCATCGTAGTCTTGATGGGTAGGTGAATATTACCAATATTGGCTTGGAATTATTCAGAGGTTCCCTAAACCGCACTTGGGATGATAAAGGAAACATATCTGGGGCAAGCCTCGCTTTAAGGAGGGCTTCAGACTCATCTTCTGGAAATTCTGTTTTTGCCTTTTCCAACCAACTAGAAAGGGCTTCCAATAGTTGTATATATGTAGGTAATAACAAATCTGTCAGGTTCATAATATGTTTCCACTGGTTTTTATTGATAAACGACAAAATATATCTCTGGTAGCATTCTAAAATAATAAGGGAGGCACAAGCATAATTTAGTGTCTTCTTGCCTCCATATCTAAGCTAAATTCATAAGGCGCCAACTCGAGATAAATAAATGCTCAGGATACTCAGATATATTGCTGCTAATTTAATGGTATTGGTGTCACTAGCGAATGCTGAATCTATTGACGTCGCAGTTAATGGCACGCTAATGCGTGGATTCGCCCTCGAAAAACATATGCTTAAAAACCATGCCACTTTTGTACGAGAGGCTAAAACGGCGTCGATCTATCGCATGTGGTCAATTGGAGACAAATACCCCGCAATGGAAAGAGTTCTCAACGGCGGCACATGGATTACACTGGAGATCTGGTCGATTCCGCAAGCCAACTTGGTCAATCTATTAGAGGAGGAGGCCAAAGGGTTAGTTTTAGGTAAAGTTGCTTTAGCGGATGGAACACAAGTATTAGGCATACTGGGTGAAAACTATATTGTCCAAAACCAGAAAGATATATCCAAGTGGCATGGCTGGCGAGCTTATGCGGAGAGTATGAGTAGTAATAAAACCGGTCAGTAGCACTAATATCAAATATTTGATTTAGACAATCGAAATGAGTACACATACAGAAGTCGCAGTAAATGGACCATTGATGCGTGGCCTGGCGTTAGATAAAAACTTAATACAAAACAATGCAACATTTGTCAGGGAGGCTAAAACAGAAGCCATTTACCGGATGTGGGCAATCAAAGGCGAATATCCTTCGATGCAGAGAGTGCGCACAGGTGGAACATGGTTCAACGTTGAAATTTGGTCCTTACCCAAGACCAACTTAATTGAAGTGCTTAATTTAGAGGCAACGGGACTAACTTTGGGTAAAGTAGTCTTAGAAAATGGCGGGCAAGTTTTAGGGATATTAGGAGAAAACTATTTGACTCAGCAACAAGAAGACATTTCCCAATTTCATGGATGGCGCAACTATATACAACAGAAATCTAAAAACTGACGTTGAAGCTGCTTTTATTTGGCCCTAAACAATATCATTAGGTAGACAATCCACTCAGTCTATATCTTTGGGCGATATAGCTGCCTACCACGGCACGGTATTCCTACCCACTCTAAGCACCCTGCATCCAGAATCGTTACTACCGCCCCACCTCTCGAGTCTTCGCAAAAGGCTATATTCGTGGGACGCTTACCACAGGTGGGTATACGTTCGGCCACACTTCCCTCACCATCAAGAACGGTCACGTCACCTTGACCAAAAACTGCACAATATAATCGCCCGTCGCTACCGAAAGCCATCCCATCTGGCCCTACAAACCCCTCTGGCGCCCCAACAACCACATTGCCGAAAAGCTCCCGCTTGGGGTGCGTTAACGAAGCGAGATCGTAGCGGTAGATATTGCCGCTAATAGTCTCCCCTACATACAGCTGGCCCCGATCATCAATGGCAATACCGTTGGGAAAACGTAATCCGGAATCAAGCTGTCGCAACACATCTCCATTGCGAGGATCTATCTCTAATACCTGTCCATCGTAGCGACAAGATCGGCAATCAGCTCGAATCACCTGCCCCTGAACAAAAATATCCGGGTCAATCCCGGAGTCGGTTATGTAAAGTAAGCCATTTTCACCAAAAACCAGATCATTGGGCCATAAGTAGGGCTGATCTTCTGGTCCGTCATAAGATTCAATAAGATCCCCATTTAGCCCCATGCGAACAAGCTGCTTACCCCCTCCATCTGCAATCCATAAATTGTCATACCCATCGATTGCCATGCCATTAGGTCGCCGAGCAGGATAGCCTATTTGTTGATATTGACCCTGCAAGTCAATACGGCTTATACAGTGCCGTCCAGATGCCATTTCAGTGACATAAATGCGGCCATCAGGCAGACAGATGGGCCCTTCTGGTTCTTGTAAGCCTCTACACAGTACTTGTCTTTCCATGCTAACGACCACAGACTCGAGTTGCTTAAAAAGGCATCATTTCTGATACGAGGGCGTATCAACGCCAGGAGGGACTAGTCCAGCCAACCTAATACGTTCCGCCAAAGACTCTCCTTGAACTCCTTTCGGAAAAACCCAAAGTGGCCTATTGATGTCTTTCCAATAGAGCTGGTTTGAATCACCTCAATATCTGTATTCGCATTACAGTAAAAATCTCGCAATGCGTAGACAGCCTTCTCTGGTGCAAAGTCCTTATCGTCATCTATTAGCAGGAACTTCATATCACACTGCAAGCGCTCGAATCCCTCACGAATCGGCCGACCATGCTGATCGACAACGTAATCCTTATGTCGAGCCCAGTAAGCCCATTCACGAGCTATTCCTGCAGGTAGGTTCTCTCCCCCCCAAAGTACTCCAGGCACCCACCCCAAAACATGCGATAGCAAAGGAAATGCGCAGTACCATCCAAACAACAGCTTTGGCTGATACCTTGCATCCCAGTGCCCCCAATAACCGCTCTGAGAAGAAACACAATACACACTCGCAAATCGGGTGTTATTTGATGCAAGACCTACAATTTGACCACCGACACTATGGCAAATGCAGTGCCACTCCAAGCTTTTAGCTCGTTTGCTACACCAGTCAATCACTGCCGCCAAATCTCTCTCCCCCCAGGCTCTTAAGGTCAGCCGTTTGTCCCTTTGACTCTCGATAGCGGACTTTCCGATACCTCGGTAATCATAAGTAAGAACCAAATAGCCATTCCGGGCTAAGAAACAAGCAAAATCCCGATAGTAGCTCTGCTTAACCGCCATAGCAGAATTAATAATGATGCCGGCTTTGGGCACCTCACTCGGCGAGAATAGCCTTCCACCAAGCACTATCCCATCGTTAGTGGGGATTTGCTGAGCCTCAATCATTTACTCAAAGGTTCCCCCGTGTAATTCAACACAAACTATTGGGTAAGTTAAAATTCCACCCAATACTTCCGGTCTATCGCATGAGATGTAATTAACAAGCTGATCCCTAACAGGTATTTCCTCCTTCCAAGAGCAATAAATTGACCTGAATATTCACTTCTCGACATTTACCACCCCCTAAAGACTAGAGCAAGTTAAAAGCCTTAATTATATCGCCCTATATAATGAGATTCGATGTTCCAGTTTATGAATTGAAAGGAGGTAGCTTTACCAAGAAGTCAAATAACATGGCAGACTATTTCTCTAGCTTTCCACTACCTCACCTGCAAATGTCCAAGTGAGCTGCACAAAGATATATCCTGCCAATAACCCTCATATTCACTATCAAAAGTGCTAAAACCTCTAAGTACTCTAAAATGCAAGGATCAGGTTTGATAGCCGATCAATCCAGTCGCCAAGTTAAGGGGATTCGATTTATCGCTTACCTTATATTCCACCTGATTCACTTAAAATGATTTTGAGCTATAGACAACAGGAAGTTTAGGTGCATGTCCGATCGATTCAGTATTATTATGCCATGCTACAATGATTCTGACCTTCTGTATAACCTATTACAAGGCTACACTTTACAAACCTATCCAAAGGAAAATTTTGAAATCATTATTGTCGATAACAACTCAAAAGATCCCAACATCCTGTCATGTTACAACCAGTTTAAGAACCACCTTACTTTAACTTTACTATTCAGACCTCAATTACCAGACCCATTCGCACTAAACTCGGCGCGAAACTTAGGTGTAAAAATTGCTAGACACGGGTGGTGTATATTTACAGATAGTGACTGTATCCCCGCCCCGAACTATCTGGCAGAGATTCAAAAAATAATCAATGATTATGGGCCTAGTATCTGCATGACCGGGATAAGGGAGTTTATTCACTCTAAAGATATTGTCCCAGCAGAAATGGACGGCGACGGCAAGTACCTTGACGCATGCCCTAGATTTAATAGCCCATCAAATTATGGACTCAGTAAAGATAGGCGCCTAGGGAAAATAGAGCAATTACCCAATACAGAACACCCCTGGGGGCACTTTTATGGCTGTAATATGGTGTTTAAAAGGCAGGATGTCATCAAGGTTGGTTTTTTCGATGAAAAATACGATGGAACCTGGGGTTACGATGACATAGACCTGGCTTATCGAGTTATCAATGAGCTCAAAGTACAGCCAATTTTTATGGAAGAAGCCATTGTCTACCACCAGGACAACATAAAGTTAACAGAGACAATCAATGGCAAGAAGAACAAAATTAAAGATTTGAGCAACCCAAACTATCAATATATCTGCAAGAGGATTTCCGGTTATTATGAGTTTAGTAATCGCGAATTCAAACGATTTGGGCTAACAACTACTGCAAGCTAGCAATTGACATGAGTGACCAACTTAAACGCACCTAAATATTAGTATACATTTTTCAAGCGTCTATCAGATATCTGATAGTTCAATCTCACTAGAGAAAGATTTCAGAAACAGAACAACCTTATCAAGAGAGAAAATAGCCTCATTAACAGCAACCTCAATATGATAACCATCAGAAGCTTTACTAATAACAAAAACCAGTGCATCTCTTGTGATTGAATAGGTCGCAATACAGTCGACCTCTCGAGCAGGCAAATAACTAAATGTAAAGTCTTCGTTAATACTTGATGTAACTTGTTTCTCAACTTTTAACAGGTTGAGGAGCACCATTGCATAATATGCAATATGGTACCTTTTTAATAGGTATATTTGATACCTAGAGAGTTTATTTAGAGAAAAATAGAAACCAGACGCCGTATTTCCTACCCCAGCCAGTCTTTCACCCTGATCCGGAATATTGTGAATGAACTCTTGGGTAATCAATATATTTGCTCGCTGTCTTTCGAAAGTACTGACAAAATTATCTATAAAAGATTTCAAAACATTTTCGAAAGATATCTCGCTAGATTCAACTTTAGCTGACACCAACACGATGTCATCGAGATCTCCTTTTATACAACCCTTTCCCTCCAAGAGAAATGGATTTGGCTTGTTCTCCTTCCTATTAAACATTCTCAGACTTAAACCTATAAATATAGCTTGGGCCAGCCCTATAACTCGGTGAAAATTCGAGTATTGCCCATTACCCTTGTATATATGCATTATTGAAGAGTAATATGCATCTGACTTCTCCTGATCTTTCTTCAACAAGCAATTGGCATATTTAGAAAAGAGCAGGCCAGTGTAACCGGAAAAAAAATCATGATTTGCTATAAAGCATACAGACGTGCTATCAAAGTGGATGTAGAAGGGGATCTTTTCGACCTCCAACCTCTTATATAGGACCTTCCTTCCAACGGCACCTGTCAGCTCTTTCCTCAGCGCCTCTATCTTTTCTAAGTAAAAGCGTTTTGGGTGAGGCGCGGTAGTCAATGCAACTAAGTCATAGAGCTTGTCTAGACAATCAGTAATTTCATCTTGGTTCCTTCTAGTGACAACATTTATAAGCAGAGTAGATACACAGCCATAACCTTTTAAGTGCTGCTGGACAAAGCTCTCTGGCGCTTCTATCGGCGTGAATAATCTGGACAGAAAGTTGGATTTGTCGGCCACGATACCACCTTACAAGGAAGGGATTGTCACTTCAGTCGATCACATACCATCTAAATTTAGTCAACTACCCTTATGGCCACAATTACTTCAAGGTTTTCCTTTGAGCAACTTAGCATAAAGAGGACGTAGAAAAAAATAAGACAAGTAGTTATTATCAGCTAACAACCATTAACACAACTATGTATGCGCCGGGGTCCATATCTAAATAATAACTAAAGAAAAACTACACGCCCATAGATACCTGACAGGGTTGTCGCAAGACGCATGTTTAATCAAATTATTTTCTTAAATTTAAAGCTAACGAAGCCTTATCTGATGATAAGCTTCACCATCTAAATAATTGGCAGACCAAGCTTCTAAAGTTACTCAACAACTGCACTTGGATCAATCCTGAATACTGTTGCATGTGCCCACGTAGCCCCATAGAACCTTAACATGCTATAAATCGTTTGAGCCTGTTGAGTAAAGCATTGCCCTGTTCCAATACCGTTAAACACAATGGAAAATTGTTCTTTTATATGAGAAGTAAATATTTCAATACTCAAAGCAACCTTTATTAAACTCAATAAATCACCTTCACTCTAACCTGAAATGCATCTTGAATTATACAGATAGGGAAGCTTCAAATTTCTTTAAGCCTGGAAAGGTAAGTATATTTTTTGATCCTGGCAAAATACTTATGCCTATGATTCCCATCCTTGCTCAGACCTAACCACACAAAGACATAATCAAAGCAAACTTCATTAAATGCAAAAAATAGCCAATAGTTTCAATACTTATAGAGGCTAACACACCGGGTTAGTAGTTAGGAGCCAGGAAATGAGTAAATAGCTTTCTGATCTAGTTCAAGTGCCAACCAAACACCACACCTTTACAGTCCAATATAAACCCCGTCTAGATCTCAAACTTGAAAGGTACAAATCCTACAGAGGCACCCTCATCTATTTTTAAATGGGGGATCGAATAGATTTTTTAAAAGTCAATTAGCTGGGACGCAAAAAGCCTATGAAGCAATTTAATGTATCAAACAGCGCGACTCAGTGTATTTGGTTGCCTTTAAGAGTGACTAAACTATTAGACTATGGAAATGCTATTTGTTTACTTTTTACTCGGCGCCATCGCGGGTACAGCGGCAGGCCTCTTGGGGATTGGTGGAGGCTTGATCATCGTGCCTGCTTTGGTGTTGATTTTTTCTGCCACGGGCATCTCCCCCCAGGTGCTGACCCATATGGCGGTGGGGACTTCGTTGGCAACCATTATCGTGACTTCAATCAGTTCGGTCTGGGCACATAACGCAAAAGGTGCCGTTGACTGGCACCTATTTTGGATTATGACTCCAGGGATACTTGTGGGGTCTTGGCTGGGCGGCGTGACAGCAGACTTGTTACCTGGTGCTTGGTTGCAGCTATTGATTGGCGTGTTTGCCATATTTATGTCTGTGCGTATGGGCTTAGGTGGGTTGGCCTCAGCAACCTCACAAGAAAATGGCGATCACTTACCCGGGGCAGCACCTTTGATATGTTCCGGAGGAGTAATCGGCTGGCTCGCAGCGATCTTTGGTATTGGTGGAGGGGCCTTGGTGGTACCCTACTTATCGCACTTCGGTACAAAAATGCAGCGCGCTGTCGGAACCTCTGCTGCCTTTGGTCTGCCAATCGCGATTTCTGGTTCAGTCAGCTTTGCCGTGCAAGGGTGGGACAATCAGTTACTACCGAAGTGGAGCAGTGGTTATATTTACTGGCCGGCTTTTGTGGGAATTGTACTTACCAGCGTGCTCTTTGCCAGGCTTGGTGCCAGTGTTGCTCACAGGATATCTGCTAAGCGCTTAAAGCTGTGTTTTGCCTTACTGCTTTGTATTATCGGGGTTCGCTTTATCTGGCAAAACTTCAATCTACTATCTCGGCTAGGCTAGACCTACTCTCTGGGTTGCTTTTAACGGATCGGAAGTAAATAGTCTATCCCCTCCAAACATCTATTTTCAGATGCTCGCAATAGCCATCGTGGTCTTAAAAACTCCCGGTCGAATTACTCTTGCCAGCCCTTCAGATTACGCGGCTGAAACATCCTTATAGGATATTAGTAATACAATGATTAGTATTTTCCCCCAATACATGCCAACCAAAAATTATGCGTTCAAAGTGGCAAAGATTATTTTTAGCCATTGGTAATCTCTATTTTCAAACTAGAAAATACTTCGTTCTAAATTGAAATTACCAGCAGGAAATTGAAATAGAAAAGATGAAAGCCCATTAAAATATAGGCACGAAAATAATCTTATTGGATTTTATTAAGTTTGTTTTAGCGTCAAAGCCGCGTAAAATCGATAGATATTTATCAGTACTTGGTTCGCAATTCAGGGGTTTTCTACAGGGCTAATAGTCCAACAGAATCAATCGTTCCAAGATTTTTTATCAAAGCTTTCCCCCAAAAGGAGAACGGTAAAGTGACATAAGAGAAAAGTAAAAGCGCTGACCCAAGGTGCGCCAACACCAGGGGCCAGCTGACCAAGTTGATATCAGACCTATCAAAGGTCGAGTAGACCAAAGGAACTTCCCCTTCGACCTCTCACAGAACCGTACGTGAACCTCTCAATTCATACGGCTCTTCGTATTCAGCACATTTTCAATCTTCCCATTCTCCAGTGTGCAAACAAGCCGCGCATTTGTTGACGAACTTTTCCAATAAAGGCCCAACTTTTGAAACAGCTTCGCTTTAGATGCTTAAACTTCTTCCTGGCCCAACGCATCAGCGTTTGGTCAAGATACTTCTGAAGTCGATAAACACCATATCTCCGCCCAAAGTGACCATAGTAGTTCAGCCAACCCTGTATTGCGGGATTAAGTACTTTTGCCATTTCAGATAGTGATCGATCCACCCAGTTTATTACTCGCCATTGCCTGACCTTATCCTTAATCCTCTTGAAGGCCTTAGGGCTCATTGAAGGACTAAATGCGGTGAAGATCTGTCCTTGGCGATTCCTTGCTTTTCTGGGACCAAATCGAAAGCCCAGAAAGTCAAAGTGGATCACTGGGTGGGAGTCTTTACGATTACTGTTCTTGCAATAGACCTTGCGCGTTTTCTCTGGATGAGCCTCAAGCCCGCAGGTAGTCAAGCGTGCTTTTAGAGCCGCCAGTAAGCGATCCGCCTCTCGAGGATTACGACAATGGTAAACAGCATCATCCGCGTAACGCTCAAAAGGAATATCTCTGTGCGTTCTCACCATCCAGGCGTCCAGCGCGTAGTGCAAAAACAAGTTTGCCAGTAGAGGGCTGATTACACCCCCTTGTGGAGTACCTTGTGTTCGCTCTTCAAGCTGTCCGTCCCGATGTTGTACTGGAGCCGTTAACCAGCGCTGTACATAGAGTCTGACCCACTGATGATTATTATGTTTATCTAATGCCTTCAGCAGGAGTTCGTGATTAATATTGTCAAAGAAACCCTTGATATCTAAATCAACTACCCAGATTCTATCCCAGCATCGTTGTCGAGCTCGGCGCACTGCGTCTATAGCAGATTTGCCTGGCCGATAGCCGTAGGAGTCAGGGTGAAATACCTTCTCCAATTCTGGCTCCAGCAGTTGCTTAGCCACCATTTGCGCAATGCGATCTTCGATTGTGGGGATACCCAGTGGTCGCAGGCTGCCATCGAGTTTCGGAATATCCACTCGTTTGACGGCTGATGGAAAATAGCTGCCAGATGACATCCGATTCCATAGCTTGTACAGGTTTTTGACAAGACTCGATTCGTATTGCTCTATCGTTATCTCATCAATCCCCGCTCCGCCGCCATTAGCCTTAATCTGCTTCCACGCTTCCCAAACCGCTCGCTTGGGAATATTGAATGGCTTTGCGCTAATCGTTAATTCCTCCCCATCTGGGTTGATTACACGGTTAGTCGCCGAATACGACAACCCCTTCGCTCCACGTCCATTACAGCCGCTTCTCCACTACTACGGGTTGTTCCGCCCCTGTGACCAGTCTTGGTACTCAACGTCTTGTAGGGCCTCTACTTGACGCTCTTCCTTAACACCTGGACGACAGGTTCTCCTGTTCCACCCAAAAGCCTGTTGTGTGTTCACGCCACCTCTATGCCGGATGCCACTCGGTCGGTAAACAGGTAACCTCCAAGCTTATCCCCGCACTTAGCCAGTGCACGGGTTTTGACATCATCTTGGTAATACGCTTTCGACACCTCATCAGTGGTTCATTTGCATTCGTCTCTACACAACATACCTGACGTATCTCTTACGCCTTTTCCTCAAGCGCTTCTAACCAAAGCTCTTTACTCCGATCACCTTGAGGCGGTTTGTTATCACTTCCTGCAAAGCGATAACGGAGGGCCGACCTCCATCTCCTGGATAGCACGTATTTATTTTTTATTTATAAAAATAAAAAAAAATACTCAGGACGCACTGGCTGTATGGATAATACGCTAGAAACCCGCTCGTCTTCAATAAAGTTGACTAGGCTCAGGAGCTTAGAGTGCTTCATCAAGCTCTGGAAGCGTTGCATCCGTATTTTCTTCTTTTATGCCTACCGTTCTCGTGCGCCTCCTAACCCTCCTCCACACACCACTTTCCAGCTTCCCCTCGTGTGGAATCCGCACATAATTTAGTTTCCGAAGGAAATAAGCATGTTGATTTTAAAGCGCCGGACTGGTGAAAACCTGAGAATTGGAACAAATGTTGTAATAACAGTTATTGAAGTAAAAGGCAGTCAAGTGAAGATAGGTATAGATGCACCCAAGTCTCTACCCATTCATCGTGAAGAGATCTATATACGTATCAAGAAGAAACAGAAACCTTAAAGCTATTTATTAGTCGTCGCCTCAACCAAACCACTATTCAGATTTTATACATACGGGCTGGAGATTTTTAGACCTCAGACAAGAACACCGTGTTGCCGAGAGCACAGCGCCTATCTCGGCACAGCCCACTATATCAACCAGGCACTGACCATTTCTGAATCGGAATTCTTTGAGGCTTTGCGAAGACTTTGTGAGATAGTGGGAGCAGTACAACAAACTTATATTTGCTTCAATAAATGCTGATATCTTAGCGCGAGCTATTGCCGATGCTTCCTCCCCTACGCACGCTGCAACTTAGTTCAAACCGTTTAATACATTTACCTCCAGCCGCATCAGCTTTAATGGAATTTATTCCGATAATAGATTAACCCCCTACCCTTTCACTCTTGAAAACCTTATCAAAGCGCTAGCCAGAATCATTGGTGAAAACTATAGGATCAACAATACCAATTAATATAGCGGACACCCCACTTGGCCTTCGACAAAAATTCTAGTGATCCCATGTAAAGCTTCTTCAAATACTCAAACAGAGGGGCTTCACCAGATTTCCTATCAAAATAATGCCCCTCTAGAGAAATTATTAAGTAATCCACAGAAAGGTAGATCAAGAGAACTAGAATGGCGCTCCCAATTCTAATAACTCAAAAATGAGATTTTGTCGACAATTTCACGGATAACAATCGATTCCAATCGCACATTTACGGGCAAACTTATGAGCAAGCTATTCAGCAAGAAAACTTTGGCACTGGCATTTACAGTCATACTGGCTTCATGTGGAGGAGGTGGAGGCTCTTCTTCAGATTCGGACCCAGCCCAATCATCTGGCGACAGTGGCGGGGGCCAAGGCTCTGGAGATGGTGGCAGTTCAGGTAGTGGTAGCGGCTCTGGGGATAGCGGATCGGGGACCCTTCCAGACAACGAACCTGGCACCGTGACTGTTGGCGATATAGAAACAGCAGATCTGGGGTTTGCCCAGATTACTTCCCGGGATATCACATTGCCGAATGGCCAAACCAATGCCGAAGAAGTCCATGGACTCCCACACTATATAGCTAGAACAGATAGTAATCAGGATGACAATCTACAGTCCGTGCCCATGCGAAGTTACACCACAGCTTGCGCAACCGATACTGATAGACCCAGGATGTTTGTTTCCAAAACACTTAGCGAAGGTAGTGGAGAAGATGAAATCACTTATGGCACTGTTTATGAGCTGCAATATAATCCTGAAACTTTAAGCTTCGACCAAACCGGCAATACCACAATTCTAAAACAATGCTATGAAGCCCATGGTATTGCAGCTAGCGCTGATTGCTCACGGGTTGCCGTCTTGTGCAACACTGAATACCAGGCAAACGAGCGCTATGATGTTCAAGGGGATCTGATTGAGCAATACGGTAGCGACTGGATGAAGATGGAAAATAATATCAGTGCTATTGACGGACGTATTGAAAGGGATATCGGCCTGATGATATCTACCAATCACAGTCAATACATTGGCTATTTTACGGACCATCCCACACTGAAGTTCGAGGACTTCCTACCTGGGCTAAAAGAAAATTTCCCCGAGACCGACTTCGGCGATTCCCCAACCTTTAAGACAATTAAAGGTAACGAAATGCAAGAGGAGATGGCTTATATTGTCGATCAACTCTCTGATGCCGACTATAACGCTATGGTCGAGTATATTCGCGAGAACGGCTACAAATATAATGATCAAATCTGGCTAATGGAGTGGGATAACTTAGCGCTTAGCGAGAAGCCTGCTGCCTACGTTGTAAACAAGATGCATGGTGGCGGCCACGCCGGAGCCCAAGAGCTTATCTATGTCGAGAATGATAGCCAAGGCCGCACCAGCTACGCCTTCTCAGTAACTGCTCGGGTTTTTGATAGCAGCTATGGTGGCTCCCACTATTCTGCTGGAATGACTGTTATTGATCGCGATAACTGGTCCTTAAATATGAGTGGCAGCAATAACAGAGGCTGGTATTGGCTTTGCGGCTACGGTCATGTCTTGAATATCCGGGCATTTTATAATCCTGGTACCGAAAAATATGGAGCAATTTGCACTAGCGATGGCGGTCAATATAATCAATCGCGCGGATTAAACACTATTGCCATCAAGATGGAGGATATTTCCTCTACGAGTAGATTTGAAGGTTACTACAATTACCTGATCCCCTCCGACAATGCATTTTTCTCTAACGGAGGTGGACATACTGTAGTCCCTGTGGATGAAGATACTAACTTATCTCTCATCGTCTCCCCCAAGTACATTGATGATGAGGAAATGAATCGCTTCCTGCAAAGCGAATACGGCATTGATACCAGCACTGAAGGGCCTTTTGACCAGCAATGCTCATCCGATGATACGAACTGCTTCTTTTCCTACATGTCAAACAGCGATAATCCAACCATTTCAAGACAGGGGCTACGCAGTGGGGATGCTCTGGAATCCTCATCCCTGACTCGCATTGGTATTGCTAAAGTGGATGGTGAAGGAAGTATCGAGGGGGAAGGCTTTAAATGGCTTGTAGAAGAGCCCGACTGTCAAATCAGTAATCCACAACTTATCGACTTGAAAAATGGACGTTACCTATTTGGCTATGCGCAATTTCAGTGTATTTCCGACAACCTTTCTTATAACCGCAGTTCCGCTAAAAATGGGGCAATGCGGATGCTTGTTCCGAGAGCCTACTATGTTATGGAAATTGATGCAGACCTAAATGTATTGGAAGGCCCTGTAAAGCTGACGAATTTTGGTTGGGGCGGACTTGACGAACCTGTCTTCATGGGCAACGGTAAAGTCGCTTGGTCATATATCAAGAACCCTACAATTGATAGTTACGGCGGCGGCAAGCAGAACGTTTGGCAAGCGATGATCTACCTCTCAAATAGCGCTAATTGACCTGAGCATATAGAGAACGACTAGTTTTTGTGAAATGGAAAGAATAACTCTCCATTTCACAAAACTAATATTTGTGAGTTTTTGGAATCTCACAGCCACAGAAACTCTGCTCTCCTTTTAGCACTACATTGTCCCTATCTGAATAAGGAACTTAGAATTGCGCCACCTCTCCACTAGATAAATTCTGAACTAGTTGGATGATGCAGCAACATATCAGTGTAATCACTTAAATAACCTCAAGAGATTTCGAGACGACACAGTCGCAGCTTTAGGTACGACAAGCATTAATATTCCACTGGCTGCCAAATTAAAAAACAATACAAGTCCTACATGGCCAGCACCTTGCCTCACAGTAAGCAGAATTCGTTAGATTCGAACCCTACTACCACTGGGTGTCCCACTGTGCATGAAGAGAATTTTTCGCAGATATCTAAATTTGTTGTTGACTGTGAAAATCACGACTAACACATTAAGTCTAGGACAAATATCCCGACCTCTGTTTCTCACGAGACCTCTTCCTATACATCAATACAGATTAATTACTACTAAACCTTACCCTATATCAACAAAAAGAAAGGTGCTGAACTGGCCAACTACTGAGACTGCCCCTCAATGGCACCAAAGTGCAATTAAGCACACAGAATCACTTGCACCTTTACTCAAAAAAAAACGAGAAAAAACACTTTGCAAAGAAATGTAAATCTCTTAAAGTTTCTCCCGCCAACACGAGCCCGACTCCAATTGGCAAACTATTAGCAGTTGAAGGATTTAACTTAATGAAAAAAATTTCTGCATTTATTTTTTCCACCCTACTCATCATTTGTGGGCAGGCAAATGCAAAAAACACACTTGAACCAGGCACCTGGTTACAGTCTGGCGAAAAATTAGTATCAAACAATGGTCGGTTTGAGCTTATTATGCAAACGCCAGGAAATTTGGTGCTATACAAAGTTGGCACCAACAGCAGCACTGGGGAGAGATGGCAAACAGCATTATGGGCAACCCGCACCGGAGGCAACCCAGGTAATCCAGGTGCAAAAGCATTTATGCAAAGATCCAACGGTCAACTTGTAGTTTACACTGCAGACAACAAACCTCTGTGGGTTTCTGGAACTGCAAAAACTGCAAATAAAGATACCAGACTTTTCCTGATGGACACTGGAAATCTAGTACTTTTAAAGCCAGATGGAACTCCTATTTGGCATACTGACACCGGCCCTAAAGAATGTAAAACTGAAAATGTCCATATGTGGGGCGGCAGCATACAGTATGGCGTAACTTTCCCTTCAGAACAGAGCTGTAAGGCTTACGTTCCCCTGCTTCCTAGTTCAGATAAATATTGGGCACCTGCTTCTGGTCCCGAACCTTGTGTAATATCCCCGGCATATGCCGGTAAGTATCCACAAACCATTTGTGAATAATTCTTAACCGAGCCATCCTAAGGGATCAGCCCCTACTTTTTAGGGGCTGATCTGACTAACACGCTTCTTCTTTAAACCTCTAAATATAAAGTTATTTTTATTGGCTCAATCACCCGAAGACCTATAAACCTGAAATTAATCGATTTCAGTTGAAAAGACATTGCTACAGTGAATGCTGTAAAATCAAAAACCATATAAGTATATGTAAAATCCAAGATAGCGCTCTTAACTTTAATGTAACCCCATGAGCACTGCCCGAGTGTGCAAAAGGCAACCTTGTAAGAAGGTTATAATTACTAGATGAAGCTATTCAGGCTTAGTATACATATATGAGTCCATCGACCATTGGGCTAATGCCGAGCTTTTTCCGCAGCCAGCTAATCTTTTGATGAGACTTTTTCTAGGTGCTATCCAAAATCACAGCTTCTTAATTTCTAGTAAATTTCTTCATAGTTTGGATACGTCTTAGATCTAAATCGGTAAGTGATGCTCCTAAAGCTGTTACCTGTAATGTTGCTGGCACTGCTCTCTCATATTTTAGGTTCGATAATTTATTCTGTACTATTGAGGCTGGTGCAGCTCTCAGTGTATTCCAAGGCAATGTAAAACTGAAGATATCTGGCCAGGGCAGAAATGACGATACTGTTTTCCTGGGCGGCGGTAAGCAGAACGTTTGGCAGGCGATGATTTACCACTCAAATAGCGCTAATTAATTCATTCATAAAAAGTTAAACTAGCTGTGATAAAAATGTAGGCTTTTGCTCTCCAGTTTTATCACACAACTGTTAGGCCTCCATAACCTCCAAAGATAAAGAAGTGCTATTCATCCATTTATCGATCGATGGCAAATCCCTATCGAATATAAACTCAAAACTACTGTTTCTTCATACAATGACTACTGGATCGGTAGAATAGTACGGCATCAGATCAGTGCAATTGCCTGAAAATACATACCCAGATGCAAGTATGCTAACCTCCCGCCTAAATAAAATTAGTCACTGAACTACAAAAACTGAACCGCCCTTTCTTCATTGAGTATTGAATTTAGAAGTCGCTACCCAATAAGGAAATGGCTATTACTGTTCATGTCTGGAAGCAAAAGACCGGGAATGTCGGACATGCTTCCATCACCATTGATAACACCTATATCAGCTACTGGCCTTCTTCAGCGGCAGGGAAAAAGGACTTTAAAATCGCGCGATCGCACAGCCTTTCCTTTCCAAGTGGTTATCGAGTTGACAGACGCCTCGAGGGCGGTGATGCGGATCAGAACATTCTTATCGATGGGCTGAATGAAACAAAAATGATTGAAGCCTGGGAAAACTTCAAGGGCGAACAGAAGCATTACAATATGAAGGATCAGAATTGCTCGACGGTCGTTGCCTGGCTACTTGAGACTGGCTCAGGGTTCGCATCACCTGGAAAAGGAGGAATCAAAATCAGTGACTGGGCAGCAAGCCCTATTCATCGTATTCTCTTCCAGTTACGCTTTTTCGGTAATCATATTGATATGTGGACACCCAATGATGTGTTAGCTTATGCGCTACAAATTCGAAGCCAGATAACCTCATGAACCTACCGCTATTCTACTCTCCAAATTACAACATCAGCTTGCCGCTGCTTTCCAGCTTGCATCCTTTTGATGGCTGTAAATATGAGAAAGCATTGGCACTGATTAATGCCGAGTCAGAAGCGAACATTGAGTTAAAAGTTGTTTCAGAGCCTCTTAGTCAAGACTGGCTATTATCTGTACATACGCAGCCCTATTTAGATAGCTTGCATCAATCGAAAACACTGGCTCGCGTTATAGAGATGCCGCTACTGCGCTTGCTGCCCGCAGGCGTATTAAATAAATATTTCATGAAGCCAATGCGCTTTGCAGCTGAAGGCACTTGCTTGGCGGTACAGGAAGCCTTGAATAAGAAAGCCTCTACCTTAAATCTCGGTGGAGGCTATCACCACGCATTTGCTGGTCACGGTGAGGGGTTCTGTGCTTTCGCCGATGTAGCCATTGCTATTAATCGTGCCCGCAAACAGCACCTGCTCTCACCAGATGACAAGATCTGGGTAATTGACCTTGATGCCCATAGAGGGAATGGGTTTGCTGACTGGGCCATGGAGGACCCCAATATACATATCTTTGATATGTACAATATGCAAGCCTACCCCGGCTTGCACCCCGATGAGCAGGAATCTCGCTGGCCATTTTTAGTCCCCCTAAAGCAAGGAACAGATACTGAAGGTTACCTCAGTCGGTTGGAGTCGGAATTTTCGGACTTCATTAAGCAGAGTCCGCTGCCTAAATTGGTTATCTACAATGCAGGCACAGATATTATTGCCCAGGACAAGCTGGGGGGGCTCCAGGTCAGTATCGATGGGGCCAGAAAAAGGGACCAATGGCTGGTTGACCAGATTCAATCGCTGGATGTGCCTATGGTCACCGTAACCAGTGGCGGCTACTCCGAAAACTCCTATCGTCTAATAGCTGACTTAGCGATTTACCAGGCAAAAAAGGTAACAAGTTGAAGCTCTGGAGAGGCCTCTGTCATTGAGAAAAGTGGCCTAGTAAACAACCGCTCCCTAACCCACCAAATTTTTCAAAGACTTTTGAGTATTTAGGCACTTGATTGACGCTGGAGTACTGAGCACCAAGTTACTCTTTGAGCTCTTTCGCCCGCAACCAAGCCAACCCGAGACCAGCGGCAACCGTAATACCCATGCCTATCACACCACGGATACCGAATTCTGTGCCAAACATAAAACGATCAGCTAACACACCGACGAGGATCGCACTGTAAAACAGTGCCCCAACGAGGTAAGCAGGTGCAACACGATTAGCGATCGTGTAAGCAAGATTCTGTGGAACAAACAGCAGTGCGGGAATCGCGAGAATCCATAGCGACGATGTCTCTACCTTCGCCCCCTCCCAGAATACAATAGATAAGCTAAAGACCAACATCCCAACAGCGAAATAGAACATGATGCGCTCAGGTGGCTCGGTCCGGCCTGCGACACCGGTTGTGATACTACCCGCTGCACGCGCTACTCCCGCCAGCAACGCAAGGAGTGAGTAGGGATTGAAAATGCCCTGAACACTGTGCTGGATCAAAATGAGGCATACGCCCAAGAATGCCAGTATCGCAAGAAAGATAGTGGCGATACTAACCCGGTGACCGAGGAATACTCGGGCCATCAACATGGCAAAGAATGGATTCGTGCTTTCCAGCACCAGGGCATCTGCGATGGGTATGCCCTTGACCGCCCAATAGAAGGCAGCAAAATAGACAAAACCTGATATGGAGCGAAGGATAAGGATCTGGGGATTCACCGGCCTTATCCCCGCCACCCCTTGTCGCATCAGAAGAAACATACCCGACAATGGAGCAAGCAATATGACCTGTGCAGCCAATAGTAGAAATGGACTAAGGCCTGCACCAGAACCCAGCTTACCGGCAATACCAAGACACCCCATCAACACTCCGCCGAGAAGAGCTAACCCAACACCCAGGGAATGATTTTGACAAGTAGATGGCAAACTGTCACTACCTTTGGCAAATAGAGGTCAAACCTGCCTGAGAGGTAATAATGATGACTTCATTTATGCATCGGGCAGGTCATTACAGAGCAGAGCACTATGTAACATTAGCCCTCCGATTGATTCATTTCCTGTTGGGCTGACCAAAGATTTTGGCGCAGTAATTACTTGCCTGCCGGCGTCAGTTTCCCTGTTACAAAAAATATGAACGTCATAATATGAAAGTTGAGTTTTGACCACTTTTAGATCAAGAGTATTAATCCTGTCCCCAGTTCTACCCCAACAGATATACAGCGTAAGCGACTGTCGGCACTTCCTTTCCACCAGACCTAATCCCAACCCAATATCTCGCTACTTCTCCTTGCGAAACCTATGGGCTTTATCGCACAAGGATGGTTGGTAGCCCTAAATTACTTCAAATTGGCGGTGGAGCGTAAGAATCTATAGACGCTCGCTTGAATATGGAAATTGTACCTACACCCTATTTATTAAACTCGCGTTATGCCTTGCCGATCGCTAACTTGTATAAATATCACTGCTCTCGGAAAAATCTCTTAGTGTCTTCATATATTTTTCCACATACTTTAGAGCGCTTTCTTTGCTAACTAGCGGTTCGCAATATCCAAAAACAAACACCCCTTCTCCATCTATTGTACAAGTCACTAGCATTATGGGGTGTTCTCCATGTGTTTGAACAGTCATAGCCACACCAAAGTCAAAGAACATTAAGGGGCCTGTATACTCACTGATATCCCCTACATTGGATACACAAATCCCAGAGGGGAAATAGTCTTTCTCAGCACTAGAATTTTTAGCCAAATCTTTGATCTCATCAAGGCTGTAATCAGGCACAAGTGGAGGTTTAAAAAAATGCCCATTTCGCAATTGCAAATAAACTTTTCTTTGAATTAAACGTGCGAGGTTTAATAAGTCGAGACTATTTTCATCTGATGATAAGGATATGGTTAATACAGCTGTACATTCCCCTATAACATCTCGATCTATCTGGCGTTTACACAAATATTGTGCATTTATAGGTAACGTTAACTCTGTTGTTGAGCGAAAACTTGGTAATGACTGGGCAGCAATAACAGCAATGGCATTATAAATAGAGGTAACCTGAACATTCTCACGCTTTGAAATTAAATGTAAATAGGAACATAATTTTTTAGGGAGGACACGGTACATAGAACATCCCATTCTAAGGGAGGCGTTTGCTGCCTGCTCTACTGGCCACTTTGGAGAAACGTCATTTCCGCCACCAACTGCCGATTGTCTTTTTTTAAGGTGTTTTATGGAACTAACATACTCCACCACCGATTTTTGCATGATCGAAGCAGAGGGTTTACTTCCTGAACCCCCTCTCAAGAACCGATCCAAATCTCTAACCAAGATTAATAAGGAGCGTCCATCCATGGCAGCATGGCTTACCATAAAAGCAATCCACTTTACTTCTTCCTGCTCATTCATATAAACCGTGAAACGATACACATATTTATCCAGCTCAAGAACTTTACTTCCTAAGCGCCTGAACTCTTCCTGATAATTTAAAGGCATTGCATCATGCTTTATTTCAAAAGGAATAGTTTCAAACCCCACATCACAGAACCAATAGGCATGATCATTTTTTTCTATACGAGAGCGGAGCATTGGGTGCAGGTTATGGAGGTATTCCATTCCCTTTAGTAATTCTTCGATACCGAGAGAATTACATACCCTGAAGAAGACAGCTAGTTGAACTGCGCCATTTGACTTTTCAGTCAACTCTACAGAGAGTGCTTCCTGAGCTCCAAGCTCACGAAAAGGTTTTGTATTTTTCATTGCAGGCTCTTCCCAGTCGGGAGATCACTGTCAATAGTATAGAACGAGAAAGCGCTATACCCTTGTAACATTTATAACAATCGATTCTAGATAACCACGAGACTCTCACAAACCTTATAGATCTCGGCGCCATAGGTAATGGGATCTCTTTCCACCTACTTATTGATGATATCTTTCAGGACCTTCATGAACTTTCACTTACTGTCAACGCCGCTCAATATTCTCCGCCTAACAAATACAAACAAATGATAAGCAACAACTACAAATCCGACCTTGCACCCCATCTGAATTGAGTTGATTGCCTTTTCATTCTCTGAATCAAAAAACAGTGAATACACATGTGCAATAACATTTGTTAAATCAATCAACACAACCATTAAGAATATGACCAACCAATAACAAAACAATAAGAGCCTATTAAGGTTCATAAATATCAATCCACTTCCTCAGCGACTGTTAACTATCACCCCAACCTCTAGTTACTTCTCCTTGCAGCGTTTATCGAACCTAATGGGTTCCATCGCACAACTAGGTTTTTTAATTTTTTACCATACCTTTGCCCTGACTTGAAGGGAAACATCCCTCGGTACCGGTTACAATAATATAACTAGCTCTCATCTCTAGTCTTTTGGTGTCCTGGATTTATCATTTAGGATCAACCACTCCCTTTAGTCAAATATTGTATTCACCAGGAAGCAACTAACCTTAAACTCCCGTTAGACTCTCTATGTACTTTCAACTCACGATTGAACGCCCCCAAAACCATGACCCACATGCCACCCAATATTCTTCATCGCGCCCCTGCAAATAAAATACATCTTGAATATCGGACACCTTCCAAATCAACTTACTCTTGATTAGGTTGTTATTTTCTATACTTAAAATTTCTACGTTATTTGATTTTGCCCGTAACTCAATCTTTTTTCTAAAGTAATTATATCGCACTATTAACAGAGTATATGGAAGCCCTCCAAAGCAACCTACTACCACCATCAGTATTCCTTGGTACAGATACAATCCAACTAGATTAAAAAAAGTCGCATAATTCGTAGCGAAAGCGTCACAAATATTGACACATTAGGACCAGCAGGATCAAATACTGTGCAAGCACATGCCCCCTATATAGATATCGCTTACTACCACAACACCCGGTCTACTACCACCACTGCTAACATCTTCATTCAACATTCAGGCCTCCTGAATTATTTTGAAAATTGATGCTTCCAGACTAATGAAGAGGATAGTTTAAGAAGTAAAACACAAGTGTTGACCTATTCTGATCTCAATATAGATATTGTGGGTAGATCTTGTAATCTCACATTATCCCTTACAGATCACTAACTTATATGGAAATCATTGCTCTCGGAAAAGTCTCTTAGTGTCTTCATATATTTTTCTACATACTTTAGAGCACTTTCTTTGCTAACTAGCGGTTCGCAATATCCAAAAACGAACACCCCTTCTCCATCTATTGTACAAGTCACTAGCATGATCGGGTGTTCTCCATGTGTTTGTACCGTCATAACTACACCAAAGTCAAAGAACTCCAAAGGGCCCGTATACTCACCTATATCCCCTACATTGGATACGCAAATCCCAGAGGGAAAGTAACCTTTAGCAGTACTAGAATCTTTAGCCAAATGTTCGATATCAACAAGGCTGTAATCTGGTACAAGTGGAGGTTTAAAAAAATTCCCTCGCCTCACCTGTAAATAGAATTTACTTTGAATTAAACGTGCAAGGCTCAATAAGTCAAGACTAGTTTCATTTGATGATAAGGATATAGTTAACGCAATTGTACATTCCCCAATAACATCCCGTTCTATCTGGTGTTTACACAAGCATTGTGCATTCATAGGCAACATTAACTCTGCTACTGAACGGAAACCTGGTAATGACTGGGCGGCTATAATCGCAATAGCATTATAGATAGAGGTGACCTGCACATTCTCATGTTTTGAAAGTAAATACAAAAGAGAAAATAATTTTTTGGGTAGGACCCGGTACATAGAACATCCCTTTCGAAGGGAAGCATTTACTGCCTGCTCTACAGGCCACTTTGGAGAAATATCATTTCCGTCACCAACTGCCAACTGTCTTTTATTAAGGTGTTTTATGGAACTAACATAATCCACCACCGATTTTTTCATGATCGAAGCAGAGGATTCATCTTCAGCCCCGCCTCTCAAGTACCGATCCAAGTCTCTAACTAGGAGTAATAAGGAGCGTCCATCCATGGCAGCATGGCTTACCATAAAAGCAATCCACTTTACTTCTTCATGCTCATTCACATAAACCGTGAAACGATAAGCATATTTATCCAGCTCAAGAACTTTACTTCCTAATCGCTTAAACTCTTCCTGATAATTTAAAGGCAATGCATCATGCTTTATTTCAAAAGGAATAGCTTTAAAAGCTACATCACAGAGCCAATAAGCATGATGATTTTTTTCTACACGAGAACGGAGCATTGGGTGCAGATTATGGAGATATTCCATTCCCTTTAGTAATTCCTCAACACCCAGAGACCTACAGGTCCTGAAGAAGACGGCTAGTTGAACTGCACCGTTAGACTTTTCGGTCAACTCTACAAAGAGTGCTTCCTGAGCCCCAAGCTTCCGAAAAGGTTTTACTTTATTCATTGCAGGCTCTTCCCAGTGGGGAGATCACTGCCGACAGTATAGAATGAGAAAGCGCTATTGCCACATAACATCTATAAAAATCGATTCAAGATAACCACGAGGCATGCACAAAAGAAATCATAGCTGTAAACGCCAAAAACAAGGCTCACATAGCTTAAGAAACTTGCAAATCGCCTAGAAAACCCACATCGCCGCACTCCAGATATACTCGAATATAGTTAGACAAAAATAAAACTATACGCTAAACAACCTTCACCGCCATCTACATTCAGTCGAAGTACTAAAGCCTATATCCGTATATCCTAGCAACAATAACTGAGTACGAAGTTGATCAATGGCAACTGGAGTGGGCCGATAATGGCCAGAACAGGTGTTAACGAAAACTATCTTTCCACCCTCCGCTACGATCTCACCCGCTGCTGCAACACTATCTCCTGCCAGAAACGTCGAATGAGCAAAGACTGGCTTTGGATAAAAATAACTTGAATATATATTCCCATTCTTATCCATAACATAGATAGCGGCTCTACCATTATAATCTTCTGCCTGTTGTGCGCGCCTAGTATCAAAAAGCTCACCAGTAGAGTCATAAATCTTCCCGTCCATCACCGATAGTTTCGTCCCCTCTCGCTGGGCATCTGTGTAATAAATAACATATGCAGGACACATATATTTAAATTTTTTAAGACACCTTACATCTTCACCCTTGTATTTTGAGTGAAGTTCAAAAAGCCTGTAGTTTTTTATTTTTGAATTACCATGTACCGCAACACTAGAGCTACTTTCATTAGCCCTATTCGTATCGTTCATAGTAAGAATCCACTGGGAGATTCCTTCTGGTGCACATCTGCCCGCATTAACCCCATGGTAATTACATGTATTTTCACCTGACCACCAGTCAGTTGGTCTAGGCAATACACTATTGGAAAGACCTATTTCCATTAAGTATTCTGGTGTTTCATTTACATTTCTGCTCTCAACTATAAATGCCCTATCACGATAAGCCATACCGCTTGAGGGCTGGCCGCAATAGAGCGCAGTCAAAAGTACGGCAATAACTTTCTTTAGATTCTTAACGACCATTATCGGCAACTCTTTCGCAACTGAAAAGGACGGGAGAATACAGTGGTCTCAAAACGCGCTGTGAATAGGTGTTTATAAGCTTTCAGCCGGCATCTATGCCTATATTGTCCCGCACGCACTGTATTTTCCTTCGCAAATTTAAGTTTTTCAGTCATCAAAACCCACTCTAAGAAGAAAACCCAAGACTAACCAGCAGGACCTGATACATAAGAGTAAATAGTATGATGAGTGGGGCGACTTCCAAATCAAAATAGAAATGGTCCCCCTAGATGCTCAAGCCGCAGCATTCAACCAACCTAAAGTGTCCCTCCACAAACTATCTTCGTAGCGCGCCTTGAAGAAACCAAAATGACCTATTGGCTTTATATCCACGGCTTTAGCATTCACAATCTGTATTTCTGTATTTGCATTACAATAGAACGCCTTGAGAGCCTTCACAGCCTGCAGTGGAGCAAAATCTATATCGTCATCTATGTATAAAAACTTCATATTGCACTCTAGACGGGAGAAGCCATCTCGTACGGGACTACCTCTCTGGTCGACAATATAATCTTTATGGCGCCCCCAGTAGGCCCACTGCCGGGCAATACCTGCGGGTAAACTCTCACCACCGAGGAAAAGGCCTGGAACCTGCCCCAAAATATTTGATAAGAGCGGTATCATAGCGAACCAAGCAAACAATATTTTGGGCCTTTGACGCAATCCCCAGTGCCCCCAATACCCGCTCTGGGAGGATACACAGTAGACACTAGCAAGTTGGGTATTGTTATCTGCGAAGCCAATAATTTGGCCCCCTACGCTATGCCCCACACAATGCCAGGTTAGCGTTTTGTATTGGCTAGTAGACCAATCGATAACAGCGGCCAAATCGTACTCTCCCCACGCGCTCATAGATAGTCGGGAGTCTCGTTGATTGGCAACCGCAGACTTACCTATACCTCGATAGTCATAGGTCACTACCAAGTAGCCATTCTTAGCCAGGAATTTTGCAAATTCAGCATAATAGCCCTGCTTTACCGCAGTAGCCGAATTTATGATTACCCCCGCTTTAGGCGGACCTTTTGGTGAAAATAGCGTTGCCCCGAGAGATAGGCCATCCTGAGTTACTATTCGACATTCTTCAATCATTATTTGAGGCCTCCATGTCTTGGTCTAATACAAAATTTACGAGAGGGCCCAGCACCACATCCGGAGCCTCCAGCTCAGGGAAATGTCCAGCTTCTGCTATGCGTAGTAGAGAGGCCTCCGGGATCATATTCAAACTTGAATGCTTACAAGTACATTTATGAGAAAGGTCCCGCTCCCCCCAAAGAAATAAGGCTCTCACTGTTAAGGGTTTGGAGAAAAGAGTACCCTGCAAAGGAGATTCGCCGACTAATAATCGTTGAAAAGCTGACGCCAGATTAAAAGTTGCTCCATGTTGGTAGGCTTGTTGGGCCAATTCATTCAACGGTGTGATCAGCTCACTCCTCCCTAGCGCAGCTTCAAACCAGGCAAGTGTTCGCTTACGTTTCAGGGCTTTTAGCAACAGCTGACTTAAAATTGGCTTGCTCAGCAATCCTCGTGGATCTCTCCCCTCCTTCCATCTCAACATTTCTCCCCAGCTCGGTACTTGAGATAGCACTATGTGGTCAAGCAAATCTGGGCGCTTGTACGCGAGTGCGATTGCTCCAAAGCCGAGTACGCATGGAGCAACAAGCGTCACACATCCAAGGGCAAGGTTTTGTAAAAACACCTCGGTAAGGCTAACCAAAGATGCAAAGTTATAATCAATACTCGTTGAAGGAATGGAAAAACCAAAGCCAGGTGGTTCAAATATTACAACGGTGAAATCACTTGGAACTTGGCTTACAAGATAGTCATAATGCTCAATAACAACTGGCGGATCTGCTTCAAATACAATTACACGGCTGCCTCGCCCTATCTTTCGATAGCGAATCACACAAGAGCCCAAATCCATAAACTGAATACCATCTCTTGAGTGAGCTGCGTACCCTTTAAGGGTTTGACTTTTAAGCAAACTCGGCACAAAGCCATCTATAACTGCCGACATCATACTCTGGCCACCTGATTACTTTAGATACTCAATCAGATAATCCTAGGGAAGTGACAACACTGCGACAAATGGGTTTTTCCTTAGGCTCAGGCAAGAAAATCTTGTCCGGGAAAATAAAGCTAGGTGATTAACCTTCTAGGAAATGGACAACTTCTATAAACCAGCGAACAAATCCTTCAATAATTTCGTTACCCTCCAATGACTTGCTAAAGGCAAGATACAAAGGAGCCAGCTCACTGAATTTTTCAGGGTAGAGTAGTTCAAGCTCTCCAGATCTGACTTTAGGCGTTAGTGCGGGAAAGTATCCCATTGCGACTCCTAACCCTTGTTCGGCCATCTCGAGTACGGGTTGTAAGCCATCACAAGTCAGCGTCTCATTGAATTCAACTGATAAGCCCCAATCTGCCGACCATCTTTGCCAACCCAGCTTATCTGTAGACAATTGGATCTGATTTGCTCGATCACTCTTCAAGTAACCCGGTGCACAAACCGGTGAAATTCGCACCCTTGAAATCTCCCGGTAACACAAATCATCATTCGACTCCTTGTCATAACGTATAGCAACCTGCAGCTCGCCAGGGTCTATGCTGGCGCGGGCAATTTGCGACTCGATACTAATACACACTGTGGGGTATAGCGCTTTAAAGGATTTGATATTTGGGGCGAGTACTGTATTGGTCAGAAATGGAATACTGTGGATGGTAAGTGTTTTATTTTGATCCCGCGCAAGTAAATCCAAAGTTGCCCGTCGAATCACTTCCAGTGCCTTGGCAATTTTCAGATGGTATTCCCTACCAACACCCGTAAGTTCAATAGTTCGATTGAAACGAATAAATAGCTTGGTTTGCAACTCCGCCTCCAGCGTTCGTATCTGGTGCCCAACAGCGGAAGGTGTTACATGAAGCTCTTGTGCAGCGTCCTTGAAGCTTAAGTGCCGAGCAGCCGCATCAAAGGTTACCAGCAAGTTAGTCGAGGGAAGTTTCCGCATGAAGAATACTGTGATGCCATACCATTATTTTGTGAATGGCAGATTATCATGGGTACTACAGACTCCCTCAACGTGTTAGCTGCCAAAATTGAGGAGAATCTAGCCCAAAACAACCCCTCCCGTTGGAGCGGTTACGCTTGAAAGCAACTCCAAACTCACCTCCCTCCTGCAAGCCCCTCTATCTGATCTAATGTAAACACATCCCCTCCCCGATCGTGTGAGCTACACCCATGAGAGATGTCGCTGTTGTTGCCTATTGCCGAACTGCCATTGCCAAAGCCAGGCGGGGTGCGCTGAATGAAACTCACGGTATTTCTATGGCTGCCCATGTCCTGAGGGAGGTGGTTTATAAGGCGGGTTTAACGCCACAGGAAGTGGAAGACGTTGTGCTGGGGTGCGGCTTACCCGAGGGAGCTACCGGACACAATGTCGCGCGCAACGCGGCACTATTTGCCGGCTTTGGGTCTCAAGTGCCGGGGTTTACTATAAATCGCTACTGCGGCTCTGGCCTTAACGCGGCTTCTATTGTGGCCAACCGTATTGCCACAGGCGAAATGCAAATTGGGGTGGCCGGTGGCGTCGAGAGTATCAGCCTGGTGCAGTTCAACTTGAACCTGAACCATTTTGTCTATGAGCCCTTGCAAAAGAAAGTGCCGGCAGTTTGGTGGACCATGATCCAAACGGCCGACTATGTCGCCGATCAATACAACATCAGTCGCGAAGACCAGGATCGCTATGTGGTTGAATCACAAAAGCGTGTTGCCGAAGCTCAAAAGGCCGGAAAGTTTGCCGAGGAAATCACGCCGTTTGATACGGTAATGGCAGTGAAAGATAAGGAGAGTGGCGAAACCAATCGTCTGAAAGTCACCTTGTCAGAAGATGAAGGCCCCCGCCCCGGCACAACCATGGAAGCCCTGTCTGCGCTGGAGCCCGTAAACACAGGGGGGACGATAACTCCCGGTAATGCGTCCCAGTTATCCGATGGGGCCGCAGCGGTCGTCATGATGGATGCTGAACTGGCAGCGCAGAGAAACCTGCCTATTCTGGGGCTGTTTCGCGGTATGCAGCTGGGAGCGGTAGCGCCAAAAGAGATGAGTATTGCGGTAGCGCCAGCGGTCAGTCGCCTTATGAAGCGCCACCAACTCACCCAGGATATGATTGACCTTTGGGAGCTACATGAGGCTTTTGCCGTAACCACCCTATACAACCAAGCTGAACTCAAAACCCCTTGGGACATTACCAATGTTAATGGCGGAGCTATTGCGCTCGGCCACCCCTACGGTATGTCGGGCATCCGCTACCTGGGTTCAACCCTGTTAGAGCTGGGCCGGCGCGACGCCCATCGGGCAATTATTGGTGTCTGCACTGCCGGCGGAATGGCGACGGCTGCTTACTTAGAGCGATAAGGAGTCGCCCCATGAGCACCTGGAAGCCTATAGCTGCCCTAGTATTACTGCTACTGCTCCCCTTGGCGGGTTATCTACAGGAAAATATGCAGGGGGTAAAATTTGACACACTGGTAGAATCGACCAAGGATTGGGCCGGAGATACCCTACCCCAATATCCAGAGGGGCAGCCAGAGCTCTCTGTGGTGCGTGTGACAATCGAGCCCGGCGCACGGCTACCAGTGCACAAACACCCCGTACCTAATAGCGTCTATGTTGCCGAAGGCACTTTAAAAGTTACCCTCGTTGACCAGGATAAAAGCCTAACTTTGGATGAGGGGAAAGCCTACGTTGAAGTCACCGATATGTGGCATTTTGGGCGCAATGAAGGCGACAAGCCTGCGACACTCATCATTTTTTACGCTGGTGCTAAGGGAATTCCGACAACGGTCTTTCAAAAAGATAATTAGGAAGCACCCTACTCTAATAACTTGCCGATGAATTAGCAGCTAACTGACGCGCAGCAGGGCTTCTCTAAGATAGCCAGGCAATGGGGTCTTCTCCTTTTCAGGGGATGACAGAGTGACATAGGTAATATTAGCGGTGAACGCTAGTATCCCATTATCCAAAAAGCCTTTCGTTTGAAACGTAAAAGAGTGATTACCAATATCCGCAACAGAAACATGGATATTTAATTCTTGATCCCAGGTTACAGGGGATAGAAATTCCAGGTTAAAAGCTCTTACAGGTGTAAGAAAACCCAGTTGTTTCATTCTGGCGATAGCAGGCCCTTCAAGCAGAACAGCCATTGCATCATGGGTTGCCTCAAGTGCAAACGATGAGAACCTTGGGGTGTATACGATTCCCTCGGGATCACAATCCCCGAACAGTACTTTTCGTTTGACGGTTATCATCGTATCAACCCGTTATTTCTTATCTGGGCTGGAATTATATGTGAAGGTCCCCGCTCCATTCCTACCAAACCACCTACCCAAATCCATCATTGAGAGATCAAACCTCAAGGACCAAATATGGATAATACAGTTACTTCTGGTGGCACCAGGAAACGTACTGGCAAAATACTGGTCCCTACCCCAGGGCTTACATAGAGGTGTTTATCACCTTCAACAATATGCCCAATAGCAAAACGCTGCCCGTAACTTGAAGGTACTATGGGCCGCCCAATAAACGGCAAGTAAACCTGGCCCCCGTGAGTATGCCCGGCGATAGTTAATGACAGCTCCGCAGGCAGTTCGGGGAAAATATCCGGATTATGAGTGAAGGCCAATATCGTCTCACCTTCATCTATCCACTGCATTGCTTTTTTAACATCGTGAGGCCCCTCCCAAAAATCACTGATTCCCACTAGTCGTAATTTACATTCGCTACTAACCAGACTTACTGACTTATCCTCTAGCACTGAAATCCCCTGGCTTGCAAGGGACTGCTCAACTCGCGCTGCATCAAGCCACCAATCATGATTTCCCAATACGGCAAACACCCCCATCGGGGCCTTGAGTTCTTTAAGAATTCCCGCTGCATCCTCCGGCGGAACGAATTTACCTCCAACAACCCCCTGAATAACAAAGTCACCGGGTAGGAGAATAAGGTCGGGTTGGCTTTTATTAACAGCCTCAACAAGGTTTTGTAGGCTCTTCCGCCCCTTGTAAGGGGAACCTACATGCAGGTCAGCAAGTATCGCGACCCTTAGCCCGTTACATTCCTTTGGCCAGGTATCTACGACAATATCATCTTCATTAATTCGGAAACTTGCTGGCTCAACGATAAATGCCCATACGGCTAACAACAAACCAATACAAAATAATACGATAAAAGTTATACGCCACTTACTCAAAACAAGGCCCAAAATTTACGACTAACACTCATTATTATTTGCCGGATGGCCATGACAGCTACAATCTGTCAGCTCCCGCATAATGTCACAGGCATTAATTGCCTGGCCACCCTCACATCGATTGCGTAAATCTACCAAGCTTTTTCGCAACTGCTTGAGCGATTCCAGTTGTTTTTCGACTCTTTGAATTTGATCATCAACCACGCTATCAATATCAGTGCAGCTTTGCGATGGAGCCTCTTTTAATCTCAACAGGTTGCGAATATCCTCGAGGGGGATATCCAGAGAACGACAGTGGCGAATAAAACGCAGTTGTTCCAGGTGAGACTCTGAATAGAGCCGGAAATTACCCTCTGAGCGAGCGGGCTCTGGCAGTAGCCCTGCCTGCTCGTAGTAACGAACCGTTTCCACTTTGCAGCCCACTCTCCTGGCAGCTTCACCAATTTTGTAAGCCATGCCACTCCCTCTTGACTCTATAGTTACTAGAGGGATTGTAATACTGGCTCACTGACTGATCTATCCGAGAGTGAATAATGGTCAAGCGCGATTCCAGCTGTGGCTGCAGCGAGGCAACCCAAGCCGCAACCATGACGCCGATTCAAAACACCAATAACAACAGCGACAAAGGTGACCTGTCCCTGTTCTCCATCAGCAAGATGGACTGCCCCACTGAAGAAGGGTTGATACGCGCCAAGCTCTCTGGCATGCAGGGAATTTACCAGCTGGACTTTAACCTGGTGCAGCGAATCCTACAGGTGCGCCACGCGCCCGGTATGGAGAGCAAGATCCTCAACACTCTGACCCCTCTTGACCTGGACGCACGCCTGGCCACGGAAGATGACATCGATTCCGCGCCACCTACCACCCATGCAAACTGGTGGTTATTGGGCGCTGCCGGTTTGGCGGCGATTGCCTCCGAGGTCGTATTCTGGTTACAGGGGGGGAACAATTGGCTGGTGATGATACTGACCCTGGCCGCTATCGCTGGCGGCGGACTCACGACCTACAAAAAGGGCTGGATCGCGCTCAGCAATCGCAACCTGAATATGAACGCGCTGATGTCCATCGCGGTCACCGGCGCCCTGCTTATCGGTCACTGGCCCGAGGCGGCAATGGTCATGGTGCTATTCACCCTGGCAGAATTAATTGAAGCCAAATCCCTGGATCGTGCCCGCAATGCGATTCGGGAGTTAATGGACCTGGCCCCGGAAACCGCCACTGTACAGGGGCCAGATGGCGAGTGGGTTTCCATGTCAGCCAAGACTGTTCCGGTTGGCACAACCATCCGGGTGCGCCCCGGCGAACGTATCGCTCTAGATGGGGAGGTAATACGCGGCAATTCAGCAGTAAACCAGGCCCCAATTACCGGGGAGAGCCTTCCGGTAGACAAAGGTCCTGGAGATGAACTTTTCGCCGGCAGTATCAACGAATCCGGGGCACTCGAATACCAATCTACAGCAGCAGCCAACGATAACCTGCTCGCCCGAATTATTCATGCGGTGGAAGCCGCACAAGGTAGTCGCGCACCAACCCAGCGCTTTGTCGACCAATTCGCCCGCTGGTATACGCCCCTGGTATTTGCAGTGGCACTGGCTACTGCGGTAATACCGCCGCTGCTTTTTGCCGGCAGCTGGATGGAATGGATCTATCGCGCACTCGTGTTACTGGTAATCGCCTGCCCCTGCGCACTGGTGATTGCAACTCCTGTCACCATCGTAAGCGGCTTGGCATCGGCCACCCGCCACGGAATCCTTGTTAAAGGCGGGGCCTACCTTGAGCTGGGGCGCCACCTTCGCTGGTTGGCATTGGATAAAACTGGAACCATCACCCACGGCCTGCCAACCGTCACGGATTTTAAAGTGTTAGCGCCAATGCCCGCGGAAGAGGTACAAACCCTGGCGGCGAGCCTAGCCGAACGTTCCGATCATCCGGTATCCAGGGCCGTACTTGAGTTTGCTCAGATTCCTCACGAACGCCTACAAGAAGTGGATAGTTTTGAAGCCCTGGCCGGGCGCGGCGTCAGGGGCAGACTTCAGGGAGATCAGTGCTACCTGGGTAACCACCGGCTTATTGAAGAATTGGGCATTTGCTCCGCCGAGCTGGAGCGCCAATTGGGAACCCTTGAGGAAGAAGGGAAAACTGTTGTGATGCTGACCCGGGAGAACTCCGTACTGGCGATATTTGCTGTCGCCGATACCGTGAAGGAATCGAGCCAACACGCCATTGAGAGCCTTCACAAGCTGGGCGTGAAAACACTGATGCTTTCCGGGGACAACCAGCACACTGCAGATGCGATTGCTAAACAAGTCGGCATCGATCGGGCTGAAGGCAACCTACTGCCGGAAGACAAGCTCAGAGAGGTGGAGGCTCTATCTGGAAAAGGCCAGGTTGGCATGGTTGGCGATGGCATTAACGATGCCCCCGCCTTGGCACGTGCTGATATAGGGTTTGCGATGGGAGCAACGGGAACCGACACAGCGATAGAAACCGCTGATGTGGCCCTGATGGACGACAATCTGGGCAAGATCGCCACCTTTATCCAACTATCTCGTTCAACGGCCCATATTCTTTGGCAGAACATTATCTTGGCGCTGGGTATTAAAGCGGTTTTTCTGGTGCTTGCTTTTGCCGGAGAGGCAACCATGTGGATGGCTGTTTTTGCCGATATGGGGACCAGTTTGTTAGTAGTCTTTAATGGGCTCCGAGTGATGAGAAAATAATCAATCCTACTCAAGTTAGTCAGTGCTGGAGAGCGGCACCTCTAAGTTATTCTTAGCATTGATCACAGCACTGATTAATTCCGCCGGCTGATCAACTCCAATATAAATCCGTCTTACCTGCCCAACTTGCCTGTTTAGTTCGATAAGAATATTTGGATTACCGGAAAAGTTAAATCGTTTTACAGCTTTCGACCTTGGAACGTAACCAGAGCTTTGGGTAATAGAATGGATATCACTTAGACAAATATTCTTCTGATTAAAGAGGCCAAACCTTACTATGAGGTAGTCATTATTAAGAGATATTGGTCTACGCCCCATTGACCTATATTCGGCAACCAAAAATAGAAGCCCAAACAGAGTTAAAAAGCTGATAATATTTGCTGCCATTGGCGACCAAATAAAGTGTAAAAGGAGATGTACTATTGGCAGTTTGAATAAAATAATAAAAATGAATCCGAGAGCAGTAGTTTTTGCTCCAGCCTTCAAATGATAACTAAAATGCTTACTCCCATGATATTGGCTTGGGTCAATGCGATGACCAAGGAACGTGAACATCCAAACACGGGCCTCGAACTCCAATATTTGTGCTAACACTCCCCCACCGGTATATTTCTCCACTGACGAGCGTATTGCGATATCAGGATCGTCATGGTTGATAGTTGCCGCCCTAATTGCCGAACACATTGTAGCTATAGCCGTCACTTCAACTATAACCAAGCCTGCCAATAGCAAGTATCTCCCCATCTCCAGGTATGGCCAAAGGACTTTACTTTGATTAGGGATAATGTAACTTCCAACCAATACTACCAGGCTTCCAAAGACCAGTATTTTTAGCAGTGCGTCCCGCTTATTTTCGGAACAAATTAAACACAGAATAGGTAAAATAATAAGGCCATCTATCAGTAGCAACCACTCGTAATTAGCGCGACCGTAATCATTTAGGGGGCCGTTAGAGCTATAGTATAATCCCCAAAAAATGGAGATAAAGATTAGAAATAGAAGTGGAATTTTTTTAGCGCCGCGTTCATTGCTTACCCTAACGAAAGAAGTGCAACGAGCAAAATCACAAACCTAAAGCTGTGACCTCAACCAATCTTTGAATTTGATAATACCGCGTGCAACCAAAAAAGGAACTAGAAACTGGCCACTCATCTGCAGCGCAAACTTTGGCCAGAAATCTATTTCTTCAGAGAAGAATGACAGTACAAGATTGCCTGGAAATAAAAATGTACCGAAATACGGCCATCCCCCACCAATAATTTTCCAGTTATACGCAAATGCCAGTAAGCCGATAGTCAGGGAAATTACCCCTACAACCAGCGAAAACCGTAATCCTTTATCGCTAATCAACATTGCAACTCCTTGCTTCATATAGGTTACTTACTTCGAACTACCTCTTTCTTGATGTAAACACCCAATCTTTTAGCGAGACGCACCAGGTTCCCTCGGTCTACGGATAGTAATTTGGCCGCTTTACTCCAGTTCCCATCGGTCTCAGCCAGAGCACGCCCAATGAGTTCGCGCTGATAGTTTTCCGTTTCCACCCTCAAATCAATAGCCCCAGACAGCGACTCTACCGGTTTCTGCGGAGGCTTCAGAATAACCAGGTCATCGGGAATTTCAATTTGTACTGCAGTAATGGCAACAATAGCTTCTGGAGAGCTACCTTTGCGGGCCCTAAGGGCTGCGCGGCTGATAATATGTTCCAACTCACGAACATTACCCGGCCAAGCGTATCGCTGTAGCTTATTGGTGGCCTCTGTACTGAGACGCAACTGACGAAAACCCAGCTTCCTGCGGGAGCGCTCCAAGAAGTAGTCTGCCAACAGCAGGACATCATTACCCCTCCGGCATAGCGGTGGGACTTCAAGGGGATATACAGAGAGGCGGTGGTAGAGATCAGCTCGGAAAGTACCGTTTTCAATCCCCTTGCGTAAATCCCTATTAGTCGCCGCTACAATACGAACATCTACATGCTGCACCGTGTCCTTACCTACCGGCTGAATCTCACCACTTTGCAATACACGCAACAATTTGCTCTGCACCACAAGCGGTAACTCGCCAACCTCATCCAGGAAAATAGTGCCGCCGTTCGCCAGTAAAAATTTACCGGGCCTCTCGCGATCTGCGCCGGTGAAGGCCCCTTTTGAATGGCCAAAAAGTTCAGCTTCCGCCAGGGTTTCAGTCAGGGAAGCGCAGTTCAAATAGACTAAGGGCTTCTCCTTGCGAGTCGACAACCTGTGGACGGTACGGGCCACCAGCTCTTTCCCCACCCCCGTTTCACCGAGAATCAGCACGTTGTAGTCCGACCCAGCCACCAGCTCTATCTCACTGCGCAGGGACTGCATTTCCGCGCTCTCACCAATTAATTCACCTCCATCCCGCTCCAGTGCCTGCTGGGTTAGGTCTTTCACCAATTGCTCAGCATGCTCAGCGGAGTGTGACAGGGCCTTTAGCTCTAAAGCTGTGCGTAAAGTGGCCGCAGACAGCGCGGCTATCAGTTCAAGGGTTCGATCACTGATTCGGGCATAGGCATCTGCTGTCATGCTATCCACTGTCACCAGACCAATCAGGCGGTTATCTGAATAGAGAGGCAAGCCCATACAAGAGTGCACGGGAAGATCCCCTTCCCTATCCAACAGCAGACCATCGAAGGGATCTGGTAGCTGACAGTCAGAAGGGAAGCGAACTGGGTGTTCAGAAGCGCAGATTTGCGCCAGCCGTGGATGCTCATCAATCAGGAATCGCCGCCCCAGGGTCCGTCGGGCAAGCCCTTGGACTGCGAGGGGGGTGAGTGTATCGCCATTGAGCCCAAGCAAGGCAACAGCATCGCATTTGATCGCCTTGCGGGTAGTAGAGAGCAGACGCTCAAAACGATCGCTGTTATTAAGGCTGTTAGCCAGGTCCAGAGCCACTTCGAGCAGCAAGGTTGCGTTGGTATCTACCATAGCCAAGTCAGTCCAAAAGACCTTTTAGAGTCATTATGACACAGCAACCATAAAGGTCAATATGACACTTAAACACCAAGAATAAGCCGTAACCCGTTGTTTTTATTGGTATTTATATTTGGCATAGCAGTTGCTAAAGATAGATTGACGCCGTTTGAACCTGAGGCCGATATGCTGAATACGGAAAACCCCTTACTGCGTGAGCGTTTCAAGCTACTACTAAAAGCCGGTAACTTTACGCTGCTTCTGTCAGTTCCCCTGCTTATTCTTACGATTGTTATTTGCTATCCCCTATCTCACCTGTTTTCAATTCCCGCGCAGGTCGCCGGACATATCTTTATGGTGATTAGTGCGACGTTTCTAAAACTGGGCTACATAGGTCGCGTGGTTGCTCAATACAATCTGGACCTTGAGGTTCGATAAAGGCTGAACCGCCGCCTCCGAATTCCCCCCTTCCTATTAGCAGCGAATAAATCAACCCAGAGCCTCTGCTGGCTCTGGGGCTCTGCATTGCCCGACACCTCAAACCACCGTGGACTATACTGACAGTCTCAGAGATAGCATTTCCTTCTAGGGAGACTTATGGCTGCCCCTCTGGTTGAGCCAAGGTCTCTTTTACAGGCTCTATAGCATAAAGGGCCAAAGTCAGGGGGTATCAAAATTGGGCTTAGCCTATACAAGCAGTGAGCTGATAGCCCTTACCAGTGAATGGAAGCCAAGCGTAAGACCAACCTTCCATGCTTGCCCCTTAGTCCACCCAAGCGAAGTGCCGCAAGACACTCGCTGTTCTCCAAATAAGATCACTACCACATCACAGATAGGTAACAGCAATAGCCGGGGCCTGTATTCGCCTATTCAGGAGCAGACCTAAATGTGGGAAATGATCGATGATGGAATTACTTTCTTTGCCACTCAGAGCTACGCCACCCTCTTTACGATGTTTTGGATCGTGGTGGTATTGGAATTCCCTAGATATTTAATGTCGTTTTTTACCTCGGTATTCTTTTTCGCCACAAAACCAGAGTACGAGGAGGACATTGAATCCTTGGGCAGACTCACTGCAGTCATCGCCGGTCACAACGAAGAAAACTCTATTGAAAAGTGTGGCGAGCGCTTACAGGAACAGAGCTATATCCCCTATGAAGTAATTGCAATCAGCGATGGCTCCACAGATAAAACCCGAGACGATATTCATTACCTGCAAAACAAGGGCCGCTTGGATGGCGCTCATGCAACAGAACTGCGTGGAGGCAAGGCCTCAGCCCTCAACTTAGGACAGAGATTTTCAACTGGCGACTTTATCGCCTCAATTGATTGCGATTGCACCTTCGATCGCCACGCTATGAAATACGTGATGCAAGGCTTTGCAGATCCCAGGGTTGGCGTGGTTTCAGGTAATGTAATTGTCCGAAACTCCACAGAAAATATACTCAGCTCATTCCAGGCCATTGAATATGTAATCAGTATTTGCTTGGGGCGACACTCTCTAGCGATGCTCGACCAAATGTGTTGTGCCTCCGGTGCCTTCAGTGCTTTTAGGGTATCCGCAATGAATCAAATTGGCGGCTTTGATGCCGGCGGAGGAGAAGACTTAGATATCACCTTTCGTTTGCGGGATTACGGTTGGAAAGTGGAATTTGCACCTGAGGCTATTTGTTATACCGATGTTCCCACCAGCATCACCGTTCTAATGCGCCAGCGCTTTAGGTGGGAACGGGATGCTATTCGTCTTCGTTACCGCAAGTACCTGCATTTTATTAATCCGTTCCGCCAAGGAATGCAGCTAAAAGAGTTTTTTCACCAATATGAATTCCTGGTTTTCAATGTTATTGCCGCAATAGCTTTACCCGTCTATTTAATCTGGCTATTCGTGCGTTATGGCGAAAATGCCTGGTTTATTTTAGCGGGAGCCCAGGTTGTATTAATTGCACTCGATACAATTACCTTTGCTTTAGCTTCTTACGCAACCCCAAAAGTCAAGTCACTTCCCCTTTGGCCCTATATTCCTGCCTATAGCATCTTTTATGTAAACTTTATGCGAGTCGTAAGACTGTATGCTTATGTTCAGGAATGGATCTTTAGAACATCCTATAAAGATTCTTTCGCCCCTTTAAAAGTACACCGTGTTCGTGAGTAGCTTGAATGAAGGCTCTGCGAAAACGACTACGCCCAGATAGCTTCGAAAGCGAGCAGCGAAAAACCCGGGGATCTGCCAGCCGACGAATATATCTGGCTTTGTTAATCTTATTTGGCATTGGTGTTATCCGATATATATGGGGCGACTGGTTTTTACTACGAAGCGATGGGTTGGTACTACGCGATCAAAGCGTTATTGAAATGGGCTACTTGGTAAAAGTGGTAGAGGTTGCCGTAGATGAAGGGCAAGCTGTTCGAGAGGGCGAGCTACTCTTAAGGATTGAATCAATGGAGCTACTGGAGCGAATAGCCGATCTCTCCACCCGCCAAGCTAACCTAATACAGATTTCTGCTGAATTCACTTTATTGGCAGAGACTGCAAAAAAACTACTTACTCCCGCCAAGGAGCGTAAAGTACAAATTGGCCGAATCGTAGATAGAATCAATAAACTTGCAAATAGAGGAGTAGTCAGCGAAGTCGGTTACCAAGATGTATTGAAAGATAACTTCGAGGCCAGTGAGACCCTGGTAAAATTACAAGTTGAAAGCGCCACCCTGGAAGGAAAACGTAGATCTGTTGATGAGGCAATTTATCGCTCCGAACAAGCGCTAAGAAAACTGGAGGAGCATTACAATAACGGTATTATTCAAAGCCCCACTTCTGGTCTAGTTGGGGCTTCAGTCCCCCATGTCGGCAATGTCTATGATGCTGGGGAGCCCCTTATGTCTATCTACACCGGGGAAGCCTATGTCCTAGCCTATCTACCCAATCAATATCAATTCGTGATCAAGCCTGGAATGGAGGTATTGGTTACTGGTGGACGCTTTAAAGACAAAGGGGTACTTGTAGAAATGATCCCCCTCTCAGCCGCACTACCCCAGGAGTTCCAAAATACATTCAAGCCCACATCGCGTAATCAGTTAGCGAAAATAGTCTTACTTGACCCATCAAAATTTCCGGTGAACGAGAAAGTTACCATAACCCTAAAGATTGACTGGATTGATGTCATTATTGATAAATTTATTAATTAACTTCCCCAGATGACGACTACCTTCTATGTCATACAATTATTCCTAATTCCCGCCAGGGACGTAGGGCACCTATCCCTGCCTATTGCCAATTTTTCACCTATCTTTTCTTAAATACTCAACAATCTATTCAGTTAAAGGGACGCCATATACACTACAGGCTACACAGTTACGCATAACTGGCATGAAATAAGCTAAAACACTCAGTTAATCTTTCAAACGCCAGCTGTTATATAGGTGTGGAGGAATCAGCATCTCCTTTTTAAGTGACGAATATAGCTTTTTTCGCTGGCCCGGCGACTCTAAGGTGACATCGCATACCGGTGAATCCAAAGACGCTATTTTAATTGAGGAGCCAGCATCAGTAGATGACCTGACGCATATATGGCATATGCGTGGTGGCTTGTATCTACTCCCGGTTATTGATCTCACTGGAACAGTCGGCGAGAAGGCAGATCTGGATTGCTCAAAGCTTAGTGCGCAGGATATGCCCGTTGTGAGCCAGGTTATTGACGACTTTCACTATCGGCGCGCGCAAGTCCACCTGGATTTCCACACCACTCAGAAAGATAGCGACAAAATACTAGCGCGATTATTTGTATCTGGCGTAAGTCTCTCGCCGCACTATAGCCCCAACTCCAAAGCTACTGTTGATTTTAATATTATCCTCGATAGCCCGACGGTTGTGACGGAATGTGAAAAACTGATCGAATCAGGATTTCTACAGGGCAAGTTTTTCGATCGACGCCATATCTGTAACGGCTGTGGAGGTTCCCAGTTTAATGTCCGTGAAGAGTGCGCGGTATGCAGATCCTCTAACCTTACCGAAGACTTCTATCTGCACCATTTCAGCTGCGCCTACCTGGGACGCGAAGCTGACTTCAGGGAAGGTGAAGACCTAATTTGCCCCAAATGTCGAAAGGAGCTTTTACACTTCGGCAGTGACTACGACAAACCCGGCACACTACTTATTTGCAATGCTTGCGGCCATGCCAGCTCAGAAGTGGAGATAGGTTTTTTGTGCCTCAACTGCCAGAAAGATACCGACAGCGAATCCATACGCACCGGGGACATTCACAGCTACGACATTACGGAACGCGCCAGTAGCTACCTAAGAGCTGGCTATGCATTTCTCGATTTTACTGACCATAACCCTATGTTCGCTGACCTACCCTTCACCCTGATCGTAGAACTCAACCAGGCGGCAAGAGCCTGGAAAGAGAACAAAACAAATTTTTGCTTGGTGAATATCAACTATGAACATGCTCATGAACTCGAAGTCGAGCATGGGCCCCGACAAACAATGCAGAGCCGCCGCCAATTCATAGAGAACCTTCATGGAGTTTTATGTAGAGCTTACGAAGGTATACGGAAAGAGGACTTTATTACCGGGAAATATGAAGATTATATGGTTCTACATGGAATAGCTAAGGAGGACATACTCGAAGATCGCAGAGAAATGATCAAGATTGCCATGTCCTCCATAAGGCTGGATATTGGCCCCTACTTTAAAGTACTTGGGCCCGAGGAGCTTGTTTAAAAGAAAGTCGAACGCCTCCCTGTTACAACTACCTTACCCGAGCCGGCTACCCCTACAACTTACTCGACAACTCGCGAATTTCATGATTCAGGATACGGTCGTTGTGGCTGTAATCCACGGGCACATCCACGAGATGGACTCCACCCGCCCTGCAACATTTTTCTATCATCGGCTTAAACTCATCCGTGGCCGTTATTCTGTGGCCATGAGCACCATAGGATTTTGCATAGTCGACAAAATCAGGGTTACCAAAATCCAGACCAAAGTTATCAAACTCCATCATGGCCTGCTTCCACTTGATCATTCCGTAGGCATCATCGCGCAAAATAAGTACGATAAGGTCAAGCTTTAAGCGAACCGCCGTTTCAATCTCCTGGGAGTTCATCATAAAGCCCCCATCCCCACAAATTGCGACCACACGGCGGTCTGGACACACCAACTTGGCAGCCATTGCCGAAGGCAAGCCCGCCCCCATCGTTGCCAGTGCGTTGTCGAGCAGCACGGTATTCGGGGCTAAAGCAGGATAATTCCGCGCGAACCAGATTTTGAACATGCCATTATCAAGCGCAATAATGCCCTTCTCCGGCATTACTTCGCGGAGATCCTTTACCAGTCGTTGCGGACGAATTGGGAAAGTGGTGGTATTTGAGCCCTCCTGGATGTGCTTTTGAAGCGCGGCACGGATACGGTGCGCATCGGTAAAGCTCCAGTGATCCTGGGGTTCCAAGTGCTGGTCCAGCTGCCACAAGCTGTTGGCAATATCGCCAACCACCTCTATCTGCGGGAAGTAGACTGGATCCACCTGCGCTGAATTGAAGTTGATATGTACAACTTCCGGGCCACCGGGACGCATAAAGAAAGGCGGTTTTTCTACAACATCGTGGCCCACATTGATAATCAGGTCGGCCTGCTCAATGGCCCGGTGAACAAAATCCCCGTCGGATAGCGCGGTATTGCCAATAAAGTGCGGTCCCGATTCATCAATTACTCCCTTACCCATCTGAGTTGTCACCACCGGAATACCCAGCTTGTCGACAAACTTGCGCAACATTTTGGCGGTTAATTTACGGTTTGCGCCTGCTCCCACCAACAGCAGAGGTTTACGGGATGCCTCAATCGCTTCTGCAGCTTTGCGCACTGCCTTCTCTTCGGCAATTGGCCTGCGGTTATAGCTGGGCTCCAAGACCGGCATGGTGGAGTGTTCACGGGCAATATCTTCAGGAAATTCCAAGTGGGTTGCCCCCGGCCGCTCCTCTTCAGATTGCCGAAAGGCTTCACGGACATGAGCTGGCACATAGTCGCCCCCCACGATTGTCTTGGTGAATTTGGTCAGGGGGCGCATCATGTCAACAATATCAATAATCTGAAACTGCCCTTGCTTGGAACTTTTGATAGGTTTTTGACCGGTGACCATCACCATCGGCATTCCACCGAGCTGGGCATAAGCTGCGGCAGTCACCAGATTCGTGGCCCCCGGACCTAAAGTAGACATACAGACACCTGGCTTGCCCGTAAGCCGACCATAGGTGGCAGCCATAAAACCGGCACCCTGTTCATGGCGCGTGACAATTAGTTTTATCTTTGAGCCCCGCAAAGACTCCAGCATATCCAGGTTTTCCTCACCAGGAATCGCGAAGATATACTCAACGCCCTCTTTCTCCAGGGCACGAATAAAAAGGTCCGATGCTTTCATTGGGGAGGCTCCTGTAGTCCCGCCTTACTAACAATAAGATCCCCGCCAAAAGAGCTGTTTTTATAACTGCCTGTCACGATTGCTCAATTACGCGGATACCTCTCTTACATCTCACTTTATCGGCTTGTAAGTTTGCACCCTGCACAGTAGCTCACATGGTGCCTTAGCAATGTATTGCTAAGATCAGTCTCAGGGAAAATTAATTTCTTGCGCGCTGATATCCACCATCCAAGTGATGACAGCAAACTCCCTGATAAGTCTTAAATCACTGCCTTTGTATGACACCGGATGATAAGAGTTGCAAATGGAATCTCGCTCAGAAGGCGCAAGAAAACACTGGGTTCTATCACTTGCCGCTCTCGGGGTTGTATTTGGTGATATCGGCACTAGCCCACTCTACGCCTTTAAACTGATTTTCCACCCCCGGTTTGGAATTCCCCATAACACCGAGACCATTATTGGTGGGGTCTCTGCTGTCTTCTGGGCACTTACCCTCATTGTCACTATTAAGTACGTCATATTGGTAATGCGCCTGGACAACCGAGGGGAAGGTGGGATCATGGCGCTGATGACACTGGCCCTGGAAGCGACAAAAGGGCGAGAATTATTAAGAAAGCTTATTATCGGCGGAGGGATCTGTGGGGCGGCACTATTTTTTGGTGATGCCGTTATCACACCAGCCATCTCCGTTCTCTCCGCAGTCGAAGGACTGGAGATAGTCAACAAGACTCTAAAACCGTTTATCCTGCCAATTTCTATCGGCATACTCTTTGGATTGTTTTTTGTGCAACGCTTCGGCACCGAAACCGTGGGGAAACTGTTCGGCCCGATCACCGCCATCTGGTTCTTAGTTTTGCTGCTCGCGGGCCTTTACTGGGTGCTCCAAAACCCTGTAATCCTCCATTCCGTCAATCCGCTGCATGCTTTGAGCTTCCTCACTAACCATGGCATGGCTTCATTCTGGATATTAGGTGCAGTATTACTGGTGTTTACCGGAGGAGAGGCTCTATATACCGACATGGGGCATTTTGGACGTATGCCTATAAGAATTGCCTGGATAGGTTTGGTGTTCCCCGCCCTGGTGTTGAACTATATGGGACAGGGCGCTCTACTTATTAGTGACACCTCTGCGGTAGACAACCCCTTTTACCGGATGTACCCGGACTGGTCGCTCTACCCAATGATTATTCTTGCAACTGTAGCAACCTGCATCGCTTCCCAGGCCTGTATCTCGGGGACCTTCTCCCTGACAAAACAAGGAATCCAACTTGGCTTGATGCCCCGTTTTGCCATCCGGCACACGTCATCAGCACTCGCGGGACAAGTCTATATGCCCGGTGTCAATTACCTATTAATGACAGCGGTAATACTGGTGGCAATTCTCTTTGGAAGCTCAGTCCACCTGGCTAGTGCTTATGGTGTATCAGTGAGTGGCGCAATGTTGATTACCTCCTGCATTGCAGCAATCGTGTATCGTCACTACCTCAAATACAATCTGATAATTTGCCTGGCTGTCGGCTCATTCTTTGCTTTTATTGATTTTGCCTTTGTTACTTCAAACCTGGCAAAGATAGGCCACGGGGGGTGGTTCTCTATAAGTTTAGCCGCCTTTATTGCGATGCTGATGATTACTTGGAGAGATGGAAAAAAAGCGATAAATTGTTACTTACAGGGGAAAAATTTTAAATTAGAGCCCTATTTAAACTCACTTTTTGATAATCCCCCATTACGAGTACCTGGAACTGCAATATTTGTGGGAACCAATCAACTCTTTGTACCTCATGCCCTGATATACAATTTGAAGCACAATAGTGTCCTTCATGAAAAGAATCTTTTCCTAACCGTTACGTCGGCCAACACACCAAAAGTACTCCCAAAGAACCGAGCAATCATTAGCAAGATCAGAGAGGGATGTTTCAGGCTAATATTACGTTATGGATATATGGAACGCCCAGATGTCGAAGGGGCCATAAATAAACTCAACAAAATGCACCTTTTGGATATAGATCCAAGTAAGTCTTCTTTCTTTACCTGCCGATATAACATATTTCCTGTTAAAGGCGGCTATAGCAAAATGGCAAATTGGCGAGAGCGGATCTTTGCCGCCATGGTAAGGAATTCAAGTAGTGCTATCGACTATTACCGCATTCCAGCTAATCGGACTGTAGAAGTGCAAGAAAATATAATGATTTGAATTGACAAGCTATTTTATTAAATAACTGACAAGCCTATGAGACTCACTTTAGGGTATAGAACGGAAAGGTAAAAGTGTGATGGTCATACCGCCTGCTTCCTTTACAGCTAATATGGATGCAGGCGGTAGGCCGAGAACCCCCTAAATACTCTAATTAAGAAGTATAAAGATATTCAGGAGCTCCCTACCCCATAATCAGTTCGCTTCGTTTTTAAGTATAGAAGCCATATCACCGGACCAACGGCCGATTACTTGTGTTAAAGCTTTATTAAGCCCTGCCATTGAAGAGGAATTGAATTTTTTAGCTTCTGGCTGGCTCAAGAACTTCTCATATTTCGCTAAGCTTGCATCGTCGAAGCCTTGATAAGTTTGCACGAAAGAGAGAGTAACAAATTGCTCAACATTTTGACGCATCTGGGGCTTCATTGCTTCCATTTGTGCCTTATAAGCATCTAAATTGATCTCTTGGCCGGGAGCCATCACTGCCATCACTGCGGAATAGACAGCTATACCCGTAGAGGCCTGCATCTCCATCGCCATATCGGTAGCACCAACAAGCTGATCAATACGAGTTGCCATTTCAACGCGCTTTGTGTCAGCCATCAACTGCTGTGCATTAGCCATCAAATTCTGGAATGCCTCTTCAGAGCTTCCTTCCTCTTCAGCCTTAGTAATTTTCTTACCGATATCTGACTCATACCAAGCCAATAAGACCTCAACATCTTTATCGGTCAAAGAAGTACTCAGTGACGAGCGCACTTCATCCATAATGATGGACGGCAAAATTGTATTATCTGCACTTTCAAGAATCTTTTGCAGTTTATCCTGAGGAATTGGTGCACCCTGCTGTACGCCTTCCGCAAATCCAGATTTTACTAGCTCAGGAAACCCCTCAACCTGCTTGGTGAAACCCGATACAAGCAGAAGCTTATCCAAATTGGCTACTTTATCGGCGGCCAGGCATAATGAGCAAAAGGTGGTGATAAATAAAGCAAATATAACTTTTACAGTTTGAGTTCCCATAGGAAGCCCCATATGAAAGTGAATTTGATCGCCATTATGCCGATTGACTCCCAACAATCAATCAAAAAGCCCTAACCATTGCAAAACAGACGTACCACAGCTTTGCTATAAAGAGCCTAAATAACCCCCAACTCAGATAGTTTCTTTCTGGCAATTTCAATTCTTTTCTTTTGTACTTCCCGAAAACTGCTGCCATCTATGTTAATCGCAAAATAATGAATATTGTTATTGGACTCTACAATTCCAATATACCAGCCTAAAGCCTTATTTTTAGCTATTGGCCCTCCTCCTGTTTTTGCATATAACTTATAGGTATCAGTCTCCTCTACCAGCATCACTTCTTTAATTTTATCTATAGCTGACTGCGATACAGGTAATTGACCAGTAAATAAACGTTCCAGGAAGTCTACCTGCTCCAACGCGGATATTTTGATACTCTCATTGAGCCAGAAGGTATCAATACCAGACGAAGCATCCCGATTACCATAATTAAAACCTGCCAAATACTGATTCATTCTCTTCGCGCCAATCTCCGTTGCTAATTGCTGATAGATCGGAACCGCTGAATTTTGAAATGCTTCGCGAATTGTCAAAGGTCTTTCTGACCAGATTGTAGGCCACCACCCTTTAGCCGGGTATTTGTCATGATTATAGGTTAGCTCTTGTAACAGGTTCTCAACTAAACCCAAGTCAAGTGCAATAAGGGTATTTGGAACCTTAAAAGTAGAGAATGGTGTGAACTGTCTGGCTGCCCTCTCCCTATTAATTACCGTATATTCTGAGGTCCGACTATTCTTGAGCACAAAAGTACATAACTTGCTACATGAGCCCCCATCTTCTGCAATCACCGAGTTGCTGACACCAAAAACCAATATTGCAGCAGTGATAAACCATATAAAGTGTTTCAACCGGAATCTCCTTGATTTAGAGTGCGTAATACCCGAGGAACATCAATAAATTTAATCCGGATAAACTGGGTAATTAGCACACCGAAAAGTACCTTTCGGGTATTGGGAGGAGTTACTTGGCAAGTCAAGTAACTAAGAGACTAACAAACAGTCCTTATTAAGTAATAACTGTACCATCATTTAGAATTTAGGAAATACTGCCAACTGAACAAACTAGGCTTGGCGTTTCCTATTGATAAACGCCAAACCTTTTGTGTAAAAAGCGAGCAAAAATCTAGCTTTGGGCCATCTTAATTTCTGCGGTCTGAGTTATTCCCCATATCCCACAGAATTGGCTGATCGCCACCCATAATCGTTGAAGGCATTTGACCATTCCATTGCTGCGCGCGGATATATTCAACCAAGGTATGGTTTCTGGCAATCGCATCAGCTTTTGCTTTAATCGCTGCAGCTTCCGCTTCCCCTTTCTCCAGAATCGCAAAAGCTTCCGCCTCGGCCTCTACACGAATCTTATGGGCTTCACCATCTGCTTTAGCTTTGGTGGCATCACGGCGCGCATTAGCAGTATTCACCTCACGTTGCGCTTCCAGTTTTTGACGTTCCAATTTATGCTTTTCGGCAGCCGCCAGATTCAACTCTGTCTGCTTGGTTTCAATAGATTGGATGTACTTGGGAGGCAAGCTGATGCTCTCAATCTGTACATCTCCCAATTCCATAGGCAACCCCTTGGTTTCCTCCTCCAAGAGTTCCTCAATACGTCGAATTGCTGCATTCCGGTTCTGGATAATCTGCTCTGCCTTGAATTCAGCCAAACCAGCTTTACTGGCGCTTCTCAGCCTGGGATCGAGAATCCGCTGTTCAAATTGTTCCAAACCGCCATATTGCTTATACAAATCAATGGCTGCACTGCGAGTTACCGTCCAGTTCACCGCAGTCACTGCTTTTAACGGCATTTGTTCTGCAGTGGCGGCATTCATCGTCTCAACATTTTTCCGGGTTCTTACTTCGATTTCGACCACATTGTCCATAAATGGGACTTTCGTATGAATTCCAGGATCAACCTGTGAGATTGCCTTACCAAATCGCTTTACAATTCCTACGTGCCCCTCGTCAACCGTGAAAACAGTCCCCATGGCGATAGGAATAATCAGTAATGCAACACCAGCGAAAATTCCCTTCTTAAGATTTTCCACAAACTTTCCTTTAACTACTTACATCCAAAAACGGTTCTTAACTTCAAAGATGAATACATAAGCGGATATTCTTTAATCCCTATATTTCTAAATCAGAAGGGAGTACCAAATAAGCCCCACTAAAATTCACTCAAAATGACCCGCAGGATGATATAGATAATTTTTCAATAAAAAAAGTATGACGTTTCACTTCCACATATCAGTGGAACGAACTCTTTGAACCGTAATATAGAAGTAAGCTTCAACTATCCAACCGCGATCTTGTTTGTAGATATTTAGCGCACAATAAAATCGCATTCGCAATTTCAAATGCTAGATATACGAATAAAAACCGCCTTTTAAATTTGATCAAATACTTGAAGAGACACGTATACACAAAAATATATGTCAAAATATTTTTGGCCCTTCATGAATAAAAGATATAGGAGAGATACGCCTAAAACCACTACCAGATGAGCACTTATTACTTATGCAAATCCAGCTATGCCTCACCTAAGCAAGAATTGTGCGCCCGATAAAGCCTTGCCATTCAATCAAGCTCTCAATCAACGCTATTATCCATTAGCAATCACTTTCTCTATCAATAAGTAGAGGCCTTGACAATGAGTACTTCAGATTCATCGGACAAAAATGGCCCTGTCGAGGCCAACCCATACAAGTGGCCATATAATGGGGATCTCAGGCCAGAAAACACCGCTCTCGTGGTTATTGATATGCAGGTGGACTTTTGCAGCCCCGGCGGCTATGTCGACAAGATGGGATATGACCTGGAGGCAATGCGCAAGCCCATCGAACCCATCCAGCAAGTATTGAATGCGATGCGGGCAGAAAACTATCACATTATGTACACCCGGGAGGGGCATCGCCCCGACCTTTCTGACCTCCCTCCAAACAAACGCTGGCGCTCGCGACAAATTGTTGCCGGTATCGGCGACCCAGGACCATGTGGACGTATTTTAGTCAGAGGGGAACCTGGTTGGGACGTGATCCCTGAACTAGCGCCCAAAGCTGGTGAGGTCATTATTGATAAGCCTGGCAAAGGTACCTTCTTTTCTACAGACTTCGGGCTCATACTCAAGCTTAAAGGGATCGATAACTTGATTCTCGTGGGCGTTACAACCGACGTATGCGTACACACCACCATGAGGGAAGCAAATGATCGAGGATTCGAGTGCCTGCTTCTATCAGACTGCACTGGGGCTACCGACATCGGCAACCATGAGTCGGCTCTCAAGATGATTACTATGCAGGGGGGCGTCTTTGGCGCTCATGCAGATAGTGAGAAACTCCTAAAGGGCTTAGCAGAAGCATCTAAGAACAGGTGAGTACATAAAGTGTGATAGTTAGGGTAGAGCTTGTTACAGAGGTCGCTCTTCCCTAATTATGCTTTAAATCAAGCAGGCTCCTTAACTTTCAGCTCGCCAGCATATGACAAGATGAACCCTACTAGAAACATGTGTACGCTGACACTGAATTGATATTGCCCTTCACTTGCTGTTTCATAAGCCGTGACTTTAGGCCAAAGAAATTTTGGCAGAGGTATACCAAACAACTTTGTTTTCGAAAACTGATATTCGAGGGCTCCGTTGACACTATGAGCGGTAAACTGCATTTCTAGAGGACCGAGCTTTTCTACCAGGTAGTTTTTTTCTGAATAAAATGATGAACTCATCTTGAACCCATCGAAATCTCTCACCCAATCCATCCGATCGGAAAAGTGTCCACAATCTACAACTAACTGCGAACTTGAACTCGCCTTCGGGAATCTAAATATTGAACAAATAGTATTCGCAATAACTCCACCTCGTTTGACTACAACAGAACCCTCATACCTCTTCACCCCAGTGTGTGCAAATTGCAACAGTGGAGATAATTCATTGAATGAGGACCCCATATGAGCAGAAAGTATGTTCAATATTCACTCCTATTCACTTCCTTTACCCGCAGTACCATCTATACAGGTAACTGGCAGGTTGCAAATATTCAACCTGCCAGCGAACTCTCATTCAACTCGATGACTAAATCAAGCTTATTTGCTATTCGCTCTCAGAATAGTGCTCATAGCCCGGTGGGCATCAACGAACCCAAGCCCGGTGTTGTGATCACCTAACCAACTGCGGCGAGCATTATCTTTCAATGATTTGCTCACTATTTGAGCAGCTTCTACCCTGCTAAGGCCATAATAGTCTGCCATTTCAAGGAGCAATAGACTGACAGCCGCTAGTTGAGGCGCGGCAAAAGAGCTACCAGACTCAAAGTTTTGACTGGAAGCTGAATATACTGCATCGCCGGCAATAGCAAAGCTCTGCCTAATAGCCAAGGGGTTGTAACCCGGAACCGTCGCCGTAAGTGAGATCTCATTTGAGAATGGCTGGAGGTTGATTGCAAAAAACAAATTCTCAGCACCGGCTTGCCCTTCGTTCTGAGCAAGGAATGCCCTGATTAAATCCAGGTCATAGGTAAAGAAGCTGCCGAGTGGTGGTAGCTCCAAGCGCTCTCTCACATCGGTGTTGTTATGCTCAAGATCTGTACCTGTATTCCCCAGTGACTTGGTAAAAATCTTACTTTGTAAAATAGCGGAAAGATGCTCTGCAAACTCTGGGTCGAGTTGGTCATTGGTGATATGAAATGCACGGCTCATATTGATCACACTAATGTCATCTCGATACCGCATATAGGCCATTGCATCATTATAAGTTTTGCTCTCGGCACTAACGGGTACAATAGTCGCCTTCGGAGCAATATCCAAAATGATATCAATTACGGTGTTACCATGAAGGAAAGTAATGGGATCACCAAATGCAACTTCTGCTTCAATATTGGGATACTGTTCGCGCTGCTCTTGTAAGCGTGTCGGATCAAACAAATCAAAGACAGCAATTACCATACCCTCGCCATCAAAGCGTTTAGTCAAAATTTGCTGTTTCAGTTTATAACCGGGTACATGGGGAAGCAGTAACTCATTAATTGCCAACCTGAAGAGATTCAGGTCAGCAATAGCCGCATCAAATTCTGACCTATACTGATTCTGGTAATCTTCTGGCTGAAACGTGTACAGAAGCTCGGCTAATACAATAAATTCTGTGATTGACTGACCCCACTTGTGCATCAGCAGCTCATCAACCATATAGTGGGATTTTGCCATTCCCGAATATTGATCAAAATCAGCTGCCAGATACTCTTCAATAATTGGAGTTACCGGCTCTTCCCAAGGCCAGGGGGTTAATTCTTTCACAATCTCTAAGGAATCTCTGGCCTGCTCAATATCTGGGGTTGAAGCAAATATATTGAGGCTACCCAGCAACATTAAGATTGTTAGTATTATCCTATTCAAAACTATTTCCTTGTCATGAAAAATTATTAGATAGTGTTTGTAGGCTGCTACAAGCCACGGGATATAAATAGTCCCAGTGACAGGAAAAGCTCGCAGCCTGGAAATAGGATCACGAATGGTGAGGAAAGGCAACAAAGCAAATATATAGAAATTACAAAGCTAATATCGCCCATAAAATAAAAGATATTCGGTTACCTCTGACATCAAAATCTAGAGAAAGTCTTACTCTGAATTTGGCTCGGCCTCAGCTTCTAGTCAATGCAGAAGATCACTATCCCCCAAAGACTGGCGGCATGCACTTATAGCGGGAATAGCAGCCACAATTAATGTGCTTACCAGTACTAAAGCTAAAAGCACAATCGTATGTTCGCCTATAACAACGCCGTCCAAATAGATTCCAAATTTATCTATCAGAATTGGCTCAACCAGCCAGCCTCCCATTACCAATCCAGAAACAGCAATTGTCGCACCTAAAAGTAAAACCAAAAATGCCTCAGTCTGGATCAATAGGAATAAAAACAAAGGGCCAGAACCTACAGTTCTCAGTAGTGCTATCTCCAGTCTGCGCTCGCGCATCGTGGAAAGTAGTAAGATACATAAGCCAAGTAATGCAGCCAAAACCACCATAGCTGAGACAAAAAATAATACCTTTTCTATACCACCGGATATCTGCCAAAGCTCCGATAGTGCAATGCCCGGCAATATTGCCAGCAGCGGCTCCTTCGAATATTCGTTTATTTTTCTCTGTACCTGAAATGTAGCTATAGGGGAATTAAGCCCGAATAAGAAGGCAGTAATGTTATTAGGCACCAGATCATCGTGCTCCGCATCAGCACCATGAACGGCTTCCAGTCCCGCCAAGCTTACATAGAGTGCTCGATCTACTGGTGTACCAGTAGGCTTGAGTATGCCACTAACGATAAAGGGGTTTTCACCGTGCTCAGTAAAGCGCGTTCCAACCAAACCGTGCGCCAATGTGAGAGTGTCATCAAGTTGGTAGTTGAGTTCCCGAGCGACCTCCGCCCCCAATATGACACTAAAAGTATCGATAAAATTCTGGCCGGTTGATAGCTCCAATGGCCTCTTATTCCCATACCGATAGTGATCGAGAAATCCCGTTGAGGTTCCCACCACCCTGTAACCTTGGTGCGAATCCCCCAGGGATAGGGGTATCGCCCAACCTACCTGGGGTAAGTGAGAAAGTTCCTGGTAGCTATCCCATGAAATATGATTACTGGCATTCCCAATGTGGAATACGCTGTATAACAAGAGATTCAATTGTCCCGTAGGCGCCCCAACAATAAGGTCTACTCCTGACACAGTTCGACTAAAGCTGTTTTTAGTATGGCTTCGCAACTGCTCGATCCCCAACATTAGAATCAAACTGATTGCTACAGACAATACGGCCAGTGACACACTACCCTTACGCTGCATCAGGCTTTGCCAAGCAAGTTTAAAAAACATCGGCTAAAGCCTCCGGTACAGTGTCCCACTCGGGCCTAAGTTTCCAGGCAATATTTATTTCGCGCATATCCATAACCAGAGGGAAGTGTCGTTCCAAAGAGCTATCGTGGCTGACAAAGATCAGAGTGCATTTCTTTTGCTGACATGCAGTCATCAACAACTGGACAAAAGCATCTCTCGCTTCAGAGTCCAAAGCAGATGTAGGCTCATCAACCAGCAATAACTGCGGTTCATTGATCAATGCCCGCACGATTGCCACCCTCTGTTGCTGTCCGACACTCAAGCTGGCCACTTTCTTGGGTAAAATTTCCTCTCCTAAACAGAGCCCCGTTAGCAGCTCATTAACCCTGCCGCGAAAATCGCCACGGAAACCAGAAAAGTGGGTAGCGACACGAATATTGTCCTCCACACTCAAATAGGGAATTAGGTTAAAGCGCTGAAATACAACGCCAATATGTCTCGCCCTGAAGCGATCCCGCTTGCGCTCACTCAGTGTACCCAGTGGTTGACCCAGAACCTTAAGGCTTCCAACTTTTGTTGACAGAATACCGGCCAGGAGGTTCAGCAGTGTTGATTTACCACTACCGGAGCGGCCACGTAAAAATACCTGCTCACCGACAGGCACTGACCAATAAGGGACCTCTAAAACCGAAGGACCTGTACGATAGGCGAAGCGCAGCTGCTCCACTTCAACCGCTAGTTTCAATTTCGTAGTGAAAGCATTCATCTTGCACCTCATTTGCAGCATGGATTTTTGCAAACAGATATATAATGATATATCAAATCATTTAATGCGATAAATAAACCCCAGCCATGAACAGATATCTCTTCTCATCAGCCTGCACCCTGGCAATCGTACTACTCGTAGCTGGCTGTGATAGCCCAGTTGAAACCAATCAAGTTTCAGCGCCAGTCGCTGAAGATACTCAAGTCAAACAGGTAAGTATCAATTATCGTGAAGTCAGCTGGGAAGAGTTAATCCCAAAAGATGATCTGGATGCGTTACTCAACCCACCAGAATACATAGATGATATTGTTGAAGGCTCCACTGCCGACTCAATGCCTAACACATCAGCTATTGCCACTACGAGCGAAAATGAAAGCCGCTACCAAGCCGCTTTGACTTCCACCCGAATAAAACCAGAGTTCGACAACCAACAGATACGTATTTCTGGGTTTATAGTTCCAATTGAATTCAATGACGAATTAACAATTTCCAATTTCCTTTTTGTTCCCTACTTCGGAGCCTGTATCCACCTGCCGCCCCCACCCCCAAATCAGGTTATCCATGGCAGTTTTCCTGAGGGGGTTCAAGTTGACGCTCTGCATGAACCTTTCTCTATAGAAGGGAAACTGAGAACATTGAAAATAGAAAGCGAGTTCGGAACTGCGGCTTACAGTATGGAAGTGGATAACATACAACCTTACACAGAATAATGTCCCCGGCGAGCGCTGCTCACCCGAGGACACTACTTCATCGATTGCCGGCTATTGGCCCATCTCCCGAACCAGGTATCCGGCACCGTCGATATTCTCCATTACCCAGAGAATGTAAGCGATGTCGACATGAATCGCCCGGGTGCTATCGGTGAAGTCCCAATCAGCATTGATACTATCGTAGGTTCCGTCAAATACGACTCCCACCAGCTCGCCGCGACCATTCATTGTCGGAGATCCTGAGTTACCGCCCGTAATATCTACGGTACTTAAGAAATTAACCGGCACCGAATCCAGCTGCTTTTCATAGTAACGGCCATAGCTCTTCTTATCGATAGCTTCCATCAAAGCCTTAGGGGCATCAAAGGGAGCCTCACCTGTGTACTTGGCCTTAATGCCACGCAAAGTTGTAAAGGGTACAAAACCTTGCTTACCGTCATTGCCGTCAGCGGCCTTCTTAATCGTACCTGCTGGTGGCTCATAGCCTTTGACCAAACCATAGGTCACGCGGAGGGAGCTATTTGCATCAGGATAAACCGGCTTACCCAGTGAGTGGTAATAATCAATCAGCATCTCCATATACTGTGGGCGCAATTGGGCGAAGCGCCCTTTCATGGACTCCTCATGCTCTTCACGGGCAAGCATATCATCGTACATGGCCACTGCCAGCTGGATAAACGGATCCTTGCTCTCTTTGAAGTCTTCGGGCTTTTTACCGATCCACGCTTCACGTACCTCGACATTGGAAAGCTCTGTTTCCTTATACATTTTGTCGAGAGTTGCCTCTAAGTCAGTATTGCCTTTGCCGATATTCAAGTAACGATCAAAGCTGGCTATACGCTGCTCCTTAGGGAGCGCCTGGTAACGGTCCAGGAAGTAAAGCCAGATCTGCTTGTCGACTGATGGGTGATAGCTGCGCTCTATACGACGCATGCCCTCTTTGAATCGGGTTAGATCCCGCTCCTGATAACCCGGCTTGCGCTCAGCATCCGGTTTTTCGTTCTCTTTGGCCAATCGATACAGTTTGCTCGCGGCACCCAGCATGGCTGAACGATCCATATAATCGATGGCCAGGTCCTGCTCACGGGTTGATTCTTTTTCTACAACCAGCGCCTCGAGATCATCGATCGTCGACTGGTATTTTTTCTCGCGGGCCTTGTCTGAATCCACCCAAGCTTGCAAATCTTTTTCCAGCTTTTCTTTACGCTGCAATAGATCGCTACGCTGGTAACCCTCCATCATGCCGGTAAAGTTTTTAGAGTAATTATTCAAACCTGCCACGAGGCTTGCATACTTTAACTCTGCATCTTTATTGTCGGCGGTAGCCGCACCAATCGTTTCTGACCACTCACCCAATACCCGCTGCATGTTTGGGTAATACCAATTAAAGTTACTTTCCACTTCCTGGGCGGTGCGATAGCGATTAGTGCGGCCAGGGTAACCGGCAACCATCACAAAATCGCCTTCCTTAGGGCCTTTTGCCGCTACGGGCAGGTAGTGCTTGGGCTCGTAAGGGACATTATCTTTGGAATAATCAGCCGGTTTACCATCTTTGCCAACATAGGCGCGGTAGAAAGCGTAATCGCCGGTATGGCGAGGCCACATCCAATTATCGATATCGCCGCCGAATTTGCCAATCGAAGACGCCGGCGCATGAACCAAACGCACATCGCGGATTTCCAGCTGCTTAACCAGGTAGTAATTCAAACCGCCGTAGTAGCTATAGACCTCACAGCGATGGCCCGGATCTTTTTCACACTCGGAAACCAGCGCCTTCTCCGCTTCTTCGATTGCGGCAAAACGTGCAGCACCATCCATCTCATCTGTCAGGCGTTCGTTAACCTTGTCCGTTACTTCGTTCATTGCAACGGTGACGTAGACGCGGGAGCCCGGTGCAGCAGGCAGCTCTTCAGACAAATCTCCGGCCAGGAAACCTTCAGCCAGTAAATCCTTGGATTCAGTTGAATTGTATGAAATTGAACCGTAGGCGCAGTGGTGGTTGGTAATCACCAATCCCGTGGGAGAGACAAAGGAAGCGGAACACCCCCCCAGGCTAATCACCGCATTCATAGGGAATTCAGTAAGCTTGGTCATGCTGGCTGGGTCCAGCTCGAGGCCATGACTGCGAAGCTCCTTGGACAATTCAGGCAACTGGTGAGGCTGCCACATCCCCTCGGTCGAAACACTTTCTTTCTCTGCAGCAAGGCTGGAGTAACTGGCTCCAGCGAGTAGTGCAGCAGTTGCAACCCCGTAAACAATAGAATTATTTATTTTCATATTTACTCAGCAATATTTAAAAAATAACAGGTTAATTTTGGGTACTTCCCAACGCTAACCCTGCCTTTTCCGGTACACCGAAAATTCACTCATAAACACGGCAGGCTGACAGAGTAACACACCCTCCCCGGCTGCAGGCCGGCACGAAGCTGCACCCCTAGCTAAATCCGGCCAATCATTGCCATTATTTCCCTGGCTCCTCCACTCAAGTGGGATAAACCATAAATACACATTTGATATACCGTATCATTTTGATTCAATCAAATCTGAGCAAAATGTGAATTACGACGACAGCAAGAAAGAAATCTGCGATAAACAGTTTTTCTGCTAAAAAGAACATCGCCGAATAATCTACTTGCGCCAGGCAGTGGTCAATACGCCTCACCAAGGTTCCCTCCAGCTGTCAGAACTCCCGATGAATTCGGTCTTTAAGCTTAACTCATCCCAATGTTGGAGGTTGCCTAGGCCGACCATCCTCAATGTGATATGTTATATCATAGCCCGAATTGAGGGGTGGGTAGTGCGAGTGAGGAATTTAGGCATTGCAGCGCCCGCCACAGCAGAGAGCAAAGCAATTAACCCCCCTGAAAATTGTGTTTATTAGCCGAAGTTACTTAATTGGAGATTAGCTTGAGCCTGACTGACTTTACAGAAAGAAGCCATGAGACACTTATCACACAAACTCCAAGTGCTGAACTGGCTCCGAAAGAGGAAGGACTGTCAGAGGCAGACCTGCCAAATATCCGTCGGGCCGTGTCTGCAGATAATGGAGAAGTTTTAACAGATATTTTCCAAGCTGATATCAATATGGCCATCTGGCAACGGGAACTGCCCAGTAGCATAGCCAGTGATTGCCGCACCCTCTTAAATAGTGGTGTACACCCCAACCGCAGGATTCTATTACCCACCTCCAAGATCGAGCACCTCGGTGAAGCATTGCCAGAGCTTGTTCCCTACCCGCACTTATGTGCTGATATCCAGCTACTGGCAGACATGTTCAGTTACCTATTTGAGCTAAGTGGAGTCGGTATTCGTTTAACAACCCTGAACGGTGCAATGTGCCCCAAGTTTCATGTAGATCGGGTGCCCTGCCGATTGATTACGACATATTTAGGTACAGGTACAGAGTGGCTGACTCCAGACTCTATTGCCCCTCATACACTCGACTTGAAGGCCAACCAGGAATTTCCTTCTACTTCCATCAATCACCTGGCATGCGGCTCGGTTGCCCTTCTCAAAGGCGAACTCTGGGAGGGCAATGAAGGGGCCGGTCTAATCCACTGCTCGCCGAGTGTCGAGCCCGGCCAACTGCGACTGCTACTCACTTTCGATTTCGGGTCCGCCGACGAGTAACTAGCGTGCACTTGGACGTAAAAATCTTATAAGGAATAACTCATGAAACTTACTGCGAACCTTTTCGCACTGATGACCCTATCTAACCTGGCCCATGGGATTTCCGGCCAGGTATTAGATTCTTCTGGAGAGCCCATCTATGGCGCTAGTATTGAAGTCGCGGGAAGTAGACAGCAGGCACAAACAGATGCGCAGGGCCGATTTTCACTTGAGGTGAATACTTCACAGCTCCGCGAGATCCATATCAATGCCCCGGGGCACAGCCATAAGACAGTAATTTTACAAGCTGGTCAGGATGAGCCCCTGAAGGTTACCTTGCAACACACTGTTATCGAGCAAATTGACGTAACAGCCACGCCATTACATGCTTCGACCATTGAATCAGCACAACCAGTAACAGTGGTAGCCGGCGAAGAGCTGCGTCGAAAACAAGCCTCCACTTTGGGAGAAACCCTCAAGAATGAAGTAGGGGTTCATTCCAGTTACTTTGGACCAGTAGCCAGTAGTCCCATTATCCGCGGACTCAACGGCCCCCGCGTTCTGATTACCCAAAATGGGCTCGATAGCGCTGATGCCTCCCGAGTTGGCCCAGACCATGTCGTCGCCACTGAGACCATTACTGCAGAGCAGATAGAAATCCTGCGGGGGCCTGCCACTTTATTTTATGGTTCAGGAGCCATTGGTGGCGTAGTCAATGTTGTAGATGAGCGGATCCCTACCTCTAGTGAAAACAGGACCGCTTACTCGCTGGGCAGCAATACCGTGGCAGATGAGCGCGAAGCCTCGCTGGCTCATACCGGCGGCAATGATCAGCTCGCGTATCACGTGGACAGTTTCTGGCGCAAAGGTGACAACTATGAAATTCCCACCTCAAGCGACTATGGCGAAGAATCCAGTGGGGTATTAGAGAACAGTGACTCAAAAAGCAAAGGGTTCAACATCGGTGGCAACTGGTTTTTAGATAATGGTTCAATCGGCCTTGCCTATGGACGCCTGGAGCGAATTAACAGTATTCCCGGGCACAGCCATTCGCACGCTGAAGAACATGAGGAACACGAGGAAGATGAGTCAGAGCATCATGACGAGCATGAAGAAGAGTTAGAAGTAGTCTCTGACTTGAAACAGGACCGCTGGCAATTGGCTAGCGAACTGTCACTGGATAACCCATGGTTGAGCGGCCTGGATGCCAGAATTGGCTACACAGACTACGAACATTCTGAGATCGAAAACAACGCTATCGGTACGACATTCAGTAATCAAACACTGCAAGCACGGGTCAACCTGCTGCTGCAAGATATGGCCGGCTGGCGTGGTGCAATAACCCTGGAAAGCAAAACCACCGATTTTGAAGCAATAGGCGAAGAGGCGTTCACTCCGCCGAGTACAACAGAAAGCTCAGCAATTGGGCTGATACAAGAAAAGCACACGGGTGAATTCCTCTGGCAACTAGGGGCCCGTGTCGAAAGAGTCACGGTTGAAGCTGCCGATGATGAATGGGAAGGAGAAAATCTCGATAAACTGGCTTTCACGCCCTATAGCGTTTCTGCTGGCTTGGTCTGGGATATCGCCGCCAATTACAATGCCGGGATCTCTTTTACCCACGCACAACGGGCCCCCAGCGCCGCTGAACTTTTCTCGTATGGCCCCCATATCGGCACCAGTAGTTTCGAAGTCGGCGCGCTCTTTAAACCGGATGATGACACAGAAGAGCCCTATTTTTACTATGAGAACAATGTTGATGAAGAAGTATCCAACAACATTGACTTGAGCTTTCGCAGGCATTCAGGAAATATCGGCTGGGTACTGAACTTATTCTACAACCAGATAGATAATTTCTACTACGAACGCAATACGGGCTACACCAGCGAAGACTTTGAAGAACACGATCACGAACAGGAAGAAGAGAGTCATGATCATGGCGAACTGCCGGTTTATGTCTTCGATCAAGCGGATTCGACACTCTACGGTCTAGAAGCTGAATTTGCCTGGCAATTATCCAAGCCTCTCACACTGACACTGTGGGGCGACACTGTTCGAGGAAAGCTGGATGACGGAGGTAATCTGCCTCGCATCCCACCTATGCGATTGGGCGGCATGCTAAATTATAGTTCCAATGGATGGGATGCAGGGATTGAGATTACGCATGCGTTTAAGCAAACCAAAGTAGCAGAACTGGAAACCGCCACCGCTGCTTACACACTTTTGAATACTGAGCTTGCGTACACTTTTCTAGGGAACCCAAACAACCTGACCGTTTACCTTAAGGCTAATAACCTGACGGACGAGTTAGCTTATGTGCATTCGTCCTTCCTAAAAGAACTTGCTCCACTGCCGGGGCGGAGCTTTAGTATTGGATTACGGGGCAGCTTCTAGTTAGGAATAGGATCTAGTATATCGGTAAAACCACCAACAAAAATTATTGCTGGTGGTTTTTCATACACAAACAACTCTCAATAAGAACTGAGGAATGTCCCTACATTCTCACAAGAGCTTCCCCTGGATCTATAGACACCAAGTATCTAACTAGGAATTAATATGACCCAGTCAATAGTACCCGAGAATTACAACGCGTGGCTGCATTGCATTACGATAGAGTGCGGCATTGAGCTAACTCCAGGATTTGCTGATGAACGCATCCGCGCGCTGCAAGACAACAGCAACTACCATACCCGCAACTTTATTCTTTTATATGGAACAGAGCACCACCAGAAAATACTTAGCTGGTTTAAGCAAGCGCGTAAGGAAATATAATCCCAAAGTACCCAGCGTCTGCCAACACCCAAAAGCATCACAAAAAAATTACAACAATAAACTTCAAGTAATGTAAAAGCTTAGGTTGATATTATGTAGCGCCAGGTTGAAGATCAAACACACAACCGCGAACACTACCCCACCGCCATTAAAAAACAGAAAAGGTTTGCCATTAACTATTACTTTAACTTAATAAAACTACAATGATCCTATTTCCCCAGCCCCCAGGAAACACCAAGCTGCTAATAACACACAGGAATTATCATCAGAAACACATCTACTCAAGCTGAAAGCTTGCAGCGAAAATTATATTTCTGCTACCTAGTAGGATTTTACGACTCACACCACCATAAAGCACAACCTATTAATCGAAAAATATAAAATAAAGAGTCATATCTATAGATTGCCATTAGCCTACTAAAACACAGCATTACAAATAGCACTTTTTTCTAACAGTTAGGTCCGCCATTCATTTATCATGGCTTCAATGCGATTCATTTGGTGCATTAACATTTAGAAAACAACTTCTAAGCATAAAAATAAGGAACAAAAATGCCACTAATGACCTTAATCCCTGAGGGGCAAACACCGGGTAGAAGAACACGTCTGTTAGCTGAAGCGATGGGGAATGCGAAACCCGCTTTCATGAACGGCACTCTGACAGGACCAGAGCTTTCCCTTTATACAAAACTAAGCAGTTTGCAATGCTGGGACGCTGCGCTCTACTGTGCCTGGAGCGCCAAGGGTGTAAACTGCCCAAGTGTAACCATGGACAACAAAAACTATAATGTTACTGGTAACAATAACTACAATAGAATTTTTGGAGCCACCCCCAGAACCCGATCAGTTAATACTCTGCACGATTTAATGACCTTGCCGGAGGGCTGCTTCGTTGGTTTTCTATCAAATTTAGGAGTTATGAGACATGTAATGATTCATACCTCAAATGGTCATGGAGCAGGCAATAAAAGTGACTGTGTTTTTACTGATGGAAATACAGGCGGTTGGGAGCTACTAGATATGGCTCATTTTTTTGGTAAAGATAGTAATCATAACGGCAACTCCCATACAACCATGATATATATGCCGGTAACGGGGCAAGTAATTTAACTTTTCTCAAGAGTGGACGTATAGCCTATTGAGCTATTCTGCTTTTGACTGCATCAGTTCAGATTTGATCTGACAGTTACCGGTTTTCAAAAGGTCTTCTGTCAGGTCAACCCTGAACTACAGCTCTTCAGACAAGCACAAAATTAGATGCTATCTGATAAATTTCCAGCTTATAAGGCAAACTCTACCCTACTCCCACCTGGTTTTAAGGTGTAACTTTGGGTTTTCTTACCTCGATTGACATTTATAGTATTCACTTGATCCTGCTCAATTTCCATGAGCATTGATTGCTTAACACACAATTTTTTGCTGGAAATATCTACCAAAGGTATTTCCTGATATATCCAGATGTCATGAACATCGGACTCCACACCTACCCAATTGAGCTTCAACAACTCACCATTTTCCTGGCTAATCTGGAATCTTGAATTGACATAGCTCTCCATCTGTTTTTGTGCTTCATTCAATTCTTTACTGGCACTTATTGATAAGGCCTTTTCAATATCAGCAACAAAAAAACGATGGGAGACCTCCAGTGTTTGAGTGCGCTCGTTTACGGAGAGGTCGGTCAAACCAAAATGATAGCGATGTGCATTTGCCTGGAGTGTAAATATCGAGGTCGTTACTATCAACAAGAAGGAAAATAAAACTTTCATCAATTACTACCACAACACAATGAATGTTTCAGGTGGATACGTTAAGTAAAGAGCACTAAGTGCAGCTCTCCAGGCCCACTGCCGCAGAGCTGCACTTCTTCCAAGGCTTAATCTTCCTCTTTAAGCTCTACGTCCCAATCCTTCATCAAGTTACGCGGCTTTTCATCCTTAAATAGTTCCAGGCGTGACTTGATAATTCGACGTGGATAGAAGTTGTTCTCCACATTGACATCCGCTGTTTCCCAATGGGGATCGAGCACTACAGACTTAAGCACCTTGCTCTTATCCCTCACCAGCATTTTGGAGGTCTTCTTGGCATTGCGAGTCCAGATTTCAGCGGGGATACGCAAATCCTCAACACTCCCATCTTCATATTCCAGCCGCAGGAACAGTGGCATCACCAAGCCACCAATATTGCTAAAGTCCAGCACGTAGACATTACTCTCAACCTTGAGCATGTCTTTTTCCCAGTCCTCTAGATTTTCTAGTTTACTTTGGTAGCTATTGCGATCCGCATTAGAAACGTCAAACTCATCGTGAGTATTATAGAAGTCTTCCAACTCCGGCTTAGCATCGACGATTCGAGTCAACTTTTTCGCGCGATTTTCAATAACAGTGATAGTCTCGGGTTCCCGTTTATGCTGGGCGCGCTTCCAAGGCCCTTCCACTTCAGGATTTTGTGTACCAACGGTGTAATGATGTACGGCATCAAGGCTGATATCGACATTATCAGTGGTGTAGAACCATCCGCGCCAGAACCAATCCAGGTCCATACCTGATGCATCTTCCATAGTGCGGAAAAAGTCCGCAGGCATAGGGCGTTTGAACTTCCAACGCTGGGCATATTCCCGGAAAGCAAAATCGAACAACTCACGCCCCATAATGGATTCACGCAGGATATTCAGTGCAGCTGCAGGCTTACCGTAGGCATTGTTACCAAGCTGAAGCACAGATTCCGAGTTCGTCATAATCGGAACCTGGTTTTCACTCTTCATATACTCGACAATTTTTCGTGCATCGCCACGGCGGGATGGATACTTCTCTTCCCATTCCTGCTCAGCCAGGAACTGTACGAAAGTGTTCAGCCCCTCATCCATCCAGGTCCACTGGCGCTCATCAGAATTGATGATCATAGGATAGTAGTTATGCCCTACTTCATGAATGATCACCGAGATAAGCCCATACTTGGTGCGACGGGAATAGGTGCGCTTGCTGCGGTCCTCCTCATCTATTTCAGGGCGCGGACCATTGAAGGTGATCATGGGGTATTCCATTCCCCCCACAGGGCCATTGACGGAAATAGAGACCGGATAGGGATAGTCAAAACTGTAGCGGTTATAAATATCTATTGTATGAATAATGGACTCTGTTGAGTACTTGTCCCACAGTGGAGTGCCCTCTTCCGGGTAGAAGGACATAGCCATCGTATCGGTTCCACCCTTCTTGTAACCCTGTGCGTCCCACAGGAATTTACGTGACGAAGCCCAAGAAAAGTCACGTACATTCTCAGCTTCAAATACCCAGGTTTTACGCTTATTTGAACGACTTTTTTCGTTCTCCAGCGCTTCATCCTTAGTGACAATCATCACAGGCTTACTGGCTACTCGAGCCTTTCTCAAACGCTCGCGCTGCTTGGAGGTCAATACATCCTTGGGATTTTGAAGAACACCGGTTGCAGCAACGATATGATCTGCTGGCACTTCAATAGCAACGCGATAATCCCCAAACTCCAGCGCAAATTCGCCGCGTCCCAGGAACTGCTTGTTTTGCCAGCCGCTAACATCGTTATATGCAGCCATACGAGGGAACCATTGGGCTATCTCGTATAAGTAGTTATCGTCGCGCTCAAAATATTCATAACCGGAACGCCCACCCAGTGCTTTCTGCTCAATAACCTTGTAAGCCCAGTCAATCTGGAAACTCACGCTGGAACCTGGGGCCAGAGGCTGGGGCAAGTCAATTCGCATGCCGGTATCGACAATAGTATGGCGAAGCTCCCTACCCCGAGTGTCAGCCACTTTAGTAATCTGGTATCCGCCTGGGAATTCACCGGATACTACTGCACGACGAAAACTCTTAAATGGAATGGTGTCCGGTTCAATAGCTTCCATATCAACCGGCGTCGCCAAATTACCAGAGGAATTTGGCTTGAAGCGATTTTGATCCAGTTGCACCCACAAGTAACGCAGGGTGTCCGGCGAATTATTGGTGTAAGTGATGGTCTCTGAAGCAGTGATCAGTTGCTTATCATCATCCAATGAAACCTTGATATCGTAGTCCGCCTGCTGCTGCCAATAGGCATGACCAGGGGCTCCCGACGCTGTTCGGTAACTATTCGGTGTCGGCAGCAGTTCCTCCAGCTGGCGGAACTTATCACCGGTTACATTTAGGGGATCTGCGGCAAAGCTGCCCGAGGTTCCGGACATAGCAAGCCATGCCACAGTTAAGCGGCCGAGTAATTTTATATTCATTGGTTTACTTCAGAGATTTACGTCAGATTAAAACTTTACGGAATACGGCCGCGAAAAAATGACCGAATTTATGCAAAAATTTCTAATAAGCCAGGCCAGATTTGAATACCTGGCCATATAGCTATTTGGATTCGTAAAACACTTTTGTTTCGGTACCCTGGTTATCCGCCAGGGCAGCGATCCAGGAGCTCTCCATTGCATCCCAATCCAAACGCGCTTGGTTAATCGCCTCTACCCGGCTTTCCAATGTGTCATCCAGCTCTAAAACTGTAAGCACTTTGTCAGCCTTATTAAATCCAAATACACCTTGCTCGGTAATAAATACCCCCTTGATTCTCTCAGCGTCAGTGCCACTGAATAGTGAAAAGAGCGCATCATAATCAAATATAAATTCGGGGCTAAAACGCCAGCCACAGCTGTAGTAACCCTCTCCGCTATTCTCTGAGCGGAGATAGCCACACTCCGGCAATAGCTCAATCTCATCCGCCGCCTGAGTTACTGGGTGGTGGTGGTCACTCCCCAACGAGACCTGAAAACTGCAGGGCAGTTGGAGCCAATCCAATTCGATACGCCCCTGCTCCACCACTTGCAGCGGTTTTTCAGCGCCCTCACCTAAGAACGAGAGAAATCGCTGAAGGTTTTGCAAGTCTTCGGGGCCGTAGAGATCAGACTTATTAGCCACTACCAGATCAGCAACTTCTAATTGCTGCCGAAAAGTCTCACTGCGTAAGTAGCGGTCGTCTTCAATACAGCGAGCATCGACCAAAGTTAGCGTACCGCGAAGGTCCAACACACCGCCGCGCACTGCATCAGACAAAGCCGCCAGCACCTCTCTGGGGTGCCCCAGGCCCGTCGGCTCAATTATTAATCGATGGGGCCTGGCCTTAGCCAGTAACTGGTTTAAAGCGACCTGCATCGGCAAACCAGCAGCACAGCACATACAACCGCCAGGTACCTCTCGAATATAAATATTGCCTTCCTGTTCTGGTTCAAAAAGTGCGCCATCAACACCCACTTCTCCAAACTCATTGACCAGAACAGCCCAGCGCTCATCAGCGGGCTTACTTTCCAGGAGATGCCGGATAGCCGTTGTCTTGCCGACGCCCAAAAAACCAGTGATAACGTTGGCAGGTACCCCGCGTATTAACTGACTAGCTGCCACTAAGCTGCATCCCGGCTGCACTCATCACAAACACAATCCAGCTCCAATTGGGATGTCTGGAGATGATATCCGGCACTTTCAACCGTATCCCGCAATGCATCAATGACTTCGGGCCTAATGCCAATTTCCCGCACTTTGCTGCAGCGATTGCAGATTAAAAACTGTGGAGTCTGGTGGCTGTGGTCACAGGCAATATGAGCACAGGCCAGGTACTTGTTTTCTGAATTGAGTTTGTGAACCAGGTTCTCTGCTGCCAGAAAGTCCAGCATTCGATAGACTGACATGGCGGGAATTGAGTCGCCAAAGTCACCATTGTAATGCTCCGCTATTTCATAGGCAGAGAGCGGAGTTTTTGACCGCAACAACACGGTAAGAACGTTCTTACGCTTTTCAGTCAGGCGGGCACCTGAACTGCGACAGGTTTGTTCCGCCACACTCAGGGTCTGTTTGATTTGGGATGCTTTCATAGCCTATTTCATTTGCAATTTGTTGTCTTTACCAGTGAGCAGTTCAGCCCCCTGACAACCGGAGCTGATCCATTGCACTGCAATCCCATGAATACCGGGAAACCTCTCAAACAGGGTAACAATGACACTGTTGAACTCTGCCAGATTATCACACTTGAATTGGTAACTAGCACGGAAACCACTGTGCACTGAGTTGTCACTGGTAACTTCTGCGCTATATGGCGCCTTAACTTCCACACTTAAGGGATGGCACTGAGCACCGACAAACTCCAAAAAATGGTCTGGCTTGGATAGATTAAAAGCAACCTGTTCTAACAGCCGCTCTTGAGCATCGTTACGTGGCGCATGCTCAAATCCCACCAGGTCGACTGTGGGCGACTCCAGCTCGACACTGATTCTGTCTGCTTCGGCCACCAGGTACATCATCGCCTTACCGTGAACATGGCTTCCCACCTCTGCAGCCACCGGGCCAGCCCAAAAAAACACAACGAACAATGCTCCTGCAAGCCTCATGATCTTCACCTATTCGACAAGAGCGTCCCGATAAATCAAGCGCTGATTTACCCAATGGGCAACAATCAATAAGCCTGCACCAAGAACACTGGCAACTAGCTCCCATACCCCCTCGATATATAGCGCACCAACCAATAGCAATGCCCCGGAGAAACCAACAATCATTACCGCGTAGCGCTGATGGCGTCGGCAAGAGGCTGGGAAGCTGGCCAAGGCCAGAATTACCACGGGTACAAGCAACAGCAAGTGGAGAAACTGGTCCTCTTGTAAAGCACCCAGTATCCCCAAACCTCCCAATACCGGTAACAAAGGAGTCAAAAGACAGTGCAGCAAGCAAAGCCCAGAAGCCAAAATTCCTAAAGTATCTCTCACAACAATCCTTTTAATCTACGAGAACCCAAGACAACCACATACACTTCAGCCAACATGATGATATGTTATATCATCAATTTAATATTTCAAGTCAACGTGAGCTATGGAACAGGGGATTCATGGAATGCCAAAAATCAGTGAGCAAGAACTGCTGGGGATGCCCGCCTCAGACTATATGAACGAAAAACAACTATTATTCTTCCAGCATCGTCTAATGGAATTGAAAAGCGACCTAATGGCAGAGGTTGAACAGGGACAGCAGGCTATTGCAACCACGAACCTTGCCTTAGCTGATGACCTGGACCGAGCGGCCGCAGAGCAAGAAAACCAGCAACACCTACGCTTTACCGGCCGCAAGCATCTACTTCTGCGCAAGATCCAGCGGGCATTAGAGAAGATTAAAGATGGCACTTACGGGTACTGTGAGATAAGTGGAGATCCGATCGGTTTGCAGCGACTGCTATTAAGGCCCACTGCAGAACTCTCCTTTGAAGAAAAAAGTCGCCAGGAAATGCTGGAACGCAACTACAGCAAGCAAAGGTAAGCACCATACTCGGCCTCACGCTTTGCTGTGACTAGATATAACACGGTAGCACCTTGAGGAATGGAGGTTTTCATGCTGCCTTAGAGGATAGCCGACAGCCTTCTCAACCAAAGAAGGGCTTTAGTGGTCACTTTAGTTATTCGGCAAAACCCTAGACTCCCAACATAAGTGGCACACGCTAGCCTAGAAGAAGTACAAACCGGCTCAAGTAATTAGTACTCATCTTAGGCGTACGCTGGTTCGAAACACAATACCTCAGCAGACTCCTAAGCTCCCTTCGCAAAACAAGGGCAAAAGTTGGAAAAGCCCTAAATTATGAACGAAGTACCCCTCACAGCAGGTTTGCAGGTAGAAGAACTGGTTGCCTATATGGAACATATCAAAGGCAAGAGAAAAACGAATAATCCTGCGAGTAAATTACCGCAACCTCCTAAAGTCAAAAACCATGAAAACCAAAGTATCTCTAATTGAAGTACTCGCCATTACCTTAACATGCTTAGCTACTTCAGCTTGCTCCCAAAGGATCGCAAGCTTTATAGACAATGCTGAAGATTATTCTTTTAACAACAGAATAACTGCCGATCAAATTAAAGACTTAGACTTCAAAAAAGACAAATATTGCCCACTGCAAAAAAAGAACTGTATTAGCTATTACTATGGTCCACCTTTAACCGATAACAAACTTCAGTACTCCGTAAAGCATGGAGAAGGCGACAAAGAGAACAATGTTAAAATCGATTTAACCAGAAACTCTATGGAGCGGAGTTACGATGGTACCGTAATCTTATTGCATGGATTTCGCACCTCCAAAGATTTTATGATCAATTCAGCTTTATACTTCCGTTTTCTTGGGTTTCAGGTTGTTGTTCCAGATCTTCTCGGTCATGGTGATTCAGGTGGCAATAAAAAATACGGAGTGGATGACAGCAATTATATTAACCACCTCATTGACAATTTAATTAAAGAGGGCGTCATTAAAGATGAGGATATTTATATTCTGGGAAATTCGATGGGTGCATTAACGGCAGCCCATATTTCTTTCCAACGACAAGACATTAGTGGAATTATCCTTTCGGCCCCAATGCCATCATTTGATGAAGCTGTGTACAATTATGCAAAACGTGACCACCCACTACTTAGCAAAATCATCCCTGAAAAAGACTTTCGCAAGGGTGCAATTCTGGCTCTAGAGAAAGCCAAAATCAATCTGGATGACACGAAGATAATACCACTCCTAAAGTCCTCCAAGGTTCCAACACTACTAATACTCTCAGATTCAGACCAAATATCTCCTTATGTGGATTATGAAAACTTGAAAAAAGACAATGTAACGTTAATTAAAATTACTGGCAGATATCACCCAAGCATGAATACAATAGGAGAAGTCGAACATAAAGAAATTATTAAATGGCTTAACAGCACTCAAAGTTAGTTACACAAAAAATTGAGAACAAATTCCTATTTTATCTTTGATGTCAGTTTAGTACTATTCCGTCGCCCCCCTTACAACCTTGCGCATCCCACGAGAGCTACCACCTGAAGTAGAAACCCCTTATCAGACTTCCAAGTAGGTTGATGCTCTATGATTTGCTCCACAAGCTTATGGTGAGCTTGGCTAGATTGGAGCACCTCACTTGACTGCCGCCTAGGTAAATGTATTTATTTCCGCGCACACCTTCTCTCTGTGTATATTGAACACCTCAAATATATACAGAATCATCTACTTTACCTAAAAGGACCGCTCCAAAAAACGCTGTTAACAACCAGCCTCCGGAGAAGTAGTGGCTACTTTTCAAGTAACCACAGACATCGACATAATAACTCTATTAAGCATTGTACCAAGGTGGGACGATCCACTGACCAAAGTGCCAGTCGCGAGGTACAAATCTTCCATACCCTTGCCCCAATCGGTCGGGCTTATTATTGGTAGGGTTCATTGCCCAACCCTCTGCCAAAGTGACATGGACACCATGTATTCTACACATTGCGATAAATTCTCTAAAAGCCTGCAAAGTTTGAATAACCACTTCACTGCGAGCAGGAGTAAATGCAATAAGGGGTAAATCTATGTCGTTCACATATGGGCGTGCGGCTTCATCACTGTGCCATAGTACATTTCTTCTGGGGAATGGCCCCCAATGCCCAGCTCCAGCTCTCGGGTTGCGAATGCCACCAATAGTGGAATTGAGTGTCTGGCTTACTTCATAAATCCGATTAGTTATATTACCCAGCTTGGTGCCTTGCCCTTGGGTAGTGAAATTTCTTTCCAATTGAGTTTCGATATGCTGGCGCTGCGACCAAGCTTGAGCAGTGCCGAGAATACGGCGGTCATCTCCATATCGATCAAACCTCTTTGCCCCCTGCTTAAATGGCCAAATAGCAAATAAGTCGTAATCCCCGGTAATGGCATTCAGAGGGTGCTCATTTCGAAAATGACGATGCTCCACTGGATTGGTCATCGCCAGTAGCGGCTCATACATGTCTTTGTACTTAGTGTCATACTGAACAACGATATTACCCCGCTCCTGGATAAAACCTGACTGTCTGCTCTTTTCCTTATCAACATAAACACCCCACATATCTCCCAAGCATGTGTTAACCCTGATGAGAGAATAGTGAAAAGTAATGCCACTGGGGTGGCTGGCTATACCTTCGTAACGATCTTGAGTTTTTCTTGTAACATTGATCTTTCCGTTCTGAATCAGCCAATCAACCCGTTCCTGATGCAAGCGAAGCGGTGTTGTTGATGCAGTCCAACCTGCACCAGACTGTAGATCAGTAAAGGCTTCTCGATGTTGATCACGGTTATAGGCCGCTTTTCTCATCCCGTGTTTATTTAACCGGGGGTCTCGTAATACAAAGCCTGCCATCGGCCCCCAATCACATGACTTCCCATGAATCCTAAAGCCCTTTGTGTCATATCCCTGCTCAAGTAATTGGGTACATGTTGGCCCTGTTGCGCGAACGATGATAACGCAACGGTGAGATGCTGCAGTGGTTTTAAATGCGTCTGCATGAGAAGCCGGGCAGCCTATAAGGTTTTGACGCAATGCAGCATTGTTAAATATAAGGTCCATGTATTAACTTCCTGTTTCGGGGCAGCCTACATATAAATTTCGATTAGCTAAATAAATGCTATTTATAGAAATTTATTACGATGAATGTAAAACTACTAAATCTATATTTTGTGCCTCTAAAAATAAGCACCAATCCAACTACTATTATCAAATACGCCAAAGTTAAGAACTTGCTCACCGCCCTTAACCCTGACTTGTTTATAGGTCTGTATCTGTGAACACAAACTGAATTAATCTTTTGAATCCAATTAATAAAGCCAAATTCTTAGGAAGCTTGGCTTGAAAAATGCCTTACACAAAATTCATACGCAAAGGAAAGGCTAAAAAAATATCAAAGTCCGTGGATCGTATGACCTAAAGTATCCAAAAGATTCCCAGTTTGTTCTAAAACTTAAGCCTACACGCAGTTCGCAGTGCGGCCTTTAGGTTTTGGGCATATTTTCTTAGATTTTGGCCTTTTAAATTGAGAGGGGTTGGTTTATACAACTGAAGTATCACTACTAGACGTGTAAGATATCCTGTAAATGAATCTACCGATAATAGATAGAAAACTTACCAGGTTAGTAAAGGGAGGCCGCATCAAGCCGTGAATTATTACCTGAAAGAAAAAAGACCTCTAGCTGAGCACCGAGATCTTCCCCTTTAAGGAGCGAAATTAATCTACCTATGCTATGCAGAACAGAGCTTGCGCATACCCATGTGAAGTGGATTCCTTTTGATGAAGCAACAATCTACTGTTCCCAAACTGGCGGTTTTCCGATTTTCTCAATCAGGTAGTCAATAAAGACTCGCACTTTAGATGTCAGAACATTGGACTTGGGGTATACGAGCCAAATGGCTGATTGATCATCTATATAATATTCTGGCAGCACTCTAACCAGGGAGCCCTCTAAAATTTCTGTTTGGATATTCCAGATAGAACTCATGCAAATTCCCACCCCTGCTTTTGCAGCGATACGCATGCTGGCGCCATCATCACAAGTCACTCGAGATCTGCTGTTTGAAGGTGGGAATTGATAAGTAGTCTGATCGCTCGCAGATATGAGTTTCCTGGGTTTTGAATTGATAAAGGCCAAAAGCTGATGTGCAACTAGCTCTTCCGGCTTTTCGGGAACACCATATTTTTTCAAGTAACTGGGAGAAGCGCATAGAACTCGCCTGTCATCCGCAAGCTTCCGACCAATTAAACTGCTATCTTCAACCGCATAATTGCGTAGTGCCAAATCAAAGCCGCCCTCGATAAGGCTGACTTGTGTGTCTGAGAGCTTCAGCTCTATGTTGACTCCAGGATACCTTTCCAGGAATTCAGGCAGGATAGGCGCGATAAAGCGCTGAACGAAAGTGCTCGATGCCGCAAACCTGAGTGTTCCGCTCACGGAGGAATTTCCACGCCCCAGCGCAGCAAATGCCGAATCCTCTTGTGCGATGATCTCCCGGGCAAAAGGCAGGAACTCCTCCCCCTCTATCGACAGTGAGACCTTGCGGGTAGATCGATGAAAAAGATCCGCCCCCAGCTGAACTTCAAGCTTGGACAAGCGGGCGCTGGCTACAGAGGGAGCCAATCCAAGCCCTCGCCCCGCAGAGCTTATATTCAGCATCTCCGCGGCCAGCACGAATAGCCGAACCCCATTTGTATCCACTTATTATCTCCAAAAACCGAATTCTGATTCCATTTATACGCCGTTTATACATAGATTCCAATGATTTAGTCTTGAATCATAGATCGAGCCAGCACTGATTGATGACTGGCCTAGGCTTTGTGGGAGATAAAAGATGCATGTACGAGTATTTATGAACGGCGGCGCAAAAAATGGCCAGGTCCAAGCCGCTAATAGTGATCTAGTTAGCACCTTTGGCCACCAAGCCTCTCCTATCCGAGAAGCATAGGAGCTACCTCAGTGCACTCTCAACACCAAGCTCAATGTGGCTCTTTTACTAGTATCAATGCCGGTTACAACGCTGTATTTAGGCCAGGTAAGCTCACGGTGGGAATTGTGGTTCCCATAGAGAATTACGGCACGAACCCAGTTCCAACAATGCTTAATCATGTTGAAAAGGTTCGGCTTGCGGAAGAACTGGGGTTTAGTGCGATTTGGCTTAGAGATGTCCTCTTCAATGTGCCTTCTTTTGGCGATGCGGGTCAAACTTTTGACCCATTCGTCTACCTTGGGCTGCTCTCAGGCCAGACATCGAAAATTGCCCTCGGCGTAGCCAGCATCATTTTGCCCTTACGTCACCCAGCGCATATTGCATAGTTCTTAGGGAAAAATAAAAGAAACCTATATACCGGCATATATAATTTCTTCTTTAGATCTAAGAATTAGCTTCTGGTGACTTATCACTAGGCAAGAAGGTTTTTAGCAGTTGAATTGGCACAGGTATACGGTAATGCCTGCTCGCCAAAAATATAATGGGCCACCACTGAGCCCGGATAACACTCAAGCTTGCAAAATGTGTAGCCGCATCACATTCCGAAAACAGCTCTTCCAGGTATTTTTCCGGTCCTGAAGAAATAGCAACATGAGACATGGTTGCTCCGTGTACATTTATGTTTTTATATAATTGAACCTCTGTTTCTTCGTCAGGAAACCAAACTTGAAGATTGCAGTGCTCTAAGTGATTTTTTATTAACTCCTGAATGGATTGATACACACGCTCAAACCCAAAGATGGCGGCAAAGGACGCTATATAAGGGTAAAAAATACTGCCTGCTGTCACTTCTTCTTTATACCCCTCTTTATCTCGGACCGGGTGTTCAAGCAGCTGATAATAGTCATTCAAAATGCAAGGATAATTCTTATTAGTTACAAATTGCCAAGAAATTCCATTTATCATTTCATCCAACCATTCATGGATGAAGCCGGCATTCCGGCCATTTAATGCCAAAAACCAAATTGCTATAAAAACATCAATTGCCTGATCATCCTTTATAGGTGTCAATAACACAGGATTATTTTTTATCAACTCCTTTATACTTACATCCATTTTTCCAGTAAGTGCTTCTAACTCTTTGCGCTGTCCTTGATCCTCTTCTTCACCCGGCAATCTATCACGTAAAAAATACCCCCATATCCCGAACATTGCCATTCGGCCTATAAGATCAAACATCTTCAAATTTACATCAAGAAAACAAGTTGGGGAAACCGCAGCCGACAACGCATATTTTTTCTTTGTATGTGGCAATATTTTGTCTTCAAAGTATGCCTCACAAACATTTAGATAGTAAGTTTGCATATATAAAATCGTCAACTGAATGGCACTAGATTCTTTATTTTTTTTACCTAAAAAAGGCTTACCGACATCCCATAGATGTAGCAAACACAACTCACCAGAACGATAAGCGCTCTCCAAATTATCTTCTTCCCTGCACCATGCATACAGTATCCAGAAACACAGATATATCTGCCGTGCGGCTGTCACCGTTTTTTTTGGTGAAAGTTCCTTAGTCTCCGACAGTGCAGTCACTAAAGACTTAAAGTATTTGTACGCAGAGTCCGGCTCATCAATCATGGAAAGTGATTTTCGCAAGAGCCTCCTACAATCATCTGGCAATAGTTCCTCCTTTAAGAGGTTGTCTTCGATGTAGCCCGCCAGTTTTTCACCACCCCACTCACTAAATGAAATATTGTCCTTCGTATTTTTCGCTTGGTAAGCCGATAAATTTAAGCGAACGTCTTCTCTGACTTCACCACCAAAGCAAATACAAATCTCGACGGGTTTGCCTTGATACTCAGCAGGCAAATGCGTCTGGACATACACATCAATAATCTCATCCAAGGAGGGCTTCAGGTCTTGGGGAGAATCTCCAGACCACGTCTTCCTATCTATATTTCCAGCTTTAACTGAAAATAGATAAACCTTTTCTTCACCACCAAACAAGCTTCCGTATGCACCAACGTCAACTCCATATTGACGCACCCCTATACCTGGTCTTGAAAAGACAACCAGCCCCATTTCTGACAACAAATCGGGTAGAAGAGAATCAAGCTCGCCCCTCTCTCTTAATGAAGCCAAGTACTCACGAACAATTATTTTCATTTTTCACACCCCCTATAGCGAAACACATAGAGTATATATTCAAGGCCATTGGAGTCATAAAGCTCTAGTGATGGAAGCTCCAACGAATGGCTAATACTATGCAGTGGCATTTCCTGGCGCTTTCTACCTTCTCCATTTGGACCTGGATACACGTGGTGAATTGACTTATGTCCATATAGCAACACGGAAGTCTTAAAAAGCGATGATAGGAAACCCTTAGGCGCATTAGCATAGGCCTCAGACATTAGTCTGGAGTGATTGCGGTTGTAGGCTTCTCTATCAGCAGTGCTCGGCCGAAGCTCTTTCACGCGTCTCGCTAAAGCTATTCCGTCATTGTGCTGATCTAGCTTTTCCATCAGATCATCAATGATACCCGCAATTGTGTCTTCACATTCCTGGGCTTTTTTATACTCAACCAAGTATTCCTTAACACTTCCCGGGAAACTAATTAGCAGTGGGTTATAAAGGATGGCTTTAATCGGATCGACCGCATCATTGGGACATATTTTCAGTAGGGAAAGTAAAAAGCTCGCAGCACTGACCTGACTAGTAAAAATCCAGCCACACGCTTTTTCAGCTAGATCAACAAACTCCTCGGGGGACAGACCTTCAACCAGACCAATATCTAAGGATAGTTTATGGCCCTTTTCCCCAAAATCAATTAGATTCGACAACGCCTTAAGTAAGCTTTGTTTCTTAGACAGCAACCATTTCGTGGCTACATAATTACGACAACTTTCACTCTCAATGAATTGGTCTTTCACATGACCAAAAGACTCAATACTGAAGCCACTATCACTAGCACTTAATAACTGCTCCATGTAGGACACTACAGCCACATAGTTGCCTGTTTTCAACATTTTCGTAAGAACAGTTCCTATAAGACCTAAGGTTCCTTTATTTTTAGCTTTGACCTGTGATAAAACACCAAATAGCTGGTCCCTCAAGCCTTCAGGGTATGCTTCCCTCTCATAAGCTAAAAAATAAGCCGAGGCATCCACAACAAAATCATCGCCGACATCAAGTACTCTATCTATGACATTCTTAATCTGCGGATATAAATTTTGATGTTTAACGCTAAGTGTTAACAAGCTTTTCAGCACCGATGATAAGGCCTCATCTTCATCAATAGCGCTTGCGCAATCACTTAGTGATGACACAGTCTTTTGCAATAGCTGATCGTCAGTTTTGAAGTCAATGCGTCCTAAAGAAAATGCGGCTTGAGAAACCACCTTTATATTTTCATGCAAGAGTAAAGATATTGCTTTTCTGACAAAGTAGTCTTTATCTTTATTGGAGCCAGCAATGAGCGCAGGCGACAGCAAACCAAAGCTATTTCCCTCTAGCGCTAGTACAGCGTCAACACTCTCCTTGGCCCGCCCTTGCTTAGCCTTGCAAAACCCAACATAGCCTTCGATGACCAGTCCAGGATAACTGCCATTCTCAGATTCACTCTTCAGATGCTCGAGACATGCTACAACCTCCGATACAGGCGCATTTACCATAGGCAAGGCATCTGAAAGTATGCCGGTAACCTGAAAGAAATTGCGATCTCTGACATTTTCAAGCCCTATAAACTCTTCGGTGAGATTAAGGTTTCCTTCGTTATGAAGTTTGGAAAGCGCCTCAGCAATACGTTTATCCCCTCCATAGTTCTCACTTAACATATTGACACAATCAAAAAATCTGGATTCCTTATAGCCTTTCAGCAGCTCACCGTAAAAATCTGTCATATCATCCTTTATTGATCATCATAAGCTAGAGGTACCCGTAGAGAGACCAAAGGTTATAGGGATAGTCTCAAACATATCTACCACACGCCGACCTTTTCTGGCATGGAGATAGCGTACTTTGAGGCAATTTAGGTAATTCAACATTCGCTTTGGGTCGCAAAAGGTCGAAGTGTCATCGTACCAGATTATTGCTTGGCCAATTAGATATTGATCAATTGTATGTTGAATATCACTGCTTTCATACATCCTGCTATTGGACATTGAACATAAAGGAGGGCTAAGCTAGATTTTACGTGATTCCCTCTCTTCTTTGGCTCTAGCTCGCTCAGCCTCCAGAATCACCTGTTCTACAGAATACTTTACTGCGCAGATCATCATGGCCATAGCACCAACAAATGTCGTAAGCGAAAGTGAAGCATTGAGTTCAACGAGAACCAAAGATATTGCACTCACAGCCAGCAACTTTAGATTTTCTATATGGAGCTTCAAGAAGCTACGATCAATCAAGCCTGAATGACAAATAAGAAAAAACCCTATTGCAGCACACGAAGTAGTTACTGAAGTGTCAGATGAATCACCTCCAACTTTCAAGGAATGATAGAATCCATAATAGACAAAAAGCGCTAAGAAAGGGCTTGCAAAGGCCATTTTTCCCGCAGCTATATCTTTAGAGATATGACGCCAAAAAATTGACCAACGATTTTTTTATCCTTCTCAAAACTAGTTAATTTAACCACCCCAAAAGGAATAGCTAGCAATCCACCAATGATCACCAAGAAACCTATAATCCCCGATACTGTTTCCAGCATACGTCTCCTTCCTTAAACTGAATTTCATCACAGCCTTATATATAAATTACTTTAATGCACCTGGGAGTATTTTATTTTTCCTACGTCATTGAGAATTACAGACCATTTTTAGCTGTAGCACCTATATCAACCTTCATTCGTGCATTGTTCAGATGATCACAAACCATTTCCATACCATCCAACACCCGAAAAGTATGTCGCTGAATGATATCCGGTGGTACATGAAACAGGTTTCCCTCTTTAACTGCATTAATTCTTGGGTAAGCCTCCCAGGCATCCAACCAATCTGGCCGCTCTTCTCCCATGCCGCTGGCGATAATTACTCTCGGATCTCTATCGAGTACAGACTCAATGCTAATCTTCGGTGCTAATACCAATGCATCGGCAAATATATTACGGCCACCACAGGTTTGAATAACATCGCTAATCAGGTGGTCGCCATTAAGTGTTTGCAGAGGCTCATTCCAAACCTGATAAAAAACACTGACTGAATCCAGGTCCTTATGGCTATGCTGTATTTGATTCAGTCGCTCAAGCCACTCTCCGGCAGATTTATCTGCATAGTCACTTGTGCCTGCAAGTTTACCGAAGCGCTTTACATTCACAGCGATATCTTCAAGAGTGTGAGATTCAGATACGAAAACTGTAAAACCGAGATCCTCCAGTTTATTAATCATCTGATCGCCATTTCCCGATCCCCAGGCAACAATCAAGTCAGGATTTAGCAATAGTAAACTTTCATAGTTTACCGCTTTATAGTTACCTATCTCCGGTAATTGCTTGGCTTGCTCGGGGTAGTCACTGTAGCTTACCGCAGCGATTAGCTTATCCCCTGCCCCGGCACTGTAAAAGTTCTCCACGATATTTGGCGCTAGCGCAACAATACGCTCTGCTGGTGCAGGCAGTTCAACCCATTGGCCACGGGCATCTTTTACCCGCACGGGATCATCCGCCCAAGTATTACTCACCAATAACAGGTTCAAGGTTAAAACAACACGGACAATACTGCTTCGAGACATCTCTTTAACTCGACTATAACTAAGGAGCTTCTAAACAGCTCCGTAACTCACATTGGCAACCACTGCCACCCATAAAATCAATATCGACAACTCACTTATCTCGACCAAACCGCCCAAACAATCGCCGGTATAACCACCAATAGCCTTATCCCACAGGCGACGCCAGAATAAAACCAGGCCAATCAAACTACAGACGATGCCTATGGCAATGGGTATTGGCGCCGCTAAACATCCAATAGCAATTACGATTGCAACTACCGGCAATAGGTCCCATCGGCGCTCGGAGCCAGTGGGCGGTACATGGCCTTCAATACGTGCGTATTGTGAAATTCCCATTAAAGCCAGGGCCGCAGCCCTGGCTAACATAGGTGAGAGCACTAACGGCAGATAGACCCAAGCATCTTTTGTTACCGGGTTTATTAGCTCTAGCAGGGTTGCTATTGCAGCGAACTTTATCAGTAGGAAAACAACAACAGCCGCTACCGCAATAGAGCCGCAGTGGGGATCGTGCATTACCCTCAGAATATGCTGACGTTGTTCTTCAGGATCGGCACACTTATGTCCAGCAAAGTAGGCATCAGTACAGTCAGCAAGGCCGTCGAGGTGTAGTGCACCTGTCAGGACCACCCAGAAACCCAATAGTATTGCGGCTTGTAACTGAGTACCTAAAGGGGCCAGAAGGTAGGCGGCTCCGGATAACAGTACACCAATCACCACTCCAACCAGGGGGTAAAAATATATCGACCGCTTCACCGTTTCCTTGTCCACCTCCCGCAGCAAGCCCGCCACCGGCAGCCGGGTAAGAAATACCAGCGCATACAGAAATGCTTGGGATAGGTTGTACAACTTACGGGCAATAAACATAAGCTGACTGCTCTGGGTAGGAAACGGTAAAGGTCTTATTGTCCGAGTCGTATCTCAGCGATGCGGCAAACCCGTAATTAACTTGCAGTGAAATCATTTTGACTGGAAGCCAGTTATTCGCATATGCGAGCAACAACTTGATAACGCCGCCGTGAGTAATGAGCAGCAGGGACTCTCCCGAATATTGCTGGGCTAGATTATCAATAGCTTGAAGAACTCTGGATCGAAATACGTGAAAGGGCTCGCCTCCCGGCGGTGCGTGCTTTTCCGGGTCACGCCCCCAAGCTTCACACAGTGCTCGTTGCTCAGTCCAGATCTTATCGACTGACTGCCCCTCCCAGTCCCCGAAACCAATTTCCCGGATATCAGGAACTTCAGTTATCGGTAGCTTTTTCTCTCCGGCAAGCTGAGCAGCAAACCGTTGGCAGCGTTGTAAGGGTGAAGTAACAATCCGGTTCCAGGAGTCATCGAGCTCAGCAAGCCCTCGCAACATCTGCTCCCTACCCTCACTGGTTAGGGGTACATCAATCTGGCCGCGAAAAATATTCCCACCTTCGCAGGCACCGTGTCGTAAAAGATCAATCCGCAACTGGCACTCCTGCCTCACTGAAAGTGAACATTTTGTTATGCAGGTTCAGCGCTTGCTTGATAATACTGATGGCCAACACTGCACCTGTGCCTTCGCCAAGGCGCATATTGAAGCTCAGCAATGGCTTCACCCCCAGGCACTCGAGGGCTAGTTTGTGACCAGACTCGTCAGAGAGATGGGCGTAGAGCAACCAGGGTTTCACTGACGGATTAATAGTACCGGCAATAGCTGCCGCAGCAGTCGCCATAAAACCATCAACCAATACAGGGACACCTCGCTGGGCACTGGCGACAAACGCTCCTGTTAAGGCTGCAATCTCAAAGCCACCAAAAGTTTGCAAAATAACAAGTGGCGAGCCCAGCGCTGCCCGATGCTGCTCCAAGGCAAATTCGATCAGTTCCACCTTGCGGGCGAGCACTGCATCGTCGATACCTGTTCCTCGCCCTGTAATGTTGCCAACCTCTAGCTCAAAAAGGGCAGCAAACATGGCAGCGGCGGAAGTGGTATTGCCAATACCCATATCACCGCCAATAAAACAATCTGCATCGGTAGACTGGCGGCGACCGGCATCAAGAGCAAGAGCCAGCTGCGCTTGGGTCATAGCTGGGTTACCTTGGGAGAAATCCGCAGTAGAGGGAGCTATAACTTCATCAATCAGGTCGGGGTGTTCAGCGGGGACCACACAACCCAGGTTAATTGCGGCAAAGTCAGCATTCTGCTCGCGGCTCAACACATTAATAGCCGCCCCGCCCTCGCAAAATAGTTTTAGCATTACAGAAGTGACTGCCTGAGGAAATCGGGAAGTTCCCTGGGCTGCAATACCGTGATCAGCACCGAATACCCGCACCGACAAATTATTCAGTAGGGGTTGCTCCCTCCCCTGGAATCCGGCGAAATCTACGGCAATACTCTCGAGCCGACCGAGTGCGCCTTGCGGCTTAATCAATTGCTTCTGGCGGGCAATCGCGGCATTGCGAGCACTCTGGTCCGGGGTTGGTGCGGGCTTATCGAGCCAACTGAGTTCATCAGTCATCATTATCAATCTCAGGTGATTACTTTACAGTGAGCGGCAAACCAGCAATTGCCAAGGTGACGCTATCAGCTCGCTCGGCTAATGCCTGATGAAGCCAACCTGCCGCATCCACAAATTCCCGCGATAACTGCCCAAGGGGCACAATACCCGAACCGACTTCATTACTGACAAAAATCCAAGGTGGGGTATTACCGTTAGCGAGAGTACGCCTCTGATCGATACATTGCAGAAGCGCCTCTTGCTCACGCTCCCAAACGCCCAGATGAAGACAGTTGCTCAACCACAAAGTGAGGCAGTCCACCAGTACACAATGGGACTCAGGAGCGGTAACCAGAGCCTCGGCCAGTGCAGTAGGTTCTTCCAGGGTCTGCCAGCGATGATCCCGGTCTTCCCGATGTCGAGCAATACGGGTAGACATTTCTTGATCGCCCGCCGTAGCCGTTGCCAGGTAGATAAGTCCACCATCTCTACTGCTATTTAGCCACTGTTCCGCGCGCTGTTGTGCGAGCCGGCTTTTTCCGCTGCGGGCGCCCCCTAGTACCAGGTGTACACCACTGGTGCTAGACATCTGCAATCACCAGGGATTTACCGGTTACGGGATGTGGCATCACCGTGACACTGTAGCCGTAAAGCTGCTGCATATTCTCCGCAGTCAATACATCCTCCGGATTTCCGTAGGACATACTGCGCCCCTGCTTTAAGGCGAGGATTCTGTCGCTGTAGCCGCTGGCATGGGCCAGATCATGGACCGTCATTACCACAGCTACGCCACTTCGCGCGAAGTCTCTTACCGCTCTCATCATTCCATATTGGTGTGCAATATCCAGGCTAGCAGCGGGCTCATCTAATAAGAGGAGCCGCTCTCCACCATCCTCTGCCCGCCAGATCTGGGCCATCACCCGAGCCAATTGCAAGCGCTGCTGCTCGCCGCCAGATAATGTTGGGTACAGGCGCTCAGACAAATGACTAACATCCAGCGCTGCCATGGCTTCCAGGCAGATTTCTCGGTCCCGGTCAGTGCCAGTGGAATGCGGAGTTCGACTGAGGGCGACCAATTCCAGCCCGGTAAAGGCAAATGTCAGTGGGTTATTTTGCGGCAGGACGGCAACTTGCCTGGCTCGATTGCGGGCGGACAACTTTGAAAAAGAGCGGCCTTTAAAGTGGACCTGCCCGGAATCCATCCTGACTTCACCGCAAAGGGCACGCAGCAGAGTCGACTTACCGGCGCCATTGGGGCCAATCACACAAACCAGCTCGCCGACATCTACCTTCAGGTTGATATCTTGCAACAGCGGCCGATTATCGACACTAACCGCAACTCCCTCCACCTGTAGCAGAGCCATTAAATTGCCCCCCTGCTTTTACGCAACAAGGAAACAAAGAAAGGCACTCCAATTAGTGCGGTGATCAGCCCTACCGGGATCTCCACCGGGGCAATAATGGTTCGCGCCAGGGTATCGGAAACCAGCAATAAACTGGCTCCAGCCAGGGCAGAAAGCGGCAACAGTTGCCGGTGATCAGGTCCTACCCATAAACGCACTATATGGGGCACTACCAGCCCCACAAAAGCAATACTGCCGGCTACAGCAACCGAAGTGCCCACTCCCGCCGCAACAAGCACTATCAAACGGGTTTTTACCCGCTCCACATCAATACCGAGGTGCCGCGCCTGGGATTCTCCCAATAAAAGAACATTTAGTGAGGTGCCGAAGCGGGACATACTGGCAAGCAAAGCGCCCAGCACGGCCAAAACCAGAAAAGCGCGAGGATAGCTCGCTGCATCCAGCCCTCCCATAAGCCACAGGCTCATACGGCGCAGGGTGTCATTATCAGCAAAGTACTCCATTAGCCCGATCAGGCTTGCGGAAAAAGCGGTAACGGCAATCCCCATTAGCAACATGGTGGCCACGGAAGTGCCATTAATACTTTTCGCCACTTTGTAGACCAGTGTCACCGCTAAAAGGCCGCTGAAAAAAGCAGCTATGGATACAACGGGCAAACTCCCAAACGCAGCGGCAACCTCCGCTCCTAGCAGGATGGCCAAACAAGCACCGAGAGAAGCCCCTGCGGTAACACCAATCAGGGATGGGTCAGCTAGAGGGTTTCGAAATAAGCCTTGCAACATTGCCCCGCAGATGGCGAGCACAGCACCCACTCCAGCGGCCAATAGCGCCCTTGGCAATCGTATTACCTGAACAATATCCCCAGCGAGTCCACCATCGCCCTGACCACTGATCGCGGCAATTAGTTGTGAGGGTGAGAGATACACTGCACCTATAGCAACGGCAGCAGAAAAACTAAGGGCAAGTGCTGTGGGCAGTAACCACCAGGCAACATTTAATGCTTTGATACGGGCAACAGTCACTGGGTATCCTCTTGCAGCACTGCCGTCTCCTTAGCTCCCTCAAATTGCTCGAGCCAGTTTCCCTGGATATTCTCGGCAATAGTCTCAGCCAGCCTGTCCAATTGTTGCTGTCGCTGTTCACCCACATCCAGCGGCGTAGAGTCTTTCAACCCACCCCAGGCAAAAAGTGCGCTCAGCGCTTCGGGTGAATCGAACAGCCCATGCACGTAGGTCGCGAATATCTGTCCATCAGCACTTATTGCACCATCAGGCCTGGAATTTCCGTCTTTATCACAGATATATACCGCTGGAGTTTGCAGAGCTACACCTTCTGTTATGCCACAGTGGATTTCGTAGCCCTGAACAGGAGTAGCTTCTTTTACTTCATTTTCCAAAGCTAAAAAGCCGGTAATATTTTTCAGTGCTTTGACTGGTTGCAATCGAGTTGTGAAATCCAGATAACCCAAGCCCGGTTCGTTGCCCGGGGTATCCTCTACCCCATCCGGGTCCTGTACCTCGCTCCCCAGCATTTGCAAACCACCGCAAATACCCACTAGTTTGCCGCCATAGCGCAGATGCCGATCCAACTGTGCAGGCCAATCGTTTTCTTTTAAGTAAGCCAAGTCTGCCCGCACATTTTTACTGCCGGGAAGAATAATCCAGTCGCACTGTGGGACTGGTTCACGGACACTGACAAATTGCAGATCGATATCCGGATGCAACCTCAGCGCATCAAAATCTGTATGATTGCTTATGCGCGGCAATACCGGCACTACCACTTTCAATCGAGCATCAGCACCGCTCTGTTGGGTGCTAATGGCATCCTCCGCGTCAAGGTAGAGGTCATGGAGATAAGGTAAGACTCCCAGAACTGGCTTGCCCGTATACTCCTCTAACCAGTCGAGCCCCGGCTGAAGTAATTGCAGATCGCCACGAAAGCGGTTGATCACAAAACCAACGACACGCTCTCGCTCTGAGGAAGACAGCAATTCGAGGGTGCCTACCAAGTGGGCGAACACGCCTCCGCGATCGATATCGGCAATCAGTACAACCGGGCAATCAACGGCCTCGGCAAAGCCCATATTGGCAATATCGTTTTCCCGCAGGTTAATTTCTGCCGGGCTGCCAGCCCCTTCAACTAACACCAACTCATATTGATCATCGAGCTGTGCGAAGGAGCCCAGCACTGCATTTTGCGCGGTAGCTTTGTAGTGGTGGTAATCCAGCGCCTGCATATTCCCCAGCACTTTACCCTGGATAATAACCTGAGCCCCGGTATCTGAAGCGGGCTTAAGTAACACCGGGTTCATATCGCTGTGGGGGTCGATCCCACAGGCCTGGGCCTGCAGCGCTTGTGCCCGCCCTATCTCACCACCATCCACCGTAACGGCACTATTGAGTGCCATGTTTTGCGGCTTAAAAGGTGCGACACTGACTCCGCGCTGGGAAAAGTAACGAGCGAGCCCAGCCACCAAAGTACTCTTGCCGGCATCGGAAGTCGTGCCCTGAACCATCAACGCGGACATAGTAAAAACAACCTAGTAATCTACGCCTTTGCGGGCTTTGATTCCCGCTTTAAAAGCATGCTTAACATCTTTCACTTCAGATACCGTATCCACGAGCTCCTGTAGTGCACTACCACCACCTCGACCAGTCACCACCAAACTCTGTTCCTGTGGCCGCTGGGCTAGAGTCTCCAATACTTTGGACTCATCCAGGTATTTGTAAGCGAGCATATAAGTGAGCTCATCCAACACCACTAAATCATAGGTGGTATCGGTGAGCATTTTTTCTGCCTCTGCCCAGGTTCTCTCTGCAGCAGCAATATCACTGGTGCGATCCTGAGTATTCCAGGTAAAGCCAGTGCCCATTTGATAGAGAGTAACTTCCGGGCAATGGTTTGTAAGGAAAAGCTCTTCCCCAGATTGCTGTGCGCCTTTAATAAATTGCACAACGCCCACTTTCTGCCCGTAACCCAGTGCGCGTATCACCATGCCGAAAGCTGAGCTCGACTTCCCTTTGCCATTTCCGGTGAGCAGGACAGCAACTCCACGCTGGATATCGGCTGCTGCAATGTTGGCATCAACCTTCTCCTTGTGTTTTTGCATTGCCTGCTTGTGCTTGGCATTTCGTTTTTGCTCGTCTTCCGACATGGCCACCTCAGTTCAAGAACCTATAAAAGAAAGTGCTTTAGAAGCTGAATTCCACACCAGCATAACCGGCGAGGCCCGCAGTGTTATAGCCAGTGACTTCCACATAATCTTCGTCGGTAAGGTTTTCACCGCGAACAAATACCGTCGTGGCGTTGTTCAGCTGATAACGGACACTGGCATCCAGCACTTGATAATCATCCAGCGAAGAGCCATCGCTATCTACCACATCCGCACTGGAACGCAGGTTCATAACAAGGCTCAAGTCACTAGTAGGCTTATAAGTGAAGCCGAGATTCGCCAAGTGCTTGGGACTGCGGGCTCGGGGAGAATCATCGGCTTCTTCAGCATCGGTGTAGGTGTAGTTGGCAGAAAGCAACAAACTGTCAGTCAATTGCGCTTCGACAACAAACTCAGCGCCTTGGGACACGCTTTCTCCACTGCTTTGCAGGTAACCTGTGTAGTCGACCATATCGAATCCGATTTCATTCTCAATGACCTGTTTAAACAGTACGAACTCCAGGTAGAGAGAGTTTTCACCAAAGTATTCAACACCAAGATCCAGGCCTCGGCTCTCTTCCGGATTAAGAGACGGCAACTCTAATGGAGTAAAAGTTAACCAGTCGAATGCGGTAGCGTTGTAGTCAACTTCATATAAGCTCGGGGCACGGAAGCCAGTGCCGTAACTACTTTTTATTTTTACCGTACCGTTGGCAACATCCTCAAATAAATAGGCTGAGCTGGCGCGGAAGCTGTTGTAGCTGCCAAAATCAGAGTTATTGTCATGGCGAAGGCCAAGGGTGATATAAGCCTGATCGGCATAGCTTCCCTGATATTCGGAATAAACTGCCCACTGATCCCGATCCAGGTCTCCCGAAGTATCTTCACGATGCTCTACCCCGTAGACCATTCCATGTTCGCGACTAAACCCGTAGGAACCGGTGAAGTTCAACTTTTCGATATCACCTTCCGCTTCATAAAAGGGCACGCCTTCACTGATATAGGTACGCTGCAAATCAGAACGTGCATAAGCCAACTCCTGCTGACCATCTTCGCCTTTATGAGCTAAGCTGACACGAACACTTTCCTGGCTGAAATCAAAGTTACAATCATCCTGAGAGGGCCAGCCGCAGCGATCATACTCACCTGAAGCATCGGTATCCCGCGCCACAGCCTCAAGTCGCCACTGCTCAGAAATATTCCAACCTACACGGCCATGCAAGGTTTCATTATCGTAACCGTCGTCATCTCTCAATTCCGTGTCATAACTACTGGTATTAAAACCATCGGTTTCTGCCGCCGCTGCAGAAACAAAATAATCCAATGCTTCATTGGCTCCGCTAGCGCTGGCATTGTAGCGTTCAGTATCGAAGCTACCGCCCTCAGCTGACACCTCAAAGCGCTGCCCTTCTCCCTCGCGACGAGTCGAGATATCCAGTACACCACCGGCATCGGCTCCGTAGAGCATACCTTGTGGACCGCGTAATAATTCCACGCGCTGCAAGTTGCTGCTCATAATATGTTCAATATGAGCCCCCGCCTGGGTACCGGTTGGGTCAGAAATGTCGATACCGTCTATCTGGACCAAGCTTCTGAAACCGGACTCTCCACGTACCCTTAGGGAGGTTGTCTTACCCATACCCCCATTATTGGTAACAGAGACAGAAGGCACACTGCGCAGAACATCAGCAAGGGACACCAATCCCCGCTCTTTTAGCTGCTCTTCATCCAATACAGTTACTGAAGTAGCTACCTGGCGCAGCGGCTCGCCCTGACGGGAGCTCACAACAACCACGGTTTCCAGGTCTGGAATTGAAGATTCGGTAACAGTGGATTCAGCAAAAGACGGCGCGCTCACGGCTGACAGTACAGCCAGGCTCAATATAGATTTTTTCAAGTTTCAACCCCTAAGACAAAAGCACATGGGATCGAGGGAGGAATAGCAATGCGGCACGCCGAAGCGCGAAAGATCGTATTGCAAGATGGTAGCCCTCCGCTCCATCGTGTTTAGAAAAGAGGCCGGTATCGGGCTTACCACTCAGAATACAGGTGGATCACCGTTGCGGGGGCAGCGCCGGATTTCCGGACTTCCCGTTTAACCTTCTCAGCCAATTCAGGGCAGAAGGCACCTCTAATCGTGGTCGCGAAACTAGTGGAAAGGTACCGGAAAGTCAACAGAAGCCAAAAAAGACTACCTTTCGCGTCATAAGTCATTAGACACCAGGCTCTGGAGCCATTCGAGGAGGTCAGCTCCTCCTATTTTAGATACAGCAACTTATTCGGGTTAATTAACCATCAGCGAGTTTTTTGAGATAACACTCAATAACAATTTACCCACGGAGAAAGGAGGATGTAGACAGAAATATGAGAGGTTTGTCTTTCCAAGCACGATTTTTACTCAGGGTAATCACAAAGTTTATCCGCTGCCTAAGCGAATACTTTCAAGCATGATCGTTAAATAACCATTATTCAGCACTCAAACTCGTACCTATCAGCCCCTTTCCTACAAAAATATAAAAATCACGTCAGCCTGAGTTCAGAGCTCGGCTAAACCAGGTAACTATTTTAGCAAATAGATTAATAAAAGTACCCCTGAGTATATTAACTCGCGAGTCAGACGTACTTTCCCTGCTTGAAACACTAACCATACCTGCTCCTATCCTGGCAGCATTCTACGAACAAGAGGCCATCAGCTATAGGCAAGATATATTAATAAGCCACTCCCTATAACCATTATCAAATACTGCAACCCAATCCGCGAAATATTTATCGGTAAATTGACGAAACAATGAAAACATCGAAGATGCATTTTATTTATGGAGATTACAGCCACTTCCATCATGAATAATTACATTTTTGTCAACTATTCCAGTGAGAGCATGATATAGAGCCGAAGCGCGAAAGATTGCATTGCAAGATGGTAGCACTCCATTCCATTATATTTAAAAAAGAGGCCGGTATTGGGCTTACCACTCAAAATACTGGTGGATCACTGTTGCTTGGTCAGCGCCGGATTTCCGGACATCCCGTTTAACCTTCTTGGCCAATTCAGGGCATAAGGCACCTCTAATCGTGATCACGAAATTGGCGGAAAGGTACCAGAAGGTAAAACAACACTAATCAAATGAGGAGATACAACTGGGAACAGTTTTTATTAAAGCGCCATAATTCAATTTTTAATAGGGGCCTCAAAATAATTCTACAGTATATTGCAGGCATTGATGGTCGCAGACATTAGGCGCAGCATGCAACGAATGCCATCAGGGTCACAGTGCAGCAACTGCGGTCTTCAAGGCTTCCCTATGGGACTTTCGAGGCATCACAAAATTGTCCACCCCCTAGATATTCATGTGGAAGCACTAAACCACATGGTTTTTAGAGCCTATCACTCCCAGTCCTTGATCATAGTCCCTACCCAGATTGCCATTTAAAACTACCCGGAGTATTGATCTTAAAGGAATTCAAAAAGTATTACCTGAGGCGACAAGTATCAGACAAGATAATTACACCCACTAATTCTCAATATCTATATAGGGCAACCGACACTAAACATTTCCATATAAATATTAAAAATCAACACCAGCACTTCCCGGACAAGACTAACCTCATAGACCAAGGGAAACATCCAAAGACTTATAAAAAAATATAATTACAACAATCTCAAAACTCCAAATAAATATTTGAAAGAAACAACCACATAAAGCAGAATTATTGCTGTAATAACAGCCACCCACTTTAACCACAAAACTGCATTGAAGACCCTAAGCAAACCATTTCAGGACACCTAAAAAACAAGGATAAATTAAACCCACTAATACCCTATTACATGGAAGGAATCATCAATGAATATCAAATTTTCCAAGTCTTTGACTGTGCCCATCTACTTAATGGTAAGCACTTCAGCCGTTATATTTTCCCCTCAATCACTTGCCGTTGAATGTTTTGATACTATTAATTCACCTACCACTCTTACAGAAAATTTACAATGTGAATTAACACCAGAAAACCCTTACGCTTTAACCATTACCGGCCCCTCAGGAAACCTGTATATGTCAGGTGATGGCGGAATCACATGCGTCGGTGAAGCTGGAGAAACTGGACAATTTGGTATAATGGTTGAGGGTACCTCTCGTCAAGTTATCGGTGGGAGCGTAGAGAATTGTCCAGGGGGCATTCTGGTAGCCGGCTCCGGCTTACACTCAATTCTTCACACACAAATCACTAATTTTCTCCTCGATGACGGAATCAGAGCAGAGAGTAATAACAATCTAATACAGGGCAATATTATTACTAGTAATGGGGTGGATGGTGATGATGGCATAGATGCCAGTGGCGACTTCACTACAGTAACACAAAATATAATTAATGGGGCAGGTGACGAAGGCATCGAAATTAATGGCGCCTCAGCCTCTATTATCCAAAATTATACTGCAGGCAGTGAAGATGACGGAATTGATCTAAACAGATCAGGAGCAACCATATCATTCAATATTTCTGAAAACAATGATGGTGGCGGAATCGTCATTAATGGAAACAACTCTTATATATCCCAAAACATTGCCTCCAATAATGGTGATGATGGTATTGAGATCTCCGACAGCGGCTCTAGCAATACAATCCTCCAAAACACAGTCCAATATAATGGTGACCAGGGAATATATATAGAGCAGTCAGGAAGTGTCGACAATGTAATTCGAGGCAATATATCTACAGACAATGTTGGTTTCGACTTGCTGGACCCATTTGCCGATCCCACCTGCACTAATTTAAATAATACTTGGAGCTCCAATACAGCCAATACTTCCGACCCTGACTGTCTTCGATTCCTCTAGCGTATCAAATAAGTGTACTTGCAGATAATCCCTACATTTACAGCGTGGGCGATCGATCATGGGGGTAGGCAGTGGAAAAAAGAAATTTAATAGCCGTGGATTGGCAGCTTTGAGAGTTATGTATATTAGACAAGCCTACCCCCTAAATATAGGTACATTCAAATCTAAAAGAGCGATAATGAACCAAATAAAACCGATAACAATAATCACCCTAAATCTACTGAGCATTGAATAAAATACACAACCGTGCAATATAGCTGTAACACTAACCACATGTTCCGGATCATTCGATGTGGAGAGCAAACTCCTACTATCCCCCAAACACCAACCTGACAAGTCCGTCGTGAGGCTACCATGGCGTTATTACTTGTAACCAAGGTCGTCGGGTCCGTAGAGGGGGCAAGCGCTTAACAAACATACACTCTTTAAGAGAGAAATATCTCTACCAAAGCCACCAGCCCAACACTATCCACCCTAAACGACCAGGATAAATAGTGCAAGATTGGTAGGAATTATAGTCATACCATTAACCAGGATTACCCAATTTTCCTGGGAGAGACCTAAACAATACCACATTGCGATATTGGGATTTGACGAATTTACCAAACTAAAGAAGTTAAGACCATCTTCGAAGCCGTGAAATGCAATTTCACTTTCTTTAGGCAGTGGATAGTCGCCACCAGCTTCGAGAATCACGAAGCCCAACTAAGCTGCAGAATATATCCACCCTCTTCAGGTGTAGCTGCACTCCAAATACAACTACGTATCAATCATTAACGGAACCTTCGCACTACTCAATTCACGATAAAATACTACCTCAAAGGCAACTCAAACTAAGCTATTGACATTCCGCAATGACCCACAAACATGCCTTATTCATCCAATATAATATTAAAGCCACCATAGATTAATCTCTTACCATCAAATGGCATGGGGTTTTGATCTGGGTTCATCCTCGGATCATCCATAACCGCCTGCCATCCAGAGTCTCGAACCTCTTTAGAAGGCCAGAGGACCCAGGAGAACACTACAGTTTCATTGCCAGCACACTTTACGGCCAAAGGAAAAGAGGTTAATTCGCCTTCTGGAACATCATCACCCCAAGTTTCAACAACCTTTAGAGCCCCCTGCTCTTTAAATACCTCTGCAGCAATTTTTGCATGCTTAATATATTCTTCTTTATTATCTGAGGGTACAGCTGCTACAAATCCATCTGCATAAGACATTTTTAACTCCCCGATATTTTCTAATTTGATAAGTTACTATTGAAATTAAATACAGATTTGCAAAGCACTTCTACTGCCCTGATCTAGTGATAGCGATATCTCTCTATCACCAACCTTTCTTACACCCTACATAGAGCACAAAATCAAATGCTATCACTCTTTTCTCTTGAGGTATCTTCCAAACCTCCTTAGCCTTACGGTAGGCCCGCTCCATAAATTCACCACCCATGCCATCTATACATCTCCGCACGGCCGAAAAAGTATGTATAAAATTAAAAAAACTCATTCAGGTCCCAGACTGCTTCCATAGTTGGCTTCGAAACCTGTATAGCACTAAAAGGAAAGTCTATATCCTTAAAGTGATTCCAGAGCAATTTGTTTTGTGGAGCCCAGTACGTCTCTATTGGACCCAAAATAAGTTCATTGAATATTTGAGCCAGATCTCCATCTAAGACTGGCCAGTTATAGCTCCAAGCTGAAAAAATACCTTTTGGCTTCAAAACCCTTAGAACTTCGGGCCAAAAATCATCAAGGTTAAGCCAATGCAACGCCTGGGCTACACAAACCAAATCACAACTCTCATTTGCCAGGTCACACTGCTCAGCAGGTCCTACTTGATAGTGAATATTAGGGTGAACTTTAGCCGCTTTTATTGGCTCGGCGCTAATATCAGTTGCGTACACACTACCAAATAGTTTAGCCAATCCTATCGCTGCCTGACCACTACCGCAAGCACAATCCCAGGCAAGTTTATTTGATGGAGCCAAGCTTGAGAGACACTTATAAAGCTCTGGAGGATAGGTTGGCCTAGCAGTCTTATAAAGCTCACTCTTGTCACTGAATAATTTGTGATGGTGCATTTCTGCCCCCGACAAATAAGGTTCTTTAAGCAGCCGCGGCAAGATAATATATATGAGCTACTATAGCTGCACCTCTTACCCTAGCTCTTAGGTCAAAATCAAAAAAACCATATTATTCTTATTTATTAGCAGCTGGGACCCCCTCCAAGCATTACCCTACCAATAACTTCTTGAGATGCAAAAATTCATGTGAGACCAATACTGGCGCGATAGTGGACATCAATACTCCTGCCCAATACCAACAAACCACAAAATAGCGATACCTTGCCCTTCCGAGACATAATACGAGCATCATCTTCCAGGTAAAAACTTGACAGCTTCGATATCACGTATAATTTTCCGCCACTAGCTATGCAGACCAAATACACACTAGGAGTCATAATAGAACTTCGAAACAGCAATAGCACAAAATACTCTAAGAGCTGTGCTTCAATGGCCTTCTAAACAGGCGAAACATAGTCCTCCATCCAGGGCCAAAAATATGCCAAAAAAATAAGAGTGCTTTGAAAATATCATCCCACATATAAAGTGCAAATGATTTATCTAGATTACCGATCATTCATGTCATTGCTCGAATGAGAGCTAGGGTGATTACGCAGGCTAACAGTGTTTTTATAAATACAATCAATTCATACCTTAACTTGGGCCAACCATAGTCGGGACTAGCCGGCTTGGACTCGCCGGTAAAATGCCTAGGGAACCTCTGAATAATTCCAAGCCAATATTGGTAATATTCACCTACCCATCAAGACTACGATGAATTATGCACCAAGTCACCTTTGCCGAAGCAGAATATAAGCTAAAGCGCCGTATAACTCGCCGAGAGAAGTTTCTTTCTCAAATGGAAGCCCTCATCCCATGGCAGCGACTAGAAGCTCAGATCACTCCTTGCTATCCACAAGGCAAACGTGGCCGACAGCCATATCCATTGAGTGTCATGCTCCGTATTCATTGCATGCAGCTATTTTATAATCTCAGTGATCCCGCTATGGAGGATGCACTGTATGAAATTGAATCCATGCGTAGTTTTGCTGGATTGACTTTGAGCGGCCCAATTCCCGATGAAACAACGATTCTTAACTTTCGCCACTTACTGGAGCTCAATCAGCTAGGTGCAGCTCTTTTTGATGAAATCAACAAGCATCTTGCTGAGAATGGCATGGTACTGCGTGAAGGTACGATTGTAGATGCCACTATTATCTCTGCGCCAACTTCAACCAAGAATAAAAAGAAAAAACGTGATCCAGAAATGCATCAAACAAAGAAAGGCAATCAGTGGCATTTTGGAATGAAAATGCATATCGGGGTTGATGATGTGCTCGGAGTAATACATAGCATAGATACAACAGCAGCGAATTCGCATGATGTCACAACTACAGAGCGAGTTCTCCACGGGGAGGAGAAAAGAATCTGGGGAGACTCTGGGTACATTGGTGCGGAGAAACGTGAAGAGTTGAAAGAGCGGGAGGCGGATTGGTATATAGCAATGAAGCCGAGCAAGCTAAAAACTCTTCCAGGGCGTGATGCACTTCGTAAAGCGGAAAAGATCAAGGCGCAGATAAGAGCGAAGGTCGAGCACCCCTTCCGCTACATCAAACGGGTATTTGGTTATGACAAGGTCCGCTATCGGGGACTGGTAAAAAATACTGAGAGGCTGTGCTTACTGGCAGGCTTTACCAACTTAATAATAGGGAGAAAATACTTGGCTGCCTAGGGGTGGTTCGCCTGAAATCCACCTATTGAGGGTTTCAGATGAAAAATTAGTGGACTATTACGCGCAAATTACGCGTTTGTGCGTAATAAAGTGAATTTTTCAAGCAGCTCAGCTTAATTCTGGAAAAATGCTTCGTTGATCAGAGGGTCCCTAGCAAAGATCATATCGGCCCATTGACTCAAATTACGACCAAAGACAACTGATAAAGCAATATAAGCAGCGCCAGGAGCATGAAAAATGTTGTAGTTGTACCACTTAGAATATCAAGTACTGTAGCGCTGAGCAGTACGACATCAACTATCGGAGTAAAGTACTATCAAGATACCCCGAAGCTACCAAAGGATAAGCCCATAGGCTTACCCCTCGGATGACCTTACTAGACAGGCTCGGGCTCTCTCAGCGGCCGTTGTTTTGCTACCGCAGCCGACTTATCAGGTAACGGCAAAGCGACAGGTACTTGCTGCGCCTGGCTGGTAGCCATTACCACAGTACTACCGTGACGTGCAGCAGTTACCAGCGCATCATTATCTGCAATGGCAGTCATAAAGCGCAACGCTTCGTCTGCACTGGTACCAGCGCTGGTGAGAACCTTAATAGCCTCGGCTGCACTTTGTGCATATACCCGTCGTGCCTCCCCCATTTTCTCCATACGAATCTTTACGGACTCGCCATCAGCTTTAGCCTTACCCACTTCGCGCTCCCGGATCGCCTCAGCCTCGTAGGTAGCGGCCTGCTTCTCCCGCTGCATTTCCATAACTTTGTTAGCCTGAACTTCTACCGACTTGGGTAGCCGCGGCTCATCTGATAATACATCGACAATCTCTACACCAAAATCGTGGAAAAATTGGCGAAGGCGCTCCTTAGCCTTGTCAGCTATATGTTCTTTTTTGTTATAAACGTCTTCCAGCTCAATGCCATTGGCAACAGGAATAGCTGCATCTGTTGCAAACGACTTCAGCTGTGCCTGGTAATTCTCTAGATCATAGAGAGCTTTGTATGCAAGCTGCACATCCGATGACACCTGATGCTGAACCTTTAGAATCAAACCAAATGTAACATGATTACTGGTCTTTAGGCTCAACTCAACAGGGGTTTCGTGTAGAGCCGTTGAGGCTTTTTTGTCTACCCAGGAAAGGTAGGGAATAATCAAGTTGAAACCAGGGGTGGCAGTTTTCCAGTACTTACCAAGAAATAGCACGAAGTGGTACTGCTTTGGTTCTACTATCACGATGGATTTAGCCAGAAAAAAAAGTACTACAGCTCCAAGTATCGCAGGCCAAAAAGGTAAAAGTGTAAAGAGTTGTTCCGGCATATTTTAAAAGCCCAGTCAGAATAAATTATATAAGATGTGTAAATTATCTTACTCAGCAAGGGGCAACCAGTGTATGAGCAAAGATACCCCCCTACTAAGAGCACTCACCCACAGCTTACATCAACTACAACATGCTGACCACAAAGCTACTGTCCAAAACCCAACTGTAAGTCTACTTCCTCCCAGTAGGGTAAAAGCAAATGTAAAGAACTTCACTAAACCCGCTACAGACCAATAAACAACAATTTTCCTGGAAAAACCCTTAAATTAAAATCCGCACCAATAAAACTATTGTTAGTACAACTTACCATCACTTAACTATTCTTCTGCAACAAAGTATCCAAAATCAAATCTACAGCCATTTACCTTTAAGCAATTGTTTTTTGCGATTCAAGCCTATTCAAGTTACTTTACATGATATGGATGGGCTTTAAAAAGGAGGTACTTTGTGCCAGCTACAGAGCTCTCCAGAGTATTAGGTGCAGAGGAGGCTATGTTCACCGAATTGGCAAGGCGAACTTGCGGGGGGACATTAGTAATCTCCTTTATCAAAGTACTCACTCCTCTTAGCGTTGAAAAATTGATACGTGGTTTCGCATCGGCACATAAAATCTACCCACTTTTACAGGCAAGAGTTGAGTCCGGCAACAAGCTTCGATGGCGCTGCGACGTACCATTCGAGTCAATTCCAATTGAGGTTCGAAAATTGAAGGGGCCTCTTGATTTCGAGGCTGAATTCAATCGTCGGGGAAAGACGGGCCTTGATGTTGAAAAATGCACATATACACTTTCTTTCTATATTAATTCCCATGACGAAGTTGAATGGATCTCACTAGTCAGCAGCCACGCAGCTTTGGATGGCCGATCAGTGATGACTTTATTCTGTATTTTGGACATATTCTTTAAAGATGAAGGAACATTCAGGTTGGGCGGACAACCACTTTATGAAGCTGTCGAAAGCTACTTTAGCTCCCCTAAATACTTTGCCCATGAAAAACCATCTTCTCAAAAAGATGAACTTTTTAATTGGCCCGTAGAGGAACCTGCTTTTGTATCAGAACGTGAAGGTCATGCTATATATCGGCAATTTCCGATTGCAGAAATTTCACAACTGGTAAAAATAGGGAAAAGTCACAAGGTAAGGCCAAGCGCCCTGTTTTGCGCCATTGCGATTCAAGCATCCAAAATATTACCCAACCATAAAGATTGGATAAAAATTTTACTACCCATGGATGTTCGTGAACTCTGCGGCACTGAAATTGGATTAAGTGCAGTAGGTGCTTTTTCATCAGCAACCACTCTTGAAATCATGCCCAATATAGATATAGAAGACACCTGGCAACTAGCGCGCCACTTACAGATTGAGCTTGATAAACAGGCGGAAGAAGGAGAACCATTCAAGTTCATGTTCCCCAAGAAATATAAACTCGAGGATATTATTGAATGGGCTCAGGATTATGAGGAAAAGAAATCTTTCTTTTCTGAAGGAATGTGTATATCTAATGTAGGCAGCATGAAAGCGCTTGGCACAGCAATGAAGCACTTTGAAATCATCACGGCAATTCCATTTCAAACACATGGAGCTCACCCTATCTCACTACTAACCTATTCAACGGTACGTAATTCTGTATTTATATTTTCGTACTGTGATCCACTCACAAAACGAGATAGCGTTTTGAATTTTGCAGAAAAATTCATCAACACTATCAAGAGGCTTTTAAAACCTGAGAACTAACCCTTGACTTAAAAAAACGAACAAAAGCAAAGGCGCCCACTACTCCCTAATCAGCCAAGGCTACCCCCAAACAATTTCACCTTATATACGATTCTCCAACAAAGAATCAATTGGTCACTACAAGTGACCACCAAAAATCAATGCAAGGAAATATTGGCAACGCCAACCAAGTACAGTCTGTCATATCATGTACATCTCATAGATTTCACCAAACATCAACCTTAAGCCAATAAACCATATAAAATTCAGTACTTTTTTTAATGTAACCTACCGAAAGGAGGCGACGTTACTAGCTTTATTGAAAGGCATACATGTATACCAAAGGAGCTATTGCCCCATACCCCTACTCAAGTAATGCACCTCAAACCAGTCAATCTTAGATCAAGCCACGACAAATCTTAGCCAGCACTTATGTATTCCGAACAAGTATATATAGATAAGCAAGCAATATTTAGGTATCAATATTTTTGCATCTTAACTTCTATTTTATTAAGTTTGACATTAAGTCAATCTGTTCTTGGAAAGAGCACCTATGTCCAGCCGAGAGTCCTCCAGGGTGCTGGGGCCTGAAGAAGCATTATTTACCGAGCTAGCCAGGAGAACTTGCGGGGGAACCTTGCTGGTTTCCTTTTATAAAGTTCTAATTCCACTGAGTGTCGAGCAACTTAAAACTGCCTTTTCTTTAATCCATAAAATTTACCCCCTTCTACAGGCTCGTGTTGAGTCAGCTGAGCAACTGCGCTGGTATTGCGATGTACCCTTTGAGGATATTCCTATAGAAATAAAGGAGCTTTCAACACCCATTAATATTGAGTATGAATATACTCGCAGAGGTAAAACAGGACTCAATGTTGAAGCATGTACATATACTCTTTCCTTCTATCTAAATTCACTCGGTAAAGTCGACTACATATCTATGGTCAGCAATCATGCTGCATTGGACGGCCGGTCTGCCGGGATCATATTCTATATTTTAGATTTGTATTTTTTGGATCAAGGAAGATTCAGGTTAGATAGACAGCCGTTATACGACCCTATTGAGACCTACTTTGATTCAAGCAAGCATTTCTCCAACCAGCAAACATCTGGAATTAAGGAAAATTTATTTAAATGGCCAGTAGAAGAAGCCGCTTTTGTTACTGAACGGCAGGGCCATGTTTTATATCGCAAATTTCCTATGGAGGAACTCTCTCACGTTGCAACTATTGGCAGAAAACACAAAGTAAGACCTAGTGCGCTTTTTTGTGCTATTGCCATCCAGGCATCAAACATACTGCCAAATCACAGAGAATGGATCAAAATCTTATTACCCATGGATGTCCGCGACCTATGCGGCACCGGAATCGAGTTAAGCGTTATTGGTACCTTTTCTGCAGTTACTACTCTTGAGGTTACACCAGATATCGATATCGAGAACACCTGGGAGCTGGCAAAGCACTTACAGATTGAACTTGATCGGCAGGCAGAGTCCGGCGAATATTGTAAGTTTAACTTTCACAAGAACTATGATTTAGGGAATATTATTGAGTGGGTTGAAAAATACGAAACCAACAATCCCTACTTTCTTGAAGGATTATGCGTATCCAACTTGGGTAACCTGGAATCCCTGGGTGTGCACATGAATTTTTTTGAACCTATCATAGGTACCTCACTCCAAACTCACGGCGCCCATCCAATATCATTGAGCACTTATTCAACAGAAAAAAGTTCCGTTTTTGTCTTTTCATACTGTGACCCACTAACAAAAAGAAATAACGCTTTAAATTTTGCTGAAAAATATATCAACACTCTAAAGAATTTGATATGAATCAGCTGCACATAAACTAGACGTCTCAAGCTATCGAGTCACTTTCGGCATGTACCACTCACAAAAACACAGCGCCATAAAAGCAATGCATTTAAACCATACGCAGTCTGTATATTAAACACTAAGATTATCTTACAGACTCATAGGGGAGTTTATTAGGAAGCCGAACGACCTGCACTCATACCTTTTGTTTAGAGCGTCACTAGGAGTCAATAAATTAACTGAATCTTGCCTCATTGGTTCTACACCTACTTCACCTCTTTTGTGAGGTGAAGTAGGCAGAAACATCTACTTAATAGAGTTTTTAGCCATCTCGTCTCCTCCCCTGCCATGCACAATCCGATAAAGTAACGGAAGTACAAACAGAGTTAGAAGTGTGGAAGAAATAATCCCCCCAATCACAACCGTGGCCAGGGGCCTTTGTACCTCTGCGCCGGTACCCACATTCAATGCCATAGGCACGAACCCCAAGCTGGCGACCAGAGCAGTCATCAGTACAGGACGAAGACGAATCATTGCTCCGTCAATAATCGAAACCAAAAGCTCACCGCCCTGTTGCCGCAGCTGACGAATAAATGACAGCATTACCAGGCCGTTTAAAACCGCAACACCAGAAAGGGCAATAAACCCAACCCCTGCAGAAATCGATAGAGGCATATCGCGCAGCCATAGAGCTAGCACCCCGCCAGTTAGCGCTAAGGGAACTCCTGTAAAAATGATCAAGGCATCTTTGAATGAGCCGAAAGCCATTACTAGAAGGCCGAGGATTACCAAAAGCGTCAGCGGGACAACGATAGAAAGACGCGTACTTGCAGATTCCAGTTGTTCAAATGTACCTCCATATACCAACCAGTAACCGGCAGGCAAAGACACCTGTTGTTGGATTCGGGCTTTTGCCTCCTCTACAAAAGATCCTAAATCGCGATCGCGTACATTCGCGGTTACCACTACACGGCGCTTGCCATTTTCACGACTGACTTGATTGGGAGCCGGTGTCATTTCAAGATTGGCTACTTCAGACAAGGGCACATAGCTACCTAGCGGGCTACCAGCGGGTAAAGGTACAGGTAAGTCACCAAGGTTTTCATAGTCCCGGCGCAGCCCTTCCGGCAGCCTTACTACCAATTGGAAGCGACGGTCACCCTCATAAATCAGCCCTGCAGATTCCCCACCAATTGCGGTTGATACCAAGTCCTGTAGGGTTTTCAGGTCGATACCATAGCGGGCAAGCGCTATACGCTTGGGGACTACAGAGAGAACTGGCAGACCTTCAACCTGCTCTACTCGAGCATCGGCTACACCCTCAATCCCATTTAACACACCCAGGATTTGATTAGACGAAGCGACCAGCTGGTCCAGGTCATCACCAAATACTTTGATGCCCAGATCTGCACGCACACCAGAAATCAACTCGTTGAAACGCATCTGGATTGGCTGGGTAAATTCGTAGTTATTACCTGGAAGCTCTCGAACGGCTGCTTCGATTTCTGCCACCAATTGCTCCTGAGGCAGTTTTGGATCGGGCCATTGATTTCTGGGTTTCAGGATCACAAAGTTATCAGCCACATTCGGAGGCATTGGATCTGTAGCTACCTCTGGAGTACCAATTTTTGCAAATACCTTGTCTACCTGGGGGAACTCCTTAATACGCTGCTCCAGTAGACGCTGCATTTCCACCGACTGCTCGAGGCCAGTCCCCGGAATACGTAAAGCGTGTAGTGCAATATCGCCCTCATTAAGCTGAGGGATAAACTCAGAACCGAGAGTAGTAGCTAGCCAACTACAAAACAGTACTAAAGCAAGAGCCCCTGATAGTACCAGCCAACGCACTTTCATTGCGGCAATTAAAAGCGGCTTGTACAGTGACTTAGTAGCAACAATCACCTTATTTTCTTTTTCACTGACTTTCCCGGTGAGAAAAACAGCAACTGCTGCAGGTACTACGGTGAGAGAAAGAACCAATGCAGCCAATAACGCCATAACCACAGTAGCGGCCATAGGGTGAAACATCTTTCCTTCGACACCAGTCAGTGTGAACAAAGGAATATACACCACCGTGATAATCAACACTCCAAAAAGGCTCGGGCGAATCACTTCATTGGTGGCCTGGAATACCAGCTCCAGTCGCTCTTGCAGAGGTAACTTACCGCCCTTGCGCTGTTGGGCTTCGGCGAGCCTGCGAATCGCATTTTCTACGATAATTACAGCCCCATCGACAATCAGACCGAAATCGAGCGCACCGAGACTCATCAGGTTGGCAGAAACACCGGTTTGCACCATACCAAATATAGTGGCAAGCATGGACAGCGGGATCACAGCGGCCGTAATAAAGGCAGCCCGAATATTTCCAAGCAGCAAGAACAGCACGACGACTACCAGCAACGCACCTTCAATAAGGTTTTTCTGCACGGTAGCGATGGCTTTGTCCACGAGCGTCGTGCGATCGTAAACCGCTTCCACCTTTACACCTTCAGGTACAGTGGATTTTACTTGCTCCAAAGCTTCCGCCACATTGCGCGCCACCTCGCGGGAGTTTTCCCCCACCAGCATCATAGCGGTGCCCAAAACGGTTTCTTCACCATCTCGCGTAGCAGCACCGGTACGCAGCTCTTTACCAATAGCCACTTCAGCAACATCAGAAATTTTAACCGGCACCCCGGATCGGCTGGTAATTACTACGTCTTCAATTTCTCCGATATTCTGTAGTTGTCCCGGTGAACGCACTAACAGTTGGCGTCCATTATTTTCCAGATAGCCAGCACCGCGACTTTCGTTGTTGCGACGCAAAGCCTCGGCAATATCCTCCATAGATACGCCGAAGTTAAGCATCTGGCGGGGGTCCGGTGTTACGTGATACTGCTTGTTATAGCCACCGATAGTATTTAGTTCCGTAACCCCCGGAACGAGAGACAATTGCGGTTTAATAATCCAATCCTGAATCTCCCGCAGTGCAGTGGCGTCGTAGGGCTGGCCATTGGGCTGGGTTGCTCCGGGCAGAGCCTCCACGGTATACATAAAGATCTCACCGAGCCCGGTGGCAATGGGCCCCATTTCTGGCTCCAACCCCGGGGGCAGATTGCTCTCGATGGTACCCAGACGACTGTTTATCAAGTTTCGCGCAAAATAAAGATCTGTCCCCTCTTTGAAAACCACGGTCACTTGGGATAGCCCGTAGCGCGAAATCGAACGGGTGTACTCCAAGTTGGGAAGTCCGGCAAGTGCCGCTTCTACCGGATAGGTGATTCTCTGTTCAGCTTCTAAAGGCGAGTAACCAGGTGCTTCAGTATTAATCTGCACCTGAACATTGGTGATATCGGGGACTGCATCAATAGGTAGTTTCTGGTAACTCCAAACCCCGAGCCCCACCAGAATAAAAATTAGGGACAATACGAAATAACGCCGCTCAATGGAGAAGCGCAGGATGCTTTCAATCATCTTCTGGCCTCAATTAATGGTGGTGAGCAGCGCCGGATTTCTCTATATCCGCCTTGATTAAGTAACTGTTTTCAGTGACGTAGCGGTCTCCAGGGTTGAGTCCACTTAATACTTCTGTAACCCTGCCATCAGTCCGCCCAAGTTCCAGTGGGCGAATCTCATAAGCATCCCCTACTTTTACAAACACAACGGTCCAATTACGGAAGGGTTGTAGCGCTTGATTTTCCACCACTAAAGGCGCAGGACTCTCATGGGTAACCACATCAGCCTGAACCATCAGGTCTGTTGTCCAAATGTCCTCTGGATTCTCAATCATCGCGCGGGCTATTGCGAAAGGCGTGCCATTGCCCCCCGGTGCCAAGCTGACAATTGTCGAATCAAATGAGAGCCCATCGGCGGTAATAGAAACTTTTTGCCCGCGAGCAATTTGTCCCCGGCGAGTGGGGAATACTTGAAGCTCTGCCCATATTTGCTTGTAGTTCGCAATCGTAAACAGTACCCGATCACCGCTAAACTCCCCTCGACTGGCCTGCTTATCGATAATCTGGCCGCTGATAGGCGCTATCAAGGAATAAGTTTGCAAGCTGTCATTGGACTCAATTGTTGCCAGCTTTTCCCCCTTTTGTATGGAATCACCCAATGCTTTTTCAATCGTCATAATTGTGCCCGGATAGCGGGCGCGAACATGGCTGAGGCTGCGATGATCGATAGCAGTTTTGCCGTAAAGAGTGACGCGCTCTTGAATAACTCCCGGTGCGGCAATCGCGGTTTTAATGCCGGCTTTTGCTGCCATATCCTCGGCTATCTTTACGCGGCCCTCATAGGATTCGAACTTCCATTCAGCACTACCCCCCTTGTAGGTCAGGGAGAGTTCAATATCGAATGAATGGGGCTCAGGCAAATTTCTGTGGCTGCGCCAGTAATCAATACTGTCATCACGGGAAAGAGCTATTCGTTCTGACTCACCCCCAAGTCGAACTAGAGTCAGGCTCAAGTCCGCATTATTCAGTGCTTCTCCATTTTTCTGAACCCACGCGCGAAACTCAGCCTTACCACTTTGCTCTACTAACGCCAGCTCAACTACTAGGTCTCCGCGCTCCAGAAGTCGCCCTCCATGGGGCCCTTTGGACTCTTCTTCATGATGCCCTCCGCCATGGGAGCCACTTGCATAACTGAACTTCATCGCCCCCATTGCTGATACCAAAAGGGAGAAGAACAACATCGCAAACTTTAATGTTTTATTTGATCTGCTCATTTTCTAAATCCAAATTCATTTGCTGTTATCAGCAGCTACAGCCCCTAAAGGTCGGGCAGTTAATCTCTCAATTTCCGCGCCATATAAATGGACAGATCGCGCCGCAACAATTCGGGAACGCTCAGCATCGAGCAACTCCTCGCGGGCAGAAATTAATTCAACATAGGAATAGCGACCACGGCGATAAGCCCGGCCCACTTCGGAGAGCCCCTCGCGCAGCATAGGGATTACGGTGTTTTCCATTTCATCGACAGTAGCCAAGGCTTGTTCCCGGCTTGTTACCGCCAGGAAAAGTTGGGGGTAGAGTTTTAGTAGCGCCGCCTCTCTCTCTAGCTGAACCTGCTCCAACTCAGCCATCGCAGAGATTTCCCTGCCCCGGTTGCGTCGACCGGTGAAAAGAGGCACGTTAATGCCCGCCACCACCGCATTCTCATCATATTCGCGGTCGATACGGTAACCGGCATACCAACCGATATCCGGCTTCGACTTCGCCTGCGCCAAGTGCAGTTGCGATGTGCGTAATCGTTCTTCCGAAGCGAATCGAGCAATGGCAGGGTTTTCCTGAGCTCTTTCGTACAACACCTCGAAACTCGCACCTGGCTCAAAACGAAACAGCACACTGGAATCAACAGTAAAGTCTTGTGTCGGCTGCCCCCAAAGTGCAGACAATGCGTACTTGTAGTAGGTCAGCATTCTCTCCTGCGCCTCAGCAGCCAAAATGGCTTTTGCCAACGCGGATTCTGCCCGCATGCGTTCAGCCACTGGCGAAGCTGCGGCATTCACCCTCGTAGTCACCACTTTCAGCGTTTCTTTGGCCAGTGAAACTTTTTCTGCTTCAAGAGCAAGCAACTCCGCGGCAGCAAGTACCTGGGCATAGGCTCGAACCACCTCGGCCAAGACATCTAACGCAGTCGCCTGCTCATCAGCAATCAAGAGATCCCGTTGGGCATTAACTACATCAATACGCGCTTCGCGTTTTCCACCCAACTCAATAACTGACGACAGTGAGGCGGTCAGTTCAAGCTCGGTATACTCATCATCGTCGTCATCACTTGGAGGGCCCGGGAGGCCTGGAGGCCCGGGAGGGCCGTTACCTGATGAACCATCGTCGTAGGTTGCATACTCAGCTTCAAAGCCAAAATCCCAAGCAGGACGCTGTTTTGCGGTGAACTCAGCACCATCCAAAGCCCATTGCTGAAAAGGAAAAACTGCAATTTGGGGGTTTTGTGCCAGCGTTCTCTGTATTGCCTCTGGCAGTGTTAATAGCTCCCCTTTCTGCGCAAAAACAGTTTGCGCAGATAAACTCAAAGTGGTCGCCAGCAAGAATTTAGCGGCTGCACGACCCACCACGCCCCTAAAGAGCGTGTAATTAAAATCCATGGAATTCTCCCAAGTCACAACTCGATCAGCATGCGTGGGCAAAAGCTACATACTTCTATAGCGGCACACGCAGTATTTAACTAATCAGACTTGGGTTATAGGTGGGCGTAAAAGTGGAGAAAAATAACCTGAGGGCACAGCTGCACTGACTGCGTCACTGTAACTGATAGTACCCCGAAGAAGAGGTTGATAAGACTGCCCCAAAAGCCCGGTTGCATTAATTCCGTGACAATGGCAACAGTGATTACAGAAATCCAACGTCGGTGTAGATTGCTCTTCACCGGAGGAAGGCAGCGAGAAAGTGACGGAACCCCCATCAGGCTCGTCAGTAGGAGCTACCCCCTGGAGTTGATCAATATGATTTGAAGAGAAGTGGATGGTGATATCTTCTAGCTCATCATGACTGTCATAGAAGGCGCCAGCTGTCTGGAAAATCAGCAGCGCAATCAATAAAAATGACAGACGAACCACATTCATAGGAGCAGGCTAGTATCAATAATAGACCGACTCTAGCAAACATAACCCAGAGCCTCAATTGAATACGGCAAAAGTTTTGTAAAACAACAGCTTATTGACCAGCAATTCTGAATAGCCAGTCTCGTTTCAATACTCGTTTTTACGCAACGGCAGGCGCGAAGGTTCTCCTCTACACTGATTCAGATGCCACAACTATGGCTATGTATTGGGAGGTACCGGTAAATGCTTGCTTTTCAACCCTTTGGTGGCTTGGCTAGGGCGCTGATTCTTGCAGCGACGGTGGCATTAGCCCCTGCGATTGTCGCTCAAAACCCGACACCACCCCCGCAACCCGATAGCACTGGCCCCCAAGGCCAAACCCCGCCACCAGGGCACCCCTCTCAATCGACCGATGACAGCAATCCCCCCCAGCCACCAGGGCAAATGCAGCAAGGCAAACCTCCTCAAGGCCAAATGGGGGGCATGGAATCAAACGAACCCCTAGACCCCAAGGCGATGGCAACCTTGAAACGAATGGGTGACTACCTCGCCAGCCTCAAAATGATGATGTTTAACGCCGATATATTCACTGAGGTCGTTCTGGAAAATCAGGAAAAGCTCCTGATTGGCGGTACCGTCAAATATATGGCAATGCCACCCAAGCAACTGCGTGTAGACCTGAAAACAGATTCTATTACCCGTCAATTTATTCACAATGGCGACAAGTTCACCGTGATTGCTCCCCGCGATGGTTACTTCGCAGAAATGGAAGCACCCCAGCCTACAGCGGAAGTTTTGACCAAAGCCGCCAAGGATTACGGCATTGAGATTCCTTTTGCCGACCTCCTCGAATGGGGAAGGAAGGAAAATGTTTGGTCCGGTATCAAAGAAGGCTTTCTGGTAAACCGGCCTATGGTTGACGGCCAAAAAACCGAGCACTGGGCATTTCGCTCTGAAAACCTGGACTGGGAAATCTGGATCAAGGCTGGTGACAAGCCCCTGCCCCTGCGTATTTCAACAGTGAATACCCGCGACCCCGCCAAGCCGCGCTTTATTGCCACCTTGAAATGGATGGAAGCCAAACCTGGTGCCGCCGGGCAATTTACCCCTTCCACCGACAAGCTCAAGCAGATCCAGTTTAAGAAGGCGGAACCCAATAAGGAGGCCACACCATGATGCATCGCAACGGTCAAAAGACGGGTTTCCTTGCACAACTGGTTGTACCTGCCCTGGTCACGGGGGCACTACTGACTGCATTGGCCAGTCCCTCAGCCGAAGCCTTTGGTCGGTTTGGTGGTGGTGGGGCTCATTTCAATATTGGGGGACATTTTAATGGGATGCGTCCGATGGGTGGAGGCTTCCACGGTGGCTATGCCCCGGGGGAGTTTGCAAGGCGCTTTCCCAATCACCCCCCATTTCACCCCCATCATCCACCCTACCCACCGCCCCCTTGGCGCCCCCACTACTGGCCCTACCCGGGACCAGCATTTTGGGGTACGGCAGCAGCCGTAGGTGTCGGCGGGTGGTTATATACGTTGCCTCGCAGCTGTGTTGCAGTAACTGTTGGTAACGTTACCTATGAGCACTGCGGGTCCTACTGGTATGAACCGCACTTTGTCGGCGGCCATATCGCCTACCGCCCGGTTCGCCCTCCCCGCTAGGAACGCCAATATTGGATAAGTGGCCCCAAGTGCGAAATGCTATTTTTCGTTGTCAGCTTTCTCGGGGCCACCCTGAGCATAGGATTTGGTGATATGCCTGAGGGTCTTCATCTGCTTGCCGAAATTGCGGCAAGGTGTGCAAACCGCCAGATGTAACTTCAGGCTCGCCTTCTCGGAAATGAGCAGGTCCCTCTCCTGGGACTCAGACATCAGCCTCGTGGCTTCCCGGCAGGTCTTCATCATTGTCACTTCTCCACACCAAACCAGTTATCTTCCAGACACTCGCGCAAGCGAAGGCGCGCCCTGTGCAATGTGACATTTAAGTTGCTAACGGTAATCTCCATGGCAGCACAGATCTCATGGCTTTCCAGCTCAATAAACTCCCTCATCATAAAGATCTGCGCTTGGCGCGAGGGAAGATGGCTGAGACAGGCCTCAAAGATCCGCCAGAAATGCTTATCGTGAATTGCCGACTCAGGATCAGCCCAGCGTTTGGGCTTTTCATCCTTCTGCCAGTGCCCCGTCTGATCAAACAGCTCATCGTGATCATATTCTTCCCTATCCCCACGAACCAATTGATCCGCATCTACGAAGCGCTGTCTCTGTCGCAATATGTCGGCAATCTTGTTCTTGAGAATGGCGAAGACCCAGGTCTTCAAAGCCGAGCGACCGGAAAAGCTACGCGAGTTCTTTAGGGCACCCATCAATGCTTCCTGAACAGCATCCTCAGCCAACTGCGTATCCTGCAACTGCAAACTGGCAAAACGCAGCATCTGCTGGCGCAAATCCACCAGGAACTGCGAATTCTGTAAGGAATCCTCGGCGGACTCTGTCGAAGCACTGGGAGCTAGGTGATCGCTCAATTACGTTCCCTCATAATATCGAAGCGGAGAGAGTCGATATTAACGAAAATAATGCGATTCTCTACAAACCAATTCCCACTGGCGCCAAAAGGCAATTTTGCTGATTCTGAAATATCTAGTGCATCATGCTGGTATTTTTGTGCCAATTGAGACTTTTCTGCTTTACCCCGCCTCTTGAGCCAGAATGAGTGAAATATCATGCCAGTATAGAGCTCTGCATCAGTTTCGAAAGCGGAAACCTTTGGCCAGAAGAACCTCTAACTCCTCAACTCTTCCGTGATTCCTCTGGTTTTTAGTCGAGGGAACCGCAGACTTGTTACACTTCCTCAGCAAAATTACAAAGAGCGCCAATACCGGCGCAACTGCACCTTTTTGGTTAACCCCCGCAATAGGTAAAGAGCCAATGCACGATTTAGTACAGGACTACTACGGACGCCAACTAAAGAACTCTTCAGACCTGAAGACCAATGCCTGTTGTGATCCCAGCGATATGCCAGAGTGGCTAAAACCATTGCTGTCCAATATTCATCCCGATATTCTATCCCGCTATTACGGCTGCGGACTTGTCTGCCCTCCGCTTTTGGAAGGCTGCCGGGTACTGGATCTTGGCTGTGGCTCAGGCCGGGATATTTACTTGCTCTCCCAGTTGGTAGGCCCAAAAGGTGAAGTAGTAGGTGTCGATATGACGGAAGAGCAGTTAGCTGTGGCCAGGCAGCACCAAGCCCATCACGCCGACAAGTTTGGCTATGACAATGTCCGCTTCCTGCATGGCTACATCGAAAAGCTGGAGGAACTGGAATTAGAGCCTGAAAGCTTTGATGTGATCATTTCCAATTGTGTGGTTAACCTTTCCACAGACAAAGATGCTGTACTCAAAGGCTTGTTCCGGCTGCTGAAACAAGGGGGAGAATTTTACTTCTCCGATGTCTATGCCGACCGCCGCATTCCCCCCGCAATTAGCTCTGACCCCGAACTATTCGGCGAGTGTCTTGGGGGCGCACTCTACTGGAATGACTTTCTGGAAATTGCTCAGGGCAGCGGCTTCCGCGATCCACGCCTGGTGGAGAGTCGGCCATTACTTATCACCAACCCAACCCTGGCCCAGCGCTGTGGATCAATTCGATTTTTTTCCGCCACTTATCGATTGTTCAAATTAGCGCAACTGGAAAAAGACTGTGAGGATTACGGCCAAGCAGTGATTTACAAAGGCACACTACCGGGCTCTGCCGATCAATTCGTTCTCGATGGACACCACATTATTGAGACCGGACGAGTATTCCCTGTGTGCGGTAATACTTGGAGAATGCTCGCAGAGACCCGTCTCGCACCCCACTTCGAGTTTATTGGCGATTTTTCACGGCACTTTGGCCTGTTTCCCGGCTGCGGCAAGGAAATGCCATTTGCCAGCGACACTCCCGAAGCGGATCAATCGAGTACCCAGTGCTGTTAACCCTGAGCCTGGAAATGGGAGCCCCCTAACGGGCTCCCTTTGGAAACCCAACGACTGCCCCCAAAAAGTAGGGTATTTTTTTCTCCAGCCAATAACTGGGGCTCCATACCGTCCCATCTATAAACCCTACATGCCCCCCTCGATCACTCACCGCCAAATCGACAGCAGAACTAACTTCGCTGGTTACAGGTATCGCTGATGGACAAATAAAAGGATCATCAACGGCGTTGATAATCAAAGTCGGCGTGCGAATATCTTTGAGTAAAGGCTTACTGGATGCCTGGGTGTAATACTCATCCACATCACGAAAACCATGTAACGGCGCAGTGAAAGCATTGTCGAAATGCCTGAAATCGACAAAGTCCTCACTGCAATTGAGATCGGGTAAGGCCGCAGCCAACTGTGGGTCTTTCGCCTTATGAAGCAGGCTCAAACGAAGCCCGCTAATCAGGTGGCGCTCATAAAGGTGGGATATACCAGTGTTGATGTAGCGACTACAGGCATGGAGGTCCATTGGCGCCGAAACAGCAATCCCAGCGGCTACCTGCCCGCGGCCACCATCTTCACCTAACATTTTCAGAACAACATTTCCGCCCAATGAGAAGCCAACCACGGCAATCGTCATTAATGGAAACTGTTTCTTAAGTTCACTAACCAGCCAGCGAGGATCTTCAGTGTCACCACTGTGATAGGCCCTCGGCAACTTGTTAGGCACACCACCACAACCTCGAAAATGCATTACAGCGACCTGATAATGGTATGCCAGAAGGGTTTCCATCAGCCCCTGCACATAGGGCGACTCTACCGAACCTCCCAAACCGTGAAGTATCAATACCAGAGGATAATCGGGATCATTGCGTAGCGGCCTGGGAAAATGCAAAGAAAGGCGATCGCCATCAGGCGTTTCGTACCAGCGGCAATCTGTCTCAATCCAGGGGGTGGCGCGGTGAAAACGACTGAATACGGTCTGAATATGTCGATTGCCAAGGCCTGGGGCTGGAGAAAAAGAATTAACCATAGATTTCTATCAATAGTCGAAACAACCGGGGCTATCAGTTTCCTGCTGATGGTTTAGGGATTGTTGCCCCTTTCGTTTCTGGGACAAAAATCAGAAAAAATGTACCGGCGATCAGAGCAATAGCTCCCAAAGTAAGAAAAGCAACGCCATAGCCAAAATACTGAACAATATATTCCGCAGAAAAATTACTACATGCCGAACCAATTCCCACCAAGGCGGCCATAGCGCCCTGGGTAACATTAAAGCGGCCCGTACCACGTGTCAGGTCGGCACACATTAAAATAATAATGACGCCAAATATACCATTAGCCACGCCATCCAGGGATTGAATTGCTACCAGGAAGTACGGATTGTCCGTAGACATAAACAACAGCGCCCGTACCGGATTGATAAAAAAACCGATAAGGAAGATTAGCTTGCGCCCCCAGGTATCCGCTTTGGCCGCACACAGAAAGGACATCAGCATCATCATAAACTGGGCGGCGATGATACAAGCTGATGTAAAGGCAATAGCTATATCGGCATTCGAGTTAATCGACAGTTTCTGACTCACCAAGGGCAACATCGCGGCATTGCCAAAGTGGAATAGAAACACGCTGACAGCCAAAGCGACCAGGCGCCGGTCAGACAGCAGTGACTTAAAGCCTGACGGCTGCGCTTTGCCCTCTACATCCTTGTGCTCTCCGCCCCGAGCACGGATATGATCGATAGATTTTCCCGGAATAAAGGCTACCGAGATCGCCATAAGGGCACCCATAACCGCCATCAACCAGAACACCCCCTGCCCGGAAATAGTCAGGGCAAGAATCGCTGCAAGTCCAGCAGCAAAGACATTGCCCGCATGATTGGAGGCCTGGTTGGCACTGGTTTGATAGGTAAAGTTTTTATCGCTGGTAACCCCGAGTGTGATTGCCGCAATAGAAGGAGCCACGAAGGCAATTGCGCCTCCCATCAAAACTTGGGAGAGATAAATCAATGGCTTGTGGCTGGTAAATTCCACAATAGTGATAGAAACAATACCGATAATGATCCCGCAAGTGGCAATAAGCCCTCTCTTAAAGCGAGTACTATCGATAAATGCGCCAGCAGGTGTCTGCAGCAGTACAGTGGTTACCCCGCCAATTGCCAGGACAACCCCAATATCTCCCGGCTTCCAGTGCATGGCTGAGAGCAGGTAAATAGCCAAGTATGGTCCCAAACCCGCAACCACATCTCCAGCAAAGAAATTCGTAAAGAGAAGAGGTTTGTTTAAACTCTTATGAATGGCCTTGTTGGCACTCTGCTGCACTGGATAGAGCCTCAGAAAAATAGCAATGCTGAAAACCAGAGTAGCAGTTGGGACTAGCGACACTCGGATAACGATAGATGTCTATCAGCTTAACCGTCTCGGCAATCATCTTTATCCTAATAGCCGTGCGCCAATGGCTACCGTCTGCCGTTCGTATCTGGCACATCATGACCCTTGGCGCAGTAGCACTTTTGGCCTTGAGGCAAATCACACTTAAAGATGCATTCTTTGCAGTGGATTGGGACTTAATCCTCTACTTATTCTCTGTATTTTCGATTGCATCCGCTCTGTACGACACAGGGATTTCAGCACAAATCAGCAGGCGAATACTCTCCCGTAAAAACCCCAATACCATACTGGCAAGCTATGTCCTGATCATGGCCGTCTGCGCCGCCCTTCTCACCAATGATGCTGCAGCAGTGATTGGTGTACCCATCGCTCTATTGATGACTAGGGATATGAACTGGGGTGTTGTACCCCTACTTATTTTACTTTGTGCCACCGTTACGATCGGCAGCATGATCTCCCCAGTCGGCAACCCACAAAATATCTTGATTGCCAACGCAGGGCAGTTTGACAATATGTTTCTGGTATTTGCCGAGTGGATCTTTATCCCGGCAGCAATCACCATGCTGCTGTCGATTCTTTGGTTAAAAAGGTTTCTTAAAGTTGACGAACCCAGTCACAATGTAGGCATTCAGCATCGAGAGGACAATGAGATAGCACAAAAATGGCCACCTCTATTGTCGGCAGCCCTTCTGGTAATTCTAATAGCATTAGGCAGTGTACTTCATAACGTAGAAGGTATTTACCACCCAACCTTGGGTCAAATAGGCTTGGTCGCCTGCTCACCCATTTATCTGGCGAGTCATGAAAGAAGAAGAATACTGAGAGAAGTAGACTGGCCCACCCTCTTTTTCTTTATTTCTATGTTTATTGTGACCGGCTCACTACTCAAGTCCGGATCACTACAGTTTTTTCTGCACAAGAGCGGGATTAATCTGGCTGAACCTGAAACCGTAACTTTTGTCAGTTTTTTTGCCAGCCAACTGTTTTCCAATGTTCCCGTAGTGGAAATCTACCTGAATCTGCTACATGAACACGACACTCAAACACTTATGATGCTATCAGCCATATCTACAGTTGCTGGTAACCTATTTATAATCAGCGCAGCCAGCAATGTAATAGTGCTGCAGCAGGCGGAAAAATTTGGTGTGCAACCATTTAACTTCTGGCAGTTCTTTTTATTGATGTTGCCGGTAAGTGTTATCAGTGTGGCAGCGAGTTATCTCTATATTATTTGGTACAGCTCGCTACAGACCTAAAAACAAGAGCTAACTCTGGGGCTTCTCGACTCGGACAAAGGGGCGATAGTCTCCCCCTTCCAGCAGCAGATAAATATTGTAAGGTTCAAACTTTCCATCCACTTCCATTCCTGGGCTACCAACGGGCATCCCGGGTACTAATAGACCGATTCCATCCTCTGGAGGAGAGGAAATAAATTGCAGGATATGTTTGACGGGAACATGGCCTTCAAAAACATATTTGTTGTGCCACACCGCCGTATGGCAACCCTCCATCCCCCGAGGAACACCCCATTGCTGCCGAATTTTGGCCATATTCAGCTCAGAACTGGTAGATACGGCAATGTCGTTACCCCGTAGATAATCCACCCATTTGTTACAACAGAAGCAAAGCGGATGTTTATACACAATAAAACTATCGGCATCCCACTGTTTTTTTTCCTCCGCACCAGCAAAACTTGCTGGTGCGGCCAATATCACCAGTGAGAAAAGGAGACCTAAAACCTCCCTAGATAGCCTGGGCATAGTGAATAGCATAAGATTCAGAGGAATCAGTCCAGTGGCGAACAGGTTTAAAGCCGCCTTTCATCAACAGGGTATTAAAACTACTCACTTTATATTTATGGCTATTCTCGGTATGAATAGTCTCCCCTTCCGAAAAGACGATTTGTTCCCCAGCGATTGCGACGCTTTGATCCCGGAGGCTAACTAAATGCATTTCTACGCGTTGTCGCAATGGCTGATAGAAGGCGCGATGAGAGAAAGATGACAAATCAAAGTTGCCTCCCAACTCACTGTTAATTCGTTGCAGGAGGTTCTTGTTAAACTGCTCCGTAATATGCTCACTATCGTGATACGCCCTCTCCAGCACAACTGAATCTTTAACTAAATCAGTTCCGATAAGCAGGCCGTCTCCCGCTCTCAAATTTGCCGCAAACGTCTCCAGCAATTGCTCCGCCCTATCCGGCTCAAAGTTTCCAATTGTCGAACCAGGAAAAAACACCACACGTTTTTTTGACTCAATATTCGACAGATTGTCCCATACTTCGGCTTGAGTAAAGTCACCCACTTCCGGCCAGATAGAAATATGAGGTAAGCCTTTTTTAATTCGTTGCCCCGCCAGATAGAGAATCTCCGGGGAAATATCGATGGGATAGTATCCGCTAGGGCTTTTTAATAGATGCAGTAGGCCCTCTACTTTTTCGCAGTTGCCTGCACCGGGCTCCACCAGTAGTGCCCCTGGGCCAATTTCCTCAGCAATATCCGGTAGATACTGACTGAATATCTTCGCCTCAGTACGGGTTAAATAATAATCGTCTACATCACATATTTTCTCGAATAACTGAGAGCCAAGTTCGTCGTATAGGTATTTACACGGTAGTGTTTTCTGATCTCCGGCCAACCCCCGTAACACATCATTGAGAAATTCATGGTCTTGTTGTGAACTTTCCTGCATCGATGATACGGCTGCTTTCACATTTAGTCTCCTGCCAAACGGATACCGGTAAATTGCCACGACTGGTGTGGATAAAAGAAGTTGCGGTAACTGATCCGGATATGGTCAGCCGGGGTTGCAAAAGATCCACCGCGAAGAACCTTTTGGTTACACATAAACTTTCCGTTGTACTCCCCTACTGCATCCTCCCGGGCTCTGAAGCCCCGATAAGGTAAGTAAGCGCTGGAAGTCCACTCCCACAAATCCCCTAAGAACTGCGTTTGCCCCCGCTGCGCCTGCAATGGCCTAAAGTGACGTTTTTCCAGGAAATTAGCTGATGCCATCTGATTCGGCTGGCGTAAATGGCAAGCAGCTGCCTCCCATTCAAATTCAGTAGGCAATCGTTTTCCAGCCCAGGTTGCGAAAGCATCTGCCTCATAGAAAGAAAGATGGCAGACAGGCTCAGCTGGATTTAAGGGTAGCAACCCATAGAGGGAGTACTGATGCCAACCATCACTGTTCAGCCGCCAATAGGATGGGTGCTTTTGCTGATTTTTCTGCAAATGCAGCCAACCATCCGAAAGCCACAGCCGATGCTGTTCATAGCCACCATCCTCTATAAATTCAAGATACTCGCCATTGGTAACCAATCGGGAGGCAATCACAAAGTCATCGATAAACTGCTGATGCTCAGGGCCTTCATTATCAAAGCAGAAAGCATCCCCATCACTCCCTATCCCATAGAAGTCCTTGGGTATGCTCAACCATCGCAGTGGTTCCAGCGCCCCGTCTTCATCTTCAGGAAACATAACCCTGTATGCCGGTGCCATGGGGTTAGTTGACAGCGCATGCTTGATATCGGTCAATATCAATTCCTGGTGCTGCTGCTCATGATTCAACCCCAGCTGGACCAACGCGGCCAAATTTTCAGGAATCGGGTACTCACTGAGCATCCGGTGCATGGAGTCATCGATAAACTTTCGATATTCATAAACCTGGGCACTATCCGGACGCGAAATTAGCCCCCTGTTAGGGCGTGCAAAGGGGGTACCCAAACTGTTGTAGTAAGAGTTGAACAGGTGGTTGAAGTGTGGGTTAAATGTTTGATATCCCCGCAACCGGTTGGCAAGGATAAAGGTCTCAAAGAACCAGCTCGTATGTGCTAAATGCCATTTGGTAGGACTGGCATCCGGCATAGACTGTAGCTGCATATCCTCCGGGGATAACGGCAACGCGAGGTTCTCTGTCTCTGCACGAACTTTCTGGTAATCACTGAGAAGTTGATGTTGTACTTCCTCTAAAGTTACTTCACCGACGTGTATTGCCATATTAGTAATCAACTGCGACACATTTCTTCTCTATTGAAATCATCATACGCAGTTTTAGGTGTAAACCTAGAGGCTAGCTATTCAACAGAAGGGTATATGCGCCAGTTTATTTTTCTCTTGAAGGGTCAATAAAAAAAAGGGCCGGATAAACCGGCCCACTCTCTCGTCATGCTGACAGGAATAACTTAATAAAATAGAGCAAAAATTGTTTTATGTAATATTTCTTTCAAAATTTAGACGCAATTTTCACAATCTAAACGTTTTTTATAGGCTACTGCCGGAATAAGGGGCTCTAAATAATCCCACAATGCCCCTGTGGCCTTTAAATGCCCTCCCAAGGTCGACAACAGCACATCCCTGTGCCGTATTAACCCATGGGTTAATTAAAATCGGACAGTTAAATCCGCACCGTACATTCTCGGCATAAAGCGCCAAGCGGGACTGGCACCAATGGCTGCACCGGTACCACCATAACCGCCAGCAATTTCTTCATCCGTCAAATTTTGTATCCATAGCGCTAAAGAATAACTATCTGAAGGGCTGTTCCAGGCCGCCCGCAGGTTGAACAACTGATAGTCTTCCACGATACGTGTCCGATCAGTAATCGAACCAATTCGCTCATCTGTCCAGTTATAATCGCCACGGAAAATAAACTCCCCGCCAGATGCAAGGTCCACTGTGTATTCAGCCATTAGGTTGAATTTATTCTCTGGCGTTGATACCCGAGACTGGCCTACTTTCGAGTCCTCTTCAGTCTCACCAATGGCTTCGATGATCTGGTAGTCAGTAAACTCTGTATCCAGGTAGGAGTAATTACCGGCAATAAACAAGCTCTCTGTTACTGCCCACTGCACTTCGATCTCCGCCCCAGTACCCTCTGCATCCGAATTCCGCAAGTTATAACTAGGAATAGGAGTACCCACCAGATCCAGCTCCTGCAAATTGTTGTATTCGTAGGTGTAAATAGAGGTATTCAAGCGTACTCGGTTGTCGAACAGGCTGCTCTTAAGACCAACCTCCAGGTTAACGACATCTTCCTGATCAAAAGACGACTCAACCCCGGGACCAAAATTAAGACTATTGAATCCACCAGCTTTAAAACCATCCGCCAGGGAGACATAGGTCATCACATCGTCATTCCAGCGGTAATCCAGCACTATACGACCGGAAAGGTCGCTCCAGCTATCGCTCAACTTAGAGTCCAAAACCGGCTGGCCATTGTTGAAAAACACAATGCCAAACAACTGGGACCCCAAATCGACCTCAGGCAGGGTTACAGTGCCGATTACGTTGCCATCTCCGTCAACCAAGCGCACATCTCCGCCGGACAGTGACAGAGGAATACTGTTGCCATAAGCCGTCTGGATGGTGAAATCTTTTTGATCGTAGGTATAACGAGCACCGATAGTCAGGTCCATCTTATCGGTAAGGCTCCAGGTCATATCACCGTAAATAGCACTGGAACGGTAATCACCTGTGTTGCGGACACTCTCCCCCCAATGTGCATCCGAGGCTATCCAGGGATTGAAGCCCGCCATCATCTGTCCGACTACATCTTCCGCATAGAGCATATCGCCAGTTATACCAGCAGCGCCTAACTGAGCGAGTAACGCATCCACCTGGCCTGTTTGCAGCATCAGGTCATAGACAAAGGAAGCGCTGGCAATTCCCTCCAACCCCGCCTGCTGCAGCTGCGCACGGGTGATAACCGCTAAGTCCTCTTGCTCGGTTTGGGTCAGGTCCGGATAGGCAGCCTTTACCCCTTCATAAACGGCGAAGGATTCTACCGATCCGGTAGTGAAATTGGCATAAGTGGTGTGATCCACCTCTTCTTCGGAGTAAGAAGCTCCCAGAGTCCATTTGATGGTATCTGTAGCACCATTGAGACGGAATTCTTGAGAAAATTGGCTTTGATCATCAGTATTAGCGGACCCAAACATATAGTCCGGGTTGGCGGTACCATCCTCATCCTGCTGCAGGTGGGCATCGAATTCGCTGTAGGCAGTAATCGAAGTAAAAGTGAAATTATCGAAATCTTTGGTAATTGTCAGTGATGTGCCAAAGGAATCACGATCCTCAATGGTCGGGGTATCCAGGGCATAGTCGCCAAAAACATCCGTTTCATCTTTAAGGCTGGGCACTATGGTTGTTCGCAAAGCGCTGCCTTGATCCATAATCCCGTAATTGGCGCGCCACAGCACCTCGGTATCCGTCGCCGGCTCCCACAACACAGAGGCGCGGTAGGTCTGAGTATCCTGATCCCCTACAGAGAACCCATTTGCTAAATTATCGGCAAATGGATCGCGACGATTTGTCGACGCCGAAAAACGACCATACAGGTTGTCACTAATCTGGCGATTAACCAAAAGATCCGACGACTGGCGCCCATAATTACCGGCAGTTAGATTTAATTCTGTAGAATCATCCGCCTGCGGTTTGGTGGTAATAATGTGGATCGCACCACCGGTGGCATTGCGCCCGAATAGTGTGCCCTGAGGCCCCTTGAGGACTTCAACCCTCTCAATATCGGTCAGCGGTATCTCGGCACCTGCACTGCGGCCGGTATAAACCCCATCCACATAGACCGCCACTGCTGGATCAGAGCCTATGGTCCAGTCATTAGTTTGCACGCCGCGAATACTGTACGTTGGTTGCAGGGCGGTATCATTGTGCATTTCCACGCCCGGCGTATATTTCCCCAAGTCAGTCAAATTTTTGACACCGGCTTCTTTTATATTTTCCCCGGTGAAGGCGGAAATCGCGATAGGTACGTCCTGTAGGTTTTCCGCTCGCTTCTGCGCAGTAACGACAACCTCCTCAATTTCCGCAGCGTGAACGTGAGAGCCGACAGCGGTGAGGAAAGCAATGGTTCCAGAAAGAATGGAAAGATTGAATCTACGGTTTGTTACATCTCTACCAACATCGTGCATCATCGCGTCCTCGCGTTTATTGTTATACAGCCTGATGTTTTCGATTTCTTGTTGTTTTTGTTATTGCACGCCATCTTACGGTTGCGTTTTCATATTGAAAACCCTGCGATGACTTTTTTCTTGTGACCAGTCAGTTCTTCGAGAAATAGCAGTGAATGACAGGAAAATCCTATAATTTAAAGCTTGGGTTTTGTCACTAAAAGTTACTCTTTGTATCGCTTAGTAACTTTGCGAGTGAAATTAAAATTGCACAAAAAAGTGCTACCGACATTAACTCAGAGATTTTGCGGCCACCACAATGACAACATTTCCATTTCTCAAGCGGTATATGCCAGCAATAATTTTCAGCCTATTGGGTTTGATAATTATATTTTTAATTGGCTCCTGGATCTGGCTCCGACAGAGCTTGCCTTCTCTCGATGGAACCATTACCACGGGTGAATTAAAAGACCCGGTTGTTATCGAGCGCGATTCACAGGGAGTGCCATTAATTCATTCTGAAAACCGAAACAGTTCGGCCTTCGCATTGGGCTTTTTACACGCGCAGGAACGTTTTTTCCAAATGGATCTGTTGCGGAGAAGTTCTGCTGGGGAATTATCAGAATTACTGGGCGCATCCACTATAAAACACGATCAAAAGGTACGTTTACATCAATTTCGCCAGCGAGCAGAGCGAAACATTGCTGCGATGCCGACGGAACAAAAAGCCCTTCTGGATCAATATATCAACGGTATTAATTTTGGCCTCAACCAGCTTCCCGCAAAACCCTGGGAGTATTTGTTATTGGGTCAGGAACCGCGCCCCTGGAATTCTGCCGACAGCCTGTTAACGATCTACAGCATGTACCTGACGCTACAAAGTGAACGCGGTAGTTATGAACTTCGCGACACCGCTTTAGCCGAATTGCTTCCAGCAGATCTCTACGCTTTCTATTTTCCCCAAGGCGGGCGATGGGACGCACCACTATTTGGCGAAGCACGAGAAAAAGTCAGCCTCCCAGAAACGCCGATTTCTGCGCTTTTAGATGAACAGGACACTATCGTTTATCAGGCGATGGAGAGTGATGACAAAATTTACGGCAGTAATAACTGGGTGGTCGGCGGTAATTTGACAGCGCACGGTGGAGCCATTCTTGCCAACGATATGCACCTCGGGCTGAGTGTTCCCAATATCTGGTTCCGAGCAGGCTGGAGCATACCTGGCACCAACCGATTTGTCCGTGGCGTAACCCTTCCAGGCGGCCCAATTATGGTTGCCGGAAGCAACGAATTAGTTGCCTGGGGATTTACCAACACCGGGGGCGACTGGAGTGACCTGATTCCACTGGAACTCAGCGAAGACGGCAATCAATATAAAACGCCTGAAGGCTGGAGGAATTTTGCCTATGAAACAGAATCTATCGCCGTCAAAGGCAGCGACCCAAAAACCATAGAAGTTCGCACAACTATCTGGGGTCCCGTTATCGGTACAAACCACGATGGCGTTCCTCTCGCATTCCGCTGGGTTGCTCACGACACTCTGGGCGGCAATATGAACTTGATTGATATGGAAGTTGTTCGTACCGCCGAAGAAGCTCTGGAGCTTGGCCCCACCATAGGCATCCCCCACCAGAACCTAGTGGTTGGCGATAGTAACGGCAATATTGGTTGGACTGTGGCTGGCGCTATTCCCAAGCGAGTCGGGTTTGATGGCAGTCGATCAGTCAGCTGGGCAGATGGTAGTGCCTATTGGGACGGTTATTTAAGCCCCCAGGAGCACCCCCGCCTGTATAACCCAGAGTCAAGCCGAATCTGGAGTGCCAACGCTCGAATCGTTGATGGGGACTATCTCAAACTCATGGGCAACCACGGCTATGCGCTCGGCGCACGTCAGCAACAAATTCGCGAACGGCTTTTCGCTCAAGAAAAATTCAATGAGCAGGACCTTTTAAATATCCAGCTCGACGATCAGGCAGTTTTTCTCGAGCGGTGGCAGCAACACCTCCTCACCTTACTTGAAGATCAGCAAGACTACCGCGAGGTATATATACAGATTCAAAATTGGGGAGGCCGAGCCGCCATCGACTCCGTAGGCTATCGCATCGTTCGCAACTATCGCCTGAAGTTGATGGAGCTTACGACAGCGCCCATTTTGACTTACATGCGCCGCTATCAGCCCAAGTTTTCTTTCGGCCAACTCAAGCGCCAATTTGAATACCCACTTTGGGAAATGGCTCAGCAAGAGCCAAAACAGCTTCTCAACCCGGATTTTGAATCCTGGAACGCGATAAAGCTCGCCGCTCTGGATCAAGTACTGGAAAAAATGAATCGCAGCAATCAGCCCCTTAAGCGTCAATCCTGGGGTGCTGAAAATACGGCAAAGATCCAGCATCCACTGGGCAAAGCAATACCACCGCTGAATTGGTTCCTGGCAATGCCTGCGGAGCCTCTCGCTGGAGATACCCATATGCCCCGCTTCCAGTCTCCCTCTCATGGCGCATCCCAGCGCTTAGTGGTTTCACCGGGCCGGGATGCAGACGGTATTTTCCATATGGCCACAGGTCAGAGTGCTCATCCACTCTCACCATTTTTCGGCAACGGCCATCAGGATTGGGTAAAGGGAAACACTTCATCATTTATTGAACGCGAGCCTCGCTACCGACTCACGTTAAATTAGAGGTACCGCAGGGACGCTAAAGTCAGGCAGTCTCATCGAGAATTGCAAAAGACAGAAACGTGGTGAAGAAGGCAAGACTCACAACGAAAGGCAGCACTGGAAAGCACAACATCAGTGCCGCCGATATAATCCAGAGGTTTCTCACCCAACTCTTCTTTTGCTGGTAGTGGTAGGTGTAGCGCCGGGTGTGACTGTCTAGCTGTGCAGGAATTGCTATTTCACGGACCGGTGGGAGAAAAAAGCGCACAGCATTGGTGCAATAAAAGCGAATAAATGCAAGCAGCATATTGAACACCACTCTGAGAGTACCTTTTCAGTATAGGTACTCTCGGCGTCATTGGGTCCCTGCCTTAATCTTCTCGATTTGGCTGATACCACTGAAGCTTTTCATGCAAGCTCACTACCCCACCAATGATGGTGAGTGTTGGCGCTCGAACTTCACTGTTTTCAGCAAGGGCCGGCAAGCTGCTCAAGTCACCGACAACTACTCGCTGGTCTCGCGTAGTGCCCTTTTCAACCAAGGCCGCCGGCGTATTCGCATCGAGCCCGTGTTTAATCAATTCAGCACAAATAGTTTGTAACCCCGTAAGCCCCATATAGAAAACCAGGGTTTGTGCTGGGCCCGCAAGTTCTTGCCAAGGGAGGTCCAACTCACCCTCTTTCAGGTGCCCGGTAATAAAGCGCACAGATTGAGCGTGATCCCGGTGAGTCAGTGGGATACCAGCGTAACTGGCACAACCAGAGGCCGCTGTTATTCCCGGCACCACCTGAAAGGGAATCCCCGCCTCTGACAACTTGTCTATTTCCTCACCGCCTCGACCAAAAATAAAGGGATCGCCTCCCTTAAGCCGCAAAACTTTTCTGCCTTGGCTGGCCAGATCTACCAACAGCTGATTGATATCGTCTTGTGGCACCGCGTGGAAAGCCTTGCGCTTACCCACATAGATCCGCTCTGCATCCCGACGCACCAACTCCATCACTTCCGGTGAAACCAACCGATCGTAGAGCACCACATCTGCCTGCTGCATCAAGCGCAGTGCGCGAAAAGTCAGCAGGTCTGGATCTCCCGGACCTCCACCCACCAGGTAAACCTCACCCACCGGATTGGGGCTCCCCTGCCAGTCTTGTAGCGCATCCACCAGCGCCTGCTCTGCATCTGCTGGTTGCCCCGCCTCCATGCGATTGGCAACGGGGCCGGCAAAAACCCACTCCCAAAAATTCTTGCGGCGAGACTCTGGCAACGCTGCCTTAACCCTATCGCGCATTCGCGCCGCCAAAGTCACCAGCGGTCCCAGACCCGGCGACAGCAGAGCTTCGAGCTGAGCCCTGATTCTGCGCGCCAGTACTGGAGCCGCGCCGCCACTACTGATACCGATCGATAGATCTCCCCGCTCCACAATGGCCGGGAAAGTAAACGTGCACAACTCTGGCGCGTCCACTGCATTGACAGGTAAGCGCTGAGCCTGGGCATCGGCTGAAACCTGTGCATTCACGGACTCACTATCAGATGCAGCAACGACCAGCCCCGCTTTCTGTAAATACTCGCTCGAATAAACTGATTGAAACCATTCCCCACCAGAATCAGTCACCATTTGCTGAAGCTCATCGGTAATTTCCGGGGATACCACCAATATCTGTGCACCCGCTTTGTGCAATAAACGAGCTTTACGGGTGGCAATGGAGCCGCCTCCAACAATCAAACAGGGATGATCTTTGACATCAAATGCGAGGGGTAAATAACGCAACTTCTTATTCCATCAAATAGCGGGCAAAGTGAAACTCATGACTACAAACAAAAAAGGGCGAACTCTACGCTCGCCCTTTTGGAGTGCTACGCTCAGGAAGCTGAGATCACTTCCTGGCCTCGCATATAGGGCCGCAATACTTCCGGCACCTCTATACTGCCATCCTCGCGCTGGTAATTTTCCAGAACAGCGATAAGGGTACGACCCACGGCAAGGCCGGAGCCATTCAGCGTATGCACCAATTCGGGCTTATTGGTTTCCGGGTTGCGCCAGCGCGCCTTCATTCGGCGCGCCTGGAAGTCACCTACCAGGGAGCAAGAGGATATCTCGCGGTACTTATCCTGGGACGGAATCCAAACTTCAATATCGTATGTCTTTCGAGCAGAGAAACCGATATCGCCACCGCAGAGAATCACTGTGCGGTATGGCAGGTTCAGCTTCTGCAAAATGGTCTCCGCATTTTGCGTCAGGGTTTCCAGTGCCTCTTCAGACTGATCCGGGCGCGCCACCCAAACCAGTTCTACCTTTTCAAACTGGTGCTGGCGAATCATGCCACGAGTGTCGCGGCCGTGAGAGCCAGCTTCAGAGCGGAAGCAGGTAGTGTGAGCAACCAATTTATGCGGCAGGCTAGCACTGTCTTCAACAATATGATCGCGATACATATTGGTGAGGGGCACTTCCGCAGTCGGGATCAGGTAAAAACCACGATCATCCTCGAGCTTAAACAGGTCTTCCTCAAATTTAGGCAGCTGGGAAGTGCCGTACAGGGAATCAGCATTCACAACAACCGGCACATTGGTTTCCTGGTAACCATGCTCTTCGGTGTGAGTATCCAGCATAAACTGTGCCAACGCGCGATGCAGACGCGCAACATCACCACTCATTACCGCAAAGCGGGAGCCGGTGAGCTTCACTGCCATCTCGAAGTCAAGGCCACCAAGGTGTGTGCCCAGGTCTACGTGGTCTTTAACTTCAAAGTCAAAAGTACGCGGCTGGCCCCAGCGGCGAACTTCTACATTATCGTCTTCACTCTCGCCTTCAGGCACTGAGGCATCCGGCAAGTTGGGAATCGCAGACAAGATTGCATCCAGCTCTCCCTGCAATTCTGTCAGTGCATGTTTGGCATCTTGCAACTCACCACCGAGGGACTCCACTTCTTTCAAAAGCGGGGCAATATCTTCACCATTCGCCTTGGCACGGCCGATATTTTTCGACTTGCTATTGCGCTCGTTTTGCAAACTCTCGGTGCGCACCTGCAATTCTTTGCGGCGTTCTTCAAGGGCTTCAAGTTTGGCAGTATCCAGTTCTACACCGCGCTTTTTCAGGGCAGCGGCCACCTGGTCCATATCCGTGCGAATCAGTTTGGGATCGAGCATCGTTTCCAGTTCGCCTGTTATCAGGCTCCTACAACAGAGAAGTTAAATTAAAAATACCGTGTCGCCAAAGCGACAGCAGCAGCGGTGGCCAACAAACAACCAACAAGGCTGCCGACAATATAGCCAAGGGCCACCAGCGGCTGGCCATTGTGCCACAGTATCAGGCTTTCGAGGGAGAAAGTGGAAAAGGTTGTCAGTGCGCCAAACATGCCGGTCATCAACAGTAGACGCCATTCCTCCCCCAACATGGCGCGGTGAGCGATCAGTACATAAACAATACCGATCAAAAAAGAGCCTGTTAAATTGACAATGATGGTTCCTAGCGGAAACCGACCCTCAAATACCGGAAAGCTCCAGATACTCACCAGGTGGCGAAGAACTGCCCCAAGTGCGCCGCCCAAGGCGACTGCCAGCCACTGCATTTAGCTGCTTCCTTTCTATCTATTTAGAGTTTCTGTAACGCTGCTTGTCACTCTCGCGATTTAGTCGGCGCAGAGTCTGCAATTTTTCTGAAATTTTTAACTCCAACCCTCGGGGAACCGGCTGGTAGTACTCGCGCTCAGCAATCTCTTCGGGGAAGTAATTCTCTCCCGCAGCAAAAGCATCGGGTTCGTCGTGGGCGTAGCGATACTCCGCACCGTGGGACAGGCTTTTTACCAGTTTGGTAGGGGCATTGCGCAAATGCACTGGCACTTCGTAACTGGGCTCGCGACGAACATCCGCCACGGCACGATTGTAAGCGGAGTAAACCGCATTGCTTTTTGCCGCAACCGCCAGGTAAGTAATGGCTTGGGCAATTGCCAGCTCGCCCTCGGGGCTCCCCAGTCGTTCCTGCACATCCCAGGCATTCAGCGACAACTGCAAAGCCCTCGGGTCCGCATTGCCGATATCTTCACTAGCCATACGCACGACACGGCGAGCGATATATAGCGGGTCGCAGCCTCCATCCAGCATCCGCACAAACCAGTAGAGCGCCGCATCCGGGTCAGACCCCCGCACTGATTTATGCATGGCGGAAATCTGATCGTAAAAATAATCGCCGCCTTTATCAAAACGGCGAACATCGGCACTGAGCACCTCGGCGAGCACGTCTTCATCGACAATCAGTCGCCCGGCCTCCTCTTTGGCCAGATCGCATGCCACTTCCAGCAAGTTCAAAGCACTGCGGGCATCCCCATCGGCAGCCCGGGCAATCTTGCCCAACACTTCTTCGGGAATGTTGACGCTCCGCTCGCGCAACTGCTGGTCAGTTTGCAGGGCGTAGCGCAGCAACCCCAACAATTCCTCTTCGGGAATACTGCGCAAAAGATAGACCCGGCACCGGGATAGAAGCGCATTGTTCAACTCAAAAGCCGGGTTCTCCGTAGTCGCCCCGACAAAAGTCACAGTGCCCTCCTCCACGTAGGGAAGGAAGGCATCCTGCTGAGCCTTATTAAATCGATGCACTTCATCGACAAATAAAATAGTGTGTCGGCCCGACTGTATCCGGTGCTGTTCAGCTTCGGCCACCGCCTGGCGAATATCTTTCACTCCGGCGAGTACCGCAGACAGAGTGGCAAATCGAGCATCGCACTCTTCAGCTAGCAACCGCGCAAAAGTGGTTTTGCCAACACCGGGTGGCCCCCACAAAATCATTGAGTGCAGTTGGCCGCGCTCTACGGCCTCCCGCAGAGGTTTGCCCTCCCCCAATAAATGCGACTGGCCCACATAGTGGGCCAGGGAATTCGGCCGCATACGGGCCGCGAGGGGTTGGTGGGTTTTGGGAGTATCGAACAGATCACTCATCTTTAATAATGTCAGTACCGGCCGGGGGCTTAAAATCAAATATAGAAGCGGATAGTTTTGGGTTCGCCTCCATACCACTGAACTGAATTTCAGTGGTTTGTCCCATACCATCGCGCACGGTCATTGCCGACGGCAAGCCATTTTTGGCAAATCGAATTTCCATGGCTTTAAAAGGGGCCGAGGGGTTCTTGGGGGTCAGGTGATAAACCCCTTCTTTCTGGCTCACATTAAACGAGCCTCGAATTTCCTCTACTTTGCCCCCCAGTAATAGGGCTGGGGTATCCTTAATACGGGCATCCACCGGGCGAACTGTCACCTGCTCCAGGTCCGGATCGTACAGCCAGAGCGTCTTGTTGTTTGTCACCAGTAACTGGGGGTAAGGCTCACCGGTTTTCCAGCGCAATTTGCCCGGGCGCTGCACAGAAAAGCTACCATTGCTCTTCTGTGTGACCTCACCGCGCTCGTCGATCAATGTCTGTTTGAAATTACCCGAAATCGCTTCCAACGGCTTGAGTAAATCGCTCAGGTCATCTGTGGCATCAGCCCAGGCCGCGCTGGCGGTAACACTGATTGAAAGCAGCAGACCCTGCAGAATTCTTTTCATAGTGGAGTCCCAACGTATTGATTTCCTTAAAGATTAACCCCGACTAAGTGAACAGTGGCTTAACCCGCCACTGCTCCAAGGGCCAAACTCCTATCAGGCTGGCGGCGGTGCCAGCACCTCTCGATTGCCGTTGTGGCCCGCCGCAGATATCACCCCAGCAGCCTCCATGGCGTCAATAATTCGAGCCGCGCGATTGTAACCAATCCGCAGCTGACGCTGCACAGAGGAAATTGACGCCTTGCGGGATTTAGTGACGAAAGCTACGGCTTCGTCGTAGAGCGCATCGGCTTCAGGATCTTCATCCTCACCGCCTTCAGACTGTAATCCAGGCACGGGGATACTGTTATTACTATCGTCGACAATACCATCGATATAATCAGGCTCACCGCGACGGCCCCAATCGGCGACAACTTTATGCACTTCGTGATCGTCGACAAAAGCGCCGTGGACACGAACAGGAACACCACTTCCAGGCGGTAAGTACAACATGTCACCATGACCGAGCAGCTGCTCCGCACCGCCCTGGTCGAGGATTGTGCGGGAATCCACCTTGGACGAAACCTGAAAACCGATTCGAGTAGGTACGTTAGCTTTAATCAAGCCGGTAATAACATCCACCGACGGACGCTGGGTTGCAAGCAGTAAGTGGATCCCAGCTGCACGGGCTTTTTGTGCGATTCGCGCGATCAGCTGTTCGACCTTTTTACCGACGATCATCATCATGTCGGCAAATTCATCAATCACGACAACAATGGCAGGCAGTGCTTTCAGGGCCGGTGCGGTTTGTTCATCTTCCGGCACGCTGGAGGCGGGATCTGGCTGCCAGATAGGATCGATCAGCGGCTCCCCGGCCTCTTCCGCCTCTTTCACTTTGCGGTTAAAGCCTGCGAGGTTTCTCACCCCCATTGCTGCCATCAACTTGTAGCGGCGCTCCATTTCTCCAACACACCAACGCAAACCATTGGCGGCATCGTTCATATCGGTGATGACCGGGGTCAACAAATGCGGAATGCCCTCGTACACCGAGAGCTCCAGCATTTTTGGGTCCACCAGAATCAGGCGGACCTCATCGGGCGTGGATTTGTACAGCAGGCTCAACAACATAACGTTGATACCCACGGATTTACCCGAACCGGTGGTACCCGCTACCAGCAAGTGAGGCATCTTGGCCAGATCGGCCACCACCGGCTGACCGGAAATATCGTGACCGAGCGCCAGAGTCAGCGGCGATTTGGCATTATCGTAGACATCTGCCGACAACACTTCACTGAGGCGTACCATCTGTCGATTTTCGTTAGGGATTTCGATACCCACAACCGACTTGCCTGGGATTACCTCGACCACACGCACACTGATCACCGCCAGTGAGCGCGCCAGGTCTTTTGCCAGATTGGAAATCTTGCTCACCTTTACACCGGGAGCAGGCTGAATTTCAAAGCGGGTTACTACCGGTCCCGGCAGCACAGATACCACTTCGGCAACAACGCCGAAGTCTTTCAGCTTAAGTTCCAACAGGCGTGACAGCGCTTCCAGGGATTCCCGGGAGAAGCCGGCCTTCTTGTTTTGATCTGCTGGATCGAGAAGACCCAGCGGCGGCAGGGTTCCAGTAACCGGGCCACTCTTGAAAAGCTCTCGCTGTTTTTCCTTTGCTGCCCGAGGACTCTGCTTCGGCTTGGGGGCAGTGGGCTCAATCTTTGGGGGAATTCGTTTGGCAACTCGCTGTTTCTCTTCCTCCACAGCGGCCTTGCGCACGACGATCGCCTCTCTGGCCACCCTCCGCTCATTGCGCTTTTGGCGCCAGCGTTGATAGAAACTGCCCAGTAAGGCAAAAAAGCCGAGCACATTCTTGCCGATTGCCTCTGCCAATTTGAGCCACGACAAACCTGTAAAAACAGTGACACCGATAGCAAATATCGCCAGCAGTAAAATGGTTGCCCCTACATAGCCGAGGCTAGAACCCAGGGCAGACGCCATCGCACTGCCGATGATGCCTCCGTTGGTAAACGGCAACGGGTTTTCTGCGGGATCAAAACAAAGAGTCGCCATTGCCGCCCCGCTGACAAGAACAAGCAGCAAGCCAAATACTCTCAAAGCAAATAGCGGCAAATGGAAGCGGGCATTGCGATCGCGAAGAATGTGATAGGCCCGCAGACCAATCAGCAAGGGGAACAGGTAAGCCATCCATCCGAGCAAAGACAAACACACATCTGCCAGCCAAGCACCGGCTGGCCCAATGGCATTGTGCACTTGTTGGGTACTGCCAGTTTGCGACCAGCCCGGATCTTCTGCGCTAAAGCTTAACAGGCTAATGGCGAGCAACAGGGCACCAGCCAGCAAACTGATCAGGGCCCCCTCGCGAACGAGTCGGGCGATCAATGAGTCTGGCAATGCATTGCTCTCTGCAGGGCTTTTTTCAGTTGCGCTTTCGGCCTTCAATGGCTTACCTCAATAATGCTGTACTTTTTATGTCCACATGAACTTGGCGGTGTCTACCTGGGACCTGAATCCCCATGCCGCCTGACAAAATTCTGTATTGCTTACAGAAGAAAGCAAATCAATCAGGCTATTTTACAATCTACGCTTTCAGATTGCGCCTTACGATCCCTGACACCAAGTAGTTTTTTGTTGTTTGGCGGCAGTATCGAAAAACCTGGAGCGGTTCCTAGCCAGTATTCTCTTCTAAATTTATCGGTTTGTACGTGCGATAGATGCAATTTGGAATCATCATCGAGATATCTTGCCCTGAATCCTCCCAGCAAACCTCATCAATAATCGCCTGGGTAACTCTCTCGCGGAGGTAACTATTCAGAATTTCCAATTTGTATTGATCCCCGCCCAACTCTGTTTTTAATTTGTCTTGAGTACTATCCCGGTAATAGGTTCTGGATACCCGCTCTGCTTGCGAAAAGCCTGCATCGCTGAGCAATTGTAACAACTGGTCTTCCCGCAAAAAGAACCGATCCAAGAGCAACGATTCACGGTGTGTCAGCGCTGACAATTTTCGCTTTTGGGCACACAGTAAATCTTGGACCCCGGCAGACGCCGGCATCAAGTCCCAAACCAACAGCGGACCTCCCGGCTTCAAAACCCGATAACACTCCTGGAGAACCAGGGGCTGATCTTTATAAGGCACTTCGTGCAGGCCCATTCTGATTGCCACAGCATCAAATAATTCACTGGGATATGGCAAGTTTCTTCCATCACCTATAGTGATATCGGCAGCTAGCAATTGAATATTTGGGTCAAGGTTTTCAAGCTGCGAAGGGTGGGAATCGCACAAGCTACATTGAATAATAACCCCATGAGCTTTGGCAAACTTAAGCAGGTAGCTACTCAGGACTCCCCTGCCACACATCAAGTCGAGAACTCGACAACCATTGCTGAGGCCCAGCGCCATAGCAAACTTCTCGAGTTCTTCTGGCTCGCCCGCGCAAGTAACCGCCCCACCTCCTGTATCACCATATCCATCAGAGACAATTTCACAGCGTATTTGCAGGTTGAGCGCGGTAAATAGATCCAGCAGGTGGGGTGGGCCATGTAAGCTCGCCCGGTGATCGCCATCGGGCTCCAGATCAATGGAAAAACGCAACGAATAACTATCGTCGATAATTTCGGCTACGAAAGCCTGGGCCTCCTCACTAAGGGTCAGAAAAGTTTTAGGATGCCCCAACTGCTCTCGCTTCAGGTTTAAGGGTATGAACTTTCTTTTGTAGCGCATAACGATCCTCAACCCACTGGGGTTTGGGCACTTACTCGAAGTCACTGGCCCCTACGGCGCTCACACACTCAATACATCTAACAATTCATAATTCTAATTTGTGACACCTCATTCTCCCCCTAGCAAAGCCAGCAGCAGTTGCCTCAGATTGGAACTTTTTTACATTTTTCCAGCTCTTACGGCCAGGTTTGGCGCAAACTCCGATTTAAGCCAAACCTCTAGCAAGGTCAAAGAGAGTTGAATAGGTACGATCAATCGAACAAATTAAGGCAAACTATTTCGCCGAATGGTAAATATCGCCTATTATATCGCCCAATTTAATAGTCTCGCCTGATCAAAAAATGGACGGGCATATGGACTCCCAGCCCATTGGGTAAACTTCGCAAATTGAGAGTTTTAAAGAGTACTTCATGAGCAATAACCATCATCGACTGATCATCCTCGGCTCAGGCCCTGCCGGCTACACCGCGGCTATCTACGCTGCACGGGCAAACCTGAACCCGGTTGTTATCACGGGTATGCAACAGGGTGGGCAGCTGACCACCACCACTGAAGTCGAGAACTGGCCGGGCGGTATTCCGGAGCTTCAAGGTCCGGACCTGATGGTGCAAATGCAGCAGCACGCAGAGCGCTTCGAGACAGAAATCATCTTCGATCACATCGAATCTGTTGATCTGAAACAGCGCCCTTTCACCTTGAAAGGTAACGAAACTTACACCTGTGACTCGCTGATTATCGCCACTGGTGCCTCAGCTCAGTACCTGGGCCTACCTTCTGAGGAAGCCTTCCAGGGGCGCGGTGTCAGCGCCTGTGCGACCTGTGACGGATTCTTCTATCGCGACCAGAAAGTTGCTGTTGTCGGTGGTGGCAACACCGCCGTAGAAGAGGCCCTGTACCTCTCCAATATCGCCAGTGAAGTGACCCTGATTCACCGCCGCGACGAGCTTCGCGCAGAAAAAATCCTTCAGGACCGTCTGATGGATAAAGTGGAAAACGGCAATATCAATGTCTGCTGGCACAACACCCTGGACGAAGTGCTCGGTGACGACAACGGTGTAACTGGGCTTCGCCTACGCAACACCCAGGACGACACCACTACAGAGCTGGACGTTTCCGGTGTGTTTATTGCTATCGGTCACAAACCGAATACCGGTATCTTTGAAGGCCAGCTTGAAATGAATGGTGGTTACCTCATTGTGGAGAGCGGCCTGAACGGCAATGCCACCCAGACTTCTGTTCCCGGTGTATTTGCCGCAGGTGACGTATCCGACCATATTTACCGCCAGGCGGTAACTTCTGCGGGTACCGGCTGTATGGCCGCCCTGGACGCCGAGCGCTTCCTCGACGCCGAGAAGTAAGTCAAATCCCCGGGCAGAGCTTTTCTGCCCGGTATCCCCCTCTACCGACAGGAGTCAGATCGTGGCAGGGAACACCCAAAGCCGCCTGATGTGGCTCGACCACACCGTTGTAGACTTTCCCCCAACTGAATTCGCACTGGATGACCCCAATGGCTTGCTGGCAGCCGGAGGAGGTCTGACTCCCGAGTGGCTGGTTGAAGCCTATCAAAGAGGGGTCTTCCCCTGGTATTCAGATGACCAGCCGATCTTGTGGTGGAGCCCCTCCCCTCGCTGCGTGGTTATCCCGCAAAACTTTCGTATTGGCCGCACTTTGCGCAAAGTATTGCGCCGAGGAACCTTTTCGGTCACCTTCGACCAAGCCTTTCCCGAGGTAATTGAGGCCTGCCGTGCCCCCCGGGCAGATGAAACCGGCACATGGATCACCGATGAGATGTGCGACGCCTATATCGACATGCACCATCAGGGATTTGCCCACTCTGTGGAGGTTTGGCGCGACGGTCGACTCGTTGGCGGACTCTATGGTATTGCGCTGGGGCGAGTGTTCTTTGGGGAGTCGATGTTTCACCGGGAGACAGACGCTTCAAAAGTCGCTTTTGTCCACCTCGTTCGGCAATTAGAATTGTGGGGCTGCCCACTGATCGACTGCCAGGTGAGCAATCCTCATCTCAGCAGCCTTGGGGCGGTGGAAATGTGTCGTAAGGATTTCGAACAACTGCTGGCAGACGGCGTTAAGCAGCCGCCTTTCCCGCAGCCCTGGAAGCTTTCGTGGACTTATGGGTAAATACTCTCAGCTGGATTCAGTGCGCCTACTGGCCACCCTGCCCCACCCCTGCGGTTACCTGCCGGATCGGGAGGCAACAACGGTGTTTGTCGATCCACAAACAGAAGTGGATCAGCGTCTGTACAACCGCCTGTCAGAGCTGGGATTCCGGCGCAGTGGTGCCTACCTCTATCGCCCCCAGTGCGCGACCTGTCGCGCCTGTATACCGGCTCGCGTACCTGTGAGCCTGTTTGTCCCCGACCGCAACCAGAGACGCTGCTGGAAGCGCAACAAGGACCTGGACATATTCCATATCGAGTCCATCGATACAGATGAGCATTACGAACTCTACGCCCGCTATATCGAGCAGCGCCACGCCGATGGGGAGATGTACCCGCCCAGCCGGGAACAATACCGCAGCTTCCTGAGTCAGGCTTGGGGGTCTACTCGCTATATTGAGCTGAGAGCCCGCGGCAAGTTGGTGGCAGTGGCGGTAACAGATATCCTGACTGCCGGGTTATCGGCCATCTATACTTTCTTCGATCCCGATGAGGATAAACGGAGCCTGGGCAGTTACTGCATCCTCTATCAGATCGAATGGGCCCGGCGCTTGGGACTACCTAATCTCTACCTGGGGTACTGGATTGAGAAGTGCCACAAAATGGCCTATAAAAGCCAATTTCGCCCCATCGAAATGTTAAAAGAAAACCGCTGGAGCCTTAAATCGCTCTAGTTCAACACACTCTCCCTTTGCTCTATCTTGCCTTTTCGTGCAAAATGCTCGCCCGTCAAGCCGCGGCTAGGCCAAAGAGCCTCCGGGGTAAAGGTCTGATCAAGTTATTGTAAGGTTGCTGCCGCATGGCAAAAGACGATTATATTGAAATGGAAGGCGAGGTGATCGACACCCTGCCGAACACCACTTTCCGCGTAAAGCTGGAAAACGGACACGTGGTAATTGCGCATATCTCTGGAAAGATGCGTAAAAACTACATTCGCATTCTCACCGGCGACAAGGTGAAAGTGGAGCTGACTCCATACGACCTGAGCAAGGGCCGCATTACGTACCGCGCGCGCTAATTCGCTCAGAGGCCAAGTTCCGCAAGGCAATTTGACCTGAAATAAAAAAGCCACCTCTCGGTGGCTTTTTTATTGCTTGGCTGAAGCTAATTAACTTTAGGCGGGCACCGCCGTTTTAATCGCCAGCTCATCATCTTCAATGGTGACGCAAACACGCCCACCCTCTTCTGCCAACTCACCAAAGAGCACGGCTTCTGCCAAAGGCTTGCGCAGCTTGTCGCGAATCAGGCGGGACATAGGCCTCGCACCCATCTTCTCGTCATAACCCCGCACCGCCAGCCACTCTCGAGCCTCATCATCAACGACCAGTGTCACCTTGGAGTCATCCAACTGGGCCTGCAACTCAACAATAAACTTATCCACCACCGTCTTCACGACATCCAGAGGCAGAGAACGGAATTGAATAATATTATCGAGGCGATTGCGGAACTCCGGGGTAAACATCTTCTTGATCTCCTCCATTCCATCGGTGGAGTGATCTTGATGGGAGAACCCGATTGAACGACGGCTCATCACCTCAGCGCCCGCATTGGTAGTCATAATCAGAATAACATTGCGGAAATCCGCTTTGCGGCCGTTGTTATCAGTTAGGGTGCCGTGATCCATCACCTGCAAAAGCAGATTGAATACTTCGGGGTGCGCCTTCTCAATTTCATCGAGCAGCACAACACTGTGGGGGTGCTTGGTAACCGAGTCTGTCAGTAAACCACCCTGGTCAAAACCTACATACCCAGGGGGCGCGCCGATCAGGCGGGAAACCGTATGGCGCTCCATATACTCAGACATATCGAAACGAATCAGCTCGATACCCATCACCTTCGCCAACTGGCGGCAGAGCTCTGTCTTGCCGACTCCGGTGGGACCCGAAAACAGGAAGGAGCCGATGGGTTTCTCTTCAGAACCCAGGCCGGCGCGACTCAGCTTAATCGCCGTACCCAGGGCATCAATCGCGCTGTCCTGCCCAAACACCACCATTTTGAGATTGTCATCCAGGCGTGATAACTGCTCCTTGTCAGAAGCAGACACGCTCTTGGCAGGTATTCTCGCCATCTTGGCGATAACCATCTCAATTTCACAGACCCCAATAACCTCTTTGCGGTCCTCTTCAGGCAGCAAAGATTGGTAGGCTCCCGCCTCATCGATTACATCAATGGCCTTATCTGGGAGGAATCGCTCGGTGATGTGACGACTGGATAGCTGCGCAGCAGCATCCAAAGCCCCATCGGTAAAGCGGACCTTGTGGTGATCCTCAAAGCAGCTTCTGAGTCCCTGCAATATTTGCACGGTCTCTTCCACTGAGGGCTCACTGACATCGATCTTTTGAAAACGGCGCGACAACGCGCGATCTTTTTCAAAGATACCGCGATATTCAGTAAAAGTAGTGGAGCCTATGCAGCGCAATTGACCGCTGGAAAGTAGCGGCTTAAGCAGGTTGGAGGCGTCCATGACGCCTCCTGAAGCGGCGCCGGCCCCGATGATGGTGTGGATCTCATCAATGAATAGTACGGCGTGCTCACGCTTCTTGAGCTCCGCCAGCAGCGCCTTAAAGCGCTTCTCAAAATCACCGCGGTACTTGGTTCCCGCCAGCAGGGAGCCGAGATCCAGAGAGTAAATAGTGCTCTCTTTCAAAGGTTCGGGGATATCCTCATCGACAATACGCCGTGCCAAGCCCTCAGCAATTGCCGTCTTGCCGACACCGGACTCACCCACCAACAGTGGATTGTTCTTGCGGCGACGAGCGAGAACCTGCGTGACACGCTCCACCTCAGGTGCACGCCCCACAAGCGGATCAATACGACCAAGAATTGCCTCTTGATTGAGGTTGGTGGCATAGCTTTCCAGGGGGTCGGAACCACCGGGCTCAGCACCCCCACTAATTTCCTCATCTACCTGCTCAGGTGCAGTATCGGAACCGTGATGGTGATTATTACCACTGGAGCCAACGCGGGAAATTCCATGGGTGATGTAGTTGACGACGTCTATCCGGGCAACACTCTGCTGCTTCAAGTAGTAAACAGCCTGGCTCTCCTGCTCACAGAAAATGGCGACCAGGACGTTAGCCCCTGTAACTTCCTTTTTACCGGATGACTGGACATGGAATACGGCCCTCTGCAGGACCCTTTGGAAACCCAATGTCGGCTGGGTTTCTCGATCTGTATCGGCCTCCGGGATCAACGGTGTTGTGGAGTCCACAAACTCCAGGAGTTCACGGCGCAATGCACTTAAATCCGCCCCGCACGCATGTAGAACATCTGCTGCGGATTCGTTATCCAAGAGCGCCAGCAATAGGTGCTCAACGGTCATGAATTCATGCCGTTTCGCTCGAGCACCTTTGAACGCTAGATTAAGCGTTACCTCTAAGTCCTTGCTGAGCATCTAAACCTCAAACCCTAATCGCCAATATTTCCCGCCGACTCCGCTGGTAGGCGCGCACCCTTCGCCGGCGTTTATATCCTGGCTGATTCCCTTCAGGTGACGGGACCCTTTGTTCAAAGCAGTTTTTGTCAGAATCAATCCTCTTTGCTTTCGTCCGCTTCAATTTCACATAACAGGGGATGCTCATTCTCTTGAGCGAACTGATTGACCTGTGCGGCCTTTGTCTCCGCTATATCCCGAGTATAGACACCACACACTGCTTTTCCCCGTGTGTGAACCTGCAACATTAACTGTGTGGCGCGCTCCCGGTTTACTGAAAAAAACAACTCCAAAGTCTCAACAACAAAATCCATGGGGGTGTAGTCATCATTGAGCATAACGACTTTATACATCGGCGGCCGCTTCAGCTGCGGCGGCGCTTCCTCAAGGGCCAACCCACCATCGAAATCATCGAAGTACGGGTTGTCTCCATCGGAGTCACTGGAGCTTAGTTTAATGATTCGCGAAGTACTCATAACAATTATCAATGAATTCTATCGAGCCTGAAAATTGCACCCAATGCAACCTTCAATGACGTGACATTGTAACCTTATTTGACCTTTGACACAGCGGTCAGCGGGGAACCTTGACAATCCTCCAGCTGTTGACTACAAGAGGTAGTGACCGTTACATCAAACGTTAGTCGCAGATAGGATCGCAGCCGATTAACCAGCAGGTCAAATAAATATAAAAACTCTGTAAGGTGGCCAGGGGCCACTCAGGCAATTAGAGGGAATCGTTATGCCTACCGGTACTGTAAAGTGGTTCAACAACGCTAAGGGATATGGGTTTATTCTTGCAGATGAGGGAGGGGAGGATCTGTTCGCGCACTATTCCGCAATTCAGATGGAAGGCTACCGAACCCTGAAGGCCGGCCAGCAAGTCACCTTCGATATTATTCGAGGAGACAAGGGCTACCACGCTGCAAATATCTCTGCACTGACCTCCGAAACCACTTCACCCAACACTTCGAGCAAAAGCGAGTCTGATGCAGTGCTCACAGAGAATTCCAGGGAGAAGGAAGCGGAAGCTGTCGGCTAAGCGAGCCCAGCAAACAGACAATAAAAAAGCCCTTCACCAAGGTGAAGGGCTTTTTTCATGGGACTCGGGCCAACTTAAAGCCAGCCCGGCCTCACGGATGCAGCTTAAGCCATGTGCTTGATAACTTCGTCACCAAACGCAGAACAGGACTTCAGCTCAGCACCGTCCATCAGACGCTCGAAATCGTAGGTTACGGTTTTGGCTTCGATAGCACCTTCCATACCCTTGATTACCAGGTCAGCAGCTTCGTTCCAGCCCAGGTGACGCAGCATCATCTCAGCGGAAAGAATCAGGGAGCCCGGGTTAACCTTGTCCTGGCCAGCGTACTTAGGCGCAGTACCGTGGGTTGCTTCGAACAGGGCAACGTCGTCGGACAGGTTTGCGCCCGGAGCGATACCAATACCACCAACCTGTGCAGCCAGTGCGTCAGACAGGTAGTCGCCGTTCAGGTTCAGGGTAGCAATTACGTCGTACTCAGCCGGACGCAGCAGGATCTGCTGCAGCATAGCGTCAGCAATTACGTCCTTAACAACGATTTCCTTGCCAGTCTTCGGGTTCTTGAAGCTGTGCCAGGGGCCGCCGTCCAGCGGCTGAGCGCCAAACTCGTCGCGAGCCAGCTCGTAACCCCAATCAGCGAAGGCACCTTCGGTGAACTTCATGATGTTGCCTTTGTGTACCAGGGTTACAGAATCGCGATCCTGATCCACAGCGTACTGGATGGCCTTGCGCACGAGACGCTTGGTACCTTCTGCAGAAACCGGCTTAACACCGATACCACAGTTCTCAGGGAAACGGATCTTCTTAACACCCATCTCGTCCTGCAGGAACTTGATAACTTTCTTAGCTTCGTCAGTGTCAGCTTTCCACTCGATACCAGCGTAGATATCTTCGGAGTTTTCACGGAAGATAACCATGTCTACCTTGTTCGGCTCTTTAACCGGAGAAGGTACACCGCTGAACCAGCGCACCGGGCGCTGACATACGTACAGATCCAGCTCCTGACGCAGGGCTACGTTCAGGGAACGGAAGCCGCCGCCTACTGGAGTGGTCAGGGGGCCTTTGATGCTAACAACGTAGTCTTTGATCGCTTCCAGAGTTTCAGCCGGGAACCAGTCGCCAGCGTAAGTCTCTGCCGCTTTCTCACCGCAGTAGATTTCCATCCACTCGATTTTCTTTTCGCCGCCGAAAGCTTTTTCTACAGACGCGTCGATCACCTTGCGCATTACCGGGGTGATATCCACACCGATGCCGTCACCCTCGATGAAAGGAATAACCGGGCGATTCGGAACATTCAGCGAACCGTCGGAATTGACTGTAACTTTTTCGCCGTCTGCCGGCACTTGGATATGACCCATATTGCGTAAACTCCCAAAATTCTATGACTTTTTAGGTCCAGCGTTGCTTGCACCGCTCCCCCGGGACCTTAGGGCGGGGATGAAAAACGGCGGGATTATAGCAGCCTCGGCTAATTTTTGTAGTTGGATTACAATACTCAATTTTTCTTATGGCAAAGATTATTCTCCTCAACAAGCCTTTTGGCGTATTAAGCCAATTTACAGATGATCAGGATCGCGCCACTTTGGCTAACTTTATCCAGCACAAGGGATTCTATGCGGCGGGCCGCCTGGACTACGATTCTGAAGGATTACTACTACTGACTGATGATGGAGCGCTACAACATCAAATCAGTCACCCCAAGCGGAAAATACCCAAAACCTATTGGGCCCAGGTGGAGGGTGAAATTACTGATGATGCCCTTTATATGCTCAGGCAAGGGGTCGACCTGAAGGATGGCCGAACCGCACCTGCCAAGGCCAAGCGCCTGCCTGATATGGAGCCCTGGCCCCGCACGCCGCCAATTCGCGAACGCAAATCGATCCCAACCAGCTGGCTGGAGCTGACTATCTCTGAGGGGCGGAATCGCCAGGTAAGACGGATGACTGCGGCGGTAGGCTTCCCTACCCTGCGGCTAATCCGGGTGGCGATAGGCAGCTGGAAGCTCGACTCATTAAAGCCTGGCGAGTATCGAACGGAGGAGGTTTTTAGTGCTCCCAAGCCCCGAACAAAGCCGGCAAACAACCGCAATCGACCGCGCCGAAAGCGATAATCTATAACGGAAGATCAAAGCGGTCTTGGTCAAATGGGGCGTTCGCAGGTAAAATTCGCCCCCCTTTCATACCAGTGAAGTAGTGACTGTCCTTCTTATGCCTGATTCCACCCACAACAAACAGCCAAAGCGCGTCATCGTCGGTATGTCCGGCGGTGTGGATTCCTCTGTAGCCGCACACCTGCTGATCCAGCAGGGCTATCAAGTGGAAGGCCTGTTTATGAAAAACTGGGATGAAGACGACGGCACAGAATACTGTACCGCCAAGGCAGACCTGGCTGATGCCCAGGCAGTTTGTGAGAAATTGGGCATCAAGTTGCACACCGCCAACTTTGCTGCGGAGTACTGGGATCACGTATTTGAGTACTTCCTGGCAGAGTATAAAGCCGGGCGCACTCCCAACCCGGACATCCTGTGTAACCGGGAAATAAAATTTAAGGTCTTTCTTGAGTACGCCGAAGTGCTGGGTGCCGATGCAATAGCCACCGGGCACTATACCCGTCGCCGCGATATCGATGGCCGCACCTATTTATTGAAGGGCCTCGACGGTAACAAAGACCAGAGCTACTTCCTGCATGCGGTGGGAGAAGCCGAATTTGCCCGCTCACTCTTTCCTCTAGGAGAGCTGGAGAAGCCCGAGGTTCGCCGTATCGCTGAAGAAAACGGCTTTATCACCCACAACAAGAAAGACAGCACCGGCATCTGCTTTATCGGCGAGCGCCGCTTCAAGGATTTCCTCGAGCAGTACCTGCCCGCCCAGCCCGGCGATATGGAAACCCCAGAGGGTGAAGTCATGGGGCGCCACGCGGGCCTGATGTACCACACCATTGGCCAGCGCCAGGGGCTCGGTATTGGCGGCGTCAAAGGTGCAGGCGAACAGCCCTGGTATGTTGTCGGAAAAAACCTGGAGCGCAATGTCTTGATTGTGACCCAGGGTGCACACCACCCCCTGCTTTATGCAACGGGGCTGGAAGCAACACAGACCCACTGGATTAATGGCGCAGCACCGGGCAAAACTTTCCGCTGCCAGGCCAAGACCCGCTATCGCCAACCAGATCAGGATTGCACCGTGCACCTGCAGGACAATGGCGATTTGGTTGTAGAGTTCAACGAGCCACAACGCGCAATCACACCGGGACAATCTCTGGTACTGTACGATGGAGAAACCTGTCTCGGTGGTGCGGTGATCGAGAAAGCCACGGGAGTTGGCGCCGCAGTACCGGAAAAATACAAGAAAGATTAAGGAGTAATTTTGAATAACTGGCGGGATCAGGCACTGGCACTGGCAGGAATATTCCAATCCGCAACACTGGTGGAGCGCCTGGCCAAAACAGGCTCTGCACCGCAGGAACAGCTGGAAACCGGGGTATATAGCCTCTTCCAACTAAACCCTGATCGCACTGAAGATATATTCGCCGGTGCAGACAAGCTGCTGCCCGGCTTAAAAGTATCGCAGCAAATACTAAAGACCCGGCAACACCCGGAATATACCGACAGTCTACGCTACGCCCTCTCGGTGATCTACCTGCAGCGACAACTCAGCAAGAATAATGACCTGCTATCAATCATTGGCAGCCGATTGGATAAGGCCAAGACTCAAGCAGAGCACTTCGAACTGACTCACGAGAATGTATTTTCCAACCTCGCCAGTATCTACAGCGATACGCTAGGTACCTTCCGTTTCCGGATTCAAGTACTGGGTGACTTCAATTACCTGCAACAGCAGCGTATTGCCAATCAAATTCGCTCCATGCTATTTGCCGGCATCCGCTCGGCAACCCTATGGCGACAGCTGGGTGGGCGTCGCCTGCACCTTTTGTTCCAGCGCAAAAAGCTTTTGAATGCGACCAACGAATTGATCGCACATATCGAATCTATAGAACACTAATCCCGGAGATTTACTATGACAGTTGAGCTTTCCGCACTCACAGCGGTATCCCCTATTGATGGTCGCTACGAGAGCAAGACTGCCCCCCTGCGTGAAATTTTCAGTGAATACGGCCTGATCCGCGCCCGCGTTGAAGTGGAAGTACGCTGGCTGCAAAAACTTTCCGCACATAAAGAGATCGCCGAAGTTGAGCAGTTCGACGAAGCTGCCAACAAGCTGCTCGACAGCATTGTGGCCGACTTCTCCCTGGAAGATGCTGAGCGCATCAAGGAAATCGAGCGCACCACGAACCACGATGTAAAAGCGGTTGAATACTTCCTCAAGGATAAAATCAGCAGCAATGCCCAGCTGGCAAAAGTGAGTGAATTCGTACACTTTGCCTGCACCTCTGAGGACATCAATAACCTGTCCCACGCCCTGATGCTTCGCGCCGGCCGCGACAACGTCATGTTGCCTGCGATGGAAGCCCTGATTGACGCTATCGCAGGCCTGGCCCAGGACTTTGCCGATGTACCCATGCTGTCCCGTACTCACGGCCAGACTGCCAGCCCGTCTACTGTTGGTAAAGAACTTGCCAACGTGGCCGCGCGTCTGCGCCGCCAGGTAGCCCAGATTAAAGCGGTACCGCTGCTAGGTAAAATTAACGGTGCGGTAGGTAATTACAACGCTCACCTGTCCGCCTATCCCAATATCGATTGGGAGCAAAATGCTGAAGAATTCATTTCTTCTCTCGGTCTTAGCTGGAACCCCTACACCACCCAGATCGAGCCCCACGACTACATTGCTGAGCTGTTCGACGCTGTTGCCCGCTTTAACACCATCCTGATCGATTTTGACCGCGATGTATGGGGCTACATCTCCCTGGGTTACTTCAAGCAAAAAGTCGTAGCCGGTGAAGTTGGCTCCTCCACCATGCCGCACAAAGTTAACCCCATTGACTTCGAAAACTCCGAAGGCAACCTGGGTATCGCCAACGCCGTATTCCAGCACCTGGCCGCCAAACTTCCAGTATCCCGCTGGCAGCGCGACCTGACAGACTCCACCGTGCTGCGCAATATGGGGGTGGGTGCGGGCTACTCCGCCATTGCCTATGCCGCCACCATGAAAGGCCTGGGCAAACTGGAAATCAACCGCGAGCGCCTGGCGGAAGACCTGGATAATTCATGGGAAGTATTGGCAGAGCCGATCCAAACGGTTATGCGTCGCTACAACATTGAAGAGCCTTACGAAAAACTGAAGGCCCTTACCCGTGGCCAGGGCATCACCCGTGAAACCCTGAAAGTATTTATCGAAAACCTGGAGATTCCCGCAGAAGCCAAGAGCGATCTGCTGGAAATGACTCCGGCATCCTATATCGGTAATGCCGTAGAACAGGCTCGCAAAATTTAACCGAGCCCAGCTACCAGCCGCACCCAGTGCGGCTGGTCATCTTTTAAGAAATACAAAAGTACGCTGGATAGTTTTCGAACCTCAGAATATCCAGATACAACCCCAGCCTTCTGACAGTGAGAGTTACCGTGGCCAGCCCCCTTACCCATCTTGGCGACATGCCCATCGAAGTTTTTATGCGTGAATACTGGCAGCAGAAACCCCTGCTGATACGCAATGCTTTCGCCAACTTTGAATCACCCATCTCGGGTGAAGAACTCGCAGGTATGGCCCTGGAGGAAGCGGTCGAGTCTCGCTTGGTATTGGAAAATGGTGAAAGCGGCCCCTGGGAGCTGCGCACAGGTCCATTCACTGAAGAGGATTTTCTCTCCCTCCCTAAAACCCACTGGACCCTGCTGGTACAAGCTGTCGATCAGTGGATGTCAGAAATTGCTGAACTAAAAGATTTCTTCCGCTTTATCCCCGACTGGCGTCTGGATGATGTGATGATCAGTTACGCCGCCGATAAGGGCAGCGTTGGCCCCCACTACGATCACTACGATGTGTTTCTTCTCCAAGCCGAAGGCAAACGCTTGTGGCAGCAAGGCCCCAAAGTGGATGAAAGCAATCCCCGCCTGGAAGGAACGCCCCTCAATATCCTGAAAGAATTCGAAGCAGAAAATAGCTGGGTACTAGAGCCCGGCGATATGCTCTACTTGCCGCCCCAATACAGCCATTGGGGAATAGCCGAAGGTGGGTGCACCACGATCTCTATTGGTTTCCGCGCCCCTTCCGCCGCAGCGATCCTCGAAGATCTCGCCGCTGAAGTTGCTATGGATTTGCCGGACAGCCAGCGTTACACCGATGCCCGTGCTGGAGTGGCGAAAAACCCAGCGGAAATTGACCCCGCCTCTGTTGCCCGCCTGCAACAACAACTCGGCGAATGGCTGCAGCAGCCGGCGAAAATCGCCCAGTGGTTTGGCGCGATTATGACCGAAGCGAAATACCCGGATACTGTCGCCCTGGACGCTGACGACGCTGCAGACTGGCGCGAACAAATGCCCCAGGGAGCACAACTGGTTTTAAATCCCGCTTCCCGCACCGCCTTTTGCCGCGAGCCAGCCACTTTATTTGTTGATGGTGAAGCCTTCCCCTGCCCCCTGGCATTTGCCGAGCAGTTTGCTGAATCCCATGAAATATCATGGGATGATATCGAAGCCTTCCCGGAAATTGCCGAAGACAGCGGCATTCTCGATCAGCTGGTTGCACAGGGCACCCTGATCTACCCTCCTAAGGATTTCTGAGATGCCAGTAGCTATACGCCTAGCCGATTGGGACACTGACCGGGACGCAATTCGCTCAATACGCGAGGCCGTTTTTGTGCAGGAACAACAGGTACCCGCAGACCTGGAATGGGATGATCAAGAGGAGACATCCCAGCACTTCCTCGCCTACCGCGAAACAACTCCGGTTGCCACCGGACGCCTCACCCAAGGCGGAAAGATTGGTCGTATGGCTGTGCAGAAGTCTTCACGTGGGTGCGGCATCGGGGCCCAGCTATTGCAGGCCATCTGTGAGCGGGCGAAGGAACAAAACTTTCAGCAAGTCCATTTACATGCACAGCAACATGCTGAGGGGTTTTACTTGCAGGCTGGGTTTGAGGTGGAAGGCGACGTGTTTTACGAAGCGGGAATTCCCCATTTCAAAATGGTGCGCAGCCTGATTTGACCATTTTGAGGCCTGCCACCAGCAACCATATGGCAGGCCCAGCCCCATCTCAACTCTCTACTGGGGCATAGCGCTTCTCGACAAAGTGAGCCAAAGGCGCTATCCCCAACACATATACTATCCAGAGCCCAAGCCCCCAATAGGGATTGAAAAGGGTCAACAAGCACGCCAGGATACTGGTACACAACATCACCATGCTGACCACTAGTACACGGTGCGCGGATACGTTCGTTCGGTTCGCAGCGACACACCACATACCCGCAATTGCGATAGCGGCCACCGCGTAGCTGGCTGACAATAAGATCACTGACCAAACCTGGTCTGGATACTCCCCCATCAAACTTGCAGGAAAAGGAATAAACGCCACCGCCCCCAATAGCAAAAAGTTAAAACTGGTAAAGGCAACCGATTTAAATTGGTGGTCCGACATTAGATGATTGTGGGTAAGCCATAGCCGACAGAGAATCGCAAAGCTCAGTATCCAGGAAAAAAAGTGGGGCAACTGCTGAAGGATATTGCTGTGGAAATCCTCGCCGGGCTTTATATCCTCCAGATCGGGAATCTGGATATTAAAAACCAACAGCGTCATAGCAATGGCAAAAACACCATCACTGACGGCATTAATACGGCTAGCCAAGAAAGACTTTCGACGCATGGGCCACCATCGATTGCCAGGGTTGCATACTCATTAAAGCCCAGTCCCGAAGCAAGATCTCACCTCTAGTTTCAATATGCCAACAGCGTTCACACCACTCACATCCCTTCCACCTGATAACGAGCCACGGAATGTTTCTATTGAGGAGATGAAATCATATGGTAACGACTTTGTAAGTGTATTCTTTTAAATAAAGAGTCTATTGAAGCTCCTCAATACGGCACCGCCTAGCAAATAGCATTCAACTTCAACAGCCGTTGGCGATACTTTGATCAAACCTAGCCGCCCGATCGATTTCCATCCTACTTACTACCAACCCTTTCTGTTCGGGCTACGGCCATTAATTACTCTAAGATCTATCTAATGCGACTTGTTTCACATCCATTAAACCCCTAGCGCTTTCTCCCTATTGGCCGCTGCAATCATAAGCAGGAGCTGAGGAATGAAGCCCAAGGCCGAGACGTGGCAATAGACACCGATAAAGAAAAGCCTATGGGGCAGAAACACTTCCGCTACGCGACTTGGACAGTTGCAGTCATATTTTTCAGCGCCAGCGTAACCAACTCAATCCTATTTGCCCTACTATCACCTAGCCTCACTCAAGAACTCAATCTCAACCATCAAAGCTTAGGGATGCTGGGAGGATATTACTTTGTCGCCTATTCTATTGGTCAACTGACACTTGGCTCACTATTGGGCCCTATAAGTCCACGGTATTTACTGAGTATCTCAGCCACCCTCGCCGCTAGCGGCTGTGTAATTTTTGCCAGCAGTCATTCTTTCGGAACAGCCCTTACCGGGCAGCTCTTAGTCGCACTTGGATTATCCAGTAGCTTTTTGGGAGTTATCTATGTTATCGGACGGGATTTACCTAATAAGTTTTCACTAATGGCCGCTGTTAGCCAAGGACTAGCTAATTTCGCAGCAGCTTCACTCTCATTACTTATCGGTTTGTTCGATACCGAAGTCTCATTCCGGGAGCCCTACTTCATCGCAGCGCTATTTTTTATTTGCCTTGCTGTGCTGCTATTTATTTTTATTGGCAGCAATCAAAACTCTTCCCATGAACTCTCTGCCAAAAAAGCCACTCAATTTGACAAGCTAAATTCATGCTTAAAATCAAGAGCTTTTTGGCTGGCCCTCACCTTCTACTCCTGCCTTTTCGGCGTAGTTATCGCCTATTCTGATTTATGGAATATACAGTTCCAAGTTGATTTTTTTCGTGAAACATCCAGAGAAAGTGCCCTACTCAATGCGATGATTTCAACGGGTATCATTATCGGCAGCTTTATTGTCGGTGCTTGGTCTCATTATCGGGGAGATTATGTAATTCCAGCGAGAACTTTTAGTTTCTTCTCAATTATTGCTGTCACAGCTTTACTGAGTATTCACTTGTCCGACTCCTGGACTTTGACGGCAAATTTTCTCTTAGGATTTGGCCTCAGCAGCTCAATTCTATCTCTCTCGATAGTACAATCTGAACTTCCTGAAAAGGCGCACGCCATTGCCTCTGCCCTTATTGTAACTGGGGGCTTTGTTTTAGGAGGGGTAATTCAAACCCTCATAGGGCTCTCACTTGATCAAGATATAGAGTTCGCTTATATCCGCTCCCTCAGCGATTTAGTAGCCAGACTTTTTGACTTTGCTCCACAACCAACACAGAAATTCTACAATTACCAAGCGGGATTTCAGCTAATCGGGATTGTCGTCATCGTAGGCTGCATCAGCAGCCTACTTTTGAACAGCAAAAAGCTACTCAAGAAACGTGGTCCTAAAATCGGAAGTTCGTAGTGCTAAGCCTGCGATTCGACGTCCTAAATGTACGGCTGTAAGTCGGTCCAACTCATGAATTTCACCAGCTCCCTCAGCGACAGCTACCAAGCCCGACTGACAACCACCCCGGTTTCTACCCAGGGAATCTTGACTCGGTAGAATATCCAGAGGAACCCACAACATGCCCATTTGTGCAGCAAAGACCTGTAGAGTCCTGATGGTACCTAGCTGATCACCACTAAAATTACTACCAACAGTAAATCCTGCAGCTAACTTATCCAGCCAGCACCGATCTCCATAGCGCTCACTTGCTGCATCCATAAATGCTTTGAATTGAGCGGAGACAGTACCCATAAAGGTCGGCGACCCCATTACTATGGCTTCACATTGATCCAACTGAGCTAATAATGACTGATCTTCATAACGTCCGTGAAGAATGCTCTCTCCCTGAATCTCAAGGGCAACACCAATACAATTCTCTAGCGTGTTAACCCCCTCCACCACGGACTCCGCAAGAACTTTACTGCAACCAGATACAGAATGGTAAACAACACCTACCCTCTTCATATGACTCGCTCCGCTATGCCGTCTGACTCAAATATCCGGCCTAACTTTTGATCAATTTCTCTGCCAGACGGCACTTCTATCCCAAAGATATCCAGTAAAGTAGCCCGAAGCTCATCAACATCCGCTAACATGACAACACTCTTGGAGCCTAAAAGTGGTTGATAGCTTAACTGTCTATTGAAAAGTGTATGCCGCCCCTCTGGGAAAGACCGAGCAACAATCAAGTGCTCTACAAACCTGGATTTAGGGTGCGTTGAACAATACCAACTACCAATTTTATAATCGCCATGAGTTTTAGGTTTCAAGTCAAAGCTGTACATAGGTTGCCAACCACTATCGGTTGTAACCTCTAACAGGTACTCACCATCTATTAAAGTAAAGCGGTAAACACCGTGCGGTGTGCTCTGACGATCACTGGAGTCTAAATTGAGTGGTGCAGTCAAAGTGTTACTTCCAAATCCCGCATCTATCAGGAAGCGTGTACCCTCAAGCTCCACCATCAGAATCATATGCGACTGAGCGGGTTGATGCCCTATCGGCATTTGCCACAGTATCCGTGCGGCGAGGTTCGTAACTTTAAAACCGATTTGCCCTAACACTGCCCCTAATAAGGCATTTTGCTCGTAACAATAACCTCCACGTTTTTGTTGTACCAACTTGGCCTCAATAGATTCCAACTCAATATCCACGGGGCTTCCCAAAAATGAAGTGACGTTCTCGAATGGAATCGTACGGACGTGCTGGGTCAACAACTGCTGTAGACACTGCAAGTTAGCACCCGGGGCTCCATCAAAATTAATACGGTCTAAATATTGCTGCAAGTTAATACCAGGGGTACCCATCTCGATTGTCTCCTCAAAATCCGGGCTCATAAACAATAGACGGGAGCTTAATACCTAAACCTAACTTGAGGTCAATAGCTTTTTTTCATCTTCTACACTGCTTATCAATCAGAAGTTAATCACAGCCAAAGCTCAGGAAGACCCCTAGCCAGCGTAATCTTCAATATTGCTAAACAATCAGGTAGCGACTAAGTGGAAATACTGTTTTTGGGGACATCATCAGGCACTCCGACCAAGCAGAGGAATGTTTCTGGTATTGGGCTAATAGAAAGCCTGGGAAAGAACTGGTATTTGATCGACTGTGGGGAAGGTACCCAGCAGCAGATTCTACATACAAACTTATCACTAAACAGGCTAAGTGCAATCTTTATCACCCATAAGCATGGCGATCACTGCTACGGACTCCCTGGTCTACTTGGTAGCTCGGGAATGCAACGAAGGACAGCACCACTGACACTTATTGCCCCTCGAGCCGTTTATGAGTGGCTTCTATCAACTCAAAGAATCACCGAACTCTATTTCCCATTTGCGCTCGGCTTCATTCCTGTAGAAGATCTACCCCAAGTAGACATCGGGCAATTCACTATTGACACTGCACAACTTTCTCACAGGGTTCCTTCCTATGCATATAGTTTTACTGAAAGAAATATTGAGGTTACTCTTGATACGCAGAGACTAATTTCTGCTGGTATCCCCAAAGGGCCCCTATGGGGAAAACTAAAGGCCGGTATCGATGTCATCCATCAAGGTGAGACATACGCTGCAACCGACTTCATTCTGAAGCCAAGGTCTCCACGAAAAGTGACAATTTACGGGGATAATGATAACCCGCAGTTATTAAATGATACCTGTATTAATAGCAGCGTTTTAGTGCACGAATCAACCTATGCAAAAAAAATGGCTGTAAAAGCAAGGCATGTGGGGCATAGCTACTCCACCCAAGTAGCTTCATTTGCAGAAAGTCGTTCAATACCTAACTTAGTTCTCACCCACTTTAGTACACGCTATCAAAAAGATATCGATGCAGATTGCTCAATTGAGACGATCAGAAACGAAGCTCAGTCCGTATATAAAGGGCAGCTGTATTTAGCCGAAGACTTCATGAACCTTAAGCTAGAAAAATCTGGGAATCTCATTCAAAAAAATTAGTAAACCATACACTAGGAAAGCTAGCTAGCACTAGCTGACTCCCTCGGATGTAGTGGCACACTTGTTTCTTGCCTAGATAGTAGAACGATTAAGTGAACTACACATAAATAAAGATGAAACGAATTAGTTTGCTCAAACTTTACACATCTTATTGACAAAGAGAACTGCCAGATTTGATGGCATTGCCCAAACGTCAAAACAAAGTCTTAGCTAAAACCGACCCAGTTAATCCTACTCATTCATCATCTAAACCAATATCACTTTGCCAAATTAATGGCCCATCTATTTGCATTTGGTTATCACCCGCTGAATCACTATTAAGCATCATCTGAGAATTCTGTGACATCATCGAAGAGGTTGTACCGACCTTTAGCGCATATACATTATGAGTATTTCCGTGCACAAATAAGATAGATCCATCTTCACTAAGTGCTGGGGTAGCGCTAATTGTCTCGCTTTCCGGCAACTGATAACTCCAAACTTCATCACCACTATTTGTATCTAGACCAAATACAGAGCCATTATAAGTGACAACATAGAGGACACTTCCATCGTCATTAAGTACAGGACCCGCAATCACTCCATCTGCCATTTCATTCTTCCACTTTGTAGTTTTATCAGCTCCCAATGCAACAACACTCCCACCAGAAGCATTGTTTGTACCCACATAAATGGATCCACCAAAAGTTGCAGCTTTATTCATCACTATTCCGAGGTTTTCCAAAGTCCAATCTAGATCACCACTGGGTGTGAATCGATAATAATTATTATCAAAAGCTCCTAAAAATACCGTTCCATTTTCGGTAACAGTTAACGAGGCGCTAATTGCATCTTCAACTTGATCTATGGGGGACTCATCCCATTGGTTCTCAGGTACAGAAATCGAAACGGAAACTTCAACCTCTTTACTAGCACTACCACTTGGTCCCTTAGCTGAAATCATATACGTTGTAGCGAACTGAGGAGCAACACGCGCGGTCCCTTCATTAGACAACTGACTAAAAGACAAATCATTTGCATCGTTACTCAAAGAAATAGAAGTGGCCCCAGTAACAGACCAACTCAACCCAACACTATCACCTGCCCGTGAAACTATTTCTGGCAAGGCTGTGAAAAAAATAATATTTATTGCGGGATAGCTGTTCATATCAAATGGATCACTACCAACTGCAATTTCTTCTAAATCATAAATCCCATCAAAGTCTGAATCAATTTGAGAAGGGCCACAGCCCAAGCTATTTGCCTGCTCTTGAAGTTTGGTAAATGAACAGTGATCTTCAAAGTTTGCAATACCATCCTCATCAAAGTCTGCCGCGATTGAAATAACACTACGAGATATAAGGACATCAGACTTAAATAGGCTGGCTTCGACATCTACCCAATAATCACCAATAGAATGAGCTAATTCACATTTACCGACACCAGTTGTGGTGTCAAAACTACAGGCGGCATCATTACCCGCCACAGAGACTGTCAATAAGGCGCCATCTAAATCCGGACCAGAACTAGCCCTCAATCTTAGTGACGGTTTATCTGTACTAACTAATGACTTATGAACTGGAGATTCAAAAAATAATCCATCCTCGATCGCATTTTCTATGGGTTCAGGCACTTCAGGCACCTGATCGGAAGAGGCAAGAAGCATATTTATTGCCGGTAATATCTGAAGAAACTCATCTATATTAGATATACCATCCCCATCACTATCTATCTGGATAGGACTACATCCATTTAAATCTGCGGCTAGTGGGTCTAGTGTTCCTAGACATTTATCTTCGTGGTTTGGGATCTTGTCATTATCTTCATCTACGGCTATGGAGATCTCAATCTCATCTAGAAGGTCACTGCCATCAAACAACCAGACTTGTATAGATTGCCAGCCGTCAGAAAGGCTAATCGCCAAAGAGCAAAAAGCCATACTCAAATCTTCATCGATCAAACAGTTGCTTTCAGGTAAGCCATTTCTGCCAATTCTTAGACGGAGATCAGACAGACCTTGGGTATTCTCCAGCTTTATACTGAAATCCGGAAAACGGCTGGCCACTAATGAGTTATCTAGTGGAGAGTCGAATAGCATGGCTGGCTTTGACTCAGCCATCACTATAGACGCTAAGGTTAACCAAAGAATAGAAATTAAGATTCGCAACACCTTTACACTCCACAGCCAGATTAAAAACAGACACAGATCGGTCATTTCAATTTACAACCATAGATAATTATAATTTTTTTAAGATGACAGCGTTATAACATAAAGATAGAAACCGGGATCCCAAACACCACACCCACGTTTCGAGGGAAAGATACACAAAAAAATGAAAACCCTCTAAAAATCAAAAAAACAAATCGGCTACCAAGGCAATGACACATTAAAGAGAATATTTATCCCTCCGGAATAAAAACTTCCACTCACCACAAAGCACCAATAAACAACACTCAAGGAAAGCTAAATAAGATACCTTCAAAACCCCGAAAGGTAAACTTACAATCTCTCACCACCCCAATAATTCACAACTGTCAATTGAGAAGATTTTTATTAAATCTTCCATTATAACCTATTAACCCATACGAACTAAGACTTATTTAAACCATCTAAACTTCTGACCAATTTATCTCCCCCCATATAAAAAATTATACTCATAAAGAATATAGAGGTAACACCTTAATCTGCAACCTGCAAACTCACCCTTAAAATTTCTGAGATATATTCAAATCTTTCCAGTATCGGCATCACCCCAAAAACCGCCCTATTTAAATAGTGGAGCGTGGCCGCACCAACCATATTTCAACTAAAACCAGAAACCATATAGATAGCCTTTCTAAACTCTACGGAAGTTGTAATTTGTCTATTTTTTTTGGAGAAAAAGTCTGACCTTTACTAAAACTAAACGCCATGCCATTTCTGAAATATAGCAATTCATCAACATGCTCATTCCGCAAGTCCGGCTCCTCTGTAGTTATATCAGCCCCTTTTAAGACAGAATACCCGTCCATGAGATCTCGAACTTGTAGCCTTGGGTGCAATGAGACCCCGCAAGATACAAATGCCTGATATGATGTGCTTCTTTTTCCAAAAGTTCCAATTTCCCCGCGAGTAAACAAAACCCCCATCATATTTTTTCCTACATAAACGTAGGCTCGATCAATATCCTCAGGAAAAACGTTACCCTTAATCCTTGTATACTCTACTAGACACAAGTCTATTGCTTTCACTCCTCGCTCAGAAAGTTGCGAATAGTCACCTATTGCATGTAACTTCACCGAGAAGAGAAAAATTATTAGAAATATAGATATTTTCTTCATTTAATCACTCGACTTGGGGGAGTCCCATATATCCCCACATGCGAACAGCCAGGGTCACAAACACCAATTTTTACAGTTCCTTTCACCACCACACCAAGGTACAGGGGTTTTTTCGCACTGGAAACCCAACTGGAATCTCCGCCATTAAAGTCCCCAGAGTAGTTATTCATCCTGTTAGAAAACATCAACCTACCATGAGGGTGAGTATGATAACCAATAAATCCTGTATTCAGATCCGCAGAGCCAGGCCCGCCAATTTTCGGTATAGTGTAATGCCATCCATTCTTAGACTTCCAAATATTGCCAGAAACTTCAAGTCCGTACTTTTCCGTTAACGGCGCTGTCGCATCCAAAACTTCTGTAGCGGCAGCGTCCGGACTAGTGAAACTACGATACCTATTTAAGGTTTTATCTGCAACTAGCGCATCCAACTCCTTTTGAAGAGCTTCAGCATTTTCAGGCGATCCTTCCCCAGCCGTAGAACTAACCTCTTGTACACCACTGTCACTCTGTCTAATAGAATTCATCACCACCTTAAACGCCGCCGTAGCCGCCCCATTTGCAAACTTACCACCTGAAAGTTTGGATACTGTACCGCCAATCACAGCTTCAATAGCGACCCTCCACCAGCTAAAGATGCCACCGCCGACAAATTGCGAGCTATTAAAAGTACTTGCTAGAGCTGTGATGCCTGCGGCAACAAATCCATGACCAAATTTCCCACCTTGGAGTTCAGCCATCACTCCACCAGTCAAGCCATGAAGCGTAACTTTTATTGCTAAGCCTTCCTTCGCGAAACCGGCAGCGAATTTCCCATAATTTGCGTTAAGACCCTGGCCAATACCTGCAAATGCAGCCGCAGAAACCCCTGCAACAAGTCCACTTTTCGCAGCATCTTTAAAACTTGCCCCCTGCAGCATGGCATCTGTAAATGCAGCTGCCCCCATCACAACGGCAATAACCCAAAGAGATTTTACCTCTAGAGCAACCAACATAAATGCCGCAAACATTTGCACTATATATCCACTTGGGTCGGTCGCATTTAGCGGATTATTCCAAGTATAAGCGTAACGATTATGGGATTGGCTATACTTCGGCTCTTGCACAAATGAATCTGCTTGTAGAAACTTTGCTAAACGTGGATCGTATATACGGCCATTCATATGGATTAGACCAACTTGATCTAGCATTTCATGGCCGGTAAAACCGCGAGTCGTTATCTCTGTAGCAAAACCAGTAAGCTCAGAACTCAATAGAGTTCCCCAATCCAATGCGCTGCGGCGCTGGCCCCAGGCGTCAAAACTAAATTGCTGTCTGTTTCCATTTTCATCCTCTGCAATCTGTCCCAAGCTATCCGTAATTACATCGAGAGACCCAAGGTGATCCTTGTGAATGTAGCGACTCTGGCGTCCCGTAGAAGATATCGTTACCAGTGCACCGCCAGGCAAATAACGCTTGATTTCGGTATTACCTCCTTGAGTGACTTTCTCAACATTACCGATATAACGGGTTTCAGTAATTTGCCCATTCTTAGCGATATCCTTGCGAAGGTAACGCTTACGCTCTGGACCATACAAAAACTCAGTTTTATGACCATCCTTGGTGATTTCCGAAGGCTTATCAAAAGTGGTGTATCTTAATGAACGTCCACTAGAGTCACTGATCATGCTACCATTTCGATTATATTCGTAGCTGACCCCATCCGTAGTTTCACATACTGCGTTAGGTCCAAAAGCTTGAGCACATTCATTGCCGTAACGATACTCGCCAACATCTGACTTATAGATAATATTTCCCAAATCGTCATATTCCATTTCCAGCGTATCCCGCCCACTGACTTGGGATTGTTTCAGTCTATTCAATTCATCGTAAACAAAATCTTCACGCAGATTTTTATCGCCACTACGGTCCTCACGGTATTTAAGGTTGCCTAAATCATCCCAAAAGTATGTGAGGTCCTGAATAGTTTGAACCCCGAGAATATGCGCAACTTGGTTGGTAAGACGCCCAGTGTCTGGGGCAAACGTCTTCTCTGTAATAACTCCATTACCTGTCACGTACTCGGTCACATTTCCCCGAGCATCCATTTTAAGTACCGTATAAAACTCTTCAGCAGTGGCAAGATTTAACTGCTCAGCATCTACAACCTGTTCGAGATAACCGTACTCGTTATACTTATGCTGAATTGCACTACTTTCCCAGTTGCCAACACCGCCAGCATCAAATATCTGGAAAGCTCGACCATATTGGTCGTAATTACTTTTCTCGAAATAATCATCTCCTTCCGCAAAACTAGTTATTGTCTCGTTAGGTCGACCTAGATTATCGTAGCCATATAACTTGATGTAGCCAGAATTAAAAGCTTCTACTTCCCTCATTGCTGCCGGTGGAGTACCGTATTCATCTGCTTGTAAATTATTATTGTAGCGCCACTGAGTGGTTTCGACTGGATTTCCGTTAGCATCTATATCAACTCGTTCGATCAAGCGTCCAAGACGATCATAGTGATTTACCACCCCTTGATCTTCTGCATTTGTCTGCTGAACCAAATCACCAAACGCATTATAACGATAGGACCAGATACCTTTATCCGGGTCGGACATTAATACCTTACGACCTAGCAGGTCATACTCAATCTCCGTGACTATATTTCGCGAACTATTACCATGGTTTACTACAAATCGCTGGTTACCTTGGGCGTCATGCTTGAATACTTGTACATGCCCAAGATTGTCTTCTACTCGAACGGTTTCTCCAACCGCATTACTTGTCGCTCGGTGAACCTGGCCTTTAGGATTTATAGTAATCGCGGTATAGCCATCATATAGCATTGCCAAGTCATAAGTTGTGCCATTTGAACTACTAATGCCTGGCAGATTTGAACCTATCACCTTTCCGGATAAGTCATAAAACTGCGTTGTCCAGTAACTCGTACTACCAGATTGGTAGGGCTCTGATTTATGCTGGACACGCCCCAGCTTGTCGTACTCAGTATCTATATAGTTCCAGGCACCATTAAAACCAATATTAGCTTTGCGTACTTCTCGAGTGAGACTATCGAAACATACAATAGATTGCCCACCACCCGCTACACGCTCAATAGCCTGATAGACGGCGCTAGTCGGGCACTGCGCCCCCGCTGGAGCAAGCAGGTTGATTTTGTGGGCACCCGTTGTATTGTATTCTAGAATTTGACGCCCAAAAGCATCATAGGAAAGAAACGTGTCCATTCCAGTGATATCTGTAATCAGCGTTGGTTGACCAATACTATTACGTTCAAGCACAGCCATGATCGTCTGACCGTAACTATTTTCTTCTCGATCTATAAAACGTCCATTATCGTAAATCCACCGTTGCAGGCGGCTCTCTTCGTTATCTGCGATTTGCTCGACCAGGATTTTATTACCATAATGATCATACTTGTAATTTTTAGTTAATTGTAAATCCAGTGAATCAAAACCACCATTATCTGGCTCAACTACTTCGCTTCGCAATAGCCCAGCCTCACTACCGCTATCATAGTAAGTAAAAATACTCTTACGCGTCGCCTGATGAGATTCACCAGCTTCAACTCGACTATGAATAACTTCTGTCTTGGTCAAACGCCCTAATTCAGCATAACCACTAAGGTTGTGATCAGGGTTATTAAAGCTAACCTCCTGGCCTTCACCATACTCATTTAATGTTTCTGTTGAAAAATTATCCCCGTTAGGTGCATCGATAACAACATAGATACGCTTGGCATTGCCATGCTCATCCTGTTCATTTACGGTAGTAACTGTTTTTAGAAGCTGCCCTTGTACCTGACCGTTGTTTTTGAACTCATAAACCTTTTCTATACTTTCAGAAATATAAGGCTGTAAGGCTCCAAGAGCAGCTGTGCCATTGGATATTGAAATCTGCGGCCAATTTGACTGCCATCCATTAAGATTCCAGTTATTTTTTGCTTCACTCATCAACATACCTTCCCGCGTACGCTGCTCCGTAAAAACCGGATAACCGATATACGGGAAGTCCTGACGATAAGTCGTTGTAGTCGTAACACCAGACTGCTCATCTAGCGTTTGCACTTTTTCAAAGCCAAGATAGCCTCGCCCACCCGCTTGCATTCGCCCCCGACCATAAAAATAGCTAACAGCGCTAGTTGCTGTAATATCGACCAGACCCGGACTACTATCTGCGGCTGGAGCCGTACTTTCTACACGAGTGACTAGGAATTGGGGGCCCTTCATATCCATAACCACAGAAGATCTCCCAAGTGTATTATCTTCAGTCCAATCGCCGTTAGTAGCCGTGTAAAAACCGTTGAGATCTGATGCTTTATACGTTAAACACCAGTCCTTAGTAATAGTAGAATTATTACTTTCTTCATCGCAGTAATTATCTAACTGAGTTCCAATTGCTAACTGAGCATAGTGTGCACTCGAAGATGTAGAGCTATATTCAATCGTGGTTTTTGCTCCAAGTCCATTGGTGATCTCATTAATAACATTTGGTGCCACCTTACTATTTGGCGATAAGTACAAATGAAGAATGTTACCCAAGAACTCGGCATGATCAGTAACGCCATCACCATTCATATCTACGAAGAAATCCTTTCCTTCCGGAAATATATATGAATGTTTAAATGTCTCTGGGCTTAAATACTTGTTTGACCTTTCCTCCCAGCGCCTCAAATATAAGCTCCCCATATATTTTCCTGGCTGCCTGATAATTAAATCCAGATCTCCGTCGCCCTCAAAATCAAACCAATTAAAATCATCCTCTTGCTCATAACTCCCTAAGCTGACGTATCCCCCAAAATCAATACCGGTATTTAGTTGATACGAAACTTGATTTTCGTCCCGAATAAATAAATCAACGATCCCATCTGAATTAATATCGACAGTTTGCATGGATTTATTAAGATACCCATGCCTTTCATTTGGCAAAGCCTCAAACTTTCTACTATCCCCTTTAAAACCATCAGACTGCTGAAAATCAAATAACTTTTGATTCAGTATTAATTTGCTATCTTTAACTAGCGCCAGGTAGAAACGAGCATGCACCGACTCTAGGCCTGGTGCTTCTCGTGTAATCGGGTCAATTACCGAATCCCACTTTTGTTTGGTATTAACCAGCACCAGATCTACTTGTCCGTCTGCATCAAAGTCACCCAATGCCTGCGGATCCAAATAAAGTGAAGTGCTTTCTCGAGTTTCATCAATCCCTGACCAAGATTCGAGGCCAACTATGCTCCAGTCAACATGATCGCCGAAATGATAGAAGATTCTTGATGACTCCGATGCACTTGTGTCCCGCTGTAAAAGCCGATATCCACTTGCGCTAACCGCATCAACCAATCCATCTCCATTAATGTCAATAAAGCGAGTATTTTCCTCCGTTATAGGAAGTTCTAATGGCTGCAATGACGAAGGAGGTAAGCTCCATTCACCACTTATCGAGTCGGCCTGGCTGATATGGAGTACCCAATGACCGCGCTCTCGAACATAGATAGCCAAATCCGAACGGCCATCTGCGTTGTAATCAATCATCTCCCACTGATATGGGCTAGATAGATCCTCTCCATACTTGAAGGCTAACTTCTCACTTCCATATCCATTACCATCACTAAGAACATATTTAAAATACTGATCGTGAATTCTTCCATCATCATCCCAGTCTGGCTCCTGCCAAATTATATCCATATTCCCATCACCGTTTATATCGGATGGGCGAGGTGATAGTGCCGTACGATCTCGTTGGCTACTTAGTGTGATTGCTCTTGAATAATCTGGGTCAAAGTCCCTATTTAATAGGTGCCAATCAAAAACAGTATCCGGCAGGCAAAACCCACTCGAACACTTCCTAATTCGTTCCACTCTACTTAAATAATCATGTCCTGTATCTAAATAGTCTAATTCATAACTAAATAAAGATTCCCCATTAGATCCCAATATACTAATTTCAGTTAAACGTTTTTCACTGGAAAAGTATGCTCCAGCGTAATACCCATTAACCACATCCATTCTATCTTCATATTCAAATGCTACTCGTGCTTCAGGCAACCCTCCTCCTGCAAAAGCATACTGTATTTCACGAATACGATGGCCTTTATCTGTAGCATATATGTAATCAATCCCATTCCCAGCGCTATCCTCAAAACGACTCACCATCCAACTCAACGTTCCAAGTCCACTATATTCTTGATGAGATTTATTTCCATGCCCATAATATCTTATAGACCCATCTTTACCCTCAACAGTGAAGTAAAGAGGGCTTCCAGTAATACCCCCATGGGCCGTTATCAATACATAGGTATCAATCTCAGTTCTATATTGGGATTTAGGCTCTCCATAAGTATGATCTGAAACAAGTATTAATCTTGCTCCATCTAAACAAAATCGATCATCTTGTCCCCAGGATATCCCACTATTTTTCTGATCTTGAGACAATGTTTGTCGGCAACGAGTAATTGATGACAGGCCATCAATATTCCAGCCTTGTCCTACTAAACCGTTGCCTCGTTGGCTGGAATAAGAGAGTGCCAATTCAGGGGTCACACCGGCGGTTCCAACGGGAAGCTCTATGGGGATAGAGTAAGTAGATGCGCCAGTCTCACTGACTTTAAAATCGCCAGCAAGAAATCCTATTGATTGTGAGTCTCTCAACTCGACAGTACTGATTGCGGGAGCCTCAGCAGGCAACGGTGGCTCATCAGGAATACCATTGTAACAACCGGCTGCGCAGGGGCTTAGGTTTCGGTCAAACGCGTCACCAATTGTTACGAAATCTCCATCTGGATCATCACTAGGATCATATTCCGTGGTGCCAAGGAAAAGGATTTCCCACCAATCCGGTAATCCATCGCCATCACAATCCCGTGTATACTCATCTCCATCATCACATTCAGTTACTGCCCAGCTATAGTCTTGATCATATAAATAATCAAAGCTCAGCCCCAAAAATTGGCTGGTTTGGGCGGTATATTCCGTTGACTGAGTAAATAAAGTCGCTACCTGTCCCCTTGAGTACCCACTTGCTAACATATCAAGGAGCATTTGTTGACTGTAAGAGATCCCCCCCCACAAGAAGTTCGGTTGAGATTGACCGGGAAATATCCGTTCATATAACGATTCTAAGAAACGTTCATTGCTTTGCGTTTGAGGGAAATTACTCTTACCAGTATTGGAATTAAGAAACGCTTCCGCGATATCAACTTTGCTGACAGATTTACCTACTAGCTGATAAGTCCAAAAAGTTAATACCTTCTTGTCTAACGGCAAAGGGGGTTGTAACAGCCCACGATACAATCTAGCAACAGCCAGGAATTCTGCTTTCTTTGAAAAGTCTGGATACCAATCTCCGATTTCCTCCCATAGCAAGCTATCATCAACACTTTCCCAAATAATTTTTCCCGTACCTGAGTTATTACGCGGAAGCGCATAGATCTGACTGTCATCAACTGTAGTAAAATATATCAAATCTCCACCCGCGAGAACGGGGGTTTCAGCAATTCCTGAACCTGCTGGATAGGTCCATTTAATCGAGCCATTCGGGGCATTAACTGCGTATAGAAATCCATCCATTGACCCAAAGTACAGATTTCTTTCTTCATCAATTACTACTGATGAAATGACTTCACCTCCAGTACCTAATCTCCATTTCTGATTAGCATCAGGAGTTATCGCGTATAAGCTATGATCAAGCGATCCGACGTAAATAGTTCCATCAATACCATCAACCCGTGGTGTTGCCTTAATAATTCCACCGGTCTCAAATGGCCATGCAGGCAGAACACTGCCGTCTATCGAACTTAAGGCAAATAGATTATTTTCCGCACCAACATAAAGGGTTCCATCTTTCCCAAGTGCTGGGGCTGATTGTGTTTCCCCAATGATTTCCGTGGCTCTATTCCCATAGATAGTGATACCGGCACGGCTACTGTTTGGATTTACTATTGACGCCCTCACACCCAATTCAAAAAGAGCTTTGTAAATGTCACTGTTTGGAGATAGTTCCACTTTAACTCTAGAAGAAGAAATACTATCGAAATCAGAGAAAGATAACGTCTGCTCAATACTTGGATTATGGATACCAGAAAGCACAAGCGATGCTTCAGGGTCAATCCCTAGTCCTAAGATTTCTATACAAGAATCATCACAAGAGAGGGCAGCTCCAGTCAACCTTGGGGACAACACGGCCAAAGAAACTATCTGACTGGAATCACTACATCCAACCGCATTACATGCTTTTACTCTGTAGCTATATACACCCGGCTGTTTATCTATCACCGTATAATTATTATTTATGCTGTTATTACTCACTGTTACCCAGTCAGTTGGATCTTCTGGACCTCCATTTTTTTCCTGAAGCAGATAATACTTTGGCTGTATATCGCCACCACTAGAATCCCATACATTCCAACTTAACTCGTAATTGCCTGTAAAAACTTGCGCTCCTTTGTAAGGAGTAGCAATTAATCCAGCAGGTGAGCGCGGCTCTTCTTTAACAACAGATACACTAATTTCAGGACTTGCTTGGTCACTGCAATCCGCTCTATTACATGCAAAAACCCGAAACCTATAATCACCGGCAGCCATGTTTGAAAAATAATGTCCGGGGAGTTTATTGTTAGAAAGGGAGACTTCTTGAAAATCGCTATCAATACCTTGCTGTAATTGTTGTAAACGAAAGTACTCTGCACCTTCCGGCAGATTCCACTCTAGTTCAAAGTTGCCTGTAGTATTATCTGGAATAGGCGCAATTTCTTCGTCAACTGTTAACATTGAAGGAGCTTGCGGAGGGGCTAAAGCTAGGATCGTTAATGGGCTTCCGTTCGATTTCGCGCTTAAGCCCTCATTATCAGTCACTCTTACTTGCAACTGAAAATTTCCAGAGTAGTCAGGCGTCCAACCCACTAACTCATAAGGAGCTGTTTTATCTAACCCTAAAATAGCATCATCGAGCAAGAACTCCACTGAATCTACTGTTCCATCATCATCCAGAGCATGTGCAGTTAAGGTCACATTATCAAACTGTACGATGGTTGAAGGAGGAGAATCTAACCAAGCTGATGGGGCTGTATTATCTAAAACTGCTACAGATATTTTGGGTGTAGTTTTTTTTGCTCCTAAACTATCTTCCGCTTCCGCCCAAAGTTTTACCGAATTACTTTTAGGGCTTGAATTCCAATTTACCCTAAAGCAATCAGAGCACTTATTATTATCTTTGGTAGCTTTACCCACCCAATATTCCCCAGAGCCACTCCCATTATCCCTATAAAAATTTACTTCTTTAATTCCATTATAATCAGAAGCTTGTGCATAAAGGGTAGGCAGCTGGTCTGGTCGATGGGTTTCACCGTGTGGAGAATCTAATAGAGAAATAGTAGGATTTTCATTTGTACGAACTTTGACGAAAACCTCACTACTCCAGCTATCGGCACATTCTATTTCATTGCAAGCTTTTAGCTTATAATAATAAGTCTTCCCTTTAGCTCTGGCCGTGTTCGTTGTATATGAAAGTGCAGTCGGCGTATCAAGAGCTACGGAGTTGTAAGTTCCAGAACTACCAACTTTTTCCTCTAAAATATATTTACTTACATCTCCAGAAGGCTTACTCCATCCTAACGTATATATTCCACTGGCTGCTTCTTTTTCGGTTGGAACATCAGATATTATTGCTTTCGCTGGCTTAACCAGAGTATTAACTGTAATTGACACTGTTTGACGCCAGCCACCACATCCCCCATAGGAATTGCACCCAGTTATAATTTCCAACTTATATTGGTAGCTGCCATTGCCCCTCGTTAGAGATTTATTAAAAAACTCAAGAGAACCTATCCGGCCCACATTAGAATTACATTCATTGCTAGATATCAAATTCCAGGAAACACCCTGATTCAGACTTTCATAAAAAAAGCAATTCCCTGGACCGAGTGGTGGTGGCATTGGCATGCCTATACCTACCCATCCAACATCACTATTTGACGTTCCCTTGACCGTAAAATTCCCACTAGTGCTTATACCTGAGGGAGAAACAGACAAGTTGACCTTATCTCCCCAGTCGTACCAATTCATCCCGCTAGGATCCCACGCATAGCTATAACGGGAAGATCCAATAAAAAACAGAAAAAATAAACATAGAAAAAAATGTAAATAACCTTTAGCTAAAACGGAATGCTTCATTCTTATTTTCTCAGCTCAACCAAATAGTTTTTCGCACACAGAAACAGAGCAACCTAAAATACACCCGCCCAACAAATAAACAGCCAAATTTATTTAAGTAAAACTCATCCAGCCTCACGATAAAACCCCAACCACGAGACAAGAACTTAACACCATAAAGCACTAACCTTCTCGATCACAAGAGCATCTATCAAAAAACAGAGCCATAACCTATTTACAAACACAGAACCAACAAAACCTAACACAACAAAATATTTATTTACAATTAATTTTCTACAGCCTTAAAAACATATACTGCACGACCGTCCAAACTATCAATTTTTAAAGACCAAAAACACCAGCCAATCAATTAATTTTTGTATAATAATCAAAGATATAACCTAAACAGCATAAACATACACCACCAAAGGTGGTAGAACATTTACAAGCCAACTCAAATAAAACACCCCTAAATTTTTATTAAAAATTAGCGGCCGTCTGTGCAGCTAATATATAGCATGTAGACGCCAACAAACACGATTGAAACTGACCAGCCTGACTCACCTGACCTGCTTGAAATCCGACTTATCACGCTAATGATTTACAGGGAAACCATAGCCTCACTGAAATTATATTGGCGCAGCAACTACGGTCATGCTTTATCACACCCCAGGAAATATTTTATTGTGCTCTCCACTTCTGAAAGGCAAGGCCTGATACCCAATCACAAAGACAGGAAACTAAAGCAGACTAGAAAACAAAATCATTATTTATAATTTAACGAAACAAGTTACATACCGATCAAATTTAACAACCGGCCTGCAGTATTTATTAAATAGGGAGCAGCACATGCACTAGATTTAAAATTCCGAGAGTAATCTTTGAATTTCATTTGACAGATACAGTATATTTGCCACCTCTTAAATCATACTTTGGTGCTAGCTCATTAGCTCTGATCCGATAAATTATTACCTCGCCACAATCAGCATTATTTGTCCGGATATTTTTACTTGACCTTGAAAAATAAGCAACCAATTGATTTAAGCAAAAAATTAAGTCGACACAAATGGGCTTAGTAAGTCTTGTTTATACTTAACACTCACACTATAAGGATAAAAGAACGTTCTTGACCTAAACACTTGAAGAAATAAATATCGATTGCGTGTCTCGCATTCTGCAATCAAAGCTCAATCCTAAACATTAATACCACAATAAAAACACCTTGAACATTGCCAAAGGTTTACCTATAAGGATCGTATGGAATCAGTTTGTACCTTTATTTTGATACCAATATTTTAGTCAACGTGACCTTTCCACTTAGCAAAACCAACTTGTTCAATGTAGCCAATAGATCATATATGTAGCCATCATTACCTAACCCTCTCTAGACATAGGTACCATTGCAACTCCAGGCTTAGCTTGATTTTACTATTAAAGTCAGATCAAGCTTGTCGCATCTATGTATTCAACTGAATAGAAGTTAAAATATTGACTCCCTACTTCAGATTTTGGAGTACAAATTGTATACTTACCATCAACATGAAGGACTAAACCAATGGTCTCCCTAAGTGACTTCCCCAGAAAAAAAGATACCGAACCAGATCGGAAATTTATTGAGGCTTTAGCTCGTGGGTTGGATGTGCTCCGAGCTTTTCAACCTGGCGATGGCTTTCTGAGTAATTTGGAGATCGCCCAGCGCACTGGCCTGCCCAGATCCAGTGTTTCCAGGCTGACTTATACCCTGACCAAATTAGGCTATCTGACCTACTCTGATCGAATGGAAAAATATCAGCTGGGTAGTGGCGTCCTGGCTCTTGGTTATGCTTTTGTCTCAAATCTCACAGTCAGGCAGGTAGCCAAGCCTTTAATGCAGGATCTCGCCAATTCTACTGGTACCGCTGTTGGTCTCTCTGATCGGGACCGGCTGGATATGATTTTTGTCGAGTTCTGCGCTCCAGCAAATGTCACAACTTTTCGCCATGAAATCGGAAATCGCGTACCCATAGCTTCCAGCGGCTCCGGGCGAGCTTTTTTGGCAGCACTCCCTCAAGAAGAACGAGAATATTTTTATGGCTACCTGGAGAAAAAAGCTGGTGATCAATGGCCAGCAATCAAAGCCGGTATTGAAGAAGCGGTCACCAGCTACCAGCAGCGCGGCTTCTGCTGCTCTTTTGGCGAGTGGAATCGCGATGTCAACGGTATCGCAGTACCTCTCTCTTTAAGCCAAGGTCATATTTACACTTTTAATGCTGGCGGACCTGCTTTTAGGCTTAACCCGGAATTTTTAGAAAATGAGGTAGCTCCTCTATTGAAAAATTTAGTAGGTAATATAGAAGCTATGTTAATCCGATATTAGTCGACTCAAACGCCAGGTCTTCTCAATCAGTACAGCTACAGCTTGAAACGCAGTAGAAAGTTGAAAATTTTATCAAATCTTTGGCCATAAGGTGGTCGTAAAGACACCGCCGCTGACTTTTTGGCTTGTGTAAAGATCGGTCGTAATTTTGAGAATTCCAAAAAACCCTCATAAGCGTGATATTGCCCCATGCCACTCGCCCCAATACCACCAAAGGGCAAGTCTGCCTGGGAGACATGCATCGCGCAGTCATTGATACAAACACCTCCAGACATTGTGCTTTTGATAATATTTTCCTGAATCTTCCCGCTAGAACTAAAAATATATAATGCTAAAGGCCTATCTTTACTATTTATGTAATCTATCATATCAGACAGATTCCTATACGTAAGAATAGGTAAAATAGGGCCAAATACCTCCTCACGTAGCAGGCTCATATCTTCTGTCGGGTTTAACACTAAGGTGGGAGCAATTTTTTGCAAACCTTTACTGTTTTCAACATCTAATAACGGCAGAACTGTAGCCCGCTTCTCCAGAGCATCCTTTAGACAAGTAGTCAGCCTATTAAACGCCTTTTCATCAATAATCGAAGTATAATCTTCTGAATTTAAAGATGGATACCATTTGGGCACAAGTCTCTTAGCCGACTCTAAGAATCCTGAAAGTTTTTCTTCAGGAATCAATAAATAATCTGGAGCTACACAAGTTTGGCCCGCATTGAAGAATTTTGAGCTCAAAATACGTTCCGCAGCAATATTTTCATCAAAGTCTCCACATATTATGGCTGGCGATTTGCCCCCCAGCTCTAGTGTCACAGGAGTTAGGTGATCCGCAGCCCTCCGCATTACCATTTTTCCTACCTTGCTAGATCCAGTAAAGATCATGTGATCATATGCCAGGGCTGTAAACTCCGTGGCGCTAACTTCCGGAAGAATAGCTACCAGATCCTCTGAAAAGAACCTATTAAATAGCTGATGTAATAATGTAGAAAGGGAGCGCGAGTTAGCAGCCATTTTGATCATACAGCGATTCCCTGCGGATATCGCACTCACCAAGGGCCCGACAGACAGAAGTAGTGGGTAATTCCAGGGGGTAACAATAGCAACCACCCCTTTTGGTTGAGGTAATACGCGATTTTTTACTCCTCGAAGTAGCAAAGGCACATGGCGCTTCTGAATTTTCATCCACTTTCTTAAGCGCTTACGAGTGTAACGAATCTCCTCGATACACCCATAGATCTCTGCAATTTTAGTTTCCTGGATGGCACGATTACCAAAATCCTCGCTTATTGCCTTTGCTATGGATTTCTGGTTTTCCAGGATCAATTGCTCTAATTTTTTTAAACTTTCCAGGCGCTCCTGAAGACTCGGGTAGGGGTTCCTATTAAATGCATCCTTTTGAAGTTTAAAAACACTCTCTACTTTACCTATGCTCACAGATCTGGTGTGCTCGACAACTTTTTCCATGTGTGTGCCCTCGCAAAGTGGCAAGTAGAGAGTGAGTTTGGCCGTATAGTAAGTACTTTATAATTTACAGCTTGGCAAATCGTAAAGTGTGGTAATCAGTACTGCCAAATAGGTACTGAGTTGTTGTTAGACGTTTAAAGTAGTGACTTACATCCAACTCCTCAGTAACCCCTATACCGCCATGTAACTGTATCGCCTCTTGGCCGATAAACCGCGCAGCTTTACCAATACGGCTTTTTGCAGCGGATATCGCCTTAGGCGCAACTCCGTTATTGCTATCAAGCTGTAGCGCAGCCATCAACAATATTGAGCGCGCTTGCTCATACTCAGTAAACATATCCACCATGCGGTGCTGTAGTGCCTGGAACTTGCCAATAGGAACACCAAACTGCTCCCGCGTCTTAGTGTATTCAACTGTCTTCTTATAGATCCTTTCCATAGCTCCAACAGCTTCTGCACACAATGCCAACGTCGCTCTATCAACAGCCTTTTCTATAGCTCCTAAAGCCGCCCCCTCTTCCCCTATCAGATTAGCTATGGGTACTTTCACGTTATTGAATTTAATTTCGGCGGCACGGTGTCCATCCACAGTGGCATATCCATGCCGCTGAAGCCCTTCTGTATTGGGATCGACAAGTAGTAAGGTGATCCCCTCACGATCTCGCTGTGCTCCGCTCGTCCGCACAGCAACTAAGAATTTATCTGCTACGTCACCATTTAGAACGACAGCTTTATGTCCATTCAGGAGGTAATTGTCTCCATCCTTTACCGCAGTCATGGCTATATCGGTAAGGTTATAGCGACTCTGTGACTCAGTAAAAGCGAATGCCAATTGCAATTGGCCTTCCATTAACATTCCCAGGAGTTCTCGCTTTTGCACCTCACTGGCGCAGTCAGCGATAAGACCACCACTGAGAACAACACTGGCCAGGAAAGGCTCAACCACTAAACCTCGGCCGAACTCCTCCATAACCACCATCAAGTCTACGGCGGAGCCTCCTAGGCCTCCATCATCCTTTCCAAATGGCACCATTAACCAGCCGAGTTCCGCAAATAGCTTCCAATTTTCCTTACTGAAGCCAATATCGTTACTCACTATTTTACAACGACGGTCAAAGTCATAATCCTGCTGGATAAACTTGCTCACACTGCTTTGCAGCATCCGCTGCTCTTCGCTGTAGGAAAAATCCATCGCTCAAGTCCTCTTTAGATGCTGCACTTACAGGCCAAGTACCCATTTACTGATAATATTTTTCTGAATCTCATTACTTCCGCCATAAATTGAGGATTTACGATTGTTTAAGTAACGAGGCACACTGCTGGCAATAACACCGGGACCCACCCATTCTCCGTCAAACCCGCTCCTAAACTGCTCTCTCACAAACGGCATTCCGTAGTAACCCGCAGTCTCCATATACAGTTCATCGATAAGTTGAGCGACTTCGGTTCCTTTGATTTTAAGGATGGAGGATTCCGCTCCTGGGGCACCACCCGTACTTACCGCCGCAAGCGTACGTAGTTCAGTAAACTCCAGGGCCAAGAGATCAATTTCAACTTCGGCCAGTTTTTGGGCAAAAGCCGGGTTCTCAAGCAGACTATTTTCTCCATCGCAGGTCTCTTTGGCTAAATCCTTTAACGTTTGTAAGCGTTTCTTGGATTTTGCCACCCGCGCAATACCGGTGCGTTCGTGGGTTAGCAAAACCTTGGCGTAAGTCCACCCTTGCCCCTCCTCGCCAATGCGGTTTTCTACCGGTACCCTCACATTATTGAAATGGACTTCATTTACTTCATGGTGACCACCCAAGGTCATAATTGGCGAAACCGTAATACCGGGGTGTTTCATATCAATTAGCAAGAAGCTGATAGCAGCCTGGTTCTTTACTTGAGGCCCACCAGTACGAACCAAACAAAATATCCAGTCTGCAAAGTGACCCAATGTATTCCAGGTCTTGGTGCCGTTGACAATATACTCATCGCGATCACGGACAGCTGTTGTTTTTAAGGAAGCTAAATCTGAGCCAGCATTTGGTTCCGAATACCCCTGACACCACCAGACATTACTTGCCAGGATGTCAGGCAGAAATCGTTGCTTTTGTTCTTCACTACCATAGGTAAAGATCACTGGAGCAACCATTTTTAAGCCGAAAGGAATCAATTCCGGTACACCATAGTTAGCACATTCGTCTGCCCAAATGTGTTTCTGAGTAGGTGTCCAACCGGTACCTCCATATTCAACCGGCCAATTCGTAGCTGCCCACCCTTGCTCATAGAGTATTTTTTGCCAGCGAACAAAATCCTCTTTCTCCAGGGGGATTTCCTTCAGGGTTTTCTCTCTAATATCTTCAGGAAGTTTCTCTTGGAGAAACTGCTGGACCTCCTGCTGAAAAGCTAACTCTTCGGGAGAAAAATCTATATTCATTCGCCTGCTCCTTTATTAGTCGGCGCATTGAACAGCAGCTCCTACAAACTGCTTCTATCACAATCTTGCGCAGCAAAAATACGCAATCTTTTGAAAGATCCCCGGTACAGGCGGAACTAGTGTTTAACAGATTCACCTCGACAAGTTACTTAATTGCCTTTGAATCGATCCCAACGATTTAAATTATTGGCGCAAAATGCCTTTAGCGAAATAAAAAACGGAGCATTTCTAGCGCCAATCAACTCCAGATAGGCACACAAATCAACCACTCGGAAAATAAAACAGGAAAAACTTCAACAACATGGCGCCTTTATATTTTTTATAAGTTTTTTTGCGCCATTTTCCATTAAAAAATGCATTAGGCACTTCTTAATAGGTAAAACACTAACACCTTATTCCGCAGAGTGGAATGCTGTATTCAATTTTGCTATGGTCGTCACTATAATAACCAAAGTGAGAGAAGCCCCCATGTCGATCACGCCCATTCAATCCTCCGATATAATGTTGCAGTCACTTGCTGAAATTCAGGAGTATGAAAAAGTCCCCCTTTCGCAGCGATACCCCTGGGAAAGCACTTTTGACTTAATCCGGCAATCTGCCCGCCTCTACCAACATGACTCAGCCATCGAATTCCTGCCAACGGCCGCACCTGACGAAGACACGGTTAAAGTAAGTTTCTTCGAGTTATCCCAGCGAGTGCACCAGACTGCCAATCTTCTTCACTCCATCGGTGTTGAACCAACCGATACAGTGACTCTATTACTACCCAATTTGCCAGAAACTCATTTTGCACTTTGGGGAGGCCAGGCAGCAGGTATTACCAGTCCTATTAATCCGTTGCTGGAACCCGAACATATAATCGAAATTATGAATACCACCAGGGCTAAAGTCCTGGTCACACTTGGCCAAGATCTTAGCGAGGAAATATGGGATAAAGTAACGCAAATTCTCGAGCAAGTTCCCACATTAAAAACTCTGTTACTAATCAGTAAAAAGCCAATTAGCAATACTCCAGTTCCAGCGGGTATTCACGCAGATAATTTTGTCTCGGCTATATCCCAACAGCCGGACGATCATCTAAAGAGTGAACGTTATATCCAGGGGAGTGAAACCGCTAGTTATTTCCACACCGGGGGCACTACTGGAAGACCTAAAATAGCCCGCTTAACTCACAGCAATATTGCCTTCGTCGCTCAATTAAGTGCTGATACGTCATCCAGTAAAGGGCGCTTCGCTACCCTAAGCGGACTTCCACTGTTTCATATTTTCGGTACGGTTGTTGCGGGTATTGGCACCCTATTGGCCGGACGCACAATTGTTATCATGACACCCTCTGGTTTTCGCTCACCCAATGTCCTACCAAATTGGTGGCATCATGTTGCGCGATTTCAGGTGAAGGGCTTTGCCGCCGTCCCAACCATCCTCGGTGTATTGCTGCAAATTCCCGTGGGTGACAATGACATCAGCTGTCTAACAGATATTGGCTGTGGAGCCTCCACCCTGCCAACGGGTTTGAAGAATACCTTTGAGGAGAAGTTCAATGTCCTTGTCAGTAATGGCTACGGCATGACGGAGTCCAGCTGCCTTTTAGCTCGCCCTCCTACCGATATGCAAGCCCCTGAAGGCAGCGTCGGCCGGCGATTGCCTTATATGGAAATGAAAATTGCCGAAGTAGACGGTACCCGACTGGTTAGAACCTGCAATACAGGAGAGGTGGGCATAGTACTCGCGCGCGGGCCACATATTTTTTCTGGCTACTTATCAGAAGAGGATAATGCTAAAGCCTGGGTCGATAAGTCCTGGTTTAATACCGGCGATATGGGATATCTCGATGGAGATGGTAACCTGTTCTTAACTGGGCGGGCCAAGGATTTAATTATTCGCGGCGGCCACAATATAGATCCGGCTCTGATCGAAGAACCATTATCCCGTCACCCTGCCGTTGCTATTGCCGTTGCAGTTGGTCAACCAGATGCTTATGCCGGAGAAGTTCCAGTAGCTTACGTTACCCTGTTTCCATCCACTAACCCGCCCACAGAAGAACAACTCATTGACTATTGCCGCAGCCAAATTTCTGAGCGTGCAGCCATTCCTAAGCGCGTGGAAATTATTGATGAGATTCCACTCACTGCTGTAGCCAAAGTATTCAAACCGGCTCTGCGCAATCGCGCTACCGAATATGTCGTAGGCCAGGCATTAGAGGAAAAAAGTATTACCGCTAAGTTTTCCGCCCACTTTGATGCATCCCTTGGCCAGGTAGCAAAAGTTCAACTTGAACAAGCCTCCAGCAAAGCCGCTGTAGAGGAAGCCCTGGAAAATTTACCCGTGGCTTTGGAGTTTGAATAAAAGAAATTACCGCATTACTCAATGCACTTAGAATTCCAATATCGGAAATCTCACTATGTCACATGCCTATATTTATGACGGCGGCCGCAGTGTTTTTGGCCGCCACGGGGGCAGCCTTTCCAGTATCCGGCCCGACAACCTGCTTGCCCATGTCATCAGGACCCTGACTGAAAGAAACAATTTTAACCCTCAACATTTTGAGGACGTTATTGCGGGCAATACCAATCAGGCGGGAGAAGACAGTCGCAACATTGCCCGATTTTCAGGCCTGCTAGCAGGATTGCCCATATCCACAGGCGGCATAACGGTAAATCGCCTTTGTGGTTCCGGCTTATCCGCTATAGCAGATGCCGCTCGCTGCATTCGCGCCGCAGAAGGAGAGCTATTTATCGCGGGAGGTGTCGAATCAATGAGTCGCGCCCCCCTGGTTCTCTCCAAAGCCAACAGTGCTTTTGATCGCAATCAGGTATTGGCAGATACGACCCTAGGCCCCCGCTTCACCAACCCAGGCATTGTTGCTGAGTATGGAAGCCACACCATGCCTCAGACCGCAGACAATATTGCATCAGACCTGAATATTTGCCGGGAAGAGTGCGATACATTTGCATTGGCATCACAAACTAAATACGAGTCGGCACGTACCGATGGCTTCTTTGTCGATGAAATTATTCCCATCGAAGTACCCCAAGGTCGCAAGAAGCCAGCCCTTCTTATCGATACGGATGAACATCCCCGTCCCAATGCAACATTGGAGCGACTTCAAGCCCTACCCGCGCTTTTCGAAGATGGAGTGGTTACTGCCGGCAACGCTTCCGGCATCAACGATGGCGCGGCGGCACTCATTGTTGGTAGCGCCGAAGCAGGCCAAGCAGCAGATCTAAAGCCAAGGGCACGTATTCTCGCCAGCGCCATTGCAGGAGTAGAGCCGCGAGTGATGGGGTTGGGCCCGGTACCGGCTACCCGTAAAGCCCTTGCCCGGGCGGGCTTGGAGCTTGGGGATATGGATGTAATGGAGTTCAACGAAGCTTTTGCGGTACAGGCTATGGGCTGCCTCAAAATGCTCGAAATTGATTATGCGGACCCACGGGTAAATCCCAATGGTGGTGCCATCGCCGTTGGTCACCCCCTGGGGGCCAGTGGTGCCCGTATTTTGCTAACAGCATTGCGCCAGCTGGAACGTACCGGCGGGCGCTATGCACTGGCCACCATGTGTATCGGGATTGGCCAGGGCATCGCTGTAATCATAGAACGCATTTAAACCTGATTAGATGTAAATAAAACCGAGACCGAACAGTTGTCACTTAAGATCTGGAGATAGCAATGTCTAGTGTAAGTTATGAACTCATTGGCGATATCGGTGTAATTCGATTGAACAACCCTCCTGTGAACGCCCTCTCTCACGGCTTGCGTGAGGGCATTTGGGGGGCGATTAAGAACGCTCAAGGCGATGCATCAAAAGCCCTGGTGCTAGTGTGTGAAGGCCGAACTTTTATCGCTGGTGCGGACATTACGGAATTTGGCAAGCCACCACAGGCACCCGCCCTATCAGAAGTGATTGCGGAAATAGAAAACTCCTGTAAACCAGTGATCGCCGCCATTCACGGTACGGCACTCGGCGGTGGATTCGAAGTGGCTCTAGCCTGCCATTACCGCTGTGCAATAGCATCGGCCAAAGTGGGACTGCCAGAAGTCAAACTGGGATTACTGCCAGGAGCCGGTGGCACCCAGCGCACCCCACGCTTGTCTGGTGTTGCCGCTGCACTGGAATTAATCACAAAAGGCAGTCCAATACCGGCCTCTAAAGCCAGAAGTCTGAAGTTAATAGACCGGGTTATCGATGATGACTTGTTAGAGGGAGCCCTCGCCTTTACCTGTGAATTGATAACAAATGAAGCTCCTCTGCGCCGAGTCAGAGACATCGCAATAGATCCTGACAGCATTCCTGAGGGGTTATTTGATGATTTCCGCAAGCGCCTTGAAAAGAGATCACGAGGTCAGCTTGCACCGCAACATATTGTTACCTGTATAGAGGCCGCAGTTCACCAGCCTTTTGATCAAGGTCTCGCGAAAGAGCTCGACCTGTTTATCGAATGCTTGCTCTCCAGCCAATCAGCCGCCCTCAGGCATTTGTTTTTTGCCGAGCGCACTGCAACCAAAGTCACGGGCTTACCAAAAGACCTACCCACCAGGGAGATAAAGAGCGTGGGCATTATCGGTGGAGGCACTATGGGCGGAGGCATCGCCATGAATTTTGCCAATGTCGGTATTCCAGTCAAACTGGTAGAAATCGATCAAGCTGCGATAAATCGAGGGTTAGCAGTGATCGACAAGAATTACACCATCAGCATGCAGAAAGGGAAACTCACAGAAGGTCAAAAAACTCATTGTCTCTCGTTGATTTCCGGCACAACTGACTACGCAGACCTAGCTGACGTAGACCTGGTCATTGAGGCCGTATTTGAAAATATGGAGCTCAAACAGGAAATTTTTGCCAAATTGGATCGCTCCTGCAAACCCGGTACCATCCTTGCAACCAACACTTCTTACCAGGATATTGATCAAATCGCAGCTGCAACTAACAGGCCTCAAGACGTTATAGGGATGCATTTTTTTAGCCCTGCCAATGTAATGAAACTACTCGAGGTGGTTCGCGGCTCGCAAAGTGCTGACGATGTAATTGCCACTGCCATGCAACTCGCTAAAACGATCAAGAAAGTTCCCGTACTAGCGGGAAACTGTTACGGCTTTATTGGCAATCGTATGTTGCGCCCCTATGGCAGAGAGTCGCAGCTTTGTTTAATCGAGGGCTCAACCCCGGAGCAGATTGATTCGGTTATGCAGTCTTGGGGGATGGCTATGGGCCCTATCGCCGTTGGAGATCTAGCGGGACTGGATATCGGTTACAAGGCCCGCCAGGGCCTGAGCGAATCAGAAAGAGGAGAGCCAAAAACCTACTGTATTGCAGATGCCCTGGTTGAAATGGGCCGCCTGGGGCAGAAAAGTGGAGCCGGCTACTATCGCTACGATCCCGAAACTCGCGCTCGCAGCAGCGACCCTGAAGTGCTGGAAGTCATTGAAGCCCAAGCTAAAAGCCAAGGAGTTGTAAGGCGGGAAATTTCCGACGAGGAGATTCTAAACCGCCTAACTTTCGCGCTGATTAATGAAGGAGCCAAAATCCTGGAGGAAGGCATAGCCCAACGTCCGAGTGATATAGACGTTGTATATGTTTACGGTTATGGCTTTCCGCCCCATCGTGGAGGACCTATGCACTATGCCGACAGTATCGGCTTGAAGGAAATCTACGAAAAAATATGTACTTTCCGCCAGCAGCATGGAGATACCTACTGGACTCCAGCCCCTTTACTGGAACGGTTAGCCCAAGAGGGAAAAACATTTGCGCAATGGGCTGATGGCAAAATCTAAGCTTGTAAACTATAGGGGAAGTCAGTATGACTACTGGCTTCCCACTTTACCCGCTGCAGCCAAATAAAGAAGTTGTGTCACCATGAGTAGGCCTGATGCCTTAGTCGAAGTACAATCCCCATTAAGTCAGCCACTCCGCACGGATATCCAAAACTGGAAGGGCATTGGTTTTGCATTGGCTACCGCGCTGGTAGCAAGTACAGCGGCCGCAGCCAGCAAATGGGTGTCTACCGCGGTCCCCGTGCCATTAATTACGCTCAGCCAATACAGTATCTGCCTGATACTGCTAACCCCATGGCTAGTGCGACAAACACCTCGACACCTTACCACCCAACACTGGAGAACCCACCTAATACGCGGTTTTGCTGGGTGGTTATGCTTTTTCACATATTTTTCTGCCCTAAGCAAAATTTCACTAATGGAAGCAGGGTTATTGCGTAATGCAGCTCCCATTTTTGTTCCCCTTATTGCCTGGCTTTGGGCTCGAGCACAGATCCCCATAACCCACTGGCTACCAATCTTACTGGGCTTACTGGGGATCACCTTGATTCTTCAACCCAACGTAGACGGTATTAGTAGCGGTCATGCCTTCGGTCTGATTTCCGGGCTTACCCTGGCTGCCTCTATGGTCGGAACACGAATTTTGTCCCATACCGACCGGCCCAGCCTTATATTGTTTTACTACGTATTAATCTCGTTTGCATGCAGCCTGCCCCTGGGTATCTATTATTGGGAACCAATACCTTTATGGACACTCCCCTATCTTATTTTTAACGGCGTCTCAGTACTCTTGGCTATCTGGCTGTACACTAAAGCATATAGCTATGCAAAACCCAGCGTGGTATCGCCAATCAGTTACTTTGGTGTGGTTATTTCCGGACTTCTAGGTTGGCTCATTTGGCAGCACTTACCTAACACTATTGCACTGGTGGGGACGCTGATTGTTATCAGTGCAGGATTGCTCACAGTCTACCTTTCAACTCAGAAAACAGACTGTAACGGCCCATCATAAACTTACTTTCTAAGGTAAAATTGGATGAATTGGCAGAACAAGAAACAACCCCCGTTCAATGACCATCTAGGTGTAACCATAGATAATTGGCAGGAAGGCCATGTTGCAATCAGCGTAGAAGTACAGCCGGAACACCTGAATACCCACGGTGTACCCCACGGTGGTTTTATTACAACATTAATCGATATCGCTGGCTCTTACTGCGGCCTCTACTGCCCCCACCCCAACCGCCGTCGTAGAGCCTTTACACTTTCTTTAACAGCAAATTTCACCGGTCAGGCAAAAACTAATCAACTCACTGCGATAGGTAAGCTAACGAGTACTGGACGAAAGATATTCTATTCATATACAGAGGTATACGACAGTGAAGGAACTTTAATTGCTACCGGCCAAATGACCATGCGCTATCGTGGTGGCAGTGAAACATTGGATGGTGAGCTGATTGATGAAAACGCTTTCGAAGTTTCTGAGTAGGTATTGAAAGCATTGTTGCGATCAAATCTAATTTCACACCACTCTCTTCTTGATTTAACTCTATTCTTCAGCGTCACCGATATTTACAGCGGCTTTTACGGCCTGTGCGGCTAAAGCAATGAATGGTGATCTATTTCAGGCTATCGTTCAGTAGGTAGATTTTGCCCCAATCAGGCCTCTGTTCTACAGGGAGCTCCAATTGCTATAGTTGAAGGCGTAACCTATCCCAGCTGCCCAAAAACCTGATGGTGATACACTGCAATTTGTCGAGGATTAAGAAGACCTTGGACACTTTAATTGTCGTTAGCAGTAAAGCCTGAATGGGCATTCATTAACCGCAGCTGTGCATCCCGTGTAGAAACTTCAACAACGTTAATAAGAGCCCTTCCATGTAAGCCAAAATTAGCTAAAGCCATTACACTTTTGTCTAGCTCCTCCGCTGAACAACATCCATACTCATTTTGTACAGCATTAACACTCTGGCTGCATAGGCGGCAGCAGCTCGTGCTTTGTAGTAACGCTCAACATCACCAGCCAAACGAAGCTCTCTCTGTGCTTCTATTTCTCTTAAATTTCCCTTTTTTGCACGTTATTCGGATTAAAGCCCAATCAAGAATCTCCATGCTCTTTAAGATCTCCCAATCGTCCTTTAAAATCTTTTTTTGCTTTGAAGTACTCCTCGCAATCGATTCGGTATTCTAAAGCGATCAACTTCATCGCAGAAATAGCGGATTTATGTGCGTAAGAAACCATTTGTATCGGATATACGCCTTTGGGGGAATTCAATAACTTTGGATACGTCACATCCATCAGCTGAGCCATTTCGCACACTCTGCGAGGTGTTAGCATATCTGATTTAATGTTGTATTTAACAGCAACAGATGAAAAAGTAACCCAACCAACCAGTAAGTTAGTGTATAACTGAGCCTCTCTATTTGGACCTATTCCTTTTTCAAGCAGGTCGTACATAAAAGCGAGATTGTTTTCATGTGAGGTTATCAAATCTCGAAACTCCTTATCTTCTGCATAAACTGGCCCAATCAAAACCAACATTGCCATTAAAAACAAAGAATATTTCATAAGTTAATTGCCTTTATACGTCATAACATAGGGACCACCAGAATTCTCTATTCTCACCCCAATTTGTTTCGCAATAGTCGTTAAATTAGCTCCACTCTTAATCGTATCGTATGACTTCACAGAACTTACTACTGCAGTATTCGCTACTGCACTAAGAAGCGCACTTTGTGCTGCACTCTTCGGAACATCTCCAGGTTAAGAAGGTAATCCGTGATTAATTCTATTTATCGCTGAGATAGATTTATTACGATAAGATTCATCAAAATTATTTATAGCATTAACTACTTTTCAGGAGTCTATTGATCGCTAGGCCCACGAGAGTATAACTCCTAAAGCCGATGCTCTACTGCGTAAATTGCCTTACCACCAAGTTTAAGATTATCAAGCTCATCCTCACGCGAAGAGCCTGCCGAGCACCTAGAAGCACTTGAATATAATCCTCCCCCATAGATTTCTATCACGATGATAGGGATATCGGGTAGCAGTAGATGGCATTACCGTGGATTTAAGCGTCTATTTGTTTAACCCAAAGATTACAATGTCTTGCAAGTTGTGCTCTACTCTGTAATATCACGTAGAACAAATACCAGGATTATTGTCAGAAATATCATTATGTATCAGTTTACGTATGAGCCTACCCCTAAAAATGTCCTACTGGACCTGATGGGCGTTAACAAGCGACACGAGCTTGGAACCAGTCAGCTCAGCTTTATATCTGATGCATTTGACATTTCTATCAATAGTCTACGAGTAACATTAAATAGATTAGTAAGTACCGAATTGGTCAGCCATGATGGGCGGGGGGTGTACCGTTTAACAGAAAAAGCGATCGCCAAACGTGCTTTTATCAACCGCTGGCAACATGATACTTTTCATTATGAAACTTGGGACGGTAGTTGGCTTACTTGTCACTTACCTAAAGGAATATCACGTACGGTTCGTAGAAAGTCATTATCGGTTCTCCAATGGTATGGTTTTTCCGTAGGCCTCGACCACCTGTGGGTACGACCCAACAATCTAAAACTCGCCCATTCTGAAATAATCGCTTCATTAGATACTCTTGGACTTGAGGTAGGGGCGAACTGTTTTGTATTGCATGAGGTTCCCGATTCATTAGTCTCTCAATGGGCTCACCAGCTATGGGATATCGGAAGGCTTGATAGCGAATATGACGATCTCGTACGGTCCCTTGAGAACAGCCTTAAGACTCTGTCAAATAAACCTATTTATACAACATTATCAGAAACATGCCGGTTGGGTGGTGAGGCCATTCATCGCCTAGCGATTGATCCTCTACTCCCAAAGATAATAAGACCGCAAGAGAAGTACCAAGAATTGAAGAATATCGTGCGTAAGTACGATCGTGTTGGCCGTAACATTTGGCTGGAACAGTTGAAGAAGTTAGGTGTTGACTAATAATCACAACAAGGTACTCCTCAATGAATATCCCAATTAGCAAAGAAGAACTCAAACCTTTTCTACAGCGTAGTGATGCCAGAGCTTGGTGGATAGTAGCAAGCGCTTGGATTGGCATCGTTAGTATTTTTGTTATTTCAGCACTATTACCGTATTGGTACGTATATATTGCAGCAGTATTCTTGCTTGCTGGGCGTCAACAGGCCTTAGCTGCAATCATGCATGAAGCCAGTCATAAAACGCTTTTCGCAACCCGGGCCTATAATAAATTCGTTGCCAAGTGGTTATCTTCACCATTTTTATTGATGGATGGTGAGACCTATATTAAGAGCCATCTAAAACATCATCGAAATGCTGGTACAGATAAAGATCCGGATCTGAAGAACTACAAAGACTACCCTGTAAGTAAAAGGAGTCTAGCGAGAAAATTCATTAGAGATTTTTTGGGAATCACTGGTTTAAAGGCAAACCTATATCTTTTTTTAAGCGGTCGAGATTTGTTGAGCAGAAATAAGAGAGTTAATTATCAGTTGACACGGGGCCTGTTTGTTAACGGTATCATGTTTGCGGCGTTGTGGGCCTCTGGCTTTCCGCAGTTGTATATCCTATGGGTAATAGCCTACTTTACAGTCTATATGGCCATCATTCGAATGCGTCAAATCGCTGAGCATGCCGGGGTTAAAGATCTCTATCATCTGGAACCAAAATATAATACACGATCGGTTCCAAGGGGAATTTTAGGATTACTCTTTGTCAGCCCCACCGATGGATTAAGCTACCATTGTGAGCATCACGCTTTTATGGGTGTGCCCACCTATAACTTAAGGGCACTCCATAAGTTTCTTAAGGCCCGCGGGTACTATGATGATGTAGAGCTGGCTGATAACTACCTTGGCGTGTTAAGGCAGGTGTTAAGATAGCAACTGAAACTGAATACTTCGCGGCAAAACAGCTTAAGATAAGTATGATACTTCCACCGTATTTTCCATACAGGCAGCAGCAAAAGCCATACTAACCTATCCGTGAAATGGTTTTTTGCTTTGCTGCAATCCAAATCCATACATTAGAGCTTCGCTTTACATATGATAAATGCCGATCGAGCACCCACTATTGCGCTTACCAGGAATATTCTGCACATCCAACAGCCAACCTAATTGCTGCCTCCGCCAATAAATGATTGGAGTTCAAGGTAGGCAGAGGGGAGTTGGAGTCACTAATTATTAGTGGTATTTCTGTACACCCAAGTATAACGGCATCACAGCCATTAGCCTTTAAACTTTGAATAACCTCTTGAAAGTAAGTTACTGAATCTGGCATCGAGACACCACAGACCAATTCTTCCATAATTAAGCGGTCTATATTGTGTACCTGCTCATTTGTAGGTCGCAGCCAAGCAAGGTTCTGCCCTTCAATTTTCTTTGGGTAAACATCACTTTCCACCAGCCATTTGGTGCCTAAAATACCAAGCTTTTGATAACCGCGAGATTTCGCACTCTCTGCTACAGCTTCAGCAATATGGAGCCAAGGTAGCGGTGATAACTCTTTTACATACTCAAACGCCTGATGAATGGTATTATCTGGACAAATTAAGAAATCAGCACCCTGCGCTTTGAGCTTTTTAGCTGAAGAAAGCATTAGGTCACCAACACCCAACAAATCGCTGTTATTCAATCGATCCACATAGTCTGCCAAAGAGTGAGTATGCATGGAGATTTCCGGGTGTGCATACTCCCCCAAAATTTTGGGGCTTTCAGTACATATTGTTCTATAGCAAAGGGCGGCCCCTTCTGCGGAGCATCCAACTATACCTATATGTTTAGGCAAGGTTTTCATATTACTAAACTTCTATCTATTAGAATTAATCCGCCACTTAGAATTGCGGCGGTCCCTTATGATACGCACTACTATCGATACTCACTTTAGAGTAACTAAACTTAAAACCCAAAGGCTATATCTCTACCGATATCAATATTCCCTTCACATAACTTTTCAGCAAAAGTAATTTTGAAGACACAGCTAATCAATGTAACGCCTATCTCAAACGCTAAAGTACGCACCTTTTGATGGGGCAAATTAATTACTTGAGTATAGCGCTATTGATATCACGCTATTAGAGCGAGATACAGTATGGTTTGAAAAAATCTGACAAGATAAACGGAAGGGATAATACTGGTTTTTTGGCTTTGTGGGCTAGGTGAGCGTAGATAAGACTTTCAGCAGGGAGGCCTTATCTACGCACTTGCTATCGAGTATGATTTTTAATCAGCGCAAGTTATCTCTCTCTTCCTTCATGCGCTTACCTATCGCTAAATGCGTCGCTGGATCAAAATGGTAATAACCTGAGAGATCATCTGTTTCATGAGCCTCAACATTGTAGGTGGTATCGAGACAATTCTGGACACCCACCAAAGTAGAAGCTTAAAGCGTCAAGTCAATTGACACAACACAGGCAGAATGATCAAAATACTGGAGTCAAAGATAAAAATCCATGACTCTTCCGCGCAGCACGCAAATCTCTCTCGATGCGACACCCTATTATCACTGTGTCTCCCGCTGTGTGCGTAGAGCGTTCCTTTGCGGTAGGGATGCTAATCCGAAAAAGACTATGAGCACCGACGCCGGTGGATTGAGGCCAGGATGCATAAGCTGGCCTCAATCTTTGCTCTCGATATCGCTGCCTATGCGGTAATGAGTAATCACACCCATATTGTGCTCTATATCGATACCTACACAGCAAACTCATGGTCCACTATCGAGATAATTGAACGCTGGCAACAACTTTTCAAAGGTTCTGCGCTAAGCAAACGTTATCTTCGCGGTGAAGCCCTGGATGCCGTCGAGCTGGAAAAACTTCAGGAGGTGACATCCCTTTGGCGCGAACGCCTGGTCGATATCAGCTGGTTTATGCGCTGCCTGAACGAGTCCATCGCCCGCCAGGCCAATGCCGAGGACAGCTGCACCGGTCGTTTCTGGGAAGGGCTTTTCAAGTCTCAGGCCTTGCTGGATGAAAGAGCCCTTGCCGCCTGCCTGGCTTACGTGGACCTCAACCCTATCCGTGCTAGTATCGCTAATCCGATTACACTTCGATCCAGCAACGCATCCACACAGCCATCTCAGGCCAGCAGCCCAAAAGCCTACTGCCGCTGGTGGGCGGAGAGCGCCGGGATATGCCTAAAGGCTTGCCTTTTCAGCTGGATCACTATTTAGAGCTGGTAGACTGGAGTGGCCGGCAGCTGCACCCTAAAAAGCGCGGCGCTATTCCCGAAAACATCCCACCTATTTTAAATCGGCTGGGTATTTCGCCAAAACACTGGCTCTACCTAAACCGCAATTTTGAAAGCCGCTTTAAACGCTTGGTGGGCTCGGCGGAAGCGGTACGCCAGGTCTGTGCGCAGCAAAATAAACGCTGGGTACACGGGCTGCCCGATTGCCAGCGCTTTCTTTGCCCCGCCCCCTGCTAGATTACAGAAATCCGCTTATCAGCTGCCCCTAGATTCCATCGCTCCCGACTCTACACCCCACCTGATTCCCTATGGACTCCCAAAATGATCTTTTAACGTCAAATTGCCATCTATTTTGAGACAGATATACCGGCTACCAAGTGGTGGCGAAAAAATTCTTGTCTAGCTTCCGACTCTCCATTCTTTGGATGTTCTTTGGATGTCCTGGATTAATTTCTCTGGATTAATTTCTAATTCCTGGATTAATTTGAGGAATTATTCAGAGACTCACTAGATTCAATGAACTGCTATACGCACGAGATATACAACTTGGATATAGGAAGATTCTCATCATCAATTAATGCACATTCCAGATTTCAGAGCCCACATATCAATAAAATATTGATAGCTATTTACATACCATCAACTCAGATTTTTATTGAGCGCAGAAAGTACTACTCGGGTTGTGGCTGAAACCTCTTGTTTAGCACAATAGCCATATCTTTTGACAAGTTCGAGATAGACGGCAATAGATAAAGGAAAGAGGAAATAATAAACACAAATCCAGCAATAGACCACGCAATAGAAATACTAAAATAGTGAGCTGTATACCCTGCCACTAAAGCCCCTGCCGTCGCACCCCCTTGTGCAATTAAAGATTTCACCGATAGCATTGTTGATCTTCTAGATTCTGGAATTTTCTCGTGAAACATTGCCGATCCTGGAGCCATCGAAATCCCAACAACAACATGCAATAGTAAATATACAACTATAAAACCATACAAATCACTTTGAATTGCAAATATAAAAAATAGTAGTCCTGTACAGAACTCAAGCACCAATAGCATATTCGAATAATTATTTTTAAAAACTCTTGACAAGGGAATGGAGCATCCCTGCCCTACCGCCATACAAACATAATTTAACGCAAATAGAATACCAAACAACCAAAGACTTTCCTTGCTGTCGACTAAAGTAGAAAGCATTGGCTGCCAAAGTTGCTCTAAACTAATGAACGCGACCCCGCTTATGAAGTCAATTAATAAAAGTGGTTTAAAGACTGGATTCTCAACAATCACATCAAAAGCACTCTTAATGGTACTGTGAACCTCGCGGAAAAAATTCGAACCAACTGGCTCCCCCATAGAATCTGATTCACCAACAAAATAGAAAGTACAAAGCATATGTATTAATATTAAAGGAACAAGAAAGACAAAACCCACCTCATAAAACCCTATAAAATCGTAGCTATCACTTACAAATGAAAACCATACTGGGATAAGTCCTGAAAATACTGCCCCAACAGCTAAGCCAATCATCTGGAAAATATTTACTGAAGCTTGGGCTTCCATCAAGTTTGTTTCACCATCTCTAGAAACCACTTTAAACTGCTCAACAAAAAGTGCATCAATAGTTCCAGAGAAAAGAGCTATAGACAATCCATTAAGAATCATAAATACAATCAATTCCGCAAAGCTAGACGACCACCAAAAACCTATCACTACAAACAGTAGAACCAGCTCGCCAGCTATAAAGGTCTTTTTTCTCCCGTATCTATCAGCAAGCGCTCCAAACGGGACCTCTAAAGCAACAGTGGATATTGTTGCTACTGCCAACAATATACCCATTTCATGAAGCTCGATTCCTTTACTCATAAACAACAAGAATATAATCGGAGCAATCATCCCACTTATAGCTGATATTCCAGCCTGAACAAGACCAAACTTAATTATTAAAGCATGTACCGACCTGCTCATCTTTATCACCATTCCTGGTTGAAACGCCGCCATCGCATAGCAATAAATTATGGCTATGCCTAGCTAAAATTCATACTCTAACCTACTGTGATGGGTCAGCACGATTACATACAAGTACAATTACAACCTCACGAATCCATGTTAGGTATTAAGGGTTGCGATTAGATCAATTCACAAATGATATTCATAACTTTCTATTAGGATAGAAACTATTAACTCTTCACACCTAGGAAGTGAGGATTCCTAAAATACAACTCACGAGATGTTAAAGATCAATTTGCCCCTTGTGATTCAATACTCCAACGCTCACAGTATCAACTTGAATATCTGAAGAGGGTGAGTAATTCGAAAATTTTTAACAAAATTCCCATATGTCATTCGCCTCCAGTTGTAGAAGTAAATAATTAGCCGCATATATAAAGATTAAACTCTAGTCGGGCTGTGCGTTTTCACAAAATAAAGTAAAGCTTGTTTTGCTTCGCTACGAGTAGTAAGTGCCATTAATCAGGGAAAATTCTACTGGTAGCACTACCACCTTTCCCGGTCCAGAAAAAGGCAGCGATGAGTTGAAGGAATTGTAATAATGTGAGGAATGAACGACTTAAATTAGGTCTTAGGTACCTCGCTTGGCCTAGGCAAAGCGATATACCAAAGCAAGGCAACCTGAGAGTATATTGGAGTTAACTTGTAAGCCTTTAAGGCAAAGCCAGAGCGGATAAAACCTTAAGAATGATGGTTTTATCCACTACTTAACCCCTGTAAATGAGTCCTAAATCAATGTAAGTTATCCATCTCTTCTTTCATTCTCTTACCTATCGCTAAATGCGCCGCTGGATCAAAATGGTAATAACCTGAGAGATCATCTGTTTCATGAGCCTCAACATTATAGAGGTTGTCTGCAACAGACTGTTGGGCAGACTGGATAGCTCCACTGGCATCACCATAGTGGCTTTTAGCAATAACAATGGGCAAGTCATAATCATTTAGCGCTTCCCGTAGGCCATTCACCAGACAGGTCAAATTCGCCTCATAGTTGTTTTCATTTACACTTTGCCCTCCATCATTCCAACCCTGGAACCAGATAAAACTATCGATTTCAATCGACTTATTTTCATACTGCGGAAAGTAACCAGCCAAGACTTCAGGGTCGCGCAAGGCCTCAATCTTCTCCAACATCGCAGTGTAAAGAGACTCCTGATTTTCCTCATCTTGGGTCCACTCATTAGCGGCGGAGTCATGGCAGCCAGGGACCTTCCAGTCAACTCTCAGGTCAGTACCACCCTGAACCACTTTTAAAAGTAACAGATCGTTCTCAGTCTCTTCACCGAGATAGTGCCCTAAAGTGAGCTCTGGTCCATAGCGGTTAGTAGACACGCCGTAATTGGGGAACAATTCACCATGGCGCTCAGAGAAGGAGAGAGAACCGGTATCATTCAATGAACCCTGATACTGCAGTACAGTAATATCGTCTCGTGTACCTTCAAGAGCTGCGTCCAGGTGACCATCAGTATAAATTTCAGCTACCTCCATAGCAGTACTCATTTGCATCCAGGCATCGTAGTTGTACCCATAGGAGCCATCGCTAGAGGAGAAGTAATATCTACTGATGGTGGCAAAGAGTCGGTCAGTCAGATCAAAGTTACGGCTATCACAGGTTTCACCTGTATGAGAGTCGAGACTGCCTGCACGGCAGAGGAATTGCCCGAGCTTCTGCACCACAGGATCTTCGTTATCATCGCTAAGTCTCTGGTTATAATCGGCTAGCGAATCACTATTATTGATAAACTGCTCTGTTATCTGGTCATCACTAATCGCCGTAGAACCACAGTCGACATCGCCGTAGGTGTAATCTGCATTGGCATGACAAATCAGCTCTTGCAAGCGATCTAACCGGGTGTTGTTGCCTTCCATATTGGACTGGCCTGCCATAACCACAACTTTTACAACATCCTCATCTGAAGTATCACCCACTGGATCGGTATTTACGTCACCACCAGATGGATAGATAGCAAAATCATAATCATAAAACTCAAAATCCCTGAAGGTGTCAGGAGTTGTGACTACGAGAGCATAGAGTTCATGATTGGCAGGTACCGGTACTACGGTACTTGAATCTTCCCCGGAGCTATCAATATCAAATGGATAATAGCTACGAGAGCCAGTAGATGGGTTGTAAACCACTGCACGACCACGGAAGTCCGCATGAGCTGGGTTATTTTCAGCATCAACCCTAACCGCAATGGTGTAGTTACTGTCTTCAGTAATACCCTCTACCTTAAAGGCATTAAAAGCCCAAGAGCCAGGTACAAAACCGGTATCCATATCAGTCCAGCTGTTACCCGTCCCTTCCTGGTCAAATGTTTGGGTGTACTTATTATCGTGGGTGCTGGCATCAGGGTGCTCACTCAACATCCGACTCAAAGAGGCTGCCTCCGACACCTGGTAGGCCTCACTCTCAACCATATCCCAGGTCGTGATTTGTGCTGCAAAATCTGCAAACAGGGCCTTCATATCGTGCCCTTGTGCTGTTAGATAGGCATCCGCTGCTTCCAGGTCGTTGAGCCCATCCCTGGAGTCACGGAATACACCTCCCATCAGATCCTTACTCACAGCATAATTAGTCAGCCAAGACCAGAAAATATATGCACCGTACTGATGCCCGCCTTTAAAGTCATAACCATATTGGTGATCGACGGGAGAGTCTTGAATGGCCCAAAGTGTAATATGCGGGTGGAGGGTGTAGTAACCCAGCAAGCTGTCTTTAACGCCCGGGATATTGTGATCCGCGCCCCAGCTTGCGGAGGATTCCAGGGTGTACTTACCACTGGACTCACCTGTGACCCTGTTTAGCTTACCCTGATAGGAGTGGAAGTTCTCATGCATCCAGTGCTGGGCATTAGACTGCGTAAGCGGATTATCCTCCAGGGTGTAATTCTTAACGAACGTATTACTGATTGAGTCATTGAGTTCTAAATCACGGGTGGAACCTTCATCACTGAAGTAAGTGCAAAGCTCGCCTTTTCCATACATGCCGGCTTCAAAGATATTCCTTTCCCATACCCGCTCTTGAGCCACAATATAATGCTCAAAATTAGCCATTGTTTTGTCGGTATCATCCGACCACCATTGGCACTGGTACGTTGAACAAAGATAGTTGTTGTAACCATCATAGGGGCTGGTAGCAATCATCGATTCATTGCACTTACTGCCACCCAGGTCCATGACTTCATCGTATGTCAGCACACGCTCATAGAGTCGCGCATCCCAGATTTTTCCCGCGAAGGGCCCAAATTGCAGCATGTCGCCCAAGTAAGGATAGCTATCACCATCAACAGATATCGAAGAAGAAGCCTCACCGTTTACGTACACGGTTAGCGTGCCATTGTCGACCGTAACTGCGACATGATTACAGCTACGGGTCTTTAAAGTACTTTCTGCGTTAGAAAACTGCTGGCTGTCTTGGCCGCCCAATTGCCCTACAACAACATCATCACTGATGCCTATATAAAAGCTGCCGGAGTTATTATCACCATTAGTATCGGCAATTGATCTCACCATCACTTCATCGTCTTCAGTACTATCCGGGATGAACTTAAAAGACAAGCTAAAATGCGCGAGGCCATCTTTCTCAGGAAGAGCCACCGTCATGTCTGCATTATTAAAGTCGTTGCGACTGACAAACATTGTGCGCCCTTCTACATCTGGATCCGAAGATGCACTTTCTGTTAGCGCAGTACCCTCAACAATCACAGAATTTCCACCCGCTACATCACGGAATTCCAAGTGAGACGGGACATGCACCAGAAGGCTGTCAGCTGGTCCATCCAGGAAATCGCTGGCACAATCATTTGCCGCAACTTCAATAGTAACTGTCGCAATATTACTAGCACCACTACTATCTGACGCTAGATATGAGAAGCTATCAGTACCCGTAAAGTCTGTTGCAGGGAGGTACTCCCAGCGACGCCCACTTCCTGTTAAAGTGCCATGCGCCGGCTCCGACTGAATAGAATATTCTAGAGAATCCAGATCTTCATCATACGCAGCAAGAAATATAGATTTTGCAAGTCGGCCGTGTGCGGCCATCTCTACCAACTGATCATTGGCAATGGGCAGCGTGTTAGAATCATCACCTTCATCCGGGGTATCTACAACTCCCCCACCCGAATTTCCACCGCCTGAATTTCCACCACCCGAGTTATCACCGCCAGTGTTCTCTTGCGGTGTCGTCTCATCGTTACTACTACCTCCGCCACCACAGCCAAAAAGTAGTGCGCTTAATAATAATACGAGGGGGGCCTTAAATGCCTTTTCGGAGCGATTTGTTTTGTTGATACGTATAAACATTACTTGTCATTTAGAAATACTGAAATTAACAAACGAAGCTTATCCGTATCTCCTCGCGGGTACCGTGAACCAGTTCTTTGATTGAGTCACCCTGACTTAAAATTAAAGCTACCACTAAAATTTATTGACTTACTTAACTTTTCCACGACGGCTCTTTTTGACTACCAAGACTTGCAAATCTATTGGCTATTTATAGAACATAGAAAATTATCAGTCTTCTCTTGAGGTTTGATAACTAGCTATATAACGAAAGCAAGGCGTTATAAGTGCACTTAATTTAGCTTTCCCTTGAATTAGCTTCCCATGCTCATTCATCAAGTAATTAAGGCATACCTTGAGTACTTCAACACCTACCAGGACGCTGGACCCTAAGCTTGCTGCCAATGTTGGAAATATATTTGATATCAGAAAGAGTACGACAAGACAGGTTAGGCGGTTAACCAAGTCGCACTTAAAAAAACGCTTCTTTATCTCTCAGGTTTTGCAAACCATATCACAGCATTATAAACAAGGCTCTTACAGTAAATCGTTTGCAAAGCTTTGGGCATAACTTCTCTGGTTATTCACAACACAGCCTAATCAATTAAAAGTAAGAAGGTATAAATTTTGCTTAACCAATACAGGAAAAAGACACAACCCCAGCTTCAAAAGATTGAAAATATAATTATGCTCTTTTCACTCGCAATCAAAAAGTAATTATTGATCACGTGGATAGAGGTGAGTGTCCACAAAAGTTAATACTCCTATTTTTGCACAATACGAAACCCTAACCCCTTACAAAGAAAAGGCGAGCCAGTTTTCTACATTTTGTAGGAAACGATCCGCACCGAAAAAAGAAAATTTATTCGCAACAATCATCAACTTGACTACGTTGTAGCTCTTACAAAAAGCCCAATTTGATATAAGCACACCTTTATGTCTAGCAGAGAAGATTCTCATCAAATTAGAATCTGTAATGCTCAGAAATGACAATTGCTGTTCACATTGATGCTTGCGATCACTTCAAAATTAGTTGAAAAGACTTACGAGCCCTTTTTGAAATGCAAGACATAGCTGATCAGTTTATTATTTCGTTTTATGGGGAAACTTTGAGACTCATATAGGAGGCAATAGCCGGCTCTATTCTCGAGCACTAGCTTCGCAAACTACACAGATATAATCCAGGGATTCACAGACAGCTTGCCCGCCAATTTCAGCGCCCGTGTAGCTTATTCAATGATTTAGATCGCTAATTTAGCTAAATCAAATACCGCCCGGTGACGTTAACTATCGAGCATCCTTAATCAAAATTATCCGCGGCTTGTCTCGAGTGCCTCCCACTCCTGGCACTCGCGAATTGTTTTCAGCTATTACTCTGTAAGGAGCCCTCTGAATACTGCGCTTCTGACTGCATACTCCATAGAAGCGCTAATGCCATCTGCCACCATTTGGCTGCTAAAGATGGCGGCAATGGGCACTCTCTACTAACGGATTGCGCCAACCTGTCTAAGGGACCCTAGCAAATGGCCATCCCTAAAGAAGGCCAATTATTTGGTTGCAAATGAAACCCTCGCCCTATTCTTGATGGCAAAGTAGGATAGGTACACCGCCTGCAGGTGCAGCGCGGCACTAAGGAATAGAGAAACCAGAAGACGCCATGACCACACAGCAGTTCGACGACTTAAATGTTGTCTCCCAGGAAGTACTGATCAGCCCGGAGACGCTGAAAGCAGAACTCCCCATTAGCGATGCCGCCGAGGCGACTGTCGCTGGAGGACGCGCCGCCGTGCGCGACATCCTAGATCGTAAAGACCACCGGCTAATGGTGGTAATCGGGCCATGCTCCGTTCACGATGTGAACGCCGCAATGGATTATGCCAAGCGCTTGAAGGCGATTGCGGACAAGGTTTCCGATACCCTGCTAATTGTAATGCGCGTCTATTTTGAGAAGCCCCGCACCACTGTTGGCTGGAAGGGCTTGATCAACGACCCTCACTTGAACGACTCCTTCAAGATTGAGGAGGGGCTGCATATTGGCCGCAAGCTGCTATTGGATGTTGCCGAGCTAGGGTTGCCTACTGCAACAGAAGCTCTAGACCCAATCTCCCCTCAGTACCTGCAGGACCTAATTTCATGGTCTGCCATTGGCGCGCGAACCACAGAGTCACAGACCCACCGGGAAATGGCCAGCGGCCTCTCCTCTGCCGTGGGCTTCAAGAATGGTACCGATGGTGGCCTGGAGGTGGCTATCAATGCCCTACAATCGGTCGCCAACCCCCATCGTTTCCTCGGCATCAATAAGCACGGTCAAGTTGCGATTATCCACACCGCGGGCAACCCATACGGTCACGTTGTACTTCGCGGGGGCAATGACAAGCCAAATTACGATTCAGTGAGTGTTGCAATGTGCGAGCAGGAGCTGCGTAAGTCTAATATCGTGCCAAACATTATGGTCGATTGCAGTCATGCCAACTCCAATAAAAACCACGAATTACAGCCCCTGGTGGTCGACAATGTGACTCACCAAATCCTCGATGGCAATCAGTCGATTATTGGCATTATGGTGGAAAGTAACCTGAAAGCCGGCAACCAGAAAATTCTGCCAAACCTGAGCGATATGGAGTATGGCGTTTCGGTAACCGATAAATGTATCGATTGGGAAACTACTGAGTCCCTGCTATTAGGCATGGCCGAACAGCTACGCGAACCCCTTAAAGCACGCTCCTCTTAGATCTCCCCCTGGAGAGGCCCATAGCGGGCCTCTTTCCTTCCGAAAAGATAACCGCCACAGCTTGATCTCCCTACAAATTACGCTATCCACTTGATAAAGACCCTACAAAAAGAGTACTTTTGCCCTGCCGTAACAGATAGCTGTCGTATGTTTCCTTCAATCAGCTAAATAAAAATAAGCGGCTTACTAACTGAGGTTGAAATCTGGCACCTAATTTTACATTTATGGGAAATAGGAAAGCAGCACATATGGAACTGCAGTCCAACAAAGTACCAATCTATATCTTTGGTGGGTTCACTCTAACCTGGCTACTTGTCAGCCTAAGTTTTGCTCTCGATGGGGGCTCCACCATCTCCTGGCTGGCCACCGCTCTCTGCACTCTTCTTGCAGTAATCACATTCTCCTTTCGGGCAACACATTACATTGATGGAGAATCAAAAAGCTATGTTTCCAAGAGACAAGCCCTATGGCATAGCTGGACCGAGAGGCAATCGCTAGCGGCGTTCAAGGGGATAAAGGTTGTCTCCTACTCACCCCATACCACAGACCGTAAAAGTAGCCACTCCAGCTGGCAGGTAATATTGGTCCCCCGCCAAAGTAACGGTAGCAATAGTATCCAGGCGCAGGCCTTCCACTCCAAGAATGATGCGCTGGCCTACGCGCATGAACTCGCGCTCTTTACCGCGCTCCCCCTACTGGACTAAAGAGCCAGTACCCTTAAGGCACAAGTGGGGATATGGCCCTTCTCACCCTAACCTCCTTTGTTAAAGCTGTTGCCACCCAACTCCGCAGGGGTGCACAAATCAACTCTACTCGACCCTCCAGTCGAGACACAAAAACAGAGGAGCCTCGAAATGCACCCAATTCAGTGGGAAATGTCAAGTTCTACCATCGTTCGCAAGTTGGACGAGAATGCACACCAAGTAACCTTCCCTCCCCCTCACCTCGATAAGGTGAAACAAGGCGAGCTGCTGAAGTTTCACGCTCATATTAATGTCGAACAAATGCCTGAGGGGCATCACCTAAAAAAAGCCACCATATTTTCCAACGTTCCTAATGGTGGAACATGGGAGCTTATCTGTGATGAAGGCACAGCCGTCGGCGGTAGAGGCAGCGCCCCATCTCCAATTATGTACTTCTCTGCAGGACTAGCCCTTTGCATGATGTCTCACATCGAAATGCTGGCTAAACTTGGCGGGATCAAATTAAAAAGTGTAAGGCTAGAGCAAAAAACTGAGTTCTCAACCACTTTGAATTTTGGGGGTATCAAACCGGAAGAAGTCTTTGGCAAGGGGGATAGAGTGGAAATACATTTGATTGTTGAAAGTGATGAGCCAGAAGAAAAACTTGTAAAATTTATGCATTGTTGCCGGCAGGCCTGTATGTCACTTCAAACCGTTTCCAGTGCTACACCCGTTGATACCCAGCTCTTTATCAATAGTAAAGCGATTGAGTTCAATTAAATACCCTGGGATGGCCTCACAGACGAAGAGGCCATAGCCTATTAGCGCTTGTTACTAATCGTTTTCTACATCCTCAATCCGGGCTTTAGATAAGGCAGAAGCGACAAGACCTGTCGGAATTGCAACCACCCCCAAACCAATCAAAAGCACAAAGAAAGTAAATATTCTCCCACCGAGAGTAACTGGATACATGTCACCATAACCCACAGTGGTTAAGGTTGTAACTGCCCACCACAAACTGTGAAAGATAGATTTAAATTGTTCCGGCTGAGCAGCGCTCTCAAAATAATAGATACCTACAGATGACAAATAAAGCAAGATCAGAGCTGTTACTCCAAACAATACCAGTTCCTCTTTAACCATACTAAATGCACGGCTAAATCGAGCAACTGCCTTACTATAGCGCAACAGCTTTAAAACCCTAAACACTTGAAATAAGCGAACAATTCTAAGCGCCCTTAAATCCATTCCTGAAGCTATATAAAATGGCAAGAACGCCATAAGATCAATCAAACCATAAAAACTGAAGATAAAGCCCAATCTATTTTTCGCCGCATACACGCGACATATATATTCCAAAGTAAACACAATCACTGAGAACAACTCGAAGTGATCCAATACAGCTCTCTGTTCTGGTGTTAAATCAGGGATAGTACCCACAGAAAAAGAAATTAGCGATACAACTATCAGACACTGAATAAATATGGAAAAAAATCGCCCCTCTTTGCTCTCATAATTATCAACCAGCTTTCTAATTCCCTGCTCCACACAATCACCCAGCTCGTATCATATTGAATATATACCGCATTTTAACACTACCTGCTAATGTACATGCATATTTGGCTTTATCATTTTGTAAGTTGTAAGCGATACACCAAACAATAAAAATCATGATTAGAGAGGCGATTCGAGTAATGCAGCTGAAACATGCCAACACCAATAAGTCGGCCTAAACACTCTATTTCAGCTCCCAACAACGACCTCAAACGCTCTTTTTTATACAGACATACTTAAAAAAATATCCCCAAAAAAGCCATCCAATGTACAGTATTTAGAACATCAAATGGCTCTTCCTTTGTATCTTTGTCAATAAAACTTTTACGCACTACGCCAGTATTACGAATTACTGGTTTGCCCGACTCAAAGACCAGTGCTTTTGGTACATACAAAGTGCTATCCACCAAGTACACCTTACCCTGGAACTTGGAAGCCAATTCTTCCTGATGGCTATGACCTACCACAATATAGCTTACGTCAAAGTGCTCCATAGTAGCATTAACTAACTGCTGATCGGCCTCCGGATATTGATCCATCGCATAGGCATAGCCACGATATTGCGTTGGAGAGTGTGGCCCGACTAACAGGCTATTATCTATCTTGGCCCCTGATAAATAGGCTCTATGGGCATCATTAAATTCGCTGGTGCTCAGCCCCTGCTTGAGCACCTGAGGGCTTATACCTCCATGGGTAAAAAGTACTGACTCAAGCTTCAGTGTTACATCTTTACTTCTTAGCCAAGCCCCTAAAACTGTATCTTCTGCCAAAGCTTGATCATATGGCCTCAACTGCTCTATAGCCCATAAATGTTCAGCCTCTACAGATTTAATTCTATAAGTAAATGCATACTGTTCATGATTTCCTAGTAGAAGATGTACAGCTCCACCACTATTGGCCGCTTCCTCCTCAAGATGATAGATAAACCAGAGCAAATCATAAACATATCGCCCCCGGTCAAAGACATCACCTACAATCACTAATTGGCCTGAGCCATAAGACCATTTTTCATCGACATCAATAATACCCAGGTTTCTCGCCCAATTTTTAAAGAAGTCTAGATCTCCTTCCAAGTCACTCACCACAGCAATAGGGCTTATCCCGTCATAGGGGACAAACTCAACTTCACCATCCCTCAAAGAATAAGTTCTTTGATCGCCCCCACACTCCAATACAATTTCCTTAGAAATGGACCTCTGCTCTTTAACTTTATCGTCACAGAACCACCGTGAAATATAACCATCTGTGCTTTGAATGATCACCGGCCCCTGCATCCTTTCTAGAAGCGGGTTTTCAGCAATTTTACTCAAGTCGGCGCGCCACCTAATAGCCGCATCACCAATAGGAATCTTAATTCCTTGAAAGACTTGTCCTGTAGTTTTAATAACCTTACTACCACTTAGCAGGTAGGTTATACCTGCTACCCCCAAAATAAATAGGACAAAAAATAAGGTGATAGCTCGCTTAACAACCGTTCCGACCACAAAAAATCCCTTTAACATAACCTGAATCAATTCGAACATTATCAAGACAAAGATTTCTTGAGTCAAAATCATTCAACTTATGGCAAAATTTAACCTGTACCCCAGTACAAATTAATTCAATAGAAACTCTCTATCAGCCAAATACAAATCGAGTAAATTTGAAAAGAAAAATACGGTGAAAACAGCCAAAAATATGCGGTATTATGCCAAGCATAAATGAAATGGAGTTCAAAGCTATGCCGCTGCAAGATCAACTAAATTCTCGTAATGCTTTGAGAGAACTGAAAGCTGACCCGCAAACTGCACTACAAAATTATCGGTTGCAAGTCGGCCTCCAACCTGGACATCAAACGCAGCTGGCTCGAGTTCCATTCTCACTCAACTTGGGAAATATCAATATCGGCCCAGGTGCACCAAATAACGACAGTAGAATCTATATTCAGGCTCTCACAACCCCAACGCGGGGACACAGTTCTTTGAATCGGTATACCGCACTATTACGGCCCAATACGGCAAATGCGGATTTTTGGGTAACCGAGCGTCAAACTGGCTGTAGCTTAATCATTCTTGACTGGGGTGGTGGTCAGCTCTCTATGGGGCACTTGCAGCCCCATCCATTTAATAGTTACAACCAGGTAAATCAAACTATTATCGATAATACGCCTCTCAGTGTATTTGCCAGCACGCAGAGAAGCTACTTACGAACAGACGTCACTCAGCTAATCGATGTCTCTAAAGTTGGTGGCCTGGACCCGAATCGTTATATTTTGATTCAATCAAACTTTGCGGCCATTAATCTGCAAAATAAAAATGTAATAGGTGTTAAGGAAACAGGGCAATGGAACTTTTACATGCAAACCAATGGTGTGAATAGAACTGTCCAGCAGCTCGTATGGACCGCCTGGAGTTCTTACCTGCCCTATTTTGCCTACTAATAATCAGTTTATTAAAAAGGCCAGATTGGTTGAATAGAGTATAAATCTGGCCAGCAGCAGGTCACACATAGCATGTATGGGAAAGGATACCTGATTGGCATTGTTGCTGCGCTTGTCTTATGGCTACTGCTTAGATATGTCGATAAGCGCTACTACCAAAAGAAGAGAGAATTAAAAAGAAAGAAGCTTCAGAAAATTCAAAAGAAAAAAAGAGATAATACGTAAAACCCTGCCATATTTGCTTTTAAGGCTGGATTAAATCCCTTTGCAAGCCCTCAACCAATGCCTGCCAAACTACCTCTACCGCTTTACTTCTTATAGACCTTCCCAAGCACACTAGATGGATCGGTTGCAACTCAGGGCTTCTCCATTGCTGAAAGATAGATATCAACTTGCCCTCCGCTAATTCCCTGCGCACCAGAAGAGGATCAATCATAACTATACCTTGGCCCATTGTAGCTAATTCAACTAATGTACGGCCATCATCGACCACCATCGCCGGATCAATGGCAATGGTCATTATTTCGTTACCATCGTTAGAAAAGTGCCAGTGGTCAATGGTTGTTGTTTGGTTACTAAACACTAAGCATTGATGCTGGCTTAAATCATCTGGAGAATTAGGCTCCCCCCAACTCGCCAAATAATCCGGGCTGGCAAACCACCCCCAACGCTTTTCACCTATTCGGCGCGCTACCAATGAAGAGTCCGGCAAGTGTCCCGTGCGAATGGCAATATCAACGCCTTCATCCAGTAAGTTCACAACCCTATCGCTTAAGTTCACTTGAAAAGTAATTTTTGGGTAGCGTTGCTTTAGTAGTGGTATGGATGGCAATAAGTACCGCTGCCCCATTAAGGTAGAGCAACTTATCTTAACTCTACCAACAGCTTCATCCTGTTGGGAGAGGATCAGGTGTTCGGTATTGCTCATTAGCTGAGCCATAGTCTCCGTTGCTTCCAACAAAGCAGCACCGGCATCCGTAAGGCGCAATTGCCGCGTACTTCTGTGCAATAGACGCTGATCAACAAACCCCTCCAGCTGTGCCAGCTTCTTGCTGACTGATGAGCGAGGTAAGTCCAGCTGATTAGCAGCCCCCTGAAAACTGCCTTGCTCAATGACCAACCGGAAGACGTACAAATGTCCCAAGTATTGATGTAGATGCTGCATTCTGCCTCATTGCTTCCAAATTAGAACCAAAGTGTTGCCCTAACGGTGCCTTATTGATACCAGTCTAACAACATATCCTCCTAAGCCTAATCTTGGCAACTGCCATTCATTGCACCATTACAATCGCAAGAGAGGATCTATGGGACACCAGCAGAGAACAAAAACCATCGCAATCACTGGTGGCACTGCCGGTATTGGACTCGCAACAGCTAAGCACTTTTTATCCGAGGGCTGGCAAGTCATCATCACGGGCCGAAACGCTGAAAAACTGGAACAAACAGCCGAGGATATCGCGGGCCTCTTTGGGAGTAGCGGCCAACTGACATGCCACCTATGTGATAGTGGAAAACTCGACCAAATTGAGCAACTGGGAAACAAATTACAAAACGATGAGGTTAAACTGGATGCCCTTATCTTGAATGCCGGTATTTTCAAGCCTGGGATATTTGAGGAAACCGATGAAGCCCTCTTCGATCACACTTTTGATATCAATGTGAAGGGGCCTTTTTTCACGCTGCAAAAATTACTACCGGTGATGAATAACCCCTCCAGCGTGGTTTTGCTTTCGAGTATTGCCGTAGAGAAAACTTTTTCGGGAACTTCCGCTTATAGTGCGAGTAAGTCTGCCATTGAAGGTTATGCCCAGGTCCTGAATGCGGAGTTAGCGGTGAGGGGAATTCGTATAAATAGCGTACGCCCCGGAATCACCCTGACCGAAATCCAGGAAAAAGCCGGCATGAGCCAATCAGACATTCAAAGTCTCTCAGAGAGTATGGTGGTAACGCCACTGGGCCGGGCCCTTGAGGTAGATGACATAGTGCCAGCAATCCACTACCTGGCCACAGATCACTCAGTCGGTATGCGAAATGCACACCTGAAGGTTGATGGGGGCTACTGCCTCTAACCGGCCTGAAAGTGCGCAAGTGGGGGCCAAGCCCTCCACTTGTGCGAATGAGTACCTTTTGCCGAAGCTTTCTTGTAGTTCAACCCGGCACACTTAAAAATGGGAAATAAGCTACGCAACGAGCCCCAATGCAGCGCGATTACAATATGTAGCTCGCACGATCTCGCGGACCTCTACAGAAACCATCTCCACATCGGGCACGGCTGCACATAGGGCCTTGGCTAGTAAATGAGCCAAGCTTTGTCGCTGCTCAATACTTCTACCTGAAAGCAGACTGCACTCCAGGTGTACAAACGGTGCTGGTTCAGGTCCAACCAAATAGTGCTCGACAGGTAACAAACGAACTTTAATATCCCCCGGCTCAAAGAGTGCAGACTGATCTGCAGCGGCATGGATAGAAGTCAGTAAGCTATCAACATCTACCGACTCAAGTAGGTTAGAAGGACACTGGATAACACAGTGAGGCATAAATACTCCCAGGTAAATTTTGAAAGAAAAGCTACATGACCGGAGCGGGTAGTGTATCCGCTGGCAGTAAGCGATTGATGCTCCAATTCAAGATATGGGACACCCAAAGTCCGTCGTCATCCACATAGATCCCATGTACAAAGCCAAATTGCTTCTGTCCCCGCCCAGGCTGGCCTTGATAACGCATCTTGAGATCACCAGACAGGTCGTACTGTCGCACTTCCTCGGCCCGCGCATCTGTCATCCACAAAGCATCACCTTTGAGAAACAGGACATAGGGGTAACCTATTCCTCTCCATTGAGTTAAATATTTACCCTTTGAATCAAAGATCTGTACCCTGCGATTTTCACGATCGGCAATATATAACTGCCCCTCAGAATCAATCACAATGGAGTGAGGGAAATTAAACTCTCCAGGGGCCTCCCCCTGACCACCCCAGGTGGTTACCAAAAGGCCATTCTTATCCAGCTTTACGATGCGGCTGTTGCCTTTATCCACCACATAAATAAATCCATTTCTATCCACCGCAACATCTTGGGGCTGATCGAACAGCACCAAGTTGTAGTCGCGATCAAACCAGCCTTCACTGGCTGCTCCTCGCTTCCCCAATACCATGGCTACTTCGCCATCAGGTGCAAATTTCAATACCAGGTGCGTGGCAGTATCGGTAGTCCAAATATTGCCCTTATGGTCTATACGAAGACCATGCGGATTTTCAAACAGTCCCGCGCCAATTTCGCGAACAAAACGCCGCTGCCCATCGAACTCCAACAGCGAATGAGACCCTCGGTGAAACACAACAAAGTGGCCATTCTCCCTGCGGACCACCCCCGCAACCTCCCCAAAGTGCCAACCCACTGGCAACTTAAAATCACCCCCCTTGACGTGAAATGGCTGGCTGTTTGGCGGTGCCTCGGCCAGCGTAAAGGCGCTGGGAACCAAAATCAGGCATAGCAATACAATCACTTTCATCAGAAACCCTTCTTAACTTGTCGATCTGCCAAGATATTGTGACTTTTTCCTATAAATGCGTTAATAGCATAATTTTGATATTCACTTTTTCCTGCCAGGAAATTATTGGAGGTTCCTTTGGACCGGTTCCACTTAATTCAGGTGTTCACTACGGTGGCGCGATTGGGGTCATTTACCCGTGCCGCCCGGGAATTGGGGTCCACGGTGTCCGCTGTGAGCAAGGCCATCCAACAGCTTGAGCAGCGACTGGGTACTCGGCTAATTCACCGTACTACCCGATCCCAAAGCCTTACGGATGCGGGGCGGGACTACCTGGAAACCACAGAGCGTGTCCTTAATGATCTTAGGGAAGTGGAAGAGCGCCTAACCAGCTCCAAGGGGCAGCCCTCTGGACTGTTGCGGATTACCGCCCCAACGGCTCTGGGGCAGTTCTGGCTGGCACCTAGGCTCCCGAAGTTTACAACTGAGCACCCAGATATCCGTTTGGATCTGATTTTGGATGATCAGCTTCGGGATCTTACCGGTGAAGGGTTTGACCTGGCATTGCGCTCCCAACCTGCGCAGCCCCAATCAACGCTCTACTCTCATCAAATCGGCCGGCACGATCGGCTCCTGGTAGCATCTCCTGAGTACCTGGCAAGGATTAAGTCTTTTTCCTCCCCGGACCAACTCAATAAATTCCAACTACTGTGTTACAAATACAGCCGCGATCCACTTTCCTGGACCTTTCAAAAGGGGCAGGAATCGATCACGATTGCCCCCAAGCCCTACTTTTCAAGTAATAACTACTATTCCCTCTACCAAGCAGCCCAGTCTGGCGCCGGTATAGCTTGCCTTTACGATTATTTGGTAGAGCGGGATATTACGGCGGGTAACTTGGTTCAGGTTCTGCCGGATTGGCAGCAATCAAGCAGACCACTTTTTGCGGTGTATCAGCAGAGAAGAGCCGCCTCCGCCAAGCTGGATGCCTTTTGGAGGTTTCTGGAGGAATGTTTTGAGAACAACGCCTGCTGACACTCCTGTAGCATAGGTGTTTGTGTATTTAGTTGGCGCTGGGGGGGCGAACCATCTCATTGGCAAGTACAGGGACCCCACTGTAGGTAGTTTGCAGCTCCCTGGTCACCACAAAACCATATTTGCGATACAGGTTTTTCACCGGGTCGTTGGTTTTGGCAACCTGCAGGTGTACAGCGCCACTGATTTCCCCTAACAGGTACTCCAGCAACTCCCGCCCTACCCCCTGACCTCTAAACGAAGGATGTACAAACAGTGCACGAATCTCATTCTTATATCGCGCACCATAGCCAAGAACATCACCTTTTTCGTACACATAAATATCCGACTCCATCAGCTGGGCCAAACGTTTTTGATCTTTATCCAGCGGCAGCAGATTGAAACTCCGGTTTTCAAACCGTAGCTCATCGAGTTTTGAACGGGCATATATATCCAGCACACTTGGATAGTCATTTTTATTGTATTTTCTAATCATTTTGAGAGTGAATCTGTACAAAAGAAGGCAAGTTCAAATTTATCTTCCTGATTATCAGTTGAAGTACGGGGGACAACAAGGACTATTCGCTACTTATTCCGTGACGTACATGAAACATTCGACTACTTATTAAAACAACTCCGAAACCCTATGTTGGATACTCGTACAAGTGCGCTAATTAAGAATTGATGAATAATTCTTCCCGGAGCTCAAAGTATTACCACTGCTTTCTCTTTTATCTTCCTTCTTCTACCACTCATTCCAGCTATTTTTTCACTTCAACAATCAAGATTATCCGTGTGCTTTAGGTCGTAGAAGCAGCGATATCTTCAGGTAATCGATCTAGCGGCTCCTGAATTCGCTCAGTTAAGCCAAAGTCCTTGAGAATGCCATAAAGGGCTGGCAGGACTAACAGAATCAAAACGGTTGAACTACTTATCCCAAATACAATACTGGTTACCAGTGGAATCAGTATCTGAGCTTGAAGGCTGGTTTCGAACATCAGTGGCAGCAAGCCGGCTACTGTTGTCAGTGAGGTAAGGAAAATAGCCCTGAACCGGTCGCGACTGGCTTGACTCGCCGCCGTGTGAACGTCCATTCCCTTTCGGACGCGAAGCTTCACAAACTCTACTAACAGGATTGAATCATTCACCACAATTCCAGTGAGAGAGACAAATCCCATCATGCTGGGCATCGTCATATTCTGCCCCATAATAATATGTCCCCAGACTACACCTATTAAAGCCAGGGGAATCGCCATCATCACAATTACAGGTTCGGTATAACTACGAAATTGAAGCGAGAGTAGTAAATAGATTCCTATTGCCCCGATCAACAAGGCCTTACCCATCGATAGACCTGTAATGAGACTATTCTCAATCTCTCCTTTCATGGTTACCCTTAGGCCCGGAAATTCCTGCTCCAATGGTGCAAAAAAGTTCTGTTGGGTATCCAGCAGAATTTCACTGGCATTGGCCCTCTCTGTAAAAACATCTGCAAAGACCGTAACAACACGCTCACCATTTATTCTCTGGATACGCGCATAGTCCCGGTGCATTTCAATATCGGCAATTGCCATCAAGGGTACACGCTGCCTTGTTTCAGGGTGGATAATGACAAGCTCGTCAAATCGTGACAGCGCACTGCGAGATGGCTCATCCATTCGAACACGAATTTCGTAAGTCTCTCCCTGATACTGCACTTCATCAATCTCTGTGCCCTGATAGGCAGCTCTCAGTTGAGTGGCCACAACACTGGCATCAATACCAGAAGCATAAACCCCCTCCCGCATTCGGACCGTCAGCTGTGGCTTACCAGGACGCAGGTCATCTAGTACATTCACCACTCCTTCGTAACTGCGCAGCCAGTTTTGTAGACGTATAGATATTCCTTTTAGCTGATCAATATCCAGCCCGGCCAAGCGAAGGTAAATAGCTCGTCCAGCTGGACCAGGCGATGGCTCCTTATACAAAATCGCGATCGCACCAGGGATATCACCAGCAGCCTTACTCCAGGCCTGACGTAACTCACTGATACTTGTATGGCGAACTTCTGCAGCCAGTAGGTCGACATTTATTGTGGCTACATGAGCTCCACTCTCAAAAGCATCGCCATTCACCCCGTAAGTAACACTAATGTGCTCGATAAGAGGCGCTACCTCTTTCCCTGAGAGGTTTTCAGCAGCTAAATACAGGGCCTTCTTCTGATATGCCACCAGCTTTTCCATTTCTACGAGGGAGGTTCCTTGGGGCATTAGAATTCGGGCCTGTAGTAAATCTCCCTCCAATGTAGGAAACCCTTGGAATTTAACTAACCCCGCAGGAAGTAAACTCACCGTAACAAAAAATAGTCCCACTACGCCGCCGACAAAAGCATATCTGTATTCAACCGCTTTATCAGCGACACGCCCGACATACTCTCTCCACAACTCAAACCGCTGAGCAAAAGCGATTTTCCAGGCTGGTGGGTTTTCCTTGTGCGAAAGGGCATGACGCAAATGAGCGGGGAGAATAAGAAAGGCTTCAATCAGGCTAACCACTAGTACAGAGATTAAAACAATTGGTAAAACTTTGAGGACCTGCCCCATGTCCCCTTTGATAAAAGCTAATCCAGAAAAAACGATCACGGTAGTAACAAATGAGGAGATAACCCCCCTTGCAACACGCTTGGTTCCGATAACCACCGCCTGAAGAGGTGTACGGCCATCCCGGTATTCGGTGGCGATACTTTCCGAAAGCACAATGGCATCATCCATCAAGATTCCAATTGCAATCAGCAGCCCCACCAAGCTGATCATATTGATGGATATACCCAAAGTAGTAATCACAGCAAAGGCGCCGAGAAATGAAACGGGCAGGCCCATAACCACCCAAAACACATATCGCCCGCTAAAAAACAAATAAAGGGTCAGCGCAACAAGAATAAGCCCTTGCCAGGCGTTGGTAATAATCATCCTTAAACGATCAGCAACAATTGAGGCGCTATCCTGAGTAAGAATCAACCGCAGTTCTTCCGGCAAATGGGCATTTTCCGCCTGGACAAATTCGCGAACCGCTTCCAACACCCTCAAACTGTCATCCACGCTGTTTTTCTGAACAACAAGCAATGCGGCTCGCTGCCCATCAAAAGTGATTTTGTCCTCCTCCTTTTCAAAACTGTCGTGGATAGTGGCAATATCGCCCAATCGCACCTCTGCGCCATCCATTCCTTTGACAACAATAAGTTCTTCAAGCTCTGCTGCGGTGCGCCGCTTTTCGGTAAAACGAACCTGATACTCCCGATCAGGTGCAGTTACCTTACCGGCGGGCATATCAATTGCCTGCTTATCGATAATTGCGGCAAGATCGGCAACACTCAGTCCATACTGTCGCAAATTGTAATCTGAAATTTCCACTTGCAATTGATGGTCTGAAAAACCGGAAATTTTGACAATGGGCACCAACGGATGACGAAGTAACTCTCGGCGATAGTGCTCGGCCAATTGGTTGAGCTGGATCAAAGGCAAATCTGCGCTTAGGGCAACACTCACCACCGGCTGGGTACGTCCCAGCTCTTCTATTACTGGCCTTTCGCTCTCAGCAGGAAGGGAGTCTATCGCATCTACTGCAGATTCAATGTCGGCAAGAAACTGCCCCATATCACCTGCTTCCTGCATTTTCAGTTTCATCACGCCAAGATTGTCTGCAGCTTCACAGCGGCGCTCATCAATAAATGGGATGCCATCCGTTGCCTCTTCGAGGGGGAGGCAGATACTGTCTTCGACCTCAGCGGTAGCTGCACCAGGATAAAATACCGAGACTTGTACTTCGAACTTGTCGATTTCCGGCATAGTCTCTCGCTTCATCGTCGGCAATACGAAAAAGCCAGCCAGCATTAAACCCACCATAAGCAAATTGGCAGCAGTTGGGTGGATCGCAAAAAAGCGAATCACTCGCCAACTTCCTCTGCTGCCACGGCCAGGTCTGAAACTCCCATTTTGACATCGATGACAGATACTGCCGTCCCACTGATTGCTGGGATAACATCAGTAGTTATCACCTGATCTCCAGGCACCAAGCCAGAGCGAACAACAGCTAGATCACCCTGGTAGTAGTCCACCGTTATGGTGCGAATCTTCAATTGATTATTTTCAGCCAAGTAGACCCGCCCTTCATGCATGGCTCTGCGAGGGATAACTAAAGCTGGCGAAGGAGGTGCAATAAGCTTAATCCGGGCATACATACCACGAAATAGGGGCGGCCGACCCTCGGCTACTATATTTCGATAAGGGTTATCCACTGCAACCACTACGGAGAGAGTTCTGCTTGTGGTATCCATGGTACCTCCAACTCTCACTACCCTGCCCCGCCATTCCACCGGTTCAATACCACCTACCAGTCCAACCCTGGCCTCCAATCCCAATAAGGCATCTGAGAAGTCGTCAGGCGAGAGAGTTTGATCACTGGGAGATTCAATACTCCGAAAAAGAGGCACTATTTGAGCCATCGTCAGTTCGGCTGAAACCTCCACCTGATCCATACCATAAGCGACAAAAAGCGGAGTCCCATGGGCAACAGACTGGCCAGCCTCCACATAGACATCACCGATCCGCACGTTATAGGGCAGGCTTATCCGGGTTCGCGATAACTGGTAGCGACTTTCACCAAGCAGCGCTTCAGCACGACTTATCTGGGCCTTTATCACCTGCCTACGAGTGGGAAAGAGGGAGAGATTACCCTTTTGAAGTTCAACTTCTTGTCGCAACTTCAATACCCGTTGCTCCTCCGCATCAGCCGCTGAGCGAGAAACAATCCCCTTAACCGCCAACTGCTCTTTTCGCTGTAATTCCTGTTCCCCTAATTCCAGTGTCCTCTGAGCTATTTCCAACGAACGCTGGCTATTAGCCTTTTCAACCTCCAGTTCTTGTAATTTTGCGCGATAAACAGCCAAGTCACTCTCCGCTTGAGCAACGGCCAATTGATAGCTGGTTTCGTCAATATTTAGGATTGGTGCCCCGGCAGATATTATTGCGCCAGGTTCCAAATCAGCCGACACTGAAACCACACGACCACCAACTTCAGAGTTTGCCTCAAGGATAAGGCTCGGCATCACCTCTCCAAAAGCAACAGTTTCAGCTCGAATAGGCATTCGCTTCACTTCGATGGCTTCCACCAGCAGTTCCGGAACTTGCCCTTCGTATCTTTGTGGTTTCTGTCGACTGGCCACCAGCGACATAGCCATTAAAATTCCACCAAGTATCAAAACGGGTAGCATTCGACGACGCTTTAGTAAGGCTTTGATTGCGCTACTTGTCATAGTTTTACCCATAAAGAACTGGCCGAACCAGACCTTAAAAAGCCTAGTGCCACTAAAACCCAGCAGTTGAATACTCTATTAAAGTTCGCAGAACGCACAACACCCTGTAAAGCTTAAAGTAGTTACTCAATATATTTACCTTGTAATCTGCGCCAACTCATATCAATCGACTATCAATATTGAATCCAATCCCACTTCGATTCGCTCCCCCCTTAAATTCACTGAACTATGCTTGGGCTACCAAATTCCGACCTAACTGACAGTGGGACAAAAATGGCGAACAATCACAAAGAGACATCAAAAGCGATACTGGAATTGTGGGGGGACAACTTCCCCGACAAAGCGACAGATTATTTATCACCGGATTATAAAAATCACCAAATGCCCTATGCTGGCGGTTCCACGTCGGTTTTATCGATAAAAGACTGCCTGGATTTAGTCGCTGAATTTCACCAGGGATTCTCCAACACAAAATTAGAAATTCTGGTACAAGTTGCCGAGGGTGATTATGTTTGTACCCGCTGGAGGATTACCGCCACCCATACGGGAAAATTCCTACAGTATGACGCAACAGGAAAAACCAGCAGTTGGACTGGCGTACATACCGATAGATATAAAGATGGAAAAATGGTGGAAAGCTGGGTGGACTGGGATAAATACACTTTCCTGGAGCAATTAGGTTTAGTTGAATAGCCGACCACGAACCAGTCAAAGGTAGCCTGCGCAACGCTACCTTTGACAACTAACAATATATCAATCTTTCTGTATCTATTTACGATAACATCTCTATGGAAAAAGTTTTATTGACTGGCTTTGAGCCCTTTGGTAACACACCGATAAATCCAGCCGAGTCAGTTATGCGTATGCTGGACGGAACACAAATAGCCAATGGTGATATTCATGGTCTTTTGATACCCAACAACTTCTTTGAAAGCATTGAAGTTGTCACGGATGCTATTGAAGAAATAGAACCGCAATTAGTGGTGATGTTAGGAGAGTACAGTGGCCGTGCAATCATTACAGCTGAGAGAATTGCACAAAATTATAATGACTCCACCAGATATAACCTGAAAGATAACCGGGGAGTTGAAATGCAGGGTGAGCCGACTATACAAAATGGTCCTGTCGCTTATCACAGCACACTCCCTATCCGCGCAATGGTTATGGCAATGCGCAATATTGGTGTTCCTGCCGATATTTCTGATACTGCGGGTACTTTTTGTTGCAACCATATGATGTATGGCGCGCTTCACTATATCGCGACTAATCAACTAAATATCCCCGCCGGCTGGATACACCTTCCTCAACTACCCCAGATTGCCGCACTACCCGAAAATATCGGCAATCCCAGCATGTCAAAAGAAACTGCCGCCCTTGGGATACAGGCTGCCATTGAAGCCGCACTAGCTAACCCGCGGGACACTGACGATCCGATCCCTTCTCACTTACAAATCTAATCAAATTGAACAGTTTAGTAAGGTCATATTCTCCCTACTAGTAATTTTTATGCAATCAACATACACAGAAGGAAATATCAACGAGATATTTCAAAGTACCAAGTAGATCAATAAATGCTCTTGCCGCACAAAAAAAGGCCATATCGACACTATAAATCAAACCCTTCTAGTACTACTAATTTATAGCAACATCATCACTATATTTATCCCCTCCAGACAGACCCGACATCACAGCTACTGTGCCAGTCCAAAGAGTATTTCTACAGAAGAGACAATCAATGTCATTAAAGTGATGCCCCTTTTTCGCCAAGGTATCCAAAACCCACTTCAGGTTTACCGCTGCCATAAACTGTCTATTTCTTATGGTTAGAATACTGGGCGGCTGAAAGGACTGAATGCTATTTGCCTTGGCAACCATTCCGATATTATTAGCATTCTGAATTCTGCGTCTTCGACTATCACTATCATTGTGAGACATAATCGCATTAATCGAAGTATAAGTTTCATTGTTAGTATTGTGTCTATTAGTAGCGCTACTGGTATACTTCGTCAGGATGTAGTTAAAACAAGTATCATTTAAACCTAAATCTTCAACAGAATTGGCCCCCCGATCATAAAACCTCCCAAGTCCAGGATCATTCACACTGAATTTATCACGCGAGTAAAAATGCAGGTTAACATTGTGCTCTATTTTGAAACTGGATGTAGTTCTGCGATACCCGTGAGCAGTTACTATTAACCGGTTCGTTGTCATTCCACGAGGAGTCCACAACCAAGCACGACCATCAAGATCTATACACTGATAGTTCCCTGCCACCGCCACTTCAGAATCATCAAAGGTATGCCAAAGTGCTGTTGCCTTATTACCAAAATAATCCTTTAACGCGCTTTTTACATTACTGAAAAACTCCTTTGCAGGCATAAACCCTCCCCAGCTTTCAAAGCCTAAGTTAACAAATAGAATTATCTCGAGAAAAATCGTATTCCACCCAACAACCAAAGTAAATGTTTAAAATATGCGATTTTTTAATCAAAAATAGCTTTCAATAGCTACAGGAAATATGATCCGAAGTCTATCAGGCAAACCATTAGATACTTACTCTTCAGGAGCAGGAAGCAAAGAGTCGACAGATAATATAAGTAATTTCGCGGGATCTGTTTTGGAGGGATTAATCGTACAATGCCCCTGCTGGTCAATAGCTATACCATTAACAGGCGTATCTCCCCCAAAATGAACATCTCCAGGCCTATATGTCACCTCAACACCGTCCCGAGTTGTCGTACGCCAACAGCCAAATAATGTAATAACCCACTGAGGGTTCGGAGTAGAGTGAAAATCGCTTTTCCACCCAGGAGGCAAAATTGCAAACTCACTTCGAATAACTTTAGGCAAATCACGATAGTGATATTCGGGCACAGGATTGGAGTATTGAATCAATTCAAAATCTGAAAAATGTCCTACAGTGGTTCTTGACCTTCCTCTTTTATCATACCAAAGATGATAAAAGTCTTGGAGAACGATTTCTTCTTGCACTACGAGTATCTCACCTCATCAGCAAAAGCTAAAAATTGCTTCATCAATAAATCACTAATTAGCCATAGGTTATCCCTAGTTTCAGACAATCCAGTTCACCTACTTAGAAAGTGTAACACCGAAGAATTTGTCTTCCTCAAGTATTGATCTACAGACCACCTTCTGCCGCCGGTTAACACAAAGGACAAACAAATGAAAGCCCAAAAAAGAGGGTATTCCCACCCCCCATAAACGGTTTGTATATTTCCACTAATATCTATACCACTGACATGGCTTGCCCATGAAAAACCCGCGAGATAATGCCGCCCTTCAAATAACGCAATTATCAAATAGAGAGCAGTTCCAACAGCGGCAATTCGCGTAAACAAACCGAAAGTAAATCCAACAAATGCAGAGAAAGAACAAATACCAGAGATAATCACCATAAAGGATGAGTATCCAATCCCCTCAAAATAATGAACAACAAAATTGTAAGCGTCTGCGCCCAGCAGACCAAACTTCTCAGCAAAATGATGGGTAAAATTGAGACCGATATAAATCCGAATCAAGGCCAACTGTAAATCAGCTGCAGTCTCATAACTTTCGTGTGTGCTCTGCTTCATATAACACTTCCTTAACACACAACTCAACCACAGCCATACCTTCCCTTTTAAGAGATATCATATAAGGGTTTACAGTCATCTATAATAATAGGCCAAGCCCACCCTGTTGAACCGCAAAAATTGCCTAATTTGCAACGCCGTATATATTATTGCGGTAATTCAGATTTACCTAAATGACAAGAGAGACCCTTCAAAGAATGCCCCAAACCTATTCTCTGGAGGAGGCCAGCAGCTCATCGATGCACTTACACCGTAAAACCAAATTCACCGGCCTTTCTCTGAGTAAAGCCGCCCTATAAAAGCTGTAGGAAAAAGCTACTGCTCAAACACAGTGGATTTTATAGTAATTAGAGCCGTACCCATAAATATCAAAGCAACTCCACTCACAGCGTATACGTCAAACTTTTGCTGCCAAATAACCACAGAAGCTGCACAAACAAGAGCAATACCGACGCCAGACCAGATGGCATAAGTCATTCCCACATTCATATTTTTTAGTACAAACGCAAGAAATAGACTCGCCAGAGAATAAAAAAAGATAGAGGCCATTCCCAGCCACCACTTTTCCCAACCGTTGGAGGCCTTAAGTAGTAGGGTAGCTGTAACTTCGGTAATGATCGCAAAAAATAAAAACAAATAGGTCAAGTTCTACTCCATTAGAATTTATTGTAGTCAAATCACTTGATCAGCTAGATACTATCAAATTTATGACGAATAGCGCTATTGGAAAATAGCGGGGATTCTGCTATTTACTATGCGGCTGTACGAAATACAATGCTGGACTTTACAGTCAACAGTCAGCCCTCTGGCTACCCAAGATAACTCATGTCTTCCCATTGACAAATCAGCAATAAAAGAAGAGCTAGATTTCAGCCCCGACAACTACCTAGCCTATCGATACCAATAGATCTAATTGTAGTATTACAGCTGTTTCTTATACTCCTCCAGAAACAATCGTGACTAATTTTACACTCATATTGGCCCCTTACCTGCGATTACTGACTTGTTGAAAAATACTCAATGTGTGCAAATATTTATTAAACAGAGGAGTGCGGACCAAATAACATCTACCTCACGTAGCAGGCAAGTTGCATCGAGCAACAACTAAACGATATTTGGGATATAGGATTGAAATATCGTGAAACCGATACTTGGTATAATTTTTGTGGTTACACCCTATATCGCCAATGACGTACCCCTTTTTAGACCTGTGTTACTACAGGCATACAATCACGATAATTACAAATTTCTCGATTTAGCGTTTAGAGCGCAAAACACTTTTCTACTAAGCTATCGACAGAGCAGTATTCTTAGCACCTACCAGCTGAAAATCGTATCTTCTATTTTTATTAGAAAGGCGGTAGATAAAATACGCCCCCCTACTTCACAAGGGTATTTAAGAAACTAAGTAGTATGGGCTCAAAATGCACTGGAATTGGTTGCTCAGAAGTTGGCTGCTCAAAATATCGCAGAAAGTCCTACAGAGATTTGAGGCATTACGAACATCAAATCCTTCCACAGATTTCATTACACATAATGATTGCTTCACAGGCAATCCATGTTCAAGCCCCTTACAGACAATCTCGGATATCGAGGCAGACCATCAGCAACAAATGAATGCACAACAAAGCGGCAATACTTATGCGCAATATTATAGTCCGTTCCGTAACGGGAAACTCTGACGACGCCTGGTCTGATTGGCGTTGGCAGATGCGCAATCGCATCAGTACATTAGATGGCCTGAAGCGATGGATCAATGTTTCTACTTCTGAATCCGACGCTATCGAACAGCTCAGGGGAATTTATCGGTGGAGTATTACACCCTACTACGCCTCTTTAATGGACCCTGACGACCCTAATTGTCCAATTAGATTGCAGGCAGTTCCCTCACTAGAGGAAACCATCGTACCCGACAGTGCAGACGTTGACCCTGTAGGTGATCAGTACTTTCGTAAAACCAACCGCGTCGTACATAAGTACCCGGATCGCGTCATCTTTCTGGTAACGTCTGTTTGCCCCGTTTATTGCCGTCATTGCACAAGGAAATTTCACACCACAACGGTGGGCCCGGAAAGTTATTTCGAACAAGGCGAAGCAACCAGCTGGGATGAGGATATTGCTTACATAGAATCACATCCACAGATTCGCGATGTATTACTCACCGGCGGCGACCCACTAATGTATTCCAACGACCGCTTGGCCAGACTATTGGAGAAGCTGAGGGCAATAAATCATGTGGAAATTATTCGTATTGGCTCACGCTTTCCCGTACTGGCCCCCCAACGTATCACCGACGAATTGTGCGAAATGCTCGCATCATTTCATCCGGTGTGGCTGAACACACACTTTAATCACCCCAAAGAAGTCACTGAAGAAGCCGCCGCTGCATGCGACCACTTGTTGAGAGCAGGCATTCCGGTAGGAAATCAAACAGTGCTTTTAAAAGGCGTGAATAACTCACCGGATGTTATGCGCCAATTGATGCTCGCTCTGGTAAAAATACGAGTTAGGCCCTATTACCTCTATCACTGCGATAATGTGGTCGGTGTCTCTCACTTTATGACAAGCCTGAAGGAAGGACAGGCGATTTATGAATCATTGCAGGGGCACATCACGGGTTTTGCGGTCCCTCAATATGTACTTACTACCGAGCTGGGCAAAAACCCGGTCATGCCCTACGAGTATGTAAAACAAGGCGATATCGAAGGCGAATGGCACATTCGAAATTTCAGAGGGCAAACGGGTATATATCTGGAGTAACAAAGTGCTAACTACCAGAGAAGGCAATCATAAGTCATAAATTTACTGCGCTGATGCCTTTTGGATGTTCCTGAGATATCCAAAACACCAAGTGTTTGGCAACGGTAGTATGCACCACAATATATCGTAGAGTTTTACAGGATCCAGGATAACTATAAATGACTGCTTATAGCTGATTCCACAATGCGGTTGATCATGGCTCCATACTGAATACCCGCCAATTCACACATCACGGGCAGCTCAGAAACTTCAGGCCGCAAACCGGGTAGGACATTGACCTCCATAACCATGGGGGCTCCCTGTGCATCATAGCGAATATCAACTCGACCGCCATCACGACACTCAAGTACTTCCCAAGTCTTCTGGGCAATTGCTCGAACCTTTAGCGCCTGATCATCGTCAACCAGCCGGCCGGGGAAAGCTCCATCATACTTGTAATACACAGGTTCATCGCCCAATAACTTTTCCATCACGCCAATGCACTCGGCAGTTGCACCCGTCCCCAAAAAGCCCACAGTAAACTCTCGGCCAGGTAGGAATGTTTCAACCAGTACTGGCTGATTAAATCGACTCAAAAGGTATTCACAGCGGTTTTTCAAAGCTGTCTTGTCGATAACTTTGGACTCAGGCGATACCCCCTTACTGGTTCCCTCCCTGAGCGGCTTTGTCATCAAAGGGTATTCAAGCTCCACTCGATTGACATCTGTAACGCTTCGAACAACTGCAAACTGTGCCGTTGGTATACCCATATCCCGCAATATGCGTTTGGTCATCTCCTTATTAAGAGTCACTGTGTTGGCAAATGGATCAGAAAATGTGTACGGTATCTTCCAGGCGTCCAACAAAGCGGGAACCTGTGCTTCGCGCCCCGTTCCATACATCCCCTCAGCAACATTGAACACTAGATCCCAGGTGTTACCTTCAACCAGTTGCTGCGCCAACCTGTAAATATTGCCGACCCGTTCGATATAGTGGCCTGCGCAGGTAAGCGCATCGTGAATCGCATCTATCGTCTCCAGGTAATCAAGTTCAGCGACGTCCTCTTCACTAAACCCCATCCCGAGATAATCATCACGAAGGTCGTAGACTATACCGATACGCATCAATCATGCTCCGCTGCCACTACACAATCTATCGAATGCCGGACTGGAATATTAGCTACGCAACTGATTTTCACTTTAACGCCCCCCAGCCCCTACCAGGAAAAGTGAACGTAAAAAAGAAGTTAATAACCTTCATTAGTCCTGAGTTTTGATAGGGTTGAAGTCGAAAGTACTTGCGAAGTAACCATTATTAAAAACAACTAACCAAATGCCGTATTGCCCGTAGAGCTAATTAGCACAAAAGCTATCACGCAAGGTTCTTCACCTCGATTGACCCAATTATGAACTGTCCCCCGCTGAACAAGTGCATCTCCCGCAGACAGCTTCACAACAACCTCATCTCCCATTTCCATCTCGATATTCCCAGACATCACCACCGCATAATCAATGCTGTCAGTTTGGTGAGATCGTGGCGTAACTCCCGGCCCAAATTCTACGACCTTAAAAACCGAGCCTCCCGGAATCGTAGTTCCATCAAATTTTCTCCCGCCGTTGTCTCTACCATCTTCACAAAGCTCTACGGGCAAGTCCTGGGTAGTCCATAACTGCTGCTGAACCATATGAGGCCGCCAACTACTGGTATGCAAACCCTGATCATCTATGAGCACTACTGGCTTCCCCTCTGGGTCGTGCCCTGTAACAACTCGCCGGACATTCACACTCATCACACTCTCCTTTCTCCTGGGAAGCAACCATCTAGTTACGGGAGAATATAGTTCAGCCAGCAGCTAGCCAGCTTACTGGACAGTGCTGGTATCACCGATGTTGCGAAATCACTATAATCGCGCCTATGTCTGAGTTACCTATTCAAAGTATCCTCCCCGAACTGCTTCAGGCCTTGAGAGGGCATAGTAATGTCGTGCTCCAGGCGCCCCCTGGAGCGGGTAAAACGACCGCCGTACCACTGGCATTAATAGATGAGCCTTGGTTGAGCGGAAAGAATATTATTATGCTGGAGCCGCGACGTTTGGCCGCTAGAACGGCAGCGGCGCGCATGGCTAACCAGCTGGGTGAGAAAGTTGGTGATACCGTTGGATTTCAGGTCCGGGGCGAGCGAAAGTCAAGCAAGAAGACTCGCATCCTGGTTGTAACCGAGGGAATTCTCACACGCCTCTTACAGGCTGACCCTGAATTGGCATCCAGCGCTCTGGTCATATTCGATGAATTTCATGAGCGCAGTCTGCAAGCCGACCTCTCCCTCGCCTTATGTCTTCAGTCCCAGGAATATCTTCGCGAGGACCTCAAGATTCTGGTGATGTCTGCCACCCTGGATACCAGCGGCATCTCCTCACTACTAAATAACGCACCCATCATATCCAGTGAAGGACGCAGCTATCCCGTCGATATTGAATACTTAAACCAACGAGAAGAGCCCGAGGACAAACGACAAATCCCGGCTTTGATGGCAAGTAAAGTTGTCTCATCCTTAGGCAAACAAGAAGGTAGTGTTCTCGCCTTCCTTCCTGGTGTCGCCGAAATCAAACAGGTTGAGAGCTTATTGGAGGAGCGACTATCTGAGGAAACCGAAAAGGGCCGCATTATTATTGCACCGCTTTTTGGGGATCTGAGCCGTGAGCAGCAGGATCAGGCGATAGCACCAACGGCACCAGGCACGAGAAAAATCGTACTGGCTACAAATGTGGCCGAGACCAGCCTGACGATTGAGGGCATCCGAATAGTTATCGACTCAGGATTAATGCGTGAATCGCGCTTTAATCCCAACTGTGGCATGAATCGTTTGGTGACAAGCTCGATTTCCCAGGCCTCAGCTACCCAGCGCACAGGGCGCGCCGGGCGTCTCAGCGCCGGCTATTGTCTGCGACTCTGGAGTGAGGGCCGACAGCGGTCATTGAGCGCCAAAAATACAGCGGAAATCACTCGCAGTGATCTGGCTCCCCTGGCACTTGAATTAGCTAAATGGGGGGTTACCGATGTCAGCGAGCTCAACTGGCTCGACACACCACCCCCAGGACCTATGGCCCAGGCCCAACAGCTCTTGCAGCAACTGGGGGCACTGGATGACAAACTGCGTATTACCCCTCACGGGAATACCATGCTGGCCTTTGGCGCCCACCCTCGCCTCGCACATATGTTAGTTGCCAGTATCGGCTGGGGATTGCAGGAACAGGCCTGCCTGCTGGCAGCGCTACTATCTGAACGGGATATTTTCCGTGGCGAAGCACGATGGGATCGGGACATTAGCAAACGGATTCAGGCTCTGCAGTCCCAAGGCAACGATCGGCGGGTAGATCGCGGTACTGCTCACAGAATACGCCAGCAGTCTAAAACCTGGCTCTCTCAATTAAAAAAATTTGAGTCAAGTTCAAGTCCTGCACCACAGAGTATCGATCACTCCGATGAAACTGGTGCCCTGCTTGGACTCGCCTACCCAGACCGTGTTGCGAAATCGCGCAGTGATACCGGCCGCCGGTTTCTACTCTCCAGTGGCCGAGGCGCACATTTCTCCCATGATGACGCACTAGCTTTAAGCGAATACCTGGTCATTGCCGAACTGGATGGCCAGGGCCGAGATGCAAGTATCCAGCTGGCAGCAGAGATTTCTCTGCCCGCGTTGAAGTCGCATTTCGCCGCCCAGATCAAAGAAGAAATTTCAGTTCGCTGGGACGAGACTACCGGCCGCGCTGTCGCCCTACAGCAAACGCAATTGGGGGCGCTGGTTTTACACCAGCGGCCTGCAGCAGATATTCCACCGGAGACCCTCAGTCACGCATTATTAGAAGCCGTACGAAAGAAAGGCCTCTCCTCCCTCCCCTGGAACACAGAAGCTAACCAGTTACGTTTTCGAGTGGAATTTTTACGCCAAAATGAAGAGTGCGGGGATTTGCTCGGCGACACTCGAGTACCAAACTGGAGTGATGAGGCTCTATTGGAGACCATGGAGGATTGGCTGCTGCCTCATTTGCAGGGGTTCAGCAAACTTGAGCAGCTAGGGCAGCTTGACTTGCAAAGCATCTTGCGCGGACAGCTTGAGTGGGACTTGCAACAAAAACTCGATGACTTGGCCCCCAGTCACTACCTGGTTCCCAGTGGCTCCCGGATAAGAATCGACTACGGAGAAACCCCACCTGTTTTGGCTGTGCGCCTGCAGGAGCTATTTGGATTGGCACAAACTCCAGCAATTCTAAAAAACCGCTATCCATTGATGATTCATTTGCTATCTCCGGCACGGCGCCCCGTTCAAATTACCCGTGACCTGGTGAATTTCTGGGCCAATACTTACCAAGAGGTAAAGAAGGAGTTGCGTATCAAATACCAGAAACACTACTGGCCCGATGATCCCCTGACGGCTGAGGCTACTACTAAAACGAAGAAGAGAATGGACATGGGACGGTAGTTCTTTTTTTAGATTCACTGCCCCTGAGGCAGCAAAATTACTTTCTGGGCGGCGGTTAAGTTAACATTCAGCAACAACCGGATAGCATAAGCTGCCGCAAGGGATAGGAACTCGCGCCAATAGAGATAGTCTGAATTATTTTGGCCCGCAGCGACGCCCCAAAACCAGAACAAACTCTAACTCGTAGCAATGGAGATGTATTTTGCGCCGAATACTCTTAGCCGCTCTCAGCCCATTACTGATATTTGGCTGTAGCCTCGATGATCTTCCCGATGATTTGAATCAGTCAACTATCAAGTACGATAAGGAAATGCGTTACCTGGTAGAAGATATCAGCGCCTACGCCAAGGGCATCAACCGTCACTTTCTCATCGTACCCCAGAATGGGGTTGAGTTGATTACTACGACAACCACTACCACTGGCCCCGTCGATGAAGCCTACCTTGATGCCACAGACGGCATTGCACAGGAGGCCCTCTTCTTTGGCGCAAATGGTGTTGTCAACGAGCCCACCAGCGAGTCAGAAACCAAGCGCCTGCAAACATACCTTGATTTGGCGAAAGATGAAGGGAATACAATCCTAATCACGGACTTCACCAATATTGAGCGGGATATTCAAGAGTCATATGAGAATAACGAAGAAGCTGGGTATATTTCTTTTGCCGCAGATAGCGAACTCCTGAACGATGTACCGCTATATCCCGATGAGCCCTTCAATGTTAACTCTCTGGACATTGATGACCTTGAGGAAGCCAAAAACTTTATCAATATCACCAATACCAGCAACTACTCTACGCCTCAAGATTTCATCGATAAACTGAGTGAAACCGATTACGACATATTGATAATCGACTTTTTCTTTGACGGTGAACCTTACACAGAAGAACAAATTGAGCAGCTCAGGGTAAAAGAAAATGGTGGGCGCCGCCTAGTGCTGGCCTATGTCAATGTCGGCGAGGCACAAGACGATCGCTATTACTGGAAATCCTATTGGTACAACACCCCTCCCGAATGGCTATTGGGGGAAATATCCGACGAGCCAGGTAATTACTACGTGAAGTACTGGCAGGAGGGCTGGCAAAAAATTATCTTCGGCAACGATGATTCTTATATTTATATGATCGTTGATGCAGGATTCGATGGGGCCTATATGGATGGAATCGATGCATTTGAATACTTCGATTCCGACGATGAGTAATCACAAGGCCCCAACGCTTTAACTTAGCAGGCATCAGGCCTGCTGAGTTTCCTTATATTGAGTCACATACTGGGAAAGCCGCCCGGACATTTCCTCTGCCAATTTTTGCAGGGCGTTGAGCGGGCGTATCATCACCTCAAACTCAATAATCTTGCCTTCATCATTAAAGCGGATAATATCCAATCCCTTCAGGCTCTTATCACCGATGGAGGCTGCGAATTCAAGAGCCAGATCGTGTCCCGATTCGGTAGTAAATTCACGGTCGTATTCAAAGCTCTCAAAAACCTGCATCACTGTATTGAGAATCAGACACACAGCAGCGGAGCTGTGGTAGGGCTTAAAAAATGCCGGTGAACGGAAAACAGCATCTTCTGCAACGATCGCTGGTAAGCGACTCAGATCCCGCGCAGCGACCATCTCGTGCCATAGGGCAATAGATTCCGCTATTTTATTATTGGAATTGTTCATTGGAGACTTCCTCTTCACTCACTTGTTTTTGTAAAAATTCTCTCCCATCAGCACACCCCAACTCGTAAGTTTTTTGGGCTAGCTCAGGATTTGTGTAATCCCAAACACTGATGAATGGCGGTTTCGAGGGCTGGACATAAGTCCAATCCTGATCGCCTTTGCGCTGTGTAAATATGTCCGGGAACTGATCGTAACGACGGGTCAACAACACCAGCACCCTTCCCTTTCCATTATCCAGCCCTGCCACAGGGATGTTATCTACCACCCCACCATCGAGTGCTGTTCGCCCCCGCAACTTAAGTCTTGGGGTGAATGGCGGCGTACAGGAGGAGCACAAAATCAGGTCCACCAACTCCTCAATACTGGAACAATCCCGGGCTCGATAAAATTGCTGCTTAAAACCTAAGCGCTGGGCGATCTTGGGGTGAAGGCTGCGTAAAAAATGCTTATCGGCATAGTAGGCCATGGCCCCCACTCCAAAAGCCAAACCCCCAGATAGGCCTTTTGGTGGGTGAACAACCGCAATTCGCAACTCTGCGCCCTGCTGAAGGGTCTCCAGTCCATCGCGAAACAGCTCTAACATCGCATTGCGGTAGATTCCATATTGGGGGAACACAGGTTCTTTACCAAAAAGGTTTCCCCAATAAGCATTTTTTTCATTAGTCTCGAACGCAGTCCAGAAATGCTCTCGAGCCTCCTCCGTCTTACCCATCAGCACCAGGCTCGACATTAGGCCCCCTGCCGAAACCGCAGTAACCACCTTCGGAGAAAGACTAATTTCGTTGGCTATGGACTCCCAAAAGCCAATCTGCCAGGTACACCGCCCACCACCACCGGCAAAAACAACTTGGTCAAACATGATCGCGCTTCCCTGCAGCAGCCTTCCGACTGGAACTTCCTGAGTCCATTCTGTGTTTTACATCCTCTCAAGTGCAGTTTCAGGCCGCTCTTTGCGTTACCGCCAACACTTTTGACCAATTAGTTTCAGCCTTCATGATGACATATTGATGACGACAACAATATGCAACTAATTGCATAAGCTAATCGAATCACAAGCATTGTGCAACTGATCGTCTTGATCCTGAACTCACTGAATACTCAAATTTCCACCAGGCGTTCCTTACCGGACACAAGCGCATCAAGAAAGGCATAACCGTCTGCAACCCCAATTTTCAAGGTGTGCCTCATCGCACTGGGGTCAGCAAAATTCCACATCCCGATGGGCAACGGACTGGAAGGCTGAACATAAGTCCACACCTGATCCCCCCTTTGCACACTGAAACTGTTCGGTAGGTGTGGAAAGCTCCCTGTATCCAAAATCAGAACCCGCCCTTTGCTAGCATCCAAGCCGGCGACCGGAGCATTACCTACCAGAGCTCCATCCAGCACCTCTGCACCATCAAGCGACAACCTTGGGGATATGGGGGGGGCACAGCAGGAACTCAAAATAAGCTGCTCAAGATCTGTCCCATCTTTGCATTTACTCACGGGGTGAAACATTTGGCGGAACCCAAGATGTAACGCTGTATTTGGATGCAAGTCGTGAAAGATGTGTTTGTTAGAGTAGAAAATTGCCAGCCCCAGCGTTAGAGCGAGAGGCACAGGCAACCATTCCGGGGGATAAGTCACTGCAATTCTGAGGTCGGCAGATTGACGCAGAGACTCAAGACTATCGTGAAAAAATTCATGTACCCCTTTGCGATAGATCTCAAAGTGCGGAAAAATTGGTTCTTTGCGGAATGAATTATTCCAGTAGAAATTCCTTTCATTTTTTTTGCAAACAGAGTGAAAGTAATTAACACCCTCACGGCAGCGATCCGTAAGCATGAGTGCCGCTACCATGCTGCCTCCGGATGCAGCACAAACAACTTTCGGCCGGATCGGTAATTCGCGACTTAGGGATAACAAAAAACCAAGCTGCCAAGTGCAACGGCTTCCACCGCCACCAAAAACCATTTGATCAAACATGACGACACCCTCTAAAAAAGGCTATCGAAATAGATACGGGTATTTTTGATTTTAATTTTAGGCAGGAGTTTTTGTCTCTATCGCCACCAAGCGTTAAAGCGAGATCACAGTTAATGGCTCTCTCCCAACTATTACGCATCACAATCAGCGAACCTGCCAACCACCTTGATACAAATAGATATAAAAAAGGCTTCACTTTTCAAACCAACTAGGCATTGAGACTAAAGGTGTCTTTATCTCAACACTCAGTGCAAACCTATGAGTAACTTTAAGATCGTAACCTTCCAATCAGTAATTCAAGATATCCCCAGTCACATCAGGGAGGACTCTCAATTAACCGCCCTTCGCCACTCAGTGCCGCTAAAAATGCACGGCCATCTGCAATCCCCATACGGAAAGTATCTTTCACCTCTTCCGGACTGGCAAAATCCCAAACATTAAGTGGAACATGTCCAGAGGGCTGAACATATGTCCATTCCTGGTTAAATTTTTGTACCGTAAAACGGTCCGGCAGCTGCGGGAAACGTCGGGTTAGCAAAATAAGCACCCGTCCTTCACCAGTATCCAGCCCACCAATAGGCACACTATCTACAACCCCTCCATCCAATACCTCTGCACCGCCCTGCTTCAGACGCGGTGTCAGAGGTGGCGTGCAGGATGAAGTAATAACCAGCTTCTCTAACTGGGACGGATCTGAACAGTGACGAACTTTATAAAAAGATTGGCGGAAGCCCAATTTAAGTGCAGTAGTGGGGTGAAGGTTCGGGAAAATATAAGTATCAGAGTAATCAATCGCAGCTCCAATCATTAATGCGATTGGACCAGGCAGCCATTTCGGCGAAGTACTGACTCCTATACGTAGGTCTGCGGCTTCCCTAAGTTGATCAAAGCCTCCAGAAAATAAGTCGCTTAATGCTCGCCGATAAATTGTATAGTGCGGGAATACTGGGTCCTTGCGAAACATATTGCCCCAATGGATATTTTTCCCATTGGACTTAAATGCCGAAACGAAGTAATCCACCCCGTCGAGTGACCTGTCCATCAGAACCAGGCTGGCAACCAGGGAGCCAGCGGATACTGCACTGACCACCCGAGGTGCCAGATCAATTTCCTTTGCAACCGACTCCCAAAAGCCGATCTGCCAGGTACAGCGCACGCCGCCACCGGCAAACACCACTTGGTCAAACATAGATTGTTCTTCCCTGGAGTTGGCGCACAAGCAATCACTAGCATGACCAATCACTGGATCGCTGCACCGGCACTTTACATTGCCCCAGCGCCTCAAAAGCACCGAGGAATATTTCAAATATATACAGTGTGGGAGTAGTTCGTAGGGAGGCTTACGCGGGATCTAACCTGAGAGGTTCACTGCAATAAAAAAGGCGAACACAAGGTTCGCCTTTTTCTTTTGAGCCACTTGGCCGACTCAGAATGGTCTCAGGAACTCAGTAGTAAGCCTGGGACTTGTCGGTGTGGTCAGTAATATCTTTCACGCCTGCTAATTCGGGGATTTTCTCTTTGAGAGTCTTTTCCACGCCTTCCTTTAAGGTCATATCAACCATGCCACAACCCTGACAGCCGCCACCAAACTTCAACACAGCAAACATATCCTCGGTCACTTCTACCAGGCTTACCTGGCCACCGTGAGCTGCCAGGCCCGGATTAACCTCGTTGTACAAAACATAGTTAATACGATCCTGGATAGGGCTGTCGTCAGTAATTTTCGGCATACGGGAGTTGGGCGCGCGAATCGTCAACTGCCCGCCCATCTTGTCCGAAGAGTAATCGACCCGAGCATCATCCAGATAGGGAACGCTGCGCCCTTCGAAGTAAGCTTTGAGACCGTTCATTTCCAACATCACATCACCTTCTTCCTCCTCTCCCGGGCGGCAGTAGGCGATACAGGTCTCGGCGTTAGGCGTGCCGGGACTGGAAACAAACATGCGAATGGCAATTCCCTCACAGTCCTGTTTGGCCAACAGCTCTTTCAGGTATTCCTGAGCGGGTTCAGTAATAGTGACATTCAAATCAGACATATAGGCTCTCAAATAACCAAGCTTCTTTGTCGGGTATTCTACTCTCAGAAAGACTCAAGGGAAACCGGTCAGTTGGAACCCTTTCGACCGACCGGCCTCACCACTCTCCTAGGTGGGGATAAATCCCATAAGAGTCTGGGCGGTTTCCTCTGAAGAGGCCGGATTTTGACCAGTTACCAGTTTGCCGTCTACCACTACGTAGGGTGCCCAATCACCACTTTTGGAGTAGTTTCCACCATTACTCTTGAGCATATCCTCAACCAGGAAAGGCACGACATCCACCAGTTCAACCGCAGCCTCTTCCGAGTTGGCAAATCCAGTCACACCTTTTCCCGACACCAGGTAAGCGCCATCCTGGCGGCGGGTATGACGGAAAATGCCCGGAGCATGGCACACAGCACCGATCGGCTTGTCTGCGGCAAAAAAGTTCTCAATCAGTGCAATTGAGACCGGGTCTTCCGCAAGGTCCCACAAGGGACCATGGCCACCGGGATAAAAGACTGCATCAAAATCAGACTCATTCATATCAGCCAATTTGTGGGTATTGGCCAGAACCTGCTGAGCATCGGCGTCAGCCTGAAAGCGATGAGTCGCCTCCGTCTGAAAATCTGGCTCATCACTCTTGGGATCGAGAGGCGGCTGCCCGCCTTTTGGAGAGGCCAGGGTCACTTCAGCACCGGCGTCCTTGAAGATGTAGTAAGGTGCGGCAAACTCCTCCAGCCAAAACCCCGTTTTCTTACCGGTATTCCCCAGTTCATCGTGGGAAGTCAGAACCATCAGTATTTTCATATTTCTGTCCTTATAAACTTTGTCAGCTTTGCTTCAATCATCATTTCCTATGCGCACAACTAACTTGCCGAAGTTCTTTCCTTCCAGAAGCCCGATAAATGCATTGGGTGTTTCCTCCAACCCTTCGACCATATCCTCAAGATATTTAATACTGCCTTCCGCAACCCACTGGCTTAATGTACGCACCGCTTCATGAAAACGTTCGTAGTAATCGAAAATAATAAAGCCTTGGATTTTCAAGCGTTTGGTCAGTACATCCCGCATTAACAAACTGGTGCGATCCGGGCCTTGCGGCAATGAGGTTGCGTTGTACTGAGAGATAAGCCCACATACAGGAATCCGCGCAAAATCATTTAATAGCGGTTGCACCGCATCAAAGACCTTGCCACCAACACTTTCAAAATAGATATCGATACCGTCAGGGCAAGCCGCAGCCAATTGATCGACAAAATCTTCGGCGCGGTGATCCAGGCACAGGTCGAAGCCCAACTCCTCTACCGCATAGCGACACTTTTCCTCACCTCCAGCAACACCGATTACCCGGCACCCTTGCAACTTGCCGATTTGTCCAACTGTTGCCCCCACAGGACCGGTAGCAGCTGCAACTACCAGAGTCTCCCCTTCTTTTGGCTCCCCAATTTCCAGCAAGCCAAAGTAGGCGGTGATTCCCGGCATACCCAGCACTCCCAGGGAGAAGGAGGGGTAATCCGGATTTTTACCCAAATTAATCAACCCGGTACCATCAGAAATGGCGTAGTCCTGCCAGCCGCTATAACCGAGTATCCAATCCCCCTCCTCGAAGCCATTCAATCGGGACTCAACCACACGGCTCACCGTCCCTCCAACCATGGTCTCTCCCAGTGAAACAGGCTCTGCGTAGGACTTCGCATCACTCATTCGCCCCCTCATATAGGGATCGAGCGATAGGAATACTGTGCGCAACAGCACCTCGCCGACCTCCGGCTTGACCACAGGGGCATGCTCCAGGCGGAAGTTATCTGTCGTCGGGGCACCTTCAGGGCGGGATGCCAATACCAGGCGGCGGTTTATATCGCTCGATTGCATTCTCTATTCTCCATAACTTCGTAAAACGGAAGTCAAAGTCACCAAATTAGACCGGTCGTCTAGAAAGGCGCCATAAAAATACCCGCAACGGTTTTCCCCTCGCGGGCTCAGTAAAAAACTCAGTGTTTCCCCAGTATCTCCTGGGTCGCCAGCATCGCCTCTGCCATTGGCGTATCGTTGCGGTTTAACTTGGCCAACAGGCTGGCTCCCAGCCACAGCTGGTACAAGGAAGCTGCGGTGGCACGGGCATTGAGGGTGCTAGGCAGAGAACCGTCTTCCCCTGCCAGCTCGATACAATTCTGGAGCTTCTGAATAATATGCTCAGTCCCATCTCTGAGGATAACCCGCATCGATTCAGACAGGTCTGCCACCTCAGCGCTAAGCTTAACCACCAGGCAGCGGTGTGCATCGTAACGCTCCCCACTACTCTTCTGCCAAGCATCAAAATAGGCCAATAAATTATCGGCGGCAGATTGATCCTGGGAGGAAAAGCCAACGTCCATCTGTTCCAGGTAGCTGCGAAAATAATCTTCCAGCAGAGCCTCGCCAAATTGCTCCTTGGACTTAAAGTAGTGATAAAAGGATCCCTTTGGCACACCGGCGGTTTTGAGAATTTCACTCAAACCCACACCGGAGAAACCTTTTACGGCCATCACGGTATAACCGGTATCCAACAAATGTTGGCGAGTATCTTCATAGCTGCTTTTCATGCCTAGCACTCTACGCAAAACTAGACCGGTCGTCTAGGGATTTATAGTGATCAGGCGCTGTGAAGTATCTATAAATTGCTCAACTTTAATCAAAACTGCTCTGTTATTGTGGTGGATCAACCAAAAAGGCGTAAGTCGCAGCCAGTGAGTGGGCGTGACTGTGCTAAGATTGGCGCCATTCCCACCATCGGCAAAAGATCGACAATATAAGGATTGGTAAATGTCCCAGCAGTCCCGCGACCAACGTCTCGAGCAAATTAATGCCGCGCTTGCGCAGCGTATCCTGATCCTGGATGGCGCTATGGGGACTATGATCCAGAGGGAGAAGCTGGAAGAGGCCGATTACCGGGGTGAGCGCTTCGCCGACTTCCCACGCGACTTGAAAGGCAATAACGACCTGCTCAGCCTGACCCGCCCGGAGCTAATCGAAAAGATTCATCGGGAGTACCTTGAGGCGGGCGCGGACATTATCGAAACCAATACTTTTAACGCGACCCAGCTGTCCCAATCTGATTACGATATGGAACACTTGGTAGTAGAGATCAACCGGGCCTCCGCAGAGATCGCGCGCCGTGCAGCAGATGCACTCTCTACCCCAGAGCGCCCGCGCTGGGTAGCCGGGGTCATCGGCCCCACTTCCCGCACCGCCAGTATTTCACCAGACGTCAATGATCCAGGGGCACGCAATGTCACTTTCGATGAACTGGTAGAAAACTATGTAGAAGCGGGCCGCGCTTTGGTCGAAGGCGGCAGCGACCTGATCTTAATCGAAACCATTTTTGACACCCTCAATGCCAAGGCCGCTATCTATGCCATGCAGCAGCTCTTTGAGGAGCTGGGTTTCGAATTGCCAATTATGATTTCCGGCACCATTACCGATGCCTCTGGCCGCACCCTTTCCGGCCAAACGACTGAAGCTTTTTACAATTCCGTTGCCCACGCAAAGCCAATTTCTGTGGGGCTCAACTGTGCCCTGGGCGCCACCGAATTGCGCCCTTATGTGGAAGCCTTATCGGGCGCCTGTACCTCTAATGTCTCCGCCCACCCCAACGCGGGATTGCCCAATGAGTTTGGCGAATACGACGAAACCCCTGAGCAGACCGCCGCAATCGTAGCGGAATTTGCCCGCAGCGGATTTATTAATATCCTCGGCGGCTGTTGTGGCACCACCCCCGATCATATTCGTGCAATTGCCGACGCAGTGGCCGATATACCCCCACGACAGCAGCCGGAAATAAAACCTGCTCTGCGCCTGTCCGGACTGGAGCCATTTGTCGCCGATGAAAACGCCTTATTCGTCAATGTGGGCGAGCGTTGCAACGTCACTGGCTCCGCCCGATTTAAGCGCCTGATCCTTGAAGAGGACTACGACACCGCCCTGCAAGTGGCTGCCGCCCAGGTAGAGGATGGGGCGCAGGTAATCGACTTCAATATGGATGAGGCGATGCTGGATGCACTCGCCGCTATGCGCCGCTTCCTCAACCTTGCCGCTACCGAACCGGATATCGCCAAGGTGCCATTTATGGTGGACTCCTCCAAGTGGGAGGTGATCGAGGCCGGCCTGCAATGCATCCAGGGCAAGCCCATTGTGAACTCCATCAGCCTCAAGGAAGGCAAAGAGGAGTTTATCGAAAAGGCCCAACTGTGCCTGCGCTACGGTGCGGCTGTGGTGGTGATGGCTTTTGATGAAGATGGCCAGGCGGATACTTTCGAGCGCAAAATTGAGATCTGCAAGCGCAGCTACGATGTGCTGGTCGATGAAGTCGGCTTCGATCCCACCGATATTATTTTCGACCCGAATATTTTTGCTGTCGCCACCGGTATTGAAGAACACAATAATTACGCGGTGGACTTTATCGAGGCGTGCCGCTGGATTCGCGCAAACCTGCCCGGCGCCCAGATCAGTGGCGGCGTCTCCAATGTTTCCTTCTCTTTCCGGGGCAACAATCCGGTACGTGAAGCCATTCATTCAGTATTCCTGTTTCACGCTATTAAAGCCGGCCTGAATATGGGTATCGTGAACGCCGGACAGCTGGCGGTTTACGACGAACTCCCAGAGGAGCTGCGGGAAAAAGTTGAGGATGTGATCCTCAACCGCAGCCCGGATGCCACTGAAGCCCTGTTGGACATTGCCCCCAAATACCAGGGGGATGGCAGTGGAGCCGTGCGCAAAGAGGACCTGAGCTGGCGCCAATTGCCCGTGACGGAGCGCTTGGCACACTCCCTTGTGAAAGGCATTAATAACTATATCGAGGAAGATACCGAAGAGGCCCGCGCAAGTTCCTCACGCCCACTGGATGTGATTGAAGGTCCACTGATGGACGGTATGAATATCGTCGGCGACCTGTTTGGCGAAGGGAAAATGTTCTTGCCCCAGGTAGTGAAATCCGCCCGGGTTATGAAACAGGCGGTAGCCTACCTGCAACCCTATATTGAAGCGGAAAAAACCGAAGACAGCCGCTCCAACGGCCGTATCCTGATGGCCACTGTTAAAGGGGATGTGCACGATATTGGCAAAAATATTGTGGGCGTGGTGCTGGCCTGCAACAACTATGAAGTAATCGACCTCGGCGTGATGGTGCCAGCGGAAACCATTTTGCAAACTGCAAAGGAAAAGGAGTGTGACATTATCGGCCTGTCCGGCCTGATCACCCCATCCCTGGATGAAATGGTTCACGTAGCCGCCGAGATGGAGCGCCAGGGATTTGATATCCCATTATTGATCGGCGGAGCCACCACCTCCAAAGCCCATACCGCCGTAAAAATTGATCCCCAATTCCACCGCAACCAGGTGGTGTATGTAGCCGATGCATCTCGCGCCGTAGGCGTGGCCAGCAGCCTGATTTCCAATGAGCTGCGCCCAGCCTTTGTGGAAAAAATCCAGGCCGAGTATGAAAAGGTGCGCACCCGCACCGCCAACCGCAAGCGCAATGACACCCGCTTAACCTACGAGGAAGCGCGGGATACTGCCCCGGAATTTGATTGGAAAAACTACCAGCCAGCACGCCCCAACAAGCTGGGCCTTACCGTGATCGACGATTTCCCTCTGGAGAAACTGCTCGACACTATGGACTGGACGCCTTTCTTTATTTCCTGGGATTTGGCGGGTAAATTCCCGGCAATCCTTGAAGACGAAATTGTGGGAGAAGCCGCTACCGATCTCTACGACAACGCCCAGCGTATGTTGAAAGAGATTATCGATAAAAAGCTATTGCGCGCACGGGCCGTATTCGGCCTATGGCCCGCCAATAGCGTCGGCGACGATATCATCGTCTACAAGGATGAAAGCCGCAGTGAGGAGCTGGCTCGCCTTCACCATATGCGCCAGCAGGTACAGAAACGCGGTGGCGATGGCCTGTGCCGCTCCCTGGCAGATTTCGTCGCGCCGCTGGAGTCAGGCCAAATAGACTATGTGGGCGGCTTCGCAGTAACCACTGGCATCGGCGCAGACGAGTTGGCAGACACCTACGAAGCCAAGCACGACGATTACAACGCCATTATGGTAAAGGCCCTGGCAGACCGTATGGCAGAGTCCTTTGCTGAGACACTGCACCGTTTGGTGCGAAAAGAATATTGGGGCTATGCCGAAGACGAAACTCTGAGCAATGAGGAGCTGATCAAGGAAGCCTACCAGGGCATCCGCCCAGCCCCGGGCTATCCCGCCTGCCCCGATCATTCGGAAAAAGCTACCCTGTTCAAATTGCTACAAGCGGAGCAAAATGCAGGCGTCAGCCTTACCGAGCACTTTGCCATGATGCCCGCAGCTGCGGTGAGCGGTTGGTACTTCGCCCACCCCCAGGCAAAGTACTTCAATGTGGGCAAGATCGGCAGGGATCAGCTGCAAAGCCTGGCTAAACGAAAAGGGGTCAGCGAACCGGAATTGGAGCGCTGGCTACGTCCCAACCTCGAGGAGTGAGCCTGTGGAAGATAATAATAAGAAAGCGAAAAAGCCCAATTTCGGCCAGGTGGTAGTCAGTACCCTGGCCGCCGCGATTGGCGTGCAGAGTGATAAAAACCGCGAAAGGGATTTTCAAAGTGGCAGTATTATGACGTACGTTATTGCCGGCGTTGTTTTTACCGCCGTATTTGTAATCGGATTGGCTCTAATTGTGAAAATAGTACTCGGCAATATGGGCTAAGAGCACAGAGTGCTTTCCATCAGCTAGCAGCTACACAAATAAGCCGAGCGAAATGTCTATCGCTAATGCCCGGGACTACACAACTCCGGGCCAGCAGCGGGCTAGCGCGTGGCCACCCAAAAAACACAGGTGGCTACGAAAATTGCGACCAGTGCTACAGCAGCAATTGCATCCACTACATTATCGTCTTCAGAAATTACAGCTACTTCATCATTCATCGAATCTCTCCGATCGTTCTTTATTGTTATTTAAAGTAGTTGGGCCGCTGGATGCGGCAACCCAAGTAGAGCAAATTGAGCCCGCAGTTGCAAGACTGGCTCTAAAACGGCGGTAGAGTTAGCGACCAAGTCTTTTTTGCAATACACCACTGCTCCGCTGTCACAGATCCCGAGCATACGAACAAATTCAACTAGGGTTACATCCTATCCTGCATCATAAACCGCGATAACAGAAAGTGACTTTTACACTTTGCCAACATCTTATCGCAATGCACTCACGTCCGACATAGTGAGAAGTACTGTAACTATGTAATACTTAGAGATTATGAAACTGAAGTTGATCTGATAGAACAGCCAGTGGAGGAGCGGCACCATCAGATCAATAGTAATTTTCTAATATTTAAGAGCTGTAAGCCTGTATCAACTTATTTAGCTCAGACAGTAAAAGCCTCTCAACCTGACCATTACTCATCCTAGCCAGCTCAACATATGAGTATTTTTCCCCCAGACTTTTGGACAAAATATAACCCAAATAATAACCCCTCCGAACAGGCAAACCTGTATCATCAGCTGCGAAGTTATTAAATGAAGATTTTATTGCAGGGTCTTCAGAGTGAAACTTTACTTTTAGATCATTCAATGCAAACAGCAATCGGGCATCTATATCAGGCACCATGCCTGCAGGTATGTTAAGCATTAGCTCATTATAATCAGCACTTGGATTTAGTTCGTGAGAAATATAAGTAGCCAATCCTTCAGTCCAAATATCGCACCATAACTGCTCACAACCCGAAAAATATTTTTCATGGTAAACATGGAACAACTCATGATGAAAAAAGGAGGAATCCACCTCCCACGAATGATACTCAGCCATCATATCCAGCCCGAACATTAAATATCCCTGCCCATCCAGCTTGCGATAAGTACCATTAAATTCCCCAAAAGAGTGAAGCATATAGATAGGAACATCCATAGCCATATCTGAAAAGGTATTGGAGAAAGATTTCAAGTTATCCTCCAGACTTATATTTAGGGATCTCTCCTTTGAAAGATACTTTATTTCGATGTCTGGAAAATTTGAAACTGCACTAAAAACTCTATTTTTAAGAGAGTATTTACCCCCCTCCTCTATCTCACCACCATCTTTATAGTACTCAGGAAATCGATCGCTCAGTTCTTTAGCAATTAAAAATGCTCTAGCTTCATCATCCATCCCTTCTGATGAATTGTATAAATCGTAAAAATCATCCGCCAGGTTATTAACCACGTACCCATTATTAAACTTCTCGCCATCTCCACTAGCCAACCCCATAGACGGCACAAGAAAACACAGCAAAATTAATAATTTTTTCTTATACATCATTCAAACAACCACAATAACAATATCTATACGACTATTTTTTGAGACAACTGCCTTTCTCAATTTTGAAACCCAAAAACACATTGAGATCACCTAAGAACTCTTTTTTAATATAACGCTCCAAGACCAAGTTTTGCGAATAAATAACATGGAAAGCAACTAGATGCAACTTGTACACCGGCACCACTTAACCTCCTAATTTTGACCGAAGCAAGAAACCAATCACTGCAAACCAGCCTCCATTGTAAGTACTTCTTTCACAGTTTAATCCTTGCAAAAATACTGCTCATATTTTCAAGCGCACATGGGATATGCACCTATTAGCCCTAGCCATGGGTAAATATACTTAAAGTTCACACCCTCAGATGACTATCATTTATATTCACACAAAGATCAAATCGCAGCACCTAACACACAGGAAATCAATTGCGCACAGGTTTGACAGCGAAGTTTTACGCTTAAAGAGAGGGAATCAATTAAAAACTAGAAGATTCATCTAAATTTCAATGATAACTCGTAGCGAGAGTAGAGCATTACAAACTTTTGTGCTGGCAGGCATAATCACTTAAAACGACCAAAGGAAATGTTAAAGTGCGACATATAATTGAAATATGGATTTCAATAGGCAATAAACTTCCATGGGCAAGTGGCGCTTTCTCTCGTAAGAGGACAGTGGCAACAAAGAGCAAAAATAACATCAAATAATTTGACAAGCTTCCATTTGCTCAAATAAAAATCTAGTTTAGCGATGTAGGACCCAGCAGGCTTGTAAAGCACCATAGTATCAACAATTAGCAAAGGGTCAACCTTACGCTGTCGAAAGCGGCGTGGTTCTTAATTATCTGAATAAAACTATTCTTTTTTAATTGAGGCTCATCATCGGAGGTAGCAGTTAATTCAGCCCCTAATTACGGCGCTTCTCCGTAATATTGAAACGGGCATCTGGTTCTAGCCAGGTCCTATTTCCATCAAGAGTTAAGTAGGCTTCATAGTCACTCATGTGACTTAACAAAGAAAGACCCAAAGCCCACAAGTTTTGGACCAAGCCACGAAGAGCATGAAGGCTAAGCAACTAAAATTGCGCTGTAAGTGATGTCCAGCTCAGAGAAATCACTTTTGCCTACACCAGAGACCCCAGTTGTTAGTATACAAACACCATCAGTAAGCTCTCAGATGAGAACCTTAGTCAGCTCATCGCTACGAGTACATCTCGACAGTTGCCAAGACAAACTAAGGGCTCACAACTCACAGCACCGAAAAACAAAGCCGCTATAGTCAACATACAGACCTGTGATCAAAATTAAATTGAGCAAAAGGCGGCCACCTCTGAACACCCGGCACCACAAACTAGCACCACAAAAAGTACCCCTTATAACTATTGGTTACAGATATAGCGGAAAATATTGTTATTTATTGCATAAGAGCGCTGGTATGTTATGCGCCAGCGGAGAATCGTCCGGGGCCTGCCCCTTTCTCCACCATCAGCGCACAAAGGCAATGGAATCAAGCTGTTATGTATCGATACGACGACCGGGACCGCGCCATCATCAACGATCGCGTAGCCCAGTTCCGCGGCCAAACGGAACGTTACCTTGCCGGCGAGTTGAGCGAGGAGCAATTCCTGCCGCTGCGCCTGCAAAATGGCCTCTATATTCAGCGACTGGCCCCCATGTTGCGTATTGCCGTTCCCTACGGCCTGCTCAACAGTGCCCAGTTACGCCGTCTCGCCCGCGTAAGCCGCGACTACGATAAAGGCTACGCCCACTTCACTACGCGCCAGAACCTCCAGTACAACTGGCCGCAGCTGGAAGATGTACCCGCTATTCTCGATGAGCTGGCGGAGGTGGAAATGCACGCGGTACAAACCAGCGGCAACTGTATCCGAAATACCACCTCGGACCCCTACGCCGGCATTGCGCTCGACGAGATTGCCGACCCGCGCCCCTACTGCGAGTTGATTCGCCAGTGGTCTACATTCCATCCGGAATTCGCTTTCTTGCCGCGCAAGTTCAAGATCGCCGTCAGTGGTTCAGAACAGGACCGCGCCGCCATCCGTGTACACGATATCGGTGTACAGATCGTCAAGCGCGGTGAAGAGATTGGCTTCCAGGTATTGGTAGGTGGCGGTCAGGGCCGCACACCGGTTATTGCCGAGACCATCCGCGACTTCCTGCCGGAAGAAGACCTGCTCTCTTACCTTGAAGCGATTGTCCGCGTTTACAACCAGCTGGGTCGTCGCGACAACAAGTACAAAGCGCGCATTAAAATTCTGGTCAAGGCCCTCGGCCCGGAAGAGTTCGGCCGCCGCGTGGAAGAAGAGTGGCAACACATTAAAGACGGCGCTGAAAAGTTAACCCAGGAAGCATTGGATTGGGCTAAATCCTTCTTCACAGCCCCGGAATATCGCGAGTTTGACGGATCAGCTGCTGAAGCTGCACTGTATCAACAAGCTGACAGCGACAAAGCCTTTGCCCGCTGGCTTGAACGCAACACCTACCCGCACCGGGTACCCGGTTATCGCGCGATTAAGTTGTCCACCAAACCCACTGGTGTACCCCCAGGCGATGTAACCGATGCCCAATTAGAGGCTATTGCCGATCTCGCCGATACTTTTAGCTTTGGTGAAGCCCGGGTAACTCACGACCAGAATGTGGTACTCGCAGACGTCGAACAGGACAAACTGTTTGAACTCTGGCAACAAGCCCGCAAGCACGGCTTCGCCACACCGAATATCGGCACCCTGACCGATATGATTTGCTGCCCCGGCGGTGACTACTGCTCACTTGCCAATGCCAAGTCCATCCCGGTAGCCGAAGCCATCCAGCGTCGCTTTGATGATATGGACTACCTGTACGACCTGGGTGATCTCAACCTCAATATCTCTGGCTGTATGAATGCCTGTGGCCACCACCACGTGGGACATATCGGCATCCTCGGCGTCGACAAAAAAGGCGAAGAGTTCTACCAGATTCAGCTGGGCGGCAGTGCATCCAACGAGGCCAGCCTGGCCAAAGTATTGGGCCCCAGTTTCTCCCGCGCTGAAGTGCCAGACGTGATCAGCAAAATCCTCGACCTCTATGTCGAGCAACGCCAAACGGAAGAGCCCTTTATCGACACCTACAGCCGCATCGGCCTTCAGCCCTTCAAGGAGAGAGTTTATGCCAAAGCCAGCTAAACTGGGCCCACAGCCGGGCAACCCCGCAGAACTGATCATCGATGGTGAAGTAAAGACCAACGAATGGCAGCTGGTACCCCAACTGGAAGCGGGAGAGGAGTTGGACCCAAGCACCCTGCCCTCCGGCAAAATTATCCTGCCACTGCGACAGTGGCTGGCGCATCGCGATGCGCTGTCATCCCGCAGTGACGAAGTCGGTGTTTGGCTGGACAGTGAAGAAGGTGCCGAGCAGATTGCGGAAGAAGCTCCCAAATTGCCGGTAATTGCCGTGCACTTCCCAGCATTTGCCGACGGTCGAGGCTTTACCGCAGGCCGTATGCTGCGCGAGCGCTACAGCTTTACCGGAGAGTTACGCGCAGTAGGCGGGTTTATGCGAGACCAGCTGACCTATTTACAGCGCTGCGGCTTCAATGCCTACGCATTTGAAGGCGAACAGCCTCTGGCAAGTCTTAAAGACTCGATGAGCGATTTTGGCGATAGCTACCAAACAGGGGTAGACCAACCGCTACCCATGTTCCGCCGCCGCTTCTAAAGCTCAATTTAGACCTCTGAATACTCAGGGGTCTAAATTTTCACTTCCATCACGCCTCCAACCCCAATCCATTAAGTGCAAACTCCAAAGAGGGTTCCACCTCCTTGAGTTCCCGCCCGGATCGCAATACCGATGCTGTGCCATGCAACAAGGTAATCAGGTACATAGCGCACTCCTCGGCACGCCGATCCAGCCCTATAGCCTGGGACTCTTTATCAAAACGAAACAAGTCAACCAGTTGCTTTACCGCTTCTGCGTCAGCAGCTTTTAAAGCGTCAATGGCATCAGAAGGCAAAACATCACCGGCAGTTTCCGATAATCCAAACGCCAGATAACAACCCCTCGGGGTTCCCTCCCCCGCTTGCCCTTTAACGGTAGCCAACAAATAACTATGCAATCGCTGCCGTAACGGCACTCCCTCTTCCGTCAGGAACTGCATACGATCTTTGGCATATCTATCCAGGTATTGCCCCAATGAAAGAACAAACAGTTTCTCTTTATTGCCAAAGGAAGAATACAGACTTGGCTTGTTAATCCCCATAGCCTTGGTCAGGTCCGCCATTGAGGCGCCCACATAGCCCTTTTTCCAAAAGACTTTCGTTGCTGATTCCAACGCATGCGCCTTATCAAACTCCGGCTTGCGTCCCGCCATTGGCAATCTCCCAAAAATTGTTTTGACAATATTGTACCGATCGGTAAGACTTAGCTCAAACCTTACCGATCGGTACAATATTGATCAACCCTTCACAGGAGAACAGAATTGAGCATTTCAATCGAAGGAAAAACTGCCCTTGTAACTGGAGCAAACCGCGGAATTGGCAAGGCAATTGTCGAGCGCTTTCTCGACGGTGGCGCAAAAAAAGTCTATCTGGCCGTTCGCAACCCAGAGACAACGACAGAGCTGACAGAAAAATATGGCGACAAAGTAATCACATTGGAACTCGATGTGGCAAAAGCCCAAAGTGTAGGGGCGGCGGCAAAGGCGATTCAGGAATTGGATATTCTGGTGAACAATGCCGGGGTACTTGCGCCCGCAGACCCGCTTAGCGACCATGTAGAGGACTCTCTTAAGCAGGAACTGGAAGTGAATACCTTTGGGCTTGTCCGTGTAGCCAAAGCATTCACCCCCCATTTGGAAAAGAGCAAAGGCGCCCTGGTACAAATGAATTCGGTAGTATCCTTGCGTACCTTCCCACACGTTAGCACCTACTCCGCATCCAAAGCCGCCAGCTACGCAATTACCCAGGCACTTCGAGAAACGCTTCAGGAGCGAGGCGTACAAGTATTGAGTGTTCACCCCGGCCCCATCAAAACAGATATGGCCAAACAGGCTGGGCTGGAGGACGGAGAATCCCCCAGTGCAGTGGCTGAGGAAATTGTTGGCGCGCTAAAAAATGGGGATTTTCACCTCTTCCCGGATGCCATGTCGCAGACTTTTGAAGCCGCTTATCAGAGCTTCTCTGATTCGGTGATCACCGCAGACCTTAGCGAATAACACGACCGAAGATTGTCTGAGTAAGAAGTAACACAAGCCTCGAAGGAACCCGATCTAGGGTTCTTTCAAGAGGCTGGAAAATTCCTCTGAAGCCATAACGGGTACAAACTCTGTAATCGTAAATGTCGACGCCCCATGTTTTGTGAAAGGGTCTTCTTCCAGAACCTTTCGCAGCACTTCCTCAGAGGGATGACGTGAAATAATTATCGCGCCAGTTCTAGGCTCTTTCGCCCCCCCAAAAAGCAGGTCTCCCGATTTATAGTGTCCCTCCAGGTAGCTCACATGCTCCGCCATTAACTCTGGGGTCAGTTTTTTAATATCCGGGAAATTCAAGTTCACTAAAAACATAACGTCTCCCCCCTCCTTAGGGGCTATATATCAACTCTTTACACCACTTTAAGCTTGCAGAAATAGCCTCCACCAATCTAATAGATAGCAAATCTTTCCACCTTGGCGATAGAGGATAATCCCCAAGTAGTAGCTTAAATGAAAACCATCGGAGATTGATGATCGGGCATCATTTAATTTAATGGTGCCATCAAGTACCTTTCTTTAGGCAATAGTGTAAATAGACGATACTTAAGATTAATCAAGTTACATGTGGCCTGAAGAGCTTCATCTGCCCTCCAGGCTATGGTATCCCCCTCAAAGCCACATACCAAACTCCCCTCAAAACGTTTGGTGATTAATGCGAACTCATTTTTAGAAGGTGTAAAAACTGTTCAGAGGCCATAACAGGCTCAAATTCGATTAGCGAATAAACTGCCACTCCACTTTTTATAAAAGGGTCCTCATCAAGCACTCTCTGTAATGCTTCTTCAGTGTTGTGACGAGAAACAATAATCCCACCAGTCCTGGGATTTTTCCTTCCTCCAAAGAGTAAACTTCCAGACTTGTACTCCCCCTCCAGATAAAGCCTATGCTTCGCAGTCAGCTCTGGGGTTAGCTTTTCCAAATCCTTAAAATGCATATCCACTAAAAACACACCCATTCCCTCTTCTCTAAAAATACCATAAAATTGCTACTGATTTCGTAGCAACTGTAACGCTACTAATTTAGAAGCGCAAGAACCATGGCAACTCCTCTACCGAAAAAAACTGTCCGAGGCTCGACTAGCGGCATAGCCATCATGGCTGTATTCGATCTGCTCGGGCGAAAATGGAGTATGAGAATACTGTGGGAACTGAGGAGCACACCCCGGAGCTTCAGGGAACTCCAAGCCCAGTGTGATGCCATGTCCCCTTCGGTACTAAATACAAGAATCAAACAGTTGAGCGAAGCTAAATTGATTAATAAGTGTACGAATGGATATCAACTGACAGATCTGGGAGTTTCGTTAATGGAAACCCTTGATCCGCTGAGGGAATGGGCTAATAACTGGGAGGAATCCCTCAAGGCCTAATAGACACTCTGTAAAAGCCAAAACCCAAGAGCTTTGCAGCCTAGATGCCGCTGGGTTCTTAGAGGCAGGCCAACTATCGCGACAAAATGGACTGAACCGATGGGGCAGTCTCATTATCACTCGCAACATGCGCTAGCGAAAACGAATAATATTAATCGCCGCGCAAATCAAATCTACGAATAATTCTGCCAAACAATGCACCTGCTAACCATCAAGGGTAAAGGAGGGGTCAATCTCTTTAGAAGTCACCAAACCACTGCTCTTAAGGGCACCATTATGAGTTACCTTTTTGTGCCCGTAAGTAGCGAGTCATGGGGATTGCAGGGAGATAAATTGAGAGAAATGTGATTTTCAGAAGTTTCCTTAGCCCAAAAACAGCTATGCGCTGCATCCCCTACTTTTGATTGTTAAGGTCACATTTCTGGCATTTTTTCAAATTTTTGTAATTCCGGGTCCATATAGTCCCAAGATGCACCACTACCAGCATATACCACCATTGTCGGGTTGAATTGCTCCAGGTCATGAAGACTTCCAGCGCGGATAAATTCAAACTGCGGCATACCGCTATTTTCCGCATAAATATGCGAACCGCAGCGAGGGCAAAAACCTCTCCTTACTGTATTGCCGCTATCTGTCTGCTTCTCATGAAATGCAAGATCGCCACTAATGGTTAAGCTTCCGCGAGGAATAGCAATGTTAGCGATGTGTCCAGCCCCACTAATTTTCTGACAATCTGTACATTGACAATGCCCCGCCATTACCGGCTCTTCGGAACAAGAATAACTAATATAACCGCACAGGCATTCTCCAGATATTTTGGACATAAATTTCTCCCGTTACTTACGAAGTTGAAGTAACCTTAACCTAAATCAATAACTTCAATTTCGCAAGTAACTAGGCTAGTATTTCATTTTCTGGCAGTAAGAGTGTGAGCATGAGTCCTGATAATCAATTTATGCGTTCGGGATGCCCTATCGTGAACGGACTGGACGTATTCGGCGATAAATGGACATTAGTTATTCTAAGAGACTTACTGTGTGGTAAAGAGACCTATAGCGAGCTAGCTGACTCACCAGAGAAAATACCAACCAATAGACTAGCAGAAAGATTAAAAATGCTAGAAGCAGAGGGAATACTGGTGAGGGAACAATATCAATCAAAGCCTAAGCGATATAAGTACCTGCTAACACAGAAAGGCAAGGATGTCTTACCGATTCTTCAGGCAATCGCCAAATGGGGAAATACATATTTTGAAGGCTCATGGATTCCCCCGAAGTGGTTTATGGAAACCTAACCCTTTGATTCGGGGCCAGAAGCGCAACAATTCCGCAGGACAAAGCTAAGCTGAAAATTTAGCAATAACAGCAACTTTTATGCATTTTTACTCCGAAATTGCTCTCCATAAATGGCCAGAAGCTTATGATATTGACTTTGCCTGTTATGCCCCCCCCCAATCTCATTAAGAAACCCTCCTGAATCACTAACGAACCTGGCGGCAGTTGATACTAAGAATATACTTTTTTACTGGAACACTTTTGCCCCTAAGGGCCCGGCAGCTCAGTGCCGCCAGACTCTATGGATCAGCTCAACTATAGAGACAAAATAGACTGAACCGCTGCGACAACCTCATTATCACTCGCATCATGTGCTAATGAAAACGAATGATATTCATCGCCCCGCAGACCAAATCTGCGATCAATTTCAGCCAAACAGTGCACCTGTTCACCATCAACGATAAAGGAGAGTTCAATCTCTTTTGAATTCAACAAGCCACTACTCTTAAACTCTATCTCCTGGTAGCATCCAGACAGGGAGACAAAATTGCTTCCACGCAAATGCCCCTTTTCAACATCCGCTTTTACCATTTTAAAGCCACTTTCCTCGATCATGGAAAGTACCTTCTCTACAACGGGTAAAGGTCTTATCCGCAAGGGATCCCTGTCTTTCGGATCCAGCGCAAAATCAATATCCAGGGAAGTTTCCAGCCACACATAGCTTTTATTTCTACGGGTGTTTAAAACAGTAACTGGCGTCTCTTCATGCAACGCCAACTGAAAAGGAACTTCCCGGCTCTCTCCAGCGCCAATAGTGAAAGGGTCCTGTACCTGTAATTCATTCAGTACAAAACGCTCATGGCTTACCCCTTCATCGGTCTCCACCTTGATCTCGGTGCAGAGCTTTAAACTTATAGCATCCACCTGCTGGTCGATATCACCACCAATGATATGGATAGCCCCTTCAATGATTCCACCCTGAACTTGCTCAGAGTTTTGTAGAACTGTATCAACTTTAGCTGCACCAATACCTATTGACGCTTTGAGTTTTTGAAACATAGACATACTTGGGGTACTCACCTAACCAAACAACCTAGCCTTAAAATATGGACTTTAACCTATTTCTTAGCCCAATAAATAGAGTCCAACATTAACACAAATCCAATTTAGGTAATACCAGGCCCAATAAGTTCATTTATATCTTGAACTTCTACATAAATAATTGATAACACCTACACCTACCTCTACCAGGTTCAGGGAGAGCTTGCCTGATTAAAAAGAGATATTTTTATTACATATTTCCCCCAACAGTAAAAAATTTAATGCTTGAATAAGACCACTTACTTTTTCTGAATGTGTCATTTTTCGTTGGAATATCGGCAAAATCCTAACTGTTGTTAAGAAAATTCCAGCAGTACCATAGTATCTGAGCCCTATTTATACCGAAGAAGTAAAAATATGATCATAAATAATTTCAAAATCACACCTTCTCACACCTACATCATGCTGCAAGGGCTAGACCACTATCTGCAGCATCAGAAGTCGATAACAAGCCAAAGGTAGATTGTAAGTTTAAATCTGCAAATTGAGACTCTCCATCTCAGCCACTACGTATAGAAACTCCATCTACAGAAAATTGAGAATAATCAATTTAGGGTACTCCTATTCACTTAGAGCCCCCTAGAAACATTTCTCAAACCATTAAGCAAGGTTATGCACATTTTAATTATTTACGATGGAAAACCGGGCCATCTCAGTCCTTCTCTGGGGCTATACCAGCTACTCTCCCGCCACTCCAAGGGCAAATATTCTTATGAAATCACCACCAGTAAACCAGTTTTAAAGGCCCTAAATAAACCAATAAGACTATTGACTCGACATCTCGCCAGAAACGCACACAAATTTATCATGCTCTTTCACAGAAACCCCTCCTTCAAAAGAAAACCAGATCTAATTATTTCCTTTGGTGGGAATAGCGTTGCTGCGAACGTTGCACTAACCCAAAAAACACAATGCATGAATATTGCCATAGGAAATATTTACAGCTTCAGGAAAACCGACTTCTCTCTAACCCTATCTACCAAAGAGGACATTAAGAAATCTAGGCAATACCTTCCATTTAGCCGCATAGATGTAAATTTATGCAAAGCATTGGGCGACAACTTAAAGAAGAAACACCACAAACCCTTTTATACTTTACTTATCGGAGGCAATGGAAGCGGCTATAAATACACACGGAAGGATTATATAGACTTGATAGAAGAGCTAAAAAAAATAGCGACTTCTCAAAACATATCATGGCTAATTAGCACCTCAAGAAGAACCCCTAAATATGTGGCCGAGCTAATTGAAAGCAACATGCCATTTGATACATGCTTTAACTTGCTAGATTATGAGGCCCCCAATGCCAGCCTCGAAGAAATACTCGGTGCAAGTGAAGCTGTCTTTATAACCGAAGACAGTTCATCAATGATTTCTGAGGCCCTTGCCCTATCTAAACCTATATATACTTTAGTCCCCCAAGAGAATAACATCTACGGAGCCCACAAAACTCTCATCAATAAACTTTACAGTGAAACTTATATAAAGAGGATGGAGATTTTCGAACTGGCCAAGACCTTTAATGATTCTCTATCAAAAGATTTCAACTTAGATTATGGATACCATTCTAAAGCAAGATACGATGAAATTATCTCTGCGCTTGACATCAGCAGCAATGGTAGGTGAGCGATCTCAACCCCTTAAATTGACCATCATGACGACAGGGACTTTAACACAAAGATCTATTGATATATAACCTGAGACAAACTTTTAACGACAAGAGATCCTGCACATTCAAACTAGTCAATTGCAGTAGCAAAAACTACTAGCAGAAAATAATATTCTCTCTAGCCTCACCAAGCGAGTAGAACTTCATCAAAAGCCAACCTAAATTTTAATCTATACATCAACTGCCAACTCACAATTAAAAATACCGCTCTAAAAAATACAAGCAAGTATTTTGCGTGGAGAGCCAACCCCACACCACCCTGCACACTGTTAAAATGAGCCCATATCTTCCAGAGACCTTCTCAACAACCCCTTAATATAGTTGATGCGGCCTCCAAATTTAATTATTTCAATTTCTTCTTGAGAAAGGTCATTTTCCAACCAAATCTTAATACCTTTAGTCACATTTCTCAGCTCTAGTATCTTGTTACCCCCTGTACAGCTTGAGAGATCATAAAATTGAAGTTGATCATCTTTACTAAAGGCGTCAAAATCGCTTGGATTACAAAATGTTAAAATGAGAATTCCGTGGTCAATAAGATTCTTGCGATAGAGTCCAGCTACACTTTTGGCTATGACGCAGCGCACTCCCAAGTATCGTAGTGTAATTGAGGCATGCTCCCGGCTCGCCCCATGACCTAAACTGTTGCCGGCAATAAGAAATATATCCTCCTTGGTGCTCAAAGCCCGCTGATAAAAAGATTCATCTACATTTGAAAAAGCAAAGCGGCTTAACTCTGGGACATTTGACCAATAAGGCAAAGCATCCGCACCTCCGGGAATAATATCATCGGTTGAGACATTATCCTCCAGCTTTAAAAGAGCTGGGCCTTCGATCACACTTAACATTTTTTCCAGAACTGGCAAAGGCTTGATGTTGGGGCCCTTTCTCACCTCAACTTTCACTGGTATTTCCTGCGGTGGCTCCAATAGTGATCGCATATCCATTAGATGTTCAGGCTCTTCAAATACCGGATAATCCATGTCTAAATTTCTGGGGTCAGTTATTTTTCCTTTCAGGGCGCTGGCCGTCGCAGTCTCTGGGCTGCATAAATAGACGCTATCTTCTTTAGTTCCCGAACGCCCAGGGAAATTTCTCGGCACAGTTCTAAGACTATTGTGCCCGCTAGCTGGGGCTTGCCCCATACCGATACAGCCACCACAGCCGGTTTCATGCAAGTAAGCCCCTGCACCAAGCAGTTTTTCAAGGTCACCATTATGAGTCAGCTCATGAAGTAGTTGGCGCGACGCGGGATTAATATCTAAAGAAATCTCGTGCGGTACAAAGAGACCATTTACCATCCGGGCGGGAATAGAAAAATCACGCAACCCAGGGTTAGCCGAAGAGCCGATATAGCTCTGAGAAACTGGCCTACCCTCAACTTCACGAACTTTAACAACCTTATCCGGCCGCGAGGGGCAAGCGATCATTGGTTCAATTTTCGATAGATCTAAAGTTGCAACCTCATCATAGGTTGCATCCTTATCGGCAAGCAACTCGACAAAGTCGTTCTCGCGCGACTGCTGCCGCAAGAAAAGCCTCACTTGATCATCAGCAGGAAAGACACTTGTTACGGCCCCCATTTCCTGCCCCATATTGGCGATTACGTGACGATCCATTGCTGTAAGGTTTGCCAATCCAGGGCCGTGATATTCAACAATCTTGTTCCAGCAACCTCTCAATGTATATCTACGTACAAGCTCCAAAATAACATCTTTAGCGCTTACCCATGGCTGTAGCTCCCCCTCTAAACGCACCCCCAAAATAGTTGGCATTACCAGAGAAAGCGGAAATCCCATCATTGCAAGTGCAACCTCAATTCCTCCGGCTCCTATTCCTAACATACCTAACGAGCCAGCAGCACATGAGTGGCTATCCCCACCTAAAAGGGTTTTACCGGGGATACCAAAACAAGCCATATGGACAGGATGACTAATACCATTTCCTGGTCGTGAGTACCATATCCCGTAGTTTCGACAGGAACTTTGCAGGAACACGTGGTCATCACCATTCTTATGGTCTGCCCTCAATACATTGTGATCCACATACTGAGCGCATATTTCTGCTTTCACCTGCCTCGCCCCCAAAGCTTCAAGCTCCAACATCACTAACGTGCCGGTGGCATCCTCACTGAGGACTTGGTCAATTTTAAGCTCGATTACACTTTGGGGAGCCATATTCCCTTTGACCAAATGACTTTCAATTAACTTTCTAGCTACGTTTAGGCCTGTCATTAAGTTACACTAATGAACTCTAATACTTACCCACCCAGACAACTTATTGGCCTAGCAATTCTGTTTTCGTTATCGACATAACTAGAAATAACGTATTAGTATAAATAAATATCCATTAGAATAATTAAATATATTTAGAAGCTCAAATCAAAGAAACTATTTTTATCTAAAACATGCACACCCAACAGCCTTCACAGCAACTCAAACCGCCTCATACGATAGAAAACTTCACCTTTCGGCACTACCAGATTGCTTGTCCCGTACAAACATCAAGAAGAATTACCCTGGCTGAATGTCATATATAGAGAAATACTCAACATAAGCATGTTAATATTCAATTAATAGGAAATTCCAGCAGGATATTCGGAATTGAAAGTTTTACTTCTACCAGGACTTGATGGAACAGGAACACTGTTTTCAGGTTTGAGTAAGGCACTACCAAAGCAATGGACAACCGAAACTATCTGCCTTTCCAAGCTCCCAGGGGATAGTTACCTGACTCAAGCTCAATCAATCGCCAAGAGCTTTCTCAATGAGAAGACTCACATTATTGCTGAGTCCTATTCAGGACGAATTGCATATGAGTTATCCCTCTTAGCTCCCGAGAAAATTTTAAGCATTACCTTTATAGCTAGCTTTATAAGCTCTCCTTCGCTGCTATCCAAGGCAGCACAACTAGCTCCAATCTCGCTTATAGACTGCCCATCTTTAACCAAAATCACACTAAATTTTTTTGGTTTCAATGGCAAAGGCAGTGACATACTCATTGACAGCACCTATAACGCCCTACTAAACACCAACAGAGGCAAACTAAAGCAAAGGCTTCACAATATCGCCTCGATTTCCCAACCATCCCAAAGATTGGAAATCCCTGCCGTCTACATCCGCCCGGATAGAGATCGACTTGTAAGTAAAAAAGCTGTCATCGATATATCTGCGATATACATCAACCTCAATGTCATTGATATTCCTGGTGGGCACTTTATTGCTCAGGCACACCCCAACAAAGTCGCGAGAATTATTATGAATTTTGCAGAAGGATTATTGCTACCCTAACTTGCCTCTCAATTAACGATCATATGGCGAGCAATTCCACAAATAATCTCGCCTTAGAATCTAAACTGATATTCGTTCATAAAGTACCTCTTACCAATCTCGCTTCCCACAAAATCCTCGGAGTTAACAGTGAGCAATAGAGAGCATATTTCCTTTCTAGAACCAATAAAAAATCCGCCTGCTTACTCAATGGATAAAGAAAATAGAAAATTAGAACTTAAACTTGATGTACAGTACGAAAAGAATAACATTTTCAGTTTTAACAAAACCCATGACACACCAACCTGGACCCGTGTATTTTCATCATCAATCACTCAAGAAGCAGGTTTCACACTTACAGGCCCTACCATTGAAATTCGCGCTGATAGCCACCTTACTATCCAGACAAACAACCTGCTGCCAGAGGAAGACCCCCTTAATACACCCGCTACAATAAACTTCCCCCATGAGTTCAATACCTACAACTTACATACTCACGGGCTCCACGTCTCCCCAGAATCTCCGGCCGACAATGTCTGCATGAAGATCAAACCAGGGGAAAGTTATACCTACAAATACGACATTCCCAAGGACCAACCCCCAGGACTCTACTGGTACCACCCCCATAAGCACGGCTCTGTCGCTATACAAGTCGGCAGCGGGATGGCAGGTGCCCTAATCGTAAGGGATGAATTTGACGATGAACTTGAGGCAATGGGAGTTAAGGAACATATTCTTGTCTTCCAGAATATTGCCGTAGATGAGCACGGAAAAGTAGAGGATCAACACCAGGTCGCTAAGTTCCCAGATAGTGAATACTGTATTACCGTTAACGGACAATACTGCCCTATCATTCATGCAACGGTGGGTGAGCTTCTCAATCTGAGACTTCTCAATGCTACCACCAGGACATCGATAGATATCGATTGCCCTTGGTTCGCGCAAATGTACATCTACGGGTTTGATGGAAACCCTACTGATGACTACCGCCTACAAGACGGAGTAAGCCTGGGCCCCGCTAATCGAGCTTCCCTTTTCTTAAAAATCAGTGAAGCTGCCACTCCGGGAGCTCATTTTTACATTTACAATAATGCGATTGAGTTCCAACAAATGCCGCATTATAAGTACCATAACAACAGTCCACTTTTTGTTATCGCTATTGCCCAGGGAGAGGAAATCGGAACGGCAATCTATGCTCCCAGCAAACCACCCGCCAGATGTGCACCCCCACCCTTCCCCAGCAGTTTTAAAGTGGACTTACTGAAACCTATTACAGATGATGAGATCACCAATACACGTCGACTCACTTTCCAGGCCAACACGCTTGATGACCCCCAAAAATATTATCGCGGGCTGAATGTCAGTATTGACCATTCACCATTCGAAGGATGTGAAGTGGTTAATCATTACGTAGAGCTTGATGCAGTAGAGGAGTGGACCTTGGTTAATGAGAGTGAATTCCCACACCCAATCCATATTCATGTTAATCCGTATTATGTTATCGAGGTGGTTGGAGAAGACCCCATGCACCACACACTCAAACTACCGTTTTGGTGCGACACCTTTCAAGTACCGCCCCATGGACATGTCAAATTCCGTACTCGTTTCAAGGATTTTACCGGAAAGTATCCTCTGCATTGCCACTTACTTTATCATGAGGATGGGAGCATGATGCAGCATGTTAGAGTTGTCAAAGATGCCTCTGAGATACCAAAATAGCCCACTTATCTACCCAGTCATTGAATGCAAGGATCGTTAAAGTCCCGTATGAATTAACACTTACTGGGGGCCACTTTTTGCGGGTCATGCAACTTGGGCGGAGTTGCATTACCACAATGCTCACTCAGCCAATCGCAAGCATGGATAATATCCTTTGCAAGGCCACTGATTGCATTCTGATTGAGATGAGGGCGAACAACAATTCTCAGAGAGTTTACAGACTGAGCGTTTGGCGGCATCGAATAGGCAGAAAGAACCCATCCCCGCTCACGTACTTTATTGGATATATCATATTCATTAAAATTCTTATATTTTTTATTCAGGGTCATGGCAACAACCGGGATTCTCTGGGTTTTATTCATTATTTCAAAGTACCCACTGGCCACCAGAAGTTGACGAAGAGTCTGCGCATTTTCCAAGGTGTGCTGCATAATCTGCCTGTAACCCTCATAGCCTAGACGTATAAAGTTGTAATACTGGTAGGCAACCGGCGATGCATTTCGGCTGAAGTTCAATGTGGCTGTAGGCATCTCCCCACCCAGGTAATTAACATAGAACATCAAGTCTTCATCAAAAACTGCTCTTTCACGAAAAATTATCCACCCCAATCCCGGCGGCACCAAGCCAAACTTGTGCCCGGAGGCATTGATAGATTTCACTCTTGGCAAACGAAAATCCCATTTGTAATTCGGATAGAGAAATGGATTAACAAATCCTCCCGACGCCCCATCAATATGCATAGGGATATCGTTTCCTGTTCTCTCTTCATACTTATCCAACCAGTTTTGAATCGCCCTAAATGCATCATCCTCACCGGTAAAGGTTTGCCCGGCGATAGCGACAACAGCGATGGTATTCTCATCGACCAATTCATCCAGATGTTCACTGGTAAAGCGGTAATGACCAGGCTTTAACGGTGCTATGCGCGGCTCCACATCAAAGTAGCGCATAAATTTGTCCCAAACGATCTGCACATTGGCTCCGGTAACCAGGTTAGGTTTTGAGCCGTCTTTGCCGGCTTGCTGCCTCTTCTTACGCCAATTCCACTTGTGCGCCAAACCAGCCAACATGCAGGCCTCTGACGAGCCTATGGTCGCTGCGCCGTATGGCTCTACTCCCTCAGGTCCATTCCAGAGGTTGTGTAACCAGCGAACCATTCGCGCTTCCATCGCAAACAGCTGTGGATACATGTCGTGATCAATATAGTTCTTCAGATAATGTTTCTTAGCGACCTCAAATGCTTCTGACTCAGTAAAAGTTGTGACAAACGAAGATAAGTTCATCGCAGGCTTTGCGTCAGCCCAGGTTTCACTGGTTACAATAGCCTCGGCAGCCTCTGCTGAAATACTACACCGGGGAAAGTGCTTTTCTGGAATATCTTCATTGTATTCGTCAAAGAACCTGTCAAATGGAGATTGCTCTTTCACTATCTACCTCCGGCTCACTCATCAATATCAGAAAATGACTGCTGTTGATGGCCACCCTCCCCCCGCCAGGAGGGATTGTGAAAATAGAAAATTAACAAGGGAACGGTGATCGCTATAGCAATTCCACCCAGGTTGAGAGCAACATAAGTTACAGGGTTTTTTATCGTGAGCTGTTCTGGCGGGAAAAATGAAACTACCAAGGCAAAAACAACGGAAATTAAACCTATTCCGGCAACAATACAAACCCCTGGCAGCCCTCCCGGGATACGAAAACTTCTGGGTAAGTCTGGTTGCGTGATCCGCAATCGAATAACCGCAGCAAACATCATTATGTACATAATGATATATAAGCTAATAGCCATCACTGAAATTAAAACAAAAGCTGTAGATACATTATCCATTAAAATATAAATGGACGAGATTGCCGCTACCACTACAAACTGTGCGAGGAGAATATTTTTTTGTACACCCACCCGGTTTTCTCGCTGAAACCAGGGCGGCAACATCCCATCCTGGGCCGTAGCCAGTAGCCCTCGACTGGGTCCAGCCAACCATGCCAAGGCACCACTTAGTGCACCATAGCCAATTAGCCAGGAAAGTGCTTGCACGGGCCATTGAATCCCAAGTAGCTGCCCAAAAGCTCTTTCGTAAGCTGTAAATAAGCCAGTTTCTACAGATATCTCTTTATAGGGCAAAATTGCAGCAATAGAGAGTGCGCCGAGAGTGAACACCAGGATGGAAATAACGGCGGCGATGGCGATTACAGCTGGATATCCTCGACGGGTATCACGTAGTTCCGACACATGCGTGGCCTGTGCTTCCACCCCAGCAAAGGCAAGTAAAATACCCCCGAGAAAAGCAATCGCCCCCAAACCGTTAATATGGGGAAACCAGCGCGGGTGATCATAACCATCCCGACGCACTGCTACTTCCGGGTCGGTCAAGGTCTCCCAGCCAATAGGATTACCACTCACCACCCACCAAACAGCCAGGATAATCAAAATCAAGCAGGGAAATACGATACCCACCAGAAATCCAAACTGTGCCACTTTTACCAGAAAGCGGGTTCCGGTAAGGGCAATCAGTGTCGCTAGCAAATAAGCAAGAATACAAAACCCACCGATATAATAGGTATTCTGGGCGATGGTATTATCGCCCACCGCATAAGCCACCGCCGCAGCGGCAAAACCCAACTCCGTGGGATACCAAACAATGCACTCGATCCACTGCAACCATATAGCGACAAAACCCACCTTCGGGGTAAAAGCTTCACCAACCCAGGTATAGACACCCCCAGTGCGCTCTGAAAAGGCGCTGCCAAGTTCTGCCGACACGAGCCCTGCAGGAATCAAGAATAACAATGCCGCAAAGCCGATATAGAAAAACATCGTCAGTTCTTCCTGCGCCATCATCGGCAGGGTGCGCAAGCTGGTAACGACCGTTGCGGCAGTTAGGAGCCCGAGAGCAGCCACAGAAAACATCTTTCTGTTGGCAATATCCGGGGTGCTCGATGCACTGCTCCCTTTTGGTCGCACTGATGGGACCTCCCTGGAGTGCAATATTTTTGCGGCAGTACAAAGAAGCAAAGCCTATCGTGGGAGTCTGCGGGATAGATGGGATAACAGAGGTGCCGCTACCAAGGCATAAGCCGCCCTTTTAGCAACGGACTTATGGAAACGTAGAATTCATAGCAAGTCGGTGCCCACACCATCTTTCACCCAAGGAGCAATCGGCTAGGGCAGCGGTATGTGGCAGTTAGCCTGGAACCCCATGTTTGGTGTAGATATCGAAGCGGCCGGATTTCCCCTCCAAGGAAAGGTTGGGCTTCATATCAGCCAAATAGGGGGCAAGCTTAGGGCGCTTAACTACTGTGCGGTAGTAGCAGGCCGCCAAGGCAGGGCTCAATAAGCTATCCGCATCCTCATCAGTCCCAACCAAATGATGGAAGGCCGCCATTTCCTTTTTGACCTTGGCAGCTTTCCCCCGCGCAGGGAACATCGGATCCAGATAAATAACAGGGATGGATTCCTCCGATTGCAGCCCGAGCCACTCTGACGCCGCCGTACAGCAATCCACCAAGCTCATTCGCTCAGAAATTGCAGCCAACTCAGCATCCCCGATAGACGCCTGTCGCAGCCGGCGTATTCCATCTTTCAGCAATTGGAAAACAACCGGGTTGCGCTCCAGCATCTGCACCTCACATCCCAGCGCCGCCAGAACAAAGGCATCTCTACCCAAACCAGCGGTGGCATCGAGGACTTTGGGATGGAAGCCAGAACGCAGACCAACAGCTTTTGCTACTGGTTGAGCTTTACCGCCGCCATACTTGCGGCGATGAGCAAGTGTTCCAGCAACAAAATCCACCCATACTGGCCCGGCTGCTTTACGCCCGGTCGCACACAACTGCAGTTGCTCTCCGAGACACAACACTTGGGGAAAGTCGACCACATCAGCAGGAGAAATAGCTCCAAGGAGGGGGTAATCTAACTGAGCGGATAGTTCTTCCGCTGCGGAAACATATTCTGGCGCCGCAGCGACAATAGCCAACGATGGACTCACCTGCCCTCCAGGTAACATTGAAAAAGGGAGGCGATGCTAACCCGGTTTTTGTAACCATTCCAGAGCTTGAGCGGACTCCTCTTCGGGAAAGGGACGCACCTCAGCACTGATGAAGTGACAGGCAAGGTTGGGCATAAAGCGGAGGATAGGATTATCGGTAACCACGGCTATCCGGCGGATATGCCTTTGATGCTCTCGAATAAAGCGAAAATGAGAGATCATTGCGACGAAGCTCTCCCAGCCAGCGAAATCTCCCGCATTGACTAGCAACCCTTCTATACGTCCCCGCTTACTGATGATCGGATCAACTTGCGCGGCTAGCAACTGGAAGTCCTCAACGGTTAACTTCCCAACTGGTCTAACCTCGAGTATTCGATCACCCTGATGCCAGATATGCTCAATCATATTTTGAGAATGCGGCAGGGCCACACTTCTGTGCGGCCCTGCTTTTCGCTTAGTTCGATGTAGCTGAGTCATTACTATTGGTCAGTTATCATTACTTTCCATTCCCTCATCCTGACCGGTATCTGCCTCTGTATCTGTTTCAGTGCCATCGGCAGAGGCATCCATATCGTTAGTCGCTCCCTCTACAGCATCATTGGCTTCCTTCGTAGCATCATCTACGACCTTATCCGCTTGCTGATTTAGGTCGCCGCCCGAGTTATTGCTCGCGTCTGGCATGGCGCTAGAATCATTAGCATCCGGGCTCATGTTGCCATCTGCACCCATATTGTCTGACCCAGACATAGTAGCGTCAGGTGAGCTCCCGTTATCTGAAGACCCCGGAGGAGCGGGATCGGTTGAGTCAGAGTCCTGGGGCATTTGGGAATCGGGATTGCCCATACCATCAGGGGAATCCGAGGTATCTGCTGGGGCCATTGAGCCACCGCTACTTCCTCCACTAGAGGGGGTAGAGGATCCCCTCATCTGTTCACTCTTCTGCTCCTGCTCCATCGAGTTATAGGCTTCTTTAGCCTTATGCTCGCCGCTGCGCGACATAAAATAACCGATGATCAGTAATAAAATGATCAGGGGAATCAGTAACTTCTTCATATCTGGACCTCTCGACCCCAGGCAAACTCAAAAGAAGACATTAATCATTAAAATCGAGCCGGTTACACAGTGCTGGTCGGTGTACTTTCTCGATAACAATCCCAAACCCTGACACTCCAGCCTGTTTACAACGGTGCGCAACTTAATGAGATGCAGCGCCTGTAAAAGAAGGTCGCGCCAATACTGATAAGAATAACCCTCCTTTGGGGTTCTTCAAGGGGGAGAGCCACTTCGTAGCAGGTTGGATTGCTGTAAAGAAAGAACCAGTTACAACTGATAGTTCTAACAGGTCTGCAAGAAAGCAACTTATTAGCCCTGTTTAATAAACTTATTAAGTTGGGCAAGTATCGCGGTGGCGTCTGACTCAGCAATAACCGCCTCACAACTCCTCAGGTGTAACCTTCCGTAGCTATCCAAATTCGCAAAAATCAGATAGTTTTCACCTTGCTCCAGCTTTAAATCGCAGGATTCAAATCCCAGGCGGAAGGTGATCTCTCCACCCATTGGCCCCTTCCAAACCTGGCTGGGAACGGCAGAGTAGATATAGCCTGATATGGCTGTAATTCCCTCCTCAGACAGTGCGCTATCCACATCCCTGTGAACATCAATAATTTCTACTTGCGCCACAACCTCAGCTTGGGCAAAACGTAATTCCAAATGAGCAGTAGATGCCGAAGCTATGTCCTCAGCCGCATGCGCCGTGCTACTCACTAGGAGATATAAAATAACACTCACGATTTTGGAAAATGTCTCACAAGATATTTTTTGCGTCACAACCCTCTCCTTACTTATGCTCTTATCGCAGTAGACATAGCACAAGTAATTAGGATCGGCTTACTCTTTTTTACAGAGTCTGAAGGATAGCTAAGAGGTGAGGAAATTTGGCAGAAATTCCTCTAGCGTGAAAACCAATACAGTGGATAACCAAGCGGGCTGCTCAATGAGCAGCCCTGATAGCTATAAAATCGGCCATTTAAATACCGGTATAGGTTAAGCGATAAATTTTATGGGCAAAATCATCAGAAATTAATACGCTGCCATCAGGCATTTCTAAAAATGCAACAGGGCGCCCATAGGTGGTTTCATCCCGCATAAAACCAGTGACCAGCGGCTTGTAATCCGTGACCTCACCATCTTTAACTGTCGCCATCATTACTCGGTAACCTGATTTTTTGCTTCGATTCCAGGACCCGTGCTCAGCAACCAACAAGTTCTGTTGGTATTCCTTGGGGAACTGCCCACCGCGATAAAAGTGAATTCCAAGAGGCGCCACATGGGCATCTAAATTTAATACCGGCTTGGAATAATCAGCGGCCTTCTTACCCTGACCAAATTCCGGATCTGCAATATCGTCACCGTGGAAATAAGGATAGCCAAAATGCTCTCCTGCAAAGCTTACCTTATTGATTTCACAGGGTGGGATATCATCCCCCATCATGTCCCGACCATTGTCTGAAAACCACAATTCATTGGTTTGCGGATGAAAATCAAAGCCAACGGAGTTTCTCACCCCATTTGCAATCACTTTTGTTTTCTTAGATTGCAGGTCCAGCGAAAATATTTTTGAGTAATTTTCGTTGGCATCACAGATATTACAAGGTGCGCCGACAGGCACTATCAGCTGCCCTTCACTATCAAAACGCAAAAATTTCCAACCATGATGCCTGTCCGCTGGAAACTGATCGTAAACAACCTCAGACTTCGGTTTGTCAAGATTTTTATCAATCTGGGGGAAGCGAATAATCTTATTGACATCAGCCACATATAAATCGCCATTTTTATAGGCAATACCTGTCGGCGCTTTTAAATCATCCATCAATAGCCAACGCTGATCAGCTACACCATCATTATCTGTGTCCTTGAAAGCATAAACTTTTTTCGCGCTGAAAGAACCAGAAAATACTGTACCCGACTCAGAACGTGCCAATTGACGAGCCGTCTCAACATCTTCTGCAAAGTAGCTGAGCTTAAAGCCCTCGGGTACCTTGAGGTAATCAAGGTCTATCTCAGCACTTGCAGAAGCTGCAAATAGCAAACTGGTCAAAAGTAAGTATTTCATATTTATATTCTTGCAAAATATAAATATTAACTAAAAGTGAAGATGTTGATCAACTCAGAGGTTCAGACATACATGAGCATTCATGCTTAAACCCTGAAAAGCCGCCCCCCATGTCGAAGATAAGCCAAAAATCAACGAAATCCAGTATTTTCAAGCGAACTGTTTGCGGTATTTACTGGGAAGAATACCTTTCTGCCGGAGAAACGCCCTTCTCATTTGTTCCTGCGACGAAAAGCCACACTGGGTTGCCACTACATCCTGGCTAATCCCTGCCTCCAATATTAACTGACAGGCCTTCTCAACTCTAACCTGCTCCAAATACCGAGCCGGAGTTACACCTATTTCGCTTGTGAAGCAGCGAGAAAAATTTCGGGGGCTCATTGCTTGTTTTTTGGCCAAAAAATCAACGCTGAGAGACTGCTCTAAGTTAAGGTTTATCCATTCCAACAACGGGGAGAACCTATTATTTTTTAATTGTGCCTGCAAATAACTACTGTACTGACTCTGATCACCATCACGCTTCAGGTACAAAATCATTTCCCGAGCAACTAAAAGGGCCAGTTTTCGACCGAAGTCCTCCTCAACCATAGCTAAGGCCAAGTCTATCCCTGCACTTCGCCCTACAGAACTGTAGATTTTCTTATCTCTCACAAAAATCGCTTTGTCATCTACTTCAATATCTTTATATTTTTTTAGATCACCGATGTATTTTTCATGGGTTGTAGCCCGATGCCCTGATAAAACTCCAGCCTTGGCAAGCACCAATGTACCACTTCCGCTAACCCCTATCCTCTCAACTTCCTTTGCCTTAACTTTCAACCACTCAAGAAACTGACTGTCATTCGTTAAGTCAAGACAACTTTTCGCAGTACCACCACCAACTAAAAGAGTATGGATGGAGCCTGCCTCTTCAAAAGACTTGTCAGGATGTACTTTTAGACCTGTTGATATTTCCTTGGGCTCTTTGGACGCAGCCAAAAATTCGATGTTGTAAAGCTGGTTTTCACCGTAACCGAAATCGGCCATTTGCTTATTTGCAAATGAAAAAACCTCTGCTGGGCCAGCAATATCCAAGCATTGAGCGCCGGAGCAAATAACAATGGATACCGTTCTTTTATTTCTTTCCTTAAGACCCAGGTAGGGCGATGGGGTACTACATTTCACTTTGAACACCTAAAACTAACTTATCAAACTTAAAGGATTTTTTATGTTGTCTTGCAAAGTTAACCTGTCGCAAAAAGACAAAATGACTATTTTGGATTCAGTGACTTTAAGTGAGAATGTACCAGCATCCTATATTCTGTAAAGAGATATTATTATTGCTTTTCGGAATAACGGGTCATCTATTATTTGGGGCTCCTTAGCTGGTCAAATTCAACCCTATTTATCTTTACAAGCCACCCAAATATTTTTTATCTCTTTATTTGGCACCATTGAACCAATAATTATTTGTTAGGCGGTAAGAGCTAGCATTTTTCACCCTTATAAAATTGGCGCTTTTTGCATGCTATTTAGCAGAAAATAGAAGGCCCTCTCTTAAAAGACCATTATTTGAAATAACATGTTTTGTACCAATTAGCTCCACCAAATAGTTTCAATAGTAAAACAAACTCACTACACCTCCCGTAATAGCATTACGTAAAAAGTAATTATTTGGAATGAGGCAACAATTAAATTTTTCAGGCATTGTCTTTTTTCAGTAATATTTGACCTCGCACCCAAGGATTGCAGGTTATATTTCTTTGAAATCAATAGGTCTTTGGTGCGTTTTCCCTCACAGCTAGCCGAGATTTACTAGCCCCAATATCGTCAAACAAGGAACACAATAAAAATCTAATGAAAGAGAATAAAATAAAACACATGCAGGGTAATTAAATGACATTTTGGATTAAAATTTCACACACATAAAGAACAACCTCTGCCCATTTTTCCATGTAAAGCTTTGACCCCATAATTCCCGACAAGCCGTAAGAACTATATATCAGGCTGCTATTATGTATGTATGGTGTAGAGTGAGACCATATCTACACACCTATCCCCCATATAGCTCACAACCTTAACTTTAAAAGAAATAAACAGGCAGCCTTTAAGCAATAGAAGGGAATCGACCTCTTGTAGGCACCTTCTTGTAAGAGCCCCCAGCCAAAGAGTAGAAAGGGACTCTATACAGTACTCAATTAGGCGGTACCGGCCATATTACACTTAATGACAGTTACAACTTTTCCAGTTTATGGATAAGGCCTCCAGATGAAATACTGCTAACCCCATTCCCTGCCCAGATCTGGCTTTGACTAAGGTTGGTAAATGACTCCACCAAATTCACACTGCCATCGCGACTAAAAGACCCAGAGGTTAACGCAGTAATATCCCAGTAAATGCTACTATAAAACTGCCTGTCCATTGCCGTGTTCATACCATCCCCACTATAGAGGGAAACATCACCTGCTGTTTTACGCTTGAAGGCTGTAACTAATGAAGGGAGTGAAGATCCGCTAAAGTCATTAGCTTCCATTGCAGTAATTGTGAAATCAGGGCTTGAATAAAAGTATCCGTACCCGGTTGCTGAAGTAATACCATCTCCACGATAAATTCGGGTTTCATCATCCGACTGGAAGGCCACTGTTAGCTGATCGTGTCCTGCCCCCAAGAAATCGCCAGATGCCAACGCGGGGACTTCCCAGTAGTCACTGCGGTGTAGAACCCCCATATTTGTCAAGCCTTCAATACCGTCTCCACGGTAGATGATCGTTTCACCTGATGGTGCGGTCATAGCCGTGACAATTTCAGAAGCGCCATCGCCATCAAAGTCACCCGATACTATTGCGTCAATGCCCATATCAACGCTATTAAAAAGTTGCCCTTGATCAAATAAGCTTCTAGTGCCGTTACCACGGTAAACTATTGTCTCATCACTCTCCCTATTTGAAAGTACAGTAATAGCCTGGTCCGACTCACCACCACCGTAATTACCGCTCTCCAAATTAGAGACTTTATAATCCGAACCGATATAGACAACGTCCTTAAGGTATTTCCCTTCACCACCAGTAGCCAAAACAACTTTTGTAAAGTCGTTATAGTTTAATGCTACCAATATTTCATCCAGGCCATCTCCATTAAAGTCACCAGCGATGGTGCCTCCAATGCTTTCCTTAACTATTTGATCTCCATGATAGAACTTTTGCTCTCTTTCAATAAAAGTACCAACATCGTCAGACGCAAGAGTAGCTGTAACTTCTATTTTACTACGATCACGATAGGGGAAAGTAATTATGTTGTTTTTCACTAAATTACCAAACGAAGGCTGCTCCCCACCGGCTACATTACGCCAGCTAGAAAGAAAGGCTATCTTTCCAGAGCGATCTGAATAGTTACTGTGTATATTGTTAAAATTACTAGCATCCCTTACCCGAACAGGGTCACCTGATATAGTGTAAAAGTAGTTCCCATACACCTCATTCTCACTGCTATTATGAGCAAGATATACTGCATGCATTAACGATGATTGCTCAGGGATATTCTCCGCCTTATGAAAAACATTATTATAAATCACGTTATATTTTGAATTTACAACGTCAACCACACCATACCCAGCGCAACCTTCTGGGCAGTTACTAACATCAAATAATGTGCCCATTTCCACAAACTTATTATCGTGGATTTTATTACAGCCATTCCAGCTCGACGCTCTATTCTGCCTACCACCATTAAAGATTATTCCGTAGGTGGCATAGTTGCGCAATGTTAAGCCACTGATCTCAACATTGGTGCACTGACCATCTTGAGCGCTCAGATTAAAAAATGACTGGCTTCCCTGCCCCTCAAATACCGGCTCCTCATCAGCGTAAGGCTTAATAATTAACCGATATACCTTATCAGTCTCAGTCCATTTCACACTTTCAGCGTAATAAGTACCGCCACGAATAGCAATCGTGGTATCACCATCACTAAAATCCACTAGCTCCTGCGCCCGGGATAAAGTCTTTACCGGCTCCTCAATATTGATACCGGTATTGGAGTCATCTCCCTCAGAGGACATATAGATTGTCTTTGAAAAGCCAGCCGCCGGAAGCATCATCAACATCCAGGCAAAACACTTAAAATTAGACCTAAGTCTCATTTAAAACCTCACAGATAAGTTAGGTGACAAAAAAGGGTAATTGTCACGAGACTTCATCTTAGATTTCCTGACTTTTATTACAAAGGACAAGCTTCCTGCAAAAGCTCTACTTTTTGGTATTTGGCACCATCTTAGTTCACAGTCATAAGAAATTAACACCGCGCCATACCTGAGATAAAGTATGTAAATATTTACTTCAAAAAGTATCCGACAATTGATACCTTAGATTGCCAAACTGAATACTGGGCAATAAATTAATTCACTCCTCATCGGAATCCATTTTAATTTTATATAACTGCAATTAAATAGATGTAACACTAAGCTCAAACTATTAAATGTGTCACACTACGATCTTTATTTGAATCAAAAACGTCAAGAAAATAGATACAATCAGAGCTTCACAAAACATTAATTATTACATCTTGGGTTTTTCTGAATCCACGAGTACACTTTAGCTTTACTCCATCTATTTTATCGTGACTGAATACTGTAACAGGGAGGGTTGCACAGCTGGAACGCAAAGCACTCTACGGGGTGACTTTTCCAGTATGAGGGGGCTGGAGGATAAAATTAAGGCGTTCATTAAGGTCCACAATTGAGCGCCGGCGAAACCTTTCAATTGGACCAAAAGCGCCGCGAAAATTACTGCTTTAATTGAGCCAGTATAAAAAGTGCTAGCGAATTAACCCCATACATCACTATTTGACTGGAATGGCCGATAACTGCACCTTGAAAAAGCAGCGCTATTGCCGAAGGTATCCCACAAATTCTAGAATGGCAAAATATATCATCAAAGTACCGGCTCTATTTCAACCATGTCTTTGAAAGCCGCTTTAAACGCTTGGAGGAATCCATTGAGAAAGCACGCTTTGCCTGCACCCAGCACATTATAAACCTTGGTCTCAAGAGCAATACAAGCGTCAGCGCTATTTTTTAAGCGGCCGCAACTAAATCCAGTCTACTTCATCAATAGATATTATTTTGTACGCCCAATAATTGATGGAAACTTTTTTTAATCACTCACTCTTTCCCTAACTGACTTCATCGGCCCCGCTCCGTGCGACAGATACACGAATCACCTAAAGGATCTCCCAAGTTCAGCATAAAAAATATCAGTACATGCGCCAACCATGAAAACTGAGGTAGATACTCACAAAATGCATCTACTTCTGCTGCCTTCTCCATCACCCAACAGGGGCAGCGCAAGGCTGCCCCATATAAATCAGTCTAAGGAGCCTCTGAATAACTCCGTGATACCTCTGGCTTGCAGAGCGGTTCACAATCAAGGCGCGGCTTTGCAGGAATGTCTAGACCTTTCAAGAAGTCGCAACGCGGAGTGTGAATCGCTCTGCAAGCCCCGAAGGGCGGGCCTTGAAGGCCACAGTTGCTGCGTTGCAGTCTTGCCAAGGGCTGCGGCCATTCGCGGCGAGTGCGCCTAACATCTGCAGCCTTCAAGACCCACAGAGGCATTACGGAGTTATTCAGAGGCTCCCTAAATTGTGGTATAATTATTTTGTCTGAAATTTCTCTATCCCAGCCTTTTTTCGAAGTCTTCTAATACTCATACCTTTAATTAGTTAGTATCCAGGCCGCAGCGTTACTGCGACCTGTCAAGGCTTATTTAAATGTGTTCCGTAACCCTCACTCCTTCCCATCCACTTCGACGAGCCAGATACACTCAGCCATATATTACACCACTCATTCCTGGCAAAAAAATCATTTAAGAGCTGCCTCTAAAAACTACACCCCCTCCAAACCTGCCCCCTAAAATCCATTTAAAATATAAAAACTAAACTTGTAGAGACCCTCTTACATTTATACTCAGAACACTTTTCACTAACCCTAACCAGGCTAATCATCTAGGAAAAAACCCTTAACCCCCTTCAATAGAGAGGGCTTATAGGCCTCCTTCAGGTAGGCTTCCTGAAAAGCATCCACTTCTGGAAACACATACTTTTCAAGTCCATCTCTCGTCCCGAAGTAACTCATAAAATTTTGGGATAGATTTTCACGATGGGAAAGACCTAGGGCATGACCATATTCATGGTGAAGAACACGCTCCAACCTACCAACACCTGGATCAATTTTCATTAATTTTTCTTTCGTATTCCAGGTTCCTAAAGTATTGTCTCCATTATCGGTTTTTATTTCTCCAAAAATAATTCTAGCGTCAACTTCATTCTGAATTGGCCCTTCGGGTTCAACAAGTTGATTAGATATATCTAAAAAATCATCATTGAAAGCTACGACTTCATTGAAGGATTGTATAGCTTTCTGGCATAACTCTTCACTGCCAATACACCCCCAAATGACGGTGCCTGTTAGCTTGCCATTTCTAAGCTCCAGTCCTAGCTTTGTATCTATCGCGAAGGAAAGTACACTACCCGGACTTGGCACAACATCACCATTTCCATCCACAATCGCTAACTCATATGGAACCGGCAACTCCCCTAGCAAAATCTCCGATAGCAGCTCATGGGAGTCCATTCCTGCTAAATCAAAACTGTCATGGGCATCTTTAGAACCTTCTGGCAATTCCTCCCCTAATGCTGCCCGCCCTTGCTTAACTCCACCATTAACGATTATCGCTTCAACACTACCCACCAACGCCTCTCCATAATTCACCTCATCCATCGGCGCTGGACAGAAACCTATCTCCGTACGCTGATTATTAAGGGACTCTGCAACTACTTCGACACGGCTATCGGTCTCGGCCGTGTGCACAGCGGCGGGTTGGGATTGCAAGACGAGTTGCGTTTCGGTTTTAGTTTGCTGGGCCGTTTGAGCTACCTCGACAGCGTGCTGAGGCGTAGGCTCTGTTGCTTGGCCGACAGCCCTATCTGCACCGGGCTCAACGGCGATCGGCGATTGGCGCACCGGTGCAGACAGAGCGTATCCCAGGTGGGAAACCGCAGCATTTTGTGCCACTGACGCGAAGCTGAATTTCTGATCCCATACGCTTGCATTTAGCGCTTCATTAATAGAAGTGGATAGAAGTGTCTTGGTCAGCTGCCAACCATCAGAGGCCTGGGTTAAAAAGTCCTCGGCATTATTCAGGTTTGCAGTGCTGTAAGTACGTTCCGCATAGCTCGTCTCATACTCAAAGCTTCCTTCCATCCCTCTTTGAATTGCACCATTAACCCCTGCAACGGCCACCGCGCCCCAGTTAAAGCTGTGCTGATCACCGAATGCCATATTGACTCCCTGATCAACTACATTGGTTGTAATCGCAGAGCCAACGGTATTGGAGCTGAAGAAGTCAGACGTACCAGCAACGGCACTCTCACTGCCAGCGAGGCTTTCCAGCCCATACATTACTCCAGCAGTCGCCATTGCTGTGACGCCGGCCTGAGCAACCCCACTCCAGTCGAAGCCACTCTGTAAACCAACAGCCATGCTGGCCACCTGCGTGGTAGCGGCAACGGCGGCTCCAGCGGCAAAGGCACCCACCGCTCCGGCAACGAAAGCACCAGCACCAGCAAGTGCACCCGATACCATACCCATCACCCAAGGCCCCAGATACATCGAGGCCACCACAGCAACCACCAGCACAACTACCTGGGCCAAACCACAACCATCGGAATCAACCGGTGGTGGTGGCGGTACATCTGGCAGGGTTGGACTGATATCGCCCAACTGTAGGCTGCCGTCTACAGGACGGAAGGTATCGGCATTGTTATGGATATTGGTGACTACGTTGGGCAGCTCCAGGCGCTGTCCCCGGGTCAGTACTTCATCCCCTCGCAGACCGTTGGCATCCGCCAGCAGGTACCACAGGCTGGAGTCTCCCCAGATCGTGGCCGCAATAGTTTGCAGGCTTTCACCGCCCTGGGCCTCGTAACTGGTATAGCTGGCGGCCGGGTAACTGGGATTGATCGGCTGGAAGTTCTGGTCAAAGTCTGCCGATTGCACCGCCTGTACATGGTCGCCGTTGTCGTTTAGGTGGCGGTTGCCGCTACCGTCAGTTTCCGCCAGCGCTTTCACATAGTCGTAGCGGCTCGGTACCCGGTCATTACCCACATCCCCCACGGCGTGGCCATTGAAGTAATAGAAGTGACGCATCTCGCGACCGAGTGTAGTTTCCCCGCTATCGCGAATCTCTTCGCGCACCAGAGTGCGGCCCTCTTTATCGGTTACGTAAGCCCTGGCACTTTCATTGGCCACATCGTAGACCCGGCGTATATGGCCGTTGCTGTCATAGGTATAGTAGGCCTCACCGCTCTCCCACTGGGCGCGCTGCTCCGGGGTGAGATCAGCGTTATCGGCGTTGATCACTACCGACTTAGTTTTGTAGGTATCCCACTTCTCGTAACTGTTGTGCAAAGTGGTGACCGTCGGCGCCGCACCGCCTTCGGGATATGCCCTGGTAATCGAGGTATCCACTGTTGCGCCATCACCGAGGAAGGTGTTGCGCATCCGCGTAACCTCATCGGTCGCCCGACCGCTGTCGTCATAGCGGGTCGTCTGGTAACCCAACAGGGTGCCATCGGCATTGTGATGATTCTCGGTCACACTAAACAGGGTGCCATCCGAGTCGTACTCGTAAGAGGCGGTCACCTGCCCTGCATGGTTATTGACTCGTTGGGCGCGCAAGACAAAGCCGCTGCCCTGGTCGATATGTACGGTGGTGACACGGCCATTGGCATCGTAGGCGTACTGCTCGCGAATGCTGCCATCACTGGCGCGCACAGCTTGATAACGCTGATCCAGGCCGTTGTAACTGATCGCGGTTCCACTCTCTCCCATCACTATCTGGCCGTCCTGGAATTCGCCCAGGGTCAGGGTAAAGCGGTTGTTCTTGTCGTAGGTGTAATAGAACGATTGGGTTTCCCCTTCGATAGTGCCGTCTAAGTTATCCACATAGCGGCCGTTGTAAACACTGCTGACACTGCGGCGATTACTAAAGGCATCGAAGGTGTAGTCGATCTGGTAGGCATTTCCGTATTCGTCATAGCCCTCAATGCTGACAATACGGCCCTGCTCATCGTATTCAGCGTTGCTGTGCTGATACACCACGCGTCCGCTGTTGTTATACAAGTCGTTAGAGCGGTAATAGAGCTCACCGGTGCGGTTGCCCGCCTTGTCATAGCGATACTCGGTCACCGCCGGCGCCACCGTATCCCCGACTGCGGCCTGGTCCCCATCGACCAGGCCGTTGTTGCCGTAGTCGAAGGTGCGGAACAGGTTGCCGTTGTGGTAATAGGTGTAGCGAATATCCTGGCTGTTCCGGTCCTCCCACAGGGCGTCGCCGCTCATACCGGTATTGCCTGTCTGACGCGACAGCCAGCCGGCATAGTTATAGGAGTATTCGATGCGGTGGCCACCTAAGTCGTCGTGCCAGACCGCTTTGCCAAAGTAGTCGCTGACATCAGTAATCACGTCTTCGCGGGAGCTCTGGCTCCAATTGACCGCGACGGTACCGCCCATACCGGCTCTGGCCACCGAGGTGATATAGCCCCCCAGGCGCACCTGGATGGCGTCATCCTGGGCCTGCTCGCCGCTGGCGGCGAGCACACTGCGCGTAACATAGTCACTCCAGGCGTAGGCATAATCGGTCACCTGGCCGCTGTAACTTGTGTACTCCAATACCCGGCCGAGACCGTCGTAGCGATAGGTCTCCTGTCCAACTGTGCCGCTGGCACTGGCATCGCCCGTATTGTCAAAGCTGGAATTGAGCACATAGCGGGTGTCGCCGTAGAGGGCGTTGCGATGGCGGGTGCGATTGCCAAACTCGTCGTAGTCCCACTCATCGTAGTAGGCGGAGGCGCCGTAGTTGTAGTCGATCGCCCGGCTGCTGTCCTGGAAGCGATTCATCCGCACCAGCTGGTTATTGGCGTCGTAGTGGTAGGCCACCTGATAGTAGAGCGCACCGGTACCGCTACCGCGCTCGCCGGCCCGGTAGGCCAGTTGGCTGGTCCCCTTGAGGTTGCCGGCCTGGTCGAAGGCCTGGGTATCGTAGTCTCCCACCGCGTCCTGGCTGGCAACCAACAAGCCCGCAGCATAGTCCTGCAAGCTCACCTGCTCGTGCTTAATGTTGTAGTTGTCGACAGCGGTGCGGGTGGCGCTGCTGGCGCCTGCGGCGGCTTGCGCAGCCACTTTTTCCATCACCGTCTCGCCGTAAGCGTTAACGCCGTACACAGTGGCGGTGTGGGCGCGGAAATGGGTCATCTGCTCCGTGTAGACATCCGCCTCTGGTTTCAACTCCTGCACCACATTGCCGCGCTTGTCGTACTGGTACAGGGTGGCATTGCCATTGTTGTCGATAGAGGCCACGGTTTCGCCAAAGGCGTTATAACTAGCGTGGTGGGCAATCAGTGTCTCGTCATTGGCGGCACCAGTCAGTTGCAAAGCAATATTGCGGACTGCCTGGCGGTTATACATGCCCACCTGGGAATAGAACACCGAGCTATTCGCGTCACCATCGGAACTCGCACTGCGGGTATAAGTATTTGTGTCAACAGTTTTCAGCACCTCGTTGGTGATATTGCTCACCGAGCCGCCACTGTCGTTATTAAATTGGCCTTTGGCGTGATTGAGCAAGGTCCCGGTCTGGTTGTTGCCGCTGTAGGCCCAGAGCTCGAAGTCGAGAGCAGTAGCACTGTTGTCCATATCTGAAGTGTCGACATAAACCCAATCCTGCCCGGTAGGTACATCGACCTTCCTCGTCTCGCCATCGGCCGCAAACGTGATGGACTCAGTGCCCGGCGGCAAAGCGTAGACCTTGACGCGTTCAGGCGAGGTATAAGTCGCACCACCGTCGCCGGCGTAATGCCCCCAGCTCTGGCCGTTAGTCTTCATAGACACGGAGATGGCAGGGTTTGGCTGGCTCTCTGTAACCGCTCGGTAGAAACCGGCAGCGATCGTAAAAGTGCCATTACCGGTGACGATAACCGTTGCCAAATTGCCACCTATGGATAGATTCAGCTCAGCGCCTGTCGCATCCCGCAACCCCGAGACCGTAAAAGTGATCTCAGCCTGCATTTCGTACATTCTGAGATCACCGTTGCCAGTCGGCTCAGAACCCAGAACAACACTTTGCACCGAGTCATAGGTAACCGACACGTCACCATAAGCCTCTACCTGCCCCGGGTAACTGGCAGCGACGCTGCCCGGAGGCAGTCCATAGGTTGTCTCATTGGTAGCTAGCGAGTCGGCGTAACGCAAGTCGATATCTTTACCTCCACCCCGTCTTGAGGATTTATAACCCGCCGACAGCCAGAAGGTATTTACCTCCGGCAGATGTTCCAGGCCCACACCCTCCCCCGGAAGGCCAATACTGCCCTCTTGGGTAGTGGCGCCGTTGCTATAGAGGTTCACCGCGTGCAGCACCAGGCCATCTGGGGACAGGAAAGTCAGCGACAGCGAGTGCACCCCGGGCGCGAGAGCAATTTCCATGCCGTCGCTCCAGTCGTACTGGGTGTTATCCATTACCACTGCGCCCTCGGCATTCTTTGCCAGCACCTGCACCTTGGCGGTGCTGCCAAAAACATCGGCTACATCCGCGCTGGTGAGACTGAGGGTGTTATCTGCCAGGGTCCAATCCAGGCTGGGCATCAGCGCCAGGGGGTTATTCTGAGCGTCATCCAGGATATCAGCGGCCTCATCATCGCCGGCCTGAAGGAAATTACTGGTGACGTTGTAGTTGTAATCACGAGTAGTAATCACTACTTCGCGCCAGCCGTACTCGACGCCATCGTGGGATAGCGGTACCAAAATATGCAACTGCTCAATTTCTTCGTAGTGAGTAGTCTCCACGGTGATCGTGCGACCGCTGTCGAGAGTTACCTCGCGGCTGGTAACATACTCATGGAAAGTCCGCTCCAGGTACCCCTGACGAGCTTGTTTATTTGTGTCGTCTAAAAGAAATTCATCACTATCGAGTAAACCGCTAAGGCCCTGCCGCTGCTCAGTGGTAAGGTCCAGCTCCTCAAGGCGAAGCCTGTCATCATTCTCACTTAAATAAGTGAGTTCATCGGAGTGCTCCACCCAAGACCGCGAGCTGTCCACCGCCTCGGCATCACCGGGGTTGCTGGTGTAACCGCGCCCCTCATCGTCGACAAAATGAATATTGTAGTAACGTTCGGTTGCCATCGGCCGTTCAGGGGGAAGACTCATTTCATGACTGGCAGCCACAGCGGTGCTTGCCGGCATGTCCCCGCTGCCCAGGTCCACCCACACGGAGCTACTACTGGATTGGGTGGTCTCCCGATTGCGGACACCTACGGTCGGTACACTGCCACTGCTCTCGCCATAGCTAACCTCGTTTTGGGTTTCGCTGCCGTCGTTGTCGACATTCCACCCCACATCCAGGTTCGGGTTGTCATCCGGGGTATCCAGCGGTGCCTCCACTACGGTGATCAGCTGATCTTCCTGGTCGTAAAGGCTGTATTTCCACTGGGTCTCACTCTGGGTGGTCTCGTTCAGCGCCTGCTGCACGGTGGTGACATCTTCCAGACCATCGTTATTGATGGCGGAGATTTCCAGCGTGGTGTTGCCGTTTTGGTCATACAAGTAGATGCGCGGGGTGCCATTGCCGCTGTTGGTTTTAAACAGGCGACCCAGTTCGTCGTAGACAAAGTACTCCTGGTACTGGTGCTCTGCGAAGCCTATGCGGTTGGCGGTGTTGATACCCTTGCCAACAATCTGCCCGTGGGTGTTGTAGGCGATATCGTGCTGCACTAGACCGCCACCTACGGCCTGGTCGGCACTGCTCACTCGAGCGGTCTCGCGGCCCTGGGCGTCGTATTGCAGCCAGGTCACCACCTGGGTCTGTTGGTTGTCGATATCGGTTTGGTAGCTGGTCTGGTAGACCGCATGGCCGAAGGCATCGAAGACAAACTCCGTGGTGCCTTGGTAGTTGGCATCGCCGCGATTCTCCCGCGCATCGCGAGTCTCGGTGCGCACGCCCAGGGCGTTGTAGCGGTGGCTGGTCACCTGGTCGCCGTCGTTGTGCACTGTCTCTGCGGTGCGGTTGCCATACAGGTCATAGTGATAACTCACCGTGGCGCGCACGCGGTCGCCGCTGTAGTCAGTGTACTCCGCGCCCTGAGTTTGTGCCTGCTGGCCGAGGGCGTTGTAAGACACACTCTCCGTGCGGCTGTCGCTGGCATTTTCATCCCCGTCGTAGCGCACCGCAGTGTCTTGCAGGCCGGTTTCGTTATAGCCGTAGCGGGTCACCAAATCGCTGCTTACCTGGCTGCGACTCAGGGCGGTGCCCGAGTTGCTGATACGGGAGAAGGATTCGCCTTTGAGGCGCTCCTCCAATAGCAAGCCGCGGCCGCTGTAGACATACTCGGTGGTGCGCAGCTCTTCGTCATATTCCTCAGAAGTGAGGTTGGCAATCAAACCATCGCGATTGTCATTGTAAAGAGACTCCAGCCAGGCGTGGCGCGCCTCATTGTCGGCGGGGGCCCCGAGGCCATCAAAGTTGAGGGCCATGGCATAGCGGGTTTGCGCGATTACTTGGCCGAGACCATCGTAAACAGATTCAGTGACATAGCCGAGGCGGTCTACCATCAGCACTTGGTTGCCGGCGGCATCAAAGAGGGCAAAGCTGGGTTGGTCTTTGCCGTCGATCTGGATAATGCTGTTGCCATTGGCATCGTAACTTACCTGATACCCCTGGGTGCTGCCGTGGCTGAAGCCCTCTTGCAGCTCGCCCTGGTCACCGCTGGTGGAATCCGGGTCGACCAGGTTGTTGAGGTCAAAGAAGATGCCCTCGTCGCTTTCCGTTCTCACCAACAGGTTGTTGGCGTTGTAGTAGAAGTGCGTGCTGCGCCCGGTGGTAAGTTCGTGATCCTGTAGCGCCAGGGCATCGTGGCGCCAGTGCCCGGAGGCACTGTCGAGATCCAGTGCGGCTGCACTGCCGTCCCAGGTGCTGCCGTCGATGTGCAGGCGCTGGTCGTAGCGGACCTCCGTGGTGAGGTTCCCGGCGGCGGTATACACGTTAAACGTGAGGCCGCCATCGGCATCCAAAACCAGTACCTGCTGATCCAGGCGGTTGTAAACCGAGGCGACAGCTTGGATCTGGCCGTGCTGGGTGCCGGAGACACTGCCGTCGCTGTTGAGTGCGGCTCCACTCAGGCCGCGCTGGCCTTCGTAGACCTGGCGGCCCAGGGCGTCGTAGCGCACTTCGGTAACCTGGCGCAGGGTGACCTGGCCGATCGCGCCATCAAAGTCCGGGGTGCTCAATGCACTGTTGCTGGCAGCGGCAAACTCCGGTCCGATAGAGGTGATCATCCGGCTGCGGTGGTCGTAAGCCATCTCTGTGGTGCGCAGACCCTGGGAATCGGTTTTCTCACTGGCGGCACTCACATCCCAGTAGCGCCCCTGAGTCATCTCCACCCGGTCAAAGGCGTTGTAGACATATTCGGTAATGGCGCGCACTTCTCTTGTCGCGGTGCTGTGGGCGCTCAGCGCTGCGGCAAACTGCGGTCCAGTTTCCTGGGTAATGCGCCCCTGGGCATCAAACTGGTAGTCGGTGCGGGCGCCGAGGGCGTCGATGGCCGCAGTGCGGTTGCCGGCGGCGTCGTATTCATAGCGGGTCTCACTGGCGATTGCCTGGGATGCAATCAAGTCGTAACCGTATTGCGTCGTCGAAAGTAGCTGACCCCGGTTGTCATAACTGTTGGTGATATAGCGGTCGCGCACCACATCCTGTTTGCCACTGAGCAGTGCGTCGAGTGCGGCGGCATCCAGTGCGGCAATATCCACATCGCCAGCAAGCTTCTCGGCGTAGCTGCGCACCGCCGTGGCTTGGCCAAAGGCGTCGTATTCATAGGTCGTTACGCCGCCATTGGGCAATACCTGGTGGGTGAGACGATTGTTGGCATCGTAGATAAAAATGCCGACATTGCCGTTGGGGTCGGTGGTGGCGACGATATTGCCAAAGGCATCGAGTACCGAGTGGGTACTGCCACCGCGGGCATCCACCTCAGCCACTTTGCGCCCCAGTTGGTCGTGCTCCTGGGCGCTGACATAGATCTCGCCTCTCGGGCTGACCAGGGTCGCCAACTCATCGAAGTGGTTGTAGCTGAAGTAGGTCGTGGCGATGCGCTCGTGCCGACCGAGATCAGCTTCACCGAGGGTGGCGCGATTGGCAATGGTGTCACTCTCGGCGTCCGGCAGACCCGCAGTCTCCTCTACCAGCCGCCCCAGGGCGTCGAAGCCGCGGTAGGTCACCCGCTGCTCGGGCAGTCCCTTGGCCTCGATCGTGAGCCAGGTTTCACCGAAGGCGGTGTAGCGCTGTTCAGTAATCACATCGGCGCTGTCAATGGTGAGGACCACTTCACCACGGGCCGAATAGGTGTAGCGGGTCGAGCGATCCTGGGCGTGTGCCAGGGCACCGGTATCGATACTACTGGGTTCGCTATTCAGCGGGATCGCCTGGCTGTAATGGGTCTCGGTCAGCACCTGGCCCAGGGCGTCGTAGTTCCAGGTGGACAGATAGCCCTGTGAGCCATTGCGCGGTACCAGTTGATGGGTCAGTCGACCGGCGGCATCGTAGCTGAGGTAGGACTTGTAGCCGAGCTGATCGGTGATCTCAGTGCGGTTGCCCAGAGCGTCGTAGCCGTAGTACTCGGTAAAGCTGCTGAGTCCGCTGCCATTCCAAACTTGCTCAGTGATGCTGGTTTTGCGTCCAGCGCTGTCGTACTGGGTAACGAACACTTGGTCGGTGGCGCTGCTGCTACCAATAGACAGGTCTCCAGCGCGCAAGCTACCCCAATCGGCGACAGCGGGTACGCTAATTCGGTTGGCATAGCGGATAACCGTCTCGCGGTTATCGCTGTCGCTATAGCGAGTCTCGGTCACATAACCGAGGCTGTCGACACTGTGGGTGCGGCGCCCGCTGGCATCGTAAATAAAGAGGCTGCGGCGATTGTTCGCGGCATTGGGGTCCAGGTCTGCGGTGGTCTCACTGGCCAGGGCAATGGCCCGGGCGTAGGTGATCTCTCCGGCCACTTCGCCACGGGCGGTGTACAGGGTCTCGGTCACATAAGCGTACTGGGCCCCATCCCGCTCAAAGACCTGCAAGCGGTGGGTCTGGCGACCGGCGGCGTCGTATTGGTAGCGGGTCTCCCGATCCAGGCTGGTATCGCGCACCAGGTCGTCGACACTCTCGGTAGACGGATTGATTTTGTGCGCATAGCGGATCTCCGCACTGACGCGCCCGGCAACATCGTAGCGGGTCTCGCTCACCTGACCCAGTGAGTCAATGGTGTAGGTGAGCTGGCCGTCGCCATTGTAGATATAGCGGGTGCTGCGCTGGGCCACGCCACTGTCGAGCAGTGCGGCAATCGCCTCGGGGGCGGCGCCACTGGCGATGTTCGCCGGCAGGTCTGCGCTGTCTAGGAACGCGCCGTACTGCACCTTGCCAACCAATTCGCCGGCCGCGTTGTACTGGCTCTGCACCAGGGTGTACTGCGGGTTGTCCGGGTTGCCACTGGCGGAGAGGGTGTATACCGCGCGGCCTTCGGCGTCGTATACCGTATAGCTGGTATGGCCGAGGGCATTGGTCACGGCGGTGCGATTGCCATCCCGGTCGTACTGGTAGTGAGTTGCGATGGCCAGCCCATCCGGGTCGACCGTTTCACTTTGCACTCGTCCCAGTTCGTCGTAACTGTACACTCGGGTGCGGGTGTAACTGGCGGTGCCCGCCACGCCGCCGCTGAGATAACCCTCGCGCATCTGCAACAGGTTGCCCTGGCCGTCGTAGTCAAACTCAGTGAGCAGGTTGAGGCCCGAGTTATCGCTGCTGGCATCCACGATCACCCGCACCACGCGGCCGTTGTGATCGAATTCCGTGCGAGTCATGCTGCCATTGGCATCCACCGTCTCTTCAAAGCGGTGGCCGTAGCGTTGGGTCGTGGTGAGGTTGAGTCCACCCACATCCTCGGTGCGGGTCAATACCCGCCCCTGGAGGTCGTAACGTATCTCGGTGCGCACGCCGCGCTCATCCAAAGTGGCGGTGAGCTGACCTGCAGCGTCGTATTCACTGCGACGCGCCTCACCCAGCCCATTCTCGGTACTGACCAAGTTGCCCTGGGTGTCGTACTCATAGCGCGCCTGGCGGTGCCAGCTGCCATTGGCGTAAAGGGAGACCTCGAGGGTTTCACCGTGAATGGTAAACAGCGTTTCGGTGTGCACCCCCTGTGGAGTGGTCATTTTCTGTGAACGGCGCACATCGTCATAGCTATAAATAGTGGTGCGATTGAGCGCGTCGGTGCGGGTCAGGACGCGGCCGTAGGCGTCATAGCTCAGCTGGGTGCTCTGCCCCAGCGCATCGCGCTCCTCGACCACCTGCCCCAGGCGATCATAGAAATACGCGCGCTGGTTGCCCCGCGCATCCGCAGTCGCCTGTACCTGGCCGAAGGCGTTGTACTCACTGCTCGTGGTCACCGCCGTATAGGCGCCGTAACTCAGGTGCGTACTACTGGTCAGCACTTCACCGCGGCGGCTATAACTGAAGTCCGTCTGCGCAAAGCGGCTGTTGGCCCGGTCGATGGCCTGGCTGAGGTGGGTGCGCTCGCCGAAGGCGTTGTAGGTAGAGGTGCTGGTAAAACCCTCGCCGTCTGTGCTGCTCATCAGCAGGCCGCGCTGGTTGTACTCGCTGCTGGTGACGGTGTCCCCATCACTGGCGAGCCCCTCGACCAAGCTGTCCAACTGCGCTGCATTGCCATTCAGGTTCAAGCTGTGCAGCAGGCTGTCGCTGAGGCGATTGGCGTACTGACGGCTGCGGGTCAGCTCGCCAAACACACTGTAAGCCAGCTGGCTGACCTGCCACTCCAGGGTCTCCGAGCCCGGTTTGAACACCGGCGCAATGGTATATTTCAGTTGCCCGTCTTCGGTGTAGGCATAATAGGTGGTGTAACCGTTGGCATCGGTACTGGACAAGCGCCGCCCGGCGGCATCGTAGCTGTACCCTTTGACCTGCCGCCCCAGGTGATCCCACTCACCGGTCACCCGTCCGTGTACATCGTACTCCCAGTGGGCGTCGCGAGCGGCGCTGTCATTGGCGCTAAAGGTCGCATCGCCCTGGTAGTTGTCCAGGTAATTATCCAGGATCGAGCCGGAAGTTATCGCGAGACCACTGCGGCTGCTCTGCAGCTGGCCGTCGGCGGTATAGGTGAAGTGACTGGTATTGCCGTAGACGTCGGTGCTGTGGGTCACCTGGTTGCGGCTGTCGTAGCGCCACTCGCTCACCTGGTCGTCATCACTGCTGACCAGGCGCCCAGTGGTCTCGGTGGTAACTTCCAGGGTGCCGATACGACCGCTGCCGCGCACCAGGAACACGCCGATATTGAGCAGCTCCACATCCGGGTCCAGGGAGGCCAGATCCGCCTGTAAATCTCGCTCGAAGGCGTGCCAGTTGCCATCCAGGTAGCTGGCATCCAGGGGGAACTGGTAGTAGGGAGTTCCCGAGGAGGAGTAATAGATCCCCGGGCTGGTCACCTGCGAGCTGTACTCGATAAAGGCATAACCCTTCGAGGTCTCCACCGAAAAGAAGATCCGGCTGGGGGCACTGAGGTTCATCTCGAGACGCACACTGGCACTACCCTCGATATTCCACTGCTCGTGCGCCGCGTTCTTATACAGTTTGAAGCCGTCGTTAGTGCCCGAACCGGAAAGCTCCACCACTTCCCGCTGCATACGAATATCGTACACCTTCTCTATCGTGGCACTGCCGGAGTTCTGGGCGTAGATATCCCAACTACCCAGATCCAAATTGTCTTCGTTAAAACGGTGTTGGATAAAATTGAGGCCCTTGAGGGTGAGGCGCGAAGCATCGCCGTTCACCGCATCGAGTGCGTTGTCGAGGCCGTTGAGTGCGCTGGCGTAACGAATGGTTTTAACCCGGTTGCCGGCGACATCGTACTGGTGCTCGGAGAGGTAACCCTCTGCATCAATCTCGGCAACTTCGCGACCCTGGGCGTCGTAAATCCAGTAGCTGGTGCGGTCATTCTGCGCGTCCACCACCGGGCGCAGGGTCTTCAGGGTACCGCTGTTCAGCCAGTGTGCGCTCTCGCTATAGCTGGCCACCCGGTTGGCATAGCGGGTGGTTGCCACCAGCTGGCCTGCGCGATTGTAGCGATACTCAGTGAGATAGCCCTCCTGGTCCATTGTGCCGCTGACCCGTCCCGCCTCATCGTAAAAAGTGCGGCTGATACGGGCATCGGCCAGGTCCACTCCACTGGCCGTGGCGCTGAGATATTGGGTATAGCTGTCGCCGGGAGCGAGGGTAAAGCGGCCCTCGCCGCTCTTGCTCACAGTAACACTATCCACATCCAGGGTGTAAGACAGGCGGTATTCGTAGACACCGCTGCCATAAAAGTCCTTGTCCAGCTCCACCGTGCCATTTTCTGCATCCACCGGCAGAGTGACCCACTCACCCTCGGGCAGTGAGCGAATGGATAGCTCCATCCCACTGGCGCTGTAGGACGGGTCCAGGGCCAGGGTTAGACGGGGGTTTTCCACCATTTGCAGCTGCCGCCCCACCTGCTGTTGGAAGGGGTCATCCACCAGGCTGGTGCCATCGTTGTAGTAACGGGTCACCTGCACGGTGTAATCGCCGTCGGGCAGCGTGGCGCCCATCAGCAGGTTGAGGCGGCCGGCAAAGGAGCCATCGCGCAGGGTGGCGGGATCGATCCAGGTTTGCACGGGGGCGCCGATGGCCGTGCCGGTGGCATTGTCGATCACCACCGCTTCCATATAGGCGATCGCCGCCGCCTCCTCGGCACTCAGGTAGCCCTCAACGGCATAGCCCTCCGCAGTGCTGCGGTGGTAGGTGGGCATTTCCCAGGTGGCCGGGGTAATACCGCTGTCGTTGGCGGCGAAAGTCCCAGACAAACTGCGCAGCAGGCGATCGTTGTCTCCGTAGCGATTGCTGTCCAGGCGATGGGTGCCAATCTCAATGGTGCCGATACGGCCACTGCCGCGCACCAGGAATCCATGTATTTTTTCTACCTGAACATCGGAATCCAGCAGGGCTACATCGGCAAGAATGTTCCGCTCGAAAGTATGCCAGTTACCGTCTAGATACTTTGCTTCTAGAGGAAACTTGTAATAGCGAGTGACACCATCAGGGGCAAGGTAAACTCCCGGAGCGGAAATCTCTGAACCATACTCCACATAAGCCCACCCAATAGAGGTCTCTATGTGGTAATAGAGTTTAATAGGGCCGGTTAGATTAATCTGCGCGCGCGCGACCACCCCATCACCGATATTCAAGGAATCATGGTCACTGTCGTTATAGATTCTAACGCCGGCATCAATCCCCTCCCCGGAAAACTCGATGACTTCCCTCTGCAAAATGGTGTCATAGACTTTCCCTAAAGACGCATTATCAGAGTCGTCTTTATAGATTTTCCAGTGGTCCAGATTGAGGTTGTCGGCGCTGTTATAGGTATAACCGGCATAGTCGGTAACACCGTCCCGGTAAGTGACAACCCGATATTCGTAATCGCCGTTGAGGTCATTCCCCAAATTAGCGCTGAAGTGGTCGCCGTTTTGCTGCACCGCAACCCGCTGCCAGGGATTCTCGCCACTGACAGGGGTATCGGTCGTAATTTCTACGGTGCCGATACGGCCGTTGCCACGCAGAGTAAATTCGCGGAAAGCCTGTATTTCTTCAGTGGGGTCCAAATAGGCAATATCGGCGAGGATATCCCGCTCGAAGGTGTGCCAGTTGCCATCCAGGTATTTATCATCAAGGGGGAAGGTATAATAAATATAGCCGGAAACCACTTGAATATAGGGTTCTGTGGCTTCTGAATCGTACTTGGCATAGGCGATACCGCTGGCGGCCTTACTGCTGTCCAGCTTGTAGTAAATTCGATATTCACCTTCACCAGCATATTGCATCTCAACGCTGGCATTGACCCCATCGGCAATATCCCAAGAATCCCTATCGACATTTTTACTGAGCGAAAAGGCATTATTGGCACTATCACCGGAAGTCTCCACCACCTTGCGCTGTAACTGGGTGTCGTACACCTCCGTCACGGTGGCTCCCGCCGGGCTAGAGTCAGAAACCCGCCACTGTTTCATATCTAGGTTATCGCCGTTGTTATAGGAGTGACGTACAACATCACTCCCCCCAACCCGGCGGTACTCCAGGTAGGTGACTTCATCGGCTTCACCGAGGGTAATCGCACCGATACGGCCACTGCCGCGCACCAGGAAACGATCGACCTCTAACAACTCAACATCCGGGGCCAAAGTAGCGAGATCCTGGCGCAAGTCACGCTCGAAAGCATGCCAGTTGCCATCCAGGTATTGGCTGTCTAGAGGGAGGTTATAATAAATAGTCCCCGATTCAGAAACTTCAATAAAAGGACTGGAGATAAAGGGGTTATATTTTAAGTAGGCGCCCCCCTCCGAAGTCTCAACCCCAAAATATAAGTAAGTATCCCCCTGCAAGTTAACTTCAATACGGGCCTGAGCGCTGTCACTAATATTCCATGCTTCGTGCGCGGCATTTTTATGTAACTTAAACCCATTACTTGTCCCCGTACCGGAGAAAGCGACGACATCCCGCTGCAAGAACTCATCGTAAACCCGATCAATGGTTGCACCGGCTGGAGTGCTGTCGTAAATCTCCCAGCTATTAACATCCAGGTTTTCACCGCTATTCAATACATGGCGAGGAATATTGAGCCCACCTGACTGAGCGGAAAAAACCGAGTCAATTTCTACAGTGCCGATACGGCCACTGCCGCGCACCAATAACTTATCAATAGCCTGAATATATTCATTTGCATCGAGGGAATTGACATCCGCACGGATATCCCGCTCAAAGGTGTGCCAGTTACCATCTAAGTACTGATCTTCCAATGGAAATTTATAATAAATTGTACCGCTAGAAGATACCGCAGCTTCAGGTTCTGTAATCCCAGAGTGATATGTCGCATAGGCAACCCCATTGCTAGCAAGACTACTACCTAACTTGTAAAAGAGAGCAAGGTCTCCTTCACCTGAGTGTTGGATCTCTGTGCGAACCACACCACCATCGGTAATATTCCAACTTTCTCCAGCCGCATTTTTACTCAGGTCAAAACGGTTATCCGTACCATTGCCTGAGAATTCCACTACCGAACGCTGTAATTGTGGGTCATAAACTTGTGTGAGCGTAGCTCCAGCAGGATCATTATCACCTACCTGCCATTGTCCCAAGTCGAAATTATCAGCCGTGTTATAACGGTAGCGGGAAAAACTCTGTGCGCTCAGCCCCGCATCGGACCAATTGACAATATCTACCCGACCGATACGACCACTACCGCGCACAAGAAGGTTATTAATACTTTGTATTTGTTCATCGGGGTCCAGAGAGGCCACATCCGCAACAATATCCCGCTCAAAGGTATGCCAGTTGCCATCCCGGTACTGGGCCTCCAAAGGGAAGTTATAAAAGATCGAACCGCTGGTAGCGCTTATCGATATAGAGGGACTGCTAACGCTTGAGGAATAGGAGACATAGGCAACCCCGTTGCTTGCCTTACTACTAGTCACTGTATAATAGAGGCGCGTATGCTCTTCACTGGAAAATTGAATTTCAGTGCGAACCACGCGGCCATCGGTAATATTCCAGGAATCCCCGGCTTCATTTATTCCCAGTTTAAATCCATTATCTGTACCAGTGCCGGATACCTCCACCACCGAACGCTGCAACTGCGAGTCATAAACTTGTGTAACAGTCGCCCCTGCGGGACTAGCGTCATAGACACTCCAGTGATTGATATTAAAACTATCCTCACTGTTAAAGGTATGACGGGAGTAACTGTGGGAACTCAGATTGGGGTCAGACCAGTGTATCACCCGGTCTTGGGCCGGTTGCTCACCGATCTCGACAGTAAAGGGCTCTTTGCCGACGGTGCTGTCATCGTCGTAATACAGGGTTAAGGTGACACGATAAGCCTGGCCCGGGGGCAAGTCACTGCCGACCGATAAATTTACTTCGCCATTATAACTGCCATACAACTGGGGCCAGGTCTCTGCGCTGGAGATCAACTGGTTATTTTGATCGCGCACTTCGGCAACGATTTTTTGCAAGGCCGGACTGGAACCGATTGTCACCGGGTAACCAATAATCCCTACCCCCGTGTCTTCCTGTAGAGAAACGGTGGTGTACTGGAAATCAAAATCACTGGTTTTCGCAACCCCTTTATCTACGGTGAGTGTCGGATCGCCAATCGTTTGCTTTACTGTTTGCCCGTCTTTCTCGTAGCGAATTCGGAAATGGTAGTTCCCCTCAGTGATACTACCCTCATCCACATCGCCGAGTACGACTTTTAAATCGCTCCCTTCGTCATTGACCAAGACACTGCGCCAGTCGCCGGGGCTATGTTCATATTCAAAAATAACACTGGTGCCCTCGGGGCGCGAACTCGCGGGCCAGCGGAATTCGGTGGGGTGATACTCAGTTTGATCCCCTATCTCGTAGTCAAAAGTATTCGTGTCGATTTCATCTCCACTCAAATCATAAGTGGTGACTTCTACTTCATAGCGACCATTCTCCAGCTCACCGTCTTCGGACAGGTTAAGAAAACCGCTAAAGGTACCATCATTTTCTTCAACCCAAGCCACATAATCTGCGGGAACAGCGGTGCTACTGGATACTAGATCGCCACTGACCTTATCCCGCACTCGCACCTCAGCACGCTTAATTGTCGCGGCATCATTACGAGTAAAGTAGTCGGCAACACCTGAAGCGTTTGTCTGAGTGATATAACGGGTGGAGTAAAACTCAAAATCAGCATCCACAGAGCTGTTATTATCGGAAGTACCACTTTTATTAATTCTAAAAGTATCGTACGCAGTTTTTATGACCTGTCCACCATTGGAGTATTCGATCTTAAAATCATAATAACCATTGTCCAGCTCTGCACTGATAGAGGACTCGTAGTACTTACTTCCTTCCTGCTCAACTGGTGAAGCACCCTCAGGTATCCAGCTAGCACTACTATCTCCCTGACGTCGGTAATAGAATTTTACAGCTCCACTGCCACTTTCATCATCCAGTTCATCCGATGGCCACCAATCCCAACGAATTTTAGTTGGATCATAAAAGTGCTGGGTGCCCTGTTCGTAGGTAAATGTATCCGTATCAGATGAATTATCTGTTTTAGTAATTGTTAGCGTCACCGTGTAAACCCCATCGGGGAGTTCATTACCGATACTCAAATTTACCCAGCCACCCCACGAGGACATATCTTGTGGGTAGGTATAAGTTGTTTCTATATCCCCCGTCACCCAATTTACGGACTCTGCTTTTATTTGCTTAATGTCTGTCCTGGTCGAATAACCGGTTAAAGCTGAAGAATTGGATACAAATTCCGTCTTCGCCTTAAAGCTGGTCGATTTTACCTGATTGGAACTACCCCCTCCGGTAAACGTGCCATTAGCTTCCTGTTTCAGCCTACTACTCGAAGAGAGCTGTATTTCATCCTGCTCCAAACTAGTATCCGAGATATCCGCCGCGTAATACTGTATTTTAAAGTGAACGTCACCACTGGGGTGGTAGTCTAGAATGACCGTGTTATTGTTGCCACTAGAGCTGATAGTACTACTTATCCAAGAGATACCCGATTTAAATTTAAAGGTGGTAGAGTTCCCTCGGCCAGTAGTAGGGTCATCCCATTTAATACGAGAGCCAACATTAACGTCTTTTGTCTGCGCAGCGTGGTCTTTGTATTTCCACATTACATAGCCCGGTTCACCGGGAACGCCATCGAGGTTACTCTTTCGCCACTCTTCTAAACTGACTTTAACCCGATAGTCACCAAAGGGCAGGTTGTCCCCATAGAACTTTGTTAAATCTGCAGAACCGTCATATATGCTATTCGAATAATTATATTCAAAGGTCCGCTCATAGCCCGAAGGTAACCCGGTACCATTAATTCCTGTTACTGTAACTTTCACAGTAAAGAATGCAAATAGGTCGCCGGTTCCACTAGTTGAATTTGGTTTTGCAGTTACTGAAGAAAAAGTTCCCGCAGTTAATTTGGTGCTACTCGACGTGGACTCAACTGCACTGCTTTGAGGTTCGATCGTCACATTTTTGCTTTGAGTCACTGCGCCGTCAACATTGCGCACCGCAGTGCTGGAAAAAGCCATCCCGGCCGGAGGTTCAGCCGCGCGGCTTGTATGGTTGTTGTAAATATCAACTCTGCGATTTTCAATAGCCGTATATTCCTCGGCCACAATCGCGCTGCTGGCATAGGTATAGGGCTGTACCGGTGCACGGGTATAGGCGGTGGTAATTGCGCTGCCACTGACCGATTCTGTCTGGGTATTTTCCACTCGCTGGTAAACAGTGCCGTACAACGTGTAATCGTTACGGGCGGTGCGCGTGCTGGGACTGCTATCCAGGTCGACACTGCCTATATAACTGGCGGTGTCGCGCTGGTTAAACCCTGGACTATCTGCCTGGGCATAGCTCTGCACCGGCTCCACCCAGTGAGTGGCACTGCGGCTGGCAACTGTGAGACTGGCATCGTTGGAGGCATATTTTGCCTCTAGCGAATCCGTCGTTTCTGCAGCGGGGTCTTCAATATAAAGATTATATCGGGTGCTGCTCAGCACCTCGCCCTGGGCGGTGTACAGGGTTTCACTCAGGTAGCCCTCCGCATCGACAAAGAAGCGCACCCGGTCGGCATCATCATAGTATTGATAAGTGGCGCGGTCGGCGCTGCTATTGGCCGCCGGACGCAAATCCTCCAGGCTGACACTCTCCTCAATACCGACCAGGGCATCGCCGTCTTTAATCAGCAGGCTCTGCAGCTGGGTGCCACTCACCGGGGTGCTGTAGTGCGTGGTTTGTATTTGCCGCCCCTCGGCATCGTAGTGGAATTCCGTAATTGCGCCCGAGGCACTGATCACCGCCACCATCTGCCCTTTATCATCGTAAAGGCTGTGGCTGACGGCTCCGGCGGCATCCTGAGTGGCCCGAATGCGCCCAAGGTGATCGTAGAAATACTGGACCTGCCCGCGAGCACTGAGGCCGTCGCGGGTATCGTGATAGACCTCACTAATCAGACTGCCGTTGGTGGCGTAGGTGCGGGTTACCTGTAAACCATTGGCATCGGTACTGATAATCTGCGACTGAGCGTCATTGTAAATACTGGTGCTGGTGTAACCCTTGGCATCGGTACTACTGAGCAAACGACCGAGCCCGTCATAGACATAGCTGGTTTTATAACTGGAGGAATCTGCACCTGTGCCGCGGGGGTCCACGGTGTGCAGCAGTTGGCCACGGGCATCATAAACGGTATAGCTGGTGGATTCAGTACCATCGAGAACGCCGTCCCCATTCACATCCACGGTACTGTAATCAGTAACGCTATAGACCTGACCGCGGAAGTCCAAACGGGTATCGCTTCTGCGCGTGGCATTCTCTAGTTCGCTACTGAGTATGTCCGCCTGGGTTTCCTGCGCCCAGGTATTCAGGGCACTGAGACTAAAATCGATATCGTAACTGACGCTTGCCTGGGTGTAGGTATCCACCAAGAACTGATCAAAGTAGCCGTGGTGCAAGTAGGTGATACTGCTGATAGCGCGCGCGGTAGCGGTTGCGTCGTCGTAGCGGGTCTCTTGTACCGTGCCGTCGTGGCCTACCACATAGCGCAGGCGCTGCATGTCGTCGTAAACATAGTGGGTTACCCGGGGGTCTGCTGGCATTTCCTCGCCATCGCCATCGGGGTCCGGTTGCAAGTAGACCGTTTCCTTAATCAGCTGGTTATAACTGTCGTATTCCCGCTCGAGCGTATTGCCCTGCCCGTCGCGCAGCAGGGTTTGATTGCCGCGACTGTCATATTCGTAAACCGTGGTATTGCCGCTGTGATCAGTTTTTGAGGTTAAATTACCTTCGTCGTCATAACTGTACTGGGTACTCTCGCGCACGCCATTTTGGTCTGCAGGGGCTTTTAATTCGATAACCCGTCCGGCGCCATCAAAAACCAATTCCGTTTGCGGCCCGATCCAGCTGCTGGCATCGGATTCGGGGTTAACCACTTGAGTAATTTTGGTGGTGTTATTTTCCAGGTCATAGCTATAGGTGGTGATACGCCGATCGCTGCCATCCAACTCTTCTGCAAGACCGGAATTAGAGTGGCGACCACTGCGCACTTCACTGACCCGATAATCTCCCAGGCCGTCGACATCGACGTACATAAACACCATGTAGCTGCCATCGCTTTGCTCAATCGTGTGAACGCGATTACTGCTGCCGTCATAGGTGTATTCGGTACGGTATACATTGCCATCGGCAATGCTGTTATCTTGTGGGGTTAAGTCAACGGTTACTGAGTCCAGCCGCCCCTGACTGTCGTAGCTGTAATACAGCCGCTGCTGAGCAGCGCCATCGGTGCTAACACTAACACCGGTAACTTTACTGCCGCTGTAGCTAATGGTGAAACTCTGCCCAGCCGCATCGGTGATGCTATCGACCAAGCCGCTGCTGTTATGACCAAAAACCAGTTGCCGGCCCTCGGCATCCACACGGGCCACCATTTTCCACTCGCCATTAACCTGACCGTATACTTCTTCACTGCGACTTGAGCCCTCACGCCAGACCCATTGATTGCTGCCACTGTCATAAATGATTTGGTCGTGGGCACCGGCGCCGTCACTTGAAACATAGGCCTGTTGATGGGCATCAAACTGGTAAATTGTTTCTGAGCCATCACCACCGATACGGGTAACCTGGCTACCCGTCTGCCCGGGACTGCCAATCAGGTTGATCAGCTGGTTGGAAAAATTGAAGCGAAAACCGTCGTTGTTATCACCATCCATCTGCCCTTGGCTGTTGTAGGTGCGCAACATGGACAAGTCGAGGCCAGCTGCCGCTACAAATTCATCCTGTTGGCGCAAAACCAGGTTGCCGGTTGAGGCGTTCACATAAACAGACTCACGCCCCTGACCAAAACTCGCTGAACCGATACCGGTCTTTGTACTATTGAAAAGACCCAGTACGTCTCCGCTGATAATAGCAACCATAGAGATTCCCCAAAAACTATTCCATTTGACTCTGTCGCGGCATCTACCACTGTGGGCCACTTTATCCGCGTCGCTTTAAATACATATCCATCAGATTGGGGGAATCGTGCAGATATTTTTTTATTTTATTCTTAAAAGCTCAAAATACATTGATTTCATGACTTGCTAGCTAACTTAACGGACAACCTCCACAAGCAGTGATTTTAATCACATACATCTCAAAGAATGAGAATGGAACTAATACGAAGCACCAGAAAAGGAGGATTTAAGACAAATTTACATACCTAATTGTCATTCAGAGAATGCTCCCAGAATATTTTCATGTGAACATGTAAAATAGGCTTGAAAGTGAGGAATCGAGACATGCGACAAGAGATCCATAGCCACTTAGATACTGCCGAGCTCTTACACTGCGCCTTGGAAGCAAGTCGTACAAAAGACCATGACAAAGCAATTGAGCTACTTAAGCGTTGCCTTTTACTCGAGAAGCAACCGGCAACACATTTACTCCTTGCCGCAGAATATGCTCAGATAAAATTTTTTGATCGCGCCATCGAAGAAATGCAGATGAGTATAGAAATGGCCCCCACTTTATGGGTAGCTCATTTTCAACTGAGCCAAGTTTATTTAGTCACTCAGCAAATTGAGAAAGCTAAGAACATCTGGCAACACTTGGTTATCACGCCGAATACTCCTAAGTACTTTCAACTATTTTCTAATGGGTTGCTGGCAATAATAGAAGAGCAAACTCAAAGTGGTCTTGATCTGCTAAGGCAAGGAATACAGTCCAACACAGAGAACCCGGCCCTAAATTCTGATGTCGAACAAATTATCCAGGTAGTAACGGAAACAGCCAAAGAAGAAAAAAGTGTTGCCAAGGATAGCGATGCAATAAATAAAATGCTCCTATCACAATATGGAGCCGGCCAGCCAATATGAAGCTTGACAACAGGTTCAACAACCGAGCTTACCTCGCGGGGAGATCTTCGACACCCAGCAGGCCGGCACCACAACAAAAAGCAAACATAGAAAACGTTAGCGGCAACCCCACTGAGGCCCCTCAGGGAGTAAAAGCATTTACAACGCAAGAAATTATTGAGCTTCAGCGATTGGGGGGAGACTTGCAAAAGCAAAAAGAGACCATGATCAGTATCATTTTAACTAGAGAGTTTTCTCACAGGGTACCGTCAGAAGTTTTGCAAGATATGATCCACTCTGCATTTAACAAAGCCGGAAAAAATGAAGCCTATCAATATAAGCTGGAGAAGCTCATATTAGAAATTACACAGTAATTTGTCGCCTCTAATTAAAGCCACATTAAATTTTAAGACACGGTCAGTAAGTAGTGACCAAGATACAGAAAATTGAGGCAATAAATAGCCCACCGAAAAATAATCAAGCTGTATAGCGCCCAAGATCAGCACCTTGAGCACTAACAACGGCTTAATTTACAAAACTAACTAATTAAAGTGGTAGCAACTCCAACTCAACCCGGCGGTTAGCCTGGCGGCCTGACTCGGAATCGTTGCTCGCAATAGGATAACGCTCACCGTAACCTACCGCCTGCACCCGACCTGCAGAAACGCCCTGACCGCTGAAGAAGCCAGCAACGGAATTAGCGCGCTGTTCACTCAGGCTCTGATTGTACACATCTGAACCAGTGCTATCGGTATGGCCGCTGACTCGAATTGCAGTTTTATCGAACTCCTGCAATACAACAGTGACCGATTCCAGAGTGTCATAGAAATCAGTACGAATATCAGCGCGGTTAGTACCGAAGGTTATGTTACCTGGCATGATCAGGCGAATATTATCACCTTCACGCTCCACACGTACGCCGGTACCTTCCAAGCGCTGACGCAACAACATTTCCTGACGATCCATATAGTAACCAATGCCACCACCGATCGCCGCGCCACCCAGGGCACCAGTCAAGGCTCCCTTACCACGGTCTTTCTTACTGGCAGTAGCGACACCAACGATCGCCCCAGTTACAGCTCCAATTCCAGCCCCCTTGGCGGCATTACTGGTTTTACTTTCACCTGTGTAGGGGTCCAACGTGGAACAACCAACCATTGAACCCAGTGCCAGGGCTGCTACCCAATATTTCATTATTGGCTCTCCTAACGCATTTTTAAGTAACGGGTAATGAGCTACACGTGTCTTGTGCAATCTCTATATTGTTCAACACACTATCTGACTGGCGGCTGAACCAACCCAATGAAATTCTCCATAGACTAAAGCGAATCTATTGTCAGTTCTACTGACTAGTCCCCATTACGTACTAACTATTCATAACTACGTACCAATGACGGACAAAGTAGCGAGCAAGAAGTGATCAGCTTCTCGGTCTTCCACAAAATCTGTGGATAAAACTGTGTACTAATAAGCTATCCGTGGCGCCAACCGGCGTAAACTCTCGCCTACAGCGTTTTGCACATTTTTTAAACTCTTCAGTTTTCCTTTAAAAAACAACAAGTTAAAAATTTGCCTTGACGTAAAATAACGGTGGATATCTTCTTGTTTGAGGGAAAATTTTACCAACTGCGCATGTGGAAAAGTTTGTCAATAGCCCCACGTTCCACTGAGGCAATTTTTTAAGACGCTTTAGTTTTTAAAGTCGCCCCCAAGAGGCAGCGAATACCTCTATGTCTGTCACTTAGTAACAAAAAAAATTTTCGTGCCAGCCCCTATGGACTTCTATAAAAACCCTTCTGTAACCACTGAATTAGTAGTGCGGAGGTTTTTCATCCAGCGGCTTGCCGGCCCCCTGCACCTCAAAAGCAATCGTCCGATACTTTTCGCCCAACTCGCGCATATGTGCGAGTAGAGTGCGAATATCCGTATCCTGACGAGTAATCACATCATTTAATTGGCTTATAGTGTCCTCCTGAAAAGCCAAACGGCTCTCCAGTTCATCAACCCGCTCTACCAGAGCCTTTATTTCTTCAGTCATCACAACAACCCGTAAAGAACATCTACCAGACCGACCGCTCGACGATCCATAAATAAGCTCTGCCCCAAACGAGTTGTCACGTATCCGAAGCCCAGCCCTCTTTCCGGGTCAGCAAAGCCGACACTACCACCCGCTCCCGGATGGCCAAAGCCCTGGCTACCCCCAAAGCGCAAGTCCGCCGCGGAACTGCTGCGAATAAAGCCACAACCAAAACTCACCTCAGCCTGCAATACTTTATCGTGGCCATGACTCTGCTCCTTTGCCGCTTCATCTATCAACCGCTTGGGCAAAATAGTCGGCTCGTCACAGGTGAGTTCACCGTAAACCGCTGCCAGATCTCTCGCACTGAAGTGGCCATTGGCTGCAGGAATTAAGGCACCGCGCCACTCGGAGCTATTGGTACCCATCATCAAGCTCACCGGGTTGCTAAATGCCATCGCAACAGGCCCTTTGCGGTCTTCTTTTATGGCGCGGCCAATGGCATTTTCCCGAAGCTCTGGTAAGGGTTGTTTCAGCGGGCTGACATCGGCAATTCTCTGCGAACGATGTCCGTTTGCCCCAAAGCCCCCATCAAGATTGAGGGGTTTGGCTAGCAATTCCCGATAAAGTTCCAACAAGGGTTTTTCAGCAACCCTTTCAATTAACCCACCCAAGCTCCAGCCGTATAAAAATGGGGCGTAACCCTGTGCACTTCCGGGCTTCCACCAAGGCTCGCTGCCAGCCACCTGGTCGCAAGCCGCCTGCCAATCGTAAATCAAACTGTCTTTTACCCGCTCACGGAAAGCGACAAGTCCGCTGCGGTGGCACAGCAATTGGCGTGCGGTGACAGTTTCTTTGCCTGGGGCAAATTCAGGCCAGTAATCCGCTACCGGGCGATCCAAATCCAGTTTGCCTGCGGCAACTTGCTGCATCGCCAAAACTGCAAGAACGCCTTTAGAAGATGAGAAGACATTGGCCAATGTGTCTTCAGTAAATGGCCTCTCTGCACCCCGATCTGCACTTCCCGCCCATAAGGAACAGATTAATTCTCCGTGCTGGCGCACGGCAAAGGCCGCTCCTGTATCACCGCACTCGCGAAAATTTCTGGCAAAAGCATCGTAAAGAGCCTCTAAACCAGGGGCACAAAAGCCGTATATGTCCATGTATTTACGTCCAGATAATTCGGATAACTCTGTTGCAAGCCCGCAAGGGTAGTTTCTTCCACTCTGCGGCGCAAATCGGTAGTATTGCGCGCTCATAGCGAGGGATAAATATGACTCAGGAAAGCGCAATTCAAGATCAGATCCAGGGCAATCATTGCTTCGGCTGTGGCCCAGACAATGACCAGGGCCTGCGTATTAAAAGCTACTGGACAGAGAAGGATCAAACCCGCTGCGAGTTCCTTCCCAGCTCCCATCACAATGCTGGACCTGCTCAATATTTAAACGGTGGAATTATCGCTACGGTTATCGACTGCCATACCGTATGCACAGCCATCGCCGATGGTTACCTGCAAGCCGGACGAGCTGTCGGCACTGGTGACAAGATCTGGTATGCCACCGGCAAACTGGATATTAGCTATCTGGCACCGGCTGCCATCGATAAACCGGTCATTCTCGAAGCCACCATTGTTCAGCGCTCCGCCAAGAAAACCATTCTGCACTGCAACCTCACCAGTAATGGACGCCTCTGCGCCAAGGCAGAAGTCATAGCAGTCCGCGTCCCGGATGAATGGTAAAACCATAAGCTGATAAATGGCTGCCGGCCCTGTTTTGGCCGGCAGTGACAAAGTGCGAATAACTTACAGCGCTTCGCTCTCTTCCATATCCTCCAGGCGATGGCCGCAGAATTTGCAGTATTCCGCATCTGGGTCATGGGCACTACGGCTGCAGTTATCACAGCGCTGTTGCACTCGCTCCCGATGCATTTCTCCAGCCAATTCCGCCGTTAGAATGCCGGTAGGCACTGCAATAATTGAGTAACCAATCAGCATGGTCATTGCAGCAATGCCCTGCCCCAAAGGCGTTTGCGGAGAGATATCGCCATAACCAACGGTTGTGATGGTCACAATAGCCCAATAAACACTCGTGGGAATACTGGTAAATCCGTGGCCTGGCCCCTCCACCACAAACATCAGGGAACCGAAAATAATGCACATAACCAAAACACTGGAGTAAAAGACCAGGATTTTGCGCCGGGCCAGCCCGAGGGCTCGCAACAAGACGTTGGCATCACGTAAGTAGCGAACCAGCTTCAGGATTCGGAAGATCCGCAGCACCCGCAACAGGCGAATCACCAAAAGATAGGTGGCACCAGTATAGAGAAGCGCCAAGTAACTGGGGAGAATTGCGAGCAGGTCCACAATCCCATAGAAACTGAAAATATATTTGCGGCGATTCACCGTGCAATATATCCGGGCGATATATTCAATGGTGAAGAGGCCAGTAAATACCCATTCCAGGCCGATGAGTAAGTGCTCATAGCGATCGCGCACCGTACCTATGGAGGTCAGGAGCACCAAACCCACGCTAATCAGGATCGCCCAGATCAAAAAAACATCAAAATTCCGCCCTGCCCGGGTCTTGGTTCCGAAAATTACCTCATTGAGCAGTTTGCGACGTCCCGTCAACGCCATCTATCACCTCAACTACGCTGCTGTTTCATATTGCGGCAAAATTCTAACCTCTCAAGCCCCAGGGGTCGCCCCATTTTCAACATCGTTTACAGCGGCTTTAACATCCTGCGCACCTCGGGCACAATTCCCGACATTTTCAGCAAATACCAACGGAGTATTCCCAGCCATGGCTAAGGAGAATCGTCTCGTCTATTCAACTGACCTCGGTCGAATTAAAGAGGAATCCAAGACAGAGAAGCGCCGTGATGGAGATGGCATAGTTCGAATCCAAAGGGAAACCAAGGGCCGCAAAGGAAAAGGGGTGACTTGCGTGCGCGGGCTGCCAGGCACTGACAGCGAACTCAAGCTGCTCCTGGCAGAGCTCAAGAAGCGCTGCGGCTGCGGTGGCGCCCTCAAAGATGGGGTGATTGAGATTCAGGGTGACAAGCGTACTGAGATCAAAACATTCCTGGAATCTCGCAACCACACGGTAAAACTGGCCGGCGGTTAGCCGGCCTTAAGCAGTCGCAGTGGCTTTAACTGCAACTGCTTTTCCCGCTCCAAACACTGACTCAGCAAGGCGGCTAGCTGGATATGATATTGCTCCAGAACCACAGCGCGAATGTGTTTGCAACGCGATTCCATAACCTGCAGAGAATCCAGCACTTCCTGTCGCCCTTGTGGCAGCTGCCTGAAAGGCTCCTCCTGAGCTTTCAAATTTATTGCCGCCGCCACGCCTTGCTCTTTTAATAGAGCCGAACTCTCCACTGCCGCTACTATGGCATCTATCTCTCGCAAAGACAGCGCCGTATATTTTTGCAGCAGTTCCCTTTCATTCAACTCTGGTGATAGGTGCTGGGCAAATATTGCCAGCGAGTGGCTATAACCGGCGAGCCGATCCAGATGTGGTGCCAAGCTATCGTAGGCGGCCAAATGGCGCAGCTGGTTCCTGGCTGTCTGACGCTGATCCGTGGGCATAGTTACCAGGGATAGACACAGGCGCTGATAGAAAACACCATAAATCTGCTGTAATTGCTTGTGTGACTCCTCCAGTTCAGCGCGCTTAACAGCGATCTGCTCTTGAGCTCCTGCAAGGCTGGCCCCCTTCAAGCAATAGTCTTCAGCGGTAAAAGGGATTTTACCGCGTATCAGCGCCGCTCCCAGCTGCATTGTAAAAACCCTGATCTGCAAGTCCTCACGGCGTCCACGCAAATCACGCAACTCCACCTGTTTACTGCGCAGCCAATCGATAGTGCCCTGCAGACCCAGCGCCTGCATTTCCGCAGAGGATGGCCTGCGCAGAGGCATCAGGGTCAAGGGCGCCAGGCGATTGAAATACTCGTCCAGTACCTCAGCAGACTCCTCTGACTCCTTACTTAAACTCAGTAAAAGTCGGTTTTCGACCATCTCACAGTCTTTGCCAGCAACTTCAGACGTCACAGCGGTTGCCAGCCCGGCAAAGTCCACAAACATGGATTGCAGGGGTATCGCAGATCTAACCTGCCCCACAAATTCCCGCTCAATCAACACCGTTACACATTCACTGTCGATCGCCTGCTGAATATCCCAGGGGTCCCTGGCCTGCGTCATAGCAGCCTCAACTACATCGCAGGTATCAACATCCAGATTCTCCTGCATCCAACGGACGGCATCGGGAATATTTGCACAACTGCGTCCCAGCGCCTGGGCTTCGCGATTAATTTCTGTCACTAAAAGATCTGCGTGCACTAACCGATGCCACTTCCTAGCGAAGTCTGCCAACGCATCACTACCCATTATCTGCGCCGCAACACCGTCAGCCCTCTCCTGTAGCATTACGGCACTGCCTGCGGTTAAGCGGCAATGCAGTGCCTCCAGGCGCTGCAAGATAGGGAGCAAAATATATCCACCTGTCACTAGCATACGGTGAAATGGCGCGGCCAATGCTCCCGGAGCATTATCCGGGCTAACAACACTGCGCTCATTTTCAAAAGCCCACTGCATCAGTTCCAATCGCTGCACGGTGCCGTAAGTCAACCAACCAAGTGCGCCGAGCAAACGGCCGCGATAAAAGGCGAGCCCCCGGCCCACGAGTGCCAGGACCTCCTTTCCGTTCAATGAGGCGACGCTGGCAAGCCCTACCGTAAGTGGTAAATTCTGCCTAAAAACCTGGAGAAATCCCGGCAGGGAAAGAATATGGGAGTCTGCACTTACAAAGACCTGGCTGATCTTTGGCAGCCCTAACTTATCGACCAATGAATTAATTAACTTCAAGGCCTCCTTACCTTCAGAGGGCAACAGCTGACGGGGCTCCGATGATTCTCGCAAACGGGAGGATAAGCAGAAAAATGGCCAGACAAACAGCAGACCAACAAGCAGGGCGAGAAGTACGGTTAAAATACTCAGCGACACCCCCACCCAAGTAAGTTCTCCCTGCCAAACAGCCATAGGGATTTGCCATAGGGCATATCCACTGGAGAAAACACAAGCGAACAGTACCAACCAGAATATTGAAGGCACGATTACTGCTTTGACCACTCCCCAAACTGCCTTGCCCTGACTCGTGACACTGTCAGCCTGTAATCGGCCTGCATCAGATAAATACCACTCAACCGAATCCTGGGAGCCTTCCGGCTTTATTACTGGATTGCCTGCGGCAGGAGTGGATGAAACGACTTTCTGGGGCTCGTTTGCTTCGAGAGTTTTCTGGCTAACAGGAACAAAAGGGTCAGTACCAGCGCGCGACTTATCCGGCGCATCCACCGATGCAGCATTGACCTGGGCCTTGCGCCGCTGGGCGACTTTTATCTTTGCAATCAGCTCGCGGTTATCAAATCGTCCCGCCGGACAAACCTCCACTCGCAGGCCAATTTTCTGCAGACTGGTGCGAAACTCCAGCGCCTGGTCAGAAACCAACCGATCTTTAATTACCCAGCCTTTTAGTAGCAGCCTGCGCGCCTGGGGCTCCGAGATAGAGAACAACTTCGCCACATCCCGGATAACCGGACCCGGTTCTTTGGCGTGAAGCGTCCTTCCCGTGGAAACCACCTGGTACAAATCCTGGCCCGCCATCTCCCTCTCCTGTCACCAAGTGACGCAAATTGTCACATTTATTACATCTTGCGCGGAGAGTAAAAGATTCAGAGAAAATCAGTTGCGCACCAGTTCTCACCAAGCCAGTTCAAAAACAAAAATGGCAGGAAAGAAGGCAAAGTTCACAGTTTTTCTGGCACGCTTTGCCAATTTAGAAAGAAATCAGGGAGTGAATATCGCTAGAACACGCGCCGCCAGATCTGGAATAGACAACCCCTTATCTCTCGGCTTATACCAACTGTATGTGTGACTCAAGGCACCGACCAGCAAACGCCTTACCAGTGCGGGATCACCACCGGGACATTCGGCGGCCTCAATAGCGTCCAGCCATATCTGCTCATACTCCTCCCTTAGGCGCAAAACCTCCTGCTGACTTTCTTCGGATAGGCTTCTCCATTCCACTACCAGGATAGAAAAACCCGGTACTGCCAACCCATGAATAGCCTCTAATTCACACTGAATACAGGCCTGAAGCCTCTCTTGCGGTGTTCGACTCTGTTCCGCCGCGGTTCGCATTCGCGCACCGGCAAATATCGTCACCTCCCGCATTACTTCACAGAGAATCTGCTCCTTACTGGAGAAATGATGAAAAATACTGCCAGACAAAATACCCACTTCAGCAGCGAGATCCCGCACTGTTGTCCGGGCAAACCCTTTTTGCTCAAACAACCGCGCTGCAGCATTCAGCAAACGTCCACGGGCAGATTCAGGATCTGTTAGCACTCCCTCTGCCACCAAAGCACCTACCAGCTGCTGCGGCGATAACTCTTCGGGAACTCTCACTAAATCCTGCCCACTTTCAATCACGAACCACTCCCCGTATTGATCAATTTGAGTCAAACATCTTAACGGCCCTGAGAATTTTTAATCAAATAGGCGCCAAGTATTGAATACCAAGCGCTTGCTTGGTAGCGTTAAGCTATTCTGCGTTTTCCCACACGCAGGCGCAAGCGCCGACAAGAACAATAAAAACTGAATAAGCCGTAAGGCCGTAAAAAAGGAAACTTTCATGCGCTATCAAAGCCAGCTGCGCTCCGGCAGCTTTAGCGAGCAAACCTATATCGTCACCGGTGGCGGAAGCGGTATTGGACGCTGCATTGCCCACGAACTGGCCAGCCTCGGCGCCCATGTAGTATTGATCGGGCGCAAACTGGACAAGCTGGAAAGGGTTGCCGGCGAGATCCACAACGATGCTGGCGAGTGCAGCTTATTCAGCCTGGACATCCGCGATGAAGAAGGGGTGCAGGAGACAGTGGGGCAAATAGTCCAGGCCCGGGGCCAAATTCACGGATTAGTGAACAATGCCGGTGGCCAGTTCCCCTCACCCCTTGAGCAGATCAACACAAAAGGGTTCGATGCTGTTGTACGCAGTAACCTGCTCGGTGGCTTTTTAATGTCCCGAGAAGTTTTTGTTCAATCTATGAAACAGCACGGCGGCAGTATCGTAAATATCACCGCAGATAACGCCGGCGGTATGCCAATGATGGGCCATTCCGGTGCCGCTCGAGCAGGCATGGAAAATATTACCGAAACCTCCGCATTAGAGTGGGCACCTTTTGGGGTTCGAGTTAATGCTGTAGCGCCAGGCTATATTCTCTCCAGCGGCTTTGATACTTACGACCCCAAATTCCTGCGCGAGCTATTACCGGGCTTCCGAGACAGTATTCCCCTCTATCGATTGGGAGAGGAAGCGGAAATTAGTGGGGCCGTGTGCTTCCTGCTTTCCGATGCCGCCAGCTATATCACCGGACAAACGCTGCGTATCGATGGTGGCTCGAGTCTCAAACATCACTCTCCCCTTTGGCAGCCACAGGCGGCCCGTAACTCTAAGCGCTTCAACGGATTCCATCGCAAACGCCGGCCGCAGGTAGTGGAAGAATTGGAAGCGGAGGGCAAGCTCTAATGCAGCCGATTGATTCCCAGCTCGACAACCGCTCGGCAGAGTTCAATGACAACCAAGCTGCCATGCTGGAACAGATCAACCATTTTCGTGAAGCTGAGCAACGTCCGGTACAGGCAGAGAAAAGTAAGGCTGCGCGCTATCGTGACAGGGGCTGGCTGCTGCCAAGGGAGCGCCTTAATTTATTGCTCGACCCCGGCGCACCTTTTGTTGAGTTGTGCTCCCTTGCTGGCTATAAACTTTTTGACGACCAGGATGGTACCGGTGCGGGTGGCGGAGCCATTTGCGGCATTGGCCAGGTCAGCGGACACCGTTGCATGGTTCGGGTGGATAACTATGCCGTAAAAGGTGGCACCATCTCACCAGCCGGGATGGATAAAGCCCTGCGAATGCAGAGGATCGCTCTGGAGAATCATTTGCCGATTGTCGCCCTGGCACAAAGTGGTGGTGCCAACTTGATGTATGCCAGCGACACTTTCGCTCCCGGCGGGCGGGGGTTTGCTAACCAGGCGCGAATGTCCGCTGCCGGTATTCCGCAAGTAACTGTGGTACATGGCGGCGCTACTGCCGGCGGTGCTTACCAGCCAGGCCTGTCAGATTATGTGGTCATGGTGCGCGGGCAAACCGGCATGTATCTGGCTGGGCCGCCGCTACTGAAAGCAGCCACCGGTGAAATTGCCGATGCGGAAAGCCTCGGTGGAGCGGAAATGCACTGTACCGAATCCGGCAGTGGCGATTACTTAGCTGAGAACGACGCCGATGGTATCCGCATAGCAAGGGAAATTATTGCCACCCTACCCTCACCCATTAAAAGCTCAGTACAAAAAGACTACCGAGACCCATTGCATCCTATCGACGACCTGCTCGGCCTGATTCCAGCAGACAGTAAAAAGCCCTACGACGTGCGCGAAATTCTCGCTCGTGTCGCCGACGGCTCTGCCATGCTGGATTTCAAGCCGGAATTCGATCGACAAACCGTATGTGGCCATATTCGTATCGAAGGCTTCCCTGTGGGAATTATTGGGAATAACGGCCCGATCACCCCCAAGGGGGCCAACAAGGCCGCGCAGTTTATTCAGTTGTGCGGACAGAGTGGCACGCCACTGCTGTTTTTACATAACACCACCGGCTTTATGGTGGGTACCGAGGTGGAGCGCAACGGCATCATCAAGCACGGGGCCAAAATGATTCAGGCCGTGGCCAATGCCAGCGTACCAAAACTCAGTATTGTCGTGGGCGGTTCCTACGGGGCCGGCAACTACGCCATGTGCGGTCGCGGATTCGATCCCCGCTTTATTTTTGCCTGGCCCAATTCCCGCACCGCAGTTATGGGTGCAGCCCAGGCCGGCAAGGTAATGCGCATCGTCACACAACAAAAAATGCAACGCAGTGGCAATGTGGATGAGACGGTATTGGACAAATTGGAAAATGACACCAGCGCATTTATGCATGGCAATTCCGATGCTCTCGCCTGCAGTGCACGCCTCTGGGATGACGGCATTATCGATCCCCGCGATACACGCAAACTTTTAGGCATGTTGCTAGAAATTTGCAATGAGGCCGAGCAGAGAAAACTCAATAAAAATACCTTTGGCGTAGCTAGGTTCTAACGAAAAACCGGGGTAACAAGGAAGTGCGGTTGCCCATTAACACAATCACCGGGTTCACACTTCAAGGCAGGGAAAACAATAATGATATTTAGCGATCAACACCGGGAACTGCAGCGCACTGTACAAAACTTTGTACAGCAGGAAATCAATCCCAATGTGGCGGAATGGGAAAAGGCCGGCCGCTTTCCTATCCACGAAATTTTCCAACAACTGGCCAGCCTGGGCCTGCTGGGCATCAGCAAGTCCACGGACTTCGGTGGCCTGGGTCTCGACTTCAGTTACGAAACCGTTTTCCTGGAAGAGCTGGGCAGCGCTCACTGTGGCGGTGTACCCCTGTCAATTTCAGTGCAAACCTCCATGTGCACCCCGGCTCTGGCTAATTTTGGCAGCCAGGATTTGAAAGAGCAGTTCCTGATTCCCGCTGTGAGTGGCGAGATGATCGGTGCAATTGCCGTTTCCGAACCCGGCGCCGGTTCCGATGTTGCTTCGATTAAGACCACCGCCAAGAGCGATGGCGACGACTATGTGATTAACGGCAGCAAGATGTGGATCACCAACGCCCCCTGCGCCGATTTTTTCTGCACCCTGGTCAATACCAGTGAGGGCAAAGCCCATAGCAACAAATCCCTGGTCATTATTCCGGCGAAAACGCCTGGTGTACGCATCGGCGAAAAACTCGACAAATTAGGCATGCGCTCATCGGAAACCGCTCCCATCTTTTTTGACAATGTACGGGTGCCCAAACATTTCCGTATCGGCGATGAAGGTGCTGGATTCCTATTGCAGATGCTTCAGTTCCAGGAAGAACGCCTCGCCGGCGCCGCGCTGAACTTAAAAGGCCTGGAGCACTGTGTAACCAGCACCATCGACTATGTGCGCGAACGCCATGCCTTTAAAGCACCATTGATCGACAATCAAACTATCCACTTTGCCCTCGCAGAAATGCAGACCGAAGTGGAGTGCCTGCGATCTCTAACCTGGCGCGCGGTGGAAGCTTATGTGGCAGGTGAAGATGTCACCACCCTTGCTTCAATGGCCAAGCTCAAGGCTGGTCGCCTGTCCCGCTCTATTCCCGATCAGTGCCTTCAGTTCTGGGGTGGCATGGGCTATATCGAGGAGACTGTAATCAACCGCGCTTACCGGGATAGCCGTCTCACCGCTATCGGCGGCGGTGCAGATGAAGTAATGCTCGGCATTATCTGTAAGCTGATGGGCATACTGCCCAGCAAACGCAAACCCACCGCGTGAGGTCAGGCCATGGAGACAATTATTGATGAAACCATCGGCATCGCCCGTCATCTCACGCTAAATCGCCCGCAACAGCGCAACGCCATCAGTTTGCAAATGGTAGATGAGCTTCTGCAAAAACTCGCAGAAGCGGAAGAAGATCCGCAGGTGCGAGCGTTGGTACTGCGGGGTGCAGAACACAACTTCTGCGCCGGTGGCGATATTGCCGATATGCTCAATGCTCAGCAGGGCGCGAGCGATGGAAATAGTGATGTATTTTTTCACCTAAACCGTCGTTTCGGTGAACTGATGGAACGATTTAATCGCACCCCTTTAATAGTCATTGCCGTACTGGAAGGTGCCGTAATGGGCGGTGGTTTCGGGCTCGCTTGCAGTGCCGATATTGCCATCGCCGATCGCAGTTGCCGCTTTGCCCTTCCGGAAACCCGCCTGGGTTTACCGCCTGCACAAATTGCTCCCTTTGTCGTGGCACGGGTCGGCCTCTCCCAGTCCCGGCGCCTGGCCCTCAGCGGAGCAAAAGTCAATGCACAGCAGGCCTTGGAAATTGGGTTAATCCACCAGTTGCTCGATAATTCCGAAGCCCTCGAAGGCGCGCTGCAGGAACACCTGGGCGCGATCAATGCCTGCGCTCCCGGCGCCCTGGCAACGACCAAACAGATCTTGCTGGATGCTGCACAGGTAAGCGATGAGACTGCCCTCGGCCAACTGCTCGACGGCGCTGCACAGCAGTTTTCCCGTGCAATTCAAGGCCATGAAGGGCGCGAAGGCGCCCGTGCATTTCTGGAAAAACGATCACCGGAGTGGCAGCACTGATGTCGACAACAGAGACCCTGTTAATCGCCAATCGAGGCGAGATCGCACTGCGAATTATGCGAACTGCTCGGGCGGAAGGCTATCGCACAGTCGCCGTCTACAGCGATGCGGACTGCGATGCACTTCACGCACAGACTGCCGATATCGCCGTAGCCATTGGCGGGCAGACTTCGGCGGAGTCCTATCTGGATATCCAAAAAATTCTCGCCGCAGCTAAAAAATCCGGAGCCACTGCCGTCCACCCTGGCTACGGCTTTCTCGCTGAGAATGCGGAATTTGCCAGCGCTTGCGAAGAGAATGGACTGAGTTTTGTTGGCCCGAATGCCGAAGTCATAGAATTGATGGGCAACAAACGCAAAGCCAAGGAGTTTGTTGCCGCTGCCGGCGTACCCTGTATTCCCGGCTTCCAGGGTGCCCAGGACGACGACACCCTGATCACCGAGGCGAGGCGCATTGGATTCCCGTTAATGATCAAAGCCGCCGCAGGCGGTGGTGGACGCGGCATGCGCCTGGCTCACGAAAGCAACGAGCTGGCCTCCCAGTTGCGCGCCGCCCGCAGTGAATCCATGAGTGCATTCGGCAGCGACGAGCTAATTCTGGAAAAGGCACTGGTCAACGCTCGCCATATCGAAATCCAGGTTTTTGCGGATCGTCATGGCAACTGTATTCACCTAGGGGAGCGGGATTGCTCCGTACAACGACGCCATCAAAAAGTGGTCGAAGAGTGCCCTTCCCCAGCGGTCGACACCCAGCTGCGAGAAAGAATGGGGCAAGCCGCTGTCGACGCCGCGCGAGCCTGCGGTTATTTAGGCGCGGGCACCGTAGAGTTTCTACTCTGCCCCAACGGCGAGTTCTATTTCCTGGAAATGAACACCCGGTTGCAAGTGGAGCACCCGGTAACAGAAATGGTAACCGGTTTTGACTTGGTAGCTTGGCAACTGGCAGTAGCACGCGGCGAAGCCCTGTGCGTTTCCCAGCAGAGAGTCACCCAGCAGGGGCACGCCATTGAAGTCCGCCTGTATGCCGAAGACCCGGAACAACAATTCCTGCCCCAGGCCGGAAAAGTACTCCACTGGGTAGCGCCAAAGGGGCAAGGAATCCGTATCGACCACGCTTTGAAAAATGGTTGCGAAATTACGCCATTTTACGACCCCATGCTCGGCAAATTAATTGCCTGGGGGCAGGATCGAGAAGAAGCTCGGCGCAAGCTAACCCAATCCCTAAGCCAGCTGGAATTTATCGGTCCTAAAAACAATATCCATTTCCTGCAGAAGATCCTGGCCGAATCACAGTTTATCGCTGGCGATGCCGATACCAGTTTTCTCGACCAAAACAGTACACTGACATCCGCAGAACCAGTTCCAGCAGTAATTGCAGCCCAAGCCGCATTACTGAATCACTTGCACCAAGCCAACCCTCAAGATCGGCGTAGCGGCCGCAGTGACTGGCGCAGTGGCGACAACAGCGTGCCGATCAACTACCGACTGGAAATTTCAGGACAAACCCTAAACTGTGAGCTGCTGGCGTTAGTAGATAATTCTTATCAAATCTTGGTAGGCGAACAGCAGTTCCTGATTCAGTGGGTCCATTTTGAGAAATCACACAAAGAAAGTGGACTTTACAGTGCTGAACTCCTGCTGGATGGCGTTAGCCAAAAGAGATTGTTCCTAGCCAACCAAAGCAATCTGCATCTCCTGTTAGACGGTAGGCAATTTCATTTTGTCGATATCACCCACGCCCCAGCCAAATCGAGCCTTAACGAAGGCAGTGGCCGCATCACGGCTCCTATGGACGGTTGCCTGGTGCAGGTATTGGTTGAGCCCAATCAAAGCGTTCAGCGGGGAGACACTATTGCCTTAATGGAAGCCATGAAAATGGAGCACGCCCTGCGCGCAGACCGCGACGGTACCGTAATTAAACTGGGCGCCCGTGAAGGAGACCAGGTACGCGGTGGCCAGCTGTTAGTTCAGATCGAAGCCGCTCCCACGGAAACCGCCAAAATCCCCAGCGACGCTACTTCCTAAAGGAGATCAGCATGTACGATATTGATGCCTCCCGTATGGCAAGCCCCTTCTGTGACGAAGGCCATCAAGAATGGCGCACCCAGTTGCGCCGCTTTGTCGACCGCGAGATTACTCCCTACATTACTCAATGGGACGAAGACGGCCAACTACCCGCCGAGCTTTGGAAAAAAGCCGCAGAAGTTGGACTTCTGCAGATGAGTTATCCGGAAAACTACGGCGGCATCGAAACCGATGTCTTCCATATGATTGTTGCCGCAGAGGAGTTAGCCCGCCCCGGCGCTGGTGGCCTCTACGCCAGTCTGATGGTCCACGGCATTGCCCTGCCCCCATTACTGCACTATGGCAGTGAGGCCCTAAAAGATCAGGTTATTCCCTCGGTATTACGTGGCGAAAAGCATATTTCCTTGGCAATTACCGAACCAGGCGCCGGCTCCGATGTAGCCAATCTCCAGTGCCGCGCAGAGCGTGATGGGGATGACTATATCGTTACCGGCGAAAAGACCTATATCACCGGCGGTATGCGCGCTAACTGGTTTACTACTGCCGTGCGCACTGGCGAGGAAGGCTTCGGCGGTATCTCCCTGCTCTTAATCCCTGCGAATGCCGAAGGCGTTAGCCGGCAGCTACTCGATAAAAAGCAGGGCTGGTGGTGCTCTGATACGGCCAGTATCTTTTTTGAGCAGGTGCGCGTCCCCGCGAGCAATCTAATTGGCGGTGAGAACCAAGGTTTCTTACCCATAGTGCACAACTTCAATCGCGAGCGCCTGGGCATTGCCGCCTCTTGTGTAGAGTTCAGCCGGGTCTGTTTGCAGGACGCCATTGAGTGGGCCCAGGAGCGCCAGACTTTCGGAAAGCCTCTCGCCAATCACCAGGTGATTCGACACAAATTTGCCCAGATGCTTCAACGTATCAATGCCACCCAAGCCTATCTGGACCTCTGTGCCTGGGCAGAGCAACAACATCAGCTCAAAGTAGCGGATATCGCACTACTCAAAGTCCAAGCCACAGAAACCCTTGAGTTCTGCGCTCGGGAGGCTATGCAGGTGTTGGGCGGCGCAGGCTATATGCGCGGCTGCCGTGTTGAGCGTATATATCGTGAAGTGCGGGTGAATGCGATTGGTGGCGGATCTGAAGAAATTATGCGGGATCTGGCGTCCAGGCAAATGGGGATTTAGTAAGTGTAAGGCCCCCTAAAAACATCATATTAATAATTACGAAGCTTTATTTGGGGTAGTTACTTTGACTCAGGCAGCAGCAACTTCTTAAGAGAACAATTAACTACCCACTTTATAACCATCTTAACAACTACCAGAGGAATAAAAATATAGAGATAGCGAAGAGAATTGTGTGATATTTAGAAAATTCATCCCAAAAATTCACTTTCCCAAAGAGTATTTCTGCATAAGGATCACCAAAGATCCAATCCGGCCTCTCCCCTCGAGCCAACCTGTTACATACAGCATGAAAGGCATAAGAGGAAGAGCCCCTCGGCTTGAAAAACAAAGCCATCGGACTTCCATCCCTAAGCCATTTTTCATGGTACCTCTCAAATTGGTACTTAATCAGATCAGATAACTTTAGGTGACTGATTAAAATCGTAACTGGGAAGGAAAAAACCACTATAGTAAAAAAATTAAACATAGCCCAATTCGGGAACCCAACTTATATAGCGCTGACACTTAGTCAAAAATTAATTGGCACCCAACTGTGTAGCTCAGGCTCGCAATAACACGAGCCCGAGATCAGACTTAAACGCAGCTACCCTTGCTTCTTATCCTGAATGAAATCCCTTACCTGCTCACTTAGTACGGCCATAGGAACATTGCCATTTCTCAGAATGATTTCATGGAAGTCCTTAATATCGAAGTCTTCACCAAGTTCATTTTGCATCAGTTCTCGCAAGGCGAAAATCTCGAGGGCACCAGAATCATAAGAGGTAAGCTGCGCAGGCATAACCGCCATTCGGTCCATCAGAGTCCTCGGGCCTTTTGCAAATGAAGCGCCAGAATCCTGCAAAAACTCCGCAACCTTTTCATCACTCCAACCGAGTACATGCATTGCGGTGTCCGCTACCATACCTCGCGCAGGCCATGCTCTCCTTAGGATCTTGGTTGACCCATACTGATACATTCCCGCTTCTTCCGCTAGATGTTCAGAGTACCTACCCCAACCTTCAGCAAATGCAGAGTTAGACAAAGCATCTTCTATTTTGTGAAACTTTTCTTGCTCTTGTACGAGAGCAATTTGCATATGATGGCCCGGGTACCCTTCGTGGATAGTAACCTTCTCTGCAGAAGCGTAAGACTCATCCTTGTAAGTTGTCGGATCATATCCAAATCTCGCCTTGCGCTCCTTGGTGCCCGGAATATAGTGTGCACTGCGACCTGAGCCCTGTTCATGCTCAGGGATAGCTTTTACTTCCATTTCGATCAAAGGCATTTCATGGAAGAAGTCAACAGTTAAATCTCTAGACTTATCTACCAGGCGCTCATAAAACTTATGCATTTCATCAGCGCTATTAAATTTCTGAGTTTTATCCTCACTGGCATTTGCCACCGACTCAGAATAGGAATCGACCTGGTAAAGTTCCTTACCTAAACGAATCACTTCACTCTTATTAGCGTTTACAGTGCTTAAACCAAGTTCAAAAACTTCTTCAGGTGTTCTCTGCAATGTCGTATAAGAACGATACTGAGCCATATAACATTCACGGCCATTAGGAATCGCATGGATGCCAAGCTCGGCTCTGGCTTCAGGTAAATAGGCAGATTCTAGAAAATTCTTGTAATTTTCCATTGAAGGGATAACGTGATCTGAAAGCACTTGCTTGAATGCAGCTTCAAACTCAGGGTCCCCAGCTTTCTTCGCTAACCCCAAGAAGGGGTGTTCATCAATAGCTACTTGGGTCAAGCCACCAACTTGCTGAATGACTCGCTTAACCACACTCTGAGGTGCGGAGTAACCTTGCTCTAATCCCCGGCGGAGATTGGCTATTTCTTGCTCATAATAACGAGCCACGTCAAGCCAACGTTCAATCGCATCTGCCTTTTCTTGGGCTGTTTCAACCGGCTGTACCTCGGTCAAAAAGCCAAGAATGATATGAGGGCCAAACATATGATCAACAGACCAGAGTTCAGTCTTACACACCCTTAGGCCAACATTGGACTCTAATCGCTCCTTAAGTTTGAAGTAGAATACCTTCTCTTGATCACTTTTTAGACCATTAAGATCTATCTCTGCCAATTTATTGAGTATTCTGTCCTCAGATGCAGCTAGAGAAGCAGTGTTACTGGGGGAGTTACTTAAAAAAAGGTTGTGCCTGTCCAGCTCCATATCTGAGAAGTAAGCGTACGGCTGGAAGTTTTCTAAATAAGCTTCAGCATATTGATCCGCTAGATCATAGAGTAGCGCCGAGTTGTCAATAGCTTCCCTACCGGCCACATCAGTTTGGTTATCAGTAACTGAGCACCCCATTAGGACCGATGAAACTACCAATACACCTAAACCCGCTCTTTTTACATTAATCATTCTTATAAGACCGCAACATAAAACTCAATAAAAAGGTTTCTATAAAGAAAACTTCAATTTCCTGTTTTATAGTAGGCACTGTAACAAAATGAGTTTCAACACCTCAAATGCGGAATATCGGCGAAGCGAGGATATTTATAGATAAATCCCAGGGATAGAGCGTGGAACTCGTTTAATTGGCAGAGTCACAAGTAACAAGCGCTAGCAACTTGACATAGAGACCACCTAAGCCTCCATTAACCTATGCACTTGAAGGGTATGGCGATGCATAAGAAGCCCACTTTAATAAAAATGGGCTTCTTAAAGAACAGTAATTCCTTATAACACCGATGAATGTTACTTCATTTATATTACGGCACTAACTGGTAGCTATTACCTAAGTCGTCTTGTACCACCTCAGCAATACCATCGATGGCGGAGACTTCTAATGGCTCACTTAGAATGCGACTTCTAAATGTCCAGCCTTCTGGCAGATTGAGGCGACTTCCCAGGTCTTTTAAATCGTCAAACTGAAGATCAGAGACCTCAATACGACTAAATGATTGCATAATATACACCTGCCCATTGATATCAGTTAGCTCATAAACACGACGGCCTTCATAAAACAACCAAGTATTATTCCTTAGTACCTGTCCAGGAATATAGGAAACACTCTCTCCGAGATCAGAACTATAATTCATGGTAGTCAATAAGCGCATTTCTAAGTCACCGAAAAAACGATGTTCATCATCCGGACTAGGTGAGACAATATCGCCACCTAAAATTTCATCCACCACAAAAAAACGCGGCCCATTAGGGATTGCAAAAAGCGCACCATACTCAATTTCTATATCACTGAAGTTGATAGCATCCCACTGATTTTGGGGACAAAAATTAACACCCGGGGTACCCCAAATCTCTGTTGACTCCTCAGCCCCGTCTAGATAAGAAAGTAATATCTCACAATAGCGAAAATTAAAGAGTGGGCCACCAGCTTGCAATGGTTCCTCAACCGTAGTATTTCGCAAGAAGTCTAAAAAATGTATGGCCAATTCCTCGCCTACATCGTCTTGAATAAAGTGGCCTGCAGCAAAGCTGCCTATGATCACCATCATCCGAACCTGGTACATGCTCCACCCACTTCTGTTGCGTTTCAATACTCCCCAAGTTGATATCATACTCACCGGCATTAAACATAAAAGGGTTGTGAAAAGCTCCAAGTGTTTTCCAGGCAGAAAAATTCTGCATTTCAATACCTACCATCATCGCAGGAAATGCTCGTATTGCCGCTTTATACTCAATATTTGGGTAGGGGGCGTTATACGCAATTACTTGCTCATCACTTAGCAGGTTAATAGTCAATGTTTGTACCACATCTCCAGCAATTAATTCCGGTACACTAGAGGCATAGTTAATCCATTGTTGGAATCCTTCCACCCTATCAGTCGATTTTGACGTAAAGAATGTTTCTGCATCACCCAGTGATTCATCAATCTCAAAAGTCGGGTATATATAAGGATTTCCCCCCAATGGAATCACCGGAAGGTCACCATTCGCGACAACTAGCCTTCCGATAACTTGTGGCATATCACCTGCAATACGAAGACCAATAACACTTCCCCAATCTTGTACAAATAGATTAATATCAGTTAAATTTAACTTATCAATAAACGCCTTAGTCCAAGCAACATGTTGTTCATATTGATGAACTGTGACGTCGATCGGCTTGTCTGACCTTCCCATTCCAATATTATCTGGTGCAATCACTCGGTAACCGGCATCAGCAAGGATCGGGATCATTTTTCGGTATAAATAGGACCAGCTGGGTTGGCCATGTAGTAACAGTATAACTTCGCCATTATCAGGCCCAACATCCACGTAATGCATATTTAAGCCGTCAATTTCTACGTAACTTGGCTCAAACTCATATCCGGAAAGGGAGTCAAAACAGGCATCGGGAGTAACAATATATTCCAAACCCGTAGCGGTTGCGTGTATTTCACTTTCAGAAAATTTACAAGCGTCACTATTAGGACCTGTAACTAAGGGAGTCTCAGTCCCTGAGACATCTTCAGAGTCATCCGAGTCGCAAGCAACCAATAGGGAACCCAAAAAGCAGATACCGAACAGACACCGGAATAGAGAGATATATTGGGGAGTTTTAGATATAGAGACAAAAGAATAATTCATAATACAAACCTTCCTTTTACATTAAATTAAAATTCCTTTAACTGAAGAGGATATTCATATCACCATCAGAGCATCCACCTATGACAGAATTGTACGGATGGTGAAAATCTCCGCACGACCAGAACTGTTAGAAGTTTTATCATTAATTAAACAGGGAAAACTCGAAAAAAAGCACATGACTAACTTCCGCCAATTTAAGAACCTGTGATACATAAACTTATACTTAGATACTTAAAAATTTGCTTGCAATCGAGAATGTTTTGTATGAACGGTGCATATTTCAAGCTCAATGGAGCAAATGGCAAGTTTCTTTCATATGAGATTACCTATATCATTCACTGTTGATATTCTGATATATAAAAATCGATATTGAATGCAATATAGGCAAGGAACCTTGTTTGAATTTCGCAAAATAAATAAGATCCAAGCATGGATATTTCTTCTAATTTGGCCATGGGTGAATATCTTTATCGTCTCTGCTACACTTTATTCACTTGAGTCACTAACCCCCCACCTCTTCCTGTTGGCTACAGCTAAAATATGGGGAACATTTATTTTTTGTCACCTTCTTTTCATTTTTATTGAAAATCTTCCCAACAGCCCTCTACGATTATTAAAAGAAAAACACACCTACTTACTTAGACCAATTGTAGTCATTTCTCTATTTATAAGCATTGCACCGATCGTAGAACCCCCATTAACTTTTAAAGTACCTGATATTAAAATATTACCATTGGCGATAATACTACTTGAATCCACAGTTTATATTTTTGCCATATATATATTTCAACAGCAAAGTTTCTTCTATCGCTCGCAGCTTCATGCACAACAGGCAGAGCTACAAATACTTAAAATGCAATCTAATCCTCACTTTCTATTTAACACCCTAAATTTGATTGCATCAGAAGTCATTCAGCACCCATCAAAAGCTAAAGAGCTCATTTACAGCCTTTCCGATTTATTGCGCGACACAATCAACTTAACCAAAATCCAATGGATAACTATTGAGGAAGAACTAAGATTAATCGAGTTATACCTCTTGCTGCAGCAAAAGCGCTTTGAGGATCGATTCACCTTTGATATTGACTGCCCACAAAATTTGAATGGAATGAATATACCGTCATTACTACTAATGCCAGCTGTGGAAAATGCCATAAAGTACGGTATTGCACCCTACGCTAAAAGTGGTCATGTGAGTGTAAATGTCGAACTAAATAATAGCTACATAGAAGTGGAAGTTCAGGATACAGGGGCATGCTTTGATGACAAGAACATTACCTATGGTGAAGGATTACGTATTCTAACTCAAACATTAAGAGTCAACTTCAGTGACAACCACGCCCTCAAGTTAAATTCAAGCGGTGAAGGAGCAAGTTTGAAAATTCGCTTCCCACAAGTAAATTCATCCATAACCCCGTAGGTTGAAAATGGCGAAAATGAATACTAAAAAAGTAATTATTGTCGATGATGAACCTGCAGCAAGATCCAATCTAATAGAAGTAATCAACACCTTCGATAAATTGAAAGTTGTGGCGCAAGTAACTGATGGAAAGTTAGCAATAAAGCAGATCATAACCAAAAGCCCTGATATCGTTTTCCTTGATATTGAAATGCCAGAGGTGAATGGCTTTGATGTGGCCAATGCAACTCAACATATAAACTATCAACTTGTCTTTCTAACAGCCTATCAGCACTATGCCCTGCGTGCGTTCGACACAAATGCAATCGACTATTTGACAAAGCCTGCTCATCCAGAATTAATAAAGAAAAGCATTCGCAAGATATTACGGCAAGAGATGTATGCCTTAGGGCAACAGACGTCTTCGACAAGCGGAAACCGATTGGTTTTGAGTGATTACAATCAAATGAAGATATTTGAATATGACCAAATTAACTATATCGACAGTATCGGTCGTTATCGTCGCATCCACCTTACCGAGACAGGAGTTAAATCCCACAATACAAATACCATTATTTCAGATATGACACTTGACAGTTTCAGTGAGCAGCTACCTAAGGAAACTTTTTACCGATTACATCGAAGCTACATCATTAACAGCCATAGAATTCTTGAATTAAAGTTACAGTCACGACGCCATTTTGTCCGACTTTCCGGAACAGATACACTTATCCCAGTATCTCGCAGTTTTCTTTCCATCTTAAAGGAGAGTATTAAAGTCTCAGCTAGCTCTCTAATTGGGTAATAGATGGCTCTAAGTAATCCCACAAATACTGCTATGAAATTACTCCGAGCCTCCATAATCCCAGAAACCTACATGTTCTTTTTAAGGAAACTGATGATCGACCCAAAAATAGCTCTATGGTGCTCACTATCAGTAGGGCCATGAGCCATATCTGGATATAGTTTCCACTCATAGTCCTTATCAAACTTACTTAACATCATATTCATGCGGTACATATGTTCAACATCAACAGTTTCATCCTTCTCACCATGAATAATAAATACAGGCCTTTGAAGGTTTTGTGCCAGATATACCGGTGAAATGTCCTTCAGTTTGCCATAGTCTTTAACAGTATCTCCAACATTCTCCTGCATCCACTTACTTTGAGCCTCAGTTGCATAGGGTGAGTTCAGGTAGAGGTTAACATCTGTGACACCGGCCACACTGACTGCACAGCGGAACAATTGCTGGTGTTTGATAGCCATCATTAGTGCAGCATATCCACCATAACTCATTCCAACAGAACAAATTTCCGAAGACAAAATATCGCTTCGGTCACTTACCACCTTTGTTGCTTGAAATATATCTTCAAGCATTAAGTTACCCCACTGGTGAACACCCGCTTCCTCCAGCTCAGTTGAATAACCACTCGATCCTCGATAATTCACCCTTAAAACGGCATAATTATTCGCCACAAAGAACTGTGTATAGTAGTCAAAATACTGATGGTCAAAAACGCCAAGAGGACCACCATGTGGCATAACTATAAGAGGGAATGGCCCGTTACCTTTTGGCATGGTCAATATATAGGGAATATCCAATCCCTCCACTTTAACCTGCTCGTGGTATTGGCGACTCTCAAGCTGATCATTTAAATGTGGAAATTTTGAGGCCACTAGCTGGTCAATTTTCTGGTTTTTCCTGCTAATGAAATAACGTCCTGGCTGGCCGTGGCTCTCACTATAGTAAAGTTCTATAGTACTATCGAGGCTTCTTCCTACTGTTGTTTTTAGTAGACTCGCCATGCCATTTTTTTCTTGTCTATCCTCATCAATATATTGATATTCTAACCGTCCATTATGAACGACTTTTACACCAATCAACTCCCCTGTCGATTGCTCTATTACCAGATCGATAATATCGTAGCTATCAGATCGATAAGCTATGCTCTGTTCTCCACTAGTGAAATTGCAGCGGTAAACTACCCGATCTTTCTCCGAATTAGTATCTAAACAAAAGTAAGTTCCAAGCTCTGGACTTATAGACACCGGAATAAGGACTCCATGCTCTGCTCCGGGGGCAGGCTCCTCTTCCAACTCTTCTTCAGACCAACTCTTTATTGGGGCGGTAGAGTTTCCATCAACAACTTTACTCAGATGAAGCTTGCTGTCATTGAAAAACAAAACGGACTTTGGCTGGCCTGATGGATCAAAAAACCAGCGTATCGCATACCCTTCAACCGAAGCCACTTCATTCTGAACTGTAAACTGGCCTCCATCTTTTCGTAAAAGTTTACTTGCTTTCTGTTTAAATCGGTTAAGCTTAGATACGTCAATACTGTATACCTTGGAGTAAATCCCACTTTTTGCATACAGAAAATGGCCCGGCCTGTTTGGCAACGCATGGACCAACCAACCCGGCGTTTTTACCTCAAATATTTCTGGAAGCTGGCCTTCGGAGCCTGAGACATCAAGCACTAATAGTCGATATGCTGGCTTGGTATCTAGTAAATTCTTAACACCCTTCTTGACTTCCTTAAACTGGGCAACAAGATACTTTGGGCCAACCCAACGGATAAATTGAATTGATGCATCCCTGGAGGTCAATGTTTCGAGATCAATCAGGGTATGACTAGATCCACCTTCACGACTCCAAATATCTAACTTTTGACTAGTATCACTCTGCTTAATGGACGCAACCAATCTTCCATCTGGACTGACTTGTGCTGTTATAGTATCAATCGTTTTAAAGTAGCTTTCTGCTGGCATTGCTACTACTGGACCAATTTTCACCAGAATGCATAACAAAACCAATAAAGTCCCTCGAAAAAAAACAATCATTGGTTTATCTCCAAAGGACTTAACCAACTTTGCAAGAATTCATCTTGCACTCCCGCACCAGATGCCAGGGGATACAATTCGAACAAAGAACCCATAGACTCTTGTATTTCATTTATTTCTGATGCGATACGATTTTTTAAATAAACCTCTATTGTGTTTGACTTTCTCTGTTTACCTATAAACAGATTGCCAATATAGCTAGTCCTTCCTTCTTCAACACGAAAGCGCCACGTACGTCTATTCGCCGTATCGAACTTATAAGGAAGGTTATAGTATGGTGCTTTTATCTGCGTAATTTGATAAAGACCAGGAGGAACGACCATCAAATAAAACCCTTCAGGTTTACCTTTAAGGCTAACATTATATTGACTACCTTTTCGAACTCTAGCCTTTTGCCTCTCACCTAGGTATTTATTTCCACTGGTAAATAATTTACCAAACTCAATAGAGGGCGCTGTGCCCCCGACATTCAACTTTACTAAGACGTAACCTTGTCTACTTCTTAACTCTGGAGGGTTCTCATAAGGAACTAACGACAATGTTTTAGCATTTGCTACGCCAACAAAAAAATATGTTGCACAAAATACACTCATAAAGGACATGGAAAACAGATTAAATCCACTTCTCGCCGTTTTATTGCACATCGCATTTAGCATCAAAATAGCAATTCCATATTTTTGATTTTAAAAAGAAATGATACACTTACAAATATTATCTTAGAGCCAGTCGCAATACAATCGCTATGCTATGGCTACATTATGGAGAGTTTTATGCTCGGGACGACATCTTTTAGATACATGAGAATTTACATAATTTTTTTATTGAGCTGCACGGCAATTTTACAAGGTTGCACAGGTCAAGTAACTATGTTACCAGCACTACAAAAAGATACTCAGATTGGCGAACAAGAAGGGATTGTCGTAGCCCGGATCATCAATGCCTCTGGCAGCTCCCTACCTTTCAATCAGCTCACTATCAACCCTGAAAACCTAAATGAGGCTGAATCAATCAAGCCAAAACGTTTATTAGCTGCAAGGCCTAAACTAGATGGCACGACTGTTTTCGCCTCAGCAGTGAAAGCAGGAAATTACTCGCTCAGCAGTATCCGTGCCTTTCACTCTAATGGCAATGGATGGTACAGCCGCTTTGTAGGTGCCGATGAGAAGCTTGGAACATTCTCTGTTATCCAAGGGGAGATAACAGATCTTGGAACCCTAATCTACTACCCCAATCCACAAGGAGATAAATATCTTGATCTACTAGTGAGAGCACCAGACCTGGTAAAAGGCGAAGTGCTTACCAAGCATTTTCAGTTTCTAGATTATGATTCAGCATTAATTAATAGCTGGCACATTGATGAGAAAGATGAGGAACGTGAGTCAGCCTATATATCCGTTGCACAAAATCCTTTAACTTACAAAATACAACATATTTCTTCAGATAATTCCATTTACTTTCTCGGGAAAATTGGGGTATTCCTAAAGCGCACAGCCGCAGGAGAGTGGGAGCTAGAGGCTGTTGATACAAACCATGAGCTCAATGCATTTTCCCAAAACCACCATGGTGACCTAGTTGTTGGCGGTAGTGAAGGCACTCTATTTTGGCGTCCTGCAAATGGGAATTGGCTCGATATATCTTTAGAGCATGACTCTCACATTGAGCATCTCGCCCTCTTAGATACGGGTGAGATCGAACTGGTGGTTTCTCGTGATTTTGAAGTAAACATTTTAAAAGGAACTATAGTTAATACAGGTGTGCAGTGGGAGCTATTGAATCGATACTCCTCTAGCTCTGGCAAAGGATGGGAGTACATCGATGAGCCTAGAGCAGTTAACCGGCAGGCCAAGTCTAAGAATACGCAATATATATACAGCACCACCATTTTTAAATTAAATGGACTGCATTACATAACGATCCGCAAGCAATCTATCTATGGAAGCGTTGTATTTACACCTACTAGTAGCGAGAGCTTTATATACAACCCTGAAAACTGGATAATTGAGAAATCAATTGATGAATTCAATATAAGCAATATCGTTGATGTAGGTGCAGTTAAACTGGGAATCGAAGAAGCTGGAATTTGGTCTTTAACCGGAAAACCAACCTACTATAGGATTGATGAAAATGGCATTCAAAACGAAATTGTCACCTATTTAGAAAACTGTCCCGAGAACAAATCATCAAAAAGTTATTGCCGTGTAAGAGAGTTTACATTGCAGTCTGCACCCAGGTTTTCAAGTCCTAATGATGCCATTGCTATTGCCAGCTTTACCGGAAATCGGGCTTCTCATAGAAATCAAGAAGTTGAAATCAAACTTCTGAAAACCTCTGATGGAGGAAGGAGCTGGGGGATCACAGATAGCGAACCACCCACAAACTATTGCACCTCGTTAGTTCCGCAAGTTGCTGACCGTCTATTGGTATCCTGTGATGGTGCTAGCGGAGACTTCTACGAGTCTAATGATTTTGGTGATAGCTGGCATCAAGTGAGGCGACAGGAAAACTTCTAATGATTGTTGGTGGACACTTTCTTCTTTAAGTGTCCACTTTTTTTACAAAAAGTTACAAGCAGTATGTAAAGTCCGCAATTAAGTTTTTTAGTCTATCTCTAAAAATAAAAATTCCCCTCTAGTGAACTGTCTATTATATCGTCGAAAAACAGGCACTTCTCAGGCTATCTAATACCACAAAGGTATCTATGAAAAATCTAAGCATGGCAAGCTACCTTCTTTAGCTAAGTTATTAGGCCACATTGATGATCTAATAACTTAAATCAATCTAAATCTAGCGGTGAAATGCCTAAGAACCTGAGGTTCATATTCAAAAGTTAAACCCCGCAATTCCCTAGCTCGTGAACTCAGCTCTATAATAGCATCTGCAACATAGTCCATATGATCATTTGTATAGACACGACGCGGAATAGTAAGCCGCATCAATTCTAGATCTGCTTTCTTTTGTTCACCGGTATCCGGGTCCCGCCCAAGAAGTAAAGAGCCAATTTCCACAGCCCTGATTCCCGCTTCTAGATACAGCGCATTGGTTAACACCTGTGCCGGAAACTGCTCTGATGGAATATGGGGAAGAATCTTCGATGCATCTACAAAAACCGCATGCCCACCTGTGGGATATTGAATGGGTACTCCAGCAGATCTCAATCGCTCTCCCAGATAGGCCACTTGGCCAATTCGGTAGTTCAAATAGCTCTCATCGGCAGCCTCATAGAGCCCCCGGGCCAGCGCTTCCATATCGCGACCAGCCATCCCTCCGTAGGTCACAAAACCCTCCATAGGGACGCAGCGGGTTTGTACGGCTTGAAAAAGTTCCTCATTGTTTCTAATACAACAAAGGCCACCAATATTTACCATAGGGTCTTTTTTTGCGGACATTGTCATCATGTCCCCATATTGATACATCTCGCGAATAATTTCTAAAATCGATTTTTCTTGATACCCCTCTTCCCTTTGCTTTATAAAGTAAGCATTCTCACAATATCGAGCCGAATCAATTACCACTGGGATATCATACTTAGTAGCAATTTCATAAACTGCCTGCATATTTTTCATGGACACAGGCTGACCACCAGAACTGTTACAGGTCACAGTAGTTATAATCGCACAGACATTGTGGCTTCCGTGCTCCTCAATAGTGGAAACCAGGCGTTGTAAATCAAAGTTACCTTTCCAGTCGTATGCTGTCGTGGTATCAAAAGCACGTTTATCTACCACATTAATTGCTTTTCCGCCATTTAACTCTATATGCCCTGCAGTAGTATCAAAGTGATAATTTGAAATAAATACAGGCTCCGTCCCTCCACGCACTTGACGCATACGCTCAATCAGAGCAGGAAACAAAATTTGTTCTGCTCCACGCCCCTGATGTGTAGGAACAACCAATTTATACCCGAAAAAATGCTCTACTGCATTGCACAAATTGTAGTAGTTTCGGCTACCGGCATAGGACTCATCACCAAGCATCAAACCCGCCCATTGATTATCACTCATTGCACCAGTGCCTGAATCTGTCAATAGGTCAATATAGACATCATCACTGCGCAGTAAAAACGGATTTAATCCAGCCTTATTGAGTGCAACCTCCCTATCTTTATAGGTTGTCATCTTGATCGGCTCAACCATTTTTATACGGAAGGGTTCAGGGATTCGCTTCATCACAATTATCCTAACAATACCTGCCATACTGCAGGCAATAACAATCCAATTATTATAAGTAAAGTAATTAGTATAAGAGAAACAGGACCGAATTATATTTTAATTAAAGTTAAGCCCTGTAAAACATCTAAAAACTGCAGAAATACTTCAACGGGATATTGTCCCCTACTGAGATTCAGACTCCTCTGTCAAAAATGATTGTCAAGTATTTCACTTCTTAACTTATGGTACAATAGGCTGCATTATCTATATGGCCTTTTCAGTCACTTGAGTGAACTTATTATCGGGTTCTTAGGTTCACATTTCTTGTGACCGGAAGCCACTCTAGATTTCCCAAGTATCGAGATAAAAGATTATCTAATGACAACTTAGCTCACATTTTAAACATTGATGAACAGAGGTCCCAGAATAGAAACATCTAACTTATAAATGAGGCAGAAGATACTAATTGGATTAGAGCTTATCAATTAGTGATTCTTCTGCCCCACGTCATCTCTCTTAGTTACCTTCTAATTTTGAGAGGTAAAACTGAAAAGCACGATGTGCCACTTGATGACCTATCGCCTGCCCTGCAGGTACTGAAGGCTCAAAGTGTACACCTCCCCATACACGACTGTTACCACAGTCCTCTTCAAATGAAGTCCAGGTGGGGAAATATAGATTCAAGTCAGTTTGTGGTGTTACACCAGGTTCAATCTGAGAGCTGCCAGACAGCGCAGTTACAGAATATCCCAAAGTATCGCCTTGAGGTAAAAACAAGCGGCTTGTCTCGGCATGCGCAGCACAAAAGCTAGCTGATGCGGAGGGATACTCGGGATGATCAGCTACAGGCAGATAGCTAGTCCACTGGCTGGCGGGCAAATCATCCACAGTTCCCTTTCCAGCACCACCCCAAGCCGTTACAGGTTCATCCTTATAAATATACCGAACAGCAGAAAAAGGTCTTACTGAATTATGGCGACGCTTTTCTTTCCAGATAGCAATAGCAGTATCAAAAGCTGCCATATTAGTCAGGAAATCATAGTGTATGAAATCCATCAGGGATAAACCTTGAGATTCAGATGCAAAAACGGCAGCGAAGCCTAAGCTGAATATCTTCATATCAAATAGCTCAGCTTTCATCTTCTGCTCATCAGTTAAATTCGCTGATGTAGCCAATACATCATTTACTTGCGCTACGTAACTGGGGTAGTTCCAAATTTTGGATTTAATTGGTATCGGTGAACTAAACTCATCAGGAGATTCGTAGCTGTAGGGCGTAGTCAATGCAATTTGAGGAGTTACGAACTGCTGAACACGAAATACGCCTGGTCGCTCCATTAAAACTGCCGGCTGCCATTTTGATGGAAAACGCAGCTTGTAGGCAGAATTAGCAGGTTTAAAGTCAGTATAATCAGCATAAGGCAAGCGATGATAAAGCTGGTTACCTTCATTACCTAACTGATTCATCCCATCATTGACACGTCCTTCCAGAACTTTTCTACCAGCATAATTTCCTATACCAATTGGTGTCGTCGTATCTTCTGAAATATTTTCAGGATCTAGCCCTAGCTCAATTAGCATGTCATCCCATTCAGATACCAAATGGGGAAATAAACCACTTAGTACTTTGTGGGAAGCATAGGTCAATGCAATATTTAACTCAGTATTATCTGTCGGCTCTGTCATTCGACTAATATCTGAGTAAACGCCCTTTGCTGTCGGATGATAAGGTGCTGTTGCATCAAACCAGGAGTTAGTGATAAGCGTTGTAAAACGGAGTACCAACGTCGCATCATTTGCAGCCGGAGACACTTCGAAGATTGCACAGGCTGCAGCTGGGATTATATTTTGTACCGCAACATTACAAGTTCCTAGCTCTTCAGAGCTACATTTTGGAGGCAATGAAACATCCTCTAACTGAGGACAACTGATGGCCTGCGCTTGCCAACTTGCTGACACAAATACTAATCCTATAATACTTTTTAAAGCTTTTTTATAAGTTACATCTTTTAGCATTGGATTTTCCTTTTTGCTATATCCATGTGACCAATGTAGCATCCTAACTACCGATCACTTTTTAATGATAAACACCTAAAAACACTTTAAAATAGACTGTTCTCTATACCCTCCCCCATTTCAATAGTAAATGACCATAATTCTCGATATTCTTCTAATGTCAATGCCACCTGAATTATCAGGCCCTAAAATTTAAACCAACAAGTAAGGCAGGCCCTTGAAACTACTTACAAAGTAATTACTTGTAAAGATGCCAGTTCACGGAAACAGTAATTTTTGAGGTTCAAATTATTGGCAAGTTTTTTCAAATATCGGAAACCAGTGTTTTCTCTTAGCAAACTGCAAAGTCAAAAGGTTATGTTTTAGTAAATGTTTTTCGGATTAAATGGGTTGCTGGCTAACCACATATTTTCAACAAACATTAGCCAGCCCAACACAGATAGCAGTAAAAACACTAACACAGCAGCACTTAACACTGTAAATCCAGCACATTTCCATTAAATTGTCTAAATTATACTTTCTACTGATATTAGATATATTGATCTTATTTTATGAGCACCCAAATACTTACAGCACAATTAACCCGAAAATGAATAACGTGGGACTGTCGTTGTAGCCATATATAACAGCATCCACCGTTCGATTTTATTATACTAGAATTATGTTAACTAGGGAGTTACAGGTGCTTACACGATATCTCTTAAACAGTCACTCTCGATCGATCGAAACAAAAGACTCCTTCTCAAAAAGAGTAAAAATAGTTAGCAAGAAGAACTTTATGAACGATAACTTTATACTTTAGTGCCATTCTTGCTAGTACAATGCACCAATAAGCGAAGGTCTAAACGTGAAAGTATTACATACACATCTGAAAGGCTCTGGAAAAATCAGTTATAGTAGCTTTCAGAAATAAGCCAACCAACAATGGATTAGGTTCAGCATTATCAAAAGCATTTTCTTTTGAGTGCGGTCAGATGCTGCGGTCAACTATAACCGGACGCTTTCTCAAGCACGTCTTTCAAATTCGATGGGGCTATGTCCCCCTGTGTTGTATGCATTCTGCGTGGATTGCAATAAGCAATATAGGCCCTCATATCTGTTTCAGTGCATGACTTACCTGGGCCGTCATTATCTAACGATCTTAGCACCAACTAACAATCCGGCATGAATAAAGATCAATTACTACCGCGAGGTATAGTCAGCCCTACAAAGTCCAGATATATGTGATATCCGTAGTCCAAACTTGATTTTTAGTACTCGATGAGAAACCCCTATTCAGAAAATCCTCAGCAACTGTAAGTTGAAATTTGTGGTTAGAGTAAATTGCTTCTTATGTTTTACTGCCAAACCAAGTTTTTCATTAGCTTGCAAACTCTATAGCGCCCAATTTCAAAGCCTTCTTTACGTAGCAACTTCAGTGACCGACGGATTCTGTGGCTCTCATGAGATTCCGCAAATCGGGCTGGTGGGTGCCAACTCAATATGGCTGGCGCTGGTAGTGGTCATTACACAGCTGCCGCTACTGGTGGCGTGGAAGGTTAGTGTCTGGTTTGCGTTGTAGCGCTCGGTGGGGATATAGCTCAACGTGCTACGATCCAACAGGACAAAGCCCATACCCGATGAGCGCTGGGTTGCTTCGGTACCCAGGCGTACATGAAGCAGGTAACCTATTGCCCAGAGGCCGGGGTAGTGGCGTCGCTCCATGCGCTATTACTGCCTGCGATGGTGATGTAATAACCCAGATAGGTATCGTCGCCGCTGGATAGTATTGGCGCATTAATAAAATCGGTATAGGTTGAGTTCGCAATCAAGGTAACCTGATCCGGTACGGCCATGCCCCCCTAAAGGCTGGCTTTGGTAGACGCTTTTGCGGTCGTGAATCAGTTCATATTTTTGCTCGACTCGATCAATATTCACTTTATCAATACGGCAGCACCCTCCTGAAATAGCACCATGTCAACCGCCGTGAATCCCAGGTAACTGTGGGATAAAGTGATGTCAATCTCGCCGCGCTGTTCCTCGAGCATCACTTCATGCACAATCAAAGCGAACCGCATATCAAGCGGGCATTAAAGATATTCCACAATTCCAAATAATCCATCCACTCTAACACCCTCCCTAATTTTCACTATGTAATTACGGCCCTGTCATTTATTCATTACCTGCTATTTTCTTTAAGCAGCAATGCTGAAGCTTGGAGAGAGGGTAGTTATGTCTATCATGTGCCGCTTAGCCCTTTTGACATTAGTTTTGTAGGTTTGATGGGCTAGGGATTTCTGTTTCCAATCATCAATAAAATGGTCATGCCGACAAAAGCACCCTCGTCCCTCTGCAATAATTTTATCTGCATCTTTTCTATCGACATAACCCAGTGTTCTTAAATCTTCATCCGACTCTCGTACATAGTTATAGAACTCCCGACAAACCTTGTCAGACAATATATTTGGCAACCCTTTATTTGAATAAAGCAGCCCGAATAGCTCTCTATTTCGCGCAATATCAACCCTACATTCCTCGGCAAAAACTCGCATATACGCCACATCCGAAAAGGCTCTTTATGACCAAAACTTGTTTCTACATTTAAATATATATCTCGACCTATTTGTGACCTATATTTACTCCTGATAACTTAATAACGACTCTTAAGCGCCCACCAAAATCCACTATAATCAACATTCTTTTCTGAGTAATGTTTCAGGCAAGATTCTGCCTAGATCCCCGCAATAACTGACACAAGTGGCGATAGTGAAGGAGGCCAGCTGGCTGTAGGCTGGTTAGCTTCCACACAAACAAGCCAGGAACCTCATGAGAATCTATACCAACCAACTGACCTTGAATGAACGATAGCAGATCGAAGTCCTCAATGGACAGAGCTATTCGGCTCGAGGCGTTGCACTACATCTCAATCGCTCCAACAAAACTATCTCATTAGAACTTAATCGCTTTCACCCTTTTTGTGCTGAAAGCGCTCATCGCCAGGTGTTGCAGAGACGATATGGGGCTCGTAAGTACACCAAATTTGTTCGCCATGAAGGTGCAAATTGACTATCAGCTAAAAAACGCTAGCCCCGAACAAGTTGCTGGTCGGATGAAGCTTGAGAAATGTAATAAAACGGTCGGTTATTCTACTATTTGTCGCTGGATAGCTCAGCTTCGCTGGAGACCGCGACTTCCACGAAAAGGCAAAGTCTACCGAAAGCGTACAGGTTCTGAGGCAGGAGCAAAGCTCATTCCGGAGCGTATTGATATTGAAGAACGGCCTACGATTGTTGATGGAAACACCGAGCTCGGCCACTAGAAGGGCTATACGGTTTACGGCCAAGATGGCCGTCTTGTGACTTTAGTTGAACAAGTCTCTAAGTTGTTGCTCACTCGTCGGGTGTCCAACAAGAGTAAGAAGACAGTAAGTCGGGCAATCAATTGCACAGAAACTGGGGTATAAAATATATATTGAAGAGCTTTATCACTCCTGGGAAAATGGATTAAACGAAAATACGAATGGTCTACAGAGACGTTTCTTCCCGAAAGGTGTGAAAACTGGCAAGATACCCAAAATCCGTATTGACGATGCAGTGTTCCGAATAAACTCGCATCCAAAAGAGATTCTAAATTAGTTGAGCTCACTAGAATCTCTACCGGGCTGGCGTGTGTCACTTGTATTGGCAATCTAGGCTGCACTACCAGATCAATAAACGTACAGAGAAAAGCAGCGTAGAAACCACATCCCAAGCTGTTAAATAGTACTTCCCCACAAAGTGTTACAGAAAAGAAAGTGCCCCCATGTCTGTGACACCTCTCAGTTATCAGCTGGAGCGCCAGAGCTATACTCCGCCCCTCAGTCTTCTCACTTGTGAATCTAAAGCCCTACTAAGAAAAAGAAACATTATTTCAGCTTCATGGTTATACTCCAAGCAATATAACTGTAATTGACAACAAAGACATTACTAATGGAAAACCTTGATCTAGAATCTATCGCAAACCAGCTTTCATGCCCTGAGGGAAAGGCTGGCATTGAAATGGGCAACAAAATGAGTGCTTTCAATCAGATTATTACCAATCAAGCTATTCAAAAACTATCACCGCAAGAAGATGAGTCAATCGTCGAAATCGGACCAGGTAATGGATCGCTGTCGCTACCGATATTGAGCGGATTAGGCATTAATGGGCACTATTTAGGTATTGAAATGTCAGAAGTTATGGCCAGCGAGCTTCGAGAAACACTGAGAGACAGCCAGTGTGCAGCGGAAGTAATTTGTGGTGATTGCCTGGAAGTCCAACTTAAAGATGGAAGCGTTGATGGTGTTATCGGAGTTAATATTCTGTACTTTATCGACGATTTATTAAGCTTTTTCAGTCATATTAGCAGCTGGCTTTCACCTGGAGGGCGAGCAGTTTTCGGGATTCGTTCAGATAAATCGCTCAAAAAAATACCCTTCACCCAATTTAAATTTCATATACGCTCTACGGAAGAAATTAAATCTCTTATGAAAAATGCGGGCTTTGATACCGTAGAGTCCTATTACTTTGACGAAGAACAAATTCCTTTTGAAAATACAACTGTACCAGCTGATTCGGTTATCATTGTTGGGAAAAAATCCATCTACACAGCGTGAAATACAAGCTCAACTGCAAAGGCGGTATCTCGTAAAGTATCGCAAGGTAGATACCGCCTTTTGATGTTCCTATTTTCAAAATCTAGAATACTGAATAGACGGCCAATTACCCTCTGATACGCCCTATTATTCTCAACTAAAAAGCTCCCTCCGAAGTTGTCAATTGATGCCACTGCCCTCCTAGAGCATAAAGATTTACGTAAAATTTCAGCCAGCACCCCAACTATGCGATACTTTCGCCCCAAAAGAAGTGAAAAGAAAACAGGGAAGACCCATGACTAAATTCACACTAACTCTGGTAGCGGTTTTATTGGCTGGCTGTAGTTCAGTCACTCAGCTCTCGGAAAAAACGGCAGGGGAAATCAGACAGGCGGTATCTATCCAAGCTAGTGGGGAAAATTCTGGTACTCAGTTCTCAGGGCCGAAATTACAGGCCACTACTGATGGCTCCGACCTAAACCTCTACTACTACAACCTCCGCGCATTTGAACCCGCTGCTAACGAGCCAACGAAGTACCACCTACAGATCCATATCACCTATCGCAAGGCGTGGCGTCACTATGAGTCTGCGGAGTTAAATAGCGGACAACCAGTAGAGACGGCCCCTATTAACAAAAATGTCCTTCAATGCGTAAGTGGTAATGAATGTATGCTTGAAGAGATTCTGGATATTGCTCTCACTGAGGAACAAATACAGGCTTCGGTGCGCAATCGAGATAAACTCAAACTTAAACTGAGAGCAAGATCCGGGCACAGCTCTACCATTGAGGTTCCAGCAACCTACTTGCTTGGTTTTTACGCTGCGGTTGCCAATTACGAGGGGTGACTACCCCTCTCCGTAGGCAATAAATGTTGACTAAGTGCTCTTTTGTGGGGTCTGAGAGCTTCCTGCCTGGCAATATGCCTGTGCAGTCTCCGCCAGACCTTCACCTAAGGCCACCGGGGGGGTCCAGTCAAGCAACTCTTTGGTTTTAGTGATATCCACTTGTAGTGAACCGCACAAGCGCTTGGCAACTGCCCCCTTTCCTATTAGCTTCAGCGCACTGGTGAGTGCGAATTGGGGAAGAGGCAATAGTCGAGCATCACATCCCATGGCATGGGATAAACCACGCAACAAATCTGTTACCGATACATCCATATCATCGGATACCAGAAATACCTGGTTTGCCGCATTGGGATGAGAAATACAAACGCGGATCAGGTCGATCAAATTGCCGATAGATACCAAGCTTCGGCGATTATGAATAGCCCCTAGTGGCAGCGGGATCCCCTTGGTAAGCCAACGCATCATCGCTTGGAAGTTCGCCTTGACCCCAGGCCCATAGACCAGAGGTGGTCGGATAATAACAACTTCCATCTCCGTAGACTCAGCCAGCTCAAGCAGTGCGTCTTCGGCCTCCTTCTTTGAAATCCCATAGGGATCCGTAGGATCACATTGTTCATCCGCATTAAATGGTAAGCGGTTGTCGGTTGACTCCCCGTTAACCTTAATAGAACTAAGATAAATAAAACGTCTAGCACCGGATGAAGCCGCCTGCTGTGCCAGCTTGATAGTGCCTCCAACATTCACCCGACGGAATTCCTCCAGAGGGTTAGCGGAGGTCTCCGTCATTACATGGACACGTGCTGCGGTGTGAATGACTGTATCTATATCAACAAGCGCCTGAGCCCAATCCGTATTGCTTGACAGGTCACCGATCTGAAAGCCGCCCTCAACATCGCTGCGATACACCGGCAAAACCTGGTAACCGTCTTTGCGGAGCTGCGGCAAGAGTGCGGTTCCCACAAAGCCACTAGCGCCGGTTAGTAATATACGTCCTTTCAATGGAGGCCTATTTCTCAGCTGTAGAATTCACGTTAGTTTACACGGACCACTTTTTCGACACACCTTTATCTCGTCAACTACATAGCGAACATGACAAGCTATCAAAGCATCGCTGGCTATTAGAACTCTATTCAATACCACAAAGGCGTTCTTTGTCAGTAATAGCATTTTTAAGCCGAGCCCGGACATTCTTCAGGGCTCTCCCATGTGGAGCTTGAGTATCCGGCCTGCCCCAGCGGGCCTCCCAGGCTTCCCTGGCTTGTAAACAGGCTTTCGCTTGCTTGTACTTCCAGTTCGCCTCCTCGCAAAGAGACAACCCTTTGGGTGACTGACGATCACAAATCTGGTGGTATTTTTTATGGGCTATCTTTTCCTGAAAGTTCTTGGCAGTAGCACCTTCAAAGTGGCGGATCGGTGGTGTTTGGATTTTTCTATCCGGGCGCACCTGCTTATCCATAGTACTATCCAGATGGAGCATTCGAAAAAATGTAACTCCCAATAGCTCCTCATTAGCATATTGATCATCATTGGAGCTGGTTAATAGCCCTGGAGGATGGGGAGTTGCAATAACAAGAAGTGGCACAGCCAGCATGAAAAGTAGCAACGTCAACAGCAACAAGAGTGGCCGCCCAGTCAAAATCTGTGTTGGCATTGAAGTCTGGAGCCTCCCTAAATAATCTACCTACGGCTGTGAATTCCGTACTGTGAAGGCCAAATGAACAACACACAGAAGTTTAGTGAACCACCTTATCACTCCCAAATAGCCTGAAGCTCAGGCACTAGCTATGAACTACTGTACCCAATAAGTCAACACAACAGGCAAAATAAAAATGCTCATAATAGTTGAGAGGAAAATAATACCGGATATCTTCGGGGTATCTTGGGGGCGATAAATAGATATCCAGAGGTAAGTACTAACAGCGCATGGCATAAGGGATTGCAGAATAAGCACCCCTCGCATAGCACCCGTAAAGTTAAACAGATTTGTCAAAATAAGCGCGACGGCGCCACCGAGAATTATGTGCCCAATAGCAAAGACCAATCCAATCTTAGTATCACCCAGCTTAATTTGGGCCAAGCTATGTCCGAGGGTCAACAACATTAGAGGGATTGCCATACCGCCCAAAATATTAAGAGATGACATAACGGGCTTTGGTAAACTTATATTGAAAATCAATGCGACTATAGAAAAAACCACACTGTAAATTGCTGGGCTAAGCATAATTTCCTTGGCCGACCAGCTACCCGATGTTACTCCAGGAGCAACCACAAAGAAAAAAATCATTCCCACAACAACAAAAGCAATTCCGTATAGAACTCCCGCATGTCCAAATGCTAACGCACATACTGCGAGGCCAATGTTGCCTACATTGTTCATACTTAGACAAGAAAAGTAAGTACGTATATTTTGCCTAAATAAAGATAAGAATAGAAGGGCTAGCACTGACATCAACGAGTACATCAGGAAGGCGGCCAACAGCATCCATAGAAATCTACCCAATACGATCTGCTGGCCCAGCATATGATCCAATATCAGCGCCGGATAACCAATATGGGCCATTAATTTGGATACCATTTTGGAATTTAATTCTTGCTTACTTGCTGCAAACAGGTATCCAATAAGAACGCAGATAAATACGGGAATAATAACTTCAAATACGTTCTCAAATAGGGTTCTCATCGAACATCAAACTCCCTCTGCCCTACTTCTCAGCACTGCGTAACAAGCACCCCTTTAATACGCTGACAGCTCCACCAGAACACACAAAAAAATCGATAATATATTTACCTTCTAATATCCCACAGAATTAAGCAGGCAAAATTGCGATGTTCTGACAGATTTTCAAGTCAGAAACTGCAACCATAAAAAATGCCTATAAATTCAACTGCAACTCCTTAAGGTTTAAGGTCGGAGTGATCCATATTTCAGCATCAAAGGCCGCAAAAAATTTTTCATTATAGGTCATCAGCTGATCTTGACAGTTCTCTTCAAAGATAAAAATTGCTGCACGCTTTCCTTGCTCCAAAAAGAAGTAGGAAGCCTCAGGATTGGCTGAAGCGATAAAATCATTCATCGCCACAGACATACTATCATCAGCAATGGACTTGTTGCCGGCCTTTGCCGGTATCAGGATTTTCATTAATAGACGCATTTTGATCCTAGCAGTTGTCGAGGTTGCAGGATCAAAACATAGTCTTTTCACTGTCCAGCTGCGCTGTATTAAGCGACAATTCTCGGAGTATATCAGTGGTAATTTACAACCGATATTCAGTAAGTAGCCATTTCCTTCTTGCCAATAGTATTACTACCTGAAGGCGTCATCGAATCTCTACAGCATTCCCCAGGGAAGGGAAAACATGACTTAGGTAGTCACCAAGTCACTGGGATCGCTCCCTTTCTTTGGCTTACGCTCAATCCACTTAATCCATTTTAAGTCCTCTACCATAGTTGTATAGATGACCGGCACCAAAAATAGTGTTCCAAAAGTGGCCAAGATAAGGCCGCCAATTTGCGCAAAACATAATGGCCGCCAGAGGGGACCTCCGTGAATAGCTAAGGGGATCAAGGCGAAGGTAGTTGCCGCAATAGTGATTAAAATGGGGCGCAGTCTAAGAATACCTGCATCAAGTAATGCCTGACGAAGCGAATCTCCTGCAGTATGACGCATCTCAATAAAATCAAATAGGACAATAATATGACTGACAATGACGCCTATTAGACTCACTATCCCTAAAAACGCCATAAATCCAAATGGCTGACCAGATATAAACAACGCTACTAGTGCACCCACCATACCTAATGGAACCGTGGCGAACACTACCAGAGGCTTTATCAAACTACTAAATTGGAATACCAAAGCTAGGTATATTGCACTGGAGGAAACAGCCATGATCATTAGTAATTGCAAGAATCCATGACGAGTACTGGCTGCATCTCCAGATATCTGCAATTGATATCCAGCAGGCAAAGAATTTGAGAGTTCTTTTAACTCTTTTTGAATACCAGACATAATATCTGATGAAATGAACCCGGAATATGGAAATGCATATACTGTAATCGTTCGGAATTTTTCCAACCTATATATTCGTTCTGTCGAAAAGAGAATGGACGTAGTTGCAACTTGTCGCAAAGGGATATGAATATCGCTATCAGATGCAAACACATATAAATTATTAACATCCTCCAACTGCCCACGCTCCGCCAATCGAAGCTGGGCAACAATAGGTATTTCCTTGTCTCCCTGACGCAGGGTATCCACCGTGGACCCGGTGAAACCAGAAGACGATGCCAGAGCGATATCAGCATTGGTTACGCCCGACATCTCAGCTCGATCTTCTAGCACATTCATATTCATTACTAGACTTTTTCCTGCCCAATCAGCGCGAACCACACGAGCATAAGGAGATTTCTCAATAATTTCTTTAACTTTTGCAGCATATTCTCGCAGAAGTGCTATATCCTTCTCCTCCTCCAAAGACCCAACAGCAACTCGCCCAGAAACTCTTATCTCAACAGGGTGATCAACAGTACTTGTTTGTAGCTGGCGAACATCTAACTCCGCTCCAGGGATTCGTTCAGAAAGAGCAGCCTGGATAATTGGAACTAGAATAGGTGTCAGATACTTATCACTTAATCGAACGATAATCTGCCCATAATTGGATTGCTTTTGTTGAGGATTAGAGGTGTACCAAAAACGTGGCGCCCCGCCACCTAAAGTGCTGCTAATCCCCTCCAATATGGGTCCATCACTATTTTTTACATACTCCCGCTGATACTCTTCGATAGTTTCTCTAATTATTTCCTCTGCGACCTTTGCTACATTATCCGTTGCATCAATACTCGCATCATTTTGCAACCAGACATCAACATAAAATAAATACTGAACATCAGCGGGAAAGAATGCATTCCTCAACTGGCTTTTTATAACAACACCCAATACAAGGATGCCTAAAGCAATTAATATAACAATCTTTCTGTTACTTATAGCCCAATCTGCTGTTCGGTAGTAGTGCCCGGTAAGCCCCTCTTTCCGCCGCACCTCCAAGCTGCGCTCCGTTTGGTCCGGCGGGCGTAATAACGTATTCCCAAGAAAAGGGATAAATGTCATGGAAACAATGCGGGATGCAACCAAAGCACAAACCATCACAATAGGAAGACTATGCAGAAAATCCCCCTGGTTACCCGTTAGCAATAAAAACGGCAAATACGCAACAATATTTGTCAATGTCGCAAAGAAAATCGCCTTAGCCAGCAAAGTTGGGCCCAACCAAGCAGCAATAATAGAGGGTTTACCGGATGCCATTTGTCGTTTAATCGCGTCACTCGCAACTACTGGATCATCTACCAAAAGGCCCAGAGCTATTATTAACGCAGCAATTGACACCTGTTGAATATCAATCCCCAGCAGTTGCATAAATCCAAAGGTCATTGTCAGTGTTACTGGTATAGATATCATTAACAGTACAGCAGATCTCCAATCTGAAAACCCGATAAACGCAATTATCACCACTAAAATAATTGCCTCTATCAAAGCTTCTAGAAAGAGGCTTACACTCTCTCGCACTTGACGCGGCTGATCAGAAACTCTTTCAATAATAAGGTCTTTTGGTAAATCAACCTTAACCTTTTCCAAGACTGTGCTAACATTGCGACCAAGCTCGCCTATTTGTTTACCATCCAACATCTGCACAGAGAGATTTATGCTGCGGCTACGCTGCCACTCTCCATTTTCATCTTTATTTACATAGTAATTTAACAGGGGCGGTGGTGCTTGATACCCCATAATAATATCGACAATTCCTCGCAAATACACCGGCGTTCCTGTATCACTCAAAGCTACCGGGACATTGGCAATTTCTTCATGGTTATTAAATTCACCACTGGGCATAATCGCGATACCCAAATCATCCGAAATAATGGTGCCGCCGGGAATAGTTGTATTGCGGGAATTTAGAATAGGGGCAATCATATCCGGTCGCAGCCCATAGGAGGCCAACCTCTCCTGCGAATACAGCAGCTTCACTTCTTGGGTGAGTACGCCAGTTCTTAACACCCTTTTCACTTCAGGAATGGCTCTTATATTTGCTGCAATAAGATCAGAGAAATCATCAAGTTGACGATAGCTATATTTCGCACCTGCCACTTTCATTAAATTGTCACGAGTATTGGCCAGGTTACGAACTACGAAAGGGTCCCAAGCATCGGGAAAAAAGCGCTGGGCACTTAGCCTATCGGATAGGTAGAGCTTTGTAGCCGCTAGTATTTCACTGTTACTTTTATCAGATAAAAAATCCACCCCAAGGTAGCCAGCCCCATTTAATACTTCAAAATTCGTTCCGTATCCTTGGGCCTCCAGCCAGTTAGCAAAAATCCATAGGCCTGTAGCAGAGTACGTATCTGCTAAAGACAAAGGAAGGGCAACAACAATACTCACCCGTCCCTTACTATTTGACTCTTGCCCTCGAACCTCTGAAATACCTTCCCTAATATCCTCCGCACGCAATGTAATTTCAGTTGGCCCTGCACGGGGACTAGCAACACTGAGTAATATAGCTGCAGTATCACCAAACTCCGAGTTCAGAGAAATTTTGCTAGCTCCAGATGGTAATTGCTGCTGAGCATCAATCAGCTTCAGATTTAGATCATTAAATGCCTTGGTGACATCGGTTTTCGGTGCTAACTGCGCTTGTACTATAGAGACACCATTTAATGTAAGGGACTTTATTGCAAAGGTCCGTGAATCCGGCTCGTGGAGATATTCACTCTGCGCTATCGCCTCTTCAACTTTTCGAGTTACCAACTCTTCAACTCTTACTGCAGATTGTCCACGCCAATGAGTTGTTGCTACAGCAATACGCACAGGAATATCTGGATCTTTGCTTTTCGGCATAAAGAGATAAGCAACTACCCCCCATACCAGGATAGTGACCAGCAATGCAGCGGAAATACTCGGGTTGTCTACAAAAAAACGAGCAGTATTGAAACGGTGGTGACTTTCCGCCTCAATAATTTCTGCCTGTCTTTTTTCTTCCTGATCTGTCATTCCCTAGCCCTCAAGGCACGACAATTATAGCTTCCCCATCTCTGAGCTGGGCAGCACCAGTTGATACAACCTCCTCGCCCTCAGTTAACCCCTGGATAATGACAATATCATTGCCAACCACTTGCCCCGGGAGCACTTTTCTTAGTTTTGCTCGCAATAATTCCTTGTCTCTTTCCAGCACAAATACAGCGAATCCTTTAGATTTACCAGGATGAGCTACTAAACATGAGAGCGGTATGACGACCCTATCTGGAGGTATCGGTATTTTATCCAGGGCCAAAGACATAATCATTCCTACCCGTAATTGCGCTTTTGGATTGTCAACAGTGACCGTAATTGCGAAAACTCTGGTGCGGGGATCAGCCATGGGCGAAACTTCAGTGATCATGCCCTTGAATGTAAGGTCTGGTAAAGACTCTGTACGCAATGACACCACACTGCCCAGTGGAGCATAACTCAACACGATGTCCGGTACGGAAAATACAACCTTAACGCGGGAAATATCAGCCACAACGAAGCCAACCGACTGCGAGTGAACCAATGTGCCCACCTCTATGTTACGCTGCAGGATAATTCCAGTCAGCGGAGAGCGCAGTACGGTATCTCGTAACTCTTCCTCTGCCCTGTCCAAATGGGCCTTACTGCCAACTACTGCCGCCTGCGCAATTTCATACTCTTCCCTGGCTGAATCATAATCAGGCGCGGTAATACTAGCAGTGGCAAAAAGCGCAGTTGCCCGTTTGTAATTTAGGTCAGCTTTACGCCTCTCTGCTTCTGCTTTACTCACATTTGCAGCGGATTCCACCACGCGATCTCTATATTGCTCGTCATCAATCTTCGCCAATACTTCATGGCGTTTAACGTAATCCCCTCCTTGCAGCAAACGAGTCTGCCCGAGTGCCTTTCGCGAGGGTATTACACGTACATAGCCCTCTGTACGAAATGCTACATCAACTTGCGTATAAGGATTGACGACTGCAGAGTAGGGATAACCAGCTGCAGCGTCTTGCGAGCGGGCAACAAAAACTTCCACCGGCGTAGGCTTTCTTTCCGGTGGTTGGCGGTGGCAACCACCAACCACCACAAATATAGCGATAATACAGAGGCTGATAACGCGCATTTATCACACCTCCCCCACCGACCTTTCATATTCAGCCAGGGTTCCCCATACAGACAGTACCGCGCGGTTGTAGTCGCTATTCGCACGAAAAAGCTGCTTCTCCGCCTCCAGGACATCACTCAGGACGGCAGCTTGCTCGCGGTAACGATTTGTCATTACCCGCACTTTCTCCCTATAAGCTGCCTGTAATTCCCGCGCAACCCCCACAGACTCCTGAGAAGTACGCAAGCGACGCAAACTCTCACGAACCTCTATTTCTATTCGATTTCGAACCTCTTCAGACTTTTTTTCCGCTTCAAGAATTTTATTGGCACGACTGGACAGTTCATCCCGTTTCCGCCCCCAATCAAAAAACTCCCAGCGCATTTCCAGGGCAATAAAAGCTTCGGCATCGGGTATCAACCTGACGTCATAGAGCTTTAGGTACTCAATATTCAAATCGATATCGGGGATGTACTCGGACTTTTTCACATCGTAGCTATATTCAGCCCGCTCAATCGACAACTCTGATTCCGCGAGATCTGGACGCTGCTCAAAGGCAAGCCCTAAAGAGGTTTCGACATCGAACGCTAAATGATGTGGGTTTGGAAGGCTCTGAATATTGAAGGGGGTCTCAACATCCCGGGCCATCAACGCATTGAGACGCTCCTTCGCTGTCGCCATCTCATCGGTAAGGCGCTGGCGCTCCAGCCTGCGCTGGGCCAGGCGTGCTCGCACATCCAAAAGTTCATACTCGAGGGCAACTTGTTGTGCAACATAATTCCCTACAAGTTCACTCAATGAGGTAAGGAAGATAATGGCTTCATCTACGGCCTGTAAATCACCAAGGATTCTGCCAATTTCAAAATACTGGATCTTGGTGAGGTAGCCTATATCCTGCTGCACCAAGCGAACCTTTTGCTCTGCCATTTCAGTGACAACGTAGCCCTCACAAATCTCTAGCTCTATGGTGTACAACTGTGTGATAGGTTGAGTCGCGCTGACGGAGAAGGTCTTGGTCACACCTTCCTCTGATGTGATCTCTATATCCCTAGGGGGGATAGGGCCTATCGGAGAATTCTGCACAAAAACGCCACGATCAAAGGTGTACCTCTGGCGTGTTAGGTTGTCGATTATCCCTGCATTCATTTCCAGCCGGGGATAGCGCTTTGTTTTTAATGCCTCGACGTCATCCCAAACCTCATTAACTTCAAGCGCAGCCGCCTGAACCCGTAAATTAGCTGTCACTGCCAAATCGACGGCATCTTCCAGGGTCAAAACCGGCTCGCTGGCATAGCTCCAGGCTCCGCCGCCAGTCAGCAGTATTGCGAGCGCGCACTCGAACAACGGCCACCTCTATTTCCAGCAACAATTTAAATCTGCTCACTGCGCAAATAAATTTAGGATCGAGTAAGTATATCTGTTGACAGCCACTGGCCGGACTGCTGGCCCCAGACTGGCGGATTCCTATTTATCCCCTTGGACAATATTCATATTTTTAATAACTTAGTAAGTTTATATTCCACCGACTGGCGACTAGAGATTCATTTTCGAAAACACCAGCACCTCTTAGAGCGGGCAGCCCCCTCCCATCATTTTTACGAACAGAAACTGTGTAGACGCCATAAAGAAGCATCACCTGTCGCGATCCTTTAGCTAGGCTAGTTAATGGCGGCAATCAAAACCGTATTTCTTTGGTTCCGTGGAAAACCCTATGGCGGTGAAGTTTATTCCTCTATTGATTCTCGCGGTTTGCACTATCGCCGTGGCTGGGGTGTTGAGCTTATTGGTTTATTTTGACCTGGATGATCAGATTATTGAGCTGATGCAGTGGCTCAATGAGCAGGGCTGGCAGACAAGTTTGCTATTTATCTTAATTGTGGCCGCAGCAATCGTCTTTTTACTTCCTGGCGTCATTTTTACCATGGGGGCGGGGTTCGTATTTGGCGTTATAAAAGGAACTCTACTGGTTATTGCCGGCACCGTACTTGGGGCAACCCTCGCATTTCTTATTGCCCGCTACCTTCTCGGCGAGAAGCCTTCTCGGTGGGTTATGTCTCATATCAAGCCCGCGACTGTTGGCGAAGTGATTCGTCGCGAGGGCTGGCAAATGATTATGTTGACCCGACTGGTTCCCCTATTTCCCTTCAAGTTGTCGAACTACTTCTTTGGACTGACTCCAGTTCGACTGCGTGACTTTGTGATCGGAAATTTCCTTGGAATTATCCCCCTTACATTGCACAACGTTTACATCGGCTCCATCGCTGCAGACCTCACTTCCCTGGGCAAGGTTGAGGAACGGACTCCCGTTCAATGGGGATTTTATATTGCCGGATTCGCCCTGGCAGTCATTGCACTCATCGGGCTCACCCGAATGGCTCGCCGAGCTTTGAAAAGAATTATTAAAGAAGAGGACCTCTGATGCCTTGGATGAAATGGCTACCCTGGCGCTTCTTCGTACGCCGCTTTGCCACCGCTCACGGTTTCCTTGATCCACTCACTTTGATGGCGCACTTACAGCGCTTTGCCGAGCCTTCAGAGGTGAGTGAACCCATCGAGCTGCTACGCGCAGGGGCGGTATTTCACGCTCGAGCACTGATCAACAGTAAAGTCATACAACACAACCTGGACTGGGTGTGGCCCTACTGGATTCAGCGCCAGTTCGACCCCTATGACAAGTCGTTTATCCCTCGGGCTTTTTCCATTAGCCACTGCAATTTGAGCCACCGCAATTGGACCGCTGTAGGTATACCCGACTGCGAAGAACTGCCGATTGTCGACCCCCGAGGCCTGCTTACACCTCACTACGATGGCTGGTCTATTGATGTCTGGGTCATCAGTGATAGCGGTGAAGAGCTAACGCCTTCCACCCTCGGCTTCTGCAACCAGCACCAGGAGCTGGGAGATGATATTGCGATAGTCACCGAATCCCATCGTCGGGGTCTGAAGTTGCACAATAGGGCCTCAGCAAGCCTGCTCCAAGGCCATCCCCGCTGTGTGCTTGAACTCAATGCCCAATGCCCGGGAGGCGGCTGGCTAATGGTGGTCTTGCGCCCCTGCAATCCTGAGGGCGTCAGCTTTGTTCACAAGGTTCGCCTGGGCGATAGCGGGCGCAATTGGCTTATTGAAGACAAGGCCGCCGTAGAGTTCAGCCAGCCGGTAGACAAACACCTGGCATCCAATTACAAGCGGGGCGATATCTACCTCCATCTCCGGGACAAGGAAAGCAATCGCGAGGGGCTCTGCGATATTGGCATGGCCTCTGCGGCCGCTATGTTTCGTATCGAAGACCGAAAATCCCGCAAGGTTGAAGTTGCTATTCCACTGGTTACAGAGGAGAGTAAACAGCGCTCTCCCCTGTGCTGGGAACACGTCCTGGAAGGTCACTGCGCCCTGACTGTTCCCGACGAAAAATTTCAGTTTCTCTACGACTCGGCAATACGCACCCTTATTCTCCACTCTCCCAAAGATGTCTACCCGGGGCCTTACACCTACAAGCGGTTTTGGTTTCGGGACGCGGCATTTATGATTCAATCGCTGCTTTATGCCGGACTGACAAACCGCGCAGAAAGAGCTCTGGAGCAATTTCCCCACCGGCAAAAGCGGGATGGTTTTTTTCACTCCCAGGACGGCGAGTGGGACTCCAATGGTGAAGCCCTGTGGATCTTCAACCTCTATTGTGAATTAACCGGCAAACCCTTAAAGCAGCCGTGGTGTGAACCTGTCGTCAGGGGTGCCAAATGGATTATCAACAAGCGCCTTCCGAATGATGGCAGCCCCTGTGGGGGCCTGCTCCCTGCGGGATTCAGTGCAGAACACCTGGGGCCCAACGACTGCTACTACTGGGACGACTTCTGGGGCGTCGCCGGTCTGCAGAGTGCCGCCAGTATTTGCACGCGCGAAGGTATGGATGACAACGCCCATCGCTTCAATACCGCGGCCAGCGACTTCCAGAGCACTATTGATCAAAGCTTGCAGGATGCACAGGACCGTCTGGGCCGCCCCGCGATGCCAGCCTCACCAAACCGGCGCCTGGATGCCGGTGCCGTAGGGTCGATCGCCGCAGGCTATCCCTTGCAACTCTACCCACCAGAGGACCCGAGGTTGGTAGACCTGGCGGAATACCTGATGGAAAAGTGCTTTGTGAGCGGCGGGTTTTTCCAGGACATGATCCATTCCGGCATTAACGCCTACCTCACTCTCCACATTGCCCAGGTACTGCTTCGCGCTGGAGATGCCCGTTGTATTGACCTTATGCGCAGTGTGGCAGAACTGGCATCGCCAACAGGGCAATGGCCGGAAGCCATCCACCCCCATTCTCTCGGCGGATGCATGGGGGATGGACAGCACGCCTGGGCAGCGGCTGAGTGGGTGGCGATGCAACGCAATTGCTTTGTCCGCGAAGAGCAGGACGCTCTGGTTCTCATCTCCGGGCTTCCCCCCGAGTGGCTCAAAGGTACTGACTCAGATCAGCCCATCCGCTTTGGGCCCGCGCCAACCCGGTTTGGCTCGGTCACCCTGGAGATTCAACCAGGCTCCACGCCAACGGTCTCTTGGGCTGCCGATTGGCATGGTAAGCCCCCACCTATCGCCATTAAGGCCATCGGCTTCCGGCCAGTGCTGATCACCGACGAATCACAGAGTGTGGAGTTGAGCCCCAAGTGAATATCGTGATGCTCACCAACACCTACTTGCCTCACGTGGGCGGCGTTGCGCACTCCGTCGCCGCGTTCAGTGAGGAATATCGCAAACGTGGGCACAAAGTACTGGTCATCGCACCCGAGTTCCCGCAAAAGTCTGACGATGAAGAACATGTTCTGAGAATTCACTCAATCCAGAATTTTAATGGCACCGACTTTTCCATGGCACTGCCATTCTCAGGCGTCTTGAATGATGCGCTGGATAAATTCCGTCCGGATATCCTTCATGCCCACCACCCTTTTCTCCTGGGACTGACAGCCCTACGTCTTTCGCGAGAGCGCGAGCTACCGCTCGTTTTTACCCATCACACATTGTACGAACACTACACCCACAACTTGATGGGAGATTCACAAGCACTCAAACGCTTTGTAATGGAAGTTGCCACCCGCTTCGCCAATAAAGCTAATCTGGTCCTGGCCCCAAGCCTGAGTGTTGTGAGACTTCTCCGGGAGCGAGGGGTACAAACTCCAATCGCGGAAGTCCCTACGGGAGTACACCCAGAGCAATACGCCCATGGAGAGGGAAGTAAGCTCAGGAAAAAACTGAAAATACCCGCATCAGCATTCTTGTTGGGACACTTGGGCCGCTTTGGGAAGGAAAAAAACCTGGTTTTTCTTTGTCAGGCCGTCGCCAAATTTTTACAGGAATATCCATTCGCACACTTTCTTCTCGCTGGCAGCGGCCCACTGGAAGACCAGCTTCAGCAGTTTTTTACCGACAAAAAATTAATGCAACGTGTACATATGCCAGGGAAAGTCATTGGTGATGCCCGCCGGGATATTTACAGCGCAATGGACACCTTTCTATTTACTTCCACCACTGAAACCCAAGGTCTAGTGCTGTCTGAGGCAATGGCCTCTGGAGTTCCCGTGATCGCCCTGGAAGCCAATGGATCGAGAGATATATTGAAGCAAGGTATTAACGGCTGCCTGGTAACCAAAGAATCGCTCAATGATTTTGTCGCCGCGATACGTTGGTTCCACAACCTGCCTGATGACCGCCGCCAGCAGATGATTAGGGAAGCCAGAATTACGGCCCAGGATTTTTCCATGAATAGTTGCGCCCAGCGAGCACTGGATCTCTATCAACCCCTCGTGCACTACAACTGGCCGCTTGATAACTCTATTTATGCGCGATGTATACGCACTGGAAAATTAATCACCATACAGTGGGAGATTTTTGAGGGCTTCACAGAAGCCGCAGGCGCAGCCTTGAATCAACCACCTAAGCGTTAGTCCAGAAACTATGTTAAGCCGTATCGGACTATCAATCAGACGCTGGCGCCGCCGACTCAGTCGCAGTGAGTGGATTACTCGCTTACTCGGACTATCCACCAACCCAAATAGCCCCCATGCCCCGGGGCTAATTTTGATCCAGATTGACGGACTGGCCTACCCCGAACTTCTCAAAGCACTGGCCCGAGGGCGAATGCCATTTCTGAAGCGGCTAATCAGAAAAGAGCACTATCGCCTTGAGCATATGTACCCAGGAGTCCCATCGACAACCCCTGCGGTTCAAGCCGAACTTTTTTATGGAGTACGCCAGGCCGTACCTGCATTTGGCTTCCTCGTCCACGAAACGCAAAAACTCGGACGGATGTACGATCCTGAGGTTGCCGCCCTGGTCGAAAAAAGAATTAAGACTCAACACCGCGATCCACTGTTGCGTGGGGGCAGCTGTTATCTCAGCCTATTTAAAGCCGGCACAAAAACCGGTGAAGCGCACTTCTGCCCCGCCGACCAGGGATGGGGCCCGGCCCTGCGCGAAGCCAGCCCCATGGCAATCGCCATTCTGATTGTCACCAATATTTGGAGCCTTGTTCGCACTACCGCGTTAATTTTGATCGAGCTGGTTTTATCTCTAGTCGATTGCGTGCGCGGGATAATCGGCGGCCAAAACCTACTTAAGGAATTGATGTTTATCCCCACAAGGGTCGGCATCACCATTCTCACTAGAGAGCTGTGCACCATGGGGGTGAAAGTTGATATCACCCGCGGCCTGCCGATTATATATATCAACCTGCTCGGTTACGATGAGCAGTCCCACCGGCGCGGGCCGCAATCGGCCTTTGCCCACTGGGTATTGAAGGGGATAGACAGTGCGATAGCCAAAATCTGGAAGGCCGCTCACGGCTCTGAGCGACGGCACTACGACGTATGGATTTTTTCAGACCACGGCCAGGAACAAACAGTGGCCTATGAAGAGGTCAACGGGCGCAGTCTTGGCGATGCCCTCTCGGAAGCTCTATCCAATTTACCTTCAGCGCCGAAGATCAAATCTACCACTATCCCCAAAAAAGTCCGCTTCGAAAGAGCTCGCCTGTTCGGCAGTGAGTGGATGGACAAAAGCAGCATCGAGGAGGAGTCCACGCAAGAGGGCGATAGAACGCCTACTGCCATAGCGGCCCTGGGCCCAATCGCGATGCTGTACAACATTGATCTGAACGGTACCAGCCGGGCAGATGCCGCCAAAAGGATGGTGGAGCAAGCCAAAGTGCCCCTAGTACTCTATCTGGAAGACCCATCCTCCCCCGCTTCCTCACCAGTGCATGGGTGGTGGAAAGATGGCCCCATCAAGCTTCCTGAAGACGGCCGCAAATTGATGGGGGACGAACACCCCTACCCGGTTGAAGCCGCAGAGGATATGGCCAGCCTGTGCCGGCACCCGGACTCTGGCGACTTTATGATGTACGGCTGGTGTGCCGGTATGCGGCAACCCATGACTTTCGCCATGGAAAATGGCAGTCACGGCGGCTCTGGCCCCAATGAGACCCATGCCTTCGCCCTGATGCCAGAGGATATCCAGCCCCCAGACCCCAGTCGGGGCTACTGGCGCCCTCAGGATCTGCGCTCCACAGCCCGCGCCTACCTCCGTGGCGCCCGCCCCATGAAGGTAGATAACCATAGGATGCCAAAAACTGTTTTGCGCATCATGACCTACAACGTGCACAGTTGCCGAGGGCTGGATGGCAAGCTCTCCCCACAGCGAATTGCCCGGGTAATTGCCCGCTATCGCCCGGATGTGGTGGCATTACAAGAACTGGATGTCATGCGCAAACGCACCGGAGGCCTCGACCAGGCCGAGAGACTTGCCCGCCTGCTGGCAATGGACCTGCACTTCCAGCCCACCATAAATATGAAAGAGGAGCGCTACGGTGATGCGATCCTCACCCATCTCCCCGCCCGGCTCATCAAGAAAGGGATTTTGCCCGGCCCTCCCTCCGGCAAAGGGGGGCTTTTTAACCCCGCCGCAGACGAACCGCGTGGAGCTGTTTGGGTGGAAATCGAGGCCAATGGCAAACCTATCCAGATTATCAACACCCACCTGGGGTTATCCCGTGCAGAGCGGCTGCGCCAGGTGGATGCCCTTCTCGGCCCCGAATGGCTCAGCAATCCCCGCTGCACCGGAGAGCGAGTGCTACTGGGAGACTTCAACGCGCTACCCAACTCTGCCGAGTGCAAGCGACTCGGAGGCTATCTCAGGGATGCCCAGGAACAGGCGCCCCGCCACAACCCCAAAGGGACCTTCCTAAAGGTCCGTATTGATCACATGTTCCTAAGTGCGGGACTCAATGTGAAACGGGTACGGGTGCCCAGGACATCGCTGACCCGCCAAGCCTCAGATCACCTGCCATTGATCGTGGATATCGACCTACCCATCAAGGGTGGAAAGTAATCGATCTCGGTTTATCGAGCCCCACACTCTTCGCACCCTCCAACCCGAGCGATAACACTTGAAAAATGCCCCACAGCCCCCACAATAAGCGGAGAATATTTGAATAAATCCTTTAAAAATATAGGGTTTTTGTGAATTCATAGAGACTGGCAGACGGACTCTAAAAGGGTTTTCCCGACTTGAAGGTCCCCACTGCGAGCTATATGATTCTTCTATCACTTAATAGCAGGAGTCGCTAAATGCAACCGCAAGCTTATACTCAAACCCGCGCACTGGATCGCTCGGAATCGGCGAAGGTGTTGCGCAATACCTATGCCCTACTGGCAATGACCGTTCTCTTCAGTGCCATTACCGCCGGTATTTCCATGTCTATTGGCATGGGTCGTGGCATGAGCCTGGTCTGCTCCCTGGGAGCCCTGGCCCTCATCTGGTTCGTATTACCGCGCACAGCAAACTCCGCCGCAGGCGTTGGTGTTGTATTCGCATTTACCGGCTTGCTGGGTGCCTCCATTGGCCCATTGCTTAACCACTACCTGGGCATGGCTGGCGGCGGTCAGATCGTTATGCAAGCCCTGGGCACCACTGCCCTGATCTTCTTTGCCCTGTCTGCCTACGTACTGACTACCCGCAAAGACTTCAGCTTTATGGGCGGCTTCCTGGCCGTTGGCCTGATCGCAGTGCTGGTATGTTTCCTGGGCGTTATCATCGCTGGCTTCTTCGGCATCCACATGCCGCTGTTTAGCGTAGCCCTGAGCGGCGTTGTTGCCCTGCTGATGTCTGGCTTCATCCTGTACGACACCAGCCGCATCATCAACGGTGGCGAGACCAACTACCTGATGGCGACTGCCTCCCTGTACCTGAACATCTTCAACCTGTTCACCAGCCTGCTGCACATCCTTGGATTCGCATCCTCTGACGACTAAGCATCAGCTTTGTTGAGCAAGTCACAATGCCCCGCACCGCGGGGCATTTTACTATTTGGCCCCCTATGAAGTTTTCCCTAGCCATCTACTCAGCCCCCCACAGCACCCAGTCTTCATCCAGTGCACTCCGGTTTGCCAAAGCCCTTCTAGAGCAAGGCCACGAAATTTATCGAGTGTTTTTCTACTGCGACGGCGTGCAAAACAGCAATGCCATTGCCGCCCCACCCCAGGACGAAACTGACCTGACTTCAGAGTGGCAGGCACTGGGCCACCAGCACCAATTGGACCTGGTAGTTTGTATTGCCGCTGCGCAACGGCGCGGTGTGCTGAATCAGAGAGAGGCCAAGCGCCTGGAAAGACCCGCCGCCAACTTGGCAGAGGGCTTTGAGCTGGCTGGACTCGGCCAACTAACCGACGCTGTCGCCAACTCCGATCGCCTGATTACCTTTGGAGGCTGAGCATGAGTACTAAATCATTGGCCCTATGCCGCACCGCCCCCTACGGCAATGCCCTGGCGCGGGAAGGTATCGAAGCCGTACTGGCAGCGGCGGCGATGGAACAGGACATGGACCTGCTATTTCTCGGCGATGGGGTATTCCAATTGCTGGACCAGCAATCACCTGCGGATATCGGCCAGAAAAGCCTACGACGCAATTTGCAGGCTCTGCCGATGTTTGGCATTGAGCAGTTTTTCGTTTGTGAGAAAAGCCTCGCTGAACGCAATATCACCCTGGAACAGATCCAGGTTGCCGGCGTAGAAACTAAAACCGTAAAAGATACTGGCTCACTGATCGCCGCCTACCCCACCGTATTGAGTTTCTGATATGACTTTGCATATTGTCAGTAAATCCCCTTATACCAGCAGCGCCCTTAAGGAATGCCTGGGTGCTTTTGCTCAGGATGACTCGCTCCTGCTTATTGAAGATGGTGTCTATGCGCTGAGGCATGAGGCTCTGGAAACGGTGCCAAGTACCCAAATTTTCTGCCTTGAAGCAGACGCTACTGCCCGAGGCCATCAGCAACTTGCAGTAAACATGGATAGAGTGGAAATGATCGATGATGCGCGCTGGGTACAGCTCTGTACCGAGCATCAACCCATAGTCAGCTGGTTTCGGTAACAAAAAATGAGCAACCTAGTAATCAATGGCCAGGAAATCCCTTTGGACAAGGAGGGCTACCTGCGCAACCTCAGCGACTGGAGCCGGGACGCCGCCCTTCAGTTAGCCAGTGCTGAGGACATCAAGCTAACCGAAGAACATTGGCAAATTATTGAACTGTTGCAAGAATTCTACCGCGAGTTTGAACTCTCCCCCGCTATGCGCCCGCTGGTGAAATATATTGGCCAGCATCTCGGCGCAGAAAAGGGCCGCAGTATTTACTTGATGCAGCTCTTCCCCCCAAGCCCAGCTAAAGTGGCCAGTAAAATTGCCGGCTTACCCAAACCAACCAATTGCCTATAAATTTCTCCACCGGCCAGGCGCACTTTGATACAGCCTGGTCAGTTTCCCCTCTAAATATCCGGCTGACCGCCCCCATCAATCACCTGCTCTAGACTCTGGTAGAAGCGCAATCTATCGCTCTCAATTTTAAATCTCACCAGGAGTCATCCAATGCCAAAGCTGCGCTTTGGAATAGTCGGCAGTGGCGCGATTGCCAACTTTACCTGCAAGGCAATCAGTCGAGCTAACAGTGCCTGCCTCTCATCCGTTGCCAGCAGACGGTATTCGCAAGCCAAGGAGTTTGCCCGTGAGCAACAAATTCCCAATACCTACGAGGATTGGAAATCCCTGCTAGAAGCGCAAGATTCGGATGCCATTTACGTGGCTAGCCCCACCACCAGCCGCGAGGAAATCTGCCTCGCGGCACTGGCCAACCATAAGCATCTTCTCTGCGAAAAACCTTTTCTCAATACTGCCTCGGTCGACAAAATTGCCGCCAAGGCTCAGTCTGAAGGATTGGCATTTATGGATGCCACACATTTCACCCATCACCCCCGCACTGCCAAGATTATTCAGCGGCAAAAAAATTATCTGGGCCAAGTTAATAGAGTTCACAGCGCCTTTTTTATCCCAATGATGGACCGCGACAATATTCGCTTCAATTCACAAAAAGAACCCACTGGCGCAATCGGGGATATCGGCTGGTACAACATGCGTGCAATCGTCGAATATATGCGCCCTACAGGAGCAATAAAGACAATTTCAGGAGCGATAAAGCGGGACTCGCAAACAGGGACCATTATTAGCGGTGCGGGCCTGATTGAATTTGCCAGCGGACAAACTTCAACTTTTGACTTCGGCTATGACTCAGGCGTTTGGCAAATGGACCTGGATATTCTGGGTGAAAACGGCCTGATCCAACTGGATAACTTTGTGCTCGACTGGAGAGACAGCGCAGTCTTTTACAACCCTGAATATACGCCAGAATTTGTGATTCGCCGGGGGGAGGCATCCCCAGACGAGTTCGAGCACCAGCAAGTGCCAATAGAGCGATCGCAGGCGGTACAGATGATCGAAGACTTCTGCCACTTAACAACCCCAGATAATAAAGTTGATCGTATCCAGGCTATCGAGAGGGCCCGCGCAACCCAGTCATTGATCGACCAGTACTGCCAGGCAGTTGGCGTAGCCGTCTAGCTATCGCCATTAATGCCTATCGAGATTGCTCTCTTGGCCATGTCGGCCACAATATTGAAATCTGTGGTCATAACTAACCGTCGTACCATATATGCTGGCAAACAAATACTGGGGAAACTCTCCCTGCTGTAAAACGAAAAGAACTCAGCCTGACGAAAATTTTTTACCTAGACTGATAACGTTTTGGCCGCACGCTGGGTTAAAAACTCAACCACTGGCATAAAGGCCTTATTGTTTTCACTTTCCTCATTAAAGACTGCAAAAATACTGCGGCTGGCACGATGAACATGCTTCACTTCAAACAGCTTGCGCTCTGCAAGCAGAGGTTCAATTAGATTGCTGGGCAGGAATGCAGCTCCACCATGCGTTAACAAGAACTCTAGTGCTATGTGGCTCTGTCCTGTGTGCAGTACTGGCGCAATAGCCTGATCAAAGAACTTGGCATGCTGTAAGTTAAACGCTGTCCCCCAGTCTACAAAGATATAACCTAGGCGCTCAATATCCTCCGCACAGGAGACATTTTCGCTAGAGACAAACATCAGTTCCATCTCACCTATTGGGCTGGTTCTCAGCTCCGATACCTTGGGTGGATCGAAAAGTACCGCAATATCTAATCGACCACTGAGGAGTGCCCTTGTCAATTCTCGCTGAGGGTTAATCTCGGTACGCAAATAGAGGCCCGGAAATGCCCCAGCCATTTGCGGAAGAAGGGACTGCAAGAAGGTATCCCACAAATTTGATGTCCCTCCAATCGATATTTGCAAGCACTTCTGGTCGGCTACACCTACATCCTGTAGCGCGGCCTGCCAGCCCGCTAGTAAGTTTTCCGCGTGAGGTAACAACCGCTCACCACTTGGGGTGAGCAGTATATTGTTGCGCTCGCGGGTAAACAGTTTCACCCCAACTACACCTTCCAGTTGTTTGATCCGAAAACTGACCGCTGATTGGGTCAAAAACAGGTTCTCAGCAGCCCGACCAAAGTGACGGGTCTTCGCAACCTCCAAAAAAGTGCGCAAAAGGTCTGTATTCATACCACTTCAATCAAAATATTTTATCAAAAACAAAAAAATAACTCGTTTTACCCAGGGTTCTGGGAGGACGTAAGATCGCCGCCAGATCTGAGGCTCTGTATTTATAGGATATAAGCCGATTTAAGCAACAAAATCAACAACCAGTAATATTTATCAAAGTTGAAAAATTTGGCTAAATGCGCCCATTTTAGCCCTAGGAGAACTTCATATGAGAATCGCAATTTTGTCCCGGGGCCCAGGGTTGTATTCCACTCGCCGCTTGAAAGAAGCCGGAGAGGCTCGTGGCCATCAGGTAGACATTATCGACACACTGCACTGCTACATGGACATTACCCGAAGCCGCCCGACCGTTCGCTATCACGGTGAAGAATTGCCGTATTACGATGCCGTCATTCCCCGAATAGGCGCTTCAATCACGTTCTATGGCACGGCTGTTGTACGTCAGTTCGAGATGATGGGCACTTTCTGTGTCAATGAATCTGTGGCTATTAGCCGCTCTCGAGACAAACTTCGCTCGCTGCAACTGTTGTCTCGCAAGGATGTGGGCTTGCCCAGAACTGGATTCGCAAGCAAACCCGACAATATTAAGGATTTGATCAGAAATGTGGGGGGTGCTCCTGTTGTGATCAAACTACTGGAAGGTACCCAAGGTATCGGGGTGGTGCTGGCTGAAACCAACAAGGCTGCCGAAAGCATTGTCGAAGCCTTTATGGGGCTAAAAGCCAACATATTGGTGCAAGAGTTTATCAAGGAGGCCGGAGGCGCCGATATCCGCTGCTTGGTTGTTGGGGGCAAGGTAGCTGCAGCCATGAAGCGGCAAGGAGCGGAGGGGGAATTCCGATCTAACCTGCATCGCGGAGGCTCAGCAAAGCTGGTGCGCCTGACCAAAGAAGAGCGCACTACGGCGGTAAATGCCGCCAAAGTTATGGGCTTAAGTGTGTGTGGCGTAGACATTTTGCAATCCAAGAACGGGCCGGTGGTGATGGAAGTCAACTCTTCTCCTGGGCTGGAGGGTATAGAAACAGCAACCAACAAGGATGTCGCCGGTATGATCTATGAGTTTATCGAAGCCAAAGCCAAGCCCAATCACACCCGCACCCGGGGGAAAGGCTGATGCAAGACAATAAGTTGACGATTGCCGGAGTGGACATCCTCCCCGGCCAATCAAGGCGCTTGGAAATACCGGTAGCAAATCTGTACACCGATACGGATATTTTTATCCCTATTCACGTCGTGCGTGCAAAAAAACCGGGGCCAACGCTGTTCGTTTCAGCCGCAGTGCATGGCGATGAGCTGAATGGCATAGAGATCATTCGCCGCCTGATTAACTCAAAATACCTGAATCTAAAGATAAGGAGTTTGATTCTGGTGCCAATGGTGAATGTCTATGGCGTGCTCAACCAGAGCCGCTACATGCCCGACAGGCGCGATCTGAACCGCTGTTTTCCGGGCTCTGAAAAAGGCTCATTGGCTGCAAGGGTCGCTTCTATTTTTCTGGAGGAGGTCGTTCAGCACTGCGACTATGGCATTGATTTACATACTGGCGCCATCCATCGCTCTAACCTGCCACAAGTTCGAGCGAATTTGTCAGATCCAGAAACCCGAGCATTAGCAGAGGCATTTGGTGTACCAGTACTTCTCAATGCCAACCTGAGGGATGGTTCACTGCGTCAAGCCGCAGTGGAATGGGAGACAAAGATTTTACTTTATGAAGCAGGTCAAGCATTACGTTTTGATGAAATATCGATTCGGGCCGGAGTTCGTGGTGTTATCAATGTATTGAGCAAGCTGGGCATGCTAAAGCGCAAGATCAGGCGAAAAAAAGTGATGCCCTTTGTGGCCAACAACAGTACTTGGATACGCGCTTCTGCCAGTGGGTTCGTGAACACTCTAAAAGAGCTGGGCGATCAGGTTACCAAAGGCGATATTCTGGCAGACATAGGTACACCTTTCGGAGATAGTTTAGCCAAGGTCACTGCAAATAAGTCCGGCATTATCATCGGTAAGCAGAACATCCCATTGGCGCAGGAAGGTGATGCCATGTTCCATATAGCTTATTTTTCGGAAAGTGACGAAAACATTGCCTCCATCATTGAAAAAATGCAGGTGGTACTTGAAGAAAGCCCTGAGCTGTCTTCGCCTGATATTGAGTCAATAGTAGATTGATTAGACAGATGCAGTAATAGGAGAAATTTATGGGTCTATACACAGCCGGGATATTGCTAACTGTAGTTATCGGCTTAATCCTAGGTAATCGGGCAATAAAAATACTAGTTAATCGAGTAGGTGCTGAACGCCATATTGATGAAAGCCGTATCGATTATGTCATCAAATCCATACAGCTGGTTTGGGTATTTATTGGTGTCGTAGCTGGCATTGCGCTGACGGGTAGCAGTGTTGAGGACGTGGGCGTACTGGTCGGATCGTCTCTGGCTTTTTTAGGTGTTGCACTGTTTGCCCAATGGTCCCTGCTAAGTAATGCCACTGCCAGTATTATTGTATTTTTTTTCTTCCCTTATCGAGTGGGAAATTGGGTGGAGATTATTGATGGAGACAATACGGTTATTGGACAAGTCAAAGAGATAACTCTGTTTCATGTCATTATGCATGATGAAGCTAATGCGATAGTCACCTATCCGAATTCATTGGTATTTCAAAAGGCCGTAAGAATCACTCGCAATAAGCCAGTGAAAAAGGATGTTGAAGATGAAATCAACAAATAAAATTACAATCGGTGCAATAGAGGTCTGTAATTTACCAGAATTAAGCATCTCCGATTTACATGTAAGGGTGGACACTGGTGCTAAAACATCTTCTCTGCACGTGGATAACATCCGGCGTTTGAAAAAAAATGGTCGTGCTTGGGTCACCTTTGATATCCACCCAGATATCCATAATGTTGATAAGGTAGTTGCTTGTGAATCACCACTTTTTGATGTTCGACGCATCAAGTCATCTAATGGAAAATCTGAGGAACGCTATGTGGTCAAAACCCAGCTTGATTTGGCTGGCCAGCAATGGCCGATTGAAATTACGCTGACAGACAGATCTGATATGTCTTACCTCATGCTACTGGGGCGTGAGGGTATGGGCAGCCGGGTTCTGATTGACCCCTCAGAAAACTTTATGATCACAGACTCCCCATTGACTGAAAGGAGCGGAAGAGATGAAAAAATATTTTCAGAATTTAACTAAGGCCCTGATGGGAAAGGATATCAAAGAGCTTGGCACTTCCGAAAAGCGAGTCATCAACAGTATCGCCGATCAAACGACCTTGGCAGAGAATGTCAATGATACTTATGTTGAGTCACTCACTTTCGGTGAGCGAGTTGCTGATAGAGTTTCACGTTTCGGAGGGTCTTGGAGCTTTATCTGCCTATTCTTTTTGATTATCGCGGTATGGATTATTACCAACAGTTATTTTTTTATGGCCGATAACGCCTTTGATCCATACCCCTATATATTGCTGAATTTAGGACTATCAACACTTGCAGCTTTCCAAGCTCCTATAATTATGATGTCTCAAAATCGCCAAGCAGAGAAAGACCGACTCAAGCAAGAAGCCGCGTTCCAGATCAATCTAAAGCTGGAAATTGAAGTCATGCGACTACATGAGAAGCTTGATTCTTTAAAAAACGGTATCGCCGTTTCCATTGATTAGTGATTAAAAGTTCACTCCCCCTATAAAGCGCACCTCCAAATTCTGGTATGGATCAGCGCTTATTGGCCGGAGATGAACTGCAATCGCCCACTAGCGCTTCGGGCGCATCCAAGTAGTGGGGGGCCAGAGACTTTCACAGAGTCGTTCCCCGCTACAGGCGTCATAAGTGATGATCTCTGTCGCATCTAGCAGCGCAGTTTTGAATGTGGCCTGATCCAGCTAGACGACTTTGCACCCGACTGGAGAGACAGTACTGCCAAGCAGTTGGCGTAGCCATCTAGCTATCGCCACCAACGCGCGGTATTGAATCAAATATGCAGGATAACGTGCCGAGCCCCGTGGTGATGGCGGTGCTCCCAAAGATAGATCCCCTGCCAGGTACCCAGCATCAAGCGCCCCTTTTGCACTGGAATGGACAAGCTGGTCGCGGTAAGGCTGCATTTGATATGAGCCGGCATATCATCTGGCCCTTCAAGGGTATGGGTATAAAGCGAGTCATTTTCCGGCACCAGTCGATTGAGCCAGTTCTCAAGGTCACGGCGCGCACTGGGGTCGGCATTTTCCTGAATCAGTAAACTTGCAGAGGTGTGCTGTATAAAAAGTGTACACAGACCCTCATCGAGGGCCTGATCACTGACCCAATCAACTACACTGCCGGTAAACTCGTGAAGCCCCTGTCCATGAACCGGAATTTTTATCTCACCTATTGCCATACGGTTTCCTATATAATTCGCGCCCGCTTTTTGTACTGACACCGCATTGTAATATGGCACTGTACCGCGTTAATACTGACGACTACCCACAACAGCTTCAAAACAAGGCCGAGCGCCTGCAAGAGGCTTACAGCAAGTTCACTGACCTGGAGCCGGAACTCTTCCCCTCCCCGCCCATTCACTACCGTCTGCGCGCCGAATTCAAGGTGTGGCATGAGGGAGGTGTAGCCAATTACGCCATGTACCGCCAGGGTGAGTACAAGAAGCCCTTTATCATCGATGAGTTTACCGTCGGCTCTGAGCTGATGAACCAGTTGATGCCGAAGGTGCTGGCTGCTGTCAATAATAGCGAAGTCCTACGCAAACGCCTGTTCTCCGCCGAGTTTCTTACCACGCTGAATGGTGATGCGCTGATTACGCTGATCTACCACAAGAAACTGGATGAGACCTGGGAGCAGGAAGCCAAAGCACTCCAGGCACAGCTGGGATTCCCGATTTTGGGGCGCTCGCGCAAGCAAAAAGTGGTTTTGGAGCGTGACTTCGTTACCGAAAAACTGGATATCGATGGGAAAACTTACCAGTACAAACAGGTGGAAGGCAGCTTTACCCAACCCAATGGAGCGATCTGTCGTTCCATGATCCAGTGGGCGAGAAGTGCCTGCGGAGACAGTGATAGCGATCTGCTGGAGCTCTACTGTGGCAATGGCAATTTCACCATCCCGCTCAGCGAGAAATTCCGCAAGGTCCTGGCCACTGAAATCTCCAAGGTATCGGTAAATTCGGCCCAGGAGAATATCGCCAACAACCAGATCACCAATCTGGATATCGTACGTCTATCCAGTGAAGAGTTTACCCAGGCCATCGATAAGGTACGCCCCTTTCGCCGCCTTAAGGATATAGATCTGGATAGCTACGACTTCTCCACCGTCCTGGTTGATCCCCCCCGAGCGGGCTTGGATGAAGACACCTGTGCGATGGTCGCCCGCTTCCCGAGAATCCTGTACATCTCCTGCAACCCGGAAACCCAATTGGAAAACCTGGAATCGCTGACCAAAACCCATCGCATCGAGCGCTTCGCGCTCTTCGATCAGTTCCCCTATACCGACCATACTGAAACAGGTTTATTGTTGGTGAAGAAGTAATCGCTTCCGTTATTCCTCTACCCCACCCCGGCGTGCTGTTATTTCGGCGCGCTGGGAGCTTCTAAATTAGCTACTCCCTATTAGGCGAATCTGCGATCCAAATTCAAGGCACCACAGCCCCGACAGTGTTTTATAAAAGTTTCCGCTATCCCCAAGGGCTCCTGGCAGAAAAAACAGCACCCCTCTCTCATAGTCAAATGATTAGCAAAATTTTTGCTGTAGAGCATGGGCAGCTTAAGTTCCCTTCTCAGCGCCTTTACTAAGCTTGCAGTAATGCGCCCCTCAGGAAAATCCCGTGCTATTCCTTGAATATTCGACAGGGTCTTAGCAGAAAACTCCCAAACTTCACCACAGTGGTCACAGGAAATTATCATTTCCCAATTTACTCCGCCTTTCCAAAGATACAATTATTTTAGTCCCAACGGCTGAAGTATTTTTTCCATCTGTTTAAAGGAAAGGCGACACAGCAAAGAGGGAAACAATCTTTCCAGCCACCACAGCAACTTAAGTTTTGCTGGCACAACAATGATTTCTTTGTTCTTTGCAATTTGAGACAAAGCCTTTTCTGCAAAAGCATCAGCAGATATTGGCCCCAGAGGCTCGAACATTTCTGCCTGCTGTTGAGGAGGAATGGGAGTTGGCATCCGCCCATTGACGCCACCTCCCTGCAAAATCGGCGTTGATACTGCCCCGGGACACAAAACACTCACTCGTACACCGCAGGACTCGGCCTCAGGGCGAATAGCCTTTGATATTGCTACCACAGCACTCTTGGAAGCTGAGTAGGCAGCCATTGCTGGCGACGGAACTAAAGCCGCCATCGAGGCAGTATTGATAATATGGCCAGAGCCCTGGCGCTTCATGGCCTGGAAACCACATTGGAGCCCATGAATAACGCCAAACAAATTGATATCAATCGCCGCTTTCCAATCTTCAACATTATGATCGGAAAAATATCCTCCAACTCCTACGCCAGCATTGTTAAAAAGGAAATCTAACGGAGATACTTCACTAATGACCTGAAAAAATTGATCATAGTTACGAACATCCAAGTGAACAAACGATGCTCTCCCACCGGACTCCTGTATTTGGCTGACAACCTGCGTAGCGAGGTCCTGCTGGATATCCGCGATAATGACTTGAGCCCCAAATGCTGCCAGTCGACAGGCCAAGGCCGCACCGATTCCAGAAGCACCACCGGTAATCAGTGCCGTCTTGCCACTGAAGTAAGATACCTGATCCATAAGCGCTTTCCCTTCCTTGCTTTTACCACTTTATACCCCAGTTTCTGCTATCATCGCGCCCGCAAAACCTAAGGGGTGGCCTTGCCTGAGATGTCCGGGGATCAAATTGGTCTGTCGTGACAAACCCTTGAACCTGATCCGGTTAATACCGGCGTAGGAATAGGTAGACAAAGCAAAACCTCCCCACGTCGCACTCCGGGTCTCTTTCACTGCCGTTATTCGAGAGAGAACCATGAAAAAACAGTTTCCCACCCACCCTATTGCCTGGTCTGTCAGCCTTGCCAGCAGCCTGTTCGCCGGTATCGCCACCGCTAATACCGCAGAAACCGGGCTTGAGGAAGTGGTGGTTACGGCACAGCTACGGGAAACCAACCTTTTGGAGCTACCTTCCAGTGTTACCGTACTGGATGAAAGCGCGATCGATGCGCGGGGCGCGGCCAACCTGGACCAGCTTTTGAACATGGCGCCCAATGTGAATTTTTCGTCTGGCGCCTCCAGGGGACGATTTGTACAGATTCGCGGCATTGGTGAGCGCAGCCAGTTTATCGATCCAGTAAACCCCTCAGTTGGCCTGATCATCGACGGTATCGACTTTACTGGCCTGGGGCTCGCAGCCAGCACCCTGGATATCGATCAAGTGGAAATCCTGCGGGGCCCACAGGGCACGGTGTACGGCGCTAATGCCCTGGCCGGCCTGATCAACATGACCAGTGCAGCGCCCACCAGTGAGTCGACCACCAAGGTGTCCGCCGAGCTGAGTGAGTACAATGGACAGAGTCTGTCCGCAGCTACCAGTGGTTCTTTGAGCGATGCTCTTGGCTATCGACTGGCTGCCAGCAAACGCAAATCCGACGGCTATACCGAGAATGTGTACCTCAACCGCGATGACACCAGCAATATTGATGAGTCTGTACTGCGCGGTAAGCTGGCCTACTCCCCGTCCGACGATTTAAAGCTGGGCGTTACCCTCTTCTATATCGACGTTGATAACGGCTACGATGCTTTCTCTCTCTATAATACCCGTGAAACCCAATCTGACCAGCCCGGCTGGGATCGCCAGGAAACCTTTGCCGGCGCATTGACTGCTCAATGGTCTGGTAACGAGAACTTTACCCTTGAAGGCACCCTCAGCCTCGCCGATTCAGATACTGAATATGGCTACGATGAGGATTGGAGCTATGTCGGCTTTCATTCCTGGGAATACAGCTCAACGGATAATTACCAGCGCGATAAAGACAATATCAGTATTGACCTTCGCGTACTCTCTACCGAAGAGTCCAAGTTATTCTGGGATCGCAGCCACTGGGTTGTGGGCCTTTATGGCCGCACGGAGCGCGAGGACCTAAATCGCAACCAGAGCTTCCGCAGCACTTTTGATACTGAAAACTCTGCCATCTACGGCCAGCTCTCTACGGAAATCACCCCAGCGATCAACTTGATCACCGGCCTGAGATTGGAAAGACGCGAGGCCGATTACTCTGATTCCTATAGCATCGATGCAGATAATGGAGAAAACCTGTGGGGCGGCAATATCTCCCTGCAATACCATTACACCGACAACACCCTGCTCTACGCTACGGTTTCCCGGGGCTATAAAGCCGGCGGTGTAAACGGCAGAATCATCTCAGAATCAACAAGCAATACTGACATCAACAGTGACATGTTCGAGTTCGATACCGAACATATGCTCAACTATGAATTAGGTATTAAGGGCAGCTGGCTGGAGAATCGTTTGCAAGCCCAGGTTGCGGCTTTCTACCAGGACCGGGATGACGTTCAGGCCAAGGTTTCTATCTTTAACCCTGCCGACTACTCGTTTAGTGACTACCTTGCCAACGCAGCCGGCGGAAGTACTACTGGTTTGGAGGTGGAACTGAACTATCAGGCTACCGAAGCCCTGCGCTTTTTCGCCTCTGCTGGCTGGCTGAATGCGGAATTTAAAGACTACGAAAGCAGTTCCCACGTCGATGCCCGCGATGACTACGCAGGAACAGTGTTGGCAGCGGTTGATCTGGATGGCCGCGATATCGCTCACGCCCCCAACTACCAGTTCTTCACCGGTACAGAAATCGATCTGCTTCCCAACCTGATCTTGCGATTGGAGCTTGAGGGTAAAGACGAATTCTACTTCTCAAACAGCCACGACGAAAAATCCACAGCCTACGAACTGGTCAATGCTCGTCTGACCTACCAGGGAGATAACTGGGATGTTGCCCTGTGGGGAAGAAACCTGACTGACGAAGATTACTATGTGCGCGGGTTTTACTTCAGTAACCAGTATGGCAACAACCCGGCTAATGGCTACGCACCCGAGCCCTACTATCAGTATGGTGAGCCCCGAATTGCCGGGGTAACAGGCACCTACACCTTCTAATCACTCAGTGACTTTGGGGCAGCGCTTCGCTGCTCCAGAACTCTCTATCAAGAGGGAAATTATGCAGCTCTCTGTCGAAATCAGTATGTATCCGTTAAAGGATGAGTACATCCCGGCTATTCAAGCGTTTATCGCACAGTTAAACAGCCACCCAGAACTCAAGGTAATCACCAATACAATGAGTACTCAGGTGTTTGGCGATTACGATCTGCTGATGGATATGCTCAAGTTGGAAATGCGCAAATCCTACGAACAGTTTGGCCGCGCCATTTTTGTATGCAAGTTTATTGACGGCGACCTGGCCCCGGGAGAAGCGCATGTTTGACCAGGATATCAGCACCGCAATCAGCGCTTCGATTGCGGCCATGTCCCTCTGGGAGGTAGCCGCTGTAATACTGGCTCTGGCTTATTTACTTCTGGCCATGAGAGAGAAAATCAGCTGCTGGTATGCCGCCTTTGTCAGTACGACGATCTACTTGTTTCTGTTTTGGGATGTCAGCCTGTTAATGGAGTCTGCACTACAGGTTTTCTATCTGCTGATGGCAGTTTATGGCTGGTGGCAATGGAGAAATCACCGCAACCGGCAAGACGATTTAAAAATCCATCGCTGGAGCGGAAAAACCCACTCAATAGTTATTGGCGCTACCCTGATACTGACTTTACTGATCGGCTACCTGCTGGATCGCAACACCAGTGCCGCCCTCCCCTACCTGGATTCATTCACGACTCTGGGGGCAATCGTCACCACCTATATGGTTACCCGGAAGGTACTGGAAAACTGGCTTTACTGGATTGTTGTAGACGGTGCTTCAATCTATCTCTACCTGGACAGAGAACTCTACCTTACTGCCGTATTGTTTATGCTGTACCTGGTGCTGGTTGTGATTGGCTATTTCCAGTGGTTAGCCATTTTCCGAAAAGAGAAACAACAACCCGATAGCGCTCCTCAAACAATAGCAGCGGCATAGTGACCAACTGATATGAGCCAGGACTTGAGCAACATCATCCCCAACGATTGGCATCATTGGAGCAAGGCCCGACCAACGGTGGTCAGGGCCCTGGCTGGGGGGCTAACCAATAACGCCTTTCTGGTTGAGTCCGCCGATCAGCTGATGGTGCTGCGGATAAACTCCAGCATCAGCGATCAGCTCAATCTCGACAGGGCTGCTGAACAGCAGGCCCTGCAAGCTGCCACATATTCCGACAGTTGTGCCCCTTTGGTTTACTGTGACTCGCATTACCGATATTTGGTGACCCGCTATATCGAAGGCACTTCCTGGGATAAAAATGTCGCCCACAGTTTGGAAAAACTTGCCGATCTGCTGCGCCGTATACACGGCTCCCCTGCAATTGATGCCCAATTAAACATCGGTGAGAAAATCCCATGTTACAGGCAGTTTATCGACAAGCGAGCCAGTTATTTCCACTTGCTCGACACACTGCAAGAGAAACTTCCGCAATTAATTGGCGCCGCTTATCGGATGGGCGACGAAATTTGCCTGTGCCACAACGATCTAACCGGCGGCAACCTGATCTGGGCTCCCTCTGACAAGCTATACGCTATCGACTGGGAATACGCGGCAATGGGGGATAAATTCTATGACCTCGCTGTTTTGGTAGAGGAACACAACTTGAATCAGCGAGAGCAAAATCTATTACTGGAGTGCTATCTTAATCGCACCGTGTCACCTGAAGACAATCAACGCTTGGAGTTATGGCAGCTGATCTACGGCTACCTCTGTGTTCTCTGGCACGGGGTACAATGGAGTAACCAAACCCTAAGGTCCCCGGAGCAAGGGAGATTTATCGGGAAAAAAGCCCAACAGTTATTGAAAGGCCTATCGGCTCACAGCCTCAGCTGAGTAATCCCTGCTAGAATAGGCCCAATCCCCAAGAAGCGACTTTCAGTCACTGCGGCGCAATCCAAGTTGCTTTCGAAGTTGCTGTCGAGGTAATTCAACTAGGGCCCGACTCGGCTAAAATACCCCCCTTTTTCACACCCCAAAAATAACCACAGAGGTACTCCTGTGATCAGATCATTTTTTGCAATACTACTTACCTTGATCGCAATCAACGCACAAGCGGCAGAGAAACCCGAGGGTTTTAAAACGATAGACGGGCTGTTTGCTGCGCTTTCAAACCTGGACCACCAGGCTATGCGAGACGGCGTCAGCGACGATTTTATACTCCTTGAGCACGGTGAAGTCTGGGATATTGAAGACCTTATCGCCGTAATGAAACCCAAACCCTCAAAGCTGGAAAGAATCAACTACTTCAGCATTATCAATTTTGAAGAGCGTGAGAACCTGCTGACCATCAACTACTGGACCAAGTCCATTTTTAAATCCAAGGATGGCAATAAAGAAGCGGTGTGGTTGGAAAGCGCCATTGTTAAGAAAATCGATGGCAAGTGGCTAGTAGCCCAATTGCACTCAACCCGCCTGCCCGCAGAGAAATTCCCCAAAGACGTCCAGTTCGAGCAACAGGTCCTATAATAAAGTGCCTTACAGGCCCTGCCCGCACAGGGCCTGTGTCCATTTGATCGCTCTCTGTCCCCTCCCAACTAGAACAACTACCGGATTTCAAAGCTTCCAAGTGCTAGTATGTGACTCTAAATTGCATATTAGTCTCCAGTTCTAAAGGGCCACTCAATGAAGCTTAAAGTTTACCTCTCCGGCGAAATCCACTCCGATTGGCGTGCGCAAATTATCGAAGGTTGCCAAAAAGAAGGGCTGGATATCTCCTTCTCTTCCGCAGTCACCAATCACGATGCCAGCGATGCCGCTGGTGATGGCCTGGGTGAGGAGCAGAACGCTTTCTGGCGGGATCACAAATCAGCCAAAGTTAACGCAATCCGAATCAAGCACCTGATTGAAAACTGTGATTTGGCGGTGATTCGATTTGGCGAAAAATACAAACAATGGAACGCCGCATTTGATGCCGGCTTTTGTGCAGCCTTAGGCAAGTCCTATATCACACTTCACGATGAATCCTTGGTGCACGCACTCAAGGAGGTGGACGGTGCCGCCCAGGCCTGGGCACAGACCCCCGCACAGGTTGTCGATATCCTGAAGTACTTAACCACTCAGGCCTAAAGAGCTTCTGGATAGCAAGCCGGCAGGCATCTACTGACAAAACTGCACAATCAGTAGGTGCTGCCAGTTAAAAGCCGTAATTAAGGACACCGGCATAGTTCGGCCGAGAGGCTGCCTCTGCTAACGGGTTGTGCACTACCTCGCCGCTACGATTGATCGCATAGATTTCCGCACCGCAGTGCTTGCAGAATGCCTTCTCCCGTAAAGCCCCCTCTTTAAAGTGATATTTGCGCAGTGACTTTTCAGGATCGCTGATATGGATAGCGACTTCAGTATCAGCGTGCCCCCTTTGGCCCGCTGGTACAAACAGGGCATCTATAAGCTTGTTGAAATGAATCGCTCCACAATGACAAGTTAATGGATTCATAGCCTTATCTCCCTGGTCGATTAGTATGGGGAAGCAGTTTACTATTTACTTTAATTTAACAAAGGGGATATATTGAAAAGATCTTTTAGCTTTAAGGAAACAGTCTGTGCGCAGAGAGTACGACAAATACCACTTGATCAACGTTTTTTGCAGTGTTGTTGATCACGGTTCCTTAAGCAAAGCTGCCAAGCACTTGGGCCTGTCTACGCCCACCGTAAGCAAGACTCTCGCCCAACTTGAGCAGGCCCTTGGCCAGGTATTACTCAATCGCACCACCCGGGCAATCGCTGTCACAGACGCCGGAAGGATTGCTTACCAGAAAGGGCAAAAAATAATCAGCTCATTCACCGAACTGGAAGACCAGATTGCAGAGGCGGCAACGCTCACCCGAGGAAAATTAAAAATTACTTTTCCGGAAACCCTCGGCTTAAAAGTATTCAGTCATATCTGCAATGACTTCCAGAAAGCATTCCCCGATTTCAGCTTGGAGCTTATCTTCAGCCCCTACCACCTGGATTTAATCGAGGACGATATCGACATTGCTTTTCGAGTCTGGGAAACCCTGCCCGATTGCCAGTTTTACGCCCAGCCCCTATTTAGTATCCGCCCTATTTTTATTGCCGCGCCGACCTATCTGGAAGAACACGGCTGCCCCAAATCCATTGCCGAGCTCAGCCAACACAACATCATGCTAACCCGCCTTGACGGCCTGGAAGATGGCTGGTCAATTGATGGGAAGTTCTACCAATTCAATGGAAATTTAATCTCCAATAAAACCTTCCATACCCGAGCAGCAGCATTAAACGGGAATGGCATTGCCAAGCTCCCCTCCTATTTTTGCCAACGGGATATCAAAAAGGGGCGACTGGTAGAGGTACTCCCTGACTTGGAGCGAAAAGATAAAACTGTAGGTGCTATCTATAAAGTAAAGCGAAAAGATTCAAAGAAAATTGACGTGTTTTTGAACTTTGCACAAGAGCGCTTGCAGGAGTATGACTTTAGCCTGTTTGATGAGTGAGAATGTGCCACTAAAGAACTCTGCAGCGATTAGAGATTCTCTGTGAAACACTCAGCTGTTTAGCACCACATTAGGTGGTACCATAGAACAATAATAAGCGACTTGCTACTGGGGCTGAAGAGAGTGAAAACAATACTCTCGAAATACACTGTAGATACATCCCCTCTCCTTTATTGGTAAAGCCGCACAAGAGTCATACATTGGAGATTGAAGTGACAATCACTAAAGAGGTCGAACAGGGCCAAGCTGTCTATTCCAAACCCGTACTTTGGCTTTATGACATGTGGGTTCTGGGCATATCAAACCGTTTTATTTGGAAGTGCCCAACTCCTGGAATATTAGAGCACTTCAATCGAAATATATCCTCCAATCACTTGGATGTAGGTGTTGGAACGGGCTACTTTATGGACAAGTGCCATTTCCCCTCCAACAAAGTCCGCCTCGCCCTGATGGACCTGAACCAAAACAGCTTGGATATCTCAGCGCAAAGAGTGGCCCGGTATAATCCAACACAGTTCCGCTGCAATGTCCTGGATAAAATCACTTTAGAGACTGAAGTTTTTGATTCAATTTCCTTAAATTACCTATTTCACTGCCTCCCCGGCAAGCTGTCAGAAAAATTGGTTGCGCTAGACAATGTCGCAACCCTGCTATCGGAATCAGGCACTGTATTTGGTTCCACCATCCTGTCTGAAGGAGTACCGAAAAGTGGAGCTGCCAAGAAATTAATGGCTATCTACAATAAGAAAGGAATATTTTCTAATACTCAGGATTGTGAAGAGGACCTCAATACATTCCTTGCCAGTCGATTTAAGGAGTACAAAATAGAGGTTCGCGGGTGTGTAGCACTATTCAGTGCGCGGTACAAAATCACTGGCTAGAGTATCTATAGGGCACTTATGAGGATGAAGTTCTCGTTTAAGTTGGGGCTGAATAGTCCACTGATATTCCTTCCCTTGTCAGCTTTAGCAGTAGCTCCCACTTATTGCCTGGGCCTGCATTTCAGTGTGTTTGAAGATAAATTTGAGTGCATTGATATTCACAATTCTCTAAACTGTGCACGGTCAATCGAAAGTGGATTGAGTAATCAGGTCAACCATATCCAGCGGACGCAACCAGGGCACCTGACTATAGCCCTGAATAGCGGAAAATCACTGACGTACACAGACATCCTTCCCGCTAATAATCCCGTAGAACATATAGCCTACTCTGCAATTGAGCAAATAACTGATAACCTGCTACTGATTCATCAACAGCTCTGGGAAGCACATTCCTATATTTTGCTCGACCTGAGAAACGGCCATGAATATTCTCTTGCCGGCTACCCTTTGCTGTCTCCACAAGGCGGCTACCTTTTTGTTGCCGAACAAGACCTGGACGCCGGTTTTAATGAAAATGCCTTACAGGTTTACAAGCTATCTGAAAATACTTTGGACTTACTATACGAGCTAAAGCCTGAAAACTGGGGACCAGAGCAAGCTTACTGGACAACAGAGAATGCAGTCTCTTTCACAAAAAAGCAGCTTAATCCCAACTATGTTTCAAATGAAAATCAGCCATTTTATATTGAAACTAAAGCTGTACTTTCTATTACCCTTGATAGCCAGCGTGTAAACATTCGATATTTTGATTGAAATGCGCCTCTTTAATGTACCCGAAGTATCTTGGAGCTATTTTGACAGCCAATTCAGATCTCTCGATATTATTTGTCTGCCTCGGTAATATTTGTCGCTCCCCCTTAGCGGAAGCCGTTTTCCGCACCAAGGCACAGCAGGCGGATATTCCTGTTTCCGTCGACTCTGCGGGCATTATCAGCTACCACGCGGGTAAGCGACCAGATCCGCGAACTTTGGCTATTGGTGAAGAAAATGGCTATTCATTTGAAAATAGCTACGCTCGCCAGGTAGCCACCACCGACTTTACAAAATATGATCACATCTTTGCGATGGACAAAGATAACCTGGAAGCACTGCAATCCTTACAGCCTGATTCATCAGGCGCCCAACTAGGGTTATTTTTATCCGTGTTGCAAGATAGTGATTTAGCTGAAGTACCCGATCCTTACTATGGTGGTATTGAAGGGTTTCAACATATTCTCCAGCTTATAGAACAAGCATCTGATGCATTTATCGAGCAGCTTAAAAGCAGAGAGTAAGCAAAGCCCCCACAAATTCTACCGGGCTTGTGGGGGGAAACTTTCCTCCAAGGCAGACCTATCCCACATTCCCTTATCGGCTGCGGCTTCATAAGTACTCTGCAAAAAATCAAACAGCGTCTCATCAGGGGAACGTGAAGCTCTCACCGCATCATAGGGCAGCAAGAACTCACCCAGATCTTTGGAATAGTAAGCTGAGGCGGGCGCGACCCTTGCTTCGGGAAATCCTTGGGGCTCTGGGTAAGTATATGAATAGAAGCAAGCACCATCTACACCACCGCCACCAGGCCAAAAACCGGCACTGCTAACTTCATGAGAGTAGGCTTCCCTGGCCACCCAATCGGGAAAGTGTGGAACGCCTCCAGGGTGCGGAGGCGCCTCCCTGCCAGAAAAACGGGTAAGTGCTAAATCAAAACTTCCCCAAAAAAAATGAATTGGGCTGCACTTGCCAATAAAGCGACTGCGAAACTCAGTGAAAACCCGATGAATTTGCACCAACGCCTGCCATAGTTGTTGAGCATATTCAGGATCATACTCGTAGTTATCCTGATCCCTCTCAAAGGGTATCGCGTCCGCCACTTCGGATGGCATGGTGTTAATCTCAATCGGTATACCTAGCTGCTTGAGTGCAGCCATTACTTCCCAGTAGAAATCAGAGACTGTGCGGGACTCCAAGGGTAATACCCATTCTCCCCCCTCAGTGGTCAACAGCTTCAGTACGTGATGATAGAAATCAAAGCCAATAGAAAACGACCGCCCTCCGTATGGGATAAGGGATGTCTCCAGCCCTCTGGCGGTAATATATAAAGGAACATGCCAGGAGTGATTGATCCAAGGAGTTTGTACCAGGCGAATCTTGCCAATAACCTGCATCCACATATGCAGGGTGGCAATCGTATTTACCGACTCAGCGTAGGGTAACTCTGGCCAGTCTTTACTCTCAGACCGATTCTTTAAGTTGCTCACTTTACGTGCTCCATCTATCCTTTGACTCGCTCGATACCTAGTGCCTTCTGTTAACCGCCAAGCTTAGACCACTAAAAATACCCCATCCGAAAAAAACTAAAAACAGATAAACAGCTCTATTTTGATCATCATGAAAGACTACCTTAAATTCAGACTCGACAGCCAAGCAACAAGCATTATCGAGACCCCATAAAGAACAATAATGATAAGGGTTCCGATAGTGTTGATTTTTGTTAGCTTTCCTGACTTGTCAGACAACCAAGTATTAAAAGCTCTAGTTATCAGCGGCATCGCCACCCAAGTAAGCGACGTAACAATTAATAAGTTGATAAAGAAGTTAGTCGTCGCAAAGGGCCAACTCTCTACCAAAGGTAACAACCACATCGTAATAACCATAACTATCGGATATAACATCAATAAAATGAGCATGGCCATTTTCCACTGCGAGGGCGCAGTGTCTTGAGCTCGGCCACGAGCCCGAGAAAACCAATCCTCAAAGCCATGCCCTATCCGCTTTATTTTTACATCTTCAAAAAATCCTTCACCACGCTTTACCAATCGCTTATGTTCATCAGAATTAAGCCAGTTGTTTAAATGCTTGTTGGAGTCAAATCGAAATATTGCAACCCATTCCTCTTGAATACCCTTTATTGGCTTAGTTAGACCAGCGCCCAAGAAGCCTGGATATTTTTTAAGTGCTTTATCAATCTCTTTCTGCCACTGCATATATTCGCGAAAAAATTCAGGCTTCACTTTTTTGGATATCACAATCGTTACGGGCACTGTTAGTTGATCTGCACCAGCGATAACTTGAGATACTACTTCAACCGAGAATTTCTTCTCTAAAAAAGCAATTAGGTCTTTAAGTAAGTTATTTCCAAGAAACGTTTCAAGGTGAGCAACCGTATCAAATTGAAATATTTGAACCCACTCATTTTGGATATTAGAAACGGGCTCTAACAAATTCACCTCGAGCAGCCCATCACAATCTAGCGCAACATCCACCAGCTTCTGATGCCATGATCGATACTCATCCCCCAGGTACTTTGGCACCTCTTGAGACAATACAAGACAAGCACTGGAACCCTCTTCCATTATCTGGCAACAGCCTCCGGCGGATGAACTAGAGATCAAAGTATTATTCAAGCAGAATGTATTTGTGTTCATTTTTGCGAACGAATGCTTTTGCTGAAAACTATCGCAACAAACAAACTTAGACGAAATGTCAGGACTGACATCAAGGGTAGCATTTGGGAAGTAACGCTCCGTACGAATGACGAAGCGATCTGCAGAAGTGTCGCCTATCTGGGTGACACTTCCGCTAGAAAAATAAATGCGCGCGCAATCAGCTAGTCAGGCTTTCACTAACAACCAGCACTTTGCCGTCACGTCCACCTGCCGCAGCTATTCGTACCGCCTCTTTGATTTCAGACAGAGGGTATGTGCCATGAACTGGTGCAGATAACTTACCTTCCGCTACAAGCTTTGTGATAGTGCCAAAAACTTCCTGTTGCCGCTCTGGGGATGCGGAGCCAAACCACTTGGCCAGCCAGAACCCGCGCACGGTGATATCTTTAAAGATGATCATCCCCGGTGCGATAACGCAGGGTTCCCCGCTAAGTGCGCCATAATTCACTAAGGTTGCGCCATTTGACAGAGCTTCGCCCATGCGAGCAGTTGCCATTCCACCAACTGCATCAATGCCTAGCTTGATCTCAGCACCACCAGTAGCCTCAGCCACTCGCTTACCCAGGTGCTCACCATCCACGAGAACCACATCAGCGCCTGCGGCCTTCATCGGCTCAATCAAAGACTCACGGCGGACAACATTGATCACTTTCAGGCCCCGCAACTTGGCCAGGGTTGTCAGATAAGACCCCACACCTGAATTTGCGGCATTCTGAATAACCCAATCCCCCTCCTTGAGATCTACAAATTCGCTCAACAGCAAGTAAGCTGTTGGCGGATTAATCGTTATCATGGAAAGCTGTAGAGGGTCTACATTATTCGGGAGCGGAATCAGCCCCTGGGCATTGGCCACCATATGTGTAGCCCAGGTGCCGCTTCCTACCGGCAGGAGAACGACCTGGCCAATGGCTGGCGCGGTAACATTAGGTCCATGTTTGACGACCTTGGCAACACCTTCATTGCCTCCAACCGCAGGAAGAGGAGGCAACATCCCATAATCGCCCGTCAGGGTCAGAACATCTGAAGGGTTAATTGGTGCTGCCAGCATCTCCAGCAACACCTGCCCCTCTTGAAGTTCAGGGGTATCAAAGGACACCGCCTCAATAACATCCTGCGGCACTGGTCCGCGCTCTTGATATTCCGCCTTTAACATATCGCCGTATCCTTTTTTCGATTGATTATGAACAACGACCTTCACGCTGTACAAAATGTACCATGAACACTAGAGTTTGACGCTTATTAACAGTGGGGCCATTTAGATTCCTCCTGATAAATCAAACCCATTTACAAATCGCCATTTGGATCTACTTATGTGTGGTTCAAGCTAGCAATTTCAAGTCAGCCACTTGAAGATACTAAAAAGGGAGAAGGGAAGAATACACCGCGCTTGGGACCCTATGAGGCATGGATGCCGATTAGGAGCTTACAGGGATGTATTCACAGCGTGTCTCGAGTGCGGTGTATTCTTTCCTTCCACCCCAGTAGTAAGTCCAATGAAGCAAATTGCAGCAGCGATAACAATAAGCAGAAAAGAAGTTAAATTAAGCAGGCCGAAGTAAATAACGGCACTTTTATGTTCTATCCGATCAATTACCACCTTAAGCACCGGGTCCGTAACAGCAAGTGCAGGGTCAGGCTCTATCACAGAAGCTAGAATGGTATAATTCCTGCCCTTTATTGTTTCGAATACATGCAGTGTTCTTCCCATTGTTGACCCCCAAAATCCTGAGGCCTTGTCACCGCTCTTACCCACTGCAACCTCGACCCCCTCCTCTAAAATTGCCCAATCGATAGCCAGCGCTTCAGGGTGATCTTTACTATTTTCCTTATCAAGAAATTGAATACCCAACCGACAATTTTGCTCGCGAAAATCAAGTACCCTTTCTGTCTGCAACTCCAGCTCGTAGGGCACACTTAGTTGCGATCGGAAGTTAAATTCACTTCTCCCCTTTTTTGTATCATCAACAGGATACTCAACCGCTATCCACTTATATTTTTTATAGGAAACAGTTGCATATACCAGAATCAAAACCGCAAGAACAACTAACACCAGCGCTAATTTAAAAGTTAATCCCACATCTCCCCCCAAATACCTTCCTTAATACATCACGGTTACACCCCTTGAGACCCAAGCAGAACCAAGAAAACACACAATGCAAGCCAAACTTAGCAATTCGCAGCACCCAAAAGCAGACAAGCACATTAGTTACCAAATAGTGCACTCCAACACTGCTCAACAAGCAATTATTTAAATTTATTAAAATAATCATCATGGAAAATAAAATATATAGCAAAACGTACCAGTTGGGAGTAGAGTCGCAGAGGCATCCCTAAAATAATCATTTAGATAGTTACAAGATGTATTTCAAAAAAATTACAAAAAAAAATTTAATTTTCCAGGAATTCATCCTGCCTCGCTTACAAAACATACAACCTGACCAAAGAGAACTTTTCAGTTCAGAAATTCTAGGCAAGTACAGAACACTATTATCAAAATCATATCGATTAATACCTTTAGCTTTATGCTGCTTACGTATTAATTTCCATTTAAGAAACTTCAAAAAGTCACAGCTTTTCTCAGCCACGATAATTCGTATTGCGAGCAGGACGGGAGAATAACAATGGGACTCTGCATTGACTCCAGTAATATCACGTTTATCACACAAGTAAGGGCTGCCCTGAATACTCTTGTCGGCGGTGTCGGTACCGCGCTTACCTATACACAGGAGCGATACCGAACCGGGGGGCGACATGTGCTGCGAATTACAGAGGGAGTTGGTATTTTGACTGCAGCTGGTTTGAGGGCAAACAGCACCACTCTGCTACGCCGACTAATTACCAGCCGCCACGACACCAGAATTACTGAGCACCACGCTCTCGGATTTCGTCCCGACCAGTGGCTGATGGATCAGGTATGGAGCGGCTTTAAGAGCTACCTCCCACTAGTAAGCCCAGACAGAGGCTTTATGGCCAAAGTGATGAGCAGTGGCTCCAGCGGCGTAGTAATGTGGAACAATACAGCCCTGCAAACCGCCAACCTGGCCAACAACGGCACCGTAGCAATGGGGAATTGCCCAAGCTATATCACCCTGGCCCATGAATTGGTTCACGCTGACCGCTGTAATCGTGGGCGATACCTATCGGGCAGTGCTAATTCCACTTTCCTGGCGGATGAACGCCAGGCCCCCATGGGTAGAGTGCTCCGCCAGCAAAATGCCCCCTTAACCATGGCCCGCATTGCCAATGGCGGTCTAAATATTGTTTATAACAATATAACTATCCCGAACCGCAACAACCTGATCTCAACCAGAACTAGCGGCTGGATTTGGGTAGGTGGCTCCATGGAATTGCGTGAGGAGATCGCCACTGTCGGGCTCAGTGACGATGACGGTAATGTACCTACTGACCCGCTAGCCATTAACGAAAATATGATTCGGGCTGAACATGGCGTAGCGCAGCGGATGAAGTATGGCCAGATCAGAAACCTGAACTAATCTCGTGCATATGCGCCTCACCGGCACCAAAACCTGAGGCCGGCCCACCAAAGCAAACTGACAGATATGATCTGTACCTACTGCTAGCGGTATTAACTTATAAGATATCGCTAGCAGTAAGTTTCTTGCCTTCCCCGCTTTGCATATTGCATCCGACCACAGCATGTCGTTATGCTTTGGCGGCTAGAATCACACCTTCCCTTTGTCTGGAAGGCACACGGAACACCTTGGTCAACATACAGCCAGATCATAACCATGATTGATTATGCCCTTATAAAACACGTCCACATGACCGCCGCAGCGCTCAGTATCCTGCTGTTTACCATCAGAGTGGGATTGGAGTTCAGCCACAACACGGGCTGGCGAAATGGCCCTCTGCGCTGGGTGCCACACCTCAACGACACTTTGCTGTTAGCTGCGGCTGCCGGACTAGTGGTTCTCGGCAGCTGGAACCCGGGCACATCACCCTGGCTAGCTGCGAAAGTAGCCCTGGTATTTGGCTACATTATTGCTGGCGTCTTTGCTCTGCGCCCCAACTTTTCCAAGCCAATTAGAATCACTGCCTGTGTACTTGCCTTCCTGCAAGTAGTCGCTATTTTCTATCTGGCGATGCACAAGCCCAGCTTGTAACTGGATGGCATTGAGCACTTGGTATCAACCTCAAACTGGTATCAACCCCAAACATCGTGCTCAATGCCTTTTATTTTAAATTTACTTCCATTGAACACCGGCTCACGCACCCCGGAAGACAACTGACTCTCGTAATCTGCCATTACCTTAAAGGCCACACCAGACAAAAGTAAGATAGCTATAAGGTTTGCCGATGCCATAAAACCCATCGAGACATCGGCCATACGCCAAAGAAAGACAAAGTTTTCTGCACTTCCCGTATCTGCCACCCAAGCCCCAAAAAGTACGAACATCAAAAACAATAGCCGATAACATAAAATGGATGTTCGGGTATGGTAGAGGTAATAAATATTGGTTTCGCCGTAATAGTAGTTACCGATAATTGATGTAAAGGCAAAAAACATCAATGCAGTAGCAATAAAACTGCTTCCCCAGGTACCCACCTCGCTCGCCAGCGCGTCTTGAACCAACTCAACCCCCTCCAAATTACCGACCATAAAGACATCTGCCACCAAGATAATTGCTGCCGTGGAAGTGCAGATAATAATGGTATCGAGAAATACCGATGCCATTTGCACGTATCCCTGCACCATTGGGTGTTTTACATCTGCAGCAGCAGCGACATTGGGCGAGGAGCCAAGTCCAGCTTCATTGGAAAACAGGCCCCGCTTGATTCCATTGGCCACCGCCGCACCAAAGGCCCCCGCCCCAGCCTCCTGAAATCCAAAGGCATTTGCCAGAATTTCCAACAGCACGCCAGGTAATTCAGCAATATTGGCGATCAAAACATAGAAAGCTACCAACAAGTAACCAATTGCCATAAAAGGGACAACAATACCTGCAAAGCGCGCAATTGAACGAATACCACCAAAAACAATGATCCCGGCAAAGAGTGCAATAAAAAAACCTACCCATAAAGGGCTTACACCCCAAGCTCCATACAATGCGGCAGCCATCGTATTTGACTGCACAGCATTAAAGGTAAACCCGTAACAAATCATGAGAAAAACTGAAAAAGTCAGGGACAGCCATTTCCACTGTGGTCCCAGCCCCTTTTCAATGTAATAGGCAGGCCCTCCGCGAAACGCCCCAGGAACATCGCCGCGCTCTTTGTAAGTTTGCGCGAGAGTATTCTCCACCAAACTGGTGGCCATCCCCAGCAAGGCCACCAGCCACATCCAAAACACCGCTCCGGGCCCGCCAGCGGTTATAGCCACAGCCACACCAGCAATATTTCCGGTGCCGATTCTCGCAGCTGCGCTGGTGGCAAATGCTTGAAAGGCAGTTACCGAGTTTTCATTTTCCTTATGGATGCCACGAATCATGACTTTGACCATATGACCAAAGTGACGAAATTGTATAAAGCGAGTGCGAATAGAAAAGTAGAGCCCCGCCGGCAGCAAACCCAGAATCAAGATTCCAAGCCACCAGATGCCACCGAGTCCGCCCCAGGCGAGCAGGTTTGCCCACTCGATTAGGGTAGTGAAATGATCCAGAAACCCTTGCATTGACCACTCCCAGGACAACTTATCGTTATTAAACAAATCTGTTATTTGGCTCTAAGACTAGCAGGCCGATCTACTAGTCACCTTGGAGTTAATGCTGGAAAAACAGAGCCCATCGGCTCCGTATGACAGAGCCGCATCAGTATTCTGATGCGGCCCAAAAGGAAGAAAAGTAATAGCTGACAGTCTACAGCCTCGGAAAGTAATTCCGCAGCAAGGAGCCGGACGCAATCATTGGCGCATGCTGCTTTTAGCAGAAAATCTCTCGCGCCCGACTCGGGGACACCACCTTTCGCCCTGTCTCTTCAGCTACAGCCGCAAGAGCCTCAATCAATTGACCATTCCCTGAAGTTCGCTCTCCTCCCGGCAAGTAAAAGGTATCTTCAACTCCAGTGCGCAAATGGCCGCCCAATTCTGCAGTCTTGCGATGCACCGGCCAGATTTCCCCGCGGCCGATCACTGTGCTCTGCCATAAGCTGCCGGGCTTCATATATTTTGGAATAATTTCCAGCAAATCGGGATCGGCAGGCATACCTGAAGCCACTCCCATCACCAGGTTGTAGTTGGGCTTATCCACCATCCCTACATCCGCATACATTCCCACAGAGCGAACGATACCGATATCAAAGCACTCAAATTCCGGGCGGGTACCGGTCTCCCGACAAACTGCCAACAGCTCCTCTACCTTATCGACCGGATTATCAAATACCATGGGTGGCCAAGCCCAGGTGCCGTTGGATCGCGCCTTTAAATAGTTCAGGCTTCCCGCATTACAGGCGGCAATTTCCGGCTTACCGGCACGCACACAACTCAAGGGGCCTTGCTGATCCCGTCCGATAGTGCCAGTTGAAAAATTTAGAATAACGCCAGGGCATTTATCGCGAATTGCATCGGCAATTTCCAAGGCTATTTGCGGGTCCCAGGTGGGTAAATGGCCTTTATTTTCCTCTTGCGCGCGGAAATGAACATGCATAACGGAAGCCCCCGCATCGTAGGCTTCACGGGCGGATTCCGCCATTTCCTTGGGGGTTACCGGGACCGGGTGCTGCTGGGGGTTGGTAAGCACTCCGGTTAGGGCGCAAGTAATCACCACTTCATCAGACATCGCTGGCTCTCCTGAATTATCTTTGTTAAGGCCGCTGTTTACAGGGCTATCCAGCATGTGCGCGTCGCTCCTACAACACCAACTGATCGTAAGAGGACCAGAGCGAGTGGAAGAGCTGATTCTGGATAGCGCATCGACAAAATACAGCACCAAGCGCTTGCTTGGTTATACGAGACTATCATAGGGCCCCCGCCAAGGCACCTTGTTTCCCCGGATTCATCTCGGCAGAATGCGAAAAAACCCAATAAGGAAGTAAGTACCTCATGAGCGAGACTATCACTCCAACCATCGCCCCTTACGGCAGCTGGAAATCTGCAATCAACGCAGAACTTCTCGTGGAGGGCAGCGTTCGCCTGGCAGAAGCCAATTTAGTAGATGGCCGCTATTACTGGCTGGAGTCCCGCCCGTCTGAAAAAGGCAGGAATGTACTGGTGCAGTATTGTCCAAAAAATGGGCGCAGAGATCTCACCCCCGCCCCTATCGCCGTACGCACCAAAGCCCATGAATATGGAGGCGGCAGTTATCTTGTTTACGGTGACACCGCCTATTTCGTACTGGCAGAAGATCAGCGCATTTATCGCATGAAGCTCGACAATGCGATCCCCGAAGCAATCACCGCAGAAAATAGCTCCCGCTACGCCGATCTGATTATCGATCCCCTGAGAAATCGATTAATTTGTGTCGAGGAAGATACCAGTGGCCACCAGCAGGGCGAGGAACCCCGTGCGCGCATTATCGCGGTAGACCTAAACAACCCACTGGCTAACCCACCGATAATCCTTCAAGAAGGCGCAGACTTTTATTCGAACCCAACCCTGAATCCGGCCGGTGATCAACTGGCTTTTCTGCGCTGGCACCACCCTAACCTCCCCTGGGACGCGACAGAGCTCTGTATCGCCAAACTCGATCAGGTGGGGGATATCGGTGAAGTCACCCAAGTAGCCGGCGGTGAGAATGAATCCGTCTTTCAGCCCCAGTGGTCTCCTGAGGGCGAACTCTGCTATGTCTCTGATCGCAACAACTGGTGGATCCTATATAGGCTGGGACAAAGCGAACCCTTGTGGGAAAAAGAAGCAGAATTCGCCACACCACAGTGGGTATTTGGAATGTCCACTTACGGCTTTATTAGCCCCACGGAAATCCTCTGTACCTACACCCAGAATGGCACTTGGCACCTTGGAAAGGTCGACATAAAAAGCGGAGAGCATCAAACTCTTCCCCAGCCTTATTGTGATATCGAAAGCCTGCACTGTGAAAATGGCAACGGGGTGATGATTGCCGCAGGTGCAGAGAGCTTTCCCGCTGTTATTAGCTTTAACCAAAAGACGGGTAAAACGGAACAGATTGCCAGTAGCAATAGCAGCTCGCTGCCAACCGATTTGTTCTCCATCGCTCAAGCCGTCACTTTCCAAGTGGATAATCGCGCGGTACACGGGTTTTATTACCCACCCCACAACCCCAACTTCCAAGCACCTAGTGGCGATAAGCCACCGCTAATTGTATTTAGTCATGGGGGCCCCACCGGCGCTACATCAGCAGGCCTCAGCCTGAAAGTTCAATACTGGACAAGCCGGGGATTCGCCATTCTGGACGTTAACTACTCCGGCAGTACCGGCTATGGCCGCAAGTATCGGGACCGACTCGCCGATAAGTGGGGCATCTACGACGTGGAAGATGTCTGCGCCGGCGCAGAATACCTGGTAGAAGATGGGCTCGCCGACCCCAATCGCCTGCTGATCAAAGGTGGTAGTGCCGGCGGTTACACAGTGCTGGCAGCGTTGACCTACCACGATACCTTTAAAGCAGGTGCCAGCCATTATGGAATCGGGGAGTTGAGCAGCCTCGCCAAAGACACCCACAAGTTTGAGTCCCGCTACCTGGATAAACTGGTAGGGCCCTGGCCTTCCGCAGAAAAAGTCTACCTTCAGCGCTCCCCCATTAACGATGTGGAAAAGCTGAATTGCCCCGTGATTTTCTTCCAGGGCATGGAGGACAAGGTAGTACCACCCAACCAAGCCGAAACCATGGTGGATGCCCTGAGGGAGCGAGGTATCCCGGTGTCTTATATTACATTTGCCAATGAAGGGCATGGGTTCCGCAGTGGCGACAGTATCAAGTTGGCCCTGGAGGGAGAGCTTGAATTCTATAGCCGCATATTTAATTTCCCGCTCGCGGAACCCGGCCCGGGAATTACCATCGAAAACCTATAATTAAACAATATTGAATTAAAAAGAGTTTAAAAAAATACTATGGGAAGATGGAGACCGCCGCGTCCACGCGGCTCCCGCTACATCACCGCAGAGGGCGCGCAACGTATGCGCGCCGAAGTTAAGCATCTCTGGGAGGAGGAGCGCCCCCGGGTAACCCAGGCGGTTAGCGACGCCGCCAAGCTGGGAGATCGCTCGGAAAACGCAGACTATATCTATGGTAAAAAAAGACTGCGGGAAATCGACAGCCGCGTGCGTTTTCTCACCAAGCGCCTGGAAGAAATTACTGTTGTAGATCGAATACCGGACGATAAGGAAAAGGTTTTTTTTGGAGCCTGGGTAACGCTTGAAGATGATGAGGGAGAGAGCGTTTGCTACCGCATTGTAGGACCCGATGAATTCGATGTAAAAGCAGGCTTGATATCTATGGACTCCCCCGTTGCCCGTGCCTTATTAGGGCGCAAGCTCGATGATGAGGTGGATATCCGTCAGGGGGAAAAGTGGCAGGCTTTCTACATTACTGACATTCGTTACGAGGAGTAGTTTCGGCCTCCAGAGCCTATGAAGAGGTCGTACTTATAGAACTAAATACGACCTCTAAACAACCAAGCTGAGATAATCATTGTCATAACTTCACCAATCCATGCCGGTACTTATACAACGCTTTCTCTTCCTCATAGTTTAATCGGCGCCTTGACACAGCCAGACAACACAAGATGTTTAATAGTGGAAGTAAAAATGTATAAATAGAAATCCCCCCTAAGCTCACCCAGATAGAGACGATCACCCCACTCAATAACCCAGGAATCACACGGTAGGATGCTGTTACAGACCGCCCCATAAACTTAACGAGGATACCTGCAATAAATCCTGGGATCACATAAACATACAAAGGGATAATACCGCGGGCAAATGAAAGCAAAACGAGCGTACCCAATGTACCTAACAACACCGCAAATATCGCGAGGGGCATACTCTGTTCTTTCAGTAACCTCTCAATCAAAGAGTGGTACTTACTTGTATTTAATTCACTTTTAGGGGCTTTATAAATATCACTCATGGGGCTTGTACACTTTCAGAGTTTGCCGAAGTGCGACTATAGTATCTCAGGTCAGCGCTTTCAAAAACACTAGATGAATAATTTAGAATCGCTTACAAATACACGAATTGAAATGTGCCCATAAAAATAGTGTGAGCTCCAGGTGAAAATCGATGGCCATTCTGTAACAACCTTAGAAAGCGAACCTATACGCCCTATCAAAAGCCAAAAAGGCTTACCTTTTTTGGTAATCCTTCAGTAAATCTAAAAAAATACTTCTTATAGAGTATTATAATACTGAATCACACCAACAGTGCTTCCAGCAGAAAAAGCAGATTTAACCTGCTCTGAACTCATTCTAATTTTCAAATCTGCATTGTTTACGTTGAGCTCAATAAACAGGCTTCCGCTTGGGAATACGCATCATTCCACTCGGACACCGCCTCGTTGAGGCCATTAATAACTGCTGTATAGTTTGCCCCCTCTTCACCAGAGATCGCAGTTTGAATATCACTTATCGCATCGGAAACATCACTTTCAATTCTTTGCCACTCTTGTAATACGGCCTGTAACTTATCTTTAACTTACTGGGTTTTTCTGCTAGTTGTCCAAAGCTCTGAGACAGTTTTTGTAGAGTGGATACATCAGTAGTGAACAGGTTCATCTCTGCCTGTTGATCCTGAATACTCTTTTGATCGGCAACAATTTTTGCAGCTGCCACCGGACCCATCACAAACCATTTCAACAAACCTTCAGGAAAAGCCACGATAGAAGCAACCGTGCCCAGAGAGATAGCAGTGGCATCGGCAATATCCAGAGTAACGATGCTGGCAGTCAGGCGTTTGATATCTGCCTGTAAATTCTTGGTATCCTGCCTCAGATCAGCAACTTTCTGCTCGTCAGCCAGGGAATCCTTTACAGAATTGTCGAGATAGATTGCTTCTTATAATGAATCGCAAGAAAAAATACATTTATATTCACATTGCTGCTATCAAATCAAACCCTCTAGTCCAGTAAGCACCGATCAGAATCACTCAGCCTGGCAACTATCTCCGTCAAATGCTGCAATCAAATCCAAGGCACCCCCAACCTCTTTATATATGATTAGCTTCCGACTATAAGAACCCAGCAACCAGGAGCCGCAGGCCACCCAGTAAGTGGCTTCTCTTGAGGTAACACAGAAGACGCTTTGCGCATCAGATACACGCCAAAACAATCGTCCTTTGGAAATCCCCCTACTCTCGAGTCTCAAAACGCCAATATTATTCTGTTTAGCCCATTGAAGAATTTGCGCCCTGAAAAACTCGGATCTAATCGGCATTAACAAATAGGGAACCACACCCAATAGGGCCAATAAGGCCACTATTACATTGTTCCCCAGAGAGGGGCTAAACACATAGGCCAGCTTCCCCAAAGTTACCGATATTATTAATACAATAAATGGACGCATATTCACTGCCGCCGATTTCAGTTCCCTTTAGAAAGAATGGCAGATAAATATGCAGAGACAAGATTAAGCTACAGGGCGATCGAGTGATCCCGAGTTGGTTGCCCGCGCTATAGCATATTGAAACTAACAGGTAGAGATTGGTCGCATCGAGGCCAAACTCGTTAGAGCTTGACCCGCAGAGTGACTGCCTAACGATAGAGCAAATACACAATAAAGTACTGGAGCAATTTAATTGCTCTCGATTAAACCCAACATTTCTTTTGCAACCAGTGCAGAAGAAGGTAAAAACATTGTAGAAACAATACGCTGATCAGATATTACATCATGCTTATCAGCAACATTATCCTTATTAATAATAATGGCTCCATTCTCACGAAGGCGTTCCTCTACCAAGAACGGTAATAAAGTACCCTGCTTAGCCCATGACTTCTCTTTTTCTGTAGAGTTCGGGAAACCGGCAACCTTCTTGCCCTTTACCATATAATGGCCATCTTTCAGTTTCACATCTGCAAACGCACCTGCCCCGTGGCCACAGCTGCCCACAACTCCCCCTTTCTGGTAAATCTCACCCATAATATTAGGGAGCCTCTGAATAACTCCGTGATACCTCTGGCATGCAGAGCGGTTCACAATCAAGGCGCGGCTTCGCAGGAATGTCTAGACCTTTCAAGAAGTCGCAACGCGGAGTGTGAATCGCTCTGCAAGCCCCGAAGGGCGGGCCTTGAAGGCCACAGCTGCTGCGTTGCAGCTCTTGCAAAGGGCTACGGCCATTCGCGGCGAGCTGCGCCTAACATCTGCAGCCTTCAAGACCCGCAGAGGCATTACGGAGTTATTCAGAGGCTCCTTAGCAGCTCACGATTGGATGCCACATCAAATAAGGTTCCATAGCCTCCACCAATATAAACAGCTGCATAATTCTCTATAACTACTTGCTCAGGCTTTAGTGAACTATTAGCCCGCTCTAAAAAACCTTCATGTTTGATGGTGTAACTACTAATTCCCAGTGGATCCATCATAAACGGGACCACCCCACCTTTTGGCGAAACAAAGTCCACGCCATACCCATGGGAAACAAAAATATGGTAAGGCGGAGCGTACTCCCACAAATTATTTCTTGCATCGTGTTTCTCCGGATCACCCATATCCTGAAGATTAGAAGCAACGATTAGTATCCGCTTAGTCTCAGCTGCTTGTGAAGTTGTAATAAAGCCCATCACAAGAATTATCATAGAGCAGATAAGGCTACAGATTTTTGCCGTTTTTCCCACGTTCAACTTCCCCATTCGAATAACTTTGATACGGAATAGATAGATTACATGAGTAACGCACAACCTTGACATAAGATCGATAGTTTGCAGGAGAAAAGCGATATAGCGAGGTCAAACTGCCCAAAAAGTAACAACGGCCAACATTTCTATAGCGCCAAGCCTACCACCACAAAGTTAACACCCTATTACCGAGCAGCCTTAATAGTTAGGGCAGTAACAACACCCCAAATCCAATTGAAAAACAACACCAGGACTGGTGTTAAGACTCCCAACTCAAATCCGGCAACACCCTTCCCAGCCATCACAGGGAAAACTACAAACAATTGAAATGCAGAGGGAAACAAACTAAGAAGAGTTCCTTTTACAAGTAACTTTGATGACCAGAACGGAAGAATAAATAGCAGTCCCCACAAGCCACCCCAAACAATACGAGGATAAAGCCACTCAGGAGATAGAGGAGGGGCAATTGATACGCCCAAAGCGGCATTAATCCCCAACTGGCCAAATAGCCACACCGCAATACTGTTTGCCAAAGCACCGAGGCTTCCGGCTGCGAAGAATATCAGTAGGTTTTTCATCTCCCTCTCCTAGAACTGTAGGACCACTGCAATATTTACTCGCGAATCACACCACAATATAGAAGAACCATCGTCACTCAACGGAAAATAACCTCGCGTACGAATCACAACCCCACCCGAGATGACAGAGTAACTTTTCTACTTTACCTACCCAATAATACAGAACATAAACCAGATTTAGCTTGAGTACTCCTGCGTACCAATTAGACACAGCAGAAACCCTAGAAAAATTAGATAAAGCACTAGCCCCCTACTTCTCAAGAATGACTACTTAAAAAATATTTTCAATTTGAGAACCAGCAATATCCGCTGATCGTTTTTGCAACTAATCCCGAAAGAAAATAACTAGCTTCTCAAGCGCCAAATTTATGTAATAGATAAGTGGTACGCTTGTATTTATTTTATAAATCAATTAAAACCAAATAGGAACTAGTACTTATGAAAGTGCCATCAGCAGGAGTGCTGTACCCGATTTTATTAGGATTGGTGATTCAGTCAGCGACGTCTCAAGCCCAGTCCTTTGATGAGAGCGCCTATATTGACAGGCAGCTACAATATATTGAGGAAGGAGTCACCTCTACCAACGATACTGCCGTCGTACTTCAGGCATATACCGGTGATGATCTCAACTGGGATGCGCTAAATAAGAACCTGGATGTACTCCGCAACGGCGGCAAAAAAAATTCTGACTTCACTCTCACCCGCCTAATCCGCATCTTATTCTTCCGCCCCGAAATAAAAGACGAACTCTTTGCCGCACTCGACGGCTATCACTTCTGGTTTAAAGAAGGCGGGACGGGTGACCATGTCTTTGCTTCAGAAAACCATATGATCATGTACACCTCTGCCCAATATCTCCTCCAGGAGAAATATGGGGCATTTGAGGACGACAGAACTTATAAGCGCCTAAAGCGTTATCTGGAAGTGAAGAACCAATATGGCTACTATGAGTTTTACTCCCCTGTTTACTACCCCTATACCCTCTCGGCACTGCTAAACCTCGTAGACTTTGCAGAAGATGAGGAGATCCGTGAACTTGCAATCGGCGCTGCTCATCGCTTGCTGCAAGATATTTTATTGGTGACCAACGACCAGGGGATCAACTTCGCCGCAGCCGGGCGCAGTAATGACGGCTACCGCCGCAATGGGTCCGGAGGGAATATCAACCGGATTATCTACCTCCTGACAGGCCTGGGCAAAGAGTCAGTACGCACCCCCAGTCCCGCCGGTGTAATGCTCGCCACATCCGGTTTGGAAATCACCGATGAAGTTTTCGAATATTTCGGTAAAGATCTCAACATAAATTATTCAGTCGGCCATTCGCTGGGGGATGCCAGAAACGAGATCTATGCAGACTTCCCCCGGGAAGAGCGCGTACCCTTCTATTGGAGCCAGGGAGCCTACTTCCATCCCGATGTCGCAGCGGATACCGCCTGGTTCGCCAGCAAATACCAACTCGAAGGTTATGAGGGGCCCAAAGCATTTGACCAGTTCCTGGGGCTATCGGAAGCAGCCGCCCCTGCGGCCGCCAAGGCGGGGGCTGTATTCAGCCGCAGCTCTGTCCTCTCCTCGGCCAACTTCTCCATGTACAAAGATGGCGGAGTCATGATGCACTCCATCCAGAATTATTGGGGAGGCCGCCAGGGCTACCAGCAAACCCCCTGGATAGCCACCACCGGTTCCCAATCTATCTGGGCAAAAGTCGGTGACGGCAATAGCACCATGCAAAACGACCACCTGCCGAAAATAAAGCAGGTAAACAATGTCGCAGTGATCCAATACAACCCCTACCCAGAGATAGAACTGTTTCACTCCGGTGGCTCCGATGTCGCACTACAGTGGCCCGAAGAGTTCGAGGAGGAGTCCCGCAGCGGTAACTGGAAGTTTGGTAAGGAAGATGATGGATACGTAGCCATCCGCTACCCCTGTGGCAATGGTGACTCCAACACTGTGACCTGCGATTGGAACGAGCAGACCTGGGTCGTCATCATGGGAAGTGAAGAGCGCTACGGCAGCTTTGATGCTTTTAGACAGAAAGTACTCAATGAGGTCAGTTACGATGCCGACTGGGAATGGCACGGCTCCTTCTGGAAAGGCACCTTGAAGTATGTGTACGATTCAGATGTAAAGTTTGATGGAACCGATATCAGCTTAACTTGGTAAGCTCACGGGAAGGGGACACCCCCTTCCCTGCCTCCCTGCGCCCTCAACCAAATTATCCTCCACAGACCACCAATCCAGCCTCTCTCCATCTATGTTTAGTTGACAGAGTCAACCAACATCAATAAAGTTGACACTATCAACCAGTTAGCATGGCGCCATGAAAGATACCGCAATCAATGAATCCCTCCACCAGCTTATTCACGCCTACAAACGGCGCTTGCGAGCTGGCATACAGGAGCAGCAAATTGGCTTGCCGGTGAGCCATATACGGGTACTCAAAGGTGTCTTCAAATTTCCACTGAGTACTGCCCGGTCAATTGCCCAGCGGATGAATTTGGACAAAGCCCAAGTAACACGAGTGCTAAACGACCTGGTGCACTCAGGGCTAATCGCAAAGACCGACAACCCCAACGACCGGCGCAGCCAGTTTTTGACACTAACTACTAACGGAATAAGCACGCTGGAAAAAGTAAGCGAACAAGAAGCTGAAGTGGCCAGGCAAATGACTCGCAACTTGAGTACTGAAGAGCTAGAAAACTTCGCCCGCATTGCCAGCGTTATGGTCGCCAATATGAAAGAGCACTCCACCCCTGACGAAAGGAGCTAAACCCTATGGCCGAGAAAGTTACCAGAGAATTGGTCGTTATTCGCAGGACACAAGTTACTGAAAATATGCTGCGCATCACCCTCGGTGGCGATGATCTAAAAACTCTCGCCCCCAATCAGGAAAGCGCCTATATCAAATTTCTGTTTCCACAAGCTGGAAGCGAGCGCCCGCTATTGCGAAGCTATACCATCAGACACCAGCGTGAAACTGAAATTGATATCGACTTCGCCCTGCATGAACACGAAGGGCCCGCTCTAAGCTGGGCACTTAAAACGCAGCCTGGCGATACGATCTTAACCCGCGGCCCCGGCCCCAAAAAAATGACCAATCCCGAGGCAGACTGGTTTTTACTATTGGGGGACATGACTGCACTGCCAGCCATCAGCGTAAACCTTGCGGAGCTACCCAAGGATGCAAAGGGGTACGCATTAATTGAGATATCCAGTGAAGCTGATATTCAGGAGCTGGAACACCCAGAGAACCTGCAAATCCAATGGATTATCAATCCGGCTCCATCCGGCGAGAAACTCCTGGAGAAATTACAGGCACTAACCTGGCTCGATGGACAGGCCTCCGTATGGGCCGCCTGTGAGTTCGACAGCATGCGCAGCCTACGGCAATTTTTTAAGCAGGAAAGAGTAATTCCAAAAACCCATATTTATATCTCCAGTTACTGGAAAATTGGGCAGTCGGACGAGGGTCACAAACTCGCCAAGCGCATGGACAATGAAAAGATGGAAGGACAGGGATAATTTACAGATAGACAGGAAGAGAAAGCCTTCTGATTACAGGCTTTCCCTACTCAACAGAAACGGGCCTATCTAACCGATACCAGTAATTAGACAAAAAACCCCGGGTATCGGGTTTAGAAATCTGCCTGATAATTTCCGGGGCACCCGACCTGCAGCGCCATTCATACATAGAGGCACGGCCAGCCACTACTGCAGGAACGGTCGTGGAACTTTGATTATCTTTGCAATATGAAAGCATGGCACTACTCGGCTCCCGACTAGTGTCAGCTTTCTCATCACAGGGGAGACTAGCCCCAACAAAGCAGGCATAGACACTTCCATCCATACATCGCCAATAGGTCCCCCTCGCGACCCAATCTTCAGGTGCTTCTGCATCGAGATTGGCGGCTTTTCGTAACCCCTCAACAATTGACTGTGGCATAGCCGGTCCAGTAAAAGTCTTAACTGGATTATCGTCATTCACTACTGCCGCGCAATATTCAAAGGGGTTGGTGGATAGCTTGCCCCCCTCCAGCGCTACTTACTTCAGAGTTAACCGCAGCGATCAATATCCATAACAGCGCAAAAATACTCACGACTAGAGCAGCCACTTTTAGCATCATCCCAGTCCGCTCCATAAAGGATTTACCTGCCACCTACTAAAAAGGGAGAAGGAAAGAATACACCGCGCTTGGGACCCTATGAGGCATGGATGCCGATTAGGAGCTTACAGGGATGTATTCACAACCTGTCTCGAGTGCGGTGTATTCTTTCCTTCCACCCCGGTAGTAAGTTCCGCCCGCACTATTCAAGTGCCAGATCCAAGGGTGTTAACAACTTTAGTATGGCGCCCTCTAGGACTTTACAAACTAACCTTTACTTTCCGTAGTAACCGAGCTTATCAGGCGGCAGAAATCACAAACAGCAACTATACTCATCCGAAGCGATTAGGTAGTGAGCAGAAGCTTCCGAGTTAGAAAGCTGGTTTAGAAAATTCCAATAAAAACCCTGTTTTCAAAAGGAGTTATCAGTTGATCAATCACTCCCCCTCAAAAACAGACAAAGTGGCCACTCCAGAACTCCCACAGTGGATCAGTTGCCGCGAACGCCTACCCCACAAAGGGGACGCCACCAGCCGCGGCTATGTACGGGTAATCTGGAAATCAACAAGATCTATTAATGGAGACGCCAATACCACCTGGGAAGTGGGTATGGATCATTATGAAAATGCTCGCACCTATTTAGGCTGGATGCCAATAGCCAAAAAGGGGGAATAAACAGTACAAACTAATTGTGCCCACAATTAAGTACACCCTAATGATCTTTAGGGTAGTATTTCAACATAAGATTTTAGGCGTGTACTTCTAGTAGCGATGCCATTGCTATCCAGCTGTGCGGGAGAGCGATTCGGTGGCTATAACTTACCGCAACAGGCTATTGAGAAAAGTAGAGGCTGCGGCTTAGAATACCAGCGCATCCCAGGCCAAGACTTTCCTACCACCCTTTCCCTCGCCAAAACATGTACTGATCAAAGAGATAGAAAACTAATTGGGTACTTCAGAGGCAACTTAGTCATAGCGCCAGAAATGAACACCTTTGAGCCCTATAACATCCAGCTTCTACAAGCCCAAACTGATAGAGTAATCGAAGCCAAATCTATTTGGTTCAGTTCGTAACCGGATATTGAGGTTGCAGACTGGAGCCGTCATTTTCTTATTGCAATCAGTACTTACAGCTATTTATTTGTAGCCATCGAAATTATTCATATAACCAATAACACCAATAGCAACTGCGAACCCCACTTCTACAAGATTGACGAGCAATTGGAACATACCAAGCCTGCCGCCCCCTATCCCCTCGACAAAACCAGACCTCTAACTGAACAATAAACAACCAACCCGATTCCCCAAAAGACACAGGCTGCCCTACAACCCTTGACGCCATCCGGCAGCTGAATCACCATCCCCAACATTTAGCGCAATCCGGGTTTGTCCCGGCCTTATCTGGGAAGCTCTCGCACCGTCGGGCAACCGTCCCAGAGCAGGCCCGACCAGCGAGCCACCCAAACAGATAGCACCGGAAAACCGGGTAACAACGCCCGCGACAACACCTGTAGCAATGCCAGCGCAAACCGAATTCGACTGGGCCACAGCGCCCCAGCAGTACACAAAGGACAAGAAGCACCCCATGAGCAGCAATAGCGCCGCCGAACAAATCAGTCAGGACAGCATCAACAAGGCCCTGTGGAGTGCCTGCGATACCTTTCGCGGTACCATCAGCGCCGATACCTACAAAGACTTTATCCTCACCATGCTGTTCCTCAAGTACATCTCCGATGTGTGGCAGGACCACTACGAGGAGTATGTGGAAACCTACGGCGACGAGCCGGAGCTTATCGAAGAGATGATGAAGAGCGAGCGCTTTGTACTGCCGCCCAGTGCCAGCTTCTACACCCTGTACGAGCACCGCCACGAGCCCGGCAATGGCGAGCGTATCGATCAGGCCCTGCACGCCATCGAAGAGGCCAACGGCACCAAGCTCAAGGACGCCGGCAAGAGCGTGTTCCAGGATATCTCCTTCAACACCGATAAGCTGGGCGAGGAGAAGCAGAAGAACACCATCCTGCGCCACCTGCTGGAAGACTTCGCCAAAACCGAGCTGAACCTGCGCCCCAGCCGCGTGGGCAACCTGGATGTGATCGGCAACGGCTACGAATATTTGATCAAGAACTTCGCCGCCAGCGGCGGCCAGAAGGCCGGCGAGTTCTACACCCCGCCGGAGGTATCCGAGCTGATCGCCGAATTGCTCGACCCCCGCCCCGGCGACCGTATCTGCGACCCTACCTGCGGCTCCGCCTCCCTGCTGATGAAGTGTGGGCGCAAGGTGCGGGAACACCACGACAGCAAACAGTACGAGCTATACGGCCAGGAAGCTATCGGCTCCACCTGGTCTCTGGCCAAAATGAATATGTTCCTGCACGGCGAGGACAACCACAAAATCGAATGGGGCGATACTATTCGCAATCCCAAGTTGCTGGACAAAAACGGCAACCTGGACCTGTTCGATATCGTCACCGCCAACCCGCCCTTCTCCCTGGACAAATGGGGCCACGACGAAGCCGGCAACGACCCCTTCGGCCGTTTTCATCGCGGCGTACCGCCGAAAACCAAAGGGGACTACGCCTTTATCCTGCATATGATCGAAACCCTCAATCCCAAGAGCGGGCGCATGGGCGTGGTGGTGCCCCACGGCGTGCTGTTCCGGGGCTCTGCTGAGGGCAAGATCCGCAAGCAGTTGATTGAGGAAAACCTGCTGGACGCAGTGATCGGCCTGCCGGAAAAACTCTTCTACGGCACCGGCATCCCCGCCGCCATCCTGATCTTCGCCCGCGACAAGCAGGATGACAGCGTGATGTTTATCGATGCCTCGCGGGAATGTAAAGCGGGCAAAAACCAGAACCTGCTCACCCAGGACAATATCGACAAGGTGGTAGCCACCTACCGCCAGGGCGCCGATCTGGACAAATACGCCTATGTGGCCAACCTCAAGGAAATTCAGGATAACGACTACAACCTGAATATCCCCCGCTATGTGGATACCTTCGAGGAAGAGGAAGAGATCGACCTGCTGGCCGTGCGCGCCGAGCGGCAGCAGCTGAAAGCGCAGCTAAGTGAGCTGGAGGGGGAAATGGAGCAGTATTTGCAGGAGTTGGGTTATGTCAATTAATGGTTGGATAGCAACCCAAATCGGTGACATAGCCAAATTTACCTCTGGCGGTACTCCGAGCAAACAAAATACGGAATTTTGGGGAGGTACAGAGCCTTGGATTTCAGGGAAGGATTTAAAATCTCATTACCTTAATAGCAGCATTGATACACTTACCCCACAGGGTTTTGCAAAAGCCAAAAAGGCACCTGAAGGAGCCTCATTAATTCTTGTAAGGGGTATGACCTTATTAAATGACTTTCCTGTAGGTTATGCGGAAAGGGAAGTAGCTTTTAATCAGGATTTGAAGGCATTAATTCCCACTAATGATGTAAATGGGCTTTTCCTGTCCTTTTTACTTGCGGGTGAAAAACACAAAATCCGACAACTTGTGAGCACCGCCGGTCACGGAACTGGTCGACTTGACACTAATTCTGTAAAAGAATACCCAGTTAACCTTCCACCACTCCCCGAACAAAAAAAGATCGCCCAACTCCTATCCACCTGGGATAAGGCCATCGACACCAGCGAAAAGCTGCTCGCCAACAGCCGCCAGCAGAAAAAGGCCCTGATGCAGCAATTGCTAACCGGCAAAAAGCGCCTGCGGGATAAGAATGGGGTTCGCTTTAGTGAAAGCTGGCATGACACATACTTAACTGACGCCTCCCAAATTATCGTCAGTCCTGTTGACAAAAAAATAATTCCCGGTGAGATACCAGTAGAGCTTTGTAACTACACAGATGTATATTACAACAATCAAATAACAAGAAAACTGAGCTTCATGAAAGCTACAGCAAAGAAATCTGAAATTGAAAAATATACTCTAGAGAAAGGCGATGTAATAATAACTAAAGACTCTGAAACACCCGGAGACATAGCTGTTCCTGCACTGGTAGCAGAGGATTTAGGGGGAGTCGTTTGCGGCTATCACCTAGCAATAATTCGACCAAACCGAAAGTTTTTACATGGCCCTTTTCTTAGCCAACTACTTTCAACTCCTCAAATGAGATATTACTTCTTCACTCTAGCTACTGGCGCCACGAGATTTGGCCTATCAGTGGGAGGGATAAATAAAGCTCACTTTAAATTACCAAATTTAATAGAGCAAAAAGCGATAGCGAACGTACTATCCAGCGCCGATCGGGAAATCGAAACCCTACAAAAAAAACTCGACTGCCTAAAGCAGGAGAAAAAAGCCCTGATGCAGCAGCTGCTTACCGGCAAGCGCCGGGTCCAAGTGGAGAATGCCCAATGACATTTAGCAAAACCCTTGATCTCGATGCGCCCATCAGTGAAGCCGATCTGGATTATATAGACGAAGTACTGCACAAGTACGGCAACGACGACTCAATATTGGATATCTGCGAGCTGGACGGCTTTCTCACCGCCTTGGTGTCAGGCCCGGAGATGATTTCCCCCAGCCGCTGGTTCTCCGAAATCTGGGGCGGCCCCGGCAATGAACCGGAGTGGGAATCCAAGGAGGAGATGCAGCGCTTTATGGCGCTGCTATTCCAGTTGATGAACAGTAATGCCATGGTGCTAACGGAAGCCCCCGAAGAGTTCCAAGCCCTATTCAATGAGGCCAATAAAGAGAGCGAACCCTCTTTTACCTTCCCTGGGGAATGGTGTTTCGGCTATATGCAGGGTGTGGACCTGGGCCAGTGGCCCAGCCTGCCCGCAGAACTTGACGCCCAACTGCAAGCCATCGCCCTGCACGCCCGCGAGGAACATTTCGATTACCTAGGGGGCTTGACGAAGGCCGAGTATCAGCAGACCGTTACCCAAATAGAACCCGCCGCCCGCGCCCTGCACGGCCACTGGCTGCAACAACGCGCCCCGGAGCCAGCAACAGCCCCCCATCGAGCCGACCCCAAAACCGGCCGCAACGACCCCTGCCCCTGTGGCAGCGGCAAAAAATTTAAACGCTGCTGTTTGCATTAAGCACTCCAGCTAGAAATCCGGGGCAGTCCAAACCAAGAAAATAACCAGTTACAGGGATGATATAGATGGATACGGAAACCACCAGCGCCCGCAAACTCTCTAGCGCCGTTGCTACACTTTTCGGCGCTGCCGGAATAACCTTTCTCGATTCGAAAGCCCAGTGGGAAGCAGATTATAAAGATCTACTTTCCCGTATTCAGGAGGCGCGAGAAACCGGTACTATTTCCGATAAGCTACTGGAAGACTTATGGTGGACCCGCAGCAATGGCGTCGCCACCATAAAGACAGGAGCCCTCTCACGGAAAGCGCTCGAACAATTACAACAAGAGTTTCGCAGCCTAACCTGGCAAATTTTTTCTGATGGCTCAGAAGCAACACACCGTCAGGTTGTCGATAGCTTTATTGCTTTTAAATCCCAGGGCTTGGTTATTGGCGTGTTGCACTCAGTGATTAACCGGGTCTTTGCTGCCGCTCACCCCAACCAATGTACCACTGTGGTATCCCCCAATATTTTTAGGCTGCTTTTAAATGAAATCCATCGGCGATGGAATATAGACCTTCCTGATGGAAAAGAGCATTGGTTGGCGAGTAATAAAGCTCTCAAGAAAATTATCAACCAGTACAAGCCGGAAATTTTTGATGATGTACAAACCAATATTCTGATCTGGCGGCTCTACGCAGAGAACGATTCACAAGAGAATGAGCTTATGGATGAGAAACTCCCCCTCGCTAACTTACCTATCCAGCCTCTCAACCAAATCCTGTTCGGCCCTCCCGGCACCGGCAAAACCTACAATACCACCCGCCTGGCCGTACAGATCGCCGACCCGCAGTGGTACGCCAATCAAGATAAGCCCGATAATCGCGCAGTGAGAGAGCGCTACGACGCTCTACAGGCAGAAAAGCGCATTGTCTTTACCACCTTTCACCAGAGTTTTGCCTACGAGGACTTTATTGAGGGTATCCGCGCGGAGAGTAGTGACAACGGGCAACTAAATTATTCCGTTCAGGACGGTGTATTTAAGGAGTTATGTGAGTCCGCCGATGCCAAAGTTACCCGCCAGAGCGGCGAACAGATTGACCTTAATGGCCGCCGTTTTTGGAAAATGTCCCTGGGCAATACCCTGGAGGACAACGACGATATTTATCAGGAGTGCCTGGAAAATAATTATGTCTTGTTGGGCTATGGCGAGAGTATCGATTTTTCTCGCTGTACTAGCCGCGATTCCGTGCGCAAACAGTTTGAGACGGCCAATAGCCTAGAAATTCAGCAATCTGACTACCCCATCACTGCTGTACATAACTTCCGTAATACCCTTCAGGCTGGGGATTTGGTGGTTATTTCAGATGGCAACCGCAAGTTCCGCGCAATTGCGGAAATCACCGGTGACTACCAACGACTGGAAACCGATGAGCGCACCGGTTACCAGCAGGCGCGCCCGGTAAAATGGCACCGGCAGTACGAACCCAGCCTGCCCCGTGAGCAACTTTTTAAAAAAGCTCTCTCACAAATGACACTTTACGAGCTGCGTCCTTCCACCATTGATATAGACAAACTTGCAGAGCTATTGGCACCGCAGGATATTAGCGAGCCACAGCAAAAGCCATTGGTTTTGATTATCGACGAAATCAATCGCGGCAATATTTCGCGGATTTTCGGTGAACTGATCACCCTGCTGGAACCCGCCAAGCGCAAGGGCGCTGAAGATGCCCGCGAAGTAATACTGCCCTATTCCAAAAAAACCTTCTCGGTGCCGCCCAATGTGTATGTGATTGGCACCATGAACACCGCCGATAAATCCCTGGCTCAACTGGACCTGGCCCTGCGCCGCCGCTTTAGCTTTGTAGAAATGCCCCCCAATCCTGAATTATTGGCAGGTACACAGGTTTACGGTATTGATATCGGTGAGTTGCTCACAACCCTAAACCAGCGTATCGAGGCACTGTTAGATCGAGATCACCTGATCGGCCACAGCTACTTTTTACCCCTGTGCGGCCTCCCTTTAGAAGAGCGTGAGAGCAAGCTGGCCTCTATTTTCCAGCAACAAATATTGCCACTGTTACAGGAATACTTTTTCGATGACTGGCAGCGTATCGGCTGGGTACTGAACGACCCGGCGAAACATCCGCACCACCGCTTTATCACTGAGGGAGGGCAACAGCAATTAAACGAATTATTCCCTGCGGATATCGCCAGCCAAATCAATGAGCGGCGTTTTTCTCTCAATACAGAAGCCTTTACCCAGCCGGATGCCTATCGAGGCATACTGCCCCCTGCGGCTGCCACTACATCACCGAAGTCGCAAGCGTTGGAAGAAGCCGAGAGCGAAGTAGCGGAATGATCCAGGTCCGCGAGTACGCCACTCTACACAGCGATCTCGCCGGCCCCTCCAGTCTGGATCGGGCGCGAGTCTCAGCACAAACCCTGGCGTGGCTGCGGGAACTGGGGCAGAACCAGGGCAGTCATTTTATTCGGGATAGCGGTGCCCACAGCATTAAACTGGGCAGCTATGTGGGATTTCTGCAGAGCCCCACTGGGGAAGCTATCGAAATTCTGCCGAAAACCCACCGGCAACCACCCTCAGCCACCGAAGCGCAGCGGAGCCGGCAACTGTTGCAGAAAATGCTCGCTATCAGCCTGGGTATTACCCCCCGCAATGCCGGCCCGGCTGATTTGCAGCAGCAACCGCTGCCCCTGCACGAGTGGATTTTTTCACAGTTCTTGCAAGCCCTGAGCCGACTGTTAAAACGCGGGCTGCGCAGTGACTACCAGCGCCGGGCGGAGGAGAGCCGATTTATTCGTGGCCGCCTTAACATGGCCCGGCAGGCACAACAAACGCCGGACAGGGCTACCTGGTTCCATATTGAGCACGATATTTTCAGCCCTCAAATCCGTGAAAACCGCCTGCTCAAAAGCGCCCTGGAAATAACCCTGAAGCTCTGTGCCACTGCCGATAACTGGCGCTTGGCCAATAGCTTTAATCACCAGATGGCGGCGGTGCCGGCAAGCCCGGCGCCACTGGCCGAACTGCCAAAATGGCGCTCGGACCGGTTGATGCAAAGCTATGAGGCGATCAAACCCTGGTGCCGTTTAATTTTACAAAACCTCAACGCCAGTTTTACCCAGGGCGAGCATCGCGGTATCGCCCTGCTTTTCCCCATGGAGCGGTTATTTGAAAATTATGTGGCGCACAGCCTGCAACAAACATTACCGCCCAGCAGCCACCTGCGCACCCAGGCAAGCAGCCAATACCTGTTAAAGCACAGGCCCGAGGGCACAGAAACCGATAACCGCTGGTTTCAACTGCGCCCGGATTTGTTGCTGGAAAGTGACACCATGGAAAAAGGTCGACCACAAGTATCCGTGATGGATACCAAGTGGAAATTATTAAATAGCCGCGCCAGCAGCAACGAGAAATACAAACTGAGCCAAGCTGATCTCTACCAGCTCTTTGCCTACGGCAACTATTACATGGATGGCCGCGGCCATATGGCCCTGATCTTTCCCGCCCACGGGGATTTTTGCCAACCCCTACCGCGCTTTAGTTTTTCCGACAACCTGCACCTTTGGGCGCTGCCATTTAATCTGCACAGCCAACAATTGGTGGCCGGAGACTGGCAAGCGTATTTTCCCAGCTTGCTCCACAGCCCGGAAACAGAGACACTTTTATCCCAGTAAAAATGGATTTCCCTTTGGAGACATGCATTACCGTGGAAATGGATTACACAGCAGTACCGAAATTCCAAGAAGAATACGCCGCAAAGATCCCCGCTCTGGCCCTGCTCTGCAATCTGGGTTGGACTTTTCTGCCGCCCGCCGAGGCCAACGAGGCCCGCTGTGGGCAGCGGGACCAGGTAGTGCTCACAAACATACTGCGCCGGGAGCTGGGCAAACGGACCTTCCATTTCGCCGGTAAAGAGCAGCCGCTCTCGCAAAAATCCATCGACCACCTGATTGGCATAGTGTGCAGCCCAGCGCTGAACAAAGGGCCGCTGGCGGCCAATGAAGAGCTGTACAACCACCTGCTCTATGGCATTTCGGTGACCGAGTTCGTCGACGGCAAAAAAGCCACCCCCACTATTGCCCTGATCGACTGGCACACCATCGAAAACAATCACTTTGCCTTTACCGAGGAATTCAGCGTAACCCGTGCCAGCGGCGTAGAGACCCGCCGCCCGGATATGGTGTGTTTCGTCAACGGTATTCCCCTGGTAGTGATCGAGGCCAAGCGCCCGGATGGCAAGAAAGGCCCCTCTATCGACGAGGGCATTTCCCAGAGCCTGCGCAACCAGCGCAACGATCAAATCCCGCAACTGTTCGCGTACAGCCAGTTGTTGTTGTCGGTGAACGGCGCCGAGGGCCGCTACGGCACCTGTAACACGCCGGCAAAATTCTGGGCGGCCTGGCGCGAGGAGGATATCGCCGATGAGGAAATGCTGGCGATCAAAAACCGCCCCCTTTCCAGCGAACAAATCCAAACCCTGTTTAAACAGCGCTCCCCATCAGATCTGGACTGGTACCAGACCCTGATCGCCGGCGGCGAGCTGGCCCTGGGCGGCCAGGATCGGTTATTGATCAGCTTGCTATCGCCCCAGCGACTGCTGGAGATGGTCCGTTACTTCACCCTGTTCGATAAAAAGGCCGGCAAAATCGTCGCCCGGTATCAGCAGGTGTTCGGCATTAAACGGCTCTTAGAACGCATTGCCCAACGCGGCAATGACGGTGCGCGGGAGGGTGGTGTGATCTGGCATACCACCGGCTCCGGCAAATCCTTCACCATGGTGTTTTTAAGCAAGGCGCTGATCTTCCAGCCGAGTCTCAAACAGAGCCGCCTGGTTATTGTCACCGATCGGGTGGATCTGGAGCGCCAGCTCAGCAATACCTTTGCCAGCGGTGGAGAACTGGCGGGCAAGAAAGACAAAGAAGCGGCCATGGCTACTTCCGGCAAGCGTTTGGCCCAGCAGATTGGCAGCGGCAATGAGCGGATTATCTTCTCGCTGGTGCAAAAATTTACCGGCGCCACTGCCCTGCCGGAGTGTCGCAACGACAGTGCCGACTTGATTGTGCTGATCGACGAGGGCCACCGCAGCCAGGGCGGCGAAAACCATATCCGCATGCGTCAGGCCCTGCCCAATGCCGCCTTTGTGGCCTTTACCGGTACGCCACTGCTGAAAGACGACAAAACCACCAATAAATTTGGCCCCATAGTCCATGCCTATACCATGCAGCGCGCGGTGGAGGATCGCACCGTAACCCCACTGCTGTACGAAGAGCGTATCCCTGACCTGAATGTTAACGAGCGCGCGATCGACCGCTGGTTTGAACGCATTACGGTGGGCTTGAGCGAGGAACAGCAGGCGGATTTAAAGCGCAAGTTTGCCCGCAAGGGAGAGATTTACACCGCCGACGATCGCATTCGTCTGATTGCTACCGATATCGCCACCCATTTTGTTAAAAATATCGATGCGGGCTTAAAAGGTCAGCTGGCCTGCGATAGCAAAGCCACTGCCATCCAATATAAAAAGTACCTGGATGAAGCCCAGCAGCACTGGCCAGAGGGGCAGAAATTTGAATCGGCGGTAGTGATTAGTGCACCGGATACCCGCGAGGGCAACGAGGCAGTAGATGAATCCTCGATGCCGGAGGTGGTGAAGTGGTGGAAAGACAATGTGGGCTCGCAAAATGAACAGCGCTACACCCAGGGAGTGATTGAGCGCTTCGATAAAGACGGCTCCCTGAAACTGCTGATTGTGGTGGACAAACTACTGACCGGGTTCGATGAGCCGAAGAATACAGTGCTGTATATCGATAAGCCCCTCAAGGAACACAACCTGATCCAGGCGATCGCGCGGGTCAACCGCCTGCACCCGGATAAAAAATTTGGCCTGCTAATCGATTACCGGGGCATCCTGGCAGAGCTGGATACCACCATGCAGAAATACCAGGATCTGGCCGCGCGCACCCAGGGCGGTTACGATATCGACGATATCGCCGGGCTCTATAGCCCCATGAGCAGCGAGTACAAGCGCCTGCCCTTACTGTATAAAAATCTTTGGGGCATTTTCGCCGGTGTGAAAAATAAGCAAGATCCTAGGCAGTTAGAGAGTGTTGTGGTACCAAGGATAGAACAGCGCAACGGTGAATTGGTCGATGTGAATCTGAAAGTGCGCGAGGACTTCTACGAGGCACTCACCCACTTCACCACCTGCCTGAAAGTAGCCCTGCAATCGGCCACCTTCTTCGAAGACAAAAGCTTTAGCGACAGTGATCGCCAGCACTACAAACAGACGGTTAAACAATTTGCCAGTTTGCGCCAATGGGCGCTACAGCAAACCGGAATCTCTGTGGACTATGACCAGTACGCGGCCCAGGTAAAAAACCTGTTGGATAAGCATGTGGTGGGCGTGGAAATCTTAGAGCCCGAGGGTAAATACGAAGTCAATAAAATGGGCAAGGCGGAGCGGCCTGAAGATTGGGGGGAGGACAAAACCCGCAACGAAACCGATATTATCAAAACCCGCGTCACCCGCATGATCGAACAGGAGTTGCGCGACGACCCCTATGCCCAGGAGGCCTTCTCGAAGTTACTGCTACAAGCGATTGAGGAGGCGGAAAAACTGTTCGATCACCCACACAAGCAGTACTTACTGTTCGAAGCGCTGGAAGCCCAGGTAAAAGCCCGCAGCCTGGACGAAATCCCCAACGCTTTTGCCGATAATCGTCATGCCCAGGCCTATTTTGGTGTATTCAAGAAAAACCTGCCGGAAGTTTTTGCGGTTGGTGATAGCCAGGTACAGGATAAGTGGATCAAGCTGGCCTTCGAGATCGATACAATGGTTGCCCAGTCCGTAATGGAGCACTCCATCAGCCCGCAAAATATTGAGAAGGATATCCATAAAAAGCTGATGCCCAAATTATTTATGGAGTGCAAATCCATCGGCAGTGGTATGGTGCAGGCCAAGAAAATGGTGGAGATGATCTTACAGATCACCCGCGTTGGTTTAAGCGGAGACTAACTTCGGCATGAATGTGCCTATTATTTCCCCAAAAAATAACCCCAACATCCGGCAATTGAGCTTTGCCTATGGGGATGAACGCATCACGTTTGAATGCCAACCCCGCCCCCAGGCCAATGGGCGAGTGCTGATCAAAGTACACCCCGACTGCCGTGTGGTGGTCAGCGCACCCGAACCTATCGATAACAATGCGGTTTTAGAAGCGGTAAAAAAACGCGGGCGCTGGATTTACCAGCAGCTGCGGGATTTCCGCAAAGCGCTGGAATACATAACGCCACGGCAATATATCAGCGGCGAGAGCCACTACTACCTGGGCAAGCAATATCTGCTGAAAGTCATTGAGTCTGAAGACACCCAACAACAGGTGAAATTACTGCGCGGCAAGCTGGAAGTATCCGTGCGGAAAAAAGATCCCGAAAGGGTGCGCCTGCTTTTGGTCGAATGGTACAAGTCGCGCGCCAAAGAAATTTTTCACCGCCGCCTGGATACACTGCTTGAGCAGACCCTGTGGGTTTCCGGGCGCCCGCCCCTGCGTATCCTCAGTATGAAAACCCAGTGGGGCAGCTGCTCCCCCCAGGGGCGTATTACCCTCAATCCCCACCTGGTAAAAGCGCCGCGCCAGTGCATCGACTATGTCATTTTGCACGAGCTCTGCCATATCGCCGAACACAACCACAGCGAGCGATTTTACCGTTTAATGAATCAAGTGATGCCCAAGTGGGAAGGCACGAAAAACAAACTGGATGCTATGGCGAATTTGATTCTGGGTGATACCCTGGCTTTTTCACCAACCTGCACATAAGTTATCTAAAGTAGATCGCTGTCACACTACGGAAAGCCGACATGCAAAAATCGCCATGGGTTGAAAACGCCATCGCAAAAGCGGATGCACACTGGCAGGCATCCAAGTCCACCATTGAGGGCAAAGTATTCAGTGATGTACAGGACAACCAGGGCCTTCAGTATGTCGATATTGTGATGGAAGGTGGCGGTATGCTGGGGATCGCCCTGGTGGGATATACCTATATTCTGGAAAAGGCGGGAATTCGGTTTCGCAAAATTGCAGGAACCTCAGCGGGCGCCATCAATGCGCTCTTCTTGGCAGCGGCCGGTACACCGAGCACTGGCAAGAGCGAAAAGCTCTTGGGTATCCTCGCCAATGCCGACTTTGCCAGTTTTGAAGATGGCGAGCGCTATGCCCGCAATACGGTACAGCGCCTGCTCAAGGGCAAAGGCTTGATGAGTAGTTTGGCACTGCACCCCTTCGATTCTATCCGCACCTTGCGGCACCTACTCAGACATAAGGGGCTAAATCCGGGAGATACCTTTACCCAGTGGTTACAAACGGAGTTGAAACAGCTGGGCATCACCAACACCGCACAGCTCAACCAGAGAATTAACCAGTTCCCACAGCTCCTGTACCGCGGCACACCGGATCACTTGATAGGTAGCGGCGAGGTTGCCCTGGTGGCAGCGGATATCACTACCGAGACCCGCGCGGTATTTCCAGCCAAGGCGCCGCTCTACTTCGATAATCCGAGCTCAGTAAACCCCGCGGAGTTCGTACGTGCCTCCATGTCGGTACCCGGTTTCTTTAAGCCCTACACCGTAAAGGGCATCCCCCAATTAAGTGAGTGCAATACTGTCGCCGAGAATTGGCGCAGCATTAAAGGCATCGGTGATCCCAAACGTTTTTTCCGCGCTGGCTTTCCCAAAGATATTGAATTTGTTGACGGCGGCCTTGTCTCCAACTTCCCTTTCGATATCTTCCATAAACCCATCGGCACCCCCAAATTGCCAACCTTTGGGATCAAGTTGGAAGTGGACCTGTACCAGCCAAAATCAGATAAGGTAGGAAGGTTTGCGATGGGGCTGATCAGCACTTGTCGCAATATGCTCGACAACCATGTACGCGCGAGCTTGAACGCGGAATACCATGCGCTGGTAAAAGAAATCCCCATCAACCCCACCGATACCGGAGAAAACCCGCACTGGCTGGATTTTTCCATGCCGGACCACCACTGCGAACACCTGTTCCTATCTGGCGTCAATGCAGCAATTGAGTTTTTGAATCAGGGATTCCACTGGGAGGATTACTTGGTGTTGCGCCAACCGGACTCCTTCTATACCGGGGAAAAGCTGGCTTAAATGCAGGCCCGATGCGATAGTCGCAGCGGGCCCAGCACTCTCATTTAGAAAGAGCGACGACGATAAGAGCGGTAATCTGCACGCCAGAAGTTACGCTCTAGCAAACGCTCTAGATGCTCGCGGCTCACCTTGGGCGCAACGCCATCCAATTGCGCCTGGGCAGCCACTGCCCTGGCAATATGCATGCTCACATCGCGAATATCATTCAGGTGTGGCAATAAGGCGCCTTCACCAACTTTCACCACCGGCGCCTGCTCTGCCAGGGCGTTGGATGCTGCCATCAACATACTGTCAGTCACTTTCGAAGCACCGGAAGCAATCACGCCGAGGCCAATGCCCGGGAATATGTAGACATTGTTACACTGCGCTACCGCATAGTGATGACCATCGATTTCTACCGCTGCAAAGGGACTGCCGGTAGCCACCAAAGCTTCGCCCTTGGTCCAGCTGAATATCTCAGTTGGAGTCGCTTCAGCACGGGAAGTGGGGTTTGACAGTGGCATCACCAAAGGACGGCGGTGCCCCTTGTGCAAAGCTTCGATTACTGGCTGGGTAAACAAGCCACCCTGCCCCGAAACACCAATCAGGATGCTGGGCTCAACATTGCCGATCAGCGTCTCAAGATTCCAGCTGGACACTCCATCGTATTTGCTCGGGTCCTGGGCCAGAGCTGCCTGGAAGTCGTGCAGGCCTTTCATATCGGAAGTCACAAGCCCGTAGCGATCGAACATAAAGATCTGTTCACGAGCCTCGGCATCGGAAAGACCTGCCTGCACTTTTGCACTGACGATTTGCTCGGCAATACCACACCCGGCTGAACCGGCACCCACGATCGTCACCTTTTGCGCGGCGAGGGTTTCTTGCCAGGTTTTACAGGCAGCCAGGATAGTACCCAGTGCTACAGACGCCGTGCCCTGAATATCATCATTAAAACAGCACAGGCGGTCGCGATAGCGCTCTAACAACGGCGTGGCATTGGTTTGGGCAAAGTCCTCAAACTGAACCAATACCTTGGGCCAGCGACGCTTTACCGCTTCAATAAATTGCTCCAGGAATTCATCGTACTCTTCCTGGGAAATCCGCTCATGGCGCCACCCCATATACATGGGATCATTCAGCAAAGTGCGGTTATTGGTGCCAACATCCAAGGTGACAGGCAGGGTATAAGCCGGGCTTATGCCGCCACAGGCGGTATACAGGGAGAGCTTGCCAATAGGGATACCCATGCCGCCGATACCCTGGTCACCCAACCCGAGTATCCGTTCGCCATCGGTCACCACAATGACTTTGACGTTCTCTTTAGTGGCGCTGCGCAGAATATCATCGATATATTCCCGGTCCGGATAGGAGACAAATAATCCCCGGTGGTTGCGATAAATACTGGAAAACTCTTCACAAGCTGCACCTACAGTTGGGGTGTAGATAATCGGCAGCATCTCTTCCGTATGATGTTCGATCAGATAGAAGAACAACGTCTCGTTGTCGTCCTGGATTCCCCTCAGGTAGATATGTTTTTCCAAGCCAGTCTTACACTGCTGGAATTGGAGGTAAGCGCGCTTGGCCTGCTCCTCAATCGTCTCAACGGTATTCGGCAGAAGACCGACCAAATTAAATTCGAGACGCTCTTCCAAGCTAAATGCGCTGCCTTTATTGAGCAGTGGTATTTCCAGTAGGGAGGGGCCTGCGTGGGGGATGTAAAGTGGACGCTTTTCGTTGTTACTCATATGCCTGCTTTTGCCTATCGCCCGAAGCGATGATTATTGCGTAGCCATATTTCAATATGACTGAATTAGCCAACCATGTTCTTGAAGTTGCATAAATGTGCTAACTAAACTTGAGCCGAAGACTATCTATTGTGCCGATAGATAACAAGGCCCCCGGTGTGGCCCAATTCGCGAATAAACAGAGTCGCTCAACTATGCTAGCTGTAATTTATCTTCTCTTCGCAACGAATTCTTTTAAGTTAAAAAGCGATCCGACACATTCAGGAAATGGAGCCGCCATCGATGCACAAGAGCAAAGCTGGATTAACCCTGCTCCTCTTTATTCTTGTCCTCAGCCTTTATAGTTGCAGTAAAAAGCCCGACGGAGATAAAGATACAAATTCAAACGCCCGACAGACAGAGGACGCCACTCCAGAAAAACAACGGCCGCTCACGGCGATGGCACCGGAGATAGAAGCGGAGCTGAAAGCCCAACGGGACAGCGATAAACGCATCGCTCGCAATGTCTATTTTGGCGATACACATGTCCATACTGGCTGGTCGGTAGATGCGGGGTTGGATGGCGCAATTCTTACTCCCGATGACGCCTATCGATTTGCCCTGGGAGAAACTGTTACCTCCAACAGCGGACTGAAAGCCAAGCTCAGCCGCCCTTACGACTGGTTCATGATCACCGATCATTCAGACGGTATGGGAGTTATCAGCGAGATCGTCGATGGCAATCCGGAAATGATGTCCAATGCCACCTTGAAAAAATGGCACGAGGCATTAATTTCAGGCAGCGAAGAAGCGACCAATGAAGCAAAAAGTGAAGTCATCGTGCTTCAGTCAGAAGGCAAACTGCCCGAGCAGGTAATGGACCCCAAATGGATGAAATCCGCCTGGGAAAAAACCGTTGAAGCCGCAGAGAAATATTACAAACCCGGAGAGTTTTCTACCTTTATTGCCTTTGAGTGGACAGTTAACGCCGATGGTGGCGACAACCTGCACCGCAATATTATTTTTCGTGATGGCGCAAACCGCACTAAGACCCTGCTTCCCCTGACCACCTTTGATACCGAGAACCCGGTAAAACTCTGGGAGTGGATGAAAGCCTACGAAGACAAAACCGGCGGCCGGGTGCTCGCCATCCCCCACAACGGCAATATGTCTAATGGCCGTATGTTTATCGAGCGTCAGTTTGATGGCTCCGAACTCACCCCAGAGTGGGCACAAATGCGCGCCCGCTATGAACCCCTTTATGAGCTGGTGCAGGTAAAGGGACAAAGTGAGTCCCACCCTGCCCTATCCCCGGAAGATGAATTTGCCAACTGGGATCTGTGGGATAGAGGCAACCTGATCTTAAAGCCCAAGCCCCCCGGTGCCCTGCAATACGAGTACTGGAGGGAGGCACTGAAGTCTGGCCTACGCCTGGAGGAGAAGCTGGGCACCAACCCTTTCGTGCTAGGCGCAAACGCAGCCACCGACACCCATACCGGGCTTTCGACACCGGACCAGGACAACTTCTTTGGCAAGTTCAAGACCCTGGAACCCAGCAACAAGGAGCGCTGGGCATTTCCCCTGCTCAAGGGGGTTGGTGGAGAGTACTTCGGCTGGGAACAAGCTGCCTCAGGCGTTACGGGAGTCTGGGCCAACGAGAATACCCGGGAGGCAATATGGGATGCGATGTACCGCAAGGAGACTTTTGCCACCACAGGTCCCCGGATCTCAGTTCGCTTCTTTGGAGGCTATGACTATAACGATGGGGATATTCACGGTGATCTGGTCGCCAATGGCTATAAAAAAGGCGTACCAATGGGCGGGAAACTACCTCAAGCCAGTGAGGGACAGGTACCGACATTCCTTATCGCAGCACTGAAAGACCCTGAGGGCGCCAACCTGGACCGCATTCAAATCATCAAGGGCTGGTTGAATAGCAGCGGACTCACCCGGGAGAAGATCTTTAATGTGAAGTGGTCTGGAAGCCGTAAACTGGATACCGAGGGAAAACTACCCCCGGTTGGGACTACTGTGGATATGAAGACGGCGGAATACACCAACTCCATCGGCTCCCCTCAGCTAGTCGCGGTATTCAAAGATCCCGACTTTAACCCCAAGGAAAGAGCCGTCTACTACCTGCGCGCCCTGGAGATACCCACTCCCCGATGGACTCTATTTGACAAGGTACGCTTCGGTATTGAAATGGATGAAAAAGTACCCCTTACCCAGCAGGGGCGAGCATTCAGCTCGCCAATTTGGTATTCACCCTAGAGTCAAATAGCCTGTATATATACGCGATTCAATTACTTGATGGATATGGCTATCTGAACCTCGTTTCCATCCACATACTGTTCAAAATCTGTGGTGAAAGCTCGCTGATGGGGGCAATCCTCCGCAGCGAAGTAACTCCAAACCTCGCCCCACAATTCAATGGCGACCTGAGGCATTTCCCCTTTGGCTGAAAACATCAGGTATTTACCTGGCAGTATTTGAATCGACTTGAAATCCTTAGACATATCCTCCGACAACATATCTGAACATGCATAGACATCAAAAAAACCGTTATGGTCAGATTCGTAGTTGGAGTAAACACCAAATACCTTAGGATTGCCCCTTAATTTGGGGGCAGCCTCTGCGCCGAAGCGCTCCCACATTGGCGTTATCTTTGCTGTTTTTGGGTCAGACTCATTGGCGTTCTTAGTGCGGGTATAAAAACCCACTAATTCCAGGCCTTCTAATTCTCTAACTTCCATTTCTATGGACCAATTATTTAGTTATTCGTAGAGTGCCGAATACTATAACAGCTCTCCGGGAACTGGCCAGGCGCACACGGTCACAAGAAATCACAAGTACCTTTTCAAGCTGACTTTACGGATTTCTGCCTTACCTCTGAAGGGGGGTACCCATACATCGATTTATAAAGCTGGGTAAAATAAGATTGACTTGAGAATCCGCTCTCCAGAGCTATATCGACTAAGCGCTTATTGGTAGTCTTCAACTGAATATCAGCATGTTGTAACCTACGTTCGTTAATCCAAGCCTTTGGTGACTCAGCTTTAAAGACTTGGCCAAACTTATTCTTGAATGATGTGAGACTCATCCCAATCTGTTTAGCATAATTTGCTACAGACCAGTGCTGAGTAGCATTTTCCTCCATAAATCGACGGAAACGTTCGTTCACCGGATTAACCTGCCGAAGCAGCTCGTCAGCTAAGCGGCAACCGCAAGCACCCTTTAGCTTTAAGAGAAGTAATTCTTCCAGCTTTAAATAATTCAAACTCTCGTCATTTAACTTGCTAAATGCACTCAGTGAGTCCAAAGTAAAGCGCGTGAGATCACACTCTGGAAAAACAAAAGGCCCACTTTTGGGGAGCGTTGTCACGCTGGATGCAAGAGCATTCTTTGCTTTAATCAGTACGTGAGTGTGTCGCTCATAAAATCGTGTCAGCATGACCGGGCTGATACTCGCACAGATGATTATTAGGTCATCTCCCTCAGACAAATTATCAACTGTAACATGGCTCATTTCACTCGACAGCCAGATCTCCCCCGAAGCCATAGGGAATTCGCAAGCATCACTATTGATATCAGCAACACCTGAAATCACCATTGTCAGATTAAAATCTGAAGAAAACCCAATTGAAACATTTCCATTCGGTGAAACAAGTATCTTTTGAAACCGAAACAAGTCACCTAAATACTGACTTTCAAATAAGACATTTTGCCTTATGTGAGTGTCCAAATCCTTTTGGCGAGGGGCAATCATGGAATTCACCACTAAATTTACTTCTTCTGTATCTTTACGCTTCACCTGACTCAGCTGAAGCCAAGCTCCAATCACGACACTTTTGTTTCCACTGTGCCCAGGGAGCACTCATCAAGAGATCCGTGCACGGGGTGCGTGGTCACCAAGGGGGAGACAAAGCCGCTTTCGAGTTCAGCCATTAAAACTCACAATCGTTGAATTGAGCGTTTGAAGAATCATTTGAAAGGCGGATACAGTGAAACTATCTGCAGGACTAAAGTGCCAACCTCTTTGGGAAGGGCAACTTTATTAGCCAGGATAAGGGGGAAGTCTCGTAAATTAACCTATAAACAGGAGCATACAATCCTGCACTACTTAGCGGGCCCTTCCGAAAAATTCAATTATTCTTCATGCGCGACAAAGCAAGTAGACACCCCAGTGCACCCTTTACATTTATTTACACTACCTTAAACGGAACAAGAGGAGTCTCTGTGAGTGAGGAATTGTGAGGTTTAAGCATCGCCTATTCTATTAGAAATAGTGTCACCATATGAAAATTACTGGCTTAAAAACCCTAAGTATTCACTAGCAGCCCGGTAATGAGAGACCTCAGGTATTTGGCAAAAGATATCTAAAGCAGGCCCCAAAACCATCTACTGGCCTTGTAAATTATGGAAAACCCAAACAATTTGCCTGATTAAGTCCCTCACTCTGGTGTAATCACCCAAAAACCGCTAGGTAATCACAAAGATACTGCCGGGTAATGCAGCTGTTAACTTAACTATCTTTAAACTTAATAAGCAATTGATTTGTACCAGGTATGATTTTTTTCTAAAATGTGAGAAAATAGCTTTTAGCAATATCCCTCGGCTCGTCATGACAGACTTTGCACCAAATAGATGCCATGGAACCAAGCGGAATATTTATTGGCAAATTAAGAGAATTTTTATATATAAACTATGCAAACGGATAAGATCATACCCATACTTAACTTCTATATTTCAACTATAGATTAGTATTTATCAAGATCTTTTCTGTTAACTCTTTAATTTGCCAGTATTAGTAATCAGCAAAACACCCTAAACCAATAAACTCTTAAGCCTTTGAGATTTATGTCAACTAGTTACTCTAAAGAATTAAATCGGCTTGCCCAACTTATGTGGGAGCAAGAAGCGGAGTTGGAGCTTAAGCCCCAGGAAGAGAAAGAAGCAGCTCCTGAAAAACCCTCAGTCAACAACGCTCCTAGTGACGTTTTTTGGGGCAAATGGAAAGGGCGATATATCGTGGTAATGCGCTATATATCTGGTAGAACAACCTCCAATGTTAAGCTCCCCAATATATATGCCGATGAGGCCGATGCCCGCTCTGCCGCCCTCGATATCATTCGAAAATTTCCAGAAGCATCTATTCGCTATCTTTCAGCTAAAGAACTGGCTGTTTACCTATAGCCAACCCTTAAGAGCTTTAGTTGTTGGTTTTTGAGTAGGGTGGCTGCACCGCAGAACCGCCCTCCCTCATATTATTTTTATAGGTCACACTATCGGCAATTAATGCTTTGATATAAATTGACGAACTTCCTCCACAAATACATTCGAGGCAGGCTCACGCCCCAGGAGTAAGTGACCGTCGCTATTGAGACCAACAAATCGAGCGCCAGGTATAGCAGAAGCAATTTCACAGCCCGTTTGAACAGGAATACGCTGGTCCCCTAGCGAATGGATCACTAAAGTGGGCACATTAATCTCTTTGAGCTTGTCCCGCACATCAATACTGCCAAAAACCGATAGGAAGCGGACAGCATTTTCCGGCGAAGTAGTCAGCCGCTGAAACTCATTAAACCACTCTAATTCGCTGGCATTCGCGCTTGGCATAAATGTCGTGGAAAAAATCTGCCGATAAGCAGGGTTATCCTGCCCCCAGCCCGTCGCTGTCAGGGTCATTACTGCTTCACGCTCTTTTATCGTGGCCTCACTGGCACCTATTCGCCAACCTGCGTGATAACCCCCAAACAAAATCAGCTGCCTAACACGCTCTGGATGCCTTACTGCATATTCAATAGATACTGCCGCTCCTTGCGATATACCTAGCAAAGTAAAGTTATCAACTTCACAGGCATCGACGACTGTCTCAAGGTCTGTAACAAACGACTCAAAAGAGATATTTTCAACTTCCCAATCCGACAGGCCATTCCCACGCTCATCGTAACGAATAAACTGGTGGTCGACAGAAAGCTCCCGAAACAATGGACTCCATATCGGGGAGTCCCAGTCATGCTCTAAATGACTCAACCAGTTTGCGGCTTTAACTATAGGAAGCCCCTTTCCCATCTTGGCATAGGCAATACGCACACCATCGCTGGCCGTACAAAACTCAACCTTCTGTTGAGTTAGCAGTTTACGCCCCGTAGCTAAATCATCACCGGATTTCTGAACTGCCGACTCACCAAGCCTGCAGGGCGACCATGTAATGCCTGCTTTGCGGAATCTTTCAGCAAGCCTTGTCCGTTCAAACTCCACTTCACTACTCAATCCCAATGAGCTCAACAAATGCAGTAACTGCGTTGCAGCGTTTGGGTTATAGGGCTCCAATGCCACCCAGCTGCGGGCCCAAGTTAACTGGTCCGGTATAGGGACGCCCGGGTGAGAGGACAAGCGGGACAGCACCCTCCCTTCCAATTGAACAATCTCTTGACGTTCAGACATCAACCACCGTTGAAATAGTTCTTGATCGGGCAGATCGATCCCATCCAGGAAAGGCTCCTGCAGCTGTCGATGGATATCTTCCAGCTCTGCTGCCAAAACGCCGGGGGAATCAAGCTTGAGTGCTATTTCGGCAACATCAATACAAATGCCTTCCGTATCCAAGCTGACACGCTCTCTATCAGCAATGAGGCGCTCTACTTCTGGGTCGTTGACAATGGATCGAATTTTACTCAAAGACCAGCGCAGGGAGGCGCGCGGATCGTCGGGCAGCTCCCAAAATATCTCACATAAGCGATCCCTCCTGTGAGGTCTCGCAGCCAACAGTAAGAAAGCCAAAAGTGCTCGAGTTTTTCTTGAGGGTGGTAGATTAACTGGGCTGCCATCACGGGAGACAAGAAGGTCGCCCAGCATTTGGATTGAGATTCCCATTGATAAGTTATTAACCCCTGAAATGTAAAGTACTAGCAGTTCTCAGAGAAAGGCGCCGGTGATTTTCTCAAGGATAATTGTTAGCTGCAAACACCGCTCGCGAAAGATGTGAAACCCTCTGCCAAAACCCCTTATTCCGAGTCGCTTGGCAATGACAGTATAAACGCCGCTGTGAGGCTTATCCCTACCCCAAAAAGCGTACTCCGCTAGGTTTCTTTGAGGGCCTAGACTGAAATTGAAAGATTGGTCTAATCCAATAGCCTCTTCAAGAGATACTGAGAACGCCAAAAATAGACCCAAGAAAAGGGCTGAATACCCCTGAGCCAGGCGAACATATCATCGGCAATTATAAAAAGTAGAAAAAGTATTGAGAGGCCAAGTGAACATATTGAAAGTGAGTTAAAAACCTATTTTTACAAATTCAAAAACTATGTCAGCGCGAGACTTATAATTCAGGCGAATAGCCGGAGATTTGACTCACAAAGGCCCTTCAAAGTTTATGCTAAGACACGCACGAAAAACGGAAGGTCAAAATAAAAACTGTATAAGCCTAAAGTAGAAGGGAGAGCGGCTCCTCTAGGTTTACAACCCGTAGACACCCTACCCAACTACCCAAAGTGCTCTTCAAATGCGCAAGCGCTAACTCACAAGCCCTAATTTATCTGTCGCTATGCACAAAGATATCAAACCCCAAAGCCCTTGAAGTTCTATATAATCTCGAATCACTATGATAGTGCTCATACCACTTTCTAAATTGTGAATATTTAAGAAATTTAAACTCACCCTTATTAGGATCAAAAAAGTAACTTACTTTATCAGCAGATGGCTCAACACGAAATGCCATCGCATGTCCCCAACCAGTACCAGCCGTCCTTAAGACGCAGTGGATAGTATTGGACTGCTGCTTGAAGCAGTCTTTGGATTCAAGAACATCAAAAGATGCTGCGAACTGATCGTTCAACGAAGGACTTTTCTTTTTCTGTGCAATACCGCTACCCGCCTGCCCAATATTGCGAAATCCCTGAGACTCCAAATATTGTTTAGTCTCCTTAATCATCTCATGAGATGTGCTAGGCCTACCCTCACTTCCATTTGCAAACTTAAATCGATACATAGAGGCGAAGCGCTGGGCGACCACCGCTATTTTTGTCTCATCGATACTATTACCAGTCGTTAGAGCATCCTGAAGCCCCGACTGAAGGGCTTTACTGATCCAACTAACTGACAGAGCCTCACAAATCCCACCCTTGGTATGTGGATGCTTTTTGGTGATTTTTGAATAGCTTCCCTGACTGAATTTCCAGGTTAACTGCCCACCGTAATTGGACGCACTTGCATCACTATTCAGTAAACTTGGCATTTTTTATCCTCACATCACAACCGAATATTCGGCTTTATTTATATTATCCGGGCTTTATGCAAACAATGTGCAAATTTAGTGATTAATTATTATTAGAAAAAATATCACCCGAACACTTCCTTTAAAAACCACGACAAAAATTCAAAGACTGCACCTCAACCGATCATCTCATCACAAGAAAGTGACAAACAAAACACTGAGGTATCACCCACATTTAAGGGAACCTTAAAATTAAAACGCATCTTAGCAATGACTATATTAGTTTGAATGGTCGAAAATATAACGCTTTCAACATGCTATATTTTTACAGACTACAAGTCCACGACAAGCGCTCAATGTCACCATCAGGCAAAACAACCACAAAATAATTATTGTTATTTAAAATTCACTACAAGCATCAAGGTATTTCGGCTTACCTAAATAGAGACTGGTTTTAAATATACTTATCAGTACAGCAATTTGACTAAACACCCAGTTAATTTTAAATCAATACAATGATTTCATTACCCTCGATAAACAGGCAACAATCAGTACCTTTCGCTACACCGCATAACGTACTCAAAAGAGACATAAACAAACGATCAGAAGAAAGAATCAATGAACTTGGATCAAAAAGGCTAAAGAGCCACTACATCGTGGCTCTTTTTTGTCTCGGAGGGATATTGCTATTGTTGTGTTCCATACCCGCCAGGGGAAGTTTTAACCTAGGGAGGAAGGAATAAATACTGGAAGCCCTGGAAATAACATCAGTTACACGAGAGAACCTTAAGTATCCTGGCGAACTACTAAACAGCCAAAACCAATCAATAGGCCACCACTAAAACGCTGAACCCATCTTTGCATATTCCCACCAATGGAAGCCACTTTCCACTTCGACAACATAATCGCAAGAGCCAGAAACCACAGGAATATTATTGATGCATGAAGTGAGACCAGCAGGAAAGCCTCATAGTAACTAGAGCTGCCAACTGAGATAAACTGCGGAAAGGCCGCGAGATAAAACATCGATACCTTGGGGTTAAGAATCTGGGTTAGAAAGCCCTCTCCAAAATTTCGGAATGAGTTCCCAGGAGCTGCTGTAATTGGTAACAATTCATCCCCTGTATCCTTCACGGAAGATTTTGATAGTGTGGCTAATATCGTTTTCACTCCCAAATAAACCAGGTAGGCGGCCCCAAGATATTTGATGAATGTATAAATTTCAGCCGACTGCAATATAATCGCCGATAAACCCAAGATCGAAATGGCACCATGGGCAAATGTTGCTGAAACCAGCCCAAAAATATTCTCCACTCCCGGCCTCAGCCCCCTACTAGCTACTGTTTTAAGAATCAGGACGCTGTTCGGCCCTGGTGAAATAACCAACAAAAGAGAGATTGCAGCAAATGCGAGGATTTCACTCATAATAATAAACACCTTAAAGAAAGCCAGTGGATAAGGGGTACATCTAAGGGGTATATCTAAGGAGGTCGCCGAGCCAAGGGTTGGCTCGGACTAAGGTCAATACAGGTAAGTTGCCGTACCGGTAGCAATCAATTCATCCGTGTCGTTAATCAACTCCATTCTCGTTACAACCAGCTTGTTACCGGTGCGCAGAATTGAGCCATGGCAGAGAAAGTGTTCTCCCCTGCCCGGCTTTAGGTAGTCTACACGCATGTCGACCGTACCCAGCTTTAATAGGCGATCCACTTTTTCTTTCCAGTGCACATCTCCCAGATGCTGGTAGGCGGCGACCATTGCGGTCAAACCACCAACCGTATCCAGGGCGGTGGCAATTACGCCACCGTGCAGGATGTTCTTCCACACATTGCCTATCAACTGTGGGTTCAGTTCAAAGCCTGCGGAAAGTGTGAGCGCCTCCAGGTCCAGGTCGCGCATCTCAAGTCCAATTTGTTGATTAAAAGGAATCTGCTCAAAAAATTCCTTTACCAACGCCTGAAACTCACTGGGTGAGGGTTCTGTCATAGGCGGGCAACCCGGTTGAGCCCATCCAGTGCAGCACTGCGATATGCCTCTGCCATGGTGGGGTAGTTAAAGGTGGTATTAACGAAATAATCGATTGAATTATTCGGTGCTGGTTGTTTCATAATGGCCTGGCCAATATGCACAATCTCAGCAGCCTCTGCTCCAAAGCAGTGAATGCCCAGGATTTCGTGAGTCTCGATATGGAACAAAATCTTGAGCATGCCTACGCGCTCACCAGAAATCTGCGCCCGCGCAGTGTGCTTGAACAGTGCGCGGCCCACTTCGTAGGGTACTTTGGCTGCGGTGAGCTCTGATTCGGTTTTACCCACAGAGGAAATCTCTGGAAGGGTATAAATCCCGGTAGGCGCATCTTCAATTACTCGATGGCCACGGCCCGCAATCGCTGCTGCAACCGCACGCCCCTGGTCATAAGAGGCACTGGCAAGGCTCGGCCACCCAATCACATCACCTACCGCAAAGATATTTTCAATTTCGGTACAGTAGTGATCGTCAACGCTCAATTGTCCGCGATGGTTCGCTTCCAGACCGACATTCTCCAGGCCGAGGGAGCTGGTATTGCCAGTACGGCCGTTACACCAGAGCAGTGCATCCGCATGAATACGTTTGCCGGACTGCATCTCCATAATTACGCCCTGCTCATTGGGCAGTACCCGCGCATACTCCTCCTGGTGGCGAACAGTCACGCCCATATCCCGCAGGTGATAGCTCAGCGCATCAGAAATCTCATCATCGAGAAATTCCAGCAGGCTGTTTCGGGTATTAATCAAATCCACTTTAACGCCGAGGCCAGCAAAGATAGACGCGTATTCACAGCCGATAACACCAGCACCATAGATCATAATGGAGTGAGGGGTGTGCTGCATGTCCAGGATCATATCGCTGTCGTAGACTCGTTCGTGATCAAAGTCTACATCGGCGGGGCGATAAGGGCGTGAGCCAGTAGCAATAATAAATTTCTTCGCGGTAATAGTTTCCGCCGCACCATCGGGCATGAGCACCTCGACAGTATGTTCATCGCGGAACTTGGCTTCGCCGACGATCAGCTCAACCCGGTTGCGGGCATAAAATGAAGTGTGCATTTCCACCTGATAGGAAATGACTTTATTCACCGTCTGCATTACCTGGGGGAAAGTAAGGCGGCGGGGTTCACCCAATGCGCGAAAAACGCTCTGGGTGTTATAACGCATCAACTGTTTGACAGAGTGGCGCAGCGCCTTGGAGGGAATGGTACCTTTGTGAGTACAATTACCACCAACCACTTGGCGCTTTTCAATAACCGCAACGCGCATGCCCTTTTTTGCTGCGCTCATTGCGGCGGCCTCTCCAGCCGGGCCAGAACCAATTACTACCAGGTCAAACTTTTGCTCTGCCATTAAATGCTCTAATTCTATTTTCCAAACAGAGTCCACAGCGTGCTAACGCCATTTACTCAATACTAAATATACGGTTATCGACACCACTTGTGCCAATGACATAAAACAACAAGCCCGTTGATCACGGGCTTGTTGGAGAGGGAAAGCTTACTTGCGTTTAGATGCGTCGTAAGCGAGATCTTCGGCAGTCATCTGCTGCTGTCTTTGCCTCTCCTGTTCCTTTTCACACTCATCGTCATCGCCACCACAGACTGTGCAATCCTGCTTCATGCCGATATTGTTGAGCCCGCCACAAGTTCCTTTTAACGGTTTGTTCTGAACCATGGCCCCGATCGCCATACCGGCAACAACGAGCAACATGGCCACAAAGGCAAATATGAAAATTGTCACTTCTCAGACCTCTCTACATAAGGTTTAAAGCCAGAGCTAGAACGCTCTTCGAAACCTGAATCAGTTTTCACCACCATAAAGACGGCTAGATTATCTCTTTCTGCCAGCGCCATGCCGGCATCAGCACCGAGGACATTGATCGCGGTAGCCAGACCATCGGCTTCAGCACAGGTTTCCGCAATAACGGTTACCGATGCCAACTTGTGCTTGATGGACCGCCCGGAGCGTGGGTCAATGCTATGGGAGTAACGAACACCATCCCTTTCGTAGTAGTTGCGATAGTCTCCACTCGTAGCTACTGCCTTCCCACTCACCGCAATTGGCTCCTGCACCATCTGACCTGCCACGCTGGGTACTTCAATGCCAATTACCCAGGTCTTACCCTTTGGATTCACACCCTTAGTTCGCAGTTCACCGCCAATTTCGACCAAGTAGTTTCGAATACCCAGGTCTTCCAATAGCTCGGCAACCCGATCAACGCCATGGCCCTTGGCAATCGCTGAAAGATCCACCTCAACGGGGCGGCTCTTGATAACAGTGTCTGGCTTACGGGTCAGGGTTAACGCATCGGAACCGACGACGGTTAGCAGATCGGCAATGTCTTTATCTGAGGGGATATGCTCCGGTTCGGGCTGGGGACCAAAACCCCACAAGTTGACCAGAGGGCCGACCGTCACCTCGAAAGCGCCTTCACTGCGGCGATAAATATCCAGGGACATTTCCAGTACATCTGCCAAGTGTTGGCTAACCGGGATCGCCTGCCCTACCGGGCTTTGGTTAAAGCGCATTAACTCAGAGTCGTCGATATAGGTCAACATCTCCTGGTTGACCTGCTGCAACTCATCGTCGATCAACTGCTGCAACTCACCCTGCTCCAGCCCAGGGGGCACCTGAACGACGGTGATGTGATAGCTGGTTCCCATGGTGCGGCCAGCCAACTGCCAGGACTCCGGCGAAGGAGCACAAGCCGATAAAATTACAGCCGCCCAAAGCAAAAACAGGGCCGTAAAGACGGGCCCTGTTTTTGAGTTTGTCGGGCCTGTGATTGCTTTTAGCAAGCTAAGCCCTCCAATTATCCGCCGAAGTCATCCAGCAGGATATTTTCATCTTCTACACCCAAGTCCTTGAGCATATTGATGACTGCCGCGTTCATCATGGGCGGCCCACACATGTAGTACTCACAATCTTCCGGAGCCGGGTGGTCCTTCAAATAGTTTTCATATACCACGTTGTGGATGAATCCGGTGTAACCCGTCCAATTGTCTTCCGGCTGCGGATCGGACAGAGCCACATGCCACTGGAAGTTATCGAACTCGGAAGCCAGACCGTTATAGTCATCTTCGTAGAACATCTCGCGCAGGGAGCGCGCGCCGTACCAGAAGCTGATCTTACGGGTGGAGTTCAGGCGCTTGAGCTGATCAAAGATGTGTGAACGCATTGGCGCCATACCGGCACCACCGCCGATAAATACCATTTCGTTGTCAGTTTCCTTGGCGAAGAACTCACCGAAGGGACCATACACCTTAATCTTGTCACCTGCCTTCAGGCTGAAAACGTAGGAAGACATCTGACCCGGCGGAATGCCCTCAGTGCGGGGCGGCGGAGTCGCGATACGGATGTTGAACTTAACAACACCTTTCTCTTCCGGGTAGTTAGCCATGGAGTAAGCGCGAACCACAGGCTCGGTCACTTTGGACTCCAGCTTGAAGAAGCCAAAGTGCTCCCAGTCGCCACGGTACTGCTCTTCGACATCGAAGTCAGCAAACTTGACATGGTGAGCCGGAGCTTCCAGCTGTACGTAACCACCAGCGCGGAAGTCAACGTTTTCACCTTCGGGCAGACGCAGGGTCAGCTCTTTAATAAAGGTGGCCACGTTCGGGTTGGATTCCACAGTGCATTCCCACTGCTTAACACCAAACACCTCTTCCGGCACTTCGATTTCCATGTCTTGCTTAACCGCAACCTGACAGGAAAGACGCTTGCCTTCTTTTGCATCGCGCGGGGTAAAGTGAGCCGCTTCAGTCGGCAGCATATCGCCACCACCGGAATTCACCTTACAGATACACTGCGCACAGCTGCCGCCACCACCACAGGCGGAGGCCAGAAACAGGTTGTTGGCAGCCAGGGTTTGCAGCAGCTTGCCGCCGGCCGGTACGGTGAGAGTCTTCTCACCGTTAACCAGGATGTTGACGTTGCCGGTGTTTACCAGGCGCGAGCGGGCCGCAAGGATCACCGCTACCAGCGCCAAAACGATGACGGTAAACATCGCTACGCCGAGGATAATTTCAATACTCATTCTATTGTTTTCCCCGCTTAGATATCGATGCCGCCGAAGGACATGAAGCCCAGGGACATCAGACCAACAGTTACGAAGGTGATACCCAGACCTTTCAGGCCATCCGGAACGTCACTGTACTTCAGCTTTTCACGAATACCGGCCAGAGCGGTAATCGCCAGTGCCCAGCCGAGGCCGGCACCGAAGCCATAGGCAACACTCTCGCCAAACGCGTACTCGCGCTCAACCATGAACAAGGAAGCACCCATGATGGCGCAGTTCACGGTAATCAGCGGCAGGAATACACCCAGCGCGTTGTAGAGAGCCGGTACATATTTATCCAGGAACATCTCCAGGATCTGTACCAGTGCCGCAATTACGCCGATGTAGGACAACAGGCCGAGGAAGCTCAGGTCCACGTCGGGGTAACCGGCCCAGGCCAGTGCACCGTCTTTCAGCAGGTAGGTGTAGATCAGGTTGTTCACTGGTACTGTCAGAGTCAGCACCACGATAACCGCAACACCCAGGCCAATAGCGGCCTCAATCTTCTTCGATACCGCCAAGAAGGTACACATACCGAGGAAGAAGGCCAGCGCCATGTTTTCAACGAAAACGGCGCGGATAATCAAAGAAATATAATGTTCCACGGATTAGGCCTCCTGCGCTTGGGAATTAGGCGCAATCTTGAACTCATCTTCTTCCACCTGTGCCGGTTTCCAGGCACGGATTGCCCAGATGAACAGGCCGATCAGGAAGAATGCACTCGGCGGCAACAGCAGCAAGCCGTTGGGGATATACCAACCGCCGTTGCTCACGGTAGTCAGGATATCTACACCGAACAGTTTGCCGGCGCCGAAGAGTTCACGAACCACCGCGAGACCGATCAGGATCACACTGTATCCCAGACCGTTACCAAGACCGTCGAAGAAGCTGGGCAGCGGCGGGTTCTTCATAGCGAAGGCTTCCGCACGGCCCATTACGATACAGTTGGTAATGATCAGACCAACGAATACAGACAGCTGCTTGGAGATGTCGTAAGCCAGGGCCTTGATCAGCTGGTCTACCAGGATTACCAAAGAGGCAATCACGGTCATCTGTACAATGATACGGATGCTGTTCGGGATCTGTTTGCGGATCAGGGATACCGCAACGTTGGAACAGGCCACAACCGAGGTCAGTGCGATACACATTACCAGGGTAACCTGCAGCGAGCTGGTAACAGCCAGTGCAGAACAGATACCCAGGATCTGCAGCGCGATCGGGTTGTTGTTAAAAATCGGCTCTAGCAGAGTATCTTTAATTTTCATGCTTATGCCTCCCCTGCTTTAAGGTTTTTCAGGAAGGGACCATAACCCTGGTTACCCAACCAGAAGTTCACCAGGTTGCTAACGCCCTTACTGGTCAGAGTTGCACCAGACAGACCATCTACTTCGTGAATCGCGTCTGGGCTGTTGGGGTTAACCTGACCCTTGATCACTGCGATATCCACGTCGCCCTGGTTGTTGAAGACTTTCTTACCAATCCACTGGGCTTTCCAGTTGGGGTTGTCAACTTCACCACCCAGTCCCGGAGTTTCCTTGTGCTCGTAGAAGCCAAGGCCCGCTACGGTGTCGAGGTTGCTCTCCAGAGCGAGGAAGCCGTACAGGGTGCCCCACAGGCCATAACCGCGAATCGGCAGAATGATCTTGTCCAGCTTGCCGTCTTTCTCTACCAGGTATACCTCTTTGGTATTTTCCCGGCGGATAATTTTGGCAGTGTCCTCGTCAGCCGGCAGTTTTTCACTGTCAGACGGGATCTTGGCAGCAGCGCGACCACTGCCACCAGCCGGAGCCTGATCGGTAAACTTACCGGTATTCAGGTCGACGTATTTGATTTTTACGTCGGCGAAGGCCTTTTCGACTTCCGCTTTATCAGCGTGAGAGTCTTTCAACAGGCCGCCAGCCATCAGTACGTTGCGCTTCATGTCCAGCTCGGCATTCGCCTGCTGGGCAGGCTTCAGCATTACCGCAGCGGTGGATACCACTACGGAGCACACCAGGCACATTACCAGCGCGACAATCAGAGTACCGGTTACGGAATCTTTATTAGCCACGTGCCAACCTCCGTTTGATATTGGACTGCACCACAAAGTGGTCAAACAGCGGAGCGAACAGGTTGGCGAACAGAATCGCCAGCATCATGCCTTCCGGGAAGGCCGGGTTCACCACACGAATCAGGACAACCATCACCCCGATCAGGATGCCGTACCACCAGCGACCGGTGTTGGTCATCGCAGCAGATACAGGGTCCGTAGTCATAAAGATCAGACCGAAGGCAAAACCGCCCACTACCAGGTGCCAGTACCAGGGTACCTGGAACATCGGGTTGGTCTCGGAACCAATCATGTTAAACATGAAAGAGGTGGCCATCATGCCCAGCAGAGTGCCGGCTACGATGCGCCAGCTGGCGATCTTCATGCCCATCAGGATTACGCCGGCAATCAGGATAGCCAGGGTAGAAGTTTCACCAATGGAACCATGGATCTGACCGAAGAAAGCGTCGAACCAGGTTACCTGGCCAACAGCAGCATTGACGATACCGTTCTGGATACCTTCGCTGGCCATAACAGACAGCGCAGTAGCACCGGTATAACCGTCAACCGCAGTCCAAACCGCATCTCCAGACATTGCTGCCGGATAGGCAAAGAATACGAAGGCACGGCCGGTAAGAGCCGGGTTGAGGAAGTTCTTGCCGGTACCACCGAATACTTCCTTACCGATAACCACACCGAAGCTGATGCCCATAGCCACCATCCACAGAGGCAGATCCGGCGGACAGGTCAAGGCGAACAGGATGGAGGTTACAAAGAAGCCTTCGTTGACTTCGTGACCGCGCACCGCAGCAAACAGGACTTCCCAGATACCGCCCACAATAAAAGTGACCGCATAAATAGGCAGGAAGTACATAGCGCCGTAGACAAAGTTGTCCCACAGGCTAGCTGGGTTGTAGGAAGTCAGAGCGCCGATAATGGCGTGACGCCAGCCGGACAGATCCGGGTTGGTCATACCTTCCAGAATGGTGTTGGACTGGAAACCGATATTCCACATACCGTAGAACGCCGGGATCATGGCACAAGCCCAAACGGTGATCATAATACGCTTCAGGTCGATACCGTCGCGCACGTGAGCAGTGGTTTTGGTCTTGTCTGCCGGCTGGAACAGACCGGTGTCAATCGCTTCAAACAGGGCGTAGAACTTTTCGAACTTACCGCCTTTGTGAAACTTGGGTTCGATCGAATCGAGGAATTTACGCAACATACTTACCCCTCCTTCTCAATACGGGTCAGGTTGTCCCGCAAAATGGGGCCGTACTCGTACTTGCCCGGACACACAAAGGTGCACAACGCCAGATCTTCTTCGTCCAGCTCCAGTGCGCCCAGCTTCTGCGCCATTGCAGTATCGCCAACGATCAGGGAGCGCAGCAACTGAGTGGGCAGTACATCCAGCGGCATGACTTTCTCATAACTACCGACCGGTACCATGGCACGCTCAGAACCGTTGGTGCTGGTGGTGAAGTTGAACAGCTTGTTCTTCACCAGGCGCGACAGATAAATCGGGAATACAGAGAAACGCTTATTACCCGCACGCAGATAGTGCAGGAACGGGCGCTCATCGCCCTCTTCCAGTACAGAAACCTGGTTGTGGTAGCGACCCAGGTAAGCCATCGGGCCAGCAGCGGTGCGGCCACCGAATACAGAGCCGGAGATGATGCGATCGTTATCGCCTTTCAGCTCATCAGAAGTCAGGGTTTCCAGACTGGCACCGAGGCGGGTGCGCAGCAAACGCGGCTGCTTGACCTGAGGGCCTGCCAGGGAAACGACACGATCGGTAAACAGCTTACCGGTGGTAAACAGTTTGCCTACAGCGATCACATCCTGGTAATTAATGGTAAATACACTGCGGTTGCCAGAAACTGGCTTCAGGTAGTGGATGTGGGTACCGGACAGACCTGCCGGATGGGGGCCGGCAAAGGTTTCGCGGCGAATATTCGCTGCGTTCGGTACTGGAATATCCGTATCTGGAGCAGTACAGACGTAAGTGGTTTCTGCCAGTTTGGAAAGAATCTCAACGCCCTGAGAGAAGGCTTTGGGATTCTCAGCAATCACTACTTCTGGATTGGCTGCCAGAGGGTTGGTGTCCATCGCATTGATAAACACAGCTACCGGCTCAGCGTCCAGGGCGGGAACGCGGCTGAACGGGCGGGTGCGCAGTGCGGTCCACATGCCGGACTCAACCAGGTTTTCAACGACCTGTTCGCGAGTCAGACCAGACAGTTTATCTGCGCTGTAGCTTTGGAACTGTTCCGCTGCATCGCCGTCTATGCCAATCACGACGGATTGCAGAACACGACGAGCGCCACGGTTAATCGCAACAACACGACCGGCAGCAGGCGCTGTGTAGCGCACGCCTTCAGTTTTTTTGTCGCTAAACAACAGCTGACCAAGATTGACGCGATCCCCTACAGCCACTGCCATTGTCGGCTTCATCCCGTGATAATCGGGGCCGAGAACAGCAACGGTCTTGATCGCAGGTCCTTTTTGAATGACCTGCTCGGGCGCGCCGGATATGGGTAAGTCCAATCCCCGACGGATCTTTCTCATACGCCTATGCCTAAGTTTCTAGTTTAAAAAAATTGCAATAGGACCCACCGTCCCATGCCTGGGATGACGGGTCCTATTGTGGAATTCCGTGCTGCGAGGGCTTATGCCGTATCACCCGTGAACCGGGAGGAAGGAAGCTAACTAAAAAGGATGTGCGCGCTAACTTCTCGGCGCACGGCCGCCCCGCAAAATCGCGCGCATTATAAAGATGGGCCAGAGTCATTACCAGTCTGGAAAGTCTTTAAGTGGCACTAAGATTGGAAATTTCTGTTGAAAAAACAGGGATTTGGGGAGATATGGTGCGGCGACTGGAACAGTCGCCGAAACCCCGCAGTCGGATCTGGGTACCGACTGCGGCAAGGAGGCGTGACGCCTTAGTCCTCTTTAGGGAACTGCTTGTAACGAACGCCAGCCATATCTTCCAGGCAGCGAACCACCTGACAGCTATAGCCGAACTCGTTGTCGTACCAGCAGTAGAGCACAGCGCTCTTACCATCCACGATAGTCGCAGTGGAATCGAATACGCAGGCAACGCGAGAGCCAACAAAATCGCTGGACACCACTTCCGGGGAGTTGGTGAAATCGATTTGCTGACGCAGCGGCGAGTGCAGTGCCACATCGCGCATGTATTCGTTCAACTCTTCCTTGGTGGTCTCTTTACCCAGGTTCAGGTTCAGGATCGCCATGGAAACATTCGGGGTTGGAACACGAATTGCGTTGCCGGTGAGCTTACCTTTCAGCTCAGGCAGCGCTTTGGCAACCGCCTTGGCAGCTCCGGTTTCAGTCAGAACCATATTCAGCGCTGCTGCGCGACCGCGACGCTCGCCTTTGTGGTAGTTGTCGATCAGGTTCTGGTCGTTGGTGTAGGCGTGTACGGTTTCTACGTGGCCGTGCTCAACGCCGTAGCCATCCATCATCGCCTTCAGGACAGGTACGATGGCGTTAGTGGTACAGGAAGCAGCGGACAGTACCTTGTCTTCCGGCTTGATATCGCTGCTGTTGATACCGTAAACAACATTCTTGATATCGCCCTTGCCCGGTGCAGTCAGCAGCACCTTGGAAGCGCCTGGGCTCTGCAGGTGCTGGCTCAGACCTTCTTCATCGCGCCATACACCGGTGCTGTCAACGATAATCGCATCGTTGATACCGTGCTGGGTGTAATCCACTTCCTGGGGGGAGTTGGCGTAGATGATCTTGATTTCATTACCGTTACAGATCAGGGAGTTGGTCTCCTCGTCCACACGGATAGTGCCCTGGAAGGCGCCATGTACGGAGTCGCGACGCAGCAGAGAAGCGCGCTTCACCAGATCGTTAGGGGCCTTGCCCTTGCGCAGTACGATAGCGCGCAGACGCAGAACATCACCACTACCAGCCTTGTCGATTAGCAGGCGGGCAACCAGACGGCCGATACGACCAAAACCGTAGATCACAACATCTTTGGATTCGGGCAGAGGCTTGCCGGCACCCGCTGCGTCGGACAGCTCTTCACGTACAAACTCGTCCACAGACAAGCCGCGATCGTCGCGCATGTACTTGTTGGTCATGGTTCCCAGGTCGATATGTACGGGACCCAGCTCCATCTTGCAGATGGCTTCCAATACAGGGAAGGTTTCAAACTCGGAGAGTTCATTTTCCTCAACCTGACGCACGAAACGGTGCGCTTTCATAATGCTCAGAACTGAGCGATTAACCAGGTTGCGGCCGTACATATAAATACCGACGTTGCTCTCACGGTTGAGCTTTCCAATCATCGGGATCATGGATTCAGCCAGTGCTTCACGCTGTTTCCAGTCCTTGAAAAAGTCCGCGGGCTTCGGTCGCTTCTGAGTCACTATCGGACACCTCTGCAATGTATTTAGTAGGCAAGAAATACGGCCTTGAAACCACTCACGACCGCATGGCTGCGCATTATAGTGTTCGCTTTACACTGCGCAACTGAGCAAAAAAGAGCCAAAAAAATGTAGTAAAACTACCTTTTTGTAGTCCACCCGAGCGACATTGCGCAATCCATAAAAAAGCGTAGTTGTTCCCGACTGGAAACACAGGCAGGGTTAACATTCCCTGCAAGCAAAACTGTTCGCGGCTACAATAGCCGACCTCGAAGACATCTCGAATGAATGCGCGGATATATAAGGAAAGATGACAGAAATACAGCCCCTGACCCCACCGAAGTTTCGCTCCTCCAGTGACCGACAATTTTGGGGACAACTGCATGGCGCAGCTGCCGCGCTCGCCATCCTCAACGCGGCACGCAATAACAAAGCGCCCACCCTGTTAATCACAAAGGACAGTCTCGAAGCGCACCGTTTAGAGGTGCAATTGAAATTTTTTAACAAAGCGCGGCGAGATAAGGGGGAAAACGGGGAGCTGGAAATTTTCCATTTTCCCGACTGGGAAATTCTCCCCTACGACACCTTCTCTCCCCACCAGGACATCATCTCGGATCGCCTCGCCACCCTTTACCAGCTGCCGAAAATGGGGGCCGGGATCGTCATAATCCCAGTCAGCACCCTGATGCACCGGCTACCACCCTGCAATTATATTGCTGGCAATGCGCTCATATTGGAGGAGGGGCAGCAGTTTGATATCGATATCCAGCGGAGACTGCTGGAGCAGGCCGGCTACCACTGCGTAGACACCGTCTACGAACACGGCGAATTCGCTGTGCGCGGCTCACTGATGGATATTTTTCCAATGGGCAGCCCCCTGCCCTACCGCATCGATCTTTTCGACGATGAAATTGAATCCCTGCGCACCTTTGACCCGGAAACCCAACGCACCATCGACAAGGTGAAAACCATTCACCTTTTACCTGCGCGGGAATTCCCTTTGCACAAGGCTGCCCTATCAGGGTTTCTGCAAAATTGGCACGGTGAATTCGATAGCGATCCCAGCCAAGTGCCAATTTACCAGGATATCAGTGCAGGAATTGCCCCGGCGGGCATTGAGTATTACCTGCCCCTGTTCTTCGATGGGAACTGCTCAAGCCTGTTCGACTATCTGCCCGAGGGCAGCCAGGCATTTTTACAGGGAGATATCCAACAGCCGCTGGACAATTTCTGGCGCGAAGTCAGCAATCGCTATGAAAGTCGTCGCGGCGACCTGACCCGCCCCATATTGCCACCGCGCCAGATTTTACTGGAAATTGATGAGCTTAACGGTGCCCTGAAGTCCATGCCCCGGGCAACCTTCTCTGCCGAGAGTCTTCCGGAAGCCCAGGGCAACTGTAATTTTGACACTTCAGTACCCCCCTCACTGCCAGTAGATGGCAAGTCCGAACAACCCCTGGCTGCACTGGAAAGCTACCTGATGGAATACTCCGGTCGGGTGCTTTTCTGCGCTGAAAGTAGCGGGCGCCGCGAAGCGCTGCTGGAGCTATTAAAGGGCATACGGCTAAGCCCTCCCAGCTTCCAAAGCTGGCAGGACTTCCTCGCCGCAAAGGACACTATCGGGATTACCGTAGCCCCCATCGATCAAGGGCTGCTGCTTGAGGACCCGCAAATCAACTTGATCGCGGAACCGCAGTTATTTGGTGAGCGGGTACTGCAGCAACGCCGCCGTAAAAAAGCCAAAGATGAAGCGGACAACGCGGTTAAAAACCTGGCTGAACTGCGCATGGGCACTCCCGTCGTTCACATTGATCACGGCGTAGGTCGTTATCGCGGCCTACAGCATCTGGAGATCGACGGGCAACCGGCAGAATTCCTGACCCTTGAATATGCCGACGATGCCAAACTCTACGTACCGGTAGCCAGCCTGCACTTGATCAGCCGCTACTCCGGTGCCGATGAAGCCCTGGCCCCGCTGCACAGAATGGGCAGTGAACAGTGGCAAAAAGCCAAACGCAAAGCCGCCGAGAAAGTCCGCGATGCAGCTGCGGAGCTGCTGGATATCTACGCCCGCCGCGAAGCCCGTATTGGCCATGCCTTCGATAACCCTCAATTGGCCTACCGGGAGTTTTCCGCAGGTTTCCCCTTCGAGGAAACACCGGATCAACAACAGGCTATCGAGGCAGTTCTGGGGGATATGCTCTCAGATAAGCCGATGGACCGACTGGTTTGCGGCGACGTGGGATTCGGTAAGACAGAAGTGGCCATGCGGGCTGCATTTGTCTCGGCCCACGCAGGTATGCAAGTGGCCATGCTGGTTCCCACCACCCTGTTGGCCCAGCAACACTATCAATCCTTCCAGGATCGCTTTGCCGATTGGCCGATCAATATCGAGGTGATCTCCCGCTTCCGCTCCGGCAAGGAAGTGGACAGCGTGAAAGAGAAGGTTGCCAGTGGCAAGGTGGATATCCTGGTTGGCACCCACAAGCTGTTGCAAAGCGATCTGGACTTTAAAAATCTCGGCCTGCTGATTATCGACGAAGAACACCGCTTTGGCGTCCGGCAGAAGGAGCGCCTCAAGAGCCTGCGCTCCGAGGTGGATATCCTCAACCTTACCGCCACCCCTATTCCCCGCACCCTGAATATGGCCATGGCCGGTATTCGCGATCTGTCGGTGATCGCCACCCCACCAGCACGGCGCCTCTCTGTGAAAACCTTCGTGCGCGAGCGCGATGATGCCTTGGTAAAAGAGGCTATCCTGCGGGAGATCTTGCGCGGCGGTCAGGTGTATTTCCTGCACAACGAAGTCAAAAGCATTGAGCGAATCGCGCGGGAGCTACAGGAGATGATTCCCGAGGCCCGTATCGGCATAGGCCATGGCCAGATGCGCGAACGGGAGTTGGAACAGGTGATGAGCGACTTCTATCACAAGCGCTTTAATGTCCTGGTCTGTACCACCATTATCGAAACCGGTATCGACGTCCCCACAGCCAACACGATACTGATCGAGCGCGCAGACAAGTTCGGCCTGGCCCAGCTTCACCAGTTGCGCGGTCGCGTGGGACGCTCGCACCACCAGGCCTACGCCTACCTACTGACTCCCAACAAACGCTCCATGACCAATGACGCCGTGAAGCGCCTGGAAGCGATTAGCGAGGCCCAGGATTTAGGTGCAGGCTTTACCCTGGCTACCCACGACCTGGAAATTCGCGGTGCAGGCGAACTGCTGGGTGAGGAACAAAGCGGGCAGATTCAGAGTGTTGGCTTCAACTTGTATATGGAGATGCTCGACAAGGCAGTGAAGGCCATTCGCGAGGGCCGCACACCGAATATTGACGAACCCCTCGAATCCCCTGCGGTGGACGTCAATCTGCGGGTTGCTGCGCTGATTCCCGAGGACTACCTGCCCGATGTCCACGGCCGTCTGATCATGTACAAACGCATTGCCAATGCCACCGACAGGCAGCAACTGAAAGAACTTCAGGTAGAGATGATCGACCGTTTCGGGCTACTGCCGGAATCGGTAAAACACTTGTTCCGCACCACGGAGATCAAGTTAAAGGCCGAGAATATGGGCATCCGCAAACTTGAGGCCTCTGCGGCAAGAGGGCGTATCGAATTTGCGGAGAATACCCGTGTAGATCCGCTCACTTTGGTTAAGATGGTGCAAACCCAGCCGGGGCGCTACCAGCTGGCCGGCGCAAACCAACTGAATTTCAGTCTCGATGAGGAGGGTACTGATCGCAAGCTCCAGGAAATTAACGAAGTTCTGGAAAAGCTTGCACAGTGATACCATCCGGCAGGCAGCGGCGGGAGCTGGCGGCAAAACTAATTAGTCTCCTACTCCCGCTTAAACGGCCTGTCGGCAATGACACCCTCGGCACCCAAATAGAATTGTTTAAGTGGTAAACCCATGAAAAGGATAATTAGCCTCTGCTCAACCCTGGCGCTCACGCTGGCAGCAACCAGTGCCCAGGCCGTCAACTACGCTGGCAATACTTTCGAAATAGAAATGATCGTATTCGAGCGCCCCCAGGGGATGGAAAGAACCGCAGAGACCTGGCCGACGGCACCCCGTCTTCAGTATCCATCAAAGTGGATCGACTTTGACACCCTGCGCACCCCAACTCAGCCAACAGAGGATGAGGTGTTATCGCTTGAAGACATCATCTCGAGCCCAGAAACGAGCGGCCCAGCCGATATTGAATCATCGGAGCTTGAGGGCGACGCATCTACTAGTTCGCAGAACTCTGAGCAAGCACAAAGAAACTTGCTGCTAAGACCTGTACCCAGGCTGCTGGACAACAAAGCCGCCGCAATTTCCAGGGCTGGTGACAGGGTCCTGTTTCACAAGGCCTGGCGCCAGGTTTTAAATACCAAGAGAAACTCTCCGGCCATTCTGATTGATGGCGGCAGCCAGCTCAGCGGCCACAGCCAGCTTGAGGGATCTATCACCCTGAGTGTCGCTCGCTATTTACATATCAGTACTAATTTGTGGCTCAGCGATTTTTATACGCAACCCGGGGAACACAGTATTCTTCTTCCTCAACGCCCACAAAATAAAATCGAAAAGCCGCTACAAATCCTAACCGGCAATTACAGTGATATTGAAAATTCATATTCACAAAATAACGGGTTTGATATCGAAAATAGTCAGGGCGCAATTAACACAACTGAGCCACTCACACTGGGCGAGCCGGAATTTATAAAAGAAGAGCCATTATATGTAGCCCATACTGCGAGACTGCAACACGAGAGACGTTTGCGTAGCGGACAACTTCATTATATCGACCACCCTGCATTTGGAATTCTTATTGAAGTGCGCACTGTAGCCAAACCCAAAGAAGATTCGCAAAATATGGATATGCTTAATTCCGACCAAGAAAAAGATAACCGCACGGAAAGTTAATTTATTTAAATAATCGACTTTCGCCAAAAGCCCCAGCAAATCTTGCCGGGGCTGTTATTTTAAATATACCTTTAAAACTCTTCACCTCAAACGAATTAATTTCACCATCACTGCAAGCACACCCCACCCAACCGATATTTAATCAATTTATCTTTAATCAAAATACAGCCAGCAAACAAGCAAATACCGCCACCCCACAACAACAAAAAAATTACTATCAGTAGGCCAATATTCCGGGAGTATTAAAGTAATAATTAGCACAGGGTATTGAGCACAATAAACTCACTCATATACACACAATTACATTGGGGGCTTTAGGCGGGGCGGGATATGACCAAACCTACAAAGAGGGACACAAATGCAACTTAAAGAAGAAAAGCCTATATCCACTGCAAAGTAGCAAACAAAAAAGCGGATCATAAAGATCCGCTTTTCAGAGGCGCTGACAGGGCCGGCGTCAATTGAGCCGCAGGACCCTACACGACAACAGTTCTTTCAACGAGTGATCTATAAATCACTCACAGGGAACAACATCTTCCGCCAGCAGTCCTTTGTCACCTTGTTGCATTTCGAACTCTACCGCCTGCCCCTCATTAAGGGTTTTGTAGCCCTCGCCGCGAATGCTGCGATAGTGAACGAAAATATCTTCAGTTCCTTCTCCACAGGTGATGAAGCCATAACCCCGTGCGTTATTAAACCACTTCACTGTACCTGTAACGCGATCACTCATTGAGAAAACCTCATTATTGTTATTGCGCCTACCTCTTTTACCTCACTGCTCAATTCGGCAAGAGGGGCAAACGCCACCCCATTGTTAACAAACTGCTCCATGCAGAATGCTATCTTGCTTAATCCAATGAGCATATACTCAAAGGACGTACCCTGATTCTTAGATAAAACAGCGCCAGTGTCTAGTTTTCTATGTGAAATAAATACTACGTTTTTCCCAATATGCGTAATTAACCGTCAAAATCTTCAATAGTGCTCAATTAGAAACTAATCATTTGTACCTTATTGCACTCCCATTCCTCAACTGTCTAACGCGGCCTCTCGCGTTAATGAAGGTATATCGGCAATATGTAATGTTGAGGTTGGGAATGCACAGGATGCCCCATATCCCTCAATTATTTTAAGAATCGTTAATAGAACATCCTGCTTTACTTCATGATAACGAACCCAATCGGTAGTGCGGGTAAACGTATATATAAAGAAATCCAAAGAAGAGGAAGCAAAACTATTAAAATTAACAATAAGCGTACGATTAGAATCAATTTCCGGATGTTCCTGTAACATATTTTTAACATCCGCCACGATTGCCGCCATATGATGGGCATCTTCATAACGAATACCAATCGTTTCAAAAATCCTACGATTTAACATACGGGAAGGATTTTCTACCGCAATCTGGGTGAAGATGCCATTGGGAACATAGACGGGTCGCATATCAAAAGTGCGGATTCTGGTCAGGCGCCAACCGATATCTTCCACGGTCCCCTCAATTTCCTTATCGGGGGAGCGAATCCAGTCGCCCACCGCAAAGGGCCGATCCAGATAGATCATCAGGCCGCCGAAAAAGTTTGCCAGCAGGTCCTTGGCCGCAAAACCGACAGCCAGCCCACCAATACCACCAAACGCCAAAACACCGCTGACGCTATAGCCCAGGAACTGCATGACCACAATTCCCGCTGTGATCACGATTGAGGCCCTGACCAGCTTGCCGATCGCACGTACCGTAGTGGCATCCATCGGCTTGCCCATATAGCGCGGATCGCACAGGTTATGTTCCACGCTGTGTGAGAATCGCCAGGCAAACCAGGCCATCACCAGGATCAAGCCTATTTCCCGCGTCGGTGCAGCCAGGGAGAATATCTCGGCACCAGTGGCGTCCCCCGCTCGCTGGGCAGCGACACTCAAGCCCAGCAGCCATACAAGTACCTGCCCGGGAGGGGAGAGTGCCCCAACCAAAGCATCATCCCAGGGATTAACCGTCTTTTCCGCCTTAATGGCCATGCGCTGCACAAACCGGCCAAATAACCAGGCCAACACCCCAGACGCAAGTACTATGAGGAAAACAGAAACTATCCAGACCCGGTTCTCACCAAGCCAGGACAACAGCACGCTCTCAACGGACTCCACTCGAACCCCTCCGCTTTAACCAACAATCAGTAATATCCGTACAACGCCTTCTCAATAGACGACGGATCTCAACAACTTATTTCAGCGCATTATGGAAGCTAACCACTCCCTGGTTCTGTGCCACCGCGCACTCTTCTCAAGCTCCTCCCAGGAGCCGATCACCGGCCTGCCACCCATGGCCGACAACCGATGAGTGGACTCCGGTTTGGGCACAAAGGTATCCAGTGCCGCCAGCGCCTCAAAAGCGCCGACACGATTGTTGCATACGATACCCATATCACAACCGGCTTCTAGGGCTGCGCGAATCCTATCGCCATAGCCTCCGGCCGCACCCGCCCCTTCCATAGACAGATCATCACTGAAAATCACTCCATTGAATCCCAGCTGTCGCCGCAATACATCCTGCAGCCAATAGCGGGAGAATCCCACCGGCTGGCTATCAATGTTGATGAAGCGGATATGGGCCGGCATCACCGCGGTAAGTTCCTGGGTTCCAATACAATCGATAAACGGAAGTGCATCGGTTGCCAAGACCTGATCCAACGAGCGCTTATCCTCTGGCAACTCCACATGACTGTCTTCCAGCACGTGGCCATGCCCCGGAAAATGCTTGCCTGTCGTGGCCATTCCCGCTTCGCGCATCCCTTGGATAAAGGGGCGAGCCAGTGCGGTTAACTGGGCCGGATCGGGACAAAAACTCCGATCGCCGATCACCCTGCTGTGACTGTCATCCGCATCCAAAACCGGCGCGAAGCTAAAATCCACTCCTACAGCCAGCAACTCTGCGGCCAGCAGCCACCCCACATCCTGCAACTGCTCGTTACTGGCGACAGCACTGAGAGCCTGCATTGAGGGTATTCGCGTAAAGTCATCGCGAAACCGCTGAACCCTGCCACCCTCCTGATCTACCGCTAGCAGGATCTCTGGTCGCACCGCACGGATGGAGTTAACCAATTGGATAAGCTGCTGGCGATCCCGATAGTTTCTCGCAAAAAAGATCAGCCCGCCCACCATCGGATGCCGAAGCAACTCACAGTCTTCCTCGGTGAGTTCAAGCCCCTCGATATCCACCATGACCGGTCCGGGTGGTAAAGACATATTAAGTTCCTTATCGATTTAAGAGTGCGCCCACTAATTATCTACCTTCAACATGGCCGAAGCAGCGGGTACCAATCGCTCAAGAGTCTGGGTCAGGGTACTGTCAGAACCGAAATCCTCCCGCAGGATAGCCTCAATCGCATCGTGGCTCGACAGTGTGAAAATGGTCGCTCCCAGCATAAAGTAGAGGCGCCAATAGAAAGTTTCTGGGTCCAAGCCCGGTAGCGCTTCAGCCAGCAGTCCGGCAAAACGGCGGTAAGTATCCCCGTATCGAGATACGATAAATCGACGCAAATGCCCCTGGAACTGGGTATAAGCCAATCCTAAAAGACGCATAAATCGCTGTGGATCCTTTCCCTCCAGCCCAAGGCTTCCCAACCCAACTCGATACAGGCATTCGATCAGCTCCTCCACCCCCAGGGGCTGCCCCAGGGCAATACGGCGATCAAGCTCTTCTTCCAGAGCGTTAGTGAAAGGCGTTAAAAAGCGTTCAAATACCGCCTGTATCAATTCTTTCTTGGAGCCGAAATGGTAGTTAACTGCCGCCAGATTAACCCCGGCCGTGCTCGTAATTGTTCTCAATGAGGTTTCAGGAAAACCCCGTTCAGCAAACAGCACTTCCGCTGCATCGAGTATCCGGCTGACCGTATCTATCTGGCTCATAAGTATCAAACCACCATTTAAAACATACGTTTAATCGACGCCAGAGTAGCACATTCTCACTGATCTAGAGCCCGCCAGCTAAGCCCTCCACTCAGCAAGGTGCAAGAGTAAAAATAACAGGGAAAAGTATGTCAGGCGGCAAGATCAATACTGCTGGAGTTGATTTCCCGCCAACTTATGCAAGTACGCCACCCCACCAGCCGGTATAGCCTTTTAGTCCGGGGACAGCTTTAACAAAAATAACTTTGAAAATTTTTTCGGTATTTTAAGATCATCCGAATAATTATTCTTTCACCTGCATATATTTCATAATCAGGGCCGCAGCCTCCTCCACACTATCAACGATATGAAAAAGGTCGAGATCACTGGCATCGATACAATCGCGCTCTAACACTGTATCTACCAACCAATCGTACAGCCCACTCCAGTAACGCTTACCTACCAACACAATTGGGAAACGTCGCACTTTCTGCGTTTGCACCAAGGTAAGAGCTTCAAACAGCTCATCCAACGTGCCGTAGCCACCGGGAAGTCCAACGAATCCAAGTGCGTGTTTTACAAACATAAATTTCCGTACAAAAAAGTATCGGAAGTTCAAACTAATGTCCTGATATGGATTTGCCGCCTGCTCAAAAGGCAGCTCTATGTTTAACCCAATTGATGCGCCGGGCTGCCCGAAAGCCCCTCGGTTACAAGCCTCCATCAGCCCCGGCCCACCACCGGTAATCACGGGGATCCCTTCAGCCGCGAGCAACTCTCCCAACTTTACCCCCTGCTGATATTCAGGACTGTCCTCTGTAAATCTCGCCCCTCCAAACACTGTCACTGCACCACCTAACGCTATCAGCCGCTCTATCCCATCTACCAATTCAGACTGAATACGAAGCACTCTCCAGGCTTCCGGCATTTTTGCATCCAACATTATTTTTCCCTCTTTGTCAGTTCCTTCAACGCTTTCTTCTCTCCTTGCTTTCTCCATCAATGTAGCAGCTCACAAAGACTAAAACCTGAGGATTGCGCGAACAATAAATCTGTATATAATTCCAGCAACTGTATATAAATACAGAAAACTAGGTAAATCTATGACCAATCTCACCGCTCGTCAGTCCCAGGTTCTCGACCTGATCAAGTCCTACCTGGATGAAACAGGCTACCCGCCAACGCGGGCAGAAATTGCCCAGGAGCTCGGCTTCCGCTCACCCAATGCCGCCGAGGAACACCTGAAAGCGCTCGCCAGAAAAGGCGCCATTGAGATGGTTGCCGGCGCTTCCCGAGGCATTCGAATTCCGGATCACCAATCCGGCTTGCCGATTGTGGGTAGAGTAGCTGCGGGGAATCCCATACTCGCCAGTGAACATATTGAAGATTACTGCGACTTGCCCGCGAGCTTCTTCCATCCCCCCGCAGATTATTTGTTGAGGGTGCATGGTATGAGTATGCGAGATGCGGGCATTCTCGATGGAGACTTGCTGGCAGTACAAAAGACCGAGCAAGTGCGCAATGGCCAAATCGTCGTTGCCCGTATCGATGACGAAGTCACAGTGAAACGCTTTCGCCGCAAGGGAAATCAGGCAACCGTTCAGTTGCTACCTGAAAATAATGACTTTGAGTTAATTCAAGTCGATATGAGAGATAAGAACTTTGTGATTGAGGGATTAGCCGTAGGGGTCATTCGCCAAACGCCTTAAGCCCCTAAAAACGACAACAGCGGCCATTGGCCGCTGTTATTAAGACTCGAACTAACGCTGATGTTAGTGAATAGTATGATTTACCGGCATTAAATCATCTTCTTCCTCGAAGTAACCAGCCTCAAGATCGTCTAGATTTTGTACGGCTTCAATACCCGCTTCCAACATAGCCCTTGCCACAGCAACCTTGTTCTTGCGCAGAAACTGAAGGCTTTCCGCAGAAAAAGAAATGCTTACCAAAGGGTCCTCTTTATGGCCAGCACGACGCAAAGCTACATCGCCATTAGCCAGCTCGATTATTTCAAAAGTTTCGGAGGACATTCGCTTTTCCTTCACGGCACAACAGTTTGCGCCCAGTGTACCACAGGCTTGCGATAAGTTTCATTCATCCAGTTTAAGGGCTTCTGACTCCTGACTTTCTATAACCAGTACGCTATATCAAGGAATTACCTAAACCACTCAAGAGATCACAAGAGAAGAGTGAATTGCTTTGCACGTTGCGCCGGTTGGGGGTTATGTCGAGTGGGCCACAACTACTCTATTGTAACTCACTCAAAGGACAGCGGACTTTCCCACAGAGGTGCACCTAATATCAACAACCTTCAAAATTCGCAGGAATATTACGAACCTATTCAGAAGTTCACCGAGATCGAGTAAGCGTATTAGTTAACACTCATCCAAGTGAGCGCGCTGCCTCACCACCAATTCATTCAGTGAGCGATGCCACTGAAGCAACAACTCTTTGGACAAGGGTGCAAACTCAGGCTTGGCAACTTCGTTGTGTAGCGGGATTAAATTAACCTGTTGCTGTTTCTCATCGGCATCCACAGATATTTTCTGCTGTTCTTTCCAGGCGTAAAGCATATGGGACAACCAGCTTTCCGGGTCGCCGACCAAGCCGGACAGCTCATTGGCCTCCGCGCTGGCCCTACCCTGAACGCCCAGCGCATCAATGATCAACTGCGGAGACTCCGGTTCAAATCCCAGCTGAAGCTGGGCGGCCTGCTCTGCCAGAAATGCCCGATAGGCCTTGTACAACTGCATCAACGCTGCCTCTTCCAGCGCATCGCGCTGGAGAGGCAAGTCCCACGGCTGTTGCAGCAACAGCTGGCTCTTGCGCAGAGCCGAAGTGACATGAATCGTGTAAGAGTTACTCATTACCTACTTCTTTGCCGCTGTCTTTTTAGCTGCGGGTTTCTTGCGCTTGGCGGCAGTGCTCTTGGTGGAGGCCTCTACTTTCCAACCGCCATCGCGATAAAAAGCACGCCAGCCGGTCGCCTTGCCCTCTTCCTCAGATTGAACATATTGCTCCTGGGTTTTGCGGCTAAATCGAACTACGGTATCCCGCCCACTGTCATCTTGCGTCGGTGCAGAGAATAGGAAGCTGTATTTTGGATCGATCTCACTCTGGTGAGGCAGCAGCTCTTTAACCAGGGGCGCACGGGTCTCACGGTTTTTCGGGAACTGGCTGGCAGCCAGGAATAGACCCGAGGCACCATCGCGCAGGATATAGTGATCCTCAACTTTGATACAGGCCAATTCCGGCATGGGAACCGGGTCCATTTTCGGCGGCGCCGGCTGCCCATTTTTCAGCAGCTTGCGGGTGTTTTTACAGTCTTCATTGGTACAGCCGAAGTACTTGCCAAAGCGACCAGACTTCAACTGCATATCACTGCCACACTTATCGCACTCAATAATGGGGCCGTCATAGCCTTTGATTTTAAAAGTGCCCTGCTCAATCTCGTAGCCATTGCAATCCGGGTTATTGCCACAAATATGCAATTTACGCTGCTCATCTAACAGGTAGCTATCCATAGCCGTGCCGCACTTGCCGCAGCGGCGCTTCTCCCGCAGCAACCTGGATTCAGCTTCCTCGTCCTTATCCGCATCGACCGCCTCATCACCAGAAACCAGGTTCATGGTATTGGTACAACGCTCTTTTGGCGGCAGTGCGTATCCAGAGCACCCTAAGAATACACCGGTGGAGCCAGTGCGGATCTGCATATGGCGGCCACATTTGGTGCACTCGATATCAGTGTCTGTCGGCGTATTGCGACGCATACCTGCATCGGCAGACTGGGCTTTTTCCAGGCGCCCGGAAAAGTCCTGATAAAACTCATCGAGCAGTTGCTTCCAACCCTTATCGCCGTCGGCAACCGCATCCAGGGATTCCTCCAGGTTTGCGGTAAATCCGTAGTCCATCAGGTTCTTGAAACTTTCGCTGAGACGGTCGGTAACAATATCCCCCATTTTCTCAGCGTAAAAACGACGGTTTTCCAGGCGGACATAACCACGATCCTGGATCGTGGAAATAATGGAAGCATAGGTGGAGGGGCGTCCGATACCGCGCTTCTCCAGTTCCTTAACCAGGGCCGCTTCACTAAACCGCGCAGGCGGCTTGGTAAAGTGCTGCTTGGGATCCAGCTGTTGCAGGGATAGCTTTTCGCCTACCTTCACATCTGGAAGCACCAGATCTTCATCTTTTTTGCCGCTCGGTGGCGCAACTTTCAGGAAACCATCGAAACGAATTACTCGACCCCGCGCACGCAATTCAAAGTCACCTGCGCTGACCACGATTGAAGAGGAGGTAAATTGGGCAGGCGTCATCTGGCAGGCCACGAACTGCTGCCAAATCAGGTTGTATAACCTCTCCGCATCCCGCTCAACACCGGACAACATATTTGGGGCGATACGAACATCGGATGGGCGAATCGCTTCGTGCGCCTCTTGAGCGCCCTCTTTACTGCTGTAGCTATTGGGGCTTTCTGGAAGATACTTATCGCCGTAATTCTCGGCAATATAATCCCGTGCAGATTCCACAGCCTCTTTACTGAGATTGGTGGAATCTGTACGCATGTAGGTGATATGACCGGCTTCATACAAGCGCTGGGCCAGGGTCATGGTCTTCTTCACACTGAAGCCAAGGCGGTTACTGGCCGCCTGCTGCAAGGTGGAAGTAATAAATGGTGCGCTGGGCTTGGAGCTGGTTGGCTTATCGTCACGGGCGGAAACAACAAACTCACTGGACTGAAGCTGTTTGGCAGCACTCATTGCCAGCTCTTCGTTGGTAGGACGGAAAGCCTCACCAGCCTGCTTTTTCACCTCGAGGCGCAGCTTGGAAGCCTTTGCCGTCGCCGTATCGGCAAACAGAGTCCAGTACTCTTCCGGGATAAACGCGCGAATCTCCCGCTCCCGCTCAACTACGAGGCGGACCGCAACAGATTGCACACGCCCCGCAGACAAGCCTCTGGCCACTTTTTCCCACAGTAGAGGGGATACCATATAGCCAACGATTCGATCGAGGAAACGGCGTGCTTGCTGGGCGTTTACCCGATTAATATTCAGACGGCCGGGATCTTTAAAGGCCTCCTGAATCGCAGACTTGGTAATTTCATTAAACACTACCCGGCGGTAGCGATCGTTATCGCCACCAATTGCTTCACGCAAATGCCAGGCAATTGCCTCTCCCTCGCGATCCAAGTCCGTTGCGAGATAGATATGATCGGCGCCTTCGGCGAGTTTTTGTAACTCACTCACCACTTTCTCTTTACCCGGCAGTATCTCGTAGTGGGCTTGCCACTCGTGATCTGGGTCGATCCCCATACGCTTAATCAGCTGATCGCGGTTTTTCTTCCGCTTGTAAGCCTCTTTCGCCTCGGGGGAAAGCTTGCGTGTTTCCGCTGCACGACGGGCGCGCTCCTTTGCGTCAACCGGCTGTTTATTGCCCCCACCTGTGGGCAAATCGCGAATATGGCCGACACTGGACTTCACAACAAAGTCCTTGCCGAGATATTTATTGATGGTTTTCGCTTTGGCCGGTGATTCGACGATGACCAGTGATTTACCCATAAGCCTTTGATTTCAAATGAAAATTTACTGCTATTGCAAGTCTTTCAAGCCCTCTTATCGGGCTTGTGCTGCGCGAATATATAAGCCTCACTTCAAGCGCGGTCAAGCAAAGCTGACAATTTTCCACTCACAGTCACCAAAATTGGCACTGGGCAGTCCGCCTAAATGCGACTCAGTAGACGCTCTTTTACACCGCTATTACGGCAATCAAGACAGCCCCTCAGTCGCCGCGCGCGAACTCACTTTTCGAATAGCTTCTTCTATTAAGGGGGTGTACTCATCGAGCGACGCCATTAGTTTCTGGAAGGCTTGATTGCCTCCTGACTCCGGCCACTGAATACCGAGACCCACTGGTGTTGCAGTAATCGCACAGGCGTCCCGAGGGATTTTTTCCAGTAGCTCGCGCAAATATTTCCATGCCCCTTGCGGAGCTGGCTGGCCATCAGCCCAATCCCAAACACCGGAAAAATTCAGCTCGTGCTCAATCCGTTGTTTATCCAAAACCCACCCCACACTCAGGCCTTTACGGTTCTGCCAGCGGTGATAATAGACAGCTGCAGTCCCATCACCCAACGCCGCAGGCAGCGCTTGGATTTGTACGGTAATGCCAGCCTGGGCCGCCCGGCTACGCAAATCTGCAAGACGGCTGTCACGGGCATTGGGCTTTAGCCACATCACCGGCCCCAGCACCAAAGCGATGGCAAATCCGACGATAATCACCGGCAACCAATCAGACATAACCACTCCTCATCAGTGGAAAAAAGTGACTATTGTGCGGTGTTCCGCGTGATCTATGTCAATCGGTTTTTTTTGCGGTAGACTCAAAATAGGTGTCACAAGGGTGTTTTTCACAGTCAATAAAAGGGATAGGAGCAGGTAAATTATGGCGAAATACCGACACATCCTCGTGGGCTTGGACCTGTCAAAAGAGTCTTCCCAGGTGCTTGATAGGGCCGCTGATATGGCTGAAGCATTTGGTGCAGAGTTAAGCTTACTTCACGCCATTGAGCCCCTGACTTTTGCCTATGGCGGCGACATCCCAATGGACCTCTCCGAGGTACAGGACCAACTACAATCCCAGGCCAAGGAGCAATTGCAAAAAGCCGCCGATCGGCTGGATATCCCCGCAGATCGCCAGCACGTAATACTCGGCCAGCCATCTACTGAGATTCATCGCTTAGCCAAAGATATCGAAGCTGACTTAATCATTATTGGCAGCCACGGTCGTCACGGCTTAGCACTACTACTCGGCTCTACCGCCAACGGCGTTCTCCATGGTGCCAAATGCGATGTTCTGGCGATTCGGGTACATATGGAAGACGAATAATCGTTCAAAATTGGGGAGGGGGAAGCAGCAATAATTGCAGCTTCCCCTTCAACTTAGTCGTCTCCCCCCTCCAGCTCTGACCAGCGTTCAAATGCCTCTTCGAGCTGGGCTTGTCTTTCCGTCAGGGTGTTCAGCTTAGCCTGCACCAACGCCTGCTCCTGCTGATAAAAACTGGGGTCGGCAACCTCTTGCTCAATAGCCCCTATCTCTTCTTCCAAAGACTCAATCAAGGCGGGCAGGCTATCCAGCTCTCTTTGAAGCTTATAGCTCAGTTTCTTTTTCTTCGCTGGAGCCGCCTCCTGGGACTGAGGCTTTTCCTTTGGTTTACTAGCAGCTGGCTTAACTTCTTTCAGCTCAGCGACAAAGCTGCCACCTTGGCGCACAAAATCCCCATAACCACCCACGTATTCACGGATGCGGCCATCCCCCTCAAATGCGAGGCATGAGCCCACCACATTATCCAGGAAAGCACGGTCATGGCTCACCAGCAGAACCGTTCCGCCAAAGTCCAGGAGTAACTGTTCAAGCAGCTCCAGGGTTTCTACATCCAGGTCATTGGTGGGCTCGTCGAGCACCAAAATATTGGCGGGCTGGCTAAACAATTTTGCCAGCAAGGCGCGATTTCGCTCTCCACCACTCAAGGCGCTGACTTTAGTACGGGCTTTAACACCACTAAAAAGAAAATCGGCCAAATAAGACATTACGTGGCGGCTTTTACCACCAATAGTCACTGAGTCGCGCCCTTCGGCAACATTATCGAGCACAGTCAAATCGGGATTCAGCTGATCCCGGCGCTGATCGAAATAGGCCACTTGCTGCTTGGTACCCAGGCGCACACTCCCCCCCTGGGACTTTAGCTCTCCCAGCAGCAATTTGATCAGGGTACTTTTGCCGACACCATTGGGGCCTATTAGGCCAACGCGGTCTCCACGCATCAGCGTGAATGATAAATCCCTAATCAACGCTTGCTCATCGGGGTAAGCAAAAGTGACGCCCTTCAACTCAGCGACCAATTTGCCGGACATCTCACCGCTATCCAGGGCCATCTTGGCTATACCCTGCTGGGACCGGCGCGCTTCCCTTTGGCGACGCAGTGCTTGAAGCGCTCTAACCCGCCCCTCATTACGGGTTCGGCGAGCCTTGATGCCCTGGCGAATCCAAGCCTCTTCCTGTGCTAACTTCTTGTCGAAAAGAGCTTCATTTTTTGCCTCTTCTTCAAGAAGCTTCTCTTTTTCTTCCTGGTAACGGTCGAACTTGCAGCGAAATGTCCGCAGGTGTCCACGATCCAAATCCCATACGCTGGTGGCCAAACGTTGTGCCAATGCACGATCATGGCTCACAAACAAAAGAGCGCCACGATAGCTGGCGAGGAAATTCTCAAGCCATTCGACTGCAGCAATATCCAAGTGGTTGGTTGGCTCATCCAGTATCAGCAGATCAGGCTCCACCACCAAAGCGCGAGCCAGAGCAGCACGGCGCTGCCAGCCACCGGAAAGGTCGGCAACCTTTTCGTCTGCATCGAGCCCCAAACGATCTAATACACTGTCCACTTTCGGCAGCAGCTCCCAACCGTGAGCCGCTTCGATTTTGGCTTGTAGCTCTGCTGTGGGGGAGTCCCTGTACGCCGACAAAACAGCGCCTATTTCGCCCAATCCCATAGCCACATATCCGTAGACAGAATCGGGGCAATCGGCAGGTAACTCCTGCTCCAAAACCGCTTGAACCATACCGCTGGCACGAACAATCTCGCCGCTATCCGCGTCAACTTGCCCCGCGATCAAGCGCAACAGGCTGGATTTCCCCTCCCCATTACGCCCCACAAGGCATATACGATCTCCACGCTCAACTTTTGCGCTGACATTGTCTGCCAGTACCTGGGTCCCGTAACGAAGACTGACCCCATCCAATAGAAGCAACATAAATAGGCACTACAATTATCAAACCCGAACCTCAATCCCGCTGATGAAAGAAGCGAAGTCGGCTCTTTCGGGTTCTGTGAAAAATCAGCTATTTTACGCGTTTTTACCGTATAGTCAGTCATAGCTGGAAACACACGTCCAACTGAGGTAATTGAGATGTCAGCTGACGCAAAAGGAATCGCGCTTCTTTCTGCCCTAATCATCACCTGTCTCTGCACAGCCGTGCCCACTAATGCACAATCTGTTCAGGCAACCGCTATCGCACCGGAAGTATCCGAAGATAATCGTGCGGCGCAGAGAGAAAAGCTGCGCCAGGCCCGGCAGGCGATAAAATACAGGGATCGACGGCAACTTCGAGCACTTAAAGCTGAGCTCAAAGATTATCCCCTCGCTGCTTATATTGACTATTGGGCGCTCAGTGAAAAACTGCACCAGCTGCCCTTAAAAGAAGTTGATCAATTCCTGGAGAGCAACAGAGGCACGGCTATTGGCGACTGGATGATGGTCAGGTTGTTGCGCCAACTCGGTAGTCAAAAAAAGTTCTCGACTTACCTGCGCTATTACCAACCTTCGCAACACAGTCGCACCTCCCTCCGCTGCTATTACGCCGATGCCCTATCGCGCCGAGACGGCTATCAGGCAGAAACACAGCAGTTGATATCAGAACTCTGGCTTGTTGGCCGGTCCCAAGTCGAGGAGTGCGACCCCGTTTTTGCCCGCTGGATAAAAAACGGCGGCTTGACGCAGGAACTCGCTTGGAAGCGGCACCTGCTGGCAGTCGAAGAAGGCAATCTCGATTTGGCACGTTATATCGCCAAAAAAATGACGCCAGCACAAGCAGAGAAAGCCAAACTTTTACGCTCGGTCCATCGCAACCCACAGAAGCTTCTCACTGACACCAAGTTCGCCTACAACCCACTGGAATATCGCGATATCGTGTTGCACGGATTGCACCAATTGGCGAAAAAAGACGCGATCAAAGCTGAAACTGCGTGGCACCGCTATCAGGCCAGCTACTTGTTTTCCGATGCCCAACAAGAAGCCATGTTCAAGCACTTGGCGCGTCAATTTGCTCGCCAGGATAATATGCAGCGCTTGCAACAGCTGGTTGAACATCACACAGTGACCGATGGCCGTACCATCGAGTGGCTAGCCAGACAATCCCTACGTGAATTAAATTGGCAACAGGTCGCGTTCTGGATTGACCGCCTGCCAGAGGAGAAACAACAACTCGACCGGTGGATATATTGGAAAGCCCGCTCACTGGAAGAACTTTATGGCACAGGAAGTTCCGAAGCTTCCTCCCACCTTTACCGCAAAGCCGCCCGCAATCGCAGTTACTACGGTTTCCTTGCCGCTGATACCTTGGGGCAACAGTACAGCTTTGAGCACCGGCCGGCACCAATCACCCCCATTCAAGTGCAGGAGATGGCAAAGCGCCCCGAACTGCTGAGGGCCCGAGAATTACAAGCGATAGGCGAACTCTTCCATGCCCGAAGGGAATGGAGCTATGCCACAAGAGCTATGGACCACCAGGAATTACTTGCGGCCGGCAAAGTAGCTAGCGCCTGGGGTTGGTACCATAAATCAATCCAGTCAGTGCTTGCGGCTGACTACCTCGACGACTTGGAGCTGCGATTCCCACTCGCTTTTTCCGATATTGTTCACGATGTGAGCAAACAGGTTGGTGCCCAGAGCTCGGCACTAGAGCCATATCTGATTTACGCTGTGGCACGACAAGAGAGCCACTTTAGCCACGATGCAAAATCCAGCTCCGGGGCCCTGGGACTTATGCAATTGCTCCCATCCACGGCAAAAGCTACTGCACGCAGAGCGGGGGTGCGCTATCGACGCAGCTGGGACCTTTTGAGCCCCAATACTAACATTGCGCTGGGCAGCTTTTACTTAAGTAGCTTACTTAACCGCTTTGACAATAACCGCTTTCTGGCAGCCGCCGCCTATAATGCCGGGCCAACCCGCGTAGCGGGATGGCTAAAAGAGACCCGAAAACAGCTGCCCTATGATGTGTGGATTGAAACCATTCCATTCCGGGAAACGCGTAATTATGTGCAAAATGTACTCGCCTATTCTGTAATTTACGCCTACCGAAGCGGCACCAAGCTGCAACTATTAAGGGAGAGTGAAGCTGCGAGCCGGCTGTAATTTAAAGCCTCTCCTTCAGCCAATCTTGCAATTGGACCTGGTCAAACGGCCAACCGCAAACATCGTCGGGGTCTCCAAGGCCAACCACCGGAATGCGGATAGAAAAGCGCTCCATTAACGCTTCATCCTCGGCGATATCCACCTCGCGAAGACGCAAGTTGAATTTTTCCAGGGCAGGCCAAATTTCAATTTTGGCTTTTTCGCACAGGCCGCAACCCAAAGTGGTGTAGAGCAAAAGCTCTTTTATATCGCTCATCCAAAAACCCCCTGGCTGCTGCCCCAGAGATATCCCGCAACACTTAGCGCAAGCCCCACTATTAAAAGCCACGTTTTACTTTTAGCCTTTGGCTTATCGACTTCCTCAGGTACCTCCTCGGACAAACTGGGTTGCACTGCGTAGGGGACTGTATCGGCTTCTCCAGAGACAGAGGTAGAACTGGGCAATTCGAACTCCGGCAAAGCCGGGCGTACAGCCGTGCGGTTGTTATCGTCAGCTGGGCCGACAATTGAAAAACTTAAAGTGTCGAGCCGGAGCTCATCTCCCCTGCGCACCCGACTCTCACTAACCTTTCTATTATTGACAAAAGTCCCATTTGCCGAACCTAAGTCAATAACGAACAGTAAGCCCTCCCTTACTTCGAGACGAGCGTGCCTACGCGAAAGATGAGAAAGCGAAAAAGTTATATCACACTCATCGGAGCGCCCAATTACCGCACTCTCTTTCACAGGGAACACCTTTCCTGCAATAGCCCGGTGATTGGCTCTTAGCGCCCAGGCAACGCCCTGATTCGAAGCAGCCTTAGGGGGGCCAGACTTGAGCTTAGTTACCTTCGGGTCGATTACCTGGAGTAAACGGCTGCCCACTTTGACCTGATCGTTTATTTTTAACTGGCACGGTGTACCAGTTGGTTGACCATTAAGCAAAACACGGGCCGCGCCCGACAAATTGTGCAAAGTCAGAACATCGCCATTAACTGCAATTTTAAGGTGCGACTTCGCTACGGAATCATCGGCAATACACAAGTCACTACTCTGCGCCCGCCCCACAGTTACTCCCGGCGATACCAGCCATACGCTCTGGCTGAGATCATTGACATCACAAAGTTTGAGCATCGAAATCGCTCCTAAAGCCAAAATGGCCGTGTGAAATTGGCCAATTATTGAAGACAGTGAGCTTAACTAATGTTAAAAAGCAGCCGAAACACTCACTTTTATTGATAAAGTTGAGTTTATCATGGGCGATATCATTAGCGTGTGATTCGGTTTGCAGCTTAAAATGGCCCAATGGTCTAGTATTTAACAGATTCAGCGATGACCTACAAAGTGATCGGCAACTTAAATAAGCCGAGAGCACAACAGGGAAGAGGCGTGTGATTACCGGAGGGTTATCACCGTTAGAAAGATTAAATAAATTACAGGTAGTTGCACGCCAGTGAGTGAAGCCAAAGTACGCGAAGTATCACGGCACAGCGGGATAGTTCAGCATAGCAAAGACGCTACACGCAGTGCCGGCGCAACCCATACCGGCTATAAGCGTGAACAGAACGAAGATGCCTATTGGGCTGCGGAAGACAAAGGTATCTGGGTTGTAGCCGATGGCCTTGGCGGTCACCACGCTGGTGAACTCGCGAGCAAAACTGTTGTTGAAGAAATCCAAAAGTCAGCGGAAACTGACAAGCACTACGAGCGTGCCTTGCAAAAAGCGCACGCCCTTTTACTGGGCGATGAACAAACCACAGCCAATATGGGCTCTACTGCGGTCGTTGTTGCTGAAGAGGGTGACTACTTTCATATCTACTGGGTTGGAGACAGCCGCGCTTACCTCTGGGCTCCCGAAGGCACAACAGGGAAGCTCACCCAACTAACCAGCGACCACTCCTACGTACAGATGTTGATGGATTCAGGCGCTATCAACTCCGAAGAAGCCGCAATTCACCCCAACCGGCATGTAATTACCCGATGTATCGGCGGTAGTACCAACCCCAAACTCGAAGTGGACCGAGTCTCCTATCGCTGGGCAGCAGGACAAAGACTACTCATCTGCAGCGATGGACTTAGTTCGGAAGTACCAGCAAACTCAATCAACCAAATATTGACGGAAAACAGTGATACCCACAGAGCAACAGAACTTCTAATCGCTGCAGCATTGGATGCAGGAGGCAAAGATAATGTCACTGTTCAGGTCATAGATGCCCCATCCACAGCGCAACCTTCTTCTACCGCATCCCTCAACCCAATTAGCGAGCCCACCCTGCCCGGCTCCACACTCAGAAAGTATCGCCCCTTCATTCTCCTCTTCACAGTCGCTTTAGCCACCGCAGTTGCCTACGGACTTTCAACTCTGCTTTAAGATAGGGAAAGCACTTCATGGAAGTCGTCAATAGCGGCACCTCTTCACTGCAGATACCGGGCTACCGCATCCTCAAGAAAATCAATCAGGGGGGAATGTCCTCAGTCTACCTGGCTATACAGCGCAGTGTGGGCCGGCAGGTGGCACTAAAAGTTATGTCGCCAGTATTGAACGCTGATCCAATCTTCAGTGAGCGGTTCCAGCGGGAAGCGAATATCGTTGGGCAGCTGTCACACCCAAATATCGTCGGTATTCACGATATTGGCCGCTACCGCAGCCTGAACTATATCGCCATGGACTACATGCCTGGGGGCTCGGTTGCAGAGCGTTTAAGCAAAGGTGGGCTTGAGCCTCTTGAGGCGCTTAATGTTGTGCGCCAGATAGCCATGGCCCTAGACCACTCCCACAGCAAGGGCTATGTACACCGAGATCTGAAACCGGAGAATATCCTGTTTCGCGAAGACGGATCGGCCGTACTCAGTGATTTTGGGGTTGCCCGGGCTATCGCGAGAACCACCCGTATGACTAACAGCGGGATGGTTGTGGGAACCCCTCACTATATGAGCCCGGAACAAGCTCGCGGAGCAGCGGTTGACGGTCGTGCCGACCTGTATAGCCTTGGAGTTGTTTTCTATGAAATGCTCACAGGAGCCGTGCCCTATCAGGCAGACGAAGCCGTCGCCATTGCAATAAAGCACCTCACCGACCCAATACCGCGACTGCCAGCCCGATACGCACTTTATCAGCCTCTACTTGATCACTTCCTGGCCAAAGACCCGGATAAGCGATTTCAACGCGGCCTGGATATCGCCGATGCCGCAGATGATTTGGTTGCAGCCCTCGCCGGAAAGCCGGCCAACCAAATCAGCCAGCTCAACAATTCAACTTTAAAAACTTCCAGCTTGGCAAAAGCACTTGTACTGACCATTTACGGCAGTGTGGCAGACCAACTCGGGAGAGTTGCTTCCAGTTGGAAACGGAAGGAAACGCCCGAGAAGCCAGAGCGTAAGGAGCAGGATACTGTTGTACGCCTGCGGCAGTTCCTCGCTGAGCCAACAAAACACAAGCGCTCCTGGCTTATGAGCAGCTTTATCGCTGTTGGCCTTACCTCAACCTGGGGCCTGTATAGCATCGTTGATCACAAGACCGGCTGGCAACTTGGACTACCTATATTGGACGGCGCTGCCGATATTACAGCTGCCACCCTACTAGGTACCGCGGAGCAGCCTGCCAATATTGCTCCAAATTCAAATACAGAGTCTGCGCCAACTGAATCAGCAGCAGATGCCCTAGACTCACAGGTACAAGTTACCCAGCTAAATCTACCTTCCTCGCTCAATGCAGATGCACAACTACCCCTCAGTGGTAATCAGGCACTGATTGCCAGGAGTAATATTGAGCCCCCAAAAGTTCTCACGCCTGAGCCTGCAGAGCCAGGAGCAGAGAACCAACCCAAGCTGTACAGCCTAACGATTAACACAAAGCCGTCTGATGCCCGTGTGCGGATTATGAACATAGCCCCCCGCTACCAGCCGGGGCTTGAATTGAGCCCAGGCAAATATGATGTGGAAGTGAGTAAACGGGGCTTCAGTAAAGTTCGCCAGTGGGTCTTGCTGGAAGAACAAAACCTCGAAGTGGCAATCGAGCTGGAACCTGCCTACTTTATCGGCAAGCGATTTCAATCTGAATTATCCTCTGGTGGCTTGGGCCCGAAAATGGTCGCAGTGGGAGCAGGCAGCTTTACCATGGGCAATAACCAGCGGCGATTGGCCAGCCCTGCGCACAGGGTAAATGTAGAGCAGGACTTTGCTATATCCATCTATGAGGTCACCTTTGCCGAATACGATCGTTTCGCCGAGGTCACCGGCAGTGCTAAACCCAGCGATGCAGGCTGGGGGCGCGGCGATAGACCGGTAATTAATGTGACCTGGCGGGACGCACAAAGGTATGTGAAGTGGCTGTCAAAGGAGTCTGGCAAGCAGTATCGGCTGGCCAGTGAAGCCGAGTGGGAGTACGCAGCCCGGGGAGGTAGTTCCCACCAATACTGGTGGGCTTCCAGCGACGTCCGGGGAAAAGCGAATTGCCGCAGGGGTTGCTCTAGCGAATTTACAAAGCTGTTCAGTATCAGTACAGCTCCCGTAGGGCATTACCAGGCGAATCCTTTTGGCCTTTTTGACACTGCAGGGAACGTGGCTGAGTGGGTGGAAGACTGCTACCAAGCTGGATACAACCCAACAAAAACTACTTCAGCGCCTATAAAGATTAACGGCTGCCAACTTCATTCTGTAAGGGGCGGCTCAATGCGTGATACCTCTAGTAAGATTTCTTCTGACTACCGAAAAGGCCTCAATGAAACCGCGCGCTCAAAGGATGTGGGGATACGGGTTGTAATGGATCTGAATGAATAGATCCGAGCTCACAGCGAATCGGGTTTCTGTAGTTGTACCGTCAACTTTCGCTATCTTTTTATTTATGCAAAGTTCTAGCTGAAAGCCGCTGGCCCAAATTAACCTAGAATTGAATTACAAGTAAATTGACACTGGACGGCGATTTACCTCCAGCTTGTAAAATCCCTCAATTTCAATGGTCAAAACCTATTAGACCTTAGGTATCTTAGGCCGGCTATTAAATCAAGCCGGCCATAAATCACTAAAGCGTTAGTACCACCCTACTTCAGCCGGAGCTCCCAAACATTGTGAATTTTTGGGTTGCGCTGAAAGTCCTTATCCAAAAGGTTCAGCTTCTCTACCGAATATTCACTGGAAACGTCCTCGTCCATCTTAAAGCTGCGCAAGTTGTTGGAAAACACCAAGCGACCTTGAGGCGACAACAGGGACATACACTGACGAATCAATTTCCCGTGGTCCCTCTGAATATCTAATACCCCGCTCATCTTCGCGGAATTGGAGAAACTCGGGGGGTCCATGAATATTAAATCGTAATGGCCTTTCCTGTTCTGTTGAGCAGATTCAAGCCACTGTAAACAATCGGCCTCGACCAACTGATGGCGATAAGGATCCATGTTATTAGCACGGAAATTTTGTCCCGCCCAGTTTTGATAGGTTCGCGACATATCGACACTAGTGCTTTGCTTGCAACCACCCAGAGCCGCTTGGACCGTCGCACTGGCGGTATAGCAGAAAAGGTTTAGGAATGTTTTACCGGCAGAAATCTCTCGCAGATATTTGCGCACCGGGCGATGATCCAGGAAAAGCCCTGTATCCAGGTAGCTCCACAGATCTACCGCCAACTCAGCACCATACTCCCCAACCCAGAGCTCCTTTCTGGATTCCGTCTGCTTCTGGTACTGACTTCCACCCTTACCTCCGCCCTTGTGGCTGTGGCGACGGCGCTCTTTAATACTGATATTCGCGCGGGGCAATTCGAGCACGGACTGAAGGGCCCTTAACAAATCGCGCAAGCGTCCCCGAGCTTTCTCTTCCTCGATAGTGGCCGGCGGACGATACTCCTGCAAATGGGCGTACATGGCACCATCCAGGGTTTTATAGATATCGATAGCCGCAGCATACTCAGGCAAGTCTGCATCGTAGAGGCGATAACAATCCACGCCACTCCTCGCAGCCCATTTACCCGTAGTGCGCAGATTTTTGCGCAAGCGATTCGCTACCATCTCCGCCTGAGGTGAAAGCTTCGGCCCAGTAGCTTCACTCGCCGCCGCTCCGCTTTGCGCGCGAACCTCAAACATCAGCAACTGACTGGGAATACTGCCATTGTATAGCTGGTACTGCTTGTGAGAGCGTAAACCGGTGGCATAACCCAGCTCCGGATTGCCGGTAAACACACCGACCAACCAGCCCGGGAACTCCGCTTTTAACTGCCGCCCCAGTTCAAAATAGGTCTCCCGCAAAGCCTCCTGCTCACCCAAGCGCTCACCGTAGGGTGGGTTTGTCAAAACCAATCCCGCTTTGACTTCTCTATGACTCGGTACCCTAAACCCTGCTACTGGGCGGCAACTCACTCGCACCTGGCGCTCCAGACCGGCCCGGGCAATATTAGCTTCAGCCGCAAACAAGACTTTCGCATCGGCATCGTAACCGCGAATCTCTGGCAGTTCGCGAGCCAGGCCAACGCCTTGACGCTGCAATGCCTCTTCGCGAAGCTCATTCCAGATATCGCTTTGATGATTTAGCCAGCGTTCAAAACCAAAGCTATCCCGCATTAATCCCGGTGCCATATCCGCAGCGATCATCGCCGCCTCCACCAGAATAGTGCCCGAGCCACACATCGGGTCGAGCAAGGCTCCACCCTGCTCAGCAATCTTTGGCCAGCCGGCTCTCAGCAACAGTGCTGCCGCAAGGTTCTCTTTCAGTGGGGCTGCACCGATATGGGTTCGGTAGCCACGGCGATGCAAGCTGTCACCGCTTAGATCGATGGCGATATCCAACTTATTCCGATGCAAGCGCAGGGCAACCGTCAAATCTGGATGATGTTTATCAATACTTGGACGAGCTCCCGACTGGCGGCGAAGGCGGTCGACAATGGCATCTTTTGCTTTTTGAGCACCGAACTGACTATTGCGGATCTCTCGATTGGTCCCAGAGAATTGCATCCACAGTTTGCCCGAGGGGCGAATGTGGAGTTCCCAGGGTTGCTCGGCAACTGCTTGGTAAAGGTCTTCAGCGGTGACTACATGCACCTGCGCCAAACGCAGCATAATGCGGTTGGCCAAGCGACTCCACAGACAGCAGCGGTAAGCCAGCTTCAGGGAGCCGGAAAAATACACTGCCGCCGGCTGCTCCCTTACAGACCCTGCACCCAGGTCGCGTAATTCATTAGCGAGCAGCCCCTCTATTCCCTTGGGACACGTAGCCGTAAACTCAAATTCTTCGGTTTGTAAATCTGTCAAAATACTTACTCATTAAGCTCCTCCTGCGGAGGAAGTTTTGTGCGTCAATGAAGACTGCCCACTTAAAGCTGCCGGCAACGTCTGCGCCGCCAGTACGCACAAATAAAACTTGGAGGCAAAACCTTTACAGTCCCCAACTAGGGAAATTGAGCGCTATCGCCTTGCCCCAAAAGAGGACGATTATCCCATTTTGTGGCAGAAGAGAATACGCCCTGCCATTAATTACTACCTGCCCCATAAGTCATACTGTCATCTAGAGATATTTTCCGATTCCCACGCAGCCACTTTACTCTTACTAATAAGGTGGATTGGGTCGGTCCGTTCAAAGACTTATTTCCTTCACTAAAATTCATTGAGAGACACCCCCAAATAGAGCCGTTTGCGAACCTGCCGACAAACTGTCCACAGACCGACAAAGTAGAGGTGCCGTATACGATGAAACGCCAAAAACGAAATCACGCCGACAGGGCATTTTACAAGGGCTATTTGGCAGCCCTGAACAACAAGTCTATGGATAGCTGCCCATTTGTCGAAGAGGATCCTCATCAGGAGTGGATCAATGGTTGGCGTGAGGGGCGGGAAGATTACTGGAATGGCTTCGACAGAGTGACCAAGGCGCAAAAACTGGAGATTTATGGCGCCGTTTCTACCGACATCCAATACCCTGACGGGTGGAGCACCATTTAGCGATGGCAAGTGGGGCTTATCGTCAAAAGCCCCCCTTTTCCTAGCAGTCAGCAACTGATACAGCTTACCCTTGCTCTGTTCGGCGGCGCTCCAAAGCAATTGCCTCTGCCGCCTCACGAATCAATTCAGGCCCCCGATAGATGAAACCGGTATACATCTGTACGGCAGTCGCCCCAGCACGAATCTTTTCAGCCGCACTGTCACCATCAAAAATACCGCCAACCCCGATAATCGGGATCTGCTTGCTCAACTCTTTCGATAACAGCTCGATGACCTTGGTGGATTGCGCTCTCAGGGGTTTTCCGCTCAAACCGCCCTCTTCGCTACCATGGGGCAGCTTGGCGACTGAAGACTTATCGATCGTCGTATTGGTAGCGATCACGCCATCGATATCGTACTCACACAGCGCCTCGGCTATCTGCGCCACCGCATCGCCTTCCATATCCGGGGCAATCTTGACGGCAACAGGGACGTAGCGATCACTCTTTTGAGCCAGCTCCATCTGCTTGTCTTTGATGCTGCCCAGCAAGCGATTGAGACTGTCACCAAACTGGAGGTCACGTAGCCCTTTGGTATTGGGAGAGGAAACATTGGCAGTGATGTAGTCGGCGAAGCGGTACACCTTCTCCATACACAGGCAGTAGTCATCGGCGGCCTTTTCTACTGGAGTATCAAAGTTCTTACCCACATTGATCCCCAAAACACCGCTATAACGGCGCTTTTTCACTCTTTCAATCAGGTAGTCAACACCGAGGTTGTTAAAACCCATACGGTTAATAATCGCATCGGCCTCTTCCACCCTAAACAGCCTTGGCAGCGGATTGCCGGGTTGGGGACGCGGTGTCACGGTGCCCACTTCAACAAACCCAAAACCCAGGGCTCCGAAACCATTAAAGGCCTGCGCATTCTTATCCAGACCAGCGGCCAAACCGACTGGGTTGGGTAGAGTGAGCCCCATCAACTCGACCGGATCATCCGGGACCGACTTTTTGTAAAGGGACATCAAACCGAGGCGCTCTGCAGCGCCAATGGCATCAATCGACAAATGGTGGGCCCGCTCAGGGTCAAGCGCAAACAAGGCTTTACGCAGTGTTGAATACATACCTTTCCTTACGTGGGGAGGCGAACCCTTTAGAAAAACGAAGGGCTCTATCTTGTGATGACGATACTACAGGGGCCTTTGAGTGGCCCCTGGGCTCTATTTCGCTACTGTTCTGCCAGGGTTTCCCGATCCGCAGTGGCGTGGGCGAGATACATTAGCTCGCGCAAAGCCACGGTGAACATGGCAAAGTCACCGACAGAAGTAGACTTCAACTCGGCAATCATATTGTGCCAGCGTTGAATTGCGGGCGCCATGATAGCGCTCCAGCGGGACATTGCACCCTCTACATCAAGATTTTCAGCCTTGCCCAAGCGGAGAATGTTCACCGCCAGTGTCGACAACTGACTGTCCAGGTCATCCATACTGGTCTCCCGGGCCTGCGCCTGCCAGAAGCTGTCTACCGGCAAGTCGACGATCAGATTGCCAAACCAATGCAGGTTCAACTCATCCGACAGCCTGAAGTAAACCGTGGCAACTTCCTCTACGGGCGTATCGCTGGCTCGCGCCGACTCAGAAATACCCAGTGCCGAGTAGAGGTAGGTGGGCGACGCCGACAGCAGGGCCAGGGCCTCTGGCACCCCTGCTTCCAGGAGTTTCTGGTAGCGCTGCTCCCATTCGTTAAGGGGCTCGCCACTCAAGACCTGCGGCAGCGCTGTAATAACCCGCTGTACCGGCTCCTGGAACAGCTCGCAGTTGGTAGCTGGCTCCAACTCATTGCGGCGATTGCGCAGGAACCACCGGGTTGCCCGGCGCACACGGCCTATCATCGAGTTCAGCAGTTCTGTTTGCAGCTCCGCTGGCACCTTGTAGTCCAGCGCAGCCAGCTGCTCCTGGAAGTCGTGCATCTCGTACACATCGCGAGCGCTGACGTAAGCAGCAGTTACATCGTTCACATCGGCGCCAGTAGCTGTACCGATACGGTTGTAGAAGGTGATACCCATACTGTTAACCATCTCATTGGCGACCTGGGTAGCCACAATCTGGCGCAACAGCGGATGGTCATAGACTTGGTCGCGATAACGCTCGACCAATTTTTCCGGGAATGCAGACTCAACCGCAAAACGCACCCGCTCATTGTCGGTGATTTGTGCATTTTGCAGCTCTTCTTTCAACTTGACCTTCACGTATGAGATTAGAACCGATAATTCAGGGCGGGTCAGGGACTGCCCTTTGTGCTCGCGTTCAGAAATCTGCTCGTTGTCAGGAATAAACTCCAGCGCGCGGTTCAATCGGCCGTCGTCTTCCAAAGTGTTGATGGTTCTGCGGTACTCGTCCAGGCGCTTGGCAACCTGATATTCCGCCACACTGAGGGCAAAAGTCTGCTCATAGTTATTGTGCAGCACCAATTCACCGACAGCATCGGTCATCCCATCCAGTAGCTCATTGCGCTGCTTTTCAGTCAAATCACCCTGAGCAACGACTTTATCCAGAAGGATCTTGATATTTACCTCGTGGTCAGAACAATCCACACCGGCCGCATTATCGATAAAGTCGGTGTTACAACGCCCGCCATTGAGAGCAAACTCAATACGTCCACGCTGGGTCATACCCAGGTTGCCGCCCTCGCCAAAGACTTTGGCACGCAACTCCCGACCATCAACGCGCAAGTGATCATTGGACTTGTCACCAACTTCGGAGTCCGTTTCGGTAGTAGCCTTAACATAAGTGCCAATACCGCCATTCCAGATCAGATCCACCGGCGCTCTGAGCAAGGCACTAATCAGCTCGTTGGGGTTCAGTTGATCCTGTTTGATATCAAACGCTTCTTTCATTTCGGGCGTAATAGCAATGGCCTTGGCGCGACGCTCGAAGATACCACCACCTTTGGAAATTAATTTGCGCTCGTAATCTCTCCAGCTCGACCGGGGCAAGGCGAACAAACGCTGGCGCTCTTTAAAGCTGGATTCTGCATCCGGATTGGGGTCCACAAAAATATGCAGGTGGTTAAAGGCCGCTTTCAGGCAGATATGCTCAGACAGCAACATGCCGTTACCAAAAACATCTCCACCCATATCGCCAATGCCGACAACAGAGAAGTTTTCTTTCTGGACATCCACCCCCATCTCACGGAAGTGGCGCTGCACCGATACCCAGGCTCCACGGGCTGTAATACCCATTTTCTTATGGTCGTATCCCTGGCTGCCACCGGAGGCGAAAGCGTCGCCCATCCAGAAGCCATACTCCCCGGCAATGCCGTTGGCAATATCTGAGAAAGTCGCCGTCCCTTTATCCGCAGCTACTACCAGGTAGGGGTCATCCTCATCCCGACGAACAACGTATTTGGGCGGCACAACTTCGCCATCTTTTAGATTGTCAGTGATATCCAAAAGGCCGCGAATAAAGGTTTTGTAGCAGGAGATTCCCTCTTCCATCATGGCTTCGCGGCTGCCATCGGTAGGCGGACGTCGAACGACAAATCCACCTTTTGCACCACTGGGTACAATAACCGCATTTTTCACCGCTTGGGCTTTTACCAGGCCCAGAACTTCTGTGCGGAAATCTTCCAGTCGGTCAGACCAACGCAGGCCGCCGCGAGCGACTTTACTGCCGCGCAAGTGCACACCTTCCACACGAGGGGAGTAAACAAAAATCTCAAACTCCGGGCGGGGTTCGGGAATGCCGGGAATATCCCGGGGACTGAATTTGATCGAAATATAATCCTTGGGCTGCCCTTCATCATCCACCTGGAAGAAGTTAGTGCGCAGGGTCGCCAGGATTAATTCCAAATAACGGCGCAGAACCAAATCTTCATTCAGGTTATCAACCGTATCCAAACCATCGTGAATTTTAGCGATCAAGCGTTCGACACGGGGCTGCTCCTGCTTACCCGTGCTTAAACGGGGATCGAACATCGCCCTAAACAAGGCTACTAGGTTGCGGGTGATATCCACGTGGCTGGCCAGGGTAGCGGCAATATAGCTCTGGCTGGCACCGGACTTGGTTTGCTTCAGGTAACGGGCGTAGGCACGAAGCATGGATACTTCGCGCCAGTTAAGGCGGGCGGCCAGCACCAGGCGATTGAAGGCATCGCTTTCCGCCGTGTGATTCCAGATCGCCGCGAACGCATCCTGGAACAGGCCACGGGATGCCTGCGCATCAATTTTTGTGGGCAGACCAAATTCCAGATGGAATTCGTGCATCCACACATCGGTATAGCCACGGGGGCGAATCGTATAGGGGAATTCACCTATAACCCGCAAGCCCAGATTTTCCAGCACGGGAATCACGTCGGAGAGCGTCAGGCCGCTGCCCCAGTTGAATACCTTGAACCGCAGGCTGCCCTGAGCGGCCCCCACCGGCTGGTAGAAACTCATTGCTACCCGGTTATCTTCACTGAGGCTCTGAACGGCTCCTACATCCTGCACCGCAATACGAGGCTCAAAGTCTTCACGGTACCCCGCCGGGAAGGCGCGGCCAAAAGTACGATAGAGACGACTGCCCTCTTCTTCCCCGCTATTTTCAATTAGTGATCTTTGGAAAACATCTTCCCAGGAGCGGGTAATATCCACAATTTGCGCCTCCAGCAGCGCGACATCAAAATCAACAGGCTCATCGGGGGACACGCGGAAAACAAAATGAACCCGCGCGAGAATGGATTCGGAGAAGAAAGTGGTGAAGTCCGAGTCCTTCGCATTAATCACTTTGGCAATATGCGCGCAAATCACCTCGCGCACATCACTGTTAAACAGCTCACGGGGAACGTATACCGTGGCAGTAACGAATTTACCAAAGGGGTCGCGACGCATAAACAGGCGAAGGTGAGCCCGCTCATTTAACTGCAGCACCCCCATTACCACGTCAAACAGCTCTTTGGTGCTGCCCTGGAAAAGTTCATCCCTTGGGAAGGTATCGAGAATCCGGCGCAGGGCTTTGCCATCGTGCCCCTGCCCGGAGAGACCGCTAGACTCGATGATCGAGGCCATCTTGCGGCGAATAATCGGAATTTTCGCCGGGCTCTCGGTGTAAACCGGCGAGGTATAAAGCCCCATAAACGCCGCTTCACCAATCACCTCACCATCGGTGTTGTAGCGCTTAATCATCACGTAGTCCGAATAGGCCGTGCGGTGCACCCGAGACTTAACGGAGGACTTGGCAAATGTCAGGTAATTGGGCCCTTGGTAGAAACGCTGCTTGCCCTCACTAAAAGAGGTTTCCAGCATCGGCGCAGCTTCTTCCAGCTTTTTGAAAATACCGAGCCTGCGGTCTTCAACTTCATTGAGGATTTTTTTATCCCCGACAACACTGAACTCGTATTCGCGATACCCCAGGAAGGTGAAGTTACCGTCGCGCATCCACTGCAAAAATGCACTGGCTTCCAATAGGTTGGTGTCTTCGTCTGGAAGTCCCGCCTGTAACTGCCCCTCCATTGCGCTGCAGGTTTCCAGCATCGGGACATAGTCGTCCACTACCAGCTCCACATCGCCGAGTACGTCTTTTAAGCCAGTCATCATGCCTGAAGCGAACTCAGATGAAGTGTCGTGATTAATCTCGACATAAATCATCGCTTCGTTCGTAATGCGCTTCCCTTTTGCCTGCGGCTTTTCACCCAGTAACTCTTCCTCTGGCGGCAACAGGCGAGTCAGTTTCCCCTTGGCATCGCGCTCGACTCGAACTACCGTACTCTTTATCGAATGAGTCACTGTATTTCGGCGATTGATCTCCATGCGAATGGAGTCCACCAGAAATGGCATATCCCGCTGCAGCACACCAATGACCGTATGCGAGCACTCCCAACCATCGTCTTCGAGGCGGGGGTTAAAAACCTTCACCTTGGGTAGGCCGCCCGGGCGCTGTTGAATAAAGTTCCACCAGGTGTATATGCAGCCATAGACGTCAACAAGACGACGACCGGCCAGATCCTCTAATGGGTACTGATTGAGGAACTGCTGGGCAAAAGCCACAACGGGTTCGGCTTCGCTGGTCAGCTTGTCACGAATCAGCTCGCAAATCTGCGCAACTAATTCTTCACGGCTGTCGGTAATAACCGTCGCCATATTCACGGGGAACCTCCCAATCTCATTTTTGTCACATCGAATCCAAACACTGTAGATCCGAAAAGGTCATCATCTCAGCCCATACGCAGCTGCAGGGTCGAGTCCTAAAAATTACACTTTCAGTCAGACAGTGAGGAGAAGTCCATTCCACCTCAGAATCTAGTCGGCTCGGCAGAGGCCTACGTCTCAAGAGTTGCCTCTTCATTTGGTGCCGCTAAAATCATCAGTCGCCACCTTCTCGGCGGCGACTATATATAGATGGTAGAAAGCCAGCCAGGTCCGTGCGGCGGCTAAATTCTCAGAAGAAGAGATACTATGGAAGCAAACCAGACTATTAGGGATCATATCGCCGCTTTGGGCGATTGGTTGGAAAAGCAGATTATCGGTCAAGAGAGATTGGTTAACCGATTGCTGATCGCCATGCTGGCCGATGGCCACCTTTTGGTGGAGGGAGCGCCAGGCCTGGCCAAAACCAAGGCCATTAAAACACTGGGCGAAGCTATTGAGGGTGACTTCCATCGCGTTCAATTTACGCCAGATCTGCTTCCGGCGGATATTACCGGCACCGACATTTACCGGCCGGAAACCGGAGAGTTCCATTTTCAACCAGGTCCAGTGTTTCACAACCTGATACTGGCCGATGAGATTAACCGCGCGCCAGCCAAAGTTCAGTCGGCGCTGCTCGAAGCTATGGCAGAACGGCAGATCAGTGTCGGCCGAAAAACTTATCCCCTTCCCCAGTTATTTTTGGTAATGGCTACCCAAAACCCTATTGAGCAGGAAGGGACTTATCCTCTGCCAGAGGCACAATTAGATAGATTCCTAATGCAGGTAAATCTTGCCTATCCCAATGCGGAGGCGGAAGCAAAAATCCTGCGCCTGGCCAGATCCGAGGCTAGCCTTGGCGAAAATCGCCCCACTGAAATTATCAGCCAAGAGACCATTCTTCAGGCGCGCAACCAAATTCTGGAAATGCAGATGGTTGAGGCCGTGGAAACCTATACTGTCCAACTTGTCATTGCTACTCGCGAGCCGGCGAAGTATGACAGCGAGCTGGCGTCATGGCTAGATTTTGGTGCAAGTCCAAGAGCAACAATTGCATTGGATCGCTGCGCGCGCGCTCACGCCTGGCTCGCCGGGCGCGATTATGTCACCCCAGATGATGTGATGAATGTCGCTCCCGATATTTTACGCCACCGACTCCTGTTGAGTTTTGAGGCGGAAGCGGCGGGAATTACTACCGACCAGGTAATTGAGCGATTACTTCAACAGGTGCCTGCGATCTGATGTCCGCTGAAGCACCCCCAACTGAGCTCGAACTGCGCGGGGCTTATCCCGAAGTAACGCCGTTGGTACAAATGCGCTACGCCGCACGGCAGCTGCAATTATTCAAACCGCGCCTGGCCCGCAGTGATCAGGCCGGCAGCCTGCTCACTCGCTATCGCGGCCGCGGCATGAATTTTGAGGAAGTGCGGAACTACCAAGCCGGCGATGATGTGCGCTCCATTGATTGGCGCGTAACAGCTCGAACCGGCCAAACCCACACCAAACTTTACCAAGAGGAGCGCGAACGCCCGGTAGTTATCCTGTTGGATTTGCGCTCACCGATGTTTTTCGGCAGCAAAAGGGCATTTAAATCGGTGACGGCCAGCGGCATCGCTGCAGCGCTGGGTTGGGCTGGTTTACAGCACAGCGATCGGATCGGGGCGCTACTTTTCTCCGACCGGGAAATAGACACAGTGCGTCCGCGCCGCAGCCACCACGCCGTACTTTCGATGATTCACAGTACGGTTGCCCGCGCTGCGGAACTGAGCAGCCCCGTCCCCGAACAGGGCAGCCAAACGCTGAAAACATTACTTGAGGAAGCGCGAAGAATCGCACGTCCCGGTAGTGCGCTCTTTTTAATCAGTGATTGTCACGATCTCGACGAGAGCTGCTCACAGCCACTCTATCTTTTATCCCGCCATGCCGACCTCCAGGTGCTGAGGGTATCGGACCCGCTGGAGCAACATCTGCCCGGCCAATCCCTCACTATATCTGACGGTCGCCAGCGCACATTCCTTCATGCCGGCAATCGGCCGGTTCACGAACATTTTGCCGAAAAGCAAGCCCGAGCCCGCGCCGAGGTTGAACAACTGTGCCGACGTTATCGGTTGCCGTTACTGGACTTTGATAACACCCAACCGCTTATTCCAGCACTGATGTCCGTCTACGGCTCGCGGCAAAGAAATAATGGCTGGCAAAATACGAGAAGGCCCAAGTAGTAATGAGTTTGAAAGTGCAGAAAAAGCTAGTCGCCAATGTTTTGGCGAACCAAGGAGCGAAGGCAAAACGCACTGGCAATTTAATTGAGGGCCAGTCGTGATAAAAGGAAGTCTTCTGGCAAAACAAATGCAATCCCCAACACCGCAAGCGCCTTCGCCCGAGGCCCAGGAATTGTTATCGCAACTCCGCGATATACAAGAGCCCAATGCGGTAAATTGGTGGCCACCCGCTCCAGGCTGGTGGATGTTGGCCGTATTAATTCTTGTTTGTGTGGCCGCCGCTGTCCTATGGTGGCGGCAGCGGCGCAAAAAAGTTGAACGCAATCGCTATCGTGTCGAAGCAGCCACACTGCTCGCCGCAGTAAATACTGAGGAGGCGGATGCAGTACCAGAAATTAATGAAATACTTAAGCGAGTGGCAGTTACAACCTATAGCCGTACAGAGTGCGGCAATCTTATCGGCACAGCATGGGTTGAATTCCTGAAAATGTCAGCCCCACTCGAGTGCCCCTCTGATGCGCAACAAGCACTCGTCGAAAACCTCTATCGCGGCAGCTGTGACCCAGACAAAAACCGAGCGCTACAGGAATATGCCATTTTATGGGTGAAGCAGCACGGACAACCCTCCAAAAACAGCCCACAACACCAGGGCGGGGAGGCCGCGCATGTTTGAATTCGCCTGGCCATGGGTTTTCTTTTTAGCCCCACTCCCGCTGCTCGCTCGCTGGCTGCTACCCCGCTCCAAACCCATGAGCAGCGCCCTGAAGGTGCCATTTTATTCGGAGCTATCCCAACGCGGCGGCGGCGAACAAAGCAATCTGCTCAATCTCTTTTTGCTGATTCTGATCTGGCTGCTTTTAATTAGCGCCGCAGCCCGTCCCCGGTGGTATGGGGAGCCGATATCTCAACCCAGCAGCGCAAGGGATCTCCTTATTGCCGTAGATATTTCAGGCAGCATGGAAACGCCCGATATGGTAATTAATGGCCGACCAGCGATGCGTATCAATGCAGTAAAACAGGTGGTTGGTGACTTTGTTGAACGGCGCAAAGGTGACCGTTTGGGGCTGGTACTGTTTGGTACTCGCGCCTACCTGCAAGCCCCACTTACCTACGACAGAGAGACGGTAGAAACTCTACTAAAAGAGGCCCAGATCGGCTTTGCTGGACAGGGAACTGCCATCGGCGATGCCATTGGGTTATCGGTCAAACGCCTGACCCAACGCCCCGCAGAGCAACGCGTGCTGATACTCCTCACCGATGGCGCCAACACTGCGGGGGAAGTCTCCCCGCTCAAAGCTGCCGAGCTGGCACAACAAGCGGGCATTACGGTTTACACCATCGGTGTAGGTGCCGACGAAATGGTTCAACCTGGCCTTCTGGGGAGCCGTTTTGGCAGCCGTAGAATTAACCCTTCGCGAGATCTCGACAGCAAGACACTCAAGGAAATTGCCGACAAAACCGGAGGCCGCTATTTCCGCGCCCACAATCCGCAGGAGCTGGCAGAAATCTATGCCGAACTGGATAAATTAGAACCTGTCGAACAAGAAGCGGAAAGTTACCGCCCCATGAAGTCCCTGTTCACCTGGCCCCTTAGTATCGCCCTACTGCTGGCTGGAATTTGGGCCCTGATTCCCCTGGCGAGCAATTTTCAGCTCCCTGCCAGACGAGAAGAGGTAAGTCGTAACAATGGAGGTCAAGCCCAGTGAATATGCTCGACCTAATCCAATCCTTCCACTTCCTGCGCCCTGGGGTTCTGTGGCTGCTAATTCCCGCAGCACTACTCTGTTGGGGGTTAGCAAAGATGGTGCTCAACAGCGCTCAACTGCAAAAGGTCATAGACCCAGATCTGCTGCCCCACCTTCTACTGCGCGGTGGCAGTAAAAGACCCTGGTTATTCGCATTAATATTTGCGCTGCTGGTCGCGATGATTATCGCTCTGGCCGGCCCTGCCTGGCGCAAGCTGCCAACCCCGGTGTACAGCAACCAGGATGCCCTGGTCATACTGCTAGACTTGTCACCGTCCATGATGGCGACAGATCTCTCACCCAATCGACTAACCCGCGCCCGCCTTAAAATTTTGGATATTTTGCGCCAGAGAAAAGACGGCCTCACCGCACTCGTCGCCTATGCTGGAGAAGCCCATGTCGTCACCCCTCTTACCGAGGACACGGCTACAATCGCCAATCTGGTACCCGCGTTATCGCCCTCAATCATGCCAGTCCCCGGCAGCAATATCGAAATGGCCGTCGATACCGGGATTCGCCTGTTAAAGGATGGAGCCGCAGGACGCGGGCAATTACTTGCCGTTACCGACGGCATAGACTCAATGGCCGCCGATGAGGTCGCCAAAGATCTGTCCAACGCAAAAGTTGAAATGAGCATACTCGCCGTGGGCAGCGGCGAGGGCAGCCCCATCCCACGGGGGAATACCGGTGGATTTGTGACTGATAGTAAAGGGGCCATCGTCATCTCCAATTTCGATGCCAGTGAGCTTCGCCAGCTCGCCCAGTCCAGCGGGGGGCGTTTTGCCAAAATTACGGTAAATGACAGCGATATCGACTATTTACTACCTCAAACTGACAGCCCGCAACAAGCGCAGCTCACTGAAAGGGAGTTCGACCAATGGCGGGATGAAGGGCCGCTATTACTCCTTTTAATACTACCTTTTGCAGCCCTACTCTTCCGTCGGGGAGCTCTGGCATGCGCCCTGCCCTTACTACTACTAACTGGAATTTCAAGTGAAAGCCAGGCTATTGAGTGGCAGGATTTATGGCAACGCAAAGACCAGCAGGGCCAGCGCCTATTAGAAGAGGGACAGCCAGCAGAGGCCGCGCAAGAATTTCACAACCCCGAATGGAAAGGCACTGCCAACTATCGCGCAGGCAATTACGCAGAGGCCCAGGAAAATTTCGCCCAAAGTAATAATTCACAGAGTCTGTACAATCTTGGCAACAGCCTGGTGCAACAGGGGGACTACGACAAAGCTATCGAAGCTTACGATGAAGCCCTGCAAAAGCAGCCCGAGTTTGCCGATGCCGAGCACAATCGAGAAATTGCTGAAAAGCTGAAAGAGTTGCAAGAAAAACAGCAGCAATCCCAACAGCAGTCCGGTGAACAGCAGCAAAGCGAGCAGGAACAGAACCAGCAGGGCCAGCAGCAGAGCCAGGAACAACAGCAAAACCAAGAGCAGCAAGCTGAGAACAACGAACAGCAGTCCAGCGAGCAACAACAGGGCAATAATCAACAGCCCTCTGGTTCACCAGAGTCCTCTGAGCAACAGCCCCAAGGTGAGGAGCAGCAGGGCTCCCAAGAAAAGGGCCAGGAAGAGCAGGAGAGCGAACAACAACAGCAAGGTGAACAACAGGGTGAAGAGCAACCGCCGCAAGGGGAATCGCAACCTACTGGCGCTGAAGAAAGCCCGCTCGACCAGGAAACCCAGCAAGCCCTGGACCAATGGCTCCGTCAAATTCCCGATGATCCAGCCGGCCTGATGCGCGAGAAGTTCAAATACGAGAGCCTGCAAAGGCGCCGTGCCTATCGCAGCGGAGAGTGGGAGCCACCGGAAAATGGGGCGACACAAAGATGGTAAAGAACAGTAGAACAATGTCGCTGGATTCAAGGACACTGATTTCAAAAATGCCTATGGACGCAATCATTAACAACCGAATAAAACTTTGGAGCCTCCCACTCAGCCACGCCTTCGCTTTGCTACTTCTTGCAATAGCACTTTGTCTGTCGACACCGGTTTTAGCAAGCGATCTCAGCGCAACGGTCGATAGAGATAAGATTGGAATTGATGAGACAGTCAATTTACGTGTGCGCTATTCAGGAGACAAAAGTGGTGGACAACCGGACTTTGACTTGTTGGAACAGGATTTCGATATTCTCTCACGCCAACAGTCCAACCAGTATCGCGTTATCAATGGCCGTGCAGAGAGTTTTGTCGAGTGGGTACTGGCGCTAGCCCCCAAACGGGAAGGCAAACTGTTTATCCCCTCTTTTAACTATCAAGGAGAGGTTTCCGATGCGGTTCCCGTCACGGTCACCGGAGCGCAAAGTGGACCTAACGGCGGTGAAAAGCAGGCTTTTCTGGAAGTAACACTCGACAAGGAAAAGGTATATGTCCAAGAGCAACTGCTGGTAAAAATTCGCCTGTACACCACTATCGGCTTACACGATATCGCAACAGAGCCTCTCAAGGTTGCCGGCGCTCATGCAGAAAAAGTCGATGAGCAGCGATATGAGCGCAAGCTCAATGATGTGAGCCATGCGGTTTACGAAGTTACCTACGCCGTTTTCCCAGATAGCTCAGGCAAGCTCAGCATTCCCGCACTAACCTACGTGGCCATCGCTGGGCGCAGGGACCCCTTCTCCCTATTTAATCGCAACAGCCAAAGGCTTCGACTTCGCTCCCAGGAGAAGTCTATCGAAGTGCTGCCAAAACCCGCTGACTACTCTGGCAGCCAATGGCTGCCCGCTGCCAGTCTCGGCATTGTTCAAAGCTGGAGCCAGGACCCGGACACCTTTGCCGTAGGCGAACCTATTACCCGAATTCTTACCGTACGTGCCGAAGGGCTCAGGGCCGCACAGTTGCCCCCACTTCCCAAACTCAACGTGGATGGCCTTAAAACTTACCCCGATCAACCGCAACAAGAAGACCAGGTTGGGCCCAACGGCGTTACCGGAAGCCGTATTGAGACAACCGCGATTGTGGCTACACAACCCGGGGACTACGAGCTTCCTCCCGTCACTGTGACCTGGTGGGATACAAAAAGCCAACGACAACGCACCACTCAACTACCGGCATTCCGCTTCTCAGTTTCCGGTACTGCTGCTGCAGTAACCAGCGACAATGAAACCAGTGCCAAAGTACCTCAGTCAGCTACACCCACTGAACAAGTCGGTACGGTGAGCCATTTTTGGCGCAACCTGGCTATTATCGCGATTGCCTCTCACTTACTGTGGGTGCTGTACTTTTTCTTTCAGAGGCGCAAACCCGCCCAACAAATACCGAGCAACCACATCCAGGCTCCCGACTTACAACGTGAAACCCGTGCCCTTAAAAAAGCTCTGGAGAGTGAGAATCCCATCCATATCCAGCAAGCCACTTTAAAGTGGCTTGCTGCAAAGTGGCCGCAAGTAAATGGGAAGAGCTTGGCTGCGACCGCGAGGCAACTGAACATCCCCGAGCTGGATCAGCTCCAAGCAGTTCTGGACGCCGCTATTTACAAGTCACCGGCTAGTCCTTTGGACATCAATAAGGTGAAAGCAATAGTCGACTTACTAGTGAACGCGAAACCTGAAAGTGAACCCAGTGAAACGGATAGCGCCCTGCCCTCACTGTTCTCTTAACAGGAGCCACTTCAAATCAAACAGGGAAAGGTTGGCCTTCACCGCCTATGGGTAAGGCCAATTCCTGTGTATTCGAGCAGTTTAAGAGGTACTTTAAATAGAATCAGGAAAAAGTTTGTGTAGATATGATTTTCTTTGCAAGCCCTAACAATTTCCAGATTTTGATGAATCCGCCCCCAAACGCCCTGGGAACTAACACCCCCTTCACGCATTTTCACAATACATTTTGGCAAGCGCCTGAAGCTGATTTTATCCCGATGAAGAAAACGAGCTAGCAATTCAAAATCTGCTGCAACACGGTAGTTGGTTTTATATAAACCTAGCTTTTTATAACAGTCACGCCGTACAAAAAATGTAGGGTGGGGTGGCATCCAGCCCCAGCGAAATTTAGACACCCTAAATTTACTGGAGCCATAAAAACGCACTCTTTGGCTTAAGTTATTGCGAGCCACAATCTCCAGGTCTGCATAGACAGATTGGGCTCCCGAAACTAAAAATTCATTAACAACATTTGAAATTACACGACTATCAGAATAGACATCATCAGAGTTAATTGTGCCGACTATATCGCCAGACGCCAGGCATATGCCTTTATTCATAGCATCATAAATACCTGAGTCTTTTTCAGACACAACTGCCGCGACTTGGTCTTTAAACTCAGATATTATCTCTAGCGTTCCATCAGTAGAGCCACCATCAATAATTATATGCTCAATATTTGCATAATCTTGAGCCAACACGGATAGTATTGTGTCGCGAATGGTGTCAGCACTATTTAGACAAACCGTTATCAGGCTTATTTTTATCACAAAAAGTCTCAAGTTGTCGTTTCGTGAAAAGTAAAACCTCTCTTGAGAACTTTAGTACAAATTACAATATCTGACATTCGATCAACGTAAAATACTTCTATACCAGTCGTATGTTTTCTTTAACCCTACCCCCAAGGAAGTCTGGGAATCCCACCCCAACTTCGATAGCTTTGAGGTGTCTAGCAACTTCCGCGGCACACCATCAGGCATTGACCTGTCAAATGTAATATTTCCCTCAAACCCAATGATCCCGGCGGTTAAATAAGCCAGCTCCTTAACAGTGCAATCCACCCCAGTACCCACATTTAAGTGGGAGCACATAGGCTCTGTCACGGATCGATATACTCGATCTTCCAAACCCATTACAAACACCAACGCATCAACCATATCCTCTACATACAGAAATTCTCGTCGAACATCACCACTCCCCCAAATCCTGACATTCTGCACCCCTTCATTTTTGGCCTTATGGAAACGATGTATTAATGCAGGGATAACGTGTGAATTTGCAGAGTCAAAGTTATCATGTGGACCATAAAGGTTTGTCGGCATAACACTGCGATAGTTACGTCCATACTGCCTTGAGTACGACTCGCACAACTTAATTCCGGCAATCTTAGCAATAGCGTAAGGCTCGTTAGTCGTCTCCAACCTGCCCCCAAGCAGGTCCTGCTCCCGTATCGGCTGGGGGGAATCCCTTGGATAAATACAAGACGACCCAATAAACAGCAAATTTTGGATATCGGCCTTGTGAGCCTGATGGATTACATTGCACTGAATCATCAGATTCTGGTAAATAAAATCAGCTGGGAGCATGCTATTCGCCAATATGCCCCCCACTTTTGCCGCAGCCAAATAAACAGTATCAATCGACTCCGAATTAAAAAAATCAGAAACAGCATCAGCATCTGTCAAGTCCAGCGAATCTCGAGGGCAAGTAATGACTTCACAGTTTTTTAGCGGTCTCAGCCTCTGAATTAATGCCGAACCAACCATGCCCCGATGACCTGCGACAAAAACTCTCTGGGAGTATTTCACTAACTACTCCTCAAAAATAGGCTCAGTGCGATAACCATTCCCAGCCAACAACAAATTCCGCTTCGCTTCCCTCAAATCATACTTAACCATCTCCCCAACTAAATCTTTCAAGGTTGTTTTAGGTGCCCACCCCAGTTCTTGCCGAGCCAATGAGGCGTCACCTATTAGTGACACCACCTCTGTCGGGCGAAAATAACGAGAGTCCACTTTAACAATTACATCTCCACATTTAACTGCTGGAGCATCTTCTCCCACAATTGAAGCAACAACACCTACTTCTTTCTGCCCCTCTCCATGAAACTCTATCGCTATCCCCAACTCTTGAGCACAATTACGAACAAAATCCCTAACGGAGTATTGCAGCCCTGTAGAGATGATAAAATCCTTAGGACTTTCTTGCTGCAACATCAACCATTGCATTTCAACATAGTCTCTAGCATGACCCCAGTCCCTCAGTGCATTCAGCTCCCCCAAATACAGGCAACGCTCTAAACCTTGGGCAACATTTGCCAAACCCCGGGTTATTTTTCGGGTAACAAAAGTTTCACCACGCCGTGATGACTCGTGATTAAATAAGATCCCATTGCAAGCATATAAGCCATAGGCCTCACGGAAATTGACCACAGTCCAATAGGCAAACAATTTTGCAATTGAGTATGGAGAGCGGGGGTAAAAAGGAGTGTTTTCATTCTGAGGGGAAGCTTTGGCAGCACCGTAAAGCTCCGATGTTGAGGCTTGGTAAAACCTGGTTTTATCCAGCCCCAGAAGACGCATCCCCTCAAGTATTCTGAGGGTTCCAAGCCCGTTCACATTTGCAGTATATTCAGGGCATTCAAAACTGACCGCAACATGTGACTGAGCACCCAAATTATAGATTTCATCAGGTCGCACCTCCTGAAGAATTCGGGTCAAATTGCTCGTATCGGTAAGGTCTCCATAGTGAAGAACAAACCTTCTACTATCATCTTGCGGCCCTTGGTACAAGTGATCTATGCGGCTCGTATTAAATGAAGAGGACCTTCTTTTAACTCCATGAACCTCGTACCCTTTCGCCAATAGAAATTCAGCTAAATAAGAGCCATCCTGGCCTGTTACACCGGTTATTAATGCTTTTTTCATGTCTCAGCCTGTTAGAATTATTGGTATACAAGCGCACCACCTCTCCACATCCAATACCGTCCAAACATTTACAAAGATCAATGTCGCTCAGGTTTCGCCCCTAACATCAAGCGAGCCATCTCCCGTATTTCAACCCCCCACAACCTTATCTGAACGAAAGTTGCCAACAATCTATAACCAATATAAATTTCCCTTTTCCGCCAAAAAAATACGACCGACCTTACCGGCGGAAGAAGGGTATATAGGATCAGCTTAAACCTCCCGGCCCCTTTAGAGAGGAAAAACTGCCCTCCCTTTATCCGCCTTGCTTTTGTCGCTACAGATTGCCAGGAGCATCTAACTCGATGATGAACAAAAGCAGATTTCAGAAATAAAACTTGATACCCTCCCACCCTCAACCTTCTGCAAAACTCAAAATCACCACTCGAAAAGGAATTCTCACTAAAGCCGCCAAACTTCAGGAACAAAAACCGATCAACTACCATATTTGCTGTAGCCGCAACTCCTGCAGATACGTAAACCTCTTGTGGTATCCCTCTCATAAAGTCATAGACTTCATAGATATTGGAAAATCCATGTTGCTTTTGACTTCGCACATCACCGGCAAATAACTTTACACTCCCTCCCCAACACCCAACCGCCCTATCAATTCCGGCTATCCACTTTGAATCCGGCAGGCAATCAGCATCCGTAAATATAAGCCAATCTCCTTCAGCTATCTCTGCCCCTCTGTTTCTTGCCGCATAAGATCCAGGCTTTTTGCACTTTCCTCTCTTAACCTGGAAGCTTCCCCCCCCTAAAAAGGATGGAGAATTCCCGTCGTTTGATATCAGTACAAGCTCAAAAAGGTCTTTTGAAATGACTTGAGACTCCAAGCAACAAACCAACTCCTCAATGAAGTGCCACTGCTGATAGACCGGAACAATCACGGAAAATTTAACCCGCATAGCAGCACCAATTGCAGATATTGTTAGACATTTGAATCATCACGCACTGACTAAACGATTAGCACAACACTTGGAATTAGCAACCTACAACATTGACCAACAAACAGGATGGGCGGGGATTTCAACAACTGGATCAGGAGAGAGATAGATGGGAATTTCGACAGCAGCCAGGGTAGTTAGAACCAGGCAACCTTAAGGGAAGACCGAAACAATCAATGAGAAAATAAATTTGGATAAGGCTTAAAGCACCACAACCTTGAAACCGCAGAACACAAACTTACTTCAGGGAATAGCCAGAGACCCGCCCGAAAAGAAAATGATGTAGAAGCTAGCGCTATAAAAAGATGAACCAAAGCCAGCTACCCGTTGATAGCAGCCTCCTCCAACACCTTCAAGGTGGCTTCCGCTGCTCGATCCCAAGAAAACTCTTTTACCCGAGCGCATGCAGATTCCTGAAGGCTACGGACCAAATCCAAATCTGAATGCAGCTGATGGATACCATTAGCCATGCTAGAAACCGAAAGAGGGTCGACTAAAATAGCTCCATCTCCAGCCACCTCCCGCATAGCTCCAGTATTAGAGGTCAAAACCGGCGTGTTCTGCGAAAATGCCTCAACAATAGGCAGCCCAAACCCCTCATAAATCGAAGGGATTAGTAAAGCTCTGGCATTATGATACAAGCCACTTAACTCGTGATCAGGCACATAACCCCGCACCTTTACCATTTCCCTTAAACCCAACCCCTCAATAACTTCACTTAATCGAGGCAGCCCCCAGCCTTGCCCACCGCAAATATAAAGCGGCAATGCTCCTTGAGTAGCCATATCCAAGTAAGCTCGATATGCGGCCAGCAGGCGCTCCAAATTTTTCCGGGGCTCCAGGGTACCGACGAAAAGGAAATACTCCCCATCAATGCGGTCGTCAGTATTTCCCAAGAAAGGTGCTTCAGGAATAACAACGGTCTTACCCACAGACTTTGGCATTAACTCTGTGAGCTCATCGGCGGTAAATGCTGATACCGCTATCACCGTTTGCGCCGAGTTTACCGAAGGGGGCATCAACCCACGCTCTAGGTGTTTACCAAATACAGACATAGTTTCAGGAAAGCGCGCCCAAACCACGTCGTGAATCGTCACAACCCGGCTTACCGAAGACGGCATCATCAGTGGTAAATGATGCCTAGGGGACCAAAAGACCTGTACACCATCACGCTTGGCCCAAGACGGAAAGAAGGCTTGAGCAAAAAATGTTCCCAGGGATTTGCGCCCTACCTTCCCTGAACGTACAAACACGTTCTCAGCCTTAGAAAACCGATCCGGGAGGGGGGCGTCGCTATACAGAAACCAATGATGCCCACTCTTCAGCATGCGCTCAATAAGTGCCTCTGTGTAACGGCCAATCCCAGTGGTGGTAACTGAAAGCGGCCTGGCATCAACCCCTATCCTAAGCATTGGAATTCCTATTCAACTCAGTCACAGCACTATCTACATCACACCCAAGCAATCTTCGGCAAAGCTCTTGATAAGCAGCGTGCCCCCCCCTTTGAACTGAACCTCATCACGCCGAGGGAAGGCATGCTCCATAGCTCAAGTCTTATCATTTATCATGGCCTCTCTGCGTGCCTCGCTATAGGCCGAGGGATTACATGAGAGACTTAAGATCGACTAGGAGCCACGTATGATTGCATAGATATCAAAAGAGCTTGTGCCTCAGCATTCAACCCAAGGTAGCAGGAATGTAACGCCCAATCACCCTGGCAGGAATCGAAAGTCGTCGGGCATCTACCACCCTTCTGGCCACTAATCCACCAGGCCCCTCTCCAAGAGAACGTCCCGATAGAGCTGATGATAAGCAGCGGCCATTTTGTCAGCCGTAAATAACCTCTCGTAACGACAACGACCGGCGCGTCCCATCTCCTCTGCTTTCACAGGGTCGGACCATAAACTATTCATCGCTTTACGCAGTGCGAGATGGTCAGCCGCCTTCACGACATACCCTGTTTCCCCATTCTGGTTAACAAAACTGGTCCCAGTGCCAATTTCACAGGAGATAAGGGGCTTACTATTCATCAACCCTTCAATCAAAGTTACTCCGAAAGCCTCCGAGCGCAAATGAGAGGGGAAAACCACTGCTCGGCATAATTTCATTAGCGCCACTTTCTGTTCATCACTGACAAATCCAGCAAAATATATGTTACTTGCTCCGAGTTTGTCCGCCAGGGATTTTAAGCGATTAGCCTCAGGGCCCTTACCTGCAATAACAACACGATAAGGCTGATTTGCGGCGGCCCGGATTAGATATTCCAGCCCTTTGTAATACCTGAGCACACCGACAAACAACATAAAATTCTTGCCGTACTTCATCTCAATATTCACCAAAGACTTCTTCGAGGGCTCAGGATATCCCTGCTCAGAAACCCCTAGGGGTATTACCTTTACCTTGTCCCGATAAGCGGCAAGAACTGGGCTAGTTTCCACATAATTGTATGAAGTTGCCACGATACGATCTGCTCGCCCCAGGAACCAGCACATCAATGGTCGATATAAAGTACCTAGCAGCCTCTGTCTAACGATATCGGAATGGTAGGTCACCACCAGCGGGCGTGACCTACCAGCCAGTAAATAAGTCAGATCGCCGAATGGCCAGGGAAAATGAAAATGCAACAACTTGGCTTTTGAGCGAAACAAAGCTCTGAAAAGCCCCGGCCCCACACAGCACGAAGCAACCGAAAACCAGCGCCTTCGGGCAATCACGGGAAACCGCTCATTCAGCTTCAAGCGCAAGGGAGAATTCACCAAGGTCAGGACGCCACATTTGTCTGTTTTTCGTGCAATTTCTAGGATTACCTGTTCGACCCCCCCTTGAGATTCAGGATAAAAGGTTCTATAGCAATGTAGGATTTCAGGCTCGGGGATCAATGGAGACTCACTTAACAGCGGGACCAAAGCCCCACAGATAACCTATTGTTTTATAACGTATTAGGGTATGATAACCGCTCCAGTAACCCCGGTGTCAATGTGAGAATACTGTTCTGTACTATGCAATTCGGGCCCGGATATAATCAGGGAACCGAAAAGTATATTCGCAACCTCGCTCGCGATTTAAGTGGGCGGGGATGTGATATCGTGGTTGCCGGTGGTGACCCGGAAGGCATAATAACCGATGACTCTCTTATTGATGGAAGGGGGGTTCAGCTAATCAAACTTCCGACTTTTGGTTGGAGCACCACTCTAGGCGACTCAATTGATAGTTATCAAAACCTCCTTACGGAATTGAAACCCGATTTAGTGCATATGGTAAATCCAGCCCATATTGGTGTTAATTTGCTAAATGCCGCTCAAAAGCTTGGGATTCCCTACTTTATATCTATCACCGACTTCTGGTGGCTCTGCCCAAAGCATACATTGACGCTTAAGTCCGGCGAGTTCTGCTCAGGTTTTGCCGAGCAAGAAACCTGCTTCCGATGTATTGCGGAAACACACCCTAACAGACTGGTTAAAGCTGCCTCTCAGCTCCCTGCTGCCAGGGGTTGTATGGCCAAAATTCTGCATTTGAAGAATGCTCAATTTACTGCCCAACCAAAAGATAAAGATCGTAAAAAAATACTGATCTCAGTCCTGAATAAAGCCAAAAGGGTAATTTGCCTCTCCAAAACAAGCCAGAGGCTTATAAGCGAATACTTCTCACTTAGCAACACCCACTACATCCCTGCAGGTCTATCGAATACTTGGTTTGAAACAAGCTGCTCTCGACAAACGAATAGTAGTTCCTTTGTAGTAGGGTTTCTTGGGGCCCTTGCCCCACACAAAGGCCTGCATACCCTTATCCACGCACTAAATGACCTTGGTGACTCAAAAATAACTCTCAGGGTCGCTGGAAAAACATCAGCTCAGAAATATGCAAAACAGTGCCTAAACACCTATGGAAATACTCAGTATTTTGGCGAACTTAGCGAACCGCAAAGCAAAGAATTTCTAGACTCTCTGGATGTCCTGGTAATACCTAGTAACTCACCAGAAAATCAACCGCAAGTATTGCTTGAAGCAGCAGCTAGGAAAAAGCCCGTTCTTGCCTCCAATATACCAGGCTGCGCGGAACTTCTTCCTCCAGCTGCCGTATTCCCGGTCGATGATGTGAGGCGGCTGAGAGAACTGCTAAACGTAGCAAAAAAAGACATATCGAAAATAGGCTACCCTACTTTAGGGCTATCCTCCGAAGCAGTGTCGAAAGAAATATTAACCGAATACCAAAAAGTATTGTAATCCCGTGATTTTCCTAAAAAAACACCATAGAGATATCGTCTTCTACAAGGCACTCTGTAATTTGAGATCCGAAGCTTCAAAAACCTATTTGAGCTTCCTCTGGTGGATCATAGAACCAATTTTCTCAATGGCGATCTATTATTTTATTTTTGGTGTTGTCTTTCAACGGGGAACAGAAGATTTTATCCCCTTCCTACTGGTGGGACTAGTTGTCTGGCAGTGGTTTGCCCAATGTGTCAGTCACTGTTCTGCCGCGATCACTCAAAACCATGCCTTAATCAGCCAAGTCAATTTCCCCAAGGTGGTACTCCCCTCGATCAATATCGTCATGGACACCTTCAAATTCAGTATTGTTTTTTCTCTGCTACTGATTGGTCTTTGGGTAATGGGATACCCCCCTACATTAAGCTATATCTACCTTCCGCTGATTTTAGGCGTGCAGTTTCTATTGAACTATGCCTGCGGGCTGATCGCCAGCATGCTGATTCCATTTATACCGGATTTATCCCATTTGATCCCCCACCTGCTACGGCTTGGCATGTATGGTTCGGGCATTCTCTATGCTGTCAGCTCTCTTCCGGAAAGCGCTCAAGATATTCTCGCATACAATCCGATGATCTGGATTATTCAAAGTTATCGTGACATATTAATGTATAACCAAGCACCCGATATATTCAATTTGGCGATTTACGGCTGCGCAGTTTTGTCATTTTATACGCTAGCCAGGTTATTGATGAATAAACTTAACCCCGTATTTGCCAGGGCATTAATGCAACGATGAATGAAAGAAAGAAATCGGCTATCAGCCTCAAGAATGTACGGGTGACCTATCGCTCGGGAATTCCATTTACTCGCGCTACCAGTGTATATAGTCCGCTAAAAGATATCAGTTTCGAATTGTATGAGGGCGACTCGCTCGGGGTTATCGGCCGAAATGGCGCAGGCAAAAGCACCTTGCTTCGCCTGCTAAATGGCATTATCAAACCAGATAGCGGGGAGGTGGTCAATCACGGTCACAGAACCGCGCTGCTCTCCTTGACAGTCGGCTATGATCAGCACCTGTCTGGCCGCCAAAACGCCGTCATCAGCGGTATGATGATGGGTTTAAAAAAGCAGCATATTGTCAGCAAACTCAATGAAATCGATGAATTCTCTGAGCTTGGAATTTTTTTTGATCAACCAATCAAAAACTACTCTACAGGCATGAAGCAGCGGCTTGGAATGGCCGTAGCAATCCACTTAAAAACTGACGTCTTACTCATTGATGAAATTCTGGCCGTTGGGGATTCAAGATTCAGAAAAAAATCAGAGGCGGTGATGAGAGAGAAAATCACCTCAGGAGATACTATAGTCCTAGTTTCTCATTCCTCAGAAACTGTAAAGCGACTTTGCAATAAGGCCCTATGGATTGAAAATGGTGTTGTAGCCCGCTACGGTGATAGCAAGACTGTAGTGGCAGCTTATGAAGAGTCACAAAAGTAATGCGCACCCTAATATATGAACCGATGCCAGACATTCGGCGCGCAGATGTAATATTGGCAATTGCACACAAAGAGTCCGAACTCGGAAATTCTATTTTGCTATTAGTTGAAGAAGAGGTACAACTTCTCAGCAGAAACCACATTAATCACCCACATAGCGTCAATTGCACAAACATAATAAAGGCAAAAATCGCAACTGGTGGTTTTGATTTCGCCGTCGTACCCAGAGATAAAATCCTGGCAAAACAATTCCTAGAGAATCCGCAAAAAACCCAAGAACATATAAAGCACTATCGAACTGATCACTTCCAAAGAGTTTTAGAAAGCTATAAACCGCAAAAGATAATAATCTGGAACGGCCTAACGCATTATCAACAGGACTTTATAAACCTCGCCCGCAAGATAAACCCAAAGCAAACTTTCTCGTTCCTGGAAGCGGGCTGGTTTCCACAGTCAGTTACATACTATGAGGACCCCCTTGGAGTAAATGCACAAAGTGAAATAGCAATTACAAAACCCAGAGATATTAGCTTAGAAGAACGTCAAAACATAGCTCTATGGAAATCATCATACAGGAAAAATTTTGAGAACAATAATACATCTGACAATGGGTATATATTTATCCCGCTTCAATTAGAAACAGACACGAACATTACAAAGTTTTCCCCATTTTCTACAATGAAAGACTTTCTCCTATGGGCAGAATCTCACACAGATCCCAGTACAAATATTATTACACGCCAGCACCCCCTTGACCGAAGCCCCTCATATAACCTACTCCCCCAAAATAGCCGAATAAAAATCGACAATGAAACTCCCTTACACCAATTAATATCAAAATCTAACTGTATTTTAGGGATAAATAGTACTGTTTTGTTAGAATCATTGATATATGAGAAGCCTATTTATGCGGCAGGCGATGGAGTTTTTTCAAGTAGTGATGCCATTATTAGGGTGAACTTGGAAGATATTATCCCCACTCGTCACAAATACTCAGTTGAAAGGCAGGAAGAGCTTCTTCACCTACTCCTCCACAAACAAAAAGACCTTATCTCTTCTACAGCCTCATTTTCCAACATAAGATCAGCACTCAAAAATCAAAGGTACTCAGGTTACTCATTATCTGCCATTATTTTTGCTACCCTTAAAGTATGGGCAAAAAGAAAGTTAATTAGGGTCCTAGAACACCAACATCAGCGCCATAAACTTAGCACCAAAAACTCCAAAGGCACTAATAGTTTATAGTTTTTCGGCAAGTATTGATACGGAGTCTTTCATCTCCAACCTACTTATTCGACATTTAGCTAATTGCCTCCGTTTCAATAAATGATGTCTGGAAAAACTATTGGTATTTTGATTAAACAGAACTCCTAGGAGTAGTATGATCTAGCGTTATATGCAAGACTTACCCACGTTTAATAGGCACCCTGTATAGTTAGGTTTAGGCCTAACACGGAGGTGTATCATGGGTAAGAAAAGAACTCAGGCGTATACGGAGGAGTTCCGTAGAGAAGCAGTTAAGAGAGCGGAAAAGCCTGGAGTAACAACGGCTTCTGTGGCACGAGAACTAGGCGTCAGCGCACAGCAGATCTACAACTGGCGTCGTCAATTTAATCGACTGCCTGATAAGCAGTTCAATAGTTTAGACGGTGTCGACTATTCCAAACAGGAAAGCGCTGAAGTTCGCAAGCTCAAGAAGGAGCTGCATGAAGCTCGTCAGGAGGTTGAGTTTCTAAAAAAGGCAGCTGCGTACTTTGCGAACCACCAAGAGTAAAGTACGCACTGATACAAGAGCATGTAGGGTCATTCCCGGTTAGCTTGATGTGTCGGTGTTTAGAAGTCTCAAGATCGGGTTATTATCGATGGCGAGGGCGGCTGCCATCTGCTCGCACGATTAGAAAGATACGAATAATCGAGAAAATCCGAGAGACGTTTGTTGAGTTTAAAGGTCGTTATAGCGCGCCTAGAATCGCTTGCGAGCTTCAAGAGTTAGGTGAGCCATGCTCACGGAGCTATGTCGCTAAGCTTATGCAACAGAAGCATATTAAAGCGAGAAACGACAAAGGCTTTCGATATAGCCAGCCCGTCGAGGGGAATATCTATGTCGCCGCCAACCTACTTAAGCGTTGCTTCGATGTGGATCGACCAAATTGCGGCTGGACCAGTGATATTACGTATATCTGGGTTCTGGAGCGGTGGCTGTACCTCGCGGTAGTTATGGATCTGTACTCTCAACGTATTGTAGGTTGGGCATTCGACTCTCAGATGACCGATGAATTGACACGTCGAGCATTAAAAATAGCTCTAGAGAGACGACAAATAAAGCCTGGGCTAATAGTTCACTCTGACAGGGGTGTGCAATATCGATCGCAGAAATACCAGGATCTCTTGTCCGAAAGCAAGTGCAAGCCGAGTATGAGTCGCCAGGCTAACTGTTGGGATAATGCGGCAATGGAATCATTCTTTAGCAGGCTAAAAGTCGAGCTGGTCTATGCCGGAACATTCGAAAGCGAAGAGCACGCAAAATCTGCGGTGTTTGAATACATTGAGATTTTCTACAATAGGGTTCGTAGACACTCTGCATTGGGCTATGTAAGTCCAGCAGAGTATGAGCGTAAATATGCATAGTTAGAGTGTCTATTTTTTGTGGGCAAGACCAATGCTTCAGTCAAATTGATCCTACCCACCAAAGACGGACACTCTCTTAAGCGATAAACTACGCAGCAGAGGTGCCCTATGACACGATCAAGTAAATCAACCAAAACCACTCGTAAAAAATACTCAGAGGAATATAGAAAAGATGCCCTAGCACTGGCGGTCAAGGTAGGGGTAAGCGTTGCCGCTAAACAGCTTGGGTTACATCCTTCCCAGATTTACGGATGGCGAAGCAAGGCTAAGTTACATCAGAGCCGAGGGGATGCCGAGAGAGAGCTGGCCACAGAGAATGCTCGCCTTAAGCGGCAGCTGGCTGAGCAGGCAGAGGAGCTGGCGATCTTAAAAAAGGCCGCAGCGTACTTTGCAAAGAGCCTGAAATGAGGTACGCCTTCATGCTAAAGCACAGGCATAAGTTCAGCATCAAAGCGATGGCTAAGGTATTGAGCGTATCTCGCAGTGGGTTTTACGATTGGGTGTCAAGATCGGCCGATCAATCCAAGCGCCAGCAGTACCAAATGGAGCTTGATGGTTTGGTACAGCAGCGCTTTATAGCCAGTAAAGAACGTAGTGGCGCCCCTCGCCTGACGAGGGAATTGGCCAGTGAGGGGAGTAAATATAATCAAAAAACAGTTGCTGCCAGCATGCGTTGACAGGGCCTACGGGCTAAAGCCGCCAAGAGATATAAAGCCACAACCTACTCAAAACATGGTCTGCCAGTGGCCCCAAATCTGCTCGAGCAGAACTTCAATACTGAAGCGCCGAATCAGAAATGGGTCGGGGATATTACCTACCTACGAACAGAAGAGGGTTGGTTATATCTGGCTGTAGTGATAGACCTATATAGTCGGCTGGTTATTGGTTGGGCGATGTCAGAAACGATGACAGCTACATTGGTCTGTGACGCCCTTCAAATGGCTTTATGGCGACGTAAGAAACCTACAAATGTTATCGTGCATACTGACAGGGGAAGCCAATATTGCTCTAAAGATTATCAATCTTTAATTACAGCTTATGATCTGCGGTGCAGCATGAGCGCCAAAGGTAACTGCTATGATAACGCCTGCGCAGAAACGTTCTTCCACTCACTTAAGGTAGAAGTAATCCATGGTAACCGCTTTCCTACAAGGTGCCTCATGCGGGAAACCGTATTTGAGTATATAGAAATAGACTACAATCGAAATCGCTTACACAGCGCCAATGGCTATCTCAGCCCTGAGGCGTTTGAGGAACAACTAGTCGCTTAGTGGTGTGTCCGTTGTTGGTGGGTAGGATCAAATCTCCACATTGTCGGTTGGCGCCCCCAAAACCCCCAACAGTTGTCGAAAATCATTATTTTATACATTTTCCAATGTATACTTCAGACTTTGTTAGGACATTTTACTCACAATGTACGATCAGTAGCTTTTAAGTAAATTTAACTAATACCACAACATAGTCATCTTGATCATAAGCTATATCACTCTCCCACTCCCAAAGATCGGCGCTTTCGAAAAAAGCAATCTGTTAGTGATAAATGTAACCGCTAGTCAAGTCAATCGATTTAGTAATGAGTCGTTAACCAACTGATACCTTAAGCGCTCACCAAGCTTAATACGACCAGTCATTTATAAGAGGTTGAATATTTCTCCTTATGGCCCAATTACCACTTTTATGTAAAACCAAACCTTTTATGATGAAGGTATCCATAATGCACCCTTGGTAGCTTGGATGCTCATGATATTGATTAGCGGAGCTCTTAAGTTTTATGATGGACTGACTTGATAGAACAGCTCTGCCAAAACATCTATTACGCGGGAGTTCAGGACTTTACTTAGCTACTTATATACTAAAATTTATGGGCTAGCTCAAAAAATATAGAAGTTCTAAATAATAAATTCATATTTATACCGCCCATATACTTAGAATCTCAGCTCAGAACTGTTATGGCAACTTCATTTTTTTAAGAGGCACTTTGTCAAGTCCAGTCAAGTTCAGTATTCTAACCCTCCCTTCTGAGTCTCACCATATTCAAGTATACCCATCGGATCCAAACACTATAAGGTGTTAGATGTTAGATGTTAATCCAAGAAATTCTAACACCCTTCTATTACCCATAAATTAAAAGTACAGTGGTAGTAGCCAACACTACTGCAGAGTGGATTTAGAGAAGTATATGAATGTTTTTTATTTACAAGTTTTAGCTTTTCCCTACTTGTCAACCTGTCTTTTGTTTGATTGAGCAATTGTCTGTATAACTAATAGGGCCTACCCTTGAGCCTTCCTCTAGGCTCATTCTCCCTTATCAAAACCGGTAGGCCCATTTGCACAAATTGTAATCTGAACTGGACTAACCTTCTCCTCATGGTAGGTTAATGCAGATTTACACAAACTACTCCCCTAATTAAAAGCACACAAAAATTTAAGACAAGATAAACCAGTTGAGTTTATAAGTAGTTTGCCAATTTTTTAAGCTCCAGAAGGAGTCAAATGTCCTCCATCATAGGAAATTAAACTCTCCTCTGTAGCAAACTCTGGACAAACGCCATCACTACATAAAACGCTCATTTGATCGATAAATAGCAATTCACTACTTTTTTTCTTTAATATTGAGTTGATATTTTTTACTGATTCTGGCGGCTGAAAAGTTCTCTCCAGCCTATTGTCAAGTCTAGAATAATATTCCAACTTAGGCTTAGGGAACCATTTAGTTCCAACTACAAATATTTTTTGTTGCTCTTTTAGAGGCAATAGATTGATAGTATTATCAATATTCTCCGCAGCCCAGTCTCTCCACATACCTGCAAAGACTACTATATCTGCCTCCTCAAAAATCTGTAGATTTCTTCGTATAGATTTACCGTTTTTACAAAACGCCTTATCAGCTTTTAGAACATATTCAAAGTCTGAGTCTTTATGGTCAGCCTGAGATAAATAAATTTGGCACTTAACATGAACGTAATAGGTTACCACATTGTAATAATCCAAAACGCCAGTAGAATCTAAACTATTATATAAGTCCTGTGAAAAAGAATCTCCGACGATCAGCAGATTAGGCTTCTTACTGGTAGGGAAGCTATCAAAAGACTGGCTATTGTACTTACCTCTCACAAATTCTGAATTTTTTTCATTCTCATGAGCTTCAAAGAAATCTTTAACAGCATCTTTCTTTTCATTAAGGTACCCTTGACTTTGAATCAACACAAAGCTCAATATAAACGGGGTTAGCGTCAAGCTAGACACCCCGATAACTTTCCCAATGTTATAATTGGACTGGCGAAAAGGCCGCTCAATTAAATAATGGCAAAGAATAGCGAACACAAATGAGACAAAAAAAACAAAAACACAAAAAATGATATTTTCGCTTTCAATCAACTCTTTTAAAAAAACAATAACTGGCTGATGAACCAAGTATAGGCTATAGGAAATAAGGCCTATTTTCACAAGCAAACGACAAGATAATAATTTATTTATTAGACCGGAACTCTTCCAACCTATAATCATTGCGGCACCAAGTACCGGAAGAAGCGTGTATAGGCTAGGCCAGGGGAGAGTTGAGTCTATCAAGAAGTAGCAAGAGAGAATCAATAATAAGCCAGCAATCTGAATATATGATGCATACCTTTGAAGTGGCATTACATCTTCTCGCCTAAATGCCAAAAGTGCCCCGACACCAATCTCCCACATTCTAAATGGTAGCAAATAGTATGCTTCATTAACAAATCGAGTAGAAAGTGAGTCAGCTAGAAAAAAGCTGAAAGTAGTCAGTGCGGCCACAACCCCAAAACGAATGTTATTTCTCCACAAAAGAACCATTAAAATTGGGAAGAAAAGATAATACTGCTCCTCAACTGCCAGGCTCCAAGTATGAAGAAGCGGGTTTAATTCTGCCTCAGGGGAAAAATAATCCTGATTAGAGTAAAAATAAAAGTTCGAACTAAACAACAGTGCATATAAACTTGTAATAGATAATTCTAACACTCTCTCAGGGGGGAAAAGGAGCACTCCAAGAAAAACTGAAAGTGAAACAATAAAAAATAATAACGGGAGAATCCTTCGTGCACGCCTCAAATAAAAATCGAAAAAACTAAATGTACCCTTGGAAATCTCCCCCAATATGATACCTGTAATTAAGTAGCCACTAATCACAAAAAAAACATCAACACCAGCGAATCCTCCGGAAATATTAGTAACTCCCGCATGGAAAGCTATGACAGGTAAAACTGCTAAAGCGCGCAACCCATCAATATCCCGTCTATACTCCATTTTTTTAAAATCTCAAGAATAAAAAAATATAGGCACCTAATTAATATTAGGCGCCTTTTAAATGCAATAAATTATCTATTCCGGCATTTATCTTTTCTAAGGCGTCTCGATGACTATATAAGGGCACCTTTCTTGTTTTAAGTAATTTTCTTTCCCATTTACTACAAGATCTTCTAGGTTTTCAAAAATACAAGGAGCACTAGACCAGATGGAATCTGACTTATCCAATAGAAGTTCTTTAGAAAACAGAGTACGACTAAATATTTCAGTTACAGTTGAGTAATTTCCTTGAACTACAGAGTCAAACGTCGCCCCTTTACCTGACACACCCTGTGTAACCCCAGTAGGAACAACCATACTTTTGCTCGCTCTTGACAACGCTTCCATACGAGCTAAGTAGTCGTTAGCAAGAATATCCGTAGAATTAATAAAAGTCGTTAATTCTGCTTTACACTTTCCCATAATTCTATCGAAGAAATCCTTACTTGAATCACCTTCGCATTTAGAAATAATATTACTTACTCTAGTATTATACTTCATGTAAAGCTTTAATTCAGATGACCAATATTCAGAAAATTCTTTTTCCAGTGCAAAGATGATCGAATAATGTTCAAAGGATTGATTCGAAAGTGAACTTAGGCAACGAGACATTGTTTCACAGTTGTCAATCAAAATAACAACATCAATTCTCAACTTATTAAATTCTTCCTGCTCAGAATTTTTTAACCCCAATTTTAGTGGGTGTGAATAATACGGAAAATCGTATAAACTTAAATCCCAACCAGCTTTTTGTGAAAACTCTAGCTGATCTCTTGTTTCCCGAATTGAGCTTTCAGTTACATCGGCTATTACCAAATTTGGATAAATGGCGAATGAATTTTCTTGATAAGATCTATTAAGTGATCTAAGTGCTCCAGAATCAAAAGGCCAATCAAATTTACTAAGCTCATTTAAAAGAAAATCAAATGAAGTGTGATCAATCATGTATGCAAAGCTCCCATCAGCTCCACCACCTGGATAGTATAAGCTTCCTGAGTACATTGAGACTTTACTTCTCTCTAATTGAGTGCAGCCTAAATAAACAAGCTTCCAGTCCGTAGGCAGCTCGAAGCAAGCTTCCTCAAGCTTTCTTTGGAAGTCTTTATGCAAGATAACGTCATCATCAAAAACTGCAATTCTTTTTAGTCTCCGCTCTTTAGCTTCTTGAAGTAGGCCTTTCATTGTTAATAAATAGCCCCATGCTCCGGGAGACTGTATTAATTTTCGATTAATCTGCTTCTCTACCGGGTGAGTCAACCCCCCACCAAAGTATCTATCCCAATCTTTTTTATATTTTTTAGAATAACCATTTACAGCATCGAAACGCTCAACTTGAACTCCATGTTTGGCGAATCTGGTCGAAACAGCTTTCCATTTCTCTACTTGTTCAGTCAAATTTAGGACAAAAACGGCATCCACGTATTGATTCAAACCATAGCCCATTGAAAAGTGACCGCTCTCTATTAATCGCGCTTCAAGGTGATAGTTTTGAGGGCTTAGAAGAATCTGGCTACGCGAAGAGAAAGGAGACTTATGGCTCAGCTGTATAAACTGGCGACTATCATCTTGTACAAGCGCCATCCTACGAGCTCGTTCATGAGGATTTAATATTTGTTTAACTTTTTCACTACTCCAATCAACTGTCTCTTTGTAGTTTTCTCTCTGCCACATCCCTACAAGCTCCTCAGAACCCTTTGCATCCCACAAAGTTTCACTGCTATTAAAACCCGCACGGCAGCAGCGAGCCGTAAAGTCCATGTGAGAATGCCCTCTAAAAGGAAAGCTCAATGTGTCAAAATAACCAACCTTGTTTAGAACTTCAGGGGTAAAAGAAAATAGACACCCCATAGCTTCAATTGAAGAGACCGATGAGCTTAAAAGCTCTGTTGACTTACTATGCTTTGGTTTCTTCCACTCAGAATTGTGGTACACAAGGTGCCCAAAGCCACTATGAATTGCGGCTTCATAATATAATGAATCCCAACCCTCTTTTAAGAAATAGATATCATCGTTACACATCAAACCAAAATCAAAATTTGATGACTTAGATGCATCAAAAAGTGAATTTGATTGTCCCGCAATCGTCTTATTCTTGTTTTTGATCAAAATAATTTGGCAATTATATATATGTAAATTCTGTAAGTATTCTAAGGTACCATCTGTAGATCCATCATCTGCCACCACTAAAACCCAGTGAAATTTATCTGATCGAGTAGCAACAAATGTTTCTATGAATTTTTGTATGTACTCTTGCCTATTCCATGTTGTCACACACAAAGCAAAAACTGGCTTTTTCTTTTCAACATTGAGAGGCTCTACTCTAAAGTGGTCCCGCTTTCCATGTAACTTCTTATATCGCGACGGAAGGACATTACTATATTTTACCGACTCTGCAGTGCTACCAGCTTCAAGGCTAGTGACCTGCACCCCCCTACTGTTGGTGGACTTAGTTTTATTTACAAATTTTTCCTTTTGAAAATGAGCATTGGGTTGATGCTCCTCTTTAAGATCTAAGCCTTTATGCCTGGCCCTATTAAAAGATAAAAGATACCTTTTTATTTTTAGAGGTAATAAAAGCGGGAACCTTATACCTTTTACTATCACTTGGCCAATCTTAAATGAGTTGCTATTCAAGATTAACTGGTATTGCTCACCTAATGAGTCTCTTACATTATTTAGAGATTTCTCATGCTCCCTTTTCGTATTTTTTAACTCTTCTTCTTTCCTTTTTAGCTCTTCCTCTTTCCTTTTTAGCTTCTCTTCATTTTTATTAACTACATCTTTCAGTTCAGAATTTAGTGAAGAATAACTTATAATCTCGTCTAAGGTTTCCCTAACATTAAGAAACTCATTTTCTAAGATTTCCTTCAAATTATTCGCCTGGCTTTCAACATAACCTGAAACTGCATCTTTCTTTGAAGGATTATGTATAGCTGTTAGCTCTGTCAGGGCAGCTTCAAGATCTCCTTCAGCCCCTATATCTGACCAAAACCTAGGAAATTCAACCTCAATATTATCTAAATTAATTTGTATTTTATTGGATTTGTTTTGCAAAAATGCACCAATATTAGAGTTAACAGTTTCCCAGTAATCTAAACATTCATCCAGCCCGCCTGAATCCCTCATCAGAATTCCATGGGAGTAAGCTCGCATAATACTTTGCTCAAAGTCCCATCTTTTATTGTAACTATGAGCTGTTTGAACCCGATCTCGAGTTAAGTGTACATAATACGCATCATTACCATACTGTTTTTCCAATAAACCCAACATCCATGACAAGCGATTATCAACTTCAATATGGAATTCGGGGAACCTCCCCCTCTGAGATGCAAGCAAACCACTCTGAGATTCATGCCCTGATGTATAATTGATCATATGCTCACAAGCTTTTGCAAATGACATAGACCCACATCGCCCTGTACATAGTACAAAGATATTCAAAACTTATCCCTCACAACTTCTCATAATATCAAACATTTTTCTTTGGAATGAAAAGACGGCTATCATCATAGATAACCTTGTATCTTCTCTGCTTTTCTTCTCTATTTGTCACGGAAGCATATTGGCTTCCCCAGGAAATAGCACAACGATAGTCATTACTGTTTTCATGCTGAAGAGTAATATAGTGATTACTCCCCAAGGCGTCGAAAAATGAAGCCTCTTTGTTAAAGCCTAAGCGAGAACATCTAGCTGAAAAATCTATATGCCATTGACCTCTTACCGGAAAATTTTTCTCGTCACAATAACCGACCTTTTCAAGTACTACTTCAGTAAAAGTAAACAAACAACCCATGCAACTATAACAGTCAACAAAAGCCTCACACGTACCTGATGGATCAACGACTCTATTTTTATTAATATCTTCTAGACTATTAACGTCTTCGTTTTCATACTTTATTTCTGGATTGAAATAACATAGATGGGCATACCCACTTGATTTGATAGCATTAATATAGAGAGAATCCCACCCCTTTTTTTTAAAGAGCAAGTCATCATCTATCAAAAAAGCAAAATCAAAACCAATGTTTTTACAAAGATCAAATATAGTATTAGTCTGGCCTACTGCATACTTTCTTCTATTTTTTAAAATATGCAGCTCAAATGGAAAATCGAGCATTTCTAAATATTCTAGAGTGCCGTCAGTGGAACCATCATCAGCCACAATCACCACCCAATCATACTTAGGGTCAGCAGATGCCAACCAAGTTTTCAGGCACTCTGACAAATAATCTAGTCGATTATAAGTCTTTATGGCTATAATTACTTTCTCTCTTCCTGGTACTTTTTTTAAGGAGCTTTTTCTACTCGACAGCAAACCAGTGCAATCACTATCAGCCCCCTCAAAACAAGCACTCTCTAAATTCTCTAGACTCTTCTCTAACCGCCAAATGCCAAAATCATTTTTAGAGTTGTTTATTAAATCTCTATTTCCTGGAACTAAGAATAAAGGCGGGAAGTTTTCTGTACAATTATAAAATCCCAGCATAAAGTTGATAGACTTTAAGGGTTCGAGAACTCCTCTCGAAAAAACATCACGATGAAAGGCCGAGCCAAATATACTAAGGAAATGGACTTGAGTAGGGGATTTTTTTTTATCTGAGGCGTAAAATGGATGAATGGCGCTATTTTCATGGCCAAATTTATATAGCCCTCCTTGAATACCCACAACCGCCTGCCGCTTTAAGTCCTCAATATATCCACAAAGGCAAGCAGCATAGTTATTGGGGTAGATCAAGCTGTTATGACAGATCAGGATATATCCGTGGTGCGAATCAATTTCATAGCTCAGCTCTTCCAATATAGCATTTTCATTTATCCGCTTAAATTTAACTTGAGAGCTATAATTTTGATTTAAATTGTCACGATTAGAAAAACTCAGATAAGTTATATGCTCTACCTGCGGCAATAAAGAATTAATAGCTCTTTCGGCTACCAAAGCAGAGCTGGCTCCACCTAATATTATCGCCTTCCTACCCAACTTTTCATTTTGATTCATCATGTACAGAGCTCGAAATTATTGAAGAAACGTTTACGCTCGCCGATAAAATTCTACCCTTATATAAAATAATCAAATGTCATATCAGTAAGCCAGCCTCAATATAGATAGACACAAAGTCCTAGAAATTTCCTATAACAATAAATCCCTTCTGAAAAGACAGGCATACAACCAACTTAAATATCTCCATTTTTTAATGCTACCTCACCTCTAACTTCACATCTTAATAAATAAAGGTCTCTAACTAGTCGAATAAGAGACAACGGATTTTTTTTACTGCTGACTACCAACTCACCTGCCCGAAAAATAAACCCAGCTTTTACATCCTCATACGCCTCTTTTAATATCTCTTTTTGCTTCTCAGAAACTAAAAGCTGCATATGTATTTCACGTACTTTTCTCTTAAGTAATCTTAACTCAATATTTTTTTGCATTAGCAAACTATAATGGCCTGGATCTTCAATTAAGGAGGCCTTATAATCTTTGGATTTGGAGTTCATCATTCAAAATCAGGACCAAAATAAATGCCAATGCGTATGATAAACACGCTTGACAAGAGCGTTGCTGGGAATTTACATCCAAGACCGTGAATATTCGGACTATTAAGCTCAATCAATCTCACCAAATCTATTAACAGCCCGAATTAATTATAACTATGCCTTTACTATATTACCTATTTTCTTTGTATAACGACCTCTTGTATCAACCAATAATTGTGATTTTTCAGCGAGTAATTCATAGTCAAACGCATCATGGTCTGTTGCTAGCAAGACTAAATCATAATTTAGCAAATCAACCTGATTAAGGTTGACGCTTGACATTGAGAAATCATACTTACGCATTTTAGGAATTGAGGGTACATGCGGATCAGAATATGATACGTCCGCACCCAAATCTAGTAACATTCGCAAGAGCTCCATAGATGGTGATTCTCGCATGTCATCTACGTTTTTCTTATAGGCAATACCTAGAATCAGAATTTTACTGCCATTTACTGACTTTTTTACACTATTTAAAGAGGCGACTACCTTATTTACAACCCATTCTGGCATCATAGTATTAATTTCACCAGCCAACTCAATAAAACGAGTATGTAGGCCATACTCCCTTGCTTTCCAGGTTAGGTAAAATGGGTCAATAGGGATGCAATGTCCCCCTAGACCCGGACCAGGATAGTACGGAGTGAATCCAAATGGCTTTGTTGCGGCAGCTCGAATCACTTCGTGGATATCAATTCCCATGGCATCAGCAACAATTTTCATCTCATTAACCAAGCCTATATTTACCGCCCTATGAATATTTTCAAGCAGCTTTGTCATTTCAGCAGCTCCCACCGAGCTAACAGGAACTACTTTATCTATGACCTCATTATAAAGTGCGACTCCGGCATTCAGGCACGCTGCTGTATATCCACCGCATACTTTTGGAATATTCTGAGTGCTAAAATTTTTATTGCCGGGATCCTCTCTTTCAGGCGAATAGACAATATGCACATCCTTACCAGCAATCAGTCCAGCTTTCTCTACTCGAGGCACCACTTCTTCTTCAGTGGTACCAGGGTACGTAGTACTCTCTAGCGATACCAATTGCCCTTTACGAAGATAAGGCAGCATTTTATCCAGCGTTCCAGTTACAAAAGAGAGGTCCGGCTCGCGATATCTATTAAGGGGAGTGGGAACACAAAGAATCAACGCATCGACTTCCAGCATCTTTGAAAAATCAGTAGTCGCACTTAAGCCCTTCTCGCTTGCATTACGAACTTGCTCGCATGGAATATGCTCTATATAGGACTTTCCCACATTGATTGCTTCTGCTTTTGATTCATCGATATCAAATCCGACTGTAACGAACCCAGCCTCAGCAAAACGAATTGAAAGTGGTAAGCCGACGTAGCCGAGACCCACGATCCCAACTATAGTTTCTTTGGACTTAATTTTTTTTATAAAAGCTTCAGACATATCTAGTAACTCCGAAATGAAATCATCAGTTCAGCCAACCTAGCTTTGAACGGCATGTTTCGTAAAAGTTGTGATCAATCGGGTGGATCAGTGTCAACCGATGCGGTTTCTTATGAATACGTACAACATCTCCAGGCTTTGTAATGACCTGATCGTGCCCATCGCAAGTAACATGGGGGTTTGTGGTATTGTGTTCACCCACTATGATTTTGAATTCGCTGCTCCCTTCCACAACAATCGGACGACTACTGAGTGTGTGTGGGTTCAAAGGAACTAAGACGATAGCATCCAATTTGGGGTGCATAATCGGTCCTCCACCAGAAAGGGCATAAGCGGTAGAACCTGTAGGTGTAGAGACAATCAATCCATCAGAGCGCTGGGTATAAACAAATTGACCATCTATGAAAAGGTTGAATTCGATCATGCGGATAAACTCGCCCGGATGCAGCACCACATCATTCAGGGCGGATCCTTTGCCAATAGGCTTGCCCTCTCTGGTCACCGACATATCAAGTAGAAAACGGCTTTCGGCCATATACTTACCAGACAATACCTCACCAACTTTTTGCTCAATCTCATCAGGGGTAATATCAGTGAGGAAACCCAGCCGTCCACGGTTAATTCCGAGTAAGGGAACGCTGAATTTAGCCAGGGCGCGAGCGGCAGCTAGCAGGCTACCATCCCCACCAACTACAATTACTAAGTCGCAGAGCTCTCCCAGCTTTTCTTTAGAAGATACGCGAGCATTATTGGCTGTGACCGCAGTTGAAGTCTCCTTCTCCAGTACAACCGCATAGCCTCCTCTCTCGAGAAACTCGCTCAAACGCTTGAGTGATAGTACAGCGCTATCACTCTCTATACGGCCAATCAAGCCGATATTAAAAAATTCCGACACCGCTTCCCCTCTGGGTGGCCGAACCAAGGCCTTACAAATAACACTTTGCCAACTTGATACCCACCACTACCAGGTAAGTCCGATAGTCATAGCTTCTCTAAATGTGACAGGCAATTATGCCTTAGCTTGGTACGTGAGTCGAATTACGGATGACAAGTCAGAGGTCGGGCACCGTCGAATGACCACACCCTTAATTCAGTCGGCACAATGGAATCCGCGCCGACCCTGCAGTCCCCCAGAGTGCAGAGCTAAAACCTTAAATCCGCTGCAAATACGGCCAGCGCGGACCTCTTGAGAAAGAGCATATAAAAGTTTTGCAGTGTAGATAGGATCCAAGGGGATACCGGACTGACGCTCGAAAGACTGATGAAAATCCAACAGCCGACCGGGGTACTTGCCATAGCCTCCACAGTGATACTGATTGGTCAAATGAATATTATTCATAGTGATACATGAATTATCAGAGGCATTGCCTCCCGACAACACCGCCCGCCAATGTCGCACTTCTCTACGAATGCCGTCCCCGGCCTTTAATACCTCAACACCATGTACCGGGAAACTGTCTATAGATGAACTCAGCCCGCCCAAAGTTAACCCAGTGCCACAAGCGACCCAGAGCTGGTCGAATTTAATCGGGGCTGTCTCTTCAATAATTTGACCCAACAGGCTCACCCCCCTTGCTCCAGCAAAGTTTGCCCCACCTTCCGGGATGTAGAGCCCGCAGTTTGGCTCTAGCCCAATTAGCCCCAAAAAATCGGGATGATGGCGAAGTCGGTACTCTTGTCGAGAGATAAAGATTAATCGCATCCCTAACCGCTCTGCATCCTGAAGCATGCCACTCATCACAGGCGGTCGTTGGCCACGAACAACACCAACTGTACGAAATCCAAACCGCGCCCCCGCTGCTGCGGTGGCATGCAAATGATTTGACCAAGCGCCACCGCAAGTAATCAGGACCTCAAAGCCCCTCTCGCTCGCTTCCGTTAGGTTGTATAGGAGCTTATAGGCCTTGTTTCCTGAAATTAGAGGGTCCAAAAGGTCATCTCGACGAACCCATAGCTCAATCCCTGAGAACTGATCACTATCAACTCTTTGATAAGGGATTGCCCGTGCTGCATCGAGAATACTTTTCAAATTGAGGCAAGTTAAGTAGCGAATTTGTATAGCCCTCTTTACCAGGTAAATACTCAGAGATTCACCCATTAATTCATACGGTCGAGCTTTGTAAATCAAAGCAAAAAACCATTGCTCTGAAAGATACGCCCCTTCTACATATCATTTCAGGCAAGGGGTGAAGGACTCCTAATAAAACAACATCGAACCCAAAGCCTGCAACTGACACTTAATAAGCGGTATTACATTTACCAAAAATTACATCACCACAATTACCAGTCATTAATCTAGCCAAGGCAAATCGCACTTATTAAGCAAATCATTATCAGCCAGCTGCTATCAGAAAACCAAAACTAATCGCCGAAATCAATTATTCTAATTAAGCAAGCTTCCCTACTGGCACCCTTCTTTATTCGACTGACAGGCGCCACTAAGGCTTTTTAAATCGCGCCCCTGCAAAAGGAAAACCTTTACTGGCTTCACCCTCTTTCAGGCGAGAAAGACTAAACAGTGTTCCACAATATTCCTGCCAATGCTCAAATCCACTAGCCTAAAATTAGAAAATTGAGATTGAATCCTTAGCACACTTCCAATCGGTAAGGGCAAGTTAGCCATATAGAAAATCAAATCTGTCGAGCCATCTTACACTGGGCGAAATGAACTAAAGCTCCAGTCTGCCCCCCTCAGGCTTATTTTTCCGCCATAAAAAAAGGCCCCCTCTCTCGAGGGGGCCTTTTTCGTATCTGGCGGACCGGACGGGACTCGAACCCGCGACCTCCGGCGTGACAGGCCGGCATTCTAACCAACTGAACTACCGGTCCTCGGTAGTAAACTTCCTCTATGGAAGTTGGTGGGTGGTACAGGGGTCGAACCTGTGACCTACGGCTTGTAAGGCCGTCGCTCTCCCAACTGAGCTAACCACCCGGTGCTCTTTGCTATAGGGGCCGTGCCCCCTTGAGCGACGCGCATATTACCCGACTGTAGATTCCTGTCAACAATTTTCACGCCAAATAATCACGTCCGATTAATTTCCATCCGATTCGTCTGGTAAAGAGACAGGAACCCCCCTCATTTCAGCCTCTTCAGTACTTGCTCCCTGCAAGACCTTACCCTGCCGATAGTCTGGGTCTAGCAGATGCCCAGCTATCTTCACAGGTATCCCCCTCGGTATCAGCTGCTCTTTTGGGCGGGCCAAGTCTTGCTCGTTGTAATTACACACACCAGTAGGAAATATTCTCTTTAGATCTGCCACACGACTGGAAATTTCCTCAGTGAATGGACCGTAGATCCCCTTCGCCAACGCCCGCTCAACCGGCTGTAGAGCGCACTTAAAGACATCATCGGTCACCGGTGCCCCCGCCACTTGCCTTGATGTACTATGAATCGGGTATACCCTCATACACTTCCCGGGAGCCTGGCTATTCCAGGGGCCATTCCAGACCTTGCCTCCAGACGCTAGCAAATTTCCTTCCTTGTCAAAGCATCGATCATTGGCGTCATCCGGGCGGTTTTCCACTACACCTTTACCTGGGTTTTCTATGATGCTCTGCATCCAACGGTCAACTAAATCCAGCGCCTCATGCAGCGGGTTGTAGCCTTTGTCACTCATCCAAATCAGTTGATTCTCCGCATGTCCACGGGCGCGCCGAATACGCTCGCGTGCAGAAAAAGAGGCAGAGCTGTGGTGCATATCAGGCTCTTTATCGAGGTAGTGCCGCAAATCAATAATAGGAATCTCTACATCCCCCAGGAAAACGTGCCCGGAACGATATATTCCATTAATAGCCTCCAGACTTGCGCGGCTGCGCTTCGCCGGCTTTTGGAGTGTTCCCATATTGAGGTTTTGCTCGCTCCAAAGGGACAAGCGAACCGGAAACATATTCCCATTCATAAACCATAACTGCTCTTGGCTCTGGTCTTCTGGCACTTTCCAGCCACCTACAGCAGCATTGACACGTAAAAATGTATCTATATTGATTTCGCCGTTCACCAGGGCTTTCAGGCCGTACTGCACCCCCTCATTGTCCCAAGAACTATTTGCGTACCCTGATGCGTTTGCACCATAAAATTGGCGAAGGTCCTCCCAGTGCGTCCAATGCACTTTTGGGACAACCTCAGCAGCGAAACTCTTAGCAAAGTGAACAAAGTTAGGGTTATTAACCAACGGTACTAAGCCTCGCCACCCTTCGACACATTCAGTGGTTCCCTGCATCCTATCTCGGTAACGACTATCAAAAATCCCAGCAAAAAAGCTCAACACTCCAAATTTACTTGAACCATTCTCACTGGCAGCTAACCCCTGGATAACCGTGCGCTCCTCTGCTTTTTTCCAGCGCTGATTCTGCCTATCCACAATGTCAAAAAAGTACTCCAGTGGCTCACAGTCGAAGGCATAAATTGTTTGGGACACCATATCTGGGTAGGAATACAAGGGGATAGCAGCATCTAAGAGGCCCGGTGCATTCTGCGCAAATAGATACTGCTGGATCGCTCCACCTGACCCCCCAATGCCAACGGTGTACATTGGCTCCCCATATAACGATACAAATTGCTTTTTCACCCTACGAGCAGTGTCTTCTGCCAGCCACATGTTGTAGTGGTTTCTAGTCTGATTGGCGGTCGAATAGACAATCGCATAACCGCGCGCAAGCTCATCCATTCGCCGCGTGGTGATATCTCCTTTGTTGATTTTTCCCTGGCGCCCTCCAATGCCTACGCCACCACGGAACTGATAGATCAGCCGCTTATTCCAGTTACTACCACTTGGCCTACCTGCAGACTCACCCTCGCCCCTCAATACTGCTATTGCATAAAAGTGACGGTTGATCGTGCCTGTCTCTACACGAACAATAAAATCTACCTGCTTCCCGTTTACCGTCACCTTATCGATATCATTTCTGGCCTCATGCAGATAGTGAAACTGGCCATCAGTGGTACTACGGTAAAAATAGGTAACCTCTGTAGCGTGACTGCAATCCCGGCTATACCCAATAACCTCTTTTGTCTTCCTGCCCTTATCATTTAGAGCAAAGATAGGCACCCCTTCACCATCCTGGTTATCTACCAGGGGCTGCTTATTTGTAATATTGTTTTTCCCGCAATAAAGAGGGTACCTGGCTGGGCCACTGAATAGAGTCTCTACAGGCCCTACTTCTCCCAAGCCAATAGGAAATGGGAAATATTCAGGCGGGCGGGACATCATTCGGGGGTGAGGACCGGAATAAGCTGGCGCAGGTTGATAGTCCAACACCCCTTCAGGAACCTTCAACACCGGAGCATCTACGCTCCCGTGGACTTTTGGCAGCTGGTTATACCCATACCAAGCTGCTGCCCCCAGGCCCACTAGCACCAAGAGCAAAATAGAGAGTATCCAGCCTCTCCTAACGGACATAAGCGCCTCCACAGGAAACATCACTTTCTGTACAGCTTGAGTATATGAACGGATGTCCCAGGCTACTGGCAGTTGGCGCCGAGGAAGACTTAAAGAGAGGCAGGACTTGTAGAGCGATGCGCAGAAGCGCAAATATCTTTAGGACAAAAACAAAAAAAGGGAATCTCCTGATCCCCTTTTCGAAAGCAGTACCGCCTAGTCTTTAGCGATAATGCCTTTCTCTTGGAGAGTGGAGAGAATCACTTCTACTTCCTCTTCAAGAGTCATTTCAGCAGTATTCAGGTGCAATTCTGGTGAAACAGGTGCCTCATAGGGATCATCTATACCAGTAAAACCTTTGATCTCACCTGCGCGAGCTTTCTTATACAAGCCTTTGGGGTCGCGTGCCTCAGCCTCTTTCAGTGGGCAGTCTACGAACACTTCCATATACGGAAGATCTCCTGCTTCATGCATCTTTCTTACTAAATCACGATCTTCACGGTACGGACTGATAAAACTGGATAAAACAACCACGCCAGTATCCGCAAACAACTTGGAAATTTCGCCTACACGTCGGATATTTTCCTGGCGGTCCTCAGCTGAGAAGCCAAGGTTAGAATTGATGCCCAAGCGGATGTTATCGCCATCCAGACGGTAACTGAGCACGCCACGAGCAGCCAGAGCCTTCTCTACGGCAACAGCCACAGTGCTCTTACCAGAGCCCGAAAGGCCGGTGAACCAGAGGGTCACGCCTTTGTGGCCGAGGATACTCGCCCGGTTTTCGCGGGTCACATCACCCTCATGCCAATGGACATTGGTCGCTTTTTGCTCAACTGTAGCTGTCACTGATTACTCCAAATCTTGAATACAATCCTAGTGTCACAGGTATCAAGCATTTCACTGCACTCTGTGCCAATGCCTGCCTGTGATGTGGGCGCTAATTATTGAGTATTTGGGCGGTAAGCGTAAAGCCCTCTGTTATAACGTGTCTATTCAACTCAAAGTCTTAAGTGCATAAGCAACAAAGTGGCATTGTTCTAATAGTGGGGCCGAATGGGCAAAATAACTCTATAGACAGGACTTTTTTGCTTGGAATCTGCTCCAGTGGTACTACTGCAGGCAGCATCATTAAACCATTCTGCCACTAGCATCCCTTCGTTACGCTAAGGCTGAGTGGGACATCAGGTTGTTACACTAATCCATCTATAACTAGGTACTTCTATTAGCTATTGAGTGAAATAAAGAATGGAGCAAGAAGTATCACTAGTCACAAACGCTCGCAACCAATACCCATCTACATATTTTGTAAATCTATAAATTCTCACCGGGGATGTAAGCCCTTTCCGGTAGCCCCTTTTACTCGCTCCAATGAACTATATGCCGTTGAATCATCAGCAGGAAAGCAAATAGCAGCTAGGGAAATTTGGCAAGGAGGTTCCTATACAATGCTACCCTCCTTAACCTCAAGCAAAGAAACTTAGGAACATCGCTACCCTATTGGACTAGCTAGGCAAACCAAAGTAGACCATTCAAATCCATAGACAATTGATTATTATAGCTAACATAAAAAACTATTATTCTTTACAATCCGAATACACTAAAATTTCATGGCCTTAGACTCAAGCTTGTCACCTTCCAATAAAAAGCGTCATTTAATTTCAAATCATCAACACCCTCAACTTTCTCACACGAAGCAAACAAACCCCCAACAATTGCGCAGGTTTTCTCATTCATCATATTTGCGACCGGCTACCGAGTGACGCGCTTTAATCTAGTTAAAAATACAAGTTCCATGGTAATCTTTGGGCCTGAATTGAGAAAAAACAGCCCTATATTTCTTAGGGTTTATAGCCGATAAAGGAGGATGCTCAACGATGAGTAAAGGGGTTTTAAATAGATTTAAAATTCGCAAAGGAAAAATTTTTGAAGCCCCGCTAGAAGAGGCATTTGGTCGCCTGGTTACTCCTTTTGAGGAATTTATTCATCGCCAAAGCAGCAGTGGTATATTACTAATGCTCTCTGCGCTTATCGCTTTGATTATTGCCAACTCTCCTCTGCAAGAGGCTTACAAGCACCTACTTCATATGCCTATTGCGATAGGTGCAGGAGACTGGACATTTTCCCTTTCCCTGCATCACTGGATCAATGACGGCCTAATGGCCATCTTTTTCTTTCTGGTAGGCTTGGAATTAAAACGAGAGTTTCTTGTGGGAGAACTCTCAGATCTCCGTCAGGCAGTACTACCTGTGATGGCCGCTATCGGCGGCATGGTGGTGCCCGCCCTACTATACAGCTCCCTTAATTTAGGTACCGAAGCCGGTCCAGGCTGGGGTATCCCGATGGCAACAGACATTGCCTTTGCGGTAGGCTGTATTGCACTACTAGGCAACCGTGTACCACGAGCAGTAGTGACCTTTTTGGTCGCACTAGCGATCGTAGATGATTTAGGGGCAATTCTCGTTATTGCCATCTGGTACACAGAGCAAGTAAACATGACAGCGCTCATCGCATCAGGTGGCCTGGTTATAGTGCTCGGGCTTCTCAATGCTGCGGGTATTCGCCGATCCGCAGCCTATGTCTTTGTTGGAGGTCTATTGTGGTACGGACTTCACTCAGCCGGTGTCCACGCTACTCTCGCTGGTGTCATTACCGCTATGGCACTACCTGCCAAGCCAAAATACGATCCTGTAGCATTTAGTACCTTCGTAAAAGATATCATTCGCAGCTTCGACCGCTGCTTCCGCCCAGGCGACAAGATTATCGCTAACGATGATTTACGAGCTCGCGTAATGGGCTTGGGTAATGGCGTGAACTTAGCCCAATCTCCGCTACAACGAATGGAGACTCGCCTGCACATACCGGTCGGGTTTGTAGTGATACCTATCTTTGCACTAGCTAACGCGGGAATTCCGGTCGACAGCTTCAGCAGCTCCGAAGCAGTACTCAACCCGGTCACTCTCGGGGTTATCTTTGGCTTGGTGGTCGGTAAGTTGCTTGGGATTGTAGGGGCCACTTGGGTAGGTTGGAAGCTAGGTTGGGGCCAATTACCCAAAGCGGCGAATTTCCAACATATTGTCGGTGTAGCATTGCTCGCAGGTATTGGGTTCACCATGTCCATTTTTATCGCCGAACTAGCATTTAGCTCGCAAAATGAACTGCTTATTCAGGCGAAAGCCGGCATTCTATTAGCATCGGTTATCGCTGGGACAGCTGGCTTTTTGGTGCTGCGTAATGCTCCCGCCTCAGAAGACAATGAAGTCAAGGGCGAGGAGCCAGATTACCCGGCCCAAGCTACGTCCAACTAAACAGCAACATTCAAAATAGGCCGGGCAAACTCCGGTTGCCCGGCCTACAAAAAGCGTGATCACTAATAAGGAACGAATAGAAGGCAAACTTTAAATCGACTATGGCCCTATAACTTAGATTCGAACCAAAGTTACATCACAATGTGCATAGTTCACTATGCTATTAGCGGTAGAACCAATCAGGGAACTCAAACCTTTCTTGGAGTGAGTTCCCAGAACTATCAGATCCACCTTCCTTTTTTCAGCTTCCTTACAGATAACCTCATAAGGCTTTCCCACTTTAAGGGCCCGATTTCTCTTGCTAACCCCAAAGTCTTCCGTAATCTCCTCAAACTTCGGAATTGCACTCTCTTTCAGCTCTTTTTGATAATCCTTGGGCAGGAAGCTATAAGGCAGCACATTTAAAACTACTAGCTTGCTATCAAATTTCTTAGATAATTCTACCGCTTTAGACAACACATACCTCCCTTCTTGAGACGCTTCTATAGCGCAAAGGATAGTATTGTACATATTCCCCCTCCAGTATATTTGACTAATAACAACTGAACTTATCGAGCACCGATTCCACCACAGCTTAAATGAAAAGAGTTCGAAGCACAAAGAGGAAAAATTAAAAAATCAATCTAATACCACCTATTTTGTATTCAACCCGAGCGGACTAAAACCTCGATTACGGCACAACTCTCAAACAGTCATAGGAGGTCAGAAGTTATCATTTTCTTGACCAAACCTCCCGCGAGCTTTAAAAAATTAAAGGTCGAGGAGATATAAGCAACAAACGAACAGGACACATCTGCGTCGCACGCAAACAATTATTACTATACGATGAACATCTTTATCCACGCAGATGATATCAATAGAATAACTTCCAACTTCAGCAAAATGTATACCTAATAACATCTCATATACAGCCCTAGCTCTCTTCTATTTTGGCACAAGTCTATCTCACAAAAAATCCATTACCAGAAGACACCAATTACAGGGCTTTCTGTTATTTTTAAACTGTCAACTCATCGTTTTCAACAAGTCTCGCCCTAAATCTGATTGTATAACTTAAGGCAACTATGACATTACATTCCCAGCCCCGCACCCAAAACAAAGCTTCATTTCAGAAGCCTACTGTTTCTCCAACAGGATTTGTATTATAAACGCGGGGTCACTCAAAGGCCGAAAGAAACCTGATATGAAAGCCTCATGTGTTGCGGCTATGACTTTTTGTTAGCTGTCTACGCGTTAATGAGATTTGCTAGAAAGTATGGGGACTCTTTTGGCTTGCACAATGGTAGTAGTCAAGATTCAACGTGGTAGTTGCAAATATCCCTATGGACTAGAAGACACTCCCAATTCCCTCTCGACTGTATGTGCACGCGGTAATATTAGCTTACTTAAGTAGCCTAGCATTGCAATAATTGGATCCAGAGATACGACAAAAAATGGAATGAAAATGGCTCAAAAAATGGCCAGCCATATTTCTTCTAGAAACAATGTCGTCGACAGCGGGCTAGCCCTGGAAATTGACACAACAGCCTGTAGAGAATGCTAGCTTCTAATTGCAGTCTCACCGACGGATTGCATACAGCAAACCGAAGGTCGAATTATCGACTAACAATGTAAGTATTAGAAAGTGGAGGCCTGTCGGTATCAGAGCACACCTCCCCAACAGTACTTTTTTTGTATACCGAAATAGATTGCAGCTAGGTCTTTCCCAACCCTCATTAATTGTTGAATCTGAAGTTTCGGTAGGCTCAATGAAGTATGTAGATTTCTGCCTCCAGGCTAAACACAAACTCTTTGTATGCTACTTTTGCCCATAAAGATCGATATCACCGTCTCCTAGGACCTTAAAAAGTCAATAAAGCACTGACTTTTTAAGGTTGAAATTATCAAGTTAACACTAACTTCATTATTCTTTTACAAGAAAATTTCTGTACTCGGCAATTCTGACTCGCATCGAGAAAAATTACCGTTCTCCAGCACTCTCAAGTAGTTGATAAACTCGCCCAGGGAAATCACCAATAATCCCATCTACACCAAGGGATATACTGCGCTCAATGTCATCTATATCGTTAACTGTCCAGAGATCGACGGCCACGCCTTTACTCTGAAAAAAGCGAACATAGGGCTTAGTGGTAATACTGTATGGCAGTTGGGCAACTTCAAAGTCCGGCTTGAAAGCCCATCCAAAGCCCGAACTCCAGGCTAGACTGGCCTCTATAAGTTCACCGATTGTTGCGCTCGTTCTAATCTCTCCCCCACTGATATCACGAAAATGGCCCATAGCCCTATTATGCTGGCTAGCCACAGTAACTTGCTGCTCCATTCTATAGTCAACAATTACTTGCCATAGTATTTCTGATAGGACCTTATTATTTGGTTTAATTTCAATATTAAAAATGGCATTAGGGTAGCTCTCAAATAGCTCATTTAATGTTAAGAGGACGAGCCCTTGGTTTCGGAATGGGTAACTGTCGCCATTATCTAGGGTAAACTCATGCCCAGCATCCAATGCTTTTATTTCTACCAAAGTCAAATCTTCTATTTTATCCGAGACACCTACATTTTTTTTAAGATCTGCATCGTGATTGATAATAATGAACTGATCTTTTGACAAATGTATGTCCAACTCTAGAGTATCAGCCCCCTGCTCCAATGCCATATCAAAAGCCAGAATGGTGCTTTGAGGATACTCACCAGAAGCTCCTCTGTGAGCAAGGATATCAATAGCCAAAACCTTATTATAAGCCATCATTGATAAAACCAGACAAGTAACGATCTTGAGCGCGTTGTTCATTTAGAAGTTTCCTATGTTTTAAGAGAAGAACTATTGCTCAGACACAAACAAAAGCCAATCCAAAATAGATACTACAGAGAAATAGTATTAGGCATACTATTTCCCTCACATACAAAGCACGAATTGACTCATTCAACCTATTTAAACTATATAAGAGATACAAAAGTAACTCTTACAGCCTTCAAGGCTCTTTTTGTTCACGTATACCCAACCAAAGAATCAACCATTAAAGTACTTAAACCTGATTGATAACCCACTCTAAATGCACCCATCTATTTTAAGCAATATCGTACATTAAAATATTAAGTACTAATGCACAAATCTAGAAAATATCGCCACCAAATTCATTAACTAAACAAAGCCTCCATTATCAATTAAGGACATGTCGATCAAGCTTCTGAGTTGGAAATTCTATCCTTTAAGCTAAAAAAAACATTTAGATCAAGCCAGGAAGGTTAAGAGCGGTTGAGAGGACCTGAAAATCCTCCCCCTTCATCTATTAAGGCAAGCAAAATAAAAATATATCGAACAATATAAAGCCTAGAACAATTTAGACCTATTATTCTTGCGCAAACATGTTGCAGATCACGACAAAAACTCTCCTCAAAATGCAAATGCATGTACTGGTTAAGCTTCTATACATAAACAAAAGGGTTAAATTAGAGTGCATGGTTAGTATGTAGGTTTTATAAAAGATAAAACATACTTCTAGCCGAGAAATTAGCCAACCGCGCTTCGGCGTATTTAGCCGACAGCAGCTACCCAAGGCTACCGACTCGGAGCCCAGATTTATAAGTTTGGAGAATCCCATGGAAAGATACGCACTATTTACCGGTACTTATAACCTACTTATGGGTGGAATAAAGGACTTCAAGCGATCATTTCACAATGAGGAGGACGCCTATAAAGAGATAGAACAAATTGCTAAAACTGACCCATTTACTCACTGGGCACAGATATTCGACAAGAGAACTGATAAGGCAAGAATTTTTAATATTATCGATGAAAATGTGATTGAGAATAAAATCAATGATTACCCAAAGCAATCTGCTAAATCAATGGTGAAGGCTGTAACTGAGTTTTGTTAAATAGTATTCAGCCAGCTTGTGAGCCCGCGTAAAGCAGGCTCGCAAACCTTCGCATATATATTATGCACTATCGAATAACAGATACCTATGTGGCTACTCAGTAAATAAAGAGATTTTTACTTTCCAACAATGCCTGGGCACTATCAACCCTACGGGTATCAATTACCAATAGCAGCAAGTATAAAGAAGAAATTACTCCGTTCTTAAAGCTACTTATATGCTTCTGAAGGGTAGCTTCGACACAAGAGTATCCCAACCTACAAAAATTTATAGCGCTAGTAGTCAAATTATGCAGGCCATAGGTGTATCTCTGCGAAACGGAAATTCCATAAAAAAACCACTTAAATGAACTAGCTCAATCTTAATCTGAAACACCCTATGAAAAGGAGGTGTTTAGCGGTTTAGCTGCAAGAACCTAGACCTAAAACCAAAGATAAGCCCGATGATCCATACTAATAATCGCATTATCAAACAAAAAATATGAAGCTCAATCCAGTAAAAGAACTGGGCAATATATCCAAAGCTGATATGATTCAGAATGTATCGAGAGACACCTTTGAGACCGTTTCAATTCGCGACGTAGACGCCCATCTTGAGAATAATCGATGGGTATCCAACCGTAAGAACCATATTGACACAGCCATAAAAAACAGCTTTGACTTATGCCCTCCTCTAGGAGCCTACCCATCGGCAGATTCGAGTCATCAGTGAACTGCGTAAACGCAGTTCACTTGTGTGTCCTCGTGGCGTTCGAAGCATTTGGGTAAGATCAGACTAAAAGATTTCAAACTGAGATTAAAAAGCTTGGAGCTAAGATGGAGAAGAGACTCACCCTCACCGAGCCACAAGTTCAGGCCTTGGCGCGAAAGTAGTATAGGAACAGAGATTAGAAATTTCTTTCTGAAGTTGGATAACCAGCTTGCTTCCAAGCTACTCATAAAAGTCTTCATATCGTATGACAAAAGGGAGTAGGATCAGTTGAGCTTCTTCCCAGCCTCTCTCTTGACAGCAAATTCTATCTGCTACTCTTCACTGCCTACCACCGTACCCAAAAGCTCTATGATCGGCTCCAGTACACCCACCTAGCTAATATTTGAATCTTTTTAACGGGACACCGAGAAAAAAAGCTTTAATATAGATTAAGGCCCAAATTGCCACACCGAAACAGAAACGAAAAAATTCGCATAGGTAAGTTTGTAAGCCCTTAATAAACAAGGAAGAATCTGGGGTGGCCGACGGGGATCGAACCCGCGACCTCAGGAGTCACAATCAAATGTATAACCTTATAATAATCATATAGTTACAATCATCCATGTGTAATTGGTACGGCGGCTCGCACCTCTCATAAACCCCGGAATCACTCAGTCTCTCAATTTTTGCCACACTCACAAACTGTATATTTACACAGAACCTAGACTGCAATCTCTGGCAACTGATCCCGCTGAGTTATATAAGCTAGAGAGCAATGCGATTACCGCATCTTGTTGATACTTTAAGCGCCAAGAACAAGGTAACTCGTCCAAATTTCTGATTAATCTGATCGATGGCCTACATGGTCTCGTCTGATCGTATTCGCTGGCCAGCGGCAAATATATCGCCTTGCCCCAACGAGCGAGGGTAAGCTCTATCAGCCCTACCCCGGCTTTCAGGAATTTATGCCCCTGCTGAAACAATTCTGAAATCACACGCCTTACCAGCTGCACTATTAGCCGTGTGTCATCCGTTGGACATGGGGCTTGTGTCATCTCAAATATCGAAAATGGAAACGGATTTGCAACGAATCCCTGCGGACTTGCTGCCATTATGGTGTGAGCTAGTAAGGGTTACTTTGGCGGAAGTGTGTGAGATTGAGAACCTATACCACTTTGCGAAGGTTCCCTTTCCATTGCTAACAGCCCGACTATATACAAAATTGCCACAGGAGTTTCGCCGACATATGCACCGAGTGATTGAGAGTAGCTACCAACTTCAGAAGGGCTTGCGATAACGTCCAAAGCAGCGCTGCGACCCTTGCTGCCTTCGCAACCTTTGTTAGTTAGGTATTTTCACTGCGCCCTACCTTACGATAGATAATTGCCATAGCAACAGTAACAACCAATGAAACTATCGCACAACCTGCATAGACTCCCGCCGCTTGTTCGTGCCAAACAACGAACCCATCCCAATATCTACCGGTTTCGTTGTATGGCATTTGATGCCACTTCCACCAAATAACTGAGAAAAATACCGTAACCAGCAAACTCAGAGCGAAGCTAATAGCGTAAAACACCTTAGTTGCCTTTAACATAAATGCACCTAACGAGGGGGTAAAAAAGCTCATCCCTCTTTTGTATTGTGCTTCTACGTGAAAAGCAGCCCACTCATCAGTGAAAGCTAAACCAGAATTCACGTAAAATCATCATTTATGGTTGATATTCGATCATATTTGAGAGGACAAATACATACATTAGTTTTTCAGCAGTCCGAAAGCCATTCGCTGTTGCGGCGTACCCTGTGAAGTTTTTGTGCAAAAATAGGAGCGTAACAACCACATAAAATCTGCACAGAGTAGGACGTCAGCCTGCCGCACTTTTTCATGCATTTCATACCTAGTCTGCTTTACGTTCTTTTCGAAACGACTCTACTCTTTTAAGAAGATCTTGCAATTTTTTATCAATACTTGGACATAGTGATTCTATGAGTTCTTTTTTCGATACATATTTTTCGACAATATATACTACTCCATCGAGGACATAGTGATGAGTTTCTGTCTCAGAATCATACTTTACGTGTTTTAGGCGCTTCATTATTTGTCTGGACCCGCGAAGACTTATCCTATTCTCTCTGGTAATAGATATTACATTGAAGTAGTCGGTTGAATTTTCTATGCCGCTTCGCTTGAAACTCTCGAATATATCTACTGACGCCCTTTTTATTCGATCACCACGTTTTATATTTAGCAATGAGTGGCCTTCACAAGTAAACCTTATCATGTGGTACTCCTCATGATCAGAAGCTAACTGTTTATCAACAACCTCTAATACTTCTAAATCCCATCCTTCCTTGAGATTTCTTATTTTTTCATGATATGGATAGCTAGATCCTCTTCTGGCTTCTCCTTCATGCTGCATTTTTCTACGCTCAGGGTTCTCCGTTCTACCTACATAGAAATATTCAGTCTCTGAAGATGCATCAAAGTACGCTTGCCTATCAGGAAACGTTTCTGTTGTGAGTACGTAGATATAGATTTTGCTCATTACTGCTCGTATATACTCTTACGGCGCATAACGAGGATGTAGAAAAACAGTTTTAGAAAAAGCTGTCACTCCTCAGGCTCCTCTAATTAAAATTTCGGGCTAAATTTAGCTATACCACCAAATTTCTTTCATTGTATTAAATTTTGGCGTCTTGACGCCCTTAATTCATCACTCAATCAGTGAATACTGCCATATCTCATCAACTTTTCAATGTTATGTACCAAGCAGAACATCTGCCATTGTCCCTGAACCTTACTTTTTCCTCGTAGCGAGAAGCGATTTAATCGCTTGTTGGTACCAATGTTCCCAAACACAGGCTCGACAACAGACATTCGATGCCCATAAATGGTCTTGCCTTCGATACTATCAACCCGCTTTTTCATCCAGTCAGTGGCTGTCCGTCCGTTTGTCCAAGTTAGGGATACTTGCCTTCCATGCCCTTTTCGAGAGTCGGCAGAATCTGGGTTTCGCATGCACTGATTTTTAAGGCTGCATTTCCTGCAGTCAGTGAGGCGCCCTTCGAACAATAGTTTTTTCTTACCTTCACTGACATGCTCTTCTTTTAACAAGAGCATGGATTTTCCTGCTGAACAGATACAGGTTTTCTTTTTCTTGTTGAATGTAAATTCACTAGCCGGGATAGTCTTTTGGACATTAGCCCTATCTTTTTGATTGCGCTTGCCATACTTGGTTTTTTGCTTTGTAAAAGCTTTATCACGTGAACGGAATTTATTGTCAGGTATGTAGGCATTGATGCCGTTCTCTCGCAGGTAGTTGTAGTTAGCATCGTTGGAGAATCCAGTATCAGCAGTAATGATGACCTGTTTGGCCAAGATGTCTTCATCTATTCCTATATTCTGATAATGGCAATTGATGCCATCGAGAATAGGTTTCAGTGTATGATGTTCCTGGCCCTCTCCAAAGGCCTGTGCTTCAACAACTATCTGATGCTTTCTATCAACTGCGGCAACACCGTTATAGCCCTGGATGGTTCCCTTGCTGGTAGTCATCTTAGATGATTCATTGTCCATGATATTACTTTTTACTTCTTTAGGGTTTTTACCTTGCCCCATCCTGGGGGAGTGATTCTTTAAGAACTGATCAATTTTATCAAAGTGTTTCTGCAGCGTATCCGCCGCTTTAGCTCTTTTTCTTTAGGTTTCCTGCCATCAAGCCTCTTGTGCTCTTTGAGGCAATGTTTGATCTTCTTGCGAATTTTTTCCTGCCTCTGTTCTAGCTCTTTAAAAGTCCCCGAATGTTCTTTGCTAGCATTGGATGGCATCTTGCATCCATCTATTGCGAAAGGTTCGTTGCCAAGCAGCCCCTGCTGATCGCAGACCAGTAACACTTGCTCAAACACCGATTCAATCGCATCAGGATAACTGCTTACGAAACTTGCAATACTAGTAAAATGCGGAACGGTATCGCATGACAGTGCTTTGAAGAGGATATTGTTCTCACATTGCCATTGAATTTCACGGCTTGAGGTAATGCCTTTTGAGTAAGTAAACAATATGATTTTCAGCAGGATAGCTGGATCATAGGCGGTTCGCCCGCCGCTATCCTTTTGATATTTTTTATGGAAGACAGAGAGGTCTATATGATCATCAATCAAATGATGAAGTGTAAATTCAAAGGTTTCAGGTTGTAGTTGTTCTTCGAAATTGATGACGACCATTGCATTTTGGTTGTAATCGTAACGTTTGAAATTGGGCATATGGATAATCTCGACATCAAGACCTCCATTTTAACAAAAAAGCTTCCTTTTAAGAGTTTTTCTACAGTCTGAACGACTACAACAGGGGCGTCCGGAGCGGAGCGTAAGCTGTCCCGCGAAGGGCCAAAGGCCCGTAGCAACCTGCTTGTACTTGGTACGCCCAGCATGGGCGTGAACTAATGGGGTGAAAGTCCCCTGTAGGAGGATCACCATTTAATGGATTCCATTAAATGCTAACTACTAGCGAATGGCAACTGCAATGCCGCGAGGTCTTGTGGGGAGGAAGCCGCTAGCAAAACTACGAGCTGACGGACAGAAACATCATATAAGGCTTAGCCTGGAGGCGAGGCGGCCAAGGACACCGAAGCCATGTGATCTAACGGGTAGAGTAAATGATGCAGTTGTGTAGTGAAAGTTCACGTTCTTATCTGGGGAGATCTGTTTAGCTTGCTCCTGTGAAGCTGTCAGCGTAGCCGCTGACTCATAAGTAGGCCCAACCCGCTAGCCACCATCGCGGGTGTAGACAAAAAATGGTGGGACACAGAAGCGCTTCGGTCAGCAATGATCAAAGTGATTAAACAGAAGTCAGCCGAGGGCATAGTAGCGAAATGCCAAGTTTAATACCTTGGACAGGGTGAAGACCTGAACCCAAAATCCACGAGTTAAAAGACAGGGCTAGCCTACTGATATGTTGCCAGCCGGATATAAAATTGACGTAGCGCATTGCCATGACACTCAACTCAAATGAAAATCTGCTCGAAACCATCCTCAGCAAAGAAAACCTCAATGCTGCATGGAAGCACGTTCGGAGCAATAAAGGTGCCGCAGGCATTGACGGGATTACAGTCGATAACTTTGTGCAGCACTTTAAGGCAGTTGGCGATGACCTTATCGAAACCATTCGGCAAGGTCATTACCAACCGCTTCCTGTCAGGCGCGTCTACATTCGCAAGCCAGATGGTGGCCAGCGTGGTCTCGGGATACCTACGATCTTTGATCGTGTTATTCAGCAGGCTATCGCCCAAATCATCGGTCCCAGTTTCGATAAAACCTTTTCGGAGTTCAGCTATGGGTTCCGCCCAAAGCGATCACGGCATCATGCGGTGAAAAAGCTACAGAAGTATATCGAAGGCGGGAAACGAATAGCCGTAGATGTCGATTTATCTAAGCTCTTCGACCGGGTAAATCATGATTTTCTCATGAGTTTACTTGGCCAAAGAATCAGCGATAAGCGCTTACTCAAACTAATCGCAAGCTACTTGCGTGCAGGAAGTGTAGAAGATGGATGCTGGAAAGGCTGTCATGAGGGGGTACCACAAGGCGGCCCTTTATCGCCGCTGCTCTCCAACATTGTACTCGACCTGCTCGATAAAGAGCAGGAAAAACGCCAACATGATTTTGTTCGCTATGCGGATGATTTTGTGATCGTTGTTGCTTCTAAGCGCGCGGGTGAACGGGTTATGGCGAGTATTAAACGCTTTGTTGAGCGCAAGCTTAAGCTCAAAGTTAACGACACTAAAAGCCAAGTAGTTCCTGTCAGCCGCTGTAAGTTTTTGGGATTCTCTTTTCGCGGTGCAAGGCTTGTCTGGCATGATAAGTCTCTGCTCCAATTTAAATATCGCGTCCGCCAGATCACAAGGCGATCCCATGATATTTCGATGGAAAAGAAACTGAAAGAACTTACCGTATACCTCCATGGTTGGATCAACTATTTTGGGATAGCGCAAGGCTATCAAAAATGTATCGATCTTGACTGCTGGATACGACGAAGATTGAGAATGAGCTACTGGAAAAACTGGCGTAAAGTGAGAACGAAAGTCCGAAACTTACTGCGCGTGGGCGTGAGTGAATCACGGGCTGTCACTTGTGGATCGTCCGGTAAAAGTTACTGGCGAAATGCAAAGACGGAAGGTATTCATATTGCACTCAACAATGAGCTTTTCCAAAAGATGGGATTGGTCTCGTTACGTGATCGCGGGGTAGAAATTCATTACGGAGAGGGAACCGCCCATTGCGGACCCGCACGATGGGTGGTGTGGTAGCCGGTAGCTAGAAACTACCGGCTACCCGATTTAGCCAATCAATCTTCAAAGAAAGGCGCCCATTCTGTTTTAGAAAACTCTGATTTCAATTCATCGTAATTTTTTATCGATTCCCTCAAGGTCTTGGTATTTTGTTTTTTCAACCTCGTTTTTGGTTCTATGTGCTGAACATCCAAGAACTCAGTAATTTTTCTGAATGTACCCGAGCGGTTATTTACTAATTCTTCATAGGTGATAGACAAAAGAGGGTGGTTCTTGAAATTGTTTTCACCATTTTCCTCCCAATCTCTTGTTCTCTTAAATTCAGCTCGCAGCTCATCTTCGGTAAAGCTGACTGATACCTCTTTACTAGGAGTGCTTGAAGCTTGGTCAGATTTAATTGCCCAAACATCCTGAACTCCTGCGACCTTTCTCGAAATTAAAGTACGCAAGATATTTTCTCTCTTTAAGTGAATTACATGTAGATCATTCATTGATTTAAGTTTTTCCCATATGCCGCATGAATGATCATCCTGCGGGTGATAATAAAAAATCTTGAATCCTTTGGCCTTTATGTTAAGTGGCTGTTTAGGAAATGCCTTGGACAAAACTGTTTTGTAATTCTTTCCGTTCAATTTAGAGAATATTTCCCCATCTGCCTCAATCTGCGGATGCGAATTGAGCAACGATATGAGCAAGTTCGATCCAGTTCGTGATCTCGTAAGTACGATAAATCGCCTATAGCGACTAGATCCAATACCTTTGCGAAACTTTTCAATTATGCTCATATGATTTTCTCTTGACTTTGCCTAATATTTATGCAGGAGTCATCATGACTACTATTTCTGGCACAAATTTACGCCAATACGCCATTTTATTCCACTAAATCAATGGATTACGATCATTTGGCACTACCGGTCCATCTGGAAAAATGATCAATTTGACCACTATCCCCATTTTTAACCGATCTTTTAAGTCAATGATTTTAAAGCATTTTCCTGTATGTTTGAGCAACTCAAAAAAATAACAATCACAATGATCATAAATCCTGTGCTGACCTACCAACTCAGGCTACACATCCACCAGCACTCGCCAAACAACCCCATCATCCGCCAATCGCTTGCGCACCGTATACCCCACACTACCAAGGGTAATCACCGCCTCTGAGTTGTAAGCACCTACCTCACTCACCAACAGACTCAATTCAACACGCGGTACCTGCACGCGTTCATCACTACCAAGGTCATCAATCTCCTGCTCAAAGATCACACGGCAATCAATAGGCTCACCGCCGCTACCATCATCATAGGTAGCGGCTTTGCCCCATTTGCGAAACGCGCGCTCTGCGGCTCTCTGATCTAAGTCCATGATGAATTAGGACTTCACTGTGCCCGGTACGCCTGTAAATTTGACCGCGAAGCTGGTAACACTGGAACCCGCTGCCTCAGCGGCAAAGGCCGTTGCGCCGATGATATCGCCAGTGGCTGCGGTGGCTGCGTTGTTATCGAATGAGCTGGATGCAACTACCCGGGTGAGAGTTTCCCCTTGGTTGACCTCTGCGGCGGATACCTTGGGCACGGTGAATACGCCATCAATACCAATCACGCCAGACTCACCCACGGCAATATCATCCATCGCCACACCCAGCACCGCACCAACCGCCACAACCTGGCCAGAGGTAATCTTCGCACTGGTACTGTTGGTGTAATCCAGCATACGCCCGTCTTGTACAAAATTAGTAGCCATTCTCTTTCCCTCAATTGAGTTTGTAACTGAAAGTAAAAAGGCCGCGCGATGCGGCCTCTTCAATGAACGTTGTTAGAGCTAGCGGTTGGCTGGTTTTTGGAGTCTTCACCATGCCTTTCGCATCCCAGGCTTTGGCTGCAGCATCCCAGGCTTTGGCTGCAGCATCCAAGCGGACTTTGAATTCCACCCCATCAATACTCCAACCATTTTGCTCTTCCAAAATTGGGGCTTGCTGGCCATCCAGATAGAGCACTTTGATAGTGTCATACGCTACTGGGTCGGCATTGAGGTACCACGCATTGTGGCCACTAAGGCGCGCATCAGAGAGCACTTCGGCAATATTGCGTACGCTATTCGGTGTGGTGTTGTTTTTGGTGGATGCACCCACTTCGTACTCAGATTCCAGGGCAACCTTTGCACTGCCTTCATCAGCAATATCACAGAGCAGGAACTTGGACCGGATGTTGAGCACCGCATCGCCATCCTTTTGCTTACCTATCAATACCCGCGCAATATCAATACTGCTGGTATTGATTCCCGCTGGGCTAGCGAGGTTGCCATGACTTGCGTCGAACAAGGGCTTATCGTCAGCCATATTGGGATTATTGAGCAAGATGCTAAATACCAGGTCACCCACCGTGTGCACGGCAGCGAGGCCCATCTTTTGTGGGATACGGGTAAATGCGCTGAGGTCATCGTTAATGATGGCTTGGCGGGTAATGGAGAAGAGTTCACCGTAAGTAGCCAGTGTAGCTGTCTCGGCGCACTCTCCGATGCTCACGTATTTAAATTCTGCCCCCGGAGCCACTCGGCGAAGTGAGGGGAAGCTGCCCAGGTCCATGCGAGTTGTGAGTTTAAAGCCACTGAGGTTGCCCACGCTGGTAAAGCGCGGGAAGATCTCTTGTGCTTCTTCATAGCCTTTCAGCATGGATTTATTGGCAGTATTGCCAAGGACAGTCGCGAAGTCACCAGAGCTATGGGTAAACGCTGCGGCAACCACACCCATCCGATCCAGGCCAGACAGGCTCTGTCCATGGGCCTGTATCAGGATGCGGGCAATCTCCATCATGGTGTAGCCACTGAGCTCATTGCCCTCTGTGCGCTTTTCACCGAGGGCACGCACGGCAATGGCATTTTCAGCATCAGCCTTAAGCCGTTTCATGCCCTCACCTTCCTGCACCACCACGCTGTAGCTTTGCACTGGGGTTGGGGTTTGAATACCCAGGGCTGTGAGCAGTTTGTCTTTGGCGCCCTGCACTGAGCAGTCCATATCATTGAGACATTCCTGCATCACAATACTGTGCGCTTCAAAACCTTTAAATACGGCTTTGATATCGTCTTTGCGCTTTTGCTCGTCTGCTGCAAATTGTGCTCTGGCATCGGCTTCAATTTGCGCTTTCATTCCTGGGGTAACCTCGGGCACAGCGGTTGCAGCTGGCGTAGTGGAGGTAGTTTTCGCATGGCTTGCGCCTCCTTGGTTTCGGTTGGGTTGTCTGCAACCGCAGACGGGAATCTAAATTCAGTGGGCCCCTGCATGACCAATTCGCTAATCGCTTTAGGGGTATTTTTGAATTGGTTTAAGAGATCGGCGTTAAAGCTGGCAGCCATCTCGATCTCTGTGGTGGTATCGGTGGCAAAACCGGCTTCTACGGCTTCAGCACCGGTATACCAAGTCTCGTCATCCATCACTTGGCTGACTTCCTCATCCGGCATTCTTGAGCGGGAGGAATAAAGGCCGATCATGGTGGTTTTCACTTTTGCCAGCAGGCTCTTGGTTTTTTCCAGGGCGCGTTCATCGCCTCTGGCGCTGGCACTAGGGTTATGCACCATGTAATAGGCGTTCTCGGCGATATGAACCGTATCCCCGGCTAAGGCGATCACACTACCCATACTGGCTGCGATGCCTTCAATCCAGGTTTCCACTTCGGCCTTATGATCTTTGAGCAGGTTGTAAATGGCGGTACCGTCGAACACATCACCACCGGGGCAGTTGATGTGTAGATTGATCTTGCTGACATCACCGAGTGCTTTGAGATCACGGGCAAAGCCTTAAGCAGTTACGCCCAAATAACCGATGTAGTCATATACATAAATATCGGCTTCGCTTTTTTTGTGGCCGCGGTAATGCTGTACCAAGATTTTTTAGGCATTGCGGTCTCCTATTTAGAGTCAGACTCAGTGTTTTCTGCGGGGACCGCAGTGCGTTTAGTTGGGGTGGTGATCTTGTTTTTTCGCAACTTTTGTTGCCAGGCAGCAGTCTGCTTAATCACATCGTCCGGCTTCTTGCCTCGGCGGCGAATGGTCTGCTGTGGGCTGGCCAGAACATTTTCCAGCAGCGTTTCATCGGCGCTGGCTTCATGTGCTGGATTAATCCAGGGCATAGCCGGGGTAATAAAATCGACGTGCATCAGGGTTGCCGGGTCCACATCAGCAGGCATTTGAAAGGCGTCTGCTAATAAACCCATTTGCACCCAGCGCCGGGTTACTGGCTCTACAATTTCCTCACAGAATTCCAAGCTGAGGGTTTCGTAGTTTGCCCACTGCTCTACCAGTTCCTGGCGCTGCGAACTATAAGTGCCGTTGTAGTTTTTACTGATGCTGCTAAAGCTGACCATGGTGCCGGCAGCAGCCATGCGGTGCATAGTTTCTAAAAATGGCGTTAGTAGACCGCTGGGGCGATTACTTTGAATGGTGCCGACAGATTCCCCAGGCCGCAGATCGTCATAGATAGCACCAGCGCGAATAGCCAAGGTGCGATTTCCTTCATCATCACTGTCCTCAGGTTTGTAATCTTCAGGACCACCTTTTTGAATGAATCCAACTATGGCCGAGGCAATCTTTGCGGCAACTCGCTCGTTTTCTTCATAGTCTTTAATGTCATTAAGGCGGTTCATCACCGCAGCAAAGATGGAAACTCCACGGGTTTGATGCAGCCTGCGCACAAACTTTAGATGCTCAATATTTTCGGCACTGTGAAATCTGCGCTTCATACGCCAGTTAAAGGATGCCCCGGGATGTTCATCGTGTAACCAGAAGCCCAAGGGCTCGCCCCAAGCAGTTTTTTGGATACCCTGAACAATGCGCTTACTGGGATCGTTGTAATCCACCGGCAGGAAATCCGGCTCCAGGCATTCGATGGTGTAAGGCACTTCAGTACGATGCTTTAAGCCAGGTACCGTGCCCTGCAAGTGCCGCATGAGGGTTTCACCATCCCGTAGCCACGTATTACACAGAAGCCGCTGCGCTTTCCCCCAACTGAACTGCCGGGTACATTCCGGGCGCCGAGCCCATTCCTCATGAGCGGCATTCATTTGGGTGGCGAGGTCTTCATGAATGTCGCCATCCCAGGTTTTGGGCTGGAACTCCACATCAATACCGCGCGGACCAACTACGTTGGTTACCAAGGTGGTGAGAATGCCACAGGCAAAATCGTGGTTTTGCTCCAGGTGCCTAGCCTGGCCGCGCAGGGTTTCTACACTGCTCTCAAGCACCAAATCCCCGCTGCGGTTATCCCCGGGATTTTTTCTTGTACGGCTAGGGCGCGTGGCCTCGTAAGCGGCAACCAGTTCTAATGCCCGGCGAGCTTGCATACGGCGCAAAGCAGCCTCGGGAGCAAAAAACCCGATGAGAGAATCCAGTTTGTTCATTAGTAGAAATTCGCGTAGGCAGGTCCGCAGCGTTTACCTGCAGCCTTTAATTTTTCTTGATATACACGGCGCTCCCACTCCTGGCGGCCTGCACGGATTTCCTGCAGGTTCTCTGCAGTAAATTGCCGACCATTGGTCACCGTGGTTTTACCGGCGAGCACGTCTATCTCGGCCTCGATATAGAGGTCGACCATTTCTTGAGGCGTTTTAGACATTTAACTATCCAGTAAGGAGCCAACGGGCTGCACTGGCCGGAGTGGTTTTTTAGTGGTGTGCGTTGATTCAGGGTCCCGATCAGACTCACTAAACAAAGTGCGCTGACCTAAACGCGCTTCAAGAGTTGACCATTTTTCTCAGTCTTTTTGTGTATTTCCATGGCGTAAGCGGCGTGTAAGGCATAAACCTTGGCATCTGTGCCCTCATTCGGTCTCCCGGGTCGCTGCTGCCAGGTCTCTCTACCTTTGTGCTTTTTACTCGGTGCTTTTACTTCAGCAGTTACCTGCTCCCAGTAATCCTGTCGCACATGCTTACAGCTGTGCATATAGGCACTGGTGCCTAGTAGTCGCCGGGCCATCAGATCCTTAGCCTTGTGGGTGCCTACCATATACACCTTCACTTCGTGGCGATCGGCTTTCGTAGTACGCGTAGGGTTGCTAACTTCTGCTTTCCTTGGGTGGGAAAATATTTCTTTACTACCAAAGTCTCTGCTATCGCCTTTAATCGTTATCACAAGAACGCGACGATATTTTCTTTTTCTGGTTCTTACCCACTCATACACTGCGCCGCTGGTAGTTCCATCAGAGGAATCGATGCTCACCGCAGATGCGTAAATCTCACCAAAGCGCTCGTGCTTAAAGCTTTGAAAAACTAACTTATCCAGGGCATCCCAGCAGCTATCACGCTTATCTACCGTGTCGCCATCAATTTCGCCCCAGTACATTTCCAACTTTCTTCATTGCGACCAAATGCGCGGATGGTGATTGCGAGTCGATCGTGCTGGACATCGACACCGGCAGTCACCAGCAAACCGCCAGCAGGACAAAACAATTCTGAGTAGTCTTCGGCAGCTTCTTCCAGTTTCTCGTGGTCCAGTAACCGATTGGCAGCATATTTATAAGGTCTGCCTAACTTGTTGTTTTGGAATACAATGCGTGCAGATTCATCGCCGCTTTTGGCTTCGTGCTCAGCCTCTAAGAAATCCCTAACGACCTCCGCCAATCCTGTGCCAGGGATACACACATAAAGCTCCGATAGCTCCATAAACGTCTCTATCGATTCTATCTCATCCTGCTCATAGTCTTCGCCGCATTGGGTTTTAACCCAGCCGGCAAATTCATCACCGTTTTCACGCGCTGTTTTACAGGTCTTCAATATGTTAGCTTGGCGGCGGTAGTCATCCCATTCACTGCCACACTTGGGGCAACCGTAAATTGCGGTTTCTGGCTGATTCAAGCCGAATACCGGGTGCGGTGTGCCTCCCTCTTTTTCCAACCAACTAACGTTTTCCCAATCCAGTACATGAGACTCACCGCAGTCATGGCAAGTAACCGGCAGTACACGCATAGTGCCGAGTTTGGTGTAGTGCTCCACCTGGGAAAGATCAGCAACGGCAGGCGTGCCACCAATGATCAATTTCTTATTGCGCATTCGCTTGAGGCGTTCGCGCAGGTGGCGAATGGAATCGCCCTGATCACCAACGTCTTTATTAGTATCGTCCGGCTCCTCCACATAGCCGCGCTTGGCGGTGGTGGATTTAACATTGGAGACGGAGTTAGAACCGACTGTACGTACTTCCCCACCCGGGAATACTTTCCTGGTAGGTCTGTTGCCTAGCTTGCGACTGGTGGAGACATCGATCACACGCGCTACATTCGGCGAGCCCTCAACAATCTTCACGAACTTTTCGTCCATGAAGTTCTGGCCTTTTGAATCCTTAGGAAAGAGCATCAAAACCCGCGCGGGATCAGTCACCGCCACCTTACAGATATCTGCCGCTAGCAGTACCGTCCAGCCAATCTGCGCCGCTTTTTGCATTACCACCATCCAAGAGACATGGCTGTCGAGCGCGTACATTACGCCCCAGAAATAGGGCACAAAATCTACTCTGTAATATCCTGCGTTATCACTATCTTCAGAGGGCAGTTTGATATTTTCTGGCAACCACTCAATCAGCGGAATTTTAGGCTGCGGTATCCAGGTCTGGCGTACCTCCTTCACCAGCCTCTGTAAATTCAATCTCGTAACCGCCAATAGTTCTGAGGGCAGCTTCAATGTTTGGCTATAGGGGTTCTCTGTCGACGGTAATGGCACACTGACTTTCGATAGCAATAATGATGCTCTCTACCGCTCCTATAAATTCATTTTTTCCAACGGTGGACCACTCCACCATCGCCTTGCGCGTCGACTCGACATCAAGGATTAATTGATCCTCTCGATACAGCTCGCGCATTTTTAGTTTTGCATTAACTTCAGACTCAATCGCCTGGGCCATATCGCGACGATTTCGGGCCTCATTCGCCTGGCGGCCTGCGGCCTCAGTTCACAATCGCTCGCAATATTCATGAAGCCAAACTTTGTAGCTGGCACCTACGGTAAAGACCTCAGCCTTGAAGTGTTTGGCAATAGCAGGTTGAGTAGCACCAACCAGGCGAGCAAAACCAGACTGAGTGGCCTGATCATCAAGTGATAGGTTGTCAGCCAAGGTATAACCCCCTAGGAAATTTCAGATATCTGTTAAAAAAACACGGTCCGAATTACCCGTGTGCTACCCCTCTCAGGAGGACCCATTCAGCGCCTCTTCGCGGTCGCAATCGCATGGTCCATGGCTTTATCAAGTTCTAGTGGCAAATGCCTACGTGCTGTGCCGTCAGCAATCCGAAAGAAAGGAAAGCGCTTGCGGTAGTCTGGCTTTCCCTTTAGGAAAATGAGAATGGGCTTTACTGTAGGACGTCGCTTACCCCCGGCCCTTTTCCACACACCCAACACTCCGTTTACCTTTCCTACAAAGTGCTTGCCTGTTGGCCCTTGAGTACTATTTGCCCTGCCCTTTTTGGTACCTGAACCAGCACGGAGTTCTGCCAGAATCTTCTTATAGGTAGCGACCGAGATATTCCCATGTCGGTTTAGCCTTGCCGCTTTTCCATGTACGGCCTACATACCCGCAGGCAGCACACCTAGATCCCGCAGGGCATGCTCAAATCTCTTATCGTTGCGCTTCACATCGATAACCGACGGCGCCAAGTATTTACTCGGTGCCGTGCCGTTGGTTGCTTGATCACGAATAAAGATCTTCGCAACACCCGAGCGCTTAGTGGCTTTCTTCACCAGTACAGAGTTCAGTGTCAGCTTCGCTGGATTTGCAAAGATACGCCCAATTGCTGCGCGCTCTTCTCCACGTATACGAAAGGCCACGTTATTTAGGGCAACCGAACTGGCATAAGGTAATTGCTTCTTCAGTTCAGCAGCTGCTCGATCAAACTTTGAGGTATCGAGCTTTACATTAACGTCCATCGCCCCCGCCCTGCTGCTCTTGCAGCTTCAAGCGCTTGTGGTTGTAATAGCAATTCACAATGAACCCACCCAAAGCAATCAAGAAACCACCTACCGCCAATATCTCTTGTGCTGCATATCCACCAACTACCGCTGTACCCGCAGCAACCGTAGTGGTTGCACTGGCGACCTTCTGAACCATGGCTTCCCTCGCTGCCTCTTGAGCTACAGTGTTCACCGCTTAACCTCACTCACCCACGACTTCACAAAATAGAAACCGATGATGATGCTATAAGGCTGCACAACCACATCAACTAGCAGACCCTTTAGGTCTGCTACAAAAGGCGCGTTAAAAGCCTTGGCCGCTGCAATAAATAAAACCAGCAGCGCCCAAACCATTGTCACCAGAAAGGCAATTAATCTTCGCGCCCGGTTCTGCGGCTGCGTGGCCTTCAGTTATTTCAGATACCAACGAGATTTTTCCTCATTGGTAAACCACATCGCATCTACAGTATTCACAGTGGCATCTAGCACTTTGTTTGCCGACTCGGGGCCAGCAAATAAACTCTTAACTCCAGACCAAATACCCATCACGGATACTCCGGCACATAGTGCGTGATTGTTAGATTAAACTCATAAGGCAGCAGCTCTCGCAATTGCTGCATTGCCCTGCGGGATTGCGTCACCCACCAATTGCCGGGAGCCAGACTAGAGCCAACCCCAATGCAGCCCTGCACATCTGCAGCATAATTTGCTGTATGGATCAAGATTTTTGAACGACTAGGCACTTCCAGTAGCTCCCACACATTGGGGAACCTTGGTGAACTATAGGGATTACAGGAATAAACCCCTTCAGGAATACAGCTCTCGAACGGACGATTACCTAACCACGGGCGCTCTACCGTATAAAACACACAGTCGCGCACCCTTAGCCGTCCCAATGTGGCATTAGGCCCATAGGCAAATCGCTGCAGATTGCAATTCATGAAGTTCTACTCGCAGAGTATTGGAATAGAAAACGGCACCCAAGTGAACACCGCCAAGTACAGAAAATCAAAGACTAAAAAATGAAAAAACCCGCACAAGGCGGGTTAATTTTTATGAAATAAGTATCGCTACTGAGCGACTATCTAAGATTTCTTAACTGATTTTAACTTACAGTACATCTTAAACCTTAAATCAAAAATAAGGACGCGCTTAGTGCTGGTAAGCATCTCTCAGCATATCTTCAAGATATACATGATGAGTTTCAGATTCCATACCTTGCGCGTCTTTAATTTTAACACCTATGGCTGTTTCATCACCATCAGGAGCAGTTGTTGTTGTCACTTCTAGCTTGTATGCTTCATAGAATTTTGATTCATCACCAAAAGGTGCGTGAAAATGGTAAACCTCTTTCCCCTCCCCAAACCACAGTAATTCGACAACAAATGCCATATCACCATTGTTTGAATTTGGATCAAGAGTTGGGTTATCTCTTAGAGACAATTCAACCTGCTTACCGTCAACTGTGAACGTTGCGACATCAACAATCTTGCTTGGAGTCACATCAACCAGCTGCCCATGAACAGTAAATAGTCTTTGGTCATAGTTCAGTGAACGCTCTGCCCCAATAAAATTTTCAGCCTCAGAGACATAACCATCAATGTTGATCATTGTATTATTTAAGCTTTCGAGGTCCAAGCCATCTACTACAACATCAAGCTGACGATACACCCAGGCGTCATCGACGGTCGCTTCATGTCTCCAACCTCCGTCATCCACCTGGAAATTGCTTACTGACAGACTGGGTGCATTAGGAAAGTTAATTTCCAACGAAGCAAGTATAGCGGGGGACCATTTATCTTTTTGATCAACAGTCAAGGTTGCAGAGCTAGCGCCTTCTAAATCTAGACCGGGGTACTGTAATTCACCACCAAATGAACCTAGATCTTGAAGTTCGTATTGGAACGTTTTAGCCTGCGCGCCGAAGGCCAACAAGGCCACAGAAACAGCTACTGTTTTGACGGTATTTCTTAAAAACATAAAAACTCACCAAAAAATGTATTGATTAACTAACGAAAGAGGAAGTAAAACTTACAGCACACCTTAAACTAAGTAAATTATATTGAACTTAATTTAGCATCCTTTCCCAGTACGATCTTACCAAATAAAGAAACTCAAAATTTCACGAACAATATCTTTCTCATTCACCAGAATTAATACAAACAGAACGCGTAAAAACCCAGCGCCTGATCACACTTTGTAAAACAGCCATTCAAAAAATACATAAAGTGCGATTAAAGTTTGAAGAAACTTACTGAGCTAACCAACTTCCAGGCATAAAAAAACCAGCTCAGTGGCTGGTTTAATTTTGCAAAGCAGAAAAACTGCATGCTAGGAAATTTATACCCCCTCAGGACAAAGCTGTCAACAAGCGGCTTTAAGTCGCCCTCTGTACTCCTGTACAACTTCAGAAATAGGCCCTAAAGCTCTTGCGGGCAGAGGGTCCAAACGCCGTTGCAAACGTTTCCAAATTTTTACCCACTCCCTATCCCACCGCTTTTTGTCACATCCTAAAATTTTCCGCGCTTGACCCAGATCTATTAATCGATCATTTACATCGCGCAGTGCACGCGCATTAATACAGAATAGCGCCAGCTGGCTAACCTTTTCTCGCAAGCAATTCGGAATATAGCGAACGGCACTCAACTCAAAGCTCTCCGCAACTGGATTACTCGCCAGGCTCCCGGAGCAAGAGCTGTATCAATTCCAGTACATCCTTGAAAATCTGATGGCGGTGGAGGTCCAGATTATCGAGCGACCTGGAACTTCCTGTAGTCCCTACACGTTAGAACGCTTGGCAGAGTTATAAGGCTCACATAGGTATATACCCCTGGAGATACAATTACGATTACCCAACCATGGACGCTCTACGATATAGAAAGTTCAGCCATACAACATCAAGCGCCCCAAAGTAGCAACCGACTCACTGGTAAATCTTGTCACGCTAAAATCCATAAGATAGAAACTTCCTATTTGGTTTTTTAGTTGAAAGTAGTCAAAAAATAGGTAAGCTACTCCTCTTTTATGACCCCGAGACTACACCGGATTGCGGAACAAACCCTCGTACCATTTATGTCAGGATTTATTAATTTTCAAAAGGCCACAAACTCCACCATAGGACAACTAATTACTCTCCCTATATAGAAGCAAGTCAAACCCATCTATAGTTCCAATTTATTATTTTCAGGCGAAAATGCTTTATAGATAAACATGAAAAAACTTATCATGAAAAAATTAATATTACCGATTGCTATTGCCTTATCTTACTCACCAATCACCAGTGCAGCCGGCATTGCGTCTTCATTTGATATTGAATATGTGCGTATTGGCAAGTCTGGAAAAGGGTTTGTCAGGTTCAAATCAGAACTAAACTATGATCCCCCCGAGTGCGTAAGCTCGCACTATAAGGATGCGCTCGCTTTCGATACAAATGAAAAGGGTGGCGCGTCCATATATGCAATGGCCCTCGCAGCTCAAGCACAAGGTAAGAAAATATATGCCGTTGGGAGTGATTCATGTGATGCCTACTCCCAAATCGAAAGTTGGAGTTGGGGTTATATTGTCAATTAAAACTTCTCTGTATTCAGAACTTAAAAAACCGGCTCAGTGGCCGGTTTAATTTTGCAAAGCAGAAAAACTGCACGCTAGGAAATTTATACCCCCTCAGGACAAAGCTGTCAACAAGCGGCTTTAAGTCGCCCTCTGTACTCCTGCACAATCTCAGATATAGGCCCTAAAGCTCTTGCGGGCAAAGGGTCCAAACGCCGTTGCAAACGTTTCCAAATTTTTACCCAATCCCTATCCCACCGCTTTTTTGTCACACCCTAAAATTGTCCGCGCTTGGCCCAGGTCTATTAATCGGCCATTCACATCACGCAGTGCACACGCATTAATACAAAATAACGCCAGCTGGCTAACCTTTTCTCGCGGGTGCGGTTCTCCCCATTTATCGAACTCACTCATCAAGTATTTCAGTAGTGTTGCCCGCTCTTTGACTCTTGAGGCTGGCGGGGCGTAGGCGGCCATGCCCCAGCAGTATGCCAACGGATCACTCGCTCGCAGCTTTGCAACTGCATCTTGGATTAACCCCTTTTCACAGGCGTCCATGATGCGGTTGCCGCTGTCCTTAGTTCCCGGGGTTTCTTTTGCAACTAGTGTTGGGGCTGCAACCCGGCAAATGACTTGGTTGGCCCTCCCCTGCACCTCTCCGCGAATTACAACTTTTCGCCCTCGCCCAGCTGAGGTAACCGTACTTCTGCCGCCCATGGCCTCATAATCAAATGCAGCTGTGGAGCTATCAAAGGCGTCGTGCCACGCTTGTCTAGCACTTTCAAATTTCATGTCATGCCCCCCAAGCAATTTTCAAGCAACCAAAAACCAACCACACTCCCCATCAAGCAGCCTTCGGCATACTCTCGTAGTAATCCTGAAATCGCCTTTCAGCTGCGTGCAAATTATCTCGGTGATACGTGCCCAGGTAATTTATGTGGCCCTGGTTTATCCAGAATTGGGTAACCACCGTATTCGCGAACACAACCTCCACGAGGTGAGCGTACTTGGTGCGGAATACGGCTAGGGGGCTGATGGGGTTGGTTGTGGCAATCCTTGCGATGGCTTCTGGGATGGTGACTGTGCACATGGTGAGCGCTCCTTGGTGATTGAGTTTTACCAGCGTGTATCTGACAACAGGTCGTTAATCGATCGGTCCCGCGTTTGTTTCGCCCCTTGCGCTTGGGGTGGCGGTGCTAGGCAGTTCTCGCGTTTTAGCCAGTTGCGCCAGGTGGCGAGCCAATCGAGTTTTACGCCCCGCTGGCCGGGTTGGGATATCCAGTAATCGCGGAAGCTTTCGGCAATGTCGTGGATTCGGGGGATCAGGTCTGGGCGGAGGCGTTGGGCTTCGGTGCGGAATTTGTCCGTGAGAACCCAGTTTCCAGGCAAGCGTGTGCCGCGTTTGGGGTTGGCGCGATTTGGAACTGTGCCTCTCTCTACTGGTTTCTTATTGGTTCTTACTGGTTCTATAGAGAAGGACGTGTTGTCATTTTCACCGGTTGGGTGCTCAGATTTCACCGGTTCGTGTTTTATTTTCACCGGTGAAGATTTTTCACCGGTGAAATCATTGCACCGGTTTACGTGTAAAAAGAGGTCATAATTGGTTCTGCGGCCGTTGGATTTTTCGGCGCTCAGGTAGCCCAATTCTTCCAACTCTTCGATGGCATTAATCACCGAGCGCTTTGTGCATTGCGCAACGTCCACCAGGTAAGAATTACCCGGATCACACTGCCCCGTGTCACTGTTATGGCAATCGGCCAACGCAATTAAAACCAGCTTTGCGGTTGGTGTTCTGGTCCTGCGTTTAATGGCCCATGCAGCGGCTTCAAAGCTCACCACGCACCTCCTGTATAAATTTCCATATATCGCACCTGATTACCGCCCTACACCACAAGCAGCAAAATTACCAAGTCACAACAGTGGGATTTGGAAATGATTGTTCTTCAGGGTTTCCCAGCAAGCTCAGACTCAGTTAGCTAGCTTGCTGAATTTCAACGCTTACTTGATCGTCTAACGGACCAAAAATATCGGGACGCAGACGTGTACGAGTAACGACTCGCTGGGTAGCTAACTCAATCTTTTTGCAGAGTTTGGAGGTATCGCCCTGACACCGCTTCGCATTTGGGAAACAAAAGCAGGCGAAACTCCAATAGCCCGCGCCAATTTGGCTGATGACCCCAATGCCTTCACAGCATCATCAAGCACTGAGTTGTTCCTTGGTTGGGTCATTTCGGCCCTCCTTGCCACCAATAGCCCGAGTATTAACTTTCGGCTACCAAAAATCAATAGCCGATAATTAATTAACTTATAGCTAATATGTGGTCATGAAACATCCTGACTTTGCTAAGCGGTTCAAACAGGCAGTCGCACATGCCGGCGTAGAAGACACGCAGGAAGCATTAGCGCGCCTCTTTCACGTAAGTACCGTAACTATTTGGAGCTACCGCAACGGCGAAAAACTGCCGCGCATGAGCACAGCTACACGGATTGCTGAAACTCTCGGGGTATCTGTAGATTGGTTGCTCATCGGTGCCGGCAATGGGCCCGACGAACAAAGTAACAGTGGGGGAAGCAATGTTACGCAAGGGCCGCGAATCCAAGGAAGAATACCACTGATTAGCTGGGTGCAGGCTGGAGCCTTTTGTGAAGCCGTAGACCTACTAGAGCCAGGGGATGCCGAAGCTTGGCTGCCTTGCCCCGCTGCTCACTCAGACCGGGCTTACGCATTACGAGTGAGTGGCGACAGCATGACTAGCCCCTACCCAGGCCAGCGCTCTTACCCAGAGGGCACCATTATTTTTGTGGATCCCGAAAAACCACTCACTAACGGCTGCAGGGTAATCGCCAAGCTTAATGATGAAGTAACTTTTAAAACTTATGCTGAAGATATGGGCCGCACTTTTTTACGGCCTATTAACCCAAGCTATCCATCCATGGATATCACAGACAAAGATGTCAGTTTCTGCGGGGTTATATTAGGCTCTTACATACCGGACTAAACTGCTTAACTCCATCTCTCCCTAAAATGTCTTTATTAGCACACCTATTAATCATGATGAAATAAAGAATAAAAAAACCATAGGCTTTTTAAGATGTCTCAGATCTTCCAGCAGTCTCACTCTTAGGCTCCTTCGTTCTCATAAGACCATCAAATGTGGCTAGAGGTAAAATAACCCCACCCCATGGCATAGAGCCCGTCAACGATTCAAGCCTATCACGCATTAAGCCATATAGAATATTAGCGCCATTCATAACAAGAACTTTATTAGCCGTATCCTTGCTCTCTAAAAAACGAGCAGGAGCATCGCTAGAAAATGATAGTTGAGCAATTGCCACTATTTTTACAGAATAAAAATTTCCGAAACTGCTTTTCTCTAAATCCTCTGACTTCGAACTCACAGTAAGCCTAATAAATGCTTGGTGTAATTCGTCATCAGACTCCAAATCTTCTAATGAAAATTCAAAATCATCGACCTTAAACGCTTCAGGCCAATCTTCTAACTCACCGTTACCATCACACCTGACAGAGAATTCTATAAATTTGTAACTCTCAAGCTGCAAGATTGATTGCTTCATCACTTTCACACTCTAATCTAACTTGAGTAAGGTCAACATTTCTGGACTGCTTACTTTGTACCGACTTAGCCTCACTATAAGCTAACTTATTTCTTTCCAAATCATAGGTCTTAATAAGATATTTAATTCTCTCAAAATTTTGCTCATAAATATCTTTTGGAATAAAATTAACTGAGATCTCACAATCTAGAACTGTGGCAAACTTGGCCAAACTAAGAATAGAAAAATTCTTATCACCACGCAGTGCCTGAGTAACATAGGAGCGACTACAGTTCATCTGTTCAGCAAGATCTGCCTTAGTCATGCACCTTCGACGCATTACTCTATCTAGCATCAGGGCTAACTTCATCTGCACCCTAGCAGCTTTCATTTCAGGCGTATTCTTAAGCCTTGAAAGTATATCTTTAAAACGAGCCATAATATCTACTCCTCCTCGTAGTCTAAAATTCGAAGCTTCCCTTCTTCTTTAGCAGTCAAATAACGTTTCCTTAATCTAATAACAGATTTCTTTTCAGATTCTGGTGTTTTTTGAGTTTTCTTACGAAATAGATGGCAACAAATGACCATTTTGGGTGAATCGACAAAAAAGGATAAGCGAAAGTTTCCCTTGATAAACTCATATAAATCATTCCGCCTATCTATATGATGCCTAGTGTTACTAGGCATTTCTTTTGGCCCATATTGACTCGCCATTTCTAACAGTGAGATCCAGTTTGCACGCTCCCTATCCGTAAGGAGCTTCACAAAATCTGCTGCAATCTCTGAGTCGTATTTCTCGTCACTTTCAACAAGTATCCGCCATTGATCAGGCGGGACTATATCAGAGAGTATCACAGCTTGTTAACCTATTAGTTAACAGATATAGGTGGCGGCTCCTGAATTTCAATAGAATCTTCCCTGTAATGGCCAATAAGGCGCTACTTTTTACTCTCAAAGGCCAATCCAGGCCAAAATCGCTATCAAAGAGCGCTTATTCTTCGAGCGTTATAATTTTTAAGCTGCAAAACGTAAGTGCTTATTTCGTCGCATGGTAAGCAGTAATATTAAACGCTCAAACCCATTCCCAAAAGCTTAAAAAGCCAAAAGTACTAGTCTTTTTTTTGTACGTTCGTAGTAAATATGATCGTAATTGAAGAATTGGCACAATCATATCTAATAGCAATCCCCTAAATCATCAACAGCTACTTCCCTAATTAAAATTAAAGACTTATTCAAAAAAATAAGGATATGGTCATTTCTATTTATTTTTCAGTAATTAACTTTTGGCTACTGACCAAACAATTAACTTTCAGCTACTGTCTAGATATCAACCTCGGTCAAGGCACCCCAAATGCACGCCACCATTGAGTACAGACCACTGGCCCCACGCCAGTCAGAAGCACTCATGCACCGCGCCCGCGGCCTCTCCAACAAAGAGACCGCAGCAGCTATGCGGTGCTCTGTAGCCAATGTCACCAACTTGCTGGCTGAATGCTTTTACAAACTGCATGCCCGCAATAGTACTGAAGCGGTGGCCAAAGCAGTTAAGCATGGATTAATTCAATTTGCTCTGATCGCCTCAGTTATTAGCGGTATTGGTACGGATGCGCAGGAACAGTTGCGCACCCGTATGCAGCGCCGCCCCACCACTCAAACTATCCGCATTCGCAATAACTACGAGGGCATCGTATGACCGCCACAGTCTATGTACTCCCAAAAGCTCAAACTCAATGCGATAAGCATCGCCCAAGTGGTAAACCCGGGCCAGTTATCGCCAGCAGTCAAAAGCACCACCGCGCGATAAAAACATCGCTAAAGCCGACACCGGCATCCTCCTCACAGGGTGACGATTGGCCCCCGTTTGGAGGTGATGCAGCATGACTTATTTCACCTCAAAACAGAGTGTGGAAACTCTGCTTACTGTAGCCAACGGTTACTCCGGCGCTAGCGCAATTGCTGCACAGGTATTGCTTTCAGCCTGGAATAGCAATGATTTCACGGTCCCCGTTGCCGAGCTCTCCCTGCTTGATGGTGACAACTATCAGCACGCACTTAACGTAATCACGCTTCGCTACATGGGCAAAGAACCCCAAAGCGTTATTGCGCACGGCGAGAAAAAGTTTCGCACCCTTCGGGTCGAGTGGTCTCACCTTGAAACCCAGAGAAAAGGTGCAGCATGAATCAGCCGCAGCAGCTACCACGAATACACTGCGCCCACTGCGGAAAACCCGCAGAGCCGGTATTCAATGGAAAGCTGTTATTACGCGGCTGGACTTGTCAGCTTTGCAAATACTGGGAGCCGGCAATTGGCAGGGAGCGGAAGTTCAAAAAAATAGTAGGGACGAACCATGAATGAATTCTCCCAACTACTAAAAATCACTCAAGACCTAATGGCTACGGTAGAAACTCAGCAGTTACAAATAAACGGCATGCAAGAGCAAATAGCCGCACTCTCCGAAGCCATCCAGGACCAACTATCAGAAAAAAATTTGAAGGACCAGGAGGCAGCGTGAAAAAGGAAAAACTCTTCACCATCACCCAGGCCGCCCGAACTTTAGAAATGGGCAGAAACAACCTGTTAAAGCTACTGCGAAATAGCGATCTTTTGCATAACCGCGAACCTATGCGCAACTCACCGACAAAGGCCGCCGTACAGCAGGGGTTACTGGTTGCAGAGAATGCCGAATATAGCCGTGGCCCGGTGAAGGTGCCGTATATCAATACCAAGGTGACATCGAAAGGCATGGTGTGGATTCGAGATCTGATCGAAAAGAATTCCATCTCCCAAGCCAGCTAGAAATTTAACCGCGCCCCGGCGCATTCAGTCAGAGGTAACCATCCTTGGGCTGCCGGTATGGAGCCCATTTTTTGAAATGGGAAAATCCAATGGAAAGATACGCACTGCTTACTGGCACCTACAACCTATTGATGGGGGGCATCAAAGATTTCAAACGCTCCTATGCCACTGAAGAGGAGGCCCTCGAAGAAATACAGCGCATCGCTCAGAATGACCTGTTTACCCACTGGGCGCAGATATTCGACAAGAAAACCGACAAGGCAAAAATTTATCGCATAGTCGATAAGAAAATCATTGAAGAGAAACCCAAAGACTGCCCTCACCCAGAATCAAAACCCCAGGCAGAACCGCAATACGCTTGACCTCAATTAAAAACAGTTTTCTCAGCCCGCCAAGTGCGGGCTTTTTAGGTAGAAGACAACAACGCGAGGGATGTGCGATGGGCAACTTGTTAACCAAACATGAGATAGGCCGACTAACGGGCACTGGCGCCGAGAATGCCGAGGAGCAAAAGCGTATTCTCGATGCCAATCGAATTCCCTATGTGCTGAAAAAGGACCGGTCCCCTGCACTCACCTGGGAAATGGTTAATCAAGCCATTCTGGCCAGAGGGGCCTCAAAACCCGACTTAGCCGGTGTTAACCTACCCCCAGGCTTTAACCTTGGAGCAGCAAGCTAATGGGCAGAAGGCGCAACCCCGAAAATGCATGGATGCCACCTTACGTTGTCCGCTACCCTCGCGGATACCGCGTAAGGCGCAGAGGCTGGCCTATACAGCATCTAGCCGACCTCAACGCTAGCAAATCAGAAGTGTGGGCCGCTTACGAAAAGTATCAGGCAGGCTTGGTACAAAAGACATTCACCCTCACAGACCTAACAGAACTCTACTTCGCCTCCCCTCAATACACTAAGCACATCAAGCCTCAAACCCAGAAAGATTATCACCGCTATAGCTTGCGTATCTTGGCGGTATTTGGGGAAATGGAACCGGATAACATCACCTCCCCTCTGGTACAGATGTTCCTTGATGCCCGCGGAGCCGAACATCCCACAGCCGCAAACCGCGAGAAGACATTCCTCGGCATTGTTATGAAATGGGGTAAAGCCAGAGGATTCGTGAAGATTGAAGATCCAACGGCGGTAGTTAAAAGCCTGAAAGAGAAAGCAGGTGGGCGCTACATAGAAGACTGGGAATACCAAGCCTTCTGGCAATGGCTGGGCGATCACGGCCACGTAATGCACCAGTGCGCCATGGAAATCAGCTACCTTTGTGCCGCCAGACAACAAGATGTACTCGCCCTGACCCGTGCAGACATCCAAGAAGATGGCCTATTGATCGTGCAAGCCAAAACAGGCAAAGCCCAACTAAAGCTATGGAGCACAGCCCTCAAAGAAGCCGTTGATCGCGCAGTAGCCACCAATACCGAAGCACAAATTCAAACCACCCACATCATCCGCAGCCGCGTTGGCCGTGCCTACACCCGCATGGGGTTTAATGCTATATGGCTTCGCGAACAACGAGCAGCCCTAGCCGCTGGCGCTATCAAACAGCGCTTTCGCTTTCACGATTTGAAGATCAAAGCGGCTAGTGACTTTGAAGGGGATGTTCAAAAATTCACCGGGCATAAGACGCGATCTATGGCTGAGCGGTACAATCGTACTGCGGATAAAGTGCTTAGCTTAGATCGCAGCAGATCGTCCCTAGACAAAACCTAACATTATTCTTATAAAATCTCGACTGATCTCCAAGAGAGAAAATAATATTCCCCTTTAGCAAAATACAGTCACACACTATAGTGCACACCTAAACAATATATTTAGGTGCGGTACTTATCAAGAAAACCGCCCCCGACAGAACTTACAGTGAACAAGCGAACTAGAAATGAGCAACCGCATACATCGCACAATTAACACTCAGAACTGGGTTAGCAGTCTCTCTCAATTTATAGAGAGAATCGAGTTTTTAGATATTCTTAAACCGTCTTCTAGCTATCTATTTCGCGGGCAAGATGTTATGGGAAACCTATTGCCCAGCATCGCTAGAGAAGCTCCAAAAAACAACTCCACTGCAACAGAAATAAATTCACTAAGAACTATGAAGTTGCTGGGATCAAGCCACCTTAAAAACACCAATGAAACAGACTTAGATCTTCTTGTGCTAGCTCAACACTTTGGGCTAAAGACAAGATTACTTGACTGGACTTCTAATCCACTTGTCGCACTATGGTTCGCATGTTCAAGCAATAAAGACAGTGACTCGTATGTATACATCCTTAACCCTGACACGTTCCTCAATAAAGACATTTACACAGTCAACCCTTTTGAGCTAAGCGATACTTGTGCTTTTCAACCCAGATTAAACAATGAAAGAATTATCGCACAGCACGGATGGTTCACAATTCATAAATACTCCAATAAAGATAATGAATTTGTACCGCTAAACGCCAATAAAAAAATCAAGGATTATGTAGCTGAAATAACCATAGCTCAAAATTCAAAACAGGACATCCTTCAATCCTTAGATAGATACGGAATCAACAGTAGAACCTTGTTCCCAGACTTAGAGGGACTTTGTAAATATCTCAACTGGAAAAAAGAAACCACCCAAAGCAGTTGATTAAACCCTAAATAAGAGTAATCAAATATACCTTATGACTATAGTTGATCTAATCCTCAGCCTCCTCGATGGAAAGCAAAGAATAAAAAAACAGCAGCCATAGGATCAATAAGGCCATGCATGAATACTGTAGTTCAATGCTGGTATCACAAATCATTTGGATGCAAGAAACGATCCGAGATGACGAATTTCAATCTATAGATAGACCAAAATCCGCCCTCACCCTCTCATGCATAATCAACAATTGCATGTCAATACAACTGTACATGCTAGCCCTAAATAAAAAAAGAACTGACATTAATAATGACTGGGCATTAATAAGAAGTTCGGAATCTACCTCTCTATATTTGTTTGATAGAAAAACAGGTATACCCCTGCAAACTGGCAAGCTAGCCAATTCAAGCCACTCTTGTCTAAAAATAATAGAAACCATTATAAGCTCAGATACCAAGTACTCTGTAAATGAGCACGCCAAACTGATGAACTTAATATTTAGCCTTCAATCTTCAATGCTTAATGAAGCAGCATTTAAAATTGATGCATCAGTGATCGGCTTCAAAGGTTGGAATTTTGAATTAGATAAAAATACACTTACAGTCGCCTCTGGCACACAGTTTCCATTCCCACTAAAAACAAAGCTAAGAGGATTAGAACTTTCAGAATTTAGGTACTAAATTCATAAATCCCGAAAATTTCTGAAACACAAAAATAACGCTCAAACGATCACTTTAGGCCACTAAAAGTCCTTTGCTCGAAACTCCAAAGATCAACCCCAAAAGAATAAAAAACCCCGCACCGGGCGAGGTTTTACGCACTTGATAAACAAGGAAGAATTCGGGACAGGCGAGCGGGGGGCGGCGAACCTAAAGATCTTTCACCTACGCTACCACTGATAAGCAAACTTTATGCTTGCACCGGTAGTATGCTCATCAAAATACGGTCTATCACCTGATCTGGTTCCCGTATGAACAGCGGCACCAAGAACAAATGAGGATTCAGAAAATCCTGAAAAGTAATAATTGTAAAGCAAAGCAATCCCGTTATAGCGCGCTGCTTCACTTCCACTATAGTGAACCTCTACAAGCCCCAGGAAAGCTCCTAAAGAATGACTATCGGAAGCTACAAGTCGCTCCCAACCCAATCCGTAACCCGTGACTGAACCAGCCTCATCGGAAAAGCCCTTCCAACCCAAAGAGCCGAAGTACTTATCTTTACCGCGGTTAATCGAGTACTTTGCTCCTAGCCCAGCATGATCCACACCCACGCCTAATGAAAAGTTTGAGTCCCCAGCTGCAGAGGCGAACATAGAACAAGTTAGGAAAAATACGGACAGCAGATACTTCATTACAGCTCCAAGCTACTTCTTAGTGATTTAAAAAAGGGGGGATTTTTACCGCCAGATGGGCATGGCTCAAGATCTGCCAAAATTAAACCTCAACATAGATTGAGGCCAAAATTGGCACCATGAATTGGCACCACGGGACCTAAAACTAAAAAACCCCGCACTAGGCGGGGTTTTAAGTCCTTGATAAACAAGGAAAAATCTGGGGTGGCCGACGGGGATCGAACCCGCGACCTCAGGAGCCACAATCCTGTGCTCTACCAACTGAGCTACGGCCACCATAAAAGTGATATACTTCAGCACCTTGTGGCAGTACTGATTGCCGGATACCTCTTGCAGCCAATCTGGCTTCAGACTAAGTCCTTTTTGCCAAACCAGCACCATCTTGTGAAGATGGCACGCCCGGCAGGACTCGAACCTGCGACCATCCGCTTAGAAGGCGGATGCTCTATCCAGCTGAGCTACGGGCGCAAGGTGAACCCGGAAAATTGGTCGGGGCAGAGGGATTCGAACCCCCGACATCCTGCTCCCAAAGCAGGCGCGCTACCAGACTGCGCTATGCCCCGTTTTTCCAATCATTCGCACCTCTTTGACCCTGTTAACCGCCCCGTAGGTGGTTGTGTAAGTCGCTGTAGCTGCGAAGTGCGTGCATAGTAATGATACCCCCGGCCCATGTCAACGCTTCTAAGCTATTATTTTTAAAGAAGTTTATCCTTTTGCCTATCTGGGCCCAGAAGTGGCGAAATTATTTCCAACCTGTGCGAAAATGGCGCACTTCGCGAATCCGACCGGATAAAAAGTAAGCGTTTTTAAAAATCGCCGGCTTCCGCCCTTCTATATAAAGTAGGTGCTGAAGCAGATTCCGGTCTATTAGCCATCGATTTTTTACTGTTAGAGATAGTATCTATGTCTGCACTGGTTCTGGACGGCAAGGCCCTGGCACAGAAAACTGAAGAGGAACTCTCGGCTCGGGTAGCCGTACTAAAGGAAAAGAGTGGTGGCCAAACGCCAATCCTGGCGACCATTCTGGTAGGTGATGACCCCGCCTCCGCCACTTACGTAAAGATGAAGGGCAATGCCTGCCGCCGAATCGGCATGGACTCCCTCCAGGTGGAACTGCCCTCCTCCACCACCACTGAGCAGCTGCTCGCTAAGATCGAAGAACTCAACACCAACCCCAACGTCCACGGCATTCTGCTCCAGCACCCGGTACCGGCGCAGATCGATGAGCGCGCTTGTTTTGATGCGATCAGCCTGGAGAAAGATGTAGACGGTGTAACCTGCCTGGGCTTTGGCCGTATGGCAATGGGTGAAGAGGCCTATGGCTGCGCAACTCCTAAAGGAATTATGCGCCTGCTGGAAGCCTACAATATTGAATTGGAAGGCAAGCACGCCGTGGTTGTGGGCCGCAGCCCCATTTTGGGTAAGCCTATGGCGGCCATGTTGTTGAATGCCAATGCCACCGTGACTATCTGCCACTCCCGCACCCAAGACCTGGCTGAGCATATCCGCCGCGCCGATATTGTAGTGGGCGCCGTGGGCAAGCCTGAGTTTATCAAGGCCGAGTGGATTAAGGATGGCGCTGTGGTTGTGGATGCCGGTTACCACCCCGGCGGTGTCGGCGATATCGAGCTGGGCCCGCTGACTGAGCGCGCTGCCGCTTACACCCCGGTACCCGGCGGTGTTGGTCCCATGACCATCAATACCCTGATTTATCAATCTGTCGATTCCGGTGAGCGTAAAATTGGCTAACCTGATTCGTCTGGATAAAGCGGTCAGCCAGGTCACCGACCTCTCCCGCACCGATGTAAAGCGCGCCGCCTGGGCGGGGCGCATTACCGTCAATGGTGAGGTGGTCACCAATGCGGCCACCAAAATACAAGTCAGTGATGAGTTGTGCCTGGATGATGAGCCTCTGCACGAGCCGGGGCCCCGCTACATTATGTTGAACAAGCCCCTGGGCTATGTCAGTGCCACCAAAGATGGCGAGCACCCTACAGTGCTGGACCTGATTGATGAGCCTAATAAGGAAAAGCTGCATATTGCCGGGCGCCTGGATATTGATACCACCGGCCTGGTGCTGCTTACCGATGACGGCCAGTGGTCCCACAAAGTGACCTCCCCCAACCACCATTGCGACAAGACCTACTACGCTCTGTTGGCCGAGAAAATTGAGGAAGATGCCGTGGCCAAGCTTGCCAAGGGTGTCTGGCTCAATAACGAAAAGAAGAGAACCAAGCCCGCCAAGCTGGAGATCCTCTTTGCCAACGAAGTGCGCATCACCATCGGTGAAGGGCGCTATCATCAGGTGAAGCGTATGTTTGCGGCCCTGGGCAACAAGGTATTGGAGTTGCACCGGGAAAAGATCGGCGAAATCATCTTGGATGAAGAACTTCAGGAAGGTGATTACCGCCTCCTGACCCCTGAAGAAATTGCCTCTATCAATTAAAAAAAGATATGTCAGCCCTTCTACATCAGGAACTTATCCAGGCCCCAGAGGAAACCCTGTGGATCGCCGATGAAAACAGCAAGCCCCTCTTACACCAGGAGGGGTTTCATTTTGCCGGGGATTTAATCAGTAACCGCTGGGATATTGCCGAACTCGCCGAAAATACGGTGAAGCGGAGCTTCTTCAATGATTTCCACTTTGAAGAACTGGACCGCAAATACCGCCGTATTGTCTACGCCGTTTCGAAAGAGAAGGCCGTAGTTCACCATATTATTGATTGCGCACCCCACTTCCTCGGTGAAGGTGGCGAATTGGTTCTGCTGGGTGAAAAGCAAAGCGGAATCAAAAGCTACGCTGCGAAAGTGGCCGAGCGCCTGGGTACCGCCAAGCACTTGCAAAAAAACGGCAACGACTACCTGAGCAGTAATGTTGCCGCTCACGAGGACACCGGCAATCCAGTCAGTGAGCTTCAGTACGCCCAGTTACAAAAGCTGCCCGAGCTTGGAGACCTCTACTCCAAGCCGGGATTGTTCGGCTGGAACAAAATCGATAAAGGCAGTGCTCTCCTCGCCCAGCAATTAACGACTGAGTTGCCACAGGACGGTTCTCGTATTGTTGATCTCGGTTGTGGTTATGGCTACCTGAGTATGCAATTAGCCGCTTTGGGTAAATATCATTTTACCGCTACGGATAATAACGCCGCTGCTCTATTGGCCTGCCGCAAGAATTTTACCGAACAGGGAATCGAAGGCATCGTTGTGCCCTCTGATGCAGGCTCTGAACTGGAGAGTGAAATCGCCGATCTGGTGCTGTGCAACCCACCTTTCCACCAGGGCTTTCAGGTGGAGGGAGATTTGACCGATCGCTTTCTGCAACAGAGTGCGCGGATTCTCAAAGATTCCGGCGCTGCGATTTTTGTGGTGAATGAATTTATTCCCCTTGCGAAAAAAGGGCCCCGCTATTTTTCCCAGGTGGATTTGATCACTAAAGAGCAAGGATTTTGCGTATACCGTCTGCGCCCCTAAGAGCTAGGGGCGCAGGCCGGCAGCAGTCGCCTGGAAACAGGATTAAAGGCTAGTAATCGCGCAAATTAAACAAGTTCATCGACAGCGTATGCTCTTCCAACTCTTCGAGTTGTCGCAATCGTTCGAATGCATCCCGTGCCGATGGGGTTTCAGCGCCCTGGGCAAGATCCCGATATTGATCGGCCAGGTAGATCTCGATATCCATGGCCAACTTGGCAATCTGCTCCAAGTCTTCAATATCAATGCCGCGCAAGCGCTGCAAAAATTCTTTCTCTCGCCCTTCCGGGGCAAATTGCACCCAGGTATGTAGGGCTCCAGGGGGCAGGTCTTCATGGAAATTTTCCAGTGAGTGCTTCATGGAATCTTCCCGTCGTCGCAGCTGATCCAGCAGCAACTCGACCCGTTCATTGGTGGCAAGCTGCTCATACTCTTCGTACTGCAGCGCCAACTTGGCATGAAAATCCCTTCCTTCCTGAATCACTTCCTCAACAGTTTTGTACCGCATCAATCGATCCCGGCAGAACACTTCGCTCACCTTGAGTATAGTCACGAGGTGACAAAGGGCGCCAATGAATATCACTATTAAAGTGACAGGGATTTTAGGAGCCGGCCTCTGTGGGGGCTGTCGAGATTAGCGAAGCTGGCTCATGCGGAAATCCAGGCGCCGATTGGGGTTGGCGGGATTGATCTTTTCTGGGGCCCTGGCCGCCAGCTCACCTTTGCGCAGAGTTCTTCTGCTCACTGCCAGGATATGATTCTCATACTGGGGCATATAGGCCATCCAGGCACCGCCGAGTCGCTCACGCATAGCTTTATCGCGCCAAGCACTGTTCTGTAGCTCGGGCCTATCCCCGAAGTTGCTGACCAGCACGCCATCTTTATGAAGCAGGCGCATCAGACTGGAGCACCAGGACTTATCGGCGGGCACCGCTCGCTGCGCTACGCCTCCGCAGTGCCCAAATAAGTCGTCGATCACCAGGTCGAAAGTGCTGTGAGAGGGTCGCTTCAAGTGATCGCGCACAAAATCACAGGCATCCGCACACACCAGTTCAACATCGCGCACGCCAAAGAAGCGACGGGCAATATCCAGGTGCACCGGGTCCAAATCTACGCCGACAATACGCTTGGCGGAGGTGAACGCCTGCAAAAGGCGAATCAGGGCACCGCCACCAACGCCGAGCACCAATACCGAATTCAAGCGCTCTTCAGGGAGGAAGAATGCCGGTAGCAGCAATAACTCCCAAAGGGAACCCTTGAGCGGATCGCGGGGATTCCATTGAGAGTGGAAAACCCCGTTGCTGTAGAGGCGCACACTGGCACCATGATTGCGCACCTGGTAACAGGTGTCGCCAACCTGCTTTTGCCAAAGCAGCGCCATCAGCTCGCCGGGAGGTCTGAGGACTTGAGCAATACCCGGGCAAAATCCTGTAGACCCACCAGGTCTTCCTCGCTAAAGCGCGCCACACTGGGGCTATCGATATCCAACACTCCCAGGCAACGACCCGCTTCGTCATAGAGCGGCACCACCACCTCTGAAGCCGACACGGCATCGCAGGCGATATGGCCGGGGAACTGATGCACATCCTCTACCAATTGGGATTCACCGGTCGAAACAGCAGTACCGCAAACACCGGCACCCACTGGAATCCGGGTACAGGCAGGCTTGCCCTGGAAGGGCCCCAAACGCAATTCATCACCGTAGAGGAAATAAAAACCGGCCCAGTTGATATCTTCCAACTCCATAAACAACAGCGCACTGGCATTGGCGGTGTTGGCCAGCCAGTCTCGCTCTCCAGAAAGCAATCCTTCCAGCTGCCCATTTAAGGTGGTGTAAAACTTGTTCAGCGACATACCTAGCGCCCCTTGCCCACTTATAATTTCAAATCGTGTCAGCTAAAACTGGCAAACCCGCAAAACAGTATCCTGCGGGAGGCAGGTATTTTGCGGGCTTTGGCGAGGGAATCAATATGCAGAGTGCAAAATTACTGGTAGGGATCGACCACTGCGGGTTCTTCACCGGTCTCACCGCGATACTCATCGGCATCTACAGTTGGGCGAGACCACTCGCTTTCATCATTGTTGCTACGAGTATTCGACTGGATAGCCGGCGGCGCGCTGGTAACGTCTGACTGCATCAGGTTGCGCGACTTTTCAAAGCGGTCTTCCACTTTTGGCTTGGGCGCAACTTGTGCGGGATTGCCGCTACCTTCACGGCGAATACGGTTGGCCATAGCACTCAGATTAGGGCGGCGGCGCTCCGCAAGCTTCACGGTTTCCAATTCGCTGTTCAGGCGGTTGATCTCCGCCTGTAAATCACCCATCTGCGCCTGAAGTTCAGTAATCTGGGTCAACACGCCTTTTACTTTACGACTTTCCTTCTCGTACATCACGGCGGCGCCGCCAAAGGCCAACGCAAAAATGACCAGGATGGAAAACTGACGCATAGCAAACTCCGGAAACTGCACTTGTTATTCTGAGGGGCATTTTTACAGCATATTTTTTCTATCTTCCGAGAAATTGCGCATAAAAAACAAGTTCAAACGCCCGCCGACACCTTGATAGTCACCATTCCATAAAAAACGAACAATTAAAATTTATCGGATAGCGACATATTCACACTAATGTCCCAGCCAGCTCCCCAATCTCAACCGCCTCCTGATCCACATAGCGATTGCTGTCTGAAATTGCTGGCAGCAGAGTGCTATCTGCGTATTGGCAACCAATCGCTTGCACCAGCTTTTGCCCCACCTTTTCCGCCTGCTCCGGAGCATGGGCTTTTCCCGTGCGCAGAAAATGCAGTAACAGATCGTAGCCCGGGCGCCAGCACTGCAAGTCGGGAAAGCTCTTTCTCAGCGCTGCGGCAATCCGCAATCCTTCATAGTCCAGATCCCCCCAGAAAAATGTTGGAACCGTTCGGGACTCCCCATCGTGCCACCAGCTTAGGAATTGCTGCCGGATATTTTCACTAACCACATTAATAGTGCTGAAGCGAACCCTCTCCCCATTGCGAATCCTTTCTGCGCCTCCCTGGTAGCCCTCGCTATAAACCAGTGCTGCACGACTGGGTTGCAGCTCCGCCAGGCTAATAAAAGTGTCCTGGTTTTCGATAAAAATGACCTGCTCAAATTGCCTGGGGAGGTAGGCGTGAAGTAAAAGCTGGCGCCCCTGGATTTTACGGCTCAGGTCAGGATAGAGGTTGCGCACCAGAGATTGGCGGCTGGGTAATTCCAGGTATTTGGAATCCCCTTTAAAGCAGCGTGCGGCTAATTGTCGCCAGGAAATTTTATTGGCAAAGATCAGCTCTTTGCCGACGGACACCCAGCAAGCAATAATTTCTTCGACGGAATCAAACCCCGGTTGGAGTTCCAAGCCCTCGAGGGGAAAAGCAGAGGGATTTTCAAAGCGATCGACATAGGGTTCCAGCAGACTCGTCCAGGCGGATTGTCGAACGGTGGGGGATGGGCGATTGAGCCACAGGCGCAGCTGTTCCTCGCTGGCATCCCGAAAAATCAATTGGGCCCCTTGCCACTCGGCAATACCCGGCCGCCTTTTCGGATTCGGTTTTACCGTAAAACACTGATATTCCCGCGCAAAATGCTGCAATTCATTCCACAGCTCCTGCTCGTCTTGATCGGGGTCCCTGAGGGGCTCCAACACTTCCAACCAGCGTTTACTGCCAGCGCGCAAATCCAGCCTGAAACTAATGCGGGCTTCCTTGCCGCGTTCCAGCTGGCTGTCCCGCCGATCCAGAATAAAATTCAGGATGCCGATTAACAGCGGGTTTTCCTCTACCCAATAGGGCAATGTCTTTTCCATCGGTTGCCTCCCTGCCAATGGAGGGGTTTCCCCCGAAAATACCTATCCCTCTACTTCTACCAGGTCCATAAAATCCAGCGACGCCTGCTGGCGAATCGTGCGGCGGTGATTGGCCCAGAGTTCGGCGATACGCTCCTGGTTGCACACCTTGCGATCGACATACACCCGCGTATTCAGCTGGCCGATGGGCTTTGCACTGGGGCACTTACTGAATACAAACTGATTCGAGATCAGGTCCATAAAAGGACCGGATTTACTGCTGGGCATAATAAACAGCAGCTGCAGCCCCAGGGTTTCAGTCAGGTAACGGATCACTTCCTTGGAGCGGGACTCATCCATTTTGGAGAAGGCCTCATCCACCAGCACCATTTGCAAATGGCTGCCACTCTCACCAAAGCGGAAGGCCGAAGTGACCGCTGCGGAGCGGATAATATAAGCCGGCGTTTCCAGCTGACCGCCGGAACCGGTGCCGTACTGGCTGAGCGCAATCGGCTCCTTGCCCTCCGGTTCCTTATAGATCTCATAGCTGCGGTAGTTGCGGTAATCGCTGATTCGATCCAGCTCGCGCCGCGCTACCTGCTCGTCTTCACTCAGCAACATACTTAACAGGCGATCCCGCACCTTGCGGTGCTTGGGCGCCAAGTCCGTGTCGAACAGGCTCTGCTCTTCACCCAGATTCGGCAGTTCAATTACCGCCTTAAAGAAGCTCCAGTACTCCTTAAATTCCGCCACCCACTGGTAATCGAAACGGAAGCGCTCGCGGTCGGCGCCAAAGCGGTGGTGTTCCAGCTCTTTGTTCAGATCATCCAACACGCGCTTACCATCGTTAATGGACTGGTAAATAGCGTGGCACAAGTGGGTTACAAAAGTGGTGTTAAAGGATTTTTTCAATCCCAGCAGTTGATCGTGGCGCTCCACCAGCAGGTTGTTCTTCAGGCGGTTGCGCAGGGTCTCTACCTGATCGCCGAGACCGCTGATCAACTTGAACAGGCCATCTTTATGGCCGCCACTCAAGTCTGGCTCAAACACCAGGGTATCGACGCTGGCACAGGTGGCGTTGTACTCCATCACCGCGCGATCGAGCTGGCGACTGTATTTCTCCAGCTGTCCCTGCCAACTTTCGATATCCGCCGAGAAGTCGAAGTTGTCGGCGGCGCGCTCTACCTGCTCATCGGCAGTAACCAGCACCTGCTCGGCATCGAAAGTGGGATCGATGGCGGTAATACGCCTTACCATTGCCTCGCTGTCACTGGCGGCATCGTCCAGGGACTCCAGCTCGCCAGACAGGGCGTATAAGAGTTTTTCGTTGCTTCTTAGCTTGGTCTCCAGAGAGCCATGCTTGCGCTGGAGGTCCGACAGCTGGTTTTGCTGATCTTTGAGCTGGGCCTTGAGTTCATCGACCTGCTGCTCAAACTGCTCGAAGTCCTTCAGGTCCAGGTTTTCCAGAGCCCGCTCGGCGCTGCGCCATTCCCGCTGGGCCGCCAGGGCGGAATCCACTATGGACAACAGCTTGATATTCGCCAATCCTCGCACCGCATTGGTGACACGGCGGTAGAGCTGGTGGCGTTCGTTGACGTGGGCGGCCTCTTCCAGCAACTGCTCCAAAGCGCGCTGCTGCGCCGCCAGTGCGCGAGCGCGGGCGCCCTGGCCGAATACCAGCTCGGCATCGTCCATATCGCAGCGCCACATGCTGTAGTTGCCACTGGCCATACCGTCGGCAGTCAGGCCCCGGCGGGTGCCGCGCAGCTCGTGTTCATCCTCCACCTGAACCACGGCACCGTAAGAGGCGCGCAAATAGTGCTCGGCAGTTTTATGGGTGAACTCCATCAGTTCGATAATGGAGCCCGACGGCATATCCAGGCGCTCCGCATCGCGGCGGGCTTTGTCCCCCTGGATCACACGAGCGCGGTTGTTGCGCCCGGGCAGGCCGCGCACGATACGAATCGCGCGGGCCTCGTGTTCCGGCTCCACAATAATCGAGAAACGCGCGCCGCCGAGATAGCCTTCAATCGCCATCTGCCAGCGCTCATCCAGCACTTCCACATAATCACACAGGACGCGGGGTTCCGCCTCTGGGCACTGCTCGCGAATTGCGGCCAGGGCCACTTCTACCGATTGGGGGTAGCGCACGCGATTGGCCTGGAGATGCTGAATGCGACTTTCCTGGGTGCGCAGCTGCTTTTGCAGCTGCTGTACTTTTTGCTCCCAGCGGGAAGCCTGCTGGGCAATCTGCTCTTTGGGGGAAACCTCATCACTGGCGCCGGCTTTGCCACTGCTATCCAGCAGATCGAAGAGGCGGTTCTGTAGGGCCTCACTGCTGGCAGCACGCTCGCGCAGTGGCTCCAATGCAGCCAGATCGATCCAGTCCTTGCCCAACAACTTGTGCAGATCAGGTAGGTCTTCCTCGCGGGACACCTGCTTAATTGCCTGCACCAGTGCCTTATCGGAGAAGGCGGGAATTTCCAGCTCGGCGGAGGTGGAGTTGAGCAAGTTTAATAATTCTTCGGCGGCCTCGCGGTTCTCGCGCCAGCGCGCCTCTTCGGCAGACATGGGGGTGTGCTGCTGGGACAGAAGGCTCAGGGCATTGTTAATACGCTGTTCCATTTCGTCCTTATTGCGCAGCGCATCGATACCCAGGCGCTGGGCTTGAAGCTCTACCAGCTGACCATTGAGCTGCTCGACGCGTTCGGAGGCGACGCGCACTTCGCGCTCATTGTTGTCCAGATCGCTGCGCAGTTTTTTCTGGTCGTTCTTGCCGCTCAGATAACTCTTTTGTACCCGCTGCTGGCGGTGGCGTGCGCACAAATATTCCTGCACCCGCAACTGTAACCACTGCTCCCGGTAGAGCTCTACCGACTGGGCGATGGCCTCCAGGGAACTGACCCGCTCCACAATCTGGCGGGCTTCCTGCTCCATGCTGTGAATGGTTTTCATCAGCTCGGAGACGGAGCGGATGGCATCACCCAGATCACGTTTTTCCAATACTTCCTGGGCGACAAAATCGTTGATGCTTTTTACCGGCTTGTAGGCCATAAAATTGGCAAAGGTGCGCGCGGCGTGCATGGCCTCGCGATCGGAGACCGCATCGCGGCGTCCGCGCAGGGCGCCGTAAAGGCGGCGCAGATAGGCCTTTTTCTTGTCGTACTGCTCTACTTTTTCGAACTGCTTGCTCAGGACCTGGTTGAATTTATCCAGCGGCAGCAGGTGTTTGCCATCGGTGTAATCCCGGACAAAATCTCCCATTACCAACTGTTCGCCGGGGAATACGAAAAAGCGCAAATCACTTTGGCGGGCCTGGGCAGGTTTGCTGCTGTTATCCAGGTGCGCGCGAATCCCCATCACTGCGGTAAAAGGCTCAGCATCGTCTTCACCGCTGGTGGGATGGAAAATACCGGCGATGTAACAGTCAGTGGGCTCGACACGGGCATAACTACCGTCGTCACAACCCAGCACATAGGAAGCTAGCGTCCGCACCTGCTTGCCACCGCGCCCGCGCTGGGTGGTTTCATCCTGCCCCGGGTTAAAAGTAAACAGGGTGTCGTGGGCGGCTGTCATCAATGTCTGGATAGCATCGGCCGCCGTGGTTTTACCGGAACCGTTGCCACCGGAAAACAGGTTGATCGGGCCGAAATCATATTCCAACTGCGGGATATTGCCCCAGTTAATCAGGATCAGTTTTTTTAGGAACATAGTCTTTTCAAAAAAACGGTCTTTTCAAAAGCAGGGTCTTTTTGCAGGCGGGAAGCCGACACCCCTCTCCGAGGCTCCCGGGCGCGATTTACGCAAACCCGGGCGGTCGAATGTTTTCGATTTTTTATAGCCGCTAGTGCGGCATCTGTTTTCAACTAGGAAGCGGCTTCACTCTCAAACAGGCTGTTATCTTCGACTTCTGGAGTGATGCGTTCGAGCGCTTGCTCTTCTTCAGCCTCATCAATTTCATCAGCTTGAGTGGCCCCGCTCCCCACTGCGGGCGGGACTTCGCTGTCGATCAGCTGGTGCAATACCGACTCGCTGACAAAGTGGGCGATGGTCGGGCGTACGCGCAACCAAACCTCCGCACTGCTCTCCACTTCTTCACTGCTGAACTGCACCAGACGCAGCTGGCGCAATTTCTTCAACAGGTTTTTGCGCTCGGCGTGTTTATCCGGCAGGGACATTTTCAGCAGGTTGCGCATGCCCAATTCCAGGGCTTCCATCGACAGCGCAGCACAACCGCTCTCATCCACCTGTCCTTCCCGCAGCGCTTTATCGTATTCCACGCGCAGGGCGAGAATCGCGGCCACTTCCTGTTGGCTGAGTCGGGCGCGGAAGCCGCCGTGGTGCGGCTCTTCCTGATCCGGCAGACCCGGTACTTCGGCACCGGGCGGATACACGCGAATAAACTGGAAACGGCTGTCGTGCTGCAAACGCAACCCCAGCGGGGCCAACCACTCGCGCACCAGCTGCTCGCAGCGCTGGAAGCGATCATAAAGCGTGGTTTCGATAACGCTTTCATCCCGGCAGATAACGCCGTAATCCAACAGGCGCACCAGTAGCTCGGAAAATTCGCTGCGGTTCAGGCGACACTGCGCCAGGGCCTCTTCCAAAGCCTGCTCAATCACTGTTTTTCAGCTCCAGGATATATTCGTCAAATTCGGTGAAATAGTCATTACTGGCGATTTCACCGGTAAATTTCACCTGCAGGTCGGCGGCGCCGCTCTGGTTCACCGCCGCTGCTTCGATCACATGGCTCATAGCGAGCAGATCACGCGCATCCCGCAATGGCAGGTTGCGGCTGTTGATCTGGCGGCCGGTGCCGAGGGCATCACTCAGATAATCGCGCAGGTTACTATTGTTGAAATTAAACGCCTGGTCGAGCAGTTGTTGCAGCTCGATCTCGCGGCGGTTTTCTTCACCGATGGGGGTTTCATCTTCGACCCGGGTATTCACCGGCTGGCGGCGATTGCGCTGCCACAGCTGGGTTTGTTTGGGGTCAAACAGGCGCAGCTGGAAGCCACCTAGCTGTTCGCCCAGCTGCTCGAGAATTTGTGTTTTTTGCTGGCTCTCGCCGAGGCGCTGGCACAGGTCGGCAAATTCACCTTCGGCCTGGCTGTGCAGGTAGCTGAGCTGGCGGATAATAATATCGGCACGCTTGGTAAAGCCCTGTAGTGCACGGCGCAAAGCGGGCAGTTTTACCTCGCAGGCGCGGCGCATGCGGTCCTCGATGGTATCGAGCATCAGCCACAACAGGGATTGGCCCGGTTGTACCAACTCCGGCAGCAGCTGGCGCAGGCGCTTCTCCCACTCCGCTTTCTGCATATCCTCCTTGCGGCGAATGCAGTCAATCACCCGGTTGATGGAATCGCGATGCTTTTCCACGCTGTCCGCAGACAGACGGATAGCCAGGTCCGGCTGGAAACGGCTTTCCATAAAGGAGAAAAACTCATCGGTGGCCTGCTGCACCAGCAATTGGGCCTCCACTTCCCGCACCATTTCCCGCTTGCGCTCTTCCAGCTCGGCGATCATATCGGTGAAATCCGCCACGATACGCTCGGAGTATTCCCAGGCATCGATCAAGTCGTGGATTTCACCTCGGCTGGCAAAGGCTTCCAGGGCATTTAAGGTGTTGCGGGTATTGCGGTGGCGGGTGCGCACGCGAGTGCCGTTCACTTCAACCAGCGGCTGAGTGAAAAGTCGGCCCCGGCGGCTAAACGGATAGGTGGCAGTGAGCGTGGCGCTGTCTACCTGCTTCTCCAGCCAACCGAACTCCACCAGGCTGTTCAGTACCCAGACGGCCTGATCGCGCAGGTTGCGGAAGCGGCCCTCGGGGTCCTGCACTCCATCTTCACTATCGAGTTGGGGCGCGCGGGTCAGGGCCTCGGCAAAAATTTCCAGGATCTGCTCGCGCAGCAAAGACTCACCGTAGTCAGCCTTGGCGGTGTACAGACGCTCATACAAAAGACGCAAGCACTCAACCACCTGCTCGCGATATTTACCGGTCAGCGGGCGGAAGAAGTGTTGGTAGGAATCGACGAAGAACAACGACTATAGGCCCGCTTATTCCTCTTCCGGCTTTTGGTTGAAGACACAATATTTTGTGTAGTCGCGGGTATCGTCAAAAGTCCACTGCCCTTTGGGAATGCCATCCATTTTCTCGCACCAGGCATCGGAACCCCGTTTGGGCTCACAGCCGGTCAGTGCGATAAGGGCGATCACAGCGCTGGTCAGGACAAATACTTTTTTCATGGTTCGCTTCTACAAATGAAATTCGAATTTCACTTCCCCGGCAGCCGCAATGTGCCAAGCCAGGGAAAATCTATCGGTGTCTCAAGTCTATCCGTGTCTCGGGGTGGGACCGCGCTATTCGCGGCGCCACTTGGTCCCTTCGCGGCTATCCTCAAGCACCACACCTTTGGATTTTAACTCTTCGCGAATCTCATCGGCGCGGGCAAAGTCACGGTTCTTCTTGCTTTGTGCGCGCTCTTCGATCAGTGCTTCAACTTCTTCGGCAGAAATGCCTTCATCTCCACCACGGGCCTGTTTGAACCAGGCTTCCGGGTCTTGCTGGAGAATGCCCAGCATATCTGCAGCGGCCAGCAGCAAACCTTTCAGGCGTGCTTTATCGGCCTCATCGGCTTTGTTCAAGTCACGGGCAATCTGGTGCAATTCGCTGATGGCGATCGGCGTATTCAGATCGTCTTCCAACGCCCTGATAAAGGCGGTGTCGTTAAGATCTGCCGCTTCAGCCTCAACCGCTTCCGTTTCACGGAGTGCGCCATAGAGAGTATCCAGGGTGCGCCATGCCTGATCCAGCAAATCAGCACTGAAATTCAGCTCTGAGCGGTAGTGGGCAGACAGCAGTGCAAAACGCAGCACTTCACCCGGGTATTGGCTCAGCAGGTCTTTGACCATGCGGAAGTTGCCCAGGGATTTGGACATCTTTTCGCCATTGATATTTACATAGCCGTTATGCATCCAGTAGCGCACAAAATCCACACCATTGGCGCAGCAGCTTTGGGCGCGCTCGTTCTCGTGGTGCGGGAAGGTCAGATCGCGACCGCCGCCGTGAATATCGATAGTCTCACCCAGGTGCTTCTTGATCATGGCCGAGCACTCCAAGTGCCAACCCGGGCGCCCACGGCCCCAGGGGCTATCCCAGCCGGGCTCGCCATCGGCGGACGGCTTCCACAGTACGAAGTCGCCGGCGTACTTTTTGTAAGGCGCTACTTCCACCCGCGCACCGGCGAGCATATCGTCGAGGGAGCGCTTGGACAGCTGACCGTATTCCTGCATGGATTCCACGGCGAACAGCACATGGCCTTCGGCGGCGTAGGCGTGACCTTTCTCCAGCAGGCTTTCGATCATCGCGATCATTTCCGGCAAGTGCTGGGTGGCGTAGGGGACAATATCCGGCTCCAGGTTATTGAGCGCGGCCATATCCTCGTAGTAAGCCTGGGCATAGCGCGCTGACAGCACGCCGATTTCCTCGCCGTTATCCCGCGCGGTCTTCATGATTTTGTCGTCAATATCGGTGATATTGCGCGCGTAAATCACATCGCTGAAATTTCTTTTCAGTACCCGGTACAGGGTGTCGAACACCACCACAGGGCGGGCATTACCAATATGCACGCGGTTGTACACGGTGGGGCCACACACATACATGCGCACCTGATCTTCCACCAGTGGTACGAAGGGTTCTTTCTTCCCGGAAAACGTGTTGTAGACCTGTAGAGACATCTTTTCTCTCGAATTCTTTTTGCTGTGTGGCGGGCCAGTCATTGGCCCAGCCGCGAAAACTGCCGCTCGGGCAGTCCTCCGCTTTGCTATTTGTTTTGCTCTTTGGCCCAGCTGTCGCGCAGACCAATGGTGCGGTTAAACACCGGCGCTTCTGCGCTGCCGTACTTGCTGTCGCGACAGAAGTAGCCGTTGCGTTCGAACTGGTAACCCTGCTCCGGCTCCGCTTTGGCTAGGCCGATTTCCGCTTTACAGCCTTTTAGGATTTGCAGGTTGTCCGGGTTTACGCAGTCGAGGAAGTTCTTACCGCCGGCATCCGGCGCCGTATCATTGAACAGGCGATCGTAGAGGCGCACTTCGCAATCGACATTGTTGTCCGCAGATACCCAGTGAATAACGCCCTTTGGCTTAACGCCGTCGGCCGGGTCTTTGCCCAGGGTGTCCAGATCAACCGAGCAGATCACCTCAATAATTTCACCGGCATCGTTCTTCACGACTTCTTCAGCAAAGATCACATAGGCGTTGCGCAGGCGAACTTTTTTGCCCAGCACCAGACGCTTGTACTTCTTGTTGGCCTCTTCGCGGAAATCCTCTTTCTCAATATAGAGAGTGCGGCCAAAAGGAAGTTCACGGGCCGGCAGATCATCGCGCACCGGGTGGCCGGGTGCTGACAGCATCTCTTCCTGGCCTTCCGGGTAATTTTTCAGGGTAATCTTCAAAGGCTCCATCACGCACATGGCGCGCGGTGCATTTTTATCCAGATCGTCGCGAATGCTGTATTCCAGCATGCCCACATCGACAACTGAGTCGGAGCGGGTTACACCGATCATCTCGCAGAAGTTGCGAATGGAAGCCGGGGTAAAGCCGCGACGGCGCATACCGGACAGGGTCGGCATGCGGGGATCATCCCAGCCGTCTACATGGCCTTCGTCTACCAGCTGCTTGAGCTTGCGCTTGGACACCACGGTGTAGTTGAGGTGCAGGCGGGCAAATTCGTACTGACGCGGGCGCGAAGGCACCGGCAGGTTCTCAATCAGCCAATCGTACAGGGGCTTGTGATCTTCAAACTCCAGGGTACAGATGGAGTGGCTGATACCCTCAATCGCATCACACTGTCCGTGAGCGAAATCGTAGCTGGGGTAAATGCACCACTTATCACCAGTCTGGTGGTGGGCCATCTTTTTGATGCGGTAGATGATCGGGTCGCGCAGGTTAATATTCGGCGCGGCCATGTCGATCTTGGCGCGCAAGCTGCACTGGCCCTCTTCCATTTCACCGTTGCGCATCTTTTCAAACAGCGCCAGGTTTTCCTCGACAGAGCGATCGCGGAAGGGGCTGTTTTTGCCCGGCTCTTTCAGCGTGCCACGATAGTGACGAGCTTCTTCTGCGGACAGGTCGCAAACGTAGGCCTTGCCATCTTTAATCAGGTGCAGCGCCCACTCGTACAATTGATCAAAATTATCCGAGGAGTACTTCGCCTCGCCATTCCACTCAAAACCGAGCCAGGAGACATCGCGCTTAATCGCATCGACAAACTCTTCCTCTTCCTTGGCCGGGTTGGTGTCGTCAAAGCGTAAATTACAGGTGCCACCGAATTCCTGCGCCAGACCAAAATTCAGACAGATGGACTTGGCGTGGCCGATATGCAGGTAGCCGTTGGGCTCCGGCGGGAAGCGGGTCGCGATCTGCGTAACCCGGCCCTCAGTCAGATCTTCACGGATAAGGTTCTGTAAAAAGTGAGCTGGCTTGCTCTCGGATGTCATAGGATTCTCTTAATTTACAGCTGTGCGAACATAAACGGCGAATTATAACCTACTTGAGAGACAGAATATCGAATTTGAAGGAGCGCTTTTCATAGAAATTCACTGCAAGCGTTTGATTTTTGTGCAATTGACACAGATATTCCGACACAGCATTTTACAGCTACAGACTACAAGGTATCATGCCGCCCCAAATCAACCCTCATAGGACATTTTATGATCACCCTTCACACAACCCATGGAGATATAGCCATCGAATTGGATTTCGAAAAGGCACCCAAGACTGCTGCCAACTTCTTGCAGTACTGCCGTGACGATTTCTATACCGGCACTGTCTTCCACCGGGTGATCAACAACTTTATGATCCAAGGTGGCGGCATGACTCCGGACATGCAGCAGAAGGAAACCCGCGATCCCATCGAAAACGAAGCCAACAATGGCTTGAAGAACGACACTGGCACCCTGGCCATGGCCCGCACTATGGACCCGCATTCCGCCAGCTCCCAGTTCTTTATCAATGTTAAGGACAACGATTTCCTGAACTTCCGCAGCGAAGACTCTCAGGGTTGGGGTTACTGCGTATTTGGTAAGGTTGTCGACGGCATGGACGTGGTCAACAAAATCAAAGACGTTAAAACCGGCAGCAAAGGCTTCCACCAGGACGTACCCCTGGAGACTATCGAAATCACCGGTATCAGCATCTCTGACGCCTACGCCGATAAGTAATTCCACGGGTCAGTACCGACTCTAAGGCGGGGACATTGTCTACTTATTTTATTTCTGACTTGCACCTCGACGAAAAACGCCCGGATATTACCCGGGCGTTTTTTGATTTTCTGCACGGGCGAGCTGCCGGTGCTGAGGCGCTATATATTCTCGGCGACTTTTTTGAGGCGTGGGTTGGCGACGACGACGATGCCCCGCTGGCCCGCGAAGTGATTGGCGAGTTAAGTCGCTATAGCGGTACCGGCGTAGAGTTGTACCTGATGCACGGCAATCGAGATTTCCTGCTGGGTAGCGACTTCGCCCAGCGCGCGGGAGCCACTTTACTTCAGGACCCGACTGCGTTGTCCCTCGGTAATGAGCGCGTGTTGCTTATGCACGGTGACAGCCTTTGCACCCTCGACAAAGAGTATATGGCGTTCCGCCGCCAGGCCCGGGACCCCAAGTGGCAACAAGAGCTATTGGCCAAGTCCCTTCAGGAACGCCGCGCTATTGCCACGCAGATTCGTATGGCATCCAAGAGTATGAACAGCCGCAAGGCCGAAGACATAATGGATGTAACCCAGGAAGAAGTGGAGCGGGTGATGCTCGAGCACAATGTACATCGACTGATCCACGGCCACACCCACCGGCCCGCCCGCCACGCGTTGACAATCAACGGTGAACCGGCGGAGCGTATTGTCCTGGGAGACTGGGATAAGAATGCCTGGTGCCTGAAAGCGGACAACGACTCACTGGAGTTGATTCACTGGCCGATCGGCTAGGAACCGGCGTTTTGGATGAGGCTCTGCTGTTGCTGCACAGCCTCTACCAATTCCCCAAGCGTCTCCCGCAAACGCTGCACCCCCCCAAATTGAAAACCTTTCCCCTGTAAATAAGCGCAATCCATCACTGCCGGCGGTTTCACTTGTGGCTGGGGAGGTAGCGGTCCCTGCTGTCCGGATATCGATCTTAGAATCTTCACCAACTCGCGACTGCTAACCAGGCAATCACTACAGTTTACTGCCCGCCCCCGGGCATCTTCATGCTCCAGTAAAAGCTCTACCACCCGCGCCACATCTTCTCCGTGCACTTCCGTTGAAAGCCGGGAATTTAAATAGGCTTCCCCAGATATCACTGCTCGAGCGATGTCATACCACTTGCTGCGACTTAGCGGACTCACCAGCCCATAAACTCCAGTTAAGCGCAATGACACCGCATGCCAACTGCGCTGATGCGCCCAAGCAGACAGCATGGCTTCCACAGCCGCTTTATAGCCGCCGTAGAAAGTATCCGGCTGAACAACCTGCTCCTCACTTAAAGAACCGCTCAACTTTCCAGTGGCATAAACGGCACGAGTGGAAATAAACACAAATTTTTTTACCTTCGCTGCATAGGCAAATCGGATTAATGCAAGGGTTTGATTGAGGTTTACATGTAAAAAACCCTCGAGATCTTCCCCCTCCCCATTTCGATAGCGCCCGGGAAGATGCTCGAAAGCCGCATGCACCACCACATCCAGATTGCTGGCGAATGTCTGTAGTGTTGTATCAGAAGTAATATCCCCGACGCTCCACGCCAATCTGGGTGAAGCAATACTGCGAAAAAGAGCTGCACTTTCCTCCCTGCGCAGTAATGCTCGCACTTCATAGCCCTGCCGCAAAAAATGCCTGACCAGAAATTGCCCCACATAGCCACTGGCGCCAGTAATCCCTATTCTCACAATTCCCTCTCTCGATTTTATTTTCTAAGCACGGGCTAACTCATCCAGGTCAACGGCAATATCCCGCCCCTCATAAACAGCCCACCACAAGTCGATCAGGGGCTTGAGCCTCTCAACTTTCGAGTGTTGCTTTTGCCAGGGTTTTTCATATTGGTAGTGAATGACATGAATACTGTCCCACTGCCACAGCTGCGGTAAATTCAGGTAGAGGTATTGCAAGGCGTTATAGATATAAGGCAGGCCGTGCCAACGAGGAAAAAAGGACTGCAAAAATGTCTGGTCTGTGCGCCGCCAGAAAACCCCTGGTCGATCCAGTTGCTCAAGCATTTTTTGGTAAGTCGCTTCACTCGGTACCGCAGTAAACAATCCCGAATTCATACGATGAAATCCATCCAAGTCTTCGTAAAGATTGGGAGCTGCGCAAAATTCCGGATAATTCATCAAGTGGTCAATATTGCGCAATACCAGGGTGTCCGCATCCAGGAAAACAAGCTTATCGAATTGGGTCAATTGCCACAGTGCCAATTTGCAAAAGTTATTCAGTGGGTCATGGAAAGCGGGCTTACTACCCTTGTCAAAGGGCGCGCGCCGGTGCAAAGAATCGCGTTTATGGCGGCGGATAAACTCATCGGAAAAACGAGGCGTATAAACTTCTTTTATCTTACAGCCCGCCGCTTCCAATGGCGCTGGATCACAACTGTTCGGTGGCACCATACAAATTAACGGATAGGCACTGACCGTACGATCCAACGAGTGTTTCAGTGCCTGCGCACCTATTACATAATCCGCACTATTGACCAGGGTCACAAAGGCACATCTTGACATAACAATTGGCTCTACAGTCCCTATACAGCGTTATTTACAGCGGCGGTAGAATATCTTCAGGCCCGCACAATAATCTGTCACACCAGCGACTTACCATTTCCTCTACTTGTTTTTGTTCAAAGCAATTCTCATTGTAGATAAAACTCGAGCGCAACTGCTTTCCAAAGACAGTAATAGATAGATAGATGCCATATGGCGTTAAGCGCGTCGCCAGGGGGACAATGCGAATCTTCAAATGGTCATTCAATTTGACCCAGTTAGAAGTTTCACCGGTATAAACCGCAAAAAAACCTTCCCGGTGCTCCTCTGTTTGCAGGAAAGTCACCAAGTAGCAATGGGATGCATCGAGGTGGTGGCCAATCAGGCCGTGAGGCCCAATTGCATCAGCAGCATAAACCGTGCGCATGGCATACTTTATCTCCGCAGACAGGCGCGAGAGCTTCTCCTGCCAGGACTCATCCCTACGAACCGTCAAATTGACATACCGGCACATGGGGCCAAACACTTCCCGATACTCCCTCTTAAGCCGAAGGGATAAATTGCCATTCATCCAAAAAGAGTGAGGTATGAAATCACATAAAACTTGCTGAAATGCGGCTGCTAGATAAGCGAAGAGGTTCACATTCTCCGAGCTGGCCAATGCCTTTATCTGCTCCAGCTCAATCTCATCTATGTGCTGGATTACTTCACTACAAATAACCGAAGTCTCTTCCGATTGGGGCAACTGCTCTATCTCATCTTTTTGGGATTCCAACTTTTTCTGCCAAAGATTTCGCGCCTTATCCCCCCTCGGCGATCTCAAGTAGGTATTTTCATAATTCACATAATCAGCAAAGTCTGCAGTTTCCACCCTGGGTTGATAATCCTTACCCTTTGCACTATCCAAATAGTGCGTCAAGGATTCAGACCAGAGGAGTGACAAGCTAATCCCATCGGCAATGATGTGGTGACACTTGGTCAAAAAAATGTATTCATCTTCTCCACTGCGAAGAACACTGAGTCCCAACAATTGGTCCTGCGTCAAATCCATTGGCGAGCTGCCAAATTGACGCAAAAAGCTCTCGAAGTGAGCATCACTTAAGTGGCGGATGTCGATATAGTCCAGTTCAATATCTACAAAGGAGCGAACAGCCGGTTCCCCGCTATAACGACAGCGAAAAATCGGATAGGTATTTACCACCTCTGAAATGGACTTCTTAAACAGTTCAACATCGAATTTTCCTTTGAAAACCATGGCGCGGGTAATCAGGTCGACCAGATCCTTGCGGTGATGCAAATCATAAATACGCTGCTCAGTGATCGATAGGGGGACCTGAGTCGATAAACTCCAACCGGCCATTCTGGTCTCCAAAAATCATTTGCCCGACACAAGATCACTAATGAATCTGATAAAACTGCACAAGATCATCGGGAACGTTACTTTTAGAATATACAAAACAGTGAAATGACAACGGCGGTATGCTGAAGCCGCAGACAAGATTCTCTTGATTTAAGTCGCCGGCACGATGCATGATCTCTACAAACTATAAGGGGCAGGAGTTCCATCCAGGTGATCAATAACCTGAATAAACGCGTATTGATTCTCGGCGGCTACGGCAATTTCGGTGCACGTATTGCACAAATGCTGAGTTCTGAGCCCAATATCCAGCTGATTATTGCCGGCCATAACAAGACACGGGCAGACCGCTGCGCCCAATCACTCGGTGGCCTCGCCGAGGGGTTACGATTGGAGCGGGACTCCATCAACTTGGCTGCGCAACTGAAAGCCTTGCACCTGGATTTATTAATCCACTGCGCTGGCCCCTACCAGAGAGAAACCGATTACCGGGTGGCCAAAGCCTGCATTGAAGCCCGCACACCCTACATCGATATTTCAGATGCACGCCGCTTTGTATGTGATTTTCACCGTCTCTCCCCGGCCGCCGAGGCCGCCGGTATCGCCATGGTATCCGGTGCCAGCAGCCTGCCCGGCCTCAGTTCAGCAGCCATAGCTGAGATCCAGAAAGAGCTACCGGTCATTCGCTCCGTGCAGGCGGCAATTGCTCCGGCACACAAGGTAGAGCGCGGCCTCGCCACCGTGCGCTCTGGCTTTGAAGCGCTGGGGGAGAGCTTCCCCCAATTGCGGGATGGGCGCTGGAGAGAATCATTTGCCGGCAATCATCTGCGCTCGGTAACTCTTGCCCACCCAGTAGGAAAACGCTGGCTGTGCGATTTTGAGGTGCCCGACCTGGAATTGTGCCCAAGATACTTGCTAAATTTAAACACAGCACTATTTTCCACGGGGACAGAGCCCCTGATTCTCCAGGCCGGCCTGTCTTTGTGCGCCCAACTCTCGCGCCTAAATTTGCCCGCCACAAGTTCCCGCATCGCACAAATTGCCCATAAATTAAGTGCCCGCTGGCCTGGTGGCAGCTCTCACGGCGGCATGATTGTCCGCGCACTGGGTGAAGATGCTGACGGTAGGACAGCTGGTAGGCAGTGGCAAATACTTGGAATGGATGGCGATGGTGTCTGGATTCCTGCAGCACCCGCAGTGGCCTTGGCGAGAAAATTCCTTCGCGGTGAAATTTCAGACAGTGGCGCGCGCGCCTGCTGGCAACTATTAAAGCTGGATGAAATTCTGGATGAACTAAAGGATTACTCTATCGTCACTGCCATCGAGTTTTTACCTGCAAAGCAAAATTCACTGCCTGCATTAGCGGCAAGTTAGGGGAAAAAGCCCTTTAGTTGACCTTATCAAGGCAGAACCCTTACAAATGATCTAGGTTCAGTATCGGAACTTTATGTAACGATGCTGAACCTGATTTTATGAGTAGCTCCAACCCCTGGTGCGCCTATTCCGGCCGGAATGGTATAAAGCGCGCGATTATTCCCATTACCGCTCTTATCCTGACCCCATTCTTCTTGGTGCTCACGTTTACAAACAGCGCCTGGTGGCTGGTGGCTCTACTGATTAGCGTTTCACTGGTACTACTGGGAATCTACGATATGCTCCAACCCCATTGGAGCATTACGCGGAACTTCCCGGTTGCCGGCCGCATTCGCTGGATATTCCTGAACCTGCGTCCCTATTTCCGCGCCTATATGGTAGAGGGTGATGAGGAAGGACGCCCTTACAGCATTGAAGCCCGAAGGCTTGTGTATGCCCGCTCCGAAGGTTTTTCTGATATGCATCCGTTCGGCACTGAAAAAGATGTGCAGAGTGAGGAATATACCTGGCTCACTCACTCGGTGAAGCCCGAAAAACATGCAGACACCTCCTGCCGTACTGAAGTGGGCACGGGCCGCTGCAAACAGCCCTACTCCGCCGCCCTGTTAAATATCTCGGCCATGAGCTTTGGCGCTCTGTCCGCCGCCGCAATAGAAGCTTTGAATAAAGGAGCCTCAATTGGCGGCTTCTATCACGATACCGGTGAGGGGGGTATCAGCCCCTATCACCGCAAACATGGCGGCGATCTAGTGTGGGAATTGGGTACCGGTTATTTCGGTGCGCGCAACGATGACGGCAGCTTTAACCCGGATCTATTCCGCGAGGCCTGTAACGACCAGGTTAAAATGACGGAAATTAAATTGAGCCAAGGAGCGAAACCCGGGCACGGTGGAGTATTACCTGGCACCAAAGTAACTCAGGAGATCGCCTCCACCCGGAAGGTTACGCCCGGCCAGGACTGCGTATCCCCCCGCGCGCACTCCATGTTCTCCACCCCCATTGAAATGCTGGAATTTGCCGAACAAATGCGTGAACTGTCCGGCGGCAAACCGGTAGGCATAAAACTCTGTGTAGGGCATATCTACGAGGTGATGGCCATAATGAAGGCCATGCACGAAACCGGGAAACTGGTGGACTTTATTGTTGTAGACGGCGCCGAAGGCGGTACCGGTGCAGCGCCGCTGGAGCTTTCCAACCACGTGGGTATGCCGCTGCTGGAAGGGTTGATTATCGTACGCAATGCCCTGGTGGGGGCGGGCCTGAAAGATAAGGTGAAGCTGGCTGCCAGCGGCAAGGTTTATTCCGCATCCGGACTAGCGCAATGCTTGGCCATCGGCGCCGACTGGTGCAATGCGGCGCGGGCCTTCATGCTTTCCGTAGGCTGTATTCAATCCCAACGCTGCCACACGGATACCTGCCCAACTGGCGTTACCACCCAAGATCCTCGGCGTCAGCGTGGGCTAGTGGTGGATGTGCAAAGCAAGCGAGCGGCGGCCTTCCAGGCAAAAACCCTCGAAGCATTGGAGGATATTGTGGCCGGCGCGGGGCTTACCGACCCCCGAGACCTAAAACCCTATCACATGATTCACCGAATTAATGGCGCAGAATCCAGGCCGATAGATCGTATCTGGCATTTTCTTGACACCAACTCGCTGATCGACGCACCAGAAGATACGCCCTACTGGCACTGGTGGCTGGCCGCACAGGCAGACAGTTTTCAGCCTGCGATCAAGCTCGAAGAGGGCAAGTACGCGTCGATCCGCCGCGCTATTAACCGCTAGCCCCACCCAATCTGTGGAGATTGCTATGCAAACCGTTTCAGAGATTATTGTCGATACACTGGTCAAGGCCGGCGCCAAACGGTGCTACGGCATTGTCGGCGATACCATCAATCACTTTACATCAGCGGTACGCACTTCCGACTTGGAGTGGATACATGTGCGTCATGAGGAAGTGGGCGCTTTCGCCGCTGGGGGGGAGTCTTACCTTACCGGTGAGCTGAGTGTCTGCGCCGGGACTGCCGGACCCGGCAGCCTGCACTTTATCAACGGCATTTTTGAAAGCCATCGCAATGGCGCCCCGGTGGTACTGATTGCATCCCGCATCGACCGTGCGGAACAGGGGTTCGGCTATCCACAGGAAGTGGACCAGCAAAAACTCTACGAACAGTGTTCGGTCTTCTGTGAAACCATGACCCACCCGGAGCAAGCCCGTCGAATGATTGTGCAGGCGGCACAAACTGCGCTTACTCGCGGTGGTGTCGCGGTGGTGCAAATTAGCGGCGACTTGTTCAAGGAGAAGACCAAAGACAGTCTGCCCTGGTCGGTACATCGCCCTGAATGGCTAGCGCGTCCGTCTGACTCTGAGCTCGACGCCCTGGCAAAGAAAATCAACGCCGCAAAAAATATCACTATTTACGGCGGTATCGGCTGCCGTCACGCTCACGATGAAGTAGTAAAACTGGGACAGCACCTGGCCGCTCCTATCGCCCACACCACCAAGTCGAAAGAGTTTCTCGAATACGACAACCCCTGCCATGTGGGCATGACCGGGATTCTCGGCAATCCCGCGGGCTACCGGGCCATGGAGACTTGTGACCTGTTACTGTGTCTGGGTACCGATTTTGCCTACACCCAGTTCTACCCGAAAAAAGCCACCATTATTCAAATTGATGCGGAAGCGCCGCACCTGGGGCGACGCGCTCCTGTGGATATGGGCCTGGTAGGGCATGTGGGGCCCACCATTGAAGCCCTCTTGCCCCGATTAAAGGCCCGCACCGATAGCACCTTCCTCGATGACCTTCTCGAACGATACAAAAAAGATCGGGAAGAGATGAAGAGCCGCGGCAAAGAGAAAGACCCCAGCCTGATCCACCCTCAATTTGTCGCCCAGACGCTCAACAAGCTGGCCGATGAGGATGCCGTATTCACCGCCGATGGCGGCGCCTGTATGGTTTGGATGCTCCGCGACCTCACTGCCAACGGCAAGCGCTCATTTCTCACCAGCCTTTCCCACGGCACCATGGCCAACGCCTACCCCCAAGCCCTGGGCATGGCCAAAGCCTATCCCGGGCGCCAGGTCATCGCTATGTGCGGCGACGGTGGTATGACCATGTTAATGGGAGACCTGTTGACACTGGTGCAAGAAAAAATCCCATTAAAAGTCCTGGTATTTAACAATAACTCCCTCGGCTTCGTAGAGATGGAGCAGCGCATTGAGGGGCTTCTCGACAGCTATACCGACTTACATAACCCGGACTTCGGCCGCGTTGCCGAAGCTTGTGGCATCAGTGGTGCCAGTATCGAGAGTGCGGATCAGCTTGAGGAAAGTATGAAGCGCTGGCTCGCCACTGACGGGCCGGCACTACTCAGCGTACCGACGAACCGCGTGGAGCTGGTGATGCCGCCGGAAGTTACAGCGCAGCAAGTCACCTCCACCGCACTGTTCGGACTTAAGGCAATACTCAACGGCCGCGCCGATGAGGTGGTAGATCTTTTGCGAGACAATTTCCTGCGCTGAGACTTTTTAGCAGGCCACAACAAAAGGTTTGTGCGGCACTCATGCATCATTTCGGACAGCAACGCCATAACAGCATGCTGGCCCTGATCGCCAGCAGTGAAGTCGACGACAACAGCGCTCCCGGCCGCGCCGCCATGAGGCTACAGGCAGAGTTATCAGAGCGAAAAATTGACGTAATAACAACCACCAGTGGTAGTGATGCCTGCGCCATACTGAGTACTAACACCGCGATCCAATGCCTGCTGATTAATTGGACCCTGCCCGGTGAAGCGAAATGCCCCGCCCTGGTTGTATTGGAAGAACTTCGCGCCCGCAATCCCCAAATGCCGGTATTCCTTCTGGCAGATCAGCAGACTGTCAGCACCATGCCGCGACGGGCCCTGGAATTAGCCAACGATTTTATCTGGATGCTAGAAGATACCCCGACCTTTATCGGCGGTCGCATCCAGAGTGCGATTGAAAGATACCGCCACGCCATTCTTCCCCCCATGTTTCGCGCCCTGACCCACTTTGCCCGGGTCCATGAATATTCATGGCATACACCCGGCCACACTGGGGGAACAGCTTTTCTCAAATCCCCTGCGGGTCGCGCTTTTTACGATTTCTTTGGGGAAAATATGTTGCGCTCGGACCTCTCTGTTTCTGTAACAGAGTTGGGATCGCTTTTGGATCACTCGGGCCCCATTGCCAAGGGAGAGAAATATGCAGCAAAAGTATTTGGTGCGGATCGCACTTACTATGTAACCAATGGCTCTTCGACATCGAATAGAGTGATATTGATGGCATCGGTTACCCGGGGGCAATTGGCTCTGTGCGATCGAAACTGCCATAAATCCGTCGAACACGCGATCACCATGTCAGGTGCAGTTCCAACCTACCTGATTCCCCTACGCAACAACTACGGCCTCATAGGCCCTGTCCCTCCCCAACAGTTGACGGCCAGCTCTGTTGCCAATGCTATTCGGCAAAACCCTTTGTCCAAGCACGCCAAAAACTCCCGTGCCGTTCACGCAGTCATTACTAATTCCACCTACGACGGTCTCTGTTACAACGTGCGCAGAGTGGAAGAACTTCTCGGCGAGTCCATTGATCGCCTGCACTTTGACGAAGCCTGGTACTCATACGCTCGATTTAATCCTATCTATCGGGATCGCTTCGCAATGTATGATTTGGGCGAAGCCGACGCGAAAAATGGCCCGAGCAAATTTGCCACTCAGTCAACACATAAATTACTCGCCGCATTGTCCCAGGCATCGATGATTCACATTCGCGATGGGCGTAAACCCATTGAGCATGGGCGCTTTAATGAAGCCTTTATGATGCATGCCTCAACCTCCCCACTTTACTCCATCATGGCCTCCAATGATGTGAGCGCAGCAATGATGGATGGGCCGGGTGGAAAAGCATTAACAGAGGAGTCAATTGCTGAGGCCATAGCGTTCCGACAAGTATTGTCCCGTTTGCAACAGGAGTATCGCGATAAAGAAGAGTGGTTCTTCGGAGGTTGGCAGCCTGAGCATGTCACCGACCCCAGTAACGGGCACAACTACGCCTTTCACAGCGCCCCAGCAGAGCTCCTGTGTCATGAGCCCAGCTGCTGGTTATTAGACCCCGGCGAGTCATGGCATGGATTTGGTGATATTGAGCCAGATTACTGCATGTTGGACCCGATTAAAGTATCGATTACCACCCCAGGGATAAACCCTGATGGCAAACTGTCTGCATCTGGAATACCTGCCAACATCGTCAGTAAATACCTGGACAATCTCGGCATTATCGTGGAGAAAACTACCGATTTTACGATTTTGTTCCTGTTTTCTATCGGTATTACCAAGGGTAAGTGGGGCACTCTCATCAATGCTTTACTGGCCTTTAAGCGCGACTTCGATGCCAACCGGCCCTTGAGTGAATGCCTGCCAAACCTTTTAAAAAAGTCCCCAGCCTATCGCAATATCGGGCTGCGCGACCTTGCAGACAATATGTTTGCTTCCATGAAAAAATTACAGACCACAGTGCAAATGTCTGCAGGGTTTTCAGCCTTACCTAGAGCTGACTGCAGTCCGGTACAAGCTTATGAAACCCTGGTTCGCGGCGATGTGGAAATGCTTCCGCTAAGCAAGTTACCGGGACGTACCGCAGCCACCGGCGTTGTACCCTACCCTCCAGGTATTCCTCTGTTAATGCCCGGAGAAAATTTTGGCGATGAAGACAGTCCGGCATTGATTTACTTGAGAACTCTGGAAGCCTTCGACCAGAAATTTCCAGGCTTTACCCACGATAACCACGGAGTAGAGGTGCGGGACGGCCACTATCATATTTACGCCCTGCGGGGAGACTCGCCATAGGCTCACCTATCAAAGAGGAGCATAAAATAGGCCTGGTCCCCGCAACCCTGATGGTTGCAGGCAATATGATGGGCTCCGGGGTTTTTATGCTCCCCGCCAATCTCGCCGCAGTCGGCAGTATTTCCCTGATTGGTTGGTTGATAACCATCGTCGGCGCTATCTCCCTGGCCCTGGTATTTGCCAAGCTCGCCGCTATCTATCCCGCAGCCGGCGGCCCCTATGCCTATGCCCGCCGCGCTTTTGGCGATTACATTGGCTACCAAACCAATCTGGTTTACTGGCTGGCCAATGTTATCGGTAATGTTGCGCTGATTACTGCGGGCCTGGGCTATCTGACCCATTTTTTTCCACCGTTAAAAGACCCACTGACTTTTGCCATGGCTCAGGTTGCCATGGTCTGGCTGCTGACTTACGCCAATGTACTGGGCCCGCGCACCGTCGGTCGCATCCAATCCCTCACCACCGGCCTGGTTTTACTTCCAATCCTCGGCACCGCTATTTTTGGCTGGTTCTGGTTCGACCAGCAAAACTTTACCAGCAGCTGGAATGTCTCAGGCAAAAGCGACCCCAGTGCCATTATGGCCAGCCTGACCTTCACGCTCTGGGCCTTTATTGGGGTGGAAACCGCCTCTGTATCCGCCGCAGTGGTAAAAGACCCCACCAAGAACGTCCCAATCGCAACGGTTGGGGGAGTTATCCTGGCTTCTATTGCCTATGTACTCAGCTCATCGGTCATTATGGGGATGCTGCCGAACCAGGAATTAATCAGCTCCTCCGCTCCCTTTGCCGATGCTGCTCGCCTGGCACTGGGAAATACTGCGGCCAATGTCGTAGCCCTGTGCGCCGCTATTGGCTGTATCGGTTCATTGGCCGGCTGGATACTGTTGGTGGGGCAGTCTGCCAAGGCGGCGGCAGATGATGGCCTGTTTGCAGCACTATTTGCCCGCACCAATAACAAAGGCGTGCCTACCGGCGGATTAACCCTGGTGGCCGTGCTGATGTCTGTATTGATACTTACCACCATATCGCCAACGGCCAGCCAGCAGTTTGGCAAAATTGCCTCTGTCGCTGTGATTATGACACTGATGCCCTATATCTATTCAGCGGTAGCTTTGCGGGTTTTGGCCTACGGCAAAATGCCGCCTCAGCAGTACGGACTGTTTACTGTGATTTTGCTGATTGCAGCGGTGTACTGCCTTGTGGCCCTGGTGGGATCTGACGGGCAACAAACCCGCTGGTCCCTGATCTTTGTGATTGCGACAGTCATTTTTTATGCGCTAATTTTAAATCGCCGTCGCAGCGTTGAAGAAAAGCACTTTCTACCCGGTGGGCCAGAACCAGCCTGGGTTCACTACTTCACTCTCTTTGCCACAATTGCTGCCCTGTGTCTGTTCTTCTGGTTTTCCGTAGGGCAATACCCGGACTTGGAATTGCGCTTGCGCGCACCCAACCCCTCGGGTCATCATCTTGAGAGGCACATTGAAACCTAGACTCAGCGGGTTAGCGCCCTCTCGATGGTTTCCGCGGTAATTTCAGTAATCCCTTGGGAGTTGGATTCACGGTTACCCGCCACATTGAGCGTCTGCGGACGATTCTTGAGGATAAAGTCACGCACCAGTTGTACTCGATCGGCATCAGTCGGATTGACTACTAAGTGTGGTTTCCCCGATGCCTGGCAGAACTCAATAGTAAACAGGGTGCCATCACTACTGGGATTGGTTGTGAAGATAACAGTGGCATCAGAGTTGCGGATATTCTTACGAGTACGCTCTTCCAGATCCGGGGACGTGTTTTCAACCAGCCCAAGCCCTTTCAGAAAATCCGGCCGATCACCGATCTCAGTCCAGTAACCCTGCGGTGCTGTGCCACCGGTGGCAATTCCCAGGCGCTGCCCCGCCAGCAGGCCACCGGTATCCGCCCCCGTCTGACCACCACTGATAATTTTCTCCGGTCGGAAGATCACTTTTCTCCCCCATATCGTTTATCGTCCTACTAGCTCGAGCTAGCAGATATCAAGGCAGCGATAATTGGCATTGAAATTAACGACCGCAGCCACTAATTTATCTCCAACTTTAGTCTGGCCGGCAGCGCTGTGAATTACTATCTGATACTGAAAACACTGCATATCCTCTGCGCCATAATCGTACTCGGCACAGGGACCGGCATCGCTTGGTACACCCTGAGGGGCTGGCTGTCCGGAAATGCCCAAGTTATGCAGTGGGTTAGCCGGGAAACGGTACAGGCAGACTGGATATTTACCGGATCGGCGGTAATTGGTCTATTCGGTAGTGCGGTGGGTATGCTACTGATTAATCCAAGCTGGATGCTACAAGCCTGGCTGCAATTAGCCGCCGGGCTCAGCGCAACCGTGTTCTTGTTGTGGCTGCCGGTTGTTTACCTTCAGTACCAGCTGCGTAAACATGCCAAAGAAGACGGTAATATAGACAAAATGCGCAAGCTAATGATGGCTTGGTGCCTGCTCGGGGCTATTGCATTTCCCATTACCGTTGCCATTGTCTATCTGATGGTGTCCAAACCGGCACTCTAGGGACTCATACCTGGCCCCTTACTTTTCTGGTCCCCTGAGGGTCTTATAGCTCGCTCGATGACCAACATCTTTCCACTGCCGCTTGAAGTCATCGAGGATAACGCCGGACACAATTTCAGCATTACCCTCCGCGCTTTTATCCAAACGTTGTATCGCTTCTTTCTTACACAATGGAATAATAATTGCCGAACGCTCATGCCGGTCCATTCTCAACAGACGACTGCGAATATGCTCTGCCTCGCCGCCTGTGCAACTCGCATCTGTAATCACAAAGACGTTGGTATCACTATCGAGATCCGAGGCTATGGTGCCAAAACCTAGATCAAACTGCCGAAATACCACCCCTTTAAACAGCCCCTCCCCCACTTCCGAACCCGTAATAAAGGGCCAGGCATGTGCCAGAGTCCACAAGTAAGATTTACTTAGGACATATTGTAAGTGCTGATTGCGAACAAGCCCCAACTGAAACTGACGCTCAAAGGTCTCATCATTCAACTTGGCTTTACTGCAAATGGCCTTGGGAATAAGTTCTCCCTTGTAGCTGGTGGTTGGGATAACCACGACAAAATCATCAGCATCCCGCTTTTTCTCTAACGCCTTAAGAATGGTTGCCTGGAGATGTAAGACAAATTCCTCAGTGGTAATCACATCGTGTGGCAGCGCTGTGCCTTCCATTTCGAGGTTCATATAGAGTTTTTCCGCTCTATAAGCCTGAATAATCGGCTCCAACTCTTCTCGACTAAACAACAATTTTTCATCGAGGATTGCCTGTTCGTTAATTTTTTTTGCGTAGCAATCAATCAGTAGTTGATCTGCGGCATAGATACCGGAATTTCCCGAACCGACACAGCGGAAGTATTCTGCATCTTGCATCGACAAAAATCGTTCTATCACAGCTCTGCTAATGTCCCGGCCAAACAACTCATAAAGCGCACCTTCCTGCCTTGGTAAAAAATGTTCTTCCGAATCCATCAACCGCTGAGATCGTTTAAGAACCACTTAAGCACACCTAATTCTTAATCCACTGCCATTAACCCGCATTAACAAATACGAATTATGTTAAACGCAACAATTTACAGAGTTCTGCATACTTCATCGAAATCCAACCGAGGGTTGCGCGGATATAATTTGTCAGTTTCGCCATAGCCAAGATTGCACAAGAAATTGGACTTAATATGACAATCGGGGAAGTGCTCCGGCAGAAAAGCCGGTGCTGAGCATTTGTCACTAAAGAATTCCTCATCAACTAATGCGTTATCAAACCCCGACATTGGGCCGCAATCGAGCCCCAGGGCCCTCGCAGCTAAAATAAAGTAGCCTCCTTGCAAGGAACCATTGCGAAATGCGGTAACCTCGGCGTATTCGGGGCTATCGGCAAACCATTCCCGCGCAGGAGTCTGGGGGTAGAGCCTCGGAAGGTGTTCATAAAAGTGCATATCGTAAGCAACAATGGCAGTCACTGGAGCCCGCATAGTTTTTTCAATATTTCCCTCATTAAGCGCTGGCTTGAGCCGCTCCTTAGCCTCCGTACTTACAACAAACACCAATCGCATAGGGCAACAATTAGCACTGGTGGGTCCGAATTTGACTAGGTCGTAAAGCTGTTTCAAAACCACTTCTGAAACCGGCTTATCCTGCCAATGACTATATGTTCGGGCTTTGTTGAACAACTGGTCGAGCAACTCAGAGGAAACAGGTTGCATAAGAGCTACCCCAAAATAACTTCGCTGGTAACAGTTTAGTTTGCGCCAGGCATTTCAAAGGAGCAGCAGAATCATTAGAAGATGGCAGGCCATCACCAGGTAGGTCACGATGCTGCGGGTGCGGAAATACTGATCCCTCCCGGGCAGATTGGGGTTCAACCGGGCCTCGGCCCAGACCACAAAACCGAAAGCAATTAGTAATACCGGTAATGCCCAAGTGGTGCGAAACATCAGCAGCGCCACCCACCCCACCAATGTCACCAGGTTACTCAGTAGCGCTAAAATCATCCTGTGCGGATGCCCCACTTGATTGAGTGCAGCGCCCCACCAAACACCGCAAAGAAAACTCAGAATCACCGCGCTATAGGCGGTGAACAGCAGGCGCGGAGTCACTCCCCAAAGGGAAAACCCTAACCACTGCATAATGATTCCTGCGACAAATGGAATCAAACCAAGGTAAGCCAGCCAGTCAAACAGCCGCGTATCTACTGGTGGGTAGTGATGGATGTCAGTGTCCATGTCGTCTAAGCTTCCAAGTCAAAGACAGTTTCGTCTCAAACAACAAGCTTAGCGGCAGGAGCAAGCAGCAATGGATGCCGAACAGAAGATTGACGTCAAACAAGCGCTGCGGGTGTTTGATAGGGCGACAAAGGAGGGGCGCAAGGAAGGTAACGAATGGCATTACCAGGGGCTGGCAGTCAGCACTGACTTTGACGGCTATACGGTTTTTATCAACTCCCCCAAAGTAAAACTCACCATATTTTTCCACAATAAATTTTCTGTGGATTCCACCAGTAGCAAAGAGCTCGAAGAGTTTATTCGGCTATTGAAAAAGCTTGATTCAGGATAAGAGAAAAGAACCTAGAAACCTCAAATAGAGGTAAATTTTAAACACCAAAATGAGACACATTGAGAGCAACTTTTCGATATTCACTAAAAGAACACCCTAAGCACAAATGGGGACACTATCCGCCACCAAGCTTAAAAATCTCAGAAAACCCAACGCATCCGGTTTAAAATTACAGCCTAATACTACCGCAGCTAACTTCCAGATAAATCGATCATCTTATGGAATTATGCGGGTGGCACAGAATTTTGAAGCCCAGCGAAACATTGACCCATCATTTCACCCAAAGTCCGCTGGGCTAAATCTTAAGCTTCCCCTAGTAGAATTTTAATTATTGCCCCAAGAATATAACCAACACTATCCGTCACTCCACCAGACACATCACTTCCAGCCATTAACATATCTGCTGAAATGGTTTTCCCTTCTTCAGATACTTGAGTGTGCATCACATCCTCATGTATTGAGCCAGCAAAACATACGCTGATAGTTAAGACCATAAAAAACAATTTATATATAACTTTCATTAACATTCCTCCTAATTGATCAAGTTTTCCTTCTTTCCTTCTTTCCATCCTCCAAAAATCTCCCTATTTTTGGAATATCCACATTAATGGATATTTGAACAGCCTTCAAACCTATTAGATTAAACTTAAAATTCTCATATGAAACCTTATTAGCTTCCATGAACGAAAAAATACCTGCGAGATCAGCCTGGGGATTACTCCCTGACGGAACAAAGTAGCCAGCAAGATTGAACTTGCGGTTGCCAATATCTTCCGCATCATATTCAATCCCCCCCCGGAACCTAAAAGGCATCAACACCTCCAAAAGGTTCAGTGTTATCACTGGGAGACGCGCCCAGTACTTTTCTGCCACGTCTAAAAGCAGAGGACCACCACCTGCCAACATGGTAGAATTGTGTTTAAAAAATCCAATAGTTGGCTATCCATAACCAGATACTTCGTCAAACACCAGTCCCAAATAACACCATCTCCCCAGCCTCCCTTTAATATCAACCTTTACATTTCATTGCATGCAAATATTTTTTAACATCCTCAGGAGCCAATAAACAATTACAGCTTTGAAATATCTTGCTCCTAGCAACATCATTGGTCACACAAAAGATCATCTTGAGCATCAATACTGATTCAGAGTTAGCTATGTTGATGTTCAAACGGCAAAATATAACCTTTTTCGCCAGAGTAAAGTTGGAAGCTTGCCATGTCTTTTTTCAGTCCTTCTCGAGGAAGGCCAAATAGCCTTACACCCTAACAGGATTCTTTAATGGTTTTATTGATACAACCTTCTCGCCAAGGATAAATGTAAATCATGGTCATATCTACTGAAGAGCGCCCCAAGATCTTTATATTTTCTGCAAACTAAAATACTACGGCGTCTAAGTGATCAACCCCACTGTGAATACCGTTTTGCTTTATGAGATCTTGTGCAAAATTATTGAGTAAAGCACGGGACAGCCTTGCCTCTGTGCTTCTCTCAGCATCTGTATATTTCTTGGAAATGAAAGATAGTTTTTCCATTACTTACATTTTCTGGGGGAGGAGGGAAGAGATACCGGGCTACCTGGTACAAACTCACCATAACAATCATCCTGACTGATCATTACGCTCCTCAATCTTCAGTGCTCCAAGATCGTCGAATGCGGCCCCTGCAGTAACACCAATATGTTTACCGCCCCAGGCTTTCCCGTTTTGGTGCATTTCTCAGGTAGCCTAAAAACTTCCTGAAATTAGCCCGTTGCCTAGTATCCCTCTCTTAATATGTCTTTAAGCAGTTTCATTAGCCCTTAATGCACTACAAAAAAGCATCCAACGAGCCACTTTCGTCTTCCTTAAATCACTCAGACAAAGATGCCCATAAACCACTTATGCTCTCTGATTACAGAATAACTGATTGAAAATAAAAGTTAATTAAGAAACGGCACTTAAACCTTCAAAAGGCGGTACTCAAAAACTGTACTTCCACACATTGGCTTTAAATTATAATTTTTACGGAAGGATGGTCAGTAGAAATCACTGTGCAGTACATACCTTTTTCAAGATTGTGGCCAACAGGGTATTGATGAACAGCCCCTAGTGTACGAGTTTGATCTTCTAGCGAGCTTACGATAGTACAGCTTACAAATACCCATTAGTATTAGTTTACTACCGCTCACCCAGCTTACTTATAGCGTTTGATCAGTCGATATCGACTTGTACCGGCGAGATCCCAAAGAGACCTGTGCTGATTTTTAGAGCACAAACGTAGAATCGGGTAAAGACAGCAGAACTACCAAGCAGTCCTACGATAATGCCACAGCCAACGATTAGAGCTACTGCCGGTATGACCCAATTCAGTGGGCTTAGGCAGCGAGTATTCTGGTATTTTCACTAAAGAATCAGGAAGCTTGGAGCCAATAAACGTCAATGCAAAAGCTTCCTGTAAATCTGACCCACCTTAGCAGGCCAAGCGAGAATTACTGCCCGGCACTCTCCGGCACACCACTGTGAAAGCGGAACTGTCCATCACTGCCTTCTACTAATTCCTTTTCTTTCTCTAGCAGCACCTGAACCCTAGGTTGAATATCTTCATCGGAAGCCTTCTGGGCAAGGTGCAGGTAATCGCGGAAGTGACGCGCCTCAGATTTAAGCAGGGAGAGATAAAACTTCTGCAACTCATCATCTAACTGAGGCGCAATCCGTGCAAAGCGCTCGCAGGAACGCGCCTCGATAATAGCGCCACAAATCAGCGTATCAATCAAACGCCCCGGCTCTGCGCTGCGCACTTCGGCACGAAGACCGGCTGCGTAGCGGGAGGCACTAACGTGGGGATAGGCGATGCCGCGCTTCTCCATAATCGCCAGCACCTGCTCAAAGTGGCGCAGCTCTTCGCGAGCCAGACGCGACATTTTGTTCAGCAGCTCAAAGTCATTCAGATAGCGAAACATCAGGTTCAGGGCAGTACCCGCCGCTTTTTTCTCGCAGTTGGCATGATCGATCAGCATCATTTCCGGCTCCTTCAATGCAGCCTCCACCCAGGCATCGGGCGTGGGACACAGCAGGAATTCATTGATAGCGGACAGATCTGGGACTTGAGCATTCATAGGACGAACAAACTTAACCGGAGCAAAATAACTTGGCGCGGGATTATAGCGGCCCCAAGCCACAAACGCCCGCTTTTAAACCACCAGCGGGCACTACTCCCCCGACTGACAAACCGGGGCTGCAATTATCCAGGAAGGTCCCTAGTGATAAATACACTCAACTTGATAACGATTTATTAAGTGCATTAATATAAAAGTCACTTTTTATCCGGCATATCTGATGAATGACTACAGAACCCAGGCAAAAGCTATCCCGCCGCTATTAGAAAATATCCATGGCGCCGCCCAAGCCCTGAGAGAATCCCTGGAGTTGCTGCAAAATGCCGAGAAACCCTGGCAGCACTATCTACTTCAGCCCCCTTTCGCACAGGATGCCGCACTCAGTCTCAATCAGAGCTTTGAACGCCCCTATTCACTGTCAGGCGCTCTCTACTCGCAACTCGACTATCTGGAGCCCATTAGCGCCGGAGGAGATGCCCGCGCTACTTTACAGGTACCGGGTTTGTTGGCGGTGCCAACCAAAACCCTTGAGTTTGCTCAACAACTGAACACCCATAAAGAGATCTTCGCCAAGGCTATCGCCGAACTTCGCAGCGCCCTAGCGGAGCGGCCAGTGGCCGAACAGGATCGCACTGTGCGGGAAACCCTTGCGGATGCTGGATACCCCCGCGCGCATCTACGCCAGTGCTACCGCCTGGTGCTGATGTGCCCGAAGCGGCCCGATGCCATCACTCTTTCATGGATCAAGGCGCGTAAATCCATCCGCAAGGTCACGGTGAAATGGTGTGAAAAGAAGTTGGTGCAGCTGGACCCTCAAGGGTCCGATCCCGGTATCCAATATCAGCGCCAGCTACTCGCCGGGCTACACAAAAGCCAGCAGGAGGATTTACGCCAGGTGCAAGTGCAAAGTCGCCCCAATCTCCAAGTAGCGGAAATCTTCTATGGGCACGAGCCAGGTGAGGAAGAGGAATATCATCAGGTCGGCTATTCCTCCATGCCGATTCTGGTAGAGGCCAACGAAGCCGGGCAGCTGCCTGAATTCACCCGAGTTGACCACCAACCGAGCTTGAGTCGACGGCGCCAGCGGCGGGATCTGGCAATCGCCAGTGAACCCTTTCTACCGGCGCTCAGAGTATTTTTGCGCCAGCAGCGCTAAACCCAAGCCCCAAATGGGGCTGCCATCAAATTTTTGAACCTTCTTAGGTAATACCAGGCGCCACATAGCGCTGGTAATAGGCGACAGACAGTGCGTAAAAATCCTCATCGATAAGGCGGCGAATTTCCACCAGTGGGACGCCGCGAGCCTGTGCGGTGAGTTGCAACCCAAAAGCCTTGAGGTCCGATATCTGGCTGGCCCCTGCCCTCAATAGTTCGAACACCCAGCAGTATGGATTTTGACTCTCATCAAAACGGACCCGCTGGTGATGAAGCTGCTCCAATAGCAGCTCGCGATCCACGATCTCCAACTGGCTGCGTACTGCGTTCACCAAATACCCTTCTCGGCGCTCGGCAATTACTCGGCGCTGTTCTTCACTATAGGCATTCCAATCAATAACCTCGTGTGCAAAGCGCTTGCAGCCACGGCAAACATCATCGCCAATTCCCGTGGAGCAAACACCGATACAGGGCGTGCGAACCTTCTTATACATTAACTATCCGACCAACCTATTTATGCCGCCCGCGCGGCCTTCAAATTGCGCGTAGCCTATTTTGTTTCCGCCGCCAAGAAAAGGGGGGAAGTACCAGCTGCCAAACCACTAAAATTCACCTAGCAAATAGTCATAATTCACTTAAATTATTGATTTTTCGATAAACTTAACAGCTGTAGGGCTTTCCTGTAGTATTCGCCCCCCGCCATCAGCGGCCTCGAAAAAAAAATCCCGGCTGACAGTTAATAGACCGGGAATTCCGCCCGCTGTAGGTGCCACCCCACACACCAAGAGGGACTTATCAGTGCTTGAAGCCTATCGCAAACACGTCGCCGAGCGCGCCGAACAAGGCATTCCGCCAAAGCCATTGGACGCCGAGCAAGTCGCCGGCCTGGTTGAATTGCTGAAAAATCCGCCAAAAGGCGAAGAACAGGAACTGGTTGACCTGCTCACCCAACGCGTTCCGCCGGGCGTTGACGAAGCCGCTTATGTTAAAGCAGGTTTCCTGTCCGCCATTATCAAAGGTGAAGCAGAATCCCCGCTGATCGATCGCAAACACGCTGTAGAACTGCTGGGCCAAATGCTGGGCGGTTACAACATCTCCACCCTGGTCGAGCTGCTGGACGACAAAGATCTGGCCGAACTGGCTGCCGAGCAGCTGAAAGGCACCCTGCTGATGTTTGACGCCTTCCACGATGTGGAAGAGAAAGCCAAAGCCGGCAACGAATTCGCCAAAGCGGTAATGCAATCCTGGGCAGACGCCGAGTGGTTCACCAAGCGCAACAAAGTACCCGAGAGCATCAAAGTTGCCGTATTCAAGGTAACTGGCGAAACCAACACCGACGACCTGTCTCCGGCACCGGATGCCTGGTCCCGTCCGGACATTCCCCTGCACGCGCTGGCCATGTACAAAATGAAGCGCGACGGTCTGGAGCCAGAAGAAGCAGGCGTTACCGGTCCCCTAAAGCAGATCGAAGAAGTTAAAGCCAAGGGCCTGCCCGTTGCTTTCGTTGGTGACGTAGTAGGTACTGGTTCTTCCCGTAAGTCCGCCACCAACTCCGTGCTGTGGTACTTCGGTGAAGAAATGCCCGGCGTGCCCAATAAGAAAGGTGGCGGTATTTGTATCGGCGGTAAAGTTGCCCCGATCTTCTACAACACCATGGAAGATGCCGGCGCACTGGTATTCGAAGCCCCCGTTGACGAACTGGGCATGGGCGACGTTATCGAGATCCGCCCTTACGACGGCAAGATCCTGGCCGAAGACGGCAAAGTCCTGTCTGAATTCCAACTGAAGTCCGACGTACTGCTGGACGAAGTTCAGGCTGGCGGTCGTATCAATCTGATCATCGGTCGCGGCCTGACCGGCAAAGCACGTGAAGCCCTGGGCCTGGCGCCTTCCGAGCTGTTCCGCAAGCCTGAGCAACCTGCCGACACTGGCAAGGGTTACACTCTGGCGCAGAAGATGGTTGGTAAAGCCTGTGGCGTTGAAGGTATCCGTCCGGGCACCTACTGCGAGCCGAAAATGACCACTGTGGGCTCCCAGGACACCACTGGCCCCATGACCCGTGACGAACTGAAAGACCTGGCCTGCCTCGGCTTCTCCGCCGACCTGGTAATGCAGTCTTTCTGTCACACTGCGGCCTATCCGAAGCCCGTTGATATCAGCACCCAGCACACCCTGCCGGACTTCATCATGAACCGTGGCGGTGTTTCCCTGCGCCCGGCAGACGGCATCATCCACAGCTGGCTGAACCGCATGCTGCTGCCGGACACCGTAGGTACCGGTGGTGACTCCCACACCCGCTTCCCCATGGGTATCTCCTTCCCGGCAGGTTCCGGTCTGGTAGCTTTCGCCGCCGCTACTGGTGTTATGCCGCTGGATATGCCTGAGTCCGTACTGGTGCGCTTCAAGGGCAAAATGCAGCCCGGCATCACCCTGCGCGACCTGGTGCACTCCATTCCTCTCTACGCCATCAAGCAGGGCCTGCTGACCGTTGAGAAGAAAGGCAAGAAGAACATCTTCTCCGGCCGCATCCTCGAGATCGAAGGTCTGGAAGACCTGACTGTAGAGCAGGCATTCGAGCTGTCCGACGCCTCCGCCGAGCGCTCCGCTGCTGGCTGTACCATCAAGCTGTCCGAAGACACCATGTCTGAGTACCTGCGCTCCAACGTAACCCTGTTGCGCTGGATGATCGCTGAAGGTTACGGCTCCAAGCGTACCCTGGAGCGCCGCGCGCGCGCCATGGAAGAGTGGCTGGCCAACCCGAAACTGATGGAAGCGGACGCCGACGCCGAATACCTGGAAGTCATCGAGATCGACCTGGCCGAGATCAAAGAACCGATCGTATGTGCTCCTAACGATCCAGACGACGCTCGCCTGCTGTCCGACGTTGCTGGCGACAAGGTAGACGAAGTGTTTATCGGCTCCTGTATGACCAACATCGGTCACTTCCGCGCTGCCGGTAAACTGCTGCAAGAACACAAAGGTGGCATCTCCACTCGCATGTGGATTTCCCCGCCCACCAAGATGGACGAGCACCAGTTGATGGAAGAGGGTTACTACAACATCTACGGCTCTGCCGGTGCCCGCACCGAGATGCCCGGATGTTCCCTGTGTATGGGTAACCAGGCACGTGTGGCACCGAACGCCACCGTACTGTCCACCTCTACCCGTAACTTCCCCAACCGTCTGGGCGATGGTGCCAACGTGTACCTGACCTCCGCTGAGCTGGCTTCTGTAGGCGCCATCCTGGGTAAACTGCCGACTCCGGCTGAGTACCAGGAATACGCACAGAACCTGGACTCCATGTCCAGCGAGATCTACCGCTACCTGAACTTCGATCAGATTGAAGACTTCCAGAAGTCTGCCGAAGAAGGCAAGCGCATCGCAGCGACTGAGATCCAGGAAGTTACTGTTTAAGTACGGACGAGCCTTTAAAAAACCCGCCTAAAGGCGGGTTTTTTAATTTCCGTACAATATATTAAACTTACCCTTCCATTACTTCAGACCAAGCCTTTCAAAAACTTAGCAGTACTTCATCAAATGAAAAGAATGTTAAAAAAGTTGGTTCGCCCATCACTTGCTAGACTCCCGATAAAATTAACCTCCCCACCTAAAATTTTCTTTTGTCACGTACCAAAATGTGCCGGTTCCTCCCTCAACTCTGCCATTAGCTCTCAATACTATGAGCCCAACAAACTAGACACTTTTGGTATCAAACGAGCAGTAAACAAACGTACAGCAGACATATTAGATATCCCAATGATGTCGGTACGAGAAATCGTAATGGTCCACAACTTATCAATAAAATCGAACTATTACGGCCGAGGTCATTCATATTGCCGCCCAAATGTCGTCAAAAGTTTCTCCGGCGAGTGGAACTTTTTGACGGTACTGAGGAATCCTGTTGATAGATGGATATCTCTCTATACCTACAATACTTACAAGAAAAGTCAGTGGGATAAAAATACACTCTCTCTAAATGAATACTTAGACTCCAAAACTGGGGTTAACGCTGGAAAAGAGTATCTTCAATATTTTTCTAACTTTAATAATCGAAATCCATCAGAACATATTGCAGAGGCCCTGGATAACCTCCAACAGTTTTCCATTGTAGGCACAACTGGCCACCTTGACCTACTAACACAGCAGATCGAAGAAGATTTTGATATACAGTTGAACATCCCTGAAATCAACAAGAACCCCAACAATAAACTGGCCCAAGAAATAAAATCCGACCTCAAAACCATTAAAAAGATCGAAGATATCTGCAAATACGACATAGAAATATTCGAACGATTTACAGAAAAGCATGGGTCAATATTTTCAGCAAAAGAAAATCGTCAGTAGAAAATAAAAGAGCAAGAGCGGGAGTAAAATCGACTTAGTCAAAAAAATACAAATCCCGCCCACCTTGGCCTAAGCCCAGTAAACCCAATCAGCTTCTCGCCTCAATTAATAAACATAAACTAACCATCCTATCCACCGCAAAGAGAATTGTACTTCACTAAAGAAGAGAAGGTTTAAGTGGAACCCTGACTCAGGTTAGAGTTCAATACGTTAACGTCCACACCTTAGTCAATTGGAGATATCTTAATTTACGGCTTAGCCGTTAATTGGCGTATTTTATAGCGCCGAAATCCCAATCAAAAATCAAACCTGCTATATTAAGCCCATAATCACACGGCTAAATTGATATCAAAGGCATTTATCGTACCAGCCAACAACCATTAAGAGCCCTCGAACTGAACCAAAAGACATATCTATATATGCAGAAGCCCACCAAGCCCAAACAAAGGATAATAGTCGCCCACAAAAAGGCCTTTTGGTTACAGTGGCAAAATCGCTGGATATTTTTTATTCGTAAACTCAAAAGAAAAATACTAAAATTCTCCAGAACTCTAATCCGTATCATCATTCACAGAAATCGTTTCTTCCCAACCTTTTACTTTCCTTACAACCGCCCACCCTACCCTAAAACCACACCAATCAATACCCACCTAAACACATCAAATAATATCCAGACCTTTATCCTCTACAGAATCATCGGCAACGACTTAGCTCCCCGGCATAGTGTGGGACAGTCCCGCAAGAATCTGGAATTTATTTTGAAGCATGAGTCGGTACTCGACAACTGCAAAAAAGTATTTATCCTCAATCGAATAGTCGACCCTAATGAAGAAGCAGCCATCATTAAACTGCTCGACGACCATCAACAAACTTTCATCAGAATCCCCTTTAGTTGGGACGACTACAGAAAAGTAGAGTGGAATATTCTCGACCACCCCATCATCTATGCCCCCTATAAATTAAAAGGGCTACGATTACGTCAGGACTTAGCGACTCAGGCAGAGCTGAGCCTTTACCGCTATAAAAATAATTATGTAATGAACAATAATGGGGCCAGAAATCTCGCCCTCCAGGACGGCAAATCAAAAGCCGACTGGATTTTACCTTGGGACGGCAATTGCTTCGTAACCCCAAAAGCCTGGCAAGCAATAAAGCAACAGGTACTTCACAACAACGCTTACCCCTACCATGTTATTCCAATGACAAGACTGCTGGATAACCAATCCATTCTATGTGAAAACTTCAAACCAACTCCCACTGAAGAACCACAAATAGTATTTCGATCTGATAGCAGAGAGATTTTTGATAGCCGCTACTGCTACGGCAGGCGCCCCAAGGTAGAACTTTTATGGCGGCTAGGCGTATCGGGGAAATGGGATGAGTGGGCGATTTTCCCATGGGATCTCCCCTGCCCGGATTACTCGGAAGCCGCAGGTCACTATACTCAAGGAGGCTGGGTAGCCAGGCTATTTTCCGGAAAGCCGCACCTGGAGCGGACAGATCAGCAGTCCAGCCGGGATCGAGGAACAACTCGCTCTGAAGCTATCCTTGCCATGCTGGATCACCTCGATGATTCCTGCTTTTCCGCCGATACAAGCGCCCCTGGCAGCAAGTTGGCCGCAGCAAACAGGTGCGACCTTCCCTACCTAATGCTATTAAGAGAGGCCACGCAAAGGTCGGTAAAAGCAAAACAGAGGGCGCGATCCAGTTCGATTAACAGCCTGCTTCAGGATTTGACCATTGTCGCCCTTGCGCAATCCAACTGCTCGAAGCAGGAATTCATTCAATTTATCGACAATAGCCTCATCAAGCTATTCCCCAACAAACATGAAACGAAATACAGCAAACAATTACAATCTGTAAATCCCAACCTACTGGTCTACACCCTCTCCAATTTCAAAAAACTGAAACAAGAACAGCAGATTCGTCTGATAGGAGTTGAGCGATTAGACTACCATCTGGAGCAATACTTTAACTGGTTGATAGATAGTCATCGCGGACAATCAACACGCCCAAAACTTGGGCATCTTGGCACACAGTATGATTTACAAGTTGTAGCTTTAGCGCTCTATCTCAATCAAATACAAACTGCCAGAAAAACTCTCAGGGACTCCCGCTTCCGAATATTAGAGCAGTTTGATCACTCGGATAACCAAGTATCGAAAACCAAGAGTAAAAATAGTGTTAATTTTGAATGCCTCAATCTTCAATCATGGATTTATCTTGCCAGTCTTGCAGAAACAATTAATGAGAATCTCTGGAACTTCACGACAAGAAATGGGGCTGGCATCCAGCAGGGAATAGATAATTTTCTACAAGCATTCGAAAACAACAAGGGCGCCAAGTATTTCGACCGGCAGAGGCTGACCCCAATAGCCCATGCCTACAGACAATATTATGGAGATCTAAAAATAATAATTAATGCCGTACCAATCAGTCAATGCAAACCTGTTTTCCCAATTGAAACGGGAATTTTTCCATTTTGGAACCTCGACAAAGAAGCACAAAATTTACCTTTAAAGGCTGCCGATCAATTAACAACTGAAACGGAAAGGTAGATAATAGATAGATTATTAAAGTCAAACTTCAGGCTTTTTATCCCCGACAAATAAAATGCAAATAATAAAAGAAAACATGGCGAGATAGGCATTTGCAGTAAATGCATATCCAATACCCGATGGCATATCAGTGGCCATCGCCACTATCGTTGTATTCAACCCCAACCCTACGGCACCACCCGCTATTTGAAACATAAAAATGATTGCACCCGCTAAACTTGCCCTACTGCTATCAACAACCGTTATAGCTACAGTTGTAATGGTGGAATTGAACAAACCAATACCAGCACCCAATATCACAAGCCCAGGAACCAAAGACATATATTGAGTATCCTTGTGGATATGAGATAGAAGATACATTCCCAGCGTCATCAATAAAGTAGCTGTCGATACTATCTTCTTTGCTCCAATCACATCATATAGCTTCCCTGCCGGAAAGCCGAAAACGCTAAAGGAGAGCATCATAGGGATCAGCCCCATCCCCGCCCTCATTGCGGAGGTACCACGAACATTGGTTAGGAACTGTGGAATAAAAAACAATCCAGCAAAGAAAAGCGCTGAAATCAATAACGTAGCAGCAGAGGCGAAGACAAACCGTTTATTCCCAGCCACATCCGGTGGAATCAACGCCTGAGCCCCAACTCGCTTCTCAACGACACTAAACAAGCATATAAGTAAGAAAAAGGCAGCGATAAGGCCGAGGACCAATGGGCTTTTGAAACCGACATCAACCACAAGATCAAACGCCAGCAGCAAGGCAAATAGAGCCATCGACAGCGAAGTGATTCCGGCATAGTCAATACGTTCATCACAAGCTTCTGGAGAGTCATCAGGAATCACTCTCCAGCAAACATATAAGGCAACTGCTGATACCGGCAGGTTAATAAAGAAAATCCATCTCCAACTGGCATAATCTGCCAGCGCACCACCCAACAGTGGTCCAACTGAATTGGCAATACCGCAAACAGTAATCACCAGCCCTCCAGCCAAACCCGCACGCTTTTCAGTCATCAGGCCATAGGTCATACCCAGGATCGACGGCCACATCATAGCCCCTCCAATCCCCATCAGTGCCCGGGATATCAATAACATTCCCATATTAACTGCAATCCCACCGATAAGTGAGAACGCCATAAATAGCAGGGTTCCAATAAAGAATACCCTCCTCCTGCCATACATATCGGCAAGGCGACCACCTGAAATAATCAGTACTCCAAAGACTAAGGCGTAACCATTAATGACCCACTGGGTTGTTGTAAGGTCAGAGTGGAACTCGTGCTCCATTGCCGGCAGCGCGGGAGAAAAGGCCGTAAAATCATTGGCGACAAGGAAAATAGCAAGAGACAGAGCCAACATTCCAAGGTATAAATTCTTATCTAAGAGACCCTCTTGTCTTTCCATTGCGTAAACCTATACTTACATATACATAAACCAATTGACATACAAAATGACGTTAAGCTTTTTCTTCCTTAGACCCTATAAATAAAACGCAAATAATAAAAGATAACATCGCCAAGTATGCGTTTAATGTAAATGCCTGACTAATCCCATAAGATATATCACCAGCCATTGCGACTATTGTGGTATTCAGGCCCAACCCCACTGCACCACCCGCTATTTGAATCATAAAGATTATTGCTCCGGCCAAACTTGCTCGGCGCGGATCAACAACCGATATTGCAAACGTGATTATAGTAGAATTGAATAAGCCAATACCCGCCCCCAAAATTAACAACCCGGGAACCAAGCGAATATATTGACCGTCCTGATAGATATGAGACAGCATATATAAACCTAAAGCCATTAATAGTGTTGCTATGGAGACAATTAGCTTGGCTCCCAGCACCTTATAGACATTACCAGCAACAAAACCAAATACACTAAATGCCAACATAAGTGGAACCAATCCCAGACCTGCTATTGTTGCAGAAGCTCCATGGACTTTACTTAAATATTGCGGGATAAAAAAGAACCCCGCATAGAAGAACTGGGCAATTAACAAAGCGACACAGGCTGCAGTGACAAAAGACTTGTTTCCTGCTACATCTGGAGGGATTAATGCCCCCTCAGCTGCTCTCCCCTCAACCAATATAAAGAGGCAAAACAAGAGAAAGAAAGCCATAAACAGTCCAAACACCAGATAGTTTTTAAACCCCACATCGACTACAAAGTCGAAAGCAAGCAGAAGAGAGAATAGTGCCGATGACAGTAGAGCAACTCCTCGATAATCTAACTTCTCTATAGGCACATTTAACGAATCTGGTGGAATCACTCTGAAGCACAGATAAAGAACCACTAGAGAAAGTGGTAAATTAATAAATAGAATCCATCTCCAGCTGATATAGTCGGCCAGGAAACCTCCCACTAATGGCCCTACAGAATTTGCTATACCGCATATCGTAATAATCAGTCCACCGGCCAACCCTGCATTCTTCGGTGTCATCAGACTGTACATCATCCCCAAAACAGACGGCCAAATCAGCGCACTCCCCGCCCCCATAAATGCACGGGAAACCAACAGCATCCCCATACTTCCAGCAATTCCGCCCAAAAACGAGAAAAACATGAAAATTAATAACCCGACAATAAATGTTCGCCTCCTACCATACATATCAGCCAGACGACCTCCTGAAACTATTAACACACCGCAAACCAATGCGTAAGCACTAATTACCCATTGACTCGTAGTAAGATCTGACTGAAACTCTTGTTCAACCACAGGCAGTGCCGGCGAAAATGCAGTGAAATCATTGGCCACAAGAAAGATGGCCAGGGACAGCGCGCCTAGGCCAAGATATAGATTACTTTTCACCGAGGGCTTTTTATCAACCACACCTAAAACTCGGCTTATTCTCAGTAAAAATAGCTGCCATTAATGGATCGTTTTTGTAGAATGACCAGAAAAGAAAATCATGGAAATCAAGAACCCAAGTAGTGCCAGATAAGCATCAACCACAAAGGCCCGCTCAATCCCAACAGAGATATTTGGAGCCATCGCCAGTAAAGTCGCATTAACCCCCAGCCCAAGTGCACCACCCACAAATTTAAACATATAGATAATCGACCCTGCCAAACTGGAATCACTCGGCTCAACTACGCTAATTGCCGCGGTAACAATCGTAGGGCTATATATGCCAATACTGCTGCCTACTATCAAAAGCCCAGGAATGAAAAAAATATAAGATACTTGGGGCTTTATAGCCGACAGTAGGAATAGCCCTATACACATACCCAAAGCGCCAGAACAAATCAAAATCTTGGCGCCCAACCGCTCGTATAAAGTGCCAGAAATATAGGCGACAACACCAGAGCTGACCATTAATGGTAACAAAGCCAACCCAGCCCCAAAGGCAGAAAAGCCCTTCACCTTGATAAATAGCTGCGGGATATAAACCAGGGTTGCAAAGAATGCGATAGCAACAAAGAACATACTGAGTCCAGCGGCGATAAAGCCTCTATTCTTTATCAACTCACCGGGAATTAGTGCGTTATTCGGATCAACAGTTTCAACACCAGCAAAAACTATCATGAGAAATATGGAAAGTACTAATAGACCCCACACATAGATGTGGGACAAGCCATACTGAACCACCAGATCCATAGCCAGGAGGAAACTAAATAAAGACCCACAGAGGGTAATAACACCCCAATAATCAATTTTCTTAGTGCTTCTCTGCGTATTAGCTGGAGGATATTTTCTCAAGCACAGAAGAATAACCAGCAGAGCAATGGGAATATTGATAAATAATATCCAGCGCCAGCTAACAAAATCAGCCAACAGGCCACCAATCACTGGGCCACTGGCATTGGCCAACCCCGTTGTAGTGAGAATCAATCCTCCGGCCAGCCCGGCCTTTTCCCTGGGCAAGAGGGAAAAGACCATGCCCAGGATCGCAGCCCAGGCCAAGGCGCCTCCCAACCCCATCCCAGCACGGGCGAATAATAACGTCCCTATATTTTCCGCAAACCCACCAACAAGGGAAGATGCAGTAAAGATATAGATGCCGGTAATAAACATTCGCCGGCGACCATAGATATCAGCCATCCTGCCCGTAGACACAATCAAAACGCCATACACCAGGGTATAGGCATTAACGACCCAATGAATGGTGGTGATATCGACATTGAATGTCTTTTGAATTGCCGGGAGTGCCGGCGAAAATGCCGTATAATCATTGGCAAGAAGAAATGCCGCCAGTAGCAGGGCAAAGAGCCCCCAGTAGTGAGTGGGAGTTAAAGAGCTTTCATTGGATGCCATCGATTAAATCTACAGGTACTTTATATCCAGTATGGTGTATTTGTTCCAACACCCACCCCAGCAAAGCCTCAATTCGTAATCAAAAATCAATATAATTCGAGCCACTATCACATATACATGACAACAGCTAATGATTACCATTAATTAAGCTACATTCCACTTGAAAAAACAGATTTAAACGAGCTTCATCAATAAGTACATGTCTACAAATTATTACAAAGCGCCTAAGGCCAACCTGGAAAGTAAAACCACTCCTTCGCCCAAAACTATATCCTTCCTTATTGCCCTTAAAGCTACTGCGCTAACCTGTGTCGTATTGCCAACTATTATTGCGGTTTTTTCCTTGCCAGGTACTTCCGGAATTCAGATTCTTAGTGGCACAGTCCCCATGCTGACATTCTATCTGATGACCACCCTGATATCTTTAATCGCCACCCTAACCTACGGGAAGCTTATTGAGCACTTCCTGTTAAAGATGCAGAGATACAACCGAGTTTCTATGATGTTGGGTGGTGCTCTTCCAAGCATTCTCCTTTGCTGTGCAGGAATAGCAACAACAGAATCAGGTTTCTTCGGTCTCGCATTTATTATCGCTTTATACTCAATTCCCATTGCCTTTTTATGCCATTATTTTGTTGAAAAATCTGGCAAAGATGTAAAGAGCGCTTAAAGGAACCTGCCTCTTCCCCCCTCCCTCAGACGAAGAATTAAGAGCCTCCGATCACCTTTGGGAATTTCTTCTCAGAATATTGATAGTTAATTCCCAGGGAAAACACCCGGCCCATAATCAAAAATCGGAGGGTCATCCTATAACGTCATCCAATATCATTTTAACGATAGTGCTTTGGATGTCAGTGGTAGCTTTGGGTGAAAATAATTCAAGTAATTACCCAGGGATTTGAGAGCCGTCTTTGCCTAACCAGCTATTCAGCAGAGTCCCAAATCGACAAACAGGCAGTAATCCGCTTGATAGAACTTAATATGTTGATTTGTAAGGAAATAGATATGAAAACTTACGCCTCCATTGCTGCGGCAGTCGCTATAGCCATCAGTGGGCACGCTGCCGCCAATACTACCATTGTCAATCAAAATGGCGTCGGGAATTCAGCCCTGTCCAACCAGGTTGACCCATCCACGTCAGGTAACTTTGCGATATTCACACAAATCGGTGACAACAACTCATCGACCACATCTCAGGTAGTCAACACTACGAATAGTGTTATTAACAGCACTCAACTTGGCGACAACAACACTGTTTCATCGATTGATCAAAGCGACGCTACTACATCAACTGTTACCGTACTGCAAAATGGCCAAACCAATTTGTTTAATGCGCTTCAAATTAGCACTACTTCAAGCACTTCAACAACGACACAAACTGGCACCTCCAATCAATATACCACCGTACAAACTAACTCATCTTTGGATAACACCGTAATCACCCAGAATGGTGACTCCAACATGGGTTCCATGGTTCAGTCATCCTCCTCTGGGAATGGGCTTTTTATTACCCAGCTTGGAACAACTAATACCGCAGGAGCAGCTCAATCAACTGAGACTTCCGGCACCATCACGGTACTTCAAGATGGCACATCAAATATGTCGGGAAGTACACAATCTCTCGGAACAGGGAATACTCAAAGTACAACCCAGGTGGGAACGAGTAACACCTCATTAGTTCTTCAATTTACCAGTGTCGGAGATTCTGCTGAATTAATACAGGAAGGTGATTCAAACGATGCAGATATTGAACAAGATTTAGGCGCGGGCAATAGTCTCTACGCTGAACAACTAGGCACCACCAATACGGTCATGACCTTTCAAACTGGTGCGGGTAACGATGGTGAAATTCTCCAGGATGGATTAAGTAACTCAGCAGATCTATCACAGGATGGCGACTTGCTCGTAGCCTATATAGAACAAATCCAGACTTCGAATACTGCAACAATTACCCAAACATCAACCAACAATAATGCCAGTACTATGCAGATGGGTTTCGCCAACACCCATGACACCACCCAGGCAACAAGTGGAAACTCAGCAACTGCTACCCAGCTAGGTACCAGTAATACAGGTACCATCTTGCAGTAATTTATCGGCCGGCTCCTGTGAAACTCAATCTGGAGCCGGCCATACCTAATGATATAGTGATATTTACTTTGCTATAGTAAATCTTTCAACAATTAAAGCTTCCAAGCTTTACCCTCCCCTATTTTAAATGCATAAAAGAAATGACTAACGTCATTAGTCACTTCTTTTTTATGCAAGACAAACTGCAATACAGGCCTGCAACTACCTCTTTAGGGATTTCTTCTCAGTAGATTGATAGTTAAATCCCAAGGAAAATACTCTGCCCATAATCAAAAATCGGAGGGTCATCCTATAACGTCATCCAATATCATTTTAACGATAGTGCTTTGGATGTCAGTGGTAGCTTTGGGTGAAAATAATTTAAGGACCCTCTGATCAACGAAGCATTTTTCCAGAATTAAGCTGAGCTGCTTGAAAAATTCACTTTATTACGCACAAACGCGTAATTTGCGCGTAATAGTCCACTAATTTTTCATCTGAAACCCTCAATAGGTGGATTTCAGGCGAACCACCCCTAGGCAGCCAAGTATTTTCTCCCTATTATTAAGTTGGTAAAGCCTGCCAGTAAGCACAGCCTCTCAGTATTTTTTACCAGTCCCCGATAGCGGACCTTGTCATAACCAAATACCCGTTTGATGTAGCGGAAGGGGTGCTCGACCTTCGCTCTTATCTGCGCCTTGATCTTTTCCGCTTTACGAAGTGCATCACGCCCTGGAAGAGTTTTTAGCTTGCTCGGCTTCATTGCTATATACCAATCCGCCTCCCGCTCTTTCAACTCTTCACGTTTCTCCGCACCAATGTACCCAGAGTCTCCCCAGATTCTTTTCTCCTCCCCGTGGAGAACTCGCTCTGTAGTTGTGACATCATGCGAATTCGCTGCTGTTGTATCTATGCTATGTATTACTCCGAGCACATCATCAACCCCGATATGCATTTTCATTCCAAAATGCCACTGATTGCCTTTCTTTGTTTGATGCATTTCTGGATCACGTTTTTTCTTTTTATTCTTGGTTGAAGTTGGCGCAGAGATAATAGTGGCATCTACAATCGTACCTTCACGCAGTACCATGCCATTCTCAGCAAGATGCTTGTTGATTTCATCAAAAAGAGCTGCACCTAGCTGATTGAGCTCCAGTAAGTGGCGAAAGTTAAGAATCGTTGTTTCATCGGGAATTGGGCCGCTCAAAGTCAATCCAGCAAAACTACGCATGAATTCAATTTCATACAGTGCATCCTCCATAGCGGGATCACTGAGATTATAAAATAGCTGCATGCAATGAATACGGAGCATGACACTCAATGGATATGGCTGTCGGCCACGTTTGCCTTGTGGATAGCAAGGAGTGATCTGAGCTTCTAGTCGCTGTCATGGGATGAGGGCTTCCATTTGAGAAAGAAACTTCTCTCGGCGAGTTATACGGCGCTTTAGCTTATATTCTGCTTCGGCAAAGGTGACTTGGTGCATAATTCATCGTAGTCTTGATGGGTAGGTGAATATTACCAATATTGGCTTGGAATTATTCAGAGGTTCCTTAAGTAATTACCCAGGGATTTGAGGGCCGTCTTTGCCTAACCAGCTATTCAGCAGAGTCCCAAATCGACAAACAGGCAGTAATCCGCTTGATAGAATTTAATATGTTGATTTGTAAGGAAATAGATATGAAAACTTACGCCTCCATTGCTGCGGCAGTTGCTATAGCCATCAGTGGGCATGCAGCCGCCAATACTACCATTGTCATTCAAAACGGTAATGGAAATACAGCAACATCTAACCAGAATGATCCATCAACATCTGGCAACTTTGCAATATTTACTCAAACTGGCGACAACAACTCATCCACCACCGCTCAGACAATCAACTCTACAAACAGTATTATCAATAGCACACAAATAGGTGATAACAACACCGTTTCATCAATTAGTCAATTTGACACCACCACTTCAGCCATTAATGTACTGCAAAATGGCCAAACCAATCTCTTTTTTGCCATGCAAAGCAATACGATGACAAGCACATCAATAAGCACACAAAATGGTACATCTAATGAAATGGTAATTACACAATTTGAATCCAACTTAGATAATATGGTTGTTACCCAGACAGGAGATTCAAATATAGGCGTGCTCGGACAAGACCAAACATCTAATACTTCCCAAATTTTAAATCAGCAGGGAATCTCAAACGTAGTCGGAGGCATTCTAGGTAACGAGACGTCTAGTGTTGGCATAATTTTCCAAGATGGAACCTCGAATATTGCAGACTCTATTTTTGAAAATGGTTCGGGGAATTATCAAAGTACCATACAGCTAGGCCTTAGTAATACATCATTCACTAAACAATCCTCTGCATTTAACAACACTTTTAATCTGCTACAGGATGGTGACTCTAATGATGCCCATGTTGTCCAGGAGTATGGCTCCGACACCTCCATTGAGGTCATACAGCTTGGCACAACTAACATGGTAATGACGGACCAGACTGGATCAACTAATGAGGCAGGACTTGAACAAGATGGCCTCAGTAACACCGCAGACCTCTCTCAAGATGGAGACCTGCTTGTAGCCTTTATGGAGCAGGTTGGAGATTCTAATGGAGCTACGATTACCCAAATTTCTACAATGAATACCGCCAGCACCATGCAAATGGGTACAACTAAGACCCATGATACTACTCAGGCAACAAGCGGAAATTCTGCAACTGCTACTCAAGTGGGAACCAGTAACGTAGGTACCATCCTGCAGTAATCCAGAGGGCGGTATCCGGATAACTTCAATCGGAGCCGGCCAGCCGAGAATTTCTACAGCTTGACTTTCACTTGAAAATCAAGCTGTTATACCTCAAACTTTTCACTTACAATTTTCCAATGAGCAAGAAAAGTAGTTGACTTAGTTAGCCTGCGCCTTTCTTGCTCATACAAAAATTCAAAACAAACCTGCACCGTCTTTCTGAGGATTTATTCTCAACATATTGATATTTAATTCCCACGGAAAATACTGCTCACCTGGCCGAAAATCGTTAGGTCATCCTACATCATCACCCAATATCATTTTAACGATAGTATCTTGGGTGTGAGCAGTAACTTTGGATGGGAATAATTCAAGTAATTACCCAGGGATTTGAGAGCCGTCTTTGCCTAACCAGATATTCCGCAGAGTCCCAAATCGACAAGCAGGCGGTAATCCGCTTGATAAAGATTAATATGTTGATTTGTAAGGAAGTAGATATGAAAACTTACACCTATATTGCTTCGGCACTTGCTTTAGCAATCAGCGCGCATGCTGTCGCCAATACCACGATTGTCAATCAAAATGGCTCCGGGAATACAGCAACAGCCAACCAAGCTGACCCCACCACGTCGGGCAACTTTGCGATATTCACTCAAACCGGCGACAACAATTCATCGACCACATCACAGATAACCAACTCTACAAATAGTGTTATCAACAGTACCCAAATTGGCGACAACAATACGGTTTCGACGATTGATCAAGACAATGCGACCACATCAACAATTACTGTACTGCAAAACGGTCAAACTAATTTGTTTGACGCCTCCCAAACCAATACCACATCGGTAACTTCGACAACCACACAAATTGGCACTTCCAATCAATTCACCACATTACAAGCCAATTCCTCCCTGGATACTGCCGCTATTACCCAAAATGGTGATTCCAATATCGGCTCAACTATTCAATCAAGCAGTTCAGGAAATGGGATTGTTGTTACCCAGCTTGGAACATCCAATGAAGTCGACGGTACTCAGGCAAACGAATCCTCTAGCACGGCAACTGTATTTCAGGATGGAACATCAAATATGGCTACCTTTTTTCAGGTCGCCAACGGATCGGGGAATATTCAGAGCACAATCCAGTTAGGGACAGGTAATACCTCACTCATAACACAATTTACATCTACCGGTGGTACTGCTGAGCTAATACAGGATGGCGATTCAAACGATGCTGATCTTGGGCAGCAGGACGGCCTCGGTAATAACCTTTTTGCCGAACAACTGGGTACAACCAATATGGTTTTTGCCATTCAATTTGGTGACAGTAACGATGCTGAGATCGAACAGGATGGCTTAAGCAATTCCTCTACGCTATTCCAGCTTGGAGATTTACTGGTTGCCGATGTGGAACAGATTGGAAATTCTAATACGGTTACGATTAACCAATCAATGACGATGAATACCACCAACATTATGCAAATGGGCACAACAAACACCCATGATACCACCCAGGCAACATCTGGAAACTCTGCAACCGCTACGCAAGTCGGCACCAGTAACACAGGCACAATCTTACAGTGATCCACAGGCCGGCCTCCAGAAACACGAGCGAGACCGGCCATTTTGTTTGATCTATCGAGGCCTGTATCTCAAGAGAATGACTCCCGCCACCCTATTTAATAGCCGTCAAAATATTACATATTTATACGGCTCAAGCATAAATCCACTCATAGAGTTAAAGCTACATTTCACGGTTCAACTCTAAGGCCAGGGATACTTACCAGTACCCTCTTTCTCAAACTGCTCCAACTTCTCTTTCGCCTGAGGTAAAAGGTTATATATTGGCGGATTGTTGGATATGAAACCGATCTTGAATTGTGGGGGGTATTTGATGAGTTCTTTCATGTAGTCCCCTGCTGTTGTCATCACCGGCACAAGCATTGGCAAATGACGCACACCGATAATGACATCTTCCTGAGGATTGGAATAAAGGTTAAATAACATTGCCCCGCCACTCTCAACAAAAATGGGACCACTGAACCCGCCCCAGTTTCCCCTCTGTACGACACCATTTTCGATTTCTGCCGTCCATACATATTTGAACTCATCAATACGCATGGCAGAAAAATACTGATTCATCGTATAGGGCCGACTACGGCGTGCAGACTGGCCATTATCCGCCAATAGCATTCCCGTTTGATCGATACCATCGATATATCGATTTTCATTAACAAAACTTGCCACCCCCCTACCGGGCTTGCCCGCTATTGAAATGGCTGTGTTAAAGAGATCAGCCAGATCAAACAACCCTTCAGTTCGGCGCGGCTTTATCATCCCCTTCCAATAGGCAAATGTCGGCACTCTTACTCCACCCTCCCAGCTCGTACCTTTACAACCCCGGAATGGGGTTCGGCCATAAGGGGGAACCTCGCACTCGGGGCCATTATCCGAGGTGAAGAAAACCAGGGTGTTATCCAGCTGGTTTGTCTCCTGCAAAGCACTAAATAGCTGTGCAAGTACATAATCCATATGCACCATACAGTCGCTATATACTGTACGAGCTCGCGATTTCCCTGCCCATTTATCAGATGGATAATTATCAAAGTGACAACCTCGGGGGGCGTGATACAAAAAGAATGGCTTTTCAGAGCTTTTCACTTGCCTAATGAAATTTACACTGTATTCCATCCATTGGTCATCGAGCACCTTGACATAGTCCAGATCAATCAAATGAACATCTTCACACCGCTCCGTATCCTGCGGCGTACAGTGTACTTCGCTATGACTAAAAGGCTCCTTCTGCATCATGGCAAAGCGCTCTGGAGACAATGCCACTTCCGGATTAAAATAGATGTCTCTCCATTCCGTATACATATCTGATACACCGAGAAATCCTCGGTAATCGTCATAACCAACGTTCTGCGGTAGCGATCCCTTATTTTCACCAATATGTCATTTTCCGACCCCCTGGGTAATGTATCCCAGCTTCTTGAGTATGGCGGGCAATGTGACTGCGCCATCCAAACCGCCGGCTTCACCGTACATAGGCGGGCGCAAAATGCCATGGTGCAAGGGGTTCTGACCGGTATGAATCGTTGCCCGTGTTGGCGAGCATGAAGGTGTTGAGTAGGCAGAGGTTAGAATAAGACCCTCATTCGCCAATTTATCCATGGTGGGTGTGGCATTGCCGACAGCAATACCTCCACCATTAAAGCCAACATCCATCCAGCCCACATCATCAAGTAAGAAAATCAATATGTTGGGCTTTTTGCCAAATTTCTCCTCCAGAAGAGCCAGCTTCTGTCTAGCCTGCTTTTCCTCTTGCGGATGCTGAATTACCGGATACATATTGTCAGCCAGCTTTACTGGCTTTAAATGAAGAAACTGATCTGGGTGACTGTATCCAGGTGCAGAGGTCGGTCCCGTGGTGCTTCCCCGCAGGTTTTCTGCCTGGACAGTAAAACTTGATATGACAAAGATTGAAGCAAAGTAAGCAATAGAAAGTTTTCTGCGAAAGAAACACAGCCAAGACAGCTTCATATCCGACATCCCGTTGACGTAAATATTGACTTGCGGCCGCTAAGAGCACAATGCCGTAGAAACCACCAAAGTTAAATTGCCAATAGCCTATACGAATTAAAATAGAGATAGCTTTCCCTAATGTTAATTTAAGAATAGCTCTGAGTGCCGGCCATATACTTTACAAAAATATTTGAAAGATGTAAGAAGACGAATACGCCTGTGAAAGACAATAAAAAGCTAGATTACCAGGAGTGAATAGATAACCCTTTATTACCTTCCCTTCTTCTCTTGGAAGAAGAGGAGTGAAATCAAGAAACCTATCAGAACAATAAACCCATCTACCAGTAGTGCTCGGTTTACACCGGTAGCAATATCCGGCGCTGATGCCAATATGGCTGAATTGATCCCCAAACCCACAGCGCCACCTAAAAAACGAAACATATAGACAATAGCGCCAGACAAACTGGATTTACTGGCCTCTACGGAAGTTATTGCGGCAGTCACAGCGGCAGGACTAAATATACCTAATCCAATGCCAATCAATAGCATGCCCGGTACAAAGACCAGATAGACGATATGATTACCGTGAACCGAGAGCATAAAAAGCCCCAGACTCATCGCCAGAGCACCTGAGCAGAGCAGCAGCTTTGGGCCAAGCCGTTCATGAATTGCTCCAGATACAAAGGCAAAAACGCCAGAAGAGACCATAGCTGGCAACAAAGCCAATCCAGCCTGAAATGCGGAATAATGATGCACGCTAATAAAAAGCAGAGGGATATAGACAAGGATTGCAAAGAACGCGATAGCGACAAAAAAGACACTAATTCCTGATACCATAAAGACACGATTAATTACCAGACTCGCTGGAATAAGTGCATCCTCCGCCATTCGCTTCTCGACAAGTATAAAACTCATTGCAGCGATTACAGATATAACCAACAAGCAGAACACCAAAAATCTAGAAACACTAGGCTCAACAATAAAATCCAAGGCGAGCAGAAATAAAAACAGCGACAGGGAAAGAGTCAATATACCCAGATAATCAATGTGATCCTCTATTTTTTTATGCTCCTCCGCCGGGTACTTTAAAACGTACAAAGACACCACCAAAGCAGCAATTGGAATATTTATAAATAAAATCCAACGCCAGTTAAAAAAATCTGACAAGATCCCACCAACAACTGGCCCACAGGCGGTAGCCACACCTAATGCCGCCAAAACAAATCCGCCAACAAACCCTGCCCGATCAGATGGCAATAGGGTGTAAGCCATGCCCAATAAGGCAGACCAAGCTAAGGCGCCCCCCAACCCCATCAGTGCTCTGGCGACCAACAACACCTCTATTTCTCTAGAAAGACCTCCCAGTAGTGATGACAGACAGAAAATTACAATCCCAATCAGGAATGTATTTCCACGCCCATAAATATCCGCCAAACGTCCACCAGTTACTATAATGACCCCATAAGCCAAGGCGTAGGCATTCACTACCCAGTGCACAAATGATAGGCGTATAGAAAAGGTTTTAGCGATAGCGGGGAGAGCCGGTGAAAAGGCGGTAAAATCACTAGCGATTAGGAATACTGTCAGAAAAAGGATTAATAGGCCCCAGTATTGGCTTGTAGAAATACCACTTACTTTTACCATTTTATTCGCACGAGCAATTTAAGTGCCTAAAATTTACACTTTAGTCTATATTCTAGAACTATTTTTCCTGAGCATCGTTTCACCTCTAGAGATTACTCATTTTATCAATGAAGACAACCACAAAGAAAAGTAAATATTTATAACTATATTTCTCATAAACTCTTAATCAAGCTACAAGTAATATCTTAGCACCTCACAATGCATATTATATCAATACACCCCCTACAAATAAAGTTTACGCCACAACGGCCAAGCTCTACGTGTTGCCGCCCCCTACGAGCCCAAATTATAATGAAAAATTAAAATAAGATAATCAAAAAGGATTACACCTCGAATAATGAGCCCTCCAAAAATTAACCCCTTGAAAACACCAATAAATCACCACATTAAAATAAAGCTAAACCGCTAATCTTTAATTATAAATCAATAGCGACTGGTAGATTTAGCACAAACCGTATGGTACTGCTGAATTTTTCTCAATGGATATTAAGATCGGGATAGTGAAGACACCAATACTTAGTAGAATCTGCCTAACTCCAACTTCAGCCTATATTGAAATCAACAGGCTCGAACCCTAAATATTTCACTTTACTAGATCACGAAATTAGAAAGGAAGATTCATTTTAGCAGGCATCTGAAATTCTGATACTTGCCTTTGCTCCAGAAAGGCTTATACTAAAATTCAAAAGAACCTAAAAAACAAGCATCCAATTTTCAAATACGCATACAACAACTGCTGTAATTTTTTGCGGCAATATTCCATCAAGCAATTTCCACAGCATTATTATTCAACAAGCATAAATTGAAACATCTGAGAAACAGTCAGTATCATCCTTGCAACTTCAAACATCCACTTTATTACCAGAAATTAGAGCAGTTGTTGCCAGGGTAAAACTCCTCTGAAATACTCCCTCAGCCCCTGCATTAACTATGCTGAAATCTTATCTTCCCAGAGCAGTTATCTGTATTTGATGAATACCATACCCAAAAAGCATCCTCATTCTGTGAAGTCGATGATGCTTTTGTTACTGTAACACCTTTGGTAAGGTATCCTTCACCAGCATAAGTATTTATCGGAAGAAGCGAAAACACTAGAGTCAAGCACTTTTTTACATAACCCTTAGTAGGCTTAAAATCAATTTAACGGTATTTTAGCAATTTCACAATATCCCATCACCTTAGAAAGACTAAGAGAAATATAAGGGATAGCTGGCTATGGCCAGAGCCTACAATTGACACTTACGGTACATTTTTAGGTAATCTACAATCTTACACGGCTAAGTAGATTTATTTAAGGCTACAGATCTGTATTTTTGCGATCTGTAAAAACCAACATCTGAATATAACAACAGAACCCTCTTTCAATCTGCCCTCTATTTGGCTAGACGGGTGATATTTAGAGCCATATAACGACGTCTTGTTAGTGACAATATCTGCTATATCATAGCCGATATCCAGAAGTTTGCTTATTGAGGTAGGTAGAATCCAAAAAAATGTAGAGTGAATCTAGACTAAATGCGATAAACAAGGAGTATACAGCATCGATAATTACTGGTGCTTTCTTTCCGTAACATGCAAATAGGTTATGGCCTGATTCCTAACTGCTATCATTTCTTACTGTTTTATCCACGTTTACTATATTTTTTCTTGTAGTATAACTATGACTCCTTTCACTTAAACTTTGTGCCAAACTAAAAGAAAAGTACAGCCAGGGAGAGCGCTACCTGTTATCTCTAGCGCCTCCCTCCAATCAATGACTAATGTTAATTAATCATTGCTATCACAACTTAGTGAATTCTGATATAAAGAATCTGAGGATCTTTTCCGCAGCCTGTTGTAACCTCAGGATCATATGTCACCAGCACCTCTCTATCCCCCATTAGGGCAGCCAAGGTGATAGAGAGAATATCAGAAGATCCTTCGTCATCTTTTATTCTAAACGTTAATCGTTCCTTCGTTGTATTACTCTCTAGCTGCACAGTGCGGCAATTCGGTACTCGATGCCCTTCAGTAAATATGATTTTACCTTTAACGTTTGTTGACTCAGCTAGAGTACAAGAGGCAAAAGCCATCAAGAATATACCACCAACAATCTTACCCAGATTCACTTTGATCAAACTCCATTTAATATTAAAAATAGAATTATCTCACCTTACCTAAATAGAATTCAACATTTTGTTTTATAAGTGTAACTAACTTTAAACTTCATCCGCCTTACTTCCCTAGGGGACTCACCTTGAATTTAACCGAAGCTCTATAACACAAGTGCCAGTTTAAGATCATGAGATAAATTCCACACTTTTTATTGACGACAAATTAAGCTTCGCTTAACTTGCAAGAGTAATATCTAATCTTCAATAAGCCATAGGTTAAAGGTCGCATTAAGGCTCAAGCGACGATCAAGAGCCTTGTGATATAGGGCTTTATATCGATACCAAGTTCACTAAAAGGCACCTCTTAGAGAAGAGGTAATCAATTACCGGGGAAAAACATTCTCAAAGCATCCCGCCTCAAGCAACAGAACATCCCGGCTTCGTATTGACGCTACCTCAACCGAAATTTTAGTGTCGGTTTATAAACCGGTAGAGAGTGTCTGCCAAGACTACACCCAGCTGGATAACCGCTGGGTACATCGCATTAGTGGCTTTCAGAGCTTTTTCTCTGCCAAACTCACTCTACTCAACCCCATGTTAGAAAGCTGCTGATGCCGATTTCTTGCCTAAAAAAGCTCCCTCAAAGACTAAGTATCTACTTCTTGGCAATCCCCCTTTTTTTCCGCTAATTTAGATAAGATAACTATCGAAGCTAATGCCAGTAACGATAGTGGTATCTACCTCTATTCTATGGGTGTCCAAGACTACTATAAGTCAGGCGCTCGCCTGCACCAAGCTAAAAACCCCACCCCGACCGATAGTGAAGCCCCTTGGCAACAACTCATGGTATTTAACTATGTGATGTTTGAAGCTCTAGATGCTATGCAACAGGAAAAAACCACCGGCAACCAAGCCCCGATCAACTGCTGAGTAAAACAGCAAGCCCGGCATCGCCGGGCTTGCTTATTAGTTGGACTGGATGATTGACTTTACCGTATTACAATCAAAACATAAAAACGTATATATCATTCCACAATCAGCAATACAGTAGTCATCATTAATTGAATCTAGCTGTCCGTAAAATGACATTTGCTCTCCACAATCTTCACAAACTGGAATATCTTCACCCTGAATAAAATCGGGCTCTCCACCAAGCTTGTGCCTAGAACCAACTTCATCATCAGCCCATTTAAAACCAGGTAAGCTCTTTGCTTCATCGTTTAAAGCTTTCGGCTCAAGTTGAAAAGGAGGAATCTTTTTCATGCAATATCCTTTACTTTTTATATGGATGAATCCGCGAATTGTTTAAACCGAAGTCATCCATCATTCTACCTAGTTGCTGGTAAACTTCTTTGGTAGTTGCATTTGGATTTTTATCTATAAACTCCTGCCACCTTTTGTTCCAACCACCAGGCATCTTGCCAAGTCCTCTACCATGAACACCTTTTAAGTGTGTCTTCTCACCCAGAGTCACTGTGTGCAGATCAATATCAATTCCTCTATCTTTGAAGAATTTATTAAACTGCCTCGGAAGCAAGTGATGGTCCATTACCTTTGCGGGAGGTAAAGCTTTTACTCCCTTTGTAGCATCAAAATCACAGTGATTATGAACCCAAACATCCGTCTTACCAACAAAGTAAGTATGGTCAGTATCTACTGTAAAGTTATAGGCATACTGTGGTGAATCATTAACAGTTATACCAACAACTTTAATCGCACCTTCAGCAGAAGACCCCGCAAAGACGGTATCAATCCCAACTTCACCCGCCGGCAACCATCCCTGCCCAGCGATATAGAAAGGGTGCTCCGCAGTGGTGGTAATCGTTTCCTGAATACCATTCTCATCAACAACTGTGAATGTAATAGTTTCCTGGTGCCAATCCTTAAAGGTATCAGTAACTTCCCGCCAGCTTAGCTCACCGGTAATATCATTTTTGGACAGAACAATATCGCCTACCTGAACTTCAATGATGGCTTTATAGCCATCCTGGGTCAGGATCAGTGTTTCTGGTGTAAAGCTACAGCCGCCGCCCTTCTTGTAAAGCTTTGCTACTCGATTGAATTTCTGCAAAGTTTTGGCTGGGTTTAGCATACCAACTGCTGCTTCACCCATTGCCCCAGTCAGATTAAGAGAGCCAGTCTCTGCATAATTCAGCGCTGCGGTCAGGGCCACATCAGCAGCAAACTTAATAGCAAAGTTTAAGAACTCCCCATCCGGGTCATTATATTTATAGGGGTTATTATTCGCATAGGCGTAGCGGTTCATTCCCTGAATAGGGTTTCCTCGCTCTAAATGCCCCAGATACCCCACCGGGTCCATAGAGTAAAAGCGGCCAATTAGTGGATCGTAATAACGGGCCTGCATATAGACAAGTCCCGTATTGGCATCCTCCGCATGCCCCGTGTAACCGCGGTGATTCAGGCTTTGCTCATCACCCGCTTTTTTACCATAGGGCTCGTAGGATTCCCTCCATAGAAGCTTGCCTTCTTTATCAGAAGCCGCCACGGGGGAACCCAACATATCATTATGGTAAAAAGTTAATTTTTCTTCTGCCGCAGCAAATGTGGAGAAAAATAAAAAACATAACAGAATAACTGATGCCATTATACTTTTCATCATTCCTCCTAATTCAGCAGTGATGTAATTATGGGCATAATCCACTCCACCTTCACCCTACAATTACCTTGGGCATCGGAAAATGAAACACAATCATCCCTTCTGGTTATTAGCTCTCCATTAAGATAGTAATACTCACTGACATTTCCATTTGTGTCTATCTCTGCCATCAACTTTCCAGCGCGGTTATACATCGAGATATACTCACCTCTTCCCGCATAGTTAATTACTCGCTTATTATGAGCATCATACTCATAAACCCAATCGTCAGCTTTTTCCGTCTCTCCCATACCCAAAACATTATCCGCAAAATCATAAATAAAGTGATTTCTCGAGTTATAGGTGATATTGCCACGGCTATCATGCTCGTAAGCATATTTATAAGCACCGGATACTGCGCTCAGCAAATTATTGGAATCATACGCATATACCAAAGAAGCGCTTCCGGCTTTCTCTCTTCTATCTATATTTCCAGAATCAGTGTACTTATAGGTGTAATCTCCCCAAGGACCACTGGCCTTAGAAAGCCTATTCAAACCATCATAAGTAAAGTGGTCTTTCCTACCGCCGTCAGTATAATCGGTAATGGACTCGATATTATTCAAACTGTCAAATTCATATTTTAGATTTACCGCACCCGGTACAGTAATCCTATCAACTCTCATTTGAGAATCCACGCCATAGCTTTGAGAAAGCCCGTTACTAAAATTAATGGTTTCAATAGCACCGTTTGGATGGTAATCCACACTATTTACCAAGTACCTGGATGGTTTTTCAGAATAACTGCTAAACAACGCGCGATCTCTGCTCAAGCTATCAGTAGAAAAACTCACTGTTTCCCCCGACGGATAAGTTATCGTGTCCACACTTCCCTGGGGATTGTATTTATATGCCAAACTATGGCTATTCCCAGAGATAGATAGCTCCTCACTTTTTAAATTACCATCTTGATAATAACTGTAGTACCAAGAACTCAACTCATGAGTAGGATTTTCTACATCATCTAGCCGCTGGGCGCGTTTCATTGCTCCGTTTTTATAGTATTCAAAAAATACATCATAAGTGGACGCTGGGTAGTCAATACTTTTCAATCGGCCACTTTTTGTATAATCGTATTTTGCAATCTGCGACCGATTATTATTGTACCATTTTTCAACAATTTGACCCTTTTCGTCTAGAGAGCTATTAACAATAATTTCAGGCCGTGTAATCTTCTCTATATAGCGAGTACCCGGCTTATAATGGTAGGTTTCAGTTACCCCACCTTGTGTTACAGAATTTATAACACCTTTTGCATTGCGCACATGCGTAGTCTTGACAAAGCTATTAGATCCCGCTGACTTTTCTCGATATAGATTTTTTAGGTAGGTCTCACTAGGGCTACCATAAACATCAAAATCCATAATTGTTGTTATACCTTTTTCATTCGTCGTCCTCAGTCCATAGCCAATTGAGGGTTCACCGGATTGTATACATGCAGATCCGTAACAAATATTCTTACTTTTCCCGGTTGTTGTGTTGGTTACCTTACTAAGACGATCAAGAACGTCGTAATATTGTCTAACGCCCTTTGTTTGGCCTTCGCTCTCAGAAGGCCAAGAAGTAAAGTAGAGCGCACCCCGATTTGTATATTGCTTAGTACTAATAATTGGCTCGGATACATAATTGGTATCCCAAACTTTACTATATTTTAAATTACCTAGGGCATTGTATTTCTCTATACTCCTATAGCTGCCTTGAGTGGTGTTTTTTTGAGTTACTGAGGGCCAAGTAATCACCATATCTGCCCGACCAGGCCTTTTTTCCTTAGAGATCCGGTTTAAAGAATCATACTCATACTCAACCCAATTACTCTCAGCGTCAGTAATACGTTTAGTGTTTCCAAAATAGTCCACTACAACTTTGGTTGTATTTTCATCGGCATCTTTTAACTGCCTTGGAACCCCTCGATAATAATCGCTATAATATTCACGTTCCAAAACACCGCTGACAGTTCTAGTAGCCTCTTTTACATTCCCATTACTGTGGTAATAGAAAGTTTGTGTCAACTTATTATCTGTTACAGTTTTAACTTTATTCTTCTCATAGGTATAGGAGGTAATATCTGAAACCCCATCTACAGAGGCCTTCTTCACCTTGCCAACAAACCACTTATCCAAGTCATTATGATAGGTATACCGTGCAACTCTAGACCTAGTTCCAGTTTCGGATATCTTCTGTGAATTACCCAATTTATCCTGCCCGGAAAAAATCATACTGAGAGTTTTTCCATCTAACTCACTCGTTATACTTTTCACCCAGCGAAGTGTTTGGCTACTGACATGTTCTCCTTCAAGAAAGGTTCGCCCTATTCGCCCGGCACGCCCCCAGGTATAACTTTTCTTTAAAGCCTTTTTCCCGTCGTCATAGACCGTATGGCTCCTTAACAGACCGTGCTGCCAAACATTCCTATGATAATCAAGTACATCCTTTCGGTTACCCGACACAATCTCAGTTCTTGAAATACTGTTATTTTCCTGCTTACTTAAGGTAAAAGTTGCGGAGTGCGTTGGGATATCACTGCCACTTACCGTTCTCGTGAATATCACTGGCACCTTGCCGCAACAGGCATTTAACCCCCAGAATTTTTTGTCCAGTGCGGTGTATGTATAATTTACTTTTGCACCCGTTGGACTCTTAACCTCTTTAATAGCATATAAATATTTAGAAGTTATAGTGGAATTGTATTTTTCTGGAAGGACACCAAAAGTTGAGTTACTCCAGCGTCCTTTTGGGTGTTTATCGTGTGTGATAACCCATTTAGAATTATCCGGCAGGATAATTTCCTCTAGATATTTTGAAGTGGTCGTAGCACTTTCATATTTAAAATTCCATACACGGCCGTTAACAGTTATTTTCTCTAACTTTGGATTTATTTCGGATGAGTGAGTAAAATCAATAAGCCGGCCATCATTAGACTGGATTTTGTCTATTATCTTCCGTGTATGGTAAGCGGGTAATTTTGTTGCCGCCGAACTGTCATAGTAGGTAAACGTAAGTTTATTGCCCCATGGATCATAAATCTTACTTGGATAAATAGTTAAAAATGCCGGGTAATCTCTATAGCTAAAAAATCCCATTGTTGCACTAAGTACATTGAACTCATAGGTAATAGCATCGGGAGAAATCACCTTAAATGTTGCACCATTATCTGAGCAGTAAACAATATAATTGGATGAAGTTAAGTACTTGACTCCAGACGGGTAGATATCGGCCGATGCATCTCTCTCAAGAACCACTTGCGGGGCCATTCCTGGAATCACTAAACTGATAGGGCTCCTTTTACCATCTGGAACCCCGTGATAATCACTTCCTTTGGTATATGGATCTTCACAAGCTTTATTTCTATTGTTGTAGCTCCCTCTTGTGTGGCCATATACATGAGTTCTCGCGGCAATTTCTATGCGCGGAATTTCTAAATCCCAGCTTCCCAGATTATAGAAACCGCTTTCTGTGCTTTTTTTAAATGAGAAATTTACCCCCATATCCAAACCACCTTGTCCAGGTAATGATGGCCCGGGAATTTCCCAGTAGCTTGAACCTGTACGAAGGTCTAAGTTTTCCCCAGGAAAACTGGGGAAAGGTGCATCAGCAGTCTGTGAAAGGCTCGACTCGTAGACTCCAGGATCTTGGTACACATCTTCAGCTATGGACCCAGATGAGATCAGTAGTAAAAAAATATAAAATAAAATCTTATTCATACCCCCCCCAAAAAAAATAACAATAATAGGCTTTTAGAATATATGATCGGCATTCTAGCTAAGTGATGGAGTAATGGCTATCTTACAAGTTAACTTGGTACAGAGGTTTCTATTTTATACAGCGGCATTAGTGTATAACCAACAACTTGATGTTTCCCAAAGCAATTACTAAAAAATACGATTAAATATGCTTTTCTTTTAAAGCTCGTAACCTGTTGATATCAAATTAAATCATATTAACCGGAGTTATTTTCGAGAAATTAGATGGTAGGAATCCATCCATGTGAGGCCACGCCCATAACACAACTAAAGTTAAACTACGAATAATAATATAAACGGCGGCTTTTTATATTGACACCTGAACGCCTACTAGCCTTTAGCATTGTAATAACAACTCCATAGAATGCACAACTATCCACCATTCTTTTGAGCGAGTGACCGCCCCATAAGTATCTACGAAGGCAGCAAGTGAAAAGTTGGTAACGCCGCTGATCTTCAGAAGTATCTTTCAATAGAAACTAGATAAGCTTCAATATGAATTTGTGGAAACACTGATCAACGAGCGTGATTAGCTAGAAGCTGCCGAGTTTCCATGAAAGTGGCAAGAGGAGTATTAGTCAAACTGGCAGTTGCGGTCTAATTTGGTACAAAGGCCCAGCTTGCACCGGGCCCTAAAATCACAGCTTACCAATAATATTAATAAACACCCCATGACTGTCATAGTCCAGCTGGGTGAGGTCATCAGAGAAGTCGGTAAAGTTGTAGCCCACCCCCAACTTAAGGTGATCCCCAACATGGCGATACAAGCCGATTAAGGCGCCGCTCTTGCTATCCTGGGCATCGGGTAAATCGAGCAGACGCGCTTCCAAGAGGAGGTCCCAGCGCTTGATAAAATGCCAATCGGCACGCAGTACATAGAGGCTCGCACGGCTATCGAAAAACTCCGGGTCTTCCGTATCCATGCTCAACTGGCCCAGACGATAGGCGTACTTGCCACCCAAAGTCCACTGTCGATTGAGATCGTAACTGGCGTCTATCGAAAAGATATGGCTCTTTTGGATAAATTCCGTGGAGGTATTTTCAACCGTAACCTGATCCTGGGTCGGCACATTATAGAAATAGGTGTACTTCATCAGGGTATTCAGCCGGTCATTGTTTACCGGGCGGTAGGCATAACCCATTACCGCTTCGGTGAATTTACCATCGTAGAATTCACCTTCCGAACTTTTGCTGTCTGAATAGTTGAGTTTGCCAACCAAGCGCCAGTCCGGGGTGAACTGGTAGTTGAAGGTATTTTTTAATAGCCAGGTATCGCGCTCAGTTTCCGATACAATATTTTCGCCCGATACCGTTTCCGATATATCCGTACGGTATTCCAGCGCGGATGCGATGCGTATAGCATCCAAACCATAGCCCACATTAAAGCCCATGGCATTGCGCTTGGTCTTGGCTCCTGTATCCGGGTCTTCGAGTGTACCCGCCTCCAGGGTAGTGCCATAGGTCCAACGGTCATTGGGGGCCAGATCCATACCCAGGGCGTGGGTCAGGCCAGTGGAAACATCACCGTGACTGTAGCGCTCCTCACCGTAAATATTTAACGTATCAGAATAGCGACTGCGGAAGCCGGTACTCATATTGCCCTTGCGTGCACGCACACCGGTATCGCTGCGCTCGTTATCCAGCGCATAATTCATATAGAGGCTGGTTCTGTCAGTCACCAGAAAATCCGTACCGAGTCGGGCAGCTGTGCCAGTATCACCACCGGAAACTTCACTGTCCATTGTCAAACGGTCACTTACCCGATAAGCACCACCGAGGCCGATGCGATTGTTCTCTTCGCGGGTACCGGTCACTTCCATCGTATTCTGAACAAAACCAAAGGCGCTCCAACTCTCACCGGAATCATAGCTCGCCTCGACAGCAACATCTGTGCGATCCCCTTCAGTCTGGGTAGCGGCGACAACTTCGGATTCATCTTCACGGCTATCATTGCGAACTGCGGAGGTGAGTCGCCAGTGATCATTGATGCGGTAGCCGAGCATCAAGTCCATGGCATTGGTTTGCAACCCCTGCTCTTCTTCTTTGGTGTCGGCTTTGATTCTTACATCAAAACTTTCGCCGATCGGCAGGTTAACGCCACCGCCATATTGAATGGTATCGCCATCCACAAATTGACCTGGACCGGAAAAACCCGCTTCACGCTCTTGATGGTAGAAATTACCCGAGCCACGCAAACTCTCGAAGAAATCTCCCAGCTGTAAAACGCCTTCCACTTTGGTTGCACTGGCAGCAACCGTGGAATCCAGGCTTTCATCATCAAAGGTGTAGCCGCCATCGAGCGAACTGACGCTATCGAGATTGCTACCCTCGCTATCGGCCATTTCAATTTTCACCCAACTGCTGGCGCTTTTACGCAAAGTCAGGTCAATACCCTGCAAGGAACTTTCATTTTCATCTTCGTCTTGCTGAATACTGCTGAAGCCCAATTTGACATGATCGCCCAACCAGTAGTGGGCACGCCCACCAACAGCCAGGGTGTCCATTTCTTCAAAACCTGGTGTGTATTCGTAACGTGCTACCAGGTATTGGGGATTGCCGTTGTAAGCGCCATCTTCAATGAGCAGTTCATCATTTGCCAGGGAAGATAAGGGGCTGTTAAGCAGGATACGCCCTTGGATATAGTCGATGTCGTAATCAACTACTGCAGTAAGTGTCTTAACTGCGAGCACCAGCCCGGAATCTTTATCCCGAACTTCTACTCGTAAACTTTCCGAGCCGCTGGAAATGTCCTGGTGGCGGAGGTAATACAGGGAACCGCCGGTTCCACGATACTCATCGCGCCCGGCAATGGTTCCCGGCTCTGCTCCAAAGGCATCTATTTGAAAGCGCTTCTCGCCAAAGCTGGTCATCGCATCGGTTTCAAAGTGACCACTGCCGCCGTAGAGCGTTCGGTCAATTTGGGCGAGCTCATTATCAGCGTAGTTGGCTTTGAAATTACCCCAGAGACCGTAGTCATCGTACTTGGACAATTTCACATAAAACTTGCCTGACGTGGGGGCGTCTTCAACTACGGTGGAGTCATCGCCAAACGTCGGGTAATACAAATCACTATCCAGGCGGCGAAACAAGGCATCGGGAGACTTCTCCATAAAGTTGGAAAATAGATCCTCTACCGGGCCCTCTTCGGTATCGGCACTGGCCGACAGGCGCCAGCCTTCCCCGAAACCGCCGTTGGTGTAAAACGCCAGACGGCCATCGTAGCTTACTGAGTTGTCATAGTGAGTTTCATCACCGGTAACCAGGGCTGCTGGGCCATTGGTTTTATCGTAGCCCACGGTAAGGTCGGCAATACCTACAGTAAACCAGTCGTTTTTGGCAAAATCCAAATCCCGCAGGAAAAGTTCACCATTACCCTCATCATCAAGTATCGCCACTTCAACCGTATGCATGCCCGGCTCAAAAATTTGCTCGGCGATAAACTGGCCTTGACTATCGACCGGTACTGGATTGCCCGCTAACCATACGGTGTGCCCGGACGGCACCTGAGTGCCATTGACCAATACACTGTTACCATCCAGAGGGATGTTCCGCTGTGCTAAGCGGTTCTCGCCGTAGCCTACTAATAATTCCCTACCGATATCTTCATTTTCTGCAGACTCTTCAATTTGATCTACCAACCACAGGGTCTGTTCCGTAGTCTCGTCATAGCGGCCCTTGTTGTCATAGGCACGCAGTACGTAATGTAATTTTTTTAGAGGCGCCTGGAATTCAGAAAATTCTGCATACCATTCCCCTTTGCCAAAGTGGTCCAGCGGTACAATTGCCAGAGGTGTATCGCGCAGAGACTGTCCCTCTTCGAACAATCGCACTTCGGTACTTTTAATAAAAGAGGGATAGTTCGTATAGCTACTGAAAAATACCCGGTTCTCTGCCAGATCGGTATCCGGGTTATCTGCGTAACGGATGGTGTTGGGCCACGCTGTCACATTCAGGCGCGGTTGCATTTTTTTATTGTCGAAGCGAAATTGAATATTCGCTTCTTGCAAGGCCACATCAGTACAGCGCTGTAAGTCCGCCGAGTTTTTATAGGGGTCGTATTCCGGGCTGCCGTCGACAGTAATACGCATCAAGTTAAGTGCGTAGGGATTATTGGCTATGGCTTCACGATTAATGCGCTCGATTTCCAAGCGATCACTTTCAGTGAGAATTGCCAGTTCATCGTACAGGATTTCGACCTCAACCCTGGCGCCATCCCGCTGCTCAAAGCCATTGCTCACTACATCTGCGGACTGGACGTAGCCGCGCCCTTCAAATTCCACCTGGCTATCTTCGAGGTTGAGCAACTCCTGTACCTGTGCCATAGCGCGTTGAGCGCGGGCACCGGACAATCCCTGGTCATCGCCGTAAACCATCGCTTCGCGGCGATCCATACGCTGGTTATCACTGTAGCCAATAAAGCTGAGGCGAACATTCGCTTTGTTGGAAATTTCAGCCATGGCCGCACGTATTTGTGTCAGCTGTGCCTGACTGATAATCGGATCGCCATTATCAAAACGAATCGGCGACAGTTTTCCACCCGCAGATTCATAGGCAATGGTGAGAGTTTCCGCAGCGGCAGCTTCCGGACACGCCTGAACAGAATCTGTAGCGACTTCCAGTGGGTCGTCATACCAAAATTCCACTTCCACCCGACGGTTGAGGGCTCGCCCTTTCGGCGTATCGTTGGCCGCTAGCGGCTGGCTCGCCCCTTTGCCACTGCTGGTGATCATGGCCGCAGGCAAATTCAATGCAGTACCCAGGGCCTGAGCGACACGGCGAGCCTCGCTATAGGACTGCTCCTGATAAGCACTCTGTTGGGCTTCCGGATTTTCACTCACGTCCAGGGGACGGGCGTCGGTATGACCAATAAAGTGAATAACCAGATTGTTTTTATCCGCAAGGTTAGATCGAACCTCGCGGATACGGCGGATAAAGGCTTCCGGCAATTCTGTTTGTCCGGGCTCCATCCTCAGTGGCGTCACCAGGTTTCTCAGGCGTGCCCGCTGTTCACTGCCTGCAGCGTAAGTAAGTCTACACACCGTTTCCTGGCGACATACTTTCACCCGGTTGAGCAACAATGCCTCCGCACGGGCACGGTCCGCCATGGCTTTTTCATCCAGGGCGTCGTAGGTTACTTTTACCTGTACTCGGCGGTTCTCTTCACGACCTGCGGTAGTAATATTATCCGCTGTGGGTTCTATATCCCCACGCCCTTCAACAACAATCATTTGCTCAGGTAGTTCAAGGGCCTCTTGAAGGAAGTCCGCCACGAACTGGGCCCGCGCCAAAGTAAATTCTTCTTTGCTGGCAAAGTCTGCTACCTGCTCCCCGGTAAGGGGATCGGAATCTGTATGGCCAACAAAGTGCAACTTAAAATTGGGCGTCTCACCCAAGTCATTCAAGCTCTGGCGCAGTAACTCCACGGTCTCCAGAGGAACTTCATCCTCTACGCCATAGAACAGGATTGGGTCGATAAAATCTTCCACCACAATCGGGTCCAGCGGTGCAACAAATTGAGTTGCATCCTGCAACCATTGATTTGTAGGTGCGCGCAGCAGCATACCTTCAGTATTACTGCCTATCGACTGCTCTTCGAGTTCGGATTGAGCTCCACTTTCTTCAGAACTCAGGCTTGGAATATTTTGCCAGACCTGCCACCAACTAGGCTCATCTACTTGCGCACCCGCTTCCTGGGCCTGCGCTGGAAGTGTTAATGCCAACGCGATCGCAGTGGCGAGACGGCAGTCCCGCCGGGGGAAAAAGCGGGTCGTCTTCGCGGCAGTATTTATCGAGCAAGCTCGCTGATCACGATTCCGTTTTGCAAAGGACATCACTCCAAACCTCCTTTACCAGGAGGCGCTCCACGGCGCCAGAAAACTTCAGTTTCTATGGTCAAATCGTAGTCACCTTCACGGCTCTCCCAGTCCTGGGCGACCTGATCTTTAATTGCCTGCAGACGCTCGTCCACCAGATCCGGATCTTCATTCTCCCCAAGATAGGCAAGGCGTAAAACAGAGGGGGCTTCACTGAGTTTTTCCAACAATAAATCCATTCGGGAATGCCATTGCGGGCGCAATTCTGTTGTGCCCGGTTCAAATACCGCTTCGGCAATATCCAGGCGCACGACCCGGTGCAAGCTGGCTCCAAAGTTGAACTTCAGCATCTTGCCTCGGGTGGCTCGCAGCACACGCGGGTTTTCAGTGGTGAGACGATACCCGCTTGGCAAGCTGCGATCGTCGAGCTTGAGCACAAAATTGGAACCTCGATCTCCATTCGGCACCACTGCGCAGGTAATATGGAATCGACCGTGGGAGTCCGCTGTAGCATTCAGGCCGGTAGCAGTCACCACTCGAGCACCCGGTAAACCACCCTCTCCTTCATCCTGGTAGCCATTCATATTTTTATCGTCAAACACTTTGCCGATAACATCGGTACAGTCGAAGGTGGGATCGGGCACCACGCGCACAGTGGCTGAGGCCTCACCAGAGGCTGCCTGTCCAGAGAGCTGATTAAACATACGGGCGCGGTTCACATATTTGCCCTCGCCCACACCGGAACCCACAACCAATAGCAGTTTCAATACACGGGTTTCTTCCGCTTCCACGCGCAGATCCGACCACCTCAATTGCAGGCCTTCGCTTTCAGGCTCAACCGCTTCTCCATCAAGGCGCGCCGAGCCCGCGACATATTTGAAGCCTGCCGGGAAGTAATCGACTAGCTGTAGATCTGTCAGTGGAATTGGCAGCGTATTGCCAAAAGTAATGGTGTAAGGAACCAACTGACTGCGGGTTACGTTGAGCATGGCCGCGGTTTTGGTGATGGATAGCGCCCCTTCCAACTCCGGGTCCATGGCGACATGGTTGTTGAACAGCTGGCTTTCCCCTGGAATCTGACCATCATCCAAAGTCATTCGCAGGTAGTAGTCCGTTGCCGCATCCCGCGCCTCGACATCAAGAGAGGGGTGAGAGAACGATTCTTGCACCTCACAATGATTTGCGGTCGCAGGAACCATATCGGCGTTACTGCCCAGGCAACCGGCCACATCAAAACCGGCAGTTTCGCTGTTTGTCTGAGAAGGAATTACCAGTGATTCACCACCCACATAATCCTCATCCGCGATATCCACCTGAATCAGGTAGTCCGCGTTGGATGGACAGGCTGCATCGCTGAAGTTGATATCAAACTTGTAGTAACCCCCAGACTGGGTTACCTGCCCTTGTTGTTTCTCATCATCAAAACAACGCGCAGGCAATTCCTGACCGGAACTCACCCTCAACATAGTGAGGGTGGCACCCTCAATGGCGGAGCGGGTTACTGAATCGTAAACCACGCCATTGGGTGTTAGAGGCAAATTCAAGTCCTGTGGGTTCGCTCCCGAATCTACATAAATTTCACTAATGGACTGCGGGCCGTTGGTGAAATCAGAAACAGAGTTACCCAATGAAGCTGTACTTTCAGTAGCATCTGGTGCGGTGTAACGCATTTCATAGCTAAGGCCACCATAGCTGTTCGGTACGAGCCCCTGGAACTGGAAGTAACCATTTTCATCAGACTGAACTGTTTCCATCAATTCGTCATTGAAATACAGGTCTACCGCCCAATTAAGCAGCAGGCTCTCATCCGTATCCAAGGCATCATTGAAATTCACATCGTGCCACAGATAACCAGCCAGGTTGGCAATGCCCGGGGTACCGCCAACGTCAATGGCAACACTAGCCTGAGCGCTGGAGGCCGGATCATTCCACTGTACTTCTGCGGTATTCACTACAGTAAAACCATAATCCAGGTTTTCTGACATCTGCGCCTGGAAACGCAGAGTAACCATCTCTCCCGGTTCCAAATCACCGTAAGTTGTGGCGTAGTCTGCAGTGATTAGCGTGTCGACAACCGTTATTCCGTCGGTCTGCCCGTTGAGCATGGCCGAATCAGCGATATAGGTAAGAACTCCATCTCCGGCTATCGCCAGGTCATCGGTGATCTCAATATAAGTTGCTGGGACACCGCTGATATTTTCGACGGTTACCAGGTATTCCAATACCGCACCCGCTTCTGCGGCACCGCCACCGACAACCGCAACTTCTTTCACAATTGAGAGCAACTGGGCATCACCCACGACAACGTCAGTTGGCTGTGCACCATTGGCTGGGTTGCCATCTGCATCGGTCAGGGTAAGTGCCAACTCATCTGCTTCGACACTACCCTGGTTACTGATAACTGTGCCTGTCGGAGTGCCAGCATTCACCATTACCTCAAATGTGACAGTGGCAGTTTGACCCGAGGTAATAATGCCTTCATTGGCTCCCGGTAGCGGCGGAGTCAGGTCATCGGATGAAACCGGTAGGGCAGAATCCAACTGTGAATTACCACCACCGTTATCCGCGACCACTTCACCATTTAAAGTGGTGGTGCCAGCAACATAAGTAGTGTCATTTGGTACCTGATCGGTAAGCGCTACTTCGAGAGCATCTACACCACCCATATTGGTGATTGCGATGGTATAGCGAAGTACATCACCCGGATCGACAATCCCTGCGGAAATATAGTCTTCGGCAATCTCCACAGTCTTGTGGGCAATTAACAGGGGTACATCACCAACAATATCGATCGTGGGATCATTGGGAGCATCGGTATTCGGATCATCGGAGGGCACTTCATCAAAAGTACCGCTACCCGCACCTTCACCATTTACAAACGCTTGGTTTGAAATAACGGTGCCATCATTAACGTCATTAATGGTGACATCAAAGGTGATGACCACTGCAGGTGCGCCATTGGCCGCTGCGCCGATAAAACCATCGGCTTCACCATCGGTATTAATGCTCATACCTGCAGCCAGAGGAGAGGTGCCGCTGACATCAGACACTGTGGAGCCATTGAGGGTGGTAGAACCACTGACATAGGTTGTATTTGCCGGAACCTGGTCCATTATCAGGGCGTTGATCGCATTCTCATTGCCGGCATTTTCCACGGTAATGGTATATCGCAGGGTATCCCCAACCATCAGCAGATCAGCATCATTAGTCATATCTGCCGACGTTTTTTCTACCACCAGTAATGGCTCTGACTCAATCAGTACTTCTGTAGGATCTTCATCACCCGCCGTATCCGGATCATCGGTGCCATTGATGTTGGGATCATCACTGTCTTGCAGTAATTGCCCCGGAAGCTGAGCCTGGGCCTGGTTGAAGACTTGGGTCCCACTATCAATAACTGCTGCCAGGGTAACTTCATAAACAATCTGGATAGAATCTCCCGTGGTACCGCTCGCCGTAAGATCCAGATTACTGACTTCCAGATAGCCACTATTCCAGGTACCGGCAGAAGCATCGATAGCACTGCTGTCACTGCCAGTTGGAGCACTTACCAACTGTAAAGTGCCCGATTCAAACAGTGCAGAATTATTTAATCGACCCAGGTCATCGGTAATCTCGACTCCGCTCACATCAACACCACTCGTATTGGTCAGAGTCAATGTGTAACGTAAAACTTCCGTGGGGCTGGCGGCAGTGGCCGGGTTTTCTCCACGGCTGATATTTTCCACTGCTTTGTAGAAAGTCACTGTCGGTACGGAGGCGCTAACCGAATAAGCATCCTCATGATCCAGCACACCGGGAGTGCCATCGGTGGGCGCCGCACGGGTGTACTGGCGAACTTCAGTGAGGCTGCTATCCCAGCTGTGCCACTGAGTAACACCAGCAATATTCGTCAGCGTATCCCCATCCACGGTGTCGGCATCCAAATAGGCATCGTAACCAATCAGCAGATGGTAATCCGCATCCAGCATTGCCGCTGGGCCGATGGAGGTAATTGTGAGGGTGCAGCTATCGTTATCGAATACCGCGCTAAAGTCGGAACCCTCTGTCAGGGTGGCCGTCGTGGTGCCGGCGCTGTCAGTAATTTGCGCGGTGAAATTGGCCGGGGCCGTTTCACACATTCCACCGGGATTATTATCCGGCAAAATATCGGTAACACTAATATCCCAGGCCGGGCCCGTACCGGTATTGTGCAAATCTAAAGTAAAGGTACCGCCTACACCGGACTGGACACTGGTGGGGCCAGTTTTAGTCAGGGTAATAGCCGTGGGCTCTACTACTGTCATGTCCGCCGTAGTATTGCCGCTACCCGCACCCTGCCCCGCAGAGGCATTATCATTATCGTAGTTGTAGCTGTAGCTGGCAGTGGTGGCAAAATTCAAACCGTCCACATTCGGCGGGTCCATATCCAGCAGTCGCAGGGTTACATCAATAATGACTTGCTCGCCGGCGGGCACATCAATTCCGTTAGTGCTATCTGCAATACTGAGACTGGTGGAGCTGCCGTTATTTTCCGGAGTGAAAGATGCACTGCCAGATACTTTACTGGCACTGACAAATTCCAGATCCGCAGCAGACGCAGTCAGATCCATCAGCACAGTGACATCGTGAAGCGCTGTGGTCTGCACCGTTTCCGGGATGGTAATGCGATAGTTAAACGGCTCGCCAATGGAAGCTGTTAATTGGGTAACTTCAATCAACAGTGGCGCGGCATTGGGAGTATTAAATTGAACACTCACCGGAGAAGTCGGGCCATAATCCTCGCGTAAATCGTCAGTGACCGCCACGGAATTGAGAGACGGCAAATCGTTATCATCAAGCGAATAATAAACTTCAACATAGGCCGCATTTTGCAGACTAAGTCCAGCCCCTAAATTAGAATCCGCTTCAACGCGATATACCATTTCCATGGACTCACCAGCGTTGATTCCGTAACCCGTACCTGCGGCAAAATCCCAAACGGCTTCGCCATTACTACTATCGAAAGTAGGCGCAACCACTGTTGCTGCGGCACCATTTACCGTGAGGGACTGGACACTGACTCCCCCTTGGCGCAGACCCAAGGGAATCACATCGCGGAATACCGGATCATAGGCTGTTGAAGAACCGTTGTTGGTAATCGTAACGGTATATTCAATGGTATCGCCGGCGGAAAGCGTGCTGCCATCCGCGGGAGTTGAGCTAATAGCTACGGCGAGATCCGGCTGCAACAAATCCAGTGTTTCGCTATCACTGCGGGTTTCGGCTCCTGTGGCAGCATCAAAACCAAACTCTGCAGTATTGGTCAGCGCAGTATTCGTTGCTGGCCAGGGATGGGTATCCTCATTGAGAACCCGCACAAGGTAACGCACAGCAAATTCATCGTTGCTGGTATCGTTATCACCCGTGTTGACCAGGTCGGGAATGCTCCAGGTAACCGTAGTGGCACCAGTAGAAGGATCACCAGACTGCACTGGTTCTGCGATATCGGTGTGGGTAAAGGGCGCCGCAGCAGTAAATGGTGCAGAAGTCTGGCCATTAATTGAAAGTGTGCTTACAAACACCATTCCCTGGGGCAAAGTATCGACAATAAGCCCATTGGAAGCCGTGCCCTCTGGTAGGGAGAGGGTAATCTGGTATTCAACCAAGTCACCCACTCGCAATTGCTCATCAGCGCTACCATAGCTGTCATCTGAACGGATTTTGGTGATTGTGCTGTCATTGGCAGCATCTAGCTGAGTAGCAATATTTTCCAGCAAGTAATCATTCAGGCCGCCGCTACCATCAGCACCGTTACGTTCATAAATACTGCTGTTATCTTCATCGAGACTGGTCCATTCCACGCTGGCAGTTGCGGACAGCGCCGCCGCCGGCTGTACGCTATCGAGTACAACCACATCGAAGACCAGTTCACTGTTATTACCTGCGGCGATATCCAGATCACTATTGGCCCGATCCCAAACCAGGTTTTGTGCAGTAGTAATTCCGTCACCAGTTACGGTGGGATCTGCCTGGGAGGCTCCGGCAAAAGTCACGGTGCCCGGTACAAACTCAAGCCCCAGGGATAACAACTCATTAACCGAAAGATCGTAAGCTGCAGAATTTTCCGCATTACCCGCAGCACTGAGGTCCAAGGTAAAACGCAGTACATCGCCCGCATCCGGATCGTTACCGGGATTGGTTTGATTTGCGACTGAGGCAATTGCACTTATCTCTGGCTCGACGATGGTAAGTGTCGCTGCAGTGCCGGTGCCTCCAGACTGAGAAGTGCCGCCATCAGTCGCGGCATAAGAATAAGTCACCTCATTTTCAAAGCTGTGGCCAGCCTGGGCTGTGGCATTGTTGGCAACCCGGGCGCGAACTTCAAAAATTGCCACGGTACCGGCTGGGATAATATCGATTGCCAGATCGATATTATTGCCACTGGTATTATCGGTGTAGGTAAGCCCATTAATTTCCTGCAATTGCACCAGCTCTAAGCTGGGGTCTAGTACATCGGAAATTTCAATATCGTAAATGGCCGAGGTGGTGCCGCTACCGGGGACCTGTATCTGGTATACGACCTCGTCACCGACAGCGGCAGTAGTCGCTGTTTGCAGTGTTTTTTGTGGAGCAGTCACACTGGTCGCAACAGTGCCCATCGGATAGGGAGTGCCCAAGGTAACTGCAGAGTACTGTTCGCCATTGCTAGCTTCCAGCGACCAGAATTCATCGACGGCAAAAGTGTTAACCCAGCTTTCACCGCCACTAATATCTGTATAGAAACCGATCTGGTAACTGATTTCCAAACAGGTGCCCGCTTCAACCGGCACCAGGAAATCGAAGCCCATATCAGCACCGCGCGTTGCCGGCGCGCTATAGGTGTAATCTGCTCCCTGTGTCAGTACAGCACCGTCGAGGCTCACCTGGAGATTGACAATGGAACTCTCGTCCATTTGCGTCGCTAAATCGTCAGTTAGCGATAGGTTGTAGGCGGGGGCAAGACCCGAGTTACAGGCCTGCAGGGTAAACTGCATAATATCGTTGGCCGGGTCCACATTCATATGGGAGCTGGGCCAGGTAGCATCGGTCTTGGTGAGATTGTCGATCACCGGTTGCAGTACAGTAATATCGGCGCTGTCCTGCAAGGTACTGGCGGCACCGGTGTAATTTAGCTGGGCCGTATTGGTCAGGGTTGCGGTAGGCGCGGTGATTCCCGAACCCGCCACTACTTTAGCGGTGTACTCAATAACAAAGTTATTGGTATTACCGAAATTACTGGTGATATCCCCCAGATCCCAGGTCACCGTGCCAGTATCACCGGCAGTGGGAACCGAAATCGCTGAATAGGTAAAGTCATTCAGACTATCGCTGTAGGGAGCAGCTGTGTCCCCATTTACGCTGACAACAGTGTCAAACTCCAAGCCACTGGGCAGCGTATCATCAATAGTTACTGCAGGTGTTGTTCCCGCCTGTAAATTCAAGGTGAGCTGGTAAGTGACAGTATCGCCAACACGCAGAGTGCCCACAGCAGTTGCGGTATCTGTGTCGGCAATTACTGCTTTTGTAATGCTGGTATTGTCTACCGTATTAATACTGGCTTCTGCAGGACCAACACAGTAATCATCAGGTGCGGAAATACTGGGGCATCCAGCACCGTCGCGCTCATAGGCCAGGTCATTGATGCTGCCATCGTCCAGGGAGGTCCAGTCCAGCATCACACTGTTGCTGATAGGCGAACCAAAAACGCCTGTAACCTGGGTTCGGTAGGTGAGCACCAGAGTTTGACCCAGCGCTAAATCCAGACTGTTATCGCCGTTGTCACGACCCCATACGAGTGGACCTGCTGGAGCTGCCGCTGGTGTGGCGACAAAGCCGGATACCGCGGTACCGCCTATTTCTGCTGTGGGTGTAAAGCTGCTGTCAAAAGTCAACTCTGAAGGCAGCGTATCGACTAAATTCAGCTCATAAGCTGCTGCACTGGAGCCCGCATCATGTTCCACGGTAATAACATATTCCAGCACATCACCACCCACCGGCAGATTGCCGGGATTGGTGGCATTACTCACTGTCTTGCTAATCTCGAGTAACGGCTCTACTACCGTTACACTGGTTGTGCTGTCGTTGATATTTTCTATGCTGCCACTTTCCCCATTGCTGTAAGTAAGCGCGGCATTATTTTGGCGATTATCACCATCATTAGTGGCGAGATCATTTTCGATGCGGGCAAAATAGGTAATTCGAATCAGCGGAGCAATTGTGCTTCCGGCCGTGTCATTTTCACTGCTGGTATCGACGGTGCCGATATCCCAGGTAGCATTTCCGGAAGTATTATCCCCCGGAAAACTGTTAAAGGCCGATTCAGATGGCACGCTGCCATTAATAGTTTCAATACCGACAAAATCGTAAGTGATATCGTAGTCAGTATTGTGAGAGAGCACATAACCCTCAGGGCTACCCAGCTGATCAGTGATAACTACATTTTCACTGATACCTTCCGGCAAACTGATTTCCAGTTGGAATTGTTTATGGGCACCAATGGTGGGAACTACCGAGGTGCCCAAATCCGTTTTAGTCATTGCTAATGACGGCACTTCAGTCTGGGCACTGGCAGTGATTTCATAATCATTGATGGGATCACCGACATTGGGCAAAACACCAATACGCATGCCGTCAGCGGTACCATCAATGCCAATAGAATTTCCACTGTTAAGTGCAACATCCGAGCCCGGCAGGGACTGCCAGCGGGCTTCAACGGTGTTGTCCAGAATTTCATGGGGCTCAACGCCCTGCTCTACCTGGACTTCAAAAGTGAATGTTTTTGTATTGCCAACCGCAATAGTGTAATCGCTATTACTGCGATTCCAGCTAAAGATGGGAGCATTGGTGCCCACCGTAGTGACATCGACATTATTGGGTGGATCGTTACCGCCCACATTTCCCAGGTAAATAAGATTACTGCCGGTGAGATCGTCGAGCACCTGCAAGTTGTAGGCATCGGCACTGCCAATATTTTCTGCTGTAACCGTGACTGTCAAAATATCGTCAGCATCACTATTGGTAACAGCAAAGGATTTGGTCAGCTGTATTTGTGGCTCGAGTACTGTTATTTCATGGGCATCAAATGGCACCGCCACCGCAGCACCGGACTCATCCACATAGGTAACTTGCGCAGTGGTATAGCTGCCGCCATTACCCAAAACATCGCCGTCATTGGTGTTACTGCTGTTTTCAATACGGGCAATAAACTCTACCGGAAAATCAAACAGGCTACCGGATACGGTGGTGAGTTCCTGATCACCAAAATCCCACTCAACGTAATCTGCAGTACCTGTGCTGGTACAGGTAGCATTAAAAGTACCTCCCGGTACAAAGCCAGCGGCATCGTAAGGGGAGGCACTTAAATCGATGGTCTCCCCTTCGATACAGCGCATACCTGCCGGCAATTCATCACGAATCACAAAATCTCGCAGTTTCGCTGCCGGAATCTGTGCTGTCAGTTCGTAACGTACCTCTTCACCGACAACCGCTGTGTCACTGCTGGTTCCACTGGCCGTGCCGTTGGAGAACTCAAGGGCTTTCTTTGGCTCTGCCTGTACTTCAATAATCCTCATCTGTGCTTCGGCATCGTCGGACTGGTAGTGGCGCGCCCGACCGGCTGCAGGAGTGCCATCACCGACACCATCATTGTCCGTGTCACTGTCAATTTGCGGAGAAGTCTGATTACCAAAATCGCCTTCCAAGCTGTCATAGCGAGCGAAGAAAGTATTTGTAAACAGCTGCAGTGGTGCCACTGACTGATGTGGTTTCACACGGTAATACAGAGTTACGGAGTCACCCGGGTTAATTCGCTCAAGGGCAGTGGAATGCTCATAGGAAAAAGTGATAATCGCCGGTGTACCACCATCACTACAGTGGGTAGCTTCCGAATAGTTATTTGCACCGGAGGTAATTCCCACCAAGCCATCGTCGCCACTGATAGTTTCCGAACTGCCATCAGCATCGTTATCCAGGCTATCGGAATCCATTGCCTGCACACACATCTGGCCGGAAGAATCCAGGGTATCAGTTACTACAACATCGTATGCAGGAGCGCGATCAACACCGCTATCCGCAGCCCGGTTGGTAACCGTGAGACGGAAGATATAAGTCTGGTCCCGGTGTCCTTCATCAGTAAAATCCACAAAATTGCTACAGCTTGTTCCAGTGCCGTAGAGATTTTCGTTACAGACCTTTTTGTCGACTTCTATCGAGGGTTCAGTAACGGTGACAGATTCCGACCACTCGGTGATATCCGGAAAACCAGGGACCGTGGTTGGAACACCATCAATATTGGTCAGGGTTCCACTGGTATTGTAGTTATCTACGATAATCGTTTCAGTATCAAAAACCGCAGCAAACTGGGCGCGGGCGTAATCGATACTGTCATTTGCGTGTTGGTTCGGATCAGTGTTTTCTGTATCCACTGGGTCATTCAGCAAGCGGGTTGTCATATCCGCAAGGAACCAGCGATCTTTCGCAGTAATATTGGTAGTAATATCCCACTGTAAGTCTGTTTCGCTCAGAGAATTATTTAGACCACCGCCCTCAACAATATCACTGCTCAAAATAACCACACAATTTGCCTGAGAGGTGGGATCAGGAAGGCTAACGTCTGAACAATTTAGCGGTGAATCCGCAATATAACCCTGGCCGTCGGGAAGGTCATCGATAACATCAATATCCTTCACTTCAATCAAAGTAAATCCCGGTGTATCGAATCCAAACCAACCACCGGCTTGAATTTCAAAACTACACTCTTCACCAATCAATACACTGCTATTTGGAAAAGCAGTTTCGCTGGTCAGCTCGGTACATTCATCGGAACGGTCCTTGACCAGGTTAAAACCCATTACCCGCGCGCGCATACCATCAAGGGTGTAGTTGTTGGCCAGCTGCAAGCTTGGTGTTGTCTCGGGAATTACGGCAGGGCTCGGAAAGTACAGAGGTGTACCATCATTCAAAGTGATCTCACCGACCACATCCGCGCGGAAAGTCAGGTCGTCATCGGTGGCCGAGTGATTCTTTTCAACCACAAAAATCACCCGCTCTGTATCACCGGGTCCAATTTCACCACCAAGATCACCACTGTCACAGCGATACACTGTTGAGGAATCTGGCAAGTAATCCGGCTGGTTCCATACAGGATGCTGAGGTACAGTGCCTACATTCGGATTGCCCAACGCCGTACAGCTGCGGTCGTTAGACAATACCCTCATCGCCTCACCGAAGGTGACATACACTGAATAATCATTCGCATCGTGGCCACCATTATTGGTGATATCCACTGTTAGTTCTGAAGTGCCACTATCGCGAACAATATAGAGGGGGTGAACAGTACTAACATCCAGGTCTTCGGGATCGGGCGTAACTGATTCCGTATCTACCTGAGTAGCAGGGCTGGTTGAAGAACAAAAGTCCTCGTAATCAATAGTGAGAACATTGTTTGCCAGAGCGATATTACTATTAGGATCAGTACTGGTGGTGGAAGACTCTTCCTCTACATCCAGGTCCGCATCCAGGTCATAGAAGTCGGACTCAATCGTAACGATGCGGAAACGAATTTGAATTTCATCTCCATGTCGCATCATGTGCTCTTGGTCTGAGTATACCGAGTGAACTGTACTACTCAACAAGCGGAACTCCGGTTGGTTGTTATTAAGTGGATCCGTATCCCATTGATTCCAGTTAGAGCCCACACGCCATTCCAGAGTATCAACTTTGCCGTCATAGTCTGAGCCGTAGTTAGCGCTATGGCTATCAATACCGCGGCGCTCTCGGGTAATTTCCGGTGTAAAGGTGGTATCAACCACATACTCATCGGGCAGATCGCTGACAAACTGGATATCTCTTACCGAGCCACCCGTCCGGTTATTTACGGTTAAAGTAACGTAACCGGAAGCACCGAGAGGTTGATTCAAGTTGGTACCGGTAATCTCCTGGGTAATAGTGAGATCAGTTAAAACCTCAACACGCATTTCCGAAGTATCAGAGCCTGGATCTGAGGCTTCTGCAGGGCTTGAAATACCGCCCACACCCGTATCACCATCAATCTCACAACCCCACTGTAAATCTGACACTGTATTAGTGCCATTGCTACAGGAAGTATTTACTTTACCTACTAAATAAATATCCAGGTTGCCACCAGACGGAACGTCAGTGCGCCCTGAGCCACTGGAAAAGTTACCATCCAGCTCAAAGTTATTAATAGAATTACTTGCGGAAACACAGCTACTGCCACCGGGCGCAACACCATTATTATTGGCAACAGCTTCAGCGGCACTTTCACTCGGACAAGCGTAATTGATATCCATGTTGGGGTTGGACATCAAATCATCAAAACGCGCATCCTGCATATCCGCGTCACCATCATTTGAGATACGAATACGCCAGATCACATCATCTTCAATATTGCCATAGACATTATTGGTGTAGTTCGTTTGCGCCGCATCAATATTACGGCCCCGCTTGTCCATGGAGGGTTCCGGCTCGCGGATCGCCAACTCCATGCTGTGAGTATCTGTAGTGGTGGGGTAACTGCAGTAATCAAAAGTTGCGGTAGCATTTAAGGTACGATTCTTAACAACCAGCTCTTCCTCTTCGTCATCCTGACTGCGCACATTAAAGGTAATCGTCAAGGTCGTATTTTCGTCGCGCTCAGCGAGTGCCGACAGGTCATTTTGATCCCAAGTTATTGTGGTACCACTAATAGTGGGTTCACCCAGAACAAACCCAGAACTCACTGAAGTAGAGCCAGTCACATACTCGAGACCGGAGGACCCGAGGTTCTCCCTAATAACGATATTCTGAATGGACTGAGTACCTGATAGGCCACTGAAAATACTGGGCACATCAACTTCGATGGTTACCTGTCCATCACCACATAAAACGCACCAACTTTGGCCGGAGCGGTGACTGAGAATATTGAACCCTGCAGGATCATCGGTAATAGAAGGACAGCTAGATTGAGCAAATGCCTGCGGTGCAGCTAATAGGATCGCCGCACAGACCAATAAAAATCCAACAATCACAGACTTGCAGGATTTTTGCTCAACAAATTCCGACTTTATTATCACTTAACGGCCGCCACTTTCTAATACAGATATTTGGAGATAAATCGGGCATTTACACCAGACACTCCACGGTGGGCGAACTTTAATTACAACCCACTTAGGTAGCCGTGAAACAAGTCATAATTAGCCAGCTAGCAAGTGGAACTTTTGTAGGGATTGCCAAGTGGTTCTCAGGCGGGCCCTCTGTGAGGGAAAATTTAGTTCAGAACGGACAAATAATAACTGAATAGGTATGACGAAAATTTCATCAGTTTGAAACGACCGGAACCCACTATTCAGTGGGCTCCGGCCAATTATCAGCCTAGGTTGGTGGGAAGAAGTCAATCGGATAAAGAATGGTAATGGTCGGCACTCCGGCCTTTTCACCAAAGTTAAATCGTTTGACCCTAGCCACAATTTTTGCATTGAGCGACGGCGAATCCACATCACTGGAATCTACACTCACGGCAGAAACCGATCCGCTGGGTTCAATAGTAATCTTCAACACCATCTTACCTTGCAGCGCGGGATTATTACGAAGCTCACGATTGTAGATACGATACAAGGTGGCTTTGTAGCGATCGAAAACAATCTGGATTTCCTCATCTGTCCGCGACGGTCCAGCACCATCACTGAGAGGACGGTCCTCGCCGGCAAAGTCACCTTCAGTACCGATAGAACTTTCCACTCGTGCAAAGGCAACGCCACCCAAGTCCGAACCAGATCCACCCACATTGCGACTCAACTCTGCCGTATTGATACCACCACTTCCCGCGGTAGATGCTGCGATGATCAGTGAGCGCTGACTGCGGTTCTCTTTTTTACCGGCTGTGCTCAGCTGGGTTTGCTGGCCGAGGCGGTTATCCAGATCATCCTGTATCAGGTCCTGGAAATTATCCTTAAAGGCGAGAACACCGGATCGCTCAGCTTTTTTACGCGCCTGCTTTTTCTCCGTCTTGGAGGGTTTCGGGTCCTGCTTGGCCACTTTCTGCTCAGGCTTCTTCTCCGGTTTTTTCTCCTCTTTCTTAGGCTTGGCTTTTTCTGGCTCCGGCGGTGGCTTGGGCTTGGTTTTCTTCTCAATAACCAGCTTGGCCAGGCGCTCGGGAATTTCCACTATTTGAGACTCGGGCTGGGGCACCGTATACAGAGGAATCAGGTAGCCCAGCAAGGCGGCGATAAACAGTGAGGCAAAGACACAGCGGCGAAAACGCTTTTCGTCCTCACCCTGCTTGTGCCATGGCATCACCATAGGGCGGAACTTAGGCTGTTCGAATTCCCGTGTTATCTCGAACTCGAACTTTGACTCTTCCTCCTCGCGGCGCAGCTCATCCGCGCGCTCATCCAGCGCAAAGACCTCTTCCTGGCACTCGCTTATGCTGTTCTGTATAGCACTGCGCTCATCGCGCAGCTGCTCCAGGCTCTGGTTGAAACTGCACGTCGACTGACCGATACGCTCGATAACCTGCGCAGAAGCATTCTCCCGATAATCTTCCGCCCAGAACATTTCTCCCGCGCCCGCTTCTTCAAGCTTGCGCAGGCGTTCGGAAATCTCGTCGAGCAACTGGTACTTGGACCCCTGGTCCTGTAATTCAGCCAGCTTCTCTTCGATCTGGTGCCGCTCATCCTCGAGCAGCTGCATGCGATGGTGAACCGCCTCAAGCGCCTCACCTACCGCCCGCTGTTGTTGAAGAAAATTACTCACAAACTTCCATTAACCCTGAGATGCTTTCTGAATAACCGCCAGTGAAACTTTGGTATAGCCAGCGTCTGTACAGCTGGACATCACCTTTTTCAGCAAACTGAACGGAATGCCTCTGTCCGCGAGAATATTGACCTCCGGTGGTTCTGGATCCTGGCCTCCCTCGACGCCGCCCTCACCTGAATCTGCCGAGGCCTGTGCAACTCCAATTGCCTTGGCCAGCTCTGCAACCATCGCTTCCTTAATGGCCGCAATAATGGTTTCCTCGCTTTCCAACACTTCGGAGGTGGCAATTATCGAGTTGGACTCCACCAGGATTTCATCATTGGTCACCATCAGGGTCACCGTTTCCCGGGGCTTGGTCTCCACCACTGAGTCCGGCAAGGTAATCACCTTGGGAGGCTCCAGCGCTTCATTGCTGGAGGTATTAGTCAGCAGGAAAAACACCAGGATCGTAAAAACATCCATCAGGGAAGTCAGGTTCATGCCCGAGGTTTTCTTGCGCTTATGGCTTCGCGCCATACGCTTCATGCGTCGGCTTTCATTTCTCATGGCGCATCTCCTATGGAAATATCAGGAAATAAAACCACCTTTTCCACCGCATCCAGATCACTGGGATCACTCCCCTCAACCCGCACTTCAGCTCCGCGCACAGTATCCATAATGCCCACCAAATGCTCATAGGCGATTGTGGGCTCCATCAGGATGATGGAATCAGTTTTTTCCGGATAACTGGCCTTAACTTCCAACAAAAATTGCGTGAGCTTTTTAAGGTCATACACCTCTGCTGTGGGCAGCACAGCGAGAATCTCAGTCTGTTCTGTATCTGCCCCAACGGGAGCTTCAACCAGAGCATTTTCACCCTCGCCATCGATATTCAGGTTGGGGAAACGTGCGATAACCTTTTCACCATCACTGATTTCCACGGCCTGTTCTCGCACAACTACCTCCACCGTAACCGTGGGATCATCCGGTGCTCCACCACCGGCACCACTCGGCATATTCAGTTCGAGAATTGTCACCCGCGAAAATACCGCCGATACCAATAGAAAAGGCACCAATACCACCATCAAATTCAAGAAAGCAGTGATATCCAGCTCAGGAGCTTCTTTATCCCGCCCGTGGCGCCGCCTTCTCATTACGCAGTTTCCGCTTGCTGTGCTACTGGATTGGTTTTAGCTGGTGTAGTTTTTTCACTAGACGGCTTGGATTTCGCAGGTTCCACTTCAAAGCGGCGACGGGTTGCACCATCAATCAGGTTGGATGCTTTTACTGAGACCATCTCCAGGCTATCGATAATTTCACCGGTGAGTGAGTTCAGCAGTGCGTGGACGATCAACAACGGGATACCAGTCATCAGACCGAAGGCGGTGGTGTTCATCGCCACGGAAATACTGGCGGAGAGTAGGTCTGCCTTTTCTGCCGGGTTGGCATTGGCAACCGCTGTAAAGGCTTCGATCAGCCCCATAATGGTTCCCAGAAGCCCGAGCAAAGTTGCGATATTGGAAAACAAAGCTACGTAAGGGGTGCGTTTTTCCAGCTGTGGAGTGATCTCCATCATGCTCTCTTCCATCGCGATTTCGATATCTTCACGACGGCGAACAGCTCCCTGCCGGGCCAGCCCCATAGACAATAATTTGCTCACACTGGACTCGTCCTGTTTTACCAGGTTGCGAGCGCGATCGAAGTCTCCTGAAGCTAATACCGGCTGCAGCTTATCCCACATATTGCGGTTGCTGCGGCGCTCCAAATGCAGTCGGATAAAGCGCTCGATAGCCACTGCACCACCCAGTGCGGCAACCACGAGAATCGGATACATGAAAGTACCGCCCGTCTGGAAAAACTCGATGACGTTATTGAAAAAGTCCATTACAAACCCTCTTGAGAAATACAGCTAAAACTTGGTGCTACTCCGGCGACAGCCAGAATCAATATGGCGTTAATCGCCGGACAGGCTGAGTTGATAGAACTCCAACTCACGCATGAAAACTTCCTTGTCGAGCGGTTTGAGTTTGTCGTCCATCAAGCTGGAGACAAGGTCGCTTTCGACACCCACTTCGGAACTTTTCCAGGGGACAATATAGAGAGACTTAGGGGCTTCCTTGTTACCGATAATAGAAATACCCGACAACTCCTTAATTTTTGAATCCACTTTTTTATCGGTAGATTCTTTTTTCTCCTCTCCCTCAGACTGAGCCAAGGCATAAGGGGAAACCATAAAGCTGGCCACGAATGGCAAAGCCCAACGAAGTTTAATCATTTGCCAGCCCTCCGTTGAATATCAGCTAACCAGATAGTGACATCCCGGTCCTCTGGTTCCAATTGAACATATTGTTCGAATTGTGCCAGAGCACACTGGAGATCTTGCAGATACAGATCACACAATATGCCCAGATTTTTTATCAAAGGTAGATATTCTGGATTTTCTGCCAAAGCATTCACATATATTTTTCGCGCCTCGGCAAAGCGCCCTTGCTTTCGGTAGAGAACAGCCAGTTCATTAGTTGCCACCGGATGCTTTTCGTCCAGCGCCAATGCCTTTAAAAAAGCCTCTTCCGCTTTTGCCTCATTGCCACTTTTATAGTGGGCAATACCCAGATTGATATAGGGTGCCGGAAGGCGCTGCTCGCGCTCCACTACTGACTGCAGAAGTTCAATAGCACTCGCATAATCCTGCTCGGCAAGATATTCCAGGGATCGCTCAAAGTCCCGACTCACGCTGCCCGATACCCGCACCGAAGAATAATCAGAGATTTTTCCAGACTTGGTTTGGGTGCTGGCGCAAGCTGCCAACAACAAAGCTAAGCCCACCAGAAAAAACAAACGCATTTGTTTTTGCATAACTTTCCACTCCAAAAGGCAAATGCCTGTTATTACTGACCCGAAACTGCTGATCCCGCAGAGGGCAATTCCGGCTCTGGCGGCAGGGGTACAATAGTCTGGAGATACTCTCCAGCCTCTTCCGCCCGTGCATAGCGAGCGGGCATTAAATTAGCAAGCTTGCCAATACTTTTATCAATCCAGGGGTTATAAATACCGACGCCCAGCAACTCGACATTCTTCTGGTGAACAGAAATGGCTTTTTCCTCGAAGGGATAAATTTGCTCCTCCAATGCCAACTCATACTCTTCCAGCTCCAGGGCATTCAGGTTGGTTGGACGCTCCGAGTCCTTCAGGGCCACGCTAAAGTGGAGATAAATTTCAGCCAGGTAAAAGGTTGCCGCCGCAGTCACATCGGCCACCTGATAATCAATCAGGTCAGTAAATGCACGGGTGGCTGCTTTCATACGCTTGCGCTTGAGGTTGAGGCTTTTCTCGATAGGCGCAACCAAATCCACCTGGGTGAAAGCCTCAAAACTGGGCTCAGCCAATAGCAGGGCCGCATTACCGGCGAGATAACGGGTGCGGTCGCTGCGCTGGGAACCACCGCGGGACTCAACTTTCACCAGTTCACGAAGCTCTGCCATGTAAAGCTTTTGATCCCCGGACACTTTGTAGATATCGGCAATTTTCTGGCGGGTCTCCAGCGCCGGCTCCATGGGTTCGGGGAAATAATCGACGTAGCGACGCAAAACAGACAGCGCTTTAGCGCTATCTTCTGCCGCTGCGTAAAGATCTGCCGCCTGGGTTAAGGCCTCACGGCGTATTTCATCGTCCTCGGATTCCCGCTCAATACGCTCAAATTCCGCAGCTGCCAGCAACAGCTCACCGCTCTCCTGGTAAACCACTGCCAACTTCTTGGTGACATCTTTCGCCAGCTCATGCTCCGGGAAGTGACTGCGGAAGTTATTCAATACCGTTGCCGCTTGTACCCAATCCTTAAGAACGATCAATGATGCGGCAGCATCGTACTCCGCCGTAGCCAGAATGGTCGCGCCAGGTGCAGCACCTCGAATACGCAGGAAATGGCTCGCTGCGGTTGCATGATCCTCCTGCTTACGGGCCATATCACCCTGCTGGTAGATAGAAGCCGCCAGGTTATCTACCAGACCCGCCCTATCCTTTGCGTCCTGGGCAGTCAGCATCAAAGTTTCACCGTAAGCGATTTCTGCATCCGCAAAGGCCGCAGTATCGAAAGAAGCGTGAGCCACCAGCAGCCAGGCAGAACGTCTAATCTCCTGCTCCGCAGCGGGGAACTGCTCCAACAGCGAACGGCCATTGGCGATTGTCGGGGCATAGTCTTTTAACCCGTAGAGATCCTCCACCGCGCCGAGCATGATCTGAGGGGCTTTGGCATGCTCAGGGAATGTGGCTGCAAATGTCAGCGATGAACGGATAATTTCCCGCAATAGTGGTGCACGCTGCTCATCCGTTGCATCTTTTAAGTTATTGGCCAGATGTTCGCGATAAGCGTAAACAGCTGCGTAGCCTGCTTCGCTGGAATCCTTATGCGCAGGATATTCATAGGCCGTGCGCTCATACTCCAGAGCTGCACCATGGAAGTCCCGGTTTTCCAACATCAATCCGGCAAGCTGATAATTGATTTCCGGTGCGCGCTCAGTTTCCCGGAAAGAATCGAGATAGCTGCGATACCAGTGAATCGCCTCGCGATAATTCTCGGCCTTCTTGTCTTTTAACTTCTTATTCTGGTAAGCCGCATGGTAGTGTCCGGCGAGGTCGATCAGGTTGGTCTGCAGGAAGGCAACCACCTCTCCGTATTCATTAATATTGAAGACAGTCCAGTAATCGGCATTAAGTGCATAAGTAGTGGCGAAATCCTTCTTCGCTTCCAGTACCAGCTTGGGGAAGCCGCCTTTACTGTAGATTTCAATAACACGAATTGAGAAATCCGCAGATACTCTGTGCAACTGGTTTCGATCAACAAACGCAATATAGGATTTTGCCGCATCCTGGTAGCGACGCTTCTCCAAATAATATTCACCCAGCTGGCTGTATACCCGGAATTCATAATCTCTATTGCCCTTGCGGGAGAAGTAATCGACAACCGAATCAGGGCCTTCCAGATAAGAAAAACTCAAGCTGACCACACGGAAAGTATCGTCAATATGCTTGCGCTCGCCTTTATTGTTTTGCTGGTCGAAGTCATATCCCTGGGAAACTTTGTAATCCAGCATGGCGATATAATCATCCAGGGCCATTTCATACATATCCTGCTTAAACAGCGCCCAACCGCGTTTATACAAGGCAAGCTCGTAAAAACTGGATATCACACCAATATCGATAACTTTTCCGTAGGACTCTTCCGCATCGAGAAACTTCTTGCGGGTAAAATAGTATTCGCCCAACCGGAACCAGGATTCATCGATATGTCGCGAGTCCGGATAGTTGGCCACCAGCTGACGCAATACATCTACCGCTGCATCAATCTCTCCCGCCTCTTCATAAGCCCGGGATAACTGATACATCACCTGGTCGTTGCGGTGATACAGGGGGTACTTTTGCAGCAATTTAATATAGAGATCGATGGCCTCGCGGGCATTGGCTGACATCATCTCTTCAGAATCAACGCCCGGCGCTTCAAGCGGGGTATCATCTGCAGCTATTTCTATGCTGCCACTAGCGCGGGTTTCAAACTCCTCATCAGACTCGACAACCCCAGGGGCCTGCGCCTCAGTCACTACCGGTTCTATGTTCGCCACCGGCGCTGTCGTCTCTGGAGCATCCAGGGTATTTTCAGCCATAGCTTCTGACGCATCGACAGAGATCACCGCCCCGCTTCCAGCAGCTACTCCAACAAGGTTATCGAATTCTGCATCTTCAGCGCGGTGTGCCTGCTTGATTTTCAGGTCGGCAATCCTGCGCATCGCCTCGGGGGTCAGCTTGGATTCAGGGGTTTCCTGCAAGTACTTCTGGTAGCTGGCCAGTGCCTTCTCCAGACTCCCATCAATATGCTCTTCCTTAATTTCTACTTCGACATTTTGAAGACTACCGATGGTCTTGCCGCTGTTTCCCGCACAACCCCCTAGCACTATAAGTGCAGAGAGAAGACCGGCGGCGCGATTGAGAGATTTACCAGCTCGAGATTTAGATTTGAGCAACTTACTCACGAATCACCTCCCTCTGCTGATTCTTCTTCCTCCACCGGCTCCATCTCCGGCGGATTGTCCTCAGGGATTTGCTCTTCCAACAGTGCTTTGTGCTGCTCTACCTTAAATTCATCTTCACGCTGCTCCTGCAGCTCATTAGCGCGGTCATAGCTGTCTGCCAGGGCGAAGCGGGCTTTAATTTGATAACTTTCCAACTGTGCGCGACGGCGTTCCAACTCAGCAATTGCCAATGCCTCAAGCATGGTGCCCTGGCGCGCCATCAGGGTTTTCAGTCGCCGCTGGATTTGCTGGATACGCGCGCGCAAACGAGTAATATCGCGGTCATAACCGGTATAGCTGTGAGTTGCCGCCTGGCGACTGCGCACAAAGGAATCGTAAACAGACTGGAGACTTTCGATCTCCTGGTTTAATTCCGCCAGGTGTTTGTAGGCCTCGGTCAAACGCTGGTCGTACTCAAAGGAAAGACGCAGGTCCAATACACCTTTGAGCCGCTGTACCCGCTCCAAAGTAGTTTCAGTAAAGCCCTGGGGATGCTCAGCAATTTTTCCGCTAAGTTCCAGGAGCTTCAATCGCGCTTCCTGCTCTTCGGCCGTTGCCAGGTATTCTGGTCGGCGGGAGACCAGCATCTGCTCTATACGACTGGCAAACTGATCGCGCTGCTCCATCCGCAGTTTGATACGGGCGTCGAGTTCCCGGAATTGTCTGTCCAGCTCCGGCAACAGGGGCTCGTAATAGTTGCGGCGAATACGAATAATATCTTCGTAGGCTGTCAGGCTTTTTAGCCACTCCTCATTGCGCTCATATAAATCGTTGAGATCGCGATAGTTGCGTAAAAATTCCTGATAGTCATTGGACGCCATCAGGTCGAGTAAGTAATGGGTCTCGGGGGCTTCCGGTAAATTGCGCAAGGCCACTACCCAGTTCTGTACCTGGGTAGCCTCTTTACGACGCAACGCCTCAAGGAACTTACCTTTGCGAATACTATGAATGGACTGAGTGAGGGTATCAATCTCGCGCCCGAACGCGTCTAATGCGCGGCCGTAATTAATTGCAGCGGTACTGTGGACATCCAGTTTGCCGTAGGCATAGGGCACCGCCAACATGACCTCTTGCACTGGCTCACTGGTGCCTTTGCGGTCTTGCAACAGTTTCCAGGGCACCAGTGCCCGGTCATAGCGACCCGCGCGGGCCTCTACCCAGCCAGCACCCAGCAGCGCCCTGTTTGAAAAAGGGCCATCGAGGTTTACACGATCAAAATAGGGGCGCGCCATATCCAGCTTGCCCAGCTCCATTAAATGGGAGCCCAATAAGAGGTTGGTTTTATCGTAAAGGGCCTGCAGCGCAGCCTCTGAACTGCGCTTTCTTCCAAGCGCAGTCAACTCCAGAACACCGCGTTCCTCTTCTCCCGCCTTCAGTTGTGCAATACCCAAATTGAAGGAAACAAAGCCCTCTAATGACTCTTCACCCTTCAGGTCTTGCAGCAGTTCTACGGCTTCTTCGAATCGACCGAGCTGCATATAGACTCGAGCACGCAAAAACTGCTCATCTGCACGGACCCTCTCGGGAACCCGCCCGTCAATCATTTCCAGAGCGTGTAAGGCGTTGCGCGGCTGTTGTTTGTGATAGTGAATTTTTGCCAGTCGATAAGCGGCTTCATTGCGCACCGGCTGGGAAACATTTCCCTGCAGTACAGCCTCAATAGCCCGCCCGGCCTCCCTGTGCATTCGATAGGACAATTCCAAGTCACCCACCGAAAACTCAGCTTGCCCCAAGTGCGCACTGAAAGGATCGAGTTCGGGCTGATCTAAGCGGTGATACTGAGCAAGTTCTGTGTCCAGTGCCACAATCGCATCAAAATAACTTTCCTGATGGGCATGAAACATTGCCGCACCGAAAAACAGGTCTTTAAGTTCTTCCTGCGGTTCAGTCGCCGCTGCAGCGGGGAGAGCAGCCAAAGAACAAAGGGATAGAGCACCAAGCATCATCCTGGTTTGACAGGACAACACATTTACCAGGGACCTGAGCATGATTACCAGTCCTTGAAGTTTATCGTGGACTCGGTTCCCAGAACCTTAATCTCGACAAATTTAGGACCCACTGCTTTCTCCACGGTGTAGGAAGCTGTAGCCCGATACTCTTTTCCTGATGGGGTTTTACCGAGAAAACTAACCTCTAATGGATGCCCACCCACTTGCACATTGCCAGTGTATATTTTTTGTACCCCACCTTTTTGCAGGGACTCAATTTCCCGGTAGGTATAGAGATGATGGGCAACTAATTTGCCATTCAATGTGACCTCAACCGATTCCAGCTCGAAGGGCTTTTCATCAGCCACCGAGACAAAAAGAGCTACTTGCGTATTAGAGGGGAATAAGAGCTTTTCCTCCAACTGTGACAACTCAGCAGTGAGATCAATTACATCTTTCTTAACATCCTGGATCTGCTCATCCAGGCCACGGATATCATCTCTATCAATAGTCTGAGCATGCCCAGTACTGGCCAACAGAAAGAAAAGTACAATCTGAAGAATTCTGAACATGTGGCCTACCTCCGACCCAACCCTAAACTATCAATTCCTGCCAGAGAACCTGGAACAGGACCACAATAAACTCAGGCACAACAGGGCCTTGAGCTGCGGCATTGTATTGAATAGAGGGCTAATCAGATGTGAGGAAATTCAAATCTCACAAAAACTCAAAGAATGGATAAATTTTGAAAAAAGCACTTCAATTAGATAAAAGAGATCTACGACACAAAAGAAATGAGACGCACTTCACTTGCGATCAAGAAAGCTCTCCGCTTTGGCTCTCTGGCCTACCGATCACAAAGAACATACAAACAATCAGGCCAACCAAAGCTAGGTAGGCATTTACTGTAAAAGCTCTATCTATACCCGTAGGTATATCTGGAGCGAAGGCGATGATTGTAGCATTCATACCCAAACCAACCGCACCCCCACCAATTTTAAACATATAGAGGATTGCGCCTGCCAAGCTGGCACGGTGAGGTTCCACCACAGTAATACCCGCGGTCGTACTGGATGGATTGAACAGCCCAATACCCACTCCCAACACGACCAAGCCCGGACACATATCTAAAAAACCCGTGTCCGAAGTCAGGTTCGAGAGCATGAACATTCCAACACTCATCCCCAAAATACCTAATGAGACGAGTAATTTTGGTCCAGCTACTTCATAGAAGCGGCCGGAGATAATAGCAACCAGCCCCGATATAACCATTAAAGGAACCAAAGATAAACCGGCCTGAAATGCTGAGTAACCACGAAAATTCGCCAAAAACTGGGGGACATAGAGAATTGCCGATAGGAATACTACGGAGATTAGAAGTGTTGTAACACCTACCGCTAGGAACTTCCGGTTCTTTGCAATATCAGGGGGAATCAGGGCATCTTTACCAACTCGATACTCCACGATGGTAAATAGGCAGAGCAACACCAGGAACACAACAATCAGGCTGATAACCACAGGATGCTTGAAACCAATTTCCGCGGAGACATCCAGTGCAAAAAGCAAACAAAATAGCGAGGTGCACAATAGTAGCACACCGAAGAAGTCTATTTTTTCCTCGGTGTCACGAGGTTTATCGGGGGGTACTGCCCACCAGCAAGCCAGCATTGTTGCCAGAGTGAGGAGAATATTAACGAAGAAAATCCATCGCCAACTGAAAAAATCTGCGAGCACCCCACCCAAAACTGGTCCAGCTGCATTCGCTAACCCACAGGTGGCCATCAGGATGCCACCCGCCAACCCTGACCTTTCATAGGTCAACAAGTTAAAAGTCATTGCCAAAGTGGACGGCCACATCAATGCCGCACCCACTCCCATCAATGCGCGGGATATCAATAACATCCACATATCCATTGCCAAGCCACCCAGCACGGCAAAGAATACGAATATTCCCGCTCCAATCATAAATACTCTGCGACGGCCATAGATATCCGCCAAGCGGCCACCGGTTATGATGAAAACACCAAAAACCAAGGCGTAGCCGTTAATGATCCACTGGGAGCTAGTTATGTCTGCATTGAACTCTCTTTCGATGGCAGGTAGTGCGGGGGCAAAAGCGGTATAGTCATTACTAATAAGGAAGGCCGCGAGAACTAATGCAGCCAACCCCAAGTACTGATCTCGTGTAATTTTGCCGCTCTGTTTAGCCATACTGCGTAATTCACTCGACACCCGAGCCGCTCAGGTAATCCTTCAGAACCTAATTAGGGAGCCTCTGAATAACTCCATGATACCTCTGGCATGCAGAGCGGTTCACAATCAAGGCGCGGCTTCGCAGGAATGTCTAGACCTTTCAAGAAGTCGCAACGCGGAGTGTGAATCGCTCTGTAAGCCCCGAAGGGCGGGCCTTGAAGGCCACATCTGCTGCGTTGCAGCTCTTGCAAAGGGCTACGGCCATTCGCGGCGAGCTGCGCCTAACATCTGCAGCCTTCAAGACCCGCAGAGGCATTACGGAGTTATTCAGAGGCTCCTTAGCTTGCGATATATTTTTAATACTCCCGCCTAGAGCCTAGACCACTCGCTCATTTACACGCCTTTTGACTAGTCAGTTTTCACTGTCGATACCGATCATCATCTGCCTTGTAACTGGCAGCTCATATCTTATGCTTAAAGGGCATCCAAGCGCCGGAAAATTGAATTAGTGATTGGATAGCCTACTGAGCCCCCTAAGATCACGCTAATAGATGAGATTAGTAAATGCATAAGTTCATTGTGCTTGTCTTGGTTCTGTTGACTTCTTCTACATTCGCCCAGGGATCTACGGTGAACGACCTAAAAGATTTCCAGTGGAAAAACCGCATTCTATTACTGAATATCCCGGAAGATCCCAATAGCACAATCAATGAATTACTCAAGTTAGCGCCGCAGTTTGCAGAGAGAAACTTGATATGGTTCCTATTCTCTAACGGCACCCTTGAGACTAACTTCCCCGGTAAAGTCACAGACAATTTTGCTAAAAATGTACGGGAAAAATATCTGCAAGGACCAGCAATGCAAGTACTTCTTATAGGAATGGATGGGGAAGTAAAGTATAAAGCCAATAAATTCTCAGCCGTCGAAGTTTTCCAACGTATCGACAGCATGCCCATGCGACGCAATGAGATGCAGCAAGGATCTGCACAGTGAACAATTATTGAACATCCACAATCTGATAGAGAATTTTTGTATCCCCCGGTATTACTGAGGAATCCCAGAGTTAGATTTCCCTCAATTAATTACGCTTCGGCCTTCTTTGCTCACCAGACACCCTTTCCAGCTGGCAACTTTTAACGAACATAGACATCTTTGCGCTAAAGTACGCTATTAGCCTTGCGAACTTATAATCAATGGAAATCGACCTCCAATGACCAAAAGAGCCATTATCCTCGGAGCTACGGGCCTTATCGGTGGCCATCTCACAGAGCAACTGGCTGGTGAAGAAGTCTTTGATGAAGTACTTACCCTCACTCGACGCCCCAAAGCCACTGCAAGTCAAAAAATACACAATCATATTGTCGATTTTGATCGATTGGAGGAGGCTGCCCCTCTTTTTCAGGGAAATACTCTATTTTCCTGCCTGGGAACCACTCGCAAGCAAGCCGGCAGCCTAGCCGCCCAGTATAAGGTTGACGTTGAATATCAATACAAAGCGGCCCAATTGGCAGCGGAGGCAGGGGTCAGCCATTACGTACTGGTTTCATCCAGCGGGGCCAATGCCAATAGCGCCAGTGCTTACTTACGTATGAAGGGTGAGCTGGAAGAGAAAATCAAGAAACTTCCATTTAAGCGCATCAGTATTCTGCAACCCTCCCTACTTCTCGGAGATCGTGCAAATGCCCGCCCCGGTGAGAAAATCGGAGGCATCCTCCTACCAGTAATTTGTATGCTGCCGGGGCTGAGACGTTATAGGCCCATTGAGGGGCGTGAAGTAGCCAAAAAAATGGTTTATTTAAGTCGACAAGAACGAACAGGGGTTGAGACCCTGCGTTTGGATGAGCTATTCAATACTTAAGGAGCCTCTGAATAATTCCGTAATGTCTCGGCGAATCTGGGAGGCTCCTTAAACCCCAAAGGTTAAATTCGGGAGCTTAAAACAAGTAAAACGCTCCCGAATATTGCGGTTATTCTTTTATTTTAATCCCTAGCCAATGCGGATATTGAGTCAAAACAATAAGGACAATTGCATCGTAGACTGCGTGCCAGATTATTACTCCCAATAAACTTCCGGACACTTGGTAAACCACACCTAAAACCACACCAATTCCCAAAGTCAGAAAGAAATTGGTCCACGATGAGAAATGAAGTAGCGCAAATGCAATTGCGGAAATTAGTAACCCCAACAATGGCGAGCTAAGTTCTGACAACCAGGACTGCAAAAACCCCCGAAACAAAAGCTCTTCACAAATTCCGACTACAACAGAAACCAACAGCAGTTGAAAGAAAGACAATCGTGAAAATAGTGGAATCAGGGCGATCGATTGACGCCGCATTGACATGCCGAGGGTCGTTTCTGAGCGAGTTAACGACAACATCACACCATAGGTAGCCATCGCCCCAATGATGCCAATTATTACTTGTAACCCTACGCTATCACCAATGATCACTACCTTGGGTGAAGCCAGATAAAAGCCCAGAAAGGCCAGCAACAAGCAAACAACCTGAGTGCCAATTAATAAAAGAAAAACTGGTGGATTCCCTTTTGTTTGGTCAACAGCTTCCATTTGTGACCGTCCTTTTTATTAGTAGTTTATCGAGGTAGTCGAGTGGCTCAGTACCTAAATAGACTGCCTTAGGATTCCGTATCAACTAGAAACCACATCGAAATTCAATCAGCCGAAATAAGCACACCCACCATCGGCAATAATCTAACAGAAAATGATGACAGGCATAATCCTCCGCCAACAACCTATCTCTATCCGTTTAGTTTGACGCCAGACAGCTTATCCCCTTTGAAAAACTGCCTGACTTTAGCCGAAAAGCCAGTCACAGTGCTATGCTCGACAATATCTCTGGAACCGGATAGCTCGTAGAGACTACCCCGTTTCCAGCCCTCTTATCAGTAGAATGTCTTGCAAAGAAACTACACAGCAACTAATTCCAACCATGACACAAGAAATCATAGGACTGGGCCAGCTGCTGAAGGATATTGAGGAGAAAAGTCAGGGGCAGGAGAAAATCTCCATCCAGCATGTTATTGAGGCTGTGGGGCTTCGATCCTTTGCCCCATTCCTTATCCTTATCGGGTTGATCCTGTTTTCCCCTCTAAGCGGTATTCCCGGAATGTCTACCGCGATGGGCGTATTGCTACTACTGTTTGCCCTACAACTGCTGATGAAGCGCAACTATATCTGGCTTCCTCAGTGGTTAATCAACCGCTCCATATCCAGCGAGAAGCTGATGGATGCCCTGCACTGGATGGAAAAGCCCGCCCGGTTTGCCGACCGCTGGATTCAGCCACGGATGGATTTTATCGTGCGCCGATATGGCACCTACGCTATTGCTGGAACCTGCATTTTTATTGCATTGACCCTGCCAATAATGGAAGTAATCCCCTTCTCTGCCTCAACTGCTGGTCTCGCTCTCACCATTTTTGGGCTATCGCTGGCAGCTCGAGACGGACTCTTAGCGCTTATTGCTTTTATCCTAACGGCCTCCCTAGTACTAGTGGTGATCGTTGCCGTGATCTAGGGAGCCTCTGAATAACTCCGTGATACCTCTGGCTTGCAGAGCGGTTCACAATCAAGGCGCGGCTTCGCAGGAATGTCTAGACCTTTCAAGAAGTCGCAACGCGGAGTGTGAATCGCTCTGCAAGCCCCGAAGGGCGGGCCTTGAAGGCCACAGATGTTAGGCGCAGCTCTTGCAAAGGACCGAGCCATTCGCGGCGAGCTGCGCCTAACATCTGTAGCCTTCAAGGCCCGCAGAGGCATTATGGAGTTATTCAGAGGCTCCCTAGGAGCCCGCGAGTAACTCCGTAACATCTCTGCAGGTCTCCAGACCAAAGCTGGCTACTTACCCTCGCTTTAAGACTTGATTTTTTAATCCGAGCAAATGGGGAAAGTGCACTATGGCGAAAATTGCCAAAAGGTCGTATACCGCATGCCAAACAATCGCCCCCACCAAGCCCCCGGACATTTGGTAGAAAATGCCTAAAATGAGCCCAATCATAAAGGTAAGGAAGAAGTACACCCAGGAAACACAGTGCAGTAATGCGAATATCAGTGATGCACCCAATAAACCGAGGAATGGCGTACTGAGCTGGGAGAGCCAAGACTGTAGAAAACCACGAAACAATAGCTCCTCACAAACACCCGCAGCTAAAGCAACCCATACCATCTGTGATGGGGACAACTTGGAAAACAGAGGGGTCAATTGAGTACAGTGGAGCCGCAGCATTTTCCCAAATAGCGTCTCAGAACGAGCTAATGTCAGTACTACCGCAAATGTGACAATAGCGCCTAACAATCCCAACAGCAGTTGCAGCCATACCGTATCACCAACAAATGAAACTTCCATTGGCACGAGGTAGAGACCCAGAGCTGCAAGCAATAGACAGCCCAGTTGAATATCCATTAAAAAAAAGAAAACCGGCAGGCTGCGCCGTGCCGGACCAATCGCTTCCATTCCTGATTTTTCCCTTTGCCTATTGATTTCCTGAGCCTCTGACAACCTTCAAGCTCGCTCGCCCATCCGCAGAAATCATCAATTCGGCCACGCCACCCTCCCGCAGTTGTTTTTCCAGATCCAGGGCTTTTTCCTTCGGAGCAAAGTAGGCTTCAATACCGTAGCGAATCCGGTAGCTATCTGATGAATTCCAAAAATTCTGGCCTGCTACCCGCCCTCGAATAAAAACTCCGCCCTGTGGTTGTTCAAGGCTGACAGAGGCGCGTTCATACAATCCGGATGACCCTTTTTCTAAGCCCACATAAACCACCTCTCCCTGACGCAGTCGTCCCTGCCCTTTAAACAAGGCTTTATCTAAAGTGGAAAAGGGGTAACTCAATTGGGCATAGTTACCCCGAAACAATGAGCGCGGGTCTACAGGAACAGTTTTCACTGAGACAGGCTGGCCCGTCCACAGCGGCATTTGAGCCTTAATATACATTCCTAACAGTATAAAAAACTGCACGCCAATGGCGGCAACCAGGCCAATCACAACTCTACGTTTCATCGCAAACTTCCCCCCGCCTGGTGATATTTCCAATACTTGGCTGCTGCCAGCAATAAAACTGCGAAGAGAATAAACAGGAGAGCAGCTCCTATATAGTCGCCAATCAAGTCAATATAGCGCAGCAGAGCCGTCAACAGGACCGCCATAACTCCGAGGAAGAAGTAGTGCGAGATACCATCGTGAATACCCCTGAAGATCAACCAGATTCCACAGGTAATCAGGGCAAAGTTTGTAACAATTTGTAACCAAACTGCGTAGTCACTGGAGCTGGCATTCGTTACGAACGCAAGTACTGCCGCAAAAACACCGCACAACCCCAGTCCGAATAGCAACCTCTGAGACAGCAGCGCCAACACTATCGACACAGCAGACATAGTCCCCACTACCGCCCACATAGAAGGTAGGTGACTCCAGGGGGCTTCTATCATCTCCTCCCAGGGATATTCAAAGCTAAAAATCAGTAAGCCAATTAAAGTAAACCGAAGGCACCAAATAGAGATTACTGCTGCGTAGTCCTTGGCTACCGCCGACGGGCGAGTTGCCAACCAATGGGCAAAGCAATACATCAGGATAAAGAGCGAGACTGCAACAGCAAGGTTCTCTGGATAAATATCCGCACTAAATTTCCCATCCTGCAAACGCCAAAATTCTGATAGGGAAAATTCCAGCCAAAAACCTAAGCCAAAGATAAAGGTCAGCAAGAGAATCACGCTCGCACGACCACTTAACAGGATATAGAGGGCTCCCAGCAAGAAAATTGGGAACAGGGCGGGGTAAAAGCCTAAACTCGACTCCAGGAAGAACCAAAGCAAAGCCAATAGCAACGACTGCTCTGCAATCCATGGGCTGCGGGTAATTAAAGCAAATGGCAAACTACCCAGTGCCCACCAGAAAATACCATCTGGCATATGCTCGCCCAAGTGGTATACCTGTGCGATCAAAATAATCGCCGCACCAAAAAACAGGTTGCCCAACAAGAACAAGCCCTCTCCGGCTTTCCGATCTCCAGACAGGTAAACCTTAAACGCCACTCCCTGGGTCACCAAGGTCAAAGCGATCAGCCCCCCCATTCGCAGCGCTCTGGGGATTTCCTCCCAATTGGCCCCAATCAGTGTAATCACCGCCAGCCCGATAAAGAGATAGGCCAACCCAATCAAAATACGATATCCAAGTGTTCTTTCTTGCGCCCGGTGGTAATCCACTTCATAGCGGGCACAGATCTGCTCAGCCTGAGCTTCACTGATCACACCGTCTTCAACCCAATCTCCGGCCTCGCGGGCCAGGTCATGCTTAAGCAACCGAATCAATCGCATAGATGCGCCTTGTGAAAAATTACCCATACACGATGGATGGGTATTAATACTTTGGTCCCGAGTATCCCCGATGTAACCAGCGACCTCAAATTGGTACGGATTGCAGACTAAATTATCGCCAGGCTGCCTAGATAGCAGAAAACTATCTCAGATATTTAAATTGTTAATTTCTATTATCAATCGCCAGCCAATAGCATAAACAGCATCAAAGTTAAGAGCCAGGCACCCAATAAGGAGCTAACCATGTCCCGCTATATCGAATCCGAACTCAAGCCGTTTAACGCCAAAGCCTACCAAAATGGCGAATTTCACGATGTAAGTGACTCTGACGTCAAAGGTAAATGGGCCGTATTCTTCTTCTACCCCGCCGACTTCACCTTTGTATGCCCCACTGAATTAGGCGATCTGGCAGACAACTATGAGGAGTTTAAAAAGCTGGGTGTAGAGATCTACTCAGTCTCCACAGACACTCACTTCACCCACAAGGCCTGGCACGATTCCTCTGACACTATCGGTAAGATCCAGTACCCGATGGTCGGTGATCCTACCGGTACCATTACCCGCAACTTCGGTGTAATGATTGAGGAAGAAGGCATTGCCGACCGCGGTACTTTCGTAATCGACCCGGAAGGCCGTATTCAAATTGTGGAAATTACTGCTGGCGGTATCGGCCGCGATGCCAGTGAGCTGCTGCGCAAGATCAAAGCTGCTCAGTACATCGCTGCTCACCCGGGTGAAGTTTGCCCAGCAAAATGGAAGGAAGGTGAGGAAACCCTGGCCCCCTCTCTCGATCTGGTAGGCAAAATTTAAGACTTCCCAAGCCCTCACAGGATTGGAACTGGCCTTGCCCGCCCTTTTGGCGGGCATTGTCGTTAATCAAATATTGCTAATCCGTGTTAATGGCTTCTTTGCTTCGCAATAAGTGATAAAAGCAAGCAACATACAACTCCTCCCAAGAGGAACACAGGAACTACAAAGATTGCGGTTTGTATTCCATAACTTTCGTCTAACCATCCTACCAAAGCATGGGCCAGAATCAAGAAAATTCCCCCCATACCTAAGGAGAATGAAACTGTAAAAGGGGGATTCTTACTACAATCTGTCAACCATTCCATGGCATAAGGAAACAAGTAGGATAGTGTCAATCCACACACTGGGAACCATAGTGGGCTCACCCAGTAGCCCAAAGAAAATACGGCTGCTGTCGATAAAAAGGAGACTATCAACCAGAAAAAAGCACTTCCCTTCAGCAGGATAAAAGTGAAGGCCACTCTCCCTAAGCAGAGCAATCCGAAAAAGATTGAAAGCAAAATATCCGCCTCAACGGCCCAGTGCCCTCCCCTAGCTTCAAGAAACAGTACCATCCTACTCGCCAATATATGTTCAGCGCCGTTGTAGGCAGAAACAATAAACCCACCACCAATTGCGATCCACCACTCTTTCGGTTCTTTATCTCGTTGGCTCGCCTCTTTAAAGGCGCCAGGGTTAAAAGAACTCCCATTTTTCCTTAGTTTTCCTTTTCTTCTTATTAATCCAGACAAGATAAAAAATAATATGCTTGCAGCTATCCCCCCAAACAAATAGAAACCGCCCTCCCATCCAAAGTGAAATTTATATAACAACCCAGGTAACAAAGGAGACAATATGGAGGCAACCCCATAGGTACTATGTAATCCACAATAACCTTGACGAGTTAAGTTTTCAGGCACAAAAAGGGGGATTGCCACATTAATCAAAACCATGCTCCCTCCGGCACCCAAACCAAAGAGGAAGCTGCCCAGAATAAGCAGGGTAAACGAGTACAAATATCCAGAAATACCTGAAAGTACCGACCCTACCCCCATAAACACTACGAATAATGCTAACCCAGAGATCACTCTGATTTTTTTCACCCAGAGAGCCCCTGACAAAGTCATAAGTAAGGCAGAAAAAGTGGACAGGAAGAAAAAGGTGGAGCCCTTTGTTGGGGAAACAGAAAAAAAATCTAAAATTTTTGGATAAATTGGAGCTTTATAGACCTCCACAAAGCCCAGTAAAAATAGAGCCCCATAGCATGACAGCAATCCAAACCAATAGATGTTGCGTTTCACGCAGCCCTTCTTTTGATATATTGATCACACTCTTCAATCATTCGGATTGCTTGTATAGAGTCGGCAAGAGGAAGATCCGGTGATTCAATTAAGTTTTTCTCAATACATAACTGAACAGCCTGTGCCTCATAATAAAGCCCTTCAGAATTTGGATAATTAAACCTGCCTCTTATTCTCGGTAATGGGAATTCGTACAACTTAGTCTCATTATCTGTCCTTCGATCACCAGTGATCCGCGTCACTGACACCCTAGTTGGACAATGTGCCGGGGCAAACACTTTTATCCGCCCTTCTGTGCCATAGATTTCCAACTCTTCCGCACCCTCAACCAGATGACTCCAGGAAACTACAGCTGTTGATCCACTATCGAAGTGCGCATAAATGAGTCCGGCACCATCCTCCTGGAAACCGTAGTTATCCAGCACCCCAGAGAACTCCAGGTCTGATATCCCCCTACCCAATACCATCAGCGCCGTGTGGACAGGATACACACCGGCATCCATACCAGCTCCCACCTTCCATTTTGGAGACTGCAACCCTTCATCCTTACGCAGGTCAAAGCTCAAATCTGCACGAAGCTGGCTTACCTTACCTATATTTCCAAGACTAATAATATCTCTACAGTATTTAATAGCAGGGAAGAATCTCATCCACATCCCTTCCATGCAAAACAGCTGTTTTTTATTGGCAAGCTCTTTAATCCTTACAGCATCCTCAACTGTTAACGCCAGAGGTTTTTCAATAAGAACAGGCTTACCTGCCATTAATGCTAATTCAGCATGTTGTCGGTGTAACTCGGGGATAGTTGCAATATAGACAATGTCAATATCAGGATCAGAAACAAGTTCCAGGTAACTGCCATAAGCCCTACTTGCTCCATGACTATTCGCAAACTCTCTCGCCCTATTAAAATCCCTGGAAGCTACAGCAAACACTTCTGAGGAATCCAGGTAATCGAGGACTAATGCAAAATCATTTGCTATTCTTCCACAGCCTATAAATCCCCAGCGCAGCCTTCTCAATGGTAGTTTTTTAGCGCTTTGATGACTGGTCAAGTCTAATTGCTTAGGTAAATACTCCTCCTCTGCTATTTCATCAGGATCCAATATGAGCTCTGGATGACGAGTAAGCCTTTCTTGCAGGTCATACCAAGCGCTTTCCAGATGGTTCGCCTCTATCTTATTGACCCAAATACAGTTTCCTAGAGGGGCTGGGAGAGGCGCTCGCAAAGTACCGGAGCGATGAATCGAGATCTGTTTTATTGCCGTCTTGTATACATCCAGGCTCAGCCCTTTGACACTAGCTGCAAGTCCCAGCTGCACGTAAATTCCAAACAGTAACTCAATGTCTGCCTTGGATATCAATCCCATTTTTTCAGCTACCAGCGAAGTAAACAGGCAATCAATGCCCACAGCTTCACCATGCATCAACCTAAAAGCCTCATCACGCTCCAACCAGCGGGATAACGTATGTCCAAAGTCCATTGGTCTGGATAAGTTTTCTTCTTTTAAGTCTCCCGCAATACTATCCAGCATGGCATCAATACAATTTATCAGCAGTTTATAGGATGCATCTCCCGGCAGGCCATCAGGTTCTAAAAAACTATTTTCCAACAGAGTGGCACCCTGAGCTGACAAGGTATCGAGCACATCCTTATTGAATACCACTCCAACCTTAATCATTTCACCAATCGCACTTTTTAATACCCGCTGTGGATTAGTTTTCAAGAAGGAGGGATCAATAATGGTATGCAAGGGACAATGGAAAGCACCAATCCCATTCTTAATATTGTGGTTCACACTGACTTTAATGCCGATAGAGGAGTCAATCATTCCCATTAGAGTCGTTGGAATACGTATCCAGGGTGTATTCCGTCGCCACACCGCACTGACAAACCCAATCGTATCGGTTACCGCCCCTCCACCCATAGCTAAGATTGGCTCCCTGTAACGAAGAGGATTTGCCTTCCATATTTCATCAATCATACTGATAAGACTATTAATATTTTTTGACTGTTCGCCACCCTTCATAACTATCGGGATGAACTCAACCCCCATGGACTTTTGCCACTCGGTAATACCCTTCCCATAGAGCTCCCATACCTTGTCATCAACACAACAAATAATTCTGTTCTGCGGCGGTCTTAGGAGTTCTATAAGGAATTTATTACCAGGATTAAAGAGTCCATGGTGGTACCAGATTCTTTGGTTTGTTGGAGCCTGACAAATAGTATCTGAAATTTGTACGATAGAATGATGGCTTTCATCTTCTCTTAATTGAGCCTTAATACTGGGCTCAATCGCTGCGGCCAATTCGAGAACACCACATGCATGAAGCAGTCGCGGCAGGCTCAAGTATTTCTCATCATTGCTATCTAGAATGGATTCAATAAACAGCCGCTTCAGATTGTAATAATCTCGCTCAAACAAGTAGCAATACCACATCCCTCCCTTTTCTTTTCTAGTAAGCTCAAGTGCCCGATCAAGGACATCTTCCATGGCCTGCCGAATAAAAACAGGGTCGCCTCGAATGCCTTTTCGCATCACTATGCAATTTTCGACACCTTCACAACGGGTAGCCAGAAAAGAGAAACTCACCCCCAGATTAGTTTTTAGCGTAAAAGACAGCTTTTTGAAATCCTCGATATCACCGAAGCGCTTCTGCACGGTTTCATCTCGGTTCACCACTACATCAGTAATGTTGTGAGGAGCAAGGTTCCACTTTGCTATACAGAGTTCAAGTTCATGGCAACACTGGTTGAGCAGCATACCCTCGGAATTTTGCCTAAAAATGCTTTCCAGGTTGGCTTCCGGATGCGGGTTGTGATGAATGAATCCGACACTCCTGGACTTCAACTTCCATTGCTCGTTAAGCCTCTCGGCTCTATCCACGTAATTTGCGATATGCTTTTGATAGCCAACAACAACATTTACATTGTTTCTGTCGGCGATCATTTCCATTTCACGCAGCTTTTCCAGCGAGTCTGCACCAGGTTTTTCAAGGTATATATTCCTATATCCTTTATTAATTACCGATTCAAAAATCCCCTTCGCGAGTGGAGTCCTCACAGAGATAACAACCAAATTTTTTAAGGAGGGATGCGCATCAGGTATTTGCTCCACCGAGGAATAAGTTTTGAAATCGCCATACTGAGCTTTAAGTCTTGCCATCTCGTTTCGGAAAACCATCCCTTTTTCAGATGACTCGACATCACTGGAAAGCCAATACTCTTCAACAATCGCATCCACCACTACATTTCGCATATTCATTAGCTGAGACAAATGCAGCCATCCGATTGACTCCCCAGGCAGACCGACACCTACCACCGTGACATGCACCACATTCTGATTCATAGCGGCAACATTTAACCTCACATCCGCTGGCACTACCCAGATCATCAGAACCGGGCTTGCACTTCTAACTTATTGCTAATGTGCGCTGATTTACGACTCAACTCTTTTTTGATGCCTGAGGGTATGGACCGCGATCAACGCTTCTATATGTCGTCTTTGCGGCTCAATAGACATCAGGATGCGCGGATAAGGTTTCACCTAACGGCTGTCGCTTTGCCAAAGCCATTAAATAGCGGCTAAACACCCAACCAATCAAATAGCCAACAACGATTGCCAAAAGCTATCACACGTATTTACATTAATAATTTTTATCAAAGAGCATCGACCGATAGTATTGATCCCACTTCCAAACAACGACCGACAAGACAGTGATAAATAAGGAGCTATCCATGTCACGTTACATCGAATCCCAGCTGAAACCCTTTAACGCCAAGGCTTATCAAAACGGCGACTTCTTCGATATCAGCGACGCCGACGTTAAAGGCAAGTGGGCCGTATTCTTCTTCTACCCCGCAGACTTCACCTTCGTCTGCCCCACTGAGCTGGGCGATCTGGCGGACAACTATGAAGAGTTCAAGAAGTTGGGCGTTGAGATCTACTCCGTATCTACCGATACCCACTTCACCCACAAAGCCTGGCACGACTCTTCCGACACCATCGGCAAAATCCAATACCCGATGATCGGCGACCCCACCGGCACCATCACCCGCAACTTCGGTGTGATGATCGAGGAAGAAGGCATCGCCGATCGCGGCACCTTTGTAATCGACCCGGAAGGCCGTATCCAAATTGTCGAGATCACTGCCGGCGGAATCGGCCGCGATGCCAGCGAGCTGTTGCGCAAGATCAAAGCTGCCCAGTACATCGCCGCTCATCCCGGTGAAGTCTGCCCGGCCAAGTGGAAAGAAGGCGAAGAGACCTTAGCCCCCTCCCTAGATCTGGTAGGAAAGATTTAACCCAAATACCTCTGACCCGGCCCATCAAAAGGTGGGCCACAACCAAGCCTTAAATTGTTAGAGAAAGGACACACCGATGTTGGACGCAAACCTGAAAAAACAACTGGACACTTACCTGCAGAATATCGTCAAACCGATCGAGATTCGTGTGTCCACAGATAACAGTGAAAAATCCAAAGAGCTGGAGGCGCTGGTAGATGAAATCTCCGGACTCTCCAGCAAAATTACTGCACAGCAGAGTCAAGCCAAGCGCACGCCGAGTATGGCCATCGCCCCTGCCGGAGAGGAACCCCGGGTTAGCTTTGCCGGTATTCCCCTGGGACATGAATTTACCTCACTCGTACTGGCACTATTGCAAGCGGGGGGCCATCCCTCAAAAGCAGACCCGGAGCTACTGGAGCAGGTACGAAACCTGAAGGGTGAATTCCACTTTGAAACCTATATCTCCCTCTCTTGCCAAAACTGCCCGGATGTTGTCCAAGCGCTGAACCTGATGGCAACCCTCAACCCAAACATCACCCACGAAATGATCGACGGTGGCCTGTTCCAGGAGGAAGTTGAAAAGCGCAATGTTATGGCTGTACCTGCGGTTTACCTCAATGGTGAACACTTCGGCCAAGGCAGGATGTCCCTCGAAGAGATTGTTGGAAAACTGGATACTGGCGCAGCCGAGCGTAAAGCTGAAGAACTGAATGAAAAAGCACCCTACGATCTTTTAGTGATAGGGGGTGGCCCAGCGGGCGCAGCGGCTGCTATTTATGCCGCTCGCAAAGGCATTCGCACTGGCATAGTGGCAGAACGCTTCGGCGGCCAGGTAATGGATACCGTAGGCATCGAGAACTTTATCTCTGTACCTTATACCGAGGGCCCCAAGCTCGCAGCCAGCCTTGAGCAACACGTAAAAGAGTATGGTGTTGATATCATTACCGATCAACGCGCAGCCAACTTGCGACGCAACGAAATGGTAGATATCAAACTACAAAGCGGTGCTACCCTATCCAGCCGCTCTGTAGTATTGGCTACCGGTGCCCGCTGGAGAGAACTGGGGGTACCTGGCGAAGCGGAGTACCGCACCAAGGGCGTAGCCTACTGCCCCCATTGCGACGGCCCCTTCTTTAAAGGTAAGCGCGTAGCTGTTATCGGTGGCGGCAACTCGGGCATCGAAGCAGCGATCGACCTCGCCGGAATCGTCGAGCACGTCACCGTACTGGAGTTCGCCGATAAACTGCGTGCAGACGAGGTGCTGGTACGCAAGGCTCAGTTAATGGATAACATTGATATTATCGTCAATGCGCAAACCACCGAAGTACTCGGCGACGGCAACAAAGTTAACGGCCTGGCCTATACCGATCGAGAGAGTGGTGAAAACAAGCAACTCGACCTGGCAGGCGTCTTCGTACAGATTGGCCTGGTACCCAATACGGAGTTCCTTAACGAAACCGATATAGAGATGAATCGCATGGGCGAAATCGTGATCGACGAGCGCGGCGCAACTTCAGTCCCCGGCGTCTACGCCGCCGGCGATGCGACCACTGTCCCCTACAAACAGATAGTGATCTCTATGGGTGCAGGTGCAACTGCTTCGCTGGGCGCATTTGACTACTTGATTAGGTCTTCGGTTGAATAACACCAAAGCGTTAAAAAGGGCCAGTCATTGACTGGCCCTTTTTTATATTCACTTTAAGCATGGACAATATAGGAGAACAGATTTCAAGCTAAGACCTGAGCCCACATAAAATATCATGCGCCATTTATAAACCTATATTTATAATGGACACTAAATCCGCACCTTTAATTTATATATATTATTAACAAACCAAAAACAAACTGATTAAACCCTATAAAATACCACTTGGCATCACCTATCAATTACTAATCGAAAGAAAACTTTAGAGTAAATAATAGACTCATTATCTTGGGAGCCCCCCATGAAGAAGCCAAGCCTAACGCTATTTTTAACCCTGCTACCAACCTTTGGATTACCTTTAGCCTCAAACAGTTTTGCTGTGAGCTGTGGTGACACGATTACTACCCAGGAATCCCTCACAGAAGACCTCTCCTGCGAAACCAATCCAGCCCTCACAATTGACGGCCCCGGTGGCGGGCTGAACTTAAATGGGTTTACTGTTACCTGTATAGAACCATTACATGAGGGCATCTATCTAACAGGGCTAGCTGCAAGCCTGTTTAACGGCGTAATAGACAATTGCAATGACTCAATAGCACTTACGGAAGATGGTGTTCATTTTGTCAGTGATATTGAGATTAACAATCTTGTAGGTGTGGGCGTACGTATTGAAAGTAACAGTAATTTTGTTACCGGCATCGTGATACCTTTTAATGGTACGCAATATGCAATAGGCATAGAAACAGCTAATCCCGCAAGCCTCAATCAGATCACTGGAAATTTTCTAGAGTTCCCGGGATTTTCAGGAATATATATCGAGGGGCGAAGCAATACAGTCACCGGAAATGAAATTCTTAACCCTGGTGATTTTGGCATAGCTCTTGATTCCGATGGAGGGAGCAACTTAATCCTACTTAACACTATAATCAGTGACAGTAAAGCGAGAATATTCAACACTCTCAATGGCGATGGAGATGTGGGAATATCTGTAAGTTCAGATTCAAATCTCATTTCTCAAAATAGTATATCGAACAGCACCACTGGAATCAGAATCAATAACAGTGACAGCAATACAGTAAGCAGCAATGAAGCTGACAATAACACTGACTATGGCATAGTGATCGAGGGAACTAGCGCAGAATTCAATAACATTTTATCTAATACAGCCAATGACAATGGTATATTCGACCTTTACTCCCCTGATGATCCGAACTGCACATCTTCGAACAACTGGATTGGCAATAGTTCTACCATTAATGACCCTAACTGCTTGGATTGAGGCTTTGCCAAACTAAATCCATAAAATTATCTAGTTAAGCAATAGCCGAGCGGTATATTGCTTACTTATAAAGTATAAAAAAGTAAAGAATCTCTTAGCAATCATTCGTAGCCAATACTCCCCGATAACGGATTGAGAGTGAAATCAATACTCACATCTTCATAGCCCCCAAACTACAACCATGCCAGCACTAATGGGATAAAGCTAAAACTGACTTCTACCAGAAAAAAAGTATTACGCAAAAGTTCCAGACACCCATAAACCTTACTGAAAGTAAGATTCAATATTTACAATGGGTTTTAAAATCAAAGCCATAATTTAAATTAAATATTATCGAAAACAAATAAAAAAGCTAATAATAGTAAAAGTAACGCTAGCCCAGCTTACGCACTCATCCAATCTAACCATAGAAAATGAATCACCCTCAATAACATAACAACCGCGAACAAGGAATGGAAAGTATGAAAAAACTAAAATTAGCCCTTGCCTATTTTCTTTTGCCCGCTGCTGGAATAGCAATTTCCTTCGAAAGCTATGCTGTTAGCTGTGGAGATACCATTACCTCCCAAGAAACACTGACTCAGGACTTAGTCTGTGCCACTAATCCCGCACTAACAATTACCGGTCCCTTGGGCGGACTTGATATGGATGGATTTACTGTTACGTGCTCTGCCTCAACAGACGACGGCATACTCCTAAATGGCCTATCTGCTAGTTTAACCTCTGGAGTTATCGATAACTGTAACAACTCTATTATGTTACAAGACGATGGGTCCCACTATGTTACAAGTGTTGATATAGATGATCCTGATGGAGTAGGAGTACTTATTTCAAGCGATAGTAACTTTGTCACCGGCATCCAGATACAATCTGATGGCGTAACCTCCGGAAATGGTATAGAAACTGAAGATCCCGCTAATTATAACCAAATCATCGGAAATACTATCGATAGCACCGGTGGAGATGGAATATATCTAGAGGGAATCTCAAACAATGTTACTAGCAATATAATCACAAATGCTGGTGGTGACGGTGTTGATTTCGATCCCGATGGTCGTTCAAATATCCTTATATTGAATGTTATTGATAACAGTACAGACGTTGGCATTGAGATAGATTCCAACTCTAATCTCATTTCTCAAAATGTAGTGACAAATAACGTGACAGGTATCAGGGTTGAGAGCGCTGATAACAACACCATTAGTGTAAATAGTGTAAGTGATAACAATGACTACGGAATATCTATTGAAAGTGGAAGCGCCGACGGTAATACCGTCTTATCTAACTCCTCCTTAAACAATGGGATCTTTGACCTTTACTCACCCAACGATCCAACTTGCACTGATAACACCTGGATAGGTAATACTTTTGTTACCCGTGACCCTTCATGTTTAGAATAAATTAAACCCTAAATAACTCAAAACTAAAGGCGATAATCAAGTTCTGTATCGCCTTCTCTCAATGACTATCATTTGGGCAATAGAATACCTTGTAAGTTAAATCATACATTGTTACCGGCAGTCCTCTATCAAGCTTTCTTCAGCAAGAATTTCAAACCGACAATAAGTAAAACCTCCCATTAAACTAATGTCCCACTAAATCAGCACTTACCTCTCATAGCATCTATCTAGGCCATCTATCAAACTCATACTTGTATCAACCCCATTCACAAGGAGTACGTGCCAGATTGTCGGCCAAATTCCGATGATCAGGCTAGTGAACGGTGATTGATACGACCTCAACCTTGAAAATGCAATGGAAAACGACATTGGTCGTACAGTCTCATCACTAAAGGAGTTTATGATGAAGAATATTGCACCTCTAGCCGCCAGTATTGCCCTGGCAATCATTAGCCAGGGCGCTATCGCCGACACCAATACTGCAACGGTTTACCAAGAAGGTCTTGGGAACACTGCAACAGCTGATCAAAGTGATCCAACCGCCACAAACAATACCATCGATCAAACTCAGATCGGTGATAACAACACCAGCTATGCGGAGCAATCCGCTAACAGTGATGGTGGCACGATCATTCATAACCAAACTGGCGATATGAATACCGCCGAGTCCTATCAGGATAACTCTGTAGGCGCCTATATCGAGATCAATCAGGGTGACAACAATCAGTACGTCTTCACTCTCCAGTCATTTGTTGACGGTAGCACCATGTCCATTACCCAAGATGGGGATGGCCACAGTGCAACCTTAACTCAAACCAATAGTACCGATGATGTTATTGTGGTGACTCAAGCTGGGGTAAACCAAACCGCATTTGTTACCCAAACACTGACGTCAAACAGTGAAGTCTATGTAGATCAGCTCGGCGACTCCAACCTGGCGACCCACAATCAAGTCAATGGGGACTCCCACTACTCCTACTCATATCAGGACGGTACTACCAACACCCTAAATGTGATTCAAACCAACGATGATCACGAGAGCAACCTCTGGCAAATTGGCGACAACAATGTGGCCATTCATAACCAGACGGGTTCAGATCACTACGCACTGACCGAGCAGCTCGGAACTTCCAACTTTGCCAATATTACGGCAACAGGTATTGGTTCTTCCGCTCAAACTTACCAAAATGGTGTGGGTAACGCCCAAACAACAACGCAAATTGGCGATGCGCAATCTGCTTTTGCCAATCAAACCGGAAACGCAAACGTAGGTGTGATTCTACAGTAAACGCTTCATCTCGCAGTGCTGCCCATAAATGGGCAGCACCCATGGACTCATTGGCACCGAAAGACCATCTTCCAAAGAGTTATTTCCGAAACAACTCTTCCCTTACATCCACATACCTAGCAATAACCCAAGTTCTTTACCAACTTATATAGGCGACTTCGTGTTCGTCATAGGTACAATCCGCACCGTTAGTTAGTCTCTCCGTCCCATCTATCAGGATAAGTCGCCTCTATCTGATGACGCAACATACCTTTACCCCACGCATAACTAGACAAAGGATAGCCAAGACTTCCTCGCCGTTCAGCAGCCCTATTCGCCACTTATCCTAATTTTAATCCAGAAGAAAAAGATTCCTCTAAGATGGCAAGCATTCAGCAGGTGAACACAGAGAGAATAGTTGTGCGATATATTCAAACTAGATTTTCAAAGACAAACGCAAAGTTAAAGTCGCTTTTCTTAGCCGCCGGCCTGTTTTCTACTACAGCAAGTGCTGGTGGCATTGATGGAGAATGGAAGGCCACTATCCAAACAGAGAGTGACAAGGTACTTCCGATTGTCCTCCATTTTGATCAGGATAACGATAAATGGACGGGCGTACTGGATAGCCCTTCACAAAATGCCTATGGCATAGAGATGTCATCCTTGGACATTAGCGGCAACAACATATCCTTCGAAATTGAAGACTTACAAATCAGCTACGAGGGGGCGTACAACCCAGTAGTTGAGCTTATGTTCGGATCATTTACTCAAGGGAAGTCACAGACTCTTAACTTCAGAAAGATAAATACTGCTAAACCGGATAACCGTCCACAAATACCAACAGGCCCCTATCCCTATACTGTTGAAGAGGTAAGTTTTAAAAGTACAATCACAAATAATATAATCTCTGGAACATTGACCAAACCAAACTCAAGGATAAAAGCTACTGCGATCCTGATTAGTGGTTCGGGGCCGCAAGACCGGGATGAAACCGCATTCGGCCATAAAGCATTTGCGGTAATTGCCGACTATTTAACCCGGCAAGGGTACGCCGTATTGCGTTATGATGAACGAGGAATTGGTGACTCTACCGGGAGTTTCTCCACGGCAACTACCGAAGATTTTGCCAATGATACCAGTGCAATTGTGGATTATCTGAACAGTCGTAACGATCTCCCCAAGGGTAAAACGGGCTTGATTGGGCACAGCGAGGGGGGGATGATTGCCCCCATGGTAGCCAGCAATCGTGATGATATTGCGTTTACAATTCTTCTCGGCGGCCCAGGGGTTAAAATGCAACAGCTCTTTTTCGACCAGTGGCACAGGGATAGAAAGCACAGCGGTGTGACTGAGAAAAACCTACAAGAGTTACGCAAGCTTGATAAAATTATTTTTGAACAATTTGCTCGTCTTCCCATAGGGGGAACTATCAGTGATGGCTTACATCAAGCTCTTCATAAGAGTGTTAAACTCGAAGGCTTGGAAGGAGGCAAACTGGAAGCTCAAGTTGAGGTACTTAAGAAACAGTATTCCACCCCTTGGTTTCGTTATGCATTGAACTTCAACCCTGAGCCCTATTTAGAGGGTACAAAATGTCCTATTTTGGCTCTTAACGGCTCACTGGATTTTCAAGTTGATGCGGAAATGAACTTAGGCAATATAGAAAAGGTGTTGAGTAAATCCAATCATAAGGATTATGAAATTATTGAACTCGATAAAATGAATCATCTCTTTCAAACAGCCGAAACCGGCAGCTATGCCGAGTATGCGGAAATAGAGGAAACCTTTTCCCCTATTGCCCTCGAGATGATGTCAACCTGGCTGAACGAGAGATTCTGATTTTAACTAAACTCTGTGGCCCCAGAACAAGGGGCCATTTTATTAACATGTATTAATTTATGAAGTTACTGAAGTCCCCCGCACCTACGACAAAATTCTTAGCGTATCATTTTGGCGGCTGGCTAATATTCGCCCTAGTGAACTCCATTTCTCGCGGATTACTTACCGATGAAAATTTTGAGCAACTCGCCATACATGCACTCACCCTGATATTAACCTGCGGAGCTTTAACACTAATCATCAGAGAAATGATTTATCGCTTTGACCTCTTAGATAAAAACTGGAGGCAACAGTGGCCCTACTTTTTTCTATCCTCAATCTCACTTGCATTTACCTGTGCCTATATTTCAGTTATTTTTCTATTCTCATATTATAATTTAATGGGGTATGCCATTCCCGAATCAATTTGGCACAACGTACTTGGCAACTGGCTTATCATGACTATTTTATTAGTAAGCTGGACCCTGATTTATGTTACAGCAGTTAATCAAGACCGTTTACTCAAAGCTGAACAGGAAGCCATTCAACTTAACCTACAGCTCAATGAGGTTAAAATGGCAGCACTTATGGGGCAGCTTAACCCACATTTCCTTTTCAATGGACTAAACAATATCCGGGCCTTAATTCTCGAGGATGCTACTAAATCAAGAACGATGCTGACAAACCTCTCTGATCTACTGAGATATACATTGATGGCGCATAAACAGAAAACCGTGCCACTCAGAGATGAGCTGGAAATTGTTTGTCAATATATCGACCTCCTCAAAATACAATATGAAGATCGTTTGACTTTCAACTTGATAACTGATCCAGAATTGATGGGAGAACGAATCCCTCCTCTTATTATCCAACTGCTTACAGAAAATGCGATACGCCACGGAATTGAAAAGTCCAAGCATGGCGGTGAAGTAACCATCAGAGTATCCCATGAAGAGGAACACCTAGTCATCACGGTAGCTAACCCAGGGACCTTAGAACTAAACGCACCTCTAGAAACAAAGCCCAGCAAAAAGAAAAATGAAAATACCGGATTGGGGCTAGCTAATATAAAAAAACGATTGACTCTTCAATATGGTAACAACACATCCTTCCAGATAAAGCAACAGGGGCAGCAAGTTATTGCCCAATGCCATATTCCTACTTCATCTCTACAGTTGGCGGTATAATAAGTGAAAGCCATTATTATTGAAGATTCCAGACTCGCTCGCAATGAATTGAGAGAGCTGTTAAAGCCTCACAAAAATATTAACTTAGTTGCAGAGGCAAAAGATTGTGAGCAGGCAGTTTCTCTGATTTTAAAAGAACAACCAGACTTACTTTTTTTAGACATTAATCTACCAGATGGGACAGGCTTCGATATACTAGAACAGCTTGAAACTGCACCCCAGGTTATTTTCACAACGGCTTATGACGAATACGCCATACAAGCATTCGAAGTCAACGCATTAGACTACCTCCTCAAACCAATCAACCCGGAAAAATTAAAGCGAGCGCTTAACAAAACACTAAGTGATTCTCCTTTACAGGATGATAATCACTTATCGAACTACCTAGACACCAACAACAAGATCTTTATCAAGGACGGAGAGCGCTGCTGGCTAATAGAAATAGGAAATATCCGTTATTTTGAAAACTGTGGAAATCATGCCCAAGTATTCTTTGATAACAACAAGCCGTTTATTTATAAATCATTATCTAAAATTGAACAGCGTTTAAATCCTGAGGTTTTCTTTCGCGCCAACCGCCAGCAAATCATAAACTTGAATTTTATTCAGGATATTCAACCATGGATCAATAGTGGGCTACTAATAACAATGACCGATGGAAAAGAAATAGAGGCTGCAAGACGCCCCGCTACTCGCTTACGGGAAATGCTAAGTTTGTAGGTCGGCCGTATAACCTGCTGCCAGGTACCATGCTGGCAGCAGCATCTCTATTACTCACCTCGTATAAATACTCTGCTGCTAATCTGAAACATCAATTTTAGCGGCATACTTTTAATCCAGTAAAGTCTAAAGATGGACAGCTTGCCAAGCTACCTGAATATCGATTCACCTTATGAAATATGCGTCCATAATAGGAGATGACACAATTCTTTACTCATTTTTAATGTCGTTTACAAGACGTCCTGAAACACACCCTAATTTATGTAGAAAGGAATCTATCAAATGTTCAAACGAGCTTCCTGTTTGGTTTTAACAGCCCTTTTATTCAGTATCACCAATTTGGTGGCGGCACAGCCAAATAACTTAGAAGAGAATAAAAAACTCGCAATGCAAGCTGTGGGGTTATGGCTAAGCGGCAATAAGATAGATCCCAAGACAATTTTATCTCCTAACTATATAAATAACCTGGATTCTGCGACAACGGATAGCGCAGGCCCACAAAAGCGTAACCTCAAACAATTTGAAGAAGAGGTGGCTAAGTTTCACAAGGCTTTCAAAGACATCAAGGCGGTCAGTACCAAGCAAGTAGCTGAAGGAGATTTAGTCGCAACCCATGTTACAGTCAGCGCTAATCATGTCGGCTCGTTTATGGGGGAATCTCCAACCAAAAAAACAATCACCTGGGATGCCGTGGAATTCTCCAAGATTCAGGACGGCAAAATAGTCGAAGCTTGGGTCACTTGGGATAAATATGGATTCCTAAAGCAGCTTGGTGCACTGAAGTAGTCAATTGCGGAGTAATACTATCCTTGACAGCAAGTCAGGATACATTCCCGAATGCGGCATTCATGCTGCTCTGACCCCAAATAATCAAGATCGTCGATATTTTGATCGGTGTCTTTTATGAGTTTAGAAACTCCATCTCGAGAACTTGGCCCACAAGAGGCCTTATTTATAGAGATGACAAGACTCTCCTATGGTGGCTTACAATTTGTTTCTTTCATTAGAGTCTGCAAATCGTTAAGTGTTGACACTTTACGCACAGGATTAGAGTACCTACACAAACGCCACCCTCTTCTACGCGCTCGTATCCAAAGAGGGGAAAAACTTCGCTGGATTTGCGACGTTGACTTCAATGATATTCCATTAAATATATGCCAAGTTGGCGGTACTCTCAATTTAGAGGATGAGTTTAGAGTTCACGGCATAAACTGCCTGGACAGTGAAAAATATGTATACAGCATAAAGCTCTACCTCAATAAAGAAGGTCTCGTAGAGTGGATTTCTGTCATCAATATACATGCAGCATTTGATGGCAGATCAGTAATGACTATATTTTCAGACTTAGACAAATTCCTGCAATCTAACGAAACACTTGAACAGGCCAAGTCACTACCTCTACAAGAGAGTATTGCGAGCCAGCTAGAGTCAGCTGGATACTTTGGAGAAAAAGAGGTCGAGCACAAGAATACCGGAGATTTTAGCTGGCCAGTAGAGAAGCAGGCCCCTCCTACAGAACGTATATCTTGTGCCGTTTCATACCTGATGCCCCCAGAGAAGATCCACAAACTCGCCCAATGGGGCAAGGATAATGGCATTAAAATAACTGCCATTTATTGTGCTATTGCATCCATAGCAGCTCGAGCCATACCTATCTACAAGCATCTAACTGAAGTAATTTTGGCCATGGATGCTAGGGGGTTATGCTCTCCCAATATCCCCATAGGGCACATTGGAGCGTTTTCAGAAACTACCAGTTTAAAATTACCTGAAAACATTGAGTCCGCTGAGGTTATCGAAGTTGCTAAACAACTTCAACAGCAGATTCTTTCAGTTCTCCTCAAGCAGAGCCCTATGACAAAAAACCTAAGTTCTGACTATAAGATGGATGATATCACTCAAATGGCTTCAGAGATAACAGCCCAACAGAAGTCATTTCCAGCAGGTATTATTGTTTCCAATGTGGGCAGTATGCGCTTACTAGCTGATGAAATGCAGTATTTTGAGATCCAAAAGCCTATGATCACCCTAACCAATGGTATAAACCCAATCATGGCAGTAACCTACACCACCTACCGCAATGCTGTTTTTGTCTTTGGGTATTGTGAACCATTGATTAGCAGACATAGTATCGATTTATTTGTTAATGAATATATGCGTATATTAAATAGCCTTATTTCAGAATAGTATTCCATTCGATAAATTACTTTAAGTAAACAGCCTTGAAAGGGAAACCCTGAAAATAACCATCAAAAAAGCTAAACTCTCATACAACTAAGCACCTCACAAACCCGCTAAAAATCAACCTATTTTTGAGGTGCCAAGCAACTATTTATATTGGCAAATCTACTTAAGCTGAAACATATTGCTCATCCCATAAGCTGAATAAATTTCTTGCATCGCCTCTTCTGTAGCTTTGTTAATTCTCTCAATAGTTGGATTTAAGCCTGTGCCATCAACAGTTGCTCTAAATGAATGCTAACCAGGCTGAACAATCAGAGACTGAATGCCAAATTGAGCCAGCTCCACGCGGTAGTTTTCTCCGATTCCCTCTATTGCGTGCTTGCTAGCATTATATGAGCCAAGAGAAGGTAATACGAATTCCCCCAAAACACTTGATATCTGGACAATAGCTCCATTACCATGCTGTTTCATTTACTTCAAGACCGTATGAATTAGTTGTTACAATCCAAACACATTAATTTCAAAAACCAAGATACATAATCTAGCTGCATTACTTCCACTAGATATCATTGCATATGCTATATCAATAGAAAGGCGGAGCTTACCAGCGTCGGATTTCGAGACAAGTCACCACCAACTAGAATAATTACACTTTCTACTTAAGCTACGCGTAAGTTCCTTACCATATTGCTTATAGATTTTGATTTATCACCATTCAGTCTTTGAAGATACAAAATAAAAGTTATTATAGCCTTGGGAGTTTGTCTTTAAAAAGGCAAAACCCATGAGGAATAGATGGTTTCTGGGTACAACATGGCAAGTAAGTTCAACGCCTCTTTCAAAAAGACTATTATTACACTTGTGTATATAGCTGTTGGTTATGCTTTTTTCGCCTACGTTTATAACAATTTTTTCACGCAAACAACCACATTCCCCCGAGAGTCGGTCACCTATGATCTTACTCACAATACCGATTATCTCCAGCAAAAAGACACGATTAATATCCTCGTCGTAGCAGGCGGAGGAGTCAGAGGCTTAATTCCTCTACATGTATTGCAGTATATTGAAGACAAATTGGGGAAGCCCCTTGATCAGGTGTTCGACGTTTTTTCAGGGGTTTCCACTGGAGCAATTATCGCAACAGGCCTCAATATTCCTGATGAAGCTATTCCCACCAGAAACGGGCAAAAGCTTTCCCATCTCGACTATCTGGTTGATATCTATGAGAACGAAGTAAATTACCTTTTCTCTCCCCCTTGGTATCACAAGTTCCTAACCGCAGGCGGTCTGTTTTCACCCTCTTACTTTGGCAGCCGATTACATGAGGTAATGGAAAAACATTATACTAAAGACCTTAACTTTACTGAACTTGAGAACTACGTAATCATCCCTTCTTTAAACTTAAAGGACGGACAGATACACCTTTTTAAGAACAAAGGTGAGACGGTCAATTATCTCCCCACCGATCGGCTTTATCAATTAATGACAGCCGCGGTAAGTGCTGAAACGGCTTTTCCGCCTGTCGTATTCAACTATTCAGAAGATGAAGGTATCCAGCATTGTGAGCCTGAATTTGCAGAGTCGGAAAACGAATCCCAATGTGTCTTTGCAGATGCAGCTATAGCTATGAACAACCCGGCCAGTATGATTCTTCGAGATGTTATCAACGAATTTCCCGATAAAAATTACTACATCCTGGTATTAGGTGCTGGTAGCCCTCGACTCCTTAGCTCAACAACAAACTACGATACCCTGAAAAACTGGGGACAAATAAACTGGTTTCGAGATGCGCTAACAAATATGCAGCGCTCAATGGATACACACCAGCTCCACACACTGGAAATTGCAAAGTCTTTATCTGAAGAAGGGAGGATAGAATACGACTATCTAAATATCGAAATTCGAGAGCCTTTTATCGGCATATTTGAGCACAAGAAACTCCCAAAGTTAAAGGACTATTCGGACCAACTAATCAAAGACAATCAGGTCCAAATCGATCTAATTGTCGACCATTTAAAAAGTGAGAGCATTAAAAATTCAAGTGATAAGTCTTGACAGGTGACTCTTAAATCAACATGGGGAAACCTAGAAGGTTTCCAGGTATCTATGTGTTACCTCCTTGCCCTACCTGTATATTTACAAATGCCTGGTACTGACTTAAAAATACTTCGCCAGAGAGCTTTTGTAAAAAGCTACTTTTCTCCAAACGATCCATCACCGGACCTTTAACTTCAGAAAGATGAAGTCGAACATCTCTATTAAGTAAGATACTGTTTATACTTTCCAGTACTTCCAAGGCACTCCAATCAATTTCATTAACGGCACTACACATCAGGATCACATGCCTGACCTGGGAATTGCCTCCTAGACGGCTATAAATACGCTCTTCCAATGTACTTATATTAGAGAACATCAGACGGCCATCTACTCTAAAAGTAAGAATCTCAGAAGCAGTTTTAACTGGGTGTCGATCTATATTGCGGAAATGCTCAGTGCCTTCGATTAATCCTACCTCTGCAATATGAGGCTTTGATGCGCGCCAAACGAATAATAATAGCGATGCACCCACTCCACAGAGCACGCCCGACTCAACGCCAAATAATAGAGTAACGAAGATTGTCACCGCTACAGCAAGAAAATCCGCCTTGGAAAATTGCCAAGTTTTGCGCAAGATAGAAAAATCTACCAGTGAAAGTACTGCAACAATAATAGTGGCAGCGAGAGTAGCTTTCGGAAGAAAATATAGTGGTGACGTTAGAAAAAGAGCCGTGAATCCAATGCCTATTGCGGCAAATAGGCTGGCAAACTGTGTTTGTGCTCCCGCGTCAGCATTTACAACTGAGCGTGAGAAGCCACCACTTACCGGAAATCCACCAGAAAAACCTGCCCCAACATTCGCCAACCCTAAAGCCACCAGTTCTTGGTTGGAATCAATTCTTTGTCTACGTTTTGCGGCTAAAGTCTTTGCCACGGATATCGATTCTACATAGCCGATGATAGCAATCATTAGCGCAGGTAACGCAAGTGACTCAAATAGGGAAACCGACAGCTTTGGCAAGCTAAATTGAGGCAGCCCCGAAGGAACACTGCCAACAAGGGCTACTCCCCATGCTTCAAGGTTAAAAGTATATGAGAAGTACACGGTTATCAGCACTGCTACTGCGGGGGCTGACTTAGACAGAAGATTAGCGGTATCAGCTGTGATTCCTAATCTTTGCAATAGTTTTGCCGCACAAGCTCTAGATAGGTATAGAAATAGCACCACCCCCAAACCGACTAACAAGGTCAACTGATTATAGCCACCCAAGTTTTCAAACAAGCCAGGCAACAGCTCTAATATTGTATCTCCATGGACCGATAGCCCCAGCAATTGGGTAATCTGATTAAGTGCAATTAATAATGCAGAAGCAGTTATAAAGCCGGAGATTACTGGGTGTGATAAAAAGTTAGCGAGAAAACCTAACTTTAATATACCTAATACAGTGAGAATTCCCCCGGACAAGAGCGCCAATATCGCTGCTGCAGTGAGGTAATCTACCTCACCGCTCGCTGTTACCTTTCCAAGAGCAGCGGCGCTCATTAAGGAGATTACCGCTACAGGTCCTACGGATAGGGTTCGACTACTACCGAACAGGCCATAGACTAGCAGCGGAACAATACTCGCATAGAGGCCCACCTCAGGTGGCAATCCGGCAAGCAAAGCGTAAGCTAGGGACTGGGGAATAAGGAGCACGGTAACAATTGAGGCCGCCAGTAGGTCCTGGGTTAGCAGCTGCCGATTATAGGAGTGAATAGTAGCCAGAATGGGAAACCATCTGGTGAGATGCTGCATCGCCATGATCTGTTTTCCGCTCTGGCCTTACGGCCTGAGTTCTATCGCCTTAGAAGAAGGGTTTGAATTGCAGCACCGAAAGTGCTGCACTTTAGAGCTAGGGTTCAATCGATATCAGCACAGCGCCAATATCAAATCCTGCGGCCTGGGCCTGGGAATTGAGCTGCTTTTTATCTGCCCCCATCAGGATCTTGGCACCGGCCCATACCTGGCTGGAACGATTTCCCGTCCGGCAAAACGCGTGCACTTTGTCTCCTTCCTGCAAAACATCACGAAATGCCTCGCAGTGATTTCGCATCATACGTCCGCGAGTAAAAGGTATAGCCACAAATTTAATGCCCACCGCTAATGCGGCCTGCTCCATTTCCACATAGGAAGGGTGAGTCTCACTCTCACCTTCCGGGCAATTGCATACTACAACTTGCACCCCACTCTGAGCCAATGGCACCATACTTTCACAGGCTATATGCTCAGAAACGCTCACCTGTTCATCTAATTGTTTAATATTCATTGTCACCTCAGTTCTATGCATTCAACTGAATAAATATATCGATCAATAATTTCGTCTAAAGCTGATTAAGCGGCACTTTCAAATAAACTGTACCATTCGATTCTGCCGGGGGCATTTGCCCCGCACGAATATTCACCTGCACAGACGGTACTATCAGCCGCGGCACAGATAAAGTGGCATCACGCTTGCGGCGCACCGCGACAAAATCTTCCTCGGCAACCCCATCGCGCAAATGAATATTCTCCCTGCGTTGCTCTCCCACGCTGGTCTCACACTGATAGCCCCGCTTACCTTTAGGCGGGTAGTCGTGACACATAAACATGCGGGTTTGGTCGGGGAGGGACAAGATCTTACGCACTGAGCGATACAGCTCTGACGCATCGCCGCCGGGGAAGTCACATCGCGCACTGCCAACATCCGGCATAAATAAGGTATCGCCAACAAAAAGCGCATCGCCGATTAGCCAGGCCATATCTGCGGGGGTGTGGCCGGGACTGTAAATCACTTTCGCTGTCAGCTTACCGACCTGGAAAGTTTCACCATCCTTAAAGAGATGATCAAACTGACTGCCATCTGCCAGGAATTCCCGCTCAAGGTTAAATACATCGCGGAAGATTTTCTGCACCTGGCAAATGTGTTCACCGATCCCGATACGCCCACCCAATTGCTGGCGTAAAAACGGTGCCGCTGATAAGTGGTCAGCATGGGCATGAGTCTCCAGTATCCACTCCAGAGTCAGGTCTTTCTCTTGAATAAATGACACCAGCTCCTCAGCACCTCGGCTACTGGTGCGACCCGAGGCTGAATCAAAATTCAGCACAGAGTCCACAATAGCGGCGGAACCCCCTTCCCTGTCGTACACCACATAGCTCCAGGTTTCTGTATCCCGATCCAGGAACGGCTGTACCCGGGCACAGTGTTCTTCATGAGCCATCTTCTGCTCTCCCGTATTCACTACACCAACAATATACAATGTGATATTATATAAAACAATATATTGTAATTGTGTAAATTGATTTAGTTCCTATGCCTGATACTGAACATCTCGATCTCAACAAAATGCGCGATTCCGCTGGCCAAGCGGCAGCGATGCTGCGCTCCCTGGCCAATCAGGACCGCTTGCTACTTCTATGTCAGCTCAGCCAGGAAGAGTTAAATGTAGGCGAATTGGAAGAGCGCCTGGGTATTCATCAGCCAAGCCTGTCCCAACAACTGGGGGTCCTCCGTCGCGAAGGCCTGGTCGAAACACGCCGCGAAGGAAAAAACGTCTTCTACCGGGTTGCAGACCCGCGAGTACTCGCCCTGCTGCAAACCCTTTACCAGCTCTACTGTGCGGAGTAATCCCATGACCATCGATTGGACCGCTTTCACCCCGGGCACTGCACTCGCCGGGGGGCTACTGATTGGCCTCGCCAGTGCCGCTTTACTCGCCTTCAACGGTCGTATCGCAGGTATCTCCGGCATCATTGGCGGACTGCTTGACCAAATCCAGGGTTCCCTGTGGCGCCTGGCCTTTATCGGGGGGCTATTGATAAGCCCTCTTGCCTGGAAAATCTTTGCAACAGTGCCCGACATTGATATCCAGGCAGGTTATCCCACCTTAATTGCAGCGGGATTACTGGTGGGCCTGGGCACGCGGATGGCTTCCGGTTGTACCAGTGGCCATGGTGTTTGCGGCTTGTCCCGACTCTCCACTCGCTCGCTAACCGCCACCCTGACATTTATGGCTGGGGGCTTCGCAACCGTGTTTCTAATGCGACACCTCCTGATCAGCCAGCTGGGGCAATGATGATGAAAACCAATATCAGTGCACTTTTGGCCGGGCTCACTTTCGGCCTGGGGTTATTGCTCTCCGGTATGGCCAACCCGGAGAAAGTTCTGGGCTTCCTCGATTTAGCCGGCGCCTGGGACCCCTCTCTGGGACTGGTGATGTTTGGCGCTATCGCCGTGGGCCTGCCACTATTCCATTTCATCAGACGGCGGGGACAGTCTATCTGGAAGCAACCGCTTCACCTGCCGGCAAGTAACCAGGTTGATCGCCGATTGGTATTGGGCAGCCTTCTATTTGGCGCCGGCTGGGGACTGGCGGGGTTTTGCCCCGGACCGGCGATTGTCGCTACCGGGGCGGGACAACTTAAAGCGGTAATTTTTGTACTCGCCATGCTCACGGGTATGGGGATATTCCAACTCTTCGGGATCAAGCGTACTGCCGCAGTGGAGTAACTTGCGCCCAAGCACAACGGTGAGGCAGCCGCCGTCTATCTTGTTTGAGCAGTTCACACAATTGCGGCAGGAAGAGAGCGGAAACAAGTGTAAGGATGCGGCTACTCCACCTAATCCCTCCATGGCTTCGACGCTACCAGCCCAAGTGGCTGGTGGGAGATAGTGTTGCCGCCCTCCTGGCCAGCATGATGCTGATCCCACAGGCCCTCGCCTATGCCGCACTTGCCGGCCTACCCCCATATCTAGGGCTCTACGCTGGGCTACTCCCATTAATAGGATACGCACTGTTTGGCTCCAGCTCAGTGCTGTCCGTCGGCCCGGTGGCCGTGCTCGCCCTAATGACCGCTTCAGCTCTCACCCCCATAGCCTCACCGGGCAGTCCCGAGTACATTTCCGGCGCCATATTATTAGCACTCTTGAGTGGAGTAATCCTGCTATTAATGGGGTTTCTTGGCCTCGGTAGCCTCGCTAACCTCTTGAGCCTTCCGGTTGTTGACGGTTTTGTCTCCGGCGCCGCGCTGCTGATTATTGCCGGGCAGTTTGCCCCCTTGCTGGGAATATCAAGCAATGGCGATACGGTTCTCGAGATATTGATCAGCACCTTTAACCACCTGCCCGAAACCGATCGGGAAGCAGCTCTGCTAGGGCTCATTGCACTGGCCAGCTTAATTGCCGCCCGTCTAGGTTTGCCCTTCCTGTTCAGGAAAATCGGGGTCGGCCCAGCACGATCCAAATTGCTTTCGCGGTTGGCGCCCATGCTTATCGTGGTGATTGCCATTGTGCTTACCACTATTTTTCACTGGGAGAAAGAATTACCCGTTGTGGGAGTTATTCCCGCTGGCCTACCGCACTTAAGTATCCCCTCTATTAACCCGGGGCTGATTTACAAACTGCTTTTGCCCGCCCTGATTATTGCCCTGCTCGGCTTTGTCGAAAGCTTATCTATTGCCCACTCTATCGCCCAGCGGCGCGGCGAGAAGCTCAACACTAATGCGGAACTGCGGGGGCTGGGCGCCTCCAACCTACTCAGCGCATTTTCAGGAGGGTTTGCGGTGACCGGCAGCTTTGCACGGACGGCCGTTAACGATGAGAGTGGAGCAAAAACCCCTCTCAGTGGCGTGATAGCCGCAGTGCTAATAGCCCTGCTACTCCTGTATGCCACCAAAGTCTTTACCGAACTGCCAATCTGCGTGCTAGCTGCCACCATCATTGTTGCAGCCGCAAACCTGATCAACTTCCAGGGTATGGCCCACCACTGGCGCTACGACCGCACCGATGGACTGGCTATGGCCGGCACATTTCTCGGGGTAGTGTTTTTTGGCGTGGAAACCGGGATTGCCCTGGGCGTCGGGCTCTCATTCGCCACATTGATCTGGCGAGCCAGCCGGCCACATATCGCTGTTGTGGGGCGTGTACCGGGTACTGAGCAATTCCGCAATGTACTTCGCCATACGGTGAAAACCGACTCTGAGATTTTGTTCCTGCGTATTGATGAGAACCTGTTTTTTAGCAACATCAATGCGATTGAGGAGCGACTTTTTGTAGAGATAAAGCGACATCGCAATACCCGCCATATGGTGCTGATCTTATCGTCTGTTAACCGGATCGACAGCACAGCGATAGAGCGTCTGTTACAAGTAAACCGGGATTTACAGAATCGAAATATCCAGCTGCATCTGGCTGAGGTAAAGGGGGCTGTACTGGATCGCCTGGGCCACTCCAAGTTACTGCAGGAATTGAGCGGCCGCGTGTTCCTCTCCCCCTACATCGCAGAGCTTGCTCTGCGCCACCATCAAATCTCCGATAGCGACAAACCATCCGAATAAGGTTGCGCGACTTGTAAGACAGCATCAAACACTGGCAAAATATCCAGTATTTGAGCAAAGAGCGCGATGGGCGGAAATAACCTTACCTCTGAACAGCAGGCAATTGCAGATCATGCCGGTGGTCACGCCAAGATCATTGCCGTTGCCGGCTCTGGCAAAACCACTGCTCTGTTGCACTACATAAAGAACCGCCTTGATGCAGGTATCGCCCCCGAACGACTGCTGGTATTAATGTACAACCGCAGTGCTCGGGAGGACTTCGACCGCCGCTTACGGCAGCTGACTGAAGGCTCGACACCAGCGGTACATACCTTTCACAGTGTTGGATATCGTTTATACCAACGCATGATCGCCAATGATCATATCGCTGCTGCCAACCTATCCCCCCTGCCCCAATCCACAATCCAATTACAAATCTGGAAGGCCATTGAAGAGTGCGCGCCCACTCACGAACTCGAAGAGATTAGAGCACGGAAGCAATCTGAGATTGAGGCCGCTGAATTTTTTATCGACTACACCAAAACGATTCTGTCGGGAGATCTCAGCGCATTTCAGGAACTGAAGCTCGGTGATGAATACATGTATTTTCTGCAGGTGTTTCGCACTTTTGAAGCTTGGCGCCGCAGCCAAAATGCGGTTACCTACGCCGATCTGATTTATGACCCAGCCATGCTGCTCAGCATGGATGAGGAAATGGCCGAGCAGTACGGCAGCTATTACGAAGATATCCTGGTGGACGAATACCAGGACATCAATGAGATACAACACTTTTTATTGCGAGTTCTCTACGGAAAATCTGGCAACGTCATCGCGATTGGCGACCCAGACCAAACAATTTACGAATGGCGAGGCTCCAAACCGGATTTCCTGCTCACATTTTTCGATGGGGATTTCCCCCCCTCGAATATTTATCACCTGAGCCGCACTTTCCGTTACGGCCACCAGCTATCCCTGGCCGCCAACCACTTTATTGAGAACAATCGCGATCGCGCCGATATATTCTGTGTTTCAGCCAATGAAGATCAGCAAACAGAAATCGAGCTGGTAAAAACCGATAAGGAGGGGCGCTGGCTTGTAGAGTACCTGCGCCGATGCCAAAAGCACGGTCAGTCACTCAGGGAGGTCGCCGTACTGGTGCGACTGTGGTCTATCGCCGCTCCTATTGAACTGGCACTGCTGGCCAATAATATTCCCTACCGTTCAGCAAGCCGCAACACCGTCCTTTCGCGCCGGGAGCTCCGCCCCTTATTTTGGAGTTTAAATATTGCCTCCGGTCGATTCGCCGAACTTCCTCCCAAGCGGCGCCAGCAGGGACTTTACGAATGGCTGACCTCTCCCCATGTGCGTATTCCGCGCAAAGTCCTGGAGCCCATCTGTTCCTCTCTGGCAGCGCTGGACAAAGGCTGGGGCAAGAAGCTGATTGCCCTGCTACCTGAAAACCTGAGTAAGCCCCAGACCAAACGCTTGCGCCAACGGGCAGACCTGCTTACCCAGATCGAGAGCTGGCGCGGTCACGCCGGAGAGCTACTGCGTCGCCATATCGGTGAACTGGAACTTCTCAGCGGAATCGCTGACGACGCCTTCACCCGCCAACAAGGGGAGGAGAGGCAACAAACCATCCTCGCTTTCTGCAAATACCTGGACACACTGAAGCAGCCACCCGCTGAAGCCCTGGCACATCTACAAGAACTTCAACGCCAACACCGGGAGGGCGAACAAACCGAAGCGGATGCTATACAGATAACGACTATGCACCAGGCTAAAGGTTTGGAGTGGGAACAAGTGATTATCCCCACCCTCACCCAGCACAATATGCCCTATCAGCCCCAACGGGACTTCAGCACACCCGCGTCACTGGAGAGCGAACGCCGCTTGATGTACGTGGCGATGACCCGCGCCAAGTCAAAACTCTTCTTGTTGGCCCCTGCAGAAGACTCCAAAAAGAATGATCCCGAGGCTTCGCAGCCTTCATTATTTATTAATGAAATGCAGCTTCCTTTAAGTAAATTGATGGCAGACTCCCTTAAGGAGCGCCCGGAAAAAATCGACACTGATGTGCCGGTTTCACGCCAAGCGCTCCACTATTTAGAAGCTTGCGATTACAACCCCACTATCAGTGCACCCCGGGCACCAATGCGAAAACCAGAACCTGGAGAGGGGCTGCGGCATCGAAAACTTGGCTATGGAAGGGTTTTGGGATGGGAGGACAAGCGTATCGAGGTTTTATTTAGCGATGGAAAAGCTCGGCGGTTTGATTGGGAGACTTTGTCACAGTATCTGATGTAGCAATACCTAGGAACGTGCGCACCAAAAAAATTAATTCACTCCGCTGTTATCAGGTTACCTAATGCAAATATCTATCAAGAGCCTTCTTCATAATCATCTTTCCCAACTGCTTTCCATTACGACTAAAATTCCACAGGAAATATTTCACAAGCAGCTGGCACCTGACATGTTCAGCTTAGCCGAGAATGCAAAAATTGCAGCCAATTTTTCTCTTCGCGGATACTGCCCACTCGTTGACCAAAAAATTGTGACATTTGAAGAGGATGGCAGTACAAAGGAGGGTATTCTGAGAACCATCCAGAAAACACTAAATTATTTAGATTCTTTACCCGAAGTAACCGATCTGGACAGTAGTAGAAGAATCAATGATAAAGCAGGTTTTACAACCGTGGATCTCCCACAGCCACAATATATCCATCAATATATAATTCCAAACTTACTATTCCATATAAGCATGGTTTATGCAATTGCACGCCACTGTGGTGTAACCCTTAGCAAAGGCGATTTTGATGGGTTACATAAGTACCCTGACAATTTTACCTTTATAGATGGGTTTTAAAAATGACACAATTCCATATGTACTACAGTGGCAAGTTAGAAAAACTACAAAAAGCTCTTCAAAAAACCTGCCACAACTACAACTAAATTCAGACAAAAAAGGCGTGCAGACCGATACTTTGACAAATCAAAAGAAGACAGATTGGCAATCAAATCAGACAAAACACCCCTTCAACGCACAATCACGCCTCAAAACCATCCTACTCTAATTAAACAACTTGACTGAATTCTTCAGCCAAAAGCAATATAGGTGTTATCTATTTTGACGCTTGAGCATTTCGTTACTTTTACACCTCAGGAGACCAACATGAAAATTTCAAAAATATTTCTATTGATCCCTCTATTAGCCAACTACAATTCAGCATTTGCAAAAGAAACCCCTTTCTACGCTGGAATTGGATACGGGACTCAGGATTTTGATGGGCAACAAGAACTTACAGATTATTATGTAAATAATAATTTTAAAGATACCACCAGCTCCTTTGATATTTACGCTGGCTACCAACTAAATCAATTCTTCTCTGTAGAGGCAGGATACAGCCATTTTGGTAAAGCATCCGACACCTATATTCATCATAGTGCAGTAATAGCTCAACTTGACTATAACATCATTAATGACAAGGAAAGCTTGGATATTGACAGCGTACAAATAAATTCTGTCTTCGAATACCCAATGCTAGATAATGTCACTGTCAGCGCCTACCTTGGCCTTTCTTACACTAAAATAGATAGTACTTATACCGCCTACATGAGCATCGCGGATATTGATGGAAATTATGAAGACAATAAACCTTTCAAGTCCAGCGAGAATGATTTTGACCTAACTTACGGTATCGGCGTCAGATACGACTTTACCAACCGGTTCAGCGGCAAACTGCAATGGAAAAACATCAATAATGATGTCGTAGATATCAGTGGCATACATTTGTCTATAGAAACCCATTTCTAAGGACATCTATAAAATGAATATCCGAGGGTAAAAACTGCCTTTATTTTTACCCTCACGAAACTGGCCTCATATTCTAAACCCCTAAACTTCCAGCTTTCATTTTATTGCCAATACCCTACACTTCCATAGCTAGCTCGCTGAGCAGTTTAAAGAGGCTTAATGAGCCAAGCCTAAAATAGATTGAGTTGATCAGGCAACAAATCCTAACTTTACTTGAAAGCGAATATAGCGCAACGGTAACTAGCGATTTACAACCTATCAAAGAGATAAAACCGCTCATTTAATGGAATAAATGGGGCCAAAATGAAATACACTAGACTAGCCATATTACTATTAACCTTTGCAAATGCTTCTATCGCGGCAGAGAAGTCAATCTACGCCGGAATAGGATATGGATACTTTGACTTTAAGGGCCAGAACAAACTTCCAGAACCCTATATAAGCTCTCAACGCTTTGGCGATCACGCCAACAATGTCAACATTCACGCTGGGTACCAATTCAATCAGTTTCTTTCCGTTGAACTCGGGTATGACCACTTCGGTAACACCTATGATGAATTTGTTGCATTAGTTAGTTTCTATGACAGAGAAATTGATGAATATCGCGATGCCTATATCACCGATGATGAAACGGTTACAGTAGAAAGTTATCATCTGCATGTTATTGCCCAATATCCAATCCTTAACAAGACGACTGTAAATGCTCTTGTTGGCCTCTCCCATACCAAAATCGACAGCGAGTTCATACCAAGATCCAGCTGGATACCAGATAGCCCATTAAGCCCAACCTACTCCCAAAGCAAAAATGAAACGGACTTAGTCTACGGCATTGGAGTAAAGTATTCTTTCACTGATAACTTTGCTTGCAGGCTCCAATGGAAAACAATTGATAACGATACCCTGAGGATAAGCGGATTTGACCTGTCATTGGAGACGCGCTTTTAGGCGTTGAGATCGAAACCTGATAAGTTGGATGAGATTGACCCCTGCTCTGTCACTGATCGGTACATTTCCTTTCAAGAGCCTCCAAAAGCCCCGCAAGCGGGCCTTGCCACCTCACTCTGTAAAACCACTTGTCTGCTCTTGATGGTGGTGCCTTTTCATCCTCTTAACCCGCTAGCCCTGGCAGCGAATCTGTAACTAGTCAACACTCACTCAAAGTGCCTAACTTTTATCCAACATAATGTTTTTTAAGGATTTTTTTACTCTTAAGGTTGACTTACCCCCACCGCATCTATAGTATCCGCATCCGTAACGCGCTCGTAGCTCAGCTGGATAGAGTACCTGGCTACGAACCAGGCGGTCGGAGGTTCGAATCCTCCCGAGCGCGCCATACAAACGAAGGGCTTATGCTTAACAGCGTAAGCCCTTTTTTGTTATAGTGCGGTAAAACCCGCATGCATATATCACCGCCAGCACTACCTTTATGCCTGAGCCGGCCCCACCGCCATCAACTCCCCCAGAACTCCTCCACTAGGCATCCGTCACCGGGCCGTAACACAAGAACTTCTAGGAAGTATTCCTCACCCTAAACCCATTGCTGGGAGCTAGTGATGGAATTGGCGGTTCACTGCCAGAAACATAAATTGCCGGTGATACAGATAAATTTATACAAGCACGGGCTGAGCCAGTTCCTCTTTCCCAAGAAGAAAGCCAGCGATTGGGTAAGCACTAGATTTTAACTGAGCTCCACTAGCAACAAGTAAGTGGGCGAACCCCAGTCGACAAATAGCCAACGAAAAGCCATTATCAGGTGTAATAGAATTACGCATCAGCACTCTCTGCTGAAGAGCAATAATCATACCCCCTCGCGTACAGACCATTTTAGATGCTAGATAAATTGAGGGGCGAGTTTCTCGATGATATAACCTACCCCTCCACATCAACTCATGAATGCAAATGATACTCTCAACACCACCACCCCATAAGTAATACACCTTATAGTGTCGACTCAATAATTCACAACTTAGCTAACATTACTATGCTAATAGAAACGTAAGATCAAAACAGCCACCATAATCCAGATTGACTGATTGCAAGCAGCCCTCTTTTACACTTGCTGGCGGGATCATAATTATCCCAAAAGGAATGACGCAGGCATAAATTACATCGCTTATAGTTAATGAGCACAGAACATGACACGTTTCCTATCTTTTCTGACATGGAAAAAAATACTTGTCGGTTATTTTTCAGTAATCTTCATCTTTGCTGCAATATATAGTGAATGTGACTCCTGTATAAATGAAAAGCTCGACTTCACAAAAAGTATCTACTTCAGCATTGTAACAATAACAACTTTGGGCTATGGAGAAATTTACCCTGTCAATGAGCTCGGTTACCTACTAACCTCCATTGAAACACTGACGGGAATTGCAACATTTGGGCTACTATTGAATGAATTTACAAAATACCAATCAAACCGACAAGAAAAATTAAGACAAGAAAAAAGAGTCGAACAATTAAAAAATGCATACCACTATTTTCGAGTTCATATGGCCGACTTTTGTTCCGCGGCTATCAGCACCATAACCCACAAAGAACAAGCCCCAACATCCTATGACATGATGGGTTTTAGAGCATATTTGGAGAACAATAATAATAGAAATGCAAATATCCTTAAGGAAGCCCTTCCTCGAGACTACAAGTTCAGAGCAATGGTCATGACGGAATACAAAATATACGCCCGACAAATAGAATTGGCTTGCTCAACGATAAATCTCCACGATACAAGGCTATTGGACTTCTTCTATACCCATATAAGCCAGTCTGTCCGACTTGAAGCTGTGAGTGAAGCATCAGAGACCTTATCGGAAACTCTATTCAATCTAATCAATGACATTATGGCAGGAGTCGATGCAAATGGAGACAGGCGTGACCGAGACATATATATGGGTTATATCAATTCACTAGAATCGCACGTTAGCCAAGGCTAATAAACCGCCAAGAGGTTAAGGGCAAACTAGATCCAAGCCTTAATATTTATCTCAACCATAAGTCATCCTGTTCGGGGTATACAAGGGCCCCACCTAAATAACAGATACTGCCGGACATGCTATATCCAGCTTCCAAAGTTCCAATTCAAGTATTATTTATCAGTAGCAAGTAGCAATTTTTCGAATTGTACTACGATTTAAGTCGGGAGAGGTCTGCTTAATGGCCTTTCATCTTCGCTGACAATATCCACTACTTAAAACCTAAGATAATTTTTAATAGAAGATATTACTTGGAATTTAATGGGCACTAAAACCTGAACTTTCTTCCTAGTAATTTAACACTGAGTTCCTATGGCAACTTCAACTCAGATCACCAACACTTTCCCTGCACCGATTGACCTGATCAAGATGTCGCGAGAAGGATGGCTGCACCGGGGTTACCCAAAGGGCTTCCCGTGAGACGAGTGACAGAGCATAAATGGGGTCAAGTTGCGTGAAGTCTTTCGCCAGACGCCTCCTACAATTTGATAGCCTCCTTTGCAGTATTTGGCTACAACTGCCCTTAGCGCCACTCAAAACAGCCCCCAATTTTGACACTATCAACTTCCCCTTAGAGGGCAACATAACCAAGTATGCGCATCCTACTGATATCAATCCAACTACTATTTCCATTTACACCCTAGAGGTCGCACTATGAAAGCAAATTTTTTAGTTATGGCAGTTGCACTTACTACTTTCAGTGCACATCTACAGGCAAATAATAATACTTCCATTGTACAGCAGACCGGTACCGGCAACATGGCAATGACGGATCAATCCGACTCAAGCACTCAGAACAGCACCATTCTACAAGTGCAAAATGGCAACAATAATTTCTCTGAAGCAATCCAATTTGGAGCTACCCTTGATAGCTCCATCAGCCATACACAAATAGGCAACGCAAATACCACTCTAAACTTAGAGCAGGAAAATGCTGAATTATCCAGTATGACTATCCTACAGAATGGTGATGGAAACACACTGTCAAATTTTCAGATTGATTCTATTGGAACGACATTATCCCAGACACTTTTTGGGATCAATAATGGAACAGCCGGCACGCAAATTCGCTCTTCTAATGACACTGCCATCTCCTTACAACAAGGCGATTCTAATACTACCTTGCTCACCCAAATAGATAGCACCAATAATTTCATGAATATGACTCAGGATGGCACTAACAATGTCGGAGTATCTATACAGATTGAAAGCTCACTGGGTACCGTTCAAATTTTACAAATCGGAGATCAAAATGAGAGTGGAATATCTCACAGCTTAAGCATTTCTGATTTTGCCAGCTCTACACAATTTGGCACTGGAAATATATTCAGCCTTGGTCAGAGTGCAGGCGGTAATAATTTTGCTATTGGAGATCAAGTTGGTGAGCTAAATACCGTGTCAGCCAATCAATCCAACAGTTCCTTTAGCCAATTAAATATAAGCCAACAAGGCATGCAAAATTCACAAACACTGTTTCAGACAGGCTCACAAATTAACTCATGGACCACCCAAAGTGGCATGGAGAACTCTGTAATGTCGAATCAGAGCGGAATGAACCACACTTTAACATCCCTTCAAAACGGGACCCTGAACAGCCTCACAGCTAGCCAAAGTGGAACCTCACAACTTGCCAATGTGACCCAGCTGGGAACAAGCAATAGCGGAACGATCAGTCAGTAGTCGCCGCAAAGCCTCAAAAGCCTCTTATAACCTCAAGAAAGCCCTACCCACGGCTCCTGAGCCAAATCCCTTTGTGAGAAAACAGAAACAGACAAACAGGTTTTACGGTCACCAAACACCAAAAAAGTGCTTCATATGAAAAAAATGCTTGACTCTACCTACACCAATCTATATTGTGCGCCTCCTCGACGCGCTCGTAGCTCAGCTGGATAGAGTACCTGGCTACGAACCAGGCGGTCGGAGGTTCGAATCCTCCCGAGCGCGCCATTTTCAAGGGGCTTACGTTTTTTGACGTAAGCCCCTTTTTTATTGCGACAACCTCAACACCAAAACACAGCTAGGCTTTGGACTATGGAAACAAGGAGAAGTTTTCAGGGGTTAGCGCCATGGATATCACGACTCTGAATGTACTTAAGCAGCTAGGTTTGTTAGCCGCAGTCTTTACCCTATCTACGGCCGCACTGGCCATTGAATGCGGCGACACTATATCTGAGCCCACCACTCTATCTCAGGACCTGAATTGCGAGTTGAGTATCGCCAATCCTGTAGCACTCACCATTGTAGGCCCATCGGGGAGCCTGAATATGGCGGGGTTTGAGCTTAGCTGCGTATCGCTGGACCCAACCCAAACAGATTTCTACGCAATAGACCTCCAGGGCACCGCAGCATATCTCAGCAACGGCCAACTAACCAACTGCACCAATGGTGTCATCACCTCCAGCTCAGGCTTCCACTCCATCTCCAATATGGAAATAAATAGCGCTGTAAGAAATGCAATTTTACTATTCGGCAACGGCAATACCATCACCAACGTCGATATTACAGGTCCTGCTACTTCAACCATCTCTGATGGTATTGAGGTTTTTGGCGATTACAACACCATTAGTCGCAGTACGGTACTAGGAGGCGGAGACGAAGGCATTGAAATCCTGGGAGACTATAACAATATCTCCTTTACTACCGTTTCTGGGTTTAGCGAGGACGGCTTCGAGATTGACGGCAACTTCACATTTGTATCTAACAGCATCATTGAGAATAACGGTGAAGCTGGAATCCTGATAAACGGTAATTTCAACAACATAGCAAGTAACAATGTGGCGGATAATGGGCAGGTGGGCATTAATCTAAGTGGCGGCTCAAGCAATTCGATTGCAAGCAACACGGTATCCAATAATGGGCTCTCGGTACTACCAAGCAATGGCGGTATTATCGTTACCGACTCGAACAGCTTAAACAACCGGGTTACCGGGAATACCCTAAACGGCAATCAGCAATTTGACCTCGCAGATCCCTTTGACCCCGACTGCAATGAAAGAAATCTTTGGAGTGGAAACCAGTTCACTACTTCAGACCCCACATGCTTAGACTAACTGCCCAAAAGAGAAGTGGCTTGCGCTGCAAGGTCGGGCACCTCCAGCCTCACGAAGGCTATATCCGGGATTTAAACAGAAGCAAATAAGACTCAAGTACCAAAATTACTGTTCAAAGTTAAACCAAGTTGAATCAAGAGTCTCAATAGTTAAAAATGCATGAGGAGCTGTCAAAATCAGAAGTAAGGGACTACATGACTGATATCCTCAAAGATATACTTCAGTTCGTACAGAATGTGGGGCTTAAGAATGGCCTCTTTGTCATATTTTTCATCTTTGCTCATTACCTCCTCTTCTGGATGTACAGTGGGCGCCTGAAGGACCGACAAGTTGAAATTGACCGGCTTGCAGCAGATAATAAAGAATATAGGGACAGGTTTTTAAAGTTGATGGACAACGCCTTCTCTTATTCACCTCCCACTAGGAAAAACGCGCCCAAGAAGCCAATTAATGAAAAGGAGTTTGAGTAGTGCTCTATCTATTGCCGGCAATTGCTCTTGTCTTCATTTTCGCGAAAATGTATCAGCTTCTGGAAGTAAAGAAGCATGATCAACACTTATTTGAGTTTTGTCAGCTGCGGAGAGATACGATCAGCTATCTCTCCGATTCTTATACCGACCTATCAAGAAATGATTACATAGCCTTACGCAAGATCAATGATGCACTCAGCACCATCATTGCCGGTTATAAAGAGCACAGAACGGTTGTGTTTAATCTCAGGTTATTTTCAGAGTATGTCAATCAGCTAAAAGCCTTTGAGAAAAAGGCCGAGAAGATATCAACTAGCAATCCAGATATACAAGAGTTACTAAACAGAGTTCATCAGTCTATATTTAATGCCTTTCTGGCATTTACCCCCTACCTAAAATCAGAACTCGCGTTCAATGTAGTGATGAAATTGATCTCTCTGGGAGTAAATGCCGGGGCCAATTCATTCAGGGCACATTTGCTAAGCCTTAAAGAAGCCAAAACCCTGCTCAATACCTTTAAAAAGCATTCCTCCCCTTGCTGAGCCCCTCTTTTTCAGCCACCGAGAGCTTTTCAGCTATTTGCATGGCAAGCGCTATCAAGGGCAAATTTGATACCAGCCAGTACGCCAAACGCTGATATCAATCCTGCTGAGAGCCAGCCAATAAGGCTGGACTCTGTGGACACTCAAGATTCTATGCGTGAAAAGTAACTAAAGGCGGAATTTTCAGTCAAGCAAAAAGCACTGAAAAATTAAGGGGTTAATACAGAAATACACTTATTTTTTGGAATGTTTAATATCCCAAATTAGGACAGCACTCCATCCAGCATCAAACTATTGATGTTTAACTAAATAGTCATCTTCAGCTTATATTAAACCATTCGGTCATCGTCGATATATCGATAATTTCGAAAAAATCGATATACGAAATAATCATTACCAGAAAACTGAAAATAAGACGCACAGATCTATAAATCGCACTTTTTTCTCACCGAAAGCCCTTACAACCGAGAAAAAACTACGGACCGTTAAACCCATAAAAAGTAATATCATACGTTTTTTTCGCCCCCCTTCTTACCCGACAAAACCCGCTCTCTCCATTTAGTCAATATCAAAGATTCGGTGTCTATATCCTTGTGACGTAAATACCTTATAGGTGCAGAAATGGAACTCAGTTATATCCTTATTATATGTACAGTGATCATCGTGATATTCACTGCCTGCGCCTATCTGTACAACTATATCCTTACAGCAAGCGCAACATTTTATCGCTCTCCAGTGCAAGAGGATGAGACTGCGATACGCAATCATCTCAATGATAAAGATACGATCAACATACTTGTCATTGACGGTGGTGGTATCCGTGGACTCATACCACTATATGTCATTAAGCACTTGGAAAAAGCACTGGGGCAACCAGTTGACGAGCTTTTCGATGTGTTTAGTGGTGTCTCAACGGGCGCTGTCATTGTTACCGGGTTGAATGTCCGCTCATCTCACCTGGCTAAAAACTATGCCAATGTCGATTCAAAAACAGACTTGCTTATTAACTTATACAAGTCGAAAAGTAATTATCTGTTTTCAACCCCTTGGTATCATAAACTGCTTACAGCATCCGGTCTTTTTTCTCCAAAATATTTGGGTCGCCGCCTTCACAAAGTGATGGAGAAGCACTATACACCAGAGCTTAACTTCACCGATTTGAAAAATTATGTGATTATCCCCTCACTCAGTGTAAATACTGGTGAACTTCACCTCTTCAAAAACCGAGGAGGAGATACCAGTGAGCTTCCTACCAACAGCCTATATCAACTGGTCACAGCTGCAGTTAGTGGGGTTTCACTGTTTCCCCCAGTTGGCTTTATGGCTGACAGCAAAGAAGTGGGCCATAAATACTTTGCCGACGCAGGTATTTCTGCCAACAACCCTGCAAGTGTTGCGCTCCTGGATATCATCAAAGAGTTCCCTCACAAGAACTACTATGTGCTGATTCTTGGGTCCGGCACCTCCCCGCTAACCAGTTCGCAGGTGAAATATAAAGACCTGAAAAACTGGGGCATACTACAGTGGGCACGAGATGCTATCTCAAGTGTTCAAAGATCAATGGATGAGCAGCAATTGCACGCCCTGGAAATTGCTTCATTACTCTCCAACAATGTAAAGATCAAATATGACTATCTCAATGTAGAGGTAACTGAACCCCATGTCGGTCTATTTGAATATGACAATATCGATTCACTCAAGATTCACTCAGATCGACTCATTAAAAACAATAAACAGAAAATACAACAGGTAATTGACCAATTGGCCACTGCCAACGGATAAAAATCTCATCACAATGTAAGGCGGCAACTCAGCAAAACGGTTGCCGCCTAATCTAAGGACAGTGGCATTCACTCTATCAGAAAATACACGCTTAGCACCCGCCACCCTCTCACCCACCACCCTCTCACCCGCCTGCCAGCAAACCAACCAACAAATATTTTACTGGTTTATCGCTAGTGACATTACTCTTCAGGAGCAAAATCAAACGGCGTTTAACCATGCCAAAGCTTCGCTATCTAATCACAATTCTAATTACACTGACTTCCTGCCTCTTTGTGAATGTAAGAGCTGGAGAACTTCATGATCGTGAGGCTCGAAACAGGTGTATAAAAACCTGTAAGAATAGCTACTATGACTGCATTAGAGATAATGAAAATCAAGACTGGTGCGTAGAGAAGAAGATCCACTGCGATAATATATGCTATGAGTACGAAGAAGATCGCTGGCGCTGGTATCGGGATAAATCTTCCAACCATTAACCAATAAACAGATATATGTAAGCCGTCCTATAGGACATTAAAGCAACATAGGATAGCTGTGCATTAAGCGTATATTTTGCTAAGATCCAGGTCCTGCATAAATTATCTACCAATAAGAAAATATGAAACTCCTCTCTATAAACGTATCCAAAAAAGTAGATTGCGAATACAGGGGTAAAACTGTAACAACGGGGATCTTCAAGAAGCCAGTCCAAGGAAAACTTTTTGTTGGAAAGAATAATTTGGAAGGAGATGAGCAGGCAGACTTAAAAAATCATGGCGGCAAAGATATGGCCATATATGCGTTTTCTAATGACCACTACCCTTACTGGGAAGACCTGTTAGGCAGAAAGAGCCTTAAGTATGGCGCATTTGGTGAGAATTTAACTGTAGAAGGGCTTCGAGAACAAAATATCTTTGTTGGAGACCAATTCCGCATAGGCAGTTGTATCCTTGAGGTAAGTCAACCCAGAATACCCTGCTTTAAGCTAAGCATGGCCCTAGATAATGACGCTGCAGCCAAGATTCTCACTAGTAGCTTTAATTGCGGTGTATATTTTAGGGTTATTAAGGAGGGGCATATTAAAGAAGGGGATTCGATTTGTAAGATAGCTGAAGCTCCAAACTCAATCGACATACGATCTATGTTCAGAGCTTTTTTTGATAAGCAATTTCCCGATACCAAGCAAGTACTCCAGGCTGCAAGTCAACTACAACCCTTATCCAAAGAGTGGAGAGAGAAAGCTGTAAGACGGCTCTCTAAGCTCTGACAATTGAGCAATTTATCACATCAGCCTACTAACTATGTTCCCTCCGAAAGTGAGCCTCCAGGAGGGCTGTGTAGTAAAAGTTAAAACCCGGCACTCCCCCGGACTTAAATGTGTTAACCGTAATTTTTTGGAGAAAAGTACTAACTTATTAAACAAACAAGAATTAATAGGCTTCCTCAAGTTGATATTACTGCGCGAGCTATGCTCGAACACCCCCTATTGCCATCTACCAATATATTTGCGGATAAAATGATAGCTATTATCAGGCATTCAATAACTTAAACTGACCCTGTCAGAATTGGCCTTGGCAAAAGGGTTCACTCATGTACTTGGATCCACCCAACACCCTGTAATCTTTTACTAATATCACAGACACCAACCATTTAAAACCATACATCAAGCTACAGCTTATTATATACCCTGCAAAATTTAACATAGGACTTCGAAGATATTAAAAAATAAAAAGCAACTGAAAAAACAATTACCGCCCAAGCATACTGAATAAAATATAAAATCCATAAATATATAATAAACGGCAGAACTAACACGGATAATTTCTTAACCCCAATACTGGCAATATGCAATGATGCATAAATACAAATAAGTACTGACAAAGAGGCGCACACCAACAAAAGGGATGATGAAGTTATGGTAATCATGAGCACCCCCAGTACAGCAAAAACAGCAGCTCCAAAGTATCTCGTGCCAGGTTCAAGTGCACCCATGCTAATGGGGGCGGCCATATATCCAACTATATGATAGCCAGATACGATCACCATAAGTGCTGCCCAGCTATCAGCATGAGCAAGTACAACTGCTGCTATCAACCAATTAGTAAGCATCGAGCGCCTTGATAAATTATGTACAGGATCTAAAACAGCTAACCATCGCGGCATTTGCCCTACAGAGGCCATTGCAAATAGAATTCTTGACGAGGCCCCCAAATAAGTATATCCAGATGCCGAGGGGCTTATCACACTGTCTGCGAGTAGTATCATTGCAAGAAAGTGCAAGCCAAGCAGTGTCGCCAAGTCCAAAAGCGGCGAGTCAAAATTAATCCCTTGCCAACCACCATTTTCCACCAGAAGATCGTTCGGCACTGAGGCCATAAAAGCATATTGCAATGCAAGATAAACAAGTGTCATTATTGTAATTGATAAAGTAACGGCCAAAGGAATATTACGCTTGGGATGTTTTATCTCACTGGCAAAGGCAACACTGATCTGAAAGCCATTAAACGAATATATTAGACCTGCCCCAATAACAGCGGAAAAAGCGCTTCCAAACCCAAACTCCTGATTAGAGTCAATTGAAAAATTTGACCCACTTGTATCACTACTAAATACAACTATAAGCAATACAACTATTGCAAAGGTGGGAGTAAATATCTTTAGAACAGTGACAACATTATTGATCTTGGCAAGAAACCGTATTCCGTAATAGTTAATCAGCAAATATACAAAAAGAATACTTAACGCGAGAACCTTCCCCCACGGAGTCAAGGTGTGATTGCCAATTAACAAAGAGGAATCTATAGCAGATGAGAGGTATTGGGTAGTTGCCTGCGCCTCGGTCGCAACAACCATTAATGTGCCAAACCAGTTAGCAAACGCAAATGGCATTCCAAGAATACTATTGTGCGACAATGCACTGGATTGAGCGAGGGCTCCCCGGACTGGGTAGAATGCAACGACACGGCTTAGGCACAAGCCAACCATCAAAACCAAAAGCGCCGCTAATATCCAGGCTCCAAAAGCCCAATTACCTGCATAGTTTGCCGTAAGCTGCGCACTAAACAACCAGCCCGAACCTATCATACAGGTGGCACTAAGCAGCGTAGCACTCAACAGAGAAACGCGTTTTTTTCCGCCTTTGGCACAACCCATATCGACCGTTTTCTATAGTGTTATGCAGGCGTCTTCTCTATATAATCTGATAGCTCCTGCTACTAGTATCTTTAGTTTAGCCAGCCCAGTTCATTTCAACCAAAAACAGTAAGTTATCTCTTTCTACTTCAGGTATAAGTCAAAATTAAAAATGGAGATATTGTATAGAAGCCTTTAAAGGCCTTATAGAAATTTGACATGAGCATCTACCCGCCTTTCCAAAAGCTTAGGGCTGTCTGCCGGGAGGCACGCTCAACGTATGCAGCAATGAAGATACAGAAAAGTTAACGCAACTATACAGAGGGCTGAAGGAAATCCCAGCGGTTGCACCTTTCAACATCAAGTTATTCTTTCAAGATTGACGTCATACGCCCCCGCATCCGCCAGAATTTTTCTGGCACATAGTTAGTCGCAAAAGATATAGAAGCCTTACATCCAGGAACAACTAAAAGGTAAGCCGTAGCCGCATCATCAGTCACGCCACCGTGATGCAGTACCAACCATGGCTTATCTTGCTCCCCTAGATTTATGCCACCCACCTGCAATCGAGGAAATATTTTTTCTTTTGATTTCTTCACTATGTAATTAGGCGTAGTCAACGCGAAACTTGGATTCAATAGATTAATTATTTTTTATATCGACACGTGCTTAAATTATACAGAGACATACTTGCCCCATCTCTCATTGGAGCATCCATAAGGGGTGCCCCATATAAGTTGCTAAAGTAGCGCAGCTATTGCTATATCGAGGCTATCAAAATTTGGGTAAGTTCTTTGGGCATATCTAGCATCACATCATGACCACAGGGAAGGTTTATCGTCTCCCAACCAAGTTCTCTCTGGGCTCTCTCAAAGAACGGCCTACCAATTCCTGGTGCCCAGCCCGACGCATAGATGTATCGGTGCCGAGCTACTTGCTTCCATAAGCCCTGTAGTTGAATCGGTTGCTCAAATGATCCCAGAGGATGGTCGACACAGCGCCGATCCACCCATGCCTGATCTTGAATGTTAACCCCGAAATCTATTGCAGGACTTGGCGCTACACGAAATCCATCACCCTGAGTTCTGGCAATATCCTGAAAACTCAACCCGACCTCTACAGGCAAAAGATCTAAGACGTTTTGCCCATCCTCTGGAACTAAGGCATCAAGATAGACAAGGGATCGTATATGCTGGTGCACCTTATCAGCCACACCGGTTATTACCACTCCACCATAACTGTGGCCACACAAGACAATATCCGTTAACTCTTCACATGCGATAACACCCAAAATGTCTTGTATATGCGTATCCAGGTTGATTGTGTCATCTAAAAGGTGCGCCCTTTCTCCGAGCCCCGTCATAGTTGGGCTATAAACCTCATGGCCGTACCGCCTAAGAAACGCTGATACCCGCTTCCAACACCAGCCTCCCTGCCAAGCACCGTGTACCAGAACAAATGTTGCCATATTGCACCCCCTATCAATCAAACCTACTGGGTGTACAAATTATCGCCCCCCTATCCTCGATCAGTATACGAATTGATAAATGGTTGACACCGCTAGGACGGGTGACCTAGCATAACAATCACTAGGTCAGGCGTCCTAGAGAAATAAAGCTGAGAAAAGGAAGTAAAACATGGCTAATTTATTCCAATCCTTCGATTTGGCAGGTCTTCAACTCTCAAACCGAGTGGTGATGGCACCAATGACTCGCAATCGAGCAGATGCACAAGGGGTAGTGACACCAATGATGGTGACGCATTATCAACAGCGGGCAAGCGCAGGCCTAATCATCACGGAATCCTCCCCTATATCTGCTCAAGGCATTGGATACCCATGCACACCGGGTATTTACACAACGGAGCAGGTCTCTGGCTGGAGGAAACTCACACAAGCAGTGCATCAAGCAGGTGGGAAAATTTTTATACAGCTGCAACACTGTGGGCGCATATCCCACCCCACATTGCAGCCAGATGGAGATACCCCCGTCAGCGCATCGGCAGTTAAACCAGTTGGACAAGCGGTTACCTATGAAGGAAAAAAAGACTTTGTACTTCCCAGGTCATTAGAGAGCAGTGAGATCCCCAAAATCGTAGAGCAATTTGGCTTTGCCGCACAAATGGCTAAAGAGGCAGGCTTTGACGGAGTTGAGATTCACGGTGCGAACGGTTATTTGATCGATCAGTTTCTACGGGATGGTACTAATCAGCGCGGTGATCTCTATGGCGGTAATATAAAGAACCGCATGCGGCTGCTAAATGAAGTGATTGACTCCGTAATGGCAGCGTGGCCTTTAAATAGTATTGGAGTGCGACTTACACCCGAAAATTGCTTTAATTCGATGTCCGATTCCGATCCGCAAAATCACTTTGAATACCTATTGCAGCAACTAAGCTTCCGAAATATTGCCTACGTCCATATTTTAGAAGGTGATATGATGAAGAAAGAGCGAGATGTAAATTACCAGCTCTTGCGGGAACGCTTTAAAGGTGTGTATATCGCCAACAACGGCTATGACCTCGAGCGCGCCCAAACATCTTTGAAAGAAAATAAAGCTGACCTAATTGCTTTTGGGACACCCTTCCTAGCAAATCCCGATTTAGTCTACCGACTTAAGCAGGGTATGCCACTTAATCCAGCTGACCATTCAACTTTTTACGGCGGGGACGAAAAAGGCTATAATGACTATCCATTCGCTTCAGCCCAGATTAGAAAATAGTCCCCGATCAATATGGAAAAACTAGATACCCGTGAACGAATCATTGATGTTGCAGATGATTTATTCTACCAACAGGGATTTGAGCATACCTCTTTCAAAGATATTGCCAGCCTCTTAAATATTTCACGCGGGAATTTTTATCATCACTTTAAGACGAAGGATCAGATCTTATCCAGCGTAATAGAACGAAGATTACAAAAAACCCGAGTAATGCTCCAAGATTGGGAAAATCAAGGAAGCGCACCTGATCAGAGAATCAAGTGCTATATACGTATTGTTATTACCAATTGGGATAAAGTCAGAGATTTTGGTTGCCCCATTGGTACTCTCTCCAATGAACTAGCTAAGCTGAATCATATAAGCCGGGAGGACGCTAATAAAATATTCACTCTATTCAGAGAGTGGTTAAGAATGCAATTTACTCAGCTAAACCCCGATATTGATGCAGATAACTTATCATTGAAGGTTTTATCTTGGAGCCAAGGGGTGGCCACTATGGCAAACGCCTTTCAAGATAAGGGTTTTGTCGAGCATGAAGTTAAGAAGATGTGCTCTTGGGTTGATACGTTCCAAATGAAGGGGTAGCCCTATTTATAAAGGAATTGAATTATATGTTTATTATCCTATTAAAATTCTCACAGAACAAAGCACAAGCTGCCCAGTATATGTCAGGTCATAAGGTGTGGCTGCAAAAAGGTTATGATGATGGTGTATTTCTAGCATCAGGAAACATAAAGCCCGGTATTGGTGGGGGGATTTTAGCGTTTAATACTACTTACGAAGAATTGTTGGAACGCATCAGTCAAGATCCTTTTATATCTGAAAATGTCGTTAGTAGCGAAGTCATAGAAATCGATGCATCCAAAACAAGTCCGCAACTTGAATTCTTACTAAATACTGAGACAGATGGTTAGGAAGCTGATATGCCTGCACAACTTATACAAGGCCACGATGGTAAATATCGCTGTAGCTGGTGTTCTTCGGCACCGGATTTTCTAGAATATCATGACTCTGAATGGGGCTACCCAGTAGATGATGATTACCGTCTATTTGAAAAACTATGCCTGGAAGGTTTCCAGTCGGGACTGAGCTGGCGCACAATCCTAGCCAAGAGAGAGAATTTCCGGAGGGCCTTCCATAAATTTGACTTTAACAAAGTAGCTCGTTTCAACCAATCAAATATTGAAAAACTTCTAAAAAATGAAGGGATAATTCGGCATCGGGGTAAAATCGAGGCTGTAGTTAGTAATGCCAAGTGCGCCAAAGAAATCGTTAAGAACGAAGGTTCGCTGGCATCGTTTGTTTGGAGATACGAACCTAAGGAGGAAGCCCTTGCCACACCACAAAGCATGTCAACCTCAAAAGAGTCTATCTTACTTTCAAAAGACTTAAAAAAACTCGGTTGGAAATTTGTAGGCCCAACAACTGTATACGCTTTCATGCAAGCAATGGGACTAATTAACGATCATTTAGAGGGATGCGTCACAAGGACACAAATTGAACTTCACAGGCGGAAATTTATAAGGCCCTAGCAATCAATAAGACAGCAAGAATGAGTAAACATACCACACTCAGCTGGAAATGTTCTTTGCACAACTTGTATCTACCCCCATTCACACTTTAATCATCTTTTGTTTTCGATCAGAAAATTTTACAAACTATCTGTATATCTATATAGATCTGGATTATGTATAAAGCAAAAAATCAGGGTTTAATTGTTACCACTTTAAAATAGATATTCGCCCCCTATCAGATTAAGTGACCTCCTTACTTTAAAAGATAAGCAAATGGAAAAACTCGTATCCTGTTAGGTGGGAAAGTATATCTCCAAGTAATTCCAAGAGATAAACTTAAATGGAAAATAACCTGGCACACTACGGTCTTGACTGGCTAGCTATATCCTTAAGCTTATATGCAGCCTACTTGCTTGGCAACAAGCAAAAAATTGGCTTTATTATTTTTGCAATTTCCAATGTTCTCTGGATAATTTTAGGAATATTCTTCATGTCAAGTTATGGTATGGCTATTGGCAACCTGGCCTTCTTCTTAATAAACGCAAGAGGTTTTAATCATTGGAACACTGAAAACGTGGAGAAAAAAGTAATATAATTAAACAACAAAGCATAGTCTAACTCATATATCTCACTTGCAATCATCATTTGATATTAACGTAACGATTTACACTTGAGTCTCAATCACGAAGCACATCAATGGGCCACTTAAGAAATACTGATGTGCTTCAACCTTGCAAGCAATTTTTACAGTAAAGCGACATGCCTCAGCCATCCTTCTAAGAATCGCAACCTATTTTTATAATTTAACATTTGAGAAATCCTATAAATAGTTCTTGAAAACAGAAAAGTACAAAATTTATATGCTTAAGTCACCTGAACTTTCACTCAAATGACTATCTATAAAATTTGTCAGTAGCGTCAAGCGATAGGTGGGCCGCCTATTTCCAGGCCTCAATGAATAAAGGTTCAGCCTTTTCGTTTCAAAGCCTGTTAATATCGGGACCAGTCTTCCTTTATCAAGGTCATCAGCGATAATAAACTCAGGTATCAAGGCAATCCCCTTTCCCTCTAATAAAGCCGTATGGAGTAGTTTACTATTATTGGAAACGAGCCTAGGCTCCAGATAAACTTCTAGCAATTTATCCTTTTCCTTAAACTGCCACACTCTAGGCATGTCCGGCAAGGTATACACTAGACATGAATAATCACTCAGATCTTGAGGATTGCGCGGCTCGCCATATTGTTCTATATACTCGGGTGCGGCGCATGCAACTCTGCGATAACTGGTTATTTTTCGACAAAGTAGTGAACTATCAACTAGCTCATTAGTGAGCCGTAATACGAGATCAAACTTCTCCTCTAACACATTGACATGATGATCCCCCATCTGGATATCGAGGCTAATATCTGGATAGCTATCCATAAATGCATTTAGGATGGGACCAAATTTGGATAGCCCCCAGGACATAGGCACGCTTACCCTCAGCTTCCCACTATGACTCTCACGGGATTCCGATAGATCATCTTCTAAAGCATCCCATTTGCTGAGCAAGTCAATAGCACGTGAATAACAACGCTCCCCAGCGTCGGTGATTTGCATGTGCCTAGTAGTGCGATGGAAAAGCGTAACCCCTAGCTGAGATTCCAATCGCTCTACCGACTTGGACACCCAAGCGGCAGAAACCCCCAGCCGTTTCCCCGCAGCGGTAAAACTCCCGCGCTCCACCACGGCACAGAATACTCTCAAGCTCTCTAACTGATTAATACCCGGCATATTCAATAAAAAGTTAAAAATGTAACGACAGAATGACTCATTTACATAACATTTTGTGAATTGTCAAAATGAGGAAACTTATTACAAGCACAAGTGATTTATGACTACTAAGTACCGTAATCTATTTAACGACACTAAGATTGGAAAGCTCTATATACCTAACAGACTAGCCGTAGCGCCGATGACACGGGTCAGTGCAGAGCCAGATGGCAGGGTGGGGCCATTAATGGGGGAGTATTACGAGAAATTTGCCAGTGGTGGATTTGGGCTGATTATCACAGAGGGGCTTTATACCGATAAACTTTTTAGTCAGGGCTATAGAAATCAACCTGGCATGGCCAGCCTCAGCCACGCAGAGAGCTGGAAGCCAATTACCAATGATATCCATGCACTAGGAGCAAGGGTATTTGCCCAGTTAATGCATGCCGGAGCCCTCTCCCAGCACAACCCTTACGCCAACAGAACTGCTGGCCCCTCTGATATTCGCCCATTGGGAATCCAGATGCCTTTCTACCATGGCGAAGGCCCCTACCCCATACCAGAGGCCATGACACAGCAGGACATCTCACAGGCTGTTGAAGGTTTTGCTAAGGCTGCCCACTTAGCCCAGCTTGCTGGCTTTGATGGCGTCGAAATCCACGGAGCTAATGGCTATCTTCTAGATCAATTTTTGACCGCCTACACTAATAAACGACAAGACTGCTTTGGCGGGTCACTTAATAACCGCTTACGTATCTACAAAGAAACCCTTAAAGCTGTAAGGGAAACAGTCGGAGATGGCTTTACGGTAGGTATTCGCTTCTCACAGAAGAAAGTCAACGATACCAACCACATCTGGGACGAAGGCGAATCTGGAGCTGCCAAAGTCTTCGAGTTAGTGAGACAATACGGCGCCGACTATATTCACACCACGGAGCCTGAAATAAGCGCTCCGGCCTTTGAAGGCACGGAATCACTCTCGCAGCTAGCGAAGAAGTACAGCGGTCTGCCAGTGATCGCCAATGGTGGCGTGACCGAGCCAGAGCAGGCAAGTCAGGTACTAGAGAGTAATCAAGCAGATATTATCTCGCTAGGTAAAACTGCCCTGGCCAATCAAGATTGGCCCTGCGCGGTTAAGAAAAACCGTTTGTTGAAGAAATTTAATTTTGGCATGCTCTCACCCCATGCAAACCTTGAGTGCGCACGCAGCTACTGTCAAGAGAACCCCTCCCTGTCGGTGAGTGATAAATCTTAGATCACCTAATATTGTTTACCTCACAGCCGCCAAATGATTAATTGCATCAAGTTTTTATAGGCAGTACTAAAAGATATACCTGTTCTGTATTGGGTTCATGATATGTAATTGGCGGCGTTTCTTTAGAACAAAATAAATCACTTATTCTCAGTTACTTTTTAGCAGCTTGAGGGAAGGATACCCTAGTACACTTAGAGGGAAAACTATGGGCGAATCATAATATCCATTGCGGCGCCCAATACAGTCTTTATCCGAGGTAAAAAAGGCTAATTTTCTAAATAGAAACCACATTCAGAATATCACGAATCTACTAACAAAAATTCGAAATATAGCTTTATCATTCAACCGTCACTAGACACAAATGATAGTACAGTCAATGAAACCCTACTCTTTTTGAAGAAGGATGGCGCCGATTTGCATCATATTGCAACAGCTAGATCACTAAAAATAATTAGGGCTTGAGTTAAACACTTGCACTGGATTAATTCTAAACCGCCTATTTAATCTAGGTGAAATCGTTGCTCCGATAGAGCATACTTAGAGAAATTAAATTTGGAAGAATTGATCCTCATCCCTTCAGTGCCTGTAAAAATTAAAACTGCTACTCATTATACTGGCACTTATTATTCACACCGACTACCGATTTTTCATTTGATTTAACTCATTGATTAGACTTTACCTCTCAAAATAGTCACCCGACCCTAAAAGGATTAAAGTAAGATAGAGTATCTCTATTACTTACTACAGGCAGCACAAAGGAGCATCCCCATAGAGCTTAGGGCCAGTGTGCCAAAATAATTGGATCGCAAGTTATTTTAGCCTTAGACTAAAAATAAAAGAGATCAGTCTTTAGGAAAGGTATATTTGAGTCGCCCCTTTATTTTTTGATTTTTTTTGGCAACAATCTGTACAACCATAATCCAACTAGAGAATAATAATGAAGGATTTTTTAATTATCGGTGGTGGCCATAATGGCCTGGTCTGCGCCTGCTATTTGGCAAAAGCGGGAAAAGCTGTAACAATCCTAGAGCGCCGATCTATAGTCGGCGGCGCCGCGATTACAGAAGAATTTCACCCGGGCTTCCGGAACTCTGTAGCAAGCTACACCGTAAGTCTACTCAACCCGAAAATCATTGAGGAGCTGCACCTCCGTCAACATGGCCTGGATATAAAGTTACGGCCTCAATCTAATTTTTATCCACTTTCAGACAATGAAAGCCTTTCTTTCCATAAGAATTTTCTCGATACACAGGCTGAAGTTGCCCGCTTCTCGAAGAGGGATGCAGCCACGCTACCTGACTTTTATTCCATGCTCGAAAGCGTTGCGAACATACTGCGCGAAGAGCTACTGCGCACTCCCCCCAATGTGGGAGGCGGCCTTGTGGACATGGTTCGCGCTGGTGGATTTGGGCTTAGAGCAAAAAAGTTAAGCATGGCATTACGCCGAGATGCTCTGGACCTGTTCACTAAGAGCGCTACCAACGTACTCGATAGCTGGTTTGAGAACGACCATGTCAAAGCCGCGCTTGCCTTCGATTCTATTGTCGGCAACTATGCCGCCCCCAGTACTCCCGGCTCTGCCTATGTGTTACTACATCATGTATTTGGAGAAGTAAATGGTGAGAAAGGCGCCTGGGGTCATGCCATGGGCGGTATGGGTGCTATCACTCAGGCTATGTGTAAAGAAGCAGAGCACCTCGGAGTCACTATTCGCACAGACGCTGAAGTTAAAGAAGTGCTTATCGATGGTGATCGCGCTACCGGGGTACGACTAAGTAGCGGGGAGACCATTACTGCCAATAAAGTAATCGCTAATGTCGGCCCCAAACTACTCTATTCCCAGATGATTGACGAACAACACCTGGACCCAGAGTTCCACCGCCGTGTATGTGGTTTTAGAGTGGGGTCCGGCACCTTCCGTATGAATGTCGCACTGTCTGAACTGCCAGACTTTACATGCAAACCCGGTACTCACGTGCAACCACACCACAAGTCAGGAATCGTCATTGGCCCTACCATGGATTACCTGGAGCAGGCCTATATAGATGCGGCTCAATACGGCTGGTCAAAGCAACCCATAGTAGAGATATTGATCCCCTCCACCATCGATCCCTCCCTGGCCCCCGAGGGTCAACATGTCGCCAGCCTATTCTGCCAACAATTTGCTCCAGAACTGCCGGACGCTAAAAGCTGGGATGACTATCGCGAGCAAGCAGCACAAACCATTATCGATACTGTCACTAACCATGCCCCCAATTTCCGTGACTCCATCATCGCTCATCAAATTCACTCACCTCTAGATTTAGAACGCAAATTTGGCTTGATGGGGGGGGATATCTTCCATGGTGCCTTAGGATTGGACCAACTGTGGAGCAACCGGCCCTTCATGGGCTTTGCCGATTACCGCACGCCGATCCAAGGGCTGTACCTCTGTGGCTCCGGTAGCCACCCAGGAGGCGGCGTTACTGGAGTGCCTGGACATAACGCTGCGATGGAGATTCTAAGGGATAAATAAAAAATGACCCGCAGCAAGCAGGCCATTATCTGTTTGGGTTCAGTAGTGGGGTATGAGTCGAACTCAACCCCCTATTCAAGTGCTACAATGACCTTGATGATCTCTATTACAATTAACGCGAGCTCACTCTAAATAGCAAATAATACCGCTTGAAATGCCTCTTTATTAACTCTCATAGACTTTCTTAGTGACAATCCAGTGATCAACTAGTTGCTCTAACACCATCAGTGGTACGGCACCATTAGTTAGTACCACATCATGGAATTCACGTATATCAAATTTATTCCCTAACTTTTGACGAGCACGTTCTCGCAACTCCAATATCTTCAACATACCAGTTTTGTAAGCTACAGCCTGACCCGGCATCACGAAGTAGCGCTCAACCTCAGTGGTGACTTCAGTTCTCGGAAAACCGGTCGTTTTCACCATATATTCAATCGCCTCTTCTCGACTCCAACGCTTGTGATGTATACCGGTATCTACCACTAAACGAACAGCACGAAGCATCTCATCTTGTAAACGCCCAAGATCATCATAGGGATCATCTTGAAAACCAATCTCCTTGGCTAGCCTCTCTGTATAAAGAGCCCAGCCATCCGCATAAGCTGTATTTGATACGGCTTTAAGAAAAGTTGGCAATCCCTCTAAATCTTTTGCAATTGCCTCTTGAAAATGGTGCCCTGGAATTGCCTCATGATAAGCCAAAGTTCGCATGGTAAATTTCTTTGTTTCATGAACATCGCGCAGGTTTACATAAAACACCCCTCCGCGAGACCCATCAATTGCCGGGGGCATATAGTATGCTTTAGGTGCGCCTTGTTCTTTGAACTCCGCAATTCGCTTAACTTCAACACCCGCAGTTGGCTTTATATTGAAATAATCGTCAATACCTGCGTTAATCTCATCGATAATCAATTGATAGTCTTTGATAATCTGCTCACGGCCCTTATCTGAATTTTCATAAAGAAACCGAGGATCATTATTTATTGCAGAGAAACGGGTATTAATGCTACCCGTATCAAGACCTACAGAAGCAAAGATCTGTTTCATTTCGTCTTCTATACGTTCCACTTCCATCAATCCTGTATGGTGCAATTCATCAGGAGTCAGATTTGTAGTGGTATGAATACGTGTTTGATATGCATAAAATTCATCACCTTCAGGAAGGGCCCAAACGCCATTATTCTCTGTAACTTTATATTGTAATTCTTGATAATAGGCGATCAAGCTTGCGTATGCAGGATAGACATCTGATTCAATTAATATTTTTCCTCTATCAAGAATGCGTGTACGTTCTTTGGCTGGCAGAGTTTCAAGGGTATCCAGTCGCCTTTCCAGAGAGGTATAGAGTATGTTTTCATGCACAGGAACGTTAATAAATCCTTGCATTTCGCTCAACACACGATCAATTACAAAACGTGGAGGCAAGATTTTCTTCTGCTCCCGAATTTTCAACCCATCCAATACTTGAGAAAACTTTCTATCTACTTCACTTAAGCGGGAGAGATAATAATCAGCTTCCTTGACATTATTAATTTGATGCAATTCAACGAGAAACTCCGGAAGAGCATTTTGCACACCAAACATTTGATTGAGAGGGTAATTATGATGCCTCCAGCGCTCTCCTTCTACAAGATTCTCCAGGTAGTACTCCAGAATATCGTAGAAAATTGCCTGCCGATCATCGAGGCTAGATCGATCATAGCTTCTTAAAGTAGATAGTTCATCCTTAACTATCTGTATCTCATGCAGCTCCATCTTTTCAGAAACATCATCAAGATGAGCATTATGGTCATCAATCCCAAATCGTTCTAGCATACGAAAAATTGAGAGTGTTTCCGGGCTGGTACTTTGGATTTTTATAAAGGCCCTTTCAAAATACACATTGATAGACCACGGTTTAAAATAAATCGCATTTACAGCAAAGACTGAAACTGCAACCATTCCAAGTAATAGCATCCCGCCAACCCACTTGGCTGTTGTTTTTATCATTATTAGATCCTCCTAAATTGTGCCGCTATTTTCACTACGCTCTTAAACAAAGCACAACCATTAGATCTAGATAATGCGCCAAACAAACCGAATAAAGCGACAAAATGCATATTGTAGATAGATCATGGTAGAACAATGGATTTAAGAGAGACTTGAAGCCTCAAATAGTTCAAGCCTTACCAAGTAGGATCTTCCACTGTCCTCTCGACTCCGGCTCCAGAAAACTATCATATCGCCAAGCCACTTCACTAATAAATCATTCCAGAATATTGGAGGAATAGAACCTGAGAACTATCGCGATTAATCCGCGAAAACCATTACTGGTACCACCACCAACTACTATTCTAATGTCCGTAATGCCATCATCGTCCAGCCCCCTGAATTTGGAACAAAGGTTTTGTTTGATCTACTGCGACATCTACCATAATACCTTGGGATTGCATTAACTGTGAAGTAACCGATTCTTTATTTAGGATTCAGGTTAGCGTATCCAGTAGTAAGACCTCCGTGTTTGTGACTCTGACAACTCCAAAAGATTTTTTAGGGGCCTGTTTTGGCAGTTAAGATACCAAGAATCAAAGGTACCAGTTCTGGAGCAGCATAAACTTTGACGAACCCAAACTCGTATTAGGGAAAGGAAAATTGGTACACACAACATGAACAAGGAAATACAATTTAATGAACTTATCATATCTCCAGACTATCGCTGGGCTTTACCGCTTTATCCCCTACTAACAAACATAAACATACAAAAAGTACAGGGAAGACATTTCTTTGGAGAGGAAGCCTAAAATATTCAAAGCCTTCCAATCTCACTCAACCCAGCATAAAACATTTAAAAATCTTGTTATCACGCCCACATCTGTACATCTTTAACAATGGAAACAACAGTCAGATATCGCCTATATCAGATCTCATCTTTACCTCCATAAGATTTTTAGAAATATATACTCAACAATCTAAAGGGGGAAATTATCCTGAGAAAATAAAACCTTCTAAAACTATAAATTACTTACTAATCATATAAATACTTCCACCCACTTTTACTTAAAAGCGAAGTGGTAAGAATCAATTACAACACATTCTAAATTGTTATAGAGGTAGTTATCATGAAACATTATCTCCCACACAATTGACTTTACCTTACCAAGGACAATCCTATAAGTACTCGAAATATTTGATGATCTCCAACCATTTCAATCAGAATCGTCGTTGACGATCGAGGTATCCTGGCGCCAGCGAAACTATCCGCACTCCATTTTTTACTTGTAGTAAATTCTCACACCTGGCATAAGCCAATTTTATTCCAGCTTTTCTGACATCTTCTCTTTCTTGATAATGATCCCGCCCGATTTTATCATCACCCAAGAATGAGCATCGCAGAAATAAAATATTTTTGGAGAACTCAATAAACAAATAAACCTTTCAATTTTCTAGAGCTCTTTGTATAGCAGGGCCAATTTGGCGCTTACGTGAGATCACCCCCTCGGCAATAACCATGTCATCCACCTCCTGATCTCCAAAAGCCGCAACAACAACATCTTTGTCTTGATCGTCACTCCAAAGGAGATAAGATCTATTTTCACGAGTGTCGACAATTGCAAAGATCAAGTGATCGATATTTTTTTCTTTCTTAATCTCTTCCATAGCGGACTTCAATTCATACCTCCGATTGATCAACTCCTGGGGTATAAGTGTTTCAGCAACACCAATTCCGACTTTCTTTCCTCCAAACTCAAAATTCTTATAATCAAGTAAAATAATGTCCGTAGCTGAAAACCCACCCAGATCAGATTTCGCCAGCAACATATTCTCTGCAAATTTATTGACATCATCTATACCTGCTCTATTGGCCAAATTTTGAACATAGGCTTTATCATATTCGGTAGTAGTCGGTGATGTCAGATTCACGGTATCAGAGAGGATTGCAGCCAATCCCATACATGCTAAATTCACTGGTAACTCAATACCAAGCAACTGTGCATGGTCAGCTAAAATTGTCGCAGTTGATCCCCAGGGTCTAACTTCTATATTGATCACATTTGGAATGTTGACTGGCGACCCACCAATTGCATGATGATCGATTATTGCCACGATTGAGTCTGGATCGATGCCGCCTGGTAGTTGAGTGCTTTGGTTGAAATCAACCAGTCCAACAGTCTTTCCTGAAAAATCCTCGATAATTTTTGGATCACTCGCATTACATCGCTCAACTGCAAAGCGAGTTTCCGGGTTAACTTTACTCGGAATACTTGGTTCACCTCCATAAATAAAGGCTGCGAGCAAGCTTCCGCTCACGGAATCTGTATCGGGAATTTTATGACCAATCCAAACCAAGTTCTGGCTGCTTTCTAGCTCCTTCTTTAACTAATTAACAGCGATACCGTTAGCGAGTTTAATTTGCCCTGCTGCTGAGGAACTGATTTCCTGTGCGCCTAATGCCCTGCCCATCAGCCCCAACAGTAAAAGTACAACTCCTATAAGCACGCCAGAGAAACTAACTGAAGGGTATTCATCTAATTTTTGCAAACCTGAAACCGGATATCTCATCAGCTCCCTCCACTGTCATTTGTCAAGAGAGCAATAAAAAGTATAATAAATTGCCGATCGCATAAGTAGCTTCCATCCATACCGAACTTTCATTCGCCTGAATATTAATCCGATCACAATACTGTTAGTCGCCCCCCCATGAATAGATAAGCAATTCGTAATATAGACAAGGGGCAAACACTTAGGGGATAAGTCTGATACATCTTAACTATACCCTTGCAATTTGTCGCATGCCGCAACATATATGTACATAACTTCAAAAGCCCCATTTCCTAACTCGCTTTATGTTTGACACAAAGAATGCGATATTGGTACCCGTTGTCTATGGATATCCTCCCAACATAAAGTCTCAAGCGCCAATCTCATTAACAATCGAGTAAGATCTTATAGAGCACTGGACGTTTATCTGCATATGTTTAGCCAGAGGCTCTGCTATGACGCGCCGAGATTTTTCTTGATGCAACACTTCCTTATAACTACCCATCCTGCTGCGTGCTGTGTGGTTAAAAGCCGTATACACAAGTAATAGGAGTTTTATCATTGATACCACAGTCTAAGCTGTAGTGAACAATCACTACAATATCGTACTTTCTATCAACAAAGAGCCACCCCTTAAGAGGATAGATTGCAAAGTTATTCTTCATTGGCAGACGCTAATTAAGACCTCAAAACTGTCATAACGGCACCCTCAGCCACTATACATTGGTAAAACTACAAGAAGTTGTCGCCCTGAAAAGCGAGCTTCTAATGGATATTATTTGACTTGTGTACTGCAAGTTGATCTGCTGTTTGTCAGCCAAGTGATCAGGCCGTATTTATCTTCCAGAAATAGGGCTGCATGTCTGAGAGCTGACCTCCAATCCCGAGGTAGTTTGCTATCTCCCCCAACGCCGGCCATATCTCAACCGTAATTTTAAAATCGCAGACCGCTTGCTGGGTGAGATCATTGAGGGCAGTGTCAAAGGTCTTTAGCCAGCTCAATGAGCGTGGGCATACAGGATAGCTAGCCGCCAGTACTTCCTCTCAGCAACTTCCTGCTAGTCTAGCCCTGCTCAATACATCCGACACCACAGCCCTTTAAGTTTTATCCCAAAGCTAGCCTTTAAAGCTATAACACAAACGCCCAGCATTTTAAGTGTCTTACCTCTAAACCAGAGATGATAATCCACAGAAACTGACACTTACCGTGTAACTGACAACTCTCACTAACCACACAATACTCTGAATAATTATTTATGAACGAAGCTTAGTGTTATAATCTTGTCACCGTGATAATAACAAGGTGTCGAAATGGCAAAATATATTTACCTCCCGGTAAACAGTGAAGAAATGCTAGAGTTTGCGGAGAATATGGCGAGCGCATGGAGTATTCCGAAGAATCATATTCTTGCCAACAAGGTTACATCCGGTATTGGTAAGTCTATGTACCGCTGGATTGATAAGTGTCTCAGTAGCCTCAAATCTGGAGATACTCTTTATATTGTTTCTCATGGTACTGGCGCTGGTGACGGTGAGCAAATTGGTGCTCAACGCAATAACGGTAAGAATAAACAAACCAAAGTTTTCGAGAGAGGCGTAGAGTCGTGGCAGGGTGGAGAATGGAAAACCTATACCCCGACGCAACTAGCAGCTACTTTGGTTAAAGAAGGTTTGCCTGGTAGTTTTGTTGACCTACATCTCTGTGCTTGCGGGTCAGGTTATGACGGTGAGAGGCTAAGGCCCTGGGCACAGCGTTTACGTGAGGCGATGGCCACTACCCATAAAAGCCTAGAGGTTACTGGGTACCTTGGTTGGTTTGACGCTACTGGCAGCTCTGTCAAGATTAAGGTTAATACCAAATATTATGATTTGAATGAGCGTGCAGTGACCTTTTCTTAATAGTTATCAATTTAAGATAAGTATAAACATCAGGTAGAGCGCCCAAAACTCAGCATACGCTAGACAGTTATAAGCGGATGTATTTCTCCAGGCGATCTAAAAAATGGATCGCCAGCTGTTACCGTCTCAAGTTTCAAGTTTGAACCGAGCACCTCCAGTGTTCGGAAGCTTTGGGTGTAACGGCATAAAGTGGTTTCTATTCTCTTCGCGAAACCACGCTTGCTTAACCCATAGAATTATCTGTATGTAGCCTCCAAAAAGAAGGATCGCAATTTAGATTTCAGGAAAAATCACACGGCTAAAAATATTCCATTTATTCCAGGGTGGATTAATGCATCATCCAAATGCTGGTCTTCTATCAGCCTAAACTTTGAAGATTACTTTAAAGGTTTTACGGGATCGGAGGGGGTACTGCAACAAGCTTATAGCCAGCTCAATAAATTTTGAGCTCACGACATAGGCGACCACCATCCCTCTAGTTAAACATTAAACTTTAAAACCTGAGTACAAATTGCCAGCACTTTTTCCTTGTTTATTATTCGCAAATAAAAATCCTTCAGAGTATAGGCTTGCCGTACAACTGACACCCCTTTCCAATCCATAGATGCCAATAAACTACTTTTCTAATTAATACAATGATGATAGGTGTACGCTTGCTTTCTCCTGATTCCATAATCTCCCTTTGCATCTGGCTCCTTGCTTATCATTATCAATGTAATTAGGGCCTTTGCTTCCCCCCTCCAATCTAGTACCGTTTCACCGATATGGCATTCTTCGAGAATATAGTTATCTGGCAAATAACCCCCACTATCGTAATAAAACTCCACATAGCAGAACATCTCACCAGCGTGCTCTTTTTTCTGAAACTCAACTCCCTCTACATATACATTACCACTGATATTCCACACACCGCTACAGTCGCCGTACACCGATATAGGGCAAGATATCACCAACATAGCTGAAAAGATTAAATCCTTCATTGGAGCTCCCTTCCGTTTATTTAAATAAATTAACCTTCATGCAATAAAAGAAAGTATTGGTAATAAAATACTACCATTATCGACTGAGAACCCCCACTAAATTCATTACCCTGCCTTTACCTATGGAGCAATTAGATGCCATCTACCCTCTGCTTTTTAGCTCAGGCCGTACAATACCCACGGAAGATAGTGTATAAGAGAATAAATGTAACTTTAACACTTACCTACTCATAACGCCAAAACAAGAAACAAACCTAAATAGAGCAAAAACAACTTGTATGCATTTCCCCTTCAATTGTAAATTAGCGATAATTTATGACTTTAATTGTGTTTGTGTGAGGGAGGGGGGGGGGGGAATACCCATGCGCTTAAGAACACAAGGGTATTCTTTGCAATAACTATTTTAACTATTGTAAGTGCAATCTGAATTGGTACACAGCTGAACTATAGTGGCTTTTTGCTTTTCACCAATGCATCCGTCCAACTTGAAACGAATAGGCTTTTGGCTAACTTGAGCTGTCATTGCAATTGATACAGCACGGTTAAAAGCTGCCTCATTACCCAAAGAGTCAGCATCAAATCTTACCGCATGACTGCCGCTACCACACTCTTGAGTTTTAGGCCCAGTCCATCTTACAACCACATAATCAGAAAAAGATTCAAGTAAATCAATCTCGCCATACGACCAGCTAGGTTCTGCAAATACATTTGGAGTTACAAGCATCAGCAGCAGAGAAAAAGCAAAATTTTTCAACACTCACCCCCTTTAAATATCAAAAATAAATTCAATATTACAACAATCCAATGTATATTTCATCATCTATAGCACTCATGTAACGAATAGATAGCTGTGGGATGAGTGGGTTTTTCTACCTAAATTAGATCGACCCAAACCTTCATCTATACAACTCCAAGAGGCAATTGACTAAGATGTATAACTTCAACCTAGGAGTAATCCCTGCTTGCGCAGCTTCATTTAAAAGCCTTAACTCTACCCATACCAATGTCAATTGGCACTAATTACTCTTCGATTTAACAACGTATTCGTGTCTCAGCCTAAGGCAACCAGCCCAGATACCTATTTCTATTAACCCGTGTAAGCGTTTGAATACGCCGAAAGCGTTGCCTTTTCAATTGGACAACTATTTGAGACTCCCGGGCTGGAGTCGTCGGCATTCAGATCTTAGAAATCGAGGCTATGTTATCGAACGCACGCCTCCCACCCAAAGCGGCTTGGTATCTCACACCATCAAGGCTGCATTTAACCGGGATTTTGAAAGCCGCCTCCAGGCTTTTAGGAATTAGTCAGGCAGTGCAACAAATTTAAAGCCGACTAAATAGAATTTGGGTACATGGCATAGATCAATACAGTCACCTCATCTTAATTACTCTTTGCTAATCTAGCTCACCCTCGAACATCTACCGCCGCGATTGCCGTTTTCTATAAAGAATCGCGTTAGAAGGCTGAGTAAAATTTGTAACATTTCATATCCACGGCCTTCATTTCGAATGATGATGAGCCTCTGGAATTTGGGCTTGTCATGTAATTACCCCCTGAAAACTCTCTCGTATTGAGTAGACGCCTACCCAATTCAAAATGGTAAGCATCTACTCAGTAGGGGGGAGGCTTTATCCCATGGAGGGGCGAAGACCCAGAGCAAATTACATCAGCTTGTTATGTTTTTTCATATATTTCTATAAACTCTTTAACTATATACTCATCAAGTTCTTTCGCACTTCCCCAGCGATTTCGATACTGGATTTCCACATCAGTTAACATCCTAGCGGCTTCCGATAGACCAGATTCACAACAGAGATATAGAAACACCCAATACCTCTCTATTACCCCCACCATATTTTTGTCAAATTTAAATAAGTGTGTGAGTAATTTATTAGGTGAATCGATAGAGTGAACAACACTGAAATACTCCTCAATGTCGATCTCCTCTCCCGAATTAATAAAAACTTCCCCACTTTTAGTATTACTTTTCTCGATAATAGGAGAGGCAAATGCCAGACATCCATCCTTGTCTTCTCTAAGCTTCCTTGGGAGGTAACCCCAAAATGGAGAGCTCTGTTCTCCAAAAAGTAGGGCCATCAATCTAGAAAATTTTTTCGAGTAGAAGTACATATACAAAAAATCTTTTTCTGCATTGTCTTTATCAAATTTTGACTCGAATAAATAATCGCCAAATAATTTAATGGATTTTTCGTATTTACTCATGAGTTTCTTGGTCGTTGCCTGAGACTGGGCTTGCCCACAAAAAGTAGACTCTCCAACTATACGTATTTTCGCTCATACTCTGCTGGACTTACACAGCCCAATGCAGAGTGCTTACGAACCCTACTGTAGAAATCTCAATGTATTCAAACACCTCAGATTTTGCTTGCCCTTCTCTTTCGAATGTTCCGGCATAGACCAGCTCGACTTTTAGCCTGCTAAAGAATGATTTCATTGCCGTATTATCCCAACAGTTAGCCTGGCGACTCATACTCGGCTTGCACTTGCTTTCAGACAAGAGATACTAGCATTTCTGCGACCGATATTGCCCCCCCCCCTGTCAGAGCGAACTATTAGTCCAGGCTTTATTTATCGTCGCTCTAGAGCCATTTCCAATGCACGACGTGCCAATTCATCGATCATCTGCAATAGGTCTAAACCTAACTATACAGGGTGTCTACCAAGCGTGGGTAAGTCTTGTACATAACGCCGCAAACAGCGGCAGATTTGAAGCAGCGAAGCTGCTGAAAAACTGTCCAACCCATGTAGTGGGCGGTGCAACTTCGCTTGTTATGCAATGCTGACATTATTGCTACTCTATTATTTGGCTTACGCTACTTGGATCAATTCCACACTCTTTGAGCCACGATGCCATTTCTGACAAGCTAATTGAGTGTTTTGTGATCGCTCCGCCGCTATTGCCCTCAAAATAGTAGCCTGAGCTATTGTGCCCCTCGTAGATTGTTTTTATGCCTTTGCAATCTGTAAGAAACTCCCGTTTAAACGCACTCTTTCCCAGTGGAGGCTTAGTTTGTGATTTCGTTGTACAACCCGCTTGCACAAGAATGAGGAATATTAAAATAAATATCGGGGCTCTCTTCACTCGCTTTCCTTGTGAGCACAACGCCCAGCAGCGAGCCCGGCAGACGAAGCCTGTGTACTTGAGCCGCTTGTTATGAAGTTGGGCCATCAGCACGCTTCTTTTTAGATTTCTTACAGGAATACAACACAGCACTTCTTATCACTGTGCAGAAGCATATAACTGATCCGATGAAGCACGGGACAAAGAGCAATAGAATTCCACCTACATACCCCATATAAGCGAAGACTCCAAGCAGAAAACCAATGAAAACCTCGGTTACCACTGACTCCCAATCTACGGAACTATTCAACTCAACCGTCTTAGCTCCATAGTGCCTTAATCCTATTCTTTGTATCTTTCTAGGCATAAAAAATCATAACTCCCGCGGAGGCCCGAAGGGCCGCAGCAAACTGCTTGCGTTTGTATGGTTGTTCTTGATCGATTCTGATGTTGAAAATCTTTTTCGCTAACGGGTAAATTGAGACCTACCTTCGGCGGCCACCGAAGGCCTTGTTTGTCACCGTTCGTCGCTGCACAGGTTTATAACAAGTAGGAACGTGACAAACACTCACTAGGCATAACTCAGATAGTCATGTGGGCCTCGAGCCTGAATAGCAAGGCGGAAATAGCTTATCTTATAGAACCTCAAGATATCAATGTCGGTATCGACACCAGCAGTAAACAGCTCGATATTTATGTAAGACCTACTGGTCAGTTTTTTAGTGTTGCCGATAATGAAAACGGCAATAAGGATGCCATTAAACAACTACAACCGATTAAACCTCAAAGAGTATTAATAGAGTCCACGGGAAGACTCGAGTTACATTTTGTTTACGCCGCCGACAAAGCTGGATTACCTGTTGTTGTTTGCAGTTCTTAGCAGATAAGAAACTTCGCTAAATCCGCAGGTCGCCTCGCCTAGACTAACAAAGCTAGATGCAATAGATATTGCACATTGTGGTGAGGCCATGAAGCCAAGGTTGTCGACGCTAAAACCAGAAAAACTTAGGGAGATCAGTGACTTACTGATCTGCAAGAAGCCAGTGCATAGAGATGAGCACAATGCAAAAGAGTCGGCTTCAGCGGATGCCTAGATCAGTGCACAAACCTATCCAGACCATTTTAAGCACCATTAGAAAAGAGTTACAAGGTATCAACAAAAAAACTGGATAACAGTGTGTCTGAGTGGCAGCAAAGGCGCGACCTATTGTTGAACCCTAAAGGAGTCGGAAATGTATTGGCTTATACGCTGATGAGTGAACTTCCTGAGCTCGGAGAATTGAACCGTAAAGAAATCGCTGCACTTGTAGGTGTCGCACCGATTAACCGTGCTAGCGTCAGCTTCCAGGGAAAGAGATACATTCGGGGCGGAAGGCATTGTGTACGCACGATTCTGTTTGTTTCCATCAGGCCGGCCATACAGCATCATCCCAAACTAAAGCCGATGTATAAATGCTGGCAAATTTAAAGGGTCGCTCTAATTGCCAGCATAAGAAAGCAGATTACGATCCTGAATACGATGGTGAAAAATAACACTTACAGGGATGAAAGTATGGCTTAATAACTTGATTGGCAACCATAGTCACTTGTTAACCCTTGCCCGCTTTGACGGTAAAAACACTTGATGGACCAACGTTTAGGCCGTTGGTAACAAGAAATACCTCAATTTCTAAATCAAGCGCGATTTGATGAGATGGGTGCCCATCCAGCCACGCAAATAAGATATTACTCTTGCCGTTTTCAATTGCTCCGACCACGGGTAAGTCCGGGAAAATAGCATCTGGCAGAACTCCGTTTTTAACTCGGAAATAAATGCCAAACTCTTCGATTGAGTATGTGGATTCTTTGGGGAGGGAGATTTCCAGAGACAAAGTGCCAGCATCAGAACAGGAGCTTCCCGGTGCGCTTGAACCTCTGGTGATGCCAGATACTCTAACGATAGGAGCAGGAACTTGCTCCCAATAGTCTCCTTTCTCTCCCTTTTGAGCTGGACCAGGGTGTTGCTCCCATTGCTTTAAAGTGGGCTTGAATAAATCAGAGCCGCTAAATGAGCACGCCAATGCCCCTTGGGCAGATAACAACGAAGAAATAACGATTATTTTCAGTAGATGCCTCATGACTCTCCTTGAGGGTTAACGATTTTAGCAGCGTGTGCACGCTAGGGCGTCGCCAGCCTAAACTTGTTATTGGGCCCGCGGACTGGTTGTTTTTATCGGGGCCATAAGATCTGATGGATCGTCATAAAGAACTACTTCATGCTTATCCGAATCGGTCTCAATTCTTACAACCCATTTAGCGCCCATAAACGCTATTTTCCACCAGAAACTCAAGTTTTCTATTTCTACAGACTTGATACATTCAAGTGGAATGGCGATTTTTATTTCCTTTTCAAACATTGCCGCCGAGCAATCATTCGGACTATAGGACCAATGTACGATCGATTCTCGATCTACATACAATGCACCTGGTCTAGAACGAAAACACAGACCGTAATAAGCTCTGCTCGTACCGAAACGGACATCTTCAGGGATACTCCGCTCTTCTTTCCATTGCTTAAACTTTTCTTTTCCTATCAGTTTCAATTAGAACTTTCCTTCACTTCAAAGACGTATAACAGTTAATTTAAAAGAAACTTCCTTATATCACCCTGCTTTATATTTCTATACTCCACTTCCTCTGAAGACTTAAAAAACCAATAAGTTATCGTAAATTTGTGTTAATACGCAAAAATAAATACAAAGCAGCGTCTTTACAATTCCGTATTTTCTCTGCTTTACATCAACTTTTGAACCCTTTAAGTATCAATGAGTTACTGAGTTTCACCTAGAAATAGGAGCAGCTATCGCTGATTTTTGTTATAGATTGTACAGCTGTACACTTTTCGTTCGGTATTAGCCAATTTGGATAGCCAAAAGTTTATAATCTGAGGGTTATACTAGCTAGTCACATCTGCCCTCTCACTCCCCCAACCTTATTGATCTCCTGATTTTTATCACCTGGCGTCAACAGGGCTTCCGTTACTACCACCCTTGTAAGTAGCAATAACGATTCTGCGGGGCTGGCTATACAGGTTCGAAAAAGTGTGTTGGATTGAAATCTAGAGATATGGAGGGGCACTTTGCAGGGTAGGCGAGCCGCTTGAGGCTCCATTCAGGAAAGGATGAGCTGCGAGGAGCAGAAAAACCAAAGCATAGATTCCTTCAAAAGTGGAACCTCCATTGCTGGCAGCTAGATTAATCACTGACTCAGTACACAAGAGCTAGGGAGCATTGACAGAAATATACCTCCTTCATCAAAAGGCTAGGCATCTTCACTTAGTGTAGAGTCTGCCTTCAGCGCAATCCTGAAGGCTGCTTGAAGCAGCTGGTGGGCTCGGCGACATTCATCTGGAGGATCTGTGTATAGCAAGCCAAGCATTGAGTACACATCTTATGACGCTGGCAAGGCTTGCTTACCCTCTCTTCCTGTCGGATAAGAGGGTCTGCTTGTTAAACACCTCCAAGACATTAGCACGGTCACTCCTAGTTCGCTACCTAGTCACCTTTGGCATCCAAGAGGCATTCGAATCAGTGCGCGTATATCGCCTTACTAACAGAGGCGCAATGATTCTTCTTGGAATCCCGCTTTCAATTATTGGGTGCCTCAAGTCGCCCTACCCTTTTTAGGATATTCAGGCCTTTGCTCGCTGCTGCTTTTTGATCCGCACATAGATTTCTTCACGGTGGATGGGGAGTGATTTGGGTGCGCTTATGCCTATCTTCACTTGATTGCCTTTCACCTCCAGCACTGTGACTGAGACATTTGCTCCAATCCTCAGAAGTTCACCTGTCCGTCGCTTTAAGATCAACATACTTATTTCCTTCGATGGTCAAAGTTTGGGCGCTTCCGGGATGGGGAAGCTTGGGCTTAACGTTTGGAGGAAATGTGGGGTGGTGCGCGGGGGCGGTAGGCAGAGAAGAGGAAAAGGCGGGCGCTAGGCTTCCAGCGCTTGGGAACCGGCCCCAAGCTGCTGAATGTACTCCACTTTATTGAAGACGAGCGGGTTTCTAGCGTACTATGCATATAGCCACTTTGATAGTCTACGTATCAATTTGGTTAGCTGGCCCCGGGTGTTCCTAGCACCTTGGGTCAGCGCCTTTTACTTACTCTTACGTCACGCTACCGTTCTCCTTTGAGGGGATGGGTCTTTTAGAAAATTCTCGGCTCTATCGGAGCTTCCAAAATCCTTTAAACTTCTGAAGCCTTTTTAATTGGCTCGCTCAATTACGGCCAAAATACCAAAAATATCTATCGATTTTACGCAGCTTTGAGAGCGAAACAAACTGAATAAATTCCAATAGGATAATTTTCGCGCCTATATTTTAGTTATTTTTGACTAAGGAAATCTCAATCAACCATTGGAAAACTCAATTCACATTGAAATTCACCCTATGCTTTTCTTAAAATATTAAAGAGCAACATTCTCAATCACATGACTAACTAAAGGCAAAACCGGGGAATGTGAAAATTCACTAATGATTTTATTGGCTCATTAGTTTTAAACTCGTATCCACACTCCTTTGTTAAATACTGGAGGAACGGGATTCCGTTGTAGGGATAAATATTGAGTTCAGCATGGAGTTACCACCTTGCAAGTCACCTCTCCACATTAGTGCTATTGCTTGGTTATTTTGGGTTAAAACCAACCGTACAAGTAGCCGCTGGTGAGGTCATTTTAAATTCCAGGCTTAGCTCTCTCCTTACCAGTATTGCCAAGATATTGAAGACTCTGATTACACTTGTACTCAACAGCGCATTCGCACAGTCGTATCTAGTGAGCAACCCAAAGCTCTACTTTATTTATTGGTGGTGAGCGCTTGAAGGAAGCTATAGCACTCCCCTTTCAGTTGGAATACTATTTCGAGCCAGTGACTGGAGTGGCCGGTATTTAGATCCTTAAAACGAGGTAGGATGTGCTGTATCAGCCCTCCTATCCGAGATACTTGATACCTCACCTCTCCATTGGCTATGAAGCAACCATATTTTGAAAGCAGATTAAAGTGTAGGTGACTGCCAGTAGCTTCCTCTCATCGCTCCTTATAATCTGGCCTACCCCCAAAATCAGCCTTCACCAAAACCTGAACGTCAATTTCTGGTACTCCACTTCCCCTGCCTCTATGCCAGAGATGGAGAGTCTGCAGAAAGCTTTTATGGCTATTTACATCAGAGCCACTGCCATCTGGGGCCATCAGGATAAAGCCTTAATCTTTGCCCTTGAATATGTGTACGGCCGGTATAAGTATCCTCGCTCCCATCGACAGTCTCTTTAACAACAGTACCGCGAAAACGTTGATACCATTTGCCTCTATAATTATGATCTTGAAAATTTTTTAAGCGCAACTTACAGGTTTTTGACGAAATCCCAAAATCCATTTCAGTTTCACTTAAGTCAACATTATTTTTTTCCAGTTCTTCTTTAAACTGCTCCATATAATCGCTAGTGGGCTGATAGTGGCCACTGAAATTATTAATATGCTCTATTATTCCACCTACCACCGAGATATGCCCAGCCGCAGCAACTGGTCGCCCCGAGAAAAATGCTGAATGGTGCTGAATGTCACCATTTTTGTTACCACAAAAGATACGCCCATTCTTATCCATAACGAATGCCCAAGATCCGCCAGGATTGGTATTAAGTCTCTCTCCGCGCCAAAACAGAAGCCCATCTTGTATCGTAACCTGATATTCTTCTCGTTCAGCTTCACTCATATAGGGCACAACAACTCCACTATAAGTATCTTTACTTAAACCGCTATCTTTTAGCATTCCAAGTTCTTTGTATGGCATGGCAGTTATCTCCTTTATAAATGCGCTTAATAGGTAGCCATCAATAATAGCTAGTCATATTGATAACTATTTCAAGAGTATTTCTATCTCCATTCGTAAGTTTGACTCCAATGTAAATCATTGCGCTTCTGGTTACATACGCAGGGCCTTTCTTTGTGGGAAAGATACCCAACCCAGAGAGGATTTTGAGCATCGACGTCAGTGTATTGAGGGTAGAATGCAAAAGCTAGTCGCCATCTTTGCGCTCGATGTTGCAGCCTATGCTGTGGTGAGCAACCACTACTATATTGTGTTCTATATCAGCGCAGAAGCCGCCAAAACTTGGTCCGATACCGAGATCCTTACTCCCTGATGAGGGCTTTTAAGAACTTCCGTACTAATTCAGCGCTATCTTCAAGGGAACACTCTCGATTCTAGCGAAATAGAAAAGCTCCATGAGCTTAAAGAGTGGCCATAATGAATGACTTGCCACTAGAGACCTATAAAGCATGATAAATTTCAATGAATATAATCAACCAGCAAAGACATTGGTTCTGTATTATGCGAAACAACTAAACTCTGAAATCGCTCGATCGGTTGTTTCTGGAAACTCCAATTTAGATAGTAAAGAGGAGGCAGAGTCTTTGGCTTACTTTTTCTGGAAAATGACGGATCAAGCGGTTGATGACGAAAAAGATTGCAAGATGATTGAGGGTATTTCAGATATTCAGTCTTGGCTAGAAAAAGCACTTCATATATTTAGAGGTTACTTCAAAAAGCAAGGCTATCAGCAAGAGTGGTCAGAGGGCTATGGCAAATACCATAGTGAGTAGAGTTTTATAACAAACTTCCGCCTAACTGCTATGAGGAGAGGTAGGGTCGCCACTTTTGGAAGGAGGCATTCAAATCTCAAGCTTGCTTGGATAAGCGGGCTCTATCAGGCTAAGTGGTATCTCACCCAGGCACTGGCTCTATCTCAACCGGAATTTTGAAAGTCGCTTTAAAGGCTTGGTAGGATCAGTGAAGGTGGTACAGCAAGCCTGTAGCCAGCTCAATAAACGCTGGGTACACGGTATTGGTGACTGCCGGCGCTTCCTCTCAGCTACCCCCCACTAATCTAGCCCTACTCCAAACATTCGATAGCACGACTGCCGGTTTTATATCCAAAAATTGCGCTACCTACAGACTGAACACAACCCCCCCCTGTATTCCACCCCCCTTACCCCTAAATCAGAGAGGAAGAACCACCAGAGCTGGTGCTTGCCACGTAACTGACACTACCCTCCAATCTTTGGGTGTTCCGGATTCGATTGCCGGTTCTGAATCAAGGAATCCTCGCCGCCTGTATAGCCTAAGCAGATCTCAGAAACAAGGTTGTATTTCCGAAAGCGCGCTTTCTTTTCTAAAGCGGCTTGGTATTTCATCCAGACACAGGCTATATTCCAACCAGAAATTTAAGGATCACCTAAGGACAAGGCTTGAAGGAGTCAGTCTGGGTAATATAACAAGTTTGTAACTAGCTCAATAAACGTTGGGTACACAACATAGGCAGTTGCCAGTGCCTTTTATCTGATGATTTCTACTAATTTTGCCCTGCTGCAAGCACTCGACGCTAAAATTGTCGACAATATGTTCAAATAAAATTCACTAATCTCGAACTCAAACGCCCAGTATTTCACGTCCCTTACCTCTAAATTAGATATGAAGAGCCTCAAAACTCATGCTTGCCGCATAACTTATACCTCTCTCAAGTCTTCGGATATCTAGAATTACTTCAGATTAAAGGTTCGGACGTACCAGTTGAGATATTAAAATCAAATGATGGCTTTCTTAGGCCCTAAAAGCCTTTGCTTAGCCGATAGAATCAAAAATAAGTTGAGAACTCGGTTGAGTAGTGCCATACGCTAGGGACCATTCCATACATTTAGGATTTCTTTATTCAAGAAAAATAAGTGCACCTCTATCGTAAATAATATATCTGTATCTTTACGTCCAATACATCTAGCAATTAAGATGGAGGTCGATTAAGAATTATCTCTTATGAACTTCAAATAGGCGATTCCGGTGAAAGTAGCCAACATAAAAATCAGTAACTATAGATTGCTAAAAGATTTTTCACTTGATCTCGAAGACAATCTCTCTCTTATAATTGGGAAGAACAATACAGGAAAGACATCTATTTTAACGGCAATTGATAAGTTTATAAATCCATCAGAAAAAAATCCCATAACGATAGATGACTTTAATGTCAACCTAAAAAAGAAATTATCCTCTATCTTAGTAGACCCAGAAAGCATTGGTACTGAAGAAGAGTACAAGCCTCTCGGAATCACCTTGAGAGTCATTATTGATTATGATGAAAATGACGATCTTTCAGCAGTTCGCAACCTAATAATGAACTTAGACATTAGCCATAATTCAATCGTATTGGGCTTTGAGTATCAAGCAACTTGGAATAAGCTACATCTGATGGTGAACACTTACGATGAGCAAAAAGAAAAATATAACAACGATCCAAATTTATTCCTAAAAGAAAATATTCAAAACTACTTCGGCCCAATTAAAAGAAAAAGTATTGACCCTGCGGATGACGCAAATTTTGTAGACTTAGCAAAGGAAGGCATTAGTTTACGAGAGGTAATTTGCTTTAAATATATCAGCGCCAAAAGAAGTGTAACAAACAAAAACAATGACAAGACGCTTTCAACTCAAACCTCACAAATATATAAAAAATCTCCAGCTTCTGACGAACATCAGTCATCTACTAACGCATTCAAAGATAAGCTAAGAAGCACAGATTTAGAACTAACTGACATATATAGATCTATGTTTAGCGAAGTTCTACAAAAAGTTGCTAAATTTGGTGGTATAGAGCAAAACGAAACCGATATAAAAATAGCTTCTACTTTACAAGACCGAGAGCTACTTGAAGGAAACACCACAGTTTTTTACGCTCACGATGATCACAACTTCCCTGAACATTACAATGGTTTGGGGTATATGAACCTCATAAGCATGATCTTCGAAATTGAAGTTGTCATGAGTGAATTCAAAAGAACTCTCACAGAAAGCCCTTCAGCAATAAACGTGCTTTTCATCGAAGAGCCGGAAGCTCATACTCACCCGCAAATGCAATATATATTCATTAAGAACATAAAAAACTTACTCAGCGACAGTAGGGAAAGAACCGACGGCATATCCATTAATCTACAGACTTTAATCAGCACACACTCTTCGCACATTGTATCAGAATCCGACTTTAACGATATAAAATATCTAAGAAAAAGTATCGACAAAAACAGCGTGGAGTCAAAAAATCTAAAAGACTTACAAAAAGAATACCGATCTTCAGAAGTGACCCAAGATGCAGCATACAAGAGGCAATTCAAGTTCTTAAAACAATACTTAACACTCAATAGATCTGAAATATTCTTCGCTGAAAAAGTAATTTTGATAGAAGGAGACACAGAAAGAGTATTGCTTCCCGCCATGATGAGAAAGATCGACCAAGAAGAATCAGAAGGGATTTCCTACACTCCGCTACTCTCACAAAACATTTCAATTATTGAAGTAGGAGCACATTCGAAAACATTCGAGAAATTTATTAGATTCATTGGAGCCAAAACATTAGTAATAACTGACATAGACAGCTATTATGAAAAAATAACCATGGACGATAATGGAAAAGAGAAACAAGAAACTATCGTTTGCTCCCCCAATGATCCAAACGCTGAAAAAACGTCGAACAGCTCTCTACTATTTTTTCATGACAAGAACAAAGAAGACTTGGAATATTTTAAATCACTCACCCTCCCCCAAAAAATCCTCTCTTTTAAAAATGGCAAATGGGAAAAAGATGAAAATGACAGCCTATTAACCGCCTATCAAATGGAAGAAAAAAGCTACCACCCCCGAAGCTTTGAAGATGCTTTCTTTAGTATAAACAAAGAATTTTTAGGGGATGATTCTTACAGATTTCCATCACTAACAAAAAAATGGTTCGACAAATATATCGATGATCAAGACCCTACCGATGTGTTCACCTTCTCAAACAAAGCTATTGGAAGCAAACCCTCTTTAGCAATTGAAATCCTCATTAACAGCAAGGGCACCCAAAACTCTGAGTTCAGCAACTGGAAGATTCCCAGCTACATTAAGGAGGGTCTCACATGGCTCCGCAAAAATTAAATGATTTCATTACGAGCGATGAGACATCAAAAATCATAGATAAGATCATGGAGGGAAAAAATTTTCTTCTAAGTGGTGGCGCAGGCTCTGGGAAAACTCATACATTAGTAGAAGTAATAAGAGAAATTCGAAAAAAATTTCCAACCGACAGAATTGCCTGTATCACATACACGAATGTTGCGGCTGAAGAAATATCGGAGCGGGCAGACGATGAAAAAGTACATGTATCAACAATACATGAGTTTTTATGGCTCAACATAAAACATTTCCAAAATGAAATCAAATCATTATTAGTTGAGCTCATTAACAGTGACGATCATTCACTATTCAGACAATTTTCTGATAAAAAACTAGAGCACAACCATTTTAAAAACCTAGAAAAAGGAGTTCAATACAAAGAATTTGTCAAATTATCAGAAGGGATAATATCTCATGATGAGCTTTTGATCGTTGCAAAAAAAATGTATGAAAAAAATCCAAGACTATCCGCGATTACGAAAAGTTCATTCCCATTTATTTTCATCGATGAATATCAAGACTCTAACAAAGCCATAATTGATATCTTCTTGGATCACTTCAAAAGCTCACCTCAAAAACATGTGATAGGTTTTTTTGGAGACTCAATGCAGTCCATTTATGAAAAAAGCATTGAGAACATTGATGCCTATACACAGAATGGATCAAATGAAGTCTTCGAAGTAAGAAAACAACAAAATCGACGAAATCCATCTGCGATAATTTCTCTAGCAAATAAACTTAGAAATGATGGATTGGTTCAACACCCATCACAAGACCCTTCCGCACCAAACATATGTGAAGATGGAAACGTTAGAGCTGGGTGTGCTTATTTTCTTTATTCTGAGAACTCAAACCTTAAAAGGGTTAGAGAATTTCTTGGCTGGGATTTTGAAGATACACGGTCAATCAAAGAACTTAATCTCACCCACAATCTAATCGCCAATAAAGCTGGATTCTCGAATCTAATGAGAATATACGCCAGTGATCAAGTTCTGAAATTCGTCAGCCGAATAAAGAATCACATAAAAGACAACAATATCAACATTAACACCAATGGTAAAAAATTCTCAGAAGTATTGAATGAACTAGCCCAAGGTAAAGCTGGAAGCGATCTTTCAAAAGTTCAACCAACTCCAGGGATGCAAGCTTATATTAATAAGCATAGTCAGGAATTTGAATCAGCCCTTGAAACCACCTACGATTTAATCTCATCAATATATATAGATAAAGACCAGCTAGTCGATGACAAAAAAAATCATGTGGAGGATGAAGGCAAACCAGGCTCAAACAGGGATGACCTCATAAAACATCTTTTTAAAATCCAAAATAATGTACGACTCTATAATGAGAAAAAGTATAACAAATTTATTAAATACACAGATTATAAAATCACTCGAGTCTCTGACAAAATTAAATTACATGAAAGCATAGAAAAATTATCTGAAGTGGACGGCAAAACAATAGAAGAAGTTATAGAAATTGCTGATAAAGCTGGAATCGTTGAAATTGATGACCGGCTCAAAAATTTCATTTCTAAGAAGAGGTATATTTATGATCAAGTTGTAAAGCTTAACTTCAGTGAATTTCAAAATTTGTATGCATATCTGGAAGGCTTTACGCCATTTTCAACTCAACATAAAACCAAAGGCTCAGAATTTCCAAATGTGCTGGTGGTGTTAGACAATGGCGGATGGAACAGTTATAACTTCGAATATTTATTCACTGAGCGTGCCGACAAAGCCTCAATAGTCAAGAGGACCCGAAAACTTTTTTATGTCTGTTGCACTCGAGCCAAAAGGAATTTGGCAGTATTTTTCCACCAGCCGAGCCAGGCTGTAGTGAATCAGGCTATAGGATGGTTTGGTGAAGAGAATGTTATCAATTTAGATGGGCTCTAACGCCAAATTTAGACATTGATGATCAAGGGGTTACTCTAGTATGGTGCCTTGAGACCCCTTTTAGGCTCGTAGATTTCCTGCCCCCGCAGCCCACACGACCACCCCTTCCAGATAGCTCAAAACCAATGCTCAACCTTATAAGCTCAAGCTTGAGCCATGTGCAAGATAATCACTATGTGAGCCAACATATTCAGATTTAGCTGGTATCAATTCCAATCCACAAAAAAACCCGCTAAAAAGCGGGTTTCTTGGCCGTTGCTAGGCAACGATATATATGGTCGGAGCGGCCGGATTTGAACCGACGACCACCACACCCCCAGAAATACTAGTACAAAAATTTAACTCATTGATTTTAAAGGGTTTTATAGATGAAATGCCCGCCTGTCACAGTAGCGTCGAAAATCGCGGCAAAACTGTATGTATAGCCAGCTTCCCAGCAATCCCAACGAGAGTACCAAATTGATGTATTTACCAGCCTTCCACAACGATACCGCCTAATCAATTTAGTGATATGGGCAGTTGACTAGCTGGGCGAATTTATTCGATCTAATTGATGAACCAGCTCACATTTCACTTCCTTACAGCAGACTTTGCCCGCCAGCTGCCCTCATATAATACGCCTCAGTTTCAAAGAGGGAGCTTCAAGAATGGGCCACTATGAACAACCAAAACCGTTCTACCTAAAAGATCGCCGCGAAGTAGCCATTGATATGTTTGCCTCAAAGGAAAACATTACTCGGGCAGACTACATGGCTTTGCGGGTCGTTGAGCAAGTTGAAGAGGGGCTAGACAAGTACCGTAAAGCATCCAAGGATATGGATGAAGAGGCCCTACTACTAGAGGAACATGACTCAACCAGAATGGGGCAGTTTATGGACAAAAATGGCAAGCCGCACCCTGGCGGTAATTGTGACGCTCATGCCATAGTCTCTGGCTCCCACCCAAAAGCCGTGCAGCAGCGGGCCATTCTAGCCTATGTAAAAATCCGAATAGATGATATACGGAATGGCACCTGGCTCCCCTCTAGAACAGCAGACACCCCTCACCCCAAAATGCCTAGTGCAGTTCCTCACTCTCGCATTCATAGAAACGGCTACTACATGTGGTTAAGGGAGAAATTCGACACACTTACCATGCAGCCTGAGGAGCTAAATCCAGAGGGTGTAGAGAATCTCCTAAGAGGTATCGAGTATGACCTCAAATTCTCATCATTTCCGCACTATGTTATGTTACCGGCCGACGAACTTAGACGTATAGGAAAAGCATGAGCATCTATAAAGTATCTGAAAACGACAGCGACTTTATGACACCCTACTTCGAGCCTACCGCGGTGCTTAAAAAGCGAGTGGGCATGAAGTTCCTTTTCAATACAGTCCCTAAGTCCTACAGTGAAGAATGGGAACCATTAGAGCTGAGTATCAAGGCTTGTGATTCAGCCCCGGTCATTCCAACGATTTCTCGGTGGCAAAACTATCTTGTATTGCATGAGGCTGCGCACAACGCTCTCGAAGCTACACTAGGCTCTTTTGGCGAGTTTCTGCCTTGCACCTATCAAGGGGCCAATTTTTACCTATTCAATCCACTAACTATTGCCGAAGACCTTAATGCAGTAGTGCCCGGATCGGTTACTCGAGATAACGATCTAATCTCAGCTATTGAGTTCGAAGAAAATAAGCTGAAAGGGGTTCCGATATTCAGGACGAAAGAGTCCAATGTCAGTATCTATTGCACTGAGGCCTTCAAAGAAGCAGTTGAAGCTTCATCGCTGGATGGCTTGTTCTTCAGCAAGAATCTCACCCAGTATTAGTTGACTAGCCCCGCCAGTCTGGAGGGGCATCCCCACCACCACATGATACATGTTGAAGTCCGATGCTATTGCCGCAGCTGTATAGCGGTGGTACTTGCATGGTGATGTTACTTCAATAGCTCATTAAGCCGCTCCTGCTTCTCATTGAGAGCGTTTAGCTCATCAACAAGAGTGTTGGTTGCCGCATCCAGGTTGTTTATCTGCACTTTTAGCATGTCCCTGATTTTAGGATCGGCAGTGTCTGCGGTCATCTCAATAGTGTTCAAGCAAACGCGCCTCTCAGTTGGCCGCTATCTGTTTAGATAAGCTCCCAACTGATTTCTAACCCGATCTTACCTTTTATCGGAAAGCGATGGCATAATTCACTCAAGATGTCTGACCAGGAAGGTCAGCCTTGGAAACGGCACTAGATTAGCTATGAGTACATCAAGAGAAGAAAAGATAATCATTAGTGAAATTGTGAGCGAGGAGGGTGCAAGGGGATTCGCTGGAATTTTCACTAAAGTATCTCGGATTGATGATGGGGTCAGCATTTTTTTACCCCCTGGATCAGATCGAATAAGCATCCATATTGATCAACGTGTATTTACCGAAGATGCAAGCAATCATACCGTACCTGAAAATCTGAAACGTTTAGTAACTGAAGACTTAGTCAACGTTCTATATATCATTGATAATTTGCACTCAGACAAATTAATCAATCTCTATCATCCACCCAATTATAATCCCAATGATCCAATAGAGATCTCCGTAGGGAATGAGGGTCAAAATGCTATCGCTAATATTCTACTAGACGAAAATTTAATTAAATTATTGAGAAAATATACAGGGCTAGAGTTGCTTTCAACTCCTGAACTTAAACGCTTCTGTGAGCGCGATTATAAAAGTGAAGAAGAGGCTCGATTTGAAGAGCAAAATAAAAACGCCAAAAGAGCTTTAATGCTTGCTATAGCTAGCCCCATATTTATAAGTGGAGTTAATATTTACCTCAAGCCCTCATCGCAATACGAGGTTCCTCAGATGGTCAACTCTATTGAATCAGCAATTTTAAAAGGCTCAACTGTCAACTACTCTGCACAGATTGACCGGCTAGGTAACAACATCGATCAGATTGCAAATGAAATGACGGCCATATCAGACATTTATAATGCCAAAATTCCTACAGAGAGTTTAGAACCTTTGAGCTCCCACGAGCTGGTAATCCGCATACAAAAATCACTAAACATGCTTGGATACAAAGCAGGTGAAGAGGATGGAATTCTTGGAAAAAACACTATACGAGCAATAAGAGAATTTCAAATAAATAATCAAGAAGAGGTGAGCGGTATTCCTTCTCACTCCCTCCTAAAAAACCTACAATCACAAATAGAGAGCTAGTTATTTACTCTTCTAGAAGCGCCAAAATCTGGGCTGATTCCTGTTCTGAGAACGCCAACCCATACTTCTCCACTATCGCCATGAACCGCTGCACATAGATTGCCTGGACGGGCTCATAGGGTGGCATCCACTCATCAGGGCCTTTATCACCCTTGCTTTGGTTCCGGCCATCATCAACTAGCCACAGGTTCTCTGGGTCCTCTGCAAACTGCCTCTTTAACTCAACAGTCCAATTGGCACCACCGTGCTCATGCGCCCATGAAAGCGGTACGATGTGTTCAACATCCAGGTCGGAAGCCAGGGTATAGAAGTTGCCGGTGTATGGGTCCAGCCACAGGCCAGTGTCTACCGTACATGCTTTGTCGTTGGTAAAGCTGACCGGAGCCAGGGAGTATTGAACCAGAAGCTCATGACGTGTGCTCTGGCAATCACCGTCAGAGTCGGACCACTTCGGTAGCCATTCATGGCGGTCATAGCCGCGCTCTTCTTTGGCTTCGACTTCGAGACAGCCGGCCAAGGCGGCAGATATTAGAATAGGCAACAGAAGGCGCATGACGACCCCTCACTATAATTTTAAGGGATCGTACTAAAGATAAAAAAGCCTGACAAATACAGTGATGCACACCGAAAGTTACTTTTCGGACAAAAAGATCATAATCATTGCAGCTGCAAAACATATACTTAATGGGATTCTAATTAACCCATGCAGTTGCTCCATCTTTCTCAAGAAACTCGATTTCATACCAGAATCACCTGTAAGTAGGAAACCCAAATACCAAACAAACAAGTTAAGCATTAAAACTATAGCCAGCAAGAATCCCGAAGTAACCCCAAATAAACCCCGCTGCCACCAAACTAAGCCATCAGTCGATAGAAATCCGAACCATTGACCAAGCAATAACCCAAACGTAAGACAGCCAATTGCATAGGTGTTTGACAGTATGTGCCTTGAAACCAACGAGGGGGTGGAAAACTGAGGAAACATAACAGCCACTGAAAACGAAATGAATCCAAAGGCCCCGATTACATTCCAGAGATTCGGGCCAATACCTTCTCTAATTGCAGCTTGATAAAACTCTACCTCTGGATAAAACCTATTTGCCCAAAGAACAAATAGAAAGGCTGGAGCCGTCCAGGCAAGGAATATAACAATCGCCTCTTTTAAGCTTTCACCAGGAACAAAGTCTCTCTCTTCAAAATGAAGAAATTTTTGAACTATATAGTCTCTCACTCCCCCCTCCTTGGGTAGCGCCACGCTTTTGGTAACTAGCATCCTTTCTCGGTGAAATCTAACGCAACACTCTGCCGCAAGCAACTGAAAGTAGGGAAAGACGAATCAGATGCTCCTGTCGAGTGCTATGCTAGTCACCATCAGCATCGAACCAGCGGGGTAGCCGCTGCTGGTCGTCGTAGGTCCCAGGTTCCGCTTTACTGTTGGTACCCTAACAGCCGTTTGGCATTGCTGCCAGAACAAGTAAAGCGAACAAAAATATACTTACTTGAAATCATTAGAAATAATCCAACTCTAAACATTACGCTGACTTATTTCCCAACCCATATATTTTTTTAGATTTACAGAAAACAGTATCGAAACATTGCCTAATAACATTTTCGTTATAAACTGACAGCGCCGTAGACACAGAGTTTTTGTCATTGACTCTCATGACATTAGCTTTGGATTGATGCTTACCTTTTTCCGCCTCGACCACACCAGCACCGCGGAAGTCATAGCAAATAAAAGCATCCGAGCTCAAATTAAAACAGTAATTTAAAGAATCTTGTTCGACTCTTGGGGCAGATGCAAATCCTCTATCGGACAAAAGTGGATGAGCATTACTTACTCCCGAGCAGTCGTACACATGGATATTTATTTCGCGACTACTTTCAAATAATTCCTTCACAAATAATTCAAGAATATTATTTTTCTCCATATCCGCAGGAACCAAGAGTAAAAAAAGCGCTTTGATCCAGCTTCTGTAACTCTCAATGGATATAGCATACTCCTCTTGTATTCTTCTAGCTTGAGGAAAATCGTATATCTCCACCTTCCTATAAAATCTTCTTGTAATATCGTCTGCCGGCTCTAGATTTGAAAGATTCTCTAAAACTTCAAGCGTCAGATGAATATTATAAGGGTTTCTCAGTATATTGAGATGCTTTAAGGCGAATAATTCTAACACCTCCTCTTTGATATCAGATCTACCCCCATTAATCTTCTCAAGAAGAGATCTCGTATAGACCCTAGCTTTATTTTCATATTTCTTAAAGGCCCTTTCTAAGTTCAGCCTCTGCTCGTCATCAAAGACCTCAAACGAATAAAGGTCTAAACATCTGAGATTAGACTCTATTCCCTCGCCTCTATCTGACTTCAGTTTCACATTAATGTTATCCCTATCGATAACATTAAAAGCATATATTTTTTGGTTTCTCGGCTGTGCATTTGGATTCCAAGCATTGAGCCTTTGCTCTACTTGGGAGACATAGTGATGGTTTTTTGTAGGGTCTTTTAAAAGGCTGCATATAGAATTCATATTTATTGCTATTGGGAATTAATTTAGTTCATAGTATTGTTTGAAGCGCGTCCAAGACAACCCCAGCTTTTCAGTCGACTCTAGAGCAGACTCATGCCAGCTGCTCAAAACAATCGTTTCAAATAGTCGTGATATCTTATACTCAATCGCCATAGAGACTTATCTTCTCAGAAACCCAGCATCTAGCCCTAGCCATTAAGCGTCTTAAGACAGGGTTTTCTGTTGAAGTTTTGTGGGCCTAAGGCAGCACCAAGCCAGAAAGGTATTCGCTCGTGGCGCTCCCCGCCTTTAGGGTTGAAGGCCAAACCAAACCGAAAGGCAATAGATAAATTATTTAACAGCCAAGACACCCTGATTGCGAGGCTCGTCATCCTCACTTAACAGTAGCGCCGGTGATACTCCTGAGGGCGCCGGGGCGCCACCCAGTAATGCACCAAGTAAAGTAGCAGTGTCGCTGGACACGGTGAAATCACCTTCAGCCAAGCCGTTCTTTCTCAGGTCTCGCCAACGGCGGCTTTTACTCACGCTCTCGGCCCCCTCGCGCAGGAATGGCAACCATTGAGTGATGATTCCCACCCTGTCTACTAGTGCACTCATCGGCCCAGCTAAGTGGTACGCTGAGCCTGAAAAGTTCTTCTTGCGCACATCTTCCTGCAACTTCCGCAACTCGCCTGCAAACTTATTCCACCGCCTCAGCTCAGACTCATCGAACAACGCCCGCAGATTGCTCTCATTGTTCTTGAGCTGGTCGGAGAGTCGATTGATATAGCTGCCCTTGGATAGCTGTAGGCTGCCATCCTCGGCCACCTTGAAAGCGGGACCGAAAATATTCATAAAAGCAGACTGCCGCAGGGCTCCGAATTCCGGGGAGTCCTCACCGAATAGCCGCTTGAAGTCTTCAACGATAGCCGCTCCCTGCTTCTTACCGGTGCCGCCGATAATCTTGTTTACCACCTCCTCGGGTGTGCTACGGCCATTCACAACATCATTGATGATGCGGGTGCGGGCTGTTGGCTTGCCGTCCTTGTGGGTGCCTTTAACTATCTGCATGTAATCGCGATTCAGGCGGCGAGCTTCTTTGAGGGCGTCCAGCTGCTCGGGTGAGCCGAAAAACTTCCCATTCTCCACGGCCTCATCCAGCCAGCTGTCATATTGCCGACGCACTTGCCCAAGTAATGCCTGGTCGGCAGAGCCCGGCGCGGTGGCCCGCTCAGCAGCAGAGATTCGACGGCGCAAGCTTTCGAAGTTATCCAGACTTTCCATCTTGTTGGTCGCGACTGTCAGCGCGCCCGGCAGGTCTGAAGACTTTTCACCGCGCAGTGCTGCCTGAAGCTCCTCATACAACCCGTAGGCGTTGGGTGTTTCAGTCTTGCTCGCCAGCTTAATGTCACCATTGAAACCCTGATATGCCGCCCCCAGTCCCTCTTGCATTACCGAGCCCTCAGCCATCATTGGGCCATGCTCATTAGCAATATTTTCCACCCTGGCATAAGCATCGGACTTAGCCTGCTTGGCATTCTCTACTTTTGAAAGAATGCCGTCATAGAGCAGCTCCGAGCTACTTGCGAGTGAACTGGCTCCCTCAGTTGGTCCCAGACTATCCAGCTGGCCCTGCACCACCCTACCAAGCTGACGCTCGCGGAAATCAGTAAATCGATTAACGGCCTGTTCAGCGTTACTGCCATAGACGCCAGAAGCGGCTTCATTCTGTTTTCGCCACAGGTCAAAGTTGCCAGTCTCAATGCCTTGCTGCTCAGCACGTGTTTTCGGCACCCAGTCCTCAGGCATTTCGGCATTTTCAAGAGCACCGACCAACCCATCCCCAGAGAAGTCGGCGCCCTCGTTCAGCTCATCCACCACTTTTAGAACGGCTTCATCCGACAGTTGGGCCGGGTCTACTCCGAGTTTAGATAGCTCCGTTTTTACATTCTCTGGAGTAGCCCTTTTAACACGAGCAGCTCCTTTAGCGAGACCAACGCTGAGCGCTTCCAATATTGCCGTTGGTACGGTGGTGGCTCCGGCAGATAGCACTGGACTCTCAGTAGCGTCATAAGTCGCATCACCTAATCCGGTTTCGACATACTCCAATGCCTTACCAACAGGTTCGATATAACCGGCTATAGCATTTAGCTTATCCTTGCCTATATCTGTGCGCGGTTCGTAGGTGAGGAAATCGCGGGTTGCCTCTACAGTGCGAGAACCAGCCCCCTGTGTAGCCCAAGGGTTTAAAGCTTGAACAATACCGGCGAGACCGGAAACAGGCTCAGCCAAAATCGACGAACCTACTGCACCTAATACTTCAAATTCACCAATTGAATTGTCCACAAACTGCTCAACAGCGCTTGGCTGATTAAGGCCCGCAGGGTCCGGCAGCGTGTAGCCAATCTTATTGGCGAACTCACCAAACTCCATGTCACTGTAATACGACTGATGTAGGCTGCGCGCCAAAGCCTCGTCGCTCATGTCTGAGTACTCAGGGTATTGCTTACGAATTTCCGCGATAGTTAGAGCCATTTATCGAATCCCCAGTGGATCTTTATTTGTATTGGCAGCGTCAGCTGCTGCCTCGGGGCCATCACGCTCAATATCTTCGAAATCGACTCCAAGTTTCGCCCGAACAATCCTATCAACCATTTCGAGTTTTGCTTTGCGGGCCTCTGGGTGGTCCTTCCGAGTTGGAATCATCTTTAGCAGTAGCTCTTGGTCTTTATCGGTGAAGACACCCTCACCGGCTTCACGGAACAGAGACTTTAGAATCGGAGCCATTGCAGAGACGGCGCCATCTGCGGTTTGCGCCTCCGAGGTCAGTGCAGGTAGTGAGCCCACAAGCGGGTTGGTGGTGGTCCCCTCCATCCCTCTGGACAAGCCCTCCATTCCCGCCCGATACGCCTTGTATGTTTTGGCGTTAAGAGCTGCGATTTTTTCAGCCTCAGAATTATTCTTTAAATCAATTTCGCCTTTTGCATTTTTCATGCGCTGGTCATAAATATTCTTGAGCTGTTCATCAGTTAATAGCTCTACCGGTGTGCCGCCTCCCGTTGTAGTTAAAAGCTGGTCACCCACCTTGTGCACCTTCGGGTCAAACCTAACCCCCAGGTCTCGAACTTCAGTTGAGCCATCTGGATTTTTTACGGCGATTCCATAATTGCCATTAGCGAGCGTCAACGGTGAGCCCACCGTATCCGCAGAGCCTGTTCCTTGCTGCTCCATCATCGCCCGCCTTAAATTGATATCGCCCATCTCGGAATTGAGTTGTGCGTTCTGCTGCTGGAGCGCGGCCACTCGATTATTAAACCCGGCAAAGGCTTCACTAGGGTTTTGTCCGTGATACCCCATATTTATGGCTGTCAACATTCGACCAATTCCCCCGAGCTTATCCTTCTTTAAGGCTTCCACTCGGCTGTCGTTTTCCATGATTTGCTGCTGGCGACGGTCCATCTCCAGCGCAAACGGGTCGCCACCATCAAATAGTGGAGATTGTTTTGGCTCAATAAAATTGGAATCTAGGGTGCCTATCGGCTCCCCCATCGTTAATACTGGTCGCATAATTCAACCTATGGATTGACTGGAAAAATGGTATTTGTTTGAATCCCTAAAAAGGGGAAATGTATGCGAGTAATTGGATTACTGTGTTTAGGGCTTTTGGCTGGGTGCGCCAACCAGCTGGATATAAGCCATTGGAATGGAGCAAGCCGTGACGATGTAATACTTCGCTATGGCGCACCAGTTGCCGAAGTTACCCTAAGCGATGGACGAACAATGATGGAGTTTGATGGGTTTACAACCGGTGCCTGGAAATGCTCCACCCGCTTCATAGTTAAAAATGGCGTTGTAGTTGCGTCTGAGGCTGTAGGCAATTACGGCCAATGCCTTAAGATGCATCGCGATTAATTGAGCTTTTCATAATCGACCTTTAGGTAGCCACTAACATCTTCACTAACTGCATCAGGTTTTGATTTCACCACCTCTTGAGCAATCACGCCCACGCCTCGCCCGTGCAGCCCAAGGGGTGCTGCACTAGCATTCCAGGCCCAACTGTAGAGCTTGTGCCCGCCCGACGTTTCTCCGATCTCTCGTAAGTCTGCCTTCAATCGAGCGTCAGAGAACATTGCAGCGAAACCGCCACCCTGCGCTAATGCACCAGCCCCCTCCATAAACCCACCCAAAGCCCCCAATGGCGAACCGCTTTGAGTCTGCATGGATTCGTTCAACACAATCGGATTACCAACAGAACCCTGATACAGCTGTAATTTTTGCCAGGGCGCCATTGCTACCTGCTGCATATAGTTCTGCATCGCGTTTCCGCCCTGCCCCATCATGCTCACGCCGCCCATACCCATGTTGTAGGCGCTGCCAAATCCGGTATTGAAGAGATTGCCCGCGGTTCCGAAGTTATTGGTAGCCAATGATGAGTTGAGGTTATTGGTTGTAAGCTGCGCGCCCTGATTTGCGCTGGACTGATTGGCTGCAACTTGAACAGCTTGGTCATAGGCATTAGAGCGGATACCTGCGGCCACATCTGAGGCCCTGTCGTCTGCGCCACGAGCCGCGATAGCTTCAGCCACCCCACGACGCGTTGAGCCAGTATTACCTGTAGAGACAGCACCTGAGGCTATGCCCGGTAACTGGTTTTCATTGAGGTCGCGGTAAATATCACGAGTGCTGGCTGTGATTTGCGAATTAATCAGGTCGTTATCAATCAGTGAGTTTACAGTGTTCATATCAACACCGTTTTGCATTGGTGTTTGATATCCGCCGCTACCCATCACTTGATTCAGGTAATTCTGCATTGTGTCTGCAGTATTGCCGAAGTCATTGGACGCACCTGTCACTTGGCTGGCATAGCCATTGGCCGTATTACCAAACCCCATTGCAGCTTGAATATATTGCTGCATTTCCGGGGTCAAGTCGGCGACTGGTGATTGACCAGAGTTGTAGAGCCTTTGCCCCTCTCCCCAAATATCATTCAGGTAGCCTTTCTGGTCCTCATCCAGGTAACTCTGGCTTTTGGACTCACCACCGCCACCCATAAGACTGTCTAAAAATCCCATGTTTCACCTATTAGAAGAGGCTGAGAATGCCTTTGATTAGTGGGTCTTCCTTCAATCCATCTTCAAGCGCTTTGCCAGCGTTTGAGAAGTCCAGAGAACCGAGATTTGCCATTGATTCGACCATACTGCCGGAACCTGGCACTGCATCATTGAGGTCGTCTTTCCAGCGGTAGGTAGCGTCCTGCTCAAACACCTTGCCACCGAGTAAGTCCAGGGCGTAGCCCTTGTCATCTTCATCGCGATAGCCACCATCTCGGGCTTCGTGTTCGTTGATGGCAATGATTGCAGCCAGAGCTGCCCAAGGCCCCGCTGATGCAATCCAGCTAGAACCACCTGCTGCACCACTACCAGCGCCAGTGCTTGCGGTACCGCTTGCCGTACTGCCTGCACCAGATGCGCCGCCGCCTGCAAATTTGTTGTACCAGCTCATGGCCTGCATCGGGTTAATGCCGGATTGCTGTTGGGCTTGGGGTTGTTGAATTAGAGAGGGTGCCGGGTTGTACTGGGTTTCCCAGTCGGGCATGTAGGGGTTGTATCCATAATTCATCACGGGAATTGCTCCAGATGATTAACCGCTCGGAATCGCCATAGCCTAAATAGAGCTATGCGTTGCTGCTGCTCAAGTTGTAGCCGCAGACTTGATTTATTCTGACCTCACAACGCTTGCACCTGCACCCAGGCAGTACCTTCCCAGATATACAGACCCTTCCCCTGCCCAGGGTCCCAGTCTGTGCCATCGGCGGTCACCAGCAGGCCCGGCTGCGGGCGCCGTGGCGGCTCACGGTAGAGCGGTGCCAGCGCCTCCAGGTCGGTAAAGGCCCGCTGTATTTTGCTCAGCTCCGCCTGTAAATATCGCCATATTTCCCCAAGGTTTTGGGGCTGTGCAGGTCCAGGGGTGTAGGTCATCTGCCATCTACCGGTATTAAGTCCAAATCCCAGCCAGTTAGTCGCCAGAACCCAGAGTCAACAGATTGGATTTTTATTGCGAGATAGCGGGCCTTTAGCCGCACATCTACTTTGAGCCCATTTGCCACATCAAACTCACGTGGCTGGCGCCAGTGCACATCACCCATGGCCGTTGAGGCTCCGCCTACTGTGATGCGAACTTTGCCTGTACCATGGATTTGCGGAACGATTTGCCGAATTAGTTTCCATTGCTTTGTCGGCGCTTTCATAAGCTGGTCAAGGTCGATACCGGTGCGCTCCAGGTATACTGACTGAGTTGTGCTGGCCGTACTGAGGAAATCCGCCTCTTGCAAGCTGTGGGTGCTGCCATCGCTACTGAAGTAGTACATCACAGGGTAAAAGGCAGTATCGGCGAATTCTCCCCAACTCTGAGTGAGGTCCGCCCAGTTCTGAGTTAGCTCATCCCAAGTAATAATCTCACCTTGCTTAGGTGCAAATACCGCACAAGTCACATCCGGCACGTCAACGAAGGTGAAAGTGTTATCCAGCCAGTTGTAAACCATGGCCCGGTTCGCATTGCCATCGCCAGTGGTGTAATAAGTCCACACCTCTTTGGTTTTATGATTGGCCACACAGCGCACCTTGGTACGGTCGCCCACCTCGCTATAAAAGGTTTTATTCACTCGTCGATGCGCCACGGGGCGAGTGCTGGAGCCGTCATGCACAAAGATTTCGGTGGAGCCAATCACAAAGTGAAGCTTGTCAAATGCGGCTACCGCACCCCGGCAAAGAATGCCTTGGTCAAACAACTTGTCGAAGGCAAACACATATTGCCCGCCGACAAACTGCATTAAATAGGTCGCCTCCTGGGAGTAAATAATATTGGCCCCACCCAAGGGCAAGCAGTCAACTAGCTCACTTGCTCCGGAGTCTACCGGGTTAGCCCCAGCAAGGCCGGACAGGTCCGCCACATCCCACGTCCAGGGCACTTGCCCCGGCTCGGCCTCAGCAGACCAGCGCACAGTATTCGGATAGCTGACGCCACCTTCTGTAATACCCAAAGCCACCATGAAGTTTTTATAACCGCGCACCATCTTAGCTCGTAGGTCGGTTGGCCAGTTGGGAAGCGTTTTAAATTCCGTGTCTGCCGGCTCATAAATCTGCGGCACGTCCACGCCATTATTGAATATCACACTCTCCCCCCACACCAAAGACTGCCAGTTTTCCGAAGGCGCATAACCACTGGGGAAGTCCTCGCTGTTAGTGCGCTTAACAAGGGTTTCATTTTCACGGATATATAACTCTGACTGGGATGCGTAGGCCAGCTGCGGCACACCATCTGAAACCCAGCCGGCACCCCATACGGGAGCCTCTGCCAATGTCTCTAGTATTTTCGGCGATGGCATAGTCTGTGCCGCGCCGTTGGTAAATCGGACGTTTTTGCCAGCCGAGAATTCGTTAACGGGCAGTTCGAATGGAGGTGTATCGACATTGATGCCGCGCTCACCCAGCTGTCGGACAGGATAGAAAGCCATTAGGTATCCTCATCGCCACTCAACTCAGTCAGCAAGTTAGCAATATCTTCGTTGGTGACTTCAGAAGTTTTTATTATCCAGGCAAGCGCATAATATGGCGGGCGCACGTCAACGGAATGCGTGTGGGGGCCGCTATTACCAATACCGTGGCTATGTGCCTGACCGCCACCCTGGGATTTAATGGATGCAGGCTGCCCATCTTTATCGCTGGGGTCGTAGTCCGGCCCGGAAGTGGAGCTTTCGTTTTTATTTGTCGACCAATATTGATCGCTGTCATGGTCGTGGGGTGGCATCTGCGCAATAGTCAGTGCGTGGCCCGCAGTGGCGCCTCCATGATTGTGGACACCGCCATCGCCGGAAGTAACAGTGTTGTTGCCGCCGGTAGCACCCACTGTATAGCCAGCACCGGAGCCGACGATAAAACGCCCGCGAAGGTCCGGCGTGTTATTAGTGCCGTCGCACAATTGCCAGCCCGCTGGCACTGGTGCATATGTAGTAGACCAGGGTTTGATCGATCCCTTTTGCTCTGTGTGAGGCAACAGAAAATTGATAGCTGCCTCAACCCCGCCGAGCAGCCTTTGCGGCAACTCTTGCAGTTCTGTATTAGTTAATTCTACCGGCCCAGAGAGGTTCGGGAACGTCTGCTTAATAGCGCGCTTAATTACCCGCAGATGGTCGTCACCCTGACCTGCTCCTTCCCCATCGAGGGGATTATTCGGGTCCAATTCGGAAATATATTCGGCGGATTCTAGTGGCATTACACCCCCCTGGTCATAAATTGGAAACGTAAGTTTTTGCTCATACCAATTTTTACGAGACCCGCAGACGCCGCGACTTTGGCTTGGTAATCGTCATAAACTGCCTGTGCCTCTGCGGAGCTATACCCTTGAGAAATCATCTCGTCGTACAGTGCCTGCATCGGGTCATACTCGACCGTGTAGCGGTCACGCTGCTGCCGGTAATACAGCCGCTGTTCGCCATTCACAGAGCGCAGATAGGCGAAAATCACATCGCTAGCAGACGGCTGTATGGGGCGTTTATCGTCAAGGGAAACCTGCGGAGTAATCACCCCCGGCCAGCTGGTGGTGACCTGCACGCCTTGGCTGGAGTCATACCAGCACAGCTTGGCAGTGCCGCTCTCCACATAGGCAATCACCGGGCGCATATTCTGGTCGAAGGCCAAGCTCACCTCGGTGATATTGGTGCCGGTAATGATTGTGTACGCGTCGACCTCTCGCGCATCCAGCACAATTTCCGTTCCGTCATTTAATATGCGTGCCCGCCAGATTTGATACTCCAACCCTTCAGATGGATTTTGAATAGCAACACCGCCCATCTCGTAATCAGTAATATCTCGAGCGGGCCCTGCAGCACCGCCGATAAAGGGGGTCGTTATAGGTAGGGAGGACACTGCATTTTGCGGGAGCATTATCTGCGCCCCCAGGAGACACCCACGCCGATATTAATTTCCTGCAGGCTGGTTTTTACAATGGCCGGAGATACTGAAAACTGAAACCGCCCGGGGCCAAACTTAAAACTGAACGCCTCTAACGTGTCATTCGCCGCTGTGGAATCAAAATGGATAGTGCCCGTGCGCGAATAAGAGCCGGGGGTATAGTCATCTGTGGTCACACTCGTTCTATTGTGAGACGAGCCGGGAAGGTTATCGATATCCGCTAGCGGAGCCGCGTGCGCCTGGCTGCTCTGAGCGCCGGCATCAATAAAAAAGCCTGTGGCAGTCCAATATGAAGCTCCCGTCACGTTCACAGACGCCGGGCGCAGCGTGATACTGTAACCGTCCACGGTTGTCACAACGTCATCGACAGGCTGATAAAACCGCAATTCATAACTGACAATCAGATATTCGTCGCTCAATACCGTGATGGAGGTGGGATTGCCATCAGTATCGACTATCAACGCACGGCTAAACAGGTTGTTATAGTTCTCACCCACACCAATTTCGGTGATATTGCCATCTGCCTCACCGGGGTCAAATTGCCAGGTTTTGGTTACGGCCAAATAGCGGTCGGTACTGTTAATGTTGGTATTTTCCGAAGTGCTATCGCGCACAAAAGCACGGTGGCTAGCAAGCTGAGCATCACTCTCCGACGGCGTTGTATTACCAGTGCCAACGGCCACCCCTCCAATGGCACTATAGCTACCTTCAAGGGTGCCGGATGCGGCCAGCAAATCCAGTCCGTTATTGGTAATCAGATTGGGAAACCAATCAGCCAAAGGGCGCTCGCGCCCATCGCGTGAACGGGCGCGCAGGCGATAACGCCCGGCCATTGTCAGGTGCAAATTTAAGCTTTTATTCATGAGACGGTGATTTGTATCGAGTTAATGTTGGCAAATATTCCGAGGGATTCCGCCTCACTGCTGTAGGGAATTGCCGCATCCTTAACACGGATGAATGGCACACTGACAGAGAACATCAGCGCCTCGGGTTCGTATTCATACTGGCGGTATAGATCGCGCAGTTGCGTTATCTGAATGCGGTCAATACTGGCTGACATAGTCAACGCCTCGGGCTCCACCGAGGTATTGTGAGGCGGTTTCAGTTGGTGAATAGTGATTGATGCAACAAGCGGGACCAGACTCAAGGATTCTGTTACGGGGCGCTGACGCAGGCCCTGTACGTGCCCGGATATTGCCAGCTGATCGGCCGCCTCAATGGCATAGGGCCTGCTGGTCAGCACAACCCCGCCAGTGCCGGCACCAGTGCCAAACAGCCCGGCACTCGCAACTACACCTACAATCACAGCCCCACCAGCCCGAAAAGATCCCACTCATTCTCGCCCACCTTTTTCAGCGTCGCAGTGGCGCCCGCAACCGACAGGGTCAGCCCACCTGGAGAATTAAGTGTGTTTACCGTCACCGCAGAAACGGGAGAAATGGTGACTCCGCCAGCGCCAGCACAACGGATATGAATTTCACAACCCACAACCCAATCCTCTGTGTTGTCATCGGGCACAATGACAGATACAGGGGCTGCTGAGGTGAATCGAATATACTTCGATGCATCGCTAGCGCTGAGATTCCGGCTTGTTGCGGGGTCAGCGACCACTGCAGGCATTGAAACATTGGTTGCCGCCGATACAGCGTCTTCGGCTGCTTGTGCAGAACCAGCGGCTGACTGAGAGTGCTGCGCCGCATCACTAGCGAATCCTTGAGATTTGATCGCCCAATGCATTGCCGAGTACTGGGAGGTGCCGGTGATATAGGCGTCCTCGGGGTTGCTTGCATACTCGGCCGACAGGCTCTTGAATTGTTGAGCCTGCCCGGCGGAAGCCGCTGACTCGCCGGCACTCTGAGCTGACAAGGTGGCATTCCATTGTGAGGAATAACTCTCGCCCTGCACCGGACCATCCATTTTGATGGCCCAGTCTTTCGCCAGATTGACATAGCTCTGCGCGCCCTGTGCCTCAACCGTTTGAGGGTCATTGTCATTCGGATGATAGAAACCGGTTCCCATTAGTAGGCCCCTCTGCTGATACTTGCCGACCCGGCCAGCTCCGCACGCTCAGCCATATCGTTTAGCTCAATTAACCCTTCATCAAATTTCGCTTTCCAAAGGGCTACCCGGTTGTCATTCATTAGGTAGGGCTCTGCTTCTGCTAAAGCGCCGAATAGATAAAGGTCTTTCGCTACAGGAAGTACGGTGTTCTCTGGATACTCTTCGGTGAGCTCCATGTCGGTCCAATAATTCAACACCCAGCGGTAATCCTCAGCAGGTGCCGGCCACACCTTGAAGCGATTGGCATAACGGAAGAAATACTTGGGCTGCCCTGACTGCGCCGACCTACTGTAATAGTCAGTATCAGTGATACGAGAGAGGGGGACACCGTTGACTAATAAGCGCTTACATTCAAGAAAATGAGTTGGTATTAACCACTCATCACCGCCATCAACGCGCCTATCCTCAAGCACCGTTCGCTCATTCGCCGGCGTACGCAGCTTGCGAAATATCTTCCGCTCTGCCAGGGAAATAAATTCTGGTAGGCGCTCAGCCAAGTCATCACGCTCTAGCCATCCAGCAATTGCAGCTTTTAATTCGCCGTAATTGGTGATTGCCATTGGATGCCCTCAAAGAATTTCTGCGAGCGCCCCATAATGCAGCGGGGAAACTCGGAGTGAATTATCTGGTCGAATTTGCGCTTTTCAGCCGGTGACATTTTCCCGTATCGAATCGGGTCCATCTCCTTCCCGTACTTCTTAATTATTTCAAGCTGAATGGTTGCGGGAATACTGAAGCGAAGACGGCGATAATCTTCTTTCACTGCACCGGCTTCTATTTGATGCCGACGATGGTCCTGCTGAGCAAAGAAGGCCTGCTCATTATCTTTACGGACCTGATAGATGGTGCCGTCTTCAATCGCGAAACTTTCGTGTGTTCTAGCCATAAAAATTGAGCAATAAAAAAGGCGCCCGGAGGCGCCCTTAGTTGGAGAGAGTTAAAATTTAAGAGGTGGTGATATTCTCAATCACAAAGCTGGTTTTATCGTTGAGGCAAGCCAGTGTCAGCTCTGCTTTCCACATCATTTTCTGATTGTGGCCAGTTAATGCTAACGGCACCAGCTTGGTTTTTTGTAGGGTATCCGCAGACCAGAACTCCGAATCAAGACCAAGAATTGTGGAGGTATCCATATATCGGCCTTTGACCACCGAAACAGAGCCATGAGGTGTGTCAATGATATCGATACAGTCAACCAGCCTCTTCTCTTCCACATCACGGTTTCGCCCTGACTGCTGTGCAAATCCAGCAATAGGGTCAGCGTGAATAGGATTAATTAATAGCGTTTCAACATTGCCACCATTGTTATAGGTAGCGAGCTGACCAGCCTTAATCGATGCCTCGCCATTTGATGCGGTAAATGCGGCACCGTGGTCCACTCGGCAATCGCTATGAATCTGCACCTGAGCGCAATCCATCTTGTCCGGCACGTTGTTACCATCACCAGTCTGTCGAGTTTGCTTGCCAGCACCATTAAAGGCGTACTCAATGTCATTCTTGAGTTCGCGGAGTTTTACGGTGGACTGGTCCTTTAACTCACTAGAGCGGCCATGCTTTTTAATCTCTTCAAGTGTATCGGAGATTTTGAACGGCTTGTCCATCAACTGACAACGATTGTCCATCATCGCTGTCGGTGTGTAGCCGAACGTGCCGATATCAGCCCCTTCAGGCCGTGCATTTTCACTTGGCGCCGTGGCATCCCGCTTTTGCCATTCGTGCAGTTTGCCTGTTGCCTTCCCGTTTTTGATCACGTTCAGCATCGGCTGGTCAATCAATTTGGTTTCGAAGATTGCATCTTTTACATCTTCAGCGGCACCTACTGAGTCGTATGTGGTAGTCATTACTAGTTTCCTAAAAGACGGTCGATTTCACTATTTACAGTGTGAGCTGTTAGGCGGCTTTGAGCGGCTCGGTCACCTTTTGCAGCAAGCGTGCGGTCCCGCTTTATTGCGTCCGCGCGCTTCTGTGCAGCTGTACGGGGCTTGCCTGCCGCCTTCTGCTTAATCGTGCGCTTCACTGTTTGGGGTTTAGGTTTGGGTTTGACTTGGGCCTTCTCAGCCCGCATCTGGTTGAGTAATGCGGAAATCACCCAAGGGCGGGTCTCATTTGCAATTTCATCCTGGGGCACACCCTTCTCGACTGCATACTTCAGCACTGAGTGGTACAGCTCATTGCTCCAGTCAGAGTGCATCTCCTGCAGGGTTTCAACTGCCTCCTTGGCTTTGCGCTGGTGGTCCGCCTTACGCTGCTCCTCAGCCTGCCCTTTCAGTTTCTTGCGGGCTTCCTCAACCTGCTGGAATCCCTGCAGAGCGACCTTGTATTGCCCGTGCAGCTGCTGATACTTCGCCGGGTCATTGGCTTGTAGCTCTTGCCAGTTAACGCCGTCGAACTGTGCCAGTGGACCTTTCAGCTGGTTTTCGAGGAACTGTAAACCCTGGTCAAGCTGCTGATACTTCTGGTCAGCTTGCTTTTGGGTGTCCGCCAACTTCTGGTATTTCTTGGTGTAACCGGCCTGAAAGTTCTTCTCAGCATCGCGCCAGGCCTTCACCTGGGTCAGCGACACTTTCTCACCGTCTACATCAAAAGCAGGCTCTTCAGTAGATTCCGCTTCTTCGGTGCCTTCCTCGCCGTCTTCCTCCGATTCCTCATCGGCTTCTGGTTGCTCCTCTTCGGAGTCCTCCGCCTCAGCCTCCTCTTCGGTTTCAGTGTCGAGGTCAGTTTCGGTTACTTCCGGGTTTTCGGTTTCTGGTTGCTCTTGCGAGTCCTCCATCTCACCTAATACCCCAGAGATTGCTTCGTCGATTGCAGAATTATCGGAGTCCGACATAGCCGGTTATTCCTCTGTTGGTTGGTAGTAGCTGTTTAATTTTTCGGTGACGCGATGCAGTGCGCGTGACTGGCGGTGCAACTCTTCTCGCTGCTGTGGGTTTTCACAGTGGAGCCATTCACCCTGAATATCTGCGATTGCATCCTTAACCGCTTGTTTAAATGCTGGGTCATCCCAGAGTTGTTTGGCATGTACTGAGCGCGCACGGGCTGGCAGGCAGGTATTGGCAACCCGCTTGAGTAGTTTTTTCATGGGATTAAATGCTTACGTTGCGGTCCTGCCGGCGCTCAAGGGCGAGTTCCAGCTCGTCGATAGTTTGGTCATGGGCTTCAGCGTCTTCAGCCAAGGATTGCTTGCGGTCACCCAGCGAGGCGTCTGTCATTTGCTTCTGGTGCTTGAGGTCCAGGTCACCCAAGGCTTTCACCTTCCGTGTCTCTGCGTCCTGGGCCTTGATGCCAAGCTCTTGCTGATTGAACTGCTGCAGTACCGCCTGGAGTTGCTGGTTTTGCATGGTCATCTGCTGCAGCTGCTGCTGGGCCTGCATTAGCTGTTGCTGCAACTGTGCAGGGGTACTGTTTGGATCCGTCAGGAATTCCGGCGAAGGCTGGCCAGACAGTTTGAATATCTCGCGCAGTACGGAGTATTTATTCTGTGGTGAGTAGATGGCCTGCAATGAGGGGTCCATCTGCGCACCTTGAGCCAGCGAGTTATGCAGCACCATCAGCGTGCGCGCTCTCATCTCGGCATCATCTGGAGTCAGGGCTGTGGTCACCTCCATATCAACGCCCTCACCCATTTCCTGTGGGTTGAGCTGCTGCCATTCGCCATCAACTTCAGCTAGCAATCCTTCCTGGTCGTGCTCGAGAGCTAAGGTGTAAATCTCTTGGAATATTGGAATCAAGAAGAGCTCGGCATACCGCCTGGCCATGCCCATCATTCGCCGCATTGCTGCGCTAGTCATGCGGTTTATCATGTCATCAGCGTTTTGGTTGCTGATCACGTCCTGATTGAGCCCAGAGGTTAAACGAGACACGCCGGCCCGGTGCTCTTTGTCCTGGTTCAGCATCTCCAGGGCGGGCATTGTGAGTGGTGTTAGCTGCGGGGCTGGAGTTGCCATCACATGGTCAGTTATCGGTCCCGCTGCAGTCTTGCTGAGCCAATGAGTTGCACCAACAGGGTTATCAATCCAGTCAGCAGGATTAACAAAGGCGCCCTGCCGGGCAACACGAGATTGATTATTGGAAATCAGCAGGTTGTCTACTATCTGCCGTTTGATGGTCGCTTTGAGCTTTTGAATGTCACCAATAATGTCGTACATGGATAGGCCGTCATATCGATGAGCTATCCGAAGTGCCGCCCAGCTGAAATACGGCATGCGCTGTACTTTCTCAACCTCAAGGATGGTATTACCCACCTTGAACACCTGATGCAGCTGCGCAATCCCCTTGCCTTCGTCGTCCCACCAAATGAACAGCTCGCACAGCTCCAGGGTTTCCTGTGAGGACTCGCCAAGAAGGTCACCGCCCGTCGTTACACCCTCCCGAGCCTGCTCTTCCATTTCATCCTGCGAGTCACCATCAGCTGTCAGCCCCGCAACTTCCCCGGGGTCAAAGCCCATTTCGACCAATTCGGAGCGGGTGACCTCGCTCCTCTCACCCCAGAAGCGGGCCTTGCCTGGCTCGGTCGCGCTTGGGTCTCGAATTACGCGCTCAGGTGCAATGATTTCTATGGCAACCCTGGAAGCATCAACGGGCACCCTGAGCTCTGCATCAATCAGGCCGCTGGCTTCATCCTGCACAACCTCAACAATATCAGCCTCAGAACTTTCAAGCTGCTCGTAAACTTCAACTGTGATGTCCTGCACCTGCTCGGTTTTATATTCGGTCTCTTCATTCCAGTAGACCTTGGCTGTGCAGTTCTTGGCTAACAGTGCATCCTGGATTGAGTCGTGAAGGATGGAATAGCCGGAATTGTTTTTATTAAACACGCGATTGCAGTAACTGGTGCGCAGCTTTGCCTGCAGCACATCATTCTGGTCTTGCGGGGTGAACTTCACGGTCTCTCTGTTAGAGCCGAACACCTCCAGCAGTATCTCTTTTGCATCCTCCACCGCGTCGAATACATCACGGCTTACATAATCGGAACGCCCCTCACGCTCGTTGCCAAACGGCTCGCCGTAGTAATATTTGTAGGCCTGGGCACGGTCATCAGAATTAGTGGAATCGTCATCGCCTTCTGATAGCTGAATGCACTGCTCAGCCAGCTTCAGAATTTCGCCTTTATTTTTTGCCATCAGTAACGGATTCCAGGGTTAGAGCGGGAGTAATCGAAGTCATCATCATCAACAGTCACCTCAGCCATGCACATCATTAGCGCATCGGCCATGTTGGGTGAATCGATTTGGAATTTGGATTTCATTTCCTGCTTGCTGTACAGCTGGATTTTGCCCCCGGCCACATACTTGCGCGGCAAGCGGCAAACCTCAGAGCGAAGCTGGGCAAGCTCTTTGATTTCAGAGTTGATGCTTATCAGCTCATCAGGGTTGATGTACTTACCCTTCTCAACTGCCAGGAAGGTTTTGAACATCCGGTCTCGCAGCATCCAATAGAATTGAGCGCGGCGATTGGCGAATGTTTCTCTGTTGGTTTTAGGCTCTTTGATTTCGCCGTCTTCTGGCTTGTAGATAGAATCCGGGTCTACCGGGGTAGCAGCTCCGTTAAAACCTTCTACCTCTATCTTCTTACCTTCCAGGGCGTCGGTGACCTGCTTCTTAAGACCGGCACCAACACCAACCACATCCCAGAGGAATGCGTCAGGCTTGTGGTCATTGGTAAAGCTCAGTGCCCAATCGGTTGCGCTATCCAGGTCACCCGCTTCAGTGTTCTGTGCATCAAGCAGAATGGAGCCATGCATATAGGCCACTGCTTTAGCATCGCCTGAGTCTGCTGGGTCGTATGCAATCCGCTCCTGGCCAACAGGTCCAAAGCCAAGCTTCTTGTGAGCATCGACACAGGCATCAAACCAGTCAGCCTCAATAATTGCGTTTTCCACTGAGTCCTCATAAGCGCCCAGCCAAATATGCTCATACTTGGCCCGGGGCAACTTCTCTTTGTCTCTGAGCCTATCCTTCTCCAGAACATTAGGAAAAAACGGGTTGTCGTCGTAATTAATATCGATGATGAGAATGTCATCATCTTCGTAGCGTTTATCCCTAGCTAAGTGCTTCTCGTAGGGCGCCAGGTAATGCTTGCTGAATGGGTCGTTACTACTGCCCCTGTTGAGGGTAAACAGCAGCTGTGAACCCTCTTCCCTCACCGTTGGACCGAGTATGTCGATACTTGCCTGAGACATGGTGCGGGCCTCTTCTACCCATACACCATTCAGATTGAAAGTTGATTTCAGGCTTTCAAGGTTGCGAGCCAAACCACGATAGAAAGCACCACCAGCCTCAGGGCCATATACCCGGGTTGCGTCGTACCTGAGCCCTGGTAAATCCAACTCATCGACTTGTGCCTTCATCAGCGCGTGAACAGAGTCGTCAATACTGTTCTGGAACTCGCGAGCACACAGCCAACGCTGCCCTTGTGCAACTCGTTTGGCTATTAACTTTGCGGCAGTAAACGACTTTGCTGAGCCTCGGCCACCAACTAAAACGATTGTCCGCTTGTCAGTGGTGAATATTTCCCGAAGCCTGGGCGGTACCGTCTGGAGGAATTCGCGCTCTTGTCTTACCAGTCTGATTGCTGCCGCTAATTGCAGCTTGTTCATATGGTGTCAGGGTCAATGCCGGCTTCTTTGAGGAGATTGTTGGCTTCAGCCAGAGTCATGGAGTGCTCTATGGGGCCACCGCTGGGGCCTGATACTTCGTGAGTGTTGGCGTCCTTCAATCCCAGCTCTCGGGCAATGATATTGGGGTTCAATAAGTCAGCTGCTGCGCCTGCGAACTTCTGCGAATAGATAACCTCTTCCACTCGCGAAGTGATTGTGGAAAAACCTTCGTCAGTCTTCCAGGCAGTCCAGGTTGAGCGGTCTATATCTAGGAACAAGCAAAGCCCGGATATGGTCATAGCCCGCATCTTCGGTATGACACCCTCACTAATTGCGCCTTGATATGAAAACAGCTTTGATTCGAATAGAGGATTTTGCTCTACCCACTCAAAGTACTCACAGCAGGCTTCCCATAATGCTTCTGAGCTGGCGAACAGCTTGTCACGGCCATGCTTGGTCCGCGCCTTCCAAAACTGGTTGCCTTCAGGTGCTGCCATGATTACTTGTCCAAGATGCTTATGTGGCCATCGTCATAATCGTTTAGCCACTGACGTTGCCATACAGTCGGAACGCCGTTCACGTTGAATGTGACAGTATCCTTATCGGAAGCTATCACCCTGAGGCGTTGGGCCTCTATGTTCACCAGAGTTCCCGGCTTAAATGGGTCCGGCTTACCCTTGAAGAGAGTTTTGAGGAAACCTTGCTTTTCAGTTTCCTTTGGCGACTTTCTACTTCTCATCGTTATTACTCACCCCTCTCTATTAACCGCTCCAGCTTGCTATCAATACGCTGGAGCCGTGTTCTGATTTCGTCTTTGAATTCAGCTATGTGTTTTTGCTCTAGGGCGCGCATAGCTGATTCGTGTTTGATTGCTTGTGCGTTCTCACCTACCCGTTTCTCTACATCTGAGCCCCAGGTAAATAAGCCAGCAGCTAAAAGTATGATGCTGGCTATCTGAGTGATAGAGATGCTTTTGCTGAGGTGCCAATGCTCTGTTTGTTGGGTCATGATTGCTTCCAAGCCTTCATTGCTTTCTCAGCGCTTCGCCCCACGACATAACCACCGAGGCCGATTTTTACTATTTCCAGTAGAGCGAGGGTCTGGTCCTCGCTTAGGTTCGGGGCCGTCCACCCCAGCCAATGAATTACGATCAAACCTACGAAAGTGAGCATTGTTACTGGCCGCCAGTTTCTCTGTAGCCATGACTCCCCTGATGCCTCTGCTGTGATTACCTGGGTTGCCGCCTTTAGCTCTTCCAGGTCCATTGAAATCAGCTGCGAATCAACCTGAGCTTTTAGGCGGTTGGCTTCCGTCTTATCTGGGAATGCTTTGTCTATGACCTTGCCGAGTAGATTTGATATGGCTGAAATCATGGGTATTCCGGTATGAAGTGAGTGACGTTTAATTCGAACTCTGGCGGCAGCATGTCCCGCAATTCCTGCATGGCTTTGCGCGATTGAATCACCCACCAACCGCCAGGGGCCTGAGCTGAACCAATACCAATACAACCTTGAACATCAGAGGCATAGTTGGCTGTATGAATCAGGATTTTTGAGCGGCCTGGAACTTCTTGTAGCTCCCATACATTGGGGTATTTGGCAGAGCTGTACGAATCACACAGATAAACCCCCTCCGGTATACAGCTCTCGAATGGCTTATTACCTAGCCATGGGCGCTCTACGGTATAGAAAGTACGATCACCGACACGTAGCCGGCCCAGAGTTGCTTCTGAGCCATAAGCAAATCGCGTTAATGTGAGCATGATTTTCTCGGGGAGTCTCAAATTTCAGGCATAAAAAAACCGGCTTGGGGGCCGGTTAAGAAGGATGATCCACTGTCGCACATACAACTCGACAGCTTACCTTATATTATCTATTTCACGGCTAGCCGTCAAGCAAGCACTGTATTAAAACACAGTTGTATATAACGCCAGCTATTGCTTTACCCATAGAAGAACGTCCGCCTTGCCGGTGAAGACCTGCCAGGCGCTTTTTAATCTGACCCGCAGACTGGTCGCGCCTATAGGTCGAGCCATGACCCACCTCCCCTCTACCTTAGTTTTGCAGTTGTATTCCTTAACTAAATAATCTGCATTAAATGTTGATATACCTTTCATGCTGCCCTCGCTCTAAGTAAACATGCCATTTCGATTGTGCTTTCAATCATTCTGCAAAGCGTCTTAGTGCTGGCCTTAGACTTCCTAATTGTTCTGGCCACGTCCTGCAATTCCCATCGGTGGTAATACCTCAACCAAAATACCAACCTCTCAATCTCTGCATTTGCTTGGTCCCTGCGTCGGCTCACTGCATTCAGATATGCAAGCACGGCCGCATCAGTAAGCTCTGCACGCTTTTCATTTATCGGCTCGGGACTCTCTCTATTCCCTGATACCATCTTCCGGCTGAATGCAGACATACGGGGCCAGGATACTGAGTCCCCTGCCCTTTCTGGGTAAGCTCGGGACCACTCCCACAATAAGTCGCGTATTGCTATTTCTGCCATGCTACCCGCCCCATTATTCCCTGCTGTGCCCTCAGTTCCAGCTCCAATTCAGCCAGAGCATTCCAGGCTTTATGAGCCTTGTGTAACAGCCCCGTTTCAGGGTCTTTTGTTTCGTGTCGCTCTTTTAGGTGGTGACGCCACAACGCATCGCGATAACGCTGCCTGCCATTGGGCACTTGCTGCCAGCCACCTCGGGTATATTTATTTGCCCCGAATGTTCCAACTTCGGCAACCGCCATCAATGCCAGGGAGAAATCATCAAGAACCCCGGCCATGATTTTCCCCTCGTCGCATTTCGCCCCAGGTTCATGTTGGTCTTTGCCGTTCGGGTCACGCTCCATCGCTTCAGTCATGATTGCTCTCCTCACACTGTATAAACTTCACGACGCCGGGCGCTGGTAGTGCCGGGCTCTAAACTATCAATACGGTCCTTCACCTCTTCGGCAGTTAAAGTGATTCGCCCTTTTTCCCCGTAGGTTTTCGACCTGAGTACAACAGTGAGGCAAGAGCGGCTGCGCCATCCGCCGTCATGGGCATATTTGTCAGCCGGGGCCAGCTGGTTCCAGCTTTCTATGGTTACCCCGGGGTGCTCCTTTGCAACCATGCGATGGTGGATGTGGCCTATATCGATATAGCGATAGTTGGCCTCGCCCCAATCCTGGTTGAAGTCTGTGGCCATTACCTGAGCGAGCTGTGCCGGCTTGCACTTGTCACTGTGGTGGCACATCACAAAGGTATTGCCCATGCGGTAGGGAATGAAAACCGAGGCATTATCCAGAACCTGTAAGCGGTCTGTGTGGTGGTAGACATGCTTGAGAAAAACCCGCATCCACACGTCATTGCTTCGACTGTGGTTGCCCTGGTTGACTATCACATCCACGTATTTGAATTTGCTGAGGGCCTTTTCAACTATGCTGCGCATCACTCGTGCATAGGTGTGAATCATACGGGGGTAGCGGCTATCAAAATCCAGGTCATGCCCTGACGATTCCGTTTTAGCGCTGAAGGTCTCGTAATGGGTCATATCCCCTAAGTCTTGAATAACACAGCGCTCGCAGTTCGGTGCGCGGTCTATCAAGATTTCAATGGCAGTGACTAACTCACGCTCTGCTATCTTCAGGTCAAAGTTATGGCCCACTTCTCGCTCATGGGCCAACATTCCTAAATGACCATCTCCAATCTGTATCCAGGGGATGGTGTCTGTATCTAAATCACCTTGAGGCTCTATGGGAGTCTCTACGGGCGGCAGGTCTTCGATAAACTCGCGGGTGAACTCTTCAATCAATAACCGCTGCTGCTGGAGACTCCGCTGGGTCTTCAACCAGAATGCCGGGTGCTGCTCAGTTTTGGCGAAGTATGCGCTGACGCCTTTGATTTCGAATCCTTCAGGCACTGCCTCCGGGTCCAGGTGCTGGGAGCCATCTTTCAGGGCCTGTCGCTCTTTTAAATCGCTTATTGTGCGAGAAACTGAGGGGTGTTTAATTCCCAGTTTACGCGCGGCAGCATTAACACTGCCGCACTCCTCAAACGCTCGGCACTTCCGTTTCTCTGCCTCAGTCTTGGCGAATTTCAAAAGGCTCATGCTATGCACTCCCTCCGCTTTTGTAATAACCGTCTTTTTCTATTGAATATCCGCTTAATCCTTTCACAATACTCCCGGTTGAATCTCCGGATTCCGTTATTATTTTTTAGCCAGTCAACTCGGCGATTACCTATTCTCTCCCTCAGATTAAGTTCGTATTGCACGGCTACGGTCTCCGCTTTGTGGGCATATTTGGCAGAACCTGCGTTGCAGCTTTTGCACTGCCGGTGAATATTCCAAATGTTGAATCTCAGGTGGCCAGCTGCACCCCTTGAGCGGAAGTGGCCAGCGTCCCAGGCCCCGCCAACTTTCCAACCCTGCTCCACTTCTATTTCATGCTCCGGGCGATTGCAGGAGGGGCAAGCCTTGCCTCTATCCCTCTCGCGCACATAGGCATTTATTGAGCGTTGGGCCTCATCCATGATTTGAGAATCAGTTTTCAATGCCCTTTTGCGCGCTCTGGTTTCAGCTTTGAATTTTTTGGCTTCAAGCCTCTTTTGCTTCTCTACTCGCTGAAATCCCAAATCAACAAGGTGGTCAACACAACAGACGAAATCTAACCCGTTAACTATGCCATGCAGTACATTACAGCGGGTTTTGCACACTTTACACTTGCGATACTTGGTAACCATTGGCCCTCCTACCGCAAATTCATTTCTGCTCTGACGTTCGCCTGCTTGGTGCGCCAGACTTCAATTTTTGTTTCCGTGACCTTTATCCCCATGCGCAGCTTCAGCGCGACTTCAGTTGCGTATCTCAGGCCCTCCAGCAGCTCAACATATTCGGGGTGGGCGTATGCTTCGCGTTCTTGGGCCGCGGCAGAGAGACCGGGCTTTGCGCGCTCTGCATCCTTCATCAGTAGAGCCTTTTTGGACTTGCGGAATTCGGCTAGGTAAACCCGTTCAGCCTCTGCTTGCGCATACTGGGCCGTCTTTTGACGTAACTCCTCAAAAGTCTTCTCTTGCTGGTCCATAGGAATTACCGAACCTCCTTGTAAGCACTGATAAATGCAGCGGCTAGCTCCGCATTGACTGCATTGCCATAACCGCGCAATCGTCCCACTCGGGCGGGAGCCCCATCAGCCAACGGGAATGTTCCGGATTCAACTGGCCGGAACTTTCCATCTCTGCATCCGAGCCAGTCAGCATTTCTCCAGAAGCCGTTAGTCGGACCGGGGACATCAGCTGCACTTGGTGCGCAAGAGCTGTTACAGACTGTCCCGCCGATGTTCCTTTTTTCCTCTCCAGAGCTCTTTCCGGTGTGCCTCCTGGAGTGCTCGCAGTTGGTGTGCCCCAACCGGCTAACGTCACTGATAAACCCCTTAATAGAGCCGTCGTTTCTGGCAATGCCATTGCTCCAGGACGAGGACTGACTCGCCCCTGCTTGTTTGCATCTGAAGCTAGAGGTGTTGGCCAGCCCGATAAACTCGCAGCTATTGGCAAATCTATTCCATACCCCTTGCGGGGCCTGGCTCTTCCTGCCGTGTTCTCTGTGTCGTGAGGTGCAGGGCATGTCGGGGTCGGCCAGCCGGCTTTCTGCAACAAAGTAGAGTCGCTGCCTGATGTTCGGGGAACCGACGCCCGCAGCGCACAAATCGAGCGCTCCGCTGGTGTAGTTCGCTCCTTCCAGGTCAGCTTGTACAAGGTCGAGCCAAGCGAGAGCAGCTTTACTTGAAGACTGTTCGCCAAAGATTGTTCCAGGTCGACACTGCTCGATGAGATGGAACCACGCGGGCCACAGATGCCGCTCATCAGCAAACCCCTTTCCTTTGCCTGCCTGGCTGAAAGATTGGCATGGGCAGCTTCCGGTCCAAGCTGGTTTGTCATCCGGCCAACCGGCTTTTCTGAGTGCGTAACTCCAGACTCCAACTCCGGCGAAGAAATGACATTGGGTAAATCCAATAAGCTCATCTGCTCGAACATCTTCAATACTCCTTTCATCCACTTCGCCCGGTGCTATGTGTCCGGCTGAAATTAATTCCCTCAACCACTGGGCAGCAAACGGGTCTATTTCGTTGTAATAAGCTGCCATGACTCCCCCTACTCCAACCCAATCAAAAACCAAACATTTGAACCAACCACCACAACCCAAAAAAACAACTCCAGGCATAAAACCGTTTTTGTTGGGGCTGGCTCTTCACTATTCATTCTGAAATCTCAGAGGAGAGAATCAGTTCAGCTTCCGCCTCGGAAATATCGAATAACTTACCGGCACGACTTGCATAGACTTTGCCACCCACTTCAACAGCCCAGGTTGTATAGCCGGAGCGAAAGAATTTGACTTGCGCCCACAAGCTCACCCCTAACCCATCCTGAAGATAAAACAGCAGGTTATCGGCAGAACTCGGCAAGCTTTTAGTGAAGTGCCCCAACTTACCGTGGCTGTAGTATTTCCACTCTCCGTACTTACCCCGCACAACATCGGAGAAAAAATCAATATTCGAAACCTGTCGCTCGCCAAGAAAGGTGGCCATGGAAATGTTCTTTCCCAGGTGATCTGTTACTGCCGCTGCTGTAATTGCCATTCGAATTCCCTCTCTGCTGTTAATTACCAGCTGGTGTCTTCAAGCTCTTCCGCCAGTGTTGGCTGTCTGGTGGACTCTTCTCGGGGTATGTACTCCCCCTCTAAAACCTCGATGTGTTCTTCGCTCATAGGTCGAACATTCCCCGCATCTTTGCCAGTTCGCTTTCACCGCTCTTGCGGGCTCGGTCCTGGGCGTTTTTATCTGGCAAGGCTAAGGGTTCGAACAGCCTGTGAATGCGAGCAGGATTACCCTCTCCTACTCCACCGTTTCGAATCAGGCCGATTGCCCGGTCAGCATCCAGAAACTGAAACCCTTCCACTCCGGCTTGGCGGTTTTCGTGGTAGGTGGCCATGCCGGCATCGATTTGCTCCCGGGTGAAATCCTTCAGGTGCGCGGCGTATTCACGCTTGGCAAGGGCCTCGGTTTTCTCATCGGGGAACTGCCGGTCGTACTGCTCGCGATTCAGTAGGGAGAGACGCAGGAAAAAATAAGCCACGCTATCCCGCTGTTCTCGGCTCAATTCATCTGAGCCCATTGGGCGCTTCAGCTCTGGCGGTTGACTGAGGATGGTGGAGATATTTTTCACTGTGCTTCCCCCTAGAAATGCGTTGCGCGTTCGTAGTCGTAGGTTGCCGCTGCACGTTCTGAACGTTTCTCTGCTGCGGTTTTGAATTTGAGAGTGTTCTGCCCTTGCTGCCCCTGGTTTTCGTGGTTAAGCAGCCACTGGAACTGGAATCCTCTCCACCCCCGCTCACAGCAAATGGCGAGGCAGTGGTCAACGCTGTAGCCATGCTGATTGGCTTGATGGAGCTGATTGGCAATGTTGTTTACAGCGGTTTGAGTTAGCGGGGCTTTCCGAACTTTTTTCCAGTCATGAAGAATTTCTACACTTGGCTCAGTTGGCCAAGATGAAAAATCCAATCCCTTATTAATATTTTTAGGTTCTTTTAGTTTCTTTTTAGATTCGTGGTCCGTTTTTGGGACTGGTCCAGTCCCGTTTTTGGTACTGGTTGTGTCCGTTTTTGGGCCTGGTCCGTTTTTGGGACTAGTACCGTTTTTGGTACTGGTGATTTGGCCAAAATTCAAATTGAAATGATTGCTAGACCCGCTAGACTTGACACGGATTATCAGACTTGATTCTTCCAGCCGCTCCATAGCTGTGATGACAGTTTTCCGATTGAGGCCTGTTGCCTGAGCAATGTAAGCAATCGAGGGATTACATTGCCCACTTGCCTCGTTGTGGCAATTAGCAAGCGACAGGAGCACCAGCTTGTGTGTTGACTTCACACCCTGTTGCCATGCCCAGAAGGTAGCCTCTGCGCTCACTACACACCCCCTTCCTGCACTTGATTGGAGTCGATGAGAGTCTCATCGAGCCCTAAAAAATTGCACATTTCCTCAGTTACTAAATCGACGGCTTTTTCAGCCTGCTGTAATGCCGTGTTATTTTTATTCCTGCGGGCGCAAAAAGCCCAGCGGTCTCGCTCAGACTCAGAAAGTCCAGCCATAGCCGCTTTAATATCGTCTTGCATAGTGTTGCCCCAGTTATGACTTGTATTTACTGCTCTGGGTTAAATCCGGAACCGTCGAAATTCTTATACGCGCAGCATGGTCAAGATGCGCTGAGCCGCTTGGGCTTTCTTGATATCTTCAGGAGTCTCTGCTTCGAAAATGGGAAGCGAAGCCTCTAAAATAATTCTGAGCAGTTGCTCCCTTGGAATACCAAACCGGTCAGATAAAGCATCGATTCGATTGCGAGTCTTTTTGCTCGTTCTTAAATTTGATTTACATTCCAATCCTGACCTCATCCTTGCCTCCGTTAATCATTCATCCTTCTGGTTAGTTATTTTCTATTGCTCTATCTCCGCTTCATGGTTTTGCCTCACCTTCCCCGCAGGCTCAAAACCTGCACTCTGATATATCGGGTCTCCAAAAATGTCCGGGCGTAGTTCCTCTCGTGTTACAGCTCCAAAGGTCACCCGCTCAATTTGTGAGCACCTGTGTGGAGCAATTTCCTTGCGACCAGTTGCCCAAGCCGAAACCATTCCCTGGGTAACTCCCAAGAGCTGTGCCAGGCGCCCTTGCGTACCTACACTTTTAACCGCTCGTTTGATTGTGTTCATATGCTTATTAATACCCCTGATATTAATATCAGTCAATACCTCAGGTATTTGTTTTTAGGTACTGGCACTATTAACCTCGGCTGATGAATAAACCGAAACGCAATATCACTGACAAAGAAAGGCGGCTAGCCGAGAACCTGAAGCGCATATGGCTTGCGAAAAAGGGTGGGCTGGGGCTGAATCAAGATAAAGCTGGCGATATCATGGGTATCACCCAGGGAGCCGTCGGACATTACTTAAATGGCCGCATTGCTCTAAACACTGACACCATCATCAAGTTTGCCAAACTCCTCGGTGTACAACCCAGCAGCATAGATCCAGCTATATCAATAACGTTTAACAAGGAGTCTGAACGTGCAGAATTACATGAGCCTATCCCGGCAGGCTACCAGAACATCTCAGAAGCAACCCCACAAATTCGTGCGAGAGTACCTTTGATTTCATCCGTACAGGCTGGGGCATGGGCAGAGATAGTCGATAATTTCCAACCAGGTGAAGCCGATGAGTGGCGAGAAACAACTGCCAGGGTAGGATCAAACGCCTTCGCTCTTCGTGTAGAGGGCGACTCTATGACATCTCCAACCGGCATTAGCATCCCAGATGGGGCCGTGGTCATTGTCGATCCCGATGCAGAATATACCAACGGGTCAATCGTAGTTGCAAAGCTGGTAGACGTGCAGGAAGCCACGATTAAGAAGTTGGTAATTGACGGCCCCAACAAATATCTAAAGCCGCTCAATCCAAATTATGCGCCAATCCCGATTAACGGGAACTGCCGCATTGTAGGCGTAGCGAAGAAGGTTGAAATCGACCTCTAATTAGCTTCCTAAGGCACACAACCCCCTCAAGAACCTCAACTCAAGGGGGTAACCCCCTCCTCTCCCCCCCCCTCCATATACCAGTAGACCAAAGCGAACCTCTGGCGTCTATTAATACCAAAGCGCCGAAAATAATACCTTTGATATTTACATTAAAAATACCTCTGATATTATTTTGTCATCACTTCAGGGAGAATACCCATGTTAGGAACCAGCTCAACCGCCCCCGCCGAAGACGCTCTCAACGCCCACGAGAATCACGAAGACTCTCTGCCGGACGAAACCGCAGCTGATGTAGAGAGCACTGAAGCTGGCATTGTTGAATACGTCCTGGAGTGCATTCTCTCTGGTGATAACGGTCGCCCACTCATTGAAGCCATGTATCGCCGCCGCTTTCTTGAGATCGCTCTCGATGAACTCGACAAGTTCCAGTTAAAGGACATCCTCCAGTGCGCGACCGCAAACGAGAAATTCTCTCGGAGCTGTGCATTAAAGCTGGCCAGGGAGTACCGCGAGGAGCTTGAACCGCGCGCAGCAGAAGAAGGGCACATCGAAGGCCACCCACTTTCCCGCCGAAAGCCCACACAAGACGAAATTGAAAACACCGTATTTTTCTTTGAGATGCACCTATTCCGTGAAACGGGAGCACTCAGCAATGAGTCGGTGCTAGCTCGGAATCTACTTGATAAGCACATTGGAAAGTTTCTCGAAAAATACGCTGAAGATTGTGATTCAACCGGAAACGGAAAAATTGCTGAAATTGCCATCGGCGGCGACCACACAGAGGCGGGTTACCAATATCACTCCATAGCGATGGAAACTGTGAGATTTATTGCTGAAAAATATTTCTGGCGATTCGCGCACGCTGCCCGTGATGCTGGTTACCTTGAATTGCCAAGTTCTTAAATCACTCAAAATTACCAAGCCCCCTCTAATCACAGGAGTGAGCAAAATGTCTGAGAATCTAAGCATCTGGCAGCGAGTAAAGAAAACTGATGCTCGCTTTGTAAAAGAGTCAACGTTTGAAGGCCGCAAAACTGCCAGCATCAACCATATTGCCATGGTTGAGAAAGCAACTGAATTATGGGGACCAATCGGAATTGGTTGGGGTTATGAAATTATCGAGGAGCGTGACGATAAAGGTGCGCCAGTGTTTGCAGAAGGTCAGGAAGTTGGACACAACCTTACCCATACCATCAGGTTGCGCCTCTGGTACGTGATAGACGGGGTGCGCGGCCACGTTGAGAACTACGGTCACACGCCTCGTATTTACTGGTCAGATAACAAGAAGCGTTTTATCGAAGATAAAGAGGCGGCCAAGAAATCACTTTCTGATGCTTTGAAAAAGTGCTTTTCATTCCTCGGCTTCTCCGCAGATATTTACAGCGGTGAATGGGATGACCCCGAATACCGTCAAGAGCGCCAGTTGGAAAGCCAGATCGACAAAGCGGAAGACAAAGACTCCGCCCGAGACAAGCAAACCAAAGAGCTTACCGAGTACGTACAGAAGCACCTGAAAACATTGAAAAGTTCCCGCCGTCTGCATGAGGCCGCCGGAATTTTCAAAACCTCAATCAAACACCTTGAGCGGCAAGGAAATATGCCACACCTCGCAGAGGTCGCCAAAAAAGGAATTACCGCTCTCACCCAAACCTACGAAGCGCAAAAGGAACAACTCCAAGGAGCTGCATGATGACCGCCTTAAAACTGTATGAAATCACCGACCAAGCCCGCGAACTAAAGCAACTGGCCGAAGACAACGATATGACCCCGGCAGATATTGCCGACACCCTGGAAGGTATTGAACTCGAATTTAAAGATAAAGCTACTCAAATTGGCTATCTGCTCCAGAACTTCATCCCCTTCGAGAAGGGGCTTGACGATGAAATTAAGCGGTTACAAGCCAAGAAAAAAGCTCTGCAAAACCGGTGCAAATCAATCACCGAGTATCTCCGCTCGAACATGCAAAAGTGCGGCATCAAGAAAATTGAGTGTCCGGTGTTCACCATCTCCCTCAAGAAGGCAGCCCCCAAGGTTGAAATTGAGAATGAAGATGCCCTACCCGGTGAATTCGTCACTGTGAAAAACACATTCACAGCGGACAAGAAAGCCATATTAGCCGCACTGAAAAAAGGCCAGGAGATTCCAGGGGCGCGACTAGCAGAAGCTAAACCTGCTTTACAAATACGTTGACGCGTGGGGCTTGTGCCGCTGGTACGGGGCGCATTTTTAGGGAGAGAGCCAAAATGCCCTGTGAATGCATAAATAAACAACTGGATGAGCTACACGCAGTCGCATTGCAGCAAATCAACGCAAAACATACTGGCTACTCGGTGCGTACCCAATGGGAAAGTAAGCCTCTCCCTCTGGTGGACGGTATCGAAGGCGGACTTGTTATGCGAGCAGTCACTCAAGCGCGTAGAGTACGTGGCAGCAGCCAATACCCCGACACGCCGCTGCAGATAACAACCCGCACACCAATTAACTACTGCCCATTTTGTGGCGAGAAACTGGAGCAACAAAACAATGGCTAGAGGAGTCAATAAAGTAATTCTTATTGGCAATCTGGGTAACGACCCGGAAACCAAATATATGCCCAGCGGTGGAGCGGTAACCAATGTCAGCCTAGCCACCAGTGAAAGCTGGAAGGATAAGCAAACCGGCCAACAGCAAGAGCGCACCGAATGGCACCGCGTAGTCTTTTTCAATCGCCTTGCAGAAATAGCCGGAGAATACCTTCGCAAAGGGGCGAAGATTTATGTTGAGGGCTCACTTCGCACGCGGAAGTGGCAAGACAAAAACAGTGGCCAGGACCGCTTCACTACAGAAATTGTCGCAGCTGAAATGCAGATGCTTGATGGCCAGCAGAATGGCGCTCAGCAGGGCCAGGGATTTCAGCCGCCCTCCCCTATGGCCCCACAAAACCAACCGCAACAAAGACCGGCGCAAGGTCAGGGAGCACACCCAAACAGACAGCAGCCACCTAACTCCATGGGTGGAAGGAATGATTTTAACCAGAATTTTGATGACGACATTCCCTTTTAGGAGATAGCTATGGATGACTTTTGGAGAAAGCACTATTCATGGATGTCGGGTGGGCAATGGAAGTGCTTTGAAATGCTCTGCGACTTGTTTGGTGGCCCTCACCATATAAGGAACAAAGTAAAGCCTTGCGGCAGCGGAATCGAGATAAATGAACCTACTCACAATAGACTCGCGACCTTTGATTTCAACCATCTTACTCGCGCGGTTGTAATGGCTCATGACCGAGCAATCAGATTTGCAATTGAACCAAGTGGCCCAGGCTTGCTAAGGCTAGTCCTTCACTTCCGAGGAAGCAGGACGGGCCGAATGTATGAGCGACACCCAACCATGGAAGAGGCTGTTGAAGCTGCTCGGAAATAATCACACCAATCTGGGCCGCTGGTTCAGGGCCTCTAACGGGGTTCACATGGAAATTTCAAAACTACCTCTCAATAAGCAGGCAACAGCAGTAGTAGCAGAAGTAAAAAAATTCCTTTCTGCATTCCAGGGTTTAAAAAACCGGAAACCCGAAAGAGTCGCGGTTAAGTCAGATAAATTCCAAATGATTCAGCGTGCTGTAGTTGCTGAGTTAAGAAGACAAAACAAAGGAACTGCATCTGCAAAAGAAATTACCCCCCCCCGATGTGCTGAGTGTTGAAGGGGTCGATATTTATCCGTTTGCAGCCTGAACTAATTTCAACTCTTACTGAGCCCTTTAATTGGGGCTGGGTAGGTGCAGGGCCTAGCCCATTTAACTAATCAATAATTTAACTCAACCGAGGGTAAGAAAATGATAACGAAGGGGTAACGCCCCTAGAGTTGATCTGAGTAAGCGAACCAACAAATTTGCAAGCTCCAAATAACTCCCCCAGCCCGCCCAGTGCGGGTTTTGCGGGTGAAAGACAATATCGAAGGATATGCAATGGAACAGGAAATCATAGAAAAAATAGGGCCAAGACCCCTAGAGCCTGCATTTTCAAACGAAGACCCCGAGGGCTGGGCGGCCGTTTCAGGATGGGAAGACCAAAGAGCAGAGCTTTGGGAGAGCAAGTGCAAGGAATTACAAGCTCAACTCTCTGTCGCCCCCGTTAGATTTGAAAACCTCCTGGAGCGGTGGAAGCAAAAAGCCACGGAAATAGCCGGAACCAGCGAAGGGTTCACCTTCTACGACCCAGAATTTAATGAATTCCTGCATTGGATGTTTTCGCAGTTTCAGGTGGCCACTGAATCAACTGGAAACAGGCCCACAGAATATAACTTAGCTGTCTGGCGCATGAGAGATACCGGCACCAGAAGAGCGTCATATAGATATTTTCCCTCAAAAGAGGAAGCAGAGCAGACTGCAAGCATTGAATCGATGTCACGCGATGATGGCCATTTAACGGACCTCACCCCACTTTATGAAATAAATAATGGCTCATGCAGTACATGCTGCGGGCGTGGTGAAATCGGTGGAATAACACAAGAACATCCATGTGGATATTCGGAGCCCTGCCCTGATTGCAATCCTGCGGAATCCAACTCAGCCATATCATAGGTGACGGTATGAAAGCACAAACCGGAGTTGTTGAGGGCGGCCAGCAAAGGGCGCCCCAAAGTATCAATCAACTGATGTACTGGAAAGATTGGGTTAGAGAGAGCTTTGCCGGAACCCAGCCCGCACGCGAGACCGTTATAAAGTGGGTTTCAACTGGTGAAGTTGCTGGGCGCTGGTTAGGCGATAGATTATATATTTACCGAAATGGGTTTCATGACCCTTACACAATACGCACGAAAGAGCGGACAGCGGTAGAAGCAGAGCCAATCTCACCGCTACTCGCACGCAGATAACACGGAAGAAAATAATGGCTAGACCAAAAAAACCTAGATATGTAGACGGTCTGGAGTTGCCAGAAAACCTTTATACCGACCCCAAAAAGCGGGCAAACTATTGGCGCTATTTACGCCCAGATGGCTCTAGTCTCACATTCCACGGCACAACAGCCGAAGCGATTCGTCAGGCAAAACAAGCCAACCGACAGCGCGACCTCTATGAGCGTCAGCCAGCAACAACGGATACCGTTTGGACTGCGCGAGCAGGAAGCCTGCTGGACCGCTACAGCGACTGGGTTGCCTGGATGGAACTAAACCACCCCAAACAGGCCACAGCTGCACGCTGGAGCCAAAAGCGCCGCTATGTTGAGCGTATGTGCGAACAGCTTAAAAACCCTATGCCGCATGAGCTAACGCTGACAATGGTTCGCGACTGGTGGGAATCGCAAGATTATCATCCCCAACGAAATAGCCGTGCTGCCCTGCGCAGCTTTATTAATTATTTAATGCTGGAGGGCTCGGTTCCAAAACTTACATTTAATCCATTTAACACCAGTGACGAAGCCCCTAAATTAATTCCAAGGCAACGACCGGAAAAAGTACGTCAACGGCTTACCCTGCAAGATTTTTGGCGCATACACGACGCAGCTGGCGAGCTGGGTTATACAGGTCTGCAAATTGCTATGGATTTATCACTGCTTACAACTATGCGCCGCGGTGATGTGTGCAGCTTAAGGCTGGACAAGCATGTAACCGATGCAGGGATTGATAAAGGTGTAGAGAAATCAATTAATCAACGCGGCGAAGAAAGGGCTACATATTTGCGTTGGTCTTACAATCATCACCCTGGATTACGCCAAGTAATTAACCAAGCCCGACAGCTCTCCCTGCAAAATTATCGATGCCCTTTTGCGGTTTCATATCAACCAAAGAAAAGACAACCCCGAGCGAAGCAAGATGAGCATTGGTGTAGATTGATGCCAGCAAGGCTATCAAACCAATTTAAAGACGCACGAGACGCCGCAGAGGTTCGCCAGGACTTACCCAGCAGTGCCAGGCCGACATTTCACGAGGTGCGCGCCCTAGCCTCTCACCTGCTCAAGAAATCCGGTCACAGCCCGGAAGAGATTGCAGAAATATGCGCCCATACGGATGCGGAAATTACTGAGAAGTTTTATCTCGGAGGGCATGAGCGAGAATACAAAGAAGTGGGTATCAGCATCGACCCGAAATTACTGATGCGGAAGTGATTGAGAGTTTTTGTACGGGGTTTTTGTACGCTTGAGAATTGGTTTTTGTACGCTCAATCTCGAAAATTGGCTGAAAGCCGCATGAGATATGAAGAAAGATGGTCGGAGCGGCCGGATTTGAACCGACGACCACCACACCCCCAGTGTGGTGCGCTACCAGGCTGCGCTACGCTCCGATTTTGAAAAATCGCTCACTTCGCTAAGTGATTGATTTTTAAAGACATCGTGTCTCGATGTGGCGTGAATCATACCTGAGTGCGGCTGGATTGCAAGCCCAGGTTTACAGTTTTTTATAAATTATTTTTCCCCTCCAGCAGGGCCACCACGTCCTTTAGTTCTGCGATCACTTCGGGCAGTACTTGTTGAAGCTGTACCACCTCTGCCCTCTCGCTGCCAGTTTCGATCTGCTGGCGGGCTCCACCAATGGTATAGCCCTCTTCGTACAGAAGCGCACGGATCTGGCGGATCATGATGACATCTTGGTGCTGGTAGTAACGGCGGTTGCCGCGACGCTTGACGGGTTTCAGCTGGGGGAATTCCTGCTCCCAATAACGCAGGACATGGGGTTTAACGGCGCATAGTTCGCTCACTTCACCAATGGTGAAATATCGCTTACCGGGGATTGCAGGTAGCTGAGCGTTATTGCTCGGTTCCAGCATGCTCTTCTACTCGTGTCTTGAGTTTTTGCCCAGGTTTGAAGGTAACTACTCTGCGGGCCGAGATAGGGATTTCTTCGCCGGTCTTGGGGTTGCGACCGGGACGCTGGCTTTTATCGCGCAGGTCGAAATTGCCAAAGCCCGAGAGCTTGACCTGCTCGTTGGTTTCCAACGCATTGCGGATCTCCTCGAAGAAATATTCGACGATCTCTTTCGCTTCGCGCTTGTTAAAGCCCAGCTCTTCGTACAGTTTCTCGGCGAGCCCGGCCTTGGTCAGTGCCTCTGTCATTGGATCCTACCAATTGATTCAGAGGCGTCGACTCCAGATCGGAAGCGGCCCAAACCGCGGCGGCTTTCAACCCGGTAGCAGACGCTCTCGGGGTGCAATTCAGCCTGCACCCGAGAGCATCATGCTCTACTAGCGCAGACTAGCGTTATATTTTTCTTCTAGTTTTCCGACCACCGCATCTACAGCGGCATTGATTTCGTCGTCATTAAGGGTGCGTGACGAATGCTGAAACGTCAACCCCAAAGCGACACTTTTTCTATTTAAATCAATACCTTTGCCCTGGTAGACATCAAATATCTTGAGGTCCGTCAAGGTTTCACCTGCAACTTCGACAGCAGTTTCCACCAGGCTGGCGGCAGGAACCTCTGCATCAATCAGCAGGGCCAGATCGCGGCGCACTTCCGGGAATTTGGACAGCGGACGGAAAGCGGGGGTTTTGCCCTCGCCGATCGCTTCCAGGCTCAGTTCAAATACGAACGCGGGCTTGGACAGGTCCAACTTCTTCTGCAACTGTGGGTGCAGGGCTCCGATAACCCCTACTTCGCGGTCGCCGCGCATAATCTTGGCAGTTTGGCCGGGGTGCAACGCGGGGTGCTGGCCAGCGACAAAGCGGAACTCAGCGGCAACACCGGTGCGAGCCAACAGGGCTTCTACATCGGCTTTCACGTCGAAGAAGTCCACTGCGTCTTTGCTGCCAGTCCAGTTTTCTGCGTAACGGCTGCCGTAGGCAAGCCCGGCAATCATTTGCTCCTGGTGCAATTCTGCACCCGGTACAAAGCGCAGGCCGGTTTCAAACAGGCGCACGCGGTTTTGCTGGCGATTCAGGTTGTACTGCAACGCTTTGCACAGGCCCGGCAATAAGGTGGTGCGCATAACCGCCAGCTCAGCGCTGATCGGGTTTTGCAGGGCCACCGGATCGGCTTTCGGATCAAACAGCGCGGCGCTGTCGCTATCGATAAAGCTGAAGGTAATCGCTTCGTAGTAGCCACGGCTCAGCAGGGTTTGCTCCAGGTTGTCCTGGGCAATAGTGCTCTCCGGGTGCGGGGCAATTTCCAACTCGGCGGTAAAGCTTTCGCTGGGAATACGGTTATAGCCGTATACACGGGCCAGCTCTTCCAGCAGATCTGCTTCGATGGCGATATCGAAACGGAAGCTGGGGGCGAGGAAGGTCCAGCCTTCGTCGTTCTGGTCGATTTTTTCCAGGCCCAGGCGGGTGAGGATATCGACGATTTCGTCATCGGCCAGCTTGATGCCCAGGCCTAACTCGACCTTGGCACGGCGCAGGGTGATGTGGCGCTCGGCGGGCATAATTTCAGTCAGCTCGCGCACATGTACCGGGCCGGGTTCACCGCCAGCGATATCCAGCAGCAGCTGGGTAGCGCGCTCCACTGCTTTCTCTTGCAAGTGGTAGTCCACGCCTCGCTCGAAACGGTGGGAAGAATCGGTGTGCAGGCCGTAGGAGCGAGCCTTGCCGGCAATGGCCAGCGGGCTGAAGAAGGCGCTTTCCAGGAAGATATGCTGGGTGCCTGCGGTCACGGAGGAATCCAAGCCACCCATAATGCCGGCCATCGCCAGAGGTTTTTCCTCATCGGCAATTACCAGGGTGCCCTCTTTCAGTTTGACTTCCTGGCCGTCCAGCAGGGTCAGCTCTTCACCGGCTTCCGCCATACGCACTTTGATGCCGCCGGAGAGTTTCTCCAGGTCGAAGGCGTGCATGGGCTGGCCCAGTTCCAGCAGTACGTAGTTGGTAACGTCCACTACCGGATCGATACTGCGCAGGCCGCTGCGACGCAGGCGCTCTTGCATCCACAGAGGCGTTACCGCTTTGATATCGATATTGCGAATAACACGACCTACGTAGCGCGGGCAGGCGGCTTCGGCCAGCAAGGATACGGGCATGCTCTCGTCGATCTGCTGAGGTACCGGAGCAACTTCCGGGCCCTGAACGGCGCAGCGATTCAGTACGCCCACTTCGCGAGCGATACCGGCAACTCCGAGGCAGTCGGAACGGTTCGGGGTGAGATCCACTTCGATGGTCTCGTCGTCCAGCTGCAAGTATTCGCGCAGATCGGTACCGGTGGGTGCGTCTTCTGGCAGTTCCCAGATACCGTCATTGTCTTCGCCCAGTTCCAGTTCGGTCTGTGCGCAGAGCATACCGAAGCTCTCTACACCACGGAGCTTGGCTTTCTTGATTTTAAAATCGCCCGGCAGCTTGGCGCCTACCAGGGCAAAAGGAATTTTGATTCCGGTGCGCGCATTGGGAGCACCGCATACAACCTGCATTTCACCGTCGGGGTGGCCTGCCACTTTACACACACGCAGCTTGTCCGCATCCGCGTGCTGTTCACAGGCGACAATCTCACCGACAACCACTCCGGAGAAATCGCCCGCAACTTTTTCTATACCGTCCACTTCCAGGCCGGCCATGGTGATTTGATCGGCCAGTTCCTGCGTGGTGAGTTCCGGGTTTACCCATTCCCGCAACCAGGAGTTGCTGATTTTCATAGTTGATCTCTTTCTGTATTCCGTCAGCGCAACTTGGTGCGCATTTCGCCTGGGGCTATTTCGCCTCCCAGGCCTCCACAATTCGACTGCTGTTGCGAAGGGCCATTGCCATTCGCGCTGTCACTTGGCTTAGAACTGTTTCAAGAAGCGCAGATCGTTATCGAAGAACAAGCGCAGGTCGTTGACGCCGTAGCGCAGCATGGCGAGGCGCTCGATACCGATACCGAAGGCAAAGCCGGAGTATTTTTCGCTGTCGATATCGCAGGCGGCGAAGACGTTCGGGTGCACCATGCCGCAGCCGAGAATTTCCAGCCAGCCGGTGCCGGAACATACGCGGCAGCCTTCACCGGAACAGGCGGTACACTGGATGTCCGCTTCTGCGGAAGGCTCGGTGAACGGGAAGTAAGACGGACGGAAACGCACCGGTACTTCCGCTTCGAAGAAGGCGCGCAGGAATTGGTCGATGGTGCCTTTCAGGTGGGCGAAGCTGATGTTCTCGCCGATTACCAGGCCTTCTACCTGGTGGAACATGGGCGAGTGGGTGACATCGGAGTCGCAGCGGTATACGCGGCCCGGGCAGATAATGCGCAGCGGTGGAGACTTTTTCTCCATAGTGCGGATCTGCACTGAGGAGGTGTGGGTTCTCAGTACGGTGGTGGGGTCCACGTAGAAGGTGTCGTGCATCGCGCGCGCGGGGTGGTGCGCGGGAATATTCAACGCTTCGAAGTTGTAGTAGTCCTGTTCGACTTCCGGGCCGTTCTCAACAGAGAAGCCAATGCTCGCAAAGAATTCTTCCACTCGCTTTAAGGTGCGCGTAATGGGGTGGGCATTGCCCTGCTCTTCGCCGCGCCCCGGCAGAGTGACATCTATGGTCTCTTCGGCCAACTTCGCATTGATGGCGGCCTGCTCCAGCATAGTGCGGCGCGCGTTAATTTTTTCCTGAACCTGCTGCTTGGCTTCGTTGATCTTGGCACCCGCCGCCGGACGCTCCTCAGCCGACAACTTGCCAAGGCCTTTCAGCAGTGCCGTCAGCTGGCCCTTTTTGCCCAGGTAATCAACACGCACCTGATCCAGTGCGGCGAGGCCATCGGCCTTCTCCACCAGCTCCATAGCCTGCTCGGTGAGGGACTGCAAATCTTGCATCGAACTGTTCCCGTTTGAATCCAACTTCGATTAATTTTTTCTGCTTTGTTCGGCCGGTACTCTCTGTACCGGAGGGAATTTCCCCAGGCACCGCCACCGGTAAAAAATAGCGGAAACTCCATAAAAAAATAGGGAAGGGCCACTACAGCCCTTCCCTATTTTGAGTATTCAGTTTTACAACTGAAGTGACAGCTTACGCTGCCAGGGCTGCCTTAGCTTTTTCAACTACGGCAGCAAAAGCGACTTTATCGTAAACAGCCAGATCAGCCAGTACACGGCGATCCAGTGCGATGTCCGCTTTTTTCAGACCTGCGATCAGGCGGCTGTAGCTCAGGCCTTCAGCACGGGACTGGGCGTTAATACGAGTAATCCACAGAGCGCGGAAGTTACGCTTTTTAACGCGACGGTCACGGTATGCGTACTGACCAGCTTTAATTACTGCCTGCTTGGCAACGCGGAATACGCGTGAACGCGCACCGTAGTAACCTTTAGCCTGCTTCAGAATCTTCTTGTGACGACGACGCGCCTCTACACCACGTTTTACACGGGCCATACTTCTATCCTCTTAAACCTTTGCGATTTGGGCCAATTACTTGGCGCGCAGCATACGATCGACCAGTCCAGCATCAGACTTGTTCATAGTCTGGGTGCCACGCAGCTGACGCTTGCGCTTGGTGGTCATCTTGGTGAGGATGTGGCTCTTGTTAGCGTGCTTGTGCTTGTAGCCCGCAGCCGTCTTCTTGAAGCGCTTAGCAGCGCCACTGTGAGTCTTTGCTTTCGGCATTTTGTACTCCAAAGTTAATATTCGCCTGTAAAACAGGCACCTTTAGTAACTGCCGACAACCGAAGTTACCGGCACTGCGAGAGTGGGGAGGCAGCCGTCGCCCAACCACTTCTCAAAGGAGATCCCGGGAATGACTTCCCCAGACCTCACTTTTTCTTTTTGAGCGGAGCAATCACCATCAGCATTTGACGACCTTCCATTTTCGGTCGCTGCTCTACGGTGCCCAGCTCTTCAAGGTCCTTTTCGATGCGCTGCATCATTTCCATGCCCAGCTCTTGGTGAGCCATTTCGCGGCCACGGAAACGCAGGGATACTTTGGCCTTGTCACCCGCTTCCAGGAAGCGGGCCAGGTTGCGCAGCTTGATCTGGTAGTCACCGACATCGGTGCCCGGGCGGAATTTCATTTCCTTGATCTGCTGCTGCTTCTGCTTCTTCTTGGCGGCATTCTTAGCTTTTTTAGCTTCGAATACGTGCTTGCCGTAGTCCATGATCTTACAGACTATCGGCGTGGAGTCCGAGGCAATTTCAACGAGATCCAAGCTAGCTTTCTGTGCAGCTTCCAGCGCTTCATCCAGGGAGACAATGCCTACCTGTTCGCCATCAGCGCCTATCAGGCGGATTTCTGACGCTTCAATCTGATCGTTTATGCGGGCCTTTTTGGACCGTCCCTTAGTGTCTCGTTTAATAGCTATGGTCTCCCAGTTGCCAAGTTGTTATGCATTATCTTCTGTCAAACGACCGCGACGATTCACGTCTTGCTCGAGGATCTCGAGGAATGACTCATACGTCATTGTACCAAGATCTTCACCGCTACGGGTACGTACTGCCACGGTTTGACTTTCTACTTCCTTATCGCCAATTACCAATAGATAAGGAACACGCTGAAGCGTGTGCTCGCGGATTTTAAAGCCGATCTTCTCGTTTCTCAAGTCAGCTGTGGCGCGGTATTGCAGCTCACCCAAACGATCTTGCAAATTGCGACAATATTCGGCCTGGCGATCGGTGATATTCATGATCGCCACTTGCTGCGGCGCGAGCCAGGTGGGGAACGCGCCTTCGTAGTGCTCGATCAGGATTCCGATAAAGCGCTCGAAGGAACCCAGGGCTGCACGGTGCAGCATTACCGGGGACTGGCGCGAGCCATCTTCCGCTACAAACTGGGCATCCAGGCGGCCCGGCATGGAGAAGTCCACCTGAATAGTACCGCACTGCCATACACGGCCGAGACAGTCTTTCAGGGAGAATTCGATCTTCGGTCCGTAGAAGGCGCCTTCACCCGGCAGCTCTTCCCACGGCAGGCCAGCGGCATCCAGTGCGTCGGCCAGGGCCTTCTCAGCCTTGTCCCAGCTCTCATCGGAACCTACGCGCTTCTCCGGGCGAGTGGAGAGACGGTAGATAACGTCCTGGAAGCCGAAATCCTTATAAACGGAGTGCAGCAGATCCATAAAGTCAGAAACTTCTGACTGGATCTGATCTTCGCTACAGAAGATATGGCCATCATCCTGCACAAAGCCGCGCACGCGCATCAGGCCGTGCAGGGAACCGGAGGGCTCGCTGCGGTGACAGGAGCCAAACTCCGCCAGACGCAACGGCAGGTCGCGGTAGCTGCGCAGGCCCTGGTTGAATACCTGTACGTGACAAGGGCAGTTCATCGGCTTAATGGCGAACTGACGCTCTTCACTGGTCAGGGTGAACATGTCATCGCCAAACTTATCGGCGTGACCGGACTTGCGCCACAGGCTGAAATCTACCAGCTGCGGAGTCTTAATTTCTTTGTACCCGAATTCGCGCTGGCGGCGACGCATGTACTGCTCGATAGTGCTGTAGATGGTCCAGCCGTTCGGGTGCCAGAACACCATGCCGGGGGCCTCTTCCTGGATATGGAAAAGGTCAAATTTCTTCGCCAGCTTGCGGTGATCGCGCTTTTCTGCCTCTTCGATACGACGCAGGTAAGCTTTCAGTTCTTTTTTGTTGGCCCAGGCAGTGCCGTAAACACGGGTCAACATTTCATTGTTGGAATCGCCACGCCAGTAGGCACCGGCCACTTTGGTCAGTTTGAACGCTTTCAACCTGCCAGTGGAAGGTACGTGGGGACCGCGACACAAGTCTTCAAAGTCGCCCTGGCGGTAGAGAGAAATATCTTCATCACTGGGGATGCTGTCGATAATCTCAGCCTTGTACTCTTCGCCCATTTCGCGGAAATATTTCACCGCTTCTTTGCGCGGCATCAGGCGGCGGCTGACAGTAATGTCTTCTTTGGCCAGCACTTCCATACGCTCTTCGATCTTCTCGAGATCTTCCGGCGTAAACTGGCGCTCGTAGGCGAAATCGTAATAGAAGCCGTTTTCGATAACCGGGCCAATGGTGACCTGGGCTGTCGGGTACAGCTGCTTAACTGCTTGTGCCAGCAAGTGCGCTGTGGAGTGACGGATCACTTCCAGGCCTTCGGGCTGACGATCAGTAATAATTGCCAGATTTACGTCGGTATCAATAACGTAACTGGTATCGACTTCCTTGCCGTCTACAACGCCAGCAAGTGCGGCTTTTGCCAAACCAGGGCCGATATCAGCGGCTACATCGTGTACGGAAACCGGAGCAGAAAATTCTCGACGGGAACCATCGGGGAGAGTAACAACGGGCATTGTTTATCCTTTGTTCTCAGTGGCGATCCCTACCAAAGACCGCATGAAACTATCCATGAATTTTTCATGGAGCTCTTGATCGGGATGGGCAATCCATCCTTTTGAAAGGTGGTAGACCCGGGCGGATTTGAACCGCCGACCTCTGCCATGTCAAGGCAGCGCTCTAACCAACTGAGCTACGGGTCTAAAGCTCTACAGCGGGGGAACCCTGTGCTGTGAAGAGCGCGAACTTTAGCACCGCTTTTCAGTGTTTTCAACAACTTACTGAACTTTTGTGTGAAATTTTTTAAGAGCGACCAAGCACCAACAAGGCAGTGCGGGACTATCAAAATGTAGATCCAAGTCCCGCCCTTCAGCAAGGATTATTCCACACCTTTTAAGTGGGTAATCTCATCGCGCAATTTTGCTGCCGCTTCAAATTCCAGGTTCTTCGCATGCTGGTACATTTGCTCTTCCAGCTCGGCAATTCGGGCCCAGCGCTGCTTATCGGTAAGGGCCTCAACATCCACCTTGTATTCGCCTTTACCCTCGGCAACTTTGCGGCGCCCTTTCTTGGGTACGCCGGGGGCCACCGCTCCCTCCAGAATATCCGCCACACTCTTGCGGATACCCTTGGGGGTAATGCCGTGCTCCTCATTAAAGGCCAACTGCTTCTCGCGGCGACGACGAGTCTCTTCGAGTGCTCGCTCCATAGAGCCGGTGACTTTGTCCGCGTAGAGAATCGCCCTCCCCTCCAGGTTTCGTGCAGCCCGTCCGATGGTCTGGATCAGCGAGCGATCGGAACGGAGGAAGCCCTCTTTATCGGCATCGAAAATTGCCACCAGGGCAACTTCCGGCATATCCAGGCCTTCTCGCAGCAAGTTAATGCCAACTAGCACGTCAAACTCGCCGATACGCAGGTCCCGGATAATCTCTACCCGCTCGACGGTATCAATATCGGAGTGTAAGTAGCGGACGCGAACACCACTTTCGGAGAGGTATTCAGTCAGGTCTTCCGCCATCCGCTTGGTCAATACGGTAATCAGCACTCGCTGATCGGCATCCACGCAACGGTGAATTTCAGACAAGGCATCATCTACCTGGGTCAATGCTGGGCGAACTTCGACTTCCGGGTCCACCAACCCTGTCGGGCGAACCACCTGCTCGACCACTTGCCCCGCATTCTCTTGCTCATAGGCCCCTGGGGTTGCGGACACAAAAACCGTCTGGGGTGCCAACCCCTCCCACTCTTCAAACTTGAGAGGACGATTGTCCAGGGCCGATGGCAGACGAAAGCCATACTCCACCAAAGTTTCCTTGCGCGACCGGTCTCCACGATACATACCGCCGATTTGCGGCACTGTCACGTGACTCTCATCGATAAATAACAGTGCATCATTGGGCAGGTAATCAAAAAGCGTGGGCGGCGGCTGACCAATACCGCGACCAGAGAGGTAGCGGGAATAGTTCTCTACGCCATTGCAGTAGCCAAGCTCCTGCATCATCTCCACATCGTAGCGGGTACGCTGATCTAGCCGCTGCGCTTCGACCAGCTTGTTGTTGCCACGCAGTTGCTCCAGGCGCCCTCGCAGCTCATCTTTGATTTCATCGATAGCACTGACGATCGTCTCTCGCGGCGTCACATAGTGGCTCTTGGGGAAGATAGTGACGCGGGGCACCTTCCTGAGCTGCTCTCCAGTAAGCGGGTCAAATATGGTGATCTCTTCGATCTCCTCATCAAAAATAGACAGGCGCACCGCTTCCAAATCAGAGTCTGCCGGGTAAATATCGATAATATCGCCGCGCACCCGGTAAGTGGCGCGACGGAAGTCTGCATCGTTGCGGGTATATTGCAGTTCAGCCAGGCGCCTGAGGATAGTGCGCTGATCAACGAGATCACCGCGATCCAGATGCAGCACCATCTTCAAATATTTGTCGGGGTCACCCAAACCGTAAATTGCCGAAACTGTGGCAACCACAATCACATCGCGCCGCTCTATAAGTGCCTTGGTGGCCGAGAGGCGCATCTGCTCGATATGCTCGTTTACGGATGCATCCTTTTCGATAAAAGTGTCCGAAGAGGGAACGTAAGCTTCCGGCTGGTAGTAGTCGTAGTAAGAGACAAAATATTCCACCGCATTCTTCGGGAAAAACTCTTTAAACTCACCGTAGAGCTGAGCCGCCAGCGTTTTATTGTGAGCCATCACAATGGCCGGCCGCTGCAGGCGCTCAACAATATTCGCCATAGTGAAGGTCTTACCCGAACCGGTAACACCCAGTAGCGTTTGATGGCTCAAACCATCATCAATCCCTTCTGACAACTGCTCTATCGCCAGAGGCTGATCGCCCGCTGGCTGATACTTGGATTCCACCTTAAAAGGTCGCGACTCCATACACTTCCCCCAACCGCTTAATCATTCATGCAACACAGGATTGTAGGCTGTCGTCATACGACCCACAATTACAAGAGAATAGCGTCCTACCCTTCCTAACTCTGACCTGCGGCATTTTGCGCATGACCCCAAAAAATAATTTCCTGACAAATCAATTAGTTAAAGATGAAAAAAGGGGTTGACCTGTTCGGAAGTGCTCTATAATATACGCGCCATCTCAACGGCACAGCCGAAAAGATATTCCGCCTTAGCTCAGTTGGTAGAGCAAATGACTGTTAATCATTGGGTCGCTGGTTCGAGCCCAGCAGGCGGAGCCAAATTTCAAAGCGCAGCTTAATTTGCGCTCTATAAATTAGATTAAATTCCGCCTTAGCTCAGTTGGTAGAGCAAATGACTGTTAATCATTGGGTCGCTGGTTCGAGCCCAGCAGGCGGAGCCAAACAAAAGCCCGGATAGATTCCATCTATCCGGGCTTTTTCTTTTCTGTTCAAATGTTTTTTAATCTGCATAGAGCTAGCGGCCAGCCGTACTGGTTAGCCGCTCAAAATAACCAGCTAGCGGGAGCCAGCCTCCCCAACTAACGGCAACCTCTCTACCGTCGCTCCTCCACTTGGTTTTCGCACCTGCCCCTGCCTCGACCAGACAACATCGACCAGCCCCTGCTTGGGTGAATAGCCTTTTACTGCCCGACATAGAATCCTGCGGACCTGCTCGCAATCATGAGAGCCGCACGCATCCCTAAGATCCGAAACCAGGAGCTGTAAAGCCTCGCTATCGAGACGCTCCTCTTCGGCGCGCATAATCATTGGATGGTCCGTGCCCAGCACGTTATCCCCCAACAACAGCTCTTCGTACAATTTCTCCCCAGGGCGCAGTCCAGTGAGCTGAATTTCAATATCACCATCAGGGTTTTCCTCATCCCTTACCGTGTGCCCCATCAAACGAATCAAGCGCTCAGCCAGATCGTAGATGCGAACCGGTTCACCCATATCGAGAACAAATACATCCCCGTTGCGCCCCATACTCCCAGCCTGCAATACCAGCTGAGCCGCCTCGGGAATTGTCATAAAGTAACGGGTTACTTTTGAGTGGGTCACAGTTACCGGACCACCGGCATTGATCTGATCCGTGAACAAGGGAATTACCGAGCCGGAAGAGCCGATAACATTACCAAATCTGACCATGCACACACGCATCTTGTTAAAACGGCGACCAAAATCCTGGCAAATCAGCTCAGCAAATCTCTTGGTGGCCCCCATAACATTGGTTGGCCGGACAGCCTTATCAGTGGAGATAAGCACAAACTGCTCAACCCCACACTGCTCCGCAGCCTCAAGTACAGAGAGGGTGCCCAGAACATTATTGTCGGCGCCAATAACAACGTTCTGCTCAACCAAGGGCACATGCTTGTATGCGGCCGCATGGTAAATTGTATGCACGGAGAAGCCCTGAATGATTTCCGCCATACGCTCAGTGTTACGCACATCGCCAAGCAGCGCGGTTACTTCAAACTGGACCCTGTCATCCTGATGCTGCTGTCGCAGCTCGCGCTCTATCTGATAGAGGGCATATTCAGAGGACTCAACAACAACCAGCCTGGCAGGCTTCCATTGCGATATCTGCCTGCACAACTCTGACCCAATAGACCCGCCAGCACCAGTAACCAAAACCACCTTGCCGCTGATGGAGCCAGAAACGAGCTCCTTCTGAGGCTCAACAGAAGCACGCCCCAGAATATTCTCATAAGTCTGCGAAACATCCTCTGCCCGTCCCACACCGTCAAGCAGCTCCTCCACTCCGGGAATCGCCTTTACCACCAGGCCTCGCTCTCTAAGCGCCTTGGTTATTTCTCTACGGCGGCGCCTGGGCACTCCCGGCATAGCCAAAATAACTTCTGCAATATCTTTACCTGCAACCACTTCAAGAATGTCTGCAGGGTTATACACAAGCAGCCCATCAATAAATGTCTTTTGTTTGGAGGCGTTATCATCAAAAAAAGCAACGGGCTTATATAGCTGCCCGTGAACTAGCGCCTTATACATTTGCAGGCCCGCAGTACCAGCACCATAAATGGCCACCCGGGTTTTGTGAATCTCAAGTGCTGCCTGATAGTAAAGGCGGACCAACCAGCGGGACCCACCCACGGCAATAAACGCAAAGCACCAGTAGATCACAGGGACAGAGCGAGGAACCCCTGCCGTAGTCAGGTAAGAAAAGAGCGCCAACATCACTGCAGAAAGAGTGACCCCCTGCAGAACCGCAATGATAGCTTTTTGCCCCATGTACCGAATAATCGTCCGGTACAAGCCGAGCCGGAGAAAAATAAAGCTAGTGGCAACTAGTGTTAATATCAGGCAGACCACCATTCGCCACTCGAAAAATTGAGCGACACTATTAAGCCTAATCATCATTGCCAACAAAAAGGCCATGCTTAGCATCAGCATATCAAAGGCCAGCATCAATACTGGCTTATGGGCTTTCTTTACATTGCGCCAAACTCTTGTCACAAGACTCCCCGAAATCTATTTACCTTTAAAACGACATTCAGCATGAGAGACATTCACTTCCCCTCAAGTACAACAGCTGCTAGCGCCACTAAAGAAAAAGATATCATTGCGCCCAGCTGCAAAATGAGCGCCCTTTTAACGCCAATCTTAATTGCGCACCTCTGGTAGAAATGCTCACGATGAGCTTCCCACCAACGCTGACCACTCAACGCCCTTTTTAGCAGTGTATATGTAGCATCCAACCAAAATGGTATAAATATGACCACGGGTATCCAAAGCTCAAACGCTCCCCGCTGCCAGCCAAATAAGCTGACAGCAACCACCCCCAAACCTACGCCCGTGGAGCCAGCATCACCCAAAAAAATCTTCGCCGCAGGCCAGTTGAAGACCAGAAAAACGAACGCACAAACAGCCACCAGGGCACAGAGCCAGGCTAACTCCAAGTCCCCATTTAAAGTGCAAATAATCCCCAAGGAGGAAAAGCCAACAAGTGTCATTGACCCCGCTAGACCATCCATTCCATCCATAAAGTTGTAGAGGTTAACAACCCAGGCCCCCGCCAAGATAAGGACCGGGTACAACCACCACTCCAAACTTTCTGGCAGTGCAAACAGAAGAAAGACCACAGCTAGAAGATGAGCCGAAAAGCGAAGATGTATGGCTACATCTCCAAGATCATCCAGTGCGGATACCACTAACAACAGTGTAAATGCAGCCAACACCAACGGAGACAGGTCAAGTGGGCTAGCGACTACCGCAACCAGACAACCGAGCAAAAAGGCCCAACCACCTGTGCGAGGTACCGGCACCGAGTGCATTGAACGATTATTGGGCACATCGAGCGCAAAATTGCGCATCCTCACGATAAACAACGATGTAGCGCCATAGCTTGCTGCTAAAGCCAGCAATAGCGGTATTACCCACTCCCAAGCGATACTAATCAACTAACCAACCCTTATCACTTCCAAGCAAGCCAATCCTTCCGACTACATTCAACAAACAGGACAGGGAAGCACCATGCCCAGCAAATGAATTAAAAATGTTTTCGCAACTCGACAGAAAAACCTAAAGGTCATCCAGGCGGGGAACATTTGCCAACAATGAAAGGGGGACGAGAACAGGAAGTAGAACACAACGAATGGTGTAGCTCCGCGGCAGACGCAACATAAATGCTACATTTTATCGACAGTAACAACTGAAATTCATCCGGGGGAGTCATCTATTAATGCTCTCTTACTCACCAACTCAAAACCCCAACTGGAGACCACAAAAAGCCTCCAGTCGGGACCCATAAACCTTTAGAGCCGAATCAAATCCCTGTTTTTATCCAGGGTTGCCGCACCGATTCCTTTAACATTCAACAGCTGCTCCACAGAAGTAAACGGCCCATGCACCTCGCGATACTCAACGATTAATTGTGCCCGTGCTTCGCCAATGCCATTCAACCTCTCAGCAAGTTCAACAGCTGAAGCACTGTTGACATTGACAGACAGCACAACCTCTTTGGCTTCAACGCTGCCCATCTCTCCCGCAAATGCAGATGGACTCAAAAAAAGCGAAAAAGCTAGCGCAAAAACAACAGAAAACAATTGGTAGGTCAATTTCATGGTCAACTCCCAGTGAATTATCGGTTTCACTTTGGGACTGCTATTACCTCCCCCAAGCCACACCATAATATCAACGGGCAACTTTCTGTCGGCTCAGGCCTAATTACACATCATTACAAGCCACGAAGCAAGATAACCATCCTAATCTGCCACTTCAGCCAGTACTGACTTTAGGGCCGCTAGAGGTTCAGGAGCCGCGGTGATGGGACGACCCACAACCAAATAGTCAGAACCTTGCGCCAAAGCTTCAGCAGGCGTCAAAGTGCGTCGCTGATCCCCGGCATCAGAGCCCGCGGGACGAATTCCCGGCGTCACCAGGGAGAAACCGGCTCCGCATTCACTTCGCAGCAGTTGGGCCTCCCGTGCGGAGCAGACCACACCGTCGAGACCGCAGGACTTAGCTTGAGAGGCCAGGTGAAACACCTGCTTTTCCAGCGGTGCAGCCACACCAACTGCAGCCAGTTCCTCTGCAGTTGTGCTGGTAAGCACAGTAACCGCAATTAATAGAGGCTTATCTTCGCCAAATTCCCGCAGGGCCTCGGCGGCAGCCGACATCATCCGCTCACCACCACTTGCGTGAACATTAACCATCCATACCCCCAATTTCGCAGCAGCTTTAACGGCCTTTGCAACAGTATTGGGGATATCGTGAAATTTAAGGTCCAGAAATACCTGGAAGCCCCGGTCAACCAGCGTTTTCACCAGGTCTGGACCAGCGGCAGTAAACAGCTCCTTACCAACTTTGACCCGACACAGCGACGGATCGAGCTGATCTGCCATTGCCAGTGCAGACTCAGCATTGTCGTAATCCAGAGCAACGATAACCGGAGAAGAAACTTTAGACTGCAAGAAAAACCTCATTCATTTCAAAAGCCGCCCCGACCAGGCCGTCAGCCCGGTGAGCAGGACAGTCATTACTTTACTCGCCCTCAATCCCCTTAACGGAGCGTACCGAATCCCAGTGCTTGCAGCTCGGACACAACCAGTGCAACTGATTACCCGAAAACCCACAATTGCTACACCGGTAGTGAGGGCGGCTCGCTATAAGCTGGTCGATTAATGTCTTGAGTAGGGAGAGATTCTCTCTTGCCCTACCCTCTGTACTATCTATATGCAAATCGAGAAAGCGTCCCAACCCCCTCAAAGACGGGCGCAGCGCCAGCTGCTTCCCCATAAATGCAGCCGCTGCAGCCTCGCTATCCTGCTGCTGAATACGCTCAGTCAGGGCAATCAATACACTATTAGAGGGGTGCTCTTTCAAAAGGGATTCAAGATAGCGATCCAACCCCTTGCCATCCCCTAAATCCCCATAACAAGTAATCAACAACTCAAGGATTTCAGGAATATAGTCCGGGCTCTGCTTGGGGATCCGCTGCAAAACCTTAATGGCCTCTCTTGGCTTACCAAGCAGATATTCGAGGCGACCCCACAGCAAATTTGCCCGCACTGAGCTGCGCTCATAACTCAGGGCAGAATCGATATGCTTCCTCGCACTTAGGTAATCCTTTGCCGCTATTGACTCCTCTGCCAATTCGCAGCAAAAATGAGCCTGAACCGGAGCCCAGTCAGCCGAGAGGCGCTTGAACCGTCGGCCATGCAACAGGTTTACAGCATGGATCGCTTTAGCCCATTCCCTTTCATCCCGGTAGACTTCAATCAGACGCTCAAGGCTAACAGCCTTTAACTCCTGAGAAGTCTCAACCAGCTCTTGTAGCAGACGTTCAGCTCTATCCAGCCAGCCAGCAGAAATATAGTCACAGGCAAGTTCAAGTTGAGCTTTGTTTTGACTAACTCTGGACAAGCTCGGGCGCCCGAGTAAATTTTGATGGACTCGAATCGCCTGATCGTACTCCCCTCTTCGGCGCAACAGACTTCCAAGAGCCAGGTGGGTGTCAAAAGTAGCCTGACTTACTTCCAAAGAGTCAATAAATTTATCGATGGTATCGTCGTGGCGCTCACTCAATAAATAGTTCAAACCCTGGGCATAAGACCTCACCAGCGCATGCTCTTGCTCACTATAATCCGCCACTTTCTTTTTGGCGCTGCCTCGCCCCAGCACCCAGCCGATCGCGATTGCCGCAAGCAGGAAAAAGAAATAGGTAAAATCGAGCAAATCAGTCTCCAGAAGCCTTGCGGTGGGCGGTGTGTAATTCCCGCTCCATTTTCTTCAATTGCTTCTCGAGCGACCGCACTTGGCGACGCTTGGCATAAACAGGCTGCAGGCTAACGACAAAACCCAGCAACAACCCCAGCAACAAGAAACCAATCAACCAAAAGCCTACACTTCCCGCCGGCAATTGATAGCCCACAATATTTGGCTTGATAGTCTCCGGATTTGCAACTGCGAAATAAATCCCCAAAGCGATGCAAAGCAGGGCGACGACCCCATAGACGATGCGTGTCAGCCAACGCAAAAATGACAAGGGAACCTCCACGTTCCACAAAAAACTTTATCGATTAACGACGAAGCTCACCCCGATTAATGGCAGTATCCACACTGCTGCCAGGGAGTCTAATCATACTTCGATACTTGCCTCATCGTGCATACTTCGATTCACTCTGTCGCGCAACTCTTTGCCAGGCTTGAAATGCGGGACATATTTCCCGGCGAGATCAACCGCGTCCCCAGTTTTGGGATTCCGACCCGTACGCGGGGCTCGATAGTGAAGAGAAAAGCTACCAAAGCCGCGTATCTCTATACGCTCACCCTGGGACAGGGCATCTGACATGGTGTCGAGCACCACTTTTACCGCCAGCTCTACATCCTTAACTGGCAGCTGATCCAACCTCAACGCAATCCTTTCGATCAGTTCGGACTTGGTCATGCGCTCCGCAACCTTTGTAAGTCATTGATTATTCTGGAGTAGAGCACCAATCATCTAATAGAAAGCCGGACTGGGCAACCCCAGTCCGGCTTTCGGTTCGCTCCAAATGATCCATTTGGAGCTGTGAACACTCAAAGACAATTAGTCTTTGTTGTTCATTTGCGCCTTAATCAGGTCACCAATAGTAGCGGGCTGAACTTGTTCAGACTGCTTCTTGCTGTGATCCTTGATAGCTTGCTTCTCGTCGTCCTGGTCTTTGGCTTTGATAGACAGGCTGATCACGCGGTTCTTGCGATCCACGCTGGTGATCTTAGCTTCTACTTCTTCGCCTTCTTTCAGAACGTTGCGAGCATCTTCAACCTTGTCGCGGCTGATTTCAGAAGCGCGCAGTACGCCTTCTACTTCGTCCGCCAGGGTGATTACTGCTTGCTTAGCGTCAACTTCCTTAACAGTACCTACAACGATGCTGCCGCGATCGCTGGTGGTAACGTAGTCGGAGAACGGATCGGACTCCAACTGCTTGATGCCCAGGGAGATACGCTCACGCTCGGAATCGATGCCCAGGATAACAGTCTCGATTTCGTCGCCTTTCTTGAACTTGCGAACAGCTTCTTCGCCAGCTTCGTTCCAGGAGATGTTGGACAGGTGAACCAGACCGTCGATGCTGCCGTCGAGACCAATGAAGATACCGAAGTCAGTGATGGACTTGATCTTACCGGAGATCTTGTCGCCCTTAGCGAATTTACGCGCGAAGGCATCCCACGGATTTTCCTGGCACTGCTTGATACCCAGGGAGATACGACGACGCTCTTCGTCGATATCCAGGATCATCACCTCTACCTCGTCGCCAACCTGGACAACTTTGGACGGGTGAATGTTCTTGTTGGTCCAATCCATTTCGGAAACGTGTACCAGACCTTCCACACCTTCTTCCAGCTCGGCAAAGCAGCCGTAGTCGGTCAGGTTGGTTACAACCGCCTTCACGCGGCTGTTCTCTGGGTAACGCTGCTTGATGGATACCCAAGGATCTTCGCCCAACTGCTTCAGGCCAAGGGATACACGGCTGCGCTCGCGGTCGAACTTCAGTACTTTTACTTCGATCTCGTCGCCAACGTTCACTATCTCGCTCGGGTGCTTGATGCGCTTCCAAGCCATATCGGTGATGTGCAGCAGGCCGTCGATACCGCCCAGGTCTACGAAAGCACCGTAGTCGGTCAGGTTCTTCACGATACCCTTGACGCTCATGCCTTCCTGCAGGCTTTCCAGCAGAGCTTCACGCTCTTCGGAGGTGGCAGCTTCCATAACGGCGCGGCGGGAAACAACTACGTTGTTGCGCTTGGAGTCCAGCTTGATAACTTTGAACTCGAGCTCTTTACCTTCCAGGTGCGCAGTGTCGCGAACCGGACGAACGTCAACCAGAGAGCCGGGCAGGAACGCACGGATATTGGCAACATCAACAGTAAAGCCACCTTTAACCTTACCGCTGATAACACCTTTAACCACTTCGTCAGCTGCGTGAGCTGCGTCGAGGATTTTCCAGGCTTCAGCGCGCTTGGCTTTTTCGCGGGACAGACGGGTTTCACCGAAACCGTCTTCTACAGCTTCCAGGGCAACCTGTACTTCGTCGCCCACCTGCAGCTCAACTTCACCTTTATCGTTGGCGAATTGTGCAGCAGGGATAACGCCTTCAGACTTCAGGCCCGCGTGAACGGTAACCCAGTCTTTATCTACGTCGATTACAACACCAGTAACAATTGCGCCCGGTGCCATTTCAACGCTTTTCAGGCTCTCTTCAAATAGATCAGCAAAGCTCTCGCTCATTACATTACCTATAGTGCTGGGTCCAGCCGTTGGTAACTGTTAAGTCTAGTCAACCGCCAGCCGCGACCCCAACCGCGCTGCCAGCACGCGGGTCGGATTACGATAACGGCCGGGCGATTCTGGCTGATCCCGGCCGCTGTCGTTAGAAAACTATTTACTGCCCGAACTTCAGGGTGAAATACGGTCCTGAACCAAATCGAGCACTTTTCGGAGGACTTCATCGATACTCACCCCCGTACTATCCAGCTCAACCGCATCCTCAGCGGGAGCCAGGGGGGAGGCTTTTCTGTTCATATCCTGTGCATCTCGGGCACGGATGTCCTCCAGCAGGTCGCGGAGGCTAACAGAAACCCCCTTCTCCTGCAACTGAGCGAAACGCCTGTTAGCGCGCTCCTCAGCGCTGGCGGTTAGGTAAACCTTGACCGGCGCGTCGGGAAACACGGTAGTGCCCATATCCCGACCATCGGCAACCAAGCCGGGGGGCTGGCGGAAGTCCCGCTGGCGCTGCAGCAGCGCTGCCCGCACACCGGGAATTGCCGCGACCTTGGAAGCAGCCATGCTTACCCGCTCCATACGGATATCTGCGGTGACGTCACTCTCTTCCAGCCACACCTGCAACTGACCGGCACTCACGGTAAAGCGCACATCGAGATCTTTCGCCAATTCGGTCAGCAGCTTGTCATTGGAGAGATCAACTTCCTTATTAAGTGCGGCCAAAGCTGCAGCCCGATAAAGGGCCCCGGAGTCCAACAAGGAAAAGCTCAAGCGATCAGCCAAAAGCTTTGCAATGGTTCCCTTACCCGAACCACTGGGACCATCAATGGTAACTACTGGTGGCAACCCGTTTGTATCACTCATATTTTCTTTACAACTCAACATCTCTGGCGGATGCACTCAAGCGAACCACAACCGCCCAAACCTGAATGCCCGTGTCACGCCAACTGCAACTTGAGACCCGCGCCCGTTGCCAGTTCGGCAAAGTTCGGGAATGAGGTCGCCACATTGGCGCAGTGAAGGATGCGGATTGTATCCTTTGCGCGCAGCGATGACACTGCAAACGCCATAGCAATGCGGTGATCCCCTAAGCTATCGACGGTGCCTCCAGCAAATACCGCACCCTCTTTGCAGCCCTGGATCACGATACCGTCCGGTGTTGGCTCAGCTTTTACCCCAAGTGCAATCAAGCCATTTGCCATCGCCTGAATCCGGTCACTTTCCTTGACCCGTAACTCCTCCGCACCAGTCAGGACGGTCTCACCTTCTGCACAAGCTGCCGCAACAAACAATGCGGGAAACTCATCAATCGCCAGGGGTACCTGATCCTCAGGGATACGAATTCCCTTCAAGGGCGCATAGCGAACGCGAATATCCGCCACCGGCTCACCGCCCACTTCACGCATATTCAGCAATTCGACATTACCGCCCATTGCACGGAGGATATTGATAACCCCATCGCGGGTCGGATTGATCCCCACATGCTCCAGCACAACATCGGAACCGGGAGAAATAGCGGCAGCAACCATAAAGAATGCGGCTGAAGAAATATCGGCAGGCACATCGATGCGACAGGATTTCAGTGAGCCGCCGCCCGCCAGTTTAGCCTGAGCCCCATCCCGCTCCACCTTATAACCAAAGCCCTGCAACATGCGCTCGGTATGATCTCTAGTGGGCGCCGGCTCAACGGTAGACGTTTGACCCTCACTATAGAGCCCAGCCAGTAATACCGCTGATTTCACCTGGGCACTGGCCATCGGCAGCGGGTAATCAATCCCTTTCAACGCACTACCACCCTTAATCAAAAGCGGCGGACGACCTTCCGGGCCAGTCTCAATATTTGCACCCATCTCACGCAGGGGGTTAGCCACGCGATTCATCGGGCGCTTTGACAGGGACTCATCGCCAGTGAGTGTTACGTCGAAATCCTGCCCGGCAAGCAATCCAGCCAACAGGCGCATGGAGGTCCCGGAGTTACCGAGATATAGCGGTCCGGGCGGTGCCTGCAAGCCATTAAGACCCACGCCATGAATTACAACCCGACCATTGTCCGGCCCCTCAATCACGACCCCCATATCGCGGAAAGCCTGCAGGGTTGCCAGTGCATCCTCACCCTCCAGGAAGCCCTCAACTTCTGTAACTCCCTCGGCCAGGGAGCCCAGCATAATTGAGCGGTGCGACATGGACTTGTCCCCCGGCACCCTGAGCTTGCCATTTACAGCCTCGCCCGGCTGCACGATAAAAGTAATCTCTTGTTCTTGCATAGGTTCCGAATACGCTTGTTTTGCCAACATTTTGGTGAAGTGATCCCGCGCCGCTTTGGCGCGGGTAAAAACCCCCATCAGGGCAGCGCTATCACCGGAGGCAATAGCGTCGCGCAGGGAAGAAAGGTTGAGGCTGTATAGGTCGATAGCCTTTAAGATGGCATCTCGATTGGCGAGCATAATATCTCGCCACATAACCGGGTCACTGGAAGCGATACGAGTAAAATCACGGAAGCCTCCCGCCGCATAGCGGAAGATATTTTCGTTTTCCGCATCGTGGGCCAAAGTGTCCACAAGGCTAAAAGCGATGACATGAGGAAGATGGCTCGTAGCGGCCAGAACCTCGTCGTGCTCCTCCACTGACATTGTCAGGGGCTCAGCTCCCACGGCCTGCCATGCTCGCTCCACGAGATGCAAATGAGCAGCCCCTGTATTCGCAAGCGGCGTCAGGATAATGCGGTGATCCCTATAGAGGTCATCTCTCGCCGCGGTAACACCACTTTTTTCAGAACCAGCGATTGGGTGCCCTGGCACCAGAAAATCTGGAGCACTCCCCCACACTTTTTCTGCCGCTGCCACCACGCTACCTTTTACGCTGGCGCCATCTGTCACAGTGACTCCCGCCGGCAGGTGTTCTTTCAGCTGCGCGAATACAGGCTCAATCGCCAGTGTCGGCACAGCCACAAACACCAAATCGCCCGGCTCCAGCTGCGGCAATACCAGCTCGAGACTGGTGCTGGCCCGATCAACAATACCGAGCGCCCTGGCTTCATCGCAGACACTCTCTTCCAGAGCGACCCCGATAACCTCTCGGCAAGCCCTCGCAGCTTTCAGTGCAAGGGCAAAACTCCCCCCAATTAAACCGATCCCAACAACCAGCAGTCGGCCAATTTGAGCCTCTGCCATCACAGCACTCCGCGAGGGTAGGAGCCCAGCACTTTCAAGTCTGAAGCGCAGCCACCGACTTCTTTTAATGCCTCGGCAATTCCCTGGGTATCGCGGTGGCCGCTAAAATCGATAAAGAACACATAGGTCCAATTGCCAGACTGCGATGGCCGGGTCTCTACCCGAGTCAAATCGACACTGTAGCGACGAAACGGCTCCAGGAGATCGTGCAGAGCACCTGGCTCATTGCGCATTGATACCATCAATGAGGTCTTATCATCCCCACTCGCAGGCACTTGCTGGGTACCAATAATCAAGAAGCGGGTGGAATTATCCGGGCGATCTTCTATTTTCTCCGACAGCACCTTCAACCCGTAGAGTTCCGCTGCCATATCGCCAGCTATCGCCGCAGCATTCCACTCACCCTTAACGCGCTTGGCCGCATCCGCATTGCTGGCAACTGCAACACGCTCCACATTGGGATAATGAGCATCAAGCCATTTGCGGCACTGCGCTAAGCTCTGCGCATGGGAATAAATACGAGTGATTGACTCTGGGCGCGTTACATCTGAGATCATCAAGTGATGATGGATACGCAGCTCCACCTCACCGCAGATACTCAGGTTAGAGTGCATAAAGTTATCCAGGGTGTGATTGATCACCCCTTCGGTAGAGTTTTCTACCGGCACTACACCGTAACTGACGGCACCTGCTTCTACCTCACGGAAAACTTCATCAATTGCCGCCAGCGGCCGGCTCTGGGCAGAGTTGCCGAAGTGCTTTAATGCCGCCTGCTGGGTAAAGGTACCCTCAGGGCCCAGGTAGGCCACCTTGACGGGCTCTTCCAAGGCCAGGCAGGCCGACATAATTTCGCGAAACAGTCGCGCCATTTCTTCATCAGTCAGCGGACCATTATTGCGCTCCATAGCCTTGCGCAGCACTTGTGCTTCACGCTCCGGCCGATAATAGAGAGCATCCTCGCCAGTAGCTTTCTTAACCTCTGCAACCTCCAGGGCGCAGCGAGCCCGCTCACTAATTAAGCGAGCAATCTCTCCATCAATACTGTCGATCTGATTGCGCAGCTCCAGCAGTCGCTGGTCACCACTCACAGTTTCCTCTGCCATTCGTTTATCTACTTTCTCTAGAAATCATCAAGATTGAATTAACCACCTAAGCCTTGCGCGCTTCAAAATCCGCCATAAATGCTACAAGCGCTTCCACTGCCTCCATGGGAACGGCGTTATATAGCGACGCGCGCATACCACCCACAGAGCGGTGCCCCTTTAAGCTCAACAAACCCGCTCCTTCTGACTCAATCAAAAACTGCTTATCCAGGCGGTCGTCAGCCAACACAAAGGGCACATTCATGCGGGAGCGACTTCCCTCCTCAACCGGACTGGAGAAAAAGTCACTGCTGTCGAGGAAGTCGTACAGCATTTTGGATTTAGCATCGGCCTGCTTAGCCATCGCATCAACACCCCCCTGACCTTTCAACCACTGGAAGACAAGACCAGACAAGTACCAAGCGAAAGTAGGTGGCGTGTTATCCATAGAGCCCGCTTCTGCAGCCACCTTCCAGCTCAAACTGCGAGGAATATTTTCCAGTGAGCGATCGAGTAAATCATCCCGAATCAAGGCTACAGCGATACCTGAGGGGCCAATGTTTTTCTGCGCGCCGGCATAGATAACGCCGAACTTTTCCACCTCAATCGGTTGAGACAAAATAGTTGAGGACATATCCGCCACTAGCGGGCACTCCACTTCCGGCACATAGCCAAACTCAACACCGCCAATCGTCTCGTTGGGGGTATAGTGGAAATAAGCCGCATCACCACTCGACTGCCAGCTGTCTGCCGCAGGTGCATAGCTGAAGTTGCGATCCTCACTGGATGCAACCACATTTACCTCACCGTAGCGGCGAGCTTCTTTAATCGCTTTGGCCGCCCAACTACCGGAGTGTATAAATTCAGCTTTGGATGAGCCGGCACCGAGAAGATTCCAGGGCACGGCACTGAATTGCCCAGTTGCCCCGCCCTGAAGAAACAACACTTTGTAGTTGCTCGGCACACTGAGCAGATCGCGGAGGTCCTGTTCGGCCCGCTCAGCTACCTCAACAAACTCTGGAGAGCGGTGGCTGACCTCCATTACAGAGCAACCGAGCCCTTGCCAATCGAGCAACTCCCTTTGCGCCCGCTCCAGTACGGGCTGCGGTAAAGCGGCAGGGCCTGCACAGAAATTGAACTTCCTCATGAGCTGATTTCCACAATACAAAAAAGGTTTCAAATACAACTAGATGTGTCTACGCACAAATTGCCATTCAGGGGGATAGATATCGCGCCTTTAGCGTTTTTCGTGGGAGCCAAAGGCAAGAAAGGCCGCGATAAACGCAGCCTTTCTTAGTGGTCTGGAGCGGTGGGTCACTCTTCCCCACCGTTTTCTTCACCGTCATCTTCGGTCTCTTCAATGCGACCGAGACCAACCAGCTTCTCGCCAGTCTTCAGGCGAATCACTCGCACCCCCTGCGTGTTGCGCCCAAGTACAGAGACTTCATCAACACGGGTACGCACCAAAGTGCCCTGATCGGAGATCAACATCATCTCCTCACCTGGGTGCACCTGACAGGCCCCAACCAAAGCACCGTTACGTTCACTTTCCGCGATCGCAATAACACCCTGGGTACCGCGTCCCTTGGTGGGGAATTCGCTGATAGCTGTGCGCTTACCGTAACCATTCTCAGTAGCCATCATCACAGAGCCACCCTCTTCAGGGATAACCATAGCGATAACCTGCTGACCTTCCTGCATACGAATACCGCGAACACCACGGGAAACACGGCCCATAGAGCGCACATTGGACTCGGAGAAGCGCGCTGCCTTACCGGCGCTGGTAAACAGCGCTACATCGCGCTCACCATCGGTAATCGCAGTGGCTACCAGGCGATCGCCCTCCTCCAGCTCAATTGCACGCAAACCAACACTGCGGGGGCGGGCAAAAGCGGTGAGGGGGGTTTTCTTCACGGTGCCATTGGCAGTGGTGAAGAAGATAAAGTGATTTTCGTCGTACTCAGACACCGGCATCATGCTACTGATACGCTCACCCTCTTCCAGGGGCAGCATATTAACCATTGGGCGACCACGGGAGGCTCGGCCAGCGGTGGGCACTTCGTAGACTTTCAGCCAGTACACCTTGCCCTTATTGGAGAAGCACAGAAGGGTGTCATGGGAGTTGGCGATCAATAGATGCTCGACGAAGTCCTCGTCTTTTACCTGGGTCGCGGATTTACCCATACCACCACGGCGCTGGGCCTGGTAATCGGTCAGAGGCTGGCTCTTGGCGTAACCACCGTGAGAGATAGTTACTACCTTGTCTTCCGGGGTAATCAGGTCTTCAACGGTCAGATCCTGGCGAGACGCAACGATATCGGTACGACGCTCATCGTTAAAATCCTTTGACAGCTGCTCTAACTCTTCGCGGATCACTTCCATCAGACGCTCGAAGCTACCGAGGATATGCAGATATTCTGCAATCTGCTCCAGTCGATCCTGGTATTCTGCCAGCAGCTTGTCGTGCTCCATGCCCGTCAGGCGGTGCAGGCGCAATTCGAGAATTGCCTGAGCCTGGGCCGGGGACAAGTAGTAAGAGTCGTCGCGCAAACCAAATTCTTGCGGCAGATCATCTGGACGGCAGGCATCAGCACCAGCCCGCTCCAGGAACTGCTGTACATTGCCCACAGGCCAGCCTTTAGCCAGCAACGCCTCGCGGGCATCTGCCGGTGTGGCGGAAGATTTGATCAGTTCGATTACCGGATCGATATTGGCGATGGCAATCGCCAGACCTTCCAGAATATGACCGCGCTCGCGGGCTTTGCGCAACAGGTAGACCGTACGACGGGTAACGACTTCCTGGCGGTGGCGAATAAAGTGCTCGAGCAGTTCTTTGAGATTCAATACCTTGGGCTGGCCATCAACCAGGGCCACCATATTGATGCCGAAGACGCTTTCCAGCTGGGTCTGGGAATAGAGGTTATTCAGAACCACATCACCCAGCTCTCCCCGCTTAAGCTCAATCACTACGCGCAAGCCGTCTTTGTCGGACTCGTCGCGCAGCTCAGAGATACCCTCGATCTTTTTCTCTTTCACCAGCTCAGCAATACGCTCGATCAAGCGCGCTTTATTCAACTGGAAGGGGATCTCAGTAATGATGATGGTTTCGCGATTGGTCTTGTCATCGCGGATCACATCTGCTTTGGCACGCACATAAATGCGGCCACGGCCAGTGCGGTAGGCAAGGAGAATACCGGCGCGGCCATTGATGATGGCGCCGGTGGGGAAGTCCGGCCCGGGGGTGTACTCCATCAGGTCGTCGACGGTCAACTCGGAATTATTGATCAGAGCCAGACAAGCCTTGATCACCTCACCCAGGTTATGGGGAGGGATATTGGTGGCCATGCCCACCGCAATACCGGAGGAACCATTGACCAAGAGGTTCGGCACACGCGAAGGCAATACCTCCGGCATTTGCTCGGAGCCATCGTAGTTATCGACAAAATTAACAGTTTCTTTATCGAGGTCGGACAGCAGCTCGTGGGCCAACTTATCCATACGAATTTCGGTGTATCGCATGGCAGCTGGACTGTCACCATCGATAGAACCGAAGTTACCCTGGCCATCTACCAAGGTGTAACGCATAGAAAACGGCTGCGCCATACGCACAATAGTGTCGTAGACCGCAGTGTCTCCGTGCGGGTGATATTTACCGATTACATCACCAACGACACGCGCTGATTTCTTGTAAGGTTTATTCCAGTCGTTTTTAAGCTCGCTCATCGCGTAGAGCACGCGGCGGTGTACCGGCTTGAGGCCATCGCGTACATCCGGCAGTGCGCGCCCGACAATCACGCTCATGGCATAGTCGAGATAAGACTGCTTGAGTTCTTCTTCGATATTAATCGGAGAGATTTCTTTGGCTAATTCGCCCATGGCTTACGGCGTTCCTTTTATAGCGCGGGCGTACGTACTGTGCCCGGGATAAGCGGGCGATTCTACCATAGTTTGAGATGTTTGGAGCTGCAGGACTCGGAGATATCCAACTGCGGCACAAACCACAGTTGTCGCCCCCATTGACTGCGGCTACAGTAAAACACCCCCACAGCAGCCACCAGATAACTCCTCATGCAACAAGCTGTCGATACCCTGATCCACGCACGCTGGATCATACCCGTCGTACCCGAGAAAAAAGTGTATGAAAATTGTTCACTCGCAATAGAAAAGGGCAAAATCTCTGCTCTGGTACCCACAGCTGAGGCCTCAATTCGCTTTAGGGCAACAGATGAAGTTGACCTGGGGCAACACGCACTAATTCCAGGGTTAATTAATACTCACAACCATGCGCCCATGACGCTATTGCGCGGCTACGCTGATGACCGCCCCCTTAAAGAGTGGCTGGAGCAGCACATCTGGCCGACAGAGCAACGCTGGGTGGGTCCGCAATTTGTAGCTGACGGCAGCCGGCAAGCGATTGCCGAGATGCTGCGCTCTGGTACTACTACTTTTTCTGATCAGTACTTCTTCCCGGAAGCCGTCGCCATTGCTGCGCGGGAAAGCGGAATCAGAGCCCATATCGCCTTCCCCGTGCTGGATGCCCCAACCCCCTGGAGCCGCAATAGCGACGAGGCCCTGCACAAAGGATTGGCGTTACGCGATGATTATCGTACGCACGATCGAATTGAGGTGGTATTTGCACCCCACGCCCCCTACACCGTGGGGGATAAAACACTGGAGAAAATTGCAGTCTGCTCTGCCGAAGCGCAGATCCCCATGCAAATGCACCTCCACGAGACCCACGCTGAAGTTGAAAGCGCCCTGAACGCTAATGGAGAGCGGCCCACCGAACGGCTATTCCGCCTTGGGCTGCTGGGGCCGCAGACACTTTGTGTACATATGGTGGCCACTAATGAACGAGACATTGAGCTAGTGAGTTCAAGTGGCGCCCATGTTTCTCACTGCCCATCATCCAATCTCAAGCTCGCCTCAGGCTTTTGCCCGACCTATGACATGCTGGAAGCCGGTATCAACGTATCCCTTGGCACCGATGGCGCTGCGAGCAATAACACCCAAGACTTGTTCTCCGAAGCCAACACAGCCGCACTACTGGCAAAAGCTGTTAGCGGGAACGCAACAGCCCTACCCGCGCATCAGACACTGAGCATGGCGACCATCAACGGAGCCAAAGCACTGGGAATTGAAGATATAACCGGAAGCCTGGAAGTAGGCAAAAGCGCAGACATTGCTGCTATCAATCTCGGCGGTCTAGAACAGCAGCCTTTGCATGACCCAGTGTCCCAGTTGATTTATACCAACGGAGGACACAATGTCAGTGATGTCTGGGTTGCAGGGCGACAACTTTTAAAGGAGCGCCAGCTACAAACCTTAAACGAAACTGAGGTTATCCAGCGGGCGCAAATATGGCGTGATAGAATCAGCGGAAATTTACGCTAGATAACTGATTCCGGCCCAATCACTGAAAAATGCCGGTTACGAGCGACGGAGTTTGCAGAGAAGTTCATGAGCAATGTAGATCCCTCAGAAATCGCCAAATTTGAGCAACTTGCCAGCCGCTGGTGGGACAAGGAAGGCGAGTTCAAACCACTACACGAAATCAATCCACTGCGTGCAAATTACATTGACGGGTATGCTCCGGTTGCCGGCAAGAAGCTCCTCGATGTGGGCTGCGGTGGCGGTATCCTGGCTGAAGCCATGGCACAGAGAGGAGCAGATGTTACTGGTATCGATCTAGGGGAAGCCCCACTCAATGTCGCCAAACTCCACGCCCTCGAAAGTGGCGTCAGCGTCAATTATCGCAAAGTGGCAGTAGAGGAACTGGCAGAAGAAGCGCCCGAGAGCTTTGATATTGTCACCTGCCTGGAGATGCTTGAGCATGTACCAGACCCCTCTTCTGTCATTCGCGCCTGCGCAAAACTTGCAAAACCTGGCGGCAAGCTATTTTTCTCTACGATCAACCGCACCCCTAAAGGGTGGCTGTTTGCCGTAGTCGGAGCAGAATATGTCCTACGCTTACTGCCCAAGGGCACTCATGAATACAGTAAGTTTATCCGCCCCTCAGAAATGGGCGCCTGGCTGCGCGATGAGTCCCTGGAATCGCACGATATAACCGGTATGACTTATAACCCGGTTACCCGCAGCTACAAATTGAACCCCCGGGATGTCGACGTCAATTATTTGATGTATGCCAGCAAACCAGAATAAGTGAACTGCAAAATGAAAGCCGTTTTATTTGACCTGGATGGTACCCTGCTTGATACAGCGCCAGATTTTATTGTTGTATTAAATCAACTGCGCCAACAGGAACAGTTACCTCCACTGCCTGACGAGACGATCCGGGGAACTGTATCCAATGGTTCCAGGGCGCTGGTCACATTGGGGTTTAACAAAGAAGAAGGTGACCCCGCCTTCCCAGGATTACTGCAAAGGTTGCTGGACCTCTACTTGGCACATCTTGCAGAGAAGACAACCACTTTCCCCGGTATCGACAACCTGCTCGACAACCTGGTTGAAAAAAACCTTCCCTGGGGGATTGTCACCAATAAACCGGAGGCCTACACCACTCCTCTAATGGAAGCCTTTACCCATCTACCGCCAGCCTCTGCAATTGTTTGCCCTGACCACGTCAGCAAATCCAAGCCGGACCCCGAGCCCCTATTTTTAGCCTGCAGCCAGATTGGCTGCGCTCCCGCTGAAGCAATTTATATCGGCGACCACAAGCGCGATATCATCGCCGGCCAAAAGGCTGGTATGCCAACTATCGCTTGCGGGTATGGTTATATTGACTCTACAGACAACCCCGCCAATTGGGGGGCAGACCACCTGGTAAATTCCGCCAATGAAATTTGGCCCCTTCTAGAACAACACTATTTTTGAAACTTGAAGTAATACCGGGCACCCAAGCCCGGTGACAGTATCGGGATATTTCATGTCAGACTTTGTTGGCGACTATCAAGCGCCCTCCGACCTATTAAAGAGCAAGATTATTCTTATCACCGGTGCCGGAGACGGCATAGGTAAAACTGCAGCAAAGACTTTTGCTGCTCACGGGGCGACGGTAATTTTGCTAGGCCGTACAACTCCCAAGTTAGAAGCTGTCTATGACGAAATCGAGGCTGCCGGTGGGCCACAGCCGGCTATTTTCCCCATGGACCTGGGTGCGGCAAAAATAGAGGATTTCGAGAGCCTCGCAGAAGCTATTCGCAACGAGTTTGGTCGCCTGGATGGACTCCTGCACAATGCCGGCCTACTCGGGCAACGCACCCCTATCGGCAATTACAATTTCAACACTTGGCAACAAGTAATGCAGGTGAATGTTAATGCAGCGTTTGGACTAACAAAGGCAATGCTGCCCCTGCTAGAGGAATCAGAAGCAGGCTCTGTTGTCTTTACAAGCTCCAGCGTTGGGGTTAAAGGGAGAGCCTACTGGGGGGCCTATTCAGTATCGAAGTTTGCCACTGAAGGACTGATGCAGGTACTCGCCGATGAACTGGAAGGGGTTTCCAATACCCGGGTCAACTCCCTAAATCCAGGGGCAACCCGTACATCAATGCGAGCAACTGCCTACCCAGCAGAAAACCCTCAGTCGGTAACCTCTGCAGAAGATATTATGCCCACCTATCTCTATTTAATGGGCAGAGACAGTAACGGAGTTAGTGGGAAGCATTTTAGCGCCCAGAAGAAATAGAAAGCTTGGCCTATGGACAAGAATCAGAGTCTCAAGCTCGAGGCTTGTCCATAACAGCTATTCACCAAAGCCTTTGTTATCACCTTCCTTAGCACCTGAGCCCTCTCCCGCTGGGGGCATATGCTCTGGAGCATCGGCAAATACATCACCTTCAAATTCCAGCATGCTGGAGTCATCAAACAGCTCTATATCTTGAGCATCTCCCGAATATTGACTGTAATCAACAGACTGGTCATCACGCTCACTAAGAGTAACAACCCCAGCCAAGGCCACAGATCGATCAGACACCGTGAGATTTACTCCCTCAAAAGACACACACCCAATTACAACAGCGAATAGTGCTGTAGGTGCTAGCAATCCCTTCATTTTTCTGCCCCCTGGATAACCTAATTTTATTAATGATCACTACTCGATAGGGTTATTTGTCTACCCTTTAAATATCCTCCTCCATCAAGCAATTACCACTACAAATGACTTTGCTTAATGAGCCGTACTCCAGCCTCCCTCTTAATGGACTGCCAGCGAGTGCGGTTCTTCAAATTCTTTCATGCTGACAACCAAAAAAGTGTGAACCTATCGACAATTCTATTTGTTCAGACAAGTCTCTTGAGGCAAAAGTTAGATGACATCTCTCAATTACAGGCAGCAAATACACTATGAAAGCCATGGTTGTCATCCGCTTCGATATATTTTCTACTCCCTCCACTCGCCCTTTTTCGTAGCAATATTAACGAAAGAGACTGAGGAATATAGCCGAGCTGAGTAAAAAATAAGCGCCCAGCTTGTTATAACAAATTGGTCCTATTACCGAAAATAACACCCAAGAAAGGAAGACGCGGTGGCCGAAATGCCCGGCTCTATTCAAGGGTACATAAAGCTGCCCCTCCTCTTCAGATAAAGAAAACCTACAAGTCCCATTTTTCTCTCCTAAAGTTTGCTGACACATCTATAGTGAGTAGAAATAGACGTCAATCGAAATTTTGAGAGACCGATCAGCAAATATCGTTCACACAGCCAACAGAAGGTTTAAGCACTTGTCCCGAGAACATTTTTACTCAAGGGATGAAGAATGGCTGAAGGATACAGGCGAACCACTCTCTGACTCCTGCCAGGGTGCCAGCGAGCCCGACCCTCAAGTCGAGCGAGACCCTGACGCGGAAGAGATTCATGCAGCGGGTGATACCCTCTCCGAGAGCGGCACCACCCCAATGCAAAGCTATCTCAAGCACCTCTACAGGCTTGAGCTATTAACTCCGGAGGAAGAGCACAGTACCACCTGTCTATTACGCGACCTGGAAGAAAAGCTCATTTCCAACCTCCAGGAAAGTGGCACCCAATTGGTCCAACTGCGTAGCGAGGGAGTCGAGCAACGAGGAAGCACAGGAGCCTATGATCACGGATTGATAATTGCCCACACCGAAATCCTTCTCGCCAGCGAGTACTTGGACAGGCGCGGCCGCAGCAAACTGAACGGGCTATTACAGCGTTTTCAAAAACAGCGGAAAAAACTAATCCAATGCAATCTGCGCCTAGTTATTGCCATTGCAAAACGCTTTCGCAATCCATCAGTTCCCTTTATCGATTTAATTCAAGAAGGCAATGTTGGATTAATGAAAGCTATTGAGCGGTTCAAGCCGCAAATGGGATACCGCTTTTCCACCTATGCCTACTGGTGGATCCAGCAAGAGATTCAGTTAGCCTTAAGACGCAACGAAGATCTTGTCCGACAACCAGCCAATGTCCAGGATGATTTAAGAGCGATTTACAGAGCTATTGGTGAAGTCCGCGCTCAGGGACAACCTGCATCCGATGACAATCTAGCCCGCCACACAGGACTAGATATTGAGAGAATCCAAAGCTTATTAAAACTCCCAGGACCAACAGGGTCTCTCGATGACCCGGTTGCAGATGACCAGAGCAGCACCAGACTGGACTACGCACCTGCTGATGAGCTTTACAATACGGATGAGCTTGTAACCAACCAAGAGCTAGCTCAACGTCTCCGTGAAGCTGTTGCCCGCCTCCCTGCACGACAAAGGACAGTCCTCAACTTGAGGTATGGATTAATTTCTGACAAGGACTGCTCTTTTCGAGTTATTGGGGAGCAATTGGGGCTTAGCCAGGAGCGCGCGAGACAACTGCATTCTGACGCACTTCGACAACTGAAGCGGCAGTGGCGCTAGAAAAGGAAGAAGTCGATGGCAAGCCTCTTTGGAGAGCTTGCCATCGAAGCCTTTCCCACTAGTCTTTAAAACAGCTCTATCAGTTAGTACCGCGAAGCTATGCGTAAACCAGTGGTTTTTAACGATAAGTGCAGTGTTTTTAAATACTGTGCCTATTTTTTTGCCGGCGGACTCTTCCTTACTCCGCCCACCCATGCAGAATCCGAATTCATTGCAAGTGCAGGTAAAGGACTTGGGAATGAGTTGATGCAGTATCGCTCTATCTCAGCCTCAGAAATGGCTGGATTTAGCTACTCCCATTTACTGCTTTCATTTAGTCTCGGCAATAATTCACTTCAATGGTGGGGGCAAGGCAGTTACTCCCATATGCGAATTGAGCATCAAAGTGAGAAACAGCAGCAAAATATTTTCGAAATTAAACCTATTTTGCGCTGGTATCCTCGCAGTCAACTACAGGGAGGATTTGCCGAAGCTGGAGCGGGCGCATCCTATTTGAGTCAAAAAGATTTTGGTGATATTGGGCTAAGTACTAAGCTCAATTTTGCTCTGCATTTTGCACTTGGCTATCGTTTCCCCAGGGGCCACATCCTATCTTTACGATACAGCCATTTTTCAAATGCCAGAACTAACACACCCAATCCTGGCTTTGATTTTGCTTCTTTAAATGGGCACCTGAGCTTTTAGCAACTTAGTCAATTAGCATTTTACATATCTTCTGAGAATTTTTACGCGCGCAATTTAATTTAATAGCTTCTGAAAGAAAACTATGGCTTTTTCAGCTGAAGCAGAATAGCTGAACTCTTCAGGATTCAAGCTATTTGGCCTATTCACTAACCCCAAACTTTTTTCTATCAAAGACTTCATATTGCCTCGTTGCACTAAGCCATCAGGAAAGTATTTCTCTAAAACTTCCCCTGTACAACCATCAGAGTAAGCGATTACAGGACGTCCCATCGCCAGCGCCTCCCTAGAATATTTTGCACTCTCATTCTTTTCACTCGCAAGATGAAAAACTAACTGGGACGTTGCGTACAACTCACGCATATCCTGGCGCTCCCCCAAGAAAGTAACTCTACCCCCAAGACCTAAGCCTTGCGCGAGCCCTTCCAGCTTTTTCAGATAGCGCAAATCATTTTCGACTAAAGCTCCTACAACCACTCCGTGAACATCATCTCTTTGTACCGCAGCCTGAGCCAACATATGTAGAAATTCTTCCTGCCCGCCATTTGCAGAGATTTCGCTAGGCATTAACCACCAGTTTTTCCCTTCCAGCTGAGGGTAACTATTTAGAAGCTTTAATTGCCACTGGCTCGCTACAGGTTTTTCACGATCAAACTCTCGGACATTAATGCCACGATAAATAACTTCTATCGGATTTTCTGAAAATTTGATAGAAGCATTTTTCAGGTATTTCGCAATCCCATACGAAGTTGCAATAACTCCATCTCCTGCCAATAAACCTTTGTTGAAGTAGCTATTGGAAAAATATTGATCCACCAGAGGCACCAGCTTAGGACGAGTTGCGACTGACTCACTCTTCAAGGCATGCCATGCAAGGAAGGCCGTTGAGCGACCATAGGTATGGACAATATCCGGTTGCAATCCTGCGAGAATCTTACGCAGGCGGGATTTGTGCCGCAAAGACCAGATTGACTCACTGATTTTTGGAAAGCTGATAAAGTCACTACCGTGCAAACGAAACCGCGCCTCCAATGGTCCATCAGTAGAAATCACCAGGGACTCGTGGCCTTTTTTGACCAGTTCATTTGCAAACTCAAGCGCAAGAGTTGCTGTGATCCCAGGCTCTAGGCTGGGCAAAAACTGTACAACTTTCAATTTGACTTCCGTGAAACAGACCAAAAGGTCTATTTTGACTTCCTATAGGATAATTTCCCAGTAAATCATCACTAATTTACAAGTCAGTGACTTGATGCCTAAAAGCCCCTCTGGCACCTGAAGGTGTTAGTGATAGTATTTGCAAAGGCAAATTACTCAGGGACCCGACAATGCTTCAGCGACAAATAAGTTACTTTCTCGCCTTTACACTGCTTCTACTAACAATAGGAGCTTCAGCCGCTGAGAGTGATAAAGGCATCTTCTGGAAAGCAACTAAAGATAATAAAACCGTTTACTTATTAGGCTCGGTTCACTTGGCAACTGAGGACTTCTACCCTCTAAGATCAAAAATTGAACAGGCCTACTCCAATAGTGATGCTATTGCCGTCGAGGCTGACATTCTCGCTGCAGAAGGCGACAGCCTGTTACAGCAGCGAATCATGATGGAGTCTATCTACCAAGGTGAGCGAACTTTAAAAGACGAACTTCCACCCGCGATATACAGCCAACTAAAGTCGTGGATGCACAAGCGTAGTATGCCCGAGGCTATGTTTATCCGGCAGCGTCCCGCCATAGCCATGATCTCTATGAGCATGATTGAGATGCAAGCCCACGGCCTCAATCCAGAACTAGGCATTGATCGGCACTTTTTACAAAAAGCAAAAAAGGATGGGAAATCCGTTCTGGAGTTGGAAGGTGTCTTGCAACAATTCAAGATGTTAAATGACCTGGACAACCCTGCGCTCCTCTTCCAGCAAACCCTTGAGCAAATTGGGGATATTTCAACCTTTTTACCCAAACTTACCAGCGCATGGAAGCGAGGAGATGAAGAAGCTTTGAATCGCCTTATTATCCTCGACGGCCTAACTGAAAACCCTGAATATAAGCCGCTCTATGACACACTTTTTTTTAATCGCAATGAAAGGATGGCTGAGAAAATTGCCCTTAAGGGGCCAAACTACCAGTCTCTGTTTGTCATTGTCGGCGCTGGCCACTTGGTGGGCGAACGCAGTGTTATCGAGTTTCTAGGCGACACTGGTTACAAATTAGAACGCCTTTAATCAACTGTCCAGTAACCCTCGGCGCAGATTTTCTGCGCCGTCCCATCCCCCCTCCCCGTCCAAAGTCTTTTCTATTGCTAAACTCGAATAGCACTTTTCCCGTGACCAATGACAACTCTCAACTAGAGGCGTCCGATGAAATGCTGGGGAGCATACTGTGCCATATCAATTCTTTTATTTAGCTTCCCAGCTATTGCTGATGAAGCCGAGACAAAAGGCGGACTGAAAATTGTCTCTGACGATGGGGATTTCTCCGCACAACTCGGCGGAAGGATTCACTTCGATACATACATTTTTGACAAAGACCTAGAAGATCCGGTCAATACAACCGACTTCCGTCGGGTTAGATTGACAATGAAAGGCAATCTATGGAAGTGGAACTATAAGCTTGAAAGAGACTTTGCTGATGATGGAGCTGGAGGGTTGAGGGATGTCTACTTAGCAACAAAGTTCTATACGGGAAAACTAACCATCGGCAATTTTAAACCCAGCCGCTCAATCAATGAGCTGACAAGCTCCAATGACCTAGTGCTTATGGAGCGGGCATTTACCAGCGCTGCAGGTATTTATTCTGGACGTGGACGTCAACAGGGTATCGACTGGCATACGCATTGGTGCTGTTATACATTTGGTTTTACGTTATTCAATTTACGAGACCCCGGTGACCCCAGAAATTCTGGGTTTGGCGCAGCAACCCGACTGACCTGGGCCCCAATTAACGATGCCTTATCAACAGTTCACCTGGGTGTATACCGTAGCTACGAAAAAGCGAATCAAGACAGTCCCGATATCGTTGCTGAAGTTGCCTATGCGGGCCGACGAGGGCCGGAGCAGCTGATAGCAATCACACCTGGCGGATCAGATAATTTTTTTGGCGAGTTTGGTGACGATGAGTTCTTCCTTGGGGATGGTGGGGGCAGAGTCAACACTACCGGTTTCGAGCTAGCTGCGACTTACGGCCCTCTATTCGGCCAAGCGGAATATGCGTATGGTCATTTCACAGGGAAGATATACCTCTCTGAATTGACCTATGAGGAATTCTTCGGTCTTCCGCCAAGTTTTTTTTGCGATCCCATAAGCGGATGCTTTATTGGCGGGCAGGATGTTCATGCCTGGTACATTATGGGAAGCTGGGCAATTACCGGCCAACATAAACCCTACGACTCCAAGATCGGAGTATTTAAATCTATCAAGCCATCTCCTCCAGAGGGTGCCTGGGAAGTTGCCGCAAGATATACCGCTATAGAGAATCGGGATTTTCGCCAGCTACGAGCCAGTAATTTTACACTTGGGGTCAATTACTATTTCAACCCAAAAATCCGGGTAATGATGAACATCACCCTCGGCGATGACGATTTTACTGGAGATAAAACCAACCAATTCGCCATACGATTACAAGGGGTTTGGTAGGGGGGTATAAAGTGACTCAAGACAGTCCTCAAGCCACTTTATCAAACAGGCAATTAACCTACTTGCTGTGCCTTAGCTGGGTCAAAAACCTCAACTTCCGCTGAAAGTTTTATATCCCGAACCGGGTTTTCAAATCGATTTAATGCGATATTTCGCTGTTCTTTCGCTTTCTCAATATTGGCCTCCTTCACCGGGCCGTAGCCCCGGATGATATCCGGATATTGAAGTAGCTCAACTGCAGCAGCGTGATTCTGCGAATTTAATTGGCCCAGAACTTTCTTAACCAACTCTTCATATTCGCTAATCAGTGCCCTCTCCATTTTTCGCTCTGCTGTATAGCCAAAAATATCAAGCGCCGATCCGCGCAAGAATTTCAGCTTCGCCAAAACACCAAATGCCTTGTACATCCAACCGCCAAATTTCATTTTGCGGGGACGCCCCAAGCCTTTATCGAAGCGCGCCAGTAATGGGGGAGCCAAATTGAACTCCAGGGTAAAGCCACCACTGAAGTTTTCTTTTAGCGATTCGGTAAAGCGACTATCGGTGTATAGGCGGGCCACCTCGTACTCATCCTTATAGGCAAGCAATTTTGCGTAATTGCGCGCAACCACCTCGGCCAACTGGACATTCCCGGGCACTTTTAAAATCTCAGCAGATTTCACCGTATCGACCAAACTGCGGTAACGCTCGGCGAGGTCTGCATTTTGATAACCGGTGAGGTGCTCCACCCGGTGAGCTACAATCGCCTCAAGAGTTTGTGGTACCTCTACCACAACTTTCTCGTGGGTTAACAGTTTGTCCAGAGCGTTGCGATTTTCTGCCGCCAACCGCCCTGCAGCAAATCCCTGCAGATTTCCTTCCACAGCGACACCGTTTAAGCGGATCGCTTCCTGCAGGGAGGCTTCAGTTAGCGGAATCAACCCTTTCTGCCAGGCGTAGCCGAGCATGAAAATGTTGGCGGCGAGCGTATCACCCAGAGCTGCTTTGGTCAGGCGATGCGCTTCCACAGAGCTGAGCTCATTAACCGCGCCACTCACCGTATCCAATACCGCTTGCGGTGAATGGACATCCTCACGCCCGAGAACCGTTGCCGCCGTTGGGCTCAAGTGGGTATTCACTACCGCGCGACTGTGCGATTTATCCAGTTTAACCAAACAAGCTGCCACATTGCCGGCTGCAATCAAGTCGCAGGCCATTAGGGCATCGGCACGACCGTCAGAAATACGTACCGCCTGCAAAGCCTCGGGCGCAGCTGCAAAGCGAATATGGGAGTAAACCGCTCCGCCCTTCTGAGCCAATCCCGTCTGATCAAGGGTACTGCACGCCTTGTCTTCGATATGTGCTGCCATCGCTAACAAGGCGCCAATAGTCACTACACCCGTACCGCCAACGCCGGTAACCAGGAAGTTATACGGCTGCTGTAAGCCCGGAAGCTGTGGCGAGGGCAACTTGGCCGCTTCAGTTCGCAACACGTCACCCACCCCGGCGCCCTTGGCAATATTGCCACCCTTCACCGTAACAAATGAGGGGCAGAAGCCGTTAACGCAGGACATATCCTGGTTACAGCCGGTTTGGTTTACCCTGCGCTTATCACCCAGCGCCGTTTCCACTTTCTCAACAGCGATACAGCTCGACTGCTGGACGCAGTCTCCACAGCCTTCACACACCAGCTCGTTAATGAAGGGGCGCCCCTCGGCTTTAGGCTGTAGCCCGCGCTTGCGCTTGCGGCGCAGTTCGGTGGCACAGGTCTGGTCGTAAATAATAACGGTACAACCTTCAACCTCACGCAGCTCATCCATTACAACGGGCAAGTAATCCCGGTGATGAATTTCAACTTCACTGGGGAAGGACAGTGCACCCTTGTATTTATCCAGGTTATCCATCACCAGGACAACTTTCTGAACCCCTTCCGCCAAGACTTGGCGACAGATCATATCCGGAGCCAACTCACCATCGTGGGGCTGACCACCGGTCATGGCGACTGCATCGTTAAACAGGATCTTGTAAGTGATATTGACCTTGGCAGCCACGGAAGCGCGAATCGCCAAAATACCGGAGTGAAAATAGGTCCCATCACCCAGATTTACAAAGACATGCTTTTCACTGGTAAACGGCGCCTGCCCTACCCAGTTGACCCCTTCGGCACCCATTTGGGTGAAGGTATAAGTCTCCCGGTCGAGCCACTGGGCCATATAGTGACAACCAATACCTGCTAAGGCTCGGCTTCCTTCTGGCACCTTGGTGGAACGGTTGTGAGGGCAGCCGGCACAGAACATAGGCAAGCGAGACACACTTGAGCCCGTCTGCTGGGAAATACGTTCAGCCAGCGCATTGAGACGCATCAAGCGGTGCTTGCCGCCTTCATCCAACTTGTCCTCACCCAAAACAAAACCCAATACCTGGGCAATAATCGCTGGCGACAGCTCGCCATAAGCGGGCATCAGCGGCTGATCACAATCGTCCACTTTACCGAGAATACGCGGGAAATTCGGGTCCTTCACGTGGACGTTGTACAGTTCCTCTTTCAGCTGTACTTCCATCAAACTGCGTTTTTCCTCAAGCACCAGCAGCGTATCCAAGCCACGGGCAAACTCCTGGATACCCGGCACATCCAACGGGTAAGTCATACCCACTTTAAGGATTCGGATACCGAGCTGCTTGGCCTTCTGCTCATCGATACCCATGTCTTCGAAGGCCTGCATCAAGTCCAGATGGGCCTTACCGGTGGTGACGATGCCGAGGCTCGCCTCAGGATTTTCCAGTACAACCTTGTTGAGTTTATTGGCGCGGGCAAAAGCCAGCGCAGCAGGGCGCTTGTAGCGCCACAGGCGCTCTTCCTGCTCGAGAGGGTTGTCCTGCTTACGAATATTCAGGCCGCCCTCGGGACGCTCAATATCCGGGTAGTGAAATTTAACCCGCTCAGGGTCCACTTCCACGGTTGCAGAACTATCCATATTTTCTGCCAGGGTGATCATTGCCACCCAGCAGCCGCTAAAGCGAGACAGCTCCAGCCCGTAGTGACCATAATCCAACACTTCCTGCACGGTGGCGGGGTTAAGTACTGGAATATGCATATCCACAAAGGCAAATTCAGACTGCCCTGGATAGGAGGATGACTTACAGCCGTGGTCATCGCCGGCAACGATCAGTGCGCCACCTTTGGGAGAGGAGCCAGCGGCATTGGCATGGCGAAATGCATCGCAGGAGCGGTCGACACCCGGTGTCTTGCCATACCAAATCCCACAGACGCCATCCACTTCTGCACCCTGGAACAAGCCCACCTGCTGGGAACCCCAAACTGCCGTAGCCGCCAACTCTTCATTGACGCCAGGCTGGAAACGGATGTTGTACTCTCCCAGCAGTTTTTTCGCCCTGGATAACTGCAGGTCGTAGCCACCTAAGGGCGACCCCCGATAACCGGAGATAAAAGTCGCGGTATTGAGGTCGCGATCCCGGTCCATTCGCATCTGGTCTATGGGTAAGCGCACAAGGGCCTGGATACCTGAAAGGAGCACACGGCCCTTGAGCATGGTGTAGCGGTCGTCCAATGAAACCTGTTTTTTTACTTGGGAATCCGCCGTACTTTGAGGACTGGTTACTTTTTCAGTCATACACCTACTTCCGGTTAATTATTCTTCTCGAAACCCGGTTCGAGTTATTAGTCATTATTCTTCCGAATAGTCCGTTTTCTGTGGTTAGATGCGCCTGTTTTTATATTTGCCGCAAAGTCCCAGAGCGGCTGAGGGCACACTGCACCTATCCCGAAACGGTTTAGTCAGGTCATACTAGTTCGTTAAGCGCAATAGAGCATTGCTTTATTCACGCAAATATGCGTAAATTTGTGATAGAAGTTTCGATTTAGATAATTTTTATAGGATAGGAGTCTTTATGAAGCGTTCGACAGACCTGGATGATTTTGACCGTAAGATTCTGCGAGCGCTGCAGGAGAACGCAGATTACTCCATGGCAGAGCTGGGCGATAAAGTCGGTCTTTCGCACACCCCCTGCTGGCGCAGAATCAAGCGATTGGAAGCCGAAGGCATTATCCGTGGCCGTGTTACCCTGCTGGACCCACGCAAACTGGATCTGGGTGTCACCGTATACTGCTACGTTACCATCCACAATCACGATGAGGAATCCCTGAACAACTTTGAATCAGCAGTTCAGGATGTCCAGGAGGTGGTCGAGTGCTATTCCACCAGCGGAGACAAAGACTATGTCCTGCGCGTTGTAGTGGATAGTGTGGAACACTATGAGCAATTACTGAAGCGCTCTCTGGTACACCTGCCAAACGTGGCCTCAGTCAACTCCACCTTTGCCCTCAAGCAGGTGAAGTACACCACCCAGCTGCCACTTTAAGCCAAAAGTGTGAAAAGTAAAGCCCCTTGCTTTAACGCATGGGGCTTACTGAGAAAATTTCGGTTACTCTGCAAGCTCCCGCAGCGCATTAAGTAAATGATCAAGCGTTTCCTGCAGTGATTTACTGTCACAATCCACCGTTATTTCTGCATATTGCCGGTAAAGGGCCTGTCGCTCTTCAAATAAGTCCGCAAAAGACTGCCCGGGCGCCTTCGCAATGCCACGGCTTTCATAATTATGGATACGCCGACGCAATTCCTCCGCTGAACACTGAAGAAACACTACCACACCCTGACTGCGTAGATTCGCCATACCCTCTTCGCTATAGACTGCGCTTCCTCCAGTGGCAATAACATCACTGGGGAGGGTGGCCTCAGCTAATACCTCCCCTTCAATGGCGCGGAGATTAAGATAGTCACTTTCAGCCATAATTTGCTGCAAAGTCTTGCCCTCTCTGGACTGGATCAGAACATCAGTATCTGTAAACCCCAGTGCCAGCTCCTTTGCCAACAACACCCCCAGCGTACTTTTACCGGCGCCGGGCATTCCAATCAGGACAATACTTTTTCTTTTTTTCATTTTATTAATACTTGCACATTCAATCGCTACGGCGGGGAAAGAATACCGAGCGCAACCAACCCAATAAGGTGTTCCCACCCAACATCATCTTATCCAATTCATCCAGATTATGCGCTTGGCGAAAGGCATCGGCAAATAATGCCTCCCGGGTAATCATTCGCCGCTTGGGATTAATTGATTTAATGGGTTTTGCCGGATTACCGGCGACAACCGTATTTGCGGGGACATCCTTGGTGACGATACTGCCGGCTCCCACTACAGAATTATCACCGATAGTGACACCTTTGCAGATGGTTGCACTATCTCCAATCCAAACATTGTTACCCAGGCGCACCGGGGAGGTACAACGGAAGGGCCGCGTGCGATTGTAGAGCCCATGCCAATCAGAATCGGAAATATACACATTGGCTGCGATCATACAGGCGTCGCCAATCTCAATAGATTGAGCCGCAGAAATACGTACCCCTGGAGAGATCAATACGAAATCCCCAATAGTAATAAATGCCTCTCCCCCCTTGTGCCCAAAAGTGGTAAAGCGAATACACTTCTCGTTGTTGGAGATTAAGTGAGGATAATTTCCGAGCCGAACATTTCCGCCAAAAACATGGACAGAACCCGGATCCATTACTTCCGGCTCAACCCCAACCGCATCGAATTGTGGCAGAAGGAAATACTCTGTTCGCCATTTTCGCCAACGCAGCTGCAGTCGCTTGAGCCAATAGGGCCTGTGATCCTTACGCATATTTTAATTTCTACTTATATTTTATGGGATTTACGGAGCCCTGAGTAAAAACCCAATTGCTTTTGTATTAGTGGCAGTTTAGTGTTTCGGCCACGAAAAATAGCAAGCGTTTACCCATGTCCCTAAATCTACCTATTGATATTCGAGCAATTAAAGGTTTCCTCGCCGCCCATGAAGGGGAAGCTCTCTACCACCTGGCAGCTGAAGCCAGCCCACTGGGTCCCTGTCTTGAAGTGGGCAGCTACTGCGGCAAATCATCAATTTACCTGGCCAGTGCCTGTAAGCTGACCGATAACGTCCTGTTCGCCGTGGACCACCATCGAGGATCTGAAGAGCACCAGCCCGGAGAGGAGTATCACGATCCCGAACTGTTTGATGGCCAGGCCAATTTAATGGACAGTTTTCGCACTTTCCGCGCGAATATTCGCGCGGCTGAATTGGATGACTGGGTTGTTCCCGTCGTCGCCCCCTCCGCAACAGCTGCACGCTGCTGGAATACCCCTTTGGGTCTCGTATTTATTGACGGCGGCCACTCCCTGGAAGCGGCCATGACCGATTATCGCAGCTGGTCCCGCCATATCGTGCCCGGTGGCTACCTGGCGATCCACGACATTTTCCCGGACCCCGCCGATGGCGGCCAGGCGCCCTACGATATTTACAAACTAGCCCTGGCTTCCGCTCAATTCGAGCTCGTCGAAACTGTCGACACCCTGGGAATCCTGCGCCGCATTTAGGGGCAGGCGCACCGATGTAAACAGCTCGCTCGCTGGCGTTAATCCGGCGAGCGCATCGGCAGCCAGAAGCATGGCCCCTACAGTCCAGGTGGTTTTTTCCTCCGGCCAGATGGCCTCATCCCGGTAGACATAACCGGTCCAGTAGCCCCCATCTTTATCCTGCCAGCGGTGCAAGCCGCGATACAAAATTTCCGCCCGCGAACGCTGGCCAGCAGCGATTAGGGACATAGTGAGTTCGCAGGATTCAGCCACCGTCACCCAGGGCTCATCACTGACGCAACGACATCCCAAACCAGCCACGACAAACTCATCCCAGCGCTGCTGAAGACGCAACTGCGCTGCCTCACCAGAAAAGGCACCGGTTAATACGGGATAAAACCAGTCCATTGAAAAGCGCGCCTTGCTTTCCCAGGTGCGATCAAAGCGCTCCGGTTTATTGCGCAGCGCATCGCCCAAAGCTTCCCGGGCAAGTATCCATTGAGGGCGAGCAACCCCTAGCTGGTGGGCAATATTAATTGCGCATTCCAGACTTTTATAAATGGAAGAACAACCGGTGATCAGGGCATCTTTCATAGGGGCGCCCTCTGAATCTACCGCCCAATGAATTTCGCCAAATTCCGTTTGCAAGCGCAATACAAACTCGATTGCACGCTCCACCATCGGCCAATAGCGCTGTAAAAACAGTGTGTCTCTACTAACCAGAAAGTATTGCCAAATTCCTGTTGCCACATAGGCAACAAAATTGGTTTCACGGCGCTCCCGGTTGTCTATATCGCCATCTTTATAAGCGGCCCACCAGCTGCCGTCTTCCAGCTGAATCTCAGCCAACCAGCAATAAGCGTTTTCAGCAGCACTGAACTCTCCGGCAATGGCGAGCCCCATAGCGGCCTCAACATGATCCCAGGGGTCGGCATAGCCCCCTTTAAACCAGGGAATTGAACCATCGGGGAACTGCTGGGAGAGAATATAGGCGGCGCTATCCTGGATAAATCCTTCAGGGAAAAGACCAGAAGCTTTTGCCGGCACAGAAATTTTACTCATGCTTCAACTCCCTCAGGCAGGGAGAGGGCCGCATCCACTCGTTGTGTCGACCCGGCAGGTTTCACAAAATAGAGAGCGATACTTTTTCCCAACAGCGGGTTCAATAGTTTTTCGAGAATCCGGGTAAAGGCTGGTTTCTTCATCAGATCCCACACCAACAGGCGGTGATAGGCAGAGACCAAACGGGAATCGGGCTTGTCCCAAAACAAACACTTTAACCACCAGTAAGGTGCATGTAACGCATGGGCCTTATGCCGGGCAAAATAGTGGTGTCCCAGCCTTTCAATATCCTCTCGCAGCTCGCGCTCGCGGAATATCCGGATATGCCCACCCTCAACCTGATGGTATTCATCGCTGAGTTTCCAGCACACCCACTCGGGAAAAAATGCCGGTACTGTCGCGGCAAAAATACCGGAGGGTTTTAATACCCGGTTAATCTCAGCCAGGACAGACTTGTAATCGGGGATATGCTCAAGTACCTCTGAGCAGATAACCACATCAAAACTCCCATCGGCAAATGGTAGTTGCAAGCCATTGGCAACTCCGAACTGCAAGCGACCCTTTGAGTGCTCGGGAGAGCGGAAAGGTTCCGCTCGCTCACTGGCAGTGCGCACATCATTAAAACACAGGTCAATGCCGTAAACATCGACATCATCGGTGATCATCAAGTGGATGGAATGGCGCCCTTCACCGCACCCCAAGTCGAGGACTTTTTGGCCAGGGCGAAGATTTAAGTGCTGGGGATCTACAGTAATCATCAAGCCGCCTCCGCACTGCGCATATTCGGAGTTTCTATTTCATGACTACTCGGTTGTTCCGCCAGTGTATGTCCGAGAATTTCCCGGTAATATTTCACCAAACTCTCTGCAGCGATTGTCCAAGAAAATTTATTTTCAATGCGCTGGCGACCTTTCTCACTGAGTTCTTTTCGCAGCGCTTCGCTGGATAAAACCTGGCGCAGGGCATTGGCCAAAGCTTCGTGATTTCCTGCAGGGACCACAATTCCGGCATCCCCAACCACCTCAGGCAAAGCACCCCCGTCACTGGATACTACCGGAGCACCACATGCCATTGCCTCCCCGGCAGGTAAACCAAATCCTTCGTAGAGCGATGGACAAACTACCGCTGTAGCCTTGCGGTAATTATCGACCAGTTCTTCGTTAGAAATACCGGAGACAAACTGAACCCTATCCTGAAGATCCAGATCGTGAAGCAAGCGTTCCGTGGCGCCACCTTCGCGTAATTTGCCAACGACCAACAACTCTATGTTTTCATATTCCTGGCGCAATTCCGCCAGCGCCTGTAATAAAAAGCGCAGACCTTTGAGGGGCTGATCTGCCGATGCGGTGGTCATAATTCGCAGAGACAAGCGCTTATTTTCTGCCCCTGGGTTAAATAATTCCGTATCAATACCGTTGTAAATCAGGTGAATCTGCTCGGGAGCTACGCCAAACTGCTCGATAATATCCCGCTCAGATTGCTTGGAAACTGTCACGATATGGCGAAGCTTCCGCGATACCTTAATCTGCATATTCAAAAAATTATGCCAGCGACGTACCAGCAAACGAAAACGCCAATCGGGGGCGGCATCTAATGCCAGTTGGCGATCCCGGGTAATGGGGTGATGAATTGTCGCAACAACAGGCAATCCATTTTTCTCGATATCCAGCAAGCCGTAACACAGTGATTGGTTATCGTGAACAATGTCGTATTGTTTGCCGTGCTTGCGCAGGTATTTATTTACCCGACGGCCAAAGGTATAAGGCTCGGCAAAACCGCCGGTAAGCTTACCCCACCATTCAAAAAAATCCGCCCATGACAGCAGGTGGCGAGGTTTCAAGGCCCGCGCTGGACGCTCAACTTCATAGAGATTCAACCCTGGCATTTTGATGAGCTTTACGCGCTCATCGAGTTCTGGGTAGGGCTGGCCAGAAATAACATCCACGGAGTGACCAGCATCTACCAGTGCTTTACTCAGGTAGCGCAGGTAGATACCCTGACCACCACTGTGTGGATTGCTGCGATACCCCAAAAGGCATATTTTTAGTGGCTGCGTCTCGCCAGCCGTTGGACCGTCTGCACAATTTCCCAAGGCGGTCATAGTTTCCCCATCTGCAATATTCTTATACCCCATAACATTATCCGCTCTCGCACAGACATTCTGCGAATGCCAACGTCTAAAAGCCGACCGTCTGGGGTGCCTCGCTGGTAAAGCGGAAGAATACACTGGCGGAGAAATGACTGCTAGGCGGAAGCGGTCCACACTCTTGGTATCCTGGCCCAAGGATGTGTGCTCGCAAGCCAAAATAGCAACAAAAGCCCAGCAACCGCACACCGTGTCAGTCGATGCACTCAAGCCATGGCAACCTTAAAAGAAGGGATTAATACGAACAGGAAGTGGAAATAAGTCAATCGAAAATAAAAAAATGCCCGCCAAAAGGCGGGCCAGATTTCTCGAACACACTTTCAGGAGGAGAGTTTCAAGTACATTACGCACTTAAATTTAGGTATAGCAGAGGAAATACCCCCCACTAACTCTCCTGTCGTGAAAGCCGTTCACTAAAACGGCAATCGACGCTAAAGCACACCGCCAATGTTTATACCCGGTGCAGATAACTCTGGTATTCAACATCGGTAACGCGGGCAGCTATCTCTGCTTGCTCCTGTCTCTTCAACAGAGAGAACAATTCCACAAAGCGCGGATCAAGATACTCGCGCCACAAAGGGCTCTGCTCAAAGCGCTCCAGTGCACCACTCCAGGTATTGATCAACTTCTCACTCTCCACCTGATAGGCATCGCCTTCCACGGGTGCAGGCGCTTCCATCTGGTTCTCAATGCCATGACACACACCAGTGAGAATCGCAGCTAACACCAGATAGGGGTTTACATCCGCCCCGGCAATACGGTGCTCGATACGCCGCGCCACAGGATCACTGGCGGGCACACGCAAAGTTGTAGTGCGATTATCGTAGCCCCAGCAGAGATTCAGCGGTGCGTGAGAGCTCTCTTGGAAGCGACGATAGGAGTTACTGTGAGGTGCGAAAAACGCCATCGCATCGTTGGCAGTCGCCAGCATTCCTGCTGCGGCATAACGCAGTAAATCAGAGCCAGTGTCAGAACCGTCATCAAAAACGTTCTTTCCATTGGTGTCGATCAAACTCATATGCACGTGCATTCCGTTACCCGCCTGATCCCCGAAAGGCTTGGCCATGGTACTCACACGGAAGCCGTGACTGCGCGCCACCCCTTTTAACAAGCGCTTAAACAGTAATGTTTGGTCTGCTACTTTAACGGGATCGGCACTGTGCAACAGGTTGATTTCAAACTGTCCCGGCGCACACTCCGACAATACTGAATCTGCGGGAATACCCTGCGCCTCGCAAGCAGCTCGCACATCGGCAAAGAAGTGTCGCTGTGCATTGAGCTCGGACAGATCGTAAACGTCGGTGGAAGGCACCAGCTCGGCGTCGTTATCGCTAACCGGGCGCGGACGCGCCAGATGATCCACCTCATCGCGGAGCAGATAGAATTCCAGCTCGGTCGCACACACGGCGGTATAACCCAGTTTGCCGAGACGCTCTACCACGCGTTGCAACTGGCTGCGGGGATCGGCATAGAGAGAGGAGCCATCTGCCTCATGCAACTGCATATGCAGCTGGGCAGTGGACTCGCGATGCCAGGGCGCCAGGCTAATAGGCGAAACCGGCAGACAAACGCCATCGCTGTCTCCACTGGCAAATACCAGCGGGCTGTCTTCGATATCCCGCCCCCAAATATCGAGACTGACCGCGCTACGCGGCATTTGCAGACTGCCCTTGAGCAATTTCTCCGCAGCTTCTGCCGGCAACCACTTCCCTCGCGGCACGCCATTGATATCGAACATAAAGCCTTCGATCCACTTTAGGTCCGAGTGCTCTGCCAGGAATTTTTGCGACTGCTCCAGCAAATCGGGCTGGGCAGTGAATTCTTTTTCTTGAGACATAAGGTGCCTGGGGTGATCCAATCTAAACGCAGAGACGGTCCGGCATCCCTTTTCCATTCAAATCCTGGAAAACGGGGTACCAGATCGCCTCTGCAACAGAGTATCTTGCCGCTATGTTACGCCAGTGCTTTAGCAGTGTCGTCCAGGGCGCGGTGCGCTTTTTCTACCAGCTCATCGATCTGTTCAGTGGTCATAATCAGCGGTGGTGCGATAACCATGGCATCGCCAACGGCGCGCATCACCAAACCGTGCTTGATACTCAGGTCACGACATACCGCACCAGCGGTGCAGTCATCATCAAAACGAGCGCGGCTGGCCTTATCTTTTACCAGCTCCAAGGCACCGACCATACCCAAACTGCGGGTTTCGCCAACGATCGGATGCTCCGCCAGTTCAGCCCAACGCTTGGATAGGTAAGGGCCGGTTACATCGCGGACATTCTCGATAATCTTCTCGTTGCGCAGAATATTGATAGTTGCCAGACCTGCCATACAGGCAGCCGGATGCGCGGAGTAGGTGTAACCGTGGGTAAACTCGCCACCTTTGGTTTTGATCACTTCAGCGACACGATCACTCACCATGGTGCCGCCCAGGGGGAAGTAGCCATTGGTTACTGCTTTGGCGAAAGTCATCAGGTCGGGCTTCATGCCGTAATAGTCGGCACCGAACCACTCACCGGTACGACCGAAACCAAAAATCACTTCATCCATCACCAGCAGGATGTCGTACTGATCCAGCACCTTCTTGACTTCCGGCCAGTAGGTTTCCGGCGGGATAATTACCCCGCCAGCACCCTGGATTGGCTCAGCGATAAACGCCGCAACATTATCCGGGCCCAGCTCCTGGATTTTCTCATCCAGGCTGCGAGCCGCTTGGATACCAAACTCCTCCGGAGACATATCGCCACCCTCACCAAACCAGTAAGGCTGCTGTACGTACTCAATGTAGTCGAGCGGCTGGAATTGCTTGTGCATACCGCTCATACCACCCAGGCTAGCACCGGCAATAGTAGAGCCGTGATAGCCATTCTTACGGGAAATAACGATGCGCTTCTCCGGCTTTTCCTGGATATCCCAGAAACGGCGGATCAGACGCAGGTTAGTATCATTTGCCTCGGAACCGGAACCCGTGAAGAACACATTGTTCATATGCGCCGGGGTCACTTCAGCCAGGGCGTCGGCCAGTTCAATCGAGGGCACCGTAGTGCACTGGAAGAAGCTGTTATAGAAAGGCAGGGTATTCAGCTGCTCGTAGATCGCATTGCTGATTTCTTTGCGGCTGTAGCCGAGGTTGCAACACCAGAGGCCTGACATGCCATCAAGCATTTTGTTGCCATCAATATCGGTGATGTAAGCGCCCTCGGCGCTGGTAATCACACGGGTCCCCTGCTGGCCCAAGTCATGGAAGTCAGTAAATGGGTGTAGCAGGTGCTCACGGTCGTGTTGCTGCAGCTCAGTCTTGTTCATATTTCTCTCCTGGCTTTCACAGGCCTTGCTCAGCGCCCACCAATCGGGCTCAAAAGGCCAAATCGTTACCACTAATTTGTGATCACATTCTAGTGGGGCCATCGACAGAAGCGCAAGGTCTATCTGCCCTTACCGAAAACATAAGGTCAAATTGCGCCAGTGCGAGGAGAAAAAGTGGAAACTAAATAGTCAACTGGGGGGGGGAGGAGCCGCTACAGCAGCTCCTCTGCAGAGATAGAGCCGAGCCCCTCTTCAATATCCTGCTGAATGGCTTTGCGCACCTTCAACTCATCTTTACTGGCAATAGCTTCAAGCAGATCTTGATGCCGGTCTGGCAGCTCCTGCACGCCAAAGCGCTGGAAAACCAAGTGCTGGAGGGGAGCTGTCTGTAGCCACAGGCTCTCGATAAGGGACAGGATGATATGGGGCTGCCCCAGGCGATAAAGGGTAAAGTGAAATTCCAGATTAGTGGTTACATAGCGCTCGATGTCTTTCTGAGCGAGAGCTTCTGTTACAAGCTCATCCAGCTCCCGAAGTTGCGCTAATTCAGCATCCCCAACCAATGGCAGTGCCTGTTCAGCGGCCTGACACTCCAGGGCCACGCGAGCGGCACAAATCTCTGCCAGTTTTTCCGGGGTCATTGTCGGTACCCTGACCCGACGGGTATCTGACAGCTCCAGGGCCCGCTCCGAAGTCAGGCGGCGCAACGCTTCTCGAACCGGCATTGGACTGCAATTAAGCTCCGAGGCCAGGCCCCGAATAGTAATCGCCCTACCCGGCAAAAACTTTCCCCGCAGAATGGCATCCCGCACCTGAAAATAAACCCTCTCCTGGGTTGTGCGGTACTCTTCCTGGGGACTGTTAAATTCCTGCACCATACCTATGCTGCCCTGACCTGCTCCAACATATGAGGGACATCCTCCGCACCCACCTCAATTAAATGTTCAGCCGCCCGACCACTTTGCCAAATTTCATAAAAATCATCTGCCACCCGGCGACTGAGATCAACCACCCGCCCCCAGTACTTCAAACGGTCTTCACGGTCGAGCTTGTAGAAATCATTGCGGTCTGGAATTTTGCCATAGGGCAAGGAGGCAACGAATTTGGGCGAAGGAGCCACAACCAGAGTGGATTGCATGGCATCTCCGCGAACCCGTCGCCAAGAGAGCCCTTTATCAAACCAGCCGGGCACCATATAGGGGAAAAAGTGCGGGTAGAGCACTAGGCCCTGGGGGTGGCGGAAGCGCAGATCAAAGTGGTAATCGGTGATACCGCCATCGCGATAATTACCCTGTGGAGCTCCCTCCGGTGTTTGCACCCCTGTCATTACCAAAGGGATACAGCCACTGGCCAGTACAGCAGCACAGGTATTCTGCTCAGTCAGCGGAATATTTTCGGTGCTCAGGTTCTTGAAGTGGATGCCTGCCGACTCTTGCGAATGAAAAACCACCCGCTCCCAAAAAGCGCTCAGGCTGTTGCGAGATACAGCATTTGCCAGTGCCGAGGCGAGTAATGCCGGCGCCAACAGCGCCTTGTTTTCACTTGCCAGTGGCCCCCTGCCCCTGACCGCCACAAAGTGGCTGTGCCAAATGGGATTTTCCACTACCTCGCGCGCACCTTCAGCACCCAACACTGCCTGCAGCATCTTGCGACCGCCGGCAGTAATCTCTTCAGGGGAGGGCTTGTCAGAATAGGCTTGGTAGATGTAGTGATGCTCTAATCGTTCAAGTGCTGACAGCGGCTCTGCCATTGCGTAACACATGTTGCGAAAACTACCGATAGATGATCCCAAGGTGACAATTGGCTCGCTCCGCTCCTTGAAGAACTCCCCCATCAATACCCGATCCAACTGGCTAATTACCAGCCACTTGGGACCGCCGGAAGCGCCGACCAGCGTCGAAAATTGCCTCTGGGACAATCCCTCTTCACGTATGCGCCGCGCAGCCGTCTCTCCGGCCAGTAGAATACAACTGGTATTTTTCACTCACTTTCTCTTTTTCTTGGCCGTCAGAATTTATCTCAGGCTTCAACTATCCCGGGCTACCACTCACCCTGATTATCCATAGACATCCAGGGCTCCTGGGGTGGGAGGGGCTCTCCACTTTGCAGCAACTCAATGGAAATCCCATCTGGGGAGCGAAGAAATGCCATATGGCCGTCTCTCGGAGGCCTATTGATGACCACCCCCTGATCCATCATGCGTTGGCACACCCCGTAAATATCATTTACCCGATATGCCAGGTGTCCGAAATTCCGCCCGCCAGTGTAGCTTTCCGGGTCCCAATTGTAAGTGAGTTCCAATGTCGGGGCCTTATTCTCCCTGGCCGCTTCAAGATCCTCGGGAGCTGCGAGATACACTAGGGTGAAACGCCCTTTATCATAATCATTTCGACTAACGACCTGCAGGCCCAGCTTTTCACAGTAAAACGCCAGAGATTCATCCAGATTGGTTACGCGAACCATCGTGTGTAAGTACTTCACCCTCTACTCCTTCTTGTTGCCAAGCTCTACAATCAGCCCATAACAAATAAATCGGCTTTTTAAAGCTAAACGCATATGTATAAAAAATTCTATCGCGAGTTCCTTCAGGCGCCCAGTGGCAGTCCCTCTTCCATGCTGCACATGGCTTGCCACTCCCACCACTACTGGCCCGATGTTACCCTTGATGCAGTACAGCAGTACTGGCGCGATTCAGCACTTCTGGCCGATGAAAAATGGGGGCCAATTTTTGAGGAGAAGATACCCTCATGGCAAGCGGCGATCGCAAAATCCCTCAACCTACCCAGGGCAGACTTGATCGCTATAGCCCCAAATACCCATGAACTAGTGTATCGGCTACTGAGTTCATTCGATCCCAGTAAACCATTGCGCATTCTCACTACAGACGGAGAGTTCTACAGTTTTACTCGCCAATTACAACGTCTGGAAGAGCTTCCTCAAGTAGAGGTAACGAGAGTTGCCAAAGAACCCTACGCCACCCTGGCGGAAAGATTTGAGACCGAGCTACATAAAAATGAATACCATCTGGTCTATGCCAGCCTGGTATTTTTTGACTCCGGTGTGGTATTTCCCCGGCTGCTGGAGGTTGCAGCACAGAAACCGCACGACACACAATTCGTTATCGACGGATATCACGGTTTTTTTGCTCGCCCAATCGATCTTTCAACCGTTGCAGACAAGGTTTTCTTTACGGCAGGATCATATAAGTACCTAGGCGCCGGTGAAGGCCTGTGTTTTATGACAATTCCTGCGAACTGTACACTGCGCCCTGTAAATACCGGCTGGTTCGCAGAAATGGCTGAGCTGGAGAATCACTCGGAAGAAGTCGGATATAGCGACAATTGGCTGCGCTTTGCCGGGGCGACCATGGACTATTCAACACTCTACAAAGCCCTGGCTATTTTCGATTTATTCCATCGCGAAGGCATTACCATCGAGAAAATACACAGCTATGTTCTCAATGCGCAAACCCGATTCCTGAATAGCATGGATAACTCAGACCATCCCATCTTGAATCGCAACAACTTGATTTGTCATGATCTGGAAGAAGGTCACGGCCACTTTTTCACATTTAACTGCTCACAACCAGAAATCTCACAGAGGGTTCAGGAAGAACTCAAGGCTCGAGCAGTTCTGTGTGATCGCCGACAACAGTTTCTCAGGCTGGGATTCGCCATCTATCACGATAAGGATGAAACTTACCAGCAGGTTTTTAACTCTTAAAGCTTCAGAGCTAAGAGAACGGAGTGATTTTTACTACCGCCGCTAGAGCATATTTCACACCTAAAAGACACACGGGCTCAGCTGCGGTTCAGGATTCAATCTATAAAATAATGGCGCCATTTTCGTCACAATAATCAGCACTAAATGGATAAGGAAGCGTTATGAAAGCAGTAAAAATTTCAGTAATTTCCCTTCTCGCCCTGCTCGCCACAGCCTGTGGTAACGAGCGGGCTCCAGAAGACCGGGGGACCATGGTATCCATCGCTGCACGGGGGGAGGCAAGTCAGGTTCCTGATATCGCAAAAATTTCTGTCGGAGTGGTGACCGAGTCAGAGGACAGCAAACAGGCAATGCGCGATAACGCCAATCAGATGGAGTCTTTAATGGCCGCCATCAAGAAATCGGGTATCAACAAGAAAGATATTCAAACCACAGGCGTTAACCTGTCTCCGCGCTACCAGTACCAGCAAAACAAAAAACCCCGAATCACTGGTTACACCGCGCGAAATACCGTCAGCGTAAAGGTTCGCAAACTGGATGAACTCGGCAAGGTCTTGGACAATCTTACCGCCGCTGGAGCCAACCAGATCAACGGTCCGAGCTTCGAAATTGGTGAACCTGCTCCAGTTCAAGCCAAAGCCCGGGAGAAAGCCCTTGAAGACGCCCAGGAACGTGCAGAAATGTACGCAAAAGCGCTGGGTACAAAAGTGCGTCGCATTGTCAGTATTTCAGAAAATGGCAACGGCGGTATGCCACGCCCCATGTACCGCACTGAAATGGCGGCCATGAAAGACAGCGCTTCCACCCCCATTTCACCGGGAGAAACCACACTTACCGTCAATCTGGATCTGGTATACGAACTCGAGGACTAATACGGAGCAATAGCTACTCACATACGGAGGCAGGAAGGATACACGGCTCTTGGGGCCATTCGGAACTTGAATATATTCATAGTCCATTTCGGTTCTTCCCTGCTGCCCCGTAATAGCTAATATCTTGTCAGCAGTGAAACAGCACCAACAGCCTTGCTGTTTCACTGCCGTTCTTCCCTACCGGCTAACCGCTGATATCTTGCTCAAGAAACACATCGCTTGGCAGCTCGCTGGATTCTTTGTAAATAACGCCTTCTTTCATCACAAACAGAACCCGTTGCATTTCCGAAATATCTTCCAGGGGATTTCCTGCCACAGCGATAATATCGGCTATCTTGCCCTCGCTAATGCTGCCCAGTTCATCCTGTACTTGCAGTAGTTGGGCCGCGTTCCAAGTCGCTGAACGCAGTGCATCGGCCGGGCTCATTCCACCCTGCACCATCAATAAGAATTCACGAGCATTATTGCCGTGACGGGTAACACCGGTATCGGTTCCAAATGCAATTTTTACTCCGCGCTTGTGAGCGCGGCTAAAAGTATCCTGCATTAAAGGCCCCATAGTCGCGGCTTTCGGGCGCACCAGGTCCGGCAGGAAGCCTTCAATCGCCGATTTTTCTGTCACCCACTCGCCAGCCATTAGAGTCGGCACAAACCAGGTGTTGTTACGGCGCATCAGGTCCATCACCTCATTATCCATATAGGTGCCGTGTTCAATGGAGTCCACTCCAGCACGAATTGCGCGGATCATTCCCTCCTTACCGTGGGCATGTACTGCAACTGTGAAACCATAGTCCTTAGCAGCCTCAACAATTGCCTCCAACTCATCCTGCATAAATTGAGGGTTCTGGCCGCTCTTTGCCACACTCAAGACTCCACCAGTCGCGGTGATCTTGATCAGGTCAGCGCCGTCCTTATAGCGTTGACGAATCGCTTTGCGCGCGCTGATAGGCCCATCAATAACACCATCCACCGGGCCAGGGTTCCCCATCAAGTCCTGCCTGAGCCCATTGGTGGGGTCAGCGTGCCCACCGGTAGTTGCGATTGTCTTTGCCGCCGTATAAATACGCGGACCTTCCACCAGGCCTTTGTTGATTGCATTACGTAAACTCACAGTCACATTGTCGTGATCACCAAGATTTCGAATCGTGGTAAATCCAGCCTGTAGAGTGCGATGAGCAGCATCCACGCCGCGCAAGGTAAAATCGGCAGTATTCCAGCTGAAAGACTCCATATAAGCACGCGGCCCAAACTCGTAAGTGAGATGGCTGTGCATATCCATCAAACCTGGCAATACCGTATATTCTCTCAAGTCGACCAAGCGCTCTCGATCGCGCTTGGCAAACCCCTTCTGTACTGACTCAACCCGCCCATCGACAATATGAATGGTGCGGTCTTCCAATAATTTTCCATTACTGCTATCAAATAATTTGCCAGCGTAAATTGCGATGCTCTCGGCCCCAGCCTGTAAACTAAAAAGCCCGGCAAATACCGACAAAGCCACGGCGGCTGCGCGGTTGACAAAGTAGCTTCGGTTGGTCTTTGTTGTCATTGTCGTCCCCAGTAGATCTCTTTTAGATTCTTAACGTCCTTTACCAAGATCGCACAATCTACGCAATTACCCAGGCGAGAGGAAGCCTCTATGAAAATCTATGAGTTCGCAGCAGCACCAAACTGTCGACGTGTTCGCATGTTTATGGCAGAAAAGGGGTTAGATGCAGAATATGTCGGAATAGATATTACAAAAGGGGAAAATCTTAGCTCAGAGTTTCGAAGCAAAGATATCAATAAAAAAGTACCCGTAATGGAGCTGGATGACGGCACTTACATTGCGGAATCAGTGGCCATTCAGCGTTATTTTGAGGAGCTACACCCAGAGCCACCACTCTTCGGCCGCACCCCCAAGGAAAAAGCACTGGTGGAAATGTGGAATCGCCGTGCCGACTTTAACCTTATGTTTCCTGTCGGGATGTGTTTCCAGCACGTTTCCGGTTTCTTTAAGGACCGGATGAATGTTTACCCCGATTTTGGTGAGGATTCAGGCAAGCGAGCCTTGAAGTTTATGGATACCCTCGACAACCACTTTTCAGACCATGAATACCTGGTTGGTGACTATTTTTCAGTGGCCGATATCAGCATGGTTTGCGGACTGGATTTCGGCAAAGTTCAAAACCTTCGACCCGATCCGTCCAAGCACTCTCATCTAATCAGGTGGCGTGAACAACTTAAAGAGCGCCCCAGTTTTAAAGCTTAAACCCTATTTCCCCGCCCAAACAGGGCGGGGAAATAATTCAAATCAGTCCTTTGCAGGAAGCACCTCAACGGGGCCAATATCCAAGGCTTCAACCTCGCCTTTAATCTTACTCAGATCCCCAACAATCACCCAGGTGAATTGATCTGGCGCAAGATACTCCTTCGCGGAAGCCTCTACTTTTTCCTTATTCAGTGCTGAAACCCGCTGTGGATATTCGGCAATATATTCCTCTGGAAGCCCCTTCTCCACCTGCCAATTAATACTGGAAAGCAATTGCCCTTTGGTCTGGAATCGAGCACTTTGCTTCAGGACTTCGTCATTCTGGTAGTCCTCAAGCTCTTTTGCAGTAATAGGACGCTCTCCTAAGTATTCCTCATACTCTTTTACCAATTCCTTAATGGCTGGAGCTGTTTTATCAGTTTGCACAGGAGCAAAGAGGATATAAGGACGCTGCCCTTCTGTATCGAGGGAAACCGCGCGGGCACCATAGGACCAATGCTTGTTCTCACGAAGATTCATATTGACCCTGGACGTAAACTTTCCGGCAATAATATTTGTCATCGCATCAAAAGCTTCAGCTCCCTGCGGCTGCCAAGGCGGCATCAGCAGACCTGCCATGATATAACTCTGTTGTGCGCCGGGGCGGTCGAGCAAATAAACTCGAGCCTTTTCCGGGCGGGGCACCTTGGCAACTTCAATTTTGGGAAGCTCTGATTTAGGAGCAGTCCACTTTCCGAGAGTTTCATTCAGCAGAGGCTCTATTTCTTTTTCAGTAACATCGCCCACGATCGTCAGGGTTGCATTATCCGGTCGCACCCAGGTCTTTTGGAAATTAACCAGATCCTCACGGGTTATGGACTTAATACCCTCGGGAGTACCCGATCCCGTCAAGGGAGAGCCATAAGGGTGGTTTTCTCCAAATAGTAGCGGCGGCAGTTCACGCATAGCCAGGCCCTGAGGCTGGGCTTTTTCCTGGGCTATTGCATCCAGGCGATTGGACTTAACCCGCTCCAGGTCAGACTCTGGGAAACGAGGTTCAGTAACCACCTTCTCAAATAGCTCCAGCGATGGCTCCAGCTGCGTCTTAAGGGCACTCATGCTGATATTGTTATAATCAAGGCCGCTACCACCACCAATATTTACACCAAGCTCTTCTGAGCGAGAGCTAAATTCCAGGCTATCCAGATCACCCGCACCTTCGTTCAGCATTTGCGCCGCAACTGAAGCCAGACCTGGCTTATTTTTATCTGCGGAGGCACCACTGCGAAATTGCAGATTCATCAGTACAACGGGAGTATCATGACGTTCGGCCAGGACAACCTTTAATCCATTTTTGAGGGTAAATTCTTTTTGTTTTGGCAGTTCCAGCTCTACATTTTTGTCTACCTCGGGGAGCTTGCTGCGGTCAGCACCCTCCGCCGCTGCCGTATACTTCTGCTTCGGCTCCATAATTAAGGTGTAGGAGTCCTCTTTCAACCACTGCTCAGCCACTTCTTGAACTTCGAGAGCGGATACTTTTGCATAATCCTCCACGCCTTCTATCAAGGCTCCGGGATCGCCAAAATAAAACTCCGACTGGGCAAGGATGTCACTCTTACCACCAAAACCACCGGTTTTTTCCAACCCCTTTACCAGCCCGGCAAACTCACTCTGTTTAACCCGGCGCAGCTCATCCGCATTCACACCATTTTTTGCGAATTGCTTTAATTCTTTATTCAGTAAGTCTTCAACTTTTTCTACAGACTGCCCAGGTTTCACGTCGACAATAATCATCAACTGCCCTGCAAGCTGACGGCCATAATAAAAAGCGCTGACACTGGTGGCCACTTGCTCATCGCGAACTAAACGGCGGTAAAGAAGAGAGTTTTTTCTATTAGCGAGAAGGGAAGTCATTAATTCCAGCGCGTCTTCAACTTCACTACCCACTGCAGGCACATTCCAAACCTTGTAAATTCGAGTTTGGGGCACCTGGTCGTAAACCACCTCTCTCTTTTTCACCTGGGTTGGTAGTTCCCAATTCTTAATACGCGGTTGTACACCAGTGCTTGGGATATCACCAAAATACTTGCGCACCTTGGCCATCGCATCTTTGACCGTAACATCACCCGCAATTACCAAAACTGCATTAGCTGGCTGATAATGGTCCTCAAACCATTTTTTGACATCTTCAAGGCTGGCGTTATCCAAGTCCTCCATCGAACCAATCGGCGTCCACGAATAGGGGTGCCCTTTGGGGAAGGTGCTCTTGGCAATAATATCGAATGCTTTGCCATAAGGTGCATTCTCCCCCTGGCGCTTTTCATTCTTTACAACACCGCGCTGCTCATCCAAAACCTCCTGGGTAATTGCACCTTTAAAATGCCCCATTCGGTCGGACTCCATCCACAGCGCCATATCCAGGGCGCCTTTGGGCACTGTGACAAAATAATTGGTGCGGTCATTGCTGGTGGTGCCATTCATATCGGTGGCCCCAGAGCGCTGGAAGGGTTCGAAATATTCCCCTGGGAAGTTTTCGCTACCGTTAAACATCAAGTGCTCAAATAAATGAGCAAATCCGGTTTTACCTGGCGGCTCGTCCTTAGAGCCTACTTTGTACCAAAGATTGGTAGAAACAACGGGGGCTTTGTGATCTTCATGCACAATCACCGTCAGGCCATTGGGCAATACTTCCTTATGGAAAGGAATCTCCAACTTGGGTGGCGGGACATACGCCTCTTTATCGGATGCAGCAGCCTTACTACTGGCTGCTGCTTCCTTATCCACCGAAAGCGCATGAGGCGTATCATCGGTAGACTTTCCGCAAGCGGTAAGGCCAGTAATAGCGATGGCAACGCTGATAAGTAGCGGACGCAAGTCCATATTGTCACTCCCTTTTAAAAAACCGCAATTTCAGGATGGCAAGTTTAGGCCAGCTTTCCTCCAGAGTGTCAGCAAAACCTTTTACCAACCGCAATTTAGCAAATATTCCAGGCAAAAAAATGGGCACCGAAGTGCCCAAATCAATACATCACAGAGAGAAGCGAGATGACAATCGCCCAAGGAATCAGGTCACCAGCTCTACTCCTGCGCTGAAAACATTACGCTGCCACAGTACCAGACTTATCTTCGGCCTCGCCTACAACCGTATGGTGACCAAAGCGCTCCTCGGCAACCCGGTCCGCTACGTGAGCAGTGGTCTGGCCGGTTTCATCGGCACGCTCGAACACTTCTTTCATAGTGTTGCCAATCTCTTCGATATGAGCGCGCACTTCTGCAGCGTCGTAATCGCCTTTCTGCTGGTAGTAAACATCGATAATACCGCCAGCATTAATGACATAGTCCGGTGCGTACAAAATACCTTTCTCGCGAAGCACTTCAGCATGGCGCTCTTCCGCCAACTGGTTGTTAGCCGCGCCAGCGATCGCCTGAACCTTCAAACGGCTGATGGTGTCATCGTTGAGAATTGCACCCATCGCACAGGGGGCAAACAGATCTACGTCCAGGTCAAAGATCTCGTCGGCAGTTACGGCTATGGCACCAAGCTCGGTAACCGCACGATCGATATTGTCTTGGAAAATATCGGTGACAAACAGTTCCGCACCGGCATCCTTCAATAGTTTACCCAGGCGGAAACCGACGTTGCCCACGCCTTGAATAGAGACTTTTAAGCCGGTCAGGTCAGTCTTGCCCCAGCGGTGTTCTACCGCAGCTTTCAGGCCAACAAACACACCGTAAGCAGTCGAAGGGGAAGGATCACCACCATACTCGGAGCCCGCGAACAGGCCGGAGACAAACTCGGTTGTCTCACCGATAACACTCATATCCGCCACGCTCGTGCCAGAATCTTCAGCAGTGATATAACGGCCACCCAAGGTATTAATAAATTCACCCATAGCGCGCAGTAACTCAGGAGTCTTTTCCTTGCGCGGGTCACCAATAATTACGGATTTGCCACCGCCCAGCTTGAGGCCGGCCATTGCGGACTTGTAAGTCATACCCCGGGAAAGACGGAGAACATCATTCAGGGCCTCGCCATCGTCGGCGTAGGGCCACATACGGCAGCCACCCAGTGAGGGACCCAAATTCGTATTGTGTACCGCGATAATGGCCTTCAAGCCACTCTTTGCATCTTGGTAAAACGCCACTTGTTCGTGTTTATCGTAGGCGGAATGGGAAAAAATACTCATTAACTGTTCCTCTCCGGAAGGCCGGTTCTACAGCTGGGGAACAACCACAGCCCTTATCTGTTTTTATCTGGAGTAAGATTATATCCAGCTCCCACAGACAAAGTTTGCATATTTTGCACACATGAGCATTAGAATAGCTAAAACATCACACCAAAATATCATTTTTAGGATGTTCGTTTGCCTCAGAATAACTTGGGCCGCCCAGTCATTAATCTAGGCGGCTAGCTCTACGCTCTTATTTCTCCATTAATTGGCATTGAATACCGGGCCCTCTCCTACCGCTGGCGGCTCTCTTATAAATTTCCTATAACTGCCCCTCAAGAGAACACGATTCCTGTATAAATCTTCTGGCAAAAAACCTCCTTTTGAAGCCTTCCTTAATATGCCTACTTTTTCAAAAATTTTTGAAAATCTCACAACACTGGCAACTAAGATCATTTCCACCGCCTAAGCGCGTTACATCCTCTGCGCATGGTCTGGTAGAATCCGCGCCCAAATCGACCCATAGAGATAAACTCGATGCTGAATGCCGACGCTCTAAAACAACTTTCGCAACTGAAAACAGATATTCGCTCCAGTAAGGAGTTTGCCGAAGGCCGGGTTCGCGGCAGTAACGGCAAGTTTGGCTTCGTTGAGTTGGATGACGGGAGGGAAGCCTTCCTACCTCCCAATGAAATGGAGCGTGTATTTCCCGGTGACCGGGTTCGAGTAAGTCTCTCCGAAGAGAACAAGGGTAAACTCGCGGCAGAGCTCGATGCATTGATCGACAGCCAGCTCGACTACCTTGTTGGCCAGTATGTACAGCGCGGCCAGGGCCACTTTATTCAGCCCACGCAAAATGGCCTGTCCCGCTGGATTTTTCTCCCTCCCAAGGCTCGCGGCAAGGCCCATCCGGGAGAGTTTATTGCCTGCAAAGTAAACCGCCATCCATTTAAAGACGGCAGAGCCCAGGCCAAGGTGGAAACCGTTATCGGCAAGCCCGATATGCCCGGTATCGAACACGCCTATGTTGTCGCCCAATTCAAGCTGCCTGAGCAATTTGGTGCCGCTGCACAAAAGCAGGCGGACACAATTGCGGAGAAACTGACAACAGTTACCGGTGAGCGCACCGAACTTTCCGAGCTGGGCTTCGCAACTATCGATGCAGAAACCACTCGCGATATGGACGACGCTCTGGCCGTAAGCAGCCGTGACGGGGGCTGGACCCTGCACATTGCTATTGCAGACCCATCGTCGCTAATTGATGAGAACAGCCCCCTGGATAAAGAGGCGTTTAATCGGGCCCACAGCCAGTATTTGCCGGGCGAAACCCTACCCATGCTGCCCCGCAATCTGTGTGAGAACCTGTTCTCCCTCGTTCCCGGCGAGCTGCGCCCCGCCCTGGTTATCCATATCGATATCGATAGCGATGGCACCATTGGCAATAGCCGCTATGAATTTGCCGCTATTCGCTCCCAGCACAAACTGAGCTATGAACAAGTCAGCCGCTTTATTGAGGGTGACGACTCCGCCGTGCCCCAGGAGCAACAGGACAGTCTGCGTAATTTGGCGGCGATCTACGAAGCGCGGGCCGCATACCGTGCCAGCCACTCACTGGCGATGGAAGATCGCCCGGACTATGAAATCCGCTTGAACGATCAGCGCAAGATCGAGCGTATCGAAAAGCAGGAACGCAATATCGCTCAGCGAATGGTCGAGGAAGCCATGCTCGCTACCAATATCAGCATGGGTGGCAAACTCGCCGAGATTGAGCAGGGCTGCTTCTCTGTTCACTTGGGCTTCCGCGAAGAGCGCATGGGAGAAGTTCGCAGCCTGCTAAAAGAACTGCTGCCTGAGCATGCAGAGGCCGATCTGGGGCAACTGGAGCATTACCTTGCACTGGTTAAGCACCTGGAAAACCATGAAGAGCCGCAGATGAACAACCTGCTCGCCGTGCTCAAGCGTATGCTGCGCCCGGGCCAGCTCGATAACAAGGTAGGGGCTCACCTGGGACTGGGCCTCGAGGCCTACGCCACCGTCACCTCTCCAATTCGCAAGTACAACGACCTGCACAACCACCGCGTTCTGCGCGCTGCTGCGCAGGGAGAGAAAGCCTCCACCCTGGCCGATGATAAAATCGAATCCCTGCAGGAAAGCCTGATTCGCGGTCGCCAGGCCAACCGAGCCCTGGAGCAATGGCTCTACGCTCAATTTATCGAGAAGAAAGTTGGCCAGGAATTTACAGGGAAAATTACCCTGGTAAACGGCGCAGGCATCGGCGTGCGACTCGACGACTTTGGTATTGACGGCTTTGTGCGCATGAATGGCGATAAGAAGAATCTGCCCACCTTCGATGGCAAGCACCTGGTTCTTACGCACAATGAAAAACGCTTCCACCTAGAACAGGAAGTTTCAGTTAAAGTAGCGTCTGTCGATGTAGACAAACGACGCATCGCCTTTGAACTGAACGCTGAAAAAACTGAGGCTGCCGACGCGGCCCAGAAATAAGTTCCTGCACATTTACCCAAGCCCGGCGCTCGCCGGGCTTTCCTGCCGGGGGCCAAAGCCCACCGCCTTTGATCGGCCAGCTAACTTATAGCTCCGGCACCAATAGAATAAATCGAGGCCACTCATGAGCAATATTGCTGAATTGAACCCAACTCCACTGTGGGCACACTTTTCCAAGCTCTGTGAAATTCCACGCCCATCCAAGCATGAAGACCGCGTAGTGGAGCATATCGTTAACTTCGCTAAAGCACGCGGCCTAGGCGTTCAGCTGGATGAAATCGGCAATATTGTTATCAAGAAGCCGGCCACTCCTGGTATGGAAAACCGCAAGACACTGGCACTGCAGAGCCATGTGGATATGGTGCCGCAGAAGAATGCCGACACTGAGCACGACTTTCTCACTGACTCAATCAAACCCTACGTGGATGGAGACTGGGTAACTGCGGAAGGCACCACACTCGGCGCAGACAATGGTATTGGCGTTGCCGCAATCCTGGCCCTGATGGAATCTACTGATATTCCCCACCCCGCCTTGGAAGCCCTGCTGACAATCGATGAAGAAGCGGGCATGACCGGCGCCAAGAATCTTAAGCCTGGCTATTTTGAAGCTGACCTGCTCCTCAACCTGGATACTGAAGATGAAGGCGAGCTGTATATCGGCTGTGCCGGCGGTGTCGACGTCAATGTCAGCCTGCCCTATACGCCAGAAGCGATCCTGCCCGGTGCCGAAGCAGTAAAACTCTCTGTTCGCGGCCTCCGTGGCGGGCATTCTGGCTTGGATATCGACAAAGGCCGAGGCAATGCCAACAAGATCGCAAACCGCATTATCCACGCCGTTCTAACCCAGGTCCCCGAGCTGCGTATTGCCAGCCTGGATGGCGGTAGCCTGCGCAATGCGATTCCCCGCGAATCCTTCACAACCCTGGTCGTGCCTTCAGTAGCGGTCGATAAAGTACAGGAAATTGTAAAAAGCGAAAGCGCTCAAATTGCCCGTGAACTGGACAATGAAGCGGCACTGGACATCACCCTGGAAGCTACCGAAGCTCCAGCCAACACCCTGGACGCAGATAGCCAGTTGACCCTTATTCGCGCAATCCGCTGCTGCCCCAATGGTGTTGAGCGAATGAGCACTGCTCTCGAAGGTATTGCTGAATCATCCAACAATCTGGCCCGTGTTGTAACAATGGAGGAGAACGGTGAGCATCGAGTAAAAATCCAATGTCTTGTACGCAGCCTCTCTGACAGTGCCCGCGACCAACACGGCCTCAATGTCGCCGCCACCTTCCAGCTGGCAGGTGCAGAAACAACACTGGACAACGATTACCCTGGCTGGACACCAAATCCCGAATCACCGCTGCTGGCGATGATGAAGGATGTCTATAAAGATATGACTGGCGAGGAAGCTGAAGTAAAAGTCATTCACGCCGGCCTGGAATGCGGATTGCTGGCCAAGCCCTACCCCAACTGGGATATGGTTTCCTTTGGCCCAACCATTCGCCGCGCTCACTCTCCTGAAGAGAAGGTTCATATCCAGAGTGTCGCCAATTTCTGGGATTACTTTATTAAAGTGGTCCAAGCAATTCCCACTCGCGACTAATCGCCCAATCAGGCCTCGGCTTACCCCGAGGCCCGACACCTTGCCTTTCCACGCCGCCCTCCAATTACTACACCCAACGTATTAATCACTCTAAAAACTGCTTTCTAGCTATTGTTAGAGAGCCACTGGGCTATTTTAATATTTCCTAACTCCACAGGTGGCCGGGGGAAGTTGCAAAAGCCTCAGAGCAGAAACGGCTGCTATAACAGAGGAAAACTTACGGGTATACATAAGGCCTAAATTTTCCGCACACAAGCAATTTGGAAAGCTACCACCCAAGTTATCTAGCGGTAGAGAAATTGGAGATCCAATGTTGCGCTACCTCATTGCGGCGACAAAGCCAAATGGGTTCAAATCGCTGGATATATTTCAAAAAACGATAAACTCCAGCAGCCCTGGCAGGGTGGCCGCTGACTCGCCCATGTAGTCCAACACTCATCAACTTAGGACTCACGCTCCCTTCCCGCCAAAGCTGATCGAAAGCATCTTTTAGCAATAAAAAGAAATCATCGGCAGTCGCGCAGCCACTGGGCAGCAGGTACTGAATATCGTTATTCACCAAGGTGTAGGGAATCACCACCAATGAATCTGATTTCTGTTCCCAGAATGGCAAATCATCACTGTAGGAATCTGACGTATACAGTAATCCATCAATTTCTCGTACCAATGACCTAGTATGGGAGCTTACCCGGCCTGTATACCACCCAAACGGAGGCCTACCGGTTAACTGCTCGATTATCTTAACAGTGAGCTGAATATCGTGTTTTTCTCGACCCTTAGGAGTATCTTTATAATCAATCCACCGGTATCCATGGCCAGCAATCTCATGTCCCATTTCAATCAGGGCCAGCGCTAAATTCGGATTAAGCTCTAACGCCTGACCGGTCGCAAAAACTGTTAAAGGTACGTTGTAAGTCTTAAAGATATCGAGAAGCCGCCAGACACCAGCGCGAGAACCATACTCATACATACTCTCTACACTGAAATCCCGCCCTCCAACCCGCGCAGGCCTGCCAGGAAGTTCATGCAGGTAAGATTCAGATTGGGTATCGCCGTTTAGCGTGGTAGATTCTGATCCCTCCTCTAAATTCAAGACAAACTGAATTGCAATACGGGCCTGATCAGGCCAGCGGGGATGAGGCGGACGCCCAGCGTAACCCTCCAGATTTCTCTTGTGCATCAACCCAACTCAAATGTCGTTACACCAAAAATTCGGTCCCGCGCAATATCCGGCATTGGCCCCAGGTACATCCTTGCGCAGCCAAAAACCTCCTCCATTCCATAGTGCTTGGCCAGCGACATAGCCGCAGGATTATTTTCCGGCACATCCAGAAAAATAGGTCCATCATCTGCAAATGAGACCAGTCGCTTCAGCAACATATCTGCCACTTTATAGCTATTTGCAAACAGAGGACCGACTTTACATCCATTGCGGCAACGCCTGATTACACCGTAGCCACAAAGACTTCCAAATTGGACATAGCCCAAACTCAGAGCCTCTGGCTGGGAAAACCATGCTTTCAGAAATACCCGTCTACTTGCGGGAAAGCAGGTCCTGTCGTAAGCAATTATTTGATCGAAAGAAACTTCACTAAGCGGGATAATTTCATCAGGGCATTGAGTACTCACACCCTCAAAAGCAGAAAGCTCGACTCGATAACGGAGATTCCGATGGGAGAAGTTAAAACCGCCGCGGGCATAGTAATCCTGCATCGCAAATACCCCATCCATACCGATGCTTGCATCAGGCCTCAACCGGGTTTTTAAGCGGTCCCGTCGGATATACCAAAGTCTATTACCAAACCCATGACCTCTGAATTCAGGCCTAACGATAAAGAATCCCATAAAACCGAAATCATCACCGTACGCAGTAATTGCCCCTCCTCCGATCAAGTCGCCCCGAACTTCCGCCGCAATGTAAGCTTCTGGATCTGTTTTCCAGAAAATTTCTGAATCGTGCAACCCCGGATTCCAGCCTTCAAGTGCAGCCCAGTCAACCAGTAAATCCAATTCTTTACGAGTCATCTCCCGAACAGTAAATGATTCATGCATTGACTTAGACTCTTCTCGTTATCGTATTTATTCAGCTACCTGGAGCGAGGAACTTAAAGGGCTCTGAAGGACTCAACTTAGATGCTACTTCCCCACCAGTATCCATTGGAGTATCTAATTTCATTGTCATTACTTTAGATCCCGGCTCGATAGAAACACTATCTATATCCAGCCAGATTACTGATGGATTAATAACAGAATCGAAATAGTAGCGGCTATTTTTTTGATCAATAACTGACCGCCACAATGTTGAGGCTATATTGGGTTTATCGGGATCATCCATTCCCAGCGGCACACTGACGGCACGAATTTGGGAGAATGCGGATGCCAATGCATCGCGATACATTTTATATTCTGGCGATGTTTTTAAAGCATAACTCGCCCGTACAAACCTGTCCGCCGCACTAATTGTACCTGGTAAAAAGTTTTGGCCTCCAATTGAATTCCAATAGGAGTTGATTGCCAGCTGCTGATCATAAGGAGGAGAATTAGTCATTACCGCAAACTGCTTACCGTGATGGATCTTTAGCACACCATCAAGATATTCAAAAATAGCGGAATCACCGCTGGGATCTGAAATTGCAATATGTGTACTTGCCGGTCTCCCATTGGGAAGATCTGCGCCAACCACGGTGAATGGGTCACTCTTTAACCCCTTTACCGCAGCATCAACCGTTGCGTAGTTATCCAGGATGTATTGCAACCAGGCCCCAACAGAGATAGTTGGCTTATCCCTATCGGAAGCACTCCCATAATCTGCCTCAGCCAAGTATAAAAGATTGCCTACGAGGCCCTTTTCATTGAGCCCATCAGTTGTAGCCGCATCGTAAATACTGATAACAATTGAGCCAAACTTCGATGTCCAAGTAATAGATTTTGGGCCCAAGCCACCATTGCGCTCCATCCCCTGAGGGAAAACCCAAAATGCCATAGCTGCATCGGTATCACTCCAGTCCATGCTACGGGCAGTAATATAGGTCTTATCGCCAGTTTCATAGAGTATTCGGGTACAAGCAATCGAAGACCTGGGCTCGAGTAGGCACAGCACTACAATAACAAAAACCATAACGGAGCTTATAGATTTAGGAAAACATGAAATCCTTTTCACTTTGCCTACCATCCTTCAAAATCATTAATTAATATACTGATCGTTTACAATCACTGTAATCGGCTATAAACAATAGAAAGTCCGGTTTCCATCATAGATGGCCAACAATGGGGAGACTGTCTTTCATTCCAATACTTGGCAACCTTGGCGTAAAGATCCAGAAACTGACACCGCTTTCGACATGTACAGTTCAAATATTTTGTAACTTCAGTAAACTTTTACAGCTTATCAGCTTCACGCTAAAAGCATTCATTTTGGTATAGGCCACTCAAATAAAAACTATTTGAAAAACTGTACACCTGTTAACCAGAAAGAGATGACCCCTCTTATCGAAGCAGCAATAAGGCCAATCACGGAGCCCCTAATGAACTCAATTGGCAGACTGGTAATCCTAGTCAACAACTATGAAGAAGCTATTGCCTTTTATCGTGACAAATTGGGGTTTGAAGTATTTATTGACTCTCAAGCAGCACCGCATCGATTTGTTCATATTCGACTTCCGGCACAAAAAGATATGGGTATATGGTTACTTCAGGCAACTTCTGAAAGCCAGCAAAAGAAAGTGGGAGCACAAACTGCAGGGCAGCCTTGTGCCGTTATTTATACAGATAATTTTGACAGAGAATATAAAAAACTTGCAAAAAATGGCGTTCACTTCAGCAAGCCACCCACTTCTGAAGGGGGTGCAGAGTTTGCCCACTTTGAAGATCTCTACGGCAACGAATTTATTTTAGTTGAACTACAAAAAGAAACCGTAGAGTAAATTTTAACCTGTCGCTTCTGATTCCCCCATAGAGTGCGGTGTAAGCAGCAACAGATCTTCACCTTCGCTAGTCTCCCCCCTTAACCGCGATGAAATAACTTCCGACAAGTAATTTAAGAAAAGAACCACGAAGCGGCTTTTCCCCTCCCAATCAATAAATCTTTTTCTTTTCTATATTTACATCTCATTTTGTATCACATATAAATCGAGTAACATCCAGTTGACATGCACCTATATCCAATGTCCTTCGGTTAGTATAGAGCTGGCCATCGCACAAAATTTCACCACTGAGATACACCGCAGCTAGCTACTGGCTAGCGTACTTATATATGGAAATACTCACTTACTGAAACGATTTTCACACAGAAAAAACAAAGGCAGGAGCAAACCTTGGCAGAAGGTTATATCTCCAGAATAGAGCCAATTGGAATAACAATGAGAAGAAGCTTAATTATGCTGGTGCCTGGATTGACACGAGTCACCAGCACCGCCCAACTGTCAGAGTTCACCGAGGGAATGATCGCAGCCAGTGAGCGTATGCCTCTCACTCAGATTTCTGATCCTACCGTCCCCGCCGGCATCAACCGCCTGAGGGTCAACGATAAACAGGAGCTTGATCTGGTTGAAGCTTACTGGAACGACTTGGTTCCTAGCATTACCCAGCAGAGCCTGAAAGTCCGCTTAGCCCGAGGCTTCTCCCTAATCTGGTTCTGGCTGGCCAACCTCCATATTTGGAAAGGGGTGCTTAAACGAAAGTACCTGACATTTGGTCTAACCCTCTCAGCATTAGCCTTTATTGTTTGGTACATTGGTACCATCATTTTGTTTGTCGAAGCTGTTGAGCCCACCAGTGACAGCCCGTTTTATCCCGCAGTACAACAGCTCAAGCAAGGTGTTGAGTATATAGGGGGCTGGCGGATCTGGCTGATTGCTACTGCCGTTGTTGCCGTTATGCCGGTTGCCTTACTAGTAGATATTTCTGACTTTTGTAAGCGCTATCTCACCAATGAGCCGGCGGCCAAGGGCAAGCCTGCAGTCCGCTTTGAGATTATCCGACGGGTCAGAGAACAGCTCGAAAACAGTATTAAACTATATGACTACGATTCCGTAACTATTGTCGGACATAGTTTTGGCAGTGTTGTTACTGTAGACCTTTTTGCCGATCTTCCGCCAATCGGTAAACCTATACGTATCCTAACAATGGGGTCCCTAATCGAAGTTCTGGGTAAGCAAGCTCCTTGGCTGCAGAATGAAGTAGAACAACTGTCACAAAGAAAAGATCTAATCGAGTGGATTGATATCAAATCTCACTCAGACTGGTTTGCCAGTGGTTCTGCGGTCCCAGCACGCCACCACTGTTATGAGAGAATTATCGGGTCTTACGGTACTTTTCCGGACAAACTGGCAGCTCGAGTTCACTCCCGATATTTCGATAATCAGGAGGCTGTTCGCTTACTGCTGACTTACTTTGAAAAGAAAAATGATCCCAGTATTTCGCCGACCTCGCATGAGATTTTGGAACCGGTATAAATGGGTACCCAGACGAAAAAATTGGAAAGAACTGTATATCTCTCAGCCACCCTTTAGGCGGCTGAAAAGAGCCGAATTGAACTATTAAAATGAAAATTAAAGGGGGAGTTGTCATGATAAGGCAGCCAATAGCAATCTTTGCAGTTTTAGCCTTTCTTACCATTCTAGTTAGCGGATGCTCACAAATGGCGCCGCGCTATGATGCCGCGCTATACTCCGATTTAACCACTGTCAATGTAGAGATAATGGAATTTTTCTCTTCAGTTTCCAGTGGAACTAACAAAGATTCTTACTCAAAAAGAGATGAGAGATACCATGCATTGATCGGCAAAGTAGATGCGCTGGCTATGCAATCGAAAACCCGCCCTGCGCCTGAAAGTAAACTACTCAAAAAGATTAACAACTATTTGGAATCTTCTGGCAGGAATATTAGCTTTGAGCGGGCCCCCCCCAGTGTTGCGTCACTGGAGAAAATTTCAGAGAGTTTGAATATGATGCGCACGGTAGATGAAGATAAGGGCCTAAACGCAACCGCTGTTTCTCTATTCAAAAATGAAATTGTTGTTTCCATGGACCAAGCACTCACCTATGAGTCTTTTCTGAATCGCTGAGGAAATTACTATGTCTATTGACGTTAACCAACTCGTTGCCGATATTAAAGGGGCAGCTTCTGCGGTAATCAACAGTGATATTTCTGAACTCAGAGGGTTTTCCGAACGTCAGTTATCCGCAATGGCCCAGCAAACAAAAATGATTGCTAAAGCAATTGCATCTGATGAAATATCTGGCGATCTGCAAGATTACTTTCTCGACTCCCTGGAGGATATGGCCAAGAACTTCGCCAACACCTTACGTGGACTCCTGATAGTTACCATCGAAAAAGTCTGGAATGCAGTTCTGGGAGTTCTCTGGGGAACAATTGAAGCTTGCACCGGCATTTCTTTGAAAGCTGCTATCTGATTTCTGTTTAAATTGGGCTGGGGTAACTCAGCCCTCCCCCTCTACACTCAATCAAGATTACTCACCGGATCACCCCCACTACCAAGGACTCTATTCAGTCAGTCTGAAACAGCTCATGTTTCTGACTCTCAGGATTTATTGAGCATTCACCAACGGGTAAAAAGAGTTTAACCCCCCTGTAAAGAATTATTCATCAAGACGCGTCAATGTACGCGCGCAAATAACCCAAGCCACTAACCAGGCTGGTTAACACTTGCTGAATCACTACAAACTGGGGTATCCCGATGAATACTAAAAAGACCTACCTGGCAGCCGCCACTTCAGTGGCCACAATAATGAGTGCCAGTCCCGTGACCGCTGAAGACCTCAGCAACGCACAAATTGAAGAAGTAATGGTTCTGGGCTCCGGTAGCACTTTTAACAGCAGCGAAGTATCTGAGGCAATGCGCAAGCAACAGTCCTCTATCACCAGCGTTAATGCACTGATCGATAACCTCCCCGGTGTCTCAGTCAATGAAGGAGATACTTACGGCTTTGACGACTGGTCAACCAATATCAGTATTCGCGGATTTACTAACAGCTTAGATGAACAGCAAATTGGCACCACCATCGATGGTATTCCCAATGGCGGTTCGAATTACGGTGGAGGCTCAAAAGCAAACCGCTTTGTTGATCCGGGTAATATCGGTTCAGTAGAAGTATCACAGGGTACTTCAGATATCGCCTCACGTTCCCACGAAGCCTTGGGAGGCACTATTGATTATCGCACTGATGATCCTTTGGATACACAGCGCAGTCGAATAGAACTGTCCGCAGGCGAGTTTGATGCACAGAGAGTATATTTTCGCTATGACACTGGTATTTTTGCCGGGAACAGCAAAGCCTGGATCTCATACTCTAACCAGGAAGCGACCGACTGGATTACTGAAACCGCTGAGAATGAACGAGAGCATATCGCGGCAAAACTAGTGACCAGCTTGGAAGCTGGTACCATCAAGGCCTACCTATCTTACGACGATATCCACGAAGATAATTATCAACGAATCTATTCGGACGCCCAATTTGAAGAGTACCCTGAAAACGATTTCCTTACCGGCAACTGGTCTGGTATTCCTTATATCGATCAACTTTATCGCCGTGGCTGGTCTACCTTGCGTGAGAACCTGCTGGCCTACACCCAGTTCGATTTTGACCTGACAGATTCATTCAATCTACAGGCCGGACTCTATTACCACAGCAACGAAGGCCGCGGGGACTGGGTGCCCCCTTACCTGGTTGATATTACAGATGACAGCGAACAAGGCGAGCCCGAGTTCCTCGGCGGCTCAACTGCCTACGGCGGTAGCCAGTCGGGCATCATTTATTTTGTTGACGCCAATGGCAATGCCCTTACTTATGATGAAACATGTACAGCGTCAGTCACCAATATCTATGGCGATTCAGGACCGGCCTACAATCCAGATTGCTATGCAGAGGGCGCCATACCCACGATGTCTTATCGGCACACTCATTATGAGAAAGAGCGTGCCGGACTGACTCTAGACTTTACATACGCTACCACCATCGCCGGGTTAGACAATGAGCTGCGAGGCGGCCTCTGGTATGAAGACTCCACCCGTGACGAACACCGCGATTGGCACAAAATCACTGATGCAACTCAAGGTGCCAGTTTCAATTCAACACCCTATTGGGTGCAATACGACCGCAGTTACCCCTCCACCAGCACAAAGTGGTATTTACAGAACTCCCTGACCATCGACACTCTCACTTTGACACTGGGCGCCAAGCAGTTCTTTGTCGATGTTGAAAGGGAAGATCTGTTTCAGGAGTCTTCCGATGCAAGTGTTGACTCTGATTCAGATATCCTGCTCTCCGCCGGTTTGATTTGGGAAACACCCCTGGAAGGTGCAGAGCTGTTCGCAGGCTACGCTGAAAACTTTAAGGCGATTGGAGACAGCGTATTAGAGCGGCCCGATTCAGATCTCGACAATATCGAACCGGAAACCTCAGAGACCACAGAGCTAGGGCTTCGCTATACCGCCGATAATTTCTCGGCAACTGCCACCTATTTTCAAAATGATTTTGAAAACCGGATCATTTTCCTGGACAACAATACTGCCGCAGGTAATAACTATTTGATAGGTACCAATGGGACCTATTTTAATGCCGGCGGAATCGAATCTGATGGTCTGGAACTTTTCCTGGACTACGATTTATCAGAAACTCTAAATCTCTATACATCCTATACCCTGCTGGACACTACCTATATTGGCTCAGGAAACTCAGCAGTAGATGAAACTCAAGGAATAACACCAGGGAATGACGTAGTCGGAATAGCTGATCAACTCTATGTGATTGGCCTGGATTGGAATTCTGAAATATTTTACGGTGGCATCTCCAGTAAGTTTACCGGAGATCGCTTTGTCGACTTAGACAATAGCTGGACAGCTGACTCCTATGTAGTTGTCGATGCCTACCTGGGCATGAATCTGGGAGAATTTAGCCCGGCACTACGGGGAGCCAACCTGAATTTAGTGATAAATAATTTACTGGATGAGGATTACTTAGGAACTGTCGTTTCTGGCGGTGCCTGGATAGGTGCTCCACGGACAGCCTCACTCTCTGCAACTATTGATTTCTAAGATTTTTTTGGCAGCCACACAATCGGCTGGAAATGCTAGCCGATTGTGCGTATGTTTAGTCAAGCAGTAGATTCAAAAATAAAGTGCAATAAATAATAAATATAGTCGAAAAATAATTTTGATTATTTGCGACAAATATAAATAATCCAAAAATATGCAAAGAGCTCTTTCAATGAACAGATTGACTACAGCAATCCTGACCCTGTTTCTTTCTACTCAATCCCTTGCCGCAGACAACCTCGTATTAGTTACTATCGACGGCTTGCGCTGGCAGGAAGTGTTCTCCGGTTATGACCCTGAACTTCTCAACCACGCAGAGTTCACTGAAAATAAACAAGACCTTATCAATCACTTTCACGGCGATTCACTCATCGAAAAACGTCAAAAATTATTGCCTTTTATCTGGCAAACAGTGGCTAAAGAAGGGGTTTTAATTGGCAATCGCGACAAGGGGTCTAAAGCACAAGTTACCAATAGCTGGTGGTTTTCCTATCCCGGTTACAATGAGATTTTAACCGGCTCCGCCGACCCCAAAATCAATAGTAACGACCCAACTCCCAATGCCAATACTACCTTTCTCGAGTGGCTAAACAGCAAATCTGAGTACAAAGGCCAAATCGCTGCATTCGGCAGCTGGGGGGTATTCTCCTCGATACTTAATCGTGATCGCAGTGGTATTTACATTAACGCGGGGCTGGAAGCTGCCGATTGGCCAAAATTGAGCCAAAGAGCAGGGTTTCTCAATGATTTGCAGGGGCAACTGCCGGTTTTCTGGGAAAACGTGCGGCCCGATGCATTTACCTATGGATTTGCAAAAGAGTACTTAATTAGCAAAAAGCCCAAGGTAATGTACATTGCCCTGGGTGAAACTGACGATTTTGCCCACGATGAGGAATATCACCAGTATCTCCACTCCGCACATCGGAGCGACATGATACTCGCCAAACTCTGGCAGACACTGCAATCTCTTGATCAATACCGAGACAATACCAACCTACTCATTACCGTTGACCACGGGCGTGGCAACACCGCTGAATCCTGGCCGCACCACGCCAGTGGCCCTGCACTGACCCAATACTTCGGTAAAGAAGATCACCCCCACAAAGCGGGTATACCCGGCTCCAATGAAATCTGGATTGCCGCACTGGGCCCAGACATTAAGGCCTTGGGAGAAGTATCCAGGGGAGAAGCCATTTTTCAGGATCAGATAGCCGCAACCGCACTACAACTGCTCGGCCATAAGTCAGAAGAGTTCTCGCAGGATAGTGGCAAAGCAATAGACAGTATTCTCAAATAAACCTTTGTTCAGCCAGGCCTGACAAGTTCGGCTGAACAAATTTTCACCGCCTTGGACCAGTAATATTCTGGAGCTTGATAACAACTTAAAGAACCCATCAATTAAGTGTTAACAGGCTCTAGCTGCCCCGCCCCGGTTTCCGCATAATGCAGGCCGCACTCGCAACTGAAAACAAATGGCCTGATGTATGTGGTTTAAAAACCTCCGTATTTATCGTTTGACGAAAGAATTTTCCCTGGATGCTGAAAAATTGAACGAATTGCTGGAGCCCCATGCATTTGTTCCCTGTGGCAGTCAGGACAGCACTCGCTATGGGTGGGTGCCTCCACTAGGGCGCCACGGCAGCCAGTTGGTGCACGCAACTAATGGCTACCTAATGGCCTGTGCTAAGAAGCAAGAAAAAGTGATTCCCGCTGCGGTAGTCAATGAGAAAGTTGAAGAGCTGGCACAAGCTATTTCTGAAAAAGAAGCCAGGCAGGTAGGTCGCAAGGAGCGGCAAAACCTTAAAGACGAGATTCTCCTTGAAATGCGTCCCAAGGCATTCGCTCGGTCCCGTCTGCAATATGCCTACATTGCACCTCAGGATGGCTGGGTAGTGGTTGACGCCTCTTCTGCCTCCGCCGCCGAGGAACTGCTGGAGAACCTCCGCGAGGCTATCAGTAGCCTTGCCGTGGTACCACTCTCCGCTAAGAACCTGCCACAGCAAACGATGACCCATTGGCTCAGTGCCCCTGAAGCACCGCTTCAATTCGATTTTGGCCACGAATGCGAGTTGCGCGATCCCAAAGACAGCGGCAGTGTTATCCGCTGTAAAAACCAGGACCTTTGTGCTGAGGAAATTCACAATCACTTGGTGGCCGGACTACAAGTGCACAAACTGGGGCTGACCTGGCGTGGGGGCGTTGAATTCCTGGTAGATGATCAGCTGTCCCTAAAGCGTATCAAGTTCAGTGACGAGCTTCTGGAGAAAGCCGATAGCGCCGATGCAGAAAGTGCAGCCCAGCGATTTGATGCAGATTTTGCGGTGATGACTCTGGAGATCTCAGCCCTGACCAAAGACTTGCTCTCCGCCTTCGGTGGCGTCAACACCGAGTCGGCTAGCGTTGAGGAACTGGTGGCCAAAGCCAGCCGCCAAGAGGCGGAGGCCCTGGCCAAAGAGGTAGAAGAGGTCGTTCTTTAGGGAGCTCAGATAGTGATACGTACCTGAAAGGCACGTATCACCTGCCCCCTTCCCCATCAATCAAATCTCAACCATTGGGCGGCCAGGTTCGGTCCACTGAACGTGGTACTTGCGCTGCTCAGGCTGGTCCACACGCGCAAAGGTATGGGCTCCAAAGAAATCCCGCTGTCCTTGCAGCAGGTTCGCCGGAAGCGACTCGGTGCGGAAGGCATCGTAGTAATTGAGCGCCGATGACAGGGCCGGTACCGGAATACCATTCAGAGTGGCGCTCGCCACCGCTTGGCGCCAGTTGGCCTGGTGATCGGCAATCTGCTGGGTAAAGAAATCATCCAGCAACAAGTTGGAAAGCTTGGAATCTCGATCGTAAGCATCACTGATAGATTGCAGGAACACTGCTCGAATGATGCAGCCTGCACGCCAAATTCTGGCAATTTCAGAGAAGTTCAACTGCCAACCCTGCTCCCGTGCAGCCAGCTTCATCAAATCGAAGCCCTGGGCGTAAACACAGATCTTTGCGCAGTAGAGAGCGTCGTGCAGCTGTGCAATCACTTCTTCCCGTTGCTCTGGAGCCACTGGTGTCAACTCAGGCCCTTGCAGTTTCTTCGCTGCGCGGGTACGCAATACCTTCCGGGTAGATAATGAACGGGCGTAAACCGCTTCGGCAATACTCGGGGCCGGACAGCCCACTTCCAGGCTGCTCATGGCTGTCCAGAGACCAGTACCTTTTTGCCCTGCTCGGTCGAGGATTACGTCTACCAGCGGTTGTTCTGTCACGGAGTCCAAGGTAGAGAGTACTTCCGCACTGATATTGATCAGATAGCTGTTCAGCGGGCCTCGGTTCCACTCGCGGAATACTTCTGCAATTTCCTCTGGGGCCATACCCAGCGCCGTGCGCATCACATGATAGGCCTCACAGATCATCTGCATATCGGCATATTCAATACCGTTATGCACCATCTTCACATAGTGGCCTGAGCCTATCGGGCCGATATAAGCCGCACAGGGCTCACCTTCGCGAACCGGGTTGCCAGGCTCAAAGCGCTCAATCGGCTGGCCGCTGGCTTTATCCACTTTGGCGGCAATAGCATGCCAAACTGGCTCAATACGACTCCAGGCATAACGGTCGCCGCTGGGCATGAGGGATGGCCCAAAACGAGCACCCACTTCGCCACCGGATACTGCGGTGGTGAAGAAAATCAACTTGCCTTCATACCGTTTAGCCCGCTCTACAGAGTCGGTCCACAGGCTGTTACCAGTATCAACAACGATGTCGTCAGCCTTCAAGCCCGCATCGAGTAGCTTGCTGCATACGTCATCAACGGGGGCTCCAGCCGGAACCGAGAGAATAATCAAGTGCGGGGCTTTAACCTTCGCCAACAGCTCTGTATAAGAGTTGCAGGCTTCAACACGCGCAGGCAGGTCTCCACGCTCTTTCTTGTCCTGCTCCAGCAGCGCATTCAGCCGGTTGTGATCCAAATCAAAGGCACAGACCCTATAGCCATTGTCGGCCAGGTTCAGGATCAGGTTCTTACCCATCACACCGGCGCCGATAAAGCCAATATCGCACTGTGAATCAGACATCAAGTTCTCCATATAAAGACAGGGGGCTTTCAAGGGCGCGGAGTATAGCAATATGAATCTGGAGCAGGGAGAGCAAAAACCAAACAAAATTGCCCAGAGGGCAGCAAATACAGCCTACAAGGTGTAGAAGCCGATAGCAGGTGGTCCGCTATGGGCAAATACTCCCGACCTGGCGCATCTTATCTTTTGGCGCCAACCGGCAATTCAATTGCCCCGACACCAGAGCTCCATAAGTTATTTCAAGTCTATGATGCTTTATAAGAAAAGCTGATAACGAACTGTAAGAGCAAGGACATATCCGCCCAATACGCTAATTGGGGAAATCGCTTCCGATGAGGCTGAGTTTCCTAACGATAACGCAGCCGGTTTCCCCATGTACCGTAAGTGGCACTATCATTACTAACCCATAATCCTCCATCACAACTACTTAATCTGCCTATAAATCCATTTTATCGATTAAATTGAATTTTTAACAAAATCAAGGCATGTGAAATTTAATAAAGTAAAACCCATATTCTTTGGAAATTTGACTGAGAGGGATGACCTTGGACACCCTACTTAACTGAGCTTACTAACAAATGAAAGCCAACAATAAAATAAACCATAAAATACAATCAATCCATTATTTGGCCTTCCAGGATTTATAGCCAACACCTCGATACTGGAATTTCAATATTCGCTTCACTACAGCAAAGCGCAAAATAAAAGCTCTTAACTTTACTGAAAGTAAGAAATAAACGATGAAAATAAATTGACTTTTTCAGCAAGATGGAAACTCACGATTTATCCTATAAGTGCATGAGCAATACCATGGTCATTAAAAATAGACTTATTAAGGACCCTCTGATCAACGAAGCATTTTTCCAGAATTAAGCTGAGCTGCTTGAAAAATTCACTTTATTACGCACAAACGCGTAATTTGCGCGTAATAGTCCACTAATTTTTCATCTGAAACCCTCAATAGGTGGATTTCAGGCGAACCACCCCTAGGCAGCCAAGTATTTTCTCCCTATTATTAAGTTGGTAAAGCCTGCCAGTAAGCACAGCCTCTCAGTATTTTTTACCAGTCCCCGATAGCGGACCTTGTCATAACCAAATACCCGTTTGATGTAGCGGAAGGGGTGCTCGACCTTCGCTCTTATCTGCGCCTTGATCTTTTCCGCTTTACGAAGTGCATCACGCCCTGGAAGAGTTTTTAGCTTGCTCGGCTTCATTGCTATATACCAATCCGCCTCCCGCTCTTTCAACTCTTCACGTTTCTCCGCACCAATGTACCCAGAGTCTCCCCAGATTCTTTTCTCCTCCCCGTGGAGAACTCGCTCTGTAGTTGTGACATCATGCGAATTCGCTGCTGTTGTATCTATGCTATGTATTACTCCGAGCACATCATCAACCCCGATATGCATTTTCATTCCAAAATGCCACTGATTGCCTTTCTTTGTTTGATGCATTTCTGGATCACGTTTTTTCTTTTTATTCTTGGTTGAAGTTGGCGCAGAGATAATAGTGGCATCTACAATCGTGCCTTCACGCAGTACCATGCCATTCTCAGCAAGATGCTTGTTGATTTCATCAAAAAGAGCTGCACCTAGCTGATTGAGCTCCAGTAAGTGGCGAAAGTTAAGAATCGTTGTTTCATCGGGAATTGGGCCGCTCAAAGTCAATCCAGCAAAACTACGCATGGATTCAATTTCATACAGTGCATCCTCCATAGCGGGATCACTGAGATTATAAAATAGCTGCATGCAATGAATACGGAGCATGACACTCAATGGATATGGCTGTCGGCCACGTTTGCCTTGTGGATAGCAAGGAGTGATCTGAGCTTCTAGTCGCTGCCATGGGATGAGGGCTTCCATTTGAGAAAGAAACTTCTCTCGGCGAGTTATACGGCGCTTTAGCTTATATTCTGCTTCGGCAAAGGTGACTTGGTGCATAATTCATCGTAGTCTTGATGGGTAGGTGAATATTACCAATATTGGCTTGGAATTATTCAGAGGTTCCTTAAGTCGACCGCCGGTGAATATGCTGGAGACCTCATAAGATCATTGAATCAGCCAAATGGAAAAACTACCTTCAACAGCGCCAAAACTCCCAGCGCAGGTTCAGACAACTAGAGGGAAATTAATAGTGTAATTTCAACAAGCTCTCATTTCACCTATACAGCCTCTAAGTCTATCCCACCTTAATTAATAGCCCTAGATGCTAACAACACTAGCATTACGGAAACAGTTAATTTATATACCTGCCAACAATAATCAATGACTATTTTTGTAACCCAAAACTCATATGCAGTACGAAAACTGGCAGCGCCCCTAAAGCCAAGACCGCCAGATTTCAGAAGACATCAATAAAAATGCAAAAATAGGTTGGCAAGAAATCCTCTCACCAACCTACATATTCATTCAATCAAATATAAGCAATGAATCACAGATTTCACCGGATTAATCAAAACCCTTTACTAACACTTAAGCCAACAATACGAGGCTCTAATGTAAACACATTAGTAGTAAGACCTGAATCATCACTATTAGTGAACATATCAGTGATAGGCGCATCATCAAAAATATTCTTCACGTAGAGCTGCATATATAGATCAGAGTCAGGATTGCTGAGGCTAACTGAAGTATTGAGATTACTCCAAGCCTTCAAACGATCATACTCAGTATTATATACACGAGCATAACTTTCCGACTGACGGTAGTAGTCTGCTCGTAGAGTTAAATCCCAATTCTCAATAGGAATCGTATGTTCCACTCCGAAATTAACAGTGAAACGTGGTGCATTGGGTAACTCATTTCCACTTAAATCAGCAGAAAAACCACGCCCCCCATTAGGTGCATCCGTTAGCGGGTTGTAGGGATCGACTCCATAATTGATATCATGGCGCAAAGCATCCGAGACTTCGATTTCTGGAGAGAATGAACCATACTGGGCGGAACCCGCACAAAGCGACCAAATAGCAAAAATATTAGGTGCAGGCGCAGCCATAACGGTTTCAACTAAATCCACAGGTGCAATACAATTAGACGGCACTTGGATGCTGGGACGAACCAGTACCCAATCTTCATTGCCCTGAGTACGATCCATCACGTCAACAGATTCCTCTCCATCTGCAATTCGGGTTTTCAGGTACCCTAAATTCATATCTATTCGTGTTGCATCTGTAAGCTGCCAAGCCAGCTCAAGCTCAAGCCCCATAGTTTCCGCATCAAAATTCTCATTGAGAGAAATTCGGTCAACAATTTGAGAGACTTGATAGTCGGTATAATCGTAATAAAAGGCGCTAGCATTGAGCGATAAGCTACCATCAAAAAGAATGTTCTTACTGCCAAACTCAATTGCGTTAACAAACTCCGGCTCAAAAGAATCTTCCAGGGGCTGAAACTGTACTATTGCTGGATCAACCTCGGCTCGGGGAGGGTTAGTACCACCACCTTTGTAGCCATGGGCAAAGGACATATAGAGCATAGTTTCATCCGTAAAAGGCAGATCCGTTCTCCAGTCCAAAACTGCACGCCCGGTGTACTCCTTCCAGTTCTGGGTCACCGGATCACCTTCCGGATAGCCTCGATGGACAAGCCCCCCTGAGATTTCACCGGAGGAGACTTCCCCCGTTACCGGATCATAAAAAGTACCTAACAACAGCTGACTGGGTACCGGAGTAGAGCGCTTGCGATCATTTGTATAGCGAAGGCCGGTAGTTAGCTTTACATCATCATTAATTTGCCAATAAGTTTCACCAAATAATGCCCAAGAATTAACTTCCACCAAATTTCGGCTCAAGAAATAGTTATGTCCTTCCTCATCAATGTTTTCTATCGAATTAGGGTCAACATAAATACAATCCGCACCGACATTTACCTCTGGATCAGTACAGTTTTGAAATACTAAATTGAAATATTCATCGCGGTCGGCATTATGTAGATATTGCGCCACCATACTAAATATATTATTGAATACGAAATAGTCATCTTGGGTTTTAAAGTCTAAGTAGTTTGTGCCCACTGAGAAATTCCAAGGGCCATCAAAAGATGTTTGCAATCGGAATTCTTGGCTCCACTGCTTATTATCTGATCGACTAATATCAACCGCCAACAGTCCTTCAGAGGGTCCCAACTGTGGATCAGTAAAAACTCCCCCCGGTGTAGGTTCTAAATTACCCCCATCATTAAAGATGGGATCTGAAACATAACGATTATAATCTTGGGATGAATAGTAATCGTCCTTAGCATAAGTCGACTGAGAGTAAAATGTGAGAGAGTCTGTCAGGCCCCATTCGAAGTTCAGTTGCACTAAGTCATTCTCTGCGCGAAATACCGGATCATAACTGGTTTCAATTTTACGAAGATCACGCGACTGTGTTGAATTCGCATAAGGGTCAGTAAACCAGTCAATAACCTGGCCATAGCTCGTGACAATTAACCCGGTAGCCAAAACGCTCGCAAAACCCTGGGCATTGGGTGCGCTGTAAGCGTCATCACTATAAATCGAGCTAGGCAGACAACCCTGACTAAAAAACACTGGCGTAAAGCCTGTTAGTTCAGTATCACCAATATGTGTTCGGCCTGGATCTTTTGTACAAAGTTGCTTGCCCGTGCGCGAGCGCCGATCATCTTCTTCAAAGTGCTGCCATATTAAGTTGGCACTAAAGGATTCACTGGGCTCCCACTCAAAGATTGCACGAGTAGAATATAGATCGCGGTCATTAACATCGTTACCGGTATAAGTGTTATAGTCAAAACCATCACGCTTAGTCATGGCTCCGGAGAGACGCAACGCCATGGTCTCCCCCAATGGGATATTAAACATTCCGCTGGCGCGTTTGGTGTTATAACTGCCCACCTCCGCCTTAATCTCAGAGGCAAACTCATCTCCAGGCATAATTGGCAGCATATTAACTACGCCAGCTGTCGCATTGCGGCCATAAAGTGTACCTTGGGGGCCACGCAAGACTTCAACCCGTTGCACATCAAAGAATTCTTGCTCAAATAATCGATTGCGAATTAAAGGAGCATTGTTAAAGCTCACAGCAACCGCCGGGTCTGAAGCAGCAGAAACAGCTTTAGTGCCTATACCGCGAATAGAGAAGTTATAGGTGCTGAAGTTGGATTTGGAAAAATTGGTATTTGGGACAGCTCGTAGTAACTCCTCCCCCCGCTCAATCTTAAGGTCATCCATACTGTCGCCACTGAGTGCAGATACTGCAATGGGCACATCTTGAATACTCTCTTCAATCTTCTGCGCAGTAACCGTGATCTCCTCAATCGCCTGTCTTGGGTGTTTGCTTTCTTCACTCTCCTGGGCGCTGGAAATGGTAGGAACAACTGCAATTGCCAAAGAGGCAACAATGGAGCTGTACCAGGGAGTAATTTGGCATGAATGTCCAGATTGATAAATCGCTTGTGCAATCAATGTTTTCTTTTTGACAGGTTTCATCATCACACTACGTCTCTCTTTATTGTCGGTATTATTGGGTTATTGACCTGATATAAACCTATTTCAGGTTTAACAATACTTAAGACGCGAGAGCTAAAAGAAAGGGGGGATAAAAAATAAACTTGATTTTCTGGAAGTCAAAACAGAATTATTAACTAAATATTTCGAAGGCTACAGCAGTTAGAACTAAAAAAGCCAAACCTCTGGCGTAGCGCTATCAGAATCACTCACCAAAAAATTTCTAGTTGAGCTTATTGTCCCGTTAGACATCTACTCGAAAAAAGGTTACAACCTACAGTACAATATAAAATATTTTGCGCCATCAAGGAGCTTCCTCTGCCACCTGCCTAACCTTGGTCAAAGCACGTTGTATTAATTCTTTAACCGAATCCTTAGAGATTCCCATTTGCTCCGCAATTGCTTGATAAGTCATTCCCTCAAAGCGATGATAGCGAAAAGCTGTACCAGCTCTTGGCGGCAATCCTAAAATAGCTTCCTGCACTCGGGTATAAGCCTGTATTCCCATCACCGTCCGTTCCGGACTAATCATGTAAGGGATGTCGACTTTGTGATCAATAGAGTCATGTAACCCTCCACACCTAGACTTTTGACGCCTACCATGACTAATCAAAAGATTTCTTGCCATGGCATAGATGTAAATTCTTGGGTTTTCGATTTGCCCTCCATACTTTTTGATACGAATATATAACTGAATAAAAACCTCCTGGACTAGATCATCAACATCAGATAGATTAACTCGGGAAGAAAAGTAACGTTTCAAATCCAATCCATACTCACCAACCCACTGCGTCACATCATCCTGATAAAAGTTTTCCATTTTTCTAGTGAACCATCTCGTGTGACCGACCGGTTTCCCTGAGCTTCTGGAAAATTTTGCAATACTTAGTACAACTTACAGAGGCTCTCTAGAGACAATGAACAAAACAAACCATCGATCAATTATTTTTTGGTCAAATTATTTTTGTAGTACAAAACCAGCCTTTTTTTCAAAATCGAGTATCAACTAGCTAAACCGATATAAGTCTTTAGTTTTACTAAAGTTAACTTCCCCTAAAAACACAGGGAGTAGACAAAAAACATACGATAAACGACCACCTCCAGCGGTTGGAAAAAAGTAACGCCTAAATTACAAGCATAGAGAGGTATTACTATGAACTTCAGCGCCTAAAGGCTAATCAAATCGTAGACTATTAACCTTCAAAAGGAGGGAAAATAAAAGAGGGGAAAATGGAACAAGTACTTGGATAATTGTAGATATGAAAAAGTTACATTACGAAATATAAAAATAGAATTACTTACTTCTTCCGTTTTTGTAGTAGTAAAGTAGATTTTTACACTTCCACAGAAACATTGAGAGCTTCATACTCTTTATCTTATTACAAAAAAAATTGCTATCTTTTGAATAAATCTTATGCGAACAGTTTTCAAGATGAATCATTTCTATATGCTAGAGTACTTTCCTGACTTTTTGTTCACGCCGGCATAGTCGCAACTGGGAAAGAAAATGACACTTTCGTTTATAGAGCCTGTCAAGCCACTATACAAAAAGTACAAGCGTTTTATCCGTGCTAAAGCCCTGATAGGGTCCTAAGCAACCTTGTTTTGCACCCTCAGCCTTTGTTCAGCCCCTCCACTTTCAGTGAACGCAGACATCTCACCGTTCCAAATTCCTCGAAGCAGCAGCCTGGAGTTAAAGATCCTATCAGTACTAGGTCCTATTCACTTTACGTTAAGTTACCTAAGAGTTACGAAAGTACCCTCGACTAACGATATCCTTTAGTGCTTATGACAGATGCAGACTCAGCCTTTCAGGCCACTTCAGGTACAACTCAAGTGGCGATGGATTTAGGCAAACTGCAGGAAGTCATTTTAGTTGGACTATCTTACTCAAAAGGGTCAAAAATCATGCCAGCCGTATTCGGGACTTTACCCCCATCATCGATAAAAACTGGAAATATTTAACTGCAAGGCCTATGAGCATGCCACTTTTATTCATGACGTCATTTTGCCCCTCCTAGCAAGATCATATCGCCTATTTGACAGTGGACACACGTTTATAGGGCACTCTCTAGGCGAGCTATTTGGCACATATATGTTGCTTACCAGGCCAAGCGGCTTTGATAACTATATCCTCAGCAGTCTATCGATGTGGCACGATCGTGCAAGAATCCTTAATGTGAAAGCTACTCCCAGCTCTAATCACCGAAAGGTGTTTATTGAAGTTGGTGCTATAGAAACTCCAGAAAAAAGCCAAACTCGCAACGACATGTTAAGGGGAGCGAGGCAGCCCTAAAGAAAATTAATCATTGAAGAAGGCTAGAGGTAAGCTCCCGACTGTTCATTATTCCAGAAGCAAATCATGGCACTTCATTTCCAACTACTGCCATTCAGGACTTGGGCTGCCTATACAAAACAATCATGCAAGAGCAACAGTAACGTAAACTAATAGATGACAGTTTCATTAATACAAAGGTCTTTTATATCAACGGATGCAACCACTAAAATTTATAAAAATTTCATAGGTGTGATCAACAAACCAAAGATAAAAAGGCTATCCTTATTGTTATAGCTGGCATTTTTTCATTGACACTATAGCCTCACTTTACCAAAGCTATTATCTAGGGATGATAAACTTCAAATCGCCATACGATTCTCCCTCAGATACCCTACTTCAGGTAAAATATCTACACCAGAGGCAACCCATGAATCTGAGCATAATGATTTTTATAACAACCCATAATACCTGAACACTTGCCAGCCCAGGCGTAGAACCATTTTCTAGTTATTTTAGAGCAAGAGCTTAATTTCCGCGTAGTGAATTTAAGGCAAGCTAGCTTTCATGGAGTAGCAATGTTGCCTATCAATGATTATAACCTTGCACGGACCCCATAAACCCATTAGCACTGGGGTTTAAACATCCACCGTCTATTTTTCGGACTTCTGTCTGACAGCCCAATTAAACCGAAATCCCTAGTGAGAGGTTAATAGCTTATATTACCGATATTCACGAGGTATCTATATCGAGAAAAGCCCCATGGGCTCTCGAATAAACTTTTTATCCACTTGAAAATAAGAGCCCAATCTAAAACAATAACATTCGCCTAAGTTCGACAATAAGGAAGTATCGAAACAATGAAAAATAACGCCAAAAAAGCACATCTTTTAGCTCCGCTAATAATAATGCTATCACTGAGCCCTGTCAGCGGATCAGCAAAGTCCATTAACAATGAAAAACCGCACACCCTTACTACATGGAGCAAACAAACTGCAGAGGGCTATCAAGGCTTTATTGAGGTTCCAGAAGATCGCACTAAGAAAGATAGCCGTAATATCACCCTCCAATATGTAAGGTTTCCTGCAACAGGAAAGAAAGTGGGTCCACCAATAATCTACCTGGCAGGCGGCCCTGGTGGCTCAGGAATTACGGCCGTTAACTATCGCTTTGATATGTTTATGGCGTTGCGACAATTTGGTGATGTTATCGCATTAGATCAACGTGGTAGCGGCCATTCCAATGACCTTCCCAATTGTGAATCCAAGCAAATTGTACCTTCCCTTGAACCAATCACCGATACCCAGTATATCAACTACCACCGCAAAGCCCTAAAAGAGTGCTTACACTTTTGGGAGCTTACTGGTGTAAACCTAAATGCCTATAATACTCTCGAAAATGCCCGAGATCTTGATGCCATACGGAGCCATTTGGGTGCAGAGAAAATAGTATTGTGGGGAACATCTTATGGAAGCCATCTCTCTTTGGCAGCGGTAAAGGAGATCGAAGGTTCTATTGATAAGCTAATTTTATCCAGTGCAGAGGGTTTGGACCAAACCATCAAGCTGCCCGCCCGAACAGATTACTATCTAAACCGTCTACAACAGGCAGTCAATCAGCAACCCGCAGCAAAAAAAGCCTATCCAGATATTAAAGCACTTATAAGCCGAGTCCATAAAAAACTTGAGTCACAACCATTGAAAATTAAAATCCCTCAACGGGATGGCAGGGAAGTCGAATCCCTCCTACAGCGTAGGGATATGCAACAACTAGCCTCGGCATTCATTGCGGACCCTAAAAGTGTCAGCCATCTACTCAGGTTTTATCGCGATTTGGACCAAGGAGCTACATTAAGTTTCGACAAGGTGCCCAGACGTTACTTCCCCGATGAATTTCTGCAACCAGGCATACCCATATCCCTGCGCCCGATGCCTACGGCGATGGATATAGCCTCTGGAATTGATATGAAGCGTAAAGCACAGGTTGTTGAGCAGGCACAAAAATCTCTACTGAAAGACTACCTAAATTTCTCTCTGCACTACGATAATTTGGCGCCAGAGTTAGACCTTGGGGATAAATTTCGAGAAAAGCCAGTCAGCAATATTCCGGTATTACTATTTAGCGGGACCTTGGACGGAAGAACTTATCTGGAAGGTCAATATGAAGCCATTTCAGGGTTCAAAAACGCCACTAAAGTAACAGTCGAAAATGCAGGGCATAATTTATTAATGGCTTCTCCTGAAGTCCAGGATGCGATAAATCTATTTATGGAGGGGCAGCCTATCCCGAATACCCATATCGTAGCCAAACTACCCAACTTAGCTCCATAACCAGTATCCGCCGATCGATAGCTGCGCTGTTAGGGTAAAAGACTCTTCCGCAGCTTTCTCCCTTTCTCGCATCCAACAAACCCTCACATTACCCTTGTCCTACAAGCAACTGGAGGCTGGGGGATGACCAATATCACCGACGAAGTCCATCGTGGTGCCATCTGTGACCTCAGGGCGTTGCAGCAACCTGGTCTCGACACCTTTAAACGTTACATTCGCGGCAGCTTACCCGGGCCCCCTTTTTGGCGACTAACGGGTATGACTCCCACCGAGGCCGGCCTTGGTAAGGCCACCTATTCTATGCCTATTACGCCGTGGCTAGCTGATGGGACCGGGATCTATTGGGGGGGTATCTATGCGATGTTTGCAGACGCCCCCTTGGCCTCCGCAATATGGACAACCTTGCCAGCTGGTAAAGTCTTGAGCACATCAGAATTAAATATGTGCTTTATTCGACCCATCACTAGCAGTACACAAAATATTGTTGGTAGAGCTACGACCGTTCATTCAGGCAACCAGGTGGGGCTCTCAAGTATTCAGATTAACGATCAGGAGGGGAGAACCCTCGCTTTCGGTAGCACTCGCTGCCTTATTGCCGACTTTCCAGTCAACCCAGATCAGGAGCTTCCAATTCCCGACCTAGGACCAACAGATACACCTGACCCTTATCTTCGCCCTCCTCCAAAAACGTTCTTTTGCGACATGGCACACTTACCGGAGCAAGTCCCTATCGAACTGCAGAGAACCACGATTAGTGAGGGGCGAACTCACCCTATCTGGATGCTCACAGGTTACCGCGCAATAGAGGTTGAAAATGGTCGCTGTATCTCGACTATGCCCTCCTCTCCCTGGTTCTCCAATGGGACCCTTTCTATATATGGTGGACTTTTGGCATGGGCCGCAGATTTCACCATGGGAGGCGCGGTCTACTCCACACTGCCTGCAGGATCTATATTCGCTACTCTGGACATGCATATCCGCTTTGCTCGCCCAGCCAAGCTCAACAGTGGCGACTTGATTCTGGAGGCGCAGGTACTCCACCGCGGCCGGCAGCTGAGAGTATCCTCTTGCAACATTGATACTCCCAGTGGCAAGCGGGTGGCTATTGCTACTGGCTCAGCCCTGGTAATTCCAGGGGGCGCTCAAATGCTGAGTGACGGCAAGGAACCCGATGAAATCATCGCAACTGCTACCTCCGGTAAGCCTTGGACACCATAAAAATCTTTAGCGGTAGTTGGACCATCTTCAGGTAAAATACCCTCACAAACTATCAACCCATATGGTTGGTGAAAATTTGATCAGGCATACCTGTAAAGGCTGCCGAAACTTTAGACTTTCACGGGGAAGAGACTATGGCCTCATTGCAAGACCAACTACTCCAAGCAGGACTTGTCGATAAAAAGAAAGCCAAACAAATCAGCAAAGATAAACGGAAGCAACAGAAAGTTGCGAAGAAGTCTTCACAACCCCAGATTGATGAAACAAAGCTAGCAGCACAAAAGGCTCAAGCAGAGAAAGCCGCTCGTGATCGCGCCCTCAATGCTGAGCGCGATGCGGCTGCACAGCAGAAAGCTATTGCCGCGCAAATCAAGCAATTGGTGGAAAAAAATCGCCAACCTTATTCTGGTGAAATTACTTATAACTTCACTTTCGACAAAAAAATCAAAACCATCTATGTCAGCGAAGAATTAAGGGATCACTTGATTGCGGGGCGCCTGATGATTGTTGTCCAGGGAGAACAATTTGAGTTGGTTCCACGGGTTATTGCCGAGAAAATTGCGGAGCGCAATAGCGATATCGTAATCAGGCCTGCTGAAAGTTCAGCAGTGGTAGATGAAGATGATCCCTATGCAGACTTTCAGATCCCCGATGATCTTATGTGGTAAGCAGTCAAATGGAAAAAGCTGTTACTCAGGCGGTAGAACAATGGCTTACTGATGTGGTTGTCGGTCTCAACCTCTGCCCTTTCGCACGCAAACCTCTGCGTGCAGGGCAAATTCGACTCAAGGTGAGTCCTGCCACAGGAGACGAGGCGCTACTCAGTGATCTATTGTCGGAATTACGTCGGCTCGATACCACTTCGGAATCTGAATTGCTTACCACCTTATTGATTATCCCTAATCACCTAGGGAAATTCAGCGACTACAACCAGTTCCTGGATTTAGCAGAGTGGTTACTGGAACGCAACGACTATGTAGGCACCTATCAATTAGCCAGCTTCCACCCAGATTATCAATTTTCTGGCACTGCAGCCGCCGATGCGGAAAACCTAACTAATCGCGCACCCTATCCTATCTTACACCTGCTGAGAGAAGAAAACCTGGAAAAAATGATTGATCTATATCCAGATCCAGAGAGTATTCCAGAAAATAATATCCGTCGTATGGAATCATTAAGCCATGAGGAAAAACTAAAGTTATTTCCCTACTTATTTCTTCAGGGCAACAAGAAATAATGAAGTCTCTGGCAGAATTATTACGATTAAGGAAGCAGATCCGAGTTATCGGTTTTGATGACGCCCCTTTTGAAAAACGAAGGGGCGCGCCGGTAAAAGTAAGCGGTATTGTCTGCACCAAAACTCGCTTTGAGGGAATGCTTTGGGGGCAGGTAAGCAAAGATGGGATGGAAGCTACAGAAACACTTGCCACACTGCTGAAAGAAAGTAAATTCTACAGCCAGGTAAATGTCGTATTGACCGATGGAGTAGCAGTGGGTGGTTTCAATATTATTGATCTACCCAAGCTGGCCGATATCTTACAGCGCCCTTGTATCGCGTTAATGCGAAAACCACCAGACATTCAAGCCATTGATAAAGCGCTGCAAAATTTTCCTGACTATCAACTGCGTAAAGAAACCTTGATGAAAGCTGGGAGTATCCATAACTACAATAACTTCCATTTTCAAGTGCAGGGATGTGAACCGGAGATTGCCGCCCAGGTGTTAGAGCAAACCACTGACACTGGGTATGTCCCTGAAGCTCTACGTTTAGCTCATATGATTGGCGCGGCAGTAATGACCGGACAAAGTGGCAAATGCGCATAATTCCAATAGCATAACAGATCTACCATTTGTCGCGGGCAGCTATAGCTCATCTTTTACCGCGAGAATTATTATATTGCCCACAAATCCTGATATACCCACCTTAAACCTTTTGCCAACCCCACCGGGAAAGTGGAATAGTGGTCCGTACCGCTCACCACCTCTCCACTAAGCTTTAATCCACGATAATTACGCGACTGTAACTTAGCAAGAAATCTCTTATGCCCATCTACCATATCATTACGCATGTGGCTCTTTTGTATTGTCTCCAAAGCGCCAGTGGCAATATAGACGTTTACAGGCAGTGTGTTGTTATGGCTTGCATATTTATCCTCCAAATCAAAGATCATTTCATCCTTAAACCAAAGAGAAGGACTTGTCAGGATATAAGTGGAAAACAACTGTGGATTGGTAAGTAATACCCAAGCACCAAAAGATCCACCCAGTGAATGACCTGAAAGAATCCTACGTGTGGGATCCCCCCTAAAGCTCCCCTCAATAAAGGGCATTACTTCTTTTTCAATAAACTGTAAGTACTTACTGGCTCCACCAGTTGTAAAACGCTTCCACCCACTATCGACTACGGGCGTGAGATCTCGAACTCGACTATACTGTCCGTTTTCTCCGTGAGCGAATGAAATAGCAACTACGATGGCTTTATCCATATCCTTAAAGTGTGTAACACCCGAGGCAACCTTAAATGTATGAGGCCCATCATTAAGGTAAATTATCGGGTAGGTCTTATTTTTATTGTCATCGTTCGAGTAACCTGATGGTAACTTCACGTACAAGTCGTATTTGCGTTTGAGAATATCAGAGTCAACTGTATATATTTTAGATCCACTTAACTCAAAAGATTCAGAAACCTTGGTAATGAGGGGCTTTGCAATTAGTGAATTAGACAGCACCAGAATGGCTATCAGCAGAATAGCTCTAATCATATTTAACCTAGTTTAATTTTATACTCAATATTGCTTTAAGAAAAAATTCGCTACCAACAAAAATGTAAGTCAGTTAAACCCTGAATATAATAAGGTGAGAGAGAAATAAAAAAGCTTAATTATGAATCAAACTGATTTTGTTGAGCGTACTTTATCAATTCATCTTGAATCTTTTGAACCTGTTGAGAAAATTGATTTAAAGAATCTCCTACCAGCCCCTTACTAATAGGGAGGTCAAGCCTTAATGGATCAACAGCCGTACCATTTTTATGAATCTCATAGTGCAAGTGACGCCCCTGCACACGACCTGTAGCGCCAAGGTAACCGATTACCTGCCCTTGTTTTACTCTTCCCCCTTTACTAATTCCTTTCGCGTACCCCTTAAGGTGCGCATAAATAGTCTTTATCCCAGAGCCATGGCGAATACGAATATAGTTGCCGAAACTACCAAAATAAGAAGCTCGCTCAATAATACCATCACCTGCAGCCAATATCGGCGTGCCTAAAGGGGCTCCAAAGTCCAAACCTTTATGTACTCGAGTATACTCTAGGACTGGGTGCTTGCGGCGCCCAAAATAAGATGACAACCTTGCATTCTCTAACGGAGTACGCATTAGAAACCCTCTAGAGCCTTGGCCATCAGGGTAATAATAATCCACCCCCTGAGGCCCCTCAGTAGAAAACCGATATAAACTTATTTTTTCTCCACTAAGAATAAGCTCAGCAAATAAAATTCTATTTAGTTTTTCCTTTCCAGTTTGGCTATTGAACAAGGTATCATAGAAAACAGAGAATTGATCACCTGCTCGAATCTGCCGTTGAAAATCTACGGAATAACTAAATATTTCATTTAGTTTTGTGAGCACAGAATTAGATAGGCCAGACTCTTTTCCACTTTGGTATAAACTGCCCGAAATTCCACCTTTAACGTAGTATTTCCTGGCATCGACAGGAGATTCAAATTGATTAGCTCTATAATTGTCTCCATGTCTAACCAACTCCAAACTCTCTGCAAAGCCAACAACCAAGGTAAGCTTATTAAGCTTTCCAGTGGTATCTATTGTTAAGTTAAATTCCTTACCAACTGGTAGGATACTGACATTGACATGTTCCGACAAAGCCTGAATTATTTTATACGCTTCTGCACGATCGACTCCACTATCCACCAATAGTGATAAAACCCCTTGGTTTTTAGCTAGTTGAACTTTTTTGTGCGCTCTAGATATTCTTCCTTAACTCTATATGGAGGGGCCACCTCCCTACGCTGCATCCCTTCATCTTGATGTACCAAGGATAGATCATTGAGTAGGGGCAATGTAAAAGATAAATCATATTGTACCGATTTAACATTGGAATGGTTTTCCAATAACGGCCCTGCTATCGCCAGTGATTGAATCGATAAAAGAACCAGCAACAAAGCCATCCTCCAGATATCGATCAGAAAGAAAATAGTTAATCGCCTCACAGGTAACCCTACTTTTCTTAAGTAATAAATCACACTCCCCCCTTACTTCGCAAGCAAAGTGTCTGGGTTGATTCGCTTGCCTTCTTTGATAAGTTCAAAGTGAAGGTGTGGCCCTGTTACACGCCCTGATATACCCACAGTTCCTATCGCCTGGCCGGCACGTACTGACTGCCCTGCCTCAACCTCCCGCTGATTTAAATGGGAGTACAGGGTTTTCGTATTATTACCATGATCAATAATTATGATTTTCCCATAATTTTTATGCCTATAATCATCAGTAGAGACTATTACAACACCACTTTCAGCTGAAACCACCGGAGTACCAATCGGTGCCGCAAAGTCAGTACCTTCATGGGGTTTTTTGCGAATTTTACTGAAATCACCAAAAGGGCTACTAATACGGGCACTCTCAACCGGGACTGTCAATTTGGTAATCTCCACTGAAGCCATTGTTAATCCCGGTTTTAACAGTAGCCCTCCGAGTATTAAAATGGTTGAAAAACTGCAGAACAACATGGCGCGTAAATAGACACCTAATTCGCCATTATTAGACCCCGCCCTTGAGGCTTCCATAATATTCAAAAGTCTGCGTCGGAAAAAAGGAGCCTGACTCGTACCACCAGAGAAAGAGAAAGCTACAACCCAGTCACTTGTTCTTTGTGAAGAGTTCCGTCGAAGAGTGTCAATCATTGCTTGTGCATAAACACGGTGCAATTCTCGCTTACATGACTTTAGAACTTCGCGATCGCACCCCAACTCTATCGCCCAGCTGAATCGAGACTTCATCCAACCTAAGAAGGGATTGAACCATAGGATGCAAGTAAATATATGCACAATCAGAATCAACAAGGGGTCAAGCCTTTTCAAGTGCCTAATTTCATGCTCAATGATTAGATGACGCTCCGTTTCATTCATTGATAAAATATAGGAGGGAAGCACCAATTTACGATTGAATAGCTGCATCACAAATGGTGTAATCGTTGAGTGTGTTATAAACACCTGAGTCTTACTTCCGATTAGAAAATCACTTTGAGATGAAGTAAAAAACTGGTCAAATTTAACAACAGAAAGCTTATTATTTGCTATTAAACGCAATTTCTTGCCATAGAAAAACTGACTCACTACCACTTTAGATAAGGTAAAAAACACCCCGGACAGATATATAAGCAACCAAAGAAAAGCCAGTAATTCAACAGAACTCAAAGAGGTCGATACATACTCATGCAGAACTATGTTAATTGGTGGTATAGAGGTAGCCTCATAAGCTGGCGGTAATTCAAAATTCAGATCCGGAGCAATACCCAACGTTAACTGGTCGCTCAATTGCGCAAGAAAAAATGGGGAACCGGCAGCAACCATTGCACACAGCCAGAAACTTCGCCAATGGTATATCGCATTAAAGCTGCCTTTATTTCTAGCTGTTGCCAGCCAAATAACAATAAAAACCAACCCCGCCCACAATATTGAGAAGAAAGAAGTAGCTAGAAAATCCAGTGCAAATGGTAGAACTGTAGAGACTATCTCGGCCATAGCCTATTCACCATCCTTGTTGACCGGCTCAGAGTCTGGCCAGGAATCGAGCACTGTCTGAAGCTCCTCGATATCCTTATCACTCATTAACTTACTGCCAGCAAACATCGACACAGGAAGGGGACCATCAAGCTCTAATACTCTTTCAGCGAAATCTTTTGCATATGACGCCAAAGTTTCCACCTTCTCAATCGCAGGCCTATAAACATGGATTCCATGGATCTCAGATTGAGCCACAAACGACTTATCCCGCATCCGATCTAGTGTCTTTCGAGTAGAGGAGTATGACCAACCCAATTCAGGTCCCACCCGATCATGTAACTCTCTGGCACTCAGCGGTTCTCGCCTCCAAAGGGCTTTCAACAGCGCAAGTTCTGATGGGGACGGTTTTACCTTTTTCATTTTATCTTCCCGTGTGACAGTCAGGGCTAGTGTGCGACAAGTGTCGCATTCGGTCAACCACCCTGCAGGGAAACTTGTTAGGTTGTTTTTTATACAGCCAGGATCGTAAACAGTTCTTGCCGGCTGGCAAAAAGTTAAAAGCTATCGATAGACCAATCGATTTTGATCAGTTTAAGCACCAACCAATATAAGGTTTGAAAGCGCTTGCAACCAACTCAAAGCCTCAGGGCTTGCTGCACCAGCGCCAAGCAAAGCCCCAATCCAAAGATATAAGTGCCTACGGCACCCAAGAAGCGCATTGGGTTAGGCTTTGCCATAGTGGAGGGAAATAAGATGCCTGCAACAAAAAGAAATCGACAAGCGGTCAGCAGAATAACAAACCACCAAACCCAGGTAGAAGACTGCCCTAAGCTCACTAAGTAAATAAGTACCATCAAAAGGGGAGCATATTCTGCTGTATTTGCATGGGCCCTTACCCATTTGTGCAGAGTATTATCGGGGTCGAAAGAATGCCCAACTAAAACCTCGCCCAACAGTAACCAAGGCGCCGAGCAGAAGGGATAATGCCGCTAAGAGCCCAATACACAAATAGTAAACATTCATAGAAATCTCCATTTCCTATGTTATTTGTACAGGGAGGGCATTTTAAGCCTCGCCTCCCCGCCCTAGTTGTTCACACTATATAAGCATCGTTTTCAGCTACATTTTAAAGAATCACAGCAGTATCTCTGGAGCCTGCCGCGAACAATGCAACCAGAGAAAACTGTGAAAAACCTTGATCAGTAGATAAATACTCTTTACACCAAAACCTAAGTTCATCCGACCATTTAACCAAGGCTTCCTGCCTCTTCGGCTCAGCATCATATTGGGAAGCCAGTCCAGCAAAGTGACAGTGCACAACTACTTTAGAGTCATTGCTCCGACTATCATCAACTACAGATACCGTCATAGAAGCAGATACAGACTCCCAACTAATCAGGAAGTACAGAGAAGTATCACTTACATTTTCATCAAGCTTGGAAATTGCGAGCTGTAATACTTCGGAAAGGTCCTGATAAATGTCATCAGTCGCCAAGGCAGTACTTTCCGATCGGTGTAACTCATGCTCCGTAGCAGCTTTATTTTCACCACCAAAGAGGCATGTCGACTTTTCTATCTGCCAAGCCAATCTCATAAACCCTCCAAATACATCAAGACTGAACAGAGAAATATTCTACGAGATTTATGAGTAGAGCACACTTCATCGTCTCCCAGCCGGCATACTCTTCTCCATATTCAAGCTCAAAGTAAGGCAATTCCCCTTGTAAACACACCAAGAATTGACCTCAAATGACAGCTCTACTACTTCGCGCTGGGGCGCTCTGATACACGCATGGTAATATCGGCATGAAATACTTCCTCTCCATTAGTATCAATAACGCTCACAGGCATAACAACATCGCCAGCCTCGATGGTTTTATACCCTGGATACTCACAAACGGCTCGCAGATTAGTCTTCGCCATCTTTAAGTACTTGACTTCCATCCCTACTGGTATCCAGCGAAAGCGTCGATCCAAAGACACATCCAAACAAACACCGCCAGCCAATTCAGCGGCGTTACACATAGCGATAGCGTGTACAGTACCGATGTGATTTGTCACGCTCCAACGCTTATTCAGTAAAACCTCCACTTTACCCGGTGATAATTCCAAGAAACGTGGCTTGATTGAACGAAAATACGGTGCCTTAAGTGCCACTAATTTAGATACCAGCCAGCGGCCCAATGCCGAGCTGCCAAATCGCCCCCAAAGATTAAGTACCGGGCTTTTAGAAGATTGATAGTCCACCTTACCTCTCCATCCTATACATCGAACCGCCACTCTATATGGACGGTCTTAAGCTATTTAGGCCACTATATATCAACTTCCGGTAGTCCAGGATAATCAGATCTATCAGTTTTATTGACATAGGCTATTCCAAGTGCAGAAATGCCCAAGAGGAGGTTTGGTTCATAAGCGAGTGCAACTAATAAGGCTAGAGCTAATAATTTGTATTCCTTAAAAGCATATCCATTAATAGGTAAAGTAACTATATCTGCAAGCTGAAAGACATACTTAATGAAAATCGCCACTACGCACCCTGAAAGATTGTTTTTGATGTTCAAAAAATTTACCCATGCAATCTTTCACAAAAAAATTTAGATTGAGTACTTAGTTATATGTCAATTAATATTGGAGAATAGATATCGAAAATTATCAGACTAGAAAATCTTAGATTGTATTCTGACCATACTTCTCACTGCGGCACTTACTTTACCCATTTCTAATACACCTAATTATCACAATAAGTCCACCATAATTAAGGGGGTATTAAACATTTTTCAGAAATTTAATACTACAAAGGGTATCGTGGCAAGTCCACAGCGCACCAACAATATTGGACTCCCAGAATATCTACACCACTAAAGGACTCCTTTTCATGAGTCTAATTTTATTTAGCCACAAATCTATCACTATTTTTTCGTCACACCTATATAGATATCGGGATATAATTTTATGGCTATATCACTTACCAATTGCTACCGGCCTGGTCCTAATAGAGATCGAGAAGCTCAAACTCTACCCGCGAAGATTAGAGCTTCTAGTTAACACAAAAATTTAATTCCTATTCATGGGACCGACTCGGTCAGCCCTAGTAAGGATATATAATGGAGAGAACCAAGCTGTGTAAATTATCATATAAGAATAAAAGCCAGCTAAAAATTTTTTACTCAGATGCAAATCTAGTGGAGGCACCAGCACAAAGCAAGGCAAGGCAAGGCAAGGCAAGGCAAGGCAAGGCAAGGCAAGAAGAACAGAAGTTTCTAATAAAAATGTTATCTATATCTTGTAACTAAGGATAAAAATATCTTTTCTGAAAATGAGACAGCCCCACCGAATAGACTGTCCCATAAATTATCTCACGACAACTTTCGACGGTATTCCCTCGGCAACATACCCTTATTTCGGCGAAATGCCCTTCTAAGCTGCTCTTGAGACTTAAAACCACAGATAGTAGCAATACGCTCCTGTGTTAACGCTTGAGTTGCTAAAAGCTGGCAAACCTTTTCAATGCGAATTTTCTCAACGAATCGACCTGGAGTTACTCCCATATCCCGAGTAAAGCAGCGAGCAAAGTTTCTCGGGCTCATAGATGTCTTTTCCGCGAGACTATTAACGCATAAAGTTTTATCCAAATTACTATGAATCCATTGCACCAGCTCTAAAAAACGATCACTCTTTAACTGGCTCATAAGATAAGTGCTACTCTGTTTATGATCTCCATCTCTCTTGAGATATAAGACCATTAATTGAGCAACAGCTAAAGCAATACCCCGACCAAAATCATCCTCTACCATTGCCAAAGCCATATCAACCCCCGCACTAACACCTGCAGAAGTATATATATGATCATCTTTGACAAATACAGATTCTGAATCGACATCCACTTCTGGGAATCTCTTCAGCTGATCAATATATCTCCAATGGGTAGTGGCACGCCGACCATTTAGCAAACCTACTTTTGCGAGAATCAGAGCTCCATTGCCAATAGAGCCTATACGCTTAACTAAACCAGACTGAAGAGAAAGCCATCTACTCAAACATTCACTGATATTCAAATCATCAGCAGCATTAAGATTACCGCTCACAAGGAGAGTATGAATTCCTCTTGAATCAGTAAAACATCTATCTGAGCATATCCTTAAACCTGATGAGATTTCCTTGGTATCTCCATCTTCGGCTAAGAATTCAACCTCATACTGATCATCACAACTAAAGCCCCTATCCTTTAGCTGCTGATTTGCCAGCGAAAACACTTCTGCGGGCCCCATTACATCTAATGAGTGTGCCCCAGGGTAAAATACGATAGATACTTTCTTTTTACAGTTCATTTTAAATTGCAGAATAAGCGTAAAACTATATACCAAACTCAAAAATCACTGTGCGGATTACTAACTTATTAAAAGAAACTTCAGGAATACTATCTTGGGTAGCCCAACCACCTCAGAGGAAGGTGAAAAAACGCCATAGCGGAAGCTGAATAAAACCTAAATAAAATCCAGATTAACTGGAAACACTACTAATAAGTTAATTCTTCACTTGATCTGAGTAATATACCAGGTGGCTACTACCCAATAGTGAGAATTGATCACACGATGATTCTTACCCCAATTAGAGACTACAGGCAAACACACTATCCATCAGCCATACTCTCATCATCCATATACATAAAAATGCTATTTAATAAGGCACCTTCAGAACCAATATCACAAACTGTTAATCCTGTATAATTAAGCAATCCTGACCCTAAGGTACCAGCTTTTTCTATTCTGTAAAGTAATAACGATATTTTTTTTCGGAATATATAGTCGTATATGAAACAGCCCTGCATCCTGCCAAATAAACTTTGATTGCAGCCAATAATTACAACAAAGAAACACTACCCAGCCACATCAACAGAAGAGCCGCTTCAAAGACCTAACGCCATTAAAGGAAAAAGATAATCATTCCTAATAAAAGGAGCTGTAAATATCTAAAGTCCTATTCATCTCAGATAATATGAATTGATTCAAGGCAAGAAACAAAAGAAACTCACATTTATCGCCTAAAGCCTTCGCTCTATCGTATAACGACCTAAAAGCCCGCAAGAAGTGCACCGCCGTACCACTTACTTATTCGCTCATATGAGCATCAAAATATTGATGATCTCATAGAAATTTAAATAATTTATCGACTCAAATAACCTCAGGCTTAGTAAGCTCTCTAACATATTGTTACAGTCGGTTGGGTGCTGAGCCCCATAGCTGGGACTTTCGAGGGTTATTAAATATAGATAGGCTTCAGACTACGCATGGTAATCTGCTATTTCCAGGGCGGATAAGCAAAGACTACCGACAACCTTGGCAGGATAGCCAAGACTTCAGAAAGTGAGTTTTCATTATTTATGGAAAATAACACACTAAAGCTATTGCCCTTTATGTTGCCGAAAGCCCTATCTAGCAATTTAACCCGCATAGACTTATATAAGCTAAAAAGGATAGCAACTTGTCTTCATGTAAAGAAGCACTGAATATGATTTATCTCAAAATGCAATACTGCTGTAAAAACTTACGCAAATTGACGTATTCAGGCTTTCGAGTTAACCCCCTATATCACAGACAACTTATAAGCCTTTACGAAATAATACTTCATTTACTTTGATCGTCATTCTTAAGCTGTTGAATAAGCGTATCACCAGACCAAAAGAATCTGACACAACCATCATAATTTTCCTTTCTTACACATCGCCCCAAGGGGTCGTATTGATACCGAATCACATCCTGAAATTTCTCTACACCTTTTTCTACTTTTAGATTTTCTATTTTTATCAACTTTTGCTGACAATTATAATGGTATCGAATCCTCTGTGCCCCCTCCCCTCCAACTTCTTCAACACGACCTGTAGAAGAGGTATAACCACGGGATATATTGCCATTATCAACGATTCTATTCTCAATAACTTCTTTGCCAGGAATCTGACTATCAACCTTACTCGTCGAGTTAAGCTTACCTAGGAGACTATCAGCGGGGTCATAAATTAAGAAGGCAAGAAGCTGATCTGAATCACTCTTACAAAAGTTATGAACATTAAAGATATTTTTATTAACCTTGCCGGAATGATTAACTCTGGCAAGTGAACAGCTACTATTCGGCAATAAATTCAAAATATTTGTAACTGTATCAATTGGCCTTTCAAACTTACTGACAATAAAGCCTTGCACATAAACCTGAGGATCATAATTGTCCAGAGGTTTCAACCCTTCGGTTGTTTTTATCAACAAAGAATTGAAATTTCCATTTACTGAGGAGAAGGGTGAATTCTCAGATTCCACAGAATGATCAAAGATAAATTTAACATCTTCTTTTCTGGATAGTGAAGTTGCCGTAAGATTACCTAAAATATCATACTTATAACTGAGCTTACTATCATCTTGCCATTCCGCTACAATACGACCACTAGCATCATATTCCCACTTCAGACTACAGTAATTATTTTTAGCTTCGATCAGTTGCCCTAGGCAATTATATCTAAAGCTATTAACGCCCTCTAGCGTAGTTTCTTTTATTAACTGGCCCAGCAAATCACGTTCAAAGTAGATATCGGTACCAATGCCTGATTGAGAAGCAATTACTTCCGTAGAATTTACTAAGTGGCCAGCGACATTATATGCATAGTGGGTAACACGACCATAGAAATCCTCCTCTTCTATTAATCGATTATTGAGATCATATTTCAGCCGATAACACTCACCCTTTTCATTTATAAGGCAAATTAAATTGCCCTCTCCATCATAATGATATTCTAATTGACTGCCACTGGAACTAGTCTTGCTCTTTATTTGATGGAGTGCGTTATAAGAATAACGCGTATAATTCCCATCCTTATCTAATATTTCTGAAACTAATCCATGCTGGTTAAATCTGCACTGAATATCTGTATCTTTTTGAGCAACCTTAACATTGATCCGACCCTGATCCTCATTCTTGCAAGAAGCCTCTTTCGTCTCAGCAGGCGTTAACAATTCCGTGCGAATATCAACATCATATCTACAATCAATAGATCGTCCGAAGGGGCAACTTATTCTTAATAGCTTATTGCTGCTTCCCCACAGATAACTCGTAACATTACCTAATGAGTCACTAATAGAATTAATCATGCCAGCAGAGGTATAGTCATATTTCACTTGGTTGCCGAGCGGGTCTTCAGCTAGCACCAGCTGTCTTTTTTTGTTGTAACTATACTGCCAACTGCTATCTGATGGATCAGTATACTTTGTGGCGAGACCTTCATTGTTATATTCAATTTGATAATTATTACCGGCCACATCTATCTTCTCGGTCAAGCGACCCTGATTGTCATATCGGAATAACTCCTCACGTATAGTCCCATCAGTACTGGGTAGCCGTACTTTTGTAACGTGACCTAGATCGCTGTATTCATACCACGTTTCTCCACCTTCAGCATCTTGATGGAATGTGAGTAATCCGCGATTATTGAAGTGAAAACGTTGCCGTCCCCCTCTCGTGTCACACATCGTTGCTCCGTGACCACTTTCCTCCCAGATAAATTGATAACTGTAAGCAGCTTTTTCGCCAATAGGGTCCCCCCACTGCCGTATACAATGCGCTGAACTACCCTCAGCATCCCACTGAAAATAGAAACTATAACCAGTTTTTAAAGTTCTTTGTTTAATAAGGCCTTTGTGATAAACATACTTTTCATTATTGCCAACACTGTCTACAGCTTCAGTCAGATTATTTTCACTATCAAAGACATATTGAGCTACTACTTCAGAACTTCCCGAATTATTTTCTTTTGTCAAAGTATTTATAAGGTGACTTTCAGGAGATTCATCAAGCGAGCTAATGTATAAAATTTCACCGGAACTACTCTCGACCGATCTTAAATACTCCCCTGAGTAGTTGAATAAATAAAAGTTATCGTTATCATCCCGAATCTCAGCGAGCTTTAACGCACCAGTTTCACCAGTAGCTTTAAAATGTCTTTGTGCTCCATTGGAAATTCCATATGTCGTAATGATCCAATGCTCATCGTTTACTCGCGTGAGAGTTAATCTCTCATAAATATTATGACTGCGCGAGCTATTTCCGGGAGCTGGCAAGCTAATTATTCTACCTTCAGAATCAAAGAAGAGTATGGGCTTGCCTGGACGCCAAACCAAGCGCTCGCTAAATGTATGAGTCCAGCCACAACCCAATCCGAAATTTCTTGAATTACTACTGCGATAGGTACGAGTTACCGATAAGGGTAGTGCCCCCTCCAATACCAAATCTTCTAAAGTAAACTGAACCTCTCCAGTTTTTAGATTTACAGACCTAGTTACTTCACCAGTAACATTATCGCTCTGACATATATCGGAGTTATAATTTTCACCTACTTCGCTAATGTAGTTATCAGTATCATATGAATAATCCCTGACACAATTTATCTTATAAAATTCAGACTTTACATCATGGGGCACTGTGAAAGCTTGTTCTCTACCCCTTTTATTTTCTCGCAGCTCGTTACCCACTTTGACTTGCACTAAATTTCGACTATTTTTTCGGGGTGCAGCTATTTTGGGGGTTTTCTTTCCGGATACAGCAGTGCTTTTGCCTACTGTCGGATATCCTGAATTTTTAGCAAGTATTTTCCTTTGCTTTTTTGTCCTGGCAAAATCAAACATTAAATCGCCAATATTACGGAAAGCATTCACTAAGCGCTTATTCTTAGTTAAGGATGTTATAGCTACATCTCCCTCAGTCAATGCCGCAAGTGCTATAGTCAAAATGATCTCAAAAGTACCACTTGCAGTTAAGTTTGTGTGCTGCAAGCTATGTTGTGTTTTGATGTAGTCCTGGGCAAAATGAAAAACTGCTCCCCGAAGAGTTGGGTCACTATAAATAACTTCAGCTATGTTGAAACTCAAGCGGAGCTGCTTTTTTGAAACAGAACTGGGATTAAAGCCTAGTACATCAATCACACCTCGATACAGGGAGGTTACACATTCATCAGCTTCTTCTTCTGGAGTTTCTTCATATAAGACATAATTGATTGCTGCAGAGCTAAACTCAAATGATTGACGTGCTGGACTTACTATTTTCTCAACATCAACAGCACTCTTTGACCAAATCGATAAGCGCCACACAGAACTGTCAGTTTCTTTTACTTTCTTTTTTACAGTTGTTACACGCTTCACCCAACTCCAATCAGTTTGCTGGCTAATAAAAGCCTTATCTGCAACTTCCTGCGTAATAATTTGCTGCAAGCCCATACGAATCTTAGCAACCAACTCTGTTTGTAGATCCCCCAATGCCGAATATGGCAGTGGTGCCTCTTCAATAATCAGTTGATCCTGAGTCAATGCCAGATAAATGGCTTTATCCCGCTCATTAAGATAGCCAGGCGCATTACTTAATCGCGATTGAGATGGGGGACGCTCTTGCTCAGGGTCTATATCTGGCGCAAAGGTTGTGTATAAGCCAAGGTACTGGTCATATACTAACTGAAGAGTGTTAGTATCGAACATCCTCAATAATTCAGCAGCATCAATCTTTCTAGAGGGACCTGTTTGGCATATCCATCCAGGCCTCACCGCATAACGAGAGCCCTGAGAGTTTTCGATATAGAGCTGTATCAAAAGTTAAATCCTGTCAACCGCTGACCGACAATTCTACGGTCATCAAAAAACGAATCCATTCGAGGCACCTAAACCAGGTGCCCATCTTCTACATAATCATTTCTACTTGAACGATTTTTCTTTCAAAAGACGAAGAAATACATTTCAGCCTTCTTACATCGGTATTAAAAAATCGCCTGAACCAAGAACAGTTTCTGTGTCCAAAATTTTGACAATGAGTGTGAATTTTAGTAGTGCGTGTTTCAACGCCGGGAGCAATAAGCTCTCGATTCACATTCAAGTCTTCAATATCACAAGCAAAATGTTAAAAGTCAAAATAGCAACATCAAAAGCTATACCAATAGGAAAGCCATAATTCATCCACATTTAAAGACTTTTCAAATGATCTAAACGAAATAGATATAATCCCTATCTAATAGCTACTAGGCCAATCCTCCAAGATACCTAACATACCACCATCTTTCGGAGTGGCTAGAAATTAGGTGAAAGCTAACTTAATTTGTATTGTTGAGATAGGAGAAAACGATTACAGGAGAGTACACTGCATATAGTGCAAGTAAATTTGACTAGGATCAAAGAAAGAAAATCACAGACAAGCGATATATAGCAGCATATTCTGACAAAAAAGTACCATTTAGCGACATTAAATATAGCTTGAAGTTATGGGTGATAAACTAATCTCAAAGAGAACACTTGAACTCTATTAAATTTTTGCCGTAATTTATAGTATTCGCTCAAATGTATAATAAACACCTAATAATGATTCAGCGGTAGAACATATCACGTCTATTACAAGTATCGACATACAAATCGGCTAGATTGTCCAGCCGATCTGTAATGAGCACTAATTGCTAACAGTAAAACTACTCGACTTACCTGAATAGCTGGAGATCTTCCCAGTCCAACCACTCTTCCAGTTACCAAAGTGCTTTATTCGGTAAGTGCCTGATGGCGTATCCTCTCCGATGATCCACTGTCCTTCAGCAAATGAACAGGCCATACAATCAATAGCCGTATCTCGTGTCCAAATAAAGCGTGTATCCAAATCATCATCGGTAAGATAAGTTTCCCAACTACCGTTAACTTTACGCTGCACTTCAATGAACGTACTCTCAGTCTTCGGGTCATTACGGGGATGGCCAGAACGGAAAGTGACAGATACAGTATCGCCAGCACTGTAGCTGGTACCTACATCATCCCAGACTTGACCAAAAGACTCCCACAGGCGTTTATCATCATAAACAACCCCAATTACATTAATGATTTGGTCATCAGACAGATCTTTCGGAGTAGGCCCTGCAGCAATATCTACGCCATTGACCATAGCATGTGTCATTTCGGTATAAATCTGTCTGTAGGCTGCAAGGGTATTGGGGCCGTATATGGTATGTGCTCCCTCATAGTGCTGCCTATCAAACTCTTCAGGGGTAGTTATGTAACCGGAATAGGCATTTGCCAAACCGGCAATCACCACAGTGTTTACACCGCTTCCTTCAAAAGCTGACAAGACTTCTGCTTCAAGACGTCGGCCTGCCATAGTCGTCATTTCACCCGGCGCGGCGACCAAAGCAAGTGAGCCTATGCGAAACATTTGGAAAGGTAGGTAAGGGGTATAAAGTGCTTGGCCTATTACCTCACGCTGTACAAATGTAGGTTTGGGGTACTGGCAGGGGTCATCCTGAGTATCCTCATATACAGCGGCTGCAGAAAATGCACTCATCAGGCCAAAAAGTGGATAACCATTAATCGCTGATTCAAATAGTCCCACATCTCTATCCCAATCCACCCCCTCATTTTCAACAGACATTCCCTCAAAAATACCATCAATATTGCTGGGACCGTCCCAACTTGATCCTGCAGTAAATGACCAGCCAACAGCACCTTCACAAATATCTATTTGCCCCTCACCGGTAAATTCACCTGCTACAGTATAGCCAGGGAAATAGATATGTTGATGTCGATAATCTAATCCACCTTCAAGTTTCACAGTAGCTGATTGGTAAAGAAACTGAGCTTTTGCAACTTGCTTTTCAGCAGATAAAAGTAAACTTTCATACTCAGAATTTCCGCATCCATCCCTAGGGCCACAAATATTCGGAGACGCATCACCTAAATTACTATTGGCAAATGCCGCAGTAAATTGACTTGCAGCACCCTGCTCGGCAGCCCAAGACTCCAGCAACTGACTCGCCGCCCCCTTATTATCCCCGCTAAGTTGCCGCTGCCCTGTCCCTAAAGAGACATTGTGTACTGCAAACCAATTAATAACTCCCAGTGCTTTGTTGTTGGCATCAACCAACTTGAGTTGGGTCATGGTTTTATTGGTATCGTATTGATAGTCGCTTGCATCAGTATTTTCTGAATAAGGGTATGGGTTTCGATTGATACTGGTATCGAGTAGTATCCCCTGCTCAATAAAGATATCACCTGGAGTTAGTCCACTATCTGCTTCAACGATTGACTGAAAAATACCATCAACAATAGCGTCATAGTTATCTTCCGCATAACCGAGAGCACTCATATTCAACATGACATAATGATCATACCCGCCAGGACCTACATGGGTATGTGTAGCAGTCAGCATCACATTCTTTTCGGTGTACTTACTATTACCATAGAGATTTTTTAATTTATCAACGACACCCTGCTTCACGCCCTGCGGAATACCTTGCAGATCTGCTGATACGAATACCAAACGCTCATTTTCAGAGCTATCAGAAATTATGAATGCGCGGGACCATAAACGGGTATGAATTCCCTTGGTTGTCTGCCCCGTTTCTCCATATCCTACCATTCCAACATCTGCTGCTGGGCCAGTTATATCATACTTACCAACACCAACACGCCAGTCAGATGCTATAACAGTAGAAGAAGCTCCAATAAATACTATTAAAGCAATGACGTAACCATTAATTATTTTCATTTTTTCTCCAGAATCTATACACGCAGGAGTACATTCGCCAGTTCACAGAAGTGAACGCGCATCCTTTTCGTTGAAAGTTGATATCTGAATAAGCCACTTCCGATCGACTCGAACGCGGCTCTCTAGATAGTTAGCCAATGTAATCTTGACTTTTATTATCTCATCCTGAAAAGCGGCTTTATTATTTCAAAAATACACATAGTAGCCATAACCTCCCTGCTGTCAGCACACTGGAACTGAGAGTACAGCTCTAGTACGCATGTTCAGAATACCCTAACTGGCTGTATTTGGTAGCACCCGCAGAGTAATTGCCCGCCATAAATCCATTAATTTAGAGTCGAAAGCAAAATAATTTTAAATATGCGAAGATTTTCTGAACTACGGCAAACCTAAATATTTACAATTCAAGCAAGTACAATCTAAAAATGAGTGTAAAGAAAGGATAGATTAGGAGATTTGAATTACGTTTAGAGAGGAAATGTAAAAAACTTTCGCCATTCAAAATTAGCACTCAATCAGTTTCCAATTATATTCCATCGATTGACCTCTTGTTCACAAAAACAATTAAATTAGCAATTAATTAGGCAAACACCTGTACTTAACATTCAAAGTTGTCTTGACAGGAAATAAGGTGGAAGTTGAATATCATTAATAATCGGCCCTTTTAGCATTTGACGCCCCTGACTATAAATATGTGAACTTTATGTAGCTATCAATATCTGACTACTCTGCAGTACTCCATATAGATACATAAATAATGCACGCTAAACTTCTCACCCTCTCAGTTTTTTCCATATTGACCTTCTTATCCCTACCATCCCTGGCCGGTCAAAAGTGCGATGTACAAATGACGATACAGAGCGAATGGGAAGGCGGATATATGGCTTCAGTGGTTGTACGTAATACAGGTACCGAGCCAATAAGTGATTGGGAACTTTCATGGCAATGGCCCTCAGACCAAGAAGTCACACATATATGGAATGCTACTTCAGCGCAGGATGAAAATCTGATCTCTGTAGTTGGAAAACAAGGCTTTATAGGAGTACCCATTGGCCAAGCCCAATCTTTTGGTTTTAATATTCGCTACTCGGGTGGTAAACAGAAGCCTGCTCATATTAACGCTAGTTGCAACAACACTATCAATAAACCAGATCCGACCCCACCTTCACGAGACCTGTTAGACCCCCTTTCACAATACAATTTAATTTTAGGCACTCAAACGATAAACCCTAGGTATACATTTACAGATAAGGGATCACTTGTTGAAAGTGCTGAAGCCATTTATTCAATGGGCTCTAACTTACTCAAGATTGCCCTTTCTCCGAGCCTATATAACGAGCTAAGTAACTCTGGACTCGACTATCAATTCAAGCGGATACTGAAAGAAATACCAGAATTTCAGCAAGTCTTGGAAATGGATTTCTCCATCTACATGTTTTGGGTCGAGGACTCCGGTTCCTGGATGGATAACAAAGGAATGAGTGAAGAAGAGCTAAACTGGCAATATGACAAAATTTATTCGTTGGCTGAATATTTACTAACTGAATATAACGGCTCCGGTAAGACATTCATGATCGGGCATTGGGAAGGCGATTGGAACCTAGTTCAAAAAACTGATGGTACTAGAGATGACAGTCAGGAAACTATCCCTCCTAAGCGTTTACAGGGTCTAATTGACTGGATCAATATTCGACAAGAAGCCATTGACGATGCCAAGGCAAATATCACCCACTCTGACGTTAACTTATATCACTATATTGAGGTCAATAGGGTTGAATCTGCAATGCAGGGCAAAGAACGAATAACCAATGCCGTACTTCCCCATACTAATGTAGATTTGGTGTCTTATTCAGCTTACGATCTCACTACCAAAGAAAAGCATTCAGATTTTGCCACTCTACATAGTGAGTTGACCTCAGCTCTGGAATTTATCAACTCAAATCTTCCCAAAAAATCTGGGCTGCCATTTGAAAAGCGGGTTTTCATTGGCGAATATGGTTACGGAGAGTCCTGGTTTAAGGATTGGGGAGCCCGCTCTGGCGAAGCCCAGGATATGCTATCACGCAATGTAATAAAAACGGCTCTCCAATGGGGTGCTCCATTTATTTTGTACTGGCAAATGTATGACAATGAGTATGATAGCTGGATCAATGAATTCGCTGGCTACTGGCTGATTGACAAGGATGGTAATAAAAAGGAGATTTATAAGACTCACCAAGAGTACTATAAGGACGCGAGAGCATTCTTAGATAACTATTATATGGAAAACTCCTCCCTTCCGTCAGAAAGTGAATTTCGAACCTATGCCTTAAAATGGTTTGAATCATCGAAAACCCCACCACAACAGCCCAAACCTGACACTCCCCCTACTGTACCGGAAGAACCCGGTGAACCTTCAGGCCAGTGTAATGTGGAATATACAGTTCAAAACGATTGGGGGAATGGTTTTATGGCAAATGTGGTTATTTATAATAAAGGAAAGACTTCTCTTGATAAATGGCAGCTACAGTGGAACTGGCAAGGTAACCAATCAATCACACACTTCTGGAATGCACAAATCGCAGAAAGTAACGGGACAATAACTGTTACTAGTGAATCATCTATTCCGGCAGGAGAGGCCCAGGCTTTTGGGTTTAATGCAGATTACTCTGGAGAAAACATCCCACCAATTATAATTGGCAACTGCACGGGTACACTCACAACTGAACCTTCACAACCTAGTCAGCCCCCCAATCAGCCCAATGAACATTCAGATAATAGCAGTATTAAGCTATGGTTTATTGGTGATTCGATTACTTACGGCATGACAACACTCCCTTATAATTCAAACGGATTTCGTAGCCAGATCTGGGGCTATCTTGCCAAAGCAGCCGATGGCAACTCAATCTTTCCTATAGATCAAGAATCTACCAGTGAGCAGCTAATTCTAAAATACAATGGAAAACAACTAGAAACGATTGGCACTATCACTGGACCAACAGGCCCTGATGATATGTCTCAACAGACCAAGAATTACTGGCACTCTGGGATACCTGGAGCTACAACCAGCGATTTACTTTGCTATCTTGATCCGATAGGCCATCAAATCACCCCTGGCTACAATTTCACCAACTGCCTCAATTCCATCAAGAACTTCAATCAATTTCTCATCGAAATGTGCAGGGAGAGCGAAACTAGTACAGGCTGGCTCACTAATCAAGCCTGCAATTTAATGCGGGATATAACCTCTGAGGATAGCGTTGTCATACCTATACAGCTCGGCACTAACGACATCACCTTCCTTAGCATGAATAATGCGATTGATTGTAGCCTTCCCATACAAGAAAATAGTGAATCCGCCCAGAAGCTAAATATGGTCGTTAGTAAGATAATATCATCACCCAATAATATTCAAGGCATATCAATAATAGATAGAATACAAAATTACTTTGAGAGCATAGATATTCCAACTGAGAAAATTGCATTCGTAATTTCAACTATCCCTCGTCGAAGTGATTTAGACGGACAAGATCCGAAAAATTACTGCACGGACTTTTATAATCAAAAAATCAGGAAGTCACTATCAGAGGCCTCCAATACCAAAAATATTTTCTTAGCAGACCAAGGAAATATTGTCCCAACTGGAGACCCGGTACACCCTACAACTGAGGGCCACAAGATTATGGCTTGCAACTTACTTTATGGTAAAAATCTTGGCCATTCAGATATTCCTTCTTGTATTCTTCCCAGTAACATCCCAGATAAAGGGCTATTGAAAGCAATAGATCATGTATCCAATTAGCTAGGATTTCGCTTAACAGGCCCTGATTAGAAATTTTCAGGGCGCTGCTTTTACTCACCAATAACTTTGGGAGCCTTTATAAACCCGCCTTCTATAGTAGCCGGTCTAACTCTGAACCAGATTTAAGAACTGCTTCCTATATTCTGCCCAAATCACTTTCCCTGAGAAATTACTTAAATCAACTTTTTTTAATTTTGAACCCGATAGAATTGACAAAAACATTGATTCCAGCTTTTTTACTGCATCATTACAGTCTGAATAACAGAAGTTTTCGGAATAGAACTCTGGGTAGCACTGTTCATCTGGCACCAGTGGAGTCGCACCAAGAATAGCTGCTTCCATCACCGCCAGCCCCTGGAATTCATGGTAAGCCGTAGAAAGGAATATATGGCTATGTCGCAGTACTTGACGATAGTCTTCAGCGCTTTCGAGATACCCGAGTACCAATAAATGGTCGGCAAACTCTTCTTGTATTTGAGCAAACTCAGCAGGGCTATTACGAAATGACTGCCCCATTAGATTAACAAGAAACTTAACATTTCTGGCTTTCAAGCCCCGAAGGATATCCAGCAATCGGTCCGCGCCTTTGTCATATTCCCAACGGGCCGCCCAACTGATAATCAAAGTATCTTGACCTATCCCGCCCCCATAAATGCTCTCTGCGCAGGAGCTCCAGGAAAAGGCCTCTTCAGTTTTCGCACTATCAAAAACGATGTCTTCTATTGGCACAGGAAGAAGTCGCGACTTTTCCTCAATCTCCTCACAAATTCCGGGAGGAACACAATCAGGAAAGCGCTTGAGTAATTTCTTTACTCCTCCTAACAAGGTACTGCGGTTGTATTCAGAGTTGAACAAGACCAGATCACTGGACAAGGCCGTGTAAATATTCAACAACTGGGGTTCTACCGATCGAAACGCATCAGAGCTCACTGGGTAAGCAAATTGATTCTCATGAAAATATACAACTGTAGGCACCCCAACGATTTCGGGAACTAAACCGCGCAAGGCACTTAGATCGGTCATTGAGGTTGTAACAATAAGGTCCCAACGCTGCTTCAATATTTGCGCAGTTTCCCCTCGGCCCCAGGAAAGGCTATTACCGCGAATTCGCCAGCTAAAGTATCGCGGTGGTAAGGTTAGTACGGTCCATTGCCAATCAGAAAATGCCGCTACCAGCCCTTTACGCCAACGCTTGTGACTGTCCGCATCATAAGCGGAGAGTAATAAAACTTTCATTAAATAGTAACAAGAAGAAGCGGCACCGGGATCAAACTTAACCCCGGTAACTATTGATTGGAGGGATTAATCGAAAGAGCGCACATTCATTAATCGTGCAAACAAGCTGGAAGTATCCCAACGAGCACCACCAATAGCTTGTACCTCACTATAAAACTGATCTACCAGGGCAGTTACGGGCAGTAAAGCTCCGTTATGTTGTGCCTCTTGAAGGACTATAGCCAAATCCTTACGCATCCAGTCCACAGCAAAACCGTGGTCATACTCGCCAGCTAACATAGTTTTTGAGCGGTTTTCCATTTGCCAGCTCTGTGCCGCCCCCTTGGATATCACATTGACAACCTGCTCTCCATCGAGGCCAGCTGCCTTGGCAAAATGTAAACCTTCAGCAAGCCCCTGAACGACACCCGCGATACAAATTTGATTGACCATTTTACACAGCTGGCCGCTACCTACTGGCCCCATCAGGTTGCTTGCCCGCGCATAACAGTCGATAAGAGGTTGCACTTTATCAAAGTCTGCCTTATCTCCCCCAAACATAACCGTTAAAGCACCATTCTCAGCGCCGGCCTGGCCTCCAGAGACAGGTGCATCCAGAAAACCGATTCCCTTTTCGCTGGCTGCAACTGCCAATTCCCGAGCAACATTGGCAGAGGCTGTTGTATGATCTACAAACAAAGCCCCGTCACCCATACTCGTGAATGCCCCCTGCTCTCCTGTCACCACCTGGCGGAGATCGTTGTCATTGCCTACACAGGCAAAAACAACCTCCGCGCCCTTTGCGGCTTCAGCGGGCGTTGCAAAGCTCTCTCCATCATATTCTTGTAGCCATTGATCCGCACGGCTAACAGTGCGATTGTAAATTCGCACCATGTGGCCAGCATTAGAAAGATGCCCCGCCATGGGATATCCCATCACCCCCAAGCCAATAAATGCAACTGTTGCCATTTCCTCTACCCCCATACCATCCAAATAAGTATTACACCGAGAACCAAGCGATAAATCGCGAATGGAGCCATCCCAATGCGGCTAATAAATTGAAGGAAAAAATGAATACACAAATAAGCACTAATACAAGATAAAACGGTACCAAGCAGCAAGTCATTCCATGGAACACTTTCCAGCGCAAGTAATTCAATCGTTAACAAAATAGCGCTGAGGGCAATAACAGGAATAGACATCAGGAACGAAAAGCGCGCTGCAGCCTCTCTCTTCATGCCAAGCATCAAACCAGCAGTCATTGTGATACCAGAGCGGGAGGTGCCAGGGATTAGGGCCAACACCTGTGATAAGCCAATCAGAAGTGCTTTTTTCCAATTTAACTGGGCTAGAGATTCGACCCTGCGCCCCTTTGCATCAGCCCACCAGAGTAAAATACCAAAGCCAATAGTCGTAGCAGCGATAACACCGGCTGAACGCAGGTGAGTTTCTATGAACCCTTTGAATACCAGGCCTATCAGTCCCACAGGTATAGTGGCGAGAACAATTAACCAGGCCAGCCGCCCCTCATCGGTAAATTGTTTATCCGTAAATCCTCCTAGACCATCCCTAATCAGCACCCAAATATCTTTGCGGAAATAGAAAACTACTGCCAGTAAAGAGCCAAAATGAACAGCAACATCGAAGGCCAGCCCCTGGTCCTGCCAACCCAATACCTCAGAAGGTAAGATCAAGTGCGCGGAACTGGAGATGGGCAGAAACTCTGTCAGCCCCTGTATCAGGGCCAAAATTACAATCTGAAATGTTTCCATGTGTTATTAAGATCGGATTTTTTGTCTTTTCTTCCAAGTCACTTCATTGCGCAAATAAACAGGCTCAAGCTCTTCAGCGGTCACTGTATGACCCTGCTCCCATAGTGGTACTGCCAGCTGCGCTATATCCCGAGCGTGAATGAGACTGGCTTGATCAACGGCAGCCAATAACGCCCCTTCAAAAGCCTCATAATGTAATCCCGGGCCCGCCCCATAGATCGGAGTACAAATCTCCGATTTCTCTAAAGACAGCAGAACCTCCTCCGGGTTCTGTACCGCCTCCGGGATCAAGCTATCGCAGGGAGAGTCACTGGAGTAAACCCCCCAATATACTTGTTGCATACGAGCATCCAGCATTGCCACGACCGGTGACTGTCCCCAGTCCGGGTGCGATCGCCGAGCTCCAAGTGCTAGGGCTGCGAGGCTGGAAACCGGAACCACTGGTAGATCTGCAGCATAAGCCAACCCCTGCACACTACTAATTGCTATACGGAGACCAGTAAATGACCCCGGCCCGCGGCTGACAGCAAGAGCATCCAGGCCTGCCAGCTTTATGCCGGCTTCTGCGAGAACGTCATCCACCATTGGCAAAAGGCGACGAGTGTGATCGCGCTCTGCCTGTACAAAACGCTCAATCAGCTGGCCATCAGATATGAGAGCAACAGAACAGGCGCCCGACGTTGTATCCAGGGCAAGTATTTTCACAGCGTTCTTAATCCTGGTCATAAAAAAGGGAGGGAATTGTGGCACGGGAGCGGAGGGGAGTCATGCCCAATATCGCAATCCGCAACTAAAAAACCCCGGACTAACCGGGGTTTATGAGGAGCCTGCCAAAGTTCACATCGTTGAGCCCATATATATGACCCTAGGCGGCCTTTTTCGGTGGCCGACCTCGACGGGCAGCACCAGCCTTCGGTGGACGGCCGCGACGGGCTGGAGCCTTCTTAGCAGCTGCTGTCGCAGTCGCTTTCTTGGGTCGTCCGACTCTTTTTGCTGGCTTAGCCGCTGAAGTTGCCTTCTTTGGACGGCCGGCTTTTTTCGCCGTCGCTGTAGCGGCCTTCTTGGGGCGTCCGGGCTTTTTCGCTGCTGTGGCCTTGGCTGCAGGTTTCTTCTTGGCCTTTTGAGTTTCGGCTTTTAATTTGGCTTTAGCCTTCTTCTCTAACTCTTTAACTTTAGCGGCAGCTTTCTTTGCAGCTGCTTTAACCTTAGCTTCAGCCTTCTTCTCAGCAGCCTTCAATTTCTTGGCATGAGCCTTTTCTTTGGTTTTTACCCAGCGTGTTTCAAATGCCTTGAGTGCGGCAGCTAACTCTTTATCTGCTTTGCTGGAGAGGCTCTTAGAGAGACTTTCCACCTTTTCTTTTGCAGCAGCTTCAGCCATATGTACGGCATCCATAGCCTTAGCTTTGGCAAGATCCATCTTTGCCGCTGCCAGCTTGGCGCGTAAATCCTTTGCCTTACTATTGGCACTGGCCAGCGAAGTTTTCGCTGTTGCCGCATTACTTTTCTGCGCTCGAGCCTTAGCCTTAGCAACACGGTCCATTTGCGCATCCAGCGATTTGGTCGCTGAATCTACCGCCTTCTGCGCTTTCACGACCGCTGGCGACGCTGCGGTCGCACTAGTTGCTCGTTTCGCGCGTGTACCTTTTTTTACTACTCTTGCCATCCCTTGTCTCCTCACTGAAAGAAGAAGTACATCCAAAAGTGTGCCGGCAGCATTGCCTTTTAGCTATCGAATAAAAACTGGAATCGGCCGTTTTTATTACTTATGCAGAGCGCCGCACCGCCTATTTCGATACAACTTTATCAAAGTTAATAAAAATACCCGGCATTGCAAGTAAAAAAGCGAAAAATGAGAAACTTTTTATAAAAAAAGTATATTTTTCTTATCAATTTTCACTTTTGGGTCCCGTTTTAGCACTTTGGTAGAAATTATTTTGTCCCATTGAGCTTAGTTTGCACAATTCCCGCAAGCGCCTCTATATGATCCTCACGCAAATTTAATGCAGGAATATATCGGTAGTCACTGCCCCCAGCATCAATAAAATTAGCGCGATTCTCTACCGAAATTTCTTCCAATGTTTCCAGGCAATCCGCAGAAAAAGCCGGGCAAATTACATCGACACTACTAACTCCTGTTTTACCCCATTCAATAAGGGTCTTATCGGTGTATGGCTGCAACCACTCTGCCTTACCAAAGCGCGATTGAAATGTGACTTGCCACTTATCCTCACTGATTTCTAGTTCATCCGCTAATAACCGTGCGGTTTCCATGCAATGGCGATAATAGGGGTCCCCCTTATCAACATTGGCTTTTGGGATACCGTGAAATGAAAGTAACAATTTTTCCGCTGGCCCTGCTTTTTCCCAGTGTTCTTTTACTGAATTGGCCAGGGATTTTATGTAGAGGGGATTTTGGTAATAATCTCGAATCAGAGAAATATCCGGAATATCGCGACTATTGCGAAAAATTTGCGCCACCTGATCATAAATTGCTGCAGTTGTGGTAGCCGAATATTGGGGATATAGGGGAAGCACTATAAAAGACTCAAAACCTTTCTTGCGCAGAGTTTCTATGGTGTTGTCGAGGCGGGGCTCACCATAAGTCATGGCATATTCAACAGCGACATCGCAACCTTTTACTTTTAAACGCTGCTGCAACAGCTCTGCTTGCTTCTGCGTATAGTAGAGAAGCGGCGATCCTTCCACTTTTGTTTCATCTGCACTGCTATTCCATATTTCCGCATAGGCAGGGGCAATACGTTGTGGACGAAAAGGCAGTACCAAGCAGTTCAATATGGTCAGCCAGATTGGCCGCGGTATCTCGACAACCCTCGGATCTGAAAGGAATTCCCGCAAAAAACTTCTTACTCCTGTAGGTGTGGGCTCAGCTGGAGTACCTAAATTCATCAAAATTATTGCCGTAGACATAAACCGCCCCGTTAGAAATCTTATCCTTTCAAGAAATCCTGCCAGTTATCGGGCAGGGAAGAGCGCATACTGCCAGGCCAATACCGCCGTGATCAACTCGCTCTATATCACTTCTGGAGATACAAAAAAGCCCCCAAGTGGGGGCTTTTAAAAAATGTTAGCGATGATCTCAGCTGAGAGCTTCCAACACTTTCTCGCGAATCTCATCCATACCGCCAACACCCATTACCTTGCTGTACTTGGGAGCCGCTTCAGGAGAGCGTGCTTCCAGCTCGCGATAGAAGCCTACCAGCGGTGCCGTCTGCTCGTGATAAACCGCCAAACGGTTGCGAACAGTTTCTTCAGTATCATCTGTACGCTGGATCAGTGCCTCGCCAGTCACATCATCGACACCCTCAGCCTTGGGCGGGTTGTATACGATGTGATAGACGCGACCAGAGTTTTCATGAACCCGGCGGCCCGAGAGACGCTTTACGATTTCTTCATCGTCAACAGCGATCTCCAGAACATGATCGATATGTACATCGGCTTCCAGAAGGGCTTCAGCCTGGGGAATGGTGCGAGGGAAACCATCGAACAGGAACCCTTTAGCGCAGTCTTCCTGGGCAATGCGCTCTTTAACTAACGCAATGATCAGGTCGTCAGAAACCAATTTTCCCGCGTCCATAACATCCTTGGCCTGTAGGCCAAGAGGGGTACCCGCCTTCACCGCAGCGCGAAGCATATCGCCGGTGGAGATCTGCGGAATGCCGAACTTCTCTGTTATGAATTGAGCCTGAGTGCCCTTGCCGGCTCCCGGCGCGCCCAAGAGAATAATTCGCATGTTCAGTAAGCCTCCAATACTATCGACGAACCAAAAGCCGCCGCGCTAAAAGAGCGCTACCTTACACTCACACCTCAGATTGGGCAAGATTGCTACCGATACCCCCACAATCCATACAAACCACAGAGTACTAAAAGGGGCTTAAAGCTCCGCTCTATGTAAGCCTGTTAAGATCCCTAGCTATCAGCACCGGGCTTCCGCTGAACTTTGGCCTTGTCCCAAAGTCTGTCCAGTTCCTCCAGCGTTGCCTCTGATACTTGCCGACCTTCACTGTGTAAACTGGACTCAACATAACCAAAACGCCGCTCAAATTTCCTGCTACACCCCCGCAAAGCTGCCTCAGGATCAACCTTCAGGTGGCGGGATGCATTCACACAAGAGAAAAGCAGATCCCCCAGCTCCTCCTTTGCATGCTCCGTATCCCCATTTGTCACGGCCTCCCGCAACTCTGCAACCTCTTCCTCAATCTTATCGAGGACACCATCAATATTGGGCCAGTCAAAACCGACACGGGAGGCGCGCTTCTGTAATTTGGCCGCACGCGTCAAAGCCGGAAGACCCACAGCTACTCCTGCCAGGGTTCCTGCATCCCCTTTGGCAGTGCGTTCGGCCTCTTTAATCGCCTCCCAATTCCTCTTTACTTCAGCTTCATCAAGAGCTTCGGCAGAGCGGTCGCCGTAGAGGGTTCCACTTGGAAAGACATGGGGATGCCTGCGCACTAGTTTGCGTACCAAAGTGTCAACAATCTGGGGGAAATCAAAGTGGTCTTTCTCACGCCCTAACTGGGCATAAAAAATGACTTGGAAGAGCAGATCTCCAAGCTCTTCGTGCAGGTGCTCAAAGTCTTCCTGCTCAATAGCCTCTGCTACCTCATAGGCCTCTTCAATCGTAGAGGGGACAATACTGGCAAAGTCCTGTTTCAGGTCCCAAGGGCAACCGCCCTCAGGGCTGCGAAGCTGAGCCATCAAGTGGAGGAGGTCCTCCACAGAGTAATTCTTTTCCACGTTATTCCTTACTCAACGTTCAGCGCAGAATTCGCCGCTTTGCCGCTGCCACATTGGGCAGTTGATTGATCCGATGTAAAACTTGGCTCAACTCTTCAAAGTTGTGGATCTCAGCAGTCACGATCATTTCTACCGTATGCTTGTTCTTATTAGAGCGGGTTTGCATAGCGGTAATATTAATTTTCTGACTGTCCAGCATCACCGTGACATCCCGCAACAGGCCCTGGCGATCGTAGGCTTCGATCATAATTTCAACGGCGTAAAGTTCGCGGGGTTTTTCCGCCCAACTTACCTGGAGTACCCTTTCAGACTCCTCAACCTGCATACGCAGCATATTTGCGCAGTCTTTACGATGTATAGAAACCCCGCGCCCAAGGGTGATATACCCCATAATTTCATCGCCTGGAACGGGGTTACAACAGCCGGCAATGTGGGTGAGCAAATTACCCACTCCGTCGATATAGACATCTGCCTTGCCTTCTCCCCGGGCAACTGGAGCCGTCAGCGATGGTACCCGAGGCACATTGTCGACCTTCACCATTCGCTGGGCTGCGTTGAGAACCTGACCCACGCCTATATCACCGGCACCCACTGCCGCATAGAGGTCCTCTAGGGAATGCATGTTGAGCTTGGCTGCCAACTTATCGAAATCGAAATCACTCAGCGCCAGCTGCTTAAATTCCCGGTCGAGAATACTGCGGCCATCGGCGATATTCTGATCCCGAGCCTGCTGCTTAAACCAGTGAATAATCTTGGCTCGGGCACGGGAGGTAGTGATATAGGCCATGCCCGAAGAGAGCCAATCGCGACTCGGCGCTTCGAGTTTTCCTGTGAGGATTTCAACCTGATTGGCTGTCTCCAACCGGTGGTTGAGCGGCACGATTCGGCCATCTACTTTAGCCCCGCGACAACGGTGACCAATTTCTGTATGGATCTTGTAGGCAAAATCTAATGGTGTTGCACCCCGAGGCAGGTCTACAACATGACCGCCGGGGGTAAATACATAAATACGTGAATCTGCCTCACTGGAGCGTAAATCATCTTGTAGTGGGTTACCTCCCACCTCTTCATGCCAGTCGAGCACCTGACGCAACCAGGATATTTTTTGCTCGTAGCTATCTTTACTCTCGCTCTTAAGATCAGTGCCCTTGTAACGCCAGTGAGCACAAACACCGTATTCCGCCTCTTCATGCATAGCAAAAGTTCGGATCTGAACCTCAAGCACCTTTCGCTCGGGGCCAATTACAGCCGTGTGCAGAGAGCGATAACCGTTTTCTTTGGGGGAGGCGATATAATCATCGAATTCATTCGGTATGTTGCGCCAGAGGTTGTGCACTATACCCAGAACCGCATAGCAATCCCTTACTGTTGGGACAAGAATACGCACTGCGCGAATATCATAAACCTGGGAGAAGCCGATATTTTTCCGGCGCATTTTCCGCCAGATACTATAGATATGCTTTGCTCGCCCGTAGACATCACCTTCAATATGGGCGCGCTCGAGTTCAGAGCGCAATAGCTCCAATACCTCATCAATATACTGCTGCCGAGCCAGTCTTTTCTCATCCAGCAAGCGAGCAATCTGCTTGTAATCTTCCGGCTCAAGATAGCGAAATGATAGGTCTTCCAATTCCCATTTGATATGACCAATTCCCAGGCGATGGGCAAGGGGTGCATAAACATCGGCCACTTCACGAGCAACTCTCTGGCGTTTAGCCGGCTCTGAGTTTTTTGCAGCACGAATGGCACAGGTGCGCTCAGCGAGTTTGATCAAAGCGACTCGCACGTCGTCGACCAATGCCACCAGCATACGCCGGATATTCTCTGAATGTTCCTCTACCGCACCACTCGGGCTCTCTTCTCCGGTATCTGCGCTGCGACTGCGAATCGCAGCCATACGCAAAACACCACGAATCAACTTGGCAACTCGCTCACCAAATTCTTTTTCCACAGCTTGCAGTGGCAGGCGTTTTTCACGTACGGCACGGTACAGCACCGCCGCGACAAGTGCTTCTGAGTCTATTTGTAAGTCGGCGAGAATCTCAGCCATCTCAAGGCCTGAGGCAAAACTGCTAGCGCCCTCAGCCCAGATATTTTCCGCCTCAATTGCGCGCTGTTCTGCTTCGGCACTCACCTCAGCTGCGCGCCGCAAAGTTACTATCGCAGAACCATCCAGGCCCGCGAGCTTCTGTACATGGCGCAACCAGGATTCAAGGTCGAGTTCACCTTCTCCACCAAAGGAATGATGCTTTCTTACTTGAACCATCTTTTAACAAGAGTCATTTGTGTTATTGGCATAATTTTGTCGTTACCTGGCTTAGCAGCACATTTACTCAGTGCTCATGCTGGATTAAGCGCTTCTCTATCATAGGTTTGAACTCACCAAAGTCCATGATTTTCTGTATACATTTCAATAAGCTGCGCGAAATTCAGCAGTTTTTCGTACCAATTTGAGTGGGAAGGTATAAGTCTTGTCCAGCTTGTTGACCTTTTAACCAACAGTAAACCTGCAAAACCAATGCCTATAGAAAACTAAAATTGTGATATTGGGGAATATCGAGAGAAGTGAACAGGTTGCATTTGTTACTTAAAAGTGAATTTCTCCACCTCTACATGAACACAAAACAAGGCTTTACCGAACTTTACAAACTATCAGTTTTTTTGTATTTACCGGCTTAGTTATTGCTTTTTTAACTGGCAATGCACATATAGCAGGAGGATTAGAGGCTCCCCCCAAAAAAAGGGGCAAGAGAGATGATTGTAGATTGATTGGCGAATCACTTTACAAAGCTGCGAATCTCACAAAGTTTTTGCTAGTAGATATCAGGCACAATGCTGGAGTTAAAGCACTTTATTTCCAGCATTGATCAATAAAATAAGATAAATTAGAGAATAAAAGTAAGAACTATTTTGGGGAGGCAAAAAGTCCTGAAGATAAATAACGATCTCCACGATCACAGACAATTGCAACAATCGTCGCATTTTCTAGCTGCGCAGACAGCCTTAAAGCACCGGCTACCGCCCCTCCAGAGGAAACGCCACAAAAAATACCCTCTTCCTTCGCTAGCCTGCGAGTCATATCCTCAGCTTCTCGCTGGTCCATATCCATGACCATATCCACTTGCTCAGGAACAAAAATCTTAGGTAAGTATGCCTCCGGCCAACGGCGAATCCCCGGAATACTGGAGCCTTCAGTTGGCTGCAATCCAACGATTTGAATATCGGGATTTTGCTCCTTCAAGTAACGCCCGCATCCCATAATGGTACCGGTTGTACCCATTGAGGAGACAAAGTGAGTCACCGTTCCAGAGGTCTGCTGCCAAATCTCCGGACCGGTTCCCTCATAGTGAGCCAGGGGATTATCGCTATTGGCAAACTGGTTCAGTACCAATCCTTTTTTATCCTCTTGCATTTGCAAAGCTAAGTCCCGCGCACCCTCCATACCTTCTTCAGCGCTAACCAATATCAACTCAGCGCCATAAGCTGTCATTGAAGCCTTGCGCTCCTCGGTAGCACTGTCGGGCATAATCAATATCATTTGATAGCCCTTAATCGCTGCAGCCATTGCCAGGGCAATTCCCGTATTACCGCTGGTCGCTTCAATCAGGGTATCTCCTGGAGAAATATATCCTGCAGCTTCCGCATGGTTGATCATTGAAAGTGCCGGGCGGTCTTTTACCGAACCCGCAGGGTTATTGCCTTCCAGCTTGAGCAAAACAGTATTACTGGTATCACCTGGCAGGCGCTGTAGTTTAATCAGCGGGGTATTGCCTACGCAGTCAGCAATTGTTGGATAATCCATAATGCAATAAATTCCAGAAAAATCTCGCGGGGTCCAAGTGTACAGCAAGCGGTACTATGCACTAAATACCGTCTACTTTGGTCTACTCCCTACCCAGGTTATTAAGGGAGATATACCTGAAGCGGTATTATTCAGATGGCTATGCCGCGCTATCTAATCTTGGCAAAGTGAATCTTTGAGCCTCTAAAACGCGCATATTGTGACAAAAAAGAAGCGTTTTCTGATAAGTGAATGAGTGCGCTCAGATGTACATAACGGTAAAATGAGGGAAAAATAATCGTACAAGGCCCCTCTTAACATGGCCCCAGGCAACCCTATTCTCTCAATCGAGGAACCAGAGCAACCTCGATCCTTACGAACCCTGGTATTTCGCCTTACTGTAGCACCCGCACTAATTCTGTCCTTGCTCCTCGCTCTCGTTTTCACCCTGCAGCAAATGCACGATCGTCGCCAATTACTATTAAGCCACGGTCGAGCCAGCGCCGAACAGCTAGCTGAACTAATTGAGATGAGCGGGGGCCATCCAGCTGAACTTAGAATGGAATGGCTGCGTAAAAGTTTGCTGGCGCTAATGCTGGAAAAAGATATGGTCAGATCTGTTCATGTCTACTCCACCGAACCCAGCCCCAAGCTAGCCCTCAACCCCAGCACCGGACTCAGCTTGCTGGCCAGTGTCGGGCCGCGTCCACGCAGCCCCATTAGTAGGGACACCCTTAACAAGCGCGAACCCTTTATTTTTGAAGATGATGAGACCCTTCAGGTTTTACAGCCATTGAAAGGCGATATCACCACCTGCTGGATAAGTATTGAGCTACATCGCCCCTATTTCCTGGTGGGAACTTACCAAGTTTTACTCGTAGGTTTGGTGGGGTTGATTCTCTGTACCCTAGCCGCGCTGGCCTGGTCGGTCATCATGTCTGAGCGCTTTGCTCACAGCCTGATTAGAATGGGGCATACTCTGGAGGCGATTGGCAGAGGTGAGTTTGATCGACGCACCCATGAAACGGAGAATCGAGAACTCGCTCAACTGGGAAACCAAATTAACGAGATGGCTGAAAACCTGTCCAGTTACCAACAGGAATACAAAGCCAACTTGCTCCAGTCTATGGATGACCTGCGCCAATCCCTGGACAGTATGGAAGAACAAAATATTGAGCTGGACTTAGCACGTAAAAGGGCGCAGGAAGCAAGCAGGATTAAATCGACGTTCCTAGCCAATACCAGTCACGAGATTCGCACACCTTTAAATGGCATTATCGGTTTTACCAACCTGTTGTTAAAAACTGGAATTGATGAGCTACAGCAGGATTACCTGCAAACCATTTTACGTTCATCGGAAAACCTGTTGACTACCATCAACGACATCCTGGACTTTTCCCGCATTGAGTCCGGCAACCTGGTCCTTGACCATATCCCTATGGACCTTGGCTTACTACTTGAAGAGACCCTGCAAATACTGGCCCCAAACGCCTATGAGCACCATCTGGAACTGGTGCCCTTGATCGATTCTCAACTCCCTCCCACTTTAATCGGAGACCCGTTGCGAATTAAGCAAATACTTACAAACTTGATCGGTAACGCGGTGCGCAGCTCAGCAAATGGCAATATCCCTGTGCGCTTGTCAGTACATAGCATTAATAACTCAGAACTTGTACTCCGTATTTCGGTTACCGGCCTGGGTAACCGTCTTGACGAGGCTGGTCGCCGTGAAATCGAGAACATCCTCACTAGCAAGTCCCCACAGCTCACCCAACAAATCAGCGCAAATGGTTTAGGGATGTCTATAGCCCGCAGCCTAGTCGAGAGAATGAGCGGCTGCACAGGTATTGAAGAAACAGCCAATGACGGCAACACCTGTTGGGTGCAAATTTCCCTCCAGGCTGAACGTAATCGAGGCATGTATCCGCGTATTCAATATCCTGGCTGCCGAATTTTACTTGCAGACCCCAACCCAGTTACACGGACCCAGGTAGCCCAGCTACTCAGCCAATGGCAAGTGGAGCCCATAGAACTCGGCGATACCGATACTCTGCAACCGGCAATCGAGCAAATGTGGCGGCACGATGCCCTACCGGATGCGGTTATTATCGATACAGCTACTGCCAAAGGTGATTTTGATAATTTCAGTAGCAAAGTGCAGTCGCTGGTTGATACCTATCAGTGCCGCGTGATCGTTCTGGGCCCACCCGCTGAATTGCGTCGCTGCTACGACCAACTGCGCACCCGCACTCTCACTTTCCTTAGCAAACCCGTCACCCGAGACAATTTGCTGCGATCCCTGAAACGAGCAGTACCACAGCAGGGGCAACAGCGGGTTAATGGCGGGGTACAGGCGCTACCGTGGCCTGCACCACCGCGTGTGTTGGCAGTGGATGACCACGCGGCAAACCGCCGACTGGTTGGCGAACTTCTGCGAGCACAAGATGTAGAAGTCGTTATTGCAGCAAGCGGCGAAGAAGCTCTACAGCTCTGGCAGCAGGGAGCTTTCGACCTGGTATTTATGGATATTCAAATGCCCGAGATGGATGGTATCGAAGCTACACGTCTGATTCGTGAGCAGGAGACCGGCCGCCGTACTCCAATCATTGCCCTCACCGCCCACGCCGGCGCCGAAGAAAAAGCACGCCTGCTGTCTGCGGGACTAGACGACTACTTAAGCAAGCCTGTTAGCGAGGCCCAGCTCTCCCATATGATCAAGCGCTGGCTTAAGATCATCACTCCCCAGGCCGCAGAAAAAGTGAAGATTGAGGAGATGCGCCTGGTAGACATTGGCGAATGCCTGGCCCTCGCCAACGGCGATGCCAAGCTGGCCAGGGACATGCTGCGCATGTTGATTGACGGTCTCAGTTCAGATGAGAGAGAACTGGAAAGGTTGTACAACCTTGGGGATTACAAGGGCATGTTCGAACTCACTCATCGCATGCACGGTGGCTGCTGCTATTGCGGAGTTTCACGCTTGAGAGAATCAACTTGCGTGTTACAAGAGGCATTGCGCACTATCCAAGGCTCCGATGCCCTAGCCTTTGACCAGCGCAAACTCAATGCTGTTCTCAGGGAGATCCGGGCCCTGCGCGAGTGGGCTTCTGAACAAGACTTGGATGCGCTCTTTGGCCTGGAGGTAGTTGCCTAGCAGGATTCAAACACGACAAATGCCAGGGCCGAGTCTTTTTCATCAGACAGGCTGAGGTGGATTCTGTCCACACCAAGTTTTTCGGCCCTCTCCTCAGCTGCGCCCGCCAGTACCACCTGCGGTGCAGCGCCCTTGCGGCGACGGACATCAATGTCTTGCCAGGAAACCCCCTCGCCAATCCCTGTGCCCAAGGCCTTGGCTACAGCCTCCTTCGCCGCAAATCGCTTGCACAGATATGCAGCGCGGATGGACTCAGCCATAGCATAAAAGTCCTTCCTTTCCGCACTGCTAAGAACACGCTCAACAAAGCGATCACCAAAGCGCTGCCACGCCACCTCAATACGGTCGTAGTTACAAATATCGGTGCCAATACTAACAATCATTTTTTTCCGTAAACCTGTCGAAAAAGCTCTCTGCTCTTCAAAGGCTTATCCCCCAATACTTTCCTCAACAATAAACGTGTAAGACGCTTTGCAGGTGCTAAAGCGTCACCTGACCAGCCACCCCCATTCATAGCGCTGTCCATCTCCAATAGTTCGGCACCTGAAAAAAAACACTCTCCCAGACTCTCATCTTTGGAGCGGTGAACAGGAATTAAACCCCACTCATCATCCAGGCGATAAACCCCATCTTCACTTACAGGGTCTCCTCGCGGGCCGCTAATATTGAGGGACGGGCAGGTACCGAGCTCCAGGAGCAGTTGTAACTCAAAGCGACGAAGCGGACCTTCCAGTTCAGCGTTGGAGAGTCCCTCCAGCTGAGACAGAGATTCCAGCAGGCTCTGATAAGCTGCAAACAGCGTGTAATGCGCCTCGCCCTCGGGAAGGAGCCTTACCATCAGTTCATTGGCATAAAGGCCCGCATAAACCGCTCGGCTCTTGAGCCATAGTGGTACACCAACATTTTCGACTGGACCGAGCGTTTTAAGTGAACCCGCTCCCATCAATGTGACAAGCAACGGGGTGAAAGGCTGCAACGCTTGTTGGCGGCGCTGCTTGTCACGGCGGGCCCCACGGGCGACACAGCCCAGCCGGCCGTAATCGGGAGTGAAAAGCTCCAGGATCAAACTGGAGTCTTTATAGGGCCGCGAATGGAGGATATATGCGGGTTGAGGCGGTTGAGGCGTTTTCATAGGTGCAGGGGAAATTGCCCTGATGATTACTCGTCTCTGTAACCGAGACTGCGCAGAGCCCGCTCATCATCAGACCAGCCAGATTTCACCTTCACCCACAAATTGAGCATTATCTTGCTATCAAACAAGCGCTCCATATCTTCTCTAGCCTGGCTGCCAATCTGTTTGATTCGCTCGCCCTTATTTCCAATGATGATACGTTTTTGGCCCGCCCGCTCAACCAAAATAGCAGCGCTGATATGCAAGACCTTACCCTCTTGGGCAAACTCCTCTACCTCCACAGTAACTTGGTAGGGAACCTCGGCACCCAATTGACGCATAATCTTTTCGCGAACAATTTCTGCTGCGAGAAAGCGCGAGCTGCGGTCAGTCACTTGATCTTCGGGGAAGAAATGCTGCCCCTCGGGCAAGTGCTTCAGAATTACCTCTTCCAAAGTATCCAGATTTACGTTGCGCAAGGCTGATATGGGAACAATTTCAGCTTTTGGATGCTCCTCAGCCAGGGCTTGTAGCTGGGGCAGTAGATCAGCTTTATCCTCGAGCTGATCCACCTTGTTCACGGCGATGATTAATGGGCATTTAATACCACGCAGCTTATCTGCCACCAACTGGTCTGCCTCACTCCAACGAGTGCGCTCTACAACAAACACCACTACATCCACGTCCCGCGCAGCACTGGCGGCAGCTCGGTTCATATAGCGGTTAATCGCTTTTTCTTGATCGGAGTGCAGACCCGGAGTATCGACAAAAATGATCTGGTTTGGACCTTCGGTTTTAATACCGAGCATATTGTGGCGGGTCGTCTGCGGCTTGCGCGAAGTAATCGCGAGTTTCTGCCCCAGCAGGTGGTTCAACAGTGTGGATTTTCCCACATTGGGGCGGCCGACAATCGCGACATAGCCACAGCGAGAAGGTTGTTCGCTCAAGAAATTTCTCCGAAAGAGTTGGAGGTCTCCGGGAAGCCCCGGAGCCAGAAGCGCCCCCAATGATACAAGGGGCTGTCATTACGATGCGGGAAATGGATCCGGCGCGTCGTTTCTATTGTAAGGTTAGTCCTGCCCGGTGAGGAGCTTATAAGCTTTCACCGCCGCAGTCTTTTCAGCATTACGGCGACTGCTGGCTTCGCCTTTTGCAGGCTGCGTAAGGCCACTGACACGGCACTCCACTACAAAATGCTGTGCGTGTTCAGCGCCAGAAACATCTACGACTTTATATTCCGGCAGAGGTTTTTTTCGAGCCTGTAGCCACTCCTGCAAGCGAGTTTTGGGATCCTTCACGGTCTCTAATGATAGGCCCTGCAAGCGCAATGCAAACCACTCAAGTACCCGGGCGCGCGCAGCCTCCAAACCGGCATCCAGATAGATGGCCCCAATAAGAGCCTCTACGGCATCGGCCAGAATCGATGCCCGACGAAAGCCGCCACTTTTCATTTCACCTTCACCGAGGCGCAGGCAATCGCCAATTTCCAACTCCCGCGCAAGTTTTGCCAGGGTTTCACCGCTAACCAATTGTGCCCTCAAGCGGCTCAACTGCCCCTCGCGCCCGTTGGGGAACTGCTCGTAAAGTGCCGCGCCGATAGTGAACCCGAGTATCGAGTCGCCGAGAAACTCCAGGCGCTCATTATTACGACTCCCATGGGATCGGTGAGTAAGAGCCAACTCAAGCAGCTCGGCCTGATCAAAATCATGGCCGAGGCGCTTGCAAAGGCGTTCCAATAAAAGATCAGTCACGTTTGCGGAATTGCTCCAGATCGATCAGCGCATCACAGCAAAGCTCCGGCTTCGCAGTGTCGAGCTGTTTATTAAACTTCATCACAACATCTACGTTGTATATCAGCGGCTGGCGCAGTTCGTAATTGATGCTCACAACAGAACCCTTTGCACCACGAACTACCTGCACAGATTTAGTAGGCTCTCCGCGCACATTGTTTACCAGGAAAAAACGGTTCAGCTCTTTTTTAATCTGACCCGTGGTCATATCTTCCAGGTTTGGGTTTTGACCGAGGGTTTTTAGCCCTTCGTTAACGTAACGAGCATCTACGTAGGCCGGTGCCATCTTGGACACACAGGTCAAAGCAAATCCCAACATCGCGATAATCAGCAGCCAACCCCAGTAGCTCATACCGCGCTGCTGCTGCAGTGAAAGGTTGAGTTTACTACCCATAACTATGCCCTCTATCCTTTATAAATAACCGGGCTAACGCCCGGCTGGTTTCTTTATTGGATTGAGCCTACACGCTTAAAGCTGGGCAAACTGAGCAACTTGTCCCAGTGCATCCAAATGGCGAAAGCTTTGCCGACGATATCCTTCTCTGGGACAAAGCCCCACTCCCGGCTATCGAGGCTGTTATCGCGGTTATCGCCCATCATAAAATAATGCCCTTCCGGCACTACACCACTAAAGTTACTGTACTGCCGGGGGCGGACACTTTTCTGCATCTCGTGGCGATAGCCATCGAGATCTTCCCACATGACTTCTGTTTGCGGGTTACTCGGCGGGATGGCCCGGATCAATTCTTGGCGAGCCATCTCACCGTTGACATAGAGCACATTGTTCTTCAGCTCTATCTTGTCACCGGGTAACCCAATCACCCGTTTGATGTAGTAAGTATCGTTATTGTGGGGTGGAAAGAACACCATGACATCGCCGCGCTTGGGCTCACCCACATCCATTACCTTGGTTCGGGACACTGGCAAGCGCACACCGTAGGCATACTTGTTGACCAGAATAAAATCCCCGACTTCCAATGTTGGAATCATTGAACCTGAAGGAATCTGGAAGGGCTCGACAATAAAAGAGCGCAGAACAAATACGATCGCCAGAATCGGGAAGAAAGACTTCGCGTACTCGACAACGATCGGATCTTCTTGCTGGTCCCCGACATTCTTCTTGCGTTGACGGGCGAAAAATAGACTGTCAACTAACCAGATTCCGCCACTAATCACAACCAACCAAAGCAGAATCAGAGGTAAATTTATATCCATTACTTTTCTCTACTATCCCTTCATTTTTCGTCGTGGCGTAGGGCCGAAGCCCTACTGATCCACCTTCAGTACCGCCAGGAATGCCTCCTGCGGCACTTCAACACGGCCCAACTGCTTCATTCTGCGCTTACCCGCTTTCTGCTTCTCCAGCAGCTTCTTCTTACGAGTAACGTCACCACCGTAACATTTGGCCGTCACGTTTTTGCGCAGCGCCTTCACCGTGGTTCTCGAAACTACCTGACCACCAATAGCCGCCTGGATCGCCACATCAAACATCTGACGAGGAATCAGCTCTTTCATCTTTTCCGCCATTGCGCGGCCTTTCTGCTGCGCATTATCGCGGTGGACAATCAGCGCCAAGGCATCCACTCGGTCACCATTAATCAGGATATCCAGTCGCACCAACTTGGCCGCTTCAAAACGGACAAAGCTGTAATCCAAAGAGGCAAAGCCGCGGCTTACGGATTTGAGACGGTCGAAGAAGTCCATAACCACTTCGCTCATCGGCAGTTCATAGCGCAGGGACACTTGTGAACCTACGTATTGCATGTCCTTTTGAATACCGCGTTTTTCCACACACAAAGTGATGACGTTGCCCAAATACTCCTGTGGTACAAGAATATTTACCTCGGCAATCGGCTCCCTCATCTCTTCGATGGAGCCTACATCGGGTAAGCGCGATGGATTATCTACCATCACTATCTCACCGTCTGACTGCTCAACTTCATAAACCACGGTCGGCGCTGTGGTAATCAGATCCAGGTCGTATTCCCGCTCCAGACGCTCCTGGATAATTTCCATATGCAGCATGCCGAGGAAGCCACAACGGAAACCAAAGCCCAGCGCATCGGATGTTTCTGGCTCGTAGAACAGGGAGGCATCGTTTAGCGACAGCTTCTCCAGCGCATCCCGGAAAGCCTCATAATCATCTGAACTAACCGGGAACAAGCCTGCATAAACCTGGGGCTTAACCTTCTGGAAGCCCGGCAGCATATCAATATCATCGGCGCCCTTAGCATGGGTCAGTGTATCGCCCACAGGAGCGCCATGAATATCCTTGATCCCTGCCACCACAAAGCCCACTTCACCTGCGCGAAGTACACCGGTTTCGTGGCGCTTGGGTGTAAAGATTCCCACGCTGTCCACAACATGGGCACGACCGATAGATTTGGTGACAATCTTTTCTTTGGTTTTCAGGGTGCCCTGGACAACACGCACCAAGGAAACAACGCCCAGGTAGCTGTCAAACCATGAGTCGATAATCAGCGCCTGTAGAGGAGCATCGACATCGCCTTCCGGCGGTGGTACCAAACGCACCAGATCTTCCAGTACATCCTCAACACCGAGGCCAGACTTAGCACTGCAACGAGTCGCTTCGGCGGCATCGATACCGATAATATCTTCAATTTCTTCGGCAACCTTTTCAGGGTCTGCCTGGGGCAAGTCCATCTTGTTCAAGACAGGGATAACTTCCAACCCCTGTTCAATGGCTGTATAGCAGTTGGCAACCGATTGGGCCTCAACGCCCTGGGCGGCATCTACCACCAGTAGCGCGCCTTCACAAGCTGCCAGAGAACGGGACACCTCATAGGAGAAATCCACGTGTCCGGGGGTATCAATAAAGTTCAGTTGATAGGTCTTACCATCGCGCGCTTCATAGTCGAGCGTCACACTCTGCGCCTTGATGGTAATCCCACGCTCGCGCTCGAGCTCCATGCTGTCCAGCACCTGTTCAGCCATCTCCCGATCGGAGAGGCCACCACAGTCCTGGATAAAGCGGTCAGCCAGGGTAGATTTCCCGTGGTCGATATGGGCAATAATGGAGAAATTGCGGATATGAGAGAGATCTGTGGCCACTGCGGAATAAAAACCCTTGCAAAATCAAATGATTAGCTGGCTATAGTGCCAACTGTGTGGCGCAAGTCTAACAGAACTCATGGACAGAGGTGAGAGCTAGGTGGCCCAACGGGCCACCAATCGCTGGAAAGCGGCTAGCTTTCGATCTTAATTGTACGGAAAGTGGACTGCCCAGCCCGGAAGAAGCGAATCGGCAATAGCTCATCCTCCGGCAGATCCTTGACGACAGTTTTGTAGTCACTAATGTCGCCAACTTCTTCAAAACCAAGTTGCGCGATGATATCACCACTGCGCAAACCTGCTTTGGCACCGGGCTTGCCTGGAATCACCTGCTTCACCAGCACCCCAGTTTCCACATTCCAGCGCTGCTTCAGGATATCGGGAATTTCCTCAACCACGACACCCAGTCGCCCACCCACTCCAGAGCTGGGATTGGCTGCCACTTGCCTCGCTTCATCTTCAGAACCCGGCAGGGTGCCGACAGTGACACTCAGGCGCTCGGGTTTACGATTGCGGATCAACTCCACCTGGGCCTGTGTACCCGGTCGAATCTGGCCTACAACGTGCGGCAGGTCACCAAAAACTCCTATCTTCTGACCATGGAAGCGCAAAATGATATCACCGGGCATAATTCCCGCTTGAGCTGCAGGCGACCCAGGGCTCACCTGATCGATCAGGGCGCCGGCGGGCTTACCAAGGCCCATGGCTTCCGCCATATTGCGGTCGACATTACTGATTCCCACTCCGAGCCATCCGCGATCCACCCGCCCTTTTTCTTTTAACTGGGCAACCACATCCTGGGCAAGGCTTGCGGGAATAGCGAAGGAGAGCCCGATAGAACCGCCACTGCGGGTATAGATCTGAGAGTTGATACCCACTACTTCGCCATCCAGGTTAAACAGCGGGCCTCCGGAATTTCCGGGGTTAATTGCAACATCTGTCTGGATAAAAGGAACGTAATTCTCGCGGCTCTCATTGGGGATACTGCGCCCCATCGCACTGACGATCCCGGCGCTTGCGGAGTAGTCCAAGCCGAAGGGAGAGCCAATAGCGACAACCCATTCTCCCACCTGCAGTTCTTCGGAATCCCCCCAGCGTACTGACGACAGGTCCTCCGCGTCGATCTTTAACAGGGCCAGGTCGGAGCGCACATCCTTGCCAATAACCTGCGCCTCGTATTCGCGACGATCAGTCAATGTAACGGTTACCTGGTCTGCACCATCGACCACGTGATTATTGGTTACGATATAACCGTCTTCAGAGATGATAAAGCCGGAACCCATACTCGCTACCGGACGCTGCTGGCGCTGGCGCGGCTCGAAAAGGTGGCGGAAGATATCGGGAATTTCCTGCTGAAGCTGCGGCTGGCTGCTGCGACTAGTGCGGTTGCGATCAACCGTGTTGATTTTGACGACTGCCGGAGAGTTATCTTCGATTAACTCCGTAAGTTCGGGTAGTCCGCGGGCACTGGCAGCCCCGGAAACCAACAGACACAGAACCAGTAGATATTGTGTACAACGTTTAACCATAGGTTTGTTACCCCTAGTGATCCCTTCTAATATGAAACCATTGGATTTTCGAGTCCTTTCAAGGGCGAGCCTTGGCTTGTCCAGCCCCTTAGGGACTCTCAGTAACGACTTAGTGGCGATCTAGTCACCAAAGTTCTACAACAGACTGTAAAACTGTGTAAAGAGTTAACGATGTCCGAAATGCGCCCGCGCCCAGAACGCGGTCAGTTTCACCTGCCCACTGAGCTCTACGGCCAAAGTGTTTTGGGTGCCCCTCTACTCTATTTTCCCGCACAAACCGGCACCCACCACGGCCTCATAATGGCCGGCACCCACGGAGATGAAGTCGCCGCAGTCGTCGCTCTATCCTGCGCGTTGCGGGCCCTCGCCACCAATTCATTGAGACATCACGTAATCCTCGCTGTCAATCCGGATGGCTGCCAGCTGGGCACCAGGGCCAACGCACGCGGCGTAGATCTTAACCGCAACTTTGCCACTGCAAATTGGGATGGCAGTGGCAATGTCTACCGGTGGAACAGTGCTGCGGAAAAACGCGATGTTCGGTTAAGTACAGGTGATAGCGCCGCCTCTGAACCCGAGACCTCTGCACTTTGCCAGTTGTTTGCAAAGCTGGGACCGACCTGGACCGTTTCCATTCACGAGCCCCTTGCCTGTGTCGAGGATCCCAGCAACAGCCCTCTGGGCATGCAGCTTGCCAGTGATTTCAAGCTGCCTCTGGTTGGGGATGTGGGTTACCAGACCCCAGGATCATTCGGCACTTGGTGCGCAGAACAAACACTGCCCTGTATTACTCTCGAATTCCCCCCAATATCAGCAGATGCGGCAAGTGAAGACTATCTGCAAGCGCTAATCGATCTGCTGACTTACGACCAATAAACTCTTCCTGCCTCGAAACGCAGAGGGGGCTCCACATCGCTGGCCAGCCAGGTGGGCCCATCCAGGTCCAGAAAGCTAGCTCGACTTCCCAAGGGCCAGGCTGCGCGGATAGCCCGAGAGGTACACAGCATACATCCCAGCATAATTTCCAGGCCGAGATCAGTCGCTTCATCTGCCAGTGCCAGGGCCTCGGTAATCCCGCCAGTTTTGTCCAACTTGATATTGACCATCTCATAGCGTTTGAGCAACTTCGGTAGATCCTCCCGAGTATGGCAACTCTCGTCCGCACAAATCGTCAGCGGGTGTTCAAAGCTCTCCAAAAATTCATCTTCACTCGCTGGAAGTGGCTGCTCAAGCATCGCTACCCCCAGCTTGCTTAAATCATGACATCTCTGCAACAAGGTCTCTTTTCGCCATGCCTCATTGGCATCAATCACCAACCTGGTATCTGGTGCTGCTGAGCGAACTGCCGACACCCTTTCTTGCACATGCTGGTCATCAAGTTTCAACTTGAGAATATCAGCTCCCGCCGTCACAGCAATTTTCGCAGCACTTGCCATTGCCTCGGGACTATCTACAACTAATGTCTGTACGGTAGGGAGAAAATCCGGAGCCGGGTGTAGACGCCCCGCTTTTTTAGCCTCCCAATCTGCCAGCGCACAATCCAATGCATTTCGCGCCGCTCCGGCAGGCATACGCAGCTGTAACTGCTCTCGGGTCAACCCATCGCTCACCTCTTTGAGCATTGGCTGCAGCTGGTGCAAAACAGAGGCAGCACTTTCTCCATAGCGAGCATAAGGCGTGCACTCACCGACGCCAGAGACTTCACCATCACTAAGCTCCACCACCACAACCTGAGCCTCAGTGCGCGCGCCACGAGAGATGACAAATGCAGTGCGTAGAGGCCAGCGCTCATCAAAACAGCGAGCCCTCATTGACAGAGCCTCCAGGCGATAAAAGGAACTCTCAGTTTAGGTCAGGGAGACGAGGGCTAGCTGGCGAAGGCGGAGGCGGCGGACTATTTCTTTTGGGAGGGCTCAATCTGCAGAAGTACAGGGGTGTAGGTGGGGTTTTGCGACTGGGACCTACTGTACCAGCGAACGCCCAAAGCACCGAAGACCAGACCGATCAAGGCCCCGATTACAGCACCGGGCTCAGCGAAGAGCGAATCCCCAATCAGTGCAACTAGCACCAGGGACATCAAGGGGACGAGGTAAACCAGCAAGGCACTACTGGTCAGGGCATTCTCGGTAATACCAATTACTGCCACATCATCGAGGTGGATTTTATCAGCAGAAAAACCGTTGAGAGCTACTTTAACGCGGGTCGAAGAAGAAAACAGATCGCCCAGCAATCCAGTCCCACAGCTGGACTTGGTAGAACAGCCATTACAGGCGCTACTCTGGGTGGTCTCCACCCAGATAGCATCGGACTCTATGGCCACCACCCGGCCACGCTCTTGAAGCACCTATATGCTCACTTAGCTCTTTGCGGTAATTGAGCTGGCGACACGGCGCGCTGTAGTTTCGGGGATTTCACCCACCACTGTTACAGTGTAAGCAACGCCTTCAATTTCCAGACGGTCCATATAGGCTGTTGTAGCTCCGCGGATTGCGCGACCTTTAAAGCCCTCAAGTTCTGGACCGAGGCGTTGGACAAATACAGAGAACACTCCCAGCCCATCGCTAAACACCATCATGTCGCCATCAGATAACGGCTTGACGGACACTACCCTGAAACCGTCGGGCAACCAGCCCACCTGCCAGCGGCTCTGTGAAGCCGTACACTCATTCCGATTGTCGATGCGCCGGGCATTATTCGAGACCGCCTGTAGTGCGGCATCCTCTACAGGGGAGAGATCCAGTTGTACAAACTGGTAACGCTCCAGTACGCGGCCCTGGGTGCTAACCAGCATGGTCTTCAACGGCAGCCCAGTCTGTTTATCGAGACTCACTACCAAGCCCAGGCGATAGCGATCCCTCGGTCGCGCCTCAATCACAACAGCATCGCGATCCGCGATTCGCTCCTCACCCCGCAAGATAAATTGGTAGGCACGCTGAGCCTGTTGTTGGCCCGCCGAGTTCCATGCTGTAGCACGATTTCTTGGCGAAGCACTGACATCGCAATTTCCGGCACTGCCGTGGCTGATCAACTCTCTAGGCTCACCACTGAGGTAGCGCACGCGCTCTACCTGCTCACCTTCTCGAACCGCGTGAACTACCTGCAAGGTCTCCAGGAGGCCCGCATGCTCAAAGGTCACCAGACCACTGTATTCAAGCTCAGTTACTGCCTTTGCCAACTTGGCTAGCCAATGCTCAACCTCGTTATTACTCACCACACCCGGGCTTACCATGCCGTTCTGCGCTGCAGGGTTGAGGTTAACTACGCCAGATGTCACCGCCTCTTGCGCCGGCATGCCGCCAACAGCACTTTCTGGAGTTGCAGTTGCTGGAACGGCCGGTACCGCAGCGGGACTTTCCACCTCTCCCGAGCCCCCGTCTGTCATAGCAACCTCCACTACAGCTGGGGCTGCTGCGGGAGCAGTACTCATATCGAGATTGATGGTGGTGGGGGCACTGGGTTCGACCCCAGTGTCAACCTGGGCAAATGACATGGGTGCCAACAACGAGGAGGCCAACAGTAGACCGTTGGCCTTGAGAATCCCGCTGAAAATTCGGCGCCCCCTGGTTTCGACTTTCGTCACACTACATTCCAACCTGTTCGCCGTAAGTGGCGCGAGCAAAGGGAACCATCCCCTGGCTGCCCACATGAGCGGCTTGTTCTGAGTGCTGAATCATTACGCGATTCAGGTGGCGCATCAACTCGGGAGTCGGGGCCTGCTGAATTACGGCCTGCCCCACAACACCGGTGCGTTGTTCCGGCACAAAGCGGGGAGCCGCAGTGCTCACTGAGCGCGTGGAAGGGGCGGGCACATAGAAACCGGAAGGCTGCGGTGCAGACTGAACGACCGGCTGAGCCTCCCGTTCTACCGAAGCTACCGGCTGGTTTGCCCCCTGAATAGCGCTCTGTGGAGAATCTGTCATTTGCTGCACACCCAAAATGGCAGCAAAGGCCACCGTCGCAGCAACAGCACCACGGGACAGCGGACGCCACCAGCGATTGTTGACCAAATTGCCAGCAACCGCAGATCCCCCATTGCCGTTTTGCGACAGAGGCTCTTCCTCATCGATGGCGGCAGAAATACTCGCTGCAAGGCCGATGTCGACCGGCGCGACCTGTTCGCGGCGCATAACACTCGCCGCAAGTTGGTAACGCGACCAGCGCTCACCGAACTCTTCAGAGGCCGCGCTGGCCTTCAGAAGCCGTTGCAGCTCCAGTTCGCTGACTTCGCCATCCATGAGCGCCGAGAGCGACTCGTTAAGACGTTCCTGATGATTCCCGTGGGACATAGGGGTTAACCCTCTTGTGCAATCATTTATTCGGTGCCCACAAGCACCATATTTGGTTACATGTTATGACCGGAGTCTGAGCGGTTGGTTTCCCCGACTGGGAAAATTTTCCGCAATTTTAACCCCTGTCACCCAGTGTTTCCGGCTCGCCGGCCATCACGGCCTGGACTGTCCGGTCTATCGCCTCCCGTGCGCGAAATATTCTAGAGCGCACAGTTCCCACCGGGCATCCCATAACCTCGGCGATTTCCTCGTAGCTCAGTCCCTCAAGCTCTCTCAGCGTTACCGCTGAGCGCAGATCCTCTGGCAGTGCGCGAATAGCGCGATGCACCGCCGCTTCCAGCTGGTCGCGAAACATCTGACTTTCAGGTGTCTCGTTGTCACGCAGCAGGTCAGCGCCCGAGTAAAACTCAGCATCTTCCAGTTCAACATCGGAAGATGGCGGCCGACGACTGCGGGAAACCAGGTGATTCTTGGCGGTATTGATCGCAATCCGATACATCCAGGTGTAAAAAGCGCTCTCGCCACGAAAATTGGCAAGAGCACGATAAGCCTTAATAAAAGCTTCTTGGGTTACATCCTGTACTTCACTGTGGTCCTTAATGAACCGACTCACTACAGCAACAATTTTGTGCTGGTACTTGAGTACAAGAAGATCAAAAGCGCGTTTGTCCCCTTTTTGTACTCGTTCTACCAGCTCACGGTCACTCGTTGACGCCTGATGCGCTGTCATCCCCAACTCCCATATCCAGCCACACTGCGGGCGCCACAAAATTTAACTGCGGGGCCACCGGCGCAGGCGTTTCTTTTACTGTGTTGATGACAATGACAATAGGACATAAGTTCCACGTCAAATCGACGAATAATCAGGAGGCGCTATACTACGCGACCCTTAAACATAATTGAAATCTATGAATGCCCAGGCAAACTACGACGTTCTCGTAATTGGAAGCGGTGCAGCAGGCCTTACACTGGCCCTGCATCTCGCCTCCCAGTATCGCGTGGCCCTGCTCTCCAAACAGAGATTGCAAGATGGCTCTACCTGGTTCGCCCAGGGAGGCATCGCTGCAGTGCTGGATGAGATGGATTCGGTTGAGTCGCATATTGCAGACACATTAGACGCGGGTGCAGGACTCTGCCACCCCGCTTCAGTGCGCTTTACCGTAGAGGAGAGCACTGCTGCGATCAGCTGGTTAATCGATCAAGGTGTGGACTTCACCCGCGAGGAACAGGGCTACCACCTCACCAAAGAGGGGGGGCACAGTCACAGGCGCATTATTCATAGCGCTGATGCCACCGGCCAAGCGGTACACAGCACCCTGATCACCAAGGTGCTAAACAGCCCCAATATCGATTGTTTCGAACACCACGTTGCCATCGATCTAATTCGCCAGCCGGATCCAGATAAAGGCCGATTTCGCTGTGCCGGCGCCTACGTACTCAACAAGAGCAACGATGAGGTCGAGCTGATCCAGGCTAAAGCCGTCGTCCTGGCCACCGGGGGGGCCAGCAAGGCCTACCTTTATACCAGTAACCCGGACGGTGCCAGCGGCGATGGAATCGCAATGGCTTGGCGCGCCGGGTGCCGCGTGGCCAATATGGAGTTCAATCAATTTCACCCCACTTGCCTTTATCATCCCAAGGCCAAAGCCCTGCTGGTGACAGAGGCTTTACGCGGTGAAGGCGCTGTACTCAAGCTTCCCGACGGCAGCCGGTTTATGGACCGCTTCGACAAGCGAGGAGAGTTGGCGCCACGGGATATCGTCGCCCGCGCTATCGACCACGAGATGAAGCGGCTGGGGGCAGATTGCCTCTATCTGGACATTTCCCATAAAGATCCTCAGTTTGTACGCGATCACTTCCCAACGGTTTATAACAATTGCCTTCGATATGGCATTGATATCACCCGAGAGCCTATTCCAGTGGTACCTGCAGCTCACTATACCTGTGGAGGCATTATGGTCGATCGCCATGGGCGCACAGATCTGGACCAGCTCTACGCCATTGGCGAAACGACATTTACCGGCTTACACGGCGCCAACCGCCTTGCTAGCAACTCGCTGTTAGAGTGTCTGGTTTACGCTCGCTCAGCAGCCCTGCATATCGATGAGCACCTGGGTATGGTACAGGCGCCCCGCCCATCTCCTGACTGGGATGCATCGCGCGTCACTGATTCCGATGAAGATGTAGTGATTTCCCATAACTGGGATGAGCTGCGCCGGTTTATGTGGGACTACGTGGGCATTGTGCGCACCCGCAAGCGACTCTTGCGCGCGCAGCACCGAGTAACGTTGCTGCAGAAAGAAATTCGCGAGTTCTACGCCAATTACCGCATCAGCAGCGATCTGGTTGAACTGCGCAATCTCTCCCTGGTATCGGAATTGATTATTCGTTCGGCCCTGGATCGCCGCGAGAGCCGGGGGCTGCACTACTCCCTCGACTACCCCCAACTGCGTGAACTTGCTATGGACACGATTTTGGTGCCAGAGAACTTTGCCGGCCAACGCCAATTTATTTAACCGACCAATTTTTAGCCAGCTGGGCCCGCCACGGCAACCCAGCTAACTAGCGGGAATAGCGCAGTGCCACTTGTAGCCTGCGCCAATCCTGCGGCGCCAGCATATCCTTGGCCAACACCAAACGGAGCCGGCGCCCAGCCCTATCCCGACCATTAATCACCACCAACCAAGACCACAACACCAGCTCATTTACAAACTGGAATTCGCGACGATCTGCGCCATCAGGGTGCCAAAACCACCTTCGCTCACGGGTCGATAAATGGCCGCTCACAGTTTTCACCCGGCGCCACTCTATCCCGGCGTAAACCATAACAAAAAGGCTCGCCAGCCCTGATAACACTAAAGGCAGGTTACACAACCAGAGTAGTAAGATCGCCAGGAAGGTGATCAACAAAAGGAGCAAATGCAAAAGAAAGGAAGGCGCAACGACGCAACTTAAGCGGGCGCTGCGCTCATAAAGCGGGGGTGTCGGGCTATTCCTGGAGTCCGGTGTTGTCACGGATGATCTGCACTATACGCTTCAAGTCCGGGTCAGCCGGATCTTCTCGACGCAAGAACCAGGCGAACAGATCCTGATCCTGCTCATCAAGCAGGCGGATATAGCGCTGCTGATCCTCTGGCTCCAGGGTCTCGTAAACATTATCCAGAAACGGCAGCAAAACCAGATCCAATTCCAACATGCCACGGCGACTGGCCCAAAACAGGCGGTTGCGATCCATACTTCTTTCCAACCAGATAAAAAGCGCAGTATACCCCCTGCTCCACCAAACTTGAAAAGGGCGCGAAGGACCCCCAAATAAAGCCCCGAATACAAATGCAGGTGGCAGGATTATGGATCAGCAACAGTGGCAGGATTTTCTCAGCAACGAGGGCGCCATTTGGGAGGGCAGCAAAGCTCACTTCCCTCTCACCAGTCGCGAAGACCCTCAGAGTTTGCACCTGCTGGACCTGGGCCCAATCGGAGCTATTTCCATTACCGGACCCGACAGCCAGAAGTTCTTACAGGGGCAGCTCACCTGTGACTTGATCAACCTTCCCGATGAACACAGCACCCTGGGCGCTCACTGCAACCCCAAGGGGCGTATGATCAGTGCTTTTAGTGCACTGAAACTTTCACAAAGTGAGTTCATCTTCCGGTTGCCAAAAAATTTGGCCCCCATCGCCCAGCAAGCGCTGTCCAAGTACGCCGTCTTTTTCAAAACAGAGCTGCATGACATCAGTGATGAAACCCACTGGTTAGGCCTGCAGGGACGAAATGTGGCAGAGCGCACCTCCAAATTGCTGGGCTTCGAGCAACCCTCTGTCGGCGAGGTGAAACTATTTGACTTCGAAGGGGAGCGCTGCATTGCCCAATGTATTACCGACCTGCAGCTAGCCATCCTGGTACCCACCAGCAAGGTCCAGCAACTGTGGCAAAAGCTATCACCAGAGTGTGAAGCTACCGGCTATGACTGTTGGCAAATGCGCCAAATTGAAGCCGGCATTCCCCAAGTGGACGTCGCCACTACAGAGATGTTTATCCCGCAGATGACCAACCTGCACCTGCTCGGTGGCGTGAGCTTTAAAAAAGGCTGCTATACCGGCCAGGAAGTAATTGCCCGTATGCAATTCCGCGGCGCCGCCAAGCGTCGCCTTTACCGGGCAAGCTGCGCTTCGGGGGATCTCCCTGAATCGGGCATGGAGATCTTTGGAGATGGGAAGCAAAGCATTGGCAATCTGGTGGAAGCCTGCCATAGCAAAGAAGGCGTTCAGCTACTCGCCGTACTCACCATCGCCAAAGTGGCCGCAGGTGAATCCTTACACCTGAAAGATGGCCGCACTTTGGATATCGAGGAACTCCCCTACGATGCAGACGCCGATCCGCTAGCCTAAACAGGAAAATTACTTTTAATCAAAAAGGCGGCTTTTTAGTCGCCTTTTTTGTTTATGATTTAACAACCAGAAAAAACCTCTGAAAAGTAAAAAGATTTGCACCACTCAAAACGCAGCTTACTACCGCTACTATATTTATGGATATTTCCCTGGGCTTCAAAATTTCAGCTAAATAAAGCAGTAGAGGGAGGCAATATTGAAAGAGTTAGACCAACTAATTGTCGTTCTTGAATGCTGCATTATTCTGGCAGGCTTTGCTGCAATAGTTGGCACACTCCAACCCAGAAAAGGCAGAAATCTTGGCAAAGGAAGAATTGTATCCCTCGCAATGATTATTTATATCAGTTTGATCAACGCATTACTGGCTGCCTTCACCCTGACTCTATCCAATTTTGATCTTGCTGACCGCACCCTGTGGTCAGTAAGCAGTTTTGCCATGAGTGTGGCTACGTCGTTTTCTATCGGCTACCTATGGATAAAGAAACGACTCAAATCTGTTTCAATTGTTGCCAAGGTTACCTATTTCCTTCTTTTCGGCATTGCCGGCTCAGTAGTTATTATCAATATCATGAATGCGCTAGGGATCGTTTTCAACAGGGAGTATGGGCCATATTTTTTATCCTTTGTTTGCAACCTATTTGTTGTCGGTTATGCATTTTCAAGACTGCTTATGCGCCCATTATGGGTAGCTGTTAAAGAAAATGAACTAGGCCGAACCGGCAAGGAGAAAACGGTGGCGTCCGGCTGATTTTCAGCCAAAAGTGTGGCGCCAACCATTGGACACCTACACCTAACAATAATTATTAACCATATAGCAAGCGGGATAAAATAAAGCTAATTGTGAGACGGGAAACAACTTACCAGCTCTCCATTTCACTCATATACTGTTATCAACTTTCCTATTTAACCTTTCTGCTTGGGACAATAGCGGAAGATGGAAAAACTGTCGGTACAAATCGATCAATTGCTTGTCATTATTGAAATATCCATAGTGCTGGCAGGATTTGCGGCAATGGTTGCCACATTTCAGTCAAGGAGAATAGAGAGTATCTCTAGGGGGCATGTGGTGTCTCTGGCCATGATTGTCTATATCAGCCTATTCAGCGCACTGCTCGCCGCCTTTTCTTTGACACTTTTGAACTTCCGTATCGATGCTGGCTATGTTTGGTCTACAAGCAGCTCCTTGATGGGAATAGCCACCACAGGCTTTATTGTCTATCTGTGGAAAAAAAGACACTTCAAATTTGTGTCTATTGTAATGAAAGTTACCTACTATGGGCTTTTCAGTATCGCTTCATCGGTAGTTATCGTCAGCACCCTCAACGCTACTGGCATATTTTTCGAAAGAGAGTTTGGTCCTTATTTTTTAGCCTATATCTGTAACTTGTTTTTTGTCGGCTTTGCGTTTGCCCGGTTGTTAATGCGACCTCTTTGGAAGGCCGTTGAAACCAAAAAGAAACACCCTGTGAAGGACCGCTAATCCAAAACAGAGAAGATTATTGAGCAATTAATATATCACCACTCAACTGGAAATACTTTCTGATTTACTCAAGCCCTATATCCACAGTCAATTCCAGCACGATTTTAGCGTCATTTTTTACGCTCAAATTATTTTTACCTATAAATACTAATTTTCTCTATTTACAATCCGGGAGAGCTGAAAACTCTTCTTTTTTTTGACTCGTACCACCTCTGCATCAATTCAGGATCCTTCATCAGTTCCTGCATTTTCTTCATAGCCAGTAAGTGCTGGGCATCATTTTTACGATACATCTCGATTCCGTGCATCTTACTGAGTTCCGCCACCTCTTCAAAACTATCCCCGTGAAACTCCAAATCGCAGGCACCTCCCAACTCCTTACAAGTCATCATTTTCATAGCAATATCACCTTAGATTTCATAAGTTACATTTTATCTGACAGATAAATAACTTCAAAAGAGCCAAAAATAGATAATAGCTCTAATTGGCTTTCAAGCCTCGATAGATTTCCATCCCAAAACACTGCCGAAGCAGAGAGTAGACGCATATAACCACTAAAAAATAGAAAAATTCTTTATCTAAAAGCCAAGAGAAGGATAACAGGAATAGAATTTTTGGCGCTCTGGATAAATACAAACCCGGATAGATAATACCTATCCGGGTCAAGCCACTAAATCTCCACAGCAATCCGCTTCAATTGACCCGCCTCTGGCAAAGCCCACTCAATAGGCTTTTCTCCACGCTGTTGCAACCAGTGATTTGCCTGGGAAAAAGGACGGGTTCCAAAGAAACCCCGGTGCGCAGATAGAGGAGAGGGATGTGGAGCACGCAACACTAAATGCTTATTGCGGTCGATAAAGCCTCCCTTCTTTTGGGCATAGCTCCCCCAAAGAACAAAGACTAACCCTTCACGCTGTTCCGCTAGCTTGTGAATCGCCGCATCCGTAAATTGCTCCCAACCCTGCCCTTGGTGGGCGCCGGCCTTGCTGTCCTCAACAGTAAGGGTGGCATTTAGCAAAAGCACGCCCTGCTCTGCCCATGGTTGCAGGCAACCGTGGTGTGCAGGAGGAATACCCATATCGGAGTGCAACTCTTTATAAATATTTTGCAGCGATGGGGGAATGCGTACTCCGGGCATCACAGAAAAACACAGGCCATGGGCTTGGCCAACGCCATGGTATGGGTCCTGACCCAGGATAACGACTTTTACCTGATCAAAAGGTGTGGAGTTAAAGGCATTAAAGATCTGGCCACCGGCTGGGTAGATCTTCTTGCCGGCAGCCTTCTCCCCCTTTAAAAACTGACGCAATTGGGCCATATAGGGTTGGTCAAACTCCCCGCCCAAAACATCGTACCAAGAGGGGTGGATCTTTATTTTGTCCGGAACCGGCATTCTTAAACCTTCAATATCTTTTTAACATAGTGTTGTAACTCGGGCACAACTTCCTCCTCAAACCAGGGCCTGCGACGCAACCACAGGGTGTTGCGCGGGCTTGGATGCGGCAAGGGAAAGTATCCCGCTGGCAGTGCATCGCGGTAATGGCGAACATTCTCGGTAATACTGCCATACCAGTGCGGGAGGTAATGGCGCTGGGCGTATTGTCCCACCAACAGCGACAGTTGCAAGTTGGGTAGTTGTGCCATTAGGCGCTGGTGCCAAGTGGCGGCACACTCGGGTCGCGGCGGCAGGTCACCGCCCTTGCCGCGCCCAGGGTAACAGAAGCCCATGGGAATAATGGCAATCTGGGATTCGTCGTAAAAGGTGTCCCGATCAATCGCCAGCCAATCTCTCAGGCGATCTCCTGAGGGATCATTCCAGGGGGTACTGGTAGCGTGGACCCTGGTGCCCGGGGCCTGGCCTACGATCAGTAAGCGTGCAGACGCTGCAGCCCTCAAGACTGGATTCGGCCCTAGAGGAAGCTGTTCTTCACAGAGGCGACAAGCCCGTATTTCCTCCAGCAGTGCCGGTAACTTCTCAACTACCACCTACTATATGTCCCTATTGTTTACCGTCGGGGAAAGCTAAATGTAACAACCGCGCGCGGCGATCCTGGGGATCACGGACACGACTGATATTATTGTTATTGAAAACCACAAATACCCCCTGGTTATTTACAGCAACTCCAGACCCCATCCCCCCCAACCGCGACACTTCATAGGCGTGCTCCGGGGATTCTTCAATCTCACGGTAAACCAAGCACCATTCAGCTTGCAAGCTCGGCAGAGCTCTTCTACATACCGCATATGCGTTGCTTTCAAGAGTAAAAAGAGCGCCGTCATGATAATCAAGTCCTCTCAGATTCTCCGGGTGGTTTCCAAAATCCAGCCCCACTACAGAAGGCAAGGAGAAAACTTGAAACTCTCCTTTATTTCCCACCTTTAACAATCCCCTGGGTTCCCGCTCTAAAGCTACCCACAAGTCATCGCCAACCTCAACTATTCCCTCCCCGCCATTATTGTATCTCAGCGAATAACCCAGGTGTTCTATTGCTGATGACCACTTGTTATTAATCCAGCGTGAACTCCCATCTGTGTCCACTTCTGCTATTCGATTGTGGCGTTCACTCAATAAAAATGTACCGTCGTCTCTACAACATATTCCACCAAAACGCATTGCGGTTTTAGGCCGCAATAAATCCATAACAAAGTGAGAAACATTATCGGCTACTCCCCTTTTGGGCGGAGGCAGGCCGCTAACTTTCAGGTATTTTTCTAATGTCGCACTCTGACCGTGTAAATTGATTCTATATATTTTTTCCGATTCTTTAGGAGAAATCGTTATTAATTGGCCACAAAAACTCAAACCAGATAGACCTACACCCGAGCTATTATCTATCCAGTAATCAGCAATATCTTTAGCCAAAAAAATCTCAGCAGCCATCCCCACGGATGCTAAAAATATGAAATTAATTGCGAGGAAAACTGTCTTGATCATTACATCCCCCTTTAAACACTACCTGACTATTCGAACCCCAATAATAGAAAGTCTCTATTGGTATTTAGTCAGATTGATCTGGTAGAGCCAGATGTAATAAGAGTGCTCTGCGATCCTGTGGGTCGTGAATACGGCTGATATTATCATTGTCAAACACAATAAAAACGCCCCGCTCTCCAATAGCCAAACCATCTCCCTTTCCACCGGTCCGCGATACCTCGTAGCCGAGTTCAGAGGAGTTTTCATGTTCCCAGTAATCCAGACACCACTCGGCTTTCAAGCTGGGTAATTCCCTGCGGCAAACTGCATAGGCATTAGGTTCCAGGGTCCACAAAGCCCCATCATAGTAATAGAGGCCTGCCATATTTTCCGACTCATCACGAAAATCCAGCCCTTTTACTGGCGGCGGTGTAAAAATCTGTACACTTCCCTTGGGGCCGAGTTTTACCAGGGCACGGGGATCCCGCTCTATAGCCATCCAAAAGTCATCGCCCACCTTCTGCAGCCCTACACCGGAGAGATTGTACCCGTGCATATAGCCTTGGGCTTTAGCCGTGGCCGACCACATATTTTCTAACCAATGCCCCTTTCCCTCCATATTTATTTCGGCTATGCGGTTGTAACGTTCACTCAACAAATAGAATTTATCATCGGCACAGGTGATGGCTTCAAAATCCATCGCTGCAGCTGGGCGAGTAAGTTCCAGTAGAAAATACCATAAATTAGTAGGCCTATCTTTTTTCGGAACCCGGAGCCCAGCCAGCTTGATATAAGGCTCCAAGGTTGCACTCCTATCTCCCAATACTATCTGGTAGATCTCCCTGGATTGCTTATCCGACACCGTAACCATTTTTCCATCGCAAAAACTCAATCCAGATATGCTTAACCCGGCACTATCATCCACCCAGTAATGAGCTATTTTTTTGGCGGGAATAATTTCAGCTGCCAGCCCCAAGGATGACAAGAGCGCACATACGATAGTTAAAAAAATACGCTTAATCACGATCCTTCCAATTTATCGCCAAAGAGATTTAAGAACCGGGAGATTCCCTGCGGCCAACAGACACTACCAAGCTGTAAGGTCCCAATAGCTATTGGTACACAGCATAGTTACCCCAATTGCTCTAAACAATTTTAGCGCTAGTGACTAGAAGATATTTTAAAAATGAAGGGACTTGTTGAACGGGAAAGAACTAAAGGGATGGGATTAGCGCCGACTCCCGGAAAGTACGGCGCCAGACAGAGTCAATTATTGCTGCCTACTGGCCTCATCTGGCATTGCCAGATGCAACAACAGCGCGCGCTTGTCGTCAGGCGCCAGGGCACGGCCGATATTATTGTTGTCGAGGATAACGAAAATACCCTGCTCTCCGACTGCCAGCCCCTCGCCCTTTCCATAGCGGGTTTCTTCATAAACCCGCTCGGGAGATTCTTCAAGGGCACGATAATCCAGGCACCACTCGGCTTCCAGGCTAGGAAGTGCCCTGCGGCACACGGCGTGGGCGTTGCGCTCCAAGGTAAAGAGTGCGCCGTCGTGGTAATCCAATCCCGCCAAGTCTTCTGAACGGCCAGCAAAGTCCAGGCCATCTACTTGAGGCAGAGTCAGTGTGCTGGCCTCGCCATCTGCATTAAGCCTCAACAAACCACGGGGTTCACGCTCCATGGCTATCCAGAAAGTATCGTCGGCTTTCACCAACCCCTCGCTGGAAGCATTGGTCTTCTGTAGAAACCCCTGGGACCTGGCTAATGCCGACCAGCTATGCTCCTGCCAGCGTGCATTTCCCTCGATATCTACGATGGCAATACGGTTGTAATGCTCACTGACCAGATAGACCTGGCCATCGCTACAGGTAACACCTTCAAAGTCCAGATCTTCTGCCGGGCGGAACAACTCCTTGAAGCCTTCCCAAGCGCTGACAGGCTCATCCTGCTCCGGTATCCCAAGGCCGATTAAGCGAAGATGTGATACCAGGTCGGCACTGCCATCGCGAAGTTCAAGCGTGTAGATCTCTTCAGAGTTCTTATCGGAGACTGCCAGCAGATCTCCAGAACAGAAACTTAAGCCGGAAATATCCAGGCCTGCACTACTATCAACCCAATAGCTGGCCAGCAACCTAGCCGGGGTAATTTCTGCGGCTATCGCCAGTGGCGACAACAGCACGGATAGAACACTGAAGAGAGTACGCTTGATCACTGCAAAACCAATTAATCGCGGAAGTTATTAAACTGCAAAGGCTGTTCCAGCTCTTTACCGCGCAACAAGGCGATCACCTGCTGCAAGTCATCGCGCTTCTTGCCAGTAACACGCACCTGCTCACCCTGAATGGCAGCCTGCACCTTGAGCTTTTCATCTTTGATCAGCTTAACAATCTTTTTTGACAGTTCTTTGTCAAGGCCATTTTTCAGGGTCACGTCCAATTTGACCTGCTTGCCGGATTGCTCTTTATCACCTACATCCATCGCCAGTGGATCGATATCGCATTTGATCAGCGCGCCGCGCAGCATATCCACCATCTGGTCTACCTGCATGTCCACTTCAGCGCGAACTACCAGGGAGAACTCACTCATCTCCACTTCCGCATCCACACCTTTAAAGTCGAAGCGGTTGGTAATAGTGCGATTCACCTGATCCACAGCGTTGGTGAGTTGGTGCTTATCCACTTCAGATACAATGTCAAAAGAAGGCATTAAGTTGTCTGCTCCTATTTCCAGGTTTCCGGAGTAATCTCCGCGTTGTTGTCACTATCGGCCAGCCAGATATGGCCATCCTGAATGGTGGCACTCAGTTCCATATTGCGCTCAGCCATAGCCGCCAATTGCTCAGTGGCATCAGCGGCTAAATGGTAGACGGTAAGGTTATCAAAGCGCTCCAATTGGCTGGCCTGTTTCTGCCACCAGATTGGTGCTGCACGGCGCCCGTAACTGTATACGATAACGCGCTTCGAGCGGTTGCAGGCTTTGCGAATTCGTTCCTCAGTGGGAAGCCCCACTTCAATCCAGAGATCGATTTCCCCGCTCAGGTTTTTTTGCCAGAGATCCGCTTCCTCATCGGAGGACAATCCCCGGGTAAACTCCAGCGTTTCCGCCGCATTGTGTGCAAAAGCCAGTAGGCGCACCATCATACGCTCATCTGTTTCCGAGGGATGTCGCGCCAAAGTGAGCGGATGTTCGGCGTAATAATCCCTGTCCATATCGGATATCTGGACTTTGGCCTTAAATATTGTTGCTTTTAACGCCATTTTGACTCCATGTTGATGCCTTCTCCAGCGCCGGGAGTCAGGCGGACTATTCTTGATGGGTTCACGTGAGAATAAGGATATTCCGCATGACCTCTGCGCTCCCCAGCGGCTGGCCCTTTTGGCAGAGCTCACTGCTACTGCTGCTGGCAACCACCCTCAGTGGCTGTGGTGTCAACAATATCCCAACCTATGACGAGCAGGTTAAAGCCACCTGGGCCCAGGTTCAAAACCAATACCAGCGCCGTGCCGATCTGGTTCCCAATCTGGTGCAAACCGTAAAAGCTTACGCATCCCACGAACGGGAAACCCTACAAGCCGTCACTGAGGCAAGGGCCAAAGTCAGCTCTCTCCAGGTTGACGGCAACCTTCTCAATGACCCAGCCAAACTGCAACAGTTCGAAGCAGCACAAGGCCAGTTAACCAGCGCGCTATCCCGCCTTATGTTGGTGGTAGAGCGATACCCCAACCTCAAAGCCAACCAGAACTTCCTCACACTGCAATCTCAGTTAGAGGGCACCGAAAACCGCATCAGTGTCGCGCGCCGGGATTATATCCAGGCTGTAGAGCGCTACAACCGCGAGATTCGCACTTTTCCAGGAAGAATCTGGCATGCCGTGCTCTACAGGGATATGCCGCTTCGAGAAACTTTCGAAGCCACCAGTGAAGATGCCGATAAGGCACCTGAGGTTAAGGAGCCTCTGAATAACTCCATGATACCTCTGGCATGCAGAGCGGTTCACAATCAAGGCGCGGCTTCGCAGGAATGTCTAGACCTTTCAAGAAGTCGCAACGCGGAGTGTGAATCGCTCTGCAAGCCCCGAAGGGCGAGTCTTGAAGGCCACAGCTGCTGCGTTGCAGCTCTTGCAAAGGGCTACGGCCATTCGCGGCGAGCTGCGCCTAACATCTGCAGCCTTCAAGACCCGCAGAGGCATTACGGAGTTATTTAGAGGCTCCTCAACTTCCAATAGACAGGCGCCATCGACCCCAAAATGAACCGCCCCAGTCTTGCCATAACCATCCTGATCGCTCTGGTCTGTGCCTTAACAGCCTGGGCCGATGTGCAGTTTCCAGCGCTGTCCGGCCGAGTGGTAGATCAGGGAGAGTTGTTAAAGGCCGATGAGAGATACCAACTTACTGAATTGATACAGCAGTATGAGCGCGACAGCGACAATCAGCTGGTGGTCGCCACCATCCCCGAGCTTCAGGACATCACTATAGAGGAGTATGCCAACCAACTGGCACGCAAGTGGAAGCTAGGAAAGAAAGACAAAGACAATGGCGTGCTTTTCCTGATTGCGCCCAATGATAGAAAGGTCCGTATCGAAGTAGGCTACGGCCTGGAAGGAGCCCTAACCGATGCATTGGCGGCAAATATTATCCAAACCAAAGTACTGCCAGAGTTTCGCAATGGCGATTTTAGCGGCGGAATCAATGCAGGGGTTCGATCAATTATCGCCGCGACGAAAAATGAATATGTCGCTGAACCCGTAGAAACCAAAGAGGGGCGTCGAATTGCTGTACTGGTCGGCCTGTTCCTTCTGCTGGTCATGCTACACCTCTTCGGCAGTGCAGCACTGGGTTCACCTGTACAGAGCCGCATTTTTAAGCGGGGGCGCTACGGCGGCTACTATGGTGGAGGTGGATTTGGCGGAGGTCTATCCGGCGGCAGCTCTGGGGGCGGGTTTAGCGGGGGCGGCGGAGGTTTTGGCGGAGGGGGCGCATCGGGAGGATGGTAATGCTCACCAATACTTATCAACGCCAGGTAGCAGAGGCAATCAAGGAAGTAGAGTCCCGCACCGACGCTGAAGTCATGGCTGTGGTCGCCAAAGAAGCGGACAACTACCTTTATATCTCTACCCTATGGGCCGCATTCCTAACACTGTTAGTCTCCCCTCTGATCGAATTCCTGCCGTTCTGGATCAACCTTCAACAGGCGGTGACGCTTCAGTGGATTGTATTTATTGTCCTGGCAGTAATATTCCGCTGGCGCCCCATCACCATGCGCCTGGTACCAAAGAAAATAAAATTCTGGCGAGCTTCAAACTTAGCTCGCAGGCAATTTCTGGAGCAGGATTTACACGCAACCAAGGATCGACTCGGGCTACTGATATTTGTTTCAGAAGCCGAACACTATGTAGAAATACTGGCCGACAGAGGCATTGCTCAACACATCACCAATGACAACTGGCAGAGAGTAGTGGAAAATTTTGTGCAACAAATCAAGCGGGGAAAAGCAGGAGAGGCATTACTGGTATGTATTGAGCAATGCGGAGATCTACTTCACGAAGCGATACCCACCAGCACCATTAAAGATGAACTACCGAATCATCTAGTCGTTATCAATTAAATCCCCGTATCCCCCAAAACTGGCAACACCAACTTACTCAAGTTTCAAAACGAAACTCCACGCCATACCAATCTACCCTCCTATTGTGACTTGAATCATCAACTAAGCTGCCTAAAGACATAAAACCCATAAGTAAACTCTATACAAGAAGATGATTCCGACTAAAACCCTATCGCAGCTTTTCAGTATTACTCTTCTGTTACTGGCATCCGGATTCAGTGACGCTCTCTGGTCTCAAGAACTACAAAAGAAAAATACGACTTCGGCAATCGGGGACGCTTACTTGCCCGGCACTCGTATAGCCTCCCCTCGCCCAAAGCAAGCCACGACCCGCTTCCTGCCAGCATTGGGTAACAGCGATAACTTAACTTTTCATGTCGAGCATTTGCGGAGCAACCACATTGGCGATCTCGACGCTCTCAGAGTGGAATGGGCCATCAGTAACCGGCAAGTGAAATTTCCGACCTGGGACGCCAGCAGTACCAAGCCGGGGTCCGAAAAGTTACCAGCTTCCCCTGCTGAGGTTGTATTCATACCTACTATTTATGGCGGAAAATTAATTTATAAAAATCTGACTGAGAAAATCTACGGGGAAGTCAATGCAATCTTCGGTACTGATCTTGAAGCACCAGACTAAATTAATCCCCCTTAAAAAATGAATAAGGTGCAACTGATAAACTCTACTCAAGAAACACATGACTCCCGAAACGAAATTTTATTTATCATCCAACAAAATACTTATCAGCCTGGCCTTGATATTATTCATCTGTGCATTATCAACAACCAGCAAGGCTGATTTCATCAGTTTAAGTGGCGCTGAGACCGCCAACAATATTGCGGAGATCGATATACAAAAAAATATCCTAAACATTAGATTCGAGATATCAGCAAGCGATGCCAAACTATTTTGGCCAGGAATTGATGATACACCAGACATTTATCGACTGGCACAATCGGCAAAAACCCAACAATCTTTCGACTTTCAAGTACTCTCTGGAAATAAGAGCATTAAGCCCAAACTCATCTCAATTCGAGTAGCCCAGAGAAAACCTAGAATTTCCCCTTTTGCTGGGAAAACCGATCCCCGCACCGGCATAAAAATGCCGGATTTCCCGGCAGATAAAAAGATTCTTTTAACTCAGCTGAAATATCCAATCGGTGGACTTTCAGTCCTGCAACTAAAACCACCCATCGGTAGTGATAAGCAGGCATCCGTGACAATTGGCTTTACCAGTCGCCACGGGCAAACACCTATCAGCGGCTTTCACTACCTATCCCAAGCTGAACCACTCATTATCGACTGGAAAGACCCATGGAATACACATTTTAAGAACACCAATATTAGTCGGCGTAATCGCTACCCTCTAATGTCTTTCCTCTACGTAGAGCCCCGCCAGATACGCCATGAGATACTCGTGCGCACCAAGGACTTACTGGAGTGGACTAATCACCCTTTCGATGCCTGGCAACTATTAACACCAGAAAGTAAGGCCTTCCTGCACCACACAGTTCGCAGCTATCTAAATAATAAAAATCCAACTTCTATTGATCAGTCGCCCTCACAGCCGAATAGCATTGAGACTGTTTTTCTTCGCGCAAATAATAGCGGGTACTCACAGATTTCAGAGAATGACACTATTGAAATGGGCTCAGTGATGATTGGCTACCGGGAAAAATTTTCCATCGATGCACTGCCCCAGAGTGTTACCGTAGACTGGAATCTATTCACCGATACGATCAACTCCGTTCCCACCCTAATTCAGGACCCCGCAGGCCCATTTCCCACCCATGTAATTCCCTCATTTCCTGATATTCAGTGGCACAACTACCTATACGATTACCGACCTCCAAATAGCGATCCACTTGTAATAGAAACCCCTAGCCTGGCGGTCCCTATGGCTATCCTATTTTCATTTCTTATTATTACGATAATTGTATTGACGCTATCCACAAAACACTCACTTATAGGCCGCAAGGGTTCAACTATTCTCTATACCGCCATAATAATCTCAGCTATCGCTTTGTACCTCAATCTTCCAGAAGAATACCGGGTAAACCTCCCAGGAACCGCTAAAAAACGGGACTTGGGCCAAGTAACAGAACAGCTACTGTTAAAAGTTGCAGCCGCATTTAAAGAGCCTCTACCGATCAATCTGGAATTAAAGCTAAAAAACCTGATTACCAAGGAAGGATTCGAAAGTACCTATTCAAATCTGGCACAAATTCATCGCCCCCAAACAACGAGTGGTGGCTTGGGATCAATCAGTGCTATTACAAATCTTAAAGTCGAGTACTCCAGCCAAATTAACCTGAATGGCAACAAAGGATTCCGGTTGATTACAAGTTGGCAGGCGGTAGTAGAGGACCGAAGCTGGGGACAGTTTGAACAAAGACCGCAAGAGACCCGGGCCAATATCGCAATTATCCAGTCTGATAACCACTGGAAAATCGCTGGATTTACTCCCCTATCCGTGCGGTAAGAATAAAATAGAGAAATAGTTAGGGTTATGAAAAACAGCACATACAAGTTCCCCGCAACATTTGTTCTATACCTCCTTATGTCCAGCCTCAGCGGGCAAGCACAAGCGCACTTTCTTCTTAACTTCAATGTACGGATTTTCCATATAGAGCACACAGCCAGTGGTGCCAACCTATATATGAGAGTGCCTATGCCCTATTTACTGGCAGATAAAACAAAAAAGGGTCGCGACCCCTATACTGGCAAACTCCCACAACCCGCGCCCTATACCAAAAACTCATTGGATCAAGGCGGCTTGGTCCATTATGTGGATTTTCAGCAGCTGGAGCTAGCGCCTCTAGGACTCGGTAATATTGCAGAGAGCGCCACTCTTCTCCGCAATACTGACAAGCAGATAAAAGGCGATGTAAAAGCCGTGCGCCTGTATCGGATAGGAAATGAACCAGGTTTTGCAACGCTGGAGGAGGCACAGCAGGCATTTTTGCACCAATACTTACCTGAAGATACCAATCAAAGGTTGTATGTGGGTGACACCTTGGTTGATATTCAGATCTTCTACCCTCTGGAAGCTCCCCTTGGAAAATACCAACTATCCAGCTCTCTTAACCCCGGCCTCCCCAACCAGGAAGACACCGCAAATCTGGTGCTGGATTACAACCCAGGTAAGACCCAGGTATTTCGCTCACGCGGTCTTATGCAAAAGCCACTACTGATTACCCACTCCTCAATAGACGCTGTGAAGACTTTTCTGGCGGAGGGCATCGCCCATATCCTGAAGGGGTTGGACCACGTGTTATTTGTACTCTGCCTAAGCCTCGGTGCACTCAGCCTACCGCTACTCTTGTGGCGCGCTACCGGCTTTACCATCGGTCACAGTATCACCCTCTCAGCCGGATTCTTTGGTTTTGTTCCCATAGTCAGCTGGTTCGTACCTATGGTAGAAACCGGTATCGCCCTATCCATAATCTATATGGCCTGGATATCACTACACAGGGAAGAAACAAAGATCACAGGCAGCGAAAGTACAATTTTTATCGGCACCTGCATGCTCGGCCTGCTCCATGGCCTGGGTTTTTCATTTGTATTACATGAAATACTCCAAGTTGACTCCCCGAATATCTGGCAAAGCCTCTTGGCCTTCAACCTGGGAATAGAAGCCGGGCAAGTACTCATAATTCTTGCCATATGGCCCCTGGCCTATTTGGCCAGGCTCAGGAAAAAGGAATGGGAAATCCGGATACGTTATTCTGTTGCTGGACTCTGTAGCGCAATTGCTTTTATTTGGACATTAGATAGAGGATATGAGCTTGTTTCGGCAATTTTCTGAACAGGAGAATGAGCTTTCTCTCTGATTATTACACCCGAGATAATACACCTAAAACTACTTTGTATTCTCAAGCTCCAGAGACAAAACTCACTCCAAAATTAACCTCCCTGTCACTACACACGTAATAGTGAGTAAAAATACAAAGCGCAATAAATCAGGACGTTAAATAATTTAAGATCCAACCCCCTTGGGATGCTGCTTCCCGGCGTCACCTATTACTTCCCAAGAGGCCTTTGAGTCAACCCATAAATGATGAACCACTTTTAGATTCTCGTTACCATCTACCAAGCTTCCTGCAGGAATGTAAGTATTTAAAGAATCATTATCTCCGGGCAGAGTCGAACCGCAAGTAGCGCAAAAATTTGTATGCCAATCATGCCCGGGCTTAGACCAATACTTAAGGTTCTCCTTACCTTTAACCCAACTAAACTTCTCGGTAGGCACAATAGCTACAGTAATAGCGCCACTCCCTGTGGAACGACGACAGATTGAACAGTGGCACATATATAAATCTGTGAGGGATTCTTGTATCTCATAAGCTATCTCTCCACAATTGCATTCACCTTTAGTCAAAAAGACACTCCTTTATTAATATAAAGTCTCGAAAACTGAGATATCTATATCACCTTTTATAATTTCTACACTGCTAAAGCAATATAATTTGGCTGTAGAAATAAGCTGATAACTCGTCCTTTTTAAATAAGGCATAGCCACTCCTAGATACATGACTTTGATCATCAGTGAAACGTCGGAGTACATCTCCCTCCTCATACAACAACCACATACACTCTATTTCAGGGCCCAAACCTGATGGATTTTTAAGATAGTCAATTAAAATTGGTAAGTAATGCTCATCTGGGCCACTTAGCTTATAGTCCCAATTTGCAACTTTTGTAATTTCTTTAGCGTATTGAATAAGGTTTTCTTGAGCAACATCTTTTAAATTAGACTCCTCATGGAATTGAATATTTGAAAAATCACCAAAATATTCATTGCTAATTTCAGAATTAGTACAGTTTTCAACTTCAGCTGCATTGATACCTAAGCAGATCATAAAGCAGCACACAAAAAGGATAGTTTTCATCATAATTTCACAGTTTATTCTTATAAAAGTTATGCCATATCCAAAAGTACAAAATAAAGCAAGAGTAAATAGTTACTTCCTGCAGAATTAACCTTACAAGTTGGGTTTATCGATATAGCCAATTGCGAACTTCCAGAAGCCCATACCCCAACATTCCAAGGAAGATTACCCAAAACAAGGAGATTCCCTTTTCAAGAACTGAGAACATTGGCAGGACTGGATTATAATATACAGTTCGCATTCGCCCTATCGTTGAGAGAGAGCCTATTTTCATCCAGGCTCCACTATATGACGATTTACCTACCGTATATTTGTAACTAAATAAAACAAACTTTGTACTCCCTCCATTATTCTTCGCATAAGAACCAAACCTTCCGACCGGATCAGTATACCCATTTTGATATAGTGTAATCTCCTTTATATTGACGTATACAGGCTTGACCTCCACATAAAACACAGAAACTAAACCTAAAATAAATAGGCAACCTGAAACTGTAAGGAGAACACGACTAAAATACTTAAGGAATCCATTCATACATTTTAAATCAACTCAAGTAATACAAGACAATCTCTATCATTGATAAATTTTAACCGACCATGGGGCCCCAATCTACTAACACTGAACGATCTCCCGGACTAATTTTAACTCCGGCATTAGCTACATGTTCTACAACAAATATCTCAGGCTGAACTTCGGTTCCAAATAGAGAAATGCTATCAGAAAGAACAGGTTTTTTGTGGCGTGCATATTTATTGCGTATTCTAGTTGCACAAACCTCAATCTAACCTGGTTTCTATCAACATTGTTTCAAGTTTTCGGTAGTTTGTGGCTAATAGAGGCTAACACATAAAGGTGAACGCTCACATACTTGGTGTGGTGCTCACCTTCTTACTTGGTGAAAGGATTCTATACAACTTAACAGGTTGCTGCGGGATCAACCGGGGCTTCATGTATAGCGAAGACCGGAAATATCATTAAAGAATTTAAATTTAGCAATATGATGATAGATACAGAGAACTAGGCGTAGCTTAGTGTAAATTTTATTTAGGCCTAAGGGCCTCAATAAACTCCGCATCTACCCACATTATTTCAAAATTCGGTGGAGTACAACGCCGGCAGTAGAAAAGGTATTTCCCATCAGGTGTTACATATCCACCACCATCTTCCCCCTCCGTATTGATCTTATCACCGAAGTTAATAGCCGCACCCCATGAGCCATCTTTTTGGCGAAAGCTGATGTACATATCGCTATCACCATATCCACCCTCTCTTTCACTATCCCAGATAATGTAGGACTCATCAGGGGCAATAAACGGGTGAGCAGTCCATTTACCTGTATTTATCTGCTTTCCAAAAGGTTTTGGCGCTTCACGCTTACCATCTAACAGACGCGAATAGCGAAGAATACCATCTCCATTTGAACCTACTTCATCAAATACAAAGGTTCCTTTTGCAGAAGCCGTAAGGCGCATGATACGAAAGTCTTCAAATAGTGGCCCCAGGCTTTTAGGTTCTGACCAACCATTGTCAGTGCGTTCTCTATATCGATTTCTAGAATACATTGTTTGACCATCAGGTGAGATAGAGCCACCCCAGGCCACTTCCGATTCATACCAACGATTACCCTCAAGCTTGAATACAACTTTCGAAGACTCACCACTTTGGTGATATCTTCTTGTAACGTAGTACTCCTGCATATCAGGCGTGAAGTAGCCACCCCAATCCCGATACTCTTTCGAGGGATTAGGAGCGAATAACTTTGGAGTTAACCCAGGAGGTTTCTGTCCAAGATAGGGCCCTTCAAGAACTGTCGGTGTATCCTGACTATAACTGTTAACACTCAGGGCTAGCAGTGAGAGTAGAGCCATTGAAATACAAAGGTTCCTCATGACATATCCTTGCTTAAATATGAAGTAATAAGCAACCAATGTATCTATTCAGTCTTTATAACACCTGACGTCCATATGAATTTTGCCTGATTCTTGTGGGAAGAGGTGTGATCCGCCAGCTATTTGTATGAAATATGCTCAAAAGTGGCTCTACAGCGAGGGTTCGGACCTCCCTTTTGCCCTCCATATATACTGACCTTGCGGCTCATTTTGTATTGCCAATCCACACCGAGCCCCCAATTACAGAGAGAGTTATCGGGAAACGACGATCTTAAACCTATAGAAATACTCCCTCAGATATTCACCTATCCGCTGTAAGTAAATCCACAAGTCTGCCCAAAAGAAATAAATGATGGTGGAAACTGTGAAACAACGAGTACTATTTTCTAATCTCAACCATATGATCAATTTTTATTCTGCGGGATTAAGAATGAGCGATACTTTAGTCCCAATGGCTGCTGCATTTTCTACCAGATAGACATCAATCTGGTAGAAAGTGCAGCTCAATTAGATACATTGCCTGAAATACACTTACCTAGATCTCTACCTATTGAAGTGAGAGCGCTTTCCTTGGTGGGAGGCTTGGTAAGTGATGTTTAGAGGTTGGATTGGGAGAAAGAACCCTGGGCGTTAGGTTCAAGACTTACCCACGTTTAGTAGACACCCTGATAGTTAGGTTTAGGCCTAACACGGAGGTGTATCATGGGTAAGAAAAGAACTCAGGCGTATACGGAGGAGTTCCGCAGAGAAGCAGTTAAGAGAGCGGAAAAGCCTGGAGCAACAACGGCTTCTGTGGCGCGAGAGCTAGGCGTCAGCGCACAGCAGATCTACAACTGGCGTCGTCAATTTAATCGGCTGTCTGATAAACAGTTCAATAGTTTAGACGGTGTCGACTATTCCAAACAGGAAAGCGCTGAAGTTCGCAAGCTCAAGAAGGAGCTGCATGAAGCTCGTCAGGAGGTTGAGTTTCTAAAAAAGGCAGCTGCGTACTTTGCGAACCACCAAGAGTAAAGTACGCATTGATACAAGAGCATGTAGGGTCATTCCCGGTTAGCTTGATGTGTCGGTGTTTAGAAGTCTCAAGATTGGGTTATTATCGATGGCGGGGGCGATTGCCATCTGCTCGCACGATTAGAAAGATACGAACAATCGAGAAAATCCGAGAGACGTTTGTTGAGTTTAAAGGTCGTTATGGCGCGCCTAGAATTGCTTGCGAGCTTTAAGAGTTAGGTGAGCCATGCTCGCGGAACTACGTCGCTAAGCTTATGCAACAGGAGCATATTAAAGCGAGAAACGGCAAAGGCTTTCGATATAGTCAGCCCGTAGAGTGGAGCATTAACGTCTCCGCCAACTTACTTAAGCGTTGCTTTGATGTGGATCGACCAAATTGCTGCTGGACCAGTGACATTACGTATATCTGGGTTCTGGAGAAGTGGCTATACCTCGCGGTAGTTATGGATCTGTACTCTCGACGTATTGTAGGTTGGGCATTTGACTCCCAGATGACCGATGAATTGACACGTCGAGCGCTGAAAATGGCCCTAGAGCGACGACCAATAAAGCCTGGACTGCTAGTTCACTCTGACAGAGGTGTGCAATATCGATCGCAGAAATACCAAGATCTCTTGTCCGAAAGCAAGTGCAAGCCGAGTATGAGTCGCCAGGCTAACTGTTGGGATAATGCGGCAATGGAATCATTCTTTAGCAGGCTAAAAGTCGAGCTGGTCTATGCCGGAACATTCGAAAGCGAAGAGCAAGCAAAATCTGAGGTGTTTGAATACATTGAGATTTTCTACAATAGGGTTCGTAGGCACTCTGCATTGGGCTATGTAAGTCCAGCAGAGTATGAACGAAAATACGCATAGTTAGAGTGTCTACTTTTTGTGGGCAAGACCAGTTCCTATAACTAGACAAGCTATTGAATTTACAACATTTAATCAGCTCCGGTGTCAATACTCTATTTGCTGGGTTTCCAGAACTGCTCCTGGGGTTGTAACTTACCCAAATAACATAGATGCAATGCCAAACAAACTACCTGCCTTTAGCTGACGCAAGTTGAACTGGGTGTTTAACTAGGCCTGTTGAGTTAATGGAATAGCTTCTAGCTTTGCTATTACGTAGCTTGACAGAATCTTCACAACCCCATTGTTAAGCTGCTCATTTCAAACTTGAGTTTTCGAAATGAAAAGGTTATATCAAATTTGTTTTTTTCTGGTAAGTTCAGTATTGGTTATTGCTTGTAACTCATCACATCTAGAGATTTTTCCTGAGTTAACAGACAGCTCTTTGTTGGAAAAAAAATTAACTGTTGCTGAAATGCGAGAAGATGTGGAGGCATTCTACTTGGGGGCTTTAGAAAGACATCCGGCACTAGATCATTATACCGATTTGCAGGAGCTGGAAGAAGCGGTTAGAGACTTACAGCTACAAATCTCTGATTCTATGAATCGACTCCATTTCTATCGAGTTGTAGGGCAACTGGCGCACAAGTTTAATGATGGTCATTCTTTTCTGATATGGCCTTATCAGGAGTATGAAAAACTTATAGCCAGTGGCAAAAAGCCCTTTCCATTGGCTGTTACTTTAACTCCTGATGGTAGTATCGTAACAAAGAATACATATATAAATGGTAGGCAATCAGTGCCGGCAGGGGCAAGAATTACAGGAATTAATGGTCAAAGTATTCAAACCTTGATGGATCATATGCAGAAGTTTGCAGGTGGGGAGTCTCGCTTTCTAAGAGAGCAAATTATTACTAAACGGTTTGGTGTAATGTTATGGGCTGTCTTTGGGTTTATTGACGATTTTGAATTGAAATGGCAGGAGCCTGTGAGCCGATCCAATCATACTACCCAGTTACTTTCCAAACAAAACTGGCACCTTCAAGATGAAATTATCAATGGCAGGCAGGACTTCTATTTTAAAGTCATATCAGATGACACTGCTTATCTTCATATAGGCAGCTTTGATGTAGGATTGGACTGGTTTAGCGAGTTTATCGATCAAGCTTTTACTGATATCAAAAATAGAAAAATTACATGCTTGATTATCGATTTGCGCGAAAACTTAGGGGGTAATACTGATAGTGCCACCTATTTATTAAGCTATATTGCCCACAAAGAGTTTCGTATGATTTCTTATATGACAGAAAAATTGAATCAACAAAATCGAGGGCTTTTTAACTATAAGGGAAAAGCTGGAGAATTGATTCAACACGACTGGGATGAATGGCACCGCCCCATAGATAATAATAACTTATTTGAAGGAGAAGTTTATATACTGATTAGCCCGGTTACTTATTCTGCTGCTATCGTATTTTCTAGTGCGGCTCAAGATCATCGATTTGCTACATTGATTGGTCAAAAAACGGAAGGCTACTCTAACCAAACTGCGCAAGGTAACTTGTTTAATTTGCCACATTCACAATTGAGGGCTTATATCACTACACGCAAGCTGGTAAGGCCCAATGGGGACGATAAAGTTAGCGGTGTAATACCAGATATCCCAGTAACTCCGAATGCAGAAGCTATCGCTGCCGGATATGATTTGGCCATCAACAAAGTGTTATCTTTACGAAATAGTGCTGACTAAGAGGTAATCATGAGCCTGACAGCTTTATTAATTGAAGACAATACAGACATCGCTTGCCAGGTGTGCGACTTTTTAGAGCAACAACTGTTCCAGGTAGACTATGCCAGTAGTGGCAAGATGGGGTATAGCCTGTTTCAACAACATCAATATGATGTAGTATTGCTGGACTTAATGTTGCCTGATATTGATGGTATTAAGTTATGCCGACAGATCAAAACTAATTATGAAGTGAATACCCCGGTGTTGATGCTCACCGCTAGAGATAGTATTTATGACAAAGGGATTGGTTTTGAAGCTGGTGCTGATGATTATCTAACCAAGCCATTTTCATTGGAAGAGGTGGCTATGCGGTGTAAGGCCTTATATCGTCGACATAACCTTTATCGATCTCAAATCCTTAATATTGGAGAATTGTGTATTGATATACGCCAGCATAAAGCTACCCGCCGAGGGCAGACTCTAAAGCTCAGTCGTACAGACTTCAAACTACTATTGTTACTCGCCAAGGCGTTCCCTCAAGCTATGACCCGCTCTGAACTATTAAGTAGAATTTGGGGAGACAATTTTCCTGATAGTGATGTATTACGATCACATATCTATATATTGAGAAGTATATTGGATAAGCCTTTTTCATATAACATGCTAAAAAATATTCATGGGGTTGGATATAAATTAGATGTGCCATATGAATAACCCAGCTCAGTGGCCAAAGAAAGGCATACAGCAGCGCACCTTGTATTTAATTGCAATTTACTCAATTTTTTTGGGTTTGCTTTATAGTCTTGTAATAGTGGCTTATGCTTGGGTAGTAGAAGATATTATTTTTAATAGATTAGTCAATAATGAGGCTGTATATCTCAAGGAGGTCTATAAATCATCAGGAGAAATTACAACTCCAAGATTGCAGTTTATTCAGTTGTATGGAAGTAGAAGTGCTTTGCCAGGTAATATTCCTGTTTTGCTAGAGCAAGATCCAGAAAGAGTTGAATTTGTATTAGATCGAGGCCCAACTCTCCATATCAAACCAGTAATTCTGGGGGAGCTGGAAATGGTATTAGTTGCAGACATTTCCGCTTACGAAGTTAGTACTGATTTTCTACCAGTAGTAACGATATGGCTATCATTGATGCTTGTGTTACTCGTAGTTTTAGGTTTATTGCTGGCCTTCTGGGTATCAAGTTATACTTTAAAGCCTCTACAATCTCTTGCTTATGCAATCTCAAGAAGTAAGCAGCAGCCCATTTCGCCGGGCTTCGCCAGAGCTTACCCTAAAGATGAAATAGGTTATTTGGCAAAGACTTTTGAAGATACCTTATTGTATAAACAAGTCATCTTAAAGCGTGAGTCCGACTTTACTCGGGACATTAGTCATGAACTCAGAACTCCATTGAGTGTATTACGTAATATTATTAGCAAGGTAGCTGGTACTGGCAGAATATCTTTAATGGAGATTGAGAGGCTACAAAAATCTTCATCAGAGATGCAAAGAACTATATCAACTCTGCTGGCTCTGGCAAGGCAGGAGTCACTGGAACGCCAGGAGGTAAGCTTATTGTTTGTACTTGAAAAATCGATATTAAATCATGTACAAGCAAGCCCTGATAGCCTTTTAACTTTTGAACTTCAGGTTTCTGCTGAAGAAAAGGTGCGAGCTAATGAAAATTTGTTGCTGCACCTTTTTACTAACCTCATAGAAAATGCAGATCATTACGCCAGCGACCATAAATTGAGCATTAAATTTTCACAAGGAAATTTACATTTTTCGAATAATATTGATGAGATTCAGCAGAAGTTGATAAAAGATCCTTTTACTGAAAGTGCAAAAAACAAACATAGTTCCGGCTTGGGGCAAGGACTGTACTTAGTAAAGCGTATTTGTGAAATGTGTTCTTGGCAAGCACGGTATCAATGCGCTCAAAGCAGATTTGAAATAATTATCAGAACTTAAAGGCGTTAACTATTAATGGCCACTCCACTCTCTCAAGTTGGATGCCCCAAGGTAGCAGTGGCTCATAACCCTCAACGGATTGACAGTGAGGAATCTGCTCAAGCAACTTGACGTAATACATTTAGGGGGCAAGGCTGTGCATCTTGGCAGTGCGAATCAATCTGAAGTGCAGGCATAATGCTTTAGCGCCATTGACCAAAGATACAAACAGGAAGGTCTTACGAGCCATCACAAAACTGCTTATCTAATCAATCCTCTTCAGGCGTCTTTCCACTTTTTCTCGCCACTCTTGGGAGAGGGGCCGCAATTGATGGACGGCCTCAAGTACTTGTTTGCTAAAAGCATACCCCTTATCAAATAAGGCTCTAAACATGGTATTTACACTGACAGAACCAGGTGCCTCAGCAACTTTACTTAGTTTTTTTCTTGTCCTATATAACCTTCCTCAAGCACCCTAAAATACACACTAGTGTTGAAGTAATCTTTAAATAATTTAACGGTATTATCATTATCTAAAGCCATATTGAGTTTAAAACATGGAATTCTTGGCTGACTTACCTCAAGGAGACAATCGCCTATGCTAAATTGGTCACCGATAAAGACTTCATCTTCGATAAGCCCAGAGACTGTCAAATTTTCCCCGAAAGTTCCATAGGGTAAATGGCTTTTATACAGGATTTGTTGCCAATAATCATAACTATTGAAGTTAAGGTATCGTCAAGTGTATTGGTTGTCGTTAGGAAGTCATAACTAACATAGATTGATTTGTTCTAGGCTAAATACAGCTAGCACCAAGTGCTTTAACAGTTTTCAACCAGGAGTCCTGTTGATTCTTATCAGACATAATCATTGAACCAAATAAACTAACCTCTGCTTTCGAGAAGCCGCAGTATTGAAGAGTAAATCGATCAAGCTGCTCTAATACTGACTTTGCTTGTTCTTCTAAATATTCTGTAGGGGCATCCATTGTCAAAATTATTCTTGATGTTTTGCCTTTAAGAAGTTGTATCGGTTCTGCACTACCACTCTCAAATTTAAAGGTAATTCCGGGAAGAAAAGATCGATCGATCAAGCCTTTGAGCTTTCCTGGCAATCCGCCCCACCAAATAGGCGACATCACAACAATATGCTGTGCCCATTTAAGAGCCTCTTGAAATTCATATAGACAATCCTCCAATACTTGATAGTCATCGTACCCAAACTCTAAATTCGAATTGAAGTCCATTTCCGACAGATTATATCGCCGAACATTTGCCTGCTTCTTTGCCTCAGACTCATAGACATCGCTCAACTGCTTAACAAAACTGTTCTTCTTTGGATTGCCATTTAAAAGTAGGATATTTTTCATCGTGTCATACTATTGCTTAAAGACATGATGAAAAGTCTACCGTCTCCCCTTAAGGGGAGAGTCAAGACTTTTATGGCAGGAATCTATAGAAGCAATACACTGATCAACCTTTTCAGCTTTACTAGAAAGTGATTCCAATTCAGCCTCAATTTTCCTTTTTACTTTCTTCAGAAAAACGCTGATTCGAGCCCAATCAACCTCTCCATTATGGTACCGAATAACATCCTTCAACTCAGCCAAAGTCACCCCAAGTACTTTGGCTTCTGAGATCAAAGTAAGAATTTCAACATCTTCTGCCGTATAGACTCTATATCTGCCCTGCCTTTTAGGAACGGCAATGAGGCCTTTTTCCTCATAAAATCTTATCGCTTTTACAGTGAGATTCGTCCTTCTTGACACCTCTCCTATAAACATACAGACCTCCTACCTATGCTCAATTTCCCATTGAGATTACAGCCTATGAAAAATATTCATCACATGAAAGGAGCCTTCCATGAGTTTGGGACCTTCGCAGCTCTTACGGGTACCTAGTAGAAACCCATAAGAGCCGGGACTCACTTCTAACATTCTCATGCTTTCGGCACAAACATTACGTTGAAGAACGTAAATACGCAATACCGCAAATTAAGAAGAAAAGGCCCTCTAATTTCCTGTAATAAATTCAGGCGGGGAACCTAACTACGTAAATAAACTACTACTAATGGCAGTAACACCTCTATGCCGCCTCATACGCATCTGGCAAGTATGGCTAGTATCTGGACTACCTCTTACTTGATTTTCAATGGTCAGTGAGAATGTCCATTCAGAGAAACCTTAGAGACTGGTAGATTTTAATTAGAGGTACTCTACTGTATACCAAAAAGCTCTAGCTAAGTAAGTCTGGAGTTGTACCGCTCGCTTTAAGCATGTGGCCTATCCCCATGTCTTTTTGTTTCAGGTTAACAAATAGCTTTGAAGTAAAAACACCAAAGGGCATTTGAGCTACACCTGTCTCTGTACCGGTCGGCGTAACAATGGCATAACTAGGTGTTTTATAAGGCGTAACCTTTTTACCTTTGGCTTGATTAATGTGGTCTTGCCCACAAAAAGTAGACACTCTAACTATACGTATTTTCGCTCATACTCTGCTGGACTTACATAGCCCAATGCAGAGTGCCTACGAACCCTATTGTAGAAAATCTCAATGTATTCAAACACCTCAGATTTTGCTTGCTCTTCGCTTTCGAATGTTCTGGCATAGACCAGCTCGACTTTTAGCCTGCTAAAGAATGATCCTACCCACCAAAGACGGACACTCTCTTAAGCGATAAACTACGCAGCAGAGGTGCCCTATGACACGATCAAGTAAATCAACCAAAACCACTCGTAAAAAATACTCAGAGGAATATAGAAAAGATGCCCTAGCACTGGCGGTCAAGGTAGGGGTAAGCGTTGCCGCTAAACAGCTTGGGTTACATCCTTCCCAGATTTACGGATGGCGAAGCAAGGCTAAGTTACATCAGAGCCGAGGGGATGCCGAGAGAGAGCTGGCCACAGAGAATGCTCGCCTTAAGCGGCAGCTGGCTGAGCAGGCAGAGGAGCTGGCGATCTTAAAAAAGGCCGCAGCGTACTTTGCAAAGAGCCTGAAATGAGGTACGCCTTCATGCTAAAGCACAGGCATAAGTTCAGCATCAAAGCGATGGCTAAGGTATTGAGCGTATCTCGCAGTGGGTTTTACGATTGGGTGTCAAGATCGGCCGATCAATCCAAGCGCCAGCAGTACCAAATGGAGCTTGATGGTTTGGTACAGCAGCGCTTTATAGCCAGTAAAGAACGTAGTGGCGCCCCTCGCCTGACGAGGGAATTGGCCAGTGAGGGGAGTAAATATAATCAAAAAACAGTTGCTGCCAGCATGCGTCGACAGGGCCTACGGGCTAAAGCCGCCAAGAGATATAAAGCCACAACCTACTCAAAACATGGTCTGCCAGTGGCCCCAAATCTGCTCGAGCAGAACTTCAATACTGAAGCGCCGAATCAGAAATGGGTCGGGGATATTACCTACCTACGAACAGAAGAGGGTTGGTTATATCTGGCTGTAGTGATAGACCTATATAGTCGGCTGGTTATTGGTTGGGCGATGTCAGAAACGATGACAGCTACATTGGTCTGTGACGCCCTTCAAATGGCTTTATGGCGACGTAAGAAACCTACAAATGTTATCGTGCATACTGACAGGGGAAGCCAATATTGCTCTAAAGATTATCAATCTTTAATTACAGCTTATGATCTGCGGTGCAGCATGAGCGCCAAAGGTAACTGCTATGATAACGCCTGCGCAGAAACGTTCTTCCACTCACTTAAGGTAGAAGTAATCCATGGTAACCGCTTTCCTACAAGGTGCCTCATGCGGGAAACCGTATTTGAGTATATAGAAATAGACTACAATCGAAATCGCTTACACAGCGCCAATGGCTATCTCAGCCCTGAGGCGTTTGAGGAACAACTAGTCGCTTAGTGGTGTGTCCGTTGTTGGTGGGTAGGATCAGAATGATTCCATTGCCGCATTATCCCAACAGTTAGCCTGGCGACTCATGCTCGGCTTGCACTTGCTTTCGGACAAGAGATCCTGGTATTTCTGCGATCGATATTGCACACCCCTGTCAGAGTGAACTAGCAGTCCAGGCTTTATTGGTCGTCGCTCTAGGGCCATTTTCAATGCTCGACGTGTCAATTCATCGGTCATCTGCGAGTCGAATGCCCAACCTACAATACGTCGAGAGTACAGATCCATAACTACCGCGAGGTATAGCCACCTATCCAGAACCCAGATATACGTAATGTCACTGGTCCAGCGGCAATTTGGTCGATCCACATCAAAGCAACGCTTAAGTAAGTTGGCGGAGACGTTAATGCTCCCCTCCACGGGCTGACTATATCGAAAGCCTTTGCCGTTTCTCGCTTTAATATGTTCCTGTTGCATAAGCTTAGCGACGTAGTTCCGCGAGCATGGCTCACCTAACTCTTGAAGCTCGCAAGCAATTCTAGGCGCGCCATAACGACCTTTAAACTCAGCAAACGTCTCTCGGATTTTCTCGATTGTTCGTATCTCTCTAATCGTGCGAGCAGATGGCAATCGCCCCCGCCATCGATAATAACCCGATCTTGAGACTTCTAAACACCGACACATCAAGCTAACCGGGAATGACCCTACATGCTCTTGTATCAATGCGTACTTTACTCTTGGTGGTTCGCAAAGTACGCAGCTGCCTTTTTTAGAAACTCAACCTCCTGACGAGCTTCATGCAGCTCCTTCTTGAGTTTGCGAACTTCAGCGCTTTCCTGTTTGGAATAGTCGACACCGTCTAAACTATTGAACTGCTTATCAGACAGTCGATTAAATTGACGACGCCAGTTGTAGATCTGCTGTGCGCTGACGCCTAGCTCTCGCGCCACAGAAGCCGTTGTTGCTCCAGGCTTTTCCGCTCTCTTAACTGCTTCTCTGCGGAACTCCTCCGTATACGCCTGAGTTCTTTTCTTACCCATGATACACCTCCGTGTTAGGCCTAAACCTAACTATACAGGGTGTCTACTAAACGTGGGTAAGTCTTAATGATAACGCCCGCTAAGATGCCTCCTTGAACGTTTGCTATATAGCCGTGCTTATTTTCATCCAGAGTAGAGCAATCACCTATCGCATAAAGGTTAGAATAACCCCTAACCCGCATATATTCGTCCACTTTAATTAATCCCATCTTATCTAACACACCGGGTAATTCTGTTTTTAGAAACTCGGTATTTGGCGACATACCTACACATTCATAAACCAAGTCTGCCTTGAAGGTTTCTTGAGTATTCATAGAACGGTAAATTGCACCTTCTTTAACTAACCGGGTATTGAGATGTACGCTAACACCCTTAGCCGTAAGCTGTTCTAGCGCCTTGTTCTGAGCTTTAGGCTTAAGATGGCCAAGTAGTACATCTTTAGAATGGACTAACGTCACGGTTTTATTGGGAAAAGCGCTGCTAATTTCCCCGGCCAGCTCCACGCCAACGGTACCGCCTCCTACAATCAAAACTGACTGAGATTTCGCCAGTATTTTTTGCTCATTCCGCATTTCTTGCTCACGCTCGGAAATCGTATAAGCTGATGTGGATTTCGCTATCGGCAAGGTTGGGTAGCGACTGCCTGTCGCGATAACTGCCTGTTTAAAGTGGATCTCTAATCCATTTGATGACTTTGCTATCCGCTCATCCATGGAAACCACATCTGCTTGAACAAAATCGCTCTGAATAAAGTCACGATAATATTTACGTGGATTAGCAGTCAGTAAGTTAGGCGCTATCGCATTACGTAATGTGGCAAAGGTCACTTCAAAATGGTCCTTTCGGTCAACCAATACCACCTGCATACCCTGCTTAGCTAACTTTTGGGCCACAGAAACACCAGCAAAGCCTCCGCCAACGATTAACACGTCTGTCCGTTTGATCATAACTCACCTCAATATCGTTCAACTGTTCGGATAAAGCGCGACCGTTCGCAATGCCTCACGAACAGGTCACTTCTTGATAGGGAGATAAGGATAAAGTTAGACTTAGACTAATGATATTAACTATAATCTAAGTTCTTGTAAGCTTTTACCTAACAAGTTGATTTAGCTGATATCGGGTGATGATACCGCGCAGGCATGAAGTAAAAAGGTGCACGCAGACTCCCAGCTTCTGCTGGTAGAAGAAAAACAAATAGCTGGTTTACGTAAAAGCTGCTCATTCAAAATGATCAGCGGTGTTGATGCTGTCCAGTTTGCAAGCACTGGCAAATGGTATCAAGTGCAGATTACTCATGTTGTCAGCACAACAGAAAAGATGCTTCATAAAAGAAAGTCAGTTAATGGCTATTTTCAGTTTGAGATCCTCAAATATGCTGCATCAGAAACTTACCTATATTTTCTCTTAACTCACGCCACTATGACTTTGGAACAATTACGATATTTTAAGGCGATAGTTGAAGGGGGCTCGCTAAAAGCTGCTGCCCAGACACTTCACCGAACACAGCCCACTATAAGCGCCGCCATCAAGAAATTAGAGGCAGACCTCAATCTACAACTATTTGATCGGGACCAATACAGGAGCACACTCACAGCTGACGGCAAAGCCCTGTATGAACAATCCAAACATGTACTAGCTGAAGCCCACTCGTTTGAGAGCTTAGCTAAACAGCTGGTCGCAGGAGAAGAACTGGAAGTAGGTATTGCGTTTACTTCCGCCATACCGGTCGGCCCAATACTCAGCGCAATACGTCAGTGCAAAATTGAGTACCCAAAAACACGCTTGGAGGTCTATTCCGAAAATGGCCTCGGGCCACTGGACTTATTAAAGGGAGGCCAGGTTTCCATAGCTATTATTCCGTGGACTGAAACTTACGACCAGCTTGAATCCATTCATCTAATGAATATGAAATTCATTTCTGTGATCGCTGGCGACTCTCCCCTACTTACCCAATACGAGAAAGTCCCAAGGCAGATTATGCTACACCATCCCCAGGTGATCATCAGTGGTAGGAAGTCATCCACTAAAACCTACGGGGTGCTTGAAGGGGGCGATCAATGGAAAGTCAACGATTTTCCGGCTAAAAAAGAAATTATTCTTCAAGGTATGGGTTGGGGTACGCTACCAGAACATATGATAGAAGCGGAGCTTGAACAGGGCTTATTATCTCCCATTGCAGTGGAAGGGATCCCAAAACCGCAAGAACTGGAAGTACGCGTGGCAAGACAAGCTTCTAATCCAATGGGCCCCGTAGCAAGTTACCTTTGGCAATTATTCCTAAACCTTCAGGGTTTTCATTAGAAAACACTTACGATATTTCTACCAAGATTTTTCAGATTCTTTATGTTTAATACATAGATTCTAAGAATTCGAAGCTGGCCTACTAGGTGTTTGTATTTTACGAGAGAAACTCTTTGGCTCCTCATTAACTAGATAGTAAGAAAATGAATCATTCCAACTAGCTACGGCAACAGGCTGATACTCGGATAGTGCTGCAATAAGATCGCAACCGCCCTCAAAATTAAACTCATCCGCTCTTCCAAGGGAAATTCCCAGATAGTTACAGAGGGCTACAGCATCAAACTTTTTTGGTGCCTCCCTGAAGAAGTACCACTCATCGTAGCTGTCCATAAAAAGGAATGATTCGAAATTTGGCTCACTAATGATGGGCGAAACAGCTCGCCGATTACTCGTATGCCAGCCCAAACTGATATCTTCTTTAGTGAGCCTCATAGGTTTCCTACCAAGAACATCTGAATCAAAGGAGGTATTTATAGCCCTAAAGCCTTAAATCAAAGGAAAAATTTCAAAAAAATATCTGCTAGATATACCTCATTATCCTCAATCCAATAATAATTTCCGAGGATTCCTTTTCTTCGCATAGTATGCCTCCCCAGCTGCCAGCAAATGGACTTAACAATATTAGAGGCTGTTTCATAACTTGAAATCTGCCATTTTCACGCAATTACAAGGAAAAAGTGCAGCAATAGTGAGCCGATTCAAGTCAGAGTTAGCCGATGGTCAATGAAAATTGATCGAACCTTGTCTTTCTAAGTTAAAACGAGAAAAGGGAGGTCCAAAACCCATTGATAATCGAGCTTGTTTTAAAGGCATCCTGTGGGTTTTACGTTCTGGAGCACGATGGAAAGATCCTCCTACATACTATCCATCACCGAGTACATGCTGGAGAAGGCTTCAACTTTGGGAAGAGCAAGGTGTTTGGTTACAGGCATGGAGAAGATTCCTGGGGCTGTTAGATCAATAGTCTTTGCTTAACTGAGAGGCACCATTACTTCGGCCTCACCAGCAGAAGTAAAGTTATTACACCCATTACTTGATGTTACATATAAAAATTGAAAGATTCATCGTTTAGTTTATGGTAAGGCGGCGGACTCTGATCCTCTTCGAGATAGTCTATTGTGTCCTGGAATTGACCTTATCTGGTCACACAGGATTAATAGGAAAAAAGCCTCAAGGCAGGATGGTAGAAGGCTCAGAAGGTATGCCCTCCGTTGGAAAGTTAAGCAGATTTCATGTGGCTAGTAAATTACCGCCGTTTGGTTGTTAGAAGGGAGCGATATTTGTCCACTTATCGTGCTTTTTCTATGTTGCATGTATGTTAATTACGTTAAAGAAGTCATGGAATAGCTTCTAGTTATTTTTATAGTTTTAGTTGCTTCAATTATCAACGTCTGTCAAATTGGCTAAACACGTAACAAACAGCAACAGCATGATCACTTGAAAAACATACGGACTAGACGGGCTACACTTCACTTCGAGCTCTCTTTGCAGATCTTTAGGCGTAGATAGTTATACTAATACCATTCACATATCCATTTAACAATATGATAATAAAATGAAGAAATTGCTCTTTTTTCCAATCGCTTCTTTTTCACAACCATTTTGCCAAGCTATGATGCGACCTCAATCGCGAGGTCCGATCCTAAAAAGTAGACTTTGACACATATAATCTAAAAATTTTCGTTGGGGACGCTTGCTTTCCTATAACCCGATATAAATATATAGTTAGGTTCGAGAAAGCCGCATATCCCAATATTTCGATATAAAATAAATAAGGCCAACCCCTATCTTTAGAAGCAAGATCCATATATAGATAATACAAGGCATCTAACTATGAAGTTCACCAATGCGCGAAATATCCAAATCATAGCTTTTCTGCTGTTGGCGCTAGTAGTTACACAGGCACTCTTTACCATGCTGTATGTTGCAGAGATTAACCCCTCACGGCAACTTTTCTGGGGGCTGGAGGGCTTGCTGTTTACCATTCTTTCAGCTTTTGCTGGAGCGGCCATGGTGCAGACTAAAAACCACCATGTAGGGTGGTCCGCTATTGCATTCAGCTCTGTATTCAATGTGGTGCAAGTTAGCATTGGCGCCACTATGTTTATGCCATTTCGGGAGGTCGCTAGCCAATTAGAGGCGCTTGGAGCTGCAGCGGGGGCCGTTGTGGCTTTTTCATTTATGATCTATTACGCGGCGAAATTTTTGCTGGGCTTTGCTGCTCTTATTTTTGGGGTTGCCAAAATGAATGGGAGCTCCAAAGTGCTGGGAGGTTTGACTGCCTCAGTTGGCGTTATTGCAATGTTTGCTAATGCTATTTCGGTTACGTTTGGACGTGATTCCTATTTACCCTCTTCCGTTGCTGGAGCATCGGGTGTTCTTGCAACCTTACTCTTGGCGATTTGTCTTTTGACTATTGCCCGCGAGGACTGATATACGAAATTTAATCTAATAATCAAGTCGGGCGTGACTTCACAACAGATTGCTCGGCCGCCCATTTAAGACTTATAGAAAGAGACCTTTATAGTGGATGAACTAATATATAGCAAAGAAGAGATCCTGTCGGTTCTTAGAGATATCAATGAATTCGTGGTCTCACTGGATCAAATGAATAAAGTACACCACGAGTTTGGTGAAGAGGCGTGGAAGGATGAAATTATTGATTATTTTCAGAGTGCAAGGGTAAGTGACAGGCTAGCGCAAGTACGCTCGATGCTTTCAAAACCGTTTCCGAGTGATATTGGACCCAATGATATGGATGAGCTTGAGAGAGAAATGCAGGGGGTACAGTATTGGACTTTTGAGGAGTACCTGGCAAAGAACAACTCACCCCACTTTCCAGAAACCGCTTATCGAAAGCGTTAAATTTCGGTAAGGTGATCGGTTATTAATATATAAGAAAATCGTTTCCAGCCTATCATAGGCTTTCTTAAGGAGCCATCTACAAAAAAGAGGGTCATGCTAGTAATGAAATTACTCAAGTAGCATCGTTACACTTTACAAGACTAGTCAACGCCACCTACTATGAGGGCTGGATCTCCATTCTTGGGCTTCGAAGGCTTAAATTAAAAACTTGCCTCTTCACGGGATCCAAAGTCATGGCGTTAAGCAATATGAATAAAATTCGAAGAAAAATCCTAACCAAAATCACTTTAATTATTTTCCTAACAGGTATAGTTTTCTATATGTCAATTGTATTCAGATCAAATAAACCTGTAGATTACGCAAGGAAAAATCAATTTAGAGTTGTGCCAATAGATAACTTATTGGTAGATAAGCCAAAATTATTTGGGCGAGATGAATTGCCAGTCTTTATTTATATTTCCTCTGCTACAGGTGATCCTGTGGTACTGGAAGCTTCTGTTAAATATGATGACTCCGAGTACTATAGATTGATCAGATACAAGCCAGGAGTTTATTCAAATGGGAATAAATGTGCCTTCGTTGAGGAGGGTAAAGGTGGTTGGTTTTCTTTGGACGGAACAATGGTTTCAAGTCCTGGCTGGTACACGGGCAGGATAAAACCAGTGATCTATGAAGTAAGAATGGGCAATATATATTTCGCAAGATAAATACTTACCAAACAAAGGCACTCGACATCAAAAGTACCACTTCAAAATTATCCACTATTCAGTTGTCACTCTCCTATCTGTAACTTTGCCTTACCACCCTTTCTTTCTGTAAAGTGATGGTTATTTATCATACGAGGGTTATCAGTGCGAAAGGAATTCTCTAAGGCTTGGCGAAGTCCGAGTCATTGCGGCATAGAGCTTTTTCACGCCTACTTCCATAAGTTTTCCTTTGCCAAGCATTGGCATGATGAACTCGCTATTGGAATCTTCCTTTCTGGCGTAGAAAAGCTCGATTATCGCGGTGAAATAGTGACTATTCCTCAGGGAACCCTTGCTGCGCTTAATCCAGGGGAGATTCATACCGGTTTTTCCGGAAGTGACTCCGGTTGGTACTACCGTATGTTTTACTTTGACACGGCGCTCATTGAGGAAACCCTCAGAGAACACACTCTGCTGAATCAAACACCCGTACCATTTTTGAAAGGACCACTATTGGATGATCCTGAGCTTTTTCAGCTTCTCTACAAGCTACATAGCAGTCTTGAAATGAACGCTTTATCCCTTTCAACAGACTCTCTACTCACCCTGGCAATTAGCCAGCTCTTTGCCCGTCACGGCGACCAAAAGATCTACCCGAAGGCATCGTCTAACAAACAGGGAGTCTTGAAGGCCCGTGCTTATTTACAGGAAAACTGGCAAAGAAATGTGACACTGGATGAGTTGTGCCAATTAACTGGCATGAGTCGATATCAGCTAATTCGTAGTTTTAATGCCCAGTTTGGCATTCCTCCACATCAATTCCTAATCCTCCTAAAAACCCAAAGGGCCCGCGCATTATTTCGTGCGGGAGCCCAGGTGGCTGAGGTGGCTATCGACTGCGGTTTTTTTGATCAGAGCCATTTGAGTCGAAACTTCAAGCGTGCTTTTGGTATCACACCTGCTCGCTACTTAAAGTCTGCACAGCGCAATTTCGTACAAGAACCTTCCCTCTACTCCCTTTAAGCTCCCCTATCTCTGGGAAAACAAAGCGCACCGTTAAACAGTGTGAGCTACTTCTCATAGCGATATCTCTTCTATGACATGAGTAATATATATGAGCTTAGAGTTTCTATTAGCCTGGTTGGCAGTAATGTTCCCACTAATTTTTAGCCCAGGACCTGCCAATATCACCTTTGCTGCAGCCGGAGCCAGCTTGGGTATTCGTCGCTCCTTACCTTTACTGGCAGGCATAGACATTGTATTTCTAATGAAGGCCTTATTGGTTGGCTTCGGATTTATGAGCTGGCTAATTCACTACCCTATGGTAATGACCATCTTACAGTGGACTGGTGCCATCTACTTAATTTACCTTGCTTACGTTTTTATAAAACCTAATAAAGGACCTGGAAAAACTGCCACCAAATCGGTAAGTATTTGGCAGGGAATGCTGATTCAAAGTATGAATATTAAAGCTTGGATGATAGTAATTACTATGTTCTCTGTGTTCGCACCAAAGCAAGAGGAGAGCAATGAAAGCAGTGTTATCACCTTGATTATTATGATCACCATACTCAACTTTGTGACACACTTCTCATGGATCGCTTTTGGTCGGACCTTATCGAAAGCACTTATCAGCGATAAAAATAGAAATCTGCAAAACAAGCTTTTTGCACTCAGTCTGCTTCTTGTCGCTGTGTGGTTAATTGCTGATAACCCAACCGCTATTAGCCTAAAGGCTGTATGACTTGGAACCTTAGCTCAAAGGTTTAATTTATGAATCAAGCGGCCACTGGTAGTCCCCTGTACCAACAAGGAGAAAAGGACCACGCCAAATACCATAGATTGAATTGTCCACCAATAGGGCAATTCAACTGGAAGAGAAAGCACCAAAGCGACCGCAATAACCCCTCGGAGCCCGCCCCAGCTCATTAACAGACGCCAGGATTTCGGTATCGGGGGGCCAACAAAGCGAGTCAGAGGTGCCACTAAGAATACAGATAATGCTCTAGCTCCTAAAGCCGCTGCTGTAGCAATAACCATCGCCAGCCATTGGTGGGTAAACATCTCAAAAGTAATCACCAATCCCATAATCACAAAAATAATACCGGTGAAAAACAGCCCCATCCACTCCCAAGTTGGACCCGCATGAATTAAATAGGTGCTATTTTGCTTACTTAAGCACGCTCGAGCAACAATTGCACATATCATTACCGAAATGATACCTGACACATGAAAAATACTTTCCGCCAAATAGAAACTACCAAATGCAGCGATTACTAACGTCATTAAAGCCGCACTGGGAGATCGTAGAAACAATATGACAAGAGTGGTTATCAAGCCGAAAATAAGTCCAATCGCAACACCACCGAAAAATACCATGCAAAAATATAGTGTCACTGAAGTTGCGTCCAATGAAGGAGCTGCAGCCCCCATCGACGAGCTTTCTACAATACCATAGGTAGCTAGCCCTAATACTAACGAATAGAGCACTACAGCTGCAGCATCATTGAAAAGGCTCTCTCCATCCACCAAGGTTAAGAGATCTTCTCCTGTTTTTTCCTTACGCAACTTATTAACTACAGAAACCGGGTCAGTAGCCGCTAAAATAGCCCCGGTCAACATGGCCGCCACCCAAGGAAAACCTTCAGGATGACCAATGCCGTAATAAGTAATTGCTGCAATAAGAACTGCACAAATGACCAAACCGAGTGTAGAGAATAACAGTACAGGTCCAATCCAGCGCTTTAAGACTTTGGGTTCCAACTGCCAGGCGGACTCAAAAATTAATACCGGTAAAATAACAAAGAATACCAGCTCTCTGATACTGGTTGCACGCAAACCTGTATCATAGTCAATTATGGGAAGTAACAAAGCCGCCAGCACTCCTGCGACAAGGCAGCCAAGTGTATTATCAATACGTAAGATCCTTGCAATGCCCAGCCCAATAACTGCAGCGGCAGCGAGATATAACCCCTGCCCTACAACAGTGACTATATCATTCACCTATCAACTCCCATTGCCAGTGCATTCGCACTTCGAATACAGACACACTCTCATTGAACACACTCATCTACAAGTAGAGACTTTACAAGTTTTAAGTATGACTCCACATACAAATGTGCACTCTCATGGCTAGTTAAGGGCTCACAGTATCCAAATACAAAAATGGTATTTCTACAGGTGGTATACGTAATAACTATTAGCAGGTGGGTAACGTGGACTTGTACGACAATGCCTGACTCAATTTCAAAGTATTTAAGCCCACTAGTTAATCGCTGCATATTACAGGTATTAGAAACACAAATACCAACAGGGAATACAGTGACTTCTGGGAATGTAGATATACATTGCGCAGCAAAAACGGAAACAGCTTCAGGGGATATCAATTTAAGTGTTGAGTATCCTTTTATTCCTATAATGGGTACCGCTTGCTCTACTTTCCATTTACTACAGCTATTGGATTTCCGCACATTAAATAAATCGACATCCTTGAATCCAAACAAATTAAAATACTCACCCGTACTTTTTCTTAGTAGTTTAGGTTCTTGGCCAATATAGCCTCCCTTCCTCTCCTGGAACCTGTCTAGATCGCAAAAAAGTACCAATCTTGACTGGCCATCCAATGCAGTATGATTGCTAACAATGATGACCCACTCAACTTCATCATTCACGTTAACATGCAAGGTAATCTCATAGGCGCAATTTTCTATGTCAACAAATTGATTTTGCTGCCAAAGGTATTCAATCTCATATTCTAATGATTTATTTAAATGCTTTATGATTAGAGGTACTTTTTCAAATTCAACATCACAAATGCAAGAAGCCTTGGTGCCCTTCTTGGCCCTCGCCCGAAGCATTGGGTGTCTTCTATGGATAAAGGTAAAACCTCTGCAAAATTGCTCGAAAGTAACAGAATCGCGGAGGCGAACACACGATATTAGCTGAGTTCCACCGCGAGACTTATTAGTCAATTCAATAAATAGAGCTTCTTGGGGCCCCAACTCACATGAGAGTGGCTCATTCTCCATGCAGGCCTCACATTTGCTAACTGGTAAATCACCTGTGATACAAGAAGCACTCTCCTCAGTATAGGAAAATAGTTAGAAACTGTTTGTTGATATTGGCTATTGATACAGAGAGCAGATCACTAAGACAGTCAGCACAAGCACAATCTAGTTAACAGTCGATTGATTCCTTCATCTATACAGATAATAGATTAAATATACATTGCTAATGGATAGATATCTTATTATCCCTCACTTAAATGGAATTCAACTAACCTTCGTATGAATATCGATTATTAATAATCTCTACAAGAATTTCTTTCCACCAAACCGTCATCACCACTATGGAGAAACTTACCGCAACCGAGTAAGAAATAGGAAATGCGCCTAGCAATCTATGTATTTAAATTGATAGCTTAAACAATACAATACAATACAAGAATAATTCAATCTCCCCTTGAAACCCTGTATAAAAATTAATGAATTAGACCAGCAATAATATCCATATACCGCTTTATATACAGAAGAACACTATTTCGACTCAAAAGTGGTTCACAGTAACCAAACACAAAAACCGAATTCTTATTGGTTGTATACGAAATGACCGTCAATGGGTTTAGCCCATTAGTTTGGGTCACCATTCCTTTTTCGATATCAAAAAATTTCATCCTTCCACCTAATTTACTTAAACTTCCTACATTAGATACGCAAACACCGGCAAAGAAGGATTCAGAGCCTAAGATTGTCTCTCTCGCCATATTCTCCACTTCAGTAACAGTGTATTCAGACACTATTTTTTTTGCCATCGGACGTTGTTTAGTTAGTACCGTGTATATTTGGGACTGTAAATTTTCAGCAAAATCTATGATATCAACCGATGTAGGATCTTCAGGAATAGATAACTGAGTAGTTTGCGAAAACGAACCAATATGCTCTAATGGGATCGGGGGGGTACATAAGCCTCTTCCATCTAAAGCTAAAATAATCTCCTCTCCCTTTTTATAGGTTGGTAGGACTACTGAAGCAATGGAAGCAATTGCACAAAGAATTGCAGTTAACTTTACTCCCCGGTCTTTACCTATTTTTGCTAGCTGATGAAGATCTTCAGGACACAATAGTCTCGCTATTGCACCAGCCTGCCGTTTACTTGCCGGTGCAACCTTCTCAACAGGCCAGCTTAATTTTTGATCATCCGCCTCATGAAATATATGGTTTTCACCTACATATCCAGCGACTTCTAAATTTTTAGCGATGCTTTCCCCAAGAGGTAGCGTTTCATTGTCTCTAAAGGGTTTATTTTTTTGTACTAACTGATCCAACTGCAAAAACAGAGTCATAATAGAACGACCATCCATAATCGCATGAATATTATTGACAATAACCCACTGCACTAAACCTTCATGATTGCAAAATATACTTAGACAATATGCATATCTATCACTATCTATATATTTTTTGGCTTGGTTTGAGTATTCTCTCTCAAAATCCATCTCCTCATCTAGCCGGTACACATCTATAGGGATTTCGGAAAAATCCACATCACAAACCCACCGATATTTATTATCTTTCTCGACGCGGGCTCGCAAGAGGGGATGATACTGGTGTAGTATTTTAAGGCCAGAACGTAGCGTATCAATTGCTAGAGGCTCACAAACTCGAATAAAAGAAATAAGTTGCAAGCCCCCTTTTGACTGCCTAGACAGCTCTACAAAAAGAGCTTCTTGGCGCCCCATCTCCCGAGAGGGTATCTCCGATTTCATGGTTGAAACTACCGTACCTAATAGGCATTCATACCAATTATAGAAAATAATAAAACTACATATAAATCAAACAATTACGACATAAAAAGTGAAGTGACACACTATCTCGTAGCTATGCAAACCTAGCGGCTTTGTAGATAAGCTTACTTTCAGTTGATATCATAATGACAGCTTTGAATCTACTCACCAATGACAGCGCTAAGTATTCAAACAAGTCGCCATGGGTATTTTCAATATACAAAATAGAATTAAATATTAACCCAGGGTCACCAGCTAGATAATCAAAGTTCTCAATTGAAATTAGACAAGGATAGAAATATGAAAGATAACATGGGAATACAAGAGGTTATTGACGAACTATATAGTGGAATCTCTGGCCCTTCAGGTTTTCAACGCGACTGGGAAAGACAGGCATCATTATTTTCCTCTGATGCGAAAATGATACGCACATTTGTGGATAGCAATGGCAAGCCCCAGTCTACGATTCTCAGCGTCCAAGAATATCCAGAAAATTTTGAAAATCTAATCGCAGATCGCCCTTTCTATGAAGCTGAAATACACAACATTATCGAGCAATTTGGAAATATTGCTCACGTCTTCAGTATTTATGAAGCCTGGAGCGATAAGGAGAAAACCCAGTTCCTAAAAAGAGGGATAAATAGTATCCAGCTATTAAACGATGGCGAATCCTGGAAGGTAGTGCATATGATTTGGGATGACGAAAGACCCGGGCTGACAATGGAATCGAAATACAACCCCGCAGTCACTGCCTAAACAGTATTTACGAGCACAATTAGACCCTAAGAGGCATTGCCTCTTGGGGAAACCAAATCCAGTTTTATTATCTTCTCCAGATGAATCCGTAAAGGCTTGCAATCCTTCAAAATTAAGGCGTAAACTGTACATTAATACAGTTATCGCTAAAAAAATGTCAGATTATCCTTCCACTAAAGCGCCATCCCTATGCAAGGGCCGAGGAACCGCCTCTAACCTCCCTGGGCGCTTTGCTGAACTTTCCAGCTCCCGTGAAACTGATGGCTGGCAAGTGGAGCCTGACCAGCCGGTGAGACTAATAACCTCATCCATTGAGGAAAAGGCGAAAACTATTATCTCAACTAACCAATCACCAGATATCCCTTTCTCCCAATCGATAAACCCCTACAGGGGATGTGAGCATGGGTGTATCTATTGTTATGCCCGCCCAGCCCATGCCTATATGGATTTATCGCCAGGGCTCGATTTCGAGACCAAGATTTTCTACAAGCCGAATGCTGCTGAGCTTTTAGAGAAAGCGCTACGAAAGAACAGCTACCAGTGCAGTCCCATCGCTCTGGGAGCCAATACCGATCCCTATCAACCTCTGGAACGAGAGAAAGAGATAACCCGTAGTTTGTTGGAGCTTATGCAGGAGTTTCGCCAGCCGGTAACCATTGTCACCAAAAGCCAGCTAATCTTGCGAGACCTCCCACTGCTGGCAGAAATGGCACAAGATAACTTGGCCCAAGTCGCCATTAGTGTGACCACACTAGATAATGCCCTTAAGCGTAAGCTTGAGCCAAGGACTGCTGGTCCTGCTGCTCGTCTGCGAACAATTGAACAGCTGAGTACAGCGGGCATACCTACCGCAGTACTCGCTGCGCCTATAATCCCCGCTCTCAATGACTGTGAACTGGAGTCGATTCTTGCAGCTGCGCGGGAATCAGGGGCTGTAAGAGCCGCATATATCCTATTGCGCCTCCCCTATGAAGTTGCCCCTCTATTTCGGGAATGGTTAGAGGTACACTACCCAGAAAGGGCAAAGCATGTCATGAGCCTGGTGCAGCAAAGCCGTGCAGGTAAGGACTATCAAAGTGAATTTTCCCAAAGGCGAACTGGCACAGGCATATTTGCTCAACTACTCCAAAGACGCTTTCAAGTGGCAATGAAAAAGCTGGGCTTGGATCATCGGCGCCTTACCTTGGATTGCTCCCAGTTCAAGCCGCCGCCTCGCACTAATGAGCAGCAGGATTTATTTTCTTGAATCTATGGGCCATATAAAAAAGAAGGAAGAGCTGAGCGTGAATTGGTTTCTCTATCTTGTTCGAACGGCCAGAGGAACACTCTATACCGGTATAACCAATGATTTGGAGAGGCGTTTTGCTGAGCACTGTAGTGATGGCCCAAAGGCGGCAAAAGCACTACGAGGTAAGGGGCCCCTTACACTCGTGTTCTCTGTGAGGCTACCCGATAAATCAACCGCCTTGAAAATGGAGATAGCCATTAAGAAGTGGCCAAAATCAAAAAAGGAAAAACTAATGCTTGGCTCTCATTCCCTGCCAGAAATTTGACCTGCAGAGAAAGCCATTATCACTTTGGTGTTAACAACCATGCCTCTTCTCTTGCAGGAACCTTGCCTTTAAGTCCACCAACAACGTCTCTTGTCGCTAATACTTGTAGGCTATAATCGGCATCGTAATATTCATAAATCAAACGGCTCCCAACAGAAAAAGGTGGGCCAGGCATCTGAGTTTGTTCATACTCGAAAGATACGAGGAGTTGAGGTGCGACTTGGGTAATAGCCATTAAGTGTCTGACATATTGCTCACGAATATCTGTGGGGAGGGCTACCAGTGCAGCCCGATCATAAATCGCTACAACCGGCCCCAACTCCTCTCTACCCAAATCGAATATATTGCCAACAAAAATATCGATGTTGGCACCAGAGTAGCACTTCAGATTACCAACCTGGCCTACCTGTGGGATTACTGCCATTTCACTGAAGAGCTGCTTCACGGCCTCCTCATTGAGTTCACAGCCAACGACTGAGATATTCTGTTCTAATAACCAAGCAATATCTTTCGTTTTGCCACATAGCGGCAAGAAAATCCGATCACCCGGAGACAGAGAGAGACTGGAAAAGAACTCTGTCAACAACGAATTGCCGGCCGCCTCGTGAAAGCCAATATCATTTCTTTTCCACTTATCGTGCCAAAATTCTTCCTTCACAACTGGCTCCTACAATCCAAGGTAAAAAAATAGATAAGAAACGAATTACATCAATGAAGAAGTGTTCTGTAGTATTCCATTTCGATACTACTTTCAGACTCATAGGGTTCAGTAAACGCCAAAGCCGTAACAAATACCATTGCTGTAGATAGCAATATACGTTTTAACATTGAACTACACCTCTATTCAATCTTACTGAACCCCTTACAACCCTTTCCCTCAAGCACTCAGATTCATCTTTCAACAAGTCCTTACCGCTCGTTGCTGACGCGGCCATAAAATATCAATCAGGCCGGCAAATGCTGCACCGATGGATACCGTTGCAATCAGTTGAAAATAGGCATCCAAGGTAATGTCCAACTGCGCAAGAAACGCAATAATAATACCAATGGCATAGCTGGTGACATTCCGAATACCGGTCACCACTCCCATTGCCCATACACTGATAATCGAGAAGAGAAGTGCAATCGGCCCAACCAGAATACTTGGGTCAATTTGCCATTTATGTGCCGCTGTTTGAGCGCCCAACCCCAACCCCAGCCCGGTCACCACACATGCGAGATTGTAGGCACCTGCCCGCCAATCACGCCCTCTGGAGTAATAGGCAATAACACCCAACACCGCTACCCATATTGGCATTCCGCCCAGATAACCGACGAGTGCCGCAACAATGAGAATTGCAAGGATTGGTGACTTCAGTAACTGGGGCGACAAGCTTTTACGCTTGGTTAAAACACTGGGCCACTTCATGATTTCCACTCCTTCGAGGACACCCTGATAAGAGGTAAGATTCCTTGCCTAAAACGTAAAACCCGCCAACACTCTGAAAGGATCTATCAGAACCATTCCTTGATATGAAGCTATTTTCAGGTAGTTCCCACTCTGGGGGATAGAAAACTTCTTCCGTATTCTTGCCCAATCTTGCAATCAGCAGGCAGTAGCACGAAGCACACAAAACAGACTCACCCGCCGGCCATATGCAAAAAAGTTGAAATGCATAAATTCGACTGATCAAGGCTACTCAAGCTACCTCGTATTCAGGCCGGCAGAGTGTGGGAGCTGCATTCTATTAGATTCTCAAAGGAGTTTTGTCACAGCCCATTACAAGCGTTACCAGGGAATTTCTGTCCCGTCATAGTTATAAAATCGACCCGTTTTTGCTGGCGTTGCTGATAAAAGCAGCTTTTTTAGTCCGCCGACACTTTCCTCAGCAGAAATCAGTGCTCCGGGACCGCCCATAGCCGTTTTTACCCACCCCGGATGCAAAGCGAGAACCGTGATTCCTCTCGGCTCTAAATCGATAGATAAGCTTTTGACGACCTGGTTTACGGCTGTCTTTGAAGTTCGGTAGATATATCCCCCGCCAGAGCGATTATCAGCGATACTCCCAACCTTGCTGCTCATCACCGCGATTAGCTTGTGCTCACTGGCCGCAACATTGTCACAAAAAGTTTCTGCCATCATGTAGGGGGCGATAGTGTTGGACTCTAAAACTCGACGCCACTCTGCGCGGTCAACAGCGCCAAATCCCACGCCCTTCGGCCCGTAGTAACCTGCATTGTTGAGCAATATGTCTATCGGCTCTCCTTGAAAGGCCTTACCTAGAGAGATCATCTGTTCGTAGTCGGTCACATCCAGGCGAATCAACTGTATCGAGGGGTAGTGCTCTTGCAACACCGCGAGCTCAGCAGCTTTCTTCGGTTCCCGACAACAAGCCAGGACCTTCCAGCCAATTTCGGCAAACTGGGCACACAACTCAAGCCCAATTCCGCGATTGCAGCCAGTAATTAAAATCGTGCCGGACATTGGCGCTCCTTAAATGGTATTCTTGCAGGAAAGCGATCATAGCAACTGTATAGCAATGTATTACACTCTCAGCGACATACTGTGGCTTTCCCTGTTCTTTGTGGTTCTTTGGTATATCTGGGCCAGTATGGCCGCTAAAGAGCACGTCCGGCGAGCCGCTTCTGATCACTGCCGACAGCTCGGTGTCCAACTGTTAGACGACACCGTGCTTTTGGTTCGTACTCGAATCAAAAAGGATAAGAGGGGGTTTTTCAGCCTTCACCGCAGTTACAAGTTTGAGTTTACTTCTACAGGCGAACATCGCTATTCAGGCACTGCTGTACTTCACGGGAATCGCATCCAACAGTTACAGCTTGCCCCCCACCACGTAAGTTAGAGGTACCCATGCAACGCGGCCTATATCGTCACTACAAAGGAAATCTGTACGAGGTTTTACATACCGCAAAACATAGTGAATCCGAAGAGGTTATGGTTGTGTACCGAGCCCTTTATGGAGGCTATGGCGTCTGGGTGAGACCCCAAAGAACATTTAATGAAACAGTTTCTAAAAACGGCGTTAAATCTCCACGCTTTGAATTAGTCCAGGCATTTGACATAGCTGCCTGACCTGCCTGAAATATCATTAATTTTGGAGGGGCCATGCTTCCTCCAAAGTCACTTTATCTGTCTATTATTTTTTCCAATAAGATAAGCAACTTTCTTCAGTTATATCTGCACCCAATCCAACTCAATCTTTTGTCTAACTTGCTGGTACTCAGGTGTACTATCAGCTTACAACTGACCCCGAAAACCCCCAGCGTTTATTAATCGAATTACTTATAATTTTGATTTGGAATAATTTTGCGCCAACTATTCGTTGGATCTTTCAGCCTTTGAAATAAGCTCTTTCATTCTATTCTTCCCGCCTGGTCAAGATTTCATTATTGCGACATAAATCGGTCAAGTCCGTGCAATAATCGATTTGTAACTTGTCGGCATGCGAGGCTTACCGATGAATCTAAAGAGTTTTGATGTGTCCATAGTGCTGTATATGGTTGAGCGGGCATCACGCCCCAGCTCTCGCCGGCGCTATCTGTGGCTATCTAAATCTGGGGATGGGTGGGCAGCCGGGGCACTTTTATTCACCTATGTATGGCTCAATTCAGCCATTCAACTGCTGTACTTGGCATGTACCGCAGTTGCCTTGGAGCGCGGATTGTACTGGGGAATAAAAAACACGACACGACGACTTCGCCCGCCCCAAGCAATCCCGGGCATGCGTCCCGTAATTGTGGCGCACGATCGCTTCAGCTTACCGTCGGGCCACACCTCATGCGCATTCCTATTTATAACAGCGATGTCTATACAGGTGAGCCCCATGTGGAGCTTCGGTTATATCTGGGCCACCGGGGTCGGAGCCGCCAGGGTTGGCCTGGGAGTTCATTTCCCGTCTGATATTTGTGCCGGCGCTATTTTGGGGACCAGTGTCAGTTTAATTGTGAGTGCTGCCTTTATATGAAGATACTTTACGGCGTTCAATCCACGGGTAATGGGCACATCAGTCGCTCCCGTGCGCTGGCTAAGCAATTCGAAAAGTATCCAAATCTCGAGGTCCAGTGGTTATTTTCAGGCCGCCCAAGAGAAAGCTTATTTGAGATGTCTTCTTTTGGAGACTATTGGTGGCGGGAGGGAATGACTTTTATCCACAGTCATGGCCGCTTGAATAGTTTCGCAACACTGCGAAACATCAATGCAGTAAGATTCATCAAGGATATAAGAACACTGCCGGTTAATAATTTTGATTTAATTATCAGTGACTATGAACCTGTTACGGCCTGGGCAGCGAAATTTAAGAAAAAACGCAGCATCGGTATCGGCCATCAATACGCCTTTGAATTCCCGATCCCTGCACCTCGCAATAAGTGGGCATCCCGCACAGTACTAAAATCATTTGCCCCAACACAAGAAAGTATCGGTTTACATTGGCACCACTTCGGCAACCCAATACTACCGCCAATCGTCCCTCAGAAACCTGAACTCTCCCAAGAATTGGGTGAACATATTCTAGTTTACTTGCCTTTCGAACAGCCTATTCCGATGCTGGACGAACTTTCCAGGCTGCCCTATCGGTTTATCGTCTACGGTATACCCCACAATTTACCTACCTCTAGTAATATTCAAGTTAAGGCCCCCTCAATTAATGGCTTTCAGAAGGATCTAGCAACCTCTAAAGCAGTAATCTGCAATAGCGGATTTGAATTATTGGCTGAAACCCTGGCTCTGGGAAAACCCATTCTCAGTAGGCCTCTCGCCAATCAATTTGAGCAGGAAGCCAATGCCAAAGCGCTCGATCAGCTCAAACTGGCCACAATCGTAAAACAGATAAATGCCTATACGATCGACAAGTGGCTAACCAACTGCCCCCCTCCACTTCGGATAGTTTGGCCTGATGTGGCTCAATCACTGGGCAACTGGATTGCTTCCGGGTGCCGACAAAGCCCAGCTGAACTATCCTCCCAACTGTGGCGCAAGGTGGTACCAAAGCCCGTTGCAGAAGCAGCACCAGTATTTCAAAGAATATCCGAGTAAAAGCACTCTAATAATCGCCAAGTCTATTCATAGAATCAGTCATTGCCCAATGCACCCTCTCCACGTTTACATATACACTTGAATCGTAGTGTTCCAGCATAAAAATATTCAATGGAAAACTACCTGGAAATTAAACGGATTACCCAAAAAGAATAATGTAAGAGGTAAACATGGCCCATCAGCTGCTCAACGAGCGTGAAATCGATTTTTTGCTTTACGAATTTTTAGATACCGAGGCCCTAATCAATCGCCCTCGGTACAGTGAGCATTCCCGTGAAATTTTTGATGCAACACTGAATACTGCACATACCATTGCAGAAAAATTTTTCGCTAATCACAACGCCAAAGGCGATGAGATTGAACCGAGCTTTGATGGTGAAAACGTCAGCGTTATCGAAGAAACCAAACAGTCCTGGGATGCTTTTGCCTCTGCAGGATTTCTCGCCGCTCACTGTGATGCAGAGGAAGGCGGGCTGCAATTGCCGGAAGTTATTCTGCGCACAGCACTCGCTTATATGGCTGCAGCAAACGTTGCCAGTGCTAGCTACCCGTTCTTGACCATAGGCGCAGCCAATCTGGTTCGCACTTTCGCCAGTGAGTCGCTTAAAAAGCAATTCCTTCCACAAATGTTGGACGGGCGTTTTGCCGGGACTATGGCACTAACTGAACCGGATCAGGGCTCCGCGCTGTCAGACATTCGCACTAGCGCCCTACCAGAAGAAGACGGCAGCTACCGCATTCATGGGCAGAAAATGTATATTTCTGGTGGCGATCAAAACCTCACTGAGAATATCGTTCACCTGGTTCTGGCAAAAATTAAAGGCGCACCCGCAGGTGTGAAGGGAATATCGCTTTTTCTGGTTCCCAAATTCCTTCTGGACGAGCAGGGGAAACCAGTAAAACGCAATGATGTAAAACTCGCAGGCCTGCTACATAAAATGGGCTACCGCAATACCACATCAACGGTATTGAGCTTTGGTGAGGACAGTGGCGCTGTAGGCTACCTGATCGGTGAACCCCACCAGGGCCTGAAGTATATGTTCCAAATGATGAATGAAGCCCGTATCAGTGTGGGAGCTGGCGCTTCTGTACTTGGATACCAGGGGTACACTTACTCCCTTGAGTACGCCAAAGGCCGCCCGCAGGGGCGTATGCCCTCTAACCGAGATCCTGAATCCAAACAGGTCCCTATCGTCCAGCATGCCGATGTTCGCCGTATGCTACTGATGCAAAAAGCCTATGCTGAAGGTGGCTTAAGCTTGAGTGTTTATGCCACCTCACTTTACGAGGATGAGCATACAGCCCCTACAGAAGAGCAGCGCAACAGTGCTGCAACACTGCTCGATCTGCTAACTCCCGTAGTAAAATCCTGGCCCTCCAAGTACTGCCTAAAAGCTAATGAATTGGCGATTCAGGTTTTGGGGGGAGCGGGTTATATTCGTGAATATCCGGTAGAGCAGTTATATCGAGACAATCGCCTTAACGCAATTCACGAAGGTACAGAAGGCATCCATGCCCTGGATTTACTGGCCCGGAAAGTACCGTCAAAAAATCTTGCTGGCTACCAACTGTTACAGGCAGAGATCCGCAATACGATTATGCAGGCCAGGGATAAACCTAAGCTCGAATCTATGGCCAAAATGCTGGAAGAAGCCCTGGAAAAGTTGGATGAGACAAGTTTTGCATTATTCTCCCAGCTTCAGGAAGATGTGGATCGCGGCCTGGGTAATGCCACCCTATACTTGGATTTATTTGGCTGTACCGTAGTCGCCTGGTTGTGGCTACAGCAGGCAGTTATCGCAGAAAAAGCACTGGAAAAAAATCCTAACAGTGAAGCTCAGGGTTTTTACCAGGGTAAATTACACACTGCGAAATACTATTTTGAATGGGAGCTGCCAAAAACAGAGACAGCTATCGCACTGCTGAAATCAGGCAATAGCGTTCCTTTCGACATGCAGGAAAATTGGTTCTAGTTAAACGACTTGTCGAGCAAAACGGAAATTACAGTTGTACCGTAATTTCCGTACCTCCCTGAGGAAGAGGGGCCGCATTTATTTGCCCTTCATAGCTCTCAACAATATCCACTACCACGGCAAGTCCAATACCCTGCCCAGGTTGCTGTTCATCGGCACGAACGCCCCGCTGGGTAACCGCTTGCCATTTCTCACTGTCCAGCCCTGGGCCATTGTCTTTAACCCGAATAGACAGTTTGCGAGTATCTTCCATATTCTCAACGGCAACCGATAATTTCCCGTCACCATATTTATAAGCGTTATCCAGCAAGTTACCCAGGACTTCCATCAGGTCACCTTCGTCACCATAAAACAGGGTGTTTTCAGCACAGGAACTTTCGACATCACACGGCTTACTGCGATACACCTTTTCAAGCGCATCCAGTATTTTATGGAGCAGTGGCGCGACCGGTGTCCCCCGTATAATGGATTTCGGCGAACTGGTTACTGCCCGCTGCAGTTGATAGCTGATAATACTGTCCATCCGCTGCACCTGATCCGTTAGCGTCTTACCGGCGGTTGTTGAATCTCCAGAAAATTTGAGACCTTTCAATACCGCTAATGGCGTCTTCAGGCTGTGGGCCAGGTCAGCTAATGTATGCCGGGTTTTTTCTCTCTGGCGGCGCTCATTTTCAATCAACAGATTTAAGTTATCTGTCAGTGGGCGCAGCTCCCGCGGAAAATTACCCTCCAATCGATCAGCACCCCCACGCTGCATTTCCTGAAGCGCATTAGCCAGGGCTGTCAGCGGGGCAAACCCCCAGCGCAGAACCAACCACTGTGCAAGGATTAATAACAATGCTCCCAACCCCAACCAGTGCCACATGGTTGAGCGAAATTGCCCCACTTGAGCCTGTAGCGGGGCCGCATCCTCGAGCACTGCAAAAGTAAACAAATTTTCATCTTCCAGCCCCCAGGCAACCCCTTGGCGGAAACTGCTATAACTTCCCTCTTCTCCCGGAACCGATACCTGCGAATAGGACTGCTGCCCCTGGGAAAGCGGATAGAACTCCAGCTGCGGCATTGCCAGGGCTGACTCCGAACGCCAGATAATCTCACCCTCCCGATCAATAACAGCGCCCACCAAGCCGGAATCAGGCTGGTTGAAGCGTTGCTCGGGCAAACTCGGGGGCAGAATCAGGGTTTTACCTTCCGGCTCAGCAACCGCCAGCAGGGTGTAAATGTAGACCTGCAGCTCCCGCTGCTTGGCTTCATTCAGGGACGTGCGGTAGGCGTGCTCGAGGACTCCAGAGATAAGAAGAATAAAGCCGACCAGCACAAGACTGGTAACCAGGGCCAGGCGCCCCTTTAAGGAACCCAAAATGTAAGAAAGCAGGGAAAAACCGACTGATCTCACTGCGGAATCACAAAGCGATAGCCACGACCGCGCAGAGTTTCAATGGGCTTGATCTTGGCCGCTGCATCAATTTTTTTACGCAGGCGACCGATGAACACCTCTATCACATTGCTGTCCCGATCGCAGTCCTGCTCGTAGATATGCTCAGTCAGAGTAGTTTTTGATACCACCTCATCTGGGTGCAGCATCAGATATTCAAGTACCTTGTATTCAAATGAAGTCAGGTCCAACTCAACTTCATCCACGCTAATTCTTTGCGCACTGGTATCCAGAACGATAGGTCCGGCTTTAATCGTCGGTGATGAGAAACCTGCGGAACGGCGAACCAGGGCATTCAACCGTGCGAGCAGTTCTTCAGTATGGAAGGGTTTTACCAGGTAATCGTCCCCGCCAGCTTCCAAGCCGGAGACCCTTTCCTGCCAGTGTCCCCGAGCCGTTAAAATCAGGATAGGAAAATGCTTCTCTTCACGGCGTAGTGTTTCAATAACCTGGATACCATCAATTTTGGGTAAACCCAGGTCCATTACTGCAACGTCGTAGGGATATTCCCTCCCCAGATAAAGTGCCTCTTCTCCATCGGGGGCTTCGTCAACAGTGTACCCGGCCGTGCGCAGGGACTCTGCCAGCTGCTGCCGCAGTAATGCTTCATCTTCAACTAATAGTGCGCGCATAGTAATTACCTTATTGCGGCTCGCAATTATTCTGCTAGCGGGATATACGGCCGCTCTGTTTATCGACAAACACCACATAAACCTGGCTTTTGGCCGACAGTCCTTTCACCCGATACACGGCTCGCCCCTGTTTCTTGGTCTCAGAAATGGCGAGAATTTTTCCACCAAAGCGTTGTTTTACGATTGAAGCAGCCCGATCCCTTGAGATTTCTCCCCCTTGAACACGAAGAAAGTGGGGTTGGAAACTCTCCCGCTCATAAGCGGGGTAGCTGTGTACCGTGGCACTGCAGAGCGCCGGCAAAAACACAGCGGTAAAAGCAATAAAGCCAAGTAAGGTACGATTCAGTTTCACGGTGCGGCTCCTGTGGATATCCAATTTTCCACCCTTTATAAACTCCCTGCCGCCCTCAACCGGGCTCAAAGAGCCGGTGAGACGTCGACATGGACCCGGATTCTATCGCCCGGATGATGGTCAGTGCGAGTCAAGTAAACTTGCCCATTATACCGATAGCGGACATCGTATCCGACTAATTCCCTTCTTGTAGAGTATTCATCTACAACATGGCAACGGGACTCTGTTGCATAGTGGACTGGAGCATTGGCACGGCTGATCTGGTTACCTACCAGGGCGCCCACCAAAGCCCCTGCGATTGTGGCGCCGCCACGATTGTGACTGCGATGATAACCGTAGCGTCCACGGTGGCCGTGATCGCCTAAGTTATTGCCGATTGCAGCACCTATAAGTCCCCCCACTACAGTACCTGCCGGGGAAGTCGGCTCGCGATAGGCAACCTGTTCATCGCGACACTGAGTCGTCGGTGTAACAACCTGAACATCGGTGTAGACGGGAGTAACCTCGGTAACTCGCGCATAATCATAGCCACCCGCAGCGTAGCCTCGGGGGCCCGCGCTGGCAGTAGAACTTAGACCCACCAGTGCCGCAACTGCCGCACCCGCGATTAGCTGTTTGTATAGTTGCACGATATATCTCCCGCTAGTCATCAACGGGAGCCAGATTACTTAAGATGATCTGAATAGACGCTGAATTACACTGTCGTACCAGCGTAGCAGCGAGGTAAAACGATAAGCCAGCCTCTCAGGATTGGAATTTGAATGGCAGGCCACTATTCAGGAGCCCCAGATGAACTATCAGTCTCCTCATCACCCTCTCGTCGGTCACTGGCCTCTCGATCACGCCTTGGCCGTGAATCCTGGTGCCTTCTCCCCCTTTCGTGCTCCCTTCTGGGCCTATCTCCTCTCGCCCGGTCGCCCCTTGGTCGGTCTTCTCTGTGCCGGTTTCCTCTAGGTCTATTCTCATCGGACCTATCCCTCCTAGGCCCATCTTCCCTGAGTCTATCCCCTTGCGCTCGCTCTCCCCGAGCCCTATCACCTCTGGGCCTTTGCGGTTCACTCTTATCGCCCCTAGCTTCCCGCCAGCGCTCGCGCACTTGCTCTCTCTGTTCGGGGGACATCTGCCGATATCTCTCACGAGCCTCACGGATACTCTCACGCCTGCCTTCCGGCAGGGCACGGTACTGTCGATAAGATTCCCGCAGCTGATTACGGCGTTCCTGGGGCAGAGACTGCCATTTTTCATAGCGCTGCCGAGCATTGTCGCGCTGCTCAGGGCTCATTGAGTTCCATCGACGCGCACCCCGCAACAACCTCTCCTGCTGGCTATCAGACATGTTGGGCCAGCGCTCTTCCATGCCCTGTAACAGCTTGCGATCACTATCACTTAGGCTTTTCCACTCCACCGACCACGCCATACCAGCCCAAAGCAGAGAGGCTGCCATCAAACAAGTTGCGACCAGGGTTTTAATCATGACTGTCCCCCAGCCATATATCTTTGCTTTTGGTGCCTTCTTGGGTTTGCCCGGGACCTTGAACCAACTCGGGATCTTCAGGGATAACGACATCACCTTGTTCATCGACCCACTCTTCCAGGAATAACAGGAATTCCTCCGGCAGAGGCTCAGCTTCCTCCGCCTCGGTAGTACCTGGAAATACGAGCGCACACATAGATATGATGAATAAAACACTACGAAGAGTGCCCATCCAGCTCCTCCGCCAACCACTGATAAAACTCCATATCCTCAATCATCTCGATATCCATATCTTCATCCAGCAGCCAATCACCACTCACTAGCAGCTCTGTACGACTTTCATTATTGATAACAGAACTGGGCCACCATAGAGCAAGAAATAGCACTGCGGCAGAAGCCGCTGTAACTGGAAGGTATGGATACAAGGTGTTGAGTGAAAAGTACCGTTTTTTATTATTTTGATCTTGCGCTGCGGAGCGGATTCGCCGCAACTCAGCCAGGGTTTCCGTATCGAGCGATCTCTCTCTACGTATAACAGCGGCACTGGCCGCTCCGAGTATACGCTTCTCGTTAGTCGATGAATTGTTTTCTAAATTACTCATTCCATCGCCTCCAAATGAACCCGCAGGCTGCGCAATGCTCGAGAGAGGTGAGTCTTCACACTTCCCTCGCTACAAGCCATAGCTCCTGCTGTCTCACTGACATTAAAGCCTTCAACGCAGCGCAACAAAAAAGCCTGCTGTTGGCGCAGAGGTAACTTTTCAATGGCGCGGTCAATGGCATCAATCGTACGTTCACCGATTAGGACACTATCCGGGCTGCGGCCGTTGGGGTCGGGAAATTCACTCAGATCCCATTCATCGCCTTCGCTATTAATAGGAAGTTTATCTTTCAACAGCTGCCAACGGGACAGGTTTTTCTTGCGACGATGCCAATCGGTTATGCGGTTATTAAGAATGGTAAAAAATAATGGGCGCCACTCCGCACTATCTCGGCAGCTATAGCTTTTGACGAGTGCAAGCATAGAGTCCTGAACGATATCCAGCGCATCATCACGGTCCCCTACAGCATATTTCGCCATAGTGAATGCCCGCTTTTCTACTGAAGCGAGAAACTGATCCATAAAAGCCGATTGAGGTCCCTTGACGAGGATGCAATCCTTCTACGGCTATTGCGGAGCCTCTAAATAATTCCGTGATATTTCTTTGGCTGTCAGGGCAGCTCACAGTCTAGGCGCGGCTTCACAGGAGTGTTTAAACCTTTTGAGAAGTCGCAGCACAGAGTATGAACCACTCTGAAATCCCCGTAGGACAGGCTTAGAAGGCCCCGGCTACTGCATAGCTCTTGCAAAGGACTAAGGCCTTTATCAGCAGGCTGCGCCTAGCGACTGCAGTCTTCCAAGACTATAGAAATATCACGGAATTATTCAGAGGCTCCTTAGTTTGCCGCAACCCACTAGATAATGCCTGCTACAACCAACAATCACTAATCGTTATTGTTGTCACGGGATCTACGATGGTGCTTTTTTGTCCGCTCGCCGCGTTCGTTCTTCCGATCGTATCTATTATCTATTCGCTCGCCTTTTTTATCGAGGCGCTCGTTTATTTTCTCACCTTTGTTATCCAGGCGCCTATCGATACGATCACCTTTTTTATCTAAATGTGCAGCTAATTTATCTCTCCCATTAGCGGCAGCCTGCTCAGACCGCTGGTCCAAGCGCTCATTAATACGATCACCTTTATCATCAAGGCGCTCTTCAATGCGATCCCCCTTTCTGTCGAGACGATTTTCGATACGGTCGCCGCGATCATGTCCAACATCCTCACTGCTTTCAGCTTGCAGCGAGAGGGGAAAACCAAGGCTAAGCGCCAGTACTGACAGTCCTATCAGTTTATTCATAAGTTGCTCCAGTTCCGTGAACAAAAAACTCAATGCGTTAACAGCACTGACTATAACGTCAGGCACTAGAGCTGGTTGACAGGACTCCTATGAAAAATCGGCAAAATCAGAAGACAAAAAAAATCGGTGCGCAAAGTACCGTTCTCTGCTCAACCCTCTACAACTTCCGGGCCGGGCACTTCATCACCGAGCCAGCGTTGTGTCAGGGTGCCAGCAGTCATAGCGCCGTTAACATTCAGCGCGGTTCGCGCCATATCAATCAGAGGTTCAACAGAAATCAGCAGAGCCGCGATAGTGACTGGCAACCCCATCGCCGGCAATACCACCAAGGCTGCAAAGGTAGCCCCACCACCAACGCCCGCTATACCGAAAGAACTGATCATTACAACCGCCACTAAAGTAGCAATCCATACCGGGTCCCATACATTGATCCCCATGGGGACTGCCACCATCACTGCCAACATGGCCGGATAAATGCCGGCGCAGCCGTTTTGCCCAATAGTCGCACCGAAAGATGCAGAGAAATTGGCAATTGCTGGAGACGTACGCAGCTGGTCCACCTGAGTCTCGACATTCAGGGGAATAGTTGCAGCACTGGAGCGGGAGCTAAAGGCAAAAACCAGCACCGGCCATACCTTGGTGAAATAGTGCAGCGGATTGATACCATTAATCAGTAGCAGCAGACCGTGCACCAGGAACATCAAACCAATAGCCGTAAAGGAGGCCAGAACAAAACTCAATAAGTTAAGAATATCTCCCATACTGGATTTAGCGATCAGGCCGGTAACCAAAGCCATCACGCCGTAAGGGGTAAAAGCCATCACTAGTCGCACCAGCTTCATAACCCAGACTTGAGCCACATGAACGAAGCGCTCAATCGCTGCGCCCTCTTCGGGAAATTCACGGCGAACCGCCAAGGCTGCCAACCCTAAAAGCACCGCGAATATAACCACCGCTATAACAGAAGTAGAGCGAGCCCCGGTCAGGTCCAGAAAAATATTGCGCGGCACAAAAGAAGTAATAATCTCAGGAATGGAAAGGTCTGTGACCTTGCCAATGCGCTCATTCAGTACTTCCACTCGCGCAGCTTCCCTGGAACCCTCAACCAATCCCGCAGCCGACAAACCAAATAGCTCGGCCATAGCCACGCCAATTAGAGCGGCCACCGCCGTTGTTCCCAATAGCACCCCCAGGACTGAAATACTGATTTTGCCCAGCGCCTGGGTATGGCTGACTTTAACTACCGCCACTAATATGGAAGTCAGCACCAGGGGCATCACGAGTAAATACAATAGGTTTACGTAACTGTCCCCTATCATCTCTACCCAAGGTATCACCTCTGCGGGTGCAGCCCCCCATCCGCGAGACAGTTGCAGGGTGCCTCCAAAGATAACCCCAAGAATCAGGCCAGCCAGCACTGCTGGTGCGAGGGAGTCACGGCCTCGCTGCCAGCGAAAAAGTCCGTATATAAAAACAATAAATAGAAGCAGGAAAGCAAATGAACTGATATGCATAAGGTCTGGGTCCCACCCGGAACAAAAGGGGAAAGTGGCGGCATGCTATCAGCGAACCGCCACAAGCCTATAGATGTGTTAGTTATAGTTTTATAAAGTTTGGGAGCTTCTAATAATCCACTGTTACCCCGCCGGCTTTTACCAACACTCCATTAGTACTCGCTATAGATTGAGAGCCGAAATGAAGTCGTCTCTATCCTGCGGCCCAACCAATGTTTTATGCCAGCGACCATCGGTACCAATAATGAACGTAGAAGGCAGCACCTCCGGCTTCTCCTGCCCCCAGCGCCCTTGCGGTTCGGCCACTAGAACGGGAAAAGTAATACCCAACTTATCCGCCTGTTTTTGTATTTCCGCAATCGGTAAATTGTCGAAGTTCACCCCAACAACAACGACATTGTTGTTACCGTCGGCCAGTTGGTTAAGGACCGGGATCTCCTCTCGACAGGGCTTACACCACTCTGCCCAATAGTTAACCAGCAAAACCTTACCCGATACATCCAACTCTTCCCCATCAATGGCTAGAAGCGATTTATCGTCTTTAGCGCAGGCGCTTATTCCGCATACCAACAAAAGAAAGGTGACCGCTGCTGCTCTTGCCATCTTTACTTTGACTATTTTCATCAGGCCCACTTTCTCCCCCGGTTTCAGAGTTTGTTTGCTTATCATCAGTCCCGCCGTCGTGGCCCAGCTCAAGGGGCTTATCTTCAGCTTCCTTTTGCTCGGCCTCCAGGAACAACTCTCCAACAGTGATACCTAATTGCTCCCGGGTTGACTCTCTGGCATTGGCAAAGCGTTGCTCTACCTCTCCATACCAGGGCAATCCATCCAGACTCGCAGGAATTCCACTGGGCATCCAATCCGAACTCAGCCAACCTGCCAATTCAACCAGGGACACCGTATTCAGGTCCCTCAGCAAAACATAATCATTGCGATCAGTCTGGGTCACCATACGATTAGCCTGAAGGATATTCCGCAACCTTCGCCACTGAACAAACTTGATTCCCATACGGGAAATATCTCGCTCCTTCAGAGGCCTCCCCTTCGCGCATTTCTTATACATCTGCCAGAGAACAATAAGGAGGGCAACCAGGTCAGAATGCTCCCGCTCCTGGGTCGCAGCTTGATAAACCGATAGTGTGCGCACCAACACACAGCCAGCCAATACCAGTATCCACATCAGATAAATCCAAAGCAGGAACAGGGGAACAACAGCGAATGCCCCATAGATTGCCTGGACCGAACTCCGCGCTACCAACAAGCCGAATAAGTACTTCATAACCTCGAAAACAATCGAGATTATGATCCCCCCCTCTATTCCGTGGCGCAACGGGACATAGCAATTGGGCACAGCTATGAACAGTAGGGTAAAAACTATGGAGCTGAAAACAAACGGCAGAATCCTGAATAACAACGAAGTTACCTCAAAAGAATCAGCTCCACCCAAGAAAAATTTTTGTGAAAAGACAAAAGTACTTGTCGCCAGTCCCGCCCCTAATAGGATTGGACCGAGACTCAATATCGCCCAGTACAAAAGAAAACTCGAAACGCCGCTGCGGCCTTTTTGGACGTCCCAGATAGAATTAAAGGTCCCCTCGATACCGCGAAGGGTCAAACCCGCAGTAATAATCAGCATCGCGATACCAACGCCAGTCAAACGCTGTGCCTGTTCGGAAAAACTGCTGATATATTTTTGGATCTCGCGCCCACTCTGAGGTAAAAAGTGGGTGAACAGTTGATCCTGTAACCTACTCTGCAAGCCGGCAAAGTCGGGAAACAGTGACAACATGGCGTAGCTGACCGTCACCAGGGGAACTATGCCAAACAGTGTCAGGTAGGTAAGAGCAGCCGCGCGTTGCCGACAATCCTTTTCATCAAACAGTTTCCACAGTGACGTCGCAAAGCGCAGCCAGTGGTTTCCCCAATCCTTTACGGTGCTTCTCATTGTGATCTCTCTATGCCTGGACATCTCGCCCAGGCCGCAGTATTACTGCCCCAAATAGCCAAGGAGCTCCCGAAAACCCCGCAGGACGTTGGGGGAATTATTCAGAAGCGCCTTAGAACTCCGCAACATTCTTCGGTTAGAATACGCCAAACAGTAACAGGATGCCGCCACAATGTGGACGATTTACCACAACCCCCGCTGCTCAAAATCCCGCCAAACCCTACAGCTATTGCAGGATAACGGTATTGAACCTGAGGTGGTTCTCTATCTACAAACTCCACCTTCTGCCGAGGATATTCAGCAGTTGCTGCACAAACTGGATATTGATGCACGACAGTTGTTGCGCACTGGTGAAGAGCCCTACAAGCAGTTAAATCTGAAAGACAAAGATCTGGCCGAATCCCAGTTAATTGACGCAATGGCTCAAAACCCTATTTTGATCCAACGCCCGATCGTTATAAAAGGCGACAAAGCAGTGATAGGGCGGCCCCCTGAAAATGTACTGGGGCTGATCTGATGGATCGGGACAACGAAGGCTATGTCCTCATCCTCTACTACAGCCGCACCGGCGCTACAGCGCGCATGGCCACCGAACTGGCTCGCGGCGTAGAGGCCAGTGGGATTACCGCTCGCCTGCGCACCGTGCCCGGCGTATCCCCAGACACTGAAGCCAGCGAGCCGCCGGTACCCACCGAAGGTGCCCCCTACTGTACAATCGAGGACCTGCGCAATTGCTCCGGTTTACTGATGGGCAGCCCCACCCGCTTTGGCAACATGGCCTCTCCGCTGCGCTATTTCCTTGACCAAACCAGTGATATTTGGCTCGATGGCAGCCTTACCGGTAAGCCGGCTGCGGTATTTACCGCCACTGGCAGTCTTCACGGTGGTCAGGAAACTACGCTGGTATCCATGATGCTGCCCCTGCTGCACCACGGCATGTTGATCGCCGGCATCCCATACTCCGAAGCCGCCTTAATGCGCACCCGCACTGGCGGCACACCCTATGGTGCCTCACACTGGTCCGGTGAACACGCCACATCGCTTTCCGATGACGAAGTAACCCTGTGCCGGGCACTGGGCAAGCGAGTCGGCAGCCTGGCACAGACGCTGGATAATTCGCATAACGGCGACAACTAGAGGATAAAGTGTGAACGATTCTGTACAGCGCAAGCTCAAGATAGCGCTGCGAATAAACTGGATTTGTTATATCGGCATGCTCGTACTGTTTGTCGTCTGGAATCTATTCCTCGAAGGCGGCTCATTGTTCCTGTGGTGCTTGCAGACCATACCACTGCTATTGGTACTACCTGGGTTACTCAAGCAGCACTATCGCAGCTATCTGTGGCTCTGTTTTATTCTTTTGCTGTATATCACTGCCAGTATTGTCGGTGTAACGATGCCTACACGCGGCTGGCAGGATGGCGTACTGGTAGTCCTTAGCCTTATCCTATTCTTTTCATCAATGATGAGCAGCCGCTGGCATCGCATGCAATAGCCACCGGCACTACTCACATTGCTTATGATTTTGTAACTGATAAATAGACAACGCTTGCCCCTCAGCGCACTAAGGAGTTTTGAGGTTTGACTGATTCATCCAATGAGAAAGGACTGTTCCGCAGCTTTTTTGGTGCCATTGGCGGCTCAATTACCTGGCTGAGGCGAGTGTTTACCAACCTGATATTCCTGTTAATACTGGTATTCCTGGGTATCGCAATTTTTGGCAAGGACGAACAGCTGGTAGTCCCACAAGGCGCGGCCCTTCGAGTGGCTCCGAGTGGATTTTTGGTAGATGAGCTCAGCCAGCCCAGCGGATTACCGATTTTCTTCGGCGGCTCCCAGGGGCCAGCAGAAATCAGGGTTAAGGATCTTGTCGACTCTATCGACAAAGCCGCACAGGACAAACGCATTTCCGCACTGGTGCTAGAGCTCGACAATATGGTCGGCGGCAGCCTCAGTAAGCTCGACGAGATTGGCGCAGCCCTGCAGCGCTTCAAGGCTGCCGACAAGCCCATTTATGCGGTGGGTGATAACTACACCCAGGCGCAGTATTTCCTCGCCAGCCACGCCGACAAGGTGTACCTGAATCCAATGGGTTCCGTGATGCTCACCGGCTTTGGCGTCTATCGAAATTACTATAAAAGCGCCCTTGAAAAGCTCAAAGTTAATTTCCACGTGTTCCGCGTTGGCGACTACAAGGATTTTATCGAACCCTATACTCGCGACGACATGTCTCCGGCTTCCCGTGAGAATAACCAGCGCTGGCTGCATGAACTCTGGAGTGAATACACCGAACAGGTGACCGGCCTTCGCAACCTGCCAACTGAAAGCATCGATCTATTTATCGACGAGCTACCCCAGAAACTGCAGCAGCATGAGGGCGACTGGGCACGTACTGCTCTGGCTAATAAACTGGTCGACCAACTCGCCAACCGCAACTTGGCTGTTCAAGAGCTACGCAAAACCATTGGTGAAGATGAGAACGATGAACGCAGTTATAAGGCCATCGATGCCCTCACCTATTTACGCAGCCAAAAGCTCAGCGAAGTCGCCGCCAAGAAAGAACCCAATAAGATTGCCTTAATCACGGCAAGCGGTTCTATTGTCGATGGCCGCGCTCCCGCCGGCAGGATCGGCAGCGAAAGCCTGGGTGAACTAATCGCACAGGCGCGCAAAAAAGAAGTTGATGCACTGGTTCTACGCATTGACAGTGGTGGCGGCTCCGCCTTCGCGTCAGAAGCAATTCGACAGGAGTTACTCGCCACCCGCGAAGCCGATATCCCTGTCGTTATCTCCATGGGCAGTCTGGCCGCATCTGGTGGCTACTGGATTGCTACCGGCGGCGATCGAATCTGGGCCTCTCCCGCAACCCTGACAGGCTCCATTGGCGTATTTGGCGCCTTCCCGACCTTTGAGGATTCCCTCGAGGCACTGGGTATTTATACCGATGGTGTGGGCACTTCAGACCTGGCCGGCAGCATGCGGTTGGATCGTGCCCTACCCGAGGCAGCCGCCAGTATCCTGCAACAGGGAGTGGATAATACCTACGCCAGGTTCCTGAGAATTGTGGCCGAGTCCCGTGGCAGCACTCCCAAGGAAGTGCACAAAATTGCCCAGGGCCAGGTCTGGACCGGGCGCGCGGCCAAAAACCTGGGGCTGGTAGACGATCTGGGCAATCTCAACGACGCCATTGCCGACGCCGCACAGCTTGCTGAGATCGAAGAATACGATGTAATAGAGATCCAGCGCGAGCTGACTCCCGGCGAAAGATTCCTGCGCGCCCTGAGCGATAATGTGGATGCACGTATCGCCGCCAGCCTTGAGGCAAACCTGCCACTCGGCGCCTGGTTAAACAGCTTACAACCGGTTTTGGCACCAATCGGCGAACTGCAGAGCTTCCGCGACCCGCGCGGACTCTACGTGCGCTGCCTGCCCTGCCTAGCCCCCTAAAAGACTTCATCGCCTCTACCCTGCGCCGGCTCAATGCCGGCGCGGACGCCCATAAAGCTCACGCAATTCATTTTTCGCGGCCTCCAGGATTCTGCGCCTGCGCGCAGGCAAATGATGACCCGCACGATTGATATAAAAAGTGAGCATAGACATGGCTGAACGGAAAGGCTCTGATTTGCGCTGCTGACTAGCCTCAGCTGCACTCTTCAGGGATTTGGCTATCGCTTTTGGATCATCCAGGCTAAATACACCGGCTTCAAGGTCCAGCGCATGGCTGTTTGTCGTGACTCTCTGTGACCATTTGGCACTTTTTACAGATACCAAACCCCACCTCCATAACCGCAGTTCCCTGTTAAATATATGGTGGCTCAACCGGATTTGGTCGTTGCGGGATTCCTATACCTCGCTATCGGAAATTTTAACCTGCCGTAGAGCCCCACTCAGGGCAACCAGTGCGAATGCCAATAAACTCAGAATTCCCGCCCACAATAGTGTCGTCAGAGGCGCTGCAACCTCGCTCAAAACACCCGCAGCCAGGGCTCCCAGCGCCGCAGAGCCAAATAGGGCAAATTGATAAATGGAGATAATGCGACTGCGATAATCCGCCGGCGCCAGCAATTGCACAATGCCTCGCCCCAACCCCGCGGAGGCTGCCGCAACCGCCCCCCAACACAGACACAACAGAATCAAGCCAAACTTTGTTGGCCCCAGGCTGATAGCAATCAAGAGTGCTGCGCTGTAAAGCAAGCACATCAAAATTCCCCGCCCTGGCTCCTGTCCCTGGCCCCGTCTCAACATAGTCACCGTCGCGATCACCGTGCCCGCTATAAATGCCAGCTGCAGGGTCGCGTAGTAACCGGCACCGCGACCGTAGTCCTCAGCCAGCAGCGGCAAGACCACCAGGAAAACCCCGATATGCACAAAGCCATTGAATGCCATCAATGCGGTCAGCTCCCGCAAAACCGGGTGTTTCCATGCCTGACTGAGACCATCAAGAATCAGGGTATGGGGTCGCTTCTCTGGTGCCTTTTGACGCTCTTGAGGCTGGCGCAAGGAGAAAAGTAATAATGAAGCCACTAGCACAACGGCAATCTGTACACCCAGTAAGTGCTGCAAGCCCCACTGGTCAAATCGACTCGCTAATAGCATACCCACCGCCTGGCCGCCGTACTGCGCCAACATCATCCAGGTTACGGTTTTTTGCACGCCTCGCTCAGTGGCCTGCCCCTTGCGGTTGCGGGCACTGCGCTGCACCAAGTTATCCCGTGCCGGCTGTAAAAAAGCGCTGCACACCCCCAGGCAAATTCCGTAAACCATCAAGGTGGATAAATTCAGGACATGGAAGGTGAAATACAACAACAATGCGGTATGACAAAGCGCCAGGCCCAAGCAGGCCAGAGCCGACACCAGAGCCGGGTCTCGCCTATCCGCCAAAGCGCCGCCAAACAGCAGGAATACCAGGTTTGGCAGCAATACTGATGCCTGAATCCACCCCAATTGCAGGGCCGGAAGATCCACGATCATCAGCGCAATCCAGGGCAGCAATATCACCTGCAACCCGGTTGCCAGGGAGGTGCCGCTATAGCCCAACAGAAACCTTTGCAATTGGGTTGGCATTCTAGATACGAAATAACTCAATGATTAATAACCTGCCAACTCACGCTTGTGCGGCGTCATATTTGCCGAGTGCCGCAACCAGAAATACCAGCTTGATAGCTTCCGAAGTGTTCTTAGCCCAGAGCCATCACCACCATAGGCGGCAGACTCAAAAGCCTCTGTCACTGCTGCGGCATAACCAGACATCTCCGGTTTTTCCTCGGCAATCCGGCGGGCATAGGATCCTGCAGTCTCACCGGAATGCCGCTGGACCCCATTGCGGGCCATGCGCCGGCAAAAGCGCTGGTAGAGCTTCTCCGCAGGCGCCAACTTGGGTCCTCCTGCGGAGCGGGCCGCCCATAAACTGATCCCCAACAAAAGCACAAGAATCGGCGCCCCCAGTAATAGGGCGATACGCATTGGAGACAGATCACCAAATAGCCGCTGTAACAAATTCTGCTGTCGATCGGCATCAAAGCTCACCACGGTTTGATACCAACGGTAGTTGATCATATCCCACTGTAAGCGCAACTGGCTGAGAATACCGATACGGTGCAAGAGAAATAGGGAGTCCTGCATAAACTCTTCACCCGCCGCACTCTCCAGACCGTCGCGCACCCGCTCCGGAGCTACTGCCGCTGTGGGGTCTACACGCTGCCAGCCTTGGCCGTCGAGCCAAATTTCTGCCCAGGCATGGGCGTCGTACTCTCGCACCAATAAGTACTCTTCTCCACTGACCCACTCACCGCCCTGGTAACCAGCCACTACTCGCGCCGGTATCCCCGCTGCGCGCATAGCAAACACATAACTACCGGCAAAGTGCTCGCAGAAGCCCTGCTGGCTATCGAAAAGAAACTCATCAATAGTATCGCCGCCCAGTGCTGGAGGCTTCAGGGTATAAGTGAAAGCACTGTGGAAGTGCGACAGCAGCTGGGAGGAAACCGCCTCAGCACTGAGCCCCTGATCTCGTAGGGAAGCCATCCACTGACGAGTACGGCTATTGCCGAAACTGGGAAGTTGCAAATTCCTGCGCCGCTCCGCATTGCTGAGAGTAGCACTGAGCGACAGGGTTTCTCTCGGCCAGGAACTTACCTGGTAAGAAAAGCGGTTGAGAACCGGGGTCCGTTTTACCAGGCGATCATCAGTTGTCTCTCCCACACCCGCGCTCTCTGAAGCCGGTTTTGCCATAGCGAATAGCCAAGGGCTGCGGCTCGCTTCCTGGATAACCTGGTAGCGATAACGGGGACCCACTTGCGGAAGCACCTGCTCACCACTTCTCCAATACACTCGCCCGCCATTTCGAGGGTCAACACCATAGCCCTGGCGCCAGGTACGCCCATCAAATTCCGAGTACACCAAGCCCCTCCAGTAGCGCTGCTCTGGCGGGGGCACTGGTCCATCAAAGGAGATACGCAAGGTCGGCTTGCTGGATTTGGAAAGCTCAGTAAAGTCTCCCGGGGCCATCGAATCACTGACACCGGTACGCCCAGCGGAGGTATTCTGCGGCACAGACCAAAGGGGCCCCAGCCTAGGCATCACCAAAAACAACAACACCATTAACGGCGTGGCCTGTGCCACCAACCGCAGGGATAATCCCAGAGCCCGGCGCGGGCGCGCACTAAAGTGTCCCAGCTGCGCCGCCAGGGCTGCAGTAATTACCAACACACTCAGTAAACCGTAAAGTGCATAGGGAATGGTCTGCTCTTGCACAAACAGAGTGGCGGCTACGAAGTAGGCCAGCAGTAGACTGACAAAGGCATCCCTGCGGCTGACCAGTTCGAGATTTTTCAGGGTGAATGACAGCGCCAAGAGTGCAATCATCGGCTCCAAAGCAAACAAGCGCCGATAGGACAGAGCCAGTCCCGCCACCGTCAATAGAATCACTGTCAGTTTAAGAGCGCGGCCGGGTAAATCCCTGCGCCCGCGAAAGACTTCCAGGCGCCAATAAACCGCAAAGGCCCAGGCAAAAACCACCCACAGTGGCAGCATTGTGAATTGCGGCAAAAGGGCGACAAACTGGGCAGCAAAAATCCACAGCAAACTTTCCCTGGGCAATAAATCCTTATTCGCAATCATCACTGGCCTCGCCCGGGGTACAGGGCCAATGCCTGCAAGACCTGCTGCTGATGCTCGGAACCGAGCGAAGGCTCTATTGAAATGCCAGGCAGGCACAAACCATATGCAATGCCTTGCTTTTCCGCTTGTAGGGTCCAGTCACAGAGATTGCTCAGGCGCATCTCTATATCCCTACCATCGAGTAAACCCCAGTCGAGCCACAAGCGCGTGTCAGTTTTGCGCTCATAGTCCTTGCTGTAAAGATCGCGTCCGGCCGCGTATTGCTTCCAGGCTACATGGCGTAACGAGTCACCCGCTTGATAGGGTTTTAGCGCGGCAAAATCATCTCCCCCCCGCTTCACCTCACCAAACTCCCCCTCGGCAACAGTCTCTCCTAGCGGTAAAGGGCCCGCAGAAATTGGACGGGGGTAAACCAAAAATTCAACATCCAGGTCAATGCGGCTCCAGCAGCGAAATAACCCGAGAGGGAAACGACTTTCAACCCTCAACCGAGGTGCCTGCACTCGCCCACGTTTTACTACCGGCATAGAGATACAAATATCCGCACTTTTCTGCTCGCACAAATCCACGCGACTGCCCTGCTCCGGTGGCCAACTCAGCTCGAGCCATTCCCGCTCCCGCTTGCCCTCACAACTGACATTAATTTCCGCCTCGGCAAAATCACCAGCAAAAGCTGCTCGGGTATCCACAAGGCGCAAGTGCACGCCACTTAAATTGGCAAAGGTGTGTAGTGGCAACACCGCTAAAATGCTGACCAACAAAAATGTCAGAGCGAAAACCAGATTGTTTTCATAATTGGTGCCCAGCAACCACAATAATGCCACCACTATTAGGAAACCTAAGCCTGCGCGCGTGGGCAGGATAAATAATCGGCTGTGGTTCAAGGTAATCGCTCGGGCCCGCGGTGCCCGGCGACTAAGCCAGCGCTGCATAAGGTTGCGCCAATATTCCACCAGCAGGTGTATCGGATTGCGGGAAGGGTTCCGACGTTGGGGGTGACTTACATTCATCGACTCAGGCCGCGATCACATCCACTTGGCGCATCAGACGCTCAACCAACTGCTCGCCGTTGCTGCCATCGCTCTGTAATCGATGTCCTGCCACCGCCGGCAACACAGCCTGGATATCCTCAGGCAAAACATGGCCACGATTGTGAATCAACGCCCAGGCTTTGGCTGCGCGCAAAAGGGCCAAGGCGCCTCGGGGTGATAAACCCACTGCGCAATCCGGGCTCTGGCGGGTTTGCAAAACCAGTCGCTCAAGGTAATCCAACAGACTGTCAGAAGTTTTCACTTGCGTAACCAGGTTTTGCATTTTTCCGAGTGTGGCGGTATCGATTCTCGGCTTTAACTTCGCCAGCTGCTGCCTCGGATCGGCCCCCAAATACAAAGCTCGTTCCGCCTCCCGGGTGGGATAGCCGAGGCTGATACGCATCAGGAAGCGATCCAGTTGAGATTCCGGCAATGCAAAGGTGCCCGATTGTTGCATCGGGTTTTGCGTGGCAATCACAAAAAATGGCTGGGGCAGTGTGCGGGTCTCGCCATCGACACTCACCTGGCGCTCTTCCATGGCCTCTAATAGCGCACTTTGGGTTTTTGGCGATGAGCGATTAATCTCGTCCGCCAATAACACCTGGCTAAACACGGGTCCCTCGTGAAAGTGAAATTGGCTGGACTCCCGATCAAATATCGAAACACCAAGAATATCCGCCGGTAACATATCACTGGTGAACTGCACCCGCTTATACGTTAACCCCAGCACCTGTGCGAGTGCATGGGCCAAGGTGGTCTTACCCATGCCCGGTAGATCTTCAATTAACAAGTGGCCTTTTGATAACAAACAGGCCAGCGCCAGCTTTACCTGACGCTCTTTACCCAACAAAACACTGCCGATATCAGACACTATGGCGGAAACTATTTTTTGCACGGCAAATCCATTACTGCTCAATTTTTCTCAAGGGGGCTATTTCTGCACACCGGCAGGGGCGCGACAAAATGCAAACACTACCGGAAGCAGCGAACAGTATTTCACTGTCCGCTAGGGAGCCTCTGGATAACTCCGTGATACCGCTGGCATGCAGCGCGGTTCACAATCAAGGCGCGGCTTCGCAGGAATGTCTAGACCTTTCAAGAAGCTGCAACGCAGAGTGTGAATCGCTCTGCAAGCCCCGAAGGGCGGGTCTTGAAGGCCGCATCTGCTGTGTTGCAGCTCTTGCAAAGGGCTGTGGCCATTCGCGGCACACTACGCCTAACATCTATAGCCTTCAAGGCCCGCAGAGGTATTGCGGAATTATTCAGAGGCTCCCTAATAATCATAGGTAGCTGGGCGCTTACGCCAGCGCTTATAACTGGGATAATCCACGCATCAAGTCGCGCTTGAGGTCCTCAACATTTTCCAGCCCTACCGAAACTCGAATCAAATTTTCAGTAATTCCGGCGCGAGCCTTATCTTCATCACTAAGGCGGCCATGGGTTGTCGTGGCAGGGTGCACAATAGTGGTTTTTGCATCCCCCAAGTTGGCGGTGCAGGAGAGGATTTTACAATTGTCGATCACTTTCCAGGCAGCTTCGCGACCACCGCGCACAGTAAAACTCAGCACTGCGCCAAAAGCGTCTTGCTGTTCCCGCGCTAGGCGGTGTTGGGGGTGTTTAGGCAAGCCGGTGTAATTTACTTTCTCAACCATCTCCTGCTCATCGAGCCACCAAGCCAAGTCGAGTGCATTGGTGCAATGCGCCTGCATACGCAGCTTTAAAGTTTCCAGGCCTTTGAGGAATACCCAGGCATTAAACGGGCTCATACTCGGTCCGGCAGTGCGCAGGAAAACCACCAACTCATCCATTACTTCCTTGCGGCCAACAGCAACACCGCCCAGGGCCCGGCCCTGGCCGTCGAGGAATTTGGTTGCGGAGTGCACCACAATATCGGCGCCCATGGATAGAGGTCGCTGCAGTGCCGGGGTACAGAAACAGTTATCGACAACCAGCATGGCACCAGCGCTGTGGGCGACCTGTGCCAACGCGCGGATATCGGCTACTTCACACAGAGGGTTGGAAGGCGTCTCCATAAACAGCAGCTTGGTGGAACCATCTACGGCCTGCTTCCAGGCATCCATATCGGTCAAATCGACATAGCTCACCCGCACGCCGAACTTTTCCATATAGCGGCCAAATAAAGCCGTAGTTGTGCCGAAAACACTGCGGGAACAGATAACGTGGTCGCCACTTTTCAGTAACGCCATACAAATACTGAGAATGGCAGCCATGCCGCTAGCAGTGGCTACCGCAGCTTCACCGCCTTCGAGAGCAGCGATGCGCTCTTCAAAAGTGCGTACTGTGGGGTTGGTATAGCGGGAGTAGACGTTGCCGGAGCTTTCGCCAGAGAAGCGCGCAGCAGCCTCTGCAGCGGAGGGGAAAACATAACTGGAGGTGAGGTAAAGTGCCTCGGAGTGCTCTCCTTCCGGTGAGCGAACCTGGCCGGCGCGCACCGCCAGGGTTTCCAGAGCGTAACCGTCGTCTTCAAACATATACCGCTTCCTGGTCAGTATTTTTGGAAGCAGTCATCTTAACCGAAACGATCTTAACTGGCGCCCTCTTCTGCCGCGAGAAAAGGACGCTTACGCTTTTTTACTATTGGCAGGCTACAAAAAACGGTTTTTTGCCGCCCGCCAAATCAGGTGAGGGATATTTAGATATTCCCCCAAGGACGAATTACAAAGCGTTGGCGTCGGCCTTTTTACGCTTGGCCGTATCATTGCGCTGAGCGTGCAGATCGTTCAAGTATTCCTCGTCCACATCACCGGTGATGTAATTGCCATCGAATACAGAGCAATCAAAGCGATCAATTTTTTGCTTACCGCCACTGGAGCTGACTACCAGATCTTCCAGCTCCTGGTAGATCAACCAGTCTGCGCCAATCTCCTCACAGATTTCCTCGGTGGTGCGACCGTGAGCCACAAGCTCAGTGGCGGAGGGCATATCGATACCGTAGACATTCGGGTATTTTACCGCTGGTGCAGCACTGGCGAAGTACACTTTGGCAGCACCGGCATCGCGGGCCATCTGGATAATCTGCTTACAGGTAGTACCGCGCACAATGGAGTCATCTACCAGCAACACATTCTTGCCACGGAATTCCAGCTCGATGGCGTTGAGCTTCTGGCGAACCGACTTCTTGCGCTGCTTTTGACCGGGCATGATGAAGGTCCGGCCGATATAGCGGTTCTTCACCATACCTTCACGGAATTTCACCCCCAAGCGGTGGGCTACCGTCTGACCTGCCGTGCGGGCAGAATCCGGGATCGGGATAACCACGTCGATATCGTGATCCGGGCGCATGCTGAGAATTTTGTCCGCCAGATGCTCACCCTGACGCAAACGCGCCTTGTGTACCGATACGCCATCCATAATGGAGTCAGGACGGGCAAAGTACACATGCTCAAAAATACAGGGAGTCAAAGACGGGTTATCTGAACACTGCTCGGAGTGCACAGTGCCATCCAGCTCGATATAGAGCGCTTCGCCAGGAGCGACATCGCGCACCAAGGTGTAACCCAGTACGTCCAGAGCCACGGACTCGGAAGCCACCATATATTCGGTGCCCTTCTCGGTTTCACGCTTGCCGTAAACCAGTGGGCGAATTCCGTTGGGATCGCGGAAAGCGACAATACCGTAACCAACAATCAGGGCAACGCAAGCGTAGGCGCCGCGCACGCGCTTGTGTACAGAGCGCATCGCACTGAAGATATCTTCGGCTTTCGGCTGCAGCTTGTGCAACTTGTGCAGCTCGTGGGCAAACACGTTCAGCAACACTTCCGAATCAGAATCTGTATTGATATGGCGCAGGTCCTGCTGGAAGATCTCATCGACCACCTCGTGCACATTGGTGAGGTTGCCGTTGTGAGCCATGGCGATGCCGTAGGGGGAGTTCACGTAGAACGGCTGAGCCAGCGCCGGGCCGGAGCTGCCGGCAGTGGGGTAGCGGACGTGACCAATACCAAAATTGCCTTTCAGACGCTCCATGTGGCGCGCGCGGAATACGTCGCGAACCAGACCATTGGCTTTCTGCTGGTTCAGGCGATCATCGTCACAGGTAACGATACCGGCGGCATCCTGTCCCCTGTGCTGTAGCAGAGTGAGCCCATCATAGAGCTGCAGATTGACGTCACTCTTACCGACGATACCGACGATACCACACATATATTTGACCCTATTGACTCGAGAAGAGCGCTTTTGGCGCTCTATTTAAAACAACTTTACGAAGAATTCCTTAACGGAGCCCGCCAGCTCCCGCGCACTATCCTCAAACTCGAGGAAATGGGGAATCAGAACAGACTGACTCCACCAGCTGTCCTGTTCCACCGGCACCAATGCCGGGGCCAGGATCAACAGCGCCATCACGACAATGGCTCCCCGCACCAAGCCAAACGCCATTCCCAGCACTCTATCTGTACCGGATAGCCCAGTTGCCTCAACAAAGGCAGAAAGCACCATGTTGAGACCGGCGCCAGCGAGTAAGGTGCCGATAAACAGGATGCCAAAAGCTGCAATCATTTGGAGGGAGGGGGTGTCGACGAGGTTGGATAGCATTGGCGCCAGCTGGTCGCGAAACATCATGGCGACGATAAAGGCGGCAATCCAGGTAAGCAGAGACAAGGTTTCCTTGATGAAACCTCGACTAAGGCCGATAAGCGTGGAGATACCCACAATAGCCAGAATGATCCAGTCAGCCCAATTCATTCAATCCTACCTGCGTGGCGGCTGCTGCCGCGAAGAGCGCGCATTCTAACTGAAGGGACTAAGCGCGTGAAGCCGTAGGCCAACCGATTGGAATTTATTACTTGTAGTACCGCTTTCCCTGGACGTTTGGCGCAGTGGCAATCGGTTAATTGCGAATAAAAGTGCAAAGTGGAAGTCTGCCAGCAAGTTGCCACCATCCGCCTCGGGCTGAAATGGTGGCAACCTGAAGTCAAAGGCCCGATCAGGCCTTGAACTGAAGCACGAAGGTCTGGGCTTTCAGAAGGGTATCCAGTTCTTTTTTCAGCTGATGGGCATCGGCCTTGTTGACCTTTGGCCCAACAAAGACCCGCACCAAGCGACCCTTGTCTGTATCCACTGCCCGAGTATAGGCACTGTAGCCCTCGTTCATCAGGCGCAAACGCAGCTTGTCCGCATTGGACTCATCCCGGTAGGAAGCCACTTGAACCACCCAGGCCACAGGCAGGCCATAGGCATCCACAAGTGGCGAGGCTCCCTTCTTCGGCGCGGCCAGTTTTTCCTCCTGCTCATCACTCTTGGCGACCTCTGACCGCTCCTCTCCCTCATCAGCTACTGGAGCCTTCGGGTTGGAGAAGTTCTCTGGAAAATCCGGCTGGAAAGCCTCACCGGGCGCCGGTGCAGGCACAGCATCCGCTACCGGTTGCGGCTCGGCAATTTCTATAGGGCGTATATCCGGCTCCGCCGGAATCTGGCTGGCTTCACTGATATTGCCTGCGGCCTCTCGGTCCAACAGGCTGGGCAAGAAAATAACGGCAAGCGCAGCCAAAACCAGCGCACCGACAATGCGCTGCTTAAATCCGTCGTTCAATCGCCCTCGGCGGGAGGGTTTACCCTCGCAATTCTCCATTACCTTCGTCTCGCATCTGCTGCAGAACCTCAGCCACAGTAAAGAAGGAACCAAATACAAGCAACCTGTCTTGTGGACCAATGGTCGGCAGCAGCTGTTGTAAACCATCGGCGACGCTTGGACAGCGGCTATCGGCGTTCGTTGCCTCAACACCTGCTGCGGCCAGACCTTTCAGCAAGGTCTCTCCGCTCGCAGCGCGGCTATTACCCGGTAACTCTGCGGGGTGCCAGGCATCCACCACATCCCGCAAAGGCGCGAAGAGCCCCACCAAATCCTTATCGGCCATAGCCGCTACCAGCACATGGGTCTCACCATCTACAGGGTGATCTGCAAGCCATTTAGCCAAGTGTTCGGCCGCTGCCGGATTGTGCCCCACATCCAACAGCAGGTTGCGCCCCTGCCATTGAACCTGCTGACAGCGCCCAGGCAGGGCAATTTCAGCCAGTGCAGATTCGATCCCACCCTGGGGCAATACATTGAGCAGAGCCAGCGCGGTAATCCCAGCAGCGATACTCGGGCGCGGCAAGTTGATCGGAGGGATCGCAAGTTCCAACTCACCAAAACGGTAAAGTTCTTTTTTACCCTCTCCCAAATTGAGAGAGAAATCCTGACCTATAAAGTAACTGGAACTAGACAATTTTTCTGCCGCAGACAGCACAGATTGGGTGGGGTTGCTATCAGCACAGACAAAAGGCGCCCCAGCACGCAGGATACCGGCTTTTTCACGGCCGATTATATCCCGGTCACTGCCAAGCCAGTCCTCGTGATCAATGGCAACACTGGTGATAATAGCGAGATCCGCATCCACCAGGTTGACTGCATCCAGGCGTCCACCCAGGCCAACTTCCAGAAGTGCAAACTCGACGCCTGCCCTTTGAAATAACCAGAGCGCCGCCAGGGTGGTGTATTCAAAATAGGTCAGACTGGTCTCACCGCGAGCAACCTCGATAGCCTCAAACGCCAGCACGAGATCTTTATCGGCAACCTCTTCACCCCCGATACGCACCCTCTCGTTAAAGCGCAGAAGGTGTGGGGAACTGTAAGCGCCTACGGAGCGCCCTCCCTTACACAGCAGCGCCTCCATAGTCGCCACGCAGGAACCCTTACCATTGGTGCCCGCCACAGTAATCACTGTCGGTGCCGGTTTCTGGATACCCAGTGCATCGGCCACAGACGCGACGCGCTCAAGACCTAATTCAATTTCGGAAGGGTGCAGCTGCTCCAGGCGGGAGAGCCAATCTTGCAGTGAAGGCATAGTTGAAAACATCAATGATGGGGGCTGCAATCAGCGGAAATTAAGCTGATCACAGCATTACCCTATGGGAATGGAAATCAGTTGCCGGTCAGTTTACCCAATATGCGGGACACTGTAGAGCGCATTTCCTTGCGAGGAATAATCATATCAATTGCGCCGTGCTCCAGCAGGAACTCACTGCGCTGGAAACCTTTCGGCAATTTCTGGCGAATGGTCTGCTCGATAATATTCGGGCCGGCAAAACCAGCGCGCGCTCCGGGCTCCGCCGCGTTGATATCCCCCAGCAGGGCCAGGGATGCGGAAACACCACCGTATACCGGGTCGGTCATAATGGAGATATATGGCACGCCGGCCATCTTCATTTTTTCCAGCACCGCTGAGGTTTTAGCCATCTGCATCAGGGAGATCAGGGCCTCCTGCATCCGGGCACCACCGGTAGCAGAGAAACAAACCAGCGGGATACGTTGCTCCAAGGCACGCTGAGCGGCACGGGTAAAGCGCTCGCCGACCACATAGCCCATGGAGCCACCGTGGAAAGCGAACTCAAATGCTACCGCTACCAGGGGAGCACCATTCAGGCTGCCCTGCATAGCGATCAGGGCATCCTTCTCACCAGTGGACTTTTGTGCCTGCACCAAGCGGTCTTTATATTTTTTAACGTCTTTAAACTTCAGGCGATCAACCGGCTGCACATCGGTGGCCAGCTCTTCACGACCTTCCTCGTCGAGGAAGATATCCAGGCGGCGACGGGCGCCGATTCTAAAGTGGTGATCGCACTTGGGGCACACATCCAGATTGCGTTCCAGCTCCGGGCGATAAAGCATCGCATCGCATTTGACGCACTTCTTCCAAACCCCCTCGGGGACCTTGCTGCTGCCGGTGCGACGCTCTGTGCGAATTACCGCAGGGACAATTTTTTCTAACCAGCTCATCTCGTTTCCAAATCCGGATGCTTTCTTTGGGCCGGCACATTTTACCGACCAGTGGGTTTCAGGCTAGGAATTAAAACACTAAGCTGAACAACAAACCCGGCCAGATCAGCCGCTATTTTTGGCTTTCTGGCCAGCTTTGTGCTTAGACCTATAGCTGCTTTTAGCGATCCAGGGCTTCGCGCATCTCGCTGACAATAGCTCCAACCGCCGTTTTAGCGGCTTCCAGGTCTGCCGCTGCATCTACTGCCGACACCAGCACGCTACCGACTACAGCACCGTCGCCATGGGCACTGACCTGGCGGGCCGAGGCACCATCTTTGATACCGAAGCCAACACACAGGGGCAGATCGGTAAACTGGCGAATATGGTCCAGATTGTCACGCACCGAATCCAAATCCAGGTGGCCTGCTCCGGTAACCCCTTTCAGGGATACATAGTAAACAAAGCCACTGGCAACATCGGTAATTTCACGAATACGCTCTTCAGTGGTGGTAGGCGTTAGCAGGAAGATATTGCGCAGGTTGCGCTCCGCCAAAAAGGCATTCAGGGAACCGGACTCTTCAGCTGGCAGATCTACGGTCAGGGCACCATCGACACCCGCAGTGGACGCCGCTTCAGCAAACTCCAATTCACCCATACGCTGAATAGGGTTGGCATAGCCCATCAGGATTACCGGGGTGTCACTATCCGACTGACGAAATTCTTTCACCAATGCCAAACATTTGCGCAGCGAAGCCCCATTGGCCAGTGCGCGCTCATGCCCTTTCTGAATTACCGGGCCCTCTGCCATGGGGTCGGAAAATGGCACCCCCAGTTCAATAACATCGGCCCCGCTGGCCACCAACTGATGCATCAAGGGCACAGTATTGTCCAAGCCTCCATCGCCAGCGACAATATAAGTTACCAGCGCCTTGCGGCCCTCATCGCGCAACTTGGCAAAGCGGCGATCAATTCTATTTTGTTCTGTCACAGTTTATTCCCTGAGCTACTCCTGGCAAAAAGCCAGCTCAATTATTTGATCTTCACCCATTTTGCCCGCCTCAGAGGCGGGCGGTGATATTGCTACACCTCGATACCGTCGATAGCGGCAACGGTGAAAATATCCTTATCGCCTCGGCCGGAGAGATTCACCAGGACATTCTGCTCAGGACTCATGGAAGCCGCCAACTTGAGCGCGTACGCAACTGCATGGCTGGATTCCAATGCCGGCAAAATGCCCTCAGTGCGAGTGAGACGGCGGAAGGCATCCAGGGCTTCATCATCATCGGCGGTGACATATTCCACCCGGCCGATATCTTTCAGCCAAGAGTGCTCAGGGCCAACCCCCGGGTAGTCGAGCCCCGCAGAAACCGAGTGAGTCTCGATAATCTGGCCGTCATCATCTTCCATCAGGTAGGTGCGGTTACCGTGCAGAACACCGGGAATACCATCATTCAGTGGTGCAGCATGCTTACCGGAAGCCAGGCCTTCACCGCCGGCTTCGACACCAAACATTTTCACTTCAGCGTCATTCAGGAACGGGTGGAACAGGCCGATCGCATTGGAACCACCACCGACGCAGGCCACCAGCGCATCGGGCAACTGGCCAAAGCGCTCCAGACTCTGGCGACGGGCTTCACGGCCGATAATAGAGTTGAAGTCGCGCACCAATTGCGGATAAGGGTGAGGACCAGCCACAGTGCCGATAATGTAGAAAGTATTATCGACATTGGTTACCCAATCGCGCATGGCTTCATTCATGGCGTCCTTTAGGGTCTTGGAACCGGATTCCACCGGCACCACTTCTGCCCCCAGCAGCTTCATACGGTATACGTTGGGGGATTGGCGCTTAACGTCTTCCGCACCCATATAAACCGTACACTGCAAACCGAGACGCGCCGCCACGGTTGCCGTAGCCACACCGTGTTGACCAGCGCCGGTTTCGGCAATTACGCGGGTCTTACCGCTGTGTTTGGCCAGAAGTGCCTGGCCCACCGTGTTATTTACCTTGTGCGCACCGGTATGGTTCAGGTCTTCCCTCTTAAGCCAGATTCGCGCACCGCCCGCCTGCTCAGTCAGTCGCTCAGCAAGATACAGCGGCGATGGCCTGCCTACGTAGTGCGCCAGATCGTGATCAAAGGCAGCGACAAAATCCGGATCATCTTTCAGGCGGCTATACATTGCCTGAAGCTCATCCAATGCGCTGATCAGCGTCTCCGATACAAAGCGACCGCCGTAGGGACCAAAATGTCCGCTCGCATCCGGGAAGGTGGAAAAATCGATAGCACCTGGCTTACTCACACTCATACTCCGTGGGTCACGTGGGGTTAAAACTTTCTTTCTATTTACCTATTGTTTGAATAGTTCTTCCTGAACTATTCAAACGTCGCCAGAAAATACTGGCGCAGATACGTCGATCTGCTGGTATTTGCTGGCTCGCGCCGGCCAAGCCGGCGGGCGGCACTTCCTTGTGCCGCTTCAATACTATTAGCCGTAGTTCTCCTTGAACTATTCAAACGTCGCCAGAAAATACTGGCGCAGATGCGTCGATCTGCTGGTATTTACTGGCTCGCGCCGGCCAAGCCGGCCAAGCCGGCGGGCGGCACTTCCGGTACCGCCTCTAAATCTATCTCTTCGCCGCACTGACAAACGCAAAAACTTTTTCTCGATCCTTGCGTCCCGGTTGACGCTCTACACCTCCGCTCACATCCACCCCCTGTGGGCGCGCAGCTTCTACTGCTGCAGTTACATTCGCGGGATTCAAGCCACCGGCAAGAACGATCGGGCGACTGCTATCTTGGGGAACCCTGTCCCAATCAAAGGTCTCTCCGGTACCACCGGGGACACCAGGCCTGTAGGCATCCAATAGAAAACCCCGGGCTTTGGGGTGCTCAGTCATTGCGGCTTTGACATCGAGGTCATCTTTCATCCGCAACGCTTTGATATAGGGACGCCGGAATTGTTCGCAGAAACGGGCGCTTTCATCGCCGTGGAATTGCAACAGGTTAAGCGGCACCGATTCCAGTACAGCGTCCACCTCACTCTGTGCCGCATCGACAAATAACCCCGTCAGGGTGACAAATGGGGGAACTGCCGCTGCAACTTTAGCTGCCATATCAAGATCGATATAGCGCGGGCTCGGCTTATAAAATACCAGGCCCAACGCGTCGGCACCCGCATCTACAGCCATCAGGGCATCTTCTATACAAGTGATGCCGCATATTTTTACTTGCATCGTGTAACCTGGACTCAGCCGGCTGGCCGATCAAAAGAGGGAACGACGGATACTAGCAGATAGTCAGAAGGCGCGAAATGCACGCCCTCTCCCAGATTTGCTTTAGCCTCGAAAAATTCAGCAGTCTAACTGGAAAGCAAAGCACCCAAAGGCTGTGGCACCAGCAGTGGCCCAGGCTCACATTGGGGAAGCTGGAAATGATCCGGGTAGCGCACATCAACGAGATACAGGCCAAACGGCGGTGCAGTCACGCCGCCGGCGGAGCGGTCCCGCTGATCCAGCACCTCTTTTACCCAAATTGGTGGGCGCTCCCCTCGCCCCACGGCCATCAAAACCCCGGTGATATTGCGCACCATATGGTGAAGGAATGCGTTAGCACTAATTTCCAAGGCAATCAGCTGACCCACTGGAGCAATATCCAGGCGGGTAATTTCGCGCACCGGGCTCTTAGCCTGGCACTGAGAGGCGCGGTAGCTGGTGAAGTCGTGGCGGCCGATCAAGTAGCTGGCTCCCTCACGCATCGCGTCCAAGTCCAGTGAGTGCTGGGTCCAGGTTACCTCAGCGGCGCTGTGTGCCGAGCGGGTTGGTGCGCTGTGGATCAGGTAGCGATAACTGCGTGCGTGAGCGGAAAAACGTGCATGGAACTGCGCCGGCATTTCCCGAGCCCAGCGCACCCGCACGGAATCCGGCAACTTGGTATTAACTCCCTGTACCCAGGCGCGGTCCGGGCGCTGCGCTCGGGTATCAAAGTGAATGACCTGGTTGGTAGCATGAACGCCCGCATCGGTACGCCCGGCACAAACCAGGGTCACATCCTCCGCTGCAATAGTGGATAAAGCCCGCTCCAGATGAGCCTGGACAGTCTCCGATGCAGACTTCTGCTTCTGGAAACCGTGCAGCTTGGCTCCGCAGTATTCAACGCCCAGGGCTATACGGCGCAGCCCTTCAGGCAGCCCCTCACCTTCAGGGACCTCCCCGTTTGGCTTGTAAATATATTCCCTCTGCGTCACCTGACTCATATCACCAAAACCACTTGCTCTCCCCGCTGCGACTGCGCCGGGTAAAAATCACTGCCGGGAACTTCCCGGTAAAAATAAAAAAACCTCGCAACCAGTGCGAGGTTTTTTCAAAAACGGAATACGCTGCTAGCTTACACCATCCGCTCCAGCATTTCCTCGGCGCGGTCTTTGTGTTCACCGCCACCGTCCTGGGCTACCTCTTTGAGGATATCCTTAGCGCCCTCTTCGTCACCCATATCCATATAAGCTTGAGCCAACTCCAACTTGGTCGCCATCTCATCGCCGCCTTCCAGCAAACTCAACTCTGAATTGAGGTCGCTTTCCAGGTTGAAGTCGAGGTCACCAAAGTCAGATTCTGACGGCTTTTCGACAATCGCCTCAACCTGCTCTGTCGCTTCAGGCTTAGCTTCAACCAGGGGTTCTGGCTCAAGAGTCAAATCACCCTCAGTGGATTCATCGATGAGAGCCAGCTCATCCTCCAGGGAGAACTCCTCTTCGATTGCATCCGCATTGAAGTCCAGATCGCTAGCCCCGGCCAGTTCCATACCTGTCGCATCGAGAGTATCCAGATCAGCATCGAGGGATAAATCTGCTGCCGGCTCACTGCTGGCCGCGGCTACCTCTGCCGAGGGCTGCTCAGTTGCGTTGAGATCCGCAGCAATATCTTCCAGGTCGATACCGTCGAGATCCAGATCGGAATCCAAGTCGCCGCCGATCATCTCCAGATCACCCTCAGAGAAGTCATCCATAGATAACTCTTCTGCAGACTCCTGGGGAGAGGAGACTCCTTCTGTCAGGGAGATTTCCTCGCTCAAACCGCTGTCAACGGAATCCAGCTCCAGAGCATCATCCAATTCAAAGGCCGTATCCAGCTCAACCGAAGTCTCTTCTTCTTTCTGGGGCTGAATCTCTTCCTCCATCATGGAAAGATCCAGCTCAAAATCCAGGCCCGGAACGGAACCACCGCTGGTAGTTGCCTTTTCTTCCAGCTGGGCCTCAACTGAGGCCTCAGAGTTTTCTTCTGCCGCCGGCTCCAGGTCGAGGGAATCCAGATCCAACTCAGAGGTATCGAATTCTATTGGAGCATCGACACTCTCTTCTGTGTTATCAGAAAGCTCAAGCCCCAAATCGTCTTCAATCAAAGCGGGCTCTTGATTACTTGAGCCCAGATCACCCAGGTCCAACTCACCCAAATCAAGTTCATCAAGATTTAAGTCGTTTTCAACTTCTGGTTCCGATACCTCAGCCGTAACTTCCTGGCTGTCTCCGTCGAGAGCACTGTCCAGGTCCAAATCATCCAGATTGAACTCGGTATCCAGCGACTCACTTTGATCTGCGCTCGCCTGCAACGGCTCTTCAAAGCTGCTATCCAACTCCAGGTCCAGGGACAGCTCTTGCTCAGAATCAGAGCTTTTCTCATCCAATGACAGATCCATAGTCAGGTCATCGAGGAGAGAGGTATCGGGCTCCAGCGCGTCACCGCTACCAACCAGTCCCGGCTCGGCGCTGGTGAAGTCATCGTCCAGGGCCGCGCCGATATCGTCGAGCTGCGCCGCTTCGAAGGACTCATTGGAAAGACCCATAGCTGGGGCTTCAAAATCCGGTGCACCAGCAATGGATTCACGCAGGCGGGCGGCGCGATCGGCAGCAGGACCGTCGCTGATGCTAAGCAGCTGGCGGTAGTGATCGTCAAACTTTTCAACGTCTTGGTTGTGGGCGTAAACCTCCATCAACATCAGACGCGCATCGACTACCTGCGGGTCCTTTTCCAGGCCCAGCAGCAGCTTGCTTTCCGCTTCCTCATACTGTCCCAGGGACAGGTGAATCTCCGCTTCAGAAATTGGGTCATCAGTGCCCACATCGCTGAGATCGCCCAAATCGAAGGTATCGTCTGCCTCCATGCTCTCAACTGCAGCGAGAGTTTCATCGGGTTCGGCAATATCCTCAGGAATATCCAGCGGCTCTTGTTCCATAGCCATCTGCTGTTCAAGTTCCTGCTGCGCCTCTTGTTCAGCCTTGCGGCGACGCCAGGTGAACAGGCCAAATATAGCGGCCAGCAGACCCGCACCACCCAAGCCAATCAGCATTCCGTTATCGGCCAGCTGCTCCATAAAGGTTGGCTTGGGCTTGGTTTGAACTTCAACTACACGGTTACGCGTCTCTGCTGGAGCTGGTTCGGCTTCAACAGTTTCTTCTTCCGTATCAGCAGCAACATCAAACTCTTCGCTGTCTTCAACAGTCAGGCTGTCATCTAAAGACTCTACTTCAACGTCATCCGCCTCAGTGGGGTCGAGCAACACGTCTGACTGCTCCGCGGCGGCCTGCACCGCAGCCAGTTCCTCATTGGAAACATCAATCAGCGTATCCATGGTATCGATCTGCTCGTCGAGCTCGGCGATACGTTCACGCAATTCAGTGTTTTCGAGCTTGGACTTATCCAGCTCTTCCTCAGCTACTGTGAGATCGCCTTCCAGCGCCTCACTGTCATCAGTGCCGACTCCAGAACCGGAAGTAACGGACTCATTGTCCCCCGGTGCAGCCAGGCTAACGCGCCCTTCAACCGTTTCGCTGACATAGGACTCCTCCTCAACCGCACGGGCATCCAGCGGTGCGCCAGTAGCCACTTCCACTTCGGAGCGCTGGCGCCAGGAGTCATTCTGTTGAGCCACCTCAGAAATCGCCTCCGTCATAGTCAGAGTGCGCAAATCCTCGGAGTTAGGCAGGCGCAGTACGGCACCTTTCTTCAACAGGTTGATATTGTCATTAATAAAGGCTTCTGGATTCAGCCTTTGAATCGCCAGCATGGTCTGCTGAACAGAGAACTCACGACTAGCGCGATTTTGCAGCGCGATTTCCCACAATGTATCGGAGGAGCTTACCGGGCCATATACCTGGCTATTGCTTTCGTTGGTGTCTGTAGTCGTATAACGTGGCTGCGGACGAGCGGGCTCGCGAGTTTCTGGGGCAGCCCTTTCAGTTGGGGCTGGTTCGGCCGGTGCCTGACGAGCAGCCGGGGCCGGTGTTGTGCGAGGCTGGGGCTGCTGAACTGGGGTAGTGCGACGCACTTGCTGCCGCTCGCGCTCAGCTGCGCGCACGGGTTGTTGCGCAGCCGTTGGGGAAAACGCCGGCAGGTCCATCAGCAGCGTATATTCGCGCAGTAGACGGCCACTGGGCCAGCGAGTCTCAACCAGGAAATTCAAAAAAGGTTCGCGAATGGCGTCGCGACTGGAAATGCGGATAACCGGCTTGCCACCAGAGTAGTCCACTTCAAAACTTAAAGAAGTAAGGAGGTAAGAGCGCTCGACACCAGCGCGTTCGAATTCTTCAGGACCTGCGAGGCGAACCCTAATTTCGGTATCTTCCAAACCGCGAGTCTGCAGCAGTCCGATTTCCGCATCGAGAGGCTGGTTAAGGGTCGAGTTGAGCTTGATCTCACCTAGTCCAAGCGCCAGAGCCGCGTTGCTTCCCAGTGCACCGACTAGACCAACTGCAAGTGCCAACTTACGCACACGCATATCCGATTCCCTTTATTGTTAGAACCTTCCCAGGGTTTCCGAAAAGCGCGCCTTCAGAATATCCCCATTACTGAACGGTAATCGTTCAACTAATTAGCCGCCGTTTAGGCAGCCGCCAACTATGGCGAATTTTTCGCCAGCCTCAGCCAGGCCAAAGTTAAGATTACACCTTCACTATGGCCGCTAAGTATTAAATATCAGTAGTTTTTTAGCAACAAGTGGGCAATTTGTGCACAGTTTATTGCTACATCTTTACGCAGGTTGTCAGACACCGCACAAAGATTTAACTGTCGCTTGTTGAGTAGACTTTGGCGCAAGCGGCCGATGATTGTCACGTCACTGCCCACCGCACTTTCTGCCGAGGGCTGCTCCGCCATTTTGAGGCCAGCGCCATTTGCCAGCAGCGCACGCACTTTTTCCAGATCGACATCTTCAGATAAAGCGACGCCCAAATTAGCTAGCTGACCGTGGAAAACAGAGACCGTATTGATGCTGGCATCGACTGCTACCGCGTCTCCAAATAAGCGGCGCAGGTCGTGAACCAAAGTCAGCTCACTGAGGGTGTGGCCACTGGCGAGCAGAGCCTCGCAGGCACTGAGCTGGTTAAACGCCAATCGGTGGCCAATCTCAGGATCAATTTCTGCGTCCTGGCCACTAAACATCCGCGCGGTTTGTGCCGCCATTGCATCAATTGCGGCCTTGCCCAGAGCAGACACCGGCTGATTGAGCTGTACCTCTACCGCTTGCAGTTTATCTTTCAGGGGCGCCAGGGCTTCCGCCACCATGGAGGCGCCGGCACTGGGCAGCGCAACAACGCGGCGCTCGGCAGAAGCGAGTTCACCGCTGTTAAACATTGGGTGTACCAGGGCAACACTTTCATCGCCACGGGTGTTGTTGGCCACGTCTACAATCCAGGCGCCATTTTGTTCTGCGGCAGCCATGGCTGCTTCAACGGCTTCGCCGGCGCTCAGCAGAATCACGACCTGCTTATCGTTAAATGTAAATTTCTCCAGGGACTCCACCGGAATATTGCGATTGGCAAATACCTGGGGGTCTACTTCCCGTTCGTCAGTCTCCAGCAAACTCAGCTGCTCGGCGGAAATTACTTCACGCTCTTCGAGTACTTCCAGCAGGGGACCAAAGGCGGCGTTATCAACACCGACAATGACCAGTTCGCGGGTGGCTTCAGACATGGCAAATCACTTCATTGAATTGGAAAGGGAAAAATGAGGGGCGATTATACCCGTGGGGAAAATTCGAAAAAGGCGCTATGACAAACAGTAGCCGTTTTTTACGCGAAGAAGTTCACAGCTTGGCAAAAAGTCCTCCACTAAAGTGGCCTATTTCCACTCTTAGTAGAGGACTTACTCAGGTTCGTACCAGTTACAGTTTGCCGAGTAAAATCAGCAGGATTCTGCGCAGGGGTTCTGCGGCGCCCCAAAGCAGCTGATCCCCTACAGTAAAGGCGTTTAAGTACTCTGGACCAACGCTCAATTTACGCAGTCGACCAACAGGAATATCCAACTTTCCGGTAACTGCTGTTGGCGTCAGGTTCTGCACCGTAGCCTCACGCTCATTGGGCACCACATTTACCCAGTCGTTGGCACCATTTAACAATTGTTCAATGTCGGCAAGTGGCAAATCTTTTTTCAATTTTATGGTGAAAGCCTGGCTGTGACAGCGCATGGCACCGATACGTACGCAAGTGCCGTCCACAGGAATCGGGGTTTCGGTCTGTAAAATCTTGTTTGCTTCAACTTGCGCCTTCCACTCTTCGCGGCTCTGGCCACTCTCCAATTGAGTATCGATCCAGGGCAGCAAACTGCCCGCCAGTGGCGCGCCAAATTCTGCAGTGGGGAATTCTGCTGAGCGCATATCTGCTGCTACTTTGCGATCAATCTCCAGAATGGCGCTGGCGGGGTCGGCCAGCTCTGTTGCCACACCATCGCGCAGCGCACCCATCTGCGCAATCAACTCGCGCATATTGCGCGCACCGGCACCGCTGGCCGCCTGGTAAGTCATGGCGGTAACCCACTCGACCATGCCCGCCTTAAACAGTCCACCCAGAGCCATCAACATCAGGCTCACGGTGCAGTTGCCACCGATAAAGCTTTTCTGTCCGGCATCAATCGCGCGATCAATCACATCGCGATTAACCGGGTCCAGCACAATCACAGCATCATCCTGCATTCGCAGGCTGGAAGCCGCATCAATCCAGTAACCCTGCCAACCGGCCTCGCGCAAGCGGGTAAAAACTTCCTTGGTGTAATCACCACCCTGACAGCTGACAATCGCATCCAGCTGGCTCAGTGCATCAATATCGTAAGCATCGCCCAGTGGCGGCAGGGGCCTGCCGATGTCCGGCGCCGTGCCTCCGGCGTTGGAAGTTGAGAAAAAAACCGGTTCGGCGATATGGGCAAAGTCGTCCTCTGCTCGCATGCGCTCCAGTAATACCGAGCCGACCATGCCGCGCCAGCCGATAAAACCTATTTTTTGCATTGCGGTGTCCTGTATGTGAGGTGGTCAAAGTGCGCCGCCGGGAAAGCGGCGCGATAGTGGAATCGAAACTTAAAGTGCGGCTACAACGGCAGCGCCCATCTCTGCGGTAGAGACTTTCTGGCAGCCGTCGGTATAAATATCGGCAGTGCGCAAACCCTGCTCCAACACCTTGCTCACTGCTGCTTCAATCGCATCTGCCGCCTCGTTCATATCGAGGGAATAACGCAACATCATGGCAGCAGACAAAATAGTCGCCAGCGGGTTGGCGATACCCTGGCCTGCAATATCCGGAGCGGAGCCATGGCACGGCTCGTAAAGACCAAAACCGCTTTCGTTCAAGGAGGCGGAGGGCAACATACCAATGGAACCGGTAAGCATGGCGGCAGCATCGGAGAGGATATCGCCAAACATATTGCCAGTTACCATCACATCAAACTGCTTGGGCGCCCGCACCAATTGCATCGCCGCGTTGTCCACGTACATATGGGACAGCTCTACATCGGGGTATTCCGGAGCCAGACGATCCAACACCTCGCGCCAGAGCACTGTCACTTCCAGTACATTGGCTTTGTCGACAGAACAGAGTTTGCCATTGCGCTTTTGTGCCGCCTCAAAGGCAGAGCGGGCAATGCGTTCAATTTCTGATTCGCTGTACACGTAGGTGTTAAAGCCCTGGCGCTCGCCATTTTCCAGGGTCTTGATACCGCGCGGCTCACCAAAGTAAATACCGCCGGTTAACTCGCGCACAATCAGAATATCCAAGCCAGCGACCACTTCAGGCTTTAGCGAAGAAGCATCGGCCAGTTGCGGGTAGAGAATCGCCGGGCGCAGATTCGCGTAGAGGCCCAGGCCGCTGCGAATTTTTAACAGGCCTTTTTCCGGGCGAATTTCCCGCTCCAGGGTATCCCACTGAGGGCCGCCTACCGCGCCGAGCAGCACCGCATCGCAATCACCCGCCGCCTTCAGAGTTTCGTCAGTCAGAGGCTCACCGTGGGTATCGATAGATGAGCCACCTATCAGGCCCTGCTCAAAGCTGAGCCCCAGATTGAATTTTCCCGATGCAACTTCCAGCACCGCCATGGCCTGTTCAACAATTTCCGGACCAATGCCGTCACCGGGCAGAATCATTACTTTTTTCGTCACAGGAATTTCCTTTAATTATTGAACCGCATCAAAAAGCCAGGGGGCTTTCTCTCGGCGCGCCTGCTCATAAGCGCGAATATCGTCGGCGTGCTCCAGGGTCAGACCGATATGATCGAGACCATTTAGCAAACAGTGCTTGTAGAAGGCATCCACTTCAAATGGAATCAGCTCGCCACAGGGCTTGCGCACATGCTGCTGTTCCAGGTCGATGGTGAGCGCATAACCCTCCTGCCCGTGTGTTTCTTCAAACAACTGGTGCACTACATCTTCCGCCAGGACAATTGGCAAAAGACCATTTTTAAAACAGTTATTGAAAAAGATATCGGCAAAGCTGGGCGCGATAATTGCGCGGAAGCCGTGATCTTCCAGTGCCCAGGGCGCGTGCTCACGGCTGGAACCGCAGCCAAAATTCTCCCGTGCAATCAGCACTGAACCACCCTGGTAGCGGGGGAAATTAAGGGGAAAGTCCAGATTGAGCGGACGGCCAGAACAGTCCTGCCCGGGAACCCCCTCATCCAGATAGCGCAACTCATCAAACAGGTTCGGGCCAAAGCCAGAGCGCTTAATAGATTTCAAAAACTGCTTGGGGATGATCAGGTCGGTATCCACATTGGCCCGATCCATCGGTACCACGAGACCTTCGTGCTGGGTAAACGCTTTCATCAAACCATCTCCTCTTCCAGCTGTACCGGTGCCATCTCTCGCACATCGACAAAGTGGCCGGCAATTGCAGCCGCTGCCGCCATACTGGGACTCACCAGATGCGTGCGGCCACCGTAACCCTGGCGCCCTTCAAAGTTGCGGTTGGAGGTGGAAGCACAGTGCTCTCCCGCCCCCAGCTTGTCCGCATTCATCGCCAGACACATGGAACAGGACGGTTCGCGCCACTCAAAACCGGCTTCAACAAAAATCTCGTGTAACCCCTCGCGCTCAGCCTGGGCTTTTACGGCCTGGGAGCCCGGAACAATCAGCACCTGCTTGACGCTATCCGCCTTGTAACGGCCCTTGGCAACTTCTGCTGCTGCGCGAAGATCTTCAATCCGGGAGTTGGTGCAGGAGCCGATAAATACGCGATCCAGTTTGATATCACTGATATTCTGCCCGGCGTTCAACCCCATATATTCCAGCGCTCGCTCCATGCCCGTACGCTTGGTGGCATCGCTCTCGTCACTGGGAGTAGGCACCTGGGCGCTGATCGGCGCCACCATCTCAGGGGAAGTGCCCCAGCTGACCTGCGGCTCAATATCCTCACCGACCAATACCACGACTTCGTCGAATACCGCATCGTCATCGGAGTGCAAGTGGCTCCAAGCCTCAACTGCGCGATCCCACATTTCGTCTCTCGGCGCGTAGGGCTTGCCTTTCACGTAATCGAGAGTGATCTGGTCTACCGCCACCATCCCCGCGCGAGCACCGCCTTCAATGGCCATATTGCACACGGTCATACGGCCTTCCATGGACATGTTGCGGATCACTTCGCCGCCAAACTCGATCGCGTAACCGGTACCGCCAGCAGTACCGATTTTGCCAATGATCGCCAGCACCACATCTTTTGCCGTGACACCTGGGCGCAGCTGGCCGTCGACGCGAACCAGCATATTCTTCATTTTCTTCTGGGTAAGGCACTGGGTAGCCATCACGTGCTCCACCTCAGAAGTGCCAATACCGTGGGCCAAGGCGCCGAGCGCCCCGTGAGTGGAGGTATGTGAGTCGCCACAAACCACCGTCATACCCGGCAGTGTCGCACCTGTCTCAGGCCCGATCACATGCACAATACCCTGCCCCGGCTCATTGATGCCGAACTGGACTACATCAAAGTCACGGCAGTTTTCATCCAGGGTCTGTACCTGGATTCGGGAGATATCATCACGAATACCACTGACGCCAGCGGCGCGCTCGGCCGCCTCGGAAGGCACATTGTGGTCGGGAGTGGCGACTAGCGAATCCTTGCGCCAAGGTTTGCGACCAGCCAGACGCAGGCCTTCAAACGCCTGGGGGGAGGTCACCTCGTGAATCAGGTGGCGGTCGATATAGATAAGTGAGGAGCCATCATCACAGTTCTTGATCAGGTGGTCCTGCCAGAGTTTGTCGTAGAGTGTTTGCCCTGCCACAGCCATTCCTCTCATTAGTTAAGAGCCTGAGTCTACCCAGACCCACCAAATAACACCAATTTATATTTATTATCTAAAGTATTCCTAAATGGAATTCGAAAGCCAAACTGGGGTAAGATCCATCTTCTGGCGTCTCGGCCATTTACACAGGGGCTCAATCGGGGCCTTTATCGACAAACCACTTCAGGGGAAACAGCTTGGAACTACAGTGGCTGCGGGCATTTCTGGCAATCGCCGAACAGGGCTCGGTATCCGAAGGCGCCGAGCTGCTACACCTGACCCAGCCCGCCATGAGTAAGCGCCTGGCTGCCCTGGAACAGCAACTGGGCTCCCCGCTGTTCGATCGTATTGGACGACGATTGCAGCTCACCGATGCCGGCCGCGCCCTGCTGCCCCGCGCCCGCCATATACTCAATGAGATCAGCGACACCGAGCGGGAATTGCGCGCATTGAGCAACTCGGTCAGCGGCAGCTTGCGTATCGCCACCAGCCATCACGTGGGTCTACATCATCTACCTCCAGTGCTGAAAGAGTTCAGTTTCCGCTACCCACAGGTTGCCTTGGACATCGATTTTGTCGACTCGGAACAAGCTTACGAAGCCCTGATGGCCGCCAAATATGAATTGGCCGTGGTCACCCTGGCACTTAAGGAGTATCCGCACCTGAATGCCGAAGTGATCTGGCCCGACCCCTGTGTTGTGGTGGCGGCCCCGGACCACCCCCTGGCAAAATTGCCGGAACTGGAACTCACCGACCTCGCCAACTATCCAGCCATACTGCCGGATATGAATACCTATACCGGGCGCCTGATCAAAAGAGAGTTTGATGCCCAGGGGTTAAAACTCACCGCGAAGCTGGCAACCAACTATCTGGAAACCATTAAGATGATGGCCTGTGTCGGTCTCGGCTGGAGTGTTCTGCCCCACACACTGGTGGACAGCAGCCTGGCAGTGCTGCCAGTCAAAAAGCTGCAAGTACTGCGAAACCTTGGCGTAATCAGTCACCGGGGCCGAACACTGAGCAATCCCGCCAGCGCGCTACAACAGATGTTGTTCGAAGCAGCTATTTAGTGAGGCAGGAAAAAAGCGACCAATTTACTAACAGGCAATACCCAAACGCACCATTTTTACCAGTGCAAAACGTTAAAGATTTGTAAAAATGTGCAACTTAGCCACGGCACGGGAAAAATTTATCTGTAAACTCCGCGACAAATTCATCACGGAGTGAAGTCAATGAAGAAATCCGCACTTGCCTTGAGTACCCTCCTCGCCTGCGGCACCGCAAGCGCAGATACTATCCTCGGCCTTGATGCTACTGCCGGCGCATGGCTGCCAGGCTATAGCGGTAATATCGGTACCGACGAATACAAGCTGGATAACCTGTCCCTCTCGGAAGATAACATTACCTTCCTGCAGGTTGCCCTGGAACACCCCATTCCCCTGGTGCCCAATGTGCTTCTGGCCCACAGCAATATCGATACCGACGGTGACGATACCCTGGCCACCTCCGTTACTTTTGATGATGAAACCTTCACTGCCAATTCAGAAATCCGCACAGATCTGAACCTCAGCCATACCGACGCCACTCTTTACTACGAAATTTTGGACAACTGGGTAAATCTGGATCTCGGTTTGACCGCGCGTATGTATGACGGTGAATTTACTGCAGTGAGCGATACCCAGGCAGAGACTGTTGACCTCACGGGCTACCTGCCTATGGCCTACGGCATGGCGCGCTTTGATCTTCCATTTACCGGCTGGTCTGTAATTGCCCAAGGCAATGCAACGGCCTACCGTGGCGATACCCATACCGACCTGACAGCTAAAGTGCGCTGGGATTTTGTACCAGCTGTCGACTTTGCTATCGAAGCTGGTTACCGCGTAATGACTCTCGATCTGGAAGAGCTCGACGACTTGCAGAGCGATATTGAAATCAAAGGACCATACATCGGTTTCAACCTACATCTGTAAGCAATCCACCTAGGATTGCTGTTCGCGCTCCCCAAAAACTTTTGCAGCACTAACGCCTGTGAGGTATAGCTACCTCGCTCAATCTGCACTAAGGTGGCCCAGAAGGGGAGCGCAATTCAAAGGCAGGGCCATGAATCCATTACTCGAAAAACTCGGAATTTCCCATCCCATCTTTGCAGCACCCATGGCCGGGGTATCCACACCCGCTCTCGCCGCCGCTGTATCCAATGCAGGAGGACTCGGCTCACTTGGGCTCGGCGCCTGCTCAGTAGAAAAAGCCGCAGATGAAATTCGTTGTACTCACGACCAGACCGAGCACCCCTTTAATGTAAACCTCTTTTGCCACCAACCCCCGACAAAAGATCCCCAACGGGAGCAAGCCTGGCTTTCCCATCTCGCCCCACATTTTGCCGCCTTCGATACACCGGTTCCCAAGTTGATCAATGAACCCTACTCAACATTTATCGACAATAAGGCCATGCTGGAAGTTTTGCTCGAGCAAAAGCCACCGGTTGTCAGCTTCCACTTTGGCCTACCGTCAGAGGAGTTTATCGCCGCACTAAAAGGTGCAGGGATTATCTTGATGGCCACGGCAACCTCCCCTCAAGAAGCCAAACTGGCTGAGGATGCTGGTATCGATGTTTTAATTGCCCAAGGTATTGAAGCTGGTGGGCATAGGGGGGGCTTCCACCCAGAGAGCGACCAGGAAATTGGAACTCTGGCCTTGGTGCGATTGCTGTGTTGCCACAGCAGCTTACCAATCGTTGCTGCGGGTGGCATTATGGATGGCGCTGGCATTCGCGCTGCACTATCTCTCGGAGCCAGCGCCGTGCAAATGGGAACCGCATTTGTCCTCTGTCCGGAATCTGCGGCCTCCGACAGCTACCGCAGCGCCTTGCAAAGTGAGCGCGCACAGCACACAGAGATTACCGCCAATATTTCCGGGCGCCCCGCTCGCGGTATCAGCAACCAATTCTATAAAGCACTAAGTAAGGGCGCTCCCCCTCTGCCGGATTACCCGATCGCTTACTCCGCGGGCAAAGCCCTGGCTCAGGCAGCTACAAAAGCGGGCAATGACGAATATGCCGTTCAATGGGCCGGACAAGGAGCCCCTCTCGCACGAGCCCTGCCCGCAGCCGGATTGGTGACAGCTTTAGTAGCGGAGCTGGAAGCGAGTAAATGAAGGGAGCTATTGGCAACTACCATTTATAGAGCTGCACAATTAAAGAGATACAATCTCCGAACACCACCCTTCATCATCGCGCTCAACGCAAACTAGTTGGCTGGCTGTATCACTCGCGCTGACAATCTCACCTTCGGGGCCCCAAGCTGCACTACAGCCGGCTGTGGAATAACCACCTGTCGGCTGATTAAAGTTCGCAATAGCCACCAGTAAATTGTGCTCTAAAGCATAGTTTGCCAACTGTTGACTATCTTCCGGGTATCCCGTCGGAGTAATCAATACCCCCGCCACATAAACTGAAGCCCCCTGCTTTTCATAGGTGGCAACATGACCTGGGTTACAAACATCTGCACAAATAGCCAGAGCTACGGTCTCACCTTCGATGTTCAGTGATAGATATTCAGATCCGGGAACGAACCACTTTTCTTCTCCTGGGTGCAAATGTATTTTCAAATAAACAGAAATCTCACCCTGAGGAGAAAATACGAGCGAACCGATCGCAATACCATTCTTCTGGCGAATAGGCGCACCCGCAACTAGCCAAACACCACTGTCAGCTACCACCTCCGCTAGAGGGCTTAACTGTGGAGCGTCGATCTTAAGCGCTAATTGTTCAGCCAGATCCGGCTCATAACCAGTTAAAGAAAGTTCAGGAAACACCACAATAGAGGCCTTTTTCCTTACTGCGACTTTTACAGCATGGATATGTGACTCAATATTGCGTCCTATATTTCCTTTCACTGACGGCAACTGTGCCAATGCCAGTTTAAACCTGCCCATCATCCCCCCCTTCAGATCACCACTTAAATACAACATGAACCGAATAAATTACTGTATATGTTACACCACAAGTAATAAGCATCGATTCTTGATTGTGTTAATTTTTAAGTTTCTTCCAGCTATAGAATCCCTATCTTTAAATAAATAACCTACATTTTCTTCAGGTATCTATTTAAAAATAAAATAGTTGACTGAAAAAATAACAACCAGCCAAGATAAATGTTTAGACTCTAATCTTAGAGAGTTTGCATTAAGAGCAGCGGACACAAGAATCAATCCACAGCAGCTAGCACTGACAATTGGGAAACGGCAGGTTACTGAGTCAGCGCTCATTTCCAGCAAGCGTTGCATCAACCATCTCCCCGCATGATCCAAGATAGTTATGAGGGTCAAGAAGTTGATCTAACTCCGCATCAGAGAGAGCCCCCGACACCTGTTTATCTTCCTTTAACAAGTCAGAAAAAGGACGACCCGTCTCCATTGCCTGGCAGCAAATCTGGTAAACCAAATCGTGGGCATTCTCACGCCCCAGTTTCGGTCCCAGTCCCATCATTACAGCCTCAGAGAGCACTAAACCTCCTGTCATTTCCAAGTTTCGCATCATTTTTTCTGGAAATACCTGAAGTCCTTCTAGCGCAAAACGTGCCTGGGATAATATCGATGCGGTAAGGCAGAATATTTCCGGCAGAACAATCCACTCTATCTCCCACGGGCCCGTAGCCCGCTCATGGTCTTCAACCATCGCTTCCAGCAAAGAGGCAACCTGCTGTCTAACCACTGGGACAGTACCGCTGATAAGAACTGCTGATAGAGGGTTGTGCTTTTGGGGCATTGTACTAGACGCTCCCCGGCCAGATATAAGAGGCTCCGCCACCTCCCCGACTTCTGTCTGTGCCATTAGTTTTATATCGAGGGCTATTTTTCCCAAGGTGCCAGTAATCAGCCCCAATAGACAAGCCACTTCGGTAACACGATCTCTCATCGTATGCCAGGCGATACAAGGGACTCCGAGATCGAGTTCCTGCATAATTCCTCTTTGAACTTCTAGCCCCTGATGCCCCAGGGAAGAAAGATTACCCGCCGCACCACCAAATTCCCCTACAAACGCCCGAGACTTTATCTCTTTTAAGCGCGATTGATGGCGATGAATACCAGCCAACCAAACAGCCGCCTTGTAGCCGAACGTTATAGGTACCGCTTGTTGAAGATTGCTACGCCCAACCATAGGCGTATCCCTGAAACGCTTGGCCAGGCTCGCTAAAGCATCTGCTATCCCATTGACCTCCGTCTCAACAATTTCAAGCGCCGCCCTAATCTGTAAGACGGTTGCCGTATCCGTAATATCTTGAGTAGTAGCCCCCCAATGACACCACTGACCTAAATCTCTACTACACAGTGACACTAGCTGCTCTACAACACCCAGCACCGGGTAACCAATCAGCTCCGTTTGCTCCTTGAGCTTTACAAAATCTATCTGCTTGGCATCACAGTGTTGAGTAATGTCCTCTGCAGCCTCTGCAGGGATTATTTTTAACCGGGCCTGTACTTTAGCCAGCGCCGCTTCAACATCGAGATAGCGCTGAACACGCTGTTCATCCGAGAAAATCTTCCGCATTGCTGAAGTACTAAAAATATCGCAAAAAACGACAGAATCAATCGCGGTTGCTCTCATATCAAATCACGCTTAACAAGATGCCTAGACGCCAACAGGATCAAAACCACAACAACATCAGATTAGCTAAGGAAGAGATATTCTAAAAAATTAACCTAAGAATCGAGGCGCCAAGAATATGGGGAACTAGAGGCGCCGCTAATCAAGCACATTAATCCAACCTAAGAGAATTGAATACAACAAGCTAAAACATACTCCTGATTACATTACCCCCTATCTAAACAGCATCCTAAAGCGAATTTAATCCATTAAATTCAACCCCAAAAAATAAGTTTTATTTGACATATATCAACTCTAAAAACAAAAGTACTGCTAACCTGAGCCTGCATGAAAAATATAAATAAAATGTGAATTATGAATATTCCATCTCAAAGAAAAGACCTTGACGCTCCTCCTCCAGCTTTGCATACTCAACTAAGCAACAAAACCAAACAATAAAAAACTGCCAGCATGCCCACCCAAAATAAGCTGCAGAATACAAAAAACTACCAAATGGACTTCCTGGTAACGACTAATTTTATATATTTAAAATGCTAGCCTTATCAAAACAGCAATTAAACTTAAATAATTAAAGCCGCAGATACCTAAAATTTCACCAGCCATGTAGTAAACACCAATACACACACCACTGCATAGCATACTTTATCCCTAAAATTGAAGGAGCAGTTCGGGATGAACTTACCACTATCAACTGAAACCATCTATAACAAACAAGCTCACAGCTGGAACCGCTCTGAGAAAATCCTACTCAGTGATTTCACCGCTCGCCCCAAAGTTTTGGAAGCAATCGGAGATATCTCCGGGAAAAACATATTGGATATGGGCTGCGGTGAAGGCTATGTATCCAGGATGCTACTTGATAAGGGAGCAGGTTCAATCTTTGGAGTTGACTCTTCTTCAGAGATGATTTCCCAGGCAAAGAAAACGGCTTCTGCTGGAAACTTGACGAAAGCAGAATATGCAGTTGGAAATGCGGTTACATTTACAGAATTCCCTAGAGATAAATTTGACCATGCTATCGCTGTATTTCTTTTCAACTATCTAACCATAGAAGAAATGACAAAAGTGATAAGCAAGGTCAAGAATCTACTAAATAAAGGGGGTACCTTTATTTTTACAGTGCCCCACCCTTGCCTGCCATTCATGAGGGAAGAAGTTCCTCCGTTCTACTTTCAACACGGCAACATGACTTATTTAGATGGTATAGATCAAACATTTGAAGGAAAAATATGGCGCAGAGATGGAAAACCAGTTTCAGTGCGATGCGTGCATAAAAATTTTTCACACTATTTTGAAGCTCTGGCACAAGCTGGTTTTAAATCCCTACCAACTGTTCAAGAACTCTCAGTGACTCAAGAGCACCTCGACCTAGATCCAGATTTTTTCTCACCACTAGCCGGCTATCCACTACACGTATTATTTAAGGTGCAAGTAAATGACTAACTTAGCCCCATGTGAAGTAGTTCAAGCTCAAGCCTGGACTGCTAATGATATGACCGCAACTTCCAACTGGAAGTTTCTGTGGCCTTCAAACTGGAAATCTGAGGTCGAGGCTTTGGAGAGCTGGGCCAAACAACAAAACAACCCGATTGAAAATCTGACCCAAGAATCAGTTGCCACACCTGAGTTCGACCAACTTGCCAACCAGATAAAAAATGAAATAGAGCATGGTAGTGGTGTGGCATGGATACAAGGCGAGGAATCATTAAGCAAGCCAACGCTTAACCTACTATTTCTAAAGCTTAGCCTGGCAATGGGCAATACTATAGATACTTATGGCCGGCTTTATGGGATTCTCGACACAGGAAAAGACTACACTAGCGAAGCTATTCCTGTGTCTCAGACAAATGCACCCACTGGCGTCCATACTGATAGCTCACAACGTACCGTACAACCAAAGATACTTGGATTATGCTGCCTTACTCCGGCAGTTGAAGGTGGAAAATCGAAAATCGTTTCTGCGGCTCAAGTTCATGAAAACTTGCGAAAAACCGCTCCACAAAAACTAGAGATCCTGTACAACAACTATATTAGAGATTTAGTTACTCCAGGCAGTGACAAAAACATAAAAAGCATACTTGAGAACTGTTTTCCTATTTTCGAATATTCAAACGAAAAGCTCAGCATTCGTTATATGCGGTACTGGATTGAGAAAGGCCATCAGCGCGTGAACCAGCCTTTATCAAAAGAAGTACTTAAGGCTCTGGATATACTAGATAAGGAATTAAACAGTGCGGAGAATACATTAAGCTTCTACATGAACTCTGGAGATATGGTCTTCGTTGACAACACCAAAGTCCTACATGATCGGGATGGATTTATTGATACTCCGGATCAGAAGCGGGTTTATACCAGGGTATGGATTGATTAGGCTCCATCTAATCAACCCATAAACCATATACTCTTTAGCAGAACACCATCACTTTGTGAGCTAATAATTTGCGAAATGCTGATTGGCAGCCTAAGAAAAACTGGAGAAGTACTTTAAACACTTCTCCAGCTTTAACGGGTGAAAGATCTCCCCGCAAAAATTTCTATTAACTTCCAATTAAACCTAACGATACCGGATACCTACTATAGGCAGGCTAGTCATTTTATTAACACCTCAAACACCGGACTTATGAAGTTGGAGGATTTTTTGGGCAAAACTAGGCCAGCTTTTCAAAGCTTCTTGTTTTAACTTACATGGCTTCCCTTGCCTGATTTTTACCCCTGCATGCAGCACTTGCTGATATGGAGCTACAAGGTATCACAAACGCTGTATTTGAACGTGCTGAATTTTACCGCCATATACAACCACATCTTCCAAGCCGGAATACTCTACTTTTTCTCCAGCATGTGTTTCACCTGTAAAGTTAAAATTGAAATGAACTATCCCGGGTTTGGTTTCTGTAACACTGCATACTTCCCACTCAAGCTTTGAAAACATACCATGATGAAGCCTCTGCATAGACATAATGTCATTCACACCTAAGAATAGATCTCCTTTTCCTGACCTGAATGTGGAGCTTTCACAAAATAGCTTTGTGATTTCATCAAAGTTACTTTCGTTTGAGAGTTTGAAATAATACTCTGCCACTTCCAAAGAACTCATCATCTTTTATTCCTCTCGATTACACATATCTGAGTTGTAGCATAGACCTACTCATAAGCGCAACGCTTTACTCAGGCCATCACCATGGTAAAGCTGCTTTGGTCTACAGCACAAAGCGAGCAGAACATAGGATTCAGCAATTTGTTATGCTTTACTCCAAATAATTGAAAAAACAACCCACATGAATATAGGAGTATTGATTCCTAGTGATAAAACACCAAAATATTGAAAACATTTAAGCTTGGGCTTCCATCTGCTTTTGTAAATTTTACTAAATCGAAACGGTTCGTCAATTTCCTTACTTGAAATAAACATCGAAGTTATCATTATCAAAGCAGCGACAACCAATATGATTGATTTTATCAAACCACTCAGTTGAGTAAAAATCACAACCCACCAAGAAATCGGAACTACACACCCAACAAAAAAACCTAACGCAAATAATGCTCTATATTTCATCCGACCTTTTAAAAATATAACAATTCAAACACATGTGTGCGTTAGCACGTCTGTCAGATTTGATTTGATTTACTAAAGCTTGGGCAGACCTTACACACAACACCCCAATCAGCCGACTGAATTAGTGGTCGACAGCTTTAAATTGTTATGACCTTTCGCACACAGAAAATATGCCCACGCAATTAGTATGATTTGCAGTGGCGCACGTAATAACAAATAAACAGGCCCCCATTGATGCCCGCCAAGACCAATACCGTTTAATGCCGCATAAATATTTGCAGGAAAGAAAATAATGAAAACTACAATAGCAAGCCATGCAGCATGGAGTTGATATCTTGGCACAAAAAGAGCAATACCTATCAATAGCTCAATCAATCCAGTGAGATAGATTATCGCTAGGCGAAAAGGAACCCAAGACGGTAACATTTCCACCATGCCCTCCGTTTTAACAAAGTGCCCAACGCAGAAGAATATGAAGGTTATTCCCAATCCCCAATAGGCGTACTTTTTAACATTCAGAGGCATGCCGCTAAACTTTGAATAAATAAAAGAGATACCTAAGGGACTAGACAACAGTAAAAGAATAATTATTGGAGTTACCATAGTTTCCTCATAACGCTAAGCTCACCCACAGAGACGCATTCGCGCTGGAGCCGGTGACAGCGCCTTGTGTGGTTGTTCTTGCCCGATTCTGATATTGAAAGTACTTTTCGCTAACGGGTAAATTGGGAGCCATCTTCGGTGGCCACCGAAGACCCTGTTAGTTACAGTTCATTGCTGAACCGATTAGTTTATATAGACCATTAAAGAGTACGAACGTGACAGATATCCGCAAGGCACAACTAAGATAGTTATGTGTATCTCAAGCCCAAATAGCAAGGTAGAGATAGCTTATCGCATGGAACCTCAACTGATCAATATCGGAATTGATACCGGTAATAAATAACTCGATATTCATGTAAGATCTACAGGCCAATTCTTTAGTGTCACCAATATAAATTTCATTAAGTCATTAAGGACGCCTCTCAATCTCAAAGAATATTAGCAGAGTCTACAGAAAGACTCGAATTAGAGTTTATTTGCGCACGGAGAAAGCAGACTCCCCCCCCTAAATACGATCGTGAAAAATAACACCTACCGGGATAAAAGTATGGCTTAAAAAATTGACGAGCAACCATAGTCATTTGCTATGAGGGCCTCTCACTGCGATGTAACCCCAATGACCGAACTGATTGAGAGTGATTGTTTACAGCTGGGGGATACTCCCTCTGAGCAGCAATACTGGATAGTTATCGCCGTATAATAACCCGATGCGGGCATATGAAGTAAAACACTGGGTTGCTCACTGCCGACTTTATAATCCATAGAAGAGCTTGAAATTTTCTTTTTATCAAGCAATAGAAAGGTTTGAACCCGTCCCGCTAAGCAACTTTCGAGTTTGTTAGCAAACTCAAGCTGATATAGAAAAGTATTAACACTTCCAGAATCTATTTTTCCAACTTAATAGACAGCAAGTCAGCATTTACTCGTGTTACTTAAGTATTTTTAGGTGGGCAGAGGCCATACATTCGCCACAAAGCGCTAAAAATAAAAATTTTAGAACATGCTTAAACATAGCTGGTTTAGCTCATAATGGCGGATTCAGGCTCGCCAGGAGCGAAGCGCCACCTGTGTATTAAGGGGAGCGCAGCAACCTTACACTCAAAAGTACGTAGCTTTGGGTGTCGACTGGAACCCCTTGTTGTGTAGGAGGATTACCATATGATACTTGTAATTACTATTACTGCTACAATATACAAAACACCATTAATCGCAGTACGAATAGTTAACGGTGGGTCAGATTCTCTAGCGCTCAATTTCTTATATAGATAAATACTACTTAAGGAACCTCTGAATAATTCCAAGCCAATATTGGTAATATTCACCTACCCATCAAGACTACGATGAATTATGCACCAAGTCACCTTTGCCGAAGCAGAATATAAGCTAAAGCGCCGTATAACTCGCCGAGAGAAGTTTCTTTCTCAAATGGAAGCCCTCATCCCATGGCAGCGACTAGAAGCTCAGATCACTCCTTGCTATCCACAAGGCAAACGTGGCCGACAGCCATATCCATTGAGTGTCATGCTCCGTATTCATTGCATGCAGCTATTTTATAATCTCAGTGATCCCGCTATGGAGGATGCACTGTATGAAATTGAATCCATGCGTAGTTTTGCTGGATTGACTTTGAGCGGCCCAATTCCCGATGAAACAACGATTCTTAACTTTCGCCACTTACTGGAGCTCAATCAGCTAGGTGCAGCTCTTTTTGATGAAATCAACAAGCATCTTGCTGAGAATGGCATGGTACTGCGTGAAGGTACGATTGTAGATGCCACTATTATCTCTGCGCCAACTTCAACCAAGAATAAAAAGAAAAAACGTGATCCAGAAATGCATCAAACAAAGAAAGGCAATCAGTGGCATTTTGGAATGAAAATGCATATCGGGGTTGATGATGTGCTCGGAGTAATACATAGCATAGATACAACAGCAGCGAATTCGCATGATGTCACAACTACAGAGCGAGTTCTCCACGGGGAGGAGAAAAGAATCTGGGGAGACTCTGGGTACATTGGTGCGGAGAAACGTGAAGAGTTGAAAGAGCGGGAGGCGGATTGGTATATAGCAATGAAGCCGAGCAAGCTAAAAACTCTTCCAGGGCGTGATGCACTTCGTAAAGCGGAAAAGATCAAGGCGCAGATAAGAGCGAAGGTCGAGCACCCCTTCCGCTACATCAAACGGGTATTTGGTTATGACAAGGTCCGCTATCGGGGACTGGTAAAAAATACTGAGAGGCTGTGCTTACTGGCAGGCTTTACCAACTTAATAATAGGGAGAAAATACTTGGCTGCCTAGGGGTGGTTCGCCTGAAATCCACCTATTGAGGGTTTCAGATGAAAAATTAGTGGACTATTACGCGCAAATTACGCGTTTGTGCGTAATAAAGTGAATTTTTCAAGCAGCTCAGCTTAATTCTGGAAAAATGCTTCGTTGATCAGAGGGTCCTTAAGCTAACAAATACACATATCGTAGCAATTACATAATCTTGAACGCTAGGCACTGCCTTGTCTGTAAGAATATATGCAAAAAAAAGCAAAATACCTGATATAGGAAGCCCTATAGCTGTATATGCACTTAGCAGTACGTTTTTTGTTTCACTATTCACTCTTCACCTCGAACAAAACGCTTAAATTAGGTACTTCTTAGGCGTCATCAGGGTTTACAGGCTGTATGAATTTACTTGATATTATTCTGCCTCTTAAACCTGCGCACCTTTGTGCGGATATTTTTCATTGGAGATGAGGTATTAAACTGGATCATCCTCCCAAGGGTGTAACTTTTATACCAACTGTGCCCATAAAGTTCATCATTGCTCAATGAGTCTACAAGCTTCAGTATTTTTTGTATTGTAAACTGGAATTCTGTCAGCAACTGTTTATAAGACCAATCCTTATAGGATGCATGAAAGTGCTGCGCTAGCTTCCCAAGCTCATTCCAGCTGTAACCTTTTTCTGGAAAATCTACTTCGAGATTATTTACCCTAAGCTCATGCCATTTTAGGACAAGATTTCCCCAACCGATCAGGTATGAAATAGTATCAGAAACGCTTATTTCTGTATTTTTTATATTACCCTCAACACCAATCTTTCTCGAAAGCTCCTTGGGGACCCCCATATAATCAGCAAATAAATTTTCATAAGAATTTTCAATTGACGAGATTAATTCTTCTTTATTTTTCGAAATTGAAGACATAGCTATCAATGGTTACTCGATTACAGAGTATTTACATAACGCTCGCATTTACGGTGGGTGAAGTGTAGCTTAAGCCCTTCGATAGCGGCGAATAATATGTGCTTGTTCAGTGATTTACACCCACCATCACGGCACCGCCATCTCCACCAAAACCTCCTATATCACCACTGCCAAGGTAAGCGCCAGAGCTAAAGCTAAAGTTCTGGGTTATTCCAAACTTTACAGCTAACCACAGTACACTGGAAATTAGGACGCCAGTAAATACTAACGGAAAAAAATTGAGTTAAGCAAATTTTCGGAAGTAAGATCGATCATATACCAAGATCCGACTAGGCCGAAAAAATTAATTATGAATGATTTCATTTGCTCCCCTTGTACCAATTAACACCTTTGCGGAGACCCATAGGGCCGCAAACTCGCTGCCTGTGATTGTTATTTCTGTATACACTCGCCGTCCAGATTGTAGCTTATTTTGCGCTTCACGCCATGAACCGGGGCAGTTACGCCTATTAATTCCTTAGGCACTAACTTGTATTTCATAAGAGCTTTTCTAGCTGCCTCATCAAATACACCTTCAGGATAAGAATCTATGATTTTAACATTTTCAAAAAAACTACCAGGAATTACCGTCACTTCGAACTCTACCCAACCCTCTATGCAATTTTTAAGTGCCTCTAAAGGATAATTTGGCTTTACATAAATTATTGTTGCCGACGCAAATCCGGACACGAGAGAAATAGTGAGAATGAAAGTTATTGGAATGCTCTTCATGTTCTTATTCTCATAGCACTAAGATCAGCGGCGGCTTACTTCGTGAACATTTAACATGCATATTGGAGCGCAGCAACGGTATAAAAAGCGCACAAAGTAAAAGGTCAGCTACATTGCCTTGTTAAGGCTTTTGCCTGCTAAACGTAAATTTATTGCCATTTTCTACCAGCCCTCTAAAGAAATCCTTATCAATCTCGGCAATATGAGCCTTTACCATATAAGAACCATCCAAGCGAAGAATGAAAGTGTTACCTATTAACTCCCAAGCTCCTTCAAAAGGTAAAACCAAACAGCCTAGTTTTGGATAGTTTGTACACTTAAAAGTGTTGTCATATCTAAACTCACACTCGTCCCAGCCTGACTCACCATCAAATATACCCCCACTCCTATCCTACCCGGTGCCTACTAGATCCTGAGCTAAGCAAGTATTGCTACTTAGTAATAATAGAGTGACAAGCTTATTCATGAAGAACCTTAACGCCTTTAGTAGGTGCGGCCGCGTAGCAAACGTCACATGCTTAATTTTATTATGTGCATTCACCTACTGCCTTAATTGAAAAATGTACTGTACCTGCATGACTTGTCTTTTTATATAGGCACAGCTCTGAGCCTATTTTTACTTGGCCAGGAGAACTTACCCCCACATGAGCCAAGTTGCCGTTAGATAATTTGACCAAGAGCTTAGGCTCATTTCCAGTTTGGCTGCCATCATAAACCTGAGCATGCGCGACACCTGAAACAAGCTCAGTGCTTTTAGGAAAACCGACATATAGGAAGAGCACTCCAATTGCTAGCGTAACCAAGATTGCGAACAGAATGCCTTTGTGTTCGCAATACCAGAGTTCAACTGTCGCAAATATGGCTCGTTTATCTCTCATAGTCTAGACAATGCTGCCATTGCTTGTTAGCTTTTTTATTGAAAGTCCCCACGAGCTTTTAAAATACCATTTTTCTTCAAAAGAAACAGCTTATCGATATAGTTGCCGTAAACTACTACAGCAGAACTTCCCTCTATTTTGTAGTAAGGCTCAGGGAACTCGATCTTCACTGGCTTGATCTTCGTGTTCTTATTATATGAGTGGGCATAGTCATAAGCGGCATATGGAAGCCACGAGAGGCTGGAACGAACATCACCTACTCGTTAGCCTTTGCCACCAAGCTCGAACTTCTGATGCAACTCATAGATTTGCTCCGTAAGGATATTATTACAATTCTGAACCGAAATCCGAGCGCCTGACTTATCTCCAATAACCACATATCTTACCCCGACTTGAAAGTCGTATTTGCACGTACAGGCTGTATCAAGCTTTAGATAGATTTTTTCAATTCTATTTCCATTAAGATCTTCGACCTTATCAAATAGAACTTCAATAGATTCCATTCTTTCTTCATGCCCCTTTTCTTGCGATACGATAGCCTTTCGATATTGAACCTCTCCACGAAAGGTAAAATTCGACTCTTCTATTCTTTCAGATAATGTTTTCTTCGTATATTCAATCCAGCAGCTTGCCAGCCCACTTGGTGAGCATATCAATAGAGCTAAGACTACTAAGAATTTATTCATGGCTTAGAGGCTAACTTTGGGCGCTTTATATGCAAAAATGGGAGCGTAGCGACCGCGCATAAAGTGCACAAAGTTAGACGTCGGCCTGCAGCGCACTGTTAAATTTATTCTCCGCCGGCGCCTGAATCGGAGGCATCTGCACCGGCGGCCAGTATGCGCCCAGGAACCTTACCTACCAGCCACAAAGTATTACAACAATAACAATACTGGTAAATCGGATCTCCAGGGACTTTTCCATGTGGCTCTATCTTCCCTATACGCAATCGGCAATTTGGACACTTAAATACTTTAAATCTGAAATTGTTGATTGCGACCAGTATTGAGAAGAAAGATATTAACAGAAGTACCACCCCTCCAATAAATTTTCCTGCTTCTTGTGGGCCTACATGTGTATAAAGTTGACCCAACAAGAAAAAATGCAAAGCGCCAACAATTGCTATCGCCAGGAATATGGACCCATTACTTTTATTTGCCGTTTTTATTCGTGGTTCGTTCATGGTGAAATTTAACGCTTTGCTAAGGGACAGGCAAACCAAAGATTTGGCTGTCCCGCGTGAGCCGCGCCTTTTGCGGCTGGAGTGCACTTCAGCAACTTGTTAATTGTTGCTCTCAAGCCAATAAACTCCGTCATGTTGCCCAACTAAAATTTTATTGATTAATGGAATAAATATTTCAATATTACCACCAGGTTGATGCTCCTCTTCAATAGCCCCAGCGATAAACTCTTTCAGCTCTCTTCTATCCATTGAGGCTGATTTTCTAATTTCACCTTTATTATGTGGACGCACTCTATCAAAGCTAACAACATCACTACTCAAGGAATCTATTAGTTCGAAAATATCATCCTTATTCAAGTATTCCATATGAATTGAAACTTAACGTTCGCATTTGCGACGGCTGGAGCATAGCGTAAGCCGTCCGGCCACGATATTAGCGAACAACATGCGCTTGTTAAGTGATCTAACACCCACCATCACTACCCCCTCCATCTCCACCACCAAAACCACCAGAATCACCACTGTCAAAGTAACCACCAGTGCTAGAACCCTGAGTTATCCCGAACTCCACAATAAACCACAGCACACTGGAAATTAGAAAGGCTGTAAATAATAATGGAGCAAATACTGAATTAAGCGAGTTTTCGGAAGTAAGATCAATCATATACCAAGATCCAACTAAGCCGACAAGATTAATGATGAACGATTTCATTGGCCACCCTTGTATCACTTAACGCCTAAATATGAGGCGCATTGTTTTTAAACGCGAAGCGCTGTTAATGCGTCCTGCGGCGTAGCCGAAAACATAATTTTATTGTTAAGTGCCCGCATTTGCACGGCCAATAATTTTGACAGCTACAAGGGCTACAACACCAACTAAAAACTGTGCTGGAGGTATAAACACTAATAACCACCAACTTTCTCTACAAAACACATCATCAAATACAGCTATCTCGCAGCCCAATAAAGCCGATGGAACAACAATGAAATGAAAGCCCAGCATTAAAATGACCAAGCTCAATTTGGCTACTCTATTTCTAATTATGAAGAAAAAAAGAATGCCTAAGGCTATTACTCCTACATTTGTAGTCCAAAAAATGATCTCAGGTATCGAGTCGAATTCTTCCATGCCTATCCTTAGCACTTAACGCCTTGCTAACCGGCAGCCAAACCGAAGGTTTGGCTGCCCAGTGGAGGCCGCTTTTCGGCCGGAACGGTGGTTGAGCAAATTGTTTTACATTTATTGCACCACGCTAAGTTCCGGCATTAATTCAAGAGCAGTTTCTCTTGATGTTAAATAAAAATGAGTTGATGTGGTAAAGCCAATACCAATATTTGGCATATAGTAGGGACTACCAGCGCTCATAGAGTAATGAAGATAGTATGTCTCACCAGCTTCATAGTTTCCAGAAACAACACCGTCACCGCCGACCGAAAAGGGGTGCGTTTCTGCTGCTACTCTGTGCTGACCGGCGGGCAACTTATGTACCTGATATGAGTTATTGCTTAAGTTAGCAATCCTGCAATTATCAATAGAGAACGGAGTTGCGTAGAGTATGCCGTACATAGCTGAAGGACGGTATATGATAAGAGTTACTGCATCGTCACCTTCCGCGGTGGGAATGTCACAGTTTGGGCTGTATGTGGCACATCCAGATATAACTTGAATGAGAAACAGGATGATTGATAAATTTTTCATATTACCTCTGAATGTATAACGCCACAATAACCGAGCGTAGCTAAGCGTGGCATTGTGAGCAAAGCGAACCACGCTTAGCGGAGTCTGGTTGATTTTTTTGTTAACTGTGTTTACTGCAAACATGGTAAAGATGACCTGTAACCAATATTGGAACCACCATATAAATAACCACAAAATTGTTGATGCCAATAAAGCTTATTGCCGCTAATAACACTGCCAGGCTACCGCAAATAAGGTGAAACCGATATTTTTTGATAGAGTAATTGATATCTGGCCATATTAGCTTTTTTAGGAGCTGAATAAGCCCCCACATACCAATTGAACCAAGTAGGACCGAGCCAAGAATTAAAGCACCCATCACCTCGCCGTTGTATACCGCTGCCACGCTAAACGGCAACCCCATACCAACACCGATTAGCCAAAGCACCAGAATTGGCCCTAGACCAAATAAAACCTCACTTGAATACAGAATAGCTTTCATAATTAGGAACAGTTAACGCCTTGCGAAGGGGCGAAGTACGCAGCACTTTGTCCCGCTTCCGCAACTTGTTAACTGTGATGTGCTCATTGCCCTGCCTTGGTTTTACAGTGTGTGTAAATACAATCAAGTAAGCTATGTAGCTTTTGATTTACTGCGACCTCACTTTCGGGTTCTATATTGTGGCCATTTGCTGCACATATGTACAAATCACTAACGCTACCCATGCCTCCAAACTTACTCAGAATGGCTTGAGCCCCGGAGACACTATTTACTGCACTAAGCTTCCGGCTACGCACGCCATGCTTTGAAAGCAGAAGATTAAATGCATCAATTGCTTCGTTTAATTCCATAATTCTCGATTACAGTTAACGCCTGGCGCACAGGCGAGCCACGTAGTGGCGAGTCCAGCAGCCGCAGGCTGCGATTGTGCCGCCACTTGTTAAGTTATTTGTCGAGGCCAAAATAACAGCCTCCCTAAAAATAACAACCCCGCTGTATAAGTAAGTGCTAACGCAATATAATTTTTTTGATAGGCTTTGGCATGGCACTCAGGGTAAATGTCAATGTCTGGCGCGATATATGCTAGAGCACAACCTAGAGAAAAACCAAAAATTGCTCCCCAGGCTTTATGGCTTGGGGCTGCCGCGAAGCTATACCCGACAACTGTAATAGCTGTTATTGGACCTGCAATAGGCTCTTGCCAGCAGATGAAATAGCCCAGCAGCATTGAAGCAACCAAGGGCGTTACTATAGCTAATGCTAGCAGCCCTAGAAAATATAAAGTCCATTTTAAGTAAGTCATAGTTTGGTAAGAAACTTAACGCCTCAATAACCGGCAGCAGGAACGTAGCGAAGCGCAGTGTAGAAGCCTCCCCCCTTAAAGTAGACGCCACCTTATATTCATCTTATGCGGCCATACTTTCATATTCATCTGGGCTTTTGAACCCAAGTGAACCATGTCTTCTTTTAAAGTTATAGTACCTATCAAGATACCAAGCTAAGTTAGCTCTTAGTTCCTCAACGGATTCAAAATTAAATCCTTTGAAACTCTCAGTTTTCAGTGTTTGAAAAAATGATTCTACATACACATTATCATTCATAAATCCTGGACGGTTCATGCTCGGCTCAATACCCAGTTCTTTGAGTCGACTTTGGTATGCATAAGCACCGTACTCAGAACCTCGGTCACTGTGAAATATTAGATCTGATTCTATATTTCTGCGACGAACAGCTTTATTTAGCGCTGACAGTGTTAGCTCAACAGTTCGAGTATCCGACAACTCCCAACCCAACACTTTCCGGGAGTAAAGATCAATAATCACAGCTAAATATTGCCATTGTCCATTGATCTTCAGATAGGTTACATCGCCAGCCCATTGAGAGTCTGGTTTACTCGGCATACCAGGCTCTCTTTGTATATTTTCAACCTTAATGCAAGGATTTCCAGGCAAAGGGCGCCGACGATAGATCCTTCCAGCTTTCCCCACGATTCCAGCCTCTCTCATAAGGCGCTCAACGCGCTTGTGATTTATTCGTTCACCATTAGCTTTCAGCTCTGCGCTAATTCTTGGACTTCCATAATTACCATCATGCTGCGCATAGATAGCTTCGATACACCCAAGAATTCGCCTATTTTCTATGTCTCGAGTGCTCTCATCACGGTTGAGCCACTTATAAAATCCTTGGGGTGAAACATTCAAGTATCTACATAAGTACCTGACACCAAAGTCTGATCGATTAAGAGCTATGAACGAGAATCTTTCGGCTTTGGATCTTTCAGGTACATTTCCCACTTTTTTAGGAAATTATTCTCCTTTTGCAGTTTTTCAACCTGTTTTTTAGACGTCTGATCTCTTTATCATCAGTTTGAGATGGAATTTTCGTTATTTTTGTCATACTTATTCTACGACTGGGCTTCTCGACCAGCTTGCCTTCTCTACTTTCCTGTCGCCATCTATACACCATTACTGGATGCAAACCAATAATGTTGGCGATAGTAGTTGTATCTACTTTCAGTTGGTTAGCGAGAGCTACCACTCTAACTTTGAACTCTGTTGAATATTCAACAACCCGCTCTTCACTCAGTATTTTCGGCATTTTTTCCTCCCCTACTCAAAAAGTAGGCGTCTACTCAATGGGGAAAGGTTTCAACGGAGGTCCCAGCCGCAGCGCGGCGACAACAACGACTTGTTAGGCTTAGTATTAATTTGAGAGATAGTACTCAGCATAATAGCTTCTCATAAACCCAATGGCTTCCTCTTCCGACCAATCATGTTCCCCGTTAGTAAGGTTCTCAAATTCTTTCTTAAACTGCTCAGACTCTTTAAATTTTTCAAATTTCTTGTTTTTATAGAGTCTGAACTCTTGTTCGGTCATCCTCATGTGCTCAATAACTACTCCGTTATTTATCCGCAATATTTGATATGCTTCATATGTGGAAGCGTAGCCCATGTGGATATAATTTGTCATTTCGCCATCAGGCACTATAAGTACTCCGCTATACCATTCTGCGACCACCTCTGTCTTAGCTGGGAATATTTCATTCAATATGCTTTTTCTTTTTCGGTCTTCGTGAGAGTCGCTATTCAACTCAATGGTTATATCCGAGAGCAAAAGATGCTTGTCTTTTATTTCCCAAGAAGCCACATACCCCCTCCAGTTGGATGACCATATAGCAGCTTCTTCAGGTGGTTTCCAATTGATCCCCTTTAGATAACTCTCAAGTGGATTGGTATTCAAGCGAAGCTCTTTATCATCAATGATGATAATATCTGGACGCTGTGCAGTCGCTAGACATGCGAGTGAAAAAACAAGAAGGATCAATCCACTTAGTATGCGATGTAGCACAATCTCTCTCCTTTTCTGAGCCTAACGTCGCAATCAGGCGCGGCTTACTTTGTATGCTTTTTGCACGAAAATGAGAGCATAGCGACTGTGCAAAAAGTGCATAAAGTAAGACGTCGGCTGCATTGCCTAGTTAGGCCGGCAATCTATATGCGAAGTGTATGCGCCTCGATTACTTTGCGAATAGCGTCTCCGTCATTTAGCACAGTTTTATAAATCCATTTGTAAAAATACTCGGAGTTCTTAGAGATGATCTCTGTTGCTCTTTTATCTCCTATATTTTGACGCAACCCATCATACTCTAAGTAGCATACTATCAAGTGCAAATAGGTAGAGTACTCATCTCTTGCTCCGTCTGGACGCTTTTTAGGAACATCTGGATATATTTTCTTCAAGTCTTCAATGGCCGCATTTACTTGTGTTTTGTTTTTTTCTTCAAACCAATGAATTTGCTCATGCAAAAAGCTAGCAAGAAAGGATTCATCACTTCCGATGCGCTTAACATTGAAAGTTAAGACGGGATGACTTGAAGGGCGAATTGCGTTTTCATCAACTACAACTCGGCTGGTAAAAATCCATTTCTCCAGATCATACGTGTCTAAAATTCTCTCTATCTGCGCCTTCCTTAGCCCCTCTCTTTCTGTTGCATTTTTGAGTAAAATATCAATGTCTTCGCTACTTGCTTCAGCATTTCCATAAAATAAAGAAAGCAAGATATAAATAACCTTCTTCACCTCAATATCTCCTTATGCGGCCTAACGCCGTGCTCAGCGGCGGCTTGATTTATTCGCCTTTTGCGAAAAAAATAGGAACAACGCGACTGCGCAAAAGGCGAATAAAGTAAGACGTCGGCTGCAGCACTTTGTTAGGCATTTTTTGCCTCTTTATTTGGTAAGTGTGGGGTCGTGATTTCTGGCAAGAACGTTTTGGATAGCAATAATTGACCTTTGAAAACGAGGGTTGACCAAATGCCAACCATTAGAGCGCATAAAAATAGTATGCTGAGCACATTAAAGTCAGAAGCCTTATCTTTAGTAGTATCAGATTTTTCATTTTCAGTTACCGATCTCGCTAAGTCTACTAACACCGCCCGACCACACACGATAAGAAAAACGAATACGGACGAATACAGAACTAAGTCATGCGCAGAAGTGAATAAATCTTTAGTAAGTTCCTTTGGTGGAGCCAAGTAAAGCATTACAACGGTAACAAAATTCACAAGAGCTGCCATTGGAACGGACAAAAATAGAGCCGCTAAGTCATGTCTTCTTGCGATTAAGCGGACAATTACGGCTACTGTAAAAGAACTAGATGCAAAAAAAGAGACTGCTAAAAACAAATTTCCTACATTAACTGAATCTTTATCTCCAGAGGAAGTTGAAATATCTCCAGATTGAATCGAAATACCAGACTTAAATTGAAGGATCGCGAGAAAAAGCGTTATACCAGCAAAAATTACCCCAGCAGCACTGGAAATAGTTGCAACGGGCGCCCTTTTTATTTCATTGGAGATACTTGCAATCATATTCTTGATAACTTCTACCGTATGCTTAACGCCAAGCGAATGGGCTGGCGCTGCGTAGCAGTGACAGTCCAGGCCAACTGGTTGGCCGAGCATTGCGCGCCTTGTTATGCCTATTCAGGATTTATAATTTTTTAGTAACTCGTATGCTTTAGGACTTATATTCCTTATGTCTCTAGAGCCGTTAGTGATATCTGTAAAATATTTTCCGCAATACTGTCTTTTAATTTCGACTGTCATCGGCAAAAACATTGCGGCTATGCTTTTATCCTCGGCAACATCCAACTTTGCGAAGACTTCCGGCAATTCCATACGAGCCTTAGCCATCAATCCCTCAGCAACGGATATAACGTCTATATTCCTATCTCTCCAACCGGATTGCGCAGTAAGAATTTTCGTTTCACCCTCTGGAATAAACTCTATGCACCTTTCAACCATTTTATTCAAATGGCTCGACAGCTGGGAAGCAAGTCCAGCTGCTCCCATTGCTGTATCCGGTTCATTTGAGCTTACCGCACTTGAGTTCAGTATCAAGACACCCAAAATTGCAATTCTTAATTTCATAAACTACTCCTACTTAATTCTTATTAGTGGCATAACGCTCAAAGCAGCGGCGCTCTTAGCGTCCGCTGCCTTTGCTTGTTAGGGCTCGAAGTTTCTCCGAAGCCCTTTCCCTGACAACTTGCCAGGAATCATTTATTAGAACCCTCAATACCGCTTCAGTAATTTTACCGTTGTTCGCCAGCGCATTCCTTACGGATTCATCTTCATCTTTTGCTAGTTGCAGCATGAGCGATTCTGGGATTTTCCTTTTACGAGCAACCATGCCTCGGACTTTTGGGTCATTGTGTGCTGCCAGATTTTCTAGTATTTCGACTGGTACAGTTTTGTTCTGCGCTACCCAGAATGCCAGTTTTGGATATTTCTCGAGAACATCCTCCCATATTTTCGTGGGAGCCTGGTCATGAGCGGCGCGAGTATATTCATCTATTACTTCGCTTTCTCTAAGCCTTTTAAATTCTTCTGCAGACTCAATCATGAGGTGCCCTAACGTCTTTAGCATGCGAGCGCTTTTTGTGGAGCCGAAAGGCGGAACGAAAAGTGGGTCGCGTGCCTGAGCTGGTTAAATGCTTTTACCATAACGTTTTTTAACATAGTAAAACACATTAGATGATAACCAAACCAGTATGAGTTGAATAAACATTTCACAATAGGTTAAGTCATACGAGGCCTCACCATCCACGTGGATAAACCAATGTAAGAAAGGAATGGGACCAACAAAGCCTTGGTAAAACCAAAGCCTCCACCAAACGATAGAAGCAACAAACAAGCCCAATAAGATCAGCAATTGTATTCCTGTAGTCTTGTTTCCTTTCTTCATTTAATTCCCTGTATTTAACGCCAAGCTTTGGGGCGGACCACACAGTGGGCCGTCCCAGCAGCCATAGGCTGCGACAACAGCGCCTTGTTATGCATTTACCACTCCCAATGCGGCAAAACCGTAGCCCATGAAGATAAGGCCGCCAGCGAAAAAACCTAGCCACCAAAATTCGCTTCTTCCGATACCCGATAAAAGCTTCTTTTTGTATATAAATATCTTTGCGCACCAGTAAGTAGCAGTACAAAGAGCGACAAAGGGTACAAACCCTAACCAGCCACCCAAAGCTCCAATGACTAATAATGAACTCCCAAGAGAGGCTGCCATCCCTGCGAGCAAACCCTCGAGAAGATAGTCACTGTTCTTTTTACTGTCCTGTCTTCGAAACCAGCTCATTAGTCACCAGAAGATGCATAACGCCGCATTCAGCGGTTTATCCGCTGCAATGCTTTGTTATGCGATTTACATACCATAGTATTTTGAACTAAATGCCACCGTAAGCGGCGCCCCATCATAAAGGCATGAGACGCTGACTTTGAGCTTTCTTCTATGGTCATAGTAGGTGTGGTAATGGGTTTTCTTCCTTTCTAAATCAAGTTCCGTCAATCCGATGCTTAAAGCACCAAGAACAGGCTCTGAATCGAATTCTTGATTTTGGTTATGTGGAGCAGTGGCTTTCAGATCAACTTCTACATAGCTAATAAAGTTCCCTTCTGCCTCTAGGAGCATTCTGCAATCATCATTTTCGACGATAATGTTACCTACAGAGTTCGCAGTGGCTCCAACCTCTGCTTCAGCCTTGTGGATGGGCATCCCCATATACTGAAATGGCCGATGAAAAGGTTTTGACATAAGAGGCAAACTTTTCAAGAAAGCTTTATCTAGAGCAGTGCCGAGACTGTTTGAGCTTCTTTCAGAGTTCATAACGCTCTTATTGAAGACCAATCCGATACTATTAATGAGAGTTTTAAATGAGTCTTCGTATTGAGCTTCGTTCTGAAAATCCCCATACAGCTTCCCAACCAGAAATCCGGGAAGCTCACACTCTTTGAGCAGAATGGGGAGTACTTTAATAGGCTTCCCGTTTATCTGGTGATTCATAGCAACATCAAGCTCATTTACAACCCAAGGTGCTTCAACAGAATTAGGAGATAAGACAACGGCGAAGAAGTCTACAGAATCAATACCTTCTCGTATTTTCTGTATCAATGAATCGCCTATTTTCATTTCCGCTTCATCAAGCCAATAACGAACACCATGGCTCTCCAAGTCTCTCGCAAGCTTTCTTACAAAATCCTTGTCGTGATGGTTATGACTTAAAAACACGCTTACCGCCATCTACAAATTTCCTTTATTCCCATAACGCCTCAATAACCCGCAGCTGAAACATAGCGAAGCGGCGTGTAAGCTGTCGGGCGCCGAAGGCGCGTAGTTAATTGACTTGTTATGAGCTTCGGTACTCACCTATCACCTCGATTTTCCCAACAATATTTTTATTAAGATCTTCCAGATCTTCAGCCGGCACCCACCATTCGGTATGTGACTTAGCACCCACGCATTTTATGGGGTATTTTTCCATGAAGGACTTAACTACCTCAAATTTGGTTACGTAACCTGCACCGAAATCGGTGATATTCCACTGTGTTAAGGCAATGGCATACTCTTCATTTGTAACCGGATAAAAAATTGGCTGTTCTGGCAAACGAGGTGGCCATTTCTTATAGCCTGATTCCTTAACCAGTTCTAACTCTTTTTCGCCGGTTGGCCTATAGCAAGTGACTGTCTCCATGCTTTAAATCTCAATACTCATAACGTTGCCAACAGGGGCGGCCGGAGCGTTTGCGTGCGAAGCGTGCCGCGTAGGCTGTCCAGCCTAGCCCCACAGGGGGCTGGGCGAGCCTGCTTGGCCTAGTTATGGGGCCCCATTGTATAATAAGTAACCCTGAATTATCCCATAAAATAACACGCCCACAACAACACTACTTGGGACATAGTAACGAGCATTATTTACCGGTAAAGCCGCAGTCAATAATGCTGAACAAACCGCTGAAACCACAGCAACACCAAACCAATCTCCCTTTAACCCTGGTAAAACCGCCCAAAGTACATATGCCATGGGAATCAAGCTTGAAGCAAAAAGACAAACCATGAATTTCCACAGATATACACTTAATTTTTGGTCTTTGTGAATTTGGCTCAAGTTCTAGCCCTATAACAGTTAATTAGGTTTCTCGCCCTAATCATTAATAGGGGCTACCACACGTAGATACTGTTAAAGTAACTTGCTCGTAATTACCATTGACTAGATCTATTTCTTCGAAATGATACGAGCAATCAACGTAATCTCTAGGCCGACTACAAAATCCATAACGACCATCTTTGTTCTTTAACCATAGATGATGCGCTCCACTCTTAATTTGTATTACCGCTGCTTCCGTCACCTCCGCAGGCGGTTTTTTAATATACACCCAGCCTTCTGAGCCCTTCGCCATCGAGCATGTCTTGGGTTGATTGACACAGCCACTTATAGATAGAACGACAAAAAGAAAACTGAAGTGTTTCATCAATGTAAGCCTAATAACGCCCGCAGTTGCGGACGACTTGTAGCGACGAAGGAGCGGAAAGGCGTTCCGGCAACCTGCGCTTGTTATGTTTAATCGATGGTATATACAAGACCGCACCCTTTTGATTTTGCGTAATCTCTCGCTGACGTTAACAATTGTAAAAAATCGCTCGCACCAGATATTTTTAAATCTCTTAATTCAGAATTTGATAAATACCCTATTTTTGTCGATTTGTTTCCCGTATCAAAATCAGCACCATAACCAGAAAATATGCGCCTGCCTGTTATGGAAAAAATATGCTCTATCTCTGATTCAGTGCACCACACATTTCCCAAACTTTCTGGGAACTCATGATGCTCACCATAAAAGTCAAATACATACTCAATAAACTTATCGATATATCTAGCTTGCGTTACATCCATAGGTTCTAATTCTGAACCAAAGTTTAAAGAGTCTACATAGTTCAACACTTCTTCAGACAGGCCATACCATAAGCTATCCCTGTAAAATTGGAGTAACTTACTGAGATTACCTTGTATCAGGCATTTCAAACCATCTGGAGAGCCTAGGTATATTTCAAGATATCTATTGACCATTCACTACCCAAGAAACATAACGTTTGAAGCCACGGGCGACGCCAGCGCGGCAACGCCGCGGTGAGGCGTCCCAGTGGACTGACTTGTATGGTTGTTCTTGCCCGATTCTGATGTTGAAAATCCTTTTCGTTAACGGGTAAATTGAGACCCACCTTCGGCGGCCACCGAAGGCCTTGTTTATCACAGTTCGCTGCTTGGCTGGTTCGTAAAAGACCGATAACAAGTATGAACGTGATAAGCACTCACTAGGCATAACTCGGATAGTCATGTGGGCCTCGAGCCCGAATAGCAAGGCGGAGATAGCTTATCTTATGGAACCTCAAGAGATCAATGTCGGTATCGATACCAGCAGTAAACAACTCGATATTTATGTGAGACCTACTGGCCAGTTCTTTAGTGTTGCCAATGATAAAAATGGCATTAAAGGTGCCATTAAACAACTACAACCTCTTAAACCTCAAAGAGTATTAATAGAGTCTACGGGAAGGCTCGAGTTAGAGTTTGTTTGCGCCGCCGACAAAGCCGGATTACCTATTGTTGTTTGCAATCCTTCGCAGATAAGGAGCTTCGCTAAATCTGCAGGGCGCCTCGCCAAAACTGACAAGCTAGATGCAATGGATATTGCACATTTTGGTGAGGCCATGAAGCCAGGGCTGTCGGTGCTAAAACCAGAAAAGCTTAGGGCGATCAGTGACTTACTGGCTGTAAGAAGTCAGTGTTTAGAGATGAGTACAATGCAAAAGAATCGGCTTCAGAGGATGCCGAAATCAGTACACAAACCTATCCAGACCATTCTAAACACCATCAAGAAAGAGTTACAAGGTATCGACAAGCAACTGGAAAAACTGGTTAACAGTGTGTCCGAGTGGCGGCAAAGGCGTGACCTATTGTTGAGTGCCAAAGGGGTCGGAAATGTATTGGCCTATACGTTAATGAGTGAACTTCCTGAGCTAGGACAATTGAACCGTAAAGAAATCGCTGCACTTGTCGGTATCGCCCCGATGAACCGTGATAGCGGCAACTTCCAGGGCAAACGATATATTCGAGGTGGAAGGCATCGCGTACGCACGGTTCTTTTTGTTTCCATCATGTCGGCCATACAACATCATCCCAAACTAAAGCCCATGTATAAGCGATTAGTCGACGCTGGCAAACCTAAAAAGGTTGCTCTGGTTGCCTGCATGAGAAAGCAGGTTACGATCCTGAATACAATGGTGAAAAACAACACCTACTGGGATGAAAGTATGGCTTAAAAACTTGACGAGTAACCATAGTCACTTGTTATACGCTTTTACTGGCACTTAACCAAAACCTCGTTTGCAACGATATTAATTTCCTCTGCTTTTTCAGCTTCCGTTGGGTTTTCTACTATATTCTCAAGCTCGGCTTTCAATGAACATACCGTTTCATTTGAGGCCTTACTTAACAGGCCAGAAATAACCCAATATTTCCAGACTTCATCGTTACTCAACAATATCTTTTTCACTGGCCCTACTAGCGGGCTGCCAATATTTTTAAGCCTTTCACATATAGGTACTGCAACTGGCCAGTTGATGTCCTGCACCCATTCTAGAAGCTCATTTACTTTTTCTTCCACTTCTTCATCAGATGCCCGCAATAGATTATTACAAGCATCTAAGTCTGATTTATTAGCAGGGACTATATTCATTTTTTATTGCGTATAACGCTTAGATAACCTGCACTGCAGGCGGTAAAAAAAATGATCTGGCATTGAATTTAGGCCGAACTAAAGAGGCCCATTCCTGCAGTGTCTGGTTCATCGCCATGTTGTACATTCCCGCCGGCACTATCTTGCCGAGCCGCCCCCTTTATAAAGGAAATTCCTTTTTTCGCCTTAGACCACACTCTGCCAGTCAACTTTGTAGATTCATGGCACTGCCCACACTCTACCACCAGATCTTGGATTTGCAATCCAGCTGGGAGTCGTTGATCTTTCATTAAACCCACTTGATTACTACATAGATCGTGCTTTTTCTTATTGCACCCAGCATATAATCCATAACTCCGTACCATGTGTTTTCCTATTGGAGGTATGTGCTGCAAGACACGTCTTAAGAACTCTTCAGGCTTTAATCTTAGTCGCTTGCGTCGCTGGTCACGGTGATCAAAATAACGAAATTCCAGCCCCTTATGATCCACGTTTAATATCTGCTTTGGCTTCAGCGGGCCACCTTTGATATATCGTGAAAAATACAGCAGAACGCCTTGTCCATGCTCATATCGATCCTGAATACGAACTGACCATTCTTTGCGATAGCAAGCTTTAAAGAGAATATCAAACTGGCCAATGGGCCAACTGGGAGGCAGCTTGATTAGCCCAGCACGATACTGCTCTAGTAACAGCGCTTGAAACTTTCCCCTATAAAAACTCTTAACCACTCGCACAGGTAATAAATACTCACCTGTTTCTTTCCAGTTTTCTCTTAAAGTCAAACCGCCAGCGGTGATCAGGCAGTGTATATGTGGATGTAAAGTTAACTGTCTTCCCCAAGTATGCAGAGCCATAAGCATCCCGGGGGTTACGCCGTGATAGTCCTTACTTGCCATCAATTCAAATAGCGTTTCTTTACTCGACAAAAAGAGTATATCTGTAAGCTTCTCCTCGTTGTATTGCCATATCGGCAGATACTCATGAGGTATAGTAAAGACCACATGAAAATGATCTGTATCAAATAATTTACGACGCTGCTGATCAACCCACTGGAGCTGTTTTCTGCCTGAGCAGAGGGGGCAACTTCTATGCCTACAAGAATGATGCTGTTCAGTGACATGGTTGTGCTTACAACGATAATAACTGCTTCCCATCGATTTTGTACGGCATTCTTGTATCGAGGAGATAGCCTTTAAATTTTTTAGTGGTTGCGCAGTTTTAGATAAATAACCACTGTACGCAGAAAATATATTTTGCAATACCCGGTTATGCATTTTCTAAAATGCCTCTTATAATTTAAAAGTGGCACCACTCCCGCGCAGCGGGTTTGTACAACGCCAAGCTCACCCGCAGAGGCGCGATAGCGCCGGAGTCGGGTGCAGCTTCTTGTTAACCCTTTTTATTTGAAACATGACTTTGAATTTGGTCAGCAATTTTTGCGTAAACTGACTTTAGCTTATTTGGGTCCAGTGTTGATTGAAACTCAATAACCAGGCCCTCGAATCCATTTTGCGTTGTGCTAATAACGAGTTCCATTGACGTGTTTTCTTGGAACTGATGTAAGTCTATGCCAGCTTTTGCAAGCTCTGAGCTTAATTGTGCCTCGTTGAGAGAGAAGCTCCCCAATTTTTCTTGTAACTCCTGAGCGCTAGAAACTGACAACTCGTTTGCAGGAATCGTGTAATCAAATCCTCGTGTAACAGCTGGCTCTATGATGCCGCTCTTTACAGCGGCATAGACAAGTAAGATGACGAGTACAGTGCCATTAGCGAATTTGGAAAGCTTTGACTTTCCAAGTGTGATGAATGGTTTTCTTTCTTGAGCCATTACTTTCCTCGTTGGGTTAACGCCCCGCACAAGGGCAGACAAATTAGCGTAGCGTTTTGGCTGTCCCAGCGACCAACGGGAGCGATTGCTGCGGCTTGTTATTGGGGACATTGTTCATTATGCCTATCATACGGGTATGATCGAACTTCACTACAGTTTTGACCATAACATAAAACTATGATTTCGATGCAGCGATCGTTACCGGTATACAAGTAACTAAAGCTTGGCTCTGGTTTCACTGATGATTTTAAAATAGCTAGCCCTTCTGGAGGTAGATTCTTTCTGGCGAGGTATGTAATTACACTGCTTTTTGCTTGAGCAGCCATTTCTGGAGTTCTAACTTCTGGTGTTTCGTAGCCACCATCACATGCGACTAGCAAGGATGTGGTAATAAGAACTGAGAGTAAATTAAGTGGCTTTATCACTGTAATTCCTTGGCCCTATAACGCCCACAGCAGGGGCGGCTGAAGCGAAGCGTAGGCCGTCCCGCAGAGGCCCCAATAGGGGCCGGCGCTAACTGCCTGTGATTGTTAGCATGTGCACTATTTGACTTCAATATCATGACTGTCCCAACTTTCAAAATGGTTAAACCAACTAAGTATGAAAGAGCCACTAGGAGATTTTTTTACAAAGTAGCCAATTCCTTTGCCTGGCTGTTTGTAAAGGTTTACCTCACATGAATACTCTGAAGCTCGGACATATTGTGGCGACAACGACTTTAGCACTTCTGGGATATCCTCATGCATTAAAGTGCGCTCTTCTCCATCCTTTATTAACTTCGAGCACTCATTAATTATTAGCTCGTGCTCGTTACTGCCATGCTTGCTCAGAAGTTCTTTCGCCTCGCCTATTGAGTTGATAGAGTTCATATCCCACAACCAGACAAATCCTATAGTTAGGAATATAAGGATTGCTGAAACTCCAACAGCTCCAAGAAACAACCAACGCAGTATTCTATATAAAAATTTCATATTTACTGAATGCTAACGCCCGCCTCAACTGCCGGAAGTTACTGGCGCGCTTTGTGCGGAACGCATAAAGCGTGACAGTGGCCGGAGGTCAGATTGCAGGCGCTTGTTAGCTTTCTGGCGCCGTTACAACAGGCTTGATATCTTTCCCCAAACTATTCAAGATGTTTTCTTTGTTTCTATGATGCATTTGGTGATAGAAAGTATTAAATGTAATACAGAATACAGAAGTTATGTTTTTACAAACTCGCACATAAACATTTGCTGAATTATCTGATTTTACTTTTTCATATGCAGGCAAGTCTGAAAGAGAGCTTAGGTGCTCCATATTTTGTATCGTGGCAGTATGAGCATCTTCACAAAGCAACTTATAATCAGAATGTAGAGACTGATAACACTTAGTAACAGTTGCATTTTTTTTTGAAAATGTTTTGCGAAGATGCATTGTCGAAGAGTTGATATACATTTTTCTCCAACAATTGATCTTTTTCTTCAAAGGCACTCAAAGCCCTAATGAAGTTCTCTATAGCAACCCTTAGCATTACTCTAGAAGCTTTGTAGTTACCATTTGACCAATTGAATAGGGATGATCCTAAATCCGAAACCACCTCGACTAAGCGCAAGATAATATCCTCATTACAAGACGGTTCCATAGCTATAAAAGTAGCTTTATTATGAAGTAACTCTGCATTCCAGGTTATCGATGAAAAGTAACACTTATGCATTAACTTTAGAGATGATACATAATCAGAGTTTGTTAAATTCTGGTCAATCCTATAGTCTTCAATATACTTCTTGATTTGCTTAAAGTCGGAATTGCATTCCCTAGTCATATTATTCTGCTAATTTTCTAATAGTTTCATTCCAAGAAAAACCTGTTGCCTTACGTTCTTCCGCAAATCGACTAATCTTTTCTGAATTGCCTGTCACCACGGCTAATGCACTCACCATTTCTTCTAGCTTTGAATCATCTAATTCATTGCATTCACAAACTACCATACCAATCAGCTCATACTTTGAACGTTTTTCCACTCTTGATATATCTACACCTAGTACATCACTCGCAAAAGACGCTATATCTTCATTTTTAGGAAATATCTTTTTGTCCTGAAAAAGCCGAGGGAGAACACCAATTAAATAATGGATATTCGGATTGGGCGACGCGTACTTATTTGCAGCTCCTGCAGCGGAATTAGTGGCAGATAATTGATGCCTTAGAATTTCAGGTATATCGCTCAACTTTAATTTTCGCTTTGAGTCGAGAAGCCAAGAAAGTTCTTCGATGAAATCTATAGCGTGCTTAACTTTAGTTTCATCTGATAAGACCCTGCTTTTTCCTTTCTTCGACTCACTCATTTTCTTCTACTCTATTGGTAAATTCAGTTGTAATACCAGTGATTGCAATTTTGGCTTCGCTGTTATCACCTGAAAGTATATGCATTTGCTCAAGCTGCCCCTGAGCAATTCCAACCCGCTTTGGTAATGATACTGGGTAAAGGTATCTACGCCAATATTGGTCATTCTCCAAGTTTTCTTTAGCACGTTGGAACACCTTTGTATTGGCTTCAGTAAGCGTTAAAACAAGGCCAGCACATTCTAGATTAAGACCAAAATTATCCTTCTTTTCTTCAATGATGCTTCTGAGCAAATCGATGCCAGTTAGGGATATCGGGTCAGCCTTCACAGGAATAAGATAGAAGTCGGAAGCTATCAGAGCACTTGTCATCCATACTGATGGTGTAGGGGGAGTGTCTATTACTACGTAGTCGTAATCATTTTGAACTTTCTGTAGATAGTTTTTAAGCCGATTCTCTCGACCATCCCCTGGCGCCATTTCAAGGCGGTACAGCTCAAGGTTTCCCGGCAACAAATCGAAGTTTTGCTTTACATTTACAATCTCTATATCTTCGAGCTTTTTGGGTTTTGCTTGTTGAGGATTTGCTACTGCGCTTGGGATGACTCTCTGAGATCGATCAAATACCTTTAGTATAGTGTCGCCGTCACCTGCAACATGCGCTATATAGTCTTCCGGAGACATTAAACACTGAGTCGCATTAAACTGAGGGTCAACATCAATAAGGAGGACTCGTTCTCCATGTCTGCTTGCTAAGCAATCAGCAATATTGATTGCCATGGTTGTTTTGGCAACGCCACCTTTCATATTTATTAAGCTAACGACTATCAAGTAACAATCTCCATTTATTTCTCGGTGTATGTTGTAAAGCTAACGTTGCCAGCAAGGGCAGCCGAAGCAGAGCGTAGGCTGTCCAGCCCAGCCTCCGGTTGGGCGATCTTGCCTGGCCTGGTTATGCATTTTACTCTGCTACCTGCACCATATCTTTGATTTCAGACTCCACCTCATTGGTGTAACCATACTGCCAATTTGGAAATGGAGCTATTAAAAGAGCTACCCAGCCTTGCATTGAGGTAACTTTAACCTGACCAAGCTCTTGTGACCCGGATGAAACACTGTATGTATTGATGCAGTGGGTAGGGATAATGCCTAGCGTGAGTACGTACATCATTGGTTCAAAACAATGATTGCCTTCTGGCCACTTATTTACTCTTGTTACGGCGACAGCATCTTTATCGCTTATAGCTTCACTAAATTTGTCCTCCGGCTCAACTTTATAGGTTGCGCATGCCGAAAGAAGCGAGATAAGTATGATGAGTGGTAATTTATTCATGATGCATAACGCCCGCCTCAACGGTCGGAGATCCGATTGAAGGCGCTTGTTAAGTGCTTACTGCACATTATTTGACTGTAGATTTTTGATAACATGGTTAGCTAAACCTTTTGTTATTGGATAATTGATAGCTGGATTAGCTAACCAAAATATCATTTCATCCAATGTATCCTTGTACTCACTAAGAAGCCCAATGTCCTCTCGATGTTCGATCGCATTTGCCCATTCTCTGACTTTTTGATCACTTAATTCTCCGGAGATAAAACGTTCCAGTACATTTTCCAAGTGAGATGGCTTTAAAGTTACCAAGTCAATTTCTGAATCCCAGCCGTATGACTTGAGATCTCTCAGAATGTCATCTATTGGAGCTTTATACTCAACTAACTTTGTAACTAGAATTTTGCGCGATTCCATCATAAGCACTTAACGCCCACATAAAAGGCGGAGCGTCAGCGACGTCCAGCGCAACGTAGTGGAGCGGTTTTTGATGTGTTTGTTAAATGCTTTCACCATGGAATACCCTTGGAATTACCATAAAGGGTAACACTAAGCATTACGATAAAGGGAAACAAGGTTATAGCCTTTATGATATTTTGTATATGTGACCATTTAAACACTAAAAAGCCTAAATAGGGCAGCCAAATTAGTGCTGAAAATACTACCGTATACGCAATGATATGCAGCCCCTCCTTCCAGGCAGGACCTATTTGCAATACATATATCCGCAGCCCATCACATGCAAGCCAAGTTGGTAGACACATTAACAATGACAGCGCGACAACAGTTTTTTCAGTAGTGTTGATGTGGCTTCTCCATTTGGCATTTAACGCCCGCCTCAACGGCCGGAGGTCCGATTGCAGGCGCTTGTTAAGTGCTTACTGCACATTATTTGACTGTAGATTTTTGATAACACGCTTAGCTAAATCTTTTGTTATTGGATAATTGATAGCTGGATTAGCTAACCAAAATATCATTTCATCCAATGTATCCTTGTACTCACTAAGAAGCCCAATGTCCTCTCGATGTTCGATCGCATTTGCCCATTCTCTGACTTTTTGATCACTTAATTCACCGGAGATAAAAAGTTCCAGTACATTTTCCAGGTGAGATGGCTTTAAAGTTACCAAGTCAATTTCTGAATCCCAGCCGTATGACTTGAGATCTCTCAGAATCTCATCTATTGGAGCTTTATACTCAACTAACTTTGTAACTAGAATTTTGCGCGATTCCATCATAAGCACTTAACAGTTAATTCAAAAGCAGCGTCTATATATCACCCTTCTATATAATTCTACCGCCTTCAATCAAAGCCCGCTTAAAAACCCAATAAAATCAAAAAAATACATTGAGTGGCACGAAACGAAACAAGTAGATATAAAGCAGCGTCTTTATAATTCCGAGCTCTCCCTGCTTTATATCATTTTTCACATCCTTTAAAAATCAACAAGTTATAGAATTTTCCCCAGAAATAGGAGCAGCGTCTTTTGAATTCTGATATACGAAGCAGGACTTAGTTATCAGTACTGTATTTCATCAGCCTACTATGCACATATGTCCCAGCTGGAGGGATGCGCTACCGCGTAAAGAATTGGCTTGCTTAGTACTCGACCTTACTGAGTCAGGAATCTTTTTTGTTGAGATCAGCAGCAGACTCTTTAGAGCAAAGAAAAGTGACGGTCCTTACCCCAAAGACGAAAACGTCCCGCTTCCCTACAAGGCTCTCATAAAATCACAGGGTCGCTGCTGGCCATTCCACTTGCAGTTGATAAGCCATCCATAGTGGTTTGTCCCCCACTCTGCTATTCTGCGCCCCCTATAAAGAAGCCCTTCGAACTTTGGCCTGGACCTTTCTGTTCAGATCTATCCCGATTGCATGCTTCAAGAACATCAGGTTTGGGCTTGCCGTTCATTATTTGATCGAACGCTTCTGCTTATTAAGCCCCCGAGGAAACCTGCCCCCTACCCCAATCTGAGCCGGCCGCCACTCCTGCGGGGCTCTTGGGGTTTGCGAACACTTTTGTAACTTACTGATTTTCTTAGAGAAAAATGCCAAAAACCGCAAACAAGACCAAGGCCGCGAAACCCGAACACACCCCCATGATGCAACAATACATGCGCATCAAGGCCCAGCACCCCCAAGAGCTGGTGTTCTACCGCATGGGGGACTTTTACGAGCTGTTCTTTGATGATGCCAAGAAGGCGGCAGAGCTGTTGGATGTCACTCTTACTGCCCGTGGCAAGTCCGGGGGTGAGCCTATACCCATGGCCGGTATTCCATACCATGCAGCTGAGGGCTACTTGGCGCGGCTGATTAAAGCTGGTGTTTCCGTTGCCATTTGTGAACAAATCGGTGATCCCGCCACCAGCAAGGGACCGGTTGAACGCCAAGTAGTACGTATTGTTACTCCGGGCACGGTCACCGACGAGGCACTTCTCAACGATCGCCGCGATAACCTCCTGGCTGCTATTTCACACTTGGGCGATGTATTTGGCCTGGCACTGCTGGACCTGGCAACCGGTCGTTTTGTGGTTCAGGAAACAGATACTCTGGAAGCTCTGGCCGAGCAGGTGCAGCGCCACAATCCCGCTGAACTGCTTGCGCCGGAAGAGCTTAGCCTGCCGATTGAAATCGAACGCCGCGCGGGCGTGCGCCGCCGCGCACCTTGGGAGTTCGAGCTGGAGAGCGCTTTGCGTCTGCTCAACCAGCAATTCGGCACCATGAACCTGGAGGCCTTTGGTTGTAGCCATATGCACGGCGCTGTGATCGCTGCCGGCTGTTTGCTGCAATACGCACGGGACACCCAGCGTACCGAGCTGCCCCATATTCGCGGCCTGCTGACGGAAAGTGGTGATGAGACAGTCGCCTTGGATGGTGCCAGCCGCCGCAATCTGGAGATTGATCTGAACCTGAACGGTGGCGATGACAATACCCTATTGTCGGTCTTCGATAGCTGTAAAACCGCTATGGGTAGCCGCTTATTGCGCCGCTGGTTCAACAACCCCCTGCGCCAGCTGACCACCTTGCGCAACCGCCAGGATGCCATCGCAGCGTTAATTGCCGATTATGGCTTTGAGCCTCTGCGTGATGCCCTCAAACCTGTAGGCGATATGGAGCGAATCCTGGGCCGTTTGGCACTGCGCTCTGCACGTCCTCGGGATTTGGCTCGCTTGGGCCAGTCCCTAGCTCAATTCCCAGAAATTCAGCAACAGTTAGCGGAATCTGAAGCAACTTTATTGAATGAATTGTGCAGCCAGATCGGCGAGTGGCCAGAAACCGTAGAGCTGCTGCAAGATGCCATTATTGAAAACCCTCCGGTGGTAATTCGCGATGGTGGCGTTATCGCTACCGGCTACGACGAAGAACTGGACGAGCTGCGCGCTATCAGTGAAAACGCCGGCGATTACCTGGTGCAACTAGAGCAGCGGGAAAAAGAGCGCACCGGTATTCCCACCCTTAAGGTGGGTTACAACCGGGTGCACGGCTACTTTATTGAAATCAGTCGCGGGCAAAGCGATAAGGCGCCAGCTGAATACATTCGCCGCCAGACCCTAAAGAATGCCGAGCGCTTTATCACGCCCGAGCTGAAGGAGTTTGAAGACAAGGCACTCTCCGCCAAGAGCCGCGCGCTAGCTCGTGAAAAGGCATTGTACGAAGAGCTGATCAATCAGTTGAATGAGTCCCTGGCAGAGCTCCAAGCCGCCGCAGCAGGTATCTCCGAATTAGACGTGCTGGCCTGCTTGGCCGAGCGCGCTGACGATTTGCGCCTGTGCCGCCCAGAACTGGGCACTGAGCCGGGCCTGCATATTACCGGCGGGCGCCATCCGGTGGTGGAGCAGGTATTGGACGAGCCCTTTGTGGCCAACGATATTGAGTTGCACGACGACCGCCGCATGCTGGTAATTACCGGCCCGAACATGGGCGGTAAATCTACCTATATGCGCCAGACAGCATTGATTGCCCTGTTGGCCCACTGTGGCAGTTACGTACCCGCCGACAGTGCCCAGATCGGCTTGCTGGATCGTATCTTCACTCGCATCGGCAGTGCCGATGACCTGGCCGGTGGCCGCTCCACCTTTATGGTGGAAATGACCGAGACCGCCAATATCCTGCGCAATGCCACCGAGCACAGTTTGGTACTGATGGATGAGATTGGCCGTGGTACCAGCACTTACGACGGCCTGTCCCTGGCCTGGGCCTGTGCCCACTACCTGGCAGGGGAAGTGCGCGCCTTTACGCTGTTCGCCACCCATTACTTTGAACTGACTGACCTGCCCAACCAGTGCCCTGAAGCCGCCAACATCCACTTGGATGCCACCGAGCACGGCGAGGGAATTGTCTTCCTGCACCGCATCCAGGAAGGGCCCGCCTCTAAAAGTTACGGGTTGCAGGTGGCCAAACTGGCCGGTATCCCCAGTGATGTATTGACCGAGGCCCGCGCGCGCTTGGCGGCATTGGAAGCCGGCGCCCAGTCAGTAGATGTGCCCGCTCCTATCGCTACGCCTGCACCGGCCCCCAAACAGGAGCCGGAAGAAGCCGCTGTGCCAATGCCTGCGGGCCCTGGTTCCCCCCAGCAGGTAGATCTGTTTGGCAGCCCAAGCCACCCGGCCGTGGATGCCCTTGAGGAGCTTGATCCGGACGATTTGACGCCACGCCAGGCACTGGAAGCGCTCTATTCTTTACGCAAGTTACTGAAGTAAAAGACCGGGCGACCCTAGTCGCCCAATTCATCCTGTTATAAACAGTGAACTAAATCGACTGAAAAGCCACTACAATTCGCGCCAGTAATTGATAAAATCCGCTGCACGAAGAATTCAGTGGCACTATCGAGGGACAAACATGACATTCGTAATTGGGGAAAACTGCATTAAGTGTAAATACACCGACTGTGTAGAGGTTTGCCCGGTAGACTGTTTTTACGAAGGCCCCAACTTCCTGGTAATTCACCCAGACGAGTGTATCGACTGCGCCCTGTGTGAGCCGGAGTGCCCCGCCAACGCGATTTTCTCTGAGGATGAGGTTCCGGACGATCAGCAAGAGTTTATCGAGTTGAACGCAGAACTCGCCGAGGTATGGCCCAATATTACTGAGAAGAAAGACCCATTACCGGATGCCGAGGAATGGGACGGCAAGAAGGGCAAGCTGGACCAGCTAGAGCGCTAAACAAGTTCAAAGAAAAAAGCCGTCATTGACGGCTTTTTTTCTATCTGTGGAAACCCCAAAAAATGAAAATAATAATTAATGCTATTTGCATTTGGCTTTTTGTATTTTCAATCTGTGCCCAGGCAATTACCGGCAAGGATAAATGGGTAGCGCTTATTTTTGATGAGGGGCCCTCCCCCGACAAAACCGAACCGCTGTTAAAGCGGCTCGAGTCTTTGGAAGTGACCGCCACTTTTTTCCCTACAGGGCAGGAAATGGAAAGGTACCCGGAACAGACCCAGGCAATCATTCAGGCTGGGCATCAGTTAGGCAACCATGGTTACTCACACACAAACCTTTCCCAGATGCCTTTGAGCAGTGCCAAGGAAGAGATTAAAAAAACCTGTCGGCTACTACAAAGTAATGGCTATACCAGCAAGCCCATGTTTCTCCCTCCTCACGGAAAGATGTCTGACGAGCTGGGCACGCTTTTAAGTGATCACCAGTTCAAGATTGCTCACTGGGATATCGATCCTACTGAGCAACTGCAAGCAGGCGGCGCTCAAGTCGCAGCTGACTATATATCCCAAAAGGCAAAAGACGGAAGTGTGGTTCTGCTTCACCCCATGTATGGTCAGCACCATCAGGTAATGGAGGCCCTGCCCCTCATTACTGCGCAACTCAGGCAAAAGGGCTTCCAGTTTGCCACACTGGAGCAACTAACCCTGATGAAAGCAGGCGACCATTTGGAACCTGTGGAGCGGGACTCTATCAATTAGCGGAACGGGAGCCCAAGGCTCCCTCCACTCTATTGGGAGCCTCTTATGTTGCGCTGGGCTGTCACCTTCCTGGTTATTGCGCTGATCGCCGCCTTCTTTGGCTTTAGTGGCATCGCTTCGACCGCAACTGAAATAGCCAAGATTCTGTTCTTTATTTTCCTTGTGATGTTTGTGCTGGCACTGATTTTCGGCAGACCCAAGTAGAACAGCCGCCCAAGGGCGCCTGTTATTACTTCTTGTGAGGCACTCGGGTCGGCGCCAGGCTGAGTACTTCAGCAATGTGATTGGCCCCCAGTACCATCTCCATTACGCCCAACGCCTCAAGAATCTCATCATCACCGGCACCGAGCTTTCGCGCAGCGGCAATCAGGTGCTCGCGATGGTCATCAGGGGCGCTGTTGGCATTGCGCGCCAAGTCAAACAGGGCGTGCTCTTTTTCAGAAAAGTGCACATGCTTGGGGTCAGTGCGAATCCGCATCACTTCATCGGTTTCCACCCCAAGCATTTGCAGAGACATACTGTGATGGTAAATGCCATAGTCACAGTGGTTATCGGCTGAGACTGCCAGGCCAATGGCTTCTTTCAGCTGCGCCGACAAACAGCCGTGAATCATCACCGTCTTAAACTTGTACCAGTTTGCCTCAAGCAATCCCGGGTGTTGGGCGTAGACACGGAACAGACTGGGGATTCCCCCCAGCTCGTCATCAATCTCAGCAAAAACCCTGGCTACATCATCGGAAGTTGGGTGCTCGACCAACGGAATACTGCTCATTATTCACCTACCTGTCATCGCCGGGTGTCCAAGTGGCATAAATTACTTTCTGGCACGACATAACACTGTATATAATCACAGCATGAGAAAGATTATCCACTGTGATTGTGACTGCTTCTACGCTTCGGTCGAAATGCGTGACGATCCCAATCTTCGTGGATGCCCTTTGGCCGTTGGAGGCAGTAGCGACCGCCGCGGAGTGATCTCTACCTGCAACTATGAAGCCCGCAGCTATGGGGTTCGCTCCGCAATGCCTACCGCCCAGGCCAAGAAACTGTGCCCTGATTTGATTGTAGTACCCGGCAACATGGCTAAGTACCGGGAGGTCAGCGGGCAGATACGGGAGATATTTCTCGACTACTGCGATGATATTGAGCCCCTATCCCTGGACGAAGCTTTCCTGGATGTCACCGACAGTGGCCGCTGCCACGGCAGCGCTACCCTAATCGCTGAGGAAATCCGGCAACGGGTGCGCGATACCCTGGGTATCACTATTTCTGCCGGGGTGGCCCCGAATAAATTCCTGGCCAAAATTGCCAGTGATTGGCAGAAGCCCGACGGATTGACAGTCATTACGCCAAGCGAGGTCGATCAATTTGTTTTGCGCCTGCCTATCAACAAAATACACGGCGTGGGACGGGTGACCGCAGAGAAAATGCATCGACAAGGCATTCGCACTTGCGCGGATTTACGCAATTTTTCACAAGTTGAACTGAGTAAGAAGTTTGGCAAATTTGGCCGCCGCCTTTACGACCTTTGCCGTGGTGTTGACGATCGCCCGGTAAGCGGCGATGGCTCCCGCAAGAGTGTTAGTGTCGAGCGCACCTTTCGCGAAGACTTATCCAGTTTTGACGAATGGCTGGAACAGCTGACAGAGCTGTATATGCGTCTGCTGGAGCGCCTGGAAAAACTCGGCGATCATTACGAAGTAAATGGCGCCACCGTTAAAGTAAAGTACGCAGATTTTACTACCAGCACCCACGAGCGCAGCAGCCGTGCCGGGCGTATTTCTGAATTCCGCCAGCTACTGAAGGAGTGTCGAGAAAAACGCCCTGCTCCTATCCGCCTTCTTGGGGTAGGCCTGCGACTCACAGACCTCCGGGCGGGGCAAGGCCCTGTCCAATTGCCACTACCCTTGCCGGAGCAAGCCTCTTTTTGACGTTTGATTGCTTAATTAGGCGCATCATCACCTATCGATAAATCTGGCGTTGGCCCTTACCCGAGCAACCACCTCTCAAACCAGGGGCAACTATACTTCGCAAGCCCGAAGATTCGTATCTGTCGTACCGTGACATCGGCTGAAATTATAAGTACTGGCCAGAGAATAATTGCGACGCAGAACCATACTACAATCTTCTTTATTGACGCCGCATAAACCAATACTCGGCCAGTGGTTCGAGGCGGGATAATTTGCGTACGGAGGCTCAAGACATTGTCTCTCAAAGAGTTACGCCAGCTATCTGACGAGGCGCTATTCCAATACTACAAGGAGTCGCGCAAACCTGCTGTGTTCCGTCAACTCTACGGCCGTCATAAAGATTCCCTGTATCGCTACTGTATGCAAATGGCGCCGTCTTCATCCACTTTACTCTTGCAAAAACTCTGGCGTGGTCTTTTGGAAAATCCGCCAGAACTGCACGGGCGCCTGCTTAAAAGTTGGCTTTACATCCAAGTCAATAAATTGCTCAAGCTTGAGGAATTTTCCAGTTCGAAGAAATCCGCGCAAGAGTCTCCCCAGCACAATAGAATTCTTGCAGCAATTCAAAATTTACCTTCTCAATTGCGCAATGTTTTATTACTGCATATGGAATGCAAGCTGCCACTGGCAACCGTGGCTGACATCGAGCAGCTCTCTCTCAATAAATGCCGCACCCTATATCATCGCGCCCGCACCGCACTGGACGAAGCGATATACGGTTCGGAGAGAAGACCTTGGCAAGTAGAAGTTATCGAAGAGTAATCGAGTTAATGCTATGAGCAATTGGGAAAATCAATATTTTAAAGAAGCCGAGACGTTGACTTCCCCGCAGCAGCTGGATGACGATCTATATAAAACAGCCCAAACCTATAAGCCGAAAGTAAACGTCAATCATCTACTCTCTCGTGCAACAGTAAGTTGTAGCTTGGTAACCGCCTTGCTATTGCTTCTTCATCCAGCCCAACACCTGGGTGCCTTCACTCACAAAGCAAATTCCACCGAGCAGCATTTGTACGAGCCGGCGTTAAGGGATTGGAAAGAAACTGTGATGGCAGTTACCCCAGCGCCAGATCCCTGGCTCGCACTACGCAATCAGGTAAATAGTGGCGAGTATGTTGCCTTGTGCCACTATTGGCGGGCAGAACAGCAGGATGCAAGTGAAGAATCCCTACCCGATGAATTACGTAAAAGTGCTAAGCGTCACTGCCGGATTTTATCGAGCACGGCTTCAAGGAGCTAGAAACAACTGATATCAAGTTCAAGCGGCCAATTCGAATTCTCACTCCCTATACAGTCTCAACTTAGCCACTACACTGTGGTGGGCATCTACGGTGCCGGTGGTCCTTCTGCCGGAGAAAATCCGGTACTAAAGTCGGTAATCAACCAACTTCATGGGCGGATATTCTCCCACACACGAAAGCTAACTATTTACCGTTACCTTAAAAATGGGGTTTCACGCAAAAAAGCAGCGATATTGTTTGGCTACAGCAGAGGGGGAAATGCTGCGATAAAAATCGCCAATGCGCTTGGCCGGCAAGGCATCTCTATACAATGCCTGGTGATATTTGATGCCCACAGCATCAATGACAAAAGAAAATTCAAACTCAAATATGACAATATCAAAAGGGCTTACAACTTCTTTCAAAGAAACCCCAGAACCGCCGGAAAATATGGCTGGTGGGGTATAAACCCCTACTGGGGATGCACCCTATTCTCACCATTTATCGAAGTCCAACAATTTGACTTTACTGGCGAGTACTACAAAAAAGGTATTCCCGCTTCTCACTTGAATATTGTTCGCATGGGTCTCAACACCCTTAAACAGGAAAAAACGTTTATATAAACTCGCCTTAAATAACTCTCAAACAGATCGAATCCACCACTTTCCTCTGCGACTTAGAAAAATGGTGGTCCAACCTTATACCGACCCCACTAGGTAATCTGCAGAAAAATCCACTCTGCAACTAAAGCTGGCTTCGCCTCGCCCTCTATTTCCATAGTTACCATCAGCTTAATTTGATACTGGGAATCTTTTTTCTCCGTAATATCCAGTATTTTCCCAAATACGCGCACCCGGCTACCGGTCTTTACCGGGTTGATAAAGCGGACTTTATCCAAACCATAATTCACCCCCATATAAGCACCTGTAACCGTTATCTGTAGAGCCCCTACAAAATAAGGCAGCAGTGACAATGAGAGAAAACCATGGGCAACCGTTCCCCCAAAAGGTGTTTTGGCGGCGGCCTCTGGGTCTACATGGATGAACTGTCGATCCAAGGTGCACTCAGCAAAGCTATCAACTCTCTGCTGGTCAATTTCAAACCAGTCTGTGGGCTCTGTTTCAAAGCCAATGTAATAGCCGAGGCTATCAGGTGAAATTTCTACAGGCATCGAAGGCTCCTTTTCGATTCTCTATTCGCTTTCTCAGCGACTCCCAACCTCAATAGGCCGAGAGACCGCCATCTACTGCCAGTGCCTGCCCGGTAATGTAAGTCATTTTTGGGGAAACCAGCATCAACATGGCCGCTACGACTTCTTCCGGCTTGCCCAGGCGTTTCATCGGGCATCCCTCAGCGAGAAACGCTTGAACTTGTTCAGGGCTGGCATCTTCAGTTGCAATATCGGTAACCATCGGGGTCAGACAATAGAAGGGGCAAATCGCGTTTACACGGATACCGTACTTGGCGTTTTCCATCGCTGCCGTTTTGGTCAGGCCGATCACACCATGTTTTGCCGCGGCGTAGGAGGCTATCTTGGGAGCACCGCCCAGCCCCGCCATAGAGGAAACATTCAGTACAGCTCCGCCGGTCATCTTCAATAGGGGCAACTGGTGTTTAAGCCCCAGGAAAACACCCTTAAGGTTAACGTTGTACTGAAGATCCATCATGGCCTCATCGGTCTGCTTAAGAGACATCATCGGAGGCGCGATTCCAGCATTGTTAACAGCGATATCCAGCTGTCCAAACTCTGACTGAGCCAATTGCGCCAGAGCAGCGCAATCAGACTCTTGGGAAACATCACAGCGCTGGGCGCGCACAGCAATATTTTGGCTTCCCAGTTTGTCCGCCAACTGCATCAAAGCCTCTTCATTGATATCTCCCAATACCAAACGAGCGCCCCGAGAACCAAGCTCCTCGGCCAGTAATTTTCCAAATCCACTGGCAGCACCGGTAATCAGTGCGACTTTATCGCTAAAATCGAGAATTGGATCATGCATGGTTAAATCCCCCCACACGAAGTCAAACCACCATCTACAACGACACACTCGCCGGTCGTATAACTGGAAGCATCGGAGACCAAATACAAAACGGTACCCGCCATCTCTTCCGGCTCCGCATGACGGTGCATGGGAATATGGCCAACCGCAGTTTTATAAATATCCTCGTGGGAAAACAATGCCCCGGCGAATTTGGTTTTTGTAAGCCCTGGTAGTAAAGCATTCACCCGGATATTAAATTGCGCACACTCCTTGGCAAACGCTTTGGTCATATTGACTACCGCCGCCTTGGTAATTGAGTAAATACCCTGCCCTACACCCGGTTGCAAGGCATTCACTGACGCGGTATTTACAATAACGCCACCCCCCTGCTCTCGCATCAACTTGCCGGCTTCTACCGACATAAAGAAATAACCGCGTATATTGACCTCTACCGTCTTTTCGAAGGCCGCTAGATCAGTATCAAGAATATGCCCAAAATAAGGGTTGGTTGCCGCATTGTTGACTAAAATATCCAAGCGACCAAATCGCTCGCGAATATCGCCAATAACCTGCTGGATATTATCCATGTTGCCAATATGGCAGGGGATTGCATCGGCACAGCCTCCGGCATCCACAATTGCGTCGGCTACGGCCTGACACCCCTCAATTTTTCTGCTGGAAACCAAAACATGGGCACCCTGCTCAGCCAAAAGTTTTGCGATGGCCTCACCAATACCTCGACTGGCACCCGTCACCAGGGCAATTTTTCCCGAGAGATCAAAAATATTCTTTGCCATTTCTTATCCTTATAATTTCAGAAGTTAACCGTTAGCAGCGATATCCAATGCAGCTTGTGCGAGGGGTTCTACCAGGGCTCCCAGTTTTGCCGCATTTTTATTGGAGGCATTGCCGTCTTTTGCACGCTTCACCACCCCCTGAACAATCGCTGCCAGGCGAAAGAAGCTAAATGCCAGATAAAACGGCCAATTATCAATCCCATCAATACCCATTCGCTGGCAGTATTTGGCCACATACTCTTTTTCGGAGGGGATGCCCAAGGCCTTTATATCCAAGCCTAATAGGCCGGACATTTTGTCTTTGCCGGCGGGCATTCGCATTTGCATACACTGGTAAGCGAGGTCGGCATAGGGATGTCCCAGTGTGGAAAGTTCCCAATCCAAAAGCGCTATGACCTTGGGCTCCTGAGGATGGAAAATCATATTGTCGAGCCGGTAATCACCGTGCACCAATGCGATACGCCCATCATCATCCGGTAAAACGTCACCCAACCAGGCCATCAACTCATCCATTGCGGCAATGGGCTCCAGCTCAGAGGCTCGATATTGAGTGCTCCAGCGGTCCAACTGCCGCTGAAAGTAATTACCTGGTCGGCCGTAATCCGAAAGGCCTACGGCATTAATATCCAAACTGTGCATGGCCGCCAGTACACGATTCATTTCATTGTACATAGCGCTACGCTGCTCGACGTCAACTTCCGGCAGTGCCGCATTCCAGAATATCCGGCCCTCACAATATTCCATTAAATAAAACATAGAACCGATCAGGTCCCGGTCCTCACAGAGGTGCAATACCTTGGGCACCGGCACATTAGTATCGGCGAGTGCCGACATTACCCGGTACTCCCGATCTACGGCATGGGCAGATTTCAATAACTTGCCCGGAGGCTGGCGCCGCAAAACATAAGATCGCGCCGGGGTTTGCAACTTAAAAGTGGGGTTAGACTGGCCACCGGGAAATTTGGTGACCGTTACAGGCCCATTGAAACCGTCGACTTTGCCGGACAAATATTCTTGCAGTCGCTCAACAGGCAGCTCTTCCACAGAGCTGCGCAAATTGTTTACCGTCTCAGTCACTGAGTCCTCCATGATTTTCCGCGGCGGCATAGTGAGCAGCCAGGTTTCTGCCCAACTGCATCATATGGACTTGATCGGGACCATCCGCCAGACGGATAGTCCGAGCATAGGCATAGTGATGGGCGAGGCTGTAATCCTGCCCCAATCCCGCGGCGCCGTGAATCTGTATGGCGCGATCTATCACCTTACAAGCCATCTGTGGCGCGACAATTTTTATCATTGCGATTAAATCTTTGGCCGCCTTATTACCCAACCGATCCATTTGCGCAGCGGCCTTCAGAGTCAGCAGGCGTGCCTGCTCAATTTCGCAGGCGGATTTGGCAATATCTTCACGCACCGATCCCTGCTTGCTCATCGGGCGGCCAAAGACAATGCGCTGCTCCGCGCGTGCCGACATCATTTCCAGCGCTCTTTGAGCCTGGCCAATTAACCGCATACAGTGGTGTATCCTGCCCGGCCCCAAACGTCCCTGGGCAATTTTAAAACCGCGCCCCTCTCCAAGAATTAAATGGCTTGCGGGCACCCGGACATTTTCAAAAATCACCTCTGCATGCCCTTCCGGTGCATCGTCATAACCGAATACCGTCATCGGGCGAACTATTTTGACTCCAGGCGTATCGGTGGGTACCAGGATTTGCGATTGCTGCTGGTGACGATTGGGATTTTCCGGGTCGGTCTTACCCATCACGATCATCACTTTACAGCGTTTATTCATCAGGCCACTGATATAAAACTTGTGACCGTTAATAACGTAACTGTCGCCATCGCGGATAATCGACGTTTCGATATTAGTGGCATCGGAGGAGGCAACCCGGGGTTCGGTCATAGCAAAGGCAGAGCGAATTTTTCCATCCAGAAGCGGAGTTAACCATTGTTCCCGCTGGGCCTCAGAACCGTACTGAGCCAAAACTTCCATATTGCCCGTATCCGGGGCATTACAGTTAAATACCTCCGATGCAAAAAGTACTTTCCCCATTTCCTCAGCCAGGGGCGCATACTCCAGGTTATTGAGCCCGGCACCGTAACGGGAATCCGGCAAGAACAAATTCCAGAGTTCCGCTTCCCGGGCTTTAATCTTTAATTCTGCCAAAATCGCCGGCTCTCCCCAGCGATCCTCCTGCAACTGCTGCATAAATATCGCTTCGGCGGGATAAATATATTGCTGCATGAAATTTTGCAGGCGTTCCAGCAGTCCCTTTACCTTGTCTGAGTATTCAAATTCCATCGCTACCTGCCCGATCAACTGTAAGTGATATGTTCGTGACGCCCATCCCGATCCAGGTGCGGCACATGATTGAAACTGTGCAGACTGATATTTTCTGCACTGAAAAATAAACGGCTAACGGCTGTGTTTTGGATTTGCATATTGAGATTGGCAACGGTGGAAATTGAGCCTCCCAATATTTGCGTCAACATCATGGCAATGGCACCACCCGAACTAACAACCAGGGTTCGGCTGCCTTTGGGGCTATCGCAAATGTTTTTAAGCGCATCTGCGATTCTGGCTTCAAAATGCGACCAGGTTTCCGGTGGACTGATCTCACCGGCGGCCCAAGCCAGCATCCCCTGCTTCAGGAATCGATAAAAATCGGCGCGACTGGCACCTGCTCCCGGTGCCCGATCCGGGTATAGTTCGCTGTAATGCTTGGCAACCGCTAGAAAATCAAATTCATTAAGCTGGGTGAGTACACTGCGGGTATTTTCACCGGGGATTTCCAGCCCCTCGCAAATGCCGTCCAAAGTTTGCCGGTGCCGGGTTAGGTTGCCACACAGCAACCGGTCGAAACGAATACCCTTATCCCGCCAGTATTCACCCAACCAGCGCGACTGTTGCCAGCCGGTATCGGAGAGATTGTCATAGTCATCGGCCCCAAATGAAGCCTGTCCGTGACGTACCAGAATAAATTCAGCCACCTATTTCCCTCCCCTTTTGATCTCCCCAACCCTATCTCCAGCATTTGAATCATCAAAGTTTATTATGCGAATATTGAATCATTCATGAGAGTGATGGTGGTGACAGCAATGCAATTACAGCGGATCGACATGAACCTCTTTCCCGTGCTGGAGGCGATATACACAACCCGAAACCTGACTCGTGCCGCTGAGCAACTGCATATCACCCAGCCGGCTGTCAGTAATGCTCTCGCGCGACTTCGCCGTACGTTAGACGACCCACTATTCACTCGCAGCCCCACCGGTATGGCACCGACGCCACTGACTGAGAGCATTATGCCGAAGGTCCAGGAAGCTCTTTCTCTACTGGGGGCAAGCCTTAGCGAGCAGCGTCATTTTGTGCCACAGGAAGCCAGAAAAACCTTGCGGCTCTCCATGAACGATATGGCGGAGACTTTCCTTTTACCTAGGCTGCTGGAAGTGCTGGAGCAGGAGGCCCCAGGTATCACTGTCGAGTCTTTCCAGGTCCCAAGGGAGCAGCTGGTCAAGGAACTGGCCGCCAACACCCTGGACTTTGCCCTAGATGTTCCCGTACCCACTTCCCCACAGATAAAACAACAGCGACTGATGAACGATCGCTACCTGTGTATGTTGCGCCAGGATCACCCCTTGGCGGATTCCGCCAGCCTTACCCTGGAACAGTACCTGAAGCTGGAACATATCCATGTCTCCAGCCGTCGGAGTGGTCCTGGCCTGGAAGATATTGCCCTGAACAAGTTAGGGCGCCGTCGCAATGTGAAATTGAGGGTCCAGCACTACCGGGTCGCACCGTTAGTGGTATTGAGAACCGACCTGGCACTGACAGTCCCCGCCAGCCTGGCGCGACAGTACTCAGCCCGATTGTTTGAGCTTCCGTTTCAAATACCGCAAATGGACTGGCACCTGCTGTGGCATAAAAATCAACACGACGATCCCGCCAATCAATGGCTGCGAAACAAGTTGGTAAGCTTGGTAGAGGAGTAAATGAGCCTCTGTATACGTCGAGACAGGGAACCCTTAAAAAACACTTTATTTATAGATGAGAATGGGACGCATCAAGGTTAGATGGGGCCCGTAATTGATCACTGAATTCGACCGGTTAAGTCACTGTTTCACAGTGGGCCGTCTTGTTATCCTGCTGGGCAACGATATGCACTTTTTTGCATATACATAAATGAACCCTAAAGGTTACAAGAAGAGAAATTTGCCATGTCCCAAGCCTACCCTAATATGCTTGCCCCCCTGGACCTGGGCTTCACCACCCTGAAAAACCGGGTGCTGATGGGCTCCATGCACACCAACCTGGAAGAACACCCCAATGGCTTCACCCGTTTGGCGGCCTTTTTTGCCGAACGTGCCCGCGGTGGCGTTGGCCTGATTGTAACCGGTGGTATTGCCCCGAACGAAGAGAGTGGCGTATTCCAGGGCGCTTCGAAGATGACCACTTCGGAAGAAGCCCAGCAGCACCGCGAAGTCACCGATGCTGTTCACGCTGAGGGCGGCAAGATCTGTATGCAGATCTTGCACACCGGCCGTTACGCCTACAACGAAAACCTGATTGCACCCTCTCCCATCCAGGCGCCGATCAACCCCTTCACCCCGCGCGAATTGACCAGCGAGGAAATCGAAGGCCAGATCGATGACTATGTACGCTGCGCCACCCTGGCTCGCGAAGCCGGCTATGACGGTGTGGAGATCATGGGCTCCGAGGGTTACTTTATTAACCAGTTCATCGTGAAACGCACCAACAAGCGTACCGATGAATGGGGCGGCTCCTTCGAAAACCGTATCCGCCTGCCGATCGAAGTTGTGCGCCGCGTACGGGAAGCCGTCGGCGAGAACTTTATTATTATTTACCGCCTGTCCATGTTGGACCTAGTGGAAGATGGCAGTGACTTCGATGAAGTAGTGGCTCTGGGCCAGGCTATCGAAAAAGCTGGCGCCACAATTATCAATACCGGCATCGGCTGGCACGAAGCGCGCGTTCCCACTATTGCCACCAGTGTTCCCCGCGCGGCATTTACCGATATCACCGCCAAGGTGAAAAAGCACCTGTCTATCCCGGTAGTTGCCAGCAACCGTATCAATGTGCCGGAAGTCGCCGAAGAAGTTCTGTCCTCCGGCCAGGCTGACATGATCTCCATGGCACGCCCCTTCCTGGCAGACTCTGAGTTCGTCAACAAAGCCGCCGAAGGCCGCGCCGACGAGATCAACACTTGCATTGGCTGTAACCAAGCGTGTCTGGATCACACTTTCCAGCTGAAACTGACCTCCTGCCTGGTAAACCCCCGCGCTTGTCACGAAACCGAATTGAACTACCTGCCTACCGACAACGTGAAAAAGGTAGCTGTAATCGGCGCCGGCCCTGCGGGCATGGCCGCATCTACCGTTGCCGCAGAGCGTGGACACGAAGTAACCCTGTTCGAAGGCAGCGATAAGATTGGTGGCCAGTTCAATATCGCCAAGCAGATCCCCGGCAAGGCAGAATTCCAGGAAACCCTGCGCTACTTTAAGCGCCGCCTGGAAGTCACCGGTGTTGAAGTAAAACTTAATACCATCGCCACAGCGGAAGACCTGCAATCTTTTGATGAAGTGATTATTGCTACCGGTATCGAGCCGCGCACTCCACCGATCCCCGGCATTGAGAGCGATAAAGTCCTGGGTTACCTGGATGTACTGAAGCACAAGAAGCCGGTTGGCGAGAAGGTTGCCATTATCGGTGCCGGCGGTATCGGCTTTGATGTAGCGGAGTACCTGACCCACGATGGCCCCCACTCCACTGAAGATGAAGTGGTCGCCAGCGATAAGGAAGAGTTCTTCAACGAATGGGGTGTCGATATTGCCCTGGAGAATCGCTCCGGCCTGAAGCCTCGCGAAGCAGTAAGCTCTCCGCGCCAGGTATACCTATTGCAACGCAAAACCACCAAAGTGGGCGCGGGCCTGGGTAAAACCACCGGCTGGATTCACCGCGGCAGCTTGCAGCATCGCAAGGTAGAGATGATTGCCGGTGCCCTTTATGACAAAATTGACGATAAAGGTCTGCATATCCGCGTTGGTGAAGAGGAAAAGGTACTGGAAGTCGACAATATTATTGTCTGCGCCGGTCAGGAGCCTGCACGCAAGCTATATGAAGCTCTGCAAGAGCGCGGCGTAACCACCCATCTGATTGGTGGCGCTGATGAAGCCGCAGAACTCGATGCCAAGCGCGCTATCGACCAGGGCTCACGTCTCGCTGCCGAGATCTAATCTCCCAGCGATCACAAAATAAAATACCCCCGTCGACCAGAGTTGGCGGGGGTATTTTTTTGCCCTTAAATTCTGTATCCCTTGCTAGGACACATTGGCGACTCGATCCGCGACTACCGTTCCCTCAGGCTCAAGCCACTCAGGGCGAGACAGATACTCGGTAAGGCGATAGAGCACGAACACAACTCCACATAACGCCACTAACAAGCCGTATAAGGCCGGGCCACTCCACCATTGAATAATCACTCCACCAATTAATGGCGCCATCGACCAGCCAATGGCATAAAAGGAAGAGGCCCCAAAATAGGTACCCCGTAAATGGGATGGTGCCAACCGATCAATTTGAATGCTCATGGTTGGAAACAAAATTGCCTCAGCCAGACTCAAAATAAAAGTCGCTCCGAGCCAACCCCAAAACCAATCTACCGGATTTAGGGCATACCAAATCTGGGAGATCGACAAAATACCCAACCCAATCACAATACGGGTGTTAATGGCCAGCGGCCCCATTAACTTCATAATGGGAAACTGCAGTAATACTATCGTCGACGCATTAACAAAGATCATGCTGGATATCAGCTCCACCAATCCCGGCGCTTCAGCGCGGGTAAGGTATTGCACCAAGCTTGAATCCATATGCGCATAGATAAACAGCGTTAAAATATTCGCAATAATCACCACCAGAAATACCTGATCACGGCGCAATACCGAAAGCGTATTTCCCAGAGATACGCCCGCATCCCTTTGCTTACTCGCTAAACGCCCGCTCTCAGTTCTGGCAAAACCCCAAACAAAGGCCAGGGCTAAGAGTAGGTAGCTGAGAGAGGTGAGCCCAAAAGTGGATTGCTGCGCACTCAAACCGGCCCAGACACCCACAATGGGCCCCAGCGCGGCCCCCACATTAATCAGGAAGTAGCGGAATTGCAGCGCCAATTCACGGCTGGCTTGATCGTCAATTAAGTCGCCTATCAGCGCACTCGCCGGCGGCTCCCACACAGCGCGACCAATAGCACACAGGGTCATCGCACAGATAAATCCTGCCAAGGTTTGCGTCACAGCCAACAAGGCAAAGGAAAAAATACTCACAATACAGCCAAGCAATAGCATATTGCGACGCCCATAGCGATCCGATAGCGCACCGGTAAAGAAGCCCAATACAGCAGCACCAACGGCAGATGCACTCAAGATCAAACCAATTTCAGCCGCACCGAGGTGAAACTTTTCAAACAGAAGGATGGCCAGGAAAGGCCAGACCATAAAATAAGTTCCACGGCTAAAAAAACTGCCAATTAAAATAATCCAAACTAACGGAGGGAAGCTCCTCAAGCTTCTCCACCACTTCCCATTCATGGTTACTACTCCAATAGATTCACTGCCAACAATTCGATAGAGGCACCTGTCCTGTATGGTTTAAGTTGGCTGGTTCCAGATAAAAGAATGGCGCCAAGGCCACTCGGCGAGTGCCCGCAAGACTTTGGTACAAATACAAACCCGGAAGGTTCTTTCACTATTCGGCCAAGGTGCCCATCTTTCAGAGGAGGGCAAGCAGCCTACCTCAGAAAATTAAGAAGCAGACAAAGAAGAGTTTCAGTAAGCAAGATGAATTTGAGACAAACAACCTATATTTACCGACAAAAAAACCCGAGATGATAAGATCCCGGGTTTCCTTCTTGGCAGAAAATGCTCCTGCCCTGCGGCTAAACCTTGGTATTAACCCAAACTGTTAATTACAGGTTAATAGAGAATAATCTGAGTGAGTTGCACAACAATCATTCTGAATACGGTTACCCAATACTATCCGACAAGATTTGTTTTGAAAACCCAAATTGACAGATAAAACAAAAAAATATTTACCACACCACCACCTCAGTACAAACCACTAAAAGCAGAATCTTCCCCCCCGTCTATACTCGTTCAGGAAAAGCACCCGAGCCGACCAGCAGAAAAAATACTGCCACGCTTTTTTAATAGAGAGATAAGTCGCGACATGTCCCTATCCAACATGCTCGTTCAAGTGCGTGCTCAGGTTGAGCAGGCATTGAGGAGCCAACGCCCTCCTTATACGTTGTTTTTTTCAATTAGCGATGTAAAGAAGCGTGCCATCGTAAAACATAAAACGGCGGCAGATATTGCAGAGGTATGGCAAGACCTAGCAAAGATCATCCAAAGTGCAGCAAAATCGCACAGGGTGAACCCCTGCTGGTTGAGAGTTGACTGGGTAACTCAAAAAAGTGCAATGACGTTTGCTGGGCTGGAACAAATACTTAGAGATACCAAACGATCATACTTTCGCTATGGTCTGGCATTGGATGATAACTGTGATGTCGCATTCCTTGAACAGGAACTCAATGCTAATGCCATGCTTTATGGCGGGAATCAGATCGATCACGTAATCATCAACGAGAATAATTTCCTTGCCTATGCTAAGAAACGTTTTGGACTAAACACCAAGTTAGATTTTTCAGATGACAGCCCAGTATATCTTCTGTCAACTCAGGGGATTTTTTGTGAAGCTAAACGTGAACCCGTCTGCCTCTATGGTCCAGGATTAGACGCTGGTCGGCGTATCATCGAAAAACTAAATGCTAATACTGTTACGAAATTAATTAAAACAAGCAGCCATTACCTGGGCAGCCAAGTCAAAAACAATGGAGCATTCCACTATGGTTGGCATGCCTGCTTCGACCGGAAGATAGATACCTATAACAATTTGCGTCATGCAAGCAGTACCTATGCGATGATTGAAGCCTGGGAGGTAACCGGTGATAAAGCACTGATGACTTCCATCCTTCGGTCACTAAAGTACCTGACAGAAAAGCTAATACAATCCGCGCTCCTTCCTTCAGGGAAGATGGGTGCATTTTTAGTAGAGTCGAATAATGAGATTAAATTAGGGGGCAACGCTGTATCACTCCTGGCACTAGTAAAGTACTCTGAGGTAACAAAAACCGAACACTACTCCGATTTAATGGAGCAGCTGGCACTTGGTATGGAGTACATGCAAGACGCCGTCACTGGGCAATTTTGTCATGTTCTTGAATATCCTGAACTTCAAGTTAAAGACAAGCATAGAGTCATCTATTACGATGGTGAAGCTGCCTTTGGTTTAATGCGTCTTTACGGATTTACTAAAGATTCCCGCTGGCTGACATTGGTCGAGAAGGCATTCAATTATTTTATCCGAGCTGAGCACTGGCGTGCCCACGATCACTGGCTGAGCTACTGTGTCAATGAGCTGACACTATATCGCCCTGAAGAAAAGTATTATCAGTTCGGTATTCGCAACTTTTCCAGTTACTTGGATTTTGTTGAAAATAGAATCACCACCTTCCCAACTCTGCTTGAATTGATGATGGCTGCTGAAAAGATGGTGACTCGCTTACGCAAAGAGCCCAAGTTTCAGTACCTACTAGACCAGGTAGATCTAAAGCACTTTTACAGAGCGTTACACAAACGTGCAATGTACCTCCTAAACGGCTATTTCTGGCCCGAAATAGCCATGTACTTCAAGAATCCCAGACGAATCTTAGGAAGCTTTTTTATACGGCACCATGCTTTCAGAGTTCGTATTGATGATGTCGAGCACTATCTATCTGGTTTTATCGCCTATCGAAATTATCTTATTGCCGCCAAAGATATACCGGAGGATATTGAGGAGGCATACCAAGAAATGCTTATCGAACCAGCTGCCGATTCACACAAGTCATTGCCTGTGCTCGCTTGGGGGGGGGACGTAAACTTGGCACGAAGGCAACATTATCGCACGGCACAATTTGGAACCGAGAAAGTGCTCGGCACAATTATTGCCCTAAAAAACGCAGATATAAGCGTAGTGAATCTAGAGTGTGTGATAGGGACTGAGGGCGAACAAGGAATCAGTAAGGGAGAGTCATCCCCATACTATTACCGAGCCCGCCCTGAAATGCTATCCGTGTTAATGGAGGCCGGTATTGATGTCGTTGTTACTGCAAACAATCATAGTGGGGACTATGGAAGCAAAGCACTTTTGGAGCAACAACACTGGCTGGATGCAACCGGTATCGGTTACGCTGGATCAGGTATTAATATCGAAGAAGCACTTACCCCAGTATATCGTCCCGCCGGTCGGCTAAACGTCGCCATTTTCTCTATTGATGCCACACAGCCCCGCTTTGCCGCAGGTCCAAGTACGCCTGGTTGCGCTCATCTACCACTTACCATACCCAGCCTCTGGCTTGATAACCTAAAGCCTAGGATTGAAGCAGCGCGCAAAAAAGCACATCTCGTGCTCGTCGCTGTTCATTGGGGAAACAACAGAGAACCAAAACCAAGCGAAGATGAAATAACCATTGGCCACGCCATTATCGATGCCGGAGCAGATGGTATATTAGGTACCAGCGCACATAACCTACAAGGTATTGAAATTTATCAGGACAGACCTATTATCCACGATGCTGGGGATCTTTTGTTCGATGCGGTCCGACGTAACCTAGCCGATAGTGGAATCTTTCGCCTCCAATTAAGCGAAAATGGAATAGAAAAAATCATTTTTGTGCCCGTAGGTGTTGGGTTTGGTTTCAGTAAGCAACTAAGTGGAGATGTAGCAAAAGATCTTACGCAACGATTTTCGAAAGCTTGCTCAGAGCTGGGGACACACCTGACCTTAAATCCAGATGGTAGCGGAACCATTCTACTGTCACCTCCAGACAGGCAATACCGTAAACTTCCCCATCTTCTTAAAACCCATTACAAACGAGAAGTAATTAGAGAAAAGCGTCCATTGAACCCTAATTGGACTGTAGATCAAGTCCCCCTAGATGCTCGCATCCCCCCAATAAAATGCGGGCCGCTTAAACTATTGGGAGTAAGATTTTTTCCGCGTGAAATAAAGACTAGACAAATGTTATGGGTAGAGTCATTTTGGACTACCGATAAAAAGGTAAAGGAGGATTTCCGTTTAGATTTTCGAGCGATCCCAATCAAAGAAACATCTATGCCTTATTGGGGAAAGGCGATGGACCACGATCCTTGTGATTGGCAAGTACCCACTTCTCGATGGGAACCAGGAAGAATCTACCGTGACTTTTATGGGTTAAGGGCCCCGGCAGCCAATCAAATTAAGCCTGTTCATCTTCAACTTGCCGTAGGTATTATTTCCAACACACAACAAGTAAAGCCTGTAATTGTTGGCGGAATGATTACACAGCTAAACTTTTCTAAGAAGCCGCCACAAATTCCTACATACAAAACAGATTTTCCTCCGGCTGTATACCAACATACGCCTATGCAGACTTGGAATGCTCAACAACTTGAACTAGTTTCTGGAGGAAAATGGCTAACGCCGCCACCTGAAAATTGGTACATTCGCAGCGTAATTTCTGGGAGTGGATTTTTAGACCAAGCAGTGGGGCCTGTCTTATTTGTTGCTCATACAAGTAAAGACAGAGATTTTCACGAACAGCGCTCAAAGCCATCTGCCAATTACTTTGACTGCCATAAAACCCTTCCTGAATTTGCACATCGTATTGCTGGCGCCATTGTTTCCCACCCTGTAGATGGATTGCCTAAGGAACTGCCTGTACTTCAAGTTGAAGACCCATTAAAAGTTATAATTGAGCTCGGATTAGCAGCCAGAAAACGATTCCAAGGCGATGTCATTGCCATTACAGGTACTGCAGGAAAATCAAGCACCCTAAAAATGCTTGTGCAAATTCTGGGCCCCAAAGAAAAGATATTATCCAGTTTAGGTAACTATAACTCACGTGTAGGCGCACCTTCGATGCTTGCCAGTCTAAATCCTGACCATGAAGCTGCCGTTATCGAAGTGGCTCAGAGCGCATTATGGATGAAACGAGGCCCCATCACAAGACAGATAAAACCAACTATATCTATAATTACGGAAATTGGTCTATCACAAACTAACCATCGCATAAAATCAGTTGAAGACACTGCGAAATGGAAATCGTGCATTTTTGACGGATTAACGAATTCTTCAGTAGCTATATTAGGGGACCACCTAAAGTGCTTCGACTATATTCTTTCGCAAGCAAAAAAATATGCTAAAAAAATAATAGTGTTTGGCAAAGGAGAAAGGGCAGATGTTAAGATAATAAATATTGATGCCGATGAAACTGGAAGCAATGTCACACTACAGTTCCCAACTCAAAGATTAGAATTAAAGGTTCCCGCACCCAGCACTGGCATGATGTACAATGCCATAGCTGCTATTTGTGCAGCTTACGCGCTAGATAAAGACCTAGCCCAATGCGCAAATAGATTGCTTGACCTAGAACTTGATGAGGGACATTTAAAAAGAAAAAATTTAAACATTCAAGGTAAATCCCTAACACTTATTGATGATAGCTGGAACGCTGAAGTTTGCTCCATGATTAATGCATTCTCAGTATTTTCTCAGAGTAAAATAAAAAATAATGGACGAAGAATTGCGGTACTAGGTCGCATTGTCCATTTAGGTAAAAAAGCACAAGAATTACATGAAAGTCTCACTCACCCCTTACTCAACAGCAATGTTAACTGGGTAATAACACACGGTGAGGAAATGAAATTTCTCCGGGAGTTATTACCGGAAGAAATTTTAGGACCACATTTTTCAGAGGCTTCACCTCTCGTTGACTATCTAGCTGATTTCTCCCAGGATTCAGACCTAATACTTATCAAAGGATCCAGAAGGGACTCCGACTTTGGCTCAATCCCCATCCTACTAGAAAAACTTCAAAAAACCGGACAACCCATAGAGGTAGAATAAAACTTAAAATCCAACACATGACAACTCAAGAAAAACATGATACAGATCAAACTTACACATCTGGCCGACAGATGTAATTCGCTATACCACTGCACGCCCTACTAAACCCACCCATAACAAATAATTGAATCCAGAAATTCAATATTTATTGCAAACTCCACAAAACAGAAACACTAACATTATTTTTTTTACCTTTAAAATCTTTCGGAAACAAATTAGACCAAACCCATGAAAACTCTCGAGTAAGAACAATTTTACTTATACTACCCTTACCGAAACCATATCCAAGATAAGGCTTCTGCGCCAAATTGGGGTCTACCGGCACCCACCGACCACCCATAAAAACTTCAGCGGCATGATGATTAGGTCGATCAAATCTTTTTTTCTTGGAAAAAAGAAACTCTGAAGTAACTCTTGCAGGATACCCCATAGAGCGTGCCAATGCGACAAAAAGCGCCGCATGCTCTGTACAATCACCCTCCCCTGACTCAAGGCCCGCCAGAGCGCCTTTTGTAGGCTGAACTTTATATTTAATTATTGCTTGAGGAATCAAAAAAGCTGCCCTCAAACGACTCTCTTCATCTTCAAAAGTATTTTGTATTTTAAGGGATAACTTTTTAATTGGAGTGGAATCTGACTCGATAAACCTCGCTGACTCTAAGTAAGTACCACTTGGAAAAAAGTCTCGCCCCCTGCTCAATTGAGTATAATCATATGAAGTAAGCATTAAATCAAACTCAACAATCCTGGAAACTGTCCTTCCAGCAGGAATACTCAGCACAAACTCAAGGTACTTAGAACCCCCTACACCATGCTTCTTGTAAATAATTTTTTCTGGATAATCATATCTAATCTTCTTTAATGACTGCTGCAAACTATACTCTACAGGCATAGAAAGTCTTTGAACATAACCATTAATATCCTGCTTCGAAGAGTTCGTAATTGCGACCTCAACCGAAAGAGTAACAATTTTTGATTCAGCTTGAGATAAGCTAGAAAGACCAAAGAAGCCAAAAACAATGTGCACCAATGAGTTAGCTAACCATTTCGCCATTACCTTTCCCGTAGCGCCTCACCCGCCTTATTGATTGGCTTCATAAGATAATCAAAAACAGTTTTCGAACCCGTTTTTATATCTACCGCTGCAATCATACCTGGCACTATCGGAAATTTATTACCCTCATGATTTTCCAGAGAATCAGTATCTGTGAGGATGAAAACCTTATAATAGTATTCGCCTGGCACAAACTCATCTTGAATCGTATCAGGAGATATAGTCGTCACTGTACCATTTAAGTCACCATAAATCGTATAGTCGTATGCAGTAATTTTTACTTTAGCTACCTGCCCAGGACGAATAAATGCGATATCCCTGGGGGAAATTTTTGCTTCAACTAAAAGCTGATCATCAAGTGGGACAATCTCCATTATCTTTCCATTTGGGGGGATTACGCCACCAATAGTTGTAACCTCAATAGCTTTAACAATGCCTCTTACAGGAGATTTGTGAGTAAGTCTTATTAGTGAGTCAGAACGCCCCTCAACTACAGAAGACAGCGCCTCAACTTCAGCACTAAAGTTTGCCAACTCCTCTCGGGCTTTCACCATGTACATAGATTTTATCTCATTTATCTTTGTCTCCAACTCAGACTTTTGTCTTTGCAGACGTAAAAGATCAACACTACTGGCTGCCCCTGATTCGACAAGCGACCTGGTGATAGACAACTCTTTATTGACCAACTCTAGGGTTTCCTTTGAACCTTTCAACGATTCTGCTAATCCTCTCCGCCGCGTATCAAATAGTTTTCTTTCTTTAGCAATAAGCTCCGCATGCGAAGACAGTTCCTCTGGAAATTTAATCGATGTACTATTTACCTCAGCACTCAATCGCGCGACACTAGCCAAAGCAGCTCTGTAGCGAGCCAATATTTCTTCTACATTCGAACGTAATTTTGTAGGATCCAACTGCGCCAACACTTCACCCTTTTCGACAATATCCCCCTCAGAAACTTTAAGATCCTTCAGTATTCCTCCCTCTAATGATTGGATAATCTGTGAACGCGAAGTCGGAACCACTTTACCAGCGCCAGAAGAAACCTCATCAACCTTGGCCAAGTAAGACCAAAAAACCAACGCGGCTAACAATAAAAAAAATACCCAAACTATTCTTCCTGAGCGTACGAGAGATGCATCATCAATATCATCCTCATATTGTTTTTCATCATTTTGTGAATCAATATCTAAGAGAGCGATGCGTTTTGGTTCGCGGCGAAAACCGAAGTCATCTGGAATTGGCATTACAGCTTCTCCATCCTAACCTCTAGGAAACTTCTTCATCCTTCTTAGGATCCTTCCGTCGAGAAAGAATAGAGAGTGCTTTTTCTTTTGGCTCATCGAGAACAACTCGACCACTATCCAGCACAATTATTCGATCTACAAAGCTAAGGATGCTAGTTCTATGAGTTGCAATAACAACTGTTTTGTTTACACTCCAATCTGATAATGCACAAATAAATTTTTTCTCAGTGGCTTCGTCCAGTGCTGAAGTAGGCTCATCCAGCAAAAGAACATTTGGTTGACGTAATAAAATCCTAGCAATCAGCAGAGACTGCTTTTGCCCTCCAGACAGCCCGTAGCCACCTTCTTGAATCATAGATCCCAAGCCTTTCGGGAGCTTACTCACAAAAGTCTCGGCACCACTCATTTTAAGTGCGACGAGAATTTCATCATCGCTGGCATTGGGAGAACCTAAGACAAGATTTTCATAAATAGTCCCATGGAATAGCCCTGTCTTTTGGCTAAGGAGAGAAATATCTCGTCTTACATCAGCGGGATCTATATGAGCCAAGCTGACATCATCTAACCGTAACTGACCACGAGCGGGCTCAATATAACCCGACAGTGCATGTAGCAACGTTGACTTACCGGATCCATTTCGACCTAATATAGCAATCCGTTCACCTTGAGTAATTTTTAATTCAGGAATAACTAGAGCGGGATCAGACGTATCATCTCCATAGTTATAAACCGACTGTTTAAAGTGATAATTTCCTTGAAGCGAGGACTTCTGCACTTTCTTTTCATCTTCAGGGTTATCAACCGGTAACTGCATAATCTGATCAATTCCTTTCATCGCAAACCGGGCTTGCTGCCAGCGGCTTAAAACCTGGGTGATATTTGCCATTGGTGACATCATCCGCGAACCAAGAATAGAGGCAGCAACCAGTGCGCCCGTTGTCATGTCGCCAGCCATGACCATCGGAGCTCCAAATAACACAACTACAGCAAAAACTGATGACTGCACGTTATGGGTCCAACTCAGTAAAACACCAACCAGATATCGCAGCTTTAGATTGGAATCTGCGGTGACTGCGTTGAAATGATTCCACTGCCCTTGAAAGCGCTGTTCCGCCTGCATGGCTTTTATATCTTCCAGCCCTTGAACCGTTTCTATTAGCATTGCATTACGTAGCGCTCCTTCTTTAATAGATTCCTTCGATAACTTTGCAAGCCTCGGCTGAAGAAGCAACCCAGGAATAATTAACAAGAAAACTGCTACAAGAGGTATTAGTGCCAAGCTCCCAGCAACCCACCACATAACAAACAGAAAGAGTACAAAAAAAGGTAAATCTGCAAGAGCCAAAACGGTGGAAGATGTAAACAATTCTCTTATGCGCTCAAGGTCTCTAATCTGAGAGATAAATGTACCGGTTGATTTTGGTCTGGCTTGATCTTTAACCCTAATAGCATGCCCAAAAACCAAATCCGACATACGAATATCAGCACGCTTCCCCAGCAAGTCCGTTACCCTGACTCGCATAGTACGCATAATAAAATCAAAGATAATTGCTACTACAACACCGCTAAATAGAACGTAAAGGGTAGGAAAAGACTCAGCTGGAATGACTCTGTCATAGACCTGTTTTGAAAAAACAATTCCAGCTAGTGCTAGAGAATTTGCAATTGTTGTGGCAATCATCACATGAAAATAGGGTTTCAAATCCCTAAGGATAATCCGGCGAAACCAATGCTTGTCTTCAGTCTTAACATAGTCATCTATACGAGAGTCTGTTGCCGTTCTCCTGGGACGAAATATAGCCAGGTTCAGAACATTATTTTTTAAATCGTCCAGATGTACTGTACTCTTTAGACCTTTATCGCCACAGTAGATAACACTCAGTTCCATATCTTTAGATACAGACTCTACAACAACTAACTGACCATCCACCAATTGGGCAACAATGGGCAAACGCCACGAATTGATCGCAGACTCATTGAACGAGCTGAATGTTGCCGTAAGCCCGGCCTGTCGCGCCATCTGCCTAACAACGCTTTCTATAGAGTTATATCCCCCCCAATTCCCAGCTATTCGGACCCTTTCATAAGAGCAATCAATTCGATAATGTCGAGCAATAGAAATTATTGCCTCACACCAAGGAGTAACGTTAGCGGCATTATTTTTAGAGCTGGAAAATGGCTTTTCAATTTCACCCGCAATATCTAATTGGCTTCCATTCAAGGCAACACCTCCACACCCTGAATCTCGGTTCCATCCAGTTTAAATGCCTCGCGCAAACCACCACGACTATGTAGACAATCTATTTTTAGAAGGTGCAAATCAAAAATCGTATTATTTTTTTCTCGGCGGGCAATGTGTAGCTCCTGTTCTGAATTTAGCAAATCAATTAGAGTCCGCGTGCCTAGAGTGGAATACTGCTGTTTATATAGATCCCTTGTTTCAGCTATAGCGCTCTCCCTAGCGCTAAGCGAACTCAAACTACGCATTAACCCTTCAGCTTCTTCTTGTGCCTCACGATATTTTTGGGTTACAAATAATTGTGCCGAGTCTCTCGCCGCATCAGCCGACAGCAAGGCATAACTCGCCCCCTCTCTTCCGGCAGATATCTTTCCACCTTGATAAATAGGCATGGAAACATTAAAGAAAATCGCCTTCTCATTACTATCAAGTGCATTGGCATCAACATAGTTTTGATCCAAGTACTGATTCACATTTCCATCAAGGGTTAAGGTTGGCCATGCATTTGCTTTTGCCGATTTAAGCTGTGCTTCAGCTTCAGCTCTAGATGCGGCAGCAATAAGTACATCTGGTACTGACGACAAATCAAAAGACTGGACATCACATGCTTGTGCGACGTCCTCAGGAACATACATAGCCACCCGAAATGGAGATTGGAATCCAGTGAGATTCTGTAAAGTGGTACGCCATCGGCGTAACAAAGCTTCTACTTGCTGTTTAGATGCCTGTGCAGCATCAACTCTTGATTGCGCCTGTAACACATCTGAGCGGGAACTAACTCCACGCTCCTTTCGAATTTGCACAAGATCAGCAATAGCAGATACGCCATTAACTTGTGCATCAGAAGTTAAAAGGAGAGACTGATAGCGCTGAACCTCAATTGCCGCTTTTGCGGTTCTCCTTGCAACTTCGTCAATAGATTGGAGAACTTCAGCCTGAGACCTTTGTACACCAGCCTTTGCAAAGTCAACATTGCTAGATACTTTGCCAAAGTCATAAACCATCTGGGAAATATTCACCTGGAACGCGTGTCCATCACCTTCGCTTTTGTACTCGGAGTCGTTCCCGGCCACAATTCCAGCATTCAATCGAGGAAAATATCCCGATCGTGCAGCTTTGACGCCTTGCCTCTGCTGATAGAGATTCCCAACGGCTTCTGCAATTAATGGATGCCAACCGACGGCTTGGTGCACCACTTCAAGCATATTGAATTCAGTTCGCTTTATACCTTCCTCATACTCCCTAAAGGAAAACTTTTTTAATGAATCATAAGCCTCTACTTCCATGCTTCTTGGGCTAATTACTTCAGAGGAACGGGTAGAAATTAATATATCGGCGTCACCTGTGATTGACCAAAACACCAGAGTCAACACAAATGATATTTTCATTTTCTGTTTAAACACTTCCACTATATTCACTTTCAATAATTACCGGGAGGTTAAACACTCTATTAACATCTAATTACATAAATTCTGTAGAGTGGCCACAAAAGTCTAGCCAAAAAAAACCGGGCCTTACGGCCCGGTACTTAAGTTAATTTTTCGCTTTCAGATCTAAGTGTCGCTCAAGCTGTTTTGTTGCCACATATCTCCGATAGTGTCGTCAATTGCTGCCGACATCTCCATCGAATCCATTACTCCACTAGAAATTTGGCTCGTATCTACGCCAGCCACCTCTCCAGCAGACTCGAATATTTGAGTATCGCTACCCACAGATTCGAATAGATCATCAAGAGTCAAGTCAGAGCCACTACCCAGCATGTCAATACCAGGCACAGTTGCAGTACCAACATCCAATATGCCGTCAGAGTCCATTGCCACATCTGATCCAATATTGATGATGGTAATGTCAATATCAATATCGATATCAACTGAAATGTCGATGTTGATATCAATGTCAACGCTAGTATCGGCATCGGCATCGGCATCGGCATCGGCATCGGCATCGGCATCGGCATCGGCATCGGCATCCGCGTCAGAATCCCAAACAAATATCTCATCTGTTGGCATTCCAATACTTTCAACCATGAAAGCGACACCTTCATCTGGGAGCGCATCTGGCTCTTGGTAGTCCCTTCCAATATTGATAATGATGATATCAACGTCGATATCGATATCGATGTCGATATCAATATTTATGTCGATATCCACATCGGCATCAGCGTCGGCATCGGCATCGGCATCGGCATCGGCATCGGCATCGGCATCGGCATCGGCATCGGCATCTGCATCTGCATCTGCATCTGCATCTGCATCAGCATCAGCATCAGCATCAGCATCTGCATCAGCATCTGCATCTGCATCTGCATCAGCATCTCCGTCCGGTTCCCAAGTGAATAACGGCGGATCTGCCAAAATATCTCCGTCGCCACCCAGAGTCGCTACATCACTTCCATGAAGTGCGCTCTGCTCGTGCGGATGATGTCCGATATTGATAATGATGATGTCAACGTCGATATCAATATCAATGTCGATATCAATATTTATGTCGATATCTACGTCGGCATCCGCGTCGGCATCGGCATCGGCATCGGCATCGGCATCAGCGTCGGCATCCGCATCCGCATCCGCATCCGCATCGGCATCGGCGTCCGCATCCGCATCGGCATCCGCATCGGCGTCGGCATCCGCATCCGCATCCGCATCCGCATCCGCATCAGCATCAGCGTCGGCGTCGGCATCTGCATCGGCATCGGCATCGGCATCGGCATCGGCATCGGCGTCGGCATCTGCATCCGCATCGGCGTCGGCATCCGCATCCGCATCCGCATCCGCATCCGCATCAGCATCAGCGTCGGCGTCGGCATCTGCATCGGCATCGGCATCGGCATCGGCATCGGCGTCGGCATCTGCATCCGCATCTGCATCCGCGTCGGCGTCGGCGTCGGCGTCGGCGTCGGCGTCGGCATCGGCATCGGCATCCGCGTCGGCATCGGCATCGGCGTCGGCATCGGCGTCAGCATCGGCATCCGCATCAGCGTCGGCATCGGCGTCGGCATCGGCATCTGCGTCGGCATCCGCATCCGCATCCGCATCCGCATCCGCGTCAGCGTCGGCATCCGCGTCGGCATCCGCATCCGCATCGGCATCCGCGTCGGCATCGGCATCGGCATCGGCATCGGCATCGGCATCGGCATCGGCATCGGCATCAGCATCTGCATCTGCGTCGGCATCCGCATCCGCGTCAGCGTCGGCATCCGCGTCGGCATCCGCGTCGGCATCCGCATCTGCGTCGGCATCGGCATCGGCATCGGCATCGGCATCAGCGTCGGCGTCGGCGTCGGCGTCGGCGTCGGCGTCGGCATCGGCATCGGCATCTGCGTCGGCATCCGCGTCGGCATCGGCATCGGCATCGGCATCGGCATCGGCATCAGCATCTGCATCTGCGTCGGCATCCGCATCCGCGTCAGCGTCAGCGTCAGCGTCGGCATCAGCGTCGGCATCCGCGTCGGCATCCGCGTCGGCATCCGCGTCGGCATCGGCATCTGCGTCGGCATCTGCATCCGCGTCGGCATCTGCGTCGGCATCTGCGTCGGCATCCGCATCTGCGTCGGCATCGGCATCGGCATCGGCATCGGCATCAGCGTCGGCGTCGGCGTCGGCGTCGGCGTCGGCATCGGCATCGGCATCTGCGTCGGCATCCGCGTCGGCATCGGCATCGGCATCGGCATCGGCATCGGCATCGGCATCGGCATCAGCATCTGCATCTGCGTCGGCATCCGCATCCGCATCCGCATCCGCGTCAGCGTCAGCGTCAGCGTCAGCGTCGGCATCAGCGTCGGCATCCGCGTCGGCATCCGCATCTGCGTCGGCATCGGCATCGGCATCGGCATCGGCATCGGCATCGGCATCGGCATCAGCGTCGGCGTCGGCGTCGGCGTCGGCGTCGGCGTCGGCGTCGGCATCGGCATCGGCATCGGCATCGGCATCGGCATCTGCATCAGCATCGGCATCCGCATCCGCGTCGGCATCCGCGTCGGCATCGGCATCCGCGTCGGCATCCGCATCAGCATCTGCGTCGGCATCGGCATCGGCATCGGCATCGGCATCGGCATCGGCATCGGCATCCGCGTCAGCATCGGCATCGGCATCCGCGTCGGCATCAGCGTCGGCATCCGCGTCGGCATCCGCGTCGGCATCCGCATCTGCGTCGGCATCGGCATCGGCATCGGCATCGGCATCAGCGTCGGCGTCGGCGTCGGCGTCGGCATCGGCATCGGCATCGGCATCGGCATCGGCATCGGCATCGGCATCTGCGTCGGCATCAGCATCCGCGTCGGCATCGGCATCGGCATCGGCATCGGCATCGGCATCAGCATCAGCATCAGCATCAGCATCAGCATCAGCATCAGCATCAGCATCAGCATCAGCATCAGCATCAGCATCAGCATCAGCATCAGCATCAGCATCAGAGTCAGGAATAAAAAATTGATCGCGATTGTCATCATCGTTATCGCTAGCCGCTACAGCGATAACAACAACTCCAAGTGCAATTAATGCAGGAATCCACCAAGAAATACCCGGATCGACTGGTGCTGGTGCTGGATAAGAAGCGCCACCAGCCGCAGCAAAGGCAGAGATTAAATCTCCATTAGAAGCTAACATAAGAGGCTCTCCAGCCCCTGTTAGCACTAGCTCACTGTGCTCGCCATCTTCATCTAACAGGTAAAACCCTGAAACAATGACGATCTGGCCGGATTTTAAAACAATAACGAGGTCTAATCCGTCCTTGGAAAAAGACGCAATATCCTCAGGATCTGCGGGCATTTCGACAAGACCAGGAGAGGTCAAAGATAGCCCCTCCAGTGATCGCTCGTCGATTGAGCCCGTGGATTTGTCAAAGATTTTCGCAATCATGCTCTCACCAACTTCAAACGGTGCAACTTCCTAAATACACAGTTCATGGCCTGAGCTTAAAGACGGAAAATACCCCACTTTGAGCCCATCCGTGACTAGATTCACTAATACATAGCCTTACTAATTTCCCTCCATAAAAAAACAATTACGCCAGTACGTTTTTACGCGCACTACTTTTGTATGGACGTAATTCAAAACGTTTTCAAGGAGGAGTTAGGCAGCGGCAGGAGAAAAACAGTTTTCGTGCTAACTTCAGCAAGATTAGGAAGTTACAAATGACTACAGACCCGGAAATTGGCAGGCACTTAAACAAAAAACCTACCCCCGTTGTTGATACGCCTGCCGGGCCAATCATCGGAACCACAGATGAGGAAACTGGCGTATATAAATTCTTGGGTATTCCCTACGCTCTCCCTCCTGTAGGGAATTTACGTTGGCTACCACCGCAAGAGTTAGACCGCTGGAAAAATCCTTTCCAAGCGCATAGCTTTGGTTCACCAGCAGCGCAAAACTCATCCGCCCTAATGGAAGTTCGAGATCAAAACGGGAATCTTCCTGAAAGGGAGGAATGCCTCTATTTGAATGTATTTTCTCCCGCAATGTCGCAAGGAAAAAAGCTGCCAGTAATGTTTTGGGTTCATGGCGGCTCTTTTTACATGGGATCAGGATGCCAAGAAATTTACAATGGTAAATACTTAGCAGCTAGCGGTCGGACAATTGTTGTCACTATAAACTACCGTTTAGGCGCACTGGGATTTCTACGTCTAAAGGATATTAGTGATATACCATCAACCGGCAATGAAGGGCTTTTAGATCAAATAGCCGCCCTACAATGGGTTCAAAAAAATATCTCAGCATTTGGCGGAGATCCAAACAATATCACTCTTTTCGGTGAATCAGCTGGGGCAATGAGTATTGCCTCCTTACTTGAAACTCCACAATGTAAAGGTCTTATACGCCGTGCAATTGTCCAGAGTGGGCACCCAAGAGCCTCCCACTCCCTGCAAAGCGCTAACCATGTTGGTAAGACTTTCATTCAACAATATGAAAAAATCTCTGGTGGCATCTCACTAAAAAATTGTCCGACCAAACTGCTTCTGAAAACCCAAAAAGCAATACTCTCTGACACATCTATGACAGCAAAATGGGGGCAACTGCCATTTAAACCTGTCGCAGACAGGGAACTTTTTTCCCCTGAAAAAAAGCTCTCCCCGACACACCAAACATCCCTTTTGTTAGGGAACAATTTGGAGGAATGGAATCTCTTCAGCGCGATAAACCCTGAAAGCTTTAACATGGACTACCGGCAAATATGCACTCATCTCGAATGGCTTATCCCAGAGTCCGAGTTAAAGCCCCTACTCAGACATTACTATCAACTAGCAAAAAAAATGACAGACAATCCCTGGCCAGAGTGGAGTCGAGCCTGGAACCTTTTGCTCACTGATATGGTATTCACCTTGCCTGGGCTGAGACACCTACAAAGTCATCAGGGGGAAAACTATCACTATCACTTTGCACAACCTCTCGCTGCACAGCCTTTACTAGGGGCCTGTCACGCCGTTGAGCTTGGCTATGTATTTGGAACCCATAGCGATCAGTCCTTGAAAACACTATATGGTGCTGAAGAAAACCCCCATTTATTAAGTGCCTCAATGCAACAAGCTTGGTTGAATTTTTCTGAAACAGGGAAACCCGGCAATGATTGGCCAGAATTTTCAGGAAAACACAGTAAGCGATTTGGCAATCATCCCTCAGCCAGGGCGTTTAACTCACCAGAGCTTCTCAGTTTATGGCAACATATACCCGACGATAGGTTGAATGGTTATCTTTAGGCGGGCATAGATGGCAAGAATTTTTTTAATCAGGCATGGAGAAGCAGCGAAAGGGGAGCACATCCCCGATCCAATACTCACAGACGAAGGTTACAAGCAGGCAGTAGAGCTAGCCCTAAAACTTTCCTCTCTCGAGAAAGTTCAATTAATAAGCAGCCCCAAACTCCGTGCACAGCAAACAGCAAAGCCCTTGGCCGAAGTTTGGGATATAGAGGTTGTAATTGAAAATGCAGTGACGGAAATACCTACACCAGAGGAAATACCCAAAGCTCAACGCCTAACCTGGTTACGAACATTACTTACTGGAGAGTGGGACCCTTGCGACAGAGAACAAAAAGATTGGCGTGATGGAATAATCAGGTATTTGGAAAGTCTTTCAGAGGACACCTTTATCTTCTGCCATTTTATGGTCATCAATTCAGTTGTTGCACATATCCGAAACCACCAAAAAGTACAACAATTTAGGCCCGATTACACTTCAATCACTGAGCTAAAAAATGATGGAAACAAGCTACATTTAGTCCAGCTAGGCGAAGAAAAAGATAACAAAATTCTATAAGAAAATGGGGTATGTCCAGCATACCCCAAGCGGGCATTTATTTTAAATCAAGCTTTTGCTGACTACCTCAAACAAATCCTTAGATAGGTCTCCCGAATCAGCAATCCTTTGCAGGGCAACTTTCATCTTCTCACCCAGGCTACCAGAGTATTTTTTCCAACGTGTGATCGGTATAACCAGCCTTGCTGAAATTTGTGGATTTAGCTTGTCCAAGACCAGAACCTGATCGGCAACAAACTCAAATCCGCTACCATCGATCTTATGGAATTGCTTAAAATTACGATTAGCAAAACCACCTATTACAGACCTTACTTTATTGGGGTTTTTCATTTCAAAAGCTGGGTGATCCATAAGTGCACGAATATTTTCCAATGTACCGCGCTTGGGACTACAACTCTGCTGACTCAGCCATAGTTCTACGACTTGAGTATCGGTTTTCCAGCGCTCATAAAATTGCTCAATCAACGCCCTGGCTCGATCTTCCGGTGCATGATTAATAATAACAGCGAGAGCCGCCGCACTATCTGTCATATTACTAGCGCTCTCAAACTGAACCTGGGCTATATTTAACGCCTCCTCAGTTTCTGTTATGCACATATAGGATAAACAGGTATTTTTAAGTCGTCTTTGCGCAATATCTAACGCATTCGGGCTATAGGGCTTAGTCGTATTCAATTCTAGATAGCGCGTGCGAAATTCATCAAATAATTCACCTGCTATTACCTTCCTTACAAATTCCCTCGCAACAATTATTGCTTCCGCATCAATAGATGATGACTCTTCAGCGATAAACTGCTCGCTGGGCAACTGCAAGATCTCTGCAACCAGCGCTAGATCGAGATCAACATCCTGTAAAACCTCTTTAAAAGCACTAATTAAACTTGGTTGTACCTGTAGTTCCTCACCTTTACGAAAAGCCACCTGAAGCTCACACAAAGCATTTAATGCTAGGCGCTGACTTGCATCCCAGCGGTTAAACGTGTCCTTATCCTTCCTCATTAAAAATTGAAGCTGCTCATTACTATAGTTGTACCTTATTTTTACTGGAGCGGAGAAGCCTCGCAGCAATGAGGGTAAAGGCTTCTCCGCAAGCCCGGAAAACTCAAAAGATTGCTCATCTTCTGTTAACTGTAAAACAGTTTCAGTATCACCCTGCTCATTGAGTACAAGCTCTGCGCCATCAGCCCCCAGCAATCCAATTCTTATTGGTAAGTGGAAAGGTAACTTCTCTTCCTGACCTGGCGATGAAGGGCAAGACTGGCGAATAGTTAGACTATAAGTGCCATCAGTTTCATTAAAGCTATCTGTCACGTCAAGTATCGGCGTGCCTGCTTGGCTGTACCAGTTGCGGAATTGCTTCAGTTCAACCTTGTTAGCATCTTCCATCGCCTTGACGAAATCTTCACAGGTTACCGCGCAGCCATCGTGCCGCTGAAAGTACAAGTCACTTCCTTTGCGGAATCCTTCTTCACCTAAGAGGGTATGAATCATCCGTACAATTTCTGCACCCTTTTCATAAATTGTCAGAGTGTAAAAGTTTGAAATTTCTATATAAGAATCTGGCCTGATAGGATGGGCCATAGGGCCGGCATCTTCAGCAAACTGGGTAGTACGCAAAAGGGATACATCTTCAATACGCTTAACCGCTCGGGAATTAAGATCAGCGGAGAACTCCGCATCACGAAATACGGTAAAACCTTCCTTCAGACTCAACTGAAACCAATCCCGGCAAGTAACCCGATTGCCGGACCAGTTGTGAAAATACTCATGCCCTACAATAGACTCAATCCGCTGAAAAGCTGAATCCGTTGCTGTTTCTGGGCTAGCGAGCACACAGGCCGAATTGAAAATATTCAATCCTTTGTTTTCCATAGCCCCCATATTGAAATGATCAACAGCAACAATCATAAAGATGTCTAGGTCATATTCCTTTCCGTAAGTTTCCTCATCCCAACGCATCGCATTTTTAAGTGAGCGCATAGCATGATCACACTTCCCAATATTTTTCGCTTCCGTAAAGATCTGTAACTTAACCTTTCTACCAGAGGCTGTTGTGAAGCTATCTTCCACATGCTCCAAGTCCCCGCCTACCAACGCAAATAAGTAAGCCGGCTTGGCGAATGGATCTTCCCAAGTTACAAACTGACGACCATCTTCATATCTACCCCTTTCAACTTCATTGCCATTTGAAAGTAGTACTGGGTGGTCCATCGGCGCGACGATGGTGGTGGTAAATTTGGACATAACATCCGGCCGGTCAGGATAGAAAGTAATTTTTCTAAATCCTTCAGCTTCACATTGAGTGCAATACATACCATTAGAGAGATATAATCCCTCTAGAGATGTGTTTTCCTCCGGATTTATCCGATTGCGGATTTCCAGCAGAAATTCTGGTTTCTCTACAGGGATAGACAGGCCCTCAGGTAGAACCTGATAATCAGATGTAGACAACAAAACTCCATCCAAAGAAACCGAAAGTAATTCCAGCTCGACACCATCCAGCACTAAAGGCGGCAGCCCTGTGCCCGCTTTCGGATTTCTGCGAATATTCAAACGAGATTTGACCAAAGTTGCCTTGGGTTCCAGCTCAAAATGTAAATCAGTAGCATCCACCAGGTAATCTGGTACTTGATAGTCTTTCAGGTAAATGGTCTTTGGCTGGCTATCTTTCATTATTGAAACACCTTCAGTCATTCTATGCCCTTCCGGGGCAGTATGAATTCGATTAATTGGACCAACAATATCGTTACCCGGGCTAATACTATTTATCACCCAAGTTAAAAACCGGACTATAGCTTCCCAGCGCGATTGGTGCCACGCATAGATAAGTTAGATTAATACTTGCCCTTGCAGCCTTGCCCACCGGCACTCTTGGCACGTCTGCCTCCACAAGCACAGAGGTAACAGCGACGGAGAAGACAAAAACTATCAGCGCGCCACATTAGATAGATGAAAACTATATAATAGTGGTCGATTATATACCCATATAGAGCACTTACTGTCTGCCCTACCCCACAGCACAGTAGATACTGACCAACATGGTGAGAAATTGCAGCCAGTATAATTATCCAATCTGGTAAACTCGTCATAAGGTAGCAGTAAGGGATTAAAGTATTCCTACTTCGCCCTTTCGTAACGAATAATAGATTTAAGTTTGAGCTAATCTCTTGCGGGAATTCCGAGGTTCAGTGTGCGTAAACTCCGTATCTCCATCATAACTCTATCTTGTTTTTTAGCTGCCCTCATAGCAGCTAGCTGGTGGAAAAAGGATATCGTTGCCTCTCAGCTAATCAATATTTTCTCAGGAGAGGTAGTTATTCAGGAGCTGACAGGACTACGACTGGGTTTTAAAGAAGTTTCCATCCAGGAAGTTCGCCTAAAGTCCAGCGTAAATAGTATTATCCTCCTCGAAGGAGTAAAAATTGTCTATCCTTTCCATATTATTTATGACCGAGATAACACCCAAAAAATTGAACTATCAATAGAAAAGCTAACCAGGAGCATGGAAGCTGAAGATATCGTTACCAAAGCCCATATCAACGAGCAGCTCCCGGAAAATAATGTCAAGACAAATAATATATTATCGTTAAGTGCCCTAAGCCAAAGTCTAACCCGCTTTTTGCCAGGCAAGATATCCGTTAAGCAAATAGTACCCGATGGCCAATTGATTGGCGGCCCACTAAATATAGCTCGCGACAGCACAAAAATTCATGCCGAAACTCCCCTTAAACACCCCCAGTTTGGCGAGCTTAATTTATATTTTGAGGCTTTTTTAGGTTTGTCAGAAATCAAACTAAAACCCAGAATACTAACTAACAACTCAAAGATTCTGTCTGAAGCTGATATAACTATTGCTAAACTAGAAACTGACACATGGATTTTAAACAGTGAACTTGTATCAGAGCTGGAATCTATAGCCCCACTGATAGAGATATTTGAACCTAAAGCTAGCTCCACAACTAAGCCGACAGTATCAGGCAAAATTATAGCTACCACCGCAATTAGCTTGCCAGACAATCTGCTATCCATTTCAAGCTACCGAGAAATTGACATTCAACTTAATGGCAATGATCTAAAGGCCACAATCCCATACGCTCAACTAAACTCCAATATAGAAGCCCAATTATCTATAAGTAATCCAATAAAAATAACACTTGAATCACTATTTCCATTTAAACCTCGACATATCAAGGGGAGTGGCGAGCTTGATATAGCTTTAGATACTGATAAAAACACCAATACCCCGCTATTAAGTGCGGACTTTAGCTCGAGCACATCGGCGACATCTCCCGAATTAGATATCGAAGGTACTTTTCATCTAACAAGTGCAAATACTATAGTTAATTCCCCCCTATATCTCAGACACTTGCCAGCACTACCTATTGATAGTGTTAATGGAGATGTGACATTTAAGGGTAAACTTCAACTAAGTTCGCTTAACAATCTTAACTCTCCAGAAGTAAATAGCTTTCAATTAGAATTGATACCAAACCAAACTATTCAATTGGATATTTCAGCTTCCACTTCAGGAAAAAACTCTCCTTTAATTACTACTGGATTACATCAGAGCAAGATACAGGCAAGCATTAAAGATCTTATCTCCATTACAGGTGACCTGACCAATCCCAACCAAAGAGATATTAAGATCGAACAAGGATCTCTAACTGCAACGATACAAGGCTCCAATGGGGACTCGACAGTACAGTTAACCGCTAGCGACATACAATGTCACTTCTCTGATATCAGTGCCTGTAACTTTGAGCTGAAGACAAAAGTATCCCAACTTTATGAGCGGGCCAGAGAATTAGCAGTTACCAATCTAAGTTCAACGGCCAAGGCAAAGATTGAAAGCAATCTTGAAGGTCAAAAATTCACTCTAGAGAACATTAAAGTATCTGGAGAAAAAATAACAACCAAAACATTGGAGGCTGACAGAGTAAACTTAGATATACCAGCAGTACACTGCGAAGTAACAGAACCTACAATCTGTACTCTCCCAGAAATAAGCAGTCAGTTTGGAATTATCAACACCGAGCAATTTTCCCTTTCTGGAGATCTCAATTTTCTTGATAGTATTGTTACCATCAAAAATGGTGCTACAGCGCTGGACAGTAAATTTAATAGTAACAATTTAGAGATTGAGACACCGGAAAAGTACAAGGTTAACTCTTCAGCCAAAGGCAAGCTATCCCTGCAACACAATAAGCTAACAAGTCATAGTCAAATTAAAGCAGGTGCAATTAAAATTGATTTAAGCGGCTCTTACGACTTATCAAAATCCTCAGGTGGAGTTGAATTTTCCGTTCCTGAAGTGACCTTTAGTACGGATCGCTCTCTAAACGATACGATCCAGGGCCTTCCCCTCAATATCGTCTCGGGCAGACTTTCTGCCGGTGGTTCTGTGTCTTTGCCCTCCCAGTCCAAAGATAGTATCCATGTTTTATTGGACGATATTGCAGCAACCTATAAAGATAGTTTTGCCACCGGAATCAGTGGAGATCTAAAAGTAGAAAACGAAGATGGGCACTGGATCACACCTACACCATACCCACTATCGATAGAATCTATTAACGCGGGCTTACCAGTGAAAAATATCCAGTTATCACTGCAACTGGACAAACAGAAAGATATTACATTGCATAATTTTTCTGCTGATTTTTTGCAAGGCAAGGTTACTTCATCAGCCCTTATTTGGAATCTCGCTGAAGAGACTCGAAAAAGCATTGTACATGCACAAGGTATTTCTCTAAAGGCTTTAGCTCAGGAGACGGACTCAGAGAACTTTGAGGCCAGCGGGCTAATTAATTTGGAAATCCCCATTGTAACGGGACCTGAGGGTATCACTGTGGAAGCCGGCCACCTTCAGGGTGAAGCTCCAGGCGGACGCTTACGCTACTACGGAGCCTTTTCTCCGCAGATGCTGGCAAGCAACCCCCAACTTAAGTTGATAGCCAATGCACTGGAAGATTATGAGTTTCAAACACTGGAAGGCAGCATAGACTATCCAGCCAGCGGAGATCTCCAACTACAGCTAAAGCTGGTTGGTCGAAGTGAGGCTATCGATTCTGATCGAGACCTGGTGATCAACCTGAACCTTGAAAACAATATCCCAGATATGCTGCGCTCATTGCAAGCCAGTCGTGATTTGACTGAAACCCTGGAAAAGCAGCTGGACCAATAGGTCAGGAGTGAAGTAGCCTTTATTGGTATGTACAAGCCTGCTTGGTTCATCACCGGTTAAGGTTGACTCAATAAAATACTTGGGTCTGCCGGCATCCAACTCACCTGCTGAACCAGGCAGGTAACACGGGCTAGGTACAAAAAGTAAAAGGGTACCAAAGAGGTACTGTGAGGAGTGTCAGATGAAAGCCAGCCGACTGATTCCTATGGGGCTGCTATACGCTATGGTTGCTACAGGGTGTACACCCACTGTAGCGGTCAAGGCTCCCAGTGAGCCAATTACAGTAAACCTGAATGTGAAAATTGAGCATGAAATTCGGGTCAAGGTCGACAAGGACCTGGACAACCTGTTTGAAGACAAGGAAGGGATTTTCTAAGGAGGCAAATATGAAGACATTAATGAAAGCCTTTTTGGCACTGAGCTTATTAATCGCCCTGCCTGCAATGGCAATTTCCCTGAATGAAGCCAAAAGTAAGGGCCTGGTTGGTGAAGCCAATAGCGGATACATCGCTATCGTAGATGCCAGCTCACCAGAACTGGAAAAACTGGTCAAAGAAGTGAATGCCAAGCGAAAAGCTGCTTACGCTCGAATCGCTGAACGCAATAAAATTGATATAGCCCAAGTGGCAACACGCGCCGCTGAAAAGTTGGAAGCCCGCTTGTCACCCGGAGAATACTACCAGGACAACCTGGGACGCTGGGTAAGGAAGTAACTCATAGCCCGAAGACTTCAGCTCAGTAAGAAGAGATGATAAAAAACCCCACAGCCAGAAACTGGCAGTGGGGTATTATCAAGGAGTAGAGGCTACAAATTGCCAAATAGTGAATGCCCGTCGAGCCCCTGCTTCTCCATAACCTCTCTTAAACGTTTCAGTGCATCCACCTGTATCTGCCTGACCCGCTCCCTGGTGAGACCGATTTCACGCCCTACTTCTTCCAGGGTGCTCGCTTCAAAACCGCGCAAACCAAACCGCCTAGAGACCACTTCACACTGCTTGTCAGGTAACTCTCCCAACCAGCGGTTGATGCTGTCAAAAAGGTCCCTGTCCTGTAAAAGCTCTGCTGGGTCAGATTCCTGCTGATCGGGGATGGTATCTACCAAGGTCTTCTCAGAAGAGGGCCCAATGGGAGTATCTACAGAAGTAACCCGCTCATTGAGCCCCAGCATACGCTCGACATCTTCGACTGGCTTCTCAAGGAGGGTGGCAATTTCTTCTGCAGATGGCTCGTGATCCAGCTTTTGCGCCAACTCTCGAGATGCACGCAAGTACACGTTTAACTCTTTCACGACATGGATGGGCAGGCGTATGGTCCGGGTCTGATTCATTATGGCCCGTTCTATCGTCTGACGTATCCACCAGGTGGCGTAAGTGGAAAAGCGAAAACCTCTCTCTGGATCAAACTTCTCAACTGCTCGAATCAGGCCCAGATTGCCTTCCTCAATAAGGTCCAGCAGTGCCAAACCTCGGCTAACGTAGCGGCGAGCAATCTTTACAACAAGGCGAAGATTGCTCTCGATCATTCGTTTTCTTGCCGCAGCATCTCCACGCAAAGCCTTGCGCGCGTAATACACCTCTTCTTCTGCGGTCAATAGGGGGGAGAATCCAATTTCATTGAGATAGAGTTGAGTAGCGTCGAGATTTTTCTGCAAATGGCCATCGCCATCCAATCTACAAACTCTACTTTTCTCTGCCTGGGAGGGTGCGGAACTCTTTTTAGCCGCAGATTTCCGCGTGCGACTAACACCTGCTTCAGTTGAACCTAATTTCTGCTCATCATTTTCAACGTCTAACTCAGGAGGAAAGTCTTCTGCCTGGCCAGCCATAGACTGGTCTTGCCGTTGTGCTTCCATTTCCCCTGCTCCTTGTACTTTGCCAATTTCAGCCGCACAACACACTCGGACATTGATAACACAACTATCAATGCCGCAGGTATGTGGCGACAGCCACTGAATCGGCTGACCCTGGGATGGCCACGATTACAGTGACTACCTCAAGTGGTACTAGTTAAAAGTCCATTTTTATTTGCAGAGCTTTACTGCGGCCGTGAACTTACGGTAAGTAGGCAAGAGGGTCTACTGGCTGACCGTTTTTGCGAATCTCAAAGTGGAGCTTGTTGCGGTCGGTACCACTCGAACCCAGTTCCGCTATCCTTTGCCCCGCCTTTACCCTGCTGCCCTCCTTTACGAGCAACCGGTGATTGTGTGCATAGGCACTGAGGTAAACCTCGTTGTGCTTGACGATCAGCAGCTTTCCATAACCTCTCAAGGCGCTTCCTGCGTAGATCACGGTGCCATCAGCCGCTGCCAGTACAGACTCACCCTTTTCACCCGCGATATCAACTCCCTTACGCAATGGGTCCCCAGAGCGGAAGTGACTAATCACTTTCCCCTTGGCGGGCCAGCGCCAGTTGACCGATCCGCTCCGGCGAGATGCTGTTGATTGGCGCTTTGGGCTTGGTGTTAAAGATTTTTTAGCAGTGGTCGTTTGTGTTGTTTTCGGTTTAGCTTTTGCGACTGGCGCTTTTTGCTTCTTTTGCGTGCTGGCAGTGCTCTTGGTTGGCACTGAACCCGTCAGCCTGATTCTCTGCCCAGGATATATTTGATAAGGGGAGCGGATACCATTTATCGCAGCCAATTGGCGAAAATCCTTGCCGTAACGCCAGGCTATCGAATAGAGGGTATCCCCTTTACCAACCGTGTGGTGGGTAATTTTGATACTCGGGGGCTGGCGTAGGGAGCTTGAGGGGGCTTTGTGGCTGGAACAGGAGGAAACGGCCTGCAGCAGAACCAGCAAGCCTAATATTTTAAACACCCCCCACAAACAATGACCGATTTTAGGGAGTTTGTTCCGCCAACATCGGCGCTCAAGAGGTTGCAAAAGATGACATTCCATTATTCTCTTTTTACATCAGACCACGGCATTTATGGAAAAAGTGTCTAAAGAAAAGCTCCAAAAATCTCTGGAAAAGTTTGATAAAACGCTGCCATACCGAGATTTTCCAGATCTTATTGCGGAGTGGCGCAAGACTTCTCTCTGTGCACCTTGCCAAAGAAGTCTACAGCGAGAACTAAGAGCGCTGCCACTAGAGCCGCAACAATTGCGCCCCCCAAATGAGCACTGTCGCCGGTTTGCTCGACATAAGTTAGCGGAGAAGTGTTGGATAGCAAAGGGGCCAATTTGCTTGATGCTTCGATTTCCCCAGGCATAGGCAGTTTCCAGGGCCAAATAATCTTCAAACTACCCAACAAAACCCCGGCAAGAAATGCCAATGTCCTGGCTACATATTTGTGCATCAGCCAAGACAACAACCGACTGAAGAGCATCAGACCTATTGCCGCTCCTGCCGCAAAGCACAATAGGTTTGAAATTTGGAGTTCATGAACTGCAGCTAAAACCTTGGGGTATATCCCGATTAATAACAGCAGGAAAGCGCCGGAAATTCCCGGCAGTGCCATCGCACATATTGCCAAAGCACCTGATAAAAATAGTGTAAGTGGAGTTGCCGGTATCTCCGAAGGCCGCATCTCGCTCACAGTTACTGCAAGCGCAATACCCAGTACGAGAAAAACCAAAACAGATGGCGACCACCGGGGGATATTTCTCACAATGGGAACAATAGAAGCGATAACCAAACCGAAAAAGAAAGACCACACAACAATTGGATAATTTTGCAGTAAGCCACTAATCAGGTGGGCCAAGCTAAAAACGCTCAACAATACCCCAAGGAAAAGAGAGAGCAGAAAGCTCCCATTAATATAGCGCCAAGTGGATAGAAACCCCTCCTTCCGCCACACTGTAATACAATGCGGGCCTATTCGACTGAGGGAGTCCAAAAGCTCCTGGTAGATGCCGGTAATAAAGGCAATAGTTCCCCCGGAAACACCGGGTACCACATCGGCAGCCCCCATTGCCATTCCCCGCAGAAGTACTCCGGGGTAGCGACTTTTTAGAACCTCAGTAAATCTCATCGAACCACGCCACCGAGTAAAGGCACGAAACGTACCGCTTCCAACTTTTCCACATCAAACTTATTACTATCCTCACGACGAGTCACCATCGTCAGGTATTGTTGCTCGGCCCCCACCGGAATTACCAAAACCCCATTGGGAGCCAGCTGTTCTCGCAGCTCATCAGGAATCATTGCAGGTGCTGCTGCAGCCAGGATTGCATCGTAAGGACCCTCGTCTTTCCAACCAAAGCCCCCATTGCTGAGCTTGTACTCTACATTGCTATAACCCAGCTCCCCCAACCGATGGCGAGCGGTTTCCAATAGAGGTTCGACACGCTCGACGGAATAAAGTTGTTCGACCAAGCGAGCAAGAATGGCCGTTTGGTAGCCAGAGCCCGTACCCACTTCCAGAACTCGGTGTAGAGACTTGGCTCTACTCAGTAGGAGTTCAGTCATACGGGCGACAATGTATGGCTGGGAAATAGTTTGGCCATACCCTATGGGCAAAGCAGTATCTTCGTAAGCCCGAATAGCCAGGGCTTCATCCAGAAAGAGGTGTCGAGGAGTGGACGCCATTACATCCAGCACCTCCTCGTTGGATATCCCCTCTTCCCGCAATCGCTGGATCAAGCGATTACGGGTTCGCTGGGAAGTCATCCCCAGACCTTCTTGTCTCAAGCGATCCATATTCTTTTCTTGTCCATGATTTGTGCAACAGTGCCAGTCACCTAAATACAAATTTTATGTGCACTGTTTAACATTGACCAGCTGAGCTATCTCCCGTAGCAAAGCCGTAGCAAAAGTACCCGGTGGCAAGGCAAATTCGACGATTAAATGATCACCTTCCCACTCATAGCGAAACGCCTCCGGGGATAAAATCATGGCCCGGCGCTCCTGGCTAAGACCGCAGTGCTCCAGCCAGTTGCACCAAGGCTGCCACGGAGACAACACTTGCTCTTCCAACAGCCCCAGGGCATCCGTTGACAGATTTCTGCCACGCCCCCAAAGAGGCCCAGTTGGGTAATCTTCAGGTTCTCCAACGAGAGGGCTCTGCCAGGTTCCGGTGTTGACTCGTTCAGCCAAAACCTGATTGAACAGCCAGCTACGGGCAGCAGACATGGCGAAGGCCTTTTCGCTTTTGCGGCAGCGACCGTCTTCTTCAGCTAAGTTTTTTGCCAGGCTAAGGTTATTGCCATCAATCCCAAAGCGCTGTTCACCGAAGTAATTGGGCACCCCTTTGGGAATTAGCTGAAGTACTTCTTCTGCTTTGTCCCGATCACCTTCTACATTGCGCAACCGAATCTTGAAGCGATTCCCTATATGCTCGCCGCGACGCAACTTGCGTGGTCCCCGGAAGGCCTGGAGCAATGAAATCTCATCGCTGTTAATTTGCGACCAGTCTGCTTCTGGCTTTTGTCCGAGCCATACACTGAACCATTGAGTGGTAACAGCATGTCGGTCTTTCAAGCCATAAAAGCTGACATCCCGGCTTTGCACCCCAGCTAACTTCGCCAATTCCTTGGCAACCCAGGCGGTATTTGCCCCGCGCTTTTCAACCTGTAAGTAAACATGCTCACCATCTTTATCAGCCGGTGGCATAGCCAACTCATCGACAATAAAATCTTCTGGTTCTGTGCGAAAATCACCAGAAATTACCGCACCCCCAAGCGCTCGGGGCCAATCCAGGTTCCAAACTTCAGACATCTTTGCGCTCTAATAAAACAGTAGCTTGCGCGGCGATACCCTCACCGCGACCAGTAAATCCAAGCTTTTCTGTAGTGGTTGCTTTGACACTGATCGCATCGCAATCAACACCACAGTCAGCGGCAATATTGACTCGCATTCCATCGATATGCGGAGCCATTTTGGGGGCCTGGGCAATCAACGTCATATCCGCATTAACCAGGCGATACCCTTTACTATCGATTAATCCAACAACATGTCGAAGCAGGTTTCTACTATCCGCTCCGGCAAATTGTTCATCGTTATCGGGAAAGTGTTTACCGATATCTCCCAGGGCCAGAGCACCCAGTAAGGCATCCGATAGGGCGTGCAGTAAAACATCCCCATCAGAATGAGCTACCAAACCATACCCATAGGGGATTTGTACTCCTCCGAGCACTACATGATCACCTGGGCCAAATGCGTGCACATCAAAGCCCTGGCCTATTCGAAAACTCACTATCGCTTATCCTCGGTCGGGGAGTAGCGCAGACGTAAAATAGTTTCTGCAATTATGATATCGGCGGGGTGCGTCACTTTAATATTGTCACTTTCACCCGCAACCAATTGCGGTGAATGGCCAAAAAACTCCAGTGCACTGGCTTCATCGGTTACAGCAACCCCTTGTTCCAGGGCTTTACCAAGGCATGAGTGCAGAGTACTGAGAGGGGCCCGCTGTGGGGTTTGCGCCAACCAAATACTTTCGCGGTCAACCGTTTCTTCCACACAGGCTACACCGCCAGTCATATGACTGCGCTTTAATGTGTCGCTTGCGGGGCGCGCCAAAAGTGCCATCGGTGAGACTTCGTCACTGAGTAAAGCGCAAATATCGCGCTCAGACACACAGGGTCGTGCAGCATCGTGGACTAAAACCGGAGTATCGCCGCTTTCTCGCTCCGCCAGGAAATCCAGGGCGGACTGAACAGAGTCTGCTCTCTCAGCTCCACCAATGACGGTGTGTACCAAGGGGTGGTTTGCTTCTTTCAGGTGAGGGAAGTAGGTATCCTGCTCCGATAGCGATACTACAACGCCAGCCAAACCTGGCCACCCAAGAATATTTTTTAAAGTCAGGGATAGCAGTGGTCGCCCGAGCAATGGCAGGTACTGTTTCGGGCGATCAGCCCCCATACGTTTGCCAACGCCGGCAGCGGGTACAATGACCCAATAATCCTTAATCAATTTTCAGCCTCTTCCTTATCCAGGAAGATAAACAGTGTTTCCCCTTCCTTGATCAGTCCCAGGTCATAACGGGCTTTCGCTTCCACACCATCAGTGCCAACTTTCAAACTGCGGACTTCCCTAAACAGTTGACGGTTTTCCCGCACCAGCGCGATATTTTTTTCTTGCTGTTGGGCTAATTGACGCTTGAGACGGGTAACTTCGGCGAGACTACCTTCACCAACCCAAAGTCGGTACTGGGTGGCGAGGAGCATAATGGTGAGTATTGCCAGCAGCCATTTCATACGAGATTACGATATTTCGCTTGTTCGTATTTATAGTACTACAAAGAGGGGCTGGCCCCTCTTTGTAGTACTTGCACGCTAATTCAAGTAATGGATTACTTGAATTCAGCGCGGCCGCGATAAGGAGCGGAGCCATTCAGCTCAGCTTCGATGCGCAGCAGACGGTTGTACTTGGCTACGCGGTCTGAACGGCAAAGGGAACCGGTCTTGATTTGACCAGCAGCAGTTGCAACCGCCAGATCCGCAATAGTGGTATCTTCGGTCTCACCGGAGCGGTGAGAGATCACAGCGGTATAGCCCGCATCTTTAGCCATTTTGATCGCATCCAGAGTCTCGGACAGGGAGCCGATCTGGTTGAACTTGATCAAGATAGAGTTACCGACACCTTTCTCGATACCTTCTTTCAGGATCTTGGTGTTGGTTACGAACAAGTCGTCGCCTACCAGCTGTACTTTTTCACCAATTTTGTCGGTGAGAACTTTCCAACCGTCCCAATCACTCTCGTCCATACCGTCTTCGATAGACAGGATCGGATAGTTGGCGGACAGATCGGCCAAGTAGCTGGCAAAACCTTCGCTATCGAACTGCTTGCCTTCGCCAGCCAGATCGTACTTGCCATCTTTGTAGAACTCGGAAGAAGCGCAGTCCAGAGCCAGGGTAATGTCATCGCCCAGGGTGTAACCGGCCTTTTCTACCGCTTCAGCAATCACTTTCAGCGCTGCTTCGTTGGAAGGCAGGTTCGGAGCAAAGCCTCCTTCATCGCCAACTGCAGTGTTCAGGCTGTTGCTGGACAGTACTTTCTTCAGGGAGTGGAAGATCTCAGCACCTTGGCGCAGAGCTTCGGCAAAAGATTCAGCCTTAACGGGCTGAACCATAAATTCCTGGATATCCACATTGTTGTCAGCGTGTTCGCCGCCATTGAGGATATTCATCATCGGTACCGGCATGGAGTACTCGCCCGGGGTGCCGTTTACCTCAGCAATGTGCTGGTACAAGGGGATTTTTTTGGAAGCGGCAGCTGCTTTAGCGGCAGCCAGGGAAACCGCCAAAATAGCGTTGGCGCCGAAGTTCGCCTTATTTTCAGTGCCGTCGGCATCGATCATCGCCTTGTCCAGGGCGCGCTGATCAGTAGCATCCATACCCTTGAGCAGGTCGGCGATAGTAGTGTTGATATTTTCAACCGCTTTCAGGACACCCTTGCCCAAGTAACGGCTTTTATCGCCATCGCGAAGTTCCAGCGCTTCACGGGAGCCTGTAGAGGCACCGGAGGGGGCGCAGGCGGAGCCAATAGAACCATCCTCCAGGATTACATCGGCTTCAACGGTAGGGTTACCGCGAGAATCCATTACTTCAAAGGCTTTAACAGCGACAATCTTGCTCATTTACAATGGGCTCCGTATTGGTACTTACTGAAAATAGGTTTTCGTAAATCAGACTTTACGCACTTTTTGCTACAGCGCTCAGGCCAAATAGCAGAGGGGAAAGTGCCGCGCGCCCAATCAGGGCGCGCAAAAATATCTCTTTTTATTTCGTATCCAGCGGCTCAAAACCTTTAATCAGGTCATCTACCGCTTTCATCTGCGCCAGGAATGGCTCCAGCTTTTCCAGTGGCAATGCACTGGGGCCATCACACAATGCTTTGTCTGGGTTCGGGTGTGCTTCCAGGAACAGGCCGGCAATACCGATGGCCAAACCTGCGCGGCCCAGCTCAGTGACCTGTGCGCGGCGACCACCAGAAGCTGCACCGGAAGGATCGCGCATTTGCAGTGAGTGGGTGACGTCAAAAATCAGCGGCGCACCGCCGGAGGCATTGATCATGGTGCTAAAGCCCAGCATATCGACAACCAGGTTGTCGTAGCCAAAGCAGGCACCGCGCTCACACAAAAGAATATTTTCGTTGCCACACTCAGCAAATTTCTCCACTACATTTTTAACTTGCGGCGGGCTCATAAACTGGGGCTTTTTGACATTGATCACTGCACCAGTCGCTGCCATAGCGGCGACAAGATCAGTCTGGCGGGCCAGGAAGGCCGGCAGCTGGATAATATCCACGACTTCGGCAACCGGAGCAGCCTGGTGTACTTCGTGGACATCGGTAATCAAGGGAACCTTAAAGGTATCTTTGATTTCCTGAAAAATCTTCAGGCCTTCTTCCATTCCCGGTCCGCGATAGGAATTGATGGAAGAGCGATTGGCCTTGTCAAAAGACGCTTTAAAAACATAGGGAATACCCAGTTTTTCAGTGACTTTTACATAGTGCTCAGCCACCTGCATCGCCAGGTCGCGGGATTCCAGTACATTCATACCGCCGAACAGCGCAAAGGGCTTATCGTTGGCGACCTGAATATTTCCGACTTCAATTGTTTTCACTGTCAGCTCCCTGTCATCTCACCCCCAGTCACAGAGACCGGGGGCGGATTACTGATTAACCCTGGTTTTCACGCTGCTTCATTGCGGCGGCAACAAAGCTTTCGAACAGCGGATGGCCGTCGCGCGGGGTTGAAGTAAATTCCGGGTGGAACTGGCAAGCAACGAACCAGGGATGGTTCGGCAATTCAACCATTTCTACCAGGGTATCGTCTGCAGACCAGCCGCCAATTTTCAAACCAGCTTGCTGCAGGCGATCAACGTAGTTGTTGTTCACTTCATAGCGGTGGCGGTGGCGCTCTACAATGACGTCAGCGCCGTAGATATCGCGAGCCTTGGTGTCTTTAGCCAAGCGACATTCCTGGCCACCCAAGCGCATGGTGCCACCCAGGTCGGACTGCTCGTCGCGCTTCTCGATATTGCCTTCGCTATCGATCCACTCTGTGATCAGGCCAATAACCGGGTGCGGGGTTTTAGTATTGAATTCAGTACTGTTGGCACCTTCGAGGCCGAGCACATTGCGCGCGAACTCGATAACCACAGACTGTAAACCGAGGCAGATGCCCAGGTAAGGAATATTGTTTTCACGAGCGTAGCGAACAGATTCAAGCTTGCCCTCTAAACCGCGCTCACCAAACCCACCTGGAACCAGGATTGCATCGGCATCCTTGATCAGGTCAATGCCGTTCTCACCCTCAACGTCTTCAGCGTTGATAAAGTCGATATCCACTTTGCAGCGATGCTTGATACCCGCATGGGTCAGGGACTCGATCAGGGACTTATAGGCATCCAGCAACTCCATGTATTTGCCAACCATGGCAATTTTCACTTCGTGCTGCGGGTTCAGCTTGCCATCGACCACTTCGTCCCACTCGGAAAGGTCTGGTGCCTGGCATTCCAGCTGCAGTTTTTCCACAACGATATCGTCGAGGCCGTAACTGTGCAGAAGACGCGGTACGCCGTAGATGGTCTTGGCATCGGGCAGCGGTACAACAGCGCGCTCTTCCACATTGGTGAACAGTGCGATCTTGCGGCGGGAGTCCTCATCGATCTCGCGCTCGGAACGGCACAGCAGAATATCCGGCTGCAAGCCGATAGAACGCAACTCTTTAACAGAGTGCTGGGTCGGCTTGGTCTTGGTTTCACCAGCAGTGGCAAGGAAAGGCACATAGCTCAGGTGGATCAACAGGGCGCGATTGGTGCCCATTTCCACACGCAGCTGACGCACAGATTCCAGGAACGGTTGGGATTCGATATCACCTACGGTGCCACCGATTTCAACAATTGCGACATCGACATCGCGGCCACCTTCTACAACGCGGCGCTTGATCTCGTCGGTAATATGGGGGATCACCTGTACGGTGCCACCCAAGTAGTCACCACGGCGCTCTTTGCGCAGTACGGTTTCGTACACGCGGCCGGTGGTGAAGTTGTTACGCTTGGACATCCGGGTACGGATAAAGCGTTCGTAGTGACCCAGGTCCAGGTCAGTCTCGGCACCATCCTCGGTGACATACACCTCGCCGTGCTGGAAGGGACTCATGGTACCCGGGTCTACGTTGATGTAGGGGTCCAGTTTGAGGATGGTAACCTTGAGGCCACGGGCCTCGAGAATGGCGGCCAAAGAGGCGGAGGCGATACCTTTCCCCAACGAGGAAACCACGCCACCAGTTACAAAAATATAGCGCGTCATGCAAAACCTTGGTCAGTTGAGCGCTCGATGAATGTCGAGCTTACAGGGCTGGCCCGGGCGGATAATCCAGCTTCTCCCGGTGCCTTTTAGACGGGGCGCCAGGGTAGCAGAAACCCCCTTAACACTCAATCGAAAAACCGCCAGCCGGGTGGTTCATCCGGGATGGCGCAGCCTGCTTTGCATGAAAAGAGCCCCGCGACAGCCACCAGATCATCCCCCAAAAATACCAATGGGACACGATCCCTGAGCCAGGGCTCAAGGGCCCACTCCTGCAAGAGCTTCTTAAGCGTTTGTGACCTGGAGCGATTTACCGGGTGCGCACGCTCCCCCCCCCTGCGATAACACACTCTATAGTCGTCCACTGGCCAATCCGAAGAGGGCCGAAGAATGCCACCCGCTGGCAGAGCCAGATTAGAGCGGCCATCCCAGTGCCAACCTTTATCGGAGTTATTGGCAATTGGCGCCAGCTCAGGGGTCAGGTAAAGGCGATTCCGAAAACGCCGCACCACTCGCCCACCCAAATTAACTTTAAGCTGTGCATCCTCTGCCGCATGAGTCACCTGGGAAAGCGCCTGATTTAATAGGGCCGACTCTGGCGGCTGCCCCCCTTGGCGCAACACCCAATGCCGCATAAGGTTTTTACGGCGCCCCTCGCTAAGGCTGAAGAAGCGAGGCAGGGCCAGGCTTTCGCCAAATCGCTCCACCTTTAAATCAACCTCCTCCAGGTCAGCAAGTGCCAACTCAGACAGCAAGTCCGCAGACTCCCTCAGGTTCTCCGCTGCCCGAGCGATCTGGCGACTCACTCCCCAACGCTGGTTGAGCAGTGGCACAACTCGATGCCGCAAAAAATTCCGCTCCAGGGCCTCATCCGCATTGCTGTCATCTTCAATCCAGCTCAATCCGTGAGCCTCAGCCCACTGCTCTAGTTCTTTTCGCCCCGCCCTGAGTAGAGGGCGCAGTAAGTACTTATTATCTCCGATCGTTCGACTCTCGGACATGCTGGCCAATCCCAACACGCCCGCGCCCCGCATTAAGCGCAGCAGGAAAGTCTCAGCTTGGTCATCCGCGTGGTGACCGAGCAGAATTTGATCACCTTCGGACATCACCTGATTGAAGGCCTCATATCTCGCCCGGCGAGCCCCCTGCTCCAATCCGCCATCTTTGTAATCAACAGTAACCTGAATGGCTGTAAAGGGTACCGCCAGACTTTCAGCAAACTCTTTACAGTGAGCCAGCCAAATGTCCGCATTTGTATTTAGGCCATGGTGAATATGAAGCGCACGCACGGGAACCTGGCAAGTTACCAGAAGGTGCAGGAGAACAGTGGAGTCCAGACCACCAGAAAACCCCACCCACAACTGGCCGCTGGCAGGGTGGGACTTTAGTAACCCCTTTATCAGAGTTGGGAGTTTTTTAGGGAGGTCTACGGGTTTCACAAGGGATCGAGCCAGAATCAAATTTTCAAAAGTATACCGCCAAACCCAGCAAAGGCGGCTAGAGCCCTTTAGCTGGGCTCTATAGCACCCTTCTCACTGCCAGCCCTGGCTTCGCAATAAAGCCGGCGGTACTCGGTCGGCGTCATACCAACCATTTTCTTAAAAAAGGAGTTAAATGTAGCCTTGGTATTAAAGCCCGAGGACAACATTACCTCCATCACGGTGAGCCCCGCATTTTGCGGCTCCCGCAACATCCGTTTTGCCTCATCTATACGGTAACGGTTTACAAACTCGAAGAAGTTGCACTGAAAATGACGATTAATCGTCTGTGAAAGCAACCTGCGTGATACCTGTAACTGCCCTGACAACTGCTCTAGGGTAAGGGCTGGAACCAAGTAAGGCTTTTCTTCCCGCATATAATTTTCAATTTGGGCTGCCAACTCCAGATCAATCTCAGGCTCCCCATTAGCATCCTGTTCCTGGTCAGAACCTACATCTTCCCCGGACTTCTCCACTTTATGCCCATCGCCCTCAAACATTGAGGAGTAACTGAGACTGAAGAAGATCATGGCACTAACCAAAACAAATACGGCGTAGTTACTAAACAGCCCCATCGCTCCAATATCCAACTGGAGCTGCCACTCCTGCGCCAACCCTACCGCCAGGTTAATCATCAGAGCCCAAATACGAACCAGCAAGAAGCCCCAGATCAACACCAGCAGCCAAGTCAGGTCAATTTTCTCAATACTGGAATGATTATCTCGAATCTGCCTGCGGCATCGACGCACCTCAAAAAGACACAAAACACCGAAAAGTACCCGAAGCGATTCACGAGCCAATCCCAACAAGTGATCGAACATTGAGCCAGTAGTTAAATTCTCCCCACGCAGCATGGCTGTCTTGGTTTCGCTATCAAATTGCCAGTAGGAGAAATATTCAAACACGACTGCCAGAAAAAAAGGCAGCAAGTACCAAAGGTCCCGCCTGGAAATCCTAAACCCCTCGCGAGTTAAGGAGCGGGTATACCAAAGTAACAGGGGGCCTTCTAACCAGTAGGCTGCGCCAAATACAAAAAACAAGTTCGGGGAAGTCTCAATGGACCAACTGCGGAAACCCTCACCAAAATTAATCAGGATATCCAGGGGAATAGCGGCTTGTGAGAACAGAAATAGCGCCAACAAGGTGTTGCTGAAACGCCGCTCACGACGAATCACTAACAACAACAGTGCAAAAAGAGCGCACTGATAACTGGTCATTATCAGAACAATATCGTGGAAATTGAATAGTAAAGCGTCCATTGATACTCAGATAGCCCTTCTACCTTCTTGAAAGGTCTAGACATTCCTGCGAAGTCGCGCCTTGATTGTGAACCGCTCTGCATGCCAGAAGTATCACGGAGTTATTCAGAGGCTCCCTAGAAAGATATTACCACTAAACCACCATCGGCCCGCCCAAATAAGGGGTAAAGCTTTAGGTAATACCTGAATTTGTACGTCCAGATTTGGGTATTACCACAATTCAAGACGACGAGTTTAAGCCCCAAAGACAAAATCTCCCTACCAGTATCGATTCACTAGAAAAGAACTAACTCTTCAAGCAACAAGAGGAGACCGGGATGATAAACCGTCGGAAATTTATTCAAGGACTGGCCACTGTGGGCGGGACCTCTCTGGCCCTAACCTGCACAGAGCAGCAAGCTCTTGCGGCAGCAGATAATTTTTTCAAATCGCGAAGAACTGACGCCTACCGGGCACGGCTTTTCTCTATTGAACAACTCACCACCCTGCACAAAATCTGCTCCTACCTGATACCCGCAACGGATACTCCCGGCGCAGCTGAAACAGAGTGCCATTTATTTGTCGATCACTATTTAACCGGCTGCATAGAAGAGCAGACCCAGCTAAAAACCAAAAAGCTCTTACATGAGTTGGATGAGCGTGCCACCACCCGGTATGGACACCCCTTTATTCATCTTGCCCCAGAACAATCGGTTGCTCTACTCGAATCACTCGACACCGGAATAGCCCCCTTTAACCCAGACTTACAGCAAGATTTCAGGAATCTTAAATTCCTGGTGTGCCTTGGCTACTACACCAGCTTTACCGGAGCCACCCGTGAGCTTGCTTACCAAGCAATTCCCGGTGGGTTCAAAGGTTCAGTTCCCTTGGATCAAACCGGGAAGGCCTGGGGTTCACTGCCACGTATTTAAAGGAAAGTACTATGCAAAATGATGAATTATTGATCCAAAAAGAAAGCCAGGTATTTGACGCAATCGTTATAGGGTCAGGCATTAGCGGCGGCTGGGCAGCAAAAGAACTAACCGAACGGGGATTAAATACCCTGATGATAGATCGGGGCCGGATGGTAAAACACGGTCAGGACTACCCCACAGAAAACAAGGGACCTTGGGAATTCCCACTCCGTACTAAAATGAATCTGAAAGAGAAAAAAGAAATCTACCCAATACAAAGTCGTAGTATTTTTCTCAATGAAAGCACCAAGCATTTTTTCTGTAATGACAGCGACCAACCCTACTCCACAGAGCCCGGCTCAGACTTTACCTGGATTCGCGGCAATCAAGTAGGGGGCAAAAGCCTTCTCTGGTTCCGGCAGTCATATAGATTTAGTAACCACGACTTTCTCGCAAACAAACGTGATGGCGTAGGAGTTGATTGGCCCATTCGCTACAAGGATATTGCACCCTGGTACAGCAAAGTCGAACGCTTTGCCGGAATCAGTGGCAATACGGACAATATTGAGCAACTGCCAGACTCCGAATACCAACCACCATTTGAGATGTACCAGTGTGAACAAGACATCAAGTCCAGGTTTGAAAAGCAGTATCGTGATAAGCATTTCATTATTGGAAGAGCTGCTCACCTGACCAAGCCAAACCGGGAACAGGTAGCCCTAGGCCGATACAACTGCCAGGCTCGTAACCAGTGCCAACGAGGCTGCTCATTCGGCGGCTACTTTTTTACACAAAGCGCCACCATGCCAGCCGCAATGAGAACCGGCAAACTACAAATTGCCAGTAATAGCGTGGTACACAGCCTTATTTACAACTCGCAAAAGAACCGAGTAGCTGGCGTAAGGGTAATCGACAGCGAAACCCTGCAACAACGAGAGTATTTTGGCCGAATCGTTTTCCTCTGCGCATCCACATTGGGCTCAACCCAAATACTCCTCAACTCAGCCAACAAGCATTTCCCCAAGGGGCTCGCCAACAGCTCTGGTGTACTGGGCCACTACCTAATGGACCACAATTACAATGCCTCAGCCCACGGCTTTATTGATGGTTATGAAGATGAGTACTTCTCCGGGTGGAGACCAACCGGCATCCTGATTCCCAATTTCCAATATCGCCCCGAACTTTACCGAAAGCACTACAAGCGCGGCTACCAGATTTCAGGAAGCGCCTATCGGCAGGACTGGCGGACAATGGCTGCTTCCGAGGGGATTGGAAAATCTTTCAAAGAAAAACTGCAACAACCTGGGCGCTGGGGATTTTGGATTGGTGCACAGGGAGAGATGTTACCGAGACACGAAAACCAGGTCAGGCTCCACTCCACCAAAAAAGATAAGTGGGGAATCCCGCAACTACATATCAATTGTCAATGGTCTAAAAATGAGCGCCTAATGATGGAGGATGCCTGTGAGGCCATGCAAGCTATGCTTAAGAATTTGGGGCTAAATGAAGTTAGTGGACAAGTCACTAGTGATAAATATCCCCCTGGAAGTGCCATCCATGAGGTAGGCACAGCACGAATGGGTAGTGATAAAACCGACTCAGTTTTAAATGGGTACAACCAATCGCACGACATACCCAACCTTTTTGTAACCGATGGCTCCTGCTTCGCCTCTTCAGCAGTTCAAAACCCCTCTCTAACTTTTATGGCATTAACTGCTCGAGCCGCAAACTATGCAGCCAGCGAACTTTCTGCGGGGAGATTATAAAAGTGATAAGCCTACGAAATTTATCTCGCAATCTGTTTACAGCTATTCTCTTGACAACTTTACCTGTCGTAAAATCAGTCGCAATAGAAGTGAATATGACTACTGAGAAAATTGAACCCCAACTCGGGGTTCAACTATGGTCTGTTCGCCATGAGTTAAACCGGGACTTTTCAGGCACACTAAAAAGACTAGAAGCAGCAGGTTTTAATGCGATAGAACTGGCTACGGAACTAGGTCCGTACAAAGAAAAGCCAAAGGAACTCCGCTCTCTACTGGAGCAATTAAAGCTAAAAGTGAGCGGTGCACACGTTTCTATTACCCAGCTGCTCCCGGAATTAATAGATACAACGGCCACTTATTACCAGACCCTGGGTGCCGAATACCTAATCGTTGGCTGGGACCCGAGAAGCTGGAACCCTAACGGGGTAGACAAGTTAATATCGCAGCTTCGCAGTGCGCAATCCGCTCTTTCCAAGTACGGTTTGAAAATGGGATTTCATAATCACGATAAAGAATTTTCCACCTATCAAAACACAACTTTCTGGGACTATATATCCCAGTCTACTGATGACAATTTCATTTTGCAGTTAGACATCGGCTGGGCTTCTGCGGCAGGCAAAGATCCTATCAACTATCTAAAACGATATCCGGGGCGAACCTATACCACTCATTTTAAATCCTGGGTTCCTGATGAGAATATTAACAATAAAGCTATAGTCGGCATGGATCTAATAGATTGGCCTTCAATTATTGAGGCCAGTATCGAAGTCGGCGGCAGCCAGTGGATTATTCTTGAGCAGGAGACTGCACCAAAGGGTATGGAAACAATAGAGGCACTTATAAAATCAAAAGCAAATCTTCAGCAATACCTTTCATCGTATATGTCCACTAGAAAGGATATAAAATCATGAAATACCTATTCCCCGCTCTATTGACTTTGATACTTCAAACCAGCAATTGCATAGCAATGACAGCCGCCCCAGAAACTTACAACTATTTACTAATTCCCTATCCGCTGGAAAAACAGCACACCATTCAAGAACCAAGCATCGCCCCTTCAAAAATCACCATCACCGCCACAAAAGGCAGTGATTTATTCACCAATGCCGACAGCTCTTATCAAGTAGACAATGCCCCAAGATTAATTTTCGCACCGAAAGCTGACTTTATTTTTTCCGCAAAAGTCTCTGTAAACCTTGAGAAAAGCTTTGATGGAGCCGCTTTAATTGTTTATGCAGACGAGGGAAACTGGGCAAAACTTCTACTTGAGAGGTTTAACTCTGGCAAAAATGGCATAGCGTCTACCGTCGTTTATAAAGGTGGTGACGATGCCTACCATATAGAAACCCAGAGGGAATACAGCCATCTAAAAATTGCAAGGAAAGGAACTACATACTTCTTTTATCACTCAGAAGATAGCAGACACTGGTCATACCTTCGATCATTTTCCCTGCAGACCTCCAAGTCCACCAGGATTGGTTTTCTCGCCCAATCACCTACAGGCCCCAAAGTACAAGCTTTGTTTTCTGATATTAACTTTGAGGAAAAAACAATTACAGACTATATGCAGGGAACCTAACGACCCGACTATCGTCTCGAAGAAAAAACTTCGAGAGAACATTAATAACAGCCTTCGAGATACATAGCTATGACAAGCGCAATTTCTGTCATAGCTATGCATCTCGAGCCACCCAGGAAATGCTTGTTATCAAGCAGTCCGCGCCAAGGGCCTGTTTATACCAAGAAGATACCCAGAAAGAAGCTGATAAAATTCTTCAGGCTTTTCCAGCATAGGACTGTGCCCACAATCATACACTTCACAATAATCCAAATTATCATTCTGGGAGGCCAGCGACCGCCAGGATTCAGCCGGTGTTATTTGATCGAAGTCTCCCCATATTAACTTGATCGGGCATCTCACTTTCTTCAAACTGCCATGAACATCATACTTCCTACTTATATTCAGCCATTTAACTACCGACTTAAACGTTTCGTTGGTGGAGAAAATAGTATTGATATCGGCGACGCCCTTTTCGTAGTCCGGTTTCGGCAGGCGGTTAATATCTCGGAAGACCCGCTCACAAAGTATATTTGCTGCTCCAGGTACCGACCCGCGTAAATCAGAAAGGGAAACTCCTGCCTCCAACTCCTCAAGCCCCGGGGCTCCACTGATAACCACCCCAGCTACCAGTTCAGGATATTTTGCGGCAAAATCTAACGTAATAAGCCCACTCATCGAGTTGCCGACCAAAATATTATTATCCATATCTCCATTTAACTGGAGACACTCTCTAATCATTTCGTGCGCCGAATCCAACTTACCCATAAAAACCTCAGGGATAGATGGCTCGAAAACAGTTATTTTATGCCCCTGCTGCCGGCAAGCGTCTGCAACTTGGTTCCAGATCCATCCACGCGCGAAAAGTCCTGGTAAAAAAACGATATGACAAGGTGCCATTAGTTCCTCCAATTCCATTTCAAGTTAATTTATCCGCACCATCCCCGGCACCACCATGGCCGAGGACCTCAAAATGCACAAAAATCAAATAGGGAACCAACCCACCATAACCGCCATAATTCAATGGAAGGCCAGGTCTGAAAAACAAACACTCGAAAAATAACCAGCAATAAGAATGCCAACTATCCAAGAGCCCTAATTTTGAGAGCGAAGTCATACTAACCTGAGAGGAATGGCAGCTTCATTTCAAATCAATTACCTTTCTGTTCCCGAGAAAATGGAACCTGCGCAAAGCCTACCCCACTCCAAAATTTAAATAAGATTAGAAAATAAAATTTATTGAATTATCTATTTGCCTGCACGTTTGCAGTGCCTGACAACTCAATACAGCACCAATAGCGGCAATAATTTTGTGACAAGTAATACTATGAAGGCGTGAAATAACAAAAATCAGGAGAGGTAGATTTATCGTGGGGTAACGCTATCCAATATACTAAAAATGGAGAAGGAAATAGGACCCTATGAGGCATGGATGCCGATTAGGAGCTTACAGGGATGTATTCACAGCGTGTCTCGAGTGAAGTGTATTCTTTCCTTCCACCCCAGTAGTAAATCTATGGGATAAAAGAAATAGTAATATCTGGAAAGAAGAGATTGGCGGGTAAAAAAGTGCCAAGAGGATAGAACATCACACTGGCACCGTTCCTGTGAGAACAAATTGTTTCAGCCGCTAACCGGAACCAAAAAACAGGCTCCGGTTAGAACTGAGGGTAATTAGCCCTTTAAGTGTGTTGTAACTTAACCGTCACAACGAATATCAGCAGATACTCCAGCTTCCGGGGTCAACTTAACGTTGGCAACCGCAATAGCCATCGGAGCTTCACTCTCCAAGCCAAAGGCACTAAACACCTTGCCGAAGTCCGCACCGGCTTTTACAAAGCACTGCAGATCTACAGAAACCCGAGTCCAGCTTTTCTGCTCCATGGATTTCAGCGCAGACTCCAGCGGTACCTTGGCAGAACAGCCATCACCACAGTTCATGGTAGCCACCACCGGCTTTTCAATTGGCTGATCGACACGGATATTCAGTGTCAGCGCAGATTTCTCTTCCAGGTAGACATTCAGGTCCTGCATATATTCAGCAGACAACTGAACTGCACCAGGACGCAGGCCTTTCCAGGTAATCAGTCGAGCATCTTCCTGGGAAGACATATCGATGGAGCTGACAGTGATGTTTTTATCGTCTCCGCTAACCGCGAAGTTACCGTGTACAGGTACAACCTCTGCCCCAGCTTCAGCGATATTCAACACCCAGGGAGCTTGCGGGCGGGATACCAACAGCCAGGCTTCTTCCAAACCGCCACCGGCACTGGATTCACTGGTCTCCGGCAATTCGTTACTCACCAGGGATTCCTGTTCAGCAGCCAGGCCATAGCCCAACTCAAACAGTGGCTCGTAATTGTCGTGGTATGGATTCAGGACATTCTGATAGCTGTGCATTGGCCAGCTAAATGGCAGCTTGCCGGTAAAGTCGTAACGGGCTTCCCCATTGGCGTCTTTAATCAGCACATCCGCAACACCAGCACCTTCAGAGCCAGGCAGCCAGGCGGCAACAAAGGCATCGGATGCATTCAATTCACTGTTAATCCAGAGAGGACGGCCTGAAAGGAACACACTGACTACCTGAACACCCTGCTCACGTAGTTTTTTCAGCAGTGCCAAGTCCTTCTTATTACCGCGTTGATACTCCAAGTTGGTAATATCGCCGTGCCACTCTGCATAGGGCTCTTCGCCAAATACAACAATAGCAACCTTGGGCGCCTTGCCATTGGCAAAAGTGGCATCTGAGAAACTGCCATCAGCACTCAATACAGCTTCACCGCCAGCGGCTTTAACCGCCGATGAAATGCCTTCAAAGATTGAAGTGGCACCGGGGAAATCTGCGCGCGTGTTGCCGGTACCCTGCCAGGAAATCGTCCAACCACCACTCTGCTTGGACAGGTTATCCGCACCATCGCCGGCAACCAGAATATTCTGATCCGCAGCCAATGGCAGCAGCTTGTCGTTATTTTTCAGCAATACCAGGGATTTGCGTACCGCTTCACGAGCGATTGCGCGGTGCTCCGGATTGCCCAGGATGCCGTCTTTGCCTGCCAGCGGCATATTGCGGTCAAACAGACCTGCACGGATCTTCACTCGCAGGATACGGCGAACAGCATCATCGATACGCTCTGCACCGATTTCACCGCTCTTGGCCTGGGCCAGGGTGTTGTTGTACAGGGCTTTCCAGTCCGCCGGCACCATAAACATATCGAGGCCGGCATTAATCGCCGCTGCACAGCTCTCTACGGTGCAACCGGGCACGAAACCGTGGCCATTCCAGTCGCCCACAACAAAGCCATCAAAACTGAGGCGCTCTTTCAGAACGGTGGTCAGAAGGTATTTGTGGCCGTGGAGTTTTTCACCGTTCCAGCTATTGAATGAAGCCATCACGGTCTGTACGCCAGCCGGCAGAGACGTCAGGTAACCCGCCGCATGGACCTCTGCCAGTTCTTTTTCCGGAACCGCGTTATCACCTCGGTCAATTCCTCGATTCGTACCACCGTCACCGACAAAGTGCTTGGCAGTGGCAACCAGGTTTTCGCCGCGCAGGAATTCAGCGCTGGATTTTTCGCCCTGGAGCCCCTTCACCATTGCCTCGGCATAATCCGCAACAATCTTGGGATCTTCGGAATAGCTCTCGTAAGTTCTGCCCCAGCGGTCATCGCGGACTACCGCGACGGTAGGAGCGAAAGTCCAATCGATACCGGTCACTGCTACTTCGCGGGCGGTGGCGCTGCCAATACGCTCAATCAGCTCCGGGTCTTGGGCGGCACCCAGACCAATATTATGCGGGAACAGGGTCGCACCGATCACATTGTTGTGGCCGTGAACCGCATCGGAACCCCAGATCAGGGGAATCGCAACACCGCCATCGGAAGTGTCCATAGAAGCCTTAAAGAAGGCGTCAGAAAGGGCCAACCAGTCTTGCGGCGTGGCAAACTTATCGTTGTTCGGGAAGGCGCCACCACCATTCAATACGGAACCCAGGTGATAGGTCTTCACATCTTCAGGAGTAACGCTGCGGATTTCCGCCTGGATCATCTGACCCACTTTCTCTTCCAGAGACATGCGGGACATGATTTCAGTGATTTGGGCTTCCAGCTTTTCATCGCGTGGTAAGGCTGGCTTGAGTTCAGGCCAGTTGTCGATGCCCTCGGCGGCACTGGTGCCAGTATCGGCCTGCGCTTTATCGGCTTTTGGCTCAGTTTGTTGGCTCTCGGAATGACACCCGGCGAGCACAGAAGCACAGAGCACAAAGCCCAGCGAAAATCGCTTACTAAAATTCACGAATAACTCCCAAAATTATTCCACGCTTGTTAACTGGCTCTACGAGTTGCGCTCAGACAAACTTCAGAGGAAATATCTCCAAAGCCTTACGCACAGCGCGACCTACTATCGCCATATTTATTATGCCGCACATCACCTGCCCCGGCAGTTGTGCACGGTCTGCCTCCACCGAGCTGAAATATTAGAGATAACTCCAGATCCAGCTCTCGTCGGAATCATGTTCTGCGAATGCCGTATGCACCGAACGGCCATAAAACTAAGTCATGGCTACCCTGTGGGCATAGTTCGCAATGACAACAAATTGCAGTACTTGTCTCTACAGGCCAATAGAAATCCGATGGGCTGGTCCAAATTGCAGACAAGGCGGAAAGGATAAATGAAGGTTCTACTCCACCGCGCTACCGCGCAGGGTTCGTGAAAAAGCCCCGTAATAAACGATGTAGCAGTAACACACCAGAGGCACCAAAAATGAATACTGTATACCGGCGCTATCAGCCAGCATTCCCTGGAAAAGAGGAATAATTGCACCGCCTACAATTGCCATGCATAAGATACCGCTACCCTGGCTGGTATGTTTGCCCAGCCCGCGCAAGGCCAGGCTGAATATAGTCGGGAACATGATCGAGTTGCACAGGCCCACTGCAACTATGGACCAGACCGCGATCGGGCCTGACGTCATCATCGCGATTGCTATAAGTACCACCGAACCCAGGCCACAAACCGCCAGGGTTTTTCCAGCAGAGACAAAGCGCAGCAAAAAGGCCCCGGCAAAACGCCCTATCATCGCTCCGCCCCAATAATAAGAGACATACTTTGACGCTTCAAAAGGAGCCATCTTTGCCACTGATGGTTCACCAAAGAAACTCACCAGAAAACTGCCAATAGCCACCTCTGCACCTACATAGGCAAAAATACCTACAGCCCCCAGGGTCAAGCGGGGGAAACGCCACAGAGAAAACACATCGTGACCATCCGCTCCGCCACCCTGTTGGTGCTCGGGAATAGCCGGCAACCTGATCCAGGAAAAGAAAGCGACCATCACCAGTAGTAGAACCGCTAACCAGAAATAAGGGGTCTCCACCAAAGCCGCTTCGCGGGCCCTGAACTCAATAATACTCGCCGCTGTATCCGGGTCAGCGGTAATAGTAAGTCCCGCAAAGAAAACTGCGCCGCCAATCACCGGTGCCAAGGTGGTTCCCAGGGAGTTAAAAGCCTGGGTCAGATTCAGTCGACTGGGCGCCGTGCGAGCACTGCCCAGTGCGATAACATAGGGGTTTGCGGAAACCTGCAGCAGGGTAATTCCGGAAGCCAGAACAAACAGCCCCAGCAAAAAGACTTCGTAGATTTGCAGGCGGGCAGCGGGAATAAAGACCAGGCAGCCCGCACAAGCCACCAAAAGCCCGAGCACCAGACCAAGCTGATAACCAACCCGCCTCAACAACATGCCTGCCGGCACAGATACCAGGAAATAGGCAGCAAAAAAGTAAAACTGCACCAAGACAGCCTTGGTGTAACTCAACTCAAAAACATTTTTTAAGTGCGGCACCAGCACATCGTTCAGGCCGGTAATAAATCCCCAAATTAGAAATAGGGACGTAAGTGCAATTAAATTGATATAACGCGGGGCAACACCGGCCGCTACTTCGGCACGGGCATCAGTGTCATATTTAGCCATCTCGCTCGAGGAGAACCCCGATTCGGGCAACATCTGGCTCATCGGAAACCGATCCCCAAATCTAAACTATTTCTTTCTAGCGGTTGGTCCATTCACCCGGAATTTTTTCCGCCACCACATGATTTTGCGCAAAAGTTAGTATCACCTCTGCGACTGTGGATTCATTCAAGCCGTTAGAGGCCCTGCACATTTTTACCACAATTACTGGCAACTACCTATCTACTCAACCAAATTTCAAATTACCGTTTTTGACCAGATAGACAATCTAATAGTGTCAAACTGGATAAACAGAAAGACCACGGAACCTTGCTATCAAAGAAGCCCTGACCGATTTACTCGGATTCAAAAATAGAGAGGAGTTGTCTTCTGAATCGAGATTGCCGAAAATTACTCGACTATTCACCCCGAAATCAGATAGAAAGGACTTTCTCGGGGATGAGTAGGAAGCGTGGCGCTATCCCCTCTGGCGGGTCACGTTTCTGCAAGGTAATATTTCGCGGATAATAATGAACGCGACGATGAGCGTCTATCCCGTCCTTTTCACAATACTAAATATGCGGGAAATCATGCAGTACTCGACCCGTCTGGAAACGAGACCGAACACTGAAATTCAGTCGACCCGCTGGTTTTGGAAGCTGCAGCTGGTCAGCTGGGTTGGTATATTACTGGTAACTTTTCTCTCCCTGACCCTGTGGCACTCCCCTACAGAGTGGCCTCACTTCGAGCCTGTCAATACAGTATTCCAGTGCGCTATTGCATTTTTATTATCCCTGTTTCTAAAACCGATTTTTGATGTCGCCTGGGAATCAGAGCTCGCTTTCCGCACCGTGATCTACCTTCTGGCTGTCGCTGTTATTTCGGGAATATGGACCCTGGTTCGAATGGAGGCCTATATACGCCTCAGTGGTGAACACTCGATCTGGTCTGAGTTCGGCGGCTGGTATTACGCTTCTTTATTTGTATTTTTATTCTGGAGCGCCCTGTACTGCGGGGTAAAATATCACTTCCTACTCAATGAAGAGCACAAGAAAATGCTGGAGGTTGCAGCAGTACATGAACGGGAGCAGCTCCGCAGACTTCAAGCAGAGGCCATTGCCAATGAAGCGCAACTAAAAATGTTGCGCTACCAGCTTAACCCCCACTTTCTCTTCAATACGCTCAACTCCATTAACGCCCTAATTCGATTCCAGCAAGCTGATGAAGCGCGGGAAATGGTTGTGCGTCTCAGTGATTTTTTAAGGCTCTCCCTAAAAGAAGACCCGATGCAGAAAGTTGAGCTTGAACGAGAGATCGAGGCGGTATTGCTCTACTTGGAGATTGAAAAAACCCGCTTTGCCGACAGGTTGTCCGTAGACCTGTCGATCGATGAAACCGTACGCCGCGCACAAGTGCCCAGCATGTTGCTGCAACCACTGGTAGAAAACTCGGTAAAATATGCCATAGCCCCCAACGAAATGGGGGGCACTATCGGTATCCACGCGCACAACACCGATGATCGCCTAGTGCTGGAAGTCTACGATACCGGTTGCCCAGATCACTTTGCCAGCGAATGTGACCCGGAATCCTCCTCAACGGGAGTGGGCCTCAAAAACGTACGCGAACGGCTATCGACGCTTTACCCACAAGATTTCAAAATAGAACAAAACAAAAATTCTGATGGCGGTATGCAAGTACTCATCAATATTCCACTGGAAATTTCCAACCCATCAACCCACCTGACACAGGGAGAAGTTCAATGAGCAAGCTCAGCGTCGTACTGGTGGACGACGAGCCCCTGGCTTTACGACTACTGAAAAGTATGCTCGAAGAACGCAAGGACCTGGATATTCTCGCCTGTTGTCGCAATGGCCGGGAAGCTGTCCAAGCAGTTTCAGAGCACAACCCGGACCTACTCATTCTCGATGTGCAGATGCCCGGAATGAACGGCTTTGATGTAGTGCGCAACCTGCAGGCTGACACCATGCCCTTGGTCATCTTTGCCACAGCCTACGACCAATACGCCCTTAAGGCTTTTGAAGTCCACGCAGTTGATTATGTGCTCAAGCCACTGGACCCGCGCCGACTGGAAACAGCCCTCGATCGGGCCCGACAGCGCCAGGCACAGATGATATCCAAAGGGGAGGATGGCCATCAGGAAGAGAAAAACCGCCTGATGCGATCCTTCGAAAGCAGTCCCAGCAAGCCCTCAAGTGGTGAGAGTACTGCTGCGGCTGCAACCCAGCGTATTGCCATTAAAGACCGGGGCAGTATTACTATGGTTAGCCAACCGGATATCGAGTGGATCGATGCGGCTGGGGACTATATGTGTGTGCATGCCAAAGGGGAAACCCATGTAATGCGCAGCACTATTAAAGACCTGCAAAAACAACTCTGCCCGGACACTTTTAAACGCATTCACAGATCCACACTGGTTAACCTGAACTTTATTGTACATATCAAGGTTTTAACCAAAGGCGAGTACTTTCTCACCCTGAGCAGCGGTGCAAAGCTGAAAGTAAGTCGCAACTATCGCTTACCGATTAAAGAGTTTCTCGATTCCAACAAACAGTCTGATCTAACTGCCCCCCAAGCTTCCTAACCCCCAACCTCTCTAAAACTGGCAGGGATCGCCGGTACCCCCCCACAATCCAATACATTTCAAATTGGCCATTTATTCCGGACACAAAAAAGCCGGCATAAAAATGCCGGCAAACGAGCTCAGAAGAGAAGAAAAGAAAACTTAAGCGCGTTTATCTGTACGGTGTCCTGAGAGACCGTAGTAGAGAATATAGAGGTAACAGAAGATCGGCAGAACGAACGCCAATTGGATACCAATTTGGTCAGCCAGAAGCCCCTGTAACAACGGCACAATAGCACCGCCTACAATGGCCAGGCATAAGATTCCGGAGCCCTGACTGGTCGATGGGCCCAGCTTGGCCAGCGCCAAACTAAAGATAGTCGGGAACATAATAGAGTTGCACAGACCCACAGCCAGTACCGCCCACATCGCCAGATAGCCGCTACCCGTAACAGTAATCAACAGCAGTACACAGGAGCCGATAGAGCATATTGCGAGCACTTTGCCAGCAGAGATAAAGCGCATAATTAAAGCGCCGGCAAAGCGACCAACCATAGCGCCACCCCAATACAGGGAGATATAGAAGGCGGCTTCAGATTCTTCCAAACCGGCGATGGAATCCTCAGCGATAAAGTTCACCAGGAAGCTGCCGATAGAGACTTCAGCACCCACGTAGACAAAAATAGCGATCGCGCCCAACACCAAGTGACGGTAGCTCCAGGCGGAAGCGGCTTCAGTATTGGAAACAGACTCAGAAGTTGCACTACTGACAATCGCCGGCAAATTCAAAAATGCAAAGACGATAGCCAGGATCGCCAGCGCGGACGCCAGGATCAGGTAGGGAACTTCAATAACAGCAGCGCTGGCAGCACCCGCTGCAACACCGGCAGCGGGTAAAATCAGCAATGCACCAAATTGAGGGGCGATAGTGGTGCCCAGGGAGTTAAAGCCTTGGGTCAGGGTCAGGCGGCTGGGCGCAGTGCGCTCATCGCCCAGTGCTGTCACATAAGGGTTGGCGGAAACCTGTAAAATAGTAATACCGGAAGCCAGAATAAACAGTGCACCGAGGAACAGTGCATAGACTTCCATTCTTTCAGCGGGGATAAACAGCAAACAGCCAACCACCGAAATACTTAAGCCGGTCACAATCCCTTTCTGATAACCAATTTTACTGACCAGGGCACCGGCAGGCAGGGAAACGAGGAAATAAGCACCAAAAAAGCAGAACTGCACCAGCATTGCCTGGGCATAGTTCAGCTCGAAAATTCCTTTCAAGTAGGGAATCAAAATATCATTCAGGCAGGTGATAAAGCCCCACATAAAAAATAGTGAGGTCAGCGCCACCAGGGCAAACCTGTGCCCCGACTGGTCACCCGTCGGTATCTGCGCAGCATCCGTTGCTGTATTACTCTGCATTATTGCCATAATTATTAATCCTGAGACTTCAGCTCACAGGTCTCTCCGGTCGATATTTTTATCCGGGCAAACCTGTGCCTATTGCACCAATCTTTATTGTTGGTACTTTCTATCATGGAGGTAGCGCCGCCTCAGAGGGCTTTTCGATAAGGGGGTTCAAAATGGGGGCAGCGTGGACATTCAGCGGCCGCCAAGCTCCAGACTGTCTGCTATCGGACCAGCTGAACCGCTTTCTCAACGGCCTCCCTCGAAAGAGTAGATCAACCTGTTTGAGTACTTTATTTCCCTCTAAGACTTTCCGGGAGTCCAATAACCTACCTACATTGACAAGCCTGACCACAAGGCGGCCCTGTAAATAGTGCTCTTTTCAGGCAGAGGGACAGCGAAATGGAAACTCAATCGCGTGGAAAATGACACGTAACCGCAAGTGTCTATGAGTAGGGAAAGAAGGGGGAAAGAAGGGGCCAGGAAGGAAACACCAACCGCGCACAAGGGTAATAAATTTATACCCTTGGCGCGGCGGGAAAGGAATCAAGCTTAGGAAACGATATTGCCGTAGCTCATCAGGCGCTGATAGCGCTTCTCCAGCAGCTCATCAATGGGGATGCTGCTCAGCTGGTCCAGCTGCTCGCTGAGACGGTCTTTAAGGTTATTGGCCATTGCATCCGGGTCACGGTGAGCGCCACCGAGAGGTTCGGGGATGGTTTCATCCACAATACCCAACTCTTCCAACACGCTGGAGGTCACCCCCATCGCCTCAGCGGCCAAAGGCGCTTTCTCGACCGTTTTCCAGATAATGTTGGCGCAACCCTCAGGGGAAATCACAAAGTAGGTGGAGTACTGCAGCATGTTCAGCTGGTCACCCACACCGATCGCCAGTGCACCACCGGAGGAACCTTCACCAATCACGGTACAAATAATCGGCGTGCGCAGGCGGGACATCACTGCCAGGTTCTGGGCGATGGCTTCACTGATACCGCGCTCTTCACTGTCGATACCCGGATAAGCTCCCGGAGTGTCGATCAGGGTCAGCACCGGCATTTTAAAGCGCTCGGCCATTTCCATAACACGCAGGGCTTTGCGGTAACCCTCCGGCTTCGGCATACCAAAGTTGCGTGCAACCTTCTCGTTTACAGAACGGCCTTTCTCTTCACCAATCACCGCTACCGGCTTGCCATTTAAGCGCGCGATACCGGCGATAATCGCCTTGTCATCACCAAAGTGACGGTCGCCGTGCAGCTCATCCCAATCGCTAAACAAGCGCTCGATATAGTCCTTTGAATAGGGACGTTGCGGATGGCGGGCTACCTGTACGACCTGCCATGGGCTCAGGTCGGAGTAGATGGACTCGGTCAAAGTTCTACTCTTCTCCCGCAACCGGGTAACTTCATCGGCGATATTCAGCTCGTTGTCATCACCCACAAGCTGCAGCTCTTTTATCTTGCCTTCCAGCTCTGCAATTGGCTGCTCAAACTCGAGAAAATTAAAATTCATGAAATCTGCGCCTTTAACTCTTTTTGTTACCACCGGGCTATCACAGCGGCATAGCTTAACTGTACAGAACCAGCCAGTCGAGCCCGGTAGATTTTAACGCCGTTGTGCGTATTGAAGCGCCACCTGCTCACGTCCCAACAGTTCCCTGAGGGACTGGACCATCTGGTCGTTTGGTTCTACGTTCCACTGCGGCGGCAGTCGGTACAAGCCCCGGGCATCGTGGCGGGAAACCTCAAGGCTCACCCCGCACTGACCACCGGTATAGGGTTGCAGGCAAGCGGCCAGCCGCTTGGCCAGCCCCGGTGCCACACTGCCGCTATCCACTCGCAAGCGCACCCCGGTCACCCGGCTCTGGCGCAGCTCATCGAGCGTGGAAACGCTGTTTACTGTCATCTTCAGGCCGCCGCTGTAATCGTCAGTGGCAACCGGTCCATCCAATACCAGCAGAGCATCCTTGGCCAACTTGTCTCTATGTTCGCCAAAGGCCTCGCTGAACATGGCCGCTTCAATACGGCCACTGCGGTCATCCAGGGTAACAATAGCCATGGAATCACCGCGTTTTGTTTTCATTACCCGCATCGCCACAACCAGACCCGCAACTTTTTGCGATTCCCGGCCGGGTTTCAAATCGGCGATTCGCGCCTTCACCAGGTGTTGTAACTCACCGGCATACTCGTCAATCGGGTGCCCAGTGAGATACAGACCCAGGGTATTCTTTTCGCCTTCCAGGCGCTCGCGGATACTCCAGCAGCGTGTGCGACGGAAATCCTCGTACACATCGCCTTCCGATGCCTGGGGCACCACTTCGCCAAACAGGTCCATCATGCCCGCATTGGCATTGGCCTTTTGCTGTTCCGCCGCTTTTACCGCTTCATCCAGCGCGTTAAACAGCACTGCACGGGAATAATCCAAACCGTCGGCACCATTGGTATCCGGGCCTATGCTGTCCAGTGCTCCGGAGCGCACCAGTGCCTCCAGTGCGCGCTTGTTCACCTTGCGTGGGTCAACCCGCGAGCAGAAGTCGAACAGGTCGGTAAAGGGACCGCCCTCTTCCCGCGCCGCAATAATATTTTCAATCGGACCTTCACCCAGGCCCTTAATCGCACCGAGACCGTAGATAATGCGATTGTCGATATCCACCGAGAACTGGAAGCTGCCCAGATTCACGTCCGGCGGCACCAGCACCAGCTCCATGGCTCGGCACTCTTCGATAAAGGTCACCACCTTATCGGTCTTATCCATATCCGAAGACATGGTCGCCGCCATAAACTGGGCGGGATAGTGCGCTTTCAGCCAAGCGGTTTGGTATGACACCAGTGCGTAAGCCGCAGAGTGCGACTTGTTAAAACCATAGCCTGCGAACTTCTCTACCAGGTCGAAGATCTTAATCGCAAGTTCGGGGTCAATTCCTTGCTCTTTTGCCCCATTTTCAAAAGTGGCCCTCTGTTTGGCCATTTCCTCCGGTTTCTTTTTACCCATCGCCCGGCGCAACAGGTCGGCGCCACCGAGGGTATAGCCCGCCAACTCCTGGGCGATCTGCATCACCTGTTCCTGGTAAACAATAACCCCGTAAGTGGGCTCCAGGATCGGTTGCAGTTTTTCATGCTGGTATTTGGCATCCGGATAGGCCACCTGGGCGCGACCGTGCTTACGGTTAATAAAGTCATCAACCATGCCCGATTGCAGCGGGCCCGGACGGAACAGGGCCACCAGGGCGATCATATCTTCCAGGTTGTCCGGCTGTAGGCGCTTGATCAGGTCCTTCATACCCCGGGATTCCAGCTGGAATACCGCCGTGGTCTCTGCCCTTTTGAGCATTTTGAAGGTTTCTTCATCGTCCAGCGGCAGCGCGGCAATATCCAGGGGTTCCTCACCCTCTCGCGCACGGGTCTCGTCCACCATGCGCTTGGCCCAGTCGATGATGGTCAGCGTCCGCAGGCCGAGGAAGTCGAACTTCACCAGACCCGCATCTTCCACATCGTTTTTATCAAACTGGGTTACCAGACCCGCGCCAGTCTCGTCACAGTAGAGCGGCGCAAAATCGGTGAGCTTGGTGGGGGCAATAACCACACCACCGGCGTGCTTACCCACGTTACGGGAGACCCCTTCGAGTTGCAGGGCCATCTCCCAGATTTCCTGGCCCTCATCGTCGTGGTCGAGAAATTCCCGCAGGATCTCTTCCTGGTCGAAGGCCTTTTGCAGGGTCATGCCCACATCGGGGGGAATCATTTTGGACAGCTTGTCGGCGAGGCCGTAGGACTTGCCCTGTACCCGCGCCACGTCCCGCACCACCGCCTTCGCGGCCATGGTTCCGAAGGTAATAATCTGACTAACCGCTTGGCGGCCATAGTTATCCGCAACGTAGCCAATTACCCGGTCGCGCTTCTCCATACAGAAGTCGATATCGAAGTCGGGCATCGACACCCGCTCCGGGTTCAGGAATCGTTCGAACAGCAGATCGTATTGCAGTGGGTCCAGATCGGTAATGTCCAGCGAGTAGGCCACAAGGGAACCGGCACCGGAACCCCGCCCCGGGCCCACCGGGATATCGTGGTCTTTGGCCCACTGGATAAAGTCCATTACGATCAGGAAGTAACCGGGGAATCCCATCTGGATAATGATATCCAGCTCAAAGCGCAGGCGGTCTTCGTAGATCTGGCGGCGCTCGGCATAGTCCGCAGCGGACTTGTCGAGGATGGTGGCGAGGCGCCGCTCCATACCTTCATAGGAGACCTTTTCGAAGAACTGGTCTTCGGTCATGCCCTCGGGAATCGGATATTCCGGCAGGAAGTATTTACCCAACTGGATCGGTGCAGAGCAGCGCTTGGCGATCTCCACAGTGTTTTCCAGGGCTTCGGGGATATCGCTAAACAGCTCCCACATCTCTTCCGGTGTGCGGAAATACTGCTGCGCGGAATAGCGGCGTTCGCGGCGAGGGTCATCGAGGGCGCGGCCTTCGTGGATACAAACGCGCACCTCGTGGGCCTCGAACTCGCTCTCGTCCATAAAGCGCACGTCGTTAGTGGCTACCACTGGCAAGTTCAGGTTCTGGGCCAACTTCACCGCCGAGTGCAGGTAGTCCTCATCGCCGGCGCGCCCGGTGCGCTGTAACTCCAGGTAATAGCGACCGGGGAATAACTCCGCCCACTCCCGTGCCAGCTCCTCCGCCTGGGCGCGGCGCCCCGCTACCAATGCACGGCCCACATCGCCGTACTTGGCACCGGACAGCATCAGCACCCCTTCGCTGTACTCCTTAACCCATTCGCGCTTGATATAGGCGTTACCGTGATACTGCCCCTCCATCCAGGCGCGGGAAATCAGCTCGGTAATATTGCGGTAGCCATCGGCGTTCATCGCATAGAGCGTGATCAGCGTAGGCTTGCCCTCGCCGCCTTCGCTGAGCCAAAAATCCGCTGCGGTAATCGGCTTGATACCGGAGCCCAAACAGGCCCGGTAGAATTTAATCTGCCCGTAGAGGTTGCACTGGTCGGTAATCGCCAGGGCTGGCATTTCCAACTCCTGGGCGCGGGCGATGGCCGGCTTGATTCTTACCAGGCCATCGATCAGGGAAAATTCTGAGTGAATTCTTAGGTGGACAAAGGGTTGGGTCATAGTCGCATTTAGTTCCGGGCCCTGCGAGGCCCGGCCCCGACAAAGCGCTATCGATTGTTTACCAGATTCGGCCCATTTGCCGCGCGCGCTCGGTGCAGAGCTTTAACACTGCACGGCGCTCATCATTGTTCATGGCGCCCCAGCGGCTGATTTCATTACCACTGCGAAAACAGCCCTCGCACAGGTCCTGCTCATTCAGGGCACATACGGAGATACAGGGGGATTTCACCGGGCGCTCTTTCGGCTCCACGGTTTTTACCGGTTGTTCAGACATCTTTAGCCTCAAGCGGGACCAGTTCACTGGCGAAATGTTTGCCGTTGGCCGCATAGTGATCGCTGCTGGCTTTGAGCAGCTCGTAGGTGGCGGGATCGAGAGATTTTACTACCTTGCCGGGAGAGCCCAGCACCATAGAGTAATCGGGGATTTCTGTGCCCTCGGTCACCAGCGCATTGGCGCCAATGATACAGCACTTGCCGATTTTGGCCCGGTTTAAGATCACGGCATTGATACCAATCAGGCTGTAATCACCAATGTCACAGCCGTGCAGCATCACTTTATGGCCTACGGTGACACCGGTGCCGATGGTTAATGGCACACCGACATCGGCATGCAGAACCGAGCCATCCTGTACGTTGCTGTATTCACCGATAGTGATCGGCGCACAGTCGCCGCGCACCACCGCGTTAAACCATACGGAGCTGTGCGCAAGCATACGCACATCTCCAATCACATGGGCACCGGGCGCAATATAGTGGCCCTCACCTTCCAGTTGTGGCTGTTTATCCCCCAATCTGTACAGCATTTGGCCTCCGGCTCGATATGATTATGAACCGCTTATTATCTCGCGCCAAAGAGGCCGTGGCTAGGGAGAGATGATTGCGCTTTTCCCAATATTACCCGTTAGAGCAGCTCGCCCTGCTGGACAAAGTTGGCACCCTCAAGAGTGAGTAAGCGCGCTTTCAAAGACAGGCCGCCGGCGTAGCCGGTAAGGCTGCCATTGGCTCCGATTACACGATGGCAGGGAATAACGATGGCAATCGGATTCGCACCATTGGCCCGCGCCACCGCGCGAATAGCCCGAGGCTGGCCCAGCCACTGGGCTTGCTGGCTGTAACTGCGGGTTTCACCAAAGGGAATTTGCAACAGGGCATCCCAAACCCGGCGCTGGAATTCAGTACCCTTTGGCGCCAGAGGCAGATCGAAGCTTTTGCGCTGGCCGGCGATATATTCCCGCAACTGCTGGGCGGCCAAATCCGTCAGCTCTGAGGCGCCCCGCTGCCAACCGGCCCCCAAACGCAATGGTCGTTCATCGTCATAAAACTGGAGTGCAACTATCCCCCGGGAAAGCCCCTCCCCTTCTTGCTCACAGGCCGCGATGGCAACATCACCCAATTCCGTGGTGTAACTCTCATAGACAATCATTTTTTCTCTCCAGGTTTCAGGGACTGCCACAACAAAATGGCTCCATATGCCCGCCAGGGCCGCCACTGCTCTGCCCGCTCCAGGGCCTGCTTGGGTTTTGCCTTTTCACCATCACTGCCCAAGGCTTGTAGAATACCCAAATCCGACGCGGGGAAAGCATCCGGCATCGACAGGCCCCGCATAGCAATATAGTGCGCCGTCCAATCGCCAATACCCGGCAGTGCTGTGGCTTGGCTGCACCAATCCTCCAGGGACTGATCGGCAAAACTCACACGGTCCTCCAAAGTTGCGGCGACAAACTCCTGTAGGGTTTTCATTCGAGCCCGGGTTAAGCCCAGATCGGCAAAGTCTGCCTCGGCGAGACGCTCCGCCGTTGGGAATAAAAACCGCTCTCTGCCAGCATCATCCACAAAAGACTCCCCGTAGCGGGCCACGATACGTCCGGCAATAGTGGTCGCCGCTGCAACACTGATCTGCTGACCGAGAATCGCCCGCAGTGCATATTCGAATGGGTCCCAGGCACCGGGCAAGCGCAGGCCCGGATTCTTCGCCAACTGATCTGCCAGCAGTGGATCTTCATTTAATACCGTCTGGATCTCCTCAATATCCGCATCCAGATCAAACAGCCGGCGCAGGCGCTGGTTCAGTAGATATAACCCTGCCCCACCTTCCTGACCAAAAACTTCCACCACTAGGCGATTGCGTTCTGGATCGTGGGAAACCTCCATCACGCCACGACAGGCATCCAGTTCGAAACTACGTGAATAGACCTCCCCCTCCACCTGCTCTACCCCGGCCAAAGCGCGAGTTCCCAAGAAAGCCAGGAGTCGTTGCCAATCTAATGGCGGGCGGTAATCAAGGTACAACCGCACCCGTGTGGCACTCGCCGTCTCGGCGCGCACTGCGTGTCCCTCCCTGCGCACCTCGGATGGGGTGCGTTGATAGATCTGTTTGAATACGCCGTTAAAGCGTCTCAAACTGTTAAAACCGGACTCGTAAGCGATTTCAGCAATAGGCAGGTCCGTATCCCGCAGTAAACGAAAAGCAAACAGTGCCCTCTCGGTTTGCCAGACCGCTAAGGGGCTTACCCCCAGGTGCTCAGAGAACAGACGGCGTAAATAGCGGCTGCTGACCCCGAGCCGCTCTGCCAGTCGCTCCACAGATTGAGGCTCGCGCTCACTGCGCATCAGTTTTAAAGCGCGCTGCACGGTGGTCGATACCAATCCCCAAGCTGGACTGCCCGGCGCAGAATCAGGGCGACAGCGCAGGCAGGGCCTAAAGCCCGCATTGGCCGCCTCCGCCGCAGTCTCAAAATAAGTGACATTACGCTCCAGCGGAGGCCGAGCGGGACAGATCGGGCGGCAGAAAATGCCGGTTGTTTTCACTGCGGTATAGAACCGCCCATCAAAGCGCCGGTCTCGGGCCAATCGCGCACTGGAGCAAACTGCTGCATCAATCTTCATAAGTCTCTCTCGTTTCTGACTACCAGTGTATGGATTGGACGGTATCGGAACTAGTCATAAACGGAACTGACCATTTTGACCGATAGACTTATAAGTCAGGAAATTGAGGCCCAGAGGGAAAGGGGCCAATTGGACTCACTTTAAATATCTCTCTAAGAATGCCTCGGTTGAGAAGTCGCAGCGCGGAATTGAATCGATCTGTAAGCCAGAGGCACCACGAAATCATCCAATGACTCTTTAGCTTTGCAAACAGCCAGGCCGTTGCTTTGCTCAACACCAGCTCTATATTGTTAGCCCCGGCGAGTATTAAAGGTGCACCGAGATATTTTTGATCAGTTTGGCTGTTATTTTTCCAGAACAGCTTTAACAGGTGAAAATTTGTTGGAATATAATTGATTACAAGGTGGGTTCACATTTGGGATATGTAACTAAAGCAATCATTTTTACATTTGTTATGATTGACACAAAAGCAGGTAACTTATTTGTTTGAATAGCATTTTTAGGCAAGGCGTAAGATTGATTCGAGGATAGTAACCAGGATAATGGTGGTGAGAATGATCACTATATAAATTTATGTAAAATACTGAAGTGAAACTAAATATCGAGGTGAGTGCAGCTGCTAGCGATAGTGGATCTATATGGATTAGGTTAAATTCTGACGAAGAAAAGATCTACGACGTTTGTATAGATTATAGGATTCAGAGTTCAACCAAAGTCTTACTTTCAATATCGAGTGACCACAGTTCTACATCTCTTTTCGAGCAAAAATCAGTGTTGGACTCTATTCAATTTATTGATGATTCCGATGAGAGCAAAGAGTGGGTTGTTACAGAGGTTAATAAAGCTCTAAATCTACAAATCAATCATGCGCTTGCAAATGCATAACAAAGCCAGCCAAAATCGTCCGCTATACACACTGGACTCGCAACAAGTTGCTCTCCTTTGCTGGCGGCGTTAAGTACTAAGGGAACATTGTGACACAACCAAATGTTTTTATAATAGAGTCCTTAGACTTTGAAGATGAGAAAGAAGACTTATATGAGGGAAAAGTTCTTTCTAAGATATTAGCGTTAAATGATATTGAATCAGAGTACTATTACATTCGCACAAAAGCCGAGCTAGAGGCGGTTGTAGATATTTTCTATAAAAGTGAATTCCGCTATTTACACATCTCTTGTCACGGAAGTAAAAACTCAATGGAAACGACACTAGATTCTATCAGCTTTGATGAGCTTGGAGATATACTTTCGCCATGCTTGGATGATCGTAGAGTTTTTGTTTCGGCTTGCGAAATGGTAAACCGAAATCTAGCCAAGAGCCTGATCGATGATTCAAAATGCTATTCTGTCATCGGCCCTTCTGAGCCAGTTGCCTTCTCTGATGCAACAATTTTCTGGTCATCTTTCTATCACTTGATGTTCGACAAAAACGATAAAGCAATGCAGCGGGCTGAAATAAAGCAAATCTTGAGCAAAGTGGCCGACCTTTTCATGGTGCCCGTTAATTATTATTCAAAAAGTAAATCTGACGGAATCAGAGAAGTAAAGTATGCAGCAAAACGTACTTAAAAAGTTGGTGATGTTTGTTCCGGGCTAAAGCCCTCCAGCGCACTCTGGCTTCTGATTACGGATATTAGCGAACTTTAAATTAAGTAAACTGCCCCCGAAATACCAACGTGCTACGAGGTGGCAAGACTATATAGGGCTCCCGGAAAAAATGAATATATGTGTTATACACCTTAGCGATTTACATATTAGACATCCTGAAGACTTCATTCTTCAAAAAGCTAGATGTATCGCATCTTGCGCTTTCGAACAATTCCGGGAAAGTAGCCATTGCCTCATTGCTATAACGGGTGATATTGCATTTTCAGGGCAGGCCGAAGAATACAAACTAGCTACAGACTTTCTAGCCACAATAAAAGACACTCTATCCAAGGAATCAAACACTCCTATTGACTTTGTGATTGTTCCCGGAAATCACGATTGCAAGTTAATACCTGAAGACAGTATTCGTTCGACCATTATCGAGAGTGTCTTAGCAAATCAAGACAAATCGTATGACCCAGATATCGTTGATCTTTGCACGCGAGCTCAAGAGGAGTTCTTCACCTTCGAAGAGGCTCTATCCCCAAAAATACCAATCTATTCCGACAAACTATGGAAAGAAATTGAGATCAATGTTGGTGGAAAAAAGATCAGACTATCATTGATCAACGCATCATGGATGTCCACCATTCACGAAGAACCAGGAAAGCTCGTATACCCTATAAATAACTATGCAGAAATTCTTAGACAGGACTGCGACTTCAGATTTTCTTTTGTACATCACCCTCTTAACTGGTACTGCCAGCAAACCTATCATGAGTTTCGAAGATCAATTCTAGCTAGCTCTAGCATTGTTTTTTCCGGACACGAACATGTAAACACCATTAGCTCTGTATCTAGCTTAGATAGCAACAACACAATCTTTATAGAATCTAACGCACTTCAACCACACTCAACAGAAGGCTCCGGATTCTCTGTGATCTCTATCGACATTGCAGAAACTAAGGTATGTCAAAGATTGTACACTCTAACTGACGACAAATATGTACTGGAACCCCAAAAGGATCATTCGCTGGAAATTTGTACAATTGGCGAAGACGATTCTCTCTCCAAGGAGTTCGTCAAGACTCTACAAGACCCAGGAGCAGCATTAGTACACCCAGATAAGGCCGAGATTGATTTTTCAGACATCTACGTCAGTCCAGAACTAGAAGGTGAAAACGGATCAGAGAATACTACTCTTGACGAACTCAGTCTCATAGAAAAGAAAACGATCATATTCGGAGATGAGCAGTCTGGAAAAACAAAAATTCTCCACCACTCATTCATGAGACTCTATGGGACCGGAAAATACCCAGTATATTTAGATGCAAAAACTATTAAACGAAACACTCGAGACGGAATAAAGAAAGCCATAGCCAAAGCTGTGGAATTAGAATACATCAATCCTGAAATCATTGAGAGATCAGAAAAATCAAAAAGAGTTCTTCTTCTGGACAGCTACGAAGATATCGGAAAACAAAGAAAAGGAATTTCAAACATATTCGAGTACATAGAAGAAAACTTCGGCACAGTACTAATAGTTTGCGACAATATTCTCAACTCAGGACTAATCACATCTGAGGAGCATAATGATAGAACGATCGAATATACCAAATATTCAATTAAAGACTTTGGATGCAACCTGAGATACCAGCTCATTAAAAAGTGGCATTCCAACACCGACCGCCAAACCCCCAAAGAACTCGAAGTAGCTTGCCACAACACTGAAAAGGTAATAACAACCGTCCTTGGAAAAAATCTAGTTCCATCAAGGCCGTTATTTCTCCTGGTTTTGATGCAAAGTAGCAGCTCTGTAGGAAACGAAGAACTCCATAACTCAGGAATGTCTTATTATTACCAGTATCTTATAACAAAAAACCTTGATGAATCAGGTGTTGGCAGAGACATATTCGACGAACTCTTCACCTACCTTGCCCACCTAGCATGGTTCTACAGATCTCTCGGGCGAGAGTACTTAGAGAAAAGTGAGATACAGAAATTTAACAATGAATTCTCCAAAAAATACACCACAGTAAATCTGGACAAGCAGCTTAAAATCCTCACCAAGTCAAAGATACTAAACTTTGACGGAATGTGCTACGGATTCTCATACCCATATATCAAATATTTCTTTATAGGTAAGTTTTTTGCGGACAATATCGACGACCAAGAAATAATAAGCATCATTGAAAACGCCTGCGAAAACCTAAGCACAAGAGAAAATTCAAATATAATACTATTCTTAACACATCATAAAAATAGCAGCTGGGTTGTCGACAGCGTATCAAAAAATCTCGGGCAGTGTTTCGCTCAACACCCACCTATTCTTTTTGAATCTGATTCAGCCTACCTAAATGATCTTATAGGCTCTGTTTCAGAAATCGTGATATCAGACTTAAATATCGAAGAGAGCCAAGAGCACAAGCGAAGGGTTGAAGAGGAAATCGGATATGAGCCCTCAGAGTCCGAATTGGCCAAAGGCCACGACGACTATAAGGAACCGCTCGCCGACCTATTCAAGCTAATTAGATCTACAGAAGTTCTTGGGCAAATTTTAAAAAACTACTACGGATCTATAACTCGGGACAAAAAACACATTTACCTTAAAGAAGCCATAGAAGCCCCTCTCAGATTGCTGGCTTATATTTTAGACGCAGTACTGGAGTCTCCAGATGATCTAACCAAAGGAATTGAAGCTGAAATCGCCCGAAGAAATAAGGAAATGAGCGAGTCCGAAGTCAAAAGAATCTCAGCGGGGTTTGTATCAGAAATGATTCGAGGCATATGCACCGGGGTGGTAGGTAAGGCTGCTGAATCAATCGGTTCAGAGAAACTAAAAGAAGATATTGATATTACTGTTTCGGAAGAAGGGAGCAATGCCTACAAACTTATCCAAGCAGCCATTTATCTCATTGCTCCCAACAAACTTCCTATTGATAAGATCCGGTCCTTGGCAAGAGAGCTTGAAGGAAATGGTATTGCCTACACTATTTTGCAAGGCCTAGTTCTCTACCATATCCATATGTTTCACACTACAGCAACTGAAAGACAACAGCTAGGGGCGGCTCTTAAGATAAATTTAAAACCTACCAATGTACCAAGGCTAACCTAAAAGGCATAAGAACCTACTTTTTTTGCTTTTAAAAAAGGGTTGGAATTAAAAAAAATTCCGCTTATGCCGAATTTAGGCATCAAGAAGTTGGTGCAAGTAACGCATAATCGGGTAGCCGGAGGTATCTAACCTCCAACCCCCTCAAAAATCACGAATAGGACACCCATGAATCATGCTCAATAGGATTGGCGACTTATACTTTTTGTTTGGTGGGTATCTAGATCTGTTACCCATCTTCGGTGTTCCGCTGGACTCGCTCCTGCACCACTCGCCGTGTACAAAAGCGTTATGTGGTTAAGTATGAACAATAAGCGTACCCTACTAGCTTTACTGCTATCTCCTATTGCATCCTCAGTCTTAATAGTTGCGATACTTGTAGATTCACTTTTCAACGGGCAAAGTTTGGTTTCATTTGAAGGACTTTTGGTTCTAACTTTGTTTGCAATTGGCTCTATAGTTGTATCATATGTATTCGTTTTGCTTGTCGGGCTACCTATTCATTTTGTATTTTCAAAACTGAATATTACATCCTGGTTGGCCTATACATTATCTGGAATAGTTGTCGCGATTAGCTATCAATATATTCAATACCTAGGTGATGAGATGCCTGCTCAATTACAAGAAGCAGGATATGCGTTGTATGCAGGAGGTGGTTTGATTGTGTCACTCGTATTTTGGTACTTTGCAGTGAAACCACATAACAATAACAGGCAAAGCGACGCAAAAAATGCGCGCGTGCTATAAGGCATTATATGTGTGCACGTATGACTGTCTCTGTATACATCAAAGAAATTAATATAGATAAGATTCAGAGCTGGATATCCTCAGTCTTCGAATCTGTAGAACAAGTAGACCACGAAGACGATTTGTATATCTATCAAGGCAAATTTCACCATGACCGTGTTTCTGTAACCGTCACCACTGGCCTAGATGATTTCACGGAATTTTCGTGCCTTTTTCTCGTGTTTGAAGGTGTTGCCAAATGGGAAAATGATCGAGAATGTGCGCTCGACCTACATGAACACTTTCATTGCAAAGTTGTTTGTTCCCACGGAACAAACCAGTACAATCCATATACGTGGCTTCATATCTCCGATAAAGGTGAGGAAATTAGTGATAAAGCTTGGTAAAACACATAGCAAGCATAGACAAGGGGCGTTAGGCATCTAATGAGAGTAATCGCACTTTTTATAGTTTTATTTTCATCACTAGCAATGGCCACGGAATTTGTGCCCCCTAAATGGTATCCACATAAAGACTATACACCGTCAGATAAAGTAATCCTGGCCTTCGATGCCGCTCAGGAATATTATGTAAAGAATGTAACGAGCACAAACCAACCTATTGATTATGAGTTTCATGCTTATGCTACAGATGGTGGCTATATCGTTTCAATTATGGTGCTTTATCGTGAGAAGGATGGCAGGCATAGCGTGGCGATGGATGGCGAACACTGTATCTTTTTGAATCAGCAATACATAATAAAAGAATCAAGGCAGTGCATAGCAACAGGACCAAATCCTTTAAAGCAGTGATATTTAACAACCCACAGCAATCGCTTCTATTGGTTGCTGGACGTTAAGCATACAGAGAAATATCTGTGCCACGGTTAAAAAAAATATATATTTATGTGATTGCTGCATGCTTTATGATCGGATGCATTAATCACGTAGCAGATATCGTATATGGTGGCCCTTTTCCATATACCTTCGCGCCATTCGGTTTTAATGTGTTCTGGACTGCATTGTCTGTAATTGATCTCCTTGTGGTGGTTTTGCTTATAGCTAAATTGAGAGCTGGCTTAATTTTCGCTGCCATAGTTATGGTGCTAGATGTTACCTTGAATTCATATGCAATTTACGGTGTAGGAGTGAAGCTTGCATTTTGGCCTGTACAAATTCAAACGCTATTTTGTGGCTTTGTTCTTGGAGCGTTACCGGCATTGTGGGACATAGCTCCTCGCCAGAGTATGGTGGAGGCCAATGAGATAAGTGCTTAACAATCACAGACACATTACTGCGGGACTTTGGCCCTTCACAGGATGGCCTACGCGATGCTCCAACAGCCCATTTTTGTAGCCGTTATCCCGCGTTCGGCTCTCTAACATCAGTAAATAATAAAAAGGAATCAACGGATGATTGAAAGTGCCCAAATAATTCAGCCTGTAATTGCCTTGATAGCTTGGTCAATGGTTATGTGGTTGTGGATGTACGCAACACGATTGCCTGCAGTGAAGAAAGCTAAATTAAAGCTTGATCCGAATGCTCCTCGCGGAGAGCAAATGTCAACCCTGCCTCCCCATGTTCGTTGGAAAGCTGATAATTATAATCATCTCATGGAGCAACCAACTATTTTCTATGCTTTGGCAATATCACTTGCAGTCCTTGGCGCAGGAGATGGCATAAATTTTATTCTGGCATGGACATATGTCGGTATTCGAGTAATTCATAGTATTGTGCAAGCAACTTTCAACAAAATTGAAATCAGGTTTTTAATATTTGCTCTATCAAACATTCCATTATTAGCCTTAACATTGAACGCTGTGCGAATCACATTCATGCAATAAAACCAGTGGGCATAACAAGACGTCGGCGTTCGGCAGCAAACTGCCAGGGACGCCTATGGCGCCCCACAACTTCGCGTTAACACAATATATGAAAGCACATATACCTTATGAAGAAAGATCTGGAAGAAAGCCGGATTTTGTAGTCAGGTACATGATAGACTTATCTGAAGAGAATAAAAATGCCAAGCCGGGACAAGGAATGAGAGTGGATTTTCTATATAACGGGGATGATCCGCAAGTTGAAGGTATACACATGATCTGGCCAGAAATTCTTGATGAAGATGGCAGAGTCATAAGAGATACTACTCCAGGTAATATTCCTAATGAAGGCTTTGCCAATATGTGGATATTAAGTGAAGATCGCCGTGAGTATCACCATAAAAGACTTAAGATTGGTACAAAAGGGACTTGGTGGCGCGGTGGTCGCATTGCTAATGTCACGGTAGTTCAGATCAATGCTGTTAAATAGTACTTGCAAATTGTGGCACAATCGCCCACATAGGATACAGGCTGGACTCGCTACACGTCGTTCCACTCGCCTGTGTATAAGGCGTAAAAGTTATGAAAATAATCGCAGCATTAATTTTGACTGCTCTATCTTCTAGTGCCTTATCATATCAGGCACTTTCAACAGCAGTCAGATCTCTATTGGAGTCAGGGAGTACAGATAGCTTTGTTCACGTCGGAAACAGCACAAAGTCAGAATTCAACAAGCGGCAAAGCATTAGCTCGTTATGCACCCTCAGCATTCTCGAAGGTGATGCCAAACAACCAATAGGTGATGGTAGCGCTAGCAATCATGCTCTTTACCTGCCCTGGCTTTAGAGCTCTCGGCATTCGTATAAAACCTGAAGAATCTGGCAAATACCATATATTGGGTTACTGGTCCCAGTAAGCTCTTAACAAGTTGCTGAATCCCACCACCTATACTCCGTTCGCTTTGTGCTGTACGCTACGCTAGCATAAAGCGGCTCCATTCCAGCGGCACCTGTGCAAGGTGTTATACGTAAGGAAGAATCGTGGATGTAACTACACTGAGAGAAAAGCAGGAAGAGTTTTTTCAGTCAGGTAAAATCAACAAGGCTGAATACAATGAGCTTTCATCGATTCACCAGAGGATATCTGAAATATCATCGAAGGCTGAAATGAGCCCAGAGGAAGCTGAAAAGATAGGTGAACTATTGCAATCTAGCTCAAATATTCTATTAAAAGATGCTATAGAAACAGATACCACCTTTACTCAAAGGTTAACAAAACGAAGTAATCAAAGACTCAAACAATGTATCACTATATTACTTATATCCACACTTATTAGCATATCAATTATAATTATTAAAGGGCTTTAAACACATAAGAAGTTTTTAGAAAGGACTGGCAAACCTATCACCTAAAATTATTTGCGATTACGTGCCAGCTTCATCAGCCCATGTTCACGGTATTATGCGTCATTAAACATAGAGTATTAATTGAAAAATGAGTAAAGATCAACCAAATAATCCGCTACACGGTATTACTCTTGAGAAAGTTGTTACACGTTTGCAGGAGCATTATGGCTGGGATGGTTTGGCAGATAGGATCAATATCAATTGCTTTAAGAGCGACCCATCAATTAAGTCTTCGCTCAAGTTTTTACGCAAAACCCAGTGGGCACGAGATAAAGTCGAGGATCTGTATATCTCAACTTTTGAAAATAAATCTCCGTGGGCTAATCGTAAATAAGCCCTATTTGGTAACCACACAGATGTCGCTGTGATTAGGCAGGGACAGGCGCATAAATCGGGTAGCCGGTAGTTTTAGCTACCGGCCCCCACACCACATATCGTGCCAGTTCGCAATGGTGGCTAGCGGGTTGGGCCTACTTATGAGTCAGCGGCCACGCTGACAGCTTCATAGCAGCAAGCTAAACTGATCTCTCCAGATAAGAACGTAAACTTTCACTTAACAACTGCATAATTTACTCTGCCGGTTAGATCACGCGGCTTCGGTGTCCTTGGCCGCCTCCCCTCCAGGCTAAGCCTTATATGATTTTTCTGTTCGTCAGCTCATAGTCTTGCTAGCGACTTCCTCCCTACAAGACCTCATGGTGTTACAGTTGCCATTCGCTAGTAGTTAGCATTTAATAGAGCCCATTAAGTGGTGATCTTCCTATATGGGGCTTTCACCCCATTAGTTCACTCCCATGCTGGGCGAGCGTACCAAGTCAAGCCTATCGGACGCTCCGCTCCGCAGCTTGAGGCATTAACTGCTTTATTAGCAATTTTACTTGCAAGTGGAAAGTCAAAAATACAAAAAGAGGAATTTCATTGAAAACTATATTCTCATTAGTAATATTCTTAATATTTACGACATTTGAAACTATTGCTGAAGAAGTTGATACAAAAAAAGATTATCACACCTTTGTTTTGGTACATGGTGCTACAGGCGGAGGATGGGACTGGAAAGAGGTTGGTAAGCAACTTAGCGCTAAAGGTCATACCGTCTACAGGCCAACACTGACGGGGTTAGGTGAGAGGCATCATCTTTCCTCTCCTGATATTAACTTAACCACACATATCAACGATATCGTTAACCTGATTATTTTTGAAAAATTGAAAAATGTGGTACTTGTAGGTCATAGCTATGGTGGCATGGTAATCACCGGAGTTATCGATCGTATTCCAGAGCGAATTCATCATGTTACATTTTTAGACGCGAAAGTACCTGAGGATGGCATGTCAATGATGGAGGGGCAGCCAATACCTGCGGAACATAAAGTGGTAAATGATCAAGTTCACTTCTCATGGATTGATGTTAATTCCGAATTTCCACGAGATGTTACGCAGCCATTAAAAACACTTACGGAACCTGTATCGTATAAGAATCCTCTGGCAAAAAAACTCAATGTCACTTATGTAGCTTTTATTCCTGAGGGGGTGTCGAAAGCTGATAGAGCTAAAGATCCTTCTTGGCATCGGGCAGTAGAGCGGAAATGGACAATTCGTACATTTAATGGTGATCATGTGATTTATCGGGCCAAGCCCAAAGAATTTTCAGAGATGCTTGAAGAAACCGTAAACGATACAAATAATATTTAAATATTTTGTGGCATACAGTTAAATCGGGTAGCCGGTAGTTTCTAGCTACCTGCCCCACGCTACCCATCGTGCCGGTCCGCAATGGCCGGTTCCCTATCCGCTGAATCTCTACCCAACGATAGCGTCGAGCAGATACTCATCTAAGTTGAGTGCCATGACAGTGCCCAACCTCAACTTTATCTGACTGAAAGCATATCGGTAGGCAAATCCGGTCTTTTAATTCGTGGAGTTTAGGTTCAGGCCTTCACTCTGTTCAAGGTATAAATCTTGGCACTTGGCTACTATGCCGTCAGCTGACTTCTATTTAATCACTCTATTCATTTCTGACCGAGACGCTGCCGTGTTCCACCACTTTTTTCTATCCCCGCGATGGCGGCTAGCGGGTTGGGCCTACTTATGAGTCAGCAGCCACGCTGACAGCTTCATAGCAGCAAGCTAAACAGATCTCTCCAGATAAGGACGTTAACTTTATATACACAACTACATCATTGACTCTGCCCGCTAGATCATCTGGCTTCGGTGTCCTTTATCCCCCGCCTCCAGGCTCAGCCTTTTAGGATCTTTCTGTTCGTCAGTTCGTAGATTTGATAGCGACTTCCTCCCACAAAACCTCACGGTCCGCAGTTGCCATTCGCTAGTAGTTAGCATTTAATGGAACCCATTAAACGGTGATCCTCATACAGGAGGCTTCCACCTCATTAGTTCACGCCCATGCTGGGCGTACCAAGTTGCTGCATTCGACAGCCTACACTCCGCACGCTTTATGCTATACGCTACGCTAGCACAAAGCGGCTCCATTTAGGCATCAGCTGAGCAAGGCATTATATTTTGAATCATGGTTGAAGAAGAACTTAAGATCGCATTGTTTGAAGCCGCTAGTTACTTTCGGTCTCGCGGTATTTCTGCATGGGAACTTGAAGCGCTAAAGGCAATAAAAAAAATAGAGAGTAACGACTTTAGCTTTTTAGAAGATCTTTGGATTAAATATGCGCCAACTTGTGATATTGACGATTTACTGCTCACAGAATATGCAGCCGAAGATGAGGATAAGGTGAATAAGCTAAACACCCAGTTAGCAAAGATCGCAAATGAAGTGTTTGCTTTACTAGAAAGAGCAAAGTGTGAAAAAACATAACAAACAGCAGCACGGTCGCCCGCAAATTACCCGGACTGGATGGCCTATGCTTCACCTCGGCCGCCCGTGCTCTGGGCGCTAAACACTAAAGGAAGTATCTACAGTATGCCAAAGTTAAGAAATCCGATAATCACTCAAATACTCGATTACCTAGAGTATGGTGATTCCTGTTTAGAAGACTTTGATACTCAATTTCCTGATGATTCATCTACATTGGCGAAGTTAACTTTTAAACCTCTACTAGGTACAATTTTGTATTAGATGAAACTCATTCTGGTGGAACAATAGACTCAGCATTGACTGCTACCGATCAGAGTAGTAATAGGAGGTTTATAGAACTATTAAGAGGCCCGGAGAATATATGAATCAAGAATCACGGATACATGATGATATAAATTCCGCGATGATCCGGGTGAGCGACTGGGTTTCTAGTATTAGAGATGATCTTGTAACTTCTAGAGCCAGTGTAAGATCAACTATCGATAAGCTAACCGAAAATTTTCAGAGCAGGATCGACGAAAATACTAAAGACTAAGAATCATACTTTGAGCCAAGTGAAGAGGGTCATTTAAAGTCAAGACTGGACGAGCCACATGAAAAAGTAGCTGAACTTGAATCTCGTTTGGAAATATCTCTGAAGGCACAAAGGAAAGACAAAGAGTGATTGATAAAGGTTAATCAGATCTAAAGGTCTACCTCAAAGGCATATGGTATAAAACATTTGGCACGAAGCTCCTTAAAACAATAAAGAAAATATTGAAATCAAAAGAAGGTCGAGAAATGCCAGCAGATATAGCCAGGAAACTATTGCAGTAAATGTTTAACAATATCAATTAAGCGGACAGCCTTATCATTGTTTGTGGCGTTCAGACTGTAGAAAACTAATGTATGTCTTTGCCTCCTCAGGCAGGATCGAATATCAACCATAAATGGTGATTCTACTTGAATTCTGATTTAGCCTTCACTGATAAGTAGGCTATTTTTCACATAAAAAGAAAACACGAAAAGCGGGCTGAGTTTTCCTGCACTTTCGTTAGCACTAATTTGGGACAACCAATGAAAACGACATTACTTTTACTGGTGTTACTTGTTCTTTGTGGATGCTCTAGTAACAAGGTAATTGATAGAACCGAAAACGGTGTACTCATAAATAGCCGAGAAAAAACAGATGGCGGTGTTTCGCTCATTTTTGCTTCAATCGATGGAAAAAAACTTCATCCCGGACCATGGACGGCGCCAATTGAGGCAATCTTTCCAGTTGCGCCAGGACGGAGAGATATTGGGGTAAAAGTTGTATTTACACCAGAAAAAACCACAGCGCAAAAAATAGGTTTTCAAACCCCATTTCACTATGTCCTTGAGTCAAATACTGAGCTATTGGCAGAGGCTGGAAAATCGTACGTGTTGAAAGCTAAAAGGAGTGGAAGTTTAGCTACTTTCTGGATCGAGTCAGAATCGGGGGATATCGAGTCAGAAATTAAAACTGGCCCGGTGAAAAGAGTAACAATTATTCCAGTATTCTATTAAATTAGAATCGGTAGGTAACAGTGCTAACAAAGCACAACAGAATGACAATTTTCTTTATGTGAGCAAGACCACACACAATAGGAGCATAGAGTGAAATTAAGAATTTTTATTATATGGTTCATAAGTAGTACTGCTTTCGCAAGTGAACACCTTGAACCTGAGGACTCTCAATTTTCGAGAGAGTTCTTTGGCGGATATACGCATCTTGTCTTAAGTTATCTTGGTTCAGCATATGAAGAAGATGTAATAGTAAGGCTTATTGGATTCCCTTCCTTTTCTCCTGAATACGTCTTGGGTATAAAGCAAAATGATAAAGAAAATTATATATTTTTTGAGTCCCCCAAAATGCAATTATGGGGATACCAAATGATGCCTTTGATGGAAGAAGGTTCTGTGAAGGTTATGAATGATGAGGGTGAATTCGTTAAAGATGAAGCAGGGCTTAAAGAACTAGAGTCCAAATACCCTAAATCTCCCCAAGAAATTCCACGAATAAGATGTAAAAAAGAAATTCGTCAAGAGTTAGCAGATAAAATTCAGTATGTTTGGCAAGAAATGCTGTATGAAACAAGGTATCCACGAGATTTTTCTATGGGAGCAGACGGCCAAACTTACCACTTCTCAGCAAAAATATTTGGAAACTTGAATTACGCTGGTAAGGTATGGTCACCTTCGCCAGAGAGCAAAACAGGTAAACTCGTTAGAATATCTGATTTAATGGTGGACTACTGTCTTGAAGGCAAGAGGAGAATTAGGAAAGAGCTAGAGAAAAAAGTAAGCACTTTTAAAATAGAATTAGAAAACATTAACAAATCAATCCAACCGTCCGCTAACGCATCAGTTGATTGAAGTGTTTTAAGTATAAATAGGTGGGAAGATGTTACAGGCTGCAATAATTGCTTTGATATTGATAGGCATCTACAAGCTAATTGACAGAAACAAGTCACAAAGTAGTGATCCAAATATTGACTGGTGGGTTGCTTTTACCTTCGTTTTTGTACCTATGATTCTTATATTCATAATCAGCTTAGTAGTCATAGGAAATGCTTTTTCGGAGATCATTATTTTATCGGCCTATTCCTTATATTTTATTATTCCATTTATCTATTTAAAGAAGATTCTAGGCTATTCAGCAAAAAAATCACTAAAGTATTCAGTATGGGTTCCGGTTACGGTGTTGGCTATAGAAATTCCATATACTTTGTTTTTCGGCCTACACAATGCTTAACAAGCTTGTGTTGTCGCCTCCGACTTGGACAGCCTAATGCATAGGTTCTCATAAAAAGGCGTTATGACCCATAGAAAATGAATATATTACCGGGTATTGGAATAGGTAAAATTAGGTACGGCATGATAGAGAAAGAAGTCATTTCTTTCTTGGGCAAGCCAGATCGAGTTGAGGAATCCGAGTATGTTGAAGGCAAAGGTGATTGGCATAGAGAATTATGGTATTCGCATAGAAACTTAACATTTATCTTCAATGATAGTGATAACTTTCGCTTAGGTACAATAACAGTTATGGGGGCCGGATATTCATTATTTGAACAGCAACTATTCGGTTTAGGAATCAAAGAAATTTCAAGGTTAATAGCTAAACATACTGGAGAGATAGCAAAACTAGAAGACTGGTCTTCCGAAGAGCTTCCAGATCATAAATGCTTAATTCATGATGGTTTAGGTATAATGTTTTGGTTTGATTACAATTACCTTGCAGAAATGCAGTGTAGCTATCTATTTGAGCCGGACAACGAGACTGTTATATGGCCAGTAAAGTCATAACAAGTTTAGCCAGCATCGGCAAGCCAAAAAAGTAACTGGGCAGGACCTTACTTCCTTCGGCCTATGCTAAAGGCGTTAAGCACCGACAATATACGGATCAATAATGAAGCCTGATGAAAGATGGAAAAAGATTCGATCTAAAGGGTCGTTTCATTTTACTTTAACTAGAGGTCTATTTGGGGGCGGTTGTTTACTATTTGTTAATGGGTTTCTATCAAGGCAGATGATCTATAACCAACCCATTCTCACTATGGATACATTTTGGTCAGTAATAGGTAGTTTGGCTGTTGGGTTTCTCTTGGCAGGTGTAATCTGGTCTATTAATGAGTCAAGATACAATGGGCCCAGAACCTAGATCACATAGCCGGTAGTTTTTAGCTACCGGCCCCCACACCACCCATAGTGCGGGTTAGAGATGGGCAGCTCCCAATCAGCAATAAATCTCTACTCAACATTACTGTCGAGCAGCTCTTCATTTGAGTTGGAACAATCTTGGGCGTCCACAAATTGGGCACCTATGGCTTATTGGTAGGTGAGTTCAACACTAACCCATTGATTACATCCAGCAAATAGGAGGCGCTAGCAAAGGCACCCTATATCAAAACCTTTGCCGCCATGGTTTTGATATGGATGCTTTGGGAAATCTGTAGCCACAGCGGGGCTATCAACGATCTCCTCTTCCAAGTGCCCGCTCCTTTTGTGCACGTATATATATTTCTTCACGGTGAACAGGCAGGGATTTGGGAGCAAGTATGCTTATCTTCACTTGATTACCTTTAACTTCCAATACGGTAATTGAGACATTTGCTCCAATCCTTAAATTTTGACCCGTCCGGCGCTTTAAGATCAACATATTTGTTTCCTCTAAGACTCAAACCATTTGTAGGCCACCCTTAATGGAAGGCTTTGTAAGTAATTTTTTGAGGAAATATGAGGTGGTGCACGAGAACGGTAGGCATAGAAGAAGAAAAGGCGGGCACTACGCTCCCAGAGCTTGGAGAACCTCTCCAAACTGCTCAATATACTCCAGTTTATTGAAGACGAGCGGGTTTCTAGCGTATGATCCATATAGCCATTTTGATAGTCTGCTTATCAATTTGGTTAGCTGGCCCCTGGTGTTCCACCACCTCGGGTCAGCGCCTTTTACTTGCTTTTACGTCACAATACCGCTCTCCTTTGACGGGCTGATTCTTAGAAAATTATTGACTTGGTTAAACTTCTTTGGTAGCTGACATTTTAAAAGGCAGCTCAACGCCGACCAAAATACCAATAAGTATCCATTGATTTTACGCAGCTTTGACACTAAAACAAACTTAATAAAATCCTATAAGATTATTTTTGTGCCTATATTTTTAACTTTATGCTTTGAATAATCTGAGTTATTCACAAAACAAACCATTTATCCTGGTGCTTTTATTAAGCTCACTCGAAGGAACTCAGAAAAATAGATTACCAGTGCTACCACTTACCATAAGCCCCTTACTTCTTAGAGCCAAAATTTCTTAGTATTTTTAATGTATTACTGAGGATTTTAGGTAACCATCCTACTAGGGAACCTCTGAATAATTCCAAGCCAATATTGGTAATATTCACCTACCCATCAAGACTACGATGAATTATGCACCAAGTCACCTTTGCCGAAGCAGAATATAAGCTAAAGCGCCGTATAACTCGCCGAGAGAAGTTTCTTTCTCAAATGGAAGCCCTCATCCCATGGCAGCGACTAGAAGCTCAGATCACTCCTTGCTATCCACAAGGCAAACGTGGCCGACAGCCATATCCATTGAGTGTCATGCTCCGTATTCATTGCATGCAGCTATTTTATAATCTCAGTGATCCCGCTATGGAGGATGCACTGTATGAAATTGAATCCATGCGTAGTTTTGCTGGATTGACTTTGAGCGGCCCAATTCCCGATGAAACAACGATTCTTAACTTTCGCCACTTACTGGAGCTCAATCAGCTAGGTGCAGCTCTTTTTGATGAAATCAACAAGCATCTTGCTGAGAATGGCATGGTACTGCGTGAAGGTACGATTGTAGATGCCACTATTATCTCTGCGCCAACTTCAACCAAGAATAAAAAGAAAAAACGTGATCCAGAAATGCATCAAACAAAGAAAGGCAATCAGTGGCATTTTGGAATGAAAATGCATATCGGGGTTGATGATGTGCTCGGAGTAATACATAGCATAGATACAACAGCAGCGAATTCGCATGATGTCACAACTACAGAGCGAGTTCTCCACGGGGAGGAGAAAAGAATCTGGGGAGACTCTGGGTACATTGGTGCGGAGAAACGTGAAGAGTTGAAAGAGCGGGAGGCGGATTGGTATATAGCAATGAAGCCGAGCAAGCTAAAAACTCTTCCAGGGCGTGATGCACTTCGTAAAGCGGAAAAGATCAAGGCGCAGATAAGAGCGAAGGTCGAGCACCCCTTCCGCTACATCAAACGGGTATTTGGTTATGACAAGGTCCGCTATCGGGGACTGGTAAAAAATACTGAGAGGCTGTGCTTACTGGCAGGCTTTACCAACTTAATAATAGGGAGAAAATACTTGGCTGCCTAGGGGTGGTTCGCCTGAAATCCACCTATTGAGGGTTTCAGATGAAAAATTAGTGGACTATTACGCGCAAATTACGCGTTTGTGCGTAATAAAGTGAATTTTTCAAGCAGCTCAGCTTAATTCTGGAAAAATGCTTCGTTGATCAGAGGGTCCCTAGGAATAGTAATGGCGTTATTTTTATACCCTTTAGGGATTTGGTTTTTTTATGCGACAACCCCTAAAAATTCACTTCACTCAAAGGGTGAAATTATAAATTTTCTAAGTGTATCTCAGAAAGCGAACCCAAATCGAAATATACGCACATCGATTGAACTCGCTAGGGGTGGGATTGTAGAGTAATTGAGATATAAAGTAACGGTTTGGAACTAGCACTCCTATCAATTGACGACACTAATCTGGTGCCGCTCAATCAGATACAGCGAGCTGATATAATTCCCACGGAATTCCTGGTTTTTTTGGCTGGGAGCATAGCTGACTACTGCTAGCTTCCTTCACTACCGCTAAGTGAATCGGTTATTGTGGGAATCTAGGCTGCAATTGACCCTCCATTTGGTCTAGAATTAGCTCCCAAGGAAAGTGCATATCTTTGAACTGTTTGAGCTTGTGAATCAGCTCATATGGAAGAATCAAAGTGCTAATCTATCAATCAACTAACCGTGGGTGACAATAGAAATTGAAGGTCTTATAACCTCAGCAGAGAAAAGATTGAGTGGTTTTGGCGGAAAGCTTTTTGACTGGATTTTGGAGCAAGCAAAAGTTGAAGGCTGCAATCAAGTTCGCCTTGTTTCTGGTGTCCAACGCTAGCAAGCTCACAAATTCTATATAGAAAAAGGTATGGTATGGGAAGCAAAGTACTTTTCCATTAATGTTTAAATTCCATTACCAAGCTATTAACCTAATCTCTGCGTACTATCAATTTTACGTAGATACCAAAAAATCATCCCATTTAGGAATGGTTATAGAGACGTTGTACCTAAGACTTACCCACGTTTACGAACAACAAGGTGAAACTTATGTTGAATCCATTTCATCTCTCTTTCGTGGTTCCCGACAAAGAGGAAGCGAAGCGCTTTTACTTAGAAATTTTGGGTTGCCCTATAGGTCGTGACAATTCCACCTGGTTCGACATTTTATTTTACGGCCATCAAATTACAATTCATCAAGCTTCCGACAAAATGCCGGCCTACCAAATTGACCATTTTGGACCAATTCTAAGCAAAGAGGAATGGCTGTCCGTATTAGAAGTTTGTAAATCAAATGATATAGAGTTTGTAGCAAATAGCCTTATAAAAAACGAAGACGCTGAAGATGAGTCAGGCAAGTTTCTTATAAAAGATCCCAGTGGTAATACACTTGAATTCAAGTAATATATGAACTTTGAGTGTACAGTTGGGTAGCGACATCTATCGACCAGAAAACAAACGATCTGTGGGCTCCAAAGACGGAGCCCAACCTATCCGCTCGCGGTGGGAGCTTCAACGTCAAATTCGGGAGAGAACAACCATATCTGCTCCTAAGTTGCCAACATAAGTGACACAGCACCACGTCGCCATTAGCTCTGATTACACAAATGCTCGTTGCCTTAATGTGCTTTAGAAGCTTTCACCAAATCGCCTGTTTTATCCAATCACGCTGTAGAGCAAACTGCTCTATAAATCTTCATAGCTTTCTCTCATTTCTGGGTATCAGAGTATGAAGTCGGCAGTTTTGGAATTATTCGAAATCGGAAATGAAGATTTCGCTCGATGAATTTTAAACCAGAAAGCAAGGAGTCTTCGAGTTATAAAAATATGAATTATCTAGACATATGGTTCCAAGAGTATTTCAAACGACCAATCGCCTTTGACAATTATTAATCAAGTGATCTTATAAAAACTGAGATTCTATTGAAATAATAGATATTTATTCCAATCTTAGGCCACCCCGAACATTTTTTATTGCTTTCAATAAAACCTGAAACTGAAAGCAACTGCCAAATATAGCTTTCACCTAACACTGCTAAAAAACTGAAGGTTTTGACTATTTCCGAATACTTAAACTTATTTATTCATACAAACCTTGGGAAAATAGCATTCGAACGACTCAGCTCTTCCTTTCAGAATATTCGAAATATTTAGGAAGCATCCTAAAGGCAATGAATGTGAATTTTTTCTGTACCCCAGGATAACTCTTAACGCCATAGCCTCCTACTTGATACGAGTGTTTCAGAACCGCATGATCTATTGCGTTTACTATTCTTTAGCAGTTGCGTCAGATTGATTCTAAAGCGGTAATCTGGATAATACCAACCAAAATGACAACCGAGCAGCCATTTTAGGTAAGGAAAGAAGATGAAGAACCTCACAATTACATATAGCTCCCCCTTAAGTACTAAAATATCATTCTGACATGTATGAAATCACATCTCACAATGAGCTTGTACAAAAGATGGGGGGAGTATCTTGCTGCAATGAATCTGTACTCAGTAAACTAGGCATCAAGAAGGATAGAGTCAGCAACATATCAAGCACCAAAAATCAATAGCAGTATTTATGCAGAAATAGAGATATAATTGATAGCGATCTTGTTACAAGTCATGAAAATGACATAATGTCTAAGGATGAGAAACCTTCTCCCTAAAAGCAATCATAACTGGTGATCAAGAGAGCAAATCTAAAGTACTTTTATATTGCGAGTACCTAAAGGAAATCTGTTTTCATTTCGTGAGTTAGGGAAATATAGGCTTAAATAATACATTTCGTCATTGACTCCAAAGATCAGTCACAAAATTTAATTTCGCATTAAATAAAAACGACAAATACCTAGGCTTCAACTTCTCCATAATTTTACCTTAGTTACTTTAGGCGCTATGTCTACCTCTAAATACGAACAATTAACTAGAATCAGCACAAAAATCCTATTGCATGAGCCCTTTTATGGTCATTTTATGCTTGGGATGCCAAAAAGCCTGGATGAATGCGTGGATACAGCCTGCGTATCACTCATAAATAAACAGGTAATAAAACTATCAATCAACCCTCAATTTTGGGCTTCACTTTCAGAAAACCACCAATATGGCTTGATTAAACATGAGTTATTGCACGTTGTTTTTCGACACTTATTTGCACAAAGAGAATATTCCAATAAGACCGTATTCAACATAGCTGCCGATCTTGCCGTCAATCAATACATTAAACAAGAACAGCTACCAAAAGGAGCAATAACACTCGATAAATTTTTCTATTTACGTCCTCTTTATGGTATCTCACTTGAACCAATGAAGTCGGCAAAATACTACTACCAAAAGTTAATGGATGCGATAAAGGCTGAGCCTTTTAAACCAATATCTAATTATGAAAATCAACATGGTAAGATAACTCCGCTTACAGATTTAATTTCTGAAGACAACCAAGAACAGAAAAAACATAAAAGCTGGCAAGAATTTTCCGCACTTAATCCATCTGAAATTAAAGTTATGGAGTATCAGCTTCACGGCCAGGTGAAGCATGTTATGAATCGTTTATCCACCCACCAAAAGGCAGCTGGACACCTGCCTTCCAGTCTAACTGAATATTTAAAGAGCTTTTTAGAAGAATACAAACCCCAGGTGGACTGGAAACGTACAGTCAAGCGTTTTGCTGCATCTAGCAATAGCACCTTTATAAAAAACACATTACGGCGTCCATCCAAACGATACGGAACCACACCAGGAATTAAAGTTAGGCGACATCAGAGAATCCTAGTCGCGCTTGATACATCGGCTTCTGTTCCCATAGATTATTTTGATACTTTTTTTGGTGAGCTACACCAAATATGGAAAAATGGAGCTGAAGTTATTATCACAGAGTGCGATGCCAACATTCAGAAAACTTACAAATATCTAGGAGTTAAACCAGAATTTGTGCATGGCCGAGGTGGAACTAGCTTTAACCCACCTATACAGCTAGCCAACCAGGAAATTCATCCAGATGGTATCATTTATTTTACCGACGGTGGCGCACCTATACCAAGCTATAAATCTAGATGCCCAATACTTTGGGTAATCGTACCCGAACAAATGAGCGACAGTGACTGGTCGCATCTACCAGGCCAAACAGTGGTGATTAATTCGTGAGTAAAAATTATCTTACCTATGGGCTTAAATCCTCCTCAAAAGAAGCTACAGAGTTTATTGAACATATACTTCAAACCAATATAACTGCCGAGGAAGAAGGCAAGAGGAAAACCCCAGTATGCATATGGGGCAGGCATGGGATCGGTAAAACTGAGCTGGTCGGACAAATTGCTAGTGAACTAGATTACCGATGGACATATATCGCACCCGCTCAATTTGAAGAAATGGGAGATCTATTGGGGATGCCCAAGGTAGATGGGAATAAAACGGTTTTTGTTCCACCCAGTTGGGTGCCAACGGACGAGGGACCCGGTATTCTGCTCATTGACGATGTTAACCGCGCGGACGATCGGATTTTGCGTGGCATCATGCAGCTACTTCAGAATTTTGAATTAGTAAGTTGGCGATTGCCCAAAAATTGGCAAATTATACTCACAGCAAACCCGGATGGCGGTGATTATTCCGTGACGCCAATGGATGACGCTATGCTGACACGCATGATGCATATCACTATGGAATTTGATGCGAAAGTCTGGGCCAAGTGGGCTGAACAAGCAAAGGTTGACCCTAGAGGGATTAACTTTGTATTGATTTACCCCGAAATAGCAGCTGGTGAGCTGACTACACCCCGCTCATTGGTCCAATTTTTCAATAGTATCAACTCCATCAGGGACCTAGAGAAAGAGCTACCACTGGTTCAAGCTCTCGCTGCTTCGTGCCTAGATGAAGAAACAGTTACTGCATTTGTTACCTTTATTCAGCAAAATCTTACCGAGCTGATCGAACCGGAAAAGATCTTAAATGCCAAGAGTTTTAAGAAGGAAGTTACGGAGCCTATTGAGAAGATAGTAAAGAAAGATGTCTTACGTGTAGACATCTTAGCAACTCTGGCAACGCGAATGTCAAACTACTTAACGATAAATAAGATAGCACCAACTAAACCACAAATAGAGAATATTCAATCTTTTATCAAGATGGATGTAATTCCAAATGATATTCGTTTATCCCTCCTTCAAGACATCATGAATACAGACAATACAAGATTAAAAATGGTCATGTCTGATCCAGAAGTAAGCATGATGCTACTCAAAAATATGTAATCATAGATAATCTGATAAATAAGCAGAGTTCCATCACATATGAACACCCTTGAAGATATAGAAAAAACACTATCGGAGTCAACGTCGATACGCAGACTGGATATTTCTGGGAAAGAATTAAAAACAAGTAAACTCACAGAATTCCTAAATCGCTGTAGAAGCGATTTAAATGACGTTAAATATCTAAGAATTGATCTATCAGAATTAGAGAAAATACCAGATGAAATTTTCACACTAAAAAATTTGCAAGAAATATGTCTTGTCGGCAAGAAAATTGAAGGCCTAAAGGGCTTGTCTCTTCCAGCCCAAATAACCTCATTTACTTTAAACTGTGACTCGATAGATGAGCTGCCAGGATTTCTTTATACGAATACGTGCAAAAGAATACTCATCAAATGCAAAAATCTAAAAAAAACTTGTAAAGATTTAATCCGCCTACCAGAAAGAGACACACGATTCACTATTGAAATTGACAACCTGTTGGAGCTTCCGCCTATTGAGATAACCTCTAGTGTTCAATCTTTTCAGTTGAAAAGTAAAGCTCTTAGCCATATCGATTTTAACTTCTTTCGTAACATTGTTGTTGGCAGCCTGACGGTAGACTGTGATAAGCTGAAGTCTATCAAAAATATCAACGCAACTGATCATGTAAAATACTTTAACCTCTATACCACACAACCTCTAGATTTTTCTCAGTGGTCGATATCTGACACAATAGATACCTTAAAAATAAAGACATGCAGCCTTAAGCTACCCGAACTAACCCAAGCAACCCAACTTCGTTCACTTCACATCGAAGGTGTATCTGGAGAAATCACCCAAGATATCGGCAACTGTTCCAACCTTACAGAATTGTCTATTCGCAACTCTACAATCAGTTCAATAAGCCCTTATATTGAACAGTGTCAAAACCTCAAGTCTATATCGATAGACGGTGGTTTAGACTTTTTCCCAGAGTGTATAAGCAAACTTCGAAAATTGAATTCACTAAGACTTACCAATAATAAGATATCACAAATAGATATTGACTGGTCAGCTCTTATAGACCTCAGCTACTTATCTCTTCGTAATAACAATACGGTATTCTCTTCACTGGCATTCGTTTCAGATTTACCCAACTTATCAAAGCTCAATATAGATGGAAACACACTTGAAAACCGTTACGTGCTTCTACATAGAAAAAAAATACCGATAGAACAAAGCTATTCTATATTCTCAAGTGCCAAAGGATCTATAGAATATCTTCTAGGATTTTGCTCAGCGCTTGCCAAGACACGACTTAGCGAGCAAAATAAACGAAGACTACTAGATTTTGTTTGGGAACACGGTTCAGATATTAATCTTCTTTTACAAGATCCAGAATTACTAACATTAGCACTAAGCGTTCAATTCAAACCTATCAAAACCAAGCTAATTGATTATGTACAAACTTTCGTTAAGAGCCATAGTGGCCTTGAACTCTTAAGTAAGGAGTCAGTTCTTTACATTGAAGGAAAACCAAATACCACTCTCAAAAAACTTAAAGAAAAAGTGTCTACAATTGGCTATGGATTTAGTAAACATTTAGATGAAAATGTTACTCATGTAATTATTGGCAAGTCACCAAGTAACCCTAAAGTTTTTGACTCGGATCGATTTGTTTATTTAACAGAGAATGACGTATTTAGCCTTGAGTCACAACAGAATCCCAAGTTTCTAGAGCAGCAAGTTCAACAGGGTGACACCTCGGCGTTGGACGCTGTAAACGATTTGCTTTCTAATGTTGAGCCTGTCAATGTTAAAATTGGACTTCAAATGCTCGAGACGGGAGGAGTACCCGCAGACATACTTGAAACTGTATTAATGATTGCCAAATCGAATCCAGATTCAAAAGTCCGAGCACAAGCAAAGAAGGTCCTGGTTGAGCAAGGGCCTTCAGAGTGGGCATTGCTTATTGATGACAAACAACTATTTAAAAATCTCAATGAGTCTGTCAAAGAGCAAGATATAAACAACAAACTCAAGAAGATTGAAAAAACGGCTGGTTTCGACTCAGCAGCAACTCTCTCCCTTGCACTATATAAACGTTACAAAAAGGGGCTTCGCTTTCTTATCGAAAAACGTTCTATGAATGAACGCTGGCTACAAAGAATGTATACGCTCCTAATGGAAGGAGAGCATTTTGCATTTTCAACAGGCTTAGGATATAAAAATTGGAAAAACACCCGACCTGAAGATGTCACTCTATTTCCACATCGAGCAAACTATTCTTTTCCTAAAGACGTATTAAAGTGGCATACGGTAACAAGTGTTAACTTGCATAATACAAAATTAACTTCACTTCCAAAAGAATTGGTATTGTTTAAGGATCTTAAAAAGCTTGACTTGTCGGCAAACTACTTAGCTTCACTAGGCTCTCAAATCGAGGAGCTAGAGAAAATTGAAGAATTAGATTTATCTTTTAATAATTTCAAGAAATTTCCGTCCAATATCACGAAGCTTCCTCGACTAAGAAAAGTCGACCTGCGACACTGCAGTATAGATTATGATCAGAAGCCGTTGACGATCCCGAAGACGGTGAAAAATGCAATACCGGATTGCGAAATATTAGTATAAGACACAATTTGAGACGTACGAATAATTAGAGCTTTCTGATTTCATACTTAATTATATATTGGTCCTGGTTCAGAGTTCTCTGAAACCTATTAAGTCAAGAACATGCAATCGCACGTTCTTGACTTAGCACAACACATAATCCCTCAACAATTCGCAAACTCTAAGAACTATTAGCGCAAATCAAACCAATCATTATTTATAAATTGATATATTCAAATTTTATCTACACGGATTTCAGTAGAATTACCCCTAATATAATTACCCCGAAACTCTCGCGGAGATTGCCCAGTCCATTTTTTAAAGCTTCTGGAAAAACTACTGGTATCACCGAATCCTAATTTGTAGGCGATTGACGTGATCGGGGTATCACTTTGCTTAAGATACTGCACAGCCTGATGCTGGCGTATTTCATCTAGCACAGTCTGATAACTGGAGCCTCTTTCTTTTAGTTTTCTATGCAAACCACGGCAACTAATCCCAAGCTCCTTGGCCACGACCTCTTGTGAAAAATTACCTGAAGACATCAGATCAATAAGCACTCTACTGGTCATGCTAACTATGTCATTCTTCTGCAAACGCTCCAAGTAACCAATCAGGGCTTGCTCGTTGACCCTGACCAGCTCATCGTTTCCCGAAGAGAGCTTTCGATCAACAAACTCTTGTTTAAATCTAATCTCACAAATGTCTGCCGAAAAGTTAATTGGGCACTTATACATCAATTGATGCCGCTCAAGGGTGGTAGGTCTGGACCTCTCCAGATTAATAGAAATCAAATGATGATACACATCGGGGCATATCTTTCTGATGGACTTTATTAGCAAAGCCATAAAGGCATCTATAGCATGAATACTTGGATCATATGAAAAATTATCAACTTTTTCCCAGGAGACTACTACTTGTTTCTGTTCATCATGAACATTGATTCGCATAGCGGTGGTAACCACTTCTGAGAATCGAGCAGATCTTAGTAAACTCTCCCTGATGGAGCTACTGGCCAAGTGGGCATAGCTTAGAGCGTGAAGGTTTGTATGATTCACATACTTAGTGACTTGCAGGCCGATACAATCATCATCTGATATAGATTCAGCGAGCCCCCATAGTTTTTTCATATTCTCTAAAGGAATTCTCTGGTTTGCATCCACTATGCATTTGGGGTCAATTTCTGCACGCTGCAAAATTTCTTGGGTGGAACAGAATGGTTTTAGGGCCTCAACAATAGGTAATACCCAAGTTGCAATGGTCGTGTGTCCATACTCAGCCATCTACAAATGTGTCCTAATTGGTCAAGAGATTGGCTTTATTTGCAAAGAAACCTAAAAGCCAAATGATTAGCATCTAATCAATCACATCCTTATTTACCAAGATTATCCTAACGATCCTGACATGTTAAGAGGATCTAGTCGCCTAAAAGATAGCCAGCCGACGCTGGTAATTGGAAATATGAAAAATCCCATAAAAAGAATAGCACGTCTGGTAGGGGTTACATTATCCATCGCTCACCTAAGTGTTACTGCTAGTGAGCCCACTCAGGTTTTCTGGGGAGATATGCACCTTCATACCTCCTATTCGTTCGATGCCTTCTTAAGCCAAAATTATTCGGCAACTCCAGACACTGCTTATCGCTGGGCCAAGGGACAGCCGGTTATTCACCCCTACACTCATGCGAAAGTACGTATAGACACCCCCCTGGATTTTCTCGTGGTTTCAGATCACGCTGAAGGGCTGGGTGTTATGAGGGCAGTGGTGAATAAGACAGATGAGCTAGACAGCGATATGTCCTTATACCAGTCGATGATGCGCTGGTTTGCCAAGCAGCATATCCGATATAAAGTATCTATGAATGAAGGTATGGATATTTTCAATGAGTTACTGCCCGCTAAGGCTCTCGACACAGTAGCTCCCGCCGACCCTGTCCAGGACCCGGCTAACAAGTTCCCAGAGCCGGTTCTTGGTGATTTGGATAAAACCCGGACAAGTGCATGGAGCGCAATAGTCGATGCTGCAGAGCGCCATAACAACCCAGGCACCTTTACCAGTTTTATTGGCTGGGAATGGAGCTCAACCCCAACAGGGGCCAACTTACACCGGGTTGTGGTCTCCCCTGATGGGGCGGATAAAGCTAAGCAGTATCTTCCTTTTGGGGCTGATCAGAGCCAGTACCCAGAAGATTTGTGGTACTGGTTAGATGAGACATCTAAACGGACTGGCAGTGAATTCATTGCGATTCCCCACAACTCCAATGTATCCAAAGGCTATATGTTTGCAGAAACCACTCTGCGTGGTGAGCCAATTGATACACAGTATGCGCGTACACGCATGCGCTGGGAGCCCCTGGTTGAAATAACACAAATTAAGGGGGACTCAGAAACCCATTCAACACTTTCCCCGGACGATCCTTTTGCCGACTTTGAGAATTATCCATTCTACCTACAAGCCGACCCGGAGTCGTACCGTGTCGCTAAAGGTGATTTCGTCCGATCCGCCTTACGCACAGGGCTGGAAATACAGGAGAAAATAGGTGTAAACCCTTATAAGCTGGGGTTTGTGGGGTCCACAGATTCACATACTGGTATGTCAACTGCTGAGGAGAACAACTTTTGGGGCAAGTTTGCCCATGACTCAGTACCAAGCAGCAAGCGAACTAACACTGTCATTGGCGGAACCAAGGCTACAGGTTGGAACATGTCCGCTTCTGGACTCGCCGCTGCTTGGGCTGAAGAAAATACCAGAGAAAGCCTTTTCGCCGCATTTAAGCGCCGTGAAGTATACGCCACTACAGGCCCTAGAATTCAGGTGCGCGTCTTTGCAGGCTGGAATTTTCCGAAACACGCTATCGATGCTGAGAATATTGCTGAACTAGGTTATTCCCATGGAGTACCTATGGGGGGGGATTTAGTGAAACCACAAGGAACTGACCAACCAATTCAGCTACTTATACGCGCGACAAAAGATCCTAAAGGAGCAAATCTGGATCGAGTTCAGGTGGTTAAATCTTGGCTGGACTCAACAGGAAAGAGCCAAGAAAAAATATTTAATGTTGCCTGGTCTGGCGAACGCACGCTCAATAACCAAGGGCAGCTAAGGCCTGTGGGGGATACGGTAAATCGAGAAACGGGGCAATACACTAACAACATTGGCTCCATAGAGTTATCAACCCTATGGCAAGATCCAAAGTTTAATATGAACGAAAGAGCCTTTTACTATGTTCGGGTATTGCAAATCCCTACCCCACGCCATTCACTCTACGATGCGATAGCTGCAAAAGAAATCAATAATGGAAATATTCAGGTACCCTCTGAAGGACCTGCCGTTATCCAGGAGCGCGCTTATACATCCCCAATTTGGTATACCCCCTAAGATTGGCAGGAACCTCGACACCAAAGCAAGTAAATAGCATATCTAAAAAAGTCGCTTACATACTGATATCAATACTCTCTGCAGGTTTTAAGGAGGAAGCTTCATGCAGCGGAAATTAGAGATTCTGAAAAGGGAGCCTCTGGTACACTTTTGTATTATCGCTTTATTGCTGCTCGTTGTCGCAGAGTTGTTAATAGAGGAAAATGGAACCAACCATGAAGATACCTTGCTTATCAGCGAGGACATACTAATTGAGCACCTCCAATTCCAGAAAAAAACATTTAACCAGAGTTTTGCACGACGTTATTGGGAGGGCTTGACCCAGCCAGAGAAGTCCAACCTGATTAATGATTACATTAAAGAAGAAGTACTTTACCGTGAAGCCCTTAATCTAGGCCTGCAGAAGCATGATCAGATTATACGACGACGCCTTATTCAAAAACTGGACTATGTAAATGGTGGCTTTTCCAGTAACACTGACATTAGTGAAGAAGACCTGGAGAACTACTTCCAGCTTCATCGCGAGAAATATCGAATTGAAGCATCTATTACCTTCACTCATGTTTTCTTTGATTTTAGACGTCACTCTAAAGAAAAGTTAGAGAAGACTGTTAAGCAGAGCTTTAACCACTTAATAAAGCAGTCAGTTCCATTCGAGGAGTCCGCCCGCTACGGAGACAGATTCATCTTTCACCGGAATTATGTAGATCGCACTCTCCGTCTAGTGGCCAGCCATTTCGGCGATGATTTGGCAGATAGTATCTTTCAACTACCATTGAATGCCTGGTCCGGTCCATTTGAATCTCCGTATGGTCTACATCTAATTTTGGTTAGTGAAAACAAAACAAGCCGTCTACCCAGCTTTAGAGAAGCTGCCCCCTTAGTCCTTGAGGATTATCGACGAAATAAAATGGAGGAAAACAGACAACTTAAGATACAAGAACTGTTGGCAGGATACAGAATAGAGAGGGATGCCTCGATACCATATGTACCTATGGATATCACCTATGCCAACTAAAAATTCCTACAAGATCATCAAAGCCCTTCTATTCTTATTGTTACCTACAACAATTAGTAGTTTTAGTTTCGCTCATGATGGAAGACCGATATACATTGAGTTAAAAGAGGTCGCAGAAAGCAGATATATCCTTCGATGGAAAGTTCCGCCTATCATGCAGCCAGGCACTGAACCTGAGATACACTTAAAGGGCGAATTCTGCCAAATACAACCAGATATAACAGGGCCTGCCGGACCCAACGTGAAGAGTTACCTATGCAGGAACCCCCACCCAAACAATTTTACAAGACTATATAATCCCCTAACAATAAAAATCACATACCCCATTGCCAATCCAGCCTTATCGAGCTTAATTCATTTTGAAAAATCAGACGGTGACACTATTAATCTCTTTAATGGCCCCAAGGTCTTAGAGATAAATTTACCTTCCCGCCTAACTATTTGGGATTGTGTCAAACAATATATTGAAGCAGGTTTCTTACATATATTGGAGGGCTATGATCACTTACTATTCGTGTTATGTTTAGTCTTTATCGCCAGAAATTTTAGAAGCACTTTAATAGCGATTAGCGGATTTACGTTAGGCCACTCCCTCACCCTGGGACTCGCAAGTTTAGATTTATTCACCATAAGAGTAGATGTTGTTGAAGTGTTGATCCCATTGAGTATTATGCTGTTAGCCGCAGAAATTGTATACGCGCATAATGGACAGAGTAAAACGAGTTTAACCCGACGCCATCCTGCGATTGTTGCCAGTGGCTTTGGGTTACTTCACGGATTTGGTTTTGCCAGTGCGCTAGCGGAATTAGGCCTTCCTCACAGCAATAAAATCACGACATTATTTAGCTTTAATATAGGTGTAGAACTGGGGCAGATATTATTTGTCTTGGTTTTGATTTTCTTATCATCTACAGTTCAGTGGATATTCTCGAACTGGAAGTTCTCAATTTTGTATCAACACTTTCTAACACAATCAAAATACGCTATTTATCCAGTTGGAGTAGTCAGCGGGTATTGGGTAATTGAAAGGACCATTGGGCTAATTTCCTAAACAAACAAAGCTTGAATCACAAAAGCTGCTTCAAGACTTACAATCTGCTATCCTCACGCAATCACACAGATCACGGCCTGCAGTAGAGGCCAGATACAAGTATGAATTGACCGCCACTCAATAGAAATTTGTCTAGCTTTGTTAGCCCACACCAAAGTCAGATACAGGCCTTTGTAGAGTTGGAGCAGTTTTCATTACCAAATCTATCACCACTGAAAATAAAGATGTTAAATTTTAGAACAGCACTTATAGAAGACCTTCCTGATTTACTTAAGCTGGAACAGTGTCTTATCGAAGCCGAAAGGCCATACAATTCATCCATTAAAGCTGAATCAGCATTCTATTATGATATGGAAAAGTTGATACTATCTGATGACTCATATCTTCTGGTAGTTGAAATCGAAGGTGAGGTTATTGGAACAGGATATGCCCAGATTCGAAGCTCAAAAATATCTCTTGATCATGAGCGGCATGCTTATCTGGGATTTATGTATGTATCACCAGCGCACCGAGGAAAGGGCATTAACTCAAAGCTAATAGAAAAATTAATTGCATGGGGTAAACAGAATGGAGTTCAAGATTTCTACCTTGATGTTTACTCTCAAAATAGCTCAGCGATAAAAGCCTATGAAAAAGTTGGCTTCCAACCATCACTTATGGAAATGAAGTTAAATCTTAAATAGAAAGTTCACAGCCTATAAACCCAGGTGATGTCGATGCCCTTGGCTCACCTGATTTACACCAGGCGATTTCAAAGAGTGTTATTAAAGAAGCCTTAGCCAATATACTTCGATCTAAATACCTGCCTGCAAGATTTATAATCAACTTGAAATGGCGGGGTAATTCCCCATCTTAGTAGCGGCTTAATCAGGCTCAGAATCAGATTCCACTTCAGAAAGAGTCAAGAGCAACAGCAAATCAAGCTGTCAAATTATCTATTCCATTATATTTTATGGCGTAAATTTGCCTTCACTAATTACACGCTTTATCACCCATAAATTATCCCGCCAAAATTTCGCCATTCATCACACTTTTAGTGAGAAAGAACGCATAGTTACCACACTCATAAACGGTTGTGCGCCATAACTTTAGTATTAGAAATACGCACAACCAAAATAATGACATCTATCTAAAAATAAGCCGGAGTCCAAGTGCGCCAGCATAAATGATTTATTGCAGGCGTATTTTTTATAGGTCTACTGCGCTTGTCCGACAGATAACAAAAATGGATTTTGTTCGGGAGATTATGACCATGCGTCTACCTTCGCTTATTGCGATACTATTTTCATTGGTGCTTTTAAGTGCCTGCGGTTCTGATGGAGGCCGGGGCGATGCCGCCGATGACTTGCTCCCGCCCCCTGGCGTCACAGACTCAGATGGTGACGGTATCGATGATGATAATGACAATTGTCCGGCTGTTAGTAATTCAGACCAGGATGATTTAGATGGCGACGGCAGCGGTGATGCCTGTGATACTGATGACGATGGCGATTCCCACCCCGACACTTCAGACAACTGCCCACAAACCCCGAATTCGGACCAAGCCGATAGTGATAGCGACGGCATAGGCAATGCCTGTGACAGCGATCTGGATGGCGACAACGTCCCCAACGATTCTGACAACTGCCCTGCTGATTCAAATAGTGAACAGGGGGATATCGATGGCGACGGCGTTGGGGATGTGTGCGACAACGACCGCGACGGGGACAACTACACCGACAGCTTGGATAACTGTCCGGATGTAGCCAACCCAGACCAATCAGATCAGGACAATGACGGTATCGGCGACGCCTGTGACGAAGATAGCGATACTGACAATGACGGCCACGATGATGGCCAGGATAACTGCCCAGCCGTATCCAACCCAGACCAAGCCGACCTTGACGGAGATGGCATTGGCGATGCCTGTGACAGCGATGACGACGGTGATGGCGTAGACGATCAAGACGACAACTGCCCAACCGCAGCCAACTCCTCACAAACCGACCAGGATGGCGATGGTATAGGCGATGCCTGTGATGACGATGCGGACAGTGACGGCATCGATAACGAAGATGACAACTGCCCATCCACCCACAATCCAAGCCAAGACGATAACGACGGAGATGGCATTGGCGACGCCTGTGACAGCGACGACGACAATGACTCTGTCGAAGATGAGGACGACAACTGCCCCAGCCATAGCAATACCGACCAAAGTGATATCGACGAAGACGGTGTCGGCGATGCCTGTGATAGCGACCAGGATGGTGACGGTATTGATAACGACGATGACAACTGCCCTGCTACCGCCAATTCAGACCAAAGCGATATCGATGGTGACGGCCAAGGCGATAGCTGTGACAGCGACGACGACGGCGATGGTATAGACGATAGTAATGACAACTGTCCGGCCGTTGCCAACGATGATCAAACCGATACCGACGGCGACGGCACCGGCGATGCCTGCGACAGCGATCGCGATGATGACGGCGTTGAAAATGAAAATGACAACTGCCCGCTGGTACCCAACGCAGATCAAACAGATACAGATGGTGATGGTTACGGAGATGCCTGCGATGACAAAACCGATGTCGACGGCGATCAGGTACCTGACAGCGTCGACAACTGTGTACTCATCCCCAACACCGATCAAACTGATCAGGATGGAGATGGTGTCGGGGATGCCTGCGACAGCGACCTGGATGGAGATGGCACCGATAACGATACCGACAATTGCCCATCGATACCCAACTCAGACCAACTCGATACTGACGGGGATGGCAGTGGCGATATCTGTGATAGCGACGACGACAACGACGGCGTCGATGACGTAGCCGATAACTGCCCTACTGAGTCCAATAGTGATCAAGCAGATACCGACGGGGATTCAGTTGGTGACGCCTGCGATCCAGACCTCGATGGCGACGGTATCTTCAATGACGACGATAACTGCCCCTACGTCAGCAATACACTACAGGAAGACAGTGACAACGATGGAATCGGCGATGCCTGCGACGGCGACAACGATAACGACGGCGTAGATAACGCTAACGATAACTGCCCGGATACTGCCAACAGCGATCAGTCGGATATCGATCAGGATGGCGTTGGCGATGTCTGTGACAGCGACCGGGATGGTGACACAGTCCCGGACACTTCCGACAACTGCCCGGCTATTCCAAATGATGATCAAGCCGATCAGGACGGTGACGGCATCGGCGACGCTTGTGATGACGATAGTGATACCGACAATGATGGCCACGACGATGGTGAAGACAATTGCCCAGCCATACCCAACCCGAATCAAACGGACACGGATGGTGACGGTGTCGGCGATGAGTGTGATAGCGATGCCGATGGCGATGGCATAGACAACACCGATGACAATTGTCCACTAACGCCAAACGACCAAACCGATACTGACGGTGACGGTCTTGGGGATGCCTGTGACGAAGACCTGGATGGTGACGGCGCTAATGATGACGTCGACAACTGCCCAATGATTCCGAATCCAGGGCAAGAAGACGGCGATAACGACGGTGCCGGAGACGTCTGCGATAACGACCGCGACGATGACGGTCTTGATGATACCGTCGACAACTGCCCCGCGATTCCAAATCCAAACCAAACCGATACTGATGGTGATGGAGTGGGAGATGTTTGCGATGCAGACCTGGATGGGGACGAGGTAGAAAACGATCTCGATAACTGTCCCCAGACTCCCAATCCCAACCAGGAGGACTCTGATAACGATGGTATCGGCGACGCCTGCGACCTCGAATCAGGCCTGTCCTGTGCAGCGTTTGAAGACTTGGAGATCGTTAACGGTGTAGATGCAGACCTGACTTACGGAATTGAACAGCCCTGTGATGGATGTTCTATTACTGCAGTAGAAAGGGTATTTAACGGCGTCCTATCTGATGCAGCCAGAATGGAAGTTGTCAGCGGTGCGGGCGGCTCTACCCATATTCAAATCAACCACCACTCGGTTAAAGAGGGGCGCCATGTGGTCGGTTTCCTAGTAGAGCACACTACACCACTGCTGGATATCATCTACCTGAACACCATCACAATCAGCACTTATTTGGACGGAGTAGCCACAGGGGAGTCCACCAGCGGATATCGTCTGGCCCCATTCAAAGTCAACGGTGCGCGCAATCACCGCCTGCTATTAGTCACCACCAATAGTGACTTTGATCAGGTCAGGCTATCTTTGAGCGGCTTGAGCTTTATAAACAACCAACTGGATGTTTACCTGGCCTGCTCAAAAGCTGTGGGCCAGCCATAACTAAAAGAAGAAATAAAAAGCCCCGGTACGCCGGGGCTTTTTATTTACAATTAAATTGAAAGGAATAAAGCACATAAAGAAAACCAATTCCAACCTTTAAAACAATAAAGAACGCAAGCTAAAGAACTTATTTACCCCCCCACCTATTCCCCATACACCAAAAATTACAAAATCAAAAATCCTAAAAATAAAACTTTTTTAAACATTCAAGACAGGTCTGATCAAATTGACAGCGGAGCGCCTCATAGTTACTGACCAGTAAGTTAACTATATATTGGCCGGCTTATATTTTAGCCATAGTTGACAATTAAACTTATAGTTACTCGAACGCCTCTCAGAAACCATTTCAGCTGCAATTAGACTTTAGAAAATATGGGCTTGCCATTATCAATGGCATGCAGATGTATCTATAGATTCGGAGGTAAAATACTTGACGGGGAACTCCATGGCTTTTTCAATGATTAGCCAACGTCATCAAGTGACTTCCCTGTCATTTCTATCCGGTACCTCCAGGTTATTAATGCGCCAATCAAGGAAGTCACCGCTAGTGCACTAAGCAACATACTTGCGCCAATGTCGCTAAGTAAAATTGGAAAAAAAAATGCGATTGCGACACCCCCGAACTTTGAGATGGATGCGGCTAATCCCGCACCAGCACCACGATAGCGGGTCGGGAATACCTCCCCAGCGATTAGATAAGTCTGAGAATTTGGCCCCAAATTATTCATCAAGTTGAACAACATAATTCCACCAAAAATGAATGGTAACTGCTGGCTAGTATTTAAAGATTCTCCATAGGCGGCAATAAGAAGGCCGAGTGCACAACCAAGGAAGCCAAGAACTTGCAATCGGATACGCCCCACCCTATCCACAAATATAATTGCTAGAATAACGCCAACTACCAGCATTACATCGATTAATGCTGCCCCTTTCGCCGCCTCGACTTTGTTATGGATTAGTTCCGAAATGGAGCGTGCATGGGGTGACGCATATCCCAACACATTCGCTAAAATTACTGGCGTGAAGATACCAACGCCATAGGTTCCCAAATCCTGCAAAAACCAGGGAATAGAAGAGAGTTTGATTGCTTTTCGAGAATTCTTATCCTGAAGTAAATGCTTAACACTCGATAGTTCAGCTATCTTTTTCTCATTCGTCTCCGCTGTGGCAACATTCTTCAATAAGAATCTGGACGGGTATGGCGGATCTCTTTTCAACAGTTGGCTGATAGATTTCTCCGCCTCAGGCATGCGACCTTTAGCCAGAAGCCACATCGCACTCTCTGGAATATAGAAACGTCCAACCGTGATCAAAATCGCTGGAACAATCGCCGCAGCATACATATACCGCCAAGCTTCCAGAGAGGGGTACCAAGAGAGGACCAAAAATGCGAGACCTGTCCCCACCAAAATTCCAACAGCCTGAAAACTAAAGGCTCCGAGAACTAGCCTGCCCCGCATCCTCGATGCCATACTTTCAGAGATCATCATGTGAGCTGTGGGATAATCACATCCAAGCGCCAATCCCAGACCAAATAATGAAATAACAATCACGAGATAAGAATCTGCGAAGGTTAATATCACCAGGAAAAAGATAAACATGATCATCTCAGCGATGAACATTTTCCGCCGGCCATAATGATCGCTGAGCCCTCCTAGGGTTATCGCTCCAACCAGAATTCCAAACAATGTCGCCGATGTCACAAAGCCCATACTAAAGGCGGTCAAACCAAATTCTTTAGCAATTAAAATGTGGGATACCCCAGTCATGAAGACGATCATTCCCTCAAAAAATTTACCAGCTGTCGCAAGCCACCAAATTCGCCACTGCATTGGCGTAAAAATATTCTGCGGAATCGAGGTTCCATCACACCAAACGGGAGTTTCGTCAATGTAATAGTCAGCCGAATGGTGTTCGCTGAACCGGGCATTTTCAGTCAATGACGGATTTGGAGTGCCATCGGGCTCATTTCTCTCCATAACTACTTCTTTAGATACCCCAGTGAATTATGGCGAACACTAACATAAAGTGATGACAACTAAGTGATCGGAATATCAGTATTAAGAAAGATTCGAAAGCATGGTCTGTTACTACATTAGACTAAGGCAGTCGGTGATGCTTTTGCAGGTAAAGACATACCATAAGGCAGCTACTATTATCAGCCCTTGAAGTGTAGTAGTTCAGACTTGACCTGACAGTTACCGATTTTTCATAAGGTGTTCTGCCAAGTCAAGCCTGAACTACTACAACTAATTATATAGTGGGCATACTATTATTCAGGTAATTAGTTAACTACGACAAACTACCAACATTAAGAATTTTGAAACTTTACTAAAATTAAAGGTGGGCACGGTATGGCATCCGCACTGCTCAACTTTTCTTTTGCCTTCACTTCCGCAATTTACAGTTTCACAAGCATACATGGAAATACCATCAGTGAAATTCGTCCCCATATCAATGACAGTCTCATTTTGTCTTCTCCTGATATTGGCCATGGCGCTAAGACAAAAGAGGTTCTAATCAGAGCTATATAGCTTTGGATGGCATACTTATTGAGCAAGCAACACGCTATTCTCCCACCAATAACAAGAATTCAATTATTCCAAGCAACTTGGGCTAGCTGTATCGAATATGTTACCAAACCAAGTATTACTGGAGAGGCAAGCATCAGGAGTCTCATCTACCAAATCACCTTCACCATTACTACCAGTCACCTGATTTCCAGAAATAATGTAGTTCATTGAGGGTGGATCCACTATATCAAAATCCATCATGATACCGCTATCTGAAGAATTCGATATCACATTCTGCACCACCAATCCATTAACAGTTGGAGGCTCTATAATAATTCCAAAAATAGATCCATCAATGGTATTCTGAATAACCTGACTGAAACTACCCGCAATGACAATCCCTGCTATGGCATCACTATTACCACTTAGAGAGTTCCCTGAAATATGACTGAAATCCCCATTGAGTTGAAAACCAATGCTACCAGGGCCACCTGAAAGAAACATTGAGCCATTAATAGAATTGTTGTCACTCTCCACTATAAAACCCACCCCTGGACTATCAGAAATCAAACCTTGAACTGAATGAAATCCATCGCCTTCTAAAAAGACAGAAATTCCACAAGTGTCTATGGTACCTCCTACTAATACAGCTCCTAAACCTTCAAGAGAGATCCCTGCGCTATCACTATCTTCACAAGTAAGTACATAACCGTTCATGTCCAGGCTTCCGGAAGGCCCTTCTATTGTGACCTGTGTTTCAAGGTCACAGGAAATATCCTGACTGAGAACTTCTGCTGTCGTTATCGCATCTCCACATTGAACATCCGCCAGAGAGAAAACTGGCTTTGATATTAAGGTTATTAATAATGCCAATGATGTACATGTCTTCAGGTTCATCTTTTCCTCTAGAATAAATATTTGTCAAAGAGCTTTGATATACGAACAAGAATAGCAGCCTATAAGAAATACTTTAAATGGCTCCGAAGACCAACAGAGGAGGATTTTAGTGAAGTGTTAAAGGCCTTCACTCCCTAACAGACTCCTTAAATTGCCAATGTGTACGCTAAAAATTCCTAGCCAAAAGAGTTCTCCGAAAAATTAAGCCCGGTGATGCGCCACTGAGAATCCCCGGGAAGAAAAAAGGCGCATCAGCTGACTAGTTTGATATAGAGCACGCTATTAAACAAAGTTCTTCACAAGCAGAAACCTACCCACCTCTACACATTGAGAGTAAAACTTATTGTAAGCCGAGCACGGTATTATTGTCCCCAAACTGGACGGCGGTGGCCAGATTACTAACCGTTGTCTGACTTAATCTCAACTGATTGGTATCACCATCCTGTATAGCTACTGCGGTATTAAAACTTTGCAGCTGCACTATCAAGGAATCATTAAGCAAACCACTTAACTGTAATGTTTCTCCAAAATTAAACTCATTGCTTTGCACAGTTTCAGCAGTATTAATCCCGCCGCGTTGTTCAGTTAGAGCCGTATTAAAAGCACCAATCTGCTCATGTATCACCTCAAGACTGGTGCCGCTCTGCAGGATATAGCTGTCGTGACCCAGATTCTCCTGAGTAGAATCAATAGAATTAGTATTCCCACTTTGAAGGGCAAAAGAACTAGAGGCCGTAGCAGAATCTTGTGTAATCTCCAAAATCATAGAATTACCTAACTGAATCCCTACAGCAGAATTATCTATCGCCGACCTTTGATTCATCTGAAAACTTAAGCTTTCTCCAATTTGAAGCACGAATACCTCATTCTCGGAACTACTTTGAATACCGCCCTGATTGACGGCGCCTTGGTTAGCAACACCTAGCTGAGTAACCGTCGCTGAATTCCCAACTCCATTATTCTGCCCTATAGTGGCATCGTTACTTATCCCACCCTGAAAAACAAAAGTAGAGCTATCGTCGACATCACCCTGAAGTGAAGTTGCCGTATTCCCCTCTCCAAACTGATACTGTACAGCTATTGAATCAATTGCTGCCTCCACCTGTTCCGCACTAGCAGACTGATTACTGCCCACCTGTCGCTGGATAATAGTGCTGGATTCAGCAAAAGGACCTTGAGCTGCAGAGGCATCATTATTAATACCAATTTGTAGTTGAATAATGGTACTTCCATTTACACCAGGACCACTCTGATCGCCCTGTGCCGTATTGCCTTGCCCGATTTGAACGAGCTGGTAGGTATTGTCAGCCGCTATCCCCGCTGCACTGGAAATCGAAAACAAAACGCAGGCCATTAGAGAACTGTACTTCATTACCGAATACTCCCTTTCGTCTGATAATATCAATTACTGAAGCCCCAAAACTGTATTGTTGTCACCATACTGGGCGGAAGCAGCTAAGTTTCCAACCGTAGTTTGACTAAGCCGAGTAGAATTACTAGCCCCGGTTTGTACGGCAGCAGCTGTATTAAATGCCTCCAGCTGCACGATTAGTGATTCATTTAGCAAGCCACTAAACTGAAGTGTATCGGCAGAGTTAAAACCTACACCTTGCACAGTTTCAGCGGTATTTATTCCACCAAATTGCTCTGTATATGCAGTATTAAAAGCACCAACCTGTTCATGTACAGTCTCAAGACTGGTTCCATTCTGTAGTATAAAGCTATCATGCCCCAAATCCCCTTGGGTAGATTGAGCAAAGTTGTTATTTCCTCCCGCCTGTATAATGACAGCATTAGATAGTGAAGCCGAATTTTGCTCGATAACCAATTCCAGCAAGTTCCCCGCCTGAAAACCAGTTGCAGTATTCGCTGAGCCCATAAATTGATTAATGAGGTAAGAGAGATTCTCCCCTACCTGAATCATAACCCCCTGATTGCCAATACCATCTCTTTGAGAAGTGGAACCATTATTATTAACCCCGACCTGAGTTACACTAGAAGAATCATTAATACTATTTTGGTGATCCACCATTACTTGGTTGGAAGAACCCACCTGTATAATTGAGCTTGAGCTACCTATAGATTCAAACTGCAACGAAGAGCCAAAATTATTATCCCCAATCAAATTGATTGTTGAAGATGTAAAAATAGTATTCCCTTGAAGAGAAGCTGCTGAATTTGAATCTCCAATTTCGACTTGAACGATACTACTTGATACTACTAATCCGCTCCGGATCACCTCTCCATCATTATTATTACCAATTTGCACTTGAATTATCGTACTGTCCACTACGACTGCATCACTATGATCAGTCGAAGCCATATTATCATCACCGATTTGGATAAGTTCGTAGGTATTATCAGCAGCTACGGAAAACGTGCTTACTATCGTAACAAGTACACCTACCGAGAAAGACTTATATTTAGTCATCACTATATCCCTGTGAGATTAAATTTGGCCAAAATTATTGTTTCTAGACAGCCTCCCCAAATAATAAGGGAGGCTGGATCTATTCACGAACTTAAAATCAACAAGCTACTGAAGGCCCAATACCGTATTGTTATCACCGTACTGAGCAGAACCTGCAAGGTTTCCGGCTGTTGTTTGGCTAAGCCTTGTAGAATTGCTGGCTCCTGTTTGAACAGCAGCCGCTGTATTAAATCCGCCAAGCTGCAATATCAAAGATTCATTAAGTAAACCACTAAACTGGAGTGTTTCTGCAGTGTTAAACCCAACGGTCTGTATCGTTATAGCCGTGTTTATTCCACCAAACTGCTCCGTATACGCTGTACTAAATAGCCCCGCTTGCTCAGTTTCGGCTCCAAGGTTGGTTCCATTTTGAAAAATAAAACTATCATGTCCTAAACCTACCTGACTCGAAATCGCAATATTATTATTCCCACCTGCTTGAATCCCTACAGAATTAGATGCTGAGGCAAAATTCTGGCTAAGAGACATTGAGAGTAAGTTACCAGCCTGAAAACCTGTTGCAGTATTCATCGCACCAGCGTTCTGACTCATAAAAAAGCTGAGGTTTTCACCCGTCTGAACCATCACTCCCACATTACCAGATGCATCCGCCTGAGAGCCAAACCCATTATTATTAACCCCTACCTGGTTAATACTTATGGAATTATTAAAACTACTCGCTTGTTCAACGAACATGGTATTACTGGAACCCGCCTGGAAAATATCACTTACATCTCCCTCCGTATCAAACTGCTGGGAATTACCAGTATTACTTTCTCCATATTGAGCAACTGTAGAGGTCGTAGATATCGCACCTTCCTGCAGCACATCTGACATGTTGGCGGTACCAACTTGTCGCTGGATAACTGTACTAGATATAGTCAAGCCTTCCTGTGTTACCTGAGCATCATTAGAATTGCCAATTTGTACCTGAATGACGGTACTGCCAACTACCGTTATCTCACTCTGATCCGCCGACGCCGTATTACCATTACCAATTTGGATAAGCTCATAAGTGTTATCAGCAGCCACTGAAAAAGCGCTAACCATTACAGCCAAAATACCCACCGAAATAGGCTTATACGAATTCATCACTAACTCCTTAAAACAGCAGGCAATTAGGCTTGCCGCCGCTAATTTTTTGCAGAGCCAAAGAATGTGACAGATATGCCCCTTATCACTTCAGCACTCGAATCTATAATTTACTGAGTTAACATACCCACATTACCGTCTCCTACTTGAGTAGTAGACACACTATTATTAGCGTTGGCTTGTGTAAGAGTGATCTGATTTGAGTTTCCTAGCTGGGAGGTGGAGCTGGCATTAAAGCTAGCCAGCTGAGTGACCATTACAGAGTTTCCTGATCCCCCTAGTTGCATAATATCTACACTATTAAAGGCACCTGTCTGATCGATTTCAGCAGTATTGGTGCTGCCATGCTGTTCCGTAGAAACAACACTAAATTCTCCACTTTGAGTAATGTCTACGCTATTTGATTCACCAAATTGCTGAGTGTATGCCTCGTTGTAGACACCTGTCTGAGAGTGCCAGGCTTCCAGGCCTTCGCCTTCCTGGCGAATTTCACTGTAGTGCCCGATGGATTGCTGCAGAGTATTTGCGCTATTACCTGTGCCATCCTGAACCACAATTGCAGTAGAATCAAAGGCAAGAATATGACTTATATTTAACGTATTGGAACTTCCATATTGCTCAGTGGTAATACTATTCCCTACGCTTGCAGTTTGTGTCACTGCCGCACTCTGCGCACTACCTTCTTGATGCATAGAGATAGAGTTTGCTGCCGAGCCAGTCTGCGATACACTCAGAACGTTGGTATCTCCCACCTGAACAATACTAATAAATTCATTCAGTGTATTTGTTTGAGTAAATGAGGCTTCATGATTATCCCCAATCTGCACTATCAAAATAGTACTTAACTCGGCAAACTCCTGAGCAGGTGTCGCTGAGTTATTATCCCCAATTTGCTCCACCAAAATGCTTGATAATACAGAGCCTGCCTGAGTTGCCTCAATATAATTACTATCACCCACCTGTGATTGCTGAATCAAACTGAAGGAAGTAAATAGGTTCTGGGTGGCATATACCTCGTTATCATCGCCCACCTGAACTTGGATTACTGTATCGCCAATAGCAGAAGGGTCGCTTTGGTCTGAATTAGCGGTGTTACCCGATCCTACCTGAAGGACATCATAGGTGTGGTCTGCGGCAAGAGCGGCAGTTCCAATCATTGAAAATAAAACAGTTGCTGCAACAGGTCTGTACATGCTCATCTAATACTCCTTAAAGATGACAGGTCCAGCTCGAAAGCTTTTACGACGATTTTTTCAAGAACGCAGCATCATTGAGTAGAACAAATATTGAGGCTGTGGCGCATAGCATGGGCCACTTAGGGGCGGGCGGTAACAGTTGAATGACTGGCTTCATAAGTCAAACTCATACTACTTCGCATACAAACAACAATATTGCGATACTTCTTGAGTAATAAAACGATGCTGAAGTCAGTATTAATGAAAAAAGATACTTTCTCTATGAGAGATTAGTTGTGAGCGACTGGGAAGAAAGTGCCTGTCTAGTCGCAATTTACGCCTCACTAAATAATGGAAAATAACTAGTTGTCAGGCAGGAGTATTTGCAGAGAGGAAAAGTGTCTCGGTTTTGAGAGCACCAGTAAATGTATTTAACTCCCAAAATGAAGCATACGATAACCATGGAAAACCACCAGGCATTGAGACAGGAGGAGTCGCACTGTCAAAGCAACTCGCTCTACAGATAAGTAGGAGTATTATCAGAAATATTCTATCAAATCATTTCACCGCAGATCTTATTGACCACGACAATAATACTTGCTCATCTACCAGCGTACTTTTTAACATAACCATTGATACCACCACTCCCTTTTACCGACAGTAAACCAATAAAAAAGGGCTCTAAATAGAGCCCTTTTTTAGCCAAAATTGTTAACCCGATGCCTGTGGATGGGTATCAGGTAAAGGATCTTGAATACTACTCTCTATCACGGGCTTCTCTACAAACTCAGACCAGACACTGTCTGCTTCGATTTTTGTCTGCCGCTTGCGAAGATGAACCAAAAGTAAAACAAATGATGTACCTATCAGTAACGCAACAAAGTCAACCGCCCATACCTGAGTGGCAGCTCCCAACAAATCACCTTTGATAAGTGAGCTAATTGGTATCAGGAAAATAGTGGCAATACAGAAGGCAAGAAGCTGTCGAGCAGCAGCCATGGGACGACGTATAAATGCCCAGATCAGCGCAAATAAGAACCCTGTGTAATAAGCGGCTTTCTGCCAAAACTCAATATCCACCTGCGCATGGGGCAGCCATTTAACTGCCAGCATACTGGCGGCTATGCCCAGAATAGTACCCAGACCAACGCCCACTGTTAGCCTTGCCATTACCATTGATGAGGTTGTTTGTACCGGTAGAGTCCCCTGCCCTCTGCGTTTCTTACGGCGGCTTTCAATCCACAGTATATTGCCGGTGAGGAATATCAGCGCTCCCATAATGCCGAGAATAAAGTACACCCAGCGCACGGCATTTCCACCAAAACTGCCAAAATGCAGCGAGAAAAAACTCATTACTGCGCCACTGTACCCATTCAAGTTGCTGGGTAGAAAGCTGCTATAGGGAATCTCCCTTTGATAGGGATTACCGAGCACATAGCCGTACTCAGCACCGCGCACCACCTCGCCATGCATGATTCCACCTACTCGCATTCGCGGAGCCCGGGTATCCAGATTTAAATAGAGGATTTCTGCCATCTGGAATTTGGGTTCCCCCTTCTGAATCGCAGCTTCCAACTCTGTGACAGGCACCAACTCAGAGAAGCTCTTCACCTCTGCTGGCGCCGGGCGAGTGAACATGGGGGAATCACCGTAGACCGCCACGCGCAGGGCGCCATAAAGCGGATCATGGAAGGCAAATACAAAGGCGGTAAAAGCAATAATCAGGTGAAACGGCAGCGAGGTGATACCCAGTACATTGTGGAAATCCAGCCAGTATCGCTTGCGGTTCTTACCCTTTCGGAGTACCAATAAGTCCTTGAACCAAGTGGGCAGGAAAACAATCAGGCCCGAAATCAGTGCCACAAAATACAGCGCCGCCACAACACCCAATACATAAGTGCCAAAAGCATCGTGGCCCTCACCACCGGGAATACCGGCAGTGCGATGTAAATGGTCGACAAATTCGCCAATGGCAGAAACCGTAAAGCTTTGAGTGATCAGCTCCTCTTTCTCATTGAAACTCGCATACCAGAGAGTATGGCCATGGGTTTCTTCGTCCTCTATTTCCCAACTCACCGGCGCCGCTTGCAGACCCGCCAGTGGCAATTGGACGGTCATCTGTTTTGCCGCTTCCGGGTGTGCCTGCAGAACTTCGGAAATAAGGCTGTCATACTGATCGACAGAAATACTTGGCAGGGTGGTCTCAGGCTGCAGAGCCCATTGATTGAGGGGCCCTTTAAACATGGTCAGAGCGCCAGCGACAAAAGCGATATACAGAAACAAGCCCGCAAGAATACCGGTCCAGGTATGCACGCTTTTATAAGTTTTAATCAAATCAACGCGCATATTTTTAGCCTCCGAATCTCGCTACCCACAACAGGGTAAACAGCACCAAATTTAGCCCCAGGTAAAGAGACAACATACGCCTGACACTAATGAATAGGTAAACCAGACTTACCAAAGTGAGCCAGACAGGTGTGATCAACCACATCACGAATTGACTTTTATCATCGACCACTACATCACCGGGGCCCCACATAGCAATCAATCCGGCAATAGCGACTGCGATGGGTAACCCCAAGAAAATGGCACATAGGCTTTTTACCCACCAGTGAGGTTTATAGCCTTCTAACCCTTTTTCAATTCGCTTCTTTTTCTTTGCCAAGACTTTGCCCTGCTTGTCCAATACGCCGCTAAAAGGCAGCAGTCCCAGCGCTAACATAAAAGTGCTAAGAAGCGTAAAGGAAGCTGACATTGCCGAAAAATTTTGGTGGAAAAGCCCCCAGGAAATGACAAGGAGCGCGAAGCTGATGAGAAGAGCGGGGTAAAACTGGATTGGCCTCTGCTCACGCCACTGCTGATTGGGACACCCTAAATAAAAGACAGAAGACGCAAGGACACAACTCAATAGGCCAAGTCCCGTTAAAACTGAGGAATACATTTCTAGTTTCACTTAAGAGTTAGAAGCACTACCACTAAAGTGGTAGAAAATTGTTTGCCTGGCACTGATCAATCGGTGCAGCTAAGCCGTTGCCAGACGAAATAATAGTGAGAGTTTATTGCGGCAATCCCCTATTTGCAAATAAGAATGATTAGCATTATATTCACCGCCGATCTTCCTTGTCGTCCTGACTTCTTTACCTTGCTAGGGATTACGCTATGTATAAACGCCACCTGCTCAGCAAAGCCGTTTCACTCACTATTCTTGCTTCGATTGGTGCGACTGCGATCGCCGCAGATGAGAAGAAAGAAGAGTATGCGCCGCAGGCAATGGAAAATGTCATTGTTATTGGCGAGAAAACAGAGCGCTCCCTCAAGGAAACCACGTCTTCGGTATCCGTGATTACCGAAGAAACCTTAAATAGCATGCAACACCTGAGCATCACCGATGCGGTGTCTAATATCTCTAACGTGGTGGTACTTTCCGGCGCTACTCCAGATATTCGCGGTGTGTCCGGTAACGGTTCAGCCACCGGCTTTAACTCCTTTACCGGTGGTGCCAAAGCCCGTGTCTCCACGTTAATTGATGGTGTCGCCGAGCCATTTGTCGCAGACCTCACGGGTGATTCCGGTATTTGGGATGTAGAACAAATTGAAGTATTTCGTGGACCCCAGTCCACCAGCAATGGCCGCAACAGCATTGCCGGCTCTGTATTTATCAAAACCAAAGATCCCAGCTTCGATTGGGAAGGCGCTGCTCGCGTAGGTTACCGTGACCAGGATGGCTATATCGATACTTCTGGCATGATTTCCGGCCCAATTGTTGATGATACCCTCGCCTTCCGCCTGACGGCCCAGCAACTCACCGGCGACACTATCAGCAATGCCCAAGAGTATGAGGACAACCCCGCTGACTTCGACCTGAACACTCTGGAAACCCAGCGACTGAAAGGCAAGCTTCTGTGGACACCCACTGAAAAGTTAGAGGCATTATTTACTGTGTCCACTAACAGTGAGGAGGGAAATACCGGACGTATGTACTACACCCTAACCGGTGTTGATGACTACGAAACTTATTTCTATCGCGATATGGATACCGAATCTACCACTGCCAGCGCTAAAGTGGATTACCAAGTCAGTGATAATATTTCGATCGAGGTGCTGGCAGCCTATATGGATTACCAGTGGGGCTTTGATTCCTACGAAGAAGAAGCCATCAGCCAACAATACGTTCGAATGGATGAACAGAACACCACTATCGATGCCAAGCTAAACTTTGGGCTCAACAATGAAACACTGAATGGTTTCATTGGCTTTGCCCACTTCGAAAGAGATCAAGACTTTAACAGCTACAACAGTGTTACTTATTTTGGTGACGACGAAAGTACCTCTACCGCACTTTATGGTGAAGTGACTTACTCACTGACAGACCGTCTGAATCTGATCAGCGGCCTACGTGTGGAAAAAGAAGAACAAGACCGCTACTTTCATTTTACTTCCTACGGCGAACCCACCAGTGACCCTCTAAATACCGATGAAACCATCATTCTCCCTAAAATTGCGCTGCAATACGATCTAACCGAGGAGACTATTGTTTCTGCCAGTGCGCGCAAAGGTTACAATTCTGCTGGCGGCGCCCTTAAGTTGGACCGCGATACAGATAATAACACTATTTATTATTACTACTACTACTACGATGAAGAAACCGTTAATACCTACGAGCTGGCCGTTCGCAGCTCCCTGGCAAACGGTACTATCAACCTGAGCGGTAACCTCTTCTTTAATGAGTACTCCGGCTACCAAGCTCTAAGCTCTTCCCGTGTTATCGTCAACATGGATGAAGTTGAGACTTATGGTCTTGAACTTGAAGCCGTAGCTATGCTGACCCCGCAATGGGAATTGCGTGCCGGCCTGGGCTTGTTGGAAACCGAAATCACTGACGCCGGTGTTGACTACGCCGATGCGAATGGCAATGAGCTCAACTCAGCGCCCAACGTCACTGCAAATCTAGGTACGAAATTCTGGGTTACCGATGCGTTCAACGTAGGTATTTCCGCAAATTATGTAGGTGAGTACTACGGTGACTTTAGCAACACCGATGAGAGAGTTGCTGGGGATTACGTTTTGGCACGACTGAATGCGAACTATGAAGGCCAGGACTGGACTGTTTCAGCTTATATTAATAATGCCCTGGATGAAGAAGGTTACTTAACCGTTGAACCGGTCAGTGCACGTTATCCAGATGGCTACGCAGCCATTGTTGAGCCACGCAATGTTGGTTTATCCGCTACCTACCGCTTCTAAATAGCGACGTTATTACCTGCTAAAAATCCGGCCCTGAATGAGTTTATCTCACACAGGGACCGGAATTCCGATATCGTCCTAAGCCTCGCCCTACTGCACAATTATTACCATATTGCTGTTTCCAATCTGGGAAACATTAGCATTTTGAAAATCGTTAACCTGGCTAACGGTAAACATATTTAAGTTACCCTGCTGTAATGCCGTAGCAACACCAAAAGTTCCGCTTTGGATCGTAGAACCCGTATTGTTCAAACCAATCTGAGTAGTACTTGCCAAATTAAAGCTGCCAGATTGAGCGTGGATAATAGTGTTAAATTCATTTTGCTGACTAATAGCACTGGTATTATTATTATCTGTTTGATTCACAGTAGCATTATTACTATTTCCCAGCTGACTCAATGTGGAAGTATTCGTGTCAGAGTTAAACTGCGACACAGTAGCCACATTCAAATTCCCTTGCTGGGCAGTTACCGCCGAGTTCGTCGTGCTGTTGGTTTGAACAACCGTACCGGTGTTGTTGTCACCCACTTGATTAATAACTGCTGTATCAGTAGTACTACTCGACTGTGTAACAGTGGCAAAGTTAACCAGATTGAACTGATTTATAGTTGCAACACTGGTTGTAGATGCCACCTGATTAATTACGCCAATATTAGTATTCCCATTTTGAGTAATAACGGCAGCCACAGTATCAGATGAATTTTGAGCAACAGTGGAAGTATTTAAATTCCCTGTTTGTATCTGATTAACTGTGCTTCCGGTATTTCCGTTTACCTGAGTGGCAGTGGCTGTATTAGTGTCTCCAGTCTGGGTTTGGCTGATAAAGTTAAATGTAACGGTTGGATCACTTTGATCTGCTGTCGCGTTATTACCTACTCCATTTTGGTTCTGAACCGCAACATTGTTGGAAGCAAAAACACCCTGACTTGCAACAGCAAGCAGGACCGCAGCCGCCAACGGGGCACACCTTTTCATATTTATCTCCTTAGAATATGAAATGTCGCTAAATTAAGATTCTTATACTGCATCAACACACAAAATTAATTAGCACCATATGCAACAACATTAAGAGAAAGCAATTTACGATCAGCTGCGCTTAATTTTGCTAAAACAAATACCGGAACTTCAGCATTTATGCTTATAAACTCTTGCTTCTCAAGGACTCAATCCCCAGCTTCCTTCAGGAATCTATGCTTGATGCTGTGTTGAGTCTTATCTCCGATGGCACTTTCAGCAATAGGAGAATAGTGCGGAAAATATAGGAAGAAAGTTCCCCCCCCTATTTAGGAAAACAGCCATACTGTAGGCGAATCCATTATTTTTAACGCCATCACTACACACATACAACGAAACCTCTCAAACACACCCTCTCTTAATATCAACCAGGCCACAAACCACTCTAGAAAATCACGCCCTCACTAATTGACACGCCACCAAAGAACAATTATGGAAACACTACGCATATTTGAACCGAATAGCCAACCTTTAAACTCATCTATAAAACACCAAATAATAAAAATCCAACTCCTCCAGCACATATCCCATCAACATAGTTAATCAATAGGAATTATTCTCCATAAATATGAGAACAACTTCCTATTGTCATCAACCAAACAAAGACCAAAATTCGAGATATTTACACCCTATCAACCACTTCAAATATCAGACAATCACAATAGGAATATATCAATGAAGGCGATTTTAAATATTAAAACATCAATAATCGCAGCAGCAAGCTGCTGCTTAATAAGTGCACCTGGCATTGCTTTAGCCGTAAGTTGTGGTGATATAATCTCTACTGCCGAAGTATTGGATGCGGATATATCTAATTGTGCGATTTCTCCTGCCATCACAATAATGGGCCCTACCGGTAGTCTCGATCTCAATGGATTTTCATTATCCTGTGATGGCCTGGCTGGCACAGGAATTCTACTGGAAGGAACTGCAGCTGTGCTTACTAACAGTCAGATATCCAGTGGCATCATTACATCATGTGATATAGGCATATCTGTAGAGGGCAGCGGCCTTCACAACATCATTGGCGTTACAACGCAAGAAAATGGATCTTTGGGAATGTCTGTCAGTAGCAGTTGCAATATTGTCAGCGGCTCAATCAATGACTTTAATTTTGGCAATGGTATTATCGTTCTCGGCGACTGGAATAGCTTTTTTGAAGTAAGCGCCACCAGCAACGGGGAAGGTGGCATTATTATCTCAGGAGATAACAATCAAGTTTCCCAAAGTACCGCCAGAAATAATACTTTTTCTGGAATAGCAATCCAAGATGCAAACTACACCAACATTATACTAAACACTACATCAAGTAATAATGAATACGGTATTTCAGTAAGTAATTTTGGGCAAGTAGGGAATCTCATAACAGGAAATACTGCTGAATCTAATGATATAGATGACCTATTTGATGATAATACTCCTGCCTGTGTAGGAACTACATGGTACGGTAATATTTTCAGCTCATCAAATGACGCCTGCATAAACTAGCTTAAAAATAATTGCGGGATTCAAGGCATTAAACATCTAGCCTTTGAATCCTGCACAAAAACAATTAACGCTTATCTATATCTTACTTCTGAGAATATCTCTCTATAACTGAACCAGCCTAGCAAACCAAGCTCTCCTCTCACCACATCAATCCACATTGGCCAACTGGATATCCCTCAGGAATAAATATGAAAACGAAAATCTAAAGGGAAATCAGGCTTTCAGCAATTACACTAGCTGCAGTATCCGTAATACTGTGGCGATACCATTAAACTGCCTGCAAGCCTATCAACTTATCGCAAAACGCTATTAATTTGACGTTACACAATCTCCGGAGGTAGTAGCGTCAGGTGAATTTCCTACCCAGTTATTCTCACAGGGGGCAGAATTATCATCTTGCAAGTCAAAATCCACATTGCCAGAGACAGTATTGCCTACGATATTGTTTCCAGTCTGGCCAAATAGCTCCATTAAGATTCCTGCAGTATTTGACCCTTGAGTGCCATTATTCTCCACCGTATTCTGGCTGATAAGACAGCTACTGGCGCTATTAATTTGTATTCCAGTTAAAGTATTATCCGATACTGTATTTGACGATATTATTGAACTGCTACCATCTACCTGTATACCCGTTATTTCATTTCGACTTATGTCATTAGAAAACAGATTATTTGTTCCCCCCGCGATTATAATACCTGTACCTGCATTATCCGATATATTTGATATGGTTAGCGTATTATTACTACTAACAAACTCAATACCAGAAGAAGTATTACCAGAGGTGTTCAGGCCGAACAAATTATGAATACCGGAACCTTCCACAGAAATACCTGTATTGCAATTAGATACAAACCCATCCTGTAACACCCCGCCCGATATTATGGCCGCAAAACCATCGACCAAAATTCCCACTGTAGTTCCATCACAACTCAGCGTATAACCATTCAAATCCAGATATCCGGTCGGCCCAGTTACAGTCAAAGCCGGAGTAACATTGCAGAGCAAATCTTGATCCAGTATTACCGGACTGGTTATGGTGTCTCCGCACTCAACAGCACCATTTGCTAGTGAACACAAAGATGCAGACAATAAAGAAGCCGCCAAAGAAGTTATCAATGCCTTGCTTATCACAGATCGAGATATAAAGCTCACGAGAGTCCTCCCAAATAAAGCTCAAATACAGAAAAGATATGTCATGCTGATTTTGAGTCAAAAACTGGTAACAGCCATGGGAAATTTGTCCGCAAAATTTAGTAAAATAGTTTAAGCGGGGAATGGAGCATATTGATATACAAGCTACAGGAATATAAATTGTAAAAGATAACACCACTACCGAAGCCACCATAGTGGCACTATCTTTTTATATCCGTATATTTCAATCCAGGCAGCTAGGATCTACAGTATCAAAAGTATTATTTCGCCATAAATTTGTACCATTGCAGGGATCACTGTTTAAATCTTGCGCATCGAAATCTTCATTGAGAATCCCCACATTTAAAATGATCAAATTATATTGCTGATCAAAATCATTCATTAAGATTCCTGCCGTTCCCGCACCTGAAGTGCCATTATTTTCCGATGCATTTTCAACGATCCAGCTATTACTGGAATCATTAATCTCTATTCCTGAGCCCATATTCTCAAAACAGAAATTCTCTGTTATATATGACCGATCACCATCTATCTGGATACCACTCAGGGTATTTTCCTCAAAAGTATTCTGGAAGACATTATTTCTCTCCCCACTAACAATCAGTCCAACCCCTGTATTTTCCTGAGCGGTACAGGCTGTCATATAGTTGCTATTGCTCACTAACTGAAATCCAGCGCTGGCATTTGCCGTGGTCGATACCGCTTGAATATTATGGTATCCATCTCCATTCGCTAAAACACCCACCTCACAATCTGCAACCTGCCCTCCTCGAAGTAGCGCAGCACGCCCCTCTAACAGCACTCCAACTTCACTACCATCACATTGAACCTCGTACCCGGTCATATTCAGGCGTCCATCAGGGCCTATCACAGTTAAAGCGGGGCTGACATCACAAGTGAGGTCCTCATCCAAAGTAACGGATGTGGTAATCGTATCCCCACATTCAACATCATCAGCCAGTGCTATCTCAGGGATGGATAGATTAGCCCCACTTATCAATATGATCGTGACGACTCTATTAACAATAGATTTAAGTATGTTCATATTTTCCTGCTGGAGTTACGTACATGATTAAAAACTTCCCACTACGCTAGAAATTTTGATCCAACAAACAAAAAGAACCATGAGAAATTACTACTGAATCTACGATGAATTATCATAAAAATTAAAAAACCGACTATCTAATCGCATACGGTAACATAGCGACTTTTCGCCCCAAAAATTAGACAACCTTATAAGCTGAAAAATATTTAGCCATATTGTTTACTCAAACCCAAATAAACAATATACAAATACAATTTGCAATAATATTTACGTGAAGCTATATATAACCTCTAAAATTTTGAGCCAAAATAATAATTCTATGAAACCACTAATTAAAAAATCAAATCAATTGAAACAGAAAAACCGGAATTCTTATTGCAGAATAATTGCACTCTGATTACTACCCAGCTGATTAATAACCGCTGTCTGCCTAACTTGAAGACCTTGACTTACGGTATACATATTCATATCCCCTGTCTGTGAGACTGAAGCCAAATGTGATACTCCAGACTGTATTGTTGTACCTATGTTACTTGTACCAATCTGATTGGTAACTGAACTATTAAACATACCAGCATGAATAGTTGTTGCCTGGTTCATTTCCACCTGCTGATTAATGGTGGCGCTATTAAAACTATCTGTTTGGGATATGAAAAACATATTACCATCCCCTTGCTGGCTCCCTGTAGCTACATTACTATTAGCTACATTATTAGCTGACATCGAAAATTGGACGGCGGAAACGAAATTATTATCCCCCACCTGAGTGATCATGATTGCACCTTGCAAACTTTCTCTCTGCTCTGAAATAATAGAATTGAAATCCCCTACCTGTTTCAGGGTAGAACTATCATTCATGCTTATCATCTGGGTGATTTGCGCATTATTATTATTACTTAACTGCTCAATTATTGCCGTACTTGAATCTGCCTGTGCTTGAACACAAGATGCCATCAAGGGAATTACTAAAATTGAAGTATAGTTTTTCATGCTTATATCCTCAGTAGAGTTAATCTTATATAACCTGAATCATCAACCATCACTTATCTGAAGCTCTCTAGTATTCAAGGAATACCACTAGAATCCAAATGCCCCTTCAGCCTTAACTAGTGTACTCACACAAATTTAAGACCCCGGCCACCTCTACCCAACATAATGATCAATATATCCATGAATAGCGGATACACAATAGGAAAAAAGCACTAGAAAAATGGGATAATTTTCCTTTTGAAAAAAAACAGTAAAATATTGCCACACCACTCAACAAAATATTCGTATAAATCCTCCCTTTATTTACCTACACTTTCTCCGGCTATTTCTTACCCTTTATATATACAAACATTTACGTAACAACTTAGATGTTTAAGTAAAGATGTGAACAGATCAAAATATTAACTAGGCTATCATTCCAATTGCACCATATGCCACTATAGAGTTCAATCTCTATAGTAATGACTGACTGAGACATGGAAATTTTGGAATGCTCTATAATTGGGCTAAATTGACGACCAGGACTTTTTTCGAGAAAGCTACATTAAACGCATCTTTGGGGTTGTAACCCATACGAACTTCCCAGGATCATACATTCAGCTATTAAACCGATGTCGAATTGAGCAATAACAAATCACTATAAACAATTTCATTTAAAAAATATGTTAGATAACTATCTAATGATTAAAAAACTATGGTTTTAATAATCTGAGAGAATAGAAAAAGTATCAGATATGGAGTAAGTGCCCACACTCACTCCATCACTTAACTAACAAGATATTAAGTCTTTGGCCGAACGGCTTTAATATCCTGATCTGCAGCCCAGTTAAGGACGTCTTCGCGACGCAGCGCCGTTGCCATCAGGTCCGGGAATTGATCCGGTGTACAGGCAAAAACTGGAGAGCCTATTGCAGCAAACTCTTCCGCCAAAGACTGGTCATAAGATGGACGCCCATCATCACTGAGTGCCAGCAAGGTAATCACATTTACATCCTGGCGAACAAGGTTAGCAACCCGCGCTTTTAACTCCTCTTCATTCCCCCCTTCATACAGGTCGGTAATCAGGATTAAATGTGTCTTGCCAGGCCGTTCAATTTTATCCTCGCAATAAGCCACCGCCTGGTTAATGTCTGTGCCACCGCCCAGTTGCACGCCAAACAAAACGCTGACTGGGTCTTCCAGGTCCTCAGTAAGATCTACTATTGCGGTATCAAAGCAGACCAGTTTGGTTTTCACTGCCGGTATTGAAGCCATTACCGCTGCAAAGATTGAGCTGTACACCACCGATGTCGCCATGGAGCCGGACTGATCGACACATAGAATAACTTCATCCAGGTCCGCAAGTCGGCGACTTTGTCGCATAAAACCAATCAATTTCTCAGGCACCACTGTGTGGTAGTCATGTTGGTAGTGCCTGAGATTTTGCTGAATAGTTCTATGCCAGTCGATATCGGCAAAACGCGGCCTAAAGCTGCGTTTTGATTTATTGACAGCTCCCCTAACCGCTTCTGTGGTCTTTCGCTCCAAACGCTCCATCAGCTCATCGACCACTTTCTTGATGACCTGGCGAGCAGTCTCAATAGTCTTCTCGGGCATCACTGAACGAAGACTAACCAAGTCTGCGACCAGGTGAACATCCGCTTCAATCGCTGACAAAAACTCGGGCTCCATGAGCATCTGCTTGAGGCCAAGGCGTTCAAACGCATCGCGCTGGACAACTTGTACTACAGAAGTCGGAAAGAACTCGCGGATATCGCCCAGCCAACGGGATACTTGCGGAGACGAGCGGGACAACCCGCCTCGACCTTTTTTACCAGACTCTGAGTCCCCGCTGCCATAAAGCGCACTTAACGCTTGGGACAAACGCATATCCCGCTCAGAAAGCCCGGACTCACCTTCATCAGCCCCTAGCACCAAGCGCCAACGGCGTTCCTTTTGCTGGTCTTTATCGACCGTTATCTCATCGGGTTGTTGCTCTTCAGACACTTCGTTTACTGCGCCCATGTCTTGTCCTTGTGGATTAATTTGCCGATACGCAATAGATGCTCTGACCACAGCGGCAAAACTTCGGGATTAATGGCTTTGGATACCGAGGGATTAGACCGGGCACCGAGTACCAGCTCCATCATGCGCCGACGCTCCATCGCATCGAGACTGGAAAATACGCGCCGGAACAAGGGCAAGTACTCGATAAATACTTCTTCGTCCAGATGCAGCAACCAGCGCTGTACCGCTCCCATCAATACCGGGTCGTACAGCAGGCGCTCAACCGCTTCGGCAAAAAAGCCCTCAAAAAATCGTGCTGCATCGGCGGCAGCTACCGCTGGAGACAGGGATTTTTCCAGCAATTGCTGTAAGCGATATCCATCAAATCTTTCAGCTTGATACAAAAGACGCGCACAAAGGCCGCTGACCTGTAAACTGGAAAGAGAGCTGTCTACCAGTTGCTCGAAGGCTTGCCACCAGTCCTCCATGATTTCATCACCCAACTCTGCCAATTGCAGTGCCTGATGAGCGCTGTGAATACTGTTTCGCAGCCGTAGGGACTCTTCATCGTTAAGATTGCGACAGGCGTACGGCAGGGCCAGGGCAGATTGCATGGCTAAGCGTTCTACCAGGCCGGCAACTTGCTCCAATGCTAATTCTCGCGCGGTACCATAGCGCTGTACCTGAATTAACGCCGGCAAGCTGTCGAGAAGCTCGATACCGTCACTGGCCAAAGCCGCTCTCTCGGCCAATCGCTTCAGGCCCGCTTCAGAAGCCCGGTGCAACTGAGATTCGAGGGACAGCAAAACCACTTCTGCTAACTTGCCCAAATGACTCTCAGCCGAGATCGCCTCGATAAGTTTATTGTTAGCCGCTTGCTCAATGGTGGAACCGTAAACTAAGTTTTCCACCAATTTTACCGCATACTCCGGCTGCCAGCTGAGCACCCAGTTTTCCCGAAAAGTACCGCGACTTTTTCCGGTATGGGAGGGTTTACCCCAAGGCACTTCCAGCACAGCAAGACGGTGCAGTAACGTAGATTTATTCAGGCCGATATCACTGCGTAAATCCAGGGAAACTTCTTTATCCAGAGCGGTGGGCTTTAGCTTGGTCTTTTTCTGCCAGCGCTGTAGATCCTCCAGCAGGGGCACCAGTGGGGCATCCTCGGGGATAGCCCCAACTTGCTCCCCCAGAAGCAACTCTCTTTCTACCTGCTGCCAAATAAGGCGCTCGCCAAAACAGAGGCAGGCCACAGCGGCTTCAATAATTTCTTCAAACCCCGGAGCTGGACGATTTCTAACGGCTGCCAAACTGCGACTCAGACGCACGGCTTCAATAACCGAAGCCGTAGAGACCACTTGTCCACTTTCGCGCAATGCGCGCACCAGCCGCCCAAACCAAAGCTCCAGCCACTGCTCGCCGGTGCCCTCGCGCCAAATATGCTGATACCACATAGGTGCAGCAACCCCAGCCCCGTAACCGGAGGCCATCGCCAATCGCGGCGATGTCCAGGGAATCCAGGTGGTTTTCACTTTGCTCTTGGGCAATTTCGCCGGCAGCTGTTTAATCAGTGCGCGGTCATCTTTTGCTGTGTGCTTTTCACGAAATGCCGGTAAGTGCCAGGCCCCACAGACTACAGCAACCTCACCTTCCACCCCTTTCTTTTCTTTGGCAATTTCCAGGCGCATATAGGCTTCGCGCAGTAAATCCCTTTGCGATAACGGCGCGGTTTCAGTTATTTCTCCGCGCAGCACGGTCATCGCCGACTCTACCCGGGCAAATATCTCCGCACTGTCATCGTTATTCTGCTCGATCAGGTCATTCCACCAGGCCTCACCATCTTCATAACCCGCCAGCTTCGCCAAAAGGCCGATAGGATCAGAGGTATCAGATGGTGGCTCTGGCTCGCCTGCCACCGCAGGGGAATCAGACTCTCCGCCGTTTTGCTCCGCTTCAGGGTCCTGGGCTTCAGATTGGAGTAACTGCGCCAGCTGGATATTAATGGGCAAATCAATGAATTTAACTTCTACCCCCTGTTGTACAGCCCATAGGCAGGCCTGGTACTCAGGGGAGTATTCCACAAACGGGTAGTAAAGGCTGGAGCCGGGCGACTCTGCAGCATAGCCGAGTAGCGCTACCGGCGGCTGCATCTGTGCGCTAGCCAGCAGAGGCAGTAATTCACTGCAATCAGCGGGGCCCTCTATCAATACTTTTTTTGGCTTCAGCTGATCCAACGCGGCGACAAGGCGCCGCGCAGAACCGGGCCCGTGGTGCCGAATACCAAAATAATGACAATCCACCTTGGACACGGGATATCCCTTACAGTACTTCGTTCATGGTGTGGTAGTAACCGGCAAAGTCTCGGCGCTTTTTCAGGACCGTTTCCAAGTACTCTTCCAATACAGCTTTATCCTGCACTGGATCTTTGACAATGGCACCCACCAAATTACTGGAAAGCTCTTCTGCACTGAATTTACCATCGCCAAACCAGTTCGCCTGGCTCAATCCACCCACCATTACCGCAATTGCCTCAGCCGTAGACAAGTTACCGGACGGTGTTTTCAGGGTTATTTTTCCATCCAGTGTTTCACCGCCGCGTAGCTCGCGGAAAATGGTCACTATTTTCTCGATCTCTTCGCCCGCGTTTGCCGGCACTGGCAACTCCAGGCTCTCACCCATTTCTGCCACGCGGCGAGAAATAATACTGACCTCTTCATTCATATCATCGGGCAGCGGCAATACCACAACATTGAAACGACGCTTTAACGCGGAGGACAATTCATTAACGCCCTTATCGCGATTATTGGCTGTAGCAATTACATTAAAACCGCGCTGCGCATAAACCGCATCATTCAACTCGGGGATCGGCAGCATTTTCTCTGACAGCACGGTAATCAATGTATCCTGAACATCAGAACCCATACGAGTCAGCTCTTCCAAGCGACACAAGGTACCCTGCTCCATAGCGCGATATAAAGGCGTTGGCACCAGGGCTTCTTTGCTGGGGCCCTTTGCCAGTAGCTGAGCGTAGTTCCAGCCATAGCGAATCTGGTTTTCGTCGGTGCCCGCCGTACACTGGATCACACGGGTACTGTTGCCACAGATCGCCGCAGACAAGTGTTCAGATACCCAGGACTTTGCCGTGCCCGGCACACCGAGTAACAGCAGTGCTCGATCGGTGGCGAGGGTGGCAACAGCAGTTTCAATCAGGCGGCGGTTGCCGATATATTTTGCACTTATCTCAGCACCTTCAGCCGTTGTGCCGCCCATCAAGTATTTCACGACTGCCTGCGGAGACAGACTCCAATTCTCTGGTTTTTTTCCGGTGTCTTCTGCTTTTAAGGCATCCAGTTCTGATTGGTAGGTAATTTCAGCGGGTTGACGAAGTACGTCACTCATGGGGAATCCTTTTGTTTTACCTGCCCGGAAATTCACTGCTTATTTTATGAATTTTGCCGGGCAACGATCGGTCTTAAAATTAAATCTGTGTTGGGTGTGTATGGACTAAAGGCCATCCACGCCGGCAAGCTCGCTATTAAATCGAAGACAGTCAGTTGCGGGGTCTGCCCGTAGCACACCCTGCTCAAAAAGCGCTTCCAGTAACTGCCGAGCGGTCTCTCTGGGTAACATCAAGCCCAGTGCAGTCAACTCCCGCTGGAGATAAATAGACTGCAAATAACCACTCTCACTTAACTCCTCAACAACGAGCTTTAACAGCGCCTTCCAGGGCGACGTTTTTTTCAAATCATCCCAGGAAAGCTCCGTTAACGGTTCGGGCAAAAACTTGAGTAAATCCTGAAAATCCACTTTGGCCTTTTTATTGCGCAAAAGTCCAAACATCAATTCGGCACGGCGGGACTGTTCCAGGCGCGGCAATAAACTATGTAAGAGAGACATACCGGCCTCACCGGTATCCAGGTAGCTCTCAATATTGGTGACCAGCAGGGCAATAGCCTTATCTGGCAAAGTATTTACCGCATTGGTAACAAAACGTTGGTTGTCATAATCACGATTTTTATCGAGCTGCCAAGCCCCAGCTAAGTCAGTCACGCTGATATCCAGTGCTTCCGCAAGGCTTTGCAGAGATACCTTCTGCAAAAATTCCGAGCGAATGGCTTGCTGTTTTTTGCTCTTGAGCTTACGGGGCAATAGTTGCAACTGCTTCTTTACCAAGCCCACTTTTTGTAATTCGTAAAACTCAGCCAATTCCTGCGCAGAAGACTCTTCCTGAGTATTAGATTCAAGTTCCGATGACAATCCCAATCGAGATAAATACTGATTGGCAAGACGCGCCACCTTTTGTGAACGATCTTTAAGCAGGGACTGTAAATATTCCCCATCGGACTCACTCAGCCGGATAGCAAGAACTCGCACGATCCTTAAACGCTTATCAGCGGGTTCGCGCCCGGCGCAGGTCTGGATCAAATTCAAAGCGGCGGCGGGGTTACTGAAGCGCAACTCCCTGAGCTTTGCCAGGCGACTGGAGGGATACCAATCATCCCAGTTTTCCTCAGTTAACGCTTCAGAATCATCAATACTACCCCGCTCATTCGCGGCCCATTGTGACCAGGGTAAATAGACTTCCGGCAAGCCTTCATCATTACTTGAGGGAAGCCAGTCCGCAGGATGAGCAATATAGCCCCGCTGTAACAGCAACTTCAGGAGCAACCCGGTTTGCTCCACAGAGCGGGACTGAACGCTTTCAGTGACCCGTCGAAAATGGGCCCGCATTGGGTAGGGAAGCACGGGCTTATTCAACTCGGGCAACAAGGGAAATTCGCGTAACTCCCCCGGCGCCTGAGGCTGATAGAGTGCGCTTTGGTGCTGGCTGACAAGCGCTACTGCCGCTGATGCCATGCGCTCCTCTTCCAAACCTTCAAACAATGGACGCCAGGACTCAGGTAGGGCGTCGAGCTCTAAGGGCAAATCACTGCCCACCATCCAACGCTGCTGTAGGCGCTCTACCAACAACTGCTCTTCCTGGATTTTCTCAGGCGTCAACATGCGATTGTCCCCCACTCATCTGTCCGCGCGCTGTGCAGTTCAGCACTACTTCCATCCCACAAAATAAACGCCGCCTGTAATTTTGAACCCAGTAGTAGAGAGGGAATCTGTTCATTGTTGAGCGGTAGCGTTTGCTGCCCAGTCGAGCAGCGCCACCAATAATTGCCGTTGGCACATCGCAGTAGACGCCCCCCTTCAAGAAGGTGCGGTACCTGTTCTATCCAGGGTTGCTGAGACAACTGCTTTTGGTAGTGGGAGAACACGCTCTCTTGCTGGGCTGGCCATCTCTGATTCACACCATCCTGCACCACTTTAAACTCCACAGGGAAAGCTCTCAGAGGCATGCGACCGGGATAATAAACCAACTCCCCTTCTACACTGGCGCCGATACCAATGCCCACCTCCCTGCGCCCCGCAGAAGCCGGATAGTGATCCAACAACAGGGCAAATACTGGGGTGTCACTATCAAGCTTGAGCAACCAGGAAGCGTGGCTCACCAAACCATCGCGACGGGTGCTCACTTTTTCTCCAACATTCTGCCAAATCCCCCTTTGTCGGGGGCTGGCAGGGTTTTCCAAGACCTGGTCACGATTCTCGGCAACGGCAATGGCCCTGCGAGCATCCACATCTTCCTCATTGGTGAGCCAAGCACTGCTGAGCAACATTAATTGCCCCAACTCCTTGAATACCACTTCCGCCTGTTTTTGTGGTGCAAGCCCCAGGGCCTTGGCTGGAAGCTCATCAACCCTGGATGCCAGGCCGGCAGCTTTGGCGTCCACTAAGCGCGCAGAGATATAGCGGCAGCGCTGGCGAAGTTCCTTGAGAAATCCCACCATGCCAGTACGCAATTGATCCTCAACCCACTGCTGGAATTCACCTAGCCCGGTGGCGATACTCTTGTTGGTTTTAGCGCGTGTCTGCGCTGCCCGCTTAGCCCTGGCCGCTTCCTTTTTTTTCTGCGCCTCTTTACTTTCCGAGGTTTCCTCAGAAATACCGTGAATGTTTTTACTGGTAGAAGCTTTTGTCTCAGCTTGGGCTTCAGGTTTACTCTTACGCCGCCGCCCCAACCACTCTACTACCCACTCCGGTGTCTCAGCCTCAATAAAGTCATCCGGCCCATCGGCGAATTGCCACAAAAGGGCTAGAACATGCTTGCAGGGAAACTTACGTGAGGGGCAGGTACACTTGTAACCGTGATCTACTGTATCTGCCATGGTGTAATAGGGATTGGCCCCCGACCCTTGGCATTGCCCCCATATACAATTTACGGAAGCCGCTTTACCGCGCAAAGGCCATTTAGCCGGCTTCAACAGTTTTTTGGCTGCGTTTAAAGAAGCCTGGTCTGGGGCCAGTTCTTGCACAACCTCTAGGGAAATATTCATCTCTTGCCTTATACAACCCAATACTGTACATAAATACAGCAACCGTATCTATGTAGCTATAGCGGCGCATAAAGTATCACGCAGCCCACAGAGATTAAAATCTAATTTCTCAAATTTTGATTTTGCCGTCACTCTTGTTGATTTAAGACAAAAAGTACACTCGGCGAGCATTTATTTGGCACGATCGAACAAGCTCTAAAGAAACAAGGTGTTCTCTCCTGCCAGCATTAGAGGGATTTCGCCTAGCCTCTCTAAATAAGTTACCATTTTCAGGAACTGGCTATATTGGCACCAATTCCAGCCAAACCTAATCGCAACAAGATATCCTTCTCTATACGATTAGGTCCATTGGATATCAACGGCCAGTGAAAAATGCAATTAAACTAAATACGATATTTGCTGTCATTAGCACATGCTTTAGCATGTCTAGCTTCTCTCAGAGAATTGCCAAACTTATTGAAAAATCTGAAAGCTTTCCTTTCAATGAGACAATAACCCAAGAACAAATTAAAGACTTAGGGTTTAAAAAAGGCAGCTATGATATAGAAAAAAGCAAAGAATACATCAGGTATTATCACGCTCCTGCTTCATCTAAAGACGGCATTCATTACTCAGTCAAATATGACACCGACGGCAAAGAAAGCACCGTTAAACTTGATTTACCAAAAGATGCACTGAAAGAAAAATATTCTGGAACAGTGATTTTATTACATGGGTTCCGATCATCAAAAGAGTTCATGTTATTTTCTGCTCAATACTTTCGCTTTCTTGGATTTCAAGTTGTAGCTCCGGACCTCCTTGGTCACGGGGAATCGAATAGCACCAAAAAATATGGTGTAGGAGATAGTGAAATCATCAATAAACTTATTGATGCACTCATCAGTAAAGGGGACATCAAGGACAAGCCCTTATATATCGTAGGAAACTCTATGGGAGCCTTAACGGCTCTCTATATCTCAGCCATGAGATCTGACTTAAATGGAATTATTTTACTTGCCCCAATGGTCCCTTTTGATCAAGCCGTGTATAACTACGGTAGGCTCAATCATCCCATACTTAGCCGGGTTATACCCGAAAATAAAATTCGAAAAGGAGCAAATCTGGCTCTGGAGCAGTCTGGTATTGAACCGAGTGATACCAATATACTTCCCCTTCTCTATTCTTCCAAGCTCCCCATACTGCTAATATCTTCCCCCTCGGATCTAATTGCACCCTATGGTAATTATATAGCTTTAGATCAATCAAATATTAATTTGGTGAAAATTCCCAATAGAAGCCACCCAAGCATATCGACCATTGGAAATATTGAACACGAAGCAATTATCAGCTGGCTTAATAAACTGTAAGATATTTACGCGATCCAAGAGTTTCTCAGCTTTAAGGATAAATCACAAAGTCACCCTTAAATAAGCGCATAGATTTATCAAATCTAATTGATCATCTGCCTCGGTGAAAACATAATGATAGCCATACCCAGCATTGCTACAGCGGCACCACTCACATCCCAAACAGTGGGTTTAACACCGTTAACCAGCCATAACCACATTATTGAGGAAAAAATATAAATTCCCCCATAGGCGGCATACACCCGGCCCGCTGGAGCCGGATGCAACGTCAATAACCAAGCAAATATCGCCAAACTTATACCGCCAGGTACTAGAAGCCAAATACTCTTGTCCTGCTTTAACCACAAGTAAGCCGTGTAGCAGCCTATTATCTCTGCAAGCGCCGTAGCCAGGAACAAAGCTATAGTTTTTATTTCAAACAGTAGCATGAACGTCTAGGTGTTTAGCTATTTACCGGACAAACATTTTCAAGACGCATTGTGAAGGCTCTTTTCATATATGAAAATTGTTCAATGGTCTCCATATGCTTACTCAGGGAGTTTCTTGCACGTGTGAATTTTCTCTTTTCCGCTGCATTCATTCCCTCGTTAAACATATATAAGCTTTGCAGTGGTGCCATGGCCGTTTTCTCTGTGCGATAAAAAACATCATCAGACATCGCCAAATCAACTTTATCCCGTATGGAGCCATCCGGCATAATTTGCACGGATACGCTGGGAACATAATTCGCAATAGGGCCTTCAAAGTTAAGAACGGAGGATTCCTCCTCACTCAATTTCTTCGCCACATAAACCTTAAGCTTGTTATTGCGAACTTCCAATTTTACAAACGGCTTAATAATTTTAAATTTCTCCTTATCCTCCTCAAATAGCTTCACGGATGCTTCAAGCATTACCAGGCTTTGAGTATTGATAAAGCGTTCATATTCTTCCAAGTGGCATGATGCCTGCACTCCACCACTCAACAAGAAACATAGACTAAAGGCTAATCTTTTCATTGATCTAAATATTATCCTTAATATTTGATAAATTGATCGCCTCAAACATCAACTGGCGCACTGGTTAACCCAGCACAGTTTAGACCTCATTGGCATCACTATTAGCCAGTGATTGCGCTTGAAACTTTCTTACGATAAAAAATACGTACCCTGCTTCTTTTTCCGATTAATTTACGCCACTAATAGTAAAAAAGGTGAAGCTGGTACAGCTTCACCTAACGGGTTTAGTCACTAAAAAATCCTGATCTCTGCGGAAGTTAGTCCCTACCGATAATCCGACAGTACTACCGGCGGCGGTTCAGTGGCCTCTGACATCCACTCTTTTACGCTGTCACGCGCCAGCAACCGGTCTATCCACTGTTTAGTAAGCGGCCAGGGCTGCAAATTTGGGGCGTGGGAGAAAATTCTTATCACGGTTGGCACAAAGGCTAAATCTGCCAGGGACAAAGCACCCATCAAGTAAGGGCCACCATTTTGCTCAAGCTCTCCTTCCCAAGCGGCAAATAAGCGCTCCGCATCCATCTCTTCTTCAGGGGTCATTAGACGTTTATCTGGATAAAATGCACTTTCAAAGGAAAGACGTGGACACAACCCGGACAACCCAGAATGTTGCCAGCTAAGCATGGCCCGGGCTCGGGCCCGCATCAATGGATCTTGAGGTAACAGTTCACCAGAACCAATATCATTGGCATATTCCATAATGGCCAAGGAATCAAAAATAATCATCTCCCCCTCTTCCAGTACGGGTACTGATCTCGCAGGGGATAGCTCTCCTATACGCTGTAAATTCTGGAATCGCTGTGGCCGGCGAATATCTACAACCACTTCCTCAAATTGAACTTCCTGTTCACGCAATGCCAACCAAGCCCTAAAGGCCCAAGTGGATGCATTTTTAGTACCCGAGTACAGAACACGAGACATAATCAATCCATTGTTATAGTTGAATTATATTGATCAATTGGGAGCTTCAATTATACCGCTTAACCGCCAAACAATTAGAATATAGCATCAAATTTATTGTGCATTAACAACACTACGGTTCATAGCCATCAATGCCTCATCACAAACAGCTATTTTTTGAATCGCCTCACAAACTTAAAGAAAACCAAAAGGCGACTCAAGTTTAGGCTAACTCTCACTATTCAATTGAATCGCCTAAGAGACACAGCTTACTACTGGGGTGGAAGGAAAGAATACACCGCACTCGAGACACACAGTGAATACATCTCTGTAAGCTCCTAATCGGCATCCATGCCTCATAGGGTCCCGAGCGCGGCGTATTCTTTCCTTCTCCCTTTTTAGTAAGTTTCGCAAATCGCCAAAAAATTCAATCCAGGCAGCTTGGACTTTTAGTAATGGCAACATTAGCGTACCAAGTGTTGGTGCCACTACAATCGGGGTCAACCGTATCATATAAATCAAAGGAAAGATTAAGTTCAGAGAAATTTCCAGTTATGACATTATTAGTCGAACTCGTGAATTCCAAAACGATACCTCCACCATCATTACTTGCTATTAAATTTTGGGAGATTATATTACTGGATGAGCCCTCGATTAGAATTCCTGCTCCACCATTGGATGTAGATATATTATTGAACACATTTGAAAAGCTATCATCTACCTGAATTCCATCAGAGACACTGAGCGATACAACACAAGAAGAGAGAGTATTAAAATCATCATCCATATCAACACCTACTCGACCACTATCAGTGATTATGCATCCACTAATATTGTTAAAGATACTGTCAATATCAATACCATCGTCAACACTACCAACTAGCTCAGTTCCGACCACCGTGTGATAACCCACACCGCCTATAAAAATATTGTCAAAACATTCATTAATGGTGCCGCCAGTCAACACCGCACCTTGGCCCAGGATACGTATTCCAGCACCGCCAAATCCCGCACCTGTATCACAGGTCACAGAAAAATCTCCCATACTCAAACTACCTTCAGGACCAACTATCGTAAGGGCATCTGGCTCAGCAGCAGTAAGGTCACAGGATAAATCCTGTGTAAGCACTTCGGCGGTTGTAATAACATCACCACAGGATACCTGAGCTGAAGCTACAAAAGAGTATGACGCTGTAAATAGCCCCATTACGCCTAATATTAATGACTTAATAACTGACTGTTTAATATCCATGTAAAACCTCTATCAATTGTGTATAAGAGTTGGATTTCCTTGCCCGGGATACAGACCGCCTCCTTAGTTTGGACGTGACTATTAATTCCGCCATAAGAAAAAGTACTTAAAGTACTAAGCTGCAATCAGCGGGGAAAATTACAAATCGTGCGGGGATAAAGTTTAGGGGCACAAAAAAACCCGGCGGGTGCCGGGTTTTTTAAACAAAAGGTAAGAAAATTACTTCAAACCGAGTACTTCTTTACCCTGAATAAAGGTAACGTCAACCGGAATATTGGCCTCGGCCAGGCGATCCAAATCAGCCTGCAGTTCAGGGCCAATTACGCCTTTGGTCTCCAGCAATGATTTGGCTTTCTCGTAATCGCCATCACCCTGAATAGTAATGATTAAACGAGACAAGTTGGTCATCGCCTGTTGCATCTTTTCAAAATCAACACTGTATTGACCAGTCTTGGGATCGCGAGTGAAGGCACCCTGCTCCTTAAAGTAGTTAAAGCGCATCATGTTGGCTTTACCGTGGGCACTGGCCGCACCAAAACGTACGCTGCGGAAGATACCCGCCAAGAAGGTGACATAGTTATCCATCAACTGGCCCTCTTCCAACTCACCTTTTTCATGCAAGCGGGTAACCATGTACAGACCGAGGATATCAGCCTTACCTTCTTCCAGGGCGGAGGAGGTTTCCTTCAAAGCCTGGCGAACATTATTGCCGCCTTCTACGGTCTTTTTAATTCCCAAACCGTGGGCCACTTCGTGGAACATGGTGTTGGCAAAGAAAGCCGGGAAGGTAATATTCTTGCGCTGATCTTCTGCGATCAATACATCGCTGATCGGCACCAGGATCTTGTCAAACTTGGCCTGCATTGCATTCTTCAGCTGCAAACGTCGAGTGCCTTTGGCCAGCTGTACTTCCTCATCATTGGGAAGGTTAATGGCGATAGTCTTGGAGCCAGCATTACTGTGGCCGGCGTAGAAGAGTACATCGTAGGCATTCAAGTCTGAATCAGTACCGGGCTCTTCAGATTTGTATTTTTCCTCAACCGGCAAACCCTTCTGCAGCTCGGGCAGCAGAGCGGCAAACTTGGCCAGTTTTTTACTCCACTCTTTGTCTTTCAGCAGGACGTAGGACTCATAAGCGGTACGATAGGCAAACAGCTGGTCTTCATAGTTTTCAATAGGACCAATAACCACATCGATATCATTCTCCTTCATATCCATCCAGGCCATATCACTGGGGCGGAAATTATCGGAGAGAAGTGCATCGGCACGCATGGTGAGGTAGTTAGCAAATTCCTTGCTCTCAGCCAATTCAGCTGCCTGGCGCAGAATGCTGGCCGCCTTATTCAGGTCCGCATTGTAGGCTTCGTTGTAAGGCACCAGTTCGAGACTGCCAGACTCATTGCGGCGTACCAGCGAGTACAAGCCGTCTTTTCCTGCCTGGTCCCATTTCTCGAACTCTTCGCGGGTCATATCCGCTGGGTAGAAGTTAGCACCCAGGGGCTTATCTCCATAACCAACAATAAACGGCTTATTGTCGTTAAGACGGTCCCAGGGGCCATAGTTGATATCGGCAAACTTACGAGCGCGGTTGTCTTCAATATCCGGCAGCAATTCCTCAGCTGGGCCGTAGGATTGCAACCAGAACAAGCGATCCATAATCTGGCTGGCATCAATCAGCAGGCCAATCATTTTGCGCTGGTTGTCGGAGAGACCGCTTAGATTTGCAGTGAGCTCAACCGGTACATAGATATCAAAACGCTTATCCGCATCTTCTACCTTTTGGCCTGAGGGCACAGGTACAGTCTTGGACTCTACAATCTGAGCCTCAGCTTCCGCTTTGGCAACTTCTTCGGGCTGCTGCTCTTTTTTGGAACAAGCGCCAACAAGGGCCAGTGCCAACACTGCTGCCGCTATCTTGGTAGCCTGAAAAGGAATGGTCATATCGCTCTGCCTATCATTTTTTTGTATCGGCGCCACATTAGTCTGGCTGTAGGGATTTATCAACCGTCATGGCGTAGGCACCTCGGCCGCCTGGGTCTCAGTTCCACGCTCCTGTTGCTGCATACGCCAGAGGGCCGCGTAGTGTCCATCAGCCTGCATCAATTCCCGGTGGGCTCCCTGCTCGACTATTCCGCCCTGATCCATTACCAGAATGCAGTCCGCATCCACAATTGTGGAGAGGCGGTGAGCGATCACTAATGATGTCTGCTCGCGGGCAATATCCTGCAGAGATGCCACTATGCCCTGCTCAGAGTGGCTGTCGAGAGATGAGGTCGCTTCGTCAAAGATCATAATCGGAGGCTTTTTCAACAGGGCCCGAGCGATAGCAACCCGCTGCTTTTCCCCTCCGGACAATTTGAGCCCCCGCTCCCCCACCAGGGTATCGGCTCCCTCTGGCAGCTGCTGAACAAAGCCTTCCAGCTGAGCGTGACGGATCGCCTCATCCACCTCAGTATCTGAGGCATCTACACGTCCGTAACGCACGTTCTCCCGGATCGACTGGTTGAACAACACTGCATCCTGAGGCACAACACCAATAGCCCTGCGCAGCGACTCCTGGGAAACACTGCGAATATCCTGGCCATCAATGGAAATGGAACCGCTGTTAGCGTCATAAAAACGAAACAGGAGCTTAAAGAGGGTGGACTTACCTGCACCGCTAGCGCCAACAATTGCCACTTTTTGCCGTGGTTCCACAGCAAAGCTGATACCTTTGAGGATCTGGCGATTATCTTTATAGCCAAACTGGACGTTATCAAACTCAATTCGGCCCTCCATCACAGTGAGGGGAGCCGCCTGGGGAAGATCTTCCACAGCAGGTTTTACCGCCAGTAAAGAGAACATCTTCTCAATATTTGCCAGTGCCCCTTTCATCTCCCGGTACACAAAGCCGAGGAAATTTAGCGGTATAAAGATCTGCATCATAAAGGCATTCACCAATACGAAGTCACCGATGGTCATAGTGCCTTTGGTGACTCCTACCGCGGCAAGAACCATTGCTGCACACATTGCGCTGGCAATAATCAGCGCCTGGCCACTATTTAGGCCAAACAGGGACAGCCTGTTCTTACGCCGGGCCTTCTCCCAACTGGCCAGCTCCCGGTCATAGTGACCGGATTCATGTCGCTCATTGGCAAAGTACTTAACCGTCTCATAGTTGAGCAGACTATCAACTGCACGGCTGCTGGCCTGTGACTCCGCCTCATTCAACTCCCTGACAAAGCGCGTACGCCATTCAGTAGCTACCACTGAAAAGCCGATATAAATAATCACTGCGGCCAGCACTAATAGCGCAAATAACCCGCTGTAATTCCACCAGAGCAATCCCGCCACCATAGCTATTTCTACCAGCGTGGGTACGATATTGAAGACCATAAACCGCATCAGGAACCCGATGCCGCTATTGCCCCGCTCAATATCCCGCGAGAGCCCACCGGTACGGCGGTTCAGGTGAAAATCCAGGTCCAGCTTGTGCAAATGCTGGAACACTTCAAGCCCGATCCGCCGCTGGGCCCGCTCAGTGACACGGCCAAAAATCGTGTCTCGCAGTTCGCCAAACAGAGTGCTAGAAAGGCGCACAGCCCCATAGGCCAACAGCAGCCCCAAAGGTAATGCCACTGCCTGGGCCATGCCCCCAACACTATCCAGGTCATCGACAATATGTTTGAGCAAAAATGGCAGGGTAACACCCGCAACCTTGGCGCCAATCAGGCAGAGGATCGCCAAGACTACGGCGCGGCGGAATTCCAATAGGTAAGGGAAGAGGGTTTTGAGTGCACCCCAGTGCACCTCATCCAAAGAGACAGTGGATTTGGGTCTCGGCATAATCTATCCAGGAGGAGAAAACAGGCGCCCATTATAATTCGTCAATAGAACTTATATAGACGCTTGCCTCTAAAGCGCAGTCTCAAAGTAATACCTTGAAGCACCTATCCTCCCCCTCTGGCAGGCCGTGACACTGATGATTTCGTCAACGCTACAGCTTAAGTCACCAAAGCACAAAACATCATTGCAGACCTGCCTAAGACACAAAGCAATAAATCGTTGTTAGTCTTTCATATGCTCCAGCATATAAGTTAAAACTTCGTCACGGTCATCTACCAACTTTTCTATCAGGTCAAGGTGATCCCGGTTATTCGCTAATTTGAAATAACAGGGGTTACCCATTTTAAGCATTTTCTCCTGATACTCTTTGGTCTGCCGAAAAAATTCTGGCGTATCAAATTCAGGCACAATTAAATGTAGCGGGCATTCAGTTGTGTCAATACCAGGCTCTACCAGCTGGGGGCTTACTTTTTCGGCGGATTCCATCGACATATTGATGGCGTCATTGACAAAACTATTGACCAGTGGGCGAATGTCAAATAGCCCCGCCAGGGAAAATGCACCTTTAAACTTACTTTGAGCAGATGCCGGTACGCCAAATTTACTCCAATCCGTTTGATGCAACAGTGCTGCCAGTTGGCCACCTGCCGAATGCCCCACAATGTAGACAGATGGAGCTCCTTTTTCCTCGGCCTCATTCAGCACGCTCGCCATTGCCCACTGCATCTGTAAGACAATAGACTCCATTGGAGTACCATTTTCCCAATCCGGGGCCATACGGTAACCCGGCATATAGACCGCAAATCCCTCTTCATTAAAAGGCTCGGCCAGAAAAGAAAACTGCTCTTTTGAAAACCACTGCCACCAGCCACCGTGAATATAAATTACGACCGGTGCATCCTCAGCAACTTCGTCTGACCTGAAAACATCCATCGAGCCAGCTAAATCACCTTCCCCAAAATTGACAGTTTGCAAACCGTCCTTAATCCCGTTGCGATATGCCGAGCTACGACTGCCCGTAAACTCAGCATGAGAAGGCAGCAGCAGATCGGTTGGAAGGCGGCAGGTCCACAAAGTAGGGTTATATTGCTCGTCCGTTTTCTCACGGGTAAAGATATTCCAAAATTCACTCACGGCTAGCACCCTTACTTTTCGCTAGGATTTATAGCTTCGAACTGGTCATCACGCAGTAGCATAGTACCGTCCCCCTGTAGGACCCAAAGCTCACGAGTAATAACACCTTCTGCGTTGTTCATTTTCCAATTACTTGAGAGTACAGTTGAGACTTCATCCACTACTTCAATTTTTGCGCCAATATAGGTCACATCTGCAAAACCCTGATCTACCAGATTTTGCCAGAAAGCTTGTATATTCTTTCGACCTTCGAACTGGCCAAAGGGTTTGGCAGTCATCTGAGCCTGCTCTTCATACATGGATGCACACCCAGCTGCATTGCCACTATTGAAGTAAGACTTCCACTGTTCACTGGCAGCTTTTGTTTTCTCAATCAGAGTGTCGCTCATATCAAAATCCTCTTCTGTAATAGGTAACGACCTTGTGCCTATAGATTGCCCCATGCCCATGGTTGTGATAAATATCCATTAATTGATATTAGTGTTTAGGAAAATTAAACAATGAAGCCAAGCCTGGAGGATATGCAGGTATTCCTAGCCGTTGTAGAGGCGCGCAGCTTCACACTGGCAGCCGACCGACTAGAGCGCACCAAATCGGCAGTAAGCCAAGCAGTTACCCGGCTGGAGTCTGATATCGGCACCCGCTTGCTTTACCGCAGTACCCGCTCCCTATCTCTCACCGAGGCCGGCTCAGAGTTTTACGCCCATTGCCGGGAGATCAAAGATATTTATAACTCAGCAATAGCGGGGCTTAGGAATAGCGGTGACAAATTGGCGGGCTCCCTATCGGTAACAGCACCTCACGCACTGTGCGAACCAGTAATTATTCCTGCAATCATTAAGCTGGCCGAGCAGCACCCGCAACTGAGAATCAGGCTGTTAGCCAATGACTCCCCCATGGATTTGATTGAATCGCAGGTAGACCTGGCCATTCGCGTAGGCAGTCTTGCACTTCAATCGGCAAAAGTTTCAAAGTTAGGATTGTTAGGAGAAAGTCTCTACGCCAGCCCGCAGCTTATTGAAAAGCTATGTGGCATTCCCTCAGACCTTGCTGAACTACAAAATTGGCCGCATATCGCTAATGATTGGCAGGGCATGCCATTAAAGTATGAATTGAATAGTGGGATTCAGGTAAAAGCCACGCCTAAGGTTCGCTGTAACTCCTTACACGATATAGTACAGTTAACCGAAGCCGGAATTGGGATTGCCAGGTTGCCCGATATTATCGCTCGAAAAAAAGTGGATACCGGCACACTTTGTCCAATAACATCTGTTGCCGCTGCACCCATCCATTATATGCATCTGTTTTCCAAAAGGCCGCCAACAAAAGTACAGACTTTTGTTAAGGCTATTAAATCCCAATTACAAACCTGTAGTAAAAATTAATGGTAGAAACAGGCTTCGTCTATTTAAAAGCATCAAGCTAACCTTACAGCCATCCGAATAGACTTCCATTTTAAACTTTAGCAATGACGAACCTGTCATTTTACAGGGAGCTACAGATAGCCTACTAACTCAATAGGTACAAGGAGGGGCTTATCCATTTCACAAAGAAATGCAAGGCAAAATTGACGCTTGGACCGAATAGTTATTTTACCAAGCAAATCCACATTTAAATGACCAGAGCTGCAAGCTCCAGTCATTTAAACGACTGAGTTCTATTCTCAATGCTAGCCCAGCCTCCACGCCCTCAGATTTCATACTCTGTACTGTAAGCTTGAGGAGTGGAGGGCTCTATGATTTTTTTCTTATTATTTTTCAACTATTTTCCGCAGCCTTCAATTCCAATCAATTGCAGCGGAAATACTTAAACGTAGAATCCTGGGTATAACGCACTAGTACCTTTCCGCCAGATGTCAGAGAGTACACCTCCTCTGACTTCCAAGCTTCTCCTTCACCTTGCATATTGAAAACCAGATGAAGATTGCCATCACTTTGGCTAGCAGACATCAACTGGCCTGAAGACTCCGTAAATTGAATACGACTACCTGCCAGAGTCATCGAGTCGGCCGATGAAGAAGCGTTACAGGATTCCTCGGTTCCAGCCCATTGTCCCTGATACTTAGGAGGTACAGTGGACATTGCACAAGCCTGGATTAATCCGATTCCCAGCAACACACAGAAAAAAGAGAGAGATCTCATTCAAGCAATCCAATAACGTATATAATAAGAAAAATTAAGGATATAAGAACCTTACAGTATATCTAGTACTTACGTCTCAAATAAATCCCACCATTAGCTAAAACCGTGAAATAGTCACCAAACGACAAAGGATTTTAGGGCTTGGTATTGCTTCACTTTACACAAACAAACACTTCCCGATTTTATTAATAATTCACTCAAGGTTACTTACAGGATTCCGGGTTAGATAACAGGTTTTGATTAATACTCAATTAATATCCTAGGTGCGCCCCCCAAAAACCATCACTAGAAACTATCCTCTTCAATAGCTACTGGCGATAAAGGTCAAGGTGAAGAAATGGATGAGATTCAACAGCTAAAAGATCGACTAGCGATTAGTGATCTACTCGCCCGTTATACATTAACTATCGACAGTAATGATGCCCGAGGCTGGGCTTCATTATTTACACCCAATGGCCGATTTGAGCACGGCAATATTATGATTCGAGGAAGAGAAAAACTGGAGCGCTACGCAGCGGTTCACAGCAAGTTGGGAAGCCGGCATATTACAAGCTCCCCCCTACATTTTATTTCTGAAGATGGGCAATCCGCCTCAGGGAAAGCAACGACCGTAGAAATCATAGCAACACGATCCGGCTATCGCATTTCTGCTGTTGGAGAGTATCGGGACAAACTCGTTAAAATCGATAATAACTGGTTAATCGAATGTCGACGAGGAGAAGAAGTTAAACTTCCTGAAGCCCCTGATTTCCCAATCCTCAGCGCCGACCCTGATGCCGGAAAAATAATGAAAATATTAATCGATGCTTGGGATGACTTAGGTGAGCCAATACCTGAACCTCCCCCAAAATAAAACTAAATCCTATTTAGTAAGCTGAGCTAATTAAGTGCACGCAGCGGCACATCATCGCGGCGCCCTATTGTTGCCCCTAATATTTTTACTAAAAATTCGGTTAATACCCCTGCAGTAAAGCCCCAGATTTCATAGTTTTCATACATATACGCCGGAAGGTATATTTCCTGGTTATCAATAATAATACGATCAGTGCGAATACGCGGGTCTGCAAGAAAGAAAGACAGGGGGACTCGAAATACCGCATCCAATTCTCCTGGGTTTGGGAACAATTGGATATCCGGTGAAATTATCCCTACCCAAGGAGTCACATGTACTTGCCAGCGGGTAGTGCGAGGCCAAAGGGGGCCGAGTACGCGCACGTCATCCATAGGTAGGCTGACTTCTTCTTCCGCCTCACGCAAGGCGGTAAATTGAAGCGATGGGTCTGTGGCATCCCAGCGCCCCCCAGGGAGAGAAACTTCACCGGAATGTGTGGAGAGATTTGCAGAGCGCTTAGTTAGAATTACTTGAGGGTCCGGCTCTTCTGTCAGGGCAATCAGTACTGCGGCATGGCCTTGCAGGTCAGGTCCTGCCGGAACCCTTGCTTCCAAGTCCTCAATTTGCCCTACGATTTTCTGTTCAATAATCTCTAGCATAAATCTGTGCCCTGCCCCGATCGCTGCGGGGGCTCCATAACATTCATCATACCGTTTTTCAGCGGTAACACTGAGCGATATGCCACAATATCCATTTGTGACTTACCACCCTACCACACAATCAACAGCTTGGCTCAGGTGGATTCAGACCCACCATTCGCGGTCTTATCCTCATCAATTTTGGGGGTATAGCCCCCTTTCAGCTTTTCCCGCACCGTTTGCACCAAGGCGTAATACACAGGCACTAGCAAAGTGGCGAAGAGACTCGCAGCCAACATACCGCCAAAGACCACCAGCCCCAGGGAAACCCGGCTCACTGCGCCAGCACCGGTGGCGACCAGTAGTGGAATTACCCCTAAAATAAAGGACATGGCCGTCATTAATACCGCGCGGAATCGCAGGCGCGTAGCCGATAGAGCCGCATCCGCAATAGACCGACCCTTATCGCGTTCCACGCAGGCAAACTCTACTATCAGAATCGCACTCTTTGCTGCCATCCCAATCAGCAATACCAAACCGATCTGCGTATAGAGATTGTTGATAGACCCCGCGATAAATACCGTAAACATAGCGCCACCAATCGCAATGGGGACGCACAACATCACTGCAAAGGGGATAGTCCAGCTCTCATATTGGGCGACCAAAAACAAGTAGACAAATATAACGGCCAAAGAGAACAGGATTGGGGCCAGATTACCCGCGGTCACCTCCTGTAAGCTGATCCCCGTCCACTCGTATCCATAACCTTCTGGCAACTTTGATGCCAAGTCTTCCATAGCATCCATTGCCTGGCCACTGGAATACCCTGGTGCCGGTGATCCATTGATAGTGACGCTGTTATATAAGTTGTAACGGGTTATTGTTTGTGGCGCGACCACCGGGGTAATAGTTGAGATAGAAGTCAGCGGTACCAAACCGCCACTATTGGCACGAACATAAAAGCCAGCCAGATTTTCCTCTTTATCGCGAAATTGAGCATCGGCCTGAGCGATTACACGAAAGACCTTTCCATATAGGTTAAAGTCATTGATGTAATAGCCCCCCAAAAAGGTTTGCAACGTTAAATACACATCCGGCAGGGGGACCCCAAGCACATGCGATTTCTCTTTATCTACTTTTAATTCAAGCTGCGGTGTGGCGGCCTGAAAACTGGTAAAGGCCTGGGAGATTTCACTGCGCTGATTGGCATTGCCTAGCAGGTCAAACAAGACCTGTGACAATTCAGTAATACTGCGCCCCTGTAGATCTTCGAGTACAAATTCAAATCCACCAACAGTGCCAATACCCGGAAGTGGTGGAATGACAAACGGCAGCACTTGCGCATCGGGAATTGCAGATAATTTTTTCTGTACCCGATCCATAATGGCAAACTGGCTATCTTCTCTATTCGTGCGGTCATCCCAGGGTTTTAGCACAGCAAACATCATTGCCGTGTTGGAAGAAACACTGCTGGTAAGCAGGTTGTAACCGGGCACACCAACCACATGAGCCATACCTGGCTCTTCCATTAGAACATCGGTCACTTGATTGACAATGGGTCCGGTTCGCTCCAGGGAAGATCCATCAGGCAACTGCACGTGCAACATAAACGTGCCCTGATCTTCATCGGGAATAAAACCGGTGGGGATTCGGGTAAAGAGCAAATAACAGAATAATAAAATCAGAATAATTGAGGCGATACCGATAAGCGGTATTTTGATACAAGCCCTCACCATTCCCACATAAAAACCTGTAGAAATATGCAGAGCTTTATTAAAGAAACCAAAAATACCGGTCTCCTTAATACCGGCAACTTCCCCGTCTTTACTCGGCTTTAACAAGCTGGCACAGAGAGCCGGACTTAGTGTAAGTGCATTCAGGGAGGAAATGGCCACCGCCATTGAAATGGTGACAGCAAACTGCTGATACATTTTTCCCGTAATTCCCGGCATCAACATTACCGGGACAAAAACTGCAAACAAAACAAGGGTCGTAGCAATAACGGGGCCGGTAACTTCACGCATGGATTCCAGCGCGGCTTCCTTTGGCGGGAGGCCATCAGCCATTAACCGCTGGGTGTTTTCCACCACGATAATCGCATCATCTACCACTATGCCGATCGCCAGGATTAAGGCAAACAATGTGATGGTGTTAATCGTCATCCCAAATGCCAGCATTAAGGCAAAGGTGCCTATCAGGGATACGGGAATAGCAATGGCTGGTACCAGCGTAGAGCGCCAATCCTGCAGAAACAAAAAAACCACCAGTATTACCAGTATCAGGGCAATAATCAGTGTTTCCACAACCTCTTTAATTGAGGCCTCTACAAATAATGTGGTGTCGTAGAGAATCTCCGCTTCCAGCCCATCCGGGAAGCGCTTCGACAACTCAGCAACCTTGGCCTTAATGCCATCGGCCACTTCGATCGCATTTGCCTCGGGCAGCTGGTACACCCCTATCACTGCTGAAGCCTGGTTATCCAATTGCCCATAGGAAGAGTAAGATTCACTTCCCAGCTCCACCCTCGCCACATCCCTGACTTTTACCATGGCGCCATCGGGCTTGGCGCGGATGGTGATGTCCTCAAATTCGCTGGGAGATACCAAGCGCCCCTGCACCAAAATATTGTATTGGAACTGCTGATCTTGGCGGATCGGTGGCGCCCCGATCTGACCGGCAGCTACCTCTACGTTCTGTGCCTGCACAGCAGAGATAACATCCTGGGCGGTCACATCTAACGAGGCCATCCGGTTGGGGTCGAGCCAGAGGCGCATGGCGTAATTGCGCGAGCCAAAAATAACAACACTGCTCACCCCCAGCACCCGCGCCAATTCATCTTTTAAATAAATCTCGGCGTAATTTGCCAGAAATAATTCATCAAACTTTTCATCTGGGGAGAACAAATTGACTACTAGTAACAGCGTGGTGCTCTGCTTGGAAACTACCACCCCATCTCTTTTCACATCCTCAGGTAGCTGGGGAGTGGCCTGCTCCACCCGGTTCTGAACATTAACCTGGGCGATGTCATCGTCGTAGCCAGGCTTGAATGTCACCGTGAGACTGTAGGAGCCATCATTGCCACTGGTGGAAGACATATAATCCATGCCCTCCACACCATTAACTTGCGACTCAATCGGCACAGCCACACTATCGCGCACTACTTCGGCGCTGGCACCGGCAAACGTGGCGGCGACATTGATGGTAGGTGGCGTTATTTCAGGGAATTGCGACACCGGTAATTGTGGCAAGGAGAGTATCCCAGCGAGGGTGATCAATATGGAAATAACAAAGGCGAATCGTGGCCGCCGGATACAAAAGGCGCTAATCATGGGCAGCGACAGCTATTTGTAGTCATCGTCATGCCCCTCAGATTCAGGGCTTGCTGGTGCCGCTTCCCCATCAATTACCGGTAGTTCTCTCTCCCCTTGACTGTCTGTAGAGCCAGATTTCGCCGCAGAACTACTACTTTGCTCAGCGGGAGGGGCTGGTGGCGCTTCAACATCGTAGGGGTTTCTAGGGGTGTTTTGCGGCGTCACCGGCTTCCCCGCGACAACCCTCTGCAAACCATTAACGATTACAGATTCACCGGCGACAAGCCCGCGATCTACAGCCCACAACTCCCCTTCCCTCTGCCCCAAGGTCAGGTAGCGCTTCTCCGCAATATTATCTTTGCCCAAAACAAAGACATAACGCCCCTGCATATCCTCCATGACCGCTGACTGGGGTACCAGCGGCCTCAGGGCGTCATTGCCGGTGTAGACGCTTATGGAAACTCGGGCAAACTGGCCCTGTACTAATAGTTGGCCTGGATTGGGAAACAGGGAGCGCACCGCTACCGATCCGGTATTGGGATCGATCTGATTATCGATAAATACGATTTTGCCCTTATGGGGGTAGTAATTGCCGTCGGGTAACTCAATGCGGACATCCAGGCGAGTGGGACTTAAACCCTCTCGCTGCCGCCGCTGGGAATCCACCTGCACCGCATAAAGTTGCTCTTCTGGCACTTCAAAGAGCACATAAATGGGATCCATTTTTACTATCGTGGCCAGGGGATCGGTGCTTGGCCCTACCAAGGAACCCACTGGAAATTCTGTACGCCCGATTCTTCCAGTGAGTGGCGCGTAAACTTTGGTATAAGAAAGATCCAGCTCAGCACTTTGAACTTTGGCGCGATTGGCATCGACTTGGGATTCCGCTTCCTCAAAATTACCTTCAAGCTCATCCATCTGTACCTGGCTGATAGCCCCAGTGGCCACCAAGCGTCGGCCACGCTGGAAGTTCCGTTCAGCAACTCTCAGGGAGGCTTGGGATTGTTCCAGAGTGGCGCGCTGATTCGCCAGTTCGGCAATAAAAGGGCGTGGGTCAATTTCAAACAGTAACTGCCCTTTCTGGACGGTTTCCCCCTCGGTAAAATTGCGGCTCTGGATATACCCTTGTACTCGTGGGCGGACTTGATATTCATCAGTTGCCTCTACCCGTCCGACGAATTCAAAGCGGGGGATAACAGGCTCCTCCCTAACAACCAGTACTTCTACTGGCGGGGGAGGTGGCGCCTTTTCCTCTTCGCCTTTACCACCACAGGCGCAAAGGGCAAGGAGCGCTAGTCCGAGCAGAAAAAAACGCGCCATCGCAGGGTAGATACCGCCTTTATACTTCAACATCACTAACAACTATAGGCGTCAACCGGTCCGGAAGCTGGCGCTCAAATCTCGCATGGGTATACTGACGCCATGAAATTTTGCAGCCAATGCGGCAGTAACGCCGTAACACTTTCCATTCCCAAGGGCGATGACCGCCCCCGCCACATCTGTGGCAGTTGCGGCGCCATTTACTACATCAACCCCCGTGTTATTGTCGGAGTTGTCCCTTACGTTGGCGACAAGGTGATGCTGTGCAAGCGCGCCATACAGCCGCGCCTGGGGCTCTGGACTCTGCCTGCCGGGTTTATGGAGAGTGGCGAAACTAGCGAAGAGGGCGCTTTACGGGAGTCCTGGGAGGAAGCCCGGGCCAGTATCCGCGTGGACGAGCTCTACTCCGTCTACGATATTCCCCATATCAATCAGGTCTACATGATGTACCGGGGTGAATTGACCGATATGAATTTCGGACCCGGGCCTGAATCGCTCGAAGTTGAGCTATTTCGCGAAGACGAAATTCCCTGGAAGGAGATTGCATTTCCCATTATGCACCGCACTTTGGAGCACTATTTCGAAGATACCCGTATCGGGCAATACCAGTTACACCGCGGTGTCATCAATCGAAAGCTGTAAACCACTTTACTTAATGAGTTAATGACCCTGCATTAAAAGGATGTTTGCATGAAATACTTTCCAATGCTCGGTGCCTTGTTACTGGTAGGCATTGTCCTGCCTATGATCTTACCGGGCCCAGATGGCAAACCCATCATGTCACCCTCCGACTGGCTGCCTCAAAAACCGGATATTTCAGCGATTCGCGAAACCGGTGAGCGAGCTATGCAAAGTGTGCGCGAAACCACCCAGGAATCAGTATCAAAAATTGAAGAGTTGGCAACTTCCAGCGGGCTCGTATCTCAAGGGGATTCTGACAAGCAAACATCTGAGGTTTTTACCTGGAAAGATAAAGATGGGAACTGGCACTTCTCAGACACCGTGCCGGAGGGGTTGGATTCACACGTGCGTATTCACCGCGTCAAGCCTCTAAATACAGTCACTGCCAATGACCCAATTGACTTGAGATCCGACTCGATCGTTGAAGACAGTAGCCCCGCCGAAAATAAACTGCCGACCCATCACACCAGCGTTTCAAAATTACTGGAAGATGCGAAAGCGATCGAGCAAAAAAGCCACGAACGACAAAAGGTACTCGATAGCCTTTAAGAGACCTCTGCTTTATTTAAGCCGGCACTACTGCAGCGATCATCCAATCGCCAGAGGTCAAACGCCGGTTCTTCATAGGGGTGGGCTGCTCGCATTGCATCGAGAGCAGCATCCACCAGCTCATCAGCACAGACCATCTCCACACGGTATTCCATCACAGTCTCGACCTGGCCCGACTGACCAATAAATGGCTGACTCCCATCCAGCGGCCTGAACTGCCCCTCTCCCAGGACTTGCCAACAACAACTATCGTAGTCACCAATACGCCCAGCCCCCACGGAAAATAGCGCTTGCTTTACCGCTTCCAAGTGAGACTCGGGAATATAAACACATAGCTTATACATAAATAATCGTCCTTCTCTCCCCCAAAAACAAAGAGGCCTCTTGGGCCCCTTTGTTTACCGGTAAAGTATTTTTTAAAACATCATAGTCATTAACTTGCGCTGGTACTGAGTGGCAACAGGGTCGCCAGCACCCAAACTTTTTACAATATCCAGGAACGTCTGCTTGGCAGCACCATCGGCAAAGCCCATGTCTTTACGCAAAATATCCAGCAATAATTCCAATGCTTCTTCATGGCGGTTGGCCTGACTGTACTGTACGGCCAATTGATAAGCAGAATCGCTATCCGCAGGGTTTTCTTCCAGCGCCTTTTGCAGAGCCTGAATTTCTGGAGTTTCCGCTGCCTGTTGCTTCAGCTCCAATTGAGCCATCAGCTGCTGGTATTCCGCATCCTGATCTGCCAGCAGAATTTTACTGAGCACAGTCTCCGCTTCCTGGGCACGGTTTTGGTCGAGCAGGATAGCAGCCAGTTGCTTGGCGATATCAGTGCGTTCAGACGATTCCGTATAAGCCTGACGCAACAGAGGCAGAGCTTCCGCCACTTTATCTTCACCGATTAACGCCTGTGCCTGCTGCAACTTTATGTCCCAGGGTTTTGGTAGATACTTATCCAGCATCTCACGAATCTGTGTCTCTGGCTGCACACCGGCAAAGCCATCTACCGGCTGGCCATCTTTTAAAACCATTACCGTGGGCAAACTGCGTACACCCAGCTGACCCGCCAGCATTTGCTCGGTATCTGCATTGACCTTGGCCAATAAAAACTGACCGCTATACTCATTGGCCAGTTTTTCCAACACCGGCATCAACTGCTTGCACGGCTCACACCAATCGGCCCAAAAGTCCACCACTACCGGGCGCTTCATGGACTCTTCAATCAGAATTTGCTGGGCGTTCTCTGCCGTTACATCGACAATAAATTCGTTCACATCCTCTCCTAGACTAAATCTGGGTATTTCTATTCTCAGGGGCCTCTAGCGGTAGAGCAGCTCCGCTCCATAGGCCAGTTCCAGGGACTCCCGCTCAAGCTTGCGAAGCCCCTTAACCACCAAGCCATATGAGCGATCCACCATTCGCTCAATCTCATAATCGGGCACTGTGCCATCCAACAACACCGTATTCCAGTGTTTCTTGTTCATATGGTAACCCGGGATAACACCGGAAAAGATGTCCCTTAAGGCCTGGGCTTCATCGGGATCGCACTTGAGATTACTGGCGTTCACCCCGCGGTAACAGCTTAAGGTAGCAAACATACGCCCCTTAATCTTAAATACCGCTACATCCGGGCCAAAAGGAAAATCCTCGATAGCTTCCGGGCGCGATAGTAAATACTCTCTCAAAGTGCCTTTTTGCATGATTACCAATCCAGGGATGACGGCAGGCGCGGCGAGGACAATAAGCGGGTAAAGCGCTGCCAGCGCTCTTCACTATTTTGACTGCCCTGCTCTACATAATCAGCAACCAGTGTCTTACCCCAATTGTAATTAATTACGTAGGCGCCGTAGGCATCTACAAAATCCTTCCGCTGTGCTGCCTTGGCGGGGCTCATCAAGGTATATTTCTCAAACAACGCAGGTACCTGCGCGCCCTCAATTTCCCCGTCGATATACTGGCGGGCAATCTCATTGCCGGCAAAACCCAACTTATCTACCAGGGCCATTACCTGCTCATACTTTTCCGCCGTTTTCGGATCCAGGCCAGCTAGGGGGTAGAGAACTTCCATTTCAAAACGGGTTTTCTCTTCACCGGGGAAAGTCAGCTCAATCCCGTAGTTTGCACTTCCTTCGGCAATCAGTGACTGTGGACTGAAAAGCGGGTAAACGCTGTACTCTGCCCAACCCCGTTCCTTGACCAGAGTTTGCTCCAACAGCGCGTTATAGGTGTGATGCCCCGGATACCCTTCGTGACAGCCCAGATCAATAGCCCTATCTATCGTAATTGGCAAGCCATTGTTCACCTGTATTAGGCTGTGCGAACGCCCCTTATACCAGTTGTAGCCACTCCAGGGTTTGTCGCTGACATACTCCAGAACAAAACTCTCATCCGCTGGGAGTGAAACATACTGCTTAGTGCGCGCGCGGCATTCTTTAATGGCGGCATCAAATACGGCCTGAAGGCGATCGGCAGGAATTTCATAAGCTTTGCGGAAGCTGGCTACCCTCTCACTTAAGGGCTGTTCACCTGGGAGTAATACTTCCAACTCCTCCAGCATGGGTTCAAAACTTTCCAAATCCTGCTGCGGGGGCTCGGTGTCGTAGAGGGTTCGAGCTTCATTGGCGAAGCTTCTCGGGCTCTCTCCTGCCAGACTACGAGCATGGAACACCAGGGCCCGCAACTGTGTCTTCAGGTAATGCATACGCAGGTTTTCGATAGAACCATCGCCGTCGATTACCGCTGGCAGCTCTGCCAGTAAAGATTCACCGCGCCGGGCAATATCTGCAGCGCTCGCCTTACTCTTGGTGGCAGTTTCACGCAATTCAGCCGGACCGTAATAGGCATCGACATAGCTGTCGTCATGATTTCCCAGTTCAAGCACTAGAAGGACATAAGCCTGGGCCAGACTATCCATCGCACTATCTCCACTATCGGGTTTGGGAATTGTTGTAGTCGATTGATCATCAACCCCGACTTCAGAATCGGTTTTTTTATTAGCTGTAGTTTGGCCATCACAAGCCCCAAGCAGTAGGGAAATAGCCAGCACTGGTAGCGCCTGTGCCAGTGTTCTCAAATACATAATTCTTATTTCTCTCACGTACATTAACAATGGGAACTGGAAACTAATGGAATCAGGCCTCTCCAGGACCGAGACGCAGTGACATCAGAAACGCTAAAACAACTTAACCCTGGCGACCGGGCTGCTGTTCTACGTCTTCCCCTTCCCCAAGGCTATCGCTGCCACCTTCATCTAGGGGCTCCCCCTCCCCATGAACTTCAAACTCATCGGCCACCGGAGCTTTGCGCAATACCAGGAACCCAGCCACTCCAGCAATTACTGATGCCAGTAGGATACCCGCTTTAGCTTGGATCAACAGCTCATATTCAGAGCTAAAGGCCAGCTCGGCAATGAAGATCGACATAGTGAAGCCAATCCCGCCAAGGAGTGCAACACCGACAATATGTTGGAAATTGGCGGACTTAGGCAACTTGCCCCAGCCAAGCTTCCAGCCAATCCAGGTGGCGCCAACGATACCTACCAGCTTGCCCACAACCAAGCCGGAAATGACCCCAAGGGTGACAGGGTTTATCACTGCCGAAGAACTGGTAAAACTACTAAAGGGAATACCGGCGTTAGCCAATGCAAAAATAGGGATTATTACGAAGCCCACCGGTGTGTGCAGGCGGGTTTCCATGCGCTGTAGCGGTGATTGCGCCAGGTTGACACCATTTCCCAGCGCCATCACTCGGGCGCGCAACGCATCGTTAGCAATAATCTTATCGCCTGGCCGGAAACAGCGGTCAAAGCTGCGAATAATATCCTTAACAAAGGTACTAAAGGCCACCGGGTCATATTTGGGTTTGGCCGGCAGTGCCATTGCCGTAATCACCCCCGCAATAGTCGCATGTACCCCCGCCAGGTAGAACTCATACCAGAGCAGCACACCGACAAATACATAGGCCGGAGAACTGCGAACCCCCGCCGCTTTTAGCAGCCACATAATCACTACCAGGCAACCCGCCGCAATCAGCGCGGTGATATTCACCTGTTCGGTATACCAGATTGCAATCACTAAAATTGCGCCCAAGTCATCCACAATGGCTAACGCAACCAGGAAAGTAACCACCGCACGAGGCACCCGATTCCCCAAAAGGGCAATACAGCCGACAGCAAATGCTATATCCGTGGCCATGGGAATGCCCCAGCCGCGTTCTGCACCACTATCCGCATTAAAAGAAGCGTAAATAAGTGCCGGCACCACCATTCCGCCAATTGCCGCCATCACCGGAAGTACAGCCTGGCGAAGGTCGGACAGCTCTCCCACCATAAATTCGCGCTTTAATTCCAATCCCACCAGAAAGAAAAAGATCGCCATCAAGCCATCGTTGATCCAGTGATGTAAGGAGAGAGAGAATTCCCAGTTTCCCGCGCTGAGGCTGATGGGCATGTGCAACAGGTGCTTGTAAGCCTCCTGCAAAGGAGAGTTGGCTATAACCAACGCCGCCAGAGCAGATAGCATCAACAAAATACCACTGCTGCTTTGGCGATGGATAAATTCTTCAAAGGGAGTAACCAGGCGCCCAAAGGCACCCTCAAGTGGCGCCTCAAAGACCTTTCCCTTGCGAATTTTGAACTTATCCAGAACGCTTTTTGCCATCAGCTAACATCCTCCTTACTAAAGATTAGTCCCACAATTTGCGGAGCCGCACTTCTACCTGCTGGAGCCAGAGGTTAGCATGGACCCTGTATTCTCAATTATGTAAACAGGATTGCACCGCGAAACATGACCCGATTGGATCAACTGCTTGTACAGAGAGAGCTGGCAAACTCCCGCACCCATGCAAAGAAACTGATTGATGCCGGAAGGGTCATGGTATCCGATGGCGGTACCCTCCAGCCCGCGCGCAAGGCCGGGCAGAGCATTCCAGAAGATTGCGCCCTTGAAGTCACCCCCCTACCGGAAGACCAGTATGTTTCCCGAGCGGGCGTGAAATTGGCCGCCATCCTCGACCAGACAGGACTAAACCCCTCTGGGTGGCACGCACTGGATGTTGGCTGCTCTACTGGCGGTTTTAGCGACTGCCTACTTCAACGGGGAGCAGCATCAGTCGTCGGTGTTGATGTTGGGCGAGATCAGTTGGCGCAGAAGTTACTGGATGACCCCCGTATGCACCTATTTGAAGGGGTAAATGCACGCCACCTGGAAGCCTCCCAAATCTCCCCTCACGGAGACACAGGTTTTGATGCCATCGTTATGGATGTCTCTTTTATTTCCCAAGCACTCATTCTGCCGCAGTTACCCGCCTTGCTTAAACCTTCGGGGCAACTCTTAAGTCTGGTTAAACCGCAATTTGAAGTGGGCCCGGAGGGGATCGGCAAGGGTGGTCTGGTGCGAGATGCCAAATACTACCCGGAGGTGCGCGAGCGCATTACTGCCTTATGTGAAGACTTGGGACTTGAAGTGAAAGAGTATATTGACAGTCCAATAAAAGGCGGCGATGGCAACCGGGAGTTTTTACTCTGGGCAAGTCCACGCCAAGCTTAAAGTATCTTTGAATAAATCAACTCTATTTCCATCTCCGATAGCTCTTGAAGATAAGAGCTATCGGTCCGCGCAAAATAAAAATTAACTCCACCATCTTAACGCTTACCACCCTCTCATATACCTTGGCCATAGATTTCAGTACATCTTTTACCACATGGTTAAAAGCTACTCCCTCCTATTAAAAATGTGACCTCACCATACATTTAATAAAAATCCATTTTTTATATCACTATTTATACATAGCAACGTAACAACCCCTACCTATGCTGCGCCATGTAACTTTATCTAGGATAATCATAATGAAAAGACTACTTATCATGGCGGCCCTATCTACTTCGACACAGGCAGCGCCGTTAACAAACTATCAAATTATTGATGGCGATACAGTTCACGGTTACGTCGACAGTGAGTACGTAAAGATCCGTTTAAACTGCATTGATGCCCCTGAAACCAATCCCAACACCCAATCTTACGGATCCGAAGCCACTCAAACTCTCAGCTACTTATTGTCATTTGGTTCAGTTGATTTCGAATCTACCGGAAAAGATGTCTATGGCCGGGAGACCGGGTACTTATATGTGAATGGTTACAATATCAATCAGGAAATGGTGATACGTGGGGCTGCCTGGAATTATGAATACTACTGCGGCAGCGAATTTGAACTAGAGCAGGAATTCGCCTACTACTACGGCCTTGGGTTATGGTCGGATGCTGATGCTATAGACCCCTACTGTTTTCGCAAGAACTTGGACTATGATTACTGCTACTACAACCCAGAGAACAACTTAATTTTAGATAACTAGATCAAACGCAATAAAAATCAGAAAAATACTGCGTCAAATAACTTGGCGATCTGACTTTAGGAAAACAGTAGAATTTCAGATCACCAAGTTGAGTATAACCATTGAAAACAATAGCTACTTAACTTCTAAAGTAGCGATTCTAATTTGGATTAGTTCATATTTGATCTGACAGTTACTGGTTTTTCTGGAGATACTCTGTCAGGTCAAGTTTGAATTACTACAATTTGTCAGAAATTTATTAGAGTAATCATTTGACAAACTATTACTATCTGGACCCCCGACAAAGCAGGGACCCTCTTGAATTAAGCCTCTATTTTACAGCGATATACAGCCAACAAAAATAGATACCCAAAGCAATCAAATTGCCCCGCCCTATTAACCTCTAAGCTCGACAATTTCAACTTTAGTGCCTTCCTCACCATAAACATACACGGTACATGCCCCCCAACTTTCCGGTACTTCCCAAGTATTATCCAGCAAAAACTCAAAGACCTGCCTATTCCTATCGCACCTTAATTCAAACTTATCAACACTACCAACTATATTTTGATAATAGAACTTTCTTCTATTGAGCTTATACGGCCAGTTTTCATGCTCGCCAATGGCACCACTAACAGCAATAGGACTATCACTAGCAAGAAAAATTTTGATCTTTTCTTCAATACTGCTTAACTCTAAGATCTTATCCTCATACTTGCCATCCGAAAATTCTTTCATCTTGGAAAAGGTATCCAAGGCATCCGAATAGTAAGCACGCTCAACTTGCGATAGAAATAAAATTTCCAGTGCAGTCATATAAAAATTACCAGGAAGATAAACGCCGTCATAAGCTATCGACTTTAACAGGTTCCCATAAGCTGCCTCTTTGTTCCCCTGTGCCAAATTGTATTGTGCCTTTAACCACCAAAACCAGGAATCCTCATAGTGATTCCATTTCTCACGCTTTCCCAGCTTTTTAATTTTCACTTCGGCCTCATCGAGACTACCATTCTTAATGAGAGAGGCCGCTTCCTTATACCTCAAAACAAAAGAACGCCTTGCCCCGGAGGATGTCATTTTCATATTAAAAGTAAACTTGCTCCGAGTATAAATTTGCTCTACCGGACTCCCATTTAATGTCGCTGGCTCCCAAGTCCATGTTTTAATATTACTTAACGCACTCCTCTCAAATTGCTTATTGCCGCTAGAATCGACGACTATCGCATCAACTGCAACACCTTCAACCGAAACAACATAACTCAAAACAACCCACCCCTCTCTTTGGGAGCGAGCTTCTGAGGGCGGATACTTAAGCGGGGAACTCTCAATTAATTTTGCACCAATAAAAATATCTCCAACTTCCTCGCTTTTACTTTCTCCAGAAAATACCCAACCAGAAAAAAGTAAAAAAAAACGGGAGAACTATCCTTCTCATTAAACAACCTTACTATAATAAATTGCCCTGAAACTTAAATAGTCAGTTCAAGATTTAGGGATACCTAGCCACAATCGACTATAACTTCCTTATGGGCACAAACAGAAAATGTTATTTTGCCGATATAATCATACCTGATTATATCGGATTATACTGAAATAATATCAAATAGATAAGACTACTTCCAGCTAACACAGAGTTCATATTGAAAGCTCAAATTACAGATCAGTGCACGACTTTATGAGGATTTAGCTTAAACATTTCTCTTTGAGCGTCAACTCTCTAACCCTCATTCTCAAAAGAGTTTCCAACCTGCTTGTGCGGCAATCAATCGAGCCACTATCAGCGAGTCTTTTTCACCACCTACCCAAGGGCAGCACACGACTATAAGGAGCTAGACTTAAAAAAACTAATATATCAATAAATCAGACATTCTACTTTTAGCATTTTCATTATCAGGATTTATTAACAATGACTTTCTATAGCAATCTATAGCAAGCTCTTTCTTCCCCTTTACCATATAAGCTTCAGCCAAACTATCCCAGGTCTTATATAAACCTGGATAAAACTGTGTATTCAATTCGAAAAATTCTATTGCCTTATCAACATCTATGCCAAACTGATCATTATAGAGACGATCATAGCCAAAGAAACGAATAACATCTTCCCTCAACATAAACGTCCCTCCGAGCTTTCTTGAGAACTGTTCGAAGTGATTTTTAACATTCACTGCGGTGCGAAATCTAGCTTGATCATCGATCATATAACCATCAAAAATTGATCGAAGCCCTCTATAAAAGCTAATAACGGGCATTGTATGATGATTTTCCTCTGGCCCATATATTACTGAATCTACGTACAACCCTTTTTTGGGCTTCTCATTTAGCAGCCTAATAAATTCTGCAACATAGTTTTCATCAGGATATACACCTTCTACTCTCTCTGAAGTAGCGATAAACAGCCTGCGCTTTTCAGTTGATTTACCTTGTAGGAATTCAGAATACCGCTTCAACATAATTTGCTCATCCCACCACATACTTGGATCAATAGCGATATACGCATTAAAATCTTCAGGCGATGAATATAAGCTATGAATAACAGGTAGACCTGTAAATGAGTAACCTGCAAGAATTTGATACCCAGATGTCGGATATTCCGCGTTTATCTCTGGGATAAGCTCTTCTCTTAAAAATTCAAGAAATTGATCAGCGCCCCCTGTATTGGATAGCGCCTGATTTTTACGTCCACCATATTCAGTTAGCGATCTAGTAGGTGAACTATCTCTTACACGTTCTTGGCTTACGATACCTACAACAATCATTTCAGGAATTACTGGAGTGGCATCAGAGCTCAGCTGCCGAACCATACCTGTAAAGACATGAAAGAAGCTATTAAAATCTGCATCAAGCAAATAGAGAACCGGGTAATCTTTATATCCACCGTTTTTAAAGGATGCGGGAAGAGAAATCCAATACTCCCTTCTCTCTTCGAGAGTTTGCGAGACAATAACCTTGCGCTCACCAATAGTTAACTCATTGGATTGAGCAGTCAAACTCCAAACTGCGGCAATTAAAATTGCTATAAATTTGCCTTTCACAGGAACACTCCATCTTTCCACCAGCTAACCATTTAACCCACATTTAATAATCAGAAGAGGAAGAAATCATACGCCGCGTTCTGGACTCAATGAGAAAGAAGAATTCACGATGTGTTTAGAATGCAGCTTAGTCTTTCCCTCTGCCCAAAAAGTAAGTAGTTAAACTGCGATATATACTCAACTAATCATTTGGATCTTTTAGGCATTAGTCCAAAATATTTCCTGCTTTGCGAAGGGATCCTTGTAAGAATCCTGGCTGACCTGGGTTAAACCAAGCCTTTGCATGGACATTTCAGCTACATGTCTATTAAATGCTGAGATATGCCCTCCATTTAAGTAGTGGTCAATATCTACCCAGGAAGCATGCTTAATTTCTTCCGTATCTGTTATTGAAATATCCCGATTTAAGGCACTCAATTCACATACGAAGTAGATATCCGTATAGCCTAAATTCGTAGGAAATCGGGTAGCAAATCCGAGTACTGAGGAAAACTCGCAGGACACACCGGTCTCCTCATAAACCTCACGAATCACCGCATCGGCTATCTTTTCACCCAGATCAACGGTTCCTCCAGGCAGCTTCGGGCTCGATGCTGCACTGTGGCCCTGGACACAGAGCAGTTGCCCATCAAGAAGTACGAATCCCCCAACTCCCACCGTATGGGTTGGGTAGAAGGGAACATATGCATCTTCCTGAAGCTTAAGAACCAGCCTTGTAGCAGAATCCCGACAGCTATGAAATGTAAAACCATGCTTTAGGCATATCGGGATAAACCGGGTAAGTGCATCTCGGAGATCTATCCATATCAACTTTCGGCTGTTAACTCTGGATACTTCTATAATGGCTACCAGTTCAACCAAGAACTGATTTTCCGTACCAGAAAAATTCTCGAGATCCAAAGTAACGCAATTAAAGGAATCAACTGTATGATGAAACACAAGCAACCTATTCAACACCTAAATGATTTCAATACCATAAACGATATAGCCAACACTGAATCAGTTATTTGTTCATGGGTGTAAAGCCAACTTCGAATCCACAATAATAGCTCTGTGCCATTATTTGATAAGATACATCCCTTCAGTGTCTGGACGGCTCAATTCAAATCCAAATTTTCTATAAAGCTCGGGAACATCTGCCATCAACGTAATATATGCTGAAGGAAGGGCTTCTCGATCCAGGTAAGCCATAATGTGCTCCATGATCTGACGCCCCAGGCCAACACCTTGGAATTTGGGATCGACAGCAACATCCACTATCTCAAAATTAAGTGCGCCATCCTCCACTACCCGCCCCATGGCGACAGTTTCAGATTGTCTTTTTATATGGATACCGTACAAGCTATTTGAAAGGCCTTTTTCCGCTGCTTCACGGCTTCTGGGGGTTAAGCCTATTATCTCTCGCAGTTTGAGGAAATCCTCGGTAGAAGCTACTTTCTCAATAATTGTGTACATACCTTGCCGAATAAAATAAACAAATTAATAGTACCGCTAAGCCTACCTAGTACCCAGCGACAACCCAATCGTTATAGGAAGGTACTTAAACTGGAACTTCCTGGATCTCTGTCACCACTTCAGCTTTCACAGAGTTCGCAATAAAACACTGTTTGTGGGAAAGGTGATGTATTTTTTCTAACTGCTCGCGACTGGGTTGTTTTTCACCGGAGAAGCGCACTGAAGGACGCAGGGTAACTTTAGTCATAGCAATTCGACCATCCTTATCAGTCCCCATAATTCCTATAGCTTCATCGCAATATTCATCAACCACAAACCCTCGCTTGGCTGCAATCGATAGAAAAAACAACATATGGCAGCTGGACAGAGCCGCTACAAAAGCTTCTTCTGGATCAACGTTTTCAACTACTGAATAGGGAATGGGTACAACATGGGGGGAAGAGGAGGCTGGGATAGATGCCCCACCATCAAATTGCCAGGTGTGGGCTCGACTGTATTGATTATCGGTGAAAATCTGCTCGTCGCGTTTCCAGGTCACCGTTGAAGTATACTCTGACAAGACTTATCTCCCTTTAGACGACACCCCTAGTCTTGGGGGAAAAGGGGCTAAATTGGGATACTCACCAGCCCTAAGATTACCAAGAACCGGTGAGTGCTATTTCAAATGGTCCATCGCCTCCCGAAGCCGGATATAGGCGCCACAAGAAATACTAGTTAAGCAGCATCCACCTGCTCATCGGTGCGAGCAGCCATGATAAAGTCATTTTTGTGCAGGCCTTTAGCCTCGTGACTCCACCAGGTAACCGTAACCTTACCCCATTCAGTCAGCAGTGCGGGGTGGTGCCCCACCTCTTCAGCAATCGCGCCGACACGGTTGGTAAACGCCAGAGCCTGCTTGAAGTTACGAAATTTAAACACGCGTTCCAGCTGCATAATTCCGTCACGGGTCATCGGCGTCCAGTCAGGGATCTGCCGCAGCAGTCCTGGCAGTTCGTCATCACTCACCAGCGGCGCATCGGCACGACAGGCTTCACATTGTTGTTGAGCTAGTTCGGTCATGAATCGGTCCTCAAAACCTTGTTTATTATCGGCTCAATTGGGCCGGCCTCACTCTACCCGCCCCCCCTTAACGAAACAAGTACAGGGCTCAAAAACGCATTTTATCCGGTTTTACCATCACAAAATGGAACCGCATGCTAAAAATATTGGACGATCTATAGCCACCGCAGCATTGGGTCGACATCGGCAGATTAACGTGAGGATTGTCATGAAAGCACACCTCAGTCTATTACTACTTCTAGTATCTCTAGGAGCCTGTGAGCGCCAGCAAGTGGATAGAGAGCGCCTTCCTCCACCAGAGAAGGTTATCCTGGAGGAAATGCGCTCCGAGACAAACCTGGCATTCGAGCAGCTCTGTCAGCAATTTATACACGGCCTATGGAATCTATTCCCATCCTGGGCGCTCAGTGAAGGCTACTATGAAGTAGCCAAAGAGCTTCAGGTGCCCGATAAGAGTTATCGTGAATTTGTATTGGATTTTGCTCAAATCTATGAACGCAAATTTGCAGCCTTGGATAAAAGCCAGCTCAATATCAATTCACGCAGTAATCTCGCTCTTATAGAAAATTTTCTGCAGCGACTGCAATGGCAATATACCCGCTTTAAGTCATACCAATGGGACCCATCCATCTATAATGTTTCCCATTCTTTTGCCCTGATCCTAAACACCGACTATGCGCCACTTCTAAAGCGCCTACATACCGTTAGCACTCGTATGCTGCAAGTGCCCGAGTACTATCAGGCCGCTAAGGCAGCTATCTATCGTCCGGCAGCGCCACAGCTTGAATTAGCAATTCAACAGAGTACAGGCTCACTGGAAGTCTTTGGTGAAGAGCTGGAAAAAACGGTTAAAGAAAGTCAGATGCCTGCGGACGCAAAGGAGATTTTCCTACGGCGAATGCACGATTCTCGCTTAGCGATACAAAGCTATATCCACTTCCTACAAAACCTACAAAAGAAATTGACTAAATCCGGAAAATTCCGTGATTTTCGTATCGGTGAAAAACTCTACGAAGAAAAATTCCAGTTTGATATCAATATTGGAATGAGCGCTGCTGAACTATATCAGCGCGCCATCATAGAGAAGCAGCTAACCCACGATAAAATGACCAAGCTTGCCGATCAACTCTGGCCAAAATACTTTCCTTCTGACTCCCCACCCAACGAGCCACTGGTAAAAATTGAAAAGCTGCTGAACAAGCTTTCCCAATATCATGCCACCAAAGAAACTTTCAAGAAAAAAGTAGAGCAACAAATCCCGGAGCTGGCAAAGTTTGTGACCGAAAAAAAACTGTTAAGCCTGGACAAGGAAAAGCCACTGGTAGTTCGAACAACTCCAGCCTATCTGCAAGGCTTTGCTGTAGCTTCCATTAATGCGCCTGGCCCCTACCATAAAAATGCAAACACCTATTACAACGTGATGCCCATAGAGACCTACTCCGATCAACGGGCGGAGAGCTTACTGCGAGAATACAATGACTATATCCTGCAGATACTCAATATCCATGAAGCGATCCCCGGGCACTACACTCAACTGGTTTACGCCAACCAGTCCCCCAGTATCCTGAAAACTATTCTCGGCAATACTGCCATGATCGAAGGCTGGGCCGTCTATGCGGAACGCATGATGCTGGATGCGGGTTACGGTAATTTTTCCCCCGAGCTGTGGCTGATGTACTACAAGTGGAACTTGCGCACTATCACTAATACCATTTTGGATTATGAGGTACAGGTAAAGGGTATCAGCCAAGCAGAGGCGATGAAGTTAATGGTCAGGGATGCCTTTCAGCAACAGGCTGAAGCAGAGGGTAAATGGCGCAGGGCGACCTTAAGCCAAGTGCAGCTCACCAGCTATTTTGCTGGCTTTACTGATATTTTGGCCCTGCGCGAGGAAATCAAAAAGAAAATGGGCAACAACTTTAGTCTCAAGGGGTTCCACGAGATGTTCCTGAGCTATGGCAGTGCACCAATACCAATTATTCGCGAACTGATGCTGGCGGACTTAGCCAAGCAAGGCAATAAATTCCAATAAAAAAGGCCCCTGTTGGGGCCTTTTCTTTAAATGGCGGAAGCGTTACACCTCACCTTCGGCAATCTTGGCTTTCCAGATCAGCGGGCCAGTAGTGTGTACTGACTCACCCTGACTGTCGACAGCCACAGTTACCGGCATATCTTCTACTTCGAACTCGTAAATCGCTTCCATTCCCAGCTCGGGGAAGGCGATAACTTCGGAGCCCTTAATCGCCTGGGCAACCAGATAAGCAGCGCCACCGACGGCCATAAGGTATACCGCTTTATTATCGCGGATCGCCTCAATTGCCATGGGGCCGCGCTCCGCCTTACCGATCATCCCCGCCAAGCCAGTTTCTTCCAGCATAGTGCGAGTGAATTTATCCATACGGGTAGCGGTGGTTGGACCTGCGGGACCAACAACCTCATCGCGCACCGGATCTACCGGGCCTACGTAGTAGATAAAGCGGCCGGTGAGATCCACAGGCAACTTCTCGCCTTTGGCGAGGATATCTACCATTTTCTTGTGCGCTGCATCGCGACCAGTCAGCATCTTGCCGTTCAGCAGCAGGGTCTCACCGGGCTGCCAGCTTTGGATATCTTCTGCGGTAATGGTATTCAGGTTTACCCGACGGGTATTGCTGCCCGCTTCGCGGGTAATTTCCGGCCAGTCTTCCAACTTAGGCGGAGTCTGGCGAGCGGGCCCGGAGCCATCCAGGGTAAAGTGGGTGTGACGGGTAGCCGCGCAGTTGGGGATGATCGCCACAGCCTTGTTGGCAGCGTGGGTAGGATAATCCTTGATCTTCACATCCAACACAGTGGTCAGTCCGCCCAGGCCCTGGGCACCGATGCCCAGTTTGTTGACGGAATCATAGAGTTCCAGACGCAGCTCTTCAGCGCGGTTAGAGGCTCCGCGCTCTTGGAGCTCCTGAATGTCGATGGGGTCTAGCAGGGATTCTTTGGCCAACAGCATCGCTTTCTCAGCGGTACCGCCAATACCAATACCCAACATGCCGGGCGGACACCAGCCGGCACCCATCTGCGGAACCATCTTCAGCACCCAGTCAACCACCGAGTCAGATGGATTCAGCATGGCAAACTTGGTTTTGGCTTCGCTGCCGCCGCCTTTAGCTGCCACATAAACTTCTACGGTATCACCGGGAACGATTTCATAGTGAATCACCGCCGGAGTATTGTCTCCGGTATTCTTACGGGCACCATCAGGATCTTCCAGAATAGAGGCACGCAGCACGTTGCTGGCATTTTGATAGGCACGGCGCACACCTTCGTTAACCATATCGGTAACGCTCATGTCCGCTTCCCAGCGCACATTCATGCCCACTTTCAACTTCACGGTGACAATGCCGGTATCCTGACAGATTGGGCGGTGGCCCTCGGCACACATGCGTGAGTTGATCAGGATCTGGGCCATGGCGTCCTTGGCCGCCGGGTTGACCTCTTTCTCATAAGCCTTGTTCAGGGCCTGAATGAAGTCCTGTGGGTGGTAGTAAGAAATAAATTGCAGCGCATCGGCCACGCTGCCGATCAGATCATCCTGGCGGATAGTGGTCATTGCCAACTCCGATTAACGTCTCGAGGCCGGCGATTCTACACGAAATGTAGGGTTATTGACCCAGATATTCCCAGAAATCCCATTCACCTTAAGGGAAAACGGAATAAAAAAAGGCGGACACCAGGTCCGCCTTTTTTAACTCAACCGGAAAACTACATGGATGAAGCTGTGGAATCACCGCTGGACTGCAGGGAGCGAATCGCATCGCGAAGCTGCACCAGATCCTTATTCACCGAACGGCGGTAAGCATCGATAGACTCTACAGCCTCTTCATTCGCACCGACACGCATAGTCAGGTCACTGCGCACTGAAGCCAACTGGCGCTCCAGGCGTGCAAGCTTGTCGGTCATCTCACGCTGGGAATCAGTATTGCCCTTGCGCAACTCTGCCAGCGAAGCCTCTACAGCAGCGATTTTCTTCACGCTGGACTCGAGGCCGCTGAGCTTGGTGCTGAGAGCGGCGACTTGCTTTTTGTTAGCCGCGACTGCTGTTTTATTTGCAGAGATACTCTTGCGGTTGGTGTCATAGGCAACACCCCACAATTTGCGGATCTCCGAAGAGTTTTCCTTGGCTTTTGCATTTAGTACTTCAACCGATGCCGTAGATTCCTCATCGGAGAGGCTAAAGCGCTTCTCCAGTTCAGCAATACGGTTTTCCGCATCGGCAATACGAGTCTCAGCATCACTCAACAGGGTCCGGCTGTCCTGCCATTGCTGGTACAGGAAACCCGAGGCTCCCAGGCCACCCATCGCCATAATCAGGGCACATAGCCCCAAGAAAGAGAAACCACCCCGGCGCTCCTCCACGATCACCTGGGGCTCTGGTGAATCACTCCTTTCTTCGCTGGTAGTGAGATCCAGTGATGGTTCAAGAGCGGCGCTGCCGCCCAGTGTGGGCTCTTTGCGTTGCATGGTTCGATACACCCGATAACTGTGCTGATGAGTCCGGTACCCGCCAGTTCTATGCTGCTCTTTCCGGTACCGTATTTTCAGAAATATATGACAATAGAATCCATTCAGATTCGTCGAATTCTGCGGCAGTTATACCAAAAATTGACGAAAAAGTAAGCGGTCGTCAGTAATAATAGACGACAGTCGAATAGAGCTGACAGCAAAAGCTTCCCCCCTTGTGTTTGAGGAAATCGTCCCAAACTTCCCTAATCCATCGCGCCGGCTTAATTCTGAGATGCGGCACGTGTAGAATGCCCTCACCAATAACCCTCAGACAAAGGAAGGAAAACACCATGGCTTTCGAATTGCCTGAACTCCCCTACGCTAAGAACGCCCTGGCACCGCATATCTCCGAAGAGACTTTGGAGTACCACTACGGCAAACATCATAAAACTTACGTAGACAAGCTGAACGGCCTGCTGGAAGGCACTGCTGACGCTGACAAATCTCTGGAAGACGTGATCAAGTCCTCTTCCGGTGGTGTGTTCAACAACGCAGCCCAGGTTTGGAACCACACTTTCTACTGGAACTGCCTGAGCCCTAACGGTGGCGGCGAAGCCACTGGCGCGATTGCCGAGGCTATCAACGCAGCCTTCGGTAGCTTCGACCAGTTCAAAGAAGCATTTACCACCAGTGCTGTAAACAACTTCGGCTCCGGCTGGACTTGGCTGGTAAAAAATGCTGACGGCTCAGTCGCCATTGTAAACACTTCCAACGCAGCAACCCCGCTGACTGAAGAAGGCGTTACTCCCCTGCTGACCTGCGATGTTTGGGAACACGCTTACTATATCGACTACCGCAACCTGCGCCCGAAGTACATGGAAGCTTTCTGGGCCCTGGTGAACTGGGAGTTTGTAAACCAGAACTTCGCTTAATCCCGAAGTCACCAGAAAAAGCGGGCCATGTGCCCGCTTTTTTTATTTCCTTAATGCCCTCCTCCCAATCAAATTCTCCCCACTACTGGCCAAATGCTGCTCCAGTCAGCACAATACCTGCTGATCTGCACTACACATCCCGCATAAAGTGTGGGGGATTTAGGCAATCAACCTAAAGAATGCCACTGGAGTGGCACAAATTAGCAACGAAGAACCGAACACTGGGAATATGCTCATGAAGTTGAAACCAACCCTGATCGCAGCCGCCATAAGCGCGCTGGTAATCAGCGGCTGTGACCGCGGCGCCCCGAACACAGCCGAGCAGAGTGCAACCGCCACAGCCACGGAAAGCACGGCGACTCAAGAAGTCGCAGGAAAAGTGGACCCAGCCGCAGTCAAACGCGTAAACCAGATGTTCGAGGACTTCTTCCAGGAGCACCTCGCCCGCAGTCCTGAGACCAAAACTTTCCTGGGTAAAAAAGAAGACTACGATAAGTGGGATAACCTCTCCCCAGAATTTGCCAAGGAAACCCTGGAGCTCGACAAGCGTCAGCTGGCGGAACTGAATAAAATTGATCCTTCCACCTTGGATGACGCTACCCGCCTGAGCCTGCGCCTGGCAAAACGCAACTGGCAACAGGATATTGATGGCTACAAGTGGCGTAACCACGGCTACCCTGTTAACCAGATGTATGCCACCCATACCAGCGCCGCCACACTGTTGATCAGCCAGCACCGTATTGATGATGTCAGCGATGCAGAGGCCTATATCGCCCGCTTGAACGGCATGCCCAAGTATTTCTCCCAGTTGGAAGAACAACTGAAAGCCAATGCTGCAGTCGGCACAATCGTACCTAAGTTTGTATTCCCTTACGTTATTAGCGATTCCCGCAACCTGATCACCGGTGCACCTTTTAACGGTGAAAAAGACAGCCCACTGTTTGCAGACTTTAAAGACAAAGTAGAAAAGCTGGAAATCAGTGAAGATCAAAAGAAATCACTGGTCAATAAAGCCAGCCAGGCCCTGACTGAAAGCGCCGGCCCCGCTTACGAAAAATTAATCAGCTACCTGCAAGAGCTTGAGAAAAAAGCCAACACTGACGACGGCGCCTGGAAACTGGCAGACGGCGAAGAGTTCTATAAATTCCGCCTCGGTGTTTACACCACTACGGATATGACTGCCGATGAGATCCACCAAACCGGTCTTAAGGAAGTTGCCCGTATTCACGACGAAATGCGCGAGATTATGCGCAAGGTGAAGTTCGAAGGTAACTTGCAGGAATTCTTCGAGTTCATGCGCACCGACAAGCAGTTCTACTACCCCACCACTGAGGAAGGTAAAGCGGAATACCTGGAAAAGGCCACCGCAATTATCGACACCATGAAGGGCCGCCTGGATGAACTGTTTATCACCAAGCCCAAAGCCGATCTCGATGTAAGAGCCGTAGAGGCCTTCCGCGAAAAATCTGCGGGTAAGGCCTTCTACCAGCGCCCGGCTCCCGATGGTTCGCGCCCAGGTATCTACTACGCCAACCTGTACAATATGAACGATATGCCGTCTTACCAGATGGAAGCATTGGCCTACCACGAAGGTATCCCCGGCCACCATATGCAGCTTTCTATCGCTCAGGAATTACAGGATATTCCCAAGTTCCGTAAATACGGTGGTTACACTGCTTATACCGAAGGCTGGGGCCTCTACTCCGAACTGGTGCCCAAAGAATTGGGCTTCTATGAAGACCCCTACTCTGACTTTGGACGCCTGGCTATGGAACTGTGGCGCGCTGGCCGATTGGTGGTAGACACCGGCCTTCACGCCAAGAAATGGACCCGCGAGCAAGCGATCGACTACCTCGTAGAGAACACCCCGAACCCGAAAGGCGACGTGGTTAAAGCGATCGAGCGCTATATTGTGATGCCTGGCCAAGCGACCGCATACAAAATTGGTATGCTGAAAATTGTCGAGCTGCGTGAAAAAGCCAAAACAGAACTGGGTGATCAGTTTGATGTTCGCGGCTTCCACGACACTATCCTGGCCAGTGGCCCAGTCCCCTTGGATGTACTGGAAGAACTGGTTAATGAGTGGGTTGCAAAAGTAAAAACCCAACAATAAATAATAGAAGCGACAGATAAGTACCTGATAACTACTTGTCTGTCTTTTTCTTATCGTCAGTAGAGCATTGCAGAAGTAAAAATTCTGTATAGTTTTTACAATACGGCATTTATTGTTTTACAGGGAAGTCCGGAATGACACTCCGGACTTCTTATTAAGCAATCACCAGCTCCCAGCATGATTGGCACCGTGGTCTTATTTCAACCCCCCCTATTTTCAGCTCACCTTAGCCGCCACTGTCTTATAAAAGCACCAAAATAAAACATACCCAGTATTCCCCATACCAAAAAAGTGCACCGCTCTTATTTTCTGCTGAATTTATATCCACAAAACCAAATAATGGGATGCTTTTACATAAAAAAGTCCATTAACTGCAAAAATAATGATAAAAAAGTAAGAGCTACTCTTTGAACGCAAGGATTGTACTCATGAAGTTAAAAGTAACTCTGATTGCAGCGGCAGTAAGCTCACTCATCCTCACGGGCTGCAACGATAGTACCAACAATGCAGATGCACATAAGATTGCCCCCTTAGAGGAAAGTGCACTTAATCAGTCACCTCCCCCGAAAGTCAGCAAAGAAATGAGTGAGGCCAGCAAGAAGGTCAATTTGCTATTCGATAAGTTCTTCCAGGAGCATCTAGACCGCAGCCCTGAATTCAAAACATTCTTGGGTCTGAAAGAGGAGTACGGCAAATGGAATGATCTAACTCCTGAGTTTGCGCAAGAAACCCATGAAGTTAATAAGCGTCAATTATCCGAGCTGAATAAAATTGATCCCGCTATATTGGATCGACCTACCCAACTTAATCTTCGACTGGCAAAACGCACTTTGCAACAAGAGATCGAAGCCTATAAGTGGCGAAATCATAATTACCCAGTCAACCAAATGTTCGCCACCCATACCGGCGCCGCTTCAACACTTATCAGCCAGCACCGTATCGATAACATCAGGGATGCCGAAGCTTATATTTCCCGCTTAAATAGAATTCCCCAGTATTTCGCACAGCTGCAAGACCAACTGGAAGAAAACGCCAAAGCTGGCACCACTATCCCAAAATTCGTTTTCCCCTATGTTATTGGAGATGCACAAAACCTAATTACTGGTGCTCCTTTTGACAGAAAAAAGGACAGCCCTCTATTTGCTGACTTTAAGGGAAAAGTAGAAAGTCTCGATATCAGTAAAGAGCAGAAAAAGTCCTTAATAGATAAAGCTAAAACAGCACTAAAAGACAACACTGGCCCCGCCTATAAAACCCTAATCGACTACCTGCAAGAGCTTGAGATACGCGCAACTACTGATGATGGCGCCTGGAAACTGGCAGATGGCAGTGACTTTTATAATTTTCGCCTCGGCTTTTACACATCTACCGATATGACAGCCGAAGAAATTCATAGGATTGGCCTTGAAGAAGTGACTCGCATCCATGATGAGATGCGTGAAATTATGCGTAAAGTAAAATTCGAAGGTAAGTTGAAAAACTTCTTCGAATTTATGCGCACCGACCAGCAATTTTATTACCCGACCACTGAACAGGGGAAAGCTGCATATCTTGAGAAGGCTACTACCATTATCGATACCATGAAGGGTAGGCTGGACGAGTTATTTATCACCAAACCTAGAGCGGACCTCGATGTGAGAGCGGTAGAACCATTCCGGGAGAAATCTGCCGGTAAAGCTTTTTACCTGCAACCTGCTGCCGACGGATCACGCCCAGGCATCTACTATGCCAACCTCTACAACATGGACGATATGCCCAGTTACCAGATGGAAGCACTGGCATACCACGAGGGTATCCCCGGCCACCATATGCAGCTCTCTATCACCCAGGAATTACAGGATATCCCTAAATTCCGCAAATATGGTCACTATACCGCCTATACCGAGGGTTGGGGCCTTTACTCTGAAATGGTGCCAAAAGAGATGGGACTCTACCAAGACCCCTACTCAGATTTTGGGCGCCTCGCCATGGAGTTGTGGCGAGCAGGACGCCTTGTAGTCGATACCGGAATTCACACTAAGAAGTGGACCCGAGAACAAGCCATACAATACCTGATGGAAAACACCCCTAATCCTGAGGGGGATGTGATTAAAGCAGTCGAGCGCTATATCGTATTACCCGGCCAGGCAACAGCCTACAAAATTGGCATGCTCAAAATTTTACAGCTCCGCGAGAAAGCCAAAAAAGAACTGGGAGAAAAGTTTGATATTCGCCAATTCCACAATGCAGTTCTGGCCAACGGCCCAGTACCACTGGATGCCCTGGAGGAAATTATTGACGAGTGGATAGCAAACACCAGAACTCCAAAAGTATAACTAAAAGGTTAAAACAGAATTAAAAAAGGCCACTATCTGTGGCCTTTTTTGTTTGAGCTATTAGTGAACACCTAACAATTCGAGAGCCAAATATACACGAGGACAAGCGATATACTTGGTTTACCTGCATTTTTAGAACCCTATAGCTCAAGGTTGAAAGCCCCAGCTAACAGCACTCACTCTTGTACTGCAAACCGCTGCAGCATGTAGAATGATCCTATTTCTTAAGTATCGCATGGCTTAGTGATACTGTGCTCAGTTGGCTGCGGGGTGATAGTCATAACTTTTACTTCGCTAGGTGTTTCAAATCGGTGCCAGATACCTTTTGGTATAACCAATATTTGCCCGGCTGATAATTCGTTCCGCTTCTCATCACCGTTAACGAGAAGAATTAGAGCTGTTTCCCCACCTATAACTTGAACAAACTCATCTCCATTGGTGTGTCTTTCCCACTCGCTATTCCCTGAATAGTGGGCTACGTATATTCCACCATCCCTATACTCGGACAATAAGGCAAATGCATCTTTAGCATCCTCATCCGTTGTTTCGGGAGTTCTTCCTTTTAGAAATTTAACTCTAGAAAATCCATCATCTATCGTAATAGCTTTTGACTTCGGCACTTACCAACCCCTTACAAGTACTACTCTTACTACTGGGGTGGAAGGAAAGAATACACCGCACTCGAGACACGCTGTGAATACATCCCTGTAAGCTCCTAATCGGCATCCATGCCTCATGGGGTCCCAAGCGCGGTGTATTCTTCCCTTCTCCCTTTTTAGTAACTAAAACCACATAATCCGAGCACCTTCACCCTTTCTAGCGGTAAAGCTGCTCAAACTTTAAAGTTATTCTTTTGACGATCCTATAGCCGAATACTCTGCAAAAGTGAATCCTAACTCTTGTTGGTTTCTATCCACTGATCTACCTGCTGCTCCAACACTGCCAATGGCAAAGCGCCATTGGTGAGAACTACATTGTGGAACTGGCGGATATCAAACTGGCTACCAAGCGCTTCTTTAGCGCGTTCACGCAACTCAAGAATCTTTAGCATACCGGTTTTGTAGGCCAGTGCCTGACCGGGCCAAACCATATATCGCTCGATTTCGGTGGTGACTTCGGACTCAGTCATACCGGTCTTTTCCAGCATATACTCAATCGCTTGCTCGCGACTCCAGCGCTTATAGTGCATTCCAGTATCCACGACCAACCGCACAGCCCGGAACATTTCCGCCTGCAACCGACCCAAATCATCATAGGGGTTTTCCTGAAAACCGGCTTCTTTAGCAAGCTTCTCGGAGTACAGTGCCCACCCTTCCGAGTAAGCATTAAACAGCCCCATTTTACGGAAAGTCGGCACACCTTTTAGTTCTTGCGCTATTGCCAATTGGAAGTGATGCCCAGGCACCGCTTCATGGTAAGCCAAGGTACGCATTCCAAACTTTTTGGTTTCATGAACATCCCGCAAGTTTGCATAAAATACGCCGGGGCGAGACCCGTCCATAGCCGGAGGGTTGTAGTAGGCTCCCGCAGAACCTTGCTCTTTAAACTCTGGGACTCGACGCACCTCAACACCCATTTTGGGTTTTAAATCAAAATAGTCACCCAGGCCTGCATCAATTTCATCAATCATTACCTGGTAATCGGCAATAATTTTCTCCCGCCCTAAATCTGAATCCTCATAAAGAAACTGGGGATCATTATTCAGTGCAGAGAAACGTTCGCTAATAGTGCCACTGGTTCTACCAACGGATGAAAAAATTTCATTCATTTCCGTTTCAATTCTTGCAACTTCTTCCAATCCAATACGATGGAGTTCCTCCGGTGCAATATCTGTACTGGTAAAGTTGCGTACTTGATAGGCATAGTAGGCATCCCCATCCGGCAATGCCCAAACACCATTATTCTCTCCAACTTTTAACCGGAGAGTACTGAAATAATCGATTAGCCCTTGATACGCGGCGTAAACTTCTGTACCAATCAGTACCTCAGCTTGGCTGAGAATACGTTCCCGCTCCTGTTTATCCAGCTTTTCAATTTTGTTAAGTCGCTCCAGTAATGAGGTATAAAGTATATTTTCTTTTACCGGCGCGGCGATAAAACCCTGCATTTCCTCTAAAACACTATCGACAACGAAACGCGGGGGCAGGATATCTTTCTCTTCCCTTATCTTCAGGCCATCCAGCAATTGGTCAAACTTACGTCCAATCTCTCCCAGACGAGACAAGTAATAATCAGCTTCTTTTACATTGTTGATCTGATGCACTTCAGCGAGAAACTCCGGCAACCTATTCTGCTCACCCGACATTTGGTTAAGCGGGTAATCATGGTGTCTCCAGCGTTCAACTTCTGTCTTTATACTGAGAAGATGCTCTAACACATCATAGGAAATGGCCTGCTGCCCTTCCAAACTTTCGCGATCATAGCTGCGCAATACCGCCAGCTCGCTCTTCATCATTTCAATAACACGCAACTGCTCTTCTTCAGACAAATCATCGAGATGCGCATTGTGTCCATCAATTCCAAATTGTTCCAAAATTCTAATTTGTGAAAGGATTTCCGGACTGCTACTGCCGATTTTTATAAAGACACGTTCAAAAAATACATCTATAGACCAAGGCTTGAAATAAACTGCATTAATAGCAAAAGCAGAAACTGCCAAAACCCCCACAAAAAATAAGCCGCCAAACCATTTGGCAATAGTCTTAATCATTATATTTCTCCCGAATTCTTAGCTGTAATTTTGTCCCGGGATCAGGATCACCTCAACTCCCGCAGTAGAGAATTCCGATAGAGCGATCAGCGCAGGGGGCAAGCTGAATTAGCCCCATAATTCACAACTATTTTATCGGCGATACAAAGTCACTGGGCTTCAGAGCCAGCAGGGAGCAACTGACCTTCTGCAATATATTCTCTGCAGTATTCCCCATAATGAAACCGGGAATACCCGCCCGTCCAACAGTGCCCATAACCAGCAAGTCGAGACCTTCTTCATCAATCAGCAATGGAATAAAGTTATCAGGATGGGCAACCACATGGTGAATACGTATTTCCCCCTCAATTCCGGATGCACGTATCAATACATCGAGCTTTGATCGGTGTTGGGCCCGCGCTGATTCAGTGGCCTCATCCAACTCTTCCTCAGAAGCGCTCAAGGGAAAATGGCGCCGCAAGTATCCATCGATATCGAAGTCCCAACAGGAAATAACGTTCAACACCCCACTGCAACTGTCAGCGAGTACTCGCGACCAGCGCAGCAACCGGATCGCCAAGTCATAAGTGCTACCATCCTCGCATTCAGGGTCGAGAGCTACAGCCACCTGAATCTTGTTGCGATGTTCCTTGATTGGGCGGCACAGCCATACCGGGCAGGGACACTTTCGCAGCAGATCCATATCCATTGCCTTGAAACCCTTAAGCTGACTGCGACCCTCAACATTCTTGATCACCAGGTCATAGCCCTCAGCCAATACCCGGCGAATCACCCGCTCGGCAGGTCGGGCACCACAATCTGACTCAATCTCCAAATTGGTCCTTTCCGCCGATAACTCCATATGTACGCGGGCCGACTCAATTTCACTCCTGACCCTATCAAGCATTGTCCTCACACAGAGCCGACTAAACTCCTCAAAACCTTCCGGCACCTTCGGACAGACCAGTAAAACCTTAATCTCCGCCTGATGATTGCGCGCCACCGCAAAAGCCTGCATGAGCCCACTGCTTTCATCCTCAGCAGCATGGCTGACATACAGGATTTTATGAATGTTTGGCATAACGCTGCCCTCAACCAGAGACATTTGGGAGCAAACAGGGGCAAGACTCACCATAAACCCACTCGCTGCCTCAAATTGGTATCGTGAGCAGAGCAGATTTCACACGGAAATACACAGGTGAAGGAGATGGAGCAGGAGTAGATAGGGGGAGGTGAAGTGAGTAAACACCAACCATAATAGGCGAAAAAAGCGTCTAGTGCCGCTAAAACACAAGACAGAGGAGCCCAAATGAGCTCAGGGAGCTAAAGCAGGTCGGCCAGAGTCCAATGCTGGGGTCAGATATCCAAAACCTGCTTAACAAAAGGAATGGTGATTTTACGCTTAGCCATAAGTGAAGCCCGGTCCAACTCCTCCAGACACAGAAAGAGTGCTCGAGTATCCCTCGGGGCACGGTGCAATATGTACTGGGCCACATCTTCCGGCAGGTCGAAACCGCGCAGACGGCTGCGACGGCGCAGGGCGGCAACTTTGTCGCTGTCATTCAGGGTTTTGAGCTGGAACACCAGGGACCAGTGCAGGCGTGACTGCAAATCAGCCAGGGCAATATCCATACCGCGGGGTGACTTGCGAGCCCCCATTAATAACTGCCTGCCGCCATCCTTAACTCGGTTATAGAGATGGAAAATAGCGGTCTGCCACTCGGGCTGCCCCTCCAACAAATGAACATCATCTATACAGACAAGGTCCAGGCGTTCGAGTCCGTCGAGAATAACAGCCGGGTCCATGTTCATTAGGTCTGCGAGAGGGAGATAATGGAAAGAGCGACCATTGGCCTCTGCGCACTGACAAGCAGACTGAAGCAAGTGGCTAATACCACTACCCGCCTCACCCCAAATGTAAATTACAGACTCAGGATTCTCGCCACTGGCAAAAGACTGCAGCAGGGCAACTACCTGTCGATTTGGATCTGAATCCGACAGGTAGAAGTTATCAAAAGTGGCGTCATCCCGCAGGGATACCCCCAGCGGCAATTGTTGCGGAATACTCATCTCAATCCCAGTGATAGCGCAACGGATTCTCAGCGCTGCCCAAGGGTGAACGGTATCCATTCAGGTTAATGGCGTCTCCGTCCGCTTGTGCTCGCAATTTATGGTTTAGAGCCAGGGTATCACGCAAATTGCTCAACCCTGCTGAAGTGACCAGTGCCAGGCGCATTCGGTCCCCTTCAACAGAGAGCAGGTTAGCACTGCTAACCTGTGCCAACCCCTGTAGATAACCAGATGCCTTGGCATAATCAGCAAAACTGTCGATACCAGACAACTCAACAATCACCGCACCCAACTGATTGTCCTGGCCATTCGGGGACACCGCATAGCGCTGTGCAAGAATATTGGCCAGTTGGTTAACGCCGCGCAGAGCGACCTCTTCCAGCGAACCTCCGGCAGTATCGAAGGCATAGCTGCGACCACCGTGGATTAGCAACCAATCTGCCTGCCAGCGATGGCCTGAAGCTTGAAGCACCCGGCCCATCAAAGTGGCATCGGGGCTATAGCGAAAACCCGCCTTCTCAGCTGCTTGCTCATCCTGGGCCCAGAGAGCTCCCAGGGGCATATTGCGCTGGTCATTGAGATCCATTACAGGGAAATCCAGGGGGACACCGCGCTCGATAGCCATTGCCTCGAGTACAGAGAAGAGCTCCGGGGTCGCCTCTTCACTCAAAGCACTGCGGCCCTCTTGCAAGGTATCTACTGCAAGCCACACCAAAGTGCCGGGGCGATTGTTAGGCCACATGGGCAAGTTCATTTGATTAACTTGCCGGGAGATCGCTTGGGGATCAAAGGAAAGGTGTAAGTAGAGCTGATTGTCCTCGCGGGTATAGCGATACCCCTGAACAAACTGCTGTGCATTCTTTAATATCGGCTGCACATTTGGGTTACTACCGACAGCGGCATCTCCCGTAACACGTACGAACACCCGTTCCAGGCCGCGACTTCCGGCTGCTGCACGATCCGTGGCTCCGCGACTCGACACAGCCTCGACAACTTCGTACAAATCCGAGATGACTCGAGCTTGGACCGGTAGGGCTAGAACACTGATGATCAGAGCCAGCAACTGCAACACCAATCCCTGCCGGAGCAGCTTGTGCATAGGACTTCTCTCCAAACCTCTTATTTTCCGCCCCTGAGCTTGCAGAAATTATTATCGATGTGCAAGACGCCAGATTTTAGGGCGGACTAAAAATTGCGGCTATTGTATCAGCGTCAGACGTTTCTCTCAGCCCCGAGTTCTCACTATCGGAGTGATTTCACAGTTCAAATGGTGAGAAAATGCCGAAATCCCCCTTCGAGATGCCGTCTGGGCGTGGCTCCCGAGGCAAGACCCAGATAGAATACGCGCCCTTCGAATACCCACCGCAGGAAGAATCATGAGCGATTCCAAGCCGCAATCTACGCAAACATCCCTCTCTTATAAAGATGCCGGTGTCGATATCGACGCAGGTAATGCACTGGTAGAGCGCATCAAAAATGTCGCCAAACGCACATCCCGCCCCGAGGTAATGGGCGGACTGGGCGGATTCGGCGCCCTGTGTGAACTTCCAAGCGGCTATAAAGAGCCGGTTTTGGTTTCCGGCACCGACGGTGTGGGTACCAAGTTACGCCTGGCAATGGACTTGGGCATTCACGACAGCATCGGTATCGATCTTGTCGCCATGTGTGTGAATGACTTGATCGTAGCAGGAGCTGAACCCCTCTTCTTCCTCGACTATTACGCAACCGGCAAACTCAATGTCGATATTGCTGCAGAAGTAGTTACCGGCATTGGCAAAGGCTGTGAGCTGTCAGGCTGCGCACTGGTCGGCGGCGAGACCGCCGAAATGCCCGGCATGTACGAAGGCGACGATTATGACCTGGCAGGCTTCTGCACCGGTGTCGTAGAAAAATCTGAAATCATCGACGGCAGCAAAGTTAAAGCTGGCGACGTATTGATCGGCTTGGCCTCCAGTGGCCCCCACTCCAATGGCTACTCCCTGATCCGCAAGGTTCTCGAAGTCAGCGGTGCCGATCTCCAGCAGGACATCGGCGGTGAAACCCTGGCCAAGGCGCTGATGGCCCCGACCCGTATCTACGTTAAAAACCTGCTGCAATTAATGAAGACTTTCCAGGTGAATGCGCTAAGCCATATCACTGGCGGCGGCTTACTGGAAAACCTGCCCCGCGTACTGCCCGAAGGCTGCAGCGCGCGTATTGATGTCACCAGCTGGGAAATGCCTCCTGTATTTAATTGGCTGCGTGATGCAGGCAATATCGATAGCCGCGAAATGTACCGCACGTTTAACTGCGGTGTTGGCATGGTTATTTGCGTGCCTGCAGAGCAATCCGAGTCGGTACTATCCGCTCTCAAGCAAATGGGCGAAGACGCCTTTGTCGTTGGCACTATCGAAGATGCCAAAGAAGGGGCGGAAGCAGTAGAGCTGGCGGGGCTGTAATGTCTTGTAGAGTTGCCGTATTAATCTCCGGTAGTGGCAGCAACCTGCAGGCTCTGCTGGATGCCGCCGCACAAGAGGACGCGCCTTTTTCCGTGACTGCAGTTGTCAGCAATAAGGCAGATGCCTATGGGCTGACTCGCGCAGAACAGGCAGGCGTTCCCACCTCTGTGGTGGATCACCGGGATTTCTCCAGCAGAGAAACCTTCGATCACGCCTTGATCGAAGAGATCGACAAGTGCAAACCAGATTTGGTTGTACTGGCTGGGTTTATGCGTATTTTGACGCCCGACTTTGTGCGCCACTACAACGGCTGCCTGATCAACATTCACCCCTCCTTACTGCCGAAGTACCAGGGCCTACATACCCATAAGCGGGCACTGGAAGCCGGGGACAAAGAACACGGAGTAACCGTACATTTTGTCACCGAGGAACTCGATGGCGGGCCACCTATCGTCCAAGCCATTGTTCCTGTAAAGGAGGGAGACACTCCTGAGCTGCTGGCAAAGCGAGTGCAGGTTCAAGAACACATCATTTACCCCATGGCGGTTACCTGGTTTGCTCAGCAGCGCCTGCAAATGGTGGATGATCGAGTTCAGCTGAATGGTGAATTACTACCTCACCACGGGGTTCAGGTTTCCGCATAAAACCAGCCCTTGATAGCTGGCGGGGTAAAAGTCCTTCAATGTACTTTGCGCGCCTCGCCAGCTAGTATTCAAAAGGGTTCAGTTTTTTGTGGGATATCACAGTGCGCCTTTTTGCTACCTCTCTGTTTCTTTTTTTAATTACCGGCCAGGCAATTGCTGCTGAGCTGGAACCTTTCAAAGCCACCTACGCCGCCCGATTTAATGGGATCAGCATTACCGCCACTCGGGAATTGTCCGGACAGGACGGCAACTGGCGCCTGGACTTCGATAGCAGCGCCCTTTTTGCCAGCATTAAAGAGTACTCTCGCTTTACCAGCCAGGATGGCCATATCACCCCCCAACATTACGAATATCGCCGCAAAGGCCTTGGTCGAAATCGCGCCACGGTGCTTAATTTCGAACCGTCAAAAGGTATGATCTTTAACGTCCATAATCCGGAGCGGGATCTCAAAGACGCCCCACCCAATATTCTTGACAAGGTGAGCTATCAAATCCAACTGGCACTCGATGTCGCCGCTGGAAAAACAGACCTTCAATACAAAGTTGCCGACGGCAAAAAAATTCGCGATTACAAATTCAGTCAAGTTGGCACTGAAACCCTAAAAACACCTCTGGGTCCGGTGGAGACAATTAAAGTCGCTCGAGTTAGAGATAAAGACTCAGGAAGAGAGACAACTGTCTGGATCGCACCGCAATGGAACTACGCTTTGGTGAAACTTATCCAAAGAGAAGAAAATGGCAAAAGGTATCAAATCAACCTGACAAATTTATCCATCAATGGCGAAAAAGTCGCTGCCAGCCAATAAATGGCCACATTTTCGACTGATGAAAAAAAATCCGTCGACTTGGATAGATTTTTGTCCCCATTGTCTTTATAAAGTCACTCCTCTCCCTCACTAGGGCAATGACGTATTGCTAGACTTTTTAGTAAGGGATTTGCTACGGAAGTGGAAGGTACTTATATAAGTCTAAAGGCCTTCCTGCCATGGCAGAGTTTATTCCAACCTGTTTATGGCTTTCAGTAATCAGCAGACTTAGAGATGGGTTCTCATGAATAAAAAATACCTGCGACACGCAGTTCTGGCCGCAGCTATCAGCTCCGTTTCCCAAGGCGCTATGGCTGCAGGTTTCTACTTGCAGGAAACCAGTGCAACAGGCCTTGGCCGCGCATTTGCTGCCGAAAACACTATCGGCGACAACGCTGCAATTCTGGCGCGCAACCCAGCCGGTTCAGCACTATTCAATACTTATACCATTTCTCTTGGTGCTACTTATGTCGACCCCGAGATCGATGTGGATGGTGATGTCACTTACTATGTTGGCAGTCCAGAGACTGGCTATTTAGCATTTGAAACCCCCGCAAATGCCAAGGACTACGCCACCAGCGCAGTAATTCCCAATGGTTACCTGGCTGCTCCCATCAATGATGAGTGGTCCTGGGGCCTGGCCATGTACACAGACTTTGGCCTGGAAACTGATTTCCCGGATAACTTCCCCGCAACTACGATCGCCAACAAAACTTCACTGCTGACCGTAAACATCCAGCCATCTGTTGCTTACGATTTTAACGATCAGTTCAGTGTTGGTATCGCGGCTAATATTTTCTATGTCGATGCCGAACTGAATACCACCTTCCCCGATGACTTCCTGATCGGTGATGTTGTAGAACCTGTCTTAGGATTTAACCCCGCTGGCGCCACCCTTCTGGACGTGAAAGGGGATGCCTGGGATCTGAGCTGGACCATTGGCGGCCTATGGCGCATTAGCGACAACACTCGCGCAGGTATTTCCTACCATGCCAAGTACGACCCTAAAATTAAAGGGGAGGTAAGTTCCGACCTAGCCCCAACACCCTTTGATCCGTTTGACGACACTCCTGGCAACCTCACCCTAAATCTGCCAGACACGCTGGAGCTGGGCTTCTATCACCGCTTCAACAATAACTGGGGTGTGGCAGTAGGTTACATGTGGACCAACTGGGACCGCTTCGAGCGCCTCGAAGCCTTCATTCCTAGCGTCGATCCAGAGTTTTTTGAGGATTACAACCCTCTTCTACTGAAAGAGGAAAACTTCAAAAGTGGTTCCCGCTTCAGTATTGCTGGTGAGTACTACCACAGTGATGAGTGGACCTTCCGCTTCGGTTATGCTTACGATCAGGGTGCTGCCCGTGACGGTTTAAATAGAGAAGAAACCGAAGAACTCTCAGAGCTGGTAAACGAAGACCTCCCAATTACCTGGCGTACCCTGTCGATTCCCGACACTGATCGCCAGTGGCTGACCGTTGGCGGCACCTACTCACTAACTGACAAACTCACTGTTGATGGCGCTTTCGCCTACATCTGGGGTGATGACGAAGTTATCCAAGAAGCTAACTTCAGCATTGAAGAGTTGATAACTTACTACGATGGCGGCACCACCAAAACTGAAGCCTACCTATTCAGCGTGGCCCTTAATTACCAGTTCTAAGTCAACTTAGATCTGATAGGAAAAAGGCTCTACCCCTGGTAGGGCCTTTTTTATTCCCAGCTATTATCCTCCTCACCTAAGCCTCCATTAACCCCACAACAACCCACTCCCCAGAAAACTCCCCCTCACCCCCAATCCAAATACCACCAAAGCGTTAACACCGAAAAAAAGGGTTAGATATCTCCATCCTTAAATTTGATATAAGGAACGTCAAATCCTAAAACCAGATGAGTTTGCAAAATTTTATTTCCTAACAACGTATTTAAATTATTTATTTTTGCTCAATCAATGGAATTCGGAGCTTATTTGTTTAACTTATCAATTTTGTTCAAAATCGCCTTATTCAGAAAGCAGCCCCTATAAGCTCACATCACTGTTACTCAAGGATCTCTGAATAACTCCGTAATACCTCTGCGACCTCTCATTAGCCGAGAGAGCTCACGCATGCATTGCAAACATCAAACCCACTTAAATTGTGAAGTAAGTCAAACTACAAGAGTAAAATCATGAAGTTGTCAGCAGTATTTATCTTGTTAATTTTAAGCCTGGATGTCGCAGCCTTCTCTATGGGAGACGCCATCAATACGGCTGGTCGACAAAGAATGCTATCCCAACGCATCACCCAGACTTACATCTTGCGCGGCATTCAACCGGATGCAGAGCGCCACGAAAAGGTATTTGCCCGATCAATTCACGAATTTAAAAAGAATCACGAGAAACTAAATAATTTTCATGGCGCAGAAAAGATCAGAGATCAACTTGTTGAAGTTGAAAAAGAATGGAAAGCGTTTGAGTCTGTCGCCTCACAACCAGTCAATAAACAAAGCGCCAGCGAATTATTTCAGCGCAGCAACTCCCTTCTTTCTGCCGCCCACACCTATGTGGTCCAACTCCAACAAGTCGCCAATCACAACAGCGCCGAACTCATTAATATCGCCGGCCGCCAGCGTATGCTCTCCCAGAGAATCGCCAAGAACTACGCTGCTAAACTATGGGAAGTATCCTTGGATGATGCCGAAACCGGATTGCAAGAAGATCTCTCCGAATACTCCAACCGACTGAACCAGCTATTGGAGAGCCCCCTCAATACTCCAGAGATCAATGACAATCTACGAAAGGCAAAAGACCATCTGAGTTACGCCAGCCGGGGGTTTGAGGGAAATATGAAAATATCTGAAAAGCGCCAAATTCAGGTAATTACCGGCACCACGGATCTAATGCTACGCAATATGAACATCATTACTGAACAATATGCTGAATTGCTAAATTCAGGGGAGTAGGGATGAGAACGGATATTGAATTCAGGCCCAGCACCGAGGAAATCCTCCATAAACTGGCAACCCCTGAATTCCAAGCACTTAATCAGCAAGCTAATGACGAATCCATTAAACGTATGAAGCAAGCTGTGCCGATTTTGATCGGAATAGGTAAAGCTAGCGACAACATTCCCGGAATGCGGAAGAATTTAATTTTGCATGCCGGCCCCCCAATAACCTGGCAGCGGGCATCAGGTCCGTTAAAGGGCGCAATAATTGCCGGTCTAATTTATGAGGGGTTCGCTAAAGATAAAGCCGAAGCCGAACAGGTTATGGAGGAAGGCCAAGTTGATCTTGAGCCCTGCCACAACCACAATGCCGTCGGGCCAATGGCAGGTATTATTACCTATTCAATGTCTGTGTATATTGTCGAAGATAAGCTATCTGGTAATCGCGCTTACTCCAATCTCAGTGATGATCGTGCCGATTACCGCGGCAGCTCTATCCGCTTTGGTGTCTACGATAAATCAGCAATAAATTACCTTCGCTGGATAGAGGACGAAATTGCTCCCGTATTAAATCAAGCAATTCTAGATGAAGGCGGGATTGATTTTATACCGATCATTGGCCGCAGCCTCCTTATGGGGGACGACTGCCATGTCATGACTAATGCCGCAACACTGATTTTCTCCAGAATTTTAATGCCGGGAGTTATTCGGGCCAGTAAAAAGCGAAAAGATATTGAAAAGATTGCGAACCAAATTTACAAGGATGAGACATTCCCGTTGAACCCAATCATGGCCACCTGCAAACTTGTTTCCGATGCAGGCAGCGGTATTCCTCACAGCAGTATTATCACAACCATGGCTCGTAATGGGACGGAATTTGGTATTCAAGTTTCAGGGTTGGACAAGGCCTGGTTTACCGGTTTGGCTGGGGTTGGCCATGGATTATTAATGCCGGGCATCACTCCTGCAGATGTCAATCGAGATATGGGAGACAGCGCCATCACAGAGACTATGGGTTTTGGCGGCACCCACAAAATATTCTCAGGAACATACCAAGATAACATCGACAACATACTGAAAATGTACGATATCTGTCACTCGGAAAGTGACTTTGTCGTTACTCCGGGCATCGAGGGGAGAGGCGCCCCTCTTGGATTCGACCTACTTAAAATTATCAGGACCGGTACAACACCAACAATTAATTCTGGCTTGGCCCACAAAAGCATGAACCGTTATCAAGTCGGTACTGGGTCTCTCCACCCCCCGCTGGAAGCATTTTTAAATGCTGCTGCCAGCTTTCTAAATTCTGAGGAAGAGCAACCCCCTGTCCACTAATAACTGAGTCTCACAACTAATTCCTAAGATTCATATTTCACGTGCGCATAAAACAGAAAAAGGGGCAAAGCCCCTTTTTCTAATACCGACAAAATTGAAAGCTCAGATTACCAACCGCACTGACGCCCTTGGTTCTGCTCTTCCAGGTATGCCATCAGCGGCTGGAAGTAATCGATAATGGCGGAAGCATCCAGGTCGCGCTGACCGGTGAGCGCTTCCATAGCATCCGGCCAGGGCTTGCTTGCACCCATTGCCAACATAGCGCGCAGCTTCTTACCAGCCTCATCATTCTGGTAGATGGAGCAGCGGTGCAGCGGTCCGGTTTCACCAGCGGCTTCACACAGCGCACGGTGGAATTGAAACTGCTGGATACGCGCCAGGAAGTAGCGAGCGTAAGGTGTATTACCGGGGATATGGTACTTGGCACCCGGATCGAAGTTCTCTTCGGAGCGCTCTACCGGAGCGGCAATGCCCTGGTAATCTTCACGCAGTTTCCACCAGGCTTTGTTGTAATCTTCCGGCTTCACCTCACCGTTGAATACCTGCCAGCGCCACTTATCAACGAGCAGACCAAATGGCAGGAAGGCGATCTTATCCAGCGCCTGCTGCATCAGGTAACCGATATCTTTACTCTCATCCGGCACCTCATTCATCAGACCGATTTCCTTCAGGTACTTCGGCGTGATGGAAAGCGCGATAGTGTCGCCAACAGCTTCGTGGAAACCGTCGTTAGCGCCATTTTTATAGAGGAAAGGCTGATCTTTATAGATGCGCTGGTAGAAGTTGTGGCCCAATTCATGGTGGATGGTAACCAGGTCTTCACCCGTTTTATTGATACACATCTTGATGCGGAGATCGTCCTGCCCATCCATATTCCAGGCACTGGCATGACAAACTACATCGCGATCGCGTGGCTGGGTGAACTGAGAGCGCTCCCAGAAAGTTTCCGGTAGAGGCTTAAAGCCCAGGGAGGTGAAGAACTTCTCCCCCACTTTAACCATGTCTTTTTCACTCATGCCGGAATCAACCACCAGCTGAGTCAGATCATAGGGCGCCTGCATGTCATCGTCTTTGACTATGTCATAGACGTTACCCCACTCCTGGGCCCACATATTACCCAGCAAGTGCGCAGGGATTTTACCCTGAGCCGGCACTACGTCATCGCCGTAATGCTCATTCAACTTGGCGCGAACATGGCAGTGCAAAGCTTCGTACAACGGCTTCACTTTACCCCACTGGGTATCCATATCCGCAGCAAAGGCATCCGGAGCCATATCGTATTTGGAGCGCCAAAAAACACTTAGGTTGTCATAACCCAATTCTTTGGTACCGGCATTACCAATCTCCACCTGGCGCTCATACAGAGGCTTCATGGGAGGAGAAACTTTACGCCAACCAACCCACAAATCCTTAAGCAACTCAGGATCGCGATTAGTCGCCATCACCTGCCCCATCTCGGTCAGGGTATAGCACTTTTCTTCACCGGCATCTTCGCGGCAGTATTTACCGGCACCGTACATGCCCTGCATTTTTGAGCCAATTTGCGCCAGCTCAGAAGTTAATGCCGGATCTTTCGGCGCGGGGAAAACCAAACCCTGCTTCAACATGGTCAACTGACGACGGGTATCCGGGTCCAGGTCCAGGTCGTTAAATTTGGCGGCCTCTGAAGCCAGCTCCACTGCCAGGGTGGTGTATCGCTCTGAAGCCAAAGCCTCTACATATTGGGAATCAATATTGATATAGGTAGAAGCAAGCCAAGCCGCATGACTTGCCTCTTGCCCCATTTTTTCCAAGCGAGCCTGGGCATCATTTAGGAAAGCTTGCGCATCTTTGGCTGTCAGCTGGGAATTCTCAGCTGGACTTTCCGCAGTCGCCTGAGCCACACCAACCGGTTTTACCGCTTGCTGCCCACTGTCACAGGCAGACAGTGCAACGGCAACCGCTATCGAGAGAGCAACTTTTTTCATTTTCTCCTCAAGAATCATTTTTAGATCTGCTTATAGTTGACGCCGTTTATAGCATAAGCCCCACACAATCAGCGACGGCAAGGCCGAAGATCGAGCCAGATCGACACAAAATCCCCTTTTATATCGTCTTTGCGGGAAAAAATTTGGTGAGGAAAAGAGTAAAAACCCAGGACACGGTCGAGCAAAACACTCTCAACGGGGATTTTTCAGGGGATGATTTTTGAAACAAAGAAGGGAGAGATTGGAGGCAGCCCAACCAGCAACACCCTCGGCACATGATACCACTGCTACCGTTGCTCCCTTCCGGGCCTGGCGGAGTTCACAGCTGCTCATTGCGAGGGGACCGGGAGGGCCGCCACAACGATCTTCGGTGTCAGTGCATCCGAAGAGGGCGCGATTATAGAGGCATAAACGAATAAGATCCAGCCCTATTAACAGGTTATAATAAACGACTACTATCTCACCCCCTGCAAAGAGTTACTCATGCACTTGTTTGTCGATAATTTAACCAACGTTGACTTCAGCTACCTCGACTCAAAACGAGGCATCGTAGGCGAGACCTGGCTGGCAAACGCAGCCCTCGATGGCGCCTTGGATGAACAGGGGATGGTTTGCGACTTTGGAATAGTGAAAAAGACCCTGAGGCATTGGCTGGATGATCAAGTCGACCACCGCCTCTTGGTACCTACCCGCTCACCCCAACTGACCCTGGAGCACAGTGGAGACCAGGTTAACCTGACCTGGCTACTGGAAAACGGGGCCTCTATTAAAGTGTCAGGTCCGGAACAAGCTTTTGCCTTAGTGGACGCCGAGGTAATTACTCCTGAGAGCGTCGCCGTCTGGTGTGTCCAGCAGCTGGCCAGCCACTTCCCCGATAGCGTGGAGAAGCTCAAGCTCAGCTTCCACTGTGAAGTCATTGAAGATGCTTTCTACCACTACAGCCATGGCCTGAAAAAACACCTTGGTAACTGCCAACGTATCGCCCATGGACACCGTTCACGCATTCAGGTCATGACGGGTGGCCAACGCGATACAGAACTGGAAAAGTACTGGGCTAAGCGCTGGGAAGATATCTACCTGGGCACTCGCGAGGATCTGGTTTCAACAACTGTCGATGATCGCGGTGAGGAAATCCATAACTTTGCTTATAGCGCACAACAGGGAAACTTCACCCTGTCCATCCCTGCCAAGGTTTGTGAAATTCTTGACTGTGATACCACGGTGGAGCAGTTGGCCCAATATATCGCCAACACCCTGGCGGCTAAAGAGCCTGGGAAAGCGATTACCGTAAGAGCCTACGAAGGTATTGGCAAAGGCGCGATTGCTTCAGCTCAAACCAGCTAGCCCAGCCCCATAGCACCGACACCGTTATAAATTGAAGTACCAAGGCGCCCGACTTTGAACCTGATTGTTTTACAAAAGCACGACTTTATTAGTCCCAATCGCGTCCGCCTTAGTGGACGCCAGCTGGAGCATATCACCAAGGTTCACAGAGCAGCTCCGGGACAACAACTTCGTGTCGGACTGCTCGACGGGCAAATAGGGAATGGCGAGATTGTTACGCTCGACGAGAAGTGCGTCGAGCTTGAAGTGGCATTCGCAATTGATCCGCCCCAGCCATTACCTCTCACACTTATTTTGGCCCTGCCTCGCCCCAAAATGCTCAAGCGGGTTATCCAGCACCTGACTGCGCTCGGGGTCAAAAAACTGGTTTTAATTAATAGTTACCGGGTCGAAAAGTCTTACTGGCAAACTCCCTGGTTGCAGGAAGACAAACTCTTTGAGCAATGCTTGCTCGGACTAGAGCAGGCTGTCGATACGCAACTGCCGGAAATTCTGTTGCGCAAACGCTTTAAACCGTTTGTCGAAGACGAACTCCCTTCCCTTTCCAGTGACTCCCGTAAACTGGTGGCTCATCCAGTAGGGGGAACGGCTTGCCCTGTGGACATAAAGCAACCGACCACTTTAGCCATTGGCCCTGAAGGCGGCTTTATCAGTTATGAAGTCGAGAAGCTCCAAGAAGCAGGCTTTCAATCCGTTCACCTGGGTCCACGTATTTTACGGGTAGAAACTGCACTGCCAGTGCTAATTAGCCGGTTATTTCCCGCGTTTTAAATTATCGGACTTTACGAGGCTCTGCTGCATATCCACAGGAGCCTCTGAGTACTTACCCGACGTATTGCTTTTTAAGTATTTACGAAAGCTTAACTACCCATACTTCAATTGTTCAAATAACCCCCAGTAAAGTTACCTATCTCTTGCGATGAGACATTTGCACAATTTAGCAATCAATATTTCATCAATTTGTCACAATTAAGTCATATTTTGCGCCCTCGTTTTACCACCTTACGGTCGAATTACTATGAGCGTATTCTTAAGCCGGCTAAAGCAAACCCTTACCCTCTTTCTTCTTGGGATGGCCCTGGCTGCTGCAACTTCTACAGCCCAAACCCGTTTCCCTCCCGATACAACGGGCCTGCTTTTTACTCTACACGGCTCCAATACTGTCGGTGCAAAGCTGGCACCCAACCTGGTGAGTGATTACCTGGAATCTCGAGGTGGCAGTAATCTGGAGGTTATTCCCCTAGAGAAAGAAAATGAGGTGCGAGTGCAAGGGGATCTCGGTGGCAAAAAAATATATGTCGATATTGCGGCACACGGTTCAAGCACTGGATTTAAAGGCCTTGAACGGTCCCAGGCCAATATCGCCATGGCTTCGCGACCAATAAAAGATGCTGAGCACGCAGCGCTGAGTCGCTTTGGAGATATGCGCGGTCAAGGTGCCGAGCATGTTATTGCCATCGATGGCCTGGCAATTATTGTTCACCCTCAAAACCCCATCAGCCAATTAACCCTGCAACAAATAGCAGAAATATTTTCCGGAAAAATTACCGACTGGTCTGAAGTGGGCGGGCAGAAAGGTCGCATCAAAGTTCTCGCGAGAGATAATCAGTCCGGTACCTGGGATACGTTTAAAAGCTTGGTACTTGGAAAACAGCACTCCCTTATTGCCAATGCAAAACGCTTCGAATCAAATGATCAATTGTCGGACCGTGTTTCGGCAAACCCCAACAGTATTGGGTTTGTCGGCTTGGCATCTATTCGACGAGCCAAGGCCGTATCGGTATCTGACCAGAACACCCAACCGCAAGCTCCAGAGCATCTGACAATTGCAACTGAAGACTACCCCCTCTCCCGCCGTCTATTTCTCTATACCGCTGCTTACGGTTTAAAACCCGTCGCCGAAGAGTTCCTGCACTTTGTACAGAGTGAACAGGGGCAGGAGCTGGTAAAGGCCACTGGGTTTGTCGCGCAGACGCCAATCGGTGTAAAACCTGAAGCCAACCGGGATGGGCCCAGCGAATACCTGAAATTAACGGAAAATGCAGAGCGCCTGAGCATTAACTTCCGTTTCTCTGAAGGCAGCGCCTCTTTAGATAACAAGGCAAAACAGGATATACAGCGACTTGTCCGCTTTATGCAAAAGCCTGAGAACAGCCACAAGCGACTGCTATTGATCGGGTTTGGCGATGAGAAAGTCAGTGAGGGGCGTTCAATCGTTTTATCAAAACTACGCGCAGTTACCGTTCGCTCTGCTCTAAGGGATCACCAGATTAATACAGCACCGGTTCAGGGCTTTGGTGCCTATCTGCCGGTAGCCTCCAACAGCTCCAGTTCAAAGATAAAAAATCGCCGGGTAGAAATCTGGGTTATTTAACCCTAGCCCTAAACCCCTCTCCCCCGTGAGGCGACAAGGAAGTCCCTCAGCATCCTTTTTTCTTTTCCTCCTCCCCTTCCCCAGTTTTTCCCTAAACAACAAGTCCAGCTTTCTCCAAAGCATAAATAACGCGCATAAAAAAGCCGCGTAAATACGCGGCTATCAATTAGTGGCTATGCCACCAGGTCTCACAGAGAGGAACGCAAAGAGCGCTCCGGGGGAAACTTCCCAACAACAAGCGCGTTACCGCTTATTTACAATGCGGCCGCCCGCAGGCGGCCACCGGGGCAATTAAGCTACAGCGTCTTCCGCTACTGCTTGTTTTTGCAGAGCCAGTTTGGGATCTACAAACTCGTAACCCAATACGTCGGCTACGGCTTGGTAGGTCACCATGCCAGCGTGAACATTCAGGCCTTCCAGCAGGTTGGAATCGTCCAACAGTGCCTGCTTGGCGCCTTTGTTTGCCAGGGCTACCGCGAAAGGCAGGGTGGCATTGTTCAGGGCCATAGTGGAGGTGCGAGCTACACCGCCGGGCATATTGGCAACACAGTAGTGAACCACACCATCAACTACGTAAGTAGGCTCTTGGTGAGTAGTCGCCTTGGAAGTCTCGAAACAACCGCCCTGGTCAATAGCAACGTCAGCTACAACTGCGCCTTTCTTCATGCGGCTGATAATGTCGCGGGTCAGCAGTTTGGGGGCTGCCGCGCCAGGAATCAGAACCGCACCAACAACCAGGTCAGCTTCCAGTGCGTGCTTTTCAATAGCATCGTTAGTGGAGTACTCAGTGCGAACCGCACCACCGAAAATATCGTCCAGCTGACGCAGACGCGGCAGGGAACGGTCGAGGATAGTAACGTCAGCCCCCATACCCAGGGCCATCTTCGCTGCGTTAGTACCAACAACACCGCCACCGATAATCAGGACTTTAGCGGGAGCTACACCGGGAACACCGCCGAGCAGTACGCCGAGACCACCCTGGGCTTTTTCCAGGTGGTGGGCACCGCACTGTACAGACATACGACCGGCAACTTCAGACATAGGCGCCAGCAGAGGCAGGCCACCGAAGCGGTCGGTTACAGTTTCATAAGCGATGCAGGTAGCGCCGGATTTCACCAGCAGCTCAGTTTGTTTGGGGTCTGGAGCCAGGTGCAGATAGGTGTACAGAACCTGCCCAGGGCGCAGCATTTCGCACTCGTGGGGCTGGGGCTCTTTTACCTTGACGATCATATCGGCAGTGGCAAAAATCTCTTCCGGAGTATCGATAATCTTGGCGCCGGCTTGAACGTACATCTCGTCGGGGAAACCAATAGCGGCACCACCATCCTTCTGTACGATCACTTGGTGGCCGTGGCCAACCAGTTCGCGAACACTCGACGGCGTCAGGCCAATACGATACTCGTGGTTCTTAATCTCTTTAGGGACGCCAATCAACATTTTCCTTCTCCTCGCTCTGTGCGCTCGGTACTGCCTTAATCAAATAGGAGTACCTAATTTCTATGTTTTCCCCAGTATAAGAACAGATAAGAAGTGGATATTTAGTAGATTTTTGATAAAACTAGTGGAATCCACTATACAACCTGTCGCCAAGTCTACTTTTTGACCATGTCGACCAATTCGGAGTCAGCAGTTATGCGCAAACGTGCGGGAGAGCTAAGCACTATCGACCGGAACATATTGCGTGTTCTACAAAAGAATGGACGAACCAGCTATGCAGAGCTGGCCCGGCAGGTAGGTCTGACCGCGACCCCCTGCGTCGAACGGGTCAAACGCCTGGAAAGTGACAATGTCATTCAGGGCTACACCGCCCTTATCAACCCTGAGTACCTCGATGCTGCTCTGGTGGTTTTTGTGCAGATCAGACTGAATCGATCCGCACAGGACGCCTTCGAGGAATTTCGCAACGCCGTGGCCGCCCTGCCGGAAGTGCAGGAGTGTTACCTGGTATCCGGGAATTTCGATTACCTGATCAAAGCCCGGGTGGCGGATATGAGTGCCTACCGTAAGTTCTACGGTGAAACGCTTTTGACACTGCCGGAGGTGCAGGAATGCACCAGCTATGTGGTGATGGAAGAAGTCAAAGAGACACTGGAAGTACCGGTTCACTACAACCGATAGCGGGATAGATCGATGAGTGGCCACAGCCACTCATCTGCATAAACCGGCAATCAATATTGAATGCCCAGTTTCCGGTAAATAAACCCGATCACCCAGGCTGGGCCGATCAACAGGAATTGTAAGTCCTTAAAGAAAGAGGGTTTCTTGCCTTCGATATGGTGGCCAATAAATTGGAACACCCACATGATCACGAATAAGGCTAGTGCCGTCTGCCAGATAGGCACCCCCAGCCGCTCCAATACCGACCAAGCCCACAAACACAGAACAGTTAACCCCGTCATTCCCAGGGCAATGGGAAACGACATCGCGAAATAAAACAGAAGAATCGGGATTGTCACCACGACAGCCCAGTTCAGCCAGGGAATTGTCGCCATAAATTCCGGCTGCGGAACTGCCCACAGAAGTCCGGCCACGGTCGCATAAATTACGGGAACAGCAATCCAATGAATGGATTTGTTGATCGGATTCTGATGACTCTCACCATACTCTGAAAACCACTGCTGGGCACTGCGCATGACAATCTCCTCATTCTTATATTGTTATTGTCAGAGCAATAATAATCCCCAAGCCATGGATATCAATCAATGGCCATATATACCACGAGGCCTACAAAACGTGGCTTTTAGCGCCTAACGTAAGCATCTAACTGGGATAAATAGAGATCCGCCATCGATTTATCGAAACAACAGAATACAACCTGCTGCGGCGCCCCCTCCTTTTCTTGGAATTGCTGTACCTGCTCTACAGCCACCTCTACGGCCAGCTCCGGGGGGTAGTCGTAAACGCCACAACTGATCGCCGGAAAAGCAATCGAGCGCATGTTTTCGCGCCGAGCCAATGCCAGGCAGTGCCGATAACAGCTGGAGAGCAACTCGGGCTCACCCAAACTGCCGCCGCGCCAAACTGGCCCAACCGTGTGGTAGATACGTTTTACGGGAATGGAATAAGCGCCAGTGGCGCGCACTTCACCAACAGGACAACCGCCCAGACTGCGGCAAGCCTCCAATAGATTGGGCCCCGCTGCGCGGTGTATGGCCCCATCAACACCACCGCCTCCCAAGAGACGGCTGTTGGCAGCATTGACGATTACATCGACGTGCAATCGAGTGATATCACCGAGATGAACTTTGATCACTCAGCATCTCCAACCGCTTTTTGAATAATTGCTGCGGATGGAAATCCATTTCACTTCACAACAGTCGCACCTTTGCCAGAGATGCGTCCCTAGCGCGGCTGGTCTGTCTCGGCCCGAGCGAGTCGCTCGGGCTCAAGTCCTGCCCTGCCCCCTCAACCAAGCAACTTGCGGTGCTGTGAGGCAACGGCTTCCGGGCACTTCGTCAGCGCGCTCACTAACACGATAGCAGCTGAAGAGAAAACAAAACCCGGCAACAGCTCATAAACATCAAAAATGCCACCGGAGAGTTGCTCCCACACCACAACGGTGAGGCCGCCAACGATAACACCGGCAATAGCGCCACTGCCCGTCATACGGGACCAGTAGAGACTGATCAGCAACGCCGGGCCAAAGGCAGCGCCCAGGCCAGCCCAGGCGTAACTCACCACATCCAGAACCTTGGAATCCGGGTCCATCGCAATCCACACAGCGACTAGTGATAAAGCAACCACCGCCCAGCGCCCCACTTTCACCATGGCTTCCGGGGTGGTCTCACGACCAAACCAAACGTGGTAAATATCCTCCGCCAGTGCAGCCGAGGACACCAACAGCTGGGAATCTGCCGTACTCATAATGGCAGATAGAATCGCCGCCAAAAGAACACCGGCAACTAGCGGGTGGAACAGCACCTGCACCATTTCCATAAACACAGTTTCGCCATCAGGCAGGCTCTGCTGGATTTCCAGGTGTGCAAACAAACCTACCGCCATTGCGCCCAAGAAGCCCGCCAGAGACCAAACCGCCGCTACTGTCGCCGCAACCGGAATATCGTTAGGGCTGCGCACCGCCATAAATCGCGCCAAGATATGCGGCTGGCCGAAGTAGCCCAATCCCCACGCAAGGGAACTGAGTATCGCCACCAGGCTTAATGTTTGCCCCGTGTTATCGGTCATCCAGTGGGTCAGCTGTGGCATCTCCGTTTGCAGCCGAGTCCAGCTGGCAGAAAAACCACCCTGGTCGGAAATAACAACGAGAGGCACCGCAATCAGCGCCGCACTCATCAGCAGCCCCTGGAACACATCGGTCCAGGACACCGCCAAAAACCCGCCAAACAACGTGTAAGAAATAACGGCAACCGCACCGATAATCACCGCCCAGCGATAATCCCAGCCAAACACCGTTTCAAACAGTTTGCCGCCGGCAATCAGGCCCGAAGCTACATAGAAAAGGAAAAATAGAAGGATGAATATCGCGCAGACGGTGCGCAGATAGGGGTGCCCCATCTTAAACCGACGATCCAGATAAGCTGGCACCGTCAGGGAATCGTCCAGCTCATAGGTGTAGATGCGCAGACGCCGGCCCATTGTCACCCAGCTCAGAACGATGCCGGAGAAAAGGCCAATTGCGATCCAACCGGCAGTGAGCCCCGCCGCATAGGCCGCACCAGGCAAACCCAGAAGCAGCCAGCCACTCATATCCGAGGCTCCGGCAGACAGGGCCGCCACAGCCGGCGGCAGGGAACGGCCGCCGAGGAAATAGTCGCTGGCATTTTTTGTACGCATGTAGGCGTAAATACCGATAACAACAATCAACGCCAAATAGGCGACAAAAGTAAGGGCGATCAGCCACTCGGCGGCCATAAGGGATTCCTTCTGATCAAAGTGGGGTGGTACTTGGCGCGGGAATAGTCTGCGTTTTCCTGCTCAATTTTTCAGCGCATTGAGCTATGGAAAGAGCACCACCTAAAAATTGTTATGTTTATTGCGCGTAAATCTACCCATAAGGTGGCGCCGACTCAATCAGCAAACTACATATATGTTGGATACAACTACAGAAAAAAAGACAACACTATGGGCATTTGTCTGGACGAGCTCCGACTCCAGGTTATCCGTCCAACCCTCAAGCACTTGAGAGCCTGGAGCCAGGGCATGGAGAATCTCCTTCTGGGAACCGCCGCCCAGGAGTCGCAATTGGGCTTCCACCTCAAACAGGGACGGCGCCACGGGCTGGGTATTTACCAAATCCAGCCCCACACCCACCGGGAAATCTGGGATCAATACCTGATCGATCACCCAAGCCTCGCCTCAAAAGTGCGAGGGCTAGCGAGCCAGCGGGATTTTCTCGATCACCCCCACAGCGAACTGACCACCAACCTGCGCTATGCCACAGCCATCGCCTGGCTGATTTACAGGTCGGCCGAAGTCCACAAGATCCAGGACGAGGAAACCTCAGACGTGGCCAATATGGCGCGCCTCTGGCATCAGCACTTTCACCACGGGCCCAGTGCCAGTCCCCGGGACTTTGAATGCAGTTACGCGCAACTGGTCAGCGGTGCAGATCCTACAGATTCAGCGCCTCGATATACTGGGGCTCCACTTCCTGAGCATCCTCAGGCTCCCAAGAATTCACCTGGCGCTGGATTGAATGGTCAGGACGCTCGACAGCCGACGGCTTAGAGCGATCCAGTTCCAGACTCTCAAAATCGTAGAGGTCCCTGTCCGCCAATTGTGACGGGGACACCCGGGTAATCGCGGCGAAAATATTCTCGCTGCGGCCTGGGAATTTCTTATCCCACTCCCGCACCATCTGCTTGATCGCCTGGCGCTGAAGGTTCTCCTGGCTGCCGCACAGATTGCACGGAATAATCGGAAACTGCTTGTACTCGGCGTACTGGGCGATGTCCTCTTCGCGGCAATAGGCGAGTGGACGGATCACGATATTGCGGCCATCGTCGGCGCGCAGTTTGGGCGGCATCGCCTTGAGGCGACCACCGTAAAACATATTTAGGAACAGGGTCTCGACGATATCGTCTTTGTGATGGCCCAGTGCCACCTTGGTGGCGCCAATTTCTTCAGCAAAGCCATACAAGGTGCCACGGCGCAGACGGGAACAGAGCCCGCAAGTGGTTTTGCCCTCGGGCACCACTTCCTTCACGACCGAGTAGGTATCCTTCTCGACGATATGGTGGGGAACACCCAGGGACTGCAGGTATTCCGGCAGGATATGCTCGGGGAAACCCGGCTGCTTCTGGTCCATATTGACCGCCACCAGTTCAAAGTTAACCGGCGCTGTCCTTTGCAAATTCAGCAGCACGTCCAGCATGGCGTAGGAATCCTTACCGCCGGACAAACAGACCATAATCTTGTCGCCCTCTTCAATCATGTTGAAGTCGGCGATGGCGCGGCCCACATGGCGGCGCAGGCGCTTTTGCAGCTTATTAAACTCGAGCCGCTCGCGGCGGTTTTCCAATTCGGGCATGGTGTCTCTCTAACTCATTCGCGACCAGTGACCGGGCCCAGAGTTCCGGCACAAAACCTTAAACTTTGGGACCAGAGCCAGGCTTTCCTGTTCCTGGGGGCGCGATTGTACGCATTTCGATCACGGAGTACACGACTCACCAGCCGCCTTCTCCCCCAACAGGGACTTCACGCAGGGCCAGACATGATCCAGCAGGGCCGGCTGCGCCTTGGCGGTGGGGTGGATACCATCGGATTGCATAGCGCCCTGCTCCAGGGCCACGGTTTCCAACAAGAAAGGCACCAGAGCGACCTCTTCGGCCTTGGCCACTTTGGGGAATACAGCGGCAAAAGCCTCGGTATAAGCGCGGCCGTAGTTCGGTGGGATACGCATCCCCAACAGCAGGACTTCGGCCCCGGAATCTTTAGCCAGCTTGACCATCTGCTGCAAATTGCGCTGCAAACTCTGGGGTGGGTAGCCGCGCAGACCGTCGTTACCCCCCAACTCGACAATCAGCCACTGGGGATTGTGCTCTTCCATCAGGCGCGGCAGCCGGGTCAGGCCGCCTGCGGAGGTCTCCCCACTGATGCTGGCATTGACCACCTTCACCGGGCGTCCCTTTTCCTGCAAGCGCTCTTGCAACAGGTTGACCCAGCCCAGCTCCTCATCGATACCGTAGGCCGCACTTATGCTATCCCCTAATACGAGCAGAGTGCCGGGCTTGTTGGCACTCAGTGCCAGATTGGGGACCGACAGCATCAGCACCAAGCCGAACCGAGTCAGTAACTGCCGAAAAAAGGCTGTTGTCATGTCATACTCTCCAAAAATCTCGCGTATCCGCAAAGGGAATACAGTATGTCCGCCATTCTCACGGCAGAAAACCTCTATCACAGGGTCTCCACCAGCGAAGGGCCACTGACCCTATTAAACAATATCTCCCTGAAAGTCGCCCGTGGGGAGAGCCTCGCTGTGACAGGGGCCTCAGGTTCCGGCAAGTCCACCCTGCTCGGCCTGCTGGCAGGATTGGACAAACCTACCGAGGGCAAAATCTGGCTGGCTGGCGACGAGATCACCGCCATGGACGAAGAGCAGCGCGCCGCGGTGCGCGCCCGCTGCGTGGGCTTTGTATTCCAGACGTTCCAACTGCTGCCCGGCCTTACCGCCCTGGAAAACGTGATGCTGCCGAGCGAATTGCGCGGTGAACGGGGCGCCGCCAAGCGGGCGGAAGAGTTTCTCGCCCGGGTGGGCCTGGAACAGCGACTGCGCCACTACCCGCGCCAGTTATCCGGCGGTGAGCAACAGCGGGTGGCCATTGCCCGGGCCTTTGCCAGCTTTAGCAGCAAAGATGCCATCCTCTTTGCCGACGAACCCACCGGCAGCCTCGACGCCGGCAACGGGGCCAAAATTATCGATCTGCTGTTTAAACTCAACGAAGAATCTGACACCACCCTGGTGCTGGTGACTCACGAACAGCGACTGGCAGAGCGCTGTGCCTCCCACCTGCATATGTCGGCAGGCGCTGTAGATTCCTACGCTCCGCTTATCGACGGGGACAACCTGTCGGAGGTGTCCGCCTGATGCTGCCACTCAGACTGCTGTTCAGGGACTGGCGCGGTGGCGAGCTGGCGCTAATTGCCTCGGCCCTGGTTTTGGCTGTTACCTGTGTCACTGCGATCGCCCATTTCACCGACCGCCTTACCCGCGCCATGGAGCAGCAATCCCTCACCTTCCTGGCCGCAGAACGGGTACTGCGCAGCAGCAAACCCGTGGATAGCGCATGGCTGGAGGAAGCCGACAAAAAGGGATTGGAGCAGGCGCGAATAGTCCAGTTTTCATCCATGATCTCCGCCAACGACCAGTTCCAGTTTGTCTCGGTCAAAGCCGTCGACAAAGGCTATCCATTGGTGGGGCAACTGGAAATCAGCAAGTCCCCGGAAGGCCCAGGGGAAGTGGCACCGCAAGGACCTCCCCCGGGAGAAGCCTGGGTGGAGTCCCGCCTTCTACCCTTGATGGGAATCCAGCTCGGCGATCCTATCGCCCTCGGCGACACCCAATTAAAAGTGACAGCCATACTGGAGCGGGAACCCGACCGGGGTACCAGCCTGTTTGATATGGGTGCGCGAGTATTAGCCAATACCGCCGACCTGCCCGCCTCAGGTGTGATCCAGCCCGGCAGCCGAGTGCGCTACCGCTATCTGTTTGCCGGTGATGACCAAGTCCTGAAGGATTACTTTGACTGGCTCAAACCTCAACTGACTGAGCACCAGCGGATCTTGGACCTGCGTGAAGGCCAACCCCGGGTTGCCTCTGCCCTGGATAGAGCCGAGTCCTTCCTGTTTCTCGCCGCCAGCCTGGCTGTACTGCTCGCCAGCGTCGCCGTTGGCCTGGCAGCCAGACGCTACGGACTACGCCATGGCGCCTACGTAGCCGTAATGAAAAGCCTCGGTGCCGGGCGCAATAAAATTCTCGGCATCTACCTGGGGCAGCTGGCCGCCCTTACCCTGATTGCCACTGCTATAGGTCTGGCACTGGGCACCTTTATCCAGAGCCAGGCGGTCAACCTGATGGAAGGGTTCTTTCCGGTCCAACCCCCGGCTACCAGCTGGAGCCCACTGCTAATTGGACTCGCTACCGGCCTCGCCTGCGCCCTGGGCTTCGCCCTGCCGCCACTATTTCGTTTGGCGCGTACAGACCCGATGCAAACCCTGCGGCACGACTGGAGCAATCCGGACCGACGCGAATGGCTCGGGCTGATTCTCGGCCCCAGCGCCATGCTACTTCTGATCTGGTGGCTGTCCGGCAGTCTGCTTATGACGCTCGCCTTGTTTGTCGGCATGCTCCTGTTGGTAGCGGGCAGCGCCCTGGTCAACCGCCTCTTGGTGCGCGGCAAGCTGGCCTCCCTGGGAGGCGCCTGGCGCATTGCCCTCGGTAGCCTGCAACGCCGAGCCGCGTTCAACACTTTATTGATTGCCGCTTTTGGCACCGGATTATTGGCCATGCTGGCCATGGTCTTTGCCCGCACCGCCCTGGTGGACGAATGGCGGATGCAATTACCGGAAAAAGCCCCCAATCACTTCCTCCTGAATATCGCCCCCCACGATGTTCCAACCATGGAAAATATGCTGGCAGAGGGCGAGGTAAGCAGCACCGAGTTTTACCCCATGGTGCGCGGCCGTTTGGTAGCGATTAACGGCGTTTCGATTAAAGAGAAAAAAGATCGTCCCGGTGGCGTTCGCCGGGAATTGAACCTGAGCTACACCGATACCCTGGCACCGGACAATCGCATCTTGGAAGGCGAATGGTGGGACAAGGCCAGCGAAGGTGTTTCCGTAGAAGTGGAGCTGGCAGCCCAGCTGGAACTGTCACTGGGAGATCAATTGCGCTTTTCCATCGGTGGCCTCGAAGTAGAAGCCCCAGTAGCCAGCTTCCGCTCGCTGGACTGGAACAGCATGCGCCCCAACTTCTATATGATATTTGCACCGGGCACTATCGATGATTTCCCGGCTACCTATATCACCAGTTTTTACCTCCCACCGGAGGACAAGCTACTGGTCAACGATCTGGTTCGCGCCTTCCCCAGCGTCAGCGTGATAGAGCTGGATAAGATCATCCAGCGTATCCGCGACACCATTAACCAGGTGTCCTTTGCTATCGAATCAGTCATGGCCCTGATGCTTGTTGCCGGGGTGCTGGTATTAATTGCCGGGGTGCGCGCCAGTATCGCCGAGCGATTGCAGGAAGCGGCAATTATCCGCACACTGGGAGGCCGCAGGCGCTTGTTGCTGAGAAGCCTGATACTGGAATTTGGCCTACTGGGTTTTGCCGCCGGCTTGCTCGCGGCTATCGGTGCTGAAGCCACCTTGGCTGTGCTGTCTTATTGGGTCTTTGAACTGCCGGTGATATTACACCCAGTCCTTTGGCTAACCGGACCACTCACCGGTGCAGTACTGGTTGGCACCGCCGGTACCCTGGCCTGTTACAGCTCGATCAGCCAGCCCCCGCTCAGAGTACTGCGCGAACTGGCCTAACTGATGAATGTCGGCTCTTAAGAATAAAGATGTAGCTTTTATGGACCTGGATTTCGATCGCAAACATATTTGGCACCCCTACTCCTCCCTGATCGACCCGCCCCCGGTATACCCGGTAGCGCGGGCCGAGGGGGTAAGGCTTTACCTGGAAGACGGGAGCGGCCTGATCGACGGTATGTCCTCCTGGTGGAGTGCCCTGCACGGCTACAATGTGCCCGAGCTAAACCAGGCCATGCGCGATCAGATGGACAAGATGTCCCATGTGATGTTCGGGGGTTTAACTCACGAACCGGCGATCGAGCTGTGCAAGAAATTAGTGGAAATCACTCCAGCCGGCCTCAACCGGGTATTTCTTGCTGACTCCGGTTCAGTGTCTGTGGAAGTGGCTATCAAGATGGCCGTCCAATACTGGCACTCCCATGGTAAGCCCGAAAAGAACCGCCTGCTGGCCCTGCGCAACGGTTACCACGGTGATACTTTCGGGGCCATGGCCACCTGTGACCCAGTCACCGGAATGCATCATTTGTTTGCTGAGCATCTGAACCAGCACCAGTTTGCACCCGCTCCGCAAACACCATTTGGTAGTACCTGTAGTGACAGTGATATCGCCGAGCTGCGCCAGCAAGTGGAAGAGAACCGCGATCAGCTGGCCGCGATTATTTTAGAGCCCATCGTCCAGGGCGCCGGCGGCATGCGTTTTTATTCTGCCGATTATTTGCGCCGGGTGCGCGAACTCTGCGACGAGCACAACGTACTGCTAATCGCCGATGAAATCGCAACCGGTTTTGGCCGCAGCGGCAAAATGTTTGCCTGTGAGCATGCCGATATCACCCCCGATATCCTCACCCTGGGCAAAGCTCTCACCGGCGGCACCATGACCCTCGCCGCCGCCCTCTGTACCGATAAAGTGGCCGAAGGTATTTGCCAGGGAGAAGCCGGTGTGTTTATGCACGGCCCCACTTTTATGGGTAACCCCCTGGCTTGTTCCGTCGCTAACGCCAGTATCCAATTGTTACTCAACAGCCCTTGGCAGGAGCGAGTAACTACGATCGAACAGCAGCTGACCGAACAGCTAGCCCCGTTAAAATCCGCACCGGGTGTCGCTGATGTTCGAGCCCTTGGAGCAATTGGCGTGGTGGAAATGCGCGAGCCGGTAAATACGGCCAAAGTGCAGGAAGCCCTAATCGAACGCGGAGTTTGGCTGCGTCCCTTCGGCAAACTGGTCTACGCCATGCCGCCCTATGTGATTTCGAAAGAAGACCTCAGCCAATTGACCTCGGCGATGGTTGATGTACTGGGAGAGATTTCCTAGTTTCCGTACCAATTAATTTGTGAAACCGGTCTCAATAATCCCGAACTAATCGGCTCTTCCTGTAAATAACCTTCTCTTTGTTACCGCGAAGAGAGGGTTAACAGATCAAATTCCATAACTCGGGGGCCGCCTCCTCCTGGCTAAAAACCTCCGTTGCCCTCTCCCCTGCGCATCCTTTCCAGATTCAATTTTCTTATTCCTTACAAATTTCGATCAGCTTGATAGCAATTCTTGCGACAAATGTTTTGAGCACCTAAAAATTCCTGTATCATGAATGTTAATGATAGTTATCCTCATTTACGATAGCGATCAAAGTGGTCAAAATGATCACTGATAAATGTTAGGCATTCACCTCGCCCGATCAATGCCTTATCAACCCTTAGCGTTTGGGCGTTAGAGAGGAAAAATGAAAACTTTAATTGCGTTACTTTTTGCTGTTACTTTTGCTACCACTGCTCAAGCTAGCCCCGCATCAGACGAAAAGCCCATCCAGCATCTCAAAGTAGCGGACGTTACTTCTATGAAAGATGCCAAGAAGATTTTCATTGAGAAAACAGCAGAAATTAAAAGCAAGCAAAAGCTGAATCCTGCTGAACTTCACCAGATTCATGTCATCACCTACACCCTCGAAAAAAGTGTTGAGTACTTCGCTGAAAACCTGAAAGGTGAAAGACAGAAGCTTGCAAAAGACATCGCCGTTGTTGTGGAGAACATCCACATTAATTCCGAAAACAACCGCCCAGAAAAAACCCGCAAGGATCTGAATCACTACTTTAAATTAGCAGAAAAGTTTGAAGCTGGATTTAAGCATAAACATCACTAATACAGATCACTTCCGAGCTTAACCTGTCTCTATCCGCAGCGAAAGGCTCGACTGAAAGCGCTAACTAACAGTAGTTAGCGCTTTCATAGCAACACCACCCCGCCACAATCTCCATCAACTTTTCAACGATTCCCACTGACCAGATTTCCTTCCTGTCTGATCCGCACATAAATCTCCTCGCGGTGTACTGGCAGGGATTTTGGAGCAATTATTCCTATCTTTACCTGATTGCCCTTAACTTCTAATACTGTGATTGAGACATTCGCTCCAATCCATAAGTTTTCGCCTGTACGGCGCTTTAAAATCAACATATTGGTTTCCTACTGATACTCAAACCATGGATAGACCTTCCACAAAAGGAAAGCTTGAATAGAAATGTTTTGAGTAACTACGAGGAGGTGCGCGAGAACGGTAGGCATAGAAAAAGAAAAGGCAGACGCAACGCCCCCAGGGCTTGGAGAATCTCTCCAAGCCGCTGAATGTACTCCACTTTATTGAAGACGAGCGGGTTTCTAGCGTACTATGCATATAGCCATCTTGATACTTTGTCTATCAATTTGGTTAGCTGGCCCCAGGTGTTCCAGCACCTTGGGTCAGCGCCTTTTACTTATTCTTACTTCACGCTACCGTTCTCCTTTTAAGGGGTGGTCTTTAGAAAATTCTTGGGTTCTTGATTCTCTCGAGACTCTTGAACCAAGCTGCTTTGATTGTTGCTTTTAGATGGCTTCTTAATCGCGGCCAAACTACCAATAAATATCTATCGATTTTACGTGGCTTAGACACTAAAACAATCCTAATAAAATCTAATAAGATTATTTTTGTGCCTATATTTTTTGTTGCTCACGCATTAAAAATTTCGGTTGCATATAAAAATGGCCGTTAAGGTTAATATACCTACCGCTCCCACGCTGGAGTTCAGACAACAATAGATCATCAATGCTTCGTCTTAATACGTACTCCACATATCTACAGAAAAGATCTCTCCATATACCAAAGTAACTTGCAGACTTTTAAAATATTACTGCGAAATTTAGGAGCCTCTGAACAACCCAGTGATACCTCTACTTACAGAGTGGTTTCAATAAGAGCGCAGCTTCACAGGAATGACTAGACCATAGAAGAAGTCTGAACACGGTGCATGAATCGTTATGGAAGCCCCCCAGGTCGATCCTTGAAGACCACATCTACTGCGTTACAACGCTTGCAAAGGGCTACATCCATTCGCGGCGAACTGCACCTAACATCTTTAGCCTTCAAGATCCGCAGAGATATTACAGAGTGATTCAGAGGAACCCTGGATACCTTAACTAATACCGGCCTGTAAAAGTTAGCGAGTGCTAGCTTAGGGATTTACGATCATATTGACAGTGATAATAGAGAACAAGAAGATAAACCCAAAAACAATCATGAAATCAATGAGTTACGGGATAGCGTTAAAATCGGGATAGTAGTCAAAGTGATCGTTTTTCCAGTTTGTACGGATGTATCAGGATACTTTAAGTCTATGGTTTTAAATAAAAATTTAGGCCTTGGCGTAGAAATTGATTCTGAGATAACAATCAGGATAATAGTGGTCAGAGTGATTACTATATAGCTGTTATTGTGGCGGTCGGCTTCATTGATTTTTCGTAGTAACTGAAGCTTTAGTGCCACTAAATTGCAGCCGGTATTGAGCCCTTTTTACTGGTTGCTATTCAAGCAGTTTCGTTCCTAGGGTATTTGCTCAAGTGTGGTAGAGGTGGGCAGTCCGCTGCAATTTCGTGGAGTGCCAGTAAAATAGGAATTGGTTGGGGAAAGTGCGGTATTCTTTCCTCGTAAATATTGGGCAGGGTCCAGCCAAACTATGGCTGGCAAAGTGCTGGTAGTCGGTCCCGAGCGCGCCAACCATAACCAGGCTAGTCAAGCTCGCCCACCCCCTTTGGGGCTGGGCTGGACAGCCTACGCGTTGCTTCGGCTGCCCTTGCTAGCGGCGTTATTGTGGCGGCCGATTTTCAGATGTTCTGTAGCTGCTGCAAGCATCAATCTCTATCTGAGCACTTTTTTCTGAGAGTTTTCCTGCAATTTGGTACTACAGTTTCGTTCCAGTGCCATCGTTTTAAGTCAGCAAGCCCTGCAAGCCAGCTACGCCATCATGGAGTGCCAATCAGATAGTTAACCGGTTGGGAAAGTATGGTATTTTTCCCTTTAAATTTATCGGGCAGTGGCCAGCCAAAGTTGGCTGGTAGAGAGCAAGTAGGTGGTTCAGTGCGCGCCAGCCATAACCAGGCTAGTCAAGCTCGCCCAACCCCTCCGGGGCTGGGCTGGACAGCCTACGCGTTGCTTCGGCTGCCCTTGCTAGCGGCGTTATATTCACCAGAGGGTTTATGCTACCTCCTGAAATTCTCTTTAAATACCGCAAGTTCGACAAAGGGTGTTTGGAGTTATTACTTAACCGTGAGCTATGGTTTGCCACCCCAGCTTCACTGAACGATCCGTTTGAGGGTGAAGCATCATTCAATGAAGTATTGAATGCAGTTTGGGAACACTACCCATTTCCTTCGTCGCAGCGCGAGATATACAAGAGAAAGATCGAGGAACAACTTGCCAAAACTGGTATCTGTTCATTTAGCAAAGCTCGCAAAAACCAGCTCATGTGGTCTCACTATGCTGATGAACACAGAGGGGTCTGTATTGGCTTTAAGGAGAATCTTTTAAGGCCAGAAGGGTCATCCATCGCACCAATAGATGTGACTTACCAAGACGAGTATCCCTTTGAAGAGATTATCGAGCGCTTCAAGTACTTCGAACAGCTCCCTGGAGAGAACAATGTAGATAGTGTCGCTGGCGATATTCTTTACTCAATTTTGGGCACCAAGTATTCGAGTTGGCGCTATGAGCGAGAACGCAGGCTTGTGTTCTATAGATCCGAAGCAAAGCAATTCGATCCCGAAGCAGTTAATTCTATCGCCTTTGGGCTTCGAATGGAGGATCGAGATATATCGACGTTAAGAGCTATACTATCCGGTACAGAATGGTCACACGTGAAGTGGTATCAGGCAGTTAAGTCGAAAACAAAATATGCTTTGGACTTCGAAAGAATATAACAATGCAAATCACTAACTCGTCGCTGCGCTCCTCGGGGACAAAGGCCACGACGCGGCAAGCCGCTGTCCTTTGCCCGTGCTTGCCGCGTTAGGCACGAGAGTAATGAGCTACGACATTGGCATACTTAGTCTGGATTCAAAGATTTCCAACAGGGAAGCATCAGATTTGTACATTGCATTGTGCGAAGGGGATACTTCTGGAGTGGTGCCAAGTCAGAAAATAGATGCTTTTTATAAAGAACTCACGGCGAAACATCCCGAAATAGATGATGTTCCGGAAGAAGAAATAGATAACACGGATTTATGTCCTTGGAGTATCGCATTTGACTGCTCCCCAGGACACCTGATTATAAGTTGTGTCTGGCCGAAAGCTGACTACGTTACGGACTTACTAGCAGATTTGGCGGAGAAGCATGAATTAGCCTTCTTCAGCTCCGCCGCTGAAGTAATTATTTTTCCAGACGGCACCGAAGGTAAAGAAAAACCATGGTGGAAGTTTTGGTAAATAAATGCCTAACAAGTTGCTGCTGTTCATTCCGGCCCTTCGGGCCTCCATCAGACTGTCGTCGCTTTGCGCCGCCAGTCGCAGAGCAAGGCGTTAGTGATACGTAAAAATTAAAATTATGAGAAATATTATGCAAAGAGAATGCCCGTATTGTGCAGAAAGCATACAGAGAAGGGCAAAGGTCTGCCGTTTTTGCAGTGCGAAAGTCGATCCTATTTTTGTAGAGAATGTCCAAGCAAATAGACAAATTTGCAAAATAATGGATTGGCATTCCAATGGATGTAATGCAGATGATATTTCTAAGAAAATGAATTTAGCTGGCGATCTAACTTTAGATTCGAATTCATCATGGACGGCTGAGAGAATCCAAACAATTCTAAATAGTTTCAGTGGTAATAAACCTCAGGCATCTACTGTTTCTAGAAAAGCACCCATACATATTTCGGCGTCGGGTAGTTTTCGCACTGAGCAATGTAAATGTGCTTGTCTAAAGTGTAATTCTTCCCAAGATGAGCTTGTTACATTTATAGAGGGGAAGTGCAATCATGTTCTCCATGCGATCATTACCATTTTCACATTTATTTGGGGTATTGGCTGGCTGATTATCTTTATCGGTTCTCAAAATGAGACAAAGAGAAATCGTAGAATTTCTATTGCCGAACGAAAGTGCAATGACTGCGGTAGTGGTCTTGTTCCCATAAACGAGTAGGAAAGCTCCACTAACAAGGCGCTGCCGGTGGACGGATAAGATAATATATGGTTTATGAAATAGAGCTTGATGAGCGATTGGTTGGCTACGCTATGTCTCCGGTGAAACCCGGTGAGATGGCTCCAATTGAATATCGTGGTATCTCTTTCGCTTCTTCTGGAAGAGACTTCATAAGAAAAGCCGAAGGAATTTTATCTTCAATCATCTCGAAAGCTGATGAGAATTTAAGACCGTGGGATGTAAAGACTCTTGTAGCGCTGATAGATCAAGATCAAATTGCCAAAGTTTATCTAAATGAAATAGAGCTAACTGCTGCAGCAATGGTAGCAAGCAAGGTGTCAGCAGGAGATCCCGTTCGTAAGAGCGATCTATACCATATAGATAAACTTATTCTGAAAGATATCGAATTCAGAGAAGATCTATCGTTTGTTGTATTAATCAACAATGGATGGGATCGGATATTTTATTTTGATTTTGGACCTAACTTAGATGGTGATAAGAAAAAGCCTATTCATTATGACGTTGGTCACTTCTTAGCTATTGGATTTTCCATGTCACTATTCTTTGAACTCTTTGACTTGAGCGACGTTGAATGGAGAAAGGTAATCGATACCGGATGGTTCCCATTTTCGTTTCTCAGCTATGAAAAGCAAAAAACGCTATTGAATAGCATTAAGCTTGGATGGCCTACAGATGAAATTGAGTCAGATGCTGATGAATACTTTTGTGAAAATGCGTGCGAGTGGATTGATAGGCTTAAGAATAATTCTCTAATTAACGAACATATTGAACTAATTGAAAGCGCATTGGAGCTTCACAAAGATAAGCGATATGATGCTTCAATCCATATGCTGTATCCGAGAATCGAAGCTATTTTAAAGAAAGACTTTATGATCAAGAATCCCGATGCTTCAAATAAGAAGGCACGTAAACAATCTAGTTGGGCGAGCCACACTGCGACTAACATAACCGATCACAGCCATGTATTCAGTCGTCTATTTCCGTCATGGTTTGCCGAGTATGTGTTGTCTGTTTTCTTCAAAGGATTCGATTCAGGCGATACACCCGACTTTGTAAGTAGGAATACAGTGGGCCATGGCGTTGTTAATAGCTCCGCGCTCACAAAAAAATCGTCCTTGGTCGGGTTTCTCATACTGGATCAAATTAACTTGTATACCGGCTTTGCTAAGCAAATGGAGATTCAGGTTCCGGATAAAAACTTGTAACAAGTTGATGCTGTTCGTTCCGGCCCTGCGGGCCTCCACCGGACAGCCCACGCTTCACGCGGCCTGCCGCAGGTCGAGGCGTTAGTTTTCATCGGGCTTCGATCAATGAAAGTTATATATCTAACCTTATTAATCATCCTTTATTCTCAGCGAGCTATTTCGTTTGAATATGATCGTAAGGATTTAAGCGTTGATTTGAATAATGCCACTGACATTGTTCTTGCCAAGAAAATCTCAGGTCGCATCGCGTACGCAGATCTAACACATGAAATTAGCTCATATAACGCAAGGCCTATTGAGTGGCGCGACTCTCCAGCGTGGGAGAGATTACAAGATCTGAATCGAGGTATCGACTCAACTTTTTTGGTATTGAATTCAATCAAGGGTTCTTTTGAAATAGGGGATCGATTTATATTTAACGACTCATGGATACCTGTTGAGTTGGGTTCAGTTCAACTGTATTTTCTTTATCGGAAAAACGATCAAATCCAGTCTAATCCGTGTCATCGAATGCCAATCGGCGATAACAAACAATCAGTCGTCGAGCTTTCTTCAGATCCTAATGGGATTATTGATTTGGTTTTACGCAACAAGCTATCATTCTGCGATTCAAAAAACTGACAATGCAATGCACTGGACCTCCTGTGTATTGCTTAGGGCGTTATGACTTCCAAATATGAAAGAGATTAAAGAAAGAATTATAAACGCGGGATTAGGTGAAAAAGGGTTGCCGGTATTGGCCAGAATGGGTGAAGATCCAGGAAAGGAATATATAGAACAACTGCTGTCTGACTTGCATTCACTATTTCAAAACCTAAAAAGTTCAAGCAGTTTGAGCAAAGAGTTGTCGTACGCCTTGTACTGTATAGGCCACTATCCATATATTGAGTACTCAGCATGGATTGATAAAGGTGCAACATTTAGAGGCGACCTGATTGACCCTCAGATATTTCAGTTAGAAATGGCCGTTGAAAGTATATTTTGTAATGAATGGTTGGAGTATGTTAATTAATCAAAGTAAAATAATAACAAAAAGCTCTTACGGAAAACCTACGGGTTGCTTCGGCGTCCGTAAAGCTTTGCGTTATGCACATGAGAACTGAAGCATTGAATATTGAAGATACAGAGAAGTTAATATCATGCTATCAGTTGGCGATTTTGGCGCTTCCAAAAGTAACTCGTCATGAAGGATATCCTTATTATCCAGATGAGATCTCTGATTTTATGAATCTTTTAGAGCGCCCGCCTTGGGTAGCATATGAATATCAGCCAAAGAAAATTAGAAATATTTTAGATTCGATTGATCGAGCCACATTTGAAGAAGTCAGGTGGGCTTTAACTGCAGCAGCTAGAGCAGAAAGGTTTTGTGAAGGTTCCTGGGAGCTAACACTCAGAAATAGGCTTCTAGATCCAGTCCTTAAGCGACTTCAAGACCTACATCATGCATAACAAAGCCGCAACAATAGGACACCCACAGATTGAAAGATGGCTCTGGAAATAGTTCAGGCCTTCCACTTTGACGACCATTTCTCCTGGTCTGGTGTACGGCAAAGTGAAATACTGAAAAAATTATGCTTGAGGTTTGAAAATTGCGTGATTTTGGCCAAACCGGAAGGAATAGTATCGAAAGATTGGGAGAGAATTGGTGGGGCTTTACAAAAAGGAAACGTTGGCAGTCGCCTATGCCATGTACCCAGCGGTTATTGCGCTGAATACAAGCTTGCCGTACAGCCTCTGCTGATCCCACCAGGCCTTTAAAGCGGCTTTCAAAGTTTCGATTGAGATAGAACCAGTGTTTTTCTGAGATGTCCAGCCACTCAAGGATACGGGGCGTCTTTTGACAAATGGCACCGATTGGCTTGAGACCTACATAAGCTATAAAGTGGGCTTCCTAATAGGCCTAATTAATGACTTAGCGGCCAAGCAGACAGCAGCTAGATAAACAGATCTCTCCAGATAAAAACGTGACCTTGCAATACACGACTACATCATTAGCCCGGCCCATTAGCCACATAGCTTCGGCATACTTGGCCACCTCGGCTCCAGCTAAGCCTTATAAGATGTTTCTGTTCGTCAGCTCGCAGTTTTACTAGCGGCTTCTCTCCGCAAGACCTCGTGATGTTGTAGTTGCCATTCGCTAGTAGTTAGCATTTAATGGAGCCCATTAAATGGTGATCCTCCTACAGGGGACTTTCTCCCCATTAGTTCACGCCCATGCTGGGCGTACCAAGTAAAGGCACGCCGACAAAATTGGCGCTGCGCTTCTATTTTGCTCGAGCTACGAGCGTTAAGTTTACTGAGTATGAATGAGTATTCGAGCAAGAGAGCACTAAACAGAACCATACGAAAGGTCGAAAATCAATTTGCCACCAATCTAGCTAAGTCAAAGTGGCAAAGAAGGCAGCTTGAGAATGATTTAGAGTGGTTTGTAACTTGGAAGATTAAGCAAGTAACCCAACCGAAGACCTTCTGGTGTGACGGAGCTACAGACTTGCATCTGGACAGAGTTTCCAAAAAACAGCTCCGTATAAAGGCTTTGATTCGTATTGGGCCAGAAAGCAACGTAAACTGCATCAAGGAAGCAATACTACAGGGGACAATTTTCTTAAGCTCGCACGGTAAAAGACTAAAGAACTATAAGCTCGTCATTGAGAGCGGTGAGTCAAAATATGTGCTATCGAAAAAAACTTAACAAGGCGTTTAACTACACTCCGGCCTCAAGCGGCCTCCGTCGGACAGCCAAAATCGTACTTCGCGCCGGCTGCCGGTTAGCTTATCGTTAGGTTTACATTGATGAAGTACTTCGGTTTTCTTATTGCCGTACTCTCTATAAGTGGTTGTGTCATTCAACCAAAGAAATGTTCGATGGCGCAGCCTTCAGAAGGCTGGGTGTATATTAAAAAGCCGCCTGCAGAGGTGACGGAAGCAGCGGCAATACAAATTGAGAGCGGAGCGCACCATCTATGGTTAAAGAATAAAGATGGCCGTTATGGATTTTGTAGTCGGCCTAGAGGTCACGTTGATTGTTCATATCATTTCGAAGAAATAGATATAGTCAATAATAATTATGAGCAAGTTACTTTAACAATATCTACGTGTGGTAGCCCCTATTAATGAATAGGCCGCAAAACCTAAATCTGGTAGCCGATAGTTTTAGCTACCGGCCCCCGGAGCTCCCATCGTGCGGGTCCGCAATGAGCGGTTCCCTATCCGTACAACGGTAGTTTCGGGCAGATCTTCATTTGAGTTGAGTGTCATGGCAGTGTGCTAACTCAACTTATCCGATTGGAAACATATCGGTAGGCTAGCCCTGTCTTTTAACCCACGGATTTCAGGTTCAGGCCTTGACCTTACCCAAGGTAATAATCTTGGTATTAGGCTACTATGCCATCGGCTGACTTCTGTTTAATCATCCTGACCAAGACGCTGCTATATTCCACCACCTTTTTATGTCCCTGCGATAGTGCTAGCAGGTTGGGCCTACTTATGAGTCTGAGGCCACGCTGACAGCTTCACCCTAGTAAACTAAACAGATTCGCCAGATAAGAACGTGAACGCTCACTATACCACTGCATCATTGACTCTATCTGTTAGGTGTCCTTGGCCATCCCGCCTCCAGGCTAAGCCTTATATGATGCTCCTGTTCGTCAGCTCGCATTTGCTAGCAGCTTACTCCCTACAAGACCTCACGGTATTGCAGTTGCCATTAGCTAGTAGTTAGCATTTAATGGAACCCATTAGTTCACGCTCATGCTGGGCGTACCAAGCCAATTAACTACACGTCTTTGGCACCCGATAGCTTACACGTCGCTTCGCTATGTTTCAGCTACGGGTTATTGAGGCGTTATGTTTCTGAGGATGACTGGTGCATAAAGATCAAGTTCGAAAATTTTATGAGGTTCTTTGGGATGCCCACGATAAGAAAGTAATGCCATCGATCCTGCATGAGAGCTTCTCCTTTAGAGGATCATTAGGACAGGAAAAGCGAGGTCACAAAGGTTTCGCTGAATATGTCGATATGGTTCACAAAGCGCTGGGTGATTACAAATGTATTATTGAAGATCTCGTAGAAGAGGGAGACAAGGTTTTTGCAAAGATGTCCTTTACCGGATTTCATAGAGATGAGTTTATGGGCTTTTTACCGTCACATAAACGCGTAACTTGGAATGGATGTGCCTTATTTACCTTTGAAGGTGATCGAATCTCTGATGTATGGGTGCTGGGTGATTTAAAGAGCCTTGAAAATCAGCTCAAGAAAAACGAAACATAACAATCGCAGCCAGCAGGACCGTCGCTACGTGCCGACTTCTACTGCAAGGCGTTATGTGTAAAAAATGAAAGAACACCAAATACAAAAAGTAATAGACGAGCTTCCTGATGATAAGAAGATTCAGCTGTTGTGTAATTACGGCCATCAATTAACAATTCATGCCCGTGGTGGTTATGAATTTCAAGGGTCGGGTGTTACCGATCCGAGACTACTGAGAGACTGCAACGAAATTCAACACCGCGTTTTTCAAGCAGTTCGCGAAGTGGCTCAAGATTCAAACAATCAATTTTGTCTCAATAACGTTGGCGGCTGGATATCAGCCGAAGAAAGAAATGAAACAATACGTACAGCTAGTGTTCAAGCTTTTCAAACAGCACTGGCTAAACTCAACACATAACCAGGCACGCAATGCTCGGCCAAGGGAACCTTAGACTGGGTTGTCACTGCATCGTAGCGCCGGCCCATTCGCTTGGCGTTTAGCCTACAAAGGAATATCAATCATTGAGCAAGCACGTTGGCTGTATTATTAATGAACTTGAAGAATCAGAGATAGCTGATGATGATTTTAGTTTGTTTATGATTTTATTAAAAATTGATGATTCTGGAGAGGTGACATCAACTGAATCTATAGAGCCAATCGGTAAAATTGGTGTCGACATCGATAATGAAGAGTGCTTGTTTCATATAACTCCTTACGGCAAGCCTTTAAAAATATCTGAGGCATATGCAGAAATAGAAACTATTGATTCTAGGTTTTCTCTTGTCTCTGTAATAGAGAAAGAATTCGATGATTCATCATGGATAAGAATGGATAATCCAGTAATTGGCTTTGGGGAAAATGTAAATGAAAAACGGTTTTTTATCGTATGCAGGGCTTAATAAAGGTAGGCAACTTCGCCCGCTAAAGGCGCGGGCTAGACTCGCTAACTCCCGCCTTTGCTACCGACGTTAGGCTCTCATATGAACGAAGCTCTAGTACTTGAATATTTAACCGATAGTGATGGTAGTACTAGGGATATTACGTTTACTCCAGCCACTTTGGCTTGTGTCGAAAAATTCATAAAGCTATTTCTCGAGGAATTCAGCGATGGCGAGCTTCAAGATCAAAACGGTGAAGTAGTTGAAATGTCTTCGGAAAGTGTAGTGTCTTACATCACACAACGTGAAGAAGGTTGTATTCATGGACAGCTGAAATCTAGAGATAGCTTTGTAAGACAAGTTCATCTGTTTCTCGATTGGCCTGAAGGTGAAAAAATAGCTGTTGAAATATCGTATTTTCCAAACGATCTTTGCAGTGATTTTACTACATCGATCTTTTTCAAAGCATTGAATAGTTGGTGGGATACTCTACAGACTAATGATGTATTCGTTAGGTATGAAAATGCTAGCTGGGAGTTTTATGATCCCGAGGGGCTGGGAGTCTTTTATCATGCTGTCAAGTCCTAGCTAGCACATGTTGTCGGACTGGTTTTCTGCTGTGCTCCAAACCAGCCGTAAATGCGGACGTTATGAACGATGAACACTCGGGCCAAATTTGTTTTTTTTCTATTGTTAGTTGTCAGCTGTACGAAGCAATATGATATTTCGCTAATAGTCAATGAAGCTATCGGCTTCAAGCCTAAAGAGGATTTCGTAGTTGTCAAGCGAGAGAAGGCTTCTGATATTGCAAAGTATTTCGATGACTATAACGAAATTTTCTATATAGAGATGTCAGAGCATGATCATGCTTCATTCATGAAGATCGTTGAGGAGGGTGGCTCCTGGAAGCTTCAGCCTAAATCTAGCCTTCCGGGCAGTAGTAACTTTCCGGAATGGGAAAAAATCATGTACTTCAAACAATATGGTCTTTTGACAATATTCAGAGTACGTGGCGACAGACGTGCGATTAATATTCAGGTCTACGAGCAGTGAGGCTCATAAATCGGGTAGCCGGTAATTTTTAGCTACCGGCCCCAACACCACCCATCGTGCGGGTCGCAATGGGCGGTTCCCTATCCGTATGAATCTCTACCCAACAATAGCGTCGAGCAGCTCTTCATTTGAGCTGAGTGTCATGGCAGTGCGCTACCTCAACTTATCCGACTGGAAACATATCAGTAGGCTACTATGCCGTCGGTTGACTTCTGTTCAATCACCTTGACCATTACTGGCCCAGGCACCGCTGTGTTCCACCACTCTTGTCTACCCCTCGAGGCTAGTGGGTTGGGCCTACTTATGAGTCAGCGGCCACGTTAACAGCTTCATAGCAGCAAGCTAGACAGGTCCCCCCAGATAAGAAGGTGAACTTTCACTACACAACTGCATCATTTACTTTACCCGTTAGATCACCCGGCTTCGGTGCCCTTGGCCACCTCACTTTCAGGCTAAGCCTTATAGGATGTTTCTGTCCGTCAGCTAGTAGTTTTGCTAGCGACTTCCTCCCCACAAGACCTCGCGATGCTGCAGTTGCCATTCGTTAGTAGTTAGCATTTAATGGAGTCCATTAAATGGTGATCCTCCTACAGGGGACTTTCACCCCATTAGTTCACGTCCCTGCTGGGCGTATCAAGTAAAGGCACTCGACGCCAAAACCTTCACTTCCCTATGGTTTTGACAGAATTGCGTTATGCATCAATCTCTCCACCAAACAATAGGTATGTCTATATGAACCAAATAGCAACGCAGGATGTAGTTCGCATATCAGATAGTCTTTCTAAGGGAATGGATAAACTATATAAGACTGGGGGGTTCGCATTAGCCTTTGGGTTTGCTGGCATTTTATCTATGGTATTGGCTAACATACCTGGACTAACTTTACCGTCTGAGTTATTTGTTGTTGGAGCGATATTGACTATCGGGTGCTTTTTATTTTTCGTGTATACCCATTTCCAAGGAGCACGAAAAGCACTTGCTGAAATCAATGAAAATAAGCCTCTGATTGATGCCGTACAAGATGTTTCTTTACAGATCACAGAATTGACATCTGTTATTCAAGCGTACAGCTTTAAAAACCTGAGTAAAATACATAATACTTTAGAGGTTGCATGCCCTATTATTGAAGGTCTTCCCCTGATTGGAGATAAAGCCAAAGAATGGGGATTAAATGATGCCTCAAGGATTTCAGGCATAATTGTGGATACTACTGAAAACACAAAAAACTTGGTAACGGAAGTTAAAGAAGCTCTTATCAAAGGTGATTTAAAGAAACTAAAAAGTTACTCCAAGGATCTACAGCAAGCTGTGGACACAACCAAAGAGGCCCTAAAAACTAATGCTTAAATCGGGTAGTCGATAGTTTCTAATTACAGGACCCCACACCACTCACCGGGTGGGCCCGCAATGGGCGGCTCCCTATCTACAATGAATCTCTACCCAACAATAGCGTCGAGCAGCTCTTCATTTGAGCTGAGTGTCATGGCAGTGCGATACCTCAACTTTATCCGACTGGAAATATATCCACAGGCTAGCCCTGTCTTTTAAATCGTGGATTTTGGGTTCAGGCCTTCACCCTGTCCAAGGCATTAATCTTGGCATTAGGCTACCATGCCCTCGGCTGACTTCTGTTCAATCACCTCAGTCATTACTGACCGAGGCGCTGCTGTGTCCCACCATTCTTGTCTACCCCTCAATGGTGGCTAGTGGGTTGGGCCTATTTATGAGTCAGAAGCCGTGCTGACAGTTTCCCAGCAGCAGGCTAAACAGACCTCCCCAGATAAGAACGTGAGCTTTCACTATATAACTGCATCATTTACTCTACCCGTTAGATCACATGGCTTCGGTGTCCTTGGCCGCCTCGCCTTCAGGCTAAGCCTCATATGATGTTTCCGTTCGTCAGCTCCTAGTTTTGCTAGCGACTTCCTCCCCACAAGACCTCGCGATGCTGCAGTTGCCATTCGTTAGTAGTTAGCATTTAATGGAACCCATTAAATGGTGATCCTCCTACAGAGGACATTCGCCCCATTAGTTTACGCCCATGCTGGGCGTACCAAGTTTTTCAATGATCGCCCTTAGGGCTGGACAGCTTTAAACGTGGCTTTGCCACAAAGCTGCCCATTACAAATGGCGTTATATTTTTACTGAACTATGGAGTAGTAAATGAAAAGACCTACATGGGCGACAATAATTGGAGTGTTGGCAATTATCTTCGGGATATTTGGGGTTCTTGGTGGCGCTCAGGAAATAGCCATGCCCTCGATCCTCGAAATGCAGAAAGAAATGATGGCTGAATTCAGTAAAGGGGAGACTCCTGATGGAAAGGATATGCCCCAATTGACACTAGAAATTGAAGAGGAAGGTGAACCCAAACGAATTGAGTTTTCTCAAATGATGGAGTCTATGCAAGAACAGTTTAAGGTCCCAGAGTGGTATGAATCTTGGTCAATTGTTTTTGGTATAGTATCTATGGTCGTAGCAGGTCTGTATCTTATATCTGGAATATTTCTAATGATGACTAAAGATTTCGCGATAAAACTTTTCTATATAGCTATCGCTGCGTCTGTTATTTGGGCCATTATTCAAGCAGTAATTAGCTCACAGTCAAATAGTGGGTTCTTGATGGCTCAAATACCTGGTTCAATCTCTAGCATTGTCATCGATATAATACTTCTTATTGTGGTTCTCGTTGGCAGTAAAGAGGCTTTTGTTCCTCAACAAGAAGAAATATAAATCGGGTAGCCGGTAGTTTCTAACTACCGGCCCCCACCCCACCCCACCCATCATGCGAGTCATGAATGCTAACAAGTTGGACCTACTTACCAGCCAGTAGCCGCGCTGACAGAATCGCTGAAACAAATTACACACATTCCCCAAGATAAGAGCATAAAATTTCACAAATCAGCTGCATCATTAACCCTATCCATTAGATCACGTGACTTCGGCACCCTTGGCCTCCAGATTAAGCCATATAGGATGATTCTGTTCGCCAACTCATAGTTTTGCTCGCGGCTTCCTCCCCACAAAACCTTATGGTATAGCTATTCGCTGGTAGTTAGAGATCATTAAACGGTGATCTTCCTACTAGGGGTTTTCACATGTCAAGTGCGATTCTCATTGCCCCCATCCTTTACGCGAGCATTATAGAGCCCCATAATCGCTCTTTATCCATAAGCAGGATTAGATTTCTTGCCTCAAATACACATGGAAATATGTCAATAGCATATATGAATAATTGCCGAACACACGAAGCTGGTATCTAGTGAAAACTCCCAAACGTCTACAGCCTCTCATCGATGATGGCTTAATCGATGAAGTTATCAGCCGCCTAATGAGCGGCAAAGAAGCCGATATATTTATTGTCCGTTGTCGTGACGAAATTCGTTGCGCCAAAGTCTATAAAGACGCAACTAAGCGTAGTTTTAAAAAGGCCGCACAATACCAAGAAAGGCGTAAAGTTCGCAGTGGTCGTCAAGCACGTGCCATGCAAAAACGGTCGAATTATGGCCGCCAACAGCAAGAAGAAATTTGGCAAAATGCCGAAGTTGATGCTTTATCCCGTTTAGCACGCGCTCATGTACGAGTTCCCAAGACTTTTGGTTGTGTTGACGGTGTATTATTGATGGAGTTAATCACTGACGAAGCAGGCAATGTCGCACCACGGCTTGGCGATGTGACAATGTCAGAAGAGCAAGCAATTCAAGATCATGCATTAATGATTCATTACATCATGCTCATGCTTCACGAGGGAATTGTACATGGTGATTTATCCGAATTTAACGTCCTAGTGGATGATTCCGGCCCTGTGATTATCGATTTACCCCAAGCTGTTAATGCCGCTGCCAATAACAGCGCACAAGAAATGTTCACTCGCGACGTCGACAATATGCGTCGTTATTATGGCAGATTTGCCCCCTCTTTATTACAGACTCAATACGCCAAGGAAATGTGGGCACTGTTTGAAGAGGGTAACTTAACGACTAGCTCAACGCTCAGCGGCAAGTTTGATGATGACGATGACAGCGCCGATGTCGACGCCGTGCTAGAAGAAATCAAAGCGGTGATGCAAGAGGAACTGGAACGAAAAGAGCGCATACGTGAATCTTCAGAAGATGCATAAATTTAGATGAAAGCACCCGGTTTAGTAACCTTATTGGTTGCTGCGGGTATTGCTTATTACCCTATTGCACAAATTAATGCATACACACATTAGGACACCCAAAGACTGGAGGATGCTGTGAACTGTAGAGTAAGCTCCCTTTCTGGGGGCTCTTACCCTTTGATTTATAGGTAAGATAGATTAAGTTCTGGGAATTGATATGCAGATTTTTGGAAATGCTATTTTGGATAAAAGAGTGGTAATCATGTTATAGAGTATTTTGGGTAGGAGTAGATTAGCAGGGTGTGGCTGAGAGGAAACTCCGGCAATCCCTATCCCGTGTACCCAGCGTTTATCGAGTTGGATGCAAGCTTGCTTTACCGTCTCTACTGATCCCAACAAACCTTTAAAGCGACTTTCTAAGTTCCAACTGAGATAGAGCCAGTGTTTTGCTGAGTTCCCCTGCCGCTCAAGGATAAGAGGCGTCTTTTGAGAAATGGCACTGCACTTTTTGGGGCTAAATGCCGGCCACTCCATTCTAATAACGCCAAATAGTGATCCAGCTGAAAGGGCAACCCTTTCGGCATATTAAGGCCACTTTTCCACTAAGCTCCTCATTGGGCGGTACCCTGTAAAAACACACCAGAGGATTGAGTTGTAAAGCCCTTAACTGAATAACAGCTGTTCTAATAAGGAGTCGGTCGCTAAGTAACTAACTCCAAAAATGCTAAGCGGCTAAATACTACCCTTAAACTTAACTAAAAGTTAATGGTCAAGTAACTCCGCATTAGTCGGGTACTTTTCAAGGAGTTCAATAAGCTTTTTAGTGCCATCTACAGGCTTTAGGCTAGCAAGCGTTCTTCGTAAAGCTCTTATCGTTGTAATATCTTTCGAGTTGAACAGGATTTCTTCACGGCGAGTACTGCTTTTAGCAATATCCAAGGCAGGGAAAATTCGCTGTCTCGCAACTTCCTTTGACAATACTACCTCCATATTTCCCGTACCCTTAAACTCCTCAAATATCACCTGGTCCATTCGGCTTCCGGTACCCACGAGTATCGTTGCTAGAATCGTAAGTGAGCCACCACCTTCAATCTTCCTAGCAGCGCCAAACAGCTTTCTGGGTATCTCCATAGCCCTGGCATCTATCCCGCCAGACATCGTACGCTCCCTACCACTCTGCTGCGCATTATGTACCCGTGAAAGCCTTGTCAACGAGTCAACCACGATCATTACATCCAGGCCTTCACCGGCTTCCTTACAGGCCCTATCATGGAGTTCATTAGCTACTCTCACATGCTCTTCATAGCTATGATCAGAAGAGGACGCATAAACTTCGGCCGGTACACTTCGCTTAAAGTCAGTAACCTCCTCTGGCCTTTCATCAATAAGTAAAGCGTACAGCTTTATTTCGGGGTAAGCCTTCCCCACTGCTTGGCAGATATGTTTCAGGATAGTGGTTTTGCCACAGCCCGGTGGAGCCACAATCAAGCCTCGTTGCCCCTTACCAATTGGCGTAATCAAATCCATCGCCCTTACCGTAAGTTGCTGAGAACCTGACTCAAGGCGAATAGGCTCAGATGGGTTAATAGCTACTCCATTTAAGAACCGTTTCTTTGGATCAGAAGTATCCTCTTGCTTTTTATCAGTCTTCTTAGGCTCCGTATTTCTCTTTACCTTTAAGGATAATATTTTTCTGGACATAACATGCTCTTTATAAATCAATCGAGACCGGGGAGATTATTAATGATTGTCGATGGCTGGACAAAAGATTAGTACTCCCCCAAATTGGATACTATAGCCAGAACTTGCGGCTAAGCGATTACCTTTCCGAACCCCAGGCAGACAAATAGTCCTATTAAAACCCGAGAACACCGATTAACGTCAGCCGTAACCATCGAAACACCGACCAGAAGGTTGAAAAAAACGAAGAATCGTTTCTGATTGAGGGTTCACACCAGGACACCCACAGATTGAAAGATGACACTGGAAATGATACAGGCTTTCCACCTTAACGGCCATTTCTCCTGGTCTGGCTCGGACGAAGTGAAATGCTGAAAAAATATACTTTAGGTTTGAAAATTACGTAACTTTGGCCAAATAGGCCTTTGGATTGCTCACCTGAGGTGGCAGAACGAATACGCTGCTGAATGGAAATGTGATCAGAGTCCAGCGAGGTTTTTTCAATGTCAGCTCGGATAGGATTGAGATCGACATAGACCATGCAGGTAGCCAAGGCTCTTTCATCCAGTAACGCCTTAGACTTAAAATGGTCTTGCCAGGAGATGCCTGTACAGTGATCTTCTATGTTGGCTTGGTGGGCAATAGATTCGTTTAGGCAGCGCATAATCCAGTTGATATCCATTAATCGCTCTTATCCGAGCTTGATCAACTCTTTAAGTTTGTTCTCTTCAGTGCGGTCCAGCGAGGCGATCTGAGTGAAGAGCTGAGCCAAACTAGAAGCTTTGAGGAACTCTTGCCAGCGGAGAATGGCCTCAACATCAGATCAGGTATTGGCCGTTTTAGCATCAATATAGAGCACCACATGATAGTAATTACTCTTTACCGCATAGGCAGTGATATCCAGCGCAAAGATAACCACCAGCTTTTGCATTTCAATCTCAATCCACTGGCGCCGGCGCTCATTATCCCTCCCCTCTTCCACAAAGGAATGCTCTGCTTACACAGCGGGAGACTCAGTGACAGTTTGGAGTCGTATCAAGAGAGATCTGTGAGCGGCGAGGCTGGGTGATGGGGTATGGGCTTAACTGTTGATTTTCGTATTGTGTCAATGGTTATGAAGCCTTAAGCTCTACTTTTGATAGGTGTCAAGAAACGGCCTTCTAAGATAACATTAACCGGCTCCATTTCTGTGGCGACTGAGTAAAACGTTATGTGAAATCGATATGAACAAAATAGAGCTTGCCCGAAAATATATGGACATATTCTATGAAACAAAGGACTTTGATTCATTAGACCTAATACTAAATGAAAAGCTGGACTTTGAAGGGCCATTGTTTAAATGTAAATCGGCCAAAGAATATATAGAATCTCTGAAAAATTCACCTCCAGTTGATGTATCGTATGAGATGGTCGAAGAATTCCACAATCCGAATTCAATATGTTACATATATAAATTCACTAAAAATTGTAGAAGTACATTAATGGCTCAAACATTTCATTTTGAGGTGGGTCGTATTAGCAAAATTCGTCTTGTTTTTAATCCAGAAGAAATTTCATAAACTGGGTAGTCGATGGTTTCTAGCTACCAGCCCTACTCCATCTATCGTACGAGCCCGCAATATGCGGTTCCCTATCCTTAATGAATATCTACCCATTGGATCACATAGCTTCGATGCCCCCAGCCACCTCTCCTCCAAACTAAGTGTTATAAGAAGTTTCTGCTCGTCCGCTCACAGTATTTTGCTGGCGGCTTCCTCCCCACAAGACCTCTCGATGTTGCAGTTGCCATTAGCGAGTAGTTAGCATTTAATAGAGCCCATTAAACGGTGATGCTCCTATATCGGACCGTCATCTTAACCCATCCCCATGCTGGGCGTACCAAGTTAAGGCAGCAAGGGCGCTTTACACCGGGACGTAGTAATCTGCACCCCGACTTAAGACGTCAGGTCCCTAAATCGAGCAGCACCAATAATTCATGCGTAAATCTGATAGACTTTTTCAGCTAACAAATATCCTAAGAGCCCATCAGCCTATTACAGCTAAAGAGCTTTCAGAGCGTCTTTCCGTTTCTGAGAGAACTATTTACAGATATATGGATGACCTCTCTGTATCTGGGGTTCCTGTATATGGAGAAGCCGGAATTGGATATAGGCTTTCTAAAGGGTTTGAATTACCTCCTTTACAATTAACAGAGCAAGAATTAGAAGCTTTGATCTTGGGTGTAAATATGACATCCTCTTGGACAGGACCAACTCTAAGCAAAGCATCTCATTCTTTATTGAGTAAAATTGAAGCTGCTTTGCCAAATAAGACTTTAACTCAGTCAGGTGATCAACGATCAGTAAGATTTCCAGGTGAGCATATCCGATCTATTGATTTTGATTATTGGGATGAAATCCATCAGCTCATACACGAAAAACGGTGGGTACAACTTTGCTACAAATCATTATCAGGCAAAACAACTGACAGAATAGTTTTCCCTCTTGGTCTATTTTTCTGGGGAGGAAGATGGACTCTTGGCAGCTGGTGCAGTCTAAAGAGTGAATATCGTGATTTCAGACTTGACCACATAGACACTCTGAAATCTGCGGCTGCCCCGACACAGCTTCCTGTCAATGTTTCCTTGAAGAACTACATAAAATATCAAAAAAGTCAGTCTTCAGATGAAACTCCTGACACAACGCTGTCAGTAGGGTAGATGGATAATTGCATCTCCAAAAACAACGGAGATAAGTATGATTTTCAAAAATAATACATCTGAATTCTTAGGTTTTGAGTTTGCTGTATTCCAGCTCAAAGACGGTGTTACAGAGGAGCAACTTTTAGCTCTTTCCAAGGAGGTAGATGATAAGTTTCTATCAAACGAAAAAGAGATTTTATCTCACTTCCTACTTAAGGGCAAAGATGGAAAGTATGCAGATGTTGCTATTGCTACTACTCAAGTAAAAGCAGAAGAAGTATGCCAGCTCTGGCTTCATAATGATGTTACTCAAAAATATTTAGAGCTTCTTGACCAAGAGTCAGTAGACATGTCTTTCTGGTCGAGAATCAGCTGAAACAAGGATCTAAATCGGATAACCGGTAGTTTCTAGCTACCGGCCCCCACACAACCCATCATAAAGATCTACAACTAGCGGCTCCCTATACGGAATGAGATTCTACCCAACGATAGCGTCGAGCAGCTCTTTGTTTGAGGCGAGGAATCATTCTTTAGTAGGCAAAAATCAATTTGATCTATGCTGGGACATTCGAGAGTGAAAACAGGCAAAATGTGAGGTGTCTTAATACATTGAAATTTTCTACAATAGATCTCATAGGCACTCTGCATTGGGTTATGTAATTCCAGCAGGGTATGAGCGTAAATATGCATAGCTAGAGTTTCTACTTTTTGCAGGCAAGACTAGGTACCGAATGAATATGCTAAAAAAAATTCTTATTCCTCTTTTTGTTCTGGTACTTCCAGCATGTTCAACACCATACCAGCCTTATGGATTTGGTGGTGGCTACAAGGAGGAAAAGGTATCAGATGGAAAATACAAGCTACTTTTTAGTGGAAACGGCTTAACCTCTAATGAGCAAGTTAAAGAGCTATGGCATCGTAGGGCATCAGAACTTTGTCCAAACGGTTACTCTCAAAGCGATATGAACGATGAGCCTTTTAGTGGTTTCAGTATGGTTTATACAGGTGGCGTATTTGTACCAATTGGTGACCAATTCCCAGAGCTTGTAGGAATAGTAACCTGCCTTCAATCCAATCCTACGTCAGATAGCTGATAGTTTCTAGCTACCGGCTCCCACACCGCCCATCATACTAGTCTGTAATGGGCGGTTACACATCCGTAGTGAATTTCTACTCAACGACCACCTAACGAATCACGTGGCCATGCTGATAGCATCATTGCAACAGGTTAAGCAGATCTCTACTCATGGAGCGTGGACTTCCACTAAAAAAATGTATCACTTACTGTACTCATTAGATCACCCTGCTAGGGCTTAATTGATGTTTCTGCTCGTCAGCTATTACGACTACCTGCCCACAAGATCTCGCGGTGTTGCAGTTGCCATTCGCTAGTAGTTAGCATTTAATGTAGCCCATTGAACGACGACCTTCTTACAGAGGGCTTTCATTTCATATAGGGCATGCCCATGCAGAATGTGCCAAGCACCGGAAATTTGATATTTACTCCAACGCTTGTTTTCTGTTCACTGCGCTTATAATGCAAAACAATCTACTCCGTGGATGCTGTTGCAGTAAAAGTTAGTGTGCCCACAAAATTTTAGGCTAAGCTTAATATGATAATAAAACTTGACAATTTAAACGAAGAAGTAGCAGATCAGATTTTCACAATATTTCAACGCTCCTATAAGGTTGAAGCTCAATTGATAGGTGTTACTAACTTTCCTCCACTATCGCGTAGTGCTCAAGATATAAAGAATTCTAAATCGCGGTTTTATGGATTTATTGACAATGAATGTCTAGCCGCAACTATCGAGATTGCTATAGAAGATAGGCGATTAGAAATTAATAGTTTAACTGTTCACCCAGATTATTTTAGGAAAGGAATAGCAGGTAAATTGCTAAGCTACATTCTAGATAAATTTGAATTTATAGAAGCAATTGTAGAAACAGCTGATGTAAATGAGCCCGCAATTAATTTATATAAAAAGTATGGTTTTGTTGAGTTTAAACGATGGATTCCGTCTCATGGCATTAAAAAGGTGGCATTATCATTAAAAAATGCGCTCTAAAACGAGTAGCCGGTAGTTTCTAGCTGCCTGCTACCCACCCCATCCATCACAGGGTCCGCAATGGGTGGCTCACTACTCTCAATGAATTTCTACCCGGCGACAGCCTCAAGCAGGCCTTAACCATGTCCAGGGTAATAATCTCAGCAATAGGCTATCAGGCCATCAGCCAACTTCTGATTAATCACCTTGATCATAACTGACCTAGGCGCTGTTATGTTCCAGCACTTTTTTTATCCCTTCGATGGTGGATAGTGGGTTGGGCCTATTTATGTAATCAGCAGTGACAACTTAATTGCAACAAGCTAAGCATAACTTCCTAGATAAGAGCGTGAACTTTCACTACACAACTACATCATTTACTCTACCCATTTTATCACTTGGCTTCGCTGTCTTTGGCCACCTCGCCTCATGGCTAAGCTCTGTATGACATTCTCTTTCGTCACTTCATAACTTTGCTAGAGACTTCCTTCCCATAAGACCTCACGGTGTTTCAGTTGCCATTCGCTAGTAGTTGGCATTTAATACCCTCCTTAAATGGTGATCTTTCTACAACGGACTTTCACCTCATTAGTCCGTACCCATACGGCAGTACCAAGACAGCATACTGTGTGCCCTCGGCCCCGGACAGCTTACGCTTTGCTACGGGTTACTCAGGCGTTAAATGCTAAGGAAACTATGAATATTACATTACGCTCAACCGGGTTATTTGGAATTCTATTTTTTGGAATTCTATTCTCTATTACATTCTTGTCGCCTGAGAGCATAGAAGAATCAGCAAAAGGATTTGTAAAATACCAAATAGAGAAGGAGGTTCGAGAAAAACAGCATCTTGTAAGCGAATCTACAGTTGCAAATCAAGCGCTGAGCATTGCCAATAGACTTGGACTGGAATCGGAAAAAATTAAAGAAGACTTAGATAACAATCTACCGCAAAAAATAGCAAGTGTAATTGCCTCTATGTGTGGTTATGACTGTGAAAGACAAAAGGCTTTGGCTCAGTCTATCACAGCAGGCTACCTCGATCGCCTTAAGAGCATTAAAGTTGCGCAACATACACTCGGCGATCTTATTAAGGGAAAGTACCTTGAGATAGTGGGAAATTTAAAACTTGACCTTCGTATATTCCTTGGGTCAAATTTTCTAATGTTTCTTATCCTCTTGGCCGTATCTTTCGCCAAACCAAAAGCAATAGCTCACTTGTTCTTACCTGCAGTGCTTTTGTTCGTTGCTACCATCATATCTTCCGCCATATACACATATGGTCAAGATTGGTTTTATACCATCTTATACAATGACTATATGGGTTTTGGATACCTGGCCTATATCTCAGTCATTTTTGGCTTGCTGGTTGACATCGCGCTTAATAAGGCACGAGTGACAACTGAGCTAATAAATGGTATAGCAAATGCCTTGGGTTCGGCGCTTTCGGTACTTCCGTGCTAAAAATGTATTGAAATCGGGCAGCCGGCAGTTTCTAGCTTCTGGCTACCCACTATCTATCGTTTGGTTCTATAGTGTGCGATTCTCTATCCACAAAACATTCCGACTCGCAGACAATTATCTGTTTTGGGATAAACAGGCATCCCCCCGAGTAAACCATGCATCCATGCGTTTATCCAAGCTATAACAGACTAAACGTTTGAAATAGCTTTCAGGATTTATGATTTAGGTAGAACTAGAGATTATATACCTAATCTACTTGAAGGCTTATAAAAGCCTGAAAAGCTTTTATATTACCGAGTGTTTAGGGGCCGCTCATGTACAAAGAATAGTAGTCAAGTCGCTGATAATTACACTTAACACCATCGTCACAAGTTAGATTTAACTTACTGATTTTTAATGGTTTTTTAGTGCTTTTATGATAGATTGATCCCTGAATAGTTTAAAGCGGTAGTAAAATATGAAAAGTAAATTTTTGCTTTGTGGTTTAGCTGTTTTAGCTTTGCCTTTTGTTTTTCATCAGAAAGTAATTGAATTTACCTTTGTAAACCCATATGCAGAGTGGGCTGAAGTAATTGATTCTGAAGGCCTTCAAGTTGGTCACCCTCTAGATCAGAAGCACCTTGATATTGCGAAAGAGATAGGCATTAAGAACCCTGAAAAAATAAGACTGGTTTATGTGGATGAAGTGCCATTTCCACGTGAGAATTCACTTCTAAAGTTTATTGGTGAGACGGCCGGACTTATAGGCGACGGAGTTGTGAATAATGCACAAGTATTTGGTTATTCTATATACATAAGAAAGGGATTCCAGATGGATACTCCGAAGTTGGCACATGAGCTTGTTCATGTTTTACAAGTAGAGCGAGCTAGCTTTAAGGACGTCCTCTCTGGTCATTTGTTAGGTGTGTTAGAGCATGGGTATGAGGATTCCCCTATTGAAGCCGAAGCATTTAAAGCAAATGTTAAATACAGAGAATACTAGTAAGAAATTATAGCAAATGAATCCAGTGGATGCTTTGAGTCCACTATATTTTGGGCGGGAATTTCTAGCGTAGCCATAACTACGCTGCCGCCCAATGAGCCGCTTAGCAATGCATTTTACATATCAACAAGGAAGATAGTTATGGATGATTTAATTGGGGAGATAGGCAAGGGATTTCTCCGAGGTATAGGATATATCTTAGCGGAAATATTCTTCAGCACCATCTGCTACAGGATTGGCTGGCCCATCTGTAAACTAATCACTCTCGGCCGCTACCCTTCACCAAAACAAACTGTCTATCTAGATAGTTATAACGGCAATAGTCACGGTTTTTGGTGTAGTGCCACCGGCCTTGTTGCAATAGTTATAGCGGGCTTATTTGCTGCCAGACAGTTTTAATATGTACAGAATATATAACAAACAATAGCTCGTACACTCTGTAGAAACACTGAGTTGGACTGCCTACGTACTATTTCTCCCTGCTTTGGTCGCTGATATACTGGGCGTTAGCGGGCAAGGAAAAATCGAGAATGACCGAACCGTTATTCAGAAACACGCATAATCAAGATCAAGAAATGCTTAAGGCATCCGCTCAAGCATCGAACACTATTGGTGATTTCATCAATCTTGTGAAATCCGGCCCTAAAGCCATTTACGCAGCAAAGCTAAGGTTTAGAGATCCGGATTTATCTGAAAAGCTTGGAGAAGATCGGTTTCTATACCTCTGGTTGTCAGATGTATATTTCCATGTCGAAGAAAACTTCCTTTCAGGAGTATTCTTCGATGTCCCAGAAGAGCTTAGAAAGTGGCATCAAGTAGGTGAGCGACTTGGTTTCGATCCAGAGGATTTATTTGATTGGATGGTGATTGAAAACGGGCATGCAATAGGCGCTTACACCTTGCGGGTAACAAGAGAACAGCTTGGTTCGGAAAAAGAAAAACAGGAATATGACTCATATATTGGAATTTCATCATATGAGCCAATTTAGAAGGCAAGTGCCTAACTAGCGAATGCTGTTCGTTGCTATCGCGATCAGACAGGTTACGTCACACGCCAGCCACAGCAAATTCTAACTTCATTCGACCACCCAGCAGTGAATCGTTAAACAACTAACGATTTTCGCACACCTCCAAGCCATATTCGCTCAACGATTTCTAAGGACCTGATTTTTTTAGCTGGTGATCAATTTACACTGATATGGCAGAGTTGAGTTTGGTGTGTTTAAAGCTTCGTGCTGGCGCTGCAACATCCTTAGTGGGTACTCTCGGCACAGCAGCGAGAGGCGACCTTATACCCTTGATGGAGGCACTATGCGATGCTCCAGACTAAAGATTTCAGTCCAGTAAGCGCTTCCATCTAGTATCCTTCTTTCAAGGACAGCTGGTTGGTACGGATTCCCGTGATCTTCCTGCCCTAGATATTTGAAAGCTGACCAGTCTACAGTGGCCAGCTGCCGGTCTTTACTTTTGCCAAGTGTGTTGGTTTTTGTGCACTTTAGGTTTAAAAGTTTGGTGCCGTCAGCTCAAAATCATTTAAAAATCATAAGTACTTCAGTTGTTTTCATGTCGAACTGATTAAATTGCCCGCTGTTCATTTATTCGTTGATGTAAAAACAAGGGCAAGCTGTGAAGCATTTTTGTAGTTCTATCATACTCCTGATCTCTCTTCTTGCGGTGAGTAGCCACGGTTGTAGCCAAGAAGCACTTCCCCTGCTGGAAGGCCCCTACCTTGGGCAAACACCACCGGGACTAACACCCAAAATATTCGCGCCGGGCTATGTCGCAACCCGGCATCGTGACTATAGCGGCTCTTTCACACCAGATATGACCGAGTTTTACTTTAGCCGAATGGATGTCGACACTGAAAAGTGGTTGCTCATTCGTTTCAAGCAGATAGGTAACCAGTGGCACGAATCCGTTGTTGGCCCAAGGGTCGGCCGCCCTCTACTTGCCCCGGATGGCAAAACCATGCACTTGGGGAACAAGTACATGGTGCGTACCGAATCAGGCTGGTCAGATATTAAAAGTATGGGGACGATGTTCGACCGCAAAGATTGGGGCATCATGCGTCTGACGTCATCAGCTGATGGCACCATAGTGTTTGACGACTACAAAAGCAATGACGTGCTACGTATATCAACCGTTAGCAACGGCAAGCGGCGGCCACCTGTACTGCTGGGGCCGCATATCAACTCTGGCAAGTGGACAGCGCACCCCTTCATTGCCGCCGATGGCTCTTACCTTATCTGGGACAGCGAAAAAGACGACGGTTACGGCGATAAAGATCTCTACATCAGTTTCCGCCAACAAGATGGTTCCTGGGGTAAGGCAATAAACTTGGGAGATACCATAAACACCGCCGGCAATGAGGCCAGCGCGTATGTGTCACCAGACGGTAAGTATCTGTTCTTCAATCACAACCCCATTAAGAGAGAAGACGGTGTCGATCCTGAGGGTGATATCTATTGGGTAGATGCGCAAATCATCGAAAAACACAGACCCAAATTCTAATCCGCGCAATACAAAGATACAGCCAGCCTAAATCGGGTAGCCGATAGTTTCAAACTACCGGCTCCAACACTACTCTCTTATGAGTCAGCGGCCACACTGATAGCTTTATAGTAGCTCGCTATATAAGAATATGAACTTTCATAATACAACCTCCGCATTCACGATCATGTAGTTTTGGTGTCCCTGACGACCTCACCTACAGGTCAAGCCTTATATCGTTTTCTGTTCGTCAACTCGTTACTTTTGTAGGGCGTCTTTCCCCCAGAATCTCGCCGTCTTTTGGTTGCCATTCTTTAGTAGTTGGCATTTAATGGAAGTCATAAACGGCGGTCGTGCTAAAGGGGCTTTCATTCCCGTAATCCAAGCTCAGCCAGAGGAAATTCCACTTCTCTGCGGCCACTGCTGGCGGGTATTATTCCGTTCTGCGCAGTATCCGATTTTGAAGAGAAGATATTGCTTACTAGTTACCGTTGTATTGCTGATTACTGGTGTTAGATAGGCTTCTTTGGGGTGATGCCGAATGTGATGATCAAGAACCAAAGTGGAATATAGGTAGACTCGGCAGTTGTTCAGCTTCCAAGCAATAGACTTAGGTTTGGTGCTGTAGCACCAGATGAGTCCCGGACAATTTACCGGTCATTGAGCAAAATAATGGAAGCAACAAATACACAATTGCTTTGAACTCTGGTGTGGATTTGTCTAGGGAATTTGGTTACTTCACTGCGAGTGAGTTTTTTATCAACTTCGTAATTGTTGTTGGGGTGGCAAACGATGTGTCCTGTTCAAGCTGAGCGGCATTACAATCAAATGAACCAGGCATTCGTTGCTACGGTCCTTACGGTGGCAGGTGCGATAAAGCTCTGGAGCCGCTGCACTTGTCCATTATATAGACACTATGCTTCATCATAATTGGAACTAATTTTTATGCTCTTTAAGGGATCGTGTAAATGTAACCGTTGGCATATTGAAGTTCAGTTAGCAAAGCCGCTTGAAGCTTTGAATCCGCGCATTTGCGATTGCAGTTATTGCCAAGCCAATCCTTCCCCAATTATAAGTGACCCAACTATGTCTGCGGTTTTCATTGGCGATGGAATTTCAACTAATCAAAATGGAGATCAGCTTGCAGTTTTCTACCATTGCAAAGGTTGTAATCAACTGCTAGCCGTAGGCTGCAATATAAATAGCCAGCTTCGTGGAGCAGTAAATCTCAACTTAATGAAAGGTGTAGATCAACTTGGCGACCCTATTCAAGTTCAGCCGAGGCTATTGAGCGCTGATCAAAAGCTAGAACGCTGGGGTAAGTTGTGGGGTTTCCTTAGTGGGCTATAAAAACATAACACGTCTAAGTTTTCAGACACTTCGTCCCGCAGCTCAAGACGTTAAGCGCTAAGGTGATCACTTGCTAGTAACCGTTGCTAGATTCTCATTTCCATATGAAGCGCAGATTGCAAAAGCACGACTTGAATCTGAAGGAATACACGCTTTCATTGCAGATGAGCACACAGTCAATATGCAGTGGCTATATTCTAATGCTATGGGTGGAGTAAGGCTTCAAGTGTCGGAAAGAGACCTTGATGAAGCCAATGAAATACTAAATCAAGACCGTTCCAATCTTGTAGACCAAGAATTAGGGCATGATGAAGAAAGAGTATGCGAGTCCTGCTCATCACGAAATGTCGAGCCGTTTACCAAGGGGAAAAAGCCCGCATTTTTGGTTTTCCTACTTTTAGGGATGCCTTTATTTTTCTATCAACATGGAGTTAAGTGCAAGGACTGCGGCCACTTCCAAAAGCTTGATAATTAGCGATCATAAAATATTGCCCCTTTAATGTTGAACATGGCGCCAATACCCCCACCCATACTCTTTGTTAAAAGCCTATTGATTTGAATATGAGTTTTAGACTAAACAAATAAGGTATATCCATTCACCAAGCTGCTGGATTAAACCTTAATTGCCTCATTTACAATCACCGCGAACAAGACAACGCCATTTTAAACACCCCAATCATCTTATATGGCCAATCATCTGGAAAAATAGGGTTCAAATGGATGTGATTTCCAGCCCTAACCGCAATGTCCAAAGTGAGTCGTAAAGTATGGCAAGGATACCGAGGGCTATGGAATTGAAAACCTATGACTGTCAGTTCTCGTTTACGGTAGATAGGCTTATTTGTGACGCGGACATCTGAAATCTAAGATGTCTTGAGTAAAAGGCAATTACTCTGGTATCAACGATTTAATAGCGCTCTATGATAAATGTGCTCATCGTAAATGACCGGTGAGTATCGCTAGGATTAATACCCCCCAATGTATTTAATTTAACGGACGTATTAAGACTGTTAAGCGTAAAAGCTAACCCCACACCCATGAGGCAAAACTGAGATCCACTTTGATTAATGGAATAGATAATGCAACCACCACAGTATCATTACACTGACTTGTTTAACCCCCTCGCATAGACTCTACTTATATAGGTATCGAGTTAAATAAGCAAGCTCAATATAGCTTTATCAGTCTTTTCAGCTTAACTCATAAGATGAATTGAAAACGTTGAAGTAGACCTAGTCATCACAGACTAATTCATAAGCTTAGTACAAAATAGCAAAATCAACTGATTTTCTACGCTAAGGATATTGTTATGTTGCATATCAAATTATATGGCTTTGGCTTAAGTTAGAATATCTTACATATAGAGAAAATCATTATGTGTTTTTCAGCCACGGCATCGTTCGGATCAGCAGCTCTGCTTATTGTCGGCGGTGCTTTGTGTACAACACATGCGATTAAAAATGACAAAACTTATTTATTACTCGCAATTACTCCTCTCCTTTTTGCGCTACAGCAAGCGATTGAAGGAGTAGTATGGATTGGATACAACGAAAATTTTATTTCACTAACGACAAAAGCTTCTATTTTATATTTGTTTTTTGCCTTATTTTTCTGGCTCACTTGGATACCAATCGTTGCCTTTAGCCTTGAGACAAAAAAATGGAAAAGAATTTTCTTTATTATGTTAATAATCGTAGGTTTTACTTTTGGCTTATATCTTTGGATACCTATCCTGTTAGAAACAGGACCAAGACACTTGATAAAAACAAGCGTATGCGGCCATAGCTTATGCTATATCACATCCGATTACAGTTTATTCGCCATTACAACTGGACATATTATTTATTCTTTACTTGGATTTTTATTTTTATTGTCGAGCAATCGAATTTTTATAAAATTTTGGGCACTTGTTATGCTTCTAGGTGTTATCGTTTATTTCACTCAACGCGAAACATGGGTATCAACCTGGTGCTTCTTTGCTGCGATATCCACATTATGGATTTATTTTTTATTAAAAAATGATTATAAAGAAAAGATAAATAAATAGACTTTATAGTGGTAGCAACAAAGATAATTAGGACCTCAACATTAAGGACAATATTAAAAACAGTTATTTTATGAGCCAAGGTTCCTTAGAGAGTTACTCTTATCCAAGCTCAAACGAACCAACAATAAAAGACATGCTCAAACGTGACAGTAACTAGAGGCCTATGATCAGCTATAAGCCACCTAAACATCACTACTATTTTTGTATTTGGTATGGATTTTGATTTACCTAAATATCTGGTACCTACCCTGAATTAGTCCATCAACACTCAGCTGAAATTTGCCCTAGTTATGAAATAGACAGACCTAACTTCGTTTACCATAGTACCTTTAATCGGTTGTATCGAAATGGTTTCGTGTTTGAGGCCAGAACTAGCGGTGTAAACATTTATGGTATCGTCAAATAAAACTCAAAACATCTTTGGGAAAGTTGGCCTCAATTGGTAGAGACAGATTTGCCAGCTATATAATTTCAAAAGCTAAACAACAACTCCACCGGAAAAATCCAGCATTACCCTTTCCCATAAATTCCACCAAACAGTTTGTTCCATGATCCGGTCGGTGAACCTTATCCACAAACACTACTGTGAAAACCACTACTTCAATGAATTTTACGAGAGTACCGAGTACTTTTGTACGACCAATTCAAAATAAGCTCAAGTACACATTAGCTAGGAAGACATAAAAACATCCCTGTAACATATCTTCTACATCAACGAATATTCTAGATTTATCGTAAAATTCAAGCGATTTCCAGAGAAATAAGTAGTACAAATGATTGAAATACATATGTTTTAAAGGGGTAATTGAGCTATTTGCCCGCATAAGGCTTTGAATAGCATTAAAATATATGTATAAAATACAAGCAGGGCGTTATCCTTCAACAATATAAGAAGCAAAGAGTAAATAATAATGAAAAGAAGGAGCTTTCTTAACCTTTCATTTGGGCTGGCAGCATTACTGCAATCGAAGCTCACTGCAGCATTAGCTGAATCGCAAAGTTCGTTTAACTTTTTCAATTCACCGAATTTCGTAAATGTAAATGGAATTAAGTTGGCGTACTATGAGAAGGGAGAAGGGGTTCCTGTAGTATTTTGTCATGGATTTCCAGAGCTGGCTTTTACCTGGAGGCATCAAATTGAGACTCTCTCGATAAATGGATATAGGAAGCCTCTGAATAACTCCGTGATACCTCTGGCATGCAGAGCGGTTCACAATCAAGGCGCGGCTTCGCAGGAATGTCTAGACCTTTCAAGAAGTCGCAACGCGGAGTGTGAATCGCTATGCAAGCCCCTAAGGGCGGGCCTTGAAGGCCACAGCTGCTGCGTTGCAGCTCTTGCAAAGGGCTACGGCCATTCACGGCGAGCTGCGCCTAACATCTGCAGCCTTCAAGACCCGCAGAGGCATTACGGAGTTATTCAGAGGCTCCATAGATCAATTGCACCAGATTTGCGCGGATATGGCCTTACTCAAAGTCCTAACAATATTGAGGATTATACCGCACCTAAAATCTGTGATGATTTAGTTGGTCTCTTAGATCATTTAGATTTAGATAAGGCTATTTTTTGTGGTCATGATTGGGGTGGTTTTATTGTACAGTCAATGTCATTTTTGTATCCGGAGCGTTGTTTAGGAGTTATTAATATTGGTGCACCACATGCATTTCGTCCAGAATACGCAGACGAACTCCCTTCTGAAACTGTACCAGTAATAGATAAGGTGGCCTTCAATCAATTCTTGCAAACACCTTTAACTCCTGAAAAACTTCTAAATGAGAATGTTGAAAAATTGTTTACAACATTTATGCGAAGTAAATTCTTTCATGCTTCATATTTAAAGAGCTTTTCAACTAGCTCGGCTGAAAGAAAAATGGATTTACCTAAGATTCTCAAAAAAGAAACCCTCCCAGGCAAACTGTTTCTAAGCAATGAAGAGCTTGAATTCTATGTTCGCACCTTCCAAAAAAGTGGGTTCAATGGGAGTATCAACTGGTATAGAGCTATGGAGCTTTCATGGCACGAACTCAGCAAGAAAGGTGAATCCTATGAGGTTGAGTTCCCATATCTTTACCTGTGGCCAAATGAAGACCCAATTAATCAGCTAGGTCTCAGTGTTAACATGGAGTCATTCATACACAAATTAGAAAGTGTGGAACTTAAGGATTGCGGCCATTTCCCTTCGGAAGAAAACCCCGAAAAGTTAAGTGCTGAGATTTTAGTGTGGCTACAAAAAACCTTTCCATGATAAATATAACATTGCGCTGCAAGCTTACAGCTAGACTTTATGTACGGTTGCTGCGTTTCCATTATCGCGTATATAACATCAGATTCTCCCTCGGCTAAACATTACGGTAGTTGAAAATAGTGTATAGATTGATCGCATTAAGTAACTTATTTCTTGTAAATTTTGCATGGTCAGACTGGCCGTTTTTAGCTGAGGAAATTATCTCTATAGAGTTACATAAAAAACTAAATTCAGGGCAATATAATTTATTCGAATGTGACTCATCTAACTCCACCGGAAAATTAATTGTAAAAGCTAACAGCCACAGAAAACACTATTCATTCTGTATCGAAAGAAAACGTAAGGAAAGAAAGGCAACTCTATCCATAACAAAGGAGAGCTATGAAATCTGTTTATGGCAAGAAACTGGCCACTGTTTCCCTGATGGTATGTGTGAGAGCATTGCAATACTCAGTGACTGCGCCGTAGTTAGTCTATCTAAAGTCAATGAGCTTATAGCAAAAATCGACTAACAACTGACCATTGTTACTTGTTAATCTTTTAGTTTCATTTTATGGTCAACCTCCTTTTTTTGGGTATTTGGATCGGTCTTATATGGTTGTGTATCAATTTAACCATCCGCTAGAGGTGGTCCTTTGGCATTATACTGATATCGAAGCGCTAATTTATCAAAGTTATTAGCTTACAAATACCTTTATGATTTTCTAATCTAAACACCGATGGCTCCGGTTTGATATCCGACCAAGGCGAATGGTTTTAGTTGCATCTAGTTTGGCTGAGGTGCCCTGGGAATTCGGTGAGTCTTCTTACTTAGAATGGGCTGTAAGTAGTAATAAACTAACCACCCTTGTCTACACACAGATAAACTCTACTTCAAATATCCCTATAGATTCAATTAGTACACTTTTCAGGTAAAGAGGTCTTAGTTTTTTAATGAGCCGATAATACCACCCTCATCTACAGTACCACTTAGGAAATATTCTTCCGGCCTCACATAAATATCAACGAAGTTGCTGTTGTTATCCTTGCCGATATTGATCTTTCGAGGCTCTTTAAGATAGCCTACATACTCTGGTTCGTGGTCCACATAGATACACGATTTATGTCTATAGACAGCTTATTACGTTCGTACTTGTTAGAACTCTCTACAACTCGGTGTTGTAACAAGCTGCGGCAACCAAGGCCACAAGTAGCCACCGATAATGGACCTTTATTTATTAACAGAAAGGATTTCCAATATTAGAGGCAGACAAATATAACAATTGTAGTCTAGGGGGAAATTACCTGGACTCTTTCTGTAATATAAACTCTAAACTATTACTGTTGAATTAGGATGATTAGTATGCAGACATCAGAAGTAGCGTTACTATCTATAATATTGGTATTTCCTTTAGCAGATTTACTCTTAGAGAAATATAGATTTAAAAGTAAAAGTCAAGAATATGTAAAGACGGCAGTGATATTGTGGGCCATCACAGGCTTCTTGTGCTATTCCTTTTTTGGAGGCAAATTAAGCATTCAAGCTCCAGACGGTCTCCCTGTCTCTACTTGGAAGCTTTATTTTGCCATTTCTATTTTCATCGCATTCCTTGCATATTTTGTATATTTAATCTCCTCCATAAACAACAACGAACATATTAGACAACAGGTTCTAGGTCAACTACAAAATGGCAGCAATGCTCTTGTCGATCTACTGCCAAAATCACGGAAAGAGCTTTTACTATTCACTTTCCTGGTTTCGGTTACTGCCGGGGTATGTGAGGAGCTGATATTCCGCTGGTATTTGTACAGCTTTCTTGAGCAGCAAACCAATTGGATAGTTGCCATTTTAGGCAGCAGTGTGATTTTTGGGCTATGGCATTGCTATCTTGGCTGGAGACATGTTCTCAGAACTGCTATCATTGGCGTCGTCTTTTGCGGTGTATATCTGTACTTTGAGAGTATTGTGGTTGCAATCATTGCCCACATAATAATAGATGTTTATTCAGGAACGATCGCGTTCTATGTAAGAAATACCTCAAACCGTGTACCAACCAAGAGTTAAAAAACTACTGACTCCAAATTTCTATATATTCATAGGCGTCATTTTATATGTAAGTGTATTTACTAGTAACCGTCAACATATTGACACTTAGTTTAATACAAATTAAGTGCAACTTTGTTATCGATTTAAACTTCAATGCTTGCAACGGGAAGACAAACTGGAACGAATAGAATCAAACCCTCTAAAAGTCATGAACACTTGTGAGAATTAATGTATATTTAATATAAAATGAAGATTGTGAATTCTTAAGGAAGAAAATGAATATAAACATCAGTGTTTTGGGAACATTTTTTATGGTATGGATTCCCCTAGCCACCGCTCTTTCAATTTATCTATGCACGAGAAAGACAAGCACACCTATTATCGGCTCTATTTTAGGTTTTCTAACCTCATTTATCCCACCGCTTTCTTTGATATATCTAGCGGTGCTTGTATTGAAGAGTGACATAAATAAATCATCATAGCACCTAAAATTACACGCACGCTGCGTAGCCTGACATTTCTGATATGCCTGCGTGTAGATCGCGCGCTAGCAGTACTGAGACTTTACAGCAGCTGTGGTGAGATTGCCTCTACTTTTGTTGTGGTGTCGCATACTTTAAGTGTTGAAAATAGGATCAGTGTATTTCTATGAAACAGATATTGATTTCATTCTTAATATTACTGGCTATTTACATATTAGGATTCTTTACTCGGGCCCTTGTCTACTCCCAGCTTGGAATAAATCTAAACAAGTATCTATATGCACCCTGGATCAGGCATCTAGAATTAGATAACCCTATAAAAAAGTGTAGAGTTCTGGTGTTCTCATCTTGAGGGCTACAATTATATGGAGCCCAGCATTTAGCTCGCTACTATGGTATATTGCTGGTAATCCTATACAGGCCAACACCTACCAGTTATAATTTTATGAAACTCGAATTTATTTTACCGAACATGAGGAGTTTATTTTTCATACTGTCCGTTTTATTTATTTCCGGGTGTGCCTCAACCCCAAACATATATGAAAGAAACGCGAAAGCTAACGAACTTGAAGCTCAAGCAGAGGAAGCTAGGGCCCGCAATAAATATTCTATGGCTACACAACTAGACAGAAAGGCCGAGAACCTAAGAGAAAAAGATATTATCAACAAAGAGGATATCGTTGCAGATATTTTCTCCGGGCTTTTTCGGCGATTGCTGGGAGGAGGTTCCAAGAATGACAAAAATGCTTGGTAGTAAAGCAACGCACTAGTGCATATCTTTGTTAGCAAGCGCTAGGCAGTTCACTTGATAAAGTACCTACCTGTATTAATTTTTGCCATTTCGCCTGCTATAGCGTATACAGCTCAAGATCTCTATGCCGAGATTCTAAACACAAGAGTAAGCGGAAATTTAATTAGCCCCTTCAAAGAATTTTCGCTGCAAATTTCCCTCACGCCAGATGATAATTCCGTTAGTTATATCGACCTCAGTATTGATAATCGACCCGTGAAGATATCCCTCCCTGAAAAATTCAATGTAAGAAATGTATTGTTATCTTCTCTCGAGATCACTCATAGTCCGATACATGCACCAAATGCAGGGGCTGATGGTATAATCGGAGTTGGGCCGGCTTATCTTAAAATCAAATATCGTTACTATTCAGCTGAGCACTGTGAATCTGGAACAGGCGAGATTTCAATATCCACGAGAATGGATACCTTAGTATACGAGGTTGATGGCGAGTGTTTAGATAATTCACTCGCCTAAAAAACATCCAACACTACTGCACAGCTAAAAGTATACTTCACTCTGGACTGGCTACCGGTTAGTGTAGTGATAACTATGAACCCGAAAGCTGCCCTAATCGTTTACAGGCCAAACTACCGGAAGACCTGTGCTCCCTATACTCTCTATAGAAAACCTGCAATGCCGCTACGGTGAGCAGGTAGTTATCGAATCGGTTTCCTTTGCTTTACAAGCGGGAGAAATTGCCTGTTTGTTGGGCCCTAGCGGCTGCGGTAAGACAACTCTGCTACATGCCATTGCCGGCTTCCAGCCAATCGCTGAGGGGAATATTCAGCTATCTGGAGAAGTGATTTCCTCTCGTGAGAAACAGATTCCCGCAGAACAACGTAAAATTGGGGTGGTATTTCAGGACTACGCCCTCTTCTCACACCTTACCGTTGAACAGAATATTGCCATCGGTATCTAGTTAATGCCAAAAGCAAGCAAAATCCGAGATGTTTGAATGCATTGAGATTTTCTATCTTAGTGTTCGTAGATAATCTACATTAAGCTACGCAAGTCCAGCAAAGTATGAGCGCAAATGCGTATAGTCAAAGTGTCTACTTTTTGTGGGCGAGACCAACTTATGCGAGGGCCATCTCTGCACCAAGTATACACCTTTGCTTTCGGCAATATTCACCATGAAAAATAATGCTTAATTAGAAAATTTTTTCAATCATTCAAATGTAAATCGTTAATAGCGCAGTAAAGCTTTAGGGAGACTGTAAAGCCACATCAAATTCCAGTACTCAACTACCCCTCTCATTTTGAACTAGCACCGTGCTGATCATATCTGCGAGGAAGTGGGACGCTTGTGCAAGCGTTATAGACCAGCTTTCTAAACGCCTACCATATTTAGCAACAGAAAAATATCTGAGCAATTTGTTATTTGACTTATGGGGCATGAATTTTCCACTCTTAATATGTGGAAACATAGAAGTTTGAGGAGAAAGTCTTTAGAATCCGCGAGCTCGCGTCATTTGTAACTTATTGCCGCAATGCTATGGCCATTTTAAAAACTGTCACCAAAGTACAAGTTTTGCATATACCCTCCCCAACACGGGGAGTTTAAAAGTACAACAAAATAATGATGGGGGCTAAAGCGCGTCAAGTTAGTCACAAGATAAATGTTATAACATTAAACAAAATATATTATTAGGGTTTAAAATGAAACTAAAAATCACATCAATTTTTTTAGCAATTATTATGCTGGGCGGATGTACTAGAGCTCTGGTAGCCACATACGAGCCAGGTGTTAACCTAGAACACAACGGTATCTCTGGCACAAGATTAGCTGTTTATCAATTTGAGGATTCACGCTCTTGGATTGATGAAAATGATGAAAAATCAAAGAGCTTTATAGGCAAGCAAGGCGCTTGGAAATTTGGCCTAAAGTATGAAGGCGTTTCGTACCAGCCAGTTGCTCAGATACTGCAAGATGTTTTTATTAAAGATTTTAAAATGGTGGGTGTTGACGCCTTTAAAGGTGAGGAGTCAACCTCTCCCTCCTATTCTTTAAAAGGTAAAATATTAAATTTTGAGTTTGAAAATGAAACTGGACTAGTGACAGTAACAAGCAGAAGACATGTTTCAATAGTTTTGACTCTGTCTGACAAAGAAGGCCGAGTTATATTGGCAAACGAGTTATTCAATGAAGTCAGCAGAGAAAATGAAGGAATGGGAGTTTTGCACTCTACGAATGTCGATAAACTAATGAAAGAAGCTCTTAAAGAAGTAGTAGTTAGCGTGATCAATCGTACAAATACTGAATTGGCTCACGTCGGACTGGAAGCTATGAGTGTCAGCCTTAATGGCGTAGATATAACCCCATTTTTAGACTCTATGTACTATGCCGGAATAAACCTAAATCAATAGGGTCATTCAAATCTCTAAGTGCCGAATGGTCGGCACTTAGAGTATTATTAATTGGAACTGTCTCTCTTTATCCTCGCTGAAATCGATAAGAAAACAATGTAAAAATCAGTGTGTTCAAAACTTCCCCCTCATCTTAAGCCAAGGTAATCACCTATCAAAATAAGTGCGGGTACGAACATTTATTTCCTAACTGCTCAAATGGCAGGCGCTAACAGCTTATCAGATTACTCGATTTCCGCCTGTAATAGCTTCGCTAAATCAGACCACATTTATGGTGTATTGCCTTAGATAAAGAACTATCAAAGTTATATTCAATATATGTATAATGGCTGTTAGTTCTGGTTAACCCTAGATATATTTACGAAAACTTTATTTGATTATATCTTGCTTCACCACACTATTAAATTTAGTTTCTGGCGACTCTACGCTTTGTGTTATCTGTTTATGGATCCCATCTTCAGCTTTGCCTCTGAAAATTGCTTGAAGTGTCGAGAATGCAAACTATTGGAAAACCCGTGCATCCCATACTCACTATTGAAGACCTGCAGTGCCGCTACGGTGAGCAGGTAGTTATCGAATCGGTCTCCTTTGCTTTACAAGCGGGAGAAATTGCCTGTTTGTTGGGCCCTAGCGGCTGCGGTAAGACAACTCTGCTACATGCCATTGCCGGCTTCCAGCCAATCGCTGAGGGGAATATTCAGCTATCTGGAGAAGTAATCTCTTCTCCTGAATTACAGATTCCCGCAGAGCAACGGAATATTGGGGTGGTATTTCAGGACTACGCCCTCTTCCCACACCTTACCGTTGAACAGAATATTGCCTTCGGTATCCAGTCAATGCCGAAAAGCAAGCGGCAATCCCGCACCCAGTCTTTGCTAAAGTTAGTGCGTCTGGAAGGCTTTGGGCAACAGTACCCACATCAGCTCTCTGGCGGTCAGCAGCAGCGTGTCGCTCTGGCTCGGGCACTGGCACCACGTCCCAAGCTGTTACTCCTGGATGAACCCTTCTCCAACCTGGATACCGAGTTGCGCCGCAGTCTCGCCGCCGAAGTCCGCCATATACTGCGCGAAGAGAAGATCCCTGCAATTATTGTTACCCACGACCGCCATGAGGCATTTATTGCCGGAGATAAGCTGGGAGTACTCAGCCAGGGACAATTACAGCAGTGGGACAGCCCTCAAGACACTTATCAAACACCTAGAAACTTGGCAGTTGCAAGGATTGTTAGTGAAGGGAATATCATTTCCGGTACTGTTGTGGGCAATGGCCTGATCAGTACCCCTCTGGGGGAAGTGAAGGTGCCGACAGCTGCATACGAAAGTGGAGATCAGCTCGAACTGTTTGTGCGCAGTGAGGATATTGCCGCAGGCGAACATCCCGGTGCTGTGATGGCTCAGGTTGTGGAAAAGAATTTTCTCGGCAACCAGGTGAGCTATCGCTTTCAGTTAGCTGCAGGGGAAACTGTCGAGGCCGCTTTGAATGCAGATGTTCAAGCGGCTCCCGGTGATAAACTTCCCCTGCACCTTTCCTCTGCTCTGGTGTTTGACCAGGCCCGATAAAAGCTATCAGGACAGGGCGGGCGCTTCTGAGTCCGCCACGGCTGTGCGCTCCTCACCTCTGCGCCAACCAATGGAACGGCTTAGTAAAATCACCGGTATCAATCCCACCAGGACAATCAATAAAGCCCCTAGAGCCGAGCGCTCCAGCATCTCATCGGAAGCGAACTGATAAACATAAGTCGCCAGGGTGTCAAAGCCAAAGGGGCGCAGTAACAAAGTCGCCGGCAGTTCTTTCATACAATCCACAAAGACCACCAAGCCACCCGTTAGTAGACCTGTACGCACCAAAGGTAGATGTACAGCCCACAGGGTTTGCCAGCTATTGCGTCCTAGGGAGCGGGCAGCGCGATCCATTGAAGGGGTTACTTTCTCCAGGCTGGATTCTATGGCCCCTGTGGACACTGCCAGGAAGCGCACCGTGTAGGCAAAAATAATGGCGAAAATACTGCCGCTTAACAGCAGCCCTATGGAGATATCAAAGTGTTCACGTAAAAAACCATCCACCGCATTATCAAAAGCGGCCAGGGGAATAAGGACACCAATCGCCAGTACTGCCCCGGGCATTGCATAACCCAGCTTGGAAAAGCCGACCAAGACCCGTACGGATCTTTTGGGTTGCAGTCGCTTACCGTAAGCCAACAGCAGGCCCAGCAGTACAGAGACCAGTGCCGCTGCAATTGACAGCAACAAGCTATTGCTGGCGATCTGTATAAAATCTTCGCTCCAATAACTGGAGAAGTTGCTGAGTGCGTAACCTCCCAGAACCAGCAGGGGAATAATAAAACCGGCCACCAACAGTAACCCGCAGAACAATAGGGCTACACCGGATCGCCAGCCGCGCAAATCATAGCGTTCACGCTGGGAATTTGGCGATTGTACAAAGTGCTTCTGTCTCGCCCGCCCCATTCGCTCCAGCGTAATTAACAGAACAACAAAAATCAGGGTGCTACAGGCAATTTGCGCCGCGCCTCCTAAATTGCCGTGGCTCAACCAGGTATCGTAAATTCCGACACTCAAGGTGCGTACGGCAAAGAAGTCCACGGTGCCGAAATCATTCAGGGTTTCCATCAGCACCAGTGATAAACCCACCGCAATTGCCGGGCGTGCCATTGGCAGGGATACGCGTAAGAAGCTCTGCCAAGGCGTACAGCCCAATGACCGGCTCGCGGCACGTATACTGCCGCACTGTTCGATAAAGGCTGCTCGCGCGAGCATATAGACATAGGGGAAGAGCACCAGTGACAGCATGGCAATCGCCCCACCCATACTGCGGATCTCCGGGAACCAGTAATCCCTGGCTGTCTGCCAACCAAACCAGGCGCGCAGGGACTTTTGCACAGGGCCCGCATATTCCAGCAAGTCCGTGTAAACGTAGGCAATCACATAGGCGGGAACAGCAAACGGCAATAACAGCCCCCACTCAAACAAACGACGCCCGGGGAACTGGCACATGCTCACCAGCCAGGCACTGCCCACGCCTGTTATCAGTGTTACCAAACCGACACCGCCAGCCAGAATCAATGTGGAGGACACATAGTGAAACAACACCGTGTCCACCAGGTGCGGCCAGATATTTTCTTCAGGGAAAAATGCCAACCAAAAAATGGATAGCACTGGCAGAGCTACCAGTAGGGAAATAGTAGCTACCAGTAGCAGCCAGCGGGAAGCTGATAAGTTGGCTCGGTTTAGCATGGATTAAGGAATCAAAAGCTCATTATAAAAGAACGGCCCTGGTCTCTCGACAGGGCCGTTCGAATAAGGCTGAGATAGTGCTGCCAGTTTATTCTGCAGCAATTCCCATTCAGTTAACCATTCTAAAAGTCAAAGCGTACTTCATCAACCATACGGGAAGCCGCTGGAACGTAGGAACCGATCTCCGTGAGACTCAGATCGTCTTCCTTAAACTCACCCATATACTCCTTAATCAACTCAGAGCGGGCAGTGCCAGGGCGTACCGGGAACTCAAAGTTTTTCTCAGCGTAAGAGTATTGAGCATCGGCGCCGCTGAGGAATTCCAGCAGCTTAACGGCATTTTCACGGTTGGGGGCGTGCTTGGTCAGCGCCGCACCGGAAATAAACATATGGGTACCGCGATCTTTCTGGTTAGGGAAGACCAGGTTTACAGACTTGGCCCAATCCACCTGCTCCGGCTGCTCCTTATTGGTAATCATTTTACCGAAGTAGTAGCTGTTACCCAGGGAAAGGTCGCAGACACCTTCGCTAATAGCTTTAACCTGAGCGCGGTCATTACCCTGGGGCTTACGCGCCAGATTTGCTTTCACACCTTGCAGCCACTCTTTGGTTTCTACTTCACCGTTATGGGCGATCATGGAGGCGATCAGGGACAGGGTATAGGGGTGCTTACCGCTACGAGTACAAATTCGGCCCTTCCACTTAGGGTCTACCAACTCTTCGTAGCGAGTAATTTCACCGGGCTTAACGCGGTCTTTGGAGGCGTAAATCAAGCGCGCCCGGGTGGTCAGGCCGAACCAGTTGCCGGCCTTATCGCGAAATTGTGATGGGATATTGTCTTCCAGGATTTCACTGCTTACCGGTTGGGTCAGCTGCTTATTAAGCAGATCCATCAGGCTGCTGGTATTGGAAGTCAGGACCAGATCAGCGGGGCTATTGCGCCCTTCCCTTTGCAAACGCTCGTTCAAGCCTTTGCTGGCGTAGACCACTTTGGCCTCAATACCGGTTTTCTCGGTGAACTCCTTTAAGATCGGCTCTATAAGGAAAGGCTGTCGGTAGGAGTAGATATTTACCTGCTCGGCCGCACTGGCACCCACAGCACCCAACAAGCCGGCTACAGCCAGCACTTTTTGAAATAGAGCTCTGGTAGACATTATCGTAGATCACCCTTGGATTAAACGAGAAACATTCTCATTTGATTTAATGGCAATGTCAATAAAAATACATATGACCTAAGGCGATAAGGCAAAGTCGTCAATTTCCTCCTATGCTTAGGCTTGATACCGCCACCTATAGAGGTCCTATGTACCGCTTTGGCCCTTTAATAGCACTGATCTTTGTTCTCTGCAGCTGTGGGGGCCCGAAGGACTCCAAGTCACCTGCAACCCCTCCTGCAGATGAGTCGGCTACCAGCGCCATGAAGGAGCCCATTGCCCCACAGGGCAATGGAGCGGAAGCGGAAAAGAAAGCTGCAGCTATATGCACCCCGGAATGGTTTACCTGGGTTCAACAGCAAGTGCTTGCCCAGCAAAATGGCGATATGGCGAAACTATACCCATCCGGTATGCCAACTACCGGTAGTGAGGAGTGGTTCACAGCCATCACCCAGCTCAGCGGAGCCAATACCAACGGTCTCAAACCCGGAGGCATGGAGTGGTGCGAGGCTATCCAGAAGCATCTTACCGAGGGCAGTCCACAAAACCCGTTGTAAGTGCCTGGAGACCAAACGCAGACGCATCAATTTTTATTTTACAGTTTGGAAATACCGATCGCTCGGTTAAGGGAAGATTTGATTCATAGGATACTGCGATTTAGCAAATAGACAGCGAGGTAATAGCACCATGCAGCTTATCAGCAAGTTGTTGCTGGCCTTTATCGCCGCAACAGCACTACCCTATGCACTCGCCAAAGAAAAGCCCCCACCCGGCGCTATGGCCCTTTCCACCGTATTGACCAAATTGGAACAGCAGGGCTACACCCCAATTGTTGAGGTCGATCTGGACAAGGGTAAGTGGAAGATTGAGGCCTACAAGGGTGACCAGAAGTACGACTTGCACGTAGACCCCAACTCTGCGGAAGTTTTGTCGGAAAAACCGGACAACGATTAAGGATTACTGTCCTCATTCCGAGCTATCCTGCCAGGGCCGGCTGCCAAAGCCGGCCCTAACCTATTCTGCTTGAACATAGTGATGCAATCCGCGCCATAAATTGCGATGGCAAAACAAACTTGGCCATACCCCGGATAAAATTTGTTATCCGATCATCAAAGGAATTTACCGGATTGGTCAATCACTCCGATTCAATTTCGTTTAGTCTTTCTGAGATCAACGCCACAGGATAATAAAATGACAACACAAACCCTGACCCGGCAGGATGCAGACAAAGCGGTACTGCAAAACTATCTGGACAAACAGCGCAGTGCCTACCTGGCCAACCCGGCTCCCAGCTATCAGCAACGTGTGCAGGATCTTAGAACCCTTGCCCAGCTCCTGCGTGAACAGCAGGAACCCATTATCCAGGCGATCAGTAACGACTACGGCAATCGAGCCCGGGAAGAGATACTGCTCTACGATATCTACCCAGCGCTCTCCGGCATTAAAGAGACTATCAAGCGCTTAAAGAAGTGGATGAAACCCAGAGGGCGCCATACAGATTTTAAATCCTATCCCCTCTCTAAAAATCGTGTGGTCCCACAACCTCTGGGGGTAATTGGCGTCATAGTGCCGTGGAACTTCCCAATAAACTTGAGCTTTTCACCACTGACCAATATTTTCGCCGCAGGCAATCAGGCGATGGTCAAGATGTCCACCAACTCCAAGCACCTTGCAGAATTACTCAGTAAAGTCTGTGAACAATACTTCCCGGAAGAAAAGCTGGTTTTTATTCCCGATGCCGATGAAATAGGCCCGGTATTTTCCAGCCTTAAATTCGATCACTTAATCTTTACCGGCTCCAGTAATACCGGCCGTGCAGTAATGCGTTCCGCCGCAGAAAACCTAACTCCAGTCACATTGGAGCTTGGTGGTAAATCACCGGCAATTGTTGGCCCGGATTACCCGGTTAAGAAAGCCGCCGAGCAACTAATTTACTGGAAGCTGGTAAACGCCGGGCAGATCTGTGTCAACGTGGATTATCTTTTCTTGCCGGAGGAGCATCTCGAAGAGTTTATCGAGCACGCCAAACATTATGTTCAGAAGCGCTACCCCGACTTAGATGGCCAGGATTACACTTCTATTATCGACGACACATCTTACCAGCGAATCTGGGCAACCCTGGATGACGCCAAGGCTAAGGGTGCTAATGCCATAGATTTAAGTGCTGGCAAATTGGATAGGGACAATAAACTGCGAAAATTCCCTCCGCATATCCTGACCAACGTAGACGGCGAGATGCTGGCAATGCAGCGTGAGATTTTTGGACCTCTATTGCCGATTATCACTTACTCCAAGCCAGAGGAAGTTATTGATTATATTAATGCTCGCCCCAGGCCCCTGGCGATTTACCCTTACACTCACGACAAAACCTTACAAGATTTATATATCAATAAAGTAATGTCTGGAGGCGTGTCGGTAAATAATTGTGTGCTGCACGTTGGTCAGCACGATATTCCATTTGGCGGCGTTGGTGAAAGCGGCATGGGCCACTACCATGGCTACGAGGGATTTTTGACCTTCTCTAAACTTCGCCCCATCTTCTATCAGGGCCCAATCGATCTATTAAAATTACTGCGGCCTCCCTATGGTAAACTCTCAACTCGAGTTATCGACTTTATGCTAAAACTTACCCGCTAATATTTTTATGGCCCGGCTACACCCTGTAGCTGGGCCATCCACTGCTATAATCGCGCTCAGGAAATACCTAAATCACTACAGCCCGCTGGCACTGCGATAACCCCTAGTCCAAACTAATACTATGGCTTGTTAGCAGTATGGAGCCGTAGATGATTTTTCTTACCGCCATAGCTTTAGTTGGCAATCTCACTAACCCAATCCCCCCCGGCCTCGATCCCAATAAACCCGCCCCCATCTACGACAGCCCCGACCTTTACGGAGCAGAACCCTCGGTCATTGCCTTGGACTTATCCACTATTAAAGCGAAACTGCATGGTCTTGGGTTTAATCCCATCACGCATATCGAATTTGTGGGCGGAAGATGGAAAATCCAGGCGGTCTACGGAGGAGAATTGAGGGCTCTGGAAGTGAATCCGGACAATGGAATAATTATTGCTGACCGGCCAGCCAATTAATCGCTGTTTAAATGTTAAAACTAAACCTCTAGGTCCAAACTGGTCACAAAAATTTACAGTGATATGCAAACATTGGTTTTTTAACTAAGGGATCTATTCAGTGAATAGAGTCCCGGTATTGCAATGGTGTCATTCCTTTCCAGCCCCGATAGGCCCGAATAAATGAATTTGGTTCTTTGAATCCCAACATAAAAGAAATCTCACCCAGGTGAAGGCTGGATTTGGCGAGGTAGTGATCAGCCAAACTTGATCTAACTCCCTGCAATACTGTCTGGAAGGATTGATTTTCCTCCCCCAGTTTCCGCTGCAAAGTCCTTTTACTGATAGCCAAGCGTTCAGACACTGCTTCGACAGAACTCTCACCGGCCGGTAGTAACTCCATCAATATTGAACCTACCCGCTCTCCCATTGTGGCTTCGCTATCCAGATCCTTGAGCTGTTGACTCAATTTACCTTCAAAGAAATCCCACATAGGGGCATTGGCAGTCAGAAATGGTTTTTGTGCATCTTGCGCTGAAAAACAAATTCTCACCCGGTCTGACTGCTTAATTGAACAACCAAAAAACTCCCGATAAGGCGTTTGATCTTCAGGCAGCTGCGGTAGTGCCAATTCCAATGGTTGAATTTCCTCCCGGGTTCCCAACCGAGCAAGGCGGATATAGAAAATTAATTCGCTCAGGCCCAAAGCTTCAGGGATATTTCCATCACTTCCATAGCACTCTAAATTGAGCTTGGTGTACTCATCAGTAATATCCAAGTGCAATTCCATGGGGCCGATCAATGGTTTGTATTGCTGTATCCGCAGTAGAGCTTGATTCAGATTTGCACTGCACAGGCTCGCAAATATGGGAGGGTCAAACGACTCAGCCGAAAGGTGCTCCGCCAGTAAAAGTGGTAGTGGCCGATCCTTAGAGGCCCGATCAATACCACACCAAAAACGGAAATATTCCACCGGAGAGAGTGTCACAGCCTCCCGCTGTAACAGGTCCGCAGGTAACCCGGCATAAGCAAGAGCCAGCGCTGTATCGATATTCATATCGTGTAATATCAACTTCCAGCTGGGAGGTACCAGGAATTTCGCTGCACGTTTGATCATTATCGGACCTGCCTGCAATTAAGACTTTTCCATCGTCTGACGGGAAAACTTCAGTACCATTTTACGGGGCAGTAAAGGCATTATCCAATTCAGAAACAACTTGAGCCGTGTCTCATTAAAAGCAACCAGATCTCCCCGCTCCATTGCCTGATAGCCACATCTGGCAACAGACTCAGCCGAGCGGGCATTTTTCCAAATATCGACACCCTGAAGATCACCAGCCGCCACAAACCCTGTTGCAACAGCACCCGGGCACAAAGCCGTTACTGTTACACCTGTGCCTTTCAACTCTTCCGCCAGTGCCTGGCTAAATGAAGTTACATAGGCTTTAGTTGCGTAGTAAACCGCCTGTAAAGGGCCGGGAATAAAAGAGGCTGTAGATGAAACATTAAGAATATGTCCACTATTGCGGCCAACCATCCCCTTTAAATACAGGTGGGTGAGATTGGTAAGGGAAACCATATTCACCTGCATCATACCCTGCTCAGCTTCCAAATCCCTCTGATGGAAAAGACCATGACCACCAAAACCCGCATTGTTAATTAGAGTGCCAATCTCCACACCCTCACTTTGGGTTCGTTCAAAAATTCTCTGCGCGGACATGGGGTCAGAAAGGTCCTCGGCAATAACCATTGCCTGGATACCAAACTCCTTCTCTAGCTGCTGTTTGAGTGCTGAAAGCTTCCCTTCAGACCGGGCAACCAGAACCAAGTTGCCACCCTTAGATGCATGTATCCTGGCCAGTTCAAGGCCGATGCCACCAGAGGCCCCAGTAATAAGTGCCGTTTCCATCTATCTGTCTCCCAAGCGTTAATCTTGAAATCAGTATATGATCAGAAGGCGCCAACTAAGAATCCGATGATGCCAAGTGACTATCCAAGTATGCCAAAAACCATATTGGTAGTTCTTCCATCAAATGGGAAATTAATCAGTCCGCTGTGAGCCCATAAACGGGCTGGATAAAGTCAGCTCTGTTCCACACCAGTAACAATTTGCCCTTTGCTTTCTCACCTTATGGCCACAGGAAGGGCACTCTTTCAAGTTACCCGTTGTTATTTTTCCATCGCGCTTACCATCTCGCAGATCAATCTGCCCCATCTTTTCAATAAGCTCAGCCTCGGTTACCCCTAATTTTTCCGATAGAAGCTCCCACATAGCCTGATTCGCCAACACTAATGTATCTATACGCCCCTGAATATCACCGACTTCCAGTTCCAGGTTAGCAGCCATCTGCTTTGCATTTTGAGCTCGATATCTCGCATCATCGATTTCTCGCTGCTGAAAATAATCCCAAATAGTGTCTAACATTTATTTCACTTTACTTAACAAATCAGAATAAAAAATGGATCAAATCTGCATTTACGATTTTCGTTTAATCAAAATTATTAACAGATATATCAAACCAAATAATGTCCCAAACGGAAAAGAGCCAATCCAAATCAGTGAGAGTATTAAAGAATACCAGAATAACCACTTAGCTCGAAAAGACGATAAAAACAAAGCAGTACAGGAAATCAACAAACCTGGAGCAGACAATAGACCTCCTATAACAAAATTAGAGATGGATTGGCTCATCATGCCTGCCATTACTTCAGGGGATGTATCAAGTGATTGGGCGATCTGAGAAGTTTCCCAAAAACTCAACATCCCCAAATAAAAGAACACAATAATCGGGGTTTGAAGAGCAGTACCCAATATAGAAAGAACGCTCCCCAACCTAACCCGCTTATTTCCCTCCGGGCAAAGCTCACTTTCCGGGGAGCTATATATGCCTTGTTCAAAACTCATTTTTACCTCAGAAAACATCACATCCTTCATCAAGGATTTATAAATTTTGTCCCTTTATTAAAGCGGTAGCGGTTGCCCTAGCAATTAGTTTCCCCTCTTGAAGAAGCTCTCCTTCCAGAAAGCAGACAGTTCCACCTCGAGATACAACTCTGCCAACACCCTCAACTGGCCCCACTTTAGCTAGGCGAACAAATTGAGTCTTTAGCTCTAGTGTCGGAGCAAACTGACCAATATTCAGTGAAAATACAAGTGCAGGACCCATTACGTCGTCGAGCATTGCACATAGAAACCCACCCTGTATTGTTCCCGCAGGGTTTAAGAATGACTCACTGGCAAAAAATCGGGCTTTGATCTCCATTTTTTCACGTGAATAGCTTATCAAGTCAAATCCCAGAGTTTTCGCACACTCAGGTACTGTCAGATCTCCTGACTCGACCATTTCGTAGATATCCATATCCCCTCACAAAGTCTATTCTACGTTTGCTATTTTAAATCCAATCAAGTTCACCACCGACTGCCAGTCTTGCTCTACTTGATCTCGACAACTTAGCCGCTTGTAAAGTAAATCTAATTAGCGAACCTCAAAAATATATAATTTCTTAGGCTCCCCATCTATTGGGGTCCAGGTCTCTTTAACCCCTTTTAAGTCCAATATTAAGTTAGCCTCAGCGATGAAATTCATGTCGAATACGATACAGCCACCTCTCCAACCACTTTCTTCAGAATAAGTGTATGGAGGCATTTCATTTAGAGAAGAAACAGCTGGTACGTTTATCTCTGGTTTACTAAAACCCAGATCGTACCCCTCAAATCCAGCATTTGAATAAACGATATTTTCATCAAGAGTGATCGAAGGTACCCGCTCTACCCTAGAAAACTCTTGCCCCACACAACTCCCCAAAACTAGCGACATCAGTATCACTATATACTTCATTTCAATATCCTCACGAAACTACAATCGAGTTAAGTGGCAACATCTCAAGTAGTCTACTCAAGCCATCAGAACTTCTTACCTAAATCCACCCCTGTAAACCCTGTTCCAGCAGCTAAGTGTCCTCAACCACACCACTAGACTCCCTGGAGAAAGCTATATGCCAACTCAAAGCTGCCTCTAGTAAACCACTTTTCACAAGGCAAAAAAAAGCCCCGCAATTGCGGGGCTTTTTAGATAGGCTTAAGACCGGCTTACATCATGCCGCCCATACCGCCCATGCCACCCATACCGCTCATGTCAGGAGCAGCCGGCTTGTCTTCCGGAATTTCTGCAACCATGGCTTCGGTGGTGATCATCAGGCCAGCGATAGAAGCTGCCGCTTGCAGAGCAGAGCGGGTTACTTTAGCTGGGTCCAGGATGCCCATTTCCAGCATATCGCCGTACTCACCAGTAGCAGCGTTGTAACCGAAGTTGCCTTCGCCTTGCTTGATCTTGTCAACAACTACGGAAGCTTCGTCACCAGCGTTGGAAACGATTTGACGCAGAGGCATTTCCATAGCGCGCAGGGCTGCTGCGATGCCGTGGTTCTGGTCTTCGTTGTCGCCAGTTACAGAAATAACCTGGGTAGCGCGAACCAGAGCGGTACCACCGCCAGGTACTACGCCTTCCTCTACTGCGGCGCGGGTAGCGTGCAGCGCGTCTTCAACGCGGGCTTTCTTCTCTTTCATTTCCACTTCAGTAGCGGCGCCTACTTTGATTACCGCAACACCGCCAGCCAGCTTGGCTACGCGCTCTTGCAGCTTCTCTTTGTCGTAGTCGGAAGAGGACTCTTCGATCTGTGCACGGATCTGGCTAACGCGAGCTTCGATGTCTTTAACATTGCCAGCGCCGTCAACGATTACAGTGTTTTCTTTGGACAGGGTTACGCGCTTAGCAGTACCCAGGTGCTCCAGAGTGGTACCTTCCAGCTCCAGGCCAACTTCTTCAGAAATCACGGTGCCGCCAGTCAGGATAGCGATGTCCTGCAGCATGGCTTTACGACGGTCGCCAAAACCAGGTGCTTTAACAGCAGCAACTTTAACGATGCCGCGCATGCTGTTTACAACCAGAGTTGCCAGTGCTTCGCCTTCTACGTCTTCAGCGATGATCAGCAGCGGCTTGGAAGCTTTAGCTACTTGCTCCAGCAGGGGCAGCAGGTCGCGGATGTTGGAGATTTTCTTGTCTACCAGCAGGATGAACGGATTGTCCAGCTCGGCAGTCATGTTCTCTTGGTTGGTGATGAAGTAAGGAGACAGGTAGCCGCGGTCGAACTGCATGCCTTCTACTACGTCCAGCTCGTTTTCCAGGCCGGAACCTTCTTCAACAGTGATAACGCCTTCTTTGCCAACTTTTTCCATGGCTTCAGCGATGATGGTACCAACGCTCTCGTCGCTGTTAGCGGAAATAGTACCTACCTGAGCGATAGACTTGGTGTCAGCGCAAGGAGTGGACAGGCCAGCGATGTGATCAACAGCTGCGATTACCGCTTTGTCGATACCGCGCTTCAGGTCCATAGGGTTGAAGCCAGCGGCTACGGATTTCAGACCTTCAGTTACGATAGCCTGAGCCAGAACGGTAGCGGTAGTGGTGCCGTCACCCGCAGTGTCAGAAGCTTTGGAAGCGACTTCTTTAACCATCTGCGCGCCCATGTTCTCGAACTTGTCTTGCAGTTCGATTTCCTTGGCTACGGAAACACCGTCTTTGGTTACGGTAGGAGCGCCGAAGGACTTGTCCAGAACTACGTTGCGGCCTTTGGGACCCAGGGTAGTTTTTACAGCGTCTGCCAGGATGTTTACGCCTTTCAGCATTTTCTGACGAGCGTCGTCACCAAAAATTACGTCTTTAGCTGCCATGATTCTTATTCCTCAAATTCTTTTTGCGAGTAAAGTTAAAGGCTGGCCTTAGCCTTCCAACACGCCGTAGATGTCACCTTCGCTCATGATGATCAGCTCTTCGCCTTCCACCTTGAGGGTATTGCTGTCGGCATAGCGACCGAAAACAACAGTGTCACCTACCTTCACAGACAGTGCGCGAACATCGCCATTGTCCAGCTGCTTGCCCTCACCCACGGCTACCACTTCACCTTGGTTCGGCTTTTCTTTGGCAGCGCCTGGCAGCACGATACCGCCAGCTGACATCGCTTCTTCTTCCTTACGGCGTACTACGACGCGGTCGTGTAAAGGACGAATTTTCATGGATAAGTTCTCCATTGAGTCGTTTTAATGGTTTCCAACATGGGCGGCACTGGCCCTTTGGGCCGGTAACCTCACCCCTCTCTGATCCTCAGAGGCGGGGCTTAATTCTCAGTTGAACCCTATCTATGGGCGGGAATAAGGATTTCAACACCATCAGGTGAAAAAACTGCAAAGCAAATTCTCACGACGGGCATTTTGTCCACTTTTTGATCTAATTAAGGCTTGGGGCGCTTATCTTCAACGGAGTGTTGATTCTCTCCGGGGCGCTTCTCATCTTTCGAATACTCCCCCTCGATAATGTCATCGCCACGCTTGTGATTTGGCGACTGGTTAAAATTCTGCGGAGGAACCACTTTGACGTGGCGAAGGATAAAACCGAGCAACAGGTTCCTGAGCCCCGGTATCAGGCAGATAAAGCCGAAGAAATCAGTGATAAAGCCCGGGGTGAGCAACAGCACACCACCCACCGCGAGGAATATCCCCTCAACCATCTCTTTGGCGGGAATATTTCCAGCCTGCATCTTCTCCTGGGCCCGCATCAGGGTAGAGATTCCCTGGCGGCGAAGCAGTGTCACTCCTACTACTGCGGTCAAAATGACCAGGCCGATCGTTGGCAGGGCGCCAATTTCACTCCCTACGGCAATCAACACCCACATTTCGAGTACAGGTAGGGCTATAAATAGAAGTAATAATGGGCGCATTGCGGAAATTCCTAGTTAACCAGCTTCGCTGAGAGCCGGGGCGATCACGGTTTTTTCAATATGCTGTAGTAAATGGAGTGGGGAGGCAAATTATTCAAGGGCGCCTTATTCCACCCCACAGTAACTGGAGAGAGGAAGGATTGAATGGCAAGCGAGCAACAGGATGCTATAGAAGTGCCAGCCATCGGACGCAGTCGCCACTTAGTGGACGATATATTGGCGAAAGCGGACATTCAAATTAACGGGGAAAGACCCTGGGACCTGCAACTTCATCGGGAAGCAGCCCTTGATGAGGTCATCGCCCGGCACAGCTTGGGCCTGGGTGAGTCCTATATGCGCGGCGATTGGGATGTCCAAGACCTGGATCAGTTCTTCCACCGGTTACTCAGTGCTGAGATTCATCACAGTATCAAGAACTGGCGCTACTTTTGGCGCGCCACACGCAGCTATCTGGTGAATCTACAAAGCAAAAACCGCTCGTTTAATGTGGGAGAGCAACACTACGACCTGGGCAACGAATTCTATAGTGCCATGCTCGACAATCGGCTTACGTACAGCTGCGGCTATTGGAAGGAGGCTGAAACCCTCGACCAAGCCCAGGAAGCCAAGCTGGACCTGATTTGCCGCAAGCTGGAATTGAAACCCGGGATGCGCTTGCTGGATATTGGCTGTGGCTGGGGCAGCCTGGTTAGCTATGCCGCGCAAAAGTATCAAGTGGAGTGTGTAGGGATTACGATTTCCCGAGAGCAAAAAGCCTATGTGACAGAGCGCTATGGTGAACTGCCAATTACTGTTCGCCTTCAGGACTATCGAGAACTCAAAGAACCTTTTGACCGCATTGCCAGCGTAGGGATGTTTGAGCATGTCGGCCGCAAGAACTACCGAAAATTTATGGAAACAGCAGCGCGCTGTCTGAACAAAGATGGGTTGATGATGTTACATACGATCGGCAACAACCAGCGCACCGCATCTACGGACTTGTGGACAGAAAAATATATATTCCCAGGTGGTGAGCTACCTTCCGTAGGGCAGCTGGGCGACGCGACCGATCGCTTGCTAGTGTGCGAAGACCTGCACAACTTTGGATACTACTACGACAAAACCCTGATGGCCTGGCATGAAAACTTTGAGAAAAACTGGCCGCGCTTTGCCGATCGCTACGGCCAGCGCTTCTACAGGATGTGGCGCTACTATCTACTATCTTACGCCGGTGCATTCCGGGGGCGCACACTTCAGCTATGGCAGCTAATGTATTCACGGTTTCGCACAGATGGGGTCCAGCGCATCAGTTAACACCAACTGTTTTTTATGGAAACAACCGGGAGTAAATGGCCATCAATGGAACTATGGAAATGATATTTCTCCAGGGCACCCCTGAATAATTCCGTAGTACCTCTGGCTTGCAGAGCGATTCACAACCAATGTGCGGCTTCGTAGGAATACCCAATCCCTTTCGGAAGTCACAACTCCAGATGTGGGTCGCTATAAAAGCCCTGTAGCGGTATTGCGACAATAATCAGGGACTACTTAAGGAATCAAGCCAACAAAGCCAAAGAATCCCCCAGCTATCATACTTCACTAAATAGCTGAAGATACTTTTAACAGTAGGCTCAACAGCTATTTCTATTCCGACTGGCAGAAAACTACCAACCTATGGACAATTTGCTCTCATCTCTTGGCGGGTTAAACCTACTGATACAAGTGCATACCGTCTCAGCAATCATATTGACGATATTTCTCATCCCCCTGACGCTCTTAATGAAAAAGGGAAGCCGCTATCATCGGGCGTGCGGCATTACCACGCTTCTACTCGCCCTGGTTTTTTCTGCCAGCGCCTTGATGATGCTGTTTAACCCAAATTTAATCCCACACCTCAAGGCAGATATCCCCGAATACCCGATTGATACAGCCTATGTTTACAACATCCATTCCGACCTACTGTTAATTGGGCTGGCTTCCATATTTGTCTATTCAATCTATTCCGCCTATCGCATATGGCCCCGTATTAAACATTCTACGGACGGAAGAATAACATCCAATGTGATTGACTGGGCCCTTGCAGCAGTCGCTTTATGGGTAACTATTTTCTACCTCCAGATGTTCTTCTACGACATGGATGAACACCCAGGTTACGCCAATATCTATTTAGCCCCCTCAGTATTGATGCTGATATTTGCAGGGCTTGATTTCTATACGTTTGTTTTCCGCCCGACAATCTATGGCAAGCCCTGGTGGGCCTTGCATATGAGCAAAATGTTGTATGCATGGTCAGCACTGATCAAAGGGTTTTTACTCAGGGATTTCCACCTGGCGCTGGATCGAACCGTCCTGCATGAGATAGCATCCATTGTTATTTGGCTGTCCATCTCACTTCTCGTCTATTTGTTTTACAGGAAGAATCTCAATTCCAGATACGCTAAAAAAGAAAAGATCGAAAAAACTTAGCAAACCTTTATTGGAGCAGGAACAAAAAAAGGGTGAACTCAGTTCACCCTTTTTATGCTGGGGAAGAGAGAAGCTTACAAGCGCGCTCCGCCATCAATATCTATCACTCGCCCGGTGACGTAGTCGTTCTCCAGAATAAACGCTACTGTCGAGGCGATCTCATCCTGCTCACCCAACCTGCGCAGGGGCACTTGTTTTACCAGGCTCTCAAGAATCTCAGGACGCATTTGCGCAACCATATCGGTGCCGATAAAGCCCGGGGCAATCCCGGCAACGCGCACGCCGTAGCGCGCCAGTTCGCGTGCCCAGGATACCGTCATCGCTGCAACACCCGCTTTACTGGCGGAGTAGTTGGTCTGCCCCATATTGCCCGCACGGGACAAACTGGAGATATTGACCATCACCCCACCCTTGCCACTTTCCGCCATAATGCCCGCTGCAGCACGGCCACAAAGGAATACACCGGTAAGGTTCACATCGATCACAGACTGCCACTGTGCCAGGGACATGCGATCTGTCACTTTGCCGTCTTTACACTTGAGCAACATGCCATCGCGCATAATGCCGGCGTTATTAACCAGAACCTGGAGTCCGCCAAAGTCTTCTGCGATTTTCGCAAAACCGGAGTCCACCGCTTCTTCATTGGCAACATTGATCAAGTAACTGCGAACCTCTGCACCGAGCTTTTCACAAGCTGCAACGCTGTCTTTCAGGCCTTCCTCATTAACATCGATCAGGGCCAGGCGGGCACCCCGCGCAGCCAGATACTCGGCCATGGCTCGGCCCAACCCCTGGCCCGCACCGGTAATCGCAACAATACTGTCAGCGATTTGCATATTAAACTCCTCGTCGTCGCTCGTTTTTTAGATTTATCGTTTATGACTGCCTTCGAACCTGCCCTATGCTGGCTCGAGGGGGAATTACCATTCGTAACCTACACCAACGGTCACTTTGGTATCTTCTTTTTCACTTTCCAGGGAGGGCGTATTGTCGTACTGCCACTCGTAACCGATTTCCATCAGCACGCCTTCAACAAGCGGTGTGCGCACCCCCAGCTTGGCGTTAGCTTCGTAGTCGTTACTGTGATCAAAGGATTGTAAGGTTTCCTGGTCGAAATAAATTTCCGGCCCAAGGGAAAACTTGTAGCGGTAGTTAAGTGCAATTCGACCGGCGACATAGCGCTCATCCTGGTCTTCACTCAACTCTTCGTCGATAAAACTCTCGTGCAGGCTACTCACACCACCTTCGAGGGAAAAAGTGGTTTTACTGGTATCGTAAAACAGATAACCCATACCGAGACCGAGCGTAGTTCCCAGGTCTAAGTTCTGAGCCTCCTCCCTTTCCAGCTCACTGTTAGCCGCGGCAAACCACTTCTCAGCAAATATCCAGCGAAGATCATAATTGAGCTGGTATTTTTCCAGGTCACCTTCTTCCTCATTGTCCTGGTTCTGGTACACAGAGCCGATTAGATGGTGGAAATCTCCATGGCGAATATCCAAGTTTATACTGGCATCCAAGTCTTCACGTTCACGGTTACCACTCTCGAATACGCCCCCGGCAGTAACATTACCGCTGAATAACACCGGACTGGTGGTAAACGTACTGTAAGGCTCTGCTCGTTCAATGCCCGGAAAATCGATCAGCCAGCCGCGACCTTCAGCGCAGTACACTTCCCAGCGCTCCTGGCGGTGGCCGGCCAAGGTACAGGGTTCATCCCTGCCAGCAATTTTGATGTCGGTATCGATATCCATCGACACCACTTTGGATTTGTCGACTTTTACCTCACCAAAAGTCTCTGACTTCCAAGTGACCTGATCCTTTTCCACAAGTACCAACTCACCTTGAATACGATCGCCATTTTCCAGGGTCAGCACTCCGGCATGGACCTGGAAGGGTACAAGAAATAAGAGAGTTCGAGCAAAGAACCTGGGAAGTCGTGTCGATAAAACCACTAAGAAACCTTGGACTTTTTAGGTGTATGAACGGTGCAAATAGCCGCAGTAATCGCACCATGATGCCATAACTAGAAGCATGTGGCACGCTGTCACAACAGAGGCTTTGCGCCAGTAAACTGTGACCTTGCAAGCTGGTAAAGTATCCATTAATGGCGAATAAAAATCTCGGTTTCAGGAGATTTCCAAGTAAAAAATTGCGCCCAGTCAACGTAGTTCGCCGATATTTAGAGCTTTTTTATGGAAAAACAGAACTCCCTGGAAAGAATATGCCAAGCCTTGGCGGCGATCCCCAAAGGGCGGGTTGTCACCTACGGGGACTTGGCTGAGATGGCCGGCTACCCACGCGCTGCAAGACTTGCAGGTCAGACCCTGCGTAAATTACCCCGGGGTACCAAGCTACCCTGGCACCGGGTGATCAACGCCCAGGGGCGCATCTCCTTGCCGGAACCCGGCGCCAGCCGCCAGCGTGAAAGACTGGAAAGAGAGGGGGTCATACTGCTGAAAGGGCGAGTGGATATGGGCAAATACCGCTGGAAACCTTAGCCCCAATCGCATACAGAAAACTACGCTACCTCATCAGCCCCCCAGGGCGCGACCCAAAATAACAGGATCATTCCAGGCACCGCCAGAACGGCACACAGGAGAAAGAAATGTGTCCACCCCATTCCCTCCACCAAATAGCCGGTGGAAGCATTGGCGAAGGTGCGCGGGAGCGAGGTCAAGGCAGTAAACAACGCAAATTGAGTCGCGGTGTGCAACTTGCTGGTAGTTCGGGCGATAAATGCAATAAACACCGCTGTCCCCAACCCCACCCCGAGATACTCAAAGGCAATTACTACCGCCAATAGCCAGAGGCTAGGATTGAAATCTGGTGTGCCCACCAGCTCGCCATTCACTTCAGACAAAATCATAAACCCGAAAATTGAAACCAGCTGTACTACCCCGAAAATCCATAGGCACTTATTAATCCCGATCTTCACAATTAATAAGCCGCCAAAGAAACCGCCAATTACCGCAGGCCATAAACCAGCATTCTTTGCCACTATGCCGATATCCGTATTGGAATATCCCATATCCAGGTAATAGGGCGTCGCCAGTGCCGTAGCCATGCTATCGCCGAGCTTGTACAAAAACATAAAGGCCAGTACGAGCACCGCCTGTTTTACGCCATTGCGATTAAAGAATTCGACGAAGGGTAAAACAATGGCCTCGCGCAAAGATTTAGGACGACCTGCTGGATGGTCTGGCTCAGCCACCATCAAGGTCATAAAGACGGCAATCAACATAAAGGCCGCAGTAATCATAAACACCTGGTCCCAGGCCAGGTGGTCCGACAGGATCAAGCTGAGGGATCCCGGAATCAAGCCGGAAATACGATAGGCGTTGGCGTGAAAGGAATTGCCCAGGCCCAACTCCTGGTCTGGCAGAATCTCGCGTCGGAAAGCATCCAGGACTATATCCTGGCTGGCGCTAAAAAAAGCCACGGCAAAGCAAATTGCGGCAATTGACCAAATATCAAACTGGGGACTGAACATCCCCAGGACGCCAATGGAAACAATCAGTAACAGCTGCATTACCAGCATCCAGCCCCGCCGGCGGCCTAGCATCGGGAATGCGTAGCGCTCCATCAATGGAGACCAGATAAATTTCCACGTATAGGGCAATCCGAGCAATGCAAAAATACCGATAGTGGCCAGATCCACGCCTTCGGTACGCAGCCAAGCGGGCACCAACTGTATCAATACAAAAAGAGGCATCCCCGAAGAGAAACCGGTGCCAATACAAATCAGCATGCGCCGATTAAACACCGCCTCCCGGATGGTTTCGTGGGCCATAGTTTGTCGCTTTTATTCGCTGAGCATCATCTACCAGTGATACCCGACCCAACAGGCAACAGACACACAATCGAACATAAGGGCGAGTCTATGGAGGGGTGGGTTTCACCTTTACAACCACCATAGACACAAGCCGGGCAGAATGCCCGGCGAAGAGTTTTGATATGACATAGGGATTTAGAAAAGAGCTGAATTCGGGATGTACTCTTAGAGAGGAAATAGCATCCCTGTAAACCTTAGGTAGTGCCCGCTCCCGGCTGAACTTCTTCTCCCGGCCAGTCGCGCTGCTCGCGGCGCCAGAAATAAATGGACAGCACAATGGCTGGTATTCCCATAAGCGCCGCATAAATAAAGAAGTAGGCATAACCCTGAGCATCCACCACTATGCCGGAAAAACCACTGATAAATTTCCCCGGCAAGGTCATCAGGGAGCTGAACAAAGCATATTGAGTGGCGGTATAAGCTTTATTGGCAAGACTGGAGAGAAACGCGATCAGTATCGCATTGGCAATTCCTCCACTGATGTTGTCCGCACTAATTACCAGCGCCAACCAGGCTTTATCGGGACCGATCACAGCGAGTTGGGCAAATAACAGGTTGGTGCAGGCGACCATAACCGAACCCAGTATCAGCGGACGCACAACACCGTATCGCACCACTAACAGCCCGCCTAGAAAGGAACCGATAATGGTACAGAAGAAGCCAAACAGCTTACTGATTTCAGCAATTTCCGTTTTGGTAAAGCCCAGATCCAAATAGAAGGGATTGGCCATCACCCCCATCGCAATGTCACTTAAACGGAAGATACCGATAAATAGCAACAGAATGATTGCAAAGCGGCCATTGCGCTGAAAAAACTCGATAAAGGGGCAGGCCACGGCGCGAATAAACCACTGCTTCATGCGACCATGCTCCCCCTTGCCCAACAACCGCTGTGCCCACTCGCTTTGCAGCTCATCGGCTTCTTTGTTTACCTTGCTGTGATCGGGCTCGGCAATAATCAGAGTGGTAATCAGGCCCACGCCCATCAACCCGGCCATCGCAAGATAAGCACCGGACCAGCTAAAGATATCCGCAATAAACAGGGCACCCGCTCCGGCTATCAGCATTGCCACCCGATAGCCAAATACATAATTGGCAGCCATAGCGCCCTGGTAGTCGTCATCCATGGCCTCAATTCGATAGGCATCAATCGCCACATCTTGAGAGGCCGAACAGAAAGCGACCCACAGGGCCAGTAGGGCTACGTGCATCAGGGAGAGCTGGGGATTTAAACTGGCCATACCTATCAGGCCAATCGCTATCCCGATTTGGGATACCAGCATCCAGCCCCGACGCTTGCCCAATTTATCCGTGAAAAAAGGCAGACGCAGCTGATCGACAATAGGGGCCCAGAGAACCTTGATCGAAAAGGTAATCCCCACCCAGGCAAAAAACCCGATGGCGGTACGGCTGACACCGTAGTCCCGCAGCCAGGCAGTCAAAGTAGAGAAAACCAGCAGTAATGGGAGGCCGGCGGAAAAGCCGAGGAAAAACATGGTGAGTACACGGGGCTTCAAATAAGCGGCCAGCGCTTGCCCCCATGTCATTTGTTTTTGTAAGTTGGTCAAGCGCGGGCCTCCAGAGCCTCAGCCGCTGCAACAGGTGTTCCTGTGCAGCGGAGTATTAGGGAGCCTCTGAATAACTCCGTGATACCTCTGGCATGCATAGCGGTTCACAATCAAGGCGCGGCTTCGCAGGAATGTCTAGACCTTTCAAGAAGTCGCAACGCGGAGTGTGAATCGCTATGCAAGCCCCGAAGGGCGGGCCTTGAAGGCCACAGCTGCTGCGTTGCAGCTCTTGCAAAGGGCTACGGCCATTCGCGGCGAGCTGCGCCTAACATCTGCAACCTTCAAGACCCGCAGAGGCATTACGGAATTATTCAGAGGCTCCTTAGATTAGTTTATTTACTCAGTGGCCCCACAAAACTTCCAGCTCCGCTTCGGCCAACTTATTGGCATTGATATTGAAGCCAACTTTAGCAGGAGAAGTGTTTTCATCCAGCGGCAGGGATTCCACTTTCAAGGCATAGACACGAAAACGATAGCGATGATCCCCGTTCCCCTTGGGCGGGCAGGCACCACCGTAACCGGAATTACCATAATCATTGCGCCCCTGCACTGCTTCTGGAATCAGGCCGTTTTTCAAGTCACCGGCCCCTTCCGGAAGATTGGTCGTATCCACTGGGATATTAAATACCACCCAGTGCCACCAACCACTGCCGGTGGGCGCGTCGGGATCGTAAGCGGTAATAGCAAAACTCTTTGTGCCCTCCGGTGCCCCACTCCAACTCAATTGGGGAGACAGGTTCTCACCGCCGCAGCTGCCATAAACATGAGCCATGGGCATTTTCTTTCCAGCTTGTAGGGAGCTGGATGACAGTGTCAGCTTCTCAGCAATCGCGTTGGTTCCAGTCAGCGACAGCGCAGCAGCACAAAGCAGCCCGGCCAAACCCCGGCCGCCCTTTTTCAATAAATGGCTCATATCCCAGTTCCCCTTTTAGTTTTCTTCACTGGACAGCAGTGGGCCCACTTTGTCCAGATCCATATTTCCGCCGGTCAGAACAACCACGACATTCTTATTGCGAAAGCGCGCGCTGTGCTCAATGATCGCAGCGAGACCCACCGCAGCCGACGGTTCTACCAGCTGTTTGGTTCGTGTCCACAATAGCCGCATCGCATTGACGATACCAGCTTCGCTGACTGTCACAATATCCCGCACCGTGCGCTCAATAACGGCGTAATTTTTGCCGCCCAATGTTGTGCGCAGACCATCGGCGATCGTATCGGGTTGTTGTGTGGTGATATGAACGCCACCGCGCAGTGAACGCTGGGCATCATCCGCTCCGGCAGGTTCCGCACCAATTACCAGGATATCGGGGGCAAGCGCAGCCATAGCCAATCCCACGCCGGACAAAAGTCCACCGCCTCCCACTGGCGCCACAATAACGTCTGGAGCAAAGCCCTGCTCGCGACTCTGCTTGAGCACTTCCATGGCTACAGTGCCCTGCCCTGCAATAATGCGCTTATCGTCATAGGGCGGGACTTCGTGCGCACCGGTTTCCTCAAGTACCTTTGCCAAAGTGGATTCGCGATCAGCCAGGCTGGGGCCCGAAGTCACCACTTTGGCACCGTACCCCTCAACCGCCATGCGTTTCGTCTTGGGAGCCGTTTCAGGCATCACCACCGTGCAGGCCAATCCCCGCTGGGCTGCTGCCCAGGCGAGCGCCGCACCGTGATTACCGGACGAATGGGTGGCAACTTCCTCGACCCCGTCTGGGAGCAGCGAAAGCGCATTAGCCGCGCCCCGCGCTTTAAAGGCACCCACTTTCTGCAAGTGCTCACACTTAAACCACAAATTGGCGCCCGTCAGCTCGTTCAGCTGCCGAGAGCTGAGCAGAGGGGTCTCGTGTACCATGCCTGCAATATTTTGTGCGGCACTAAATACATCCTCACTGGCAGGTATCTCGTTGCGATCCAGGGGCATAACACTGTGTATCCTTTTCGACTACATGGGAATAATCCAGCTTATCCACCGCCGATAACATCCAGTGTTCTACGGAGCAGGCACAGTGGAAAACCGTGCCTGTCGATAAGGAATTATTTGCTGAGCATACGCAGGAATTTCATTTTCCTGTCGTTGAAGGGTGCATATCGTATATCGATATCGAGGATATTTCTGCGCCGCATTACGGCCTTGTAATGACTGAAAGTGCGGAAGCCATGCTCTCCATGATAGGACCCCATACCGCTGGCACCGACGCCTCCAAAAGGCAGGTCCTGGGCCAGCATAAACATCATACAGTCATTCACACAGGCGTTGCCGGAGCTGCAACGGGATAGAATCCGATCCGCCAATACTTCATCCTGGGTAAATACATACAGGGCCAGGGGCTTCTCTCGCTCATTGACAAACTCCTCCGCTTTGGAGAAATCATCCAGTTCAATAATGGGGAGTATCGGACCAAAGATCTCCTCCTGCATAACTCCCGCAGAGAGATTGACGTTGCGCATTATGGTGGGCGCCATATAGCAGTCGTCCACATCGACTTCACCGCCAAATACCACCTCTCCATCCCCCAGGTAATCCGACAGGCGAAGGGTGTGCTGGCTGTTAATAATGCGCCCATAGTCGGCAGATTCTCGCGGATGCTCCCCATACATTTCCCAGAGCGCCCGCTGCAATATGGGGGTGAGCCGATCGGCTGTCCGCCGACTACAGAGAACATAATCCGGAGCGATACAAGTCTGCCCCGCATTGGTAAATTTACCCCAGGCAATTCGCCGTGCAGCCACTTCCAGGTTGGCATCGTCGGCAACAATACAAGGGCTCTTTCCACCGAGTTCCAGGGTTACCGGAGTCAGGTATTTAGCCGCCGCACTCATTATGATTTTGCCGACCCGGCCACCGCCGGTGTACATAATATGGTCCCAGCGCTGCTCCAGCAGCGCCGTGGTTTCCGCCACACCACCTTCGACACACGCAAAGGCATCGTTGTCGAGGTAACGCGGTAACAATTCTGCGATTAACCGGGAGGTTGCGGGGGATAACTCAGAGGGCTTTACCACCGCGCAATTGCCGGCGGCAATCGCCGGTACCAGCGGCGATAACAATAATTGCAGCGGATAATTCCAGGCACCGATAATCAGCACTACACCCAACGGCTCCGGTTGCACATAGCTCTTGGCCGGCTGGGTCATCATCGGCGATTGGACCTTGCGCGGGCGCACCCATTTCTTCAGGGACTTCAGGGTGTGATCGATATCGTTGTAGAGAAATGAAATTTCAGTGAGGTAGCTTTCCTGGGGAGCTTTGCGCAAATCATCGCGAAGGGCTTGGACAAAATGTGCCTCGTTCTCGGAGATCATCTTGCGCAGCTGAGACAGTTGCTTGCGCCGCCAACTCAATTCAGTGGTGCTGCCGCTGCGAAAATAGGTTCGCAAGCCCGCCACTAATGTGGCTGCGTTCCAATCGTTTGCCCTAGCCAGATCTGACAACATTTGCGGTTCCAATACCGAAACTTCCAAACCCTACTTCCTCCAATGAGTATAAGCCGTCGCAGGCAATGACTAGCTTCGCTTTATTGATATGGCAAAGCACCGAAGTCCGGCCGCTGGGGCGCGCAATTTCGTAGGAAGGGGGGGATAAGTCAAGATAGGAAGGAGAGAAAATTTTGAAAATGGCGACAAATTCAACAATCGCCCCAGCAGACAAAAGTATCTCTGGGGCGATGGTACAGGCATTGTGGGATTATTCAGAGGCTCCTTAGATAAACAGAACCAGAAGGGCCAAACCAGTGATCCACAGTAGCAAGGTTCTGGATAGCAGCGCTTGCAGCCCTTCAATCTCCGCACCACTTTGGCGCTGCATCTGAGACAGATCGGAACCACCACTGCACTCACTGGCGTCAATACCGCCGAGAGCTCCTTCCAGGTAAGCCTCGAGAACCTGATCGGTATGGCTCTCACGACACATCAACACCCGGCGCCAGGCGCGGTAACAACCGGCAAAGTTACCCACAATGGCAAAGCTCAGCCCCATCACACGGACCGGCAGCCATTCCAGCAACCACAACCAACGCGCCGCCGTCGCCTCATCGGAGGAGCCCCGAGTATTTTCTGCGTACAAAGCACTCAAGCGGAAGAGTACTGCCCCGGGAATACCCAGCAAAATAAACCAGAACAGCACAGCGAAGAGTCTCTCAAAGGCGCAGTAGGCAGCGCCGCGAAATACCTGTTCATGCAGACAAGTGTCATCGGAGGGCGCTTCGTGTAACTCGCGCAAAATGGGCGCCGCCGCTTTGGTGGCACCTTCCAGGTCTCCGCTATACCAGTGGCGCAGGTAATTTGCGACGATATCGTTGAAGTTGCCGCGACCGAGACAATAGAGCAGCAGTGGCACCCCCAACAGCAGGTAGCCCAGACCACCCGCAGCGCCCTCTGCCAGCGTCATCACAATTGCAGAAATCAATACTGGAACCAGGATAGTGACACCAAGCAGCAGGCCGCTATTGCCATTAATGCTGGGCAACGCCTGTAAGTACTGACTCCAGCGACTGAACCAACCATCGCGATGTAACGGAGCCCCTGAGCCCCAGATTTGCACCAGGGCAACGGTGATCAGAACAATTAACAGAGTCATAAATAATCCGAGACTGTTTCAGTTATCAAAATCGTGCTGCGGCTCCTGTTACAGAAACCCTTCCCACTTTTAAGGTCCGCTACTGGGTATCAGACGATTTCTTTCAGCTTGTTGAGGTAGCGCTCCCAGTCAAACCCCGGACCCGGGTCCAATTTCCTTCCGGGAGCAATATCCGAATGACTGGCAATTCTATCGATATCAATAGCGGGGTAAGCTTGCATAATCGCAGCACTCACCTCGGCAAGTGCGTGATATTGGGAGTCGGTGTAAATATCGGTATCCAAACCTTCCAGCTCAATACCAATGGAAAAATCATTGCAATTAGTGCGACCTTTAAACTCGGACTTGCCCGCGTGCCAGGCACGCCGATCAAGGGGCACGTATTGAGTTACCAGGCCATCGCGGTCGATCAAAATATGCGCAGACACCTGTAACGCAGCAATATCGGCAAAATAGGGGTGCGCATCGATATCCAACTGCCCCAGGAAAAAGGCATCGATGTAGGGGCCGCCATACTGTCCGGGCGGCAAGCTGATACTGTGAATCACCAATAGATCCACCGCACAGTCTTCCGGGCGGCTATTGCAATGAGGACTCGGAACCCGGCGCGCGCCCGCCAACCAGCCAGACTCCACTTGATATTTCAATCTGCGATCTCCGCTGCAACCTATTGATAGCCCCGGTATCGACCGAGGCTTCAGCAGTTACCATTCTATGGAAGCGTTGATCGATATGCCAATCTGATCGGAGCAGTATCGCGACATAACTTGCGGAAAACCACTGGCCACTGAGTATCCCTGCTAAATACTCAACGTCCGCTCGTTAAATTCCTGAAAATTAGCGCTGCTCACTGCGCTTCTTGCGCACATTGCCAATTACGGACTGCAGCGCCCGCTCAAACAACATGCCGTCATCCAGCGGCAGCAGTTGTGCCGAACGCAGCGCATGGGCCAGCTCTAGTCGGGCAAATTCAGCGACTTTGGCGCCATTGCGATTAACGAAGATAAACTGGTCGATATCGCGAATTACCGCCGCCAGACGACAACGGAACTGCTCGTCCTCAGAGCGCTTCAGCTCGAACCAACTGCCCTGTGCCAGGCGGAAGGTCATCTGCCAGTGGGGATCATCTTCGTCAAGGGGGGCCAGTCCATCCTGCTCCGGTGCAGCCACCTCTGCGTCGGCAACTGCCTGCTCAAGCTCTTCCATCTGCGGCACAGCCACTTCCTGGGTAACCACGACTTCTGCAATAACCGCTTCAGTCACTGCAATTTCATCAACCGTAGCTTCAGTAACATCAGCGGGTCCGGCATCAGCAGCAGTTTCCTGCTCCACGATAGGGGCAACAGGCTTGTCAGCAACATTATCAGCAACAACAGGCGCAGGCTCAGCAGATTTCGCTGCGCGCACTTCGCGGGCAACCTGCTCTGCCACTTCACGTTCACGCTGCTCCGCCAGTTGCTGGGCCAGGGCAAAGCGCTCGCGATAAACTTCTTTGAGGCCGGTGAAAAGGGTACGCGCTTCGAAAGCGTTATAGGAAAGCGCCTCAATTCCCTCGCGCAATCTCTCCTGCAAAACAGGCAGTAAGCTCAATAACTGTTTGCGGGAATCCGGCATTGGGGCCTGCACACTCCACACGAGATCTCTCGCTGTGCGCACGTCACGGTTCCAGGCGTCGCTCTCTGTTCCCTCTTTAACACAGGTCAGGAACAGCACGTTGTTCCAAACTTTGTTCAACCAATCCTGTACCACCTGTGGCAGATCCCGCTCTGCAACCAAGGCATCCATGACTGCGGCAACCCGTGCGCGGGCAGCTTGGGTTTTAGCCCGACCATCCGCCTCATCGACAACGCGGCGCTCCAACATCTCGGCACGCTTGCGCTCGCGGACGATAAATTCGCGCAGGGATTCCAGCAAAACGGCAAAGATATTGATATCCCGATCAAACTCATTAAGCACGCGCTCAACAATTTCGGATATCTCTTTGTACAGGGGATCGGATTCGTAGTTATCCCCCGCCTGCCATCCGGTAGCGGCATCGGCCAACTCGTTCAGCAATTTGCGCGCAGGGTGGCCGCCTTTACTAAAAAATGACTTGTCTGCAATGGCTACTTTCAACAGCGGCAGTTGCAGGCGACCCAGAAGTGATTTGATTTGGGTGGCAAGGCTGCGGTCCTCCAGGATAAAGGAAAACAACATCTCTACCAGCTTGATCACATCGCTATCGACTTTTGCCAGCGAAGCGGCCTGGTTGGAATCCACCAAGCGCTGCTGAAGCAATTCGCCCACATTCAAAAGCTGTACCGCACTTCCACCTTGATAGTGGCTGCCACTTTGCAGCGCGCCCAAGTGGGAAAGCAGATCCCCTGCAGGCATAGGAGTAACACCGGTTGCAGCGGACACTAACCCAGGGGGAAAGTGTCCCGTAGTTGCTACGCCACCTTGCGTCGATGGGTTGCCGGCCACCACACTACTCCCCCCCCCAATGGGTACACTGGGAACACCAGGGGAATTGGAAGTACTGTTGTAAGCAGGTACCTGCCTAGCTGCACGCTGCTGCTCCTGTAGCGATGGCAGCACGCCCTGCTCTATGAGCAGTTGATTACAGAATTCGTAGAAGTCGCGCAGCTGCAACATGACCATCTGCTCGAACTTCTTCAGCAGAGTAAGGCGGGCACGAATATGGAGATTCAGTTCTTGAATCGAGTCTACAAAGGCATCACAAATGACATCAGGGCCCAAGGGGTTGTTCTTGTCATAGACTTTGACCGCATAGAGCGTATCGAGCCTCATGCACAATGCAGTGAGGGGCTCGGCAAAATCGCGCTTAGCCGTGGCCACCATGGTATCAGCAGCGACCAATTGCTCTAGGTCATCATTGTGAACTAGCGATAAATTATCGGAAGCGAAATTGCTTTCAGCCTTTTCTTCCTGGCGAACCAGGAAAGCGTGAGAGATATTCTGGACAAAGTGCTCAGCAATATTACGCCGCTCAACGCGCAACAGTCGCAAGGCCTGGAAAAGCCCATCCTGTTCCTCCTGGCCGTGGGCTCGCTCAGCCATGGCAAACAACGAATCATCCACTTTGCCAAACAGTGCTTTAATTCGCTCCAGTAACTGATCCGTCGCTTTTTCTTTCAGCATTGTTACTGCGGCGGGCAGAACAGCGGGCTTACCAGATGCAGAAATATTGCGCGCTCCACTTTTCTCTGAGAGGGAAACTACCTTGCTGGATTCACTCATTTCCAAGAGGTCCTTCGAATACCGTCCGACTTAAAACGCTGTGGCTAATAGCAAAATTGGTGAGTGGAAAAGTGGCTTTCCAAGCGACTACGGGGACTTGCACCCCCGTAAATCGGATCTCCAAACCGCCGATCTCCGGGCGCGATCATCTGTGAAAAATCTGCCGAAGCTCTTGATTTCACTCAAGTTTTGAACGCGAAGGGGCAACGATTCCCAGCCCTGTCCGAGAACAGTTCAGATTGCGATCAAACCTAGCTCTTTGGCATTCTACTAGCGTTTCTGGGCTGTTTTACACAGTTCCGCGACATATTTGAGACACCTATCACAGCTATTCGTCGAGCCAACTGCTACTTGCCGGTGATTGAGTTGAGCAATCAAAACCCCGAGTGTTTTGGTAAACTGCGTCGGCGTTAATTTCGAGGTTTCCCAATGCGACCACAAGACACGGCTATTCCCAATATCACTGCCGACCTGCAACGCGCAGTTCAGGTGGCCCTGGAAGAAGATATTGGTAGTGGCGATATCACCGCCCAGCTGATCCCAGAGGACCGCAATGCGCGGGCTCGGGTAATCACCCGTGAAGATTGCACTCTGAGTGGTCGCGCCTGGGTAGAGGCTGTATTCCACGCCCTGGACCCGGAACTCGTCCTCACCTGGCACTTCGAGGATGGCGACCGCATCAGCGCCAATGCCGTTATTTTTGAGCTGGAAGGCAATGCCCGCGCTATCCTGACCGGCGAACGCGCCGCACTGAATTTCCTGCAAACCTTATCCGGTACTGCCACAACCGCTGCGGAGTTCGCCGCGCGAGCTGAAGGCACTGAGGTGAAGATTCTCGACACCCGCAAGACCATTCCCGGTCTGCGCAGCGCACAGAAGTACGCCGTACTTTGCGGTGGCTGCCACAATCACCGCATCGGTCTTTACGACGCCTTCCTGATCAAAGAGAACCATATCTTCGCCGCCGGAGGCATTGAACACGCCGTCGCCCAAGCGCGAGTGATCAAGCCGGAAGCCTTGATTGAAGTCGAAGTGGAAAATATTGAAGAGCTGGAGCAGGCGCTCGCCGTCGGTGTGGACGTGATTATGCTCGACGAATTCAATGATGAAGACACTAGAACGGCCCTGAAACTGGCCAAAGGCAAAGCCAAAATTGAGCTTTCCGGCAGTGTCGACCGGGATCGCATCGCTCAGTTAGCTGAACTGGAAGTGGACTATATCTCTTCCGGTAGCCTGACCAAGCACCTGCGCGCTATCGACCTGTCCCTGCGGATCGATCTCTAGCGCCCACAGGACCCATCATCACTGCGCTTAGTGATGGTGATGATGGTGTCCCTGCTCTTCCGTGTCTTCTGCGGGAACTTCCATCCCGCTCATCTGCCCGTGATTGGCGTGGTCTCCGTGTCCACCGTGGCCCATAGCCCCCCAAATGGTCCAGATACCAAACAGCAAAATCGCTGCGGCGAAACCATAGCGAACCCCCGGCTTTTGCACGATGCCACGCACCTGCGCCGCCGCAGCACCAGTAGCCAGCATGGCGGGCACAGTGCCCAGACCAAAAGCAAACATCGCCAGGGCAGACCGCTCAGCACTGCCCTGGGCCAGGGCAAAAGTCAGCGCGCTGTAAACCAAACCACAGGGCAACCAGCCCCACAGGGAGCCCAGTGCCAATGCCTGCCCCGCAGAGCGAACCGGTAATAATTTGGCCGATAGTGGCTGCACATAGCGCCAAAGGTAGCGGCCCCCTTTTTCAATCCAAGCCAGTCCCTGCCAGATACCGCCGATGTACAGCGCCATCAGGATCAACATGATCCCGGCAGCAAATCGCAGCGGAGTTAGTGCCGGCAGTATCGCCGCACCGAGGGCACCAGCGAGCGCTCCCATCAGCGCATAGCTACCCAGGCGACCCAATTGGTAAGAGCCCAGCTGCACCCAAGCAGTTTTTTTGCCCGGTACCGCCATACCCAGCGCTCCGGAGATTCCCCCACACATACCGATGCAGTGACTGCTACCCAAAAAACCGATAGCGAGCGCCGCCGCTAAAAAACCCCAGTCCCCCACTTACTTCTCCTGCTTCCTTTCCGCGTCAGATTTGTCCTGCTGAACATCATCGTCATCAAACAAAATGCGACGACCTTCCGTTTCCAGGTCATCGTACTGTCCGTTATTCACGGCCCAGAAAAAGAGCTTCACCGCAAAGCCAACCAAAATCACCGCAATGGGAATCAGGAAATACAGACTTTCCATCAGTTACACCTCCTCTCTTTCTGTGAGCACGGGATTAAGCCGCGGCGCTCACAGGGTTTTCGTCGACTTCCTGTCCACGGGACAGACGCAACGCATTTAGCACTACGATCAGAGAACTCAGGGACATACCGATCGCCGCAGCCCAGGGCGGCACCAGACCGCAAAATGCCAGTGGCAGGGCAATCACGTTGTAGCCCAGAGCCCATGCCAGATTTTGCCGCACAATTCGGCGGCACTTGTGCGCCAGCTCTATAGCTTTGGGCAGCACTTCGAGATCTCCGTTCAGCAAAATGGCATCGGCGCGGGACTGGGCCAGATCTGCCGCAGACATCATCGCCACAGAGGCATCGGCACCAGAGAGGACTGGCACATCATTGATGCCATCCCCCACCATTAACACCTTCTCACCATCGCTTTGCAGCTGCTTCATATGGCTGAGCTTGTCCTCTGGCGAGGCTCCGGCGCGGTAGTTGCTGATACCCGCTCGCCCCGCCAGTCGCTCAACTTCCGCAGACTGGTCACCACTGAGCAGTTCCACTGAAAGACCTTGCTCAGTCAAACCCTCAACAGCGGTGGTTGCCGAATCCCGTAACTTATCCCCCAACGCGATCCAGGCAATAGGGCCCAGGGAGTCGCCGAGCAGCAACCACTGCCCCTCCCCTTCGGGCGTGGAAATTTCCTCACTGGAAACAAAGCTTGCCTTACCCAGCCGGTAACTGTCCCCCTCAATCCGCCCTTCCAGGCCGGCTCCGGTATGGACTTTCAGGTCACTGGCGATGAGATTGCCACGCCAGGCGCGGAAGGCCCTGGCCAGGGGGTGATTGGTCTGGGATTCCAGGGCAGCGGCAACGTCCCTAACCCGCTGCTCAGTCCAGTTGGCCCGCAGCAAATCAATATGCAGGATTCTCGGTTCACCGCGTGTCAGGGTACCGGTCTTGTCGAACAGCACCCGGCCGATACGCGGCAGCGTTTCCAGTAGGCTGCCTCCAGCCACAAGAAGCCCCAACTGCTGTAAACGCAGGGTGGCGGAGGCCAGGGCAGCAGGGGTTGCCAGCGACAGTGCACAGGGGCAAGTCACCACCAGCACAGACAGGGATACCCAAAAAGCGCGACTGGGATCGATTTGCCACCAGACAACAAACGCCGCCAGTGCCGCGAATAGAACGACACCGACAAAAATACCCGCGACCCGGTCTGCCAGGGCCACTTGGTTGGGTTTATCTAATTGCGCCCGCTCTACCAGGCGCTCAATAGCGGACAAGCGAGTCGACTGCCCCGCTGCCGTAATTCGGATAGTCAGGGTGGAATCGCCGTTGACACTACCGGCATAAACCGGGCTGCCTGCAGACTTCTGTTGCAGTGCCGATTCACCGCTGAGCAGGGATTCATCCACACCGCTCACGCCCTCTAGCACCTCCCCATCGGCGGGGATAGTATCTCCCGGGCGCAACAAGACTTTATCGCCAGCGGCCAATGCGGCAACCGGTACATGGACAATATCATCCCCTTGGTATTTGGCCGCCGTCATCGGCAGCAACTGGGCCAAACCACCGCTGGCTAAGCCCGCCCGATGGCGGGCGCGCATTTCCACCGTCCGCCCCAACAACAGGAAGAAGGTGAACATGGAGATAGATTCGAAGTACACCTCACCGGTGCCGAATACGGTGGCGTAAAAGCTGGCGACATAGGCCATACCAATCGCCAGGGACACCGGCACATCCATACTCAGGTGTCGGGCGCGCAGACTGCGCAAAGCGGCACTGAAAAATGGGCGCGCCGCATAGAAAACCACTGGCGTTGCCACCAGTAGGGAAACCCAGCGGAAGTAGCGCTCAAACTCACCGACGCCCTCTTCCGCGGCAGCACCGAAATACAGGGCGATGGCAAACATCATCACCTGCATGGTGCCGAGTCCGGCGACACCCAGGCGGCGCAGGGCGGCGCGGTGTTCGCTCTGGATCACACTTTCCTGGTTGGCCGCAGTGGCCGGGGCCGGCCGGTAGCCAATCCGTTCCAGTTCGCCAAACAACTCACTGGGTTTGATCTTGTCGGGGTTAAAACCGATCTGGGCACGCTGGGTACTGGCGTTGACAGAGACCTTCTCAATCCCGTCCAACTGCCCCAGGTGCTTTTCTATCAGCCACACACAGGCCGCACAGGTAATACCGCTAATCAACAGCGAGGCAATCTTGTTGCCGTTATCCCAATCGTGGACAAACTGCTGCTGCACTTCAGGTAAATCGTATGCCGCCCAGCGGTCCTGGGGTTGAGCTTCCTCCGGCCTGTCGCTCTCCTTCTCCCGGAAGCGATAAAAGCCATCCAGACCACCGGAAACGATAGCGCTGGCTACCGCCTCACAACCTGGACAACACATATCCCGGGCGGCCCCGTCGATAACCACCGAGTGGTTGCTGCCGGGAGGGACTGGGAGTCCACAGTGATAACAGGAGGAAGACGAAGTCATTGAGTTACTGCATTCAGTGGCGCGGCATTGCCGAGATCGAAGTTGATTTCACCTTTCAGGCGCCAGTTGGCGTCCTGATGCGCCTCGGGATCGAGCTCCGGCATCAAGCGCAGATACCAGCGATTCCCAACGCCTTCAGGCAAGGTGCCCTGGTAGCGGCCCACGGAGAGCTGGGAGAGCTCGATATGCTTATCCAGGTCAGACTCCACCGGGTGGCTCAATGTGAGCAGTAGGGCCTTGGGGTAGTCGAGGTCGCCATTCAGCTCCACGACAACCGATTTTTCAGACGGCTGAAACTGGACCAAAGCGGCCAGACCCAGCTCTTTCGCGCGCAAGTCCTGCTCGGCGCTGAAGTGATACATGCGGCTGTCTTTGTAGTAAGTATCACTGACTTTATCGTCAGCGAAGCGCACCGCTATCGAGACTGTAATTGTGGAGACAACCACCACTGCAATCAGTGGGGCCAGTACCATCCACGCCCAAGGTTCCCGGTACCAGGGTTTTGGGGTTGGTTCATTCATCGCGTTACCAAAAAGTTACCGTTTGTGCACAAAAGTCGAGCCCGCCTGGGCGGGCCCGTACTTTGCAACGGGATTGGCGTCCCGTCTACTGCTTTGGACCAATAAACACCGTTCGGTGCTTATCAACCAGCTCAGGATTGTCGACTGCTTGGACAACAATCTCGATATCGTGCTTGGTATCCTTCAGCTGGTCTCTCGGAACGCTCACGCGAATAGGAACGGAGAACATCTCGCCCGGCACCAGGTAAATCGTCTTCGGCTTGCGAACGGAGTAATCGTATTCAGGCTTACCTTCCACCTTGATGGTGAATTCGTGGGGCGCCTGATCCATATTATTGATTTTCACCGTGTAGACGTTTTGCACCTGCCCCTGGGACTCGCGGAACATACGGGTACCGCGATCGCGAGTGATTTCTGCCTCGATAGGACTGCGAGTCATCACTTGCTGTGCAAACAGGCCGGTCATCGCAACCAGTATCAACGCGTAGCCAAATAGGCGCGGGCGCAGGAAGCGGGTCTTTCCACCCTGCAATTCGTCCTCAGAGGTGAAGCGAATCAAGCCCTGCTCATACCCCATCTTATCCATCACGCTGTTACAGGCGTCGACACAGAGCCCACAGTTGATACATTCGTACTGCATGCCGTCGCGGATATCGATATCCACCGGACACACCTGAACACACCAGTAACAGTCGATACAGTCGCCCATACCTTCCGCTTTGTAATCCACGTTCTTCTTACGCGGACCACGGGTCTCACCCCGCTTGGCATCGTAGTAAACCGCCAGCGTATCCTCGTCGTACATTACCGACTGGAAACGGGCATAGGGGCACATATATTTACACACCTGCTCACGCAGGAAGCCGGCGTTCATATAGGTGGCAAAAGTGAAGAAAGCGACCCAGAAAACACCCTGCGGGTGGGCGTTAAACGTCGCCAGATCCACGACCAGCTCGCGCACACCGTAGAAATACCCCACAAAGGCCAGTGCAGTTGCCAGCGAGATCAACAGCCAGATGGTATGTGTGCCACCCTTGCGCAGAACCTTTTCCAGGTTCCAGGGGGCCTTGTCGAGCTTCATTCGCTTGTTGCGATCGCCTTCACAAACCCTTTCTGCCCAGATAAACATCATGGTCCAGACGGTCTGCGGACAGGTGAAGCCACACCACACCCTGCCCAGCAAAGTAGTGACCGCAAACAGCGCGAAGGCGGCAATGATCAGCAGCCAACCTAGAAGGAAGCCGTCCTGGGGGCCGAAAGTAGTCCAGAAGATATGGAATTGGCGGGTGGGGAGATCAAAGAAGACCGACTGGCGCCCGTCGATATTGATCCAAGGTAGAAAGAAGAAAGCCAGCAGCAACGGCAGGCCGGTATATTTGCGAACACGGGTGAAAACACCCTTGATATGTCGGATGTAGACTTTGTCTTCCGACTCATACAGCATGCGATAGCGAACTTCGCCATCACCTTCCTGTTCCTCACGGGTTGGAATTAAATCACTCACACAAACCTCACTCTCGCACGGGCACATCTTGTACGTGGGCCAGGTAACCCCTTATGTTGAGGCTTTTTTCTCCGTCCCTGCGGCGCCCGGAGTCCCTTGATAAAACAAGGCCCAGCAAATGCCGGACCTCGATGGATAATTACTGCTTTTCTTCTTCCTGCTGGGACAGGCTGTAGACATAGGCCGCTACGAGGCGGATTTTGTCTTCACGCAGCTTGTCTTTTTGCGCGGGCATCATATTGGTACGACCACCGCGAATAGTGTGTTGGATCTGTTCGCGATTGCTACCGTACAGCCAGATATCGTCAGTCAGGTTCGGCGCACCCAGCATTTGGTTGCCTTTGGCATCCATACCGTGACAAGCCATACACACGGTGTTGAATACCTTCTGACCCTCGGCAGCCATGGCAGTATCGTGCTCCAGACCGTTCAGGGAGAGAACATACTCTGTCGCATTTCTAACACCTTCTTCACCGATCACCGGCCCCTGAGGAGGCATCATGCCCTGACGGCCGTTATTCAGGGTTTCCAGGATTTTCTCCGGGGTGCCGCCGTACAGCCAGGCGTTATCGGTCAGGTTCGGGAAGCCGAAGTTACCGCCGGCATCTGCACCGTGACATACCGCACAGTTGTTAGCAAAGATCCGGGAACCCATCTTGATGGCTTCGGGGTTCTGCGCAATCTGCTCGATCGGCATATTTTCGTACTTACCGAAGGTCTCGTGGAACCTCTCCTGGGCCTTAGCTTGCGAAGCTTCCAATGCACCGACAGAAGTCCAGTTGCCGACACCTTTGAAGTTACCCAGACCCGGGTAAACCACCAGATATCCCGCAGAGAACACCAGGGTGGCGACGAACAACATGAACCACCACTTGGGCAGCGGGTTGTCGTATTCCTCGATGCCGTCGTAAACGTGGCCCGTGGTTTTGTTTTCCGGTTCAGCCTGGTCATCCACCGCCACTTTTCGGTTGGCGAACAGCACCCAGGTAATCAACGCCAGATTGGCGAGGGTGAGCACAATTACCCACACACTCCAGAATGTACTCATTACTTATCCTGCCCCTGTTTTCGATTGGCTCCGGGTTTATCCCCGGAATTGGATTCGTCCTGCTGAGCGGCCGACTTGTCCTTGTCGGCTTGTCGCTCTTCATCGGCAAATGGCAAATTGGCATCTTCTTCGAAGCGCTTCTTGCGCTTCGGAGAGAAGGCCCACCAGCAGATCGCCAGAAAAGCCACAGAGCCCAGAACCAGACCGATTTCCCGCAAAGTTTCAATAGTCACGAGTTTCCTTCCTCGCTATTAGCGTTTTTGGGTAACCAGGGTACCCAGCTGTTGCAAGTAAGCGACCAGCGCGTCAATTTCCTTGACCTTGCCACCTTTGAAAGGCTCAGCGGCGTTGGCGATGTCGTCATCGGTGTAGGGCACACCGACGAAGCGCAGCGCTTCCATCTTACGTGCGGTGTATTCACCAGTTACCACATTGTCGAACAACCAGGGGTAAGCAGGCATGATTGACTCAGGCACAACGCTGCGCGGGTTGTACAAGTGCGCGCGCTGCCATTCATCAGAGTAGCGTCCACCTACGCGCGCCAGGTCTGGGCCGGTACGCTTGGAGCCCCACAGGAAGGGGTGCTCGTAAATGGATTCCTGAGCCATGGAGTAGTGGCCGTAACGCTCAACTTCCGCACGCAGAGGACGAATCATCTGAGTGTGGCAAACGTGGCAGCCTTCGCGAATGTAGATATCGCGACCTTCCAGCTCCATTGCTGTCAGCGGCTTCTGCCCCGGCAGCGGCGTGTAGTTATCCTTGGTAAAGAACTGCGGAACGATCTCAACCAGTGCGCCGAAACTGATGGCGATAATGGTGAAAAAGATCATCCAGCCGATGTTTTTTTCTACGAGGTCATGATTCTTCACGATCTAAACTCCTATGCCGCAGGCACTGCTCGAACGGTGTTATCGGCTTCGGCATCGTTTACCTTCTCGGTAATCGTGCGGTAAACGTTGTAAGCCATCAGCAGCATACCCACCAGGAACATGGCGCCGCCCAACCAGCGAACTACATAGCCCGGATGGCTGGCTACAACACTCTCTACGAAGCTGTAAGTCAGGGTGCCGTCGGCGTTAAATGCACGCCACATCAGGCCCTGGGTAATACCGTTAACCCACATAGCGGCGATGTACAGAACAGTACCCACAGTGGCCAGCCAGAAGTGCGCGTTGATCAGCTTGGCGCTGTACATTTCGCGACGCTTCCACAGAACCGGAACCAGGTGATACAGAGCGCCGATAGAGATCATCGCAACCCAGCCCAAAGCGCCGGAGTGTACGTGGCCAACGGTCCAGTCAGTGTTGTGAGACAGAGCGTTTACAGTCTTGATGGACATCATCGGACCTTCGAAGGTAGACATACCGTAGAAGGACAGGGATACCACCAGGAAGCGCAGGGTCGGGTCGGTGCGCAGCTTATGCCATGCGCCGGACAGGGTCATGATGCCGTTGATCATACCGCCCCAGGAAGGTGCCAGCAGAATCAGGGACATAACCATCGCCAGGCTCTGAGCCCAGTCGGGCAGCGCTGAGTAGTGCAGGTGGTGACCACCAGCCCATACGTACAGGGAGATCAGTGCCCAGAAGTGAACGATAGACAGCTGGTAGGAATAAACCGGACGACCAGCTTGCTTAGGTACGAAGTAGTACATGATGCCGAGGAAGGCTGCAGTCAGGAAGAACCCTACTGCGTTGTGGCCATACCACCACTGGATCATTGCGTCCTTAGTGCCCGAATAGATAGAGTAGGACTTGAACGGGCCAACAGGAATCTCCAGGTTATTAACGATATGGAGAACAGCAATAGTTACGATGTAAGCACCGAAGAACCAGTTCGCCACGTAGATGTGAGAAGTCTTACGCTTCATGATGGTGCCGAAGAACACCAGCGCGTAAGCAACCCAAACCAGGGCAATCAGGATATCGATAGGCCACTCGAGCTCAGCGTATTCCTTGGTGGAAGTGAAGCCCATCGGCAGGGTAATTGCCGCGGCGACGATAACGGCCTGCCATCCCCAGAAGGTGAAGGGGATCAGCCAGCCACCCCAAAGGCGGACCTGACAGGTACGCTGTACCACATAGTAAGAAGTGGCAAAGAGAACACTACCACCAAAGGCGAAAATTACCGCATTGGTGTGCAGGGGCCTCAAGCGCCCGAAGTGCGAGAAGGGCTGCCAAAAGTCGTTGAGTTCAGGCCAGGCTAGCTGGGCTGCGATCAATACGCCCATGCCCATACCAAAAATGCCCCAGACCACGGACATGATGGTGAACTGGCGCACGATATTGTAGTCATAGTCCGGCACAGGGCCGGTCTTTGCCACCGTTGTCGTCATGTTTTTACTTCCGTTGCTTTTAAGATTCGGTTCCACTGTGCGGGACTGGCCCACCACAGAAGGTGTGTAACCACAATGTGTGAGGCACTGTGGTTACTATTGGCCGGATAAGGATTTAAGCGCATCCTTGCCCGGTGATTGCTGATCTAAATCAACTAAATCAATTTTCTTCCTTTACCTGCGGCAATGCGCAGACGCAGGGCGTTGAGCTTGATAAAGCCCTCCGCATCCTTCTGGTCGTAAGCGCCAGCATCGTCTTCGAAGGTAGCGATACGCTCATCGAAGAGGCTGTCCGCAGAGCGACGGCCCACAGCACTCACGCTGCCTTTGTACAGTTTCAGGCGAACTTCGCCGTTAACCACATCCTGGGACTCATCGATCGCAGCCTGGAGCATGCTGCGCTCCGGGGACCACCAGTAACCGTTGTAAACCAGCTCGGCGTAGCGCGGCATCAGGGAATCCTTCATGTGCGCAACTTCGCGATCCAGGGTAATGGACTCAATGGCGCGGTGCGCCTTCATCAAAATGGTGCCGCCCGGTGTTTCGTAGCAGCCGCGGGACTTCATTCCCACGTAGCGGTTTTCCACGATATCCAGACGACCGATACCGTTGGCTCCGCCCAACTTATTCAGCTTCTCAAGCAAAGTAGCAGGGCTTAAGCGCTCACCGTCGATAGAAACGGGATCGCCCTTCTCAAAACCCAAAGTAATGTAGGTGGGTTCTTCCGGAGCCGCCTCGGGGCTCACACTCCAGCGCCACATATCCTCTTCGGCTTCCGCCCAGGGATCTTCGAGGTTGCCGCCCTCATAAGAGATGTGCAGCAGGTTGGCATCCATCGAGTAAGGGGATTTCTTCTTGCTGGAAGAGAAGTCCACCGGAATATTGTGCTGCTCGCAGTACTGCATCAGCTTTTCGCGGGAGTTCAGGTCCCACTCACGCCAGGGAGCGATTACCTGGATGCCCGGCTTCAGCGCGTAAGCGCCCAGTTCGAAGCGCACCTGGTCATTACCTTTACCGGTAGCACCGTGGGAAATGGCATCGGCGCCAGTCTCGTTGGCAATCTCAATCAGGCGCTTGGCGATCAGCGGGCGCGCAATAGAGGTACCCAGCAGGTACTCCCCTTCATAAATCGCATTGGCGCGGAACATCGGGAAAACGAAATCGCGCACATATTCTTCGCGCAGATCGTCGATATAAATCTCTTTAACCCCGAGGGCCTCGGCCTTGGCACGGGCCGGTTCCACCTCTTCACCCTGGCCGATATCAGCGGTGAAAGTCACCACTTCACAACCGTAAGTCTCCTGCAACCATCGCACGATTACTGACGTATCCAATCCACCGGAGTATGCCAGTACCACCTTTTCGATTTTGCTCATTGCTGTCCTCTGCTGCCGGAAATACGCCGCCGCGACAAAAACGCGGAGACGGGGAATGCCACTACGCGAAACTAGTGTCGGTCTGGGGGAGTTATTCTTGGAGATATGCCCAGGATCGGTAAATTGCGGGCACAACAATACCCACACTCTTTGTCGGGGCGCGATTGTAGCGCCTAAGCTCGCGATCGACTAGCGCCAAGGCGCGAGTAAGCACAATTGATTGATTTTTAACCTTTTCGTGCATCGCAATTTTGTACAGCTTCGGGTAGCATTCGCGCCGCACAACGACTCACTACGCTAAGAAGCTTTACGGAGTACCATGACGGAGCAAATTACCCTTCGCGCCCCCGACGACTGGCACATTCACCTGCGCGACGGCGCCGCTCTCGGGCGTACCGTGCCCGATGCTGCAAAACAATTCCGCCGCGTGATTGTAATGCCCAACCTGGTACCCCCTGTGACCGATGCCGAAAGTGCAGTGGCTTATAAGGAACGTATCAACGCCAATGTTCCCGCCGACACCCCTTTCGAACCCTTGATGGTGATCTACCTCACCGACAAGACCGACGCTGCCGTTATTCGCAAGGCTCATGAAGCCGGTGTTATCGCCGCCAAACTGTATCCAGCGGGCGCGACCACCAACTCCGATTCCGGCGTTACCGATATCGCCAACATCTACCCGGCCCTGGAAGAGATGCAGGCCTGCGGTATGAAGCTGCTGGTACACGGTGAAGTGACCACCAGCGATATCGATATCTTCGACCGCGAGCAGGCTTTTATCGAGAAAACCCTGTCCCGCCTGGTAGATGATTTCCCCACGCTGAAAGTGGTGTTTGAACATATCACCACCGCCCAAGCAGTAGAGTTTGTACAAGGCGCCCGCGAAGGCGTTGCCGCAACCATTACCGCACACCACCTGCTGTACAACCGCAACCATATGCTGGTTGGTGGTATCCAACCGCATTTTTACTGCCTGCCAATCCTCAAGCGCGGCTACCATCAAAATGCACTGATCGAAGCGGCCACCAGCGGTAACCCGAAGTTTTTCCTCGGCACCGACTCAGCCCCCCACGCCCACCACAAAAAAGAACACTCCTGTGGTTGCGCCGGCTGCTATACCGCCTACTCCGCTATTGAGCTCTACGCAGAAGTATTCGAGCGCGCGGGCAAACTGGACAAGCTGGAAGGCTTTGCCAGTGAGTTCGGTCCCGACTTCTACGAGCTGCCGCGCAACGAGGGCACCATCACCCTGGTCAAGAGCCCCTGGACCCTGCCAGAAAAACTGGATATGGGTGGTGAAAATCTGATTCCCCTCGCAGCCGGTGAAACCTTAAACTGGCAACTTGCGTAATCGGCGAGTGCCCTGATTACAGCGCCTGCGGGAGAACACTCCCGGCAGGCGCCGCAATTCGAATACAATACCCTGCCCCACCAGCGCCAAATGCTGCTGGCCTGAAGACAAGATTTACAAGGAACCACCGTGACACCCGCCGAAGAACCCACAGGACCAAAAAGCTCTCTCGCCCAGCGATTCCGAGGCTTTCTGCCCGTGGTCATCGACCTTGAAACCGGCGGCTTTAACGCCCGCACCGATGCACTGCTGGAAATTTCTGCGGTTATCCTCGACATGGATGACTCCGGCAACCTCTTCCCGCTGGAGACCCACAGTTTCCACCTGGAGCCTTTTGAGGGCGCCAATGTTGAGCAATCCGCTCTCGACTTTATTGGCATCGACCTGGAATCCCCGGACCGCGACGCCTGGCCGGAAGAAATCGCCATCCCCGAGCTGTTCCGCAAGATTCGCAGCGCCGTGAAAAAGCACAGCTGCACCCGCGCCATCGTGGTTGCCCACAATGCCCACTTCGACTTGGGCTTCGTCAATGCAGCAGTCGAGCGGACCGGCATCAAGCGCAACCCATTCCACCCCTTCTCCTGCTTCGATACCGCCAGCCTCGCCGGCCTCGCCTACGGCCAGACCGTATTGGCCAAAGCTTGCCAGGTTGCTGGAATCGAGTTTGATAACAACTGCGCCCACTCCGCCGAGTACGACGCAGAAAAAACCGCAACCCTGTTTTGCGGCATCGTGAACAAGTGGAAAGAGATGGGCGGTTGGCCGCTGGAAACCGAAGAGACCACAGAAGAAGCCGAATAACGCACCATCTTCCGGGCTGCCTCGAAGCGGCCCGATTTATCCAAAAACGACAGAATTATTCGAAAGCTGTCGACAAAACACCCGCTATGTGCAGACTCTGGCCACTTGGGTGATTTTTTGTGCAAGCCGTGCTAATATGGCCCGCTTACACATAAAAACCGGATAGCGCCGTGGCCAAGAAACCTTCCTCTTCCTCCAATCGCAAACAAGCCGCTCCCCTCGAGACCAGCGAAAGTATCGAGGAGCAGGTAAAGGCGTTCCTCGCCGGTGGCGGTGAGATCGAGCAGGTGCCCAAAGGGGTGAGCGGGCAGACCAACACTTCCGGCCCCAAGCACATCACCCTCGGCAAAAAGCCCAGAGCCTAAACTCCGCGCAATAAAAAACCCCGACGGCGCTCCGCTGATCTGCAGCAAAGCGCGGCCGGGGCCGCTCGAATATGGCTGCATTAACGCAGCCACTTCTCATTCACATCAGGGCATTTCTTCCAGTTCCGCACCCTCTTTCACCGGCGGCATCAGGTCTTCTTTGTTGATATTCAAAGCCATCAGCACGTTGGCAGCTACGTAAACAGAGGAGTAAGTACCCACTACCACACCCACAATTAAGGCCAGGGAGAAGTTGTGGATCAATTCCCCACCGAAGAACTGCAGCGCCCACAGCACCAGTAAGGTGGTGAAGGACGTCATAAAGGTACGGCCCAGGGTCTGACTGATAGAGATATTGATAATCTCCTCAGACTCAGCCTTGCGCACCTTGCGGAAGTTCTCGCGGATACGGTCTGATACCACGATGGTATCGTTCAGGGAGTAACCGATCACCGCCAACACGGCCGCCAGCACGGTTAAATCGAAGTCCAATCCCATCACCGCAAAGAATCCCAGCACGATAATCACATCGTGGCCCAGAGCCGCTACAGCGCCGAAAGAGAACTTGTACTGGAAGCGCAGGGCAACGTAGATCATCACCATAAACAGGGCCAGCATCATGCCCAGGCCGCCGTCGTCGCGCAGCTCGGCACCTACCTGTGGGCCCACCATCTCGACACGGCGCAGCTCAACATCTCCCTCACTGCCCTCTCTCAGGAGAGCCACAACCTTGTCACCGATCGGTGTCGTTGTTTCCTGATCGGTAGCGCTGATCTGGATTTCTTCCTCGGTCACCGCAGGGGGCAACTTGATCAGCAGGTCCTTCTCAGAACCAAAATTCACTACCGTAGCACCGTCGTAACCCGCCGCTTCCAGCTGATCACGCACGTCGCTGATAAAAGGCGTTACCTCATAGCCCACTTCAACCTGGGTACCACCGGTAAAGTCCAGGCCGAACTTCAGGCCGTTCATTGCCAGTGCGGCGATAGAGGAAAGTACCAGCACCACCGAGACAATCCCGGCGATCTTGCGCCAGCGCATAAAGTCGTAGACGCGCTTGCCCATGTACTCGGTAATTTTGCCGTTATCCACTTTGGTCTCACTCATGACTGACTCCCTTAAATCCAGAGCTTCTGCACACGGCGACCGCCGTAGAACAAGTTAACAATTGCTCGCGTACCCATGATGGCACTGAACATGGAGGTGAGAATACCGATAGACAGGGTTACCGCGAAGCCCTGTACCGGACCGGAACCAATGGCATACAGGATCACCGCCACAATCAGGGTGGTGATGTTCGCATCCACAATGGTGCTGTAAGCATTGTCAAAACCGGCACTGATCGCTGTCTGGGGAGGCATCCCATTCCTGAGCTCCTCCCGTATTCGCGAGAATATAAGCACGTTGGCATCCACCGCCATACCCACGGTCAATACGATACCGGCAATACCAGGCAGTGTGAGGGTTGCACCCAGCAGCGACATCACCGCCACCAGCAGGATCATATTCACCGCCAGGGCCAGGTTCGCGGCCAAGCCAAATACGCGGTAGGAAATCAGCATACAGATAATCACGGCCAGCAGACCGATCTGTACGGATTGCACACCCACCTTGATGTTATCGGCACCCAGGGATGGGCCGATCACACGCTCTTCCACAAAATACATGGGCGCAGCCAGGGCGCCAGCACGCAGCAGCAGGGCCAGTTCCTGGGCTTCAGCCGGGCTGTCCAGACCGGTGGTGCGGAACTGCTTGCCCAGGGCACTCTGTACCGTAGCCAAGCTGATAATTTTTCGCTCTTCAGTACGCTTCTGCACGGTAACTTCGTTACCGTTTTCGTCGATCTCAGTTACCGGCTCAAAGCGAGTCTCGATAAACAGGGTGCCCATACGGCGACCGACATTCTTCCAGGTAGCGCGGTGCATCATCTCGCCGCCACGGGCGTCGAGGGTGATATTTACCTGCGGGAAACCGCTCTCGTCGTAACCGACGCGGGCATTGGTAACGCTGTCACCCTTGATAATGATCTGGCGCTCCAACCAGGCACCACCGTACATCTGCGCCTGACGCTCATCGCGGTAATCGAAGTATTCCTTGTTGGAAACCAGCTCATCCGGGCGAGCTTCCATACGGTATTCGAGGTTGGCAGTTTTACCGATAATACGCTTGGCCTCTGCGGTGTCCTGTACACCGGGCAGCTCCACAACGATACGGTTGCGGCCCTGACGCTGTACGATCGGCTCAGCAACACCCAGCTCGTTCACCCGATTGCGCAGGGTGGTGAGGTTCTGGGTTACTGCGTAATCTTCCAGCTGCTTGATTTCCTGATCGGTTAGGGTTGCGCGGATCTCCAGGTTTTCGCCGCTGCCGGACTCGCGCAGTTGAAGCTGCGGAAATTCCTTGCGCATAGTGGACATCGCCAAGCTGCGCAGCTCATCGTTGCGGAAGCGGGCAATAATCTCGCGATCATCCACCAGCTCCACATTGCGGTAACGAGCCTTGGCTTCGCGTAGTTTGCTTTTCACTTCCTGCTCGTAGCTTTCCATGTTGTTCTTGACGATGGTGTTGGTGTCGACTTCCATCAGGAAGTGCACACCACCCGCCAGGTCCAGACCGAGCTTCATCGGGCTAGCGCCGATATCTTTCATCCACTGGGGCGTGGTGGAAGCCAGGTTCAGGGCGACAACATAGTTGGTGGTACCAAGCGCTTTTTGAATCGCCTCTTTAGCCGGCAACTGCTCCTCCATGGAGTTCAAGCGGATCAGTACTGACTTGTCCCCAACTTCACCGCCGAAGTGAGCAATACCCGCTTCATCCAGGGCTTTTTGTGCATTCGCAAGGACATCGGGGCCGATGGTGAGTGCACTGGATTGCCCGGAAATCTGCACGGCAGGGTCCGGCTTATAGAGATTGGGCGCGGCGTACATCAGGCCAAAGGCCACAACCGCGAGAATCAGAAAGTACTTCCAGATCGGGTAGCGATTCATGCTGTTCTCATTGTTCTAGTGTGACCCCGAGGGCCGGTAAATCTTGGCAATCTGCCTAAGCAATTTGCCTGGATATGCGGGCAGTATACGCAGAATGCAAGGTACACCGCCCCCAATAAAAGTGGGGGCTGATTATACGGGGATCGTGGGAACGGACAAATTACAGGGGTGCCGCAATGAGACCAGCAGCACCCCAGGCAGGGTAAAAGCGACGCCTGATCAGGCCTCCAGCGCCGGAACCTCGCGGCCCAGACCACGGTAGAACTCGGCGACATAAGCCTCCAACTCATTGGCGGCAATGGCATCGCGCAGCTTTTGCATCAGGCGCTGGTAGTGGCGCAAATTGTGAATCGTATTCAGCTGCGCACCGAGAATTTCACCACAGCGATCCAGGTGATGCAGGTAAGCGCGGGAGAAATTCTCACAGGTATAGCAATCGCACTCTTCCTCCAAGGGACCCGTATCGTGACGGTGCCTGGCGTTGCGGATTTTTACCACACCCTCGAAGGTAAACAGGTGGCCATTACGTGCATTGCGAGTAGGCATGACGCAGTCGAACATATCCACACCGCGGCGCACCGCCTCGACAATATCCTCCGGCTTGCCCACACCCATCAGGTAGCGCGGCTTATCTTCCGGCATCTTGTGAGCCAGGTGATCCAAGACCTTGATCATCTCATCTTTAGGCTCACCCACAGACAGGCCACCAATGGCATAGCCATCGAAACCAATCTCGGTAAGGCCGCGCAAGGACACATCGCGCAATTCCGGGAACATACCGCCCTGCACAATACCGAACAGCGCCGACGGGCTATCGCCGTGAGCCTTCTTGGAGCGCTCCGCCCAACGCAGGGACAACTCCATAGATTTGCGCGCTTCATCGGTGGTGGCCGGATAAGGGGTGCACTCATCGAAGATCATTACGATATCGGAACCCAGGTCCCGCTGAACGCGCATGGATTCTTCCGGGTCCAGGAATACCGGGCTGCCATCAATAGGCGAGCGGAAAGAAACCCCCTCTTCCGTAATCTTGCGCAGCTCACCCAGGCTAAACACCTGGAAACCGCCGGAGTCGGTGAGGATCGGGCCGGACCATTGAGTAAAGTCATGCAGGTCGCCGTGGGCTTTAACCACTTCGGTACCCGGGCGCAGCATCAGGTGGAAGGTATTGCCGAGAATAATCTGTGCACCGATCCCTTCGATATCCCTCGGCAACATGCCTTTCACGGTGCCATAAGTGCCCACCGGCATAAACGCCGGGGTTTCCACTACACCCCGAGGGAAACGCAAGCGACCGCGACGGGCCTTGCCATCAGTGGTATCCACTTCAAACTGCATAAAACATTCGCGGCTCACTGGGTATCTCCTTTCGCTGGTGCTACTTCTTCTTTTTTGGCATTGGGATCGCGGGTAATAAACATGGCATCGCCGTAACTAAAGAAGCGATAGCGCTCCTCAACAGCGGCCTTATAAGCGGCCATCGTATGCTGGTACCCCGCGAAGGCACTCACCAGCATCAATAAGGTGGACTCCGGCAGATGGAAGTTGGTGACCAACTTATCCACAACCTGGAATTCATAACCGGGGTAAATAAAGATATCTGTCTCCCCCACTGTGGCCTGTAACTGGCCACTGCGCGCCGCACTTTCCAGCGCGCGCACGCTGGTGGTACCCACCGCAATCACGCTGCCATTGCGAGCGCGGCAAGCAGTTACCGCATCCACCACTTCCTGGGAGACGTCCAGCACTTCGCTGTGCATCTGGTGCTCATAAATATTGTCCACGCGCACCGGTTGGAAAGTACCCGCACCCACATGCAGGGTAACGAAGACAACCTCAACACCTTTATCCCGCAACGCACCGATCATCTCATCATCAAAGTGCAGCCCCGCCGTCGGCGCCGCCACAGCACCGGCATTGCGGCCGTATACGGTTTGGTAGCGCTCGCGATCGCTGGCATCGTCTTCACGATCAATATAAGGAGGCAGCGGCATATGGCCGAGGCGATCCAGAATCGCCAGCACACCCTCTTCTTTGGGGAAGGACAATTCAAACAGAGCGTCCTTGCGACCGGTCACCTCTATACGGGTGCCGTCCTCAAGGACGATGGTGGAACCGGGCTTAGGCGACTTACTGGAGCGCACGTGGGCCCAGATATCCGTCTCGTTGAGCACCCGCTCCACCAGGATTTCCAACTTACCGCCGGTCTCCTTCTGCGCGAACAAACGCGCCGGGATTACCCGGGTATCGTTAAAGACTATCAGATCACCAGCTTGGACCTGATCGAGAATATCTGGAAACTGCCGATGTGCTATGGCCCCGCCGGGCCCATCCAGACACAAAAGACGGCTGCCACGGCGCTCCTCGGTGGGCGCGCGGGCGATCAGCTCATCGGGCAGATGAAAGTCAAAGTCCTGACGCTGCATGGAATCCTGGAAATCTAGAAACTATGGAGAGGTCGCGAAGGTTATAGGAAATTTTAGGAGCTGTTAAGGAGCCTCTGAAAAACTCCGTGATACCTCTGGCATGCAGAGCAGTTCACAATCAAGGCGCGGCTTTGCAGGAATGTCTAGACCTTGCAAGAAGCCGCAACGCCGAGTGTGAATTGCTCTGCAAGCCCCAAAGGGTGGGCCTTGAGGGCTACAGCTGCCACGTTGCAGCTCTTGCAAAGGACTGTGCCATTCGCGGCGAGCTGCGCCTAACATCTGCAGCCCTCAAGACCCACAGAGGCATTACAGAGTTTCTCAGAGGCTCCTCAACTCGGACGACAGAAAATGCGCTAAGTTATTGAAATCACTGGTTGACCCAAGCGAAAGCATTGCTATAATCACGCCCTCTTCGCACCGACCCCAAGGTCGAGCAGCGAAAGTGCCAGAGTGGTGAAATTGGTAGACACAGGGGATTCAAAATCCCCCGCCCTTAAAAGCGTGCCGGTTCGAGTCCGGCCTCTGGTACCATCTCTCAAACCCGCGTCAGCTCTAGCTTTCGCGGGTTTTTTAATTCTGGTTTACCTTCCCTAAATTTTGAAGAATGGCGCTTAAAAGACTCAAAGTGTCCACATTGTGTCCACACAGGATTTTTTTAACTCTACCTTGCCCACATGTGGACACCATCAATCTATTGCTTTCCCCCTGTGAACCTCCCCTTCATTTCTCTTCCAATCTCTTCAAAGTGTGAAATCCAATTCTTACCCAAACCCCGCACCAGCTCAGGCCAGGGCCGCTAGTCTCATTTCATCAACTAAAAGAACGCCAAAAATCGGCAGGCGTGGGGAGGAGTGAACGGCGACCCTATTGGCGGTATGTTTTTTGAACAGAGGGGGCTGTAGGCCTTAGGAGTTGCGGGGTTTGGGGGGAGATTGGTGGTTTTGGTTGCTTTGGTAAGGCTTGAAGAGTTTTGAAATTTTGTTAGGGCGTGATTGCTGCGTGCTACAGGTTTTGAAGCATCTTCTTGGGGTGGTAGGATTTTGTTGAATAACAAATCACAAGGAGAGCAGTGATGTCATTTTTTGGGGGATTAATTCTTTTTATTGCCATCGTTGGAACCGCCACGATGGTAGGCAACAAGCTTCGAGGAAAAGAGACCAGTAGCTGGAAGTCAATTTGGGGGCCTTTTGTCTTTTTTGGGGCTATCGGCCTGGGGCTTTTTATTAGTGGGCAGGATGAACCGACCGAGCCTACACGACAACTTAGCCCCGCCGAAATTACCGCTATCACTCTGATAAGAGAAACCATGACAAGAGATGTTCGCCATTTGTTGGCGGATAACTTGAGCGCTCACTTAGACGACGGTGTCGCAGTGCTTACAGAATCCCAGGCTGCTTACTGGGTGAAAGACGAGGAAGTTTACGCCGCCAATGGGATCGCCATGATCTACTCACCTAAAATAGAGAAGTCCCCTGTAAATATAGACTTCGATACCGTTGAACTTGCAGTCAAAGACGGCCAGTAAATAACCCCCAATAAAAACGAAAACTAATAGGAGGTGGAAATGCGTTTCTTTGCAGGGCTGCTTGTGCTCATTACCGGTCTCTCCCTATTGCCTGGCTGTGACAGGTCGAACAAAGTCTTTCCAACTGCGGACAATCTAAAAGAAGTTGATAGTGAACGGCTAAAGATATTCGAAGCCATGGATACCGAGTCTGGTGTGCTAATTGTAATTGGAGAGTCTGCTTCCCGTAGGTGTGAAATCCAAGTATTTGGAACATCCATGATCTCTGGAGTTGCTGTCAATTCAATCGAGGATAAAGATAAGATTCATGCTGTTTGTAAATGGGATAGTGAAACCTACACACAGTCAAAAAACTCGTATGACAATATTGCAGTGCGCTTAGACCATAAAGCAACCATAGACCTACTACTATTTAACGGCCCAAATGAAAAATACCTTGGCCTTACCGGAATTAATAAAGATCTCCCACAAAATAACTAGAAATAGCATTCAAGTAATAAAGGATATATTCAAAAGTATGGTTAACGGCAATGACAAAAAAAAAGAGACAAAAGCAATTCTAATAAAATTATCACAAGACCCCCTATTTCGACACTTAATATTTGGCTCTTTTGTAGTCTTGTTTATCATAGCGATAGTTATATTAATTCTATTAGCAATAAGCCAAGACCCACAATATAACTTTGCACCCAATTATCAAGGCTTCGAAAACTTGGTGAGATATCTTACCCCAGCCTTTAAGGCATTTGCAGGGGTTCTTGTGCTAGCAGGTGTCAGAGGTATGGTATTCCGTAGCGAGCAAACTGCTCAACAACTTAATCTTGCTTATGAGCAACTTAATCATGCAAACCGTCTCTGGGAGCACGAACAACAAAAAAGCTCCTACTCAAATTACCTAGACCACAAAGAGAGATACGAAAATTTTCTCAATCAGATAAAAAAGAACCAGAAAGTGGTGTTTACTGATAAAACAAAACTATACAAAGCCTGCTTCCCTAATAGCCGTATCAGCGATTTTAAAATATCAATAGACAATATGGGAAGCGGAGAGTCCAGATTATTCGAAGCAATCCAAACCTTAAATGAGCTCTGCGAAGCAGAAGCCAAATTTTGCAAAACCAAATCCATTATTGATTACGAAATCGAGCAACAGATCGATAGAACAAAAAAACTTTACGATATTTTAGAAATTTTTCATATCGATAGCTATGCAAGAACTACAAACCTAGATGGTGTTAATTTAAACCAAATACAAAATGCAATAGCCGTCGCTGTTAACGGTCTACTAAGTTTGTCAGCTAGTGAGGAAAGAGTCTCCGAGAATGTAATAGGTATAGGCCATCTTTACCCTAGATTTAGGCAGCTGAAGCACCAGCTGAAGCACCAGCTGAAGAAAGATAAAGGATATAATATTGTCTTTTATTTTACAGATATCAAAAACCCAAACACGGTAAGAGTTGTAGAGGAAAAAATCAGCCAGCCCTCCCCCGAAGAACTTGTCTAGTTTTTTAGTCCTCAACCCACAATCGGCGCCAGTTCAGAATCCAATGAATCGGCGCTACCCTTCTGCCCACTAAACTCCCCAGCCTGGTCCGGCACTTTGGTTTTTAGTTTCGTGCCGTTATCCGTGTACTCGTGAGTGTGCCCTGCCGCCGTGTTCGCTATTGTGCTGGTCACTTTGATTAAGTCATCCAGGATGCGCAGTACGTTGCTGGATTCATTGCCTAGCCACACAGTGCCGCCGTCCTTCACTACCAGGCGTTGCTTTAGTGCGGCGAAGCGCTCTGCCACTGCCTGGCACTGCTCGCTAATATTGCCCTTGCCGTCGATGCGGTAGTAATTGGCCGCGTCCTGGGCCAGTAATAAATCTTTGGCCCCCAGCTGCGGCAGCAACTCACCCCGCGCAAATACCGAGCGAATAAACGGCCGGTGCGGCAAGCCCATAACAAAGCCGAGCTCCACCAGGGCGCCCGGTTGCGGGAATCCATACAACCCCCGCTCTGCGCCAATACCCGTTACCGGCAGCGGTACCTTTTCCATTAGCGGCATAGCCGAATCCGCTTTGCCGTCCGCGCCCAGTAGCTGCACGTCTACGCAATAGCCTGGCTGTTCGTCGGTGCTCTCTACCGCCTCAGTAATGGCTACCGGGGCGTTAATTACTTGCCCCCACAGCGGCAAGTGCAAACCGCCGGTTAATTCCGGGAACAGGCGCCGGACAATTCGCTTAATGATTTTTTCCAGCATCGCTAACGCTCCGCCCAGGGATTGGCCGACCAGGTGATATTCATTTGCGTCCCCGCGAGCTCCACCCCGGTCAGTATGTCGCCGTTGTAGAGCGCACCAGGGCGCAGTGCGGGCAGTGCCGGCAGGGTTGCGCCGTTATGGCTGGTCAACTGCCGCTCCCAGCTGCGGTCGATTTGCACGGGTTTATCCGCCCAGTAGGAGTGGTCCCAACTGCCCACAAAAAGATCCCCACCCGCCTGAAGCTGCCATAACAACTTGGGAATGTTAAAAACACTGGCGAGAGAATCCATTGCATGGAAGCCGTTACCTGTATTGTAAAAAGCAGCGGTCCGATTTTTTAAATATTCAAATTCACCTTGTGGCAAGCTGAATTCCAGACCCGATAACTCACCTATTTTATGGAGGGTTTCTTCTAGACCGACATTTCGAAGGGCGATGGGCAGGCGATAGTAGAGTACTGCACTCAGCTCTCTACAGAAAATACGTTGCTGCTGTGTATTCACCGTAGTGCTGGATTCTACAAAACCCACAAACCAAGGGGAGAGGCTGCCAGCGTCATAACCACAACTAAAAATAGTTAAGCCGGAAATAGGCTCAGAGGACTGTAAGGAAAACACCGCTCTGCCTGGAGTGAATAAGTTCAGTCGGATATTGCTATCCACTAATTTGTAAATTTCCCCTCCAACAGAAATTTGCTTATGAAGTTTCATGCAGTTTGCTCGACAACGGTATTCAACAGCTTCTCAAATTGCGTGCCTGCTTGAAATTGCTGTAAAGGACTGGATTTTGTGGATTCCTGTCGCAACTCAGTTTTTTCAGCCGTACTCAAATATTCCTGTAAACTAAAGCTAATTCGCCACGCTTTTATATCCTGCATTTCCCGCTGATCTATACGCCCTGAAAAAATCACCTGCCTAATATTAGCGGCATTGGCACTTGAGCTGGTAATGTTATAGACCGTAAGTTCCCCGTTATCATTCACGCTTTCAGCCAGCCTATAGAAACTCGTCAGGGAATCCGCCTCAATATACTTAATGATAAATGAGACAGTAATTATTTTTGGCTTTATGCCTTTATGTACCGAACTTGTGCTGCTGGTCTCACCGCTTAGAGATTCGCTGGAAAATTCTGTCGCTACACTAACGGTAAGTCCATATCCCGGTATTTTCGTATCATTCAATACCATAGCAATGCCTCATACTATAGCTCGCGCAAGTGGATACTGATTGGCAGTGTCTCACCTGTTCGGTTTTCCATATACAGCGCAGTGGCGGTACTGCTGACTGTAAACTTCCCGTCACTGCCTGTTGTTCCATTGAGTGCTGTGTCTGCAACCAGGTCTACAGCATCCGACTGATTAATCCCCTTTAACATCGGCGTACCTGAACCATCTACAAGCACAGTGGCAAAAACATTCATGCCGTTGCGCTGATGGATTTCAACCACTGAATACAATGGCATTTCCTCTAAAATCGCCACATCATCATCAGGGATTCTTTTTGTGATTCTTGGATTGTCACTATGCGCAGATACGGAATACCACCGCTCTTTATGATCTGGTGGCGTACTAGTGGCAAATGAAAATACGGCATCACCAATTACCGCCTTTTTTACAAAGCCAGAATCCATTTTAGCCTGTGAATTTATCGCCCGCTTTGCAGTAACATAGGCAAACGGCTCGCTGTAATTAGCTATGGAATTGGCCAGATAGGGCTGAAAATTTGGCAATTCATCATTACTGTAGAAGCGCAAACCTGGGCCCAAGTCAGTAGCCTCTTTGTTGAACAGAATTTTTGTGATAGTACTGCTGTCTTCTAGGTCATAGCTGTTATCGGTAAACTCACACAGCGTGTCGACAACCTGGTTTCGAACCAATGTGCCGCCATTAAACAACTGGAGAAGATACAGCGCGTTAATCCCTATCGAGCCTTTTAACTTTATCGTGTTACCAGAAACCAATATATGCTTTGGCGTATTAATGTTTCTGCCCGAGTCATACATTTCCTGGGGTTTATCACACATAACAATGTGTACATCATCTACAGCAGCCACTTCGGTTACATCGATTGTAAGTCGTGAATTCGTTATCTTTATACTACCAATAACTTCCGGGGCATCACTGCGTATATTAAAAATTGCTCTCTGCGTTGTCAGATCACAGTCATCAACAGAAATGTCCCCACCCGTAAATTGTAGGCTGGTCAAATCTCCAGTTTTATACCAGCCAATAGAGGCTCGGCCAGCTTTGATGTTGAACCCCAAGTGGGCGCCAATACCATCCGGAAAACTGCCACCTTCAATTACTAGCCAATTTTGATAACTGGCATCAACAGAGCGCCGACAGTAAAGCGCTTCACAGGTTACTAGTCGGTGATTAGCCCCAGAGTGATTAAACCCATAGTTCGTTGTATTGACCATCGCACCTTTCACAACAACACTACTGGCAACACAGCCATAAGCATTGGAGACTTGATACAAATTTCCGATTGACTGTTCGGAAGTGTTTTCTAACGTAGAACTCTTGAAAGTCACCGCACTTCGTGAACATCGATACAAACAGGTGCGAATACCGCTACCATCCAAGGTGCGAATATTTACACCCGACACTTCCAACCTGGGCAGTATTGGTTCTGCTTCTACTACCGAAAAAACCGTGTTGTCAGGAACATCAAATGGCAGCGGCGGCCAGATATCGCCCTCTGGAGTTGTCACCATAAAGTGAAGTTCTGTGCGATACATATCGGGGTAATTCGTTCTCGCCAGGTACTGGTCAGTAGAAGCCGCACGGATATACTTTCCGTAATGTTCACCCAAGCCAGGGATATTGGTTTGGCCCTTGTACAACGGCAACACGTCATTGATTATGGAGTTACTGAGCGTCTCTTTGGGGTTTGGATTTGCAATAGTTAACACCGCGTCCTCGGATGAGGTATCCGCGACTAAAGTACAGTCTGAATCGCTCGGCGTGTAGGCTGTTACTGCCTCAACCCAATAGTTACCTCTACCGCGCCAGGGCAAGTTCTGATCCCTTGCAAAATCCAGGGCCGCTTGCACCTCTGAGTTTTCCAATACAGAACCGCCACTGGTCGCGCCAAACTGCTCTAGGTAAACCACCCCTTTGGGAAACATACCTTTTGCTTGTAACCCGCTATTTGGATGATCGATATAGCTGCCATTATCGTGAGCAGCTGTATTCGCACTCACCATTTGATAGGCGTTGGCCCCGTCATCGCCGGCAACCTCGCGCCCTAAAATCTCGACAAACTGCCCTTCGCGCAACTGCACATCCGCAAGGAAATCTGCCAGGTTAGTGAAGGTGCGCTTGAGCCGTTTACTCAATGCCAACTTTTGAGACGTGACAAAATCAAAATCATCATCCCCGTTATCGACTTTCTCCTGATTGGCAATTCTTGATAAACCGGCCTGACTCTCCGTTGCAGTATCAAAAGCCAACTGCCAGGTGTTGGCGTCAATGGTGATATTGGTGATCGCCTGGGCATCGGTATAGGTGACCATAAAATTCCGGGTGATACTGTTACCCACCTCGGTACCGCTGGTCTTGTATTTTCTAATGGGTTCAATATATCGCACGGCGATAAGCGTATCGTCATCAGCCAGAAGGCCCACCCAGTTAAACGTGTAATCTCCCTCCGAGCTATCCAGATATACGGAATAAACTACCTTGTCGTTAGAGACGTAGCCGTGCCTTGTCACTGAGAATTCCCGAACACGGTTTTCTAATGCTGGCATTGGCTCATCGGGGTCTGGACTTGTCGCCGAATCCAGGTCAGGAATATTCGCCAGTAAAAACCGGTTAATGATTAACGTATCACCCGACGCCGCTTTTTGTGCAAACAGATCGCGGCCCGCATTCGTCAAAATGCCAATGCTCATATTATTTTCCTACTAGCTGGCCTCATCGAAGTACCAGGCATGGTCAATTTCATGCACTGATATGCCCAATCCCACGGGGGAAATTAATTTAAATTCGTAACGCCGACAGGTGCGTCCATATTTCTGCAGCAATCGCTTGAGCAACTCTTGATTGTTACTGAGCTGCGCATCACTCAATTGCAGGATAATCACATCCCAGTCCCTGTCCGGATCGCGCTCTATAACCTCGACATAACCCACGCCTAATCGCTCGAATATTCGCTTAATGCCGGCAACACTGCCCGCGTCCACGGCGTTGACGAAGGCATACTTCACGCGCAAACGGAACAACTCCAAGGACTCACCATCAAAGCGATCAATAAATCGCTGCCAGGCCAGAAGCCGCAAGGCCGACTCCCCGCATTTTTCTGGGTCCATTTGTGCAATGGGCCACTGCAACCAGCTGGCTACATAGTCCCACCAGAGTTCGAGCATCACACCGAGCTTCTTTACTTCCCCTTTATTGGCCCAGGTCGGCAAAGTTATTTTCAAGATTCGGCCTCCGCAACAGTCAAACTACCTAAGCGGGGTAAGTCCATTTCGCTGGTAATCTGCGCCAGGTTAAAATAAATATTGCTGATCTGCGGGAACTGTTCCTGTATTTCCCGCGACAGCTGCGAGAAACCGAACAGGGACCAGGGATAAACCAGCGTAGGGGAATAATCGATATTTTCCCGAAAGGCCGCACGGATAAAATTTTTTACTTTGCTAATTAAAGTATTTTTTTCCGCATCGCTGGTGTTGGCCACAAACCACAAACTACACTCCACGTCGTAGTTAGTTTCGGGCATGGCTTTAACCATTAAGTCATCGCCGTGTCCGTGGTTGCCTTTATCGGTGATTTCATGCTGGATGCTGCCGATAAACTCATCGGAAGGATTGCCAATATCCAGCATGATATAAACATTGGCAGTACCAGGCCCGCGCGGTGCATCGTGCTCAAAAAATATATTGTCGGTTTTGAGCCCAGTAAATCCGACGATAATAGCCGTATAGCCTGCATCCGTATGCCACTGATTAATAGCTGCATACTGATTGCGTGTACGCAACCGTAATTCATCATCACTCTCTATATCTGCGCCGGGTACAATCAACCAGTCATCCAAGTTGGTAACGCTCACACCCGCCAGAGGGGTCGGCAACAGCACATAGTAGCCCGCTCCCAGGTTATACCCTTCACCCGCCCCTTTTGCTTTTACCGGCACAATAACCATGCTTTCGCCAGGGCTCATTAACACTTCTTCGCTGGTTTCTACCGAATAGGTTTTACCGTTAATTAAAGTGCTATCAATGACCGTGCCTGCATCAATGGTAAATGCCACACTGGTATCGGTTCGGGAAAACTGCAATTGTCCTTGAGCGTAAACAGCCCCTTTTTTTTCCAGCCCTACGGCCCAGGCGTGCCACTCTAAAATTGTTCCAGTCGCCGTTCTGACAAAGGCCTGTGCGAATACATGGTCAATCATAAAATTGACTAACCACAATACTGGCGTGCTGACGGCAGCCTGCACGAAACGCCAAAATGGTGACACGTTGCTATCGTTATTGATCGTGAGTTGTGCCTCACTGGTGATTTTTTCCAGTTCTGTATTTAGACTGGCTTCAGTGGTGGGAATACCCGCATCAATGGCCAGCTGTACAAACTGGTCACGGTTTTCATCCGTCATAGCGTCACCTGAATATCACCATATTTCATCGTTGTGGCCGTTAACCAATAGCCGCCGCTGTCATTGTTGTCCGCCACAATTTGCGCAGTACCTGGGCGCACACGCTCGTCGGTATCTACCAGGAGCAATATCTGGTTTTTAATCTGGGCAATTTTGCGCGGGTCGCGCTCACCGATTAATAACAGGGCCAAACCACTCTCTAAAATACGGTGCTTAATATCCTGACCAATACTCACCCGGCCCGAGCAAATAACCGGGAAACCACCGGCATCCAGGCTTAGATCCCGCTCATCGCTAATTAGCAGATCTTCAAAATCGCTCATCACCCACCCGCCAGTGCCAGTTCATCGGCCAGCTGATAACCGCTGACACCGCCCGTGGTATTGACTTCGATCTTGTCGACTTTCAGCCCGTTATTGTTGGTCGTGGCTTGGCTGACCTGTTTCAGCAAACCGCCAGCGGGTACCGCACCGGGGCGAGTCTGAACGATGCCTGCGGAGGCCTGGTTCATGGCCTCCCGTTCCTGCTCTATTTTTTCGGTCACGGTGACTTCACCACCACCGCCAATATCTACCCCTGGAATCATATTGATTTTGTCGATCAGCCAATCGAGCGCTTTGCCCAGTAGCTCAAGCGGTTTGATATCGCTAAACCAGGCCATTAACTCATCCCAGTAAACGATCAGGCCCACCACAGCCGCCACCAGGGCCACCACGGCCAATACGATCCAGGTAATAGGATTTGCCAGCAGTGCGGCGTTTAATAACCAGGTGGCAGCGGTGGAGGCCATAAAGGCGGTGCGCAGAGCGCGGAAGATCGCCACACCGCCATAGATCGCCATTTGAAACAGGAACAAGGTGGCTTTTGCAGTACCTACGGCAAATCGCCAGAGCTTAACGCCCGCAGCACTCACCAGCAGCGCCCCACTCCATCCGGCCATAGAGAGGGTGGCCAGGCCCTGCACCAGGGCAAAGGCGCTCACAGCGGCAACCAGGCCGAATATCACCAGGGTGCCGACGCCGATTACTTTGGAGAGGGTTTTGTGATTGTCCATCCAAGCCATCACAGCCTCACCCGTGGAAACCATTAACTCCAACACCGGTAGTAATACCGGCTGGATCAGTCGCCCAAATTGTGTGTGTACTGCGGTAGCAGACGCACCCATCTGTTGCCAGGGGTCGACCATCTTCTGGGCCATCTGCGTTGCATTGGTCATGCCTTTAACATTTTCCAGCTCTGCCATTTTGCCGCGCAGCTCTTCGGTTTTTGGCAACAGCTGATTAATTAATGCTACCGCCTCCTGGGTACCGAATGCCTTTTGCAATTCCATGCCCTCGGCGACGGTGATTGTCTCTCCATAGCGGCCGCGCAGCTTTTGCAGAATATCCAGCATCGACAACATGCGGCCGTGGCTGTCGGTAAATTGAAGCCCCAATTGGTCCTGGGCTTTACCCACGCCTTTTAAGAAAGCCCGATATTTAGTGCCGGATTCACTACCGCTCATGGTCGCTTGCAAACTGCCGAGAATCGCCATCTGCTCAGTCATGGAAATTCCGGCTGCCGTAGCATCAGCGCCCAATGCAGAAAAACCAGAAGCCATTTTGTTGCCGTCAGTTTTAAAGGCGGCAACGGCGGTAGAGGTCTGCTCCGCGAGTCGTTCCACCCAGTTGGCGTTGCCCATGCGTTTAGCATCTTTCTCAAATATTCCGTACATGGTGCCCATATAATCGGTGATGGTGGCCACATTGGATTTTGTGGCTTTTGCCATGATGGCGCCGGTCTCGGTAAAGGTGGAAAGCTCGCTGCCATTGAGTCCAGAAATTGCGCTTTGAATATCGTAAGAAGCACGCACAAACTCCGTCGCGCTCTCGCCATATTTCACGGAAAATTTAAGTGCGGTTTTTTCCAGTTTTTGCAAGGCGGCATCGCGCACCCCTAAACTACTCACCTCGCCCAGTGCCCGGTCCATTTCAATAGCGGGCCCGAGCACGGACTTCAGCGCATAGCCTGTCGCAAACAAACCGGCAGCCCCCACGCCCACTTGGGTAAAACCCGCCGTGGCACGCTGGTTGAGTTGATCGATCTGCGAGGCAATCTTGCCTGCGGGGCCCGAGGCCTTATCGATCAGGCTCACGGAAAACAATAATTTTTCCAAACGCGAGGACATACGCTCTCCACTATTTGCCGGTCAATGCACGGGCTATACCGTTGGCTACGGCTATCTCCAGGTTTTTGCACTCGCGCTGCTCCAGGTAAAGCGCGCGCGCCATGTTCTCCTCAGTGGCTGCCGCCCCTGGAAAATATCGGGCCACCAGCACACACAATTGGTCGTAGCCGTTTTCTGCGATTTTCTCCGCTAACGCTTGCGCTTTTTTGCAGTAATGGCCAGATCAGGGATGTACTCCTCCAACACAGCCCCTGCAATTTGTACCTCAGCACCTGGGGATGTTTTTAATACCCCAACCAACTCAGCTTTATCTTCTGGCTGTACCGTGTTCACCAGAAAATTGTGCGAAGGCGCCACCTTGCTATTGGGCACAACGCTGTTGATATATTTGTTGTAATCACTTCGGGTCACATTAAAAACAAACTCTTTATCACCGACAGTGACTTCAATGACTTGTGTGTTTTTGTCTTCTGCCGGTTTAGTAATATCCGCCATGGGAAAACCCCTTTTTTAATTTGAGCCTTTTAGCCCGGAAAGAAACCCCGCCCACAACGTAGCGCAGACGGAGGTAATAAAAATGCCTAAGAGTATTCGCCGCGTCCAAACGCCCACTTGCTCTGCGGCTTTGCGCTGCTGGCGGAGGTGTGCCAGGTCTTTTTGCATCTCCCGCACATTAGCCACATCGACACCCAGCTTTTCTAAAACCTCTTCAACCGCCTGGTGTGCTGTCTTGCGCGCCTGCTCTTCGGCCTGTTGTTCGGTTAGGTATCTCACTAATGCCCCCTAGCTTTCGCACCCAGTGCCCTAGCGATGCCGCCCACTAACCCAGTGGACGGCGACGCGCCCATGGCTTCCTGCCGTTTGCTCTGCTCTCTGCGCAGTTCGCCAAAGTATTTGCCCAGCAGGGTTGCGGGCACACCGGTCAGGGTTCCAAACACAGTCCATAAAACCGGGCTTTGCATTTGCTCCGGGTATACAAACGCCCACAAAGTAAATGCGAGGATTTCAAAGCACAGAACCTTGGCCATCATCAGGGCAATCTGTGCGCGGCTGCTCTGCCCGTCTGCCTGGCACATCGCGGTATAGCGGCTGGTCCAACCCTCTTCCTGGGCTATATGTAAATCCATCTGGCGTTCCAGCAGGCTGGCGCGCTGCTCCGGTGGCAACGCCTGTACACATTGATCGGCATCGGTACCGGTGGCGGACGGCGGTAGCTGTTTGTCTTGCGGTAACACGGCGTTAATGACTTGCCGGGCACCGGGGGCGAAAACATCGAGCGCGATACCTCCAGCGGCTTTGATAATTTCTTTCAGTTTCACAAGTCCCCCTCCTCGATGAGCGTGTAGGTAAAGGTACTGCCCCAGCTTTCCGCCGCGCGCTCACACAGCGCCATCAGCAGGGAAAAATCAAACGGATCAGCCAGCACCTGGCAACCCGCGCTCCATTTGTCTACGCGCTGGCTGGTATGGGTTCCGCTGGCCCTGTGGCAATTAATTCCGAATAGGCCGTCATCGATGGGCGCATCCTGGTTTAAAACCTGGTCGCGGTTACTGTCCCGGTAAACCCGTACTGGCTTGCGTTGCACCAGTGCGCGGTACTTGCCCTGGTGCAAGCCCAGTTGCCACAAACCCGGATATTGGCCAGGCACTAGTATTGCGGTGCCGTTGACATTGATTGGGTTTTCTCGCCAATAAATACCGGGGTCAGTGGTCGCGGCAAACACCAGGCAGTGGGGGACACCATCGAAGCGCCAGGCCACTGCCAAATAATCGTTAAACGTATTTGCGCGGTTGTCCGCACTGCGAATACCAATCAAATTAAGATTGAAATCGCCCTTATCAAAAAAACGAAAACCTTTTTTATACAGCGCGGTTTGCAGTTGTCCGTATCGCGGCAGTTTCATTAACGTCCCCATTTTTCGAATTCGGTTTGACACACCACACAGCGAGTCACGCCGCCGAACGCCTGGCGCGCTTCGGGAATATCTCCGTTGCAGTCTTCGCACTGGGCCAAACTGGGCACCTCAAAATTACTGCGCTGGCGTTGCGCCTGTAGCGCCCGTTGCCGCTGGGCTTGCTCCAGCGCGGAAGCGCGGTCCAAATCATCCGGCATAACCGTTCCCTACCCGTTAAATAAAGTGCTCGGTTTCGCTGGCATCGATATAGGGAACCCCGTTGATCCGCACAAAATCGCGGCTGGTGACGTCGTAGGGCAATTTATGTTTGAGTTTTTCACCCCCGCTGCCGGCAGCATCGAGCAAATCACTAATACGCAACTTGCAGCCGAAGGCCTCCACCTTAAATTCCAAATTGGTAGCGGCGGCACTGCTGACAATATCGAAGGGTTCCAGGGCGCTAAAACTGCCGGCACTTTTTGCCGCGTCTAAAATGGTCATTAAGTTATTGGTATCTACTTCAATTTCCCCCGAAGCCTTTTTATCACCGGGTATCCAGCCATCCGGCACGCCTCGGGTAAACGCTGGTCCGGTCGCGTCCTCAATACTGACGGTGAACTTTTCCACATGGACCAACATACTACCGATCATGACATCGATATCTTTGCCGCTGAGTTTCCGACTCATTGCGATTGCTCCCCAATTAATAAATTACGTAAAAGCCCAACGGGATTAACTGCCGGTTACATCCAAAATAATATTGGCGGTAATCGCCTTGGGTGAGTTGTAAGGCTGCACCTTGATATAAATTTCCACCGCCGCATTGCTGGGCCAGACGATAGTGATACTGTCATCGGTGGGGGCTTTAATTTCGCCGGGGAAGTGCTGACCGGCAAATACCGTGCTGTAACTCATCTCCCGCAGGGGACGCATTAAATCGGTTTTATTGGCGTTGATACTGGCCGGGGTGGAATTGAGAGAGCGGTTGGCAACTTTTGCGATAGCCAGCAGGCGCACTGCCCGCGCGGCTTTATCCACCACCCGCAAATGCTCAATTACCTGGTAGTCTCCGCCGGGAACATCTAATAAATTGCAGTCCCCCCAGTAGGTGCCGGGGTAATCCGGGTAGGTCTGCGGTACTGACAGTCGCGCCGCATCCAGGGTTTCCAGGGTTGCGCCCTCTAGTTCTTTATCACCACTATCGGAGGTAGTTTCTCCGAGGCCCAGTACTGAGCCTGTGGCAACGCGCATAGGGCTATCGGCAATGCTCACCGTGTGATTGCACAAACGCCCGGCCAGCACGCCGAGGTTGTTACCGTGTAATTGCGGAACCACCCCAACTCGATAACCGGCAACTCCGTTGGTAATCGCCGCCTGGGCGGCCTCGTAGTCGCTCCAGGTTTGCGAGCCGGCATCAATGCCAGGGGTAGCCGTTAATACAATGACCCGGCGAGCCAGGCTGGTGCGCAGGCTTTCTGCCTTGGTGTGCATATCGGTCAGTTCGGCGCTGGTGGTAGCCGGAGTACACAGAACAATAATTTCCGGGCTCACTGTGGCCATGGCCGTATCGACCACTTGGGTCCAGTCGTAACCATTGGCCTGCGGTGCCGCCCAGGCCTGCCAGTTCTCACCGCCGTTTAGCTGTGCCGCCAGGGCGTTATCGCGAATCTCGCTGCTGTCTTCACCCAGCAAGGTATCGATATCGCTTTGGCTGTTTAGAGAAATCAGCTGGCCGGTATTGGTGGCGCCCTCGCCGATAATCAGCGCCTTGCGCTCAATTTCTGGCGTACTGCCCTGGGCCTGATTGAGATTGTTGACTGCAACTTTTCCTAACGCCATTTGATTGCCCTCTTTGGTCCGTTACGACCGCTCCAGTGTTTGGTCAATAATTGTGGTGGCCAGCTCTGCCACTTCTTTCTCGGTCACTCCAAGAAAGCTTCTATCCGGCAATGGAATAACCCAGCTTTTTTTCGGTTCTGCTTCGCGCATACTGCGCAAAATAATGCCGGCCTGGCCGACAGTTAAATTCTCAGTTACCCATTTGAGGCTGGGTTGCTTCCAGCCGCGTCCATTGGTCCGGCGGATTTTGTAATTCTCTTTGCGCAGTGCCTTTGCCTGTGCCCGCGTTGCCGGGGCGTCGTAGTCCGGCTGGCCGTAAACCTTGTCTGCCTTTTCTGCGTTCCAGTATTCGCTCACGCCGTGTTGGTGTTTGTAAGCAATGCCACCCGTGACCGAATCTTTAAAATCAATCACCACTTTTTCTGGGGTGGCCTTGCTGCGCATTTTTTTACTGAGGCCCCGCAGCATTCTGCGATTGGCCTTTTTTTTACGCGCTTGCCAGGGCTGGCCGTTTAAATCCCGCTGTTCGCGCAAGCGCTTGCGGGAATAAGTGCGCACCTTGCGCCCTACCTGCCCCAGCAATCGCCGCCGTTTCGCGGCGGGCAGCTGCAACAGCTGTAATTGTTTTTTAACTCCCAGGTGCCCGGTGATATCAATCTTCACGGACATAGGGCTTATCCGTCGGTTGTGATTGATCGTCCCCCACCCCAACCTGGCTGGGCTCATCGATGGGCACAGCGGCGATAGACCAATTTTTCCCGTCGTAGGGAATCACCCCGCTATCGTCGGGAACTAATTCGATGTCTTCATAAAAGGCAATGCGGATTTCCACATCGGACTTGCGATCATTGATCATATCGATGTCGACTTCCGGGTCCGGCAATTCCTGGTTATTGCGCTCCGCGTCCTGGTCTTGCACCCAGGTAGTGACCAGCGCAAACAGTAATTTAGGCGATTTGGCAAAACGCTCGATACTGATCACCGCGTCATAGCGGAGCCTGCAAATACAAATCCCATTGCCCAGGTTTTTACTGGTGGTTTCCAGCTTGCCGTCTTCCATCCAGCTGTCTAACTGCTCGTAGGAGACCAGGTTGGCATCCAATAAAAAGCCGGTTATTGCACGTAGTTTTTCCAGGGCCATTACAAAAGCTCCACCGTGATATTGGTTGTCACGCCGCGCAGGCTGCGCAAAGCGCGGTCCGCCTGTGCCTGGTACTGCTGGGCGGTGCTTTCGGATTCCTTCGCCTGGTTCTCGCCTACTTCGCGGCGGTTAATCGTGGCGAACTCCTGGAACAGTGTGGCGGTTGTCTTACAGAACACCGCGCGGCGGTACTGCTCCTCTAAAATATTATTACCGCCGATGGTTTTATCTGAGACCGCCGCCAGGGTGGCGTGGCCCTCGGATTGCCAGGCCGTTTGCTGCTCGCACAAATCGTCGTTGACATCGAGCATGGCCAAACGCAAATGGTGTTCTACCTTTTCCTGGTGGTATTCCGTTGGCACCCGGTAAAGCCGCTGCAAATCCCCCAAAGAGAGATCCGGGAAAAAACCGTTATTCTCTAACGTGGTTTCCAGATAGGTTTCGGATTTACCGGTAAAGCTCATTGCGCATTTTCCCTGAGTGAATCCCGATAGGCTGCGCGTAGGCGCTTCTTGGCGATTTCAAAATATTCTTCGCTGGCTTCGATACCGATAAAGGGGTGGCCTGATTTAATTGCGGCAACGCCGGTTGAACCGCTCCCCATAAATGGGTCGAGTATGGTTTCCCCCGGTGGAACCACTTTGACCAAGTGATCCATTACCGCAACTGGCTTGCCCGTCATGTGCAGCTTTTCTTTAGGGTTAACCCGCTCGCGCAAGGCGCCCTTTAAATACACCGGGTGCCGATCCCCGTAGCACTTACCCTTAAAACCCCAGGCGATGTACTCCGCTTGCGCCCGAAACTTACCTTTGGCAGGCCGCACCGATTCGGTTTTATCCCAGGGCACAATGCCGTTAAAAGTAAAACCCCCGGACTGTAGGTAATCCGTTGTTACACCTAACTGCCGCCAATCGCTAAATACACAAATGGGTGAGCCGGTTTTTACCACTCGGTAACACTGACTAACCCAAAGAGATGACCAGTACGCAAAGCTGCGCTGGTCCCGGCTTTCGCCCTGAAATTCCGGATGCTTGTTGATAACATCAAGGCCCTGATACTTTTGGCTAGGTGGTTGCGCTTTGGTTAATGAGGAGGAACCAGAACTCGCATAAGGCGGATCGGTAATTACCGCACCTAAACTATTGGTTTGCAGCTTCTCCAGGACTGCAAGTGCATCCCCCTGAAAAAGCACAATATTCCCGATGGCAAAACGCTTGATTTTCATAGAACAGCTAATACCTATGGCAGCAATTTAAAAACACGGCGCCAAGTGGTTTGCCTGACCGCTCAGGGCGACAAACGCCCCACTGGCCCGTGCGGTGGGGGGAACCGTTACAATCTTTTTCTGGCCTGCTCTAAGCGGGTTTTTACCCCGGCTTTATCGTTCACCTGTTCGGCCTTTTCATACCAGTGCACTGCCTTGGCGAAATCTTCCTCCTGGTCATAGAGGAGGCCCGCCAATTTATAGATTTTGCCCAGCACAATAATGCTGGCGACCGGCCAGCGCTGAGACTGCACCGCGTCCAGCACTTCAGAAAAATACGGGAATGGCGAGCGCGGGGCTTTGTATTCCCGCTCCGCCCAATCATGTAGCTCCTCGGCAACATAGGTGGGTAAATCCCGCTTAAATCTTTCTGGCATGGATTGCTGCTGTTCTATGGCGTAATTGGCCAGCGTCAAGGCCTGCTCAATATCTTCAATATCAATCAGCCAGATTACGCACTGCACCAGGATCAGGTTCGGGTACTTCGCACCGCTGGCCATATATTTATGCGCGTGCGGTAAGTAGCGCGGCAAGAGCGCGCGCTTCAGGGCAATTTTTTCTGCAATCTCTTTGCGCTCGGATAACAGCTGCAAATCGCTTTCCAGGGTTTCTTCAAGCAGATTGCGGGTGTATTCGTCTTTATCTGTAGGGCTGGTAGCGGCGGCCGTGATTTCTACAACCACTTCACTGGCTTGCTGATTTTTCAGCGCGGCCAAACATTTCTTTTTATGACGCAATGCGAGACTCATAACGATTCCCTTTTTTATTTCAGTAAGGCGCTTTTAAAAAGCCCCTGGCCAGTCGTTAATTCACGGTGGCCAGGGGAAGCCCACTGCGCCTATTGGTGATTAGTGAGTTTGATTAATGAGAGATAAAGAATTATTCCCAGCCGCCGCTGCCGTTCGGCAATTTCACATTGGCAAATTCAATACCCGCCGCTTTATCCAGGGTTTCCACCACGTAAGCTTCGTTCATGGTGTTGTAATGCTCCACGCGATCGCGCTTGGCGTTATCCTCGATTTTTTGCCGTACCGCACCGGACTGGTAGTACAGGCTTAAGTTGTCCCAGCTGGTAATCATTAGCCCGCGCATCGGAAAGAAAGGCACCGGATGGGATAGCAAGCCGCCGTAGGTACGCGTGACCGCACTGTTTTCGGCGCGCTCTTTTTCGGTGGGCGTTTGTCCCTGAGCGGTATAGAGCTGTGCTTTGTCCTGGGCGAGAAGATCGCGGCCAATCAGGGCCACCAGGTCATCGCCGTCACGGTGGGGTTCGGCAACCAATTGCAGCACGTCATGGACCATGGCATCCAGATTTTCGTAGTCGCCGCCCGCGCCCAAACGAATTTGTCCGGCTGTACCGCCCTCGCTAAATATCTGCGCCCCCGCGTTATATTCACGCAAATGCTGGAACCAGCCTTTATTAACGTCTTCGCCATTGGGATAAGTAGCAGAGTTAGTAACAGCTGCGTTATGAGTACCGTAAAATCCGTGTTTAATGCGCGCGTGGGCAATCGCCTTGCGCACGTAATTCATAAAACGGTCTTTAAAGTCGGGGAACTTTGCCCAGGCATCCAGGGTTTGATACAGAATATGGACATCGTATTCTGTTTTTACACACTCATAGCCGTTGGGATCAAGGCCGAGTGGATCGACGGTTTGCCGGTCGTTATTGGTGGTATCGGTGCGCTTACCCACCATCCCGGTGGCTGAGCCGAGGATCTTCTCCCCTTTGAGTTCATCAACACCGATGACATTAATCTGCTGTAGGAAGCTGAAGGGCTCAACAATCGTGTCCTGTATGCGTTGTTCTATAGATGGCGTTGCCGCAAAGGATTTTTCTACGGAATCCACACCGTAGGTTTTAGCCATTTGGCTGACTAAAGTAGAAAATTTAAGCCGGGTAGTATTACGCATAAAATTGCACTCAAAAAATAATCAGGTTGTTTAGGTTTTACTGCGCGTGCGGGCTTAAATGACTTCTTCGTCACTGGCCCCGGTGCCCTCGGGGGTTGTGGTGCCGGGGTTCTCTTCATTCAATGCTTTATTGAACCGCTCTTTAAAATCGTCGAGATCTGCTTTCAAGTTGTTGAAAGCTTCAAGGGAAACGGTTTCCTCTGCTTCAGCCTTATCTGCTTTTTTCTTGCTTTCACCTGCTGGTTTCTTTGAAAAATTTTTATCCAGCGCATCGATCTTTTCATCCTGTGATGTGATCGCATCCATAATTTGCTTAAATTGCTTATCGTCCATAGCTTCGCTACCTTGCTGTGTTTTTTCAGGTTCTGTGGTTTCTGAATCGCGGCCAAAGCTTTTTAGGAATCGACCAAATAGACCTTGGCTGTCTTCCAGTTCAAACGGGGAAGTTTCAATGGCGGATGTGAAATAATTATCTGGCTTTTGCGCGCGACTAAACTGCAACTCTGAGGTTCCCAGGCTGGCGGGGCTATCGGTAACGGCCAGTCCGGCTAGGTAAGCTCTACCACTGCTGGCAAAATCGGGTTGAATTTCGATACTGGTAAAGAGTTTCTGCCCCATATTGTTTAGGTACATCAACTCGTCAGTCGGAGACAAGCGAGCGAATAAACACATACGGTCCTTGCTGTCTTTCTCAGCTTTTAATTCCAGCACCTTGCCAAGATTGCCAAAGTAGCGAATATGCTCATACCAGATATTGGCCGTGTACTCTTCTGGGTCGTAGCTCTCGGCCATCTGCTCAATTTCAGTTGAACCAATTTCACGACCGTCAATAGTCGGGCCACTGGTTGCCACTTTTACAAAGTCAGTAGAAAGCTTTCGTGCCATTTTTCGCCCGCTAAATAGATTCCTGTTTATTAATTTGTGGCCTGCACCACATCGACAGCCCGCAGATTAAATACAAACCCAGCACCAAACAACGCGATAAATTCCTATAGATTCCGTTTTTTCAAAAATAGGAATTTGCAGGAATTAAGCCGCGTTTTTCCTGATAATTTCTTCCGTACACTGCGGCGCATGGCAACCTACTCTGACGAAATAAAGACCGCTGCAAAGTTGATGTGGCTGCGCAGACTCAGTGCGCGAGAAATCGCGGACCAGTTAAACCTGAATAATGCGCGGGTGGTTTATCAGTGGGCGGAGAAAGGCCACTGGGACGAGATGCTGCAACATGAAACGGTGGAGCAAGCTACCTCCCGCCGTCTTATTGTGCTGGTGGAAAAGCCCAATAAGACTAAGGAGGACTTCACCGAGATAGACCGCCTTAGCAATCTGCTGGATAAGCTGGCGGGTATCGATGTTAAGAAAGCCCGTGCGGCCAAAGAAAAGGCGGCGGCCTCCCGAGGCGAGCGCGGAGACGGGAAAAGCAAAAAGAAGAAAGCCAAGAATGATATCAGTGAGATTACCGCGGAACAGCTGGAAAAGATCCGCAAGGAACTATTTTACGAGTACCAGCACCGCTGGCACGACCACAAAAGCGAGCGCACCCGCTTTATCCTGAAATCCCGCCAGATTGGCGCGACGTATTATTTTGCCTGGGAGGCCTTTGAGGATGCCATTCTCAGCGGGGATAACCAGGTATTTCTATCTGCAAGCCGCAACCAAGCCGAGATATTTAAAGCCTACATCATAAAGTTTGCCCGCGAGTACTTTGACGTTGAATTGAAAGGCGCCGATTTTATTGAGCTTTCCAACGGTGCGGAGCTCCGCTTTGTCTCTACCAATGGCCGCACGGCACAGGGCTATCACGGCCACTTCTATGTAGATGAAGTTTTTTGGATTCCTGATTTTGAGCGGACCAACGAACTAGCGTCCGGCATGGCATCCCATAAAAAGTGGCGCCGCACCTACTTTTCTGTGCCTTCGATAAAAAGCCATAGTGCTTACGATATGTGGAGCGGAAAGGTCTTTAAAGATAACTCGAAAAAGAAGGTCGATTTTGACCTTAGCCACGAGACACTAAAACACGGAAAGCTAGGGCCAGATAGGATATGGCGAAATATTGTTACCATTGTCGATGCTCAGGAACAGGGGTGTGATCTTTTTGATATTGAGGCCCTCAAGATTGAGAACAGCAAAGCGGCATTTAATAACAAATTTATGTGCGCGTTTATGGAGGCTGGGCTTTCCGTTTTCAAACTGGATGATTTGCTCACCGCCGCCGTGGATACCAATGTTGTTTGGGTGGATTTCAAGACGAAGCAAAAGCGCCCCTACGGCAATCACCCGGTATGGATCGGTTACGATCCCTCCCGCAGTATCGACGGTGCCGCCGTTGTGGTACTGGCGCCACCACTCAAAGAGGGCGGCAAGTTTCGGGTACTGGAAAAAATTGTGATGCGCAATCGCGCCTGGCAATACCAGGCCAACCGCATTAAAGAACTTACGGAAAAATACAACGTGCAGTTTATCGGTATTGACTGCACCGGCCCCGGCCACGGCGTCTATGAAATGGTGAAGGGTTTTTACCCGCGCGCAACGCCCATTCACTACGGCCTGGAAACAAAAACCAACCTGGTATTAAAAACCCAGGATGTAGTAGAGAGCCAGCGTATCGAATGGGATGCGGAGCACACGGATATTCCCCAGGCCTTTTTGCAGATTCACCAGACCACCACCGGCAAAGATCAAATCACCTACGCCGCCAACCGTAAAAGCGCCACCGGCCACGCGGATGTGGCCTGGGCCATTATGCACGGCCTCAGCAACGAACCCCTCAACCACCGCAACCGGCGCAAGTCCTCAGTGGCGTTTGCCAGCAATTAACGGGAACCATCCATGGGACGCAGAAAGAAAAGATTTAACCAGGGTAAAAACAGCCAGGCCGCAAACCAAGCACAAGCCAAAACTGCGGAAACTCACAATAGCCCGACGATGTTTAGCTTCGGTGATCCCGAGCCCGTGCTGGGTGGCAGCTGGGGGGATTACCTGGGCACCTTCCTAGAACCTAGCGGCGACTACTATATGCCGCCGGTGAGCCAGAGTGGCCTGGCTAACTTGCTAGGCGCCAACGCCCACCACGGTACAATCCCTTACTTTAAGCGCAACAGGTTGCGCCAGTGGTTCAAAGCCTCCAACACCCTCAAGCCCGAATGCCTGGCGAATGCCGGCTTTGATCACTCGGTATTTGGCCACGCGTACTTCCAAAAAATCTATAACCACTTCGGTCATATCCTGCGTGTGCAACACCTACCCGCGCTCAATATGCGCCGTATGAGAGAGAAAGACCGCTTCTGCATGCTGCGCCCGACCGGTGAGCCCATCGTGTTTGCACCGGGTGAAGTGATCCAGCTGAAAGAGTACGACCCCACCCAGCAGATCTACGGCAGGCCTCAGTACCTGGGCGGCGTGCAATCCGTATTGCTGAATGAAGACGCCACCCTATTCCGGCGCAAGTATTACAACAACGGTGCACACATGGGTTACATCTTCTACACCACCGATAGCAAACTTTCCGAAAAGGATGAAAAGGCCATTCAAGAGAAGATCCAGGACAGCAAGGGCGTGGGCAATTTCCGCTCTATGTACCTGAATATCCCAGACGGCAAGGAGAAAGGGGTACAGATTATCCCGGTTGGAGATATCGCCACCAAAGACGAGTTCGAGCGAATCAAGAACCTGACCCGCAACGACGTACTCAGTATGTGGAGAATTCAACCGGCCCTGGCTGGCGTGATGCCCGAGAATAGCGGCGGCTTTGGCGATATCGAAAAAATCTCCCGGGCGTATTACGAGAATGAAGTGCTGCCGATGCAGGATGTTTTTACACAGCTGAATGAGTGGTTACCGAAGGGGAAAAGGATTGGGTTTGATAAGCCGGAGTTTACGCAGAATGGATAATATTTACCCCTTGGATAACAATAAGGTGTTAAAATTTCCCCTTGGGCCTGGGGAGGATTCGACAATGCGTGTTAAATGTGAAACATGCGGGCACAAAGCCAATATTAATAGCCGCAACGAAATAGACCCGAAAGTGGTAGATCTTTATTGCACCTGCACCAATCCTGATTGCGGGCATTATTTTGTTGCCAAATTAACCTACAGTCATTCGATTGCCCCCTCTCGTTTTCAAGTTAAACAAACCGCGGTTGATTATTTACGTTCTCTCCCTCCAGCAGAACAGCAAGCGCTTTTACAGCAAGCACGACAGGCCAGCTAATTAAAAAAGGCGCCTAAGCGCCTCTTTTAATGGATCTTATTTTTTATTTCAACGCCTGCACTTTTTCTCTCACATGCTCTATTAGTAAATAGGCGCCTCCTCTCGCATCAATGTCCATCTGACTCGTATCCTCACTGACGACATGCTGAACCAAAGCCAGTAATTTATCGACCTCCGAAACTCCTTCGCGCAACTCCATATTTTTCCTTGCTGAATGTCGAGATGAAAAATCTATTGTGTCCATTTTGGGTAGCTCCCTTTTGCAATAGATTGAGAATTTTTTTCTAAAAAATGCACATTTATTAAAAAAACTTTTACCACTCGTTTTCAGTTACTGCAAATATAAATTTTTACTTTTGGGTATATCGCAAAAAGAAATTCATGGTTTGTGATATACGCAAAGATTTCTATAATTTGAATACTCTGTAACCAATTTGCGGTTGAAATATGGTGTGCAGTAATTGACCAAAATTGGACAATCCGACCAAAAGCGCCAACGAATTGCTATTGCAGGGCGTTTGCGGGATTACCGAATCAATGCCGAAATTAGCGGTCTTGATATGGCAAATAGAATAGGAATCCCAAACTATGCTCTCTCAAGGATGGAAGCGGGGCAGCAGACAATCCCCGCCGAGTTGCTACCAACTTGGTGTAAAGCCTTGGGTATTTCCACCAGCGAGGCGCTGGGTATCCAGGAAGATGAGTGGGGATCTTTGGCGGAATTGGTAAAGCGGTTTAAGAAACTCAGCTCCCGAGGGCGGGAGCTGGTGCTGGGGCATATAAAGTTAGTGGCGGAAATGGAGAGGAAGAGGAAAAAGTGATTATCTTGTGGCAATTCTCAGTCTCTCAGCAGTGAGCTGAACTTAGTGCAAACCCGCGACTGGTACGTGTTAATACTCCAACCTGTTCCAGATAATTAAATACAGGCTTCACTACGTTATTTCCGCCTTTCACTTGTTGATTGATGTTGCGTATCACGGGTTTCTCGCCGTATTCCCCCTCTGCAATTCGCCGCGCTAGTTGCTTTTGTTCTGGCGTTAATTGCTGCTGATCTGGCATTAATTCGCCAGCTGCTTTTATAGCGTTTATTTCTGGTGATGGCTTTCTCTCGTTGTCGGTCTCCTTTTCAGTCTGGTGTACAGTCTCCAACTCATTTAACAACGGAGCAGTTTTACGCTTAACCGTTAACGCACTGTTAAACGCCAGCAGTGCCACCAACCCTACCAGGTCGGTAATAATCGCCATCGCTAGGAAGGCACTGTGCTGTAGTTTGGTCGCATCCGTGCGGGTGAGGCTGGCCAGACCCGCGAACGCCGCCTGGGCACTCTCTGAGGCGGTACCCTGTACCGCTTTGAGTTGAGCCAAGGTTTTGTCCCTCCCCGCTTCCAGTTCGTCCAGGCGTTTATCCGTTTTAACAGCCACCTTGCGATAATCGGTTGCCGCGTAATCGGCAACGATTCCGTTGATATTGTTAATTCGCTGGTTGTAACTGTTTAGCTGTTGTTGCAACGCTTGGTATTCAACACTGCTGGCCGCGCTGGCGTGTTGCTGTTCCGTTGTATGGCTCTCCAAGAAACCCACGGTAGCGGCGGTACTGATAATCACCAGGAAGGGAAACAGGAATAACAGCACCCCTCCGATAAAGCGCTGATTGTTCCATAGCCAGAATCCCAAAGGGGCAAAGGAAAATTTGCACAGCTCCAGGGCCAGGGCGGTAAGCCCCGCCACCCACTGCCCTGCCTGCTCTGCTGGAATAGAGATCCACAACCCTACAGTGAATACAACCGAAGTGCCGCAGAAAATCAGTGCGGCAAGTCCGGTGATTAATTTCCAGATAATCACTGCTTCCTTCCTCTTACATGTGGATTTTGTTGTTCGAACTGGCAGGTCGTTTTACACATAGTCCCATCCCCAGGGCAAACACCACAATTTGGGAACGGCTTTATAATCTCCTTATTTATCTGCTGATAACCGCGGCCCGATTGCACAAACAAATAAACATCATCCAGCCGGTATTGCTCGCCGTTCCCCTTTACCCGGTAGGCGTCGGTGGTATCAATAATCTTTACGGGAAAAGGCAAGGCCTTTGGGTTTTGGTAGGCGTATTTAGAGTCTTCACGAATGGCAGCGAATAGTTCAGTCATTTTTTATTACCTTCCTTAGTGAATTTGACCTGTCCCTTGACATGAATAAGCCGGCATATCTTGAGCTGTTTTTTTCTCTCCGCTAGCGAAGAGACTCATAGCCAATGTGGCAAAGTTAAGCGTGATAATGGATATCTCGTTCTCTTCAACCTCGCTTAAACCTACTCCCGATATCAATTTCTCTTTAAGCTCGTAATAGCGAGCTTTCTGCTCCAAGAGTAAATCATTATGTTTTTTTGAGATTTCTAGTTTGAACTTAGGCATGTGCAGCCCCTCCCAATTCATTATTTAAAGCTGTCAATTGATCCGCACGGGCTTCGTGCTCCAGAAAAATTTCCTGTGCGGCTCTCAGCTCCTGCACGGCTTCCTCCCTGCTTACCGTGGTGGTATCCGGGCAGGCAATACGCTCACGGCAAAGAGCCAGCGCCAGGCGTACCCGCCGGGCTTCGGCGAGGTCGAGTAGAAAGACTTTTTTAGACATAGCGGTTTCCTCATTGTTGAACGGTGCAAATTGTTGCGGGCGCTGCCCGGCAGTGGTGTAGGCGGCCTCGCGGGCAAGGCAGCCAAATATCAATTCATCGCGCACCACTTGTTTCCAGCTGCAAGCGCTATTGATCTGGGCGTTATTGAGCCAGGCGTTGTAGACCTGGTATTCGGTGACGGTGTGGTAAAGCTGCAAGGTGCGCTGGTTCATAGCCCTTCCGCCTCCCGGCGCATTTCCCACACCTGCTGTTTCAGTTGGTTTAGGCGGCCGCGCATATCCTCGGCCATGCCCTTGCTCTGCTTCTTCAGCCACTGTCCTATCTCGGGCCGGGTGCGGGTGCATAGCAGGTGCCAGGCCAGGCAGTTGCGGCGGTGGGACTCGCTAAAAGTGTCTGTGGCGGCAGATATAAGGGGGGGGGTGTCGGAAAGACCGAACCGAGCTAACCGCTCCCGTTGTACCACTAAAAAGTCCTTATCTTTCATGCACTTAGCTCCCTTATTTCGGTTCGGTTGAAAACCGAACCTGACCGAACCAAAAACCTAACCAATTGATTTATAAGGATTTTTTTTAAGTAAAAAGTTAGGTTTCTAGTTTTTGTTTTTCCTAACCCAGTTCGGTCCCGGTTCGGAAAAAGTTCGTTTTTTCGGTTTCTCTGTATCCCGCATGGTTTCTGGCTTTGCGGGCGTTTTTGGATTTCGGTTAGCTCGGTTCGGTCTTTCCGAAACCCCCTATCATTTCTTAAGCGGCACCCTTATTGGCGTCTCTATGCTGAAAAACCCAGCAATATCGAGTGCGGTCGCCGTCTATCCCCGACTTCACGTTTTTACAGGCGATAAACTTGTGGCGGCGGCTGTTGGGCAATAGCTTTTTCAGCTCTTTAATGTCCGGGTGATCCACTTTGGCCAGCTCGCATTGCTGCTTGTAATGAATCAGGTTGATCGCGATCAGGTCGTTGTCTTTGCTGTGGTTGAGGGTCTGTGCCTCAACTTTGCCGGCCCTATTGGCGTACACGGCAGGCGATTCGGAGTCCGTCACCAGGCGAACATTGAGGAAGTCGTAGATCTCCCAGAACTTCTGTACTTCCGGGTGATCCGCGCTTAAGCGGCCCTGGCGGTTTACCGCGCGGGTATAGATAAAGTGCTGGATATCCTTGATGGTCTTGGCAGCGAGCGAGGGAAACAGGATGGGCAAAGCTCCAGCCATGGCAGAGACCATGGCATGGGTTTTCACTACCCGCTGATCGTGGATTTCGCCTCGGTGGGCGTACTCCGCATCAAACTTTGGGTAGTCTTCTAAGATTCTGCCGACAATGGCTTTCTCTTTGTGCAGGGCAGCAGGTAGAAAGCCGCTGACCTCTTCCACTGCAGCTCGTTCGAACTGCTGAGCTAACAGTTTGGTTTTCTCTGAAAAGTGCGCCTTGGTCGCGTGGCAGTGGACTATGCGCGATAGCAGCGCGGGGCTACCGTCTACGGTGTCATTCTGAGCAATTACAATGGAACCGCGAAACGGCGGGTCTACAGTTTCATTGCCCCGATTAAAAGCTCCGGTTGAGCGGATGGCGCGGCCATTGTAGGCGGTCTTCAGGTCCTCAAAATCAAAAGCCCCCTTCTTGGCGGAATCGCTCCGGCGGTCGGATTCAATCATCACCACCGGCATATTGGACATCTGTGATAGTGCTCGGGCACGGGCTGCAAATGTAGCTTTACTCGGGTCGAAGCCTTCGTAGTCGTCGCGGCCACATAGCTTCCATAGGAATTCAATCACCGTGGATTTACCAGCGCCGTGCTCGCCGGTTAGCTCCAGGAATGGGAATACTTTTAACTCTGCGCGGATTTGTTCGGCAAACAGTGAGCCCAGCCAAAACGCCAACGCCACCATACCCAGGTGAGAGAACACCTGGTGGTAATCCTGTATCCAGCTGGGATCAAAGCTTTTGTTGTTGTGGATGTAGAGACTTTTAAAACCAGTTTTAATGCGGTCTTTACCGGCAACAAAGTAGCCTTGCTTATTGACCTTTAACCGCCGGCCATTGTGAAAGGCGAAATCCTGAAAGACATAGGTTTGGCAAGACTTGTCATAGCCCAGATAATTAATTGTGCGTACTTGTTTAACGCCGTTATCAAACCAGCGATCGCGCAACATCTTGAGCTGGTTTTCACTGCCATCGAATGTGCTGCCCGGTGCTTGGTTGAGGAGTGCTTTATTAAAGGATTTTGGGCTCTCCAGATTTGAGCCAGTCAGGGCGACTTGTAACCCCTTGCCTTTGGGGAGGTAAATATCGAAAAAATAGGCAACGTCTGTTGTCTCTTGATCTATCTCGCAGTAAAGAAACCTTGGCAGGCAATTGCTAATACTATTGACGTTGAGGTTACTGTTAAATATCTCCCTGCCCCTGGGTGTAGCTAAGGCATCTTCTAGGGTTTTGACCGCTTCTTTTTCAGTGTCGCCATCTTCTATATCAGTCTGGTTTTGATCTTCTATAGATTCCGATAAATCCCGATTGATATTGTCTTCAATATGTACTGAATACAGGCGGTTGTTGAAATCCAGCACCGTATAATTACGACGGTTTTTGCAGTGCCAGTGGTAGGCTTTTTCTTCAATGCTGCTGGCGGTGAATAGGCGCCCCCGGTAAAGGCAGTCTTCAATAAATTCCGGGGTTAATTTATCGGCCCGGTATAGATCGTCCCAGTCGTTGCCGCCGCCCACCAGGGCCACATCGACCTTTTCTTTTTGCTTGCGTAAACGTTCAAAGTATTTCTTGGCCATGGAACGACCGGCGAGGTCATCGTCATAGCCAAGACGCCAGGTTATCTCCTGACCTTTGTGTTCTTCTATTAGCTCTGTGGGTAGGTTGTTGCTAGAAAATGCTGCGACCACTTTATAGCCGCAAAGCCATAAGGCGATTGCATGGAAGATACCTTCCACAATAAAAACAATATCGCCCTTTTCTATCTGCTGGCCTGAGGGCTGCCAGCATTTACCCCCGTACTTAATATACTTTTTAAAAAAGCTTTTATCGCCCAACTCGCGCTCATGGGTTTTATTGATTACGCGATCCCAGTAGAAACCATCCCATAGCTGAAAGCGAACCACGGGCGCATAGCCACCACCCGGTAGAGGCCGCGCGGCCTGTTCAAACCAGTCCCCCACTTTAAGCAGCGGGAACTGACGAACATGCTCTATATAAGCGCGGGCTGTTGCGTTGGGTTCCTCAGGGGTTGCCGGGAATCTTTCAGAGAAATTTTCGAAAATGTCCGGGTAAATATCCCTAACAGATTCTTCATACCCACAATTGTTTTTGTGGTTACAGCGCACGACGATTGGTTTTTCAATCTCAATCCAGGCTGACTTCTTGCCGCAATCTGGGCAGGTTCCAGAATTTAGGAACTTGCCACTACGCTTGAATTTGAAACTCAAATCCTTTTCTAGCGACTCGACAACATCTCGGTTTATTTGGGTGTAGTCCATGGTTACTCCGATGTCCGAGGAATTAGAAAGGACAATCGCGGTGCTGCTCTGCCATGCACTGCCTCACCAGCTCCGCAACATCCACCAGGGCGAGGCGGCCAACATCCCGGCGCGGTAGATTTCCCCTATCAAGCTGTGACTCCACTTGCTGCTCGCGAAGGCCCGTCGCTTTGGCAAATGCGTCTTTGGTCATGATTGGGCAGGGAATAAGGTGAATTTCATTCCAGGTGAGTAAAGCGACATTAACCAGGGCAAGGCGCCCAACGTGGAAAACCGGCAGATGGCCGCGCTCTATCTGGCCGCGTATCTGCCCTTCACGAAGGCCGGACATAGAAGCGAACTTCTCACGGGTCATTACTGGGCTGGCCAGCTGGACGGGAAGTGCGGTGGGTACTTTGGATAGGTCGGATTGAAGGTGGCTTTGATTCATTGTCGTGTGCTCCATGTTAGTAACAACCTGAATGAACAAATTAACACTATTTGTTACTTGCTGTCGATAAAAACACACATGTAGTCATCAATCAACCTTTTTCACCCACGTAATAGGCTGTTATGGACTAAATGGTTTATTAGCGTATGTTTATTGATCAGTCGAAGTGGATTTACTGACCGTGGGCATGTATAAAGGCAGGCAAATGAGCACATTTGAGCGTGCACCCAATGATTGGATTGTTGAGTGACTAATAAGGGGCTGTTAAATGCTGAAACTCCGGGCTGGAGACCGATTAAGGGTAATTCGAGAATTAATGGGGTTAACTCGCGATGAGTTTGCAGAATTACTTGGTTTTGATTACGTGAGACTCCGCAATGTAGAGCAAAAGCGAGCCAAAATGGCCGAGTTCGAATATGAACAAGTAGGGAAGATGTTTCCCGAATTAATTCCTTACCTCACTTATGAAGGGAATATTGTCATTTCTGAACTAACTGCAAGTAAGGAAGAATTGTGTCGCTTAATGGCAGCCAAAATCGAAGCTGGACAAATTCCACGCGGGTTTTACGTAGAAGAAAAGATTAAATAGCAATGTCACCGGCAGCGATGAAATTACGCGCAGGGCAACGTCTACAAGGAATGCGAGAGCTAATGGGGCTTACACGAGACCAATTTTCCGACTTGCTAGACATACCATGGATACGACTGAGAAATGTCGAGCAACAAAAAGCCCGTATGGCGGAAGATGAATTTGCCAAGATTGGACAAAAATTCCCTGAATTTATGCCATGGATAACCTATGAGGGAGACATCGTAGTGGAGGACCTGAGAAAGAGTCCGGAGCCATTGTGTCAGTTGGCAGCAGCCAAGATAGCGGCCGGGCAAATTCCTCCCGGTTATTACATCCACGATAAGATTAAGTAGTTTGTTTGGGTAGCAGGGATTGAGGGATGGCGAAGAAATGCCCTACAGGATGGAAAGTAGACATTAGGCCCGAAGGCCGTAGGGGCCCTCGTGTTAGAAGAATATTTCCCACCAAGCGCGAGGCCGAGGCATTTGAGAAAGAGCAGATGGCGCTTGGCCTCAAAGGCGACTGGAAACCTCCAATCAAGGAAAGCCGTCGACTCCAGGACTTAATTGATGATTGGTATTCTCTTCATGGCCACACACTAAAAGACGGTCCGAAAAGAAAGGTCAAACTGGATGCGATCTGTAAACGTCTTGGCAATCCATTGGCTCGAACTTTCACAGGTGAAGACTTTCTACGCTATCGAAAACAGCGACTGAGCGAGAAGCTAAAAAGCCGGGACACTCTTGTTTCTCCAAACAACTTAAATCACGAGCAAGCCTACCTTTCCGCCGTGTTTGGCACGCTCGCAAAGCTTCGTAACTGGGCTCTCCCTAACCCAATGAAAGACCTTCCCAAAATCCGCCTGGATGAGAAGGAATTGATCTTCTTGGAAAGTAGTCAAATCAGAATCCTATTAGTAGAGCTTGAAAACTCCAAGAATCCAGACGTGCTGATGGTTGCAAAGTTATGTCTCGCCACCGGTTCACGTTGGGGGGAGGCAGAAAACTTAAGGGCAGAGCAAGTGATTCAGGGGAAGGTGCACTTCACAAGGACTAAAAACAGCAAAGCCCGTGCAGTACCTATCAGTGTTGATCTAGAAGCCGAACTGCGTAAGGGGAAACCAAGAACAGGCCGCTTATTCAGCAAGTCTTGCCATGACGCCTTCAAAGGGGCAATTCAACGTGCAGGCATCCAACTCCCCGATGGTCAAATGACCCATGTACTACGCCACACTTTTGCTAGCCATTACATGATGAACAGTGGCAACATTCTTCAGTTGAAGCTGATCTTAGGCCATCAAAGCCTGGCCATGACTGAGCGATACGCAAAACTCGCCCCAGAGCATCTGGCAGACGCTGTTACCAGGAATCCTCTAGCCAATCTCTAATGACCACAAAGTGTCCACATAAAGGTGAATGAACTACCTTCAACAGGGCAGAAATGCCCCGGAAAAGCCCGATATATGTTCCTATCTACCTCTATATGTTGAGTTTTAGGGGGTTCAAAATCCCCCGCCCTTAAAAGCGTGCCGGTTCGAGTCCGGCCTCTGGTACCATCTCTCAAACCCGCGTCAGCCCTAGCTCTCGCGGGTTTTTCATTTCTGCACAGGCAACTTTGTAAACGACTCTTTTGTTGGTTTTAACGCCAAAGTGTCAACAAAGTGTCAACGCAAAATCACGTTGACACTTTGCTACCCCGTAAGCCATCCGGCTGTGCAATATCCTTTCACTTCTCTTCGCAACTCTTCAAAGTGTGAAATCCAATTCTTACCCAAACCCCGCACCAGCTCAGGCCAGGGCCGCTAGTCTCATTTCATCAACCAAAACAGCGCCCAAAATCGGCAGGCGTGGGGAGGAGTGACCGACGCCCCTTTTTGCTGCACAATTATTGATCACAAATAATCAGAGGGAGCTGGTAATGCGAATTTTTACGGGGTTTTTAAGGGCTGGGGTGTGCTTGATAGCTTTGACTGGCTGCCAGGACGCAATGAAGGAAAATGAAATCCATCCAACGGCAGACAACCTGATAGAAGTTGATCCAAGCCGGCTAAAAATTGTAGAAATCAAGGAAGGCGATAATGGCATCCTGGTTGTTGTTGGTGAATCAACAAGCCGCCTTTGCGACATTAGAGTAAGTGAAGCAACGCTGAATCAACTCGTCGCCACCAACTCCATTGAAGAAAGAAGAATAAAAGCTAAATGTCTTTGGGATGGAGCCACTTACAGTCTCTACCCTTCACCTTTTTCTACAGCCGTATTACGCATTGACGAATCAACGGTCACGATTGACCTTCAACTGCTAGACCCTAAAAATAAAAAATATCTAGCATTTACAAAAATTGATAAAAATATTCACAAGTGAGGTAAGAGCTATGCTCGCTGAAATTATAACCTGGGTGCCATTACTACTAACTGCAATCTGCAGTGGTATCTCTGCTTATTGTGGGGCCTATCTTAAAGCGGCTGGAAAAATGCGTAAACTTAATGAGTCACTAGATGAAACCACTAAACAAATTAGATCGCACACCCAAGCAGCTGAAGAAGTAAGAAGCAAACTATCCAAAGAAATGTGGGTTGAACAACAAAAATGGGAGTTCAAAAGAGATTTATACCTTCCCATACTAGACATACTTGTTGAACTTCATGAAAAATGCCTCAAGGCGAACAAAATCATGAATGTGATTGGAAATCTTGATGATGAAGACTGGGATCGATATCAATCAGATAGAAATAGCATTATGAACGATACGAAGGAGTACATTTCAAGAGAGGTTGAACCTCTAGAAGAAAAACTATGGACACTTACCTTAAAAAAAGGCAACTTATTTTTAGATGATGAAATAACCCAGCACATCGAAAACCTTCGCAATGCAGAAAATATTCGTAGTCGAGAATCATTTAAACAATATCAAAATGATGTGAAAAACGGTCGAACTTCCTTTGATGATATTAATTCATATCATAGCGAAGAGATTTCAATATCGCACAAAGCTGAAGCCGTAAAAAAAGCCTACAGATTATTATTAGATTCAGCAAGGCGAGATCTTGCGTTAAACGCAAATCCCATCAACCCCACAGATAAAAAAAGTGAAACTTTAAGACCATCAGAAACACATACTGAAAGCTGCCCCGCGTAAACATTGGATCAACATGGTTATGTCTCCCTACCTAAAAGAAATAGATCTTGATAAATATATATACAGAATAATCTCTCTAGAAAGACTTCTGGAACTTTTTGCAACGAATGAAAACACACTTGTAAAACCTGAACTTTGGGATGACACATTCGAAAACTTCATACTAAAGAGAAAAGTTAAGCAAGAAACAGGCGAGATAAAAGAGTTTGATCTTCACAATTATATATTCGGGCAATGCTGGACTCTTGCTAGTTCATCTGACGCAATGTGGAGAATTTACTCCCCCAACAAGGACGGCATAAGAATTAGGGTGAAAGTTCGCGACTTAATAAGCAGCCTGCATGATGCACAGAGTAGTAAATGGCCAAAAGATATGACATGCTGCATTGGAAAAGTTGAATATTTAAGCGAAGATAAATTAATGGAAAGAGCAAACTCTACATTTTCCGGTAATGGAATAGAGGTCGGAAAAATATTTGGAAGTTTGCTCTTAAAGCGAAAAGCTTTCGAACACGAAAATGAAGTTAGACTTTTATACCAAAACTGGGAAACTGAAAAACCGGGGGAAATTTACAGGTACAAAATAAACCCTCACAATTTAATAAGCCAGATAATGATTGATCCCCGAAGAAAAGAGAGAGAGTTCAGCACCTTGAAAAAGATTATCATCAAAGCAACTGGATATAAGGGAGATATTAAAAGATCCTTACTATATAGGCTTCCAGAAGATACAATTCTTGATTACATGAAAGATCAAGCATAGTAATCGCACCAACTCATTGGCGCCATTAAAAATCACATAAAAATTTAGCAGAAGAAAGCTTTTATACTCCTAAGTTCAGCATAGAAATCCAGCGTAGACTGGATTTCTATCACGTCCATACTTATTCGCTGAGCGTGGCATCTTATTACTAGCACGTACGTTCTCTTTCCACCAATACCCCGCCCCTCTCAATCGAATACTCTGTAAACTTCCCTGTCACAATATCCAGAATTTGCAGCCAAGAATAAAACAGCGCTTTTTCAGATTTAGCAATTTTCTCTGCCAGCTCTTTTGCCACCTCTTGAGTTGGCGCAGAGTCTCTAAAGCTCTTAGCTCCGCCATTCATCAAGTGAACCCGCTCCGCGAAAATGGCGTACCTGTTTACTCTATTATTCATAACTTCTCTCCTTTTAAGTGTATAACCAGCTTAAGCCCGCACCGCGCTAAGCTGAGATTTCAAAGTATCCGCACTGCTTTTGTGCCCACTAATTGCCGCCTCTTGGGTTGGCTTTTGCCCACTCCCTGGGTGCGAGTGAGTCGCCAGGGTGGCGGCCAGTGCAGACACTACGCCTATTAAATCCTCTAGCACTTTCAGCACATTTAAAGATTCACTACCTAACCAAACCTTGCCACCATCTTTTACTTTGATGGTTTGGCGAACCTTGGCCACTGATTCGCGAATATTTCCGATTTGTTCCTTTAAGTCGCGGCCCGCTGAAATATTAATATCACTGGCTGTTGTAATATTTAGATTATCCAGCGCGGATAAGTTCAGGCCGCCAGCAGATAAGAAACGTAAAGCTCCAAGTGCTTCAATAATTTTTACGCCAGCAATTTCCTCTATCGAATGCTCTTTAACTTGTCGGTACTCGTTGTCACAGCTGCTTTGCAATTCCGCAGCCTGAATAGTCCTACATAGTGAATTTTCCCGAATATCCCCGTGAGTTTCCCGGCTCCACTCTGCGTGTGCGTCCACTCTCTGCCGTACTGAGTCACTTTGCTGCCATGCTAAATCCTCACGGTCGAGCGCTGGGAGTCCTACCCTGTGCGATAACACCGTGCAAATAAATGGCTTATACGCCATTGCCTGCATAGTGCAACGGTAACAGTATGAAAAATGGCAAGCGATCAAGTAACAAACCACTACCATCTCGTAACTTATATCGACAAAGAACTGATAAATAACTAGCCAAGCTATCAATATTTATGTTTACATCACTTAATTAGACTAGCATTTATAATTTAAACAAAAAATCTTATAGATGATAAAAAGGCATTCTTAATTTAGATTCTTATTTTTAAGTGAACATTTGCTTCTACAGGCCATTATATGAATAGCAAGAATAAAATCACTTCCGGTGGCTGCTTGTGTGGAGCTGTGCGATATGAGGTTAAAGGGCCACTACGCAACGTAGTTAACTGTCATTGTAGTATGTGTCAAAAACTACATGGAAGTTTCGGCCCGCATACCAAAGCTCGCAAGGTCAACATTAAAATAACAAAAGATGACGGGCTGGCGTGGTATAAAACATCAGAAGTAGCCCGCAGAGGCTTCTGCCAGCAATGTGGTTCAAGCCTATTCTGGGAACCATTTAATCTCGATGCAACTGGAATTATTGCAGGATCACTGGATGGCCCAACCGGGTTGAAAACTATGGGGCATATTTTCACCGGCGAAAAGTGTGATTTTTACGAAATCGATGACGAACATCCTCAATTCAAGGAGTCATCTGATGGGCAACTAGTCAATGACTACAAATAGGTTATTTTTTTGAGCCAGAGTGATAGGGGCATGTTTTCGGTAATGCGGCCTCGTTTTCAAGAGCTTAAATACCGCCTGCTCCAGCCCACCAGTTCCAAATAGTGATTCAGCTGGAAAAGCACCCCTTTCGGTATGTTCAAATACTCACCACCGTCAAATGGAACAGATTTTGGGATTATTACCTAAGACTACCGGACTGAATCGAAGTGTGGACAGGCTCCTCATGCGTCTTGACGATACTGCCACAGATTGAGCTGAGATCTGCATAAGCCATACAGGCACATCAAGTAAAGCTTAGGGCTTAAAACGCCCCCCCTCCAAAACGCCAGCACAGTAGTCTTAAGCATTAGCTTGGCGAGTGATAGATTCGTTTGAACAGCTCATAAACCAGCTGATATCTATTAAACGCTCCCGCCATAGGGAGATGACTTCTTGTAGCACTTTTACTTCACAGTGATCAAGGGTATTGCCTCGAGGCTAACACTGGGAAAAACTGGAAGCTTTAAATAGATTTTACCAGGAGTAATTACCCCTGAAGGAGATTGCCTATTTGCAGATTTGGTGTTCACATAAAGCGCTATATGGTAGTGACTACTCATTAAACTGCAGACACCTAAGTCCATTTGTTATCGGACTGGTTTACCTAATGAACCTCTAAGATTCTACCCGGATAGTTGAAACATTATCATATTAGAAAAATATTGATTTCCAGAAATTCATATGAAAGTGAATGTTATTGAATTATTTATAACATCACTAGATAATTCCAGCACCATTTGGTTTTTTAATTCCAAACCAGTAACATCAAGAGGGATGTATATGTCTATTTTCTGGGTGGTTGATACTAAAGTAAGAGTTTTACCACAAAGCTCGCTACCTCAAGATGGTAGTACCTTCTACTTTGGAAGATCTATAGTTCCAGACGAATCTAAAGAAAGTGCTGTAGCTAGATTAACCGCCGCACTTGAAGAGGACTTCATGCTAGTTGAGGAGGTTTCCAACGTGACTACATATGATAGTCAGCAGTGGGAAACCGAAGCCGATGAAGACTTTGAGACCAAGGAATCTTATGAGGAAGCCCTCCAAACGGGAGAGATCGCATTCGGTTGTTTTTCGTCAGAGCTATCAATGGAGGATTAATTGTGACAAAGGGAGCCATGACAATAGCCGAAGGAAGTCAGGACAAAAAATTTAAAACCGATGCAACACTTATTTTAAACGGAGTACAAGAACATCAATATGTTCTTCGTACTGCTTTTGATTCACTGTCAGTTTGGAAAACCAAATATGCAGTCAGTGTATCGCCATTCTATCCCCGCCTAAAGACCAGCATTAAAGAGGCAGCTTTAATTGACAATGAAATCTGGGTTTTTGGTATAGATGGCACTAATTCAAACCATATAATTGACGCAGTAACAGTAGCCTCCCAATTCTATATGATTGAGCCTAGGGATATTCTTAGTAATATATATGTGAAAAATCTGAATGCCGAAGGAGAAGCCGGTCTTGAACTCAACTTCTTGGTCCAGCTGAATAAAGATTTATATAGAGCAACAACTGAGGCTATCATGGAGGCCTGCAGGCACTTTGGTATAAATAGTGAAGTAAATCTCCATGTATATAGCTCCAATATAAACCCAAAAATTCCTCAGAAAGATTTACATCAAGCAATGAAAGATGGAGGAGCCTCTTCAGTTGTTACAGACCCTAGAAATATGAAGTATAAGTCAGGAAACAACCTTGGTAGTAAGGGCGCCAATATTAGAACCAATATGCATGTAGCAAAATTAGAGTTTTAACTATATCGACATAAAATATAAAGCCTGATCGATCTAGTTAGTAAATTATTTACAGCTAGTATATAAATTGGGTTACCAGGAACAATTTATGACCCCATAATTTGGAGTATGATCCAACTTAGGGAACTAGCTCCCCATCTGGTAACTCATTCTATTTGATTTACAAGTAAATGCTCTGAATTTATATTCATATCCTGAATAAAAGAGCGAGATTCAAACTACCGAAAGGAGTAGATCAGCCAGGCGCGGATTATAGGAAATATCGAACACCATGTACCCAGTATTTATTGAGCGGAGAATTAGCTCCGCTCTGCAGCCTCCACTTACCCCACTAATCTATAAAAAGAAACCTTTAAAATTTCAGTTGAAAAACATCCAGTTCATAGATGAGATGCCCAGCAATTCTATGGAGGTTTTAGATCTCTATTAGCAGATCAATTACGCCCACATAAAGGGATAAAACCCCCTTGTAAATAACAAGCACTGAATATTTCTTAGTGTTAAAAACACTGGGCTTTAAGATACTCTAGTATATTTGAATTCAAAGTCTCCCCCACCAAATACAACCAGTAGAATTCCGGCCCCAAGTATTGGTAAATGCCCTATCAATTCATGAATACCGAGAATCGATGCAGTTAATAGAAAGAAACTTAATACCGTAAGAGTTGCTAACCGCGTTGACCAGCCCAACAAGATAACCAACCCAAAGCAGAACTCAGCCATTCCAGCAGAAAAAACGAAGGTCAAATCGGAGAAAGAATGCCACCCCAGATTAGACATAAAGTTCCAATGATAGTGCTGCAGAAATTCAAGACCCAAGTGAGGGTTTAGCCACTTATTGTGAACTGCCAGAGTCATAAGCTGAAGGCCTAGCCCGCAGCGTAAAGCAAGCAGTCCAAGATCTGGCTTTTGGTACAATATAAATGCTAGTGAAAGCCCTAAAAATTCAAAGCCATAATCAATCCAGATTGAGAATGGATAAGTAGCCATTATTGAGAGCAAGAGCGCGAAGATTAGATACCCGGAGCTTCTCAGGCTGACATCTACAATTAGCGCTATACCAATTACTAATTGAAACTCATTAACAAGACTTTGCTCTGGAGAGAACTCCAGGTTAGGGGCCAGTAATACCCCTAAAAAATAATTAAAAACAAAGGTTAACCCAATCAGTGCAGACGTGATATGCCAAATTTTGTGACGACCAATGTCGGACCAGAGGTAGGGAAATTTATTAGATGCTCTGTGAACAGCTACTGTTTCAAGCGGCTGTAAGGATCTATTCACCATACAGTATAGAAAGCCCCCCAAAAGAACTAACGCATATATCCAACTCCACTCAAACTCAACTGAATTACTACCGTTTTCTACAAACCAGCGTACATGAGACCACGCAGGAGGCGAAGCAAAGTAGCCCATAAAAGCTAGCACTAATAGGCAACTGTAGGACTTCCCCTGTGTACACATAATTCTTACCTCATTGAATACTGCTTATAGCCCGCAGTGAACTCATGCAGGCAAATCTTGCACGAGATCATATATAGTTCACGTAATTAGAGTAAATGGGGTAACTTTCACATTGCTAGGTAATTAACAAATGTGAAAAAAATAGTATTTTTAGGGGATTCTTTGTCAACCAAAAAATTTCTTGAAGCAAGTTCACAAAGTGTGAAATCATTGCTCATTGGTAATGATCACCAATAGATCTTAGCTATCTTGCGCGCGTCTAGAATGAGCATATTATCCGTCAGACAAATTGGGGAGCAACTACATAAGTCTATTTTTTATTAATAGTTTTACTAAAACCAAAAAAGTGCTGGTTATTTATGATTGAATTTAAAAGATATGCTCACATTGAAGACTTAAGGAAGGGGTAAATAGCACTAGTGAAGCAGAAGAGTTTTCTCTCTTTATTTGGCGGGTTGTTGATTCTATTCATGATGACCAGGAAAACGAAATAGAGATAATGAGCAGCGCAGGCAATCTTGAAATGTTACCTGATCTCGAATATGAAATATCAGATTATATGCAATCAGTAGGCTTCTACGATGTATGGTGTAGAGTGAGTAAACAGGCTTAATAGTACCAATACTCATTATTCAAGAATTGAAAATAGAAGCTCTACAAACCAGCTTAGTGTTGAGCTGACTAGTACTACTACCATCTCAAGCCTTTATCCCAACAATTCTGGGCACCCACAAAAGTAGCAGCTTCAAAGACAATCCATATTGATACCGCATAAAACGCTGAATCAAACTCTGCATAAATGGCCAGCCAAATAGGGGGTAACCAATGCCTATTCCACGCAGCGCGCAAATCTCATGAGTGGCCACTGCACTTACTTGAGTACATAAAGATGGCAAAAATATGGGGCCGGGTAAAAGATATGGACATCGTCTCAATTGGGGCGGCAAAAGCCAGCTGGCAGATTTCTCAAGATGCAGCAACTTATACCACAACAAGCAATTACAAGCCTGCCGTCCTTTATCTCAATAAAAAGACCGCTTTGAGCTGTCCTCCATAGTCAAGGCTAGCCCTGACAAGCCAGGAGCAGACACCACAACTCACTTCAATGCCACACCACTCACAGGCTTAAACTGTTCGTTCGTCTACGAATATGTCGATTCGTCACTTTTTTAAACACCGAGATTACTGTCGCTATAAGCTAGGTCAAAACTCAATAGGAAAAAAACTCTTATGAAAGTTACAGCCATTGCCTCCTGTTTACTATTAGCCTCAAGTAATAGCTTCGCCCTCGAAACCAAAAAGAGTGACTACGATTTGAGAATCGACAATGTACAAATATTAACCAGCGGTGCGGAAGGTTTTAGCGAGAAAAGCCGTATTTACATTCAAGATGACCGCATAGCCAGAATCACTCCAATGACCAGGACAGCCCTACCTGCCGAGAATACCCACGACGCACAGGGTAAATATGCGATACCGGGTTTGATCGATTTACATGTGCACTTAAGTGCATCCGGGTCAACTTATAAGAATTATCAGCATCTGCCGCTAGAAACCAACTTAAACAATCAACTCTATTATGGCGTTACCGCTGTCACTGACCTTCTGATGTCGAGCGAGATGATGCAATCTATATCCCAGTTGAACGATTTGGCTCCACTAGTATTTGCCTCCGGACCCGCCTTCACCAACCCTAGAGGTCACGGTACCCAATTCGGAGTGAAAGTTCATGAGATTGACAGTATCGAGCAAATCAGTGCGAGCTGGGATGCACACTTAAGTTACCAGCCAAAATTGACCAAAGCCATCATAGAGACGAAGAATGGTACTGCCGTCCCGCTCTCAGATGATGTACTCAATGAGATTGGAAAACGCTCCCAAAGCGCCGACTTACCGTTTTTTGTTCATGTCACTACCCTGGAAGATGGGAAACGAGCAATCAAGGCCGGGGCTACTGCTTTAGCCCACGGTATTAATTTTGAACCAGTGGACAATGAATTTATAAAGCTCATGCTACAAAACGAGGTTACTTATATACCCACTCTATCGGTGCTTCATAATCAGGCTGACGAACATGAAAATCAATCTATCACTCAATTAGACTTGGCGCCTATACATCCGAAAATGAAAGCCTGCCTGTTTAATGAAGTCCAGGCACCAATCGGCAGCAGAAAACTAGCGTGGCAGAAAAAAGCTATCGCATATAATAATGTGGTCGAGCTTGCTAAAGCTGGCATTAAAATTGGCACCGGCTCTGATTCTGGGGTCCCTTACTCGCCCCACGGACTGGGTTTAATAAGCGAGATATTAGCCTTGCAAAAAGCGGGCCTATCCAACCAGCAAATCTTACTCGCCACAACACAGGTTGCTGCAAAAGCTTTGAATGCAAGTGACGATATAGGGTCAATATCCCCGGGAAAACGTGCTGATTTTATTCTGCTAAACAAAAATCCTATTGAGAACATACAAGCAATTACAAACCCAGAAAAGATCTATCTTGCAGGTGTGGCGGTAGAGAGAAAACAGCTTATCGAGAAGAGTTACGCCACTCCCCCCATTGGTTCTAGTTGTGAATCTTCATCGGAGAAGAAAGGCCATAGAATATAAAAGAACTTCATAGTGTCAGCACCCATTTAAATTGTAATTTATGGGTGCTGATACTCAACTTTAGCTAATAAGCAAACATATCAAGCGGGCTTGAATTAAAACTATCTTATCTTATTTAATACCAATATAATTGGCCAATACAGAATAAGCTATGATAGCTATTGCTCATCAATATTTTATGTCAATACTAAAAGATCTTAAGCATCCTTTCTTTGCGAAATCATTTGTCGTCGTTCTATTACTAGATATAGCTTGCGTATTTGTTTTTTTTGAATCAGGAGATATAAGCTCGGTCAGCAATGCTCTCACTGGTGCTCCGATATGGTTTGTTTTCTTTTATTGGCTACCCACCTGGTCCACAGCTCTCATTGTATTGCGCCTTAGACGCAGAGGATATCATTCATTGTTAATCGAGTGGATGATCCTGGTAGTTCATATGACTATTGGCAATCAGTGCGTTAGCTGGTTTATAGAGTACGCCTTTAATGTCGAAGGCGGCTTGAATATGGGAATGGGCATTATCTTTAATGGGCTAATGTGGGCTACCTGTTTATACTGTTCTTACGCCATGCTGGAATACCGCCATAAAGTCTCTGAGCAAAAGCTCGCCATGCAGAAAGCAAAATTACAAACATTACGTTATCAGCTAAATCCACACTTTATGTTTAACAGTCTTAATGCTATCTCCTCCTATATTCATAGCGATCCAAACCTTGCTGATGAAGTTTTACATAAACTAGCAGATATTTTGAGACATTCTCTCGACACTGGCGAGCTAGAAGAAACTACAATCAAAGAAGAAATTGAACTGATTAATAAGTATTTAGAAATAGAAAAAGTACGTTTTGGTGATAATTTGAAAGTAGAGATTACGGTAGACCCAAGAGCCAGTGATATCTCTATCCCTCCCCTATTATTACAGCCAATTTTTGAGAATTGCTTCAAACATTGTCGTACAATAGAAAACTTACATATTCAATGTCGTATCTACTTAAAGAATGACAAGGTAATTATTGAAGTCGCAGATAACGGATATGGATTTCAGGAAAGCGTTCTTAGTTTTATCCACTCACAGGGAACCGGAATTCATAATTTGCGCCAGCGCATTGAGCTACGACCAAATGGAAAACTTACTCTAAGCAATCAAAGCGGTGCCCACGTTAAAGTTGAGATGTCTGTATGAATTTAAGGGTCATTATTGCCGAAGATGAAGCACCGGCAAGGAATAAATTAAAAGCTCAGCTGGCGACTATTAACTCTATTGAATTGGTTGCAGAAGCAAAATCTGGACTGGAAGCATTAACATTGATTGAGGAGCATCAACCACAACTACTACTGATGGACATTGAAATGCCTCATCTTAGTGGATTGGATGTACTAGATGCCCTAACTTACCAACCCTATATTATTTTCACAACAGCGTATTCTAAGTTTGCTATTGATGCTTTTAACCACGATACAATCGATTACTTGCTTAAATCCTTCCCATTGCAACGCTTAAAAGCTGCCATCGAAAAAGCGGAGAAGCGAATCAAACTTATTCATAACAGTACTCGGGTAGGGGATGATTCGATAGCACTAAAGCGCCTCGTAAGTAAGTGCGATGATCGCATGACCTTTATTGATCTGAACGATATTTCTTATATTAAGTCTGAACAAGGTTCAATTATTGCTCATACAGTGAAAGGCATCAAACCCTTACAAATGGGCCTAGATCAACTGGAGCAAAAGCTTAACCCAGATCAATTTCTACGCCTACACCGCAGCTACCTGATTAACCTGGACAGAGTCTCGGAAATTCAGCGTTACTTAAACGGAAAATTGACAGTGATTATTGATGATGAACAGAAAACCACTTTAATATCTAGCCGATCCGGAGCCGATAGATTTAAAATGATATTCGAGCAGGGAAGCTAGAAATCGCTATTTGTTTCTTTATTCTTACACGATTAGACTGTGTTTACACCTTAAATGGAAATCAGGCTGAGTTTTATATGGAATACTGGAAAGTACGTTTTTGATACCATCTCATAAGCACTATCAAGTAATCATCCCAACATCATAAACCATATCGACAAAAATAAAGTGCTGAACCAATTCAATACATTGGGAAAGACACAGAAGCCTCTAAAACTAGCCCAGCATTTCTTTAAGTGGAAATAATAATTTCGACATTCAATTATTCAAGAGACTCTTCAAATTCCTTTTTGCTCTCTAAATCGTAATAAAGGATATCACTCCAATACAAACCCATCGGAGGCTCACTCTCAACGTTGTCAAATTTATCATTGAACTGGAGCCCATAAAATGGACTTAAAACAGATTCTGAATTGTTTTCTGCTGCACTCTTTACAATATCAGCTGATGCCTCTGGGTCTTCAGGAAGTGCATCAATAGCTGCTCCAGCTTCACAGCAAGCCATAATTTCGGATTCAACGTAGCCACGCAGAACTGACTCTTCAGAGTCATCCATACAGTCCAGCTCGATAGTCTCAAGCAGTAGATGCCTATCCTTATGCTCTTGAAGGAATTCTAACGTTTCATTTAGCATTGAATCCGGCAGATCCGTAATGTCTTTGCTAATAACTCGCAGAACTTCAACAAATTTCTTTAACCGCTCAAATCCTGCCTCAAAGTCACTACTAATAGCATAAAGTTGAGTTTTATCATCAGGTGAATCGTCCTCAAAGCCATCCGAGACCAGTGACGCGCACAGTTTGGGATTCCCGGACATTAGTACACGGTAAGTGAAGGGAATACTATATGGCCATTCAGACAAGCCTGAAATAGTCTCGGGGCGGTCTGAAAAGGATTTAGGTTGATTACTAAGACTATAAAGATAAGAACGATTTGCCATTTTGAGGCTCCCTATAAATACTGCCAACGGCACAACTTTATCGCTGTCATGCCTTTTCTGCTTAAGAAAACTATTGGATTGAAACTTCCTGGGCTAAGAAAGTCGAGAGTGAAGTTAACTATGTGTGCTTACCATCCAGTTAGTTGCTAATAACCATCGGTTCATTCGTAAATTGAGTAGATGGATAAGTTAGGTACTGACCGCCAGCGTTCTATTTCTGTTAGAACTAGACTCTACCACTACTGAGCCTGATTATGTACAAAGGGACTTTATTTTAATGATATTTTTCAGAAATTGATTTTAATCAATTTCAGCTTGGAGTTTTTCTAACTGTGCCGTAGCCAGAGCCATTCAACTTTACCCCTGTAAATAGCTCTGGTCACTCGGTAGATTATCAAACCACAACCTGCCTTAACCTGAACTTTAAATTACTCACGCTATACATGTAACTATTACTTACTTTTTCTACCCTCTGTCTTCGTTCATTAAGTCTACCTTAGTTACCAGGCCCCCTATTATTCGGGACACTCCCTTTCTTCCAATACCCCACCCCTCTTGATTGAGTATTCTGTATAACTCCCAGTCATTATATCGAGAATTTGTAGCCAGGAATAAAACAGTGCTTTTTCAGATTTAGCAATTTCTCCTGCCAGTTCCTTTGCGGCTTCCTCTGTTGGTGCAGAATCCCTAAAGCTTTTTGCACCACCATTCATTAAATGGACCCGCTCTGCAAAAATTGCGAACCGATTGATTTTTCTTCCCATAATTTGCTCCTTATCCATAAAAACAGCTTAAGTCCTTACATTCCTAAGCTGATACTTCCATCCAATTTATACTTCGCTCAACTCCTCGCATTTGCGCCAGGGTCAGCTCTAACTCCTCGCGTAGATTCATCTCTACTGATACCGAAAAGCTGCGCACGTATTTTGTATAGTTAAGGATACAGATAGCGTACATTGCCCGGTTGTTATAACCCGATCGGTAACGGCAGATCCGGATCGGCTCCCCGTCAATAGTGATATTTCTGGCTCCCATTGCTACCTCTACTCAAGATACTGTACATGCATACAGTATACGGTAAGAGGTTCAGGAACTGTCAAGTCACTATTGCCGCCAGTCCAGAGCCCACTCCGCCCATATCGCCCTTCTGCACGCGAAATTACCAGTGTTATCAAGGAGTTTGGTACGAGGGTAATCACCGTTTACGCCATAGCCGCAGATATACACTTCCTGTGTATTGGCAACCCAGTCGTATAAAGTGCTGGGACAAGCCATAGACTGTATAAGAAACGATCAGTGATCTATTTTTTGATTAAAAAATGATTAACAAAGCTTAAGGTGAGGGAACACCGGTGAGTAGTACATAGGCTACACCGCTCAACTCAATGCAAGGGAGAAGCAGAGGGGTTGTCGTAGAACAATGTGTATCCTGCTAGCTACCAGGAGTATTTTGAGGAAAGCTGTGGTAGTCAGCCCTTAGGAGGGTTTTGCGGTACTTCTAAGCTCTCGATGCTTTTAGCCAGCCAGTCTTCATACCAGTTAAGATAGCTACTAGACCAAGGCTGTGGCTCCCGGTAACTCTGAGTAACCCATACTTCCCCACGATGAGCACCGTTAATAACTAACATAAATTCAATACCACAGCCTATTTCTGCAATATCAATGGTGCCTGCTGACATCGGATATTCATCTTCGTCATCCTGGTAGTAGTACGGAAGACCCTCTACGTTAGCACCATAAGAATCCGCAGCCCCAAAACCAATCTCAAGAAGAAAGGCTCGAAACTCCTGCGGTAAAGAAATGTTGTACTGTTTCTCGATACCGTTAACTTCTTCCTCCGAAAACCGACGGAAGTTATATTTCCAGCGCTCTGCACCAAAGAGAGAACAATCCTTATCCAAACCACTCAGCCGTTTAAGTTGTTGTTTGATGCCCAGAAGCCGGCTTTCTATATCTTGTGTACTCATACCGTCTATATTTTAAATGTTTATAAGTTTCAATACTGTCTAGATTATAACTTTTAACTCAACAGCTGAAGCACCCACTCCACATCCTACCGCACTGTAACCTAACGAAGAGTTAGATTGCCTCTACTTATGAAATTTCGTTAATCTTAATTCACAACTATATTTTTTGCGATAACAAGCCTTACAAATAAAACAGAAAAATAAAAACCATCCTTAAACTAAGACACATACGTGTTTACAAAAATCAAAAGCAACATTTATGATTTAGACTATTGATTTAAGTTGTTTTGATCAATTCAATCTCGACCAACTATGGCCCAACAATATCAAACTCCAACAGCAGCTAACATATTTTAAAACCGCAAATACAGCTAAAAAGATAGGCGCAGAAATGATCTTATTGGAATTTATTCAGATTGTTTTCAGTAACAAAACTGCGTAAGGTAAGTAAATATTTCTCGATATTTTAATCGCTGCTGAGCAGCGTTATTTGTGAAAATATCGAATTCAAAATTTATAAATTGCCTATTCCCTCAAAGGAGAACGGTAGCGTGACCTAAAAGTAAGTAAAAGTCGCTGACCCAAGGTGCTACCAACACCAGGGGCCAGCTAACCAAATTGATACACTCACTATCAAGATGGCTGTATGGATGATACGCTAGAAACCCGCTCGTCTTCAATAAAGTGGAGCACATTCAGTAACTTGAGGCACTTTCTCAAGTTCTGGCAGCGTTGTGTCCGTCTTTTCTACTTTTATGCTTACCGTTCCCGTGCCCCACCCCGCATTCACTCTTCAACTTTCTTTCACAGCTTTCCCATTGCGGAAAGGCTACCCATGGTTTGAGTATCATTAGGGAATAATATATGTTGATTTTGACTCGCCGAATTGGCCAAAACCTCAGAATTGGGGCTAATGTCTCAATCACTGTATTGAACGTTAAAGGCAATCAAGTACAAGTAGGAATAAAGGCCCCCAAATCTTTAGCCGTCCACCGCGAAGAAATTTATAACCGTATCCAGAGAGAACAGAAGATAGGCAAGTAAAATCTGTAAGCGGAAAACCTGGACCAATTATTGGGGGCAGAGCCGAGTAAGCTAAGGAGTTACACTGCCACCAATTATTGGCCTTTCGCGGGAGCAATCATACTTACCGTCAAGAACCCAATCATTTTGAAACTTTGGAATTATCACGAATAGGAGATACGCCATCTTCGAAGACTATATGTCGTCTTCGAAATTTCTTATCCAAAAGGTATTCAGGTTGGCTAATCCGATCCATTCGAAAATGACGAAAGTCATTGCGAGCAGGGTCCCAAGCTACCAGATACCATACGGGTGGTAAGATCAACATAGCTTGCGGTTCAACAACCCGGCTAGTTACTGCCCCTTTCGCATCACGATATTGGAAGCTCAGGTATAGTCGCTGAAGAAAAGCCGTTTCAAATGTAGGCAGTAGTAAGGGCGACATCTCTCCGACATTAGATACGTCTACCTCCGGTGAAAGCTTGCCGATGTACAGGCAATCCATAAACCTACGTAAATCACGCACCTTATCAACGGGTAAAGCCTTCTCTATTTTTGCCAGCCCGGCATCCGCAAGATCCGAAAAGGGCAAACTCCCTGCTGCACGCACGGATGCAACGCTAATAAGCAGCGCAAAAATCTCAGCGACCGAGAGCCGAGCTGTAGTTTGAACCGATTGCGGATCAAGTTGCAGACCGCCCCCAGGGCCAGGTTCAGAACGGATAACAAAGCCCTCATCCCGCAACGAGCTGATATCACGCAGCACTGTGCGCCTGGATGCGCCAACTTCAGCGGCTAAATCGGCAATCGTCAAAGTGCCCTTTCGGCGAAGGCTTCGCACTATGGCGTCTTGTCGGAGACGTACATTCATTTTACACAGATATTAATAAATGGTGACAGTTTTTGGCACTATTAGATTCTAGCCTATGCACTCACGATCCAGCAAAGGGATGTTGAAGTTGGAACAACCCCTAAGGATAGAAAGTGGAGCCTGCTGGTAAACAGCACCTCTCAAGGCCTCCCCAAAAAAGAGGAAGTAAATTGTCTAGAATACCCGATTTCCCCACACCTACTATTATCTCAGTGAATGGCATAGAGCTGGAGGTCTTTGAAGCGGGCCAGCAGAACACAGGAAACCCCGTTGTGCTTTGCCACGGATGGCCGGAACATGCCTTTTCCTGGCGCCACCAAATACCCGCTCTCGCCGCAGCGGGCTACCACGTTATCGTTCCCAATCAGCGAGGCTATGGCAACTCATCCTGCCCAACGGAAGTAACCAGCTATGACATCGAACAATTAACCGGCGATCTAGCTGCACTTCTGGATCACTACGGATACCAAGATGCCACCTTCATCGGTCATGATTGGGGTGCAATGGTCGTTTGGGGAATAGCGCTATTACACCCAAACCGCGTAAATAAAATTATAAACCTCGCACTGCCCTATCAAGCCCGAACAGAAAAACCTTGGATCGAGTTTATGGAGGAATTCCTTGGGAGCGATTATTATTTTGTGCACTTCAACAGGCAGCCAGGTGTTGCGGACGCAGTGTTGGACAAGAACGCTTCCCAGTTCCTTCGTAATTTGCTCCGCAAAGACGTACCTCCTACACCGCCGGAGCCTGGTATGGTAATGATCAATCTCGCGAGAGCAGTATCACCGCTTGGTGCCCCCTTGCTGAATGATAGTGAACTGGCTGTATTCTTTTCCGCATTTGAAAAAACGGGTTTTACAAGTAGCATAAATTGGTATAGAAACCTGGATCGCAATTGGCATATCTTGGCAGATGTAGACCCAGTTATCCAAAAGCCGACCCTCATGATTTACGGCGATCATGATTTGATACCTAGGTCTCCAGATATCAAAGATTTCGTTCCCAATGTAGATGAGGTGAACCTTAATTGCGGCCATTGGATTCAACAGGAAAGACCGGAAGAAACCAATCAAGTGATTTTAAACTGGCTGGAACAACAATCCGCTACTTAGTATCCATTACTCTAGAAAATTCCCTTTCTGATTATCCACACAGAATCCCGCAAAGAAGGCGTTCACGGTAGGATACCCACTGTAAAGTGGCCATCTGGGGATAGCATGTGCATATAAGCGAGACATGCTACTTCATAAGGCCACTGCTCAACACTATATATCTCGATACAACTCATCAGATACTGATAAATTGGCTTTGCTGCCGAGATGTTCCTCACCGCTAAATTTGGCTGACAATCATCGCTTAAGTATGTAAAACTAGTGGCTTAATGCATCCACCCTGGTGCAGGCAGATCATAACTTCACTGTCAATTTCAGAATTTTATAATAACTGGATTCCCAAATGGAAAAGGTTGCCATATTTGTTGATGTGCAAAATGTTTATTACACATGTCGACAAATCTATAAACGAAACTTTGATTACAACAAGTTTTGGCGGGAGGTGACAGGGGGTAAAAAAGTTGTTAAAGCCATAGCTTACGCCATCGACCGTGGTGATAGAAAACAGTATGAATTTCAAAACATCTTAAGGTCGATTGGTTTCGAAGTGAAATTAAAGCCCTTCACCCAAAGATCCGACGGCTCAGCCAAGGGCGACTGGGATGTGGGCATAACTATTGATGCTATGGAATATTCAAGCTCGGTAGATACAGTGATTTTAGTGTCAGGAGATGGCGACTTTGACATTCTTGCCCACAAGCTCAGGTTAGATAGAGGCAAGAAAGTTGAAGTATATGGTGTTCCGGAATTGACGGCTGGAGCATTAATTAATGCGGCGAGCAAATTCACTCCAATTGAAGATAGGTTATTGCTGTAATAACAGCCAAGGCTACTAACTGGTGTTCAGTGGCCTTAAAGAAATTTCGCTCAAAATAACCATCTAGTCACTTATGTGATTTTAGAACAAATACCTATGCTATTAGTCAACAGACAAGTCTATTATTGGCTTTTATACTATCTAATAACACCTTAGTAAGGCTCAAGGCGTCAACAAATGAAGAACTCATTAGTTATAATTTTGACCCTATTCTCTATGGCTTCTATAGCAAGAGGGGATGTAAATAATTGCCCTAAATTAAATCTCAACATTCCTGAATCTAAAGCCAACCCAGTAATAAAGGTCGCACCACTGCGTCCGATAGGCACTAACAGGAACTTACCCGTATGCGTAGTCGTGTCCTTTAGACTGGTAGAGAAACCGACGTCTGAAGGTGGAGGTCTTGTTCCTGGGGAAATAAAGATCGAAGGTTCATCTGATAAAGCATGGGATACCCCCGTTAAAGTCGCCGTATCAAGATGGCTTTACCTTTCAGAAGGTATCGACTATCGTGGGCGTCAGTATGTGATCTATAAGATTCCCTCACAATCCCCATAGTCAAAAACTAGAAAAGCTAAATGGTACCGTTTAGAGATTTTATGCGTATATTGGTACTCTTGATTACATTTATCCCCGCAGCAGTTTTTGCAGGAGGTATAAATTGTACTAGCGACGGAGACTCAGATCGCTATAAAAATCAGCTCAAAAAATTCAATGCTCAGCTACTATGCGGCCTAAGTCCTGAGTATGTTGCAGGATTTCGTATTGTTTTTGCTCCATCATTCGGACAAGCCAAGATAACAACGGTTTACCAACGCCATGACGGGACACTAGATGTAAATGGTAAATATCCTCTATCGTTATCTCAGTACATGGACATGGTTTCCCAATTTAAGGATCTCAACCTCTTTGAATTAGAAAGTTATGATAGATTAATTGATTTGTACTGTGCCAAGCCTCCAAAATTATCAACGAAAATAGATTCCTCCGAACCTAATAAATGCCCTTTGGGGTTCGATGGGGAGACCGTTTATATTGAGGCTGCCTATGGAGGCCAAAAAAGGACCGTTCAGCGCTGGAATGGACTAAGTGTTGCTCCCGATGTGGAAAGGGACTTTAGTAAAACTGCAAATTTTCTCCTAAATATACTTGACTCTGAAATTAAGGAATAATTTATTTTTATATATACTCAATGAGAACACTCAAGATTCTATTATTTTACTTTAGGGAGTGGAAAGGATTTAGCCTAATAGTTCTCCTTCTATTACTGGTGTTACTTCATGTTATTAACCTGGCCAGTAACACCGAGAAGGTTGTAAAGCAAAATGGTACAATCAAATCAAAATTTTATATTGGTCGCTCCAATGCCGCTCACATACCAAAATACCAATATCAAGTAGAGCTGAAGAATCGCAAGGTGATTGATGTGGGCAGCGATATGAACCTACACCCAGGTGATACGGTTTGTATTGCAAGCATCACTTATAAAAATAGCGTAAGAGTCGCCAAATATACCATAGAGACTTCAAACGGCTGCACCGGTGCACAGTAATCGGCGTTGCGTAAGAATCTACTTTTATGTTCCGACTAACTCCACGAGACTCTAGCCGTTGAGCTTTAGGCGTCAGCTCAGAGACCCGCTAATTCCCATGCCTATCAATCCTTATATTAGTTTCTTTACCTTAACCATATTAATAAACTCAGCATGGTGATAGGTGCGCCTAACTTATTGATATTATATGCTTTTTTATTGGTATTCAGGGTATATGAAGTATTACCCCTGTTACCAAATGCTATGTTTCTAGGGTCGCGTACAATCTACGGAGCCAGAGGGCATCGGCAATGGCTATCAGAATCCTTTCTATCGATGGTGGAGGAATCCGGGGAATCTTGCCTGGCCAGATACTGGTGTCCCTTGAGCACAAGCTAAAGGTGAAATCAGGCAATCCTGACGCCAGGATAGGCGAGTACTTCGACCTGGTGGCCGGAACAAGTACCGGTGCAATATTAGGTGCCGCCTACATCTGCCCTAACAAGCAAGGAAAACCAAAATTTTCTGCCCAGGATGCTGTCAGCCTCTACCTTAAGGAAGGCGAGAAGGTATTTGGCTCAGGCTCATGGCCTTTTCTAGAAAAGTTAAAGTTATTGAAGGAGGAAAAGTACTGTTCCATGGAGTTGGACAGGGTTTTATCGCAATTCTTTGGGAAAATGAAACTTAGTAATCTATTAAAGCCCTGCTGCTTTGTTTCCTATGATATCAAAAAGCGGGAACAAGTCATTTTTAGGCAACATTGTGCCATAGTAAAGAATGAAGACTTTCTGGTTAAAGACTTTCTACTGGGAAGCACCGCGGTACCAACCTATTTTGAGCCAGCACGCATCTTTTCACTACCTCCATCCAACAATAAATATGTCTTAATTGATGGCGGCATGGTAGCCAGTGATCCTGCTTTATGCGCCTACTCCGAAGCCATCAAATTCAGCGGGGTCTCTGGGATGAAGGATATGGTTATTGTATCTCTGGGTACTGGCAGGCAACTTTCAGGATACAAATACAAGGAGGTTAAAGATTGGGGGATACTCAATTGGGCAAGGCCCGCCATTGATATCGCCGTAAATGGAAGCGCGCAAATGGTTCATTACTATATGAAGCAAATTTCTTCTACCGTAGAGAATTCAAATTACTACCGGATACAACCAAAGCTTTACGCTGCTGACTCATCTATGGACAATGCGACACCAGAAAACCTGAAGAAGTTAAAAAAAGCGGGAGAAAGGAATGCAGAGTATTTTGATAAAGAGCTGGAAGAAATAGCTACTATATTAGTCAACAACCAAGGAAGCCATAGGTATCAGTAATGCTACCGATCGGGACCAGCGTTGACTTTATCAAATTACAGCTATAGAAATTCATACTACTTATTAGAGCTTAGGTATTTTTCTCTTACCTGATTAATCATACCTCCTGCTTCCAACACTTCAATTTCGTCCTTAGCCAAATCACTCCGCAAGTTAATACATTCTCCTGATGATTTAATTATTAACTTAATTGAACTGCTTGACTTTATCTGTGCAATTGGATTGTCAATTTCAAGAGCTACCCCCTGTTGAAGAAGATTGTAATCATCAAAATTCTCAAATAGCAATGGCAGCACACCGAAGTTAATAAGATTACGCCGGTGTATACGGGCCATACTTTTTGCAATTATGCACCTCACCCCAAGAAAACGTGAAGATACCGCCGCATGCTCACGGCTGGAGCCTTGTCCATAATTTTCACCACCGACAACAAAACAGTCTCCATTGAGCTTCACTGCCCGATCATAGAATGATTCATCGATTCGTGAGAATGTATAGCGGCTGATGGCGGGGATATTTGAGCGCAGCGGTAAGATTTCTGCTCCAGCAGGTAATATTTCATCAGTGGAAACATTATCCCCTGCTTTCAGCAATAATGGGCCAGTTAAAACTTCCGGTAGCTTTTCGAAATCAGGAAGGGGCTTGATATTTGGCCCTTTGATCAACTCAACTGCTACTGGGATTTCTTGAGGTGGCTGCAATAACGGACGTATATCAGGTAGATATTCCGGCTCATGGAAGCTGGGGTAATCCATATCCAGGTCACGAGGGTCAGTGATCACCCCTCTTAACGCACTGGCAGTGGCCACTTCGGGGCTGCATAAATAGACTTGGTCGTCTGCGGTGCCTGAGCGGCCACGGAAGTTACGTGGGACCGTGCGCAAGCTGATACCGCCACTGGCGGGAGCCTGCCCCATGCCGATACAGCCACCGCACCCAGTTTGATGCAAGCGAGCTCCCGCTTGTAGCAATTTTGTCAGATCTCCACTCCGACTGAGCTCTTCGAGTAACTGACGTGAGGTTGGATTGATGTCAAAGGAAACGTCATCGGCTATTCGGCGACCTGAAACCATGCGTGCAGGTATCGCAAAGTCTCTCAACCCTGGGTTGGCAGAAGAGCCAATATAGCTCTGATAGATAGGACGGCCCTCCACTTCACGGACCGTCACAACTTTGTCTGGGCTTGATGGACAAGCAATTAGCGGCTCGAGATTTGATAAATCGATAGTATCTTCTTCGTCATAACCAGCACCTTCATCGGCCTTCATTTCGACAAAGTCGTTTTCACGATGCTGCTGCTTTAGGAAAGCCCTTACTGCTTCATCGGCAGGAAAGACGCTGGTGGTAGCGCCCATTTCCTGCCCCATATTGGCAATCACATGACGATCCATCGCTGTCAATTTATCCAGGCCGGGGCCGTAATATTCAACAATCTTGTTAACACAGCCCTTAACAGACTGCCGACGTAACATTTCCAGAATGATATTCTTAGCGCTAATCCATGGCGGCAGCTCACCTTCGAGCTTCACACCGAGTATTTTGGGCATTTTCAGTGCAAAAGGGACGCCTGCGATGGCCATTGCTACCTGTAGGCCACCGGCTCCAATCGCCAGCATCCCCATAGAACCCGCTGCACAAGTATGGCTATCGGCGCCAAGTAATGTCTTACCAGGAACATCGAAACAAGCCATCTGTACTGGATGGCTGACACCATTACCGGGCCGCGAAAACCAAATTCCAAATTTACGACAGGCACTTTGCAGGAATATATGATCGTCGGCGTTTTTAAAATCCGTCTGTAACAGGTTATGGTCTACATATTGTGCTGAAAGCTCAGTCTTGATTTGAGACAAACCAAGTGCCTCAAGCTCCAACATAATAAGTGTTCCCGTCCCATCCTGAGCTAGCGTCTGATCGATCTTTATCTCTATTGGGCTGCCAGGCTCCATTGATCCACTCACAAGGTGGCTTTGGATAAGTTTCTGCGCAAGATTCATAGGCATAAAGGGATACCCGGTGAGTGAGCTGGAGCTTTCTAGTATTGATATAACTAGATCTTGATCATTGTAGCTCTAGGGAGCCTCTGAATAACTCCGTGACACCTCTGGCATGCAGAGCGGTTCACAATCAAGGCGCGGCTTCGCAGGAATGTCTAGACCTTTCAAGAAGTCGCAACGCGGAGTGTGAATCGCTCTGCAAGCCCCAAAGGGCGGTCCTTGAAGGCCACAGCTGCTGCGTTGCAGCTCTTGCAAAGGGCTACGGCCATTCCCGGCGAGCTGCGCCTAACATCTGCAGCCTTCAAGGCCCGCAGAGGCATTACGGAGTTATTCAGAGGCTCCCTAGCTTCCTCGGCTGAAGCACCGTTATAGCTGCAGGACTATGTAAGCGCCAATGCTATATCCACGGACTCTTAGTAACCCTAACATACGCTAGCGCTACCTGAACCGTTTGCTTCCGCAGTTTTGTAATCTCTGAAAAATGACTGAGTATATGCAGCCACATACGGTCGATAGGGGAGTAATTACTAGAAGATAGGGGTTTAATTCAATCCAGAACTTCTATTTAATCAGTAAAAATAAAAAGTGTTCTTGGGAAAGACACAATTTCCCAAGATTGGCAATTGTTTATGGATTCAGCTCACACACAATTATATTAATTTTCTTCTCCACAAGCTGCCCTGTATTACTTTCTCCATACTCACTGTGCTTCCCGCGGGATACAACTTTAAACCCAGTATCAGACAATTGGGTACAAATATCACCCTCATCAAACAGCCTGAATCCATATTGAGTGAACGGTAGATTTTGCATAAAAGATTTATCGCCAAAAGCCAGGCATAACTTTCCTTTAGGTGCTAGTACTCTGGAGATCTCTGCTAGATGATTTTTTAGGGTGTCCCAAAAGTATATTGTGTGTACGGCTAGAACCTTATCGAACTGTTTATCGGCAAACGGCAGGCTTTCTGAGCTACCAACTAAAAAGTCCATTTGCCCCGACTCTATATATTCAAAATTTAGACCCTTTGCGGTTGCCACCATATCGCTCGACCAATCAATACCGGTATAGCGGACAGAAGATCCCTTACGAATTACGTCGACTGCAAATTTGCCATTGCCCGGACCAATTTCTAGAACAGAATCACCATCTACCACATTGAGAGCCGTTAAGGCGGCAAGATTCGTTGCTTCATTCGCTTTGTTCATTTGTTGCGCGGTTTCTGAGGCCAATGTACCAGATGGTTTTCTAAGCTGCTCAGCAACAAGCTTTGGATCTTTTGACATTACTATTCCTTCAGCGTCAAAAATAAAATACTAACCAGATAATTTATTCTTTAAATTAACCAATCACTACCTGGGTAACCGTTTTGTTTTGAACATACATGTAAAATACAACTTATTCTACACTACCCTTTTGCTCAATATCTATCTCGATTATATTAGGTAAAAATAGGGGTAGGCAGAATACCTATTAAGATATTCTGCCTGCGCATCTCAGTATTTCCTACAATGCAAATCACTTCAATATGAAAATTTGTTTTTTAAGTGCCCCTATCCAAAATAGATTGCAAATTAAGCAAACTAGAACTTGCTATCTTTAATTTGGTTAGATTGCACTTATAACGACATTTAAGCATCCACAGTATGTGCCATGAGCTTGCAAGCAATTATCATAATGACAGTAGCCACAATTGTTGGGACCACTGTAGGGATAAGTTCTGGATAAGATCCATCAATAAAATAGCCTACTAATCGGCCAACTAGAACCAACATCAATGCAATAAATCCAACCATAATATAGTCCACGTTAGATCTTATCGCTCCAAGAAGAACCATTGCCCAAATTGCGATTGTTGTCCCGCCCCAAAGAGAGCGAATACTCGATAGCCCACTCACAGAATCAATAGGTTCGATAAATGTGTGGGTCAGCATGACAGATGGACTGATCATAAGAACCAATCCAGTCCCCATAAAAAACAGGGCTAAGATACCTAAAATACACCGTCCAATAGTTGCCTTCGCCATATACCCAAAACCTCCAATCAATTTGTAATCATTCAATATCACCGAACGAGGTATAGGTTATGGATAAATATGACACTATATGGCATATTTTGATAACTATGCGCACATCTACCCTCTCACGAATAGATAGACTTGAAGTTATCACTGCCCGATTAAAGTCGGACGAACCCATCACGATTGGTGAAATTGCCAAGGAAGTGGGCGTTAGCATTCGGACGCTGAATCGAGATATAGAGGTGTTGAGAAGCCGAGGCTTGCCGATTGAAACGGATGTGGGACGCGGTGGTGGAATCCGTTTGGACCAGCGCTGGGGCGTTGGTCGTGTCAACTTAAACTATACAGAGGCTGTTGACCTGATGATCAGTTTGGCTATTGCTGAACAGATGAAGTCCCCCCTCTTTATGGCACACCTAAGTAGCATCCGCCACAAGGTAATGGCTTCCTTTTCATCGTCCATGAAAAGTAAAGTGAATGGTATAAAGGCACGTATCATCATCGGAAAATCAGCTTCCGAGGTTGTGCTCTCAAATTTCTTAACTCCAAAGCGTAAAACTGTCGAGAAGCTCCACCAGGCTTTCTTAATGCTTCAACGCATAAAGATCACCTACTGTGACGAAAGCGGAAAAGAAACACTACGAACTATTGAACCCCACTACCTCTTTCTTAGTTATCCCGTATGGTACATCCTAGCCTGGGACAAGCTCCGTGAGGATATTCGGGTATTTCGCTGTGACAGGATTAGGAAAATTCAGGCTCTGAATGAAGACTTCAAGCTAATTCCACTTATTAAATTTAAACATAAGAGAGATAAAATACCTCCATCTTAAGGTCATTATGTTTGAACTTCATCGAAAACCACCTTAGAGCAGTATAAGTAATAAGCCTTATATTTAGCCAAGGGCGATAACAAATAAATTGTATACGTTACTATATGTACTGACGATACAAGTCCAAGAAACCCACAGAGTTGACCTATTAATTTGACTTGTAGCGAGATACATATTTGCATAGCTCTATAAGTATGGCTAGGATGGCTGCCAACCATTAACTCCATCGCCTAAAACAAAGAAGCCTCTTAATTTAGGTATAGGTACATGAGGATAGCCATTTGAATCCTAGGTCACTTTTCTTTTGGTTCTGCGGCTTATCGACAATCATTATTCTTGGATTCACACCAAGTTATGTTATGGCTTACCGAAACCTATCCACAATGCATCATATCCATGGAATAGTTTCCCTTCTATGGATTGGAATCATGTGCTTACAGTCTTATTTAATGCTCAAAGGGAGCACATCTCTTCATAAATATCTAGGTTGGCTGTCAGTTGTCGTTGCCACATTATTTATAGGCACTTCATACTGGGCATTTTTCAGCACTATTGAATCAACCTTAGAGAAGAGTGAAATATTTAAACTTGTATATTGGGTTGACTTATTCTTATTACCACTTTTTGTATTCTCTCTGCTATCTGGGTTCCAGTACCGAAAGTCTCCCCAAAAGCATATGCTCTGCATGATGCTGAGCTTGGTAGCTATACTACCGCCGGGACTAGGAAGGCTTATCTACGGTTTATTTCTATTTCCCTTCAATGCTCCTATTAGGTATTTTTACGAGCCTATGATGCTAACCACCATAGGAATACTGATATACTTAGGAATTCGTGAGCAATGGAGATTTGGTCAAATAAAAGTGGCTCTTGGGGTAACGACATGCTCATTTATCACTTCCTATTGGGTAGTCAATATGAGATTTTTTGAGAGTGGCGTAAGGTGGATTTTGAGCACTTAATGCTGACTCCATTTTGTTCCACTAATTATTTATCTCATTAAATATTGGGTTATTAATGGCGGCATGCTACTTCTTAATTAGACGGATAATTAGCACGCTATTTCCAAAACTCCATCCTTTCGCATAGCAATGGAAAAGAACAAACCAAAAGAGCAATTACAAAGTTAGTAAAAATAGTCTTGGAACTATTAGGATGGTGATTTACTCTACCTACAGGACCTTTGGCCCAAAACTATTTTATACGCACTCAACAAGGAAGCAGAGATGCCAGGCAGTTATCCAAATAAAATTAAGGAATTACCTCTCTACGATGGTCGCTTTGATGCTTACAAGCTTAAGGCAGAAAACAGTGATGTTCTTTTCGCATCATATCCAGCTGGAACGTTCATTCCACCCCACACTCATGACACAGATAATCATGGCGTTATCACAAAGGGGGAACTAATACTCACCATGAATGGTGCCACCCAACGGATTGGCATTGGACAGTGGTACCACGTACCGGCAAATGTAGAGCACTCCGCGACTTTTGAAGTCGAAACAGATGAAATTGAATTTTGGTTTAAAGATAAAACAATCTAAATCTCTACACGCACATAAACTAAGACCTTTAAAAGCCTAGTCGGCAACCTGTAGATGCAGTGTAATTTATCATGAAATAGAGCTGAACATGCAGCTTGAAGAAGGACTTTAGGCTTATAAAGCCTAAAGTCCTTATCGATAAAGGTATAGCAGTATCGTGTGTGGCTTAACGCTAAAGTGCAGGCGAGTTAATTACTGCGTTAAGTATTCGTCAGCACTGATAACCTCTGCATAAGCAAATTGTAGTGCCGCCATATAAGCTGCATGTATATGTGCAGCGGGAACATCGACACCATTGAAGTACATGTCCCGACTGGCACAAGCATCATGAATAACGGTATTTTCATAGCCAAAGTCACTTGCCGCTCGGGTAATGGCATCGATACACATATGGCTCATCGCACCGACAATGACCAATTTATTAACACCTAGCTCATCCAAGTGCTTTTTAAGATCCGTACCTTTGAAGCTGTTAACTTCATTCTTGAGTACTACCGGCTCACCTTCAACAGGCAGAAGGCTTTTGTGTATTTTCGCACCCTCACTACCGGCAATAAAGAATGGAGCATCCTCACTGAGAAATTCATGGCGAACATGAATAACTGGCCACTGCTTTTTGCGAAACTCAGCCAGTACTTTTGCGGCTTTGTCTGATGCTTGGCCAATGCCTTCAAGAGTCCACTTTCCGCCTTCAAAGTAGTCGTTTTGCATATCGACGACGATTAGCGCTGTCTTGCTCATAAGATTGTCCTTTGGTTGTGTCTTTGAAATGTACAAGCGCATGTTAGGGCGATGGGCTAAGATACAGGCGTGGCAAGACCGACATAAAACGGGCAAGAACTGACAGGGGGGCTAGTGACCCAAACAATCCACATTGCAATACTGATGATCCCCGGAGCGGCTCAGTCGGCGACTTATGGCCTAATCGACCTGTTCCAAACCGCAAACCACATCTGTCAGGAGTCAATTCCAGAACCCAAGGCGCTATTTGAGGTATCACGCTGGCTAATTAATGACGGAAAAGTCATACCCGAGAAAAAAGGGGCTGCTAAAGACCCAAATATCGTTATTGTACCGCCGGTACTGGAAGGTCAGGAGTACATGGAACCACCGACAGATGTTTGTACCTGGTTGTTAGAGCGGCACAAAGAGGGAGCCGTAACCTGTTCCGCTTGTGCTGGGGCTTTTATGTTGGCCGACGCAGGACTATTAGATGGACGCCAGGCGACCACTCACTGGCGACTGGCCGATGCCTTTAAGCAGAAGTTCCCGGATATAGAGCTGAATATCGATTCCATCCTGATTGCAGACCCGGATCTTGTCACCGCAGGAGGTGTAATGTCTTGGATTGACCTTGGGTTACATCTGGTCGGACGATACATGCCTCCCCATATAGTTATGGAGTTGGGACGTTTCCTGTTGGTGGATACGGGTACCCGTTACCAAAGTTATTACCGCAGTTTTCTACCTCCTCTAGATCATGGCGATAAAGCAATTTTAAAAGTACAACAGCAAATTCACCGGGATTATCAACAACCAATCTCTGTTGCAGAGATGGCTCAACTCGCCAATCTGGGCGAACGCACCTTTCTACGAAGATTTCAAAAGGTTACCGGCTATAGACCCGCCGAATATCTTCAACAGCAACGTCTGCAAAAGGCTCGCGAACTATTGGAAACGGGCACATTGCAAGTCGAACAGATCGCTTGGCAAGTGGGGGATGAGGACGTCAGCGCATTCCGGAAAATGTTTCACAAACAGACCGGCCTCTCCCCTAGGGAGTATCGACAGAGATTTTCAGGTGGCTCTAAAATGTAATTCTCGGGAAAGGTTGAGTCCTGTATGTTCCAAATGCCTTAACTCACTGAGAAGTGATTAATTTAACCATACAGCATCGAGTTTAGAGGAGTGCTTAAAAAAATCGAAAAAAACTTGAATCTGTAATATCCTATCAAAAAACACCCATTATTAAACATGAATAAATATGACAGTTGGATACTCACTTGTAAATAATACAAAAAAAGAGCAGATTATATTCCTTCATTTACCCGTCAATACTATGGGTGAAATTCTTAGTAACCCCTTATCTGCTTATATAGTAAAGTGGTACAAGGCTCAACATCACAATGATAACGTGGATTTTGTATCAGATACATACGACGACTGGCCGTTTATCAACGGATCGCGAAGCGACCTTGAACACTATAAAGAAGTAACAAATAAAGTTGTTGATTCTTTGATAGCTCAAGGAATCATTCTGGATAAAGGCATTGCTTGGAGAGATGATGATGATCCAGATACAATATTCATCAGAGACCTTTCTCTTGTCAGTAGCCCTAAGTAATTCGACAAAGATAACTTTATCCATTTAAAGCAAGATAGAGTTATAAAATAACTTAGAAAGACATGTGGAAATTCATACTAAATTATATAAATGGTGCTCTTGGCATAAGTTCCATTGAAAGCGGCGAAAGAATATCCCCAGAGGAAGAGCGCTTTCCAACAGACGGAATTGTACGCGCACCCTCTTTTGATTCGATTCCACACAAACAAGAACCTTTGACGGGCTCAGTCCGCCCAAAAGAGCTTGGTGAGGTAGTAGAAATCATAGTTGGTGTTGATTATTCAATTTACGGTGGACAAACGATACTCGTTGCCGATTTTGGAACTTGCACAATTGAGCTGCCCAGCCCTTGCAGCGGAATAATCGAAGAGACTCTTATTAAGCCCGGCAGCTTGATAGGTAGCGAAACGCCTCTATTTAGAATACGTAGACCAATATAAAAGTTAACCTGATATAACAATAAGATTAAAAGCTTCCTGAAACCTAAAAGCTCTAATTCAAAAGTTAACCACATTCAGATAGTTATGAAGTCATTTATCGTTCGAGTAGATATTACTCCACCAACCGGCTAGCAGAAATACGAATCATTTCTCTTTAGAGATACTGATAGTTATCCCCTAAACCCTACACTTCCTCGCCATCTCAGAAATTATCCTGCAATTTTTAAAGGCAAATAGCAAGACTTCAATCTCATCAAATCCAGTGCACTCAATGTATAGGCCAAGTTCTGAATAATATTTAAAAAAATATTTTGTGACCAATTCTGGATGTTCTAAAAATCTACAGCTTTTTTTGTTAAATCATGGTATCAGCCGAACGAGCTTCCCTATATAGTGGCGCCGCCTAGATTTGATTAAAAATAGGTTAGTTGTCATTGTTTTTTGAGATGTGGGAGAGACACCAAAGTGATTAAGAAAATTTTTTCGAAAAGAGATCTCAAGCTTCCAATCATTGGCGGCTTGATAGCGGCAGCAAGCTTGCTATCAACAACTGTATCGGCAACGGCCGAAGTTGATATAAATCAATTACGTCAACAATCCAAAATTATGTTCGGCACTCTCTCAGAAACTATGCCAGGCAGTGAGAGTGACACCCCAGCGATGGTTGAGCTTGGAAGAACACTGTTCATGGACAAACGGCTTTCAGTCAATGATAGCCAGTCCTGTAACAGCTGCCATCAAGTAGGGAACTACAACGGCTCGGGCGTTGACAATGAAGCGACATCACCGGGAGCCTTACCTGGCACCAAGGGTGACCGAAACTCTCCAACGGTCTGGAATTCCGGATTCCAGGTGGCTCAATTTTGGGATGGTCGCGCAGAGGACCTGAAGGAACAGGCCAAAGGTCCAATTCTAAACCCTGTAGAAATGGGAATGCCTTCAGAAGAGGCTGTTGAGGCAAAGATTTCAAAAATTGCCGAATATCAAGAAAGTTTCAAACACGCCTTTGGTAAAGAGAATGCTATCTCTTACGACAATATTGCTGGGGCTATAGCTGCGTTTGAGCGCACACTGATTACAAATGATCGTTTTGATGATTTTATAAATGGTGATGATCAGGCTATGACAAAAAGTGAGTTAAAGGGCCTGCAAACCTTTATCAACACTGGTTGTTCAGCATGCCACAATGGCGCAACCTTGGGTGGAAACATGTACCAGAAGATGGGGCTGGTCAACCAATATCCACACCAAGAAGATTTAGGTCGATATAAAGTTACAGGCCTTGAGAATGATAAAATGATGTTTAAAGTTCCAATGTTACGCGACGTAAGCAGAAGCGCTCCTTACTTCCACGACGGACGTGTAGAAACCATTGAGCAGGCAATTTATGATATGGCTTGGTATCAATTGGGACAGAAATTGAGCACACAACAGGTAAATGATATTGCAACTTTCCTAAACGCTTTAGAACATCAAGCTCATTAAAATATTTCCCACCCTTCGGGGTGGGCATCTTTTGCGCTAATCAATTTTGGCTGAGCTCACGGGTTCCCAGTCACAAGCCCATTGATAACTTGTAACCATTCAACCCTGCGGTTACTTTGTGCATTAGACACAGCAGTCAGTAGACTAAACGGTTTCCTGGTTACCGACTAACTTATAATGTCTAACGCTCCACCAATACTTATATCAAGCCGGTAAAATGAAATACGAAGGGAAATTTACAGCCTTCAGCCGCCGACTTGAGAGAGTTCCATTAAATTACTGTTCAATACCTGGGCATTCAGTCATCAGATTATTTTATGTGCTTTTCGCTTTATAGATAGTGAAATTTTCCATAAGGGACTAAGAGAATAGAAATTACAATTTTTTTCTCATTCGAATAAGAACCGCCAATAGTGCTTAATTTCTTATCACAATCCCAAAGCAAGATAAGAAAACAGCCTTAAGTAACTTTTAAATAACCCAAAGAAATAAAACTAATCTGATTTGTCACACTCACTGTATTAAGAGTTTAGCGTTCAGGAAGATCAATGAGATTTCGGCTAGCGTCAGCCCTCATCGTACTAGTTATCGTAGCCTTTTTAGGCTTGGTGTACGTCTACAATTATCGACTGACCCAAAGTATTCAGTATGACGCCCACCCTGTTACTAAAGGGTTCATTAAGAGTAATGCTTCCCTTAAAGACAAAGATACTATTAACATCCTTATCATAGATGGCGGTGGAATACGTGGTTTAATACCACTCTATGTTATTCAACATATTGAAGAGCAGACTGGCAAACCTATTGATGAATTGTTTGATGTTTTTAGTGGAGTATCAACTGGGGCTATTATTGCCACAGGCCTTAATGTGAACCACAAGTCAACTGAAAGTAATCTGTCTCAAAGTGGGAAAATAATCGATCTATATATCAATGAAAGCAAGTTTGTATTTTCAGTTCCCTGGTATCACACATTACTGACCGCTAATGGTTTTATCTCTCCCCGATTTAGCGGAGAGCGCCTCAGTAACACTATGGAAAAACTCTACACTGACAAGCAAAATTTCACTGACCTCAAGAACTACGTCATAATGCCCTCTCTGAATATTCACTCCGGCCAACTCAACTTATTCAAAAATCGTGGCGAGGCAATTACTAACCTACCCACCAATACACTCTACCAATTAGTTACAGCCGCAGCTAGCGCGGAAACAGTATTCCCCCCCGTCGATTTTATGACTACCGGACAAGACATACATCATCAGTATTATGCCGATGCTGGCGTAGACGCTAACAATCCCACCAGTATTGTATTACGTGATATTATCAGGGAGTTCCCCGGAAAAAACTATTATGTACTAGTCCTTGGGGCTGGCACGCAACCACTAGCTACCACGGAAACTGACTATAGAAGCCTAAAAAACTGGGGGCAAATTAACTGGATCCAAGACCTAATTTCGAACGTACAAAGGTCTATGGATAATCAACAGTTATATACGCTGGAAATTGCGAAATCTCTCACCCCTGAGGGACGGATTAATTATAACTATTTCAATGTTGAACTTGTAAATCCCTATGTTGACCCGTTTGACTACAAGGCAAGTAATAAGCTAAAAGTTTTATCAGACAGACTTATCAGGGATAATAAAGCCGAGATTGATCAAGTCGTCGAGAGGCTCAAAAAAAATGGATAGCGCTACTGTTAATCAATCATCACTAAGATACTTGGGTCTAGCCTAGTACACAGCAAATACAGACAACTATTACCTTTCTTCTTGACAATTCTCAGCTCTCAGGCTTTTGCAAGAGGCATAGTTATCATATTCTGGGCGGAATGAAAGTACACTGACCAAGGGTATGGTCCATCGGTAATGAACACACGCCTTCTTAATCTCGATGTACTACGGGGGCTGGCTGCAACTTTGGTTGTCTGGCAACACAGTAGTGAAGTATTTATCCGCACCCCATCCATCGCTCAGCACGGCTCGGCACTGGCTGAATTTATCAGTCAACTGGATTTTGGCAGGATAGGTGTACTTTGCTTTTTCCTAATATCCGGCTTTGTCATTCCCCACAGTCTTCTTGCATCTAATCATACTCTTAAGAGCTTTGCTATCCGCCGCTTCTTCCGCTTGTATCCTGCTTACTGGTTGTCTCTGACTGCAATTATCGGACTTACATGGTTGCTCGCTGACCGAACATTCTCTGCATCTACCATTCTTGCCAATACCACAATGCTGCAAGGTCTTATGGGGTTTGAAAGTGTTCAGATTCTATATTGGACTCTCACTGCAGAGCTGCTTTTTTACTGTCTCTGCGCACTGATGTTCACCCTTCAACTACTAGGGAATCCCAGATATCTACTCTTAGGGTGCTGGGGGGCACTATCGGTATTTGTCAGCATGCAACTTTTAGGGCAATCATCCACTCCAATTTCCCAGCTTCCCGCCACCACTACTTACCTCCCCTTTGCTATCGCAGTTATGTTCTGCGGAACCCTACTCAGGTATTGCTACGAAACAAGGCGCGGTTATCGTTATATGCTTTGGGGCCTGGTTTCGACTTTCTCGATACCACTACTCGTTATGGCCATGCACCTACTAGGTAGGTCGATCAGCGAAACTCCCCTCCGCTTTGTATCATCTCATTTCATCGCTTTAGCTATCTTCCTCGTTTTTGTATTACTTCCACCAAAGCCAATACGACATTTAGCCACTCTGGGGACTATCAGTTATTCCATTTACCTGTTTCATTTAATCGTTGTCTTTCTCGTCAGCTGGGCCATAAGCCAACCTTGGGGACAAGGGCTTACAAGTATTTCTCTATCCACGTTGCTTGTGGCAGTAACACTACTTAGCTTCGCTTTGGCGGCAGCCATTTATTGGTTGGTGGAGAGGCCCTGCATGCAATTTGGGCGTTTATTGAGCGATCGAAACGGCGGGTTAAACAGGTCAGGGGAAATGTTAAAGGGGAGTTAGTGTGGAAAACTATCGGAATAAGTTAGGGGCCTGGAAGCAAAAAAATAGCCGTAGACTTATTAGTCTACAGCTATTTTTAGCAGCCATTAGTGAGTGTCTACTGCGCCCACAACAAGCTGATAGCAATAGTCCACATCATAATGCCCACCAGTACATCGAGTACCTGCCAGGTTCTGGGGTTCTTAAATAGCGGCTGCATCATGCTGCCACCCACTGAAAGAAGAGTGAACCATAACAGGGATGCACTACATGCCCCCAGCACAAAAAACCAGGTTCCATTGCCAGCATACTGCGCCCCTACTGAGCCAATCAGTACAACCGTGTCCACATACGCGTGTGGATTAAGCAGGGTTAAGGCTACTGCGGTAATCAAGGCAGAGCGGCGGGATTTCATCCACTCTTTTTGCTCTCCAAGACCTTTGTTAGTGAAAGCCGAACGGAAAGCCATGGCACCGTAGGAGAACAGGAAAGCAGCACCGAGCCAGGTCAGCCAGATCATCCAGTCGCCACCCGCTTGTGCGAGATTTGCAACCAGGAACACACCAGCTGTGATCAAGGCAATATCCATCAGTACGCATAAAGCCGCGATACTAAAGTGATATTGTCGACGGATACTCTGCGTCAGCAGAAACGCATTCTGCGCTCCGATCGCCATAATCAAACTGATGGTAGTCAAAAAACCTTTTGCGAGCGGCGCCAGCAACAACCCTGAAAACACGATGCCTCCTGTGCTTCATTCTCTAATTTGGAAGTGCCCGCAGGGCTGCGGGCCTGAATAGTGGCGCGAGATTAAGAGTCAAACTAGAATAAGTAAACTTAATTATACTGATCCATCATAAGAAATTCTTATGCTAGACCTAAAGCAACTCCAAGCCTTTGCCTTTGTCGTAGAGGAGCGCAGTTTTGACAAGGCTGCCGCCCTACTCCATGTCAGCCAGTCTGCGATTTCCCAACGAATCAAAGCCTTAGAAAGCCAGGTTGGCCAAGCCCTATTGATACGCTCCAACCCTTTGCGGCCCACTGAAGCCGGCCTCAAAGTGCTGGGGTACTACCAGCAAATGCACTTGTTACAGCAAGAGCTTCTCACTGATATCGATCCAGAGGGGGGCAAGACTCGCTATAGCAACCAGAATAAGGTTCGGATCGCACTGAATGCAGATAGCTTGGATACCTGGTTTCTGGCTGCCATCACACCATTGATTCGATCCCAGCAGTTGCTCGTGGATCTAAAGGTCGACGATCAGGACGCTACCCATGAACTGCTGAAGAATGGTGAAGTCATTGGCTGTATCAGTTCAACAACCAGTAACCTCCAGGGCTGCCAATCGGTACTGCTCGGTCACATGGCCTATTACCCGGTATGCACTAAGGCTTTTAAGAAGAAGTTTTTTTCAGACCCGATTAAAGTTGAAGAGCTCCACTACGCTCCCACAGTGGAGTTCAACTATAAGGATCAATTGCAGAGTCGTTACCTTAAACAGTTTTGGGGAGTGGAGACTGGTCAGTACCCATCTCATGAAATCCCCTCTTCAAAGAGCTTCCTCAGTTTCTTAACTCTGGGGCTAGGTTGGGGAATGGCGCCAGATATTCAGATCGCCAGCCTGCTAAAAAGTGGAAAGTTGGTGAAACTCGCTGAAGACCAGTATTTGAAGATTCCTCTTTACTGGCATGTTTGGAACTTAAAATCGAAATTGATTAAAGAGATCACTATCAACCTCACAGAACATGCTCGAAAAGCTCTGAGTCAGTAGTTCTCAAATACTCAGTGATGGTGCAACTGCCAGTATGGACAGTAGTCCAGCTGCAGTTCACCATTTTCCAGCTGTTCTAGGGTTGAGAGTGCTTGATGATATATTGGTTGATTTTCCTTATGTCGAACATTTAGATTTTTGAAGTCCCGATAGGATTCCTGATAAATTTCTTTCGCATCCTCTCCCAATAAAAAGCTAACTATTTGGTCTCCATGCTTTAACTCATAAGCGAAGTAGGCTCCATCTAGCTTTTCTTTCTGTACTAATTTAGACGGTTCAGACGTTATACGGCGAGTGTAATAATTTCCAGGCTTATCCACGATACACTGGGAATTTTCCTTGCCACAGTTTCCATTATAACTTTGCTTTAATCGCTCTATACTTTTACCGTAGTCGGGATCGGTCTGCCCGTATACAACACGTGAAACGCCTAAGAAAATCATCATTCCACTACACATCATGCAGGGTTCAAGAGTTGTATAAATACTGACATTGGAATTAGTTAAGTATTTTGTCTGAGGCCCTAAGCATTTTGTCTCAAGACATCTTTGCATTACACGCACTTCAGCGTGCTGGGTTTTATCCTCACAGACTGAAACCGAATTAAGCTGAACTCCCCCAATGCGTTTGGAAATATTATCAAATAAAACCGCACCAATATTATGGCCTCTTTTATTTTTATCAGTAGGCCTGACCCAGTCCTGGAATACAATAGAATAAGCCAACAACATCAGTATCTTATCCTGCTCATCCTTAACACTCTCAGCTTTAGCTATTCCCACAAGAGAAAGTTGTGATAGAGCAAAAAATAACAGGGAGCGAAACAACCCAGTATTTTTACTAAAAATATTCAGCTTTTTGATACTTAGGAGCCCGATTAAAGCCATTTCTCTATTTCACCAATAATAAACCTGACTCTGGCGGGTACAAGTTGGGTGCGCCTAAGCGCCAAATACAGCGTCTCACTAACGGGATTTTCAAGGCTATGTGCCTTAATCAATTTCGGCTTTCGAAATGCACTTACCGCATAGGCGGGTAAAACTGTGAAACCCAATCCCATACTAACGGGCTCCAGTATTAAGCTGATCTGGTTGGAAAACCCTTTTTGTTGAAAAGCTTCAAGACTTCTAAATTGTGGGAAGTTCGCTCCCAATAATAGACTCGCATGGTGTATACCGTCTGGATGGCCTATGTACCCCAGCGCTAAAAGCGACTCCCAGTCAGGGGTTTTCACTTCAGCCGGCGTCACTAGCAATAACCTTTCACTGGCGATCGGCCGACTGTCAATCTCCTCTGCTTGTGGCGGGCTGGTCATTAATCCAATATCAGCACCGTTTTCCGCAATGGCCTTCTCTACATCCAGGTTGGGTGCGAAACGGCAGCTAATCGATAAACCCTGGTGGATTTTCTGCAGGGACAACAACTTGGGGTAGAGCTTCAGCCCCACGCTCCCAGGGCACATTACTCGCACATCCCCATGATGGGGAGGATCTTCACCAACAATTTGCCCCAGGCTGGAAAGCTTCTGAATAATCCCCTGCCCTTCCCGATAGAGCCGATCACCAGCATCCGTGAGCGTGAAGTGCTTACCCTGCCTGACTAACAGAGCGACACCTAAGTGCTCCTCTAACTTGCGTATATGCTGACTGACCCCAGACTGAGTCATATGCAAGCGATCCGCCGTACGAGTGAAGTGCCCCTCTTCAGCTAAAGTACAGAAGCTTCTTAACCACACTGGATTTATCATTACGAATACTACTTAAAAATATTACAAATGATAATTATACGTAATGAATCAGAGGCTGTAACTTAACCGCATTCAACAAAGGAGACAGCTATGAGTAACGCATACCCGAGAACCTTTTCTCATATCGGTATTTCAGTGCCAAACCTTGAAGAAGCTGTGAAGTTTTACACCGAGGTACTTGGTTGGTATCTGATTATGAAGCCCACAGATATCACAGAGGACAAAAGTGCTATCGGTGAAATGTGCACCGACGTATTTGGCCCAAACTGGGGTAGTTTCCGCATTGCTCACTTATCGACAGGGGACCGGATTGGCGTAGAACTATTCCAGTTTAGCAATCAGGAAAACCCAGAAGATAACTTTGAATACTGGAAAACCGGGATCTTTCACTTCTGTGTGCAAGACCCCAACCTGGAAGAACTGGCGGATAAGATTGTAGCGGCCGGTGGTAAAAAACGTATGCCGGAACCCCGTTATTACTACCCCGGTGAAAAGCCTTATCGCATGATTTATATGGAAGATCCTTTTGGCAACATTCTGGAAATTTACAGCCACAGCTATGAGCTGATCTACAGTGCTGGTGCCTACTGATCTTAAGCACTCCAGAATTCACTCAGCATCACTCGAACGATGCTGAGTGAAATACCGGCACGAAGTTATTCAGAGGCTTCCTAATTTATTTTGACATTACTCAATCGCTCTGATCTGCTGTGATACTGACTACATTGCGCAAAACCAACCAAGAAACCACAAAGGCCAAAATTCCACACACCGCAATTACCCCAGCAAGCGATTCTGGTGTTCCATTAAAAACCAAACTGGTTATCAGGATAGCTACAGCCCCGATTGACAACTGCATAGTACCAGCCAGGGCAGAAGCCGTTCCCGCTATAGGGCCATGTCTTTCCATGGAGAGAATAAATGCCGTCGGAAGAACTAAACCGAGAAACATATTACATACGATAAGCATGCATATCAGTAGTACGAGATGATCAAAACCGGCCTCTATCACTAAATACATAGTCACCGAGCTTATTACAAATCCAGTCACACCCCACTTCACAAGCTTCACCATCCCTAAACGGGCACCGAAATTTGCCGAAAATTGACTCGACAGGAAGAAACTAAGCGCATTCAAAGCAAAGGCGAGGCTAAATTCGGTTGGGGTCAATCCGTAGTAACTCGTATATAAGAATGAAGCTGCCGCAAAAAAAGCAAGTACACTGGCGAAACCAAACCCTCCTATACAAGTAAGCCCTATATAGATCGGGTCACGTAGCAATATCGAATAAGACTCAAGCAGCGCACCTATTTTAAATGGTATGCGCTTATTCATTGGTAAGGTTTCGCGAAGGCTCGTAATAGCAAGTATCAGACTTAAAAAAGTAGCAATGGATATCCCCCAAAATATGCTGCGCCAACCAAACGAAATTAATAGCAGACTACCAATTAATGGCGCCAACATAGGAGAAATTGAAAGGACAAGAATTGCTGTGGTAAGAAGGCGAGTTGCTTGAGTACCCGTATAAGAATCTCGAATTATTGCTCGGGGAATCGACATTACCGAAGCGGCACCCACCCCTTGTAGGAAGCGAAAGGCAATCAACCACTCGATAGTGGTTGCCAGGGCACAACAAATAGATGCGAAAGTAAAAACCAGCAAACCAAAATAGAGCGGCGGTTTGCGGCCAAACATATCGGAAGCGGGGCCATAAAAAATCTGACACACCCCGAACGCAATAAAATAGGCCATCAGCGTATAGGACGCGACCTGGGTTGAGGTGTCGAGGGCCTTTGTCATCGCAGGTAATGCAGGCAGATACATATCAATGGCCATAGGACCAACAGAGCTCAAAAGCCCCAGGATCAACGCCATTTTTATAAAGCCTGAGTTCATCCACAGTCCCTATTGAACCAACTCCACCTTGGCACCTCTACAAGACACCTCTCACAATTACTAAAAAGGGAGAAGGAAAGAATACACCGCACTTGGGACCCTATGAGGCATGGATGCCGATTAGGAGCTTACAGGGATGTATTCACAGCGTGTCTCAAGTACGGTGTATTCTTTCCTTCCACCCCAGTACTAAGTTCCCTCATCCTTTTCGGACTGGCAGGTCAAACCTTAACCTTCAATCGTAGCAACTTAACTTAGGACCATAAGATCAGGGGAGTTAATGGCCCATGACGCTTCTATACCGTCTGCAGACGGTATAACTACAGGTGTTTCAGCCCTGACCTCCAAGCGTCCAGGAGGCCCCCTTGGTGCGCGGCTCTTCTTCGGCGCCTCTTGGTGGAAAAGCCCTGTCATTCTAGCAACTGTGGTAGCTCAGGAATTTTTGCCTGGACTGCTGGCTGCTACCAGCCACAAGCCCAAGCGGCACCCGCTTTCCCCACCAACAAGACAACGTCGCCGCCTCCCTTTAAGCTCCAGACGCCCAATTACCCCGCGCGGCCGCCGTCAGCGACCCTATATCGCCAATACCCCCTGTTGGATTATCACTCTGCAACCAAACAATGATGACGTTGACCTGTTACTCAGCGCCGGGAAAATGCAGCGACTGCATATCAACACGATTGAGGGGATTGATGGGCGCTCAGGCACCCCAGAACTGGAAGAAGGTGAGCATATCGCGAGTAACGTCACCCGGTGGCGCCACTTGTGCGAACTCAAGAGCTCCGAAATTGGGTGCTATCTCGCCCATTTGAGAGCAATTCGCCGGGCATACCGCTCCGGCTTGGACCGGGTCTGTATTCTGGAAGATGATGTACAGCTAGAATCCTCATTTGGCCGCGTCTTAGCGGAGTTAGAGCAACTCCCTGAAAATATCGAGATGATTCGACTGATGGGACTTAAGGTCCGCAAGCGAAAAGTCGTGCAAACCTTGAATGATGGTGTTCATCAGTTAGTGCGACCAGAGCGGGGGTGGTGTGGAGCACAGGGATATCTGATTAACCGGCGCGGTATGGAGAAAGTCTTAAAATATGCCAGCCGTATTTTCGAACCCATCGACAAGGTATTCGATCACTTCTGGCAATTTGACCTAAAACTGTATGGCGTTGAACCCCACCTTCTGTGGGAAAACGAGCACATCTCCAATATTGTTAAATCCAATATCCACCGCACGAAAGTCGCCCGGTGGCTCTATTGGCTGCACCCTTTCGGAAAACTCTGGCGCAGTGTGGGCAGGCACTTTTATTTAAGGTTCCACTCAAAAGAGTTCTATCCAGCAGAAAAACCCATACGGCCCACGGGGCGTACGGCGCGAATTAAATCTTAAGAACCCTGCGATCAATTCTCCCAATAACGCTGCATTTTTAAAAACATAAAAGAAGCGGTCCAGGTAATCATCACCAGTCCCGTAAGGGCTTCAAGGCCAGCGGTAAAACGCAGGTGCCCCAGGGGCTCGATATCACCGAAACCCAGTGACGTATAAGTGGTAAATGAGAAATAAGCGCAGTCCAACAGGCTGCCATTAAAATTACCCACCAAAGTGCCAAAGTAAGGCGAATTCACCATAAAGTAGTAACAGTAGGCAAACAGCCATATTTCAGCCACATGGGCGATCAGGGCGCCAAACACCCCCATCACAATCGCCAGGTTATGCTTGATCGGAATCCAGCGGCCAATCCGGGCAAGGGCACTCAATACTTCGTGATGAATCAGGACGACCGTGGCGACAACTATCGAATTCACCACGAAAGCAAATGCCAGATCAGCGTCGATCATGAAAGAACTCGCGCACTAAATTGCTTGCCTCTTCCGCCATGACTCCCGACTCCACCGTAATCTTGTGATTGAAAAAGCTGGCCTGTGCCAATTCCAGCTGGCTCTCAACAACACCGGCCCGGGGCTCGGTAGCGCCATATACCAGCCGCCCTACCCGCGCATGTACCATTGCGCCAAAGCACATAGTACAGGGCTCAATCGTCACATATAAAGTGGTGTTTGGCAGGCGGTAGTTTTGTTGTTTATCTGCCGCTTGCCGCAGGGCTACGATTTCCGCATGGGCACTGGGATCACAATTCCCAATCGGGCGATTACTGCCCTCCCCTATGATTTTTCCATCCTGGACCAAAACCGCACCCACCGGCACTTCACCGCGCTCAGCAGCGAGTTGTGCAAGCTCCAGGGCTCGCCGCATAAATCCAAAGTCTCTGGGAGTCGCCATAACGCTGCTCTATTACCTCTACTATCAAATGCCTGTTATTTATGTTTAATAAAACGACGAATAACAAAGTCCGCTTCCAGCTCCAGGCTGTCGCGCTCTTCGAGTTTCTGCCGTTCTTCACGGTTGCCCTTCCAGGCAAAAGGCGTCATAGCAAGGAAATCTGAAATGGCCTGCTTGCCCTTCAATACAAACGGGAAAGAGCAGCGCATATCGACTTCCGGGGTCAACTTCTCAATCACTTTTGGTGCGGGATGTTTACGCGGCTCTTTATAGAGGTAGTTCTTTAGTGTCCACAAGTGATCGGGGCCAGGGGATACATCTACCAGATGACCACCGACTTTAATCACCCGCTCCATTTCATGATCGGGGGCTGGGGCAAAGATCTTCAGCAGGTTATCCACCGACTCCGAGACCACCGGCAAATTCACATTGCTGGCAACCACAAACTGGGCGCCACTGTCGCGCTTGGCCGCCATACGCACGCCGGATTTTGAAATGTCGATACCGGAAAGGCCGTGGCCATGCCAGCCGGCGGACTCAAGCTCCCGCAGGTAATACCCCTCACCACAACCGATATCCAGTAAACGGCGGCCGGGCTTGTAGGGCAAGAGCGCCGAAATACTATCAACCAAAGGCCGATAGTAACCGGCGTGAAGAAAGCGCCGCCGCGCGTGAAGCATCTCCGAAGAGTCACCGGGATCTTTGCGGCGCTTGCGATAAACGGGCAACAAATTGACGTAGCCCTCACGCGCGCGATCAAAACTATGTCGATTGGTACAGTGCCAAGTATCTTTTCCTAAAGTTAAGGGGGCAGCACAAAGCGGGCATTGCCAAATCATTCAACTTCCTGAGTGTGTCTATTCTCTTTTACAAACGAGCGCGAAGACCGCTGCATAATCAAATCTGCCGCCTTCTCCGCAATAGCGATCACAGGCGCATTGGTATTGCCACTGATCAGAGTGGGCATTATGGAGGCGTCCACAACCCTCAGTCCATCCACACCGTGTACTTTTAGCTCGCTGTCCACTACAGCCAATTCATCACTCCCCATTCGACAGGTACCTATCGGATGGTAGATGGATTCTGCATGCTGGCGAATATAGTGGATGATTGACTCTCTATCACTCAACTTCTGCTCTGGGCGCAAGGACTTTTTCTTGTAGCGACTCAGTTCCTCCTGGGCGAGGATATCCTGTGCCATTTCAAATGCCTCCACCATTACCTGCAGATCCTCGGGCTCACTCAGGTAGTTGGGTTCAATTCTGGGCAGTTTGCGTGGATCGGTGGAGTCCAGAGTGATCTCACCGCGACTCTTAGGCCTCAGGGCACAGGCGTGAAGAGAGTAACCGTAGCAGGTGCGCTTATTAAACCCGTGTTGGAAAGTCGGGACTGCCGTCATGTGGAACTGAATATCCGGGTTACCCCCCGCCAGACTGGAACTGGCAAAGCCCCCCGCCTCGGCCACATTGCTGGTTAGGGGCCCTTTATTTAAAAAGATCAGTTCTGGCAGGCGCATTGCGGTGAGGAGCTTCGGCCATAGTGCCTCGGAAAAGCTAACCGCTTCAGAGGCTTCCACTACTTGTATGATATCCAGGTGGTCCTGCAGGTTTTTTCCGACACCGGGAAGATGCGCCTGTGAAGTCACTCCAGATTTACGCAATTGGTCCTGATCCCCAATACCAGACAGCAATAATAGCTGTGGCGACTGGATAGCACCCGCACTTAAAATCACTTCCTTGTTCGCCAGGATTTTAGTGCCATCAAGCAATTCGACGCCGGTCGCTTTCTCTCCCCTGAGAATAATCCTCGCCACCTGGCTGTTAGTACGAACATGTAGGTTAGAGCGACTGGAAACTGGGTGCAGATAAGCCGTTGCAGCAGAGCACCGGCGACCGCGCCGTTGGGTTACTTGGTAAAAACCCACGCCATTTTGCTGGCTGCCATTAAAATCATTATTCGGCCGGTGTCCCAGGGACTCAGCTGCGCGTAAAAAAGCATGGCCCGATCGGGTTTTCCACTTTAAATCCGAGACCGACAGAGGGCCGTAGCCACTGTGGTGCGCATCAGTACCCCGTTCATTGCCTTCCGACATTAAGAAGTAAGGCAACAAACCCTTCCAACCCCAACCCGGATTACCCTCTGCCTCCCAGGCATCGTAGTCATCGCTATTGCCACGGATATAAACCATGGCATTTATAGAGCTACTACCCCCAAGGGTCCTGCCCCTCGGCCAAAACAATTTCCTGTCATTCAGGTGCTTTTGTGGCGTGGTATGGTGGTGTAGGTTGTAGCGAGTACCCGGCAGTAACTCGCCAATACCCACAGGGATGGAGATCAAGGGGCTCCGATCTTTAGGACCCGCCTCCAGAAGACAAACTCGATTCTGCTCTTCGGCACTGAGCCGATTTGCTAAAACACAACCGGCGGAGCCGGCACCTACGATCACATAATCAAAAATCATTTGAGTGGACATGGGACCTCAGCACCTTTGTAGCTGGATGGTCCACTGACGGTACACTCAAGCTGTGAATAATGACAGGCTGGAGGTCACCCAAGCATGCCCAATTCCGAATTTAGTGATGATCAGGTACTCACCTGCTGGCATAAGAATGCTCATGAGTGGACTAAAGTAGTAGACAATGCCGCCATTCCCAGCCGCCGACTGGTCACTGATGCCGCCATTGTCAGCACAATCATGGCGTACCAACCTGCAAGCATTTTAGATATCGGTTGCGGTGAAGGCTGGCTCAGTAGAAAACTGGCGGAGCAAGGTATTCGAGTCTGTGGTGTCGATGGCGTTAAAGATTTAGTGGATATTGCCAGCGCTCGAGCAGGCGCCAATGAGTCCTACCGGCGATTGCAATACGAAGAAATTTGCGCCGAAAAACTGGAACAGCAGTTTGAACTTATCGTGTGCAACTTCTCCCTCATCGGAAAGGAATCTGTCGAGCAACTATTCGGCAATGCACGCGAGTTAATGCTGCCCGGTGGGTATTTTGTCATCCAAACTCTTCACCCCCATCAAGCCTGCGGTAATGAGCCCTATCGAGATGGATGGCGCCCGGGATCTTGGGAAGGTATTGAGGGAGATTTTGAAGAGGCCGCTCCCTGGTATTTCCGCACCCTGGAAAGTTGGGTCCAGCTATTTCGCGACAACGGCTTTGCCATAGAAGCGATTCACGAACCCAGGGCCGATAGCCAACCAACCCCATCCTCACTGATTATTTGTGGGAGAATTTTGCGGTAGCGCATTTTGGAACTCTTTCCTGGCACCTAAGCCCCGATCCGGTGGAAAGAGGAGCTATTCAAGACAATTTTTTCATCAGCATTGGCACAGAAATACCAAAACAATAATAAAAAAACATTGGCGGGCTCCTGCTCACGCTCGCGACCACTTAGACAAAAATGAAAAAGTATCCATTTCATGCGGCCTCCAAGGAAAGAGATGACTTTTTCGGACTGTCCAGTAAGTGGAGTTGCATCAGCCGCCTAATTAATTCGAAAAAATGCTTTGTTAAGGGTGACCCATAATAAATTCAACGACCGCTTGCGGCCATCGAAATGAGAAGTTGACACCCAGGGGTAAACAGAATGCTACTCTGCAGTTTCCGATTCAGCGCCAATCAACTAGTGCCAAAAACCGTTGGCCTATTTCTTCTGCCCGCGTGCTGCGTCTGTTCTGCCGATGAGTTATTTATCCCGGATTCCCATGAAACCCTGAATATGGAATCCGGCAGTCTGTTTTTCTCCGACAGTGCATTTGCTATGGATAACGAAGCACTGGTCCAGGCCGCCGAGTACTTGCGCACCAATAGTATGAGCAACGTACAGCGACGCCTGAATTACCAGTGGCTGCAGATGCACACCAATCCAGATAAGTTTAAGCCCCTGAAAGGTGGCAAGGCATTATCCAAAATCCTGCGAATGGGTCTAGAAACGTACAAGACACAGAACTCCCGCGCCGCACGTACAGGCTTGCTCAGGTACACCAACAACGAGGGCAAGATTGGCAGCTCGGTGGACTACGGCATCTCTCTGTCCGACGACAAATTCAAGTTCTCTTTTGAGCTAGAGTTTTAGGGAGCCCCTGAACTCAGGCGCGCTACCTCTCCTTCCCCGTTTACAGGTTTGTTAGAATCTCCGCCACTTAAAACCGGCGGAGATAACCGTGAGTAGCTCGAACACCCCCAAATCCTTTCCTGAACTCCCTGTTGCCGGGGTGGGTCCACGCCTGGCCGCACTGCTCTACGACACCCTGATACTTATGGGCCTACTGGTGGTTTACGGCTTTATCGCGCTGATGGTTGCCTCTACCGTGGTGGGCCTCAACTGCCAGCCCGAGGCAAATGACTACAACCCCTGTGTCAGCGGACCATTCTTCCAGCTGGGCGCCCTAGCGGTTATCGTAGGGTATTACTTCTGGTCCTGGAGGGCTGCGGGTCAAACTGTGGGGATGCGCGCCTGGCGTCTGCTGCTGGCGAGCCCAAACGGAGCCCAGCTCACTTGGCGCCAATGTATTCTTCGCGCCATCGTAGCGCCGCTGTCTATTGCTTGTTTGGGACTCGGATACTTCTCTGCCTGGGCCAGATCCGACAAGGCCACGTGGCATGACCTTATCTCCGAATCCGAGGTGCGCGTACTTCCCAAGAAGTCTAAAAAGTAGAAGGCTAAGGGCCCTAACGGGCCCGCTGCAGTAAATACCATCCCGCGCCAAAGCACAGCAATATCGGTAGCAGCACCGCGAGGAAAGGCGGGAAGCCAAATACCAGGGAAGATGGCCCCAGCATATCCTGGACAAACTGGAACACCAGGCCAACCACCAATCCGGTAAACACACGCAGTCCGGTGGTTACTTCCCGCAGAGGGCCAAAAATAAAGGAGATCGCCACCATCACCAGACTGGCGATAGTGAGAGGCTGCAATACTTTTTTCCAGAACTGCAACCAGTAGCGACTGGAGTCTTCACCTTTGCGATCGAGGAATTTGCCGTAAGCCCACAGATTGCGCGGTGACAGATCCGCTGGCAAAGGCACCACCAGGGCGAATAACTCTGGCGAAATCTCCGCCTTCCACTCGGTCGTAGGTAACGCCTCACTCTCGGTATGTTCACCGGTGAAGATGGTCGTGCGGCTATTCTCCAACTCCCAGCGCTTGCCATCAAAATGGCCGCGCTCAGCAAACTCCACCTGCTCCAGCTCTCGATCAGCACCGAAGTGGTAGCGGGTAACACCGTAAAGTTCACCATCCGGCAGTGCTGCGTTGAAGTGAACAAACTCGCCGCTGTCTTTCAGCCACAGGCCACTTTCCAGACCGCTCGCCTCCAGTTCACCCAATGCCCGGGCTTTGTCACTCTCGGCAATTACATTGGTCTTGGGAATAACAAATTCCGCCAGGCCCAAACCCAGTAAAATCAGCAGCATAATGGGCTTCATCACCGCCCAGGTAATCCGACCGATTGAGACTCCAGCAGACCGCATAACGGTCAGCTCACTGGTACCTGCCAATGAACCCAGCCCCACCAGACACCCAACCAGGGCGGAAAAGCCCAGCTGTTCATAGATACGCGCCGGCAATGTCCAACCCACATACTTCAGGGCATCGATAAAGCCGTAATCCTTCTTCAGGTCTCCCAGCTGATCCACTAGGGCAAAGACGACTGTGAGGCCAAGGATAATCAACAAAGCCGCACCGACTGAAACTAAGACTGTGCGAGCGATATACAGATCAAGCTTATTCATTTGGCAGCTCCTCCACCCCGGGCAACCGCTTGGGTGGCGCCTTGCGCCAACTTCTTCCCGCCAACAATAACAAACCTATTAGAACGAAAGGTGGGTGCACCAACCAGATCATTGCTGGATTAGCAATCTTGCCATCCTCAACTGCCCCCCTTAACCCCTGTAGGATCACCAGGTAGGTGATATACAGTAAAATGGCAGGGATCATCTTCGCAAAGCGCCCCTGGCGAGGATTTGTACGAGACAGAGGCACAGCCAAAATAGCTACAACTAACACCAGGACCGGAAGGCTCAGTCGCCAATAAAGATAAGCTTTCTCCTGGGGGGTATCGCCCTCAAGTAGGTCCAAGGTCGATGCCGATTCCATCTGGTCCTGCTGGCGACTGCGCTCTCGGGGCACCTCAAGAATCACAGAATAACTAGTAAATTTCATCTGGCGATACTCCCGCTCTCCGGGAACACCTTCATAGCGAAAGCCGTCGCGTAATACTAAGTAGCGCAGCCCCGTCTTGGGATCGATTTCCTGCACGCCTTCACGGGCACGGATTACAACTTGCTGATCCGCCTCAGTTTCCTCCTCCGCGCCCCCCAACTCCGCCAGGAACACCCCCAGCATGGTGGACTTGTCTTCACTCAGCGCATCGGCGTAGTAAACCGCACGGCCGCCCTGAGAGGACACAAACTTCTTTGGTACCAGATGATCAAATTCGTTGCGCGCCTTTTCTGCATTCAACAGACTGGTGGAACGCTCCATACCCGCCGGAGAGAAATACAAACTCATTGAGGCTACCACCAATGCCAGCATCAGAGCTGGAATCATGGTGTAACCCAGCAAGCGCCAATCACTAAAACCACAGGCGTGCAGAACCGTCATTTCACTTTCTATATAAAGGCGCCCATAAACCCATAGAATCCCTACGAACAGGCCCATTGGCAGAACCAGTTCCAGGAACCCCGGCAAGCGGAAACCCATCAGAGAAAGTAGGACATTCGCTGAAATATCACCTGTCGCAGCCTCGGCTAGATATTTCACGAACCGGAGACTCATCACAATTAACAACAAAACTGCGCTGACCGCCAGCGTGACAAGCATCAGCTCACGGCAGAGATAGCGAAAAATAATCACAGGGCGAACAAATTCCTTGGTGACAGCGGTGTGATGGTGTCTGAATCAAAAACGAGCAAGTTTCCCTCTAGGTACAGCAATCCACAGGCAGGCGGGTTAAACTTGTGCGACGCATTATCACTAAAAATTCTTGCTATGTCTCGGCCTAGAGGCATGCAATCTATTGTCAGATTTTAAGGAAAGCGAAAAATGCAGTTCTCCGCCAAGGTTGCAGATATCAGTAAACAACGCAGTGCCTGCTCAATTATTTCAGCAGATGCCAAAAATAACCTCAGCGAAAGTGGAAAAAGCCTGGATAAACTGACCGGGGGAATGATTGCAAAAATCCTCAAGCGCGGGGACTTGGGGGCCAAATCCGGCAGCACCCAGCTGATCAATCTTATCGACGTTCCCAGCGAGCGCGTTCTGGTCGTACGCACCGGTAAAGGCACCATCAGCCAGGCGGAATTCCGCAAGCTGGCAGCCAGCAGTGCCAATGGAGTAAAGAACTTTAAAGAAGCCGCGAGCTACCTGTGCGAAGTAGAGGTTGAAGGTGCCGATAATCGCTGGAAAGCACAGCAAATCGCCATGGCCGCCGGTCTGGCAAGCTATCGCTACACCCTGTCCCGCACCGATGCAAAGCCCCTGCCCCTAGCGAAATTCACCATCCACGCCCCAGAGAAAAAGCAGCTGAAAGCTATTCAAGGCGGCATGGAAGTGGGTGCCGCTCAAGCACTGGGCAGCAATGTCGCCCGTGATTTGGGGGATCTCCCAGGCAATATCTGTACCCCCAACTACCTGGTTGCCCAGGCGAAGGCGCTGGCTAAAAAACATGCAAAGCTCACCACCAGTGTGCTGGACGAAAAGAAAATGAAAGCCCTGGGCATGGGTGCTTTCCTCAGCGTCTCCAAAGGCAGCGACGAGCCCCCCGCCCTGATTGCCATGAACTACAAAGGTGGCAAGGCCAGCGAAAAACCTGTGGTATTGGTTGGTAAAGGCATCACCTTCGATAGCGGCGGCATCAGCATCAAGCCGGGCCAGGCTATGGACGAAATGAAATACGACATGGGCGGTGCCGCCAGTGTCTTCGGCGTAATGAACGCCCTGGTTGAACTGCAGCCTTCTATCAACGTAGTAGGCCTGGTTGCCGCTGCTGAAAATATGCCTAGCGGCCGCGCCAGCAAGCCCGGTGATGTTGTGACTTCCATGTCCGGCAAAACCATCGAAATCCTCAACACCGATGCCGAAGGCCGCCTGGTTCTGTGCGATACGATCACTTACGCAGCCAAGTTCAAGCCCAGCGCAGTGATTGATATCGCCACGCTCACCGGTGCCTGTGTTATTGCCCTGGGCCATCACGCCACCGGTCTCTACGCCAATAACGAAGAACTGGCCAAGAGCCTTCTCCAGGCCGGCGAAACTACTGGCGACCGCGCATGGCAAATGCCGCTGTGGGACGAGTACCAGTCCTCCCTGGATTCCAATTTTGCCGATATCCAAAATATCGGTGGGCGCGAAGCCGGTTCAGTAACCGCTGCCTGCTTCCTGGCGCGTTTTGCCAAAGACTACAAGTGGGCACATATGGATATTGCCGGTAGTGCCTGGAAGTCCGGCGCACAGAAAGGTGCAACCGGCCGTCCGGTTCCTCTACTGGTTGAATATCTACTGGGCAAATAAGTAGCCAAAGCGCACAATAGCCGCCGGCACCATCGGTGCCCGGCCGCCGGGCGGTCCATTGATTAATGGGCCGCTTTTGTTTTTGGCGGCGTATTAATATGGCCGGGATTATTTGACCAGTATCTGTAATGACTCGCATTGATTTCTATATTCTTTCTTCCGACCAACCGGAACACGCCGATGTTTTTGCCTGCCGCCTGGCTGAGAAAGCCTTCCGCGCGGGTATGCGGGTATTAATCGCGGTGGACGACCCGCAACGGGCGGAACAGATGGATCAACTGCTGTGGACATTTCGCGAGGACAGTTTTCTGCCCCACGCCCCGCAAACTGAAAACCAACAGGCGCAAATAGAAATTAACAGCGGCGAAGACCCCGCAGATCACCACGGCTTACTGATCAATCTCTGCTCCAAAGTACCCAAGTGGTTTAGCCGCTTTGAACGCTTGGCAGAAGTTGTGATCCAACAACCGGAACCATTAAAACGGTCCCGATTGCGATTTGGTCACTTCCGCGATCGCGGATATCCGTTACAATCCCATAAGATCAATTAGAGCCTCTAACTACGTCCGAGAGTCATGTCCGGCAAAAAAAACAAACACAAGCAACGCGGACAGCAGCGCAAGCAGCCCAGTGAATTTCTGGATGAACTTAATTCACTGCACAACTTGCTTGTCACCGACGAGAACAATGAAGAAATCCCCGTGCTCAGCCAGGTGGCCAAGCAGGGTAATCCTGTAACCCCAGAGCCCCCCACACTTCCCACTATTGCCGACATACCGAAACCCAGTGGAACACCGGCTACCAGTGAGTTCGAAGATATCGACACCTCACTGGAAGATATCGACTTGCCGATTTTATTTTCACCGGTTGAAGAAGAGATGCTGGCCCAGCAATCTCTGTCGCTGGCAGAATCTGACCTGGCTCTTTTGCGCCCGCTTCAAGAGCTGGCTGTAGAGGATGAGGAACCACAGGCTCCCGTAGAAACCGGGCAAATCGAAGAAGAGCCCGTTGAAGATAAACCGGTTGAAACGCCGTTAGAGCAGAATTCCCGGGAAACCAAAGCTGAAGATTTCCCAGAGGCCCAACCGGAGAGACCGCCCGAACTGCAGCCGGAGCCCCAGGCGGAAAACCCGTTCCTGCCAAATCATATTCGCTCCCGCCTCACCGGTGGACGGCCCCTGCCAGTTGAAGAAAATACCCAAGTAACCGAAGCCCCAGTGCCCCCGGTAGCAGAAGCCCCAGCAACAGTGGCCCCAGCCCCTGAAGTAAAGGAAGAAGCTGAACTTCCAAGCACTGAGGCCCAAGCCGCCGAAGAAGATCCGGCCGCAGACCCTGAGCCCTCCGCCAAAGAGCGCCAGCGCCAGGAATTGATCGAACAACTCGTCGCCCAGCAGCTGCCCAAACTGGAGCGCCGCCTGCGCGCCCAAATAGAACACGTGGTCGACGAGCTCGGCGTTTGGGATTAAGAGACAGCCTAAGGGAGCCTCTGAATAACTCCCTAAGCTCAAATACCGCCTTTTTCCCACCAGACCCCGGCGGTATAATTGCCGCCTTTTCCGCGCAGCCCGAGCAAGCACCAGACTATCCTGAGCCAAAACGCTGTGCACGCAGTCAGTTAAACACAAGGTTTCCCGCCCGCATGGACAAAACATACCAGCCCAACGCCATCGAACAGCAGTGGTACAAAACCTGGGAGGAGAACGGCTACTTCAAGCCTTCCGGGGATACTGAGGCCAAGCCCTACAGCATTATGATCCCGCCGCCGAACGTCACCGGCAGCCTGCATATGGGCCACGGTTTCCAGGAGTCCATCATGGACGCCCTGATTCGCTACCACCGCATGCAGGGAGACAACACCCTGTGGCAAGTGGGCACCGACCATGCCGGTATCGCCACCCAAATGGTGGTAGAACGCCTGTTGGGCGCCGAAGGCGTATCCCGCCACGACCTGGGCCGCGACAAGTTTATTGAGAAGGTCTGGGAGTGGAAGGAAGAGTCCGGCGGCACCATTACCCGCCAGCTGCGCCGCCTGGGCGCCAGCCCCGACTGGTCCCGCGAACGCTTCACCATGGACGACGGCTTCTACAAGGCCGTGCAGGAAGTCTTTATCAAACTGTATGAAGACGGACTGATTTATCGCGGCAAGCGCCTGGTAAACTGGGACCCGAAATTCCACACCGCGATCTCAGACCTGGAAGTATTAAACGAAGAGAAGCAGGGCCACCTGTGGCACTTCCGCTACCCGCTCTCAGACGGCTCCGGCCACTTGGTAGTTGCCACTACCCGCCCGGAAACCATGCTCGGCGATACCGCCGTAGCCGTACACCCGGAAGACGAGCGCTACCAGCACCTGATTGGCAAGACCATCAAGTTGCCCCTGGCGGATCGCGAAATTCCGATTATTGCTGACGAATACGTCGACCGTGAATTCGGCACCGGCTGTGTAAAAATCACCCCAGCCCACGACTTCAACGACTACGAAATGGGCCAGCGCCACAACCTCGAGATGATCAACATCCTCGATGCCGACGCCCACCTGAACGACGCAGTGCCGGAAAAATATCGAGGCATGGAGCGCTTTGCCGCGCGCACCCAGATTGTCGACGACCTGGACGCCCTCGGCCTGCTGGAAAAAGTAGAGCCCCACACCCTCAAGGTACCTCACGGAGACCGCTCCGGCGCCGTGATCGAGCCCTGGCTCACCGATCAATGGTACGTAAAAACCCAGCCCCTGGCCGATGAAGCCATCGCCGCTGTTGAAGATGGCCGCGTTGAGTTCGTACCGAAAAACTACGAAAACATGTATTTCTCCTGGATGCGCGATATCCAGGACTGGTGTATTTCCCGTCAGCTGTGGTGGGGCCACCGCATCCCCGCCTGGTACGACAACGAAGGCAAAGTCTACGTTGGCCGCAGCGAAGAAGAAGTGCGCGAGAAGCACAACCTGGGCGCCGATATCAGCCTGCGCCAGGACGACGACGTACTCGACACCTGGTTCTCCTCCGGCCTGTGGACCTTCGGCACCCTGGGCTGGCCAGAAGATACCGAAGAGCTGAAAGCCTTCCACCCCAGCTCCGTACTGGTCACCGGCTTCGATATTATTTTCTTCTGGGTCGCGCGCATGATGATGCTGACCCTCTACTTCAAGAAGGAAGTACCGTTTAACACCGTATACGTACACGGCCTGGTGCGCGACAACCACGGCCAGAAGATGTCCAAATCCAAGGGCAACGTGATCGACCCCATCGATTTGATCGACGGTATCAACCTGGAGACCCTGGTAGAGAAGCGCACCTCTGGTCTGATGCAACCGCACCTGCGCGAGAAGATCGAAAAGCAAACCCGCAAGGACTTCCCCGAGGGTTTCTCTGCTTTTGGTACTGATGCCCTGCGCTACACATACTACTCGCTGGCATCCACCGGCCGCGACATCAAGTTTGATGTGGGCCGTATCGAAGGCTTCCGCAATTTCTGTAACAAGATCTGGAACGCCTCCCGCTACGTTCTGCAAAACTGTGAAGAATACGATTGTGGACAAGATGGCAGCACGGATTTTGAACTGACCATCGCCGACCGCTGGATTATTTCCCAACTGCAGCGCACCGAGATTACCGTACGCGAAGCCATGGACACCTACCGCTTCGACCTCGCCTCCCAGGCCCTGTACGACTTTATCTGGAGCGAGTACTGCAGCTGGTACCTGGAACTTTCCAAGCCGGTACTATGGGACGACAACGCCTCCGACGCAGTGAAGAAAGGCACCCGCCGCACCCTGATCCGCGTACTGGAAACCATCTTGCGTCTGGCTCACCCACTGATGCCATTTATCACCGAAGAAATCTGGCAGCGTGTAAAAACCCTCGCCGGTTCCAACGGTGACACCATTATGCTGCAGCAGTACCCGGAAGCCGATAACAGCAAGATCGACGAGGAAGCGGAAGCGGCTGTTGCCTGGTTGAAGCAGGTTATTGAAGGCGTGCGTAATATTCGCGGTGAAATGAACATTTCCCCGGCGAAGAAAATCCCACTGATCCTGCGCGGCGGTTCCAACCGTGACAAAGAACTGCTGGAGCAAGCCCGCAGCCTGCTGATCAAACTAGCCAGCCTCGAAGAAATCACCTGGCTGGAAAGTGGAGAAGCTGCACCAGCCTCCGCCACTGCCCTGGTAAGCGATATGGAATTGCTGGTACCCATGGCCGGCCTGATCGACGTTAAAGCCGAGAGTGCCCGTCTACAAAAAGAGATTGATAAACTTTCCAAAGAACTCGCACGAGTTGAAGGCAAACTCAACAATCCCAAGTTTGTAGACAAAGCCCCCGAAGCCGTTGTTGCCAAGGAGAAGGACAAGCTCGCGGAAATGAAAGGTGCTCACGAGCGTCTGCAACAGCAACTTGAGGAAATCAGCAACCTTTAAAGTTACTGGTAATCCGCTCCATTAAAGAGCGGATCTGATTTAAAAAAGGGGGCTCTGCCCCCTTTTCTTTTTTTGATATAAATCAGCCACCCCCTTCTTGAACTAGTGCCTTTTGATTTTCTATCAAGGTCAAAACCCGAATATGTGCTCAATGTACCTGCATCGCCTATGGGTTTATCAGCTCCAAAATCAGCTCTACCGAAGTGGTATACGACCTAAAGCGCGCTAAAACAGTTTAAGCACCGCTCCATTTTTCTATCCTCCTAAATACCTGATAAGAAATCATGATATTTATAAAAAATAACAGTGAGTTACAGAAAGTCTATTCATTGGGGGTAGTGGCCAAAGTAATTATTTTTGAGCTTGGGACAAGAGTTCCGGCTTGTATGTGATTTATTGATCCCTCAAGGTTCTTACGCACTTCTTCGTTAGATTGATTCCAGGGTGGTAATCATGATAATAGTGGTCAGAATGATTACTATATAAATGTTATGTTTTCCCAGCAATGAGGCCCTGAATGGAAAAAAGTCTAGAAACAATTATCAAAAAGCTAGCAGAAGGAATAGATGACTATAATATCCCGGACTGGATTTCCTTTAGTGCCATATGCAGGGAAATAGACGAAAGCAATTTGCAAACTGTGCTCAACGCTATACCATCGAAATATATCGATGAGTTCCATTCATTCATTACAACTAGCCCGGTCACTAATGATGAATGGAATAATTACACTGTAATCGGTGGTGGAATTAGCTCTGGATCAATGGAAGAAATTGAGCGGAAAAATAGATATAGGGCGGGCGTTGAAATCATCCGTAGGTTTCGCAGTGAATCCACAACATAACAATACAGTGTTGTTCAGCCCTTCGGGGCCGAAAAGCCAAAAGCGTGGCTTCGCCACTGGCTGCCGCAAACTTTTACGCTATGGTAAATGAAGTTATGGATCAGATTGAGCTTTCTAAGAAGATAGAAGAGATCCTTTGTCCGTTATTGAAGGATCTTGGTTACGAATATTTTGGAGTAGAAGACATTTCAACCCAGGCAATACCAAAATGGTTAAAAGGAACATTTAAAAACACCTCTGTTGCTAGATCAGTTGAAATTGGATATATCCCTAAAGGAGTAGGGGCAAGAGAAGTATTAAAATGTCATATATCAGATCTAAATTTCAGCCCGAATGATTTCGACTATACATCCACTAATCAAATGTCAGTGCCATCACAAAAAATCTCCGAGTTAGATGAAGATATTAATGGCAGAGTCAGCATTACTTTAAGCGCAATAGCAAAAGAGCTAAAAAAAAACTTTAACGAGGTACTCACAGGCGAGGTGTTTGAAACGGAGAATATAGACTGGCAAGGTTTAAAGTAGTGAGCAGCCATAACAAGCGCTGGCACAATCGCCCACTACGCGCGCCGCTGCTTCGCGGCGCACCATAATCTCAACCAACGCCCCCCTCCAACACCCTCTCCTTTTGCAAACGTCTATAGATTTCCTCACGGTGAACGGGTAGAGATTTGGGAGCACGTATGCCTATCTTTACCTGATTACCCTTAACTTCCAATACCGTAATTGAGACGCTCGCTCCAATCCGTAAGTTTTCACCCGTCCGGCGCTTTAAGATCAACATATTTGCTTCCTATGAATATTCAAACCATGCGTAGACCTCCCTTAATGGAAGGATTTGAAAGTAACTGTTAAGGAAGTGTCAGGTGGAGCGCGAGAACGGTAGGCATAGAGATAGAAAAGGCAGACGCAACGCTCCCAGAGCCAGGGGACATGCCCCAAACTGCTGAATGGACTCCACTTTATTGAAGACGAGCGGGTTTCTAGCGTATGATCCATATAGCCATTTTGATAGTTAGAGTATCAACTTGGTTAGCTGGCCCCAGGTGTTAGCGCACCTTGGGTCAGCGCCTTTTACTTACTTTTACGTCACGCTACCGTTCTCCTTTGAGGGAATGGTTTTTAGAAAATTCTTGATTCTCTCGAATCTCTTTGGTCATCGGCCTTTAGAAGGCTACTCAATGACGACCCAAATACCGATAAATATCCACCGATTTTACGCAGCTTTGACACTAAAACAAACTGAATAAATTCCAATAAGATTATTTTTGTGCCTATATTTTTGATTGCTCACGCTTTGAAAATTTCGATTGCGTATAAAAATGGTCGTTAAGACTGGTATTCTTGCTCGCCTTTCACTTTGGAACTCAGAAACAACAGATCACTCCTAGCGGCTTTACTTTGCTGATTTTATATACACATTGTTGTTTTCTCCCGCAACCAATATCGAAGATCAAGAACTGCCGCAGATATCCACAGTAGAAAGATCATTAACTTGTTGATTTTGAATAGTTTACGTCTGTAATCAAAAGCAGCAATATACGGACTAGAGGATTTTTCTACTCTTTGAATATATTGACTGGTGATATAATACGGCTTCTTTTGGATACACCTTTATGAATACTAAGATTTAGAGCATGGAAACAGTCACTTGCTATAGGCCAACCGGAGAAAAAGAGTTAGAAATGGTTAAGGACTCAGGCTATAAGAAATGGCCACCTCGTTTGCCAGAACAACCTATTTTTTATCCGGTTACAAACGAAGAGTATGCCATTGCCTTAACACAGTGGAATATCACCGATCTCGGTGCGGGCTACGTAACAAAATTTGAGGTGGTTAAGTCCTTCATGGACAAATACCTCATAAAATGCGTCGGTGCTAAATCACATACTGAATGGTGGGTACCCGCTGAAGATCTGAAAGATCTTAATAAAAACATTGTTGGGAAAATCGAGGTAATAGGTGAGTACCGAAACTCATAACAAGTGACTATGGTTACTCGTCAAGTTTTTAAGCCATACTTTCATCCCAGTAGGTGTTGTTTTTCACCATTGTATTCAGGATCGTAATCTGCTTTCTCATGCAGGCAACCAGAGCAACCTTTTTAGGTTTGCCAGCGTCGACTAATCGCTTATACATGGGCTTTAGTTTGGGATGATGTTGTATGGCCGACATGATGGAAACAAAAAGAACCGTGCGTACGCGATGCCTTCCACCTCGAATATATCGTTTGCCCTGGAAGTTGCCGCTATCACGGTTCATCGGGGCGATACCGACAAGTGCAGCGATTTCTTTACGGTTCAATTGTCCTAGCTCAGGAAGTTCACTCATTAACGTATAGGCCAATACATTTCCGACCCCTTTGGCACTCAACAATAGGTCACGCCTTTGCCGCCACTCGGACACACTGTTAACCAGTTTTTCCAGTTGCTTGTCGATACCTTGTAACTCTTTCTTGATGGTGTTTAGAATGGTCTGGATAGGTTTGTGTACTGATTTCGGCATCCTCTGAAGCCGATTCTTTTGCATTGTACTCATCTCTAAACACTGACTTCTTACAGCCAGTAAGTCACTGATCGCCCTAAGCTTTTCTGGTTTTAGCACCGACAGCCCTGGCTTCATGGCCTCACCAAAATGTGCAATATCCATTGCATCTAGCTTGTCAGTTTTGGCGAGGCGCCCTGCAGATTTAGCGAAGCTCCTTATCTGCGAAGGATTGCAAACAACAATAGGTAATCCGGCTTTGTCGGCGGCGCAAACAAACTCTAACTCGAGCCTTCCCGTAGACTCTATTAATACTCTTTGAGGTTTAAGAGGTTGTAGTTGTTTAATGGCATCTTTAATGCCATTTTTATCATTGGCAACACTAAAGAACTGGCCAGTAGGTCTCACATAAATATCGAGTTGTTTACTGCTGGTATCGATACCGACATTGATCTCTTGAGGTTCCATAAGATAAGCTATCTCCGCCTTGCTATTCGGGCTCGAGGCCCACATGACTATCCGAGTTATGCCTAGTGAGTGCTTATCACGTTCATACTTGTTATCGGTCTTTTACGAACCAGCCAAGCAGCGAACTGTGATAAACAAGGCCTTCGGTGGCCGCCGAAGGTGGGTCTCAATTTACCCGTTAACGAAAAGGATTTTCAACATCAGAATCGGGCAAGAACAACCATACAAAGCCAAGCACTATGCCTCTGTGAAGCTGGGGCCGGACCTCCAAAAGCCTGCGGCTTTTGGAGGTCCGTGTTGGCAATGTTATGCCCTAAGTACTAGATGGAAAATTTAAATGGAATCACCAAAAGTATTTGTTTCTTATAGTTGGTCCACCCCCGAGCACGAAGAATGGGTTTTAAATCTATCAACTGAGCTTAGGGAATCTGGAGTAGATATAATTTTAGATAAATGGGACTTAAAGGAAGGGCATGACTCTAATGCATTCATGGAGAGAATGGTTACAGATTCTTCAGTAAAGAAGGTGATAATTGTTTGTGACGAGTCCTATGCGAATAAGGCCGATAAGCGAAGCGGTGGTGTTGGGACTGAAACCCAAATAATTTCATCTGAAATATATTCAAGTGTCGATCAGGATAAGTTTGTAGCAGTAATTGCTGAAAAAGATGCCGATGGTAGCGCACACCTCCCCACTTACTACAAGTCTCGAATATATATAGATTTGTCATATGATGAGCTATATGCTAAAAAAGCAATCTAGGACAGCCAATGACTAGAGAGTGGTGCCGGCAATAGAGCTAGCTCCCTCTCTGGCGGCTCTTTCTCTTTGGTTTACAGGTAAAGGAGATTAAGTACTTGGAATTGGTCTTCAGGCTATTGGGATCGCTGTTTTTCGATTAAAGGGCGGTAATCGTGCTGTTGAGTACTTGAGGCCGGGGTAGATTAGCAGGGCGTAGATGAGAGGAGGCGCCGACAGTCGCTTATACCGTGTACCCAGCGTTTATCGAGTTGAGCACAAACTTTTTGTACAACCTCTACCGATCCCACCAAGCCTTTAAAGCGACTTTCAAAGTTCCGGCTGAAATAAAGCCAGTGCTTGGGTGAAATGCCGAGTCGCTCCAGAATAGGAGGTATGTTTTCGGCAATACAACCCCGTTTTCTTGGGTCTAAATGCCGGCCGCTCCAGTCCACTAACTCCAAATAGTGATCCAGCTGGAAAGGAAGCCCTTTCGGCATATTCAAACGCTCACCGCCGACAAACGGAAGTAGATTTTTGGGCTGCTTACCTGAGACTGCCGCACGAATACGCTGTTGAATCGAAGTGTAATCAGACTCTTCAGGTGTCTGGGCAATATTGGCACGGATGGGGTTAAGGTCTACATAGGCCATACAGGCGGCGAGTGCTCTTTCATCCAGTAAAGCCTGAGACTTGAACCGGCCCTCCCAAAAGCGGCCTGTACAGTTGTCTTCAGCATTGGCCTGGCGGGCGATGGATTCATTTAAACAGCGCATAAACCAGCTGATATCCATTAGACGCTCCCGCCATAGGGAAACGACCTCTTTTAGCCTGTCTTCCTCAGCGTGATCGAGAGTATCGCCCTGAAGATAGCGCTGGGCCAAGCTAGAGGCTTTGAAGAGTTTTTTCCAGCGAGTAATTACCTCTGTAAGAGACCACTTGTTAGCTGATTTTGTGTCGATATAGAGCACTATATGGTAGTGATTACTCATTACTGCATAGGCGGCAATATCTAGCGCAAACACCTCGGCTAACTTATGCATACGGCTTTCAATCCATTCGCGCCGATGCTCGTAATCTTTTCCGGATTCAGTATCTCTGCCACATAGAAATGCACGCCGTACACAGCGGGAGACACAGTGATAGTACGGTGTTGCATCAAGAGATATCTGGGTGCTTCGCGGTAGAGTCATCGGCTGCACGCGCATTTGCATGTATAAAAATACAGTATTTTGTGGAATTTCAATCTTTTGTCAATAGGGATGGTGGTTTGTACTTTCTATTTGGTGGGTGTCCAGGATTAACACCGCAGGATTAACACCTTGGCCATTACTGACCGAGGCGCTACTATGTCCCACCACTTTTTCCTACCCCCATCTTGGGGGCTAGCGAGTTGGGCCTACTTATGAGTCAGCAGCCACCCTGACAACTTCACAGCAGCAAGCTAAACAGACCTCCCCAGATAAGACCGTGAACTTTCACTACACAACTGCATCATTGACTCTACCCGTTAGATCACCCGGCGTTACAGTTGCCATCCGCTAGTAGTTAGCATTTAATGGGACCCATTAAACGGTGATCTTCCTACAGGGGAATTTCACCCCATTAGTTCACGCCCACGCTGGGCGTACCAAACGCATGTTGTCGGACTGGTTTTCCGCTGCGCTCCAATTCAGCCGCAAATACGGGCGTTAGCTTCTTCTTAGAGTTAGAGTTAAATGAATGAAAAAATACAAAAGCTTGGAATAGATTGCTTAAGAATTTTGTCTTCAGACAAAGAAACAGCAAGCTTTCTAGGTGGTCTACCATTAACTCGAACATCTATTGATTGGCCCAGAAAAAATGATAAGCCCCTAGGTTTCATTGCTCAATTTGACTTAGAAGAAATAAACCCTGAAAAGGTCATAGATTGGCTACCAAGTCATGGACGACTTTTATTTTTTTATGATTTAGAAGAATGGCCTTGGGGTTTTGATCCAAAAGATAGAGGTGGCTGGGCTGTTATATATGAAAGTGGTGACGGTGATTTTCAATCAACAGAACTACCTGATGACTTGAATGAAGATCATGTGGCGCCAGAAATAAAATATGTTATTTCTGAGAGATTCACTAGCTTTCCTGATTCTCAAAGAATTAGCTTTGAGAAATTGGGTTTGTCTGAAGATGAAGAGTACTATGAATTTCTTAATGAGCTTTATGGTGATGAGCCTAGGCATCAAGTTAGCGGCTTTCCGTCCCCAATTCAAAATGACAGCATGGAAGAAGAATGTCAGCTTGTAAGTGGAGGAGTAAACTGCGGCGGCCCCGAAGGCTACAACTCCAAAGAAGCAAAACTATTAAGAGAGCAAGAGAATGATTGGCGGCTCCTATTTCAGTTTGATTCGGATGATGATATTGAAATCATGTGGGGTGATTTAGGTATGCTGTATTTTTGGGTCAAGGAAAGTGAAGCTAGAAATGCTAACTTTTCCAATGCATGGCTAGTTTTACAATGTGGCTAATTTTAGAAGCTAAATCGGGTAGCTGGTAGCTTTTAGCTACCGGCCCCCACACCACCCATAGTGCGGGTCCGCAATTGGCGGCTCCCTATCCGTAATGAATCCCTACCCAACGAAAATCTCGAGCAGGTCTTCATTTGAGTTGACTATCATGGCAGTGAGCTACTTCTGAGTCAGCGGCCATGCAGGCAGCTTCACAGCAGCAAGCTAAACAGGTCACCCCAGATAAGAACGTGAACTCTCACTGCACAACTGCATCATTGACTCTAGCCGCCAGACCACCCGGCTTTAATGTCCTTGGCCACCTCGCCTCCAGACAAACCCTTATAGGATATCTCTGTTCGTCAGCCCTTAGTTTTTCTGGCAACTTCCTCCCCACAAGACCTCCCGGCGCTGCAGTTGCCATTCGCTAGTAGTTAGCATTAAATGCTAATCCTACTAGAGAGGACTTTCACCCCATTAGTCCACGCCCATGCTGGGCGTAGCAAGCAGCAGCAATCGCTCCCGTTGGTCACTTGAACAACCAAAATGCTGCGCTTATTTGTCTGTCCCTGTGTGGGGCGTTAACTTGTACGGAAGTTAAATTGACAAAAGGAGTTGGAATGCAAATTTCGCATCTAGAAACAATCAATAAATATGAGAAGTTGGGCTCTCAAGCTAGAGACATAGCATCCAGAAACTTACCAAGGCACCTCCTCGGAAAAATCACGTTAGAGGCAATAGATCACAAAGCTCTTGCTGCGTTCAAATCAATAGATTTGAATCAAGAACGCTCTGTGAGCTGGAATTGGAATTTTTCTAGCCGGTACAAAATTTTCTATCCAAAGGCGTTTGACCTTTCTGTGTGGTACGGAAGTACTTTGTGCTCATTAACTCTCGGTCGGCCGACCTACAGAGGCACAGCTATACGTTTGGATTTTATTGAGCGTTTCAACAAGCATGTTTTGTTCGCAAACGATATGTTTCCTGTTTCATTATTGGCCTATGAAGCGTATGCGCGTCTAATCGGCGCGACTCAAATTAGGGTAATGGATCCACTCAATGATAAGTTGGTGAAATATTATTCATCACACGGTGGATTTTCGTTATGTCCTGGAAAGCAAGGCGTACCTCATTATTTGGTAAAAGATCTATGAAAAGTAGTGATGAATTAAAGAAAATAGAAGAAGAATTAAAGAAATCCTCCGAAGATCTCTTTAAGCCTCGCCCTAAAGACATCGAAGATGAGTTGAGTAAAAAAGATACATTCGGTTCTCCAGATAATCTGGTAGAACGGGACGACGAGGAAGAATAAGCTAAATCGGGTAGCCGGTAGTTCCCAGCCACTGGCTCCCATACCTCCCATCGTACGGGTCAGTAATAGGCGGTTTCCTATCTGTAATGAATTTCTACCCAACGATAGTCTCGAACAGCTCTTCATTTGAGCTGAGTGTCATGGCACTGCGCTACCTCAATTTTATTCGACTGGCAACATATTGGTAGGTTAGCCCTGTCTTTTAACGCGTGGATTTTGGCTTCAGGCCTCCACCATGTCCAAGGTATTAAACTTGGCATTAGGCTACTATGCCTTCGGCTGACTTCTGTCTAATCACCTTGGCCATTACTGACCGAGGCGCTGCTGTGTCCAAACACTTTTTCCTATCCCCGCGATGGCGGCTCGCGGGTTGGGCCTACTTATGAGTCAGCGGCAACGTTGACAGTTTCACAGCAGCAAGCTAAACAGATCTCCCCAAATAAGAAGTGAGCCTTCACTACACAACTACATCATCGACTCTCCCTATTAGATCACCCGGCATCGGCGTCCTTGTCCACCTCACCTCCGGGCTAAGCCTTATAGGGTGTTTCTGTTCGCCAGCTCGTAGTCTTGCTAGCAGCTTCCTCCCCACAAAACCTCACGGTATTGCAGTTGCCATTCGCTAGTAGTTAGCATTTAATGGCGCCCATTAAACGGTGATTTTTCTACAGGGGACTTTCACCCCACTAGTCCACGCCCATGCTGGGCGTACCAAGGCGTTGTTACTCGCTGTGGCTACGCCTCCGCTGGACTGTAAAACTTGGCGTTAGCTTCTCTATGAACAAAGTATTGTTATTACCCATTCTTCTAGCGCTGGGAGTTGAAACGAGTGCTACTGAGGATATACGGTGCTCTAATGTCGAATCAGAGCAGAAAATGGAAGCTCTGGTTCAATTGAAGGCTCAGGTTCTAACTTATAAAGAAAAACACGGATTTTTTCCGGATAGTATAGAATCAGGGTCTCCCATATTTAGTAAAAATTTATCGCCAGTACTTAGAGATACAAATATTTGGATTGCAGATAAAGACGAAATTCTCCAAGCAGAAACAGAATTGGTTTCTAGTTGTTATTTGGAGAAAAAAGACTGTCAGACATATAAATCGCACTTTTGTCATCTTTCATTAGAATCGGAAAATGGATCATGCCGAGTGAAAGTACATCGACTTTTTGTTCTAAATTGTGGCAAATAAGCTAAATGGTGATCTTCCTACAGGGGACTTTCACCCCACTATTCCACGCCCATGTTGGGCGTACCATGCGCAGGCATAATAGCGCACTTTGTGCGCTGGACTCGCAACAAGTTCCTCGCCCGTGCGGCGGGCATTAGTGCTACCAAGAGTGAAGAATGTCTAAACCGTGGAGTAAGTTACAAAAAGAGTTATATCTTCTTCGTGCAGAAGGGCTGAAATTGCAGCTACAATGTCGTTCCTATCGAATGAACTCACAAATGGGAAGTACGAATTGTCCGCGCTACTGGATAACTCTCGGAAAAGATATCATCTGGGATTATCCAAAAGATTTTGTGGGTAAGTCACATCCAGAGAGAAAACCGTCGAAGTGGTATCCGTATGGAACTGACATTCCAGACATATCAAATCTAATTCGTGAATACATAGATACCCCTAAAGACGAAATTATGAATAAGATTTTTGAAAATGACTGCTGGGGGCTTATCAATATACTTCGAGCTGCAGATAAACGCATTGGAACTAGACGCCTGCCCAAATTGAAGAAAAAAATTGGTAATAAAGCGGCTTTAAAAATTATAGAATTCCGTATGGCCTCAGCACTAACTAAACAGTCAACCGGACTCTGCTAAGCGTGGTTCGTTTTACTCACAATACCACATTTAGCCTCGCTCAATTATTGAGATGTTTTGACTAGACCAATGACAAAATTCATTAAAACCCAAGACTTGGATAAATCTGCAAAACTTACTCTTGCCAACATGCAGGAGTACTATGACATGTATGGCGTTGACTGGACTTTATCAGATGTACGCAATGCAATTGAAGATCTTGAGAACTATGATGTAGTGAATGATGATGGAGTTTTTGGGGTTGTTAGACTCTCATTTGAAAGCAATCGCTGTCAACTGCGAGATATTCAAGTTGTATCTAATCAACAAAACAAAGGGTTAGGCGCTTTAGTTATCTCTAAAGTAACCGAGCTTGCAAGGCAAAAAAAACTAGGGTTCATTGATCTACGAGTATTTAAACGTAGTCCAGCATATAGACTTTATGGTCGCCTAGGGTTTGTCATAGAAAACGAAGATGATAAATTTTACCAAATGACGCTTACAGTCATATAAATCGGGTAGCCAGTAGTTTCTAACCACCGGCCCCCACACCCGCCATCGTGCGGGTCCGCAATGGGCCGTTCCTATCCGTAATCTCTGCCCAACGATAGTGTCGAGCAACGCTTCACTTGAGTTGAGTGTCATGGCAGTGCGCTACCTCTGAGTCAGCGGCCACGCCGACAACTTCACAGCAGCAAGCTAAACAGATCTCCCCAGATAAGAACGTGAACTTTCACCACACAGCTGCACCATTGACTCTACCCACTAGATCACACAGCTTCGGTGCCCTTGGCCACCTCGCCTCCGAGCTCAGCCTTATAGGGTGTTTCTGTTTATCAGCTCGTGGTCTTACCAGCGGGTTTCCTCTCTAAAAGACCTCACGGTATTTCAGTTGCCATTCGCTGGTAGTTAGCATTAAATGGTGATCCTCCTACAGGGGACTTTCGCCCCATTAGTTCACGCCGGTGCTGGGAATACTAAGTTTAGGCAGCATCGTCCCTTTGGGGCTGAACAATCACGCTACGCTCCAGCAACCACTGATAAAATCGTTATGTGGAAGTATATATGTTGAAGAAATTATGGGTACTATTGAGTTCTATTCTGTATATATCTTGTACGAATAACATCCCATATACCCACATCACGAAGGATAACTACGGGGATGATACTCCGGGCTACAAAGAGAAAGACTTAGGGAGTGGTCGCTACGATATTGAAGTGTGGGGATACGAAAATACTAAAGAAGAGTTGTATGTCTATTATCTGCATAGGCGATCCCAAGAGCTCTGTAAATCTGGATATACATATATACCCAGCGAAGTTGTAGAGATGGTTATGGTTTCTAGTGGCAGGCAACCTAAAGTGAATTCAGGTAGATTGTGGAGTATACAGTGTGTAAACCCATAGCGGCCACATGAATCGGGTAGCCAGTAGCTTCTGGCCCCACACCACTCACCATGCGAGTCTGCAATGGGCAGATCCCAATCCGTAACGAATATCTACCCAGCGATCACATAACGATATCAACTAAGTACACTGAAGGTTAACTACAGTAGGTTAAACAGATCTCTCCAAATAGGAGCGTGAACTTTTACTACACAACTGCACCATTGACTCTACCCGTTAAATCACCCGACGTCGGTGCCCTTGGCCACCTCGCCTCCAGGCTAAGCCTTACAGGACGTTTCTGTTCTTCAGCTCGTAGTTTTGCCAGCGGCTTCCTCCCCACAAGACATCCCTGTGTTGCAGTTGCCATTCGATAGCAGTTAGCATTTAATGGAACCCATTAAATGGTGATCTTCCTGCAGGGGGCTTTCACCCCATTAGGCCACGCCAATGCTGGGCGTACAACGTAGCAGCAACACGTAGCCTTTGGCTGCTGGGCTCAGCACTATGAGTTTCACCGTTGACCCAGACACAATAACTCAGTAAGGAGGACAAAATGAAAAAAGTGATTGGACTCGCCTTTGCTTTAATGTCTGTAAATACTTATTCTTCATGTGCAGGCGATGAGTATTCTAAATACCTAAAAGCTCAAAATAAGGCTTTCATGTACGCAGCATCAGAGATGTCCAAGGTAGATTCAGAAAACTACAATAAAGTAAAGGAATTCGTATCACTGCACATTAAAAGTAATAACTTACAAGTTTACATAGCAAAGAAGTTTGAACAAATAGCGCCTGATCAGTTGAATACAGATAGTATTATCGGGAAGTACGTAATAAACAACAGTATAGTTCTTGCCGATGGCACCACAGCACCAGCTTGGGATGAAATTCTTAAGGACGACTATCACTACACCAGTGAAAGAAAAGCGCTTGAACATTTTAATGATTTTTATATGATGGGCGGCTTTTCCTCTGACGTTGAGGAAAAGGCAAAGTTTGAAACCTTTTATAAGGCTAGAAATATATTTAACAATTACTTAATGCAGGCGCCAACAATGAAGATTGTAACCGCTGCTTTTAGCACAAAAATAAAAGATGTCTGCTCATTATAAATAGGGTAGCCGGTAGTTTCTAGCTACCGGCCCACCCATCATGTGGGTCCGCAATGGGCGGTTCCCTATCCGTAACGAATCCCTACCCAACGATAGTGCTGAGCAGATCTTCATTTGAGTTGAGTGTCATGGCAGTGCGCACCTCAACCTTATCTCCAACTGGAAATATATCGATAGGCTAACCCTGTCTTTTAACTCATGGATTTAGGTTGACGCTTTCACCCTACACAAGGTATTAATATTGGCATTAGGCTACTATGCCGTCGACTAACTTCTGTTTAATCACCTTGATCATTACTGACCGAAGCGCTGCTGTGTTTCACCACTTTCTCCCACCCCCGCAATGGTGGCTAGCGGATTGAGCCTACTAATGAGTCTGCAGTCACGCTGACAGCTTCACAGCAGCAAGCTAAACAGATCTCCCCAGATAAGAACGTGAACCTTCACTACATAACTGCATCGTTGACTCTACCCGATAGATCACCCGGCTTCAGTGTCCTTGGCCAACTCGCCTCCAAGCTAAGCCTTCTAGGATATTTCGGTCCGTCAGCTCGTAGTCTTACCAGTGGTTTCCTTCCCACGATACCTTACGACGTTGCAGTTGCCATTCGCTAGTAGTTAGCATTTAATGGCGCCCATTAAACTGTGATCTTCCTGCACGGGACTTTCACCCCATTAGTCCACGCCCACGCTGGGCGTGCCTAATTTAGGCAAGCGGACAAATTACTACGCCTTCGACTCCGTAATTTGCCGTTGCTAAAGGCGTTATGTGAGGCTAAGTCCAGGCCTTATTGAGAAATGTGGCGTATTTGACATTAGCTTAAAGGATCATCCTGACACTCACTGTAGTGCCACGACAAATTTACCAGACACAATAGGTTGTTTTTATGAAGCCTTTTAGTACTCAATTTACCTTATCCAGAGATTACCTTGCCGAATGCTATGATCAATCTCTACCCTATGGAAATAATGTCAAGCCCAATTATCTTCTTCCTACATTACTATTATCTTCTGGTGCGGGATTACTGTTATTTACTGAGCAACCTAAGATCGCAAGTTGCACGTTAATTGCATTAGGTGTGCTGGAACTGATTCACATTCGATATCGACGAGCTTGGTGGTTAGCACGGCAGATGCTTGGGAAAAGTGCCGGTAGTGAAGTGAAATTAACCATAGATAAGGATGGAATCCAGACCCAGAATCCTTATACGATAACAGCTCTGTTGTGGGCAGATATCGAGCGTATTATTGAAACCGATTTAGGTCTTATTTTGGTGGCTAAATCTGGGGGGCAGCAGTACTTGTCTAAATCGTTATTACCAGCTGAGTTAATTAATGAGATAGTTACCAAGATTAAGGGTAAACATTGATTTCAATAAAAATTGAAGTCGCCTCTACAATACTGCTAATACAATACATAAATCCGGTAGCTGGTAGTTTCTAACTACCGGCCCCCACTCCACCTATCGTGCGGGTCCACAATGGGTGGTTCCGTATCCGTAGTGAATACCTATCCAGCGATCACGTAACGATATCAACCAAGCACACTGAGGGTTAACTACAGTAGGTTAAACAGATCTCCCCTGATAGGAGCGTGAACTTTCACTACACAACTACATCATTGACTCTATCAATAGATCACTCGGCTAGGTGTCCTTGGCCACCTCAATCCCAAGCTGAGCCTAATAGGATGTTTCTATTCGTCTGGTCGATGTTTTGCTATCGGCCTCCTCCCCACAAAACCTTGTAGTGTTACAGTTGCCAATTCCTAGTAGTTAGCATTTAATGGAACCCACTAAATGGTGATCTTCCTACAAGGGACTTTCACCCCACTAATCCACACCCATGCTGGGCATGGCTAAGAAAAGGCAGAACGCTAAAGAGCCTGTGCGTCTGCTTTGGGCGTTAAGCACCAGATCAAGTTATGAGTATCGAAAAGGAAGCTAAAGATTTCAAAGTAAAAACAGGGATAGAACTCCCTGTATCTTTAATTGAACTCTACAAAAAAAGGGAATGGAGGTTTTGGCCCAGAATATGGCATGCTCGGAATTATTACTGGCCACAAAAACGACTTAGATGATTCGATTTTGAGCTTATATCAGAGTTTTTGTTCTGGAGACCCTGATCACCCCAACTGGATTTGGCCAACAGAACTAGTTTCATTTGTTCATGTCGGGTGTGCAATCCACTACTGTATGGATTCTACTTGCCAAAATAATAAAGTCATTGAATTCGATCCGACAGGCTATGATCCAGAGGTGGGCCCTAAAGGCCATTTCAAAGAGATTTGTCCGTCTTTTAAGGAATGGATAGCAAGCAATGTGTAAATACTTAACAAACCGATCAACTTCGCGCCTACGTGGCCAGACAGCTAAAAACGTGGCTTCGCCACATTGCTACCGCTATTGAGGCGTTAAGCGAAAAAGATATGAGTACAAAAGAGGCAATGGAAAGGCTAGGGTATACGCAGGAATGGATCGATAGAGGTGTCATCTCTGAGGAATTTCTAGCCTTGCAGTACCACGAGATAAATAATAGTGAGGACCAAAATGCAGAGCATTATAGGTGGGGTGGATTTCTCAACTATATTCGTGGAAAAAGCACACTATCAGATAATGAGGTAGAAAATATATTTGCTCTTGAAGATCGTGGTCCTGACGATATCGATCTACATATTAATAGAGTAATTGAACTGATTCAATCAGGCCTGCTAACCGATGAACAGTTTGTAAACATTGCGAACCATAATGAGATTTTAGAAAAACCGATACAGAAGATATATCAACGGTTTGCATTGCGTCGAAAAATTCGTTCAATTGGTATTGAGCTAGCGTTTGATGAAGTAAAATCGTCAACAGATACTGCAGTGCATGAGTATGTACTGGATCTTCCTGATATTAAATTAGAGCATGTCAGGTGGTTGGCGGAAAATGGCGCCAATAAGCGAGTACGTAATATTGCAGGCCAAATGGCCAATAGTCGGAGATTCAGGGGTGACGTTTAAATCGGGTAACCGGTAGTTTCTAGCTACCGGCCCCCACACCACCCATCGTGCGAGCCCACAATGGGCGGTTCCCGATCCACAGTGAATCTCTACCCAGTGATAGTGTCGAGCAGCTCTTTATTTGAGTAGAGTATCACTGCGGTGCGCTACTTCCGAGTCAGCGGCCACGCTGACAACTTCACAGAAGCGAACTAATCTGATCTCGCAGATAAGAGCGTGAACTTGCACTACACAACTGCATCATTAACCCTACCCGCTTGATCACCCGACTTCGGTGTTCTTGGCCACCTCGCCTCCAGGCCATTTCATAGGAAGTCTCTGTTCGTCAGCTCGTAGCTTTACTAGTCGCTTCCTCTCCACAAGATCTCCCTGTGTTCCAGTTGCCATTCGCTAGTAGTTAGCATTTAATGGAACCCATTAAACGGTAATCCATCTACAGGGAACTTTCACATCATTAGTCCATGCCCATGTTGGGCGTACCAAGTTTAGGTACGGGGCACAGCTGAAGCTACATACTAAAAGTTCTAGGGCACTTCAAAGAAATCTAAATATGTTCAAGAATATAGACGTTATACCTCAATTTCCTTCGTTAACTCCAGATGATATTTTGGACATTAGTAATCGCCTTAAAGATAGATTTGGATACAAAAAATTTCCAAGTGAATATGGCGATTTTCTACAAGAAACAAACGGCTGTTTATTTTCGTCTAATGATGAAGACTTGGAAATTGGAATCCAGCTTAAAACTGATTTGCCATTCATACAAAAGGCAAATGTGGCGGGTATTTTTGGCGTTTGGTATGACCGCTTTGATGGTAATAAACCTTCAAATTTATACTGGCCAGAACTGTTTGCCTCTAATGAAAACTCTAAAGAAAATTTTGATGTTCTTCCTGACAATATGATGTCTTTTGCATACGAGGACGAATCATGCGGTAGTCTCTTTGCAATATCCACTGACCAAAGAGATTTTGGTCAGGTCTATTACTATTATGACAATTACATGTATTCGATAGTTGGACGTAAATTTATGCTAGAGAAGTTTGGCTACTGCTACTACGACCAGAAACTATTAAATACTTTAGAAAGATATGGCTTTGATCGAGCCCAAGTAAAGAAAACAAATGAATTGGCTCAATTTGAACCATTTCAAATCATAAATAATTTAGAAGGTTTGCCTAAAGATTGCGAGTTCGAACTGTCGAGAAATGAATTTATTCCAGTGGCAAGTTCCTTTAATGACTTTATAGCCAAACTAACAGAGGTTGAGTTGTGAAAGCCCTAAATCGGGTAGCCGGTATTTTCTAGCTACCGTTCCTCACACCACCCATCTTGCTGGTCCGCAATGGGTAGTTCCCTATCCGTAGTGAAGCTCTACCCTACGATAGTGTCATGGCAGCGGACTATAGTTATCTGTCTATCCATGTGCGGAACTTTTTTTATAGGAACTTGAATTAATGATTGCTGAACTTAGATTGAGTGTTCTACTTCGAGGAGAAAAATTTTCTCCAAAAGAGGCAGAGAATGTCACAGGACTTAGACTTCAAGATAAATTAGAGCTTGGAGAGATTTCCCCAAGGGGTCCCTATCGAGGTAAGCCTGTTCCCTATGGTACTGCTCAGCTCGAAGTTCCCGCTGAAATACCATATGACAACAGGTTAATGTGGATAATTCGGACCCTCGAAGTAAACCTTAAAAAGCTATATGGATGTGGTGCTGAAGAGACAAGAATTTATGCAGGTTACTTCTATAAAGATCAATGCAACTTTTGTTTTAACAGGGAAGAGTTGTCCGCAATAGCGAAACTTGATATAGATTTTGCTATATCGTGTTACGACATTTCAGATGAAGAATAAATATACCAAACCAGATAGCCAGTAGTTTCTAGCTACCGGCCCCCACACCACCGATCAGCCGAGTCCGTAATGAATAGTTCCCTATCCATAATGAATCTCTACCCTGCTATAGTGTCAAGCATCTCTTCATTTGGGTTGGGTTTCATGGCATTGCGCTACTTCCGATTCAGCGGCCACGCTGACAGCTTCACAGCAGCGAGCTAAACAAACCTCCCCAGATACGAGTCGAAGCCTTCACTACACAGCTGCATCATCAACTCTACCGGTTAGATCACATGCCTCACTTCGCCTCCAGGCTAAGCCATACAGGATGTTTCTATTCATCAACTCGTAGTTTTGCTAGCAGCTTCATCTCCACAAGACCTCGCGGTATTGTAGTTGCCATTCGCTAGTAGTTAGCATTTAATGGATCCCATTCAGCAGTGATATTCCTACAGGGGATTGGTCCACGCCCATACTGGGAATACCAAGGCCAAGTAGCATCCCCCCTTCGGGAGCTGGACCTCGCTACGCTCGGCCGCTGTTGGCGGCGTTAGATTTTCTGCTTATCGGAGATAGGGAATGTCAACGAGAGAAATCTCCAAATATTATGACTCAACAGAACACAGTGATACTCGAGAAGATTTAATTTTTGCTCTTAGCGAAGTAAAAGGAAGAAAGGTTGCTATTGATTGTGGCTGTGGAGCAGGATCAGATATCGCTTATTTGCGCGGTAAAGATTTCACAGTTCATGCCTTTGATATCGAAAATGAATCTATATCTAGATGTCGTAAACGATTCAAAGATGATGAGCAGGTTATTCTATCAAAGGATAGTTTTAATACTTTTAACTATCCTGAGTCCTCGCTGGTAGTTGCTGATGCCAGTCTTTTCTTTTGTCCTGAAAAAGATTTTGAGTCAGTTTGGTTGAAAATAACTGACTCTTTGACAGAGGGTGGAATCTTTTGTGGTTCATTCCTAGGGCCGAAAGACACAATGGCTGGGCCTGAGTATGATAAGGAAGCATTTTGGAGTGATACTCTAGTTATGAATGAATCGAAGATAAGAAAATACCTCAGTAACTTTGAGCTATTAAAGTGGACTGAACATGACCTTTCAGGAGAAACTACAGATGGTACACCGCATCATTGGCATATATTCTCCATCGTAGCGAAAAAAAACCTAAATCGGGTAGCCGGTAGTTTCTAGCCCCCCCATGCCACCCATCGTGCGGCTCCGCAATTGGCGGTTCCCTATCCGTAATGAATCTCCGTTTTACTAGCGGCTTCCTCTCCATAAGATCTCACAGTGCTGCAGTTGCCATTCGCTAGTAGTTAGCATTTAATGGAATCCATTGAACGGTAATCTTCCTACAGTGGGCTATAACTCCATTAGTCCATGCCCATGCTAGGTGTTGCTGGACTCAGCATTGTGTGCTTCCTCGTCGCGCCAAGTGTTAAACACACGCAAGATTAGGAGTCCTCTCCGTTTTATCGCGGCTGCTGAACCCGATAATTGATAGAGGAAAGAATAATGGATGATTTAAGAGGCAGGGCTGCGAGAAGATCCAAGACCAAAGCTAAGCCCCATAAGAATAGTGCTAGAATTGAAAAGCCGAGGATTTCGGAGAAAAACTGGAAGTTGATGTATACATGCTCTGAAAAGCTTCGTAGAGCTAAGCAATTAGGGATCGAGTACCCCAAGCGAACTATGCTTCAAATCCTAAATACTGAGCTTCCTGAGAAAGATTAAGATATGCGAAATCTCTTATTCATATGTAGCCGGAATCAGTGGCGTAGTCCTACAGCTGAAGCCATTTGGAGAAAACACCCTGATTTCAACGCTAAATCTGCGGGTACCAGCCCGCGAGCTAAAAAAACAGTCAGCTCAGCGGATGTTCGCTGGGCTGACGTGATATTCGTCATGGAACAAAAGCATAAAAATAGGCTAATAGCAGAATTCTCTAGAATCCTGGATCATAAGCCAGTTCATGTCTTAGATATCCCAGATGAATACAAGTACATGGACTCAGAGTTAGTTCAAGAATTAGAATCGGTTGTTGGGGCATACTTGGAGAGTTAGTGCCGAGGTTCAGTCCTTAACAAATTTAGGTAAGCTGAAAAATTACTAGACCTGCGGTTCCGCAGTTTCCCTCTGCTAAAAACGGTAGGTGCGTAATATCGACAACCTCGTTGAGACATAATAATGAAGAAACTCAAAAACGAAAAAGAGTTAGTGAAAAAGGCTATAGCACTCGGTACTGCATATGGCACCAAGCGAGGAGTTGTCGAGTTCGAAGCTACCGATTCAGCTCACGAGAAACTCGAATATATTTACCGTCTTTTAGTTCACGATAAAGTAATTCAACCGCTTCCAGAAGACAAGATATCACAGAAGGCAATCATGCATAGGTTGGCAATTTGGGCTTCAAAGTACTGAGCGCTCTAATAGGATTTTCAACTAAATCAAGTAGTCGCTAGTGTCTAGCGAACCGCCCGATTCATACCGCCATCAGACAAGATACTTTGCCCATTGATGTATCGGGCTTCATGTGAAGCAAGAAAGACACAGGTCTGCCCGATTTCTTCGAACGTGGCAGTGCGCTGTGCGGGTATGGATCTGCGGGCAAACTCCGACAGGTTTACGTTTTCACAGAAGCCCGGCATTAAATTATTCATGCGAATATTGTATCTTGCATAACGATCACCATAGAGCTTGGCAAAACTGTGTAAAGCGCCACGCAGCATGCTCATCGGATAAGGCGCTCTCGGCTCAACCGTATTCATTGAAGAAATATTGACGAATGCCCCTCCCCCCTGCTCGATATAAATCGGCGTGACGATACGGGCAAGCTTGACGACATTGAGCACGTACATATCGAGGCTCTCATGCCAGAGATCATCACTTAGCTCGAGCAGGGGGCCGTTGAAATCAGGATCGAACCCTACTGTTTTAATTTCTTCCGGCACCCCGCCACCATGGCCCATATTGCTAACGACGGCGTCGATACGGCCATAGGTTTGCATCGTGTCGTCGACCATTGCTTGCAGATCTGCGGTTTCGAGAACCGAACCCTGCCGCCCTATACCACCTAATTCCTTGGCCAGTTCAACACTGCGGTTGGAAGGGGACATCAACGAGACTTTGTAACCCGCCTTAGCCATTTCGCGGGCGCAGCCGGCACCAATTCCCTGACCAGTTCCAGTCATAATAGCAACTCTTGTTTCGGACATTACGCTATCCTCTAGTGCAAATAATTCATGGGTGGAGATCAATATACGATCTTTAAAAGTGGCAGCAAAAGGATATAATTACATGTACTTATGAGTTTAATTCATACCAAAACACGATCTTTACCATCTTTGACCGGCTTGCGTGGGTTTGAGGCTGCGGCAAGGCATATGAGTTTTACCGATGCTGCGAAGGAGTTGAGCGTTACGCAAACGGCGATCAGTCACCAGGTGAGAAATTTGGAGTCGAGACTGGGTGTAAAACTGTTCCATCGTGCGGGAAAGTCGATTTCATTGACCGATGCTGGGAAAAAGCTGTTATCCGAAGCCAGTGAATGTTTTGATCGACTCGAAAATACACTCCACCTCATCAAAGCCGAGAGTCAATCTCCGGTGGTAACCGTGAGCGTAACCCCCAGTTTTGCCAGCAAATGGTTAATACAGCGGTTAGGTAACTTCTGGAGAACCTACCCTGATATACAGTTGAATGTTCACCATACCCTGGCTCTCGCCAATTTCACTAACGATGGTGTCGATATTTCCATTCGAGCTGGTGACGGAAACTGGCAAGGTTCAGTGACCAGGCTTTCGTTGCCGCTCGATTTAAGCCCGATTTGCCACCCTGCACTGCTTAACGGCAAAAATCCTTTGAAAGAGCCTTCCGACCTCAAGCATCAAACCTTACTGCATGAAGATAATTTTGACGATTGGGCATCGTGGCTCAAAGCAGCCGGGGTCGACGATGTCGATCCGCGATCAGGTAGCGTCATGAATGATGGTAACTCTCTCGCAATTGCCGTCGAAAACTGCCAGGGCGTTGCATTGGGCCGAATATCTCTAATCGAGGATGACTTAAAATCTGGAAGAATCGTAAAACCATTCGACGTGAGTATTGATTCCAACTTTTCTTATTATCTTGTCTGCCCATACGAAAAACTTGATAGCCCTGGAGTACAGGCTTTTCGTAATTTTATACTCAGCGAGGTAAATCAAGCTGTTCAACGCAAGCCCGGAGAGGGATAAGGTATCGCTCAACAACAATCAATTAGCTGGACACGGCAAAGCCTCGCCGATAACCCTAAGCGTTAATAGTCTTATGAAAATAATCCATCTACAAGTAAAATATTTTCAGGAAATATTGATCCAGCGGTCTCGTAGCTAATTGATACAAGGAGTTCCGAAAATAATAATGTTTAAAATCCGCAAAAGTAAAAAGTTACGGTCACGTAGCTTGATTAGGCACCAGAGTCAGCACTACATGTTTTGCTAGGTGCTAACAATGCTAAATACATACATTATATACACAAGTGTAAAATGCCGAACGGAGAACACATGAATAAAGTAAGAGATACAGGTGATATTGAAGGTAGAAAATTTAGCAAATCAGAAATCAAAAGACTGGAAATAGAGCTCTAACAATACCCCACCCTAAAGATATCAACAAAGCGATCTTTCGCAATCTAAATATATTGATAATCACTTACCAAAAAAAATAATAAAATTCAAAATAGAGCACCCCAAGCTTTAACACTTGTTATTACTTAGCTTTGATTTAATAACTACATCATCAGTATTTAGAGAGTCACATATGGCTCATGATAACCACGGGGCAGCAATGTTTAGATGAGATATTATTGCGATTATACCGTCTACAACACTAACCTATGTCCAACTTTATTGGCAACCCAGGACAACACCGTTAAAACAGGAAAACAGGAAAACAGGAAAACAAATAAATCATCAGCCTTGGAAGGGTAACAAGAGAAGGGGAAGTATGAAGTGGCTTAAGATAAGCCACTTCTATTACAAAAGGCTAATATCTACTAAAGCGGTAACGGCATAGGTTTTTCATTCACCTTAAGCTCACTATCTTTCAGGCTGACATTTGAGATGTAGCCGTCATTGGTAGACACTAACAAACCTTGCTGTTCAAGGGACGCTAATATGGTCGGCACCTGTTGAGCAGCGATTTGCTCCAGTTGCTCTTCACTCATACCTTGAGTTTGAGGGTTATTTTTCAATTGAGCTTTCATCACTTGTACGGCAATAAATTCAATCACAGCTTTATCGCCACTTAGCTCTCCGTCAACTAAGGTGTGTGACAGCCAAAAAGCCGGATCTAGTGGTTGCTCCGGTAACGCACTGATGCCAACTAAGCTAGTATGAAGGTTACTATTAAAGCTGCCTTGTGGGAAAGTACCGCGTAAGCTGGTAATGTTCAGTTGAGGCTCGCCAGCCACTAAAGATAGCAAGTTTTCGCTCATAAACTCCATTGTCTTAGTAGTTGCTTCTTCCGTAGGTAGTTTATTGAGTGAAACGGCAAAGTCCTGATAAGACTTCAAAAATTCCTGACTGATATTGGTGACCTCAAGCTCAAGGGCCAGATCTTCACCGTGGAATTCAGCTATATCGACCTTTTTAGTTCCATAGGCAACTTGCATATTCCCCAGCTGATTTTCTGGGTTGAGTTCAGTACTGGCCTTTATATATAAATCAGCAATGTCAATATTTTCGTTTTGCTCTCTATCATTTAACTTTACGGCACCAAAGTTAATTGTTGTATCAGAATCATAAAACGTACTTTCAAACATTGCTTCAAGGGAGGAAGGCATGGTCATATCCATAGTCAACCTTTCAACCTTAAAATCCCTTAGCTCGGAAGTAACGGTAAGGCTATCGGCACTCCCCTGGTAAGTTAGTTGCTCATCCTGATATTGCCCACGACCCTGAAAACCACTAAAAGTTAACTGAGTTTTTTGATCCTCAACATCAGTAGTAAATGGTGTAATGCTATCGTTATAGTAATAACTACCTAAGGCCTTCATATTGCCATGGACCTGGTAAAAAGGAGCCTCCTCAGCCCAAACCAAATGTTCACGCAATTGATCACCGGCGACTTCTAGCGTCCAGCCAAGCCATCCGAAACCGGCATGTTCACCGAAGCGAAAGGGGCCGTGGGAAGCACTGAAATCCACTTCTACAGAAAAAGATTCAAGTTCAGAGGTAACTGGTATATCCGCGAAAGCATTGACATCCATGCTGACCAAAAAGGTGGCCTGGGTTGAAAACCAGGATGAATCCATGTTTTTTACTTCAACCGTGTATGCCGAATTTTTATTCGCAGTAGCGAGTATTTCATCAATGGATGACTCGAGCTGAGCACCTACTATTTTAGGCCCAACAATACCGGTAAGCACTGCTGCCGGAAGCAATACACTTAATACTTTTTTCATTAAGATAAATCCAAACTACAAATATGATGATGGGAAATAAGTCTATTATTTGCTATTATTATCTCATACTTACAGTTAGCTGTAAGTGAATATGTAAAATATTTATCCTTTTCACTCTAAACTACAAAACGGGCGTCCCACAACAACAATATGTGAAGCGGACTCTATGAAACCCACCACATTAACTATCTTGACTGGCGCCCGTGATGGCAAAGGGGGAGGTTTCCCTCACCGACAATGCGAACGCCTTGCTCAACTGTAATTGGCACAAATTCTTATGCTCTTTAAAGGATCGTGTAAATGTAACCGTTGACGATTTGAGGTTCAGTTTACTGGGCCACTCGAAGGTTTAAATCCACACGTATGCGATTGTAATTATTGTCAAGCTAACCCATCACGCATTATTAGTGATCCAAATATGTTAGTAATTTTCATTGGAGATGGAATTTCAACTAGACAAAATTGGGATCAGCTCGCTAATTTCTATCATTGTAAAAGTTGTAATCAACTGTTAGCCGTAGGCTGCGATATAAATAGTCAGCTTCGCGGAGCGGTAAATCTCAACATATTGAACGACATGAATGAAATTGGCAAACCTGTTCAAGTGAAGCCAAGACTATTAAGTGCCGAAGAAAAACTAGAACGCTGGGGCAAGTTGTGGGGCTCCCTCAGTGGGCTTTAAAGGCATAATAAGATACAGCAATAGGTCCTGTTGATCACAGAGGCCGCCAAAATATCGCCTCAACCGAAGTGATCTTGAACTTTCAGGATATTAACACTAATACCGCCTAACCCAACTTTGTTCGCCCGGGTAAATAACCATAGCGCGTAATAGAGGGTTTACCAACCTTGGTTTTCAATGAGTGGTGTAGGTCAAGCAATTCAATTTGCTCAACCTGAATAACTTGCGCCTTCTTTAGCGTTATCCTTAATCAAGTCAAATGAGATCGTTTTCCACAGTGACACGACACTACCATCATTCATGGAAAAGCATTCCTCTTGATTGTTAATTGGGCCAGATCAATCAGTGCACCGCATCACAGTCTTTCTATCTCAAACACCAGAAAAGTTACATCTAATTAGCTTCTGAAATTTCTCTTTGAGATTGAGAGACATTGTTGAGGTCTTCTCCTATAGAAAGGTTAAGGCGAGTCAGTTTTGCATTCAGAGTTACCACAACCGCTAAAACGACCAATAGGACAGTAGCTGGTAAAGCAGTGCTGAGCGCTTGCCCAGCCAACAGGTGCGATCCCGCAGCTCCGATCAAAGCGATGGAGAAACCTGCATATCCCCACTGTTTAAGTGTTTCAAACTTTGGTTGAAGGATTACAATCGCGCCGATCAAATAGGCGGTACCTAAGATTTTCAACAAATATAGGGGGTAGCCTAGTTCATTCGCTGCCTGAACGAGGTCCTCTTGCCCAGATAGTTTGGACATGCCCGATGCCGCCATAAGCACTGCGAACAAAGAAGAGGCCACATAAAAAATGACTGCTTGTTTTCTCATGAAGGGAATCCTGTTTCATTGAATAACATGCACAGATTAGGTGTTCCCTTATTGCAGTTATATAGACAAAAAGGCAAACTGGTATTGCATGAATGCAACGTCAGGTTTGTGATATGGATTGGAACGATTTGAAGGTCATTATCGCGCTTGCAGAGAAAGGAACCTTAAAGGCGGCTTCTAGGCAGTTGAATGTTAATTCGACCACTGTGTGGAGGCGGATCCAGCAGCTTGAAAGTGAGCTTTCAACGCAGCTATTTATTGTTAGTCGTCGCGGCTACCAACTGACTGAGGCGGGGCGAACTGTTTTGGATAGTGCCAAGCGAATGGAGTCATTGGCCGATGGCATCCTCATTCAAAGTTCTCTGCAACATGACAAAGTTCAAGGTTTAATTCGTGTTACCGCACCCTCAACAATGGCAACGACCACTTTGCCCGAGTGGGTTAGTGAATTCCGGAGGTCATTCCCCGACGTTGAGTTTGAGATCCTTGAAAGTGAGCAGGCTCTGGATATCGAGCATCGCGATGCGGACATTGCCATTAGGGCAAGTCATACAGCACCGGAAAACCTTATTGCGCGTAAAATGAGAGATGTAAATTTAAGCATCTATGCCTCTGAAGACTTTTTGAAGGCTAGTGGGTATAACGCTCCTTTCAAGTTGTCCGAAATTGAACGCCTAACAGCTATTGACTACGTGCACTTAGATAACCCAGCAGTGCATTGGTATCAGAAACGAATTAAACACAATGCTAAATCCATATATTGTAATTCTATCACTACAGCATTGAACGCTGCGCTTAATGATCAAGGGATAGCATTGTTACCAACTGATGATTCATACGATCTAGTTGAACTCTATCAACTGGACGCTAAGTACAACTCATCTTTGTGGATTCTTGCTAATAAGGATCTGAGAAACACAGCACGTATCAAGGCTTTTTGGGACTTCTTAATTACTAAAATGGAAAATTATAAAGTTCAATGATTTGCATGTTCCTATGCATGGAACTATCAGGGGGAGCTAAAATTCTATGTATTACGAAATGTTACAACACCAAAGGTTCCTCTATCTCTTCTTCATTTTCTTGTCATCTTATTTTTCTGCCTAAAGTCCAAACCTGACTATGCAATTTACAGTTAATAGGTTTCTGATAAGTCCCCGTTTATGCGGGCCTTGATAGGCTGGCTATCAAACAAAATGTTACAAATCAAAGGCTTAGGTTACCATTGAATATTGGCTTTAATTTCCCGCTAACAAAAAGGAGTTCAGTATCAGAATCAGGCAAGAACAACCATACAAAGCCAAGCACGATCGCAAGAACAAGTATTTGTTGGACCACCACCATTTTGCAGCCATGCTCCATATTGATTGGCGCTTGCTGTACAAGTAAAAATTTGGAATTTTCAAGCAATGTCAGGAATTATAGAATTAGAGCGTCTTTTGAGCGAAATGAATCCCGAACTTATTGAAGATGAATTTGTATTTTGCACTGTTTCAGGCTCATTAGCTCAATATATTGAATGGAACCCACTTGCGAGCTTCAATGAAAAAGAAGGATTAACACTTGTCTTAACAAAAGATATCGCAAGCCGAGAGGGCTTGCAGTTTAAAAATACTTACAAGCAAATAACTTTAACCGTACATTCTAGTTTAGAGGCTGTTGGATTAACAGCCGCTGTTTCTAACAAACTAGCTTCGAAGGGTATTAGCGCAAATGTAATTGCAGCATACTTCCATGACCATATTTTTGTACAATCAGAAAAAGCAAGGAAAGCGTTGATTGCATTGAAAGAAGTCGGCAAAAACGGTTTATAAGTGCTCCAACAAGGGCATATACTGGCTGACTACTACGCTGCGTGTCAGATTTTGACCACCTCGTATATTCCTATTAAGCAAGTGTTAAGATTTTAGGGTTGAGAAAGTATGGCAAAGGAAATTGAGCGGAAGTTCTTAGTAGATGAAAAGTCTATTGCTTCTTTTACAGGAGGAAAGAGAATCAAACAAGCCTATGTGAGTACGGAGTCCAAAGCTGTAGTTAGAGTTCGTGTAATTGGAGATCGTGCATACCTAACATTGAAAGGTGAAAGTAAAGGAATTACACGGACTGAGTTTGAGTATCCAATACCCTTTGAAGACGCAAATGAAATGATTGCGGAGCTATGTGATGGTCCCCTCATAGATAAAACGAGGTTCATAGTAGAGCACGAAAAACACACTTGGGAAATAGATATCTTTCATGGAGATAATGACGGCTTGATTGTTGCTGAGGTCGAGATGCAAAGTGAATCTGAGAGTGTGGTGTTGCCGGAGTGGATTGATAAAGAGGTTACTGGAGATCCAAAATATTATAATTCCAACTTACTAGATTTTCCATTTAAAGATTGGGATAAATCATAACTAGAACGTGCGCAACATTGACACATAATTCGCTGAGCTAATCACAAAATAAATTCTGTATGTCCTCGGCTCAGCCAGGCATCATGAGTAAATCACTATGAACCCAGCCATAGAAGAATTAAAAAGATATTTAACCGAGCTAGAATCGGTGAATGACTTTGAGTCGATAGAACTTAAATCTGAGCATATTGGCATTTTAATTCAGGTAAAGTCGGCGATAGGACAGCTTGAACTATGCGAAAAGTATGGTATCAGTGCAGCTTCACTAGTAAGTAGTTTACTCAAAACTGAAAATCCAAATTTTTGCTATTTAGTGGTACATGAAAACGAATCGTCGAACCCTGATAGCTGGGAGGAAGTTATCTTCGAAGGACAGAAAATTCAGTTTAGTGGTGGTGACCTTGTAATTCGCAAGCAATCTACACACAGCAAATCATTGTCGCCAATCAACAAACTGCTTATATATTACAATTCTTATAGAAGTTAAGCACTAAAGACCCACGCCGAAAGCATGCTTAAAAAGAGAATAAAAGGTACTCAGAAGCAAGCGATGACTACCACCACAATAAGAGTAATTTGCTTATTAATTTTGGTTTTAGGAATCACACTCCTCTTTGGCTTTATAAAAATCCACAACCCCGATGTAAGCTTTGAAAGCTCAGATGGCCGCTGGGGAGACTCTGAAGTTCAGCTCAAGGGGCGAGATTATTCCGTAATAGGAGAAGGATTCCGTAGGTACAAACTTCAATGTAACGCAAGCGATGTGTACCTTGTTAGAAATACCAAAAAGAATTGGATAAATGTACTTGCTTGGCCAAACTATCTCTCTCATGAGAAATGGAAAGTCCCATACAGAACGGCAAGTGGAGTACGCTATGATGGCATTATTAGGTGCCAGACAAGCCAATGACACCACACTCTAAGTCCAGTACTGCGTAACCCTAAAAACTTCAATCTGCTTTTGATCAGAGGAGTAGTTTAAGAACAATAGGACCCTCCTTCACCTTCTGAAAACTGGCGCACATTTTCATTTATTGAGCTGTCGCAAGACATTACATAACCCTACCGAATAAAAAGTATATACATAAGAATTAAACGTTCCTTCGCACCACTGGCGCTATCTCCCGCAACGATTTATAAATCAGACAAGCGAATAGGATTACCGACAACTAAAAAATTTCGCAGAAAAGCAATAATCGTTTTTCAAATTATCTCTTCTTGCGTGAGAGCACCCTCAAAATCAGCATTCTTGATTTGCCCTTTTACTGCAAGACCAGTGATTGATACGGGCTTCGCCCGCAGAAACATGGGAGAGCGAAGTTGAATTACCCGGATCAGTTCACTCCTCAGATTTGGCCATTGATTGTTTATTGTCTGGCCGTATTTGCCCTAATTACCTTAATGCTCAGCCTTTCCTATTTTCTCGGTCAGAAACGCAGAGACCCGGCTACCGATGAGCCCTATGAGTCGGGTATTGTTTCCCAGGGCAATGCGCGTCTGCGCCTCTCTGTCGCCTATTACCTTGTTGCCATCCTGTTTATCGTCTTCGACCTGGAGGCGATTTACCTGTTTAGCTGGTCCATCGCATTTTATGAAACTGGCCTGCTCGGGTTTATCGAGGCCACCGTATTTATCGTGATACTGCTGGTGGGGCTTATTTATCTGTGGCGCCTGGGTGCACTTGACTGGGGCGGATACCAGAAGAGTTTGGAGAAACGCCAAAAACCCCGATAACAACAATGAGAATTCATAATGCGCTGGAAGCTGAGCAAAGCCGACGACCTGATTGCTACCGAACACGGCAATCCTTCTGAAGAAATAAGCACTCAAGATTTAGAAAAAAATATTCTCCTTACCAAACTCGAAGAGCTGGTTTCCTGGGGCCGTTCAAATTCCCTGTGGCCATTTAACTTCGGGTTGTCCTGTTGCTATGTAGAAATGGCCACCGCCTTCACCAGCCGCCACGACATCTCCCGCTTTGGCGCTGAGGTCATCCGTGCAACCCCACGACAAGCGGATTTAATTGTTATTTCAGGGACAGTTTTCCTGAAAATGGCACCAGTGGTACAGCGACTCTACGAGCAAATGATCGAACCCCGTTGGGTCATCTCCATGGGTTCCTGCGCAAATTCCGGCGGTATGTACGATATCTACAGTGTGGTTCAGGGGGTCGATAAGTTTCTCCCGGTCGATGTTTATGTGCCCGGCTGTCCACCTCGCCCAGAGGCTCTACTGCAGGGATTGACCTTGCTGCAAAAGTCGGTGGCTGCGGAGAGACGAGCCTTCAGCTGGGTTGTGGATGATCAAGGAACTCACAAGGTTCCAAAGCCCAGTCAGCGTGACCTCCATAGGGAGGAACGTATGAAAGCTGACATGCTACGTGCGCCCGACAGTGTTTAGGCTTCATGGAATAAGAAAAAAACAACGGAATAGCCAATGACTGGCGTAATTGCGAAAACTGTCCACACAGCAACTCCCTACAGGAAAGCAGCAGAGGCATTTATTCGGGACCTCGACACCGGATATAAGCTTCACTCGTTCTGGTGGCAGCCACACTGTGATGATATGCCCACACTGTGGATCGAGAAACATGCCTTGATCCCTCTTTTACTCTTTCTCAAGCGGGATATCACCCAACCATTTGAAATGCTGTATGACCTGAGTGCTATCGACGAACGGCTGCGGATCAACCGTGGGGAGGGAACCGAAAAACAGCCTTCCAGCGATTTCACCCTGGTATATCAACTACTTTCATTTACCCGCAATTTATTTATCCGTATTAAGGTGGCTCTTCCCGAGAGTGATCTGAGTGCACCGACTATTACTACCGTTTGGGAGAATGCCAACTGGTATGAGCGGGAAGTGTGGGATCTATTCGGTATCGACTTTCCCGGTCATCCCCATTTACAGAGAATCATGATGCCGCTGACCTGGAAGGGGCATCCACTGCGTAAGGATCACCACGCCCGGGCTACCGAAGTCGACCCATTTAGTCTGTCAGAAGAGAAAGAGCGCAAGGAACAAGACGCCCTGCTGTTCCGGCCGGAAGACTGGGGCATGGCCAGGAGTAATGAGGATTCGGAGTTTATGTTCCTCAACCTGGGCCCGAATCACCCCAGTGTGCACGGGGTATTCCGTGTAGCCCTTCAGCTGGATGGTGAACAGATTATCGATGCAGTGCCAGATATCGGTTACCACCATCGCGGTGCGGAGAAGATGGCCGAGCGCCAAGCCTGGCATACCTATGTGCCCTACACCGACCGTATCGATTACCTCGGCGGTGTCATGAACAACCTGCCCTATCTGATGGCACTGGAACAACTCGCCGGCATTAAGGTCCCTGAACGCGCACAGATGATACGGGTGATGATGTGCGAGTTCTTCCGCATATCCAGCCACCTGGTATTTTTTGGCACCTTTGCCCAGGACGTGGGGCAGATGTCTCCCGTGTTCTATATGTTTATCGATAGGGAAAAACTGTTTGGAATAGTTGAGGCCATTACCGGCGGCAGGATGCACCCGGCATGGTTCCGTATCGGCGGTGTAGCGCAGGACTTACCCCAAGGTTGGGACAAGATGGTGCGGGACTTTCTCGACTATATGCCCGCACGCTTAGCCGATTACGACGGCATGGTCATTAAAAACAAACTCCTGCAACGCCGCACCCGTGGTATTGGTGTCTACGATACGGCGGAGGCGTTTGAGTGGGGGGTTACCGGGCCAGGGCTTCGCGCCACGGGCCTGGATTGGGATCTGCGCAAGAAACGCCCTTACAGCGGCTATGATCAGTTCGAGTTCGAGATTCCCAGCTACGATGGTGGGGACTGTTTCGACCGCTGCCGGGTCCGGGTGGACGAGATATGGCAGAGCCTGCGGATTATCCGCCAGTGCCTGGAAAATATGCCGGCAGGCCCTTATAAGTCGGACCACCCTTTGACTACCCCTCCGCGAAAGGGGCGCACCATGGAGGATATCGAGACTTTAATTCAGCACTTTGTGAATAACAGCTGGGGACCGGTAATGCCAGCCGGCGAAGTGTGTTATCCCATTGAGGCCACTAAAGGAATCAACAGCTACCAAATCGTTAGTGATGGGGGGACCACCTCATACAGGACCCGAATTCGCACCCCTTCATTCCCACACCTGCAAATGATTCCGTTAATGTCCAACGGACTATTGATTGCTGACCTTATTGCCATTATTGCCAGCATCGACTTCGTCATGGCGGATGTGGACAGATAACAATAAAAAACTACGGCACGCACAGGGCCGTATAGCAGCGGAGTAGAAAAGTGTACGGAAATATACCCAGCGTTTCAGCCATCGCACACACAGATGGCAGCAGCGCCTCAACGAAACCTCCGCAAGTTCTATCTCGGGGGCGACTATGTCCAGCTTACTAGAACCGGAATTGATTGAAGTAATGGAGCAAGGCAATAGCAACTCAGCAGACAACCAGGCGACCTTAACAGTACAAGAAAAAGAGGAAATTGATCAGGAAGCCACCCACTACCACGAAAAAACTTCAGTGGGGCTCGAGGCGTTGCGGATTGTACAGAAACATCGCGACTGGATTTCCGATGAGAGCCTCCAGGCAATTTCCAATTATCTGGATATTCCCGTTGCAGAACTTGAGAGTGTCGCCACCTACTTCCAGTTGATTTTCCGTCAACCAGTAGGCAAGGAAGTGATCTACCTGTGTAAAAGCTCCAGCTGCTGGATTATGGGTTGCGATAATTTGCAGAAAAAAATATCTGAGCGCTTAAATATCCAGCCTGGAGAGACCTCCGAAGATGGGATTTTCACCCTGCTGGAAACGCCTTGCCTGGGAGATTGTGATAAAGCTCCAGTCCTTATGCTCGGCGAGGAGATGCATCGCCATTTGGATGAGAAAGGTATTGATGAATTAATCGATAAGAAGAAAAAATACCATGCTGACAAATCCACTGACTAAGAATATTTCCAGTGACAATATTGCCGCCACTATTGAGCAATATGTGGAAAACGACGGCTACCAGGGCTGGCGCAAAGCCATCACCATGGTACCGGACGATATTATCAACGAAGTAAAAGATGCAGGCCTGCGTGGACGCGGTGGTGCGGGGTTTAACACTGGGCTGAAGTGGAGTTTTGTACCTAGGGGTGAAGATTCGCCCAAACAAAAGTACGTTGTCTGTAACGCCGATGAAATGGAACCCGGCGCCTTCAAAGACCGATTGCTAATGGAGCGAGACCCCCACCTCCTTCTAGAGGGAATGGCTATAGCCGCCTATGCCATTGGCGCCTCTCACGCCTATATTTTTATTCGTGGTGAATACCACCTGGCTGCAAACCGGCTCGAACAGGCAATCGATGAAGCCAAGCAGCAGGGCATGATTGGCGAAAATATTTTCGACAGTGGCTTTAATCTGGAGATCTGTCTGCACCGCAGCGCCGGTAACTATATCTGTGGTGAAGAAACCGCACTGCTAAACGCCCTTGAAGGCAAGCGGGCCATTCCCCGTGCCAAGCCCCCCTTTCCACAGGTCAGCGGGCTTTGGGGCAAACCCACCGTCGTTAACAATGTAGAGACCTTGTGCAACCTCCCCCATTTAATTAGCCACGGCGTGGAGTGGTACAAAAACCTTAGCCGGGGTGACGATGCGGGAAGCAAAATATTTGGTGTTAGCGGCAAGGTTAATAATCCAGGGGCTTGGGAACTCCCAATGGGGACGCCCATTCGCGAAATTATTGAACAACATGCCGGTGGCATGAAAGATGGCCTGCAACTGAAGGGCATTCTTCCCGGTGGAGGATCGACCGACTTCCTCGGCCCGGACCACCTCGATCTTCCCATGGATTACGACGTTATCGGCAAGGCCGGCAGCCGTATGGGGACCGGCACGATCACCGTGCTCGACGATAAAACCTGCCCTGTAGGCCTGGTACTGAACCTGACCCAGTTCTTCGCGCGGGAATCTTGTGGCTGGTGTACCCCCTGTCGGGACGGCTTGCCCTGGGCCGTCAAAATTCTGGAGAGAATAGAGTCTGGCCAGGGGACTAAAGAAGACTTGGAACTCCTCAGGGAACAGTGCGAGCGTATCGGCCCCGGCAATACTTTTTGCGCCCTGGCTCCCGGCGCTGCAGAGCCTATACAAAGTGCGTTAAAACTCTTTGAACAGGATTTTATCGACCATATTGAAGGCGGTTGTTGCCCCTACCAATAAATTAGCGCGACAACTCTGCCCCTGAAAGCATTAATAAAAAGAAAATGGATTTCAAATGCCAACCATCACAATAGACGGTAATAAATACCAGGTTGATGGAGATCAAAACCTGCTCACTGCCTGCCTGTCCCTGGGTTTGAATGTCCCCTATTTTTGCTGGCACCCCGCCATGGGTTCTGTTGGCGCCTGCCGCCAATGTGCGGTTATCGAGCATAAGGACAGCGAAGATCAACGGGGCCGGTTGATTATGAGCTGTATGACGCCGATAAAAGACGGCGGTATTTACAGTGTCAGTTTGGAAGCCGCGAAAGATTTTCGCGGTTCTGTGATAGAAGACTTGATGACCAACCACCCTCACGATTGCCCGGTTTGTGAGGAGGGCGGCGAGTGCCACTTACAGGATATGACTGAAATGTCCGGTCATACCATGCGCCGCTATCAGGGTACCAAGCGCACCCACCGAAACCAGTATCTCGGCCCCTTTATCAATCACGAAATGAATCGCTGTATTACCTGCTATCGATGTGTCAGGTTCTATCACGACTATGCCGGCGGCGAGGATTTGCAAGCACTGGGTCGCAATCACCAGGTCTTTTTTGGCCGCAATACCGAGGGCATGCTGGAAAATGGTTTTAGTGGGAACCTTGTCGAAGTGTGCCCCACCGGAGTATTTACCGATAAGACCTTCAGCCAGCACTTTGTCCGAAAATGGGATTTGCAAACAGCTGCCTCAGTCTGTGAACACTGTGCCGTGGGTTGCAACACCGCGCCTGGAGCGAGGGAATCCGGCAACAACCAAGACCCGATGTTGCGCCGTGTGGTCAACTTATATCACCACGATATCAACGGCTATTTTCTCTGCGATCGGGGGCGCTTTGGATACGAATATGTCAACAGTAAGAGCCGGATAACCCAAGTACTTTCTGCGCGCAAAGATGATGTGATTAGCTCTACAGCAGAAACTGATGAACGTTTGCACAAAGAGGTTTCTCCCAAGGACGCGGTGTTCTCACTTGCAGAAAAACTCGCATCTGCGCAAAGAGGTGAGCATCACTTAATAGGCATAGGTTCACCCAGGGCATCATTGGAAAATAACTTCGCCCTATTAAAGTTTGTAGGGCGGGATAACTTCTTCTCTGGCCTCAACCAGCGGGATATGCAGCTACTACACCTTGTCGATAGAATTCAGAGCGATGCCAATATCCACAGCCCGACCATCCCTGAGATAGAAAATTCAGATGTTGTATTGATACTCGGAGAAGATATCTACAACACAGCCCCCAGGGTTGCCCTGGCAGTTCGCCAAGCAGCACGGAGCCGCCAAAAAGAACAAGCTGAATCATTAAGAATACCCTTGTGGCAGGATGCTTCTGTTCGACAATTAGAGGGTGAACCCAGCCCGATTATTTTTATCGGCACCGAACTCAATCAGATCTCAGATATTACCTGTAAAGCGATCTATACCCTGCCGGAACAGGCTGCCCAAATCGGCCAGGCAATTGCCAATAATATTCTGGAGGTTAAAAGCAACAAAACTTCACTGAATGCAGAGAATCTGGAGGAAGCTGAAAGAATCTCTGCAATATTAACTGCGGCCAAGAACCCAGTGATCATCTCTGGAACCAGCAGCAAAAATATCCACCTTACCCACAGCGCAGCCAAAATCGCCAGTGCACTGGCGGAAAAAAATGGCAAACCCACTTCTCTATACTTGTGTTGTGAAGAGGCTAATAGCTTGGGAGTTATTCAGCTGTTTGAGCCCGAAACCGGTTCCCTTGAGCATCTGATCACTGAACTCAAGAATGACAAAACCAATATCGATAAAACCCTAGTGATTCTGGAGAATGACCTCTCCTTAAGAATCGCGAGTGAAGAGTTAAACAGTCTGTTTGCCAGCGTCGACCATATTATTCTGCTGGACACCCTGCTCAATGAAACCGCCAAACATGCCGACTTAATCTTTCCTGTATCTGCAACGGCCGAATCCCAAGGGACATTTGTTAACAATATCGGTTTGGCTCAGCGATTTTATGCGGTCTATGAAGGCACTGGCTATATCCAGGAGAGCTGGCGCTGGCTGGTAGATGCCGCTGGTTTTTGCACAGAACACTCCGAGAGTATCGACACTATTATCAATTGGAATCACTGCCCGGATATCACCGATTCCCTGGCAGAAAGTGTTACTACACTCAAGATCATCAAAGATTTAGGGCCGGATGAAAATTTCCGGATTGAAGGGCTGAAGGTTGCTCGACAGACCGCTCGCTACAGTGGGCGCACGGCTATTCACGCAGAGGAACATGTCTCAGAGGAGCCCCCACACCAAGACCCCGATGCTCCTATGAGCTTTAGCATGGAAGGTGTGCACAACCCAAACCGGTCACCGCTGCAAGCCAATATCTGGTCTCCCGGATGGAACTCCAACCAATCAATTTTCAAGTTTCAGCAGGAAGTGGGTGGCGAACGCCGTGGTGGTGCCTCGGGCAAATACATCCAGAGACAAGAGCAAGTACTTTCGGATTGGTCCTTGCCCACAGCCTCCGATGGCGATAGAGATAGCGATAACCACAGTCTAGCGACACTGCCGATTTACCGAATGTTTGGTTCGGAAGAGCTCAGTAACCGCGCAATGGCCATCGCTACAGTGATCGATAAGCCATTCTTTACTTTAAATCGCGGTGATGCCGAAAGTGCCAACCTCAACCAGGGAGACACAGTGGCGTTAGACACCAATAGCGGTATTTTCCGGGGCAGTGTGGTTATCTCTGATAGCCAACCTTCGGGCAGCCTGGGTGTGCCTTATGGTCTTCCAGGGCTTGAAATTCTTGCCCCTGTATTACCGGGAGGCGCCAATCTGTTGCCAGTGGAAGAAAGCTCCACAATCGGGCAAGAGGACTAATTATGAGCACCAATATCTGGATCATATTGCTCAATATTTTCGGTGTATTGATAGTTACCGTGCTGCTAGCAGCCATTTTAACTTGGGGCGAGCGCCGCCTATTGGGCTTTTGGCAAGATCGCCCAGGCCCTAACCGGGTGGGAAAATTTGGCACCCTGCAAGTTATGGCAGATATGATCAAGCTGTTCTTTAAGGAAGATTTCACCCCGAAATTTGCAGATATTCCCGTATTTGTACTGGCACCCACCGTAGTTATGGCAACCATGTTGATTGCCTTTGCCGTAGTGCCCATATCGCCCAATATTGGGGTCACCGACCTGAATATCGGATTACTGTTTGTGCTGGCTATGAGTTCTATTGCGGTCTATAGCGTAATTCTTGGGGGATATGCATCAAATAATAAATATGCTCTGCTCGGTGGGCTAAGGGCTGCCGCTCAAACCGTGTCCTATGAAGTATTTATGGGTTTGAGCCTGATGGGCGTTGTTATGCTCTCAGGCAGTTTCAATCTGCGCGAGATTGTTAATGCCCAGGCAGATGGTTGGTTTATCATCCCTCAATTTCTGGGTTTTATTGTTTTCTTTATTGCCGGTATTGCCGAGAGCCGCAGAACTCCATTTGATCTTCCGGAAGCTGAGCACGAACTGACTGCGGGATTCCATACCGAATACTCCGGTATGAAGTTCGGCATGTTCTTTGTGGGTGAATATCTGGCAGTAATCCTAATTTCAGCGCTAATCACCACCCTGTTTCTCGGTGGGTGGCACGGCCCCCTACTACCCCCATTTATTTGGTTTTGCCTGAAGACTGCCATTCTGGTTGGTGTTTTTATTCTTTTAAGGGCGGCGATTCCACGCCCCCGCTACGACCAATTAATGAAATTCGGCTGGAAGGTCATGCTACCTCTGGCCCTGATCAATCTACTGGCTACCGCAGCGGTACTTTTGTGGACAGCCTAGAAAATTAAAATAAGCGTGCGAGGCCAAAGAAATGATTTCAAGCCAAATTCGCAGCATGTGGTTGGTATTTAAACACCTGTTCCGGAAGAACGTTACCGTACAATACCCCGACCAAAAGCCCTACCTGGCACCCAGATATCGCGGCAGGATCGTGCTCACCCGAGATCCCAACGGTGACGAGCGCTGCGTTGCCTGTAATCTCTGCGCCGTTGCCTGCCCTCCTGATTGTATTTCACTGCAAAAAACAGAAGATCCTGACGGCCGCTGGCGTCCCGAATATTTTCGTATCAATTTTTCCCGCTGCATTATGTGTGGGCTTTGTGAAGATGCCTGCCCAACCTATGCCATTCAGCTAACACCTGACTTTGAGATGTGCGAGTACGATCGGCAAAACATGGTATACGAAAAGGAAGATCTTCTAATCAGTGGCCCCGGTAAGTATCACGACTACAGCTTTTATCAAATTGCGGGAAAGGCCATCTCAGGTAAGGACAAGGGCGAAGCTCAAAATGAGGCCGAGCCCATTAATGTAAAAAGCCTAAATCTCTGATTTCAATAAGGCTAATAACTAAAAAGAGGTTTTCCCAGTGAATTACATTTTCTACTTAACCGCTGCGGTTGCCATTGTCTCAACCGCCATGGTTATCTTTCACAAGAACGCGGTCCACGCGCTACTTTATCTTGTCACTTCACTTTTATCGGTTGCCGTTATTTTCTATCAATATGGCGCTCCCCTGGCAGCAGCTTTGGAAGTTATTATTTATGCCGGCGCCATCATGGTATTGATTATTTTTGTCATCATGATGCTCAATCAGGGAGACGCTTCCGTTGCACAGGAGCAAGCCTGGTTACAACCCCACACCTGGATTGGCCCAGCCCTTCTATCAGCCATTTTGTTAATCCAGTTACTTCTGCTGGTTAGTAGCGGGCAAATTCCTTCAGAGCAAACCTATCACTATATCGGGCCCAAACAGGTCGGTATTGCACTTTTTAGCCATTACGTTCTCGCTGTCGAACTGGCTTCAATGCTGCTTTTGGCAGGGCTTGTTGGAGCTTTTCACCTCGCCCGACACAGAAGAACAGTTAAACCGGAGTGAAGCTATGCCTATCGAATCTGCACCTGGTTTGGAGGCTGGCGTGCTGTTGGCCTCCATTCTGTTTTGCTTGGGGTTAGCCGGGTTACTAATCCGAAGAAATATAATTTTTATGCTGATGTGTATTGAAATCTGCACCAATGCCGCAGCATTAATGTTTGTTGTCGCCGGTGCACACTGGGGCAATGCTGATGGACAGGTGATGTTTGTTTTTGTTGTCACCCTGGCCGCTGCCGAAGTAGCCATTGCACTGGCACTGGTCTTGCAATTCTATTATCGCAAACACACGGTCGATATTGACCAGCTCAATGGATTGAGGGGTTAATATGAATGGATCACTAGCCTGGATACCATTACTTCCCTTTCTTGGTTTCCTGACCCTCATCAGTATTCCACTGTTTACACAAAAGGAACCCTCACAAAAGTTAGTAAGCCTGATTGGTGTGGGCAGTGTGGGAATCGCAGCGATTCTGGTTTTTAATCTCGCACTCTCCACCTTTCTGGGCAACCCGGAATCGGTCGTTACACTGTCAGTTTGGCAGTGGATGCGGGTATCAGACCTCCAACTCGGCTTCACCTTTCATGTGGACTGGCTAACCCTGGTAATGCTGATGATCATTACCGGAGTGGGCTTCCTTATCCACTTATACTCAGCCGGATATATGCGTGAAGATCCGGATTTCCGCCGCTACTTTTCCTACCTGAATCTCTTTGTCTCTGCCATGTTAATTCTTGTAATGGCGGACAACCTGGTACTTCTCTACCTGGGATGGGAAGGTGTTGGTCTTTGTTCCTACTTGCTCATTGGCTTTTGGTATAAGGACCCTGCAAACGGCGCGGCGGCACAGAAGGCATTTATCGTCACCCGCGTCGGCGATACCGCCATGGCGATCGGCTTGTTCCTGTTGTTCTTTGAGTTCTCAACACTAAATATACCGGAGCTCATCACAGCGGCAGGGAATCCCGGGGTCAATACTCAAATTGTCACTATCGCTATGCTGCTGTTACTGGGTGGCGCTGTGGGTAAGTCAGCACAGATTCCACTCCAGACCTGGCTTCCCGATGCGATGGCAGGCCCCACTCCCGTCAGCGCCCTTATCCACGCTGCCACCATGGTGACGGCCGGGGTCTACTTGATCGCCCGCATGCACCCGCTTTATCAGCTGTCTGGAACCGCCATGACAGCTGTAGCCATTGTCGGCGCTCTGACTCTATTAATCTCCGGATTCAGTGCTATCGCACAAAGTGATATCAAACGGGTCCTGGCCTATTCAACCATCTCCCAGATTGGATATATGTTCCTGGCCCTGGGTGTGGGTGCCTGGTCAGGAGCCATCTTCCATTTGATGACCCACGCCTTCTTCAAGGCTCTGCTCTTCCTCTCCGCAGGGTCAGTAATCCTGAGCGTACATCACGAGCAGAATATCTTTGCCATGGGCGGCCTCTATCGCAAAATCCCCTTTACCTTTATCTGCTTTACCATCGGTTGCGCCTGCCTGGCAGCACTCCCATTTACATCCGGTTTCTACAGCAAAGATCATATTTTGCTCAGTGCTTATGAATATCATCAAGGAGTAAACCTGCTTTGGCTTGCCGGTCTATTGGGAGCACTGGTCACAGGGATTTATAGCTTCCGGGTTCTGTTTCTTGCATTTCTGGGCAGTGAGGGTAGCGCCTCCTCACACTGTAAAGACGCCAATAACACGGTGATGATGCTTCCCTTGGGCCTCCTCGCTGTACTTGCCCTATTTGGTGGAATTCTCGCTCCACCTCTCCAGGGAGTCTTTGGCACCCCAACCGATGAACACCACTCCTGGGTCATTGAAGCCATTGCCATTGCCATGCCGCTGATCGGCCTGTTTATCGCTTGGAAAATGTTCCTGTTCGAGAAGAAAGTTGGAGAGCAGCGCTCTCCACTAATGCAGTTTTGGTTTAAGGGATGGGGGTTTGACTGGGTCTATGACCGGGTCTTTGTAAGACCTTTTAAATTTATCACCGCCCTTAACCACAAAGATATTATCGACAGCATCTACAAGGGTACCGCTTCGCTGAGTGCACATTTAAATAACGCCCTCAGCTCTTCACAAAACGGCCAAATACGTTGGTACCTGGCCACCTTTGTAGCCGGATCAATTTTATTCCTAGCCCTGTTGGTGGCTCTATGACATTACTGGCAATAATTATAATTTTATTTGTTGGGGGAATATTAGCCTGGCTGGCAGAGAGATATCTCTATGAGGGTGGACGCTTAATCAGCCTGGTTTCCCTGATAATCGCATCCCTACTTTTGATCAGCTATTTCCCCCAGGCAGAGTCCACAGCTGTTACAGGTGACAGTCAGTGGTGGGATAGCCTTTTGGTATCCTGGATACCCAGGTTTGGGATCAGCTTCCATCTGGCGATTGATGGACTCAGCTTTCTTATGCTGCTACTGACAATGGGGATGGGGATCTTTGGGTTAGTAATGACCTGGAATGATGTCACCTTCCGGCGCGGCTTCTTTTATTTTAACTACCTGTGGACACTGGCCGGTATTGTCGGTGTGTTTACCGCTATCGACCTGTTTTTATTCTTTTTCTTCTGGGAAGTCATGCTGATTCCCATGCTGCTGTTGATTGCAGTTTGGGGCTATGAGGGCAGAGTCTACGCTGCGATAAAGTTCTTTATTTTCACCCAGGCAAGCAGCTTGTTAATGCTGATTGCCATCGTTGCCTTGGCATTTATCCACTATCGGAATAGCGGGCAACTGACCTTTAACTATATGGATTTGTTGAGTGCTCAACTGTCTGCAACAGCAGCTTATTGGTTAATGCTCGGATTTTTTATTGCCTTTATCGTCAAGTTGCCAGCGCTGCCCTTCCATACCTGGTTACCTGACGCCCATACCCAGGCCCCTACTGCCGGCAGTATTCTGCTGGCGGCGATTCTGTTGAAAACAGGAGCCTATGGTTTATTGCGTTTTACACTGCCCTTATTCCCGGAGAGTTCACAAGCTTTTGCACCGGTTGCAATGACCATTGGAGCCATCAGTGTGGTCTACGGCGCATCGCTGGCATTCGCTCAGAAGGATATGAAAAGACTTGTGGCCTATTCCAGTGTGAGCCATATGGGATTTGTTCTATTGGGGCTCTACGCGCTGAATACTATCGCCCTGCAGGGCGCAGTGATGCAAATGATCGCCCACGGCTTGAGTACCGCTGCACTCTTCGCATTAGTAGGCGCACTACAGCATCGTCTCCATACCCGGGATATGAGCCAGCTCGGCGGTGTCTGGCCTCTTCTGCCAAAGCTATCCGCCGTTGCACTCTTCTTTGCCATTGCCTCGCTGGGACTGCCTGGGCTGGGTAATTTTGTTGCCGAATTCCTGGTGCTTGTTGGTAGCTTTAAAGCTAATCACTGGTTAACGGTTATTGCAGCAATTGGGCTTATTGGAGCAGCACTCTATGCACTATTGATGATGCAGCGTGTCTTCTTTGGCAAGTTTAATGACAAATTGAAACCAGCTACAGAGGGGAAAACTGTCAGTGATCTAAGCCTCAGGGAGATCTCTGCGCTTCTTTCACTGGCGGTGCTTCTCGTGATCTTCGGGCTCCGCCCCCAGCCTATCTTTGATATCGCCGAGCCTACGATTGCTAAATCAATGCAAAAATTTCAGGCCCCTGAAAATGAAGAAGTCGTCATAGAAAAGACAGGGCCGGAAACTTCAGCAAGCTTATCCTCTCCTACTGCTAAAAGCGCTAATACAGGTACATCTCTATGAGTGCCCAAGAACTATTTTCTATCCTACCGCTTTTACTGATTAGTGCCGGTATTGTAATTTTGCTGCTCCAAGTATCCTTCTGGAGAAATCATGCGGGCGCTCTGGTTACAACTCTTATCACTTTGGTAGCCGCTATCATTGCCTGTTTCTGGGTTGGAGCCACCCTATCGGGCAATAACGGGTCCATTCAAGTGACTGCCCTACTCTCGATTGACTACAACTCATTGTTCTTCTGTCTGCTGATATTAGTTACCGCCATAGCCGTCAGCGTTATGGGATACAACTACTTAAAACTTCGGTGTGACCTGAATAGAAACCCGGATAGCTATCCAGAAGAGTTTTATATACTACTTTTACTTGCCATTTTGGGAGCAAGCACCCTGGTATTTGCCAGCCACTTTGCCACCTTTTTCCTCGGTATAGAATTAATTAGCCTCGCACTTTATCCACTGTTGGGATTTGCGGTTACTGGCAATTTATCCTCAAGCAAAGATCAAGTAAATTCCCTGGAATCTGCCTTTAAATACTTAATCCTTTCAGCACTTTCTACCGCTCTCGGGCTATTCGGTATCGCATTAATTTATGCGGCGTCTGGGGCACTGGACTTTGGCAGTATCGCTACACGGATACAGGATCTTTCACAGACTTCTGCTCTTTTTGCAACCGGCGCCACTCTGCTGGTCATTTCTGTTGCTTTCAAGTTATCACTGGTTCCATTTCATATCTGGACACCCGATGTATTCCAGGGCGCACCTACGCCTACGACGGCGTTGATCGCCACAGTGGGAAAAACAGCCGTAATTGCCTTTCTGTTGCGATTCTTTAATACCTTAAATCTCTACCAGAGCCCTATTCTTATTGACTTACTGACAATCGCCGCCATAGCTAGCATGCTGATAGGAAATTTACTGGCCCTGATGCAAAACAATATCAAAAGGCTGCTGGCCTACTCCTCAATCGGCCATATAGGCTATTTAATTGTGGCGTTTATCATCGGCAATAGCGCGTTTGGTACAGAGGCGGTTATTTATTACATGGTCGCCTATGTCATTACTACACTAGGAGCCTTTGCAATTGTTGGCCTGATAGCCGATTCAGTCGAGGCCACACAACTAACCAATGGAACAAATGTCAGCGACGTGACCAACAGTGCAGATGATCCTTATCACAGGGACTTTTACCGGGGATTACTCTGGCGTAGTCCATGGCTGGCGAGCTGTCTTGCTCTAATGCTGCTATCTCTGGCTGGAATTCCCTTAACTATTGGATTTATTGGGAAGTTTTACGTCTTTACCGCAGGTGTTGAAGGAAAAATGTGGGCTCTTCTCGCTGGTGTGGTTATTGGTAGTGCATTGGGCCTCTTCTATTACCTTCGTCTTCTACTTACGATGGTACAAAGAGATGCCATTGACACTAGCAGTAACAGCGAAACGTTACAAATTACCACTTCAGGGCAGTTTTTAATCGCAACTCTCGCCGCTGCCCTGGTTTTTTTCGGAATATTCCCACAGGTCCTTATTAACTGGATAAATGCTATATAAAGTAGAGAGCGAGTGCTGATGTAAAAATATTTTAAAGCCCAGGTAATAGCCTGGTCATCAGAGGGTACTTACTATGAAGACTTTCAAACAAGCATTTGAAGTCATCAAGGATGCTGAGAGATTTCACCTGGAAATGGCAGCTGTTTACGAGACCTTACTGGACAAATCAGAGGACTACCGAACCCAATTGCTATTAAAACACATGCTTGAGCATGAGCAGAGAATGGCAAAAAACCTGCAGAACTACAATGATGTAGCGCAAAATAAGGTGATGAAGACATGGTTGCAATACACCCATGAAGAAAGTGCCAATGACTTTATTCGCCGCCTCAATCTGAGTGATCCACCGACAATTCGTGAAATTAATAATATGGGACGAGAGGTAGATCGCTATTTCTCAGAACTCTATCAGGCGGTGTATGGTGCAATTGAGTCGATGGAGGTGAAAGAGGTGTTTGAAGACCTGAAACAAATACAAGATAAGGAAAGAATTACCTTATCTATGGCCACAAATTCACTGTGGGATATGTAAAAATCCCGCTACTTACAGCGGGATCTAATCGTCACATAATTCTGCAGTTGGCTAACCCGGTATTAAGAATACCCAGGTTAGCCAGCTACAAAATGCCAGCTACAGCTGGGATTACTTAGAACTCATACTGCGCTCTTACGTAGTACAGAGCTCCATTGAATCCCATAGGTGCCGTTTCCGGATATTCCGCTCCAGCAACACCGGACCAGGGGTTTTTATCTGGATAGTTGTTGAATACGTTTTCCGCACCTGCGATCAAGGTCATGGAATCATTGAAGTCATACGCAGCCTCAATATCTACTGTAAATTCATCACCAGCGTCGATGGGCAGACTATAGTCATCCAAATGTGCTTCCCAGTAGCTACCGTAGTAGTTGAGTCGCACTAGGCCTCGCCAATTATCTCCTGTGTGATTAAAAGTGGCATTACCACGAACATTTGGCAATCCGTCTTCCAGCTGCCTAAGACGCATATCACTTATAGTCTCTTCCCTGAAATCAGTTACTTCAGTATCAGTCCAATTCCAAGCGAAACTAAGGTCCGTAGCATCGCCTACTGGATAGGTTGCTACTACGTCAACACCACGGGTTTTAGTGTCAAAATCATTAGTATAGAAACGGAAGAAGGTTAAAGAGTCAGCGCCGCTGATACCATCAGCCACTAACTGAGCGCGTTCATCATCGGTCAGCAATTGATCCGCCGACTGAGTAATCCTGTCATCCACAGAAATCTGGAAATAGTCAACTGTAATTTCCCAATCACCTGCTGAGAATATCGCCCCCAATGTAAAGCTATCAGATTCTTCTGGCTGTAACTGCGTTCCGCCTCTTAACTGAGCAATTGGGTTTGTTGGTGGGATAGTGCCCTTGTTCTCTAACTGGCCATTAGTAAAAGCTGTTGTTACATTGCTGATATTAGATTGTGCTGGAGTTGGTGCACGGAAGCCCGTACTCCATGTAGAGCGCAAGGCAATAGCATCATTGATTGTGTAATGACCTGACAGTTTATAGTTAAAAGTATCGCCAAAATCAGAAAAATCTTCCCAACGCAAAGCTGCGCCTAATCGAAGATCATCATTTACTTCGAGCTCAAAGTCAGAGTAAATCGCTATATTGTCGCGGTCGAAAGTGCCTACAGTTTCTGGGCCAAAACCAGAAAACCCATTAGACCCAATCAAGAAACCCTGTTCTGCCAAATCGCCAATTTGCCAGGATGCGGTATCACCCTGTTTTACTTCAAATTCTTCTTCTCGCCATTCAAAGCCCGTCGCCATAAATAGCGGCAAGCCAGCAACTTCTGTGCTCTTTGTTAAATCAATATTAAAATTAGTTTCAGTTTGAGCATAACCACCAGGGCTGAACTCAGTCGGAGTATCTGGGCCCAAAGTAGCGTTTACCGTATTATAAATATTGAAATCTACTTCGTTATGGCCTCTACTGGCACTAACATCGTAGCCAATCCCATTGGCAAATTCTCCCCGTATGCCGAAGACCACAGAATAATCCTCTAGATCTCCACCAAATCTTGGCGTAAATCCTCCAGGGAACATTTCTGTATAAGAAAAACACTCATCGAGATCATGAGCTTCCGACACACTCACGTTCTGGCAATCATCAATACCGTTACTGGGATCTAAGTCACCAATTAGAGGGTGGATGAATACTTCGTCGTCATCTATAACGCCATTCCCGTTTACGTCTGTCTTTTCCTCATATGTAAAAACCCCAGATCGGTTCTCGGGATTTCGGAAATAGAACCCTCCATCAGTAGAACGACTCGCGTAGTTACCAAAGGCATACAGCTCAGCGGTATCATTTAGCTCTATGGCGCTGTTAACAAAGAACTTAGTGTCGTCATTAACTTCTGGCTGGCCCCAGATCTGTGCAGGATTAGCTACATAGGTATTGCCATCGGCGATCAACTGAGCAGCATCATCTCTCTGGACACTTCGACTGGTAGAATCCTGCTCACGGTACTCAAGGCTAACATTCACAAAGCCGGCGTCTGTCAATGGCAAGCCAAAGTTAGCTGCAACGGTGCTTTGATCACCATCACCCTCAGCAGTGGTTGCATGCTTGACTTCAACACTTCCGCCCTCAGCTGCATCCTTTAACTGAAAGTTGATAACGCCGGCAATCGCATCGGAGCCATATTGGGCTGCGGCACCATCACGCAGGACCTCAACCTGTTTCAGAGCAATCGCCGGAATTGCAGAGATATCTGGCCCCTGGGCACCATCTGAAACACCACTTCCGAGGAAGGAAATGACGGCAGCGCGATGGCGACGCTTACCATTCACCAGAACCAGTGTGCTATCGGGTGGCAGTCCACGCAGGTTTGCAGGGCGAACAATTGAGGCAGCATCAGAAATTGGCTTTGCATTAACGTTGTAGGATGGAACAACGTTTCTAAGCAGGTTACTGAGATCTCCATCACCCTGGTTTACAAATTCTTCTCCGGTCACGATATCGATGGGAGCGGAGGAATCTGTAGCGGAACGCCCTTCAACACGGGTACCGATTGTTATCACTTCCTCAAGGAGTGCATCTTCAGCAAAAGTGGGACTGCTTAGTGCAGCAATCGAAGCTGCCAGCAGAGAGGGAGCGCCACAGGCCGTAAGCCAGCGCTTCTTTTTTTCATTCATAGGAGAAATACCCTGTTTTAGTTATCTCTTATTTTCTTCCGAGCCAAATCAACCAGCTTTCACTTAAACCAATTTGTGCGTTACAGCAAAAATAAATTGGCTAATTAAGGTAGTGCTCCAGGAGATCAATAAAAATTTTTTACGCACTTGAAAGCTCGCTTATGCAGAGGGAGGTTACCACCAATACATTCACTGCAAGAAGTGTGACAACCAGAGAAAATGCCAGAAAAACTACAATTTGCAAGAGCAAAAAAGGCAATTTTAAAAATTAAGAACGACTAAAAATGTAGATACTGACAAAACTGCCAAAAATAAAATAAATCTAATTAGATGATTAAATTAAATTTAATTACAAGAGGAAGCAAAATAGAGCGCACATACACAAGCAGGGTATATCCCAAATAATAACTTCTACAGAGGACAAATGAAACTTATTTGATGATTTGAGGTAAAAAAATAACCTTAGCCTACCGTAATAAACATGATAAATATCATTTCACAAACAAATACCGTGAAGATATTTTATCTTGTCAGCTCTAACTCACAGACAAACATCCACAGAAAACCCACTTAACAAAAGAGGTTAATACTAAAAAACTAACGAATATGGGACAAGCAAACCTAACAAGAGTAGATTTGTGTTATAAAAAAACCACCCACTGATACGCTTCGAAGCTAGTAGAGTGGCTTTAATAAACGTCACAGTGAACTATCAGTCTAACTTTTGGTTGACAAAGATATCTCTAAGTAAACCTAGCAACACTATTCAACAATCAAGTGCGAACTTTATTGCGGCTTGAGCGTGAATCTCTGTGGAGTTCATCAGGTGAGTAGAGGTATCCTCTTGCGAAAGCAACATGCAAATCTCTGTACACCCTAGGATCACACCTTCGGCACCTCGATTGGATAGCAAATCCACAATACGAATAAATTCCATTTTTGAACTGTTAAGGACTCTCCCCTTACAGAGCTCTTCGTAAATAACCCTATGGACTATCTCTCTATCGCTGGGCCCCGGAATCAAAACCTCAATCCCATACTTTTCCTGCATATAGCCACGATAGAAATCTTGCTCCATAGTAAAAGCTGTCGCCAACAAGCCGACGGTCTTTATCCCTCTGTTCTTAAGTGCTTCAGCTGTAGCATCACCAATATGTAAAAAAGGTACATCAATAGTCTCGATAATATCTCCAGCTACTTTATGCATAGTATTAGTGCACAATAAAATGCCCTCAGCACCAGCTTTTTCCAGGCATATTGCCGCCTCAACCAATAGATTACTTGCCTGAGTCCAATCACCCTCCATTTGTAACTGTGCAATTTTTTCAAAATCGACGCTATAAAGTAGAATTTCGGCCGAGTGCAGCCCTCCTAACCTTTGAGCAATTCCTTCATTAATCAGGCGATAATAAATTGCTGTACTCTCCCAACTCATTCCACCCAAAAGGCCAATCTTCTTCATCTTTGAGCTCATCTAATATCCCTTAATACATGTTGCGAATACTAACATGAGAGAGTCGAAAGACTGATTGTAAATTGAGGGCATTCAGGAATAGCGACAACTTAATTAAAAGTACCAATTTATATAAAATCGGTACTCACTTATAAATTACATACGGACGTGATTTAATACTTTTCTTATTCTTAGTGAAAGATCAATAATCAGACACTTCTGTAGGATCAACCCGCATACAGGAAGCTATTAAGTTTCTCTTACTGAAGTTGTAACCGGACACGACACTCATCAAGTTTTCCCTTCCCAATAGCCGGTGGGTAATCTCACCAAGAGGCAATCCTTGCCGGTCCAATTCCCGTGCTTCAGTTGCAAGATTTAACAAATAATCATACTTGGCTTGTAAGCGAACTTTTCCTTTTTCTACAATCCCTCTATGAGGACAAAATATAATATCAAAATCATAGGTGAGCACTTTTTTGATACTGTGCATTAAAATTGGAATACTTTCATCTTTACGCAACAGCTTTAACTTACTAGCTACATACAAATCAGCAGTGAATATCCACCCTCGATCCTGAACCAGATAACAGGTCATGTCTTTGGCATGCCCTGGTGCGGGGATAACAACTACCTTTTCGCCGGAGAACCTTAAATCTTCCGGTAGTGGCGCAGCTTCCGCACGCCCGGCCCTCCCCCAAATCAGCATCTGTATTGGCGGTATCCGAAAACCTCTCTTTAATATCTCTACTGTCGCCTTAGGGGCTCTTGGCTGTATACCGGTAAGCTTATAAATTGCACCGGCGTTACCACTATGATCTTCGTGGTGATGGGTGAGGACTAATTGCCGAAAAGGTTTATTTTTTACAAACCACTTGACGTATTTCCACTGGTTACTGGGGCCGGCATCGATAATAGTGTCACCCAACCGATATACAATAAAGGTTGTATTGATACCAAAATCGAAACGGCCGACCCTTTGCGCATCCAGATCTTGATAGTCAAAAGAATCAATAACCGACACGCCACTCTCCAGCGCAAGAGACAGACCTTTAAGGAATTATAGAAGCATATCTATAAGGGCAGTCCTCCCCGGCAATTAGGCAATTTTAACGCCAACCATCGCAGGCTCAGGGAAAGAGAGTTTGATATAAGCTTAAATACGACAAAGTGACATTAATGGTGACAAGCTACTTTGTCATCTTTAAGCGCAACTGCAAACCCAACTTGGATGTGGCTCCAGTAGTGACCCAGGCAACGCGCCCGTCAGTGTCGACAATCAGCAAGGTTGGCGTCACTTTAACGCCCCATTGGGCACTTAAAACACCATATGGATCATTTAGAGTAGGAAAAGCAAGTTCGTGATTCCGCATATATTCGGTAACCACCTCTTCTGTTCCAGACTGCATCGCAACACCAACAACCTGGTAATCCCGAGACAGGTCAGTCACAGCGGGGGAAACTATCCGGCAATAGGGGCACCAGGTTGCCCAAAAATAAATTAATACTGGACCTTTAGAGTACATTTGCTTTAGGTCAATAATATTTCCCTGCAGCGATTGCCCCTCTAACTGAGGGGCCTGGTTCTCAGGGATATCTCTTTGGTGGAAATAACCCACGGCAGTAACCATTAGTACCGCCAAGGTGATAAATATCAAGGCCTGAACCAGGTAGCTATAACGAGCTTTTTCCACCCCAAATAAACTCCTTTAGTACTTCACACTACACCCATAAGCCCGCGATGAAGACTTGGGCACAGCCAGTCCCTTCAGTGAAGCATCCAGTGCAGCAGAAACATAATTGTGTGAACTGCCTAGAACCGCAGGATTGGCTGAGTCATTATCATCAATGGCTCCAGCATATACGACTTCCCCCTGAGGATTAATGATAAACATATGCGGAGTAGTTTTAGCCCCATAAGCACGCCCCATAACTCCAGAGGTATCCAGCAAGAAGGGTACGCTTGCGCCGAGGTTATGACTCTGTGCAACTGCCATAGCCTGCTCTGGCTCCAAATAGCCCTGCTTTCCTTTAGCTGAAGAAATAACCGTGAGCCAATTTACTTTCTGTGCTGTATACCTTTTTTGAAGGGACTGCATATTACCACTGCCATAGTGTTTCCTGACATAGGGGCAATCTTTATTAAACCATTCAATAACCAACCATTGGCCTTTGTAATCGGAGAGATTGTGAGTTTTTCCAGCAGCATCCACTACTGAGAATTCTGGCGCTTTTTGTCCAGGAACGGCTGCTGCCAACACAACACTCGGCAACATCAGGAATAAAAGCAAAACTCCTCTAAGTATCGAATTATTCACGTTGAAAAATAATTTCATAATTAACCATCCTCACTATTAACAGTTAAGTGCTTACTAAACAGTGCTGCAATTAAAGACTCTTGCAGCAGTGGTGGAAGTAACTCTGGTTTTTTCTCTCCTGCAGGATACCATGCATATACAGGTACAGAGTTCCTCCCCAAATCCTGCAAAGCTTGAGTAATTTCAGGGTTATAACGCGTCCAGTCGGCCCGAATTAGAAGCACGTTATTCTTTTTAAATAATGCTTGTACACTCGGGGTATCAAGCACCAGCTTTTTATTTACCTGGCAGGTAATACACCAGGCTGCGGTATAGTCAATAAATACAGGGCGCCCATTATCCAAGGCTTCCGCCAAAAGTGCCTTGTCATAACGATGCCAGTCATACGCCATTTCTGCAGGTTGCTCACCACCCTCCATACGGATTGCCGGTAGAGATATTAGCAAAGTAGCAGCGACACAAATCAGACCCGCTGCTCCCCCCTTTTTGGAAAAATTTTTTACTAGCCAGATTGCAAAAGTAACAACGAGCAACAGGCTTAAACCGGCCAACCAACCAGAGTCCCCAGCTAGGCGCCCTAAAATCCATAGTAGCCATATCACCGTTACGTAAAGCGGAAATGCAAGAAACTGACGCAACTTCTCCATCCATGGACCTGGAGCTGGCAGATGCCTCAGTATTACAGGACTTGCACACATCAAAATAAATGGCGCAGCGAGCCCTAAACCGAGGCATAAGAAGATGAGTAGAGCCTGAAGTGGAGGAATCACCGCCGCTGCTCCCAGAGCTGCTCCCATAAATGGACCGGTACAGGGGGCGGCAACAAAGACAGCTAAAACACCGGTGGTAAAGGAGCCACGGCTATTGGAGCTAGCAAGCCCCATTAATCGGTGCCCAAACTCAAAAAAGCCGCTAAAGGATAGGGCCATCAGCCAGAAGAGCATAATTAACCCAATTACCACAACCGGTGACTGAAGTTGAAAACCCCAGCCAACGGCCAATCCCCCCCAGCGTAGCGCCAATAAAGCAAGCCCCAGGGCAAGAAAAGTCACCATAATGCCGGCGCTATATAGGAAAGATTCACGCAAACGTTCGGCTGGACGATTACCACCGTTAATCAGTCCAAATAGCTTTATGGACAGTACGGGGAAAACACAGGGCATCAGATTCAATAGGATACCGGCAATAAATGCTGACAGAAGTAAAAGCCATATAGAGGTTGCACTCGTCTCAATTCCCTCTTGGGATAAGAGGGGGGCAGAGACTTTCCAGGCCCGGCTCGAGTGTGCAATCACAAAATCACTGCTTTCACTAATCTCAGAGCCCGGCAGGCGCTTGAACTTGTAGAGGAGAGTTTCATCTTCGCGCTGAACTTCTGGCTCAGACGCAGAGTACAAGTCACCATTTACGGGGAAAATGCTAGGTATTTCATCGCTACGATTCCCTCTGAGCTGCAAAGTAATATGCTCACTACCTCGCGCTGAAATGGATACTGGTTGCCACGGGCTCTCACTTCCCCCCCCTGGAAGCCTGTTGGCAAAGTAATTCCTTAACGCCAGATCTGTAGCTGGCCAAGCCGCCTGCTCTGCAACCGACCGTACAAGACTCATAGTGGCAAAGCCCGGTATGCAATCCACTTTACAAACCAACCACTCCAGGTCCGCATGCAGGGTAACCTCTTGCGTGCGCTTATCTGGGAGGAGCTGGAACAGGTAGGCAACATTCCCGGAGTACCCCAGGTTAGTAAGATGCTCTACCCGGAGGCGCGTTGGGAATGGCCATTCGATCGGCCCTAATAAAGCGCCCTGAGCCTCCATATCAAACCGTGGAGCCGCCCCTGAATCTCCAGCATTACGCCAATACACATGCCATCCAGGATCTACCTCAAAGTAGAATCCAACCGTCTCTCTCATTCCTTGGCGAAATGTATCAGGTGCCAGCCAACGCACCTTGACGTGATCACCAGATGCCGTCTCCTGTGCTACAGGGAGACCCGCAACCAACAGTAACGTCAAACAGCAGATGTTGATCAGCGTGGTCTTTATTTTCAATGTGATTCTCCTTCTCGCCTAATCAACTGGTACTCCCCCTTTGGGTCAGATACAAGTTACAACATTGGCCTCACCCATCACAAAACGAAGTCTCACTATACTCCGATCATACCTAACCTAAAGAAGCGCCCAGAATGCCTGCCTTGCAGATAAGTGACGGCCGTATCCTTACTTATGATGACTATGGTGATCCAAATGGCTGGCCTGTGCTTTTCAATCATGGCTTCTCAGATTCGCGACTAATTCGCAATCCTGATAAGGACCTTACCGCATCTCTTGGCGTAAGAGTCATCTCTGTAGATCAACCTGGTGTGGGGGGATCATCTCCCCATAGAGGCCGGCGAATGGTTGATTGGGGGGCCGATATCGAAGAACTGGTTAATCGTCTAAATATTGAGACATTTTCGGTAGTCGGCCATTCAGGTGGTGCCCCTCATGCACTTTCTATCGCTAACAAACTTCCCCACAGAGTCTCTAAAATTGCCCTTGCAGCCCCTGTTGCGCCACTGGACTACCCAGGAATGACTGACCTGCTAAAAAACCCGGATATCAGACTTATCGCAAAGATTCATCGTTGGCAATTTCTTACTCGTTGTCTGTGCCGATTAAGTGCATACCAAGCCAATAGCAATATACAAGATTATATTCAGCTCTTTGCAAAGAAAGACGCCTCTGATGCCGCACTGTTTATTCGAGACCCGGCTCTTAAGAAAATGTTTGAAGAATCATTCTCTGCTGGAGCAACGCAGCATGGGGAGGGTTTTTTTGAAATGATAATGGCGCTTTGGGATTGGGGGTTTGATCCTCGTGAAATCACTACTTCCACCAAAATATTTTATGGTGATGCCGACGATATAATTGATATTAAAATGCCAGAATATCTCTCAAGTATAATGCCAAATAGCTCAACTCAAAGCTGGCACCAGCTGGGACACTATGCATTTGTTAACAAGTACTGTTGGGTTGAGTTGCTCAAGTCAGCTCGCAAGTAAGCCTTGCGAACTTTACGAGCAACGCTTTTATCTAGCCATCAACAGGCAAAGCCTCTACTGCACTGACCGGGACCAGACTTGAAATAAAATCCTCAGTGGCCACATCCCAGGAATAGGTCCTGGCATGAGTAACACAGTCCGATCGGTCCAATAATAGTGCCTTTTCTATGGCCACTTGCAGATTGCTATCCAACGCTCCAACGGGGGCATCACCAATGATATCTTTCGGACCTGTCACAGGGTAGGCGGCAACGGGCAAACCACAGGCTAAAGACTCAAGATTAACCAGACCAAAAGTGTCAGTTACCGAAGGAAATACAAAAACATCTGCAGCGCTGTAGCATTCAGTTAAGTCCTTCCCTTCTTTAATTCCCAGATATACCGCCTTTGGAAACTTCCTTTTTAATTCATTGAGCTGAGGACCATCCCCTACGATAACTTTTGTTCCCGGTAGCTCAAGCGATAAAAACTTATCCAGTGATTTTTCCACTGCAACACGCCCTACATTGAGCATGATAGGTCGAGTTAGGCCCTCAAAAAGTTTTGTCTCAACCGGATGGAATTTTTCTAACTCTACGCCTCTACGCCAGCGGGTGACACGGGCAATTCCCAAGGCTCGAGCTTCCGCTGCCATACCATCTGTAGTCACCATTGTTTGTGCTGCGGAATTATGAAAGCGACGAAGGAGACCGTGTAACCACTTCAGTGGAACTTTATAGCGAATCGATACATATTCAGAGAGACGGGACAGCCAAGATGTCGTAAAACGCAAATTATTCCGCTTGCAGTAGCCACGAACAGCCCACCCCACAGGACCTTCACTCATAATGTGAATAGCGTCCGGTGAAAAATCCTCAATAATTCGGGCAGCTTTCCCACCAGGAAATACTGCAATTTTCACTTCTTTATAGCCCGGCCAGGGGAAATTAGTAAAATCAGTAGCAGAAACAATTTTTACTTGGTGCCCCCTTGCCATGAGTTCTTTCTCAGTTTTTTCCAGTACTCTGGAAACACCATTTAGTTGCTCCGGATAAGTATCCGTAGCAATCAAAATCTTCATATTTTGCACTCTTCAGCTATAGACATTAAACCTCACCTTCCACAGGCAGCCTTGATTTCATATAAAACCAGGACCATTGAAGTATAAAAAAATCACCACTTCGACACACAAGGGATTTTAGCTTGGTCACATCGATGTGAATATTTTTTGGCAATACCCTCAACTTCAGTGAGAAGATTATCATTCAGAGTTATAGGCTTGAGCCCCATCTCGATAAGCTGGTCATTATTTACCAACAAATCATTTTCTGCTGACTCTTTTCTGGGGTTGTCCAAGTAGGCAATTCCCACCCCTGTCTTGTTGGAGATTAAATTTGCTAGATCCCTGATACGATGCGTCTCTGTCATTTGATTCAGAATTTTGACTCTATCGCCTATCTCTGGAGGATTTTCAATAGCTAACTGAATACATTGACAGGTATCCTGAATATGAATAAATGCCCGCTTCTGGCCGCCAGTGCCATGAACGGTAAGTGGGTAATTAATCGCCGCTTGCATCAGGAATCGATTGAGGACTGTTCCATAATCACCATCATAATCAAATCGATTAATCAGAGATTCATCCCTTTGTGTTTGTCGGGTCTGGGTACCCCAAACGATCCCTTGGTGTAAATCAGTGACACGTACCTGATCGTTCTTGTTATAGAAGGCAAATAACAATTGATCCTGAGCCTTTGTCATATGATAGATAGAACCTGGATTACTAGGGTAAAGAATCTCCTGTTCACTCAAATACCCTTCAGTCTCTACCTGGATTTTTAAATATCCTTCGGGAATAGTGAGACCAGCTGTTCCATACCCGTATACACCCATAGTACCCAAGTGAATCAAATGTATATCCAATCCGCTTTCTACTATAGCCGCCAGGACATCATTGGTAGCATTCAAGTTATTATCAAGTGTATAACGTCTATGCCGGACAGATTTCATCGAATAGGGTGCGGCACGCTGTTCAGCAAAATGTACAATCGCGTCTGGTTTTTCCTCTTTTAAGAGAGTGACCAATCGCTCAAAATCCTGTCCGAGGTTAATATAAATATGCCTGATGGACATACCGGAAACTTCACGCCATACACGAAGCCGCTCAGACAGGTGCCTGATTGGTGTCAATGAATCAACTTCAAGCTCAATATCAATTTTTCGCCGTGATAAGTTATCAACAATAATAACTTCATAACCCGCCTCTGAAAGGTGGAGAGATGTAGGCCAACCACAAAATCCATCACCTCCCAAAATCAATACTTTTCTCACCCTACCCCCTAAAAACTCTTAGGAATTTATACAATTCGAATACACTAATATTTTTATCAGCTTCGAATTAACCTACCTCATTCAAAAGTACCAGCCACAGTTAAACGAAGCCATACGGGCAAATTTATTCGATTTTTTGTGACATTGTCGTGACAATCCATATCACTATCCATGTTCCTTGTACGCCACAATGAGAAAAAACGAACCACTCGTTAAAAATATCTCTCAGCAGCTTTGTAGTTGATAGTAAGTTGGGGGCTTCCTCGCCTACAGGCGCAATGATAGAACTATCTCATTGTTTCTATATTGAAATATATGGCGACAAAGATCTTTATCGCGCCATTCAAATGAATAGCGCGCCAATTTTACTTTAAGCCTAAATACATTGAGCACTCGAACGGAAACACCATTGTTTTAGACCGATCACTCTATCCCTCTACTAGAAAGGAAAATACGCCAATAATGTTTTCAATAAAGCTAAACTTTTTTGACAGTTATACGGTTCACATTAGTCGCCCCCCCAAAGCACCTTTCTGTAAGTAAGAGAGCGATCAAATACCCTTCATCTCTGTATCTACGCTCACAAGCGCATGCTGAAATTTGATCTGGTATAACGAACTGGCACGCACCGAAGGTAAGAAGTGTTTCCATAAACCCTATCTACAAAGGTGATATTAAATTCCACAAACAGATAAGTTATTAGCCTCCAAACCATGTGTCACCTAAAGACAATACGAATTCACAATTGGGGAATTCACTCTCAATCGAAAATAATTATAAGTTTTTCAAAATATCCATTGCCTTCAATAACGTTAATAACCAGCACTTTTTCCTAAATCTAATGTCACAACCACCAGGAATAGGGACTTTCCGTGAAGTAGGAAAGCCTGTCACCGAAAGGCAAATATGCAAATACCTACCCTTTCAAAGGAACTTATTTATCACAAACGGCAACTAAAAAAGCCGAAAAACAAAAACATAGCCGCGTACTAGCGCGGTAGGTTATGGGCAAAATCGACACAATCGGGATCGCATTTTAGATCTTTAGGTCAGTTAATCTGAGCTTTAAAATCTGCTATCGCAATACTGTATCTCCCGTGGTCTTGACGCCTGCCATAAGTGGCAGAACAGGCACAGTTCTACCTATAAGAAGCTTGCAAGGATGCTGTTAAACCTTCACTGGATGCACTTTGCGAGATAAAAATGTTATTACCAAAATCTCTATCAATTTTTCCTTGTAGCACAACTGATAATCAGTTTTTTGGGGAATCGTGCTTAAAAGAAAAGTGTTCGAGTGTCTCCGCATCGAGTGCATTTTCGTAGAAAAACTCACCTTACGTCCGCTCAATATCAGTACCCGGAGATATAGCTGATGATACTTAAAAAACACCTGTTGCCTGTCGCTATGGCAATATCGGCTTTAACATTTAATGCCACTCCAGCGCTTGCCGACTTTGGTTCCAAGCACGATAAAAACCGAGTTCCCAAGCACGCAAGAAAAAACCAAAGACAGCAAAGGACCACTCCTTTCGATTTTAGTGAAGTCTTCGATACCGTACAGATATTGCATGCTGGGGCAATTGAAATTCACCTGGGTGGACATTTAGAGCAATCTGATCTCGAATCCATGGATACCTTGGAAGCCTATGTTCACGCTTTTGAGGAGGGCGATGAGTTATTCGAGATGAATTACAACGCTCTCGACGGGGTCGGGGTCAATGTGGGCAACGGCAAAAGATTTACCAGCTTCCCAAGGCCCGACCTGAAAGGACCTAATGCATGGGCGAATGTCCTGCCCCATCGTGCGACAGGCCCCAACGGTGATTCCTGCATCAGCTGTCACAACGTACCGGTAGCCGATGGCGGTGGTGGCGTGAACGATAATGTGATTCGTATGGACCCTGAACGCAAGCAAAAAGGCTTTATCGAGCGCCAGTCGCCCCACCTGTTCGGTATGGGGGCTGTACAGTTGGTAGCGGAAGAAATGACTACCGAGCTGCACACTTTGCGGGATGAGGCTATCAGTGAGAGCTGCTCATCCGGCACAGATACGACTGTCGCACTAACCGCAAAAGGCGTTAGCTTTGGTGAGATCTCCGTCTCCTGTGATGAGGTCAACTACGATAACGTCGAAGGCCTCAATGCTGACCTTGTAGTCAGGCCCTTTGAATGGAAAGGCCTAACCGGATTTGTACGCGCATTCGTTCGTGGCGCGGCACACCAGGAGCTGGGCATGCAGGCCACTGAATTGGTCGGTGATGCAGACAGCGACTTTGATTCGATCACTAACGAGCTCAGTGTTGGTGACATCACCGCGTTAACTATCTACAACGCAGCGCAACCCCGCCCGGTAACAAAGATCGAGCTTAACAGCGTAATCGACTCCCTAACGGAAGAGGAGCAGGAGACATACGGCCTACCCTTAAGCAATGAGGAAATTGCCAGTATCGAAAATGGCGAAGAGCTATTTAGCTCCATTGGCTGTGCCTCTTGCCACTCCCCCGAGATGGAAGTTGCATCGCCGGTATTCTATGAACCCTCTCAGCACGCCAACTACCGCGATGAGACTTATCCCGCAGGCGATATAGCCGGCCTACCTAGCAGGTCCCTGCAATTTAACTTGCTCACAGAGATCATGGATAACCCTCAGGAGCTTCCTTCTGGACAAACGCTGGGGCAATTTGAGGAATCGGAAAATGGCGGGGCTATAGTCCGCCTATATGGTGACCTTAAGCGTCACGATATGGGAACAGCCATGGCCGAGGAAATTGATGAAGGCAATGTAGGAGCCTCAGTATTCCTTACAGAAAACCTCTGGGGCGTTGGCTCAACACCACCTTACTTACACGATGGCCGCGCCACCACTATGACTGAGGCGATTGTCTATCACGGTGGTGAAGCTGAATCCAGCAAGGAACAGTTTGATGCGCTGAGTGACACTGAAAAGGCAGACCTGGTCAACTTCCTGGATAACCTGGTGCTCTATCTCGCGGAAGAATAAACGCAAGGTTAACTCTATAAACCTGAAGCGGGGCGGCCACAGGCTCGCCCCGCCTCTCTTTATCCCTCCCTAATCGGGAACATTTCGCTGGTGCCATTCAGCCAGGGACTCTTCAGGGTAGCTTCCAAACATTTCGTCCCCTTCCCGTATATCTGGCTGCACCCAACTCGGAGCATAATCCAGCATCATGTGGCTACGCACTGGCGGTACCGGCAACTCAGAATCAATCGCAGAAGCGAAGGGGTGTACCAGTTCTGGCCAGCGCGGGTCCCAAAGCCATAACGCACTGCCACACTTTGAACAAAAATGTCGCTGTGCCGGACTCTTCCCGCTACTTTCCCGACTCCGAATCCCAGTTTCAGCCTGATAGACACTCAAAAACTCCTCGCCCTCCACTTTCAGGGTTTGGAAATCTGCCCCCAGGTTAATAGCAAAGCCCCCTCCTCCAGCAGTTTTTCTGCATATTGAGCAGTAACAACGGTTGAAGGGATAAGGTTGCCGGGAGTTCAGACTGAACTTAACCGATTGGCAGTGGCAAGATCCTTTGAGTTTCACAGTACTTTTCCAGACTTTTACCTTTCGTTCCGCAGGTGGTCAGAATGACGGTTTTACGAACTGCACAGTTTCTTGTGCCAAATTTATCGATGACTGAAATTGCTACACAGATCATAAGTGTATCCGGGCTAAACTGATTCACCCATCCCCAATGAGACTCAGGGCGTCACACCAATGAATGAACCTATCAGGCATGATAAGTGGCAGGCTCAAGAGTACGTAAACGCCTCTGACATGCAGTGGCGCCACGCGATGGAAGCCATACATCGCTGCGATTATCGCCAGGCAGCCACTATTCTTGATGTGGGTTGTGGCGATGGCAAGGTGACCCGCTATTTAGCTGAGCGTATGACGAATGGCAGGATTATCGGTATTGATCTAACCGAGGATATGATTTGTTATGCCAATAAAAATTACGCCAATATACCCAACCTATCCTTCGAGCAAATGAGCGCAGACGAAATCCAGTTCGACTACAAATTCGACATTATTTTTTCTTTTAGTTGTTTACACTGGGTAGCGGACCAAGCTCAAGTCTGGAATAGTTTTTACAAATATTTAAAAGATAACGGTAAAGTAGTTTGTGGTTTTCAGGTTGATCATGAAAATTTCTGGGAGACTGTATACGAGGAACAAGAAACAGCTACATGGAAACCCTATTTTGAAAGTTTTCACGATCCTTATAATCACTATACGCTAGAGGAAATGCAGAACTATGCCGAAGAAGCAGGCTTCTACTTACCAAGATTCGATGAAATCTATCATGTGGAAAATTTTCAAACCTGGGAAAAGCTCACTACCTTCTTTCTATCATGGGTTCCCCAGTTCCGCCATCTAGGCCACCCAGAAAGAGAGCAGTTTGCCGACCAGGTAATGAACAAATACTATAAGAAAATCCACTCGGAAATGCGAAAGGATGCTGGGGTTAGAATCAAACGATTTATTATTGAAGCAGAGAAATAGACTCTATTCAGGCTTTCCTCGCAGCACTAACACTCTCACCTGCTGCCACAGAGGATTCTGATATGCTTTTATAAATAATAGTTGCACCAATTATTAATATAATTAACTCAATCAAGTAGTGAGTGCCACTTAAAGTTAAATACACAATAGATTCTTCAGCGAATACTGGATAGATTGATACACCTAGATAAGCCAGCACCAGACTAACACACAACCAACGCTTTAGCCGCCCCGTTATCATCCGAGTCAATATAAAGAAAGCATAGGCAAAAGCAATAGACACCAATGTAAAATAGGGATAGATAATATCTACCAAACTAGGCGCAAGCCCCCCAGAAAATTCATCATAATTTAGTGCAATCAGGAAAGGTTTTAAAAAACTCAATATATTGCTTAGTAATGGCCAGGCAAGCAATCCAAAAATAAATACCCTTAGCGATTCCCTGATCACAAAACACCCTTCTTCTGCAACTCTTAATCCAGAAGCAATGATCATCTTAACAAATAACTTTGCATCGAAATTGGCTACTGCCTAGAAAGTAATGAAAACCTAGAATCTAGGCATCTCATCCAAGTTAACCTGTAAGCATGAAGCAATTAAATTTCTCTTGCAGAAGTTATAACCAGTCAAAGCGCTGAACAACCCTTCTTTGCCTAATAAACGCAAAGTAGTCTCTTCTAAGGGCAGCCCTTGTTGTTTCAACTTCTGCGCCTCTCCAGATAGATTAAGCAGATACTCATATTTTTTATTCAACTGCTGCCAACCATCCTCTACCACACCTCTATGAGGACAGAGGATAACGTCAAATGAATGATCCAGGACTCCCTTTATACTTTTCATCAATGTAGGGACATCTTCATCAATACGCAGGAACTTCAAGTAGTTGGCAATAAATAAATCCGCACTAAACAGCCAACCACGCTCAGGCAATAAATAGCAGGTCATATCCTTTGCATGCCCGGGGCTAAATACCTGCACCACTTTTTCTTCACCAATGTAGACCTCCTCTGGAAGAGGTGCCACCTCAGCTTTGCCGGCAGTTCCCCAGAACAACTTTTGCATGGGGGGAATTCGGAAGCCTTTTTTTAATATACCAATGGTCAAATTGGGAGCAACCGCCTGTACACCGGTAAGTTTCTGGATAGCGCCGGCATTACCGCTATGGTCTTCGTGGTGATGAGTCAGCAATAACTGTTTTAGCGGTGTACTTTGGATAAACGGTTTTACATACTTCCACTGATTGCTGGGACCTGTATCAATTACAGTTCCATTAAGTCGATAAACAACAAAGGTTGTATTAACGCCCATATTTATTCGGCCGACGCGAATAGCATCTAAGCCTTGATAATTAAAGGTTTCACGTACTGGCATAGTTGTGCCCCTGGATAGATAGGCGCTATTTTTAGGCGATTATCTTACCTTGGGGAATTGTATTTCCCATGAAAATGGATGACATATCCGTTCCGATGTGGAGGCAGTTAAGAAGGAACTGCATCCTGGCTTGCTGCAGAATACTGAAACTAGCTGGTCGAGGGTTATTCTAGTGCCACCACTTCTATTCCGGCATCGGTATAACGCCAACGCAAATTGAATTCACACAATTGCATGCCATAAGTGCGCTGTGGATCGGTCTTTTGGTATGCCGGTCTTGGATCCTGGGATAACACCTGTTCAATTAAACGGGGGAGATCTGTACCCCAGTCATCGCGGTAGGCTTTGGCTTTATTCAGAACTGACTCGGGGATAGTAACGGGAATTTGCACTGGAGCTGCGTCAGCAAATTCACTTTGCGCATGCGTTAACGCATCCGCATAGGGAACATAGGGTTTAATATCCAATACTGGCGTACCATCGACCAAATCTGCCCCGGCAACTATCAACTCCACTTTAGGAGAGGTGCGTACCTCCAGAAGACGAACTACTGACAGCCCGATATTATTGGGACGAAAAGGCGAGCGAGTGGCTAGTACACCCAGTTTCTTATTGCCGCCCAAACGGGGCGGGCGCACTTTAGCTGACCACTGCCCAGCGGCTTGGTGAAATTGGAACACTACCCAGATATGGCTATTTTGCTCCAGACCGGCAACTGCATCTGGCGTATCCAGGGGGGGTAGCAACGCAATACTGGCGCGACTGGCATCCGCCAATAGTGGCTGGCGGGGCACTCCAAACTTTTCTCCAAAGCAGGAATGCACCCGCGCAATAGGCTCTACAACCATTTAAAATCCAAACACTTTTATAAACTACTTATCAATACCGCCGACACACAGATATTTTATTTCCAGGTAATCCTCAATACCGTATTTTGAGCCCTCGCGCCCCTGCCCGGATTCTTTTACACCGCCAAAGGGTGCCATTTCGTTGGAAATAATACCCTCATTGATACCGACCATACCGTATTCAAGTCCTTCTGCAACACGCCAAATACGACCGATATCCCTGGAGTAAAAATAAGAAGCCAGACCAAATTCCGTATCGTTGGCCATTTTAATGACTTCTTCTTCAGAGGAGAATTTATATAGCGGAGCTACCGGACCGAAGATCTCTTCTTTGAACAAGTGCATTTGATCGGTGGCCCCACCCAATACTACGGGAGAATAAAAGCATTCCCCCATAGTACTGGGACCACCAGCAACTAAGGTTTGCGCGCCTTTTTGCAGCGCATCTTCCACCAGAGATTCCGTTTTCTTCACTGCTTTGGTGGTAATCATAGGGCCCATGTCGACACCGCTATCAAAACCACTGCCCATGGAAAGCTGGTTTACCGCAGCGGAAAATTTCTGTGCAAATTCATCGTAAACACCTTCCTGCACGAAAATGCGATTGGCGCATACACAGGTTTGACCGGCATTGCGATATTTACAAACAATTGCGCCCTTTACAGCTTCGCCAATGTCGGCATCATCAAAAACAATAAATGGGGCATTACCCCCCAATTCCATAGAGGTTTTTTTCATGGTTGCTGCACACTGGGCTTGCAGCAATTTTCCGACAGCGGTAGAGCCGGTAAAAGTAAATTTCCGCACTAAGGGATTGGCCGTCATTTCTGCGCCAATCTCCGGTGCCTTATCCCCTGCGACAATATTAAAAACACCTGGGGGAATTCCCGCTTCCTCAGCGAGAACTGCGAGTGCCAGTGCGGATAGAGGTGTTTCGGAGGCGGGCTTGGCAATAAATGGACAACCTGCGGCAATAGCGGGAGCCATTTTGCGTGCGATCATAGCGCTGGGGAAATTCCATGGCGTTACAGAACAGGTCACACCAATCGACTGCTTGATAACCAAGAGCCGTTTATCACTGGAAGGCGGGCTAATAACATCCCCGTAGACGCGCTTGGCTTCTTCCGCAAACCATTCGACATAATTAGCACCATACACAATTTCAGTACGGGACTCTGTCAGTGGCTTGCCTTGCTCTGCGGTCAAAATAATGGCTAGATCATCGGCGTTAGCAATTATCAGCTCATACCAGCGCCTGAGTATTTTCGCTCTTTCTTTTACCGGAGTATCGCGCCAGGCAGGCCAGGCTTTATCAGCAGCTTCTATAGCACGACGAGTCTCATCTGCCCCCAAGTTGGCGATACTGGCAACCGCCTTGCCAGTTGCCGGGTCCAACACATCGAAGGTATCGCCAGAATCAGCGTCAATCCACTGGCCATTGATATAGGACTGGTTGCGCAGCAATGCAGGATTCTTCAGCTTCAACATCGTATTCTCCTTGTGGTTTCTTCCCTGGCCCCATCAAAAACGGGATCACTGGTACGATAGAAATCCCACAATGCCATTCCACTGTGGGTTAAGGCTGTAGAAGCTGGAGTGGTGCGCAAACCGGCAGTATCCCTTGCCGGCTTACAGGTAACCTAAGTTACCGCCTCTTATTTTTTCTTCTTTTTAACAAACTTCATCAGGCGGCGTTTCTTGGCCTTCTGGCGGTCACTCAGCTTGTTCTTTTTGTCCGCGTAGGGGTTAGCGCTGGTGCGGAACTCAATTTTTACCGGAGTACCGTGCAAATCCAGAGCCTTGCGGAAAGTCTTCTCCAGATAGCGCACATAATGTGCCGGTACCTGCTCAGTCTGGTTACCGTGGATCACAATAACCGGCGGATTTTGTCCACCGGCGTGAGCGTAGCGCAATTTGATACGATGTCCGTGCACCAAAGGTGGTTGGTGCTCACTTACCGCCCACTCCAGAATACGAGTGAGGTGATTAGTGGACAGTTTGTCTGTAGCGCTCTGGTAAGCACCCTCAATGGACTCGTACAGATGCCCAACACCGGTGCCATGCAGTGCAGAAATAAAGTGCACATCAGCAAAGTCCACAAAGCGCAGGCGGCGCTCCAACTCGGCTTTCACATAGTCGCGATGATCCGCTTCCAGCCCATCCCATTTGTTCAGGGCAACTACCAGCGCGCGTCCCGCCTGTACCACGCTGCCCATCAGGTGCATATCCTGGTCCACCAGGCCTTCGCGGGCATCGATCACCAGCACCACCACGTTGGCATCTTCCACCGCCTGCAAGGTTTTGACGATAGAGAACTTCTCCACCGATTCCTTGATATTTTTCCGGCGGCGAATGCCCGCAGTATCGATCAGGGTGTAAGGCTTTTCGTCGCGTTCATAATTGATATAGACGCTATCGCGGGTTGTGCCGGGCTGATCGTAGACAACAACCCGGTCCTCACCCAAGAGGCGGTTAACCAGGGTGGATTTACCCACATTGGGGCGGCCCACAATGGCAATCTTGATTCCGGTCGCTTCCTCGGCTTCCTCTTCAATCTCCTGCTCGGGCAGGTCCTCGATGACCCGCTGCATCAGGGAGCGAACACCGCGCCCGTGGGTAGCAGTCGTCGGGAAAAGCTCACCAATACCCAACTCATAGAAAGGTGCCAGGGCAATATCCGGGTTTACCCCATCAACTTTGTTGGCCACCAGGAAAGTGGGCTTGGAGCGGGTGCGCAAGCGCTCGGCAATCATCTCGTCGGCTGGGGTCAGGCCGGCGCGGCTGTCCACCAAAAAGAGTACGAAGTCTGCTTCTTCGATGGCCTGCATGGATTGTTCGGCCATAGCCGCATCGATGCCTTCTTCGCCACCGGAAATACCACCGGTATCTACCAGTAACAGCTTGCGCCCGTCGATCTCCGCCTCACCGTACTTGCGATCGCGGGTAAGCCCGGCGTAGTTGGCCACCAAAGCGTCGCGAGACTTGGTCAACCGGTTAAAAAGTGTGGATTTGCCCACATTGGGGCGCCCGACCAGGGCAATTACTGGCAGCATACAAATTCTGGTTTTAGCCGTATAAAAAAATACAAAAGCCCGCGCGAGGCGGGCGATTTCAACTTGCCTGCGCAGCAGGCTCCATTTGCGGGCTCTAAGCCCTAAGGCGGACAGCCTGTCCGCCTCTCGTCAGTTGGCTGCGATTATCAGGAATCAGCGAGGCGTAGAGCTGATAACTTGCCGTCATCCGACAGCACAAATATCAGGTCGCCATCAACCAGAATGGGGATGCGAATCGCATCACCGTCCACCTGCTCGCGGCCAATAAATTGTCCGGAATTGGGGTCCAGCACATGCAGGTAGCCTTCCAGATCACCCACAACGACCACGTCCTGGAAGAAAGCCGGTCCGCTCAATTCGCGGCGCAATAGTTCGTTATTACTCCACTCGATCTGGCCGCTGCCCACATTGTAGGCATAGACGCTACCGGAGGCATCACTGAGGTAGACATGGCCACCACCTACTGCCACTTCGTGGTGGGTAGAGGCATCGCGAGCCCAGAGGCCGCGGCCATTATCTTTGGACAGGGCGACAACACGGCCCTGGTAGCTGGCGGCAAACACCAAATCACCGCGCACTACTGGAGCACCGTCGATATCAACTACCCGCTCCAGCTCCGCAGAGCCCTGGGGAATAGCGACTCGCTGTTCCCAGCGCTGAATGCCATCGCGGGCGTCCAGGGCCAGCAGTTTGCCGTTATCCAGGCCGGCAATCACCATACCACCGCTAATAACAGGTGCTGCAGTACCGCGCAGGGTCAGTACTGGCAAATTGGTATTGTGGCTCCACAACTCTTCACCGCTGGTAGCGTCGAGGCCAACCAGCTTGCCATCTACGGTCTGCAGGACAACCACGCCAGCACCGATCGCTGGAGCGGCAACTACTTCGCCGGAGACCTGGTAATTCCATAGCTCAGCGCCGTTTTCGAGATCCAGAGCCACAGCGCGGCCGCGGTAGTCGGAGACTACCGCCATGCCCAGGCCAGTACCCACACCACCGCTCAGATCTACATCCAGATCTGTCTCCCAGAGCTTGCGCCCGGAGCTGCGATCAAAAGCACTGATTTCACCATCGCTGCTGGCAGCTATCAGGCGACCATCGATAAGGCTCGGCTGCAGCATCGCGTAACGCTTTTGGTCAATACCGCCAATATCGGCAGACCACACCTCTTGCAGGGCAACAGTGGAGTTAATATCCACCAGTTCGACGGGGTCGACATCTTCCTTCTCGTCATTAGAGGCACAGGCAGCCAGGGCCACCGCTAGCGCCACCGCTGCAGTGCGACCCGCAGCGCGATTCAGAAATCCCATTACTCGTCTCCCTCAGATACAGGCTCGGTTTGGTTCTGAGCGTCACTGCTCTCGGTTACCGCCAGGCTTTCAGCCTTCAGGCGCAGAAGTTGGGTGTTGCCCGCTTGCTCTGGCAGAAGCTCTGTCAGTGCTTGCTCGTACGCGGCACGCGCACCGGCGATGTCACCCTTTTGCTTCAGGATATCACCACGAGTCTCAGAATAAAGGGCCGCGAATGCCGGGGGTATAGTGCCCTCGAGCAATTTCAGGCCTTCATCGGACTCACCACGGGCCGCCAAAACAGCGGCCAGGCGGCGTTTAGCGAGCAACTCCAGGCTTGCTTCACTGGTGTTGTCGAGTACCCACTGCAGCTGCTGCTCGGCAGCTTCCAGGTCATTGCTCTCCGCTGAAATAGCCGCGAGACGCAGTGCAGCCTGGCTGGCGTAGATACGTTTGGCAAAATCGTCTTTCAGCTGCTCGGCCACATTCTTGGCAGTGGTAAGCTGCTTGTTGTCCGGTTGATTGTTGTTGGCGGAGACCGCTTCAACGAAAGTCTGGTACAGGTCAGAGGCCGCTTCAGCCTTAGTGCGCTGATCTCCCTGCCACCACTGATAACCGAAGTAACCGGCCAGGGCCAGCACAACGCCAGTCACAATTCCCTTGCCATTTTCCGCCCACCAGCGCTTCAGCGTTTCTATTTGTTCTTGTTCGGTAAGATGCTCAGCCATTGGGTAATTTGCCTTTCCTGTAGATTACTAACTTTCCCGGCGGGGGCCTCCGCCTCCCTCAGTGTTTCTTTCAGCCTTGCAGCAGTGCTGCCAGCTCTTTCGGTGCCAGCGTTTGCTGCGGTTGGTCAGCGCGAAGGTACTTCACAGTTATCTGACCACTTGCAGCCTCATCTTCGCCGATAATCAGCGCATAATCGGCGCCGCTCTTATCAGCTTTCTTCATCTGGCTTTTAAAGCTTCCTCCACCACAGTGCAACTGCAGTCGCAACCAGGGCAGCTCGTCGCGCAATTGCTCGGCGGCTGTCATGGCAGCTGATTGTACATCACCAACGGCAACCAGGTAGGCATCTACCTGTTGCGAAAGGGACTCAGGCAACACTTCTAGGGTTTCTAGCATCAATACAAGACGCTCAACACCCAGGCCAAAACCCACTCCCGGGGTGGCTTTGCCACCCATCTGTTCTACCAGGCCGTCATAGCGGCCACCGGCACATACAGTGCCCTGGGCACCGAGGCTGTCGGTCACCCACTCAAATACAGTTTTTCCGTAGTAGTCGAGACCGCGCACCAACTTGGGATTGATCTCATACTTAACGCCTGCCCCGTCCAAAAGTGCCTTTAACTGACTAAAGTGGGCGGCGGATTCCTCATCGAGGAAGTCCAGTAGACAGGGCGCATCCGCCAGCAGTTCCTGAGTTTGCGCATTTTTACTGTCGAGAATTCGCAGCGGATTGCGCTCCAGACGGCGCTGGCTGTCCTCATCCAGCTGGTCACGACGCTCACTTAAATAAGTGACCAGCGCATCCCGATAAGCAGCGCGGCTCTCGGCGTTACCCAGGGAATTGAGCTGCAGGGTCACATGTTCGCTGATACCCAGCTGACGCCACAGTCGTGCAGTCATGATCAGGATTTCTGCATCGATATCCGGCCCTTGAATGCCAAACACCTCGACACCAAACTGGTGGAACTGACGCAGGCGCCCCTTCTGTGGGCGCTCATAGCGGAACATAGGGCCGAAATACCACAGGCGCTGTGGCTGGTTCAGCAGGTTGCTCTGGATCGCCGCACGCACAGTGCCCGCTGTGCCCTCAGGGCGCAGGGTAACGCTGTCACCGCTCTTGTCATCAAAGGTGTACATTTCCTTCTCGACAATATCGGTAGCCTCGCCCACCGCACGGCAAAATAACTGGGTCGACTCCAGGTAGGGAGTGCGAATTTCGGTGTAGCCGTAGCGACTAGTAAGTTCACTCAGTGTGGCTTCCACGTACTGCCATACCGGGGACTGTTCCGGTAGCAGATCGTTCATGCCGCGAATTGCGCGAAGCTGTTTCAACGCTGTTCCTTAATTTTTCACTCAATTAATTGGGTCTTGCGCAGGGAGCTGTTGCCCTCTACGCCTTGGCGATGATATCCGCTTCGCGCTCGGCCTTGGCGGCCGCCTTCTCGCGAATCAAACGCTCTAAATCATCCACCAGGTTTTCATTCTTAAACTTGCGGTCCGGCTGCCCATCCACATAGATGGCATGGCTTGGGGTACCACCAGTCAGGCCTACATCGGCTTCTTTCGCTTCGCCGGGGCCGTTGACGATACAGCCAATTACTGCCACATCCAGCGGCGTGGTCACATCTTCCAGGCGCGTCTCCAGCTCATTCATGGTTTTCACCACATCGAAGTTCTGGCGCGAGCAGCTGGGGCAGGCAATAAAGTTAATACCTTTACTGCGAAGACGCAGGCTTTTGAGCAAATCCCAGCCCACTTTGACCTCTTCCACCGGGTCTGCAGCCAGGGAAACCCGCAGGGTGTCACCGATACCGTCGAGCAGAAGGGCACCGAGACCAATCGCCGACTTCACTGTGCCGGCACGCAAGCCACCAGCTTCGGTAATACCCAAGTGCAGCGGTTGCTCAATCTGCTGGGCCAGCTTGCGATAGGCAGCCGTGGCCATAAAGATATCGGATGCTTTTACACTGACTTTGAAGTCCTGGAAGTCCAGGCTGTCGAGGATCGATACATGGCGCAGCGCCGACTCTACCAGAGCATCCGGTGTGGGCTCGCCATACTTTTTCTGCAGGTCTTTTTCCAGGGAGCCCGCATTGACACCGATACGAATCGGGATATTCAGATCGCGAGCTTTATCCACTACGGCCCGAATACGCTTCTCTCGGCCAATATTGCCGGGGTTAATACGCAGGCAATCCACCCCCAGGTCTGCGACCCGCAGGGCGATACGGTAATCGAAGTGAATGTCTGCGACCAACGGGACATTCACCTGTTTATTAATTTCTCCAAACGCCTCTGCGGCATCCATGCTGGGCACAGAAACCCGCACTATATCGGCTCCAGCCTGTTCCAGGCGCTGGATCTGGCCAACAGTAGCTGCTACATCGCAGGTTTCGGTGTTGGTCATACTTTGCACCGAGATTGGGGCATCCCCTCCGACCGGTACATCACCCACCATGATCTGGCGCGACTTGCGGCGGACAATGGGAGATTCAAATTGCATAGGCTGACCTGGTGGTATTACTGATAAAAATCGAGGGGAGATTATAGAGAGATTGGGCGCAAACCTACAGGGTTCGCGCCCAAACGGGGAAGATCATCTTAATCGCCGACAATCAGACGACGAGTGCGGCGGTCGCCAATAGGCTGGCTGTCGATAGTTTCATCGCGGTAAACCACATGGGTTGCACGGGCATTTCCCAACATCAGCTCAAATGGAGCATCTCCATCTAAAGATTTGGCACTGCCAGCAGCTTGGACCCCGGCCAGTAAAATCACACCTTGTGCGTCTTTCACCTCAACCCAGGCATCTTCATCAAAGCGAAGCCGCAATGCGCCTTTCAGGGCCTGGTCCAACTGGGCTACTTGGACGGGAACAGGCTCAACCACTTTTTCCACAGAAGCAGCGGGTTTATTCTCCACCGTTTCAGCACTACCAACCTCAAGCTGAACATCAGCAACTCCACTTGATGCTGGTGCAAATGGCTCTGAGCTCAACTCTTCAACTGCAACTTCCTGCCGCTCTACTTCAGTAACCGGATCAGTTACAACTTCACTGGCAACGGGGGCTTCGGCAACCAGGTCCGCAGTATCCTCACCCATGGGCATACCGGGAATATTGACTGGAGTACCGTACTTCCACCAGAAGACACCACCCGCGAGCAACAGGGGAATCAGGGCTAGGGCACCATGTCCGCGCTTGCGCTCAGGGCGAAATGCCTCGGCTTTAGTGGTTCGCCGGGATTCACTGCGCTGTGCTGGCTGCGGCCGATCCCTATCATAGGCTTCCAAAGCCGGCTCAGCAGGAATATTCAACTCGCGACAAATATTGCGGATATAGCCTCGCGTGTAGACAGCTTCTGGCTGCTTTTCGTAATTATCGCTTTCAATCCACTCAACTGTGTTATCAATAATACACAGGCTCTGCGATAACTCCTCTCGGGACAGCCCGGCCGCTTCCCGAGCCGCCAGCAAAAGATTGCCAGCGGACCCCTTAGAAGTTTGCGTATTGGATACGACCTCACCACCTTCGCAGTGTTCGGGACTACTATCCGTCATTACCACTCAACTCCTGATATTTCAGTGTCTCCGCAGAGTACGGGTACAAATTCTTCAAAGCAAGGGCGTAACTCCGCTCCTTGTCACGATTGCCAAACACCTTCTCGATACGAATCCCAAGCCACAGTGACTGGGGTGTCTGGCGATTCTTTTCACTAAATTGATCCAGGTACGCCTTGGATTTTGCATAATCACCGGCATTAAATTTCAGCTCAGCCATTTCGATCAACGCCAGCGGCAAATCGGAGTTCAGCGCTAACGCCCTGGCATAGGCCCCTTCCGCCTTGTCAGTGAAGCCCAGACGCGCGGCCGTACGGCCGTAGTTAACCAAGGCAAAAGATCGACGATTATAAGTGAGGTCTGTAGAGGCGAGTTCGAACTGTTTGAGGGCCTCTTTGTAGCGTTCTTGTTTATAGAGAAAAACGCCGTAGTTAGTGTGGGCCATAGAAAACCCGTCGCTATAGCGCAAGGCTTTCTTGAAGTGAGACTCCGCAATATCCAGCTCACCATCCGCTTGATAAAGAAGTGCCAGACCGTGGTGCGCCAGTGGGTTTTTTTTACCCAATTCCAAGGCGCGGTTAAAATGGCGACGGGACTGCTCCCGGTTGTTCGGGTCCCGCAAATAGCGAATCCCCAACTGAACATGGGTCTCCAATGCCTTATCCAGATCAACTTCCTTGCGCTCGGGTCCCCCAGAGGTTACACACCCCCCCAGCAGAGTACCGAGCAGTACCAGGAGCGACAGGCTCTTAAATTTCGCGGACACTACATCACCTGTATCTTTATTTTTCACTTATCGGCCCAGCGAGATTGTGCGGGTGTCACTAATACATCAATGATGTGCTAACGCCAATCCCTGGACAAAGCAAGCCCGCAAAACACAGCAAAAACCAATATCGACCACCGGCATCCATTGGCAGTGATAAAAATACATATCGGTATTTTGTGTGAGAAATCTGATTCCGCCTCAGCTGGCACTTTCCAAATCCCTATACTGCCGGAAAGCCTTGCCAGTTGCAGCCCTAAAACCCAATCAATTCCATTTAGTGATGACTTTGTCGAGTATTGTCAATCCGCCAGTACCGGTGTACCGGCGGAATAAGTAAAAAGGGCTTAGAAGAGTTAGAGTTGATTACCTTCCTGGTCAACCGCATCCAGCTGCATGCCATCTGGACCAGTGTCCCGCGGCGGAATCAATGACTGGACTGCATTGGAGTCAGTATTTGCCGCATCTGGATCAGTTAGGGTTTCGAGGAACGCTACCAGTAAATCAACTTCCCCGTCGTCCAAATTCACAGCGCCGTCGCCATTTTCAGCCAACAGTGCTTCAGTCAGTGCCTGGCCATTGGGCGCAACTTTCGCGGCACACTCATCCACCTCTGCAAACTGATCCAAATCGCACATCTCACTGTTGGTGAAATACTGGGAAACAGAGTCGGCTCGACCAGTGTAGTGTTCGACATTTCTTTTCAATGTACCGAACTGACCTGCGTGCCCCCAGGGGCCAGTGAGCGCCACGTTAAGCAGCGTTGGCGTGCGGAAGCTGCCGCTTCCATTACCACCCAGGTCAGCACCACTGCCACTCTCATCTTTACCAACACCAATCTGTGGATAACTGACAGCTCTCAACCCTTGATTAGAGAAAAAGGCTCCTGAGTGGCAATTTGTACACCCTGAATTTCGTGTCATAAAGGTAATTGCCCCTCGCTTTTCATCGTTATTGAGGGCCGCAAGGTCTCCATCAACATAATCAAAGAAGGGGTTATCGATAAAAATTTGCACCGCTTCATAAGAGGCAATTGCCTCTGCAATTCTGCTGAAGTTAATTGCCGAATCGCCAAATGCTGCGGTAAACATTGCACCCCACGAGTCCTGGGTTAATTTTTCAGCGAGAATATCCTCACGATAATCAGTAAAACCATCATCGCTGGTATCGTCGTAACCGAACTGGGTGATATCCCCCATTTCTGCAGCTTCTGTGACCGGGAAGTGGGCTTGGGCCATCATCAGTGCGAGGGTACCAATACCCACGGCCGCCTCTGTGTTGCGAGTAACATCCCGGGAGTCTGTCCTGAGCCCTCCATTACCATTGATCGCCACTCGGTTATCCCAAAACAAACCGTTATCCCAAAGGGCTACATTGCAGATAGGCTGGGCATTTCGCGGTACCAGCGGAACTTCATTCTGGCCGTCGGAGCGACCGGGACCGACTAATTCAGCATCAACGGGATCAACACCAACTGGCATAGACAGATCATCACCACCACAACCTATTGCCGGGTGGTGGCAGGAAGAGCAAGATGCATCGCCATCAGCGCTCAGATTTTTATTGTGAAACAAGCGCATACCCAGCTCTACCATGGCAGGGTCCTGTTCACTTCTGACCCGGGCAGCAAAGGCGCGCATATCTTCCAACTGCTCGGCCATGCCAACGTCATCCAGCACTGCCTGTAGGCAGCTATCGAGACTGCCATCAGCAATATTGACCGCTGAACGCGCATTTTGACATTCATCAAAATCGGAAATTCGGCTATCAGAACCGTCTGCATCAGAACCGTTACTGAGGCCATCATTAGTATTATTTACCAATGTTCTGGCAGTGACGCTGGCGGTCTCATCTTCGCTGTCGACATCGCCGGTGGTTACTGAGTAGGTATATTCAGTGTCTGATGAGAGACCTTCATCGACATAGTATCCGCTAGTCGTCTCAGCAACTCGTTCGCTGCCACGATAGATAACATAGGTCGCACCGGTGCTTTCCCAGGAAAGACCAATGCTGGTACCGGAAAATGCGTTGCCGATCAGTTCTGCAGGAATAATTCCCTGACCTGAGCCTGTATCGCCATCGCCATTATCATCATCACCTGAACCAGAATCATCATCACCTGAACCAGAATCGTCATCACTGCCAGTATCAGAAGTTTCAGTAGGCGTGTCATTGCCATTACTTGAGGAACCTCCTCCTCCGCAGCCCACCATCACAAGAAATAGAGGTAGGACCAGCAGCTTTACCAGAGCCGTTAGCGATAGTGTGATTTGATTTTTATCAACATTCATAGTTCTTGACCTGCCCGTCAATGACCTTTTCTTATTCCGAGTTCTGGACAGCAAATACAGACCTAAGTGCCAGTGCTGGCATCAAAGGGTAAGGAAACACTTACTATATCTAAGAATAAATTCTGCGTTGCAACCTAATGAAAGATCTAGGGAGCCTCGCATTGATTGTGGACCGTCCTGAAAATCAGCGGCATTGCGAAAATACCCAATTACTCCCAGGGCCTACTGTAATGACTTAAAACAGGAATAACTGCTAATAAGGTCGCAGTAAGCTACTACATCCGTTCTCATAGTCAGGAATTTAATAAAAATTAGTAGTTTCGGTGTTTGCTTAAGAAAATATGTAAATTCAATCTCTGAAGTTTGGGCGTTAACGCCCAAACCCCAATGAAAATATTTTTGCGCCATTGAAACAGAGGTGGGACAAGCAAGGAGAGTTTGTAAAAACAAACTGTGTCAGGATTATTTCAGATAGATTAAAAAAAGCTGCCGGCAATAACCAACAGCTTTTTAGCGGTGACTACCGACAAATAGCCGGCTAATCCAACTTAGGGGAAACGCAAAGCGCTCTTGACGCAACCATTTCCCAAAGAGTCAATGGAATGAAGGCTATAAACTTTTACCATCACTATCTTTTGCATCTAACTGCTTTCCATCTGGTCCACCATCCCGAGGAGGAATCAGAAACTGAATCTCATTAGAGTTGGTATTCGCGGCCTTGGGGTCAGTAAGAGTCCCCAGAAATACCACTATAAGGTCCATCTCCTCTTCGCTCAGGCGATTTATACCCCCACCCTCATTTCCATCTAAGATCGCCTGAGAGTGTGCCAAACCATTGGGAGCCAGTTTACTGGCGCAATTTTCAAGATCCTTGAATTGAGCGAGATCACACATCTCACTATTTTCAAAGTACCTGGAAATGGAGGCTCCATGATCACTGTAGTGTTCAACATTTCTCTTCAGCGTGCCAAACTGCCCGTTGTGCCCCCAGGGACCAGTGATCGCCACATTCAGTAAGGTCGGCGCCCTGAATGCTCCGAACCCTAAGGAACCCTCTCCACCCAAATCTTCCCCACTGCCACTCTCATCGGTTCCTATACCTATCTGCGGATAATTTGCGGCCATCAAGGCTTCAGACGTGAAGAAAGCTCCCTTGTGACAGAACGTGCACCCAGCATCCTTCGACATAAAAGTAATAGCACCACGCTTTTCCTCTACATCGAGCGCTTCCAGGTTACCGCCCACATAGTCAAAGAAGGGGTTATCGATAAATATTTGCACGGCTTCATAAGCTGCAATTGCTTCAGCAATACGACTGAAATTAATTTCAGAATCCCCAAAGGCAGACGTAAACAGGGGAGCCCAAGCTTCGACATCCAAATTAGCCGCTAATATATCTTCGCGGTATGCAGTGAAATTTTCATCGACAGAATCATCGTATCCAAAGTCCGCGATGTCACCCATTTCTGGCGGGGCCGTTACCGGGAAATGCGCCTGCGCCATAAGTAGGGCTAACGAACCAGATCCCACAGCATCATTCGTATTATCGGTAACATCTCTTGAATCTGTACGGAGAACGCCATTCGGACTCAGTGAGACCCGGTTATCCCAGAACAGTCCACGAGACCATAGTGACGCATTACAAATAGCTTGTGAATTTCTCGGCACTAAAGGCACTTCATTAGTTCCATCAGATCGACCTGGCCCGAGCAAAGCAGTATCTACAGCATTCACTCCAACCGGCATCGAGAGGTCATCTCCACCACAACCAATCGCAGGGTGGTGACAGGATGAACAAGAAGCATCTTGATTAGCACTGAGAGACTTGTTGTGGAACAGACGCATACCCAGCTCCACCTTGGCAGGGTCCTGCTCACTGCGGACCCGTGCGGCAAAAGCCCGAATATCTTCGACAAGAGAGACCATGCGATTGTACTCGAGCATGGCTGCCAAACAATTGTCCAAGTCCTCTTCGAGTAGATCTAGTGCCGTCGCAGTATTTTTACACTCTGCAAACGTGGAGATACGCTCATTTAAAACATCATCTTCTGTACCGTTATTCAGGCCAGCATTGGTGTCATTAACTAATGTCTTGACCGTAACCTGCGAAGTTTCCGATTCGTTTGCAGCATCAACCGTACTGACAGAGTAAACATATTCGGTATTAACTGAGAGGCCCTGTTCGACATAATAGTTATTGCTGGTTTCCGCGACCTTTTCACCGTTTCGATAGATAAAGTAAGTCTCACCATCTCTTTCCCAGTTAAGACCGATACTGGTTCCCGAGTGGGCATAGCCAATTAGCTCAGTGGGTTCACCGGCTTCTTCAGGCTCAGGGTCAGGATCGGTACCCGTCCCTGAGCCGGAACCGGAACCGGAACCGGAACCGGAACCATCATCACCCTGAACGGTATCTGCAGGCGAATTATCCTCACTACCAGATGACCCGGCGCCGCAACCGACTAACAGCGAAAACAGCGTGAGGAAAAAGAGTCTAAGTAGGACTCTGGGAAAGACTTTTTGATCGAACTTCTGAGCACTCATAAGAATCCTAGTGGTCCCTTCCATATATTTTTAATAGTTCATAGGTGATAACGCGACACCAATAGATTTGGTTGACCAATTAAGGAAGAAATGTGAACAAAAGCCCGGAGTGAATCCCGAAGGGAACGACCAACTCACCAAAATTTCAGGGGATAGAGTTTTTTTCCAGAAACAACTGACTAAAAACTTCGCAATCCAGACGATGACTTATACCTAGCCCTGATCGCAGGAATTCACTCTCGGATCAACTTCGGCCTGGCTCTGGAAGCAAAGTAAGAATGAAACTGTGGTGAATTTTAAGGCAGAAGGTGGTTGCCTGAATGATGAATGCGAATAAAGGTCGCTAATGAAGAGTTGGCATCTCACCAGTAAGTCAATATTAGTGAGATGCTCAAATAAAATGCAGGAATATTATAGTGCGTTGCCGTCCTGATCCCAGGCATCCAGCTGCATTCCATCGGGTCCGCCGTCACGGGGAGGAATCAGGGATTGGGTTGCATTTGAATTTACATTCTCTGCATCCGGGTCAGTGAGCGCCTCAAGAAATGCCGCTAACAGCTTCACTTCATCGTCGTCTATCGGAAGTGCTGCATCACCATCTATCTCCAGAATTGCCTCGGTCAACTCCAGACCATTGGGCGCAACTTTCGCTGCGCAGTCTTCTAGCTCGGCAAACTGATCCAGGTCGCACATTTCACTATCTTCGAAATACCGGGACACCGAATCCGCTTGCCCGGCATAGTGCTCAATATTTCTTTCTAAGGAGCCAAACTGCCCGGCGTGCCCCCAGGGACCAGTAATGCCTGCATTGAGCAGTGTTGGAACACGAAAGCCACCCAGTACTGCCCCTCCCCAATCAGCGCCATCATCCTCTTTTCCGACACCAATTTGAGGATAGTTAACGACCCTCAAACCCTGGTTAGTAAAGAAGGCGCCCGTATGGCAAGCAGTACAACCAGAGCCTGGCGTAAAATAAGTAATTGCTCCCCGCTTCGCATCGTCATCCAGCGCTGTCAGGTCACCGTCGATATAGTCAAAGAAGGGATTATCAATAAAAATATATACCGCTTCATAGGCGGCAATCGCCTGTGCGACCCTACTGTAGTCAATACTGTTGTCTCCATAAGCGGCAGCAAATAAGGGGCCCCAGGACTCTTCATTGAGCTTTGGTATAAGATATTCCTCACGGTAATCAGTAAGGTCATCGTCGCTACTTTCGTCGTAGCCAAATTCAGAAATATCCCCCATCTCAGCAGCATCAGTCACCGGAAAATGGGCTTGGGCCATCATAAGTGCCAAAGTACCGGTACCTACCGCCGCTTCAGTATTATTGGTTACATCCCTGGAGTCTGTTTTAAGGCCACCGTCGCTCGTGAAAAGAACGCGGTTGTCCCAGAATAATCCATTATCCCAGAGCGCCACATTACAAATAGGCTGGGCATTGCGTGCAACCAACGGCACTTCGTTTTCACCATCGGAACGCCCTGGGCCAAGCAAATCGGGATCAACGGCATTAACCCCAACAGACATGGAAAGGTCATCACCAGCGCAGCCTATTGTCGGGTGGTGGCAAGAAGAGCAGGCGGTATCACCGTTAGCACTAAGACTTTTACTGTGGAATAACCGCATACCCAACTCAACCATCTCCGGGTCTTGCTCACTTCTAACTCGAGCAGCGAAAGCGCGCATATCCTCCAATTGATCTGCCATTCCCACTTCATCCAGCACAGCCTGCAAGCAACTGTCGAGACTACTATCGTCAACATCTACGGCTGAGCGCTCATTTTGACATTCATCAAAATCAACAATGCGCTTTTCAATGGCCTCTGCTTCAGTACCATTGCCCAAGCCATCATTCGTGTTATTAACCAGTGTTTTTGCAGTAACACTATTAGTATCACTATCAATACTCCCCACACCGACCCAATAACTATATTCAGTATTAACTGAGAGACCTTCATCCACGTAATGGTTATCTGTAGTTTCTGCAACCAATTCACCATCGCGATAGATGCTGTAGGTCTCTTCAGAATCCTCCCAGGAGAGTCCTATGCTGGTGCCGGAGAAGGGATTTGCAATCAGTTCAGTAACCAAGATCCCCTGCTCTGAATCGGTATCATCATCTGACCCAGTATCACCATCCGAATCGTCACCATCGTCTGAGCCAGAGCTATCCCCAGAGCCGCTATCATTTTCAGTAGTTTCTGTCGATGAATCATCCTCACCGCTAGAGGAACCACCGCCCCCACAGCCCACCATAAATAGAAATAAAGAAATGAACAGCAGCTTATTCAGCGCTACAAGCAATTGGGTTAATTGGTTTTTTTCCGCGTTCATAATGTTCGAACAGTCCCGTCGATAACTTTTCTTTTCCTAAGCCAGGCAACTCTGAGAACTCCATGCACTTCAACTCTCAACACAGTGGTGCAAGCACTTCTACACATTGTTTTTCCTGAACCTAAGCACGCTGAAACAGCTCCAGGCCAAATGAAAATGACTGGATAGCACGCTATAGCGTCATAATGTTTTGATGGATGTTGGAGATACGGGTGTAGCTACTGCAAAGATCCAGTGCCAGACGGTCTAGTGAAGACCTCTCTCCAATGGCCAACTGCTTCATTCAAAGTCAAAATGTTGCAGGCAAAATGCAAATTAAAAAAATATGATCGTTTTGACCTAATCTCATGCATATATCCAACGCTCCCTTCCCGGATAAATTTTCCTCGAGCGTTAAACGTTAGATAAAGCAATTTCGTTGACACGAAAAATAGAATAGAAAGGAACTTTCAGGCTGAACAGAGTTTTTTTGAGAAGGGGAAAATCGAAGCCAATAGGCTGCCAACAATTTGGCAACCTATACAAAAAATTACCAGCGACTAGTTAACAATACGAACGGGGCGCTCTGCATTGCGGTAGCGCTCGGAGCGGCGGGTACGGTCATTAACACTGCCTGCCAACTGACCACAGGCCGCATCAATATCATCGCCGCGTGTAGTGCGCACAGTCACGGTATAACCTTTGTCGAGCAAAACCTGCTGGAAGCGACGCAGTGCGTTATTACTCACTCGCTGGTAGTCGGACAACTCAAACGGGTTAAAGGGAATCAGGTTAATTTTCACCGGAATCTCTTTAAGCAGCTCTGCCAATTGCTCAGCGTGCTCCGGGCGGTCGTTAACCTCGCGCATCAGCGTGTATTCAATCGTCATTTTACGGTGCGTATCCGGCATGCGATCGATGTAGCGCTTAGCGGAATCCAGTAGCACCGCAATAGGGTATTTTTTATTGATCGGCACCAACTCGTTACGCAATTCATCGTTGGGCGCATGCAGGGAAATTGCCAGGCTGACATCGGTCACATCGGCGAGGCGGTCCAGTGCAGGTACTACACCGGAAGTCGACAGGGTGACGCGGCGCTTGGAAATACCGTAGGCGTTGTCTTCCATCATCAGGTTCATGGAATCGACCACATTGTCGAAATTGAGCAATGGCTCACCCATGCCCATCATCACCACGTTGGTGACCTTGCGCGGTCCTTTCGGATCCAATTGACCGAAAGATTTACAGGCAATCCACACCTGCCCGATAATTTCTGCCGCAGTTAAATCTCGGTTAAAGCCCTGCTTGCCAGTTGCACAAAAACTGCAATCCAGAGAACAGCCTACCTGGGAGGAGACACACAGGGTGCCGCGATCACCATCGGGGATATAGACAGTCTCGATAGCATTGCCACCGGAGACTTTAATTAACCATTTCCTTGTGCCATCGGCGGAATCCCACTGATTCAATACTTCCGGGGCACGGATTTCGGCCACTTCCGCCAGTTTTTGGCGCAGGGCCTTGCTGACATTGGTCATCTCAGCAAAATCATCAACCCCGTTCTGGTGAATCCACTTTAAAACCTGAACAGCGCGGAAGCGCTTCTCGCCCAATGATTCAAAAAAGGCGGCCAGCTTTTCTACCGAAAGGCCGAGCAGGTTGGTTTTCTCTGTGGTCATTCATTTCACCTCGGGGGAAGAATTGCACCGGTCCGGACAGACCGGTGCGATTTGTGGCGCGGATTAAGCGCGCACGCAGATTTCGTCGTCGGCGAAGAAGTAGCTTACTTCGCGAGCAGCGGACTCTGCGGAGTCGGAACCGTGTACAGCGTTGGCGTCGATGCTGTCAGCGAAGTCAGCGCGGATGGTACCAGCAGCGGCTTCTTTAGGGTTGGTAGCACCCATAAGGTCGCGGTTTGCCAGGATAGCGTTCTCGCCTTCCAGAACCTGTACAACAACTGGACCGGAAGTCATGAAGTCAACCAGGTCTTTGAAGAAAGGACGCTCTTTGTGCTCAGCGTAGAAACCTTCAGCTTTTTCGCGGGACAGTTGAACCATCTTCATGGCAACAATGCTCAGGCCAGCTTTCTCAAAACGGCTCTCGATTTCACCGATTACATTCTTGGCTACTGCGTCCGGCTTGATGATGGAAAGGGTACGCTCCAGGGCCATGGTTATCTCCAAATTGATTTTTTGTAACTTAACTTAGGAATCTCTGAACAACTCAGTAAGCCCCGCAGAGCGGGCCTTCAAGGCTCGCAGAGGTGTTGCGGGATTGTTGCGGAGTTGTTCAGAGGCTCCCTACATAAAGAAAGAGCAACCTACTCAGTTGCTCTTCCCTGATATTCCTTTCATACCCACCGGGGGTACTCAATTTTTGATCACCGCATTTCGCGGCCGGCGGATTATACGGGGTATTGATCGACTTTTGTACTCTCTTGCCAATACTGCCCCCAAGGCCGGTTACTCCTGCTCTTCGATCCAGGCCGCCTGGATCGCTTCGAGGATTTTCTCTCCGCAGCGATCGGGGTCGTCATCAAATCCGGGCAGTGCCATCACCCAATTGCGCAGGTCGACAAAGTTGACCGTCAGTGGGTTCACATCCTCGTGAGCTTCGCTCAGCTCTATGGCAATATCGTGAATATCAGTCCACTTCATGATTCGGCTTCCTCAGCGTGCAGGTCAGTGCTTTTCCGATACCTGGTTGATGGTGTACTTGGGAATCTCGACCACCAGGTCTTCATCCTCAACAATCGCCTGGCAAGACAGGCGAGACTCCGGTTCCAAGCCCCAGGCTTTATCCAGCAGGTCCTCTTCAAGCTCGTCCGGCTCTTCCAGGGAATCGAAGCCCTCGCGCACAATGACGTGGCAGGTGGTACAAGCACAGGCTTTTTCACAGGCGTGCTCAATTTCGATATCGTTGGCCAGGGCCGCGTCGATCACGCTGACACCGCTCTCCGCTTCCACCACTTTGCCCTCGGGGCACATTTCCGGATGGGGTAAAAATACTATCTTCGGCATGGGGTACTGAACCTCTGTGGTCTCAATCCGACGGGGAGAAAGTAACGACTCCCCGGCCGCCGGCAGCGCAGAGTCTGCGCCTGATCATGGTTATTTATCAAATTCATCCAAGCTATGGCCCTGCATAGCGCGCTTAATGGAGGCATCCATACGCTTGGCAGCAAAAGGCTCAGACAACTTATTCAAGGCTTCGATACGTCGACGAATTTCCTCTGCGTCGCCGCCGTTATGGGCCAGGCGCAAAGCTTCCATCGCGTGCTCAAGCTCATTTAACTCACCTTCATCCAGCAGCTGGGCACCGTTCTCACGCAGGGCCACCAACATGCTTTCCAGGGTTCTCTCCGCTTCCACCTGAGCTTCGCGCAGGGCGCGCAGGGCGATATCCTCAGCGGCGTGGGTGTAGGACTCCTGCAACATGCGCGCAATATCCTTGTCTTCCAGGCCGTAGGAAGGTTTAACCGTAATATCGGCACTGACGCCACTGCTTTTTTCCATCGCTGTCACCGACAAAAGACCGTCAGCATCCACCTGGAAAGTCACACGGATATGGGCAGCACCGGCCACCATCGGCGGTATACCACGCAATTCAAAGCGCGCCAGTGAGCGACAGTCACTCACCAGCTCCCGCTCGCCCTGCACGACATGGATCGCCATGGCAGTCTGGCCATCTTTAAAAGTGGTGAACTCCTGGGCTTTGGAGACGGGGATGGTCGTGTTGCGATCAATCAGTTTTTCCGCGAGGCCACCCATGGTTTCAATCCCGAGGGAAAGGGGAATAACATCCAACAGCAGCAGTTCTTCGCTGGACTTATTGCCCACCAGTACATCAGCCTGAATCGCGGCGCCGATTGCTACCACTTGGTCGGGATCAATTTCCGCATGAGGGGGACGACCAAAATAACCCTCAACCCGCTCGCGCACGCGCAAAGTACGGGTGGAGCCACCCACCAGAACCACTTCCTGCACCTCATCAGCACTGATACCGGCATCGCGCAGGGCGCGCTTACAGGCGCGTAGGGTTTTGTCGATCAGGGGGTCCAGCAGTGAAGCCATGGTGTCGCGATCGAGTACACCGGACCAGTCGCCGTATTGCACTTCCACTTGCTCGACACTGGACAGGGATTCTTTCGCAGCACAGGCGCTGTCTAACAGGACTCGCTGGGTCGCGGCGTCGAGATCGGTACCCAATCCCACTTGCTCGGCGATCCAGGAAGCGATAGTGCGATCGAAATCGTCGCCACCAAGGGCCGTATCGCCGCCGGTAGACATCACTTCAAACACACCCCGGGACAGGCGCAGAATAGAGATATCGAAGGTGCCGCCTCCGAGGTCATAGACCGCGATCACACCCTCTTCACCTTTATCCAGGCCGTAGGCAACAGCCGCTGCTGTAGGCTCGTTGAGCAGGCGCAGGACTTTCAGGCCCGCCAGCTGGGCGGCGTCTTTGGTCGCTTGGCGCTGGGCATCATCGAAGTAGGCCGGCACGGTGATCACCGCACCATCCAGCTCACCGCCCGCTTTGCCATAGAGCGCTTCGCGGCCGCGCGCGGCTAGTTTTTTCAGGATTTCTGCCGATACCTGCACCGGGTTTACCGGTCCGGCTGCAGTTTCAATCGAAGGCATACCGCCACTGCTCTCAGCCAGGCGATAGGGCAGCTGCTCACCAAAACTTTTGATATCCGCAACACCTCGCCCCATCAAGCGCTTGATAGAAATCATGGTGTTGTAGGGGTCTTCTGCAGCGCACGCGCGGGCTTCAGCACCCACGGTAATCGCCTCGGCTCCGTAGTGCACCGCTGATGGCAGGATCACTTCACCCTGCTCATCGGCAATGGCCTCTGCCGATCCACTGCGCACTGTCGCTACCAGTGAGTTAGTGGTCCCCAAATCGATACCCACTGCGTGCTTGCGCTGGTGGGGAGCTGGGCTCTGGCCCGGTTCAGAAATCTGCAGTAATGCCATTAGTTATCTCTTCTTTAAGCGGGGCGCGGTACCGTCTGGCCCTCTCAGTCAGTGCTCTCGCAACTAGTCGTTGAAAAGGTCTTCTTCCAGCTCGTCAATTTGTTTCTCAAGCTTGGCCAGGAACTGAAGCTTGCGCAGCGAGTCCTCTGCTGCGCCCAGATCGCCCCCGTCATAAGTTTCGGCAAAGCGCTGTTCCTCACTGGAGATCAGCCCCCGCGCCTCAGCACTGAGCTCATCCAGCGCAGCTGCAGGATCGGGCTGCTCGCGCACTTCTTCCAGGCGCTCGCGCAACATCATCTGCTGCATCAGAAATTCAGTATCTTTGGTGGTCTGCTCAGGTGGCACATCTACCCCGGCCAACTTGAGTAGGTAGGCGGCGCGCTGTACCGGGTCGCGCAAAACGGTGTGCGCCTCATTGATCTGAGCCGCCATTTTGATGGCCAACAATTGTTCGCCCTCGGAATGGGAAGCGTATTTGTCCGGGTGGAATTCCCGCTGTAATTCCCGGTAGCGGGTCGCCAGGGCACTGCGATCGACCGCGAACGCGGGTTGCAGACCAAAAACTTCGAAATGGTTCAGGTTGGTTGCCATCTGAATATACCTACTGGGGCACAGCCTGGAACGCGGCTGAAGTTGCCGCTTACTGCTGCACGGCCCCCAACTGTCCGAGGAGCCAATAAAAAGGCCGGTATGCGCAGCGCACCCGGCCTTGTGGGGCGAGAGCGAATCAGACGTGGAAACTCTCGCCGCAGCCACACTCATTTTTTACATTGGGATTCGAGAAGGTGAAGCCTTCGTTCAGGCCTTCCTTGACGAAATCCAGCTGGGTGCCGTCGAGGTAAACCAGACTCTTGGGGTCCACCACCAACTTAACGCCGTTTTGCTCAAATACCGTATCTTCGGCTTCGAACGAATCGACAAATTCCAGCACATAGGCGAGACCGGAACAGCCGGCCGTCTTGACACCGACACGAATGCCGATTCCCTTGCCTCGCTTGGCCAATTGACTTTGAATGTGGGCCTCAGCGGCCTCGGTCATACTAATAGCCAAAACAACACCTTCGCTATGTTTAGACGCTACATTTGGACGAAAAGTTAACCCGCCGCAGATTCCTTGGCTTCTACAGCGTCATCAGACTCACCGCGCTTTTCACGGATATCGCGAACCGCAGCCTTGATCGCATCTTCAGCGAGAACCGAGCAGTGGATTTTCACCGGCGGCAGCGCCAGCTCCTCTGCAATGGCAGTGTTCTTGATCTGCTCCGCTTCGTCGATCGTCTTGCCTTTCACCCACTCGGTCAGGAGGGAGCTGGAGGCAATGGCGGAACCACAGCCGTAGGTCTTGAACTTCGCGTCTTCGATAACGCCCTCGTCGCTTACCTGAATCTGTAGGCGCATCACGTCACCACAGGCGGGCGCGCCCACCATACCGGTGCCTACATTGTCCGCCTTGTCGTCCATACGTCCAACATTGCGGGGGTGCTCGTAGTGGTCAATTACTTTATCGCTATAGGCCATGACTTTTCTCCTAACTCTTGCGCGCGCTTAGTGAGCGGCCCATTCAATCTTGTTCAGGTCTACGCCGTCTTTGTACATATCCCAAAGCGGTGACAATTCACGTAGTTTCTCCACTGCCTTGCGCACTTCTGCGGCAGCGGTGTCGACATCACTCTCGCTGGTAAAACGACCAAAGCTGAAGCGCAATGAGCTGTGCGCCAACTCGTCGTTAACACCCAGGGCTCGCAATACGTAGCTGGGCTCCAGGCTCGCAGAGGTACAAGCGGAACCGGAGGAGATCGCCAGGTCGCGCAGCGACATGATCAGGCTCTCACCTTCTACAAACGCAAAGCTCACGTTCAGGTTGCCCGGAATTCTCTTCTCGGCGGAACCATTGATATGGACCTCTTCCATATCTTTGATCTGACCCCAGAAACGGTCGCGCAGAGAGCGCAGACGCTCGGCTTCCTGAGCCATTTCTTCTTTGGCAATACCAAAGGCTTCGCCCATACCGACAATCTGGTGAGTCGGCAGGGTACCGGAGCGCATACCGCGCTCGTGGCCGCCACCGTGCATCTGGGCTTCCAGACGGACGCGGGGCTTGCGGCGTACGTAAAGGGCACCGATACCTTTGGGGCCGTAAATTTTGTGGCCGGAGAAGGACATCAGGTCAACTTTCATTTCCTGAAGGTCGATCGGCAACTTGCCGGCGCTCTGGGCCGCGTCCACATGAAAAATAACTTTACGGGAGCGACACAGTTCGCCGATCGCAGCGATATCGTTGATCACCCCAATCTCGTTGTTAACGTGCATCAGGCTCACCACAGTGGTGTCCTCACGCATGGCTTCCTCAACCTGCTCCGGATAGACGATGCCGTCTTCGCGGGGATTCAGGTAGGTCACTTCAAAACCTTCCCGCTCCAGCTGGCGACAGGTATCCAGGACTGCTTTGTGCTCAATTTTGGAGGTAATAATGTGCTTGCCGCGACTCTGGTAGAAGTGGGCCGCACCCTTGATACCCAGGTTGTCGGACTCGGTGGCACCGCTGGTCCAGACAATTTCGCGCGGATCGGCATTGATCAGCTCCGCCACCTGGCGTCGGGCATTCTCCACAGCCTCTTCCGCTTTCCAACCAAACAGGTGGGAGCGGGAGGCCGGATTGCCGAAATTGCCTTCCATCGTCAGCTGCTCTGCCATTTTCTTGGCGACGCGTGGGTCAACCGGACAGGTAGCCGAATAGTCCAGATAGATGGGAAGCTTCATAGTCATACCGTTTCCGCTTAGTAAATCTCTAATATCTGTCTGCTGGCCCGTTTGGGCCCCAATCACAGGCCGCCGAGTACAGCGACCCTCTCTTCCGGCGCCTCGCGCATATCTTGCCGACGCGCAACTTCCTGCACCTCAGCTCGGGAAACCAGGTTGGCCAAGCTGATACTGCTGAGGAAGCTATGAATCTGATCACTCAAGTCTGACCAGAGGTAGTGGGTCAGGCACTGTTCGCCATTGGCGCAATCCGCATTGCCGCCGCAGCTGGTGGCATCTACAGACTCATTGACTGCATCAATGATCTGCGCCACAAAAATCTCTTCACCATCCCGCGCCAGGCGATAACCACCACCGGGTCCGCGCACACTGGACACCAGCCCAGAATGCCGCAACCGGGAGAACAACTGCTCCAGGTAGGACAGTGATATACCCTGGCGCTTGGATATGTCTGCCAGACTGATCGGTCCGCGATCAGCGTGCAACGCCAGGTCCAGCATGGCAGTCACCGCGTAGCGGCCTTTGGTTGTCAAACGCATATCAGCTCCCAACTGATGTACAGCCCTTTTCCGATCGGGGCGCGAGTATGGAATAACCCACTACTGTAGTCAAGTATATAACCCAGCGGGACACTCGGGTACTCAACTAGTCGGGTCGCCCCTTACCACCAGAGCGATGAATGTAATTCTGGATTGAGGTCAACATACCGCGCAGGATACCCAACTCCATATCATCGGGGCGCACCCGACTATACAGTCGGCGCAGGCGAGTCACTGTTTGGCGAGGGTTATCCGGGTCAATAAAGCCCAGCTCGCCCAGCGCCTGCTGCAGATGATCGAAGTACAGCTCCATATCGCTGGCCTTGGCCGGTGGACGATCCCAATCGGTGTAATTCACAGGCTCACCCTTTTCAGCTTCCAGGGCCGCCATACGCACTTCGTAGGCAAGTACCTGTACAGCAGTCGCCAGGTTCAGGGAGCTGTATTCCGGGTTAGCAGGAATATGCACATGGTAGTTACAGGCCTGTAACTCTTCGTTGGTAAGTCCTCGATCCTCACGGCCAAACACCAAAGCAACCGGATGAGACGCGGCCTCGGCGACGGTACGCTCTCCACACTGGCGCGGGGTCAGCAGCGGCCAAGGGATTCGGCGCTCGCGAGCGCTGGTGGCCACAACAAGACCACAATCAGCCACGGCTTCTTCCAGGGTATCCACCACAACGGCGCTATCGAGCAGCTCAGCTGCCCCGGCTGCACGCCAAACAGCATTGGCTGCAGGAAATTCCCGAGGCGCTACTAAGTACAGCTGACTCAGGCCCATATTCTTGAGCGCGCGCGCCGCACCACCAATATTTCCGGGGTGTGCGCTGTTAACCAGAACCACGCGCACATTGTCGAGCGCGGCAAGTGGAGTCGTGTCTAAAGGTGACTTGGCCATACTGAAAGTAATAAATCGGTGTCATGGGGGCGCGCGAGTGTAGCAAAAACCAATCGGAATCCCTACAATCGCGTCCGTCGCAGTTAACCTGCGGCCTGCTTTTTAACCCCTTTAACCACTTTGTGCGGAATAGTTATGGAACCCATGCTAAATATTGCCCTGCGCGCGGCGCGTAAGGCAGGAGAACTGATCGAACGGGCCTGGGAGCGCGGCGACCTGATGAAATTCGAAGAAAAGACGCGCAACGATTTCGTTACTGAAGTGGATAAGGCCAGCGAACAGGAGATTATCTATCACCTGCGCAAGGCCTACCCCAAGCACAGCATCCGCGCTGAAGAAAGCGGCCTGCAAGAGGGCGCAGAGCCCGATTACGAGTGGATTATCGATCCCCTCGATGGCACCACCAATTTTATCCACGGCGTCCCACAGTTCGCTGTTTCTATCGCCTGTCGCTATCGCGGCCGCATTGAGCACGCAGTCGTACTGGACCCCATCAAACGCGAAGAATTTACCGCAAGTCGCGGTCGCGGTGCTGCCCTGAATGGCCGCCGTATCCGCGTCTCTTCACGCCAGGGCATGCGCGGCTCTCTGATTGGCACCGGCATTCCCTTCAACGGCCTGCCGTTGGATAACATCGACGCCTACCTGGCCGCCCTAAAAGATATCGCTGGGCAAACTGCGGGAATCCGCCGCCCCGGCGCTGCAGCGCTGGATCTTGCCTATGTTGCTGCCGGGCGCTTCGATGGCTTCTGGGAGATGTACCTGAACACCTGGGATATCGCAGCGGGCTCCCTGCTAGTCAAAGAAGCCGGCGGCCTGATCAGCGACTTCCGCGGTGGTGAGGATTACCTGGACTCCGGACACCTGGTCTGCGCCACTCCGAAAGTATTTAAGCCCCTGGTGAAAATCGTGGGCAAACATATGGGACACATACGCTAAAAGCCTGAACGGCACTCCGGCAAATAAGATGCCGGGGTGCTGATTCCAAGAGCCCAGCTCACCTCTTCCCCGTCAAACACTCCATCAAAACTCGCGCAAGCTGCGGTCGATCAAAGTTATCCGGCAAAGCGGTTGTCACCCCCGAGGAACACTCTCCTCCCATAACCACCAAACAGGTTTTTTGAGTGACTTGATCCTGCTTGAGGATACTTACCAAATCCCCAACCGACATTCCCGGCAAGGTATTGTGAAATAACACCACATCCGGTGCTTGGGTACGCGCCATAAATATGGCCTCAACAACATCTGCGGCCACAGAAAGCTGTACTTGCGGCGCCCCCTGCAAAAGTTTTTCCACCCGAGCCACACTTTCAGGACGGTTATCCACTAGCAGCAATCTACAATCGGGTAATGTTGACGGGGCATCAACAGAATTTGCAAATGACAGGAAAGACTCCGCAGCATCAACCATTGGGAATTCAACCCAAAATACTGAGCCCTGCCCTTCCTGACTGTCAAAATCGATCCGCCCCCCCATCGCCTCCGCCAGACGCTTGGCAATTGCAAGACCGACACCGGTACCCTCGATATGCCCCTTTTCCTCCCCCAAACGGTTAAAGGGTTCAAAAACTTCTTTGCGTCTCTCTGCTGCAATCCCCTTGCCGGTATCCAAAATATTCAGCCTCAACCAGCCATCGGCCTGCGGCGTAAAATTAATGATGACACGGCCATTTTCACGATTGTATTTCACCGCGTTGCCCGCCAGGTTCAATACAACTTGCTTATAGCGCACAGGGTCCGCACAAATATAAGCGGACTCCCAGCCGAGAGGCTCAAACATCAAACTGACACGACGGGTTTCAGCCAGGGGCTCGAGCAAACGTTTACATTCTGCAACCAAATCGGCCGGCCGAATCAATTCCATCGAGGGGCCCAAACGCCTACTGTCGATTCTGGCCAGCTCCAATACATCACCGACCAAATGCAATAAATGCTGCCCCGCGCGACGAATTTCTGATAAGCGCTGACGCTGGTCTGCGTTGAGACTCTGATCTAATTCGACAATTTGGCTGTAACCTAAAATTGCATTAAGTGGCGTGCGTAATTCATGGCTCAGGCTAAATAATAAATCTGCCCGATGCGCATTTTCCTCCCGCTGCAACTCCAGCTCCCGCTCCATTTGCGAAAGTCTTTCCCGGCTGCGGCTGACGTCTTGTAAAACTCCCAACACCCGCACGGGCTGACCGCGACTATTTAATTGGGCCTTGCCGCGGCAGCGAACCCAAACCATACTGCTATCCGAACGCCAGATACGAAATTCCACATCGAGCGGTAACCCCTCGCGCACATGATCCCGCATGGACTGCTCAACCCGAGGGAAGTCCTCCGCTAAAATTCGAGCCTTCCACTGCTCCGCGGCTGAAATACCGATACTGCGTATCGGGCTCACTTCATAACCCAGAATCCCCCAGCAGGCATCATCAAGCACCATTTCATCTGCGCGTAGATCCCACTCCCATAAACCATCGCCAACTCCAGACAGTGTCTGTAAGGGGCGCTCGCCAGGCAGGTTAGATAGGTAGCGCTGGGCCAAGGTTTCAGTGAAGTCAGCGCAACTTCCAATCACAACAAACCCACTGTCATCCTCGAGGTTTATTGCGCGTCCTCGCAATCGCAGCCAGCGCAATTGACCAAGACTATCGTAGGCCCGAAAAGTAGTATCGAAGTGTCCACCTTTGTTGGTAAGACGACGCCGCACAGTGATAATTCGATCCCGCTCATCAGAGTGAACCGAACGCAATTCATCACCCGTCCACAGGGAAGTCAAAGAGAGTTCTGCAGTTTCTGCAAACAGGAGCCAAATTTCACCCTGAGCACGCTGGGCACCGGAATCCGGATGCCACTCCCACAACCCGCAATCTGAATCCAAAAACAAATCTTGCAAACAGGCGTTATGACGAGGCAGGCGCGATGCATCCAAAGAGGAAAGCTCATCGCTGGTTGCCAACTGGAACACTGCGCTGGACGGATTTGGGGTTAGTGACTCTGACACACAGGGCTCGACTATCGAAATTAGCTCATTAATTACCTGGCTCATGCATCCTTGCCATAAAAGAGAGCCTCTCTCCCGGGGCCGTCAAATTTGGGAACGCCTTGGGAGACCCTAAACTAAAGCATTATGAGCTTTGCGCAAAGTGCGGGCAAAAAAAAGGCCCCGCAATGCGGGGCCGTAATCAGCGATGATGAGAGAAAACGGGAAGTCACCCAGTGTTAATGGTTTGCCATAACCCTAAGAAACTCTCCCGAAATGCGGGTCCTTTGCCCCGCACATTTACCAATGCAACCCTTATGCCAACTTTTAAAACAGCGTTTTTTAAGGCCTTAGCTTTCATACTCCAGCGCTTCTGTGGAATAGCGAACCAATGCGATCCTTCAGATGGCCAAAATGCACCAAAACAATGCATTCAAGTGAAAAGCTACGAAGAAAAAGTAAAATCTGGCCAAAGGAAATACTTCCACCCCTATCTCAAAATAGTCATGGGCAATCCTCAATAAAGGGGGCCTGCTATGAACGCAACTCCTCTAAGTTCCAGCAATCAGCGAAAACGTTTTTGGATTCCCACAATTTTATTTGCCAGCACAGGTTTGTTAGCACTTACCGCAGTACCGATTTATGGATTTGTCTACGGGTATCACTGGTATCAATGGCTTGCATTTGCCATTTTTGGTGCACTTTGCAGCTTTTCTATAGCAGCAGGAAATCACAGGTTGTGGTCACACAAAAGCTACGAAGCCCACTGGTCAATTCGATTTTTATTTATTTTATTCAGTGCGGCAGCCATGCAAAACACCACTTTAAATTGGTGTGCAAGCCATAGATACCATCATCAATTTATCGACGATAACAATCGAGACCCCTATTCAGCAGGGCGCGGCTTCTGGTTCTCCCATATGGACTGGATGATGCACGAATATCCCAGCAGTTATCTCGATTACAAAAATGTTAAGGATCTTCAAAGGGACAAGTTGGTAATGTGGCAACACAATAACTATGTTCCCATCATTATCGCCATGAACCTTGGCCTACCTATAATCTTGGGGATCATTACTGGAGACGTTCTCGGTATGGTTTTACTGGCCGGAGTATTGCGCCTTGTGGTTAATCATCACACTACTTTTATGATTAACTCATTTGGACATTTATGGGGCCGACGCCCCTATAAGGGATCAATCAGCGCAAGAGATAACGCTTTCCTCAACCTATTTGTATTTGGCGAGGGTTATCACAATTATCACCACACCTTTCAGATAGATTATCGAAGTGGTATTCGCTGGTTCCAGTATGACCCTACCAAATGGTTGATCAAATCATTGAGCCTTGTTGGACTCACCTATAATTTAAGGGTTGCTCCACCTATTCAGATCCAAAAAGTAAAGGTAGAGCAGCTTTTCAAACAAGCCAGGGAGAAAATTGAAAAGACTAAAGATAAAGAGAGCTGGCAAGAGATTCTGGAAAGTGAGGCTCGTGGATTCGCCAAGTTATTGAAGAACTGGAAATCCCTTCAATTTTTACGCCATGGAGAAAAACATGGTCAGCCACCCAGCGAGTGGGAACTCACTTCGATCCAAACGAAAATCCAAGAACTTGAATATGGACTCAAAATGCAAGGAAAGCGGCTAAAAACTCTAATTGAAAAAATTCGATCAATCGAAGGGGCGACCACCCCCTAACCAGGCAATAAGTATTGCTTTGCAAGATAATAAAATCGATAAACTATTAGCGGACTTTCCTAGTCGCTGGCAAATTTGCGCATGGAAAATGCCACCCGTTCATCCACATTTTTCCTGAACATTTCTTCATCAAATTTTTCGATAAAGCCCAAGCGCTCGCGCAAGCCAACACCATTGGCGATTTGGATTGCCAATCCCGGGCGCGCATTAGCCTCCAATAAGAGCGGGCCACGTTCACGATCCAGGACAATGTCACAGCCTAAATAACCCAGCCCGGTCATTTCGTAACAGCTTGCCGCCAAGCGGACCAACTCGTACCAATCTGGCACCTGCAATGCATCGAAAGGCACTTCAGTGTCCGGGTGCTGGTCAATTCGCAACCCGCGCATTACCGCATGACAACTTTTGCCCGTGGCCAGGTCGATACCTACACCTACAGCGCCCTGGTGCAAATTGGCTTTACCATCTGAGGCGTGGGTTGAGCAGCGCAGCATGGCCATCACCGGATAACCGCGAAAAACGATAACTCTCACATCAGGCACACCTTCAACGGAGTAGCGATCGAAGACCGGGTCAAAGTCCACCAGGGCCTCCACCATCACCCTGTCGGGTTTACCACCCAGGCTGTAGAGGCCGCTATGAATATTGCTCACGTGCCGCAAAATATCCAATGCATCAATTTCAGCACCGGATATCTTTTTATATTTGTCACCATTGCGACCGGCAATGACGAGAATACCTTTACCACCCGAGCCCCGTGCCGGCTTGATTACAAACTGCCATAGAGGGTCAATCACCTCCATAACTCGCTTGCGGCTGGCAGGGCTTTCAAATGCCTCGATCAACTCAGGCACAGGAATTCCCGCTTTTTTAGCCGCGCGCTTAGTGTTTAGCTTGTCGTCGACGATGGGATATTTTTTGCGATCGTTATAGCGCGCAATATAGTCAATATTACGCGCATTCATCCCCAACACCCCCATGCGGCGCAGGGTCAGCGGAGATACCACTCCGCCGCGAACTTTATTGAAGATATGCTTAACTGAAAATTGCAGCATAACGCCCCCTAGCGAACCAGCGGACGGAAACGCATCAACTCACTGAGTCGATATCCGGTGTAGTTGCCCACCACCAGAATAAAGGCCAGCAATACCAACAGTAACTCGGGGAAGTTGAACGTCCAATGCTCAATATAGCGGTTGGTCATTACCCACCAAGCCAGTATCGCCACTAACAAACTGCCCCCGGACTGCACCACCACCTCGTAGGGACCATCCTCCTCCCACACAATCGACATACGCTCGATAGTCCAGGCAAGGATAATCATCGGGAAGAATGTCACTGTGAGAGCCTGCTCAATGCCCAGCTTATAGCTGACCACACTGATTGCCCCCATTATTATCACCACCGTCACCACGACGGCGGCGATCCTCGATACCAATAGCAAATTGAGCCTACTGAGATAGAACCTCACCCAAAGGCCGAGGATCAGGATCAAAGTAAAAATCGCTAAACCGGTAATCAGCTGGGTTTCGATAAAGGCAATTGCCAGCAGTACCGGCATAAAGGTACCGGAGGTGCGCAGACCTACAAACACACGCAGCAGCACCACCACCAGGGCCCCCACAGGCACCAGCAGAATCAGCTTGAAAATACTCTGCTGCTCAATGGGCAAACTGTAGATCGAGAAATCCACCAGCGCATCTTTCTCATCTTTGGTGCTGCGCATAGAGACATCGCGAGCGGGGACATCATTGGCAATCACAGAGAAAGTCACTTGGGAGTTACGACCGCCCTCAAGATCTAAAAGACTCTTGCCGCCGCGCTGCCAAATAAAGAAATTTTCCGGCACACCAGGCTGGCCACTGCTGGGTTCAAACACGATCCAACGCTTGCCATCATAGACCTCAAGCAGATCTTCTGGAGATAGTCGACGTCGATCATCCTCCAGGTAGAGGCCGCGAATACGGTGGGCGGGGATATCGGCTGTGGCCAGTACAAGCAAGGCAACATCCACAAAAGAGCGGTCGGCGTAATGACGGAAGATCAGGTTGCGATCCTGATTTTCATCGTCATTCAATTCGAATAGTAACTGGGTAGTGAGAGATTCCACATCAGAAGAGCGCTCGCGGGCCTGCTCAACCAGGGAGTAAATCGCCAAGCGCACCGCTTCTTGCTCACGGGCCCCCAGGAAGGGTTTTTGTATCTCAGTGCTCAGATCCAGAGGCTGCGCCAGCGCGGCACCGGGACGCTGGTAGACATCCAGCTGATAGAAGAGAGATTGGGGGCCTCTTGCGGCCCGGCGAGACCAAATGGCCCGATAGGCATCATCTTCTCTCGCGATATAGAAACCAAAACCGGAGGAGCTGAAGGTCTCCCCCAGTATTTCCATATTGCGCTGCTCGCGCGGGAGGGTCAGTGCGGCCTTCACCGGACCGCCATCGGCATCGAAGCCCACTTTTGCTTCGATGGTCCACACGGTGCGGTACTCACCCGGCAACAGCGGAAAACCCAACTCGAGGTTTTTATAGGCGGTCAGGCCTGCTCCTACCAATGCGAGTAACGCCGCAATTACATAAACTTGGACACGCGGCGACATTCGCCATTCCCCGTAACTCTGAGGTCCCAATTAGGAACCCAATTGGATAACTGGCCTATTTAACCCCGTCTATTTGGGGTTGGCCCTGGACATTGCGCCGGCTCACATCGACAACAGCGGCATCTTTGAGGAAGTTGCGTCCCAGCAGCATCAATAGATCAGAGCCGCCCTCATCGGTCAGGTTAACTTCGACTTGGTGGGTTATACGCCCAACGGTCAGGTTAAGCTCCACTACCGGCCTGCGCTGATTATCAAAGCCCAGGCGCTCCACTCGAACATGGCGTTTTATCGGCAGCTCTACCGAAACCGGGTCCATTTTGCTCGACTGAACAATCTGGAACCTGATCCAGTCCCTGCCATCCCGCTCGAACGGAGTCAGCTTCCTGACCCGCAGTGTGGAGGTTGGTGAACCTGTATCGACAACGGATTCCAGGATCAGGCCGGGAGGCTCTATGGCCACTTCTTCTACCGACCCCAAAACCAGCTTATCTTTGGCAACGGGCACTTCGACTACTTTTTCTACAGTTCGTTCGATTACCCGCTCAACAACCTTCACTTCCGGTTCCGCACAAATCACTTCCGCAGGCTCTGGGCACTGCATTGCAGAATCAGGTGATTCTACCGGTGGTGCAACTTCCGCTGGTTGAGCGGCCCTGTCCCGCCCCGGATACATCAGTGACTCACAACCGGCGAGCACCGAAAGCGTCAACATTAACCACAGAAGGGAAAATCTCTGCATACCGACCAATTACCTCAAGCCCCATTAGCAATGCCATTCGGACCGCGACAAACGCGCGGTGTTCGCTTATCTGACGGAGAAATTGCTCCCCGCCTCAGGCAAAAGGTCGATATTAGCTCATGAGCGCCGCCACTGCACAGCGCTGTCCGCCGAGTCGCAGGACTCAACGCTAACAATGTGACATGCCACCCAGTGTGATTAAGATCACTGGGCTCAGGGAATCAGAAGCTGGTTAGCCCTGCTGCAGGCGCTGGTCGATAGTTTCCAAAATAGCCAGCAGTGCCGCAGCATCATCCCGCCCCTTGAAGAACTCTTCGGCAACCGGAGCAATACCACACTGGCCCGGTAGGGGCATCTCCCCTTCAATCAGGACCTGCATACGCGGCAAAAAAATAAATTGAAGCCACTGGGGCAAGGTCAAAGTATCCACACAAAATGGCTCGGTGCTGGCCAGGGCTTCTGCGGGTGGCGCATTATCCTGCCAAACCTGTAGGCTGCGCAGTTCAGATTCAAGGAACAGGAGCTGATCAGCGATTTCAGAATAAATAGGTTGCATAACTCATAGAACCTTCACATTTACAGCCGTGATAATACGCAATAGCCACCTGCCCAATCTGAGTAACAGCGCAAATACGACCAAAGATTTTCTAAATTTTTCGATTAAAGGGCGGAAGTGAATTGAGTATTGCCTGACCATAGCGACGGGTAACCACCCGGCGATCCAGCAAAGTGACTGTGCCGCTGTCCCCTTCTGCCCGCAGTAAGCGCCCGCAGGCCTGCACCAATTTTAGGGCTGCATCCGGCACTGTGATTTGCATAAATGGATTGCCGCCCTTAGCTTCAATCCACTCCGCCAGCGCTGCCTCAATCGGGTCATCGGGCACCGCGAAAGGCAGTTTCGCAATAACCACGTGGCGGCAGTAATCCCCTGGCAGGTCCAACCCCTCGGCAAAACTCGCAAGCCCGAACAGGATACTGCTGCCGCCGCCATCGATAATCTCACGGTGGCTATCCAGCAACTGCTGGCGGGATTGCTGCCCCTGCATCAGGATTCGGTTGCGCCAGGTACCAGGGAGCGCCTCGTAAACCGTCTCCATCTGGCGCCGGGAGGAAAACAGTACCAGAGCGCCACCCTCCCCTTTCAGCAGGTCTGGCAACGCATCGATAATGGCGTCTGTGTGTTGCTCTGCATTGCCCGCATCTACAGCTTCCGGGGGCACTTGCAGTGTTGCACGGGAAAAATCGAAAGGACTCGGCACTACTTGATAGCTGGCATTGTCCGGAGTGCCGGCACGCATTTGCAAACGATCAAATTTCCCCAAAGCTGTGAGTGTGGCCGAAGTCAGTACCGCGCCGTAACAGCGGCGCCACAAGCTGTACTCCAGGGTTTTGCCTGCAAGTATCGGTGAGCTGCAAACCTCAAAATCTGTGGAGCCGCCCCAGTCCACCAGGGTGACCCAGCGCGCCTGGGGCAATGCGCCATCAGCATCGGCACGGGCGTAATTCGCCCACAACAGAAGATTGGCCTCAGCGCGCCCATGCCAACTGCCCAACTGGGGGTACCAGCGCTCCAGATCTGCCAGGGGTACCGGCGAGTGGCCGTCCTCCATCATGCGTTGGGCGGTCTGCAACATCTTGCTGAGCAGGCTTTCCAACTCATCAAAGTCTTCCCGCAGCTTTTCCGCCAGCTGCGACATGGAATCGGGGATTACCCCACCTTCAAAGCGATGGCGGATGGTATTGCCCCGCTCATCTTCAAATTCACACAGCTCTTCAATCAGCGGCCACATCTGCTCCAACCCCTGCTTGGCAGAGGTGAGAACCGCCGGCAGCTGCTCGCCGCAGCGGTCGATCTGGGCGCCGTCACCAATCTCACCCAGCATCTGCCCCAGGGCCTTATTGGTTTGATCCAACCAACCGGTGGAAGCCCCTACGCGGCTGTGGTGAGAGAAATGATTGAGGGCCTTTTCCGGTAGATGGTGAGCTTCATCAAGTACATAGATAGTCTCTTCCGGGGGCGGAAGAATCGCGCCACCACCCAGGGCCAGGTCCGCCAGCAACAGGTCGTGGTTGGCAACTATCACCTGGGTCTTGCCCAGGCTTTCTCGCGCTCGGAAGAAGCTGCAATTGGTGACATGGGGGCAGCGGCGGCCACTGCACTGGCGATGGTCAGTGGTAACCCGACTCCAATCATCCGTCTCAATCGTATCCGGCCAGTTATCCCGATCGCCATCCCAGGTACCCGATGTCAGGCTATCCGTCATCTTCTGGTAGAGAGCGACACTCTCCGCTTCCACCTGCGGGAGTTCATCTTCATAGAGACCAAGGGAAAGGCCGGTGCCGGAGGCAGAAAAGCTGGACAAGAGTTGATCCAACTTGGATAGGCAGAGATAGCGGCCACGGCCCTTCGCCAGGGCAAACTCAAATTTGAGCCCACTGTGACGAGCAACTTCTGGCAGGTCTTTGTGGATAATCTGTTCCTGCAGGGCCACCGTGGCGGTGGATATCACCAGGGTCTTGTCCTGGGCCTGGGCCAGGGGAATAGAGGCGAGAAGGTAAGCAACGGTTTTACCGGTACCCGTACCCGCTTCAACTACACAGATATGCTCGCCATCAGTCTTGTCGCTATCGCGCTCACCACTGGCATTCTGGGTGATGGAACCCAGTGAGCGGGCAATGGCAGCTACCATCAGCTTCTGCCCATAGCGGGCTTTCAGCCCTCGACCGGACAGGAATTGGCTATAGGCGCCCTGAATGGCGCTTTTGTGTTTTTCGTTGAGCACGGGGGTGAGGTCTATTCGCTAAGTGGCTGGCGCAGGGGGCACTATTATCCACTAAGCGCCCTCTCCCCACCAGCTTCTGAACTCAGCGGGCCTTACTCATAGGCGAGGCGAGATACCACAGGATTGGCGTAGGCCTGAATAGCCTTGTCGCGCCAGCGCTCATCGACCCGAGCCATGCGCGCTTCAAACTTCTCCCGCTCTTCTTTATGTGCAGCGGGGTCCCAGGCTTTAGCCGGATATCCCACCGGTAATTGAGGAACCTCACCGTAAACCATCTCGTAGGCAATCATATTGGATGGGTGCAATGTGTAGTTGCCGATAACTTGGCGATCTATTTCTTCAGCCAGGCTGTTTACATCGTTAAAATCACCTTCAATCGGCGTGCCGAAGGCGGCATGTACACGGCCTTTGTGACCGACAATGCCCTTACCAATCGAGGCCAAGTCCTCGTTTTTACCCTTCTTGTACTCGTCCTTGTGCTCGGTAACGTAAATTTCCTTGGCCTTCTGTGCATCACAGGGGTCCCATTCGTAGGAAATAGACACCGGAACAATGTGCAACTTGCGCCAAAAATCGGCAAAGGGCGTTTCCCGGTCCTTAGTCATGGCGAACATGGCGCAGAGTGCTGGATTGGTGCGATCCAGGCCATCTTTGGCGCGCCCGGAACGCTGTGCGATCCACACATGCTCGTTATCGTTGACGATGGAGTGATAGATGTAATTGGACAACTGGGTTGCTGCCTGCAGCTTTTCCCGACGACTGCCAGAACTGCGCACCACGGTGAAGCACTTGTTCAACTTCATCAGGTCGCTGGCAAACTGCTTGCTTAGCAGGTTGTCTCCAATCGCAATGCGGGAGGTCTCATGCCCTTCGCGGAACATCGCCTGAATCATCAGCGCCGGGTCCATAGCGATGTCGCGGTGATTGCTGACAAACAGGCAGGCGCGATCCCTGGGCAGGGTGTCCAGACCAGAAATGCTCAGGCCGGAGGTGGTGCGCTTGATCACCTTCTCCATATATTTGCCGACAATCTCTTGAAGATCCCGCACATTGCGAACATTGCGCAGTTCAAAGCGCAGAAACTGACGTACCAACCAGGCGACGGCGCCCTCCAGCTGAGCCAGTTTAGGGACAAGGAAATGCGCCGCTGCATGGGACATTTCCGGGTCGGCAATTAGCCTTTTGATAACCTCGCGCACTTCATCATCGCGATAGGGGCGCATATCCTCGAATTGAGAGGGGTCTAACTCACTTGCTCTCATGAAATACTACCTGTCGGACCTGCCTCAGACGGCCCGCACTTATTTATTTTGCGGCTGGATCAGCCGGGACTACTGGGCGCAGAACATACCGGAAGCGTCGACGAACTGCCAGCACTGGACCCGACCAGATAGTTGACCGCAGTGATAAATCCGGTTTCGACGACCAAGTCAACGCCAAAATACAGCGATGGTGCGATGATACAAAGTGGACTTCACCGCCCCAAGCTATGAGAATAAGGCTATTAACCGCCGCCGACGGCAAAACAACGATAACGAATACGGCGCTAGCCACGCAGTCAAGCAGGAGTTCACCTTGTCTCAATCCAACCCCAGCTCAGAGCCGCGCGCTCCCAGCTTAACGGACGCCCTGATCCCTCTCGGGATTCTCGTCGCCCTGTTGTCACTATCCGTATATTTCTACGGTGCAGACTCCTCCTACGGTCCCAATCAAATAGCGTTACTGCTCTGTGCCTGCGTTGTGGCCCTAATGGGGATGAAGAACGGACACAGCTGGAACGACATGGAAGGCGGGATGCTCCACGGCATTGGCCTGGTATTTGGCGCTATCCTGATCCTGCTGTCTGTAGGTGCACTTATCGGTAGCTGGATTCTGGCCGGCACAGTGCCTTCCATGATCTATTACGGCGTGCAGATTCTGTCGCCACAGTGGTTCTACGCCGCCAGCTGTGTTATTTGTGCCGTAGTAGGACTGAGTATTGGCTCCAGCTGGACCACAGCGGGCACCTTGGGTGTGGCACTGATGGGTATCGCCGGCGCCCTGGGCCTATCCCTTGAGGTCACTGCCGGAGCGGTAATCTCTGGCGCCTACTTCGGCGATAAGATGTCCCCGCTATCTGACACCACCAACGTGGCCGCAGCGGTAACATCCAATGATCTGTTCCAGCATATTCGCCATATGATGTCCACAGCGATCCCGGCCTTCGCGATCGCCCTGGCGGTTTTCGCGTTCCTGGGTTTTACCTCTGAAGCCAGTTCTGCCTCCGCAACTGATATCGAATCATTGCTCACCGCCCTTAGCAGTGAGTTCAAAATTTCCCTGGTTAGCCTGCTGCCTTTGATCTTGTTGCTGGCAATGGCCTGGCGCAAAGTCCCCGCTTTCCCAACATTGATCATCGGCTCCCTGGTTGGCTGTGCCATCGCACTGATTTTCGAACCGGAAGCCGCCCGTCGCCTCGGTGGCGGTGAAGGTGCACTCGCCCCCCTGAAGGGCGCCTGGTACAGCCTATTCGATGGCTATAAGTCCACTTCCACCAACGAGAACGTGGCTGCATTGCTGTCCAAAGGCGGCATGAGCAGCATGCTTAACACCGTATGGCTGATCACCTCCGCCATGGCCTTCGGCGGCGCTATGGAGCGGGCCGGATTCCTACAGGTCATCGTCCAGGGGGTTTTGTCACTGGTTAAAACAGTGGGCGGCCTGGTAACTGCCACCGTATTCACCTGCTTCGGTATGAACCTGGCCGCTGGCGATCAATATATGGCGATTATTATTCCGGGCCGTATGTTCCGCGAAGCCTTCAAGGAAAAGGGCCTTCACGGGCTTAACTTGTCCCGCACCCTAGAGGATTCCGGCACCATCACCTCTGTGCTGATTCCCTGGAATACTTGTGGTGCCTTTATGGCGGCAACGCTGGGTATTGCTACCTGGGAGTATTTACCCTTTGCCCTGTTCAATATTATCTGTCCACTGTTGGCGATCGCCTATGGCTGGCTGCACTTTAAACAGAAGCCCATTTCTGTAGCGGCTACGGCATCTTAAGGAAATAGACAAAACCCCTATGAGTAAAAGCGGTACCCTAAGCGCCCTGATCGAGCAGGCTGACTTCAAATTGCGCTGGTTCGATCTGGGCCGGCGCTTGCAGTCGGTTTCGAAATCCACTGCGGCATCCTTCGAAGCAGGTCTGGCTCCCTGGCCACACCCATACTTGCGCCAGGCCTGGACGGGCCTGCTGCTGCAACCAGCCGAAGGCGGTGAACCCATCGTTTGGTTCCTGCGCTTTCCGCTGGACGAGCAGGGCAAACTGCAACTTCAAGCCCGAGATGGATTACTTCGCGCTCTGGCACAGGAACTCAAGCAGGGACCCGCTTCTGAATCTGCTGCGCAGCTGGACCAGCTGCTGCAGCAAAGTGGCTTGCTGTTTACCCCGTCAACTGAGCGGCAGGCAGCATTTCACTCCCAAACAGCGCTTCTGCTGGGCCGCCAGCCCAGCGAACATTACGAGCCTGTCCTGCGCTATTTTGGCGACCCGGAAAATCACCGCTGGGACAACCTTGCGCTGCAAGGGATTGCCGACTTGGCCGCGCGCTGGGAAAAAGAAAGCACTTTGCTAATGCGCCAGATTGGAAAAGTCGCGGCTCCGGTTTTTATTAACATTTGCCATTGCCTGGAAAACCAGCCGGTCGACCACCGTCTTGCAGCAGCCATTATTGAGCGAGCAGAGCAAGAACTGACCGCAAACACGCCGGATATCTCGGTGGCCGCTGCTGCTATCAGGAGTATCTCTCACTCACCAGCCACAGGATTGCGACAGGCATTTATACAGTCACTTTTGGCTGAAGATGCCAGCAACCGGAATAAAGAAGTCCTGGCCGCAATAGGCAGTCGCTGCGTCCAAGATTTGGAAGGACAAGAATTGGCCGCACAGTGGGTTGGCAAGCTGGCCGATGCCGCTGACCAGCAGACTTTTAACTTACTGCTTTCCGATTTAATGTTCATTCCGAAAGTGCGAATCGCCCTATTGAGTGCTCTCCGTGACCCGGCAAGAAAAGAAAGTCTCGCAGTAGCCTTTGGCAATTTTTTGCACGGACCCAAACCGACACACTGAAGGCCTAAAGATAACGCCTCAGCTGGTGCTCCCTCCCCCAATAAAGCTACTTTCACGAGTGAGAATTTTTAACAGAAAAAACTCTTACTCGTGAAACCATTTTCTTTGCATCGCAAAAAAAACTCCCCAATCCATCAAGCGGCATTGTCAGCCACAATAATAATTCTTAGAGTCTGCCTCAAAACTGGCGCGATCAGTTTCAGCGCGTAGATTAAACAGCCGAAATTCACCATAAAAAACGGTCAGCACAAACCACATTTTTTAAAAAACCCATTATTTAAGTAGTTTTTTAAAATAAATTGGCGCACCTCTTTTCATAACTTGATCATTGACAGACATTTAAACCCAACGCCTATTACACTCAAATAGGCGGTACCTTTGTAGAACAGATTTTACAAAGCTGACCAACAGGTGACGTTTTATTGGCTATGCTAATGGCTAACATCAACGGAAAGGAGTTAGGGGATGAATTTCACTCCAGCCAAGTACTTAATTGGAATTATCAGTGCACTGGTTCTTGCAGGTTGCTGTAGCCCTCCGGCACCTCCAGCTTACTGCCCACCCGGCGCTGAACAAATTCCTCTATCCATGGCTTGTCCTGCAGATGCCGACTGCTGGATGGCTTCCGACAGAGTGCGCTGCATGAAGGTGGTCAAGTAAAATCTTTTTCTTGCCCGACAGCGTGGTGATTCATACTAAATGAAGTTTTGACCAAATCACCGCTGACAGACACCCGATTTACAAAGCCTTATTTAGTATGGATCACCACAAAATGCCGCTCTAACGAGCGGCATTTGTCTTTCCCCACACAGTTCCTTATCTCGAAACACTCCCTGTAATAGACTGTGATGTCTGCGGTGCTAGTCCGGTAAAGGAAATACCGTTAGCATTGCCGCCCAGTTATAACGAATAAAATTTGATTTGTGTACGTTTTAGCCAATTGGCATTAAAAGGCTCAGAAGAGAACAACCCGAATACCATGACTAGCGAAACCCTAGCTTTAAGCCGTGTAGCGGCAATATCACGGTTAAAGTCCCATTTCGACCAACACAAGTGGTCCCTAAGAGAACTGTTTGCAACGGATTCCCAAAGGACAGAAAAATTCAGCTCAGACGCAGCCGGAATCTATCTGGATTACAGTAAAAACCACTTGCATGAAGACACCCTTAAGTTGCTGTTGGAATATGCCGAAGAGCAGGGTCTGAACAACCAAATTACTGCGCTAGTAAATGGGGCCATTGTCAACAATACCGAACACCGCCCTGCCTTGCACACCGCGCTGCGATTTCAGGGGCAACCGATAACTGAACAAGAGCGGGCGGTAAAAGATTGCCGCGAGCAAATGAAACAGTTTGCCGAGTCGGTGCACAACCATAGCTGGCGCAGCTTCTCAGATAAACCGATCCGCCATATCGTGAATATCGGTATCGGTGGTTCCGACCTGGGTCCGCGCATGGCGGTAGAGGCCCTCAGTCCTTGGCACAAAGACTCTATCGATGTGCACTTTGTAGCAAATATCGATGGCGCAGACCTTAGTGATACCCTGGCAGGTATCGATGCGGAAGAAACCCTTTTTGTGATTGCTTCCAAATCCTTTTCCACCCTGGAAACCCGTGAAAACGCGCTATCCGCGCGCCGCTGGATGTTGTCTGCCGGTTGCAATAAGTCGCAGTTGGCCAAACACTTTGTTGCGGTGAGCAGTAATATTACTGCTGCTCAGGATTTCGGAATTGCTCCTGAAAATATTTTCCCAATGTGGGATTGGGTGGGTGGTCGCTACTCACTCTGGTCTGCTATCGGTCTGCCTATTGTTCTCGCTTGTGGCTATGAAATTTTTGAAGAGCTTCTGCAAGGCGCCAATGCAATGGACCAGCACTTCGCCACTACTCCATTGGAATCCAATCTACCCGTACTGATGGCGTTGACCCAATTCTGGTACCGCCAGTGCTGGCATACGACCAGCCACGTCGTGCTGCCCTACGCGCAGCGCCTGGCCCGATTCCCCGCCTGGTTACAGCAGCTGGATATGGAGAGCCTGGGTAAAAGTGTCGACAAGGACGGGCAGGCGCTGGGCTACTCCAGCGGCAGCGTTATCTGGGGCAGTGAAGGTACAAACGGCCAACACTCTTTCCACCAATTATTGCATCAGGGAACCGACCTTATTCCAGCAGACTTTATCGCGGTCAAGGAGCCGACGTCTGAACTCCTTGAACAGCACCGCTGGCTGCAGGCCTGCTGTATTAGCCAGAGCCAGGCGCTACTGCGAGGCAAAAGCCTGCATGAGGCCCGCCAGGAGCTGGAAGAAGCTGGTCACACTCATCGTGAGGCCCACGCCCTGGCCCCACATAAAGTGATCCCTGGTAATCGCTCCAGCAACACCCTGATTCTGGAAAAGCTAGATCCTTTCCACCTGGGCTCGCTCCTGGCACTGTACGAGCACAAGGTCTACGTTGGCGGCTGCCTGCTGGGAACCAACCCTTTTGATCAGTGGGGCGTCGAACTTGGTAAGCAGTTGAGTTCAAAAATCCATAAGGCTGCCAAGGGTGAAATTCCTCAGGATGACTGGGATAGTTCAACCCGCAGCCTGATGAAAAAGCTGCTCTAAACTCTACAAAAAAGGCCGCACTAATTAGTGCGGCCTTTTTTGATCTTTGTTTAAGGACATCGTTAACTGGATGCAGAGCCCCGCTTCAGCATTGGCTCAATTAGATCCAGTGGCAACGGAAATACAATTGTAGAGCTGTTATTTGCGCCGGCAATATCAATCATGGTTTGCATATAGCGCAAAGTAATCGCGTTGGCATTTTTCGATAATTGATTCGCTGCCTCAGTCAGCTTTAAAGCCGCCTGCGCCTCCCCCTCTGCGTGTATAACTTTAGCCCGCCGCGCGCGCTCCGCCTCTGCCTGCTGTGCGATAGCCCGCACCATACTTTCATCAAGATCGATATGCTTAATCTCTACATTAGTAACTTTTACACCCCAGGCATCTGTTTGCTCATCGAGTATTTTTTGGATATCTACATTTAGCTTATCTCGCTCACATAACATCTCATCCAGCTCGTGCTTACCCAGTACCGAACGCAATGTAGTTTGCGCTAACTGGCTTACAGCCTCGTGATAGAATTCCACATTAATAATTGCAGACTGTGGATTAATTACCCGGTAATAAACCACTGCGTTGACTTTAACTGAGACATTATCCCTGCTGATAACATCCTGGGTGGGTACGTCCATCACTACAGTGCGCAGATCCACACGCTCCATAGTTTGAACAATGGGAATGATTATAATCAGTCCTGGCCCTTTCACTGTTTGAAAACGTCCCAGGAAAAATACCACCGCGCGCTCATACTCCCGCAAAATACGAATGGCATACATCAGTAGCAGTATGAGTGCGACTACCAGTATCCCAAAAAAATAACTGAGCATCATTGGACTCTCCTTAATCCCACCTTAACTGTTGAGCGCTGTCATTAGCTCAATTAATTACCCTACCTACTCCACCTCTACCCGTAAAACCATACCATGTTGGGCCACTACTCTAACTTTCTGCCCCACCTTCAGAGGCTGGTTACAGGTCGCCTGCCAAATCTCTCCATCGAGATGCACCAAGATCTCTGCGCCTTTAACTTCGCTTACCACTGCAGAGCGTCCCACAAAAGCCTGGTCTGCCGAGACTTTCGGCTGGCGTAAACTACGTCCAACAGCGGTCAGTAGCATCAATAAAAAGACACCACTTACACCGGCAATAGCCCCAATCAGCTGTTTGGAAACCTGCATTCCCGGCACATCACTATCAATAAGCATTACAGAGCCAATCACCAATGCAATAATTCCGCCGATCCCCAAGGCGCCGAAACTCGGCATAAAAACCTCTGCCACAATCAGCAATGCGCCAACAATAATTAATGCAAGACCAGCGTAATTAATCGGTAAAACTTGCAAGGCATAAAATGCCAGCAACAGGCAGATAACACCAACAATCCCGGGAACAAAAGCACCGGGGCTATAGCCCTCAAAAATAAGCCCGTAAATACCCACCAATAACAAAATATAGGCCACTTGAGGATTGGTAATCAGTGCCAGCAATTCATTGCGCCAATCCGGCTCGTAACTTTCACTTTGCAGCTCGGCAATATTCTCCGGAATCGTATAATCGCCGGTATCGAGTAATACTTTTCGACCGGCAACCTGGCGTAATAAATCATCATCATTATCCGCAACAATATCGATAACATTCATTTTTAATGCTTCTGGAGCCGTCAGGGTCGCTGCTTCGCGTACAGCTTTTTCCGCCCAGTCTGCATTGCGCCCATGGCGCTGTGCCAACCCTCGGATAAACGCGACAGAGTCATTAACGACTTTGCGCTCCATGGCTGTTCCAGCAAGCGGTTTTTCTTTTTCTCCATCCTCACTGTCTTCCGCCTTTTCTTTTTTCTCTTCCTCCTGCTTTCCCCCCGGCATAGGTGTGCCCTGAGGTCCGCCAATCTGCACTGGCGTAGCCGCTCCCAAGGTGGTAGCAGGAGCCATAGCGGCGATCTGGCTGGCATAGAGAATATAAGTTCCCGCACTGGCAGCGCGTGCGCCGGAGGGGTAAACGTAGGTGGCAATAGGAATTGGAGACGCAAGGATATGCTGGATGATATCCCGCGAGGCCGCATCCAACCCCCCAGGAGTATCCAGGTGCAGAATCACCAACTCTGCGCCCTGGTCCGCAGCCTCCTGCGTAGCCCGCTTGAAATAATCAGTCGTCGCGGGACCTATGGCGCCATCAATTTTGAGTATGGCTACATGGGGAAAGGGCTCTTCCTGGGCGGCACTTTTGCACACAAAAAAGCTGAGCAGCAGCGCCAGGAAAACCAGGCTGCGAAAGAACAAAACGGGCGAATTCTGCTTCGACATGCATCCATCCCTGATGCGACATCTGGCTCAACGCCAATATTTGGATATTGAGTGCCACAGCGAACAAGCAAAATCACTTTAGCATTCACGACACCCTAAACCGGAAACAAAAACCCCGGCTAATTCCATCAGATTAACAGAATTAGCCGGGGCCTTGTTTATTTCCACCGGGATTTACGCCCAGTTGAGTAGTTTTATACCCGATTGCGTCGGCTATACCAGTTCACATCGCGGGAATATTTATCTACCTGATTCTCAACACCCAGCAACATGGCAAACAGAGCCATACGCACCAGTAAGCCATTGTCGGTCTGGCGGAAAATCGCCAGGCTCGGATGTTCATTCAGGTCGGTATCCAGTTCATTCGCCTCTGCCCGTGAATCCCGTGGCAGGGGGTGCATAATTACCGTGTTAGGCTCTGCGTGGCGGGTAAAAATAGCCTTATTCAGGCGGAAGCGCCCACGGTAGCGGTTGGCCTCTTCCTGAGAGGCGAAACGCTCTTCCTGGATACGGGTGGAGTAAACAATATCCACATGGGAGATGGAGGATTCCAACTGATCGGTAACTGTCACCTCGTGCCCCGCCCCGCGCAGCATCTCCACAATCATTTCCGGCATGGCCAGTTCCGGTGGAGAAACCAGGGTAATCTGCACCTTGCCAAACAAACACAGCAGTTTGCACAGGGAATGCACCGTGCGGCCGTGCTTGAGGTCGCCGATCATGGCGATACGAAAATCATCCAGGGTGCGACCGTGCGCAGCCAGTTCCTTGCGAATGGTGTAGAGGTCCAACAGTGCCTGGGTGGGGTGTTCATTGGCGCCGTCGCCGCCATTGACCACCGGCACACGACTCGCTTCAGCAAACTCAGCCACCGACCCTTCTTTTGGGTGGCGCATACAAATCACGTCGCTATAGCCCGATAGCACTCGGGCGGTGTCGTAAAGGGATTCGCCCTTTGCCATAGCGCTGGCAGTAATTCCTACCGTTTCACGTACAGTACCGCCCAACAGATTAAAGGCGGCTCCAAAACTCAGGCGAGTACGAGTGCTCGGCTCCATAAACATATTGCCGAGAATCGCCCCTTCCAATACACGCGTTACCTTTTCACGCTGTGCATAGGGGGTCATGGCGTCAGCTACATCAAATACGCGCTCTATGTCGGCGCGCTCAAATTGGCTGACCGACAGAATATTGGCTCCGATAAAGTCCATGGTTACTCCAGTGGTTGCGCCTTGTGGGCGCCGGGTATTCGCGAGCGGCATTCTACTCGGGCACCAGGAAAGAGCCCAGTGGAAGAACAGCCGCTGACGTGATTCGACACATTAGGCGAGTAAGCTATCGCCCCAGTTCTCCAGCTCTGTAATCAGGGAAATGCGCTCCGGGTGCTGCACCCGCAGCTCAGACAGCTGGCGGAAGTAATCTTCCAGGGTGATTGAGGCCCCGGCAGTAGCGTCAGTTAAGCGCTGGAAACACCAGATCTGCCAGCGCTGGTGCTCTTCCTCAGACAGGGTCTCGGGGAAATTGCGCGCCCGCATACGGAATAGCAGCTCGGGTAGGCGCTTATCGGTGAAAGGCACTTCACCCGCCAAAGCTTCCGGACCTCGGGCCGCCAGTCCACGGTGCAGTTCACGGCAGATATCGCGGTCAGAGTCGCTGAGGAATCCACCGTAAAGGTCCGCTTCCACATCTCTCTCAGGGAATTCCCGATCCAGGAATACGTTGTGCAGCTTTTCCGTCAAATCGATATCTTTGAGCTTCTGCCAGTTCGCCTCACAGGTTGTGCGATCGATACCCAGCTCTGCGGCGCGCTTGTCATCCAGCATATTTGCCGGCGCCAATACCGGGCACTTGTTCAAATGCACCAGTTTCAGCCCTACCGGCAACTCGCCCTCACCCAGCTTGTCGCGAGAGGTGTATAGGCGCTCTCGCAGAGTGTCTGCATCCAGGCTGAGTAATGGCTCGGGGTCCATCGCCAGGTTGGCAACAATAACCGCATTGCGGTTGACCGGGTGACTGGCCAAGGGCATCACATAGGTCAAGTGACCATGATTAGCAGAGACCTTGCCGGAAATATGCAATAGCGGACGGCGCTCGCGCATATCGATCATCTTGGCGGCTTCCTGCTTGCGACGCAGGCGGAACACATAATCGTACAGCTTTGGTTGCTGTTTGCGGATCAGCCTCGCCATATCAATGGTGGCGTGCACATCCGACAGCGCATCGTGGGCGCCCTCGTGGGAGATCCCATTGGCAGCGGTCAATTCTTCCAGGCGGAAGGACGGCGCACCGTCCTCACGGGTGGGCCACTGGATTCCCTCTGGGCGCAGGGCGTAGGTGAGGCGCACCATGTCAATAATGTCCCAACGGCCGTTGCCGGAGCGCCATTCCCGCTCATAGGGATCGAGCAGATTGCGATAAAGGGTGTAGCGAGTTACCTCGTCATCAAAACGCAAACTGTTGTAGCCCACCCCACAGGTGCCCGGCGCACCCAGTTCGGCGAGGATGCGCTGGATAAACTCTATTTCCGGCACTCCATTGGCCAGGGCTTTCTGCGGGCTAATGCCAGTCACCAGGCTCGCCATCGGCTGTGGCAGGCAATCCACTGAAGGGCGACAGTAAATCATCAATGGCTCGCCGACGATATTCAGTTCTTCGTCGGTCCTGATACCGGCAAACTGCGCCGGCTTGTCGGCACCCGGGTCTGTACCCCAGGTTTCATAATCGTGCCAATAAAGTGTGGTAGAACTCACGGTACCTCCATAATTTGGCGGCATCATACCACCGAGAACCTCCTCGTCTGGACACCCAAGTCGAGATTTCGAGCACTCCGGACCAACTCCTTTGCCAACGCTGGTTGCAAAGCCGCCACCGCCCATTAAAATTCGGCGTTTCCACGAATTTAAGACAGCACTTCACTCTATGAATATTCGCCAGCTCCTCACCGACAAATTCCAGGCCGCCATGCTCGCCGCCGGTATCCCCGAAGAATGCGGCCCGATTGTGGCACCTGCGAAGAAAGCCGGATTTGGCGACTACCAGGCCAATGGCGCTATGGGCGCTGCCAAGCGTATGGGCACCAACCCGCGTGAGCTGGCTGGCAAGATCCTTGAGCAGCTGGATAAGGGCGATATGATCGAAAAGGTCGAGATCGCAGGCCCCGGTTTCTTGAATATTCACTTGAGCGAACAGTGGCTGAGCCAGCAGCTATTGGCCGCCCAAGGCGACAAGCGCCTGAATATCGCCTCGGTTGAAGAGCCCAAGACCGTAGTCATCGACTATTCCCATCCCAACCTGGCCAAAGAAATGCACGTAGGCCACCTGCGCACCACCATTATCGGTGATGCCCTGGCACGCCTGTTGGAGTTCCAAGGTCACAAAGTAGTTCGCCAAAATCATATGGGCGACTGGGGCACCCAATTCGGCATGTTGCTGGCACACCTTTCCGACAAGCTGGCAGACAGTGATGCAGAAGTGGCACTGGCCGATCTGGAAGTCTTCTACCGCGAAGCCAAGGTTCGCTTTGATGACGAAGAAGGCTTTGCCGATCGCGCCCGTGAATACGTTGTAAAACTGCAAGGCGGAGATGAGCAGTGCCTGAAACTGTGGAAGCAGTTTATTGATATCTCTATCAGCCACTGCGAAGAAATCTACTCCAAGCTGAATGTCACCCTCAAACAGGAAGACGTTTACGCTGAAAGCCAGTACAACGATGATCTGCCGGTGCTGGTAAAAGAGCTGTTGGATAATGGAATCGCTGTTGAAGACCAGGGCGCGATCGTTGTTTTCCTGGAAGAGATGGCCGATAAGGAAGGCAACCCCAGCCCGATGATTATCCAGAAGAAAGGCGGCGGCTACCTGTATGCCACCACCGACCTGGCCGCTATCCGCTACCGTGCCAACCAACTCAGTGCCGACCGTATCCTATATGTTGTTGATGCTCGCCAATCCCTGCACCTACAACAGGCCTTTGTCGCCTCGCGCAAAGCGAGCTTCCTGCCGGAGTCGGTTTCTCTAGAGCATTGCGCTTTTGGCACCATGATGGGCGACGATGGCAAACCATTTAAAACCCGCACCGGCGGCACCGTAAAACTGGCAGCCCTCCTGGATGAAGCAGTAGAGCGTGCAGAGAAACTGGTGGCTGAGAAAAACCCGGAGCTGGATGAAAAAACCTGTGCAGAAATCGCGCGCAAGGTGGGCATCGGCGCGGTGAAATATGCGGACCTAAGCAAGACCCGCACTAACGATTACATCTTCAGCTGGGAATCCATGCTGAGCTTTGAGGGCAATACCGCCCCCTACCTACAGTATGCTTACACCCGCGTACGCAGTATTTTCCGTAAAGCCGGTATTGAGCCGAGCGAACTCAAGGGCGATATCCAACTGGAAAGCCCGCAGGAACGCGCCCTGGCAATTAAACTAAGCCAATTTGGCGAAGTACTGGACCAGGTAGCCAAAGATACCTTCCCGCACGTACTCTGCACCTACTTGTACGAACTGGCCAGCGCCTATATGAGCTTCTACGAAGCCTGCCCAGTATTGAAAGAAGGCGTAAGTGAACAGCAGAAGCACAGCCGCCTGCAATTATGTAATCTAGTGGCCAGCACTATCGCTACTGGCCTCGACCTGCTTGGCATTGAAGTGATGGAGCAGATGTAAATTGCTCCAGCCCGGTATCACCTTCTGTAACTTTTCAGATAGGCAAACCGGGCAGCACCCGGGTAGGCGGCCTTCAGTTGTGGCCTACCCAACCATCCTGCGCCATCTTTTATCCCACTCAGGCCACACGTTTCCCGCCAGCCTGACAAAAGGAAATCACCCGTGAAAATACTGATTACCGGCGCCTCCGGCCTATTGGGGCGCAGTGTATTTAAACAGCTTTCCAGCAATCCGGTTTTTTCTGTTACCGGTACCGCCTTTTCCCGCGCGGGAGAAAATTTAATTCGCCTGGACTTGTCCGATAGCGAAGCGGTGAAGGCCTGCCTGCAACAGGTTAATCCCGATATTGTGATTCACTGCGCCGCCGAGCGCTGGCCTGATCGCTGCGCCGACAGCCCCAACACCGCCTGGCAGCTCAATGTCAGCAGCACGGAATTCCTGGCGAAATACTGTAACGAAAACGATACACAATTAGTGTATATCAGCACCGACTATGTTTTTGATGGCAGCACCCCGCCCTACAAAGCTGATGACAATCCCAACCCGGTTAACTTCTATGGCCGCAGTAAATTGGCAGGGGAAGAGGCGGTACTGAATAACGGCAATCACTGGGTATTGAGGTTGCCCTGGTTATTCGGGCCTGTTGCCTATCTGGAGGAATCCGGTATCACCGCCCTACTGGATACTTTGCGCAAGCAAAAGCCAGTCACGCTGGATCACTGGGCTATTCGTTTTCCCACCAGTGTTGAGGAAGTGGCCGAAGTATTGGAGCAATGCCTACTAAAAATCCGTAATGGCATCAATTTTGAAGGCATTTACCAGTGGAGTGGCGATACGGCCTGCACACGCTACGAGCTCGCACACATTATCGCCAAGGCTTGTAACCTGAATACTGCACACCTGAGCGCTGATAGTGAACCCAATTTCACAGTGCCACGCCCTTACAATTGCCAGTTGGATAAATCAAAACTGACAGATATGGGGATTAACAGTAGCGAGCCCCTGGAGCAACAGCTATTACGAAATTTAAAGCCATTTATTGAAGGCTGATTTAAATAGCTTTCAGACAAAGCGCTACAGGGAAGTATCGCTGCCGGCCATGTTCCGGCTCACACCTGTGTAATACCGTTAACTCATACAACAAACGGTGCTACGAGGTGGCAATCGAGTAGATCAGGGAGGAGCTATTGGATTGCCGAGTAAAACCACTCGAATATTTAGGGAAGGATAAATGAAATTAAAACACTGGTTCTCTGCAGGAGCTCTGGTACTGGGCAGCCTAACCACATTGGCTTCTTGCAATGCGGATAGCGGACCTCACAGCAAGAAACCACACCAGGCCATCAAGACCGAAAACGCCCAACCCATTATCTGGATTGGCGACTTCAATAACTTTGACGATGCCGTAGCACTGATGCTAATCGCCAAAGACCCACGCTATACCCTGGAACTGGCTGTCGTTGAGGACTCTTTCAATACTGTAGCGCACGGGGCCAACACTGTTTACAACATCCTCGAATGGCTGGGAAATAATGATACCCAGGTTATTCGCGGAGCCTATTTTGCCACAGAGGAAGTCGCCTACGGCGCAAACGGCAAAGCTTCAGTATCTCCGGTAAATGACGATAAGGCCGTTCTCGGCAGAGAAGACTATCAACTACCCAACTCCTCCGATTTCTCCACCGGTACCTGGAACCTGGAGCGCCGCAACGCCATGGGTATTAATCTCTACGGCCAGTATGTACCCGGCCCCTGGCGTGACAACGGCTCCACCTTGTATGGAACTGACCACCTAATCCCGCGCGCAAAACAGGAGCACTACCGCTACCAAGGTAACAATGGTGTCTCCTTCAATTTTGAGCTGGCCGAAGACATTATCCTGGAAACGATGGATAACCTGGAGCAACGCCCAGTAGTTTTCAACACCGGTAAACTCACCACCCTGGCCCGGGCACTTGGCAAAGCCAACGAAGAGCAGCTGGCTAAAATTGACCGCGTTATTATGATGGGTGGTGGCTTTGAGAATTATGAGCCGTTTACCCAGAATCACGAAGCAGCCTGCTTTGGCGATAAATCTAGAAATCTGGGCGGTAATATTTTCTCCCACCCCAGCTTTGGCTGTGACAGCGACTTCAGTACCCATCAGGAATTCAATATTCTGCTCGACCCACTGAGCGCACAATGGGCCTTCGACGCCCTGAGTAAAAATCGTATTGAAACCTATCTGGTTCCGACCAACTCAACCGATATGGCCAAAGTACAAGGCAGCACCATCGAAGCCCTCGCAGAGCGCCGCGCAACTCCGGAAGCCTGCTACACCTCCCAACTCCTCAGTTCCATTCGTGAATTTGAGGGTGGGGATTTCCAGGGTAATGGTGACTTCGCCTTGGATGCCGTTATTCGCCTGTGGGACATTATTGCTGCCTTGGTACTACTGGAGCCTGAAACCTTGGAAATGGAATTAGTGCCCGGCTATATCACCGTCGATCAACTAGATGCGGGCCTAACCGACAGCACAACACCTTATGATCCGATTACCTTTGACCCAACAGTAGGAAAGACTACTTTTGCTGAGACCGGTGAGGGCTTGGCAGTAAATGTAGTTATGGGTATTAACCACGATGCTGCGCGCTCAGCGATGATTGAGCGCTTGCGCGATCGCTTTAATGCTGCACGGAAAGGGCCTAGATGTAAATCCAACTAAGTAAATTTAGATAGCAGTTAACACAATAGAACCTTTAACCTTTACAAAAACCGAACAAATGGTAAAGGTTCTTACTTCACTTATTGAAGATCAGTAAGCTACCATTCTCGCTTCCCAAATTAACATTCTGTATATCGACATCACCCTCTCTATACAACTTGAGAAAATATTATGATGCACAACTAGTTACACCTGCGCCACAAATCACTGATAAAGCTTGAATGAAAAAACTAAGCCTATACTCTATAGTCACCTTGCGGACCACCTGCCTTTAGCAGAATAAAAGTACCAATTTAATTCATTTTACAGGATGCAAGCTTGAAAAGCTTTACTGTATACGGAAACTGCCAAACCCAACCCCTAGCAAACATATTACAAGAAAATAAATCATTTTCTGAGATTTATAGGTATATCCCTATAAAGCCAGCACAGACTCTCGGCAAGGATGACTATAAATCTATACTGTCAAAAATAGAAAGTATTGACCTGTTTATACATCAACCTGTCGCAACTACCAATAATAGACCCAAAGAGCTGTCTAGCGATCACTTGCTTAAAAAATTAAAGCCAAACGCATTGAGAGTTTCCTTTCCCTCGATTTACTTTGATGGATATTTCCCACACCTTCAGACCTTTAAAGGCATGATAGCTGAATTGAATTTAGTTCATGATTATTTTATAGCCTATCTATTTGCGAAGGGCTATAGTGAAAAACATACTTTTGAAGTAATCAATGATAGCAATTTGTACACGCCAAATACCTCCAAACAACCAGTTTCAAATTCCCTTAACAACCTCACTGCTCGAGAAACATCCGAGGACCTCGACATAAGAATCTCAAGATATATAGAGAAAAACTATAGAAAGCAAAAGCTATTCAATCAATTCAATCACCCTCGAAGACCTGTGTTCAGATATATCGCCGAGAATATTTTAAAGAAAATTAAGATACAAGATACCTTTATTCCTGAAACTGGGGCAACGACTCTCGACGGAATTATTACCCCAATATATCAAAGCACCTACAACAATTTAAAACTTGAATTTTCTGAGGACTTCCATCATTACAGATCCCAAAATCACGACCGCATCCACCAGAATGATATAATTTCATGTCTATTTAGGTTTTATAGAACATTAGATTCCAAAATGATCGAGGAACACGTTAAGAAATCAAAACCCTTCATTCCCGAAGCAGTTGATGGGCTCCAAAGCCACATATAAAAACTTAAATTTTGAAGCCAATCCACATAACAATTTCAAGCGAGGCCAACTAGCTATAGGCTGGTTGGCCTCCACAAAGCAAGTCTGAAACTCTAGAAGCCCCCATACTATCTAGCCACCTCCTAAAGAATATTACCAGATCGAATTCATCAATTAGTAAAACAATGCAATTCAACTTATCACCCAACCACCCTATCGCTTAAAAAAAATGTCAGGAATATGCCTAATCACCCCCCCTACTCTGCTACGAGCATTCATCGCTCTTCCTTACAGAAACCGCGCGGGACTCTTAAGAGCACTAAGCTTGACTTCACCACAAAGGAACTAATCGACCACCAGTATACAAACACTAGTATTAAACAAATTTCTGAATGAGCGAAACCTAAAAGAGCATGAAAAAGCGGTCGACCGCTCAATAATTTATCACTGAGACAGCAGCAAAGCTCATTCCAGAGCGTGTTTATATTGCAAAACCACTAATGATTATCAACCTACAAACCCTAGCAAAAACTGGATCGCCTAGAGCATTCAACGGACCACATTCAATTAGGCTACTTAGTGGGCCCCTACAATAACTCATCAAAAAACTAGCAAATCAAGTTCATTGTTTCTCTATAAAAACACATGATCAACTACAATATTCTCCACATAAATCACTCTGAAAAAACCCTTTACCGAACCACCACTTAAAAAGCAATTAACTAGACCAACATATACATCAATCAAGCTGCAGAGCAATGAAAAAATCAAGCTTATTTTTTCTTGTTTGACTACATTTTAGAATTTTAAAATCATGCATACCCAGCTTTCGCGCCCCCTCAATACAATCCACAATAGAGTCTGGGGTGAAAAGATTCACATGGCAATCATGATAACCTTTAAGGGCTCTATCAAAGGTATCGTAGGATTGTTTAACCGTAAAAGTTCTCGGAACTTTAACTCTATAGTTCGAATAGTCCGCCCACAATCGAGCCGCCTTTACATTTTTATGATAATAACGCTGATCAAAAGCATGCCTTGGAGCTGGCCTATCTCGATCCAACACATAGTTTTCTACTAGCTCTCCCAGCCCAGTCCAAGGACGCTCAACATCAAAACAGTATCGACAATCAGGCACTATAGAAAATATAATCCCACCTGAATTCAAAACTTTGGAAGCATCATTCAGCCAGCCCAAAAAATTTGGCAAGTGCTCCAACACATGAGATGTAAATATATAATCAAATGATCTATCTACCACTTCACTTAACTTTCTACCTTTTAAAACATAATCCAACTCGACAACCTTATCTGGACTTCTATTTTTATTATTTTTAATTTTATTTTTCAGCTGAATCTCATCAAAATAATCCACATAGAAAACCCTGTTGTCAGCCTTCTTTATAAAGGGTTTATCCAGAGGCCCAACCTCCAGACCGACCTTTTCCTGAGGAATAACAATTTTCAAAAATTCATCAGCATAGGAAACCTGCATTATGCGCTTTCTTCCAAGCAAGCCATTCCCAATTAACATTTTTTACTCCTTTAAAATTCACCCACCCAAAATACACACACAGATAAAAACATAAATATCCCAACCAAAAATGGGCTCTAAACAGCACATTTTTTGAGTATACCCCTCCCCCTTATCAATTGCTAGAACCAAACATAACGCCCCACCCCATGATGTCGAAATTACAATTAATAAATAACTTACTACCAACTATTCACTAGTTTAAATATAAGTCCTCAATAATACGAGAGCCTTGCTGCCAAACGATACCAAGATACTGAAAAGTAAATCGCTAAAAAATAGCGACTAGCAAGAAAACACCAAAGATAGAGTGGAACAGATAACTCCGAAATCTTTATTAGTTAATTTGTATCAGATGGATAGATAAAAATCTATACTCTGTTGGAATAAGTACAACAAAGCGCCACCTATAATTATTGCGTACGAAGCGCACTTAAAGTTAATATTGAAACGAAAAATAAATGGTAAAAATTATCGCTCAAAGTGTCTATTGATCATACGATACGCACCAAAGATAAAGTCAATACAGCTTCACTAGACAGTAACCTTGCGTTAACAGCCATTAAGTAACTGAGAAAGCTTATAGACAGGTATTTAATCCCCTAATATTCACCCCGAAAGAGTAAACACTATTGAAACATTAAAAATCGCAACAAATGAATTATTCTTTTAGCGGTAAAGACTTTGACTTAAAATCGGTATAGGTTCTGAGAGCTAGGCCATATAGGCATGCACAGCAATCTCACAGTAAGTGGCAGTCCATTTAACTTAAGATAACTTAGGTGAAACCAGATAAGATAAAAATAAGCTGGCCTCCACCTTTAAATAAAGCCTTCAAATGATATAAGCACAGCATATTGCTTGTACTATTATCACTCTGAATTATTGATACTTTTTATATTATCCGCAAAAGTAATATACGTAATATTTCAGTCAGAATTGAAGACCCGTCTTACTGCATCAAAAGCACAAATTTGACAGCGTCATCGGGTCTATTTCTCTCAATGCTTAACATTTTTGGAAATGTTAAAAAGTTAATAAATTTGAATACAATACCTTAATTCACCACAAAGAATAAAGATCCCAAGGCTGGTTAAGAAATGACATTCACATCCACCTTTAGAGTTCAAGAGTAGAAATGGATGCGGTTCCTCCAAAGCCAACCCCCTCAACTCCCACTCCCTTACACAGTAGAGGTTGAAGATCCAGAGCTATTAGAGAGCAGATCCTTTTAGCCCCAGGGTAAGATGAGAATATGCACTTAGAACAAAATGCCTCTATTTGCCATTTCACAGGATTTAACCCAATTTTTAACCCCAAATTTAGCAGTTTCCTCGCTCAAATCCCGCAGATTGCCCCTACTCGCCCCGATTGCTAAGATGCGCGCCTGCCGCTATGGCCCGGCTCCCCCTTTGGTTCCGTATTGCGACACTGGGGCTGCCAGCAAACCGATTTTTCCCAAGCGTTACCCTCGCCTATCCGCAACGCGGAGGCCCGAGGCTTTCCACAGGAAAAGCGGTATTGAGGCCAGGTGCTATTTTTAACCGCGAGCGCACCGCGACGACTCCCTGCGACTACAGGAACGAAGTTTATGACCCAACCATCGCTGCAGCAGTTGGAACAACACGACGCCTTTATCCATCGCCATATTGGCCCCGATGCCAAACAGGTAGAGGCCATGCTGGAAACCCTCGGAGTTGCCAGCCTCGAAGAGCTGATCGAGAAAACCGTGCCCGAAGCCATTCGCAAGACCGATGAGCTGGATCTGGCCGACGCGATCAATGAAGTTGAGGCCCTCGCAGAGCTGAAAGATATCGCGGCGCGCAATAAGATCTACCGCACCTTTATTGGTATGGGCTACCACGACACCATTACCCCCAATGTGATCCTGCGCAACGTGTTGGAGAATCCGGGTTGGTACACCGCCTATACCCCTTACCAGCCGGAAATTGCCCAGGGGCGCCTGGAAGGCCTGCTGAACTTCCAGCAGATGATTATGGACCTCACCGGCATGGAACTGGCCAACGCCTCCATGCTGGATGAAGGCACCGCTGCCGCAGAAGCCATGGCCATGTGTAAGCGCCAGGTCAAGCGCAACAAGTCCAACGTCTACTTTGTGGACCAGGACTGCCATCCGCAAACTATCGCCGTAGTTAAGACCCGCGCCGAACACTTCGGCTTCGAAGTCGTTGTCGGCGACGTGGAAAAAGATATCCCCACCGAGCTGTTCGGCGCACTGCTGCAATACCCCGGCAGCACCGGCCGTGTACGCGACCTGAGCGATATTATTGCCAAGGTCCACGAAGCCAACGCCCTGGTAACCGTGGCCGCAGATCTGATGAGCCTGGTAGCCCTGCGGGCACCGGGTGATATGGGTGCGGACGTAGTCGTCGGCTGTAACCAGCGCTTCGGTATCCCCATGGGTTACGGTGGCCCCCACGCAGGCTTCTTCGCCTTCCGCGAAGCTTACAAGCGCTCCGCACCGGGCCGTATTATCGGTGTGTCCGTGGACAGCAAAGGTAAGCGCGCGCTGCGTATGGCCATGCAGACCCGCGAGCAGCACATTCGCCGCGAGAAAGCCAACTCCAATATCTGTACCTCCCAGGTACTGCTGGCGGTGATGAGCGCGTTCTATGCGATTTACCACGGCCCCGAAGGCCTGAAAACCATCGCTGCCCGCATCCAGCGCTTAGCAGATATTCTCGCTTCCGCCCTGCAGCAGGAAGGCTTTAACCTGGCCCACGACAGCTGGTTCGATACCCTGAATATCACCGTTGGCGCCAAGCAGGAAGAGATTTACCAGCGCGCCCTGGCCGCAGAGATCAACCTGCGTAAAATTGGTGAAGACGCTCTGGGTGTGAGCCTGAGTGAGACCGCCACCCTGCAGGATGTGTCTGACCTGATCAATGCCTTTATCGGCACCGAACACAGCATCGACCTACACACTCTGGACAGCGAAATTGCCAGCAAGGGCTCCCTGGGTGTACCCGCCGCCCTGGCGCGCGATACTGAATTCCTGACCCATCCGGTGTTCAACACCTACCACTCCGAAACTGAGATGCTGCGCTACCTCAAGTCTCTGGAAGCCAAGGATATCGCCCTGAATCACTCCATGATTCCCCTGGGCTCCTGCACCATGAAGTTGAATGCCACTGCGGAGATGATCCCGGTCACCTGGCCCGAGTTCGGCAAGCTGCACCCCTTCGCACCAGTAGATCAAGCACAAGGCTACGCGGAAATGTTCCGTCAGCTACAGCAAATGCTGTCCGCTTGCACCGGTTACGATGCGGTGAGCCTGCAGCCCAATGCCGGTTCCCAGGGTGAATACGCAGGCCTGGTTGCTATCAAGAAGTACTTCGAAGCGAAGGGTGAAACCCAGCGCGATATCTGCCTGATTCCCGCCTCTGCCCACGGCACCAACCCAGCTTCCGCCATGATGGTGAGCATGAAAGTGGTTGTGGTTGCCTGTGATGATAAAGGCAATGTGAATATTGAAGACCTGAAAGCCAAAATCGAAGAGCACGGCGACCGCGTTGCCGCACTGATGGTCACCTACCCGTCCACCCACGGGGTGTTCGAGGAAGGTATCCGCGAAGTTTGCGATCTGGTTCACCAGGCTGGCGGCCAGGTTTATATCGACGGTGCCAACATGAACGCCTTGATCGGCGTCGCAGCTCCGGGCCAGTTCGGTGGTGACGTATCCCACCTGAACCTGCACAAAACTTTCTGTATTCCTCACGGTGGCGGCGGCCCCGGTATGGGTCCGATCGCTGTTGGCGAACATCTGAAGCCCTACTTGGCGGCCCACCCGGTGACTGAAGTACCGGAAACCAAGCTGGATAACGGCACCATCTCCGCCGCTCCCTGGGGCTCCGCCAGCATTCTGCCGATCAGCTGGATGTATATCCGTATGATGGGTAAGCAGGGCATGAAGCAAGCTACCGAAATGGCAATCCTGAACGCCAACTACGTGGCCAAGAAACTGGGTGAACACTACTCCCTGCTTTACACCGGCACCAATGGCTTTGTTGCCCACGAATGCTTGGTTGACCTGCGCCCACTCAAGGAGGCCAGCGGCATCACTGAAGAGGATATCGCCAAGCGCCTGATGGACTTTGGTTTCCACTCCCCCACCATGTCCTTCCCGGTAGCCGGCACCCTGATGATCGAGCCCACCGAGAGTGAGTCCAAGGGTGAGCTGGATCGCTTTATCGAAGCGATGGCAACAATTCGCCAGGAAGTGGAAGATGTAACCAGCGGTAAATACACCCCAGAGGACAATCCGCTGCACAATGCCCCTCACACCCTTGAGGACGTGATGAGCGAAGAGTGGACCCACAGCTACTCCCGCGATATCGCTGCGCGCCCGGCGGCGTGGTTAAAAGAGCACAAGGTGTGGCCCGCTGCCAACCGTATCGACAACGTATACGGCGACCGCAACCTGATTTGTTCCTGCCCTCCGATTGAGAGCTACGCTGATTAAGATCTAACACTCTCACAGGTGGATTTAAAAGCGGGCTTAATGCCCGCTTTTTCTTTGTTAACGAAAATCATTGGACTCGACTTCTTGCTCAAAAAGATCCTACCCACCAACGACGGACACTCTCAGAAAGCAATAGCAAAACCCCAATGATCAGTCGAAGGCTACAACGTAATATAGGCCTGCGAGGATATCGTCCAGGGTAAGCATATTAGCTTACAAAATTAATACGCTAGTAAGTGCAACTCGAAAAGAATTAAGCCCTCAACAGACTGTAAGCTATTTAAAGAAACTTGCAGGCATATCGTTACATCATGAGTAGATCTACCGACTAATTTATTTAGATCAGGCAAATGGTGGAGACTTGTACAAGCACCTTAGGCGGATTAGTTCAGAAGAAACCTGCGTGCGCAGCTTCCTACTCCAGCATGAATCAATTCAATGTGCACATTAAGAAGCCATTAGTTCGCCGGTTGAATAATAGTCACATCCACAATAACACTTTCATGCAGTGCCATACCATTCTCAGGAAATTGTTTATTGATATCCTCAAATAGAATCGCACTCAGCTAGTTAATCCCCAATAAGTGACGAAAGTTAAGGATCGTTGTTTTGTGAAGATCGGACCATTCAAAGGCAATCCAGCGAAATTACATATAGATTCAACTTTATATAGCGCGTCCAACACATCCGGACCCTGAGGTTGGATCGCAGCCATACAATGAATACGCCTCTCCTCAAGAGCACTAAAACTCAATTCGAGCTTCTAATCCAGGCTATGTTATGAGTATACCCATCTGAGAAAGAAACGTTTCTCAGCGAGTTATGAAGCACTTTAGATTGTATTCTGCTTCGCCAAAAGGTAAAGCGTATGATCTATCGTACTGAACACCACCAAGTTGGCCCTTTAGTCAAAATTACATCGGATTACAATAAAGAGCGCTTTTCCAAAGAAGTCCGTACAAGATTCCACCTAAATACGTGCACTCACCTTACCCGAGTTGACATGCCAGCCTTATTGCGTTATACGTCCACATTGGAACTTCTATAGTTGCCTTGTATTCTAGAGTGAGGGTATCTCTGCATTAGCTTAAATAAGAAATATCAATAACTAATCTGCTACTTAATTAAAGTTAAGCGATCAGCCATAAGCCCCTGCCGAATGAGGAATACGAATATTGATGTAATCAGTAGCTCTTTTGGGAATGATTCCCTTATAGGTCAAGAATTTATAAGTAAGGACATTGTACAATCGCGCCCCCTGAAGAGGTTAGATTACATAAAACTTAATTGAGCTCTGAGGATAGTTGATTGGTTATATTGGTCACTTACACTAGAGTCGTTTTATAGTTAATATATTAAATTGCGAGATGTTTTATGAAGTTATATCTGCACATTGGAACAGAGAAAACTGGAACAACCACTATACAAGAGGTTTTATTCAAAAATCAGAACTTCTTGAGCGAGCGGGGATTCCACTTTCTACAATGTGCCGGCGTAAAAAACAACAGAGCCTTACCTGCATACTGTGTTAATGATGAGAAAAGTGATGACTTCTTTAGAGCTAGGAACATTACCACAATTGAAGAAAAAATAATATTTCGAAAATCGCTAAAGGAAAAGTTAGACAAGGAACTTAGCAACCTGCCTGCAAACGTTCACTCTGTAATCATTTCAAGTGAGCACTTCCATTCAAGGGTAAATACAAAAGAGGAGGTTAATAGAGCTCTTGAGTTAATGTCCGAATATTTTTCAGATATTTCTGTCATTTGCTACCTCAGAGAGCAATCTGCGGTTTGTGAATCTTTATACTCAACATCTATCAAGTTTGGTTACTCCCAAAGTTTAGATTTCATGTTAGCCCAGTGTCAGCCATCTAATATATACTACAATTATTATGACATGCTATCTAACTGGGCAAGCGCTTTCGGATTGGAAAATATAAATCCTAGAATATTCTCTAGAGACTTCTTTGTTAACAGCGACCTTATTGATGACTTTTTTTGTCAACTAGATCCAAAACTATTAAAGGGATTATCAAAGGATGTTGATAAGGAGAATGAATCTCTAACTCAGCTTGGCCAGACCTTGGGGAGAGCTGTTAATAGGGTTACACCTAGATATCTTGCCGATGGGACCCCAAACTCACTTCGAGCAAAAGTATTTGATATTATTTATCAGGAATTTAAAGGTAAAGGAGAGCGTGTTTCCCAGGAAAAATATGATGAAATTTATTACTCCTTTGAAGAAAGTAATAGACAGTTAAATAAGGAATTTTTTAAGTCTGAGGATGATATTTTTGTGTATCGGATGCGGAACACAGAGAAATCTGAGCCTGCGGGAAAGGAGCAAGTTGATAGCTTTGTTAAAATCATACAGTCCTTGATGATCGGCTATGCGGGATTACCCGGTCGCTATGCAGGCTTCCCCGATTATTACGCAGATGTTTTTAGGGATGCATCAATTAAATTGGAAACTGTAGATTTAAAAGCTTCTTTGGGGCTTATGGAGATTGCACACTCGATACGGCCTGAAGGAGAGGTTATCAAGAGCAAGCTCGAAAAGTATAGAAATTCCATGTAAAGACTAAACGTTTATTTGAAATATACTTTAATGGTTTGACTCTAATTTCAAACTACTCTGTATTTGAGATTAATTAGGGGGCATACCGCCCCTTTTTTTGACTAATGTCTCGTAAAGCTATAAAGCGGATACGCGAAATAGACCTCTGGCGAACTAATTCAGACCAAATCTGATACATCCTCTTAACTAGTTTTGATGTATATACCTATACCTAAAAGCGAAAAACTCCATAATCTATACTAATGATCGTATCATCTAACAAAAAACTGGACTGCTAAATTTGGCAGAAGAGCTTCAAAGTTTTCAAACTACTGAGTGTATCCAGAGACACTTTCTATCGGTACATGGAAGCCCTTTCAATTGTCCGCTATCGAGTTCACAGTATCATGAAAAAGCTAGGTTTGGCAGTAGAATTCAAGAAGCGATTTACACTGACGACAGATAACAAAACACCAACTTCTGATTGTGCAAAACCTTCTGAATAGGGAATTATCACTGAGTGTTAAAAATCAAGTTTGAACTACTGATATTGCGTATATCTGGACTGTGCAAGGCTGGTTATACTTGGCGCTAGTGATTGGTCTCTATTCACACCGGATTGTTGGTTTGCATCTAGATCGCCAGATGGAAACGGCCTTGGAAAACCGTGCATTGCTAATAGCTGTCAATTTGCCTACGCCACCAAAAGGTCTTTTCACCGCTCTGATCGAGGCAACCAGTATGCCAGCCATACCTACCAAGCACTGTTGAAGCGACATGAGATGTTATTCTCAATGAACCGCTAAGAAAATTGTTGGGACAACGCTCCGACTGAACGTTTTTAGCAGCCTGAAACGGGAGTGGCTAACAGAAAATCTCTATAACAACAAGGGAGAATGCGATAATCGATGTAAGAGCCTATATCGCTTATTACCACACACGCAGAATACATACAACGCTGGAGGATGTAACCCCTATCGAATTTGAGAAATGTGCTTAATGAGGTGTTCGGTTGGAATTGACCACAACATATCGAGACGCTGCTAAAAAATTCCTACGAAACCGAGGGCAAAACCTTCGGTAGTACAATTATCTGTCCACCACCCTTCAGACTCATAAGCACGGAATGAGCGTACTTGGACTCACAGCTGCTGCATGCCCGGCGGCGTGGTGGCAAGAGTGCTAAGTTTGGCCGACTGCTAACCTTATCGATAAGGAACCAGCTACAAGCCTAAGATACCAGCCACTTATACCCATTACCCCCCTGCGTACCTTTACTAAATCATAGCAAAAACTAACCAGACAATTAATCTGACAACTCAGTTGTAACAAATTAACTTACCCTCTCATAAAATAAGCTAATTAACACCTATGCTAAGCTAATTCTTAACAACCGTTCTGGCATCGGTGGTGTCCGAAGTGAGACAAAGACAAGTCGGGGAATAAGTGCTGACATATCGAATCTCCAATTAAACCGGTAATTGAATTCAGCCAAATAACTCTGTACTTACTTCGGTTTAATTGCATTATAGGTGCTACGTATTGCACTCTATAAATCACCGAGAACCGTATTCACCCAATAAAATTCAGGCCCTCAACAGAATTCCGACCGCCACCACAAGCAATCTTGTCATGTGCACATCCAGCAGTTATAACGGCATTGAAGCACGCAAGACCGCCAGAAATCACTGTGCTGCCGTTACAGAGGTGTTTTTTGCTCCATGCAGAAATCTCACTGCTCCTGAAACCCTTGACAATAGGGAGCTTGATACGTCTTGATCGCCCTTCCTTGGTGGTTTCAACCGCAGCCACAACAGGGGGTTAACTTTAGCTCCACGGCCAGATTTGCATTCTGTACGCTCCCCCCCCCCTGAAATAAACATCATCCAGCTCAACGAAGCCAAACAGCTTATATTGGCGGTCTTGCTCCATCATCACCTGCATGAGTTTGCGCTTCATGCGCCAAGTTGCGTTGTATGAGATACCCAAGTGACGTAACAACTCTATACAAGAGATGCCTTTCTTATCCTGGGTGACGAAAAAAAATCTCAAGTAACAAGGGGCAACTTGGTAGAATCGAAGATCATACGGGAAGTGATCGATGTCTGACGCCGACATCGATCCTAGATTGCCAACATAAGTGACACACGCCTGCCTGCTAGAAATTCTAGTGGGCTCAAGTAATTTAGAATCTTTCTTGGACGAGTGTTTATTCGGAACACTGCTTCGTCAATACGGCTTTGGGGTATCTTACCAATCTTCATACCCTTCGGGAAGAAACGTCTCAGTAGACCATTCGTATTTTCGTTTAATCCACGCCCCCAAGAATGATAAGGCTTTGCAAAATATATTTTGCACCCCAGTTTCTGTGTAATCGCTTGATGACCAGCAAACTCCCCTCCGCTATCGAAGGTTATCGTTTTACATATTGCCTGATACGGCTTCAGCATCTTCTTAATTGCCCGACTTAATGTCTTCTTACTCTTGTTGGACACGCAACGAGTGAGCAACAACTTAAAGACTCGCTCAACTAAAGTCACAAGATAGCCATCCTGGCCATAAACCGTATCGCCCTCCCTGTGGCCGAGCTCGGTGTTTCCATCAACAATCGTAGGCCATTCTTCAATATCAATACGCTCCGGAATGAGCTTTGCCCCTGCTTCAGAGCCTGTACGCCTTCGGTAGACTTTGTCTTTTCGTGGAAGCCGCAGCCTCCAACCAAGCTAAGCTATCCAGCGATAAATAGTAGAACAACAGACCGTTCTCTCACATTTCTCAAGTTTCATCCGACCAGCAACTTGTTCGGGGCTAGCATTTTTTAGCTGATGGTCGATTTGCACCTTCATGACGAAATCAAACTAGGTGTACTTACGGGCCCCATATCGCCTCTGCAGCACCTGACGATCAACGCTTTCAGTACAGTAAGGATGAAAGCGATTGAGCTGTAGTGCAATGGCTCGAGCCGAATAGCCCTGTCCATTGAGGACTTCGATCTGGTATCGTTCTTTCAGGGTAAGCTGGTTGATATAGGTTCCCATGAAATTCATGGCTTGTTTGTGTGGGAGCTGACTAGCCTACAGCCAGCTGGCCTCCTTCGCTATCGCAATGCATGTCGGTTATTGTGGGAATCTAGGGATTACATTATGTGAGCTTTCGGTTAGATATATCACAATACTTGTCATACCCACAGTGAGGACAAGAAAACCCTTTTGGCCAACACCACTGGCAGAGAGCCTCGAAACACTGCTCATCGGTATCACATTCTTGGAGGAATTGAGTCAAACTAATGCCTTTCTGGAACTGCACCTTATTACGAGCCATGATCTATTCCCTTATGAATCGACCAAACAACTGTATTTACATACAAGTTTATATGAATTAACAAGGATGGAAATTAGCTAAAACAATGAAAGCTAAAGCATGATAAATTTTACTATCGCTAATCTAATAAATTCATTTTAAAATAACTCAACTGTGAATTAAGCCTATATGGAGCAAAAATGAAACCACTTGATAAATTAGGGACCCTCTGATCAACGAAGCATTTTTCCAGAATTAAGCTGAGCTGCTTGAAAAATTCACTTTATTACGCACAAACGCGTAATTTGCGCGTAATAGTCCACTAATTTTTCATCTGAAACCCTCAATAGGTGGATTTCAGGCGAACCACCCCTAGGCAGCCAAGTATTTTCTCCCTATTATTAAGTTGGTAAAGCCTGCCAGTAAGCACAGCCTCTCAGTATTTTTTACCAGTCCCCGATAGCGGACCTTGTCATAACCAAATACCCGTTTGATGTAGCGGAAGGGGTGCTCGACCTTCGCTCTTATCTGCGCCTTGATCTTTTCCGCTTTACGAAGTGCATCACGCCCTGGAAGAGTTTTTAGCTTGCTCGGCTTCATTGCTATATACCAATCCGCCTCCCGCTCTTTCAACTCTTCACGTTTCTCCGCACCAATGTACCCAGAGTCTCCCCAGATTCTTTTCTCCTCCCCGTGGAGAACTCGCTCTGTAGTTGTGACATCATGCGAATTCGCTGCTGTTGTATCTATGCTATGTATTACTCCGAGCACATCATCAACCCCGATATGCATTTTCATTCCAAAATGCCACTGATTGCCTTTCTTTGTTTGATGCATTTCTGGATCACGTTTTTTCTTTTTATTCTTGGTTGAAGTTGGCGCAGAGATAATAGTGGCATCTACAATCGTACCTTCACGCAGTACCATGCCATTCTCAGCAAGATGCTTGTTGATTTCATCAAAAAGAGCTGCACCTAGCTGATTGAGCTCCAGTAAGTGGCGAAAGTTAAGAATCGTTGTTTCATCGGGAATTGGGCCGCTCAAAGTCAATCCAGCAAAACTACGCATGGATTCAATTTCATACAGTGCATCCTCCATAGCGGGATCACTGAGATTATAAAATAGCTGCATGCAATGAATACGGAGCATGACACTCAATGGATATGGCTGTCGGCCACGTTTGCCTTGTGGATAGCAAGGAGTGATCTGAGCTTCTAGTCGCTGCCATGGGATGAGGGCTTCCATTTGAGAAAGAAACTTCTCTCGGCGAGTTATACGGCGCTTTAGCTTATATTCTGCTTCGGCAAAGGTGACTTGGTGCATAATTCATCGTAGTCTTGATGGGTAGGTGAATATTACCAATATTGGCTTGGAATTATTCAGAGGTTCCTTAGATCGAAGATTCAATCTTAAGAATGGAACTTTCAACCTGGACGATGGTACACTTTTCTTACGACAGAAAGGTAAATCCCAAAATCAATTTGCATATCTTCTAGGCGAGCGAACACTTAGCGATAAAACTATAAACAACTTCAACCTAAATATAGATAGAAACAGAGACTACTGTTACAAGAGAAACATACCTTATCGACATGTTATCTTTCCCGCCAAAGCCATTGCCTACCAGGATATATTTCTTCAGGAAGGTCTAAAAATAACCCCAATCTATGGAAAAAAGCACACTCGAAAATCTGTTTACTACCCCGGAAATATCGTTGAGCCAATCGATTACTTCAAAAATGATTCCCACTGCTCTTTCTTGGGCCAATATAAGATTATGCAAGAAGTACTCCACGGTCTCGGTATCGACCTGCATAAGTTCACCTACAAAACAAAAATCGAGCAAAACAGGGGGACCTAGGGAAAATGCGAGGAGACGCACCTATAGACCTTCTTTCATTTGATTGCTTCACCGAAATAAAACCAGAATTAGACCGATTTAACCTATCAAAGGCTCTGCAGGGAAACACAGGGGGGATATTTCTAACAATAAACCAAACAGCCCCCATTAAAAAACGTATATTACTATTTGGCGACAGTTATTTTCAAAGTTGCTTGAAATGGCTATCTCATATATTTGAAGAAATAATCTATTTAAGATCACCATATATACTTCCAGATGTAGCAAGCTCTCTTTCCCCTGATTTAATTTTAACTGGAAATGCAGAGCGATATCTAGTAAACACTCCAAATGCAGAAAATGATGTGCCCTTCTTTATTAATTACATCCACTCTCGTTTTGAATCCAGGAAATTAGATGAACATACTCTCTCTGCGTTCCAGAATATTTTCTCTGGTAGAAACTCCATAAGCTACTTAGAGTGGAAAGAGACTTTAAGAATCTCCCACAAGAAAACCCTACTCAACCTAGAAAATAATCATTTACTCCAGTTATGCGAAAACAACAATATATTAATAGACAGGATTAGAGATACTGCCACATCCCTGGAAAAAACGGACATGGAAGAAGCCTATCGGCTTATGTCTATTGCTCACAAAGCTCGGCCAAGTGGTATATTTATACGCAGAAAATTACAGGAATATATATTGTTACTTAACCCATAAAAAACTTAAAAATAAGGAGCCGTGAGAATTTTCCTGACAATCAATAACAGCTCATAAGTGAGCTCATTAATTACTTTTAACGGATTGGCAGCGGGCTTAAGGCCCGCTTTTTTCGTTTTTATTGGGCTTAATTAAATTTCGACCACTTTCAAAGCCCCCCATTTTCCCTCTCAATCAATGGTAAGGAACACCCAATGAAAAGCGGCAAACAAAGAAGAACCGAAATTAAGCAAGCTCGAAGAAAAAGAATAGAGAAGTTAAATAGAGGCAAGATCCTTGATCAGTTCAGTGGCCCCATTCCCGACTGGGCTATTGCGGTAGATAGAGCAACAATTGTGCACCACTCTTACTACCTTGACATTCCTCTCTACTACTTGGATCGAGAATTTCAATGTAAAGATTGTGGCTCAGATGAAGTATGGACGGCAAAGCAACAAAAATGGTGGTATGAAATCGTCAAAGGAGACTTTGAGACTTCTGCGATTCGCTGTCGTCCCTGTAGGAAAAAGAGAAACCAAGCGAAAGCAGAACAGAAAGCTCATATGGAAGCAATGGCAAAGAAAAAGCCACACCCCAATGAGGCCTTCTTTAAAAAGGGCTTTATTAAAGAATAATACAGGTGCATCCAGTAAGAACCAGAAATCGCGCCTTAGGAAACGAGTATAAGGATTGTATTTCGGAGTGTTTACAATCCACTCCGAAATAGATTTACTAAAAAAAATTAATTAATCACAACTATCAATATTTTTGAACTACTTTAGGCAATTAGGAAGTGCTGAAGTACCTGGCCATATTGTAGAAAGGTAACTGCTAGAATCTTTAGTCACATTAAATATCATAGTACCGCCACCAAGGTTATTATTCTCATTACATGATGCTAAAGCGCTCGCTGCAGAAGCACTATTCAACACAGTAGAAGCGCCAACACCCAGCTTAGACTTATCAACACCCAGATTGATATACTTCTGGATTCTTGAAGTACAACTTGAGCCCAACCAATAGCTCATCTCCCAGCCATAAGTTAGTTGATCGCCCAGTTTCTTGCCATTCCATTCAGCCTGAAAAGCATCGGCATCACTCCAGAGCGCTTTAGAAATGATTTTATTCGGAATTTTCTCTCGCAATGCACTAGTCACTTTTACCAGGGAGTCAGAATAGGTTTGGCCGCACTGTGAGTACTCATCATCAATATCAATACCATCCAGACCATATTGATCCACTGCATCTTTCAACTGCTGAGCAAAGTCATCAGCGGATTGCTCATCGGCAAAACAAGACCAACCTGCATTTTGGTGATTTCCGAGAACGCTGAGCACCACTTTCGTACCCTTGTCTTGCAAGTCTTGTACTGTACTCAAATTGTTATTGAGCAAGTCTGACACTTGGTCATTAAAATGCAGTACAGCTTTCTGACCATCGTAATTAATATTTGCCGCGAAGATCACAGCTATATCAAACAACTGGCTGCCATCGCTCTCTGTAAAGCAGCCCGCATTGCCCAGGTTATTACTATTAACTTCTACGTAAGCAACTTTAGGAGCTAACACACTTTCCTGAGGAGTATCAGATTTACACAGAGTTGAGCCCAGCTCACGGATTTCATTCTTACGTGAACCACACCCATACCCGCTGCCATCCATGGAGGCATTATCGGCAAGATTTGCAATTTCCCAGTCCCCCAGGACGGAACACAGCTCATCCTTATAGATTTGAGCCTCAAGATAGGTGACCGGGCTTGCATCAGATGCACAGCTGCTTCCACTAACAACTTGAGGCGCTGAAGGTTCGGATTTACACAATGTCATGGATAATTGGCGACTTTCATTACTCGTCAATTGGCAATTATTTCCCAGATGTTCTATTGAGGACCCGTCTGATAAACCAACCAAATCACCATTACTGAGAAGATCACAAAATTCATTAGGATAATTAAGCGCTTCAGAATAGCTTACTGCTGTAGTGTCCGAGGGACAGTCAACCGAATTAACCACTTCAATATCTGCGTATGCACCAGTCTGAAATAAAATGGTGGCACAAGCAGCCTGCACTGCTCTACATGTCGATTGTTTCATATTTATGCTCATTTTTATTATGTAGTTATGTAAATTCTGTAATCTAATATCGATAATCAAAAAAAATGGTGTAGAGCTTACACTCTACACCCAATACTACGATCAACGAGGTATTAGAATTTATAGTTTGCACCAATATATAGTCTGCGCCCAGAGTAATTATAATAAGTCATTCTGTTTTCCTGCTTCCAGAACCCCTCTGCCTTTTCCTCCGTTAAATTAATGATAGATGCCGTGAAATTGAGGTTTTCATTGAAGGTAAAGCTGACATTAAGATCAAGCTGCCCATAAGCTTTATCGTATAAATTATACCCTTGGTGAAGCCCCCCAGCTCGATCATCTTTCCAGTTATAAGATGCTCGCACACTGTACAAATCATTTTCATAATAACCGGAAAGATTGTACTGGTGCTTAGCCGTTCCAGGAATTTCTGCCTCAGTTTCTTCACCATTAACAAACACCCCTGAAGTACTGGTGTCGGTGTAGGTATAATTTGCCATTACACCAAAACCACTTTCGAACGCGTGTTGTGCAAACAGCTCAACGCCTCTTGAAGTTGCCTCAGCACCACCCGTTTTTGTGGTCATGTCGACTTCAATGGGTCCATTGCAGCAATTGTGCTCACGTAATACAACTTCAGTTGTGGTTATAGGAAGGTTGCTGATATCCTTACTAAATAATGTTGCCCCAAGTGCGGAAGCATCAAAGTAATACCATTCAATTCCCAGGTCGAATTGATTGGAGAGCATCGCTTCTAGCCCAGTATTTGCTGAAGTGCCAGTCCCACGGCCGGTCCAAGAATCCGGCGAGTTAATATTTACAGGGGGGCCATAAGACTCAGCCTGCCCCAAATCAGCATAACTAACTCGAGACATGGTTTTTGCTGCAGCAAATCGTATTACAAGGTCATCAGTTAGATCCCAGGCAATATTCAAACTTGGTAGGAAGTTTTCACTGTCAGCACTTCGATTATTTGCATTGGTGATATCTGTCTCTTGACCAATGATGTCATCGTACGTCGAGGTAGTTAAGTCGGTATTAACATAGCGGACACCAAAGTTACCCCGGAAGGCTTCCCATTCAAAATCTGCCTGTGCGTAAAGTGAAAATATTTTTTCCTCGATGGTATAGGTACCGGATAAGACAGGAACTACAGTCCGGGTAAAATTATCACTAACGTAGGCTTTAAGCGCATCTATATCAAAAGGCAGATAGTTAATAGCCCCGGTATCGCCTGCGCTATTATCGATTACGCTGCCGCCAAGTAAGATTGAAGTGTCTGGATGAAAATCCGGGTTGTGGAACCATTCGGTACCCGACAACCACCCACGATAACCACCGTTATCCGAAATACCGTCATCCCACAGGAAAGTATCTCTTAGGGACTTGGCTTCATGATCTCGGTATTTAGTACCGACATAGATTTTGTTAACTACTCCCCAATTGGTATCAAATCCCAGGTCAAGCTGATAATAATCTTCCCTATCCCGATTTTGGGTAGCGTCAGAACTAAACCAGTCATAGTATGGATAGGCCTCCTGATCCGAGGTGAGATCTGTAGAGATTTCGTAGCTAGGTTCCCCGTCGGCAATAGACCACAGCCAACTATTTACGGAACCATAACGTGCATCCATATTTGCCATGATTCTTTCGGAGACACCTCCTTTTGCAGAGCTGCGCCCAATATTCACTGCTGCTGTGTAAGAATCACCTTCATACAGAATTTCGAGGTCGAATGTATGAGATTCTGATTCACCGTAGCTATCCTGCCCGGTCAATTGCGGAGACATTAAACCTCGCTCTACCTCAACACCACCATTGACATCAGCATCACCCCAGTTATCAGCATTTAGCAAACCGTTATCACCGTTGCCATAGGTAACTACGGTATCCCCTTCCAGCTCAACGCCAAAGTAGGGGTTATGGTTATCATTCCATTCTGCTAAGGTGAGATTCTGACTACGGGTATCGTATCCCAACTGGGAACCGAAATAGTTCAGAGCAAATTCCAAGCGCTCAGTTGGCCGCCATTGAGTGGTAATTTGATAACCATCCCTGGCCCTATCCTGCTCATGATTACCAATACCCATAGCTCTGGGCGCCCAAACATTGTTGTAAACTTCACCAGTTTCCTGGTCAACAATTGCCGGACGCTCAGCACCTTCAACCGTATCTGAATGGAATCGCCAATGACTCGCGTAGTTTTCAATTGAGGTTACGGTTCTGTCCTGCTTGGTATAGCCAGCCAGGATACCGAAGGTTTCACTCTCATTTTTCCAGGAGTAAAAAGCACTATATTGAGGTTCCCACTGCTCATTAGTATCTGAGTAAGTGGTTTCAGTAGTTATAACACCCTCACCAGAATCCATTTCCAGAGGCTTACGACTGTGTAGAATAACCGTTCCGCCAATTCCTCCTTCATCAATTCTAGCTTCCGGGCTTTTGTAAACTTCTACTTTGCTAATCATGTTGGATGGCAGCAAAGTGTAATTAAAGCTTCGAGATGGCGCTTCTCCATCAGAGGTTGCAATGTAGTTTCCATTTAACTTAGTCAAGGTCCACTCGGCACTGGTGCCACGAATACTGACTCGACTACCCTCTCCACCACTGCGTGTAATTGTGATCCCTGGCACGCGCTGAAGAGAGTCTGCAACATTCTTATCCGGGAACTTGCCCACATCCTCGGCGGTTATCGCGTCTACAATAGCATTAGAATCCCGCTTAATTTCCAGGTTTCTGGTATTACTCTCAAGAATTCCGATTACCTCAATATGATCCATCGGTTTGTCTTTCTCAGAGATATCATCAGCAATCGCCACGCTACTAATGGCTAATGAAATAGCGGAGACTAGCGATTTCTGCTTAATCTCTCGGCTCCAGATTTTGACCATGGTTCGTCTATTATTCTTGACTGTTTTCATAGTATCCCAACTTTCTTTTCTTATAAGTTTTTTAAAAGAGCCCCTCTCCAAATTGGAGAGGGGCGAGAAACCGTCAGGGGACCCTAAACCCCGTAATGACAGTCCACTTGTTGAGCACTAAAACCCTAAGAAAAAAACGGGATAAGGGGGTAATAGAAACTGAGACAGGAATAGAACAAAATCGGCGTTTGGATTTTTGGAGAACACTAAGGGAAAGGTATAAGAAGGTATGAAAGGCCAAAATTCGATTATGGATTTACATGATATTCAACAAATAGATAAACTATTTTTAAAGAGAAGAAAGCCAGCACCAAACCATTTCAACAAAAAACTTCTATTGATTATCCATCTCTAAGTAGTTCAGGAATGGCCTATCGCATTCAAAGTTGAGACTGAACTTCTTCTCTATAAATAGCGGGAAGCTGCCCAAACATGGTCTTGAAATGTCTACTGAAGTAACTGTGAGATGGAAATCCGACACGGTATGCGATTTCAGAAATTGGCCGCTGAGTGTCCACCAGCATACGACGGGAGTTCTCTAACCTAACCTCTCTGACAAACTGCATTGGAGTTTTCTCCAAATACTTTTTAAATCGCCTCTCAAGGGCGCTAACAGACAAACTGGCTACCTCTGCTAGCTGTTCGACAGTAATCGGCTGACTGTAATTATTTTTAATATATTCAACAGGCTTTTTCAGCTTATCCATTCTGGAGAGCGTTTTGACCGTTTCATTAAGGTCGCGAGCTACGCCATAGGTACCAATAATTTTTCCAGTGGAATTCTTTAGTGGGCGCTTGGATGTCGTAAACCAAACCAACTCTCCACTTTTCCCTATATTCAACTCCAGTCGATCTGTAATCGTTTCGCCCTCCATCACTCTTTGGTCATCACGCATATAGTTTTTTGCGAGATAAGAGGGAGAAAAATCCATATCAGAGCGGCCCACAACCTGATTAAGGGACTTGCATCCAACATGCTCAATAAACTCTCGGTTACAATGTACTACGTAACCAGAATCATCTTTTACCCAAAAAATAATATCTGATATTAAATCAAAAACCGCAATAATCTGCTGGGTAGACACCATTTCCAATATTGATTCAGACTTCATTATTATTATCTACAATAGCTGGTAAAGAGTCCCTTTTATTACTGTACAGATCCAGCAAGCAGAAAAGGCACTAAAAAGCGCCTTCTCGGCACTCTCCCCGCACCTCACCACCATATGCGGAAATAACCCGTTCAATTTCAAAATAGCCACGCTCACAGAAACCGCTTTCCAACATCTTTTGTTCGAGAGCCCAATCTAAATAACGCTCTACACGGTCACTTGAACGGCCTCCCAAACCGATAGTATCCCGCTGCATTCGACGTTGAGAACTAGGCTGGTTTGAGACTGGGGGAGGAAGATCCTGTCGATCCTTCTCAAGAGTAAATGTAAAACGCTTAGCTCCATTTTGAGCAATCTCAGTTACAAACGACTCTTTCATTCCGGGAATCGGCTTGTTGCTGGAACAGGCACTGAGAAAAATAGGTAACGCTAGGCTAGCGGCAATAAATAAACGGGCCTGAAAACTGCTAATATTTTTATTATTCACTCAAAATCCTCTCTAAACACTAACCTGCTTTACTACATCGAGCGCAAAGTTAGTATTGTTTACTGCGTTTCTATTTAAATACCACTGTTTTATTTCCGTGTATAAACACTCGTTCCTGTAAAACTAGTTGCAGCGCTCGAGTCAAAACCAATTTTTCAACATCCCTACCTGCATCCGCCATGGTTTCTGCAGAATAGGCATGATCCACATGTATTACATCCTGTTCAATGATCGGCCCTTCATCCAGATCATCGGTAACAAAGTGCGCTGTGGCTCCAATAATTTTTACTCCACGCTCGTAGGCCTGCTGATAGGGCTTGGCGCCAATAAATGCAGGAAGGAAAGAATGGTGGATGTTGATAATGCGTCCACTATAGCGAGCAACAAAATCAGGGGTCAGCACGCGCATATACTTGGCCAGCACCAAATAATCCGGGTTGTACTCATCTACTAAGGTGGCCACTTGCTGCTCGTGAGCTTCGCGCTCCATCCCCTCTGCAGAAATACAGTGGAAAGGAATATCAAACTTCTGTACCAGCCCCTCCAGATCCGGGTGATTGCCGATAACAGCCGCGATCTCCACATCCATAGCGCCGGAATAGCACTTCATCAGGATATCCCCCAGGCAGTGGGGCTCGCGGGTAACCATCAGCACCAGGCGTTTCTTCCGCTCTATGGATACCAAGCGACGCTCTGCCCCCTGGGGCAGTGTCATATCCAGATCTTCCAGGAAGGTGGCATCGTTAAAGATACCCTCCAGGGCAGTGCGCATAAAGAAGCGCCCCTCAACCCGGTCCACGAACTCATCATTTTTGATGATGTTCAGCTGGTGCTTGTAGCAAATATTGGTAATCTTTGCGATCAGGCCCTTATCATCGGGGCAGTCGGTCAGCAGTATCTTCTTTTCCATGGTCAAATTTCAGGCCAAATATCCAGAGTCCAGACTATACACTATGCCGACTTTACGATTCAGCGATCCATTCCGGGGAGAACATGGATAAAAACCTTTACGCCGATCATATGGCCACCCTGTGCCGCCGCTACGACGAAATCCTCGAGCAGAGCGGGTTTGATACCCTCAACGTATTCAGTGGCGCTCCCAGGGTGCAGTTTCTAGACGATAACTATTACCCGTTTAAGGTGAATCCCCACTTTAAGGCACTGGTTCCCATTACCGACAACCCCCACAGCTGGGTTATCTATCAGCGCGGACAAAAGCCAAAGCTTTTGTTCTACCGCCCAGTAGACTTTTGGCACTATGTACCGCCGGCACCCCAGACCTTCTGGAGCGATTTCTACGATATCGAGCTACTGAGCAAGCCGGCCGATGCCCAGGCGTTCCTGAGCCCAGAGAATGCCGCTTTTATCGGTGAGAGCGACAAGCTGCAAGGCTGGTCACTGGGGGAGGAAAATCCGGAGCTTCTGATCAACCGCTTGCACTGGGCCCGCGCTTATAAAACGCCTTATGAGGTCGCCTGCCTGCGTGAAGCGAACCGTATTGCGGTCAATGGGCACCGCGCCGCCGAACAGGCTTTCCGCAGTGGCGCCAGTGAATTTGAGATCAATCAGGCCTACCTGGGCGCTGCTGGCCAGGGCGAGAACCGTATGCCCTACGGCAACATTGTTGCCCTGAATGAACACGCCGCAATCCTGCACTACACTCACCTGTCTACTGAGCGCCTGCCTGAGCCGCAGCTGAAAAGCTTCCTGATCGATGCGGGTGCTGACTGCAATGGCTACTGCTCTGATATCACTCGCACCTACGCCTATGCCGATAATGAGTTCGCAGAGCTGGTAACGGCCATGGATGAAAAGCAGTTGCAGCTGGTAGACGGCCTCAAACCTGGCCTGCCTTACCCAGAACTACATCGCCAGTGCCACTTAAACGTAGGCGAGCTGTTGCTCCAATTTGGCATTATCAAAACCTCTGCCGAGAATGCCGTGGAATCCGGTTTAACTTGCCCCTTCCTGCCACACGGCCTGGGTCACTTCCTCGGCCTCCAGGTACACGATGTCGGTGGTCACCAGACCGGCCCCAATGGAGGCATGACACCCCCACCAGCCGAGTACCCGTTCCTGCGTACCAGCCGAACTATCGAGGAGAACCAGGTATTTACCATCGAACCTGGACTCTACTTTATCGATACCCTATTGGGAGAGCTAAAAGACTCAGACCTCGCTGCCGAGGTTAACTGGGATAAGGTCGACAGCTTCCGCCCCTACGGCGGCGTCCGTATTGAAGACAATATTGTCGTACACGCAACCGGCAACGAAAACCTTTCTCGCACCCCTTAGTTCATAGACTAAAGCAATATTGTGAGAGTGCTTACAAGTAAGCGCTCTCGCAATACCTTTACCTTACTCCGAAAGTTAAAACATTAAAGAACGCCCTACCGCTCCCGCTTTTCCTCTCGCCGCTTGCGCCCCTAAGCTGCTTGCCCCCTCACCGAAAAAAAGCCAAAGTCCATCACCGGTATTACAACAAGAAAAGGGACAGTTCATGAGAAAAAAAACACTGGCAACGCTTATCGCAGCCACAGTTCTAGCCGCAGCCAATAGCGCTTACGCAAAATCAATCGAGTATATTTTTTACGATAAAGAGGGCATTGCTGGCTCTGAAGTCATTCACCAGGATGGAACAAAGGTATCTGGTGAATTAAAGCTCGGCTGGAATAACCGTCGCCTAAACCTCAAGGAGAGCTTCACTATCGGTGAGGCGGCAATGCCCGAGCAATTATCCATTGAAGGGATCAGCCCATTTGGTGCTCCAGTCAGCGAAGAATTTTCCCTGGAAAATGGTGTCGCTCGCTGGAAAGGTTCCGATGAACATGGCAGCGCAAAAACTTCCGAAGCCCAATTTTATATTCCCAAGAACAGCACCCTTGCTGTACAGGCGCAATTGGTAAAAGCACTAATTGCCGATGCAGATCAAAATATTGATTTACTGCCGCAAGGAAAAGCACGCCTCCATAAGCTTGATAAAGTGACCCTGCAACAAGGCGAGAAAAAGAAAACGGTCCACCTTTACGGCGTGAGCGGCCTGGGCTTTACCCCAGATCTGGCCTGGTATGATGACAATGGGGATTTATTTGCCTCCGATGAGGGGGGATGGTTCGCCATCCTGCGCAAAGGCTGGGATAAATCTCACCTCGAAGAACTGAAAACCCGGCAAGTCGCAGCCGCAGACCAGTACCTGCAAGGTATTGCCAAGAAACATACCCACACATCAACACAACCCATCCTGATCAGCAACGTCAACCTGGTTGATGTTGAATCTGGCAAACTACAGAGAAAGCACCATGTTCTGATCAAAGATGGAAAGATCGCAAAAATCAGTAAAAAACCGATCAAAGCCAACGGGGCAACCACCATTGATGCCCGTAACCATACGCTGATCCCCGGCCTCTGGGATATGCACGCCCACTTATCCCCTACCGATGGTGTTCTGAATATGGCCGCTGGCATTGTCAATGTTCGCGACATCGGTAATACCCATGAAAGTATCATGCGTATTGAAGGCATGTTTGAGTCAGAGCAAATCATTGGCGGCGACCTTTTCCGTGCGGGCTTTATGGACCGGGAAAGCGAAAATGCCATGCGAATGGGCAAGACTGCGGACAGCCTGGAAGAAGCCAAGGATATTGTCGAGTGGTATGCCGATCGCGGTTATCAGCAAATTAAAACTTACAGCTCGATGGAGCCCGAGTGGATCGCTCCCTTAGCCAAGCATATCCATGAAAATGGTATGCGTTTGTCCGGTCATATTCCTGCATTTATGACCGCCGAAGAGGCAGTGGACGCGGGCTTTGATGAAATTCAGCATATCAATATGCTATTTCTGAATTTTATGGGCAAAATAGATACCCGTAAAAGACTGCGCTTTACAGAAATCGGAGAGCACGCCCACGAGCTGGATCTGGATAGCAAAGAAGTGGCTACTTTCCTGGATAAGCTAGCCAAGAAAGGCACTGTCGTAGACGCAACCACCACCGTATTCAGTTCGATGTTACTGCGCCAGCCGGGCAAAGTAGATCCTGAGTTTGCCGATATTACCGACCACCTTCCAGTCAATATCCAGCGCGCCTTTGTTGGGGCCGAACTGGATGTGAAGCCGGAACACCGGGATGACTACGACCTTTCAGCGGAAGCCCTGCTGGCGATGATGCTCAAACTACACGAGCACAAGGTCACTATGGTCGCGGGCTCCGATGGCATCCCCGGATTTACCCTGTTACGTGAACTGGAGCTCTATGCCAAAGCCGGTATTCCCAATATTGATGTGCTGCGCACGGCCACCCTGGTACCGGCTCAGGTTATGGGGGCCGATGAGTACACTGGCAGTATTGCGGTGGGGAAAAATGCAGACCTGGTTTTACTGGAGGGAAATCCTCTCGAGGATATTACCGCGCTGCGTCGCACCGCACTGGTGCTCGAGGGGCAGAATATGTATCGCCCGGATGAGCTTTACACGGCTTTGGGTATTAAACCTTTCCACCCTTCAGTGCCATTTGAATTAAATAACACTACTACAGTAGCCACCAAGTCCCAGTAAACGAAAAAAACAGAAGCGAAAAAAACAGAAAAGAAAAAACCGGCAATCCAAATGATTGCCGGTTTTTTTATTTATAAATTGGCTAGGCCAGTTCTGTGCGCACAGTGCGCGCAGCCTCTACCATATTCAGTAAGGATGACCCGACCTCAGCCCAGTTACGGGTTTTAAGGCCACAGTCCGGATTTACCCAAAGTCTTTCAACCGGCACCACTTGTGCAATTTTCTTAAGTCGCTCTACCAACTCCCCCCTTTCCGGCACATTGGGTGAGTGAATATCGTAAACGCCAGGTCCAATTTCATTGGGGTAACCATCGGCCTTGTCGGCAAACGCGCTGAGTAGGCGCAAGTCGGAGCGAGCAGATTCAATAGTAATTACATCCGCATCAAGGGAAACAATGGCATCCATAATTGCATTGAAATTGCTGTAGCACATATGGGTGTGGATCTGGGTTTCCGCTTTTACTTCGCTACAGGTGTAGCGGAAACACCCTACCGCCCAGGCAAAATAATCCTGGTGCTCAGACTCTCGAAGGGGAACTCCCTCACGCAAAGCCGGTTCATCAATCTGGATAATCCCGATACCGGCCGCCTCAAGATCCAACACCTCTTCCCGCAATGCCTTGGCAATTTGTAGACAGCTCTCACTGCGGTGGATGTCTTCCCTCGGGAAGGACCAGTTGAGAATTGTGACCGGGCCGGTGAGCATACCTTTTACCGGCTTATTAGTAAGGCTCTGGGCATAGCTGCTCCACTCTACTGTCATAGCGTTAGGTCGGGAGATATCACCAAAAATAATCGGGGGTTTCACACAGCGAGAGCCATAACTTTGCACCCAGCCATTACCGGTGTGTACAAAACCATCCAGTTGCTCCCCGAAATATTCCACCATATCGTTGCGCTCAGCCTCACCATGCACCAGTACATCCAGACCGAGTATTTCTTGACGACGGATAGCTTCGGCAATTTCAGCGCGTAGATGTTCTAAATAATCCGCTTCAGAAATTTCGCTATTGCGGTACTTGCGGCGCACACCGCGCAAAAGATCCGTCTGTGGGAATGAGCCTATTGTGGTGGTGGGCAGCAGTGGTAATTTCCAACGCTTGGCCTGTACTAAAGAGCGATCCTGAAAGCACTGTTGACGCCAGGTATCCCGTAATTGATCAGCAATGGAGCCCTCGGCTACACCACTCTCTCCGCCTGAGACAGGGATCTCTGTGTCCTCATTGAGCAGCTGCTGTAATTGAGCCAACTCCTGAAGTTTCTGGCGGCTGTAAGCGAGCTTCTGTTTTTGCTCACTGGGCAGCTTGATCTCTGTTTCCAGATCCACAGGGCTATGGAGCAGGGAGCAACTGGCTGATAGCCACAGGCGATCTCCCAACTGTTTCGCCAAAGGCTGCAAAGTGCCCTGCCAGCGGTTGAGGTCTGCTCGCCACACATTTCGCCCATTAATCACACCCGCAGACAGAACCTTGTTTTTACCTGCCAGCTGGGCCGCAGCTTCAAGTTCTTCAGGTGCGCGTACACAGTCAATATGTACCCCAGGCACCGGGAGGGAAAATACCAGCTCCAAATTCTCGCGCAAAGGTGAGAAATAGGTAGCCAGCAGTGTATTCACCCCCAGGGCTACTGCCGCAATCTGCTGGTAGGTGCTATCAAAAGCCCCACGCCATTCATCCGGCAGATCCAGGCCTAGTATGGGTTCATCCAACTGCACCCATTCAACTCCGAGGTCAGCGAGCTGAGACAGCAACTCGGCATAGCAAGGCAGGAGTTTTGACACTAAATCCAGAGGGCTATCCACACCTCGCCCCAGCCATAAGTAAGTGAGTGGTCCAATAACCACCGGCTTGGCTTTGTAGCCCAGGGATTGGGCTTCCCGCACCTCGTCAAGTAACCACTCACTATCCAGGGAGAACGCCTGATCATTGGAGAGTTCAGGGACCAAGTAGTGATAGTTGGTATCAAACCACTTGGTCATGGCACTGGCCGCTACCGGCTGTCCCGATGGAGCGCGACCACGGGCCAAGCGGAAGTACTGGTCCAGCTTGTTGTCTGCCGCTCCCTCTGCAAAACGCTGACCGACCACACCAAACATCAGGGAGTGATTCAGAACCTGGTCGTACCAGGCGAAATCTCCCACAGCCACACGGCTCAAACCGGCCTCACTTTGGGCCTGCCAGTTACCACGGCGGATCTCTGTGCCCACTTGCAGCAATTGCTGCTGGGGCATATCACCGCGCCAATAGGCTTCTTGCGCTTTCTTTAGTTCGCGATTGGCTCCGATACGCGGATAGCCGAGGATATGTGTTTGCACCATGGCCGCCTTCCCAAGCTCTTTCCTGTGAGGGGAACAAAGTTGCCCCATTGAAAAATACCCCGCAGCTGCGATCTCGGTAACGGTCGCATTAGCGAGAGTCCTGACTTGATTGTGTGCGCACAGTACTGTTCAATCAATTTCATATTTTTTGCAAATAACATGAATAATTTTAATGATGATTGAATTGCGCCATTTGCGTGCGCTGAGTGTTTTGCGTGAGACAGGCAGCTTGGTACGCGCAGCAGAGCGCCTTCACTTGACCCAGTCGGCTCTTTCGCACTTATTTCGCGAAATGGAGGACCGGCTCGGCCAAGAACTGTTTATACGTAAATCCCGGCCTCTGCGATTTACCAGTGCCGGTCTGAGACTGCTGCAGTTGGGCGACGACATACTGCCCCAGGTAGCTATAGCACAGCGGGACCTGTCCCGGCTGGCATCTGGGCAAGCGGGCAGGCTCAATATCGCTATCGAGTGCCACAGCTGCTACCAGTGGCTGATGCCCGCACTGAATACCTATCGAGACGGCTGGCCAGAAGTGGAACTGGACCTGTGCAGCGGCTTCCACTTCGCTCCCCTGCCCGCACTGGTGCGCGGCGATCTGGACCTGGTTGTCACTTCTAATCCAGACCCGGACCTCAAAGGCTTACACTACGAGCCGCTGTTCAGCTTTGAAATGTGCCTTGCCATAAGCCGCAAACACCCTCTAGCGCAGGAGAGCAAGCGGCGCTGGGTAGAACCGCAGGAATTGGCTGGTGAAGTCCAGATTACCTATCCGGTTGAGCGCGAGCGGCTAGATATATTCCAGCACTTTCTCGATCCAGCCGGAATAGAGCCAGCGGGTGTTCGGACCGCAGAACTCACCGTGATGATGGTTCAGTTAGTAGCCAGCGGCCGAGGGGTTTGCGCCCTGCCCAATTGGGCGCTGCACGAGTACCTGCAAAAGGGGTTTGTTTCCCAACTCCAGCTGGGTAAAGAGGGCCTTTGGAGCACTCTCTACGCGGCAGTGCGGGAAGATATGCTCGAGCAACCTTATCTCACAGACTTCCTCAAAACCGCACGGGATACCAGCTTTGCCAATCTGCAAGGTGTGAGAGCGGCCAAAACCAGCCCCAGTGTGGCAGAACCTGCCTAACCACTTACAAAAGTTAACTGGGCGGCTTAAGCCTTTGCGGAAATAATGACTTATTCAACCTCAGCACAATTATCAAACAAACTGAATATTTTCAGATCGAACAAATCAATGGTTTGGTCTGGCCGGAGAGGCCGGTAAAATCACACAAATAACTATACGGCAGTGGCCTGTACCCGGCCAAATGCCTGGACTTTGTAGGAGACCCTCTATGTCAAACCCGGTTGAACGTTGGAACTCAGTGAGTAAAGGACTGCACTGGCTTTTTGTAATCCTGCTGCTCTCTGTGTGGGGAGCGGTTGAACTGCATGAGTTTTACGAGCGCGGCGATCCCATGCGCGGCTGGTTTATGCAGCTGCACTTCTCCCTGGGAGTCGGTGTCCTGATGCTTCTAGCCCTTCGCCTCTACTGGCGTGCACGTCACAAGCGCCCACAGATTGAAGGCAAGAAGTGGCAGAAGGCACTGTCCAGCCTGACCCATGGTGGGCTCTACCTGTTGATTCTGGCTATGCCGGTATCCGGCATCGTGATGCGCCAACTGTTTGGGCGCGATACTGAGTTTTTTGGCCTATTTGCCGTTCCCAACCTGTTCGCCAAAAACCCGGATCTGGGCAAGCAAATTGCTTTCCTGCACAAAGATGTAATGTGGCCCGCCCTGCTCGTACTGGTTGGACTGCATATCGCCGCCGCCCTGTGGCACCACTTTATTGCCCGCGATAACACTTTGACCCGGATGCTGCCACAACGCTAATCCAAGATAGGGAAGTGAGAAGAGATAGGGAGAATTGAATGGGAGAGCGCAAGACTGCGCTCTCCCGAAAGGAACCTGCTACAGCAGGTACGACTTACTCGTCGTTATTGCCGCGCTTGGCTTTGGGCTTACCTTTGGGCTTGAACTTAGGCTTACCCTTGGGCTTCCCTTTCGATTTCACCGCTGCTTCATCGAAACGGGTGATTTTCATCGGCTTACCAGAAACACGCACCTTCTTCAGGTGTTGGAACACTTCTTTCGGCATTCCCTGGGGCAGATCTACCGTGGTGAAATCGTTGTAGATTTCGATACGGCCGATATAGGAGCTGTCCAGATCCACCTCATTGGCAATAGCGCCAACAATGCTGCCGGGGCGCACGCCCTGCTCGCGGCCGATCTCGATACGGAAGCGCTCCAGCCCCTCATCGGGCGGCGGCAGCTTGCGATCTTTCTCGAAGCTTTCCTTCTTGCGGCGGCGACCACCGTCAAAGTCATCATCGCGCTCGCGACGCTCTTTGCGCGGCCTCTGCTCTTTCTCTTGAATCAGCAGGGGTTGGTCACCCTGGGCCATTGCAGCCAGCGCGGCGGCAACATCCAGAGGGTCAACTTCATTCTGCGCCAGGAATTCCTCAACCAGCTGGCGATAGGGCGCCAGATCAGTTTGGCCTTCCAGGGTCGCGGTAATGCGCTCGCGGAAGCGCTGCATACGGGCGCTGTTAACTGCATCTGCGCTGGGCAAATCCAGTTTTTCGATCGGTTTCTTGGTCGCTTTCTCGATGACACGCAACATACGGCGCTCGCGGGGCGCCACAAACAAGATCGCATCGCCTTCGCGACCAGCGCGACCGGTACGACCGATACGGTGAATATAAGCTTCGGTATCGTAGGGGATATCGTAGTTAATCACGTGGCTGATACGCTTCACGTCCAGTCCGCGAGCCGCAACATCGGTGGCTACAACAATATCGAGCTTGCCATTTTTCAGCTTGTCGATCACGGCTTCACGCAGGTTCTGTGCCATATCGCCGTTCAGGGCGGCACTGGCAAAGCCTCTGGCGGCCAGCTTATCTGCCAGTTCCACAGTGCTGTTTTTGGTGCGCACGAAGATAATCGTGGCGTCCACCGGCTCCGCTTCAAGAATACGGGTCAGTGCATCCAGTTTGTGCAGACCACCAACCGGCCAATAGCGCTGGCGAATGGTTTCCGCAGTCTCGGTCTTAACACGGATTTTTACTTCAACCGGCTCATCCAGATGCTCGCGGGCGATGCGGGCAATCTCTTTTGGCATAGTGGCGGAGAACAGCGCAATTTGGCGCTCTTCAGGAATCTGCTCCAATACCCACTGCACATCATCGATAAAGCCCATGCGCAGCATTTCATCCGCCTCATCCAGCACCAGGGTGCGCAGATTGGACAGATCCAGGGAACCGCGACGCATATGGTCCATCACCCGTCCGGGGGTGCCTACCACCAACTGAACGCCACGCTTCAACTGCTGTATCTGGCCGCGGTAGTCAGCGCCACCGTAGATAGGCGCAACGTGGAAACCTTTCAACTTGGATGCGTAAGACTGGCAGGCTTCAGCCACCTGAATAGCCAGTTCGCGGGTCGGTGCCAGCACCAGTGCCTGAGGGCGACGATCCTTCAGGTCCAGTTGGGAGAGTAGCGGCAGCGCAAAGGCTGCGGTCTTGCCAGTGCCGGTCTGGGCCTGGCCTAGCACATCCCGCCCCTCCAGCAGGGACGGAATAGTTTGTGCCTGGATCGGGGAGGGAGTCTCATAGCCGAGCTTTTCGATGGCGCTGAGAATTTCAGACGGCAGACCCAACTGGTCGAAGCCGGCCGCTTTAGGGGTATCGGTCATTTCGGAATTCACTTGAAGCCAAAGTCCCTATCGCGGGACCGGAGCGGTGGGTAAAAGGCCGCGCAGTCTAACAGGTTAGACGATCCAGATCAGCCTGTTTTTTAAACAAGCTGTGATGAAGCGTGCAAGCGGAATGAAATACCTTAGATGGAAAGGAAAAGAACGCAAAATCCCTAATCCCTAATCCCTAATCCCTAATCCCTAATCCCTAATCCCTAATCCCTAATCCCTAATCTCTAGTCCAAGTCCGTGCGAGAGAATTAACCCGCACTATTTCCGCTTTTGATAGAGAGCTTGGCCTGGGGGCTACCCTCAGCAGCAGATTCTATGCGCTTTACCACCCCTTCGATGGTGGCGCCAACCGCCTTGGAGAAGCTACCGTCTAGCTGAGTTTGCTCATATAAATAGGTATGAAAGCGTCTGAAAAAAGCAATATCCACGCTCTCAGGCTCAGCCCAGAAGCTGGATAGTTTACCTTGATGAGTCAGGCCTGGGATGTCATATAGCGCGCGCCCAAGCACTTTTGTGGGCACTTTGTGAAGAAGGGCAGAGATACCGACAGTACTATTAATTGTAACTACGCCACGAGCATGATCGAGAAGGGTGGGCAAGTGCAGATCATGACAATATATAACTCGTCCCTGGATACTATAGCGAGCTTCTAAGCTATCAATCAGCTTCTGGTAATGACAAAACCCACGATCCATCGGGTGATGCTTTAAAACGATCACCGCGTCATTTGGCGCGTTCTTGGCAAATGACTTCAATACTCGATCAATGGCGTTTTCAATTGAGAGAAGGTCCGAGTGCTGTCTTAATTGAAAATCATCTCGAGTCTGTAAGGGAAATAAGAAAAAACGCTGGCTTAGCTTTCCCGTAAGCTTAGGCGTCAAACTGCGCTCTGTTACTTTATAAAGCCCTTTTCGTGCAAAGCTCTTCAACCAACAAACGCCTTCGGCTTTCCAATCTCGATTTCTATGATGGTGATATGCCTGAAATTCGGAACGCGCGAGGCGCATCGCTGCGTAGTAACCCATAGCGAAGCAAGCACGATGCCAGAATGTTTGCCCTACTGGTAACCCACAAGATCTGCTCTGGACCGGTTCATACTTTTCGATCTCCTCCCGCGTCCAGTCCATTTGAGAGAAAGCATTAACCCCCCCCCATTCCAACGTAACAAAATCTGGACGTAAATACCCCTCTTCAAACACCCCAAAAGCAACACCCAAAGATTCACAAACACTTCGAGCTTGAGAGTGATAGCGACGACAGTCTCCATAAACAAATACAGCTTCTGCATTATGTTTTAGCAAATAGGACTTAAAGAAGGGTGACCAATCACTTTCGGTTCCCGTGAAATCACTCTGAAAATCAGCCCAAGCAAAATAGCGATCGCCGCCATTGAAATTAATTTTATGCGTAGTTATGCCTTGATGTGAGAGTCTCTTTGCCAACTTCGCAAAGAACGGGCCATGAGGTCCCTGTAAAAAGACTGCCACAGACATTATTCAACCTACCCCTAAAACTTGCTATTTAGCGCTTAGAAATTGAGCACATATATATAACGGGTCAAACAAAAACCATTTCCATGCCGCACATTAGCTACTTCAGTCATTGACATATCGCCATATGTCACTCCGTGGCTCAATAGGCCTAACAGGAAATTGATCAACTAAACGAACAAGAACAGGTATTAGAGTACTAACTGGCGCAAAATTCTACCAAATAGAACAATAATCTTCTACAGTTGTTAACTTCTTCCAAACCTCAGAAATTGGTAGTGACAAAATTCTCCCGCACCGGAGAAGCATAGAGTATAAACAGGGAGTACTTTTCTCTGTTTAGAATACTAAGTTCATTTTTTTGAAGCTTCAGAAGCCATTTTATCAAAACAAAATTTTTTACTTTACATCCTTACCCATCATAAACGAAGCTGGCGAACTTGCCATCAAAAAAGTTTTCGGCCAAGTCGGGATTTTAGTTGGATGGCCAGCCATTTCAACTGACCAGATCACAATTCACCCACCAAACAAGCGGTCATACTAAGGCCTAACTAATATCATACCAGTCAACCCCAAAACATTATTTATCAAGTAAAGGCGCTTCCTACTGGCAATAACTACCAAAGACCTACACGATATACTTAGAAGCAAGCACAAACAAAATAGCAAGCTTAATCCACAGTTTCCGTGCACCGAGAACGAGCTAAGCGTCCATAATAATTTCGCTGCTCTCCACTATTAATCTTGCCTTTATCCAGCCGTTTTAAGGCCACTTTCCATACTGTTTCGAATGCTTTAGCAGCACTATTAGGGAAAGGGGTAAATAATGGATTAAAGGGGTTGTCTCTAGCCTGCATCCACACCGTCATACGCTTCGACTTTTGGAGCGCCTCACCGCGACAGTGAAAACCATACACATTACCAATCACTAAAGTATTTGCAGGGACAGATAGCTTTTTCACTTCATATCCCATTTTTTTCAGATCTTTGTCATTGACCCGAAAAGATCCATCCCAATAACGTCCAGATGGCCTTTCGTTGCCCTTCTTACAAGCCTCTAGACTCTCTCTATACTCCCACTTCAACCTTTTCCAGGAAAGCTTGTGAGAACCTGGTGCATAGACGTAAGCTCCATTATTATCACTCGTCTCATCTATATATAACCACCCTTTAACACACGGGTGAAAGGTATCCGCATGTAAGTCTCGTTGAGGGTCTGGCCGGGGATTCACATTCTCATGGTTGCAGAGGTTTTCTATATAGAATAAAGGCGGCCGATTCTTCGATGAGCAGTACCGCATCAAGCGATTTAATAGCTGATTTTCAACTAGCCGCTTAAATTCTGGAGCTCTTTTTCGCTCCTCGTAATCCATAAATATCCTCTGGGTTACAGTCGTACCTTCAATTATTTCCCTAACAGGCCCCTCGAACTGATCAAGCTCCTTTACCAACTGTAAAAACTGCTTATTATCGAGAAAATTTTTCTTTAAAATATAACCATTCTCAATAAATTCTCTTCGGTATTCCGAAGGAACTATAGGAGAAAGGAGAAATAATCGGAACCGAAATAGAGCATGAGCAACTACAACCCTAAGGACATGTAACCCGAAAAAATTAAGCACGTAATTTCCAATAATAGGATTATTCTTAAAGCTCTTCCCCCAGCTAACCAATTCGAAAGACCACTTAGGTGCTTTCCAGGTCAAAGCAAGTATTCGACTTAGCATTATCACCTCCCAAAGATACATATCTGAAACTATATTATTTATATGGAAATACAGTTTCGCTTTGCTGCCTACTAAACAGGGCACCCATTATCATATTAATCAATAACGAAGAAAAATTTTTCTATACCAGCAAAAAACTTTAAAGAAAAAGCTCTCGCCATTATATAAAGATCGTTTTTTTTCTACCAACTTAACTGTGGTCTCTGCATCAATGTAATCCCCTGTCGCAGCATCAACATATACTGGGTAAAGTAGCAAGGTTCCCGCGATTAACTCATCTAAAGTCAATTTACGTCGCCGCCTTTGCTTAAAAATGTCAAAATCCTTCCTATCACTCCCTACCTTGGAGAGCAGAGTGTCCTCAGTTAAACCCCAACCGGAATAAAAAGGTAAACCATAAGTGACAACCTTAACTTTTCTAAGCAAGGCTTCAAACCCCGCCAAAGAACACAAGGTATGCACCTCATCAACCTGATCCAATATTTGAGAGATATCCCCTTCAGTAACAATCGAGTCATATAATCTTTTAGATCCTTGAGGTAATTCTCCCAAGCGAGCACCAGCAACCACATCGGGATGAGGTTTATAGATAATATATGCTTCTGGATTTTCCTTCCTTACTCTCTCCAAAAGAGAGTGGTTACTTTTTATAACAGGAGAACCATAAGCAATTGAGGCATCGCTTTCCACCTGCCCAGGAACTAAAATAATTTTCTTATTATCAGGAAGAGAGAGATTTACTGAGCCCTGAATGTTATATTTTGTAACTCTTTTTCTTAAAAGTAGCAGATGAAGGCTTTTCGCCCTATTAAGTATTTCATCACTAAAATTAGTATTACTTAAAATAATTTCAAGATCACTGGGTGACCGGGCATCAAAGTAAATACCCCGGGAATCAAACACTAAAGAAGTGGGTGCAACCAAGTCCGCACCTAGCCCTGCTGAACGTATGAACCCATCTTCAACTCTCCAAAGACGAGCTTGAATCTCCACAATCTTTTTCTGCAATGAGTTCGTTGGCCGACTAGCCCAAACAAAAATATTAGCGCCCGCTGCACACTGACTGACAGAGCTTGTGCCTCTAACAAAGTCCACCTTTCTCTTTTTACTAAGAAAATTAGGAATAAACTTTCTCTTCCATGATGAAAAGCCCACACCTAACCAAGCACCTTGAAACCTAAGCCACTGCCTCTTTTGCTCCGCAATCAAAGCAACCGTCTCTTCAAACTCACATTTATCACCGGTATATGGGTTTATATATCGACAATACCTCAAATAGGCAGCACAAAAGAGCTGCGAAAGAGATCTGTTGATATTGCGACGTGATAAAAATTGTCTATCTTTAGTTAATCCCCACCCAGAATAAAAAGGAACACCAAAGCAGTGTACTTCTTTCCCTGCAATTAAAGCATCAAACCCCAGCTGACTAGTGACAACATAAACTTTTTCCATATAGTCAAAAATAGCCCAAGGTGAGATATCTTCAGATATAATTCTACAGCCTTTTTCAAAAGCTAAACTTAATAAATAACCCTTCTTCTTCCCTGTTATAACATCCGGGTGTATTTTTACACATATCTCGGCTTCAGGGTTATCTTCAATAGCACTATCCAGCATGGCCAGAAAATGAGATTCAGAAGCCTGGCCAGCCGAAACAGAGACATCACCAAAAGTCTGATCCACAACTAAAACCCTTTTCAAATTAGTTGACCAATCTAAGGGCTTATCTATGAATTGATTATATTTACAAAGCCTATTAGCTCGTAATAGCTCTATCCCTTTCTCCGCTCGATCCAGTTCTTCAGAAGTGAAGTCAGCTAAAGCTATCAATGTTTCTAAATCACTAGGTCGAGATGCATCATAATAGATCCCGGTTTTATCGACCACCAGACTATGCGGAACCGCTCCATTAACTCCCAACCCGAGCGAACGTAAAAACCCATCTTCTATACATGCAAATGGGAGCCCTGCTCGTAGAGCAATCCTTTTTGCTTTCATCGCTGTTGGTTTAAGCCCCCAACCAATCATATAACTCACATAACTAGCGGGCTTGAAGGTAATATACTGGCAGCGTATATCGAGTAGGCTTTCTAGAATCCGGTGTTTCCGCAAACCTAAAGAACAGTGTCCGGCTACAGGCATTTTCGTGCCTCGGCCAGCATATTCCTTCGTAATTCTTCATCCTCAGCCAAAGCAAGAATTCCATCGATCCATTGCGAAGAGTTCATAGGTAAAAGCAAACCGTTTTCACGATGACGAACCACTTTGCCATAAATATCACCAGCAGCGTAAATACCCACAGCACCAGCCTGTGTGATATCAAAGAACTTGGTGTGAGACCTAGCTCTATTAAAAGGTACATTCAATAAGGGCGCTAAACCTATATTTCGCCCCGGCACCTGTAACATCGAGAAATAAGTAGGCCATTTCATCGGGTGCAACACTTTAACCCTTGGTATATTGGAAAAAAGCCGATTCACGTAGGTATTTCCAATTATTTCAAAGCTCAAATTTTGATTATACTTAAGAACCTCACTTACCACAGGGTACAACCATTGGATATCTTCTTGATGTGATGCAGAGCCATGATAAAAAAGATTTACAAAATTTCTATCAGTTATCTTGATGGGCTCCGCTTGCAACAATCTTGGCCTCCAGTCACTATATTTACTCTGTAAATAAGGCGTCGAAACCAACAATTGAGTTCCCACAGACTTCAACCATTTTTGCTTTGACCACCCATATCGAAGTAATTTGAATTTGTACTTAATAGACAAGCCAAGAAGTGCCTTCTGATCAAATAAATCATCATCTATAAAGAAAAATATACCAGAAATATCCTCAACATTTTTCTTCAGGAATGATTGCCATTTGCTAGGGACATAACGCACAAATAAAATATTTGCATCACGTATATTTTCCTCTGCAGGGACTTCATTAAAACCGAAACGTTTATAGCTAACTCCCATATTTTTAAGGAATGGCAAAATAAAATAATCTGTCGAGGGGTTACGACCTTCTTCTACAATTAGCCAGCGGCTAGCAAATTCCAAATCAATCTCCAGACCTGTCAAATCTCAAGGGGGAATACAATTGGCAGCAACAGTAAAACAACCAGAGAATAAGCAATAGTCAGGGGCAACCCGGCACGGAGAAAATCACGCAAATGATATCCACCAAGGTTCTGTACTATTAGGTTTGTTTGATAACCAAAAGGTGTCAAAAAGCTTGCACTTGCTCCATAAGCTACAGCCATTACAAAAGGCATCCAACTGACATCAAAACTATCAGCTAGACTCCAAGCAAGGGGGAATGCCAAGGCCGCAGCTGCATTGTTAGTCATCAACTCAGTTAGCAACAGCGTGAGTATAAAGATACCCACCAAACCCGCTATTGGCCCCCAGTCAGCTAGAAGCCCCTTTAGCCCGATAGCCAATAAATCCGCCAAGCCACTACTAGCGAATGCTTCTGCAAGTACCAAGGCACTCGCAATGATCAACCATATCTGAAAAGGAAAGCGCCTCTGCAATTCAGTAGTTGATAGGATACCGAGTGCGATCATACCGCTAAGAAGTACCACTAACCCTTTTAACAGAGAAAAATAGCCTAGCGCGGTTCCCACCACAACTGCCGAAAAGCCTAAGCCTAACAACCAATTATCCCGTCGTGACAAGTCACGTCGCACTTCAGTGCCACTAATCACATAGAAATTTTTGTCAATATTCAGGTGATGACGAAAATCCTGGCCTACTGCTAGTAAAAGGGCGTCTCCCGCACGAAGTTCAATTTCACCTAACTTACCCGATAGCCGATCACCACCACGACGCATTGCCACCACTGCAGCATCAAAACGAGTACGAAAGTTACAGCTTTTTAACGATTGCCCGAGGATACTAGAATTAGGGGTAATTACCACTTCAGTAAGATTCAGGCCCAACTCTTCATCCTCTAACGCAAACAGGCGTAGCCCCTGAATGCCCTGTAAACGTCCAAGGTCACGAACGTCACCGCAAAAAATTAATTTATCACCATCTCGGATAATCTCTGAGGGGCCTACAGGGCTGATTACCTGATCACCCCGAACTATCTCAATTAGGTAAAAAGTTTCCAAGTGACGCAGATGATTCTGCTCGACACTCTTTCCGTCGAGAGGGGAATTCTCAATGACTTCCGCTTCTAAAAGATATTCGGTCACAGGCTCATCGACTACGCTCCCTTCTGGCAACAAACGGTTACATAGCAACAAAACAACCAACCCTACTAAAGTGGCAGCTATTCCAATGGGCATAAAAGTAAAGAAGTCTAAGCCAGGCAAGCCTCGATCCAGTACAAAACTATTTACTATCAGATTGGTAGAAGTGCCAATTAGGGTAAGTGTTCCCCCAAGAATCGCTGCATAAGACAGAGGCATCAAAAGTTTGGCTGATGGGAAGCGCCGCTGCCCCTTGACACTAGACGCAAGAGCAGCTACCACTGCCGTATTGTTAAGAAATGCAGAACTCAACGCTGTAGCAGCAGAAAGTCTCAGTAAACTAGCCTTAAGAGATCCCTTAATCAATCCTTCTGAGATCACCCGAAGCCAACGAGCCCTCTCTAACCCGACCGATACCAACAATAGAGCGACCAAAGTAACAAGACCGACGTTCACCCCCTTTTGTAGAGCAGACTCTAACGGTACAAGCCCCGTTAGAAAGCACGATCCAGCAGCCGTGGCAAAGATCAGGGATGGCTTTAAGCGGGTAAAAATAAGTGAACCGATAACCAGAATGAAGATCCCGGCTACAAGCAATTGAGAAAAGGTCATAAGATTAGGGCGTCATTAAGGCTATATGAGATAGAGTTCTATTACTAATACACTTGTAACTCACGAAGATTATGCCAAATTTAATGTGACTGCGCTTTCTAGCCTCCAACCTTTAAAGCGGCAAGTTAAGCAGGCCCCTTCTTTGGCAAGATTTTGAGGAAAATAAAAGCTCATCTACTAGAGCATCCCGCATACTATTATGCGTGGCAATTAAAATGCCACGCTTTGCTAAAATCAAGCCAAGGTAAAGTCCTCGTGAGCTAAGGTCAGGTTAGGGTTGTATGCGGGATCAGCATCCAGCACCCCCCCCCACCGATCACGCATATAGTCAGCCTCCCTTTGTGCCCGGCGGCGTTTAGCTTTTGTATCATCCGCTCCACGGGAAACAGACTCGTGGTGATATAGCTCAGCATATGGCGTCCACAAATTACGATATCCTGCTTCACGAACTTTCAAACATAAGTCCACATCATTAAAGGAGATTGCCAAGTCTTTCTCATTTAAGCCTCCAACCTCCTCAAACACGGACTTACGTAATACTAAACAAGCGGCCGTCACAGCAGAGAGATTCTGTATTAGATGGAGGCGTGAAAAATAACCATACTCATTGCGACTGAAATATTTATGGGAGTGGCCCGCAACACCACCTATGCCTAATATTACACCACCATGCTGGATAGTATCGTTGGGATAATAAAGTTTGGCTCCAACACAGCCAATATCAGACCTTAAAGCCTGTCCTACCATCTCACTTAACCAACCATCATTGATGGGTTCAATATCATTATTGATCAAACCAATAATCTCACCCCTCGCAAGAGCAACGCCGAAATTATTAATTGAAGAATAATTAAATGGATGATTCCAGCGGTGAACTGAAACACGAGGATCAGAGGCAATTATCTCCTCTAAAAAGCCTAGTGTAGCCTTGCAAGTGCTTTGATTATCTAGAATTAACAACTCAAAATTTGGATAATCAGTTCTAGATAGAATTGCATCGATACAGGGCTTTAAAATATCATAGCCGTCCCTCGTAGGAACCAATAGAGTCACAAGTGGAGCGCATTCGGGCACATTCCATCGTACTCTGTAACTATTTGGAGCCGAACCTAGTGTCACACTGGCATTTAGAGATTGAGCATCCAAATAGTCACTCACGGCTTTTAAACCAGCAGTTGAGGCATAATTTTTAGCAGTACCTTCCTTAGCTGTGGAGCCGATAATTGCTCTCCAGTGGTACAATATCTCTGGAATATGTACCACATTGCTACTATTCAGGTACGGCATACATCGCAAAAGCAAATCATGATCCTGGCTACCCTCTACCCCCAGGCGGAAGCCCCCAACCAAGTCTACGAGAGTTGCCTTTAAAACGGTCAAATGACAAATATAATTTTGTGACAGTAGCAGATCAGGATTCCACCCAGGTTTAAAGTGGGGATCAAAGCGTTCACCTAGCTCATCAATTTTATCCTCATCACTATAGAGCAACTGCGCCTCTGGGTTATCAATAATTGCCTGCATCACTGTCATCAATGCATGTGGCACCAATGTATCATCATGATCGAGTAGTGCAATATACTCGCCCCTTACCAATTCTAAAGCGGTATTACTAGCAGCAGATATATGCCCATTATCCTTTCGAAAAACTACTTGGATACGAGAATCCTTCTCCTGATAACTCTGAAGGCATTCTCGAACTTTCTGATTTGAAGAAGCATCATCTGCAATACAGAGCTGCCAGTTGCCGTAACTCTGCACAATTACAGACTCTATACAGCTACTTAGCAGCTCCAAATCACTGTTAAAAGTTGGGAGAATAATTGAAATCAATGGTTGCGTATCAAGTTTTCTACTGTATGCAACATCTAAATTGGAAGCTATCTTTAAAGTCTCAATCTCAGAGATCCATTCCGCATAATCACATGCCTGTCGCCGTTTGGAGAAAGTTCTTGCGTAATATTGTAATGCCAACTCTCTCCAAGACCGATTAGTCTCATGAGCTTCATTACGGATACTCTGCAGTACTTCCACTTTCCGTAAATCACGGAACTTAAAATGCGCGTTAATTAAACGCTGGCACAAACGATCATAGGCAAACTGCGCTGGTAATTTAACTAAACGAAAATGCTTAACAGAAAAGTACCCAGTAGACTCCAAAGGGTCTAATCGAAGTACCTTAACCCGCCTTGGTAGATACACGAGACGCTTTGTAACCCTGCCTGCCTTTAAGGGGATCAAAACACTATCCGACTCATCGAAACCTTGCCCATAATTAAAATATAGCTTTGAATCGGCGAGCAGTTGGTCATGCGATAAATTGATCTCCACCATATACCAACCAGCACCCATAAGGTGGTTTTTAATGTAAAATTGTGGATCGCTGCTTGTTGCGCGCCACTCGAAACCTTTTTCAAGCTTCGTAACAGGCTCAATTGATACCTGCGGCCTAAGCCGAGGAATCAAATTAACATGGAAAAGGGATCTTAAAAATTTAAACACTAGTTAACAGCCTAGAAAATAAACAGTTCATTTCACAGTTTTTCGCATGAAGACTCGAAAGCCGCCAATCTATAACTTTACATAAATACAAGCTCTTCAATCACAAATACTGTTAACAACCACCCCATATTCCCAAATTAATTTTCATACACTTTTAGACGGTTATATATCCTATTAATAACAACGCCACTAGGCCTAAGTGCCAGAGCCTTTTTTATGAAGAGCAGAGCCTGCTCAAACTCACCGATGGTCTCTAACGCCAATGCTGTTTCCCTGCAGATATCCGCCCCATCGGAAGAGCGTGATTTCACAACTTGAAGTTGCTTATCGGTGTATTGAAATTTAGATATGGTTGGCTCGTTATATAAAACTCCAAAAATATCGGCAAGCCGATAAACCACATAGCTATTTACGCTAGAATTTGAAAGGTGACTAGAAATCAGTTCTTTTAACTCTTCTTTAACATATGGACGATGATCAATTGCCTTTGCTGCATCCAGCAATTCGACTAAAGGAATACGCTTCTCTATTGTATCGACTTCACCTAAATTTGACGAAGCTGTCTCACTAAAGAAATCATCAGGGCAATATGCCAAAACGCTTTCTTTCATGTATTTATTGGATATGGAAAATTTTTCTTCTAACAGTTTTAGTTTTTCTAAAGTTACTACATCTGTTAGTGGCGAAGGCAACAGCTGCAATTCGTCTGAATATTTCTGTAAGCACCAATCCAATTCATGCTGCAATGACAATGTCGCATCACTCAGAATATAATTCAGCTGACGTTTTAGTTCCAAAGCTCCCAAAGAATAAGAAGAGTTTACAGCCTTAATATTCAAAGAGAATTTATTTATACGCTTCCTAGAAACACCAAGAAAATTAAGAAAATTTAACTCAATACTATTAGGCTCTTCCTTTGAATAACGATACGGATATACGATTACATTATCGGAACCAAATCTTTCAATCCAACTTTTGAAAACATCACCTGATATCCCCCCCAAGTTTTCATTTAATTTAGTCTCAATAAAGCAATCTAAAAGCTTAGTGCTAAAATGTCGTTTAATTGCTTGATTATAGTTTGAAACCAAAGCGCTTATTGGGGCTCTAAAATAAGCGAAAATTTTCACCCTATACTCGGATACAAGGCTAGCTAACTCTTTAGCTCGTCCATAAAAGGACTCACCTGACAGTAACAGGCACAGCTGATTCCGCTTCGCGACCTCAACCCACTCCACTAATAGCTTTGCGGCACTAGCCATATCACCACGTATAAGCATAACTCCTAACCTGGAGTGTCCACCTGAAACGTCGTTAACATCCAGTGGATGTTCTGGATAATAATAACCCGATTTTAAAAGCTCCTCTCTGTTATCCATACAAAACTTCTGAATAGCTGAAGAGCCAGATTTAGGGGCGCCAATATGTATCACAATGTCTTGTGATTTAGGATCAGGAATGGTAGAGCTAGTTACTACAGGAGTGATAAATTTTGATCTACCCCTACCCAAAAAATATTTACCAATAGAAGCCAAAGTAGATAAAGTCCCCAATATACTTAATTTTTAAGTAATCATTATTACTCAACCCTTTCACATTTTACTTATTAGCGTAACCTCGCGAAAGGGACCGGATGGGCAGAAAAAAAATTGCCATTTGCTGTCAACTTAGTCGTTTAGCACCCTACCCATATCCCAATAATTAAAACACTCTGTACTAAGCAAAACCTAGAACCAGCTCTTTAGTTTCGATGAATTTTCACAAACTAGAAAGTATCTCGAAGCTCTTAGATCAGAATAATCGTTGAATCGCTCTTCGAGCAGCCCTCACACCGTAAGTAAGTTGTACGAAAGTATAACTTAAATGATAACATTCAACTATAGTTAAAAACTATGACGTAATTGGCACAACAAATGTGCTAGAAGCATTTTTATGCAGAAAAGGCATGCCAATCCTGCATATAGACTCAATCTAGCCACCTTTTGACAGGTTAGTCACTCCCAAAAATATCTCTTGTATAAACTTTTTCAGAAATATCAGAGATCTCATCGACTAACCGATTTGCCACTACCACATCAGAGATTGCCTTAAACTCACTCAAATCACTAATTACACGTGAGTGAAAAAATTCGGATTCGGCAAGCGTGGGTTCATACACTACTACTTCTACACCCTTTGCTTTGATACGTTTCATTACTCCCTGAATAGATGAAGAACGAAAATTATCGGACCCCGATTTCATTATAAGTCGATAAATTCCAACCACCTGAGGATTGCGTTTCAAAACGGACGACGCAATGAAGTCCTTTCGGGTTGTATTTGCATCAACAATTGCAGAAATAATATTATTGGGTACGTCCTGATAGTTAGCCAGTAGCTGTTTTGTGTCTTTTGGTAGGCAGTAGCCACCATAACCGAAAGAAGGGTTATTATAATGATTTCCGATTCGCGGATCTAATCCGACGCCTTTAATTATTTGACGTGAGCTTAAGCCGTGTGTTTCCGCATATGTATCTAATTCATTAAAGTATGCAACCCGCATAGCTAGATAGGTATTAGAAAACAGTTTAATTGCTTCCGCTTCAGCTGAATCACATAAGCAAACGGAAATATCCTCTTTTTCAGCCCCCTGACAAAGCAGGTCAGCAAATTGTTGAGCCCTATCAGATTGCTCTCCAATGATAATACGCGACGGGTACAAGTTATCATAGAGAGCTTTCCCTTCTCTCAAGAATTCAGGTGAAAAAATAATGTTATTGCAGTCGAGCTGTATCCTTAATTTGTTTGTAAAACCTACAGGAACTGTAGATTTAATTACTATTGAAGCTGTAGGGTTAATTGTTAGTACATCTCTTACAACTGACTCAACCGACGTGGTGTCGAAATAATTTGACTCAGGGTCATAGTCAGTAGGTGTTGCGACAACTACGAACTCCGCATGTTTGTAGGCTAACTCCTTATCCAAAGTCGCCCTTAGATTTAGAGGAATTTCAGCTAGATATTTTTCTATCTCTCGATCAACTATAGGTGAAACTTTATCATTGATAAGATCCACTCTGCTCGCATTTACATCAACACAAAGAACTTCATTATGTTGCGCAAGCAAGACCGCATTAGAGAGCCCTACGTAACCTGTGCCAACTACCGCAATTTTCATATCTACTTACCGGACTTCTTTAAACAATTTATATCAACTCGAAAATAGACAAATTAAAGGCAAAACTATTTACAATAGTTTTGCCTTCCACGTCATACGAATATATAAAATGTCATGCTATTTTACCACACGATTTATAACAATTACCACTGCAACTACGTGACCAGAAATGTAAATTGAAAAGGTAAATTAATTCGCATCTGAAGTTTCTAAAGTAGACACTATAAAATACCTCATTCCCTAGACTTTTCATTAACCAGTCACGTCCTTACAATTAAACTTGAATAACTTTGCATTTATCATGGACGTTAATAGTTAGTAACTCCATATGAGATAATGTATTAATGTCGGATACAAGTCCCTCAAAATTATCCTGAACGTCAATGCGTTCGAGCAAACTACTACTTACTAATATACCTTCAAAGTTTAGTTCATCAATCTGACTCAATGCTACGAACTGGGAATTTAGACTTGACAAATTACTGTACTTAAGATTCGGCCAATTGTCACTTGAAACTGTATTATCGACGAATCCAGAATCCATAGCATATGGCTGGGCCACCCTGACATTCTTATCATATTTTGAGAGCTTAGAAATCACATAACAATGAGAGCCCAGAGTAAGTAAAGAATCTGAGATTCCTTTAAAAAAACTTGGATGTAACTGATTTCCACTCTTTAAAAGGCAAACATAGTATTTGCCTATTTCATACGGAAATTCTAGGTGAGAAGGAAAGAAATCAATAAAATTGGAGTATTTGGCCTTGGCTTCAGAGCTTGGAGATGCCATGACAACTCCAATACTTCCTGAAAAATTACAGAAATTTGCCGATGCAATAATTGCTGCTAATGTGATATCAAGCTTTTCAGGATCCTCGCATTCGGTAATCAAGAACAGAATGCTTTCGGAAGCAGTGCTCGCATCCGGAGAGCCCTTATCAGGACCTGAAATTGAACTCTTATATTCGATTAACGAATCCGAATAATTTTCCAGCTTCGTTATCTGGTTTTCAGCCAAATCCATATAGTAGTTTGAAAGCAAGGCAGGTACGTAAAGTGGCCTATTTTCGTTTGTATACCTCACAATCAACTCCCAATCAACCAAGCGCCTCATTCTTTCGTTGAAGCCACCTAAAGACTGATACTTTGATCGTCGATGCATAAAGGCATTTAAATCTATAAAGTTTCTATTCTTAACTAGCGCCTGATTAAAGGGCCCTGCACGTAGAAACGACTCTTCCACCAAGCTTTCGCCACTGGTGAGATTGCAAGTTTGATGAATTAGCTGGCCCGCATAAGCACATTCTCTGCTTTGATTTTTTTCCAGCTCAAATGCCATAATAGAAAGATAATTTTTATCCCAGGTATTGTCAGAATCTAAGTAAGCTATAAAGTCTCCCCTAGCTTTCTCGAGGCCTACGTTTCTTGCTGAAGAAACGCCCATATTTTCTGGTAGCGTATAAATAGAAATACGGTGATCATTCGTTGATGATTTAATCACTTCTACAGAGCGGTCGTTACTCCCGTCATCAACAATGATCAGTTCCCATTCTTGATAAACTTGATCTAGTATGGAGCTAACTGCATCCAGAACTACATTTTCTCGATTAAAAACTGGCATTATGATGCTAACAAGCGGTTTCTCACTTAACCGGTCAAAGTATCTATTAGCATCATAAGATAGCCCTTGCTTTAAACTTTCAAAGTACTTCTTTACTGCCTGGTAGTTTTTGTCTTGAACATAAACCGAACGATGGACATAGAGCCATTTGTTAACATCCTGAAAAACATTAATTTTTTCAGGTGTTTTAGGTTCTCGAAGTGAAAATGAAACATCACGCTCACATAAATAAATCGTTTTACCATCAGGATCGATAGCTTCAACTTTTATATTATGGGCATTACCATCAAGTACAAACATCGGTAATTTGACTTGTAATGAGTGACACCCGTCGAACTTAAAGGCTTTTTCTAAATCTTCACGATAGTTATCCGCGGAATACACCCCTAAAAATCTTCCATCAGAAAACAGCTTAAATTTTATTTTATCAAATAGGTTTGTTTCATCTATAAGCCATCCACAAAGAGATCCACCTGAAATACCATCAATGCGCCCTTTATAAGAAGCGCTAAAACTATCAAACTGAATAGTAGACGGGGAATTTATTGCGTCAACTTCTCTCCATCGAATACTTACAACTGCCTTTTTTCCATTAATGTAAGTTTTTGGAATCTTAAAGGTATATCCGTGATGGCCGTCACCGCTAACTCCCGCTTTTACAAGATCCTCTCTAAACTCATCACAAGTTACATTACCAACATAAAATTCATCAACAAACACATCAAGATTTAATTTTAATTCGGGATTTAACGAATTTATAGCCCAACCATGCACAATTCCATCATTTGTTACTGAATCAAGACGTATTTTTAAATGATCAGTTTGTACGTCATCTTCAGACTCGAGGGTTTTTCCTGAAATGCCTGCTTTCCCATCTAAAACAGCTCGATCCATCAAACTATTCAGCTTGTCACTAGTTTCAGGGAAGCTTTTCTTTATTCTCTCTTTCCATGGATTAATGAATCTTTCTAATAGATTTTTCTCCAGCATTTCAAAGTCTCCCACCCCAAACTTACCATAGAAATTAAAAGTATTCCGAATATAATAGTAAAGATAGTATTCCTTTGGAGGCTTACCTTTAGGCTCAGAATTCTTATGATGCCTTATCAATACTGAAGGACAAATAACTATCTTTTTATCTTTACGCCTTGCCTCCAGGCACCAATCTGTTTCCTCGTAATATAGGAAGTAATCCTCAGGTATGTACCCGATATCATCGATCAACGAGCCATTAAAAAGTAGGCATGCTCCTGCTGCATACTCGACCTCATACGGCTCACTTGGCAATGAACTAAAATGATCGCCGGAATAATGATGATCGACATTAACACCTTCATCAAATGAAACTACTCCACCAGCACTCCAAATTTGACTAGTATCATCCCTTAAAATAGCTGGAGACACGATGTCTGACTCGATATTTTTCTTATAATTTATCAGGGAACTGATAGAGTTTGGGAGATACTCAATATCCGGGTTTGAAATCAGTACATACTCTGATTTTAAGGTGTCAATTGCGTACCGAACCCCGACATTATTACCTCTAGCGTAACCAGCATTAGTATTCAATCTAATCACATGGCAATCGCTAAAATAGTGTGTCAATAAGTTATCGTTGATATTTGTTGATTTATTATCAACAATGATAATTTGATATTCAAAGTCAATGGATTGGCTCCGTATACTTTGAACTACCTTCAGGACGTCTTTTTCACAGTTGTAATTTAATATTATAACTGTAAGTGTTGGACTGCTGACGGTATCTGTTGGCTGATGAATTAGTCTTGCCCCGTCGCCCAGATGTTTAAAGGGAGCGCTAGAAGACTGGTATGCAAATTTTATAGAATTTGCTCCATTGCTCCAAGAAATATTCTCCGCGTATTCTTTTGCTCGCTGCTTCATCAACGCTCTATCTAAAAGCGAGACCTCCAGTGATTTTTGCATTGCAGAAATCAACCCAGAAATACTACCTTTTTCATAAACAAAACCATTTTCACCATCTTTAATAATTTCTGGTAATACACCATCGGCGGGCGCAATTACAGGAATAGAAAAAGAAAAGGCATTTAATACCGATCCTGATGTCAAAATATTTCGATAGGGGAAAACAGCAAAATCTGCCGCATTAAAATACAGTTCCAATGACTCATCTTCAACCATCCCTTCATATATCTCAATCCCATCAACCTTTCCGTAGAGCTCGCTAATTTCTCCAGGCTTAATTGGGTGGACAGGCTTCCCTGCTATGATAAGTTTTGAATTTTTATCTACTTTCCTAATCTCTGAAAATGAAACGACTAAATCTGTAATTCCTTTATACGGACGCACCTGCCCAAGAAATAGAAATACAGTTTCAGAATCTTTAATTCCAAGCTTTTTTCGAGCAGCTGCCCTAGAAATTGTATTCGGATAAACACCTATATAATTTCCATGTTCAGAAATAGATATTTTTTTTCTGTTCATAAAATAATCCGCAGATAGAACATCTTTGGCCAATTCATTATGAACGAAAACCTGGTGTGCTAAGTCCGTTAACTCTTCATTAAGCTCTTTTTCAATTTCAATAAAATTACTATCGTGAGATAATTTATTATGAACAGTCCAAAAAAACTTACCGCCTTTAAGTATGTATCGCCTAATCTTTCCTATAAATGCGTTCTTTAAAAACTTTGCCTCATAAATAGTTTTTGCACCGGCCAACACTCCAGAGGTCCAGTGAAGATGAAAAACATCACTATTCACTAGTGAAGCATCTAATTCATTGTACGCAATATACTGAATATTATATTCCCCTTCGAGCTCTGCATACATTTCTTCCAAATATGGATTCGTAGCCCTGTAATCCGGACATATAATAAGGTTTTTCATTGATTCAACTATACTTTTCAAGTGCTTACAATTATAAATTATGCTCGTCCGTATCTATCTTGAAAACGAACAATATCATCTTCTCCTAGGTAGGAACCTGTTTGAACTTCAATCATCTCTAACTGAATTTTCCCCGGGTTCTCCAATGCATGTATTTCACCAATAGGAATGTAAGTCGACTCATTCTCAGAAACCAAACGAGTCTTTTCACCTATAGTAACTTTAGCGGTACCCGATACGACTATCCAGTGTTCGGCACGATGGTGATGCATCTGAACAGATAGCTTTGCGCCTGGCTTAACTGTAATTCTCTTTACCTGATCTCGTGCACCAAAATCTATCGAATCATAATGTCCCCAAGGGCGATACACCTCTCTTCCATGTTTGAATTCACTCCGCCCTTCATCTTTAAGTTTATTGACGACCTGCTTCACTTCTTGAATTTTATTTTTATCGGCAACAAGAAGCGCATCCTTAGTTTCAATAACTACGATATTTTGCAAGCCTATTGCCGCGACCAACTTTCCATCAGCATTAATATAGCAATTTTCCACATCCTGAAGTAGGACATCACCTCGAGTGACATTGCCATTCAAGTCCTTTTCAGATATTTCCCACAAGCTACTCCAACATCCGACATCACTCCATTGTGCATCGAGGGGAATCACCATAGCTTCAGTAGTTTTTTCCATAACAGCATAATCGACTGAAACATCAGGCGAAGATTTAAACTTCTCAGCATGAGGGCGTAGGAAATTCAAATCTGATTCAGCTTCATCCATTGCTGCCTTGCAGCTCTCAAATATGTCAGGGCAATGAACCTTAAGTTCTTCTAGATACGCACTCGCTTTAAACATAAACATGCCGCTATTCCAGAAATACTCACCACTTTCTAGGTATCGTTTTGCTGTATCTACATCTGGCTTTTCTACAAATTCAGCCACCGGAGATGCTTTGTGAATAGTTTCAGCTCGAATATAGCCGTATCCGGTATGCGGGTTTCGTGGTACAACTCCGAAAGTCACTAGCTTGCCTAGTTCAGCATGTGATTTAGCTTCCTCCACGGCTGCATGAAAAGCGGCTTTATCCTGAATTACATGGTCAGCAGCTAAAACCAAGAGAATCTCCTCTGGGTCTGCCGCCATAGCTGCCAGAGCTATCGCTGGAGCGGTATTTCGGCCCAAAGGTTCTAAAATTATTGTTGCTCCTTCGGATCCAACTTGCCGCAATTCCTCTGCGGCAATAAACCTATGCTCTTCATTACACACAACCATTGGTGCCAGAGACGATATCACCTCTATCCTATTGATTGTTTCAATCAACATGGAATCGCTACCCATCAATTTTAGGAATTGTTTCGGCATTAGTTCGCGGGAAGCAGGCCACAAACGACTTCCTGAACCACCCGCCATAATTACTGGTTTAATTTTCATGATTCGCTACCCCCTCTCCATATTGAGCTGTAACACTATTCATATAACTTCCATCCATAATAGAGGTCCACCAATCGTTATTTTCCAGATACCACCGCAAGGTTTTTCTAATACCTTTTTGAAAGCTTTCATGCGGACAATAACCGATTTCATCATTTGATTTCTTAGGATCTATCGCATAACGGCGATCATGACCAGGCCGGTCTTTCACAAAGGTAATTAACTCGTGAGATACTCCTGCGATCGCAGCTTTTGCATGAGGATATCTATTTTCAAGTAATGGGTTTTCACTAAACTCATCATTCATTAATGCACATATCAATCTAACGATATCAATGTTGGTCCACTCATTAATTCCACCTAAGTTATAACATTCACCCAGCCGCCCCTTATTAATAACCAAGTCGATACCTCTTGCGTGATCTTCAACGTAGAGCCAATCCCGAATCTGCTGCCCATTTCCATAAATAGGCAAAGGCTTATTATGTAGAATATTTGTTATTACAAGCGGTATTAATTTTTCAGGGAAATGATATGGCCCATAGTTATTTGAGCAATTACTTGTTGTCACCTGTAATCCATAAGTGTGGTGATAAGCACGCACTAGGTGATCAGAAGCTGCTTTACTTGCAGAATAGGGACTATTTGGTGCGTATGGCGTATTCTCACTAAAAGCAGGGTCTTCTGCTTCAAGAGTTCCATATACTTCATCCGTTGATACGTGATGAAAACGATGGGTTTCTCTATTGATCCCCTCATCAAGCCACACTGTTTTAGCTGCCTTTAATAAGCTATAAGTTCCAATAATATTCGTCTGAATAAATGCATCTGGCCCGCTAATTGATCGATCCACATGACTTTCAGCCGCAAAGTGCACTAAGGTATCAATTCGGTGTTCACGGAGTAGAGTTTCTACCAGCGCTCTATCGCATATGTCACCTTGGTAAAACTTATAATTAGGGTGATCCTTAACTAGATCTAAATTTGCAAGGTTTCCTGCGTATGTGAGTGCATCTAAGACTATCACTGTATCCTGTGGGTAATTTTTTATCCAGTAATGGACAAAATTAGCACCAATAAATCCAGCGCCACCGGTAACCAGTAATTTTTTCATATCAAGATCGCTATCAGTCACAATTTTTAAAAAAGCCCCAATACCTAATAGGCAATTAGACAATTAATGTTGTTGTTTCTTTTCAGATAGAGCCAGTCTAAGTGACTCACGCCAATGCCTAGGCTTAATATCTAATTCGGTAATCAATCGAGTTTTATCTAATACACTATAAGATGGTCTCTTCGCAGGAGTAGGATATTCATGTGTAGCTATTGCTTTAAGGTCTAATTGTTTATCCTGCGAAAGTACACCTAAGATCTTACCTTCTTCATAAATAGCTACCGCAAAGTCATACCAACTGGCTACCCCGAGGTCGGTACAATGGTATATACCACTCACACTAGGTTTTTGAGCAAGTATGATTAAGATCTCCGCTAAGGTTCCTGTCCAGGTTGGTGTGCCAACCTGATCTGCAACGACACTAAGTTGATCTCTATCCGCCATCAACCTAAGCATAGTATTCATAAAATTATTCCCGTGGGATGCGTAAACCCACGCGGTACGTACAATTATCGCTTCCGGAAGGATTCTTAAAACGGCAGTTTCTGCTTCAGCTTTACTAGAGCCATATACCCCGACAGGATTAACTTTATCGGATGTTAGGTATGGAGCTGACTTCTCACCATCAAACACGAAATCTGTTGAGACGTGAATGAGGCGAATATTTAGACTGTTACATACCTCTGCTAGATTTTCGCTACCCTGCTTATTGATTGCAAAAACGACATTTTCTTCCTGCTCTGCCTTATCAACAGCGGTATAGGCAGCAGTATTTATGATTACATCGGGCTTAACTTCTCCGATCACGGCCTGGACAACTTGTTTATTGGAGATATCCAGCTCTTCGCGTCCCATCGCGACCATCTCAATATCGACAGGACATAGCTTTTGAAGCTCACGTCCAAGTTGACCGTTTTTACCCGTTATTAAGATTTTAAAAGTTGCCATTTTATACAGACCAAGAATAGTTTGACGACGCATCTATCGCGCCGCCAAGTTTTAGCAAAATAGGAAGGTTAATCTTTAAAGAGAAGCTAATCTCGGAGTTAGTGAAACCAGCGTATACTCTCTATTCGAAATGAACCGCATCCACAAAAGAACTACCGCAGCGATCTTTTTCCGAAAGCTGAGGCTGTATACCTTCAATAAGTGGCCAGTCAATATTCAGATCTTGATCATTCCACAGGAGCGACTGCTCGTATTCTGGAGCATAATAATCTGTGCACTTGTATATAAATTCAGCATTTTCACTTGTTACATAGAAGCCATGAGCAAATCCTTCAGGAACCCACAGCTGGCGCTTGTTCTCAGCTGACAGGTAGACACCAACCCATTGTCCAAAAGTTGGAGAGCTTCTTCGTAAATCTACTGCAACGTCATAAACTTCGCCATGCACTACCCTAACTAACTTACCTTGAGTTCTCTCTGTCTGGTAATGTAAGCCTCGCAAAATTCCTTGAGAAGACTTACTGTGATTATCTTGAACAAACGTACGATGTTCACACTTACTATTAAAGATATCATCACGAAATGACTCGTAGAAAAAGCCACGTTCATCACCAAACACTTTTGGTTCTACAATTTTAACGTCGGAGATTTTTGTATCAATGATATTCATACTAATTGAGAATTTAGCTGTCATCGCGCAGAGAAGCAATCTAGCTACTGCAGCTCTAATGAGGAGGATAGAGGCAGAGTCGTTCGTCCCTGAACGACATCTAAGTAATAACTCTAGAAAAAGCTCAATTTTAGCCCGTTTGGACTTTTATAAACCAGAGGCGTAGCGTCGTGTATTGAGAGAAGAGGTTTCACCATTCTCAACTAAAATTTGCATCAAATATTTCCCATAGCCACTTTTCATTAAAGGTTGAACTTGCGCTTCTAGCTCTTCTGCAGTGATAAACCCTTTACGATATGCAACTTCTTCTGGGCAGGCTATTTTTTGCCCCTGGCGACGTTCGATTGTTTGAACAAAGTGAGCCGCATCTAACAAATTATCGTGCGTACCAGTATCCAACCAAGCACTGCCGCGTCCAAGACGTTCCACGTCTAATTGATTTTGGGTAAGATATACTTTATTAATATCTGTGATTTCCAATTCACCACGCGCACTCGGCTTCACTTCTCGAGCGATGTCACAAACTTGATTATCATAAAAATAAAGGCCAGTGACAGCGTGATTAGACTTAGGCTTTTCGGGTTTTTCCTCTAAACTAATAGCCCTACCATCATCATCGAACTCAACAACACCATATGCTCGCGGGTCTGCCACACGATAACCAAATACTGTAGCTCCCGTCTCTCTCGCATCAGCTTGTTGCAAAATTTGACTGAAGCTGTGCGAATAAAAAATATTATCACCTAGTACAAGGGCGCTGTTGTAATTACCTACATGTTCGCGCCCAATCAAAAATGCTTGAGCTAGGCCATCGGGAGATGGTTGCACTGCATAAGAAATATTAATCCCCCATTGTGCGCCATCCTCGAGCAGACGCTGGTATAAAGATTGCTCCTCTGGTGTCGTAATGATTAGGATGTCTCTAATACCAGCCAACATCAATGTCGTCAAAGGATAATATATCATCGGCTTATCATAAACAGCCATTAACTGTTTGCTCACCCCTTTTGTCAAAGGATACAAACGAGTTCCTGACCCTCCGGCCAGTATTATCCCCTTGCGTTCAGAAGCCCCTTTAGCAACCATCGCCCCTTACCCCCAATTTCCCATTCCGCTATTGACTTTATTTAATATGTCTCAGAAGTTCCTGGACATTAAGACTTCCATGAAGGTGAATCCAACCACTGAACCCCAAAAGCTCTATTGAGCCCTTTGAGGCGTGGATGATTACATAGATGCCCCAAAAACGATATCACAAGCGCCTTACAGCTCATCACAGCCATAAAACTACATTTAAGAACATACGGTAAAACTACTATTCTTTATTAACTCTGCAAAATAAAAGCCAATATGAACACGAAAAATACATTAGATGTACCAGTTAAAATGATAGTACCGCAGCTGTGCCTACCGCAATGCGATATAGTATCTCTGTGATGTCTTTTGTTACTTGTAGCTCGCTAGATTGGATCTTTGGCATTACCATAATTTCATCACCTGGTCTCAGGCGATCTCCTAAGCGATTATCAAAATCACGGTCCTCAATGCGATTAATAGTTCCATCTAAGTGTAAAATTACTAATTCTTGCTCATTTGCGTTATTGGCAAAGCCACCTGCAAGCTCTATATAATCATCCAAAGTGTGCTTTTTATTGTAAACCAATGATGTAGGGAAAATAACTTCTCCCACTATTGATACAGTCGAGGATTTCAATGGAACGACTAGCTCATCACCATCCTCCAGTAACATTTGAGCTGCATTTGGATTATTAGCAATCACCACTTGGCCTTTAGGTTCTGCCTTCCGCGCTTGCTCAATAAAGTTTTGAATCATCAGTGCACTGTCTTTCTGTGCAGTTTTTTCCAAGTCGGTATTAGGCTGACGCGTAAGAACTTCCATTTGCAACGCATCAAGTGAACGGTCTAATGCCGCACGCTGCCTTTCAGCCACACTCATTCGGTATAACTGGATAGATTCCCTATCTGCGTTATCTCGGAAGCTAAGCTGCTCTAACAGAACTTCCAGCGTTGCACCGTAAGGTAAAATATAAGTTGCAGGGCCATTTAATTCACCCGAAACACGAATGGAAATGGACTTTACATCGTTATCTCTAACCAGTTCAACCTCTGCACCTGGGTACAAACGCTGTGTAAGGGCTTTATCAAGAGGGAGATAATTAGCCTGCTGAATACCATCGATAGCCTGTGTGATTCGAGCAAAGTTCGCCTGAGGGTCTGGCTTACTAATGAGAAGCATTTCGCCAAGCTGCGTATAAGGCCCAATAAACTCCATCTGTGCAGCCCGCTGAACCGCTCCCTCCACAGTTACAGCTCCCCTTTTAGCTCCAACCACGATAACATCTCCGTTGCGCAACTGAAGTGCCGGCATAGTCCCTTCGACCAAAAAGTTATAGAGATTGATTGACTCTATCGGTTCTCCTTGACGCAACACTTTGATGTCAACAAAGCTACCACTTTTTGCATCAATCCCTCCTGCACTATCAAGATAATACAAGATCGAGTCAGAGCTGAAACCATTGTACAGTCCGGGGCTAGCTACATACCCAGTAACAAATACTTTTACCGGCTGACTGGCCTCAAGATTAGCGTAAGCCTGAACATTATTTTTAAATACCCGCTTGACATGACGCAGAACGAAAGTGTTTAACTCTCCGTTTTTTACTCCAGCCACATGAACAGGGCCAACCTCAGGAATAAATATATTTCCTTTAGGGTCTACAGTAAGCGAGGCACTGAAACTATATGCTCCCCATAGCTGTAAATTTATTTGATCACCAATTGTAATTCGATAATCAGGGTTGAAACCGCTAAAAGGCTGATCTTTAAATCCCCCCTTGAACAGCGTCTGTCCAAAAACTGGCACATTATTTTGATGCGACTCTAAAGAAGCGGGCTCGTCGATTAATTGAGTTTCCAATGCTATAGCTTGCCCGCATCCCAACGAAGCAAGTAGAGCAAACCCAGATCCGATTTTCTTAACTTTTCCTGTAATCATTTGTGCTAATCTTTTTCGAATAAATTTATCGATGAATTTAGGGAACCCCCAACGTTCTCTCTGCTTTACATCCTATGTTCACGGATAGTAACAACCAGCATTTTTCCTATCCCCCATAGCATCAGCAAAATAATTGCGATGCTTGTCAAATTGTAGAGTTTATGTGGATACTCAGCTTCCTCAGCTAACGATGGCTTCGTCACAACCAATAAATGCTTTAACTTACCTGAAGCCTCCATTCGTGCGGCCTCTAACGCCTTAAGAGAAGTGGCATATGCATCAGTAGCAAACTGCAAATCGAGTTCTAAATTTTGGAAATGAGCACTAAGAGAATTAAGTTTTTGTTCTCCCTCCTCCTCCCCAATCCCCACCAAACGGACCTTCTCTAGCTCTATCTGATTCTCAAGGGCATCTATATCCGCTTGCATAGACACAATTTGTGAAGAATCTGCATTTAGGTATGTCTTTGCTGCCGTAAGCTGGGCACGTTGCTCAGCTAGTCGTGATTCTAAACCTTGGATAATAGTACTAATTCCCTTGGTCAGTTCCTCTGGACTTACCACCTTATGGCTGTTCTGAAAGTCAAGAATTAGCTGCTTAGTAGTCCGTAATTTTCCCTGAGCCAAATCAACTTCACTTTTCACAAAAGCGACTTGTTTATCGGCCAATTGATTACTAATTGCATTGACAAAATCTTCGGACTTTTGAATAACAGTCTCACTTAACAGTTTTGCAAAAGTCGGGTCAAATGCCTGTATTTCGATTGTAATAATCCCTGTGGTCTCATCATGACCAATGCCTATATGCTCACGATAATATTCCAAGTACTCTTCCTGAGTTGCATCAGAGGACAGCCGTGAAAAGAAATCGTAACGAGTACTTTTGTAATACTCTGAAAGTCCTAAATTATTATCCAAGTACAGCGCCATATCTAACGAGTGGATATAGTTGACCACTAAGAAAGCATCCTGAGTATCAGCGCCCATGCCAGGAATTAGCAAACCTAGTGCGGGGGATGTTGCCTGAGACGATGTACTATCCTTCACTATCAACTGCGCTCTACTAACATAGCGCTCAGAAACCCAGAACAAATAGTACACAACAAGTAAAAGTAGAGGCAAAAATACAAACAAAGCCCATCCATTGAACCTAGAAAAATAATTAGAAGCCTTGCTCACCACGTCAATCAGAGCTTTTTTCCTTGATGGATTCTGCACTTGTGCTTCAACTAGCTGGTCTTTAACTTCCATAATTAACTCTTATGCATCTCAATGGCTGTTGTTTTTTCTGGAGCTCTTAGTTTTTTCCCCTGATACAACTCAATAGCTTGATCAACCGTATCAAGAATCCTTAATCCATTCGGGTCCAGATATATCCCTACATCACAATTCTTCCGAAGAAGTGCCATAGCATGTGCCACAATAATAAAAGATGAATTCTTCCTTTTTTCGGCTATAACCTCTTCGCACTTTCTTTTGAAGTGTGCATCGCCAACCGACATCACCTCATCAACCAAGTAAATATCGAAGTCGATAGCGATGCTTAAGCCAAACCCGAGTCGTGAACGCATTCCGGATGAGTAATTACCTACAGGGACATCGAAATAATTTCCGATTTCAGCAAAGTCTTGCACCTTATCCATTACTTTGCGCTGTGCACTTCCCCAGATACCGTGTATGCCGCAAACAAAAGCAACATTTTCACGGCCAGTCATACTTCCTTGAAAACCACCGGCCAACCCCATCGGCCATGAGATCCTTTGATTGGTAAGCACCCTTCCCGAGTCGGGATAATCAATACCACCCATTATGCGTAGTAAAGTTGACTTGCCGGCTCCATTTCGACCAAGAATACCTATGTTCTTTCCTTCAGGGAAAGATGCATTCACGTTCTCAAAAAGTACTTTTCGTCCATGAGGCGTGCGGTACGACTTAGTTAAGCGCTCTAATCTAATCATTGACTTCTCATTAAATCACGCCAATTTGCCCGATAGCAAAGCAAACCAAAAAATAGCACCGAAACAGAAGTAACTCCTAGGTACATCAGACTTCCAGAGTATCCACTGAAGTTACTAAATAACGCCTCACGATTTAACTCAATTACATGCAACAAAGGGTTCCACACCAAGTAAACATGATATTCCTTTGGAACCTGTTCAAGGGAGAAGAAAACCCCAGACATAAAATAGAGAGGCCGTATTAACATAGGGATTACCTTCGCCGCTTCTGGAAACCGCTCACCCAAAACACATAGCGCCAAGCTAAGACCTAAACAAAAAAAGAAAAACAGCAGGTTAATTGCCGTGAAAAGTACAAAATTATTAAACGGGGTGGACACTCCACCCCATGCAAATACAGCCATGAGTGTGACAAGAGTTGCCAGATAAATAACAAACTCCAACAACACACGACTTAGAACTGCATCAAACGGCCTCAGCTGCCGATAGTTGAATAACCCTCGATTTGATTTCACTGCCGCTAACCCCTTCTGCACGCAGTGATTAAAGAAAAGAAAAGGGGCAATTCCCGCAAGCATGAATAGCGGGGTAGGCACCCCAGGATAAAATTCATCTCTTAGAAAGCTGAAAACGGCCACCAACACTATGATATGGAGTGATGGCTCCAGCAGCATCCAAGCATACCCGAGTCGCCACTTGCCAAAACGAGTTTTCATCTCGCGCACCAGTAGCGCATAAATCACATCTCGTTGAATTTTCCAGGTTGAGCGTTGGGTAAAAAACTCCATAAAGATCTACTATTTTGCAAAGTGTGAACCAGTTCGCAACGGAACCAAAGGTAGGTTTGGGATAATCGAATAGAAAAAGTAACCCTGTAGGTGGCTCTTAAGTACAACCCCTAACACTTCATATTAAAAAGTTAAGCTTACCCTTCATTAACAATAAATTAGATTACTGTCAACATCACCCCTTCACAAGAATAAGTGCAATATCTTATAGCAGCGCTCAACTAAGGCAATCACGCGCCATTACGCTAACATTGCCGGCCATCTCGCATAACTAATCTTCAACACTTCTTTACTAAAACGGGCAGGCGTCAAATGATAAAGCTCTGCGCACCAACCCTTAAGCTCCTGCGGCCATCCATAAGTTGTAATTCCCTAGGCTAAGGCCTGCCCCTTATACTAGCACCCAAAATCTGCAATGCGACTCGCTTAACCCAAACCCTCCATGCTAATGACGAAAAAATCCGCTCGTTGAGCGGATTTTGGCCACCTGATCTAATGGTGTATGTAAGTGGGCCACAGAGTTTTTGTAGCAATTCAGCTACAATGGAACCATTGGAAAATGGGCAACCTACTGAATTCTAAACAAAAATTTACTCCCTGAGCAAGTTTTATTCTCTACAACCTTGCTTTGCTGTGGGAGCTACTACCCTCAGACTTGGGATTCTGCTCTGTCCTGCAAAAACACGATCTAACGCTTTTAACGGCTGATCAAAATACAACCAGAGCACCTCTCCCAGCCACCTATAAAGACATTAACCATGTTAGCATCAACCAGCCTGAGGTATTTCTGCCATAAAAAGTTGACTGTGCGACAATCTATTCATCTTAACTTTAAAGAAGTAGCATCGCTGGAGATTTGCAATTCCTTCATATATAAGTCATCTTTCATAATCAAGCTTCAGGAGAAGCCGGAAATAACGAGCTTTTACCTGCCATGATTTTTAAATATCCACCAAACCAGTCATGCCGTTAACTCTCCCATATTGCCCTGCTTAAAAATCTAAGGTAAGCCTTATAGGGGCACATTTACCTTCTAATAGATAAGTGATATTTATCATGTCTGTAAAATAATAGTCAGGTTCTTGCCTGCTTCCAAAAATATCAAAAATATTTTAAACTTAGGGCAGCGCTAGAGGGAGTCTCTTATATATCTCCTGACTTAAAATTTAAGTTCTATAACTACTACGCTCATAGAATCTGAAAAACTCAAACGCTCAAATCATGCAACGTACGAAATAATTTTTACTATCAACAAGCGACCAAATATAAATAGCTTGGTTTCAGGTATTAAGTGCAATCCTTTTATACCGCAAGCAGATCAGCTTGCAGCCCTATAAATAACTCATTCGGTGACCTTCCACCTCGACTCGCTCTTGGTCTACTATTCAGGCGATCCATTACAAATTGAACCTGCTCGTCTGTTACCTTATTAAAATCGGTACCCTTTGGGAATGAGGCCGTTAGTATTTTCATTGATCCCTCTCTCCCAAGATGAATATGGGTGAGTAAAATAAATATGAGCTTCTAAGCCTTCTGCAATTGTTTCATGACCAGCAAACTCAAGACCATTACCGAAGGTAATTGTTTTGATTTTTTCTTTGAAGTTCACCATGTGACTAACCGCTGCTTCAGCCAATAAGCCTGATCGTTTACCTGTTAATCTGACAATAACAGTAAATAGCGCTTGCGTTCAACCATGGTCAGCAAAGCTCCACCACGCCCCTTGCCTATAACGGTATCACCTTCCCAGTCACCTATCCGATTTATCCGATCAACAACCGCTGGTCGTTCATCTATGCTCACTCTGTTTTTGATCTTTCCGCGTCGATCATACTTACCGTAGCGCTTACGATAGGGCTTTGATGCAATCCTAAGATGCTTGTATAAGTCTCCACCATTTGCCTGATCTAAATAAATGAGTTGGTAAATCGTCTCATGATGTAACGATACACCTGTATGTCTCTTTAAATAGCTTGCAGTCTGCTGAGGACTTAATTCTTTCCGAGTAGGATGACTATTTGTTGCCACACTCCATCAGTCACTTCTGTGCCTTATACGCTTGCCTGCGTCTAAGCTCCGAAAGCTTATGCGCTTACCCTGGGCGATATCCTCGCAAACCTGTATTGCGTCGTAGCTCTCGGCTGATCGTTGCGGGGTGCCTCTCTAACAATTTTGCTATTGCTCTTTGAGAGTGTCCGGATTTTTTAAACTGTAAATCTGGTATCGTTCGTTCTCGCTCAATTGGTAGTAGCTCATCAGTGCCTTTCTCTTGGTCGGGAGAGGTGCCGACTCTACCAGCTGAGCCCTCCCTTACCAATTGCACTTATTATCCGAAACCAAGTTACATTACATTTGTTCCAAAAATAATAAAGCTCCTCTTTTACGCCTCCTGGCTGGGCGATGGTATCGCATTCCTCCGCTATGGGGTCGCTGAATTCAGCGATAGCGCTTAAAACTACAATAGGAGCCCCAAAAACCTCTGAATCATTATCTTTCAGACGATGTACAAATACTTCGGTATCACCTAGAGCAAATAATTTAGGATATCCCTTGTTAAGAGCTTCTATGTCAGACATACCTATACTTTTTGAAGTGCTATCGTTTTCGCAAACACCAAAAAATAAGATGAAGAAAGAAATAACAATAAATTTAAAAACGTTGTTTAGCATCATGATTCAGGTATTACATTTAACAGTTTATTAAAGAGCCAGTGGCTCACTATCCGTGAGGCCACTATTTCTGAAGTAGACCTTTAAGCTATGTAAAAAAGCCTTTATTTACAGTAGGTAAAAAATTTTGACCAAATAATAACCAGAAATAGTCAGCCATCGGCTCAAATCGCCTGGTTTCATCTCTCGCTCTTGAACACATTTTACCCGCAATTACATCAATAAGTTAGGGGGGAACTTTCTGCAGATGTAAGCCATGGCTCTATAATTCGGGGCTTCGCACCGGCGGTACGCCCATTCCAGTACTGAAAGCAACGACTAGTATCACCCACTCAGAATTGCCATAGCCGCAATCGAGCTATGCACAATAAGTCGTCCGACAGTATCATAATACCATCAGACACCGGATCGGAAGCCTCCCCCCTTAAAGTAGACGCCACCTTATATTCATCTGGGCTTTTGAACCCAAGTGAACCATGTCTTCTTTTAAAATTATAGTGCTTATCAAGATACCAAGATAAGTTAGTTCTTAGCTCCTCAACGGATTCAAAATTAAACCCTTTGAAACTCTCAGTTTTCAGTGTTTGAAAAAATGATTCTACATACACATTATCATTCATAAATCCTGGACGGTTCATGCTCGGCTCAATACCCAGTTCCTTGAGTCGGTTTTGGTATGCATGAGCACCGTACTCAGAACCTCTGTCGCTGTGAAATATTGGATCTGATTCTATATTTCTGCGACGGACAGCTTTATTTAGCGCTGACAGTGTTAGCTCAACAGTTCGAGTGTCCGACAGCTCCCAACCCAACACTTTCCGGGAGTAAAGATCAATAATCACAGCTAAATATTGCCATTGCCCATTGATTTTCATATAGGTTACATCACCAGCCCATTGAGAGTCTGGTTTACTCGGCATATCATGCTCTCTTTGTAAATTTTCAACCTAAATGCAAGGATTTCCAGGCAAAGGGCGTCGGCGATAGATCCTTCCGGCTTTCCCCACGATTCCAGCCTCTCTCATAAGGTGTTCAACGCGCTTGTGATTTATTCGTTCACCATTAGCTTTCAGCTCTGCGCTAATTCTTGGGCTTCCATAATTACCATCATGCTGCGCATAGATAGCTTCGATACATCCAAGAATTCGCCTATTTTCTATGTCTCGAGTGCTCTCATCACGGTTGAGCCACTTATAAAACCCTTGGGGTGAAAAATTCAAGTATCTACATAAGTACCTGACACCAAAGTCTGATCGATTACGAGCTATGAACGAGAATCTTTCAGCTTTGGATCTTTCAGGTACATTTCCCACTTTTTTAGGAAATCATTCTCCTTTTGCAATTTCTCAACCTGCTTTTTTAGACGTCTTATCTCTTTATCATCAGTTTGAGACTGAGTTTTCGTTGTCTTTGTCATACTTATTCTACGACTGGGCTTCTCGACCAGCTTGCCTTCTCTACTTTCCTGTCGCCATCTAAACACCATTACTGGATGCAAACCAATAACGTTGGCGATAGTCGTCGTATCTACTTTCAGTTGATTAGTGAGAGCTACCACTCTAACTTAAAACTCTGTTGAATATTCAACAACCCGCTCTTCACTCAGTATTTTCGGCATTTTTTCCTACCTTATTCAAAAGGTAGGCGTCTACTCAATGGGGGAAGGTTTCCGCGCGCCGCGCTGAGTTTAATAAATTCTTTAATTACCTAATGGCTGAAGGCTTGAGCAAACTGGAAAGCAACCCCTTCACCACAGCCGACGATCGCCCGCGCCTGCTGGAAAAGGGAAAGCCCATTAAAAAGCGCCAACGCTTAACCCTGGAAGCTTACTGGACCATCTATGACAAGGCCGGGGAATTAGGCTATGAAGCGCTTCAGGTCGCTATGGGTATCAGTATGCTAACTACCATGCGTCGCGCCGATATCTGCGAACTGAACTTTGAGAAACACCTGCAAGGTGACAATCTACGCAAAACGATTAATAAATCTGAAGCGCAACGGGACAGCCTTGCCGCCAGCCACTTAAATTTTAATTTAAAAACCCACCAACAACTTGGCAAACTTATAAACCGCGCGAGAGAACTCAGCCTAAGGAATTATCGCTGCCCCTATTTACTAAGCCATACACCTAAGCAACGGAGAACGGGAAAAATCAAAGAGCATGTTTGCCAGGTAATCCCCGACCGATTGAGCGATATGTTCACCGAAGTTCTCAACGCTACCGGTCTCTATATCGGATTAACCAAAGATCAAACCCCACCCAGCTTCCACGAAGTACGCAGTCTGGCTTCAGACCGGTTTAAGCGTATGGGGTATGATGTGGAATCAGTGCAGCAGTTAATGGCGCATACTGATGAGCGGGTCACGCAGGCGTATCAAGCTAGGCATGGCATCGATTACGAAGAAATTGCTATTTACCTAGATGAGCAGGCAATCGGTCGAGAGTTTTAAAAAAGGGCTAGGAAAGCCCTTTTAATAATTTCGTTACTAACTCAGCCCTAGGTATCAACCCAAGTTAGTAGGAGCAGAGCGAACTTACTCACCTTCTACGGTTAGAAGCTCAGCACTGCCATCAACAACAGTAATCATCTGGTTATTACTACAAGGATAGAGATTTATCCCATTGGAAAAACTAGAGAGGATATGCTCAGCGGCATCCTTAAAGGGTTGATTCCCGTAGTGAGGTAACGGGTAGAAATCCACAAGGTTCAACCCCTCATAAGACTCTAAACCCTTTACAACATCGGCATTGTCCATCTCCTGGATATACGCAATATTCGGTGAAAGTATGACAGAACCTGCCGACTCACCAATATACGTTTTACCGGATTTTACCTGTTCTAGTAGGATTTTATCCGCCCCACTTCGCCTGAGTTCTTGAAGCAGAAAAAACGTATTGCCGCCAGTCACATAAATGTATTCATTATTCTTAAGTTTGCTTTCAATTTCACTGATTGAGGCTGTGGATACATCCAAGTTATCCACAGTAAGGCCCAGCCTTTCGAAGGCCCGCCTTGCATCATCAACGTAAAAATCAATTTCTTCGGGAATACTTGCAGTTGGGATAAATGTAACCGCTTTCCCTTCAAGACCTCTCTCATAGCCTCCAATTACATCAGCAACCTCAGCGAGATATGAGGTCAAGAACAGTTTGGTCATGTGTTTTAATCCCTTAACGTATAAATCGAATCAACTGCCTAATATTGAAAGCACGCACTCTCTAAGGAAAAAGCTAAGAAGCTCGTTACAAAGCCACAGGATTATCATACAGTCATTGGAGATGACAAAATTGACCTATATCTACATCATTAAAAACACAAAGGCAGAATGAAAAAAAAGGCCATCTTAGCTTTTAACTAAAAGCTCAAATTGAATAACGGCACATACAGGCATGGCTGATGAACCAGGGGGGGTAGTTAAGTTGATATGAAAAGCAACCTGGATGGGCAAGAGCTTTCAAGGTAGAAATTTCAGACGAAAAAAAAAGGGCCTTAAGGCCCTTTTTTCATTCTTGCGAGTTTTTGTTCACCGGATAAGAGGCCGTGAACCTCTTCTCGCAACCCCTTGAAGTACAAGGGAAATTTGGTGGAGCTAAGCGGGATCGAACCGCTGACCTCAACACTGCCAGTGTTGCGCTCTCCCAGCTGAGCTATAGCCCCAAATTTTGTTGCTTGACGTTTCCGTCGAAAGCGGGGCGCATTTTAGCAAGGTTTAGACGCCTGTCAACAGAAAAAATAACTTTTTAATCAATTAGTTAGCTGCTGACACCACAGGCCCCCGGAGGCTGCCGCTTCCAGGGGCTCGCCAACGCGGATCAGCCTTACTTGAGTCCAGCGTACTCTTTTTCCCAGCGCTTCAACACTTTCTTCCCGGCACCACCCAATACGTCGATCGCCTGGCGCAGGCGGGCGCGGCTGAGGTCGGGGCCCAGGAGCACCATGGCTTCCATCACGGAGAAGGACGCAGTGGTGCCGCTGATGGCGACAAACAGCGGGGCATTAAAGTCTTTCAGCTTGATTTCCATAGCCGTGGACAGGGCTTTCACTGCCTGGAAGATACTGTCCTTGTCCCAAGCGCGCAGGGCTTCCAAGCGCCACAGGGCAAATTGAAGCAGCTTCTTCTGGTCATCCAGAGGCAGCTTGTTACCGCTGAAGCTGTCTTCGGTCAGGGGCAATTTGCCAGAGGCGAGGAAGCTAACCAGCGGTGCAAAGTCACCGAAGGTTTCCATGCGCTCTTTCGCCTGGGGCAGAACCTTAAGCAGGTTGTCCCGGTTAAACATCCACTCGGTGAGGCGATCGGCGAGTTGCTCGTTTTCCAGTTCGCGAATCCACAGGCCGTTCAACCAGGACAGTTTCTCTACATCGAATACCGGGCCGCCCAAGGAGACACGTTGAATATCGAAATGCTCCAGCATCTCTTCGAGGGAGAACTTCTCGCGCTCATCCGGCATGGACCAACCCATACGGCCGAGGTAGTTAAGCAGTGCTTCAGGCATAAAGCCGGCGCGCTGGTAATACAGAATAGAGGTGGGGTTCTTACGCTTGGAAAGCTTGGTCTTGTCCGGGTTGCGCAACAGCGGCAGGTGGCAGAGCACCGGCATTCCCCAACCGAAGTATTCGTACAGCAGTTTGTGCTTGGGTGCGGAGTTGATCCACTCCTCACCGCGAAGAACATGGGTGATCTCCATCAGGTGATCATCCACCACGTTCGCCAAGTGGTAAGTGGGCATACCATCGGACTTGAGCAGAATTTGTGCGTCTACTTGGGCCCAGTCGATTTCAATAGTACCGCGCAGCAGGTCCTCAATTACACATGAGCCCTCTTCGGGCACGTTCATACGCACCACATAAGGTGCTCCGGCAGCGCGTCGCTTTTCCACTTCCTCTTCAGGGAGCGCCAAGTCGCTGGGCTTCAGTGCGATGCGACCTGCTTCACGCAGTTCTTCGCGGAGCTGCTCCAGCTCTTCCGCAGTGCGATAGCAGTGGAAGGCATGCCCTTTTTGTACCAGCTCATCGCAGTAAGTTTTGTAGATATCCCCGCGCTCACTTTGGCGATAGGGGCCGTGGGGGCCACCAACGTCCGGTCCTTCCTGCCAGTCCAGCCCGAGCCAACGCAGGCTGTCGAGAATGGCTTTCTCCGATTCCGGGGTACTGCGCTGTTGGTCGGTGTCTTCAATACGCAATACAAACTGGCCGCCTTGAGCGCGGGCAAAGCACTGGTTGAAGAGGGCAATATAGGCTGTACCAACGTGGGGATCACCGGTTGGAGACGGTGCGATTCGGGTTCTTACGGTCATGATAAACCTGATTGATAAATGGAGGACTCGTTAAACCGCAGGATTATAGCGCTGGCCAGCCTCTTGGCACAGGCGGGGTTTTCTCCTCAATAAGAATATTTACGCGCCATAACTTCATTATTGTGAGCTAATGACGTGACATACATCACGAAAAAAGTATTATTGCGGCCATAAAGAAGGAATGGCTTGACTAACGTATTACCCCAAATTTTGCAGGGGTTTCCGCGAGCAGCTTCTCTCTAAGAACGATAAATTAATCGCTCAGGATGGCATACCATGCAAAAAAATGTAGTTCGCACACTGTTTTCTGCTATTGCAGCAGGTACCCTTTTCAGCATTTCTGCCGCTTCAATGGCCGCTACTGATAGTGCAAACAGTGATATCACTCTCTCTTTCACACCCACTATTGAGATCACTCGTGTAGACAACCTCACGATTACCGATCCCACTTTGGGTACCGATGCCGTAGGCACCGAAGATTTCTGTGTGGGAGGCCTCGGGTTCTCCACCTACAGCATCACTTTCGACAGTAATGATTCAGTAAATGATACTGAGTTCACCCTCACTGACGGCACCAACAATGTCCCTTACAGTGTTGGTTTTGATAACAGCACCTCCGGTACTTTTACTACTGTTACCGAGGGCGATGCGCTGACAGGCCAAACCCGGAATATTGCTTCCTGTGGCTCCAATGATAACGCGCGCTTCCAAATCACTGTGGCCAACAGCGATTGGGAAACTGCAACTGTGCTAAATGGCACCACCTATACCGATACCCTGCTGATCACTGTCGCCTCCGAGTAACAGTAAAGAGTGGCTGGCCCTGCCAGCCATAGCTCAATATGGCAGGACGTCATCTGGGGCGCCTTGCGCTGGCTTTGTGTCTGGTGCAAGCCTCTTGCCCCGATGCCCTTGCAGCGACCGCAGCGACTTTCCTACTGGAAACCTCTGCTCCTGAAGGGTTTGATGATCTCACCGAACCCCAGCAACTCGTGGTGGATCTCTACTACGGCGGCCGGGAAATTGGTGCTGCGCAAGTCACAATAGATCCGCGCTTTGTTCGCTTTGACTCCCCATTTGAGGTACTCGAACTGTTGCCCGAGGTTCGCGATACCGAGCGAATTCTCTCCATCCTCGAACGACCGCAAACAAGAAACAGTCACCATGTATGCCGCTCAAACCGGCAGATTGGCTGCGGCTACTTAATGCCCTCGGAGTTTGCCGTTATTTACGATGAGCAGCTCTACCGGCTGGATCTTTTTTTCTCACAAGATCTGTTACCGCAACAAGCGGCAATCAATGATCCCTATTTGCCGGAAGCGAGTTCTGACTTCTCTGTCGTACAAAACCTGAGCGGTTCCTGGAGTGGAGTTGAAAGTGATTGGGGCCCGGACAGCTATAGCGCTGCATTAAATGGCAACACCATAGTGAGCTTCGGTGAGAGCGCTCTGCATTCACAATGGTCTGTGGCCTCAGAGCAGGGCAGCCGTATCCATAATCTGTATTGGAGCCGGGATTTTCGGGGGCAAGCCTATTCGGCCGGTCTTTTACAACCCCAGGGGGGCTTTGGCTATTTCCGGCCTCAGGAAGCGATCTATGGCGTAGAGCTACGCACTTCCCAGCGCACCCGAACCGATATCAGTTATCAACAGGGAGCGCCGGTTGAAATTAATATGCCGGTGCGCGGTAGAGTCGAGGTATATCGGGATGAACGACTTATCCACACCGAACTACTGGAGGCCGGCAACCGCCTGTTAAATACCTCTACCCTACCCCACGGCGCCTACGACATTGAGGTGCGCACCTACGATGAAGCGGGGCGGGTATTGAGCCGGCATATCGAATTCTTTGCCAAGGATTCTCTACTGCCTGCCCCCGGTGAGTGGTTTTGGAGCTTACAGGCAGGTTTGCCCACCCGCAGTTTTTGGGACGACACTCTGCCGGACCACTACGACGATGGAATTATTACTGCCTCTGTCGCACGCCGTTTAACGACCGGATTAGGTCTTTTTGTTTCTGGCGCCGCAGCCGAGGAGCAGCAATTATTGGAAGTCGGCGGTCGCTGGATTGGCGAAGGCGTTGAAGTCTCCCCAAGCTTGGTGACGTCCGGTGATGGGCGCAGCGGATACCGATTACAGGCATTACTTAAACTGCCCTACGGGACTTTTAGTGCAGTAAAAACCGAGCTGGATGCCAATACAGCGCCGTTCAATAACGATAAATATACATTGCTGCCGGGCAGCTATTCCCAAACAAGTCTGAGTCTGCGCACAGCAGTATTGGGCGGACAGCTATCCCTAAGATTCAGCGAGCGGGACCAAAACCAACTCCCCGGCAGCATCGACAATGGCGATTCACTGAGCAGTGCCCAGAAGTTAAAAACCCTGGAGTTCCGCCACCCCTTTTTTAAAAGCACCCATTGGCTCGGCAACGCCACTCTGTCCCACAGTGATGCAGACGGCGAGCAATACACCAGTCTGGAATTCCAGTTCCGAATGCGCTCCAAACACTGGCAACACACCGCTAATCTCTATAGCGACAACAGTGAACAAAGCACTAGCAGCGAGCGATTTGCACTGCAAAGCCGCTGGTACGACCGGGATTTATGGGCGGCTGAATTTGAGCAGCAGCTTTCTGTGGAGGCATCCCCAGAAGCCAATTACCTGGAGGCCCGTACGCATTTAGCGGGACATCACGGATACTTGAATACTGCAGTTGGTCTTTATGATGATGATGAAGGCCGTGCGATCAACTACCTCGGAGGATTCAGCACCAACCTGATTGCCACAAAAAATTCCCTCAATTGGGGCGGTGAGCAAAATCTCCAGAGCGCGGTTATCGTAAATATCGAAGGCAGTGAAGATAAAGATTTTGAAGTTTTGGTTAATGGCAGCCGCCGTGGATACGCCAAAGGCGGCACAACGTCAGTGATTAATTTACCGGCTTATCACAGTTACAACCTTTCCCTCCGGCCCCTGGAAGAGGGCTTTTTCGATTACAGGGAAACCTCCGAAACCATTACCCTGTATCCGGGCAATGTGGGCGCCAGCAGTTACCAGATACTGCCACAAATCCTGGTACTGGGCCGATTGACCAGCCTTGGCCAGGGACTGGCAAATACAGAAATAATCATTGGCGAACACTCAGCGCAAACTGACCAATATGGCGTTTTCCAAATGGAATTCCACGGTGAACATAGCACCATCCTAAATACAGAAGTTCGCTGGGGAAATTGTAAAGCCTCAATCGAAGCCGCTTCATCGGGCGATAGCTGGCTCAACCTGGGAACCATAGAAGAGTCAGAGGCCAACTGCCAGACTGGGCAAATAGCAGAGGTAAGCCGTGTCCGTAATTAAGAAGCTGCACAAACTTGGCCTGGCCTCTGCACTGTTGATTCCGCTATTTAATATACCAGTACAAGCCCAGGTAAATTGCTCTAGCAATAACGATTTGCGAGTTTGTGGCCTGGAAGATTCACACACTATTGATTACGAATCAGAACCTAAAGAAATTCAGTTCACTACCCGAAGCCTGCTGGGAAGCTGGACCCTGCGCTACGATGTAGAAGTGAGTCCGCTCAGTGGATCTACTTTCGCACTATTTGCGGACAGTGGTGAACAGCTGGATATTGATATTTCATTTCGAGCCAATAACGGCACCACGGAAACACTCAGCCCAGGAACTCAGTCCGCTACTTTTGCTGGCACCAGTGACGATGCAGATACTTATTTAGTGATCGAGCTGGACAGCAGCCAAATACCCTCTTCCAGCCGCTACTCCGCCAGCTTTGAGATGACACTGAATAATTATTTTATTATTTGGACTGCCGGCACCGAAACAGTTCAGTTTGACATTGTGCTGGACGTAGAGCCAAACATCGCCATTCGCAATCTGGGTGATATTGACCTCAGCAACAGTGGCACCCTGTTTGGACAGGCCATTGAGGGCAGTGAGGACTTTTGTGTTGGCGGTATAGGATTTAGCGGTTACACAGTAAACCTGTCCAGCGCCAATGGCAGCACCGGGGGATCAGGCAGTAGTGCCTATGAATTGGGGGGAAACAGTGAACAAATCCCCTACAGCGTAGCCTTCTCAGACAATCTGGCTGCAACTTCAGGCATTTCCCCGGATAGCCTGGGCGATATCTCCGGCAGCTTTAGCCGAACTTCGGATGAAAACTGCCTTTCTGATAATGCGCGAATTTATATTTCTATTGCGCCCTCAGACTGGGAAAACGCGGGCGAACCTCTCTACACCGATGTACTCACAGTAACGGTGAGCAGCCAGTGAGCTAAATACAAAATAATCCTTTAATCCGCCCAGCCTGCTATAGACAAGCAACCAATTCTAATTAGCCACTAAGAGGAAAACGAACCCGCTCACTCTGCTGTCCTCGCAGTAAAACTTCCAGCTCGCCGCCAACAGGTTTACCCATTACTTCGATACTGGTGCCAGCGTATAACCGACCGGTGGCCTCAAGTTTTTCACACTTCTCTTCAGTCACACAATGACGAACTTCCACGACTTCTACATTAATATTGCCACTATTCGTGAGTCGGTAATTATCCCCTTCAGCCACTAGATCAATTTTATAAGCTCCACCTTTTGGCTGCACAAATACCAACGCCTGATAAGCCACAAGGATTTTTAGTGCCGTTCTGTCACTCTTGATATCACCTACAACCGGTTTAAAAGTCACCCGGTAGACTTTTTCCTCTTCAAGATCTCTATCTAAGGCCATTAAGCGAAAGCGCTTTCTCTCTCCGGGGGCCAAGACAGCTCTTGCGGGGCTGACAAGGAGTTTAAATTCATCGGGATTTATGACCCTGACTCGACTCTCATTATCATGGCCGGGGTTATCCACACGGAATATTTCAGTTTGGATATATAGCGTCTCATTATCTGGATTGCTGACGAGAACATCATCCCGGGCGCTGGGAGTATCTTCCAGGTAAAGGACAATTTTATCCACAGACATAGCTGCCATTACTGGCTGGACGACAAAGAGTAGCAGTGAAAGCAGTACTTTTTTCATAAAGAGCAGGTAGTCTTAGAACTTCTTATAGTAAGCGCAATATCGGGCTGTTTTATCCACAAGTCAAATCGGAACCTAATGAGCCTCCCTTAAATCAATATCACCAGCCCCGCTAGTAAATAAGAGGCAATACTGATTTGCCCTACACCGCCTGAAAAGTAAAACACTGCCAACGTAATAGGTCATCCTGACGGGACATACCGCTAGCTCACTCAGTGGCGCTCTATCCATATGGGCAGTATGCAATCGATTCAGCATCATCACTATGTAAAAACCCCAGCCCTCCATTGATAGCCCTCTGGTCCCATATTTCCTCCCCGTGAACCTTGCAACAGCGGTGGCACCGTCTATTTTTCCTGTATGACCCGGCTCCAGCCAGGGTCCGGTTCATCTCTGGGCAAAGGCCAAATTACGCCCAATTCCAGACGACAATAACACCCGCTTTTCGGACCAGATTCACATGTTAATTGCTCATCGCGGCGACAAGACCCGCCAACCAGAGAATACGATTGCCGCTTTCGAGGCGGCCCATAATCTGGGGGCCTGCGCTATTCAGTGCGATATCCGCTTCAGCGCCGACGGCATCCCCTGGTGCTTCCACGAGGATAGCCTGCACATCCCCGGCAATGACCAGTCCCAGGTCTTCCACTCCCTTAGGGACTCACAGTTACACCACCAGTCGATCAATCGCTTTATCGAGCTGGTAGACTGGGCCAGCTGCCATCGCCACCTGGATTGGTTTATCGGTATCTCACCTGCCAATATCGCCGCCACTGGATTTGTCACCGCCGTTAAAAAGTTAATGGAGCTGATGCGCAGTGAGAATGAGTCATTCGCTCTACTCACCGCAGACTGCCGCAGCCTCAGAGCCGCCCGCAATATGGGCTGGCATCGGGTTGCCCTTGAGATCAATAGTGTCTCCCGGTGCCTATCTGCCGACATTGTTACTTTGGCGCCAGAATATCTACTAATTCGCGACAGCCAGGTTGAATGTGACGAATTGCCCCCAGGCCCCTGGCAATGGGTTGTTTATGAAATCAACTCGACAGAAGAGGCAGTACTCTGGCGCAAGCGCGGTGCTCACCATATTCTCACCGGCAACTTGCCGCTGCTGATGCGCTCCCGGGAAGCGAGTGATGTCTACGGATTTTGATGTCCTGGTAGTCGGCGCAGGTATACAGGGAGCGGGAGCCGCTGAGGTCCTGGCCACAAATCACTATTCCGTAGTGATACTTGAACAGCTGGGTATCGCCGCCGCCACTTCCTCTCGCTCCTCCAAACTCATTCACGGCGGCTTGCGTTACCTGGAGAGCGGCCAGTTCCGTTTGGTCTACGAGTGCCTGCGGGAGAGAAAGTGGCTACTGGACAACAAGCCTGAACTCGTGAGAATGGTCCCTTTTTATATCCCTATCTACCAGCACAGCAAAAGACCGGCCTGGCTGGTCCGCTTGGGGTTGAGCCTCTACAGCCTGTTGTCGGGAATAAACAACAGCGATTCCCGCTTTCGAAAAGTCCCTAAATCCCAATGGGACAGCTTGCCGGGCCTGAATCGGGAAGGCCTGAAGGCTGTATTTCGCTACTACGATGCACAAACCGACGATGCCGCTTTAACCCGTGACGTTGTAGCTTCGGCAGTCGCTCAAGGGGCTCAAATAATTTGCCCTGGCAGTTTGGTAGGCGCAGAAGTCACCCGCGACCATGTCCGGATTGATTATGTAGCTAACGGCAAGCTCAACACCCTGCGCACCCGTGCATTGGTCAATTGCAGTGGCCCCTGGGTAGCCAATACCAATGCTCGCTGTACGCCCCCAGTAGATATTCCACCTATCGACTTGGTTGCAGGCACCCATATCTTGTTGCCTCTATCACTAGGCGACAAAATCTACTACGTCGAAGCTGATGACGGACGCGCAATTTTTGTAATGCCCTGGCAAGACAAAACCCTGGTAGGGACCACAGAGAGGCCCTATTTCGGCGATCCTCGCGACGTAACACCGACTCTCGAGGAAGAGAGCTATCTCTTACAGGCCGTACAGAAATATTTTGCGCAAGCCCGAGGGTTGAATGGAGAGGACATTTGCGAGAGCTACGCGGGGCTGCGAGTACTTCCTGAAATGGAGAAGAGCCCCTTCGCGCGATCCCGGGAATCCATTATTTGCTGCGATGACGATAAGAAGCCACGGATGTTGGCCGTAGCAGGCGGCAAATTGACCAGCTACCGCGCTACTGCCCGCAAGATACTGAAAAAACTGGAGCCCACCCTCCAGGCTGGTCGATCGATTGCCACAAAAAATACCCCGACCAAAACAGAAGATAGTTCCTCCGAAAGAGAGCGAAATATTTAAATACATTTTGAATGTGCAGTTTAATTTTCCAATCTCAAGTCACTTTAATATCAACCCAAAATAGTCATCTGACAAATAAATTATCTCTTCACCTTTTTACCGTAAATATGCCCAACCAAATAGAAAGCGAACGGTATAATCAAATAGCTAATAATCGGTACTATAATCGCCACAGCAGCAATTACTTGTAACAATTTATGATCTGGCAAAATTAGGGCTAAGCTGTCGGGAATAAAATAAACCAAAGGAATCAGGGATAAAAAAGTAATTAATGTAGCAAAATGCTTATTGTGATGAACCATAGATATACTCCCGCCCCTCCCGTAAAATGGGATGGGCTTTGAATTACTTTTGGTTTGCTGCAGTAAGGTAGCTGCTATATACCCATCGATAGGTCGTGTGTTGAGCTAATATGCCCCCAAGTTCCGTGCCGTGATCACTTCGCCAATCATCCATCATCTCAGCCAACACGGATGACCAAGTAGCAACTTTAACGCCCGCCTGCGTCATACGATGCATAGCAGCTTGTGTCACTGTACTATTCCAAGTACCAGAAGCATCCACTACGGCATATACATCATACCCTTCGGCTACAGCAGAGATAGCGGGAAACATCAAGCAGACATCCGTAACGATGCCAGCCATAATTATTTTTTTACGCCCGGTTGCCTCAATAGCTCGCTTAAACTCCGGACTTTTCCATGCGTTTATCTCACCTTCACGCTCAATTATTTCACTGCCCAAGATGTTTGTTATCTCTGGCATAATAGGACCATTAGGGCCTTCAGGCATACTCGCGGTAACAACAGTGGGTAAACCTACTGCTTTCGCAAGATTTGCCAATCCCTTTATGTTCTCCGTCATCAGATGCGGATCCAGATCCCGACAACTCACCAATAGTCCCGTTTGATGATCAATTAATGCCAACACAGAATTGTCTTTAGTTAAGGTCTCTGAAAACTTATTCACGGTACTACCTACCTATTTAGTATTTTAACTTTCTAATAACAATTGCACTTGTATTAACATCTGCAATTAACTTACCACTATAACTCCTAATTAAATCTCCATCCTTCACGTTTTCTTTTTGCCCAGATTCAGAAAAGACTCCCCACCCTTTAGTTAGGTAAACCAGAGTTTCACCACTAAATGAAATTTGCTCAGCTGCATTTAAATTGGCGATCTCGATAATCGTACTGTTATCAAAGGTCACTGTTTGATCATCGCGGCCCCCATAAACCCGGGTGACCTTATTTTGGCTGGGCATGTAATACTTGTAGCCTGCGGCTTGACCAGAGACAGTTGGTAAGACCCATAGCTGGATCATTCGATTTTTTTTGCTATCCGGGTTCACCTCGTTGTGTGTAAACCCCTGGCCTCCAGCTCGCTGGACTTGCACTCCTCCTTTATCTAAACCTTTGCCATGCTCTAAAGAGCCCTCATGTTGTATTCGTCCATCCACCATGACCGAAATCACATCTATCTCACGGTGGGGGTGCGTGCCTGTTTCGCCTTTCGGATTGAAGCGGGCATCGGCCAGATATACAAAATTATCGAGCCCTTCAGAGGTATGTGGATGTTTGTGCGGACCGAATACCTGGCTATCCGTTACCAACCTGTGCTCGGTAAGCCCAGCAAAACCGCCAAGCGGTAGTGAGTCACGTTTGAGGATTTTCATGATGTGCCTCCAAAATATGTAAGCGATGGAGGTATCTTAGGTACAACTTATTGTTTGATATATACCAAAATCAGAATATGACTATCTCACTTTCAACAACAATAGATTTCTATGAGCCAAGATCTCAAAGATATGATGGTGCTTTTAGCCGTAGTGGAAACAGGTAGCTTTATCCAAGCTGCAAATCGCCAGGCTATACCAAAAGCCAACTTAAGTAAGAAAATCACCCACCTGGAGGGTCAGCTATCAGTCAGGCTCTCAAACCTTAAAGGAAGTAGGTAGGAAGTATTTAAATCACTGTCTGCGTATTGAAGAAGAGATGATACTGACCGAAGGGGAAGTGTCTGAAATCCTGCAGGTTCATTACCGACCCAGCTCACCTTAAAAGATGAAACTCCTACGAAAATTAAAGGTTAGGAGAATCATCGAAAGTTATTTAATTAGCGTCCTGGTAAGATCCTTCCCATAATTTCGCAGTATGAAATAGGTGCTCGAGAAAATATAAGTCTAAGTTTTTCGGATGACTTCTAAATTATTAATCAAGGCACTGTTGCCAATCTATTACAAAGTTAGAGCATGGAAAGAAAGGTCATTTATACACCACACCCATAAAATAGAATCAAGATTACTTAAATCTGTGCGTTTATTGGGGCTCTACCTGAGATATTTAAACAAAGAAAACTATGTGATATCTGGCCGCAAGAATAGCGGACGAAAAAATGTTATTTCTAAGCAATTAAACTTCTGCCTTTCCACTACGGAAAGCTAAGTTAAAAAAGAAGCTGCTTTTTAATAGAGCCATACAAGGTCCATGCTCTCAATAAACTGCTGGCAAGATAATACTTTGACCTTACCCCAGTTACTCACCACTTATGCAAGCCTAGTAGCGCTAAGTATTCACCAAAAGAGGCCTCGGTTCTGGAGCTTCACGACCAGCCCAGCAAGCATACGTTGTCCAGCGGGACAGCTGTCAGCCCCATGCAACCGGCACAACTGTTGGGCACAATAAATGCTCAAGAGGTCAAAATACCCTCATCCACATACATTTCCACATGGGGTCTACGTTTTACATCCCATATAATGGCGGGCTATTCTGTTTTTATTAGTCTGTTACACCGTAGTTTATGTCCGATTTTAGCCCCCATCGCTTTTGTACCGCTCCGCTGCTTGATTGGAGTGACCGCCATTGCCGCTATATGTGGCGTCTATTGAGCAAGCATGCACGCCTGTATTCGGAAATGGTGACCACCGGGGCAATACTGCATGGTGACCAACAGCGACATTTGCAATTTGATGCAGCTGAGCAACCTGTCGCCCTGCAGTTGGGGGGCAGTGACCCTCAAGAACTGGCTGAATGCGCCCGTGTCGCCGAGGAATGGGGCTATAGCGAAATCAACCTTAACTGTGGCTGCCCCAGTGACCGAGTCCAGTCCGGGCGTTTTGGTGCCTGCCTTATGGCGGAACCGGATGTGGTAGCCGCAGGACTCACTGCCATGCGGGAAGCGGTATCTATTCCGGTTACCGTCAAGCACCGTATCGGCATCGACGATATGGAAGACTACCCAGGCCTGACCCGCTTCGTGGAGGCCCAGGCCAATGCCGGTGTGGATACCTTTATCGTCCATGCGCGCAAAGCGTGGCTTAAAGGGCTAAGCCCCAAGGAAAACCGCGAAATTCCTCCGCTCAATTACGACATGGTTTACCAGTTGAAGAAAGATTACCCCCAACTGCAAATTGTTATTAACGGGGGGATCAATTCAATTGAGGAATGCCAGCAACATTTAAGCCACGTGGATGGTGTTATGCTGGGGCGCGCGGCTTACCAAACCCCGACAATCCTGGCCCAGGTGGACAGCAAATTATTTGGCGGTGAGACCGGCCCGAATGCCATCCAGGTGGTAGAGCAGATGCTGCCCTATATCGAGCAGGAAATGCAGCGCGGACAGCGCTTGAATCATATCACCCGGCATATGCTCGGGTTATTCCAGGGGCTTCCTGGTGCTCGGCGCTTCCGCCGACATTTGAGCGAAAATGCCCACAAGCCGGGGGCGGGTCCCGAGGTGCTTGAACAGGCACTGGCCCAGGTCACCCAAGCCGCTTAGACCGCTTTCAATATGTAGACCAGTGAATAATTAAGGGAGGAACCATGAACAAGTTGGAGCAACTCAAACAGCGCAGCCAGGTTGTAGCAGATACGGGAGACATTGAAGCGATTCGCCGATATTGTCCTCAAGATGCAACAACCAATCCCTCCCTACTGTTTAAGGCCGCCCAGCTCCCTCAGTACGACAACCATATCGCCGAGGCACTTCAGTGGGCCGAAAGCCACCAGGGTGGCTCGAACGCGGAAAATATTGCACGCCTGGCCGCCATCAAACTGGCTGTCAGCATCGGCACGGAAATCTTGCAGTTGGTGCCCGGGGTGGTATCCACCGAGGTCGATGCTCGCCTCTCCTTTGATACCCGCGCTACTATTGATTACGCACGCCACCTGATCGCCCTCTATGAACGCGCAGGTATTGCCAAAGAGCGGGTATTGATCAAGATCGCGTCGACATGGGAAGGCATTGCTGCCGCATCAGTACTGGAGCGCGAGGGAATCCACTGCAACCTGACCTTGTTGTTCAGTCAATCCCAGGCGATTGCCTGTGCCGAAGCCGGGGTAACTCTGATCTCCCCCTTCGTCGGTCGAATCCTCGACTGGCATATCGCCAACAGCGGCCGCGAGTCATTCCCTGCGGAAGAGGACCCGGGCGTAATCTCGGTGCGCAATATCTATGAGTACTACAAGTCCCGAGACTACAAAACCATTGTGATGGGCGCCAGCTTCCGCAATACCGGGGAGATCGAGGCCCTGGCTGGTTGCGATCGACTGACAATCAGCCCTCAGCTATTACAGGCCCTGGAGGACAGTGAGGCACCTCTCGCTGCTGGCCTGCCACCGGTATCCGCAACCAAATCCCGGCCGACACAGGATCTGGCTGAAGCCGAATACCGCTTTCAATTGAATAGCGATGCCATGGCCACTGAAAAGCTTGCCGATGGCATCCGGAACTTCGTGAAGGATCAGGAACGTTTAGAGCTATTGTTACAGAACCGAGTAAAGGGACAGCAGGAAATTCATGCTGCAACAAATCCGTAAACTGTTTGAGCAGATAGGAAATAGCGTTGATGTTGAAGCACGTGACGAAAAAGACGTGCGGATGATCAGCGCTGCGCTGTTAGTCGAGGTCGCCACTGTCGATCAAAAGCTCGATGAGTGTGAGCGTGAAACGCTCACACAACTCCTATGCCAGCACTACTCTCTCGACCAGACTAGTGCCACAGAAATAGTCAGTGAAGCTATTGGCCAACGGGACAGAGCCACATCCCTGTTCGAGTTCACCCAGGCGGTGAATGAACAGTTCAGCGAGAGAGATAAATACCTGCTGATTTTGCAGATGTGGCAGGTAGCTTTTTCAGATGATGTTATCGAGGCTTTCGAGGAGCACCTGATTCGCAGGGTGGCAGAGCTAATTTATCTGCCACACGGACTCTTCACCAAGGCACGCGCCGAAGCGAGGGATATGAAGCGTTGCTAAGAAAGGGAGATTTCCAGGACTGGGGATTAGGAGAGAATAAGCGCTAGTGATAATGCGCCGAGGATTTGGCAACCGGGGAGCATTCTCGCTCGAGGGTATGTACCAAGTCGCGAAAAGTCTCGGCGTTTTGCTCGTTCATGCTCATCAATACCCGGTGAGCTTCCAGCACCTTTTCCCGCGCAGCACATTCGTCAGGACTATTACATACCAAAGGCGTGGTGGGTACGCTCATATCGTGGACCGTATCGCTGATTTCAACCAACGAATCAAAGCCCATAGCGTCCAATAGATGGCGGATACCCTTACCCGCAGAGAATACCAGCGGCTTGTCACAGCCCCGCTCCAGAGCGCGAATAGCAATCTTCGCCATCAGGCCGAGAGTCGTACTATCAACACCTTCTGCACCACCGAGATCAAATGCCACTCCGGCAAAATCACCCCGTGCAAACATGTTGTCGATAAAGCTATCAAATGAGGTACAAAGGTTGAGACGAACATCACCTACTAACTTGATGACGTATATGCCCTGGTGGGCCCCAACCATAATTTGCCCGGACTGCATAACAACCCCTGGCTCACCCGAATACACTTTTTGATAGAAGTGCAGGCGGATGGCAAAAGTTCACTGGTAGAGAACACAATAGCATTTGACGTTTTTGGCGCCTAGTGCAATTTTGTGCATAAAGTGGGCGGAGCTTACTCCTGACTATGCAGACTGACAAGTGCGATAAAGCACAAAATTCGACTTCATAGTCGAAGACTATCGATAGAAGTTTTAGGCATTACTGGCGGCCTAAAGTGAGAATCGTAATATCGTCCGGAAGGGCACCAAAAGTATCCATTTTTAGAGACTGACAGAGCCTGTTGAGTTCTCCCCCACTCTCTGAAATAGCCTGCAAAAGCTGGGCCTCTTTATCGAGCAGATCGCCCTGTAATAATTCAAGTACACCGTCGGAACAAGCGACCAGGCGCCAAGCGGGCGGCAGCTCAGCACGCATCACTTGCCAATCACCCCGTTCAAATATACCCAGGGGGCGCCCTTTTCCCGGCAACCAGTCTGCACCTGCCTCACTTACCAGGGCCGGCATAGGTATTTGCCCGGCGACGGCATAGTGCAACTGCCGGGCACTATTATCCACAACCCCGACAAACATACTGGCGTGCTTGCCCAATTTTGTGGATAACAACTCGCCATTGACCAGATTAAGGACATCCAACAAGTCATCACTGAGGGAATCCAGCTGGGCAAATAAGGGGCGCTCTCGCAAGCGATGCATAATACTGTGCTTAATCAGGGCAGTAACCAGCGCAGAAGAGACACCATGGCCCGACACATCGACCAGGTAAAAGGCTACAAAGCGCTCACCGAACAAGCCGTAATCAACAAAATCACCGCTCAGATACAGGGAGGGAACCAGCCGGTAGGATGCTTCCACGCCACTGGGGTAGTGATAGGGGGTACGGGGAAGTAAATGCTGTTGCAGTAAACGGCCAGCTTCCTGGTCTCTGCGCAGCAGCTCGACATGATCCCGCAGTTCACTGTTGCGACGCTCCAAGGTCACTTTATATTCGCGATTCTGCTTCGCCAGGTTTTCTTCACCGCTGATACGGCAGATCATACGATCAATAGCCGCTGCTTCTTCCAGGGGTTTAACCAGATAGTCTTTGGCTCCAAGGCGCATCGCTTGGAGTACATCATCGGCAGCGCTATCTGAGGCAATAATTACCGCAGCCACCTCTGGGGCTATGCGTTTTATCCGCCGCAACACCTCCAGCCCACTCATATCCGGCAAATAGCGATCAATCAATACGATATGGAAAGCGCCGGGGCTGAACTGGCCGATGCCATCTTCCCCGTTGTTGGCAACACTTACCTGGAAGCCAAAACGCGAAAGCGCCCCTCGCAAAAAATTGCGGGAGCGCTCATCGTCGGTAAGCACCAGGCTACTGGGGCCGGCCATATAAAGGCTCTAAAAAGTTATCTGCCCTAGGTGACAAATCAGTAGTCGGAAGCCTCTTCCACTTCACCCTGATCAATTGCCTCTGCGGCCTCTTCTTCGGTTTGAACATCCATTTCACCATCGACAATCAAATAGTCGCGGCGCTGCAGGTAAGCATCCCGCAAGAGTACATAGCGATCACCATGCAACAGGGACTCCGCTTGCAGCAGGCTGGCACGGCTCTGAATGATATCTGTACCCTTCAATGCATATTTGGTCGCGTCGTCATTTACATAGGTCAAGGGGTTGGTGTAGTAATCCACGACCCTGGCAGGGGTATCCCGTACAGTGGATGGACCCAGTAGCGGCAAAACCAGGTAGGGGCCAGAAGGCACACCCCAAACAGCCAAAGTCTGGCCAAAGTCCTCGCCATCACCCTGCTCGAGACCCATGTGCTGGGCAACATCCAGAATACCGACAATACCTACCGTGGAATTCACCAGGAAACGACCCGCGTCATTGCCCGCTTGGCCCCATTTACCCTGCAGAACATCATTAAAAGTATTGGTAACTTCGCGCAGATTGTCGAAAAAGTTGCTGACACCGTGCTGTACGAAAATCGGGGTAATTTGGCGATAGCTGACAGCGGCGGGCTTCAACACATAGCGATCTGCACCATCGTTGAAGGAGAATATGGCCCGATTAAAACCTTCCCAGGGGTCGCGAAGTGATAAATCTTCGCCCTCAGCACCACCAAATTCATCGGCAGGATCAAAGCCGTACTCATCCTCGAGAGACAGGCCCCCGTCATCGGCACTGGCATCCTCTGCTCCGCTGGTATCTACCGCAGCCGGGTTTTGAGCTGCACCACCAAACGGATCTTGTTGCGCTAGCGCCCCTACTGGAGTAACAGCTATCAGAGTTGCCATTAACCAGGGCGATAAAGTTTTGCTTCCAAGCACAACCCTGCTCCTCTTATATCAAACTAGTGAGACCAAGGATTCTAACGCCCTAATAATTCGTAAGCTACCCTCGGCAGCATAGCAGCTGGGATTTGCCAAAGATAAAGGAGTTTCAGGCAATCACAGGCTAAGCCTTTAAACCGGCAATAACCCCTTTATTCAGTAGTTTTTCTAATAAATCGGCACCAAAATCAAATAAGGAGTCACGACTAATATTGGGTAATTCCTGAGCCATCTGTTCCAATATTTGTAAGCCGGTGTAATCGCCCGCAGAGACCAACTGCAGCAATCTGGCGGTGACGGCATTGATCTCCATAAAATTCACTTTGTCGGAACGATCCCGGTAAACGAAAAGGAACGTCGGTACCTCCGGCGGCTCTTGGGGCTGAAAATCCGGCCCCAACCGATGCACTGGGTAGCAATAGCTGAGGCTCCAGACCAGGGGGGAAACTACAGGAACTTGCTGTAAAACATTCCCCTCTATCGCCAGCCCTTCCGGTAATTCCACATCACTGACATCTAAAGCCAACTCCACCCACTCGTAGTGGGCAAGCTCCAACAGGAACGGAGGATCTTGTGGTTGCTCTCCCCGTTCGTTCTGTAAATATGAGAGAAACTCTTCACTGATCTGCAAAAAATACGGGCTAACGGATGTATGTTTGTGCACAAAATCACGCACCATTTGATGCCAGTTTTCGTCGCTATAAAGACTGCGCAATACCGGGAATCCACTGGCAACAAAGGACTCAATATTGTTGTAAATCAAATCTCGATAAATAGCGACACGCCGGTCCTCAATTTCTGCCGGCGGCGCAACTTGATCCGGTGCGCGCAAATGGGCAGCAAAGTCCCGCTGCACACTTTTGAATGTCTCGGGCTTATCGACGACTGAGGACATAATTCTCTTCCACCTGGTGACTGGCCTGAATGGTTTTAATATGTCCTACTTCTTCGAGTAATTTGGGAATCGGCGGAATATTAAAATCCCGCTCAAGTAGCGTCGGCATCACACCGTGAATATCGTAGGCGCGATCGAGTAGCTCCCACACAGGATCAATAACCGGTGCACCATGGGTGTCCACCTTTAAATCCTCTGCCTCATCATAGTGCCCGGCAATATGTACGTAGCGAATTCTTTCAGTAGGTAGTGCAGATAGAAAGTCCAGCGCATCGTAGCGGTGGTTAATCGAGTTTACATAAATATTGTTCACGTCCAGAAGCAAATCACAATCGGCCTCTTCCAGCACCGCATTTAAAAAAGCCAGTTCAGTCATCTCCTGGCCCGGCGCCGCATAGTAGGAGACATTCTCCATTGCAATCCGTTCTTCCAGTGCGTCCTGGACCATACGGATTCGCTCGGCAACATACATCACCGCTTCTTGCGTAAAGGGAATGGGCAATAAATCGTACAGATGGCCGTGATCTGAGCAATAACTCAAGTGCTCACTGTAACCGCGAATATTGTGTTGCTTGATAAATTTTTTAATGGCTGCAACCAATTCCATATCCAATGGTTCTGGTGCACCAATCGAGAGAGATAAACCGTGAAGTAAAAAGGGAAAACGCTCTGTATATTCCTTAAACCAGCGCCCATAGCGACCGCCAACACCAATCCAATTCTCAGGTGCTACTTCCAGAAAATCTACGGCATCTGTATCAAGGTTTTCACCCATCATTGACCGGCGCAATCCAAACCCAGCGCCTTCTATGGAAAACTCGCGCAACACTTTCAGGTCTCACTTTTTTCAGCGATCAATAAAAAACAGGGTGGATCGCTAAAGCGTATCCACCCTCTTTGAGTACAGCGAAAAATTACCCGCCACACTTACCTTCGCCGCACTTACCTTCTTTTTTCTTGCCTTCGCCGCACTTACCTTCGCCGCACTTGCCTTCTTTTTTCTTACCTTCGCCACACTTGCCTTCGCCGCACTTACCCTCTTTCTTTTTATCATCACCGTCGTGATCAGCCAGCGCCACGTTGTAGCCTGAGCTCAGGTCTGCTGCGGCAAAGGGGTTAGCATTGCTGTTGGCAGCAGATACATTCATAGCGGCAGTGGCGATAAACGCTGCGCCAACTGCGGCGGCTACAGGGGAAAGGTGCTTCTTGTTCATAGTGAATCTCCTAACTAGGTGTCCTTAGCAATAAAAAGTACAAGAGACTTTTTTCCACTCCGCAGAAGTATAATGCTGCGAAACAAAAATCAGTCATTGAATAGAACCCGCCACAAAATAACCGGTATCAAGGGGTCATTCTGGGCTCCAGGCCTGCTTTCAGTACTTCTGTCGGGCTCTCCATCAAATTCTTACACTTGATCAAAATTTTTTTTGTGATCTCTTTTCCATAGAGAAAATCAACCAAGCAAACCTTTCCCATCAATTTCTGCCCATGACTTGCTTAAGCGCTTGGATGACACCGGCATCAGGGTTTTTAGAGTCTGCGCGAATAAGGAAACACGAAATTCCTCCAACATCCAGCGAAACTCACGCAATTCTGCCTCTGCAGAGAGTTCTCTGGGTGAATATTTCTCCACTTGCGCCAAGTAAGGCTCCGCCGCCTTCTGGTATTCAACTTGCAGTTTTCGGTCACGGTAAGGGTCGAGAGCGGCCTTTTCCAAGCGCATTGCAATCGCCTTCAGATAGCGGCCGTACTGGCGCAGCCATGACAGCGGAGTATCAAACAGGCAGCCTCGGTAGAAGAGCCCAGCCAGTTGCTGCTGGATATCCCCCACTGCCATTGAGACCGCCAGGTTTTTCTGCTGTTTGATTTGTTTGCGCAGTGGCACCAGCTGAGCCAGGGCCTTGACCAACAGATCACCAATCTCTTGGGCCACCCCCACCAAGTCACCGTCATTTCCCAAAGCGGCCAGGAATTCAGCTTCGGTGCGCGGCAACTCCTCTTTGGGCCAGAAAACTTCGCGCACGGCTGCCATCAGGATGTCGTCAGCTACCTCCTCACGGCGCCCCAGATCCGCTGCAGAAAGCCCCAGCTCCTTACCTCGCAACAGCTCTTTGCGCAGATACTTCACCTTCTCCGGCAAGTGCAACAGAGCCAAACGACAAATACCGGCGCGAGTAAGCCTGCGAGCCTCACTGGGGTTATCCAGTAGCTTCAGGGAAACACTGTCTTTTCCTTCAACCAGCGCGGGGTAAGCCCGCACCTTGAGCCCACCCTGGTTGAGGGTGTGGGTCTCTGGAAGATTACCGAAGTCCCAGCGGGAAATACCCTCCCGCTCAAAACTGTCGCCAGCTGTTGCCAGCCCCTGCTGTACCCGATCCCGGTAGCGCGCCTGCAATAGGGCCAAATCCCGATCTTGATCCAGCAATTTACCGACTTCATCCATCACCTGGATATTGAAACGGTAATAATCTTCCAGGGCCTGTTCCGCAGACTCCCATGCCTCATCTGGCAGCTGCTGCGCTGTCTGGCGCTTCAGCTCCAGAGCCAACGACTGCCACAATGGGGTATTGTCTGCACGCAGTCGGGGCAAAGCCTTATCTATCGCAGCCGGCACTGGCACAAAATATTTACGCCACTGCTTGGGCAGGGCTTTTACCAGAGCGATGCACTTGTCCCGCAAGATGCCCGGCACCAACCAGGAGAGGCGAGCTGCCGGCACCTGGTGCAGTGCTGCAACCGGCACCTGTATACTGACGCCATCATCCACACTGCCAGGCTCAAAGTGATAGCTGAGCGGATAGACAATACCGCCCGCCTGCAACTCATTAGGGAATTGGGCCTCTCCCACATGATCGGCACTCTGCTGCATCAATAAGTCGCGGGGAATAAACAGCAGCTGTGTATCGCTGGATTCCGCTTTCTTGCGCCAGTGCTCAAATCCAGCCAGGTTGACGATATCCGCCGGGATACGCTCATCAAAGAAACGGTACACCACTTCATCATCCACCAGAATATCCCGGCGACGGGATTTGGCTTCCAGCTCTTCCAGGGACTTCAACAGGTCGAGATAGTGCTTATAAAATCGGCCCTTACCGCGATAGCGTTGCTCCACCAGCGCCTGGCGAATAAACACTTCCCGAGAAGTTTGCGGGTCCAGTTTGCCGTAGGGAATTCGGCGTTTTTCCACCAGCACCAAACCGTAAAGGGAGACCTTCTCAAAGGCCATTACCTGCCCGGAGCGAGCGTCAAAATGGGGTTCAAAATAATTGCGCTTAACCAGGTGCTGCGCGGCGGCCAATATCCACTCGGGCTCGACCTTGGCTACGGTATGGGCGAACAGGCGGCTGGTCTCCAGTAACTGGGCAGACACCACCCAGCGGGGAGGTTTTTTAAATTGACCGGAGCCTGGGAAAATATGGAAACGACGATTGCGGCAGCCGTTAAACTCCTTGTTTTCATCCCGCGCGCCAATATTGCCCAGCAATCCCACCACGATGGCTCGGTGTATCGCTTCGTATTCCGCCGGCTCTTTGTTTTCTTTAACTTCAAGATCGCGACAGGCCACACGCAGCTGGTGGTGGATATCTCTCCACTCGCGCATACGCAGCCAGGACAGGAAGTTTTTCTGGCACCATTTGCGCAACTGATTTTGACTCAGTTCCTGACGCTGGACTTCAAAGGCATCCCATAGCTGAACGAAGGATAAAAAATCCGATTGTTCATGCTGCCACTGGCGATGTTTTTCATCCGCAGCCTGGCGTTTTTCTGCCGGGCGCTCGCGCGGGTCCTGCACGGCCAGAGCGGCGACAATAATCAAGAGCTCCCGCGCACTGCCATTCTCTGCCCCCGCCAATAACATGCGGCTCAGGCGCGGGTCCAAAGGCAACCTTGATAGGGATCGCCCCAATTTAGTGACCCGGCCCTGCTCATCTACCGCCTGTAATTCCTGCAGCAATTTATAGCCGTCATTAATCAGTCGTGGGTCCGGCGGATCGACAAATGGAAACTCGCGGATATCACCGATACGCAGCTGTAACATTTGCAGAATGACTGCTGCCAGATTCGTACGCAGAATTTCCGCATCGGTAAATTCCGGGCGCTGCTCAAAATCCCGCTCTTCATACAAGCGCACACAAACACCGGCGCTGACACGGCCACAGCGACCGGCACGCTGGTTGGCGCTGGCCTGGGAAACCGGCTCTATAGGCAGCCGCTGAATTTTACTGCGGTAGCTGTAGCGGCTCACTCGTGCAGTACCCGGGTCGATCACATAACGGATACCGGGCACGGTAATAGAGGTCTCTGCCACATTGGTAGCGAGTACAATGCGACGGCCTTTATGGCCGTGGAAAACTTTGGCTTGCTCCGCAAGGCTCAAGCGGGCATACAAGGGCAGCACTTCCAATTGCGCCATCTGTGCATCGCGCAAAGCCTTGGCGCACTCGCGAATTTCCCGCTCACCGCTCATAAATACCAGGATATCCCCACCGCGCCGGCTGCTGGACTTTTCCTCGTGCAGCAATTCCTCCACAGCAGTGACCACCTGCTCGTTGAGATCTGCATCCGTATCCGCTGCGGGGCGATAGTGAACTTCTACCGGGTAGGTACGACCGGAAACCTCGATAATCGGCGCATCGTCAAAATGCCGGGAAAATTTTTCCAGGTCGATGGTGGCCGAGGTAATTATCAGTTTCAGGTCAGGGCGCTTGGGCAGTATGGTTTTCAAATAGCCCAATAGAAAGTCAATATTAAGGCTGCGCTCATGGGCCTCATCAATAATCAGCGTATCGTATTTATTTAACAGGGGATCGCGCTGAATTTCAGCCAGCAGGATACCGTCTGTCATCAGTTTGACGTGGGTATGCTCGGTACTGTGGTCGGTAAAGCGTACCTGGTAACCGACGGACTCTCCCAGTGGCTGCCCCAGCTCCTCAGCAATTCGATTGGCTACAGTGCGCGCAGCAATCCTGCGCGGCTGGGTGTGGCCGATTTGGCCGTAAATTCCCCGGCCCAGTGACAGGCAAATTTTTGGCAACTGAGTGGTTTTACCAGAACCGGTTTCACCGGCAATCACTACAACCTGATTTTTCTCGATCTGCTCGGCGATTTCCTCCCGCCGCGCTACCACTGGCAAAGACTCCGGCCACTGCACTTCTGGCAACTTGCGCCGGCGCTCCTCCACCAGGGTCTCAGACGCTTGGAGCTGCTGCTCCAATTGGGCCAACATGCGATCTACCGGCTTGCCCTCTTTCTGGCGCCGGCGCACATTTTTGACAGTCCTGCGCAACCCATAGCGGTCACGCCCCATGGTCGCGGAGATTCGGGCCTGCAGCGCCCCAAGTACTTTTTCTGCTTCGGTGTGACTCATAATTCGTACAGCAATGGCAAACGCGGGATTATACCCCCTGAGCACCGCAGGGCTATCAAACCTTATTGTGGCGCTCATCTATACTGGTGCGAATAGCACTTCTTCTGAGGGGCACGGCCTTTACTGCTGGTGCAATTCCTCAGGGTCATACCTTGCGAGCAGTACTATGCAAGAGATCAAGCCCAAGCCCCCCGCCAGCGCAGGCCAGCTATTTGGCCACCCCAAAGGACTCTTCCTGTTGTTTGGTACTGAGATGTGGGAACGTCTCAGCTACTACGGCATGCGTGGTATTTTTGTCTTCTACCTGACCTCTACAGCGACTGCCGCAGTCTTCGGCTGGGAACAACTGACCGATACCGAATTGCAATCCAAAGCCCTCAGCTACCTGGGCTGGTATGCAATGCTGGTCTACCTAACCCCCATTATCGGCGGTTGGATGGCAGATAATCGCTGGGGCCAGCGCCGCTGTATTATGTTCGGCGGCACCTTGATGATGCTGGGGCAGTTCGCCCTGGGATTCCCCCACGGTTGGCTGCCAAATGGCAGCCAAATTTATATGCTATGGATCGGGTTGGCATTGCTGATTATCGGCAACGGTTTCTTCAAGCCAAATATCTCTACCATGGTCGGGGACCTTTACGAGGAAGGTGACCACCGCCGGGATACCGCCTTTACCATTTTTTATATGGGCATCAACCTGGGCTCTATCCTCGGTTACCTACTGGTGGGCTGGATTGGGGAAAAGGTGGATTACCAGCTGGCCTTTATCGTCGCTGGCCTTGGCATGTTAGCCGGCCTAATCCTGCAGATGACCCAAGCCAAGCGCTACCTGGGAGAAATCGGTGTAGAACCTTCTGCGCACCTGGAACTGAAAGACAAGAAAGATGAGGACGTCGATAAGCGCCGCCCGCTGACTCAAGAGGAGCGAGACCGCATCAAAGTTATTTTGGTTTTGGGCGTGTTTATCGTGATTTTTTGGGCCGGCTTTGAGCAGGCTGCCGGCTCAATGAACTTATTCGCCAAATATCGAACCGACCTGAATGTGCTGGGGTGGGAGATTCCCGCCAGTTGGCTGCAGATGGTAAACCCTCTGTTTATTATTATCCTCGCGCCGATTATGGCCAGTATCTGGGTAGGCATGGGGGGTCGGGAGCCCAGCTCACCGGCCAAATTCAGTTTGGGACTGGTTTTTCTCGGCGTGGGATTCTTATCCATGTGCGGTGCCGCCCTGCAAATTGGCGATTCAGAGACCATTAAAGCGAGTATTTGGTGGCTGGTATTTGCCTATATTTTCCACACCATTGGCGAACTTTGCCTATCGCCAATTGGGCTCTCTGTTGTAACTAAATTATCTCCGCTGCGCTATTTATCCCTGATGATGGGGCTTTGGTTTGCCTTTATTGGTATTGCCAACAAAGGAGCGGCAGAGATCGGTAAACTCGTCGGTGTATCCGGTCCACTCGCAACCTTTGGCGGAGTAGCCCTGGCCGCAATTATTGCCGGAATTATCCTGTACTTTATTCGCGAGAAACTGGTGGACTGGATGCACGGTGCAGAAGAGGTTCATGTAAAGGTGGGCGAAACCACCAAGGAGGAACTGAGCATCACCGCCGATCACGACGGTGTACCGCCGAAGCATTTTAGCGGTAATGACAAATAAGGGAGCCAACCCATAAAAGGCGTATTTTGCGAGCACGGACCTCGCTCTTTAACGTTATCAGATTCCGGACCGCTAACAGGCGTACGTTTAGCGGTCAAAGATCTCTTTCAATTGAAAGGGGAGAAAAATACGGCAGGCAGCCCCGAGTGGTTCAATACTCACCCTCCTGCCAATAAAACCGCACTTAGCTTGCAGCAATTACTGGAGGCCGGCTCAACCTTTACTGGGTTTACTCACCTTGATGAACTCGCCTACAGCATGCAGGGGAGTAATTTACACTACGGTTCTGCCGACAACCCTAAACTGCCCGGCTATTTTTGTGGGGGTTCCTCTATGGGATCGGCCGCCGCCGTGGCCTCAGGAACAGCCGATATTGGCTTAGGCACCGACACCGGCGGATCGGTGAGGGTACCTGCAAGCTATTGTGGTTTATTCGGCATTCGAACCAGTCACTCACTTATTCCTACCGACGGTGTTATCGGTTTAGCACCCTGCTTTGATACTGTCGGTTGGTTTAGTCAAACTCCTTCATTACTTGTAGACGTCGGCAAAATTCTAATCCCGTCACAGCATTTATCCGCAAATAAAGTAACCCGCCTGGTTACTTGCCCCGAGATAAGTCAACTGGCAGATACGCCCATTCAATCAGCAATCCAGGAATTTATTCCTACATTAAATAATCAATTTCCTATCTGCGAGATTAAACACCTACCTGACATTGAATTACTGGGTGAACTGGCGGATGTATTCAGAATTTTGCAGGGCCGCGCCATCGCCAACACCCACGGAGACTGGTTGCGAAAATACCGGCCGGTATTTTCAGAGGACATCGCCACAAGAATTACTATGGCCCTATCAATTACCGATGATGAGATATCCTGGGCCAACGAAAAACGACAGCGGTGGTGCAAGTTGATGGAAACGTTACTACCGGACAACAATAGCGTTTTACTAGTGCCAACCACCCCCACAACCGCAATTAAGAAAGGGACCGATAGTGAACCCAGAAAAGTACAAACAAATCGCCAGCGACTATTGGGTTTAACCGCTATTGCAGGGCTTTGGGGCGCCCCCCAGTGTCATCTGCCGTTGTTTTCTATCGTAGAAAATGGGATTAATACTGGGGGAAAAGAGATAGAGAAACCCAGTGGCTTCTCATTGATAATGACTCCACGAAGCGATTTTTCGCTTCTCTCTCTAGTTGAGCAACTAACGAAACCCCACGAATAGCAGGTAGCACCTAAGGTGCTACCTGAAAAAGCGATCAGCTTTTTAACGCCCTTTAACCAAATAAGCGATGGCTCGATCCAACCCCTCCAGGGTCATCGGATACATATGCCCGTCCACCAGTCTCTGGGTCATACCGATACTGGGAGTATATTGCCAGTACTCCTCTCCTACAGGATTCAACCAGATCAGGTTACTGTAGGTATCGGTAACACGCTCCATCCAGGCCGCACCGGGCTCTTCATTCATATGTTCGACACTGCCGAAACGACTGGTAATTTCGTAGGGCGCCATAGACGCATCGCCGACAAAAATTACTTTGTAGTCCTTGCCATAGGTGCGCAGTATTTCCAGCAGCGAGGTATTTTCGCTATAGCGCCGCTGGTTGTCTTTCCACACATGCTCGTAAACAAAATTGTGGAAATAAAAATATTCGAGATGCTTGAACTCGGAACGACAGGCGGAGAACAGTTCTTCACAGACGCGCACATAGGGGTCCATAGAGCCCCCTACATCGAAGAAGATCAGCACCTTAATCGCATTATGTCGCTCCGGCACCATTTGAATATCCAGTAACCCGGCGTTGCGTGCAGTAGAGGAAATGGTGTTATCCAGATCCAGTTCCTCTGCGGCACCGGTGCGGGCAAATTTGCGCAGCTTGCGCAGAGCCACCTGGATATTGCGGGTGCCCAGACTGATACTGTCATCCAGATTTTTAAACTGGCGCTTCTCCCAAACCTTTGACGCCGAGCGATTGCGTCCCTTACCACCCACACGGATACCGCCGGGATGATAACCACTATTGCCAAACGGGCTGGTGCCGCCAGTACCAATCCAGCGATTACCACCGCTGTGACGCTTCTTCTGCTCCTCTAGACGCTTTTTAAATTCCTCCAGTAGTTTTTCCAAGCCACCGAGGCTTTGCACCTGGGCCTTTTCCTCTTCGGTCAGCTGCTTCATAAATTCTGCACGCAGCCAGTCCTCGGGAATCATTTGTTCGACAATGTCGTCGAGGGTCTCAAGGTCCTTAAAATAGGCGTCGAAAGCGCGATCAAATTTATCGAAGTGCTTCTCGTCCTTGACGAGGCAAACGCGGGCAAGGAAGTAAAATTCCTCAAGGTCGGCAAATACCAGGCGCTGCTGTAATGCCTCAAGCAGGGCCAGCAGTTCGGTGATGGTTACCGGTAATTTATAGCGGCGTAAATTCTGGAAAAAGCCAATCAGCATAATAATTCGCAGTCAGCACAGGGAAAAATAATACCCGGTTAAACCGGGCCGAAATCACCGAGGACAACCTAAGCCCTCGGTGACATTAACCAACACAGTTTAGCGATTATCGCGACGGGCCATAAACGCCAGGCGCTCCAGCATATGGACATCCTGCTCGTTTTTCAGCAGGGCACCGTAGAGCGGCGGAATGGCATTGCTGCTATCGCTGTTTTTCAGGATCTCCCCGGGAATATCATCAGCCATCAACAGCTTGAGCCAATCGATCAGCTCAGAGGTAGAAGGCTTTTTCTTCAGGCCTGGAACCTCGCGCAGCTGGAAGAAAATATCCATTGCCTCGGCCACCAGCTGCCCTTTGATCCCTGGATAGTGCACATCGACAATTTTGCGCATAGTGTCACGATCGGGGAAGCTGATGTAATGGAAAAAGCAGCGGCGCAAAAAGGCGTCCGGCAACTCTTTCTCATTATTGGAAGTGATAATTACGATGGGGCGCTGCTTGGCCTTGATGGTTTCGCCAGTCTCATAGACAAAGAACTCCATACGATCCAGCTCAACCAGCAGGTCGTTGGGGAATTCGATATCCGCTTTATCGATTTCATCGATCAGCAGCACCACACGCTCTTCTGCCGCAAAGGCCTCCCAAAGCTTACCGCGCTTAATGTAGTTGCCAATATCGTGAACCTTATCCACGCCCAGCTGGGAGTCCCGCAGGCGGGATACCGCGTCGTACTCGTACAGGCCCTGCTGGGCTTTGGTGGTGGATTTAATATGCCACTGAATCAGCTTTAGTCCGAGGCTCTCTGCTACCTGCTCGGCGAGCAGTGTTTTGCCGGTGCCAGGCTCACCCTTGATCAATAGTGGGCGCTGCAGGGTAACGGCCGCATTCACCGCCATCTGCAAGTCGTCGGTCGCTACATAGCTTTCGGTACCGGTAAACTTCATAACTGCTCCAATCCTGTCGTCGAGGCTAACTATCTCTTTTAGCGAATGATAATTGAACAACAGGTTGGGGGCGAGGCGGTAACGCTCAATTTGGATGACCAGCTTGCGCTGGGGAAATTTGCCAGTCCCGCAGGGCGAGCCTTGAAAGTACGCGTGGGCTTACCGAAGCAGCCTAGGCCATCTGGGTACTGCGGCGGTGTACAACCTGGCGACCTTTGCCGGTGATATACCAGCGGATGCCCAGGTGACTATGAATTTTCCCGACCATCTCCAGCACCAGCAAGCTATTCAAGGCGCGGGCTATAGAATTGGTTTCCATACCGCTGTCCTGCACCATGCCGGAAAGAGACCGAAATACACACTCCCCGGTATTTAACAAATGCAGTACCTGTAGGGCATTGTCATCCAATTTACGAATCTGATTGAAATCGATGGTCGGCCCCTGCTCGGGATCGCCCTCAATTTCATGCTCCAATAGGGGCATCATTTCCAACTGCATGGTGCGCAGTTCCTGCTCCATATTTTCTACTCGGGCACGGGCAATACTGGCGTCGCGCAACTGGCGCCGCGCGGCGTTAAACACGAACATACGGGACGCAATTGCAGCGAGCAGGCAGTAACCGGTAAAAATCAACAAGCGCGAGGGGTCACCCTGGATTTCTATCAACAAGTCACTCTGGGTGAATTTAAGGAATATCGGCACCATCAAGGCGCCACACAGCCCCATAATCAGGCAACGTGCGAGCCCCGCTGGATCTTCTTCGGTGAACAGCATTTGATAGTAATTGACCAGCCCACCCAAAATGCCCGAAACCAGCATTACTGCAGTCAATATAAGCAGGTGATCGAGCATCAGTATTCCTCAGCCATTCGGCTCTCACTGCCAATCCGGGCAAGTGGGTATTGAACTGAATATTTCACTCTATTCACGACTGCCCTTGCCCTCTTCCCCTAATTAGGTGCGAGGTATTTCCCACATGCCGGATACAGCCGCCTCTTGTTGTTACTGGATACCTTGCAGAAAAGTGACACTGCTTTTACATTGTTTTGCATTGCGCCACAGCGGGAACCAGCTTAATAGATATAGCAGCTGTCATTGACTGGGGTTGTCGGTCTAAAGGGTTTTAACGCCTTTGATACGAGCAACCGAGTGAAGGCCTGGATATAGGCGTCGAGGAGGGACGATGGCTGCGCAAGTGAATAAAAGTGCAACAAAAAATACTGGGGGAATGGCTACCATGCCCTCAGGCATGGCAGCCATGTCTTGGGTTATTGCTCGTTAAAGTAGGGATCTTCATCAAAGCGACGACGCCTGTCCCGGCGAAATCTCATCAGCAAGCTGACAATCCCCCAAACAACCATGATCGCCAGGGCTCCACCCGAAGCGAATATCAAATTGGTAGTGACCTCTGGCGCCGCTCCATTTTCTTCAAACAGCGTTTGATAAACAAATAGCGGCAACACCGGCACAGCAACTGACTCCGCTACAGAGGTCTTTGCCGGTGCCAACAACACTGCCGCAGCCACTAAGAGTAGAGTCTGGCGCACCCAGCTCCATCGCCAATTGCGCATAAACCACCAGCCCGCCAACAGCATAACCAGTGTTGAAGCGGCGTACACCATCCAGGCAAATTGGAAATCTTCTGTCATTCTCTCACTCTACTTTCTGGCACACCGATCCAATATCGGGCAAATATGCCAGGGTCCTTTACATCGTCACTCGCTCGGAACCGGCATATTTACGCCGCTTCGCAGACAAGCACTGCCAGCGATAATTAATTCGAAGAATCGAATTAATTATGCGCAATATTCAAAGGCGTTCACAGGTCGCAGTTCCCGTTTGCAATCAACCTTGTTCAACCCAAGAGACAATATGATCCTCCATATCGTCTGGATGAACCGACTCTTCACTGACAACGCGCCCACGCACCGATATCCCCGCCCGATGTACGGATTCCGGGTCTCCCGATACCAATGGGTGCCAGTCTGCAAGAGGGCGCCCTTCCGCAAGACTGCGGTATGCGCAGGTGAGCGGCAACCAATCGAATTCGGCAATATCCTCTATACGCAACTGAATGCATCCGGGGACATGGGCTTTGCGCTGGCTGTACTTGCTGCACTGGCAGGAATGGGTATCCAACAGGCGGCAGGCCACATTAGTGAGGTAGACCTCACCCGTATCCTCATCCTCCAAACTGTGCAGACAGCAGCGACCACAACCGTCACAAAGCTGCTCCCACTCGGATCGACTCATTTGCTCCAGCGTTTTCCGCCGCCAAAAAGGCTCCTGTGCCATTTAGCTCGACTCAGCGTTGCAACTTGCTGTTCTTCAGCGCGATTTCACTCATTTCGGAATCGGCTATTGGCGGCATCTGTAAGTAATAGCCGCGAGTACGCACCTCTTTGAGCAACTTGTCCGCCTCTGCACGGGCCAGCTTTTTGTCCGGCGTCACCAACATCGTAGTGACGTGCTGCGGCTTGCCGAAAAGCTCCAGTAGATTTTTGGGAACCCTCGCAGTGCCCTCGCGCTTATCCACGTACAGATACATTTCGTCTTTATTTGGACTGCGATAAATATCGCATAAAACTTTCACTTCAATTCCTCTTTACGCAATTGTTTCAGAGCTTCGAGCAAAGGATGGCCAATCACATCGGCCCGCCACCCTCTGAGCCGCCCCTCTAACTCGGGTCGACGGGCCTGGACCAGAGCTTCGAGCTCTTTTTTGCGAATTAATATTTCGGCAGGCAACCCGGCCCGCTCGGCAATAGACACCATCTCAAGCCGCAGTTGCTTGAGGATCTCTCCCTGCTGCCGGTTGAGAGGCTGCTGCATTCGCGCAGGTGGATCGCTTCTCTCGCAGGCTTGGGCAACGATCTTTAACAAAGCTTCGCCGTGCTCACGCAGAGCTCGCCCTTCCATACCCAGTTGGCCCAAGGCACCTCTGTGCCGAGGCAACTGTTGGGCCAGGCCGAGACAGATATTCTCTTTTAACAGGTGATTGCGCGGCATATTCAGCGCCCTGGCCTGCTTTTCGCGCCAGGCACACACATCCTGTAGCACTGCCAGTTGTTTACTGCGCAGGCGCCAGGCACCTTTCACTTTTTGGTAGTAAATCTCAGGCGGGTTCGGGTTTCGAGCCGCAACCACCAATGATGCACAGTCTTCCTGCAACCACTCCAGGCGCCCCTTCCCATTGAGGTCCTTTACCAGTACGCCGTAGAGTACCGGCAACCAAGCGACATCGAGGGCGGCATAGGTTTTCTGTGCATCGCTGAGAGGTCTCTGCAGCCAGTCCGAGCGGGTTTCACTCTTGGGCAATTCAATATGCAGTAGCTGGTTAACTGTCGCCGCATAACCTAAGCCCGCTCCCATACCACAGATCGCAGCGGCAATTTGGGTATCAAAAATGGGCTCGGGGATCACCCCTAGCAAGCGCTCCAGGGTTTCCAGGTCCTCACTACAACTGTGCATGATTTTAGTGACAGCGGTATCGAGCAAGAGGTCGCGAAGCGGCTGTAACTCCTCAATCGCCAAATTGTCGATCAGGTAGCAGTGTTTTCCATCACCTACCTGGACCAGCGCCGGCTGGGGATAAAAAGTACGGCTGCGCATGAACTCGGTATCCAGGGCTACCGCACTCTGCTTGCGCCATTCTGCACACAACTCTACCAGCTGCTCGTAACTGTCGACCCAGCGTGGAGTGGTATCTATTTCTGTCATCGATATCACTCAACTGCCAGAAAAAAATGCGGTTCGACTATTAAAGGCGTGGGCGAGAGTGCCGCCATCGATATATTCCAGCTCTCCGCCGATGGGCACACCGTGGGCAATCCGACTCACCGTCACCCCCTGGGCACGAGCTCTCTCCGCGATGTACTGCGCAGTAGCTTCACCTTCTACCGTAGGGTTAGTGGCGACAATAAGTTCGCGCAACTGCTCAGTAGCGAGCCTCTGCTCCAGCAAGTCGATCCCCAGGTCCCCCGGGCCAATGCCATCAATGGGCGAGAGATGCCCATGCAGGACAAAGTAGCGACCGTGGTAATTACCGGCCTGCTCAATAGCCAGAACATCAGCGGGCGTCTCAACCACGCACAATGAGTCCTGCTCGCGCCGGCTATTGCTACACAATGAGCAAACGGGCTCCTCTGTCAGGGTGCGACACTGCCCACAGCGCCCCACTTGTTCCACCGCTCGCGCCAAACTCTGGGCCAGCAGGGAGGCAGCTTCCCGGTCTTTCTCCAACAGGTACATCGCCATGCGCTGCGCGGATTTGGGGCCCACACTGGGCAGACAGCGGAGCGCGCGGATCAGCTCTTCAATCAGGGGACTAAACATACAAACTCAAAACCAGTGGATGGCCACTTCTTAAAAGGGGAACTTAAAGCCTTCAGGCAAATTGATACCTGAAGTCAGGTCTCCCATCCCCTGCTTTTGCAGTTCCTGTGTTTTTTCCTCTACACGGCGCACAGCGTCGTTGACCGCAGCGGCCAGCAGGTCTTCCAGCATTTCCTTCTCTTCGGTCATCAGGGAGGGATCAATTTCCACAGATACCACATCGTGGCGACCATTCATCGTCACCTTGACCATACCCGCCCCAGACTCACCGCAGATGCGCAGCTCAGTCAGGTCCTGCTGCATCTTCTGCATTTTTTCCTGCATATCGGCCTGCATTTTCTGGGCCTGCTGCATCAAATCGCCCAAACCTTTCATAGGTAACCTCTATCTTGTGCATGTGGTCCCGGAATAAACCGGGCCCTAATTGTCATTAATCTTCTACTACTAGTGATTCTACGGAGCCCGGCACCAGTTCCGCACTCAATTCTGTCTGTAATTCTTGAACCAGCGGGTCAGCGACCAGTGCATCCTGGGCAGCTTCAAGCCGCGCTTGGCGAGTAGCTGCGACTAACCGGGCGGGAGTACTCCCATGTACCTGCCCTACTTGTATCTGCGCTACCACAGGCTGTTGGAAGAAGTCAGCCAGAGAGTCCCCCAGACGCCGCTGGTGAACTTCGTCGTAGAGGCTGCTGTAGGATTCATCCAGGGTGAACGAGAGTATATTGTCCTGCCTGCCCACCATCTCCAAGTGCTGGGCAATGGAGTGCAAAATACCGGTAATACCCAGCTGTCCATACATTACCGGCCAACTGCCAGGCGTTAATGCTTCCAAACGCCCTTTTGGCACTTCCTGACCCCGGCTTTCTGCCGGAGCCTCTCGCGAGGTACTCACCGTACTTTGTGGTACTGGTTGCTGTAGTGCCGGCGCCGACTCCACTTCCGCAACTCGCTGGCGCAGCTCGGCCAGGACATCTTTACGCTGGGGACGCTCTTCTGCCACTCCCTGGACAGGGGGCGGGCTTGTAATTTGCTCCGGCTGAGCCTCCGTCGCTGGCTCACTGATCATTTCAGTTGGGGCTGCCGGCTCTGCCTCTCGCTGCTCTGTCTGATGTTTAAACGGCTGCAGGCCTTCCACTGCCTGCGAGGGAGTTAGATCAACCGCTGTAACAGCCTGCGGCTGTGCCGCTTCAGGCTTTTTTGCCGGACTGACCTCCGGTACTTCTGGTGCTATAGGAGCCTGAGGCTGTAGCGCTTCTGGAGCCGGTGCTGGCGAAACGGGTTCGGAAGCCGATGGCAGTGGCGAACGGGGAATATCCGCAACACCCTGGGGGCGGAAGGCCAGCATCCGCAGCAGAGCCATTTCAAAGCCACTGCGCTGATCCGGGGCCAAAGGCAGGTCACGCCGGGCCAGCAGGGCCATCTGGTAATACAACTGCACATTTTCCGGGGCGATACGCCCAGCTAAATTTCTCAGTCGCTCACCATCACCCAGGGAATTATCGATAGATTGAGGCAACACCTGGGCCACTGCAATGCGGTGCAGGTTGTCGGCGAGTTCTGCCAGCGCAGCACTGTAATCAGGGGCCTGCTGAGACAACTCAGCAACTGTGGCAAATAAAGCCTGTGCGTCCTCTTCAGACAAGGCTTGCAGCAGCTTCCACACCAAGCCGGTATCGATACTGCCCAGCATACCGCGCACTTCTGCCTCGGTAATTTGCCCCCCACCAAATGCGATGGCCTGGTCAGTAAGACTCATCCCATCTCGCATACTGCCATCTGCCGCGCGACCGAGGTGCCACAGAGCGCCCTCTTCAAAAGGGACCTTTTCCTGCTCCAACACAAACTTCAAGTGCCCCACAACCCGCTCGGGGCTCATATTCTTCAGCTTGAACTGGAGACAGCGGGACAGCACGGTAACCGGCAACTTCTGCGGATCAGTCGTCGCCAGTAGAAACTTCACATGGGGAGGTGGTTCTTCGAGGGTTTTTAACAGTGCGTTAAACGAGCTGTTCGACAACATATGGACTTCATCGATCAGGTAAACCTTGAAGCGGCCCCGGGTCGGTGCGTACTGCACGTTCTCAAGCAGTTCACGAGTATCTTCGACCTTGGTACGCGAGGCTGCATCCACTTCGATCAGGTCGACAAAACGGCCATCGGCAATCTCATTGCAAGTGTGGCACTGGCCACAGGGTTCAGAACTAACTCCCTCTTCACAATTCAGACACTTGGCCAGGATTCGTGCAATCGTGGTTTTACCCACACCACGGGTACCGGCAAAGAGGTAGGCGTGATGCAAGCGACCATTATCCAGGGCGTTGATCAACGCCTGGAGAACATGCTCCTGTCCCACCATCTCGCGAAACAGCTTCGGCCGCCACTTCCGTGCCAGTACTTGATAACTCATTCAATCTCCGGTGCTCGACACACCTCTGCAAGGTCTTATTGTCTGCGCCTGTGGCGCGGCCGCCATTATACCGGCATCCATCGCCAGGCATAGAGAATCGAAGAGTGTGACCAGTCAAGTTCTATCGTACCTCTCGTAGCGAAACCAATGCTTGTGATATAACTGTGCGCCAGCTCGCACTAAGAACAATCAGTCCATAACTACAGCGAGCAGGGTACGGGGATCACGATCAGTAATGAATAAGGCCAGGAAGACGCTTCTTGAAAGGCTGTTTACCGAGCACGGACAGGCCTTGGTACGCTTTGTCTCTCGCATTGTAAAAAGCCCTGACGATGCCGAGGATATCGCCCAACACGCCTATCTACGCCTGCAAAAACTCAGCGATGAAAAGGAACTCGAGAATCCACGGGCCTACCTCTACCAGATTGCCAACAACCTTGCTGTGGACCAGCTGCGTCGGGGCAAGCTGCATGTAGAGTACGTAAGCCAGCAGATCCCCATGGAGGGTGAGCCTTACACCGACGACCATGCGGACCATCAGTCACCAGAAAGGTTGCTGGCAGCCCGCCAGCAACTACAGTCCATCTACGAAACCATGGACAAGCTACCCCTAAAGTGCCGCCAGGCCTTTCTATTACATAGGACCCGGGGCCTTTCCTATAGCGAGATAGCTAAGGAGATGAATATCTCCGTGAGTAGTGTGGAAAAGTATATTTTGCAGGCTTTGAAAGCGTGTCGTAAGAAGGTAACTCCTGAAAGGTGACCTTCAGTCAGTTGCGCCACTTGTGACATATATCCTTAAAATAACGATAAAAAAAGATGAACCACCGGTATTCACACCTTAACAACAACTCCACAAAATTATTTGAGGGGGGGAGCTGTTCAGTCGTCTCAGCTTCGAAGGGCCGAATTGAGTAAACCTAAATACTCTACATACAACAGAACATTTTACTGCAATTCAGTAAAAACTCGTTGGAATTATTTTTTTACTCAGAGGTCCGTGCAGTAAAGGTTGCACAAATTGAGAGACTTTGAGTAATATGCCGCCTTTAGTATCAAAGTACTAAGTTAATTTTCGCAAATCCAAGGTGCTAGAGCAGCCATGAAGAGTAACCCTAAGCAAGCATTAAGTGAAGAAAGCCTGGATCAGGCTTGCGCTTGGGTTGCTCGTTTGCGCTCTGACTCGATCACATCTAGCGACCGCCACCAGTTCAAGAAATGGATTTCCCAAGACGAGAATCAGTTGGCTTTTGCCGAAATCACTGAACTCTGGGGAGACCTGGGTGCCTTATCTCACCTACCGGTAGATACATTGTTCCCAGAAAGCATTCCCTCTCCGCAAAATAATGCTGCCGTATGCTCCGCATCCACCGAAAATGCACAGGGGCAACAAAGCTCAAAGCAATGGACATTGCCGCAGTGGCTTATGGGCGGAGGGCTAGCAACCTGTGGAGCAATAGTTGCCTTATGGGTTGGATATCAGGGTATGGGCGGCGAACTCAAAGCTCAAATATATGCGACCGAACGCGGACAAATACAAACTATAAATCTGTCCGACGGCTCAGAAGTAAAACTGAACTCAAATAGTGAACTGCGGGTAATCTATAACCGCAATGAGCGTCGCACGGAGTTAGTTCGCGGTGAAGCCTTCTTCGAAGTGGCAAGACAAACTTCTCGCCCCTTTACTGTTACCGCCGGCAGCGCCAACATCCGCGTATTGGGGACTGAATTTAACGTTGAACTTAACCCAGAGAACACAAGAGTATCCGTAACCGAAGGCACAGTCTCAGTTAGTGAGACCGATAGCGCCCCCGGCTTGGAACCCGAATCAGTACAACTGGTCAAGAACGAGAAAGTCAGCGTTTCTGAAAGAGGCCTCAGCCCAATTGGCCAAACATCACCGGAAGAAGCTACCGACTGGACAAAAGGACTACTAGTCTTTGAAAAAACCCCACTTAAGGATGCTTTAACCGAGTTAAATCGCTATTTAGCGGTTCCAGTTGCCGCCTCTCCCCAAGTAGAGGGCAAATTAGTCACAGGAACCTTCGAGATCTCCGATCCAGACAGCACCTTGAAAGCTATCGCTACTGCGCTCGATTTGCACGAAGACCACAGCGACTCCAACCTGACTATCTTGTCTCCCGCACATAACTAGGTTATAACCGTCATCACGGCGGTTATATATTAGGCAAGCAAAATAAGCCCGCCCAGAATCTAAGAAGAACTATCAGTTTGCTGCATTTTGACATGCTGCATGTATTTGAATGGGCACCTCATTGACACCTAGGCACTGGATAACAATATCCCTTGTGTTAGCGCTCTGCTCCCCTAGCGCTACCTACGCCCTATGTCCAGAATCAGGAATCAAAATCCCAAAAGGGAACCTCTCTAAAGCCCTGATATCACTGGGCCAGCAGTGCAAAATATCATTACTTGTGAAAGCCTCATCGGCGACTAGATTTCAAGTTAGCAAGCAAACTTTACACAGCCCTGAAGGCCAGTTTGAACCAGCGCTAGAAGAACTACTTTCAGGGATCCCCCTATCCTTTAAAAAAGTTGGCCCATCATCTGTAGCAATTATTAAATCCCCTGAACAGGCTACCCCCGTCCCAATGGAAATGGGTGTCGCGCAAACTGAAGAGGTGACCGTCACCGGTCAAAGCCTGACAGGAAGTCATTTACGCCACTTCCAATCAGAAGGGTACCTTCCGGTTGACCGACTTTCGCGGGAACAGTTGGAAATGACTGGCGCCCAAACTGTCGCCGACTTGCTTAAGTTTCTACCTGCTATTTCTGGCAACTCCACAAGCACTTCAGTAAGCCTGGAGAGCGATGGCACCGCGACGGTCTCGCTACGTGGCCTACCTGCTAACAGCACCCTTGTTCTCCTCAACGGCAGGCGCATCATTAGCGACGGATTCAATGGGGAGGCAACAGACCTAAACACCATCCCTTTAGCTCTTGTTGAAAGGGTAGAAATTCTCAAAGACGGCGCCTCAGCTGTTTATGGGTCCGATGCGATTGCAGGGGTTGTGAACATCATCCTGCAAACCGACTTTGAGGGACTCTCAATAAAAAGCTATTACGGACAGGCTTCGCAAGGCGACCGGCAGAGCGAATCCCACCACTTAACTTGGGGGTGGAGGGGAGATCACTCCCATGTAATGGTTAATCTGGCCCAGAAGCGCCAAGGAAAAGTAATGAGCCGAGACAGAGGGCTCTCCAACTCAGCAGACAGCCGCGCAATTGGTGGCACCGATCAGCGGTCATCTGCTATCCCGGGGGGGTTTATCGCCCTGGAAAGAAATGAGGTATTGACCAATCTCTCACCCGGGATATATCAGCAATGGTCACCTGACGATAAATTTGACTACAGTGACTACACCTCAGCAATAACTCCCACGCAAAGCGACTCAATATACATAGCGGGTAGTCTAGATATCGGTGATAACGCGCAAGCTTTTTCTGAGATCATGGGAGTTCGATCCAGTGGGGAGTCAACGTCTGCCCCGACCCCGGTATTTACACGCTTTGACAATGGTGACCTAACAATATCAGCCGACAATATTTACAACACTTTTAATCAAGAGGTTTACGACGTTCGCAGGCGCGTTATTGAGCTTGGCCCACGGACACAGAACAACCGAACAAACACCTGGAGATTTAATACTGGGGTAAAAGGCTTCTGGGACGAATGGCAGTGGGAGCTGGGTGCTTCGATCCATAAGACCCGCAAGAAAGAGACATTAAACAATGTAATAGATCCCTTCGCACTATCTCTAGGCCTCAAAGGGCCAGACCTTTGTAATGCCACAACATCCTGTGTGGCGGTCAACCTTCTTGGCCCCAGCGGTAGTATCGACGCAGAACAATTGGATTTTATTCGGGGGAAAAGCGTTACGATCAGCAATTCACGAATGACCTCCCTCACATTCATAACCGACGGCATCATCAAGAAAATATCGGCGGGAAATGTTCTGGCTGCAGCAGGTGTTGAATTAAGGCGGGAAAATGTAAACCTTCACTCAAATGATAATTTCGGAATGTCATTTATTGGAGGGCATGCACCCGGGTCAACTGAGGGAACCCGACTCGTCAAAGAAGCCTTCGCGGAACTATCTATCCCACTAATCTCTGAAAAATTATGGCTGGATGGAGCTATCAGAAGCTCCCATTACGATGATTTTGGGAGTACCAGCAACCCAAAACTAGCCTTGCGATGGAAACCCACCTCATCCTTACTTGTGCGAAGCAGCTATACTAGGGGATTCAGGGCACCGACCTTGACAGATATGAATCAGCAGGGCTACCAAACCCAAGAATTCCTGTTCGATCCCTGCTCAAGCTCAAATGCAGATAATCTGCCCGGCTGCCGATTTCAATCTGATAGCTCCCGGATACAATATTTAACCGAATTTAGCGGAAATTCAGATCTTTCACCCGAAACATCCCGCACAATCTCTCTCGGAGTAACATGGGAGCCACTCCAAATCCCCGACTTTAAAGCTAAATTTGACCTCTATGATATAGATGAAAACCAAGTAATCGGCACCAACCCCCAATTCTTATTGGATCAAAATGCCTACTACAACCTTTATACCGATTTAGTCATACGCGACCAGAGTGGTGACATTACCAAAATTTATGCTTCCCGCATAAATCAAGGAAGCCGAGAGATCCTCGGATATGATGCAGCTTTTCGTTATAACCTTCCGTTGAACAGTGATAAGAAGCTACAACTGGCTTTGAACATCAGCAAAATGCTTCACTACCTGAATCAGAGCTCCCCCAATTCAGTCAAAGAAGACCTATCCGGCACTTTCACAGATACTTCCGTCGGCGGCCTAGGATCACTACCAAAATGGAAAGCCAATGCTGGGGCCTATTTAAATATAGGGGCTTGGGATGCCGGCTATACCATGCATTACGTCGATAATCTAAAAGAAACCTTCACCAATCTAGATGGCACAACCGAAAACCGCAGTATCAGCAGCTGGTCATCCCACGACATCCAGATTGCCTATGCCTCGAATTCTCGGTTGAGATTTTCTTTCGGCATCAATAATTTATTTGGCCGCTCTCCACCTTTTGCATCAACAGCCGAGAGTAATAATCACGATTACCTAACCTATGACCTCACAGGTCGATTTTTTTACGGAAGTTTTTCTCTTAGTCTCTAGGCTTAACCATTCTACTCCAACCTCTCTTGCAGCTCCTCGCACCCCCAAAGCGCTCAAAAATAAAGCAGGTAGGCCGATAAGCAAACATCAGCCAACCTATCAAACCTGACAATACGCAGTATCAGAAAAAAACACGATTCTTTTGAGGGGTTCCGTCCGCCACTCGTTAATAGGAGTGTTGGGAGGGAAGTAGCCACTTGGGGGTAGCTATTTCCAGCAATCGTCATTAATGACCAAAGACTAAAAATCCAACGATCAAGAGAGGATTGACAATGAAAAAGAACCTCCTGTCCGCAGCCGTAAAAGGAGCCCTGGGCTTCACCGCTGCCGCAATTATGGTTCCTGCAATGCCAGCTTTCGCTCAAGAAGATGCGGAAATGGTTGAAGAAGTAATCGTAACTGGCTCCCGTATCCAGCGCGCCGACCTGGAAGGTGCTCTGCCGATTCAAGTGATGGACGCTGACGCCATCGCCGCTACCGGTGTGACCTCTGCACCTGAGCTAATGGCCAAGCTGACTTCCATGCAAGGCATGACCGTTGCAGCTGATTCCGTTGGTGGTAGCGGCGGCGGTTTGCAAACCGCCAACCTGCGGGCCCTTGGTTCCGGTTACACCCTGGTTCTTCTTAACGGCCGGCGTATGGCTTCCTCTACCTCTGGTAGTGAGTTTGACTTGAGCCACATTCCTCTGGCAGCTATTGAACAGGTTGAAGTATTAACTGACGGCGCAAGCGCCCTGTATGGCTCCGATGCTATCGCCGGTGTTGTAAACTTTATTCTTAAGCGAGAAGTAGACAGCACAACAATAAATGTACGCTACGATAGGCCCGAGGCTAGCGGTGGCGGCGACATTGCCTCATTTGACATAACCAGCGGCTTTGGCAGTCTGGATGAAGACGGCTTCAGTATTGTCGGAAGCTTTAGCCACCATGAACAAAGCGAGCTAGCCGCAAAAGACCGCGACTGGGCTAGCTCAGGTATCATTCCGGTAACCAACCCCACTACCGGCAATACCGGTCTGTTCTTTAATGGTTCCACCAACTCCATCCCAGGTAACGCTTACGTCTATTACACAGACGAATGGAAGGCCGCCAATGGTGGGGACAATGCTCCCAACTCCGAAACTTTTAACCCTTATCTAGAAGCGAACGGTAATTGTGCGCCAGATAATGCCCCGTCTGGAAGTGTATGTGCTTTCGACTACACCAGCACCCTATTTATCCTCCCAGAAAAAGAAACTGATTCTATTTTCCTATCTGGAAAATACCGCATCAGTGACAACCTAGAAGGCTTCAGTGAGCTGGTTTACTCCGAGCGCACTATAACATCTAAGACCGCACCCTACCCAACAGGTCAAGTACCCCTGCCCATCGATTCTCAGCTGGTTCAGGACTACGTACTGCCTTACGCAAGTGTTGACACATCCGACATCGAGCAAGTTACAGGTACTTGGCGCGCTCTAGCAGCAGGTAACCGTGTTACCGAGTGGAAATCCGATGCCTTCCATTTCGTTGCAGGGGTGAACGGCTCCGTTGGCGACATCAACTTTGAAGCTGCGGCCTTCCATGCCTCTATCGATCAAGAAGAGAATTACCCGGACGGACACTTACTGGCTGAAGAGTTTGCAGAGCTCGCTAGCTCTGGCCAATTGAACATTTTCGAGCCGGTAGATAGCCTGTCAGAAGACACGGTCGCATTGGTTGCACCTACCATCTACGATGGCAATTACGGCACTACGGAAACCAGCGTTACTGGTTTCGACCTGTCTATGGACATGCCGCTATTCAGTATGGACGGTGGTGAAGCCCAATTGGCAGCGGGTATCGACTTCCGCCGTAACACCTATGAGGAAGGTATCTCTGACGCTAACCGCGATGGCCTAATCCTATTCCGTCAGGCTGGTGACGTTTATGATCTTGAGCGAGACACGTATGGTGTCTACGCTGAAGCTCTTTTTCCTGTGCTAGACACTTTGGATTTCACTGCTTCTATGCGCTACGACTCCATAGGTGGCACCGACGCGGTAGTTAACGGTAGTGACCTCGGCAGCGTAAGCGGTTCTATGTCTGATGTAACTTACAAGCTGAGCACCCGCTGGGCGGCTACGGATAATCTATCCTTCCGCGCCTCTTATGGCACAGGCTTCAAAGCTCCATCCATGCTTGAGCTAGCTAAGCCTCTGGTGAACTTCGGAGTAACCTCTGGCACCTTCGACTGTGTATTCCCTGCTGGTGATGAACTGCGCAATCTCTGTGTTGCGAACTCAGGGTTCCAGGCTCAGGTACTGCAAGTTGGCAATACTGAACTAGACGCAGAGACCTCCACTCAATACTCCCTGGGCTTTGTTCTAGATACTGACAGCGGCTTCACTGCCACAGTCGACTATTGGAACATTTCCATGGAAGACCAGGTCGATTATCTGCCCGAACAAGATATATTTGGAAACTGGGAAAAGTACCGCGACCTGTTTGTAGGGGTACACAACAGCACTACAGGGCGTGACGAACTCGGCATCATTCAAGCTTTTGTTAATATCGGTGAGTCAGAAGTAAGTGGTGTCGACTACCGTTTCGAGCAATCACTTGAACTCTCTTTCGGTGATATGCTGCTCTCCCTGGGCGGAACCTATATGATTGAGAATGAAAACTCACTCTTCGGTTCTAGCATGGGTAAGTTCGGCGCAAATGACGAAGTAACCTTCCGTAACCAGATCCGTGCAGGCGTCACTTTGTCCCACGGTATCTTCACCCACAACCTGGGTATGAACTACCGCAGCGGATATCTGGATCAAGCTAATACCATTGGCTTAATCGACGACGACGGCTCATATATTACTGAAACCGTCTATGACGAAAATGGCGTGGGCTCTGAACAGATCGTGTACGAAGATGTGCAACTTTCTATTCCTTCTTACATCACCTTCGACGTACAGAGCCAGGTTGCCCTGATGGAAGATCAGTTGACCCTGAAACTCGGTATCAACAACCTGACTGACGAAGAGCCGCCGCGCACCCTGCGTACCAGTGGCGCTGGTCACCAGCTGGGCTTCGATCCGCGTTACTCTGATGGCTACGGTCGCACTGTCTACCTGAATGCAGGTTATACCTTCTAAGAACATAAATTCTTAGTAAAGCCCGCGGCGTTAGCGTCGCGGGCTTTTTTTCAGCAGTGGGTAGATGGAACACAACAATAGGCAAAAAAGCACTTCTTAAAAGGTTAAGACTTCACGCAATATGGTATCTCTGCCAATTTGTGAACCGATGGCAAGAAGAGGACTAATTGAAACAGCTGCCCCCGTCTAACCCAATTCTCTCGAATACCTCTTTTTCTAGTGGCCTTCAGAATGAATGCTGCTGCTCCGACCTTTTTCAGTTCACCCTTCCTCCGCGGCAATCACGCCTTCAATCCAGTCAGTGAACATTTTTTAAGAATCGAACCCGTATTGCAGCAAAAGTCTCTCAAGGCACACCTCAAAACTATCTTTACAGATGTGGAGAACAAGTTAATTTGCTGACTAACACTCAACTCTTTCCACAAATGCTGCTGCTCCGACCTTTTTCAGTTCACCCTTCCTCCGCGGCAATCACGCCTTCAATCCAGTCAGTGAACATTTTTTAAGAATCGAACCCGTATTGCAGCAAAAGTCTCTCAAGGCACACCTCAAAACTATCTTTACAGATGTGGAGAACAAGTTAATTTGCTGACTAACACTCAACTCTTTCCACACAAGTATCGCCCAGATCCTAGCTATCAGCTCACAACGGTTGATTGGCCCCCCCTAAAACTCATCAGTCCTCAAGCACCGACATTTCGTAAGCACTATCTTGAGCCAATCTACCGAGCATTGAGAAGCCGGAAGAGGTCGTAAATCAGTAAAGCAAGGCTTATTGGAGAACGGTGGGTTACCAACAGGAGGTTCACTATCTAGAACTTGCTCATCCCCTCTCAAAGGACCTTCAATGGCAAAGGGGTGTGATCGTTATTTGCTCAATTTTTCAGATAAAAAATCTCATACTACGTTAAAGCTATAAATAGGCTTCAACTTGCCTGAAGCACCAGTTTTAAAGAATAAAATCCAAGTACTGCCTAAAAAACAAACCAAATGCTCTAAACATATTGAGCGGAATTGTTCATAAGTCGACCAAAAACTCATCGGAAAAGTTCCATATTTACCTTCAATGCATTAAAGTCAGCTTCGACAGTTTTTAACCCATATCATAAAAAGCATTATAAGCACCTTAAGTATAAGAAGGTTCCACTATGATTAAGACCAAATTGAGCATAGCCATCGCTGCTCTGGGCACCCTCGCCAGCACTGGCGTTTTCGCCCAAGAGTCTGCTGAGATTGGCGCAGAAGTAGAAGAAGTAATTGTTACCGGTTCACGCATCGCTCGTGACCCGCTATCCACTACAGGTCCAATTACTCTGGTTGATTCCGAAGCGATCCAACGCTCCGGTGTAGGCACCATTGATGAGCTGCTGAACCAACTTCCTTCTATGGGTACCACTGGTATCAATGCAAATGACAACAACGGCGGTGCTGGTCTTTCATTTGTAGACCTTCGCAACCTGGGTTCTGCACGTACCCTGGTTCTCGTAAACGGCCGCCGTTTCGTATCTTCCAGTTCTGGCGTGGCCGCCGCAGTGGATATGAACAATATTCCTGTAGATATGATCGACCGAATTGAAGTGCTAACTGACGGCGCTTCCGCTGTTTACGGCTCAGACGCTGTAGCAGGTGTTATCAACGTAGTTCTAAAAGATTCTTTCGAAGGTGTGCGTGTTAATGCCCGTGCCGGCGCCACTGAATCTGGTGGTGGAGAGAATGGCGAACTGTCTATCACTTTCGGTCAAGAATTCGAGCGCGGAAAATTCATCGCCAACCTTACTCATAGCAAGCGTGATGAGATCGCTTACACCGACCGCGATTGGGCTGGGCTGCAAAGCTCCATGTCCCCAACCGGTAATATCTTCACCTCATACGGTAATTTCGGCGTTGCTGAAGATGGGACTACCCTAGGCGACTACGCTAGCTATGACATTGGCCAGTACATGTGGCTGTCGGGAGCTATGGAGCGTACCAGTTTTACTGGAAGCGGCACCTTCTCAATTACTGACTCCATCGAGCTCTATGGTGAAGGTTCTTACACTACTAAAACTACCAATCAGCAGCTCGCCGCCCAGCCGATGTACGCTGGTAACGGCTTGAATATCACTGCTGACCACCTTTCAGCAGAAGTTCAATCTCAACTATCTGACGCCTGGCAAGAAGCTGAAGACGCTTACCAAATTGAGCTCGCTGCATACAACGCAGCAGTGGCAGAGTGGGAGGCCCAAGGCAGCCCTAAAGATCTTGAGCCTACTGCACCAGTAGCCACCCACGGTGAAAACTGGCAAGACGGCCTCAGTGATGTACGTCTCCGCCCAGTTGCTGGCGGTACTCGCGACTCCGAACAGGAAACCAAAACTTTCCGTGCCCTCACCGGTTTGCGTGGTGATTTGTCCAATGGCTGGGGCTGGGATGCATTCGTAAGCTACGGCAAGAACAAGGGTGATAACACCGTTGGCAACTCCATCAGTAAGACTAAAGTTCAGGAAATTCTTGATGGTGTAAGCGGTATTGCCGAAGAAGATGTTCAATTCCTGGGCGGTATGAGTGATGAAGTCATTGACTACATTAGCTACACCGATCGCGAAGATAACGAATACGATATGCTCAATGTCGGCGCCAGCTTGACTGGAGATATCGACGCTCTTGAGTTCCAAGGTGGAACCTTAGGGTTTGCTGCTGGCGTTGAATATCGAAAAGAGTCTGGTGAATTCAATCCCAGTGAAGAAACTCAGCTAGGCGAAACCTTTAGCAATCAACAAGATGCTACCTCTGGTGACTTCGCAGTAACTGAGGTGTTCGCAGAGTTCAACCTGCCAATCCTGGCTGGCCTCGACCTTGCTGATGAACTCTCCTTTGACGCAGCTATTCGCTATTCTGACTATGACACTTTTGGCGGTCAGGCAACCTACAAGCTTGGCGCTATATACGCACCAACGGAAAACCTACGTTTCCGCGCTAGTTTGTCTACTGCATTCCGTGCTCCAGGCATCTATGAACTATATAGCGGTTCTGCCCAGAGCTATGAATACCTCATTGACCCCTGTGACACCAGCAGTAGTAATGAGGCAGGCCAAGGTGCAAACTGTAGCATGGTAGGCGCAGGTTTCACCCAGGCAGGCAGCCAAGTACCAACCAACATCGGTGGTAGTGAGGATCTGCAGCCAGAGGAATCTACTAGCTTCACCGCAGGTATCGTATGGACTCCAGCTTTCGCTGAAGATCTGTCCATCACCCTCGATTACTTCAAAATTGAAATCGAAGACGCAATCACCTCAGCTGACACCCAGCAGATCCTGGATGATTGTTACCGTGATGGCAACGCAGCAGCTTGTGCACTGGTTCGCCGCAGCGACAGTGGCCAAATCGAGTACCTGGAAGGCTCTCTGATGAACATCGGAGAGATCAATACCAGTGGTATCGATATTGATGTAGTGCAAAACTTCCATTACGACGCTGGTAAGCTAGCCTTGCGTGCCCAAGCAACTCACCTGCTTGAGTACGAAGAGTACAATTCTCAGACAGACCAAACCACTGACCGCGTAGACTATATCGGTACTAACAGTGAGGCTTACACTAAGTGGCGCGGCCTTGCCAGCGCAACTTGGTACGCCGACAGCTGGGACTTCGGAGCTGACATTCAGTACATTGGTGATGGCCACAGCCCATACTTGGACATGCCCTCCCACACCTACCTGAACTTAAAGGCAGGCTGGGATGTGAATGATACTACGCGGCTTACTGCGGGTATCGACAACGTTACTGATCGCGAGCCGGCTACTACTTCCGGCAGCGACTGGAATGGTACTTACGACTTCCAGGGCCGCTATGCCTGGGCTGGCGTTACTTACCAGTTCTAAGTGCTAACTTTCTAAGTCAAGCCGAAAAGGGCGCCTTTTGGCGCCTTTTTTTGTTTCAAGTGAAATAACCTTGTAAAAGCTGCTACCCCCGAATCTAATCCCCGGTCCTCAGCAGAAGGTTCAACTTGTTTGTATATCTATTTTTTACATCCAAATTACCAACTAGTGAAAATGCTTCAGTAAAGCTCTCTTTGGAGGCCGCGATATCACCAAGCCGGTACCGAGTTAACCCCAACAAAAAATGAAATCGATGATCACTCTGATCTGCCCGCAGTGCCCTTCGAAGGCGTTTTTCAGCGAGTTTAAATTTATTGTTTTCATAGGCTTCCCGCGCCTGATAATAAAGGTAATAGGGGTTCCTGTTGCGGTGATAACGCACACGGCTCGCAAAGTCATCAGCCAACCTCTCCCTACCTGTCTTGCGATAAAGTCTCTCCAGATTACTGGCCGCAACAAGGTTGCCTCTCTGCAGCTGCAATGCATGCAGATAGCTCTGCTCAGCTTCATCAATAAGGTCGAAATAGCTGTAGAAAGCCCCTAAATTTGACCAAAGGTCCCCTCTTTCCGGCTGTAACTGTAGCGCCTTGCGCAGATACAGAAATGCTCGCTCCTTATCTCCCGCACGCATCAACTCTACCCCCCGATTACTGTAATAAAGGGCAAACGCAGTGCTGTCTTCAAGCTTTTGCTGCTTATAAGTTGGATCGTAGACTGCCAGATTAAAGTCAATCACTCGCCGAATATTTCTATATTCAGAAACCATATTGACATGACGGTAGACGGTAAAAACCTCAAAGTCATCCTGCCCCCAAACCGGAGGCACATCCACCTCATTAAAATAGGCCTCCACACCCAGCTCTCTAGACATAGCAACCATCATTAAGGTAAACGCTAGGCAGTTACCCCGCTGTAGCTGGTAAGTTTTACTCGCTGGAAAAGTACTGTTGGGGTTGTATTCGACCTGAAAGTCACCTCGTCCATAGCCATCCACTAAAGACTGTAGCCGTTTAGACGGAGACTCTGCAGGAGCGATAGTATCCAAATAGGCCAATACATCAGCGTCGAGACCCAGGAGATCCTCATCGGGCAGCTCCGCCGGCAAAACTGACCGATTGAGGATAGCCCGCCCACTAAGGACGTTACTTATATCAACAGCCCCAGAGTATTTAGGGGGAATTTGGGCACAGCTAGAAACAAACAGGACCAGAATAAAAGCTAGTGAGGTCTTCATCGTTATTTTCCCCTCAATATTTTTAGCCTTATGGGATTTAACACCAATTTAACGTAAATAGAAGTACCCTGTTGCCATTTATATAAATCCCCTCACTTCGGTTCGCCTGTTAAATAGACAACTGGTAAACTTTCCAAGTTACGCAGGAGGTAGGCGCTACAAACATTTAGGCCTTGGAGCTGGCAGAAAACATCCACCCAAGCCCGGATAAGTCCCGACCTCTTTAAACAAGAGCAATACAGGAAAGAAATAGTACTCTGACACACGGATAATTTACCTGGCTAACCAAAGGGCACCGAAATTTCAGTTCCCTGGCCAGGCTACCTTCCTAAATATGCAACAACATATTGCATTAGAGCTATAACAACTGGAATTTCAGCTTATGTCGTCAAATACAGACCAAAATGACGCTGGCTTTTTTGGCCACCCCAAAGGGCTCTCGACACTTTTCTTCACCGAAATGTGGGAGCGGATGAGTTACTACGGTATGCGAGCCCTGCTTGTGCTGTTTATGACAGCCAGCCTTCAGGAAGAGGGCTTGGCCTTTACCGTTGCAGCAGCGGGAGCTATTTATGGGCTCTACACTGGCGCCGTGTACTTCCTCGGCCTGCCCGGTGGCTGGATTGCAGACCGCCTACTAGGAGGACAACGCACCATATGGTACGGCGGCATCATCATTATGTGTGGCCATATTGTGCTCGCGATCCCAACCAGTTGGAGCTTTTTTATAGGCTTGATCCTTGTTGCTACCGGCACAGGCCTCCTCAAGCCCAATATCAGTGCAGCAGTTGGACACCTGTACCAACCAGATGATGTTCGCCGCGACAGTGGATACGCACTGTATTATATGGGCATCAACATGGGCTCAATCATCGGTTATGCCGTCTGCGGGTACTTCGGTGAAAATGTCGGTTGGCATTGGGGCTTTGGTGCCGCTGCTGTGGGGATGGCTATTGGCCTGATCCAGTATCGCCGCACTATCCACAATCTGGGGGACGCAAGCCTCAATCCCGAGAACCCGCTTTCGCCAGAAAAGGCAAAACTGGCTTGGCGCATAATTGGTGCTGTTGTAGTCGGTGTTGCAGTGATTACCGGCTTGGTGATGAACGGCACTATCACCATCAACCCGGTAGAAATAGCCAAGTACGTAGCTGTAGCCTTCACCCTGACCTTCCTTGCCTACTTTGGCTTTATCTACTTTGGCGGCCAGCTGAGCGGGTCAGAGAAAAAGAAAATGTGGGCGCTATTCCTAGTCTGTGTAGCCTCTACCTTTTTCTGGTCGGGCTTCGAGCAAGCGGGCTCCTCACTGAACCTATTCGGCCGCGACTACACGGATCGCCTGATTGGCAGCTTTGAAATGCCAACCTCCTGGCTACAAAGCTTTAACTCCATCTTTATCATTACCCTGTCCCCCTTCTTTGCCGCGCTGTGGATTAACCTGGGCAAACGCATGATCACCCCATCCTATGGGCTGAAGTGTGCACTTGGCCTGATCATCATGGCCAGTGGCTTCCTGGTAATGTTCTTTGCCGCTCAATATGCAGCAGCGGGCCTGAAAGTTGCTCCTTACTGGCTGGTAGCCACTTACTTCCTGCACACTGTCGGTGAACTCTGCCTGAGCCCAGTGGCCCTGAGTGCAGTAAGTAAACTTTCTCCTCGCCGCTTTGCTGGCCAGATGATGGGTGTCTTTGTTCTGACTTACTCTATCGGCAACCTCTTTGCCGGTCTTCTGTCAGGTAACTTTGATCCGAACAATGTTGCTGAGATGCCAAACCTATTCCTGCAAATCAGCTTGTTCACAATCGGAGTGGGTATCATCCTGGCCCTGATCAGTCTCAAGTCCAAGTACTGGGAAACTGACTCAGAAGCACCCCAGAATACTGCGACAGCTGAAGGCTCTACTAAAACGGCCTAATACTTAGCTGTATTCCAAAAAAAAGGCCACTGCTATACAGTGGCCTTTTTTATTTTCCCTCGCCTAAAGCAAGCCTTGTAACAGACCGACATTCAGCCAGATAAAGCGCGCCCCAATAATAAACAGCAAAACGGCAAAGCAATGCTTAAGCATTTTGGGAGAAAGGCGATGGGCGAGATTGGCACCAAAGCGGGCAAAAAACGTGCTGGTGACAACGATTCCAAAAAACGCAGGCCAGTACACATAGCCACTACTCCATGCTGGTAGAAGCTGATTGCCCCAGCCCTGGAAACCAAAGCTCAGCGCACCCGCAACCGCAATGGGAAGACCACAAGCCGCCGACGTAGCGACCGCACGCTGCATCTTCACCCGGCAACGGGATAAAAATGGAACGGTTAGTGAGCCCCCACCGATACCAAAAATCGCCGATACCCAGCCGATAACTCCCCCAGCAGATAGCAATAAAGATGACCTTGGCAAGTTGCCGGCCCCCTCCGTTAATTGATCGTGCCGGGCACCACTAAGCCACATCCTCACCGCAATCACGATCGCAAAGACGCCTATCAGCAGCTGCAGCCAGGCACCGGGGAGTAACTCAGCAGTGGCACCACCGGCCCAGGAGCCGATTAAAATGCCTGGAGCCATAATTCCAAAGATCTTCCAGTCCACCGCCCTTTTCTTATTGTGAGCGCGCACTGAACTGATCGAAGTGACAATGATTGTTGCTAGGGAGGTGCCCACAGCCATGTGGGTGAGGATTTCAGGGGATATCCCCATGGCGGTGAAAACAAAAACCAAGGCAGGAACAATGATCAGGCCACCACCTACGCCAAATAGTCCGGCAATAGTTCCAGCAGCAGCACCGACCAACAAATAAACCAGTAGTATTTCCATAGCCCACCCCGTTTAAATACGACAAACAATTTTGTCGCATTTAAACAGATATAAGCTGGGAATAGATAGCGACCTTAACTTCGGCTTTCCACTGTAAGCCAGTCAAATCCCTCCTGCTGACAGGCAAAAATACAGCTCTCCACTGTTTCGGTAACCTCTGCCAGGGCCTCCTTTGCCAGGGCAAGGCTGTTATTTTTTTCACTTATATGGGCTACAACCAGGTGCTGTAGCTGTTCATAGCCAACGCGCTGTAGAAAGCCTGCAGCCTGCTGATTACTCAGGTGGCCATAGGCACCTCCAACGCGTCGCTTCAACGAAGGTGGATAGGGTCCTTGAGCGAGCATCAGAGGATCGTGATTTGCCTCTAGAACCAAGGCATCACAATCACCAAAGTGCGCTTCAACATGAGGGGTGATAGTCCCCAAGTCCGTCAACAAGCCCAGACTGCTACCGCGACAGCGAAACACAAACTGCGCCGCCTCACGGGCATCGTGAGGAACCGCGACCGGGGTTATTTCAATATCAGCGACAACAAAAGGCTGATGCCCCTCAATTAAGTGCAACTCCGGTAACTTGCCAATATCACGCGCCTTAAAAGTACCGGGCGTCAGGTAGACAGGCAGGCCATATCTGCGCGCAAGTGGACCTACACCAGAGAGGTGATCACTGTGTTCGTGGGTAACCACAATCGCAGAGATATCAGCGGGAGACATACCGAGCCGCGCCATACGACGCTCGGTTTCCTTGATGGTAAAACCGCAGTCAACCAAAAGAAAGTGGTCGCCACTGGCGACCACTGTTCCATTGCCTTTACTGCCGCTTCCCAAAGAGGCGAAGCGCAGGCCCATTAAATAAGGTTCTGCTGGATAGATTGAAGCAGCTGGGAAGCTTCATTCTTTGAAAGCGGCTGTCCGCGAGTATCGCGCACGCGCACTTCAATTTCATCGTCATTGCCACGAATAACAATCAGATAACCGGGATAAGCCTCGCTTGTAGCGGTTCCTACTCCCAGGCCTTTGATTTCCTTGAAGAGAGCAGGTTCAGTACCCTCAGTCATATCAATACCAGCCAAGATCTGTTGTAGGCTTACCTGATCAGCGCTCTCTGCCAGCTCATCCTCATCGCTCTTGCTCCCCCAGGAGAACCAGCCTCCGTCGCTATCTTCTTCATCAGAAGCAAGTGCACGATCTTCATCGTAGGTGACGTAAAGAAGTCCAATATCGGAATCTTCACGGTGCAGACGATAAGCACCGGAGTTCACAGCATGAGCGACAGTAGCCCAGGCCCGGTCCATTTCGAGCCCCATTGCAATATAAGGCTCGTGACCAGCAGGTTCCCTCAACTGGACTTTAAGAGAGCTGCTACCAATCGCCTGGGCGACTAGAGAGGCTGTAGCAGCAGCTGTTTCTGACGCCAGAGCCGTGGACATTTCATCAATCATCCACCCTTCTCGCTCAGGGCTCGAAGAGCGGTCCGGCCAATTAACGCTACCGCCAACCGGGGCAGCAGAAGGCACAGACAAGTGGCGTACGTGAATCTCTGTCGTATCGGGTTGCACACCGGTTTCTACCTGCAAGCGATACTTATCTTTCGTGTCAGGGCTCTCTTTAAAGGCCATCCAGGTAGTTTCCATCACACCCGCATTGGCATCTGACATTTCTATACTCAAGCCTGAGCTGCGAAGGAATTGGTGCAACTGGGGCCACACCTCTTCAGGAGGCTGGGATACAAGCACCCAGCGATCTCCGCCGAGCTTTTGAATCTTTACTCTCTCCAGACCCGCATTCACTGAAAGCGCTTGAGGACGCGGAACTTCAAATTCCCCCTGGGCCAGCTGCTCCCCTGCAATCTGAGGGATCTCATAGAGTTCCTCCTGGTGCTTGGTATTAACACCTTCAGGTATCCGCAGAGGTGTCAGGCTATCAGCATGCTGGTAATCATTACTGCGATCGCGGAAATAGCCATCGTTGCCGAACACACCGCACCCTGCCAGCGTAATACTGGAGATAAAGAGCCCGGCTCCAACGGTCAATTTTTTCATTAAAGCTATCCTGGTTAATTCTCAGTTCGCGGGTTTAGAGTACACCGGCACTACGCAGAGCTTCGCGCACTGTTCCGTGGTGCTCAGGGGATAAACTTGTCAGAGGTAGGCGTATTCCACCGTCGACACGACCCATCTCCCGGAGAGCCCATTTCACCGGTATCGGATTGGACTCCAAAAACAGCACTTTGTGCAATATTTGTATTCGCTGGTCAATTGTCCGTGCAGTCACCGCATCACCGGCCAGCGCCGCTTCACACATTTGGGCCACTGCTGCGGGAGCCACATTAGCGGTTACACTAATATTTCCATGACCACCCAGTAACATTAGTTCAACCGCGGTACTATCGTCGCCAGAGTAAACGGCAAACCCTTCGGGCAGAGTATCTATTAAAACCTTAGCCCGCTTCAGATCACCGGTGGCTTCCTTGATGCCTACGATATTGCCGACCAACGCCAGGCGCTGTACCGTCTCCGGCAACATGTCAACTGCTGTGCGGCCGGGAACATTGTAGAGAATTTGGGGAATGGAGACAGCCTTGGCCACCGCACGATAGTGCTGGTAGAGGCCTTCTTGGGTGGGCTTATTGTAATAAGGTGTAACCAGCAGGCAGGCATCTGCACCACATCGGGCGGCATTCTCTGTAAGGTCAATCGCTTCAGAAGTAGAGTTTGCGCCAGTTCCAGCAATCACTGGCACTCGACCTGCCACTTGGTCCACAACACGTCGAATAACCTCAATATGCTCATTGAAGTCCAAGGTTGCAGATTCACCGGTAGTCCCCACAGCAACCAGTGCTCGGGTCCCCTGCTCGATATGCCACTCAACGAGGTTGTGCAGACTGTCCCAATCCGGGCTTCCGTCTGCGTACATTGGGGTGGCCAGGGCCACCATACTACCGGTTAACATCCTCACTCCTTATTTTTTGCACTCCACCCGGAATACCACCGCCAGAGTCAGTTCAGTATGTTACTTAGGCCAGGGTATCTGCGCCAGTGCGACTAGCTCGCCACTCTTTTGCGTTTCTTTTTCTTTTTGCGTACCCCGTGATACACGTTTTCTGCCCCTTCAGGACGGGTCTTAAAACGGCGATGCACCCACATGTATTGTTCTGGGGCCTCGCGAATACGCGCTTCGATAAACTGGTTCACCAAAATGGCATCTTGCAGCTCATCTCCCGAAGGGATCTGATCAATAGGATCGTAAATCTTCAAACGGTAACCTGAGCCATCATCCAGTCGTGTCACCACATAGGGCACCACTTTGGCCTTGCCTACCCTGGCGAACCGTGAGGTTCCCGTAACAGTCGCCGCCGGAACATCGAAGAAAGGAGCAAAGATCCCCTGCTTAATCCCATAATCCTGATCCGGAGCATACCAGACCGCACGCCCGCGCTGCAGGGCTCGCAATACCCCGCGCACATCTTTACGCTGATAAACACTGCCATTCTCAGTATGGCGCTCTCGCCCCTTGCGCTGCATGTAGTCATAAACCGGATTTTTGTGCGGCCGATACATGCCATCGAGAGTGATACTCATCCCCATCATGGCGGCGCCGATTTCCAGGGTAGTGAAATGCATGGCCATCAGGAGAACGCCCTGGCCTTGGGCCTGGATGGCCTGCAGGGCTTCCAGCCCTTCAAAGGTAAAGCGTTTCCGTAACCACGCTGCAGAGCGAAACCAGGCCATGCCGGTTTCCATCAAGGCGATACCACTGGACTCAAAATTACGCCTAAGAAGTTCAGCTCGCTCATCTTCCCCCAGCTCGGGGAAGCACAGCGCGAGATTGCGTTCAGCAATCGTGCGCCGGCTGGTAGCTACTCTTAGCATTAGGCGGCCAAACGCACGGCCCATGGCCAACTGCCAGCGATAGGGCAATTGCGCGATCAAAAACCATAGTGCAAAAAGCAGCCAGGTCAGCCAGTAGCGAGGATGCAGCAGCGCCGCGCGAAATCGGGGTTTTTCCATCAGATCTATATCAGGGTGTGGCGCCGAGGCGCAACCTAAGTCGGTTGAAAACGACGTAGTATACCCTATGCGAGGAGAGCAGGGACTGCGTAACAGCCACAGGAGGTCAGTGCCTTAACAGGGTGTCCAACTCATCCACTGCGACACACCAATCCGAATCATCCAAGATAGCATTCTCCAGGAACTCTCGTTGCCCATCACTCCAGAAGGAGGCGGAGGAAAGCTTCTCATGACGGTGCAAATAGTGCGTGACCAGAAATTCATGGATCTGTGCATCTTCAGACGCCAGCCCCAACTGGGAAAACAGGTCCTTCAGTGTGTGATGTCCAGTAGTTTCCATAACGATTACCGCTATCTATTCTGGCAGCCATATTTTCATGGCGACTCCCCCAATTATAGTTGGGCAGCCCCTGATTCATTCCGCATTATTCCTGCGGGGCTTTCAGAGGCATCACAGGCTTTCATCAATAGAATTCAGACTCTGCCCTTTTAGGGCGCCGGGTTGGGGTTCCCCTGGTGTATAGCTTCGATAGCCGCTAATTGCTCACCATCCAGGGTGATTTCAACGCTGGAAATATTGGAGCGCAATTGCTCGATAGTTGTGGCGCCAATGATATTTGAAGTGACAAATGGCTGCTGATTCACGAATGCCAGTGCCATCTGCGCAGGGTCCAGACCAAACTCCCGGGCCAAATCCACATAGGCCTGGGTCGCAGCCTGGGTTCTCTCTCCAGCGTAGCGCTGAAAGCGATCATAGCGGGTAAGTCGTGCACCCTCCGGCTTCCTTCCCCCCAGATACTTGCCCGAAAGAACCCCAAATGCGAGGGGGGAGTACGCCAATAGGCCACACCTCTCGCGAATAGCAATTTCAGCGCAGCCAACTTCAAAAGCCCTGTTTAAAAGACTGTAGGGGTTTTGAATCGAAACAATCCTTGGCTTTCCGTAGGCAATCGACTGCTGCAGGTACTCAAACATACCCCAGGGAGTCTCATTGGAAACACCGATATGACGAACCTTGCCTTGCTCAACCAACTCCTCAAGCGCGCCCAATGTTTCAGCTATTGACACACCATCGTCGCTGCCGTGGACATAGTCCAGGCGCCCAAAGAAATTGGTTTGCCTTTCAGGCCAGTGGACCTGGTAGAGGTCGATATAGTCAGTGCGCAAACGTTTTAAGGAATCATCACAAGCCTGCAAAATCTGCTCTCGGTTCAGACGGGGACCCGAGCGAATATGGCCAACACCTGAATTGGCGGCACTGCGGCCTGCCACTTTAGTTGCGACAACAACCTGGTGCCTGCCTCCTCGCGCAGCCAGCCAGTTGCCGATGTATTCCTCGGTTCGGCCCTGTGTTTCTGGCCGTGGCGGAACTGGATACATTTCCGCACAATCAATAAAGTTAACCCCCTGAGATATTGCATAGTCGAGCTGCTCAGCGGATTCAGCTTCATTATTTTGTTCACCATAAGTCATGGTGCCCAGGCAGATCTGGCTGACCTTAAGGTTGGTGGTGCCGAGTTGGCGATACTCCATTGAAGAGCCCCCATAAACCGAAAAACCGGATTATGCAGCTTTGCTAGGAAGAGTTGTAGGAGTGCGTTACGGAAGGGGAAACGGGACTCCCAAATGGAGTCCCGCAAAAAATCAGCCGAATTTGGTATCTACCATAGGTGAGGTGTCTGCATCGTAATCAATGCCATCAACACCAAATCCAAACAGCTTGAGGAAGTCCGCTTGATAGCCCTTGAAGTCAGTCAAGTCAAACAGGTTCTCAGCCGTTACCTCAGGCCAGAGCTTTTCGATCTTCGCCTGAGTCTCAGGGCGCAGCTCTTTCTCGTCCATACGTAAACGGTTCACATCATCGAGACGTGGAGTATCGGTATAGAGCCCCTCAGTGTAGAGGCGGTATAGCTGTTCGATACAGCCCTCATGAGTCCCCTCTTCTTTCATGATTTTGTACGCAAGAGAGATATAGAGTGGCATCACCGGAATAGCAGAGCTGGATTGGGTCACCAGCGCCTTCAAAACGGCAACGTTAGCCGCAGCCTTACCGTTATCGGTGATCGCTTTTGCCGCGCGATCAAGATCTTCTTTAGCTTTACCGATAGTCGCGTGACCATAAATCGGCCAGGTCAACTTTTCACCGATATAGGTATAAGCCACAGTTTTGCAATTATCAGCCAATACCCCGGCATCACCGAGGGCCTGCATCCACAGTTCCCAGTCTTCACCACCCATAACCTTGACGGTATTTGCGATCTCTTCGTCGCTCGCCGGCTCCAAAGTAATATCGGAGATCTCCAGCTTGTCAGTGTTCAGATTCTTGGCAGTGTAAGATTTGTTAATGGGCTTGAGGACAGAGCTATACAGCTCACCGCTTTTCGGATCTGTGCGACGCGGGGATGCCAAGCTGTAAACCACGAGATCAACCTGACCTAAGTCTTCTTTGATCATCTCTACAGTCTGGGCTTTCACCTCATCTGAAAAGGCATCGCCATTGATACTCTTTGCGTAAAGCCCCGCTTTGTGGGCCTCCTGCTCAAAAGCTGCGGAATTGTAATAACCCGCAGAAGCCGTGCGCTTTTCAGTAGGCGGCTTCTCGAAGAACACACCAAGGGTGCTTGCGCCGCAACCAAAAGCAGCTGTAATTCGTGATGCCAGGCCGTAGCCTGTGGAGGCACCTATCACCAGCACCTTTTTGGGCCCATTTTCGACCGCTGGCTGGGACTGAATATACTCAATCTGCTCGCGTACGTTAGCAGCGCAGCCCTGCGGGTGGGCATTGGTACAAATAAAACCGCGTACTTTCGGCTGGATGATCATCCTTACAGTCTCTCCCTTCGTCTTTTGGGAATCGTTGTTACCTGATTACAGATACGCTGGTGGCGCTCCGGAGAACTATCAACCCAAGGTCGTGAGTGCGACGCCTGGGTCAGGTTCGTGGGCCATTCTAATCTCTGTCGCCGAGGAGTCCCATAGCGGTATTTCCCACAATCGATAGATGACGTCCAAAATATCTACTATCCCGGCCAAAGCGCCATATCCTGTTCAAAACCCAAACAGGAAATCGATATTTCCTGACTTTCCTGCACATAAAAGGGGCTACAGTGATTAATGTCGCGCCAAGCCGGTGCCACAAAAGGGCTAATTGACATATTTCCACAGGAAAATTCATCAACTGCGCTTTTTCTGGCTTGGCACGCTGTATGCAGTCTCACCAGTGAAGGAAGCTTTTCGCTGTCATACAGCAAGCCAGGGATGGCTCGAGCGTTGTTCAACCTGTAGTAAGTTAGGAAGGTCAGAGTGAAATACTATTCGCGACACTGTGTGAAACCCGGAGACCTCAATCCTGCCCAGCGCCTGTTTGGCGGACAGCTACTGTCCTGGATTGATGAGGAAGCAGCAATCTTTGCCGGCTGCCAGATGGGTACTCCAATGCTGGTCACCAAACTGATGTCGGAAATTGACTTCGTCAGCTCCGCTGGCTGCGGTGATGTGGTGGAGTTTGGATTCGAAGTGGTTGGTATCGGCCAAACCTCGCTCACAGTCCACTGCGAGGTTCGCAACAAACAGTCGCAGCAGCTGATTGTGCAAGTGGACCAAATTGTTTTTGTCGCGCTGGACGCAAATGGCAAGCCCACCCCTCACGCAAAGGCCGGCATGTCTCTGGAACAGGCCCGAATTGTTACTCAACAAGAGCGGGAGGTTCGCGAACGCAGAATTGCCAGCTGACTCTACCCCGGAGCAATAACGCTCTAGAGCAGTGAAACGGTGGCGGTATACTGACGCTTTGCACTAACCGCCATCGACTATGTTTGAACTGCGATTTCACACCCCCAAACCCTGGGCTCAAGTGGTGCTCGCCGACTTTGATCGATTCCTGCAGGACCATGCTGCCGCAGAGAAAAAGGCCTCCGGCATGGCGGTATCCATGTTCTCCCACTATCCCGACAAGCCCGTTTTAGTGGAAGCCATGATCAACCTGGCACTGGAAGAAATGAACCACTTCCGCCAGGTTATTAAGATTATGCATGATCGAGGGATCTACCAGGCACCGGATGAGAAAGATCCGTATATCAACGCCCTGCGCCAACTGATTCGCCGGGGGCCAGATGAATACTTGATGGACCGCCTGCTCACCGCAGCGATCATCGAAGCGCGGGGGTGCGAGCGCTTTGGGCTGGTGGCTGAGGCACTGCCAGCTGGCCCCCTGAAAACCTTCTACCAGGTCATCACCGATAGCGAGGCTCGCCACCACGAACTATTTGTCGAACTCGCCCTGGAGTACTTTCCCCGCGAAAAAGTGGAAGCGAGGCTATCTGAATTACTCGACGAGGAAGCCGCGATTACTGCCGCACTCCCACACCGCGCGGCATTGCATTAGCGGACCGTAATTCAACGCAATTCCTATTCCCCTCCAATGGTGTATCCTGGCGCCAATCTCTAGCCCGACGTAGAGGCGCCAAACATATGCAGACTTTCCTTCGCCAACACTGGTTCCGCCTGTTCTTATTGACCACATTTGCCATTACCTGGGCCTGGTCTGCCTGGAACCCCCTGCACCCCGATGACTGGTTGCTTGAGAACTATCTGGTATTTGCCGCTCTACCGATCATTTTGATCAGTGCACGGAGTTTTCCCTCATCGAATATCTCCTATACATTGATCACCATCTTCATGTGCCTTCATGTGATCGGCTCTCACTACACCTATGCCGAAACGCCTTTTGGCTACACCTTACAGGAATGGCTGGGCTCCGATCGCAATATGTACGACCGCCTGGTGCATTTCAGCTTTGGCCTTCTCCTGGCCTATCCGGTGCGAGAGATTCTTGTGCGCCTGGCTCAACTGCGTGGATTCTGGGCCTATTTCTTCCCGGTAGACGTGACTTTTGCGCTCTCATCAATCTACGAAATCATCGAGTGGCAAGCGGCGAAAGCTGTCTCTCCAGAATTGGGCGCAGCCTTCCTCGGCTCTCAGGGAGACATCTGGGATGCGCAGAAAGATATGCTGCTAGCGGGGCTCGGCTCTATCACCACCATGCTGGTGGTACTCGCCCTGAACCTGTGGTTGAACTCCAACGCCTGGAGTGAGATTCGCAACAGCCTTAAGCCCCCCCCGGGTGACAGCGCCCTGGGAGAAACCCGATTGCGCCACTGGTGGAGTAATCGACGCGGCTAGAATCCACCCCTATTTCGACAATGCATGATTTAGCGGTAAACGGGTTGTCTGCTTCATCGTCTCCATTACAAAACTGGAGCTGACATCAAACAGGTCGGCCTTGATCAGCTCCTTGTAGAGACGATCGTAGCCAGGCATATCGGTGACTACCGCTTTGATCAGATAGTCCAAATCTCCACTCATACGATGGACCTCAAGAATTTCAGCCACCCCCTGTGTCAATTCACTAAAACGGGCGGCCCACTGATCATTGTGCTGGTTGGTACGAATTGAAATATAGACCGTCAGCGGCAAGTTCAGTTTTTGCTGATCAAGGAGGGTAACCCTGTCGCAAATCACCCCCTCATCCTCAAGACGGTGAATGCGGCGCCAACATGCCGACTTGGACATCCCAACCCGCTCGGCAATATCCCCCACTGACAGGGTCGCATCAGCCTGCAACAGCTCGAGTACTGCCCTATCCAGTTTGCTTAATCCTTCAGTCATCACTCAGTCCCCGCCTCGCCCAATCACACAAAATGACGCTTTATGGCACAGTTTTACGATTTAAATCTTATTATCGGCACAGTCATTCATAAATTACACAATAAAAGATACAAGTAGAGACATTGTTTCAAGCATTCGGGACTAAAGTGAGCCCCACAAAACAGGGGAAAGGAAATCATGACAGACCTGATAAAGCACATCCGCGACTCGGTAATCGGCGAATTGCAAGCAATCGTAACGCCGTTTGGAAAACGTCCTCTGGTGTACGCCGACTACACAGCTTCCGGTCGTGCGCTGACATTTATCGAAGAGACTATCCGCCAGCAGGTACTGCCCTTCTATGCCAATACCCACAGCGAGAGTTCCTATACCGGTGCCCATACCACCGCGCTACGGGAGCAGGCCCGTGAAGAAATTCGTCAGGCAGTCAACGCCAGCGATAACCATAAAGTGATTTTTTGTGGTTCTGGTGCAACAGCCGCGATCAACAAATTGATCGATATTCTCAACTTGCGCCTGCCCGCAGACCTGGATAGGCAACACCAACTCTTAAGTAGAATTCCCGAACATGATCGCCCGGTTATTTTTATCGGCCCATACGAGCACCATTCCAATGAACTCCCCTGGCGAGAGAGCATTGCCGATTTAATCGCTATTCCACTGGATAAAAGAGGCAAACTTGACCTTGAAGTACTGGAATCAGAACTGCGCGCCCATGCCCATAGACCATTTAAAATCGGCAGTTTTTCTGCGGCCTCTAACGTAACCGGAATCAAAACAGATGTAGAGGCCGTGACTGCACTCCTTAAAAAACACGGAGCTTTATCATTTTGGGACTACGCCGCCGCAGCACCCTATGTGCAAATTAATATGCAAGGGCCAGCAACGCCGGATAGCCACTACCAAAAGGATGCCGTGTTTATCTCCCCGCACAAATTCATCGGAGGACCTGGCACTCCAGGTATTCTGGTTGTACACGAAGACCTGCTGAAAAACTCGGTACCTGCTACACCGGGAGGCGGTACCGTCCTTTATGTCACACCGGAAGATCACCGCTATCTGGAAGACGCCGAGCGCAGTGAAGAGGGCGGCACTCCAGCCATTATCGAGTCGATCAGGGCCGGTATGGTTTTCAAACTTCAACAGACGGTGGGCGCAAAAGAGATTGGTCGACGCGAAACCCAATTTTTACAGCGGGCACTGCAACGCTGGTCGGAGGAGGAGGCCATTGAGATACTCGGCAATACTGACTCCGCACGACTATCCATCATCTCCCTGCGAATTAAATGGAACAATAAGGACCTTCACTACGGTTTTGTGGTGGCATTGCTCAATGACCTGTTTGGTATTCAGGTTCGCGGAGGCTGCTCCTGTGCCGGTCCCTATGGACACGCTTTATTGGGCATCGATATGGCCCACAGTAAATCCCTGGAAGAACAAATCCTGCAAGGTCAGAAGGTACTGAGACCCGGTTGGATAAGACTCAACTTTAACTATTTTATCAGCGAGGAGGTCTTCGAATACTTATTGGAGGCAGTGGCCCTGGTCGCCAACTACGGCTGGAGATTGTTGCCGTTTTACCGTTTTGACCCACTCACCGGCGTATGGAGATATCAGGATAAGAGAATGAGGACATCGCTTGATATTTCTCAGCTGACATTTACTGATAAAGACACGCAACAAGAGCAGGAAAACCGTTACAACTTAGATCTTAAGAGCTATTTAATGATGGGAGAAAAAGAGCTTCGCAAAGTTGGTCGCGAAGCCCATTTCTACGATTTAAGACTACCCGATGAGGCAGAACCCCTACGCTGGTTTGCCAGCCCCCGGGAAGCGGCACTGGCACTTTAAGTGGGAAGCGAAGGGGCTTCTACCGCAACAGCAACAGAGGCTGGCGGGCTTTCAACAACATTTTTACAGTGATGCTTCCCATCAGAAGGTCGTGCAGGCGGTTGTGACTGAAAGCTCCCATCACGGTTAGGTCAATCTGGTGCTCGGTTTGATAGGCCACCAAAGCTTCAACGGTATTGCCGGTGAGATTACTGGCAGTGCAAGTGAGCCCTGCAGAATCCAGTTTGGCCGAGGCTTCAGCCAACAAATTCTCCGCAGTTTCAGCGGGCCCTACATAGACAAGGTGACAGGAGAGTTCGCGAAATAATGGGCTCTCTGCAACCATCGCCAATGCCTTGCACGAGGCCTCACTGCCATCGTAGGCAAGCATCACCCTGCTGGGCTCTGTGAAGTCCCGATTGACCACCAGAATCGGCTTGTGCAGTGAGCGCACCACTGTCTCCAGGTGAGAGCCAAGTCCACGCTCAGAATCCCCGTGCTCTTCACCGCGAATTCCCAATACCAGCGCGCGAATGGAATCTTCCATTTCCACCACTGATTCTGTCAGGCTGTCGTGACGCTGGCAGGCTTTAATATTTTGCACACCGGCATCTTCGGCGCGGCTGCGGGCGGCCTGTAGCATCAATTTGCCCTGCTGCACCATTAACTGCGCCCGCTGCTGCTCCAGCGCAGTTAACTCTTCCAGCAACTCCTCCTGACTTCCCAGGCCAATGCTGCCGGTAAAATCGGTTACCGCAGGGACACTGCTTCTTTCGATGTTGTGCAACAGCTTCAGCGGTGCTTGCAGGCTCCTGGCCAGCCAGGCCGAGTAATCACACACCGCTCCAGTGTAATGAGAGCCATCGATACAAGAGAGTATCAATGGCGCCTTGCCGCTATTACCTGTGTTCTCATTGTTATTTTCGCTGTTGCTTACGGCCATCAATGTCCTCCAAGAACCCGCTCAATTTCCTCGGGCTTATCGTGTACGCCAAAACGGTCGACGATCGTTTCACTGGCTTCATTCAGTCCTACCAGTTCAACTTGTGCTCCCTCGCGGCGGAACTTAAGCACCACCTTATCTAGCGCATTAACCCCGGAAACATCCCAGAAGTGCGCGCGGTTGAGGTCGATCACCACCGTATCCACCACCTCTTTGAAATCAAATGACGCGGTAAACTTATCGGCTGAATTGAAAAATACCTGCCCAATGACCTTGTAAGTACGGCGACTCTGCTTTTCATCCAGGGAGCTGCTCACATACATAAAGTGACTGACTTTGTTGGCAAAGAACAGCGATGCCAACAGTACACCGACAAATACACCATAGGCCAGGTTGTGAGTCCACACTACCACAACCACAGTGGCCAGCATGACCAAATTTGTAGAGAGTGGGTAGTGCTTCAGGTTGCGGATGGAGCCCCAGTCAAAGGTGCCGATAGAGACCATAATCATGACTGCCACCAGCGCCGCCATGGGGATCACAGCAACCCAGTCACTGATAAACACTACCAGTGTCAGCAGGCCGATACCGGCCACCAGAGTGGAAAGACGGCCGCGGCCACCGGATTTCACATTAATAACAGACTGGCCGATCATGGCACAGCCAGCCATACCACCCAGGGTACCCGCAGCAATATTGGCAATACCCTGACCTTTACACTCACGGTTCTTGTCACTGGTAGTATCCGTCAGGTCGTCGACAATCGTCGCCGTCATCAGGGATTCCAGCAAGCCCACAACGGCCAGACCTGCGGAGTAGGGAAAGATAATCTGTAAGGTTTCAAAGTTAAGCGGAACTTCTGGCCAGAGGAACACAGGCAGAGTATCCGGCAGCTCACCCATATCGCCGACAGTGCGAATATCCAATCCCATCGTCACTGCCACTGCGGTGAGGAGCAGAATACACACCAGCGGTGATGGCACGGCCTTGCCAATCACGGGGATATAAGGGAACAGGTAAATAATCCCCAGACCCGCCGCAGTCATTGCATAGACTTCCCAGGTACCGCCGATCAATTCCGGCATTTGCGCCAGGAATATCAATATTGCCAGGGCATTGACGAACCCTGTCACCACAGCCCGGGAGACAAAACTCATTAAGCTCCCCAGCTTCAGGTAACCCGCAATAATCTGCAGTACCCCCGTCAATAAGGTTGCCGCAAGCAGATATTGCAACCCGTGTTCTTTCACCAGGGTCACCATCAGCAGAGCCATGGCCCCGGTGGCAGCGGAGATCATTCCCGGGCGACCGCCGACAAATGCAATCACAACAGCGATACAGAAAGAGGCGTAGAGGCCGACTCTGGGGTCAACGCCCGCGATAATCGAGAAAGCGATGGCTTCGGGTATCAAAGCCAGGGCCACTACCAGGCCGGCGAGAACATCCCGACGTATGTTGCCGAACCAGTCGGCTTTGGTCGATGAGAGCAGCGAAGGAAACATAGGAGACAGCTAATTAAATTGAGATTGATCAAAAAAAGGCCGCGCACTCTACCATAAACGGCAGCAACCCCGCATGGCGTAGCCTCCCTCTCACCACTTTTCCTCTGACAAATATCAGAACTGTCCACTGCCGTCCGACCGTGGACAAGGCGGACACCGGACACTTTTTGCGGACACCATCAAGAAAACCAAAAACTACAAAGTTTCAAAAAATTCCTTTTATTTCAACAAGTTAAATAAAGATTAACTGTTGGCATGCTTATTGCGATACCCCTCCTAACAAGCAGATTCTTAACTCTGAATCCAAATTTCCAAAAGCCTGCATCCAAATAGCAATGACAGGCAAACAGTAAGAGAAACGGAAAGCCGCAATGATTAGAGATACTTCCAGGCAAGATACCAAGATAGAAGCCGTGCCGGTTTGGAAGAACAAAAAGGTCGTCAAAGCCTCGGTATTTGCCAGTTTGACAGTGGCATTCCTGATCTGGGGTATCAATTCCTGGCACAGCAATAGCTCTGTCGACAGCACCCTCTCACTGTCTCAAGTCAATATCGCCCAGGTCCAGCGAGGAGACCTGGTGCGGGACCTGGTGGTTCAGGGCCAGGTGGTCGCTGCAAACAGCCCCACGCTTTTCAGCCCTGCCCAGGGCATTGTGAAGTTTGCGGTGAAAGCTGGGGATACCGTTGACGAAGGGCAATTGCTGGCCACCGTCGACAGCCCGGAACTATCCAATCAACTGGCCCAGGAAAACGCCCAACTCAACCAGTTGACGGTGAACCTGCAGCGCCAAAAAATCCAGGCCAAACGCCAGCATATGGAAAACCAGCAAAAGGCCGACCTGGCCAAAGTCAACCTCACCGCTGCCAAGCGAGAGTTGAGACGTGCAGAGCTGTCTATGGAAAAGCAAATTATCTCGCGGCTGGATTTTGAAAAAACCAAAGACGATATGGCCCGAGCCCAGCTGGAGTACGAACAAGCCGTACAAAATGCGGGACTGGAAAAAGAATCACTGACCTTTGAAACCCAGAACCTGGAACTCCAGGTCTCACAACAACGCCTTCAGGTAGAAGAAACTGAGCGCCGTGTACGCGAGCTGAACATTATCTCACCGGTCAACGGCACCGTCGGTAGCTTAGCTGTGGCGCAGCGCAGCGCCGTAGGCGCTAATGCGCCACTTATTACAGTTGTCGATCTCACCAGCTTTGAACTCGAGGCCAAGGTGCCGGAAAACTATGCCGACGACCTGGGCATCAGCATGGCCGTGGCAATCAATCTCGGTGGAAAAGAATTATCCGGGGAAATTACCGCAATCTCCCCCGAAGTCATCAACGGTCAGGTGGTTGCACGGGTTCGTTTCACTGAGGGCCAGCCGAAAAAGCTTCGACAAAATCTCCGCCTCACCGCCCGCATACTGCTGGAAAACCGCAATAACGTACTGTTGGTCAAACGCGGTGGCTTCCTCGATCAAAGCGGTGGCAACCATGCCTTTCGTTTGAACAGCGAACAACAGGCGGAGCGAGTTTCCATCCAGATAGGCGCCTTTGGCTTAAAACAGGTAGAGATTATCTCGGGCCTACAAGAGGGAGACAGAATCATTATCTCCTCTTCCGAGGAACTCGAAAATGCCCAGCTAATTGCGCTGACAGATTAACCCCGAGTTCAAATTGGAGCTCGATATAGCTCCTTAGTAAATCAATCAATAATTTAAAGTTTAAGAAAAAGGGAATATCGCAATGTTGAAAATGAACAATATCCGTAAAAGTTTCCGTACCGATACTATCGAAACTCATGCGCTGCGCGATTTCAGTCTCGAGGTTAAAGAGGGTGAGTTTGTTTCTGTAACCGGCCCCAGTGGCTCCGGTAAAACCACCTTTCTCAACATCGCCGGCCTACTGGAAACGCCCACCAGTGGAGAGTACCTGCTCGACGGTGAGAATGTCAGTAATCTCAATGACCGCCAGCGCTCACATCTGCGCAACGAAAAAATAGGCTTTATTTTCCAGGGGTTTAACCTGATTCCCGACCTAACCTTATTCGACAATATCGACGTTCCCCTGCGCTATCGTGGTTTCAATGCAAAAGAACGTCGCAAGCGTATTGAAAAAGTGCTCGAGCAGGTAGGCCTTTCTGCACGCGCTAAACACCTGCCGGCACAGCTCTCCGGTGGACAGCAGCAACGTATCGCTATCGCCCGCGCTTTAGCTGGCGAACCCCGTTTTCTGCTTGCGGATGAGCCCACCGGTAACCTCGACTCCTTAATGGCCCGCCAGGTAATGGAGCTACTGGAGTTTATTAACGAGTGGGGAACCACCATCGTAATGGTTACCCACGATCCAGAACTTGCACGCCGTGCCCACCGCAACATCCAGATCGTAGATGGACAGGTTTGCGATTTACGTGCGGTCCCCGAGCATCCTGCTGCCGTTACTGCTTAAGGAGACTGCACCATGTTTGGATACTATATTTCCCTGGCCCTACGAAGTTTGCGCGGAACCCCGATTTTAAGCAGCTTAATGGTTGCCGCTATTGCAGTCGGTGTCGGCGCCTCTATGACGGTGCTGACCCTGAACTACACCATGTCCCAGAATGCTTTAAAGCACAAAGACGACGTTCTCTTTGCTGTACAGCTAGACAGTTGGGATGTTAATAAAGCTTACAAAAGTAAGAATGAAATACCCTGGCAGCTGACCTATCGGGACGCCGAAGCGTTATTGCGCTCAGATATTCCCACCCGTCAAGTTGCCATGCATCGCTACGGTTTTACCGTTGAGATTGAAAACTCTGCTATTAGACCTTTTGAATCACATACCCGGGTAACTACCCGGGACTTTTTCGCTTTGTTCGATGTGCCCTTTATTTATGGCGGCACCTGGGAGGAGTCTGCTGATAGCTCTCCTACTCAAGTAGTTGTGCTTTCCAAGCCGACAAATGACAAGCTATTCTCTGGTCAAAATAGCGTTGGAAAGACAATAAAACTCAACGACGAACCCTATACGGTAGTGGGGGTTATCGACACTTGGGAGCCCTCACCAAAGGTATATGATGTCAACAACAGCCCGTTTGATACAGTAGAAGAGTTATTCATACCCTTTGGCTTACACCGCAAGTTGGAAATTCACAGCTGGGGCAACACCAATGGCTGGGACAATGCCGATCCGCAGGGATATGAAGAGTTTCTACAGAGTGAATATCTCTGGGTTCAATACTGGGTTGAACTTACAACTAGCGAGCAAAAAGCGCAGTACGAAAATTTTCTTCGCGCTTATATACAGCAAGAGAAAGCTCAAGGGCGTTTCGAGCGACCACTAAAATTTGCCTTGAGTAAACCATCTGAATGGTTGGTTCTCAATGAGGTACTCAGTGATGACAACCGTATTCTTGGGTGGGTTTCTCTGGCGTTTCTCCTGGTATGTATTATCAATGCCGTCGCATTGTTGTTGGCGAAATTTCTACGCAAGGCACCAGAAGCAGGTGTACGTCGCGCTCTTGGAGCAAGTAGAAGTGCGATTTTCACCCAGCACTTGATTGAAAGCGCAACCATAGGAATTATCGGAGGAGTAGCGGGCATCTTTCTCGCCATACTCGGCCTTAGCGGCATTCGCTACCTGGCCATGGGCCAAATCGACACACTCCCAACTATGGATTGGGTCATGATGGTTGCGGCTATTGGCCTGGCTATTGTCGCAAGCCTATTGGCAGGTTTCTATCCAGCATTGAAGATCAGTCAAACCAACCCTTCTATCTACCTGAAAACCCAGTAAGGCCTGACCATGCTTGAATTAAAACCGATGCTGTCCGCCCTCTGGCGCAACAAAGTTTCTGCACTGCTGATTGCCCTTCAGCTTGGCTTAACCCTGGCAATTATCAGCAACACAGCAATAATAATCCAAGATAGAGTAGAAAAGATAAACCGGCCCACAGGAATCGATGTCGACAACATTATTACTATTGGGTTCATGGCAATACCAAAAGACTACGACACAATTGGGGCGGTAAGAGCCGATTTGGGGATTCTCCGCCAACTTCCAAATGTTATCGATGCTTCGATCACTCAACAAATCCCTCTATCGCAATCAGGATCGTCTTCGGTATATCACAATAAAGCCAATCAGGAGATCGGCGGTGAGGGAGCCAACTACTATCAGGTTGATCCACACTTTATTAACACCCTAAATTTAGAGTTAGTCGCAGGTCGCAACTTTACCGAGGCAGATATGCAGGCCAGCAACTCTCACGAGGCTACAAAAAAACCTGTTGTCATTATCACCCAGCAACTTGCTGACAAGTTCTACCCCAATCAGGATCCTATAGGGCGGCCAATTTTCTCCGGTGGTAGCTCTGAACCGATGGAAATAGTCGGAGTTGTAGAACGGCACTTGGGAGCCTGGGTTGGATGGTCCAAAGCTGGCAATGTGATGTTTTACCCAGAAATAAAAAATAGGCGTTATGCAAAATATATAGTACGTACAGAGCCGGGCAAACGCGATGAGGTAATGAAGGTGTTAGCTGACAAGCTGTCTGAACGGGACCCTCAGCGAGTAATCTCTGTTGAACCACTCTCTAAGTATGTCAAGCGCAGCTATGCTATCGACAATATGATGGTTAAAGTACTTTCTATTGTTGCAGCCATGTTGAGCTTTATTGTAGCTCTTGGCATTGTAGGTCTAACCATTTTCTGGATTAATCAAAGGGCCAAGCAAATTGGTGTTAGGCGTGCATTAGGGGCCACCCGTACTAATATCAGCCGATATTTCCTTATTGAGAATGGAATGATAGCGAGTCTGGGTATCGCAGTGGGAAGTGCAGCGGCACTGATTGCCAATCAATATATGGTTCGCGATTACTCACAGCCTGCTTTAACGATTGTTCCCCTAGTTGTTTGTGCACTACTTGTCCTTTTGGTCAGCCTTGCTGCTGCACTTGCCCCAGCTTTGCGAGCAGCGAATATATCACCGGCAACAGCTACTCGAAGTATTTAAACAACAACCTTGAGGGGGTGAACTACATACTCACCCCCAAATAAAGGTCAAAATTTTTTATTCACTTCGCATGGTTTATTTGTCACATCCGGCGGACATGCCCAGACTACAGAAAATAAACAATAAGGACATTGATCTTGTTAAAAAAAATATCTTCTTTATTTTTTGTGGGGCTAACCTTCATTAGCCCAAACTCACAAGCTGAAAAACATCCGGTTATTGCTGGCCCACTAGTAACTGAAGAACTAGTACAACAAATTACTAGAGCCGACCAACGTTTATTTGATGCATTATTCAATAATTGTGATCTAAGAGAAGCACAAAACTTGGTTACCGATGACTTTGAAATGTACCATGACAAGTGGGGTCAAACAGCAAAGTCTGGAGAGGAGTTTGTCAATGCCATTACCAATATGTGTAAACAGCGTGAGAATGGAAATGGTATTCGTGCACGTCGTGAACTGGTAATCGAGAGCACTAAAATCTACCCTGTTAACCATTACGGTGCTATTCAGTCAGGCACCCATCGATTTTATGGCATCAATGACGACAAATCTGAGATCTTACGGGAAAGTTCACAGTTTACTCATCTCTGGAAACAGGTAGACGGAAAGTGGCAGCTCGCGAGGGTACTCAGCTTCGACCATAAACCTGCTGAGCAACATATCGCCCACTAACTATCCCTAATCTATTTGTGGCAGGGAAAACCTGCCACAAGCACTCCCCTTCGCCATCAACACATTGCATAATAGGCGCCTTAATAGCGTGTCTTAGAAACTATGGACAAAGTACTTATTATTGACGACAACAGCAGTATCGTTTCTGCCCTGGAGATCCTGTTGTCTCTGCATGACTTGCAGCCACTTTGTGCGATTACTCCTCAAGCCGGCTTACAGCTACTACGAGAGAATAGCGATATCAACCTGGTTATCCAGGATATGAATTTCACCGCTGACACAACTTCTGGAGAAGAAGGCAAAGAACTGTTCTTCGCGATTCGGGAAATAAATCCGGACCTTCCGATTATCCTGCTGACCGCTTGGACTCAACTGGAAATGGCCGTTGAGTTAGTCAGAGCTGGTGCTGCTGATTACCTGGGTAAGCCCTGGGATGATAATAAGCTAATATCCACAATTAACAATTTATTGGAGTTGGGAGAATTACAAAAGCGCCAGCAGGCATCCCAGCAACAAGCTTTGAATGCTCGCAGTCAATTACGGGAGGACTTTTTACTACAAGACATAATTTACCGCAGCGATAAAATGCAAAAGCTGTTGGAGATGGCCACTCAAGTAGCGAAATCTGAAGTTCCCATCCTGATCACAGGGCCAAATGGGGCAGGCAAAGAAAAGATTGCTGAGATTGTCCAGGCGAACTCTTCATCTAGAGAAGGGCCTTTTATTAAAGTTAACGTAGGTGCACTGCCAGAAGATCTGATGGAAGCAGAGCTGTTCGGAGCCGAACCTGGAGCCTACACCGGCGCCGGCAATCGGGCACGGGAAGGCAGGTTTGAAGCTGCCAATGGCGGCACCCTATTTCTCGATGAGATTGGCGAGCTGTCACCCAGTGGCCAGGTGAAACTACTGCGCGTACTCCAAACCGGGGAATTCCAGCGTTTAGGCAGCAGCCAAACCCGCAAAACCAAAGTTCGGGTAATCAGTGCTACCAATAGGGATCTCCACAAGGCTATCGAGGAAGGCAAGTTTCGCCAGGATTTATTTTATCGACTCAATGTTATAGAGCTGCGCCTTCCTCCACTGCATGAGCGCCCTGAGGACATCGCCCCCCTTGCAATAAGCTTCCTCGCAGAAAATGGCAACTCCAAAAAACTATCTCCTCAAGCATTAAATGCCCTTACTCGCTATCATTGGCCCGGTAATGTACGGGAGCTGCAAAATGTTATGCAGCGAGCGGCCGTCCTAAGTCAGAAGGATACTATCGACGAAGCCGTCCTGGCACTTCCTGAACAAATGACAACCGATAAAGTGGAAGTGAGTTTTGAGCCCAGCCGCGAGTTGCTACAAGAGACACTATCCAACTGCAATGGCATTATTGCCCAGGCTGCACGAGAACTCGGTATGAGCCGCCAAGCACTATACCGTCGTCTGGAAAAACACGGTATACCCTATTGATGTCGAAATATTTTTCACTAGAAGGCCGCCTTATTGCAACAACGGCCATTCCCTTAATCGCCGGTATTACCATATCCTGGCTCGGTACTCGGGCTGGTTTTAGCCCATCACTCGCCTGGTCAGCGGGACTTATCATTTCATTGCCGTTATTAATTGTACTGGTTCGCCTTATAATTGCCCCCCTAACTAGCACCCTGAAATCATTACAAAACGGCCTGCTAAATTTCCGTGACGGCGATTTCTCAATCTCCCTAGTACACCCCAAGGATAGTGAACTCCGACAAATAACAATTCTCTATAACGAGATAGGGGAACACTTACGCAAGGAACGTGCCCATATTTATCAACGGGAACTCCTTTTGGATACGGTTATCCAAACATCACCCCAAGCTCTTCTACTGGTGGATCAAAACGATCGTATTATTTATTCAAACAGTAGTGCCAAGCAACTTCTTAACAATGGAAGGCCAATACAAGGACTACTTTTACAGAAGCTTTTATCCAAGAGTCCCAAAGAAATTGCCAGCGCCATTAACAGTTGGAAGAATGGACTGTTTAATTATGCCGATATCAACGGTCCCCACTCCATGCATATCGGAAACAGTACTTTTGTTTTAAACACACAAAAACACCGACTAATAGTTTTACGCGAAATGACCCGTGAGCTAACTCGTGCAGAAGTAGAAGTTTGGAAAAAAGTTATCCGTTTGATCAGCCATGAGCTGAATAACTCTCTAGCCCCAATTTCATCACTCGCGCATTCTGGAAAAATGCTGGTAACAAAACCTGGAAAAGAACAGGCTTTGGAGAAGGTTTTCGATATTATTGCAGACCGCTGTAAACACCTGACAGAGTTCACTCAGGGATACGCCTCTTTTGCCAAACTACCAGCTCCAAGCTATGAGACTATTAGCTGGCAGGAGCTAGTCAACCGCATAATGCCAATTCAAGCTTTTTCCCTTAAGGGAAGCCTGCCAGATGAACCCGGTTACTTTGACCCCATCCAAATAGAGCAAGCCCTACTAAATCTAATTAAGAATTCACGAGAAGCTGGTAGCGATAGCAAAGATATTGAACTTGAAGTTAGTACCGACAGTTTTGGACAGAAGCTAGTACTTTCCGACCGAGGCTGCGGGATGAGTGAGAAAGTACTTGAGCAGGCACTACTCCCCTTCTTCTCAACAAAAGAGCAAGGCGTGGGCTTGGGATTAGCTCTATGTAGAGAAATCATTGATGCGCATGATGGACATATTCAGCTTTTGAATCGCCCTAATGGAGGCTTACAGATTTGCCTTTGGATGCCCTGGAAAACCAAAACACATAAGTGAGCAACACCCTACATTATTAACCCCCTATTATTGATAAGCTAATGAGTTTTTACTTTTAAAAAACACTATAAAATCACGTAAAAGTAATACTAAGGTGTAAAATTACTCCGCCTCCCCACAAAAATATTGCGGCCAACTCCTACAAAAACGTCATTCCTTTGTAGCTGACAATAAAAAAACCAAGCTACCAAAGTTCGAAACCTGACTACCATAAAAAATTCTAATTGAGTCAGGCTTCAAATCTAGCTTTAATTTATCTCGAAACGCACAAGAAGGGACTATGTTAAAAATAAATAGTTTGCTCTCCGCCAGCACACTTGCACTGAGCCTGATGGCAGCCAATGCCCAGGCGATTAATTCACATCAAAAAGGTGGTGATCAAGTTGACTTGGTCATTGCCAATGAAGCCAAATTAATTGATATGCTCAAGCGCTCTGGGCGCATCAGCCAAGATGCCTCTATTGCAGAAGCTGAACGCACTTTAAGGGCTTACTTAAAAGAGCGGGCCACCCATAGCATTAATGGGGCTCAAGATCTTTCCAGCGATACCGTAACGATGATGCGCGATGCCCGTGGAAAACATCACCCCCGGCTTAAAAGGGGCAAAGGCTCCCTTCACCGCAACCATGGCAGCCGCCACCCTAGAAATATTCAACTAGAGAGCTACGACGGTGAAGCCCAAACTGCACGGGTTCTCGCTATTTTGATGGAGTTCCCCGATTTTCCCCATAACAGCATCGAGCCCGGGGAGAGTGATATGTACTATGCGGATTACGCCGCTGAACATTACGCTGACTTACTTTTCTCCCAAAACGGCTTTGAAGGCCCCAGTGGGGAAAACATGCTATCCATGCAACAGTTTTACTGGCAGCAATCCGGTAACAGCTACTCAGTGGAAGGCTCTGTAGCAGGTTGGTATATGGCCAGCCAACCAGCAGCTTTTTACGGCAATAACACTGATGGTGATGCTCGCTCCCTAATTCGTGAGGCCCTGGAAGCTGCAGCTGCCGACCCCACAGTAAACCTGTCAGATTTTGATATTGAAGACCGTTACGACTTGGATGGTGATGGCGATTTTTGGGAAGCAGATGGTTTGGTAGACCACATCATGATCTTCCACTCCTCGGTTGGTGAAGAAGCAGGTGGCGGGCAACTGGGTGAAGACGCCATTTGGTCTCACCGTTGGAACCTTGGCAGCGTCTATTCACTTGAAGGAACTACTGCGGAGGTAGATTACTGGGGCGGCACTATGGCTGCTTATGATTACACCATTCAGCCGGCGGACGCCGCTGCAGGGGTTGTCAGCCATGAATATGGCCATGATTTGGGCTTGCCCGATGAATACGATACCGATGGTAGCGGTCGCGGTGAACCCGTCTCCTCCTGGTCCATTATGTCCAGTGGTAGCTGGGCCGGTATTATTCCGGGTTCAGAGCCCACCGGCTTCTCTGCCTATGCCAAGGAATACCTGCAACACAACCATGGTGGGAACTGGCTTCATGGTGAAACTATTGCACTAGATGAAATTCCTCGCCGCGGTATCGAGTTGCTACTCGATGAAGCGGTTAATAAGGGGACCAATAACGATGCAGTCCGAATTGACCTACCAGCAAAACAAGAAATAGTTACCGAACCCAGCAGTGGAGAATACGCCTACTTCAGCGGTAGCGGCAACAACCTGCAAAACTCTATGACAATATCTGTTGATCTGAGCAATGCAGAAACAGCAAGCCTCTCTTTCAAAGCTTGGTACGACATTGAGCTGGATTGGGATTACGCCGCGATCATGGTAGATTCCGGTGATGGCTTTGTCTCCATTCCTGGTTCAGTAACTACAGATACCAACCCCAACGGCACCAACCCAGGTAATGGTATTACTGGTAGCTCCGAGGGCTGGATTGACGTTGCATTCGATCTAAGCGCTTACGCCGGGCAAGAAATTAGCCTTTCACTTACCTATATTACTGATGGCGCCGTAGCGAATTCAGGTCTTTTTGCCGATGACATCAGCATCGAAATTGATGACACAACATTCCTTTTCGATGATGCTGAAACTGATGGCAACTTTAGCCTTGCAGGCTTTAGCCGAAACCCAGGCTATCTTGAGCACGATCACTACTACTTACTCGAATGGCGTACTCATCGCGGCGTTGATGCCGGATTGGCACATGTGAATGTAGCCGGCGAGATGCTCACTTTCACAGAAGGCCTCTTGGTTTGGTACGTAGATTCCAGCTACGATAATAACTGGGTTGGCGTACACCCAGGAAATGGCTTCCTCGGAGTTGTTGATGCCGACCAAAATGTATTGAGATGGAGTGATGATTCCGTTGCCAGTACCCGCTATCAGGTTCACGATGCCACATTTAACATCGAAAGAGCCGACGACATGGTTCTGGATTTACTCGAGGACTACGGCATACTCTTAAGTGACACTCACAACCGCCGCTACCCACTGTTTAATGACACCCGGAGCTATAGCAGCGAAGAAATACCAGATGCCGGCCGCGCTATCACACCTTACGGCTTAAAGGTTCGGGTCGTATCTCGCAGCGGAGATAAATCTGTAGCTAAAATACGCGTAACCAAGTAAAGAAGTAAAAACAGACGGCGCCTACATGGCGCCGTCTCCAATTTAACAAATAGAATAAGATTACCGCTTAAAACAAAGCCTTTAATTTGAGCAAAACTCCCTTCTCCAGCTAACCTGAATGCCAGAAACTTATTTTCATCATTCAGGCGTTCATTTATGGAAAAGCCTCTAGACAACTCCCGTCGCCACTTTCTTAAGCTTTCAGGAACATCGCTACTTTTAATTCCTGCCACATTTATTTCAACACCCTCAGCTCAGGCCCAAATCAAAGCGCAAAAAGACAAGGTAAATTACCAGGATACTCCCAAGGATGGGAAAAAGTGCGTGGACTGTCAGCTGTTTGAGCCCCCCAATGCCTGCCTGGTTGTGGAGGGCGATATCAGTCCCGAAGGGTGGTGCAGCTTATTTGTTTTGAAGCAGGGCAACCCAGTTTCAAATTAAGCTGGGACCCGTTGTTCACCGCGCAATTTAATCACGTCCGCGCGGGGCGGAAGACCAAACATGCGGCTGTATTCACGACTGAAATGGGAGGGGCTCTCATAGCCAACCCGATAGCTGGCGGAAGCCGCTTCCAGCCCCTCGGTCAACATTAGGCGTCGCGCCTCATGTAAGCGCAGCTTTTTCTGGAACTGCAACGGGGACATGCGGGTGATCTGCTTAAAGCTGTGATATAGGGATGACTCACTCATATTGGCCTGATCGGCCAAATCACTGATACGCAGCGGTTCTGAGAAGCGGTCTTTTAGCACCTCAATCACCCGGGATACCCGGTTCGCCTGGCTATCTACCATGGCAAACTTGCGCATCCGCGCGCCAATCTCCCCCATCAGGGCGCGATAGATAATCTCACGCCGGGCTAATGGCGCCAGTATCGGGACATCTTTAGGGCTATCCAGCAAGGAGACCAGCCGGTTTAGCGCATCGAGCATACCGTAATCCATTTTGGTCAGGCACAGGCCGCAGCTGACTTCGGGACAGTCGTAGCCAGCCTCCACACCCGGCGCCTTATCACCCAGCTCCATAACCAGGTCTGCCACCTCTTGCGGATCGATCGTTATCTTTACGCCGAGAAATGGAGTATCCAAGGAAGCGTCTTCAACACGTCCCAGGATCGGTAAGTGCACTGAGGTTGCCACATAGCTCAGCGGCATATAGGAAATTTCCCGGTCTCCCAGCTCCAAGGTCTTGCGGCCTTGAATAATAAAATTCAGGGACGGTGTATACACCGATGCCGCACAGGCTCCCGGCTCGTTGCAGCGAATCAGGGAGAGACCACCCAGTACTGTTTCATTTAATCCCTGTTCCGGTGCCTGACGCATCAGGGAGGCAATCAGTTTCTGCCGTATCGACTCCATATCCATGGCGACAGAGTTGAATTCCGCTCTTTTTTCAATGCTCATATGCTCCCCTTGTGCCCGCTAACAATTCCACGACTCAACACGAAGTGGCACAGAGTATACGGAGTTTTAGGCAATTTCCGTGTAGTTTTGCAGGATTGGGCAATTACTGTGCAGTAATAGGTAACCATAACCGATTAATAGCCCTACAGTCGCTGTAATATCTTAATCACTTTTTGCGATAACTAGTTATATATCCAGTTCTTTACACGTCCTCCAGAATGTGATCCTTCCAACCCAAAAGCACGCCTTAAGTAGAAATAGGCAATCAATTAACAGTTCCCGAATACCGCAACCAACTTGGCCACCGCTAGAGTTACGCCCTTACTGGGAGAAGCACCCAATAGCCCTTCCCCCTCCGTAGCAAAGGGAGTACACGCGTAATGGTAAGAAAATTAACGACGGTTTTATTCGGCGTATCTGCACTGGTACTCGCCGGCTGCAACAGTGACGCACCCAGCGGTCAACAACCGCCTCCCCCAGCCGTGGAGGTCGCCAAGGTATCTGCAGGAAATACGACATTGTGGCGCAGCTTTACCGGCCGTGTGGCAGCCCCAGAAACCGTTGAACTGCGCCCACGGGTTAGCGGTTATATCGACAAGGTTTCATTTGCCGAGGGAACTCTGGTCAAACAGGGCGATGTCCTGTTCACCATTGACCCCCGCCCTTACCAGGCCCGCGAACGCGCCGCCCGCGCAGACCTCGCTCGGGTTCGCAGCGACCTCTCCTATAGCGAGAAGCAAGCTGGCCGGGCAAAACAGCTACTCAACAGCAAAGCCATCTCCCGCGAAGAATACGATCGGCGTATCGCTTCGCGAGATTCGGCCCGAGCGGCCCTCAGCGCCGCCGAGGCAGCACTGGAAAATGCCCAGTTGGACCTTCAATACACTGAAGTTAAAGCACCAATAAGTGGCCGAGTAAGCCGCGCCCTGGTTACTCAAGGCAACCTCGCCAATGCCGACAGCACCCTGCTGACAACGCTGGTCTCTGTCGACCCAATGTACGTGTATTTCGAAAGTGACGAACAGACTTTTGCTAAGGGCCGCGACTTACTTAATAGCGGGCAAAAACCTGCTGTGCGCGTAGGTCTCGCCGGTGAGCAGGGCTATCCACACAGTGGAGAGTTGGACTTTATTGATAACCGCCTGAACAGCCATACCGGCACTATTCAGTTCCGCGCTGTGGTTAACAACAGGGACGGCTTTTTCAGACCGGGGCAATTTGCCCGGGTGGAAATGCCAATTGAAGAGGTTTCACAGGCAGTTTTAATCAATAGCAAAGCGGTTCTTACCGATCAGGACCGCCGCTATGTCTACATCGTCAACGACAGTAATGTCACCGAAAAGCGCCCCGTGGTCGCTGGCCAACGCCAAGGTGACCTAGTGGTTATCCGCAGCGGCCTGGAGCCCGGCGAGAAAATTGTGGTGAATGGCCTGCAAAAGATTTTCTTCCCGGGCATGCCCGTCGCACCGGAAATGGTGGCCATGCAGGAGCAGGTAAAGGCGACCCAAGTCGCTGGCCACTAAACAAAGAGCAAGGGGCTTGCCGAAGTGAGCCCATACATTCAGCTAATCCTATCAATGGAATCCGAGCGGCTGACTGAGTCGCTCTCGGAGTAGCAGTATATGAATTTTTCCCGTTTCTTTGTCGACAGACCGATATTTGCATCCGTGTTGTCGATCATTATTTTCGTCGTCGGCCTGATCAGTATTCCCTCACTGCCAGTCAGCGAATATCCCGAAGTTGTGCCCCCCAGCGTGCAAGTGAGTGCTCGCTATCCTGGCGCCAACCCTAAGACGATCTCAGAAACTGTAGCCACGCCGCTGGAAGAAGCGATTAACGGCGTGGAAAATATGATCTACATGAAGTCAGTGGCAGGGAGTGACGGCACCCTGACTCTGAACGTGACCTTTGAGTTGGGCACCGACCCGGACCAAGCCCAGGTACAGGTGCAAAACCGGGTGTCCCAGGCCCTGCCGCGCCTGCCCGAAGATGTCCGACTGCAAGGTGTTACTACCCAGAAGCAGTCGCCAAACCTGATGATGGCGGTGCACCTGATTTCACCGGACGATAGCCTCGACGCTACCTATATTCGCAACTACGCCGTACTGCATATTCGCGATGAGCTATCGCGCATTCCCGGCGTGGGTCTCGCCGCCGTATTCGGTTCCGGTGACTACGCCATGCGCTTGTGGGTGGACCCGCAGAAAGCCGCCGCCGTAGGCATTACTGCTGCCGATATTGTCAGTGCCGTGCGCGAGCAGAACGTACAGGTTTCCGCCGGCCAGATCGGCGCCTCCCCCATGCCGAACGGATCCGACTTCCTGATTTCCATTAACGCCAAAGGCCGCCTGGAAAGTGAAGAGGAGTTTGGCGATGTTGTACTCAAGACCGGCAATAATGGTGAGATCACCCGCCTGCGAGATGTGGCCCGTGTAGAGCTGGCCTCTTCCCAGGACTCCCTGCGCGCCCTGCTCAACGGCCGCCAGGCTGTCGCTATCCCTATTTTCCAATCACCCGGCTCCAACTCACTGGAGGTTTCTGCGGCGGTACGGGAGAAAATGGCTGAACTGGATGACCAGTTCCCGGAAGGCCTCAAATGGGAAGTCGCTTACGACCCCACGGTTTTTGTTAGCACCTCCATCAGCTCAGTGATCAAGACCCTACTGGAAGCTGTACTACTCGTGGTTCTGGTAGTTATCCTGTTCCTGCAAACCTGGCGCGCCTCATTGATCCCACTGTTGGCCGTGCCGGTATCTATTGTCGGCACCTTTGCGGTGCTGTTGATGTTGGGCTTCTCAATCAACACCCTGACCTTGTTCGCTATGGTGCTGGCCATCGGTATTGTGGTGGATGACGCCATTGTGGTGGTGGAAAACGTCGAGCGGAATATCGAGGAGGGACTGACACCTTTAGCCGCTGCCCACCAGGCCATGCGAGAGGTGAGCGGTCCAATTGTCGCGATCAGCCTGGTGCTCTGCGCGGTGTTTGTGCCCATGGCATTCCTGGACGGCATCACCGGCCAGTTCTACCGCCAGTTTGCCACCACTATTGCCATCGCCACCATTATCTCCGCGATCAACTCTCTGACTCTATCTCCGGCTCTGGCGGCAACTCTGTTGAAGCCTCACGGCGCCAAACCGGATATGCCCGCGCGGATTATTGAGCGTTTGTTCGGCTGGATATTCCGCCCGTTCAACCGCTTCTTCCAGCGCAATTCCGAGCGTTACCAGCGGATCGTTGGTGGTAGCCTCAAGCGTCGCGGTATCGTATTTGGTGTTTACCTGATATTGCTCGGCGGTACTTTCGCCCTGTTCCAACAGGTCCCCGGCGGCTTTATTCCGGTTCAGGATAAGACTTACCTGGTGGGTAGTATCCGCCTGCCGGAAGGTGCCTCCCTGGATCGCACCGAGGAAGTTGCTCGCCGCGTGAGTGAATTGGCCCTGGAAACAGAAGGTGTTGCCAACGCCGCGGCCTTTGTCGGCTTCAATGCCCTGCAAGGTACCAACACTCCCAACGTGGGCACGGTATTTATCCTGTTCGACGATTTCGATGAACGTGAGCGCAGTGCCCAGGAAATCGCTGCGGAGCTAAATGGCAAGATCTCACAGATCAAGGAAGGCTTTGCCATGACCTTTATGCCGCCGCCCATCTTCGGACTGGGTGCCGGTTCCGGCTACTCCCTCTATGTTCAGGACCGTCGCGGTGCTGGCTACGGTGAGTTGCAAAACGCCACCAATATGTTGGCTGGCGCCCTGAGCCAAGCCAGCGGCCTCAGCTACCCCTTCAGCTCCTACCAGGCCAATGTGCCGCAGATGGACGCGGAAGTGGATCGACTACAGGCCAAGGCTCAAGGTGTGCGCATGGACGACTTGTTCGGCACCCTGCAGCTCTACTTCGGCTCTATGTATATCAACGACTTCAACCTTTTCGGCCGCACCTACCAGGTCGTTGCCCAGGCTGATGCACCCTTCCGCGATGAAGTGCAGGATCTCGATAATCTCTACACCCGCAATATGAATGGGGAGATGGTGCCCATCAGCACCATGGTGACCCTGCGCCAGAGTTACGGACCAGACCCGGTGATCCGATACAACGGCTATCCGGCAGCCGACCTGATGGGGCAGTCCGATCCCAGCATGTTGTCCTCTTCCGAAGCACTGGCAGCGGTTGAGCAGGTTGCCAGCCAAGCCCTGCCACCGGGCATGCAAATCCAGTGGACCGACCTCAGCTTCCAGCAGGTCAACCAGGGCAATGCCGCCATGGTGGTTTTCCCTCTCGCAGTACTACTGGTATTCCTGGTGTTGGCCGCCCTCTATGAAAGCTGGGTAATGCCACTGGCGGTGATCCTGATCGTGCCCATGTGTCTGCTGGCTGCACTATTTGGTGTCTGGGCTACTGGCGGCGACAACAATGTATTTGTTCAAGTCGGGCTGGTTGTACTGATGGGGCTCGCTTGTAAGAACGCTATTTTAATCGTGGAATTTGCTCGCGAACTGGAAATGGAAGGCAAAGGCACTGTCGAGGCTGCACTGGAAGCCTGCCGCCTGCGTCTGCGCCCGATCATTATGACTTCAGTCGCCTTTATTGCCGGTGTTGTTCCACTGGTATTGGCCGGCGGCGCTGGCGCTGAGGTGCGCAATGCCATGGGCATTACCGTATTTACCGGCATGATCGGTGTAACCCTGTTTGGCCTGTTCCTCACTCCGGTATTTTATGTTGCCCTGCGCAAGATTGCCGGCGGCAAACTATCAGCTGCCCGTCACGCAGATAGTCAAGAAAGCAATTTACCCTTAGAGCACGCGACTAATACTTAACCCCGCTTATCCCGGGCGCACCAACACTATGCGCCCGGGCTTTTTCTACTTGCGCTTCTCCTTTTTCCAGCGGGCTCCAGGAAAAACAATCACATACAAGCGGATCAACAAGCCCATTGGCACACAAATCAAAATCACAATAACTCCTAAAACAGCACGCATATAATCACTGCCTTCTTCGTGTTTCTCAGCGTGATCCCACAGGTAGGATTGGTAACAGTGATCGGGCCCATCAATCGGCTTCAGGGTATAGTTAATTACCCGCTCCAGAAACCTCCAGTAACGCCGAAAACGTGTTTCTGTCACCCTTGAGAAATAGCCACAGCGCGCAGATATAGTTGCATCAGGATTGCCGCCAGCAATGGCATTGCCCAATTGATCCACGGCAACAATAACATTCCAAAGCCAGCTTTTATTGGCACCTTTCATTACCAGCCTATTTATTGACGGATAACCCTCCTCCCTAATACCCCCAGCCCTAGGGTTTGGCATCCACAGTAAAACAATCACCAATGAAAGAATAATCCATAAAAACACGAGCGTGCACACAAACGCTTTTTCGTAAGAAAATCAAGTTCCGCCGAACTTCAGTGGCAAAAGCCGCGTTCGTCTAGACTTTCTCCGAACGGCAATAAATCCATGCCGTTAAAAAATACTTCAGATTATCGAGATCTCTTCCTAAAAGATGTTGCATGTCGCCACGATTGCCACCCACTCGGAAAGGATGCTTCCCGTCCTGCTGGAATCCGCCAACCGCAACGGCGTGTCATTATCTATCCTTGGGCACAATTATCCTTGGAAAGATTTCTCTTCCAAAATAGACATCTTAATGCCTTTCTTTAGATCCCTACCGGAAGAGGATATCGTCTGCTACCTGGATGGTTTCGATTCACTAATACTGCCATCAATCAAACACTTAGAAAAAAAATTTCTCACCTTTGGCAAGGAAATTATTTTTTCCAATGATTACGAACATAGCGGTATACAAGGATTTTTTGAAAGAAAATTTTTCCCCAGCGAGTGTGTTTTTTCTACAGGTGTCTTTATAGGCAAAAATATAGCGCTACAAAACCTTTTCCAGACCGCTCGTAAGATGTACCCCAATTACTCTGATGACCAAAAAATTCTTAGGCACTATTATGCACACCAAAACTGCACACAAATAGGTATCGACGGCGAAAGCCAACTTTTTTTTAACTTTGATGCCGCCAATCCAAGTTTCAATCTACTAAGCCAAGTAAGCAAAATTCACAACGAAGAAATATACCTACACAATGGAGAAACTCCGAGTATTATTTCATTCCCTTGCAGCTGGTTTGCTATTGGCATCAAGAAAAAACTCAATGTGCTTCTGGAAAAACTCGGGTACGAATACAACCCAGGAATTAACATCAAAGGTACTTTCCATGGCCTGAAGTACTATATTGGCACCTCGATTAAAGAGAGTATCAAAACACTATTAAAATAGCCCCAAATCACCCAGCCAATACTCCCTTCAATCGCAGATAACCTTTATATCGATCAATAAAAGCTATAACTTAATTCAAACGGTGAATAGGGTCCTTCACACCAATCACCGGTGTCCAGTTGATAGCAGTGCACACCCTCGGCAATACAGTTATCGAGACTTCCCATATAGGGATCACCGGCCAGGCAAAAACGCGGGAATGCAGTAAGTTCATCCGGTGGCACCGGAGTAGTTTTGTAGGTGTAGTAAGTTGCCGTGCCGGTTAAGTCATAACCGAAACCGTCAGCCACGCAGCCCGCCAGGGACTGCGTTACAAGAACAAGAAAAAAAACAACGCTAATTTTCATAGGAAATACAACGCCTTCCACCGGAAATGTCAAAACAACGAGCACTGGGTGGGCAAATAGAACCCGGCGCCAGCTCCTCAGAATCTCCCGGGCAGCTTGTTGGAGACGCAGGTGCATCTGGCACGTGGGAGGAATGAGAAGAGTGAGAAGAGGGATAACCCCGGTATTCCGCATGGCGGGGAATTGGCGGGCTTACGGGATAAACTACTTGATTGCGCGTATCGGGGGTTCCACAACCCTCAAGGAATACACCCATCGACAAAGCAGAAATAAATATCGCAAATTTTTGCATGGTAGCGCTCCGTATCAGCACCGCGCGGACAGAATCCACGCACTTTTAGATCCGGCTATTTCGCAACAGCTCCACACTGGGCTCGGCTACTATCGTTAGTAAACCCGCAATATAGGGAAAAACCAGGCCATGGAGTCCTGCAAGCTATCTACGCAATCCGCCGCCTCGCATTCGCTTTTGGCGGTAAGGGGTTGTGGGTATTTTGTGTGGTTACTGCCGACTTCCACAAAGCTGGCGCTTTGTCCGGCAGCCTCTGCCTCATAAAAGAAAGGGTCTTCGCCCTCCACTTCGTCCGCAGGCAAAAACAAGCAGCCCTGCATCGCAAATACCGCCACAAACGGCAACGCGAATTTCCTTGTAGGTCCCATAATCCGACACCTCACATTTTCAGTGCTGCGATGATAGTAGCCTCTCTGTGAGTCTAGCTGCCGAGGCATTAGCAGCCAGCAATCCAGAATCGATTTGCGCGTAAATCATCTTATTGTTGTTTTACGCGGCGAATATTTCATTTCCACTTAAAGGCTCCTTAGTCCTGACTATAAAAAAAGCGGCCGATTGGCCGCTTTTTTTACTGACTTTAACTCGCTGGCAATTACAGCAACAGTCTGCGCACATCCGCCAGCACGCTAACCAAATAAGTCATAAAGCGTCCGGCATCTCCGCCATTTACCGCGCGGTGATCGTAGGAGAGCGCCAAGGGCAACATCTGCCGAGGCTCAAAATCCTTACCGTTCCACACCGGCTTCATCGCCAGCTTGGAAACACCGAGGATACCAACTTCCGGAGAATTGACGATCGGGGTAAACCCGGTGCCGCCGATAGCCCCCAAACTGGAAATGGTAAAGCAGGCGCCCTGCATCTCGTTGGGCTTCAGCTTGCCATCGCGGGCCTTCAGGGCCATTTCAGTGGCCTCGGCCGCCAGCTCGTACAGGCCTTTCTTATCCACATCGCGGATAACCGGCACCATTAAGCCTTTGGGTGTATCTACTGCCATACCCACATGCACATAGTCCTTGCGCACAATGTGCTCGCCATCGTTGTGCAGGGACACATTAAAGCTGGGCTCTGCACGCAGGGCCGCGGCTACCGCTTTCAGCAGGAAAGGCACTGGAGTGAGCTTCACTCCACGCTTCTCCGCCTCGGCCTTCATGGACTTGCGGAAGGTTTCCAGCTCTGTGATATCCGCATCGTCAAACTGGGTGACGTGAGGCACGTTGAGCCAGTTGCGCGACATGTTGGCTGCGGTGATCTTGTGGATCTTGCTCATCGGCTCCACATTCACCGGGCCAAACTGGCTGAAGTCGATATCCGGCATCTTGGCGATACCGATTCCACCGCCGACACCAACCGCACCGCTCTCAGCTTTCTTCACCTGGTCGCGGATATAGTTGTGCAGATCGTCCTTGGAGACCCGGTTGCGCGGACCGGTGGGCTTCACCTTATTCAAGGTAACACCCAACTCGCGGGCCAGTTTGCGCACGGCAGGGCCGGCGTAAACCTGGGCTGCTGCGGTAAGGTTGCGCTCCAGCTGAAAGTCTTTCTGCGGCACTGCCGGGGGTTCAACAGACGCAGATGCCTGTTGCGGCGCGCTCTCGGCAGGCGCTGTCGCTGCAGGAGCTGCAGCTGGAGCCGCGGGCGCGGCAGCGCCTGCGGCAACTACTTTCAACACGCCCAGGGTGTCACCCGTGGAAACCTTGTCGCCCTCCTTAACGGCGATAGAAACCACGGTACCGGCGCTTGGGGAAGGCACATCCATAGAGGCTTTATCGCCTTCCACCACGATCAGGGAGTCGCCTTCTTCAACCGCATCACCGGGTTGCACACTGATCTCGATCACATCAACCGCATCAGCGCCACCCAGATCCGGGATCTGGATCGTTTCCTCTTTCGGCTCGCCGCTCGCCGCTGCCGCAGGGGCTTCAGCTACAGGCTCTGCAACCGGTGCAGCTTCTTGCTTGGCGGGGGCCGCAGCGGGCTCCTCTGCCGATGCTTCCGCCACATCGGTTTCGATCTCCCCGATCACGTCGCCTTCGGAGACCTTATCGCCCTCTTTCACACTAATGCTGAGGATTTTGCCAGCCACCGGAGCCGGCACATCCATGGAGGCTTTATCGCCCTCCACCACAATCAGTGAATCCTCTTGCGCGACGGTATCGCCGACCGCAACAGTAATTTCAATCACATCCACCTGGTCGGCACCACCGAGATCAGGCACTTTAATGACTTGTTTTGCCATAGGAGTTCTGCCTTCTCTTAAATGATGCGCGGGTTAACTTTTTCGGCGTCGATATTGAGCTTCACGATTGCTTCCGCAACCTCTTTAGCATCAATAACGCCCTGCTTGGCCAAGCCGTTCAGTGCGGCGATGACCACATAGTTGCGATCCACTTCGAAGAAGCGACGCAGCTGCTCGCGGCTGTCACTGCGGCCGAAACCATCGGTACCCAGGGTGGTCAGTTCACCATCGATAAATTCGCGCAGTGGCTCCACATAGGAACGGATGTAATCGGTGGAGGCGATAACTGGGGAGGTATTGCCTTCGAACTGCTCAGTGATCCAGGCTTTGCGGGGCTCGGCTTCCGGGTGCAGCATATTCCAGCGCGCCACATCCTGGCCTTCACGGGCCGCTTCCACAGCGGAGGTGAGACTCCAGACATCGGAGGTCACACCGAACTGGTCGGCGAGGATATCCGCCGCTGCCAGTACTTCGCGCAAAATAGTACCGCCACCAATCAGCTGTACATGTTTCTTCGCCGCTTTGCCCTTGGCGCCTTTCTTGACGTTGGACTGCAGCTTGTAGATACCGCGAATAATGCCCTCTTCCACGCCCTGAGGCATTTCCGGCTGCAGGTAGTTTTCGTTCTCGATAGTGATGTAGTAGAAGAGGTTCTTCTGCTCTTCGTACATCTCTTTCAAGCCGCGCTGCATAACTACAGCCAGCTCATAACCGTAAGCCGGATCGTAGCTGCGGCAGTTGGGGATAGTGGAGGACAGTACGTGGCTGTGGCCATCCTGGTGCTGCAGCCCCTCACCGTTCAAGGTGGTACGGCCAGCAGTGGCACCGATCAGGAAGCCGCGCGCCTGCATATCGCCAGCGGCCCAGGCCAGGTCGCCGATACGCTGGAAGCCGAACATGGAGTAGTAGATATAGAAAGGCACCATCGGCACGCCGTGGTTGCTGTAGGCAGTAGCCAGCGCCATCCAGGTGGACATGGCACCGGCTTCGTTGATGCCCTCTTCCAGCACCTGGCCTTTCTTATCTTCCTTGTAATACATGATCTGGCCGTGATCCACCGGGGTGTAGCGTTGCCCCTGGGAGGAATAGATACCCAGCTGGCGGAACAGACCTTCCATACCAAAGGTACGGGCTTCATCGGGAACGATCGGTGCGATGTTCTTGCCGATATTCTTGTCTTTTACCAAGGCTGCGATAGCGCGGACAAATGCCATGGTGGTGGAGATTTCGCGCTCACCGGAGCCTTTGGTCAGTGCGCTGAAGGCATCGAGACCGGGAACTTCCAGTTTCGGGCACTCAACCGGGCGACGGGGAACCGGACCGCCCAGGGCCTTGCGGCGCTCCGCCATATATTTCATTTCCGGGCTGTCCGGAGATGGGCGGTAGTAAGGGACCTCTTCCAGCTCTTTATCGGTGAGCGGAATGGCAAAGCGATCGCGGAAACGCTTGAGGGAATCCAGATCCAGCTTCTTCACAGAGTGGGTGTCCATCGCCGCTTCACCGGCGGAGCCCAAGCCGTAACCTTTAACGGTCTGGGCCAGGATCACGGTAGGCTGGCCTTTGTGGGCCATCGCCGCCGCGTAGGCTGCGTAGACTTTATAGGGATCGTGGCCGCCGCGATTGAGCTTCATAATCTCATCGTCGGACATATCCTTAACCAGCTCTAGCAACTCCGGGTATTTGCCGAAGAAATGCTCGCGGGTATAAGCGCCGCCGTTGGCCTTGAAGTTCTGCATCTCGCCATCGACCACTTCGTCCATAACTTTCTGCAACAGGCCTTTGTCATCTTTCTCCAGCAGCGGATCCCATAGGCGACCCCAAAGTACTTTGACAACATTCCAACCGGCACCGCGGAATACGCCTTCCAGCTCCTGCACGATCTTGCCGTTGCCGCGTACCGGGCCGTCCAGGCGCTGCAGGTTACAGTTAACCACGAACACCAGGTTTTCCAGTTGCTCGCGGCCGGCCAGGGAAATTGCGCCCAGGGTTTCCGGCTCGTCACACTCACCGTCACCAAGGAAAGCCCACACTTTGCGATCGCCGCGCGGGGACAGGCCGCGGGCAGACAGGTAGCGCATAATGTGCGCCTGGTAAATCGCCTGGATCGGCCCCAATCCCATGGAGACCGTGGGGAACTGCCAGTACTCTGGCATCAGCCAGGGGTGAGGGTAAGAGGACAGGCCATTGCCGTTCACTTCGCGGCGGAAGTTGTCCAGCTGCTCTTCATCGAAGCGCCCTTCCAAGTAGGAGCGAGCATAAATACCCGGTGCGCTGTGGCCCTGGAAGAAAATCAGGTCGCCGCGCTCTTCACCTTCATTGCCACGGAAGAAGTAGTTAAAGCCCACATCGTAGAGTGTGGCCGCAGAGGAGAAACTGGAGATATGGCCACCGAGGCCATCGTCATTCTGGTTGGCACGTACCACCATCGCCAGGGCATTCCAGCGAATCAGGGAGCGAATGCGGCGCTCCATAAATAAGTCGCCAGGCATACGCTTTTCCGCATTGGGCGGAATGGAGTTGCGATAGGGAGTGGTGATTGCCGCAGGCAATTGTACGCCTACATCGGTAGCGCGGTCAGACAGCTGCTTCAGGAGGAAGGCTGCGCGTTCTTTGCCGCTATAGCGGATAACCGCTTGCAGCGCGTCCAGCCACTCCTGCGTTTCGAGGTTATCGGTATCTTCGTGCATCAAGTGCTCCTCGGCGAATTAGGCGACGTCGAGTCGGTCTATTTCTCAAAAATCGGTACGCGGGCAAACTACAGCGCGAGCAAAAAAAAGCTTCCTTTTTTTCTTGGTTCCGCCAATTCACCAACTTTGTTGGCGTAAATGCAAAGTTTGTGAATCTTTACTCGAATATGACGGTGAGGAAAGCGGCGCAATTGATTGCCGCAAGTGCCTAGTTTGACTGTGATTATTTGTTCCGGGGCCCGCGCAGACTGGCGGACAAAACCCCATCCCCGGTTGTTAGCGGAGGGAATTGTAGTATTACTACAAAAAATTTTCCAGACAGGACGGTTAGTAACAAATAAAACAAAAGAGCAAAACAATTATTTGCCGTTTGGCCGTTTCACCGGAACATTTAGTGGAATTTTTGAGAAAATGAACTACAAAATCGAGTCTCAAACAAAGACATCAGTCACAGCTGAACCAGCTCCCCACCGGGTTGATATTCAGCGTAGACCAAGTAACGCAGCGGGCCACCAGCCGCCAGGGCATTAAAGGGGTAACAAGTCACCAGCAATAAACCCCGCTCGGCAAAGATCGGCAAACGCTCTCTCTCACTGTCCACAATTCGCATTTCCGCAACCCGATAAGTATGCCAGCGTCCGCGTTTATCCTGCAGGTAAATGGAGGTACCCCGCCTGACACGCTCTAATCCCGCAAAGTGAGTATCCCGGTGTGCGGCAATAACCGTGGTGCGAGGCTCGCCAGGGTTGCCGGACCCAGCTAAGAGACCAGGGCCGAAAGCCAACGCCTGGCCACTACCGCCGCTGAGAACAATTAATGGCGACTGCCCTTCCAACTTTAACTTGGCCACAGGCCAGGTGTCCGCCCAGGGCCAGGGCTTTTGCAGAGCCCCGCCCTGTAGCTGTTCTTCCCAAGCACTATTGATCAACACTTGGGCCAATTCTGCCTTGGCCAGGAGCCAGCTGGCTGAACCCAACTGCCACAAGCCCGTTCCCAAGCAAAGCATAAAGAGCAATGAGCGAGCCACGCTTACACACCTCCCCGTTGCAGAGGATTAGCGCCGCTGGGTTGACGGGGGTCCGGTAAAACCCTGCGCAGGAAGGAGCGCAGGGCTCGGGTCAAGTTGCTGCGCAAGGCCCGACCGCGCTGGAAGATCGCCGCAAACATCAACAATACCGCCGCTGCCAATAACTGCCCGTAGAGACCTGTAGCAGTTTGCGGATAGGCCTGGCGCTGTAGCACTTGCCCTTTAGCCACCATGTTGGTGACCGAGCTGCGAGATAACTTCTCTTCAACGCTGCGTACAACTTCCTCTTCGACTGCAACAAAACTGGTATAGGGGCTGGCAAGTTGATGACTCAGGGCAATCTGCAAAATCTGTTCGCGCAAAGCCAGCCCCGCATCCGACTGCTCTCCAGACTGAAGCTGCCGGTCCCGCAGAGAATCTATCTTGCTGCGCGCCCAGACACTGCCGATGCCTGAAGTATCGCTACCACTCTCTACTTTCAGAGCGAGTTTGCGCACAAACTGTTTACCTGCCATTCGGCCCCGCAGCTGGATATCTCCCTGCAAAAGATCACCCTGCACCTTGGCCACCAACTGCATAGGCTCACCGTTATAGAGATCGGGGATGCGCTTGGGGTAGGCATCCGCGACGACTCCCTGGGGCCAACTGAGTTGCAGGTCTGTAGCCATAGGATTTTCCAACTTGGCGAACAGAGCCTGCATACGCTCGCGAACTTCGGAAATATCACCGATGGTGACGAAAGTACCGCGCCCAAACTGGGCAGCTTTGCGCATAAAGTGGCTATTGGGAGCCGAACCAATACCCACAGTAAACAGCCGGGCGTTATGCAAGGACTGGCTAATTAACTCGAACAGGGCCCGCTCATTGCCCACCGCACCATCTGTAATAAATACGACTTGCTGAACGGTACTGGTGTCGTCCTGCATTTGCTGACCGAATGCCATTCGCAAGGCCGGCGCCATTTCTGTACCCCCCTCCGCATTCAGGTTTTCGATTTCCTGACGCGCACGGCGGATATTCTCCGAGCTCGCCGCTATCGGGCGCGGGAAAAATGCGCGGGTTGTACTGTTAAATTCAATAACGTTAAAGCGATCATTGCTGTGCAGGCGAGACAGTGCCAGGGTAAGGCTCTCCTTCGCCTGGCGAATAGAATTGCCAGACATGGAGCCGGAAGTATCGATCACATAAATCACTTCCCTCGGTAAACGCTGCGCAGAGGTACCGTCGCTGGGTGGCAGCAGCATGACCTGCAGATAAGCACCAGCCTGCTCTTCTACCCCCTCTTGCGCTGTGATTTTCTCGCTAAACAATGCCGCCCGCGGCATAGCAGAAGCGCGCGGCTGCCAATTCAATAAGAAATCCCGATCCATTGCAGCTGTTTCATCTCGCAACTGAATCCGATAGCGACCGTCACCTCGGTTATCAATATCAATCTGGTGATAGGGGCTATCGATTTTTGCTAGCGGCAGTCCGCCATGCAGATCCACCTCGATAGAAATATTATGACTACCCAGTGCCTCTAGCTCCTGCGCTGGCTGCATAAACGGAGTTATCGACGCAGCATCCGGCACTTGATTAGTGGGCAGTGCCCAGCCACTACTCTCTGCCACCAACTCCTGTTCATCGCCGTTCAACGCCTGGGAGGGTATTGGCTTGCCAGGGACATAGCGCGGGGTCAATGTGGTGGGCATACGCAGTGAAAAAACGCCGCTGTCATAATTCACTGGCTGCAAAAAGCGGATATTAATTTGCACCATCTCATCGGGGGCAATATTGGCCACTTTATTAGTGAACAGATTTGGGCGCTGCTGCTCTAGAAGAGCTGCACGCTTACCCGCCGCACGAGCAGCCTTATAAATCTTGGAGGCCTCTTTTCGCTCGCGTACCTTACCGACAATGCGGCGCTCGCCCACCTGAATTTCAAGCCCCGCCACCGCAGCTCGCTCAGGCAGTGGTAATGCATAAACCGCTTCCTGCCAGCCGTCGGTGGTATTCTTGAATTGCTGCTGAAGCTCGACTTCCGCTACCAGACCCCGCACGGAAATACTGACCTGACTTTTCAGGTGCACCGCTGGAATATACTTTCCGGACTCATTGCCAGTAAAAAGTAAGTCCCCGCCCTTTACATCGTCCAGAGTAACTGTCTCGGTGAACTCCCGCTGGATCGCATCACTCACAGCGGGAAGTTCCTGGGCATTGACCTCTGCCCCGATTGCCGCAATGACTACCGCCAATACCACCACAATAAATAACAACCAGCGCCCGGCACCACCGGTCTTCTGGCGACGACGATAGTATTCCTCTGTCGGCAACATCAGATCGTCTTTATGGAACCGCTGCCCGAATAACATCACCCTGTTCACTCACTTACCTCCACTTTTAAATTGGATGTTGAAGTCATTAAACAGAGGGAAGCGGGCGAAAGGCGGCAGGAATACGAGCACAAAACAGGAGGAATTGTGGCGAATTATGGCAGGCATAAAAAAACCGGCGAAAACGCCGGTTTTTTGCAGTTCGATCCAGATTAGTCGACCAGACCGTAATCCTTGCGGAGAACTTCAAGCAATTCCTCTTTGGGATTATCAGATATCTCAAGTTTCGTACCAATAATCTTCTCAGCAATACCAATATAAGTATTAGAGAGATCCATCAGCATAGATTCTGGCAGCTCGTTATCACGAGCCAGAGCCGAGCGCTCATCCATGCGATCTTTGTTCAGCAGGATATCGGCATCGGGGAAGTATTTGAGCAGGGCCTGACGGAAACCTTCTTTGGATTTCTCCACAACCTTACCCGCGCGATACTGTTCGCCGTCCCAGATACGGGAGGAGTCCGGGGTGCCCACCTCGTCCATATAAATCAGCTTTTCTTCACCATTGGCATCGGTGACATAGCCGAATTCAAACTTGGTATCGACAAAAACCTGGTCGAGCTTTTCCAGCTCGGCAGAAATCAAATCAAAACCTTCCTTCAGCAACTTCTCATACAGGTCGATATCGCCTGCGCCACAGAAACCGAAGGCTTCGAAATTGTCTTCGATATTCTTGCGAGTGACATTAACATCGTCCGCTTCCGGCACGCCGGGGATGCCCTTGAGAATACCTTTACTGGAGGGGGTAATGAGTAATTCAGGCAGCTTCTGGTCTTTTTGCAAGCCATCAGCAATCTCGATACCGCAGAACTCCCGCTCACCCTTCTCATAGGAACGCCACATGGAGCCGGTGATGTACTGACGGGCGATCGCTTCGATCATAACCGGGCGCGCCTTCTGCACGATCCACACCAGCGGGTGCGGGATATCCAGAATGTGGCTATCGGCGAGGCCCTGCTCTTTAAACAGTTTGAACCAGTGGTTGGAAATAGCATTTAGTGCTGCGCCCTTGCCTGGTACGCCATGCATGCCGCCTTCGCCAGTCCAGATACAGTCGAACGCGGAGATACGGTCGGAAATCACCATTACCGCAAGTGGAGTGTCAGGAGAAACCGGGTAGCCCTTCTCCTCAATCAGGCGGCGGCTGTCTTTCTCGCTCAGCCAGTATACGGAACGGACCTTGCCACTGTGGATAGGCTTGTCGGTGCGGATCGGCAGGTCATTATTGACCGCTAGAACTTTGTCAGCCAGGCTCATGGGCTCTCACCTATTTGAAGGGATCAAATAAAAGAAAGCGCGGCATTCTAGCAAATGCCGCGGCCTACAGACAAAGAAAGATATCGGGCAATTACTCCGAGCTACGCCGGGCCTCCCATTCTACCTGGTGCTCATGGGTAGGCCAGGCACTCATAATGGCCTTGAGCAAGGTCGCCAGGGGAATTGCAAAGAAGACGCCCCAGAAACCCCAGATGCCGCCAAAGAACAGCACCGCGAGGATAATAGCAACCGGGTGCAGATTCACTGCCTCGGAGAACAGCAGTGGTACCAGTACATTGCCATCGAGCAGTTGGATAATGCCGTATGTCATCATCAGGTAGAGAAATTCATTACTCCACCCCCACTGGAAAAGCCCAATAGCCGCAACGGGGATAGTGACAACCGCTGCACCGATATAAGGAATCAGCACACTGAAACCCACGGCTACCGCCAGCAACAGGGCGTAGTTCACCCCCAGTAACAGAAAGGCGGCATAACTGACAGCAGCCACAATGCCAATTTCTATCACCTTACCGCGCACATAATTGGCCACTTGGTCATTCATCTCATGCCAAATCTGGTGGAGCATGGGCCGCTCTTTCGGCAGGAAAGAGGTGCACCAGCGAATCAGCTGCTCTGCGTCCTTCAGGAAGAAAAATACCAGGATCGGCACCACTACAACGTAAATCAGCAACCCGGCAAAAATGGGTAGGTTGGTAAGGGAGAAGGCCAGCAGTGTCTGCCCCAGGCCGCCCAGTTCGCTGCCGAGGGTATTGAAGATTTCATCGATCTGTCCGGCTGAAATTAAACGCGGGTAGCGCTCAGGAAGTAACAATAAAAGCTCCTGCCCGCGCTGCACCATATTGGGCAACTCCGCCCCAAGCCGCACCAATTGACGCCAGATAATAGGCAGCACCACAAATAACAGGGCCACAATAGTGCCCACCAAGACCAAACAGGAAAGGGTAACCGCCAACCAGTGTGGCACACGCCAGGACTTCAGCTTTTGCACCATGCCCTGCATCAGGAAGGCGATCACCAACGCGGTGAATACCGGGGCTAGCACAGCGCCCAGAGTCGCCAGGACCACCAGGGCCAGGGTCAATATTAAAACCAGAAGCACCACTTCTTCCTGACTGAAGTAGCGGTTCACCCAGCCTTTTACAATCGATAACATAGACTCTCGGGATTTATCTTTATTCATTTGCCAGCGTACAGCCAATATTGAAAGGTATTATTACGTCGCTCAGCGCGGAGCAGGGGCCGGCCACTTAAAGATGCAAAACTGTGGAAGTCTCGCCAGGACCCTTCATCAGTAGCCAGCACACAAAGCAGCATTCCCTCTGGGTATTCCCGCAATGCCCGGCGCATGGCCAGTAACGGTTGTGGGCAGGGCAGATTTCTTGCATCCACAATAGTGGCCGCGTCCCAGTTCGGTATCTGGGTATCGGGCTGATTGGTAGAAGAAGTTACTGACATTGCCTTTTTAGTCACAAACCAGAATTGCCGGGGATTATAGCGCGAACCAGACGCCATAACCCGCGCAGGCTTTACGCTTTTTAACTTTCCGCCTGGCGTAAGTGTGAACCTTTTATGGTCCACTAAGTCCAAACCTCGACAGTCCAACGGGGTAGCGTATAGAGTTGGACTATAGATCCTTCAAGGACAGACCGAGCAGTAATCAAGATGACTGATTCCAAAAACAGCCTGCTTCACCGAACGCGCCCCCCAGCTATCCTCCATCGACTTCGCGCAGGACTGCGAAGCCTGGGTATGGGGTTGTTACTCGGCGCAGTCCCGTTTGCTGCCATAGCGGACAGTGATGAAATCCGCCTCCCCGAACTGGGAGATAGGACCAGCGGTGTCGTATCGCACACCCAAGAAAAAGAACTGGGGCAGATGTGGCTGCGTATATTTCGCAGTCAGGTTCGCACCTCCAGTGATGCCCTGATCCAGCAATTTGTCGAGGGCATGGTCAAGGAATTGGCCGAGTACAGCCCACTGGAAGACAAAGAAATTGATGTTGTTGTCGTAAACAACAAAACCATGAACGCCTTTGCAGTCCCCGGTGGAGTCATGGGGGTCCATACCGGCCTGTTTCTGTTTGCTGAGCGTGAAGACCAGTTTGCATCGGTAGTTGCTCACGAATTGGGCCACCTCAGCCAGCGGCACTACGCCCGCTCCCTGGAAGCACAGCGCAACAGCACAATTCCTACTCTGGCCGGCATGCTCGGTGCCTTGGTTCTGGCGGCTACCGCCGGTGGTGAAGCGGGGATCGCGGCCATGAGCGTGACCCAGGCTGCAGCCCTGGACAACCAGCTGCGATTCAGCCGCAAGAATGAGCAAGAGGCAGATAGGGTCGGTATCGATACCCTGGCCAAATCCGGCCGCGATCCAGAGGCCGCCGGTGAAATGTTCGAACAAATGCTCAAGGCCACACGTTACTACCAACGCCCCCCAGAATTTCTCCTGACCCACCCCGTTACAGAAAAGCGTATTGCCGATGCCAAGTTGCGCGCTCAGCGTATGGAAAAAGTGGCTCCCAGCGAGGACCTGGATTATCACCTGATGCGCGCCCGGGTACGGCTCGCCACAGAACCAACGCCGCAGCAAGCAGTAAAACGCTTTAGCGCGGAGCTGAATGGTATTAATGACAATGAGGATGCCGCCCGTTACGGTCTCGCCCTGGCCCAAGTAGCCGCAGGTAGACCCGATTCAGCGCTGGACACCCTACAGCCCCTGTTAGACAAGACCCCCTCAAAAGCAGCCTATGTGCTGGCCCGAGCGGATATCGATCTGTTGCGAGAAGACTACAGCAGTGCCACCAAGCGCCTGCAGTGGGCCCTCGATCGCAATCCGGGAGACCACGCCTTAATCATGGGCCTTGCCAATGCCCACTTTAAAGCCGGCAACTACCTGGCCGCAGAGCGCCTGCTGGCGAAATATAGCCGTACGCGGAAGAAAGACCCGGCAGTTTGGTACCTATTGGCGGAGACCCACGGATTGGCCGGAGATATTGTTGGCGTGCACGAGGCCCGGGCTGAGTATTACATCCTCAACGGCATATTCGACAAGGCTATTCAACACCTGCGCCATGGAATTCGCATGTCAAAAGACGATTACCAGGTCAATGCCATCTTGGAACAGCGCCTCAAAGATGTGTTGAAAATGCAGGAAAGAATCGAGGAGCTGTAACTCCCCCCAACAAAAAGAGCGGCCATTGGCCGCTCTTTTTGTTTGCTCACCGCCGCTCCCTCAAGAGCTAACCTTTGCGGAAATCCAACATCCGCTGCAGCGGGATCATCGCCTTGCGCCCCAGTTCCGGGTCCACAAAGATCTCATTATCCCCGCGTTCCAGTACACCGCAGAGGTTCTCCAGAGAGTTCATCGCCATCCAGGGGCAATTAGCACAGCTGCGGCAAGTGGCTCCAGCGCCGGCGGTTGGCGCCACCATTAGCTCTTTGTCTGGGCACTCCTGCTGCATCTTGTAGAAAATGCCCTGGTCGGTAGCCACAATAAAGCGCTTCTCTGGGCGGGTCTTGGCAGCATTAATAATCTGCGAGGTAGAACCCACAACGTCGGCCAGGGCTACCACAGAGGCGGGAGATTCAGGATGCACTAGAACCACAGCATCCGGATAGAGGGCCTTTAAGTCCTCAACCCCCTTGGCCTTAAACTCTTCATGCACAATACAGGAACCGTCCCATAACAGTACGTCTGCGCCGGTTTCCCGCTGGACATAGCCGCCGAGGTGCTTGTCAGGTGCCCAAAGGATTTTTTCGCCATTGGCATCCAGGTGATCCACTACATCCAGCGCAATACTCGAAGTCACCACCCAGTCCGCCCTGGCTTTTACCGCAGCAGAAGTATTGGCGTAAACCACCACCGTGCGGTCCGGGTGCTGATCGCAAAAGTCAGAGAACTCCTGTGGGGGGCAGCCGAGATCCAGGGAGCAGGTTGCCTCAAGGGTCGGCATCAGTACTTTCTTGTTCGGGGTAAGGATCTTAGCGGTCTCACCCATAAACTTTACCCCGGCCACTACCAGAGTATCGGCCGAGTGCTGAGCGCCAAAACGGGCCATTTCCAATGAGTCAGAAACGCAGCCGCCGGTCTCCTCTGCCAGGGCCTGAATCAAAGGGTCGGTATAGTAGTGTGCGACCAATACTGCATTCTGTTCTTTCAACAAGCGCTTGATGCGCTCGCGCCATTCTTGCAGCTCTTCTTCGCTATATTGAGACATTACCGGCTCCGCCAGGTGCGCTTGCACCAAAGAGCGAGAATCTACCTTGTCTGCGGCAATGGACTTATGAGTCATGACTAACTTCCAGTCGCGGAAAAGCGCGCATTATAGCGCAATGAAACGACACCACCACGCACCCTTTCGACAGCAATTTTAATCTGGCGTTACAGGCAAAATAGGCCGAAGGAATTCAACCTGGTCACCTCAGAAAGTACACATTTCGGCAGCAGGACCGCTATGGAGATATTGGATACAGTGATAGTCGGGGCTGGGGTATTAGGACTTGCCTGCGCCTACCAGATGAGCCGGGCTGGCCACAAAGTGATGGTGCTGGAACAACACAGTGCCATTGGAACCGAAACCAGCGCTCGCAGTAGTGAGGTCATTCACGCAGGCCTCTACTATCCAACGGACAGCTTGAAAGCCCGCGCCTGTGTAAACGGTAAATCCATACTGTATCAATTCTGCCAAGAATACGCGGTGCCCCATAAGCAGCTCGGCAAACTGGTAGTCGCCACCGATAAAGCACAGCTTGCGCAATTGAGAGACCTCAAAAATCAGGGGGATACTAATAACGCTGGCGGACTTCGATTACTAAGCGCCTCTGAAGCCCGATCTATGGAGCCGGAATTACAATGTGCCGGTGCCATTTACTCTCCGACGACCGGCATTATCGATAGCCACAGCCTGATGCTAGCCCTTGAGGGTGCCATGGAAGCCAGGGGAGGAGAAGTTATACTTGCGAGCAAAGTTGCGCGAATTGAAATATCCAGCGGCACTTGCCAACTCGTGATGGAGGATGGCTACAAACTGAAAACCTGCAATCTAGTTGTGGCCGCAGGCCTCCACACAAGCTCGCTAGTGGGGACGATAAATAGCGAAGTTATAAAACGAGAAATTCCCACCACGTATTTTGCTAAGGGCAGTTACTTTACCCAGTCAAGTAAGGTGCCTTTTTCACACTTAATTTACCCTCTACCTGAAAGTGCCGGTCTGGGTATTCACCTCACTCTGGATTTGGCCGGAGGGGCGCGCTTCGGTCCAGATGTGGAATGGGTCGAGTCCATTAACTACCAAGTGGATCCGAGTAAACTAAATACATTTTATGACAACATCCGTCGCTACTGGCCTGGAATATCAAAGAATACTTTACGGCCTGGCTATGCGGGCATTCGCTCCAAAATTGTACGCAGGGGCCACTCCGCTGGTGATTTCCAGATTTATCACAAAAGCCTATCGGATAAATCTCAGTTAGTGGCATTTTTTGGAATTGAATCCCCCGGACTGACCTCTTCACTATACCTCGGAGAAGTAATTGTAAAAATGATTTGCTAATTATTTATCCACTTGAAGAGAAATTCTGTTTAACTCAATCAATCACAACGAAAGCAGAGAGAATACGCTATTGAAGTGATAAAGTAGAAATAGTATTTATCTACCAATTACCTACATCAGGTTCAATATAAACCCCAGGGTATTCTTTCCCCTTAGCTTTTACAGTCCGAATTACTGAATAATCATACCCATATTCCCCGTACCCAGCTGTGTTGCCAGTGCGGTTTGTAAATCATTCACTTGAGTGGTGGTATGAGTATTTAAAGTACCCGTTTGAGAGGTGGTACTGGCGCTACTGAAAACCCCAGCTTGGCTGACATCAACCGTATTCATATTTCCATCTTGGGTAATGGTGATATTGGATGATGTGACATCCGCTTGTAACACCATCAGAAAATTTGATGTGCCAGCTTGCAAAGTAGTCACACTACTCAGGTCAACCAATGTATCTTGCTCAACATCAGCGGTATTATCCGTTCCCGATTGGGTGATATCAATCACACTATTACTAATAAATTCGTCCTGTTCAGCATCCACCATATTAGTGGAACCACCCTGAAATACCGTCAATGTTGAAGAGTCTACAAAATTACTTTGACTAATATCTACTTCATTCATACTACCGTTTTGTATAACAGTCGCGGCTGTTGAGGAAACGTCTCCCTCTTGACTTACCCCGGCTTCATTATTATCGCCAGTCTGGTTAATAGTGATAAAACTCTGGGAAACCAGGTCTTCCTGATCTACAAACATTCCATTGTCATTACCGTTTTGGGTAACAATGATAGAGCTATTTGAAATCTCATCACCCTGATCTACGTCTGCCTGATTACTTGCACCAGATTGAAAAATGCTCGCGGTAGACGAATCAACAACTGAAGCCTGGACTATATCACCATCATTTGAAGAGCCCAGCTGTATAATAGTCGCGGTGGATGAAGTGATATTGCTAAACTGATCGACATCTAAAACATTATCATCGCCAACTTGATTAACAATAATAGTGCTAGCCGAAATTACGATCGACTGTTGTCCATCTGCATCGTTCATATCACCATTTTGAACACCACTAATCGTACTGGTATCAATTAAGTCTTCCTGCTCCAATTCGGCTCTGTTTGTTGAGCCCACCTGAGATGAGATTACACTACTGAAACTAACTTGGTTATCCTGCCTGGATTCAAATTCATTATCAGTTCCCGACTGGGTTGCGACCACAGAACTATTACTCACGATATCTCCTTGCGGGACCACTGCGTCGTTCATATCCCCTGTTTGAGTAATCGACACCAAGCTCTGGGTAACTCCCTCCTCCTGATCAAGGTCCGCATCGTTGGAATTGCCAAATTGGTTGACCGTTAAACTGGATGATTCAACTGTATTCTCCTGCATGAACTCAGCCTGATTCATATCCCCCTGTTGATTAATTGTATTGTTGGCTGCATTAACATTTATATCCTGAATCGAAGCTGCCTCATTGTTATCTCCAATTTGTATGTGTGTAATCACACTATTGGTTGTATTATTCACCTGTTCCGCATCAGAGACATTTCCAGCTCCATCTTGAATAACCACAATCTGATTATCTGTAACCGAAGGATCAGACTGATCAATTGTGGCCGTATTCATAGACCCCTGTTGGGAGACACTACTGACATTACTGTCTGCTAAAGCCCCACAGTGAATCACGGCCAACACTGTCGCAGCCAATGGCTTCATAAACTTCATAGCAAACTCCTTTTCACACAAATTACCGACCAAACTACTGAGCAGGGGACTTTCTCACAAGGACAACGAGGAATTCATAACTATTTAGCATCATCAATTACAATTAAAAATTATGAATTAACAATAATAAATACAGGCATAATTTTATAACCTTGAAATTCTACTGCATAATGCTTCCCGTATTACCCCCCCCCACTTGGCTAGCAATAGCCACCTGCCCATCATTTGTTTGTGTCGTGACATGAATATTGGAAGAACCTATCTGGGAGACAGTGGCCAATCCAGTACTTAGTCCCAACTGAGTGACTTCTACATAATTCATATCACCACTCTGGAAGGTGGTAATAGAGGAGAAAAGAGCAAAGCCCTGCCCTACCAATGCCTCGTTGAGAGTTCCATCTTGCTCGACGCTGATAAAGCTTGACTCAGTTAGGTCCCCCTGAAATAACTCGGCACTATTTTCACTTCCAAGTTGATTAATTATCCCAGTGCTGTTGAGCGCAAAATCCTCATGGAGCGCCAGTGCAAAGTTCATTGTCCCATTCTGAGTAACAGCGACAGTACCCTGTATTCCCCCCACATCCACCTGGGCTGCAATACCCTCATTATTTGAACCGGACTGGATAACAGTGGCGCTACCAGCTTCAACAAAATCATCCTGGACCACCCAACCCAAATTACCATCGCCAGACTGGATAATTAGAGCCGTACTCTCAGAGACTTCTGCAATTTGTTCCAGGATTGCTTCGTTCATCAATCCCGATTGCTCAATCGTGCCCGAGTTCAAATCTGTAAGGGTACCCTGCAAAACAGTTGCCTGGTGGGAATCCCCAGTTTGAGTTATCGAGACTGTATTATTGGTACTGGTCGGATTAGACTGGTCCACTGTTGCCAGATGCCCAACACCATCCTGATCAATATCTGTCGTATTATTGCCGCCCATAGAATGGCCACTAAAAGTGAGTGCAGCTATTGCAGTAACTGAAGTCCAAATTTTCATTTAACTAATCCCTTGTACATAGATCTCACCCCTTCTGTTTAAACTCCAGGCGTAGCAAAACATCCCAGAAAATAATCTAAGTCAATTCAAATTAGAGTTAAAAGCCAAACCAGACAGGAGAGAGTCAATAGGAAGAGAACATATAACTCCCTAAAAAAATCGCTCTTATCTCGAACATAGGACTGAATAAAACACAAAAGAAAAACTGGGACTTTGCAGATACACGACAACTGCCGATATTCATACTGATATCGCAAAGCCCCAATTAAATCTATTGAAAAATAAATCCAATATTGGAAGTACCATTTTGCGTTGCGATTGCAGTTTGTGAATCTAGCATTTGCGATGTTGTATGTTGATTCAAATCACCGATTTGAGTAGTTGTCGCCACACTGAGCATATTTCCCTGTTGGAGCACACCGGCAATATTACTGGTGCCATTTTGAAATATGGAGCCCGTAACTGAGGTGCCAGTAATTTGCCCCAACGTCGCATCATTCATTGACCCTAACTGAGTAACAGTTGCAGAGGCAAAAGAAGTTCCCCCAGCTTGCTGGGTAACGCCCATATTCGCAGTGCCAGATTGGCTCACTATACCAACACTGGCATCTATACCAGTATCCTGAACGCCGCCACCAAAGTTTCCATCCCCTACTTGAGTCACACTTACAGTACTATTAGCAACACCATTCTGCTGTAGTGCCCCACCAAAGTTGCTGGTACCGGTTTGGGTAATAAGGACCGTACTTGAAGTAACTCCATTTTCCTGATCGGACTCGATATCATTCATATCGCCTGACTGAATAGCAGTAACGGTAGAGTTAAAAACCCCCATTAATTGCTCACTATCAAAGTTATTCTGGTTGCCAAGCTGATCTGCTGACACAGAGCTAAATTCAACAACACTCTGCTGGGAAATCTGGGCCATATTGTCATCGCCAATTTGATTTAGGATGACATCACTTCCCAAAATATCGAATACCTGCCCCATTATGATCGCATCATTCATATCCCCAGTTTGAGTCACCGCGATACTGGATGCTTCAGTATCAGTCTGGGTGATGGTCATAAAGTTCATTTCCCCAGCTTGATTTAGTTCCTGGGTAGAACCAAGTGACTCAAGTTGCTCCGCTGTCGTATCGTTATTATTCCCAATCTGGTTAATTTCCAACGAACTGGACTCAGTCATAAACTGCTGGAAAGATTCGGCCATATTCCCATCACCCTCTTGGTAGTGGGTCATGGTATTACTTACGGCATCGCTCGCCTGGGTCGATGACGAAGAGTTTGCATCGCCAATTTGGGTGACATCTATCAGATTCCCTATAGCCGTAGGGTCAACCTGATTGGCGTTCGCTGTATTACCCACTCCCTGCTGATCTATTAACGTCGTATTATTACTGGCCATCGCACTTCCACTCACTGCGGCCAATATAACTAGAGCTACAGGCTTCAACTTCCTCATAATTCAATCCTTCATTAACTATTCAAGCTTTTCTTGGGACTCAACTTAGAGGGCCTCATCAACAACATCGATACCAATAGGCATGCCGGCGTAAGGCATGCGCAGAATCCAATTTAGCGCCATCCCTACTCCAAACAGCAGTATCCCCAAAGAAGTGTTAAAGCTCGCCAAACTCGAGCGCTGAGGCAATAAAATTGACACAGGCAATTATGCGAACAACAAACCCCAAGAGGAATTGACATGCACTGGCACAAGGTCACTTGCGATAATGAACGGCTGAATATTTAGAAACTATTCTCAAATCGCTGATCATGGGCCGACCAACTACTGGGTAAGAGTTAACGATAAGCGGCGATACAGCTATAAGAAGGAAGTGGGGAAAAACTAGGAACAAAGTTTGGGATTAAATTTCTGTGCCACACAGATCAGAACCTAGCAGCACAGAAATCAAAGAACTGACTACTACTGTAAAATTGTGCCGGTATTACTTACTCCAGACTGTGTCGCTATTGCTGTCTCGGCGGTACCCGCTTGAGAGGTAACATGCACATTCGATGTACCCGTTTGGGATATTGAGGCCACACCCATAGTGATATTGTCCTGATCAATATTTACATCATTGGAGTCGCCGGTCTGCAACACTGTAGCGCTGGTGAAGAAAGCATTTCCTTGATCCAGCGTAGAAATATTCATATCACCAAATTGGTCGACAATCATAGTTGAATTCTCAACCGTAAACTCCTGCTCCAGGAGTGCCGTATTGTCATTACCCAATTGCAATAACTCCATCAAAAGAAAGCTAACTGAACCTATCTGATCCAAGGCCGCAACATTGCCAACGCCATCTTGGATACCAATCATTGTACTATCGCTAATAACAAAGTTTTGATTGACATCCATTTGGTTCATCTGCCCTATTTGAGTAGCAATCAAAGTAGAGTTCAGTGCCTGCTGCTGCAACGCAAAACTGGGCCCGACCGTGTTCATGTCTCCTTGCTGATTTATCGTCATGGTACTTGCCGTAGTACCCCCAAGCCCCTGGAAATTATTATCAACCAGATTCATATTCCCAACTTGTTGCACAGTCATACTGCTGTCTGTCACATTGCTCCCTTGACGAGTCATTGCCGTATTGGCATTACCTGACTGGAGCAGTTCAAGTTGCACATTGGTAATATTGTTGAACTGCTCTGACATCGCAATATTCCCATCCCCTATCTGGGTTTGAATTATCGTCGTTACTGCTGCATCCGTGTATTGGTCAGCGACGGCCTGGTTACCATCACCAGCCTAGGACTGTATTACCTGGCTAAAATTAACCGTGCTATCGGATTGATCAGACATAGCACTATTTCCAATACCATTTTGTTCAACAATGGAGGAATTATTATTCGCAAAAGAGGAGTGACTAACCGCCACCAAACAGATGGCGGCAACTATGGGGGTTACGGTTTTCATTTCGGCAATCCTTACCTGGTAGAAATATCTCGCGTTAAACCAGCTCCTTTACCTACACAGATCGAACCGCACTTCTCAGAAATCAAACCCGCAACATCGAGGCAAGCACCATTCACCTTAATTGGTGACCCGGAAAACTTGAGGAGATAGCACCTTCAAAAAGCGCGACGCTATTCTCAGTAGCAAAACCCTTAGTATCAGTTAGCTGGAGATCCCTAGCCACTGTGCCAAGACGCAAATCAAAGGCCCATTAATTGTTAGTAGCAAACGTAAAGGCATCTATAGGAAGAAAGTGCCCAAGAACTGGGAAAAAGGTTTGTAGAAAAACAGAAACACAAGATCTTTGCATTTGAGCAAAATCTACAAAAATAAACATTGAGGAAATAAGAGAGATGGTGGGTCGTGCTGGATTCGAACCAGCGACCAATTGGTTAAAAGCCAACTGCTCTACCAACTGAGCTAACGACCCCCAGGATGGTTGGACTAACTTGGTAATGGTCCAACTTGGGTTGTTTTTACCTTCGCGCAGAAGTGTAAAAACTAGGTGGGCTGCCTTGGGCATCCCTGTCGAAAATGGTGGGTCGTGCTGGATTCGAACCAGCGACCAATTGGTTAAAAGCCAACTGCTCTACCGACTGAGCTAACGACCCTTTTCGATGCCTCGTTGTGAGGAGCTGCGTATCTTACGGATCTATTTCGAAAAGACAATACCTAACTCAAAAAAAAATCTAACAAATTTAAGGAGTTAGGTATTTGTTCAAAAAATTGGCGCCAACGGCCAATTAAGGTGCGTAGACCGTGGGGTCCTCCAGGCCGGCCTCTGTGAAGCCGGCAGCCCTCAGGCGGCAACTGTCGCAGCGACGGCAGGCAGCGCCATCTGGCAAGGCTTGGTAGCAGGACACAGTTAAACTGTAGTCCACCCCTAAGCGGGTTCCTTCGGTAACAATATCCGCCTTGCTCATGTCCATCAGCGGCGCACGTATAGACAGCTTATTGCCCTCGACACCGGCTCTGGTCGCCAGGTTGGCCATCTTCTCGTAGGCCTCAATATATTCCGGGCGGCAATCCGGATAGCCGGAGTAGTCCACGGCGTTCACACCCACAAAAATATCCTGGGCGCCCAGCACCTCTGCCCAGCCCAGGGCAATAGATAGGAATACCGTGTTTCGCGCCGGCACATAGGTCACCGGAATACCGGAGGTTTCCTCTTCGGGTACTTCGATAGAGTCATCGGTCAACGCCGATCCGCCGATTGAGCGCAGGTCGAGCTTAACCACCTTGTGCTCAACGGCCCCCAAGTCCTTCGCCACCTTCTGCGCAGCCAATAGTTCTGCCTCGTGACGCTGGCCATAATCGAAGCCCAAGGCGTAACACTCGTAGCCCTCAGCGCGAGCCATAGCCAGTACGGTGGCTGAGTCCAGGCCTCCGGATAGCAAGATTACTGCTTTCTTTGCTGTCATTTTTTCCTCTTTTCTTGATGTGGCGCAGCGGCGATTTATACGCCTGGGATGTCGCCCCACAACAGCTTGTGCATTTGCATCTGCATACGCACCGGTAACCCATCCTCCAGTATCCATTCAGCTAGCTGGCGCGGCTGCAGCTGCTCGTAACTGGGGGAGAAAAGCACTTCTCCAACCCGCTCAGGTATGCGGTACTGATCCAGGGTGAATCGAGCCCAGTCGTAATCCCCGCGATCACAGATCACAAACTTGATCTGGTCCTGGCGAGTGAGTACTTGCATATTCTCCATACGGTTGCGGTGCTGCTCCCCGGAGGCCGGCGTTTTCAGGTCGACTACTCTCGATACCCGCTCATCCACTTTATCCACAGGCATTGCGCCACTGGTCTCGAGGGACACCGCATAGCCCGCATCGCAAAGCGCCTTCATCAGGGGGAAACAATTGGGCTGGGCCAGGGGCTCACCACCGGTAACGCACACATGGCGAGCGGGATGGCTTTGCACCTGCTGCAAAATCTGCTCCAGCGTCATGCGCTCGCCGCCGTAAAAGGCGTACTCGGAGTCGCAATAGGTACAGCGTAACGGGCAGCCCGTCAGGCGCACAAACACCGTAGGAAGGCCACTCTCTCGCGCCTCTCCTTGGAGGGAGTAGAAAATTTCACTGATTCTGAGTGATTCTTTGGAAAGATCGGTCATACACACCCAACACAAAAACGCCCGAGTGGCACATGCCACCCGGGCGCGGGATCATAGGCTTTTTCTGCTCAAAAAACCAGCGATGACAGTCAGAAGCGGCGGAAGGCTACTGGAAGTTCTCCTGCAGATACTTCTTCGCCAGATTCGACGCTCTGGCGTCACTGGCTGCCACCTGCTCCAGCAGGTTGCGGGCTTTTTGCTGGTCGCCCAGCTGGTGATAAACAGTACCCAGCTTGTAGCGGCCATCCCAGACTTTACTGGAATTCGGGTAACCGTCGAGGAGGGCTACGAACCACTCCCGAGCCTCTTCCAGGTTGCCTTGAACCAGTGCAATCTCACCCAACCAGTAATTCGCATTCGGGGCGTACTGACCATTGGGGAAGTCCTGCAACAGGCTTTTGAACTCTTCACTGGCGCCGCCGTAATCGCCATTGCGGGCCAAGCCAAAGCTGGCCTGGTAGCGGTCGCGCTCGCTCTTGCCGTCTTTCGGGCCCAGGGGTTTAGGCGGCATTGCTGAGCCCCCCTGCCCTTGCATGGACGAAGCACCGCCTTCAGCGGTAGACGGCGGCTGAGCCGCTGGTTCTGTACCACTCAGGCGTGCAATACGCCGGTCCAGATCCATATAATCTTCGGTACGCTGCTGTTTGAGACGCTTGATCTCATGGCGCAACTCTTCAACTGTGCCACGCAACTCCCGCACTTCCTGCTGCAAAACCTGCATCTGATAGTAGGCTTCGGCCTGGGGGTTGCCCTGGGCTCGGGGTGGTGACATACCGGCACGGGCGAGCTGTGTCGGAGCACTGCTTTCCACTTCATCGGTATAAGTAATGGTCAACTGGTCCTGGCTTTTAGAAGACAGGTCTACAATCGGGGCCTGGGAAAATACTGGCGATGCCACAGTCATTACTGCTGCGGCGATCGCTAGTTTTCTAATCGTTAAAGCCATTGGCATCCATTTTTACGATTAGTTAATAACAACGCGACGGTTCATCGCACGGGCAGATTCGTTAGAACCCATTTGAGCTGGACGCTCTTCACCGTAGCTGATTACTTCCAGGTTAGCTGCGTCTACGCCTTGCAGTACCAAAAAGTCGCGAACGGCATTGGCACGACGCTCACCCAGAGCCAGGTTGTACTCGCGAGTACCCAGTTCGTCAGCGTGGCCTTCCAAGCGAACAGAACCGGCGGCAGCGCGCATACGGTCAGCGTGACGGATCAGCAGTTCACGGGTTTCGGGCTTCAGCAGAGACTGGTCGAAATCGAAGTAAACTACGTTTTCAAGAGGTGCCACTGTCTCGGTTGGGGTAGTCTCAAAATCAGTGGTTTCAACCACAGTTTGATCTGCCTGATCTACAGTTTCCCCAGTGCTGTCGCTAGTATTAGTGTTACTACAACCAGCCATTACTGCCAATACACAGGCTAACCCGAGGCCTGTTTTTACTGATTTCAACATAAGCTACTCCGCTTTATATATAGTGTTATCGAAAATCCTGAAAGATTTCTAATTGCTCTAATTCACACCCTTCGCTTAAACGCGTCGGGCATCCCCGCCTTATTCAAAGTACGGCGACCAGGCCGGTTCACGGACATCACCCCTCTGAGAGGGCAGGTTGTACTTCACCCCAGCATCCAGCGACACCGCTGCCAGAATACCTTTATCCCCACGTTTGGTAGCGTACATCAACATGGCCCCATTCGGCGCGATACTAGGGGATTCGTCCAGCGTAGTCTCCGTAAGGACACGCACTCTGCCCGAGTTGATATCCATCGTAGCGATGGTAAATACGCCCCTATTACGATGCACCATCACCAGTGTCTTTCCATCGGGAGAAACACGGGGCCGCGCATTGTAATCGCCATCGAAGGTTAAGCGGTCGACTTGACCAGTGGCAAGAGTCAATTGGTAAATTTGTGGCTTCCCTCCCCTATCGGAGGTGAAAACCAGTGATTTACCATCTGGCATCCAGTTCGGCTCGGTATCAATGGAGAAGTGCCTTGTCATTCTTGTCAGTTTATTACTGACCAGATCCAGCACGTAGATCTCCGGGTTGCCGTCCTTGGAGAGCACCATCGCCAGTTTGGTTCCATCCGGGGACCAGGTCGGCGAACTGTTGATGCCCTTGAAGTTAGTTAATTGCTTGCGCGCACCCGTGCGCAGGTTCTCGCGGAAAATTGCCGGACGCCCGGTTTCAAAGGAGACGTAGGCGAGCTCCTGGCCATTGGGGGACCACATGGGAGACATCACCGGCGTGCTGAAACGACGGATCTGCTTGGCGCGAGCACCATCGATATCCGCACGCATCAGCAGATAGCTGGGCTTGCCGCCACGGGTCTCTTCCTGCACGTACACCATTTCCGTGGAGAAGGCACCGCGAATACCGGTGATAGCTTCAAAGATCTCATCGGCAGCGCGGTGGGCGATATCCCGCAGCTGGGTCTGGCCGCCGCGCACTTGCTTGGTGAACATCTTGTGCTGGCCGAAAACATTGACCAGATCAAAAGTGAGCAGGTAACCGGTGGCCTGCGGCTCAATGCGGCCGGTCACTATGTACTCAGTGCCGAGGATACGCCAGTCGCGGAATACCACGTCTTCCGGGGCCTTGGGGAAAGACAGCATGTCCTCCTTGGGCACCGGGGAGAAAAGGCCACTGCGGCGAAGGTCTGAGGAAATAATCCCGGAAACATCTTCCGCCAGTACCCCGCCACCAGACCAGCTGAATGGGGACACAGCGATCGGTGTGGGGTCATCGATACCGCTGGTGATATCCACCACCAGCTGGGCTCGGGCCCCCAGGCTCACCGAGGCGATTGCAATAATGACGACTGTCTTAAGTAAACTCTTGATCATTGGCGCAGATCTTCGACTTTAAAGTTCAAAATAGTTGTGCGGACTTCCCGCTCAAATACCACCGGTTCTTCCCGGGCCAGGTCGGCCACTTCGGGAAATACCTCCACTTTTTTGATAGCGGTCAGTACCGAGCGATCCAGGGCGGCATTACCACTGCCCTCGACGATATTAGCTGCCACCACCCGGCCGGTGGGGACAAAGTTTATTCTCACCTTGGTAAGCATACCGTTTCGGGCACTGGGCGGGCGACTCCATACCGCCTCAATTTGTTGCTGGATCGCCTGGCCAACGGACATCACCGCTTGCTCGGCCTCATTCGCATCCAGCAGTTCCTCTTCACCCTGGAGGGCCTCGTCAAAAGAACTCTGGCGCTCTTGGGCCAGCTTCTCCTTCAGCTCTTTTTCTTTGCGCGCCTTCTCTTGCTGCTCTTTCTCGCGACGGGCCTTCTCTGCCTGTGCCTTCCGGTCAGCCTCGGCTTTCGCCTTGCGCTTCTTTTCCGCTTCGAGCTTTTTCTTCTGCTCCAGGGCTGCGCGGCGCTTACGTTCGACCTCAGCCTTGCGTTTTTGCTCCGCAGCGCGATCGGCACGCTGTTTTATTTTATCGACCTTTTTCGGCAGTTTCTTCTTCGGTGTTGCCGCTTCAATCGTCACCAGCTTGGCCTGCACAAACTTTGGCATCGGTTTGCGCTCGGGCATACTGCTGGCTTCCCAGCCGTAGGTCATGGCAGCTATCAACGCCCCGTGTAACACGAGGCTGATGATGATCGCCAATGCATAAAAGCCTTTATTCACCGGCACCCTACCCCTGAGGTGGCTCTGTCACCAGGCCGACGCTGGGCGCTCCCGCCTGCTGCAGTTCGGTCATGGCATTGACGATCAGGCCGTAGCGGGCCTCGGTGTCACCCCACACCAAAACCGGGGTTCCCGGCTTTTGACGCAATACCTTAGCGACCGTTTGTTTAATTTCTGCGAGCGGCTTGGCGCTCTTCTCGTCAGTCCCCAGATTTAGGTAATAGGTGCCATCGGAGCGCACAGAAATAATCAGCGGCTCCTCATCGGTTTCCTCCATCGGCGCCGAGGGCGCGTTTGGAAGGTCGACTTTGACCCCCTGCATCAACAATGGTGCCGTGACCATAAAGACAATTAGCAGCACCAGCATTACGTCAATGTAGGGCACCACATTGATCTCGGAGACCAGCTTCTTTTTGGTTCCCTTGCGAAACACACTCATAGGGTTCGCCTATTCACTACTCAGCCGGAATGCACTTTGCGGTGCAGGATAGAGGAAAACTCCTCGGCGAAAGTTTCGTAGCTGGACAACAGCGACTCCGCCTTGGCGGAATAGCGGTTAAAAGCCATCACCGCAGGAATTGCTGCAAACAGGCCCATAGCCGTAGCCACCAACGCTTCACTGATACCGGGTGCGACCGTGGCAATAGTGGCCTGGTGCATAGTGGCGAGACCACGGAAGGAATTCATAATCCCCCACACGGTGCCAAACAGGCCGATATAGGGACTGACAGAGCCTACGGTTGCCAGGAACGGCAGGTTCATTTCCACCTTTTCCTGCTCCCGGGACATAGCCACACGCATGGCCCGCTCAGTGCCTTCCATCACCGCTTCAGGGCCGCTGCTGCCCTGTTGGCGCAGGCGGGTAAACTCGGTAAAACCGGCGCGGAAAAGGGACTCAACACCATCCGTCTTGCCTTTTTCCGCTCGTTCGTTACCTTCGCGGAAGAGTTTGTTCAGGTCGGCACCGGACCAAAAGCGGCGTTCGAAATTGTTCAGGGAGCGCTTGGCCTGGGACAGGTAAAGCCCGCGCTGGATAATCATCACCCAGGACACCACAGAGGCCAGTAACAGCAGCAGCATTACTAACTGTACCAACAGGCTGGCGTTCTGGATTAGCCCCCAAAGAGAAAGTTGTTCACCGGCGTTCATCTTCTTAAATAACTGCCTTTAATGCTGAATAAATAGGTTCCGGCAGGGCACAGGGCCTGCGGCTGTCGTCAGCGACACAAGCAACTTTGACCACACCTTCGCAAATTAGCTCATCGCCGCGCCAGATTTTTTGCTCAAAAGTCACTGCGGCCCGCCCCAGTTTGCCAATCGAGGCCGTAGCGCGCAATGCATCATCAAGAAGTGCGGACTTTCGATACTGAATCTCGGCGGAGTGCACCACCAGTAACAGACCCTGTTCTGGCATCGCCGGCTTATCATACCCGAGGGAGCGCAGCAGTTCTGTGCGCGCGCGCTCCATATACTTCAAATAATTGACGTAATAAACGATACCACCTGCGTCGGTATCCTCGATATAAACCCGCAGCGGGATACTGAAAACTTCCTTCACCCCATCCTCTCTCTACTTATTATCTGGCTTCGGCAGGCCGAAGTGCTCGTAGGCCAGGCCGGTTGCCACTCGCCCTCGCGGTGTACGGGCGATATAACCCTGCTGAATCAGGTAGGGTTCTAACACATCTTCCAGAGTATCCCGCTCTTCACTGACTGCTGCAGCGAGACTATCCACCCCCACCGGTCCACCATCAAACTTCTCGATCATGGCCAATAGCATACGGCGATCCAGCTGGTCGAAACCACGGGAATCCACATTGAGCATATTAAGAGCGGCATCGGCAATGCCGGAATCCACGGCACCATCACCTTTAACTTCAGCGTAATCGCGCACGCGGCGCAGCAGGCGGTTGGCTATTCGGGGGGTACCCCGAGCTCGACGGGCAACTTCGAGAGCACCACCTTCATCCATCTCCACTCCCATCAGGCCAGCGGAGCGACGGACAATACTGGTGAGGTCCTCAACGTTATAGAACTCAAGCCGCTGGACGATGCCGAAGCGATCCCGCAGTGGCGAGGTAAGCAGGCCCGCCCTCGTGGTGGCTCCCACCAATGTGAAGGGTGGCAGGTCTAGCTTGATGGAGCGTGCCGCAGGTCCTTCGCCGATCATAATATCCAGCTGGTAGTCTTCCATCGCCGGATACAGTACCTCTTCTACATGGGGGCTGAGGCGGTGGATCTCATCGATAAACAGCACATCCCCCGGCTCCAGGTTGGTCATCAACGCAGCCAGATCGCCAGCCTTCTCCAGTACCGGGCCCGAGGTGGTCTTAATGGCCACTCCCATTTCGGCGGCGATGATATTTGCCAGGGTGGTTTTACCCAGCCCCGGCGGTCCGAATACCAGGGTGTGATCCAGGGCCTCTTTTCGCAGCTTGGCAGCCTGAATAAAGATCTCCATTTGCTCCCGCACCACTGGCTGACCCACATAATCATCCAGGGTTTTGGGGCGCACGGCGCGGTCGTACTGCTCTTCCTGGCCCGAGGGGCCCACGGGCTCCGGTGCCACCAAACGGTCGGCTTCGATCATTGCAACAACTCCAGGGCCTCAGATTAAGCGGGGGCCATTCCCTTAAGGGCCAGGCGAATCAAAGTCGCACTATCGGCATCCGGCTGCTCCTTGCTGGCGCGGGCCACCATTTTGCTGGCTTCAGTGGGCTTGTAACCCAGAGCCGCCAGGGCGCTCTCCGCTTCACCGGTGTGGTCCACCTTGGGCTCGGCAGCAGCGGCCATCAGGGGGATATCGTTGGCGTCGCCAAAATCCGGGGTCAATTTATCCCGCAGCTCCACAATCAGGCGCTCGGCAGTCTTTTTACCGACGCCAGGGACTTTGACCAGCGCCGCTACATTATCCTCCGACACACAGCGGGCCAGGGCAGCGCCGTCCAGCCCGGATAAAATAGCCAGGGCCATCTTGGGACCCACTCCACTCACCTTGATCAGGGTGCGAAACAATTTGCGGTCCCCATCGCGAATAAAACCATATAACTGCTGGGCTGTTTCGGATACCGCTAAATGAGTGTGCAGCTGTACCGGCTGCCCCAGTGCGGGCAGTTCAAAAATCGTGGTCATGGGTGCGAGCACTTCATAGCCCACCCCCTGTACATCCACCAACAGCAGAGGTGGCTGCACTGCGGCCAGGGTACCGCTCAATCTTCCAATCATGTGTTATTCCAGGTTTATATTGTCTGCGCCCTTTACGGGGCCAATTCTACCAGCCGATCACACGCTCAGGCGGCCGCGACGAAAACGACTGCGCGCACCGCCAGCGGTAAATACCAGGGTTTGCTCGGTATGCATATGACACAGAGCCACGGCCAGCGCATCGGCGGCATCCTCCTGGGGCGACGCAGGTAGGGACAGCAGGGTTTTCACCATGTGCTGGACCTGCAATTTATCCGCTCCACCGTTGCCGACCACTGCCTGCTTCACTTTGCGAGCATCATATTCGGCTACTGCCAGACCACTATTTGCCCCTGCCACAATAGCTGCTCCCCGGGCCTGTCCCAATTTCAGGGCGGAGCCGGCGCTCTTGGACATAAAAACATTTTCAATTGCCATCTGAGCAGGCTGGTATTGCTGGGCGATCTGGCTCACTGCATCAAAAATCAGTTTGAGGCGCTCAGGCAGGGCACCTTCGGGAATACGAATCACCCCGCTGGCCACATAGCGAGCCTTGCCCCGCTCCACATCGATAATTCCATAGCCCGTTTTTCGCGAGCCGGGGTCAATACCCAGGATTCGGGTCAAAAGGCAGCTCCCCAAATATCTGTATGTTTATATAGTGGTGGGAGTGTCCCAAGGTGAACAGGAAGCGTCAAGGGAGGGGGAGTAAGAAGGGCTTGAAAAGATAAAAAACCAGAGGCGGGACAGTAGCCGCCTCCAGTTACGGAACCGGCTTTAGCCCAGCTCCTCCATCACCTCTGCCGGAATATCCGCATTGGTGTAAACGTTTTGCACATCATCCAAGTCTTCCAGCATCTCGATCAGAGCGAGTACTTTTTCAGCACCGTCTTTATCCAGTGGAATCGTGGTGGACGGAATCATGGCAATTTCGGCACTGTCCGGGGTAAAACCAGCTGCAACCAGGGCGTCCTTAACCGTCAGGTAGTCCTGGAATTCAGTGGTAACTTCAACACTTCCGTCATCGTTGGATTCGATATCCTCAGCCCCGGCTTCGAGAGCTGCGTCCATCAACGCATCTTCATCCACTCCGGTCTCGTAGAACATCTGACCTTTGCGGGTAAACAGATAGCTAACGGAACCGTCGGTACCCAGGTTGCCACCGCGCTTGGTGAAGGCGTGGCGCACTTCAGCCACAGTGCGGTTGCGGTTGTCAGTCAGGCACTCCACCAGGACCGCTACACCACCAACGCCGTAGCCCTCGTAAACTACGGCTTCGTAGTTTTCACCATCCGCATTGCCGGCGCCACGGGCGATAGCTTTGTCGATGGTGTCGCGCTTCATATTGGCGCCCAAAGCCTTATCGATAGTGGCGCGCAGCGCCGGGTTATCGTCCGGGTTTGGACCCGATTTGGCGGCTACCGTCAACTCGCGAATGATCTTGGTAAAGACCTTGCCCCGCTTGGCATCCTGAGCTGCTTTGCGGTGCTTAATATTGGCCCATTTACTATGTCCGGCCATTTTCCGTCTCTCTTCAGTCAGTGCGTAGGATGGGCCAAAGAGCGAAGCGAATCGCCCATCACTACGATTGGATGGGCCCGCTTCGCTCGGCCCATCGGGGAAAAATCAGCTGATTTTCTCTTCTTTTTGTCGCAGGCGAATACTCAGCTCACGCAGTTGTTTCGCATCTACAGCACCCGGGGCATCTGTCATCACACAGGCGGCGCTCTGGGTTTTCGGAAAAGCGATAACATCGCGAATTGAGTCACTGCCGGTCATCAACATCACCAGACGATCCAGGCCAAAGGCCAGGCCACCATGGGGCGGCGCACCGTATTTGAGTGCATCCAGCAGGAAGCCAAACTTCTCGCGCTGCTCTTCAGCATCGATACCCAGGATGCGGAATACCGCTTCCTGCATCAATTGGTCGTGGATACGAACAGAGCCACCGCCCAGCTCGGTGCCATTGAGCACCATATCGTAAGCGCGGGAAAGTGCTTCAAGCGGATTCTTTTCCAACTCTTCCGGGGTACAGGAAGGCGCAGTGAAGGGGTGGTGCAACGCAGTCAGGCTGCCGTCGTCATTTTCTTCAAACATTGGGAAGGCGACAACCCACAAAGGCGCCCACTCGCTGGTGTACAGATCCAGGTCTTCACCCAGCTTGCAGCGCAATGCACCCAGGGCTTCGGAGACAATCTTGGCCTTGTCCGAGCCGAAGAAAAGAACGTCACCATCTTCTGCTTGCAGGCGATCGAGGATAGCTGCACGGGTTTCAAGCGGCAGGAATTTAACGATTGGCGACTGCAGACCATTTTCCAGATCGGAGCGATCGTTAACCTTGATGTACGCCAGGCCCTTGGCACCATAAATACCGACAAACTTGCCGTAATCGTCCAGCTGCTTGCGGGTCAGTTTCTTACAACCGCCGGGCACCTTGATCGCGGCAACACGTCCCTTCGGATCATTGGCCGGCCCGGAGAATACCTTGAAGTCCACCTCGGTCATCAGGTCCTTGATCTCCACCATCTCCAGCGGAATACGCAGGTCCGGCTTGTCGGAACCGTAGCGCAGCATCGCCTGGTAGTGGGTCATGCGCGGGAATTCACCCAGATCAACACCCTTAAGCTCTTTAAACAGCTTGCGAACCATGTTCTCGGTGATCGACATGATTTCCTCTTCGTCGAGGAAGGAGGTCTCAATATCGATCTGGGTAAATTCAGGCTGGCGATCAGCACGCAAATCCTCATCGCGGAAACACTTGGCGATTTGGTAGTAGCGATCGAAACCGGAAACCATCAGCAACTGCTTAAACAGCTGTGGTGATTGTGGCAGGGCGAAGAACTTGCCCTCGTGAGTGCGGCTCGGCACCAGGTAATCCCGGGCACCTTCTGGGGTGGCGCGGGTCAGGATTGGGGTCTCGATATCGAGGAAGCCGTGCTCATCCAGGTAATTGCGGATTGCGGTAGTCAGCTTGGATCGGAAATACAGGTTGTTCTGCATTTCGTTGCGGCGCAGATCCAGATAGCGGTATTTCAAGCGGATATCTTCACCCACCTCGGTGTGCTCATCCAGCTGGAAAGGCACTGTCTCAGCAGTATTGAGGATCTCCAGCTCTGTGCCGTAAACCTCAACTTCACCGGTCACCATATTGGGATTCACGGCCTCTGGGGCACGGGCGCGCACACGACCTGTCACTTTAAGCACATATTCGCTGCGCACGCGATCGGCCATCTCGAAGTGTTCGGCCGCATCGGGGTCGAACACCACCTGTACAATTCCCTCGCGGTCGCGCAGGTCGATAAAAATCACTCCGCCGTGATCGCGGCGGCGGTCGACCCAGCCACAGAGGGTTACTACGCGGTCAATGTCCGCAGAACGAAGGACGCCACAGTAATCGCTGCGCATGGATGAAAATTCCCGTTATCGATAGGTGAAAAGATTAGTTAGAGGGTACACCGCACGGACAGCCCCGCACAGCTCGCCTAGGCCGTCTTTGCCGCCGCTGTGCCAGACTTGTCGCTTTTGGCCTTACCACTGTTGGCAGAGTCACCGCCAGCGAGGTTTTTCTTGCTACCAGTTTTAAAATCAGTCTCATACCAACCGGCGCCCTTCAGGCGAAATCCAGCCGCTGAGATTTTCTTGCGCAGCTCGGCCTTCTCGCAAGCTGGGCAGTCTTTGAGCGGGTCATCGCTCATCCGCTGCAAAGCTTCCATTTCATGGCCGCAGGCATTGCACTGGTATTCATATATCGGCATTACACAGTACCTGGTGCTTAAAAAAAGGGGGAGAGAGTATACATGAGGCCTACAGAGGTAAGAAGCTGCACGGGTCTTTTCCCTGGGTAAAGCGTCCCATAAAGGCGACGTGAGGCTAAAAAATGTAAAAAAAGCACTATTTTTCTAGTATTTCTTCGTGCGGCCGAACAAAAACTATATATACTTCCCCCATCACCCGCTGAGACACCCGTAACGGATGCAGCGCAGCGGGAGAAAAAACACACTTTTACCGGATATATACCGAACAACAAAGAAGGAAGTAAGCCATGGCTGTCTCCAAGAAAGCTGCTACTAAAAAGGCCCCGGCAAAGAAAGCTGCGGCCAAAGCTGCACCGGCCAAGAAAGTAAAAGCAATCAAGGAAAAGTACACTAAGACTCAAGTACTTAATCAGATTGCAGAAAGCACTGAGCTGTCCCGCAAGCAGGTTCAATCTGTTCTGGACGAGCTGAACGATATCATCGAAGGCCACATCAAGAAGCGCGCAGTTGGCGAATTCACCCTGCCGGGCCTGATGAAAATCACCACCGTGAAAAAGCCGGCTAAGAAAGCTCGCAAGGGTATCAACCCGTTCACCGGTGAAGAGACTACCTTCAAGGCGAAGCCTGCCAGCATCCAGGTTAAAGTTCGCCCACTGAAGAAGCTGAAGGAAATGGCAGAGAACTAATACACTCTATAAAGCCTCAGCTTAAAAACCCCGCATATGCGGGGTTTTTTATTCACTCCCATTCCAAGCCAGTGCCCAGGCACCTGCTAAATAGATACCCCGGTATAGCAAAAGGCAATCCGCATTGAGGCAATACTGCCCCCAGGCAATATTTATTGCCCAGCGAATAGCGTAAAATAGCCAGCTTACCCGTAATAGAATCCATATAATTCCTATGCGCGCATCTCGTTATCTCATCGCAACCCAAAAAGAAACTCCCAACGACGCAGTGGTGATCAGCCATCAGCTGATGCTGCGTGCCGGCATGATCCGCCGTCTGTCTTCAGGTCTCTACACCTGGCTGCCCACCGGGTTGCGGGTGTTGCGCAAAGTCGAGCGCATTGTTCGCGAAGAGATGGACCGCGCTGGCTCCCTGGAAGTACTGATGCCGGTCGTGCAGCCGGCAGAGCTTTGGGAAGAATCCGGCCGCTGGCAGCAGTACGGCCCCGAACTCCTGCGTATCAAGGATCGCCACAACAATGACTTCTGCCTGGGCCCGACCCACGAGGAAGTCATCACCGACCTGATCCGCGGCGAAATCAATAGCTATAAGCAGTTGCCCGCCAACTTCTACCAGGTGCAGACTAAATTCCGCGATGAAATCCGTCCGCGCTTTGGCGTAATGCGCGCGCGCGAATTCACCATGAAGGATGCTTACTCCTTCCACGTGAACGAGGATTCCCTGCAGGAAACCTACGATATTATGCACGGCGCCTACTGCCAGATTTTTGAGCGCATTGGCCTGGACTACCGTCCGGTACTGGCAGACACCGGTTCAATCGGTGGCTCCAGCTCTCACGAATTCCACGTGCTGGCGCAGAGCGGCGAAGACGATATCGCCTTCTCCACAGAATCCCGCTACGCCGCCAATGTCGAATTGGCAGAAGCGGTTGCCCCAGCTGGCGAGCGCCCTGCTCCGTCACAGGAAATGCAGGAAGTTCATACGCCGAACCAAAAAACCATCGCCGATGTCAGCGAGTTTTTGAAAAGTAATCCCGCCCACTCAGTAAAAACCCTGATTGTTCTGGGCGAGTGTGAAGAGGGTGAAACCGCTCCATTAATTGCCCTGGTACTGCGCGGCGATCACGAGCTGAACGAATTAAAAGCAGAGAAGCTGGCTGGAATCGCCAGCCCCATTCAGTTCGCCTCGGAAGAGCGTATCGCCAAAGAACTCAGCTGCAACATTGGCTCCCTGGGCCCGGTGGGCATAAAGATCGAGACTGTTGTGGATCGCTCTGCGGCGCACCTGGCAGACTTTATCTGCGGCGCCAATCGCGATGACTACCACTTAACCGGTGTGAACTGGGGTCGCGATGTTAAGTTGGGCCGCGTCGAAGACCTGCGCAATGTAGTGGCAGGCGACGCCAGCCCCGATGGCCAGGGCACCCTGGAAATCAAACGGGGTATCGAGGTCGGCCACATTTTCCAGTTAGGCGACAAGTACAGCCGCGCTATGAATGCCACGGTACTGGATGAAAACGGTAAAGAGCAGGTTATGTCCATGGGCTGCTATGGCATCGGCGTTTCCCGAATCGTCGCTGCGGCGATCGAGCAGAACCACGACGACTCAGGGATTATCTGGCCCACTGCGATTGCACCTTTCCAGCTGGCGATTGTGCCAATCAATATGCACAAGAGCGATGTGGTAAGGGAGAAGTGCGAGCACCTGTATGAGTCCCTGCGCAGCAAGGGTATTGATGTATTGCTGATGGACGAAGCCAAAGCGCGACTGGGCGCTATGCTCGCCGATGTGGAGCTGATCGGCATTCCCCACCGCATTGTTATCGGCGATCGCGGCCTGGAAAAAGGTGTGGTGGAATATAAAGGTCGCGGAGATGCAGAAAGCCAGGAGTTTGCCGTATCCCAGCTCGAAGAAGTGTTATTGGAAAAATTTAATCAATAATTGTCGAGCCGCCCGGTCTGCCCCCAGGCAGGCCGGGACCTCTTACGGCAAAAGTGCTTTTTATCGGCGGCGTCACAAAATCACGCTGCCCATTTTGCCGGGCTTTTCGTAGAATCACCCCATGATAAAAAAAGCCACCGCCCTCTTGTTGCTCTGCCTTACCTGCTGTGCCGCCCAAGCTCAAAGCAGTAGAGCCGAGATCGACCCGGAGTTGCGCCTCGCCCTGCAGGACGCAGTTACCCAGGCCGACAGCTTTGTGGACCGCTTCGATGCGGAAGTGTGGCTAATGTCTAAATCCCAGCCTCTGTCCCGCTATATCAAAGATCCCAAGCGGCGGATGCACGTACTGAAAGCCGTCCACCGGGAGGCAACTCGGGCTGGGCTGCGCCCGGAAATCGTATTGGCGGTTATCCAGATTGAGAGTGCTTTTGACCCCTATGCGATATCTCGCGTTGGCGCTCTGGGTATGATGCAGGTAATGCCATTCTGGAAAAATGAAATCGGTCGACCCGACGATAACCTGATCGATATGGATACCAATCTAAGGTACGGCTGTACCATTCTTAAACACTACATCAAGAAAGCCAAAGGCAATCTAGCCAACGCCCTCGCCTATTACAATGGTAGCTACGGCCGCCATACTTATAGCAGCAAGGTCCTGGATGCCTGGGCCGAGCGCTGGAGATAAACGATGACCGCCGGCTACTTATTTTTCTCCGGCGGTGCATGCGCTCTTCTTTTATTGGCGGCAACCAAGGTTGCTATACATCACTACCGGCTTGTTGCCGGGCGCTGCTTACTGGCCCTGCTGATAGCCGTGATCTGCTATTTACTCTGGCCCATCCTGCCACAATTGAGTGGACCTACTGCGCTCTTGCTTAATCTGCCAATTACTCTGATTCCCGCAATTTTTTGGCTGTTTACTCACCTGTTATGCCGCGAGGAAGAGCCTTTTCCCCTGTGGGGCTGGATTCCGATTGGTATTACCCTGGTCATCGGCATAGTCGCCTACCACGCACCATTGCCATTGACGTCAGATCAGCAATCCCCACTATTTACCCTTTCGCAGCTACTCAAACTCGGGTTAATCAGCCTCGGCCTACTGACACTACAACGACAGTTTCACCTGGACTTGGTTGCAGAGCGCCGACGCCTGCGCACAACCCTACTTATCGCCGTCGGCGCCTATATGCTGGTGGTAATTGGCGCAGAATCTATCTTTGCTTACCGCCCGCTTCCCAACGGTGTACCGACACTGCACGCACTATTTGCCAGCCTGTTGTCACTGGTTGCCTGCCTATGGTTGCTGGCCCTTTCCCCCAGCGCTCTGGGAGAATCCCTGCCGCGCCCGAAGAGCAGCGAGCCAGAGGAGGAAGAACAGCCTTTAGCTCCGCCACCTGAACTGGATGAACAACAGCAAACCCAGCTGCAAAAATTACAGGAACATATGCACAACGGTGGTTATCGCCATACCGGACTCACCATCAGGGAGCTCGCGGAGCAGTTGGATATTCGCGAACATGTGCTGCGTGTGCTGATTAATCGCCATCTGGGTTATCGCAATTTTAACGAATACCTAAATCAGTTTCGTATTGATGAGGCCAGCAACCGGTTGGCAGACCCGGAGCAGGCCCATTTGCCAGTACTCACCATTGCTCTGGACATCGGCTATCGCTCCTTGAGCCCATTTAACGCTGCTTTCAAGCGCCGTCACAGCCAAACCCCCACTGAGTACCGCCGGGAAAAGCTGCCCGCCTGAATCTCCTTTCCTGAAATAATCCGTCAGCATTTTTTCATATTCCGTAAGCCCGCAAAGTAAAAGGCTCCCAGACTGGGAGCGCGGTGAAAGCGATTTTCCCGCTGCGTGCCCGGCTCACCGAGACCCGATTTAACACCGGTGAGTCTCCCTTCAATAGAAGAATAATGATGGTGAGAATATGGATTTTTTAGTCGACATATCCCAGGACGGAGCCAAACATTTCCAGTTGAGTTTATTTCGCTATGTGCTGGCCGCTTCAGTAATGAGTATTTTGGCCGGCTGGCTGTTTCGCACCTGGATGAACCGGCGCCGTATCCAAAAGCGTCGTGCCGAGTGGAAAGATATTCGGCGGGAGGTGAGTTATTCACTATTAACGGTGTGTATCTTTACCCTGGTAGGGATTATTACCACCATGATGCACGATCTGGGACTGACCAAATTTTACTGGCAGTGGAGCGATTATCCACTCTGGTGGAGTATTGCCAGCCTGCCAGTAGTGATTTTGATCCACGACGCTTATTTTTACTGGACCCACCGAGGTATGCACCATCCCAAGGTGTTTAAACACTTCCACCGCCTACACCATCAGTCCAGAACACCCACGCCCTGGACGGCATACAGTTTTTCCGTAGGTGAAGCGGTCCTGATGGGCGCTTTCTCTCCCCTGATAGCCCTGATACTGCCACTTAATCCAACTATTTGGTTCACCTTTTTATTTATCAGCATCTTCCGCAACGCCATGCTGCACACTGGCCGCGAGTTCCACCCCCGCAGCTGGGTCGACGGCCCTATGGACAGGCTCACAACCACGACTCACCACGACTTGCACCACCAGCGCTTCCAGGGTAACTACGGCTTTTACTTCACTTGGTGGGATCGCTGGATGGGCACAGAATTTAAGGACTACAAGCAAGTCTTCCGGCAAGCAGTGGATGGGCAATTACACGGGGGAGAAAAAGAGGTGGAAATAGACAACAGCGCAGCAGAAGGCGCAAAAGCTCACGCTTAACCCACTCAAATCACTTAAATGGGCGCCGGGGTTCTCCCGGCTCCTTTCTACTAGCCGTAACAACCGTGTTAATGGCCATGCTGCAAAGGCAACCAGCGGGATTCTCGGTAACAGTAAAGTCCCCAGATCACAAAGACGACTTCGATAGCAAAAAGCACTAAATTGCGCTGGTCAAAACCACTGATAAATAACATTCCGTAGAGGCGCCCAAGAGCGAAGCCGATATAGGCGATAGACATCGCAGCGTAAGCAACCCTGCGGTGCGGGCGCATAGCCAAAGCCACCAGTAGAATCACCGCGATGGCCAACATAAACCCGCCATAAGTGGCCATAAACTCGGGCATGGCTTCGGGGGTATCAAATGAAAAATCCACTTCATTCGCAAGGCTCTGCGGTTTAAACAGGGCCCAGAGGCCGATAGAAGCAAAAACCAATAGATTGAGTGTCAAATAGACTCTTCCCAAATATTTCAATCGATTCTCCCCTCTAATTTCTGTTACTCACCCCTATACAAGGGGAACACCGCTTTGGAGTACTGTCACAGTATATATGAGCCACACCCCGCCATACGCCGGAACAATTCACCAATTTGGTACAAAGCGATGGATTTATCAATATTTTCTTACTGGCAAACTGAGAATGTCTTTCCATAATTAGAAGCTGCAGCGCAACTCCGACCCACTCCAAAATAAGGGCCGCGCTTTTGAATACCACTACCTTCCTCAAGTCATTGGCGAAAGAGCCCCTGCTGTATTTTATTGCGATCGCCCTAATCCTATTGGGATTGGGAGAAATCCTGGAACCGCCTGCACAAGAGATTGTTATCAGCGAGGGGCGCGTCGAACATCTACGTTCGGTGTTTGAGCGCAAGTGGCACAGGTACCCCACCGATAGGGAGCTGGAGCAACTTATTGAGAATTACCTAAGAGAGGAAATACTTTACAGGGAAGCGCTTGCCCTGGGATTAGCCGAGAACGATACGGTAATCCGCCGCCGCCTACGAATAAAAATGGAACTTACGGCGCGTAATTTCGCTGACACTCAAGACCCTGGCGATCGAGTATTGGAGAAATTCCTTCAAGGTCAGGCTGATAAATACCAGGTTCCCCCCACCCTATCTTTCCAACAACGATTTTTCTCAGTGGATCTGGCCTCATCAGATTCACGTGATTTTAACGACTTACTCATGCAGCTAAACAGCGACCAAGCTTCGCCAATGATTGGGGACTCAACCCTACTGCCAGCTGCTTTTATCGACACTTCAGAGCCACGAATAGACAGGCAATTTGGGCTGGGATTTTCCGCGCAATTGTCCAAGCTGCCTGTTGGCAAGTGGAGTGGTCCAGTCCGCTCGACCTTCGGCGATCACCTGGTCCTCCTTGAGGAAATCAAGTCCACCCAGCTACCGGCATTGGCTGAAATACGCAGCCGCGTACTAAATGATTGGCAATTCCAGGCGCAAAAGAAGATTCTGCAGGAGCAGTATCTCCAGTACCGTAAAAACTACGAGGTCACTGTCCACAAGCCGGATAACTTCTCAGCCGAGGTTGCCGTCAAGTGATGCACATACGGCCACTCCTGTTCATTCTGCTCCTCAGCTCTACTCCAATACTATCTGCCCACGAACTGCGCCCGGCTTACCTGGGCATCACTCAAGTTGATGCACAATTATTTAAAGTACTTTGGCGATTGCCCGCACAAGGCGATCTTCGCCTCGCTCTGAATGTCCACTTAAACCAAGCTGCCTCCCCCCTAAGTCAACCCAGAGGGCAAATAAGTAAGGGCTACTACACAGAGCACTGGACCATCCATCATCCCAGGGAGCTACAACAGCTGTCGATTCATATCGATGGCCTACAGAGTACTATGACCGATGCGCTAGTGCGGATCTCCTGGTTAGATGGGCGTGAGCAAGTTATCCGACTGACACCAGACCAGCCAGAATGGACCCTTGACCAACCCGCCAGCGAGTTCCAAGTCGCCCAAACTTACTTTGTGCTGGGCGTTGAACATATTCTTCTCGGTGTCGATCACTTGCTGTTCGTTTTGGCCCTGATCTTACTCAAACAAAGCCTTCGCCAGCTGATCGGCACTATCACTGCTTTCACTATCGCCCACAGTATTACCTTGGCAGCTGCCGTACTGGGCTATATCCATCTGCCATCAGCGCCAGTGGAGGCGATTATCGCCCTCAGTATTTTACTGGCAGCCAGAGAGGCTGTACGCCAGAGGCATGGTGTTTTCAGTTTGACCAGTCGCTATCCATGGGCAATTGCCTTTGCTTTTGGACTTTTACACGGTTTGGGTTTTGCCGGTGTACTGGGGGAAATTGGGCTTCCCCAGGGGGCTATTCCCCAGGCATTACTGACTTTTAATCTCGGTGTGGAAGTGGGGCAATTAGTATTTATCACTGCTGTTCTTACAGCAATCAACTTGTATCAAAAGCTCCTTAAACTCTGGCTAGGGTATGCCATTCGGAACCGCGAACAATACTCTTTCGGGGAGGGTGGAGGTATCGGAATACCAGTCGCTACGGTGGTCGCGTATACGCTGGGGGGCATTGCCTGCTACTGGGTGATTGAGCGCAGCCTGCTTATTGTTTCCCCATAACAGAGAACATTAACCGGCGCCCTGCAAATCACGGGCACCGGTTAATTTAAGGCTCAGTCCTGAAACAAGAGTTCCAGTGGGTAGCCGGTAAAAGGCTTGGTTTTCTCAATCACCAAATGAGAAGTCATACGGGAAATCGCCGCCTCTTCATTGGCCAACAACTGCTCTGAGACTCGATTAAAATCTGCTGCGTCCGGGCAGACGAAATGCAGCATATAGTCGAACTCACCAGACATCTTCACACAGGAAACAATCTGTGGAATATCGCTAATAACGCGGCGAAAGTTCTCACTGGTACGGGCATCCTGCCGCTTAAGCGCAACGTTTACATAAAACTCTGCATGCCGAACTTTATCCAGGTTTATCTCGGCAAAGAACTCGCGGATATAGCGCTCACTGGTCAGGCGTTTAACCCGGGCCAGGCAGGCACTTTCCGATAATCCAATTTTTTCACTCAAATTCAGGTTACTTGTACGTGCGTTTGATTGCAGGGCCTGCAAAATACGCAAATTATGCCGGTCAATTTTCACGGAGCTATTTTCTTTTGAATCTGAAAGGGGGCAAGGATAGCGGTATTCGCCGGTGGCATAAACATTACAGCCACCGGCATGGGAAACTTGTCATCACTTCAAAAGCGAATTTGGCGACGACCAGCCTCCCGGCAAAGGCCTAACCGGCCTGGCGGTTACCACTGGTGACGAACTGCTCAATGCGATCCAAGGCCCGCGACAACTCGGCCTCATTAGCCGCCAGGGTGAGGCGAACATGATTCACTGAACTGCTACCAAAGGGCGCGCCAGGCAGTACCGAGACCCGCTCAGCATCCAAAAGGGCTTCAGCGAAGGTTTGCCCGGAGCTGGATACCTTGGAGACATCCACCATAACAAACATCCCAGCCTCAGGGCTGTAGCAACTCAAGCCAGGTATCTGGCCAATCCTCTCAACAATCAGGTCTCGACGCTGCTGATAGGCATCCCGCATCTGCTTCACGAAGTAGCTATCAAACTCCAGGGCAAAGGCTGCAGCCTCCTGGATGAACTGAGGGCATCCAAAAATTGTCGCCCCTGCAAAAGCAATCAAACGATCTACCAGGGGACCACGAGCCACTGCCCATCCCAGGCGCCAGCCACTCATGGCGTGGGATTTGGACAAGCCATCAACCACAACAATATTATCCAGCGACTCCGCTGCCGTACGCAGAGAGGTGTGGCGGCGGGCAAAGGTGATCATTGAATAAACTTCATCACACACCAGCCAAATATTGCGCTCGCGGCAGTATGCCGCCAACTCGCGCAATTGTTCAGGGGTAGCCATCGCGCCAGTCGGGTTTACCGGCGTATTGATCATAACGACCTTGGTCTGCTCACTGATGGAGGCCTTGATAGCGTCGACATCAAAAGCGAAATTGGTCTCCGCCGGGCAAGTCACTCGCTTTACGGAGAGGCGCAAGGCATCACAAATGGGGACATAGCCGATATACATCGGCTCGGGAATTACTATCTCCTCACCGGGGTTTAGCAGGCAGGCAAGTACTGCGTAGATAGCGTTGGTTCCACCGGGGAAAACAACAACATCATCCGGATTACAGGGGTGGGGAGAGACCTTGCTCTCGATGTCCGCGATAGCCCTGCGCAACATTGGCTCCCCGGCGGCAGGGGAATAGTGGGTGCGCCCCACTCCCAGGCGAGCGCGGGCAAAGTCGAGGATCGGCTCGGGGGTGTCAAAGTTGGGATCACCTACACAGAGAAAGATGACATCCTCCCCTTTATTAGCGAGATCGTGAGCCCGGTCACTCACAGCCCAAACATTGGCGTCCTCACCATTCAAAGCCTCACTTTGCAAGCTGAACCTGGGGGTAAAATTTGTCACGTTTTTCACTATTTAGCAGCCATTTATAGGGGCTAAGGTAACAACCATCGGAGTAATCGGTGCCGCTATATGACCGTCAATTTCGCATTAGAGGGAGCTTTTCTCAGGTATTCCCGCAGATAATGCGGAGGTCAGTGTCCTTAAGTAGATCACGACTAAAAATAGGCATTTGGTCCCAAAAATGGGCACAGCTTACAGAACCAAAATGCAGGCAACTCGTCAATCCTGCCCAAGTACGCTCAGAACTAGTCACAGGCTCCACAGGTCACCCTACACAACTGCAAATATCACTCTCTCCCCATTAATACGGTAATTAAATACTCTTATTTCCAGGCTGGCAAAAACCCAGTCCTACAGGTCAACACTTCGGACAGTTTCATGCAGCTATAGCCCCGTAGTCACTATAACGCTCGTAAATACGGGCAACTTATCCAAAATGTTGCTCCAAATCTAACTCGCCAAATAGTTTATCAATAAGGTGCTTATTGAACTTGCGACGCTTCCCGATGACAATTGAAATGACCGTAGCCTCATTCGCTTACTTCACATTTTTAGTTTCGATTTTCAGCAAACTATTTAATACCGAACGCCAGAACTTCTGTCGCAACTTTAGCGGCATGATCGGCATATAGCTCAATTAGAGATCAACCTTCTTCGCCTATTGTCTGCTTAACGCCCAAAGCATAGGTAGTATTCGATGTCAGATCAGTGATACTGACCCTAGGAATTTCGAAACCCCTCTCTGATTCTCCGGCATTGCCTTTGTAATACCATCCCAGCCCCTTCGTTTTTTGGCCTGAGCTACCGGCAAAACTTGCCTTTATAGCAACTACGCATTCCTGGCAGCGAGGAAACTCTCACATGAATAATCCTTTATTGAACTGGGCGAAAGAAAAACCCCTATTAGATCAGCGGCGAAAGTGCTTCTCACTGGCTGAGCTGTATCGCTCCATATTCAAAATGGGTTACTTTCCCCTGGATGACCATCAATACAGAAAACAGCATGAGCATGAATTTTCTTTGGGGCATTTTAACGTTGAACATTCGAGCGAAAACAGCTTTTACCATGTCTTCCATAGGCGGGTATTTTTTTGATTTGATCTTAAGTCTGAACCATGTTTCCTCAGCATCTGCCAGTGCTTCCCATCTGTTTCCCCCCTTAAAACTGCCCGAAGTATTGATAATTACAGACAACTCAAATGATACCGTCGTGTCAAAGAATGGGCCAATAGCTTATTATATTTTAAAACCCTATAGGTATATAATGGGATTACACTTAATGATTCTGGATAAAACCATGCATGGAAAATTGCTGATTTTTTTATTTTTATGGGCGGTTTCGGTTAATGGATGGGCGCTCTCAGATACGGGAAACATATCTATAACCAAACTAGCTAGCTGGAATTCAGGGACTATTTTTGTGAACACAAATGAGCAGAAAACAACAAATCCTGCCGGCTGTTCAATTACTGACAAATATATTTTGTCATCCAGCACACCTGAAATGACGAAGTCGATGTTACTTAGCGCCTATATTGCAGATGAACCGATTAATTTGGTTATTTATGGCGATGGATGCGATCAAGACAGACCTTTAATTGTTGCTGTAAATTTCAATAAATGACGCTTTCCTTTTGCGCCTAAACACCCTTATCAAGAAAAAAATTGGTACAGAATCACTAAATACTTTCAGGTCAATGCATAGAGATACTACTTATTTAAGATTCATTTATTAGGCTTGCATTATTCATAAAGGTTGGTCTACTTCTTTTATTTGCCATTTTTAGGGGGAATCATGTTACGGCATTTCTTTTTTTCTGCTGCCATTGTTTTTTCTTATGAAGCCTCTGCGACTTCAACCATGTGTGTCCAATACAGAAATACACTGGATGGACTAGTGGGACCAGACTCAGGCACTGGAGATAGAGTATTTGCAAGCCTTAACTCTGAAAGCAATGATTGCGGATGTGATCATGTGCGCTTTATTGAGGGAGCTGCCGATGTTAATAAAGCACTGTCGGTGCTTATGGCAGCGAAATTAAGCGGCAATACTGTTAGGGTTGATTTTTCTGAGGCCGGCAACTGCAATAGTGGCACCAGAGTTTATCTTGAATGATGCCATATCAATTATTTGTAGGGGAAATGATTAATGCACATCACTTTCCCTCAACATTCAACCAATTGTGCCTGACTGCCCCTCATTTTTTGCCTTGCAACAATTTGGTGTCTAATCTCCCGACCTAGTCCTCTAATCTAGGCCTCCCTAGTGAAACTTCAGTGACCCGGCGCGTGAATTGCTGCTCGAGTTGTTCCTTAAAGCGCGCATTTCCTAGTGCGAGCCCTTTATTCACCGATTTGCGGATCTGCTCAACCATGGGCCCATCCAAGTGGTGTTTGAACAATGCGCGATATCCTTCACCGCGCTGTGTGGGATTGCGGCCAAGAGCAGTGTACTGCGGGTGCGCCATTACAAGGCTGGATTCTTTACCTAGGCTATTACACGCATAACTAGACCAGTAGTAATGCGGGATACCTGACCATACCTGCGCGCACTGGATTCAGCTCAATATATCGGTAGCACTGCAGGAGGTAATCTTCTGCTTGCACCAGGCAGGACTTGTATCTGCCCTCCCACAAAGTTCCAGAACGAAGATATGCACGATTAAAGTAACGGACACAGACCTGACCTAGGGCCTGCATCATGCTGCTGACGCCGTTGTCCAATTGTGGGGTAACCAGTAAGTGTACATGATTAGTCATAAAGACCCAGGCATGTAGCTGAGCTTCGAATTCCCAAGAGAACTGCTTCAGCCATCCGGCATAGGCAATCAGATCCTGCTCGGAATGGAAGCAGGCCTGCCGGTTGTTCCCTCGCTGAATCACATGCTGCGGAAAGCCCGAGGGTCCGAGACGTAGTAATCTAGCCATTCAAAAGTCCATATTATTAATGGCCTGAGTGGAATAGAGAACAGCTTCTATTCGGGGGTAATTAACGTCAAAACGTTGATCTGACCCCATTTATTATGGTGTTTGCGTATCCAACTTAAGGGGAATATTTTTTTGTTGGGTAGTAATCTCGAGGGATAGAGCGCAATAGTATCTGTTACTACAATAATATCTGGGGCGGCAGAAAAGCTGAGTATAGACATAACAATATTGCGTTTTAACCCCAGCATCGCAAACCACCCATCGTGTGACCCTTTGAGATTTGCCCGTGAAGGTGAAATGATCAGTTGCGGAAGCTCGGCCACATCTGCCAACGTTAATAATTGGCCATTCAGGGAAGACTTTTTTCCCGCGATACAGACATATTGCTCCTCAAATAGCAATTTGTATGGCAGATCATCCGGGATTAAATCAGGAAAGGGGAGCGCTAAGTCGATCTCACCAGCCACCATTAACTGATTGAGATTATCTGTTTCAAAGTCCCTTACGATAACTTTAAGTTCCGGGGCAGATGAAGGGGAAGTGGTTAGCCAAGACTGGCTTTACGATTAACACGCCGGTCACGATTGAAGTCTCTGACGGCAAACTTATTTTACGACTGAGTAAACAGCCAATGATTACTGACTGGGGCTTTTTTATTGAATAAATAATATTCGTTACGACCCCTTTAGTTTTAATTTCAAAGGGTTAATTGGTTACTAGTCTTTAGGCTTCACTAGCAGATAAAGAACTAAATACATAGTAGTTATGATCTACATTTGATGGGTAAGCTATCTGTTGATAGATCAGCAATCCTTGGTTATTCATGGTCCTAATTGAAATAAGGGTCCTGTAATTAAACCACGAGCCATCTCCACCACCTTTGAACTCCCCTACTTCAAAGTTCATTTCTCCACTTTTACAAAAAAAATCCTCACCATGTACAAAAGAATCAACGAAAATTAGAGGCTTAGTCAAATGTTTTATGATCAAATCGAAAGAACCATTTTCACTTTGAATAATTTTTAGCACTCCAACATCTGGGTCAGAATTGCGAACCGCAGCAAACTGCTTACTTTCTTTTTTACCCAATCCAAATATGGATACATAGTCATAATCATCTATAGGGATCTCTTGCAGGACACCAGTCTCTTCAACAACGCCATAACCAATCGCTGATACAGAATAACTCCCTGCAATCGAAGGACATTGCTCTTGACTTTCGCTTTTAACCACATCACGAACAAATAAATTTGGAAGTTCAGGTGGCGGCACTAAATTTGGTGTGACCATCATTCCACAGCCTTTTAAAAGACAGAAAATCAGAACAAGAAATAAGCACCTCATGTTTAAAAGCATCAATCATCCCTCAGCTCATTATAGAAAGTGGATCTCATATAATCAGGGATAAGACTAGGCGCAACGATTGGTGTTGCTATTGCAACATTTGCCGCATTAATACCCTCTCCAAGCCAATATGAGAACCCATCTCTGCCAATGGCGGTGCCATTGGGGTTATAGTGATACCAGTGATTAAGTGAATCATGAGTTCCAGCAAATCCCTCAACCATATAGTCGAAGAAGCCTCCAGGAGAATAAGAAAGTTTATCACTAAAGATAATCCCTTGACCGCCCTGATGACCACCCAGTGGGCTTACCTTCAAACCTCGATGAGCGTAATACTTAGCAAGCGCTTTTTTAGCATCTCCTGTTCTTTCATAAATATCAGCTGCACCAGACTCCTTCCAATACTTATCAACTATTCTTCCTCCTCCAAGTTTACCTTTTAGACCTCTAAATCCGGGACTATCACCAACTTGTCCAGGAGTACCCTTAGAGTGTTTCAGTTGATACTCCCTAAGCTTCACATTTGTATATGTCGCCAATGACACTGCTAGACCAAACTTAAGCCCATCCTTGAACTCACCTCCACTTATTTCTGCACCGAGCCCCATGCCTACCCCGTCAGCAGCTATTCGGGTTATGCTATAAGTGTCTCCGAAATGGCCCGCTATACCGCCAGTGATCGCTCCAGCAAATGCTCCCCTGAAACCAGCCTTTAATGCATCAGATCCACTAGCACCACTAAAGGCAGCCGCTGACACTCCGGCGGCAAATCCAGCTGCCGCACCTCCAACGGCACCAGCTACTATTGATCCAAAGGCTGAGCTAGCAAATATAGAACCAGCAGTTGCGCTAGCCGCCAGGTTAGTCATTACTCCAGCAGCCCATGCACTGGCTGCACCATAGGTAAAAACTGAAATGACCACAACCGCAACTATTTTTAATGCATCCTTCAGCTTAAAGTACCCTGTTGGATCAGTGTACTTAAGTGGATTATTACCGACATAGCTATATCGGTTATAGCCCTGTGTATTCGTCACACCATCAATGAAAGGGTCAGCTTGAAGGAATCGTCCAAGACGGGGATCATAAATCCGCCCATTCATATGAATCAGGCCTACTTGATCCAACATCTCATGACCCGTGTAGCCACGAGTGGTGATGCGGGTATCAAACACGCTTAGTTCTGCGCTGAGTAAAGCTTCCCAGTTCAGTGCATTGCGGCGCTGGCCCCAGGCGTCAAAACTGTAAATGGCTTGACCATCGTTGGCAATCCGCCCAGAGCTATCGGTGACTACATCCAGCGAGCCCAAATGGTCTTTGTGCAGGTACTGGGTAGTGCGGACTTGAGTCTCACTATCGTCATTACTGCTCGATAAAGTAATTAAGGCCCCGCCAGGCAGGTAGCGCTTGATCTCAATTACACCACTTTTTGTAATTTTCTCGACATTGCCGATAGTACGGGTTTCGGTAACCGCACCATTTTTATCAGTATCAATGCGCAGGTAGCGCATACGATCCGGGCCGTATTTGAACTCGGTCTTATGGCCATCCTTTTTAATTTCAATAGGCTTATCAAAGGTGGAGTACTCAAGGGTTCTTCCACTACTGTCTTCAAGCATATTGCCATTATGATCATATTGGTAGCTAACCGTACTACCACCTTCATCGATAGTTTCACAGACAGCATGGGGGCCGTAGCCTGAATCGCACTGACTGCCGTAGCGATATTCCCCCACATCCGATTTGTAGGTGATATTACCAAGGTCATCATAGTCGATAATCTGTGCTTCGCTTCCGGTAACCTGTGCACTGGTCATACGATTTAATTCGTCATAGACGAAATCTTCGTGCAGGTTTTTATCACCACTATGTTCTTTACGGTTTTTGAGATTTCCAAGATTATCCCATTCATATCTGAGATCCTGGATATCGCCGATACCCAACACACTAGCCACTTTCCCTAAAAGGCGGCCAGTCGCGGGATCGTAGTCTTTTATCGTTGTGACGCCATTACCATTGAGATGCTCGGTAACATTGCCGCGAGCATCCATCTTAAGCACGGTATAGAACCGTTCCGCACTAGCAAGGTTGCGTTGCTCTGCATCAACAACCTGATGAAGGTAACCGTATTGATTGTAGTGATGGCGAATAGCACTACTTTCCCAGTTACCGCTACCACCAGCATCGAAAATCTGAAAAGGCCGCGAGAATTGGTCGTAAGTAGTTTTCTCGTAGTGATCATCACCGCTCTCCACAGAGAAGCTTGTCAGCGTTTCGCTAGGACGGCCGTATAAATCATAACCATACAATTGGCTGTAGCTATCACTATTGTCGGTTTCAACTTCCTCCACTCGAATGAGGGCAGTCGGGGGAACACCGCCCTCATTTGTGGCGGAGTCATTGTTAAAATACCAAACTGTGGTTTTCACCAACGTATTATTATGATCGAAATCAGTGCGCGATTGCAGGCGACCGAGTTGGTCATAAGTATTTTCAATAACTTGGCCATTGGCATCCGTTTGCCGTATTAATTCACCATAGCCATTGTAATCGTATTGCCAAATACCTTTATCCGGGTCGGACATACTTTCTTTGCGGCCGAACAAGTCATAGGTCATTTTGGTTATCAGGTTGCGGCTCCCATCGCCTCTATTAATCACTTGCAGTAATTGGCCTTCTGCATCGTAGATAAATTCAAGGGTATTATTGGCATTGTCCTGAACATGTACCTTCTCACCAAGCACATTGTTGGTTTCTACCTGACGTTGTCCCTTAGGATTAATTGAGGTGATAGTAGTGCCTTGATATTCCAGCGTAAGGTCCCAACGTGTACCTCCACTATTACTGATACCTGGTAGGTCGGTACCAATCACACGGCCGAGACGGTCATAATTGTAAGTAGTCCAGTAGCGGGGAGCACCTGTACTATAGGGCTCGGATTGGTGTTTTACCCGGCCCACATCATCGTATTCAATGTCGACATAATTCCAGCTCCCATCAAAGGCCCGGCCGGATTTACGCACCTCTCGAGCAAGTCGGTCAAAACAGATTAATGTTTCGCTGCCACCACCACTATAGTTATGCTGCTGGATACTGGCTCCATCGGGGCAAAGGGCTCCAGCAGGAGCCAAAAGGCTACTGCTCTGGGCGCCTATAACACTGTAGCTATACACCTGCCGCCCAAAGGCATCATAATTGATTTGGCTAACCACGCCGGCACTATCGATTATCTCGGTTGGCTGCCCAGCGGCGTTGCGCTGGACCACCTGACTGAGAACCTGATCGTAGCCATTTACCTCTTCATCGACAAAGCGGCCGCTGTCATCATAAATCCAATGTTGACTGCGGGGGAGTTCGTTAGGGGTGGATTGCTCGGCAAAAATTTTGTTGCCGAAGTGATCGTAATCGTACCAAGTAGCGAGCTGATGTTGATCTCCAGGCTCCAGGGTTTCCTGCTGGAGCAAACCTGCCTCATAGCCACTGTCATAGTATGTGAAAGTACTCTTGCGTGTTGCTTGGTAAGATTGCCCAGCCTCGGTGCGACTGTGAGTTACGGTCGAACTGACTAAACGCCCCAGCTCCGCATAACCATTGAAAGTGTGTTGCGAATTTTGGAAGCTGACGCGGCCACTCCCATAATCATTTATGGTTTCGGTACTAAAGCGATCGCCACTCGGTGCAGTAGTGACCGCAAGAATACTAGTGGGGTTACCATGCTCATCCTGTTCGGTAGTAGTGGTAATTGTCTTCAGCAAGTTACCTTGAGTTTGTCCATTATCAACATAGCTGTATGACTTCTCTACGTTGTTAGCGAGAAAGGGTTTTAGCGGTCCCAAATTTGCAGTGCCACTCAGCGCAGTTACTGGGAAGTCTGGCTCCCATCCTTGCAACGCCCAAGTGCTATCGGATTCACTTAAAAGCATGCCCTCAGCTGTGAGGGTCTCTGTACGCCGCGGATAACTCAGGAAGGGAAAGTCCTGACGATAGTAGGTGGTAGTTTTAATTCCACTCTGCTCGTCTATAGTGCGCAGACTGGCAAAGCCCAATAGCCCACGACCTCCTGCCTGCAAACGCGCACGACCATAAAAATAGCTAATGGCGCTGGTAGCTTCAGGATCAACGCCCCCAGCAGTCTCACTTTTCGTGGCCGGCGCACTACTTTCCACTCTAGTTACTAAAAATTGAGAGCCAACCACCTCTAATAAGGGGCCAAATTTTCCGAGCGTATGGTATCCCTGTAAATCACCATTGATCTCTCGATAAAAGTCACCGATGGAACTCATCTTATATTTTGTACACCAGCTTTTTGTAGCCTCGGTGTCCCCATTGGCGCAGTGAGTATCAAGCACTGCATCAATATCCAGGCGTGCATAGTGACTAGAAGTAACGCTAGAGCCAAACAAGATATTGGTTTCAGCACCTAAACCATTGGTGATTTTCTCAATCACATTAGGAATTACTTGATGGTCCGCAGCATGGTAAACACGAAGATAATCGTCTGCGAATTCCATCCAGTCTGTCATGCCATCACTATTCATATCGAGAAACAGGTTATAGCTTTCTTTGCGAGTAGTCTTAAACCCTTCCTCTACAGCATAAGCTTGCTGGTCACTTTGCCAGCGGCGCAGTCTTAACTCATCTGACGTACTTCCACCTTCTAAGCGCCAAACAAGATCTACATCCCCATCACCTTCGTAATCAAACCAGCTGGGCTGGGCATCTTCTGGAAAGTTGCCTAAATCTATAGGATCACTTAACTCTGCCCCCTTATTTAACCAGTAGCGATAGTTGACCTCTCCGCTTTTATCATGCTGTACCAAATCCACCAGCCCATCGCTATTGATATCGACAGCCTGTAATTTACGGTGAAGATGCTCATGGCGCTCCAGGGGTGTTGCGTCTCTGTCATCGCTATCACTTTTAAATCCATCTTCTTGTATATCATCCATCACCCGCCGACCGAGAATCAGTTGATCTCCATGAACCTTGGCAATGTAGGCCCGGGTTTGCTGGGTCTGTAAACCTCCCGTTCCCTCCCAGGTCTGCTTGGTGTGCATTAAAATCAAGTCGACCTGGCCATCGCCGTCAAAATCTCCGATCACATCCGGGCTCAAGTAAAGCGCAGTGGACTCATCGCTCCCTAAAGAAAAGGGTTCTAGTGCGGGCATCTGCCAGGGTTGCTCGGAGCCAAAATGATAGTAGCTATCAGAGGCTGTAGACTCCCCGGAATGCTCTAACAGGCGGTAGCCAGATGAGGTTACGGCATCGACCAAGCCATCGCCGTTAATGTCCATAAAGCGCGCGTCTTTCTCACTGAGAATCGCTTTGGGCACCGCAGACAGCTGCCACTCACCAGCGCTTGCACTGTAAATAGATTGGTGCAGCATCCACTGGCCACCATATTTACCCTGCCGGTGAAAGATGGCTATATCAGCGCGACCGTCGGCGTTGTAGTCCAACACCTCCCATCTATAAGGACTGCGTGAGCTGCCACCGTACCTAAACACTTGCTGTTCAGGACCAAATCCTTGCTCTTCCGCCAACACATATTTGACATAGTGATCGTGGATCTTGCCATCGTCATCCCAGTCAACCTCCAACCAAGCAATATCCATACGCCCATCGCCATTGATATCCGCAGGTCGCGGTGCAACAGCCACTCTATCACTCTGGTGACTCAGCCTAACGGTGTCAACCAAATAGGAAGATGTAAAAATTGCCGGCAATCGCCATTCAAATACAGTGTCAGGATGGCAAACAGTGCCGACGCACTCCCGCAGACGTTCGACACGGCTCAATGTATCCCCGTCATAATCGGTTTGCAGGTAGTCCAGCTCATAGCGTTGTAGCGCGGTATTTTGTGTACCTTTTACTTGGATAGCATGTAAACGTTGACTGATTGTTAGGGGCGCTCCAGCAACATAGCCACTGATCACATCTTCGCGTGTCTCATAGTCAAAGGCGACTGAAGCTGCGGGAGTGCTACCACTACCGTAGGCGTAATGGACCTCGCGGATACGGTGGCCGCCATCGAGGTCATAAAAGAAATCAATAGGGTTGCCAGCACTGTCTTCTATGCGGCTCACCGCCCAATTCAGGGTGCCATACCCATCAAAAGTATGAGTAGAATTATTACTCAGGGTATCCCGGCCATAGTAGCTAATAGAGCCATCTTTGCGCTCAACGGTAAAGTAAGCCGGCTTACCCACGCTGCCGCCGTGGGCTGTGATTAGGTTATAGCTGTCAATTTCAGTGCGATATTGACTGCCTGGCGCGCCATAATTGCCCTCATTTACTAGCAGCAGGCGTTGGCCATCAAGACAAAAACGATCTTCAGCCCCCCAGGTAATCGAACTATTGTCACCGTCCTGCCCTAGGGTCTGACGGCAGCGGGAAATACTAGATAGACCACCCAGTTGCCAGCCGTGCCCAAGCAAACCGTTGCCTCTTTGACTGGAGTAATTAAGCGAGAATTGCGGAGCTACACCAGCAGTGCCCGCAGGCAGACTTAACGGAATTGAATAGGTAGCAGCCCCTGATTCACTGACCCTAAACTCTCCTGGCAGAGTACCGGTCTCAGCAGAAATCGCCACTGCCTCAGGCTCTGGCAGTATAGGAGCGGAAGGTTCCGGGGGCGTTTCTACGATGCCGTTATAACAACCATTGATGCATGGGCTGGTACGACTGGTGAAGGCTTCAAGATTACTATGCCCATCTTTATCGGGATCATCCTCTGCGCCGTAGGAAGTATTACCAAGAAATAGGATCTCCCACCAGTCGGGAAGGCCGTCACCATCACAATCTCGAGTATATATGTCACCCTCATCACAAGTAGTAACCGCCCAACTGTAGTCCAGCTCATACAAATACTTAAAGCTTTGGCGGAGCACAGCATTTGTAGTGAGAACATATTCCTCCGACTGCGCAAAAAGTGCCGCAGCGTGAGCAAGAGATAGCTGCTCCGCAGTCAAAATTAATGCCTCACGGGTGTAGCTGCGCCCTCCCCAAGTTAAATCTGGCTGCCCCTGCTCGGGAAACAACCGCTGATACAGAGCGTCGACAAAAGCCTCTGCTCTCGCCGTCGGGTCGGAAATATTAAAAACATCGGAAAAATTCGCTTGACCGCTATCAGAGGCTAAAAAGGCTTCAGCAATTCCTTGCTCTGTGGTATTGCCTCCTATTAACTGAAAAGTCCAAAATGTAAGAATCTTTCGCTGAAAGGGCAACTCGGGTTGCAATAAGCTACGAAAGAGACGCGCCACAGAAAGAAACTCAGGCTCCCTTGATGGATCTGGCTGCCAGTTACCAATATCCTCCCAAAGGGATGGATCGCCAACGCTTTCCCAAACTAGTTTTCCAGGACCTTCATTGTCCCGGGTAAGAGCATAAATCTGTTCACTCTCAACTGTAGAAAAATAAAGTGTATTGTTACCAGCTAAAACAGGTTCTTTAGCGATGCCACCACTAACAGGATAGGTCCATTTTATTCGCTCTTGTTCACTATCTGCTGTCGCGTTGACGGCATAAAGTATTCCTCCTTGCCCCTCTATATTTTCTTCCGCATCATCTTCAGTTGCACCAATAATGGTACCAAAATAGAGAATTCTCTGTTCATCTTGTACCGCCTGCGAAACCACTTTACCTCTAGTAGGCAGACGCCATTTTTCGATGGCATTGGGGGCTACTGCATAGAAATTTTCATCCAGGGCGCCTACATAAATCGTACCATCCACACTATCGATACTCGGGGTAGCACGGATAATGCCTCCAGCGACAAAAGGCCACCCCAGCTCTTGCACATTGCTTCCATCATTTTCTTTCAATGCATGAAGTTGATTGCCCGCACCAACATAAATAGTGCCATTGGGACCTATGGCAGGTGAGGAACTGGTTTCGCCAATAATCTCTGTTGCCCGGTCACCATAGGCAGTAATACCACCAAGAGTACCATTTGGATTGGTAACTGTTACTCGTATTCCAAGTTCGAACAGCTGTTGATACAGCGGGCTAGTGGTAGAAATAAAAAGTTGCAGACTTCGGGTTGAAATGAAATCGAGTGCGCTGTCAGCAGCGCTAAAAGTCTGGTGTATATTTTGATCTGCCACGCCGGTCAATGTAAGAGACAAGTTCGGATCCAGCCCCAAGCCAGAAAATTCAATGCACCCGCCATCACACGATAAGCTTGCCATTGTAAGCACAGGGGACAAAACAGAAACCGAAATATGATTACTCGGCTCGCTGCATATTTGTTCATCATCTATAGCGCATGCAAGTACTCGATAGGCATATTCACTCGTATCTCTATTTTCTATCTTAGAATTAGTTTCTGTTCCTTGCTCGATTAGCTGCCAAGGCTCCAGAGATTCCAGCCCACCAGGTTTTTCCTGCAACTTATAAAGCACCTCCCCAGTACTAACTGGGCTCCAGCTTAAGGTATAACTGCCGGTAAACTCCGGTGTGGGATCATCAGTATCAGGATATGGGCGAGCAGACAATCCCTGGGGGGCCACTAGGGTTTCTACTGTAATAGTAATGTCATCGCTGGGTTCACTACACCCGGCAAGATTACAGGCAAAAACTTGATATCGGTATTCCCCCGGGATTTGATTGGACAGGTAGAGGCCTTCTACTTCAGTCGATGCCAGCGATTGAAACACTGAGCCATCGATACTCTGTTCAACTTGGTATTCATCTGTTCCTGCACTAAGAGCCCAGGCAAGAGCATAATTACCGGTGTGATTGATTTCTGGCTCGGACTCTCCGTCAATTTTCAAACTGGCCGGAGCTGCCGGTACTGTGACCGGGGTTACACTGAGTGCATGAGTATTAGATACATGACTCAACCCCTTGTTATCGATAACTTCAACGGACAAAATGAAGTTACCTGAATTCTGGGGAGCCCATGTTAACTCGTAAACTCCATCATTTTCTGTACCACTCCCAATAGAGCTGCCGCTGAGTAGGAATTTTACCGAGGCAAGCGTGCCATCCGTGTCTTCCGCTTCTGCACGTAAAATGACAGAACTGTATTGCGCAATCTCGTTCGGTGGGTTCAATAGCCGGCCACTAGGAGGACTATTCGGATCTATGGTTATGGTCGCCTTTTGCCCTGAAAGCGAACTCGACGCCCCTAAATTATCAGTCGCTGTTGCCCAAACCTCTACCTGTGCGACCTCATTCGGTGTCCAATTGACCGGCGTCCAATTAAGACGATAACAGTTCTGACATTGCTGGGAATCTTTTGTAGCTGTGCCTAGTGGCCGTGTCCCATTATCACTATCCTCAAAAAACTCAACTTTTTGAATTAATCCATCAGAATCCGTCGCCTCGACATAAAGAGTTTTTTCTACCTCTACTTCTGGATTAAAAGCATCCCCATGAGGGCCACCATTCAGCCAGTTGATAGTTGGGGATTGATTCGGATTGACCGTAGCGGATTTTTCTACCGATAGGGGACTACACTCTAGGCTGTTACAGGCTTGAAGCTGATAATAATAAGCTCCCACGGGTTTAGTGGGTGGTGTATAGGTGTTTACCAGAGATGGACTATTCCACTCTTTTAGAAGAGCGCTGGTCGTAGTTGAGGTTCTTTCGAAGAGGCGTATCTTGGTGGCATTACTGGGATTACTCCAGCGCAAGGTGTAATCCCCACCCTCAACAACATTGTTGGGCGTAATAGTAAATGAATTTGGGGCAGTTATAGGGTTACCTACTGTGACAGTTTTGCTTTCTACAAGATGCCCCACTGTCCTTGAACACTTGACACCAAGCCCCCCGCAATTCTCACCTTCAGGCTGCACCCGAAGAACCCTGTATTCAAACCGCCAAGAACCAATCTTATCTACATTTAGGGTATAATTTGCATCACTAGGCCCAAGGAAGGGGGACGTTTCAAAAATTTCTTGGAATTGGTCATTATGATAAATCTCCACTGAGGACCATTTAAAACCACAAGTTGATCTTAAATCGCAGCTATTAAATTGTGTCGCAGCCCCTTTGCCTCCCCATATAGAACACCCTCCACTAGAGCATCCGTCATACCAAACCGTTTTAATATCTATTCGACCATCCGTACTATGTGTCGGTGCCACCGTTAGGTAATCTGCAAATGCAAATTGTGCACCCAGTACCAGATTTAGTAATAACAAGGCCTTTAAAAGGTTGATAGATCCTTGTATAAAACCTGAAAGTCTAGTCATAATATTAATTCTTGTATTTATTGTACTTATTAAACTAAGCACAACCTTAGGCATATATATACGAAAAAATACTTAATGGTTAGCCAATTAATATAGAAAAGCTAACCAGACTCTATTGTTAATACTTAACTTTCTGTTTGCAGATCACGCTGCCAGAGCAATGTTGGTAATTCCAGCTCCGGTTCTGACGGATCTTGTGCTGGGATATTTTTCGGCACTATTACCACCGGACCATCTGGTATTGCAATCACTATAATCGGTACAGCTTTTGGTTCCGGTTCAGTTCTAAGAGCAAAAACGCGGTGGTTAGTACTATGAATGTAGAGTACCGTGCCATCTTCACTCAGTGTGGGGGAAGCGTTTACAGTTTCACCATCAGGCAGTTTGTACCTCCATAGTTCATTGCCACTGGCATTATCTAAAGCGAGGACAGTGCCATCATAGGTAACCGCATAAAGTATACCGCTGTCAGTATTAATAATGGGACTCGCTATCACACCACTTGTGGTACCTATTTCCCACATGACGGATTTATCAGGCTTCAATGCAAGAACTCGCCCCCCCTCAGGACTATTAGCACCAACAAAAATAATATTTCCTAGAACCGCAGCTTGATTCATCACCACTCCTGCATCTTCCAAGGTCCAAGACATATCTCCCTCAGCAGAAAATTGATAGTAATTCCCATCAAAACTGCCTTGATAAACACTGCCGTCATTCACAGCAGTGAGTGAAGCACTAATTGAATCAGGATTTTGCTGCATTTTCTGAAGAGCTTTTAGAGGCTGTGCTTTCTGAGCCTGCTGTAAAGAACTGGCTTCGCTATTTGACGATGATAATTCCCACTGATTAATAGGCTTTTCTGAAGCCAAGGTAACTACTATCTCTGCAGTTTCTATTCCAGAAGGGCCATTAGCGATCAAGGTGTAAGTTGTCGTATTAGTAGGGGAAACCCGCACAAGTCCCTCTGCTTGAAGATCCTCAAGCCGGGTGCCATCACTGTTGTCGATCAAAGTCACTTTGGTCGCACCGGGTACAGACCAGCTAATTCCTACTGGTTCTCCAGGCCGAAACAATTTATTAGGCAACGCAGAGAACGCTTGTATTTCAAACTTTGCATCACCCTTCAGTCCCGGCAATGACGTATCTGTTATCCGCTTCATTTCTGAGGCATGAATTGCGAAAGAAAGCTGCCAACACAACAGAATGGATAACAGAACCCGAAAAAAGTGTAACTGCCAAAATAAGAATCGACATAACAACAACCCCAAATATCTAGGGGAAATAAAAAACAGAGATAGGGACATGTTCTGCATCTCATATATAAGCAGGGCACTGACATCAGAACTATAATGATCAGCAGTTATTCTTTACCAAGATACCAATACAGTAACGCTTGGTCATTTACAAACCTACTCACCAAGCCTCTCACGCGAACAAAGGGAACAAAGGGAACAGCAAAAAATATCAAATTTTATAAATCGTTAATTCTAACCAGGCAAAATGTAAAATCAATTCATAGGTATATTTTCACGCCAAAATTTTATCAAATAAGAAATAAAATTTAACTCTAGATAATGCGACAACAGGAACATTCGTACAATTTAAACATGCACGATTAACTTTCAAGCACCAAAAAGTAATTAAGAAAACACTATACGTACCCCAAAAATATAGGTTCACAAATATTAAAAAAGCAATAGTTATTTAAAGAACCAATCAATGTTGGTTCAGGATACTTACTCCAACACCAATCATTAGTTCACACCCACTTTAAAAGCAAAATATTACTATCTTTCACTTTATTTTTAACATAGATTACAGAATATTATTTTCAGCTTTTAATCTTCTTGGTTTCGGATAATAAGTGCAATTGGTAAGGGAGCACCAAGCTGGTAGAGTCAGCACCTCTCCCAACCAAGAGAAAGACATTGATGAGCTATTATCAACAACTGGGCGAGAACGAACGATACCAGATTTACAGCCTAAGAAAATCCGGACATTCCCAGAAATCAATAGCAAAATTGCTAGAGAGACATTCCTCGACAATCAGCCGAGAGCTGCGACGCAATACAGGCTTGCAAGAATATCACCCAGGGCCAACACATAAGCTTGCAGAGCTAAGACGCTAGCAAACGTATAAGGCACAGGAAGTGACTGATGCGTGTGGCAACAAATAGACACCCTAACTCGAAAAAAATTAGATCCTCAGCATACTGTAAGCTACTTAAAGAGAAGTACGGGTGTATCGTTACATCATGAGACGATCTACCAACTAATTTATTTAGATCAGACAAATAGTAGAGATTTATACAAGCATCTTAGGATTGCATCAAAGCCCTATCGAAAGCGCTACGGTAAGTATGATCGACGCGGAAAGATCAAAAACAGAGTGAGTATAGATGATCGACCAGCTGTTGTTGAACGGATGAATCGGACAGGTGACTGGGAAGGTGATACCTTTATAGGCAAGGGACATGGCGGAGCTTTACTGACTATGGTTGAACGCAAGACGTTATTTACTGTTATTGTTAGAAGCTGTTTCATAACTTGAAATCAGTTATTCTTATGGTCTCATGGAATGATAAGACCAGTAAGTGTGAGCAGATTTAAGTCAGAATTAACTAACGCTCAGTGGAAATTGATTGAGTCTTGCCTTCCCCAGCTAAAAGGTGGCCCAAAGCCCATCGACAACAGTGCTTGTTTTGATGGTATCTTGTGGATTTTGCGTTCAGAAGCACGATGGAAGGACCTCCCTTCATTTTACCCCTCGCCGAGTACTTGCTGGAGAAGGCTCCAGTTTTGGGAAGAGCAAGGCGCTTGGCTGGAGGCTTGACGAAAGTTTCTCGGACAGCTCGAGGTGCTAATTGAACTTGCGACGCTTCCAGATAACAATTGAAATGGTCGTAACTTAATCCGTTTGCTTCGCACTTCGGTTTTTAGCGAATTCAGAGCCGTTGATGATATATTAATATGCATATTGACCGGTTCTTTTCAAATTAACTGACAATGAGCCTGACCGGTGTGCATTTTGATCAAGTCCAACCGAAAAAATCTGAAGAGAAATTCTATTTGTAATCTAGATTTTTAATATGTTATCAGTGAAATTGCATCCAGTTCTGCGTCTGTCGAATACAGCAATACTGTGATCCTCTTTGCCGTCCTTTATAGATTTAAGCTTCACAACGCGAATTGTTCGTCTTAAGATTTGGCATAAAACAATTTCGTATATGTTTCAGTTTTTTCATTCAGAGAACCAACATAGTCAAAACTACGCAAGTCTGTGTCAAAATCAACCTTGCCTTCCTATTTCCTGGGGCAACCTGAGCCTTTGTAAGCTCCTTCATATAACCACAGTAAGTCTATATCTATTCGCAATTTCCAATAATGTGCGATCCTGTTAGAATTATGGCGAACACAAATTTCACCTTGCTATAGTAGGCATCTGCAGCAAGATATTTAATAGCAAGCACCAGAATCTCTGTCTCAACTTTGACAGTACGATCGGCATATAGCTCAATTAGAGATCGACCTTCTTCGTCTATTGCCTGCTGAACGTCCAAGGCATAGGTAGTATACGATGTCAGATCAGTGGTGCTGATCATGGAAATTTCTATACCCCTCTGCGATTCTCCGGCACTGCTGTTGCAATACCACCCCAGCCCTCCGTTTTTTGGCCTGAGCTACCGACAAAACTTGCCTTTATAGCAAGTACGCATTCCTGGCAGCGAGGAAACTCTCACATGAATAATCCTTTATTGAACTGGGCGAAATTAAAACCCCTATTAGATCAGCGGCGAAAGTACTTCTCACTGGTTGAGCTGTATCGCTCCATATTTAGATAGATTGCTTTCCCTTGGAAGGCCATCAATACAGAAAATAGTATGAGTTTGAATTTTCTTTGGGGCATTTGAATATTGGAAATACGAGCGAAAACAGCTTTTACCACGTCTTCCATGGGCAAGTATTGTTTTGATTTGATGTGTGAACCTTATTTCCTCACCCTCTTTCCGCGGCTCCTACAGATTTCGCTTCTTAAAACTGTTTTAAGAATTTAATGTTATGATCCACTAGAAACAATAAATCCAACTCTTCCTTATCGACAACCATTGCAGCAAGTCTGCACTCAACAATTGAGCAGAATTTCAGAGTTTCTTCCCTATAGTATAAGGACAGCTTCCCACCACCCTTCACTTGCATAGAGGACGAAAAACTAAATTGGCTCAGGAACCCCATACTAGGGGCAAACTGGGAGATCCTCTGAATAGAGGTTAATCAGGTACCAATGCATTGGGGTGTTCAGCCAGATAGATACCTGGCTCCACTTCCGTCAGCTCCAGTTATAGCTACCGCCGATTGGCCACCGCTCTAAGGCAGAGCCTGACTTCATTTTAAATAGATCTTTTCTTTGTACTACAAATTTCTGTGAAAACACTCAAGCAAAACCCCTTATTAACTTAATATCCAAATCAAGATGCTTGCAACACCATATAGCAGACCACCAGATAACGCAGACATTTCCCCATGGTAACCAGCAGTAAAAACCAAACTAATCGAACCCTTAATATACCAGCCATTACCGTAAGGGGATCACCAATAATAGGCACCCAGGAAAAAAACAGAGAGAATACCCCATATTTTTTAAATCTCTGTTCAGCCCTTACAAATTCCTCTTCAGACATTCTCAACCATTTCTTGATCACACCCAAGCTGGCCCAGTAGCCTAATGCATAATTGAGAAGAGAGCCCGCCACATTCCCAGTAGTGGCGACTATTATCAGGGCCCAAGGGGAGAGCCCCTGGAGCAATAGACCAGTCATTACAATTTCTGAGCTTAGCGGCAGAATGGTCGCTGCCAAGAATGCTGATACGAAAAGCCCCAAAAATCCAAACTCAAGAAAGTACCCCATAATAACGACTCATACCTAGCTAAACTCGGCATTCCTTCTATATATACTTATAATTGGGCCACTATAATCGAAAAAGGGGGACATCCCAACAGCCCGCCTCATCAGTGATAGCGATACTAGTCACAAGCCTCTACTTTTTATATTCACCCTTGTGAACGGGTTTTAGAATTCACAACTTCATGCAGGCTAATTTTGGCCCAAGTACAGGTCCGCTCACTTGAAGTAGAAATCAATGCCCCCGAAACTCTCAAACTGCTTTTCGATTTTGCCTTCGACAAGAGTTTCAAAATAGTTTTCCTGTCTATTTCTTTTGATTTATATCGCTGAATAATACCTGGTGAAATTGCGGAGCCATCCTCTGAATAGGCAAGGGTTGAAGTATAGTTGTGCTATTAATTTGCATAGAGCAAATAAGGTAATCTCATAATCATCAGAAGGAGTTATCCTGTGTCAGAGGATATAGTGGAAAGAAGTATTTACTGTCCTTATTGTGGCGAAATCATAAAAATACTGGTTGATTCATCGATTTTGCCTCAACAGTACACTGAGGACTGCCAAGTTTGCTGTAGACCTATCGTTTTCTCTGTGGAACTCGATTTAAATGGTGAGCTATCTGTCGCAGCTCATACTGAGGATGAAGCACTCTAAGTCGCATTGTCGCGCACAAATTCACTTCAAGTTGGCAAAAACCTCTATGGCCCGCTTCCGCCCAGCCCCCACGTCGCAAATCACTTGAGGATAGCCTTGAGTCGGCGGTGGATCGTGTATGGCTTTGTCGCTCAGCTCCTTTAGCTCAGGTACAAATTTTCGGATAAAATCTCCATTGGGATCAAAACGTTGCGACTGACTATAAGGATTAAATACACGAAAATAGGGTGCAGCATCAGTACCCGTGGAGGCAGTCCACTGCCAGCCCCCATTGTTGGAAGCAAAGTCTGCATCAATTAAGCGCTGCATAAAGTAGCGCTCACCCCAGCGCCAATCTATCAGCATATTTTTACTGAGAAATGAAGCTACTATCATACGCAATCGATTATGCATCCAGGCAGTCTCATTTAACTGTCGCATCGCTGCATCAACTATCGGAACCCCAGTCTCCCCCAAAGTCCAACGCTCAAACTGATCCTTATTGTAGGACCAGGGGATTTGGTCAGTTTCCTGCTTGAATGGCCTCCCTTTACTCAGACGGGGAAAGTCCACCAACAAATGGGTATAAAACTCCCGCCAGATTAATTCGCTAATCCAACAGGCCGCCCCATCATCTCCACCCAGCCAACGCCCCTCATTCATATCCAACGCCATTGCTATACATTGGCGAATCGAAACAGCACCACTATTTAGGTAAGGGGATAAGCAGGAGGTACTATCAAGTGCTGGAAAGTCTCTCTCTGCCTGATAAGCAGATATTTTTCCACCGAACTTCTTGAGCCGTTTCAGTGCCGCCTTTTCTCCTGCTTGCCAACCTTTAATCAGGCCTGCATCGTCGATCTTATCTATCGAGTATGTCGACAGTTGCGTTGGAATCTTTTGGCTCAATTTCTGCCCTTCAGATAAAGAAAGCCACTTTGGCCAATGTGCTTCATTTTCCCGGGTAGAAATTTTCCGAGGCTTAGGCAAGGTTTTTACTTCACTATCGGCACACAATTGAATCAGTGCACGCTTGAAGGGGGTAAACACCTTGTAGGGTTCCCCTCCGCCGGTTCTTACTGCTCCCGGTGGAAGCAGGGTGCGGTCACTATAGAATTGAACCTGGACCCCCTCATTTGTCAGTAAATCTTTTACTGCATTATCACGGCGCAACTCATTGAGTGGATATTCAGCATTCGCATAGAGAGCATTGATATTCAGGCGCTCAACTATTTGCTGAAGAACCCCTGGAACCTGAGCAAAAGTAGGAACTTCAACGAAGTACAGCGGTATATTGCGCTCCTCTAATCCATCTTGTAATTCACGCAAACAGGCGATACGAAAAGTCACCAGCGGATTGCCTTCATCCTGGCTCTGCCAGGTATCCGGACAGGCAATAAATACAGCAGCCACCTCCTTACATTGCACACTGGCTTGGTAAAGTGCTGAATTATCATTGAGGCGTAAGTCACTGCGTAGCCATACCAGGCCACGCGGCAAAGTCACTGGGCGGCTCATAGCTTTAAAGACTCCCGCAATTGTGTAACTGCACTCTCTGTATTTCCGGCAAGTACTTTTGTTAAAGGGAGTCGGTTCAGTTCAGTCAAAGCCAAACGCTGCACCTCAATAAAATCACCCGCAAGCCACAGAGGATCAGTCATCCCCTGAACAGCACTTGGTAGCTCACGTTCAAGAATATTTTTCGGCAGAGCCTTGTGGCTATAGCACAGTACTCCCTGAGCACCCAGTTTTTTGACTGTACTTCCAAGCTCCAATAATCCCGCAGGATAAGTCAGGGTAATGACCTCTATTCCCGCGGCAAGGAGTACCGCAATAAACATCTGTATAAATGCCTGTTGGCCCTGAATGCCAATTTCCAGTAAAAGAACACGGGGCTTCGCCTGGGACTTGTCTTTGTCCAGGTTTTTCCTGGCCATACCATTAGCCAGAAGTAGCTGTTCCTTTAACAGAGGCCAGAAAAATATCTGCGCTCCATGGGCTTCAGGTAGGCGAAATCGCTCAAGCCGCACATGCAAAGGTTTCAGCCAGTGCTCCAACAGCAAAGCGGCAGGGAATGAGGAAAACCATTGATCGAGACGGCGGCGCAGCTGGGGTTCTGCAAAGTCTCTGAGAAGACTGGAGGTTTCATCCAGCATAGCCTGCCAATTGTTTTTTCTATCGCTTGCAGTCGCTGGCAACCCCAATTTGTCCTGCTCTCGCGCTAACAAGTTTCGCACTTGACCAATGGAAACGCCCCTGGCGAGGCATTGCAGGACCTTTTCAATCTGCTCGACTTCCTCTTCACTATAAAGGCGATGCCCTTTGCTGGTGCGCATGGGTTTTAGTAAACCATAGCGGCGCTCCCAGGCCCGTAAGGTCACGGGGTGCACCCCGGTCCTCCGAGCTATCTCACGAATCGGAAAATAGTTTTTTTCAACAACTTCTGGGTCGGACATGACGCTCATTATCGAAATTCACATAAACCTAATTCAGCCGGCTCGGCAGCGAGCAAGACTTGGCTGTGGATAAAGTGGTGTGGGCTTCTCGGCAAGTAATGACGGAGCATAGTAAGCACCGCCGAAATCGGTTTATGCCCTTGCCGGTACTCCTCGATAAGCTGGGCTAATTCAGCCCGCTCTTCCCGGCTTAAATAGCCCTTTAAATGCCCCTGGCTGTGCATCAGTGCATTGGTTCGATCCTTGCGCGATGCATGTTGGGAGAGAATATCCATAATCCGCCCACGAATTTCATAAGCGAACTCTTCGGGGGTCACCGCACGAGAGTTGGAAACAAACTGCCCCAAGGCACGGGTCAGAGGCTGGCTATGGGCTAGCAAGAGGTACTTATAAGCGGTGTAAAACTCAATAACTTTAGCGGGTCGAGGATCCGGCGATACATAGCGATGCCAGGCATCGTAAGCAAATACTCGGGTTAAAAAGTTCTCGCGAATATCGCTGGCATTCAGTCGCCCTACTTCCTCCATAGGGAGGTGGGGGAAATTCTCTCTCACACGCGCAGCAAATAGACCTGCCGAATGCGCCAGTACACCGCGACCATCTTCTTTGTAATGGGGGGTAGTACGCACACCGCAGCTGGGAGACTTTTGCATCAGGATAAAACCGCGCAACTGCTCGACCTCCGGACTTATCTCGTCTGCGTAAGCTTCAAGATCCTCTGTCACATCGATATTGGTGTCATCGCGCCCAACTGCGCGCAGGCGATCACTGACAATCAGGTGAATTGGCGGGCGGGGCACTCCCAAGCCTATTGCCACTTCCGGGCAGTAAGCTTGCAGATCAAAGCAATTACCCAGCAGCTGAGTGCAGACTTTGCTGTGCTTATGGCTACCGTTATATCGAACTGGATCACCCACCGCACAGCGGCTGATACCAACGGGAATCTTATGCGGCAGGAATTGAATATTCATAGTCACAAGGTGAGCAGGTAATGGCCTACCTTTTTTATAGCCTGCCACTAAAACTTATACAAGCTCTGCCTTTGTATAAGTTTTTGAAAACCTCCTGCAAGGTAACCGTGGCTTGCGCAAATGCAAACCAAAGCTACAATGCAAAGCCGCGTTCATTCCGAGATTTAGCGCTGCGCGCACTCTTATCGCCAGTCCCCGGTCTGCGATGCGGCCCACACCTCCCGGAAAGTACGGATTAGCTCATGATTCCAGCATTGCGCGAAGTCGACGAGGTTCAGGCGCTCTATTTGCAGTTCTTGCAGGAACTGAAGGACGCAGGTTTCCGTGGCGATACCACCCCCAGTTATGCCAGCCGCACGGTCCTGGCTACCGATAATTCGATATACCAGGTCCTCCCCCAGGCCGTTGTTTATCCCCGCGACAGTCGTGACTTGCAGCTGCTCGCCGAGCTGGCTGACAGGGAGGAGTTTCACTCGGTAGTGCTATCCCCCCGTGGCGGTGGTACCGGTACAAACGGCCAGTCCCTGACCGATGGACTGGTTGTGGATATCTCCCGCCATATGAACCAGATCCTCGAAATCAATGTTGAGAAGCGCTGGGTCCGGGTACAGGCCGGAGTGGTCAAAGATCAACTGAATGCAGCACTCAAACCCCACGGCCTCTTTTTTGCTCCGGAGCTTTCCACCAGTAACCGGGCCACCATTGGCGGCATGATCAATACCGATGCCTCGGGCCAGGGTTCATGTGTCTACGGCAAAACCCGCGATCACGTGCTGGAGTTACACACCGTATTATTGGGCGGTGAGATTTGGCACTCGGCCCCGATCGACGATGAGGAGCTGGCACAAGTTAGTGTCGGGGATAAACGCTCTGCACAGGTTCACCAAGTCTGTGATTCTATCGCGCGTACAAAAGCAGAGTTAATCACAGCAAAGTTTCCCAAGCTCAACCGCTGCCTCACCGGCTACGACCTGGCTCATATTCGCGACGACAAAGGCTTTAACCTCAATAGTGTTCTCTGTGGCTCAGAGGGAACCCTGGGTTTTATCGCCGAGGCAAAACTCAACCTGTTGCCAATTCCCAAATGTGTCGCTCTGGTCAATTTAAAGTACGACCATTTTCAAGAGGCGCTACGCGACGCCAAAGACCTGATGCTGGCCGGTCCCATGTCTATCGAGACAGTGGACAGCAAAGTGTTGCAGCTGGCGATGGAAGATATCGTCTGGCACAGCGTCAGTGAATTTTTCCCAGCGGATGATCGCCCGGTCAAGGGCATTAATTTAGTCGAGTACGCCGCCGACAGCGAAGAGGAATTGGAGCAGGCACTAGCCCAATTTACTGCTCATATTGATGAAGCTATTGGCCAGGCAGGTAAAAGTTTCGGTTATTCCATTGCCCGAGGCCACGCCGAGGTCAATCGAATCTGGGCCATGCGCAAACGGGCCGTGGGCTTACTGGGAAATGCCCAGGGAGAAAAACGCCCAATTCCCTTTGTCGAGGACACGGCAGTACCACCGGAAAACCTGGCAGATTTTATCGCTGAGTTCCGCACGGTATTGGATGAGGCCAATCTCGACTACGGTATGTTTGGCCATGTCGATGCGGGCGTGCTGCACGTGCGTCCGGCAATTGATATGAAAGACCCCCGGCAAGCCGCACAAATTCGTCCGATCACCGATCAGGTGGTCGCCCTCACACAGAAATATAAGGGCCTTTTGTGGGGGGAGCATGGGAAAGGTGTCAGGTCTGAATACGCACCGGAATTTTTTGGCGAGCTCTACCCAGAGCTGCAAAAAATCAAAGCCGCCTTCGATCCTCGCAACCAACTCAATCCGGGGAAAATAGCTACTCCCAGTGATGACAGCCAGCTGCTGAAAATTGACAAGGTATCCACCCGAGGCGAGCGGGACCGGCAAATTCCCGCCCAGGTCTGGGAGGGCTATGAGGAAGGTGTGCACTGCAACGGCAATGGTGCTTGCTTTAACTGGAACCCCGACGATGCCATGTGCCCTTCCTACAAGGCCACTCGCAACCGTATTCACTCTCCCAAGGGGCGCGCCTCTTTAATGCGCGAATGGCTGCGATTGCTCAGCGAAAAAAATGTTGATGCGGTCTCCAGTGCCCAGCGCCTGCGGGAACGCTCCTTTTTTGTCGGACTCCCCAAGCGCATTATCAATTCCCTGGCAAAAACCCGTGGCGAGTACGATTTCAATCACGAAGTTAACGAGGCAATGCAAGGCTGCCTGGCCTGTAAATCCTGTGTGGGGCAGTGCCCGATAAAAGTGGATGTGCCGGAGTTTCGCAGCAAATTCCTCGAACTCTACTACAGCCGCTATTTGCGTCCGCTAAAAGATTACGCCGTCGGTGGGCTGGAATTCCTGATGCCACACCTGGCCAAGCTACCTCAGTTATACAACTGGCCACTAAAACTCAAGCCAGTTTCCTTCCTGATGGAGCGCCTGTTCGGCATGGTGGACAGCCCACTGTTATCGGAAAAAACCTTGAAAGCGACTATGGCGGAGCTGGGTGTGCCTGTCGCCAGTGCCGCCTGCCTGGAGTCCTTGGGCCCGGCACAGCGCAGTCGCGCAGTGGTGATAGTGCAGGATGCTTTTACCAGTTACTTTGATGCCCAAGTGGTTGCCGACATCGTGCGCTTGCTAAAGCAGCTCGATTTTGTCCCCATGCTGGCGCCCTACCGCGCCAACGGCAAACCCCTACATGTGCACGGTTTCCTGCGCCAGTTCCAGAGGGTCGCTGAATTAAACAGCCAGATGCTTAACGACCTCGCCGCCAGCGGTATTCCCCTTGTGGGCATCGACCCCTCAATGACCCTGACTTATCGCTCCGAGTATAAAAAGCTGATGGGCGATGAGGCACCCAAGGTCCACTTGTTACAGGAATGGCTGGCTTCCCAGCGGGAGCACCTGGAACAACAGCGCCACCGCATAGCGCCCGCCAACTTCCAGCTTCTGCCCCATTGCAGTGAACAAACCAATGCCACCGCCTCGGTGAAAGACTGGCAAAATGTTTTCACTGCCCTGGGCCTGGAACTCGCTACCGAGAGCCTCGGCTGCTGCGGTATGGCCGGTACCTATGGCCACGAAGCAGATCACAAAGAGACCTCACGAGTCATTTTCCAGCAATCCTGGGCGCCCCGATTGAACAGTGGCGAAAACCAGTTGGCCACCGGCTATTCCTGTCGTTGCCAGGCCAGTCGCTTTGCAGGCGTATCCTTGCGCCATCCGCTACAGGGGCTACTGGCACAACTGGATAAATAGGCATTTACTGACGTAAGAGGCCCATATCTCCGGGTCTCTTACCGTCCACCCAAAGTAGCCTGCGGGAAGTGCCTATGCACAAACATCTCTCAAACCTGCTCATGCTGTTTTATGCACTGCTTGGCATCGCCGTATTGCTAGCAGCAATATCCATAAGCTCAAACTCCGGGAAACAACAATTAGGGCACCATCTATCCCAGGCCCAACACTCCCTGGCATTGGTTACTGAGGCTGAAACCTACGCCCGCACGGGCAACTACGCCGACGCACTGCCACTTTACGAAAAGGCCATCTCCTCGCTGTCCGACTATCCGGATCAACAGCAGGCCCTGCGCTACCGCTACGGTATTGTGCTCAATGCATTTAGCGCCCAAGCGCGACCTGACCTCTACCCCCTTGCCCGCGCACAGTTCGAATCGGTCCTCAATTACCTGGATGAGGGCGCGGTGCTACCGCAGTCCACCGCGAGAGTGCGGTCAGCCATGGCACACACTTACCATCAGCAAGCAGCAACGGAGAAGGAGCACACTCAGCGAGCTCATCTTTTACGCTCGGCTTACCTTCTATATAAGAGTGCAATCCAAGGCCTGCGCGAACAGGCGGAATGGCAGAACCTTGCCATCACCTATTTCAACCTGGGGCAAGTCTGTGAATGGCAGGGAAACCTGGAGGAAGCCATCATCTGGTTGGAAAAAACGGTGAAGCTGGACATGCAGCACAAGCTGCCGGACCTCCAGGAAGACAGTGACTACTTATCCGCATTGCGCAGCCAGGTGGAACCGATACTGGAAAACCCCGAAACCGCGCTGTAAGTACTGGGGATTCTCTGCACTTTTTAATGTGACGCACCGGTTTTTCCGCTAAAACCTGCTGTTTTTTGTCATATCAGCAATATATGGAGAATAAGTCACAAATAATTTATGAGGAATTTTTTACTGTTCCAGTCATGCTAAGCAATGCCCTCCACCACTCCTAGCACGACTCTTTAGAATGACATCGCTGTCACGCAATTTTTCTCTTTTGAAACCATTTACCAAGGAGCTGGGTTCTATCCGGCCATTTCCTCCTGTACAAAATATATACAGTGCAATTTTATTGTTCTTTATATCTTAAAATTAATCCATTTTTTTATTTTCTGTAAATAACCCGCCAATTCATACGGCTTTTTCTCGCTTTGCAGGAAAAAGTTGATACCTCAGGAATCGCCGGTAATATAGCCAACGTTGATTAAATATTGATCAACGATTTCCAAACAAACTTGGAAATTTCACAAGCAGCCCTTGGCTTGTGACCATTTATGACCTGGAGGTAATGGGACATGATGAAACAGACTCTGCGAAATACTGCCTTTTTTATTGCTGCCTTGCTCGCTATCGGTGTAAGCGTTAATGCCTCAGCAGCACTTAAGAAAACCATGATTGTTGACGCAACTGCTTACAACTCTGTACCCGGACAAACTGACAGTGATCCCTGGGTAGCAGCTTGGAACAACCGCCTGCGCCCCGGTGACAAAATTATCGCCGTATCCCGTGACCTGGAAAAACACGGTCTGACTAACGGCGCCAAAGTTAAAATTGAAGGTCTGCCTGGCACCTATACCGTGCGCGACCGTATGAACAAGCGTTTTACTAACCGAATCGATGTTTGGATGGAGAAAGACATTAAGAAAGCCCGCGCCTGGGGCAAGAAAAAACTGAAGATTGTTTTTGAACCCGTAAAGTAATTAGACCTAATTTCAACAGAGCTTGTGACCCCGCCCTCCAGCGGGGTTTTTTTATTGTTAAAAGAATTTATATCTAATCCACCAAAAAGCAATCAGGGTTCCATCTCCATTAAAAACCCTTCTAGCTCTGTACAATTTGAATTTCCGATATAAAACAGGCTCGGCTGCTGGTTCTCGGTATAGCGATGTTTTAATCCATCCTCGCCAATTAATATTAAGTATTCTGATTTTACCCAGCGCTCACCCTCCCTGTATTCCGTTAGCCATAAAAGCGATGGCTGCCCCTCGTGACAGAGCCCATAAAACATGCGGGTTTTTTCCACCAGTTTCTTGGTCATGTAATCTAGATAGCGGCCGGGATAGGTATAGCGATCAGCCTCAATACCAATTTTCTCTGGGTTTATCCCCATATTGGCGCGGCCAACTCTCTGTATATAAATTGCCAGGTTCTCGTCGCAATCGAGACAATGGCGCCCGGCAACGATGGCATAGCCACTCAATTCGGAGATAAGTCGGGCTTCTTTCAGGTCAGTGGTGAGCAGCTGTCGATTGGAAAGGCGGATGCTCTCTGCGGATACCAGTGGACTTAATACAGTCACCAGCAGAATAAGGTAGCGCAGGTTCATGGGGAGGGTAACCGCAGGTTAGGTAGTACCGCCGGAGACCTGGATTCCACCATTGTCTCGCGGCGGCACTGTGATTGGGTGTGCTGTTACACAGTCGCGATTCCCTTCTCACATTAACCATAGCAGTTTGAACAAATGTCAGCCGACTTTTGCCACAACTCCCGCTGGGAATTGCCAGTCAGCCGATTCATTCTGAAGAGGGCTTACCAGCTGCCATCAGCTTCCTGAACTGGCCCAACAAAGGTAGCGATCCCCTCCTCTTTAAGAGCATCGAGCGCTTCATCCAGCGCTTCCCGCTCAGTCTCAAACGCGTCTTCCCAAACGGTTGAGTTGTTGTGTTCATCGACGATTTCAAGCAGCCAGCCGCCCTCACCATCTTCATAAATATCGATCTGGACGGAAACCTCGCCCTCCCGATAGATCTGGCTCAACTCCGATTCTTTCGGTGCAAACTCTTCGCCCATGGGATTCGCCTCGCTGTGACCTTGAAATTTCGGCCAGAACTTTGACAACTTGCGGCCCGACGGTCAACTACAAATCCCTTTTCTTGCAGATGCGGACCGCCTGCTTACTGTACGACAAGCTCCTTTTTTTGCGATAAAATGCGCGGCGATTTTTTCTGCTCCGGATTTGCGATCCGGCCCGCAACTGAGGAAGTACCATGAACCAATTTGTTGTCTGTGCACTGTATAAGTTCGTTACCCTTGAGAACTTTGAAACGCTTCGCGCCCCACTGCTGGAGGTGATGCAAGAAAACAGTGTTCGCGGCACCCTGCTGTTGGCCCAAGAGGGCATCAATGGCACTGTAGCCGGCTCCCGCGAAGGTATCGACGCGGTATTAGCCCATTTGAAGTCAGACGAGCGCCTCGCCAACCTGGACTACAAAGAGTCCATCACCCAGGCAATGCCCTTCCTGCGCAGTAAAGTGAAGCTAAAGAAAGAAATTGTCACCATGGGTGTCGAGGGCATTGATCCACTGCGCACCGTCGGCACCTATGTCAAACCCAAAGACTGGAATGCCCTGATCAGCGACCCAGAGGTTGTTGTCGTGGACACCCGCAATGACTATGAATTCCAGGTCGGTACTTTCAAGAATTCCATCAACCCGGAAACTGAGACTTTCCGCGAGTTCCCGCAGTACGTAAAAGAGAATATGGACCCGGCCAAGCACAAGAAGGTCGCCATGTTCTGCACCGGCGGTATCCGCTGCGAGAAGTCCACAGCCTATATGAAAGAGCAGGGCTTTGAAGAGGTATATCACCTCCACGGCGGTATTTTGAAATACCTGGAAGAAGTCCCAGCAGAAGAATCCCTGTGGGAAGGCGAGTGCTTTGTTTTCGATGAGCGGGTGACAGTCAACCACAACCTGGAACGCGGCAAATATGATCAATGCAATGCATGCCGCATGCCCATCACTGAGGAAGACCAGCAATCTCCCCTGTTCGAGCAGGGTGTAAGCTGCCCGCACTGCCACGACAAGGTGCCTGAAGCCGACCGAGCCCGTTTCCGCGAGCGCGAAAAGCAAATTCAGCTGGCCAAACAGCGCGGTGAAGTACACATTGGCCAGGACGCCCGCGCGCAAACCGTCTCCCGCCGCGAGCAAAAGAGGGAGGAGCGCCGCCGCCAGGCTGAAGCCCAACAGGCGCGCAACCAGCAGGCCTAACTCCTCCCCTAGAGAGCAAGAGGCTGAGGTACGACCTTTATCTGGGCCAGCCAGGCCTCTGCTTCGGCCTCCACAACGAACTCCCTAGAACTGAGCCTGCACAGGCAGGAGCCATGGCTGGGCAGCGGACAGGTCCAGCGCCCTCGCGGATGTAACACCGCGATAAATGCCCGTCGCAGCACAGGGTTCTCAGCAATAAAGTGAATAAACTTCTGGTGTTCCTCCAGTGTGGTTTTGCTGCGCGCATAACGCAGGTCAAGTAGTACACGTAGGGGTTTTCGGTGGCGATACTTTTCCACCAGTAGTGCAATGGCTTCTATTTTGTCCTTATACCCCACCGGACCAAAAAAAAGCACACGCGCTATTCCACCCGCCGGCCGATAGCTAATATGAAAATTCATTGATAACAGCACCCGTGCGCTTGTCTTTTTTATTTTTATCGACTACAGCTTCCGCAATGCCTCTTTTTATTGTCTTACCTGTACTGAAAACGCGAAATAAGGCAGACTTTTTTCTCGTACACTCCTGATATTTACTTCTACCTCAACGGCAATCCAACATCCGTATAAAGGGTTTGACGTTTGTCGGCGAAAATACTGCACCTGTAAACCCGTTTTAATACCCTCAACCCCAACTACATTTAATAAGCGACAAAAAACCTGCAAATACTGCCACCTAAAAATCATAAGCGGTCTATATCGCAAAAAAATATCGGCTTTATGATTTTTAAAACAATAAGTAACTAGTACGATCAAAATACCCCTGTTTTTTACCAGGTAATTCTGTGAAATATTTTGAAAATTCTAATTTACCCAGGGCGCGACAGAAGTGGGCTATCGCTAAAAGGAAATCTGTACCATAAAACAAGGAACAAACTAGTACGGCTTACTTCAATGAGGGACACCGGGCTGCATCAATATAGAAATATTGGAGCCCGGTAAAAACAGAAAAACAAAGAAAATTATTTCTTTGTGATCAATATCGCGAATGGGTTCAACTTATTTCGATTTCCGGCATATCGCTGTCATCACTGCTGTTTAACCAGATCTGGGCAGCAGCCTTGCGGGCAATTTCGCAATAAAAACCAGCAATTTCACTATCTGGATCGGAAATAACACTGGGCTGTCCGCTATCCACATCGGCGCGGATTTTCTGTGCCAGCGGAAGCTCTCCCAGTAAATGGGTATCGTACTCTGCAGCGATTCGCTCACCGCCACCGGTACCGAAAATTGGCTCGCTGTGACCACACTTGGAACAAGTATGCAGCGCCATATTTTCCACAATACCCAGCACAGGTACCGATACCTTGCGGAACATCTCCACGCCCTTAATGGCATCTTTTAGTGCCAGGTCTTGAGGGGTAGTTACAATTACCGCACCGGCCAATGTAGTTTTCTGTGCCAGCGTCAATTGAATATCCCCGGTACCCGGGGGCATATCCACAACCAGGTAATCAAGCCCATCCCGACTTTCCCCCCACAGGGTTTGACTGAGAATCTGGTTGAGCGCGCCGCTGGCCATAGGCCCGCGCCATACCGCTGGGGTCTCCTCGGTCATCAGGTACCCCAGAGACATTGTCTCTATTCCGTGAGCCTCTACCGGCACAAAGAATTTCTGTTCTTTCACATGCGGGCGCTGGTCTTCAGTTCCCAGCATGGTGGGTAGGCTCGGGCCGTAGATATCAGCATCCAACAAACCGACCCGGGCACCTTCCGCCGCCAGGGCCAGGGCCAGATTGACCGCAGTCGTGGACTTGCCAACCCCGCCTTTGCCCGACGCCACGGCAACAATATTTTTCACCTTCGCCAGAGTTTCCGGCGCCCCGGAAGTTGGCGTAGCGGGAATATCGCTGAATAGCTCAAACTGCATCTTAGAGCCTTTGAGGGGCCCGGCTTTCAACAGCGGCTGACAGCTTTCCTCTACTCTCTGGTGCCAGTCTACCTCCTGGCTCGCACACGGATATCCCAGGGTAATCCCGGCGAAAACAGTTTCGTCCTCATACCCAACTTCAATTTCTGCGTCCAAATCATCCAACGGCAAGCCACTGGCAGGATCATGCAACTGGCCGAGGCACTCCGCCAGTCGCTCCAGTTCAGCCTGAACTTCCTGTGACAGCTCGTCATGATCGTGATGATGATCGCTCACGGTATCTCCCTCTCAGCGCTTCTAGATTGGCTCGCATTGTGTCGGATGACGCGGCCTAACACCAGCCACAGCAGCCAAACAAGGATTCACATAAGCCAGCTTGATCCCTCCACGACATAGTGCAAATCTGCTATATTCCGCGGTCTTTTGACGATCTTCGGCCCACTCTCCGTGAGTCCTTGGCCGCAACCCCACAGCGATGGAAAAACCGATGTCCGATACGCGCAACATTCTCGTCACCAGCGCACTGCCCTATGCCAATGGCTCCCTACATCTGGGCCATGTGCTCGAATATATCCAAACCGATATTTGGGCCCGCTTCCAGCGTGCGCGCGGTAATAACTGCCTGTATATCTGTGCCGACGATGCTCACGGCACTGCAATTATGCTGAAGGCTGAACAACTGGGCCTGACCCCGGAACAGCATATCGCCAATATGCAGGCAGAACACGAGCGCGACTTCGCCGACTTCCTAATTGGTGTAGACAACTTCCACTCCACCCATTCAGAGGAAAACCGCGAGCTGTCGGCAATGATCTACCGCCGCCTCAGCGAAAACGGCCACATCGCATCGCGCACTATTACCCAGGCTTTCGATCCAGAGAAACAGCTTTTCTTGGCGGATCGCTATATCAAGGGAACCTGCCCCCGCTGCAGCACGCCCGACCAGTATGGTGATAACTGTGAAGCCTGTGGCGCCACCTACAGCCCTACCGAACTGATCGATCCGGTATCAGCAATCTCCGGCGCCACTCCGATAGAAAAGGAGTCAGAGCACTTCTTCTTTACCCTGCCCGCATTCACCGAATACCTGCGCGAGTGGACCCGCTCCGGCACTCTCCAGGATGAAGTAGCCAACAAGCTGGCCGAATGGCTGGAAGAGGGCCTGCAAGAGTGGGATATTTCCCGCGACGCCCCTTACTTCGGTTTCGAAATTCCCGATGCGCCGGGCAAATATTTCTACGTGTGGCTCGACGCTCCCATTGGCTATATGGCCAGTCTCAAAAACTACTGCGACAGCAAAGGGCTGGACTGGCAGGAGTACTGGAAAAAAGACAGCGACGCCGAGGTCTACCATTTTATCGGCAAGGATATCGTCAACTTCCACGCACTCTTTTGGCCAGCCATGCTGGACTCAGCGGACTTCCGCACCCCCAACAAAGTTTGCGTACACGGCTTCCTTACCGTAAACGGCAAGAAGATGTCCAAGTCCCGCGGCACCTTTATCAATGCCCGCAACTACCTGGATCACTTGAGCCCTGAGTATTTGCGCTACTACTTCGCCGCCAAACTGACCGGTGGCGTCGATGACCTGGATCTGAACCTGGACGATTTTATCGCCAAGGTGAACTCTGACCTGGTGGGTAAAGTAGTCAATATCGCCTCTCGCACCGCCAAGTTTGTCAGCAAGTCCGGTGGCAAGCTGGCCGGCGAACTGGCCGACGAACAATTGTGGAACCAATTTGTAGAAGCAGCTCCACGAATTGCCGAGTATTACGAGCAGCGGGAATATGCGCGCGCCATGCGCGACATTATGGCTCTGGCCGACGCCGCCAACGCCTGGATCGCCGACAAGGCTCCCTGGTCCCTGGCCAAGCAGGAGGGCAGCGAGGCTGAGGTTCTGGCAATCTGCTCCCAGGGTGTGAATATGTTCCGCGCCCTGATCACCTGGCTCGCCCCCGTATTGCCCAACACTGCACAAAAAGCGGCGGAGTTCCTCAACAGTGAGCTGGATTGGAACAGCGTAACCCACCCGCTGACAGATCACGAAATCAAGAAGTTCAAACCGCTGCTGCAACGGGTGGAGAAAACCCAGGTAGATGCGGTTATGGATGCGGCTGCAGAATCCCTGGCCCAGCTACAAGCGGAAACCAAAGCTGCTACTGGCCCTCTGGCGGAGGACCCCATTGCTGAGGAAATCCAGTTTGATGACTTTGCCAAAGTAGACTTGAGGATCGCCCTGATCGCCAAAGCTGAGCATGTTGAAGGCGCCGGTAAACTGCTGCGCTTAACCCTGGACCTGGGCGGCGAAACCCGCCAGGTATTTGCCGGTATTAAAAGCGCCTACGCCCCTGAAGACCTGGAAGGTAAACACACCGTTATGGTCGCTAACCTGGCGCCGCGTAAAATGCGCTTTGGTGTCAGTGAAGGCATGGTTCTGGCAGCGGGTCCCGGTGGTAAGGACCTGTGGATACTGGAGCCCCACGAGGGCGCCAAGCCCGGTATGCGCGTAATGTAGTTTCCCTGCGCTAACGCAGGGAAACTGCAATCAGGCCGGCACACACCAACCCCACACCCAGCAGCTGGGGTCTGTGTGCCGGCTCCTTGAGTAGCCAAACCGCCAAGCCGACGCCAAGGGGAATACTCAACTGCCTTAGGGCGACTACATAACTCACATTTTCAGTCATTGTCATCGCCAGCAGCACCAAGCCGTAAGTCGCTCCCATCATGGCACCGGTCAGCGCCCCGACCTTCAAATCCCGAAAACTTTGGATCAATGGCGCAGTGCCACTCTGCCCCAGGCACCCCAGAAGCAGCCACAAACCACACGCGAGAAACTGCATGCCCAAGTAGCTGTACGCCAGAACAAGCGCAGGGATAGTGCCTCCCGCAGCATCCCCCAGGTAAATCAGCGCCCCTTTATCCGCCAGTGAATAGCCCACAGTGCCAATGGCTGCTACCAGCGCCCAGGCGCAGTCCGCGCGCCAATAAGCTCTCCAGTGCCACTCGCGGAAATACACCAGCGGTACCAGCAGGCAGCCAATTGTCACCAACAGCATTCCCACCCAGGCGAGTGGAGGCAACGATTGCCCCAACAATACCGTTGCCAGTGCAACCAGCAATACCGGCAATGCTCGAGCAACGGGATAGACCAATCCCATATTGGCTCGCTGGTAGGCGAGGGATAAGCCCCCCATATAAATCATTTGAAAAAAACCACTACCGATAAGGAGGATCCAAAAACTTCGCGGGAGTGAATCAACCTGATATAGCAACCAAAAATTTAGCGGTAAAAGAAAAATTCCAACACTGAGAGTCGCGATACAAAAAAAGGCGGGAGTTGGTGTGCGGGACTTCCCCAGTAAATTCCAACCCGCGTGTAGAAATGCAGAAATTAAAACAAGACTGGCAGCGGTAAACGATATTCCCATAGAGGCCCTCTTCAATTGCGACAGAAAGGCCCCGACAAACCAACCGTAGCCACGAATATGCGCAGTTAAGGCCGCTGGCCAGCAAAGTTTTGCATTCCCTCTTCACTGCCGTAGCATGTCCACCACACTGCAAATCTATCGAGGAGATGTCATGCGCGGCGTATTTCTGGACACTTTGACAATGAAGCTTGAGGAGCTGGATACCTCGGCCCTAACAAATAGTCTAGACCAGTGGGACTTCTATGAAACGACTCCCGCCGAAAAAGTCGCGGAGCGAATCGCCGAGGCCGAGGTGGTAATAACCAATAAAGTCATAATAAGCCGCACATTATTGGAGCAAGCCAGCAAATTAAAAATGATTTGTGTTTGTGCAACCGGTACAAATAACATCGATCTCGCCGCCGCACAGGAATTAAATATTCCGGTGTACAACGTTAAAGGTTATGCGGGGGCTTCTGTACCACAGCACACTCTTGCCCTGATCCTGGCTCTTGCTTCCAAGTGGCACCGCTATCACAACGATGTTTTTGCCGGACGCTGGAGCCAATCTACAATTTTTTGCCTGCTCGATCACCCAGTGGTTGAACTCGCAGGAAAAACACTCGGTATCATTGGCTTTGGTGCCCTCGGGCAGAAGGTGGCAAAACTGGGGGAAGCCCTGGACATGCGGGTACTGGTGGCTGAATCATTTAGCGGCACACCCGCTGAAGGCAGGACGCCACTGCAACAATTGTGTGCAGAGTCCGATGTCATCAGTCTGCACTGCCCGCTCACAGAAGAAACCGATCAGCTGGTAGACGAGCAATTCATCGCCGAGATGAAACCCGGCGCACTCCTGGTCAATACGGCTCGGGGCGGGCTGGTCAATGAACAGGCAATGGCGGATGCTTTGCGCAGTGGACACCTTGGGGGGGCGGCGCTGGATGTCCTCAGCCAGGAGCCCCCACCCGCCAGTCACCCACTATTGGACAGAGATATCCCCAATTTGATTATCACCCCCCACAACGCCTGGATCAGCCGTGAATCACGCCAGCGCCTACTCAACGGGGTCGTAGAGAATATTGAAACCTGGAAAAGTGAGAGTACCAGCCATCCATAAACAACTCGCTTTTATCTAACCCAAGCCATCTCAGGCATCTGCCGGTCCGAGGACTAATCCCCTCTGTGAACTCAGGCCGGCTTTTGCCGTTTGAAACTACGACCGGGCCCGAACAGCTGCCAGCCATAGTCCAAGATCAGTAGCAGAGACAGGGACTTTTTCCTGCAAAAATCGCGTGAAAAAAACCCCTTTTTCAAGTGGGAATTACCACGCGGGACTATAGACTTCCTCGGCAATTAAACCCCGAGAGGAGAAACCTGATGGCAACCGCAAGATCTCCACATACGAACTCCAGTAGGGAGAAGCTGCAACAGGCCTATAATCTTGCTGGAGAGGCCGCTTCACAAGCTGCTGGCAGCTTGAAAGAGAGGGCCCGGACCTCTGTAGAGTCCCAGAGACAACGTGCCACCGATGTAATGGAAAAAGCGGAGTCCTCACTTCGGGAGCGCCCCATTCTCGCTGTTGGCTGTGCATTTGTTGTTGGCTGGGCAATTGCGAAGCTCTTTAAGTAACGCTTCTCTCTTTTTTTCGACTGGTAAGGACACCCCCTGATGGGCAATGAAAAAAAGTCCCAAGCGTCTGGCGAGAATGCCGATTCCGCTGCGCAGGAGCGCAGCCCGGGTCAGTCTTCACCTTCTCCCTCAGGGAAAGACTCTGATGGAGAAGGTGAAAATAGCCTTGAAGCTACCCTTGCTCGCGCCGAGGCAACACTGACCCTACTGACTGCCTGGTTGGCTAATATTCAAAAGCTATTCCAGTTGGAGTTGGATAGAACGATTGCAGCCGGCAAGCGTATTGTTGCCCTGCAACTGATGTTACTGCCTCTAAGTGCGGCCCTCATCGTCAGTCTCTGTGGAGGCGTTGGGCTGATTGCCTACTATTTTTCCCAGTCTATTTATTTGGCATTTCTGGTATTTATTCTTATCCAGGTCGCTATTTTGGCGGGAGCTATCGTTTATCAAAAGAAGCTGGTGCCCCTACTGGGTTTTGAAGAGACCAAGCGACAAGTTAAAGAGGCTTTAAACGATGTCACTGAAGTCTTTAAATAAACAGATCGAACTATGTAGTCGAGACACGGAGCGACAGCGGCTCAGTGTATTGGCAATCGTAAATCAGCAACAGCAAGATGTTCAGCAGCGTTTACAGGGAATTCCCCTGCCATTGGTTTTAGGCCTCGCTTTAATCGCCGGCTTCGCGGCGGAAAAATTATGGCAATTGCCCCGCACCTCACAGGTGGTTCAGTTTATGCTGTCTATGAGGGCTTTTTAGCCGACGCTACTCTTTATATAAATATTAATTCAACGGCCACTTTTAAAAAGAGGGGCACCGGAAAATAACCATAGAAAATAGATACTGGCACATCCTTGTGCCAGCCTTACCTATTAATACCCTGTATTAATCAACATCCTTATCGGTCACTTTATCTTGGGTGTTATTGTCAAAATCACCGGCGCTGTGGCGCTCATGTAATTGTTCGCTGGGCTCACCCCAGGTTCGATTGACCATTCGTCCGCGCTTTACTGCTGGCCGCTCTGCAATTTCCCCCACCCAACGATTGAGATTTTTATAACTCTGGGTATCGAGAAATTCCGCCGCACTATAAGCTTCATTGCGCACCAGAGCCCCATACCAGGGCCAGATCGCAATATCGGCGATGGTATAAGTCCTTCCCGCCACATATGGATGCTTTGCCAGCTGTTGGTCCAATACGTCCAACTGGCGCTTTACTTCCATAGCAAATCGGTTGATCGGGTATTCATATTTTTCCGGTGCATAGGCATAAAAGTGTCCAAAGCCTCCCCCCAGGTAAGGGGCCGAGCCCATCTGCCAGAAGAGCCAATTCAAAGCCTCGGTGCGCTGCTCGGGCGTATGAGGCAAGAGGACATTAAACTTTTCCGCCAGGTAAAGCAGTATGGAGCCACTCTCAAATACCCGGATTGGTGGCGTAGTGCTGTGATCCACTAAGACCGGAATCTTGGAATTTGGGTTTGCCTCTACAAAACCACTGCCAAACTGCTCTCCTTCAGTGATACGGACTAAATGGGCATCGTATTCGGCTCCCTCAAACCCGAGTTCCAATAACTCTTCTAACATCACCGTCGCTTTAACCCCGTTCGGCGTGGCCAAAGAATAGAGCTGCATCGGGTGCTGCCCCTGCGGCAGCGCTTTATCGTGGGTCGCACCCGCTACCGGCCGATTGATACTGGCAAAAGCGCCCCCGCTTTCCTTATCCCACTGCCAAACCTTGGGGGGAGTGTAGGTTTCGTTCGACATTAAACTGCTCCAACTGAATTTAAGGTTGCTCTCAAGCAAAAACACGCATGCCGCGTCAATATACTGTATTGCCTCTACCCCACGCTTAACACCAAGTACCAAACTGGGTTACCCATCTTGTACCTATCGTTTCAAATTGGCAAAGGTACTGCAAATAGTATCCACAAAGGCCTCCACCTTTACTCCAAGTGGAGTCCTTTTGATCCAGAGGTGGCCCTTTGTCGGCCCTTTTCCCCTGCCACCCTCCTCACGAGTTGAAGCCCCCAAGCGACTCAACCATAATAGCCGCCCTGCGCGGCATTCGACGGTGCTCACAAGGAAGGTGCTAGTCTCACCTTAACCCTGCCGACGCCATTGCCGCTGTTCGCGCCACTCCGCCCTCGGGCTTTAACCGGACCTGTTATGACCGAATTTGCCGTCATTCTGCTCAGCACCATCTTGGTCAATAATTATGTGTTAGTGCAGTTTCTCGGCCTGTGCCCGTTTATGGGAGTTTCCAATAAACTGGAGACCGCTGTGGGTATGGCCGGCGCTACCACCTTTGTACTTACTTTGGCCTCTATTTGTTCATACCTGGTCAACACCTATCTGTTGGCCCCCTTTGGTATTGAAGATCTTCGCACCATCTCATTTATTCTGGTGATTGCTGTTGTCGTACAGTTCACGCAGATGTTTATCCAGAAGACCAGCCCCTTGATGTACAAGGTGTTAGGCGTTTTTCTACCGCTGATCACTACCAACTGTGCCGTGTTGGGTGTCGCCCTACAGAACACTATGAAAGCGCATACTTTTATACAATCCACTCTTTACGGATTTGGCGCAGCAGTGGGTTTCTCTCTGGTATTAATCTTGTTTTCCTCGATGCGCGAGCGCCTCTTTGCCGCCGATGTCCCGCTGCCATTTCGCGGCGCCGCAATCGGTATGGTCACTGCCGGACTGATGTCGCTGGCATTTATGGGCTTTAGCGGTCTGGTATAGGGTTTCGAAATGCTGGACTGGATTTCACAAATTTCTTCTCCCCTGCTGGTGCTCGGTGGCATGGCATTGGTATTCGGTGCCCTGCTGGGTTTCGCCGCCGTTCGCTTCCGGGTGGAGGGTGACCCCCTCGTTGAGCAGGTCGATGCCCTATTGCCACAGACTCAATGTGGCCAGTGTGGCTACCCCGGCTGTCGCCCCTATGCAGAAGCGATAGTGCACGGCGATACCATCAACAAGTGCCCCCCCGGCGGGCAGGCCACTATCAATGAGTTGGCCAATCTGCTGGATATAGAGCCCATGCCATTGGACGCCGAGCACGGCGTTGAAGATGTAAAAAAAGTGGCATTTATCCGCGAGGCGGAGTGCATCGGTTGCACCAAATGTATTCAAGCCTGCCCGGTAGATGCCATTGCGGGCGCCGCCAAATATATGCACACGGTGATCACCGATGAGTGCACAGGATGTGACCTTTGTGTCGAACCCTGCCCCGTTGACTGTATCGATATGGTTCCCCTGGAAACCGCTTTACAGGATTGGCATCCACACAAGCCCAGCGATAGCTCGGTGCTGATTGCCAGCGATCGCCGCACTATTCAAGAACATACCGGGGGAGGCGCGGTTTGAACCCCGTAGATAGCAAGACCAAGCAAAGAGAGGCCGTTCAGGAGAGACGCGCAGCCCGCGAGGCACAACTGATTGCCAGTGAAAAAGCGCGCGAGCTGCGCCCCAACGACTTCCCCGGCGGAGTGCACCCTCCCGAGAACAAACACCAGAGTACCGGTGAGCCTATAGGAGTGATCCCCCTCGCCGAGGACTTGATCGTACCACTGCTACAGCACTCTGGTACCACCGCCATACCGCTGGTGAACCTCGGTGATAAGGTATTAAAGGGACAAAAGATTGCCGAGGCCGACGGTTTCATTAGCTGTCCAGTGCATGCTCCCAGCTCCGGCAGGGTTATGGCCATTGAACCCTATCCAGTGCCACACCCTTCGGGTCTGCTGGAGGACTGCATTGTCATTCGCACAGACGGCGACGATGCCTGGTGCGATCTCACCCCCTGCGAAGATTACCTTCAGGTTTCACCGATAGAGCTTCTGGACAAGATCCGCGACTGCGGTATTGCCGGCATGGGCGGTGCAGGGTTTCCAACCGCTGTGAAGCTAGACCCTCACGGCGGCGCCGAAATTGATACTTTGATTATCAATGGCACAGAGTGTGAACCCTATATTACTGCCGACGATATGCTTATGCGGGAGCGTGCCGACGAAATTATTGCCGGCGTGGAAATTCTTGCCCATATCCTCGACCAACCCGAACGGGTATTGATTGGTATCGAAGACAATAAGCCCAAAGCTATCCGCGCGATGCGCAAAGCTGTCGAAGGCACTCGATTCGATATCGTGGTATTCCCCACAAAGTATCCGTCCGGCGGCGAAAAACAGCTGATTCAAATCCTTACCGGCCGAGAAGTGCCCAACAAAGGGCTACCGGCTAACGTGGGGATTGTATGCCAGAATGTCGGCACTGCTCGCGCGGTATATCGCGCGATTCGGTTTGGCGAACCCCTGATCAGCCGAGTGACGACTGTTGTCGGCAAAGCGCTGGAGCAGCAGCGCAATATCGATGTACCTATCGGCACTCCCATAGAACATATCCTCAAATACCACGGTGTCCATCGGGGCCTGATGCAAAAGGTGATCATCGGCGGTCCGATGATGGGTTATACGATTGACGATCAACGCGCTCCGATCGTAAAAACCACCAACTGCCTGCTGGTACCGACCCGTGAGGAGCTACCGCCAGCACCGGTGGCCCAAGCTTGTATTCGCTGCGGTTTTTGCGCAGAGGCATGCCCGGCTTCCCTGCTGCCGCAACAACTCTATTGGTATGCCCGCGCCGACGAACGGGAGAAGTTACAGGCCTATAACCTGTTTGACTGTATCGAGTGCGGTGCCTGCTCTTACGTCTGCCCCAGTACGATTCCCCTGGTTCAGTACTACCGCGCTGCCAAAGGTGCAATTCGCACTGCTGAAGCGGAAAAAGAAAAGTCCGATCGCGCACGCGATCGTTTCGAATTCCGCAAGTTGCGTCTTGAAAAAGCTGAAAAAGAGAAAGAAGCGAAACGCGAAGCCCGGCGCAAAGCCGCTGAACAAGCTCGCCAGCAAAGGGAACAAAACCCTGAATCTCCGACTGCCAAAGCTGAGAAGCAGGAAGCAGATGTTGTCGCCGCCGCCCTGGCGCGAGTTAAGTCCCGCCAGGAGGATCCTAAGCAGCTTTTGGCCCGCGCCCAGCGTACTTTTTCCAGTGCCGGGAGCCGGGTGGAACGCATCCGCAATAAACTGGAAGCTGCCGATGAGAGCCAGCGCGACCAATTGGCAGCGCAACTCAAAGCTGCTGAAGTGAAATTGCAGGAAGCACAACACAAGTTGACCCTTGCCGAACGACGCGCCGATAGGGATACCACCCGGGAGCCCAACCAGGAAGAAACCAATGCAGCTGTGCGGGCAATTACCAAAGCCCGTGCCTCCGCAGAGGCGCGGGCCCAGATGAGTGACGCCGACAGACTTGCTGCAGATATCGAAGCACTGCGCAAGCGCGTCGCCAAAGCTGAGACTCGCCTGCAAAAGGCTCGGGATGAAGATGATGCCAATCTGGACGCATTCGAAAGTGCCCTGGAGAAGCTACAAAAGAAACTGGAAGACAAAATGCGCGAACAACAAGCAGCACAGGACGGAAAGCAATAATGTCTCTGATGCGCGCCACCTCCCCTCACGCCCGTTCCGGCAATGACACCACTAAAGTCATGCTACAAGTCGCCGCGGCTACCATACCCGGTGTGCTGGCGATGGTGATTTATTTCGGTATCGGAGTACTGATCAATATTGCCCTGTGCACAATCACAGCGCTTCTGTGTGAAGCAGCGGTAATGAGATTACGCGGCAGGCCGGCAGCATTCTATCTGCGGGATTGCAGTGCTTTTGTAACTGCACTGCTGCTCGGTATCGCGCTTCCGGCCTACTGTGCTTGGTGGCTGCCGATAGTGGGCACTGCGGTGGCTATTGTCCTGGCCAAGCATCTTTATGGCGGTATGGGGTACAACCCATTTAACCCCGCAATGGTGGGCTATGTTGTCCTGCTGATTAGTTTCCCGGTAGATATGACCCGCTGGGTGGGAGCTGCAGAGGTTATCGGCGGGACACCCAGCCTGGAGGAAGCCTTCTCTCTGGTAATCGGTAGCTACAATGTCGATGGTTTTACCCGCGCTACACCGCTGGAAATCGTGCGATTAAATGAGTCAGTGCTTCTCTCCCAGCTCTATGAAATGGAGCCGGTCCTCAATAAAGGCACATTTGCTGGAGTCGGTTGGGAAACCGTCAGCTTCGGATTCCTGTTAGGTGGGCTGTTCTTATTATTTCGCGGCATTATTACCTGGCATGCACCGGTTGCCATGCTCGCCACCCTCACTCTGATTTCCCTGTTTTTCTACGACAGCGGCAGTTCCTTGTCAGAGGGATCCCCCGTACTGCATTTATTTTCTGGAGCCACCATGTTTGGGGCCTTCTTTATTATTACCGACCCTGTCAGCGGTGCCACCAGTAACCGGGGCCGCCTGATTTTTGGGGCCGGTGTGGGGCTGCTCACTTATGTAATCCGGGCCTGGGGCACTTACCCCGATGCGGTGGCTTTTGCTGTATTGCTGATGAACTTTGCAACACCAACCATTGATAACTACACGCTTCCACGGACCTATGGCCACAAGGGCTCCCGACGCGCTACCGACCTGGAGGAGAGCTGATGCTTAAACAGTCAATGGCCTCCAATGCCGCTGTTCTCACTCTTATCGCCCTGGTCACTGCAGGTACACTCGCAGTGACCCAGATTACGACTAAAGAGCCGATTGAGAGAGCTATCCGGGAAGCTTCGGCGAAAGCGCTACTGGAAATTATTCCATTGGAACGCCACAGTAATGACATGTTGGTAGACACCTATCCAATTCCAAAACCTTACTGGAATCAGCTAGGCCTGCAACAAGGTGGAGATATCAATCTCGCGCGGGAAGAGGACGGAAAAGTCTCCGCAGTCATTGTGCCCGCAGTCACACCAGATGGATATTCCGGCCCAATAAAAATACTCGTTGGTGTGAATCGCGATGGCACCATTGCTGGCGTCAGGGTAACAAGCCACACAGAAACTCCGGGGCTGGGCGATAAAGTCGAGCTAAAAAAAAGTAACTGGGTGCTCCAGTTTGACGGCCTGTCACTAAAAAATCCGCCTTCAGCCGATTGGAAAGTACAAAAGGATGGCGGTGTTTTTGATGAATTTACTGGCGCAACAATTACTCCTCGCGCTGTCGTCAATGAAGTGCACCAGGTGCTTGAGTTTGTAGCCCAGCACCACGAACAAATATTTAATGCGCCAATGTCCAAGCGAGCGGTAGAGATTGAGAACTCTGAAATCGACTCGGAACAAGTACCTGCGGCGGTTGAGGAGCAGAACTGATGGCAACTCCCGGCTACACAGAGATCGCCCAAAATGGGCTGTGGAAAAATAACCCCGCGCTGGTGCAATTGCTTGGCCTCTGTCCCCTGCTAGCGGTCACCGGTTCCGTAGTGAACGGCATCGGCCTCGGCTTAGCCACTACCGGAGTTCTCACCTGCTCCAACCTTGCGGTCTCCCTGATCCGACGACAAATTCCGGATACTGTCCGTTTACCAGCCTCCGTTATGATCATCGCCACCTTCGTTACCTGCGTTGAGCTATTGATGAAGGCTTATACCTACGAGCTTTACTTGGTGCTAGGTATTTTTATCCCGCTAATCGTAACCAACTGTGCGATCCTCGGGCGAGCAGATGCTTTTGCCAGTAAAAACCCCGTACTTCCGTCCCTGGCAGATGGATTTATGATGGGTATAGGTTTCACTGCAGTACTCATCGCCATTGGCGCAGTCAGAGAAATTCTTGGCCAAGGCACGCTATTTTCAGATATGGACTTGTTATTTGGTCCAATGGCAAAAGATTGGGGTATTTCAATTTTTGGCAGTGACTATCCAGGCGTTCTTGTTGCCGTGCTTCCTCCCGGTGCATTCCTTGTCGCCGGCTTATTGATCGCAGCAAAAAACGCCATTGATATCGGTATTGAGAGACATAAAAGCCAGAAAGTTAAGATCATTCCAGGCTCAAAGCGCGTACGTGTTACCGGAAAAATTTCTTAAGATAAGCAGCAGCTAACCAATTTAATTCTGCAATTGAATGGCTATTTGTCCTGCCAATCGATTGCAGAACTTAACTTTTTCACCAAAAGCCAAAATGTGAACCCCTCACTAATCTGTATCTTGCGGATTTTTCATCTTTCACTTTTTCAGTATGATGAGATACATCATCAAATCCCCACTTTTTTACATTAATTGCGCTGTACCAGTGCAATATTCGTGTAATCGAATGTAATAGCATTATTCCCTTTTTTTAATTTTGTTTGGCTAGAATGGCACGGCCGACCAGCTTCACCTTGCTATCGGCGCCAACGCAATAAGACAGGGATAATGCTATGACTGTAGACACTGGAAAGTCTGAATTGGTCTACCACGGCCGCCGGGCCCAACGCGCAGATAGCCGTCTGCGGCGCAAGGCGATTCTAGAGGCCACCCTGAGACTGATCGTTAAAGAAGGTATCCGCGGCATCAGGCACCGTGCAGTCGCCCGCGAAGCTAACGTTCCTCTCGCGGCTACTACTTATTATTTCAAAGACCTGAATGACCTGATCAGCGATTCATTTACTTATTTTGTTGAGCAAGGACTCGAGGCTACACGCCAACTGCATGAAGAGAGTTTTAGTGCGGCACGGAATTTATCCGCACAAGAGCGGGCGTCACATAGCAGTCGTAAACTGCTGATTCAACAATTGACCCGTTTTATTCTTACTCATGTCCGCACCCAGGCTGAAGACCGGGATCGCAGATTGGTTGAACTGGCATTCCGCAATGAAGCGCTTCGCAATGAGCAGCTGACCCGCGCGGTGCGGATGGCCAATCACGCCAGAGAGTCAATGATTAAGGAATTCTTCCAATTACTGGGTCTGGCTGATTCTGAAGCGGCTGCACAAATTGCTCACGGTACGATCCTGAACCTTGAGTATGAAATTTTGAGCGGTGCTATTGCCATCGACTCGCCGCTGCTGGAACGCACCGTCACCTTGATGATCAACGGATTAATTCCAGCGGCAACAGTTGTTGCTGAAACTGCAGCATACGGCTGAATCTTTCTGAATTACTCGTCTCCAGGAAACGGGTATGGAGTTGTCCCCTCCATACCCAACTCCTCTTCATATAGCTCTTTCCAGATAGCTTCCAATAAAGATTAAGTGCAGCTTCCCGGTAGGGAGCTTACCCACTGCTTTAGTAATTCAACGCCCTCTGTATGCACCATGCTTCTACCTAATTCAGGCATCATGGCCCCAGGTGCGGTAGACTCTACACGAAAATTCAAAATAGAATTTTCAGGCTCTCCCGGTACTATTGCGAATAAATGCCCTCCACTCCCTGTACCCGCAGCAATAGGCGGTTTACATAGCCCAAGTTTGCGCCAATCAGTTTCGCCATGATGCAACATAAGCCCCGAGGTATCTGCCGGCCCAGTGGGATTGTGACAGTGGCCACAATTGATATCCAAATAAGCCCTGGCACGATCCTCCAGCGACACAGTCGCATCGTAAATATTGGCATTTCTCGGCAAACTTTTCAGATCAGGCAGCCCACGTAAATAGCCGGCCTTCTTCCAAAACAGCAATTGATTCTCTACTCCGCTACCGTAGGGATAGTCTTTATTCAGATGTCGAGCTTTTGGGCCGAGAGGAGAAATGGCTTTTTCAGTAAACTTTTCTGCATGGCAACCAGCACATTGATTGGCGTCAGGTACTACATAACTAAGGTTTTCCTGTTGTCCGTTCAGGCCAACCAACTGAAAATTTTTCACATCTCCAGCAATCTCAAGAGTTGCCTCAGTCTGCTCTTTATTCCAGACATAGGGCAGCGCCTGCCAATTTTCCTTCCTGCGGATTAAAAGCCGCGTCTCAACGAGACGGACTCGATTTAAATCAAGTGCCTGCCCAAAGCGCCCCTCAACATAATCCGCAGAGAAGTCATCGGTACGGCGAACTACACCACTACTCTCCTGTGGATAGTAAAATGTCTTGCTTAAGATAGTTCCGACAGGGTAATTAAACTGTTCTTCTCCGTAGGTTACAAACGCCCCCTTAGGCAGCCAGATGGTTCTGAACTTATGAGCATAATCGGTAAATAAACCCGTATTTAAATCGTAGGGTAATGCTCTTTCCGCAGGGAAGAGCACACCTTTCTCCAGTCTCAATAAATTCCATGCACTGAGATTTTCGGGCACCTCTTCTGCCGGGAATAAATGAACATCCTTTTTGTATGAATCACATCCCACAAGGCCAATCAGTAATACAAGGCTCCAAATAGAATAGATAAGCTTCCTACTTATTTGATTGTTATTCTTCATTAGCTACCTCTATCACTGCCAAATGGTCTTCATTTTCCAGCTTTGAATCAAAATCTAAAACTACTTTGGCAAGCTTTTCCAAATGACACTGATGAGGTGTTATATCTGTAGATATATTCTTATACTCATTTCCAAAATCTATATTGAGAATTCCTGCAGGCTCGTTATCAACACATAACTTTAATGCTTCAGGTATTTGACCATCCACCAGTTTACTTTGATCAACAACCCCATCCCAAAGAATATCCGGCAATGCACCTGATATTCCAAACATAGCTAACTTCAGAGCTTTTAACTTAAGATGATCTGGCGATGTACCACCGCCAGAAAAGTTATTGGCATAGATATAGATCCCCTCTGGGTATGGGTCAAAATCAGACTGCGTAGACTTATCACTATAGTATCCAGCCGTAAAATAGCTGCTGATCAATATGTTAGCAGTATCATTATCAGAAATATCATTTTCAAAAATCTCCACCCGATCATTCGAGTTAATAACCACCCCAGACCCTGCTGGCACGGCAGCAACTGGCGTGCCCTCATGACCAAAATTTTTAGTATTATTATTCTTTATCTGGTTATTGTAGATACGTGTACTGTGCCCTGGCTGCGGAAGATTAGGCATATTAAAAACAAGAATTCCCCCAGTATTATTCACAGCAATATTGTTGTAAACATCTGCACCGATCGTATTCTCTACCTCAATACCCGCCACATTAAATTCTGCACGGCTATTACGAACAATAACATTCCGCGACTGACCGACATAAATCCCTGCATCTGAAGCACCAATAGCTACCACACCATCGATTAAAGTATTTTCAGTCTGTACAGGATAAATACCATAGGCACCATTCTGGGTAGACGGGCCATTGGTCCATTCAACACGAACATCCCTGATGATAATGTTTTTGCCTTCATTAATTTTCAGGGCATCGCCTATGGTATCCTCAATAGCCAATCCCTCAATAGTAAAGTTACTGGCATTAACTAATATCCCCTCAGCACCCTGAATTTGCCCCTCAAAGGAGAGGACAGATTTATCCATGCCAGCTCCACGTAGCGTTACCCCATCAATATTCAGGGATAAACTACGATTAATATGGAATTTACCCTCAGGAATAGTAATAACATCCCCGGTCTTTGCAGATATCAGTTTTTTTAATAGTTGCTTTTGAAAATCAACCTTATTGGAACTGTCCTCAACTCTGGATTCAGGCCGTTCAGAACATCCAACGGATACTATTAAAGCCAGAATTACTCCCATATACGCTAAAGTCTTCATAGCCACACCTTTTATATAAATTATTGTCAATTGAGCTACTAAAACCTCAAATTGGTACTTCCGTACCAATTTAAAGGTGAAAACAGGACTAAATACACACTTTGATACTATCCAACCAACACCTCGTTATCAAGGCGCTATTATTAATACAAAAGACAACCCTAGAAATGCATTTAAGCGCCATACTCCCAAAAACAAAAACCACTTATTGAAATCAAGATGGTCAGCACTTCAATCAAAAAATATCAGTTTTTATGTTTTCTTATTTACGTATTCTGCTCGCTTGACGCTGCTGCCGAAATGATAGCGATACAGATTTCTGCTCCTAATGGATCAAACCTCTACACAGAACAACCTATCGATAAAAGTACAGATATCAAAGGAAGCGAGCCTATCTATATCAAAATATCATCAACTCAATATCAAGCAATAAAGTGCAAAGGGCCGTGGGGCGCTACAAAGTACAAAAAATGGATGACGGAGGGGCCTGGTTTCAAGCTCTACCAAAGTGATAAGCAGCTGCTCATTCAGGTTGTTGAACACCGGGTAATTAGCGCTGACATAGCCATTAACTCCATGAGCATACATTGCATGGACGCAGAACCTAAACAAGTTATTAAATCAATAGCGGAGATAGTGATCGAAAGATCAATAAATTCAGAAGAAATACTAGAGTTTGATAACGGGTATAAATTATCTTACCAGTACTCAATTACAAAAGGAAAGCCGTAAGTTTAGTCATTCAGGAAACTATTCATGCCGGCATAAACTTTTGCGCACTCCCCTTTCACTAAATCTTCAAGAATCAAAAATGGATGAATCATATCGGAAAAATGAACATTTTCAGACCTAACACCCACCTCTTCCACTTTCCGGTAGTAAATATCCCCAGTATCCCGGTGCGGGCAAAACTCCACGGTAAAAACTAAGGTTTCAGGAAGAGCTGCCGTAAAATCCATAAAAAGAGGGGATGCTTTTTTTCTACACTGCCCCTCAGCAAAATATTGCCCCAAGTACCAAATTGATTTTCGTGCCTCTAAAAAATAGCCTACCGCATTCTCTTCATGGGACCGTAAATGCATGGTGTAATCGAGAACCGGATAAATTAAAACCTGCTTTTTAATCTTAACGCTGTAGTCAAATTGAGCCAGGTGAGACATTGTGGCGGCCAGAGCGCCACCTGCAGAGTCCCCAGCGACAGACAAACTCGGTTGATAATATAAGCCCAATCTATTCAGTGCCGCCCAAACCCCAACAACTGCGGCATAGCAATCTGTTACTGCGCTCGGATAGCGATTCTCAGGGGCCAACCGGTACTCAGGCGCAACAACAATATGTCGAGTCTCCCGGGCAATCTTTCTGCAAATCGGGTCAAATGAATAAACGTTTCCAGCTACATGACCACCGCCATGAAAATAGACAAGAACAGGTAGAACTTCATCGGGATAGGGGACAAAGACTCTTACAGGTACGTCATATCCAGAGGCATAGATAATGCCATCTTGTACCGAGGCAACATCTGGAATATCGGTCACATACTTATCTATAAACTTTGTGGTCGATTCCCGAACATTGATGGGGTTGAACTCAAAGCCCTTCGAGTAGAGCTCTTTCATAGAGCTGTTGAATTCTTCGAGAAACCCCGAAAGGCGGTCATTTACTTTACGCATTGTCGTTACAGCCAGGATAGAAGAGACTTCGCCGTACCCGTGAATATGAGCCCCTTCACCGGGTACGACGTCGATAGCTTGTATCCCCACCACAACAACAGCCCTAAATCTCCTGGCGAAAATGCCTGAAACGACATTTCATCTAGTGATAGCTACGAGCCCAAACTACTCAAGAGGAGTAAAAGACCGGTGCGGATACATAACTCCAGAATAGAACTGTAGCAACCATAATAATGACTGCCATGACGAGTGACACCGTAATAATTGCACTGGCAAAAAGGAAGCCACGCTCTTCAGAAACACCCATCACAATAGGAATTCCCAAATAAAGCAGATAGACGGCGTAAGCAACCGCCAGAGTTGCGAGCAGTATGTCCAACCACAACACAGGGTAAATCCCTGCAATACCCACAATAAAAATAGGCGTGGCAGTGAAACCCGCTACAACAACGCCTTTAAGGGGGTGAGTTTCAGCTCCGTAAGTCTTGGCCATCCAATGGATGAAATAACCAATAGCCGTGACAGCCAAAACCATTGTGCAATAAAATACGGCGACCAATTCCAAAGCACTTTGTCCCGTAATTCTCACCGGGGCACCAGTGCCAATCGTCCAGCCAACTTGTGTCGTGCCAAAATACCACGCAGCTGCAGGAAGTAATGCCAGAACGATGACATAAGGAACCTGTCTACGCAGATTACGTTCAGAGAGACTGCCAATAAGCTGCCACTGTCTACGTGGTTGCAGCATAAGGCCAAGCATATGGGTCAACATCTCGTTATCCTCGACTGTGCAAGGAACTATAAGCGAGACCTATTAGCTCAAATTGATCTTGGAACTGCTGGTCAAAATGAGGTGTACCGCAATCAGGCCACTCTCAAGCTCCAATTTATTTCTTATTTAACCCCTTCACTTTTAGGTGTTAAGGTCGCACAAGTCAACAAACTCAATTAAATTGGCGGGAATATTTACGCGAGCGTTTCGCTTGGAAACAAGTAAATAGAAAACACTGCTACAAAAAAACCCGCGAAGGATAAAGCAGGATTTACGGTGGGGAAAAGCTGGTTACTAGACCCAGGCAGCCTTGGAGACTGCCCGGGTACGAAGATTTAGTACTTAAACTACAGGCTCAACAGAGTGCATCCACCCGTAAGCATCCTCAGAACGCCCCTCCTGAATATCCAGCAGTGCTTGTCGCAAACGCTCTGCAACAGGACCTGGGGCATCGGCTAGTTCGTACTCCTTATCGCCATCACCGATTACGCTGATAGGACTGATTATTGCAGCAGTACCACAAGCAAAAGCTTCGCTACAGTCTCCAGAAGCTACCTGCTCTAACAGTTCATCAATGGGGATCGCCCGCTCAACAACCTTGTACCCCAATCCCTCCGCAAGCTGGATCAGAGAATATCGGGTGATGCCTTCGAGAATTGAGCCGTTCAACGCTGGGGTATATATAGCGCCATCAATGACCGCAAAAAAATTCATCCCTGACAGCTCATCGATACTCTGCCGATTAGAGGGGCTCAACCAAAGCGACTGATCATAACCTCGCTCTTTAAGGCGGCCGATACTAAGTAGAGAACTGGCATAATTTCCGCCAACCTTAGCATCCCCAGTTCCCCCTACTGCAGCTCGAGCATCTTCTCTCTCAACCCACAAACGCATATTGCCGGAATGGTAGGCTTCCGAGGGACTAGCTATTACATAAAATTCATAGGCATTACTGGCTGAAACCGTTAGGTCCGGCTGGGTTCCCATTAGGAAAGGACGCAGGTACAGGGACTCACCGCTGTTGCTCGGGAGCAGGCCAGCGCAGTAAGCAGTCACAACACGAACGCCATCCAGGAACAGGGACTCAGGAACCGGAGGCATACATAAGCGCTTCGCTGAATATGCCATTCGTGCAGCATTCATTTCGGGCCGGAACAGTGCAGCTCCCCCCTCGGAAGTTCGATAGGCCTTCATTCCTTCAAAGCATGACTGCGCGTAGTGAAGTACCTTAGCAGCAGGGTCGACGGTCAGAGGCGCATAGGGGATCAACTCTCCACTACTCCAGCAACCATCCTGCCAAATGGCGCGAAACATTACTGGGGCCATGGCGGTTCCAAAGCCCAGCTTCTCGGGTGCTTCATAGCCCCGAAGGCTTACCGCGATCTCTGGATCGATATAGATACTCACTGAGCTCTCCTCTGAATTCGAATCAGCTGATTATGGCGCTTGTTACGCTGCAATCCAAATAGATCAACCTCTGATACAGCAACAGCAGTAATCTAACCCCAAATTCAGCATACTTGTTAGGACGATGATCCACCTATTTAGCTTCCGCCATCCTGATGTGGCACCAGCGCCAACCAAGCCACTCGCTACACTTCGCTGCCAAGTCGCGATATCGGACGTAATCAACAAATTTTTGGCATCTACTTACAGTCCCTCACCCCTAATTTGCACTCCCAACTGCTAAACCAAAAGGGTGGTCACAGGCATGCTGGCGCAATGGGCATTAAGTGGCTGAAGTACCCGCCGCAGCTTCCTTCTTGGCACATAGTGCTAGCTATACTGACTAATACGCGGCCAGGCAGGCATTTATAAGCATCCAGTCGCGCCGTCACTGTGAGCTTGAGGATACCCCCTCAATGCGCTCAGGGTCGAGAGAACCACATTCAGGAGAGAACTTCCGCCGTATTCGCTGTTGCAGTGGGCGAGCGGAAATAAGACCCGAAAACTGACAGGTGCAGGTTCCAACCTCAGCTGTTTGGTATTCGGTGAAGCCAAATATGAAACGGAAGTGGTTCAATCGTGACACAGATAGATACCAGCAATTCCTTTGCTATCGGCTTGATGTTTACAGCCACAGCACTGCTGTGTAATGGCGCCCTGGCCGACGATGGCGCACCTGTGGCAGTCCAAACTAATGCACCTCCAAAAGCCTTTATTGAAGCCGCCTCGAAACCACTCAAGAAAACACCTCGACAGCTAAGGCCCTCCGAGGCTGTAGAAAATTACCGTGAACGTATAGAGGAGCTCGAAGCCCAATATGGTGCTTATGGCGCCGGTATTGATGAACAGCTTTTGGGGCTGGCTACCGCATTACAGAAAGCTGGCGATCATGAGCAGGCTGTCACTGAATTTCGTCGTGCAATGCTGATTAGCAGAGTCAATGAGGGGCTCTATTCACTAAGCCAAATCCCTATGATCAAGCGCTTGATCGAGAGTCAAATAGCGCTCAATCAGTGGGAAGAAGCTAACGACAACCAGCAGTACCTCTACTGGCTCTACCAGAAAAATTACGGCGAAAAAGACCCCCGTATGCTGCCAGTAATCAACAACTTGAGTCGTTGGCATTTACAGGCTTATGTGGAGGAAAAAGGGGACACGCTATTTGAGCATCTAATTAGTGCAACCAATCTTTACAGTTTGGCGGTAGATATTATTACAAAAAACTTTGGCTCCACCGACCTTCGCCTTGTTGATGCCCTGCGCGGATTAAAAGCAACTAACTATTATCTGGCCACCTATAAGGGTGAACCCAACTCTCCAGTTTTTGTTAACGCCAGCTTTGGTGGTAGTGGCCCCGACTCACATCAGCGAACCAAATTAGATCACTACCGGATGAAGAGTTTTAACACCGGGAAAAAAGCCATTACCCGTATCGTTGATGTCTACCAAAGAAACCCCAAGTCCCCCCCGGCAGCATCAGCCAAAGCCAAAGTTGAACTCGGCGACTGGTACATGATGTTTAACAAGTGGCACTCCGCACGCCAAACCTACGGCGAGGCCTACAAGGCACTTTGGGATAACGGTGCCTCTAACGATGAAATTGAGGACATATTTGGACGGCCTGTGGCTTTACCCGCGCTCCCCGTTTTGGAGTCGGACAGCAAAGCCCTAGCCAATTCCCGGATTACGGTCTCCTATGATGTCACGGCTTTTGGCAAGGCGAGGAATATAAAAATACTCAGGGCTTACCCTTCAGATAAAGTAAAGATCCGCTCAAAAGTTAGAAACATTCTAAAACGCGCTAAATTCAGACCAAGGTTTGAAGATGGAGAGGCGGTGGAAACCCGCGGAATTGTGCAACGCTTTATATTCGACTGAGAAACCTATCACCACTGACACCAGCTCGATGTGGAATCTACGCAAATAATCAAATAACAACTATTTTTAAAGTTCCACATTGAGCATTTGCTAGTACCGGAAAAACACTTCATGTGTCTCACGCGGTCACACCGGCAAACAGTCTAGGAGAGAAAGAGATGACACCTCGAGCAGCGGTAGAAAAAATTCACCGCCACAGCTGTTTGTCAAATGTACTGGTACCAATTGCTTTGGCGGCGATCTTAACCGGTGGGTGCAAGAGCCAACAAACTCAGTCACAGCCACCAGCAATGCCATCTCTACCATCCTCCAGTTCATCTTCCAGTTCTGCATCGCAATCACAATCGCAATCTAGTAGCAGCAGTAGTTCGCAAAGACCTGGCCAATCAACGGCTTCGAGCAGTGGGCAGCCTAGTAGCAGCTCTTCCAGCCAGCCCAGTGCGAATATGCCTACAGCGAGATCAGAACAGAGCCAGCCCTCCAGTAGTGGAAGTAGCGGATCAGAATCGAGGGATCAAAGTTCACCTGGGGATCAAATGCCGGACCCAAACGGTTCAAATGATCCATCGACACCAATTTATACGGATCCCGAACAAACCAGCCAAAATGGAGAGAAACCTACTGATCCTTCGTCTGGTGAAGATGGAACGCCTCCCGAAGAAATTGATTTTTCTGAGGAGGAGCAATCATCTTCGTCTTCCAGCGCATCATCTAGTAGCTCAGCTTCTAGCAGCAGCTCATCCAGTAGTAACTCAGAGGCCAGCGGCGCGCCTGCCAGCAGTTCAGCTTCTGGGCAACCCGGCGGTGGTTCGCCACGTTCCGGTAGTGCCCCCAATGAAGCTCCCACTTCATCGGCAGATCGCGTTGCAGAACTTGAGGGCCAGTTTGAATCCACTATGGTCAGCTATGACGGCATGATTTTGCGGGAGCGTGACTTTGTAAGAAACAGACCGGGGTCAGCCTCCGAAGAAAATAAAGAAGAGGCGATGGATGAGGCACCACCAGCAGGGGAATCCCTAGAAGACTTAATTCAATCTGCAGAAGCCGAAATTCCACCTCCCCCCAATGCAGGCCCAACATCAGGTAACGGCCCCAAAAATAATAACTCCAGTGGACAAATAACCGGTCCCGGACTGCCCGCCTCTGGACGTAAAGGTGATTTTAATCACGGTGGTTCACAGGCAGTTGTGCCCGCCGATATACCCAGTGGTACAGATGATGACGTCGTAGCTCGACAGATTCGTGAAGCTGCCACACGCGAGACTGACCCCGAATTGCGCGAAAAGCTTTGGGAAGAGTATCGCAAGTATAAAAGTGCAACGCAGTAGTCTTGGAGAACGCCGATATGTCGACCAACCAAAAAACCCGACCGGTTAAGTATCAGTTCATAACAAGAGTCGCAGCATTTTTACTAACTCTTGTTGTTATCAATGGTTGTACCACTACCGAAGTCAGAACTACCGCATTTACTCCGCTAACAATCGAAGATAACAATGTTCCCGAAGAGAGACTGCTGGATGTCGGCGTTATTCAATTCAATCCAGGTCTCGATACAGCACAAGCAGATGAAGATGAGCTTGTTTTTCCCGAGCTTCGTCAAGCTGAATCCCGCTATATGGCTGTCACACTTGCCGATTCATTGCAGTCCAGCCTGGGGTGGGGAGCTGTAAGGGTTATTCCATCGAGCCGCACCAATATTGATGTGACCGTATCCGGGCGTATTTTGCAATCTGATGGAGAAAAGCTGACGGTGGAAATCACCGTATCCGATTCCCGGGGGCAGTTGTGGTTTACCAAGCAGTATTCAGAGAACGCATCCCACTATGCCTACGACCGAAAGCACCCTACTGAAGGAGATGCTTTTCAGGGAATCTATAACCGTATTGCTAACGATATGCTGAATTACCGACAAAAGCTTTCAAATCAGCAAATCGTAGAGCTGCGCACAATTTCTGAGATGCGGTTTGCACGGGATTTTTCTCCCCAGGCATTCAATCGCTATTTAACTCAAAGTGCTGAGGGTGTCTATTTTTTAAGTGCTTTACCCGCAGAGAATGACCCCATGTTGCAGAGGGTAAGAAAAATACGGGAAAGGGATTATCTGTTTGTCGACACTCTGCAGGAGTACTACGGCACCTTCGCCAAAAGTATGGAAGTTCCCTATCAGGAATGGCGAGCCCGCAGCTATGAAGAAGTAAGGGAGATGCGAGAGTTAAAGCGCAAAGCCCGCAATCACACAATTATGGGAGCAGCAGCCATTATTGGAGGTATCGCAGCTGCTGGCGCTGGCACTGGAAGCGCTCAGGCAGCTGGGCAGGTTGGAATCGGTGCCGGGGGCTATCTTGTTAAAAGTGCATTTGACCGAAAATCCGATGCCAAGATGCATTTGGAAGCTCTGCAAGAATTAGGAGACTCCATTGAGGCAGAGGTAGAACCGCAAATTGTTGAGCTGGAAGATCGCACTATTACCCTCACAGGTACTGTTGAAAATCAGTATCGGCAATGGCGGGAAATTCTAAAGGAAATCTATGAAGCCGAAACTGGCGCAGTCAGTAACAGCATTTAAATTACGTTAGAGGTACCCAAAAAGCACGCTAATCAATGTGATTAGTTATTACTGAATACCCAACATCTTCACTGGGTCATTGAATAACACGGCGGAATCACTATGCAGCACCGCGATAACTCCAAGGAAGATACAGTTCATATAGAGCCCGCAGAATTCACATTCGGCGGAGAGGAAAGCTCTAAATCCCCTAAGTCAACGACTGCCAATGCTATTCATCAACGGGAGCAAAGGTCCTACTGGCCCGCCGTTCTTGGGGTGATAATGGTAAGCGCACTGGTCGGTGTATTTTGGGGGCTTCCTCAAGTTGTAAAACCACCAAAGCGTTCAGCCGATACAATTGTCTCCGTACAGTCTGGAAACAGCGCAGCTGTAGAGAGCAACCAAAAATCTCCTTATAGCAATGCAGAAATAATGCAGCAGCGCAGGGAGGTTCAAAAGGTTCTCCAGGAAATTCTTGAAATCAAAGAAGAGCTCAAAGATCGAAAGGTAGAAGTATGGGCTTTTGAAGAATTCTACTCTGCTGAAGACTTGGCTCTAAAAGCTGATGAAATTTATCGCAAACGCAATTTTATGGCAGCGCTCGAAAAATACCGGGAATCACTCCAGGCATTAGAATACCTGAAAGATAGTATTCCCGAGCGTATTGAAACGTATATTAGTGAAGGTAATCGAGCTCTGAGTCAGGGAGATAAGGATTCCGCCAGCGATGCTTTCAAGATGGTATTAACCATATCCAATAACCATCCCAGAGGCCTTAAGGGTATTGAGCGAGCCGACAAACTCCCCCTCGCTTGGTGGCACTTAACTCAAGGAACAAAGGCATTTAAACAAGCCAAATTGGATTTGGCTCAGGAACAGCTCAAGAAATCTCTCGCGATCGACTCAGAAACTGCCGATGCTCAGGATCTATTGGCAAAGGTTGAGGGTGCAATTACAGAAAGGGATTATCAAAGCGCGATGTCATCTGGCTACGGTGCAATTGCCGAAGAAAAATTTGAATCGGCAAAATCCTATTTTCATCGAGCAAAGAACTTAAAGCCAACAGCAAAAGCCCCCGATATCGGCTTAGCACAAGCACAAAATGAAGCTGACAGAGTGCAGATAGAAAAACTCCTCCAACAAGCCCGCATGGAAGAAACCAAGGAAGAATGGCACAGAGCCCTAAAAAGTTATACAGATCTGGTCAAGAAGGACTCTAGCCTGGTGGACGCAATAACAGGCAAGGCTAGAGCTGCTGCCAGAGCAAAGCTGGATGACCAGTTAAAAGACTTAATTCAAGACCCATTAACCCTTGGCGAAGGTAAAAGGAACTATTTTGCCCGACAAGTACTAACAGACGCTCGCAAACTCAATACTAAAACCCCAAGGCTGCAAAGACAAATTGAAGACCTTGAAAATGCCCTGACACAAGCCCTGATCCCCTTACCGGTTAAATTCAAGTCGGATCGAACCACCAGTGTCACCATTTACCATGTAGGGAAATTAGGTAATTTTGACCAGAGAGAAATCGCGCTGAAACCTGGGCGCTACATCGCCATTGGTACCAGAGAAGGTTACCGAGACGTTCGCCAAGAGTTTGTTGTAAAACCAGGTAAGCCCACAACGGAAGTTGTTATCCAATGTGCCGAAAGGATAAACGGTGCCAATAATAGCTAAATGAGAGAACCCAGACAGCAGCATAAACTCTAAAAATAAGATTTTCCGTAATGAGCTGCGATGACAACAGACACCTCGTTGAGCTGAGCGAAACGAGGTGTTCTGTGACAAACGCCCTATAAATCCCCATGCAGATTACGCCAGCAAGCTAAGCTTTCTGCAGATAGAAAATTGTGTACCCACCTTTGGTCAGGCTGGCTGAGCATAAAGCGACGCGTGCCAAACCAATGCCATTGCGAAAAATCTATAAGTACCAGCAATAGGGAAACATAAATGACAGTGAAGGAAGCAGTACCTGTCCAGGATGAAAAGCCGCCAGTTCAGGAACAAAGCCTGATTGAGCCTGTTGGATTCACCCCGGTACAAATAAAATCTACCCGCGCGCGACTCTTTCTTTCCAGACGAGCATTGATTGTCGCAGGTTGCCTTTTACTCGCTATTTTTGCACTCAGCTATCTGATTATGGCGCGGTCATTAATCTTTGATACCAACCCGGTTGATGCCCGCATCAAGGTCAGTGGGTTCGCCATTCCTCTGGGCGATGGACATTTGGTTTTACCTGGTAATTATCAATTTACGATCAGTGCTGAAGGCTATTTACCCCAGAGCGGCGAAGTCGAAGTAAAACGTGACGGGCACAGTCGTCACTCCGTTTCCCTGGAAAAACTTCCAGGCCACCTACAGGTTAAAACAACGCCCCCTGTACCAGTAAAAATTCTTATTAATGGGCGGGAAGTACCCAATAAAAATGGTCTTGTGGAAGCAATCAACGCAGGTCCTATGCGTGTGACTGTCCTATCAGACCGGTACTTGCCGTTCACCCGTGAAATCAATGTTGAGGGGCTAGACAATACCCACACACTGGAGGCCGCACTTCGACCGGCCTGGGCCAATATCACCGTCAGCAGCAACCCTCCCGGAGCCACGGTCACGGTTGAAGGAAAAGTTCTCGGCAGAACACCACTGACCACTGAATTAGTTCAGGGCGACAGAACCGTATCCATTTCACTGCCGGAACATAAAACTGTCGATATTCCTGTCGCTGTTACAGCCGGTGTCGATCAAACGCTAGCAACCGTCAGCCTGGGACCCGCTGATGGACTTTTACGTGTTGTTACCACCCCAGAGGGAGCGGGAGTGACGGTCAACGGAGAGTTTCGTGGTCATACCCCACTGGAACTGAAATTGGCCTCCGGCCACAGACATAGACTTCGCTTCTTCAAGGATGGCTACGCCTCTATTGAGCACACTGTTGACCTCGGTGCTGGAACACAGCGTGACCTGAATATAAACCTAAATGCTGTGTACGGCAGGGTACACGTCAGTAGCGTCCCTCCAGATGCGGAAGTTTACATTGATGGTCAATACGCCGGGAACAGTGGACAAACTTTTAACCTACCAGCTCGCAGCCATAACATTGTCGTACGCAAACAGGGCTACCAGGAATTTGACACTCGTGTCATTCCCAGCACCAAACTGGAGCAAACTGTCAGGGCGGTACTGCTTACATCCGAACAAGCGCGCTGGAGAGAAACCCCCTCAACTTTGCGTCACGCAGCTGGCGGCACCATGAAACTCATGCGCCCCAACGCCGTATTTACCATGGGATCATCCCGGCGAGAACAGGGGCGGCGGGCAAACGAGGTTATGCGTCAGGTATCTCTAAATCGGCCTTTCTATATTGGGACCACTGAAGTTACTAACCGGGAATATCGGCGTTTCAAGCGCCTGCATACCTCAAGCCATATAAATGGTGTCAGTCTCGACAATGACAATCTGCCAGTTGTAAATGTCAGTTGGGTAGAGGCAGTGCTATTTTGCAATTGGCTCAGTGAAAGAGACGGTCTCACACCAGTCTATTTGACGGAAGCCGGGCGTGTTGTCGGCTTTGATGGCGCAGCCAACGGTTATCGTTTACCGACTGAAGCCGAATGGGCCTGGGTTGCACGATACGATCAAGGCACCATGAAAAAATTCCCTTGGGGAAATGAGCTACCAATAAAGAGCAATTCCGGAAACTACGCAGATACTACTGCCACAAAACTAGTTCCTGCAGTCCTTCGCACCTACAGTGATCGTTACGCAGCTACCTCACCGGTAGGTAGCTACAGTCCTAATGCTTTTGGTATTTATGACTTAGGTGGAAATGTCTCTGAATGGATTCACGATCTATACACGATAGGGACCGGGTTATCCCGACGTATCGAAGAAAACCCTGTCGGTCCAGAGGATGGGGACTTCCATGTAATACGTGGTTCCAGTTGGCGTCATTCGGGGTTGACTGAGTTACGCCTCTCCTACCGTGATTACGGAGAGTCCGCTCGTAATGATATTGGCTTCCGCCTTGCCCGCTGGGTGAATTAGGAGACTAGTGTGAAATTTTTATTACTTACTTTACTGCTTCTATTTATCAACTTCGCGTACGCAGAAGATGAAAACAAGCCGGAAGAGAACCAACAAACAGCGGCAGTAATCCCCAAGAAAGAAGCACCAATAACTAGAAATAAAAGTAATTCAGATGACTATAAGGCCTCGGAAGAAATCTCCGAAGACTTATCGGTTTCCTTTCCCGTAGATATATAGAAATAGCTTCTAGCGAGTATCGCCATGAAATTTAAATCATCAGATTTTGTCTTCCAGGTCTTTGCTCTTCTGGGGTCTATTATTTTGGTCCACGCGATTTATGTCGCCATTATTCGCCCTAATGCAGATGCGCTAATTGAGGAGCAACTGGCGAGGGAGGCCGCTGGGGAAACCTACGTTCAACAACGCTCTATCTACATTGTGATGCGCGACTATGAGCAAGAGGCCTGCTTTGTTCTGATGTTGTGGGCAATGGCCATTATGGGACTAAAGGCACAGAGAAGCATTCGCGAGCGAAAATTACTGGACAAAGCTCTACTTAATATCAGCGAGGGAACTCCTATTCTTCCCGAGGATACCCGTGATTTATCCCGCCCGATACAAGCCCTTCCTGAAGAGGAACGACGATATTTAGTTCCCAGGGCACTACTCACCGCCCTGCAGCGATTCGGTTCTACTAAGAATGTCGCCGCCGTTTCCAACTCTGTAAAAGAGGTTTGCGAAACTGAGGGAGACAGACTCGATTCTGAACTGGCAATGGTTCGCTATATTACTTGGGCTATTCCATCTATCGGCTTTATTGGCACGGTACGAGGTATCGGCGAAGCATTATCACAGGCGCATAGAGCCGTAGAGGGGGATATAGCTGGCGTGACGGTAAGTCTGGGGGTCGCGTTTAACTCTACCTTTATCGCCCTGGTAATTAGTATCGTCATTATGTTTTTCACTCACCAGCTACAACTCATGCAGGAGCGCCTGGTGTTGGATACACAAAGTTACTGTGACAACCGCTTACTGCGTTTCCTGAAAATCAGCTAGCGGTTTTACCTGAATAAGTCGTAGCGAGGAATAAACCCATGGGACAAGGCGTCCTGGAAATAAATGACTGCGGATTACGTGTATTTTCAAATACTAACGAAGTACTGGAAAGTCCTGGAATTGCAGTTATTGAACACAATAAAATTCATATTGGTACCTCAGCTCAAATGCGTGCCAGGAGCCACCCGACTCAGGTTAACAACCAGTTTTGGAGAAGACTGAGCCTCGAGTCGCTAAAGTCAGAAAATCAACGTTGCCGCCACCATGCCGACTTGGTCTACTGCCACCTTCAGGAAATAGCGGAACACTGTGACCTTCCCGATGAAATTGTTCTCGCTGTTCCCGGCAATTTTACCCACGAACAACTGGCCTTACTTCTGGGAGTTATTAAAGTCAGCGATATCAATATCGTAGGCATTGTTGATGCAGCAACCGCGTGCCTGGGTAATTTGGCTCCTGCTGGAATCCAACTGCATATCGACCTACAACTCCACCAGACACTGGTAACAAAGATTGCTGTGGATAAGCAAGCCACGGTGAAAACAGTAGAAACTGTTGCCGACGCAGGACTACACAACTTCCAGGAATCCTGGGCTCGCGTATTTACCGATGCATTTATTATGCAGTGCCGATTTGATCCGCTACATTCAGCTGAATCAGAACAGCAACTCTATGATTTGATGCCCCAGTGGACTGATCGAGCGATGCGTCACGGAGAAGTTCTAGCTGAACTTGATGATCGAACAGCAAAGATCAGCCTGCGGCAGCTTCAAGATGCAACAACCCCTCTCCTTTCTCGTATACGAGCAATGATTGAAAACCTGGAGGAAAGTCAAAGTGTGAGTTTTATCTCCCATCGCTGGGCTGATATCCCAGGGGGAATTCAATTGGCCCAACGTGTACATCTTCTCTCAAGAGACTCCATTGCACATGCCATCAATCATCACTGGAAAGAATTGCGCAGTGATAGCAGTACATTGAAACTGATCAACTCTGTCACTGCCCTCCCCCCTAGCGAGGTCAAGGTGCATGTAGAGAAATCCTCAGAAACCGTAGCGACACATTTACTTTTTGGCCACAAGGCACTGGCCGCCCAGGAACCTCTATTCGTTTTCTGGCATGACGAGAAATTTCAAGTCACCCCAACACCACCGGAGCACCCTGCCGCAACAGTCACAAATCATGCCGGCAGACTTGCTTTGCGGGTGGATGCTGGAATTCAGCTCACACTCAATGGAAAAGAGATTGAGTCACCCGTTAATCTCAACGCCGGCGATACAATTGGAGTTGCAGATTATCAAGATGTGATAACTGCGATTAGCGTGGAGCGATATGGGGCGTAAAAAGCGTCGTTTTTCCACATTTAGCCTGTCCTTCCTCGATATCATGTCCTGTGGTTTTGGGGCAGTAGCGTTAATTTTTCTTATTATCAAACACGGCTCCGATCACCAAGTTGAAGTAGAGACTGAAGATCTCACTGCAGAGGTGAACCTTCTGGAAGAGGAGGTGGAATTTGGACAGGAACACTTAGTTCAAGCCAGAAATACTCTGGATGTCGTTAGTGATGAACTGGTTGAGGCTCAAGGGCTTGCCAGGCGCATTTTGGAGCAAATAGAGGAAACCAAAGGCAATATCGCTGAAATCGACAGTATCGATGAAGAAGAGGATATCAAGAGGCTACAAGATAAACTCAAAAAACTGGAGCAGGCGAAAAAGAACCTTGAGGAAGAAAATAAAAAGCTGGGAAATAACGTTCGTAAATTTGTCGGTGATGGGGACCGTCAATACCTCACCGGCCTGCGCCTAGGCGGTAATCGCATCCTGATACTATTGGATTCATCTGCGTCCATGCTCGGCGACGAGCTTATTAAAATAATACGCGCCCGTAACATGTCTTCACCGGTCAAACGCAAAACTGAAAAATGGCGCAGGGCCGTCAGCACAGTCTCCTGGCTTACTGCTCAGTTTCCCAGGGATAGCCAATACCAGATCTATACTTTTAATACCTCTTTTCGTGCCGCAATAGCCGGTACAGAAGATCGCTGGCTCAATGTAGATGACCGCGACCAGTTGGACCAGGCTATCAAAGGGCTAGATGAAGTAGTGCCAGAAAATGGTACCAGTCTAGAGAGAGTATTTAACGCTATTAACGCTATGACGCCACTGCCCGACAACATTATTCTCATTACCGATGGGTTACCGACCCAAGGGATGAGTGCGCCCAGAAAACCCACTATTTCGGGTAGAGACAGGCGCAGTCTATTCAAGCGCGCGGTAAAAGTGCTCCCCAAGAATATCCCCATCAATGTCATTCTTGCCCCTATGGAGGGGGACCCATTTGCGGCTAGTGAATTTTGGAAGCTGGCGATGCAAAGCAAAGGCTCTTTCCTTGCACCTTCGAGGGACTGGCCATGATAGGAGCACAAAAAAAGCGTCGCCAGGAGGAGTTCAGCATTTCCTTCCTGGATGTTATCTGCTGCGGATTTGGCGCAATTGTTTTGCTGCTGATGATCGCCAAGACTGCAGAACCGATTGTATTAGAGGAAGCTGAAGTAGACCTTGAAGGGCAGGTATTGGAACTACAGCAACAGCTGGCAGAAATCCGTGGTGAGACCACAGTTATCAACCGGGATCTAAATTCAAAGCGAGAACAAATCGATATCGAGCGCAAGAGAATTGCCAACCTGCGCGGTGAGTTGGAAGCACTTCAAGCGGAATTTGCCAGTAAAACCGAAGGGCAAAGTGAGGATGGCAAACTCAAAGGTGAGCTGACCATTGCACTACAATCCATCACTGATGAAATGCGTCGCCTACTGGGCGAGAACTACCAGCGTAAAAACAATGTTATTGGCGGAATCCCTGTCGACAGCGAATACATTCTCTTCATTATCGACACATCCGGCAGTATGTTTAATTACGGCTGGGACCGAATGATGGCGGAGATGGTCAATACTCTAGACCTTTATCCCAATGTTAAAGGTATCCAGGTCATGAATGATATGGGGGACTATATGTTCTTCAATTATCGAAACAAGTGGATACCAGATACCCCTGGGCGCCGCCAAGCGATACTAAAGCGGTTGAAGTCCTGGAATCCTTTTAGTAACTCCAGCCCTGTTGAAGGTATCCAGAAAGCCGTCCGCAGCTTTTATGATCCCAGTAAGAAAATCAGTATTTATGTGCTTGGCGATGAATTCACCGGAAAATCAATCCGCAGGGTTATGTTAGCTGTCGAACGGGTAAATGCTAAGCACGGTGAGGGAAAACGAAATATCAGAATCCATGCAGTAGGATTCCCTGTACAGTTCTCTCGCCCTCCACACCTACAAACCACAGGACTGCGCTTTGCGGCCCTTATGCGCGAACTCACCTATCGAAACGGCGGCACTTTCGTGGGGTTGAATGACTTTCGCTAGTTAAATGATTCAAGGAGGAACATATGAGGTATAGGTCGACTTCCTTTGGACACCTAAAGGTACTTATTCTTGTAAGTTTCTTCCTGGGTGCTTGCAGTCATACAGTACAGGTGGATGGCAATTACCCAGCCCCAATAGGCGATCAATTGCCAATAACAGTAGGCTTCTACCTCAGTGAAGACTTTAAAAGTTTCACTTATAAAGAAGACAGTGAAGATCGTGAAGAATGGAATATAAGCACAGGCAGAGCACAAAAAAATCTGTTTGAAACAGTACTGGGTTCCATGTTTACCGATACCGTATCTCTATCCAGTTATCCACAGGAAGTCCCCGCCAATGTCGAACTGGTGATAGTTCCAGAAGTGCGAGAGCTGCAGTTCACAATGCCCAGAGAGACAAGGGTCAATATTTTTGAGGTATGGATTAAATACAACATGACCGCATTTGACCCCAGTGGCGGACAGGTTGCCAACTGGGTAATAACCGCTTACGGAAAAACCCCTACCGCATTTTTACAGTCCCAGGAACAGGCATTAACTCAGGCGATAAATATCGCCCTGCGCGATGCCGGAGCAAATCTTTATACCGGGTTTGGGAAAGTCCCTGAACTACAGGCCTTTCTCTCTGGGAAGCGCCGATCGCTATCACTGAGAGAAATCAAGGTGAAAGCCAAAAAGGCTGAATAAGAGGAGTAAATCGTGTTCAAGCCACTTCTAGTTGCAGCGATAGTCTTTATTAGCGGTTGTACCACTGTCGTAATTGATGAGTATCGACGCTCCGATGGTGAGCTTGCCGAAGGAGATTCCGTCGTCATCTTGGGCCGCCGTCATTCCAGTGAATATGAAACAGAGCCTGATTTAATTGCCTGTGTTGGTAGAGAACTACACAACCCTGAGTTAGGTGTAAACATTATTCCAGAGCAAGACTTTGTCGATCTTATGTACCCCTGGTTTGAACCCAGGACAGCACCTATGCATGTTCGCTCCCTAGATCGCCTGATGGAAAATGAAAGTGTGCGTGAGCGAATGGAAACCTATGGAGTGAAGTACATCGTCTGGATTGATGGTTCAACAGAGACCACAGCCAGTGCCGGCTCTATCAGCTGTACCATCAGTACCGGCGGTGCAGGGTGCTTTGGCTTTGGGACCTGGGATAAGGAATCTGACTACGAAGCGGCAGTATGGGATTTCAGGGACCGCGAATTATCTGGGAAACTTAGTGCAGATGCCAAAGGAACCTCCTATATGCCCGCGATCGTGGTTCCAATACCACTAATCGCCAGGGTCCAGAATAATGCCTGTAAAGGAATGGCGCTGCAGCTCCAACAATTCTTGATGCCAGCAGTAACACCCAGTTCATAAAAATTAAGACGCTACGGGAGGCCAGGGGTAATGAAATTTATCGAGCGTGTTTTTGCCAGCGCTATCCTAATACTCAGTGCAGGCTGTGCATTTAACCCTGCCACCAATAAGCCTGACCTTGTTCTAATGTCAGAGGACAAGGAGATCTCCATTGGTAAAGAGATGCATGAGAAGCTAATAGAGAGCACTCCGATCTATAAAGACCCAGTCCTAACCGCTTATGTTAATCATGTCGGGCAAAAAGTAGCCGCCGCCAGCGACAGACCGGATATCAAGTACCAATTTACGATCATCGACAGCCAGGATATCAACGCATTTGCCCTTCCCGGTGGGTATATCTACATCAACCGAGGCCTTCTAACTTACCTGCACTCTGAAGCTGAAATGGCGGCTGTACTAGCTCACGAGATTGGCCATATCACCGCCCGCCATGCGGTAAGGCAAAAAACAGCTGCGACCGGAGCCAGCGTTGTATCAGTATTGTCAGTTTTGGTTACCGGTAGTGGTGTAGTCGGAGATGTTGCAAATTTATATAGCACCGCTGCAGTGAAGGGTTACGGCCGCGAGATGGAACTGGAAGCGGATCGCTTCGGAGCCCAATATATGTTCAACGCTGGTTATGACCCCCAGGCCATGATCAATGTTATTGGGCTATTAAAGGATCAGGAGACATTTGCCCGACGCCGTGCCCGTATTGAGGGCAAGAAACCGCAAACTTACCACGGGGTTTTTGCATCTCACCCTAGAAATGACCTTCGCCTACAGGAAGTTGTAAACGCTGCAGGCCAGCTTCCCGAAGATAACAAAGAAACCAAAGTAGAATACTATCGGGAAAAAACAGATGGCCTTGTGTACGGACAGAACACACAGCAGTCCACTAAAAATCGCTACAATCACAAGCGGCTGGGTTTCTCCCTTCTATTTCCCGATGGCTGGTTGGTAGAAAATCAACGTTCAGCCATTGTCGGCTCTGCACCTGATAAAAGTGCACAAATTACCATTACAGTTACCCAACGCGATGGCAACCAGCCCGCTGACATGGCTCTGCGCTCAGAGTTCGATCTACGACAACTGGAGAAAGGGGAGAAACTCAATCAATATCGACTTGAAGGCCATACCGGAAAAATTCCACCGCTTGAAAAAGAGGATGCAGATCCAGACAGAATTGCGGTAATTTTTTATGGTAGCAGACAATTTGTACTGCAGGGGAAAGTCACAAATGATGAAGACTCAGATCCAGAAGCTATTGATAAATATGACAATTTATTCCTGACCAGCATTAGAAGCTTCAGGCCGCTACGACAAACTGACATTGTAGAAGAGAAGGACATCAAACGCTTGCGCTACGTCCAGGCCAATGAAAAAACTACTTTTGCCTCCCTGGCAAAACATATGGAAATCGGCGAATATGCAGAGGAGCAATTACGCCTCTTAAATGGTTATTATCCCCGAGGAGAACCCAAGCCCGGAGAATGGATAAAGATCGTTCAATAATTTTATAAGAAGCAGCCCCTAATCCTTTTTCTATCACCCCCCAAAATTTTGGAGGGTTAGTGTCTATCTGAAAATAAAAGATAATAATAAGGAGTAAGTGATGAATGGCATGATGATGCAATCCCAGCTCATCCTCACCGGTATTATGAAGCATGCTCTAAGCAACTCACCGGATAGTGAGATTGTTTCAGTTACTTTGGATAACCCCGATTTTCGTTATAGCTATCAACAAGCTTTTGAGCGAGTCTCGCAATTGGCAAATGCACTACAAAAGCTTGGAGCCAATGATGGAGATCGAATTGGTACTCTTGCCTGGAACGATCACCGGCATTTTGAACTCTACTACGCAACTTCTTGCAGCGGGCTCGTTTGCCATACCATTAACCCCCGGCTTTTCCCTGAGCAAATATCTTACATTATTGAGCATGCCACAGATCGATGGCTGTTTATTGATCCACTATTTATGCCCCTAATCGAATCTCTGGCAGAATATCTAGATTCGATTGAAGGCATCATTGTGCTAACTGATAAAGCACATATGCCCGCCACAAGCCTGAGCAATGTTTACTGCTATGAAACATTGATTGCAGCAGAGCCCACTGAGTTTCAATGGCCTGAATTAGAGGAAGAGAGTGCAGCAGCACTCTGTTATACATCAGGCACAACAGGCAATCCCAAAGGGGTACTTTATTCCCATCGCTCTCTGATGCTGCATACCTACGGCGTATTGATGCCAGATGTCTTTGCGATTAGAAGGGACGAAGCCATATTGCCTGTTGTTCCCATGTTTCACGTCAACGCCTGGTCAATACCCTATGCGGCACCGGCTGTTGGAGCAAAACTCGTGTTACCTGGCCCCCAAATGGGGTGTGGAGAAACGCTCAGTCAATTAATTCAAAAGGAAGCCGTTACTATCGCTGCCGGCGTTCCAACCGTTTGGCTCGCCCTGCTCAAGTACCTGCGGGAAAGTGAAGAGACCCTACCCAGCTTGAATCGAGTAGTCGTGGGTGGATCGGCTTGCCCCTGGAGTATTATGGAGGAATTCGAGCAAAAGCATGGGGTATACACCCATCACGCCTGGGGCATGACTGAAATGAGCCCACTGGGAACCTACAATGCCCGCATACCTGAGAACCTCTCTAAAGACGAAGCACAGGCCCTCAGGCTCAAGCAGGGCCGAGCGGGCTTTGGGGTCGAGATGCGTATTGTAGACCCCGAGGGAAATACCTTGGCACAAGACGGGCTGGCTTTTGGAGCCCTTCAAGTGCGTGGTCCCTGGGTCTGTGAGCGCTACTACCAATCCAAAGAGTCAGCACTTACCGAAGACGGCTGGTTTGATACTGGTGACGTTGCCACGATCGATGCTGACGGCTACCTGACAATCACTGATCGCACTAAGGATGTTATCAAGTCCGGCGGCGAGTGGATTTCCTCTATTGAGCTGGAGAATTTTGCTATGACACAGGCGGGAGTAGCCGAAGCCGCTGTTATTGGGGTTGCCCATGAAAAGTGGGCTGAGCGGCCTCTCCTGATCATTGTTCCCGCTGAAGGCAAAACACTAAAAACTGAGGAGATTCTGACATCCTTTAAAGGGCATTTTGCCAACTGGTGGATTCCCGATGACTGTGTCATTGCCAAGGAAATCCCCCATACGGCTACAGGCAAAGTCAGCAAAAAAGACCTTCGGGAAATCTATGCCGACTATCTATGGTCTCACGAAGCCACTGTGTGAAGGGGATTAAGACGCTTTTGGCAGGCATCATCGCGGCATAGCAAAGCGTTGCACTGTAATAACGCAATTTTACCTGCCTCAAGTCTTGATTAAATTTTGACGGCGCTGAAATAGCGCCGTTTTAGAATGCTTAACTTCCTGTTAATACCTAAACCAGCGGTTCCTCTGTAGGCGACAATCTTTGCTTGCTGACTATTAACCCTTATCGATTCATGGTTTCCGGGCTGACTGGATATCGGTTTATCTTCTATTGACTTACCTAGGCGCACTAGCCAACCAGAATTGTCTAGAATTATCTTGAGTAGAAGTATCTGACTGTGGATATCCTGGAATATCTCAGTCCATGTGAGAGGGAATAGGGAATTTACACTTCCTTGCGTTGGATGGCACTGGCTTACAATCTAGCCATTATCATACTCCTCACAGCAACGGCATTTACTCATTAACGAGGAAGTCACAATGAAGAAATTATTCAGTTTGGTAATCGCTGCAATAATTACCATTTCTGCAAATACCCTAGCTTGGGCAGATAATGACCATGCCGCACAACTTGCGGAGCGCTTAGAGGCAACTAAAGCCAAGCTTAACCTCTCTGATGAGCAGGTAGAAAAAGTAAAGCCAATCCTGGAATCAGCCAATGAACAACGCCGCCAAGTGCTTGCAAAATACGGCGTTAACATAGAAAGTCCCTCTGGCGCTATCCAAAAGATGAGCTTTCGTGAGAAGCGCCAGTTAGGCAAAGAAATGGCCGCTATCAGAAAATCTACGCTCAGTGAAATGTCCACCGTACTGACGGATCAACAATTAGCAGAGTTCAAAAATCTTCAAGAAGAAAATCGAGCAGCCTTCAAAGCCAACCTTCAAGAGAGAAGAAATTAGAGTCTCCAGGGTTCATAATGCCTATCAGATAGACGAAGCCGCGCTGAATAGCTCTGCGAAAGCCTCGTCCCGGCGGGGCTCTCGTATTCAGTTATATCCCTGTCACATTTCTCTGCTAGAAAGTGCCCCACAATTCATCACGGGCCTTTATCAGATGTTAAAAAACATTCTATCAGTAGTGTTGATTGGCTTTTCTATAGCCGCAACACTAACCTGCGCGGATAACTTTGATCAGAGAAATAAACAAACTATTGTGGTAGCTCATAGAGGTGCCTCAGCCTACCTACCTGAACACACCCTCGAATCCAAAGCGCTGGCTTACGGTATGCGTCCAGACTATATCGAGCAAGATTTGGTACTCAGCAAAGATGATCACTTGATCGTAATGCACGATATTTATCTAGATAGTGTAACTAATGTCGCCAACGTTTTTCCCCAGCGCGCTCGCGATGATGGTCACTTTTACACTATCGATTTTACCCTAACCGAACTTAAACAGCTTCAGGTATCAGAGCCCTTCATAGATAGTGAGGATGGACTTCAAGCAAAATACCCCGAGAGATTTCCAATATGGAAATCTAGCTTTAAGCTATCCACCTTTGAGGAAGAACTGGAATTAATTCAGGGGCTTAACCGATCTCTGGGCTACGATATTGGCATTTACCCGGAGATTAAAAAACCCTACTTCCATCACTGGGAAGGAAAAGATATTGCCTCTATAGCTTTGCAATCACTCAAGAAATACGGCTATACCGATCGCGATCACAAAGTTTTCTTCCAGTGCTTTGATGCAGAAGAGCTTCAGCGAGTTAAATTTGAGCTGATGCCCTCCATGGGGATGGATCTATCATTAGTTCAATTGATCGCCGCCACCGACTGGGGGGAAAAATTGGTCGAAGTGAATGGAGAAATTGAAAAGTACAATTATGACTGGATGCTGCAACAGGGGGGCTTGCGCAAAATCGCCACCTACGCAGATGGGATTGGCCCCTGGTATCCTATGTTAATGGAAGTGACAAATGGCCAACCAAGAGCTAACAGTGTTGTCCGCCGGGCACACCGCAGACAACTAGAGGTTCACCCCTACACTTTCCGCGCCGATACAGGCAAGATTCCCGAAGAATTTGAAAGCTTCGAGGACTTCCTGCATTTCGCTGTATATCAGCTGCGCATTGACGGTCTCTTTACCGACCACCCCGACAGAGCCGTTAACTATCTTTCCCGGGGACATAGGGATCGTTAAAAAATGAAATCAGAAAAAAGGCCGCATAGTGCGGCCTTTTTTTACTTAATCAAACTTGGAGAAGTCCGCTGGTCTCTTCTCCATGAAGGCCATAGCAGCCTCTTTAAACTCATCAGAGGCGAGGCGTTCCTTAAAGTAACGGCCTTCGTCTTGAATAAACTCTAACCCTTTCTCTTGAGTTGCTCTGCGCAAAAGCTGCTTAGTTAAACGCAGGGCGGCCGGAGCTTTCCTCGCTAACTCAGCTGCGGCTTCACGTGCTCGAACTATGGCGTGTTCTGGCGCCACTGCGGCATTACAGATACCAATCTCAACGGCTTCCTGAGCACTAAAACGCTTGCTCAACAGTAATAGTTCAGAAGCTTTGGCATGGCCGGCGATCCTGGGCAATAAGTAGCTGGAGCCATACTCTGGACACAGCCCCAGGTCCACAAACGGCATCTGGAACATGGCGTCGTCTCCAGCAAAAGACAGGTCGCAATGCAACAGCATGGTCGTACCAATACCTACTGCGGGGCCATTAACGGCTGCAACTACCGGCTTGGGGAAGTGGTAGAGAGCACTCATAAACTGGAAAACCGGAGACTCCTCCCCTTCGGCAGAGCCGCCCAGGAAATCTGTCAGGTCGTTACCACTGGTGAATATACCCTCAGCACCGGTAATAATCGCGACGCGAACATCCGGGTTTGTAGCTGCGCTATTCAATAACCCTGCCATCGCGGTATACATGGCCATAGTCAGGGCATTTTTGCGCCCGGGTCGATTAATCGTAATCTCGAGGATGCGGTCCTTAAGCTGAGCCTGAATTTCAGCGCATTCGCTTTGCATATTGTTCTCCGGGGTAAGAAGTAGATTGGGCTACTCTCAGTAGCCTAATTATGGAACCCCAACGGAAGCCACTTTTAATCCGCTGTAGGCCATCTATTTAGGAGATTCATATTAACCGCTACTCCCAGAGGTTCGAGTTCCTAATCAACCACTTTCGTTGACGGGATTAACCCGGTCACCAGTGACCGGGCCCTCTAGATAACCATCAACAGTAATCAAACTTTATTGGCTGAATCCCGGCGCAGAGGTTGGCACATGCAATGAACGCCACCGCCCCCCGGAGTAATCATTGAAATATCCGGGTCGATAACTTCCAGGCCATGTGCGCGACACTTCTCCGCCAGTCCGGTATTGGCCTTAGGTAGCATCACTCGATCGTTCCCCAGGGCAACGACATTCACTCCAAGTTCCAATACTTGCGGGAAGGGAATATCGATAATCTCTATATTTCGGCTTTTAAACCACTGCACCAGCTCCGGCTCAACAGCATCAACACAAATTGCTGCCAGCTTTTCCGCAAGCATGGCTACCATCACATCAATATGCAGGAAGAACGGATCGAACTGGTAGCCTTTAACTTCCCAGCCCTCTTTTTCCACCCAACTTTTCATCTGCTCAAATCCCTGCGGGCTGGTGCGTTCGCCGGAGTAGCCACACAGAATGACGCCGGGCTCTAACACCATAAAATCACCGCCCTCCAGAGAGCCTGCGGTGATAATGTCGTAAATAGGGATATTCAGCTCTGCATATTTCTTCACTATGGGCGCCCACTCACCACGGCGCCAAGGGCTGAACATCTGAGTCACGATAGGCCCCCAAGGGGTCATTACCGAGGAATCGCGACCGTAAATTTGGTAGGGCAATGTGTTATCCGCTGGAATAAGGTGCGTATTCACTCCTGCGTGGCGGTAAGCATCGAGCATCTCTCCATGCTGTGTCATCGCCACCTTGTGATCAAACTTCATACCGAGGCGCTCGGCACGTCGCGCACTCGCATTACCAGTGCGCCAGCTGAAGTTATCCACAGGCCCAATTAGAACATCTCTCAGTACACCGTATTCTGAATCCATCCCCCACTCACTCAGGGGTGCCGTACCGCCGTTATCCTGACGGTGCTTCAAAGTAAAATTACTCATTCGCCTAAATTCCAACTTGTTATCAACTATGCCAAAACAAAGACAGTGCAACGCCGAGAGTTGACAGAAGCACTTGTTTTACTGCTACTTAAGCCTGCTCCGCACTGTTTAGCATTGCGTGAAGCAACACATTACAACCCGCCTCAAGATGATCCGGCTCCGCCGATTCTGCTTCATTGTGCGACAGCCCTCCTTCACAGGGCACAAAGATCATAGAGACAGGGGCGACTCGGGAAACATATACGGAATCGTGCCCAGCACCTGAAACCATCTTGCGATTGCTATATCCCAAGGTCTGCACAGCACTGCTAACCGAATCAATGCAATGCTTATCAAAGGCGACGGGAGGTGAGTACCACTCTTCACGAATATCGACTCTGGTACCTGTCTCTTCCTGTACTCTTTCAGCCGCCTTATACAAGGCTTTATGCAGATGGTTTAACCCTTCAGGTAACGGGTGACGGAGGTCCAGTGCCAGCACAACCTCTTCAGGAACTGTATTTCGGCTGCCCGGCGCCGCCCTTAAATCCCCACAGGTCATACGCGCATCTTCTGAATACTCCCGGACTTCACGATACATGCGCTCGCACAGAATGGACATTGCCTGGACCGGATCACGGCGGTCCTCCATCGGAGTTGGACCCGCATGGCAAGGCGTTCCGTAAAAAGTTACGTCATACCAGCGAATACCCTGTACACCAGTGACAACACCAATTACCTGATCCTGTTTTTCGAGGATCGGGCCCTGCTCGATATGCGCTTCAAATGAAGCTTTAATAGCCCTCGGCTGAGCTGGCTCAGTACCGAGATAGCCGATCCGCTCCAACTCTTCACCGATGGTGATGCCCGATTTATCCGCGCGGCTGTGCCCATACTCCAAGCTAAATTCGCCAGCCCAAACCCCGGAGCCCACCATTGCAGGAGAGAAGCGCGCACCCTCTTCATTAGTCCATACAACCACCTCTAATGGGGCCTTGGTCCTGATACCTTGATCCTCTAGAGTGCGCAGAACTTCCAGGCCGGCAAGTACGCCATATACACCGTCAAATTTGCCACCCGTGGGCTGGGTATCCAAATGAGAACCAGTCACTACCGCAGGCAAGCTGTTATCTGCTCCCGGTCGTCGGGCAAAAATGTTGCCCATCTGGTCCACTCTGACCTCACAGCCTATATCTCGGCACCAGCGCACGAAAAGGTCGCGCCCTTCACGGTCTTCATCTGTCAGGGCTTGTCGATTGCACCCGCCCGCTGGGGTCGCGCCTATCTCAGCAATTTCCATCAGGCTATCCCAAAGGCGAGAGCCATTGACACGTAGGTTTTGCGCTGGGTTTTCCATTCAAAGAGCTCCGGGCTTTATAATGGGTCCAATATAAATCACTTTGCCGTAATTTTTGTTTTGATCCACACCGGCTAAAGAGAGCATTATTTTGTAACTGGTCAAAACACACTCAGGAAGCAGCTGACTATGACAATAACTTATAGCTCTTACCTAAAAGTAGACGAGCTTTTGCAGTGCCAAAAACCCCTTTCCGATGGTCCCGAGCACGACGAACTACTTTTCATTACTATTCATCAAAGCTACGAGCTCTGGTTCAAGCAAATGTTGCATGAACTGGATTTCCTGGTGCGACTATTCAACGCAGGTGAACGCAATCGCGCATTGCATACACTTAAACGTGTCGACACGATTTATCGTACTTTGATTCAACAGGTCGATATCCTGGAAACCCTAACCCCACTGGAGTTTATGTCTTTCCGCGATCGACTATCCACGGCTAGTGGTTTTCAGTCGTACCAGTTTCGCGAGTTGGAATTTCTTTACGGAGCCAAGGACCCGAAAAAACTGGAAAACTATACCCCTGGCTCAGAGCACTACCAGCGCTTGATGAAGCGCCTTGAGGCGCCGACCCTTTGGGATGCTTTCCTAAACTTTTTGGTTCACGAAGGGCATAAGGTACCCGCTAATGAGCTTGAAAGGGATTTTAGCCAAGTTGCGGAACCTTCTTCAGCCGTCCAGAAAATACTGATCGATATCTATCGCAATGATCCACTGGTAAGTGAAATCTGTGAGGCTTTGGTGGACATCGATACTTCGTTACAACAGTGGCGTTACAGACATGTAAAAATGGTCGAGCGAACAATTGGCAGGAAAATGGGGACTGGTGGATCGAGCGGAGTAGGTTATTTACAGGGAACCCTGTTTAGACCGGTTTTCCCCGACCTCTGGGCAATTCGTTCAGAATTCTGATATCGGATTTCATTTGAGGGGGTACTTAAGTACCACCCCAATTTGTGACCAGTTCAAAACCATAATTCACAAATGAAAAAAGCCAGCAATATGCTGGCTTTTTAAGCGCGGGTAACTCACCGGGAACTTAGTCCTCGTAAGGTACCAGGGAGACCTGAATACCCAGGCTCACTTCCTTCGCGGCATCCGCAATCTGTACGTAAGTATCCGCACTAGACTTGTTGTGTGCACGCACAATCACCATTGCCTGCGGGTTCTCCGCATACATCTGGGCGATACGGGCCCGTACAGCACGGCTGTCAATACGGCTGCCATCCGCCATGGTGATTTCATCATTTGCGCTAACCATCAACAGAATATTCTGCTTGGTAGGATCTGGCTCAGCATTGCTGGTCTCATTCGGATCAGGCACATTCACATCCAGCGCCTTCTCTTTAACAAATGAAGCAGTCACGATAAAGAAGATCAACATGATAAACACAACGTCCAACATGGGCGTCAGGTCGATATCTGCCTTTTCTTCTTCTACGGCCTTTCCGCGTCGTCTACTCATAAAACACCGTGCAATTTTCAAATATCAGGGGTGCCGGATTGACCGGTCTAATCTGGTGGGCAAGATTGCCGCGATTTCGCAAGCATTGCAAGTGCGAGCGATAACAGAGATAAATAAACTTTAAAAATCAATAAGTTACAGAATCGAGCCGACAGAAAAGATCAAATTTTAAGCAAAAATTCCGACTAACGTCCTGCTAGATAGCTGTGATAGTCAGGCACCTCATGCTCGAAGGATTGGTCCATCAATGGTGACTGTACCACCATATCTGCACTGCTCTGGTTGCAAGCCACTGGGATATTCCACGCTGCAGCAATACGCAGTAGTGCCTTGACGTCTGGGTCATGGGGCATGGGCTCAAAGGGGTCCCAGAAGAATATCAGTAAGTCCACCTGCCCCTCGCTAATCCTCGCTCCGAGCTGTTGATCACCTCCCAGAGGGCCACTTAAGAGCTTTTCGACACTTAAACCCGTCGCATCTTCAATTTTTCCACCAGTAGTCCCCGTAGCCAATAACTGGTGTCGTTTGAGCAGATTGTGATGTCTGAGACACCACTGAATCATGGCATCTTTACGGTTGTCATGGGCTACCAGAGCCACTCGCTTTGTCGCCGGCAGTGCTTTAGCAATAAATTCCATTTGAACCTCAATATCAAGAGTCTCTTCTATAGTATCTCAAATAAGCACCGACAGATTTGATTTTCCCGTAGGTTTAGTCCCTGTTATCGCAACCCAACTCCTTTATAGAGACTTCCAAAATTACTACAAAACGATTCATTAGATTCGAAGAAGTAATGTGGATTAATTCAAAGACCTCTTTATTCATTGTTATCTAGAGTAAGATCCCCCTGAACACAGCCCCCCTCGCTATAATGCAACAGCAAGAAACCGGACCTTTATAAGGAGTAAGTATGAGCGTAGGAGCCTGGGAGCCACAGGTAAGTGGCCCACAAAATGAAACCAGTGAAGAATTCAACCGGGAGCAGTTGCTCAGACTTATCGAAATTGCAGAGTCAGATAAACCTTTTACAGAATCAGTAGGAGCGTTTGAAAAAGTACCCTCTACACTTATTCGCCTTCCCTTCCAACACTGGATCGAAGAGAGCGAACATTGGAACAGTGCCCAGCTATGGCAACTGATCCGCTTCTTTACCTTGGCAGAAATGAATCTGCCAGGCTGGGACGCCGGCGCTGAGTCTGCAGTAATTCCCCTCGCCAAAGTACTCAAGCAACGCTCGACGCCATTAACAAAAGAACAACTGTTATGGATTCGCCAGAATTCCAACAATCGTTATTTGCCCTACGGGCCACTATAAAGCTACGCGATTGACTCCATATCACCCCAGTGACAGAGATATTCTGTTACTGGGTCAGTCCTGTCCCCCTCTCCCATTGCAAAACTCATAAGGTTGCCTTCGGTAAGAGCAGCCACTCCAAAGCAGAAGCATTGCCCATAAAAATATCATTAAGATTGTTGATCAACGCACGGATAATCAGGACTGCATTCAAATAGCTTCTGGTATTACTTGCCTCTGAACAACTGCCCTCTACTCCTTTTATGGCTAGCAGGGATGTCACGTGATAGCAAAACAAATGACTGGAGACCAAGCGCTCGCTTTCTCGGTAATTAAAAAGACCTCAACTGAAGAGCACAAACTAATACAGTTCCGTCCCATTAAATACATGGTTATAACTAGATTTATCACTGGTTTGCTTTCCGCTATGTAAAAGTAAACCTCGCAGCAATAATGTCAAATCCCGGCAGCCAAGACCCCAAATACCCCAACCGGTTGGAACTTATATACTGGGCAGTAGATCCCGTACATGAGTGTAAGTTCGCTCCCAGTTTTTAATTCCTTACTAAATGCCAGGGTACGGCAGTAGGATTCAAACTGTCTCTGACATCTTGACACTTGCAACTTTCCGCAATTTGAATATCACACTTCAATACGCAAGGTTACACAACCAGCTATGGAGGTTGCCCGCTAATTGGCGCAGGCAAAAGCTCGCAGTTAAGTTTTGTTAATCCGGCTCTCTGTTAATTGATGAACAGAAACTATCTGCCACCATCAAAATCCAACTATAAAAGCCAAAACAACTAAACCAACAAGTTCATAAAGCTTACAAAATTACTCAACTATTTAACGCCACCGATACTGACCTGATACAAGGAATATTGAAGTTAAAGAATCACCAGTAATGAGTGCTTTCAAGTTCCCAAAAAGATCAAAAACACAGTTCAAACGGCCCCCAATTGAAAAATATGTAAAAAAAAGCCATTTTTTTTACATTAAATAGAAAAAAACCATCTAAAGGACTTGCAATTAGGTATACAAATAAGCTGCAATTAGCGCCGCTAGCTTGGGGGGACTCACTATCAATTGTTTTCTGCCGAAAACATGCATCTTGGACGGTGCCTAATTCCGTTAAAGATGGCTGAGAATAATTGATAGGAATGCCCCCACTTACTAAAACAATTCATTTTGCAGGGATATTTAAATGGCTACTAAAAAAGCTGCTCAAGTCGCTACCAGCGACGTCGCAAAAATGGAAGCGGAGCTACGCTCCCTTACCGCTAAACTGGAAACTGCCCGCCTTAAGCAGGAAAAAGACCTGACTGTCAAAGCCGAGAAATTGGCAAACAGTGCCAAGAAAGCTGCTGCTAAAGCAAAAACTACTCAAGATAAAGTAGCGACTGTTAGAGCTAAGAAAAAGACTGCTGCTCAACAGCAACAGCTGAAAAAAGCACGTGAAGCCGCCGCTGCAGCTAAAACTGCTGCAACTGAAGCCAAAACTGCCGCAACTGAAGCCAAAGATGCACTGGCTGAAATCAAAGCCGCCAACAAGCTGGCTTCTCAGGTAGCTAAGATCGTCGCTAAAGAAGAAGCTGCTGTAGCTAAGAAACTGGCTGCTGCTGAAAAGAAAAAAGCCGCTGCCGAAGCAAAGAAAACTGCTGCTGCCGCTAAAAAAGCCGCTGCTGCTGACAAGAAGAAAGCCACCGCAGCTAAGAAAAAGCCCGGCCGCCCAGCTAAAACTGAAGAAGCCAAGAAGAAGCCTGGTCGTCCCGCTAAGGCCGAAGAAGCTAAGAAAAAGCCTGGCCGTCCCAAAAAAGACGCCACTGAAGCCAAAAAGAAGCCCGGTCGCCCAGCAAAAACTGAAGCCGCTAAGAAAAAGCCCGGCCGCCCCAAAAAAGCAGAGACCGCAACCGCCGCAGCAACTGATGCTGCTCCTGTAAAACGCGGTCGTGGCCGCCCACCTAAGGCAGAATCCGCACAAAAGAAGCCCGGTCGCCCAGCAAAAGCGGAAGCCGCTAAGAAAAAGCCAGGGCGCCCCAAAAAAGCAGAAGCCACAGCCGCAGCAGCAACTGAAGCTGCTCCTGTAAAGCGCGGTCGCGGTCGTCCGCCCAAGGCTAAGTAAGCCAGCGCTTAAGTAAAACTGATTTATTCAGTTAGTTTAAACCCTGGCCTCGCCAGGGTTTAAACAGAACTTACTGCATCCGCAAGCCCTTCACCTGATGGTCCTCCCCCAACTCAATAACACAATCTGCCCAACCCGGCATATCCTCTAGTAAGCTCCGCGTCACTCTTTCGTAGTGTTGTACAAACTGAACAATTTGTTGATCTGTCATCCCCATTCCGGAGCGAATCCTGAGTTTATGTTCCTGTAACTTACGCCACTCAACGATACATTCCATACTCGGCGCTTTGAGCATCACCCATACATCGATAAGCGAAAAAAGATCTCGATAAGAACCTTCCAACTGTTGATTAATATAATTTCGCCATTCGCCAGTACTATCTTCCCTGCACTCCAGTTCATTGAGCGGTCCTTCATGCCCTTCTGAAGGCTTGGCCCCTAGGCACCATCCTTCGAAGATAACAACATCAACTTGCCCCTTGAATACGGGCCACAAGTGCTCAGGGATCCGATCATCACGTCCTTTATCAAACCTAGGTAATGCTATAGCGGAATCAGTATTGGCTGCACACAGGGCCTTGAGCATGCTAATTCCCAAGCCGATATCATGGGTTCCCGGCACACCACGAGTTTCGAGTAAAGGGTGTACCTGTGTAGCCAGCTTGCGGCGCTGTTCCAGCGTTAAATAGATATCATCCAGAGACAAAACACAGCAGCGATAGCCCATCGCCTGGTAAATACATTGCCACACGTCCGCCAGGGTCGACTTGCCGGTACCCTGCCCCCCGCTAACCCCAATTAATAATGGATTGCTGCGCTTATGGCGAGTCAGTACCCAAACTCCGAGGGGAAGAAAAAGTTGTTCGAGTACCTGGAGGAAATCGCATGGTAATTGGTGCTCACGCAACAACTCCTTAAAAGGCCCCGATAAACTCTCCTTAAGCTGTCCACTACGCTCTAAAACTTCATTCGGCCATTTAGCCTTATTCATAAATTCCCTGCTATAAAAACGGGGGCCTAAGCCCCCGAATTTTGTGATCACTAAGTATGATTACAGTACTTATATAGCCGTCACTAACTCGTTACCGACTCAATAACCCCCTCTGGATTACCCCTCTTCTTGGAGCGGCCCGGTAGTACTAACATAATGGGTGTAACCAATAACGTCAGCAAAGTGGAAAAGGTAAGCCCGTAAACAATTGCACTGGCTAGCTTCACCCAAAAAGAGGCTATCACTCCATCGACAACAATATTGCGTCCGACCATATCCACACTGACGCCTAGCGCCAGGGGCAACAACCCGAGGATAGTTGTTGCCGTTGTCAAAAAGACCGGTCTCAGCCTCTGTGTCGATGCCTTTACTGCTGCTTCCGTTGGTGTCAGGCTCGGCTCATTCTTACGCACGAAATTATAGGTATCTATCAGTACAATATTATTGTTCACCACGATTCCAGCCAGCGCCACAATCCCCACTCCAGTCATAATCACACTGAAGGTGCTTTGTGTTATTAGCAGACCAAACATCACCCCCAAAGTGGACATAATCACAGATGAAAGTACTAATAAAGACTGATAGAAGCTGTTGAACTGTGTTACTAACAGGATAAACATTAAAAACAGAGCCAGGAGGAAGGCTATGCCGAGGAATTGAAAAGACTCATTCTGCTCCTCATCCGCCCCACGGAATAGCAGCTCAACCCGGTTATCCACCGGATTACTCTGCAACCACTTCCTTATTTCCTTCACTTTGTCATCCGGCAGAATCCCCTCTTGCGCATCAGCCTTGATTTGCATGCGAGTAATTCCGTCGATTCGCTCAATCTTATCGACCTTGGGCATGGCTTCTGTGTGCACAAAACTGCTAATCGGAACGGTACCTTGCACGGTATTAACTTTTAGCTGATCGAGCGCGGCTATGCCTCTGGCACTTCTGGGGTACCTGATACGTATATCTACTTCTTCATCCGTATCATCGGGTCGATATTCTGCAACCCGGACGCCATTGGTAACCAACTGCACCGCCCTGCCAACTTCAGTTAGATCGGCACCATATAGGGCAGCCTTGGCTCGATCGACTTTCACTTCCCACTCGATGCCAGGTAGTGGCGCGGTGTTTACAATATCTCGCAACCCGCCAATTTCCTCCATTGCACGGTGTAGTCGCCAGGTTTCCAGCAGTAGCTGCTCATAGTTCTGACTGCGCAACTCCAGAACAATATCCTTGCCTACCGGCGGTCCTCCCTCCATTACATTTGCGGTTACTTTAATTCCGGCAAAATCTGAGGTGCGGGAACGGATATCGGCAAAAATGTCGCGGCTCCGTCGCTCGCGTTCCTCTGCGGGATAAAGCTCCACTAACATATTGGCGATTTGATCTGGGGAACGATCAGAATTTCCAGAAATTCCGCCAGAACCAATAGTAGTGTGAGCTATTCGGACCTCAGGCACACTAAGCACGGCTCTTTCCACTTGCACCACCAGGGCTTTTTTCTCCTCCATGGACAAATTGCCCTGGGCCCTAATTTCTACATTACCGTATTGCTCTTCTGTATCCGTGAAAAATTCAACACCCGCACCAAAATTGACAAAGCCAATAAAGATGGCAACCAGAATGGCAATAGTGGTTAAGAACCCACCCAATGGGCGCTGCAGAACCTTCTCAAGAATACGCGCATACCAGCCGGTAATTCCAGGCAGGGCTCGAGGTAACCCATCCTCTAACTGGCTCAGGTAGTTACGAGTAGAGGCATCCATTGCGCTTTTGCCAAACAGTGAACCCAACACAGGAGCAAAAAACAGGGCGTACAAGAGTGACCCCGCCAATACTGCAAATACTGTAACGGGCAGGTAACGCATGAAGTCTCCCACCACTCCAGGCCACAGCATAATCGGCAAAAATGCTGCAAGGGTAGTCGCCGTTGAGGCAACTACCGGCCAGAACATCCGACTGACTGATGCAATATATGACTCCCTTGCTGACAAGCCTTCAGCCATTTTCCGATCGGCAAACTCGGTAATCACAATGGAACCATCAATTAACATACCGAGGGCCAGCAACATTCCGAACATCACCATAAAGTTAAACGAATAACCCAGATACCAGGTGATGATGGAACCAAACAGCAAAGAGAAGGGCACTCCCAGTCCCACCAGAATTCCCGAGCGAAAGCCGAGCGCGGCAACGACAATAATCATTACCAGTAGCATCGCGGTCAGGATGTTTCCCTGCATCTCACTGACCATATCCCGTGCGAAATCAGATTGGTCAAAAACAAACTCAACCGTAATTCCCTGTGGCAAAACACCAAATTCAGCCTGAACCACTTCCCGGACTCGATCCGCAACATCGACAGAGCTGGCATCGTTGCGCTTTTCAACATTAATAGCGAGCCCCGGGCGACCATTGATACTGGTGTAGCTCACTGCATCTTTGAAGGTTCTGCGAATATCTGTAACAGCACCCAAGGTCACAACTCCATCGCGTGACTTCTTGAGCGGAATTTCATAAACATCCTGAGCGGTCTCAATCAACCCAGGGACTTTCACTGAAAAACGGCCCCGATTGGTTTCCAGCTCCCCTGCAGGAATTAACAGATTGTTCCCCAATACCGCGTTGATTAACTCCGCACTGGTGATTTGATAGTGCTCCAGTCGCACCGGATCAATCACTGCCTCAACAACCTCCTCCCTATTACCGTGGAGATCTGCACCTAGCACCTCAGGGATACTCTCTATCTTCCGCTTAAGCAATTCAGCCGAGCGCAGTAAAACCCGTTCATTCACTTGCTCGCCGGATAGGGTAACGACGATGGTAGGGAAAGGTTGAGCGGATACTTCCTCCACAGTGGGCTCGTCGGCATCCCGGGGCAGCTCAGCCCTGGCCCGCTCTACAGCATTGCGAATATCATCGACGGCATCATCTACACCAATGGCAGAGTCAAATTCAATCACGATATATGCAAGGGATTCCCGGGCGACAGCAATCACCTCGACAACCCCTTCTACCGCACGAATTTCCTTCTCCAGAGGGCGGACCAACAGGCGTACACCATCCTCTGGGGAAATTCCCTCGTGAGTGACCTGTACAATTACAAATGGAGGGTTCACCTCAGGGCTTGATTCAATTGTCATCGCTGCGCGAGCAACTATGCCAATTAAAACGATCAGCAGCATCAGGCATATTGTACTGCGATTTCTTTGAATAGCGCTTTCCAACAGCTTCATCGCGAATCCCCCTCGGGAATCACTGAAGTTTCGGATACCGGAGTCACCTCTGCGGAATCTACTGGGGAAGCTTCCTTCGCTTGGTTCTCCCGGGAAAACTCCTCCCCAGTTTTCAGTATTTCTGCACGAACCAAATCTCCCGTAGTGACATATTCTTGTCCCACAGTAATCAGAGTCACTGTGTCGGGCAGTCCAGAAACCCAGACCCCGCCATCACCATCCCCAACCAGTGAAACATTGATAAATTGCACTCGGTTTTTATCATTGAGAGTCCGCACCCCCAATTCACCGCTATCATCCAGCGTGAGTAGAGATGCATTAATATGGTGGGCCGTAATTTCACCGGTCGGGAGGACCAGCTGACCACTCAAGCCTCCGGGAAGTTGATTACCTGGATTATCTACTGCTACCTCCACTCGGTAAGCCCGAGTAATTTCCTGCGCCTGTTGACTGATATAACGAAGGTATCCGTCTACTAACAGTCCTCTTTGTAATTGGGCTCTCGCCGGCCCGCCCTCAACAAGGCTCCCCACTTGATCCTCTGAAACTTCGCCAACAATTAAGATGGGATCCAAGTCAAGAATGGTCGCGCATTCCTCTCCCCGGCGAATAAAATCTCCCAGCTCCACCGCTCGGCTATTCACTACTCCAGCAAATGGTGCACGAATTTGCAGTTTCTCTACCGTCACTTTGGCACGTGTGTACTCCGCCTTGGTTCGGGCAAGCTCAACTTGCTGCTGGGCCATTGCGGTATCCGACTGCAGTCCTTTTTTCTTAAGTTTCTCGGCACCGGCAAAGTCTATTTCTGCTTTGCGTTTTGCCGCTTCAGCTAATGCCAGTTGCTCAATACGATCTTCAGCCTCGATTTCGCAAATGACATCCCCTTGTCTAACTGTCTGCCCTTCCGCAACTGGGAGTGCAGCAATAATGCCATCCAGTTCAGCGCGCAAACGTACATGCCGGTTAGCCTCAGTGCGCCCATTCACTAGTATCTGAGTGGCGTATGGGCTGGACTCAATGATTTGGGCTTGAATTCGCAATTCAGGCTCTGGCTTCTTGGCAGTTACCTCTTTAGATTCTGACTGCTCATCCTCTGCATCGGAGAATAACTGCCCACTCAGCAGCCATAAAATAGCGATCACCGAAACAATAATTGCCATTCGGTAATTGCGCCTTGACCAGATTGATGCCAATACATTCATAACTTACTAAACCTGTTGGGCAATGATGCGCCATCGCAAAAGGGGTCTTAAATCCAATCGAAGGGATCTGCGATAACAACTGAAGCGAAGCGATTTTTACACAATCACAGCGACTTATAAAAAGCTCCGCTGTGTCCTACTCGAATTCTGTCAATAAATACGTGCTTAATGTCGGGCAAATGAAATATACGAGTGATCTACAAATTTAGACTGGAATCAGCAGATAGTCCCCCCTTAAGAAAGGTGTACACATGTGCCAATAAAAATAAGTACAAAGAGGAGGGAGAGCGGTCAGGAGCGAGGAAATAATTCTCTCGCCCTTGGTTTGAACGGGAAATCTCTACGACAGCATAGATTCCAGAAATCCAAGCATGTCGGATTCATCATCAACCAGCTCACCAGAACCAAACTCCGCATTCCAGTCGAGCAGAATTTGAGCCAAAGCTTTCGCCTGTTCCGCTAAGGCAATTAACTCTTCCCGGCTATTTTTTGGTCCCGTATAAAGTTTCAGCTTTCTATGGCTATTCGCCAACTGATGCCCCGGATACTTGGACCTATAGACCTCCAGTTTCCAACGCAATGAATGCACCATATTGCGATAGAAAACCAGTTTTGCCGGCAACTGTAAAAGTGATAAGTCTTCCAGGTCACCAAACAGCGTACAATCAACGCCTAGAACCTGAGTATCCTGGCTATTATTCGCGGCAAATACATCGGCACTGCGGGGCTCCGCCAATAGCATCGACAAATCACCAAATAACTCACCTGGACGTATTACCGCCAAAGGACGTTCATTTCCCGGAGCCTCCTCAGCTGCGGGACTGTTCACCTTCACATGTAACTCACCGCGTAACAAGAAGTAGACCCATTGATCCACATCCCCTGCACGCAGCAGCTGCTCACCCGACTGAAGGCTGACCAACCGGGAGCGCTTTAGCAATACATCGTATTGCCACTCACTCGAGGCACGAATATCCCGAAATAGATGGATGACATTGAGAAGGCGATCCACAGCATCCCGTGGATACTCGCTAAGAGGTTTAATTTCCATGCACAATTCAAATTTAGTGAAAACTATTCCATTTTCCTGAAAAGAGTGGCCTAAGCCACTCTGCAAAGTGCCATTCTAAACGATATCGACCTAGCACACCTGTTTCTAAGTGTGACAATCGTTTCCTTACCAACCCTTTATCTTGGGCGAATGAGGACAGTCTGACCTTATCAGGCTTGAACTCCGTTCCAGTTACAGTAGAGTTAGGTGTAGTGAGTAGTACATTGTACTCTCACAAGCTTTGGGCGCGCACTTTTTAATCTGACTTGTGTGCATTGGGGTTGGGGCCCCTGAATTCTTACTTAGCGGAACATTTTGCTCCTGCTACTGAGACACCGTAGAACAATGAAATCGATAAAAATTGTCCTCTCTTTTTGGGTGTTTACATTTGCTCTCACTGCGAAAGCTGCACCACTTTTAAACGGTCTTGCATTAGAAAAACAATTTAATAAAGACATTTATATCGCTGCGATCTACTCGGAAAACTTGACCCGGGATTCCAGTACACTGCTCGATAACAACATTCCCCGGCGGTTGGAAATTCGTATTATCACAAATAGCCTTCCCGCACGCCGATTCCGCAATCAATGGATGGAAGCCATTGCGATTAACAACCGCGGAGATACGCTCAGCAGTCAGGCAGAAAACATGGTGACCTTTGCCAACATGTTTAAGGGGCGCTTTGTTAACGGCGATCAATTGAGTGCGGAGTTTGCGGCAGATACAGGCTCGACCACCATATACCTCAACAGCATCCGGTTAGGTGAGATTGCCGACCCTAATTTTTTCAATACCCTGCTGCGAGCCTGGATTGGCTCAGTTCCCCCTTCCAGCGACTTCAAAGACGGATTACTCTCCGCCGGCCAGGTATCAGGCAACTTGATTACCACATTCGAATCTCTGACACCAACTAGTGAACGAATTGCAGACCTGCAACTGAAGCAAATAAACCAGGAAGAGGCTGTCACTGCGGAGGAGGCGCCTACGGAAAAACCACTTCCTACACCCGCCATTGAGATTGCCGACCTACCCCCACTCACCCTAGCCCTGGCAGAAACGGTCCCTGCCGCAGCAATTTCCCCAGACGCAGGTGTAATTCAAGAGGGCTCTGAGGTAGCTTCACAATCAGAGGAATCTGCATCAGCGCTGGCCGAAGAAGAGATTGAATTGATTACGGTCCCTCCTGAGGATGGGCCAATACTGGCCGAAGGTGCAGCCGACATGTTAGAGGAAGAAGAGGAAGCCCCCCTGACGGCGGATATGATCCTGGCACGCCAGATTTACCATTCCAGTTTACTTCGTCACACCTACCGCTATATTCGCTACCCTAAGCGGGCACAGGGGCGTGGACAAGAAGGCAGTGTCCGTCTAAATGTGACCATTAATTCCCAAGGGGAAGTATTAGAGATTCAGCCAATCCAAGAATCCCGCTTCTCGAGCCTTAACCGTGAAGCCCAAGCAGCCGTTCACAGAGCTGACCCGTACCCGGGGGTTCCTTCGCAACTGAGTACGGATACTTATAATTTTTCTATTCCTATCACCTTCCGTCTCCCCGATTGAGCAAAAAGATTAAAACTAGCGTTTTAGAGCCCCGCATTGCGGGGCTTTTTACTAGGCTCAATCCAACGCACCTCTTCCCCAGCTAAACGCAGCCCTCTTGCCCCAGCTCACCCCCTGCTTTTAGTATGCTCGGCGGATATTCAGCCAAAAGAGCAAAAATGAAAAAGTTACTATTACCACTCGCTATTGCCGGTACTCTGGCGGGAGCCCAGTTCCCTCTGTTTGCTGTCGCTCACGACCACTCCACCGGTAGTAAAGCTACCGCTGAGCAGGTTCAGCTTTCCTCGGGTATCGACCTGGGCGCTATGGATACCAGTGTACGGCCTCAAGACGACTTCTTTGCTTATGTAAACGGCACTTGGCTGAAGAATACTGAAATCCCTGCGGACAAGTCCCGCTGGGGTGGTTTCTCTATTCTGAGAGATCAAAGTACCAAGCAAGTCAAAGCTCTGATTATGGAAGCCAGCCAAGGAGCCAAGAGCGCCGATAGCGCCGATGCCAAGCAAATTGGAGATCTCTACAACAGCTTTATGGATAAAAAGCTGATCGAGAAAAAAGGACTCTCAGCTGTTTCCGGCGAACTCGCCAAAGTCGATGCAATTAAGAACCGCAAGGATCTTACCGATTTCTTCGCCTATGCGGATACCGTCGGCTACGATGTACCATTTGGCGGAAGCATCTGGCAGGACCTGAAGCAAGTAGAAAACTACATGACTTTCCTGTGGCAGGCAGGCCTTGGACTCCCTGATCGTGACTACTACTTCGAGGACACTGAGAAGAGTAAGAAACTCCGCGAAGCCTATGTAACCTACCTCACTGATCTTCAAGACCTCGCAGGACTTAAAGAGGCTGACGACTTTGCCAACAAGATCTTCAAACTTGAGGAGAATTTGGCAAAACACCATCGCAGCCGCGTTGATAACCGGGACCCGGAAAAGTACTACAACAAGAAAACTGTTGCAGAACTTAAAGAGCTAATGCCCGTTGTAGATTGGGACAGCTACCTAGCCAAAGCCCAATTGAAGGAGGCAGATAGTTTTATTGTCGGCCAGCCTGAATACCTGGAAGCGGCCAATGAGATTATTGCCAATACTGAGCTGGCAACCTGGAAGCGCTACCTGAAGGTCAAAGTGCTTAATGCAATGGCGCCCTACTTGCATGACGAAATCGCACAACTGCGCTTCGACTTCTACGGCACCACTGTTCACGGTATCGAACAGATGGAACCCCGCTGGAAGCGCGGCGTGCAATTTGTCAATGGTTCTGTAGGCGAGCTGGTCGGTAAGCGCTACGTAGAAAAGCACTTCCCGCCCGAAGCTAAAGAGCGAATGGTTGTACTTGTGGACAATCTGAAGGCCGCCTACCGGGAATCCATCGAATCCCTCGAGTGGATGGGCGAAGATACCAAAAAGCAGGCTCTGTTTAAGCTAAGCAATTTTTCCACCAAAATCGGCTACCCAGACAAGTGGCGTGACTATAGTAACTTGACGGTTAAATCCGACGACCTGATTGGCAACGTTCTGGCAGCCAACTTGTTTGAGTCCTCTTACGATCGCAATAAGCTGGGTAAGCCGATTGATCGCGATGAGTGGGGCATGAGCCCACAGACGGTGAATGCTTACTACAACCCAGCCATGAATGAAATCGTATTCCCTGCAGCGATTCTGCAACCACCATTCTTTAATATGAATGCGGATGATGCAGTCAACTACGGCGGTATCGGCGGTGTAATCGGCCACGAGATTGGGCACGGATTCGATGACAAAGGCAGTAAATTTGATGGGCGCGGCTACCTCAACAACTGGTGGACCGACTCCGACCGTAACAATTTTGAGCAGCTGACCAGCAAGCTCGTATCCCAGTACAACGCCTACGAGCCGCTTGAGGGTGAACACATCAACGGCGAGCTGACCCTGGGCGAGAATATCGGCGATTTATCAGGCCTGGGAATTGCCTATAAAGCTTATAAAATGTCTCTAGATGGAGAAGAGGCACCTGTTATTGACGGCTTTACCGGCGATCAGAGGGTGTTTATGGGCTGGGCTCAGGTGTGGCGCAGCAAGATGCGCGATAAAGCCCTCAGTGGACGTTTGAAGGTAGATAGTCACTCTCCCGCTGAATATCGTGTGAAAGGCGTACTACCAAATATCGATGCCTTCTACGAAGCATTCGATATTAAGGAAGGCGACGGTATGTACCTGCCTGAAGAGGAAAGGGTAACTGTCTGGTAAACCGGTACCGTCACCTGGCCGCCCACGCGGCCGGGTTTCCCTTCAACCAATTCTACCTCTCCCCCAACAACCCCTAATCTAGCGTACCAATTTACCCTCTATCACGGGGATACCTCCCGTCGGCAGTATGACTTACCATTAGCTCACTTAAATAAGAAGAGAGTTGCCAATGGCTAACCAGTCTCAGTTTCATCTTCTCACTAGCCGCCGCTTTTTGCCGTTCTTCAGCACCCAATTCCTGGGCGCCTTCAATGACAATGTTTATAAAAACGCCCTAATTGTCATGATCGCCTTTCGCCTGGTGGAAAGTGAAGCAAACGCACTAATTAACCTGGCTGCTGGCTTGTTTATTCTTCCCTTTTTCTTATTTTCTGCCTCCGCCGGCCAGATCGCGGACAAATACGACAAGGGGAGATTAATACGCTGGATTAAGCTAGGAGAGATCGCTATCGGTGCACTAGGTGTTTTCGCCCTTTTTAGCGGAAGCAACGCACTCTGTTTAACTGTGCTCTTTCTCTTGGGCATACAGTCCGCCTTTTTTGGCCCGGTGAAGTACGCGATCATCCCTCAACACTTAAAGCGTTCCGAACTGATAGGGGGTAATGCTCTGGTGGAAATGGGGACATTTGTGGCCATTTTAACGGGAACAATTGTCGGTAGCCTACTCGCAGGCCTCACAGGCCATGGGCAACAGGGAATTCTCTACTTAGGCCTGGTAATTATGGGTGCAGCTACCCTGGGATATCTAGCTAGCCGCTCAATCCCCGCAGCGCCAGCCCCCACACCCAATCTAAAAATAAACCCTAACCCCATTACTCAAACCCATAAAATACTCCGTGCCAGCGCGAGTACTCCCTCAATTTTCTACTCCATTATTGGTATATCTTGGTTTTGGTTAATGGGGGCGGCCTATCTGACACAAATTCCCAGTTTTACCAAGAATGTCCTAGGTGGCAGTGAATCAGTGGTTACATTGCTACTGTGCAGTTTTACCATTGGTATTGCCATTGGGTCCTTGATCTGCGAGCGCCTCTCCAGTGGATTTATTGAACTTGGCCTGGTGCCTGTTGGCGCGGCTGGACTCACCATAAGTGGTATCGCCCTGGGTATTGTCGGGGGAAACTTTGCAGAACTCCATGAAGCCAGCTTTACCGCATTTCTAAGTACCGATGGTGCATACTCTCTTCTCAGTTGTCTGGTACTACTGGGGATGTTTGGGGGTCTTTACATCGTTCCTCTGTACACCATGATCCAGGATCGATCCGACCCGGCAATTCGTGCACAAATTATCTCCGTAAACAATATTTTGAACGCCCTCTTTATGGTGGCTTCAGCGCTACTTGGAATTCTATTCCTCAATATGCTGGACGCGACCATACCGCAGTTCTTTCTTGTTATTGCACTTATGAATGCGGCGGTCGCCATTTTTGTGTTCGCCAAAGTGCCAGAATTTGCTATGCGCTTTTTGATCTGGGCCCTTTCCCACACCATGTACCGGGTAAAGCACCAAGGGCTTGAACAGATACCCACAGAGGGACCAGCCCTAATCGCTTGTAATCATGTGAGTTATGTCGACGCACTATTACTCGCCGGCGCTGTCCGCCGTCCTATCCGCTTTATTATGTACAAGCCCATTTATGAAATTCCAATTTTGCACTTCGTCTTCAAAACAGGCCGGGCAATTCCAATTTGCTCCAAGCAGAAAGACCCTGAAGGCTATGAACAGGCTTTTCAAGCCATTGAGGAAGGGCTAAAAGATGGAGATCTTCTCTGTATATTCCCCGAAGGTCAGTTAACTAAAGACGGAGAACTACAGCCATTTAAAGCCGGCATAGAAAAAATTCTGGAGAGAACCCCCGTCCCTGTAATTCCTATGGCCCTCCAAGGTCTCTGGGGTAGCTTTTTCAGCCACAAAGATGGTCATGCCTTCACTACATTGCCTAAGCGTTTTTGGTCGCGGGTGAGCGTCGTTGCCGGCAGGCCTGTCGAAGCAGCCGGTGCCAAGGCAGAGGCTCTATACCGCCAGGTGCTGGGCCTGCGCGGAGAGAAGCGTTAGCCTCCCCTTTTTCTTAACCGACAAGGATATGTGCCTACTTCACTGGTAGGCACATAAATTCTTCTCCTGCCCCACGACACCAGCCCCCTCCTTAAATCATTCCGATCACCTATTCTGATAGCGGGAATATAAATACATAGCTGCTAAGGGCGGCACAGGGACGAAGGCTTAACCATGTCTCAAAGCAACCAGTTCAAGCTCCTCGCCAGTCGCCGCTTTACGCCACTGTTTCTCTCACTGTTAGGCAGTGTTTTTAATGACAGCCTGTTTAAAAACTCCCTGCTAGTCATACTGGCATTTCATTTGGCCAAAGCAGAAGCCAATACACTGATTAATCTCGCCAGTAGCCTCTATGTCATACCGTATTTTCTATTTTCACTCGCCGCTGGACAATTGGCTGACAAGTATGAAAAGGGTCGAGTCATAAGAATTATTAAAGCCGCCGAAATACTAATCAGTATCCTCGGGGCCATTGCACTACTCACTGATGACCGAGTTTTAAGTTTTATCGTATTAATACTTTTTGCCACCCACACAGCTTTCTTTAGCCCTGTCCGATATGCCATCTTACCGCAGCATCTAAAGCAATCAGAATTACTTGGAGGAAATGGTTTAGCCCAGGTTGCATCCTTTTTCGGATTACTGGTTGGAACAATTGTCGGCACCCTCCTAGCCGGTGATGTGGGCCAGGGAAAACCAGGGCTTTTATATCTAAGCTTGGTGATGGTCACTGTCGCCGTACTAGGCTATCTCGCAAGTAGGGCAATCCCTCCCGCTCCATCCTCCGCCCCCAATTTAAAAATAGATTGGAACCCTATCAGCCAAACGCTGAAAATTATGCGGGAAGTAATCAAAACACCCACCGTTTTTTACGCAATTATTGCAAACTCCTGGTTCTGGTTATTTAGCACCGCATACCTAACCCAGGTTCCCAGTTTTGTCAGAAATGTGCTTGGCGCCAGTGAACCAATAATCACGATACTACTCTGCTGCCTAACTGTTGGCGTTGCTACAGGCTCACTAATGTGTGAAAGCTTATCTCGCGGTCGTATTGAACTGGGCTTGGTGGCAGCCGGCGGGCTGGGAATGACGGTGGCGGGACTTTGGTTGGGCATCCTATCGGGAAACTATCAGATGCTCTCCAACGCATCCCTTAGCCAATTCCTACAGAGTGATGGTGGACTGACCATTTTATTTATCACGACTTTCATTGGCGTTGCCGGCGGTATTTTTATCGTACCGCTATACACCATTATTCAGGAAAGGACAGCAGAGCAAATTCGCGCGCAGGTTATCTCTGTAAATAATGTCCTTAATGCCGTATTTGTAGTCATTATATCTTTTTCTATTATTGGGCTACTCGGGCCTGTGGGAATGACAATTCCCCAGGTATTTACCCTGCTGGCCGTACTAAATTTCGCTCTTTTAGTACTCCTGCTTTTTCGAATGCCGGAAATGTTATTTGACACCCTTTCTTGGCTTACCTATATCCTGCCCAGGCGCACGAAATACGAGGGGACTGAGCAAATCCCTAGCGAAGGTTCAGCACTTCTAGTTGCCCGCTACTCTAACCTGCTAACCCCATTTATTGTTAGCGGGGCAACGCAACGCAAGGTTCGCTTTATCCCCAGCGACGCCATTACTAACAGCCCTAGGCTTCACGCACTTTTACGCAAAAGTGACTATTTCCCCAAAAACTACTATGAAATCGAAGCTTCAGAGCTCAAGAAAAAGCACAATGCGATTCATGAGGCAGAGGCAAACAGGGATCTTCTGTGCATCCTGATTGAAGAAAACAGCAGGAAAGAAATTACGGAGCTTGTCACGCTGCTCAAGGAGAGTTTTCAAGGCGCATCATTGCCATTTATCCCTCTATCGATCCAAGGTTCGTTTAGCTATAAACGAAACCTAAAGACAATAGTACGGGTTGGCAGCCCAATACCGCTTGCAGAAATTTCTCCAGAACTGCTATCCGATAACCTGAAGGGTGCCGAATAAAGAGAGGCAGAATAGGGTACCCACAGAGTTGCGGGTACCCAAAAGCCATTTAGGCCGCTTTAGCGGAACTGGAATCTGAGCGGCTGCCTTTCAGTAGCAACCACAGAGCGACAACCAGTATTGCCCCCTGAATACCAACACCTTGCCAAGTCGGGTAGATACCCAACCAGTCAAAGCTGAGATTTACCGGCAGCGGAGAAATCGCAATCCACGCCGCTTCTTGCAGTGCCGCGACTGCCTTGCCCGCAAGAACAAATGACAACGCCAACAGTAAATAGGTTGTCATGGAGAAGAACTTGCCTATAGGCAAGCGAGCAGAGAAGCGCACAAAGGCAACGCCCAACACAACCAGCAATATCGCACCGGCAGCGAGGCCACCCCATAGGGCGCTGTACTGACTGGAAGCTGTTTGCACCAATAGGGCCTGGTAGAACAGGATGGTTTCAAAAATTTCGCGGTACACAGCAACAAATGCGAGACCGGCGATGCCCCACAGGGCGCCAGCGCTAAGGCTGCGGTTGATGCTGTTCTGGATATATTGCTGCCACTGATCCGCCTGGGTCTTACTGTGCATCCAGAAACCCACATAGAAGAGCACAACTGCGGCCAGAAGCGCTGCGACCCCTTCCATAACTTCCCGGCTGGCGCCACTGATGGAAACCAAACTCTGTGCGGCAACCCAAGTAACAACACCTGCGACCGCGGCGCTGATCCAACCGAAGTGAACAAATTTCAACGCATCGCGGCGACCGGTTTTTACCAGGATCGTTGTCAGTGCAATCACAACCAGCAGCGCCTCGAGACCTTCGCGCAGAAGAATCACCAAGCTGGCAATAAATAGTGCACCCGCAGAGAGAGTTGTCTCCTGCATTAAAGATTCGGCGCGCCCCAGTTGCTCAAGAATTACCTGTACCTGAGCCCTGACTTGATCGGGGTTACTATCGGCATTCAGCTGACTGCGCAGCCCGAGCAGCTCCCGTTCAGTGGCTTTACGCAGATCGGCGTCGAGGGAATCCAGAGAACTCTCCGCCATCTCAAAACCGTCCAGGTAGGCACTAATAGCCAGGGTGCGAGCGTGATCGTAGTTACCTTCCTGGTAGGCCACCAGGGACTTTTCCAGTTGCGCACGGGCTATCTCAATCGGCTGGGTGCCGAGGCTCCCCTCACCAGCAAAGAAGGGTGTGGGGTCGGCACGCAGGGAAGCAACTGCCGCGCCGGACAGTTCCGGGCGATCACTGTGCAGCACATTGGGGCTGTACATCACGATATCCTGCAAGCTCGGTTCAACGCCTTCGCCCTCCCCCGCTTCACCCTGGAAAGCCAGGCCGCCAACATAAAATGCCAGGGACCAGCGCTGCTGCTCATTCAGGTTTTTGAAGGCGGTCATTGCAGTGCCATCGATACCGTTACTGATAGCATCGTAAAGGCCCAGCAGGGAGCGATTTTCAGCGCGCTCCAACTCGTAGAAGTTTGTAGGCGCCGGCTCCAACTGTACCGCTAAGGGGCCATCCCCTCTACCCTCGATACCATGGCAGGTAACACACTGCGCCTGGTAGATAGCGCGACTCTCATCCACATTCAGCAATGCAGTGGGCAAAGATAGCGCGGGGGCGATAGACAGTAGCCCCTGACGCAACTTGGCGGTATGCGCTTGCACTTCCTGCACACTGGCCTTGCGGAGAATCGCCGCTTGCAGCGCATCCGCCTCGGTGCGGATCATCGCCGCTTCGGGCGACTCTTGCAGTTGTGCGCCGCGATCGATCAGTACCGAGGCGAACTCCTGCATCTCTGCAAACTCATCGTCACTAATGATCTCCCCATCTGCCACCGCTTCCGGATAATCCACACCGATGTACTCTGCCATCTGCATCAGCTGGCGCAATTCCTGCTCTGATAGACCGGAGGCCTGGGCTTGGACGGGTAGAACCGTAATGGCCAGTAGCGCCACTAGCAGGCGGGCCAAGTGTAAGGTGAGGCGCATGGAGAATCCTTTACTGTTATTGCAAAAGGGTTTTATCAATCTGGCGCATAATATAATTGGTAATCATTCTCACAATAAAGCCTGCAAAAGGGCTACTCCCAAATAAAGCGGTTGCAAAAAAGATTGTGCACAACTAAATTTAGCAAAATACAAACCGTCGAGGCTCTCTCAATGACCGATCTCTACTCAATTCCCGTGCAAACCGCTGATGGGCAAAAGACCACTCTGGCCGATTACAAAGACAAGGTGGTGCTAGTTGTTAACACGGCCAGTAAGTGTGGCTTCACCAAGCAATACGCTGGCCTGGAGGATTTATATAAAAAATACAAAGACCGTGGATTTACCGTCCTGGGCTTTCCCTGCAATCAATTTGGCAAGCAGGAACCCGGTAGCGATGAGGAAATTCAGGAGTTTTGTGAACTGAACTTTGGAGTCAGCTTCCCCGTCTACGCTAAGCTGGACGTCAATGGCGATGAAGCTCACCCGCTGTTTGTGGAGCTCAAGAAACGTGCGCCGGGGCTATTGGGAACCGAGGGCATTAAGTGGAATTTCACTAAGTTCTTGATCGGTAAGAATGGCGAAAATGTTAAACGCTACGCGCCAAAGGATGCACCGGCATCCCTGGAGACAGAAATCGAGCGTATGCTCTGATGATTGTCTGTGATGACGATTCCGGCGAGCTGGCACTGAACCGCCAGCTATGTTTTGCCCTCTACGCCGCATCCCGAGCCATGACCCGCGCCTACCAGCCGATGCTAAAGGAATTGGGGATCACCTATCCGCAATATCTGGTTTTAATGGTTCTGTGGGAGTGGGCCAACACCAAGGCGCCATCGGAAGAAGAGCAGAGCGTCAGTGCACTGGGGCAGAGGCTGATGCTGGATTCCGGCACCTTGACCCCGCTGCTTAAGCGGATGGAGCAAAACGGCCTGGTCAAGCGTCGCCGCAGCAATCAGGATGAACGGATAACCCTGATCACTGTGACAGAGGAAGGCCTTGCCCTTAAACCAAGAGCCAGAGAGTGGGTGACAGCACAGCTGGACAACAGCCGTATCAGCCGCAGCGAGGTAGAGCAACTACACGGAGACTTGTGGCAGTTTCTGCATAAATTGACCGATACCACCCCTTGATAGCGAACCCCATTGAAACCTTCAGTGGGGCAGCCCTTCAAAACCAGGATATAAACACTAAAAAACAGCCAAAAAAGAAAAGAATATAACAAAAGCGGAAAATAATGCGCCAATATTAGGATATATATTGACCTTCCGGTTGATTTCGCTTCATAATGCCCTGAATCCGACCTAATGCGGAAACTGTTGTATATGAAGACTCCATTTATCACTCAGCGCCAGTCTTTTCTTGCCCTAGCTTTCTCGCTACGACTGCCCCTGCGCGGCATATAATTTTTCTCCCCCCACCCCCAACAGAATTCCAAACTTTATTTGAGCGATGCATAGACAGCGGCAAGGCCCCCTGTTTAGCCTCAAAGCAAATAAGGAGAACAAACGAAAATGAGCACTAAAAAAGATAAGTTAGTCATTTTTGATACCACTCTGCGCGATGGTGAGCAGAGTCCTGGCGCCTCTATGACGAGAGAGGAAAAAATTCGTATCGCCCGCATGCTTGAGAGAATGCGTGTCGATGTCATTGAGGCTGGATTCGCGATTGCCAGTCCCGGAGACTTCGAGTCGGTCAAGGCCGTCGCTGAAGCCGTTACCGAATCACGGGTTTGCAGCCTGGCCCGAGCGGTCAATGCCGATATCGTGCGCGCTGGCGAAGCCCTGAAGAATGCCAACGCCTCGCGTATCCACACATTTATTGCCACTTCTCCAATCCATATGAAATACAAGTTGCAAATGGAACCGGAAGCGGTGTTGCAGCAGGCAGTGAAAGCGGTTCAAACAGCGCGCAACTTTACCGACGATGTGGAATTCTCCCTCGAGGATGGCAGCCGCTCCGAGCCGGAATTTATGTATCGCATCATCGAAGCGGTTATCGCGGCAGGGGCCGGCACTATCAATATTCCCGACACCGTTGGTTACGGGGAACCGGAAGAGTATGGGGCTATGTTCCGCCGTGTTATCGAGAACGTCCCCAACTCCGACAAAGCCATCTTTTCGACCCACTGTCACAACGACCTGGGCCTCGCCGTTGCCAACTCCCTGTCGGCCGTGATGAACGGTGTGCGCCAAGTGGAATGCACCATCAATGGCTTGGGAGAGCGCGCCGGTAATGCCTCCCTGGAAGAAATCGTTATGGCAGTACAAACCCGCCAGGATCTCTACCCGGTAGAAACAGGGCTGGATACCAGCCACATCGTGCCCACTTCGAGAATGGTGTCGTCGATTACCGGATTCCCAGTGCAACCCAACAAGGCCATTGTCGGCGCCAACGCCTTTGCCCATGAGTCCGGTATTCACCAGGACGGTGTTCTGAAGCACCGCGAGACCTACGAAATCATGCGCGCAGAAGATGTCGGCTGGGGTCAAAACCGCCTGGTTCTCGGTAAACACTCCGGCCGGGCTGCCGTTCGCGCCCGCTACGAAGAGCTGGGGGTAGATTTCGCCGATACCGAAGAATTCCAGCAGGTATTTGCCCGCTTTAAAGACCTAGCCGACAAGAAACATGAGATCTTTGACGAAGATTTGCACTCTCTGGTGAGTGGAGGCGAGTCACCGGTAGAGCGATTCCAACTGAGTGACCTGGATGTGCGCACCAAAATCGGCTCAGCCCCCCAGGCCTTTGTCAGCCTCACCATTGACGGAGAGCCCCGACAGACTGAAGCCAGCGGAGGCGGCCCCGTAGATGCCACCTTCAAAGCTATTGAACAGCTGGTAAACAGCGGCGCCGACTTAAAACTGTATTCTGTGAATGCGGTCACCCAGGGAACAGACTCCCAAGGGTCCGTTACAGTGCGCCTGGAAAAGGACGGCCGCCTGGTCAACGGCGTTGGCGCAGATACAGATATCCTGATTGCCTCAGCACAAGCCTATATGGATGCGTTAAACTTGCTCGCCAGCAGTGAGAGTAAGAAACAGGGCGTATAAGTGAACGAGCTTCAGCGAGCGGAATATTTATCAGTACTTGGAGTTCCAAGCTATGTGCCCCGATTCGTATTGCCGCTCGCACCCGATCCTCGCCAGGCCGAACTGCCTCCCGCCGAAGAGGCTGCTGGGACTCAGCAGCCTCTGGTTGCAAGTGGAATAGCTCAAAACCCGCTACCCCACTCAGCAGATCAGATAATCACCCAACCGGTACAGAGTCCGGAGCGCAACGCCCGTGTGCTAGATGAAATAAGCGCTCTCACCGACCAGACAAAACGCCCACAAGAGACGGTGGCAGTGACACCGGCTCCTGTTGCCCCCCCCCAGCAAAGTGTTAAACCTTTTGTTTTGAACTGCTGGCGTATTGGGGAGGAACTCCTGGCCGTGGACAGTCACGAGCCCGGTGCAGCGCTTCCCCTGGAAGCCCTGTTCAACAATATTCTCCGCGCCTTGCACTGGCACCAGCTCCCCCGGCAACAGGAGCGCCTGCAATGGCCTTTAACAGAAAATCGCTTTGGTCCTGCCGAAGACGCCTCACAGGCTCGCGATACATTCTCCAGCTGGTTGGAGGCCTCTTATTCCCGTATGCCGGTTAAATCCATCTGGCTGATGGGCAGTGAAGCTCAAGACTTTTGCACTCCGATCCCATTGGAAAGCCAGGTTGTCGAATGGCAGAAGGCCCGCTTAATTAGTATGCCCAGCCTCTCGCAACTACTGCGAGCCCCCGAACTAAAACGCCCCCTGTGGAACCTGTTGCGCACTAGTTACCCGACTGAAACCCGCGCAGAATGACCTACTTAAATTACACTGAGCTACAGTTGCGCTCCGCCAATGCCGACGACTGTGCATCTCTGGCCCAGTTGGCAAAAAGTGCCCACAGTCATCCGTGGAGTGAAGCCCAATACCAGCAGAGTCTCAGCGCCGGCCACTACTGCTGGGTCCTGATCCAAGGCGATGACATTATCGCCTGTTGCGTGATCAGTAGCCTGTTTGACCAGGCAGAAATCCTGGACATTGCCGTATCCCCAGCGCAACGCCGACAGGGCCTCGCCGAGGCATTATTGAACAGCGTGAAAACGGAATTACCCAGCGAAGTTGAGCGAATTTTGCTCGAGGTGCGGGTATCCAATCTCGCTGCGCGCTCCCTCTATCGCAAACTGGGTTTCTCTGAAGACGGGATACGCAAAAATTATTACCCCGCGCAAAACGGCATGCGCGAGGACGCTGTACTCATGAGTCTCGCTCTGAATGACACTCAGTCGTAGAATGAGCCTCTCATTCGGAATTCCCGCCTTACCGACAAGGCCTTGAACGGCAGGCAACCACTCCTGCCCTGTAACACTATTCCCGACTTCCCAACCCCCTCGTTGGATTGACAAGAGTTATACATGTCTCTATCAAAAAGCAGCCCATCACTGCTGGAAGGTTCAGTTTCCAGTCACTTACAGAGACTGGCACTACCCATGGTCTGGGGAATTCTCGCCGCCATGTCCTTTAATATCGCCGATACCTATTTTGTCTCCCAGCTGGGCGATGGCCCCCTGGCGGCGATGAGTTTCACCTTCCCGGTAGTGATGGCCATAAACAGCTTTGCTATCGGTCTCGGCGCAGGTACTTCTTCGGCTGTGGCCCGGGTTTACGGCGCAGGGGATATAAAGAACGTTCGCCGCCTGGTAACTGACGCATCTGTACTGGCACTGCTGATTGCTGTTGTGATTACTGCAGTCGGCCTGGCCACCATGCGCCCTCTATTTGAGCTGCTGGGCGCCGGCCCCGATATGCTTCCGCTTATTGCCGATTACATGATCCCCTGGTATCTGGGAACCATCTTTGTCATTGTCCCGACCGTCGCGCTCGCTGCTCTTCGCGCCATTGGTAACAGCGCGGTAACCGGCCGTATTATGGTGGCGGTAGCCCTACTGAACCTGATTCTCGACCCCATTTTGATTTTTGGGCTTTTCGGCTTTCCCCGACTTGAGCTCCAGGGAGCAGCTATCGCTACGATTATCGTGCGCGCCCTGAGCTTTATTGCTGCACTTTACTTCATCATCAAAAAAGAACACCTAATGACAGCCCCACAATGGCGGCTGAGCGGCCTACTCGAATCCTGGCGCAAAGTGTTAGCTGTCGGGCTTCCCGCTGTGCTCACCAATGTCATTATTCCCGTATCGGGAGGTGTTGTCGTTGCACTCGTTGCCGTGCACGGCGAAGATGCCGTCGCGGGCCTGGGAGTCGCACTCCGAGTCGAACCCCTGGCACTCATTGTGTTTTACGCACTTTCCTCTGTAGTCGGCCCCTTTATGGGACAGAATGCCGGGGCGGAAAAAACCGATCGCCTGCGGGAAACCGTGAGCGTACTGGCAAGGTTCTGCCTGGTATTTGGAGCGGGACTGGCGGTGCTTCTCTACTTTGTTGCAGAACCTATCGTAAGTCTGTTCAGTGATTCCACCGAGGTTCTCGCTGTCGCTGTTGCCTACCTGACCCTGGTGCCTCTCAGCTATGCCGGGTACGGCTTTGTGATGTCTGCCAATGCCGCATTCAATGGACTCGGGAAACCGCTGCCAGCAACCGTCATTTCTTTCCTGCGGGTACTGGGTCTCTACCTACCCCTGGCCTGGATTGGGAACAGCCTGTGGGGCATGACCGGCCTGTTTGTCGCTACAGCAGCATCCAACCTGATTCTCGGCTTTATTTCCTGGTGGTGGCTGCGCCGCGATACGCACCAGCGCACAGCAGAGACAACAACCAGCCCCGAGCTGTCAACCAACTGATCGATCTGTGGGCCGAATTACTCCTGATTCGGCCCATATCCATCCACCACCCCTAAAAACACAACACAAGGAAATCAGTGCCTTAACAGGCAGCGTACACATTACTTCCCATTTTTGCCGATAACTTCAAATTCCTCCAAACCCCGGCAGACAGCAACATAGCCCGCCTTCTTCTCTTACTGCGAAACATGGATGGTGATTCGATGAGGCTTCAGGAGATTTCCCCCCTTCAAACCCGCACCCTGTTAATCAACACACTGGCAATTTTTCTGGCCTGCACACCTTTAACAGGTTGTGACAATGACGATTCAGACCCACCCCCTTCAGACGACGATACTGCCGATGACAGCAGCCCCTGGGTGCTAAATACCGACGATGAACGGGCGCCTTATATCTATGAGAGCAATAGTAATGAGCAGGTCCTGGTCAATGTGCAAAGCATCGAAACGGTCACTGTCGACGGCAAGGAATACACTCAAGTTACCGCGTCCGGCATCCCGGATTATGAAATTGAAATCACCACTGCTATCTACAACGAACTAATCAATCGCCCCAAGGCGAACACCGACTTTGTCTACGGCAGCCCTACAGTACAAATTGGCGATATCGTGAGTTTTGGCCAGGATATCGGCTTTAGCAGTAATCCCAATACCTGCTACGCCGAAGCGGGATTTGGATTTTGGCCGCCGGGCCCGGTCTGCCCAGAAAATGTTTCCCACAACAGCTATTTTCCAACTGAGCCAGAGGTCTCGGAAGAAGACTGTGAGAGTGGACTCGGACCTCAGGGTTATTGGGTCAACGGAACCTCTATCTACCAGTGGAGCGATGGACAGTCTGTGAATGGCACCTGGCACACTTTGGCACCTGTCGCTGAGATGTACGATGTTGATATTTGTGGTGGACACGCTGCCCGGGGAGACTATCACCACCACTTCTACAGCGATTGCCTGGCAGACTTGGTTGGAGATACTGGAGATAGCCACTCTCCCGTCTACGGGTTCACCGCCGATGGCTATCCCATTTATGGCCCTTGGGAGGCCGATGGTGTTCTTGCAATAAGTAGTTGGGTCACTAGAGACTATGACGATGCCGACTCTACTAGCGGCTGCGGGATTGCCGGCGAGCGCAGTTGCTTATTGGCAGATGAATACGATTTGTCACAAGGCACAAGTTCACTTGCCGAATCCGGCCCCAGTACCAGCGATACATTTACGTCCCTATCAGGCAACCTTTTTCAAACCACCAGCGGTTTTTTTTACGAAGACTATTACTGGGACTCCAATTTGACCGACCAGGAGGGCACTTATCTGGATCAATACAATGGGCACAGTGACAGCGAGCGGGGTTATCATTACCACCTAACGGTAGAACTGAATGATGAAGGGCAGCTGACCCCATCATTCCCCTATACCTTTGGGCCCCGCTTTTACGGCAAACTCGATGACCAGACAATTGTGAATGTTTGCTCCGATGAAGTCGGCGGAGGTTTTCCCCCTGGACCACCGCCAATGTAGCTAGGCCAGCAGAAAACAGCTTACCTATAATCACCTATAAATCATTGATAAAGCCCCACGCCAGCCTGGAACCGGTTAAAGCTTCCAGACTGGCGACTCTCCCAAATACAGTCTCAGAATCCAGGCCTCTGCTTTCAGTAGCTGGCTTCACTAAATACAGCCAGCCAACTACTAGACCTTTTAGTCAAAAAAATATCGAAAGAATAATATTTTATTTAAATTAAATACAAAGAAAGTCATTAACGAGATAAGTAATTTTTCAGCAAATAACTTTTTAACTGTTGATACCGAAAGAAAAGCCATCCTTTTGAACTTACGCACAAACTAGGCAGAAATAGAGAGCCAATTTAACCCTTTGCAAATTAGGTTAATAATTATCCACATTTTCTCCACTTTTATCCGCTAATTTCTGGACTAACCCCCATCTAATTCACGGTGTGCTATGAAATTAACGGAAATTTTTGACACGGACCGAAAGTCCATTTTGCCTTATGTAATATCTCTGGTATTGCTTTCAGGCGTACTCCAGGCATGCGGTGGAGGCGGCAGCTCTTCATCTGATTCAGATTCGTCATCTGAAGATACTAGCGACAGCGGCTCAGATTCCGGTGACGATAATGACGATGACGATTCATCAGATGATAGTGACAGTTCAGACTCGAGCACCGATAGCGGGGTTTGGATTCTAAATACTGATGATGAGCGCGCACCCTATATCTATGAAAGTAACAGCAATGAACAAGTACTAGTAAATGTTCAGAGCGTTGAATCTGAAACTGTCGACGGTAAAGAATACACTGTTGTATCAGCAACCGGCATTCCAAATTACACTATCGAAATTACACAAACTGTTCTCGATGCACTCCTGGAACGTCCAAAAGCATCCTCTGACTTTTTAACCGGCAGCCCCTATGTCAGCGTTGGCGATATTGTCAGTTTTGGGCAGGACATTGGATATAAAAGTAATTCGTCCTGTGGTGCAGAAGCTGGTTATGGCTTTTGGCCACCGGGGCCTGTCTGCCCTGAAAATGTTTCCCATGTTGGCTATTTTCCCGTTGAACCTGAACCTGCAACTGACAGTTGTGAAACTGGTTTAGGGGTACAGGGCTACTGGGTAAATGGAACCTCTATTTATCAATGGAGTGACGGGATGAGTGTTGATAATACATGGCATACACTCGCCCCCCTAGCTGAAGTCTACGACGTTGATATTTGCGGTGGTCACGCAGCAAACGGTGATTATCACCACCATTTTTACAGTGAATGCCTCGCAGAGATGGTCGGCGATATTGGTGACGACCACTCTCCAATTTATGGCTACACCGCCGACGGCTATGCAATTTATGGCCCTTGGGAAAGTGAGGGTGAATTAGCGGAAAGTAGTTGGGCTGTTCGAGATTACGATGATGCCTCATCCGAAAGTGGCTGTGGTGTCGCCGGCGAGCGCAGCTGCTTATTAATCGATGAATATGATATTTCCCAAGGCGTGGAAACTACTTCTAATACTGGCCCAACTACAAGTGATTCATATACCTCCGCCTCCGGAAATGAATTTGAAACAGCTGCTGGTTTTTTCTACGAAGATTATTATTGGGACGAAGAACTTACAGCTCAAGGTGGAGTCTATTTAGATCAGTACAATGGCCATTCGGATGATGAGCGAGGATACCATTATCATCTTACCGTCACTGTCGATAGCGATGGACAATTAATCCCCGCCTTTCCCTTCACTTTTGGACCGCGCTTTTACGGAAAATTGGATGACCAAACTGTTGTCAGCCGATGCTCAACAACCGTGGGGCGGTAACCAATAAAGATAAATTGAGGTAACCTTCTCGTGAAAATTAACGGGTACTTTCTTGCCGGCTCATTAGCCTGGCTAACTGCAGCCAGTGTTGTGGCTCAACCTAATCCCAACTCTGGGCATAACAACGATCAACGTTCGGTTAGGGAAGTACCTGTTCGCAATAGCAATGGAAGAAACTGGCAAAACAACAACTCGATAAATTCAGAAAACACTAGAAATAACACTGCAGATTCCTCCACCGACTCAAACAGCAATACAGTTGAAGAGGAAAGTCCAACAGATACTACGGTAGATAATCCAACAGAAACAACTACCGACGAAACAAGCAATACATCGAATAATAACGAGGACACTTCTTCGGACGTTAACGAAGAGAATTCCGGCTCCTCAGATAATTCGACAATTTCAGGTAACGAGGAAAGCTCGGTAACAGAGAGCTCCGGTACTACCTGGATTATCAATTCAACTAACGAACGCGCCCCCTATATTTACGAAAGTAACAGTAATCAGCAGGTTCTGGTTAATGTGCAAAGTATTGAATCTGTAACCGTTGCCGGAAAGGAATATACCCGCGTATCTGCTACCGGTATCCCGGACTACCAGATTGAAATAACCCAGGAAATACTAGACGCACTCATCAGCCGTCCAAAAGCCTCTACAGACTTCGTCAATGGCTACCCCTTGGTACAAACTGGTGAGGTTGTTAGCTTCGGCCAGGACATCGGCTATCGCAGTAATTCCAGCTGCGGCTCAGAAGCCGGTTATGGCTTCTGGCCCCCAGGTCCCGTGTGCCCCGAAAACGTCGACCATGTAGGCTATATTCCTGCTGAGCCTGAGGCATCCACTGACAGCTGTGAAACTGGGCTCGGTGTACAGGGTTACTGGGTAAATGGAACCTCAATTTACCAGTGGAGTGACGGACAGTCAGTAAATAACACTTGGCATACCCTGGCTCCCATGGCAGAAGTCTATGACGTAGATATCTGTGGCGGCCATGCAGCTAACGGCGATTACCACCATCACTTTTACAGTAATTGCCTGGCTGAAATTGCCGGGGACACCGCCGATGGACACTCCCCTATCTACGGCTATACCGCCGATGGCTACGCAATTTACGGTCCATGGGAAGACGCAGGTGTGCTAACTAAAAGCAGCTGGGCAATACGGGATTACGACGATCCCCGTTCAGACACCGGCTGTGGCGTTGCCGGGCAACGCAGCTGTCTGCTAGTCGATGAATATGATATTGATCGCGGCGTATCCAATACAAATAACACCGGCCCCACTACCAGCGGTAGCTACACCTCTCAATCCGGAAACGAATTTGAAACTCCGGCAGGTTTTTTCTACGAGGATTATTACTGGGATGAAAGCCTGACAGCGCAAGGTAGCGAATACTTGGATCAATTTAATGGACACACTGACAGTGAAAGAGGTTATCACTACCACCTGACAGTTACGCAGGATAACAATGGCCAACTAATTCCAGCTTTCCCATTTACCTTCGGCCCGCGCTTTGCCGGCAAGCTGGATGACCAAACTATCGTCAATCGCTGCTCAACCACCGTTGGCCGCTAACTCATATTCAAGCTTGGGAGTAAGAGTTAAATGAAAATGCACAGGTTCTTTATCGCTGGGTCTTTGGCCTGGATTGTTTCAGCCTCTATGACCGCGTATGCGGCACAGCCAAATCCTCACGCGGGCCACAATGGCGATCAGCATCCGGTGATAGAGATACCTCTACATGTTGCCGCTCCCAGAATCGAACTGGACATGAGCCGCGACGATATGTCCGGCTATAATCTACATATTGACTACGATCGGTTTGAGCTGGAATCCCCTCGCTTTGCCAATGACGATTCTGAGCAGTTTCTGGAGGGGCACGCCCACCTTTACATCAATGGGGAAAAAATCCAACGTCTTTATGGCTCGGATTTACATATTCCCGGAAAATTACTAAAACCCGGTTTTAACCAAGTCACCGTGACTCTCAATGCACACGACCACAGCACTTGGAGCCGCGGTGGAAAGCGAATACTGGCAACCTTATTTGTTCACCTCGATAAGAAAGAGCTGGTATTACACCGCTTTTCAACATCACCTATCGGGGGCAACAAACAAATAGCCAAAGTCAGCCGACCTGATAATTAGATTAAGACCTGGAATTTTTCAAAGAGAGAATTGGAGCTAATACCCCAAAAAATATTTAATTAATAGCCGGCCCACTAATTAAAGGCTACTTAGGCTATTTACAATAAAGCAATAAGATATTTTTGCCTGACTCACGGAGTATCGCTTTTGAACGCAGTGCACAAATCTGAAAAAAATTAAGACGATAAAGAGGATATAAAATGTAGCTAGCAGGCCATCCACATTTCATTCACTTTTGTGCGCTAGGTTCGGGGAGCAACTCCTCCATATGCCACGGTGTGATATGAAAATAATTAAAATTTTTGACCGGAATGGCCAGCCTACACTCTCTTATACACTAGCGTTGATAATATCTCTCGGAGTTCTTCAGGGATGCGATAGTGGCTCTTCCTCAGATGAGGATGGCGATGACTCTTCTGAGACCTCCTCTGAAGAGTCAGATTCCAGCACTGATACTGGTGTCTGGATTATGAATACTGATGACGAACGCGCGCCTTACATTTATGAAAGTAACAGCAATGAGCAGGTTCTGGTCAACGTCCAGAGCGTAGCATCAGAAACCGTAGATGGCCGGGAATACACCGTTGTCTCAGCAACCGGTGTTCCCGACTACGAGATTGAAATTACTCAAAGTATTCTAGACGGACTACTTGAACGTCCATTAGCCTCCTCTGATTTCGAAACTGGCAGCCCCAATGTCAGCGTTGGAGATATTGTCAGCTTTGGGCAAGATATTGGCTATACGGGTATTGGCACCTGTGATGTAGATGCCGGCTATGGATTTTGGCCACCAGGACTCGTTTGCCCAGAGAATGTCTCTCATGTCGGATACATCCCTGTCGAACCCGAGCCCGCAACGGAGGAGTACGCAACGGGGCTCGGCGTACAGGGCTACTGGGTAAATGGCGTCTCTATTTATGATTGGGGTGATGGTCAATCAGTGGATGGCACCTGGCAAACCCTGGCACCGGTTGCTGAGGTCTACGATGTGGATATCTGTGGTGGACACGCCGCAAACGGAGATTACCACCATCACTTTTATAGCGATTGCCTAGCCGATCTTGTTGGCGATATAGGTGACGACCACTCCCCTATCTACGGCTATACCGCCGACGGCTATGCAATCTATGGCCCCTGGCAGAGTGAAGGAGAACTCGCAGAAAGCAGCTGGGCTGTACGAGATTATGACGACCCCAGCTCCGAGAGCGGTTGCGGCGTAGCAGGCGAGAGAAGCTGTCTCTTGGTGGATGAATACGACCTCTCCCAAGGAGTCGAAACAACATCGAATACCGGCCCCACGACAAGTGGCTCTTATACCTCCCTGTCAGGCAATGAGTTCACTACAGCAGCGGGCTTTTTCTACGAGGACTATTACTGGGACGAAGGCCTGACTAATGAAGGCGGAGTATATTTGGACCAGCATAACGGTCACTCAGATGACGAAAGGGGATACCATTACCACCTGACTGTCACTGTCGATGATGATGGTGAGCTTGTCCCCGCCTTCCCATATACTTTTGGCCCCCGCTTTTACGGCAAGCTAGATGATCAAACTATTGTCAATGAGTGCTCAACACAGTAGTTCAGCGGTGCACTAACATTGAAGGCCAAGCCACTTTCCTAATACGCCGGAAATCTCCCTGGAGTCGCAGTAAGTGTAAGCTTTGCGGTCCCTTGTTTTTACGGGGACCTACACCCCAGGTAATGGAAGTAACTGGAGCAATAGCACCCGATAGACTAAAAGCACTGGTAACCAGAAGTATTCACAGCAACAGCAGTTTGAATGAAGTATGTTGCCCCATCGCCAAACCTGGGAGTGAGACAATAATGAAAATTCTTCGAGCCGTTCTTATCGGGTCTTTTATCTGGGGAATAACCAACCTTGCTACAGCACAGCCAGACTCACACACGGGCCATAACGGCGACCAACACCCAGTAGTCGAGATCCCTTTACACAATGCTGCACCGCGCATCGAACTGGACATTAGTCGCGATAAAATGTCCGGATATAACCTACATATAGACTACGACCGGTTCGAATTTGAATCCCCTCGCCACGCCAATGATGCCTCAAAGCAATATCTGGAAGGTCATGCCCATCTCTATATCAACGGTAAGAAAATACAGCGAATCTATGGTCCAGACTTACACCTTCCCGACAAGCTGTTTAAATCGGGCTTCAACCAAATTACTGTCACTCTTAACGCCCATGACCACAGTACCTGGAGCCGGGGAGGGAAGAGAATTCTTGCAACTCTATTTATCCGGCTCGATAAGCCCGATCTGATATTGCATCGTTTTTCTACATCTCCAATAAAGCCGGGAGTAAGCACAGGCAAACCGGGATAATAATAGAAGTAACTACCAGTAAGGACTCAATCTCTCCTACCGACTCAGGGCATGGAGGCCCCAAGAACAGCTTTGGATAACCAAGCTAAGCTTATTGGCACTTAGCTTGAGCTCTTATCGTGAGACTCTCGGAGTGTTAAAAGATTGCCCTGATATTTACAGTAAGTGTAGGCTTGATCTTCTGAGCCGCGTTTCCTCAGTGGAAACAGAGTAAAATGCACCTGAGCTCACTGTGAACACAGGCTACTGAAATCCAAGCTACCGGCTATGTCGTTAAATATTCGCTATAAACTAAGCCTCGCTTTCTTATTGACTACAGCAATTACTGTTGGCGGAATGTTCGTATTCTTTCAGTGGAGCTTTAAGCATGGTTTTATGACCTATATCCAGTCTCAGGAGCTTCGCGAGGTCGGCGATTTAGTAGATGAGTTACAAGAAATCTACGCCAGCGAAGGGAGCTGGCAATCTATCGACGGCAATAGCAGGCGCTGGCAAAGACTCCACAGACGCGTGATGTCCAGTCACTTTGAGGATATGCCACCCCCACATCGTCCACCTCCGGGTACGAGGGGGCCCCGCCGCCCGCCTGAGCCCCCACCTGAACACGCAGTGGGCAAGTCGCTTAATGCCCGCCTGGTCCTGTTGAACAAAGAGAAAAGACCTCTGATAGGTCGTTATTCAGGATCTGAGAACATGGTAATGCAGCCTCTGGTTGTGAACGGAGAAACCGTTGGTTACCTGGCTATCAATCCACTACCCGTGTTAGATGATGATTTGGCCGTAGGGTTTGTTAAAGAGCAATCGCGGACTTTCGCTCTTATCTCTGTTGCCACCTTCATTCTGGCACTAGCCATTGCCATCCCCCTTGCCTGGCAGCTGGTAAGGCCCATCCGTAAGCTGACCGAAGCGACATCCCATCTTACATCCGGCAACTTCAAAACCCGTATTGATATAGAGCAGCGAGATGAGCTGGGCCAATTAAGTGCTGACTTTAATCGGCTCGCCGCAACGCTGGAAGCAAATGAACATGCCCGAAACCGATGGATGGCAGATATTTCGCATGAGCTGCGCACACCTCTCGCAGTATTAAAAGGGCAGATTGAAGCCATTCAAGACGGTATCAGATCAGCCACACCAGAGAACCTGCGCATACTGCACAGCAAAATTCAACAATTGAGCCGCCTGATAGATGATCTCTATGAGTTGTCTCTCTCCGACGCGGGGGCACTAAGTTACTGCAAGTCCGACATCTCCCTGGAGAATATCCTACGAAGTGTTATCGAAGACTTTGAAATTCCATTCGACCAGAAAGGTATTCGCTTAAGCAGTGACCTCCAACTATCGGAAGATAAGTTAGTCTACGCAGATGAAGCACGCCTCAATCAGTTATTTAGCAACCTGTTAACCAACAGCCTGCGCTACACCGATAGTGGGGGACAACTCAAAGTAACTGCGCGCTGTGAAGCCCGAACAGCCATTATCACTTTCGCCGACTCCGCCCCCGGTGTTGCCAGTGCTGATATACCACACCTGTTCGAGCGCCTGTATAGAGCAGATAGTTCACGCAGCCGGGAAACCGGCGGTGCGGGTTTGGGGCTATCAATTTGCCAAAATATTGTTACAGCACACGAGGGTAGCATTTCTGCAACTCCGTCCACTATGGGCGGTCTTGAAATAAGTATTTTTTTACCCCTAAGCCAAAGGATTAAATGGTAGGAAGTTATGAGCGCCAAAATATTAATAGTCGAAGATGAAACCGAACTTGCGCACCTACTACTGGATTATCTTCATGCCGCCGACTATCAAGCCGAGATCATTTCTGATGGTAATCAGGTTGTCCCCAAAGTGGAAACTATGAAACCGGATTTGATCCTTCTCGACCTGATGCTACCTGGGCGGCATGGGATGGAGATTTGCGAAGAGATTCGCCAAAAAGGCAACGACGTTCCAATTATTATAATGACTGCGCAAATTGAGGAACCCGATCGTTTGCGCGGCCTGGAATCCGGTGCCGACGACTATGTTTGTAAACCCTACAGCCCCAGGGAACTCGTCGCACGGGTGAAAGCGGTGTTGCGCCGTCGACCACAAAAGGGCGAAGTCGGAAATGGTGGCATCGAACTAGATAGAAATACCGGGCAACTGCGAATCGGAGGTAAAGACGCCAATCTTACTGCGCTGGAGTTCCACCTATTTGACCTACTTTACAGTGAGCCCGGTCGAATTTTTTCCCGCGAACAAATCATGGACCGTATCTATTCCGATTACCGCGTAATCAGCGACCGAACTATTGATAGCCACATCAAAAAAGTGCGCAAGAAAATATCAGTGCTTATGCCTGAAAAAGAGTTAATTCACTCTGTCTACGGTGCTGGCTATAAGTTTGAGATAAATTAATTATGCCTGGGGGCACGCAGCCCCCAGATTCACACTACAAAGCTTCAGTAGCCAATTTTAACCATTCAGCAGTTTTTTCAGTAACCAGCGGGGTAATCACATCCCGCACCCTCTGGTGGTAACGATTCAGCCATTCCCGTTCAGTCTCAGTGAGTAGTGCCACGTCAATCAAATTACGGTCGATCGGAGCTAACGTAAGTTCTTCAAATTCTAGAAAATCTGGATAATTTTCGCTCTTTTTCACAAACACCAAATTTTCAATACGGATGCCGTACTGCCCTGTGAGATAAAACCCCGGTTCGTTGGAAACGATCATCCCCGGCTGAAGAGCAACACCTGTTACAGCCTTACCTATCCGCTGTGGCCCCTCGTGAACACTTAAGAAACTACCAACACCGTGACCGGTACCATGGGCATAATCCAGCCCTACCTCCCACAGCGAACGGCGTGCAAGCGCATCAATTTGCTCTCCACAAGTCCCCCTGGGGAATCGCAAAGTCGCAATTGCAATATGTCCCTTTAAAACCCGGGTAAAATTTTCTTTTGCCGAAGGCGGGAACTCACCCAGAGCAACAGTTCGGGTAATATCAGTGGTGCCATCTGGATATTGGCCTCCAGAATCGCACAGATATACCCCTTCTGGCTTTATAGCCAAACTGGATTCAGGGCTCACCCGATAGTGCACAATGGCCCCATTCGGACCATAGCCGGAAATTGTCTCAAAACTGTTGCCCTGAAAGCCTTCGCGAGCCTCCCTTTTACTCCGTAAAAGCTTTACTGCGGACAATTCGTCAAAATGGCCTGTCGCAACCTGTTCAGGTATTTCCGCCAGGAATTCACACACCGCAGCACCATCCCTTTCATGTGCAGCCTGGCTGCCTGCCAGTTCAATCGCATTCTTACAGGCCTTGGCTTCCGTGACCGGGTCACCTTCCAGCATTAGTTCAATATCCAGTGCCCGCAATTGCTGTAAAGTCCAACTGTTGCTAATCAGGGGATCTATCCATATTTTATTGACGTGGCGGCGCTTAATATTTTCAAATAATTCCCCTTTGGCCACGACTAGACTTACATCTTTATCCAAGTGCTCAATCAACGCATCCCCTACAGCGCCCTCCCCCAAATAAAGAGTTGCACTGCCATCCCGATAAAGGACTGCATTGGCCAAGGCCACTGGTAAGTGCGGAATATCCTCTCCACGGATATTAAAAAGCCAAGCACAGCTTTCAGGATTTGGTAGCCATAAAGCATCGGCTCGTTTTTCTGCGAGACGTCGGGCAATCCTCTGCCGTTTCTCTTTGGAATGCTCACCAGTAAAGATGAAGGGGTGTGGGCGCGCAGGCCCACAGGGAGATGCGGGGCGGTCATTCCAGATGGCATCAATCGGGCTCTGTTCCATCGGCTGCAGTTGGATATCCCTTTCAGCCAATCGCTTCTTGATCAAGGCCAATCCCGGCTCCGTGTGCAGTCGCGGGTCATACCCCAGAGACTGACCGGCATCCAGCTGACTACACAGCCACTCAATGATCGCGACTTGACTGAGGCTCATTAACTCAATGGGTTGATCACCAAGTTGTTGCTGCGCCTGCAAGGTATAGCGACCATCAACAAATAATGCCGCTTCTCGACTGCCTACCGCAGCCATTCCTGCGGAACCAGTGAAACCTGTCAGCCAGGGCAGTCGCTCATCTGCCGCAGGCACACTTTCATTTTGGTACTCATCAGCGCGGGGTACCAAGAAAGCATCGACACCCTGCCGCTGCAACTCTTCCCGCAATGCCTGTAAACGCTCCCGGCTCATAACCTCTCCCCTTCAATAACTGAGTTTGCCACTGCACCGCTAAAAGCCCTTCGATGACTGTTGGCCACAATAGAGTACAGTGTTAATCCAAATGGATTTGAGCAAATTGTCCAGGTGTGCCAGTCCCGCTGGCAACTCAGCCCATTGACATGACCCCATTCGCCGAGCTGGTAAACTGACAAGTCTAATTTCGCAGTATACCCCACCCTCGGAGCAACGCCTGCGTGTATAATACGCCCCTATTTTTTTCGAATATCCAGTGATCGAATCTTAAAGTATGGGTCAAAGTTCTTCCCTGGCAGGCTTTGCCGGCCGCCGCACCTTCGCCATTATTTCCCACCCGGACGCCGGTAAAACAACCGTGACCGAAAAGCTTCTTTTGTTCGGGAATGCAATACAGCAAGCGGGCTCCGTTAAGGGGAAAAAAGGTCCCCACGCACGCTCTGATTGGATGACGATGGAACAGGAACGCGGTATTTCTGTTACCTCTTCCGTTATGCAGTTCCCCTACAAAGAGAGGACTGTAAACCTACTGGATACACCGGGACACGAAGACTTCTCTGAAGATACCTACCGGGTACTCACCGCCGTCGACTCCGCACTGATGGTGATTGACGGGGCCAAAGGTGTGGAAGACCGCACCATCAAGTTGATGAATGTGTGCCGCTTGCGAACCACACCGATTCTCTCATTTATCAACAAACTCGACCGGGATATTCGCGACCCGATCGAGGTAATGGATGAGATTGAAGAAGTTCTGAATATCCAGGCTGCCCCTATCAATTGGCCTTTGAGTTCAGGAAAAGGTTTCAAGGGGGTCTATAACCTCTACACCGATACCATCCATGTATTCTCCCAAGGTCAGGGCCACAGAATTCCCGATGATATTCAAATTAAGGGTCTGGACTCCGCTGAGGCTGACGCACTACTTGGCGAGTACGCCGAGGATATTCGGGAAGAGATTGAATTGGTTCGTGGAGCCACTCATGAGTTTGACCAGGAAGCTTATCTTGCCGGTGAACTGACCCCGGTATTTTTCGGTACGGCCTTGGGTAACTTTGGCGTAAGGGAAATGCTCGATGGTTTCGTTGAATGGGCGCCCTCACCCCAATCCCGGGAAACCAAAGAGAGAAAAGTAGAGCCCAGCGAAGATAAATTCTCCGGCTTTGTTTTTAAAATCCAAGCGAATATGGACCCCAAACACCGCGATAGAATTGCCTTTATGCGTGTCTGCTCCGGCACCTACAATCGCGGTATGAAAATGAAGCATGTGCGCATTGGCAAGGATGTAAAAATTGCCGATGCGGTGACATTTATGGCTGGCGACCGAACCCACGTAGAAGAGGCCATTGCCGGCGATATTATTGGTTTGCACAATCACGGTACTATCCAGATCGGCGATACCTTTACCGAAGGCGAAGCACTGAAATTTACCGGCATTCCCAATTTCGCCCCGGAACTGTTCCGTCGCATACGTTTAAAAGACCCTCTCAAATTAAAGCAATTACAAAAAGGGCTTCAGCAGCTTTCTGAAGAGGGGTCAACCCAGGTATTTTTCCCGCTGGATAACAACGACATTATCGTGGGCGCAGTTGGTGTACTACAGTTCGAAGTAGTCGCTTACCGATTAAAAGACGAATACAAAGTTGAAGCCATCTACGAAAACGTCAACGTGAACACTGCGCGCTGGGTAGATAGTGAAAGCGCCAAAGAACTAGAGAATTTCAAGCGCAAGGCCAGTAGCAACCTGGCACTCGATGGCAGCGGACACCTAACATACTTGGCACCGACGCGCGTTAATTTACAATTGGCTGAAGAGCGCTATCCGGAAGTTCGCTTTTATGCCACGCGGGAACACTAAAGCAGCAAGGCTAAATACCTTTGCTGAAACCTTAGTGTGACAGCAGTAAGAAAGAGGCAAATAATGAGTCAGTTTGTAGAAATACCTACTGAAGTACCCAATGAAGTACCTCGGCTGGGCAATCGCATCACCAAAGCTATTGGCAAGTTGATAATCAAGGTACTCGGCTGGCGAATGGATGGGAAAATCCCTCCAGAAAGAAAAGTCATGGTGGCTTTGGCTCCCCACACATCCAATTGGGATTTTGTGGTTGCCATGCCATTTATTATGGCATTGGGTATTAAAATTTCCTGGCTCATGAAAAAGGAAGCTTTTTTCTTCCCGTTTAAAGGACTATTTATGTGGCTTGGAGGTGTTCCTACCGATAGGCGCGCCGCAGGTAATATCGCTCTACAAGTTGCATCGAGTTACCGGGAAAATGAAAAAATGTGGGTGGGGATTACTCCCGAGGGGACCCGCAAAAAAGTAGGGCGCTGGAAGAACGGTTTTTTAAGGATTTCCTATACCGCTCAAGTTCCTATTTTGCTTGTTGCCTGGGACTTTCCCAATAAGCGTATTTGTATTGACTCCCTGTACCAGCCTATCGGTGATCTGGAACAGGATATGGCAGAGATCCAAAAGCGCTTTAGCAAGTATCAGGGGTATTACCACGATAATGAAAGTACTCTTGAAAAGGGGTAACCAGTCCACTCGTGATACAGTTAAGTAGTGAGCTTTCTACTTATACCTACCTGATACTGACAGTAATCGCCTTTACCGCAGGCTTTGTCAGTGCGATCGCCGGGGGAGGGGGAATAATCACCCTCCCCGCTTTACTCTGGGCCGGCATTCCCCCACTCGATGCTCTCGGTACCAATAAGTTTCAAAGCGTCTTTGGCACCCTATCATCCACCATTAACTTCCTGCAAAAAGGCCAGTTGAATTTACGCCCCCTCTGGCCAGGACTACTTGCTGCAATTATCGGTTCCTGCCTAGGCACCTTAACAGTCGCTTCACTTGGGGAGGCTGGCCTCAATACCTTACTTCCCATCCTGCTCATTGCTATTGCCCTCTACTTTATTCTGTCCCCTCGCATTTCCGACATTGACTCAAAACCCAGAATCAGTAACGTTACTTTTAATCTAGTTGTTGGCGGTGGGCTCGGCTTTTACGGGGGCTTCTTTGGCCCTGGGATGGGGTCTATCTGTGCAGCCGCCTTCGCAGCGCTACTCGGCTACAATATGCGTGCGGCTACGGCATCAACAAAACCTATTGTGCTCGCTACCAATGTGACCTCTATGCTAATTTTTATCGCTGGAGGCCATATTTTTCTATTGCTCGCTATCGCTATGTCTTTTGCCCAGGTTGTAGGAGCTCGTCTCGGCTCCAACCTCGTGATTGCAAGAGGTGCCAGTATTATCAAACCGGTAATCATTATTGCCACCATTGCTGTGGCAATAAAACTATTAGTGGAGGATTGATATCGTGACCTGGCTGGCAACGCTTATTCTTTCTTTCATTGCCTTTGTTATTGTGGTTTGGGTTCTTATGCACCTGCGCAGACCCAGATTTCGAATGGACCGAGGCAGTTTTGTTAAGGGCCTTGAAGATGTAATCACCGGGCAAGCCAGCGATACTGAATGGCGAGCACTCCTCGCCTGCCCAATGCGACACGACCCAAAGCTTGAAGAGATGCGACAACGTTGCCTCAATATTGAAGACAGCGAATATACTGGCGAACCGCCCTACTTATTTACAGAAAAAGGCCTGCGTAAGTTACGTGAAATTCGCGAGCAACTGATCGCGGCCTCATCAAATAACGAGCCAAAAGCTTAAGACTGAAGAGTATTAACAAAGGATAGACCGATGTTGAAACCACTGCTTTCCCTTACCGGGGGACTGATCACTACCATGGCACTGGGAATAGCCCAGGCAGCCCCTCTGTCACAGGAAGATGTATCTGTGGCGGAAGTATTACGTGACCAGGCACTGGAAAGCTCCGACGCCTACAGTATTGTAGAGTCTTTGACCGTCGAGGTTGGACCACGACGGACAGGCACTGAGGGTGATGAAAGAGCCGTTGCCTGGGCACAAGACAAAATGAAGGCATTTGGCTTTGATCGCGTCTATACCGAGCAAATTGAGGTACCCCGCTGGATTCGTGGCCATGCTCACGCCGAAGTCATATCCCCTTTCCCCCAGCCACTAGTTGTCTCCTCCCTCGGCTATGGCGCCGCCACTCCTGAGGGAGGGTTAACAGCGGAAATTATTGAGTTTCCCGATGTGCAGGCCCTGTTGAAGGCCCCGGCCAGCCAAGTGAAAGGTAAAATCGCTTTTATCAATAAGCGTATGGAGAGAGCGCGCACGGGGGATGGCTACGGCCCTGCAGCGCAAGGTCGCAAGCTGGGAATGCGTGCTGCCGCTGAAAAAGGGGCTGTTGCCATGCTGTTGCGCTCCGTAGGAACCGACTCAGACCGATTTGCCCACACCGGTATGATGTCGGTTGATGATGTGGAAAACCCAGTTCCTGCACTCGCACTTTCCGCTCCTGATGCAAACCTGCTCGAGGCTATGCTCCAACGCGGCAAGCCAGTCCAGGTAAAACTTGATGTTGAAACTGAGCGACTGAGTGACGGCCCCTCTTTTAATGTCATCGGTGAGATTACTGGCCGTGAGCAACCTGAAGAAGTCATGATTATCGGTGCGCACCTGGATTCCTGGGATGAAGGCACCGGGGCCTTGGACGACGGAGCTGGGGTTGCCATTGTTATGGAAACTGCACGTCTAATTGCTGAGCTGCCACAGCGCCCCCGTCGTACCTTGCGAGTCGTGCTGTTTGGTGCAGAGGAAATCGGATTGGTAGGTGCTAAGCAGTATGTTGAGGCACACGTAAAAGAACTGGACAATATTATTGCCGTCTCCGAATCAGACTTTGGAGCAGGGAAAGTCTGGCGTTTCGATACCCGTCTCCCTGAGAGCAAATTTGATATTGCAGATCAAATGATGCAACTCCTCGCCCCCCTGGGTATTGAGCGCGGGAATAATGAATCTTACGGTGGCCCAGATAGCAGTGTGTTTGTTGCGCGCGGTGTGCCAGCCTTTGGTCTATACCAGGACGGTACCGACTACTTCGATTATCACCACACACCCAACGATACCCTGGATAAAGTCGACCCTGAGAATCTTCGTCAGAATGTAGCGGCCTGGGTTGTAATGTCTTTCCTGACCACAGAAATGGAAGGAGACTTGGGCCGAGTTCCTACTGCCTCTGAATAAATAAAAGATACAGACGATATTTTTAAAGCCCCACCTGGTGGGGCTTTTTTTATCCCCAAACTTTTCTTCTCTCGCATACTGGCGTACCAATCAGCCGCAGTAATCCACAGATTTATCGCTCATAACACTGTTAATAACTGATGTCCGTTTTATGGCGCCTTTGTTACCAACAGAAACCATGGATAGAGCTGTGTATAACTCCGGGATATCCCCGGCCAGCCCCGTGATTGCTTGGCTCTATTGAAGGCGGGTAAAAAAGCAGCACTTTTGCGCAGATTTCCACAGCCAGCGGTTACTAACAGAAAGTCTGGATAGAGTTGTGCATAACTTTAATAAACGGGCTACAGGCCCCGTGGTTACAGGGGATTACTGCAGAGACTAAAAAATCACCGATATTTTTATGGGCTAATTTTAATTTTTGGCGGGAGTGGTATGGGTACTTTTCTGGTATTTACGAGGGTTATTTTTGTTGGATTATTTTTTGAGTGAACGCAAAGGCGTTTGCTACGGAGGTCGGTAAAGACCTATTTTTATAGGCTTTTTAGGAGAGCGTCTGTTTAAGGTACTCAGGTAATTTTAGCTTTTTCTTTTTTTATTTACTGACTGACTTTTTAAGAGAAAGTGGAGCATTAAAGTTTTTCAGAATTACTTTTATTTTTTCTATTTAATTTTTACTAAGTATTTTCTGCTTTCTCTCTCTTATTTTTTTAGCTTTTGTTTTTGTTTTTGTTTTTTTAAATATTTTCAGCCATAAAAAAAGGGCCACCCTATTGGGTGGCCCTTTTCGGATTAGAAGCCTGACGATGACCTACTCTCACATGGGGAAGCCCCACACTACCATCGGCGATGTTGCGTTTCACTTCTGAGTTCGGCAAGGGATCAGGTGGTTCCACAACTCTATTGTCGTCAGGCAAACTGGCTTGGGTTGACGTTGGTCTTATAAGCAATGTGCTTGGCCTGCCGTGTTATCGCTGTTTGCCTCGGTCATATTGTTGACCGGCGATAACCCCAAATAAGTCGGTAAAACAATCTGTAGTAATACACCGCAAGCGATCGTATGTCTCTAACTCACAATCCGCTAGCTTAGCTAGTCGTTAGTAACCATCTCTGTTGTATGGTCAAGCCGCACGGGCAATTAGTACTGGTTAGCTCAACGCCTCACAACGCTTCCACACCCAGCCTATCAACGTGGTAGTCTTCCACGGCCCTTCAGGAGGCTCAAGGCCTCAGGGAGATCTTATCTTGAAGGAGGCTTCCCGCTTAGATGCTTTCAGCGGTTATCCCGTCCGAACATAGCTACCCGGCAATGCCACTGGCGTGACAACCGGAACACCAGAGGTTCGTTCACTCCGGTCCTCTCGTACTAGGAGCAACTCTTCTCAAATCTCCAACGCCCACGGCAGATAGGGACCGAACTGTCTCACGACGTTCTAAACCCAGCTCGCGTACCACTTTAAATGGCGAACAGCCATACCCTTGGGACCGGCTTCAGCCCCAGGATGTGATGAGCCGACATCGAGGTGCCAAACACCGCCGTCGATGTGAACTCTTGGGCGGTATCAGCCTGTTATCCCCGGAGTACCTTTTATCCGTTGAGCGATGGCCCTTCCATACAGAACCACCGGATCACTATGACCTACTTTCGTACCTGCTCGACATGTCTGTCTCGCAGTCAAGCGCACTTATACCATTATGCTCATTGCATGATTTCCGACCATGCTGAGTGCACCTTCGTACTCCTCCGTTACTCTTTGGGAGGAGACCGCCCCAGTCAAACTACCCACCATACACTGTCCTCGATCCGGATAACGGACCAGAGTTAGAACCTCAAACATACCAGGGTGGTATTTCAAGGACGGCTCCACAACAACTAGCGTCGCTGCTTCAAAGCCTCCCACCTATCCTACACAAATAGGCTCAAAGTTCAGTGCAAAGCTGTAGTAAAGGTTCACGGGGTCTTTCCGTCTAGCCGCGGGTACACTGCATCTTAACAGCGATTTCAATTTCACTGAGTCTCTGGTGGAGACAGCGTGGCCATCGTTACGCCATTCGTGCAGGTCGGAACTTACCCGACAAGGAATTTCGCTACCTTAGGACCGTTATAGTTACGGCCGCCGTTTACCGGGGCTTCGATCAAGAGCTTCGCCGAAGCTAACCCCATCAATTAACCTTCCGGCACCGGGCAGGCGTCACACCCTATACGTCCTCTTACGAGTTTGCAGAGTGCTATGTTTTTAATAAACAGTCGCAGCCACCTGGTCACTTCGACCGGCCTCAGCTTAGGGAGCAAGTCCCATCACCAAAACCGGCGTACCTTCTCCCGAAGTTACGGTACCATTTTGCCTAGTTCCTTCACCAGAGTTCTCTCAAGCGCCTTGGTATTCTCTACCTGACCACCTGTGTCGGTTTAGAGTACGATTCACTATTACCTGAAGCTTAGAAGTTTTTCCTGGAAGCAGGGCATCAACCACTTCACCCACTAAGTGGGCTTCGTCATCAGTTCTCAGCCTTAGGGACCCGGATTTGCCTAAGTCCCCAGCCTACAACCTTAAACATGGACAACCAATCGCCATGCTGGCCTAGCCTTCTCCGTCACTCCGTCGCAGTAATAGCGAGTACAGGAATATTAACCTGTTTCCCATCGACTACGGCTTTCGCCCTCGCCTTAGGGGTCGACTAACCCTGTCCCGATTAGCGTTGGACAGGAACCCTTGGTCTTCCGGCGGGGAGGTTTTTCACCTCCCTTATCGTTACTCATGTCAGCATTCGCACTTGTGATACCTCCAGCAGACCTCCCGATCCACCTTCAACGGCTTACACAACGCTCCTCTACCATGCTCCTAAG
>NZ_CP174313.1:3350000-3460000 GCF_052467505.1 Microbulbifer maximicatervae (SeqCode)
AGAGTCTCAAAACCAGCCGTTACAAGCGCGGAGACACCCCCACACAAGACAGCCTGCTCACCGAAAAGATCTGTTTCAGTCTCTTCGCGGAAGTTGGTTTCAATAATACCTGAGCGGCCTCCGCCATTAGCTGAGGCATAAGACAGCGCCAAGTCTTTTGCTTTACCTGTCGCATCCTGATAAACCGCAATCAAGGTAGGGACACCGCCTCCCTCAAGGTAAGTCGATCGAACGGTATGGCCGGGGCCCTTGGGAGCAACCATAATGACATCGACATCCGCTGGTGGCTCAATCAATTCAAAATGCACATTAAAACCATGCGCGAAAGCCAGTGCTGCACCAGACTTTAAATTTGGAGCAACTTGCTCTTTGTAAATATTCGCCTGGTATTCATCCGGAGCGAGAATCATAACCACGTCGGCATCTTTCACCGCATCGACAACTTCAGCTACCTTCAAGCCCGCGCCTTCAGCCTTTTTCCAGGAAGCAGACCCCTCGCGCAACCCAACAACAACATTCGCTACACCAGAGTCTTTCAGGTTATTGGCATGGGCATGACCTTGAGATCCATAACCAATAATGGCTACTGTTTTTCCCTGAATTAAAGAAAGGTCACAATCTTTGTCGTAATAAACTTGCATCGCTCAATTCCTGCTTTTTGCTCTATACACTTAATACTTTTTCACCGCGGGCAATCCCAGAAACTCCGGATCGCACCACTTCCATAATTGTGTGCTCCCCCAGCGCCTGGAGGAACGCATCGAGTTTTTCGCCAGTACCTGCCACCTGTACCGTGTACATACTGCTGGTGACATCGACGATCTGCCCGCGAAAAATATCGACACTGCGCTTCACCTCGTCGCGCTGGGCACCATTGGCTCGCACTTTCACCAATAGCAACTCCCGCTCGATATGAGAGCCTTCAGTGAGGTCCACCAATTTCACAACGTCAATAAGCTTGTTTAGGTTCTTGGTAATTTGCTCAATCTTGTGATCGTCACCAATCGTCACCAAAGTGAGACGCGATAAAGTCGCATCCTCAGTAGGCGCCACGGTGAGGCTTTCAATGTTGTAGCCACGCTGGGAAAACAAGCCAACAACACGGGACAATGCCCCAGGTTCATTCTCCATCAGAACCGAAATTATTCTACGCATCGCCCTACCCTTTAAGTTCTCTCAGTTTTGCTCAGCCACATGTCACGCATGGAGCCATTTGGTAGCACTTGCATGGGATAGACATGCTCAGATGGGTCGACGTACACGTCGATAAATACAGTGCGATCCTTAACTGCAAAAGCTTCTTGCAACTTGTTGTGTAGGTCTTCACGACGCTCCACTTTCACCCCGACGTGACCGTATGCCTCGGCGAGTTTCACAAAGTCAGGCAGCGATTCCTCGTAAACACTATTGGAAAGCCTTCCTTCATATTGCATCTCCTGCCACTGCTTCACCATCCCGAGAGCCTGGTTGTTAAGGCAGAGGATTTTTACTGGCAGATGATATTGGGTAGCCGTAGAAAGCTCCTGAATACACATCTGGATACTTCCCTCGCCAGTTACGCACACAACTTCTTTATCCGGGTGGGCTATTTTCACCCCCAAGGCTGCCGGTAAGCCGAAACCCATAGTCCCCAGCCCACCGGAGTTAATCCAGCGGCGCGGCTTATCAAACAGGTAATATTGCGCAGCAAACATCTGGTGTTGCCCTACATCGGATGTCACAAAAGCATCACCCTCAGTAATGTCATACACCGCCTTGATCACATCCTGCGGCATTATCAGAGCACCATTAGTCTGATAACGAGGAGCCGTGTAGAGCCCGTGACGCTCACGCCAATCATCTATTTGGCGCCACCAGTCAACTATCGCGGAGTGATCCGGCTGCTCATCGTTGGCTTTCAACGCTTCGAGCATCTCCCGAAGGACAGCCTGGACCGTGCCGACAATCGGGATATCGGCAACAATCGTTTTAGAGATCGAAGCCGGATCGACGTCGATATGAATAATTTTGGCACCCGGACAGAATTTGCCTGGAGTATTAGTCACCCGGTCATCAAAGCGTGCACCTACAGCCAGAATAACGTCGGCGTGATGCATGGCTGTATTTGCCTCGAAAGTGCCGTGCATACCGAGCATTCCCAAGAAACGCCTGTCACTTCCGGGAAATGCTCCGAGCCCCATCAAGGTATTAGTCACCGGGTAGTTCAACTTTCTAGCCAGCTCGGTGAGAAGCTCGGCGCCGCCACCTTGCACCACTCCCCCGCCGGCATAAATCACCGGGCGGCGAGCTGATAGCAACATAGCAATCGCTTTGCGAATCTGGCCGCTATGCCCCTTACCTGCTGGGGTATAGGAGCGCATCCGCAATTTTTCAGGGTAGTGGTAGGGGAATCTCTCCGCCGGGTTGGTTACATCTTTTGGAACATCGATCACTACGGGACCGGGACGGCCAGTATTGGCGATAAAAAATGCCTTTTTGACGATCGTAGGAATATCTTCAGCATTTTTTACCAAAAAGCTGTGCTTCACGATCGGTCGCGAGCAACCGACCATGTCTGTTTCCTGAAACGCATCCTCACCGATCTTATCCCTGGGTACCTGGCCGGATATCACCACCATAGGGATAGAATCCATATAGGCCGTTGCGATGCCAGTAATCGCGTTCGTAGCGCCGGGACCAGACGTCACCAGTACCACGCCCGCCTTACCAGTAGACCGCGCATAGCCATCGGCAGCATGGGTCGCACCCTGCTCGTGGCGCACGAGAATATGCTTAATCGACTTCTGCCGAAAAATAGCATCATAGATATGTAACGCTGAGCCGCCCGGGTATCCAAAAATCAGATCCACCCCTTCATCCTGCAGCGCGCGAACCAACATATCGCCGCCGGAAAGTAATTCCACTTGAGTCTCCTCAATTTTCCTGTTTTATAGGATAGCCATCACCGAAAACGTATAAAACGCCTACTAGCAAGAATGCCAGGCAGCAATTATAGGGGAAAATGGTGACAAATATCAGCCTGTTGCGTGTTTAGCTGCCGATTTTTAGGATGAACTGATCGCGCATAAACACCCAACCCCAAGTAAATCTACATAGGTTCACTACGGGGCTAGCAGGCCTCCAGGGGTGGGGAGGGCCACTCAGTAGAATTTCGATGGAGGATGTTCCACCAGGGTTAGACTCAAAACCACGGGTTTGCGGTGAAATCTAGTCACTGAGTAAACCCCCGATTTTGCCAATTGAGTCCTAGCTGTCAATAGGTGTCTGCGAAAGTGTTAAGACAGTTACAGGAAAACCCGCCAGTACCGGTACAATAAGGGGACGGAAGGAACATCAACACAAGGGGTAAGCACCATGCGCATCTTACTGGCGCTATTGATTGCAGTAACAGCTACGACCACTCAAGCCGACGGCATCTATAAATGGGTAGATGAGAATGGTGTTGTCCACTTCGGTGAGCAACCTCCAGGGGACGCTCAAGTGGACGTGATCAAAAAGCCCAAGTCAGAGCGCTATAAGAAATGGGAAGCTGAACAAAATGCGATAGCCGCACGTGAAGCACAGAAAAATGCACCTCAAGTACCTCAACAGTCAAAGGAAGAACAGCTGCCCGACGCTGAGCAACAGAGACAACTGGAGGCCAGAGTTAAAGAAGAGGCAGCAAAACGAGCAGAGCTCTGTGTCGCGTACCAAAAGAACCTTAAGAGCCTGACCACACACGCGAGAGTGCGCGAAAAAGATAAAGATGGAAACTATCGCAGGCTCGGAGAAGATGAGCGGCAAGAACGCATTACCAAAGCCCGAGAGCAAATCAAGAAAAACTGCTAGTCGCCCTTCTAACGATGCCGATTCCTAAGGCTCACGGTAGGGGCTATCAGTAAATTGATCCAGGCTATAGCGTTCAGTGTAATAGCCTGGTTCAAAAGCACTATCCCTGGCCATAGGTACCGTCACCCTGGCAATACTCAATTGTTTCACCAAGTAGGGGCCGTCCTGCCCGGCATCGCGAATTAAGAGCCCATAAAACTCTAGGGGAATCCAGTGCCGCCCCGCCGTTAACTCAAGAGCATTTTGCGTTGTGCCTATCGGGGATTGCTCATCGTTATACAGGGAGCCCTGAAAATAGTAGCGCCCCTCTCTGCTGATATCGACTTCCGCCTCAATTAATAAATTGCCATCGGCGGTAACGGAATCCCGCAACGAGCCCGTATAGCTTCCCGTATCCTCAGATAGGGTGAATGCTGCCGCATCTCGGAGACCATCAATATCCGTATCCACAATGACCTTAAAAATGCCCGCTTCCAGCACCTGGCTATTAAAGGAGCCCGCCTCCATCAATACTTCGTAGACTAAATCTCCATCCGAATCACTAAAAGCCAAGGTACCCACGACTTGTTGGTCTTCGTAAACCAACAGCGCAGTCAGGTCAGCACTGACCCGATCTCCATCACTATCGGCCTGATAGGCAAAAACCCGAATAGTATCCCCACGCAAATAAAACTTTTCATCTGTCCATATAGTCAGAGAATCCCCTTCCTCACTGTGAGTGGTTCTTTCATCCACCGCAAATGTCTGAGTAATCGGGTCCTGTTCAGGAGTTTTAATTGCTCGGTTTTCTGGCGGATAGCGATGAAAGCGGGCCAGATCCGAGAGAAGGGATTCGTGTAACTCAGTCTTGTTGGGCAGGGACTGAATTCCCTTCCATAGTTTTACAGACTGATCCTCTTCCTCTTGCTCCAGTTCCGCCGGCTTAACGTTATCAGGCTTGCGGCTTCGGATAGATTGCTCTTCAGCTTTTGCTTTGGTTACAACAACGGGCGTCGCCTCTTCACCACCAGCCAGGGCCCAGTAACCCACCAATCCAGTAACTACGGCCAGTACACCCCAGCCTGCCAGCCGGGCCTTTGAGCGATCTTTGTTTGATGTGGACATCAATATCTCCGAAGCCTTTTATTTTTTTAGTTAATTTGTGCAGGCTGAGATTCTACCCGCGCTGTTCTTTCCTGAACCACAGTCCAGCCCATCGGGAATAGAATCATAATCGGGGGATAGAATGCCACCGTTACGCTGCGCATCATGATCTGTATAGATACTGGCCAAATTGTAAGATCGAGCAGTGCCTTTACTGTCGTTATCACAAGAGAAAATCGCGCTGCCGTAAGCTACGCCAAACAGGGTTTCATATTCTTTGAGATTCGACCACAGGTTGCGCTTGGCAGATCCGGAACAGTTCATTTGCGAAGCCAAATTAATGTAACCGTCATCCTCACCATTCAGCAGCATGGAGGTAGCACTTTCCACACCTGGGAAGCCCGCATAACCCCCAATGGTGTACACCGGCGCACCGAGATTAGTCCCTACATAATTTCTCACAGTGTAAACATCATTAGTCTGCATATAGCGAACCGCCGAACACTCACGCCCAAGAAATAGTGCGTTGACCAAATCGTCATACCAGCTTCCATTGCATATCCGATCAACGCCTTCAGTACCGGTAATTGCTCCCCCTGTGGTGAATATTGCAGCAACACCGCTGATAGCCGCATCAAAATCAACGCTCACTGCATAGCTTTCGTTAAGCCCGGCAACTCGAACTTCTTCTTCAACCGTTTTACAGGATTTACTGCCATACCAAGTCGTGGAACATTTTTTTACTTCTTGAATTTCTGTATTGCTATCGAACTGGTTGTAGGCGCGATTGTAGTATGGGGATCCTTCAACAGCGTTACCCGCGATATACATCATTTGGGCGGCACCCTGGCTGTGGGAAATAATCCAGAAAGTGTCCTCTGCTGAGCACTGGTTTTCGTGTTCAAACCGATCTCCCTGGCCAGAGCGGATCTCTATAATTTGACGAGCAATTTCACCCGCAGTCTCATCATGCCAGTAGGGAAATTCACCTTCATCAGTTGAGTTATAACCGACAACGCCGTAATTGCCGCCATCAACTAACAATTGCTCAATAAAATCACTGCTAGAATATTCGTCGAAAACCGCCTCACTCCAATAATCCAGTGCTGGCTGCACTAAACTCCCATCATTACTTTCACTTGTAGTGTGTCCTTCGACTCCGTGTCCATGAACCAGGATATAGCAGTTTTCCGCTACCGCTGATGAAGCTCCAATTATCGCCGAGAAAAAAATAGACAGGCTTATACCCAGCCTTTTAGACAGTGCCATTGTTATTTTCCTTTATTGTTTTAGTAAGTGGTAACTCTCGTGACTGAAGAGTTTTAAAAAATCTGAATAACGCAATGTACAGCAGACGACTAAAACTTATCCTTAACGCTCTATTTCGGAATAGGATTAAAGGCGCCAGAGGGGGGTCGAATCCGCCACGCGAAGCGACCAATTCGTCATATTCCTCAATTTATACTCGTGCTTTGAGGCGCCTTTGCTATGATGCCGGCAACGCCACCCGGACGGCAGTAAGTCATGAGAGACCAAAATAAAAATATGTCCGGCCATGCCGGCGTGCCCAAGATATTTGCGCCTTACTTTGTGGTTGCCGCCGCCAGGCTCGGCATCCCCACCGAGACGCTAATTGAACGATTGCCATTCTCATTTAGCTGGAATCCAGGAGAGAGTGAATGGCTCAATTACAGTGAATTCAATGCTCTAATTGAAAGCATACTGGCGCTATCCCCTGTTACCTCACCAGGCCTCAGCTTTAGTCGCTTCCCAATTATGCTTTGGCTTGAAGAAACTATTATCGAAGCTCAGCCCTCCTTGAGACGGCCGAGGGAGATCTTTCGCCCTGCAGAAATTGTGCTCTCACAAACTCTGGCCCCCCTCCTGCGGTTCCAGACTTACCAGGAAGCCGATGCGGAAGTACTCACACTCAACTGGCAGCAGGAACTCTTTAGCGCTCCGGTCAATCATTTTATTGCTGAAATGCTGATGAGTCGTGGAGTAGACCTATTGCGCACTCTTAACCCCAGGTTTCCCGAGGTCCGGGGATTAAAGTTACGCAGTGAAAAGCCAGAAGATGACTCTATCCACAAGAGGATTTTCCAGTGCCCGATTGAATTTTCCGCTGATGAAAATGCGATTATCCTGGGATCCCAGATACTGGACTTCCCTATACCCAGTTACCATAAAATCATTCGCAGCCAGAGCAGAAATATTTTAAAGGCAGTTTTGCACAATACTTTGACCAGCTATAACCTGGCAGCCAGTTTGCGAGCTTGGCTCGAAAAGCACTTGCTCAGTGAAGAAATTACTATCAAACAAGCCGCAGCCCACTTCCGCACCAGCGGCCGTACTTTACAGCGCAGACTGAGAGAACAGGGAGTAACATTCCAGCAGCTTAAAGACAGTGTTACGCTATCTCTGACCAAGAAACTCCTTCTCTCAACCAATGATTCCGTAGAAAGTATTGCGGTACAACTTCATTTTGCCGAACGAGCAGTATTTACTCGCTTCTTTAAAAAACATGAGGGAGTCACCCCTTCTGAGTTCCGTCGCAGCAATGTCGACAGAGATATTTTCGAAGCGTAAATAAGTGTAAAGAAACTCAGGAGGCCGCTACAGCCTCCGCCTCAAAATTCCGCCCAAGATACATATACATCGCCGGCACGACAAATAAAGTAAATAACGTTCCAATTGTCATACCGGTCGCCACTACCAAGCCCATTGCAAACCTTGCTCCTCCTCCTGGCCCCGACGCTATTAACAATGGAACCATCGCCAAAACCAGAGATGCGGTAGTCATTAAAATCGGTCGCAAACGGATTGAAGTGGCCTGCTCAATCGCTGATCGCTTATCAAGCCCTGAGAGCTGTAACTTATTGGCAAACTCCACTATCAGAATGCCGTGTTTGGAAATAACCCCAATCAGGGTAACCAGGCCCACTTGTGTGTAAATATTGAGAGTCGTCAATCCTAGACTGACAAAAATCATCGCTCCGCAAACACTCATCGGTACGGTGACCAACATAATCAAGGGATCACGCCATGATTCAAATTGAGCAGCCAGCACCAAATAAATTACTATCAAGGCAAAGAAAAAGGTAACCACCAAATCTGATCCTTCAGTTTTGAACTGTCTGGACTGCCCCGAGTAGTCCACAGAATACTCGACCGGTAAGATTTCTTTTGCCGCATTATCCAACACCATCAGTGCTTCACCCAACGTAATTCCAGGGCGTGGCACACCCGAAATAGTGACGGCATTTAACTGTTGAAATCGCTTTAGTTGCTGTGGTTCAACGGTTTCCGTGAGCCTTATCAAAGTACTCACAGGAACCAACTTGTCGTTTACCGCCCGAATATAATATTGCTCCAACTGATCAGGGGTTAGGCGGTCAACTCTCTCGACTTGAGGGATAACTTTATAACTGCGATTATCCAGGGAAAAACGGTTAACATAAGCTCCGGATAACATCGTACCTAAGTCACGACTCAAGTCCACCATTTCCACACCCATACTGGCCGCTTTATCACGATCAATTTCTATTACAATTTTTGGTTTATCAATTTTCAGATCAGAATCGAGAAAAATAAATTTTCGACTCTCAAGAGCTCGGGTCATAATATCGCTTGCCACCGATGCCAGATTCTCCATGGGCTCTGTAGAACCGATAACAAATTCAACCGGAAGCTGCCCTCCCGCAGTTGGCAGACTTGGTGGCACCACTACAGCTATTTTTAGCCCGGCTATTTGCTGAACATCACTGCTGATCAACTCCTGCATCTTTTCCGTATCACGGTCTCTCCCTTCCCAGGGAGCCAAAACAAACCCGGCCACCGCATTATTAACACCACTACTGAAGGTGCCCGCCCCATTAAGCAGAAAAAGATTTTCTACCTCAGTAAATCTCTCAGCAATGACATTAAGTTCACCACTGTACTGTTCAACATAATCTAAAGTTGCGTAAGCATCGGCAGTAGAAATTGTAAGAACAAGCCCCCTATCCTCTGTAGGTTCAAGCTCTTGAGGGGACGTCACAAATAAGAAGTAACAACTTATCAATACAATTAAGCCGAAAACCAAAATAACTCGGCGCTCATCAAGAGAAGAATGGAGCGATTTTTCAAATCTCGTCTGAAGTCGATTAAATTGGCGTTCCAGCCAAATTTCAAACCGGGTACCTCCACTATCGCGAGGCTTTAATATTTTCGAGGCCATCATGGGGGATAAAGTAAGAGCGACCACTCCAGACAGTAATACGGCGCCAGCTAGGGAGAATGCAAACTCTATGAATAGGGTCCCGGTTAAACCACCGAGAAAACCAATAGGAATATACACTGCAATTAGCGTCGTAGTCATAGCCACTACAGGCCATGCCAACTCTCGAGCCCCTACGATCGCAGCCTCTTTTGGAGGCAAGCCCTCTTCTATATGTCGATGGACATTTTCCAAAACAATGATGGCATCATCAACAACAATTCCGATAGCCAGAACCATGCTTAGCAATGTGAGTAAATTGATGGAAAATCCCATTAAAAACATTAAAAAGAATGCACCGACGAGAGAAAGAGGCAGTGCAATTGCTGGAATCAATACGCTGCGAACTGACCCCAGAAACAAATAAATCACCAAAATTACTATAAATACTGCTTCAACAATTGTTTTGACGACTTCTTCAATGGAGTCCTGAATATATTCAGTACTGTCGTAAGGAATCTCGCCTAGCATACCCTCTGGCAACTGTGGAAAAATTTTCTGCTCCAACTCCTCGCGTACTTTTTTAATAACATCAAGGGAGTTCGCATCGGGTGCCACCTCAATAGCAATAAAAGTGGCCGATTGTCCGTTAAAAGTCACAGAGCTGTCATAGGATTCAGCTCCTAACTCTATCTCCGCCACTTCACCTAGACGAACCAACTTATCCCCATCGGCTCTAACCACTAGCTTGCGGAAATCCAATTGACGTGCAATATCTGTATCCGCACGTATTTCCAGTGCCACACGGGTTCCCTTTGTCGAACCAACTGCCGACAGAATATTATTATCCCTAAGCGCATCAGAAATATCTGCAGGTGTGACTTCCAATGCCGCCATCTCTGTCGGCTTTAACCAGACTCTCATTGCAAAAGTACTGTCACCCAAAAGGCGAGCTCGCTGCACACCAGCTATAGTCGCCAATTTAGGTTGAACAACGCGTGTCAGATAATCCGTAATTTGATTATTAGCGAGAATATTTGAGGAAAAAGAAAGGTACATTGCAGCAGTGGTTTCTCCCTGCTGCATTTCCACGCTGGAATTCTCTGATTCATCAGGCAATTCACTGCGCAGCTTATTTACCTTGGCAACGACCTGAGTTAACACTTCATTTGGATCGTAATCAAAACGTACATAAACGTTTATCGTCGAGAGACCTTGCACGCTGGTGGAGACCATGTAATCGATACCATCTGCAGTAGCAATCTCTTGCTCAAGCGGCGTAGTAATAAACCCCTGTACTAGATCTGAATCGGCACCAACATAAACGGTGGTTACTGTAATAACTGCATTTTCAAGTTCCGGGTACTGCCTGACATTTAATTCCGTTAGCGACCTTAAACCCAATAGAAAAATAAATAGGCTGACTACGCAGGCCAACACTGGCTTTCGAATGAAAATCTCTGTGAAATTCACAACCTATAAATTCCAGGTTTAACTATTTTCCGGTGTGGGGTCTGCGCTTTCTGGGGGTTGATTCTGATTATTGATAACCGCTTTCTCTCCATTGCGAAGTTTGAGTAGTCCGCTGCTAGCCACTATGTCCCCCACCAAAAGTCCTTGTGTAATTTCAACTAGATCCCCACGCTCCTCACCAGTTTTCACAAACCGTTTAACTGCGATCATATGCTCGCCATCTTTATCGGGCTCCAACACAAAAACCGCCACCCCATAGGGAGCAAAAGCCAATGCGGTTCTGGGAATAACGAGCACTTTTCGCTGTGCACTTATCTTTACGGATACCTGGGCAAACATCCCAGGACGTAAATCGTGTTGGGGGTTTTTCAGAGTAGCTTGAATCAGAAAGTTCCTACTTGCACTATCCACCTGAGGGTCAACAGCAGTAATTCTTCCTTCGTAGGTATTTTTAGGGAAGGCATCTGTTGTCAACTGAATAGCAAGCCCAGCCTTAACCAAGGCATATTTTTGTTCAGGGAGGGAAAAATCAACAAAAATAGGATCAAGTTGCTGTAGAGAAACAACAGACTCCCCCGGGCTTACATTCTGCCCAAGATCGATTTGTCGAATTCCCAGTACTCCACTAAAAGGCGCCACGATAACTCGCTGATCCACCCTGGCCCGCTGCACTTCTATATTGGCAACCACCTGGTCCAAAGTACTGCGAGCGCTATCCAAATCTGCTTCGGTTGTTACACCTCGCCCCAGCAGAGTCTTGATCCGCACGTAATTACGACGGGCCAAGCGAAGCTCTGCATCCAACACCTGCAACTGCGCCTTTTCCGGTTCAGCAAAAATTTCCGCCAATAAATCGCCCTTCCTAACATGCTGGCCCGACTTGAAGTGAATAGCGCTGATAACCCCCTGAGCTTCGGTAGTAACCTCTACACCATTAACAGCTCGAATGGTGCCTATTCCTCTCAGGTCTTCCTTCCAATATTGAAACTGGGCGGTTGCTGAAGTCACTGTGGCCGCAGGCAGGGCTAAGTTGTCTATGAACTGATTCACCATATGCCTGCCAATTAATTTATAAGCAAAAATTCCGCCGAAGAGCAAAAGGCATCCCAGCAGCATTAGCAACATACGCTTACTGATATCAGGCCCCCGTAAGGTGTCGTCAATAAAAACTATAAACTGATACTTGCAAGGGAAACTATGCGCTACGGAGGGGTGCCCCTCTACGTAAATATCCGAACAAACGGCTTAGCGCACCTGTGAGTATAGATATGGAGAGAGTGAGGAATCGGTGGGAGTTTAGGGGTGCACTATATGGCACCCCCAAGTGCTTTTTTATCGGAATACGGCTTTATCGCCTTCAACATCCGCGTGGATCGTTGCTCCAGGGGAAAACTTACCGGCGAGAACATCTTGCGCCAGCGGGTTTTCCAGCCATACCTGAATAGCACGCTTTAATGGCCGTGCACCATAAACGGGATCGAACCCAACTTCTGCTAATTTATCCAGCAGACTTTCAGATACCTCTAATTTCAGGTCCCTCTCTGTCAGTCGACGGCAAAGTTGTTGCAACTGAATTTCGGCAATAGAGCGTACTTCTGCCTTATCCAGTGGATGGAAAACAACCACTTCGTCAATACGATTTATGAACTCTGGCCTGAAATGGTTCCCCACCACTTCCATCACCGCACTTTTCATCTGTCGATAACGAATTTCAGCGTCCAGGTCATCACCATTTTCAGCTGTGGCGTATTTTTGAATTAAATCTGAGCCAAGGTTTGAAGTCATTACGACAACGGTATTACGAAAGTCTACCGTGCGCCCCTGGCCGTCGGTCAGGCGGCCATCATCAAGAACCTGTAAAAGAATATTGAATACATCGGGATGCGCTTTCTCCACTTCGTCTAATAGCACAACAGAATAGGGTTTTCTCCGCACCGCTTCAGTCAGGTATCCCCCTTCTTCATAACCTACATATCCGGGAGGTGCGCCAATCAGTCGGGCCACAGAGTGCTTCTCCATAAATTCCGACATATCGATACGCACCATGGCGTCTTCTGTGTCAAACAAGAACTGAGCCAATGCCTTGCATAATTCCGTCTTACCCACACCGGTTGGGCCGAGGAACAAGAATGAGCCATTGGGTCGGTTGGGATCAGCTAGCCCCGCCCTCGAGCGGCGTACGGCATTAGCAACCGCTTCCACCGCTTCCCCCTGTCCGATGACCCGCTTGTGCAACTCATCTTCCATTCGCAGTAGCTTTTCACGCTCACCTTCGAGCATCTTAGATACAGGAATACCCGTCCAGCGGGATACCACTTCAGCCACCTCTTCATCGGTAACCCGATTGCGCAGCAGGCGGGGTTCTTCAGAAGCTTCAGCGGTAGCGGCACTTTTAAGCTGTTGTTCAAGTTGTGGAATTACACCGTACTGTAATTCAGACATTCTATTGAGATCACCTGCACGCCGTGCAGACTCCATATCGAGCTTGGCCTGCTCGAGCTTTTCCTTGAGGTCGTGGCTGCCGGCAAGCTGTGCCTTCTCCGCCTTCCAAACCTCTTCAAGGTCGGAGTATTCCCGCTCCAGTTGTAGAATCTCTTCTTCCAGTTTCGACAGGCGTTTTTTAGTCGCCTCGTCATCCGTATCCTTTTTAACCGCCTCACGTTCAATCTTTAATTGAATTAAACGGCGCTCCAATTTATCCATGGATTCCGGTTTGGAGTCGATCTCCATGCGTATCCGGCTGGCGGCCTCATCAATAAGATCAATCGCTTTATCTGGTAATTGACGATCAGTGATGTAACGCTGCGATAATTTTGTCGCCGCAATAATTGCAGAGTCGGTAATATCAACACCGTGGTGTACTTCGTAGCGTTCTTTTAATCCGCGCAGAATCGCAACCGTATCCTCTTCCGTTGGTTCATCAACCAGCACTTTTTGGAAACGCCGCTCAAGCGCTGCATCTTTTTCAATATATTGCCGATACTCATCCAGAGTGGTTGCACCGACACAATGTAATTCCCCGCGGGCCAAAGCGGGCTTCAGCATATTTCCCGCATCCATGGCCCCCTCAGCTTTACCGGCACCCACCATCGTGTGGATCTCATCGATAAAGAGAATAATGCGACCTTCCTGTTTGGATAATTCGTTGAGTACCGCTTTTAATCGCTCTTCAAATTCTCCACGAAATTTTGCGCCCGCCAACAATGCCCCCAAATCCAGGGAAAGAAGTCGTTTGTCCTTTAACCCTTCCGGCACTTCACCATTGACGATACGTTGAGCGAGCCCTTCAACAATGGCAGTTTTACCAACACCCGGCTCACCAATTAGTACAGGGTTATTCTTGGTACGCCGCTGTAAGACTTGAATCGTCCGCCGTATTTCATCATCGCGGCCGATCACCGGGTCAAGCTTGCCGGCCAGAGCCCTCTCGGTCAGGTCGAGAGTATATTTATCCAGCGCCTGGCGCGCTTCTTCCGCATTGGGGTCATCCACTTTTTCGTCGCCACGCACTTTTTGAATTGCCGCCTCTAATTGTTTAATGTCGCCGTTGGCATTTAGGATTTTGGAAATCTCTCCCGCCGCAGAGTCGAAAGCCGCCAGTAATACAGTTTCACTGGAAATAAAACTGTCACCATTTTGTTGGGCTCGCTTGTCCGTGAGATTCATTAAGCGCATTAATTCCTGGGACATCCCCACATCACCCGTGGGGGAAGTCACCCGCGGCAGGCTATCCAACCGCTTGGCAAGGTCATTGCGCAACCCGTTTAGGTTAAATCCCGCCTGTGACAGGAATGCGGGTACGCTTCCGTTGTTCTGGTTAAGCAGTGCCAGAATCAAGTGCTCGGGATAAATCTGGTTGTGGTCGCGCCCTACCGCCAGGGATTGCGCATCAGCAAATGCCGCCTGTAGCGGGTTTGTCATTCGGTCAATTCGCATGAACGAAACCTCTTTTACTCGATTTTTTCAGAAGCGCTGCAATAGTGGCACTAATTTGCCTTTTACATTCGCTATGGTACTGACAAGTAAAATAGGGGCGCAGGAAGGGTTTTCAATGATTTAAATCAATAGCGGCATTTATTCTATGCAAAGTGGTTTTGCGGCAAATCTATCTCTTATAATTTTTTACAGCCCAGTCAACGCCCAGCCTTGTAATTGCCCAAGCTGCCCCAATATTATCGAATGGCTTACATAGAAAAAATAAGCCATCTAGAAATTCAGTTCAGTCTTTATCCCGCCATATCAAAGTTGCCATACGACCGGTTTCAGACTCCCTGCGGTAGGAAAAAAACTTCTCAGGTTCTGACATTGTGCAGAGTCCCCCACCGTATACCCCGCCAATCCCCAGCTCTGCCAACTCCGCGCGAGCCAGGGCGTAGATATCTGTTAAAAAGTGCAGTGGTTTCTTAGTGTGTGGGCGGAAACAGCTAGCGATTTTTTCTGTGTGTCGACTGCTAATTGCATTTTCAAAGAATGCCTCGAGGACATCGATTCCAGTTTCAAAGGCCTCCGGGCCAATCGCTGGACCCAACCAAACCATCAACTCCTCAGGATCACACTTCATCGCCCGTACGGTATTGCGCAATATACCACCGGCCAATCCGCGCCACCCGGCATGGGCTGCTGCTACACGGGCACCACTCTTATCGCATAGCAAAACAGGCAAACAGTCTGCGGTTAGCACGGCACAGACAACACCTCTTTTCATACTAAAGCAGGCATCTGCGGTTCGAACTAAGGCGTCATCACTTGCCTCGACTACTTTGTCGCTATGGATCTGCTCCAGCCACTGCGGTTCTGAGGGCAACTCAAGCTCCTCCCTCAACTGTTGGCGATTGGCAGTAACAGCTGACTCCTTGTCCCCCACGTGAGCAGCCAGATTAAAGGAGGAGAAATGGCCACAACTTTGGCCCCCAGTGCGTAGCGTCGCCGCCGCCCTCACCCCTGCGGGTGCGGGCCAATCGGGTATCAGGTAGTGGTTACTTGGCATTGAGATATCTTGCTTTGCGAAATTGTCCTTTCGAGAACCGGCGATAGGTGCCCAGGCGAATTTATAACCGGTACTTCAGGGCTCATCAGCGCGCAACTGATCGAGCAGTGCTTGCATGTCAGCAGGCATTGGCGCACACCAATGCATGTCCTGTCCACTAGTGGGATGTACTAGAGCTAGTTCAGCCGCATGCAGAGCCTGCCGAGGGAAGCTCTGGAGAGCTTCAACAAGGTCTGCCGAGGCCTCTGGAGGCAACTTTGGGCGGCCTCCGTAGAGTGGATCTCCCACGAGCGGGTGCCTGATATGGGCCATGTGTACCCGAATCTGATGAGTACGACCGGTTTCCAGCTTGCAGCGTAAGAGCGTGTAAGCGCTGTAACGCTCCTGTACACGATAATGAGTGATCGCCTCTTTGCCGCCAAAGTCCAAAACAGCCATCTTGAGACGATTTTGACGATGCCGACCGATGGGCGCATCAACACGACCCGCAGTGGTGATATATCCTTGGACCAAGGCATCATACTGTCGACTCACCGTTCTCTGCTTTAATTGATCCACGAGATGGGTCTGAGCGGCCAAAGTCTTAGCCACAACCATCAGGCCACTGGTGTCCTTATCCAGCCGGTGAACAATACCGGCTCGGGGTATCAGCTCCTGTGCTGGATTGTGGTAAAGCAGGCCATTGAGCAGAGTGCCGTCGGGGTTACCGGCAGCGGGGTGGACTACGAGGCCCGCGGGCTTATTGACCACCATCAGGCTGTCATCTTCGTACATAATATTGAGGTCGAGGTCCTGGGCAGCCCAGCTACCTTGGGGTTCCAGCTCTGCGCGAAGCTGGATAAGCTCGCCGCCAAAGAGCTTTTCCTTGGCCTTAGCTGGGGCTCCGTTTAAGGTGAGCTGACCGCCTTTGATCCACGATTGGAGGCGCGCGCGCGAAAAATCGGGAATTAATTCGGCTGCGGCCTGGTCTAAGCGTCGACCAGCCATATTGGCAGGAACTTGGATATCTAGTTTTAGGTGTTCAATCATCAATCAATTGCAAATACTTTGGGCAGCTCCGCGACTGTGGTTAAATGTCCGACGCGCCAGGTTAATACTGGTGGGTAGTTTAATAAGGTAGAGTGTAAGAATGATAGAGCGAGGGGCTATGCAGACCTGGAAAATGCTGTGGCTGGCCTTGGTGTCCGCAATATTGGTTGCCTGCGCCAACACAGATGATTCGGAAGTGGGCCTACCCACAGGTTCACGTACAGAGCAGGCATACTACGAGATGGCCCAGCGACAGCTGCGAACCAGCCAGTGGGATCTTGCCATCAGAAACCTGCGAGCCCTGGAAGACAATTTCCCATTCGGCAACTACGCGGAACAGGCTCAGCTTGAGCTGATCTATGCCTACTACCGCAACTATGAAAACGATGCTGCTATCGCCGCTGCAGACCGCTTTATCCGCCTACACCCCCAGCACCGCAATGTCGACTACGCCTACTATATGAAGGGCCTGTCCTCCTTTACTGAGGGCACAGGCCTGTTCGAGCGCTTTATGCCTACCGACTTGACCAGTCGCGACCCAGGATCGGCTCGAGAGTCATTCGCTTATTTCTCCCAGTTAATGGCCCGCTACCCTGAGAGCCGCTACGCTCCAGACGCGCAAAAGCGCATGATCCATTTGCGTAACCTGCTGGCTCGCTATGAAGTTCACGTGGCTAACTACTACTTTAAGCGCGGCGCCTACCTCGCAGCAGCCAATCGTGGCCGCTACATTGTGGAAAACTTCCAGCAGACACCCGCAATTCCCGATGCCCTGGCAGTTATGGTTCAAGGTTACCATTTGATGGAAATGCAAGATCTCGAGGCTAATGCCCTGGATGTACTGCGCAATAACTATCCAAAGCACCCCGCTTTTAACGAAGACGGCACTTTCAACTACGACTTTTACAAAGGTCCGAGCGGCCGCAGTCTGGTGCACAGGGTTACCCTGGGCCTGTTTGAAAAATCTGACCCGCGGGGCTTTGACAGCCGGGAACTCTATAATCCCGAATACAACCGGGACGAGACTCCCCTGCCTCCAGAGCTTCTGTAACTTATCACTTGAAAATAGAAACGGCGCCATTCGGCGCCGTTTCTATTTTCAGGATAGCTAGTCTCCCAGCTTCCAGCCATTGGTGATGGGATAACGACGATCCCTTCCAAATCCGCGTTCAGAAATACGCACCCCGATGGCTGCTTGGCGCCTCTTGTACTCATTGCGTCCCACTAACCTGACCACACGCTCTACATCCTCTCTCTGGAAGCCACGCTGAATGATTTCCTCAGCGCTGTGGTCTTGATCAACATAGAGATTGAGAATTTGATCCAGGATCTCGTAAGGCGGAAGGCTGTCAGAATCCACCTGGTCCGGGGCCAGCTCAGCACTGGGGGGGCGAGTAATGACCGTTTCAGGAATCACTTCAGAAATTGTGTTGCGGTAACGGGCCAGCTCGAATACCAATACTTTGGGAACATCCTTCAGGGCATTAAATCCGCCTACCATATCCCCGTATAAGGTTGCGTAACCAACGGCCATCTCACTCTTGTTACCGGTGGTCAGGACCATCGCGCCCTTCTTATTGGAGATAGCCATCAAAAGGACACCACGAGAGCGGGCCTGCAGGTTCTCCTCAGTGGTATCCCTCTCACTGCCAACAAATTCTTCAGCGAGAGCGCCCATAAACGAATCAAAGATGGGCTCGATACTAATTTCCCGATAGTGAACCCCCATTCTTTCCGCTTGATCGGCCGCATCGCCTTTACTCAGATCCGAGGTATAGCGAAACGGCATCATTACCGCCTCAACACGCTCTTTGCCCAACGCATCGACCGCAACTGCCAATGTCAGAGCTGAGTCGATTCCACCCGACAACCCCAGTACAACACCATTAAAACCATTTTTATTAACGTAGTCGCGCACCCCGAGTACCAAGGCTTGGTACACGGAAGCCAAATCGCTGCGAGGAGGAGCAATTTTCCCAGGGAGTACCGTCAAATCCTGTCCCTGCAAAGATATGGAAGCTGGCAACAACTGCTCTGTAAACTCCTCAGCCCTGGCACATACCTCTCCCTCGGCGTCAACAACGATTGAGCCACCGTCAAAAACCAGCTCGTCCTGACCACCGCACCAGTTTACATAGGCAATGGGGACCCCGGCATTCTTTGCCTGCCTGGAAACCAATTCCAACCTCTGTTGAGCCTTGCCCCGATGGAAAGGTGATGCATTGATGTTGAGAATCAACTTGGCTCCAGCATCGACTGACTGCTTGATAGGCTCTGGAAACCAAATATCCTCACAAACACTCAGTCCAACAGGAACTCCCTTGATATGCACTACACAGGGAGATTTACCCGGTTTGAAGTAACGCTTTTCATCAAAGACCTGATAGTTAGGCAGCTTCTGTTTGGAATATTCTGCGATTAACTCTCCCTCAACTATTACCCCCGCCATATTGAACATAACGCCATCGAGCAACTTGGGGTAACCCACAACAATGGCGCAGGGCAGTTCTGCAGCTTTGAGCTGATCCAATGCCGCATCAATACGAATCTGCATACTGGGGCGCAACAACAAGTCTTCAGGAGAGTAGCCGCACAGGGTCAGCTCCGGGAAAAGTACCAAGTCAGCACCCAGTTCCTGGTACGCTCGGCGCGCAATTTCTATCACCTGCTTGGTATTCCCTGGAATATCTCCCACCAGGGAATTGATTTGTGCCAGCACTAACTGCAAAGTAGACATCGTTGAACCTCGGACAAGACAGGCCGCTATTGTAACCCCATCGGGGTAACAACAGCAGCGGCTCACCACTACAAGAATACCGGGCATCTACAGTGAGCAGTTCCCAGACATCCCCCCAACAACACCATGAGCTTTTGCGCATAAGCGCAATTTACCGAGTAGCAATAGCCCTAGTTCTGCTAGGAGTATTCTACTCCGACATAGGTGGAGGCTCACTTGGCACGTACTTGCCAACACTATTTATATATACAACGTCTTCCTATGCCCTTCTGAATGTGGCGTGGTTACTATTTTTGCGCCAGAAGGCTTACCAGACAAATAGCAGCCAAGTCGGGATTATTTTGGGCTGTGACATTCTGGTTTTCTTGTTGTTGATCGAGGCTAGTGGAGGGCTAAACTCTGGACTCGGTTATTTACTGCTTATCAGTTGTTCAATCGGTGCCATCCTACTTGATAAGCGCCTCAGTGCATTTTTTGCGGCCATTGCTAGCTTGGGTGTTATCGCGCTCCAGCTTTACCATTTACTAACTGAATCGGGTTCTAGCCAGGAGATTGTGTCTGCAGGCGGACTAGGTTTACTACTATTTGTAACCGTAAGTGCCATCCAGTACCTATCGGAACGTATTCGTAAAGCTAATATTCGCGCAGACAAACAAAGCCGCCAGGCTGCGCACCTTCAACGCCTGGCTCAAGAAATCATTGAAAGAATGAATACCGGTGTATTGGTTTTAGGCCCTTCTTTCAAGCCAGAACTGATCAATAAATCAGCAAGAAGATTGCTAGAAAACCAAATTGATACAGCGCATGACTACCATGCAGAGCTGAGACAAAAGGTTAGGGAGTGGCGCAGTCATAAGAGTCAAAATAATGTGCTTATCCCCGCAAAAAATGGGGACGAGCTTCATGCAAATTTTTCAGAATTACAGCATGACACGGGTCATAGCACATTAGTTTTTGTGGAGGACAACCGGAAGCTGGCAGAGGCAGCCCAAAAGCTCAAACTCGCCTCCCTGGGCCAACTAACAGCTTCAATTGCTCACGAAATACGTAACCCCTTAGCGGCAATCAAGCACGCCGCACAGCTACTATCGGAGTCCCCAGAATTAAAAGAAGAGGACCACCAATTAACAGACATAATTTGTCGCCAAAGCCAGCGCATCAATCAGATTGTTGAAAACGTAATGCAGCTTTCACGAAAGCGCGCCCACTCAGCCCAAAAATATGAGCTGGGGGCTTGGCTCAAGCAATTCTTAGTAGACTTCAATGCCGGGAAAGCGGATGACCTCGTCGAGTTGGACGCTATAGGGCAGGTGCCACTGGTATATTTTGACTCCGCACAATTGTCACAAGTAGTCACCAACTTAACAGAGAACGCCTTGGAACACTCAAAACTAGCTACAGGAGTGGGCCATGCCTCTATTAGTGCTTACTACAATATGGAGCGCAGGAATACAGTTTTAGAGATCAAAGATCTTGGTAAGGGTGTACCTGAAGAGGTTCTCAATAAAATATTTGAGCCATTTTTCACAACAGAAAAAAACGGCAGTGGACTGGGCCTATATATCGCGCGCGAGCTATGTGAAGCCAACAACCTTACCCTCTATCACTGCCGGAGTAGTGATAACAAAAGTTGTTTTAGGATTGAATTTTCCAACTGTGAAGAAGTTACTTGATCTGGCTCATAGATTTTTTTCGACCTATGAGCCATTATGCTATAGAGATTTCTGACATAATTTCAGTTAGTAAGCCGCCAAATAATTTCACCGCAACAAGAAAAGACAAAGAAATAATGCGACCTCTGGCACTGGTTGTTGACGACGAACCAGATATTTGTAACTTAATTAGCCTAACACTTAAGCGAATGGATGTGGACTGTCACAGTGCAGGCACGCTCGCACAAGCAAAGGAACTGCTACACAACCATAGCTATCAATTTTGCCTCACAGATTTACGACTTCCTGATGGCGATGGCTTACAACTGGTTGAATACATTCAGCAAGTTGTCGAGACACATCTGCCTATAGCGGTCATAACCGCTCACGGGAATATGGATAGTGCAATCAAAGCATTGAAGCTGGGCGCATTTGACTTTGTTAGTAAACCTGTTGATTTAGAGCGCTTAAGGAATCTTGCTCAACTGGCCCTCCGGTTGAATCATCAACAAAGCGACGAGTTAACCCAAAGTGACACAGAGTTGTTATTGGGTGATGCTGGTAACATGCGTATACTAAGGAATCAACTGGCAAAAGTTGCACGCAGTGATGCACCTATATTTATCAGCGGTGAATCCGGATCGGGGAAAGAGCTTGCAGCTCGATCCATCCATCAGCACGGAGCCAGAGCTGATAAGCCTTTTGTCCCGATTAATTGCGGAGCGATTCCAAAAGAATTAGTAGAAAGTGAGTTTTTTGGGCATCGAAAAGGTAGCTTTACTGGCGCTTATAAGGACAAGGTCGGCTTACTTCAAAGTGCAGAGGGAGGAAGTCTGTTTCTCGATGAAATCGCTGACCTTCCCCTGGATATGCAAGTCAAGCTACTTAGGGTTATACAAGAAAAATCTGTTCGTCCTATTGGCGCAAACCAGGAAATCCCTATTGACATTCGTATTCTGAGCGCGACTCATAAAAATCTAGCTACTGAAGTGGCAGAAGGGCGCTTTCGTAGCGACCTCTACTATCGAATCAATGTTATAGAGATCTCTATACCTCCACTACGTGATCGTGTTGAAGATATTCCTGTTCTTGCACAAGCTTTCATGCAAAGAATTGCACGGAAGTCCGGCCTACCCCGGCCGAAAATACATCCTCAAGCAATGTTAGCCCTTCAAAAATTTCATTTTCCAGGAAATGTTAGGCAGCTAGAAAATATTCTCGAAAGGGCTTTCACTTTATGCGAAAAGAGAGAAATTAAAGAGTCAGACCTTAAGCTTGATCAAAATACGGCATCAACAAAAGAGCTCTCTGAGCTTAGCCAGTTCCCCGTCATGCCTGCTCCTTCACGACAGTTATTTGAGTCCTCTCAATACACAACGATTGATGAATATCTACAAGAGATAGAAAAAGAAGTTATAGAGAGCGCACTAAGCAAGACAAGATGGAATAGAACTGCGGCAGCAGAGCGCCTTGGAATCAGCTTTCGCTCACTTCGATATCGACTAAAGAAATTAGGTCTAGAAACCTAACCTGCTAGATTGAGTAGCTCCATAAAAAAGAGCTACTCAATATTTATCTTATAATTTCACAAAAAATTACCAACAGTCTCCACTACTAGCACTTTTTACACCTGCCTGAGTTAAAGTAAAACTAGCACAGCTACTGTCACCCGCTTGAACCGAGCCCGACTGAGGCGCTGCCGTCAATGTATAGGTTGTCGCCGTTAGAACACCCGAAATAGAATAAAGGTCATTTTCCGTTGATAGGGTATTCCCATTAGATATTTCACCGGCAACAGAACAGTTAGCATCATCATAAGCGCTAAAAGCCGTAAAGCAACGTTGTAAACGCTGCGCCACATCATTTAGTTCAGTTTTAGCCTCTGCACGATTACTTTTCCTAACAGAATCCATATAGGAGGGGTAAGCAATTGCCCCTAAGATTCCAATTATTGCAACAACCACCAAAACTTCTATTAACGTAAATCCGTAATTTATACTCAAACTAGAATTCTTCATAAAATGCTACTCTTTATGGTTGCCGCCAAGATAAACGATCATTTAATCGCTCCAAAGCGCCATCAAATGAGTCCACAGGAGAGCCTGACGTATCTGAGTAAGGGATAAATACTTTTTTCCCTGCAATAATAACATCAGAAAAAGCGATGGTAGCGCTATCTTCTTTCGTGTTGGGCTCATCCAGGATACTCTCATTTGCAAACCTGGGATCGCCTAGCCCAATAAGTTCCATAGTCCAGCCTGTTGCACCGTAAGCACAAGGATCCTTAGATGGAGTTAGAGTCGGAAAAATTAAGCGATCTCGAATTAATAGGGGCTTACTGATAATTCTTTCACCTGTTACATTTACAGTAGATCCAGAAACCGCCCCAAAATCTAAATACCATCCCTTTTTAGTATCCCACCAAGAGGTATCGCTATCCCCGTTAATGGTTCTCGAACCAGAAGACTCTGAGATAGTTTTCTCAAACAACTCTGACCTATCTGTAGATGTGATATTAGTGTCGTTATCAACAATGCCATAAAAAGTATGGACCACATCCCCTTCCCCGTCATCAGCTGAAGATAAATAACTACCGGTACCAAAGTACACCATAATAGCATTATCCACCTTCGAATTGGCTCCCAGCACTGGCGCTGCGGTGATAGGCTGTGGGCGGCCATTAATATCATTTGCAGTGAATAGGGGCTCGGGGGATGAATCGCTTCCAAATGCAACCTTCCAACTGCTCTCAGATTCACTGCTTAGATCAAACTTCCACATATTGCCGTAAATATCACCTGCATATGCAGCTCTAACTATTCCGTAGATATCAGGTAATAGTGATGGCCCAGCCAAACCGTTATTGGTTGAGCTACCGGCCTCTAATACTTCAATATCGCTCGGATCAGCCAAGTCAACAATCACTAATGAAGCAGCATCATTATCGGAGTTGTATCCATTTCCAAAAATTAACTTCCAGCCCGCTGGTGTAGGCGCAATAAGCGGTTGCCCAATAATATTTCCTATACTGTCATCATCTGAACTATCCAGTTCAAACAGAACTTCTGGGCTCGATGGGTTAGTTACATCAAGAACAAACAGGCCCTCTGATCCAGCACCGTAAGTGCCCACTAAAATATTCCGCCATGACTCACTGGCGCCCTTCTTAAAGTAGGCATCGCTTACATATAAGGGACCATCCACAATATACTCATGGGGGTTAGATTCAGTGCCGTAATCAGTCTCTGTTAAATCAGCCAACTTTTCATAAGCGCCCGATGGTATATAAGCAAACTCCTCGACACCAGTGGCAGAGTTTAGCCCATGCAACATTCCATCGTTGGCACTCACATAGAGAATTTCTTTCGAGCGAGCTTCTTTAGTATCTGATAAGTAAGAAGCGTATTTGTCTCCACCAAGGTAAGTGGGTAGAGACGAATAATACATATCCTTATTATCCGCTAATGCTGGGCTGCTATTAACAACATCACCCAACAAATAAGTTCGGCTACGCATTCCTGAGATCGATTTACCCCACAGCCATTCCAAACGCTCCTCACCGACAGAATCACTATCAGTTCCAATCAGGGCTGATTTTTGTTTGTCTGTTAAATTATTCCAAGTAAAACTCACTGTGTCGGAGCCATCATAGGTGAGTATCGTTCGACCCGACGTGGGTATTTTCCCTGAGGACGAGGTACTCCACTTAGGGGTATCGCTCAAGTCTCCATCTGTATCCATCGCAAAAGCTTTGACTTCACCACTCCAGTCGTTTGAATCAAATAGCGCTTGGAAAACCAATGTATCAGTTCCCAAGCGAGTGGAGTTGGCAGCAACCGCTGATGACGATCCAGCGCGCCCGCTAATATTACTTAATACTGCGGTTAGTTGATCGGCGAAAGTTTTGGAATCACTTGCGCTGTAGAAACCTCCACGACTATTCAGAGAGGCATGTAATAGATCGTCTAATTTATTTGCATTAATATTGGAGTCTGTATAACTGGGATCTGGATCTCCCCAGGAAATAGCGGTACTGGTATCAATCGCATTAAATGCGGTAGTCGGGTCAACGTTGCCTGTAACTCCAAGCGCAACCCCAAAAGTCACCATATGTTGCCAGGTGGCTGTATCAATACTTCCTTCAGCTTGGTTTACACTATTTGATAGATTGGTGTTTAAGTCAGTTTTCCAATAATGCATGGCAATATCTGCCAATGTATTCGCATATGAATCAGAGAATGGCGCGCCATAGGCTCCATCCACATTGCCGTAGTAACTAACCTCGTCACTACCATAATCATTACCATAACCATCTGTCATCAGAATGGTATAGCTGGATCTACAGGCTATATCTGAACTAGTGCTACCGCTTTCTCCAGGTGTTGAAGACCAAGGCCCCCTGCTATCCGTGCGACTGTAGTACTTACCCGCTGCTTCCAGAGCGTTTAATAAAGGAGTCCCTTCTGAAGGAATCGTTGTTCCATACAGTCTCTCAAAGAAATTCTCTCTATCGGTATCCTTAAAAGTTCGCACCCCCTCTAGGACCACATCAGTGCTATAGCCATCAATAGTTTTACTACCAGTATTAAGTGTACCAAAACCTACGCGCAACCCCTCCCCTTGAGCTGAAAAAGCATGTCCGATCCCTGCCCGGGACATCAATACACGAGAGCGATGGTAGCTATACCAGTTAGCAAAATTCTGAATTTCCTCTGCATAGGTACAAGCACTTGAATCTGCACAGTCCGTTCGCGCACTGCCCCCCGCATAGGTACTTCCATCATTCTTAATTTGGATGCGATCATAGCTACTAGACAAATAAACGTCTGATGAAGCTGTACCTTTATAATTAAAATAGGTAGCGGGATAGAAAGTAAGGTCTCCGCTCTCACACAGATTGCTTGATGAATTACTTGAATCCTTAGTAGCGCTATTTTTTATCCAACAATTTGCACTCTGCGTATTATTTACCGTGAGGTTGCGCCAGCCTTTAGAGGTATCATACGGATTGTGATATGCCTTCTGAGGATTTGCATCAGAAAATTCATTGCCATTTTCATCCTCCTCAGCCCATGGAAGATACAAAATAGTCGGATCATAATAAGATTTGTTATTGTATGAAGAGCGATAATAGGCAGCCCATTTATTGTCACTGTCAAATTTTGCTATTGTCTGTTTATCATTGGAGCCATTCCAATAATCACAACCGGAAGTCGAAGAGCTATTGTAAGGGCAGGGCGTTAATCGCACAGCAGAATTACTACTGCCAGCCTCAGTCTGCGGAAAGGTATAACGGACCGGATAAGAGTCGTTATAAGTACGACCTCTTCTATGTACAGGAACATAAAAATAGTCGGTAATTTCCGAGGGAGTAACTTCAAATTGCATTGATCCAGAGTCATCCAAAATAAACATAATATTTGGATCAACAGAAGTACTTAAAAACAGTGGCTGTTGGGAAAAATCAATAGATACCGCACTATGTGATATTCCTAAACTTAAAAATGCGGCCGTAATTGTCGAGGCGCTTTTTAATTTTTTTACAAGACTAATCATAATCATTATTCCAAGCGCAAATTATTAACGAACAGCATTAGACTGGAGAATTACTACGGTACTATCGCTACCGCCGACACCGCGACTGGTAATTCGGTAGTACTCTGGCGGCTCTTCACCAGCTAAGCAAGCCTGATCAATACAGCCACCGTCATTAGCATTCCACTTTGCCCCCTTAAATCTCTCGACGACATAAACCGGCTGGCTGGCAACCCCACTGAGTTCGAGATCAGTCGAAACCGAGACGCTGTCCCAGTCATAATCCAGCCAAAACTCAGTCGCAGAAGAGCCGTCCATTTCTTCAACATATCCAACATTAGTTCCATCGTAAAGCTGGCTTATCGAACGGTCAAAGTCCTCTACCAGCCTAACTTCAGCAACCCGCAATGCAGCTTCAGCCGCCTGGAATGCAAGCTGGCGATCGCGCATATTACCGGCCATTAACTCCTGCATACCACTTCCGCGAATCGCCGCCAGCCCGATAAAAGTCATCAGTAGTAAAATAATCAGCCCAACAAGCAATGTTGCCCCACCTTGCTGTTGCAGGCTTTTAACATAAGGTCTTTCTTTCATTTCCCTACCTCCAATTACGGCAAACTACGGCTACGGAGAGATACAATACTCGTGAAGACCTGGCGCAGGCGCCTATCGCCTGGATCGAGATCCTCCTCTCCATTGAAACTGTATAGCTGCGTGTCCTGAAGTACATTATCGTCGTCTGAGGAAACCAATAACTCCACCCTAATACTGACTAATCTTTCCCAGCCTTTACTGGAAATTTCTTTTGCGGTCTTAAACTCATCTGGGTTATTAGTATCCAAGCCGTAAGTGATCTGCATTTGTTCAACTCCAGTTAAGAGTTCTTGAGATTCACCATTTATCTCTCGAAACAAACTTGGGCGACCGGAGGTACCATTATCGATATAATAAAATGTACTGGTTGTTACAAAAACCTGTGCATCTTGATCGAAATAATGGCCTTGGTTTTTTTCACTTTCGTTAAAGACTCCATAGCCCTTTTTATTTCCCGGTGTAAAGCCATCGGCATCTGAGTGGTATAGCCCAACCTCCCCAGGCCTACTTCCACTATCAAACCCAGTCACTTGGAAAGCTAGCGCTTTTGTACAATCGGCAATTATCGCAATATCACTGGCACAAATACCGCTGTATTTATCTTTACCTTCATCGCAGCCATCTTTTTCGACTTCGGTATTTTCAATATAAAATCGATCTCTCGATGTTGCGCCAGTTACTGCCACAGCCGCCTCATTCGCGCTTCGCAACAACAAAACATCCGAATCTCCGGAATGGTTTGGATAGCTTGGATCGACTTGGTCGTGATCGATTCCCTCTGCGGGATCAGCAAAATTATAAAGCGTTGATTCGCTATCATTTAATATGTTTTCAAAATCACCGGTCGCGGCATTCATACAGCCGAGAAAACCGGCCATACGTATATCTTCACTCATAAAATCAATTGCAAGGCGTCCAGTTTCCTGCACCCTAGCGATGGCCTGCTGGGTAGTGAATGTGACTTTACTCGACAAAAAAAGCTGTACCACTCCAGCCATCAATATCAAACCAACGGTAATAGATACCATGAGTTCAACAAGTGAGATTCCTCGCTGCTTAAACATTACAATTTCCACTAAATTATTGTCATATATTGAAAGCTACTGGTACCTTCATCATCACCAGTGCCAGTGGAATCCTCCTCCCCCCACTGGACAATTACCGTACACACATCATTTACATCACAACTAATTCCCCCCGTACCCGCCGGGAGGAGATCTGACAATAAGTTTCGCCACTCACCTAAATCAATATCAGCGCGGTTTGAACTCGAACTTGGCGTGGGATCATCAACATCTATCTCATAGTCTGATAAATTCTCACGATTAGCCCTTAAACGCTCAAATACATCTTGAGCCAGAATATTCGCCTGTGAGCGCATGTAGGCACTGTGATTGTATTGCAGCGCTTTGTTTTGCAGCGCTGCCAAGCCAAGCAGTGATGTGGAAAGGATTAATACGGTTACTAGAACTTCGATTAATCCAACTCCACGCTGGGAATTTAATAATTTCACCTCATCTCCTTTAGCAGTCTGCTCTTGCTACTGTTATCAAGCCGGCTGCACCAACTGTCATGCTTCTAGCGTTACTGCTAATACATTTAGAGTTTTTCGCAACTATAGTAGTATCAGTAAAGCGCCCTAGAGTACCCAGGCTTGTGTAGCGGATAAAATTTGTAGCTGCACCCTGATCAACCGTAATAGAAGCATCTGGATCATCAACATCCCACACTCTTAAAACTGTATCGACAACGGGCGTACCAGCCTTATCGGTAGCCGCGCTGTCAACAAATACTATCCATCCCTGGTCCCAAGTATTTGCAGCTCCACAGCTAGCCCCATTTGTACTCGCACAGATAGAAACCCTCTCCCCACGTCTAATGGCCTCCGAGCGCGAGTAATTAAGGGCCCCTATAAAGTCCTCAGCCAAAGCCACTGAACGGCTGTTGTTGATCATATCTGTGAACTTTGGGACTGCAATACCAATGAGTACAGATAAAACCACCAGTGTGGTCATCATCTCTATCAGAGTAAATCCATATTGCTTCCGGGGAAGATTTCCCGGATCTGTGTTTCTAAACTGCATCTATTTCAAACGCCTGTGCCAATAATTCAGAGTTCACTTTACCGCCAAACATCTAGAAAGAGAAAAAGACCGTGGATATAGTCGGGAAAGTAGCATTTCACTTCGTTATCAAACCAGATCAAACCGACTAACGGCCTTTCCAGCAGATTCAATGGTCATTTAAATGAGACCTGCGTCTAATAATCCCGGGAGGGAATCATGACTCAGCGGGGATTTACGTTACTTGAGCTACTAATCACACTTTGTATTTTATCCATACTTCTATTTGTCGGTCTGCCAAGCTTTACGCAGATTATTGAAAAAACACAGTTAGAGCTTGCGGGTGAGGAGCTAATTAGCGCTATACAGCTAACAAGAAATACGGCTGTTGTGAAGAATCAGCGCGTCACTATGCGTAACTCAGGAAGCTGGGATCTTGGGTGGGAGATTTTTGTCGATGCCGACAATGACGGTTCCCGCGGTGAAAGAGACACTCTAGTAATGTCTGGGGCTAGATTAGATAAAGTGCAGGTTCTATCTAACTCTCCACTTAGAGATTACATTTCCTTTATTGGAACCGGTGAAAGTCGCAAGGCAGGCTCTCCTCAAGGCGCATTACAAATGGGAAGTCTCTATGTTTGCAGCCTTGATGGATCACAGGGCCTAGCCCTGATATTGTTTCACAGCGGTCGCCTGAGAGTCGAGCAGGCGAATCAAAGCCAATGCTCCTAGCCTCCTAAAACCAAAGGGAAAGGAGGCGCGAGAAGTTTTGATTATTTGAGTTCTTTAGGCAGGGAAAATCGTATATTTTCAGCTCGCCCATCCATTTCTTCAGGAAGGCTCGCACCAAGTTGTTGCAGTCGGCCAATCACTCCTTGTACCAAAACTTCCGGTGCCGAGGCTCCTGCCGTGATTCCTATGGCCAACTTATCCTGAAGCCAATCCGCATCGATATCATCCGCACCATCGATCAATTTGGCAGCAGCACCACAGCGTTCAGCGAGTTCACGCAGGCGATTAGAGTTAGAACTATTCGGGCTACCAACAACAAGGACCAGGTCACTTTCCAGAGCCAGCTGCTTTACCGCATCCTGGCGATTCTGGGTTGCGTAACAGATATCATCTTTTCGGGGGCCACGAATTTCAGGAAAGCGCACTCTCAGGGCATCAATGACTCGAGCGGTATCATCCATGGATAGTGTTGTTTGGGTAACATAGGCGAGATTACTCTCGTCTTTAACAGTTAACTTCGCAACATCCTCTTCGTCTTCAACCAGGTAGATGGCACCGCCAGCAGAGTTGTCATACTGCCCCATTGTGCCCTCCACTTCCGGGTGCCCGGCGTGGCCGATAAGTATGCATTCAGCACCGTCGGTGCTGAACTTACTCACTTCAATATGCACCTTGGTAACCAGCGGGCAAGTAGCATCGAATACACGCAGGCCGCGCTCTTCAGCTTCGCGCTGCACAGCTTTTGAAACACCGTGAGCACTGAAGATAACGATAACATCATCGGGCACTTCATCGAGTTCATCGACAAAGACCGCACCTCGCTCTTTCAGACTTTCCACCACAAATTTATTGTGCACCACCTCATGGCGGACATAGATCGGCGCACCAAATACATCCAGGGCACGATTCACAATATCAATTGCCCGATCAACACCGGCACAAAAGCCCCGGGGGTTAGCCATTCGGATTTGCATGTCTACTTCAGCACCCTACTTGCGACAAAGGGGGACCCCGACCCTATTGGATCGAATCCACCGCAATAATTTTTACATGGAAATTTAACGTTTGGCCGGCCAATGGATGGTTAAAGTCGACAGTAACATCGTCCTCACCAATCTCACTGATTACTCCGGGGAGTTCGCCGCTGCCATTGTCAAAAGAGACTACCAACCCGCGCTCCAGCTCCATATCGGGAGAAAAGGTATCCCGGCGCACCTTTTGCAGGTTTTCCGGGTTGCGCTGACCAAATCCTATCTCCGGCGGTATCTCGATCTCGGCTTCATCCCCCGCTTTTAAACCAAAAAGCGCTTTTTCAAAGCCCGGCAGCAAACTGCCATCGCCAACACTGAAAGAGGCTGGGTCACCTTTGAAGGTTGAATCCACCTCAGTGCCATCATCCAATTTCAGGCTAAAGTGCAGTGTCACCCGGCAGTGTTCACCGATAACGGCATTACTCATAGTTCGTTAGACTTCCACGTTATTTTTTGCTTTGCCACTTTCTTTTTCTGCAAAAAAAAGTAGCTCAATAACCAGCATTGCAGCGCCGATACTAATTCCCATATCCGCAACATTGAATACCGGGAAGTGCCAGTTGCCGTAATAGACCGAAATAAAATCCCTTACGTAACCCAGCAGCACTCGATCCCAAAGGTTGCCCAAGGCCCCCCCCAGAATTAGCGCCAGGGCACAGGGTTCCCAGCGCTTTGTTGCCGGCAAGCGCCATAGCCAAACACTGACAACAACGCTAAATACAAAGGCAATAATTCCGAAAAACCACCGCTGCCACCCCCCAGCATCAGACAGGAAGCTAAAGGCGGCACCGTAGTTTTCCGCATAAGTAAATTGCAGCAAGCCGGGAATAATTTGCATTGATGGGCCGTGCATAAACATATCCACGGCCCAGACTTTGCTGGCGATATCGAGGACAACCACCACCAGCGCCAGCCAGTACCAGCGCCATGGATGCCCCCAAACAGGGTTGGAACTAGGCATAGTGCCTCACTTCTCCTTCACCAGAAACGTTTTCCACGCAGCGCTCACAAATGTCTGGATACTCTGCTGATACACCCACATCGGCACGGTAATGCCAACAGCGCGCACACTTGGGGTGATCCACTTTGCTTACGCTGACTTTCAATCCTTCCAGCTCTGTGGACTCTGCACCGGCAGCATCGCTGAGTGGCTGTACAGAAGTGGAGGAGCAAATCAAAACAAAGCGCAACTCGTCTTCGAGCTCCAAGAGCTTTTCACGCAGGTCATCCTCGGCGAACAGAGTCACCGCCGCTTGCAGGGAGCCGCCAATAGCACCAGCTCCACGCTGCTCTTCAAGCACCTTGTTTACCGCAGTTTTTACCTCGGCGATGGCGGCCCAATATTCCGCACCTTTAACCGAGTCTGCTGGCAGCTTCGGCAGCGAATACCATTCTTCAATAAAGATGCTGTCCGCTTTGGCACCGGGAATAAACTGCCACAGTTCTTCTGCGGTAAAGCTCAGGATAGGCGCAATCCAGCGAACAAATGCCTGAACAATATGATAGAGGGCAGTTTGCGCAGAGCGGCGTGCAGTACTGTCCTCTTTAGTGGTGTATTGGCGATCTTTGATGATATCCAGGTAGAAGCCACCCATTTCCACGACACAGAAGTTATGTAACTTCTGGTAGATTTGGTGGAACTGGTAGTTATCGTAAGCCGCGATAATTTCATCCTGTAGACGCGCAGCCTTATCCAGCGCCCAGCGATCCAGCGCCAGAAGTTCACTCTCCGGCAACAAATCTTTTTCCGGGTCAAACCCAGCCAGGTTGGACAGGAAGAAACGAGCCGTATTGCGCAAGCGACGGTAAGAGTCCGCTGTGCGTTTCAGGATCTCATCGGAAACCGCCATTTCACCACTGAAGTCTGTGGCGGAAACCCAAAGGCGCAATACATCTGCACCCAACTTATTGATTACATCCAGTGGAGCAACGGTATTGCCGATGGACTTGGACATTTTCCGTCCCTGTGCATCTACCGTGAAACCATGGGTCAACACTTGCTTATAAGGGGCGCAATCGTTGATAGCGATGGAGGTCTTCAGTGAAGACTGGAACCAGCCTCGGTGCTGATCAGAGCCCTCAAGGTACAGATCTGCCGGGAAACGCAGGCCGTTGCGGCGCTCCAGTACGGCGTAGTGAGTCACACCTGAATCGAACCAGACATCCAGGGTGTCGGTCACCTTTTGATATTGGTCTGCCTCACCTCCCAGGAGTTCCTGCGGGTCCAGGTCAAACCAAACATCCATACCCTCGGCGTCGACCTTTTCAGCCACTTTGTCCATCAAAGCGGGAGTGTCCGGGTGGATTTCATGGGTCTCTTTGTGAACAAACAAAGCGATGGGCACGCCCCAGGTGCGCTGGCGGGAAATACACCAATCCGGACTGCCATCGAGCATGGCATCGATACGAGCCTTGCCCCAACCGGGGATCCACTGAACTTCATCCGCTGCCTTCTGTGCATTCTCCAGAAGGTCATTCTGCTGCATGCTCACAAACCACTGCGGAGTCGCACGGTAAATAAGCGGCGTCTTGGTGCGCCAGCAGTGGGGGTAACTGTGCTCCATCTTACCCTGGTGCAGAAGTACTCCGCGCTCCTGTAACAGGGCCACGATTTTGTCGTCCACCTTGTAGACGTGTTCACCGGCAAACAGCGGTACCATATCGCGGTATACGCCATTGTCATCGATATAGTTCAGGGTATCGATGCCGTAGCGCTTGCCCACCTGGAAGTCATCGGGACCATGGTCCGGCGCAGTGTGTACACAGCCTGTACCTGCATCAGTGGTGACATGGTCGCCGAGGATCATCGGCAATTGCTTCTCGTAGAAAGGATGGTTTAGCTTCAGGTGCTCCAAGGCGGCACCGCGAATACGGCCTACCACTTCACCTTCGAGCCCCGCCTTCTCCAATACGGCATCCTTGAGTGCTTCGGCAACGAGCAATCGGCGCTCAGCCGTTTGCACCACAACATATTCCAGCTCAGCATTGACAGAAACCGCTTGGCTGGAAGGAAGCGTCCAGGGGGTTGTGGTCCAGATAACAACGGATAGGGGGCCTTCACCCGCGTATCCACCTGCCGCATCGGCGATAGCCAGGGATGTCTCTTCCGTCGCCGGATAGCAAACGTAAATGGAGTAGGAGGTTTTATCCTGATACTCCACTTCCGCTTCCGCCAGAGCTGATCCGCCCACAACGCTCCAGTACACAGGCTTGAAACCCCGTGCCAAATGGCCATTTTTGACCACTTGCCCAAGCGCTCGGATGATATCGCCTTCAAATTGGAAATCCATGGTGCGGTAGGGATTGTCCCATTCACCGAACACCCCCAGGCGAATAAAGCCTTTCTTCTGTCCGTCCACCTGCTTGGCTGCGTATTCGCGGCACTTCTGGCGGAAAGTTTTGTGATCCACCTTTGCGCCAGCCTTGCCAATCTTTTTCTCGACGCGGTGCTCAATCGGCAGGCCGTGGCAGTCCCAGCCAGGCACATAGGGAGCGTCAAAACCGCTCAGGGTTTTCGACTTGATAATAATATCTTTGAGAATCTTGTTGACCGAGTGACCTATGTGAATATCCCCGTTGGCATAGGGAGGACCGTCGTGCAGGATAAACTGCTCGCGCCCCTCCCGCGCTTCGCGGATTTTTTCGTAGAGCTTGGTTTCCTGCCACTTCTTTAAAATAGCCGGCTCGCGCTGGGGCAGATTGCCGCGCATAGGAAAGTCGGTCTCAGGCAGGTTTAAGGTCACTTTATAATCAGTCATTGGATGTCTACTTCAGCTCTAGTAGAGAATAATTCATCGTCTATACACCGGTTAGTGTCCCTTGGGGTTTTGCACAAACCAGTCTTTAGCATCGTCAATATCCTGAGCGATGCGGGCTTTGAGGATTTCCAGGGAGGCAAACTTCTCTTCATTGCGAAGTTTGTGGCAAAACTCTACCGCTAGTTCTTTCCCGTAGAGGTTGCCATCAAAATCAAACAAGTTGACTTCCAGTAGTGGCCGGGCGCCCTCTCCCTCAACTGTCGGGCGAAACCCCACATTGGCAACACCGTCAATTTCCGGCCGCCCAGCTGCGAGTTCACTTCCATTCGCGGCTTTGGTGCGAACGGTGTAAACGCCAACCAGCGGGGAGCGGTAGCGGTGCAAACGCACATTGGCTGTGGGAGCACCCAGTTGCCGGCCCAAGGCGCGGCCGGGGGCAACCCGTCCGGTAATACTGTAAGGGCGCCCGAGTAAGGCCTCGGCCAACTCAAATTCGCCCCGCTGCAAGGCTTCGCGGATGCGGGTGCTGCTCACCCGGGCTCCGCGAACCTCAAGCGTAGCCGTGTCTTCCACCGTGAATCCATTTTCGGCTCCGGCGCCCTGGAGAAGTTGATAATCGCCACTGCGATCACAGCCGAAGCGGAAATCGTCTCCCACCACCAAATGGCGGATTCCAAGGCCGTCCACCAGAATACGGCGCACAAAAGCATCGGCACTCAGGTTGCGCAGTTTCTCGTTAAACTGCAGGCACAGCACCCGGTCGGCACCAGCATCAAATAGCGCCAATACCTTCTCTTTAAAGCGCATCAGACGCGCGGGCGCCCTTTCCCCAGAGAAGAACTCATGTGGCTGGGGCTCAAAGATAATCGCCACCGAGGGCAGATCATGTTCCTGCGCGCGTTGCTTGAGCTGCGCAATAATCGCCTGGTGACCGAGGTGTACACCGTCGAACGAGCCGATTGTCGCCACGCTTCCCCGGTGGCGGGGGCGCAGGTTGTGCAACCCGCGAATTAGTTCGCGCTCCTGGGCCAAAGCGATTTTCCCATCCTCATAAAATCGAGCCGCACAGTATAGCGGATTCCCACTGGGCGGCCAGAGGCCATATTTATCCAGATATGCCCACTTAATAAACTAACTTGTGGCGCGGAAGTGGCGGGGGCGCAATCCTGAAACCAGTAAAACGGACAGATAGGTCGCTCCCCCAGCAGCTACGATTAGCCCCATACGCCAGGCGCGGTCATACCAGGCCCATTCACTCCACTGCGACCACAGGTGCAGGGCCCCGAGCAAAATCGCAACCATCGCCAAATTCGCCAGAAGCAACCTTACCAGGTAAGTGCCCCACCCAGCCTCAGGTTTATAGACATCATCTCGACGCAAGCCTTTATAGAGGAGCCAGGCGTTAATAGCGGCCTGACAAGCCGTAGCCAGTGCCAGGCCCATATGGCCGAGTTTGAAGTAGTAGTTAAGCGGTATCACAAACAGCAGGCTCAACACCATTTTGGCCGAGATAGCAATTAAGCCAAAGCGCACTGGGGTATAGGTATCCTGGCGAGCAAAATAGCCCGGCGCCAGCACTTTAATCAGCATAAACGCCAGCAGCCCCATGGCATAAGCGCGCAGGGACCAGGCGGCCATTTGCATATCGCGCGGCTGCATCTGCCCATACTGAAAAAGGGTTGTCAGGAGCGGCTCAGCCAGTACCACCAAGGCTACAGAAGCGGGCAGGGAAATTAGCGTGACACTGCGCAAAGCCCAGTCGAGGGTATGACGGAACCGACGGGGGTCTCCGTCGGTGTGCTGACGCGACAAGCTCGGCAGAATCACCGTTGCCACTGCAACCCCAAACACCCCCAAGGGCAGCTCGGTGAGGCGGTCGGAAAAATAGAGCCAGGAAACACTGCCGCTGGGCAGGAATGAAGCCAGCAGAGTGTCCATCACCAGGCTGATCTGGGTCACTGACACCCCAAAAATCGCCGGCGCCATCAGGCGTAAAATTTTACGCACTCCTTTGTGCTGCCAATCCCACTTAGGGCTAGGCAGCAAACCTTCACGAGCGAGAAAAGGCAGTTGAAACAGCAGCTGCACCACCCCCGCAACAAAAACGCCCCAGGCCAGCGCCATAATTTGCGGATCAAACCAGCTGGTAGCAACAGTCGCCGCAGCAATCAAAACCAGGTTGAGCATCACCGGGGTTAGCGCCGGAATCGCAAAACGATCGAAAGTATTGAGTATTGCCCCGGTAAATCCCGCCAGGGAAATCAGCATTAAATAGGGAAAGGTGATCTGCAACATATCGGTAGCGAGATCGAACTTCTCACGCTCACTGCCGTCCCACCACCAACCAAAAGCAAAAATACCCGTAACTAGTGGAGCGCAGAGAACACCAAACAGAGTAACCAACAAAAGTACGCCGCCAAGGGCGCCAGCAACCCGGTCATTTAACTCTCGCGCAGCCGCCTTACCGCCCTTTTGGCGGTATTCGGCCAGTACCGGCACAAAGGCCTGGGCAAATGCACCTTCGGCAAATAAGCGGCGGAAAAAGTTGGGAATCTTGAATGCGACAAAAAAGGCATCGGCAGCATCGCCCGCACCGGCAAAGCGGGCCAGTGCCACGTCGCGAACCAGCCCGGCCACTCGCGACAGCATAGTGGCAGCACCGACAACGGAACTGCCCCGCAGCAATCTGGAAGCACCAGATTTTTCGACTGCCTGTTCCTGAGCTGGGGATGACTGCGACAAAACTCGGACTCCTGGCGAAAATTGAAATTTGTTGGCCGGCAAGTCTACCCCAAAACCTGGGGATATATGGGCTCCTCTACAGAGCTGAGGCCCTGCGACTGCGGGACCGCGAGCCTATACTAAGAGCGAGCTAGTCGCGCCACCCAAGGAGCTGGTGGTGCGGGGAGAGAAGGGATGACCATTAGTGCTTTGATTATTGCCCTGGTTCTGGCAATTGTGCGGTACATAGCAGCTGTTGATGGCCCCAGCCCCGTCTGTCCATCCATCCCCTGCTATAACTGCGGTCGCCCAGCCCCTTCCAGCTTCCGAGCTGGGTTTCGGAGCGATCGCCATATTTCGCCACAATTGAGCCGCAGTTGGTCATAGCTGCGCCACGCCAGCGCCTCCTTGGAGCTTTTTAATAACACTCAAACGGGCCACAACAGAACAGGCCCACACGAGTAAGAAAAGCCGCTAAGGAGCAGAACAATGAAAAAAGTAGTGATGGCCGTCGCCCTGGGTTCTCTGATTGCCACCGGAGCCCACGCTAAGGAACAAAACGAATCCAATTTGACTCCGGCCAAGCAGGCCTCAGTCTTTACCGGCTCTGCAATTGCCGGTGCAGCATTGGGTGGGCCCGTTGGCTTTATCGCCGGAGCACTCGGCGGAGCCTGGCTCGGAGAGCAGATCAAGCAAGCAGACGAGGCAGATATGCTGGCAACACAACTGACAGAGAGCCGTGCAGAGCTCGGCAACCTGGCACAGCAATTGGATGCGGCTCAACTGTCCGCGAACGACGCCAGCCAACTGGCCCTGGATTCACTGCAATTCCAAATGCTGTTTACCACTGGGGAGGACGAGCTTCAGGAGGGCCAAATGCATCAGCTGAGTGCCATGGCTGACTTCCTTAAGCGCCACCCCCACCTGCAAATTCACCTGGAGGGACACGCAGATCCTCGCGGCAGCGACGGCTACAACAATGTACTGTCCGATCAACGCGCCCTGAGTGTGGAAGAGGCTTTGGTATCGCTGGGAGTTGATGCCTCAAGAATCAGCCGCAGCGCACTCGGCTCCACTTACTCCCAGGCAGTCCGAGGCGATGTAGACGCCTACGCCATGGAGCGCCGCGTCGACATCCGCTTCTCCCTTCCGGAGTCCATGGCGGGAAACTTCTGAGTCAAAGGGGCACGGCGGACAACAAATCCGCATATCCCTTCGCCTTCAAGCCGCACTACATAAGCGTGAGTGGATCGCAAATCCACTCACGCAACTCCAAGCTGATAGAAACCCTGTTGTATTTGCGGGCGCCTTGCGCCCGCCTTTTTGCCTAACCCCTGCAACTTCGTGCATGATTCTCCGCCAGAAAGGAATTAAGTCGGGATTTGTCATGAGTGCAACCATCGCCATTGTCGAAGATGAACGCGCTATCGCAGAAAACTACCGCGATGCTCTGCGCCGCCACGGTTACCGGGTCGATTTATACAGCGCCAGGATTGAGGCCATGGATGCTTTTCGCCAGCGGCTGCCGGACCTGGCCGTGATCGATGTTGGCCTGGGCAGCGAGGTGGAGGGCGGTTTTGAGCTCTGCCGGGAATTGCGCGCTATGGCGCCGAGCCTGCCAATATTATTTCTCACCGCCAGGGACTCAGAGCTGGATATTATTTCCGGACTGCGCCTGGGCGCTGATGATTACCTCACCAAGGATATCTCCCTACCCCATATGCAGGCGCGAATTAACGCCCTACTGCGCCGCGTTAGCGTGCTGCGCGATCAAAACGATGAAGGCGAGAGCTTAACTCAGGGAAAACTATGGCTGGATATTTCCAGGCTCCATTGCCACTGGGATGAGCAACCCGTGGACCTGACCGTGACCGAATTCTGGATTGTCCACGCCCTGGCAAAAAGGCCCGGTCACGTTAAATCCCGCAGCCAACTTATGGAAGCGGCCCGCGTAGTGCTGGATGACAACACCATCACTTCTCACGTCAAAAGAATCAGGCGCAAATTCCAGGCGCTGGACACCGAGTTTAATGCCATAGGAACCGCCTACGGCATGGGGTATCGCTGGCAGCTGTAAACCGCCATCGGGCGAACAATTTCAAAAATTTAAGTATGAACCTACGCCGCCAACTCTTGCTCGTCAGCCTTGTCGCACTCACCCTGCCCTGGGCCGGCTGCCAGTACCTCCGCCAGGTGGACGCCGCCCTAGCGCAAGGCCAGATCCAGGCAATTGAAGCAACTGCGGCGGCAATTGCCGCGCGCTTGGCCAGCGCCCCCCAGCTTATCGCCCCAGATCCTCAGCGCCTTTCGCGCCCACCAGGCGCTCAGCTCTACCTGAATCCCCTATCTCAAGCTCCGAGAGTCGACGGCTATGGCGATGAGTGGCGAGCGCAGCAACTGGAGCCCAGAGCCCTTGAGGACGGGCAGCTATCCCCTATGGCCCAGGTGACGCTGGGGCAACTGGATAAGCAAGTCTACCTGCTTCTCACTGTTTCGGACTCAACTCCCGCCTACCGGGACCCCCGCACAGGCCTGATCGCTGGTGGTGACACTGTAGAGCTGTTTACCGCTGACCGGCACTACATCCTGCCCGTCGCCAGCCAGGGGACCGCCAGCGCCTTGTGGCACAACCCGAGAGAGGGCCGCTACGAGCGTGAGCTGCGCTTAAGGGGCCGCTGGACAACTTCTGGTGCCGGTTACCAATTGGAACTGGCTCTACCACAAACCCTAACCGGTGGAGCCCTCGCTATCCGTATTCACGACAGGGCAAACAGCAGTGGCTCCTCACCGACTCGAAGCGCCAGCACACTTCCGGCAGATGGTCACCCAGGGCGCTTGGTAAGCCCTCTGCCAGACCTTCAAAGAGAACTCGACCACTTTGCGCGCCCTGGACTGCGCCTCGCAGTAGTGGACAGCGAGGGGTTTCTTCTTGCCAGCAACGGACAACTACAGCTGGCAGATTCCGAGAGCAATTCGTGGCTGAGAGACTGGGCTTATCGCAAATTGCTTTCCAGAGAGGATTTGCCACAGCTGCCGGAAAATAGCTTGCCTCTTCCGACGCCTGACAGCCGTGGCACCCGGGAGCAATGGTATTCAGGACCGCTGCAATCCCGAATTGGTGCGGTGAGTGTGCCCGTTATCACCCGGGTCGACGAAGTGGTTGAGCGGCCACTTCTGGGGCAAGTCGTCGTCCTGCAATCTGGCGAAGCGATGCAATCAGTCACCGAGGGAGCAGCCCACCGGTTGTGGTTGATCAGCTGCGCCGCGGCCGCTATCGCCCTGCTCTTCCTTTTGGGCTACGCCAGCTGGCTTTCCTGGCGCGTGCGCAAGCTACACCAGGCCGCCCGCAACGCAGTAGATTCCAGCGGCAAACTGCGCGGCAACTTTCCCCACTCAAAGGCAAGCGATGAACTGGGAGACCTAAACCGGGCCTTCGCCAGCCTGCTCGCAGAACTGGACCAATATCACCAGTACCTGCGCACTCTCGCCAGTAAGTTGTCACACGAGCTACGCACACCGCTGGCAGTGGTTCGCTCATCCCTGGATAACCTCGCCGCCGGAGAACTCGACGACCACAGCCGCCGCTATGCAGGGCGGGCTATGGATGGCAGTGCAAGGCTGTCGGGGATTCTCAACAGTCTCTCCGCAGCCAGCAATCTTGAAACCAGCATCCACCAAGCGGAGCGGGAGCCTTTCGACCTGGCAGACCTGCTTGAAGTCATGACACAGTGCTATGGCGATGCTCACAGCGAACACCGATTTACTCTAAACAAACCCACTGGGGAGCTAGCCTGCCACGGCGCACCGGAGTTATTGGCTCAACTGCTGGACAAGCTGGTGGATAACGCATGTAGCTTCGCTCCCGAAGGCAGTGAAATTTGCCTGTCAGTGGCAACAAACAGAGATACCTACTTGATCACAGTGGGCAATGACGGCCCTCTGCTCCCGGAAGGTTACGCTCACAAGCTGTTCGACTCTCTCGTTTCTGTGCGCAACCAGGGCGATAATGCCGGCCACCTGGGGCTGGGACTGCATATCGCAAAACTGATCGCAGACTTCCACGGTGGCTCCTTAAAAGCCCGAAACCGCAGCGACGGCAGCGGTGTAGAGTTCAGCCTGGAGTTGCCGACCGGGTAACCGCCGTTGTGGATTGACAACATATCTGCACCGAGACGCCCGCTATGGTTGACAAACAACCAACTGTGGGGATAATGTCGCGTCCCGATCGGGCCCCAGGGCCTGTTAGTTACAGATTTATAGATTCCAGACAGGAGCAACCGGTGGCCAACTCACCTCAAGCGAAGAAACGCGCGCGCCAGAACGACAAGCGCCGCATGCACAACGCCAGTCTGCGCTCCATGGTGCGCACCTACATCAAGAAGGTAGTTGCGGCCATCGATGCCGGCGATGCGGAAAAAGCAAAAACTGCGTACGCAGAAGCAGTTCCCGTTATTGACCGTATGGCAGACAAAGGCATTATTCACAAGAATAAAGCCGCTCGTCATAAGAGCCGTCTGAACGCTCAGATCAAAGCTCTGGCCGCCTAATCCCCTAGGCAGCAGACACAAAAAAGCCCCGCATTGCGGGGCTTTTTTGTATTCGAAACTTGCCAATTCAGAGCAGGATCAGGTTATCGCGATGAATTAATTCATCGTCATCCCGATACCCTAAAAGGTCGGCAAACTTCTCCGATGACTGCCCCAGAATCCGACCGCTCTCACTACTGTCATAATTGACCAGGCCCCGCGCTATCTCGCGACCTTCAGCATTCCTGCAAGACACCAGATCTCCGCGCCTGAAATGCCCTTCAACAGCGGTAACCCCCACCGGCAACAAACTGCTACCACTCCCAGTCATAGCTGCCTCGGCACCGGCATCCACTAACAGGGTTCCGCGCACCTGTAACTGTCCAGCGAGCCAGCGCTTACGCGCCGCCAGGGGATCTGCCTCTGGCAGCAACAGAGTACCCAGCTGCTCGCCGGCACAGACTTTATCTATCACCGCCTCCAAGGCCCCGCCAGCGATCACTGTGCGAGCTCCTGAGCGCGCTGCCAACTGCGCTGCGCGCACCTTGGTGGTCATACCACCACGACCCAGACCGCTGCGGGAATCCCCCGCCATCTCGAGCAGCCTGGGATCAAGCGCAGATGCCTCACTAATTAATTCTGCTTCGGGGTTATCGCGGGGATCTTCAGTAAACAGCCCATCCGCATCGGTCAAAATCAGCAGCGCATCTGCCTCAACCAGATTTGCAACCAGGGCCGCCAGGGTATCGTTGTCGCCGAAACGTATTTCGTCAGTCACTACCGTGTCATTTTCATTCACGATAGGCACAGCCCCCAGTGACAGGAGCGTGCGCAAAGTGCTGCGAGCATTCAGGTAGCGGGTGCGATTGGAGAGATCGTCGTGATCCAGCAGGATCTGAGCGCTGCGAATATCAAAGCGGTTAAAGGCCTGCTCATAAACCTGTACCAGATGACTCTGTCCCACAGCAGCGGCCGCCTGCAACTGGTGGATAGACTCGGGCCGGCGACACCAGCCCAATCTATCCATTCCGGCCGCAACAGCGCCGGATGACACCAGAACGACTTCGATTCCTCGACGGCGCAAATCAGCCATCTGCGCCACCCAGGCAGAAATGGCAGCGGTATTCACACCTCGACCATTATCTGTCAGAAGGGCGCTACCAATTTTTACCACCCACCGCTGGGCCTTGGTCAACGCCTGCCGGGACACTGTTGCGGAGTCCATGCTTCCCCCTCAGGACAAGATAACTATTGAGCGAGCCAAGCTACTTCAGCAACTGCTCGCTCCATGCCATTTAAGAGCGATACTCGACATCCACATCGTGGTCGTCGTCATCATCCCAATCCTCGTCGTCATCCACCTGCCCCTTGGCAGCTTTGCGCTTGGCGCGATGACTCTCTCTCAACTCTTCGATTCGCTCGCGAGCTTCGCGCTGCATTTGACGCTGCGCTTCCAGCTCCGCCACAGCCAAGTCGGGATCTCGCTCCTCAATTTCCTGACGCTCTTCCAGGTAGTCCATCAGGCGCCCACCGAGGGCATCGGTACCCTCTTTGCGAATAGCTGCCACACGGAACACAGGCCCTTCCCAGCCCAGAGCATCCACTACCGCCTGGCAGCGCTCTTCCAGTTCCGCAGCGGGAACCAGGTCGGTCTTGTTCAATACCAGCCAGCGCTCACGCCCAGCCAGAGTCGGGCTAAAAGTGGACAGCTCGCGCTCAATGGCTCGGGCATTCTCCACCGGATCAGAGCCATCGAAGGGAGCCAGGTCAACCAGGTGCAACAAAACACGACAGCGGGTTAAGTGCTTGAGGAAGCGAATACCCAGGCCCGCCCCTTCGGCTGCACCTTCAATCAGGCCGGGAATATCTGCAATCACAAAGCTGCGATGCTTCTGAACCTGCACTACCCCCAAATTTGGTACCAAGGTGGTGAAGGGGTAGTTGGCCACTTTCGGTTTGGCCGCAGAGACGGCGCGAATAAACGTGGATTTACCCGCATTGGGCAGCCCCAACATGCCTACATCTGCCAGAACTTTTAGCTCGAGCTTGAGGCTGCGCATCTCACCCTCAGTGCCGTGCGTGGTCTGACGCGGCGCACGGTTAGTACTGGATTTGAATCGGGTATTACCCAGGCCGTGGAAGCCCCCCTGGGCCACCAGCTGACGCTCACCGGCTTCGGTCATATCGCCGATAGTCTCGCCGGTATCCGCATCAATGATCGTGGTGCCCACCGGCACCTTAAGGACCAGGTCCTCACCCTTGGCGCCAGTACAGTTGCGCCCTCGACCCGGCTGGCCACTCTCAGCGGCGTAGCGGGGCTGGTAGCGATAATCCACCAGGGTGTTCAGGGAATCATCAGCTTCCAGGTACACGGAGCCGCCATCGCCGCCGTCACCGCCATCCGGACCACCCTTCTCAACAAATTTTTCCCGGCGAAAGCTCAGGCAGCCATTGCCGCCCTTGCCTGCCTGCACAGAGATGGGCGCCTCATCGACAAACTTCATAATCACTCCACCGCCACAGCGGTTGTCTCATCCGGTGCGCAGATGCGCGCACTATCATCATACCAGCCGACAAGCCGCCTCCTGTGGGCAACTGCCACCCTAACTTCCCGTCGCGGCCTTTTTGCGACTTTTCCAACAAAAAAGCCCCGCAATAGCGGGGCTTTTTATAAAGCTTGGGCTAATGACCGCTTAAGCAGTTTCGATAGAAACGAACTTGCGGTTGTTGGGGCCCTTAACTTCAAACTTCACAACGCCGTCCGCAGTGGCGAACAGGGTGTGGTCTTTGCCCATACCAACGTTAACACCGGCGTGGAACTTGGTGCCACGCTGACGAACGATGATGTTGCCTGCTGCTACAGACTGGCCGCCAAAGCGCTTCACGCCCAGGCGTTTACTCTCGGAATCGCGACCATTTCGCGTACTACCGCCAGCTTTCTTATGTGCCATGAGTCGTTACTCCTCTCTTATGCCTTGATGCCAGTGATTTTAACTTCGGTGTACCACTGACGGTGGCCCTGGCGCTTCATGGAGTGCTTACGACGACGGAACTTGATGATCTTCACCTTCTCGCCGCGGCCGTGGCTTACCACTTCAGCAGTTACTTTAGCGCCATCTACAATGGGAGCGCCAATGTTGATCTTGTCGCCATCGACAACCATGAACACTTTATCAAAATCGATGGATTCGCCAGTTGCTACTTCCAGCTTCTCCAGGCGAAGTACTTCGCCTTCTTCTACACGGTGTTGCTTGCCACCGCTCTCAAAAACAGCGTACATATTTCTATGCTCCGGTAAGGACGACACGAAGCAGCGGGAGGACCAGTAAGTCACTGCTCCGCATTTCGGGAGCTTGCGCCGTGTGTTTAACATCTATTCGCCAAAAGGCCCGCAGACGACCCAATAGCCGCAAAGAGCCCGCAATTGGCGGGGCGCAGATTCTAATCAATTCGCCGGGTTGATACAATAGCGCCCCTTCGCCTTCCGGCCCCCGGGAGGCCTCTGTCTAGTCGTATAAGGAACTCTCACATGCTGCCTTTTCACCGGGTCGCCGCCGAAGACTTTGCTGCGGTTAACCAGCGCATTCTCGATCAACTGCACTCGGACGTTCCCCTGGTGGAAAATATAGGTCACTACCTGGTCGAAGCCGGAGGCAAGCGCCTGCGCCCACTACTGGTACTGCTCTGCGCCAAAGCTTGCGGCTATCAGGGTGAGAACCATATCGATCTCGCCACAATTATCGAGTTTATTCACACTGCTACTTTACTGCACGACGATGTTGTAGACACCTCTGACATGCGCCGCGGCCGCCTTACCGCCAATGCCAAGTGGGGCAATGCGCCCAGCGTACTCGTGGGAGATTTCCTCTATTCCCGCGCCTTCCAAATGATGGTTGCTCTGGAAGACATGAGCATCATGGCAATACTCTCAGAGACCACCAACACCATCGCAGAGGGTGAAGTACAGCAGTTGGTCAACGCCGGTGATCCCGCAGTAAGCGAAGAGAATTACTTCACTGTCATCCACAAAAAGACCGGCGCACTGTTTGAAGCCGCCTGTGAAACTGCGGCCGTATTAGCCAACTGCTCAAGTGAAGAACAAACTGCACTGAAACTCTACGGTCGACACCTGGGACTCGCCTTCCAGCTGGTTGATGACGCTCTCGATTATCGCGGTAATTCGGAAGAACTGGGTAAAAATGTTGGGGATGACCTGGCGGAGGGCAAACCGACCCTGCCCTTGATCTACACCATGGCCAACGGCAGCAAGGACCAGGCACTGCTGGTAAAAACTGCAATTGAACAGCGCAGTGCGGAAAAGCTCAGTGAAATAGTAGAGGCCATTGAAGCCTGCGGTGCTCTGGATTACACCATGGATCGTGCCCGGGCCGCTGTAGAAGACGCCAAAAAGCAATTGGCCTTTATGCCCGAGAGCGAACAAAAAACCGCCCTGCAGCAATTGGCGAGTTTTGCTATAGAGAGAAACGTCTAGAAGTAAATGCTGCTCGGGCTATATCGATAGCACGGGCAGCGCCGCTACCTTAAGCACAATGCGAAACAACGCAGCTCCCCCCTCGAGCAGCTACCAAACCTGACCAGCCTCCAAGCTTTATTCGTATCTATTTCCCGCTACCCCTCCAACATTGGGTACGATTGTTCCTCTTGTTATTTCAAGCGCCAACACCAATTCCTCAGGGGCAAAAATAACGAGAAGAATATAATTGGTATGGAGAGATCAGCACATGAGAAGCTCTACTGCGCTTTATCAGCTTAGAAATTACCCGGAAATGTTCTTAAAAAATAACCTGGTGAGGATTACCGGTACAAAAGATACTGGAGTCATGGATTATCAATTCGGGACCTACACCATGGGCATGGGCGCACCTGGTATCGATAGCCCCAATGAAATTTTTGCTTTCCACCGCCAAGGGGTCTTTATCGAAGATCCGCAAACAATCAAGGTCCACCATATTCGTATGATCGATTGGGATGAAGTCCTTGCCCTAGATCGCCTTGAGCCCTACCAAATGCGCAGCGGTGCCGACATTATGATTACCGGGCAACTCAGTGACTGCTGTTTCTGTATTGGCGGGCGCAATACGAATATGCCGGCCGTTGCTCATGTTCGCCCAAGGAAAAAACAGGGACTCAATGGCAAGGCCACACACAATGAAATTATCAACCGGGGAAAGTTTAGGTTTTTAGGTAACGTCACAAAATCCCTTGGGCGCTCAACTCTAAAGCCCCACCATCACATCTACACAGACTACGCTTATGTTATTGGAGTACGGGTTAAGAACCAGTGGCAAATCTTCGCTCAACACGTAAAGACCCCCAAAGGCCCCATCCAAGCTGTCACCCGACTCTTATAATTTCTTCCATAAAACCAGATAAGTAACTTTGAGTACCCCCAAACCAAAAAGCCCCGCAGTTGCGGGGCTTTTTAACATTAAAAAACGAGTATCAACCGATAAGCTTAAGCAGCTCCTCTGTTTTCTCCCGCATTAATTCCTCACTTCCCCGGGATTCAACATTCAAGCGAACAACCGGTTCAGTATTTGACATACGCAAATTAAAACGCCACTCGGGGTAAACGATACTCAACCCATCCACGTGCTCAACGCTGTCAGCTGCAGGTCCATACTTTTCCTCTGCCGCCTTTAACAGTGCTGCAGCATCCTGAACCTTAGAGTTAATCTCTCCCGAACAGGGGAAAGCGGCCATGCGCTCACCAACAAGCTGTGACAGCGATTTACCACTGCGACTTACCAACTCAGCAACCAATAACCATGGAATCATACCGCTATCGCAGTAGGCGAAATCCCGGAAATAATGATGCGCACTCATTTCACCGCCATAAATGGCATCTTCCTTGCGCATGCGCTCTTTAATAAAGGCATGACCGGTTTTACTCTGTACCGGCTCTCCACCAGCAGCGCGGACAATATCCTCGGTATTCCAGAGCAGGCGTGGATCATGAACAACTTTGGCACCGTTGTTTTTTGCCAGGAAAGCTTCTGCCAGCAAGCCAACAACATAGTAACCTTCAATAAAATCACCACTTTCATCGAAGAAAAAGCAGCGATCAAAATCACCATCCCAGGCTATACCAAAATCAGCACCGCTTGCCCGCACTGCCTCGGCAGTAGAATTGCGGTTTTCTGGCAAAATTGGGTTGGGAATACCGTTGGGAAAGTTGCCGTCGGGCTCGTGGTGAACTCGCACAAACTCAAATGGCAGGTGTGGAGCCAGCGCATCAACAACCGCCCCCGCACCACCATTACCGGCATTAACCACCAATTTTAATGGTTTCAATGCAGTATTATCGATATACCCCAATAAGTGCTGCACAAAATCAGCGCGGTGTTCAAAGCGCTGCAAAGTGCCTCTTTGCTCAACCGGAGCAAAGTTGTTTTCTTCTGCCAAGCGCTTGATATCCAGTAGACCGGTATCACCACTGATTGGACTACTGCCTGCACGGACAAACTTCATGCCGTTGTAGTCCATAGGATTGTGACTAGCAGTAACACAAATACCGCCGTCAAAGTCCCCGTGGAAATTGGCAAAGTAGACCTCTTCTGTACCGCACTCGCCGATATGGAAAACATCGGCACCCGCATCTCGCAATCCATTGACCAGCGCATCTGTCAGCTCGCCACTGGTAAGCCGAATATCATGCCCAACAACTACTCGACGAGCATTCAGGAACTGGGCAAAGGCACGCCCCACTCGATATGCAACATCGGTATTAAGTTCATCGGGTACACGGCCGCGAAGGTCATAAGCTTTGAAACAAGTCAACTCACTCACTTACCTTTCTCCTCAGCAGCCTGCTCTGGCAAATACACATTTTCGTAAACGTGGTTAGTAGCATCAATAAAGCCTTCTACAGAACCACAGTCAAAGCGTCGACCTTTGAAGGCATAGGCTAATACGCAGCCCTGCTGAGCTTGCGCCATCAGCGCATCGGTAATTTGAACCTCACCATTTTTGCCTGGAGGAGTATCACGGATCAGATCAAAGATATCCGGTGTCAGGATATAACGACCAATAATCGCCATATTACTTGGGGCATCTTCCGCTGCAGGCTTCTCCACCATATTGGTGACTTGATACAGACCAGGTTTAATCTCATTGCCACCGATCACACCAAATTTATGAATCTGCTCCTTCGGTACTTCCTCTACCGCAACAATACTGCAGCGGAATTGCTTATAAAGCTGAACCATTTGCCCCAAAACGCCCATATCTTCATTTAGACACAGGTCATCAGCCAACACCACGGCAAACGGCTCATCGCCAACCAGGCGATGTCCTTGCAAAATAGCGTCACCCAGGCCTCTCATTTCGCCCTGACGCGTATAAGAAAAGCTCGCTCTATCAATCACTTTGCGCACGGAGTCCAGGTAACGTTCTTTGCCGGTACCCGCGATCTGGTGTTCCAGCTCAAAATTGGTATCAAAGTGATCCTCAATCGCGCGCTTGCCTCGCCCAGTGACAAAACCAATCTCGGTCAGTCCCGCCTCTATAGCCTCCTCAACGCCATACTGAACCAGTGGCTTATTCACCAGCGGCAACATTTCTTTCGGCATTGCCTTGGTGGCAGGAAGAAAACGAGTGCCATAGCCGGCAACAGGAAATAGGCATTTCTTGAGCATTCTGCTCCCCCAATCAATTTAAAACAGCGCACCCCCGCGCAGTGCCGGCAACTTATCATAGCGTCGCTGTGCAAGCACTTACACTCGATAACGTTAAGCTTGGCCCAATATGTGAATTCCCTGAGGATAAACACCAAAACTATATGAGTAAGATGAGGAATTAACACGCTAAATAGGCGGTATTTGTGAAGACAATTCTCACGCCAGTCACAAAAACCCCCTTGACCGACTGGACAAGCGACACAGACCCCTTAGAATGCCCGCTCTTGCAAAAGTGTCCAATCTCAATTGCATAACCACCCACTAACGGGGAAATGATGAGTAATTTTGTACAAAAAAGTGAGTATACCAGAGAGGAGCTCCTGACCTGCTCCCGTGGCGAGATGTTCGGCCCAGGCAACGCCCAGTTGCCGGCTCCCAATATGTTGATGCTCGATCGTATCACCCATATATCCAAGGAAGGTGGTGCTTTCGGCAAGGGAGAGCTGATCGCTGAGCTCGACATTCACCCCGACCTATGGTTCTTCGACTGCCATTTTCCCGGCGATCCCGTAATGCCCGGCTGCCTCGGCCTGGATGCTATGTGGCAATTATTGGGTTATTTCCTGGCCTGGAAAGGCAACCCCGGCCGCGGTCGAGCACTGGGCTGTGGTGAAGTTAAATTTACCGGCCAAATTCTCCCCACCAGCAAGAAGGTGACTTACCATATTCAGATGAGCCGGATTGTTGAGCGCAGGCTTGTTATGGGTATTGGCGACGGCAGTGTCTCTGTGGATGGAAGAGAAATTTACACAGCAAAGGATCTTCGCGTAGGCTTATTTACCCGTACGGACAATTTTTAAACTCGTTTAAGACTAATACCGGTAGAAACCATCAGTCCTCTGCCGACAAGCTATGCTGGAGATCACTATGCGTCGGGTCGTCATTACCGGAATGGGTATCACTTCCTGTATCGGTACCAACACTAAAGAAGTCACCGAGTCACTGAAAACTGGTCGAAGCGGCATCCGCTTCCAAGAAGAGTATAAGGAGCTCGGCCTGCGCAGCCATGTGGCTGGGCCTGTGGACATCGATTTCAAAGAGCATATCGATCGCAAGCAACTTCGCTTTATGGGCGACGCTGCAGCCTATGCGTACATTGCCATGCGTGAAGCAATCGAGATGTCGGGCCTGCAGGAGGAGCAGATATCTAATCCGCGCACGGGTATCGTGATGGGCTCTGGCGGCACATCCACTCAGCAGATTATTGACGCTGCACATACTCTGAAGGAAAAAGGTGTTCGCCGTGTAGGCGCCTACCGCGTGCCCCAGGTAATGAACAGTACCGTTTCCGCATGCTTAGCCACTCCATTCAAAATCAAAGGGGTGAACTACAGTATTTCTTCCGCTTGCGCTACCAGTGCCCACTGTATAGGAAACGGAGCTGAGCTTATCCAGATGGGTAAGCAGGATGTAGTGTTTGCTGGCGGTGGTGAGGAACTTGCCTGGAGTTTGACTCACTTGTTTGACGCTATGGGCGCCCTCTCAAGCAAATATAACGATACTCCGACAAAAGCATCACGCCCCTACGATGCCGATCGCGATGGCTTTGTGATCGCCGGTGGTGGTGGCTGTCTGGTACTCGAAGAAATGGAGCACGCCGTGGCTCGCGGTGCGACCATCTATGCGGAGCTAACCGGTTACGGCGCAACTTCCGATGGTTACGATATGGTTGCCCCAAGCGGTGAAGGCGCCACCCGCTGTATGCAGCAGGCTCTGGCCGGTATGGACGGCAAAGGCCTGCAGGGTAGCGTGGACTATATCAACACCCACGGCACCTCTACACCCGTAGGCGATGTCGCCGAATTGAAAGCCATGCGCGAAGCCTTCGGGGATACAGTTCCGGCATTCGCCTCTACCAAATCTCTGACAGGCCACTCTCTGGGAGCTGCAGGGGTTCAGGAGGCCATTTACAGCCTGCTGATGATGCAGAATAACTTTATTGCTGCATCAGCCAATGTAGAGAACCTCGACCCCGCTGCGGAAGGCATGGACCTTGTCCGCCAGCTGCGTGAGACTGAAGTCAAACGGGCTATGTCCAATAGCTTTGGCTTTGGCGGAACTAATGCCTGCCTGATATTCGATAAAATCTAATCGAAATAAAAAGGGCGCCGCGAGGCGCCCTTTTTATTGACTGCGCAACAGAAACCAAACTATTCCGGAGTCGCGTGCAGGCGCTCCAACCACAGCTCAACCTGGCGTGTCAGTCCCTGTCTCCAGCTCCGCTGCTGAACACCAAAGACATCCCGCAGCTTGCCACATGAAAGTACTATGCTGCGATCCCGCTTCTCAGCCTCATCCCCTAATGAAGTAAATTGCGCAAAGCGCTCTTCATCGTAAAAAGCCTGGGCGCGCTCGACCACCTCCAGGGCAAACTCCATCGCTGTGCAGCTATCAGAACTACCGTAGTGATAAACGCCTCCTGCCTTGGCCCCGCTAGCGAGCTGCTGGGCAACCGCCACTGCGACACGAGCCATATCCACCACTGTTACTGGGTTGCCGCTGTTCCTTCCATCCAGGGCTAAAGGCTCCCCAGACACAAAGTTGCGTAAAATACGCCCTAACAAGGCATCCTGACCACTATCCACCATCCAGCCAAAACGCAAAATCGTCAGGTTTTGCAGCCCATTAAAGGCATCTTCGCAAGCCAGCCATTCGCGTCCACTCGGGGACTGCGGTTCTGTGGGCTCATCCTCGTCATAGCGGCGGCGCTCACCACCAGAAAAAACTTGGTAGGATGAGAGGTGAATAATATGTCCACAGGGTGCAGCACAAAGCCGCTTACTCACCAGCAGTGACTCCGGCATGCCTCGATTGTCGGCACAGGCGGAGGCATTAATCACAATTGAGCCCGGTCTCAATTGATCGATTTCCCCGGGGGTCAACTGCTGTACGCGAAAGCCTGCGCGCTGCAGTCTTTTTTGCAGCGCGCCATCAACCTCATTACCAGCTGTGATAATGGCGACGGTATCCGGCATATAACCTGTATTCAATTCAGACACTGGTAAATCCAGTTCTTAGAACGGGATATCGTCATCAAAGCTATTATCGAAACCACCGGCAGGACCCTGGTTCGGCTGTTGCTGGGGCTGCTGGTTAGCTGGTGCCATCGGTGAGGGAGCGGTACGCCCCTGCCCGTATGCCTCCTGGCCGCCCTGCTGCTGGTAGCCACCCTGAAAACCGCCGCCCTGTTGGTCAAAACCGCTGGAACCACCCATCGGCTGGCCGCCACCCATTTGGCCACCTGCGGCTGCGCCCATTCCAGCGCCACCCATACCCTGACCAAAGCCGCCCTGCTCACCGCGACCGTCCAGCATCTGCATTTCGCTGGCAACGATTTCAGTGGTGTAGCGGTCCTGGCCGGAATTCTTATCCTGCCACTTACGGGTGCGTAGAGAGCCCTCTACATAAACTTTGGCCCCCTTGCGCAGGTACTCACCGGCGATCTCAGCCAGGCGGTTAAAAAATACTACGCGATGCCACTCAGTGCGCTCCTGCTGCTGGCCAGTCTGCTTGTCTTTCCAGCTCTCACTTGTAGCCAGGCTGATGTTGGTAACAGCACCGCCACTCGGCATATATTTGGTTTCCGGGTCATTCCCCAGATTACCGATCAGAATTACTTTATTAATACCCCTGGCCATGGCCCTCTCCTCTCGTCAACCCGGGCTCCACCCGGGGCAATAAACTATTTAAACAATCAATTAATCTATCAAGTGTTATGAAATACCGTCAGTGCTACATTGCACCATCAGTAAATATTGTATTTTTATCCAGTAGGATACAATAGCGGCTCAGTGTTAGTAAGCGCTACCTTCACGCTCTCTCGCGCAAACCCCACCACAGCAACATCCATAGCAGCAGCACCGCCAAACCCAGAGCAGCAACTGCGGAAGCGCCCCCCAGACCGAACAGCAGGCCACCCAGGCTACCGCCGACAAAGGTGCCAAAGAACTGTAAAGTCGCGTAAAGCCCCGTAGCTGCGCCCCTCGCTTCCGCCGGAGCCTTCCTGGTTAGCTGCGCCGGCAGCAGGGCTTCAAGCAGGTTGAAACCGGTGAAGAACACTGCCAGCAAGACTACCAGCATCCAGGTGCTTACAGACAACAAGGCCGCACTGCCACCGATCAAAGCTAAACAAGCAAAATTAAGCGCAAAAGGCACCCGATCACTTTTCTCTGCCGCCCTCATCATTGGCAACATCAGCAAGAAGGTGCCGAGCATGAGTGGTCCATACAATTTCCAGTGCTCGCTAGCCGGCCAATCCAATCTATCGACTAGCACCAATGGCAAGGCGACGAACAATGCCGTGAGCAACAAGTGGGAGAAAAAGGCCCCAGAAACCAAGCGCCAAACAAGACCGCTTTTAACTACCGAACGAAAACCACTGCCATAAACTGCGGGCCGCCGAGCCGCCTCCGGAGTCGGCACCAGGCGCCAAACCAATAATCCACCCAGCAGTGCTAATCCAGCAGTGACCCAGAAAATTGCCGGCAAGCCGCCCACACCGGCTAGCGCTGGCCCCAGGATCACCGCCAGCATAAATGCGACGCCAATAGACGCTCCGATAATCGCCATCGCAATACCGCGCTTTTCATCGCGGGTTAAGTCGGCAACCAGCGCCATCACCGCAGCGGCAATAGCACCACAACCTTGCAGTACCCGCCCCACAATAAGTCCGTAAACCGAATCCGTCAGTGCAGCGATGACACTGCCCAGGGCAAACAGTGCAAGGCCGGTATAAATAACCGGCTTGCGCCCCCAGCGATCGGACAGGAGCCCCAGAGGAATTTGGAGTATCGCCTGACTCAGGCCATAGGCGCCCATTGCCAGCCCCAGCAGCATGGGCGTGCTATCGCGATAGCCCTCGCCGTACACAGTGAGAACCGGCAGGACCATAAACAGGCCCAGCATACGAAAGACATACAGGGAAGCCAGCCCACCCAGGGCGCGGCGCTCAATGGAATTCATGCAAATCCCGGAACAGCATCAAATAGGGCGCGCATTGTACAGTGAGCCGCCTCCCGGCTGTAGGGGAAACAGCACAACTTTTATCCACAACTAGTTACGACCGTACTCATCATCGAGGCGGACAATGTCATCCTCTCCGAGATAACTGCCGGATTGCACCTCAATCAGCTCCAAGGGAATCGTGCCGGGGTTCTCCAGGCGGTGGACCACCCCCAGGGGGATATAAGTCGATTGGTTCTCGGTGATCAGGACCTCTTCTTCACCCCGGGTAACCTTCGCAGTTCCCTGCACCACAACCCAGTGTTCAGCGCGGTGGTGATGCATCTGCAGGGATAGCTGCTGGCCCGGCTTCACCACAATACGCTTCACTTGAAAGCGTGGACCCGCATCAATCGAGTCGTAGTAGCCCCAGGGCCTATATACCTTGCGGTGCCTTTGGGCCTCACTGCGACCAGTGTTCTTGAGGTTACTGACCAGTTTTTTGACTTCCTGGACCCGTTGCCGGTCAGCGATCAGAAGCGCATCGTCAGTATCGACAACCACTAGGTCGGATACACCGAGAAGGCTGACCAAGCGGCTCTCACCACGCACCAGGCAGCGCTGGGAGTCTTCTAGCAACACATCACCCTGAAGCAAATTGTCATTGGCATCGCGTTTTGCCAACTCCCATAGCCCCTGCCAGGAGCCCACATCGCTCCAACCCGCATCCATAGGTACAACTGCCGCGGATTCCGTCGGCTCCATTACTGCATAATCCACAGACTCATCTGCGCAGGCTGCAAAAGCCTCTCTATCCACCCGGGTAAAATCCAGATCCCTCGCGGCACTCTTATAGGCACTGCGGCAGGCTGTGAGAATATCTGCACGGTACCGCTCCAACTCCTCCAGATAGCGGGAAGCTCGGAACAGGAACATGCCACTGTTCCAGGAGTAATCCCCGGAGGCCAGGTAAGCTTCAGCGGTTTCAGTGTCCGGCTTTTCGACGAACTCCGCCACTTTCCAAGCAGTTTCCGCCAATTTATCCCCGCGCCGAATGTAGCCGTATCCGGTCTCCGCCCGGGTCGGCACAATACCAAAGGTGACCAGATACCCCTGCTCAGCCAGGGCTCGGGCCGACTCTACAGACTCCTGAAAATTTGCCTCGTCGGAAACGGCGTGGTCTGCCGGTAATACCAGCAGTAAAGGGTCAGCTCCTGACTCCAGTGCTGCCAGGGCAGCCAGGGCAATAGCCGGTGCAGTATTGCGCGCGCAGGGCTCCAGTAAAATGGACTGGGCTCCGTGGCCGATTTCCTGCAATTGCTCGGCAGCGGCAAAACGATGCTCTTCGTTGCATACCAGGATCGGCGCCTGTAATGGCTCAATGCCCTCCAGGCGCCTTACGGTTGCCTGTAACATCGTTTCACCACCGATAAGGGGTAAGAACTGTTTAGGGTAGGCCTCGCGAGAGAGTGGCCACAGGCGCGAGCCAGTGCCACCACAGAGAATCACAGGAATCATCGAATGCTATCTGCCTGAATGTCGGGTATTGCGAAAGACAATTTTCGCACATCAGGTGGCGAGTTTATACTTGACTGTTTTTCCGGCACCGCAGTTGTGATCGCCCCGCGCGGAGCAAGTCCGAGGCCCGGCCCAGTATTAGCAGCATATAGGTAGAGCGTGGACACGATTTATGTAAGGGGTGCTCGCACCCACAATCTGAAGAATATCGATCTGGACATTCCCCGCGATAAACTGATCGTTATCACCGGCCTGTCCGGTTCCGGCAAATCTTCCCTGGCCTTTGACACCCTCTACGCAGAGGGGCAGCGCCGCTACGTGGAATCACTCTCCACCTACGCCCGTCAATTCCTGTCGATGATGGAAAAGCCGGATGTGGATACCGTCGAGGGGCTATCACCGGCTATTTCAATCGAGCAGAAGTCCACCTCACACAACCCCCGCTCCACTGTGGGCACCATCACAGAGATCTATGACTACCTGCGGCTGCTATTTGCCCGGGTTGGAGAACCCCGCTGCCCCGAGCACGACGAACCCCTGCAAGCCCAGACAATCAGCCAGATGGTGGATCAGGTACTGGCTTTACCGGAAGGCAGCAAGATTATGTTGCTGGCGCCGGTAGTTCGCGATCGAAAGGGTGAGCACCAGCACGTATTTGAACAATTGCGCCGGGACGGATTTGTGCGGGCACGGATCGACGGAGTTATCTGTGACCTGGACGACACCCCCAAGCTGGATAAGCGCCGCAAGCACACCATTGAGGTGGTGGTAGACCGCTTTAAGGTGCGTGAGGACCTGCAACTGCGTTTGGCGGAATCCTTCGAAACTGCCCTGAATCTCACCGACGGTATCGCCTCCATCAGTTTTATGGATGGAGACCAGGAAGATCGCCTCTTCTCTGCCCGCCACGCCTGCCCCGTCTGTGATTACTCACTGGATGAGCTAGAACCGCGCCTGTTCTCCTTCAACAACCCCGCCGGTGCCTGCCCCAGCTGTGACGGCCTGGGCGTCAAACAGTTCTTCGATGAAGACAAGGTAATTATCGATTCGGAAAGCAGTATTTCCGAGGGGGCCATTCGCGGTTGGGACAGACGCAACATTTACTATTACCACATGCTCGACTCCCTCGCCGAGCACTACGGTTTCGATCTGGATAAGCCCTGGAAAAAATTACGCAAAGCCCACCGCAAGGTTATCCTGCAGGGCAGTGGCGATGAAGAGATAGACTTCAGCTACGTCAATGATCGCGGCGATGTCACCGTGCGCCAGCACACCTTCGAGGGCATTATCCCCAATTTCCAACGCCGCTATCGGGATACCGAGTCCCAATCGGTACGGGAGGAGTTAGCCAAGTATCTGAGTACACAAAAATGCCCAGAGTGCCACGGTACCCGCCTGCGCCGCGAGGCCCGTCATGTCTTTGTGGATAACCGCACCCTGGCGCAAATTACTGAGCTGCCTGTAGGCGATGCGTTCGAGTATTTCGACCATGAGCTGGCTTTTAAAGGCGCCCAGAAAGAGATTGCCGATAAGATTCTCAAAGAGCTTCGCGATCGATTCCGCTTCCTCGTCGATGTCGGCCTGAATTACCTAACCCTAAACCGCAGTGCAGAAACCCTCTCCGGCGGCGAAGCACAGCGCATTCGCCTCGCCAGCCAGATCGGCGCCGGCCTCGTGGGCGTAATGTATATTCTCGACGAGCCCTCTATCGGCCTACACCAGCGGGACAACGAGCGCCTGCTCAACACCCTTACCCACCTGCGCGATATCGGCAACACGGTTATTGTGGTGGAGCACGATGAGGATGCCATTCGCAGTGCCGACTTTATCGTCGATATTGGCCCCGGTGCCGGAGTCCATGGTGGAGAAGTCGTGGCAGCGGGTACCGCCGATAAAATTACCAAATGCAAGAAATCCCTAACCGGTCAGTACCTCTCCGGCAAAAAGAAAATTGCCGTACCGGAAGAACGCTACGTACCCGACCCGGACTATTTGTTGCGCCTCGAAGGGGCCAGTGGAAATAATTTACAGGACGTCGATCTGGAGATCCCAGTAGGATTATTTACCTGTGTAACCGGTGTATCCGGCTCTGGTAAGTCCACCCTGATTAATACAACCCTCTATCCACTTGCCGCCACTGCACTTAACAAAGCAACAACCCTTAAGGCCTCTCCCTATAAAGAGGCGCACGGTCTGGAGCACTTCGACAAATGCGTGGATATTGATCAGAGTCCTATCGGGCGCACTCCTCGCTCAAACCCGGCAACCTATACCGGTATTTTTACCCCAATTCGCGACTTGTTTGCTGGCACCCAGGAAGCCCGCTCACGGGGCTATAAACCTGGACGCTTCAGCTTTAACGTCAAGGGTGGGCGCTGTGAAGCCTGCCAGGGCGACGGGGTGATTAAGGTAGAAATGCACTTTTTGCCGGATGTCTATGTACCCTGTGATACCTGTCACGGCAAGCGCTACAACCGCGAGACCCTGGAGGTACACTACAAGGGCAAGAATATCCACGAAGTATTGGAAATGACCGTGGAAGATGCACGGGAATTCTTTGACCCTGTGCCCGCAATCGCGAAGAAGTTGCAAACCCTAATGGATGTCGGCCTCTCATATATCAAGCTAGGCCAGGCTGCCACCACTCTCTCAGGTGGTGAAGCCCAACGGGTAAAACTCTCCCGCGAGCTATCCAAACGAGACACTGGGCAAACCCTGTACATCCTCGACGAACCGACTACCGGCCTGCACTTTGCCGATATCCAATTACTGCTGGATGTTCTCCATCGCCTGCGCGATCACGGCAATACCATCGTAGTGATCGAACACAATCTGGACGTGATCAAAACTGCAGACTGGATTGTAGACCTGGGCCCGGAGGGTGGCTCTGGCGGCGGGCAAATTATTGCCACGGGGACACCTGAGGATGTTGCAGAAATGGACATTTCCCATACCGGGCGCTTTCTAAAAACCATGCTGAACTAATTGAATAGGAAAGGATGCCAATCTATAGACCGGCATCCTTTCTAGCTCAATTCACTTAAAAATAACTAGTAGGTAGGTGCGACAAGATATGAAGTTATTCAATCGTGACCGCTTAAACTCAGTGATCGCAGTAAGTGCAATTATGATTTCTCTGGCATCCTTCTATGCCACCTATTTACAAGCCAGAGCTGCCAACCAACAAGTCAAAATAATGACAATGCCGGTTATCCAGTTCAGCCATGGAAACTATGATGAGAAGAGAAATCAGAATAGGATCACTTTTAATTTTCACAATGCTGGAGCTGGCCCAGCCATCCTAAAATCCGTTAGTTTTAAATATAGAAATGTAGAATACTCAAGCACCCATGATTTTTTGCAAGCCTGCTGTCAGGAGGAGCATAAAATGATGAAAAATAAATTTAATAGAAACCATAGAAATCACCACCCACCCCTTGATGAAGGCTTTCAAAGCTCTTCAGAAATAAATGAAGTTATCATTCCCGCACAATCTGAGTATCCTTTCTATTCGTTAAGTCGTGGCACTGCAACTTCTGAACTATGGGAAAAAATTAATCAAGAAAGATGGAAACTTTCGGTTTCCGCCTGCTTCTGCTCACCGCTGGGAAATTGCTATGAGTCAAATTCAAAGAAAATTTCAATGGAAGTCAGCCAGTGCCCTAACAATTAACCACTTTAATAGGCGGGTTCTTAGCGTTAAAACGCATTCGAAATATATTACAGGCAGGATGCCACAGTGAATATTGATATCAACTGCGATCTGGGTGAAGGTGCTGATTTGCGCAGCTGTGACAGGGACGCCCAAATCATGCCGTTTATTTCCCGCTGCAATATAGCTTGCGGCGGCCACGCTGGCACTCCCGAGATCATGGGTAGATCAATCGAAAACGCCCTAAAAAATAGTTTAAAAATCGGCGCGCACCCCAGCTACCCCGACAGGGAAAATTTTGGCCGCAAATCTCTAGTTATTCCTCAAAATAAATTACTCGATTCTCTTTGCGCACAAGTAAACCAACTAGAAAATATCGCGCGTAGCCTAGGAGCAACTTTAGACCATATTAAACTACACGGCGCTCTCTACAATGATACAGAGTCAAACAGAGAACTCGCTGAAAGTATTATTACCCTACTCGACAAAGAATATCCTTCACTGAAAATTATTGGGTTAGCCAACGCTGCCATGCAGTTCGCTGCTGCCAAACAAAATAAAACATTTATTCGCGAAGGATTTATGGATAGGCAGTACCTCAGCAATAACCAACTAGCTCCACGCTCAATGGCGGGTGCTGTTATTGCTGAGACAGAACAGTGCTTACAGCAGGCTATCTGCTTGGCAAAGGGCTTAGAATTTAACGATTATCTTGGTGAAAAATTGCAATTCTCTGTGGATACCATCTGCCTCCACGGCGATAATCCCCAAGCGCCCATTATCGCCAGACAACTTAATCAACATCTCAATGCAAACGGCGTGAGTATAGCTCGGTGACACACCCTGCCCCCCATATACCACTAGCTATTACCATTAACGGAGATTGTGCAGTAGATATCCGCTTTTCCGGCAAACCATGCAAAGCTCTTAGCCGGACAATTATCGGTTTGAGAGCGGCTCTATTAAATGAAGTGCATCCAGGTATCATTGATATCATTCCTGCATACCAGTGCTTAACTGTTATTTTCAATCCTTCCCTATGGGATCACAAAACCTTATACCAATTACTCACTAAAACTACCGAGGACTTTCTAAACAACCCTGCCCCCTTCACCAGTAGACCACGCATAGTGCGTATTCCCGTATGCTACGAAGAAGGCTTTTCTCCAGACCTTGAGGCATTATCAGAACATACCAAATTATCGTCACAGGAAATCATCAAACGACATACCGCACAACGTTACTTAGTGCATATGTTGGGCTTTACTCCAGGCTTCTTATACCTTGGCGGACTTGACCCAAAGCTATATTGCCCCAGAAAAGAAACTCCCCGAACCAGAATTCCCGCAGGCGCTGTCGGGATAGGTGGAGAACAAACAGGCATCTACCCACAAGCTACACCGGGGGGATGGCAAATTATTGGCCAGACACCCCTTAGTCTTTTTCAACCTGCGGAACCCTCCCCATTTATCGCTGCACCTTTAGATGAAATTGAGTTTTATGCAATAGATTCTCAGCAATTTCATATACTCTCGCAGAGTACTAAAAGTAGTTCACCCTAAAAAGGAGGGTCTATGGGTATTCACTTTCTTCGAGCAGGGCTACAGACAAGTATTCAGGACCTGGGTCGTCCAGGCATGATGCACTGTGGAATTCCATGGGGAGGTGCTGCCGACCCACTATCGATGAAAATAGCCAACCTGTTATTAGGAAACCCGTTAGGGCACCCAACCTTTGAGATCACCCTGCTCGGTCCTAGAATCGAATTCCTCTGCAATCTCACTATCGCTATAGCCGGAGGCCAATTCAGAGGTTCCTTAAATAACGAGTCAATTGATAATTTCCGAACCTATAGGGTTAAGCCTGGTGATATTTTGGATATAGCTCAAGCTATTTCCGGTGCAAGAACCTACCTTGCGATTTCTGCCAAGATAGACGCACCCAATATCTTAGGTAGCTCTGCAACTCACGTTATAAGTAAATTTGGCGCAAATAGTGGCAAACCGATCACATCTAACGAAGTCATCCACTTTAAAGAAGTCCACACCGCAAAAGAATCTGTACTAAATAAAAGGTTTCACCTTCACTACTCACATAATTCAAAGCTACGACTAGTGGCTGGACCAGAGAGCAATTTATTTTCCAAGAAATTTATTGAACACTTTTACGGCTCAACCTATCTGGTTTCTACCCAAAGCAATCGTATGGGCATTCGTCTATCCACTAAAAACAATTCTACAATTCATAAAATTACAAACGGAAAGACACAACTATCATCAGCAGGACTCTATCCCGGCAGCATTCAAGTACCACCCGATGCCAATCCTATTATTTCCTTTATTGAGGGACAGACTATTGGCGGGTACCCCCGAATAGGCCATATTATAAAATCGGAACTTCATCGCCTGGGTCAGCTAGCCCCAAAAAACAAAATCACATTTCAAGAAATAAGTATTGAAGAATCGCGTGAAATTTTCAAAAAGAAACAAGACCTAATTAAAAAACTCCAACAGAGCCTGAATCTTAATCACAGGGAGGCACTATCCCTTTAATGCAAGCATAAACATTATCAGATACAGAACTATTTAATACTCAAAAATAACAGCATAAAGTAGAGAATAAAAATTACGCCAAAATAGACAAAATAATTTTATTAAAAATTTAAATGGAATATTTTTGGACAAAAAAAGAAAAAATATTACAGAAATTCTGTGACCGGCAAGTTTCCCCTCATATCTTTCTAGACCAAAACATCATTATTAACTAACCTCATTGGGTTTTACCCAAACAGCGATTTGGACTAGCGTGCAAGTTGATTATCTATAGGGAGCAAATAAATCTCCAAACAATTATTTCAGGATCAACAAAGCACATTCCAAAGAGAAAACACACAATACCTTAAGGGGATTAATAATGATAAAAATTCTCCGCGGTTTTATTTCAATACTCTTAGCGAGTTCTCTACTTATCACAGGTCATGCAAATGCAGAACCGGGTGATTACAACTTCTGGACTACCCTAAAGCATTTGTTTGATCCACCCAATGCCGATGCGCCAGTCACCTCGCAGCAAGCTGAAGGGATGTATCCACTAACTATGGATGATCCCAGTTTTAATGATGATTTTGATCCTGGCGACTACAACACCTGGCAAAAAATTGATGTACCTACCAGTACAGGTGCCATGTGTGGGAATGGATCACCCTATAAGTTCTTTGTTCACCGTGTTCCAGATACCAGTAACACCATTTTCTATTTCGAGGGTGGAGGGGCATGCTGGGACTATGAAAGCTGCTCAGGACAAGCTGGTATTCGCGGGGCTCGCAACCCCAATGGCATTCCCGATGATTACCTAAGCAATGTGCACTTGTTAGATTTTACAAATTTCGAAAATCTTACTACCGCTGGCGTATCCCCTTTGATTTATACACATCACCCCTACGACCAGTATAAAACTGGCGAGTGGAATATGGTTTATGTACCGTATTGCACAGGGGATATCTACGTAGGCGATAAAACTGAAATATACGAGGATACTACTGGCGAGAACCCCGACCTTATCTGGCACCACAATGGATTACGCAACGTTCAGGCAGTTACTTCCTGGGTGAAAAATAATTTGCAAAAACCGAAGCAGATGCTCGCTGCGGGTTGTAGTGCAGGTAGTATTGGTGCTCTGTTTAATTATTCGAAGTTGCGCGAGGATATGAATGTCGATTATGGCTATCTCCTCGATGATTCAGGCCCTCTCTATCAGGCACCTTTAGACGGGAGTGACAGCACCCAATATCCCTCTTTACCGCTACATAAAGAAGTGCTGCGCTCTTGGACTACCTATACCGCCGATAGCGATGAAAGCTCGGAAAACCCCATCACTATGTTAAAAGCCATAACACCGGGATTCGAAGCCAATCAGCTAGCCTCACTTTATGCAGCGCTTTCCAATAAATTCCCCTCAGATCGACTGGGTATTACGCACTTTCTTGCTGACGGGAATTTTTCATCCTACTCCTACGAGAGATTTTATGAGGATATTTATAATGATCCCGATGCAGACTCCCGTTTAAATAAATTGCGACAGCGCTGGCAGAAAGATACCCATGAAAATTTGATTCCGCTGCTGGATCAAACTAGTAACTGGGGCTATTACTTCCCGATGTTCCGCAATTTAAACGAGAGCCACTGCACAACCATTATCGATTTAAACTATGGTGAGATTGCCGAGCACGGGCTTGAATTAAAAGATTTCCTCGACAACATCGTCAATCATAACGGTGGAGGCATGATTCGGGCATACGAAACCGATGAGGTTTCAGATTATGAGGACAACAGTAACTGGTTCTATGATCTGATCGGCTTGTTTATGTAATTAAAATACCCCCAGCGCTGCCGGTAACTCGCTGGCAGCGCTGAAGTGATAGAAAACCTAACTGCCATATACCGCCTCACGGGCGTCCTGAAGACGTTTACGTAAGTATTCATGTCTACTCATGCCATCGGGAAAGGACGTCATCTGCTGAACTTCCTCAACGATCGAGCGCTCAAGATCCTTATAGGTGGAAAAGCCCGGAACCTCGACATGAGGGTCGTAATCCCTGATCACCGTTTGCGCTTTATCCCGATAAATATTAAATAGCTCTTCAGCTCTTTGGGTGAACTCTGCCTGGTTAAGACTATTTTTTTCCAGCCAGGCCAACTTCATTGAAAGCGCTTCATAGCCTGTAATACGCGATTCCCGCTCTATTTTTTCAATTGCATCCCAGGCCTCTTCACCAGAGAGATTGCCCAGGTCTGCAAAGTAGTCTTTGAGCGCCTGCTTAACATTCTCACGATCCAGATAAGCCTGAACCCGAGGATGATTTAATAACTCTTCGACTTCCCCATGTTCCAGCTGGGACCAGGGTATGCTGTCAGAAATATTCTTTACTAATTCACTATCATCTTTTAGCGGCTCTATTATCTGGCGCACCTTGGCCACACTTGAGCGCACATCAATATCGTAGTGATCAACCCCTACAACGGCGAGCGTTACTGCTCCGGCAAGCAAAATCAGCTTTTTCATAATTAGTTACCGAGCAAATTAGAAATTATGTATTTGTCTGTCGGTAACTATCTAAGCAGAGAATTGGGAGAGCATGAAAGAAAATAACGCCCTCACCAATGAATAAAGTGCCAATATCTTACAGACTGATTAGCTAGCCAACCCAGTTAACAGCTTGCTCATCGTCTTTTTTTCCTACACAGGGCTCATCCTTGGTCTTCGGCGCCACATAGCCTAGCTGTTGCTCCCGCGGAAGGTTTGCGGACTCCCAATTGGAAACCGCTTCTGCGCAGAGGCTGCGCTGCTCAGGGGATAGCGCAACACCATTGGGCCATTTTCCAAGCTCAATGGCCCGCTTTAAGCTGCCCACAATCTCGGGATTCAAACTCTTTAATAGTTGCTCAAAAGACATACAAAAATCTCCTTATGGCAAAAAAAAGGCCGGTCAAAGACCGGCCTTCCGTAGCGCTATGGCTAATAACGCTTAAGCTTCAGCAGCTTCGTCTTCTACTTGAGGACGGTCTACCAGCTCAACGTATGCCATCGGCGCCTTATCACCAGCGCGGAAACCACACTTCATGATACGGATGTAACCACCAGGACGGGCTTCGTAACGAGGACCCAGCTCGTCGAACAGCTTACGCACAGCATCCTTATCACGGATACGAGCGAAAGCCAGACGGCGGTTAGCAACACTGTCTTTCTTAGCCAGAGTGATCAGCGGCTCGGCAACGCGGCGCAGTTCTTTGGCTTTGGCCAGTGTGGTTTTGATCAGTTCGTGCTCCACCAGAGAGGCGCTCATGTTCTTGAACATGGCCTTGCGGTGAGCGCTCGTGCGGCTGAATTTACGGCCACTATAGCGATGACGCATGACTCAATTCCTTACGACCTAAGTTGCTGTCACAGCAGGTCGTTCTGGAGCGGTGTCGCGCTAAGCTGTAGCACCGCTCGGGTTCTTTCTACTAATCACGACACCGTCGCGACTACCAAATGCTTACAGGGGGCTTAACTTGCTGTCGCCTTTCAGGCTGGCCGGCGGCCAGTTTTCCAGGCGCATACCCAGGGACAAACCACGGGAAGCCAGTACGTCCTTGATTTCAGTCAGAGACTTCTTACCAAGATTCGGCGTCTTCAGCAGTTCTACTTCAGTGCGCTGAATCAGATCACCGATGTAGTAAATATTCTCTGCCTTCAGACAGTTCGCCGAACGTACAGTCAACTCCAGGTCGTCTACCGGGCGCAGTAGTACCGGATCAACTTCAGGCTCTTCAGCCTTCGGCTGTGCATCCTTCTCGCCTTCCAGGTCCACAAATACTGCGAGCTGTTGCTGCAGAATAGTGGCGGCGCGACGAATAGCCTCTTCCGGGTCCAGGGTACCGTTGGTCTCCAGATCCAGAACCAGCTTATCCAGGTCAGTGCGCTGTTCTACACGCGCGCTTTCCACGCTGTAGGAAACGCGACGCACTGGGCTGTATGAAGCATCCAGCTGCAGACGGCCAATTGCACGGCTTTCCTCTTCCTCGCCACGACGAGCATCGGCGGGCTGGTAGCCACGGCCGCGCGCTACAGTGAGACGCAGGTTGAGCTCGACATCACCAGTAATATTGGCGATCACGTGCTCAGGATTAACGATCTCGATGTCGTGATCTACCTGGATATCTCCAGCAGTCACCGCACCTGGGCCCTTTTTGCTCAGGCTCAATACCGCCTGATCCTTACCGTGCATAACAACGGCGATTTCTTTCAGGTTGAGCAGGATTTCAATTACATCTTCCTGCACACCTTCGATCGCGCTGTACTCGTGCTCGACACCTTCGATTTCCACCTCGGTGACGGCGCAGCCCGGCATGGAGGACAGCAGGATGCGACGCAGCGCATTGCCAAGAGTGTGGCCAAAGCCACGCTCCAGGGGCTCCAAAATCACTTTGGCGTGATTCGGATTGTACTCGGTGACGTCAATACGACGCGGTGTCAAAAACTCGTTGACAGCAGTCTGCATAGCCATACCTGTTTACAGTTGCATTCCTTAAAGTGGACTTATTGTTACTTGGAGTACAGTTCCACGATAAGGTTTTCGTTGATCTCTGCCGGCAGATCGACACGATCCGGAGTGCGCTTGAAAGTGCCTTCCAGTTTGCTCGCGTTTACGTCTACCCACTCGACATCGCCACGCTGGGCAGCGAGGGAAACGGAATTCTGGATACGCAGCTGCTTCTTGGCTTTCTCACGTACAGCGATAACGTCGCCTTCTTTAACCTGGAAAGAAGGGATGTTAACGGTAGTGCCGTTTACAAGAATCGCTTTGTGGGAAACCAGCTGACGCGCTTCAGAGCGAGTTGAGCCGAAGCCCATGCGGTAAACCACGTTGTCCAGACGCTGCTCGAGAAGTTGCAGCAGGTTTTCACCTGTAGCGCCCTTCAGACGTGCTGCTTCCTTATAGTAGTTACGGAACTGCTTTTCCAGTACGCCGTAGATACGACGAACTTTTTGCTTTTCACGCAGCTGAATACCGTAGTCGGACAGACGACCGCGACCAGCGCCGTGCTGACCGGGTTTGGATTCTGCGCGACACTTGGAGTCGTGCGGACGAACACCACTCTTCAGCTGCAGGTCAGTCCCTTCACGACGGGACAGTTTACATTTTGGTCCAATATAACGTGCCATTTTGTCAGCCCCCTCTTACACGCGACGCTTTTTAGGTGGACGACATCCGTTATGCGGGATAGGCGTCACGTCGGTGATGTTGGTGATCTTGTAGCCGCAGTTGTTCAGTGCACGAACGGCAGATTCGCGACCGGGGCCAGGGCCCTTAACTTCTACGTCGAGGTTTTTCAGGCCGTATTCCTGAGCTGCAGTACCTGCGCGCTCAGCGGCAACCTGGGCTGCAAACGGGGTGCTCTTACGCGAGCCACGGAAGCCAGATCCACCTGCGGTGGCCCAGCTGAGGGTATTACCCTGGCGATCAGTGATCGTCACGATCGTGTTGTTGAACGATGCGTGGATGTGGGCAATACCGTCGACAACGGTCTTTTTGACCTTTTTGCGAACAGTAGTTTTTGGCTTAGCCATACCAGTATCCTAAATCCTGTATCAAATCCCCTCGGCGATTAGCCGGACGGGGCATCTTGAACCGCGATTTCGCGCCTTTTAGTTAAGGCTTACTTGCGAATCGGCTTGCGCGGACCCTTACGGGTGCGAGCATTGGTCTTGGTGCGCTGACCACGCAGCGGCAAGCTGCGACGGTGACGCAGACCGCGATAACAACCCAGGTCCATCAAACGCTTGATGTTCATGGATATTTCACGGCGCAGGTCGCCTTCCACGGTCAGTTTTGCAACTTCACCACGGATGGTTTCGATCTGCTCTTCAGACAGTTCGCGGATTTTGGTGGATTCAGCGATACCAACCGCTGCCAAAATAGACTTAGCCGTAGTGCGACCAACCCCATAAATGTGGGTCAGGGAGATTACGGCGTGCTTGTGGTCTGGTACATTGACACCAGCAATACGTGCCATAGAGGCGTACTCCACGTATTGGAGTCACTGCTTTATATTAAGTATGTGACTCTACTTTGATTTCGGCGCTGACAGCGACTAAAAAACCGGCGGCGCCACCAAAAAGGCGCGCAAGAATAGCTTTTCAGACACTAATTTGCAATAGCCAACGTCCGCATCGGTCCCCCGAAGCGGATGAAGACGACAGTCAACGCCCCCAGTTGGAAGTTTGCTGTTGCTAACTTCCCACCCCAAAAAACTTCCCGGGGTGTTGCCATTCGATACGGGGCTGTATCGAGTAGCGAATTTTTCCAGCTTTTACAGAGGCGCCCTGTGGGCGCTCTCCGCAAGGGGCTGGCCCCTTCTTAGCCTTGACGCTGCTTGTGACGTGGCTCAGCGCTGCAGATTACCCGCAGAACACCCTTGCGACGCACGATTTTGCAGTTACGGCAGATCTTTTTTACAGAAGCGCGTACTTTCATGACCTTACCTCAATTCAATCAAACTGCGAGCAGGCGACGCCCTAGCGACGACCGTAGCTTTGCAGGTTAGATTTTTTCATCAAACCCTCGTACTGGTGCGACAGCAGATGCGATTGTACCTGTGCCATAAAGTCCATCACTACGACTACAACGATCAGCAGTGAGGTACCCCCCAGATAGAAGGGAACGTTAAACCCAACCACCAGGAACTGCGGCAGCAGGGATACCAGTGCGATGTATACAGCACCCACCAGAGTGAGGCGAGTCAGCACGCTATCGATATAGCGGGCCGTCTGCTCTCCAGGGCGAATGCCTGGCACATAAGCACCGGACTTTTTCAGGTTATCCGCAACTTCATTCGGGTTGAACATCAACGCCGTGTAGAAGAAACAGAAGAAACCAATCAACAGTGCGAACAGAATAATGTTCAGCGGTTGCCCTGGTCCAAGCTGCAACGCCATCCACTGCAGGATCTCTGCACCGAGACCTTCCCCGCCCTGACCAAACCACTGTGCCAGTGTGGCCGGGAACAACAGGATACTGCTGGCAAAGATTACCGGAATTACACCGGCCATATTTACCTTCAGCGGCAAGTGGCTCGCCTGTGCAGCTGGAGCCGCAGAGTAGCGTCCCGCTTGGCGCCTGGCGTGGTTGATCGTAATGCGGCGCTGGCCGCGTTCCATAACAACCACAAAGAACACTACAGCAAGAGCGATGACGCCAATCATCAACAGCATGAGTATGTGCAGCTCACCCTGTCTCGCCTGCTCAAATGCCTGGCCGATGGCACCGGGTAAACCGGCGACGATACCGGCAAAAATCAGCATGGAAATGCCGTTGCCAACACCGCGCTCAGTGATCTGCTCACCGAGCCACATCATAAATACAGCACCAGTCACCAGTGACGTTACCGCCACAAAGTAAAAACCAAACGCGGGCTCAGATGAGTAAGCCAGGTTCTGCCCTGCCAGGCCGAAAGTCATACCGATCCCCTGAATCAGGGCCAGTATTACCGTCAGATAGCGGGTGTACTGGTTGATCTTACGTCTTCCGGCCTCCCCTTCCTTCTTCAACGCTTCCAGAGAGGGAGTCACCGCGCTCATCAACTGCATGATGATGGACGCGGAGATGTAGGGCATGATGCCCAGCGCCAGAATACTCATCCTTTCCAGGGCGCCGCCTGAAAACATGTTAAACAGGCCAAGGATGGTTCCCTGGTTCTGGTTAAACAGGTTTGACAGCTTTTCCGGATCAATGCCGGGCACCGGAATATGTGTCCCCAGTCGATAAACAAGAATCGCTAGAAACAGAAAACGAAGGCGAGCCCAAAGCTCGCCCAATCCCTTGCTGTTGCCCAGGGGATTTCCACCGGATCCTGGTCGTGCCATTGGCGCCTCGATTAGTCTTCTATTTTACCGCCAGCAGCTTCAATCGCTGCCTTTGCACCTTTGGTAACTCCCAGACCCTTAACGGTAACAGCTTTGGTCAGCTCACCTGAGAGGAACACTTTGGCGCGTTTAATATGGCTGCCGATAATATCGGCATTCTTAAGCGCTGCCAAATCGATTACGTCATTTTCTACCTTCGCCAGCTCAGCCAGACGTACTTCTGCGGTAAAGCGAGAAACACGAGCGGTGAAACCGTACTTAGGAAGACGCTTCTGCAAAGGCATCTGACCGCCTTCGAAGCCCGGACGAACACTGCCGCCGGAACGCGCTTTCTGACCTTTGTGGCCGCGGCCACCGGTCTTACCAATTCCGCTACCAATACCGCGACCAACGCGCTTGGCGCTGTGCTTGTGGCCTGGTGCTGGAGACAAGTCGTTCAAACGCATGTTATTCCCCCTCAACCTTAACCAGGTAGTTTACTTTGTTGATCATACCGCGCACGGAGGGAGTATCCTCCACTTCCACTGTGTGGCCGATGCGGCGCAGGCCCAGACCCGCAACGCACGCCTGATGACTTTTCAGGCGTCCGTTGATGCTTTTGGTCTGGGTCACTTTTATGGTCTTCTTAGCCATGGTCTTAACCCACCAATAACCTTAAATCCGAGCTGTAATTAGCCCAGAATCTCTTCGACAGATTTACCGCGCTTGGCAGCTACATCTTCCGGGCTCTGCATTTGCTCCAGAGCTTTGAAAGTTGCACGTACTACGTTCACCGGGTTGGTGGAGCCGTAACACTTAGCCAATACGTTGTGTACACCAGCCATTTCCAGAACGGAGCGCATAGCACCGCCGGCAATTACACCGGTACCCTGGGAAGCGGGCTGCATGTAAATCTTGGAACCGCCGTGGCGACCATTGGTAGCGTACTGGATGGTGTCACCATTCAGGTCTACCTGGATCATGTTGCGGCGTGCAGATTCCATCGCCTTTTGAATCGCTACAGGCACTTCACGTGCCTTGCCACGACCAAAGCCAACACGGCCATTGCCATCACCAACTACGGTCAGTGCGGTAAAGGCGAAGATACGACCACCTTTAACAGTCTTGGCAACGCGGTTGACCTGGACCAGCTTCTCCTGCAGGCCTTCGTCGTTGCTTTTGTCTTTCTCTCTAGCCATAACTCAACCCTTAGAATTTCAGACCGGCTTCGCGGGCAGCGTCAGCCAGAGCCTTAACACGGCCATGGTATCTGAAGCCGCTACGATCGAAGGCAACTTGTTCAACGCCAGCGGCTTTCGCGCGCTCAGCGATCAGTTTGCCAACTGCGGCAGCAGCGTCAGCGTTGCCAGTTTTACCAGAGCGCAGGTCCTTGTCCAGGGTAGAGGCGGAAGCCAATACCGCGCTGCCTTCGGCAGACAGGATCTGTGCGTAAATGTGGCGCGGGGTGCGGTTCACGGTGAGGCGAACGGCGCCCAGCTCACGGATCTTGGCGCGGGCACGACGTGCACGACGCAAGCGAGATGCTTTCTTAACGTTCATATCTATGCCCTACTTACTTCTTCTTGGCCTCTTTGCGATACACGCGCTCGTCGGCATAACGGACACCCTTACCTTTGTAGGGCTCCGGCGGACGGAACGAGCGGATCTCAGCGGCCACTTGGCCCAGCAGCTGTTTATTGCTGCTCTTCAGTACGATTTCAGTCTGGGATGGAGTTTCCGCAGTCACACCTTCCGGCAACTGATAATCGATCGGATGGGAGAAGCCCAGGGTCAGGTTAACCGCTTTACCGGCTGCTTTCGCACGATAACCAACACCCAGCAACTGCAGCTTCTTCTCGAAGCCCTTGCTTACGCCTATCACCATGTTATTGACCAAAGCACGGGTGGTACCCGCCAAGGCTCTGGCCTGCTTGGAGTTATTGCGCGCGGCAAAAGTCAGCTGGCTTTCAGCCTCGCTCACTTCTACATCACCGTGAATAACCATATCCAGGTTACCGCTACCGCCTTTAACAGCGATATTTTGACCTTTCAGGTCTACGGTTACACCTGCGGGGATAACTACCGGACTATTTGCTACTCGAGACATTGCAACCCCCGCTTAGAATACGGTGCAAAGCACTTCGCCACCGATACCAGCCTGACGTGCAGCGCGGTCAGTCATCACACCATTAGAGGTGGAAACGATCGCGACACCCAGGCCACCACGTACGGTAGGCAGAGCTTTTTTACCAGTGTAAGCGCGCAGGCCCGGACGGGAAACGCGATTGAGCTCGGCAATAACCGGCTTGCCCTGGAAGTATTTCAGAGCAATGGTCAGTTCCGGCTTAGCGCCTTCGCTTACGTTTAAATCAGTAACGTAACCTTCGTCTTTCAGGACTTTGGCCACTGCTACTTTCAGTTTGGATGATGGCAGGGTGACTTCCGCCTTTCCGCGCGCCAGGGCATTGCGGATGCGAGTCAGCATATCTGCCAACGGATCTTGCATACTCATCTTATGAGACTCCTCAAATCTGCCTTAAACCAGCTGGTAATTACCAGCTGGACTTCACGAGGCCAGGAACATCACCACGCATCGCAGCTTCACGAAGCTTGTTACGGCACAGGCCGAACTTGCGGTATACAGCGTGGGGGCGACCAGTAATACGACAGCGGCGTTGCTGACGTACCGGGCTTGCATCGCGCGGCATTTTCTGCAGCTTGAGTTGAGCCTCCCACTGCTCCTCTTCGGAAGCAGTGGAACTGGCGATGATCGCCTTCAGCTCTTGACGCTTCTCGGCGTACTTAGCTGCGGTTCGAGCGCGCTTGTTTTCGCGCGCAATCATGGATTTCTTCGCCATGGAATCCTCTTAACCCTTGAAAGGGAAGTTGAACGCTTTCAGCAGCGCACGACCTTGATCGTCGTTTGCAGCTGTAGTGGTAATACAAATATCCAGACCGCGGAGCTTGTCTACTTTGTCGTAGTCAATTTCCGGGAAGATGATTTGCTCAGTCACGCCCATAGAGAAGTTACCGCGGCCGTCGAACTGCTTCGGGCTAATGCCACGGAAGTCGCGGATACGCGGAATCGCGATGTCAACCAAACGCTCCAGGAACTCATACATGCGCTCACCGCGCAGAGTTACCTTGCAGCCGATCGGCCAACCGTCACGAATCTTAAAGCCCGCAATAGACTTGCGCGCTTTAGTAACGATGGGCTTTTGACCAGTAATTGCTGTCATATCGTTGACAGCGTGCTCCAGCACCTTCTTATCACCAATCGCTTCACCAACACCCATGTTGATGGTGATCTTGGTGATGCGCGGCACTGCCATCACATTCTCGAGACCAAGCTCTTCTTTTAGCTTGGCCACGAGGTCCTTAGTGTAGAGCTCTTTAAGCTTTGCCATGATCTACCAACCTGCTTTTGCGTCAAGAGCCTTAGATGGCTTCGCCGCTGGATTTGAAGACGCGAATCTTAGTGCCGTCTTCCAGTACTTTAAAGCCCACCCGGTCAGCCTTCTGGGTGTTAGGGTTGAAGATGGCTACGTTGGAAGCTTGGATAGCAGCTTCTTTCTCAACGATGCCACCTGCAATACCCATCTGTGGGTTTGGCTTTTGGTGCTTTTTGATCATCTGTATGCCGGAGACAATCAGACGACCGTCGTTCAGTACTTTACGTACTGAACCACGTTTGCCCTTGTCACGACCGGCGATAACGATCACTTCGTCGTCACGCTTGATCTTGCGCATAACTCTTCTCCGCTCGAGGCCTAGATAACTTCGGGAGCGAGGGAGATGATCTTCATGAACTTCTCACCGCGCAATTCGCGAGTTACCGGACCAAAAATACGGGTGCCAACCGGCGCCAGTTGCTGGTTCAGCAGCACCGCTGCGTTATCGTCAAATTTAATCAGGGAACCGTCCGCGCGACGCACACCTTTTTTGGTGCGAACCACAACGGCGTTCATTACCTGACCTTTCTTCACTTTACCGCGGGGGATGGCTTCCTTAACGGTTACCTTGATAATGTCGCCCACGCCGGCATAACGACGATGGGAGCCGCCCAGCACCTTGATGCACATGACGCGGCGAGCCCCACTGTTGTCAGCTACTTCTAAGTAGGATTCCGCTTGAATCATTGTCTCTCTCCGAAACCTTTCAATTCGGCAGTCAATGCGCTAGGGGTTATACCTTCGCCGCACGCTCTACAATTTTCTGTAAAGCCCAAGATTTGCTCTTGGACAGAGGACGAGATTCCTCGATGGTTACAACATCACCGATGCTGCAATCATTGTTCTCATCATGTGCCTTGAGCTTTGTGGACTTGTTTACAATTTTGCCGTAGATCGGGTGCTTAACACGGCGCTCGATCAAAACGGTGATGGTTTTATCCATCTTGTCACTCACAACCTTGCCGGTCAGAGTACGCTTCAGTTTTGCTTCAGCCATGATTAATTACCTGCCTTCTCGGTCAACACAGTCTTTATGCGAGCAATGTCGCGACGAGTCTGCTTCAGCAGATGAGTCTGAGCCAGTTGACCGGTGGATTTTTGCATACGAAGCTTAAATTGAGCTTCGAGCTGGTTCAGCAGTTCCTGGTTCAGCTCTTCAACTGACTTTTCGCGTAGATCTGCAGTCTTCATTACATCACCGAACGCTTAACGAAAGTTGTTTTTACAGGCAGCTTGGCCGCAGCTAGTGCGAAAGCCTCACGAGCCAGCTCCTCGGACACACCCTCCATCTCATAGAGGACCTTGCCCGGCTGGATCTGAGCTACCCAGTATTCAACGCCACCTTTACCTTTACCCATTCGAACTTCGAGGGGCTTATTGGTAATTGGCTTGTCTGGAAACACACGAATCCAGATTTTACCGCCACGTTTAATGTGACGAGTCATTGCGCGACGAGCCGCTTCGATCTGGCGCGCAGTAATGCGTCCACGACCGGTAGCCTTAAGGCCAAACTCGCCAAAGCTCACTTTAGAGCCGCGCTGAGCAAGACCGCGGTTGCGACCCTTCTGTACCTTGCGGAATTTTGTACGCTTTGGTTGCAGCATTTGCGTACCCCTTATTTAGCAGCTTTTTTGCGGCTCTTTACCGGCTTCTCATCGGGCACTTCGTCACCGATTACCTCGCCTTTAAAGATCCACACCTTGATACCGATGATGCCGTAAGTAGTCTTCGCTTCAACATTGGCGTAGTCGATGTTGGCGCGCAGGGTGTGCAGGGGCACACGGCCTTCGCGATACCATTCGGTACGCGCGATTTCTGCACCGCCAAGACGGCCACTTACTTGAATCTTGATACCTTCGGCACCCTGACGCATAGCGTTCTGTACGGCACGCTTCATAGCGCGACGGAACATAACACGGCGTTCCAGCTGCTGGGCAACGTTCTGGCCAACCAGAGCCGCGTCCATATCAGGCTTGCGCACTTCTTCGATGTCGATGTGCACAGGTACGCCCATCTGCGCGCTTACTTCTTTGCGCAGACGTTCTACGTCTTCACCTTTTTTACCGATCACGATGCCCGGACGTGCAGTGTGAATCTTCACACGCGCAGTGTTTGCCGGACGTTCGATCTCGATACGGCTCACAGAAGCGTGGGCCAGTTTTTTGCGAATGTATTCGCGAACTTTCAGATCCGTGTACAGCTTGTCTGCGTACTCGTCGCTGCCGGCATACCAAACAGAGGTATGCTTTTTAACGATACCCAGACGAATGCCGGTAGGATGTACTTTTTGTCCCATGGTTTTCTCGCCTGCTCTCTTATTTCTCGGCCACTTTCACAGTGATGTGACAAGTACGCTTAAGAATGCGATCAGCACGACCTTTAGCACGCGGCTTAATGCGCTTCATGGTCATACCTTCGTCCACAAAAATTGTGGAAACCTTCAGCTCGTCAACGTCAGCACCTTCGTTGTGCTCAGCGTTGGCAATGGCCGACTCCAGTACTTTCTTAATGATCGCCGCACCCTTTTTAGTACTGAAAGCCAGTATATCCAGGGCCTCTTCAACGCCTTTGCCGCGAACCTGATCAGCTACCAGTCGCGCCTTTTGCGCCGATAGACGTGCGCCGCGTAATTTTGCTGCTACTTCCATCTTTATAACCTCGGCTTAGCGCTTCTTCGCTTTCTTGTCCGCAGCATGACCGCGGTAAGTGCGGGTAGCAGCGAACTCGCCCAGTTTATGGCCAACCATTTCTTCGTTAACCAAAACGGGCACGTGTTGACGACCGTTGTGCACGGCAATCGTCAGTCCAACCATTTCCGGCATAATCATGGAACGGCGGGACCAGGTTTTAATCGGCCGACGATCGTTTGCTGCAATCGCTGCCTCCACCTTCTTGATCAAATGCAGATCAATAAAGGGACCTTTCTTTAATGAGCGTGGCACTGTCGATTCCTCTCTAGCTGCTCAGACATCGCGCGGCTTACTTGCCGCGACGACGTACTATCATCTTATCGGTGCGCTTGTTCTTGCGCGTTTTCTTACCCTTGGTCGGAACGCCCCACGGAGTAACCGGATGACGACCACCAGAGGTACGGCCTTCACCACCACCGTGCGGGTGATCTACCGGGTTCATCGCCACACCGCGAACGGTAGGACGAACACCACGCCAGCGTGCAGCACCAGCTTTACCCAGCTTGCGCAGGCTGTGCTCGGAGTTGCTCACTTCACCCAGGGTTGCGCGGCACTCAGCGAGAACCTTGCGCATTTCGCCGGAACGCAGACGAATGGTCGCGTACTGACCTTCACGAGCTACCAGCTGCACAGAGGCACCAGCAGAACGGGCCAGCTGAGCGCCTTTGCCTGGCTTCAGCTCGATCGCGTGGATTACAGAACCTACCGGAACGTTGCGCAGAGGCAGAGTGTTACCCACAACAATCGGTGCGGCATCGCCGGACTGAATGGTGGCACCTGCTTTCAGGCCTTTCGGTGCGATAATGTAACGACGCTCACCGTCGGCGTAACACACCAGAGCGATGTGTGCGCTGCGGTTGGGATCGTACTCCAGACGCTCAACTTTAGCCGGAATACCGTCTTTGTTGCGCTTGAAGTCGATTACACGGTAGTGCTGCTTGTGGCCACCACCGATGTGACGGGTAGTGATACGACCATTGTTGTTACGGCCACCACTTTTGCTCTTGCTCTCCAACAGAGGAGCGTAAGGAGCACCCTTGTGCAGGTCGGTGTTAACAACCTTAACCAGGTGACGACGGCCGGCGGAGGTCGGTTTTGTTTTTACAATTGCCATTGTAACGGTCCCCTTTACTCAGCAGCTTCAAAATTGATGTCGCTGCCCTCAGCCAGGCGAACGTAGGCTTTTTTCCAATCGCTGCGCTGGCCCATGCCATTGCGAGTGCGCTTGGTTTTGCCCTTTACGTTCACGGTGCGAACCTGCTCAACGGAAACGTTAAACAGCTTCTCAACCGCAGCCTTGATCTCAGCTTTTTCGGCGTCGGTGGTAACCTTGAAAACTACCTGGTTGGCGCTATCGGCCAGTCCAGCAGCTTTTTCGGAAATTACCGGGCCCAGCAGTACTTTGTAGAGTCGCTCTTGGTTCATCCCAGCACCTCTTCAATTTTCTTGAGCGCAGAAACGGTAACCACGACCTTATCAAAGCGAATCAGGCTTACTGGATCGATCGCCTGTACATCGCGGACGTCGATCTTGTGCAAGTTGCGTGCGGCCAGGTAGAGGTTTTCGCTAACCTCTTCAGTCACGATCAGCGCATCGGACAGGTCAAACTGAGCCAGTTTGCTTACCAGCTGCTTGGTCTTGGGTGCGTCCACATCAAAGGACTCAACCACTACCAGGCGCTCCTGACGAGCCAGCTCAGACAGAATGCAACGCAGTGCAGCGCGGTACATTTTTTTGTTCAGCTTAACGCTATGATCGCGTGGATCAGCAGCGAAAGTTACGCCACCGGAACGCCACAGCGGGCTGCGGATAGTACCGGCACGTGCGCGGCCAGTACCTTTTTGGCGCCATGGCTTCTTACCACCACCAGAAACATCGGAACGATTTTTCTGCGCCTTGGTACCCTGGCGAGCGCCGGCCATGTAGGCCACAACTGCCTGGTGTACCAGATCTTGGTTGAACTCACGTCCGAAAGTCACTTCAGAGACAGCTACTGTGCCTTTAGCGCCTTCGGGAGTAGCGATATTCAGTTCCATATCTATTTCCCCTCAGACTTAGGCTTTAACTGCCGGACGAACGATAACGTTGCCACCGGGCGCACCGGGTACAGCGCCTTTAACCAACAGCAGGTTGCGTTCGGCATCGACACGAACCACTTCCAGATTTTGCACGGTTACGCGCTCAGCACCCATATGTCCGGCCATCTTCTTGCCTTTCCATACGCGGCCAGGAGTCTGACATTGACCGATAGAACCGGGTGCGCGGTGAGACAGGGAGTTACCGTGGGTTGCGTCCTGGGTGCGGAAATTCCAACGCTTAACGCCGCCCTGGAAGCCTTTACCTTTGGAAGTGCCGGTTACGTCGATCATCTGGCCAGCTTCGAAGCTGGAAACAGTAATTTCAGAACCGATTTCGAAAGTCTCTTCGGAACCGTCAGTGCGCAGTTCGAAAAGATTTGTGCCAGCCTCTACATTGGCTTTGGCGAAGTGGCCCGCTGCGGGCTTGGAGACACGGGAAGCTTTGCGGCTGCCTACTGCTACTTGAACAGCGCTGTAACCGTCAGTTTCCTGAGTTTTCACTTGGGTGACGCGATTCGGAGCAACCTCAACAACGGTTACCGGAATGGATACGCCATCTTCAGTGAAGATGCGAGTCATGCCGCTCTTGCGGCCGACAATACCTATAGTCATCTTTTTTAACCTCTCAGTGCACGGGGCTTTAACCCACTGCGGCCGCCCAATTTCAGAGCGTTACACTACCCGGACCGTTTTCGCCCGGGATTCGGTAGTTAGTAAAAGTGTTAGCCGAGACTAATTTGGACCTCAACACCGGCCGCCAGATCGAGCTTCATCAGCGCGTCGACGGTTTTCTCGGTAGGCTCAACGATGTCCAGCAAACGCTTGTGAGTACGGATCTCATACTGATCGCGAGCGTCTTTATTAACGTGCGGGGAAATCAGTACGGTGTACTTCTCTTTGCGAGTCGGCAGCGGGATAGGACCGCGAACTTGTGCGCCAGTGCGCTTAGCCGTCTCTACGATCTCCTGAGTGGACGCATCGATCAGCTTGTGATCGAAGGCCTTCAGGCGAATACGGATACGTTGACCCTGCATGGAATCAAACTCCAATTATTAACTAAAGAACGTCCTCTTACGCAGCCCCGAGGGCGGGCGAAAAGGAGCGCGAATTCTACGGGGAGCGCAGCAGGCTGTCAACTGTACAGGCTGATCAAATTTCAATCTGCCGAAACTACAATTGAGTACTCCAAGCGGAACGAGGTATCCACAATGACTATCGCCGCAACACTGAGTCAATATTTAAATGACCAATCGGTCGATTACCATCTGATTCAGCACCCGCACACTCGCACCAGCCGGGAAAGCGCCCGCGCCGCCCATGTGCGAGAGGATCAGGTGGCAAAAGCGATTTTGCTTCAGGATATAGAGGGTTACGTAATGGCTGTGATCCCAGCCAGCAGCAGCCTCGACATGCGCTCTCTTCACAATGAGACAGGGCGAAACTCACTGCAAATGGTCTCGGAAACCGAGCTCGGCGCCATATTCCCAGACTGTGAACTGGGCGCCCTGCCCGCCCTAGGCCAGGCTTACGGAATTACCACCCTGCTAGACACCAGTCTTGGACACCGTGAAACCATTTACTTTGAGGCCGGTGACCACGAAGAGCTGGTCGAGATGAGCGGCCCTCAATTCACCAAGCTGTTTGCGGGCAGCAGAAGCTGTGATTTAAGCCGGGATTGGCCATAAGCTCGCTAGATTAAAAGCAAATATTAGCGGCCGCAGATATGCCGGAAAGGATTCAATATTGAGCCCCTAACAGAGAGGGGTGATGCTCGCAGCACCAAACAACACCAGCTGGTGCAAGTAGGCAATTATCGGGCACAAAAAAAGCCGCAGCGCGTCCGCTGCGGCTTTTTATTTAGATCAGGAGTAACTATTACTCGATGATCTTGGCAACAACGCCCGCACCTACGGTACGACCACCTTCGCGGATAGCGAAGCGCAGGCCGTCTTCCATGGCGATTGGAGCGATCAGGGTAACAACCATTTGAATGTTGTCGCCCGGCATTACCATTTCAGTACCTTCCGGCAGCTCTACCGCACCAGTTACGTCGGTAGTACGGAAGTAGAACTGAGGACGGTAGCCTTTGAAGAACGGGGTGTGACGACCACCTTCGTCCTTGGACAGTACATACACTTCCGCTTCGAACTTGGTGTGCGGAGTGATGGAGCCCGGCTTAGCCAGTACCTGACCACGCTCTACTTCGTCACGCTTGGTGCCGCGCAGCAGTGCGCCGATGTTCTCACCAGCACGACCTTCGTCGAGCAGCTTGCGGAACATTTCAACACCAGTACAGGTAGTAGTAGTGGTTTCTTTGATACCAACGATTTCGATCTCGTCGCCAGTGTTGATCACACCGCGCTCTACACGACCAGTTACAACAGTACCACGGCCAGAGATAGAGAATACGTCTTCGATCGGCATCAGGAACGGCTGATCTACAGCGCGCTCTGGCTCAGGGATGTACTCGTCCAGAGTCTCTACCAGCTTCTTAACAGCGGTAGTACCCATTTCGTTGTCGTCTTCGCCGTTCAGGGCCATCAGAGCGGAACCAACGATGATCGGAGTGTCGTCACCTGGGAACTCGTACTGGTCCAGAAGTTCGCGAACTTCCATTTCTACCAGCTCGAGCAGCTCTTCGTCGTCTACCATGTCCGCTTTGTTCAGGAATACAACGATGTAAGGTACACCTACCTGACGGGAAAGCAGGATGTGCTCACGAGTCTGCGGCATGGGGCCGTCAGCTGCGGAACATACCAGGATAGCGCCGTCCATCTGAGCAGCACCGGTGATCATGTTCTTAACGTAGTCGGCGTGTCCCGGGCAATCTACGTGAGCGTAGTGGCGAGTCGGGGACTCGTACTCAACGTGAGAAGTAGCGATGGTGATACCGCGCTCACGCTCTTCCGGTGCATTGTCGATACCGTCGAAAGCAACAGCGTCACCGCCCCAAACTTCCGCACATACGCGGGTCAGAGCAGCGGTCAGGGTGGTTTTACCGTGGTCAACGTGACCGATGGTGCCCACGTTCACGTGGGGCTTGGAACGTTCAAACTTTTCTTTTGCCATCTTTAGATGTCCTCTAGCTAAAAGTTTGCCAAAGGGGCCCCAGCTGTTGGCCCGGCCCCCTTTAAGCAGAAGTTAATTAGGCCTTAGTCTTGGCGATGATCTCATCGGCAACATTTTTCGGCGCTTCGGCGTACTTCAGGAATTCCATGGTGTAGGTAGCACGGCCCTGAGTAGCAGAACGCAGGTCGGTTGCGTAACCGAACATTTCTGCCAGAGGTACTTCCGCATTGACAACCTTACCGGAGGGGTTGTCTTCCATACCCTGGATGAGACCACGGCGACGGTTGAGGTCACCAACCACATCACCCATGTTCTCTTCCGGAGTTACCACTTCCACCTTCATCATCGGCTCGAGCAGCACCGCACCGCCCTGACTGGACAGCTTCTTGGTCGCCATAGAACCGGCGATCTTAAACGCCATTTCATTGGAGTCCACATCGTGGAAGGAACCGTCGTACAGAGTCGCCTTCAGGCCCAGCAGCGGATAGCCAGCCAGAACACCGTTCTTCATCTGCTCTTCGATACCTTTCTGTACCGCAGGAATGTATTCCTTCGGTACCGCACCGCCCACGATTTCGTTAACGAATTCCAGACCTTCCTGAGACTCGTCTTCGGCAGGCTCAAACTTCACCCATACGTGACCGTACTGACCGCGACCACCGGACTGACGAACGAACTTACCTTCGATCTCAGAGGTGTTGCGGATAGTTTCACGGTAGGCAACCTGAGGCTTACCGATGTTCGCTTCAACGTTGAACTCACGCTTCATGCGGTCAACGATGATATCCAGGTGCAATTCACCCATACCGGAGATAATGGTCTGACCGGTTTCCTCGTCAGTCTTCACGCGGAAGGACGGATCTTCCTGGGCCAGTTTGCCGAGGGCAATACCCATTTTTTCCTGGTCCGGCTTGGACTTGGGCTCAACCGCAACAGAAATTACCGGCTCGGGAAACTCCATACGCTCCAGAACAATCTTGTTGTCTTCGGCACACAGGGTGTCACCAGTGGTTACGTCTTTCAGACCAATCGCAGCAGCGATGTCACCAGCCAGTACTTCTTTAATTTCCTGACGATCGTTGGAGTGCATCTGCACCATACGACCGACACGCTCTTTCTTCATTTTTACGGAGTTGTATACCGCAGTACCGCTCTCCAGCTTACCGGAGTAAACACGGAAGAAAGTCAGGGTACCAACGAAGGGATCGGTAGCAATTTTGAACGCCAGTGCAGCGAACGGCGCATTGTCGTCAGCTTCGCGGCTCTCAACAGTTTCGCCATCTTCCAGAGTACCTTCGATCGCCTTAACTTCAGTCGGCGCTGGCAGGTATTCGATAACTGCGTCCAGTACAGCCTGTACACCCTTGTTCTTGAACGCAGAACCGCCCAGAACCGGTACAATTTCGTTGGCCAGGGTACGCTGACGGATAGCTGCCTTGATTTCTTCTTCGGACAGCTCACCTTCTTCCAGGTATTTTTCCATCAACTCTTCGCTGGCTTCAGCGGCCGCCTCTACCAGGTACTCGCGCATTTCGTCGCACTCGTCCTGCAGCTCAGCGGGGATGTCAGCGTAGTCGAAAGTCATGCCCTGGTCGGCTTCATTCCACAGAATGGCCTTCATCTTCACCAGGTCAACAACACCCTTGAACTCGTCCTCAGAGCCGATGGTCATCTGCAGAGGTACAGCATTCGCGTTCAAGCGGTCTTTCAGCTGGCTCACAACGTTGCGGTAGTTCGCACCGGCGCGGTCCATTTTGTTTACGAATACCATGCGCGGTACTTCGTATTTGTTCGCCTGGCGCCATACGGTTTCAGTCTGAGGCTGAACACCAGAGGAGCCACACAGTACAACAACAGCACCGTCGAGTACGCGCAGGGAGCGCTCAACTTCAATAGTGAAGTCAACGTGTCCTGGGGTATCGATGATGTTTACGCGGTGCTGGTCGAACTGCTGCTGCATGCCAGACCAGAAACAGGTAGTTGCAGCAGAAGTAATGGTGATACCACGCTCCTGCTCCTGCTCCATCCAGTCCATGGTGGCAGCACCTTCGTGTACTTCACCAATTTTGTGGGATAGACCAGTGTAGAAAAGTACGCGCTCGGTAGTAGTGGTTTTACCGGCGTCTACGTGGGCACAGATACCGATGTTACGGTAACGTGCGATGGGCGTTTTACGTGCCACAGTTGTATCCTCGATATAACGGCAAAAGGCAGCCTGGAATTTTCCGTGCTGCCTTTCGGTATTAATTTCCGATGTTGGTATTCATCAGACTTAGAAGCGGTAGTGAGAGAATGCCTTGTTGGCTTCTGCCATGCGGTGTACATCTTCACGCTTCTTGACCGCGCCACCCTTGTTTTGGGCTGCATCGATCATTTCGTTGGCCAGACGCTGAGCCATAGATTTCTCACCGCGCTTACGGGAGAACTCCACCAACCAACGCATTGCCAGAGCCGTACGACGCGAGGGGCGCACTTCTACAGGCACCTGATACGTCGCACCACCAACACGGCGGGACTTTACTTCCACCATAGGCGCGATATTTTCCAAAGACTCCTCGAATACTTCGATCGGATCTTTGTTCAATTTTTCAGAAATAGTTTCAAGTGCACCGTATACGATACGCTCTGCAACTGACTTCTTGCCGCTGATCATGACGTGGTTCATGAACTTGGCCAGGGTGACGTTCCCGAACTTGGGGTCCGGTAGCACTTCGCGCTTGGCGACTACTCGTCTTCTCGGCATGGGTATTGCCTCTCTTCAGGGTTATTCTGAGACGCCGCCGTAAAACATTACAATCCGGCGAGCTCAGCCTTACTCCGGTTGGAAACCGAAACGCAAATCGTTAAAGGTGATTAACCTTTAGGACGCTTGGCGCCGTACTTAGAACGGCCCTGCTTGCGATCGTTTACGCCGGCACAGTCAAGTGCACCGCGTACAGTGTGGTAGCGCACACCCGGCAGGTCTTTTACACGACCGCCGCGAATCAGTACCACGCTGTGCTCTTGCAGGTTGTGGCCTTCACCACCGATGTACGAAGTTACTTCGTAACCGCTGGTCAGACGCACACGGCAAACCTTACGCAGTGCAGAGTTCGGCTTCTTCGGTGTAGTGGTGTACACACGAGTGCAAACTCCGCGACGCTGCGGGCTAGCCTGCAGAGCAGGAACGTCGCTTTTTTCAACTTTGCGTTTTCTCGGCTTACGAACCAACTGGTTGATCGTTGCCATTAAAAATCACTCCAAAAATAAAATGCCCCCACCTCTAACAGTGAGGGCCTATCGTCTGTGTGTATCGTCCGATCCTGGGATCAAACGGAACACCCCACATAAGCGGGGGCCGCATTCTATAAGCGACAACCCGCCTAGTCAATCGGCGACGGAAGTAAGTGCTTACATCACAGACAGTCGCCAATATCAGATCGGGCACCTAAGTGCCCCAACCTACCCCACTCCACCAACAGATAGAGTGGGATACGCCTTATTCGCCTGAGGACTTCAGAGCCTCAGTCAGAGCTGCTTCAACCTCAGCTGCGGAAGGTCCTTCACCGAAGGCCTCTTCCAACTGCAGGCTGCGTTTGCGCTTGCGCTCGCTGTGGTAAGCCAGACCGGTACCAGCCGGGATCAGGCGACCCACAACCACGTTCTCTTTCAAACCGCGCAGGTTGTCTTCCTTACCAGTTACCGCCGCTTCGGTCAGAACGCGTGTGGTTTCCTGGAACGAAGCCGCTGACAGGAAGGATTCAGTTGCCAGGGACGCTTTGGTAATACCCAGCAGCAGGCGCTCGAACTGAGCGGGCTGCTTGTTCTCGGCACGCAGCTGTTCGTTCTCTTCGATCACGCGCTGGTATTCAACCTGGTCGCCCTTAATCAAGCTGGAATCACCCATCTCGGTGACTTCAACTTTACGCAGCATCTGACGCACGATGGTTTCGATGTGCTTATCGTTAATACCTACACCCTGGAGGCGGTAAACCTCCTGGATCTCGTTGGTGATGTAGCGAGCCAGCTCTTCAACACCTTTCAGGCGCAGAATATCGTGCGGGTTGGACGGGCCATCGGAGATAACCTCACCCTTCTCTACGGTTTCACCTTCGAACACGGTCAGCTGGCGATGCTTTGGAATCAGAACCTCGTAGTGGTCCTTACCATTGGCCAGCGGCTTGCCGTCGCGCGGAGTAATCTGCAGACGAACCTTGCCTTTGGTCTCCTTACCGAAGGAAACGGTACCGGAGATTTCCGCCAGAATGGACGGCTCTTTCGGCTTACGCGCTTCAAACAGGTCGGCAACGCGGGGCAGACCACCGGTGATATCCTTGGTACCGCCGGATTCCTGCGGAATACGTGCAATTACGTCACCCACGTTCACCTGCTTACCTTCAGCCAGGCTGAGGATTGCACGCGGCGGCAAGGCGTAGTGCGCAGGCGCATTACTGTTAGCCAGAGTCAGCTCTTCGCCGTTCTCATCCAGCAGGGTTACCGCTGGGCGCAGATCTTTACCCGCTGCCGGGCGCTCGGCCGGATCGATAATCTCGATAGAAGACAAACCAGTGATATCGTCGGTCTGCTTGCGGATGGAGAGCCCTTCTTCCATACCGGACAGTTTCACCCAACCGGCAACCTCGGTGATGATCGGGTGGGTGTGCGGGTCCCACTTGGCCACGATCTGGCCACCATCTACCTCAGCACCTTCATAGACGCTGATCACAGCACCGTAAGGCAGCTTGTAGCGCTCGCGCTCGCGACCGGCGCTGTCGGCAATCGCCAGCTCACCGGAACGGGACACGGCTACCAGAGTGCCGACTTCGGTTTTAACCGTCTTAACATTGTGCAGACGTACGGTACCGCCCTGCTTCACCTGGATGCTGTCCGCAGCGGAGGCACGGCTTGCAGCACCACCGATGTGGAAGGTACGCATGGTCAGCTGGGTGCCCGGCTCACCGATGGACTGTGCGGCAACAACGCCCACAGACTCACCCGGGTTGGCGCGGTGGCCACGGGCCAGGTCGCGGCCGTAACACTGGGCACAGATACCGTGTGCAGTCTCACAGGTGATCGGGGAGCGAACCAGAACCTCATCGATGCCCATGGCTTCGATGCGCTCTACCCACTTCTCGTCGATCATAGTGCCGGCAGAAACGGCGATTTCATCACTGCCCGGTTTCAGTACATCGCGGGCCACTACACGGCCGAGGATACGGTCACCGAGAGATTCGATAACGTCACCGCCCTCGATTACCGGCGCCATGGTCAGACCGTCGTCGGTGCCACAATCCAGCTCGGTAATTACCACGTCCTGGGCCACGTCAACCAGACGACGGGTCAGGTAACCGGAGTTAGCGGTTTTCAGTGCGGTATCCGCAAGACCTTTACGAGCACCGTGGGTCGAGATGAAGTACTGCTGTACAGTCAGACCTTCACGGAAGTTTGCCGTAATGGCGTTTTCGATAATGGAGCCATCCGGACGGGCCATCAGACCACGCATACCAGCGAGCTGACGGATCTGAGCTTCAGAACCACGAGCACCGGAGTCTGCGTACATATATACGGAGTTGAAGGAGTCCTGCTTGGTCTCGTTGCCCTCGCGGTCGATCACCTTCTCTTTCTTGATACCGGCCATCATCGCCTGGGTTACCTTGTCGTTGGTGCGGGACCAAACGTCGATAACCTTGTTGTACTTCTCACCCTGGGTTACCAGGCCGGAAGCAAACTGGCTTTCAATCTCTTTCACTTCCGCTTCAGCGGCATCGATCAGCTCAGCTTTCTCAGCTGGAATCTCAAAGTCGTTCACACCAATGGAGGAACCGGACTTGGTAGAGAAATCGAAACCGGTGTACATCAGCTGGTCGGCAAAAATAACCGTCGCCTTCAGGCCTACCTTACGGTAGCACTCGTTCAGGGCGCGAGAGATCGCCTTTTTCTTCATCGGCTGGTTGACGTGCGCAAACGGCAGGCCTTCCGGCACGATGTTCCACAGCAGCGCGCGGCCTACAGTGGTGTCCTGAATGGAGATAGTCTCGTGCTTCTCACCGTCTTCGCCGACGATATTTTCGCGGATACGTACTTTGATCTTCGCTTGCAGACCAACCTGCTTGGCGTAGAAAGCGCGGCTCACCTCTTTGATGTCGGAGAAGAACATGCCTTCGCCTTTATCGTTAACGCGCTCGCGGGTCATCCAGTACAGACCCAGTACCACGTCCTGGGACGGTACGATAATCGGCTCACCGTTGGCAGGCGACAGGATGTTGTTGGTGGACATCATCAGCGCGCGGGATTCCAGCTGCGCTTCGATCGTCAACGGTACGTGTACCGCCATCTGGTCACCGTCGAAGTCGGCGTTATAGGCCGCACAAACCAGCGGGTGCAGCTGGATTGCCTTACCTTCAATCAGTACCGGTTCAAACGCCTGGATACCCAGACGGTGAAGGGTCGGTGCACGGTTAAGCAGTACCGGGTGCTCGCGGATCACTTCGTCGAGGATATCCCAAACGACAGCTTCCTCGCGCTCAACCATCTTCTTGGCAGCTTTGATCGTAGTGGCCAGGCCACGGGATTCCAGCTTGCCAAAGATAAACGGCTTAAACAGTTCCAGTGCCATCTTCTTGGGCAGACCACACTGGTGCAGACGCAGGGTCGGACCTACCACGATCACGGAACGACCGGAGTAGTCAACACGCTTACCCAGCAGGTTCTGACGGAAACGACCCTGCTTACCTTTAATCATGTCAGCCAGGGACTTCAGCGGGCGCTTGTTGGAGCCGGTGATGGCGCGACCACGACGGCCGTTATCCAGCAGTGCGTCAACAGATTCCTGCAGCATGCGCTTTTCGTTGCGCACGATAATGTCTGGCGCGTTCAGCTCAAGCAGACGCTTCAGACGGTTGTTACGGTTGATCACACGACGGTAGAGGTCGTTCAGATCGGAGGTCGCGAAACGGCCGCCATCCAGCGGTACCAGCGGACGCAGATCCGGCGGCAGAACCGGCAGAGCCTTCATCACCATCCACTCCGGGTTGTTGCCGGACTTGTAGAAGGCTTCCAGCAGCTTCAGGCGCTTGGACAGTTTCTTGATCTTGGTTTCGGAGTTGGTCGCAGGGATCTCTTCACGCAGGCGCTGGATTTCCGCTGGCAGCTCGATGTCCGCCATCAGCTCCTGGATCGCCTCGGCACCCATCTTCGCTTCAAACTCGTCGGCGAACTCTTCCATCGCCTCAAAGTACTGCTCGTCATTCAGCAGCTGGCCGCGCTCCAGGGTGGTCATACCCGGCTCGGTAACCACGTAAGATTCGAAGTACAGCACGCGCTCGATATCGCGCAGGGTCATGTCCAGCAGCAGGCCGATACGGGACGGCAGGGACTTCAGGAACCAGATGTGTGCAACCGGGCTGGCCAGCTCGATGTGACCCATGCGCTCACGGCGAACCTTGGCCTTGGTCACTTCAACGCCACACTTCTCACAGATAATGCCGCGGTGCTTCATGCGCTTGTACTTACCGCACAGGCACTCGTAGTCTTTTACCGGGCCAAAGATCTTGGCACAGAACAAGCCTTCACGCTCAGGCTTGAAGGTACGGTAGTTGATGGTCTCCGGCTTTTTCACTTCGCCGTAGGACCAGGAGCGAATCATGTCCGGTGATGCCAGACCGATACGAATCGCATCAAACTCTTCCAGCTGCTCCTGGGACTTCACCAGATTTAATAAATCTTTCAAGGCCTTTCCTCCACTAGGGGGTAGTCAACCCGGCACTCGCACTAGCCGCCGGGCTAGCCAGCTGCCCCACTGCTTCGAGGGGCGCTGGCACTTGTCTCATTTCACCTGCCAACAGGCTTCGGTACGGGTTCGGATTTACTCGTGCTCAAGCTCGAAGTTCATACCGAGAGAGCGGATTTCCTTAACCAGTACGTTGAAGGATTCCGGCATGCCCGGCTCCATGCGGTGGTCGGAGTCCACGATGTTCTTGTACATCTTGGTACGGCCTTCCACGTCATCGGATTTAACCGTAAGCATTTCCTGCAGGGTGTATGCTGCGCCGTAAGCTTCCAGCGCCCACACTTCCATCTCCCCGAAACGCTGACCACCGAACTGGGCTTTACCGCCCAGCGGCTGCTGGGTTACCAGGCTGTAGGAACCGGTAGAACGCGCGTGCATTTTGTCGTCTACCAAGTGGTTCAGCTTCAGCATGTACATGTAGCCCACAGTTACCGGACGCTCGAAAGCATCGCCGGTACGGCCGTCGTGCAGGGTGATCTGACCGGAGTCCGGGATATCGGCAAGACGCAGCAGCTGCTTGATCTCACTTTCATCGGCACCGTCAAATACCGGGGTCGCCATAGGTACACCGCGACGCAGGTTTTGCGCCATGGTCATGACTTCCTCATCGGAGAACTCGTCGAGTTCTTCCTTGCGTCCGCCAGTGGAGTTGTAGACCTCTTCCAGGAATCCGCGCACCTTGGCGATTTCCTGCTGCTCCTTGATCATCTTGTCGACTTTAACGCCGAGGCCTTTAGCGGCCATGCCCAAGTGCATTTCCAGAACCTGACCAACGTTCATCCGCGAGGGAACGCCCAGCGGGTTCAGGACGATATCTACCGGCTCACCGTTTTGGTCATATGGCATGTCCTCAACGGGCTTGATTACGGAGATAACACCTTTGTTACCGTGACGACCGGCCATCTTGTCGCCCGGCTGGATGCGGCGTTTGATCGCCAGGTAAACCTTGACGATTTTCAGCACGCCCGGAGCCAGGTCATCGCCGGACTCCAGTTTCTTCTTCTTGTCTTCGAAGGCTTCGTCGAGCAGCTTGCGACGCTCTTTCAGCTGAGCTTCCGCTTTTTCCAGCTGATCGTTCAGGCTGTCGTCTTCCATACGCAGCTTGAACCAGTCTTCGCGCGGCAGGGCGGCGAGGACTTCAGCGGTCATCTCATCGCCCTTCTTAACGCCCTTACCACCGGCGGCCTTTTGGCCCAGCAGAGCTTGTTGCAGACGCTCGAAGGTCGCACCTTCTACAATGCGATATTCCTCGTTCAGATCCTTGCGGACCTCGTCCAGCTGTGACTTCTCGATATCGAGGGAGCGCTGGTCTTTCTGCAGGCCGTCACGGGTAAATACCTGCACGTCGATCACCGTACCGCGAGTGCCACTGGGCGCGCGCAGGGAGGTGTCTTTAACATCGGAAGCTTTCTCCCCGAAGATTGCGCGCAGCAGTTTTTCTTCCGGAGTCAGCTGGGCTTCGCCCTTCGGAGTGACCTTACCTACCAGGATATCGCCAGCGCCTACTTCTGCGCCGATGTATACGATGCCGGACTCGTCCAGCTTATTCAGGGCAGATTCGCCAACATTGGGGATATCCGCAGTAATTTCCTCACTGCCCAGCTTGGTATCACGGGCAATACAGGTCAGCTCCTGAATGTGGATGGTGGTGAAGCGGTCTTCCTGTACAACGCGCTCACTGATGAGGATGGAGTCCTCAAAGTTGTAACCATTCCAGGGCATAAATGCGATACGCATATTCTGGCCCAGAGCCAGCTCACCCAGGTCTACAGAGGGACCATCGGCAAGGATATCGCCACGGACTACACGATCGCCGGTATTAACGATCGGGCGCTGGTTGATACAGGTATTCTGGTTGGAGCGGATGTATTTGGTCAGGTTGTAGATATCCACACCTGCATCACCGGCTTCCACCTCAGCGTCGGCCACGCGAACAACCACACGGCTGGAATCAACGCGCTCAATAATGCCGCCGCGCTTAGCAACCACACACACGCCGGAGTCGCGCGCTACAGTGCGCTCCATACCGGTGCCCACCAGCGGCTTTTCAGCGCGCAGGGTCGGTACCGCCTGACGTTGCATGTTCGATCCCATCAATGCACGGTTGGCGTCATCGTGCTCGAGGAATGGAATCATCGCCGCAGCTACGGAAACCACCTGCTTGGCGGAAACATCCATATACTGGATTTCGCCCGGTGCTTTCAGGGTAAATTCGCCCTGGTGACGCACGCTGATCAGGTCATCAACAAAGTTACCGTTGTCATCTACTTCCGCAGACGCCTGGGCAATAATGAAGTTGGCTTCATTGATCGCGGACAGGTACGCAATTTCATCAGTTACCTTGCCATCGACCACTTTGCGGTAGGCGCTCTCGAGGAAACCGTAATGGTTGGCGCGGGCGTAAGTAGCCAGGGAGTTAATCAGACCGATGTTCGGCCCTTCCGGCGTCTCAATCGGACATACGCGGCCGTAGTGAGTCGGGTGCACGTCGCGCACCTCAAAGCCAGCGCGCTCACGGGTCAAACCACCCGGGCCGAGGGCGGAAACACGACGCTTGTGAGTCACTTCCGACAGCGGGTTGTTCTGGTCCATAAACTGGGACAGCTGCGAGGAACCGAAGAATTCCTTCACGGCAGCGGCAACCGGCTTGGCATTGATCAGGTCCTGAGGCATCAGGCCTTCGGACTCCGCCATGGACAGGCGCTCTTTAACAGCGCGCTCTACACGTACCAGGCCAACGCGGAACTGGTTTTCAGCCATTTCGCCTACGGAACGCACGCGACGGTTACCCAGGTGATCGATATCGTCGACCATGCCCTGACCGTTGCGGATATCGATCAGAGTCTTCAGAACTTCGACGATATCTTCTTTGCTCAGAGTGCCGGGGCCAGTCTCATCTTCGCGACCCAGGCGGCGGTTGAACTTCATGCGGCCAACAGCGGACAGGTCGTAACGCTCGTCGGTAAAGAACAAGTTCTCGAACAGCGCTTCTGCGGACTCCTTGGTGGGCGGTTCGCCCGGGCGCATCATACGGTAGATCTCTACCAGCGCTTCCAACACAGTGCGAGACGGCTCTGCACGCAGGGTGTCGGAGATAAACGGACCGCGATCCAGATCGTTGGTGTACAGGGTTTGGAAACTCTTAACGTTCAGTACACGCAGCTTGGCGATTACTTCATCAGTAATCTCGGTATTACAGTCGATCGCGATCTCACCGGTGGACTCATCGATGATGTCGTTCGCCAGTACACGGCCAAACAGGTACTCAAGCGGTGCTTCCAGCTTTTCTACGCCGGCCTTTTCCAACTGGCGGATATGACGCGGGGTAATACGGCGACCCTCTTCGACAATCACCTTGCCCTGACCATCTTTGATGTCAAAGGAAGCAACATCACCGCGCAGGCGGGATGGAATCAGCTCCAGGCTGACACGGTCTTCCAACAACTCAAAGGTGCTGGTCTCGAAGAACATTTCCAGCATTTCCTGGGAGGTGTAACCCAGGGCGCGCAGCAGAATAGTCGCTGGCAATTTACGGCGACGATCGATACGAACGAATACCAGGTCTTTCGGATCGAACTCGAAGTCCAGCCATGAGCCACGGTAGGGGATGACACGCGCGGCGTACAACAGCTTACCGGAAGAGTGAGTCTTGCCTTTGTCGTGATCGAAGAATACACCCGGGGAACGGTGCAGCTGGGATACGATAACGCGCTCGGTACCATTGATTACGAAGGTACCGTTGTCGGTCATGAGCGGAATCTCGCCCATGTAAACTTCCTGCTCTTTAATGTCCTTAATGGACTTATTCGCAGATTCTTTATCGTAAATAATCAGACGCACACGCACGCGCAGCGGACATGCATAGGTTACGCCGCGCAGGGTACATTCCTTAACGTCAAAAGCGGGCTTACCCAGCGTATAACTTACGTACTCCAGGGCGGCATTGCCGGAATAGCTGACAATCGGAAATACAGATTTAAACGCCGCTTGCAGGCCAACGTCCATACGGTCGTCGGGGCGCTTGTCGGCCTGTGTAAAGTTGCGATAAGAATCGAGCTGTATCGCAAGCAGAAAGGGCACATCCATGACCTTAGGCAGTTTGCCAAAATCCTTGCGGATACGTTTTTTCTCAGTATATGAGTAAGCCATTCAAATTCCCCAGCTTGATCAGTGACAAGACTTCGTGGGACTCCAGTCCAGAGCCCCTCCGGGCGAGAAGCCTCTGGTCAATGCAACTTGCCTGCACTGGCCAGAAACCTCTCCGCTTGCTTTTGGGTAGCGCTACTGCGCTATGGTTAAATGAGGTTTGCCACGGTTTTTCAATTCCGCCGGCACCGGTAAAAACCTCAGTACCGCAAACGGCAAAAAGGCCGGCGGACAAAAGTCCACCAGCCTTACCGCTACCCGCCGCTTTACGCGACAGCTAGCGGGAGACGCAAGAACCGAATTACTTCAGTTCTACAACTGCGCCAGCTTCTTCCAGCTCTTTCTTAGCTGCTTCAGCTTCGTCTTTGCTTACGCCTTCTTTCAGCGGGCTCGGAGCGCCGTCTACCAGACCTTTAGCTTCTTTCAAGCCCAGGCCAGTGATGCCGCGAACAACTTTGATCACGTTCACTTTCTTGTCGCCTGGGGAGGTCAGGATTACGTCGAAAGAGTCTTTCTCTTCAGCGGCAGCTTCGCCACCAGCCGGGCCAGCAACAACTGCTGCAGCAGCAGTTACGCCGAATTTCTCTTCCATTGCTTCGATCAGCTCAACAACATCCTTAACGGACATTTCGGCAACAGCATTGATGATATCTTCTTTAGTCAGAGACATGATTCAGTACCTGAATTGGTTTGAGCAGTAGCTGCTCGTATTTCGTTTTGAAACTGCGATTCGCTCTAGCGAAAAAATTACGCAGCTTCCTGCTCTTTTTGGTCGCGAACGGCCGCAATAGTGCGAACCAGCTTGCCAGCAGATGCTTCTTTCAACACGCTCATCAGCTTGGCGATCGCCTCGTCGTAAGTCGGCAGGCTTGCCAACAATGCGACGTCGGTGATCGCGCCTTCGAAGGCAGCACCTTTCAGTTCCAGCTTGTCATTGCCTTTAGCGAACTGGCTCAGGATGCGCGCGCCGGCACCTGGGTGTTCGTTAGAGAATGCAATGATGCTAGGACCTACGAATTTGTCAGTCAGACATTCGTATTCGGTACCTGCCAGAGCGCGACGCGCCAGAGTGTTGCGGACGACTTTCAACCAAACGCCGTTCTCGCGAGCCTCTTTGCGCAGAGTGGTCATGTCATTCACGGTTACGCCGCGGGAATCCGCAACAACCGCAGACAGAGCACCTTCAGCAGCTTGCTGGACATCTGCGACAATCGCTTTCTTGTCTTCGAGTCCAATAGCCATAGTGTCACTCCTGGATTTGAAAAAAACCGGACTTAAACGTCCGATCCGTTCCGGTGCATAAAGCTCAAATCCAGTAAAAATACTGGTTTGGGCGACACCGTCTGCGTAGGCTCGAACCTCGCAATGGCCAACCTGGCCGAAGTTCGGATTAAGCCAGGCACGTTAAACCTCAACGCACCTGACACCTACGGTCTTTGACGGCCCACCTTCTGCCGAAGCATTCAGGTGGACCCCAAAGTTCGATTTACTGAGAGGTGATCACACCCCGCAGTGATATTTAGATATTCAGGGAAGACTGATCGATAACCAGACCCGGGCCCATAGTGGTGCTCAGGGTGATCTTCTTCAGATATACACCTTTTGCAGAAGCCGGCTTGGCTTTCTTCAGGTCGGCAACCAGAGCTTCCAGGTTCTCTTTCAGAGAGTTCGCATCGAAAGCCACTTTACCGATACCACCGTGGATAATGCCGCCTTTGTCAGCGCGGAAACGCACCTGACCAGCTTTGGCATTTTTAACCGCAGTAGCAACGTCTGGAGTTACGGTGCCAGTCTTCGGGTTCGGCATCAGGCCGCGCGGGCCGAGGATTTGACCCAGTTGACCTACAACGCGCATCGCATCGGGGGAAGCGATTACTACGTCGAAGTCCATCTTGCCTGCTTTAACGTCGGCAGCCAGCTCGTCCATACCGATCAAGTCAGCGCCCGCTTCTTTAGCGGCGTCAGCGTTAGCACCCTGGGTGAAAACAGCTACGCGAACTTCTTTACCAGTACCGTGCGGCAGAGTAGTTGCACCGCGAACAGCCTGGTCGGATTTACGTGGGTCGATGCCCAGGTTTACAGAAGCGTCTACAGTTTCTGCAAACTTAACGTTGGACAGCTCCTTCAACAGAGCTACGGCTTCTTCCATGCCGTAAGCTTTACCAGCTTCAACTTTTTCAGCGATTACGCGCTGACGCTTGCTCAATTTAGCCACTTAGAGACCCTCCACTTCGATACCGGCGCTGCGAGCGGAACCGGCGATAGTGCGCACGGCCGCGTCCAAGTCGGATGCAGTCAGGTCTGCTTTCTTCATTTCTACGATCTCTTCCAGCTGAGCGCGGGTTACTTTACCCACTTTCTCAGTGTTCGGACGACCGGAACCGCTCTTGATCTTGGCAGCCTTGCGCAGCAGTACAGCGGCGGGCGGCGACTTCATGATGAAGGTGAAAGAGCGGTCGTTGTATACAGAGATTACAACTGGAACTGGCAGACCTGGCTCGAGGCTCTGGGTCTGGGCGTTGAACGCCTTACAGAATTCCATGATGTTCACACCGTGCTGACCCAGTGCGGGACCAACGGGCGGACTCGGGTTGGCCTGACCGGCCTTAACTTGCAGCTTGATATAAGCTTCTACTTTCTTAGCCATTACAGCTCTCCTCTAGTTGGGTATTAACGCCCGCCACTCAGCCATAAGGTTTAAGGGCAAGCTCCCCGAACCCCGAAATGAAAACTCATTTTTCGGGGACGCGAAAACCCCCTTCCACCTCACGGCGAAAGGGGGCAAAAAATTTATACTGGAATCAGGTCTTCTCTACCTGACTGAACTCCAGTTCAACCGGGGTGGAACGTCCGAAGATCAACACAGCCACTCGCAAGCGACTCTTCTCGTAGTTAACCTCTTCAACCACACCGTTGAAATCATTAAACGGACCGTCGATAACTCGAACCATTTCACCAGGCTCAAACAGAGTCTTGGGCTTGGGCTTATCGGCGGAATCGTCGATGCGATTCAGGATAGCCTGCGCTTCGCGGTCAGTGATCGGGGCTGGCTTATCCGCCTTACCGCCGATAAAACCCAGTACTCGGGGAGTTTCTTTCACCAAGTGCCAGGTATCGTCATTCAATTCCATTTCTACCAGGACATAGCCCGGGAAAAACTTGCGCTCACTCTTACGCTTTTGCCCTGCGCGCATTTCAACCACTTCTTCCGTGGGAACCAGGACTTCACCAAACAGGTGGTCCATTTCGTTCAGCTCAATGCGCTCTTTCAGGGAGCTGGCGACACGCTTCTCATAGCCCGAGTAAGCCTGGACCACATACCAATTCTTTGACATGTATCAACCTTTAGCCGATAAATTTGGAAGCCGCCCAACCCAGAGCCGAATCAAGCGCCCACAAGATAAGCGCCATAATCAACACGAAAACAACCACAATCGCTGTGGTCTGGGTTGCTTCTTGGCGGGTCGGCCAAACCACACGCCTGACTTCAGTTTGCGCTTCGCGCAACAGTTGCCACAACGCATTGCCTTTGGCGGTATTTACAGCCACAACCAGAGCTACCAGACAGATGGCAGTTACTGCCAACACTCGGTAAAACAAAGGGAATTCGGCGTAATATGAATTGCCTGCAACAGCACCGCCCACCAGCAGCACTATTAACAACCACTTCAGACCGTCAAGACGAAAGGTTTTCGCTTCTGTTTTAGCATTCATATAAGAAGCCCTTAGCGCACTATAGATAATCTTTTAGCGCTCATAAACACAAAAGCCCCACTGACAAGTAGGGTTTTGCGACACCCCTAAGCTTATCTAAGCGGAGTGATTAAAAATGGCAGGCCAGGAGGGACTCGAACCCCCAACACCCGGTTTTGGAGACCGGTGCTCTACCAATTGAACTACTGGCCTGTACAGTGTGAGCACTTTCGCACTCAAAGATGAGAGAGCTACAGGAACTCTCCCACCTGGTGCACCACATAGAATATTGTGATGCAGAAATCAAAGATTACTCAATGATCTTAGCAACAACGCCCGCACCTACGGTACGACCACCTTCGCGGATAGCGAAGCGCAGGCCGTCTTCCATGGCGATCGGAGCGATCAGGGTAACAACCATTTGAATGTTGTCGCCCGGCATTACCATTTCAGTACCTTCCGGCAGCTCTACCGCACCAGTTACGTCGGTAGTACGGAAGTAGAACTGAGGACGGTAGCCTTTGAAGAACGGGGTGTGACGACCACCTTCGTCCTTGGACAGTACATACACTTCCGCTTCGAACTTGGTGTGCGGAGTGATGGAGCCCGGTTTAGCCAGTACCTGACCACGCTCCACTTCGTCACGCTTGGTGCCGCGCAGCAGTGCGCCGATGTTCTCACCAGCACGACCTTCGTCGAGCAGCTTGCGGAACATTTCAACACCAGTACAGGTAGTAGTAGTGGTTTCTTTGATACCAACGATTTCGATCTCGTCGCCAGTGTTGATCACACCGCGCTCTACACGACCAGTTACAACAGTACCACGGCCAGAGATAGAGAATACGTCTTCGATCGGCATCAGGAACGGCTGATCTACAGCGCGCTCTGGCTCAGGGATGTACTCGTCCAGAGTCTCTACCAGCTTCTTAACAGCGGTAGTACCCATTTCGTTGTCGTCTTCGCCGTTCAGGGCCATCAGAGCGGAACCAACGATGATTGGAGTGTCGTCACCTGGGAACTCGTACTGGTCCAGAAGTTCGCGAACCTCCATTTCTACCAGCTCGAGCAGCTCTTCGTCGTCTACCATGTCCGCTTTGTTCAGGAATACAACGATGTAAGGTACACCTACCTGACGGGAAAGCAGGATGTGCTCACGAGTCTGAGGCATGGGGCCGTCAGCTGCGGAACATACCAGGATAGCGCCGTCCATCTGAGCAGCACCGGTGATCATGTTCTTAACGTAGTCGGCGTGTCCCGGGCAATCTACGTGAGCGTAGTGGCGAGTCGGGGACTCGTACTCAACGTGAGAAGTAGCGATGGTGATACCGCGCTCACGCTCTTCCGGTGCATTGTCGATACCGTCGAAAGCAACAGCGTCACCACCCCAAACTTCCGCACATACGCGGGTCAGAGCAGCGGTCAGGGTGGTTTTACCGTGGTCAACGTGACCGATGGTGCCCACGTTCACGTGGGGCTTGGAACGTTCAAACTTTTCTTTTGCCATTGCAGCCTCCTATATATAGGCGAGCCGATAACGGCACCACCCACGTCCAGAACATGCACATCCGACCCGGAAAATCCGACCCCGGACACAAACAACCGCAAGAGCTTTCACCCTTGCGGTCATATAAAATGGAGCTCATGGGCGGATTTGAACCGCCGACCTCACCCTTACCAAGGGTGTGCTCTACCCCTGAGCTACATGAGCTAAAATCTTACCGATAACGGCATCTTAAAATGTTGCACCCTGGAGAGCATTCCAACCAACCCCAAAACTTGGAGCGGGCAGCGGGGATCGAACCCGCATCATCAGCTTGGAAGGCTGAGGTTCTACCATTGAACTATGCCCGCTTTCGGGACCTCCATGCGAAACCCTTCGATTTCGCGCAACACCCTAAGATGTAATATGGTGCAGGGGGGTGGATTCGAACCACCGAAGCTTTCGCGTCAGATTTACAGTCTGATCCCTTTGGCCACTCGGGAACCCCTGCTCAAAGCGGTGTGCATTGTCTACACATCTCGCTGCGCTGTCAACAATTTTTCTTTAAATTTCACATACTTAGCAGCGAAACCTAATTTTGACAGCAACGGGATGAAAATGGAGCTGGCGAGAGGAGTCGAACCCCCGACCGGCTGATTACAAGTCAGCTGCTCTACCAACTGAGCTACGCCAGCCCTATCCCGTTCATTGCCGAAGTTGTTAAGTCACCCTCGTCAATGGAGGCGGGATTCTATGGGAACTTATCTCGACACGCAACACCCTTTTTGCAGATAAATCATATTTTTTATGTCGCCTATTCCAACTTGTTGAAAAAAACAGCGATTCGAGACGCCACCTGATGGTTTTCTGATAAATCTGCTTTTTTGTTAGCCAAGCACTTCAGAACAAAGATTTGGGCGCCGATCCAGATCCGGGTATTCACTTTGCAGTTGTCGCCAAAATTCTTCTGCAAGACTTTCTGTGCTGCCAGGGGGCATAACTATCCACCGCTCCATATAGGTTTGCGGCTCCTCCTTGAACTGCGCGGTAACCCCCCTCTCCTTCAAAACGCTGGTATGGGACTCAGCTCGGGCTCGCTCACTGAAAATCCCAAATGAAATGCCATTTTCCAATGCGCCTTTGGGAATGACATAGCTGTCGATCCCCTGAGACTGTAGTTCACGCAAGCGGTTGTAGGCCTCCCGCCTCGAACTCAGTGGCGGCAGATATACCCAGTAGCGCATCTGCCCCTGCATTTCTATATCACGCAGCTCGGCTTTAACCTGAAGGGACCGGATTCGCTGCAAGAGATCCTCGCCCTGGTACTCCTCCGCGAAAGGCCCCAACAGCGTACAAAGCTGCTCAACCTCAAAGGACTCCTTGCTCAGTGCCCCGGCCTTCTCTGGAGCAGGCAGCTCTTCAGGGGATATTTCGCTAACGAGGGTAATTTTCTTTCCCTCCGACTCGTGAGGGATCGGGCTCTTGCCGCTACTTAACTGCGGAGACGGCGCTACCAACATATACCAGGCAAAAAGCACAGCGTTCAGGGCGACTAAAGAAAGGGCTATCCAGCGCATAACAGAGTAAATTTTTATGGATTACTAAGGGCCAACCCATCCATCACCAAATCGGGAACCAGGCGATGTTCGTGCTGGTAAACTGCGGAGAGCAACTGCGCATCTCCACCGGTTAACCACAATAAAGGGGGGGAACCGGATTGGACCTGCAATTCTTCCATTGCTCGATCAACCGCACCCAACACCATCAGCAAGAGGCCACGGTTTATCGCCTCATTGGTATTGCGTCCCGCGCCCAATGTTTTTGTCAGGGCCAGTGCCTCACGACTCTTTGCTGCATGAGTATCGACACTGAGAACGCGATTCATCAATCCGAAACCGGGAACGATATATCCCCCAATGTGGCGCCCGCTATTGTCCAGCAAATCTAAGGTGACCGCACTGCCGCAATCCACAATTAATGATGCTCGGGGAGATTGCTGGTAGGCCGCCAACATTGCCAGCCACCGATCCACCCCCAGGGCGGAGTGGTCTTCATACCCACAGATAACGCCGGCACATTGGGGCGCTACTGCCGAGAATTCAGCCTCCAGTGTGAACAGGTCTCGGGCCACCTGACTCAAGAATTCAGCAACAACGGGACCGGCGACATTCACTACCCGAAAACGGTAGGGGGTTAAGTCTGCCCAACCCTCAGGCAAAACCTGCTGGCGCAACTGCCCAGTTTCGATATCACCACGGGCTATCACCTCGCCTTCGACCAGGTAGCGCCACTTACCCCGTGTATTGCCGACATCCAGCTCTAGAATCACACCTGCCCCCGCAACGAGATTTCCCCCCCATGAAATGACTTTTGCCCTTTATCAGTGTCGAGTAACAAGGCTCCTTTTTCATCGACACCGGCCGCAACACCTTCCCAGCTCAAATTACCTGACCGCAACTGAACTGGCTGCCCGGCAAACTGGTCTAGGGTTGACCACGATTCCCGGTAAGCGGCGAAGCCCCCTTCCGGGTAAGTTTCCAGCATCGGTAACAGCTCGCTGAGTATCGCCGCAGTTAATTCACTGCGGCCAATACCAGGACGGACTTGCTGGAGATCTGCCCATGGTTGATCAATCTCCTCAGCTGTCTTTGCATTGAGACCATTATTCAACCCGATACCGATAACCACTGAACAGCGATCGGTTAAATCCCCTTTTAGCTCAAGTAATACACCGGCCAATTTACGGCCCTGGCACCACACATCATTTGGCCACTTCAGGCGCACGCCCGGTACAGAAAAACGCTCGAGCGCTTTTGCCACAGCAACACCGACGGCAAGACTCAACCCCTCCAGGCTTAGTACACCACCATTAAACTCCCAGCCCACTGAGAGGCTGATACTTGTGGCATACGGGCTGACCCAATTGCGACCACGGCGACCCCGACCGGCACTTTGCCGCTCGGCGAGAATCGCTACAGCATGCCCCTTACCTTCTTCAAAACGTTCCAGTAACAGCGAGTTCGTTGAACTCAATTCATCAAAAACCCGCAACTCGCGCAGTAGCGCTCGGGCTGAATCATCCAGCTGAGCGGTAACAGTCTGCGCAGATAGCAAGTCGAGACCTCCCGGCAAGCGATAACCTCGCCCCTTAGCAGACTCAAGCGTCAGGCCGTAGCTCTCGAGCTTTTGTAGTTGTTTCCAAACAGCGGCTCGGCTGACACCAAGCGCATTCCCGAGGGATTCTCCCGAGTGTATTTCCCCATCCGCCAGCAGCTCCAGCACCGGGCGAAGCTGTTCTAATGGTGTTTTTGCGGCGACGTCCTGCAATTTGTTCAACCTTTTACATAATGGCGGCCATAGCGATGCCCGAGGCTCGTCAGGACTTCATAACCGATAGTCCCGGCATACCCAGCGACCTCATCCACCGTAAGCTGGTCATTGAGAATCTCGATCGACTGAAGGGAGTCCCGCTCCTCTTCGCTGAGACCCGAAATATCGAAAGTGGTAGAGTCCATTGATATACGCCCGACAATTGGCAGAGGGCGGCCGTGCCCCCATCCGCGCCCCCGCCCCCCTTGGGCTCGTATAATGCCATCGGCATATCCACCCCGAGCTACCGCAAGCCAACTATCTCCGGGAACTTCCTGGGTCGCACCATACCCCACAGACCGGGACTGACTGACATAGCGCTTTTGGACAATTGGCAAGCCCAAAGTCACCGTTGGACGCATCGGGTTTTCAGCCTCAGGGACAGGGTTAAGGCCGTATAGTGCGGAGCCCGGTCGGGCAATATCAAAGTGATAGTCCTCACCCAAAAAGATGCCGGATGAGTTCGCAAGGCTGAGCTGAATATCCGGGCACAGTTCCCGCAAGCGATCGCCCGCGGTCTTAAACTCGTTCAACTGAAGCTTGTTATGCGGATGCTGGGGCTGATCTGCACAGGCAAGATGACTGAAGAACATCCGAACATCGGCGGACTCCAAGAGAGGGCGGTCCTTCAGCAGCAATTCGAACTCATCTGGGGTCAATCCCAGCCGAGTCATGCCGGTATCAATTTTTACGGCGCAAGGGGCCTCCAACTGAGCTTTCTCGCAGATTTCAACCCAGCTCTTCAATTGATCCAGAGTAAACAATGTGGGGATCAAACCCGCGCGAGCGCACTCTAGTTCAGCACCAGGCCTGACACCGGTAAAAATGACTATATTCACATCGTTGCCGAGGTCACTGCGCAAGCGCTCCCCCTCGACTTGGGTGGCCACAAAGAAATCGCGGCATCCCTGAGCGTATAGCGCCGGTGCAACATGAGCCATTCCCAAGCCGTAAGCATCCGCTTTAACCACAGCACCGCACCGGGTGCCGGCTTTCAAGCGATTAGCCAGATCCTGATAGTTATCTGCTATAGACCTCAGGTTGATACTTAATAACCCTTCACGAAAGTCACTCATACCAGTACAACTCTCTAAATCAGTAAGCTAGGTAGCTCCGAGCAGACTCTCTCGCTGCAGCGCTCGGGCACCGCCTAATATACACCCAACAACCAACAAAAGGCTGACCAGTGAGCCAGCGATCATTAGTGATATGGAGACCGTATCCCCAACCAGTAGAGCCTTAAACCACTGCTGTTGCGCGACCAGCGGGACCAACTGCCAGACAGGTTCCTCTAGCTCTATGGATGACATATCCAATATTAACAACATAGTGACAGGTAAAATCTGCAATATACTCAATTGAGTTTGAGCATCTTTAAATGACTGGGAACGCAACGCTAACAATATTTGCAGTACAGCAACCAATAGAGCCAATGGCAGCAGGGCAAGCGCCATAGCGACCATTCCACTTAGCGTAGTTGCATGTTGTATCCCCATTTCAGCCAAGGGCAAAAATGGAAAAACAGCCATTAGCGAAACTAACGCAAGAATAGAAGATAACCAACTGATACTGGCTACAGCGAGCACCTTGGCCAGGACCACCTGCCAGGCGGCCAGAGGTTGTTGCAGCAATACCTCAAAACTCATTCTCTCCCGCTCACCGGCAGAGGCATCAATGGACGAGGACAAGCAACCTATAAACAGCGTCATTATCAGGAGTGCCGGTATTGAACCAACAATCCAGGCACTGCGGGTAGAGGGGGTACTGACATCCCTGACCTGTACTTGCCAGGGTGCCATTGTTTTTAGTGGGACTCCCCTAGCGACCATTCTTTGTTGAATAACGAGCTGTTGTAGCTCACCCAGCTTTTGTTGAACATGGCTCGCGCCTTGCCCGCTGAAACGATCGGAGCTATCAACATACAAATAAATCTTGGGGCTGCGGAAATTGCGATAATCGGTAGAAAAGCCTTCGTCAATTTTCACAACTGCATCGTAACCTTCATCAAGTAAAGCCATCGGGTCCCCTTCTGACAGGCTATCCAGTTCCACCCGCCCTTTACTCAGCTGCTGCTCCAATACTGGTAAATCCTGACCGCCTAACAACGCTAGCTGAAATGTCCTCTCTCCTTGGGACTTAAACATAAACAGAGTCATTGATGCGATCATTCCGGGAAATAAAATGGCAAAAAACAACGATAAATACAGTGCTCGCCGGTCACGCCAAACCTCTAATAACTCCTTTTTCAAAAGAGCAGACATGGCGGGAGTAAATAATAGGTTTAAAAATTTCATGCCATCACCTCCCCTTTAACCCCGTAAGCCAGAGTGACAAAACTATCTTCCAGGTTTTTACAGCCTGTGCGCTCTACAAGCTCATCTGGGGTACCACTGTCGACAATAGCACCGTTAGCCATCACCAACACTCTATCTGACAACTCAGTGACTTCAGCCATAATATGGCTGGAAAATAAAATGGCTACGCCCTCAGAGCGCAACCGCAGAAGTGTTTTCCGCAGCAGTCTCGCTGCAAGGACATCAAGACCGCGAGTCGGTTCATCTAGTATCAAATGCGTAGGCCGGTGGACTAGTGCCCGCGCCAGCGACACTTTCATTCTCTCCCCCTGGGAAAAGCCTTTTGTCCGACGTTGCCACAAATCTTCTAATTCCAGCTCTTCTCGAACAGAATTCAATGCGCGCTTAAGCTCTGCCCCAAATAATCCTTGCGCACTGGCAAAAAATGATAAGTACTCCGCTACAGTAAGTCGTTCATACAAGCCTTCACGATCGCCGACAACGCCCAATTGCCGCTTTATTTCTAATGGCTTTTCGGCCACATTAAGCCCACTAACAAATACTGTACCTTCATCCGGTTTTACCAACCCCGCTATAATTCTCAGGCAAGTAGTTTTACCGGCTCCATTAGCCCCCAGCAAAGCGGTTATTTGGCCATCAGGTATATTGAAGTTCAGGTCTTTGAGTACTTTCTTTCCAGAGAATTGCTTGTGAATAGATTTAACAGCAATCATTTGTTATCCCCTTGGCTCGATAGCAACTCACTGGATACCGCTTTATCAATTTCAGGTCCAAAAGCACCCGCCATAAAAGGTGGTCTTTGAATATCCGCAATACAATCACTATCTAAAGAAGCAAGTGGAGATTTTAGAAAATCATCTATTAGCTTTGGTATACAACCGCGCATACTATTGATATGCCCACCACCTGGAACCACTACCTGTGTTAATTCTGAAAGATACCCCAAGCTTTGTTCAGCATAATAATGTGGGGTAATAGGGTCAGCCTCCCCGGAAATAATTAACACAGGATGATTTCTTTCTTCCGGGACTTCGTAAGTGATAGGAGATACGGGCCACACCTTGCAACCCTCAGCAAAAATCTCAAAAAAAGCATCACCTAAAAAGCTATTGCGAATATCTGCAGCCAGCTCTTCCTCTGTAGTGCGATTTAACTCTTCAGCGCAAGCAACTGATAAGGTGAGCCCCATAGACATACTTCCATCATCAGATAAAAGTCCAGCCAATCCCGATAGCGGCAAATAATTACCTTCCTCAGCCTGGCTAATAGCGTATGGTAACTGCGCTGCCATTTCAGGTGTGTAGAGCGCGGTCCTTATCAGGTTTTGTATGAAGCTCCGGGGAACACTTGTTTCCATTGTGCGACCAGAGTGGGGGTCCGGGAAATTCGATGCTCTTCCATCCCAGTCCCTAAGCAAGCTATCCAGGTCAGATCTCCAATCGCCAAATTCGGAGCACACCGGATCCTGACTGCAGTCTTTCTCCAATTTTAGCAGCGCCTTTTCAGCAGCTTGCGCAGTAAGAAAAACTTTTGAATCAATCGGGGCTACGGCATCCAGGATCAGGACACTCAAACTTTCGGGATACCATTGCTGGTAAAGAAGCGCTGTGCGAGTTCCCCAAGAACCTCCCCACAAAGCAATTTTTTTATGCCTCAACTGGAGGCGCACTTCCTCCAGATCATCAACCGCTTGACGGCTATGCAGGGCTTTCGCAAAGGAAGAGTTTTCAAGGTAGCAAGTTGAGAATTGATCGGTGACCGCCTCCAGATCCATATGGACTTCTCCGTCGATCCCACAATCAAATGCAGCCGAGTAACCCGAGCCGCGCCTATCGACAAGAACGATCGCCCTACTCTGATTGACTTTATATAAGGCATTTAGAATTGGGGTCAGATAACTGGCTGCCTGGCCGGGGCCACCGGCCAGTAAATAAAGTGGCTCCAGTCCAATGTCATTAACTGCTGGGGCTATCGTTACCGCTAGATCTACTGCAGCTTCTCCTTCACCAACCGGTATCTTTGTACAGTGCAGAGCATGGCTCCAGCCGTCCAGGTAGCAGGGCGAGAAGTTACTCTCTTCTCTCTCCTCTGCAACTGCTGGAGATAGCCCTATAAACAAGCCGATCGCGAAGATCGCAAACCTCTGTATCCAAACCACTGACAACTCCCTATCCATCTAATTTATCCCAGCCAGTGTATCGAACCATTTTCAACATGTCGCCATTCAACAAAAGACAGATAATTGCATTTGCATTAGCACCCACCCCTGCACAGTGGTATGGTTTCTTATTTACTTGCCCATGATTGCACCCATGAGCTTTTCAGACCGAGAAAAACACCTAATCCGAGCCGCCTTTGCCTGGGGCCAAATCACACAACAGGAAGGCTATACACTTTCTGATCTTGAAATTGAAAAATCGGTTCTCTTCCGACGATTACTTGGCGGCCGGCCGCCATTGGCATTCCCGCCGCCATTGCGTCACGGATTTCCCTGGTATGACGTTATTGAAGGGCGTAGCGAACACTTAGTGAGTGCATCCGAAGCCTCACCTGAATGCAGCATCATTGCTCCGGGCTGCAAGCTCGGGGATACCTGCATTCTTATTGACGGCGCCTTTTGGCGCGTAGTCGAAACTGTTCGCGAGCACGAAGAATATATCGTTGAATGGGGCCAATACCCAATGCAGTGGCGCTTGAAAAAGCACTGGGAAGTAAACTATGAAATGACACAACAGCTTCATAGTTTTCGTAAAGATAACCCCAATGCCGAAGTCAGCTTTGACAACTATTTAAGCCAAAGGGAGTACCGGGAATTTCGCATAGACGATGATCAGACGGTATGGCTCTGTGAATGGCAATTAAGCCGCACCAGCCTCTCTGGTTGGGTATGGGTGGGGACAATACTACCTGTTCCCGGTTATCAGCTCATTCCAGTATTCGACGATGATCAAGGTCCGGTTATTCTCGGCGAGGATGGTAATTCCAATGGGCAGGCCTGGCTGCGTATTGAAGATGCCACGGATGAATACCGCTTCGTTAAACTATTGGGAACCTACGACTACCAGTCGCTAATTACTGCGAGCACCACTGAGCTGAAGACCTTTTTACAAGATCTACAGCAAGAAGAGTTAGCAGACATTGAAGTATTGGATTGGCACCAGAACAATGCCGCACGACGCTTTGCTCTCCCTGCCGAGCTGGTTCCACTGGAAGACCTCAGTTTGAATGATATGAACTTTGAGCTCGTTCCAGATAACGCCTTTGCTTGCTAGCCCACCCAAGCCCCACCTGGTGGGGCTTTTTTTATCCCCAAATTTTTCTTCTCTCGCATACTGGCGTACCAATCAGCCGCAGTAATCCACAGATTTATCGCTCATAACACTGTTAATAACTGATGTCCGTTTTATGGCGTCTTTGTTACCAACAGAAACCATGGATAGAGCTGTGTATAACTCTTGGATATCCCCGGCCAGCCCCGTGGTTGCTTGGCTCTATTGAAGGCGGGTAAAAAAGCAGCACTTTTTGCACGGATTTCCACAGCCAGAGGTTACTAACAGAAAGTCTGGATAGAGTTGTGCATAACTTTAATAAACGGGCTACAGGCCCCGTGGTTACAGGGGATTACTGCAGAGACTAAAAAATCACCGATATTTTTATGGGCTAATTTTAATTTTTGGCGGGAGTGGTATGGGTACTTTTCTGGTATTTACGAGGGTTATTTTTGTTGGATTATTTTTTGAGTGAACGCAAAGGCGTTTGCTACGGAGGTCGGTAAAGACCTATTTTTATAGGCTTTTTAGGAGAGCGTCTGTTTAAGGTACTCAGGTAATTTTAGCTTTTTCTTTTTTATTTACTGACTGACTTTTTAAGAGAAAGTGGAGCATTAAAGTTTTTCAGAATTACTTTTATTTTTTCTATTTAATTTTTACTAAGTATTTTCTGCTTTCTCTCTCTTATTTTTTTAGCTTTTGTTTTTGTTTTTTTAAATATTTTCAGCCATAAAAAAAGGGCCACCCTATTGGGTGGCCCTTTTCGGATTAGAAGCCTGACGATGACCTACTCTCACATGGGGAAGCCCCACACTACCATCGGCGATGTTGCGTTTCACTTCTGAGTTCGGCAAGGGATCAGGTGGTTCCACAACTCTATTGTCGTCAGGCAAACTGGCTTGGGTTGGCATTGGTCTTATAAGCAAAGTGCTTGGCCTGCCGTGTTATCGCTGTTTGCCTCGGTCATTATTGACCGGCGATAACCCCAAATAAGTCGGTAAAACAATCTGTAGTAATACACCGCAAGCGATCGTATGTCTCTAACTCACAATCCGCTAGCTTAGCTAGTCGTTAGTAACCATCTCTGTTGTATGGTCAAGCCGCACGGGCAATTAGTACTGGTTAGCTCAACGCCTCACAACGCTTCCACACCCAGCCTATCAACGTGGTAGTCTTCCACGGCCCTTCAGGAGGCTCAAGGCCTCAGGGAGATCTTATCTTGAAGGAGGCTTCCCGCTTAGATGCTTTCAGCGGTTATCCCGTCCGAACATAGCTACCCGGCAATGCCACTGGCGTGACAACCGGAACACCAGAGGTTCGTTCACTCCGGTCCTCTCGTACTAGGAGCAACTCTTCTCAAATCTCCAACGCCCACGGCAGATAGGGACCGAACTGTCTCACGACGTTCTAAACCCAGCTCGCGTACCACTTTAAATGGCGAACAGCCATACCCTTGGGACCGGCTTCAGCCCCAGGATGTGATGAGCCGACATCGAGGTGCCAAACACCGCCGTCGATGTGAACTCTTGGGCGGTATCAGCCTGTTATCCCCGGAGTACCTTTTATCCGTTGAGCGATGGCCCTTCCATACAGAACCACCGGATCACTATGACCTACTTTCGTACCTGCTCGACATGTCTGTCTCGCAGTCAAGCGCACTTATACCATTATGCTCATTGCATGATTTCCGACCATGCTGAGTGCACCTTCGTACTCCTCCGTTACTCTTTGGGAGGAGACCGCCCCAGTCAAACTACCCACCATACACTGTCCTCGATCCGGATAACGGACCAGAGTTAGAACCTCAAACATACCAGGGTGGTATTTCAAGGACGGCTCCACAACAACTAGCGTCGCTGCTTCAAAGCCTCCCACCTATCCTACACAAATAGGCTCAAAGTTCAGTGCAAAGCTGTAGTAAAGGTTCACGGGGTCTTTCCGTCTAGCCGCGGGTACACTGCATCTTAACAGCGATTTCAATTTCACTGAGTCTCTGGTGGAGACAGCGTGGCCATCGTTACGCCATTCGTGCAGGTCGGAACTTACCCGACAAGGAATTTCGCTACCTTAGGACCGTTATAGTTACGGCCGCCGTTTACCGGGGCTTCGATCAAGAGCTTCGCCGAAGCTAACCCCATCAATTAACCTTCCGGCACCGGGCAGGCGTCACACCCTATACGTCCTCTTACGAGTTTGCAGAGTGCTATGTTTTTAATAAACAGTCGCAGCCACCTGGTCACTTCGACCGGCCTCAGCTTAGGGAGCAAGTCCCATCACCAAAACCGGCGTACCTTCTCCCGAAGTTACGGTACCATTTTGCCTAGTTCCTTCACCAGAGTTCTCTCAAGCGCCTTGGTATTCTCTACCTGACCACCTGTGTCGGTTTAGAGTACGATTCACTATTACCTGAAGCTTAGAAGTTTTTCCTGGAAGCAGGGCATCAACCACTTCACCCACTAAGTGGGCTTCGTCATCAGTTCTCAGCCTTAGGGACCCGGATTTGCCTAAGTCCCCAGCCTACAACCTTAAA
>NZ_CP174313.1:3465000-4260000 GCF_052467505.1 Microbulbifer maximicatervae (SeqCode)
TCACGCTGGATACGCTGCTTAACGGACTCTTTGTTAACCATATTGTTAACAGAGAAATGCTTGCCGACATCGCGCAAGAAATCGAGCACATTGAGGTCGCGAGTCCAGTCGAGGTTATTGGAGACAATGGCACTATTTTCCCCACAATCGAAATTGATAAATTGGGAAACCTGGCTTTTCAGCTTGTCTACCCAACCCGCAACAATATCGGGGGTATTCAAACTGCGCTCCTGAGCCTTAAAAGAAGGGTCACCAATCAGCCCCGTGGCACCGCCAACCAGTGCAATTGGTTTATGCCCTGCCGCCTGAAACCTCTTCAAGGTCAGCAACGGTACTAGACTGCCTATATGAAGGGAGTCTGCAGTGGGATCAAAACCGCAATACAGGGTTCGACTCTCCGACAAATGCTGCGTCAGTTCGCCGTCACCAGTCGCTTGATTAATTAATCCGCGACGGTCCAAGTCTTCAAGCAGTGTCATGTCGACCCCAGCCATGCTTTCCCCTCATATATAGGCTTGAAATTAGCGCCACCAAGCGGCGGCAAAATGCGCTGCAACATTACCGAAGTTTGCGGCAAATACAAGCGTGCAGCAGCCCAGTATCCGCACTAAAAACAAAATTCATGAGGAACCAAACCGTGCAAAGACGTGTCAATTATCTCGTGAACCAAGGCGGCTTTTTTGCTATAAAGCCCCTCCAATGCCTGTTTTTTAGACACTCAGTTTTTCAAGCGCAAATAACAACGACCGCCAGTACCATCCGCTAACGCCATGCAAAACCATCGTAAATCGAGTACAGGCCTCCGTATTGGCGGCTTACCCAAGCATTTTCCCCGCGTTCATGCGCTGACCGCTGGCATCGCAGCCTTTGTCCTTATGCTGGCCGTTCTGATTCCTTCACCGGAGATTTCCTCTAAGCGCACATCCCTACCCGTCAAACTTTCAGAGGTCACAAGCGACGACAGCACTGAAGCCAAACCTGCACTCACTTATACGCCGGCGGAGACCCCACTGCTTAACGTCAGTGTTGAGGCGGTCAAGTCGTTGAGTCTTGAAGTACGTAACGGGGATACTCTGTCAGACCTATTTCAACGTGCAAAAATCAGCGCCAAAGAGATGTACCAGCTTCTGGGTAGCGGCAAAGAGGCAAAACAGCTGGCACGTCTAACTCCGGGTGAAGAGCTGACCTTTCAAACAAATAATGATGGCCAGCTGCAGTCCCTGAAATTACAGCGGGACCGACTCAATCAAATTGAGTTTACTCGCACAAATGCAGATAAGTTTGAACACGCACTGATAACTCGCGAGCCCGACAGCCACCCGGCTTACCGACAGGCCCAGATCGATAGTTCCCTATTCCTGGCCGGCAGCGATGCTGGGCTGAGTGACAGCCTGATAATGGAGATGGCGGATGTATTCAGCTCCGATATCGACTTTGCCCTCGATATTCGCAAGGGCGACAACTTTAGTGTGATGTTCGAAGAGTTGTTCCTGGATGGGGAGAAAATTGGCAACGGTCCTATCCTGGCGGTCAGTTTTACCAACCAGGGAAGAACTTTTAGCGCTGTACGCTATGTGGATAACAGTGGTGATGCCAATTACTACACGCCTGAAGGCAAAAGTATGCGCAAGGCATTTATCCGCACACCGCTGGACATAGTCCGCATCAGCTCTCACTTCAACCCAAGCCGCCTGCACCCTGTATTCAAGTCACGCCGACCTCATAATGGCACCGACTATGCCGCTCCAAGAGGCACCCCCGTTTACTCTACTGGCGATGGTCGGGTTATCGCGTCCGGCTATAGCAAACCCAACGGCAACTACGTATTTATCCAGCACGGCGAACGGTATGTAACCCGCTATCTCCACCTAACCAAGCGCAAAGTCAAAAAGGGCCAGCGCGTTAAGCAGCGCCAGGTTATTGGCACTGTGGGGTCTACCGGTTATGCCACCGGCCCGCACTTGCACTACGAATTCCTGGTGGATGGCAGACATCGCAACCCCGCCACCATTGTGCGCAAATTGCCCAAGGCAAAGTCGGTACCGACTTCTGAGATGATCCGTTTTAAAAACCAGACCCAGCCACTTCTGGCGAAACTAGAAAACTTCCAGGGGCCGGCTTTGGCTCAACTGGATGAAGAAAGCCCCTAACAAGCGCCAACGAATATGCCCGATCTGTTTATCGGCCTGATGTCCGGCACCAGCGTTGACTCCATTGACGCGGTGCTGGTCGATTTTGGCGATGAAGAAAAAATAAACACCCGGATCCTGGCTGCGCTAGCCCACCCGATTCACAGCGGCCTGCGCGAGGCTATCCTCAGCCTCTGTGCCCCCGGCCCTTCAGAGTTGGATCGCGCTGGACAGTTAGACCGGCAACTGGGACAGGTTTTTGCCGAGGCCACCAATACCCTGCTAGCCCGAGCCGGTGTTGAGGGTCAGTCTGTTACCGCCATTGGCAGTCACGGCCAAACTGTACGCCACCGCCCCCCAGGCACAGTGACTTCTCCCTTTACTTTGCAACTCGGTGACCCCAACACCATCTCAGCACTGACGGGCATCTGCACCGTTGCGGATTTCCGTCGCCGGGATATCGCTCTCGGTGGTCAAGGAGCGCCTTTAATGCCGGCGTTTCACCAGGCCGCCTTCAAAACTGATGGAAGCCGTGCTGTGGTCAATATTGGGGGGATGGCCAATATCACTGAGCTGACGGCAGATGGCCAGGTTTACGGCTATGACACGGGTCCAGGTAATGCATTGCTCGACTACTGGGTGAACCTACACAAAAACCAGCCCTACGATAGAAATGGAGACTGGGCCGCGAGCGGTCGCGCCAATGCTGAACTTCTCAACCGCCTTCTTTCAGATCCCTATTTCTCCGCCGAGCCACCCAAGAGCACTGGCCGTGAAACTTTTAACCCCAGCTGGCTCGAACAGGCCTGCGCCGGTTTGGAAGTAGCGCCGGTAGATGTGCAGGCGACCCTGTCTGAAGTGACCGCAGCCAGTATCGCCGACGCCGTGCATAATTTTGCCGAAGGCGGCGAGTTGCTCACTTGCGGGGGCGGGGCAAAAAATAAGGACTTGGTTGCGCGATTACAGCGCCGCTTGCCCACCTGGTCTATTACTGACACGGGCAGTTACGGTATTGACGCAGACTGGCTCGAAGCCGTTGGATTTGCCTGGTTAGCCCGCCAGACATTGAGAGGGCTGCCCGGTAATTGCCCGGGAGTGACTGGCGCGCAGAAAGAGGCGGTTCTAGGGGCTATTTACCCGCCCTGATAATAGGGCGGGTTAGGATTTCTCAAATAGAGAAAGAGGAGCCGCAGCCACAGGTAGCGGACGCATTGGGATTTTGTACTACGAAGCGCGACCCCGAAAGGCCTTCTTCGTAATCAACATTGGCGCCAACCAGGTAGGGGTAGCTCATCGCATCCACCAAGACCTGAATACCATCCTTTTCTATGATGGCATCATCTTCGGCAACCAATTCATCAAAGGTAAAACCGTATTGGAAACCGGAACAGCCGCCTCCGGTCACGAACACCCTGAGTTTCAACTCCGGGTTGCCCTCCTCTTCCAACAGGCTTTTTACCTTGGCCACAGCCTTGTCTGTGACCACGAGTGGCGCGGGAGAAAAGGATACAGCTTCTGACATAAGTCTCTCTCAACTCATCGGGACATTCACCGCTCGTATAAAAGTTATAACGAGTGCAGCCCCGGGGGCGTCATCTTGCTTAAACCCAGCAATTCAGTCAAGTATTAACCGGCAGGTAGGCCGGTACAACAAAGTACCAGCGCCAGCCAGTACTACCCGGACTTAAGAGGCTTCAATGACAGTTTCATCTTCGGAATAGCCGAGCATATGGGGCTCACCCGCGCTACTCAGGTCGGCACTGGATACCAGGGCACCGTTTACCTGGGCACCTTTCAGCATCTCGATCAGCTTATAGTGTACATTGCCTTCTACCATTGCCTTGGAAGCGAGTTCCAGGTGGCGCGCAGCAAACACATCCCCTTTCACATTGCCATTGATCACTACCTGAGGCACACGAATTTCACCCTCAATGATGCCGCCATCCACAATTTGCAGGCGCGCATCACTATCACTGTGAGCGGTAACATTGCCGCGCACCTTACCTTCGATGACCAGGTTGCCACGGAAGTGGATATCACCGCTGATCTCAGTCTGACGAGCGATCAAAGTCGTGTGGTTACTACCGGTATTGGCCATAGTTATCTGTTTCTCTTTTTTTCTTAACATAATCCCCAAAACCTCGTGCCTTTGGCACCTATGCTAACTTTCCTGTACTAACCAACCGTAGCGCTGCTCAATATTAAAGCCCTTGCGCCCAGAAGATTTAAGTGACAACTCCACACCTTCGGGCACAAATCCCTCCGGCAAGCGCAGCTCTCCCTCGATATTCTGAAAATATTTAAAACGCAGCTGAATCGACTCACTATCCACCTGCTCCGACAGTTCCTTCAGAGAGTAACTCTTCGGTTCCCCATCCTGACGGCCCACTACGGTAAATGTGGCCGTGCCTTTTACAACATCTCGACGCGCTGCGGACTGTTTGATCTGTAACTTGTACTGGTAACTTTTTGGATCGCCGGTCTGCGAGAGGATAAAGCGTCCAATGGACACCCCCTCACCCCCATCTTCAGGGGCCATGACGCCGCGATAGAAAGAAATTTCCTGCTTTAGCTCTGCGATCTGGCTCTCTTTCTGCACCAGTTCCGCACGTACCGACTCACTCGCCTGCTCACCGATAGTCAGCGACTGCTCTGCAGTGGCAACCCTCATTCGCAGGGATTCATTCTCACTCTGGAGCGCGGTAACACGATCGAGTACTTGAGTATGCTCCAGTGTCTTGCGATCGAGGCTCTGGCGCAGCTGATACTGTCCGGCAAAATAGGACCCCGCCGAGGTCACTAATACCAAAAAAACGACCCCCACTACGGCAATGACACCAGAGAAGGGTTTATGAGGCACCACTTTCATGCGGTACTGCTTGCTGCCTTTAACTTTGAGCACCATGAAATCTGCTAAGTCTTATCCGGGATTTATCGATTGTCGGGAAACACCCGATTCTAAGGCAGCAGTGCCGGGCTATCCAGGCCCAACGTCTCAGTTAAGCCAAACATAATATTCATATTCTGGATTGCCTGGGCGGACGCGCCTTTGGCCAGGTTATCAATGGCCGATAATACCAGTACCGTATCCCGCTCCAGGGGTTGCAATACCGAGATGCGGCACATATTGGTCCCTCTAACCGTACGAGTCTGAGGGTGGCTGCCCGCCGGCATCACATCTACAAAAGGCTCATTTTTATAGCGGTTTTCAAAGATCTGTTGAAGCTCATCGGCATCAACCTTCCCCACTGAGCGGGCAAATAAAGTAGCGTGGATACCGCGAATCATGGGAAGTAAATGCGGTACAAAAGTCACCTGCGCGGGAGAGGATTCAGTGGCCTGCACTCGACGAAGCCCCTGTTCAATCTCGGGTAAATGACGGTGCCCGGCGGCAGAATATGCGCGGAAGTTGTCGCTATTCTCAGCCATAATCAAGTCGGTCTTACCCTGTCGCCCCGCTCCACTGATACCACTGGCCGCACTGGCGATCAGCTCACCAGGTTCTACCAGGCCCTTTTCCAAAAGCGGTATCCATCCCAATTGAATCGCGGTGGGATAACAGCCCGGGCAGGCTATCAACTGCGCATTGGCAATCTGTTCCCGATTAACTTCTGGCAAACCATAAACAGCGCTTTGAGCTAATTCCGGAGCGGCGTGGGCTTGGCCGTACCACTGCTCCCAGGTAGGTATATCTTTCAAACGGAAATCGGCGGACAAATCGATCACTCGAACTCCGCGTTCAATAAGTGCCGGTACTTGGGCCTGGGCAACGCCATGAGGTGTAGCGAAGAATACAACGTCACAATCCGCCAGCTGTTCGAGATCGGGGCTACAGAAAGACAGCTGCGAGTGCCCTCTCAGGCTAGGGAAAAGCTCGGCAACCGGGGTACCATTCAACGAACGGGAGGTGATTGCGGTAACTTCCGCTTGTGGATGTGTTGAGAGAAGCCGAAGTAATTCCACCCCTGTATAGCCGGTGCCCCCGACAATCGCTACTTTTATCACCTTGCTAAAATCTCCGGTATATCCGCCAACTGAGACGATAATCGTAAAACCAGACAGGCACTCTACCACAAGCCCCAGCATTTTAAGGATGTGCGGTGTCACAGCCCCCAAGGAACTCACTAAAAAAGTCATTTTCGCGTTATTTAGTCAGGCCTGGCAGCCTCGAAAATATGCGCTTACAGCTTTCCTCCAAAGACGCGCTGGCGCCTTTGCTGGGAATGGCCCTGATCACCGGCATCCTGGCCGGAGGGGTAACTGTACTTTTTCGGCTGGCGATGGAGTGGCCGACCACGCTGTTTTTATCAATCCCACAAAATTACGAATCCCTTCCTCCATTCTGGCGCTTCGCATTGCCAGTCATCGGCTCTCTGGCAGTGGGATGTATCTATTTATTTCTAAATCCCAGACGCCGCCAGGTGGGAGTGGTCCATGTCCTGGACCGGCTCTACAACCACCAGGGGCAAATGCCAATGCAAAATGCCCTGCTACAGTTTTTTGCCGGCGCAATAATTTTAATTAGCGGCCACTCGGTGGGGCGGGAAGGCCCAGCTGTACACTTGGGAGCAGCCAGTGGCAGCTGGTTAGCCAGGGCGCTGAAGCTCCCCAATAATTCCGGTCGCAACCTACTGGGGTGTGGTGTAGCCGCAGCAATTGCGGCCTCCTTTAATACCCCGCTGGCGGGCGTGGTATTCGCGATGGAAGTCGTGATGCTGGAATATACTGTGGCAGGTTTTTTACCGATAATTCTCGCGGCTGTTGCCGGTAGCACCATCACCCAGCTGACTTTCGGTAGCCAGCCGGACTTTAATGTACCCGCGATTCAACTCAACTCCCTTGCCGAGCTGCCGCTACTTTTTGTGTGCGCACTGGTTATTGGGGTTCTCGCCGGATTATTTATCCGCTCCCAGCGTATTTTGATTCCCCAGCAACGTTACTCCCCACTTCTTCGATTTCTCTTGGTTGGCCTTGTTACTGGCACCTTGGGTATCTGGGTACCGGAAATCCTGGGCGGTGGATATGACACCTTGCAGGTGGCAATGCTGGGGGAGTTGGGGGTCGCGACACTCATTGCTATTGTCGCCGCGAAGTTAGTCGCAACCGCTTTGGGGGCAGGGCTCGGAATTCCCGGTGGGGTAATAGGCCCCAGCCTGATTATCGGTGCCTGTATCGGTGGTATTGCCGGTGGCCTGGCTAACTTGTGGCTGGGTGAGCACACAGCGAGCCCTGGCTTTTATGCCATGGTGGGTATGGCAGCAATGATGGCTGCCATGCTCAATGCACCTCTAGCTGCGCTACTCGCTATCTTGGAACTTACCTATAATCCACATATTTTATTCCCTGGAATGATGATGATCGTGGTGGCCACATTAGTAAGCCGCCAACTCTTTTCCACTATCGGTCTCTATCATGAAACGCTGCGCGCCCTGAATAAAGCGGGAATGCCAAGTTGGCGACAGCAAATGCTGAGCAGTGTCGGAGTTGCCAGCGAAATGAATCAGAGCTTTGTTGTGACTCCTAGGGAAATTACCCGCGCTGCGGCAAAAGAATTAATTAATCAACACCCCGAGTGGATTCTTATCGATTTACCCAAGGAGCCGGCACCGCAACTACTGCGTGCAGCAGACTTGGCAACTTTTCTTCGCGGTGGTGCGAATGAGGCGGTCGAGAGCGAAAAACAGGCTTCCTCCGCATCAGATAAATTACTAGACCCGGGAGAAATGATCGATTTATTAAGACTACCCGGTGAACGCAAACAGCTGGCGTCCCTAAGTTGGCGAGCGACAATGCTGGAGGCCTCGCAAAAGCTGGAGAGAAGTGGCGCGGATGGCCTGTATATCTGCCGTCATAAAAGCGGCTCGCTGGACAATCGCACGGCGGGCATTATTCTGCCGCTACAAATTAACAACTTTTACCGGAAGTAATTTTTCTTCCCGTTTCTTTTAAGGGGACTTTCAATGCTGTGGATCAAGGCTTTTCACATTATTGCGATGGTGTGCTGGTTTGCCGCACTTTTTTATCTGCCTCGACTGTTTGTCTACCATGTCGATGCCACTGATGCCGTTAGCCGCGACCGCTTCTGTATTATGGAACGCCGCCTTTATCGCGGTATTGCCATTCCCTCCATGCTGGCTACCGTTGCCTTGGGCATCTGGCTCTACAGCTTGAACCCGGCCTACTACACCTCCGCCGGCTGGATGCACGCAAAACTGACTTTTGTTGTGCTCCTCCTGGGCTATCACCATATCTGTGGCGCCTATGTTCGCAAGTTTGCCCGGGGAACCGTTACCCGCAGCCGCCGCTACTTCCTAATATTTAATGAGTTCCCAGCAGTTGCACTTGTCGCCATCGTCATTTTGGTTGTCGTAAAGCCATTTTAATTTGGCGCGTATTCATTCCTTGTCAAAGGCGCTCAGCAACTAGAATTAGGCGCACAGCTAATGGCCGTCATGTAGAGCACTTATGGATACACCTCAGCCCGTTATTCTGACCGTTACTCACCACGATCCCAGCGGCAGCGCCGGAATTGCCGCAGATACTGAGACAGCGGTCAGTCTCGGCTGCCATGCGGCCTCGGCAGTTACCGCCATCAGCGTGTGTAACACCGGTGAATTGCTGGGTGTCGCCCCAGTCGACGACAGCCTGCTAATTGAACAAACCCGGGCCGTTCTGGAAGACATGCCGATCGCCGCGATCAAGGTCGGCTACCTGGGCTCTGTGGAGAATGTGCGCGCGCTTCACAGCGTACTCCACGACTACCCGGATATTCCCGTCGTTATCGACCCCGATGCCACACTGGCCGACAAAGATAGCGTACTCGCCCCACCTCTGTGGGAGGCTATGGTGTCGCTGTTGTTGCCCAAGGCGACCATGGTGTGCCCCAACCGCAGGGAAGCTCGCGCCATGGCTGTGGAGGCCGATGTCCTCGATGCCATGGCCCAGGAAATCCTCGAATCCGGCTGTCGCTACCTGTTGCTGACTGGCGTGCCCCACGAGCAACAATTGCAGAACCGGCTCTACGATGAGCGCGGCCTGATGCGGGAGTTCAAGTGGGAGCGCTTGCAGCCAGCGGCCTATGGCGTCTGCGGCACCCTCGCTACTGCCATTGCCTGCCATATCGCCCACGGGCTGACCATTATCGAAGCGGTTACCCGCAGTCAGCAGTACGCCTGGAGTGCGATCAAAGACAGCCGGCGCCTGGGCATGGGAAGACCGATCCCCAACCGGCTGTTCTGGTGCGAACGCTAAACCTGGAGCTGCTGACACAAATTTCGCCCCTGCCCCGATCAGTCTCACCGTTCCCGTGGCGGTGAGATCTTCTGTCTACACAGTCTGTGACCGGTCGTCGCCAATCTACACATTGTCCTCAGGCGCCACCCCCGCGATAATGCTCCCCAGGCCCTTTATGCAGAACCTGAATTAAGTTTATGAGTAAATCCGAGCAGCTTTTCGCAGAAGCACAGCAGTATATTCCCGGCGGCGTTAACTCTCCGGTACGGGCTTTTCGCGCAGTCGGCGGTACCCCGGTGTTTATCCGCCGTGCCGAGGGCGCCTACCTCTACGATGCAGACGAGAAACGCTACATCGACTACGTACAGTCCTGGGGCCCCATGGTGCTGGGCCACGCACACCCGGAAGTCATTGAAGCCGTGGTGGAACAGGCCCAATCGGGACTGAGCTTCGGTGCACCAACCGAACTGGAAACCGAACTGGCCGAAGAACTCTGCCGCCTGTGGCCGAACATGGACCTGGTGCGCTTCGTCAATTCCGGTACCGAAGCCACCATGAGCGCGATTCGCCTGGCCCGTGGATTTACCGGGCGCGACAAGATTGTGAAGTTCGAGGGCTGCTACCACGGCCACTCCGACTCCCTGCTGGTTAAGGCCGGCTCCGGGGCCCTGACCATGGGTGTACCCTCCTCTCCCGGCGTTCCCGCCGCCCTGGCAGATCACACCATCACCTTGAGCTATAACGATGCTGATAGTGTGCGCAGCTGCTTCGAAGAGCTGGGCGATCAAATCGCCTGTATCATCGTCGAGCCTGTTGCCGGCAATATGAACTGCATTCCGCCGGTACCCGGCTTCCTGGAAACCCTGCGCGAAGTTTGCGACCAGCACGGTGCCCTGTTGATTCTCGATGAGGTAATGACCGGCTTCCGGGTGAGCTTGACCGGGGCCCAGGGCTTCTACGGTATCGAAGCGGATATCACCACCCTTGGCAAAGTCATCGGCGGCGGTATGCCCGTTGGCGCCTTTGGCGGTAAACGCGAGATCATGGAGCAAATCGCACCCCTGGGGCCGGTTTACCAGGCGGGCACCCTGTCCGGTAACCCTGTGGCTATGGTCGCGGGCCTGGAGACCCTGCGCTTAGTGGAAGAACCCGCCTTCTACGAGCCTTTAATTGCCAAAACCGACCGTTTGGTGGAGGGCATCCTGACGGCCGGTAAAGCCGCAGGTATCCCAATTACCGCCAACAAGGCCGGCACCATGTTCGGCTTCTTCTTCACCGAAGAACCTAAAGTAACTAACTATCAACAGGTAATGGCCTGCGATAACGAGCGCTTTAACCGTTTCTTCCACGGCATGCTGGAAGAAGGTGTCTACCTGGCACCGGCCTCCTATGAGGCAGGGTTTATGTCCGCAGCTCATACCGATGAGGATATTGAGGCCACAATCACTGCCGCTGAACGCGTCTTCGCCCGTCTCGGCTAATTGCCCGCCTCTCTCCAGCACCCGCAGCCTGCGGGTGCTGCTTCTATACCCGTTTTACTTTACCCCCTCCAATAAAGCCCCAGTCGCTTCACCGCAAAGTTATTGCGCTGAAAAAAGCTAACAGCTAAAAATGTATACAAAATATAAAAGGTATACATTTTGAAAAGCTCACCGTTTTCAGATACCCGCTTGTCCGCCATCAGCGCAGGCTTTGTCGCCGTGCTGGTGGGAGTAGCCAGTTCCGCCGCCATAGTCTTTGAAGCCGCACGTGCAGCTGGCGCAAGTGAAGCAATGATCACCTCCTGGATTGGCGCCCTGGGCCTGGGGATGGGCATTACCTGTATTGCCTTCTCTTGGTATTACCGCGCCCCGGTAATCACTGCCTGGTCGACTCCAGGTGCTGCACTTTTGGCCACCAGTTTAAGTGGCATCCCCATTGCTGAGGCGATTGGTGCTTTTGCGTTTAGCGCCCTGTTAACACTCCTCGTGGGCTTGTCCGGAGCCTTTGAGCGGGTAGCGCGAATGGTGCCGGCACCGATTGCCAGCGCTATGCTCGCAGGCATACTGCTGCAATTTGGTCTCTCAGTATTTACTTCTCTGCAGGCACAACCGCTATTGGTCGGCATCATGTTACTGACCTATCTAGTCGGGCGCCGTTGGGCGCCTCGCTATGCCATTATTTTGGTACTAGCGGCTGGAGTGGTGACTTGCTGGAAGTTGCAACTCATTGCATCGGCCCAGATCGGCTGGCAAGCGGCACACCCTGTTTGGGTAACGCCAGAATTCCGCCTCTCCACTTTAATTGGCATTGGCCTTCCTCTTTTTATCGTCACTATGACCTCTCAGAACCTGCCCGGAGCGGCAACCCTGGCCGCCAGTGGCTACAGTAGAGTGCCTATATCTCCTGTTATTAGTGGCACCGGCCTCACCTCTTTATTGCTGACACCGTTTGGTGGCTTTGCATTTAATCTGGCGGCTATTACCGCTGCTATTTGCACCGGCCCGGAAGCCCATCCCAACCCCGACAAACGCTATACCGCCGGCATTGCCGCCGGTATTTTTTATCTGTTGGTGGGCCTCTGTGGCGCTAGCGTTGTGGCATTATTCAGCGCCTTCCCCCAGTCGCTGATTGCCGGCCTCGCCGGCTTGGCACTGATTGGCGTCATTGGTAGCAGCCTGGCTGGCGCAACAGCCGAGGCCGACAGTCGCGAAGCCGGAATTATCACTTTTCTGATCAGTGCTTCCGGTATCAGCCTCTTCGGCATTAGCTCTGCCTTTTGGGGCCTGCTGGGGGGGCTGATGTGTTACTGGTTTTTCAAGCGCAGGAATTAATAAACATCAATGGGCCTCTACGAAAAAATTAAGTCGGACTTGCAGCATGGGCGCTTCGCCGCCGGCCAGGTGCTAAAGCAAGCCGAACTGGCAGAGCTTTACGCCGTGAGCCGTATTCCGGTTAGGGACGCTCTACAAAGATTGAAAAATGAGGGCTGGTTAACCGGACACGGAAAACGCGGCGTCGCAGTGCCGCAGTTTGACCCTATTGAAGTGGAAGACCTCTACCTGATGCGCATGCGCCTGGAGCCGCTGCTGCAATCCCTGGCACTGGAAAACCTTAATAGAGAGATTCTGGGGCGGGCCAGAGATATTCTGGAATCCATGCAAGCCAAACCTGAACTCTCCGCCGAGCAGATCGGAAAAATGAATTGGGAGTTCCATGCCTGTATTTACCGGGCAGCTGCAAGACCCACGCTATTTAGTACCGTCGAGCAACTGCACCGGCAATGTGAGCGTTATATCGGTTACCAATCCCACGGTCTGAATTACCAGGACAACAGTCAGGACGAGCACTTTGCAATACTCAATGCACTCCAAGAGGGAAACGGGGACCAAGCCGCCGCACTGCTGGCAAAGCATATAGAAGCCGCCGGCAAACTATTGGTAAGGCACTTACATCAGCCCCATTTTTAAACCGCTTTCCCTCAGCAATCGAAAATCACCCACTGCGGCAATTTGATATGATGGCTGCCAATTGCGGCTGCGGGGTTTCTGCGGCCCTATGGATAGCCGGAGTAATTTCCCGATGAGCCAAAGATTCGGCCGTGGTGCCTACCCCAACACTCGCCTGCGTCGCCTGCGTGCAAAGGATTTTTCCCGTCGACTGGTGCGGGAAACCCAGTTGAGCAGTGACGACTTGATCCTGCCACTGTTTGTTATTGAGGGGCGTAACGAAACCCAAAAAGTCGCCTCAATGCCGGGTGTTGAACGCCTGAGCGTAGACCTGTTGGCCAAGAAAGCGAAGTCAGTTCGAGAGTTGGGAATCCCGGCCATAGCCCTGTTTCCAGTAGTCGACCCGTCGGCAAAGTCCGACTGCGCCAGTGCCGCCCACGACGCCGATGGCTTGGCACAAAGGGCTGTTCGCGAGCTGAAAAATGCGGTACCGGAATTGGGAGTTATCACCGACGTAGCCCTGGACCCCTTTACCAGCCACGGCCAGGACGGGCTGATGGACCACAGCGGTTATATCGTCAACGACGAAACCGTTGAGGTATTGGTACAGCAGGCCCTGTCACACGCTGCAGCCGGTGCCGATATGGTGGCCCCCTCGGATATGATGGATGGCCGTATCGGAGCCATTCGCGATGCTCTCGAAGGCGCGGGCCACAGCAATACCCTGATTATGTCCTACGCCGCTAAATATGCCTCCGCTTACTACGGCCCTTTCCGCGATGCAGTGGGCTCTGCCGGGAACTTGAAAGGTGGCAATAAAGCGAGCTACCAAATGGACCCCGCCAACACCGATGAGGCATTGCACGAGTGCGCCCTGGATCTGCAAGAGGGCGCGGATATGGTGATGGTGAAACCCGGTATGCCCTACCTGGATATAGTGCGTCGGGTAAAAGAAGAATTGCGGGTTCCCACTTTCGCCTATCAGGTGAGCGGGGAGTATGCGATGCACTGCGCCGCCTTTGAAAATGGCTGGCTGAAGCGAGAGGCAGTTATTCTGGAGTCCCTATTAGCCTTTAAGCGTGCCGGTGCCGACGGCATCCTCACCTATTTCGCCGAAGAAGCCGCACAGTTGCTGCAAGACTGATAGCCGGCGATAAAGCGCGCGATTCAATCGCGCGCTACCTTCCTTAGGGCCACTGATCTTCCAGGTCAGGCCCCACCGGCTGGGCTTCCTCTACCGGTACGCTGTGAGCCCTCCCGCCAAAAGTATTATCTCTTGGCAGCTCCAGGGGCTCCTCTTCATAACCGGAGCCATACTCGGGATCTACACCAAACTCTTCCGCATCGTCACCTCGAAGTTGCTCCTGCAATTGTTGGCGGCGCTGATCGCGCATCTGCTGCTCACTGGTATCCACCCCCCAACCGGGACTCATCTCCTCTCTGGGAGCCGCTTCGTCGCGACCATTGCCAAATAGATTGCGGAACCAGCGCCAGCGATTCTGCCCCCGACATTCCGGCGCCGGTTGCAGCTGGCTCTCGTAGGAGAAAGGAATCTCATAACCACCGCGACAGTAATCCGGGTCCATTAACTGCCCCCGGGAGTTCACTGACTTAAGCTCCACTCCTCGGGGCATCTCTGCCGGTCCGTGTTGATGGGGCAGCTTGCGCATAATCTCCGTCCAGATCGGCAGTGCGCCGGTAGAGCCAGTTAGGCGCGTGCGCTCATTGTCGTCGCGCCCGAGCCAGACTACGGCGGTTACTTCCGGGGAGAAGCCCGCAAACCAACTATCGCGGTTATTGTTAGTGGTTCCGGTTTTCCCCGCAAAGGCGATGCTACTTGGCAAGCGCTTGGCGGAGCGGCGTCCGGTACCCTCACGCATGGCCTGCTCCAGCCCCCAGCGCAACAGGTAAGCTGGAACGGGGTCGACACCGCGATTAGCCTTGCGGCGGAAGTGCTGTACACGGCCGCCCTGGGCATCGGAAACCGCCAGCAGTGTGCGCGGCTGTACCGTCTCACCATTGTTCGCGATGGTCTGATACATACCGGCAACTTCGAACGGGGTCATCTCCACAGCACCAAGCAACATTGCCGGCACTCGGGGGAGCCTGGATTCAACACCCAGGCGGCGAATCGTCTGGCGCACATTCTGCAGGCCGAGATCCAATCCCAAATGGGCCGTCGCCAGGTTATAGGACTTGGCCAGAGCGATATAAAGCGGTATCTGTCCATGAGCGCGCTTATCGAAGTTCTGCGGCATCCATACATCACCATCCGCCTCTTCAATTCTCACCGGGGCGTCATCGATCAGGGTGGCCAGGTTGTATTCTTCCGGTCGCTCTAGAGCAGTGAGAAACACAGCCGGCTTAATCAGGGAGCCCACCTGGCGGCGGGCTTCCAGCGCCCGGTTGAAACCTGGGTAGTCCGGGTTCCGATCTCCCACCATAGCCAGCACATTGCCGTTGCGATTATCCAACAATACTGTCGCGGCCTGGAGTGAATTGGCTTTGATCCCTCGGTCTTTCTCCAGCTGGCTAACGCCCTGACTAATGGACTCCTCCGCCAACTTCTGCACCGAAGGGGCCAAGGTGGTGTAAACCCGTAAACCCGAAGTGCGCAATTCCTCGTAGGAGTAGTAGGGACGCAATTCAATCAACAGCCGCTCAGTAAAGGCCGGGTAAGGATTCTGCGCACCGACACCACCCTTGACCACCCCCAGAGGCTTGGCGGAATACTTCTGGAACTCCTCCTGGGTAATCAGCCCCTGCTCCAGCATCAATTCCAGCACGGTATTGCGCCTTTGCAGTGCTCTTTCGGGATTGCGCCAGGGGTTGTAGTAAGACGCACCTTTCGCCAGCCCCACCAACAACGCTACCTGATGGGGTTCCAAGGTATCCAGGGGCTGCTGGAAATAGAATTCAGAGGCCAACCCAAAGCCATAAATACCTCTGGCACCCTGCTGACCCAACCACACTTCGTTGATGTATTCCTGCAGGATATAGCGCTTGTCGTAGTGCACCTCCATCAGGATGGCCATCAGGGCCTCGTTGAATTTACGCCTTAGGCTGGGCTTATGGTCAAAAAAGATATTTTTGACCAACTGCTGGGTAATTGTGGAGCCACCCTGTACCAATCGTCCGGCTTTTGCGTTGGCCACCATGGCCCGGGCAATACCGCGAGGGGAAACACCAAAGTGATTGAGGAAGTCCTGATCCTCAACAGCAATCAGGGTATTGGCTACCAAAGGAGGAATATCATCGAAACGCACTGGATTGCGGTCATCGCCTCCCCCCAGCAGGGAGCCGATATTAGCCGCATCCAGGCGGAATTCTGCCAGGCTTCGGCCATTGTCATCACGCAGGCCGCTGATTTGATCATTGCGCAGACGGAAGGAGACCACTGCAGCAGGCTGGCGGCCATTGGCATGGATAAAGTCCCGGCGCCAGACTTTGTAATTCATTCCGTCCTGAACCCAGGAACCAGGCTCACTCAGAGTGCCCTGCTTGCGGTAATTCAAGGCAGCAAATTCGGACTCCAACTCATCCGGATGCATTGCCATACCCTCGCGCAGCACCAGCGGACGAGCGTAGACTCGGGCGGGGAGTTGGTATTGACGGCTATCCAGTCGCTCGCGCAGCTGCACATCCAGGTAAGCCATATACGCTGCCAGCGCCAGGGAGCCCACCAGGGCTAAAAGCACTAGCAGCTTGAGCCAGCGATATCGTCGTTTGGGCTTTGACGCTCTGACGCGCCGGCGTTTCGTTGATGCCATATGAGGATTCAGTCCCGCTGCCAACTCAGTACATCAAGCGACTCATGAGACCTAACCAGCCCCAATCGAAGAGTCGAACGCAGGGTACCAGCAGGTGGCAGCTCCGCTGGTATCTTGCTGCCAGTGCCTTTCAGCACTGGCGGGCCCACTCAATTAGCGGGCTAAAATCCAGGCTTGGCAGTATCTATCACCTGGCGGTTTACGTGAAGGTGCTATTTACACCTGTGCGAGGATTGACCGCAGCAACCGCCTATAAGTTCACCAAGATGTAACAAGCGCCTATGTGAGGGTTTGCTGTCGCCAGCCCTCCCCAATGCCTTGCACTTGGCAAAATCACGTCCATAATGCGGCGGAAATGTAGACAATAAGCCCGAATAGGAATGATATGCAGCAATACGATCTCTACGGCATAGGTGCCGCCCTACTCGATACAGAAATCGAAGTGTCGGACCAGGATTTGAGCAGCCTTGGCGTGGAAAAGGGAATCATGACCCTGGTAGATGATGCCCGTCAGCAACAACTGGTAGACGACCTTCAAAACCATATGGTCACTGCCAAATTGGCCTGCGGTGGCTCCGGTGCCAATACAGTCATTGCTGCCAGCTATTTCGGTCTCCGCACCTTCTATTCGTGCAAAGTTGCCGCTGACGAGAATGGTGATTTCTACAGAAACAACCTTAACAGCGCCGGGGTCGACTACCCCGAAACACTGAAGCAAGCTGATGAGGGCACTACCGGCAAATGCCTGGTGCTTATCACCCCGGATGCCGAACGCAGTATGAACACCTATCTGGGAATGAGTGAACAGCTCTCAGTCGCTGAGCTGGATAGCGATGCACTGTCCGCCTCCAAGTGGGCCTATATCGAAGGCTACCTGGTCTCCTCTGAAACGGGTCGTGCCGCAGCGATCAAGCTTCGCGAAGAAGCCGAAGCCCACGGAGTTAAAACCGCTCTCAGCCTGTCTGACCCGGCTATGGTTCAGTTCTTCGGCGAAGGGCTGCGGGAAATGATTGGCGGCGGTGTGGATATGCTGTTCTGCAACCGGGATGAGGCTCTGGGCTTTACCGGTACCGACTCTGTGGAGGGCGCCGTTGAAGCGCTGCGCGATTACTGCCGCAGTTTCGCGATTACCCTGGGCGCCGATGGCGCACTGCTATGGGACGGCAACGACGTTCACCGCATAGAGAGCCCCGAAGTCCGCGCCATCGATACCAACGGCGCAGGCGATATGTTTGCCGGTGCTTTCCTCTACGGTATCAACCGCGAAATGAGTTTTACCGAAGCCGGCGAACTCGCTTGCCGCGCTGCCGCCCAGGTAGTGAGCCAATACGGCCCGCGACTAGAAGCCGAACAGCACTCCGAATTACTCGCACCGGTTGTTTAATAGCAATTGCCTAATAGCAGCTATCTATAGACACATGATTTCCAGGGGCCCCTAAGGCTTGGGCCCTCTGGAATGGTGGAGCATCCCCGGGTAGCTATCCAGCTCCGGCAACCCCGTCGCTGCGGAAATACCGAACCCCTGGGCATAGTCCACCCCCATCTGGCTCAATTTTTCCATTAACTCCGGGCTCTCTACATACTCGGCGATAGTGCTGATACCCATTCTCTTCGCCAAGTGATCAATAGTGCTTACCATTGCGCTATCAATTTCATCTTCTAGCATATTCCGCACAAAGCTTCCGTCGATTTTAAGAAAATCTACCGGCAGCTGGCGCAGATAAGCCAGGGAGGAAACACCGCGACCAAAGTCATCCAGGGCAAAGCTGCAACCGGCGGCTCTCAGCTTGTGGATAAATATCAGGGCTCGCTCGAGATTATTGATGGCGCTGGTTTCTGTAATTTCAAATTGAACCCGCGAAGGCGTTACACCGGCATCGGACAAAGACTGCAGCACAAAATCAGCAAAGGTCTCATCCCCCAGGCTGATACCGGAAATATTGACCGCATAATTAATTCCGCCCATCCCCAGGCGCTGCTCCTGGGCCATATAGTCAAAGACCCGGCGAATTACCCAACGGTCCACTTCCTCGATCAAGCCGTAGCGCTCTGCGGCTGGCAAAAATAGCCCCGGTGAAATCACTCCACCATCACGGCCGCGCATCCGCACCAGGATTTCATAGTGGTGGACATTGCGGTCCCCCTTTAGTGAAACCACTGGCTGTCGGTACAACATCAGGCGATCTTCCCGCAAAGCCGCGTGAATTTCCGCAACCCAGGTAGTCTCGCGACGCTTCTCCAATACCTTGCGGGAGTCGCCAAACAGCTTAACGCGATTTCTGCCCTGCTCCCGGGCACTGCAACAGGCATCATTGGCCGACGCCAGTAACTGACTGGCACTGGGGGTAAAGTGATCGACACCAACAACACCAATCGACACCGCGACCCGGTTGTCATTCCCCTCCCAGAAAAAACTGAAGTTCTGCACAGAGTCACGCAGCCGAGCCACCACACGACCACCCTCTTCCAGGGTGCAGTCGCGCAGTAGTATCGCAAACTCATCACTGCCCACCCGGGCAAACAGATCGTCGCTGGAGAGACAGCGCTTGATTAACTCCACCAACTGAACCAACAACTGGTCCCCGGCAACAAAGCCCAGGGTGTCGTTAATAACTTTGAATTGATAAACATCCAGGTAGAGCAATACATGGTGCTGGCGTTTATCGACACAGAGGCTGAGTTGGCTTTGCAGCTCACTCTCAAAGAATTGTCGGTTGGGCAGTCGGGTTAAGGCGTCGTGGCTACTCTGCCACATAAGGCGGGTGGAAACCCTGCGTGCGGCAGAGGTATCCCGCAACACCAAAACATAATTTTTAAGCACCCCCATATCCCAAAGAGCCATTACCTGCACGGTCACTTCAAGTGGGACATGCTCTTCCCCTGAGCGCTCAATACAGGCATTAAACTCTCTGGTTCTGGGCACTTCACCCAGGTCACTGGATGCGGGTAGTATCGGCTCTATCGCATCGCCCCGGCTATTGCACAGGCGTAAACCTTCACTGAGTGGCTGGCCGGGCAGCAGTCCAACCAGGTCGCCGGTCATTTCGTTGACCAGGGGGTTGGTGTAAACCACCGTGCCCGCAGCATCGGTGACAATGACACCATCGGCAACTTCACCGAGAGCCGCCTCCGCCGCCTGTAAACTGATCTGCTCACAGGGACGCAGCCCCTCTTCCAACTGGGCGAGGGGGCCGAGATAACTTGCCGCCTCTGGATTAAACAGCGTCACGGGAAAACTCACTCAAAACACAACAGAGCAAAGCGCAAACCTTTCCCGGCAGCGGGGAGGTGCCTTGCGACAGGCCATAACCGAAAAAGGTTACCGACATCATCGCCCACGATCGCCGATTTTATTCAATTATCCAGCCTCCCAGCCGAGTTTTTTCTACAAATGTATAAATTGCACATTCACAGATTGCTGCGCAAGAAATTTTTTAATTTCTCGTCTTCAAATACTCGTTGTAGAGTTGTGCTGAGCAGTCCATTCACACGGCTTTGGACTTCTTCACGGCTGGGCTTAACCAGGTTCCGATCTTTGCCGGAAGCGCTGTAAGTGCCGAAATAAGTGCGAGGACCAATTTTCACTTCCAGGTGAATTTCAGCAGAGGTGTCAATCTCGGTGGTATAAACCGTATTTGGACTGTTGTAGGTGAGTTTTACCAATTTTGCGATCGCCTGAACTTCCGGCGCGCTATCGGTAATTCGGAATGACCAATTTGAAAAACCCTCACGCAATCCCGCCGCAATAGCCTCACCAGCGTCATTGCCAATACTTACCTGAGCAGTATCCGCATAAACACCACCCAATGATCCCAAGCCGCCAGAGGGCAGTTCATTAACTCCCATCACACTCATACTAAAGCCTTCGCCTATCGCTTCAGGAGCAACCTGGACCTGAGGCTGCAGCCAAATTTGCAGCGGGCTGTGAGCACAAGCGCTGAGTAACAGCGCACCGGCAAAAATCAATAACTTCTTCATGTTTAATTCCCCCTCACTTCAAAAAAACGGCCAATTCAGCCATGGTGATGGTGGTGGTGCTCACCCTCATCACTCATCCGAACTATTGGCACAAGAATATCTACACTGCTGCCATCGGCAAAAAGCAGTCGCAACGGCAACTCCTCCCCCGCCTGCAAGCGCAGACCTTTAATCATTAAGTGAACTCCACCGGGAGCCATATCTACACTTGACCCGGCGGCAATCGTCAGCTGATCCAGCGGGCGCATCCGGTTTATTCCGTTCTCCGATATTGTGGTATGCAGGTCTGCTGAAGCCTGTTCAACACTCGGCAACTCCACACCCGTGAGTACCTGACTCGAATCACCAGTGTTGTGCAGCGACACAAAGGCAGCGCTCATCGAAGGTCCCGGAGGAGTTTCCCGGGCATACCCCTCCGCCGTAATTCCTATGGAATAGGCGCCTTTAGACATAAGGAATGCGGTGATTAAAAAGGCAAATGCCAATACTTTTTTCATGGTGCCCCTCCACTGGGCTTAATCAGAATCAGTTTCGCCGGATTCCCGACTTTGATATCTCCACGCACCCGATACCCGGGCACAGCCTCGCGCAGTTGCTGATAAACCCAACGGCCCTCAGCATCACTGCGCGCTACGATAATGACGCGCAGCTCCTCGCTGCGAATCCTGCCCGCTACTCGCTGCAACTGCTCCACCAGCCCGGCAGACCTTACTGCGAGTTCACCGGCTGGCAGACCTATCACCTCCCCTTGCGGTAAATCGAGCTGCGCTCTCCCCCGCTCACGGACCAACTGTGTACGCACTTCAGCCACCAGCGGATTGGCCGGGGCCAACATCTCAGCCCGTTTCAACAGGGTATTCACCTCCCCAAAATCCCTGCGACGCAGGGCGTCCCGCGCCCGCTCAACATAGGTGACCACAATGGTTTGAATACCAGTTTCTGCCTTGCTGTTATCCGGTTGCAGTTGCAATACACGCAGGTAATAGTCGTAGGCACTGGCGCCGGCAGGCTGGGTTAGATGCCCTTTGCGTAGCGCCTGTTCCGCACGACTCAAAAAAAAGGAAATATTGTTGCGCCGAACCTGGTCTTGGGATGGCGTCTTTTTAGGGGCGGGAGGAGGGACAACCGTTTTGGGTGCGGGCTTATTGGATGAGCAGGCCCCCAGGCAAAATGCCAGTAGCAGTAAAACCCCAAGGCTGTGAAGGCGTTCAAATGACGGCAAAACAATCCCCTATTGTTGTTTTTTTGTACCACTAGCGTCGCTATACTGCTGCGGCGACTGAACCCCCGTCTGGTGCAGCAGTCTGAACTATGCGCCTGACTATAATGAATTTTTTCATCTATGGCTGTGATGACCAAAAGTTTCCGAAAAAATTTCCTCGTTCTGCTGACAATCCTGCTGGCCATAACCAGCATTGGAGCTACAGCGCAGAATTCCGATAACCCTTTTGCCTCGCTGAGCAGCGCCCAGGAAAACACTTTCCTGCCGGTCGATGAAGCTTATCAACAGGATCTGCTCTTTGATGCCAACGGCCTCAGTGCACTCTTCCAGATTGCCCCAGAGTACTACCTCTATCGCGAAAAACTGGCGCTGTACAGGGTCGATAATGGTGAAAAAACTCCCATCCCCCTGAACCTGCCAACCGGTGAAGTCATTTGGGACGACTATTTCGAGAAAGAGACTGAGGTCTACCGAGGCCAGCTCGAATTTGCCCTGGATATCCCTGAAACCAGCGGTTCTACCCAACTGGAGCTCCACTATCAAGGCTGCGCAGATGCCGGCCTTTGCTATCCGCCTCAGACCCGATACTACAGTGTGGATTTTGCCAGTCAGGATATAGAACCGCAGGACAGCGCCTTAATTACAGGCGCGCCCACTCCGCCAGCGAGTGCTGGCGGTGCCGCAGGCAATAGCAATGTCACCTTATCACTGGCGCTGCTTCTCGCATTTGCCGGTGGCCTGATCCTGAACCTGATGCCCTGTGTCTTCCCAGTACTGTCGATTAAATTACTGGCAGTGAGCCAGGCGGCACAAAATGCAAGCCAAAGGCACCACCACGGCTGGGCTTATACACTGGGCGTAGTTTTGAGCTTTGTGGCTATCGCCGCTGTGATGCTCGCCCTTCGCGCCGGCGGAGAGGCTGTTGGCTGGGGCTTCCAGCTTCAATCCCCCTGGTTGGTGGCAGCACTCGCCTACCTGTTTTTTATCATGGGGTTGAGCCTGTCTGGAATGACCGAACTCGGCAGTAACCTGATGGGTATTGGCGGCAACCTGAATAAACGTCAGGGATTGTCGGGCTCTGTGGCATCCGGCGCGCTGGCAACCCTGGTGGCCAGTCCCTGTACTGCACCGCTGATGGGCTCCGCACTGGGGTTTGCTGTTACGCAGCCCGCGCTAATTGCGCTAAGTGTTTTTGCCGCCCTTGGCGCCGGCATGGCGGCCCCCTTCCTGTTGTTGACCTATATCCCCGCTCTGGCGGAAAAGCTGCCCAAACCCGGCCCCTGGATGGATCGCCTAAAGCAGTTGTTGGCATTCCCGATGTATCTCACTGCGGTATGGCTACTGTGGGTTCTGGGCCGACAAGCCGGGGGGGATGGAGTTGCCCTGGTACTGGCTGGTGCTGTAGCCATTGCATTTGCCCTGTGGCTTTGGCCGCGTCCGCAATGGCACTGGCTGCGCGGTTCCCTGGCCCTGGCCTCCCTGGCCTTGGCAGTTTTTCTACTTCCGCAACTGAAAACCATCAATCAGTCTGAACAATTGTCCAGCAGCGATTACTGGGAGCCCTATTCGGCAGAGAGACTGGAGACTGCACGCAGTGAGGGGCGTGCAGTTCTGGCCAATATGACCGCGGCCTGGTGCATCACCTGCCTGATGAATGAGAAAGCTGTGCTGTCGAGCACCGAGGTCAGTGATGCTTTGGAGCGCCTCAACGTGGTCGCGCTGAAAGGCGATTGGACCAACCAGGATCCGCGAATCAGCGAATTATTGGCCAAATACGGGCGTACCAGTGTGCCGCTGTATCTCCTCTATCCCGCCGATGGGGGCAACGCAAAAGTACTGCCGCAAATACTTTCTCAAGATGATTTACTACAGGAATTGGAGAACGCTGTGGACTCCCCTTTGAGCACTGGGGTGACTCAGTAAAGTTTTTGGCGCCTTTGTAGCCAATAACCCAAGGTAAACAGGCCACAGCCCGGATATTTTGAACTAATTTTTTGCCCAATATCGCCGAACTGCTGCTAACTTCGATAAACTCCGAGTCTGGCATGGACAGGGAGTCACTTTTGCGGCAGACTCGGTTAATGAGTTCGGGCAGCTAGGCCGAAATTTCGAGTTTGCCCACAAGATAGCCAATTTTAACCCACTTTATATGGGTTTTCGGCAACTTTCTTCAGGGCGAATTATGGCTAAACTTCTTCTCCTTCACGGCCCCAACCTAAATCTTTTAGGCAGTCGCGAACCGCACATCTACGGGTCTACCACCCTGGCGGATATCAATGAAGCCGCCGAGCGCCAGTGCGACGCCGCCGGCCACGAACTGGAAGTCCTGCAGAGCAATAGTGAATCAGCCCTGCTCGAACGAATCCACCTGGCGGCGACCAGTGGGGTCGACTTTATCGTGATCAATCCCGCTGCGTTCACCCATACCAGTGTCGCCTTGCGCGACGCCCTGGCAGCCGTTGCCATCCCGTTTATTGAGCTTCACCTGTCCAATCCCCATGCCAGGGAAGCTTTCCGACACCATTCCTATCTTTCAGATCTGGCCTGCGGCGTAATCTGTGGCTTTGGCGCCAACAGCTACACCCTGGCCTTACAGGCAGCCATCCACCAACTGGATGCCACACCTGCACAACAATGAATCAAACTGCGAGTAAATAACTATGGATATCCGCAAAATTAAAAAATTGATTGAGCTGCTCGAAGAATCGGATATCGGCGAGCTGGAAATCAAAGAAGGCGAAGAGTCCGTGCGCATTAGTCGCGGCGTCAGCAGCGCAGCCCAACCCGTTGCACCGATTTACAGCGCGCCTCCCGCACCGGTTGCCGCCCCCGCCGCCCCGGCGCCCAGCGCTCCTGCTGCCCCAGCTGAAAAAGAGTCCAAGCCGGCTATCAGCGGACACGCGGTGAAGTCCCCGATGGTAGGCACCTATTACGCTGCCCCCAGCCCTGGCGCCGAGGCATTCGTGAAGGTGGGCCAGCAGGTCAAAGTTGGCGATGTTGTGTGCATCGTCGAAGCGATGAAAATGATGAACCAGATCGAAGCCGACAAGGCCGGTACCATTGAGTCGATCCTGCTGGAAGACGGCCAACCGGTTGAGTTTGACCAGCCCCTCGTGACCATCGTCTGAGTGGGGTAAGTCACAATGTTCGACAAAATCCTAATCGCCAACCGCGGCGAAATCGCATTGCGGATTTTGCGCGCCTGTAAAGAAATGGGCATCGCCACTGTGGCGGTGCACTCTTTGGTAGACCGCAACCTCAAGCATGTACGCCTGGCCGACGAATCTGTATGTATCGGTCCCAATCCATCCCCGCAGAGCTACCTAAATGTGCCGGCCCTGATCTCCGCCATGGAAATCACCGATGCAGTAGCCGTGCACCCCGGCTATGGCTTTCTCGCAGAGAACGCCGACTTCGCCGAACAGGTGCAAAAGAGCGGCTTTACCTTTATCGGCCCTGATCCCGATGTGATCCGCCTGATGGGTGACAAGGTGTCTGCAATTGCCGCGATGAAAAAGGCTGGCGTTCCCACCGTTCCAGGCTCTGACGGCCCGCTGCCCGATAATAGCGAGCGCTGCATGGAGATCGGCCGCAGCATCGGTTATCCGGTCATCATTAAAGCTGCCGCCGGTGGCGGTGGTCGCGGCATGCGCGTGGTGGAAAAGGAAGAGGAGCTGGTGAACGCGATTGCCGTGACCAAGTCCGAAGCCCAAGCGGCCTTCGGTGACGGCACCGTCTACATGGAAAAATTCCTGCAGAATCCCCGCCATGTTGAGATCCAGGTAATGGCCGATGGCCAGGGCAACGCCATCCATCTCGGCGATCGCGACTGCTCCCTGCAGCGCCGCCATCAAAAAGTTTTGGAAGAAGCCCCAGCTCCGGGTATTCCCGATGAGGTGCGCGAGCAGGTACATGAGTCCTGTGTACAAGCCTGTATCGATATCGGCTATCGCGGCGCGGGTACTTTTGAATTCCTGTATGAAAATGAGCGCTTCTACTTTATCGAAATGAACACCCGTATCCAGGTGGAGCACCCCGTTACCGAAATGGTAACCGGCGTCGACCTGATCAAAGAGCAGATTCGGGTTTGTGCCGGTGAGAAGCTATCCCTGAAGCAGGAAGATATCGTAATCAACGGTCACGCCTTTGAGTGCCGTATCAATGCCGAAGACCCGCAGACCTTCTTCCCCAGCCCCGGCAAGGTAAACAACTTCCATATGCCTGGCGGCCTGGGTGTGCGGGTCGACTCCCATCTCTATTCCGGATACTCGGTACCCCCCAACTACGATTCCATGATCGCCAAGCTGATCACCCATGCGGAAGATCGTGAAACCGCGTTGGCGCGTATGCGTGTGGCCCTGTCGGAACTGGTAGTGGACGGTATCAAAACCAATATTCCCCTACAGGAAGAGTTGGTACGAGATGAAAACTTTGCCAAGGGTGGGGTCAATATCCACTACCTGGAGAAGAAGTTAGGTCTTTAAGCGCTCGCCAGCCGGGGCAAAGTTAGCGAGAATTGCGGCAAACATAACGACACTGAACCTTGCCAAGGATGGCGTGGCAACCGTCGTTATCTGAGTGCGGCCCGGCCGCAACAATGCCGTAAACATCGCTACAACAATTCCGGAATAATTATGCCCTGGCTACAACTCCGCGTGGACACCGACCGTGATCACGCGGAAAAAATCGAAGACGCACTGCTTTTTGCCGGTGCCGTATCTGTCACCCTGCAAGACAACGCTGACCAACCGATCCTTGAGCCCGGGCTGGGAGAAGTGCCCCTATGGGAGCAAACACGGGTTACCGGGTTGTTCGATGCGGAAGTCGACACCTCAGTTACCGAGGCAAAAGCAGCTTCCTTCCTATGCGAAATACTGCCCAATGCCCGCTGGGAGCAACTTGAGGACAAGGATTGGGAGCGGGAGTGGATGACCCACTACAAACCCATCCAGTGCGGCCCCAATTTGTGGATCTGCCCCAGCTGGTGTGAGCCACCACAGCCAGACGCCGTGAACCTGCTGCTCGATCCGGGCCTTGCCTTCGGCACTGGCACGCACCCAACTACTTTCCTATGTCTGCAATGGTTGGCGCAGCAGGAGCTCGCAGGTAAGAGTGCCATCGACTTCGGTTGCGGCTCGGGTATTCTGGGGATTAGCGCACTTCTACTGGGAGCAGAGCGAGTTCTCGGCACCGATATCGATCCCCAGGCATTGCTCGCCAGCCGCGACAATGCCCAGCGCAACGGCATAAACCCCGAGCGCTTCCCGGTCTACCTGCCAGAACAAATGCCGAGCGAAGCCGCCGATGTTATGTTGGCCAATATCCTCGCCGGTCCCCTGGTAGAACTCGCCCCTCAACTGATACAGCTCACTCAATTGGGCGGAAAAATCTGTCTGTCCGGCATCCTCAGTTCCCAGGCAGAGCAGGTGAAAAATGCTTACAGCGAATGGATTGAGTTCGATCCTGACGGCGAACACGAGGGATGGGTCAGACTGACAGGCAAGCGGGTGCGCTAAATGCGCTCCCCAGCACTACGCGGGACCCCTTTGGGCTGATAAACTTGGCTGCTAAATAAACTGCGCTCTAGTCGAATGTCTCAACTGGTAACCCGCTGCCCTCATTGCAGCACATCATTTCATATTAATGACCAGCAACTGCGCGCTGCCCGCGGCGCCGTTCGCTGTGGGTCTTGCCTGCAGGTGTTTCGCGCAGACGAAAATATCGTTTTCTCAGAAAGTGATAGCGAGAGCCGCAATGATTTGGAGGCTTTGCTGGAAGACGATGACTTCCTGATCCACGACGATATCGAGCTCGACGAGGACGAACCCGCCACCCCGCCATCTCCACCAGCTGTAGATCAAACTGCCGGTCGGGAGAGTGCAACCAATGAGGGGGCACCTGACAGCGCGCCCAAATCTGAACCAAAAGAATATAGTGCAGCAGCGCAGGAATTAATTGGTGACGCCTTTGGCGACCATGAGTGGCAGGAGCTGGAAACATCTCACACCGAAGAGGAAGCGGAACCCGAAGAGGACCTGGATAAAATCCTCAAGCCGGACTGGGAAGAACTTCCTGATTTTGATTCTGACCCTTCGCCCGAGTACAACGGCCAACCTGAAGTACCGGAGTTTGAAACTTCTAGCTCCCTCGCTGAGGAATCGTCTTGGGACAACAATGAGCCTGCAGTATCAACCGAGCCTGTAGATACACCTCCCCCCACTAAGGAAAGCCGCCAGGAGCCTTACTTCGGTGGCGAATCTACCACTGCTGAAGAGCCCCAGCGGGAGCAATTGATCTCAGCCATCCAGCCCGCGCCTGTGGAGATGTCGTGGGGAGTCCCCAAAAAGAAACGCACAGCCTCTCCCTGGCTATGGCGTGCATTGATTCCCCTATCGATCCTCGGCATAGTGATTCAGGTTGCATACTTCCAGTTCGATAGCCTCAGCCGCAAACAGCCCTGGCGCGACTTCTATGCTGCCGCCTGCCCACTATTCGGCTGCACCTTACCTCAACTAAAAGATACCCGGGCGATCCAGGCCACAAACTTAATGGTGCGTACCCACCCGCAGCTGCAGGGCGCCCTGGTAGTGGATGCAGTGCTGCTAAATACCGCCCCCTACGCGCAACCCTTCCCCAACCTGTTGCTGAACTTCAGCGACCTGAAGGACAAGGCTGTGGCCAGTCGCCGGTTTACCCCGAACGAGTACCTACAGGGGGAGTTGGCCGGACGCAAACTAATGCCCCAGGACAGCCCCATTCATATCGCGATTGAGGTGGTTGACCCCGGTGCAGAAGCGGTAAACTACGAGTTGAACATCACTCACTGAGCGCACACAAGCACCCCGGCTGAGTTTTTAGCAAAGGGGATTTGGCGCCATAAACAACCAAACCTGCGCATTCAGCAGGCTAAATGAACAGTGTTCGATCAAATTGCCCGCTTTTTCGCTTTGCCATTAACGGGCCAGCCGCTATCATAGGCGGCTGTTTTGCCGGGGCACAGATTGCCCTTCCTACAGCCCAAATGGAGCTACCGTGTCTACTGCCATTGGCCCCTATATTATCGACAACCCGGTAATTCTGGCGCCCATGGCCGGTGTCACTGACCGCCCCTTCCGCCAGCTGTGCCGAGAACTCGGCGCCGGATTGGTTGTTTCGGAGATGGTGACCTCGGACACTCGCCTGTGGAACAGCCGCAAGTCCCGCTTGCGCCTGGATCACGGTGGCGAAGCGGCGCCCATATCGGTGCAGATCGCCGGCGGTGATCCTGAGATGATGGCGGAAGCCGCTCGGGAGAATGCTCGTCGCGGCGCGCAAATCATCGATATTAATATGGGTTGCCCGGCAAAAAAGGTGTGTAAGAAAGCAGCGGGCTCCGCCCTGCTGCGGGATGAAAAGCTGGTAGCGGATATTCTTCAAGCCGTGGTCCAGTCTGTTTCCGTCCCGGTGACGCTAAAGATCCGCACCGGCTGGTGCCCGGATTCCCGCAATGGCGTCACTGTAGCCAAAATGGCCGAGGATTCCGGGATCGCTGCACTGGCGGTTCACGGTCGCACTCGCGCCTGTGGCTACCACGGACAGGCTGAATTCGATACCATTGCCGAAATTGTATCCAGGGTAAAAATCCCGGTTTTTGCCAATGGCGACATCTGCAGTGCTGAGAGAGCCCGAGAGGTGCTCGATTACACTGGCGCATCGGCGGTCATGATTGGCCGTGCAGCACAGGGACGACCATGGATTTTTCGGGAAATAGCCCACTATCTCGCCACTGGCGAGCGGCTACCCGAACCGACATTGGATGAAGTCAGGAATATTTTGCTCGCCCATTTGGGCGAACTACACCGATTCTACGGTGAAGTGATGGGGGTCCGTATCGCTCGCAAACATGTGGGCTGGTACTTGAAGACGCTCGCGGATAGCGAGTCCTTCCGCAAGACCTTTTTCCAAATAGAGAGTGCAGAAGTACAACATGCCAGCGTTCACGAGTGGTTTGAACGCCGAATAACGAGAGGGGCACAAGCGGCATGAACAACGAAGTATTAATTCCGGATACTGGCAATGAAGAAGTATCCTCCAGGGGACAGACTCAACTGGCACAGCCACAGCAGCAGTCCCTGCGCGATGCCGTCGAGCACGCAATGGAGAACTACTTCCGCCACCTGGATGGCCAGATGGTAACCGATGTCTACGACATGGTGCTGTCGGAGATCGAAGCGCCCATGCTCGAAGTGGTGATGAAATACACCCGCCACAACCAGACCCGCGCCGCGCAATTACTGGGTCTCAACCGTGGCACCCTGCGCAAGAAGCTGAAGCGCTACGGCCTGCTGTAAGCTTCCCACCGAGCGAAATTTTGAAGGGGGATGAGGTAACTCATCCCCCTTCGCTATTTTCCCGGCAGCGTTTTTGTTGCCACAGTGGGCAACCGCTAAAACCCTTTAAACATCCTTTTCGAAAACCAGTTGGATCAAGTGCAATGACAGACAAGGTTTCCATCCGCCGCGCTCTAATTAGTGTCTCTGACAAGAGTGGCATTGTAGAGTTCGCTCAACAGCTCTCCGCAATGGGGGTTGAGATTCTTTCCACCGGCGGAACCCACCGCCAGCTCAAGGAAGCGGGTATTCCCGTGGTAGAAGTTTCCGACTACACCGGCTTCCCCGAAATGATGGACGGCCGTGTCAAAACTCTGCACCCGAAAGTACACGGTGGCATTCTGGGGCGCCGCGGTACCGATGATGCCATCATGGGCGAGCACGGTATCACCCCAATCGATATGGTGGTGGTTAACCTCTACCCCTTCGCTCAAACCGTTGCCAAGCCCGACTGCTCCCTCGAAGACGCTATCGAGAACATCGATATCGGCGGCCCCACCATGGTTCGCGCGGCCGCCAAGAACCACAAAGATGTCACTATCGTGGTCAATGCCAGCGATTACGTCAATATCATCGAGGAGATGAAAGCTAACGATGGTGCCCTGAGCCACGCCAGCCGCTTTGACCTTGCGGTAAAAGCCTTTGAGCACACGGCGGGCTATGACGGCGCTATTGCTAATTACCTGGGCGCCATTAAAGGCGAAGAAAAGCAGCTGTTCCCGCGTACCTACAACAGCCAATTCATCAAGAAACTGGACCTGCGCTACGGTGAGAACCCGCACCAGAAATCCGCTTTCTATACCGAAGCCAACCCAGCTGAGGCCAGTATTTCCACTGCCTCCCAGCTGCAGGGCAAAGAGCTGTCCTACAACAATATCGCCGATACCGATGCCGCGCTGGAGTGCGTGAAATCCTTCGAACAACCCGCTTGCGTGATCGTAAAACACGCCAACCCCTGCGGTGTGGCGATTGCTGAAGATATTCACAAGGCCTACGACCTGGCCTTCGCTACCGACAGCGAATCTGCCTTTGGCGGTATCATCGCCTTCAACCGAGAGCTGGACGGCACCACTGCCCGCGCTATCGTCGAGCGACAGTTTGTTGAAGTCATCATCGCACCGTCAGTCTCCGAAGAGGCTAAACGGGCCGTTGCCGAGAAGAAGAACCTGCGCCTGCTGGTATGCGGCCAGTGGAGCAGTGAGCGCACCCCGGCACTGGACTACAAGCGCGTTAATGGCGGCCTGCTGGTTCAGGACCGCGACGACGGCCTGATCACCGCTGCCGACCTGAAAGTAGTCTCCAAGCGCCAGCCCACTGAAGAAGAAATCCGCGATCTGCTGTTTACCTGGAAAGTGGCCAAGTTCGTAAAATCCAATGCCATCGTATACGGCAAAGACGGTCGCACTGTAGGCGTAGGCGCAGGCCAGATGAGCCGCGTAAACTCTGCACGCATCGCCGCAATCAAGGCCGAGCATGCCGGCCTCGCTGTTGCAGGGTCCGTTATGGCTTCCGATGCCTTCTTCCCCTTCCGCGACGGCATCGATAATGCTGCCGCTGTGGGAATCCAGGCGGTCATCCAGCCCGGCGGTTCCATGCGCGATGAAGAAGTGATCGCCGCAGCGGACGAGCACAATATGGCCATGGTATTTACCGGTATGCGCCACTTCCGCCACTAAGATTGTGCGCCCGCACAGACTTAACATTGCGGGCTATGATCAGCGGGTTGGAAGGTATCTACCCTCTCCAACCCGCACAAATCATTGGAATCCAGGGGCGAGACTCAGGCCTCAGAATCAATTCCACGTTAAACTAGCACACCTATAACCTGTGCAACGGACCGGATCGGTCGACTTAGGGGGATTTAAGAATGAACGTATTGGTTATCGGATCAGGTGGCCGCGAGCACGCCCTGGCGTGGAAAGCAGCGCAAAACCCAAATGTCGGCACCGTCTATGTTGCCCCTGGCAACGCCGGCACTGCCCGCGAACCCAAGCTGGAAAATATCGCAATCGGTGTGGATAACTTCGCCGCCCTGGCAGATTTCGCCGAGGAAAACGACGTAGAACTAACGATTGTCGGCCCGGAAGCACCGCTGGTAGAGGGTGTTGTCGATTTCTTTAATGCCCGCGGCCTCGCCATTTTTGGCCCCAGCAAAGGCGCCTCGCAACTGGAGGGTTCCAAAGCCTTTACCAAAGACTTTCTCGAGCGCCACAAAATCCCCACCGCTGCCTACCGCAATTTCACCGAAGTGGAGCCTGCGGTTGCCTACATTCGCGAGCGCGGCGCGCCCATCGTGGTTAAAGCCGACGGCTTGGCTGCGGGCAAGGGTGTAATCGTTGCCGAAACCGAAGAGCAGGCTGAGCTCGCCGTACGCGATATGCTGTCTGGAAACGCCTTTGGTGAAGCCGGCTGCCGCGTGGTTATCGAGGAGTTCCTCCAGGGTGAGGAAGCGAGTTTTATCGTGATGGTGGATGGTGAAAACATCCTGCCGATGGCCACCAGCCAGGATCACAAGCGCGTTGGCGATGGCGATACCGGCCCCAATACGGGCGGTATGGGTGCCTACTCCCCGGCACCGGTGGTGACTGACACCATTTACCAGCGCATTATGCAAGAGGTTATCGAGCCCACCGTTAAAGGTCTCGCTTCTGAGGGTACGCCCTACACCGGTTTCCTTTACGCCGGCCTGATGATCGATAGCGACGGTACTCCGAAGGTTATCGAGTACAACTGCCGCTTTGGCGATCCGGAAACCCAGCCGATTATGATTCGTCTGAAGTCGGACCTGGTCGACCTGTGCATGGCCGCTCTGGACAAGAAGCTGGACACTGTCACTGCTGAGTGGGACCCCCGCCCGGCCCTGGGCGTGGTACTTGCCGCACACGGGTATCCCGGCAGCTACCGCAAAGGCGATGCCATCAGCGGCCTGGACAAAGCAGACAGTGACAACGCCAAGGTCTTCCACGCTGGTACCGCACTGGATGGTGAGCGTGTAGTCACCAACGGTGGCCGGGTGTTGTGCGCGACAGCAATGGGGGATACCGTCGCTGAAGCTCAGGAAAATGCCTATGAATCAGCTCGGGCTATCTACTGGGACGGCGTGTTCTTCCGGAAAGATATCGGCTACCGCGCTGTCGAAAGAGAAAAGGTTTCTGCAGAGCAGCAGGACTAACAGCTGGCATCGGCGGCCGCTCATCAGCGGTCGCCTCCCACAGGGAGCAGAAGACTATGAGTAAACGCAGCCTCAGCGGACTCGACCGCCTGTTAATTCAAGCGGATCGGGCTCTGCGCACCCTGAGTCCCGGCGAACCCTGCCACGGCCGGGCATCCCCGGCCAAGGGTGAAGCCGAGACAGACCTCACCGACAGCGAACGCAAACACGCCGCTGGCCTTATGCGGGTCAACCATAGCGGTGAAGTCTGCGCCCAGGCGCTCTACCAGGGCCAGGCCCTGACCGCCAAGCTGCCCGAGGTGCGGGGGGAAATGGAGCGCGCTGCCGATGAGGAGATCGACCATCTGGCCTGGTGTGAACAGCGCTTGAAGGAATTGGACAGCCGCCCCAGCCTACTCAACCCACTGTGGTACGGCATGTCCTTTGGGCTCGGCGCCGCCGCCGGGAAAATCAGCGACCGAATCAGCCTCGGTTTTGTGGCCGCTACGGAAGACCAGGTGTGTAAACATCTTGAGAGCCACCTCGAAAAGCTTCCCGCCGACGACAAGAGAAGCCGTGCGGTAGTGGAACAGATGTTAATTGACGAAGACGAGCACGCCCACGCTGCACTGGCCGCCGGTGGTGCCCGCTTCCCCGCTCCGGTAAAAGGAGTGATGTCTCTGGTATCCAAAGTGATGACCTCGGCCAGTTATAAAATCTGACCGTTACTCTTCACTCATTAAAACGACTTGGATTTTAGGGAGGTTACGCCCAGTATCCTCCCTCCCTTCCCGGCTAATTTTCCTTCAAACTTCTTCAACGCTGTAGCTGTGCACAATCTCGACACCCGCATTGCGCAACATGATGGAGCCTGAGCAGTATTTCTCTGCGGAGAGTTCCACTGCACGGGCAACATGGGATTCCTTCAATCCGCGACCGCGCACTACAAACTTCATTTCAATTCGCTCAAACGGCGATGGGGTTGTATCCGGGCGTACACCTTCCAGTTCACAATGACAGGAAATAATGTCTTGTCTCGCCTTCTGTAAAATACTCACCACATCGTAAGCCGCGCAGCCACCGACGCCCAGCAAAATCATTTCCATCGGGCGCACACCATTATTTGTGCGGCCGCCTTCCATCACTACCGAATTACCGCTGCCGGCTTCACCGACGAAGGTTAAATCATTTACCCAGGTTACTTTCCCCTGCATCACTCCACTCCCATTAAAACTTCAGCGGTGAAGCTTAGCATATTGGCGAAGTCTATCCCGGCACCTGTATGTTTCCGGTATAGTGTCTGGTACGCCTCCGCGCGAAAGCCGAATGACGCATGATCAAATGCTTTTTCTATGAACGCATCGTGGTTTATGAAGTCCAAGCGACCCAGAGCCATAGTGTCACAGGTCACACTGCGGAACTTTGCCGCGGTCAGCCCCTGTTGGGGATTTTGTTTTCGCGCGATAATTCAATAGTGCTCAGCTGCTAAAGCCGGGATAGAGCACAAGACAAAAAATGAGGAATAAATCCGTGACGGTTGCTATCGAAGACCCCATGACTATCGGCAATATTGAAGACTTTCTGGCCCACTGCCACCGGCGTCGCTACCCGGCCAAGAGCACAATTATCTATGCTGGCGACCGCTGTGAATCCCTATATTTCATTATGCGCGGTTCCGTTACAGTTCTGATTGAGGACGATGAAGGCCGCGAGATGATCGTTGCCTACCTCAACGACGGAGACTTTTTCGGTGAGATGGGCCTGTTCGATCAGGACACCCGCAGTGCCTGGGTCCGCACCAAAACCGAGTGTGAGGTGGCAGAAATCTCCTACACCAAGTTCCAAGAGCTCACTCGCCAGCACCCAGAGTTTCTTTTTGCCCTGGCCACCCAAATGGCAGGCCGCCTGCGCAACACCACGCGCAAAGTTGGCGATCTCGCCTTCCTGGATGTCACCGGGCGTGTCGCTCGCACCCTGCTCGACCTATGCAATGAGCCGGATGCAATGACTCACCCCGAGGGCATGCAAATAAAAATCACCCGCCAGGAAATTGGCCGTATCGTCGGCTGCTCCCGGGAAATGGTGGGCCGCGTATTAAAAACCCTGGAAGAACAGGGCCTGGTTTCCGTTAAAGGTAAAACCATGGTGGTGTACGGTACTCGCTAGTAACTGAATAAATACACCGCATAAAAAAAGGGCGATTTTTACATCGCCCTTTTTTATTTCTACTACTGGAGTAAGCGGTCAGTTAAACATTTCCATCAGTTTCCTGCCCGGCTCCTCCTCCCGCATAAAGGCCTCTCCCACCAGGAAAGCATTGACGTTATGACCGCGCATCGCCGCAACATCATCTGTGGTATGAATACCACTTTCCGTGACCACAAGACGGTCTTCGGGGATCAAGTCCAGTAACTTAAAGGTATTTTCCAGCTGCACATCGAAAGTGTGCAGATTGCGATTATTGATGCCGATTAAGCGGTTAGGTAATGCCAGGGCCCTCTCCAACTCCTTGTGGTTATGCACTTCCACCAAGACATCCAAACCCAACTCCAAAGCGAGCCCGTTGAGATCCGCCATCTGTGGATCTTCCAGGCAGGCTGCAATCAGCAAAATACAGTCGGCCCCAATCGCGCGAGCTTCATAGATTTGGTAGGGATCAACGGTAAAGTCCTTGCGCAGCACCGGTAGGCGTACGGCATCGCGGGCCTGCTGCAAGTAATTATCTGCCCCCTGAAAAAAGTCCACATCGGTTAGTACTGACAGACAAGCCGCGCCACCTTTTTCATAGCTGGTAGCAATTTCTGCAGGAAGGAAATCCTCACGAATCACACCTTTACTGGGAGAGGCTTTTTTAATTTCGGCGATTACTGCAGCCTCACCAGTGGAAATCTTGCGATCCACTGCATCAACAAAACCTCTCGCCGGCTCCTGATCCCGGGCGCGAAGTCGAACTTCGTCGGTGGAGCACTCAGCCTTGCGCTCAGCAACCTCTTGCCACTTGCGCTCGACAATTGTTTTTAAAATGGTCGGTGTACTCACGATTGAATTTCCTCTGGGCGAAACGCACTGGTAAACGCGGCAAGATCGTTAATTTTCTCTCCGGCGAGACCGCTGTCGATAGCATCTTGTGCCATAGCGACACCTTGCTCTGCAGAGTGCGCAACACCGCTGACATAAATTGCCAGGCCTGCGTTAAGCGCAATAATATCCGCAGCTTTTTGCCCCGCCTCAGTATTGCGCTTACCCAGCGCATTGCGAATCAGGGCCAGGGAGTCCTCGGAACCAGAAACACTAAGATCAGAGAGGTCACGGCGCTGCAAGCCAAAGTCTTCAGGCTTGAGGGTATATTCCTGCAAGGCACCATCCTTTAATTCCACAGCAAAGGTATCCGCAGCAATACTGGCTTCATCGAGCCCATCATCACTATGTAAAACCAACACATGCTCTGAACCGAGCTTTTGCAAAACCTCAGCCAACAGGCGGCAGTAGCGCTTGTCATACACACCGATTACTTTGCGCTTTACCCCCGCCGGATTTGTCATCGGCCCGAGTAAATTGAAGATGGTACGCAGTCCCAATGCCTTTCGTGATGGGCCAACGTGGCGCATTGCATTGTGAAAGCTGGGCGCAAACATAAAGCCAATACCGATAGTCTCTACGCAACGCGCCATCTGCGAAGGGCTCAATTCTAAAAATACGCCGGCGTGCTCAAGCAGGTCCGCAGAACCACTACTGGACGACACCGAGCGATTGCCATGCTTGGCTACCTTAGCTCCGGCAGCAGCTGCCACAAAGCTGCTCGCACTGGACACGTTAAACAGATTGGCGCCATCACCGCCGGTGCCGACAATATCAACCGTGTTTTCCAGATCGAGCTCAACCTTTATCGCCAGCTCACGCATGGTTTCCACAGCGCCGACAATTTCATCGACTGTCTCCCCGCGAATGCGCAGTGCGATAAGGAGTGCGCCTATCTGTGACTCCAGCGCTTCGCCACACATAATCTGGCTCACGGTTTCGCGCATTTCTTCACGAGTAAGGTGTTCGCCATCCACCAGTTTGGCAATGGCCTGTTGAATATTCATTTTTCCCCCTTTGCCCCGCTCTGCTTATTGATTCTGGCGGGGCCTGCCCGCCGCGCACTTGTTCTTCCGGCCCTCAAGACTCGATAAAGTTTCTCAACATATCGTGACCGTGCATGGTGAGAATCGACTCAGGATGAAATTGCACCCCTTCTACCGCTAGTTCCCGGTGCTTCACGCCCATGATCTCGTCAATTTCACCATCCTCTGTCTCAGTCCAGGCGGTGATCTCCAGGCATTCCGGTAAACTGCTTTTCTCCACTACCAGTGAGTGATAGCGAGTCGCCTCAAACGGGTTGGACAAACCGTGGAACACCCCCAAATTGTTGTGCACTATAGGAGATGTTTTGCCGTGCATAACCTGCCGGGCACGAACTACCCTGCCACCGAAGACCTGTCCAATACTCTGGTGCCCCAGACAAATACCCAAAATAGGGATACTGCCGGCAAAACGGCGAATGGTATCGAGCGAAATACCCGCCTCATTGGGGGTACAGGGACCCGGCGAAATCACAATTTTCTCTGGCGCCATTGCCTCGATTTCATCCAGGGTAATTTCGTCGTTGCGTTTCACCACCACTTTTGCACCCAGCTCTTCCAGGTACTGCACTACATTCCAGGTAAAGGAGTCGTAGTTATCGATCATTAAAATCATTGCGCGGCCCCCTTAGCCTCTGGTTGATAAGTGGATTCTTCCATTCTTTTTTGCAGGCGTGCGAGAGAGGCCTGGGTTGCGCGGAGTTCGCGCAGGATTTCGGTCTGGCTTGGAGGCAGACACATTTCATCCATTCGTCGCAATTTGGCCTCTTCCAGGTTATTCAAGACTACACCGATAAAGAGGTTAATCATTACGAACGCCCCCATGACCACAAAGCTGACGAAGTAAAGCCAGGCCCAAGGCATCGAATCCATCGCTGTATACATAATATCCGTCCAGTCCTCAAAGGTGACTATGCGGAATAAACTCAAAAATGCGATGGGTAAAGTGCGCCAGTGAGTTGGATCAATATCGTGAAATAGGAAATAACCCGCTACACCATAGATATAGAAAATGATGCTCATCAACAAAGCAATGTGCATCATGCTTGGTAAACTGCGCAAAAGCGTGTCCACCAGTGTGCGGAGTTCCGGGAATGCAGACACCAGCCGCAAAACCCTTAATACCCGCACCAAGCGCGCCAGGGTAGCTAGCGGCCCTGTAGCAGGAATCAAACTCAGTGCAATAATAGTAAAATCAAAGCAATTCCAACCACTGGCAAAGTAACGCCAGGGACGGGCCCCATGGGCAAAAATTTTAACCAGCGCCTCAATAACAAATGAGGCGAGAATCAGTTGATTAATAGCGCCCAGCAGCGTACCAAAGCGCTCCGTCACCCAAGTGGAAGTCTCCAACCCAACAGCGACGGCATTGAGCAGAATCATTCCGATAATGATTTGGTTAAATAACGGCGCTGCGACAACTCGCTCGCAGCGTTCAGCCAGGGTCAACTTTTGAGAAATACTAACTTCGCTCATCTTGCTCGATCTTTAAAGGGTCACTACTCTTGGCCAGCGCCATACCGGCAGCGCGGAAGAGCGCTCGGGCCTTATTCATTGTTTCATTCCACTCTGACTGCGGATCGGAGTCCGCCACTAGACCAGCTCCCGCCTGCACATATAGTCGGCCATCCTTGATAACTGCTGTACGAATGGCGATAGCGGTATCCATATTGCCATTCCAAGCCAGGTAGCCAACCGCCCCACCGTAAATGCCACGCTTTTCTGGCTCCAGCTCATCGATAATTTCCATAGCGCGTATCTTGGGGGCGCCCGACAGGGTACCGGCCGGCAGTGCCGCGCGCAGAGCATCCATGGCGGTGAGGCCCGGCTTTAACTGGCCGACAACATTGGAGGTGATATGCATCACGTGGGAATAGCGCTCGACAAACATTTGGTCGGTGACTTTAACACTGCCAGTATCAGCCACCCTGCCGATATCATTGCGCCCCAGGTCAATCAGCATCAGATGTTCGGCGAGTTCTTTGGGATCTGCCAACAGCTCTTCCTCCAGGGCAAGATCCTCCTCCTCAGTGGCTCCCCGATGGCGGGTTCCCGCCAGAGGTCGCACAGTCATTTCTCCCTCTTCTAAATGCACCAAAATTTCTGGGCTGGAGCCCACGACATGGTGGTCACCCAGATCGAGGAAATACATATACGGCGAAGGGTTCAAACTGCGTAAAGCACGGTAAAAATTAAGTGGCGGCGCATCGAAAGGCGCAGACAGGCGCTGGGAGGGCACCACCTGCATCACATCACCGGCAAGCACGTACTCTTTAACCCGATCTACTGCGCGCTTAAAGTTGTCCTCGCCAAAGTGGGATTGGAATTCGCTCTCATCAATGCCGCGCCCATGCAAATCGAGGGGCACAGTATCCGGTAGCGGTTGCGCTAACTGGCCAACCAATTGGTCCAGGCGCTGCTGGGCTTTTTCATAGGCTGCTTCTTCAGCGGTATTTGCGTGGACAATCAGAATTACCGCACCGGCAAGATTGTCAAAAACCACCAATTCATCGCTGACCATCAACAGGATATCCGGGTTACCCAGGGTATCCGGCGGAGTACTGGCGGCCAGACGCGGTTCGATATAGCGCACGCAGTCATAGCCAAAATAGCCCACCAGCCCGCCGTTAAAACGGGGCAGATCCGCTAATTCAGGTACCTGATAGCGCTGCTGAAACTGTTCAACAAACTCCAGAGGGTCGGCGGCGCTGTGGCTCTCTACAACCTCACCATCAGTTTCCACGGTGATGTCAGTGCCCTTAACCCTGAGCAAAGTCCGCGCAGGTAAACCAATAATGGAATAGCGCCCCCATTTCTCCCCGCCCTGAACCGATTCCAGCAAATAGCTGTAACGGCCTCCGGCCAGTTTCAAATAGGTGGACAGTGGCGTTTCAATATCCGCCAGTACGCGCCTTACCAGGGGGATACGGTTATAACCCTCAGACGCAAGTTGAGCGTATTCAGTAGGGGTCATGGAGACTCCGATCAATTTTTCATTCTTTATGATTGGCGCCAGAGTATAAGCAGCGCCCACGGGAAAGGTGCCTCAATCGCCAAACTCGATTGGGCCTCAGCAGGTCAGTGGCGCCATCGCCAACTGTTTGTCAGGGAGAAAGAGTGGTTCACGGAAATTCCCTCAGTGCAGGCGCACAAGTTAACAAATCCCGTCTATGGCGGGCAAGAGATTGCCCGCCAGTTTTGTAAATTAAGCCAAACTCTTACGCATAGCTGCAATCACTTCAGCGTAGTCCGGAGTATTGAATATGGCAGACCCAGCGACAAAGGTATCTGCTCCAGCTGCAGCAATTTCGGCAATATTGTCGCGATTAACACCGCCGTCGATCTCAAGGCGAATATCAAACCCAGACTCATCAATCAACTTGCGGGCTTCTTTTAACTTGGTCAGGGTATTGGGGATAAACTTCTGCCCACCAAAGCCCGGGTTCACCGACATCAGCAGGATCATATCCAGCTTATCCATTACATATTTGGCCGCATCGAGGCCACTGGCTGGATTGAACACCAGCCCGGCTTTACAGCCGAGACTGCGGATCAATTGTAGGGAGCGGTCCGGGTGACGAGAGGCTTCTGGGTGGAACGTAATATAGGTAGCTCCGGCATCGGCGAACATGCGAATCATTTCATCCACCGGCTCCACCATCAGGTGCACATCAATCGGAGCCTCAACACCGTGTTTGCGCAGGGCCTGGCATACCATAGGGCCAATCGTGAGATTTGGCACATAGTGATTGTCCATCACATCAAAATGCACCCAGTCCGCTCCGGCTGCCAACACATTGTCCACTTCCTCACCCAAACGTGCGAAATCTGCGGAGAGAATAGAGGGGGCGATCTTGTAATCTGACATCAAAATATCCTTTGGTAACTCAACTTTCGCCAGTCAGTCGGCGATCTAAATTTTCCAGGCGCTCGGGGGTTCCCACATCGCACCAGTCCCCCTCATAGAGTTCAGCTTGTAGCTTATCCTCATTAAAGGTGAACACTTCCCCAAGCCCAAAGCATTCGCGACGCTTAGGGTATTCGGTTAGGGTTTCAGCTCGCAGCCAGCTAATACCCGCAAAGGTATAGCGGGGCTTGGCTGTACCCGACAGCAAGCCACCTTCTATGCCAAAATCTCCATCGGGGTTATGGGGAGGATTAGGAACCATCAAAAGACGCCCAGGGCAAGACTCCGGCAGCGGCCTCTCGATCCATTGCGACAGGTCATAGTCACACCAGACATCACCATTAACCACCAAAAACGATGAATCGCCGATCAGTGGCAGTGCCTTGAGAATCCCGCCGGCAGTTTCCAGTGGCTCCTCCTCATGCTCCACAGAATAATGTATATCCAACCCCCAGCGGGAACCAGAACCAAGCTGTTGACGAATTTTGGGTCCTAAGTAGCCCAGGTTAATCACGACCTTTTGCACACCAATAGCTGCCAAGCGCTCAATTGCATATTCAATCAGGGGCTTACCGGCAATCGGTAACAGAGGCTTTGGAGTTTGGTCAGTCAGTGGGCGCATACGGCGCCCAAAACCTGCTGCCAATACCATGGCAGTCAAAGGGGAATTCTCTTTGGGTTTGCTCATTAAATTAATCTGTACAGTTTTCGTACGGCCTACTTCGGCTAGTCACCGGCACAGCGGTAATCGCTGTACCAGGGCAAAGGCTCTATCTGCGGCAGTAGGGTGCCGCTGAACCAATCAGTAAACGGCTCCAGCTCTGGGTAGCGCTCAACGGTTTCCAAAACATAGCGAATCACTAGCGGCAGGTGCTGCAAGTATCCCTGCTTTCCATCACGCAGACTGAGGCGCGGGAACAGACCCAGCACTTTAATATGACGCTGTAGCCCCATCCAGTCGAACCAACGAAGATAAAGTTGTGGGTCCACAGGCTGCATAACACCCGCCGCTTCAGCGGTCGCAACGTAAGCTAGCACCCAACGCTCTACCCGCTCGCGGGGCCAACGGATATAACAATCTTTGAGCAGAGACACCAGATCGTAGGTGGCGGGCCCCCACACTGCGTCTTGAAAATCGACAATCCCCGGCCTTTCCCCGTCGCGGATCATCAGGTTGCGACTGTGGTAATCCCGGTGAACAATAGTGTGAGGCTGTTCCTCCGCACTGTTAAGCAACAATTCAAAGGTTTGCTCCAGCAGCTTTTCTTCCCGCTCTGAAAGCTGGTAGCCAAGTAGCTCTCGCATCAGCCACTCAGGCATAACCTGCATTTCCTTATGAAGTAGCTCCCGGCTATAAGCTGGGAATAATTGTTCCTCAAAAGGGATTTGCTGCAGGCACAAAAGTTCACTCATCACCTCTGCGTAGAGTCCTTCAACACTGTCGCTGTTGAGCACGCTATATAACTGGGTATCCCCCAAATCTTCCAGCAGCAGGTACCCCTCCGCGGTGTCTGCAGCAATCACCATCGGAGTATGGATACCGTTGCGGCGCAAGTAATCAGCCAGAGCCACAAAGCGGGCGGGGTTAGTCAATTGGGGGGGAGTATCTACCGCTATCAGTGACGGCTCGGTTAGAGTGCGAAAATAACGGCGAAATCCAGCATCCCCCGCCAGGCTCGATAAATCAGCCGGAGCCTCCATACCCAGGGCCACGCCAACCCACTCACTCAAGGCATTGCGTCTGGGATCGGAGTCGATCTCGCACCCTTGCTCAACTTCACTGCTCGATCTTAGGCTCATCTTATATTCCAACTGTTTCTAGCTGCATTTTAACCCCGAGCCTCTCTGCGTCCAGAGACGCCATCACTATATTAATTGGAGCCCCTACTTTGCCTCAGGTAAAAACAGAACACGAGTTCCAGGTAATTTGCGTTTCGAAGCTGAGCCTCTAGCTGTAACATTACGGCTTCAGTACGGCTATTAACCACATCTACATTCAAGTAGAATCGGACGATGATTTTGCGCGCCCCGGCTCGAAAGCTGTCGCACGTATCTATCGATAAAGAAACACTAAAAGATAGCTGGAACATATCGTTTGATGCTTGAAGTCTCCCGGTGGCGTCGCCTCGCTCTGGCGATTGCTAATAACTCCCAAGCCCGCTCCATCGCTCTCGGTCTGATCGCTGCTCAGCCCTTGTGGGCGCAAGCCAATCAGGGCGAACCGTATCCTGATCCCGACTACAACCCCTATTTGTACTTGGACTGGTTGCCCCGCTCTGAGCTAACCCCGGAGGAGCTAGCCAATTTACCGGCGGTGTGCTCTGGCGCCTTTGTGGCGCCTCCGCGCAACTATCCCGGTTCTGACCTGCCCCCTGGGGAAGCCCCGCTCAGAGCAACTGCTGAGAAATCCCAGTGGCTGGAAGATGGTTCAGCCGAGCTGAGCGGGAATGTACATATTACCCAGGGTTACCGGCAGCTCTTCGCCGACCAGGTCAAACTGAATCGCCCGGAAAATATCGCCACTTTAGATGGTGCGATTGAGCTTCGGGAGCCCGGTTTGCTGATCCGTGGTTCCTCCGCCGAAGTTCACACCGAAAGCGAAGCGGCTTCTGTTGAGGATGCCACCTATGTGGTGCACGATGCTTTTATCCACGGCGGGGCCGAGCTGGTTGCGCGTCAAACCAGTGGTGAATTGACCCTGACCGAAGGGACATATACCCGCTGTGAACCCGGTCGTGAGTTCTGGCAACTCACGGGCCGCGAGATCAATATTGATGAAGTAGAAAGCCAGGGTACTGCACGAGATGTGCGCCTGAAGATTCTGGACGTACCTGTCTTATACCTGCCGTATTTCCGCTTTCCTGTGGGCGATGCACGCATGTCCGGCTTCCTGTTTCCCACACTCAGCAACAGCGACAAGAATGGCTGGGACCTCGCCATTCCCTACTACTGGAATATTGCCCCGCAGATGGACGCCACCATTTCCCCGCGTTACATCCAATACCGTGGAGCCGGGCTGGAGGTAGAGTTCAGGCACCTGGCAGAAATGTTTAGTACGGAAATCCGCCTGGCCGATCTGCCCGACGACGATGGCGGCAATATTGACCTTGCTCAGGAGCTGATTGATGAGGGCTTTCCAGAAGACCTAGTTTTACCCAACAAAGGGGAAGATCGTTGGTTAGCCAGTATGGAACAGCAAGGCGGATACAGCGGCAGTATCTGGCGCACTGACATCGACTACACCAAGGTTAGTGACCCGGACTACTTTCGCGACCTAAGTCCCGCCAGCCTAGATATCAATGCGGAAACTCAAGTCAGCCAGAAATTCCAAGGACTTCTGCGTAGCGAGCACTGGCAGGCGACGCTGCGTACCCAGGACTATCAAATATTGGAAAACGACAAATTCGACGAATTTGCCCAATACCCCCGCTTTGATATTGACGGTACTTACCGCTGGGATGACTGGCTGCTGACTATGCAGAACGAAGTCACCAGTTGGGATCACAGTGATACACAAACGATAAGGTTTATTGAAGACACCGATGATCCCGATAGTGTCATAACCAGGACTCGAGACTTTATTAACGCTGATCGGCTGCGCCTCGACTATGAGTTCTACTGGGATAAAGAGTGGCTCTGGGGATATTTCAAGCCAGGACTAGCTGGGCGCTACTTAGCATACAGTGTCAGCGATCTATTTCTACCCGAGGATGCCGACGATACTCCAGATGCCTCTGCCGCCCAGTTTATTCTGGATACAGGTCTCTACTTTGAGCGAGATAGCCACTTGTTTAATCGGGACTTTATCCAGACGCTGGAGCCACGGCTGTTTACCCTAATTAGTAGCAATGCTGATCAAAGTGATTTCTTTGATATTAGTGATGATGCCGAAGATATCGACCCAGATAGTAACAACCTGCTGTACGACACGTCACTTTACACTTTCAGTTACGACCAGTTATTCCGTGATAGCCGCTTTACCGGGAATGACCGGATCGATGATGCAGACAGACTTGCCCTGGGCCTGACAACCCGCTTTCTAGATCCAGTCAGTGGCCGGGACCTCTTCTCAGCCAGTATCGGGCAGGTCTACTACTCCAGTGACAGGCAAATTGGTCGCACCGCTTACATTGAGGATACCCAACGGTCAGAATTGGCTGCGCGAATCGAGAGTCGCCCTTTCGAATCCCTGCGTCTGGGGACTGAGCTGGTCTATGAAGATAGTGAGCACAATATTAATCGCGGCAATTTCAGCCTGCGCTATCTTGACGACGACTTCCGCATTTTTAACTTGAGCTATTACTACGAACGCCCCGACTCGACGGATGACGAGGATGAGGACGAAGATGAAGATGAAACCGTAAGCCAACTAAATGCCTCAACCGTCCTCCCGCTTGGTACTCATACCTCACTCATGGCTGGTGCCAGCTATGATCTTACTTTAAATCGGGAACTGGAGTACCTTGCAGGTATCGAATATGACGACTGCTGCTACCGTACCCGATTGGTGTGGCGACGCACACTGGACAACTATCTAGCAGGGGTTGTATCTGCTGAAGACCTTGAGTATGACGAAGGTATCTATCTTGAAGTCGAACTCAAAGGATTAGCGGGCTTTGGTTCAACCGTGACAGAAATGCTGACCCAGGGGATTGCCAACTTTGATCAGAGAGAAGAGCTGAAACAGTGATGAGAATAATTAAGAAATTCGTACCGAAACTGGGCCTGGCACCCGTACTAGCAGCTGGCGCTCTGATCGCCATCACTGCCACCGCACAAGTCAGAAACCTTGACCGGGTAGTCGCTGTTGTTGACGACGATGTTGTAATGGCCAGTGAATTGGCCCAGCGCATGAATACCATCGCCAGCCAAATCCAAGCACAGCAGGTGCAGGCTCCTCCAGTGGATGTTTTGCGCCGCCAGGTTCTCGAACAACTCATTATCGAGCGTTTGCAACTGCAGATGGCCTCTCGCGCAGGTGTTACCGTTTCTGAATCGGAGTTGGACCAAGCTATCGCCCGTGTCCAACAAAATGCCGGAGTCAGCCCCGAAGAATTCCGCCAGCGGCTGCTCGCTGACGGTATGAGCATGAAGAGCTTTCGTCAGCAGATTCGCCAAGAGCTGATGATTCGCCGGGTCGAGCAAGGCAGCGTTAACCGCCGGATTCAGATTACCGATCAAGATATCGATAACTTCCTACGCTCCAAGGAGGGGGAGTTTTGGAAGTCCCCTCAATTTGAGCTGGGCCATATTCTGATCCCCGTAAGTTCCAGTGCCCCCAGCAGCGAAGTTACCCAGGCACGGGAAAAAGCTGAAGACCTAGCTCAGCAAGCCAAAGACGGCGCTGACTTCCGCCGCCTGGCGATCGCAAACTCTGCCGGCCAAAATGCACTTACCGGTGGTGACCTAGGTTGGCGCAAAACCGTCGAGCTTCCCACTCTTTTTGCCGATGCCCTTACCGACTTAAAAGCCGGTGATGTTACCGAGCCTTTCCGCAGTGATGCCGGCTTTCACCTGTTAAAGATTCACGCGCAGAAAGGCGCCAGCGAGCAGTTGGTGGAACAGACAAAAGTTCGCCATATCCTGCTTAAGCCGTCCGCTATTCTTACCGATGACCAAGCTTACAATAAGCTGATTGAGTTGCGTGAAGAGGCCATGGCCAGCGATAACTTTAGCGAGCTCGCGCGCGAAAACTCAGAGGATATAGGTTCTATGCTATCCGGTGGCGATCTTGGCTGGTCTATGCCCGGACAGTTTGTGCCAGAGTTTACCCAGGCTATGGATGCAACTGAGATTGGCAGCATTAGCCTGCCTTTCCGCAGCCAGTTCGGCTGGCATATCCTGCAGGTTGAAGATCGGCGCAAACAGGATATGACCGACAAATATATCCGCAATCAGGCAGCCAATTTGCTGCGCAACCGCCGCTATGAAGAAGAACTGCAAAACTGGCGCCGTGAGATTCGCGACCAGGCATACGTTGAGATTAAATTGCCGGACTCTGAGACCACCGAGGACTCAGGAAACCAATAGTAAGCCGCTTTTTCAGCGGGAAAGACCGGGCCCTGTGCCCGGTTTTTTTTTGTAGCTACAGGAAAGTTATATAGCAATGGCTCCTAAAATTGCCTTCACCCCCGGAGAACCTGCAGGTATTGGCCCTGAGCTCGCTGTGAAGATTGCACAAGAGAGTTCTCCAGCACAGATTGTCGCAATTGCTGATCCCCAACTACTGACAGAGACCGCTGCGGCATTGGGGTTGCCTCTTCAGCTCCTTCCTCTGTCCACAGCAGGCAAAGAGGGGACACCTGCCGGTGCTCTCTACATACTACCGGTCCCCATAGCCGAGTCAGCTAAACCAGGCCTACTGAATGCAGTCAATGCACCCTATGTATTGGAAACTCTTACAGTTGCGGCAGAGGGGTGCCTGGCCGGCCAGTTTGATGCCGTGGTTACAGGGCCCGTACACAAAGGCATTATCAATGATGCCGGTACTCCATTTAGCGGCCATACAGAGTTCTTTGCTGAAAAAGCCGGTGTTGAGCGTGTCGTTATGATGCTAGCAGCAGAGGACCTTCGAGTTGCTCTAGTGACAACTCACCTGCCCCTCAAAGAGGTGAGCGCTGCTATCACCCCCCCGCTTCTAGAGCAGATTATTACCATCCTCGACGCCAGTTTGCGGGAACATTTCTGCATCTCCAATCCTCGTATTAGCGTTTGCGGCCTCAACCCCCATGCTGGAGAGGGGGGACACTTAGGCCATGAGGAAATAGAAATAATTGAACCCACACTCGAACACTTGCGCCACCAAGGTATATCACTGAAAGGTCCACTTCCCGCAGACACTCTTTTTACCCCGCCGCATTTGTCGGAATGTGACGCCGTTTTAGCTATGTATCACGATCAGGGGCTTCCAGTGTTAAAATTCAAGGGTTTTGGCCACGCCGTCAATATCACTTTGGGGCTACCCTTTATCCGCACTTCAGTAGACCACGGCACAGCTCTCAATATCGCGGGCACAGGCATTGCAGACTGCGGCAGCCTCAAAGCCGCACTGTCTCAGGCTGTGGCGATAGCTAAATTGCGCAGTTCCTAACCAGTGCCTAAAACCTGCTTGGAGAAAGTGTAAACCATGCCCTCACCACGTGAGCGCAGTGAAAGGCCCTAAAGGGTATCCAACTGAAATGCTCACTAGCACCCCAAGGCTTAACCGCAAAATTAATCATCCAGGTTACAGATATATCAATGGATAACTTCTTTCAACACAAAGCCCGCAAACGCTTTGGACAAAACTTTCTCGTCGATGAAAATATTATCGAGCGCATTGTTCGTGCGGTAGGCCCTAAAGAATCAGATACGCTAGTGGAAATTGGCCCGGGTCAAGGGGCAATTACAGAGTTACTACTAAAACGGTGCCCGTCTCTAACCGCTGTCGAACTGGATCGCGACCTGATTCCGATGCTGGAATTTAAATTTAGGGAATACTCGGAATTTAGCATCATTGAAAAGGACGCATTAAAATTTGACTTTGGCACCTTTGCTGGAGATAAGCAGCTACGCATTGTCGGTAACCTTCCATATAACATATCCACACCGTTACTGTTCCATCTGCTCAGTTTTCGCGGGCAAGTCCAGGATATGCATTTTATGCTGCAGAAAGAGGTGGTAGATCGGCTCAGCGCCACGCCTTCGACTAAATCTTATGGGCGACTTAGCGTGATGGTTCAATATTACTGTCGCGTACAGGGCCTGTTCCCTGTACCCCCGCAGTCTTTCCGGCCCGCCCCTAAGGTGGATTCTGCCATCGTGAGATTGGTTCCCCACAGCACTCTGCCATTTACCGCAAAAGATGAAGGATTATTGGAAAGAATCGTCAATATAGCCTTCCAGCAGCGCCGTAAGACCCTGCGCAATGCTTTAAAACCCCTATTCCCGGATCTCGACCCCGAGCTGCTACCCATTGATGCCGGCCGCAGAGCAGAAACCTTAAGCGTCGAGGACTTTGTTAAGCTGGCCGACTACTGTACAAACTTGCAACAACAATAATTATTTTTCACATTATTGGGGGGAACCTTGGCAACTTACGCCATCGGAGATATTCAAGGATGCTTTGCAGCTTTTCAAAGCCTTCTCAAGAAAATCAATTTTAGTGCTGACCGTGACAAACTCTGGCTTGCCGGAGACTTGGTTCACCGGGGTGAGGATAGCCTGAGCACCCTTCGCTATCTCTATGAGCACCGCCAGCAGGTTACAGCAGTGTTGGGCAACCATGATCTCCATTTACTGGCGATCGCCCATGGCACTAAATCTCTGTCTGAAAAAGAGCACGACCTTGCCAAGGTTTTAAAAGCAAAAGATTCTGATAAGTTACTGGAGTGGCTACAAAGCCTACCCCTTCTAGTACATAAGAAGGGGTACACCATGGTGCATGCGGGTATCCCCCCCATTTGGAGCGTTACTAAAGCGCAAAAGCTCGCCACTGAAGTGCATAAGGCCCTCGCCGACGAAGCTATGGCAAAGGCATATTTTTATGGCATGTACGGTAATGAGCCACACTGTTGGGATGATCATTTGATCGGCATCGAACGCCTGCGGTCCATTACCAATTACTTCACAAGAATGCGATTTTGTAAGGCTGATGGCACTCTGGATCTAATCAATAAAAAGGGGGTCCAGGCCTCTCACGGTGAATACCAGCCATGGTTTAGCTTTCCCAACCGAAAAACCAGAAATGACAAGGTTATTTTTGGGCATTGGGCTGCCCTGGAAGGCCGCGCAGATACTGAGAATATCTATGCCCTAGACACAGGTTGCGTTTGGGGAGGATACCTGACTGCAATGCGATTAAGTGATGAAGAATTTTTTTGTACAGACTGCAGCTTATAAAAATCACTTCGCCCTGAAGCCTAAAAGAAGAATTTAAACCAACCGAATCTAAAAAAATAAACTGACAGTTATTATCTGGGAGTTTAACTGTCAGTTTACCTAGCTTGAATAACCTTATAAGCCATAAGTTAATTGATCCAAAGCAACTCCTACACTCGACGGTTTCCCATCAAGTAAAAGCTCAATAGAGTTAACAAGTTCCGCTGCTCCTTCCCTCTGGCTAAGAAGCACCAAGAAAGTATCAGCGCCTTTTTCTCCGCCGCCCTCGACCTCTTGACGAAAACTGCTCCACATTGAAAAAATATTTGACGGATCAGTATTTTCACTTTGCAGAAACAGATCAATTGCCCGATGTATGAGCAGACCACAGCTATAATACAGATCAAACCTGCCCCGGTTAGCGGCCTCAACCAAAGGAATCTCTTTTACACCTTTTGTACAACTTTCCTTAAAAGCCTTAATTTTATTAGAGACATATTTTGATGACTCGGGATACAAATCTAATAAAGCCAGCGCTGCTAACCAATCCGCATTCCCTTCATGTAACCACGATTCATTCGCATCACCATACAATCCTACTTCACTACCCTGCTGGTATAAATGTGCGACCTCATGAGCAAAAAACCAAATGGTTTCATTAATAAAGTTAGGGTCGGCAAATTTCCCATCAAGTTCATTCATATTCCAATGCATAAAAACCTGATGTGGCAAGGTCCCCCCTTGCCAAGAGTTATCATCGACATTCGCATATGATGCATACAAAGCGGGCTTTGTTCCACTTAGTGCCCCAAGCTTTTGCTCAAAATAACTCATTAACCTGGGAATATCTGACTCTAAAGACAATCTCAATTTTTCTGGCAAACCTCTATCAACAACAGCCACAACACTTGCTGTATTTATAGGTTCTTGAGTTCCAACATAGACATTCATTCCATTATCACGATCAATCCAGCTGGCTGTCCCAACATTTATCTTCCCGTTAATGATCATATGCTCACCTGGGGGAACCTGCATAGTTATTCGCCAGGCTTTTGCTTTATCATCACAGTTATCAATACAAGCAAAAAAGCGGCCTGTGTATATCAGACTTCCACCATCTGAATAGGGGGAGAAAGGTGCATAGTCTTTAGGAAGGGATATATAGCTAGTCGTCAAAAAAAATTCAATGTGTTCGAATGAACTTCTATCTTTTCTAACCAGAAACTCTTCACCTTCCATAGAAATTATTTCAAATTCTGGTGACACAGGCTTCCAGCGTTTTATACGAGAGGCATCCGGGTTACGTACAAAGCTAATCCGACTTGCCGGCCTATCCATTTGATAGGTAAGCTTCCAGAGCTTATCGCCCTGCTTCTCAATCGCGATATCCACCTCAGATATATCTTCAGCTAAAGCTGAAAAACCAGTTAAAACTAACAGTAAAAACTGAATATATTTCAATCTTAACTCCTTTTAGATTGAGAAAAATAAACAAAAATTGAAGTAATAAATGCTTCCATATATTGATAACTATAAATAGAGAGTTATAAATACAACCAGACAGACAAATAATTCTTATTCTTCACTAATCAGAAACGTTCAAGTCAATCAACAGGATTGTATCTATCGGTAGAATAATGGCCCCTTAACACAGGTGCTGTTGATATAATTTTATTTAGAACATGAAAGAAACTCATTGCCTGCAATATCCGCATGGAGCTGCGCAAGCAATGAGCATTATCAGGTTGATAGAAAAACCTAATCCTCTGTGAGGCAAAAAATAGGATCAAATTTCCTCAACTTAATTTTGCCTAATCTGCACTGTAGCCTTTAGGATTTTTATACTGCCAACGCCAGGTATCTTTCACCATACGTACTAAATCATACTCAGCTTTCCACCCCAGCTCTGTTTCAGCCAGCTCTGGATCTGCGTAACACTCTGCAATATCTCCGGGTCTCCTCGGAGCAATGTTATAGGGAATTTCCTTCCCACTGACACTCTCGAAAGCACGAACGACTTGTAAAACAGAACTGCCCTGTCCCGTCCCCAGATTATGGGTATAACAACCCTCAGAAATTTCTTCTTTACATATTAAGTTTAGCGCCGCCAAGTGTCCGCGAGCCAGATCAACTACATGTATATAATCTCGAACTCCAGTACCATCGACGGTATCATAATCACCACCAAAAACCTGTAGCTGCTCCAATCTACCTACTGCCACTTGGGAAACATAGGGTAGTAAGTTATTGGGGATACCACTGGGATCTTCACCAATAGTCCCACTTTCATGGGCTCCAATCGGATTGAAGTAACGCAACAAGCTCACTTTCCACTGGCTGTTCGGCGCAGCACAAAGATCGCGCAACATGTTTTCCACAATCAACTTACTGGAGCCGTAGGGGTTGGTTGCGCCAGTAGGGAAATCTTCTTTAATTGGTACTGTTTCAGGATCACCATAGACTGTTGCCGACGAACTGAAGATCAGGCGATGAACCCCAAACTCCTCCATCACCTCACATAAAGTTAAGGTCCCAGCTACATTATTCTGGTAATAGCGCAGAGGCTGCACAACAGATTCACCAACTGCTTTTAACCCCGCGAAGTGAATTACGGCGTCAATCTTATGATCAGAGAATACTTTGCGTAAACCTTCCTTATCACTAATATCCAGATGGTGAAAAGGGATATCTTTGCCAGCAATTAACTCGACCCTCCGTAGGGCTTCCTCACTGCTGTTCGATAGGTTATCCACAACTACAGGCTCAAAGCCGGCAGCAAGCAACTCGATACAGGTATGACTGCCAATATATCCGGCACCTCCAGTCACCAAAATCGCCATTTAGGTTCCTCAATATTTCTCTAATACCCAATATGGGCTGTAGTAAAGCGTAAAACAGCCGCCCAATTCAACCTATATAAGTGACATTCCACTGTCTCATTCAAAGGGAAAGCTATGCTGGAAAAGCTGGAGAGCATTCAACACTTACTCCAGCAAAGAACAAGGTTCACAACGGCAATAACGATAGTGCTTCACGCCAAGCGTATCCCAAACACGATCTGGACTTTACAGCTCATACATCGCTCGTCCCATTTGGGCAAGAGAAGCCAAGGGCGTACGACATCCTAACCAAAGCAGGAAACTGAGCTAATTCCAGTAGGCTACAGGGAGGTAGACACCATGACAATTTTCAATCACTACTTGGAAAGATACGAATCTATCCAGGACGAAGAACTCAGTATTCAGGAATACCTGGAGCTGTGTAAGACAGACCGCAGTGCCTATGCGTCACCAGCTGAGAGGATGCTGATGGCCATTGGCGAGGCCGAACTGGTAGACACCTCACGGGACCCGCGCCTGTCACGTATTTTCTGTAATAAGGTTATTAAGCGATACAAGGCCTTCAGTGAATTCTATGGTATGGAGGAAGCCATAGAGCAAATTGTCTCTTTCTTCCGACATGCCGCACAGGGTCTGGAAGAAAAGAAGCAAATCCTGTATTTGCTAGGTCCTGTTGGTGGCGGAAAGTCATCCCTTGCAGAGCGGCTAAAAGCCTTGATGGAGCAGGTGCCCATCTATGCAATTAAGGGATCGCCAGTATTTGAATCTCCCTTGAGCCTTTTCTCTCCTACTGAGGATGGCCGCATCCTTGAAGAGGACTACGGAATTGCACGTCGATACGTTAACACTATTATGTCTCCCTGGTCTGTTAAGCGATTGCATGAATTTAAAGGGGACATCAGTAAATTCCGTGTCGTAAAAATTCGTCCTTCTATTCTCGATCAAGTTGCCATCTCAAAAACAGAGCCCGGTGATGAAAATAACCAGGATATTTCATCACTGGTTGGCAAGATCGACATTCGTAAGCTTGAGGATTTCCCCCAGAATGACCCTGACGCCTATAGCTTTTCTGGTAGTTTATGTAGGGCCAACCAGGGGCTGATGGAGTTTGTCGAGATGTTCAAAGCGCCTATCAAGGTGCTTCACCCCCTACTAACTGCAACACAAGAAGGAAATTACAACAGTACAGAGGGATTGGGGTCAATTCCGTTCAACGGTACAATCCTCGCTCATTCCAATGAATCGGAATGGCAATCCTTCCGCAATAATCGCAACAATGAGGCTTTCCTGGATCGTATTTATATCGTCAAGGTGCCCTACTGTGTAAGAGTGCAGGAGGAAATACGAATCTATCAGAAACTGCTAGAAAATAGCTCCTTGTCAAAAGCGCCCTGTGCACCAGACACCCTACGGATGTTGGCGCAATTCTCTGTATTGTCGAGAGTTAAAAACCCTGAGAACTCCAGCCTTTATTCAAAGATGCGTATCTATGACGGTGAAAACCTAAAGGATACCGACCCCAAAGCAAAAACCATTCAGGAATACAGAGATAATGCAGGGGTAGATGAAGGCATGAACGGACTATCCACCCGTTTCTCCTTTAAAATCCTCTCAAAAGTTTTCAATTTCGATGCTACTGAGGTGGCGGCAAATCCAGTCCACCTACTCTATGTTCTGGAACAGCAAATAGAGCAGGAGCAATTTCCACCGGAAGTGCAAGAGACTTACCTCGGGTTTATCAAGGAATATTTAGCTCCAAGGTACGTAGAATTTATCGGCAAGGAAATCCAAACAGCTTACCTGGAATCCTACGCTGAATACGGCCAAAACTTGTTTGATCGCTATGTCACTTACGCTGATTTTTGGATACAGGACCAGGAGTATCGTGACCCAGAAACCGGTGAAATACTGGATCGCGGCGCCCTTAATGAAGAGCTTGAAAAGACAGAAAAACCTGCAGGAATTTCCAATCCGAAAGATTTCCGCAATGAAATAGTCAATTTTGTGCTCCGTGCCAGGGCTAACAATCAAGGAAAAAATCCCGACTGGAGATCTTACGAGAAACTACGTGCCGTTATCGAGAAAAAAATGTTCTCCAATACGGAAGATCTTCTGCCAGTTATATCCTTTAATACCAAGGCATCAGCAGATGATAAACGCAAGCATGCAGACTTCGTTGCGCGTATGGTTGAACGCGGCTATACCGAGAAGCAGGTTAGATTGTTATCCGAATGGTATCTACGCGTGAGAAAATCTCAATAGTAAGGTTTTCCTCCATTAAGGTCACTGGAAAAACACGAGGAAGCCAAACCCGGATACTGATTAGATCATTAACTTTTAGTGAGCACTTGAGTGATTTCACAGCATCTCATCGGGACCCTCAATGGCTCGCTATAGTGAAGATACCAATAATTGTGTTTGGTGGATTCAGCAGGAAATATTCTGAATAGATTTATGGCGATGAATGCCTGTGAGCTTTATTCAGAACAAAGGCAGAAATATGAGCTATATCATCGACCGCCGCTTGAATGGAAAGAAAAAGAGTACCGTTAATCGGCAGCGATTCTTAAGGCGCTATAAGGCTCACATTAAGAAAGCTGTCGGCGACGCCATGAATAGCCGCTCTATTATGGACATGGATAAGGGAGAGCAAATCAGTATCCCTACTCGGGATATCAGCGAACCCTTATTTTCTCACGGTAGCGGTGGGCACGTAGAGCGAGTTTTACCCGGAAACAAGCAATTTACTGCTGGTGATCGTATCCCTCGTCAAGGTCAGCGAGGCGGTGATGGAAATGGTGGTGGTGCCAGTGATAGCGGGGAAGGGGTTGATGAATTTGTCTTCCAGATATCACAAGAAGAGTTTCTGGACTTTATGTTTGAGGGGCTCCAGCTGCCCAATATGATCAAGCAACGCCTGGCCGGCAACGAGTCTTTTCAAATAGTACGTGCCGGAATTAGTAATGAAGGAACTCCAGGTCGTCTCAATGTGATCCGCTCACTCAGGGCTGCCCATGCAAGACGCATAGCCTTGACCAGTAATAAGCGAAGAAACCTGCGTAATTTAGAGGAAGATCTATCCCAAGAAGAAAACAAAGATACTGCTCTGCGAGATCAGCGCAAAATTGAGGCTCTTAAAAACCAAATCGCCGAACTTCGCAGCCGTATCAATCGAGTCCCTTTCCTTGATGATTTCGACCTGAAATATAACCTGCTGATTCGACAACCAAAACCTCGATCTAGGGCGGTGATGTTTTGCCTGATGGATGTATCCGGCTCGATGAACCAAGCCACAAAGGATATGGCCAAACGCTTCTTCTTACTTTTATATTTGTTCCTACAGCGCAGTTATGAATATACAGAAGTCGTTTTTATTCGACACCACACTAGCGCCAAAGAAGTTGATGAAGAGGAGTTTTTCTATTCACGGGAAACTGGTGGCACCATTGTCTCAAGCGCGCTCAAATTAATGCGACGCATTATAAGAGATCGCTACCCCGCCAGCGAATGGAATATCTATGGAGCCCAGGCCTCAGATGGTGATAACTGGAACGACGACTCCAGTACCTGCCACCGAATCCTTATCGACGATATTATGCCCCATGTGCAGTATTACTCTTATGTGGAAATTACTCCCAGAGATCACCAGGCCCTGTGGGAAGAGTATGAAAGTGTCCGCACTTTATTCCCCGATCACTTTGCTATGGAGCAGATTGTCGATGTACAGGATATTTATCCGGTGTTCCGACAACTATTCCGCCAAAAGGTGACTGCCTGATGCTCGACAAATTTGCCAGTGGCGCTGAAGCATCTGAATCTGAGTCGCGTCAGCCCATATCAACAAGCTCAGAATGGACTTTTGAATTAATTCAGGAATATGATCGCGCCATCGGCGCACTGGCAGAAGAGTTTGGGTTAGATACCTACCCAAATCAGATTGAAGTTATCTGCTCAGAGCAGATGATGGATGCCTACTCCTCGGTAGGAATGCCAGTGGGTTATCACCACTGGTCTTTTGGCAAGCAATTTATCAGCGTGGAAAATAATTACCAGCGCGGATTGATGGGGCTGGCTTATGAAATAGTCATTAATTCTAATCCCTGCATCGCTTACCTCATGGAAGAAAATACCATGACAATGCAGGCTTTGGTGATTGCTCACGCCTCCTATGGGCACAATTCTTTCTTTAAAGGGAATTACCTGTTTCGCTCCTGGACAGATGCCAGCAGTATTATTGACTATCTGATCTTTGCCAAAAATTATATTTCCCGCTGTGAAGAGCGCTACGGGCTTGATGAAGTCGAGGCCATTCTCGACTCCTGTCATGCCCTAATGAACTACGGTGTAGACCGCTATAAACGCCCTTACCCAATCTCGGCTATTGAAGAAGAACGCCAACAGCAAGAGCGAGAAGAGTACCGCCAGAGACAGCTCAATGATTTATGGAGGACCATCCCAAAACTCGGTGACGGTATAGAGGAGACAAAGGAGAAACGTTTCCCCGAAGAGCCTCAGGAGAATATCCTGTACTTTGTTGAGAAAAATGCCCCTCTCCTGGAAAACTGGCAACGGGAGCTGGTGCGTATTGTACGTAAGCTGGCCCAATATTTTTATCCACAGCGGCAAACCCAAGTAATGAATGAGGGCTGGGCTACCTTCTGGCATTACACTCTCTTAACCGAGCTGTACAAGCGCGGGCGGGTGACTGAAGGCTTTATGATGGAGTTTCTTCAAAGCCACACCAATGTTATCTACCAACCCTCTTTTGACAGCCCTCACTACAGCGGTATCAATCCCTATACCCTGGGCTTCAGTATTTTTACTGACTTACGGCGTATCTGTGAAAGCCCCACTGAAGAGGATCGCCGCTGGTTCCCAGACATTGCTGGAAGTAACTGGCGTGAAACCCTTCAATTCGCCATGCGCGACTTCAAAGATGAAAGTTTTATTTTACAATTCCTGTCTCCCAAGGTTATGCGAGACATGAAACTGTTTTGTATCAGCGACAACGATAAAGAGAACGATATCATTGTCAGCGCAATTCACGATGAGAGCGGTTATCGCCAGTTAAGAGAGAACCTTGCGGGACAGTACAACCTGGGCAATCGGGAACCGAACATCCAGGTATATTCAGTAGATACCCGTGGTGACCGTTCACTGACCCTGCACCACACACAACACCGCCGTCGCCCTCTTGGTAAAGATACAGCAGAGGTATTAAGGCATCTTCACCGGCTATGGGGCTTCGATATTCACCTGAACAGCTTGAACGGGGATCAAATAACGGCCAGTTGTCACTGCCCAGAGCAAGGTCGGGACCGACCGGAGGGTGAAGAAGAGTCTATGTTAATACCAAAACCCATATAGGTTTCAGCGCGGGAACTGTTGAAATACCAGCCCCGCACAGAATGGGGAAATAATACCCACTTGCGAATCGCGCTACTTAGGCATCAGCTTCCAACAAAAGCTTGGCCTTTGCAGAAAGTTCACCGTGCTCAGAACGGTGAGTTAAAAGAGCATCAGCTCCAGCATCCAGCCAACGGGCTTTCTCGCCATCGTCATCAGAAGGCACAACCAGAATGCTCAAATTTGAATACTCACTGCGGGATCTGAGGTAGTCCAGCACCTGAAACCCACTCTCCCCAAGCAACCCAGTGTCAACCACTAACAACGCAGGCTTGGCACTCGCCATCAAGATACCGGCGGAAAAACTATCACTAGCTACTTCTACTTCACACCCCATCTGCTGAAGCGCCTGGCGTCCACCTGAAGTCAGCTCAGGATCAGTCGTTAACAAAAGCACTTTTCGACTGGGAACTGCCAGGTCGTTCGGAACTGGCATTGAGTTGTCCCGCAGGAAGCCCACGAAATCCTCAACACAGATACGGTGGTCACCACGCCCTGGAAGTTTGTATGCCTTGAGCTGGCCACGCTCAATCCAGCGAATCACCGTTCGGAAGTTAACACCGCAGTACCTGGCTGCTTCCCCGGTGGTTAGCACATGTAATTCGCTCATCTTTATTCTCCCCAACAACTGCGATTAAAAAGAAGAACAGTCAACTTCCCGAAAGTATCCTCTGCCCCACAGAGTTACACGTGAAATTATCCTGCCCAGCTGAACCGCCCCTATAAATTATGCTGTTTAATGCTGCAAACCCAGCCCGAAATTCGGTCCATGTAATTTATTAACGAACAGCGGAACAACCCCCTCAAAAAATACTAATAGATATAGTTGACAGGTAAGACAGGTTTCTTAGAATGACACTAGATTCGTGACTTGGGACTTGTCACGCGATCCTTTCCAGTGGTGTGGCCGTTAAGTCAGAGCCCCCACAGTTGGCAAAGAAATGTTTGCTAAGCGAATACCCTAAGACCCTGGGCCCCCTTGTTTTTTCGGGGCCTTTTTTTTATCTTGCCGAAGCTTCTTACACTCCTACCGCTCATCCTCCGTCCAGCAGACAAACCTGGAACAACGCCGGAACAAATGGACTTATGGCAGTACAATCACCTATCAGATCACTGGACCCTCCAGCTCTGGAGCAAATGTTTTGAAGATTTACCTTGTTGGCGGCGCAGTGCGCGACAGACTTTTGAATCGTCCAGTCACCGAGCGCGACTGGGTAGTAGTTGGGGCAGATGCAGATAGAATGCAGGACCTCGGATACGGCCCAGTCGGCAAAGATTTTCCAGTATTCCTACACCCTGAAACCGGTGAAGAATACGCTCTCGCTCGAACCGAAAGAAAGAGCGGCCACGGCTATGGCGGTTTTACCGTTAACGCCGATGCCAATATCACTCTGGAAGAGGATCTCCTGCGGCGAGATCTCACTATTAATGCCATTGCAGAAGACAGAGACGGCAATCTAATTGACCCCTACGGTGGGCAGGAAGATCTTGAAGCTCGGCTTTTGCGCCATGTTTCCCCTGCATTTGCCGAAGACCCGCTAAGAGTACTGCGAGTGGCCCGCTTTGCCGCCCGCTACCATCACCTTGGCTTTAGCGTTGCCCCTGAGACCATGATACTCATGCGCCAGATGGTAGAAGCAGGTGAAGTGGAATACCTGGTGGCCGAGAGGGTCTGGAAAGAGGTAAGCCGGGCACTTACCGAGCCAGACCCCGATATTTTTATTCGGGTACTGCGAGACTGCGGCGCCCTCTCGGTACTGTTACCAGAGTTAGAGAATTTGTTTGGTGTTCCCCAGCCGCCCAAACACCACCCCGAAGTGGACACTGGAGAACACGTACTGCTAGCCCTGCGCGCCGCACCGCCAGAGCTCCCCTTGCGTTTTGCAGTACTGCTACACGACCTGGGCAAAGGACTGACTCCCGAAGAGATTCTCCCCAGCCACCACGGCCACGAGGCCGCAGGCGTACCTCTTGTAAAGGCCGTCTGTGAGCGCTGGCGTACCCCAAAAGACCTGACTGCACTAGCTGTCGGGGTCTGCGAATATCACCTGCATTGCCACAGAGCCTTCGAATTGCGCCCACAAACCATTATGAAAATGATCCGCAGTCTGGATGCCTTGCGACGTCCCGAGCGATTTGAAAACTTTCTTCGCGCCTGTGAGGCAGATGCCCGAGGTCGTGAGGGGCTGGAGAATCGAGATTATCCACAGGTGGAATTTTTGCGCGCCGCTCGAGATGGGGCAGCGGCAGTAACTGCCGAGGAGTTGATTAAACAGGGCTACCAGGGTGCGAAACTGGGGCAAGCACTGGACCGGGAGCGCATCAAGGCAATCGCCAGAGTAAAGGATAACTACATTGCGTAATGTGTTGATTACCGGTGCCGCCGCACGCCTGGGCCGTGCTATTGCTGAAGAGCTGCATAGAGATCACAGAGTTGTTATTCACTATCGCAACTCGGCTGATGCTGCCAAGGCCCTGGCAAACGAGCTGAACCAACGTCGCCCCAACTCTGCCATAGCGTTGCACAGTGAGTTGAATAGCGCCGAAGCCTGTTCCAATCTGGCCCAACGTGCACAAGAGGCCTGGGGCGGTATTGATGTTCTGGTCAACAGTGCCTCAGCATTTCACCCCACACCTGTGGGAAGTGCAACCGAGGAGGACTGGGATCGGCTGGTAGGCAGCAACCTCAAAGCCCCCTTCTTTCTCACTCAGGCCCTGAAAGAAACACTCTGCCAACAACAGGGTTGCGTTGTTAATATGGCGGATATTCACGCCGAGCGCCCGATGCCCAAGCATACTATTTACTGCGCCGCCAAGGCTGGACTGGTAATGCTGACAAAAAGCCTCGCTCTGGAGCTATCGCCCCAGGTGCGGGTCAATGCAGTCGCCCCCGGTGCCATTCTTTGGCCGGAACAAGAGGCAACTAACGAAGCCAAGAAAGCACAAATCACCCAGCGCATTCCTTTGGCCCGAACCGGTGACCCCAGCGATATCGCCAAAACCGTGCGCTTCCTGATCTGTGACGCCCCCTATATCAACGGCCAGGTTATTGCCGTTGACGGCGGCCGCAACCTCAATATCTAGGGCGGTCCAACCAATATCTAAAACAGTCCAACAACGGGGCTTCACTTCAATTTCACCGGCACTCTGTCAGAATGCTTTGTAACTTCCTCTGCCACAAGAGATTTGCCGGTGCGCTCACTGAAGATATTGTTGATTGAAGATAACCCCACTATCGCCCGCCAGCTTGCCGAATTCCTGCACGCTGAGGGCTGGCAGATAGATTATGCCCAGCGGGGCCGCCAGGGCTTACAGCTGGCCCTGGAACAAATCTTCGACCTGATTATTCTCGACCTGGGCCTGCCGGATATGGACGGCTTAGAGGTCTGCGAAAAGATCAAGGCACAAGCGCCAGTTAACATGCCAATTCTGATGTTAACTGCCCGAGATGCTCTCGCAGATAAAGAACGCGGATTTGGTATCGGTGCCGATGACTACTTATGTAAGCCCTTCGAACCAAGGGAACTGATACTGAGATGCCGCGCCCTGGCACGTAGACACCAGCTGCATACCAGTGAAGAAATTAAGGTCGGTGATTTACAGATAAACCAGCGCCAGCAAACGGCCTACCGGGATAAACAACCTCTGCCCCTGACAACTATCGGTTTTCGCATTCTCACTATGCTCGCCCAGGCGTCGCCAGCACCAGTAAGTCGCTCGGCAATAATCCACCATATTTGGGGTGATGAACCCCCAGAAACAGACGCCTTAAAATCCCACATTTATAGTCTTCGCCAAACACTGGATAAGCCTTTCCAGGCCCCTATGTTGAAAACCATCACCAATCTCGGTTATCAGTTGGAAACTCCCAATGCGCGAAACCAGTAATTTACAGAGGAAGGTCTTCGCTATTTTTGGCAGTTTTACCCTGCTGCTATGCTTGGTGTTTTTTGCCATTTGTATGATGGTGGCCTATGTAGTTGAAGACCATTTATTCGATAACTTATTGGCCGGAGAAGTCCGCTACCTCGAACAGCAGGCAAGACTGACTAATACGACCCCAGAGCCACGCCTACCCTATTTAACGCTATACACTGAAAGCAAAGTAATTCCGGCCGAACTGCGCACAGCCTTACCAAGCTATGCAGAAAAGGCTGAGTGGTTTAGTGATACTGAACATCACTTCCATTTACGCAGAGTACATTTTCCGGACAACCATTCCGCCGTTCTCGTAGCTGAAGTCAGTGAATTGCTCACTGTTACCCGACAATCTTCAAAGCTTCTCTGGCTCTTTGCCAGCGCCTGTATCTTGACCCTACTCTTAGCCCTCTATTGTGCTTTTCGTATTTCCCGTAAAACCATCGCGCCTGTAGTAACCCTCGCTAAAGCAGTTCAGCAGCAGAGAAACTGCGATTCTCAAATTTCCCTGCCCTATAACAATGAACAAGATGAAATCGGTTATCTCGCAAGTACGCTGCAAGATACACTTAACCAGCTCAAGCTAACATTGCGCAGGGAAACTGAGTTTACCCGGGATACAAGCCATGAGTTGCGCACCGGACTAACCATTCTGAAAAGCACACTGGCTCTCAGTCAAAATCGGGAAATGACTTTAGCTGAGAAAAATGAGCTCTTAGAAACTGTTACCGGTATGGAAAAAACCGTTAAGACACTATTAGCCCTCGCCCGCTCTGAGTCTCTACAGTCGGAAGATATCCCATTGTGCGCTTTACTAGAGGAACGTCTTTTAGCTCAACACCAGTTAATTGTACAAAAGCATTTTAATGTTGATTTAAAGTTAGGGCACAAAGTCAGAGTCCTGGCCAATCGACACCTGGTAAGTCTGCTCTTCGACAACTTGATCAGCAATGCATTACAGCACGCTACCAGCCCTGAATTGGTTATTACCTATAAGGGGGACACACTCTTTTTTGAGAACGCCACAGACAACCAATTAGATCTAGAAACCTCCCTCTTACCCGGCCAAAAGAGGGAAGGCAGTGACGGCATTGGTCAAGGCCTTTTCCTGGCCAAGAGAATCTGTGAAGCCTTAAATTGGACCATCTCTATCCAGTGTAAAAAAAATATTTATCAGTGCTCTCTATCTTTTACACAGTAGCGTTCTAAGATTCAAATTTTTACCGTATGCGCTCGAGATGCACAGTGAATCAGCATCCATACCTTATACGATCTCGAGCGCAGCTTTTTCTTTCTTCCTAAATAGCAATTGTAATCTCACCTGAATTTCACCTTCCATCCCTTATTCTCCTACGAACTCACTAGAAGATTTTCCGTCTGCTACTGCAATTTTGGAGATTAATATGTTGAAGAAAATTGTTATTTCCCTGGCTCTGACTTTGTCCATATTTTTTGGTTTTATTATTTGGATTAAGGGCCTAATTCCACCCCAAGAGCAGGACTTTTCCACTACGACAGTAAGTGACCTGCCGTATTTACAACAATTACCCAGGGAAAGCCGAGGAAAAATCTTAGCTGTTGTCACCAGTACTGAAACGATGGGAGATAATGGCAAGGCAACTGGTTATGAATTAACTGAACTGGCACGCCCCTATTACATCTTCTCAGCCAACGGATTTATTGTCGATATTGCCAGTCCCAAAGGCGGCAAACCGCCTGCGGTGATCGATAAAGATGATCTGGGGCCTTTCGACTATGCCTTTCTCAATGACCCGGAGGCACAACAAAAGGTCAATCACAGTATTCCTATTGATCAGGTATCAGCAGAAGATTACCAGGCCGTATTTTTTGTCGGCGGTAAAGGCACCATGTTTGATTTCCCCGACAATCCCCATATCCAGTCCCTGGTGCGGGAAATCTATAACAGCGGCAAAATTATCGGAGCGGTATGCCACGGGCCAGCAGCCCTTGCCAATGTCACCCTGGATAATGGCAAGCCCTTAATCGCCGATCGGCAGATCAGTGCTTTTACTAACGAAGAGGAGCTTTTTCTTATCCCTGATGCCGAGCAACGATTTCCATTCCTGCTTGAGGATCGCTTACGTGAGCAAGGCGCGTTTTTTCAGGCTGGGCCCACTTACCTGGAACAAGTCAGCGTGGATGGCCAACTTATTACCGGGCAAAACCCCTGGTCCACCTGGCTGGCAGCTGAGAGTATGGTAAGCGCGATGGGGTATACCCCTGTTCCACGCCAAATCACTCCGGCGGAGCAGACCGTCAAATTACTACTCACTTATGAGCAGCGCGGCTTTACCGAGGCCACAGAGAAATTACACAAGCTGCAGGAGAAAGGGGAAATAGACCAGCGCCTACTGGCCCTGCACGGCGTTGTCTCTGTTATGCGTTGGGAGCCGGGCAGGGCTCTGGACATAATCAGACTGCTATCCAAGAGCCAGGATTGATAGAGCTCCTCAAAAAGCCAGCTAGCCAGCCTGCTCTAGGGGCTGGCCATTTTCATCCACAAATAATACATCGCGAATACTGAGTTTTTGTCCCTGGGCATTCTGCACAGCCACTTCGGAGATAGGCTCACCACTGTTTTTATCGACCAGGTGCATCCCATCTTTATTGCCGTTCCAGCGCAGATTCCACTGGCGCAGGGCAATTACCACCGTAAACAGGTCCCGGCCTTTTTCCGTTAAGCGGTACTCGTAGCGAGTGCCGTGTTCACCCGCATCAAAGCGTACCAACACCTCGTTATCCACCAGACGGGACAACCGATCCACAAGGATATTTTTGGCGATTCCCAGGTTTCTTTGGAAATCCACAAAACGGCGGGTACCCAGCATCGCCTGCTTAATTATCAGCAGGGACCACCAGTCCCCCACTTCATTCAGAGCGCAAGCCAGGGAGCAATTGAGATCATCAAAGCGTTTACGTGACATACCCCCAGTATACCGGTAAAAAGGTTGCAATACGAAACCAAATGTTGAACTCAACCTCAAGATAAGGTCTTATAACGCAACCATTTTAGTTGTGACCTAGTGGGACCAATAAGTCCCAGTGTTGAATCGAGACATTCAGGAGAGAAATATGAGTGGTTCCCTGGACAACCTACTGCGTCCTTTCGAGCATAAATCCCTAAAGCTGCGCAACCGGGTCGCAATGGCCCCCATGACCCGCACTATGTCACCGGGCTATTCAGCCAATGACCAAGTGGCCGGCTATTATCGCCGCCGAGCTGAAGGTGAAGTGGGACTGATTATTACCGAAGGCACCTTCGTTAATCATAAAGCCGCCAACGGCTACGAGAATGTACCGGCAATCTACGGTGAAGCCGCTCTCGCCGGCTGGAAAAAGGTGGTAGACGAAGTACACGCTGCCGGTGGCCAGATTATCCCGCAGTTATGGCACGTAGGCTCCGTGCGCAAAGAGGGCATAGGCCCGGATAAATCAGTGCCCGGCTATTCCCCCTCAGGCTTATTCAAACCCGGCAAGCCCAATGGCCAGGCGATGAGCAAAGAGGACATCCAGGAAGTTGTACAAGCTTTTGCAGACGCGGCGAAAGCAGCCAAGGAAATTGGGTTTGACGGTGTAGAGATTCACGGCGCCCACGGCTACCTGATCGACCAGTTTTTCTGGGAAGGTACCAACCAGCGCGATGACGAGTACGGTGGCTCCATCGAAAATCGCACCCGCTTTGCAGTGGACATTATCAAAGCGGTACGTGCAGCCGTAGGCGAAGATTTCGCCATAGTGCTGCGCTACTCCCAGTGGAAGCAGCAGGATTACGAAGCCAAATTGGCGCAAAACCCGGAAGAACTGAAACGCTTCCTGACACCGTTGGTTGAGGTCGGCGTTGATATTTTCCACGCCTCTACAAGACGCTTCTGGGTGCCAGAATTTGAGGATTCTGATCTCAACCTGGCAGGCTGGACCAAGGAATTGACTGGAAAACCGGTAATTTCTGTCGGCAGTGTCGGCCTTGACGATGATTTTATCGGCGGCAATAACCAAGGCATGGGCGGTACTGCCAATCCTACCGATTTAGGCGAGCTGACCCGCCGTATGGACAATCAGGAGTTCGACCTGATTGCCGTTGGCCGCGCGCTATTGCAAGACCCACACTGGTTCGCCAAGGTGCGTGAAGATCGCGCGGAGGAAATCACTCCGTTCACCAAAGAAGCGCTAATGAGCCTAAGTTAATTATTCCTAACAAAAAAGCAGCCTCAAAGGGCTGCTTTTTTATCTACTTTTTTTAGAAATTTATTGGAATCACGGCCAAATAAATTCCACCGGCCACAATTTTTGTGAAGCCTGGTCGTACTCATCCCACAGCTGACGGTAAGTTTTCTGCTCGACCGGGTGCAATTCTTCTGGAGCAATCTCTGCCAGAGGCTGTAAAACAAAGGCATTTTTTACAATCTCACCTCTAGGCAATTTTACCCCATCGACAGTTCCGGTCAGGTGATCATAGGTGAGAATATCAATATCCAGAGTGCGCGCGCTGAACTTAGGCCCGGAGCGCAGGCGGCCGTTGGCATCTTCAATACCTCGCAGACACAGGGCCAGCTGCCCTACCGGCAGGTCAGTTTGCAGCCCAACCACCAGGTTGTAAAAGTTATCGCCCTGGAAACCCACCGCTTCACTTTCGAAGACCCGGGACACCTGTAATTCGCCAAACCGCCCGGTCAGGGCATCCAGCGCTGCGCGGATATATTGCGCACGATTGATATTACTGCCGAGGCTGAGATACACCTGAGCCACGTTTACACTCCCGCAGACATCGCTGCTGCACCTTTTGCCGGCCTCTCGCCGCGCTCAATAATGACACCCACATCCCTGGACCCTCTGACCGCACCCGGCTTGGACAACCGCAGTCGCAGCCAGCTTACAGAAAACTCTTCCCTGACAATTGCCGCAGCCTGCTCTGCCATGGTCTCCACCAACAGAAACTCACTGCTTTCAATAAAAGCGATCAAGCGCTTGGCCACCGCTTTATAGTTAAGTGTGTACTCGATATTGTCTGTGCGCGCCGCCTCACTAATATCGAAGGCCATCTCCAAATCGAGACTGACCGTCTGTCGCACTTCCCGCTCCCAATCGTAAATACCAATAATGGTATTCACCTTTAAATCCCGTATATAAACAATATCCATTTATCGGCTCTTTTCTTTTTACTGCCAGGCTATTCCTGGGATTTTTAAAGTTCGGTCTTGGGCAATTCTGTCATAGGCCAGCGCGGACGCACATCTACCGCAAGGCTCGTCTGCTCCCCTGCTTTTAAACGCAAACTACCGGCGTAGGCGATCATGGCGCCGTTATCAGTGCAGAATTCATGGCGCGGATAGTAGACGCTGGCGTTATCCTTTCGCAGGCTCATTTCCAAACGCTCGCGCAATAATTTATTTGCGGAAACTCCACCGGCAATCACCAGGGTTTTATAGCCGGAAGCCTTAATAGCGCGACGACATTTAATCACCAGGGTGTCCACTACCGCCTCCTGGAAAGCCGCAGCAATATCTGCGCAAGTCTGCTCGTCCGGTAAACCATCCTCGAGGGCATGCTTGCGCACCGTCGTCAGGGTGAAGGTTTTAAGACCTGAAAAACTGAAATCCAACCCCGGTCGATCCGTCATAGGACGCGGAAAGTTAAAGCGTTTGGGATCTCCTTTCTCCGCCAGGGCAGCCAAACGCGGGCCACCGGGATAATCCAGGTCGAGCATTTTGGCGGCCTTGTCAAAGGCCTCGCCGGCGGCATCATCCAGGGATTCACCCATCAATTCGTAATCGCCGAGCCCCCGCACCTCCACCAGCTGGGTGTGTCCGCCGGAAACCAGCAGGGCCACAAAAGGAAAGGCGGGCGGATTATCCTCCAGCATTGGAGCCAGCAGGTGGCCTTCCATATGGTGCACCGCCACCGCCGGGATATCCCAGCCATAGGCCAGTGCACGGGCCGCGCAGGCCCCGACCATCAGCGCTCCCACCAGACCGGGGCCTGCGGTATAGGCGATACCATTGAGGTCTGAAGGGCTGGTATCGGCCTTCTTCATTACCTGTCGAACCAGCGGCAAGAGCTTGCGCACATGATCACGGCTCGCCAGCTCGGGGACTACGCCGCCATAATCGGCATGCAGGTCCACTTGACTGAACAGGGCATGGCTGAGCAAACCGGACTCAGAATCGTAAATAGCGACGCCAGTTTCATCGCAGGAAGTTTCTATACCAAGGACGCGCACTTGATCTCATTCTCGTGACTACTTCGAGGGGTGGTTATCATACTGGAAAATGGGGTTGCGATCCCGTATAGGAGTGTTTAGAATTTGCGCCCTCGCTGTGAACCGGCCACCGGATGCAACTGCGAGAGCATTGCCGGAATGGCCGAGAGAAACGAATTTTAACAGGTATCCTAATGCCCTCTGTACGAATCAAAGACAACGAACCTTTCGATATCGCCCTGCGCCGTTTCAAGCGCTCCTGTGAAAAAGCAGGCGTACTGTCTGAAGTACGTCGTCGCGAGTTCTACGAGAAGCCCACCGCTGTTCGTAAGCGCAAAGCTGCTGCCGCTGTAAAGCGTCACGCTAAAAAGCTTCAGCGCGAAAACCGCAAGTTCCAGCGTCTCTACTAAGAGCCGCAGGCTGCATAAGCCTGTCGCAGCGAGGCGGCCGGACGGGCTTAGCCCGTAGCGGAGCTATAAAGAACGGCGTGCGAGCCATACTCGCGCGCCGTTTTTCGTTTGGGCTAACGCATTTCCCCCGCCCAGCAGACAAGCTATCCTAAGCCCCTGATCCAAAATTCATTGCCAACAATCTCGGAACACTCACTATGAGCACTCTCAAGGAAACCCTGACTCAAGCCACTAAAGACGCAATGAAAGCGCGAGACAAAGAGCGCCTGGCCACCCTGCGCCTGATCAACGCCGAGATCAAACGCGTTGAAGTCGACGAGCGCATCGACCTGGATGACGCCCGCATCCTCGCCCTGCTGGACAAAATGACCAAGCAGCGCCGCGACTCCATTACCCAGTACGAGAAAGCTGGCCGGGCTGAGCTGGCAGCAGTAGAGCAGGCTGAAATTGAAGTTATCCAGGAATTCCTGCCGAAGCAGCTGAGCGAAGCTGAGATCACCGATATCGTTGCCTCCGCCGTCAAAGACACCGGTGCCAACAGCATGGCGGATATGGGCAAAGTCATCGCCCAGGTTAAACCCCAGGTGCAGGGCCGTGCAGATATGGGCGCGGTGAGCAAACTGGTGAAGGCCCAACTGGCCTAAGCTGAGCGAATCCCCATGGCCGGCAAGATACCCCAGCACTTTATTGACGATCTGCTCGCAAGGGCAGATATCGTTGAGCTGGTGGACAGCCGGGTCAAGCTGCGTAAAACAGGCAAAAACTACTCTGCCTGCTGCCCCTTCCACGACGAGAAAACCCCATCGTTTACCGTGAGTGCGGACAAGCAGTTTTATTATTGCTTCGGCTGCGGTGCCAATGGCAATGCCATCGGCTTCCTCATGGAGTACGACCGCCTGCCCTTCCCAGAAGCGGTGGAAAAACTCGCGGCCACCCGTGGACTGGAAGTTCCCAGGGAACAACTGGCACCGGGGCAAGAAAAGCGCCAGCGGGAGAGTCAATCTCTCTACCAGCTCACAGAGAAAGCCGCCGACTACTACCGTGAACAGCTGCGTAACCACCCCGCCGCAGGCAATGCGGTGGCCTACTTGCGTAATCGCGGCCTCTCCGGTGAGATTGCCCGGGACTTTGGTATCGGCCTTGCGCCCCCGGGCTGGGACAACCTGCTCAATGCATTAGCCGATACCCCCGAGAAAGCGGATCAACTGGAACTGGCAGGCCTGGCCATTCGCCGCCAGGACAGTGATGGCAATACCAAGCCCAACGCGCGCCACCACTACGACCGCTTCCGCAACCGTATTATTTTCCCGATCCGCGACCAGCGCGGGCGCGCCATCGCCTTTGGCGGGCGGGTACTGGGCGACGACAAACCCAAGTACCTGAACTCCCCGGAAACCCCGATTTTCCACAAGAGCCGCGAACTCTACGGCCTGTGGGAAGCGCGCCAGGCCAACCGCAATTTAGAGCGCCTAATTGTGGTTGAAGGCTATATGGATGTGGTGGCACTGGCCCAGTTCGATATCCGCTGCGCCGTCGCCACCCTGGGCACCGCTTGTGGCGAAGACCATATTCAACTCGCCTTCCGCCACACCTCGGAACTGCTGTTTTGCTTTGATGGCGACCGTGCCGGCCGCGCTGCCGCCCGCCGCGCTCTGGAGTCGGCCCTGCCGCAGATGCAGGACGGACGCAGCCTGCGCTTCCTGCTGCTGCCGGAAGGCGAGGACCCGGACACCCTGGTACGCCAACTGGGCGGTGAACGTTTCCAGCAGCTAATTAAGGAGCAATCCCTACCGCTGGAAGATTTTCTCTTCGACCTACTGAGCGAAGATATCAACCTGCAGACCATGGACGGCCGCGCGCGCCTGTCCAAACTCGCCGCCCCCCTGCTGGACCTGCTGCCCGATGGCGTCTACCGCCAGCTGATGTTCCAACAACTGGCCTCGCGCACCGGGCTCGACAAGGAAACCCTGCAAGAGGTTATCCGCACAGAAAAAGCTCGCACGCCGCAACAGCCCCACCCGCAACCTACAGCTGCACCGGGAGAGCCAAGCCAAGCACCCTCCCCTCACGAGGAGCTGGAGCACCGCACACCGCCGGAACCCTGGCAGCGCGACAACAACTTCAGTGAAAGTGCAGCACCGAATTACGACAGTCCGCGCCGCCAGAGCCAATATCTCCTGCCGCCAGAGCGCATGCTGATCGCCCTGCTGTTGCACCACCCGGAGCTGGCAACACAAATCGAAAATCCACAGCAATTCCCCATCGACGGCAATGCAGACCTGGCATTGTTTATCCAACTGGTGGAACTGTACAAAAGCCGCCCCCAATTAAATTTCTATCAATTGATCGGCCACTGGCGTGCACACCACAGCGCAGAATCTTGCGATACCCTGGCCAAGCTCGCTATATCTCCGCTGGTATCGGTCGCGCGGCAACTCGCCCAGGATGACAGCAACCTGGAATACGATCCGCACACCGAATTTAACGACTGTCTGCTGCGCCTGAAACAAGCTGCAGACAAACAGCGCAACCGCGATTTACTCGATCAACTCAAGAACAGCGCCCAGTTGAGCCCCGAAGAACAACTGGCTCTATTAGCCAATTGGCGAAAAAAGCAGAATTAATAAGCGCCAACCCCTTGAAAACTGCGGGCTCAGCACTATATTCACTCACCCCCGCCGGGCGGGATCGGGAACCCCAGCACCCTAAACATCGCACCTACGCCGTTACTTGACAGCTAGAGTGGTTATTGCTAGTGCAAATACGCTATAATCCCGCGTCTTTGTCCCGTATTTTCATTCCCAGAATTCAGGGTTGTGCATGACCGACAAAACCCAGCAACAGTCCCGCATTAAGGAACTGATCGCCCGCGGTAAAGAGCAGGGCTATCTGACCTATGCCGAGGTAAATGACCACCTACCGGAAGATATTTCCGATCCCGATCAGGTGGAAGACATTATTGGCATGATCAACGACATGGGCATCAAGGTGTTTGAAACCGCACCGGATGCCGAAGAGTTGTTGATGGCTGAAGGCGACAGCTCCGCTGATGAAATCGCCGCAGCCGAAGCTGCCGCTGCCCTGGCAGCCGTAGAGTCCGACGTAGGCCGAACCACCGATCCAGTACGCATGTATATGCGCGAAATGGGCACCGTAGAGCTGCTCACGCGCGAAGGCGAGATCGCCATTGCCAAGCGTATCGAAGAGGGCCTGCGCGAACTGATGGCCGCCCTGGCCTACTGGCCGGGTGCAGTGCAGCAGATCATCGATGAGTACGCTCTGATCGAGAAAGAAGAGCGCCGCATCCCCGATATTATCTCCGGTTGGCTCGACCCCGCCGACGAGGTTCCGCCCGGAGCCCAGGCTGGCCAAGCCGCCGCCGCTGCCAGCGCGCCGGAGTCATCAGATTCCGATGACGACGCCGAAGACGACGACAGCGATGACGACAGCAGCGAAGAAGAAGAGGAAGCTACCGGCGGTATCGACCCCGAAGAGCTCGCCGAGCGCATGAACGCGCTGATCGCCGCACAGAAAGCTGCCGACGAAGCCATCGCCGCCCACGGTCGCGATTCCAAAGAAGCTGGCCAGGCCCTCGAAGCCGTTGGCGATGTATTCCGCTTCTTTAAACTGGCTCCCCGCCAGTTCGACCCGCTGTACGGCGAAGTTCGCTACGTACTCGATAGCGTGCGCGAGCAAGAGCGCGTGGTTATGGCCATGTGTATCAAACGCGCCCGCATGCCGCGCAAGACCTTTATCAAGGAATTCCCCGGCAACGAGACCAATGATGATTGGATTCCCGCAATCATCAAGAAAAAGCGCGATTATTCCGATGCCCTGCGCCACGTCGTAGACGAAGTTGTTCGCGCCCAGCGCAAACTGGCTCAGTTCCAGGAGCGCGCTAAGCTGGACGTAGGTCAGATCAAAGAGATCAACCGCCGCATGTCCATTGGTGAGGCCCGTTCACGCCGCGCCAAGAAAGAGATGGTCGAAGCCAACCTGCGTCTGGTTATCTCTATCGCCAAGAAGTACACCAACCGCGGCCTGCAATTCCTGGACCTGATCCAGGAAGGCAACATCGGCTTGATGAAGGCTGTGGATAAGTTCGAATACCGCCGCGGTTACAAGTTCTCCACTTATGCCACCTGGTGGATTCGCCAGGCCATTACCCGCTCTATTGCGGACCAGGCCCGTACCATCCGTATTCCGGTACATATGATTGAGACTATTAATAAGCTCAACCGTATCAGCCGCCAGATGCTGCAGGAAATGGGTCGCGAGCCCACTCCGGAAGAACTGGGCGAGCGCATGGAAATGCCGGAAGACAAGGTGCGCAAAGTCCTCAAGATTGCCAAAGAGCCGATCTCCATGGAGACGCCTATCGGCGACGACGAAGACTCCCACCTGGGTGACTTTATCGAGGATCAAAATCAATCCTCGCCGGTGGATACCGCCACTCAAACTGGCCTGCACGACGCTACCCGCTCTGTGCTCTCCGGCCTCACCGCCCGTGAAGCCAAGGTACTGCGTATGCGTTTCGGTATTGATATGAATACCGACCACACGCTGGAAGAGGTGGGCAAACAGTTTGACGTAACCCGCGAGCGTATCCGTCAGATCGAAGCGAAAGCATTGCGCAAACTGCGACACCCCTCCAGGTCGGAGCATTTACGCAGCTTCCTCGACGAGTAAGCGCTAGACTAAAGCCCGGTTCAACCGGGCTTTTTTTTGTGACATAAAGATGACCTCCCCGCGCAGGCTTAGTGAAAGCAGGAGATAAGCATGCAAAAAGAAATGGCGAATAAGCAGGAAAAATCTGAAGAGCTTGCCAACAAGCCCGGCAAGAAGGGGTTTGCTCGTCTCCTGGCTGCCACTAGCTACTCCAGTCAGGGGCTCGTCGCTGCATGGCGCAATGAGGAGGCTTTCCGCCAGGAAGTCATTGGTATATGCCTGCTAGTCCCATTCGCACTCTGGGCCGGGGAGACACCTACAGAGCGCGCCATATTGATTGCAGCCGTGATGTTTGTCCTCCCAATAGAACTTATCAACAGCGCTATTGAGGCGACCGTGGACCGCATCGGCCCCGAGAAACACCCGCTGGCCAAGATTGCCAAAGACACAGGCTCCGCCGCCGTGGCCGTCGCTCTCTTCGCTGCGTTCCTGGTTTGGTGCTGTATTCTTATCCCCAAACTGCCGATTTAAATACTTTAGTATGGGATTTTGACCTCCATTTCACATAAACAAGACAGCTGTACCAATTACAGCTTCTAGTTAAGACTATCGAACCAATTAAGGTGTTTGGCAGCTTTCACAAGGTGGGCATCTATTCCATAAAGATCAGTTGTTGGCGAAAGCTTGAGCAACAGGGAAAGAAGATTTCTAGAATTTGCCCATATCGGCTTTGAGTGCTAACAAAGGCATTGATTTGCAAGGGAAAATCTTGTACTTTTCCCAACCGCTTGCAACGATCCTCGCAAGCAATGTGTGGGCCCTTAGCTCAGTTGGTTAGAGCATCCGACTCATAATCGGCAGGTCCTGGGTTCGAGTCCCGGAGGGCCCACCATTTTTAATCCCCTATAAATCCCAGCCATTTCTAGGTAATTCAACTCCCCCGCTATCCTTAGCTTTCAGGGGAAGCGACCACTTACTCGCCACCTTATAAAAATTTAGCTAAAGAAATATTCGTAGCTTTCTAGGGCCTGTCGATTGCTAAAAGCTCAAGTATTTATTGGCCCACTATTGATGCGGGGAAAGGCCTCGTAAGGAAAATCGTGTCATTCACAAATCCCCAAATATTTCTATTATTTTTAAGATGTCACTAGACTATCCGAAATGGGGCAGTCGATGGAAAAAGTGCCATCTGCAATGAAGTGCAATTTAAGCACTTAAAACTTACGGAGGTTTTGATGATCAAAACAAGGAGGCAGTGACCCGGGCGATCGATTTGATTATCGCTCAGCAACCATGTGAACCATACTTTGCGGCTATTCGAGCGCTAACTGCCAACAGTTAACACCTTACTTTGTCAGCGAGTTGACTCACTTAAATCTAATTTTACTTAATCCCTTTTAACTTATCTCGCAACCAAACAATTCCATTTCCTTGAGGATAGTTTTTACAACACCCTCTAAGCTTCTAGCTCTTTGGCGGACAACTAAAGCTCAAGGGCTATCACAATTGCTTGCTGAGCCCTATGCTCTTCAGAATTATGAATCTCATTATCTGGCAGAGTTACTTTATACAAGCCTACAAGAGATTGCCAAAGATCATCATTCCCTGAAAGGATCGGCATGGCAAACGAATGAGCTATGCCAGCCACTATTTTCGGATGATACTTTATCTTTAAAAGCTCTATTAAATTTGGCGAGGCATCAAGGTAATCATCATTGTTATTAACGAAGCTCTATACTGATTTTACTGAGAAACTAGCGTTATGCAGTTCACCAACCAGTACTTACTCATCTTATCGAGGAATATTTATTCACGGTGACTCCTTAGCTTTTCAGAAACAATTGTAGAAGCCATAGCAAACATTGCTGCATACATAAACAACTGAATCACAGTAGAAACTGATAAATCATATTTTTCCACACTCAACATCCCATATTTAAACAACGAAAAAATATTCCAAATTAAAACACCGCAAAATACAAAGTAAAAAAATTTGGAAAAACGACGACGAAATTGCAAAGACCACTTCAGTAATAGCCAAGTACCTGCGTAAAAAAACATAAAAATTACAATTATCATTAAAATTGGCGCCTAATAATTTTTACTTTCAAACGTATAAGTATCCCCCCCTCTAGAAATACTCATAGTACGATCAATAAACAAGCCATCTTCATTATGAAATAAAGTAGTAGCCTGGAATTTTATTGTTAAGTTGATAACATCACCAGACCGAAAATCAAAACCAGATCCAGCAAAAAGGCCTGCTATCCCCATAATCATAGATCCAGAGAAACCCGTCGCCATATTTCCAAATTTAATAGCTCCTGCAGAAGCACCAATCTCCGGTAGCATAGCATTAGCTCCAAAAATCAGGGCACTTGCCCCCAATATTTTTGCACCACGTCTAAGTGTATTTGCATCCGTTAACTTCCTAGCGTGGTCTTCGCTGAGCGGTCCTACCCTTACTCTTGATGTTCCACCAGTAATAATTTCCTCGTAAGTACACATAAAATCCGAGCAAAAACTAATCACTTTTTTTGTGTCAAAATCAATAGTTACCGAAACGCAACCACCATTTTGATTACATTTCTCCTGTTCATCCTCCTCATCCTCCTCATCCTCCTCCCCTTCATCCACCTCAGTAAAGGAAGATGGAAGCTCTGGGCGTAAGCTATCGAATGGGTTAAGTGGCACTAAATTTCCAAGATTATCTACTAAGTAAATAGTAACAAGGTCCGAGGGACTGCTAAGTGGTTGCCCTACGACTGTGACCTCATCCATATCGCCGTCACCATTATGCCCCCCAATATCTTTCGGACGCTTTGAGTCCTCCCCATTATCCTGCGCTTCGTAGCCACTGGGATCAGTAAAACTCAATGGATTATTAAACACATAGCTATAGCGGTTCCAACTCTGGCTATAACTCGGTGCTTGAACAAGGGGGTCCGGGCTGAGGAAGCGGCCCAGGGTCGGGTCGTAGATGCGCCCATTCATATGAATTAGGCCGGTTCTATCCAAATGCTCGTGGCCGGTGTAGCCTCGGTTGGTAGTGATATGTTGTACTGCCAACAGGTCTGATACCTGTAGTTCACTAAGGTCTTTACTCCAATCTTCCTGCCGGCGGCTACCATCGGGGTTAAAGGCGGTGCTTAATATTTCCACACCCTCCTTATCCGTAATTTTCTCAACAGAACCCAGGTGGTCTCGGTGAAGGTACTGATACTCGCCAGTAGCAGCAGTTCCCAGCGAATCAGTGATAGCCACATGCTGAACCGAGTCACTCATGCTGGTACGCTTGACCACGGCAATAGAAGCATCGTGCAAAGGCCATATTGCTTCGAAATTCCCCACAATAAAGACTTTTTCGCTTTTGAGCTGGCCATTCTCCATCCAGCTGCTTTCGCGGTAATAGCGCTGGCCATCCGGACCATATTTAAAGCGGTCCCTAGCGGTGGGGGTACTATCACTTTGGCTGCTGCCTAGAACAATTTCTGTGGGCAACTGCCGGGCATTCCAGCTAATCCACTTGTCGTCACCGGTGGCTGCGTCATAGTGTTCAATCGCACCATTGGCATCGTAATGCAAGCTGTGCGATATACCATCAATAGTGACATTGCTGACTGCATTGGGACCAGCATTACCAAACTCGCCATACTGATAGCCCGTTACTTGTGTGTCACTGCTCACACTCGAGGTTTTCGATTGGATATTCCCTAATTTGTCGTATTGAGTGCTTAATACTCGATCGCCACCGACAACCATCGCGGCATCTTTTAGGCGATTGAGACCGTCATAACTAAAGTTTTCCTGTTTCTGCAACGCTTGGGAGCCACTGTAAATTAGGCGACTTTCCAAAGTGCCGTTGGAGCGCCAGCGGTATTCATTGTTTTGTATTTGCCCCCCATCGGTCTTGATAGTTTGCAAGCGGCCTGTATTGGGGTCATAAGTGCGATTGGTGATCAATCCATTGCCATAGGTTTCCTGCTCCACTTGTCCCCAGGCATTGATGCTGTCGAACGTTTGAAGGGAATTATTGCCAGCAGCATCACTGCTCAGACCCTGAAGGTAACCCCGTTCGTTATATAAGTAATGAGCCTCCACGCCGTTGGGATAAATTACTTTATCCGTTCGGCCATAGTTATCGTAGTCGTACCTATGGCGATAGCTGGGGTTTACCCCATCAACCACTAGCGATGTCGTAATACTGTCCAGCTTACTATCAGAGCGATAGGCGTATTTTTCGAAGAATACTTCTGTACCATTTTCTGCATAACTACGACTGTCCAAACTGCCTTTTGCATTGGTGGCATCGTATTCCCATTTTGCCAGGCCATCATCATCACTCTGTTCAAGTAAACGACCTAATTGGTCGTAGAGGTAAGTAATATTTTGGCTTTTGTTATCGACCTGTCGATCCAGTTCACCAAAAGCGTTGTAGCTGCTGGTTACTGTGCCTAAATTCGGATCTGTCAGGCTGGTGCGGAAGCCGGCATAGTCGAAAACAAAACTGGATTCAATATTGCGGCTGCCCCCATTAACCAACACGGTTTTTGGCAAGCCACTGCCGTAGTAGGTGTAGTCGGTAGTGACCGCTTCACCGGTCGCATCATCCACGGTTCGCGCTAAATCGCCACTGAGATCGTAATAGCTCTCCTGTACCTGGGTACTGGTGCTACCCAACCCCTCGACTAATTCCGTGGAACTAACCTTTACCTGCTTGCCACTACCGCTGGTGAAAACGCTGTAATCAATATCCACGGTGCCGCCACCTGCTTTCTCGATAAAGTTGAGGCGATTGCGCAGGTCATATTCATAATTGGTTATGGGTTTATCACTGCCAATAAAGTAAGGGGCCGTCACGGTATTAAGACGCCCTAGAGTGTCGTATTTGTACTCGCGACGGGAATCACTGCTACCGGCGAATGCCTGAACATCCTGCTGTACCAAGCGGCCTAATTGATCATAGTAATATTTTGAAGTGGGGGTAATTGCCGAGCTCGTCTGCACCCAGTAGGGGACTTCAAGTTGAGCGACCGTAGGACAAAGGCCGTGACAGAAGTTGTACTGACTAGTGAACTCCACTCCATCTGTATTGGTAGTGCTCACTTGCCGACCAAAAGGGTCATACTGAATGCTGGTGAATCGATTGTTGGCATCGGTGAGTTGGGCGACGCTGCCAAAACGGGGATCATAGTCCATGGTAATGGTATGGCCCAGGGCGTTACTTAAGCTGGTAGGGTAACGTCGATCGGCAAAGGCACCATTTACTTGGGTCCCGCGCGTCTGAGAACCAGAACTATTAATCACAGCATCCACCTTACCCCTGGCGCTTTCGCTAATTACATTGCCATAGGCATCGTAATCATAGGTCACCACCATCTGGTATTTAGCATCACCTGGATATTGGATAGCCGTGTGCACTTTATTCGTATTGCCATAAGGCGTCATGACACTGCTGGACTGTTGATCTGGGCTGCCAGTAGGATTGCCGCTAAAGTACCGCACCTCCTTGGCGCTGGGGAAGCCGATCAGCCAGTGATCACTGACGCGATTCTCCATCAGTGTGGCGCTCTCCATACTACGCTGGGTATTGCCGTAACTAGTGATTGGCAGCACTTCACCCCAGACACTCTGGCTGTCATTGATTTGGGTGGTTTCTATAGTCCGGGTCGTATTGAAAGTACCACTCAGCAGGCCCCCCGTGTCACCATAAGACGTAGTCTGGGGCATATTATCGCGCACAACATAGCCCAGTGTTTGCCCTCCCTCCAGCAGAGTATCCAGGCTCTGGGCCACGTAAGGGAAATAAGTAGTAGCACTGTCCCCCCCTAATTCGAGCACATCGTAACTGAAGCGTTGGTGAGTGAGCAGCTCGCCATATTGGTAGTCGCCATAATACTGGAGTTGGCGCGCCATCTTGCCTAAGTAAGGAAAGTCCTGGCGAAACTGGCGGTAGGTAACGATATTCGCTTCGGGGTCGTAAATACGTTGGGCGGTATAACCGAGAAAGCCCCAGCCATTATCACTGCTTAGACCAACACCCTGATAGGCGTACTCAGTAGAGTGCCAGCCTAGGCTGTAGCCGTTGGAACGTTCCACCTTGGTCACTACCGTACGGTAATCCCCATTTGCGCCCGACTGGTAGGTCTAGCGTCGGGAATAGTCACTACCGCACCAAACAAGGTGGTGCCTTCATCAAAGCGGCCGACGTTCTCTTCGCCGGGGTTATCGGAGATACGCTCCAGAGTGAACTTTGTCTGAGCCCCGAGACCATTGGTTACCGTTTCAATACCATGTTCAAAGTCATCTTCAATGGCGTGGTCGGTATATTTCCAGCTGAACACCAGCGGATTCAGGCACTGACGATTAGTGCCAGCGACATCATAAGCACACAGCTGCACCTGTTTCAGGCGACGATAATGGACTTCTTCAGAGTCGGCTGGCTCTTCTTCAGAGATCAGCTTGTATTCCCGCTGCAATTTGCCATCCAGATGCACGCGGATATGGTGCAATAACACCAGCTGCTCCTGCTGGATTTCCTGTAGCGGCACTGGAGGTGCATCGGTGCGGATGCCGTACTGGAACTCTATTTTTGCATCGCCCTGGTTTCCGTAGGTAATTTCCAAGGGATAATTAATACCCTCAATAAGATCTCGATGGTATTTGTACTCCATCGTATTACCAAAGGCATCGGTAACTTTATTTAAACTCCAGGCAAAATGAGTGGTATTTTCGCCGCGCAGGCGACTGTCCGCCGTGCTCCCATACTCATTGATTGAGCCGCTTGGGGTTTTGACTTTAAACCAGATTTTTTCATCACTATTTTTTTGTAGTTCAATCAGGCGGAAACTATCTCGCAGGGTGCGATACTGGGCTCCTTCTTCCCAGTGCGTACCGGAAGCCAGCACTAATGGCTCACCATCTAAGCACAGAGAGTCCGTACTCCTCAGTTGCACCTTATCGCCGTTGGGCCTGTTAACAACACAGCGACGGATACTACTCAATCCACCCAGGCGCCAACCATAACCAAGAGTATCTTCTGGCAGAGTTTGAGTCATACGTTTCTGGAAACGGGCACTGGTATAATACAAGGATAAGTCTGGCTGCAATCCATTAACGCCAGGCGCTGGGCGCAAGGGGATATTAATAATCGCATTTCCAGTGGCACTCACATCGGTACTATAAGGTAGCGTTCCCGGAGTAGACGCTTCCTCAGTAGCCACCGCCGGCTCACTATCTGTATTGGCCAGATTGTGTACTTTGATCCAGGGGCTTAATACAGAGGCACATTCAAAGCCATTACAGGCGCTCAGCTTATATTGGTAAGTGCCAGGTTGACTGCCTCCATCGAAATAACTGAGATCAGTGGTGGCTGCGACCACAGTGGTCCAGTCAGACTCCCCCTCGCGAATTCGCTCAAGCTGGTAACTACTTGCTCCAATATCTTTCCAGCTGATTTCCTGGTCCAGTTTAAAGAATTGTGTAGGGTGATTCTCTGAAAATTCAGGCTCTAATGATGAGGGAGGAGTTAATCGTTTTATTGACGACCATGGACCACACCCAGAGCTATTACAGGCACTAACCCGGAACTCATAGTTATCTGCAGAAATCTCCTTGCCAGTCGTGGCCTTGTTAATAGTTACGAGTTCAGAAGTGGGATTAATTGTAAAAACATCACTGAAACCACTGCCGTTTACACTCCATTCCAAATCATAATTGATAACCGGATCCGAGGGATCAGGATCTGAAACAGCATTCCACTTAAGCTGGAAACTAGCCCCAGGTAGCGTACTGCCGCCCGGCTCTTGCCAACCAGTGACCTGAACAGGATAGTGTTTCACATAGAACGAGAGAGAAGTACTCCAATCACTGTACTGATAATAACTCCCGCTTTTGGCATAGGCTCGCACTCGATACCTGTACTTGCCACTAGGCATTGTACCCGTTCCAGAAGCCGGAAAAGCTTCGCTAAGATATGTAGTTTTTTCTTCTTTTAAACAGCTGCTATCAGACTGCCAACTGCCATTGGTTTCCTGACACAATTGATACCCAGAAACAAGCGGCCCCTGGCTGGATGCATTCCACTTAATCGTATACTTACCATCTGTATCTGTGGTATCAATCTCTATGGTTTCAGGATCATAGCCAATACTCGAAGGCGAATTGGGCTTGAAAGCTACATTTATTTCAGCCACCCCGACATCGGTCTCCTTTGGAAAAGTCCAGCGACCACAAGATATCGGACGAGTTTCTTCTATCGTTATACAGTCAGCAACCATCGCTACCAGTTTATAAGTATATTGCGCGGTAGAATCCACCGTAATTGATAGACTGCCAGAAGGGTTAGTTGTACTTAAATCACTAAAAGTTCTAGTAATTGTACCATTTTTTAATTCTACTACTTTTAGTGATGAAAGATGGCTCATCCAATCAAAAGGCGGCAATGAATACGAGTATGTAACTGTATACTTTCCGGTATTACTCGAGGCGCTGGAAGTAGTAATTGTTGCAAAAGCTTGCCCACAAAATAGGCCTAGAAGGATAAGCAAAAATACACTTGTAAATCGCATATGAATATCAAAATGGTGCCGTGAAAAATTTACGCAACACTATCAGAAGAAGGCACAACTTTCAGAAATGAAATCAATTCTCAAGATTCAAAATCTGACAGTCATGACTATTTAATTAAAAATTCTATGTATAACCTGCTGCAAATTAGTAGTGGCAGGCCTACGCCATAACAGTTAGTACCAGCGTCTTATGGCTATATTTTCACGGTACATTTTCCGAGACCAGTAAACTAAAACTTGCCATATATACTTCATCACAGCACACGAATCTCAACTAATATTATGAAACTGCGATTATGCATCCCGCATACTTCTAGCACTGGCATAGTTATCAGCCATATCTACTATTTAAATTGAGCTAAAAATATTTTTAGGAGAATGGAAATCTATGAAATCACTGATACTAAAAGCGCCAGGCGGGCTAGAAAACATTTCGGTTAGCGACATCGCTGACCCGGGAGCACCCGGCCCAGGCCAAATCCGTGTTGCAATTAAAGCCTCCTCCCTCAACTTCCATGATCTTTTGGTTGCTAATGGCAGTATTCCCACAGAAGACGGCCGTATTCTAATGTCTGATGGCGGCGGTATCGTGGATGCAGTTGGTGAGGGAGTTACCGGTTTTCAGGTCGGCGATTCTGTTGTGTCGTGCTTTTTCCCACAGTGGCCAGCAGGTACGCCTATGGCTTCCGTGGGTAACTTTGCCAATACGCCTGGTGACGGTATCGATGGGATGGCCGCTGAGTTTGTTGTGCGCGATCAGAGCGATTTTACCCTTGCCCCAAAAGGCTGGAGCCACACTCAGGCGGCAACCATTACTACCGCAGGCCTTACTGCTTGGCGGGCATTGGTAGTAGACGGCAAGGTAAAACCTGGCGACACAATATTGACTCTAGGCACTGGCGGAGTATCTATTACGGTAATTCAGATTGCCAAAATACTGGGGGCCAAAGTTATTGTTACTTCTTCTTCCGACGAGAAACTGGAGCGCGCTAAAAAATTAGGCGCCGATCATGGCGTCAACTATCGCACCCATACACAGTGGTCAAAAAAGGTTCTGGAGCTGACGGAAGGCAAAGGTGCGGACCATATAATTGAGCTCGGTGGCCCCGGTACACTAGAGCAATCGATCCATTCAGTCAGAGTTGGCGGCCATATTTCATTGATTGGTGTTTTAACGGGCCGCTCGGGAGAAGTGCCCACAGCACTGTTGATGGCCAAGCAGGCCCGGTTACAGGGCTTGATCGTTGGAAGCCGTAGGGATCAACGGGAATATGTCACCGCATTGGAAGCCAACCAGATACAGCCAGTGATTGATAAGACTTACCCTATGGAGGAACTGGCTGCGGCATTTGAGTACCAGGCCAGCGGGTCGCACTTTGGCAAGATCTGCGTCGAGTGGTAATGGAATAGCTCTCAATCTCGCCGCACTCTTAAAGCTAAGACACTTGTGAGAGCGCGGCTTAACGATTCCTACTGAAATATGAGGGGGAAACTCCAAATTGGCCATAAAAAGCCCGGCGAAAGCTATCATAGCTTGCAAACCCTACCTGCCGAGCCACCTGAACAAGGCTTGCTGATTCACAGGTGATTAAATCCCGCGCCCGGTTTAAACGGAGTTGGTTTAGATAATGTCCGGGGGTGCTATTAAGATGCTGTTTGAACAAGCGAGTTAACTGGCGATCGCTGACGGAAATACGCTCCGCCATATCGGAAACGCTGATTGATTTCTGGTAATTCTCCGACAGCCACTCCAATAGAGGATTGAGCCTCATACTGTCGCTGGATTGCACTTTAAGCAGATCAGAGTACTGTGACTGCCCTCCCCTGCGCTGAAGATAAACGACCAGATCTTTAGCCACACTGGCCGCAATAGTATTGCCATAATCCTGGCGAATCACTTCCAAGGCCAAGTCGACTCCAGATAGAATTCCCGCTGAAGACCACAGTTTTCCGCTTTCAATAAACAGGGGGTCCTGCTCAACCTGATAATTGACTGCTTGCTCGGCAAGCTGCCGGCAATGCCGCCAGTGAGTGGTAATGCGGTGCTTTTGTTCCGGAAATATATCTGTTAGTAAGAATGCACCTGTACAGATACTCAAGACACGTTCTGCTTTGTCTGCGATTGCACGCAGCGCATTTACCTGCTTAGGACTTAAGCGCAGCTGCCGCATCCCAGTACCGCCAGTAATGACCAGGTAATCAATTTCCCTATCCTGGTAAATATCAAAATCCACTGATAGGGCTTGGCCGTACGCGGTTTTAACTGATGCATTGGTTAAACCTATCAAACGACTTGTATAGGCCTCACTAACGAAACTATTAGTCTCCATAAAGGCATCCAAGGGCCCAAAAAGGTCTAACGCCTGGAATCCATCTGCAACAAAAAAACCTATCTTCTTGGTCATAGCATCTCCTCCACACAGGGAATTGTACTCCAGTGGGCGCGTCTGCTATGACACATTTACGACATAAAACGACATTGGTACTTCACCTAAACTAGTTCAACATAGAACTACCTCCATGAAACTGAACCACCCAACCTCATAAGGCTGGCAAAAGATTAGCTAGTCAGTCCAAATTCCAAAGCAATTAAAACTCTACCATTCAGCTGCTCAATATTTGTAAGGCTCTTATTATTCAAACTGTTCGTACCAAGTTGGTCAGCTCTTATCCTAAATAGGAAGTTTTACCCAATAACAAATAAGCATTATAAAAATACTCAAGATGCAACTGAACCAACCATGACGCCGGTCAAGTAATAAAAATTAATTTAGAGTTAACCTTCAGTTTTATTCACCAAACAAACTGCAGTTGTATTTTTCACCCACACCAAATTTTCACCCCATAAAAAACAACTTATTACTCCAAAAGTACCAATACCTAAAGCACAAGAAATACAGTAAGGATGTATTAAATGGCGTTACAGAAGTCCCCTGGACAAAAAAGAAAATCAATGGTACGTACAGTATGCATTTTAGTTTTCCTTATTCTGACTTACTTTCTGTCAAACTATTACTCTCGTGCCAACAATGAATCATTAAGTTGGATCGAAAGTCATCAAGCTCTAGATGCTGAAGTAGTAGCGTTAAGAGAGGAGGAAGAAGAGTACCGTGGCCGCAAAGGTAAAAAGCGCTATCGTACAAATTACTATATTGACTACCAGTTTAACTATGAAGATGAAGACTTTGAATCCTCCGCAGAGGTTCCAAAAGGAATTTATAGTCAATATGAACAAGGTCAACCTATCGAAGTATGGTTTCCAGAGGGCGACATCTACGGGCATGTATTAGCGCAAAATGCTCAAAGAGATGTCGAAAATAACACACCTGTAGGAAACCTGATTCAAGCAGCACCTATCACTATAGGTATCTGCCTCGTCTTATATTGGATTTTAAGCTTCTTGTTTGTAAGGGAGTCAAAAAAAGCACTACCCGAGGGCTTTTATACTGAGACGTCCTGGCTTGATATCGATGATAACTACCTCGTCGCCTTAGAAGGAGATGAACTCGTCTATTTTGATATCCCGAAAAAACAGGCTTCAACTGCTCAATCCGCCTATCAAGCGGGGAAATCCCCTGAAGAAATATATCATTTGTGTAAACCTGATACCGCAGCACGAATCCCTCTCAATGAAATAAATTCACTTAGCAGTGACCACAATTCAGATGTAATAACGATCAAGCACGGGGATAAGACCCATTCTGTTGAGTTCTTAAACCAAACAGTAAAAGCGCACGCATTAGAGCGTATCGAGAAACAACTACCTGAGACAATGGATTATCAGCATATTCAGCGGTCTCGTTTGCAAGCCACTCTACCGTTACTTGTGATAGCAATACTGTTAATAGGCCTTATCTACTGGCTTGACTCATTTATTTTCCGTGCGATAGTTGGTTTTATTGGGCTAACCTCTGTGGCCCCTAACCTTTTGTCCAAATTAATTAGTCCGACAGAGACACGCCTCTGGGAGAAAGTCGAAGAAACCTCTGTAAAGCACGCATAGTGCAGAAGATGGCCAGCTTCGGCTGGCCGCTTTAATAGAGCTATCTGTTGCTCATAATCAAGCTCAGCTATACTGCCCCCAGAATAAACATAACGTCAGTCTGAAGACCCATTGGGATAGCAGAGATTATGAACTTCTCTTCATTAGCTTTTGCCATGCTCACCACAGCTACTACTCCAAATAGTTGTACAGATGGTATCGCTTTACTCCGTGGAGTAACAGCCATTGCCGCTGAATACCCTTGGCTGAGTGCAGATAAAAAAGATTATATAGTCCGAGACTATCCACGAATGTATCTCGTGCTACCTAAAATACCAGGGGAGCAAACAGTCGGTAATGAAAAGCCTAATGCTGCGGTGGATAAAGAAAGCTGCCAGGTTATTAATGTGTTTCTTTCGAGCTAATTTTATTTAGTATCTCAAAGCTCCCTACGGCTTAGTTCCGGGAGCTCTCCCCCTATCTACTACTACCCTTGCTCAGCATAAGTCAGTGTATTGTTATTTTCGTTACACTCATCGACGAGATTGGTAAAGTCAGCAGTTACCTCTAAAACCGCATCCGGATCAAAAACCCAGTAACCCAAAGTAAATACAATACTTACAGTGCCACCTGTTGGAATTGCAGGCGTCGCCTGTACATCGTTGGCTAGTGTATCAATATCTAAAAGGCGAGCCTGGCTGATTGGCGCTGCCAGAGCACCTATATTAATGATATCGACTACGATGATGGATTGCCCGGTTCCAGGATTCCAGATCGGATCATAGATTTGGCTCACTATCAGGTCAGGTTTATTACATACACACAGACACATAAAGTGATCATCTTCTTTGACACCATAAGGGGTTCCGACATAGCAAACCGACTTATCGTCAAACTGATTACCATAGAGCCAGTGAGATGATGGGTCATTGACAGGTTTCTCGATTATTTCAGGGTCGCGAGTTACCTTACAAACACTGGTAGATTCAAAATCATCTATCAGGTCAGTAGCAACCTCTGACTCAGGCACCCCTCCAACCCAAATTGCACAAGTCCGACGACATGTCAGTGGACCCTGCCCCTGCCAATAATTTGGAAACCAACCCGCTTCATAGTTTTGCATACTTAAATCTTGAATTGGATCTGCATAACTGCTAGAAGCTAAAATCCCTAAGATAACTACACGCAATATAGATTTAAACATAACGCTCTCCATTTAAGTGAATACACCTATAAATTTACCCATCCAGATTCATGTAACTTAGACTGAATTTATGGGCAGAGCGATTGTAAACTGTGCTTAATGAATATCTATGGAGACAGTAAAATTCTGGCGGGCATTAATTTTGCTTTCTATTGAATGAAAACAAAAAACAAACACCTTAAAACCGCGTATTTCCAATAACAATTAGAATAGAAATCCATCTATCATACAATTATAAATAACAAAATTACGCAGCTGGATCAAGAATCACAAATTGGAATAACCAGAAATTTATAATTCAGCCAAACTATAAAATGCGGCCATTACCGTACATAGTATAATTAGTGGCAGATAAACAAAATTTAAAGCCGAGTATTTAATACAGGTCGAGACCCACCCCTCTTTATAGATATTCTTTTGCATCACTAGTAAATTTATTGGCATCCAAAGGAAAAGCAGCAGCAAAACCCCATAACATAAAATTTCCATCCAGAACAAAGGCTCAACAAATTCTTGCAAGAGAAAAATAGCAGTTCCTAGCAACAACGTTAGGCTCACATAGGCATGGCTATGGAGCGATACAATAACATGTTCCATATACAATTTTTCTCTACACGCATAAAGTAGCCACAATATACCTGAGTATATTGGCAGCATAAGTAACAGCATTGTAGGAAGAGATCCGAAGAAAGCCTTGGCAAAGATTGTAGGGTTTTCCGACACTCGCTCAATATTACTTCTCGCCTTTTTGAATTCGATATCAAACCAATGACGCCATGACTGAGGCATAATTTCTACGGCATAGACTTTTTCTTCAATAATTGAGAGTACTCGATTAAAAGATATCGACCATACTTCTTGCTTATTTTCTGCTCCACGAACTTTCAATTTCCTGCCACCGGGCAGATCCCAGTCAAATTGTTTTTCTGTATCACCTGTGGATGACGGAACCATTTTTGCGGCAACATTCTCACTAGTACGGATAGACTGCTCTTGAGCAATACTCCAATCACTACTAATACGAATCAGAAAAAAGGCACTTACGCAAAGAAAGATAAACAGCTTTACCGGGCTTACATATCGTGCTCGCCTTCCAGATAAATATTCTATCGTTAAAAATCCTGGGGATAACAGTAAAGCTGGCAGTGTTCTCCACAAGCGTGAATCAAATGCCACAAGGGTATTTAGAAAGTCTCTAATCACACTTGATAAGCGTCTCACAATACCTTCTGCTGACTGTCCACAGCCATAACAGAAATGCCCCAATAAAATTGTATTACAGTTAGAGCAATAATCTTGCCTCTCTACCGAGGCTTCCTTTCGACTTTTAATACCCACTATATCTTCCGATTATATATAACTGTAAACTTTAAATGTCCATCAATTTATATCGCTAAAACCGTTATTACAATCCAGCCAAGCTCCAAACGATGGCAAAAACCGCTCCAATTGATAATAGACACAAGTAAGCCATCCCCAGTACTGAATATTTACAAAAGGTTACAAACCAGCCTTGCCTATATATACGCTTTTGCATCCAAAGGAGATAAACCAGAACCCAAAAAACCAATAAGGTTATCAGGACCTCTAAAGCTAATGTTATAGGAGTATACCCAGCCATGTTAACACTTAGCAGGTATAAGATATTTCCAATCAGGATACTTAGAAATATAAAAGCATGACTATGCAAAGCTACAATTAAGTGTTCCATATATAGTCGACGCTTAAAGATATAGAGCACCCATAACATCATGGCAAACATTGGCAACATGATTAACAGTGCATAAGGAAGCGTCTTAAGAAATGCTTTCTTGAATCTATTTGGATTTTCAGTAACTTGTTTAATATTCTGGTTGGCATTTTCAATCTTGGCATCCATCCAGTCTTGCATGGGCTTTGGCAGGCCTTTGATATCCATTCTTATTAATTTATTATCTGGATCATTGGCTGATGACTGCCAAACCGGCTCCGAATCCTCTTGAGAAATTATTCGCCCCTCATTACTGCCTTTAACAATCTCATTTTTAATACCTCTTTTAATACCTTCTTCAACCTCCTCTTTAGCTTCGATAAGGCTTGTTTCAGCCTTCTTAATTTCTCCTAGCAGGCCTTTTCGTTCAGGAATTTCCGTATGTACTGGCCGATCCGCCTGTAAAAGGAGGTCGACACCCGACGCTTCTAACTGAGGTCCTTCGTTTGAAGTATCAACATCCGTAAAATTAATTGTCCAGTCTCCACTCAAACGAGTTACAAAAAGACTGGTGATACAGAGAAAAATAAATAGCCGTACAGGGCTTACATATCGAACACGACGACCAGAAAAATACTCTGTTGTTAAAAATCCTGGTCGGAAGAATAGCGCAGGTATGGTTTTCCATGTTCTGGAGTCAAACGCCAATAAGGTATCTAAGAAATCACCGATTACAGATGAAAAATGCCGCACCATACCTTTAACAGGTTGACCACAAGCATAACAATGGGGGCCTAACAAATGTGTACAGCAGTTTGCGCACTTATTATCTTCATTACAAACACTTGCTATTGATGTCGTACTACTCAAGACCTACTTCCTTCGACATTCCCTTTAACTACTTACCACCAGTAATCCGAAAGTCCAATTTTCTGAACTGAATTACGGATATAAAAATTTACAATACAATATTCTGAATATAGATGGTGCTGCGAGCGAACTCTTTAACTTGAACAACTTAACATCTAAACAGCACAGTTTCACCTACACCAGCCATTAAACGCTTATGCGTTTAATGGCTGGAATCCTGTTAGAATATATCCTTATAACTCTGCTAAACTCCAAAATACAGTAAGAGCCGCACCAACAGATAATAAAACTAGATAGGCTAAACCCAAAAAAGAGTACTTAAACAAGGTCATGATCCAACCCTGCTGATATACACGCTTTTGCATCCAAAAAAGATATACAGGAACCCAAAGAACTAATAGTGCCATCAGGCTATTGAGAGATGAGGATATAAATGCGTATCCTTCCAGTTGGCTGCTAATACTATAAAACAGGTTGCCAATCAGAATACTCAGGCAGATAAAAGCCTGGCTGTGTAACGCTACAATCAGGTGCTCCATATAAAGTCTGCGTTTAAAGACGTAAAGCACCCACAGCATCATGGCAAATATTGGCAGTATGACTATAAGAGTTGACGGAAGAGCTCCCAAGAATGCTTTTTTGAAACGATTTGGATCATCAGTCACCCTTTCTACATTTTTATGGGCGCTCTCTACCTTACGGTTAACCCAATCTTCTAATGGTTTGGGAAGCCAATCAACTTGAAGAAACTCTCTATCTAACTCACTAATAGTCTCATTCAATCCTGAGGCCAGTTCCTCTTTAGAAAGGTTTTCCGATCCATTCTGGCCTCCATCAATCTCACTTAAATCTTCATTGAGTTTATGCAAACCACCGGTAAGCTTCTCTTGTTCGCTAATCAGATTTTTCTCAACATCTTCCAAAACAGCGACAGCATAACTATTGTTAACGTGCTTTTCTTTGCCTTTTCGAATATCTTCGATGGCGTCGTTATAACCTTGGCTCGCTTTTTCAACATCGACTGACTCAACGTCTACATTTCCAAAATTAATAGCCCAATCACTATTTATCTGGGTTACAAAGAAGCTGGTGATACATAGAAAGATAAACAAGCGTACAGGGCTGACATAACGCACCCGTCGACCAGAGAAATACTCAGCGGTTAAAAATCCAGGTCTAAAAAACAGAGAGGGTATTGTTTTCCATGTGCGGGAATCAAAAGCAAGCAGGGTATCAAAAAAGTCTCCAATTACTGAGGAGAAATGACGAACCATGCCTTTAACCGGCTGACCACAGGCGTAGCAATGGGGCCCCAATAGCTCTGCATGACAATTGGCACAATGGTTTGGATTATAATCCGAATTATTTGTAGAGGTTGCAGTGCTCATTACCGCTCACCGAATCACTGATTATCTTATTTACCTGGCAAAAGCTTCCAGGCCCAAGTATCTGCTAACGAACCAGAACCGAAATACCTCAATTAGCAGAACCCTACTAATATCCCGAATATCAGCTGGAGTACAATTTTTTTAATGACTTATAGGTATTAAGGGAGAGGTAAAAGAAACGCGCCGACTATTAGGCGCGTTTCGAAGGGAATTTGGCATAAATTGCCGGTTGCTAATTATCCAAAAGGAAGCGTGCAATTGTACGCAGGCCGTGCCCTTTAGCACCTGGCGCCCACTGATCATTGCCACTGGTCTGGTAAGAGCCGGAAAGGTCCATATGCACCCAATTGCGACCTTCATCCCGTACAAAGCGCGCCAGGAAGGAGGCTGCCGTAGATGCACCAGGACTTCCCTCAATACCAACATTGGCGATATCGGCAAAATTGGACGGGGTTTGCTCAAGGTGGAAACGCTCTAAAGGCAGTCTCCACGCCTTTTCATTTTCCTCAGAAGCTGCAGACAATACCTTTTGGGCTGCTTCATCTTCAAAACTAAAGACAGAGTTGAAATCCCGACCTACAGCCATCTTTGCTGCACCGGTCAGAGTAGCGGCATCCAATAACCAGCGAGGCTCTTCTTCCGAAGCTGCAATTAAACCATCGGCCAGCACCAGGCGCCCTTCAGCATCGGTATTCAGTATTTCTACACTCACTCCGTTTTTATATTTAATAATATCGCCCAATTTAAAGGCATGACCGGAGATCAGATTTTCTGCGCAGCAGAGATAGAGTTTGACCCGCTTGTTGAGACCTCTGGCTATTGCAAGAGCCAAACCTCCAGTTACCATGGCCGCGCCACCCATATCGGATTTCATTGTGGCCATGTTGTTGGAAGGCTTAATGCTGTAGCCGCCGGAGTCAAAAGTAATTCCTTTACCTACCAAACACATATCAACCGGCGCCTGGTCATCACCCGTCGGGTTGAAGTCCACTTGTAACATCACGGGCTCACGTACACTACCACGCCCAACGTTGTGGATACCGACAAACCCTTCACGCAGCAGGTCATCCCCGGCAACTATACGGTAAGTTACCGCACTGGGAGCCAGCTTTTGCAGCATTTCTGCAGCGCTCTCCGCCAATACACGCGGAGACACATCATCAGGAGTACCATTAGTAATTTCACGAACCCAGCGACTGGCATTTTCACGGGCGGCGAGTTCTTTTAACTCGGCGCTGTCATCAGTCCCCCAGTCAATTTTGTTGGATTTACGCGGGTTAAAAAAACCTGCCCAAAATGCCCAGCGGCTTTCAATGCTCCAGCTTTCTCCTTTGAGGACAACATCGTTGACCCCCATACCATCGAGCTTTCGGGCAGCTCGCTGCGCTGCAACCAACACAGCGCCTTTCGCAGCGCTAATATGAATATTGGCAGCGCTACCATCAAAGCTCAGCAGTGCTGATTCTCCCCAGGGTTCCGGCGCAAAGCCCTCAACCAAATGAATATGCATAGCCTTTGTCATACAACACCTATTTTGAAACTTGTGTACCAATTTTATCGGTATTTCTCCTGCATTCTAACAGGACATTAAAAATACTTGATGATTGCACCGCAACCGAGTCGACAGATAAACTGTGAACCACGACAAAATAACTATTAAGTAGAGAAATTCGTTAGGGAAGAATAAATGGCTGATTCCTGCCACTATCACACTAGCAAGACTGCATCCTGGCAGTGCCAGCCCTGCAACCGTCAGTTCTGTGGCGAGTGTATTCCCGGATCCAGCGCAAATTATCACGAGCAAGGGCCCGACTGTCCCCTCTGCCGGAAGAGCCTGGAATATATTGGGGCCAGTAACAGTGCAAAACCATTTTGGCAGATGGGGCTGTTTTATTTCCTCTATGCCCTCAAACCAGGTCCATTAACTCTGATGGCGGTAGCCGCTGCCGGAAGCCTGGCAATTACCTCCATTGGGCTTCTCAGCCTCATTGCATTAGTGGCAGTTGTGGCGGTGGTAGTCCGTTACAACCTTTTAGTGATTGAAAAGCTCGCCGCAGGCCAACGGGAAGCCCCGGCTCTTACGGAGGCCCTGGACGGAAATGGGGCTGTATTACTCCTCAAAGTCGTCGGAATGACGCTGATTGCAATATTTGTCGGTTACAAACTTGTGCAATCTACCGGCAGCCTTGGAGTTTTAGCTATTTATATGGCAGTGCTTTCTTTTTTAACGCCAGCTTCTATGATTGCCCTGGCTATCACACACAGCTTGAAGGCAGCAATCAATCCACTTAAGTTACTTGAATTTACTTTGGTTATAGGCTGGCCTTATTGGTTGTTATTAATTATTACTAATGTCATATCTTTCGCTCCAACCATTTTAATGGCTATTGTTAGCGACAAGCTTCCCTCCTGGGCAATTATGCCAACAACAGCAGCTACTGTTACTTACTTTTACATAGTCTCAAGTGCAGTAATGGGTTATATCTGCTTGACTCGACAACAAAAACTCGGGGTAGCTGCACTGTACGAAGATGACGACAATTACTTAGAGGAAAATGAATTCCTATGTAAACGAGCTCAGGCAGAAGCACAAATATTTTTGCGTGAAGGAGATTTCACTAGCGCTCGTCAGGCTTTAGTCGAGGGACTGCGCCGCTTTCCTAGCGACGAAATACTAAACGAACGCTATTACCGTCTGTTATTAGCAACCAAAGATAAAAAAGCCCTACTGGAGCTGGGGCCGCATCTTTTAGAGAAATTTGTACAGATAAATCGTCCACACAAAGCGGCGGAGCTTTATATAGCTACAGAGCCCACTCCAGCTGTGCGCAAGTCTGAAGTTCGCCACGCTATCGCGCAGGTACTATATCATCAACATAAATACCAACTTGCTGCACAACTATTAAATAATCTACACAAAGAAGCCTATCCACAGCTTGACGCCGCCTACCTGTTATTAGCTCAAGTCTATATCGATGGATTAGGCCGGGAAGACTTAGCAAAAAAACTGCTTCACTTTCTCCGACAGAAATTCCCCGACAGCGCCTTTCGCTCTCAGATCAACACCTTGTGGAACGTATTAAACTCGACAGCAGATATACATTGAGCACGACTACCAGTGCTTGAAAGCTCGATTCCAGAGATACAACCCTCTTGCAAAAATATTGTAAAGGATATTTAGGCACCACCTCAGGCCAGGGAGCTTCGACACCTTGGCCTTCCACAATTCCTTGGGGGAGTTCTCCCAAATCGTAATAAAAGCTTCGTAGCCTACTTTCAGATTTCCATCCGCATCCAATACATGCAACCGCTCACGGACAAACTCTAAATCTGTATTCAGTTCCTTCGCTTTATCTTCATCAATATGAACATCCTCCCAATCCACTTGGCAGGAGTTGGACTTTTTCTTTTGTGCTGAAATTCCTGCGTTACAGACTGGACAAGCAGAATTATAAAAAACCCGAATCTTTTCAGGCATAAGCTAAAAATCCACTCTTTTCTACCGGCGAAAACTACTTCGGGTGGTCAATATCATCGCGGTTCACCAACTCCCAAGGTAAACCACTATTTCGGTAGATCCGCTGATTTTTTTCTGGGTAGTCGGCAACATCATGTTGCAGTCGCTGGCCTACAACTATGCAACGCAAGGTCACTTCTCCCACATTGCGCATCACATGAGCTGGGCCGCCAGCGGGGTAGCCAATAAAATCCCCTGCAGAAACCTGGTGGTGATCGTCACCAATACGCACCTCGGCCCTACCCTCCAGGATATAAACACATTCGTCTTCAAAATAGTGACAATGGAATTCTGTGGATTCATAACCTGGCTCGATTTCAATCATATGGAAACCAAAGCCGGATATGCCGGTAAGATCACCCAGGGACTTGTTTTTACGCACCGCATTGGCATTGAGGAAATGTACCTTGCGCTCCCCCTCCATCCCTGCAATTTCGGTCCCGGTCAAAATATAGCGACTCACTCTGCCCCCAATACATTACTTAATTATTTATAAGACATACCGAATTATGTTCTTCAACCTGAGGCAGCCATATCTTGGGTCATCTCTTTCACCTCGCGCGCGCGGCCTTCCTCACCCAGGCGACGATAGTAATTGACCAGAACCATTCCCAGCTTCGGAATCAAGGGGTGATTCACTCGCTGCTGTTTCAAGTGGCGCAGTAATTCCTCTAGCCACGGCCAGTCCTTTTCCTCCGCTGCACGCCGTGCCATCAATAAGTTTGCCTTTCCGGTGAGCGCCTTTGGACTTTTTGTTGCCGCCAAGTAGCGGCGATAGCCACTTGCCAGGGTATGGCCATCGATCTGCAGATTTCCTGCCTGGGCAAATAAAGCGAGATTGGCCCGGTGGTAACCTTCACTCTCTGGCGCCGCTGAGGTCAGTTCTATATAGCGCTCAATCAGTGTTAACGCCTGTGGATATTGCCGCACCGCTGAGGCTGCCGCTTCAGTGGCTTCCAGGATTTTTCCCTCTTCCAAAAAACGATCAATCCGCGCCAAGGCTACCCTTTGGGGGGACGGGGCCTCCTCTTCCTCCGGCATAGGTTCCACCATCGGGCGCCAATACAACACCGCCAAAGTCAGGGCAAAACCCGCAAGTAAACCACCAGTATGGGCCCAGTAGGCAATGCTGGCATCTCCATACAAATAACCGAAAATCTCTTTACCCAACCACAGCGGTAACACCAGCAGCGCCGGTGCACTGAATTCGCCAAACATGAAACCAATGGTGTAAAAGAAACGTAGCCGGCGCACACCGTAAACCGCGACGAACATGCCCATAATTGCCGAGACCGCACCGGAGGCACCCACCATCGGTACATGACTGCCGGACTCCACCAGCACATGCAGACCTGCTGCCGCCAATCCTCCCACCAGGTAGAGCCCTATAAACCACAACCCTCCCAGGGCTAGTTCAACAGACAAGCCAAACAACAGCAGAAACACCATATTGCCTATAAGGTGATCCCAGCTTCCGTGTAGAAACATATGGCCAAAGGCCCCAGCAATACTCGGGTCTGCCGGTATCAGCCCCAGTGCGTTGCTACTGACCCTATCCCGCAGTTGGGCAAACTCCTGCCTCTGTCGTAACCACTCGGTCTCACCCTCTGCTTCGAGCTTCGGCAACAGCCAGTGGTGGAACTCAGGGTTACCGAGGGATTCCCGGTAAAAAAACTCTTCCCCTTCCACACCCATCTGAGCTCTCCACTCTGGGTGCATTTCATTGACATACACAAGAAAGCGTTGCTCCTCGAGGTCCGGTAAGTCACTCTCAAAATAGTAATCTTCAGCTTCCTGCCAGCGTGCTTCATCCCCCCCTTGATAGAAAACAAACATCAGCAAGTTAAGGGCAATCAACGCAAAACACATTAATGGCGGCCGGCGCCAGTCGGGTTTGTTTTGGATGGGGATGATCAGCACGGGCTTCCCTTATTGTGATTTCATCAGCGCCCTGTGAGAAAACGCAGTAACACCGGTAAATGAACTTGCACCAACACAAAGGCCAGTGGGCTGAAAATACTATGAAATCCCGGAGGTGTCATGCCAGCCGGACCTCACTTACTTCCTGGCAGTACGGCCAATGATCGCCGGAACATCCCAACTGCGCAGATGCAGATCTCTCTGAGGGAAAGGTACCTCAATACCCTTATCGCGAAATTCCCGCAACAACTCCAAGTTGTACAGGGCATAGGAGTCTCCCAGGGAAGTCACCATATTGCTGTTGACCCACACCACCAACTTGAAGTCGAGGGCATTATCCCCGAACCCCATCAGCCACACCTCGGTTTTTCGCTTCCAGTCGGTATGGGTGATATTGACTCGAGCGGCAGCTTCCAGGGCAGCTTCCCGCACCAAGTCTGGGTCCGAGGCATAAGACACACCAAAGGGTACGTGAATACGGCGCACAGGGTCATCCAGTGTGTGGTTAATAACCCGGCCCGCAACAAACTCAGTGTTGGGCACCAAGATATCCACATTGTCCCGCGTGGTAATACGGGTTGAGCGCACGCTGATATCCCGGATACGGCCAAAAACGCCCGACTCCAGCTCCACCAGATCACCCACTTTGAGAGGGCGCTCAAACAGCAGAATCAAACCAGAGATAAAATTCGAGAAGATCGCCTGAAGCCCAAAGCCAATACCTACTGATAGGGCTCCAGCGACCAGGGCCAACTTGGAGGTATCCAGGCCCAACATGCTGAGCACCACAATCAGGGCCGCGGAAATAAAGATGTAGTGCAACACCCGCCCAAGATTGTACATAGAGGATTCACTGGCATGCTCCCTGCGCACAAGCCGGCGCAGGAAGGCCTGGGTGAGTCCAGACAATAGCCAGGCCCCCACCAAGACCACAATCATCTTGGCGATCAACCGCAGGGTTATCGGGTTCTGGGCAACAGTAAATAGCTGATAATCCGCCAACTTACGCCAGCGGTTATAAGCTTGTCTTGCGCCCAGTGCGACTCGTTCGCGCACTGTTGCCCACCAACCCTGGCGCTCCTTGTAAACCTCCAGCTGGGCCTTTTCATAGCGCTGAATATCCTGCTCGAGGTCATTGGCGCGGGCCAGGCCACTGCCAATACGCTCAAAGTAAGACCACCAGCGACTCAGGTCTTCGTTCTCTTCATCTTCGCGCCAGGCCACCACCTGGCGCTGGCGCACCGCCAGCTCCCGCGACGCACTTTCAATCACAGAGTTGGCATTTTCCAATAAATCCCGACTGATAATCAGGGGGCGCTCTTCGCCCTCTTCATTCAGGACCTCATTGATGGATTGCAGCAATTCACTTTTGCGTTTTTCCAACTGCTCCTCCAACAAATCCACTTCAAGCTGCATCAGGGTGAGGTCTTTCTGCATATTGATGGTGGGGTCAGTGGAGGGTTCTGTAGTGCTTTGAATACTGGTGCGGGTCGCAGAAATACGTTCGATTTTCTTTTCGTTCGCCGCAATATCCTTATCTATTTCCTCTGCATCTTTACTGGAGTAGACAAGGGTATCCAGAAGTCTCCGCAATTTGATTTCTGCGCTGTTAATCTTTTCCCGCCAGGTTCCCAGGAAAGTATTAACGGTACTCAACTGCTCAATAATATTCAGGTGATTTATTTGAGCTAAAAGTAGGGCCTGCGCCGCCTCATCCTCCTCTCGTCCACTGGAATCGCGCAGTACAATCACTTGTTTACGCAGTAAAGATAGAGACTGGGACTGGGTTGATTTAAGTTGGCGAGCCTCCAGTTCTACACCTTTCAACCTACGTCGGCCACGGCTGATGGCAGAATCAGCCTTGGCCCAGTTCAATACCGTTGGGTTCTCTGGAAAATCCACATCCGGCATTAAAGGGACTTTCAGGTACTCCTCTCGTTTTTTCCAGGTAATTGCGATCCCTTGTAAACTTTGGCTAATCTTTTCTGCACCGTCCTGTAAGGCCTCATCCTCCGGCAAATCCTTTTCCCACTCCTCCCAGCTCTTTGTGACCAAGCTAAGCCATTCTCGTCGCTCTTCGGGAGAGGCACTGGTCCATCCAGTCCACCAATCTGCAGAGGGGTCAGCAAAATCCGGAACCTCCGGCTTAAACTCCTTGGGTTTACTACCGGGAAGCTGGGCGACACTGGAAACAGAGAGACAGGCGACGCTAAAGAAAAGGAGAAATGAAAGGGCGAGGTGAAGAAAAGGAAATTCTTTGCCGGCACTACAACGAGAGATGAAAAGGCTGGCACCCGGCATAAAATACTTCTATCCGTGAAAAAATCCGGCACTAATAAAATAGGCGCCTACTGGGCCATATTGTTCAGTGTAGCCCAGGGACTTCCCTGCCCCATGCATTTACCTGAAGCGGCGACTTTGACGCAAACATTTCCTGTATACTTTGCGATATTCACGCATAGCCCGCCTTGCTGTTTTTCCAGGCTCCCCCGTACTGCGCAACAAATTTGCCGCCCGGGCTTCACAGTAAATACCCCAATCCTTACGATCGACTCGTTTACCCTCTGAGCGGTGCCGCAAATGGCGGAGCGGATACGCTCGGGGGTATATTTTCTTTTTCGGAGCTAGGGGATTGCGATTAACATGCTGCCAATTGGGAGGGGGCGTGACCACCACATATTGATTGTCCCTGGGGTCTAATAAGAAAAAGGTACCATTACCCGCAAGCATATAATGCTTGTTACCCAATGTAATGGGGGTTCCAAAAGGTACTCGGGAGACCCGAGCCCCCAGAGGCGGCTCAATCCGGGTATAGGCGTCAGGGCCTTTGCGGTAGAAATAACCATTTTTATAAAAAATTGTCTGGTTATTCACTTCGATAGGCTCAGCTCCGGGAGGCAGGTGGTCCGATCGAACCTGAGACTCCGAAACAGAACAGAAGAATATAAGAAATAGGGTAAGCAGGGATCGCATGGCTAATATCATCAGCAAATTGCAATCCGCCAAGGGTATGGTGCGAACAAGTCATCCCCAAGGCTATCCCAAGCGGTAACTAGAGCGCCATTAAATTGCTCCAATTACCACTGGTCTAACCAATAGAATTATACAGCTGTATTCGGCAAGGGAGACCTGCTATCCATCCGACTACTGACTGCCACACGACGTTTACGTAACCAGATTAAAACTCCAGTCACACTCAACATCGCAATCACCACCCCCATAATTGAAATCAGTATGCGACCAGGGAGACCGAGGATCCTACCGGAATGCACTGGAAATTGCGCCTGTACAAATAAGTCTGCTGCCGTCCCTTCCCAGGGGATAAAGTCTCCGAGATATTCGCCGCTGTGGCCATCAAAAAATAGAGCCTTGTGACCAACACCTCCGGCACCATGCCCTGCGCTGGCATCAAAAAATTCAGCCCGATATATCCCCCACTCCCGGGCATACCATAGGGAATTCAGCGGTTGTTGCCAGCCAATCTGCGCAGCTTGGTTTTCTCCAATCGCGGCTATATCCCCAAAAGACAACGAGGGGGTAATTGGATTGCTGTGATCGTTGGGTGTGCGCTCTTCCAAGGGCGACGGAGTCACATCTGATACCAGCGACATCAGAGGAAAAAACACTTCTCGATAGAGATTCAGTGAGAAGGCCGTAAATGCAATTGTCAGCAGCAACGCCCAGGTCCACAGGCTGAACGCACGATGTAAATCAAATGTGAGCCTGGCACGCCCAGCGCCGGCCTTAATCATCCATGCGGGCTTCCATCGCTGCCACCAAGTCCGAGATGGCTTTCGGGTGGATTTCTTGCGACGAGGTAAAGTCACCGCTAGCCCCACAAAGCAATCGATTGTCCATACCAGTGCAATAACGCCCAGCAGCCAAATCCCCCAGTGATCAGTGCCCCAAAATTCGGGTATATGAAAACTGTAATGCAGCTTGTACAAAAACGACATCAGGGTTTCAGTTGTTATTGGCCAGACACGTCCCCACTCGCGCTTACCAATAATTTCCCCATTGGTCGGATCGACAAATACCTGGTTATAATCCACCGCAAAGAATTTACCGGTAGCCGGGTCAATTCGAGGCTCTACCCAGAAATACTGGGTATGCCCAGGCTCCTGTACCAATTCAAAATAGGATATTTGGACTTGCGGCAAGGACTCTTCAAGCCGTTCTGCCAACTCGATAGAGGCTAAGGGTTCGCCGCTGGAAGTAGTTTTATATAAGTGGGGATTAAGCCACTCATCCAGTTCGTGATCCCAGGAGATAATAGCGCCGGTTAGCCCGGTGACTATCAGGAAGACCGCAGTAGCAAGCCCCAGGTAACGATGTAAAAGAACCAGGGTTTGACGCATAACATTTACCTAAAACTAAAAAACAGAAAACCCGGCACAAGTACCGGGTTAAACTGCAACGGAGTTAACTAAGCGCCTTAGTAGCGCCAGCTCACACTCAACTGTGCCTGACGCGGAGCGCCGTAATAGCCCTGGGTCCAATAGAGGCTATTGATATATTTCTCGTTGGTCAGGTTATCAATATTGAGGCCAACCGTTAAAGCATCAGAAATATCGTACTTGGCAAAGGCGCTGAGCAACGCATAGCTATCCTGCTCTACACGAACACCCTCGACAGGCTCAATGTATATATCATCCTGCCAATTAATACCGCCGCCGAACTTCAAGCCTTGGACTTGAGGTAAATCGTAAGCTACGGCCACCTTCAGGGTGTTGCGCGGAATATAAGTGCGATCTTCCTCACCGTCTTTATTGACTACTTCACTTAAGTGAGTAAGGCCAAAACTAACATTGAAATTCTCGGTAATTGAACCGATTAGCTCCAGCTCAACGCCCTTTGTAGTGAAATCACCACTCTCGTAAACATTCTTTCCATCAACCTTATCTAGGTATTCACCGAGATTATTCAGGTTGGATTCAAATAGCCCAACACTAGCCGTTGCTTGTCCACCCGCAAGGGTGTACTTAAACCCCACCTCGGAACTATCTCCCTCTGCGGCGCCCAGTGGTTTAAATTCAGGGTTAACCCAAGACTGCGGGGTAAAGACTTCAGTATAGCTACCGTAGAATGAGAAACTATCGTTCAAATCAAAAGTGGCCCCTACATAGGGAACAGTTTCATCCGCCGAAGTGTCAGCATCAACACCATAATTGTAGCCGGATTGTTCCACTTCCATTTTGCGTGCGCCGGCCAATAAAGACAGGCTGTCGGTAATATTCAAACGAGTGGCAAAGTACAGGGACTTGTGTTCTTGATCGTCTTCGTGGCCATCTTCATGAGGATCAAAATCAACAAAGTCAGGCCGCGCCGTTGTGCCATTAGCCCAGTCACTGCCAAGAACCGGATAACCGTCGGAGTAGCTGTAGAAAGACTGGCCGGTTAGTTCGATATCTGCATAGTTGGCACCCACCACCAATTCGTGATCGCGGCCGAACAAATTGTAGGTTCCTGACAGGAATACATCCGCAATCTTCTGCTTTTCATCCAACTTGTAGCCAAATGCATATCCATATAAACCCAGTTCGGTCTCTCTGTCTGGAGTACCGTAGACATACATCTCCTCGACATCCATATCGATTTCATTCTGGGTCAGTAATGCAGTGACGGACCAGTTTGCGGAAAGATCCTGCTTCAGTTCAACAAAAGTCTGGATTCTGTCTACATTGCGGAAAGCCCAGTCTGGTGCCGTACTTGTGGAAACATCGTAATCGGTAGCGCTGCCATTGGTATAGAAAAGTGGCAGGGCACCAGACATACTGCCATCGGCTTCACTGCGATTTTGGCTGTGGCCTAAGGTCAGGATGGTGAAATCAGTCAAATCTACTTCCACAATACCGTAGTAGACACTGCCGTCAGTTTCGTAGCGGTCAAGATAAGAGTCAGCCTGATCCTCTGCAACCACCAACCGTCCTCGGACGTTATCGCTGATAGAACCTGAGATATCTCCCTGGGTGCGCAAACGTCCCTCTTCACCGACAACCAGGTCTACACCCGCCTTGAACTCTTCTGTCGGACGCTTGCGGATAAAGTTAACCGTCGCGGAGGGGTTAGCCAGACCTGTGGTCAGAGCTGCTGCGCCCTTCACCACTTCAACCTGATCAAATATCGCTGTGTCTTGATGCCCATGGGATAAACCAGAGGAAAAGGGAACACCGATACCATCGTATTGGAAGTTCACAATATCAAAGCCACGAGCAGTGTAATAAGTACGATCCGTCTCTACGTTCTCTACGGTTACCCCAGGGGTATATTTCAGCAGCTCATTAATATCCTGTAGGGCAAAGTCCTGGATTTGAGCCTGGGATACAGTTGTTACCGTTTGCGGAGTATCGTAAACAGATAGGCTTAGGCGAGAGGCAGTACTGGTCTCCTCCTGCTCTCCGTAGACACTGACTTCTTCCATGGTTTCAGCAGACCAAGCAGAACTTCCCAGCGGGGCGAGCACGGCGGCAGCAACCCAGGCTGACAGCGCTTTTTTCTTCATTAAGCCGTTAATTTTCATCGGCTAAAACCTCATTCCAAATCAGTGAACGGTGCAGGGGCACCATAAACGGAGCGGATGATATTTGAAGAAATATACGTCAGTCAATGAGAATGATTATTATTTAATTGATGTACCCACAAATAGTTTGGATGGGGAGGGAACATCATTGCTTGGCGAAAGATCAGGAGGGCCAGGGCGATCACAAGCAGCGAGTCACCCTGTATTTGATCAGAAGGCCTTCAGGGAAAATCAGGAATTAGCCACTGCCCGCCTGTAATGGCTCTTTATCTCGCACCACTTCCGACAGCACTTTAACTTCCTGTCCAGGCTGCAAGCGCTCAGCACCACGCACTATCACACGATCGCCCTTGGTGAGATCACCGCTTACCGACACCCATTCACCATCGCCACTGCCGATACGCACAGATAATCGCTCAGCCTTATCCTCCTCGCCCACTCGATATACGAAGGTATCGCCATTTCTTAAAACCAAGGCATCCCTTGGCACAGACATGGTGGCCTGCGCCTGCGCAATGGGCACAGAGACCTGTACCGGCATACCGACAATCCAGTCCCACTGCTCCGGCGCACTCTGTGGCAAAGTTACCATCAGCTTAACTCGCCGGGAGCGATCGCTTGCCACAGGCACAAATTGGCGTACCCGTCCGCTAAATAATTGATCATCCACCCGAGCCTCTCCCGGCAGAGAGACAGAATCACTGCGCAGCGCCACTGTGTCACCGATGCGAATCAGCGGCAGGGCCGTCAGGGGAATATCCGCCTCCACTTCCATCTGTGACATATCCAGGGCTCGCAGTAATTCCGAACCGGTGCGCACATATTCTCCCGCCTGTAATTCGCGGCTCACCACTAAAGTATCAAAGGGTGCATCAATGGCTGTTTTAGATAATTCATAGGCCCGTCGGTCGCGCTCAATTTGAGCTGCAATCAGGTCCTGAGCCATTGCCTCGCGCTCAGCCTGTTGCTCTTCCAATGCGGCTCGGGAGGTACTATTGGTTTCCGCCAACTTACTCAGTCGATTTAACTGAGCATCCATATAGGTCAACCGCGCACGCAATTGTGCAATACGGCTGTCACTATTGCGCAGCTGTAATCGCCAATGAGTACTGTCCAACTCGGCTAGGCGCTCACCCTTTTTAATAAAGCTGCCGGGTTCAGCGACAAATTCCAACACACCATCCAGTTCAGAAGAAACCAGGATATCTCGTCGGCTCACCACCTCACCTGCAGACCACTGGCTCGGAGCAATTTCCCGAACTTGGGCCCGATCCACCAATACCGCAATTGGATCGCCCTGCGCCCAAACGCTATTAGCGCCCAGAGATAAAACGATACCTGCGAGCAATTTCTTCATTGTGAACTCCTCAGGGCAAACCTTTCACGCATAGCCGTAAATTTGGGTAGTGGCAGGCTGCCGGTTTGCAGTAATGCCGGCAATAAAACCAGGGTAAAGAGCGTGCTCACTGCCATGCCGCCCACAATCACTGCGGCCAGGCCGCGGTAAATAACACTGCCCTCACCGGGAGCAACCAACAGTGGCAACATGCCAAATACACTGGTCAGGGTACTCATAAAAATAGGGCGTAAACGCAGGCGCAAGGCCTGCTCTACAGCGTCCACCCGAGTGCTACCCGCCATTTCTGCCGCTCGCGTCTGGTGTACCAGCAAAATAGCATTATTCACCACCAGGCCTAGCAATATCACAAAGCCAATCATGGTGAGCAGATCCAGTGGTTGGAAATCGATCAAGTTTAAAATTTGTAGCGCCAACACGCCGCCCACTGTCGCCAGGGGCACGGTGAGCAGTACCAGAGAGGCATCCCGCAAGGAGCGGAACAGTGCACTCATCAGCAGGAATAAAATTAGCAGCGCTAACAGGAAATTCTTGGAAAGCGAAGCCAACGCCTTATCCAGGTCACTGGCATTTCCTCCCACCAAAATACTCCCGTCAGCAGGAAGAGCTTCGCGAATCTTCGGCAATACATCCGCCTCCAGCTGTGCGCGCACCTCTTCAAGGGACACATCTTCCGGCGGTACTATATTCAGTGTAATAGTGCGCCGACCATCGACCCGGCGCAAACTGCCCGGCCCCACAGTCCGCTCCACACTGGCCAACTGACTGAGCGGCACCACTTCTCCACGGGGCGTTACCAACGGCGTATTTTGCAGTTGTTCTGGAGTACTCCAGGGCTGCGCTTTAAAAATAATATCCAGGCGCTTTTCACCGTCAAAATACTCGCCGACATAGAGACCATTGCCCAGCGTTCGAACCAGTCCGCCCATATCCTGGCGATTCCAGCCCTGCTCCAGCATTGCGCGATCATTGGGGCGCACTGTCAATTCAGGTTCTGATAAAGATAAGCCTGGGTTGGTCTGCACCGGCGTTCCCGGCATCACCTCTTCAACAACCTCAACCCCAAGGGCAGCCGCACGCATCAATGCTTCGGCATCACGGGATTGCAGATGTAAAGCAATGTTGCGGTCACCACCGAATTGGCCAAACAGATTACCCCGCGCGGCGAATCCCTGGAAATCTGGAATATCCACCAGGATTTCTTCCCGCAGGATTCTCTCCATCTCCTTGGCTTGATCCATATCCTTAACCCGCACTCCCATAGTGCCGCCATTGGGCCAAGTGATCACGTAGTAGTTCTTCAGGGCTGGTTCGCGCTCACCACTCATGTAGGGTGCCATGCGCTTATCCAACTCGTTGACGATTTCTGTTTCTAAAGTTTTGGTATTAGTGGATGCGGGGAAATTCATCCACACATCAACTGCATCTCTTTTTACCGGCGGTAAATAATCCAGGTTTGGTAAGAATAAATAAGTCGCAACCATGGGCATTAATAAAAGCCCCCCGATCACCTGCCAACGGCGGGTCCTGGTACTCGTCAAAGCCATTACCCGCGAAGTTATTTTTTCCCACACTCGGGAGAGACGGTCTTCAGTAGAGATAGTGGGTAGCCACAGACGCGCAGCCAGGGGAACCACAGCCACCGCAACCAACAGGGAAAACACCACAGCCACAGCAATAGTCAGTGCCAGGTCACCGAAGACCTGCCCTTCGACACTGTTAAGGAAAAATACAGGAAGGAATATCGCAACGGTTGTCGCAGTACTGGCCAACAGTGCACCCCACACCTGGCCTGCACCCTGCTCCGCAGCCTCCTCTGCCCCCCGACCTTTCTCTCTCAGGCGCACAATATTTTCCAACACTACTATCGCAGCATCGAGCACCATACCGGTAGCAAAGGCCAGTCCCGCCAGAGAAATTACATTCACACTGCGGCCTGCGGCCGACAGCACCACAAAGGTCGAAAGTAATGAAATTGGAATCGCTGCGGCAACGATCAAGGTCGCACGCATGCGTCGCATAAACCACCAGAGCACTCCGACAGCTAATACGATACCTAAAATCATATTACCGCCGAGCAGATTTAAAGCCCGATAAACAAATACTGATGCATCAAATGATTGCACCAGTACAAGCTGCTCAGCTTTCAATTTAGTTTCATTCAGCTCAGCGACTTTTTGCTTAACCCGCTCCAAAGTAGCCAGCATATTGGCATTGTTGGTGCGGTTAATACGGAGGGAAACTGCTGGGTTGCCATTTTGCGTAGTGACACCGCGGGATTCGGAAGGCCCCACCTTGACCTCAGCAATATCGCCCAGGCGCACCGGCTGTCCATTGCGCCATTCCAACACTAATTCGGATAAGTCTTTGGGTTCATACTCGCCGACAAAGCGCAGGGTATAGCGACGCCGCCCCACGTCGGTAAATCCGCCGGAGACATCCCTGGCCGACGCCAGCTGCCGACTCACTGTAGGCAGCTCTACTCCCAGTTCAGCTGCTTTCCAGGGATCAAAAATAATCTGCAACTCTTCCTGTGCCGCACTCCCAGACTGGGCCTGGACACTGGCAACCCCGGGCACCGACTCCAACTCCGGGCGCAGTACATCTTCGATCAGGCCAGCGTAGTCATCCAGGTTATTCTGGTTATCAGGTAATTTTTGCAGAAAGAAATAGGTCAGCGCTGTGGCATCGCCACCCCAGCCACCCAGCATTACTCGGGGTGGCTCCGCATCCCGGGGCAATGGCGGCAGACTGCTCATACGACTGATAACATCAATCAGCACCTTGTTCATATCGGTGCCCATGGCAAATTCCAGATTTGCCCAGGCGCCACCGCGACCGGCGTTGACTTGCATCATTTCCAGACCGGTGAGGCCCTGTAATACGGATTCGATCGGCTCGACAATTTCCGCCTCCACCTCTTTCGGTGCGGCCGCTCTCCAGCCCGCCTGGATAGCAATGCGAGGATTGTCGATATCGGGGAAAAGTTGAACCGGCAGCTGGCTGGCGAGGAAAGCTCCAAGCAGAACAGCCATAACCACAGCGACCCCCGCAGCAGCGGGATTTTTTAACGCGGCGCGTGTTAATGCCATTACTTCAGCCCCAGTTTTTTATTGGGATTGAAGGCTAGCGGAATATGAATTCCTTACAAGGCAGTTGCGACTAGTTGCCAGGAAAATTCGATCAGGCCATGAAGAGCCCGTTTATTCGCCGGAAAGAAAATAAAAATTCACAAAATGAAATCCATGCCTTAAGAGGCAGCGTTACAGTGGAAAACCCATCTGCTTTGCTGCCTCACCTGAGAGCCATAAAAAATTTATAGATCAGAGGAAGTGCTGGACTTTATTTTTATAGCTGCGGCTCATTTTTAAACACTCGCCGCTATCTAATACCAGATGGTATTCGCCATTAATATGGGCACGTATTTCCCTTACCCGGCTTAAATTGACGATAGTCGAACGATGTATGCGCTGGAAAAGTTTCGGGTCCAACTGCTGCTCCAGTTCTTTCATGGTGATACGCATCACATGGGTCTCACCCCGAGCGTGCACACACATATAATCACCGGCAGCATCGATCCAGTCGATTTCACTGGAGGGCACCAAAGTTATTTTGCCCGCATCTTTCACTGCAATTTTGTCCGGATAGGCACTGCCGGCAAATTGCCCGCTAACCAGCTTCTGCTCCAGCACATCAGGGGATTCCTTGGTCAAATCGGCAACAGCTTCGAGTAATTGCTCTCGTTGGTTAGCGATATCAGCGTTGGCTCTCTGTTCCCTGACTCGGGTAAGAGCCAACTCCAAGCGCTCTTCTTCGATGGGTTTTAATACGTAGTCCACCGCATTGATTTCAAAAGCCTCTACCGCATACTGGTCGTAGGCCGTGACAAAAACTACATGAGGTAGAGAGTCCACCGGAATCAACTGAACCAGTTGCAAACCGTTTACGCCGGGCATCTGGATATCCACAAATGCTACATCGGGCTTCAGCTCCAGTATTTTCTCCAGCGCATCGCGACCATTGCCGCTCTCTGCAACTACCTCGATATCAGCCATCTGCTCCAGGCGCAGCCGCAATCCGCGACGAGCCAGGGGTTCATCATCGACAACGATCGCCCTCAGGGTCTCTACTCCACTCATCTCTTTATTCCTGTTCAAAGGGAATACGAATATTTACCGACAAGCCCCCTTCTGGGCGGTTGCGGAAACGCACTCTCTGGTCATCGCCATAAAGGGCCTTAAGGCGCTCACAGGTATTGCGAATACCCACTCCGTAGCCTTTGCCAATCAGGCGCAGCTCCTCTTCCGACATGCCGGGACCGTTATCGCTGACCTCCAACAACAATTCGCCGGCGAAAACCCGTGACTTGATGCCAATCTCACCGCCCCACTCCAGCTGTGAAATCCCATATTTGATCGCGTTTTCAACCAGCGGTTGCAACAGAAGGCTCGGCACCAAGGCCTGGGGGGACTCTCCCTGCAAATCCAAATTCACCCCTAAGCGATCGGCGAAGCGCACCTTTTCAATGTCCAGGTACAACATCAGCGCCTCAACTTCCTTCGCCAGGGTGACCTTCTGCATAGGATCATTATCCAGGGAGTGGCGCAAGAATTGGGACAGGCGCGTCACCATATTGTTGGCCGTGCGCCCGTCATTATCGAGGATCAAAGTAGAAATTGCGTTGAGCGTATTAAACAGGAAGTGCGGGTTTAACTGGTAGCGCAGCATTTTTAATTGAGCCTGGTGCGCCATTGATTCCGCCCGCAGCGCCTTCTCCTGCTGGGCCTGAGAGGAGCGGTAATACTTGATGCCGTAATAGAGCGCCGCCCAGGTCATCAGAATCAGAAATGAATAGGTGAACCAGTAGATAGCCAGGAGTGCCGGGTGCTCATCACCATCGTGACCATAAAGCCACAGGGAGCCGGTGAATTTTATTGCTGCCCAAATCACCGCCGCCATGACCACCAGCAGTAAAGAGCCTAGCAATCGCATTGCTGGAGGCTTGCTCCACAGGCGGTGAAAACCCAAACGCATGCTCTCGCTGAGAATAACCCCCGCAGTAGTGGCAACTATGATGTAGCCAGAGTGAACCCAGTGGTCATTCACCCAGAAAAAACTGCCTACAAAGGTCAACAGCGTATATCCCCCCCAACCAGAGAGCTGCAGGGCCCAGTACTGTGAACGACGACTGGCCAGCTTCTGTGAGAGCCACTGAAGTGTTTTGCTTCCCATAATCTCCCGCTTATTGGGTAAAAATCTATGCGCCGATTTGACACTAATCGGCAGCTTCATACTAAATGGCGTCGAAAGCCGGCGAAACACCAACCGGCGCAGCAAAGAGACAAACTGCCGCATGACCTACTGGTTATTTAAATCTGAGCCCGATGAATACAGCCTCCAGGACCTCGCTGCCGAATCCAGCGGTTGCGGTCGCTGGGATGGTATCCGCAATTACCAGGCACGCAATTTTTTGCGCGATAAGGTGAAGGAAGGAGATGGCGTGCTGTTTTATCACAGTGCCTGTAAGGTGCCGGCAGTTGTGGGCACCGCTGAAGTGGTTCGCTCTGCCTACCCCGATCCGGCCCAGTTCGACTCGGAAAGCAAGTACTTTGACCCCAAGGCCAGCGAGGATAAACCGCGCTGGTACTGCGTCGATATTCGCTGGCGAAGTGAGTTCCAACGGCCGGTGCCCCTCGCAGAAATCAAAGGCATCCCCCAATTGGCTGAGATGGTGCTGGTAAAACAGGGGCGCCTGTCTATCCAGCCAGTTTCCGGTGATGAATGGCAGCTACTCCAGCACTTGGGAAGCTCCACGCCGCGCTAAACGATACCTTTTGTCTGGGCGATATACAGGCTCAGCAACGATAGCAAGGTCAATAACGCTAACAAGCCGAGTAACAGTACCCAGGGGCGGAAAGGCTTGCGTTCGACACTGTTGATGCCGGACTGCAGGTATTTATCGACCTTGGCTTGGTCTTCATCGGAGAGTTTCTTTTCGGAGGGATCTAACATGGGCACTTTCGCTCGTTATTTTTGTGCCCTGAGTTTAGGAGAAAGCTTTCTACAGCTCCACAAAAAAGCCCCGCGATGCGGGGCTTTTTAACACTTTCTTTGGGGGCTGTTAGAACAGCTCTTCCTCCAAGTCCATCAAGCTAGCGCTGCCTGCATTGACACTGCCGGCCAATGCCTGGGTGCGCGGCAACAGGCGAGCGAAGTAGAAGCGCGCTGTCTTTATCTGGCCGTTGTAGAAGCTATCCGCTTCCGCTTTCGGCAGCGCCGCAGACACAATTTTCGCCCACATAAAGGCGTAAGCGACGTAGCCGAACAGGTGCAGGTACTCTACAGAAGCCGCACCCGGTGCGTGGGGGTCTTGCTGAGTGGCGGCAACCATATTCTCAGTTGCTTCACGCAGGCGTTGCATCTCAGCGATAAGCGGCTGGATAAACTCGGCCATTTCCTCGCGATCAATCTGGGCATCGATAAAGCCCTGTACATCTGCAGCAAACAACTCGAACAGAGCACCGCCGGTAGCTACAGTCTTGCGACCCACCAGATCCAGAGCCTGGATACCATTGGTTCCTTCATAGATCTGGGTAATACGCACATCGCGCACCAACTGTTCCTGGCCCCATTCGCGGATATAACCGTGGCCACCGAAGACCTGCTGACCGAGGATGGTGCAATCCAATCCCATATCGGTAGTAAAGGCTTTGGCTACCGGGGTCAGCAAGGCAACCATATTCTCCGCGTTCTTTTTCTCTTCACCCTCGCCGAACTTGGAAATATCCAACCACTTGGCCACGTATGTGGACAGAGCGCGGCCGCCGTTCACCAAAGCTTTTTGGGTGAGCAGCATACGGCGCACATCCGGGTGCACAATGATGGGGTCTGCGGCTTTCTCCGGCTGCTTGGCGCCCGCTGGAGAACGGCTTTGGATACGGTCGCGAGCGTATTCAACAGCATTTTGATAGGAGCGATCTGAGGCGCCGAGGCCCTGGATACCAACACCCAGGCGCTCGTAGTTCATCATGGTAAACATGGCCGCGAGTCCTTTGTTCTCCTCGCCGACCAGCCAGCCTTGGGCGCCGTCGAAGTTCATCGCACAGGTAGCGGAGGCCTTGATACCCATTTTGTGCTCGATCGAGCCACAGTTCACATCGTTGTGCTCGCCGATGCTGTTGTCTTCGTTCACCTTGTATTTGGGCACCAGGAACAGCGAAATGCCTCTCGGCCCCTTGGGCGCGTCCGGCAATTTTGCCAATACCAGGTGGATAATATTTTCGGATAGATCCTGGTCACCGCCGGTAATAAAGATCTTGCTGCCGCTGATGCTAAAGCTGCCATCGCCACGGGGCTCAGCCTTGGTGCGGATAATACCCAGGTCTGTACCGGCGTGAGGCTCGGTAAGGCCCATGGCACCAGCCCAGGTGCCTTCATACATCTTGGGCAGGTATTTTTCTTTCAGCTCATCACTGGCGTGGGCATCAATTGCCAAGCAGGCGCCGTTAGTCAGAACCGGGTAGAGTGCAAAAGAGATATTTGAAGCATTGATCATCTCCTCAACCTGAGCGCCCAGCATTTTCGGCATACCCATGCCGCCGTATTCCGGATTGCCCAGCAGTCCACCCCAACCACCTTCACAGAAGGTGGCATAGGCTTCTTTAAAGCCTTTCGGCGTGGTCACCACACCATCATTCCACTGGCAGCCCTCTTCGTCGCCAGTGCGATTGATCGGATCCAGGGTGTTGGCAGCCAGCTTGGCCATCTCTTCGAGAATCGCATCTGCGGTCTCACGATCTACCGCTCCAGCCAACCCGGGCAATTTCGCCCAGAGTTTTTCCGCAGCAAATACCTCGTGAAGTAGGAAGTTCATCTCCCTTAGTGGCGCCTTATAGTCGGCCATGCTCCCGGTCCTCATTCAAGTGTTTCAAACGCTCGTTTGAATCTAGGGCCGAAGCGTCCCAATGTCAACAGTCTCGGGCCCTTGCGAGCCCGACATCTGCAGCGATCAGTGAGGTAGAAGCGGAGTTATATCCAGATATTGTGCACCATTGCGATAGTCCGCAGCGGTGTCGAATGGAAGGGTACCTAGCAGAGGGGCGGGCAGTAGGGCCTTCAATGTCTGCAGATTCTCATCGGCTCGAGCCATCCCATCACGGGCGAAATTAGCTACCCAACCCGCCAGCGGCAGACCGTCGCGACGGATCGCTTCAGCGGTGAGCAGTGCGTGGTTGATACAACCGAGCTGCATACCCACCACCAGTATTACCGGTAAATTCAGCTCCCGAGGCAATTGTGAAAGGAAGCTTCTTGGGCCCAGCGGGGTGCGCCAGCCACCAGCACCTTCAATCAAAACCAGGTCGGCCCCTGCAGACATCACTCCCCGGCAGACGCCAGCCATCCGCGCAACATTTAACTGTTTGCCAATTTCTGCGGCCGCTATATGTGGGGCAATAGCGGGCTCCAGGGCAAAGGGGTTTACTTGCTGGTAAGGCAGCTTCAGAGTCATCGCTTCCTGGAGCAAAAGGGCATCTTCATTGCGCAGGCCACCATCCGTGTGCTCGCATCCAGACGCCACAGGCTTCACTGCCGCCGTTTGCAAGCCTGCCTCCGCCGCTGCCGATAGCAGTGCGGCGCTCACATATGTCTTGCCGACCTCGGTGTCAGTACCGGCGATAAAATAGGTTTTTGCCAAGGCCTAACCCCCTCCTCCAATAAAAGTTAACTTTTTTCATGACGTGACTTTTCACGCCACTTAGATGGTGATAAATTAACCCGGTAGCGCAAATTTTGAACAAATCAAGCCGTACATCGATAAGAAGGCACGGGATTGCGCTCACACAATAACCCCCTTTTAAAGGGGACAGACAGCAGGGATGCGGTGTCATTGCGAAATAACCGACAACTACCCGAACTGCTTAAAGACCATGCGATACCTGACCTTTGCCCTGCTCCTGCTGGTGCCAATCTTTGCTTCAGCGAAAGTTGATCCCGTTGACCACGTCGTAGTTTATAAGTCCAAGAAACTCATGCAGCTGATACGGGACGGCCGTGTCGTGAAAAGCTATACCGTGTCTTTTGGGGATAACCCCAGGGGACACAAAGTTCGCCAGGGGGACGAGCGCACCCCTGAAGGCCGCTACACACTGGACTGGAAGAATCCCAACAGCCGCTTTTACCGTTCAATCCACGTGTCCTATCCCAACAAGCAGGACCGTGCACGGGCAGCCAAAATGGGAGTCAGTCCCGGCGGTGACATTATGATCCACGGTATCAAGCCCCAGTGGTCCTATATGGAAAGACATCTGCGCCGCACCAACTGGACCGATGGTTGCATCGCGGTGGCCTCCAACCGTGAAATGGACGAAATCTGGGCTCTGGTGAAGACGCCAATCCCTATCGACATCTACCCCTGATCTCTTCAATCTTGCACCCGGCTCCCTGCGTTGCAATAGGCGCAGGTCAGCCGGATTTTTTTGCCCTGCAAGCGGTGAGATTCATATAGATCACCTCGTAAGTTACCGGCAACCCTCGCTCTTCCCGCTTATTTTCATAGGCTACGGACAAGTACTGCAGTTTGCGGCGACCTGTCATACCTTTATCCGCCGCCCGGTTAATATTGTGTGCACCCACTCCCTTAAGCTCCCGCATCAACTGCCGCAGGCTATCAAAGTGCAGCAGGCGCAGTTCATCCGTAACCAATCCGCCGAGACCACTGTGCAGCGCCGCTTCACGCCATTGCTCGGCGGCCAGAAACTGATTGACATGTACACCCCCATCCACTTGAGCCCAACTCTGTTTCAATTCCACCAGGGTTTTAGGGCCAAGGGTGGCAACCAGGCACCGCCCTTCAGGGGCCAGTATTCGCTGCAACTCAGCAAACAACTGTGGCAGGCGGTAGCACCATTGCAGCGCCATACTTGAAAACACCAAATCAATACTACCCGCCGCCAGGGGTAATTGTTCGGCATCGGCCGCAATGTAACCATCAGCTTCGGGTCTTTGCGTCCGGGCAAATTTCAGCATCCCCTCCGCCAGATCCAGGGCAATAATTTGCGCCTTAGGAAAATGCCGCCGCAACAGTTCAGTACCGAATCCGGTGCCACTGCCCAAATCGAGGATCGTACGGGGTGCCCAGCTGTCATCGGCTTGGGCCAACAGTTGCCGGCAGACTGCCCGCTGCAGATGGGCGCAATCATCGTAGCCCTGTGCTGCCCGGGTAAAAGAGCGAGCTACCGCAGCCTTATCAAACGGCTCAGCCGGGGGATTTCCAATAGACTCAAGAAGCTCGAATAGATATTCAGCGACGATGTCAGCCTTGGTGCAATGGGGTAAATGGCCCGTCTCGGGTATGACTTTGACGGTGTCCCCACACGCCTCAATGGACCGAGCAGCTTCAATGGGAACCAGGGCATCCCTGCTGCCAAACAGATGCTGTGCCGGCACGGACAGATTTTCCAGGTATTTGCGATTATCCAACTCTGCCAGACAGCACAATGCTTCCCGCCAGGCATCACTATTTATTTGAGGTGTTTGTGCCTTAAGGTCTTTAAGTAAAGAGCGCATGGCGCTATCACCCCGCGCCTGCAGCGAGCAAAATCGCTCCCAGGTACTCTCCGGAGATGATGTAAAAGCATCGAAAAATGCCTTGAAAGTGCTCTCGGCCATGCCCGGCCAGCCATCTCGTTCCACAAAGCAGGCATTGGCAGCTATGGTCATTAACCCCAGAACTTTGTCCTGCTTCGCTATAGAAGCCAGGCGAACGGCCAGCATACCGCCGAGGGAGTGGCCAACCAGGATACAGCGAGGGGGAAGTTGCTGGTAAAGCTTCTGCAGCAAAGCTTCTAGTGGGGGCCAGTCTTCAGCGCCCTGTGTAGCAAATCCAGGTAACTCAATACAGTGGAGTTGCACTTCTGTACGACGCGCCAGGGATTCTATAAGCGGCTGCCAAAGGTCTGCACTCCCGCCCCACCCGTGCAGGAAAACCAAGTGTTCAACCCGTATCACTTATCCAGTACCCCTGCGTCCTGCAAAATCTGCTGCAGCGCGCCTAGTAGCTCATCGATATTCTCGGCCCGGTGAGCCGCGCTCAGGGTAATGCGCAAGCGTGCAGTGCCCAGCGGCACTGTAGGCGGGCGAATGGCACCCACCAGGAATCCGCGCTCCTGCAATTCTCTGGCAACCGCCATCACAGTACTTTCACAGCCCAACACCAGCGGCTGTATCGCACTGGCTGACGCCTGTAGGGGTAGGCCGAGCTGTAGTGCCCTGCGGCGGAAATAAGCGATATTTACCCGCAAGCGCCCTTGTAACTGAGGCTCATCGCGAATCAATTCGATAGCAGCCAAGGCGCCGGCAGCCACTGCTGGCGTCATTCCGGTGGTATAGATATAGGGCCGCGCAAACTGGGTGAGGAAATCTATCAGTGACCGGGAGCCCGCAATAAAGGCACCGGCATTGCCAACCGCTTTACCCAAGGTACCCATCACAACCGGGGCTTGTTCCTGGGACAGCCCCGCCAGGGCACAGCTGCCCGCCAGTGGGTATGCTTCGCTACCCATTACGCCAAAGCCGTGGGCCTCATCAACCATTAACCAGGCGTTGTATCGCTTACACAGAGTGGCAATCTCAGCCAGAGGGGCCAAATCACCATCCATGCTGTAAACGCCATCCACCGCTACTAAAGTAGCGCCACCCCGGCTAGTAGCGCGCTGCAATTGGCGTTCAAGGCCAGCGAGATCGTTATGGGCAAAGCGCAGACTGTTGGCGCCACTCAAGCGGGCACCGTCAATCAGTGAGGCGTGATTAAGCCTGTCCGAAACAATATTGTCGGCTCGCCCCAACAGGGCACAAATAGTGCCGATATTCGCCATGTAGCCACTCGAGAATATCAGCGCCGCTTCTCGCCCGGTTACCTCGGCGATGCACTGCTGCAAGCGGTGATGAATATCCAGGTGACCATTAACCAGGTGAGAGGCTGTGGCGCCTGCACCACACTCCGCTCCCGCCTTCTGTGCTGCGATGACTTCCTCGCGGCTGGCAAGCCCCAAGTAGTCGTTACTGCTAAATACCAGTAGCTCCCGCCCATCGACCCGGGCTCGCGGCCCGGGTGCACGATCGAGGGTTTTTAGCTCCCGGTACAGATTCTGCTGGCGGCGCTCGGCGAGGCGCTGTTGCAGAACTTCATTCAGAGTCATTTGGCCGCGTCGTAGAAGAAAGCATCATTTTGCTGTTCGGTGATCTGCGCGTTCAATTCCGCTTCCACCTCAGCCTCATCGGCGTACTGCTGATACTCTTCTGGCTTAATACCCAGGCGACTGAACAACTGCATATCTTCGTTAGCTTCCGGATTCGCGGTCGTCAGCAGTTTTTCACCGTAAAAAATAGAGTTGGCGCCGGCAAGGAAGGCCATTGCCTGCATCTCATCGCTCATCTGCTCGCGACCGGCGGATAGGCGCACATGGGATTTCGGCATCATGATACGGGCCACAGCAATGCAGCGAATAAACTCGAAGGGATCCAGGTCCTTTTGTTCTTCCAGTGGGGTACCTGCGACTTTTACCAGCATATTGATGGGCACTGATTCGGGGTGCTCCGGCAGGTTCGCCAATTGCATCAATAATCCGGCGCGATCTTTGTCGCCTTCACCCATTCCCACAATGCCACCAGCACAGACCTTCATTCCCGCCGAGCGCACACGCCCCAAGGTTTCCAGGCGATCCTGGTAGGTGCGAGTGGTAATAATTTCACCGTAATATTCCGGCGAAGTATCCAAATTGTGGTTGTAGTAATCGAGGCCTGCATCCGCCAACTCCTGGGCCTGATCATCATTTAGCATGCCCAGGGTCATACAGGTTTCCATACCCAACGCCTTTACTTCTCGTACCATCTGGGTCACGTAAGGCATATCTTTTTTCTTGGGAGAGCGCCAGGCGGCCCCCATGCAGAAGCGGGTAGCACCACCGGCCTTAGCCGCCCTTGCCTCCTGCAACACCTTTTCAACCTTCATCAGTTTTTCCCGCTCCAGCCCGGTGTCATAGCGGGCGCTTTGGGGACAGTAGGCACAGTCTTCAGGGCAAGCACCGGTCTTGATAGAGCAAAGGGTACTGACCTGTACCCGATTGGCATCAAAATAAGCTCTGTGCACTTGCTGCGCGGTAAACATCAAGTCGCTAAACGGCATGGCGAAGAGGTCCAGTACCTGCTGGCGGGTCCAGTCGTGGCGGATCTCTGCGGCGGGCATTTGCTGGGCGGCAGTCACAGGGCGTACTCTCTCTGTTGCTTATTAAAATCGGATACTCACAGCCTGTTAACAGGCTCTAGCGGCATCGATCAGCGAGCCCTAATTCAGCGTCTGCCGTTCAATCCACCAGACTGGCCAGTTTAGCCACGGCCAAACCGCTGTCAACTCGGAAGAGACAATATGGTTTACAAGCTTTTCAGTAGAAAACTTGCCCAAAGTCTGGCCCGCTGCCTGCTGTGCGGCGGAGCATCGGGAGAGGTTGGAATCTGTTCTGCCTGCACTCAGGAACTACCGGCGCTAGGCCGTGGTTGCCGCTACTGCGCCCTACCCTTGGCGGCGGCAAAAGATAATATTTGCGCGGCCTGTTTACAGAGGCCACCCACCTTAAAGAAGATCAGCGCTGCCTGGCAATACGCTTACCCAATCAACCACTTAATCCAACATTTCAAATACCACCGGGACCTGGCCGCCGGACACAGCCTTATACAGCTAGCTGCCCGCCAATTGGGGCTTCCAGAGGATATGCCTGACATACTTACCCCGGTTCCTCTGCACTGGCGTCGCTATTGGCAACGCGGTTACAACCAGGCTCAACTTATTGCCAGTGGTCTGGGGCAAAACTGGTGCCTGCCAGTAGATCTGCAACTACTGCGCAAAACAACTTCCACCAAAACCCAGTCTCAACTCAGCCGCAACCAACGGCTGAAAAACCTGTCTGACAGCTTTGCCGTGCGCGGAGAAATATCGGGTGCCCATATCGGCCTGGTAGACGATGTTGTAACCACGGGAGCGACCCTTGAAATCATCACTCGCCAGCTACTCACAGCCGGGGCAAAACAGGTCAGCGCCTTCGTTTTGGCCAGAACGCCATGACTGTTCGGCGCGACTACAAATAGACCCATAGTCACCCCAACGTCACAATAGCTTACCTTGCCGTTCTGGCGCCTCAGTCCCTCATCTGCCAGCACTGCTAAGGTTCTAACAGCGACTAAATTGCCCGCATTTCTGTTGTCGCGGGCCAGGAATTCAGCGATGAGTGAATACAAGTTGCCACGGGGCATTGTCATCAGCGGCACAGGCCTGTGGACCCCACCGGAATCTATTAGCAATGAAGAGTTGGTAGATGCCTATAACACCCATGCCGAGCAGTACAATCTTGAGCATGCTCAAGAGATTGAGGCCGGTGAGCGCGCAGCAAAACCTTTCTCTTCTGCAGAATTTATCGAGAAGGCCTCAGGCATCAAGAGCCGCTATGTGGTGACCCGCGATGGCATCCTTGATCCGAAGCGCATGCGCCCCCTTATTCCCGAGCGCGCAGATGACGAGCTGAGTGTACAAGCCGAAATGGGCTTAAAGGCCGCCAGACTAGCTCTGGAGAAAGCCGGCAAGCAGGCGTCTGACATTGATTTGGTCATTGTCGGTGCCTCCTATATGCAGCGCGCCTACCCCGCTATTGCTATTGAAATCCAAGGTGCACTGGGTATCGATGGTTTTGCCTTTGATATGGAAGTGGCTTGCTCCTCAGCCACCTTCTCACTTCAGCGTGCGGTGGATGCGATCTGCTCAGGCTCAGCCAAAACTGTACTGGTCATCAATGCTGAGCTGGCCTCACCACAAGTGGATTACACCGACCGAGACAGCCACTTTATCTTTGGCGATGTAGCCGTAGCCAGCATTATCGAGCGCAGAGAAACCTGTACTGTCGAAAGCGCCTGGGAAATTCTCGGCACCAAAGCGAAAACCGTTTTCTCCAACAATATCCGTTCGAACTTTGGCTACACCGCTCGCGCCGCCGATGTGGACCCATTTGGTCCCGGTAAGTTGTTCCGCCAGAATGGCCGAAAGGTATTTAAAGAAGTTTGCCCCATGGCGGCGTCTCATATTGAAGCCCACCTGCAAGAGACGGACACCGATCCTCACAGCGTGCGCCGCTACTGGCTCCATCAGGCCAATATCAATATGAACAACCTGATCGCCAAGAAGCTAATGGGTGACAATGCAAGCGTTGAGCGCGCGCCCATCGTTCTGGACCGCTACGCCAACACGGCAAGTGCCGGCTCAGTTATCGCGTTTAATTTACACAGCGATGACTTGCAGGTCGGTGACCGGGGAATTATCTGTTCCTTTGGCGCGGGCTATTCCATTGGCAGCTTGGTATTGGAAAAAATCTCCATTTAATTTTGAAATATTTTCGGAGTTCGGGAATAAATACTGAACTCCGAAACAACCACCAAAAAGACCGGTGGTTCTCACTACCACTGACACCAGGATTTTATTAACCGGCGACCTGGCCTTCACAAATATCTATTAAAACTATGCGCGATCCAGCCGCAGCGCATAGCAACCATAAGCAGCGAAGCGCAGCAGAGCGAAATCAATCTCATCCTGCATAAAATATTCACTCACTTCTGTTTTTATTTGTTCAGGGCCCACCAATTTCGCAGACACGATGTGCTCTTCAGCGCTATAGGCGCGAAGCACTAGTGGCACACCACTCTTGAAATAATCTTCCGCATTATTATTTAGCGGGGGGAAGCTATTCTGTGCTCTGAAGTCTTGTTCCGGCTGCGGCTGCGCCAGTACAAATACAGGCCCGTATTCCCGGTAAGGACCGGCAAAAGAGAAAGGGCAGTAGCTCGCCAAGAGGATTTTCTCCCCCGGCCGTGCGCGCCGTCGCACATCACGACATGGCTCACCGCCCTGGGCGCTCAGCTGCCGTACCGGCTGCCCTAGATCATCTAGACCTGCTTGACGAACCTTTTCTAAAAAATCTTCGCGGATAGGTGTTACGGTAAAAGTCATGGCTAAGGTCACCCCACTTGCTAAAAGAGCGAGGTTACTGAACACCAAACAGCATCGCTGGCCAGATTCGGGCGCGTCATTCCAAGCGAGTAGCGGTTATTTTTTTACGGACTCTTCAAGCTCACTCAGCAGACCTTCCGCCCAACTGATCCAGGTCTTTTCCGCCTCAATACCCAAAAGCAGGGTTTGATGTGCCAACCAGTAGCGCTCCTGGAGCGCTGTATCACTCTTTAATACCCGCTCATTTTGCTCCTGGTAACTTTCCAGAGAGCTGCGATGTTGGCGCAGTTGGGCCTCCAGAGCATCTCGCATTTCATCCTTGCTCAGGTTGTGGCCGGCGAACATACGCACCAGGAAAGGCTCGCGAATCTTCTGCGGCGCACTGGGCTGAGTGACCCAGTCACGCAGCTCGGCGCGACCTAGATCCGTGAGGCTATAGACCTTCTTGTCCGGCTTGCCTTCTTGGGCTTGCTCCTCACAGTCCAGCAGGCCCTCCTCATGTAACTTGTGCAGCTCGCGATACATTTGTTGATGGCTGGCACTCCAGAAGTGGGAGACGCTGCGCTCAAAGCGCCGCTTAAGGTCATAACCACTGCCGGGCTCAATATCCAGCAAGGTGAGAACGGCAAAGCGCAGGGACATGAAAACTCCAACTCATCTTATGCAAAGAGTTGCATATTAACCGGTGCCAGCCATTCGTGACCAGCTGCCAGATTTTCACAACAAGATAATTAGATTAATAAATAATTAAAAAATAGGACAAATGTATCGTTAGAAACTATCAGTCGAGATGTAAGGCTAGCTTTTATGCAAATTGTAGATATAATCGCCGGTCTGTCGCCAAAGTCGTTTAGGCGGCCACTGTCTACGAGGTTGTTTGCCCAATGTCCGCGCCCGCACTATCCCCATCCAGTCCAGATGCCCCAGATGAAAAGGCATCTGGGGCGCGCCGCTGGGACTTTATGCTGGACATCTTCGCCATGAATAGCTTCTCTTGGGCTGTAGCGATCCCCATCGAGCTGATTCTGGCGGGTATGAGTTGGAACGAACACCTGAAAGTTCGCCTGATGGCCCTGGTATTCAATACCCTTATCGCCCGTCCATTCAGTATGTATCGCAACTGGATTGTGAACCGTTTTGGGGGTGGCGGCTTTATCAATGCCTATCTGGTAGACACCTTTGTATTCCTCAGCTTCCAGTTCCCGCTATATATGGCCAATATGCGCCTCGGTGGGGCCAGCTGGGACGAAATTGCCACCGCCAGTATTACTTTTATGCTCATCGCGGGAGCTCTTGGCCGCCCCTACGGAATTTATCTCGACTGGGTGCGCCGAGTGTGGATTAATACGCTTGTCCCCCTGTGGAGCAAACGCGCTGCCTGAGGGGTCACCGATACTCGATTAGGCATTACGAGAGAGGAACATGACTGTGTTGACCGATAACGCCATTGAAAACAGTTCCATGACCGTTGGCGTGGTCGCCGGCACCCCCACAGATACCCGCTTCGGGTTGGACTTCCTCGCCGCGCGCCAACTTCGTGGCGTGGGCCTGTCCCTATCTTCCTCTCCCCAGGCCCAGACTCAATTGCAGGCGCTGGAGCGCGACGCCCTTACCCAACAATTGATCGAAGCCATTGAGCAGCTGTACCAGGCCGGTGCAGAAGCGGCCATGATCTATTGCAACTCACTTTCCGGTGCTGTGGATATGACGGCGGTAAAAGCTGCCTCCCCCATTGAGGTGGTATCCCCTCTCGAGGTCTACGCTGAGCTTACCCAGCGCTATCGCAACTTTGGACTGCTGGCCGCCAACTGCCAGAGCTGCGCCAATATCGAGCGGGAAATACTCGAGCGCAATACAACCGCCAAAGTCATCGGTATTGGCAACTTGCAAATTGTGGAAGATATCGAGGACGGCCTCGCCGCAGAAATGATCGTTCGCCAACACGCCCTTGATGACTTGGTCGCGGCATTGGTGAAAAGTGGCGTACAGATCCTGATTTTGGGCTGCACCCATTTCGATTATTTTTATCGGGAACTGCTCGCACACTGCGATGGCATTCGCCTTTTCCTTCCCTCAGAGCGTATGTTGCAATTGCTGCAAGAGCGCATTCCCCAGGCTGCCTGAATACTATTTCCTCACGACAGCTCCGGCGTAATTTGTTCAGGAGCTGTCGCTAATCTACCCATATAATCTAGTAAATTGCTGCTAGATCCCTCTATGTAATCAGATGCAATCTGCTGATTAACTTCACACCCAACAACCCGGCCGCTCAACCTCAAGGCAGAACAGACGGGGCCAGCCGGCAACTCTTCTATCGGCAAGTTAACTGAAGCGCCTCTGCTCCCCCCACAGCAGAAGCAAAATTTTTCTTGTACCAAAAGCGGGCTTATTGCAGTATCAAAAATCTCCGGTGTGCCTGGGTATTCATTACAACAAGTCGTATAAACCCTTTTTGGACTGCAGGATTTAGTCCAATTTAAATAACGTTGGTTACAAGGATGATAGAAACCACTTTGTCTGGGGGAATTCCCTCTCGTCACGTATTCTTGCGTGCCATATGCCTCGGCCTATTGGTCTCGGGTTCGGTATTTTTATCGAGTACTGCACAGGCCGATGTTATTACCACACTAAAAAGTCAGGTCCCGCTCTTTTGGATGGGAATACCTGCTGTGCTTCTACTGCTAATTTGTGCGTTTGCAATAAATAGGCAAGTTAAATTACGCCAATTAACTCTCGATACCAATGCTCGGCTTAAAAATTTGAGCAAGGAAAATAGCAATCTTTTCCAACAGGTACACAGTCGTAACAGCGAATTTATCGCACTGGAAAAACAACTTGCCGATGCTCTCAGTGAGCTGGAACAATTGCGCCAGGAGAAATCTGATCTCCTCACCATAACCCGGCACCACTTACAGCATCCCCTGGATACACTTCTCGGCACTTTGAATTTATTGGCTCGCAGCGAAGACAACAATACGCGCGCCCTGGTAGAAATCGGGAAAAGACAATTAAACAGCGCCCTTAAATCCCTGGAGAACTTACATCAGTGCGGTAATGTTGAAACAGTAGAATTAAAACTCCCCACTGAAAGCCATCGTGCACCCGGCAAACAGCTCTCTGTATTACTCGTTGAAAACAGTAAGCATGACTCCCTTCAGCCCACCCTGGAGACCATGGGCCATAACGTGCAACGGGAGTGCAATGGGATCGATGGGAGCAGCGCGGCACTGCAAAAAAATTTCGATCTTATTTTGGCAGATACCCATCTTCCGTTGATGGATGGTGTTGAAGCAGTGCGGGAAATCCGCAGGGAGAGAGGTGCAGAACTACCTATTTTTGCCCTTTTACAAAATGCCAGCTCTGGCGATAAGGAGCGCTACCAAGCCAGAGGCTTTACCGGGGTATTGACCCACCCGATCGGCGACCGACAGCTGATGCAATTATTGAGTTGGGCTGTTCGCCGAAGCCAGGGCATTGCAGGCCCCCAGGGAGCAAAGCCCACTCGACTCCTTAATACCAATACCCTATTTCGCCTGCGGGATACATTGGATCACCATACGTTTGCCGAATTACTCAGCGAGCGCACCGCCACCCTGCCAAAACAAATAACGTCATTAACCAGCGCTATTACTGGACGCCACTGGCTTGATGCAGAACAGCAGGCACAAAGACTGGCTCGCTCAGCTATTGAGGTCGGCCTCGAAACAATAGCTTCTCGCTTGCGTACCCTGGCCGCAAACCTCTCTATCGATAGTGAAAGAGAACATTGTCGCCAACAGCGCACAGAGCTTTTACAGCTTATGCGCGAATCTGTACGCCAGCTAAAGGCCTGGCGCGAACGCAATGTTCACACCGAGTGGGCATTAAAATGAACTACCCTACTGTGACCCAATTTCGAGCCACAGTACTCTTACTGGGAAACAATAGGGCGGAAAAAGCGTCTGCAATCCACCGCGCAAATAACACATCCCAGCGCAGCTAAGTTGAAATGCACTATTTGCACCACACTATATTGGAGTGAATAGTAAAGAGAACAAGTTATGTCAGAGCAGTATCCCGAACGCAGTCAGGAAGCCCGAGAACAAAGCGGGCGCGACCTGGCCATCATGGTTTACCTGATCCAGGCGATCAGCTTATTTACTGCAGTACCATTTTTTATCGGGGTATTAATCAACTATTTTAAGCGCAGCGATGTTCGCGGCACCCTGGCCGAATCCCATTTCCGCTGGCAGATTCGCACCTTCTGGTTCTGGCTGCTGTGGACCATTGTTGGCTCATTAACCATCTGGGTACTGGGGCTAGGCTACCTAATCCTTGCGATTAACTGGATATGGGTAATTTATCGGGTTATTCGCGGCTGGCTGACACTGGTCGACCGGCGCCCAGCTTATTAATGGCAAATATTTCATTTTATGGGCCCAGTATCTTGGGCCCATTTACTTCTCAGTAAGAAATGAACCCAAGATTCCCTGACTGAAATTACCGACTTTCACACCTCGTAAAAGACAAAAGCAGATTGACTAGCCAAAAGGCTGTACCAACTTTTCCTCATTTACTTTCTCAAGCCCTTATTCGCCAAAAGTTGCAGCTGCAACATTGCATGCTTCATCACAAAGTGTGCGAATATGCCTATCCGATTGACTTTCACCGCGTTGTTAACAGGGAGAAATAGATTCGTGAACCAGGACCAGAATGCCCCCTTGCGGGAAGATGTACGCCTGCTGGGTGAAGAGCTCGGCGCAGTATTCCGAAACCAAGTTGGCGAGCCACTATTTGATACCGTTGAGAATATTCGTCAGGCGGCCGTTGAAAGCCGCAGCAAAGGGGCGATGCAGGCCGATCACTTGCGAGAGCTACTCGACCCCCTGGATGATGCGACCCTATTGGAAGTTGCCCGGGCATTCAGCCAGTTTCTAAACCTGGCCAATATTGCCGAACAGCGCCATCGCGAGAGACTGCACCGCCAGCACCAGCGCTTTCCCGGAGATCCCGATACAGACCGCGGCCTGCAACAGGTACTGGCAGAGTTAAGCAAAGCGGGGAAGTCTCCCGAGGAAATCCACGGGACACTAAAAGAGTTATCCGTAGAACTGGTCCTAACCGCTCATCCCACCGAAGTGACACGCCGTACCCTAATTCGCAAATACGATCGAGTTGCAGACCTGCTCAACACACTGGACAGGCCCGACCTGACCCTAGAAGAATCCCAGGATTTACGTCGCCACCTACAAGAGCAGATCCTTTCCGCTTGGAGCACAGACGAGATCCGTCGCTCCAGGCCCACTCCGGTTGATGAAGCCAGATGGGGCTTTGCCACTATCGAACAGTCCCTGTGGCAGGCGGTTCCCAGAAGCATGCGGGAAATAGACAGTGAATTGGCCCTGGCCAAGCTTCCCCCTCTGCCGGTGGACTGGGTTCCCATCCACTTTGCCTCTTGGATGGGGGGAGACCGGGACGGCAACCCCAATGTCACCGCCAGCGTCACCCGGGAAGTTCTGCACCTAGCCCGCTGGATGGCCGCCGACCTCTATCTGCGCGATGTGGAAAACCTGCTCGCAGATTTGTCCATGCATCGCGCCAGCGAAGAACTTTTACAGCGCACTGGCCCCAGCCACGAGCCCTATCGCCTGGTGCTGCGCCAGGTTCGCGACCGTCTCAAAATAACCCGGGAAAAAATGGAGGCCCGCATTGGTCGACGCGCAGAGCCTTCCGGCCTCGCGTTTACCAGCAGCGAGCAGCTGGCCGACGAGCTGCGCCTGATCGACCGCTCCCTACGCGATGTGGGCCTCTCAGCCATCGCCGATGGCCAACTTAAAGATACCCTGAGGCGACTCAACTGCTTCGGCATCACTCTATTGCGTTTGGATATACGACAGGAATCCACCCGCCACGCTGACACCCTGGATGCCATTACCCGCTATCTGGGTATGGGCAATTACAGTAGTTGGAGTGAAGAGGAGAAACAGGAGTTCCTGGTGTCCGAGCTGGACAGCCGCCGCCCACTGGTGGACGAGAGCTTTTACCGCAGTGATTTTTGTGACGAAGAGGTAAGCGAAGTCTTACAGACCTGCAAGGTCATTGCCGAACAGGGTCCCGAAGGATTAGGTGCCTACGTTATCTCAATGGCGACCACACCTTCCGATGTTCTCGCTGTAATGCTGCTGCAAAAAATTGCCGGGGTGCAGGTGCCAATGCGAGTGGTTCCCCTGTTTGAAACCCTCGACGATCTCGATGGTGCAGCTACCACTATGAGTACCCTGCTGAATATCCCCCTCTACAAGCAGCGTGTGCTCGATGGCCAGGAAGTGATGATCGGCTACTCGGACTCCGCCAAGGACGCCGGCTTCCTGGGCGCCGCCTGGGCCCAGTACCGCACACAGGAAGCTCTCACCGGAATATTCCGCAACCACGGTATCCCCCTAACTCTGTTTCACGGCCGGGGCGGCTCCATATCCCGAGGCGGCTCGCCGACTCGTATGGCCCTGCTGTCGCAGCCACCGGGATCAATAGCCGGGCGCATTCGCGTTACCGAACAGGGAGAAATGATTCGCTTCAAATACGGCCGCCCCTCTGTAGCTGCTTACAACCTGGAGCAGTATGTCGCCGCAACTCTGGAGGCGACACTGATGCCCCCGGCAGAGCCGCGTTCGGAGTGGCGCGCGGAGATGGACCGGCTCACGGAAGTCTCTGTCGGCAATTATCGGGAAGTCGTGCAGGATGATCCGGCCCTGGTGGCTTACTTGCGCACTGTCACCCCGGAAACCGAGCTGAGCCGCCTGGCCCTGGGCAGCCGCCCGGCAAGGCGTAAACCCGGTGGCGGTGTCGAATCACTGCGGGCGATCCCGTGGGTGTTTGCCTGGACCCAGATACGACTGATGTTACCGGCCTGGCTGGGCACTGGCGCCGCCTTGGAGAATGCCCTTAAGCACGCAGATGAAACCGATATTCTGCGGGATATGAGCCGTCAGTGGCCCTTCTTCCAAGGCGTTGTGGATATGCTCGAAATGGTGCTGGCTAAAGCTGATCCCCGCGTTGCCTCCTGGTATGAAGAGCGACTCACCAAAGATGCTGACCTTATCCATCTGGGCGTTAGTTTGCGAGAGCGACTTGCTCACACTGTAGAGGCCCTAAAACAGCTTACTGGGCGGGAGAGCTTGTTGGATAACAATCCCGTGATGCGCTGGTCCATCCGCGTGCGCGATCCCTACACTGACCCTTTGCACCTATTGCAGGCCGAGCTGATGGCACGTTTGCGCGAACGGGAAAGTGATGGGGTATTGGAAAGCGCGCTGATGGTCACTATCGCAGGGATTGCAGCGGGCATGCGCAATACGGGTTAGAGGCCTTAGCGGCTGCCCTGCAGCTGCGCTCTGGGACCAGCTGCCAGGACAGCAGCTGGCCCTGGGCAATCAGAATTTACCGGTAAGGGCCATTACAAACAGGTCTGCCGGCAACTGCTCTCCATTCACCTCCAACTGGCCACGATTGACCTTGAGGTACATTTGCAGCTCACCCTTGTCTTCGATCAGCAGGCCATAATCTCGCAGAAGCATTGCCTGACCTACCAGGGGGGACTGCAAGAGCGCCTGCTCTGCAGCGCTAACGGTCATACTACCTACCAGCGGTTTGAGCCACTGATCGATCTCACTGGCACCTCGGCGGGAGGATTTGCGCATACCCCGCCAATCGATATCAGCATCTACTAACACCGGGCCATTGCGAGATTGAATCGCCAGCTGTTGCTCCAGGCGCAGCGGGCGACTCATTTCACGAGCCCAATTCCGCTCAGGGGCCGGCAACAATACACGCAGGTAGTGCCCCAGATCCGCAGTCTTAATTCTCGGCAAGGTCATCTGCTGGCGCACAGAGGTAATCGGTGTTGCCGAGTCCACGGTGGGGAGCTTCAGGTCACTGATAATTTTCAGGGTCTGTGCCGCCAATTCTTCCAAGGTCAGGTCCAGGGTAACATCGCGCAATTGAACCGGCCCGGAATCTGATTCTGCCCTCAGCAACGACAATCGCAGCTCCGCATTACCGCCCTCGCCGGGCATATATTCAAACTCGCCTTCAAGGGGCTCGGTAAACAGTACTTCGATACCTTCGCGAATATGGCGCAAGCTTCCCAGCTCCACGACACCGTTCAGCACAGCACCGGTGTAATCCGTAGATACGGCAACCTCCCCACCGTCAAACTCCAGCTCCCCGAGTGGGCCAGTATTTTTGAAAGGGTCTAAGCGCAGGGTATTCAGCACCCGGTTGTCGGCGGTAACCAGGGTTTCCAGAACTACCGGACTCGCCTGTAAAGCGCCATAAATGGACTCCAATTGAGCGCGCAATTCAGGCTGTAGTTGATCCAGCTCCAGCCGGGTCTCGGTATAAACCACACCCAGGCGCGGCCCCTTGGAGGTAAGCAACACCGGCCCATGATGGATCTCGGTATTGAGCTGGGTAGTGCCATCCGGCAATGCCACTTCAGTATTGGTTTCAGCACCAAACCATCCGCGTTCGTAACCCGTGGAATTCCCCCCCTGCAAGCGGCCCAATTGCTGCTTCCAAATTTCCTCTACTTTGGGGCCGATAAAACCCGGCGCAGCCAGGGCAGATATCACCATTAGGGCAAGCACAATAAATAGAAGTGAACGCAGTAGTTTCATAAAAAATCATCTAGCGAAGGGGTTTGCGCCGATGGTATCAGATTATGAGGCTATTAGTGCGACAAGAGCCTCGTTACTTGGTACGAGTGCTGAACATTCATCAACCAGGGCATAAGGACCTACGACCCATTTCTAAAGAGCAGAATCTCGGCTTGTAAATTAGTAAATCTATATTTCAAAAGCTCTGATCAAGCCTAAGAAGAGGGGGTTGTAAGCGGCCATAAATTGAAATTGACCATTATCGCTAGAGATCAGCTCACAAGTCTCTTGATCTCCTGTGGCACGCCTGAGTAATTTTATGGCTCGATGACAGTTTTAAACAACAATGTAATTTTTTAAACCACCCTTTAACTTCCCCTTAATCAGAGCAATTTAAAATGGTAGGTAACAATCTATTTTTCTTGTATTTCAATCTAACCCAGATTCTTATCTCCACGATTTAGCTTTCTTACAAATACCTCCGCAAAATAAAGGTCCTGATTACTATAAGAAAACCGCTATCTAGGAAATTTTTTTGTTTTCTACCTATTCATGTAAAAAATAATTATTGAATTCATAACCGTTATCTCGATCGGATCTTAAAAGATACCTTTACAACAACCGAAACTTCCATTACCGCACGTTGGGACACTCCCCCAGTTTGAGTAGACTTGTGGCCAAACTAGGAGAAGGAGAAGACGTTATGCGATATCTTGTTTCAATGGTGCTCTTGTGTTCTCTCGCAGGTTTCAGTTATGCAGATGACCGCATGACGCGCCTCCCATCCAACGCTGAACCCGTGCAAATTCTCGGCAAGACTTATTATCAAAGTGGTAATACTTTCTATGCCTTTAATGAGCAGGGCCGTTATTTCTACAGAGTACAGCCCCCCACCTCTATTCGTAGTTATGAGAATCCCCGGGATATGTATATCCGCGGCTCACAACCTCGCCCCCAAACTTGGGGTCTGACTAGAGACCAGGTAGAAGGCTGTATGAATGCCGCTGCAGATATGGCAAATGCTAACCCTGCGGTAGGTGGTAAGATTTATATTCGCGAATATAACCGCTGTATCAGTAACTTGCGCTAGCCATTGTGGCTATATTTACTGCTACAAGGGGCCTTCGGGCCCCTTTTTTCAATCGTTATTTTTTTACAGTTACTAAACTAGCAAGTCTTTCAACACACTAAAGCTATCAATCCTCTAATTTTAGAGCTGTGAAATATGCAAGCCGCTATTATCAGGTCTTATGGCAGCCCCATCGAAATTGCACAGATGCCTAAACCTTCACCGGATAAAAATAGTATTTTAGTAAAGGTACAATCGGCCAGTATCAACCCCCTCGATAACTGGGCAATATCGGGGGCTTTACAAAACGTAATGCCTGTAAAAATGCCGCATATTGTCGGGTACGATGTTACTGGGAAAGTAGTAGAAATTGGCAGCGCTGTCAGAAATTTTAAAATTGGCGATCTGATATTTGCACGCCCCGATACAAATCAAGCGGGTACGATTGCCGAATACACTTCAATCAAAGCAATGGACGCAGCTATCCGCCCCTGCAATCTTTCCAACAATGAGTGTGCCGCTTTCCCTCTCTTGGGTTTAACAGCCTGGCAATCTCTCATTGAAGTGGGAAAATTACAGAAAGGGCAAAGAGTTCTTATCCACGCTGGCTCCGGCGGAGTCGGTACTATCGCTATACAAATAGCGAAATATATTGGCGCCTTCGTTGCCACAACCACCAGTGATGCCAACTTTACATTAGTCAAACGACTCGGTGCCGACACTGTTATCAATTATAAAACCGAAAAATTTGAGGAATTACTCGAGGATTATGACCTTGTACTCGACTCTTTAGGCGGAGAAGTATTAGAAAGGTCTGCCAAAGTTCTTAACAAACATGGTCTATTAGTATCAGTCTCCGTCAAAGCTAAAGGGGCAGATACCTTAATTGAAAAGATGAGGCAGCGTCTCCAACTAGTCTATTCATGGCCAAGTGGCACTACTCTCGCAGAACTTGCTTCATTACTTGAGAAAGAATTTTTGAAACCGGTTATTGATAGAGTCTACCCCATACATGAAACTCAAGCCGCACTCGACTACCTAAATAAGGGAAGAGCCAAAGGTAAAATAGTTATTGATGTGTTGCAGGGTAAATAAACGATAGTATAGGATTTCAACCTAGACTCAAAAAAACTGGAGCCCTAGTGAAACGGATATTTCTATTTTTGGGTACCCTGATTTCTGCCGCCAGTTATGCACAAAATATAACTTTGGCCGAAGCTGCTCTGGAGCGAACCTATCATAAGGTACGCTACGATCCTGCTTATGTGTCTATTCCCTATCCAAATGGAGATTTGCCGGCTGATACCGGTGTTTGTACCGACGTAGTGATTCGATCATATAGGAAGCTGGGGATCGATTTGCAAAAAGAAGTTCACGAGGACATATCGGGTCATTTTCAAGCCTACCCATCTAAACGCATTTGGGGACTTTCCAGGCCAGATAAAAATATTGATCACCGGCGAGTACCCAATCTACAGGCTTTTTTTACTCGCAAAGGACAATCACTCTCAATAAGTGACAAGGCAGAGGATTATCTACCAGGGGACATCGTTACCTGGATGCTGCCCGGTAATTTACCACATATCGGTATTGTGACTGCGAAACGCTCTCTAAAGACCAACCGGTACTTGGTCGCACACAATATCGGGGCTGGATCCGTGCTGGAAGACATGCTGTTTTCCTTTAAAATTACCGGGCATTACCGATACAACGCAGGTCAGGCAACCGAAAAGATTGAGTAGCGAAAAAACTACGCTATTGCCAAGCGATTACGGCCTTTCTTTGACCGGGATATGGAGAAACATTTCTGCTGTCGGGCTGGTAACCTGATATCTGGGTGGGTACAGCTCAAAGTCTGGCCTCTCAATATAGTCGTAATTGGACTTTGGCAACCAGCTTCCCCAAATATACTTCAATGTCTGTTCCAGGGTGGTAATAGATCCGCGGTGAACAAATTTTGCATATAGCTGCTCCGGTAGTTCCCGCGCCACCATACCCTCGGGTACCTGAGTCAGGTCGGCAACCGGCGCACAGCAGACATACTTAAACTGAATTTCATCATCCGCTTCCTCATAACATTCATAGATACCAAAAGATTCATCGCTGATACGATTGGGGATTTTATCCCTGTAGGGCCGAAATGCAGACCAGAGCTTTGGCAAGCTGAGATTTTCATGGTCGTATTCCTGCGCTACCCCCACCAATTGCATCGCTGGCCGCGAAATAATTTGTGGCTCCATGGACAACTCATTTTGCAAGAAGTGCAGCATATGAGGGCTAAATTGATCCTTATACAACAACCGAAAAGGATCCTGCTGCTTTCGATACTGTGCCGGGGTTACGTTAAATAAAGCTTTAAACGCGCGAGTAAACGCTTCTTGGGAGTCAAATTGGCACTCCATGGCAAGCTCAAGAATACCAATATCTTCACTCAACAACCTCTTTGCGGCGACGGTCAATCGGCGCTTACGCAAATACTCTTTCGGTGAGTCCCCCACTAATGCCTTAAAAATACGGCTGAAGTGGTAGGTGGAGTAATGAGAGGCAGCAGCAATTTCGTGAACAGAAATTTTGTCATATAGATGCTGCTCTACGAAGTTAATACTTTTAAAAAATCGCTGCATGAGAGGCTCCTTCACTGCCAGTCTACGTTGGGACGGTGAAATTTTCGAACAATACCTTCCCGGTTTAGTATGCCTTTAAATTAAATTCGCTCACTAGTGATAAAAAAGCGTAAATGGGCAAATGCTTTGTCCCTCAAAGGAATAATCGCCTGGTAGGCTGGATCATTAAAGAATGCATAGATCGCCTCCCGATCCGGAAAAGATACCACAACAAATGCCCTTGGTGACCGCCCCCCGTACAGGGCCTCTTCCACATCATAAGAAGCAATAGGCACCCCCCCATACTGTTGCATTAATTGCGGTGCCAGACCACTATACTGCTGAAGAGCCTGCAATTCCTGTAAGTTTGGTGAAGACTCTATATGTAAAAATACTGGTAACAAAGTAATAACCTCTTAAGTGTAAATAAATTTTAGTTGCTTAACTAAGAGCTTCTAATGACTAACTTTGAGAGGCTACTCGCCTATGCCAAAAAACCAGAAGTGGAACTATCGCAAGCTCAATAATCGTAGGGGGTAAGACCTGATCATCCACCAATCCAAATTCCAGAATATTGCTTAAGCGGCCCAGACCGCCAATAAAGAGGGATAAAGCCACGAAGTAAAACAATGCTTTATGTTTTTCGATATTGCTCAGGAAATACAGTAGAACCAATCCCTGGGCAAAGAAAACACCAAAGGCAAATCGATATTGATTATCCCCAAATCCTCTCAAGGGGCTATCCGGGCCAAAAATCATAGCACCACCACTCAGGGCAGCACTGCCATTCAGCCCTCCAAATGCACTGATACCACCGGGTACAAAACAGATCACCGCTAGCGCTACCACTAACAATTGGAAAATTTTTCTTTCTATAGAACTCACCTGATTCATAGTGTCACCTTAGTTTTCCGTATTTGGAGTGATGACCTAATCATATTGGCCAGTAAGACCCTATTTTTGATATTTCTTGCGGTCTTGGTATCCCACTAAGACAGCAAGAAATGTCAAAAGACGAGGCGCTTAACCGCTTATCTTTCTCTCCAACAGCCGGGCATATCCATATCCGGGCACCAGTTCCCAATATCCACAGAGACAGAAAGATGATTAAGAGTGTTTTGATTACCGGAGCGAATGCAGGCTTAGGCAGGGAATGCGCCAAGCAACTGGCGGAATACCAGCAGATTAACAAGATCTATCTCGGCTGCCGCAATCTGCACAAAGCCAAGGAAGCCCAAGCCGATCTGGTGTCGGTAACAGGCAGGAATATCTTCGAAGTATTGCTGATCGATGTCGCGGATCAACAATCTGTGAAAGAGGCAGTTAAGAACCTGGACTCCCCAGTTGATGCGCTGGTTATGAATGCTGGCGGTACCGGGGGGAAAGAGTTTTACGACAAGACCCCCGAAGGAGTCACACAAATTTTCGCCGTCAACCTGCTTGGGCATGCTCTACTGACTAACGAGTTACTGAAAGCCAATAAATTAACCCAGACTGCTATCTATGCCGGCTCCGAGGCCGCTCGCGGCGTAAAAGAGATGGGTATGAAGCGACCAGACCTGAAAAGCGCCTCTGTGGAGGAATTTATGCAGATCTGTGAAGGAAAGCTCTATGCCAGTACCAAAGACGCTACGGTACCCTATGGTCCGATAAAGTATATGGGCGCCCTATGGATGTCTTCCATGGCACGGGAATTCCCCCATATCCGCTTCGTAACCATGAGTCCCGGGGCTACGGTAGGCACAGAGGGCTTCAATACACTGTCGTTATTCAAGCAATATATGATGAAGGGCATGATGCAGATTATGCTGCTACTTGGCAAAGTCCACAAAGTAGAAATAGGCGCCAAGCGCTATATCGATGCCCTACTGGATACAAGATCCTTCCGCACAGGTATTTTTTACGGCAGTGAACGCGGATTGACTGGACCTCTTGGTGAACAGCGGAAGCTTTTCCCTGACCTGGACAACCCTACCTATCAGGACAATGCCAAAACGGCGATCAATCGCTTTATCTAATGAAAGTTCGCATCAGGGAAGGGCCCTGTACACCCTTCCCTGCCCCCAAGTTAACTCCACCGATACCGCTTGTTTACCTATACTTGACTGTTAAATACTTACTGCTAAAAACAGCCAATGTTTCGGGTAATCTTTTCCCTGCTGTTGTTAATTCCCCTTGCCCTGACTGCTGCTGAAGATGTGGCTAAAGCAACTCCCCTGCGGCTGCTGGATCCAGCAACTGTGGATAAGTTCGTCAATGAACTGCCAATACCCGCAGAAATCCGCCCTCAGGGCTCAGCCTCGATTAAACTACCCGCCCGCCCCACTGAAGTTTGGATGGGGCTACGGGATAAGGAAGGCAAACGTTTAATGACAAAAGCCTGGGGTTTTGAATATGCAGGTCGCATCCACTCTCCTGGCCCTACTATTCGCGCCCGAGAAGGCCAACCGGTATTTGTACACTGGGCCAATGAGCTACCGGGTCCGCATCTATTTCCTGTGGATCGATCCATTCACCTCGCCGACGTAAAAGATCCAAAAGCTGTACCTATGGTTATCCACCTTCACGGCGGGCATACAGAGTGGAAAAGTGACGGCAACCCCCTCGCTTGGTACACCCGTAATTATCGTGAGACGGGACCATTATTTGAGAAAAAGATTTACGAATACGACAACTCCCAGGATGCCGCCACTATCTGGTATCACGACCACACCCTGGGCATGACGCGCCTTAATGTTTACGCAGGTCTATTCGGTTTTTACCTGGTTGGCGATGACAATGAAGACCGTCTGATACAGGAGAAGCTGCTCCCCGCAGAAGAGCGCACTTTTGTAGCCGCTATCACAGACAGCTTATTTAGCTCGGATGGGCAGCTGTATTTTCCTGGCTGGAGGGACCAGCCTCCATCACCGGTTTCCCATGAGGTGGTTAAGACCAATTGGCCCAATCCGTCCCATCTCGACGAATTTTTTGGCAATTTTATTCTGGTAAACGGTATGACCTGGCCCAAAGTCAGTGTCACTCCACACGTCTATCGACTGCGATTACTCAACGCATCCGATACCCGCACACTGATACTCAGGATCGACGAAAATACACCCTTTGTACAAGTCGGCGGTGACGGCGGATTTCTCGATTACCCTGTAAAATTGAACGAGTTGATATTGGCACCCGCAGAGCGAGCAGATGTTTTAGTAGATTTCAGTGGTTATGAAGAGCGTGAACTGACACTGCGGAACTTTGGGCCGGATGTCCCTTTTAAAGGATTTGTAGAGGCCAATGATCCAAAGAGTTCAATTCCACTTGTCTATAACCCGGATGGTAAACGCGTATTAAGCGATGGGCGCGGCGGCATCATACCAGCTACCGATCCAAATACTACAGGCCAGATCCTACAATTCCATATTGCTTCAACATCGACAAAGACCCCTTCTAATAAACAGAAATCAGAGATTAAAAATACCATTGGAGATTTAAAACTCAGCCTAAATACTCCCTTACGCACCCCACTTAATAGGCTTAACCAAGCCAGTCGCACACGACAACTTGCCACCTACCGGTTAGACGATCCTTACGGCCGTAACTTGCTGATGCTAGGTCCAGTAAAGGAGGGCTCCCTATTTTTTGAAGATCCTACTACAGAAATAATCCAACACAACGCCGTTGAGATCTGGGAAATATACAACCCTACAGTATCGGCTCATCCAATCCATATTCATCTGGTGGAATTCCAGGTACTGGATCGCCAGCCTTTTAAAGGAAAACTTATTGCCAAGCAGCAGAAATTTATGCATACAGATAAGATATTTCAGGGTGCACGCCTGGAAATAGAATCTCTACAGGGAAAACCCCTTCCACCACAACCAGAAGAAAGCGGCCCCAAAGATACGGTCATCGCCCTTCCTGGCCAAGTAACACGGGTAATAGCCCGCTTCGACCGCGAAGGCCTTTATGTATGGCACTGCCATCTACTCTCCCATGAGGATTACGATATGATGAGGCCGTTTAGGGTGTTGGCACCAAAACATTCTGCCAACGATTAATCTTCTTCACGAACGAAGGACACTATCTCGAAATATAAACTACGTAACAGAGGAGCTCCTTGCCATGCTAATTGGGCTCTTCTAAAGACTTAATCTTTATTAGAAGAACATCTAGAGAAGGTTGCTCGGATATTGATCATAGACAAAATCTGGATAGCTTAAGGCTCTACTGCATAAGCAATACAGCGATATATCTATACCAAGTTTGAACCGGCCACAAATTTCACGTTAATAGATTACAACAACCTAAATGTGAAGAGATAGTAAAGCTAGCCACAGCAAAGCCCAACACCGGGGCATACCTTTGTACATGCAGGCGATACGGAAAATCGAATAACCTGATGATCACTTTTATTTACCTAATCGGCAAAATTTAATAACCGTGGGGGTTTCATAATTTTGCGACTACAACGAAAATACCGTCACATAAAGTATGCTAGTAACAACCACAGATAAGCCACCCTGTCACCTTTGGCCAAAAATGACCTGCCTGTTGTTTAATAGCCTTGAGGAAGGGTTCTTTTGAAAAAGAAAAAATCATACCTGGCAGATTTTGTAAAGTTTAGTATTTTCGATTTGTACATGAGGGAAGTTAAATGAAAGGTTGCAAGAAACCTTCAAGGAGCATATTTAGCAGCGGAATTTTCTGCATTGCATTAGCACTATCCGCATGTAGCGGCGGCGGGGGATCTGGAAGTAACGACACAACAAATCAAACCACTACGGAATATAACATAACCACGAGCCTTGGCGATGGAGGGGACATTGAGCCGAAGTCTGTAAAAGTGGGGCCAGGCCGCAATGCTCAATTCAATATTACATTAGATGAAGGATATGTAATCGAGTCTGCAGCTGGCTGTGGTGGGAACTTGGTTGGAACAACTTATACCACAAGTGTTATCGCCGACGATTGTGAGATCTCTGTTATTTTTAAACAAGAGTTTTTTAGGGTGACGACCGTCGCAGGGCCTGGAGGAAAGTTTCAATCTGATTCTCTGATCGGTAAAGGATCTATATCACTACACCTAATCCCAGACTCTGGATATGTAATTGACCAAGTTAGCGGCTGCTCCGGTACACTAGATGGCAATATTTATAAGACAGGTCAATTAATAAAAAATTGTGAAGTCTCAGCCACATTTAAACGAGGAACAACTTTAGATGTATCTGTTGAGCCAACGAAATCATTATATTTCACTTGGGTCGATACTCCTGGCGCCTCTCACTATAAATTACATGAAAATGTAGATGGACAAACAGGGTTTGTTCAAGTTGGCGAAGATATTACTCAGGGAACACAAAACTACAAGCATATTGTTCCTCTCTTCGCACGTGTTAACGCCTCATATTTCTTAGAAATTTGTTTTGGGCAGGTTTGTGAAAGTAGTAATACCGTATACGTAAGAGACTTATTAGCTAATGGTATTGGAGAAATATATCCAGAGAATTATGACCCTGTAGATGGCTACCTTTGTGACATGCAAATAAGCTCAGATCACTCAACCTTGGCAATTAGCCCATGCACCGAGAGTAGTTCTGCTGCAGGTATCAACAGTGATAGTAGTGATGAATCTTTTTCGCAAGCCGGAGCCGTGTATATCTTTTCTCTTAAAGACGGAGAATGGTTACAAGAAGCATATATAAAGCCAACTCACCCAGGTAATTATGATCACTTTGGTTACTCCATCGACCTTAGTGCAAATGGTTCTAGGTTAGTTGTTGGAGCTCCTGGTGAAAATAGCTTATCAACAGGCATCAATGGCGACAGCAGTGACGATTCAGGTTCAAGCGTAGGAGCAGTATATATATTCGAGAGGGAGCATTCAATCTGGTCACAGGTCGCATATCTTAAGCCCGATATAGCACCACCAAGTAATGAAAGAAGGTATTTTGGTAGATCAGTTTCAATCAATGATACTGGAACCCGAATTGCCGTCGGCTCTCCTTTTTCTGAAGGGCATGAAAGTGCAACAGGTAATGTTTATATTTTTGAACTAGTGAGCAAAGCTTGGGTGCAGTCTACTAAGATTTGGGCTAAAAAGAGTGACTCGCTGGATCAATTTGGTGAAAGCTTAGAGTTTGACTCATCTGGTAACATCCTGCTGATTGGTGCAATAGGAGAAGACAGCGCATCAGGTGGGGTAAACGGTGATGAGAGCAACAATTCAGAAAATAGCTCAGGAGCTGCGTATATCTTTAAATACGACGGAATAGAATGGTTGCAAAGAGCATATTTAAAACCAACTAGAGCCCGTGAATATGAGCATTTTGGAGAATACCTAACTATAAGTGGCAACGGGAAGTATATCGCCATTGGCTCTAAGGAAGAGAGCAGCCGGTATCAAAGCGCCGGAGCAACATATGTATACCATTTTGATGGAGAGACGGCTTCACAAGCTGGGCTTTTACGAGCATCCAATCCCGATGAATATGATAAATTTGGAAGCAGTGTAAGCCTGAATTACGATGGTTCAAAATTGCTTGTGAGTGCTCCCGGTGAGGATAGCTATAGCAGTGCATTTTCAGGGAATCAAAATCACAATTACTATAAACTTGATGCTGGTGCACTCTATCTCTTTTCGCGGGAGGGCAATAGTTTTACTCAATCATCCTATATAAAATCTAAAAATGTCGATGAGTTTAAGATTATAAACTCCATTATTAGCCAACATAATGAGTCGATATTTACAGATGCATATAAACTAAACCAGGAAGATAGAGGGCGGCCTCTGATCTTAGTCTATTGATTTCCCACTAGTGGCAAAAAGCTCATGAAGAGTATAGAAACGATAAACTTTAATTATCAATGATAGAACTTGATACTTATTATGTAACTGGCGTCCAGTATTTCAGCCGGTTATCCTCAGTGTTCTGTCATTACTTAATCTCTTGCCAGAAAAGAAGTACTAGATACTATCTTCAACTGGCAGTTCTTTTCTAAGTGATTGATTAAGGTAATTCAAAACTAAATGCAGGAATTCACATCAGGACCATATATAGTCCTGATGTGAATAAATCAAAACCGCACTCAGCAGGGCACCAAAGCCTTAGCCACACGGGAGTTAGTCTCCCGCCCCAGCTGTTCAGAAATAAAGTTCCCAGCCTCTGCCAGCAACTGTAAATCCACGCCGGTTTCAATACCCATGCCATTGAGCATATAAAGTACATCCTCACTGGCAACATTACCGGAAGCGCCGCGGGCATAGGGACAGCCCCCCAGGCCGGCTACGGCGGAATCTACTACTGCGACACCCATTTGTAAGGCCGCGTAGATATTGGCCAGTGCCTGGCCGTAGGTATCGTGGAAATGCACCGCAAGTTTTTCCACAGGCACGCGGGTCATTACCTGCTCCAGCATACGCTTGGCGGATTCCGGGGTGCCGACACCGATGGTGTCGCCGAGGGAAATTTCGTAGCAACCCATTTCCAATAGAGCGGCACTAACTTCTGCCACTTTGGCCGGATCAATATCGCCTTCATAGGGGCAACCAAGTACGCAGGATACGTATCCGCGCACGGGTATACCGTCTTGCTTCGCTTTTTCCACCAGTGGACGGAAGCGCTCAAGACTCTCAGCAATACTGCAATTAATATTTTTCTGGGTGAAGGCTTCTGAGGCTGCGCCGAATACGGCGACCTCATCCGCTTTGGCTTCCACTGCACGCTCATAGCCTTTTAAGTTTGGCGTGAGCGCGCTGTAGATAACTCCGTCTTTGCGCTGGATACCCGCCAGCACTTCCTCGCTGGCGGCCATTTGCGGTACCCACTTGGGGCTGACAAAACTGCCGGCTTCAATAACCAACAGCCCACTGGCACTGAGCTTGTCCACCAGAGCGATACGGGTCTCCACAGAGATAGGCTGCTTTTCATTTTGCAGCCCATCGCGGGGGCCCACTTCGACGATTTTGACCTGTTTGGGCAAAGTCATTATTGCTCCTCCCCGGCAAAATCCACCAGCAGACTACCGCCATCCACTAATTCACCTTCGGCACAGAAGAACTGCTGCACGGTGCCGGCGGCTGGAGCCCGCAGGGTGTGTTCCATTTTCATGGCTTCCATTACCAGTAGCGGCTGGTCTTTTTCCACCGTAGAGCCGGGCTCAACCAGCAGCGAAATTATGGTGCCGTTCATGGGGGCATCGAGGCCGTGGGCCTGGTCATTGCTCTCACCGATATCCGGTGGCAACAGCTTGAATTCCACCTGGGTGCCATCGATAAATACAGCACCGCCATCGCGGGTATCCACGGCGGAGAAACTCATGCGGCGGCCATCCACCAACATCAAGTCACGTCCCGGGAGCAGGCGAATCTCACCGCTGTTTTGTTCCTCAGGCAAGGCATCGCAAGTCCAGCGCAGACTATCGCCCTCCGCAACAAAGCGAATTTGAGCGTGCTGGCCACGGTAGTCCACCGTCTGGGTGCGACTGCCAGCCAGAGCATTGCGCCAGTTATCACCATTGTGCCAAGGAGAGAAAGGATCCCGCTGAGGTGCGCTATTGCGCAGATCGCGCTCTTCACGCTGCTGCAAATAACCGGCAATAGCAGCACATTTCAGCGGCGTCAGTGTCTGCTCCTGGTGCAGTACTTCCGCCTCGTAGTCCTCGATAAAGTGCGTCGAAATACAACCGCTGGCAAATGCCTGGTGATTGATCACTCGGCGCAGGAATTCGATATTGTGGCGCACACCGGCAATTTGATAATCACGCAGTGCGCGATCCAATTTGGCCAGGGCTTCTTTGCGGGTGCGGCCGTGGCAGATTAATTTGGCGATCATCGGGTCGTAATGCACGCTGATTTCATCGCCGGTCTGCACACCGGTATCCACTCGCACCCCCTCGCCTTCCGCCGGGGGCTGGTGGCGCACCAACACGCCCGTTGCCGGCAGGAAATCATTGTCCGGGTCTTCGGCGTAGATCCGCACTTCCATGGCGTGGCCGTTGATCTGCAGCTCATCCTGGCTCATGGGCAGGGTATCACCAGCGGCAACTGACAGCTGCCAGGCCACCAGGTCCTGGTCGGTGATCATTTCCGTCACCGGGTGCTCCACCTGCAGGCGGGTATTCATTTCCATAAAGTAGAAGGCACCGCTGGCATCCAGCAGAAATTCCACCGTGCCGGCCCCCACGTAACCAATCGCGTGGGCCGCGCGCAGGGCCGCTTCACCCATGCGGGCGCGCAGCTCCGGAGTCATGCCCGGTGCGGGAGCTTCTTCCACTACTTTTTGGTGGCGGCGCTGCACCGAGCAATCCCGTTCAAACAGGTAGACGCCATTGCCCTGCTGATCACAGAACACCTGGATTTCCACATGGCGGGGACTCACCACATAGCGCTCTAGCAACATAATGTCGTCGCCAAAGGCATTCATGGCCTCACGCTTGGCAGCGGCCAGAGCTTCGTGGAATTCATCGGCACTGTCGACACGGCGCATGCCCTTACCACCGCCGCCGGCAGCAGCTTTCAGCAATACCGGGTAACCGATGCGATTGGCATGGCCTTCCAACAGCTCTTCATTTTGATTGGTGCCGTGGTAACCGGGCACCAGGGGCACATTGGCCTCTTCCATAATACGCTTGGCTGCGGACTTGGAGCCCATCGCCTCAATCGCGCCGGTGGGTGGGCCGACAAAAATAATGCCGTTGCTATCGCAGGCGCGGCAAAACTCGGCGTTTTCCGACAGGAAGCCATAACCCGGATGGATGGCATCGGCACCAGTCTGCTTGGCAGCACCCAATACTTTGTCGATATCCAGATACGAATCCCTGGCCGGGGCCGGACCCAGGTGCACCGCTTCGTCCGCCATCTGCACATGCAGAGCGTCGGCATCCGCATCGGAATAAACGGCGACAGTGGCCACCCCCAGGCGGCGCGCGGTCTTGATAATGCGACAGGCAATTTCGCCGCGATTAGCTATTAACAGTTTGCGAATCATAAAAATTACCCTTCGCTACCATTCATCCAACTGGGTGCACGCTTTTCCAAAAACGCACTCAACCCTTCCTGTCCTTCCGGCGACACACGCACGGCAGCGATCAGCGCGCTGGTCTGGCCCTGCAATTCATCGTTGATAACCCGGTTGGACATGGACATAGCCAGTTGCTTGGCCATGGCGACTGCCTTGGGGCCATTGTCGGCAATGGCATTCACTAATTTCTGCACATGCAGGTCCAGATCAGCCTCGGCACAGACTTCGGATACCAAACCGATCTGTTCCGCGCGCTCGGCGGGGAAACGTTCCGCTGTGACAAAGTAACGACGCGCATGGCGAGTGCCGATAGCATTGATGACATAGGGACTGATGGTGGCGGGCAGCAACCCGATTTTGACTTCGGACAAACAGAAGCTGGCGCGCTCAGAGGCCACGGCCATATCGCAGCAGCTCACCAGGCCCACGGCCCCGCCAAAAGCGGCGCCCTGTACTCGCGCAATAGTGGGCGCAGGAAAAGTGTCGAGCTTGTACAGCATGGCGGCGAGCGCAGCTGCGTCGCGGCGGTTTTCCTCTTCTGAATAAGTCGCCATGCGCTTCATCCAGTTGAGGTCGGCTCCGGCAGAAAAGCTCTTGCCATTGGAGGCCAGTACCAACACACGTACAGCGGGGTTTTGCGCCAGGGTGTCAAAGGTGGTGGCCAGCTCGTGGATCAGTTCATCATCAAAAGCGTTGTGGATTTCCGGCCGGTTCAGGGTGACCGTGGCCACGCCCTCGCTATCCACTTCGCACAGCAATTTATCGCTCATTGTAATTCCTCGATTGGGGCGTCTATCAAAAGCGGCACCGGAACATTTCGCTGGCGCCGCAACCACGGTTCCTTACATGCGGAACACGCCGAACTTGGTCTCTTCCGGTTCCTTGTGGCTGGCCGCCGCCAGGCACAGACCGAGCACGCGGCGGGTATCCGCCGGATCGATAACGCCGTCATCCCACAAGCGCGCGGAGGCGTAGTATGGGTGCCCCTGGTGTTCGTAGTTATCCACAATCGGCTGCTTAAACTGGCGCTCTTCCTCTTCGCTCCAGGATTCACCCCGGGCGGCCATCTGGTCGCGCTTCACCTGGGCCAATACGCCAGCAGCTTGTTCACCCCCCATAACCGAAATGCGCGCATTGGGCCACATAAACAGGAAGTTGGGATCGTAGGCGCGGCCACACATACCGTAGTTACCGGCGCCGAAAGAGCCGCCGATAAGGATGGTAATTTTGGGCACCTTGGCGGTAGCGACAGCGGTCACCATCTTGGCGCCGTGTTTGGCGATACCGCCCGCCTCGTACTGCTTGCCCACCATGAAACCAGTGATATTTTGCAGGAAAACCAATGGAATCTTGCGCTGCGCGCACAACTCAATAAAGTGCGCGCCCTTCTGCGCACTCTCCGCAAACAGGATGCCGTTGTTGGCAACAATTCCCACCGGGTAGCCCTGGATACGGGCAAAACCGGTTACCAGGGTGGTGCCGTACAACGCTTTAAATTCATCGAACTCAGATCCGTCCACAACCCGCGCGATAATCTCGCGCACGTCAAACGGCTGGCGCGAATCTTTGGGCACCACGCCGTAAATGTCTTCCGGTGGATAAATCGGCTCCACAGGCTTTTGGATATCCAGGCCAGGATTTTTGATACGGTTCAGGCGAGCTACAGAGCGGCGCGCTAACTGCAGGGCGTGTACATCATTATTGGCGTAGTGATCGGAAACCCCGGAAGTGCGACAGTGCACCTCGGCACCGCCAAGTTCCTCAGCGGAAACTTCTTCACCGGTGGCCGCTTTCACCAGGGGCGGGCCCGCCAGGAAGATGGTGGCCTGCTCTTTCACCATAATGGATTCGTCTGCCATAGCCGGCACATAGGCACCACCGGCGGTGCAGCTACCCATAACCACCGCGATCTGCGGAATATTCTGTGCAGAGAGATTGGCTTGGTTAAAGAAGATGCGACCGAAGTGCTCACGGTCTGGGAAAACGTCGTCCTGGCGCGGCAAATTAGCACCACCGGAATCCACCAGGTAAATGCACGGCAGATTGTTCTGCTCGGCGATGGTCTGCGCGCGCAGGTGTTTTTTTACTGTGAGGGGATAATAGGTTCCACCTTTTACAGTGGCATCGTTAGCCACTATCACACAGGGCTGACCGGAGACGGTGCCGATGCCGGTAATAATACCCGCGGCCGGAACATCCTCACCGTAAACCTCGTGAGCGGCCAGCTGGGAAAATTCCATAAAAGGGCTACCCGGATCGAGCAGTGCATCGATACGGTCCCGTGGCAATAACTTTCCTCGCGCCAGGTGTTTTTCCCTTGCGCGCTCGCCGCCGCCCTGGGCGATGGCTTCCACTTTCTCACGCAGGTCTGCCACCAGCGCCTGCATCTGCTCGCGGTTTTCGCCAAAGGCGGCATCGCGCGTGTTTATTTTGCTCTGCAACTGATTCATAAAGTCCGATTCACTTTCCCGGAGAAAAGACCTCCACAGGGCGCAGCTTATTGCCGCAGTGCCCGGCTGGAGACAGCTGCCGCCGGCAGGCGCCGGCGGCGAGAAGAAATGCCCAGCCTTAGCGGGTCTCTTTAAACAGCTCGCGACCAATCAGCATACGGCGCACTTCAGAAGTACCCGCGCCGATTTCGTAGAGCTTGGCATCGCGCAGCAGACGACCAGTGGCGTACTCGTTGATGTAGCCATTGCCTCCCAGTGTCTGGATAGCCTGCAGGGCCATCTGTGTTGCGCGCTCCGCAGTAAACAGGATTACAGCGGCGGCGTCCTTGCGCGAGTCCTCACCGCGATCACAAGCCCGGGCCACAGCGTACAGGTAAGAGCGGCTGGCATTCAGGTCAGCGTACATATCGGCGATCTTGCCCTGCATCAGCTGGAACTCACCGATGGCCTTGCCGAACTGCTTGCGCTCGTGAATATAGGGAACCACCACATCCAGGCAGGCCTGCATAATTCCGACAGGGCCTCCAGAGAGAATCGTGCGCTCGTAGTCGAGACCGCTCATCAATACGCGTACACCGCCGTTCAGTTCACCGAGGATATTTTCTTCCGGCACTTCACAGTCTTCGAACACCAGCTCACAGGTGTTGGAACCGCGCATGCCCAGCTTGTCGAGTTTCTGCGCCTGGGAGAAACCGGCAAAGCCGCGCTCAACAATAAACGCAGTGATACCACCGGAGCTGATGCCCGGCTCAGTGCGAGCGTAGATCACATAGGTATCGGCATCGGGACCGTTGGTGATCCACATTTTATTGCCGTTCAAAACAAAGCGATCACCGCGCTTCTCGGCGCGCAGTTGCAGACTTACCACGTCGGAACCGGAGTTGGGCTCACTCATGGCCAAGGCGCCTACATGTTCACCGGAACAGAGCTTGGGCAGGTACTTGAGCTTCTGCTCGCGGGTACCATTTTTACGGATCTGGTTTACGCACAGGTTGGAGTGGGCACCATAGGACAAGCCCACAGAAGCAGAGGCGCGGGAAATCTCTTCCATGGCCACAGCGTGTGCCAGGTAACCCATATTGGAACCGCCGAACTCCTCCTCCACGGTCATGCCCAGCAGACCCAGCTCGCCAAACTTTTTCCACATATCCGCTGGGAACAGGTTGTCTTCATCGATCTGCGCCGCGCGTGGGGCCAGCTCCGCCTGGCAGAACTTGTAAACCATGTCACGGAGCATATCGATGTCTTCACCGAGACCGAAATTCAGGGTTGGGTAGGAGGTGTTCATAACGGCTCCATTGATATTTAAAAATGTCTTTAATTCAAATAACCGCCTTGGCGGCTGTTCAATACCACATGAGGCAACTGCGTCACTCTTGGCACAGTGCCGAAATCTGTTTAGGAAACGCTGCTGTCATCGCTTTGCGCCAGGGACTCACGGGCCCTGGATTCAGCTTCATCCAACTCTTCCATCAGGCTTTCGATATCCCGCAGTTGCTGTTGTAACTGCAGACGCTTTTGCGCGATGCGCTCCAATAGACGGTGCAACTGCTCCACATTGCCGTGGGCCGGGTCGTACATATCGATAATTTCACGGCTCTCATCCAGGGAGAATCCCAGCCGCTTTCCGCGCAGGATCAGCTTTAGGCGCACACGCTCTTCGGGACTATAGACGCGGGTCTGGCCGCGACGCTCCGGATTGAGCAGGCCCTTGTCCTCATAGAAGCGGATGGCGCGAGTAGTGATATCGAACTCCCGCGCCAGCTCGGAAATGCTGTAATTATGGGGCTCCATTTGGCTTGCTTCTGCTTTCATAACGACTTCCTCAAGATGCCATCAAGCCTAGCAAGAGTTTACGTTAACGTAAACGTAAAGCACGCGCCAAAAAAGAACCCTAAGGCACTTCCAGTCACTTAGCCCACGGGGGTCCTGTGGGGAGTAGACTCAGCGCCGAGCAGCTGTTGTAGCTGATTGTTGAGAAGTTTTTGATAGGAAGGGGTTAGGCCAGTCACCTCCAATGCCCAACCGGCACCGTGGTGCTCAATTCGCCCCACCAGGGAACTGTCTTCAAGAAGTTCCGGGTGCAAAAACAAGCCGCGGGACTGGTTGAGTAGCTGATCGGCACAGAAATCCGGACTCTGTGGCTGGGATGGGACTACCGCCAGAGCCAGCTTCAAACCGGTCGCACGGCTAACGCTCTGCATCTCCCGCAGCAATAAACCACAGCAGACTGCGCGGAAGGCCGCATCAGTTCCAGAGAAATCCAGGCCGATCTGTGGCCCAGCGCAACTCAGGGGGGTGGCACCGTATATGCGCTGCAGCAAACGCATACGTCCATCTAGCTCCCGCTGCAAACCCTCCAGGGCGCTGCGACTTAACTGGTTGCCCAACTGCGCCCAGTTGAGGGGGCGAAGATAAAGCCCAACGCTGGGCTCGGTAACTTCAGCTACAGCTTGAGCAGACTCAGTAACTTGTGCGGGCAATTTGCGCTCCCGGGACAAGCTACCGGTAAGCAGGGCCGCAGCTGCACTAAATGGCAGGGCAAAAACGAGGGTCAGCAACAAGCTGGCCCAAGGGAAGGTAACGGAATTACCGGGCTCAAACGCTACGGTAATATTGCCGGCAATACTATCGTGCAGGACCACTGGCTCGGTGATCGTCTCCCCCTCTTTCAGGTCCCCCACTTCGGCCAGGGAATTCGATTCCACATCCTCAATTAAAATGCCAGAAACCATTGGAAGCTCCAGCAGTTGGCGAGCGATCAGCTGTAAGCTGATACGATCCCCGGCCACAATACTCTCCAGGCTCTGCCCCGCGAGAATAGTTGCTGCCGCCTTCGCGGTAACTCTGTCTCGCTCTATCTGGCCGGTGCGCTGCTGACCATAAAAATGCCCCAGTGCCGCCGCACAGAATATTGCCAGTGTTAGCCAGATAACCAGTGCCAATAAACGCTGGCGGGCGCGTTTGGACAACTGTGCTAATTGAGCCGGTATTTTGCGAAGAATAGATACAATGGAAACTGACATAAACGGCGGCAGACATCTTGCGTATTGTTTTTTTACTATTGCCCCAGCTGTTTTGGAGCAGCGAGCATTTTAACGGTAGGCACCAAAATTGTGCATACCCAATTAATTCCTGAGCGATTGGTAAAGCAGACGGCGAAATAGTTCAATTCAACTCGCACAATTCGAAAAGGAATTTTACTCCCCATTCGAACTGAGCCCATTAAAAACCCTGCTGACCGGCAATCAATGAAATTAAAGCCCGGCAATTTTAGCGAAGAATCTCATAAGAGCTATAATGCGCCGGACATTTAATTCAATCGGGACAGAGCTTATGGGTGATCAAATAAATTCACAGGAATTCCACCTCTCCCTGAAACAGATTTCCCAGGCTCCAGGAAGTGGCACCCTGCGCTACCTGAGCTATCGAGATCAAGTCGCCAAGCTCGGCCTGGAGTATTCCGGTGTAGCCCCTTTTCCCGGTGAGGCTACGGACTTTACCCCGCCCCCCGAAGAACCGAGTGCACTTGAAGCCATTTGGTGTATCACCCTGCTGAGCCCCTCTGCCTCCCTATCCCAACTCCAATACCTTCTGCGATTTTTTGATGAACAACAGTGGAGCCTATTCGCCGCTGATACTTTGGCACAAAGACGCGATCGCACCGTTATCCGCTTCCAAATTGATGGCGACCTCGATTTTGACAGCGCGCGCCTGGCCTGCCTTGGAGTGGCCGATGAGTTGGGAGTAGACCTAACAATCCAGGCTTCTGTTACCCAGAGAGTGCCAAAGCTGGCGGGCTTTGATATGGATTCAACCCTGATTGATGCTGAAGTCATTGACGAGCTGGCAAAAATTACTGGTATCGGTGATCAGGTTGCCGCCATCACCCAATCTGCCATGGCAGGGGACATAGATTTCTGCGAGAGCTTTAAGCGGCGTATGGCCCTGCTAAAAGGTTTTTCCGAGCAGCGTTTGGCAGAAATTGCCCGGGAATTGCCGTTAAAAGAAGGGGCCTATGAGTTACTGGCAGCCTTGCACGCACTGGGCTGCAAAACGGCACTGCTTTCCGGCGGCTTTACCTACTTCGCGAAATTCCTGCAGCGAGAGCGCCTGCCCCTGGATTATATCCATGCCAATGAACTGACATTTGCCGAAGGGGTCCTCACCGGAGAAGTAGTGGAACCCATTATTGATGGCGATCGCAAACGCAAGTTACTGCAGGAAATTGCCGGAAGCTTAGATTTGGCACTGGAAAGTGTGGTCGCTATGGGTGACGGCGCCAACGATATTCCCATGTTGAATTTAGGGGAAATGGGTATCGCCATTCACCCCAAGCCCAAGGTGAGGCTACAGGCCCCCCAGGCCATCAATCTGTTTGGCCTGGACGCCGCCCTCTACTTATTTGGTCTCAATGACCAACAAATTGCCAAGCTCGGGGTATAACCCGGCTTAGCTCTTAAAGCATCGCGTGAGGAAAAGGGAAACTCGGCCGCTTGTTGTGATCCGTGCAAGCACTGGGCCCGGGTTTCTGCCCACAACTGGCAAGAAAAAGCCCCAGGACAACTATTAGTAAAGCCCGTTTATACATAGGTGCCTCCCTTCCTGAGTAAAATCTCTGGGCAGCAGAGTACGCAAAGGCAATCCATTTGAACAGCCGTTTAATGATTTTTATGCCAGAAATCTGGCGTATTAATCACGCTATCGTACCAGTTCACTTAGCCATAAAAACAAACTGAAAGAATGCCCATAAAAAATATTTTGTGGAGCAAACTTTAGCATTAGCCAAAGTGGAAAGGAAAAGAAAGGGTAGAGTTGTCGCAACTCTCATATTGACCTATAGGAATTGCGACAACTGGGAAAAGAGAGCGATTAACTCTCTTTTTTACCGTAAATAACCAGGCTATTTACTTTTACCGTCAGCGGGTGATAACCCACCTTGGCGCGCTCAAAAATGCGTGCAGCCACGTCTTTTTTACCGGTCTCAACCATATTGCGATATAGCGGGCGCAGGAACTTGTTGCGGCCGATACTGGTGAGGAAATTCTCAAGGCGCTCGAAGGCCGGCTCGTAGTCGTTGCGCACTGCGATCATCAGCCAGCTGAAAGCCACCTCGTTATTGCGGGATTCGGTCAGGCCAAAGGCGCCGTCCAATTCCTTCAACTGAGCTTCCGTCAGTTTTTCCGGCATACCATCGAGGAAGTACTTCCACTGGTGGAAAGTCCAGCCTTTGGTATCGATATCCTTCGCCGCCAGTTTGCCGTCCAACCACTGTTGACGCACTGGATCCAATTTAGTGAAGGCATCGGACTTCGGATGCGGCGCACCTTCGGGAATACCCGGATCGAAGATCCACTGAAGAATGCGATCGCGGTCCAGCTTGTCGGCGTGCTCAACCAACAGGGTCTTGTCGAGATACTTGACGAAATCCTCGGTAGTGATGCTCTGGAAGGAGAAGTGGTTGAAGTACTCCATCAGGAAGCGGTCAAACGCTTCGCGACCTACTTTCTGCTCCAGCTCATACAGGAATAGGGAGCCTTTCTCGTAGGGAATATTGGAGAAAACTTCATCGGGGTCACGTCCGCGCAGGTCGATCGCCATAATCTCATCGCGGGGCTCTCTATCAGCCAGATCCGCTTGCAGATCGTCATAGCCCAGGGCCATTTCCATCTGGTAGCGCTCATCACCGTAGACGAACTGCATGATGCGGTTAGTCAGGTAGGTGGTGAAACCTTCATTCAGCCAAAGGTCGCGCCAGCTGGCATTGGTCACCAGGTTACCGGACCAGGAGTGGGCCAGTTCGTGGGCAATCAGGGCTACCAGGCTCTTATCGCCGGCGATTACCGTCGGAGTGATAAAGCTAAGGCGCGGGTTTTCCATACCACCGAAGGGGAAGCTGGGTGGCAGAATCAGCAGGTCGTAACGATCCCAGTGATAGGGACCATACGCCTTTTCGGTCACTTCCAGCATGGATTCGGTATCGGCAAACTCCGCCGCTGCAGATTCCAGCATGGAGGGCTCGGCGTAGACACCGGTGCGCTCACCCATGGGCTTGAACTGCAGGTCGCCAACCGCCAGGGCAATCAGGTAGGAGGGTATGCGCTGGGGCATTTCAAACTCGTAGACGCCATCTTTGGCCGCCTGCGGGTCATTGTTCGCACTCATGACTGCGCGCAACTCTTTCGGGGTGCGTACAGTGGCATTGTAAGTGATACGAACTTTCGGGGAGTCCTGCAGCGGAATAAAGCTGCGCGCGTGAATCGCCTGGGCCTGGGTAAACAGGAACGGATGCTTTTTACCCGCAGTCTGCTGAGGCTCCAGCCACTGAACGCCGGAGGCGCCCGGCGCTGTACGGTAGCGGATAGTAATGCTGTCGGCATCTTCCGGCAGCTCAATATTCAGCGGAGTGCCCAGGTGACTGTCTTTCTCGCCCATGGAGAATTTTACTGGCGCGCCATTAGCGGATACAGAAACCACTTCCAGTTCGCGGGTATCCAGTACCATCGGCAGGTTCTTGTCGTTGAGACGCTTGAAGTCCAACTTGGCTTCACCTTCAAGAACCTTGCGGGAGAAGTCGACAGTCAGGTCCAGATCCAGGTGTTGCACCTGGTAATCATTGCTGTTGGCAAAAGAGTGGTAATCCACTCCGGACTGGGGCGCTTTTTCAACACCCGGCTTCTTCTCGATCACAGCGGACGCCTTCATCGGCGCGCTCGCACTGTCTACTTCGGCCTTGGAAGGCTCCGACTTGGAACAGCCACCGGCAACGGCAAGGCCGCCAACGATCAGACTGGTACACAGTAAACGGGGCAACATGGGTCTACTCCCTGAGTTCAGCTTTTCAATTTGCGCCACAGGATACCTGACAGAGCGCAGATGAGAAACGACAGGGGACTCTGCACCCGCCGTAAGGGGGCTCACTGATCACCCGCTCGAGCCACGGGTACCGACGGTCATGCCGCGTTTTGCCAATAAACCAGATTAATGTCTCAGTTTCGTCGCCTTAGGACGAATTTCATGACTAATAGCAGCGAGGGAAGAAAAATACTGACCGGGAATTAATACATCGTTCACTTTCCAGATTCAGACTGCGGCTCTTTTATAACAAGCACTATAAGGAGAACCCCATGTCTCTGTCCCGGAGGCGGTTTCTACAATTTTCCGGCGCAAGCCTGGCGGCCCTGCCCCTACTGAAAGCCTACGGTTCCGGCCAAGAGCCCTTCCAGCACGGCGTAGCCAGCGGTGACCCCCTGGCAGATCGCGTAATTCTCTGGACCCGTATCACTCCGTCCGCCGATCCAGAATTCCAATCCATGGTGCCCTACACCTGGCAGGTCGCTCTGGACCCGGAAATGGCCATGGTGGTCAATAGCGGCAGCGGTATTACCGGGCCTAATGTGGACTACACCATCAAAGTGGATGCCAGCGGTCTGCAACCCGGCACCAGTTACTACTACCGCTTCTACTCTAACGGTATCGACTCGCCCATAGGCCGCACTCGCACACTGCCCATCGGCCATGTGGATAAGCTGCGCTTCGCGGTGACCAGCTGCTCCAACTATCCCATGGGTTATTTCAATGTTTACCGGGAAATTGCCCTGCGTGCAGACCTGGATGTGGTACTGCACCTGGGAGATTACATTTACGAGTACGGACCCGGTGGCTACGGTACCGGCACGGGCCTGGGGCGAGAGCCAATCCCCGCCAAGGAAATGGTGGATATCCAGGATTACCGCCTGCGCTACGCCCAGTACCGCTCCGACCCGGATTTACAGGAGGTACACCGCCAACACCCATTTATCTGTGTCTGGGACGACCATGAAACCACTAACAACGCATGGGCTGGCGGTGCTGAGAACCACAATGTCCAAGATGGCGAGGGCGACTGGTTTGTACGCCGCTCGGTAGCCAACCAGGCCTACTTCGAGTGGATGCCCATCCGCGATAACGGCATCTTTGATCTATTTGGTGACAGGGCCATCTACCGCAGCTTCCGTTTCGGCAACCTGATGGACCTGATGATGCTGGATACCCGCATCGCCGCGCGCTCCGAGCAGGCCAACTGGTTCGATCAGCAGACCGCCGACGACCCGGAGCGCAGCATCCTTGGTACCCAGCAGGAACAATGGCTGCACAACAGCCTGACCCAGTCCCAGTCGGATGGCGTGCGCTGGCGGGTATTGGGGCAACAGGTAATGATGGCGCAACTCACCCTGGCTCGGGATTTGTCTGTGAATATGGACCAGTGGGATGGTTACACCGCATCCCGCGAGCGTCTGTTCGACCACATTGCCGACAATAATATCGACAATTTTGTCGTCCTCACTGGAGATATCCACAGCTCCTGGGCCTGGGACCTGGCCAGCAATCCTTTCAGCATCTTGAAATACGGGCGCCTGACCGGACGCGGTGCCCTCGGCGGTGAGTTTGTCACTCCCGGAGTAACCTCCAGCTTCCTGGACAAATCCCACCTGACGGATATTGCAGCGATTGCTATGGACGGGTTAATACCACACCTCAAGTGGGTGGAGATCACCCAGCGCGGTTACCTGTTAATGGATGTTTCCCACTCCCGCGCCAAGGCCCACTGGTATCACGTGGATACAGTCACCAGTCAGAATTACAACGCCAGCCTGGCAAGGATTTATAAGCAGGAAGCGGGGCAGAACCATATCCAGCGTGCCTGGAGTGAAAGCACAGCTGATGAGTTGGTACCGGCACCGGCACCGCAGTACGGCGCCCTAGCGCGCAATACCATCGCCGCCCTTCGCAGCCGCTACAACGTCTGATTTGCAGGCAATAAAAAACCGCACCCCTGTTAAGGCGGTGCGGTTTTTTAAAAGCTTACAGAGAGAAATTATTCGAGACTGAAATCGAAGTTCATATCCTCCGCCGGCGCCTGCACATAGTACCCCTGAATATAATCAGTACCGGTCTGCCACAAAGTCGGCAGCATACTGGCCTGCTCAATATGGGGCACTATCACCTTGGTATCCGCCTCACCCAAGCGCTGTACCAATCCTGCCAGGGAGTCACTGCTCTCGCCTTCATCCTGGACCTCGCGCACGAAGGAGGGATCGATCTTGGCGATATCCACTTTCACATGCTCAAGAGCCTTGAACGGATTGAGTCCGGTGCCGAAATGACAGACCGAAACGCGACAACCCAATTGCTGGACCTGAGTGGTAAAGTCCCGGGCCGCGTGCAGGTTGCTGTTGATATCCTCCTGACGCAACTGGAAGATCACCGTTCCCGGCGCAACCTTGGCAGCTTTGAAGGCAACCCCCAGCCAGCCGGGTAAGCTGCTGTCCACCAGTGAAGCAGTGGTGATATGCAGCACCAAAGAAATATTCTTGCCCTCAGCCCTGGCGGCTGCGGCGGCCTTGATCGCGGTAATAATTACCCAGCGATCCATTTTCGCCGACAGGCCCGCATCGCCGAGTTCCTGCAGGAAGGCCAGCGGCGCCAGCTCTTCCTTGTCATCGAGCATACGCACCAATACTTCGTACAGTTGCTCACCAGTTCCCTGCAAACTGAGAATTGGCTGATAGAGCAGCTTCAGGCTGCCGGCCTCCAGCGCCTGAACCACTCGTGCACGGTGATAGGTATCGGCATCGGCGCCACCTTCAGTATCCGGCTCGTAGAGCGCAAAATTCCCACCTTTCTTTTCTTCACCCTGAGCCTGCTTGTGAGCAGATAGCGCTTGGTCCAGCACCTGTTGCGCACCGCTGGAGGCCTCACTCATCAGGGAAATACCAATAGAGGCGGTAATTTGCAGGGTTTTGCCATCCGCATCGAAAATGGTGTCGGAAATCTTCTTCAATATATCCTGCGCGCGTTGCTCAATGCTGTCCGGAGTTGTATTCGGGCTGAGCAGGCAGAAAGCATCTTCACTGTACCGGGCCAGGGTATCGCCACTGCGTTGACAGGATTTGAGTAATTCCGCCATACCTTTTTGCAGGGCGTCGGCGCCGGCCACCCCAACAACTTTCAACACTTCATCTTCAAAGCGATCCACTTCTATCAGCATCAGACCGCCAGTATTGTGGGAGTCCGCTGCAGATTTGATGCTGGAATCCAGTACCTGCAGGAAGTGCTGACGGTTGAAAAGCCCGGTCAGCGAATCGCGGTTCTTGATATCGCTGAGCTGCGCTTCCAATTGCTCCGTATCCCCCCGGCGCGAGGCAATACGCACCTGCAGACAGCGCTCATCGTCGTAGGTGGTGCTGAGTACTTCTGCGCGAGTGGGTAGAGATTCGCCAGAGGCGGTCTTAGCGATAAATTTCCACTCTTTCGCCTCCAGCTCATTGTTGTCGATGGCGCAGCTTTTGAGGAATTCACGCCCCTCTTCCTGTTCACTTTCAGCCAGCATATCAATCAGTGGCTGGTATTCGATGTCCTCGCCAGAGTCGTAACCAAAGCGCTCTGCAAGGGAGTCATTGGCGTAGACGATCAAGCCATCAGAAATATAAGCGATGGCATCTTTAGAGCTATCGAGTAGCTCCTTGGCACGGTTAAGGGTCGCGTGATAGCGGCTGTCGTGTAGGCGAGCTTGACGGCGATTGGCGAGCGCCCCCAGCTCCCGCTGTATCACAAAGAGAAGGTGCTGGTCTTCATCCACCACTACGACATCGCGGGCTCCGAGCTTCAAACCTTCCACCACGGGTTGGGCACCGGTGCGCTCGGTCAGCATAATTACCGGGACATCTTTTTGCAGCTTGCTGATGGTGCGCAACGCCACTGAGGGGGGCACCTGAGTACTGCTTTCAGCCGCGATCACTAAATCCCAGGTTTTATCCTGGAGCAGGCGGTTAAACACAGCCTCGCTGGCCACATGCTGTGCTCGGTTGGGACGGCCTGCGTTGTGCAGCATACTCACAAGGCGCTGGGCTTCCGACGGGGTATCGTGAATCAGGAGAAGTCGTATTGTGTCGTTGCTACTCATTATTTGCTCTATTTTTTTAATGGCGGCACACAGCTACCGCTGGTGGTAATTTTAGGGGGCGTAGAGGATCGCGCACAAGAGCAGATAAAACTGGTACTTGTGACCTAAATCACACAACACTCTCCACTAAAAGCTTCCACCTTTTTTTATTTGCGAAGCCAAAGCCACCAATCAAACTATCCAAACCTAAAGAGCCCCTAACTTCAACGCTATAAAGTGAAATAGCAGCTGCTGAATGGGGCGATCCGCCAACTATATCTGCCACCGATATCACACAATTAGCCTAGATCAATTTGGCGATATTTACCCACCCGACAATCCCCTCGTAAAGGCCTCTACCAAATAGGTAAATGGAGCTAGTAATTTTGCACTGTTTCAACAACTCTCAGCAAAGATCGGGGATTTTGATGGGACGCCGGGGATTTCACGCACCAGTTTTGGTACCAGATAACCGGGTAACTGCTGGCGGAGATGTTCGATTAGCTCCAGCGCTTTCGCATCAAAGACTTCAAAATGTGCGGCACCATTTACTCGATCCAGCTGATGCAAATAGTACGGAAGTACTCCTGCTGCAAAGAGGGATTCGCTCAACGCACCCAGCGCCTCGCGACTATCATTGACGCCTTTTAATAGCACCGCTTGGTTGAGCAGGGTGACCCCTGCGCTTCGCAACTTTTGCAGAGACTCCCGCACCTCACTATCAATTTCATTGGCGTGGTTGCAGTGCAACACCAGCACGGGCTTCAAGCGGGAACCGGTAAACCAATCCAACATTTTCTGGTTTACCCGGCTGGGAGCAACTATCGGGAGGCGGCTGTGAATTCGCAGCTTATCTACATGGGGAATCTTGGCCAGCTCATCGGTGAGCCAGGCCAGTTGACGGTCACTCATTACCAAAGGATCACCGCCGCTCAAAATCACTTCGCGCAGCTCAGTGCGCGCGCGAATGTAGTCTAGAGCTGCCAGGCTCTGTCTGCGAGTTAGGTGGTTGTCGCCGTAGGGGAATTCACGTCGGAAACAGTAACGACAATTGACCGCACACTGGCCCGCAGTGATCAGTAGTAGGCGCCCGTGGTATTTGTGAACAACTCCAGGCAGAGGGTTAGCCTCTGCCTCTTCAAGGGGGTCTGCACTAAATCCCGGCACTCTCTCCAACTCATCCGCACCGGGTAAAACCTGTAACAACAATGGGTCTTCGGGATCGCCGCAACGCATGCGCCGGACAAAGGGGCGCGGCACGCGCAGGGAAAAGCCAGAAGCTGCTTGCAAGGCCTTCGGGAGCTTACGCGGGTCTAGCTGTAGTAATTGAATCAACTCTGCCGGATCAGTGACCAGATCAGACAACTCATCCTGCCAGCAGCGGGATTCCTGTGTGTCGATAAGCTCTATACCGGGGGCCGATGATGACGCCATCATGGAGATACACTACAAAATAAGAGATTGTATCAGATCCCCCACTGCAATCTCCCGCCACCACTGACAGTGATGCCCCACGAAGGGTGCCGTGACCAGGTAGACATGGGAATTCGTACAGACCCATCAGAGAAATGGCATCTGTTTTAGACCCTGTCTAGTGAGTTAGTTGAACCCTCAAATCGATTCCCTAGGGTAATTACATAAACTGAATTAATTTTTGCAGAAACCCTATAAACATAATCAAAAAATCTTCACCAATATTCTGTGGAAAAATATCGGATAGTTGGACTGTATCTTTAAGCAACTAGAGCCTTAAGGAGCCTCTGAATAACTCCGTAATGCCTCTGCGGGTCTTGAAGGCTGCAGATGTTAGGCGCAGCTCGCCGCGAATGGCCGTAGCCCTTTGCAAGAGCTGCAACGCAGCAGCTGTGGCCTTCAAGGCCCGCCCTTCAGGGCTTGCAGAGCGATTCACACTCCGCGTTGCGACTTCTTGAAAGGTCTAGACATTCCTGCGAAGCCGCGCCTTGATTGTGAACCGCTCTGCATGCCAGAGGTATCATGGAGTTATTCAGAGGCTCCTTAACTCTTCTTTACCTGAATTTAGGAGTAGACTCATTATCGGCGAAGCAAGTATTCACTCTACCTACCAATAAAAACCCCTACCCCACAAAACACTCCACTGCAATAAAGAAAATCTACACAGTCGACATTTCCACAGTGAATTCAGGGAGCAAAAAACATTTTCTTTGATAAATCCAACAAGGATAAAGCAAAGCAAAAATTATTTATTAATAAAATTTTTATCACTAGAAAAAACATCTTCCAAAAACCATCAACAAATATCAAAAAATTCATAATTCCCTTATTCACAATAGGGATAATTCGGTGTTAATTTAAACGCCGGCAAAGAAAACCATTTTGTCGACCCCGCCAAAGGCGGGCACTATCAAGAAATAAATAAAACACCTAAAAGGTGTTCAAACAGTAAGTTTAGAATTACAAAAAGGAATTACCCAATGGAAATGCAGCTTGAATTGCTTGAAGCCAATAAAGACCTACTGATTGAGCAAACTCGCGCACATCCTTTCTTGAAGCGTTGCCGTGAAGGCTCCATTACGCTGGACGAATTAAAAATATTTTTGGTTCAACAAGGTATCTACAGTGGATTCTTTGTTAGATATCTCTGTGCAATGATGGCAAACCTCCCGAGTAACCACGAAGTCCTGGAACTCGCCGAAAATCTAATGGAAGAGCTGGGCCTGGAACCAGATAGCCCCAAACCCCACGCAGAAATCTATCGCGAAACCCTCGAGCATTTTGGTTTGACCCTGGAAAACGCGGAAGTTTTACCAGGTACTCAGCACCTGATCGATACCATGTTCAAAAACTGCCGGGACCTCAGGGCCAGTGCAGGATTAGGTGCCCTATGCCTGGGAGCCGAAGCTCTGGTACCCGATTTATATACAGATATTGTTGCCGGATTCCGTTCTTGCGGCGTAACCGATGCAGAAATGCAATTTTTCCTGCTGCATATTGAATGTGATGACGGCCATGCAGAAACCATTCGCGATATTATGGTAGATATTGGCTCCAAGGATCCCAGCCAACTGGACATAATGCTCGAAGCCGGGCGCCACCTTGTAGAGGCCCGCTTACAATTCTTCGATTCTATTGAAACCACCTACCACTCCACTAAACATAAAAAAGTTGAAGCTGTTACAGCTTAATGAGCAAGCACTTATCAACCCACTCACAGGTGTTGTTGGAGAAAGCACGGGCATAGGGAAATGCCACCAACATAAATTCGACAGAAATCGAATCATTTTGAGTTAGGTTTTTAAAAATTATTCTGCGATAAGAAAATAAAAAAGGAAAATTTATTAAATATCGCAGAATTAATATGACTTGCTGTGAGAATTGGAGATAACAATGGCTGAAACACTATCACTGGCAAAAAACGAACTGGTTGAGCGAGCCAGTGAAGCAATGAAACAGCACCTCAGCACCCCCGAGTGGTCTCTGAGAGAAAAGCTTGCGCTGACTTGCCGAATTTTATTTAACGATGGTCACGACTCCGGCCTGGCTGGGCAAATTACCGCCCGCGCGGAAAAACCCGGTACTTATTACACCCAACGCCTGGGCCTCGGCTTCGATGAAATTACCTCATCCAACTTATTGGAGGTCAACGAAGACCTCGAAGTACTGTCCGGAGAGGGCATGGCCAATCCGGCCAACCGCTTTCACTCCTGGATCTACCGGGCACGCCCCGATGTGAACTGTATTGTGCATACCCACCCCATGCACGTATGTGCACTTTCCATGTTGGAACGCACGCTAAAGATTTCCCATATGGACGCCTGCATGTTGTATGAGGATATTGCCTTCCTCAAAGACTGGCCGGGTGTACCCGTGGGTAACAGCGAGGGCGAGCTGATTTCCGCCGCTATTGGGGACAAGCGCGCAATCCTACTGGGACACCACGGCCTGATTATGGCCTGTCGCTCTGTAGAGGAAGCCTGTGTAATGGCGGTTCAGTGCGAGCGCGCTGCCAAACTGCAAATACTGGCTGAATCAGCCGGCACCATCCAGGATATTGATCCCGAACTGGGCCGCGAAGCCCACGACTGGATTCTCCAGGAAAAACGCACGCAAGCGACTTTTGCTTACTTTGTGCGCCGCATGCAGAGAAAAGGTTATGGCGGCGGGGACGATCCATTAAGTTAAGTGCTTTTGTGCAATGGGCTAAAGCCCATTGCACTGCCGGCTGCCGCAATAATTGCAGCTTGGCTATAACAACCGGAACGCCTCCCCTCCATTTCTCTCTGGTATTCGTTCAAGCTCCCACCCTCCTGTATAATCCCGCTCCATCATGCAGGGCTGGCGGTGAAGTCTCTTTTCCCCAGCCAGACGAGTTACCTGCGGCTACCATTTGTGGCGGAAGCGGAGGGCGTTAGCCCAGCCTTGGCCGGAATCGGCTAGAAACAAAAAACTCGTTAAAAATCATATAGATAAATGACTTAAAGGGCTCTATTTGCTATGGCTAGTTACTCCACTAACGAATTCAAGGGCGGCCTCAAGGTGATGCTGGACGGCGACCCCTGCTCAATCGTGGAAAACGAATTCGTCAAACCTGGTAAGGGCCAGGCGTTCAACCGCGTGAAGCTTCGCAATCTGAAAACCGGTCGCGTATGGGAGCGCACCTTCCGCTCCGGTGAAAGCCTGGAAGCGGCGGATGTGATGGATCGCGAAATGGAATACTTGTACAACGATGGCGAGTTTTACCATTTCATGGAGCCCGAGACTTTTGAGCAGCACCAAGCCAGCAGCGATGCTGTGGGCGATGCTTCAAAATGGCTCAAAGAGCAGGATATCTGCACTGTAACCCTGTACAACGGCTCACCGCTGGCAGTTACTCCGCCCAACCACGTTATCCTGGAAATTACCGATACCGATCCGGGCCTGCGCGGAGACACCGCCCAGGGCGGCACCAAGCCGGCCACTTTGGCTACCGGCGCCGTTGTGAAGGTTCCTCTGTTCCTGGAAATCGGTGAAACCATCAAGGTAGACACCCGCACTGCCGAATACCTGGGCCGTGCCAAGGAAGACTAAGCACCTCCTCCCCTCGAGCGGCCTACGGCCGCTCGTCTCCAGAGCTACCCCCCATGAGCACAGATACCTGGCGCCCCACCGCCACTATTGCAGCCCTGCGCCAACGCGCTGCACTACTCGCTGAAATACGCACATTTTTTGCTGAAAGAAACGTTGTGGAAGCCGAAGTTCCGGTGCTATCCCAGCGCGCCACCAGCGACCCCCATATCGAGTCCATCACCACCGAATGCCGGGGCGAAAACGCCTACCTGGCCACCAGCCCTGAATTTGGTTTAAAGCGTTTACTCGCCGCAGGACTCGGAGATTGCTACTACTTGGGCAAGGCTTTTCGCCAGGGCGAATCCGGCGGTCGACACAACCCCGAGTTCACCATGTTGGAGTGGTACCGCTGCGGTTGGGACGATCACCAACTGATGGAGGAGGTCGCCAAGCTGCTCTGCGGTATTTTGGCGACGGACCAGGTTCAGTCCCTCAGTTACCGGGAATTGTTTTTAAGGGAGCTGCAACTGGACCCCCACAGTGCCAGCGAAGCCGAGCTGATTTCCTGCGTTAAGCGGGAAATGGAATTGTCTTTTGTACCCCGTGAACGCAGTGAGTGCCTGGACCTGCTGATGAGCCACCGCCTGGAACCCACCATGAGGGAGGGCATCACCCTGCTCTACGACTTCCCCGCAGAGCAAGCGGCACTGGCAAAAGTGGTGGCAGACGAACAGGGGACCCCCGTAGCCAGGCGCTTCGAAGCCTATGTGGGTGGATTGGAACTGGCCAATGGCTATTGGGAGCTAACCGACAGCGCGGAACAGCAGCGCCGCTTTGAAAAGGATCTGGAATACCGCCGTGCTAACCAGCGCCCTGTACACCCCTTTGAAGAACGTCTGGTTGCGGCCCTGGATCAAGGCATGCCCGAGTGCGCCGGGGTCGCGCTGGGAGTCGACCGACTGCTGATGTTAAAAGCCGGTTACCAATCGATTGATGAAGTTATCGCCTTCCCTTTCAGTCTGGCTTAGCGGCCGCCGGCGCCGGAGTGTATTGATAGCGGGCAACCTCGCCAACTGTAAAAAAGCCACTATCGAGCAGTAGCTGCTGACGATCCGCCGGCACTAAAGCTACAAGATTTTTATGGTGGCTACCCTGGGCAGCGGTTAGCAGATGCTTGAACAGGGCCCGACCAATCCCGCGACCCCGGTAATCCGGAAGTGTCACCAGGTCATAGAGCCCCAGTGCATCCGCTGCCGCAAACAGGCAACCGGCGGCCACCGGTACACCATCCAGCTTAGCGAGAAATAATTTCAGTCGCCCGCGTCGCTGCTCGGGGATTTCCTGCAGGCCCTGATAGAAGTGCGCCAACTGTGCCCCCTCCAGCTCCCCTGCCGCCGCTGCCTGCACCGCGCCGTAATCAGGCAAGGCCTCCTTTTTCACCGCACTAATAGTCAGCTGTTCCACTACCGGAACCTCGGCAGCGCTGAGTCGGGGTATCTCGGCGGCCATAGCTACCAGGGACTGGCGCCGCTTTAGCCCAAGCTCATCCAAAGCGTCATTGTCCAGGGGTTTGGTGGCACTGTGCCAAAGGGTGAAGGGGCTGTGCCGCTCGGCAAAATAATCCAGCGCAAAACGCTGAATAATGCGCGGCGGCATTACCATATTGGAAATCACCTGATTGAGCCCAATGGAAGGCAGGCCGCTATCACTGCGGACAATACCTGTAATTTCCTTGGTGCAATCCGGAGTTACCAGGCTCGCGCGGTAGTCCGCATAAGCCTCCAAATTTCGGCAGGTAAGATTTTTCGCGCTGAGACTATATTTCATGGGTCAAAGGATAGTGCCAAGAACAGTGCCGTTGCATCATTTCCCCAGTGATCCCAGCCCCGCAGCCGGTGTTCGCTACGGGGCGACAAGCCTTATTTCTGTACTTGCGACAGGGCACACTGATCCATGGATAATGCCGGTTCAGCACAGGTGGCTGCCCCGACAACTTTTGCCGGCACTCCGGCCACTAACACCTTTGCCGGTACCGTTTTAAGAACCACACTTCCGGAAGCAATTTGGGCGCACTCGCCAATTTCAATATTGCCCAGCACCTTGCTGCCCGCACCGATTAAAACCCCGTGGCGGATTTTCGGGTGGCGGTCCCCGCTCTCTTTGCCAGTGCCGCCCAGTGTAACGGACTGCATGATGGAAACATTGTTTTCCACCACAGCGGTCTCGCCTATAACGATACCGGTCGCGTGGTCCAGCAATATACCGTCACCCATACGCGCAGCCGGGTGGATATCCACACTGAATACGACAGAGACACGGTGCTGTAAGAACATAGCCAGGGAGCGGCGCTGCTGCTGCCACAGCCAGTGGGCCACACGGTGAACCTGCAAGGCGTGAAAGCCCTTAAAGTACAGGAAGGGCTCGTGCAGGGAGTGGCAGGCGGAATCCCGCAGGTAAATTGCGTTCAAATCCGCTCGCGCCGCATGCCCTATGGAAGGGTCAGCTTGTAGTGCTTCATCGATAACCTCGCGAATTAACAGCGCCGGTGCCACCGCATTGTCCAGCTTGTTGGCTAGGTGAAAGCTAAGCGCCGCCTCCAGGGAGTTGTGATTCAGGATGGTCGCGTGTAGAAAGCTGGCCAGGATCGGCTCCCGCTCTACTTGTTGCGCCACCTCTATACGAATCTTCTCCCAAATCAGATCCGCCTCAGCCTCGGTGCATGTCGCATCCATTATTGCTTTCTCCATGTTACACAGCCCCCAGGGTCAACGGGGGCTCCAGCAGCGCCGACTGCTGTTCGCGCAATGCCAGTATATGCTCTGCCCAGTAACGGGCAGTATTAAACCAGGGGAACGCCTGGGGAAAAGCCGGGTCCTGCCAGCGCCGCGCCAACCAGGCAGCGTGATGCATCTGCCGCAGGCAGCGCAGAGGTTCCACCAGCTGCAACTGCTGGGGATCAAAACTATAGAAGGTTTCATAGCCTTCCAACACTGCATCCAGGTAGGCGGTTTGCTCTGCGCGATTGCCGGAAATCAACATCCAGATATCCTGGATCGCCGGCCCCATCAGGCAGTCGTCCAAGTCCACAAACCAGGGAGTCTCATCCCGCCACAGGAAGTTGCCACTGTGACAATCACCGTGCAGACGCAGCACATCCCAGTCCCGCTCAAACAGCGGGGCTATCTGTTCGATAATGTGGCCCGTGACGGAAGCGTAGGCCTCCTGGTTCTCACGTGGCAGGAAGTCTCCATTCAGGATAAATTCCCGGCTATCGATTGCGAATCGCTGCAAAGTGAGGGATGGGCGATAGCTGAAAGGTTTGGCGCTGCCGGCTGCATGAATGCGACCCAACATGGTCCCCACCTGCTCCAGGTGATCAAAGTTATCCAGCTCCAACTGGCGACCGCCCCGTCGGGGGAAAAGCGCAAAACGGAATCCAGCGGACTCCATCAGGGTGCGCCCATCAAACTGTATCGGTGCCACCACAGGAATTTCGGCCTCTGCCAGCTCCAGGGTGAACTGGTGCTCCTCCATTATCTGCTCATCACTCCAGCGCCCTGGGCGATAGAACTTGGCAATTAACGGCTCGGCATCCTCAATACCCACCTGATAGACGCGGTTTTCATAACTGTTTAGAGGGAAAATGCGCGCATCGGAAATCAGCCCGGTAGTCTCGACACAGTCGATCACCACGTCCGGCGTGAGGGCTTCATAGGGATGATGATTCGAGGTCATAGTGGGTACCAACTGGATTGCAGCTGGCTATGCTAACGCGGTCGCGGGGGCGGGGACAAACTGAGAAATGTGCCGCAAGCTAAAGCGGCCAACTCAAGAGGATTTCACGCAGGACAGGAGCGGTGACACCATCCAATGCCAACCGCACAAAAAACTGTCTTAGTCGCCATTTGCCCGCTGTTGCTGCAATAGTCGAACTATCTGGTCACGACCAAAGACTTCGGCAAAATCCTCGGCGGAATGGCCGGCCTTATTCACCTGCTGCGAATCGCAATCCTGCTTTAGCAGGGTTCGTGCAAGGGCAAACTCACCGCGAAAAATCGCTGCCATCAGGGCAGTATTGCCACGGCGATCCTGGGCACAGGCATCTGCACCTCTCTGCAACAGGTAGTCCACAGCCTCCCCGTTGCCGTTGTAAGTGGCAATCATCAGTGCCGTATAACCTTTCGGGCTGCGTACATCCAGGGGGAAACCCGCTTGCGAAAATTCACGCAGCACCTCGGTATCACCAATCCTGGCTGCGGCAAAATAATACTGGGAGAGCTCGGTAAAATCAGATTCCGTTTTTTCCGGCTCCCCTGCCTGAACCCCCAAGGTGAGAAAGAGTAGTGCGAATAAAAATGATCTCATAATTTCACCTGTATAAATTTAGCGGGCGACAGAGGTCCCCCGCACTTGGGTAAAAATTACCGGGCCAGTTTTTTCACGCGATCCAGATCTCCACCAACTGCTTTGGTTAAGCGCTGTCCGTAGTCCTTGTCCGCTCGGTAGAAGTGACTCAGCATAATGTGCTTAGTGTTTTCATCACTCACTTTACCCAGATCACCAGCGAGGTTTTCAATCAGATTCTGGCGCTCTTCAGGGCTCAGGCTGCGGTAGAAAGCACCCGCCTGGGCAAACGGCAGTTTCTTTTCAATCGCTTTCTGCTGGGTACTGCCATTCAGCACCTTGTTGCTATAAAGACCTTTAGGGTCCTCGTTGCGCGCATCGATGCGGCTCGGCTGATAGTTCACATCTGAAGTCTGCTGGCCGTAGTTACTCGCTCCATCCTGGTTCCAGTTATTTACGGCAACACGGGGACGGTTGATAGGCAATTGCTGGTGATTGGCCCCCAGGCGATACATTTGCGTATCGGAGTATGAGAACACGCGACCCTGCAGCAGGCGGTCTTCCGAAGGCTCAATACCCGGCACAATATTGGCTGGCGCAAATGCGGACTGCTCAGTTTCCCGAAAGAAATTTTTGGGCACACGATTGAGTGTCATGGTGCCCACTTTGGTTTCCTTCACGTCCAACCACATTTTGGTGGCGTCCAGGGGGTTGTAATTGAAGCTGCTCAGCTGTGAGGGTTTCAGTACTTTAATAAACAGATCCCACTGCGGATATTCGCCTTTTTCAATCGCGGCATACATATCGCGAGTTGCGTGGCTGAAGTCCTTGCTCTGAATTTCTGCTGCCTCTTCCGCAGTCAGGTTTTTAATGCCCTGACGGGTTTTCCAGTGGAATTTCACATAGTTCACTTCACCCTTGTCATTGATAAATTTATAGGCGTGAACACCCCAGCCATCCATCTGGCGCAAGTTAGCCGGTGTTCCGTAATCGGAATAGACCCAGCTCAGCATATGGGTGGATTCCGGCACATGGCTAAAGAAATCAAAGAAACGGTTGGGGTCCTGTTGATTAGTCACCGGGGAGGGCTTCAGGGAGTGAACCATATCCGGGAATTTAATCGCGTCGCGGATAAAAAATACCGGCAGGTTGTTACCCACCAAATCCCAGTTACCTTCTTCCGTATAAAACTTGGTGGCAAATCCACGGGGATCGCGCAGGGTTTCCGGGGAACCTTTTGAGTGGATTACTGTTGAAAAGCGCACAAACACTGACGTTTTACTACCGCGCTCAAACACCGCTGCGCGGGTTAAATCACTGAGGTCAGCTGTCGCAACAAATTCACCGTGAACACCAGTTCCACGAGCATGAACTACACGCTCGGGAATACGTTCACGGGCAAAACGCTGCAATTTCTGAATCAGTTGAACATCTTGCAGCAAATTACCGCCATTTTCTCCAGCAGTTTGTGCGTTCTGGTTGTCTCCGACAGGTGCGCCATTATCGCGAGTCAATGTCTCTGCATTGGCACCGCCTATCAGACCGATAGTTAATGCAAATAAGGGTAAGTATTTCATGGGATTATTTATCTCTACTGCCATCTCTATTACAGGAGTAGAGCTTATAAGGGGGATCAATAAGCGGGAAATTAGACCTTGTTATCGCTCTTATAGCAGAGATCAATAATGATGAGTCAGGAGGAGCAATTCAGAATTTCTGAGAAATCGGAAAAGGAAAAAAGTTTAATCAGATTTTTTTTGCCTGGGCATAAGATACCAAAGCACAGCAGCAATCAAAAAAAGTGCGGGAATATCTCCCATCAAATTGATTCGCTCGGTTTTATCCACCAATGCCTGCACCAACATAATGACGGCATGTACAAGGCTGGACCATATGGTGAACCAAATTAAACTGGCATTTGCGGCGGGATTTTTTGCAGCGCGTATTAAAAACACCCCCAAGGTGACATAAATACCGATAATCATTTGCTCGTATTCCGGCTGCCGCGGGGTCCAGCCCCACCCTTCCGGCCAAATCCACATCATCATCGGGTAAATCGCCAGAATAAAAAGCGCTCCTACAACGACCAGCGCTATTGGCAGGTATTTTGCTCGGGTTGCCTCGTTCATAAATTACTCCCAAATCTCGATCGACTTATTCCTGTAAGTCCCCCGGTAAATGACACACCACTTCCAGGTTATGCCCATCGGGATCAAGCACGTAGGCGGCATAATAATCCGGGTGATGTTGTTCGTAGACAGCCGGTGCGCCATTGTCTTTACCCCCGGCCTCCAGGGCCAAGCGATAGAACTCCCTGACCACCTGCCGCTCTTCAGCGCGAAAGGCGATATGCAATTGTGGAGTGGTGCTGGTCCCCCCACGAATCCAGAGTTCCGCTTTATCTGCCCAACCAAAGCCCGCCCAATCATCAAACTCCATCACCAACTGGTATCCCAGTGGCATCAGCGCCTGCTGATAGAAGTCCTTACTGCGTTCATAGCTGTGCACATAAAGGCGGATATGATCAAGCATCGTATAAACCTTGGGAGGGAAGCGGATACTTCTGCAAGATAGCCTAGCGAGGGGAGTCACGCCGACTTTTAGACGTGCGAGACAAAGAGGAGGTTGTGGCAGGTAGTTCACTTCATGCAGTCATACCCGCCACTGTAAGGTTGGGATTAAGGGGCGATATACCAGTGATAAATACCGTAAGAAGCGACGCCCAGACCAAAGAACAGCTGCCCCACCAACAAAACCCTGAAAGCGAAAGTGTATCGGGCCAAGTCACCTCGGCGAATGGCATCGTTGGAAAAAATTCTCGCTTCCTCAGGGAATCCCATTTCCAGGGTTTTCAGTGCCGGAACAGCAAGCTTGATAAGCTGGCGGCTGCGAATGTCCATCAGCCAAAATACGGTTACCAGTATGACCACAGACCCTCCCAGCAACGCCAGGATTAGAGGGTGGAAGTCTTTCTCCATGGCAGTGAAAATTCCTCCCTCAACAAACATGGTTAACACAACAAAAAAATTAAAAACCTTGAGGCGCTGATCGGCGGCGAAGCGGTAGTGATCGCAGAGGTACTGTCCCTGTTCCAAACGGAATCTCCTTAACTGTAAATACCCTGAAAACAATATCCGGAGTTAGAGGGTTACTAACTGTGCAAAGCAGCAGGCATTTACTTGTCTATTTAACTGAAAATGGCGCAAAAATCGGGGAGGAATTTAACCTCTGCCCCAATGAAAAGGCCGGGCTATGCCCGGCCAATAAAACCTTCACGCGCCACACCTATGGTCAGCGATTTTCGCGGTGATCAATCAATGCGTCAACCACAGTGGGATCGGCAAGAGTGGAAACGTCTCCCAGATTGTCCAACTCATTGCAGGCAATCTTCCTCAGGATACGCCGCATGATTTTGCCGGAACGGGTTTTTGGCAGTGCTGGCGCCCATTGGATAAAGTCAGGCTTGGCAATTGGCCCTATCTCCTTGCGACAGAGTTCAATTAATTCTGCCTTCAGCTCATCGCTGGGTTCATGGCCGGATTTAAGCATTACAAAGGCATAGATTCCCTGCCCTTTGATATCGTGGGGATAACCTACCACCGCTGCCTCCGCCGTATCATTGTGCAGTACCAGGGCGCTCTCAATCTCCGCTGTTCCCAGGCGGTGTCCAGAGACATTTAACACATCATCAATGCGCCCTGTAATCCAGTAATAACCATCACTATCGCGGCGGGCACCATCGCCAGTAAAGTAATAACCGGGGAATGCGGAAAAATAAGTATCCAGCATTCGCTGGCGATTGCCGTACACATCCCGAATCATGGAGGGCCAGCTCTTTTTAATCACCAGAGAGCCCTCGCCCTCCCCTTCAATCTCCCGGCCTTCACTATCCAGCAGCGCGGGCTGTACCCCAAAGAAGGGCCGAGTGGCTGACCCGGGTTTCAATGCCATGGCACCGGGCAATGGGGTGATCATCTGCGCACCGGTTTCAGTTTGCCACCAAGTGTCCACAATCGGGCAGCGCTCATCGCCCACCACACTGTAATACCACTCCCAGGCTTCCGGGTTTATCGGCTCACCCACGGTGCCTAAGAGTCGCAGGGAGCTGCGCTCGGCGGCTTTTACAAACTCGTCACCCGCTCCCATCAACGCCCGAATCGCTGTCGGCGCGGTGTAGAAAATATTGACCTGGTGCTTATCCACAACCTGCCAAAAGCGTGAAGCATCCGGGTAAGTGGGCACTCCCTCAAACATCAGGCTGGTGGCCCCGGCACACAATGGTCCATAGACGATATAGCTGTGTCCAGTGATCCAACCCACATCGGCAGTACACCAGAAAATCTCTCCCTCGCGATAATCAAAGGTATATTTGAAGGTCATGGTGGCCATCAGCAGATAGCCGGCAGTGGTATGCAGGACCCCTTTGGGTTTACCGGTAGAGCCCGAGGTATAAAGGATAAACAGCGGGTCCTCCGCTCCCATCACTTCAGGCGCGCAGTCCGGCTCCATCTCACCTATGGATTCGCCATAGCAGATATCACGCTTGCTATCCCAGTCTACCGGTGTGCCCGTGTGTTTAACCACAATGGCCGTATGCACATTAGGGCAGTCCACCAGCGCTTTATCCACATTGGCTTTAAGCGGTACTCGCTTACCGCCGCGAACCGCTTCATCAGCAGTAATCACCAGGCGACAATCGGAATCGAGAATACGGTCTTTCAGGGACACCGGGGAGAAACCACCAAATACTACCGAGTGCACAGCGCCGATACGGGCACAGGCGAGCATCGCATAAGCCGCCTCGGGGATCATCGGCATATAAATACACACCCGATCCCCCTTTTTAACTCCCCGGGATTTCAGCAGATTGGCCAAGCGACACACATTTTCGTACAGGCTCTGATAGCTGATTGCCTTACTATCAGCGGGATCATCTCCCTCCCACAGAATTGCAGTCTGATCGCCACGGCTTGCCAGGTGCCGATCGATGCAGTTTACAGTTACGTTCAACTGGCCATCGGAGAACCAGGCGGTATGACCTTTGTGCAGATCCTCCTCAAGAACCTGAGTGAACGGCTTGTCCCACTGCAAAAAGTCCTTGGCCTGTTGTGCCCAAAACGCCTCTGGGCTCTCTACCGACTGGCGGTACATTGTCTCGTAGTCTTCGGCGCTAATAAGCGCATTGGCAGCAAAACCGGGGGAGACTGGGCGGGTATGCACTTCAGACATCATCTTCTCCTTTATTATTAGCGCGGCATGGCTAGCCTAGAGAAATCTGAGTTTATTAGAGCTTTATTCTTGTCACTTTATAACATAGCCGCTGCGAAACAGTCCCCTCATCTCAAAATTTGGCATGGGGCGAAGACAATCCAACGCAGGCCCTGAAAGGTGCAAGTTAATCAGACAAGCAAACAGTAAAAGAAAGTTGATTAACAGCTCAATCACTTAGATCCAGACATCATTTTTCGCAGTTAGATCTCCACCGGCATCGCCCGTATTAACGACCCCTTTAGGCTCAATCAATAGTACTTCACATTCCTGTTCAGCTCTGGGTTTATGCTCCACACCCTTTGGTACTACCGTCATCTCACCAGGTCCAAGGGATATGACACTATCGCGAAGCTCGATCTGCATATGCCCGGAAACTACAACAAACACCTCATCGGTATCGGGATGATCATGCCAGGTAAATTCACCCTGGATCTTAACCAGTTTAAACTGGTAATCGTTCATCTCGGCAATCACTTTAGGGGACCAGTGCTCCGAGAACAGGTTTAATTTTTCTTTAAAATTGATAACTTTAGAATTCACTTTTATACCTACCTTTAATATGACTATATATCTGGAAAACTTATTTATCTCTGGATACTTCCAAAAGTTTTCTAAGCCTGCCCACAATATTCTGGTTAAATACCTTTATACCCTCCCTCCTTAGAAGCGCAGACACAACGCCAGAACCAACTATTTTCGCACCAGAAAAACTACCATCGTAAATATAATCACTACCATATGATGGACTATTTTCCGTAAGTACTGCGTATTTAATATTGTGCTGGGGCCAGACCGCAACAATAGAAAACAAATCAACTTAAGTTTGCCTGTACCGGGTTACCAGCCCGGTACATTTAGCAGAAAAAACTAGCGAGATTGGAAAATAAGAAAGCGGTTATTACCCGAGTCGTTGATAATCAACTTATCTTCATAAGCGGTAATTCCGTCGGGCCATTTCAGCGTAGCAGCACTTGGCAACTCCCCCTCGTCAGCAACCCCATTCTGGTTGCTGTCGTTGAAGGCACTGCGATCAAAATCTTCCTGACCCAAGACAACATCTGCCGGAGCGAAATTTTCCTGTGGCCACTGGTTCCAGATCAATACTCGGTGATTTTCACTGTCCGCTACAAATAGCTGAATGCCGTTCGACCAGATACCCCGTTCGAATAAACTCAGGGTTTTTCGACTTGGGGGCTGGCTTTCATTGCTGACAAAATCTGCTTGCCCCAGAACTATATCCGCCGGAGCAAAGCTACTAGTAGGCATTGAGTTCCACAGAAGTACCCGGTTATTTTCTGAGTCGGTGATGGCTAACTTTTCTCCATCGCTCCACACATCTCCGGGCGCAGCCAATGTGCGAGCACTGACCTGCTCAGTCGAGCCATCTTGCTCATGGTCGTTAGGGGTGCAATTATCCAGTGTGGACTGGCCCAGCAGCCAATCCGGTGCCGCATCTTCCATTGAGGGCAAGTCATCCCATACCACCACTCGAGCCTTAGACCACGAGGCCGCGAATACGCGCCCCTCCGCAATCATCGCACTGGTATATATGGAGTGGTTACCCTGGCAGTTGTCCTTCGATAGTTTGGCACTAGGCAGTGCCCGACCATCTTCGGGAATAGTATCGTAAACATAAATACTGTGGTACTCGGGGCCCAAAAAATAATTTATTAAAAGTTTTCCGCTATCAAAACTGATATTTGTGGGCCCGCGACCAAAATCTCCCACGCTGATATCGTCGAGACTATCTTTATTGAGCGCCGCATTGGCCGGTGCTCCATTGCTTGTGGGGATCGAATTAAAAATTAACACCCGATTATTTGTATAATCGGGTACGAACAACTTCCCCTCATCAGTAACGGCACCGGAACCCAGGGGCCCCTCGCCAAGATTTTTTGCACTGATGGCCGTCAAAGTACTGGAAAAATCATCCTGGCCTATCACGACCTGCGCACTGTCAAAATTCTCAAAGTACAATGGCACAGTAAAATTGTGCTGTTCAGCGGGGATATCCAGGCCAGCGAGGTCTTTGGCTTCAAGTTGCAGACTGCGATCCTGCCCGGACAGCCAGCGGCTCTTGGGAGCTATCACCAAGGTGTCGTCATTAAAGCGCGACTGGGACCAGGTCAGAGTGTATTCATCATCCAGCAAGGAACCGCTAATTTGCAGGCTGTCGCGATCTATCGACTCGGAAAACTGTATCGTGATTGCGCCATCCTTCTCCAAACGCTCCTGTGCTGGGGATACACTGACTACGGAAGGGGCAATTTCATCCACGGTATAGTGAGCATCAACCTCTGCCATCTGGTTGCCGGCTGCATCCTGCGCGGCAATTGTCAGGGAGAGTTCTAGCCCCTTTGCCCACTCCGCTATCGGGGTTAAGATCAGGGTGTCCTGATCGACTTGAGAGAGCTCTCCCATTTCCTGCATGGCGCCACTTAGGGACACATCCTCCAATGCCACCGCTTCGCTAAAATCCAGCAGTAGGGTGTCGGTTGCTGCAATAGAGGCCCCGCTGGCGGGAGTCAGTGTCAGGCTCGGCGGAATGGTATCCACAGGCGCAGGATCTTCACCACCACCGTTGCCACCACTGCAGCCATAAAACGCGGAACTGATCGCCAGTACCAATGCGGCTTTGATAAACTTGCTATCGGCTTTAAAAAACTTGCCTTCCACCACTGCCTCCTGCAGCCATTTAAATAGCCAACAGGGTATTCAGTCTTACCTGTTTATTGCCACAGCAGTCACTGCCAATCTGGACCCTAAAAATGACAAAACCTAACAGGCTGGGTGCTACGTCACAAAAGGAGAATTTTCAGGGACACTGCGCTAATCGTACTGACATCTGAGAACCACCGGCTTCGCTGGTATTAATCAACCTATAGGGCCTAACTGTGACCAATGCCCTTTTTACCGATCTAATTTTATTGATGCTAACAACTTAGTTAGCTCTGGATACACTTATCAAGTCTCTAAGTTGCCCAACAGTATGTTGACTAAAAACTTTTATTCCCATCCTTTGAAGAAGCGCAGACACAACACCAGAGCCCATTATTTTTGTCCCTGAAAAACTGCCATCGTAAATATAGTTACTTCCGCAAGAGGGACTATTTTCCGTAAGCACTGCATACTGGATATTGTGTTTCCTGCATAATTCGAGAGCCAGTTTAGCCCCCAGCATAAATTGCTCAGTTAGATCTGTTCTATCACTACCTATAACCCCAGCAGTTCCATCTAACACCTCTGTTCCATTTGCGCCATAGATCTCAGCCGGCACCCTCGGAATAGGCAATCCCGCCGCCACTTCCGGACACAAGGAAACAATTTCCTGAGTATCCACAAGCCACTCAAAATCATCGCTATTGGCCTCAACACTACTACCGTCATAGCGCACGGCGCAGTTCAAAAGGCAGGAACTAACAAGTATTTTGGCCATATACATCTGAAGCTATAGTGGACACAATAGGAAGCCGAACTCTACCGCAACTGAGCCTAGGCTACTGGACAACGCAGGTTTTCTGACCAGTAAATTAAGACAGAAAACCTGAATAGAAGGACAACTAAATCCTAGCCTGGCGAACAGCTCGTAAATAAACTCATTAGAGTAATAAACCATGCAGCGTTCAGTCATATTATTGATAATTTACTTGTTGGCAATCCCAGTCACTAGCGCCAAACAACTGGCAATTACTTTCGATGATGCCCCACGTAAAGCCGATGGTTATTTTGATGGACCAACGCGGGCTAAAACGTTAATTGAAAACTTAGAAGAATATAAAGTTGGCAAAGTAGCCTTCTTTTCCAATACTCAATCCTTCGATAAGGAAGGGTTGGAGCGGATGAACCGCTACGATAAGGCTGGGCATATTATTGGCAATCACACCCATAGCCATCCCAATTTTCTGGAAACAGGGCTATCCACTTATCAAGCGGATTTTTTGCAGGCCCACCAGCTGCTTCAACAATTTGACAACTTTAAACCCTATTTTCGCTTTCCCTATCTGCGCGAGGGAGAAACTGTCGAAAAACGCGATGGTATCCGGGATCTACTACAGAAAAATAACTATCAAAACGCCTATATCACCTTAAATAACTACGACTGGTATATCGAAGAACTTTTCCAAACGGCAGTAAAAGATGGGAAAGCAGTTGATATGGAAAGACTCTCCAACTTTTATGTCGACGTTCTTATGGCGAGCATTAAGTACTACGACGATATGGCAATTAAATATCTCGGGCGCTCCCCAAAGCACGTCATACTGTTGCATGAAATGGATATTTCAGCCCTGTTTATTGGTGATCTGGCTGAACGACTGAGGAAGGAAGGCTGGGGGATAATTCCTTTAGAGGAGGCCTATCGGGACCCCATCGCCAAATACCAACTCGCCCAACCGATTAAATATAACCCTGGCAGAATCGGCGAAATCGCTTTAGCTAAAGGACAAAAGAAAAACCTCTGGCACTACACCCTGGACGAGTCCTACCTGGAAAAGAGGTTTAATCAGGAAGTGTTATTAATGTCTGGTCAATAAGTGGCGGGAGTGCTACAGGGCACAACGCCCTGTAGCGAGAAGAGTCAGGCTTCGGCTAGCTGAACCGGAATCGTATTAGTGCTGCGCTCTACTTTGTTGTTCTCATCCAGGTAGACCAGCTTGGGCTTGTGGTTATCGGCTTCGCCCTCTGTCATCTGCGCATAGGAAGCGATAATAATGCGGTCACCCACCTGCACTCTACGTGCAGCGGCGCCGTTCATGGAGATAATACCGGAACCGCGCTCGGCGAGGATCACATAGGTGTGGAAGCGCTCACCATTGCTCACATTGTAAATATCGATCTTCTCGAATTCGCGCAGGCCAGCCAGTTCTACCAGGTCCTCATCAATTGCACAGGAACCGTCATACCAGAGTTCGGCCTGAGTCACTGCGGCCATGTGCAACTTGCACTTCAACATTTCAATTTGCATAGTTGGATGCCCCTCAGAGTTCCAGGGAAACATTGTCGATCAGGCGCGCTGCACTGGTGTACATAGCTCCCAGGATCGTGATTTCTTTATCGTCATCTGCCGCTGGCTGTAAATCCTTGCTGTAACAGATGGAGAAGTAGTCAACTCGAAAGCCACTCTCTTCAATTCGCTTGCGCGCCTCTGTCTCGAGGTCGGCGAAATCCCGGCGTCCAGCCACAATTTCATCCTTAGCCCAGTTAAGTAACTGGTTGAGTACAGCAACCTTCGGTCGCTCTTCCGCAGTGATATAACCATTGCGAGAGCTCATTGCCAAGCCATCTTCCTCACGGTGCACCGGCGCCGCCACAATTTCCACCGGCATACACAGGTCTTCCACCATACGGCGGATCACTGCTAACTGCTGGAAATCCTTAATCCCGAAAATAGCCTTATCCGGCTGCACAATGTTGAAAAGCTTCGAAACTACGGTGGTGACCCCTTCAAAGTGACCCGGTCGGCTGGCGCCGCACAGGACATCGGTCATCGCCGGACAAACCACGCGGGTCTGCTGGTCCATGCCGTTGGGGTAAATCTCACTCTCATCCGGATGGAACAGGAAGTCACAGTCCGCTTCCCGCAGGCTGGCCATATCCCGCTCCATAGTGCGCGGATACTTATCCCAATCCTCATTCAAACCGAATTGCAGTCGGTTGACGAAGATGGATACCACAACCAGATCGCAGTGTTGCTGGGCGATTTTGACCAGCTCTATATGGGCATCGTGCAGATTGCCCATGGTTGGCACAAAGCCGACGGTCTTGCCGTCTTTGCGGGCCTGGGCCAGCGCCTCGCGCAGACTTGCTACGTGGTGGAAGACTTGCATCTTGCTACCGCTCACTATGAATCAGCGCGGCATCATACTCGCTGAGACCAGGTGTCTCAACATAGCAAAATTGCCGCTCTCAATAAGATTTCGCCGCAGAATCCAGCCTGTGGCCCCGCCAGACAATCTCTGCCCATACCTGAACTATTAGTCACAATCTACGCCGTCGATTGCCGCCGAATTTTACCCCATTCAGTTCAGGAAGTGTTCAGACCCGCCAGGGCAAACTTCACGCCAAGATACACAAAAGACCTGATCTGAAAGAAAAGAGCCCCACGCTCGGGAGAGATGTTATGAAACACCTCACTACTGCCATCGCCACCCTAAGTCTGCTGCTGATCGCAGCACCCGCCCTGTCCGAGTCACATCGCGGACACCAGCGCGCCATGGACGACCACCACAAATATGGAAGAGCCGAACGCGAGCAGCGCCACTTAAAGAAACAGCACGACAAGCATCACGACCGCCAGCAGGAAAAGAAACGCCGCAGGCAAGAGCGCAAGAAAGAAGAGCGCAGACGTGAACGCAGAGAGGAGCGCCAGCACCGCCGCGAAGTTCGCCACGCCTATAAAGAGGGCTACAACAAAGGCTATAACAAAGGGCATAGGAAAGGCCACAAGCAGGGCCACCGCCACGAATATCGCGCGGCACACAGACCGGTTTACCGCCACGGTTATCGCGGCCACCGCCCCCACTACCGTCCCTCGCACTACGGTTATGGCTACCGCTGGCGCCACCTGCCGCGTAATTTCGTCAGTATCAGTATCGGAACAGCGGGCTTCTACTATAGCGATGGAATTTTTTATCGCCCGGCTTCTCACGGCTACGTAGTAGCCCAGGCCCCCCACGGTGCTATCGTGCACAGCCTGCCAGCATCAGCACTGACCGTGGCAGCCGGTGGACACAATTACTACGTGGCTTATGACACCTACTACCTTTGGGACCACAGCCACCGCGGCTACCGGGTTGTCCCCAAGCCGACCTATTACTGATTACTCAATCCCCCCTCCCTGCGGCCCTCGGGCCGCCTTTTTTTACTCAAATTTGCGCAGATCAATCACCTTCTTCAGCCCCCTGTCGCAGAGTGCAAAAGAGTTGGCCACCCACTCACTTCCCATTTACTTTTCAGTGCGCAAAAATTAGCGTTTTTTTATCTATAGTTATTGCTTTCCGGCCCTGCTGGGCCCAAGATTCGCGCCCGCCAAATATCAACAGAAAGGCGCCATGAAGAAGCAACAAGTAAAAGATTGGACTTGCGAAGATTCGGCCGAACTCTACGGCATCCGCAATTGGGGCGCCGGATATTTCGATTTGAACGAAAATGGTGAAATTTCACTGCAAGTCGACGGCCCCAACGGGGTAACACACAGTGTTTCGCTGATGGACATTGCCCGAGGCGCCACCGAGCGCGGCCTGGGTATGCCCCTGCTATTGCGTATTGAGAATTTACTCGAAGCGCAGATCGCCCGGATTAACGAATCTTTTGCCCGCGCTATCGACGATTGCGGCTACGGCAATGTTTTTCGCGGCGTGTTCCCCATTAAGGTGAACCAGCAGTGTCAGGTCATTGAAGAAATTGCCAATGCCGGACGCCGCTTTAACCACGGCCTGGAGGCGGGCAGTAAAGCAGAACTTATCGCTGCCCTGTCCATTCTGGATAACACCGAATCCCTGATCGTTTGCAACGGCTATAAGGACGAGGAATTTATCAACCTCGGACTGCAGGCCCAACGCCTGGGCGTACAGGTTTTCTTCGTTGTGGAAACGCCCTCGGAAGTGGAGACCATTATCCGCTGCGCCGAGCGCGAGCAGGTGCGCCCCAATATCGGCGCACGGGTAAAACTCGCCTCCAAGGTGGGCGGCTACTGGAATGCGACCAGTGGCGACCGCAGTATTTTCGGCCTGGGCAGTAACGACCTGATCGCCATGGTCGATCAACTGCGCAACCACGATATGCTCGACTGTCTCAAGTTGTTGCACTATCACCTGGGCTCGCAGGTACCGAATATCCGCGACATCCGCACCGGAGTTTTGGAAGCCTGCCGCTACTACGCCGATCTGGTGGAAGAAGGCGCACCCATGGGCTACCTGGATCTGGGCGGTGGCCTGGCGGTGGATTACGATGGCAGCAAGACCAATTACACCCACTCAAAGAATTACTCCCTGGACGAGTACTGTGTCGATGTAGTGGAAGCCATTATGGGCACCCTCGATAGCGAGGGAGTCGAACATCCGGTGATTATCACCGAATCCGGCCGCGCCACTGTAGCCTACTCCTCTGTACTGCTATTCGATATTCTCGACACTACCCGTTTCGAGCCGGTGGAGCTGGAGCACACCAAGATCAGCGAAGGCGACCACCAGATGCTGCTCAACCTGCAGGACGCAGTGCGCAGTATCACCCCCAAAAACCTGCAGGAGAGCTACAACGACGCCCTCTACTACCGCGATGAAGTGCGCTCTCTGTATCTGCACGGCCAGGTGAGCCTGCGCGAACGCGCCAATGCGGAAAACCTGTTCCTGCAGGGCGCCCAGGATATTCGCAAATTACTCGATGAGGCCGAAGAGATTCCCGCAGATCTGCAAGCTCTGCCGGAGGTACTGTCGGATATCTACTACGCCAATGTGAGCGTATTCCAATCGGTGCCGGATATCTGGGCTATCGACCAGGTATTTCCATTGTTGCCGATCCACCGCCTCGACGAAGCGCCGACGCGCTCCGCCATCATCGCCAACATCACCTGTGACTGTGACGGCAAGATCGACCGCTTTATCGGCCGGGAAAAAGAGCAGAAAACCCTGCCCTTGCACGAACTAAAAGATGGCGAGGACTATATCCTCGGCACCTTCCTGATCGGCGCCTACCAGGAAACCCTGGGCGACCTGCACAACCTGTTTGGGGACACCAATGTCGTGAGCGTACGCATTCAGGAAGACGGCAGCATCGACTTCAGCCACGAGATTCACGGCGACAGTATTTCCGATGTACTGAGTTACGTAGAATATCAACCCAAGGCGCTGTTCGAGCGCTTCCGCCGCCTGGCGGAACGCGCCGTGAAACAGGGGCTGATTACCGCTGCCCAGCGCAAGCAGATTCTGCAGACTTATACCGCCAGCATGAGCGGTTACACCTATTTCGAAAAGTAAGTTTGAATAATAAGGCGCCAGCGCCTTTGAAAAGATAGCGGCAATAAAAGCCGCAGATTAAGGAGATCTTTATGGCCAACGTACTGATCATCGGCGCCGGCGGTGTCGGCCAGGTGGTTGCGCACAAGTGCGCACAGGTTGCTGAGGTATTTGAGAATATCACCCTGGCAAGCCGCACCAAAAGCAAGTGCGACAAGATTGCCGCTATGCTGCCGCGCAAAATCGACACCGCTGAAGTAGATGCGGACAATGTGCCTGAACTGGTGAAGCTGATCGAAAAAGTGAAGCCGGACCTGGTCATCAACGTGGCCCTGCCCTACCAGGATCTGCACATTATGGATGCCTGCCTGGAAACCGGCGTGCACTACCTGGATACCGCCAATTACGAGCCGCCGGAAGAGGCCAAGTTCGAGTACAAGTGGCAGTGGGCCTACCAGGAGAAATTTGAGAAAGCCGGCCTGATGGCACTGCTGGGCAGCGGCTTCGATCCCGGCGTCACCAGCGTATTTACCGCCTACGCCAAGAAGCACCACTTCGATCGTATCCACACCCTGGATATTCTCGACTGTAATGCCGGCGACCACGGCCTGCCGTTCGCCACCAACTTCAACCCGGAAATTAATATCCGCGAGATCACCGCCAACGGTCGCTACTGGGAAAATGGCCAGTGGGTTACCACCAAGCCGATGGAAGAGAAACGCGTATTCAACTTCCCCGAAGGCATTGGCGATAAGGATATCTACCTGCTCTACCACGAAGAGCTGGAATCCCTGTCCAAGCACTTCCCGGAAATTGAGCGCGCGCGTTTCTGGATGACCTTTGGCGAGAGCTACCTGAAACACCTGGAAGTTCTGCAAAACGTCGGAATGACTAGCATTGAGCCGGTGGAATTCCAGGGCCAGCAAATTGTACCTATCCAGTTCCTTAAAGAGCTGCTGCCAGACCCCGCCAGCCTCGGCCCGCTGACCAAAGGCAAGACCTGCATCGGCAACATTATCCGTGGCACCAAAGACGGCGAAGAGAAAATCTACTACGTCTACAACACCTGCGACCACCAGGACTGCTACCAGGAAGTTCAATCCCAGGCGATCTCCTACACCACCGGCGTACCGGCCATGATCGGTGCCAAGATGATGCTGGAAGGCAAGTGGATGAAGCCCGGCGTGTGGAATATGGAGCAGATGGATCCAGACCCCTTTATGGATGACCTGAACAAGTACGGCCTGCCCTGGCAGGAAACCTGGTTGGATAAGCCCTTCCAGTAAATCGCTTCTTTCCCGACCTAGCGGGGCGGACTCCAGTGCCCGCCCCGCCGCACCAGGATATAACGCACCATGGACCTCACTCCCCCCGTTGACTATTTCGGCAGCTTCGATCCCTACCGCGTTCCCTCTCCCTGTTTTGTGATCGATGAAATTGCCCTGCGCAATAATTTGGCATTGCTCGCCGATGTACAGGAACGCAGCGGTGCCAAGGTACTGGCAGCGCTCAAGGCCTTTTCCATGTTCAGCACCGGGCCCATCGTGGCTGAATATCTATCCGGGACCTGTGCCAGTGGCCTGCACGAAGCCAAACTGGGGTTCGAAGAGTACGGCGGTCGCGACAAAGGCAAGGAAGTTCATGTCTTCAGTGCGGCTTACAAGAATGAGGAACTGCGGGAAATACTGCAATTTGCCCACCATGTAATTTTCAATTCCTTCTCCCAGTGGAAGCGTTTTCGGGAGTTGTGCCTGGATATGCAACAGCAGCGGCCAGAGCTGCGTTTTGGCCTGCGTATCAACCCTGAGCACTCCGAGGGCCACACCGATCTCTACGACCCCTGCGCCCCTTGTTCGCGCCTGGGCATCGTGCGCTCGCTGTTTGAAGGGGAGTCCCTCGAAGGCATCAGCGGCCTGCACTTCCACACGTTATGTGAACAGGATTTCAAACCTCTGCAGCGCACGATCGCTGCCGTGGAGGAGAAGTTTGGCGATCTGATACCACAAATGGAGTGGATTAATTTCGGCGGCGGCCACCATATTACTCGCCGGGATTACCAGGTGGATGAGCTGGTCGAAGCAGTGCGTAGCTTTTCCGACAAGCACAATGTACAGGTCTACCTGGAACCCGGTGAGGCCATCTCCCTGTTCGCCGGAGTCCTTGTGGCTGAGGTAGTGGATATCGCCTGGAACGGTGAAAACCAAGCCATCCTAGACGCCTCTGCCACCTGCCATATGCCTGATGTGCTGGAAATGCCCTACCGACCGGAAATTACCGGTGCCGCTCGCCCCGGTGACTTACCCCACACCTATCGCCTGGGCGGACAGAGTTGCCTGGCCGGCGACAGCATCGGCGAATACAGCTTCAGTCAACCACTGCGGATTGGCGAGCGACTGGTGTTCGAGGAAATGGCCTACTACACCATGGTGAAAACCAATACTTTTAACGGTATCCCCCTACCGGCTATCGCCCTGTGGAATTCGGATACCGACGACCTGAAGATGATCAAAACTTTCGGCTACGAAGATTTTAAGGAACGCCTCTCCTAAACAGTGCCGATAGAGATAGATGCGGCAGGCAATGAGTTATTGCCTCCGCCAGAGGACCAGTAGATGTTGTCAGAAAACGAATACCCCATTTTTCTCGGCTCCGAAATCGAGCAGCCGAAGCCGGAAGACGCCCTCTTTCACATTATCCCCATCCCCTATGAGGAAACCGTCTCCTACGGTGGCGGCACCGGCAAGGGCCCGGCCTCCATCCTGGAGGCATCCTGGCAACTGGAAACTTTTGACAACTTCTCCAACCCCTGTGACCTGGGCATCTACACCCGCTCGCCGGTCTCGGTTTCCGGCCCTGCAGAACAGGTGATGGAGAATATCGCCGCCGCCACCAAAGATGTGTTGGCGCTTGGCAAGATGCCGGTGGGTATCGGCGGTGAGCATTCGGTGACCTGGGGTATTATCAAGGGGCTACTGGACGCCGGCGAAACCGATTTTGGCGTGGTGCAGATCGATGCCCACGCCGACCTTCGCGATCGCTATGAGGGCCACAAACACAGCCACGCCAGCGTGATGCGTCTAGTGGTAGAAGCCGGTGTCCCCTTGTTCCAGCTGGGTATCCGCGCCTATTGCGAAGAGGAAGTGCAGGCCCGCAAGGACCACAACGTGGGCTATCTGGATGCCCACCAACTGGTGCCCAACAATGTGCAGGAATTCCAGTTACCGGAGAATTTCCCCAAGAAAGTCTTCTTTACACTGGATGTGGACGGTATGGACCCATCGGTCTTCCCTTCCACCGGCACCCCGGTACCCGGTGGTCTCGGCTGGTACCAGACCCTCAACTTATTCGAATCCGTTGCGCGACAAAGAGAGATTATCGGCTTCGATCTGCTGGAATTTGCACCGATCGAGGGCTTTCACGCCTATGATTTTGCCGCCGCACAGCTGATGTATAAGCTGATGGGAATCATTCAGCGCAACCGCTGACCACTGATCCAGCCTCCGGCACTTTGACAATTCTTAACCAATTAACCTGTCTTTAATGTCAGGATAAGGGTTAGTATGTCAAATGTGAGTAATCACTTCGCTGGAGAGACTGTGAATAAACTGAATGTCGTAATTGGCGCCAGTGCGTTCCTGGCGCTGGCCGCTTTTGCCTTTAGCCCACCGGCCGATGCGCGCGGTTATGAGCGCGGGGGAGATCATCGCCACCACCACCGTGGCGGTGTTTATCGCGGACCACGTGTTTCGATCGGATTTGTTGCGCCCGTACTACCCGTTGGCCATGTGCGTGTCGCAGTTGGCGGACGTCCTTTTTACTACCATGGCGGGCACTTCTACCGCCACGGTCCCCGTGGTTACGTCGTTGTCGCTGCCCCTCTGGGCGCCTCGGTAGTCACCCTGCCAACTAGTGCTGTCAGAGTCCATGTAGGCGGAATTACTTATTACCAGTACGCCGATGCCTACTATCAGTGGCACCCGGCTACTCGAACTTATGTCGTAGTAGCACCACCTGCAGTGGCTGTAGCTCCAGCACCCGTAGCCGTTGTTCCAGCGCCTGCGCCGGCTGTCGCCGTTCCTGTTGCAACGGCAGCAGCTCCCGCTACTGTGCCTGCAACCCCGAACCCGGGCCCTGAGGGTTTCCAGCCCGGACAAGTGGTGGAAACCCTACCCAATGGCTACGCCGCTGAAATTATCAATGGCATCCAGTACTACCGCTATGGCGGCAATTACTTTATGCCGACCCAGCGCGATGGCCAGGAAGTCTACGTAGTCGTCAAGCTGTAAGCGCGGCTTCGCTTTCCAGCCCGTGAAAACGGGCAAACTGCCCCAGAGCCCGGTGGTAACTCGCCTCCAGCGAGACACCGGGTTTCTTGTCCCAGTGCAGGGCCTCTACCCGCAATACACCCGCATCCCGATCAGCCTTCAAATCCACCTGCCCCACGAATTGATCGCCGTATAAAATCGGCAGGCAAAAATAGCCATAGCGGCGCTTGGCCGCCGGTACATAGCACTCCAATTGATATTCAAAATCAAACAGCCGGCGCAGGCGTTTGCGCTGCAATATCACTGGGTCGAATGGGGATAACAGGCGCACTTTGCGCGATGGTCGTACCGGCCCCCAATCCAGATGCTCGGTGAGCATCAGCTCTTTCCCCCACTGAGTGAGTTCACCGGTTGCCAACATGCGCTTAATTGCCAGCTGGATAAGGGGTTTGTCGTCCCTGCGCAGGTAAGCAATTTCCTCCACTCGGCCAATCCCCTGGCACCCCAGAAAAGTTCGCACCAGATGGCTGCCGTACTCAATTTCCGAGGCGGCATTGGTCGAGATTCTTGCTGGCAGTATCCGCTCCGGGAGATCGAAGACTTTTTGAAAGCCCTCCCGGTGGCTGACCATCAGCTCACCTTCATGAAACAACTGCTCCAGGGCTTTCTTTTCATCGGACCACTCCCACCATCCACTCTTGGTGCGCACAAAATCACTGGCCCGCAGAGCGCCCTCCTCTCGCACACGATCAAGAACATAGCGACACAGCTTGGCATTCTTCTCAAACCAGTGGCGCTGACCGGCGCGGATACGATCCATACGCACCCGCGCATAGGGGTAGTGGGCCATTGGCAGGTAGGCAGCGGCGTGGGACCAGTACTCGAAAATTTCGCGGTGCTCTTCAGCTTCAGCCAGGTGTGACTCGCGGTAACGGGGCAGGCGATTGTAGAGCTGGTGGTGGTGGGCCCGGGTAATTCGCTGGATAGCATCCAACTGTAGGGCGCCAAGATGTTGCAACAACCCCGACAATCCTTCAGTCCAAGAGCTGTGGATAAATTGGCGTTGCAGCACCAGTGCGCGGATCTTTTGCTCGGATAACAAGAAGTGGCTCCCCTAGGCTCGGATATTCGACAGCCGCGAACCTAGCAGAAAGGCTTATTCGCCCTGGTAGTATTCTGGCGCCAGATTGTCGAAGCGAGTGTATTTGCCCACAAAGGCTGCGCGGCAGGTGCCGATCTCACCGTTACGCTGCTTGCCGATAATCAACTCGGCCATCCCTTTATCCGGGCTGTCCTCGTTGTAGTATTCATCGCGGTAGATAAACAGGATCACGTCAGCGTCCTGCTCGATCGCCCCGGATTCCCGCAGGTCCGAGTTCATCGGCCGTTTGTTGGGGCGCTGCTCTACTCCCCGGTTGAGCTGCGACAGGGCAATCACCGGGCACTCGTATTCTTTCGCCAGCGCCTTGAGAGAGCGGGAGATCTCGGAGATCTCCTGGGTGCGGCCCTCAGTAGACCCCTTCACCTGCATCAGCTGCAGGTAGTCCACCATAATCATGGCGGGCATACTCTTGGCCTCGGCGTCTTCGCGGCTTAACTTGGGGTTCTCGCGCATCAATTTGTTGATGTGATCGCGCACCGTGCGCTTGGTACGGGCGCGCACCTCGCTGGGACTCAGTGCCGGCGTATCGTCGATATACAGGGACTTGCCTTTCATCTTCTGCACGGCGCTGGATAGCTTGGGCCAATCCTCTTCCTGCAGCTTGCCGTTCCTGATGCGCCCCTGGTCGATACGACCAATAGAGGACAACATCCGCATCACCAGGCTGTCCGAGGGCATCTCCATACTGAAGACCAGAGTCGGGCTCTCCTGGCAGAGCATGGCGCTCTCGATAAAATTCAATGCCAGTGCGGTCTTACCCATGGAGGGACGTGCGGCGAGAATAACCAGTTCGCCCGGCTGCCAGCCGGAGGTGCGCTGGTCCAGTTCGCTCAGACCGGTGCTGATACCGGTGATATCACCCTCGGTCTTGAACAGCTCATCGATGCGCTCGACGGTCTTTTTCAGCAGGGTATCCACGCCGACAAAGCCGCCCTCTTTGGCGCGCCCCTCGGCAATTTCCGCCACGCGGCGCTCGGCCATCTGCAGCAGATCGGCGGAAGCGAGGCCACCGGGATTAAAACTGGTGCGGCTGATCTCACCGGCGGCGGCGATCAACTGGCGCAGCATAGAGCGCTCACGCACGATCTTGGCGTAGGCGACGATATTCGCTGCGGAGGGGGTATTTTCGGCCAATTCCGCCAGGTAGGCAGGGCCACCCACTTCACCGAGCAAGTCGCGGCTGGCGAGGCCTTCGGCGAGAGTAACGATATCCAGGGGCTGTTCGCCATTGCTCAGCTCGCCCATAACCGCAAAGATCTTGCGGTGGCTGGCACTGAAGAAGTCCTCTTCACTCAGCTGTTCGGCAACGGCATCAATACGGCCCGGGTCCAGCATCAGGCCGCCGAGCACAGACTGCTCCGCCTCTACCGAATGCGGCAGGGGTGAACTCTCTTCGCTGTGGATCTCTTCTTCAGGGGCGGCGTATTCGTCGATCATGGGACTTTACTGGATAGTAAAAACAAAACAGGCGCTGGACCCGATAGGGTGCAGCGCCCGATTGTAGCGCGGCTGGCGCCCGAAGCACCAACCGTTCGTCAACAAAACCTTACTCGGCTTCGATAACGACTTTAACTGCAGCAATTACGTCGGAGTGCAGCTGTACGTCTACGTCGTACTCGCCCACTTCGCGCAGCGCGCCTTCCGGCAGCTTAACTTCAGCTTTAGCTACTTCAACGCCACCAGCGGAGATCGCTTCAGCGATGTCGCGAGTGCCGATAGAACCGAACAGCTTGCCTTCGTCGCCAGCGTTAGCAGCGATGGTAACAACCAGATCGGCCAGCTTGGTAGCGCGGCTCTCAGCTTCAGCCAGCTTAGCGGCAGCAGCGGCTTCCAGTTCAGCGCGCTTAGCTTCGAACTCAGCAATGTTTGCGGCGGTAGCAGCAATTGCCTTACCAGTCGGCAGCAGGAAATTGCGGCCAAAACCGGCTTTAACATCAACGCGGTCACCCACGTTGCCCAGTTTGCCTACTTTATCGAGCAGAATAACTTCCATCTCGGTTTCCTCAATTTCTGTATTGTGCGGGCGCGCTTATTTGGAAGAGCGTCCGCGAATATCTATCCAGCTATCTACCAGGGCCAGGCCGCAGAGGAAGCCCGCCAGGGGCAGCCCTCCAATCACCAGCATGATGTACATCGCCACCAGGGGACCTACTCCCCAACCGCGACTGGCAACCAGCCAGTGGACCAGGGCAATACCAGCTACCACCATCGGGAACGCAATCACAGCTCCCCAAAATGCGTAGCCTGGGGTTACCAAGCTGACTACCCACAACAACATGCTTGTCGCTGATAGCCACAGGGGCAGGCGCAGCTGGTGGAACTCCTGGCGGAAACCGCCGGGGTTGTACAGCAGGGCCTGCCAGTAACGCCCCAGTACCAGAGCCAATGTGGCGCTCATCGCCGATATCAGGCCCAGGTAACCGGTAATTTGCAATTCACCCGAAAATATCTGCTTCAGTTCATCCATTGGAACAGTATTGGGCTGTTCCGCTGCATTCTCGACTGCCTGCAAGAACCCTTGCATCAGTCCTCCACTGAAGAGAGAGGTCAGCAATATGCCTGCTGCCGATGCCGCCGTTACAGCCACCAGGCCAGCGGCCCAGGAGCGACTGCTGCGCAATGCCATGGCGCCGCAAAAAACTGCAACAAAATGGCCTGCGGATATACCAGTCACCAGTGGTGGTACATGACCACTCATACCCATAACGACAATCGGCAACAGAGCCCAGGCCAAAACCATCAGGCCGTCACTGCTGCCTCGGCGCAAACTCACCAGAGCGAGAATTGCCGGGCTTATCAGCGGAATCCCCAACATGGTGAGGATTACCGCCCTGACGCGTCCGCGCATAATAAATTCAGCTACGGCGCGCATATCTAGATAGCTTCTCTATTAATGAGTCTAAGCAAACTGCGGCTTAGGCTTCGTGGCTGTCCGTGTACGGCAGCAGGGCCAGGTAGCGAGCGCGCTTGACCGCAGAGGCCAGCTGACGCTGATACTTGGCTTTGGTACCGGTAATACGGCTAGGAACAATTTTGCCAGTCTCGGAGATGTAGGCTTTCAGGGTATCGAGATCTTTGTAGTCGATACGCTTAACACCTTCAGCGGTGAAACGGCAGAACTTGCGACGACGGAAAAAACGTGCCATCTGATAATCCCCTTACTCTTCGCTTTCAGCGTTATCGGAAGAAGCTTCTGCAGCGTCGGAAGAAGCTTTCTCTTCTCCGGCGCGCTCGCGACGCTCGGTGCGCTCTGCACGGGCAGCTTTGCGCTCACGGCTTTCTTTTTCCGCTTTCATGATCGGGCTCTCTTCAGTGATCGCCTCGTCTTCACGAATTACCAGATTACGGATAACCGCATCGTTGTAACGGAAGTTGGTAGTCAGTTCCTCAAGGGCTTCTTCAGAACATTCTACGTTCATCAGAATGTAGTGAGCCTTGTGGATCTTGTTGATCGGGTAAGCCAGACGGCGACGGCCCCAGTCTTCCAGACGGTGAACCTGTCCACCGCTCTCCTTGATGGACGCAGTGTAGCGCTCCACCATGCCAGGTACCTGCTCGCTCTGGTCCGGGTGAACCAGGAATACAATTTCGTAATGACGCATTTTAGCTCCTTACGGGTTAATCAGCCTCTCGGACAGTCCGATGAGGCAAGGAGTACAACGGGCACGGATAAACCGGGCCCATTGCGGGCGGCGTATTCTAGGCAGTTGTGGGGTTGGTTGCAAGTTAACCAGTTGCATCAGGCCCTGTGCCTTCGCCCACCCGGTTGCAAGCTGATCAAAATGACTACCCTGCCACTCGCCTTGTCTCTGAGATTTGGCGGATTGGGACACAGCACTGCTCGGTCTGGTCATGGGTTTGGCAAGCTGGCTTCGCCTATGATGCCGGACTGTTAAAGGGAGAAGTACCATGCCCCAACAAACCCACCAATTAGAATTTGGCGCCTTCCAGGTACCAGTAACCACAGTACACAACGGCGAAGGCCCCCTGGTATTGGTACTTCCCGCGATGGGCGTACCGGCCAACCGCTACCGCCTGCTTCTGGAAGAGCTGCAAAAGCTCGGTTACAACACCGCCATCAGCGAATTGCCCGGCACCGGGGAGAGCCTGCCGCGCCCCCACCGAAATGCCGACTACGGTTACAACGATCTGGTGTTTTCGTTTATCCCACAGTTAATCCAACTGCTGGAACAGCAATTCCCTCAGGGGCCAGCACTGATTCTCGGCCACAGTATCGGCGGTCAAACCAGCACCCTGGCAGCCCGCGCCGGCCTCACTGGCAACGCCAAGGTTGTCAGCATCGCCTCCGGCCATGTGGACCATCGCAGCTGGAGTGGTCTGCACAAATACGCCATCCTGCTCTTCGCCTCAATTGCCAGTGTGACCTCAAGCCTGCTGGGTTATTTCCCCGGTGCGCGCATGGGATTCGGCTGGCGCGAAGCGCGCAGGCTAATGAAAGACTGGGCCCGATCCATATTTAGCGGCCGCTTTGCTCCAGAGGATCGCTTTGGGCAAATGGAAAAGACAAGCCAGCCCACCCTGCATATTGCGCTGGACGGCGACCCCTTCGCCCCTATTCAGGCCGCCCGTAAATTAGCGGCGATCGTCGGCGGCGAAACCCGGGAGATGAAACCCACTTATCCCAAGGGCAACCCTCACCTCAGCTGGATCAAGAATCCCGCCCCCGTAGTTGAGGCAGTACAGCAGTGGCTACACAAAGATCCCGCTCTCAACTGATTCCTTTTTTCTGTCTTTCCTGCATGGCCAAGAAAGCAATTCACAGCTTTCTTAGCCATGTATTAATAAAAACTGCCCGCTCCACCTCCCTCCCACATCGCAGCCAACAATCTTATTTGTCTTTCCGGTTTTCACGGTTCAGTTCCGATTGTGGCCAGTGAACCAATCTCTTGAGCGGTAAATTCACCACTCAAACGACATCGCTAAAGTAGGTTATCCCGATGAACAACAGCCCATTCAATACCTTCACCCAATTGCATCGTGCCGCAGCCCCATTGATCCTGCCAAATGCGTGGGATGCTGCCAGCGCTTTAATCTGCCAAAACACAGGCGCCCAAGCGGTAGGTACCAGCAGTGCCGCCGTCGCCTGGTCACTGAGTTATGCCGATGGCGGCGCGCTACCCGTTGAGGAACACTTGAACGCTATCGCACGGATTGCCCGGGTGACCTCATTACCTCTGAGTGTGGATATTGAAGATGGATATTCCCAAAACCCCAAACAGGTAGCTGAGCTGGCCTGTAAAATGGTGGAGCTGGGCGTAGTGGGTATCAATATTGAAGATGGTAACGGCACGCCCGAATCTCTCAGTGAAAAGCTCGGCGCTATTCGTAATGCACTGAACGGCCGCCCGCTTTTTATTAATGCCCGTAGCGATGTTTATCTCAATGCACTCGCAAGCGGTGATAAAGCGGTAAATATGTGCATAGAGAGGTTAGAGCTTTATAAGAGTTCCGGTGCTGACTGCGGCTTTGTGCCTGGGCTCTCTTCAGTTGAGGAGGCAAGGAGTTTGGCAGCGGGTATCGACCTGCCAATCAATATTATGCTGCTTCCGGGAATTGCTCCTATATCAGAGTTTTTTGCCGCAGGCATAAAGCGCTTTAGTACCGGGCCAGCTTTATTCCAATCTGTCTATGGCCATTTAAGCGAATCATTAAAACAGCTGGCAGCGGTTAAAAGTGACACTAATTTGTTTAGTAAGGCGTTGGACTACGGCACTATGAACTCTGCATTTACTTAAAGGATGTGGAAAGAAGTTTTATGTCCGAGTATTTCTATACCCGGCTTGTAAGGACTTGCAGTAACCCCGTGGATCAAAGTTTCGAAAGAACTAAATAAATCTCCGCTCACCAACCTAATATGGGAACACCGCAAGTTTAAATATTGAGCAATTCTCTAAATCTTAAATTGGGAAAAATTAGCTGTAGATATTTATACGACCCAACTGATGAGTTTAAAGAAACCATTACTCTATTAGGTAAGAGCCAGTTACCATTATTTATTTCGATTGCCAACCTGCCCACTTAGCAACATCTACCAGAACAACAAATGGTACTACTATCAGCCACCCACAAATACTTTTCATTCTCAGAAATATATTATTTTCCTAGTATCATTCTATGCCTCTGATATAAGTGCCATGACACTTTAACTTTTAGAGCAGTGTCAAATTGCTGCTTTTTATCTCAGCAAATATTAATAAGAAAGCCCTAAGGGGCTCCGAATAACTAAGCGATTCGAGAATCCAATTAACAATAAAAGTCATGGTAGATACTTTCATCACCATCCAGAGGTTATTTGGAAAGCTTTATAGAGGCCAGATTTGTTATAACCACTAGATTGCACGGCCAGTGAAGATCATCCCTAGCACGCGCAGAATAGATCAACTATTAGCCGTTGCGCTGACGCACGGCCTCAAACAAGCAAACACCTGTGGCAACAGAAACATTTAAGCTACTTACCTCTCCCGCCATAGGAATTTTGATCAGATGATCGCAATGTTCCCTAGTCAGACGCCGCAAGCCGCTGCCCTCGGCCCCCATGACTAGTGCCAAGGGGCCGGTTAATTGGCTTTGGTATACATCCTGTTTCGCCTCACCGGCTGCACCATAAATCCACACTCCCGCCTGCTGCAGCTGCTGTAACGCGCGAGCCAGGTTAGTCACGGTGACAAAGGGCAATACTTCGGCAGCGCCGCAGGCCACTTTGCGGGCTGTTGGCGTCAGCCCGGCAGATTTATCTTTCGGCGCAATCACCGCATGTACTCCGGCAGCCTCTGCCGAGCGCAGGCAGGCACCCAGGTTGTGGGGATCAGTCACTCCATCCAGCACTAATAAGAAAGGTGCTTCCCCGCGCTGATCCAGTTTTTTCAGCAGGTCGAACAGGAATTTCTCATCGTGGACTTTTGTTTTGCCAGAACAGATGGCAACGACACCCTGGTGATTAGCGCCATCCTCTACTTTCTCATCCAGCGCTCGCCGGTCGATAAAGCGCACGGCAATATCATTTTTTTCCGCCTGCTGGATTATTTTTTGCAGGCGCTGATCCTTGCGGCCACGCAGTAACAGAAGCTCCGATACATTCTGCGGAGAACCTTTTAGGAGGGCCTGCACCGCGTGCAGGCCATAGATAACTTCCTGACTCAATTTATTCCTCGATCACTTTTTCTTTTTACTGCTAGAAGAAATCTTTTTCTTCTTTTTTAGTTTACCCGAACGGGTTTTGGCGTTTTCAGCCTTTTGCGCGGCTTTACGGGCAGCCACTGCAGGCCGCTTTCCGCCCTTGCGTGTCGGGGTACGCTTTTTAATCTTGCGTTTGGGCTGGGCATCTTCGCCTTGCCTGCCTTCACCTCGCCTATTGAGCGGCTCTTTTTCCGGTTTTGCTACAGGGGCTTCAACACTGGCCTCCACTGGCACAGCCTCATCTGATCCCACCTTGCGCTTGCGGAAAGGCGAGGACTTGGCTGTGGTCTCGGTATGCTTGGCCCAGGGGTTAGCACTGGTATTGCTGGTTTTTTCTTTTTTATCGCGGCCCCGGCGCTCGCGTTCCAACTGATGTTCTACTGCCATTTCCATAGCGCGGGCACTCACCCGCGTACTCTCTTTCTTTTTCTTCGACTCACGCTTTGCGCGTGGGACCAGTTCATTCAAGGTGAAATCCACCTTGCGCTCTTCGAGATCCACCCGTGCAACCTGCACGGTGACAGAGTCACCCAAATGATAACGCTTGCCACTGCGCTCCCCGATAAGACGCTGGTGCGCCTGCTCAAAGCGGTAATAGTCTTTGGGTAGGGCGGTGACATGAATCAGCCCCTCCACGTAGAGATCATCCAACTCCACAAATAATCCAAAGCCGGTTACCGCACTGATAACACCGGAATAGGTTTCGCCCACATGATCCTGCAGGTATTCACATTTTAGCCAGCTGAGCACATCCCGGGTCGCATCATCGGCACGCCGCTCGGTCAGGGAACACTGCTCCCCAAGTTGCAACATGGCCGGCATGTCGTAGGGCAAAATCTGCTCGCGAGCTATCGGTTTGGCACCGGGCACAGAGTGAACTTTTTTTGCCACCGCAGCTTGGTTGGCGCTGCCGTTGCGTATCAACCAGCGCAGCGCTCGATGCAGGAGCAAATCCGGATAGCGGCGAATCGGGGAGGTGAAATGGGCATAGGCTGGGTAATCCAAACCGAAGTGTCCGCGATTCTCCGGCTGGTAAACCGCTTGGTTCATAGAGCGCAGCAGCATCACCTGAATAATATGCGCATCTGCACGGCCCTCGATCTGCTCCATCAGGTCCTGGAAGTCTTTGGGCTGGGGCTCACCACCACCGGGAAGGCGCAATCCCAATTCACCCAGGTATTCGCGCAAATTACTGAGTTTTTCCTCTTTGGGCGCATCGTGTACCCGGTAGAGTGCGGGCAGTTCCGATAGCTCCATCAGACTCGCCGCGCAGACATTGGCCGCGAGCATACACTCTTCGATCAGCTTGTGAGCATCGTTGCGCACCACCGGGATAATCCGCTCAATTTTTCGCTGGGCGTCAAATATTATCCTCGTCTCAGTCGTTTCAAAATCAATGGCCCCACGGCGCTCCCGCGCTCCTCGCAATGCCAGGTAGAGATCGTGCAGGTTATCCAAGTGTGGAATCAGGGTCGCAAATTGCTTGCGGGCACCACTGTCGCGGTTATCCCGCTCATCGAGTATTTGCCCTACCTGGGTATAAGTCAGGCGCGCGTGGCTGCGCATAACCGCCTCAAAGAAACGATAATCCTGAATTTCACCGCTTCGGTTGATGTGCATTTCGCACACCATACACAACCGATCGACATCGGGGTTCAGGGAGCAAAGGCCGTTGGACAATTTCTCCGGCAGCATGGGTACAACGAAATCCGGAAAATAAACCGAGTTTCCACGGCCGTGCGCTTCCTCATCCAACGCACTACCCGGACGTACATAGTGGGAAACATCGGCAATGGCTACCAGCAATTTCCAATTGCCATCGAGTAAAAGTTCGCAATAGACCGCATCATCAAAATCCCGCGCGTCTTCACCATCAATAGTAATCAGCGGCAGCTGGCGCAGATCCACCCGGGATTTTTTGTGATCCTCAAGCACTTCATCGGCGATTTCATTGACCTCCGCCGTCAGTGCACTGGGCCAGGTGTGGGGAATTCCGTAATTGCGAATCGCAACGTCAATCTCCATACCCGGGGCAAGGTGGTCACCGAGAACTTCGCTAACCTCACCTTGCGGCACTTTATCCCGGCCCGGTTGGGTAACAATTTTTACTACGACATACTGGCCGTGATTGGCTCCGGCGGTATCCTCAGAGGCCACCATAATATCCAGGTTAATACGAGGATTGTCCGGGCGCACAAAACAAATACCGTTTTCCCGGTACAGGCGCCCAGCCAGCTGCTCGGTATTGTGCTTGATCACCCGAACAACAGCGCCCTCGCGTTTACCGCGAAAACCTCCGGGCGTTTCCCGCACTAATACTTCGTCACCATCAAAGACTTTGCGCATCTGTCGGTGGGATAAAAAAAGATCGGTGCCGCCATCGCTGGGGATAACAAAACCAAAACCGTCCCGGTGCCCCATAACCCGGCCGCGTATCAGGCTCATTTTATCCAGAACACCAAAATCACCGGCGCGGTTGCTGGCAATCTGCCCATCCCGGGACATGGCGATCAAGCGGCGGCGCACCCCTTCGCGGCGATCCTCATCGGTTATTTCCAGTAAATCGGCCACCGCTTCCCAGGGCACAGGTTCCGCCTGCTTCTCAAGGACTTGTAACAAGTACTCCCGACTGGGCACGGGCTTTTCATATTTCTCCGCCTCGCGCTGGGCATGAGGGTCAACATTGAAGGGGTCTGAGGTATTTTTTTGAGTCAAAACAGCATCCGTTGTTGGGCAGTTGCCAGGGTTGGCAACCTCCGGAGATTATCCGGCCATAAAGAAAGGCGGCGCCGATGGTGGATTCCTGGTCAATAATTCGCCGCTATTGCACGCATTATAAGCGATTTCGCCGATTTTCCCGACCCAAGAAAGAAATGTTGAAAAAAGCGCAACGCAGCCGTTGACACAGGGGGGGCAGATCTCTATAGTTCGCGTCCTCAACGGAGCACACGTTGAATTGCCCAGGTGGCGGAATTGGTAGACGCGCTAGCTTCAGGTGCTAGTGACCTTACGGTCGTGGAGGTTCAAGTCCTCTCCTGGGCACCAATTCCAAAAAGGCTGACTCGCAAGAGTCGGCCTTTTTTGTTTGTGGATTTTACAGTTGCCAAGATCACTCCGCTTCTTTTCGATTACTTCAAAAGATAAAACACCCGATGTAAAAAAGCCGGCCCCGTGGGCCGGCTTTTTCTAAATAAAGTTAAACTCAATTAACCTTATTACATGCCCGCATTGCCCGAAAGCCCTATGTGATCAGATTGATCTGCTGTTGAGTCTGAAGCTCCTTCATCTAGCACCGCATCAAAATCAGAGTTCGCTTCAGGTACACCCTCTACTGCTGCCGCCGCCGGTTGCAGCTCCCCAGATTTCAATCGCATCTCCGGGGAATTTACCGCATCCACGCCACTCGTATATGGGTTAACAGCACTGAAAATTGCAGGATCTAATTGCGTGAAGTCCTCCACACTATTTTGCACCGCAGACCTGAGGCCTTGAGCCGCTTGGGCGCCAGCGATAGATTGGAGTTCATCACCCTTACTCGTAAAGCTAGGCACCTGGCTTATAAATTCCGGTTCGTAATAAGAAATAGAAACGATTTCAACGTTCTGAGTTGCATCCATACGCAGAGGTATCAACTCACTACCAATCACACTCCAAAGTTCTGTATCCGTTCCCAGAGTGACATTGGCTGCCGTAATATGTGTATCTCCGTAGGTTTCAGCAGTAAGTGCCCCAAAGCCTAAGCTCGCCAGCTGTACGTTACCTCGCCCAGCATCGATTTCATCAATTACCAGGTCCTCTTGAGCCAGTACAGTTATATCAACATCAGGACCAGAGGTCGCTATCCCAAGAACACCAACATCAGATTCAATATCTACATCTCCAGCAACGGTAAGCTCTGCACGATTTGCTTTCAGCACACCTCCGATAGTGCCGCTCGAACTGCTCACCACACTAATATCTCCAGTGCCATCGTAGCCCAATCGTATGCCACTAGAATGGAAAGATAATCCCGCCCCGTCACTATTAAATGGACCAGAGTAATCGCCACCATCGACAAAATCAAAACTCAAGTCTGTTTCCAGAGATAAATTACTCGCGGTGTTATCAAGCAGCTCAAATTCAGAGAAATCGTAATTACCTACACTATTTCCTGTAGAGAAAATCTGCCAAACATCGTCCGACATATTGTACTGGAAGGAATCGTTTCCAGAGCCACCGGAAAGTGCAACAGCACGATCTCCCGCAGTATCCACCTGTAAATAGTCGTCACCGTCACCTAGCGAAATACTATCGATAGTAGTGCCAGAAAGCGTTACTGCATCGTCGCCTTCTCCACTGTCTATACCGTTAAGCTGCCCCCCAGACAAATTGAAGATATCCACTCCAGTACCAGCATAAATAAATTCTATACCGCTAAATGAAAGTGACTTCTCGCTTGTCGACACACTATTTTGCGAGGCCGTTATATCCCAGTTTGCATCCACATTAGCGCCATAAAGCGAATCTTCAGCACTACCAGCAGATAAACTCTCCAAACCAGCAAAGGTTACCCCGCCTACAGTCATCGTATCCAAGCTGCTAAATACGTACTCACTAGCAACATCTTGGCCAACATAAACACCGGCGCCCTCAACAAGTTCTAGATTATCAAACTCGACAGAAATACTATTAACCGTAGCCACAGCGCCGCCGCTTACTAGCGAATTATCATTGACGCTAGAAGTCCAGGTTGCTCCATCCGCGATTACCGTGTCATCTCCAGTCCCGGCATCAAGTATTTCCAGGCCTGTAAAATTGATACCTGCAACGCTGATATCCCCCTCAGAAGAGAGGGTAAATTGATCATTACCTGAAGTACCAATTAACTTATCCGCACCATCATAACTTGTAACTAAATTAATTCCGGTAAAAGAAATACCCGCTGACTCAAGCCCATTATCAGTTAGCTCAAAAGTGTCATCAGCCCCAGTACCAAGTAATTGAGCATTATTAGTTGCAACTGCATCTATACCACTAAACTCAACATCGTTAACTGTGACTTCGCCATTCACACCGCTGAGTTGCCAACTAGTTGCATCACTTGAAATTTGGTCGCCAACACTTGTGCCAGCAGCTACTTGGGAAACCGAGCTGAAAGTAATTCCGCGAACCTTCAGTTCTTGCCCTAACTTACTTAGCTCAAATACATCCGACTGGTCATAGGTTGCTGCATCAACAATTGCGTTGTCAGCATCCACCATTTCAATGCCGCTGAAGTCGATACCCGTGATAGCGATATCGCCCTGATTTTGACCTAAGGTCCAACTCTCACTACTAATACTTTCTGTGCCAATAATCGAGTCTGAGGTTCCCGATGCTGCAATGCTAAACAGCGCAGAAAACTCCATATTGTCGACTGTAACCAAAGCAGCGCCACCCTCACTACTAATAGTGAAGTCGTCACTATTACTGCTGCTCAGGCTGCCGTCGCCACCGCTCAGGGCTTCGGCGCCGGTGATGGTGACGCCGTTGTGCACCACTTGGTTGTCGGTGGCGGTCAGGCTCCAGCCGTAGTTGGCGCCGCCGCTGACACTGTCGGCACTGCCGCTGGCGGCGATGCTGCTGAGGTCGGCGAAGACCATGCTGTCGACGGTCACTTCGTCGGCGTCATCATTAAAGCTGTAGCTGTCGGTTTCGCTGCTGCTCAGGCTGCCGTCGCCACCGCTCAGGGCTTCGGCGCCGGTGATGGTGACGCCGTTGTGCACCACTTGGTTGTCGGTGGCGGTCAGGCTCCAGCCGTAGTTGGCGCCGCCGCTGACACTGTCGGCACTGCCGCTGGCGGCGATGCTGCTGAGGCCGGCGAAGACCATGCTGTCGACGGTCACTTCGTCGGCGTCATCATTAAAGCTGTAGCTGTCGGTTTCGCTGCTGCTCAGGCTGCCGTCGCCACCGCTCAGGGCTTCGGCGCCGGTGATGGTGACGCCGTTGTGCACCACTTGGTTGTCGGTGGCGGTCAGGCTCCAGCCGTAGTTGGCGCCGCCGCTGACACTGTCGGCACTGCCGCTGGCGGCGATGCTGCTGAGGTCGGCGAAGACCATGCTGTCGACGGTCACTTCGTCGGCGTCATCATTAAAGCTGTAGCTGTCGGTTTCACTGCTGCTCAGGCTGCCGTCGCCACCGCTCAGGGCTTCGGCGCCGGTGATGGTGACGCCGTTGTGCACCACTTGGTTGTCGGTGGCGGTCAGGCTCCAGCCGTAGTTGGCGCCGCCGCTGACACTGTCGGCACTGCCGCTGGCGGCGATGCTGCTGAGGCCGGCGAAGACCATGCTGTCGACGGTCACTTCGTCGGCGTCATCATTAAAGCTGTAGCTGTCGGTTTCACTGCTGCTCAGGCTGCCGTCGCCACCGCTCAGGGCTTCGGCGCCGGTGATGGTGACGCCGTTGTGCACCACTTGGTTGTCGGTGGCGGTCAGGCTCCAGCCGTAGTTGGCGCCGCCGCTGACACTGTCGGCACTGCCGCTGGCGGCGATGCTGCTGAGGTCGGCGAAGACCATGCTGTCGACGGTCACTTCGTCGGCGTCATCATTAAAGCTGTAGCTGTCGGTTTCACTGCTGCTCAGGCTGCCGTCGCCACCGCTCAGGGCTTCGGCGCCGGTGATGGTGACGCCGTTGTGCACCACTTGGTTGTCGGTGGCGGTCAGGCTCCAGCCGTAGTTGGCGCCGCCGCTGACACTGTCGGCACTGCCGCTGGCGGCGATGCTGCTGAGGCCGGCGAAGACCATGCTGTCGACGGTCACTTCGTCGGCGTCATCATTAAAGCTGTAGCTGTCGGTTTCACTGCTGCTCAGGCTGCCGTCGCCACCGCTCAGGGCTTCGGCGCCGGTGATGGTGACGCCGTTGTGCACCACTTGGTTGTCGGTGGCGGTCAGGCTCCAGCCGTAGTTGGCGCCGCCGCTGACACTGTCGGCACTGCCGCTGGCGGCGATGCTGCTGAGGCCGGCGAAGACCATGCTGTCGACGGTCACTTCGTCGGCGTCATCATTAAAGCTGTAGCTGTCGGTTTCGCTGCTGCTCAGGCTGCCGTCGCCACCGCTCAGGGCTTCGGCGCCGGTGATGGTGACGCCGTTGTGCACCACTTGGTTGTCGGTGGCGGTCAGGCTCCAGCCGTAGTTGGCGCCGCCGCTGACACTGTCGGCACTGCCGCTGGCGGCGATGCTGCTGAGGTCGGCGAAGACCATGCTGTCGACGGTCACTTCGTCGGCGTCATCATTAAAGCTGTAGCTGTCGGTTTCACTGCTGCTCAGGCTGCCGTCGCCACCGCTCAGGGCTTCGGCGCCGGTGATGGTGACGCCGTTGTGCACCACTTGGTTGTCGGTGGCAGTCAGGCTCCAGCCGTAGTTGGCGCCGCCGCTGACACTGTCGGCACTGCCGCTGGCGGCGATGCTGCTGAGGTCGGCGAAGACCATGCTGTCGACGGTCACTTCGTCGGCGTCATCATTAAAGCTGTAGCTGTCGGTTTCGCTGCTGCTCAGGCTGCCGTCGCCACCGCTCAGGGCTTCGGCGCCGGTGATGGTGACGCCGTTGTGCACCACTTGGTTGTCGGTGGCGGTCAGGCTCCAGCCGTAGTTGGCGCCGCCGCTGACACTGTCGGCACTGCCGCTGGCGGCGATGCTGCTGAGGTCGGCGAAGACCATGCTGTCGACGGTCACTTCGTCGGCGTCATCATTAAAGCTGTAGCTGTCGGTTTCACTGCTGCTCAGGCTGCCGTCGCCACCGCTCAGGGCTTCGGCGCCGGTGATGGTGACGCCGTTGTGCACCACTTGGTTGTCGGTGGCGGTCAGGCTCCAGCCGTAGTTGGCGCCGCCGCTGACACTGTCGGCACTGCCGCTGGCGGCGATGCTGCTGAGGTCGGCGAAGACCATGCTGTCGACGGTCACTTCGTCGGCGTCATCATTAAAGCTGTAGCTGTCGGTTTCACTGCTGCTCAGGCTGCCGTCGCCACCGCTCAGGGCTTCGGCGCCGGTGATGGTGACGCCGTTGTGCACCACTTGGTTGTCGGTGGCGGTCAGGCTCCAGCCGTAGTTGGCGCCGCCGCTGACACTGTCGGCACTGCCGCTGGCGGCGATGCTGCTGAGGTCGGCGAAGACCATGCTGTCGACGGTCACTTCGTCGGCGTCATCATTAAAGCTGTAGCTGTCGGTTTCGCTGCTGCTCAGGCTGCCGTCGCCACCGCTCAGGGCTTCGGCGCCGGTGATGGTGACGCCGTTGTGCACCACTTGGTTGTCGGTGGCGGTCAGGCTCCAGCCGTAGTTGGCGCCGCCGCTGACACTGTCGGCACTGCCGCTGGCGGCGATGCTGCTGAGGTCGGCGAAGACCATGCTGTCGACGGTCACTTCGTCGGCGTCATCATTAAAGCTGTAGCTGTCGGTTTCACTGCTGCTCAGGCTGCCGTCGCCACCGCTCAGGGCTTCGGCGCCGGTGATGGTGACGCCGTTGTGCACCACTTGGTTGTCGGTGGCAGTCAGGCTCCAGCCGTAGTTGGCGCCGCCGCTGACACTGTCGGCACTGCCGCTGGCGGCGATGCTGCTGAGGTCGGCGAAGACCATGCTGTCGACGGTCACTTCGTCGGCGTCATCATTAAAGCTGTAGCTGTCGGTTTCACTGCTGCTCAGGCTGCCGTCGCCACCGCTCAGGGCTTCGGCGCCGGTGATGGTGACGCCGTTGTGCACCACTTGGTTGTCGGTGGCAGTCAGGCTCCAGCCGTAGTTGGCGCCGCCGCTGACACTGTCGGCACTGCCGCTGGCGGCGATGCTGCTGAGGTCGGCGAAGACCATGCTGTCGACGGTCACTTCGTCGGCGTCATCATTAAAGCTGTAGCTGTCGGTTTCACTGCTGCTCAGGCTGCCGTCGCCACCGCTCAGGGCTTCGGCGCCGGTGATGGTGACGCCGTTGTGCACCACTTGGTTGTCGGTGGCGGTCAGGCTCCAGCCGTAGTTGGCGCCGCCGCTGACACTGTCGGCACTGCCGCTGGCGGCGATGCTGCTGAGGTCGGCGAAGACCATGCTGTCGACGGTCACTTCGTCGGCGTCATCATTAAAGCTGTAGCTGTCGGTTTCACTGCTGCTCAGGCTGCCGTCGCCACCGCTCAGGGCTTCGGCGCCGGTGATGGTGACGCCGTTGTGCACCACTTGGTTGTCGGTGGCGGTCAGGCTCCAGCCGTAGTTGGCGCCGCCGCTGACACTGTCGGCACTGCCGCTGGCGGCGATGCTGCTGAGGCCGGCGAAGACCATGCTGTCGACGGTCACTTCGTCGGCGTCATCATTAAAGCTGTAGCTGTCGGTTTCACTGCTGCTCAGGCTGCCGTCGCCACCGCTCAGGGCTTCGGCGCCGGTGATGGTGACGCCGTTGTGCACCACTTGGTTGTCGGTGGCGGTCAGGCTCCAGCCGTAGTTGGCGCCGCCGCTGACACTGTCGGCACTGCCACTGGCGGCGATGCTGCTGAGGCCGGCGAAGACCATGCTGTCGACGGTCACTTCGTCGGCGTCATCATTAAAGCTGTAGCTGTCGGTTTCGCTGCTGCTCAGGCTGCCGTCGCCACCGCTCAGGGCTTCGGCGCCGGTGATGGTGACGCCGTTGTGCACCACTTGGTTGTCGGTGGCGGTCAGGCTCCAGCCGTAGTTGGCGCCGCCGCTGACACTGTCGGCACTGCCGCTGGCGGCGATGCTGCTGAGGTCGGCGAAGACCATGCTGTCGACGGTCACTTCGTCGGCGTCATCATTAAAGCTGTAGCTGTCGGTTTCGCTGCTGCTCAGGCTGCCGTCGCCACCGCTCAGGGCTTCGGCGCCGGTGATGGTGACGCCGTTGTGCACCACTTGGTTGTCGGTGGCGGTCAGGCTCCAGCCGTAGTTGGCGCCGCCGCTGACACTGTCGGCACTGCCGCTGGCGGCGATGCTGCTGAGGCCGGCGAAGACCATGCTGTCGACGGTCACTTCGTCGGCGTCATCATTAAAGCTGTAGCTGTCGGTTTCGCTGCTGCTCAGGCTGCCGTCGCCACCGCTCAGGGCTTCGGCGCCGGTGATGGTGACGCCGTTGTGCACCACTTGGTTGTCGGTGGCGGTCAGGCTCCAGCCGTAGTTGGCGCCGCCGCTGACACTGTCGGCACTGCCGCTGGCGGCGATGCTGCTGAGGTCGGCGAAGACCATGCTGTCGACGGTCACTTCGTCGGCGTCATCATTAAAGCTGTAGCTGTCGGTTTCACTGCTGCTCAGGCTGCCGTCGCCACCGCTCAGGGCTTCGGCGCCGGTGATGGTGACGCCGTTGTGCACCACTTGGTTGTCGGTGGCGGTCAGGCTCCAGCCGTAGTTGGCGCCGCCGCTGACACTGTCGGCACTGCCGCTGGCGGCGATGCTGCTGAGGCCGGCGAAGACCATGCTGTCGACGGTCACTTCGTCGGCGTCATCATTAAAGCTGTAGCTGTCGGTTTCACTGCTGCTCAGGCTGCCGTCGCCACCGCTCAGGGCTTCGGCGCCGGTGATGGTGACGCCGTTGTGCACCACTTGGTTGTCGGTGGCGGTCAGGCTCCAGCCGTAGTTGGCGCCGCCGCTGACACTGTCGGCACTGCCGCTGGCGGCGATGCTGCTGAGGCCGGCGAAGACCATGCTGTCGACGGTCACTTCGTCGGCGTCATCATTAAAGCTGTAGCTGTCGGTTTCGCTGCTGCTCAGGCTGCCGTCGCCACCGCTCAGGGCTTCGGCGCCGGTGATGGTGACGCCGTTGTGCACCACTTGGTTGTCGGTGGCGGTCAGGCTCCAGCCGTAGTTGGCGCCGCCGCTGACACTGTCGGCACTGCCGCTGGCGGCGATGCTGCTGAGGTCGGCGAAGACCATGCTGTCGACGGTCACTTCGTCGGCGTCATCATTAAAGCTGTAGCTGTCGGTTTCGCTGCTGCTCAGGCTGCCGTCGCCACCGCTCAGGGCTTCGGCGCCGGTGATGGTGACGCCGTTGTGCACCACTTGGTTGTCGGTGGCAGTCAGGCTCCAGCCGTAGTTGGCGCCGCCGCTGACACTGTCGGCACTGCCGCTGGCGGCGATGCTGCTGAGGTCGGCGAAGACCATGCTGTCGACGGTCACTTCGTCGGCGTCATCATTAAAGCTGTAGCTGTCGGTTTCGCTGCTGCTCAGGCTGCCGTCGCCACCGCTCAGGGCTTCGGCGCCGGTGATGGTGACGCCGTTGTGCACCACTTGGTTGTCGGTGGCGGTCAGGCTCCAGCCGTAGTTGGCGCCGCCGCTGACACTGTCGGCACTGCCGCTGGCGGCGATGCTGCTGAGGCCGGCGAAGACCATGCTGTCGACGGTCACTTCGTCGGCGTCATCATTAAAGCTGTAGCTGTCGGTTTCGCTGCTGCTCAGGCTGCCGTCGCCACCGCTCAGGGCTTCGGCGCCGGTGATGGTGACGCCGTTGTGCACCACTTGGTTGTCGGTGGCGGTCAGGCTCCAGCCGTAGTTGGCGCCGCCGCTGACACTGTCGGCACTGCCGCTGGCGGCGATGCTGCTGAGGTCGGCGAAGACCATGCTGTCGACGGTCACTTCGTCGGCGTCATCATTAAAGCTGTAGCTGTCGGTTTCACTGCTGCTCAGGCTGCCGTCGCCACCGCTCAGGGCTTCGGCGCCGGTGATGGTGACGCCGTTGTGCACCACTTGGTTGTCGGTGGCGGTCAGGCTCCAGCCGTAGTTGGCGCCGCCGCTGACACTGTCGGCACTGCCGCTGGCGGCGATGCTGCTGAGGCCGGCGAAGACCATGCTGTCGACGGTCACTTCGTCGGCGTCATCATTAAAGCTGTAGCTGTCGGTTTCACTGCTGCTCAGGCTGCCGTCGCCACCGCTCAGGGCTTCGGCGCCGGTGATGGTGACGCCGTTGTGCACCACTTGGTTGTCGGTGGCGGTCAGGCTCCAGCCGTAGTTGGCGCCGCCGCTGACACTGTCGGCACTGCCGCTGGCGGCGATGCTGCTGAGGCCGGCGAAGACCATGCTGTCGACGGTCACTTCGTCGGCGTCATCATTAAAGCTGTAGCTGTCGGTTTCGCTGCTGCTCAGGCTGCCGTCGCCACCGCTCAGGGCTTCGGCGCCGGTGATGGTGACGCCGTTGTGCACCACTTGGTTGTCGGTGGCGGTCAGGCTCCAGCCGTAGTTGGCGCCGCCGCTGACACTGTCGGCACTGCCGCTGGCGGCGATGCTGCTGAGGTCGGCGAAGACCATGCTGTCGACGGTCACTTCGTCGGCGTCATCATTAAAGCTGTAGCTGTCGGTTTCACTGCTGCTCAGGCTGCCGTCGCCACCGCTCAGGGCTTCGGCGCCGGTGATGGTGACGCCGTTGTGCACCACTTGGTTGTCGGTGGCAGTCAGGCTCCAGCCGTAGTTGGCGCCGCCGCTGACACTGTCGGCACTGCCGCTGGCGGCGATGCTGCTGAGGTCGGCGAAGACCATGCTGTCGACGGTCACTTCGTCGGCGTCATCATTAAAGCTGTAGCTGTCGGTTTCGCTGCTGCTCAGGCTGCCGTCGCCACCGCTCAGGGCTTCGGCGCCGGTGATGGTGACGCCGTTGTGCACCACTTGGTTGTCGGTGGCGGTCAGGCTCCAGCCGTAGTTGGCGCCGCCGCTGACACTGTCGGCACTGCCGCTGGCGGCGATGCTGCTGAGGTCGGCGAAGACCATGCTGTCGACGGTCACTTCGTCGGCGTCATCATTAAAGCTGTAGCTGTCGGTTTCACTGCTGCTCAGGCTGCCGTCGCCACCGCTCAGGGCTTCGGCGCCGGTGATGGTGACGCCGTTGTGCACCACTTGGTTGTCGGTGGCGGTCAGGCTCCAGCCGTAGTTGGCGCCGCCGCTGACACTGTCGGCACTGCCGCTGGCGGCGATGCTGCTGAGGCCGGCGAAGACCATGCTGTCGACGGTCACTTCGTCGGCGTCATCATTAAAGCTGTAGCTGTCGGTTTCGCTGCTGCTCAGGCTGCCGTCGCCACCGCTCAGGGCTTCGGCGCCGGTGATGGTGACGCCGTTGTGCACCACTTGGTTGTCGGTGGCGGTCAGGCTCCAGCCGTAGTTGGCGCCGCCGCTGACACTGTCGGCACTGCCGCTGGCGGCGATGCTGCTGAGGTCGGCGAAGACCATGCTGTCGACGGTCACTTCGTCGGCGTCATCATTAAAGCTGTAGCTGTCGGTTTCACTGCTGCTCAGGCTGCCGTCGCCACCGCTCAGGGCTTCGGCGCCGGTGATGGTGACGCCGTTGTGCACCACTTGGTTGTCGGTGGCAGTCAGGCTCCAGCCGTAGTTGGCGCCGCCGCTGACACTGTCGGCACTGCCGCTGGCGGCGATGCTGCTGAGGTCGGCGAAGACCATGCTGTCGACGGTCACTTCGTCGGCGTCATCATTAAAGCTGTAGCTGTCGGTTTCGCTGCTGCTCAGGCTGCCGTCGCCACCGCTCAGGGCTTCGGCGCCGGTGATGGTGACGCCGTTGTGCACCACTTGGTTGTCGGTGGCGGTCAGGCTCCAGCCGTAGTTGGCGCCGCCGCTGACACTGTCGGCACTGCCGCTGGCGGCGATGCTGCTGAGGTCGGCGAAGACCATGCTGTCGACGGTCACTTCGTCGGCGTCATCATTAAAGCTGTAGCTGTCGGTTTCACTGCTGCTCAGGCTGCCGTCGCCACCGCTCAGGGCTTCGGCGCCGGTGATGGTGACGCCGTTGTGCACCACTTGGTTGTCGGTGGCGGTCAGGCTCCAGCCGTAGTTGGCGCCGCCGCTGACACTGTCGGCACTGCCGCTGGCGGCGATGCTGCTGAGGTCGGCGAAGACCATGCTGTCGACGGTCACTTCGTCGGCGTCATCATTAAAGCTGTAGCTGTCGGTTTCGCTGCTGCTCAGGCTGCCGTCGCCACCGCTCAGGGCTTCGGCGCCGGTGATGGTGACGCCGTTGTGCACCACTTGGTTGTCGGTGGCGGTCAGGCTCCAGCCGTAGTTGGCGCCGCCGCTGACACTGTCGGCACTGCCGCTGGCGGCGATGCTGCTGAGGTCGGCGAAGACCATGCTGTCGACGGTCACTTCGTCGGCGTCATCATTAAAGATGTAGTGGTCATCATAGATACTGCTGAGGGCACCATTGCCGCCACTCACAGTGCCGGCATCAGCAATAGTAATTCCAGCATGGACCACCTGATTATCACTACTTGCCAGCGCCCAGCCATAACCATCTAAGCCTATTACTCCAGCATCGTCAGCAATTAGAAGGGTTACACCTTCAAAATTTATCTCGTAATTGGTTGCTGCATTTTCTGCTGTAACAATCCAATCCTCACCTGTATAGCCTGTAACACTATTTGCAAACCCATTAGTTATTACATTTTCCACACTCGTGAAGTTGTATTCATATCCATTGCTCAGATCACCATCGGTATCTGATGCGATATGACCACTCCCAAGAACATGAAAGTCACCTGACTGATCTGCTCCAATCGACAGGTAGCTCGCAGCGATGTCACTTAAATTAAGGAATAGAATGCCATTAATTTCACCGTCGTCTATATAAGCTTCATCGACTTCGAGCGTATCTGCTCCGCCAAGCGCATCAACAGTTTCCAGGTTGCTAAAGACAAGGCTGCCACCAACTTCTAGATCACCGCTATCAGTAAGAACAAACTCATCTACTCCATCGGTGCCCAGTAGGATATCGGTATCTGAACCATCCCCTTTGCTATTAGCATCAATAGTGCGATTAAAGCCGGTAAATGCAATCTCATTCGCAGTGATTTCACTGTCACTCATCAGAGCAAAGGTATCACTCTCCTCAGAACCAACGATTACCCCTGTTGTGCTATCAGTAAACGCCACACTGTCCATATTCTGGAAAGTGATGCCGGTATTAATTAGCTCTTTGGCAGTACCGGTGAGATCTACTTGTGTTGCGGTAATCAGGGTATCCGCATCACTGGCATCCGACTCGATACCCGCGTCGATGGTGCTGTTAAAGCCCGTAAAGCTAATCTCGTTTGCGGTAATTTCCGAGCTGCTGACGATCTCGAAAGTATCACTGTTACTGGAGCCCGCAATTATGCCGGTTGTGGCATCGCTAAACGCCACACTGTCCATATTTTGGAAAGTGATGCCGGTATTAATTAGCTCTTTGGCAGTACCGGTGAGATCTACTTGTGTTGCGGTAATCAGGGTATCCGCATCACTGGCATCGGACTCGACGCCCGCGTCGATGGTGCTGTTAAAGCCCGTAAAGCTAATCTCGTTTGCAGTGATTTCCGAGCTGCTGACGATCTCGAAAGTATCACTGTTACTGGAGCCCGCAATAATGCCGGTTGTGGCATCACTAAACGCCACACTGTCCATATTCTGGAAAGTGATGCCGGTATTAATTAGCTCTTTGGCAGTACCGGTGAGATCTACTTGTGTTGCGGTAATCAGGGTATCCGCATCACTGGCATCGGACTCGACGCCCGCGTCGATGGTGCTGTTAAAGCCCGTAAAGCTAATCTCGTTTGCAGTGATTTCCGAGCTACTGACGATCTCGAAAATATCACTGTTACTGGAGCCCGCAATTATGCCGGTTGTGGCATCGCTAAACGCCACACTGTCCATATTTTGGAAAGTGATGCCGGTATTAATTAGCTCTTTGGCAGTACCGGTGAGATCTACTTGTGTTGCGGTAATCAGGGTATCCGCATCACTGGCATCGGACTCGACGCCCGCGTCGATGGTGCTGTTAAAGCCCGTAAAGCTAATCTCGTTTGCAGTGATTTCCGAGCTGCTGACGATCTCGAAAGTATCACTGTTACTGGAGCCCGCAATAATGCCGGTTGTGGCATCACTAAACGCCACACTGTCCATATTCTGGAAAGTGATGCCGGTATTAATTAGTTCTTTGGCAGTACCGGTGAGATCTACTTGTGTTGCGGTAATCAGGGTATCCGCATCACTGGCATCCGACTCGACGCCCGCGTCGATGGTGCTGTTAAAGCCCGTAAAGCTAATCTCGTTTGCGGTAATTTCCGAGCTACTGACGATCTCGAAAGTATCACTGTTACTGGAGCCCGCAATAATGCCGGTTGTGGCATCACTAAACGCCACACTGTCCATATTCTGGAAAGTGATGCCGGTATTAATTAGTTCTTTGGCAGTACCGGTGAGATCTACTTGTGTTGCGGTAATCAGGGTATCCGCATCACTGGCATCCGACTCGATACCCGCGTCGATGGTGCTGTTAAAGCCCGTAAAGCTAATCTCGTTTGCGGTAATTTCCGAGCTGCTGACGATCTCGAAAGTATCACTGTTACTGGAGCCCGCAATTATGCCGGTTGTGGCATCGCTAAACGCCACACTGTCCATATTTTGGAAAGTGATGCCGGTATTAATTAGCTCTTTGGCAGTACCGGTGAGATCTACTTGTGTTGCGGTAATCAGGGTATCCGCATCACTGGCATCGGACTCGACGCCCGCGTCGATGGTGCTGTTAAAGCCCGTAAAGCTAATCTCGTTTGCAGTGATTTCCGAGCTGCTGACGATCTCGAAAGTATCACTGTTACTGGAGCCCGCAATAATGCCGGTTGTGGCATCACTAAACGCCACACTGTCCATATTCTGGAAAGTGATGCCGGTATTAATTAGCTCTTTGGCAGTACCGGTGAGATCTACTTGTGTTGCGGTAATCAGGGTATCCGCATCACTGGCATCGGACTCGACGCCCGCGTCGATGGTGCTGTTAAAGCCCGTAAAGCTAATCTCGTTTGCAGTGATTTCCGAGCTACTGACGATCTCGAAAGTATCACTGTTACTGGAGCCCGCAATTATGCCGGTTGTGGCATCGCTAAACGCCACACTGTCCATATTTTGGAAAGTGATGCCGGTATTAATTAGCTCTTTGGCAGTACCGGTGAGATCTACTTGTGTTGCGGTAATCAGGGTATCCGCATCACTGGCATCGGACTCGACGCCCGCGTCGATGGTGCTGTTAAAGCCCGTAAAGCTAATCTCGTTTGCAGTGATTTCCGAGCTGCTGACGATCTCGAAAGTATCACTGTTACTGGAGCCCGCAATAATGCCGGTTGTGGCATCACTAAACGCCACACTGTCCATATTCTGGAAAGTGATGCCGGTATTAATTAGTTCTTTGGCAGTACCGGTGAGATCTACTTGTGTTGCGGTAATCAGGGTATCCGCATCACTGGCATCGGACTCGATACCCGCGTCGATGGTGCTGTTAAAGCCCGTAAAGCTAATCTCGTTTGCAGTGATTTCCGAGCTGCTGACGATCTCGAAAGTATCACTGTTACTGGAGCCCGCAATAATGCCGGTTGTGGCATCGCTAAACGCCACACTGTCCATATTTTGGAAAGTGATGCCGGTATTAATTAGCTCTTTGGCAGTACCGGTGAGATCTACTTGTGTTGCAGTAGTTAAAGTATCTATAACACCGCTATCAGCACCGGCATCAACAATTTCCAGGTTGCTAAAGACAAGGCTGCCACCAACTTCTAGATCACCGCTATCAGTAATGGCAAACTCATCTACGCCATCGGTACCCAGTAGGATATCGGTATCTGAACCATCCCCTTTGCTATTAGCATCAATAGTGCGATTAAAGCCGGTAAATGCAATCTCATTCGCAGTGATTTCACTGTCACTCACCAGAGCAAAGGTATCACTCTCCTCAGAACCAACGATTACCCCTGTTGTGCTATCAGTAAACGTCACACTATCCATATTCTGGAAAGTGATACCGGTATTAATCAGCTCTTTAGCAGTACCGGTGAGATCTACCTGAGAAGCGGTAATCAGGGTATCCGCATCACTGGCATCGGACTCGATACCCGCGTCGATGGTGCTGTTAAAGCCCGTAAAGCTAATCTCGTTTGCAGTGATTTCCGAGCTGCTGACGATCTCGAAAGTATCACTGTTACTGGAGCCCGCAATAATGCCCGTTGTGGCATCGCTAAACGCCACACTGTCCATATTTTGGAAAGTGATGCCGGTATTAATTAGCTCTTTGGCAGTACCGGTGAGATCAACTTGTGTTGCAGTAGTTAAAGTATCTATAACACCGCTATCAGCACCGGCATCAACAATTTCCAGGTTGCTAAAGACAAGGCTGCCACCAACTTCTAGATCACCGCTATCAGTAATGGCAAACTCATCTACTCCATCGGTGCCCAGTAAGATATCGGTATCTGAACCATCCCCTTTGCTATTAGCATCAATAGTGCGATTAAAGCCGGTAAATGCAATCTCATTCGCAGTGATTTCACTGTCACTCACCAGAGCAAAGGTATCACTCTCCTCAGAACCAACGATTACCCCTGTTGTGCTATCAGTAAACGTCACACTATCCATATTCTGGAAAGTGATGCCGGTATTAATTAGTTCTTTGGCAGTACCGGTGAGATCTACTTGTGTTGCGGTAATCAGGGTATCCGCATCACTGGCATCCGACTCGATACCCGCGTCGATGGTGCTGTTAAAGCCCGTAAAGCTAATCTCGTTTGCAGTGATTTCCGAGCTGCTGACGATCTCGAAAGTATCACTGTTACTGGAGCCCGCAATTGTGCCGGTTGTGGCATCGCTAAACGCCACACTGTCCATATTTTGGAAAGTGATGCCGGTATTAATCAGCTCTTTGGCAGTACCGGTGAGATCTACTTGTGTTGCGGTAATCAGGGTATCCGCATCACTGGCATTCGACTCGACGCCCGCGTCGATGGTGCTGTTAAAGCCCGTAAAGCTAATCTCGTTTGCGGTAATTTCCGAGCTACTGACGATCTCGAAAGTATCACTGTTACTGGAGCCCGCAATAATGCCGGTTGTGGCATCACTAAACGCCACACTGTCCATATTCTGGAAAGTGATGCCGGTATTAATTAGTTCTTTGGCAGTACCGGTGAGATCTACTTGTGTTGCGGTAATCAGGGTATCCGCATCACTGGCATCCGACTCGATACCCGCGTCGATGGTGCTGTTAAAGCCCGTAAAGCTAATCTCGTTTGCGGTAATTTCCGAGCTGCTGACGATCTCGAAAGTATCACTGTTACTGGAGCCCGCAATTATGCCGGTTGTGGCATCGCTAAACGCCACACTGTCCATATTTTGGAAAGTGATGCCGGTATTAATTAGCTCTTTGGCAGTACCGGTGAGATCTACTTGTGTTGCGGTAATCAGGGTATCCGCATCACTGGCATCGGACTCGACGCCCGCGTCGATGGTGCTGTTAAAGCCCGTAAAGCTAATCTCGTTTGCAGTGATTTCCGAGCTGCTGACGATCTCGAAAGTATCACTGTTACTGGAGCCCGCAATAATGCCGGTTGTGGCATCACTAAACGCCACACTGTCCATATTCTGGAAAGTGATGCCGGTATTAATTAGCTCTTTGGCAGTACCGGTGAGATCTACTTGTGTTGCGGTAATCAGGGTATCCGCATCACTGGCATCGGACTCGACGCCCGCGTCGATGGTGCTGTTAAAGCCCGTAAAGCTAATCTCGTTTGCGGTAATTTCCGAGCTACTGACGATCTCGAAAGTATCACTGTTACTGGAGCCCGCAATAATGCCGGTTGTGGCATCACTAAACGCCACACTGTCCATATTCTGGAAAGTGATGCCGGTATTAATTAGTTCTTTGGCAGTACCGGTGAGATCTACTTGTGTTGCGGTAATCAGGGTATCCGCATCACTGGCATCCGACTCGATACCCGCGTCGATGGTGCTGTTAAAGCCCGTAAAGCTAATCTCGTTTGCGGTAATTTCCGAGCTGCTGACGATCTCGAAAGTATCACTGTTACTGGAGCCCGCAATTATGCCGGTTGTGGCATCGCTAAACGCCACACTGTCCATATTTTGGAAAGTGATGCCGGTATTAATTAGCTCTTTGGCAGTACCGGTGAGATCTACTTGTGTTGCGGTAATCAGGGTATCCGCATCACTGGCATCGGACTCGACGCCCGCGTCGATGGTGCTGTTAAAGCCCGTAAAGCTAATCTCGTTTGCAGTGATTTCCGAGCTGCTGACGATCTCGAAAGTATCACTGTTACTGGAGCCCGCAATAATGCCGGTTGTGGCATCACTAAACGCCACACTGTCCATATTCTGGAAAGTGATGCCGGTATTAATTAGCTCTTTGGCAGTACCGGTGAGATCTACTTGTGTTGCGGTAATCAGGGTATCCGCATCACTGGCATCGGACTCGACGCCCGCGTCGATGGTGCTGTTAAAGCCCGTAAAGCTAATCTCGTTTGCAGTGATTTCCGAGCTACTGACGATCTCGAAAGTATCACTGTTACTGGAGCCCGCAATTATGCCGGTTGTGGCATCGCTAAACGCCACACTGTCCATATTTTGGAAAGTGATGCCGGTATTAATTAGCTCTTTGGCAGTACCGGTGAGATCTACTTGTGTTGCGGTAATCAGGGTATCCGCATCACTGGCATCGGACTCGACGCCCGCGTCGATGGTGCTGTTAAAGCCCGTAAAGCTAATCTCGTTTGCAGTGATTTCCGAGCTGCTGACGATCTCGAAAGTATCACTGTTACTGGAGCCCGCAATAATGCCGGTTGTGGCATCACTAAACGCCACACTGTCCATATTCTGGAAAGTGATGCCGGTATTAATTAGTTCTTTGGCAGTACCGGTGAGATCTACTTGTGTTGCGGTAATCAGGGTATCCGCATCACTGGCATCGGACTCGATACCCGCGTCGATGGTGCTGTTAAAGCCCGTAAAGCTAATCTCGTTTGCAGTGATTTCCGAGCTGCTGACGATCTCGAAAGTATCACTGTTACTGGAGCCCGCAATAATGCCGGTTGTGGCATCGCTAAACGCCACACTGTCCATATTTTGGAAAGTGATGCCGGTATTAATTAGCTCTTTGGCAGTACCGGTGAGATCTACTTGTGTTGCAGTAGTTAAAGTATCTATAACACCGCTATCAGCACCGGCATCAACAATTTCCAGGTTGCTAAAGACAAGGCTGCCACCAACTTCTAGATCACCGCTATCAGTAATGGCAAACTCATCTACGCCATCGGTACCCAGTAGGATATCGGTATCTGAACCATCCCCTTTGCTATTAGCATCAATAGTGCGATTAAAGCCGGTAAATGCAATCTCATTCGCAGTGATTTCACTGTCACTCATCAGAGCAAAGGTATCACTCTCCTCAGAACCAACGATTACCCCTGTTGTGCTATCAGTAAACGCCACACTGTCCATATTCTGGAAAGTGATGCCGGTATTAATTAGTTCTTTGGCAGTACCGGTGAGATCTACTTGTGTTGCGGTAATCAGGGTATCCGCATCACTGGCATCCGACTCGATACCCGCGTCGATGGTGCTGTTAAAGCCCGTAAAGCTAATCTCGTTTGCGGTAATTTCCGAGCTGCTGACGATCTCGAAAGTATCACTGTTACTGGAGCCCGCAATTATGCCGGTTGTGGCATCGCTAAACGCCACACTGTCCATATTTTGGAAAGTGATGCCGGTATTAATTAGCTCCTTGGCAGTACCGGTGAGATCAACTTGTGTTGCGGTAGTTAAAGTATCTATAACACCGCTATCAGCACCGGCATCAACAATTTCCAGGTTGCTAAAGACAAGGCTGCCACCAACTTCTAGATCACCGCTATCAGTAATGGCAAACTCATCTACTCCATCGGTGCCCAGTAAGACATCGATATCTGAACCATCCCCTTTGCTATTAGCATCAATAGTGCGATTAAAGCCGGTAAATGCAATCTCATTCGCAGTGATTTCACTGTCACTCACCAGAGCAAAGGTATCACTCTCCTCAGAACCAACGATTACCCCTGTTGTGCTATCAGTAAACGTCACACTATCCATATTCTGGAAAGTGATACCGGTATTAATTAGCTCTTTGGCAGTACCGGTGAGATCTACTTGTGTTGCGGTAATCAAGGTGTCCGCATCACTGGCATCGGATTCGGTACCCGCATCGATAGTGCTGTTAAAGTCAGTAAAAGTGATGTCGTTAGCAATAAGTTCCGAGCTGCTGACGACCTCAAAAGTATCACTGTTGCTGGAACCTGCAATAATGCCGGTTGTGGCATCGCTAAACGCCACACTGTCCATATTCTGGAAAGTGATGCCGGTATTAATTAGCTCTTTGGCAGTACCGGTAAGATCTACCTGAGAAGCGGTAATCAGGGTATCCGCATCACTGGCATCGGACTCGATGCCCGCGTCGATGGTGCTGTTAAAGCCCGTAAAGCTAATCTCGTTTGCAGTGATTTCCGAGCTGCTGACGATCTCGAAAGTATCACTGTTACTGGAGCCCGCAATAATGCCGGTTGTGGCATCGCTAAACGCCACACTGTCCAAGTTTTGGAAAGTAATGCCGGTATTAATTAGCTCTTTGGCGGTACCGGTGAGATCAACTTGTGTTGCAGTAGTTAAAGTATCTATAACACCGCTATCAGCACCGGCATCAACAATTTCCAGGTTGCTAAAGACAAGGCTGCCACCAACTTCTAGATCACCACTATCAGTAATGGCAAACTCATCTACTCCATCGGTGCCCAGTAAGACATCAGTATCTGAACCATCCCCTTTGCTATTAGCATCAATAGTGCGATTAAAGCCGGTAAATGCAATCTCATTCGCAGTGATTTCACTGTCACTCACCAGAGCAAAGGTATCACTCTCCTCAGAACCAACGATTACCCCTGTTGTGCTATCAGTAAACGTCACACTATCCATATTCTGGAAAGTGATACCGGTATTAATTAGCTCTTTGGCAGTACCGGTGAGATCTACTTGTGTTGCGGTAGTCAGGATATCCGCATCACTAGCATCCGACTCGACGCCCGCGTCGATGGTGCTATTAAAGTCGGTAAAAGTGATGTCGTTAGCAATAAGTTCCGAGCTGCTGACGACCTCGAAAGTATCACTGTTACTGGAACCTGCAATAATGCCCGTTGTGGCATCGCTAAACGCCACACTGTCCAAGTTTTGGAAAGTAATGCCGGTATTAATCAACTCTTTGGCGGTGCCGGTGAGATCTACTTGTGTTGCGGTAGTTAAAGTATCTATAACACCGCTATCAGCACCGGCATCAACAATTTCCAGGTTGCTAAAGACAAGGCTGCCACCAACTTCTAGATCACCGCTATCAGTAATGGCAAACTCATCTACTCCATCGGTGCCCAGTAGGATATCGGTATCTGAACCATCCCCTTTGCTATTAGCATCAATAGCGCGATTAAAGCCGGTAAACGCAATCTCATTCGCAGTGATTTCACTGTCACTCACCAGAGTAAAGGTATCACTCTCCTCAGAACCAACAATTACCCCTGTTATGCTATCAGTAAACGTCACACTATCCATATTTTGGAAAGTGATACCGGTATTAATTAGTTCTTTGGCAGTACCGGTGAGATCTACTTGTGTTGCGGTAGCCAGGATATCCGCATCACTGGCATCCGACTCGACGCCCGCATCGATGGTGCTATTAAAGTCGGTAAAAGTGATGTCGTTAGCAATAAGTTCCGAGCTGCTGACGATTTCGAAAGTGTCACTGTTACTGGAGCCCGCAATAATGCCCGTTGTGGCATCGCTAAACGCCACACTGTCCAAGTTTTGGAAAGTAATGCCGGTATTAATCAACTCTTTGGCGGTGCCGGTGAGGTCCACTTGTGTTGCGGTAGTTAAAGTATCTATAACACCGCTATCAGCACCGGCATCAACAATTTCCAGGTTGCTAAAGACAAGGTTGCCACCAACTTCTAGATCACCGCTATCGGTAATGGCAAACTCATCTACTCCATCGGTGCCCAGTAGGATATCGGTATCTGAACCATCCCCTTTGCTATTAGCATCAATAGCGCGATTAAAGCCGGTAAACGCAATCTCATTCGCAGTGATTTCACTGTCACTCACCAGAGTAAAGGTATCACTCTCCTCAGAACCAACGATTACCCCTGTTATGCTATCAGTAAACGTCACACTATCCATATTTTGGAAAGTGATACCGGTATTAATTAGTTCTTTGGCAGTACCGGTGAGATTTACTTGTGTTGCGGTAGTCAGGATATCCGCATCACTGGCATCCGACTCGACGCCCGCATCGATGGTGCTTTTAAAGTCGGTAAAAGTGATATCGTTAGCAATAAGTTCCGAGCTGCTGACGATCTCGAAAGTATCACTACTGCTGGAACCCGCAATAATGCCGGTTGTGGTATTACTAAAATCTACCGCATCCAAATTCTGAAAAGTAGTCCCATTATTAACAAGCTCTTTTTCAGCACCGGTTAAATCTGCCTGGGTGGCGGTAATTAACTTATCAGTAACGCCACTATTAGAGCCGGCATCTACTACTTCTATATCGCTAAAAGATATACTAGTGGCGGAATCATCCTCACTCTTGGAAACACTAAAACTATGCTCTACAGCCCCGGAGCTAATATATTCAGCTTCGGATGAAAGCGTATATTTATCTTCTCCTTCACCACCGGTGATTACCGCAGTTCCAGAAAATTCTATATCACCAAGTTCGTTTTCTGAGCCCTCGCCAGACTGCCCCACTAAGAATGAAAAATTAGTAGCCTCGATAGAACCAGTATTAACAAATGAATCTGTCGTGTTAACCTCAAGTTGCGCATTGACATCTTCAATTACTCCGTCAGATAGAAGAGAAACCTCTAGATCTCCACTGTTAATAACACTCCCACCAGAACCAAAAAGACGAATTTTTCCATCACTGGTATCAATACCTCTAGCCTGAATAGAGCCTTCATTATTTACGGCAGCAGTGAATAAATCACTAGATACATTCGCTTCCATTAAGACAGTTGCAGACTCAATAGAACCACTATTAAGCACCGCACTTTCAACACCTAGCGTATTTTCCGCTACAGCAGATGTCACCTCAACTCCGATCAACCCATCGGAGTCAAAGGTTAAAGCAGCTGCATCCCCTGCTGCTAAAACCACTAACTCAGCTTGAATCAGTCCGGTTGTGTCAGCGAGAGAGGTATCTCCAAGGCTGTTCTCTACGTACTTACCTACGAGGACTGCACTAGATGCGTTAATAACGCCTCTATTAATAACAAAGCCCGCTTGACCATCAACGCCGGCACTTTCAAGTACGAAGTCCGAGTTTAAAAATTCATCATCCGAGTATTCACTCGGGTCAATAGCAAGCCCAGAAACAGTGAGTGCGCCTACATTTACTGTCGCTGTTTCCGTGAAGAGAACCCCCCGAGGGTTCACCAAAATAACATGACCATCTGCCTGTATTGACCCGTGAATCGTACTTGCGCTTTCGTCAAGAATTCTATTGATAGCAATATCGCTTTCTGACTGCAGAAAACTAACTATCTCATCTTCCTCAACATCAAACGAATCCCAATCAATCGCTAAAAGATCTTGGCCTTGAGTAATGGTGGTTACATTACCAACCGTAGTTATACTGCTATCTTCAGCGCCGACGGTAATTACACCATTCTGTGGCGCAGCATGAACCAAAGGGCTTAGTATTCCAGCTACCATTCCAAAACATGTCAGATTTGACATTCTGATTGCTGAGGCCAGCTTAGTTAACTTCAGAGAATGTTTATTGCTTTTCATACCAGCACCTTTCGTAGAGCTCCTGCTCGACTTCAGCTAATAAATAATTTTAACTAATTAGTTATAAAATACAGAAAAATCCGCATATACCGTCGGCTCATCCATATCGAGCCCCGTGCCTTCAATTGATGAGGCAGTCTTAATCGGCCAGGCTACCGATAGTTTACTGGCAAAAAATTCATTCCAATTAAACTTAAAGAGTAAACCTCCACCGGCAAATCTCGCCCAATCATCTTGTTTGCCTTCTTTATAGTTATTTACGATGCCATAGCCAAAATCAGTAAATAACGCCATTTGAAACATATCATTTAGACGCTGATCAAATAGGATCGGATTTATCATATCTGGAAAAGTCATATACCATTCAGCAGATAATAGTCCTGCGGTATCAGCTGAAAAATCCCTTACATCAAACGCCCGCACCCCATTGGCCCCACCGAGCGACAACTGTTCAAAAGCTGGTAAAGCACTATCACTATATTGTGCTCGGGCCTTGAGTATCAGACGTGATTGATCATCGCTAAATGGCATAGGTAAAAACAGGAGGGAACTGCCACTCAAAGAAAACTTAGCAAAATTATCACCGCGGTCCTCTTGCAGAGACTCCTCTAGCTCTCTTCGATGCTCTCCATATTGAACATTTGTACTCAATATATTAAGCATGGGAATCACACCACTAGAGAGATGATCAAAGTAAAGGCCCAGCTCTCCACCATATACGTGATCGCCCGGCTCATCAAAAGAAGTGATGGCCAAAAGATTAGACTTTTTCTCTGTTAAACTGAAAGAACCGGTAAGGTTAAAATCCCTAGATCTTCGGAATTTATGATCTAAAGTAATCGCATAACTTTTGTTATCACCATGTATATCCAGCTTATTTACTGTATTATCTGGGTCTTCTACGTCTTTTAAAATAAATTCATTGTGAGCAGCCGAGAATTGAACTCGAGTGCGGGGACCAAAAATTGGAAAACTATACTTAAACTGCCCCAAATCTGAACCAAAATTTGATTCATAATTAGTTAAGCTAGTCGATTTTAAATATCCAACGGAAAGAGCATCACCGATCCCTAAGGGATTTAGCCAGTCAATGGTTGTATAGAAACGTTGGTCGCCTGTGTAAGCTGAGCCATGGTTATCGGTTCTGAAGGTGGCTTTCCAACCTTTTGCATCTCGAACCTTTAAGTTAAGCCGTGTTTCGCCTGGATTTTCTCCTGCACTAAAATAGCCAGTAACATTTAAGCCCGGCAAGTCATTTAGTAGATAAAGCCCCTCCTCAATACTCTCATGATTAACTAATTTTCCACGCTGCCCCTCAAAAGGCTCTGCTAACTGCTCTAATGCATATCCCTTATTGTCTTCCGCAACAACCTGCCCTAACAAACCTTCTTGAACCGTGAGAGTAACCACACCGTTTTCAACTTCCTGTGCAGGAATTTGAACTTGCGCAAGAAATAAGCCTTGGCGACGATAGAAATTAGTGAGTTCCGCGGCTATTTCTTCAAGGTCCGCATAACTAATACCACGTTCTTTATTTTGCTTTTCGATAACACTAATTAATTTTCGCAATTCCGAAGGACCCAATCCGCCTGGATTGAACTGGGCATCCATACCATCCAGCAATACTGCTAGTTCTTCCAGATTCTCCACTGTATAGCCACTAGAAAGGATTTTGTCCTCCTTCATGAACTTAATACGCAGATCCTCAGCCATCTTCTCGACCGTTTCACGATCAATACCAAATTCTGGGTACTCTTCCAGACGGTGGAAATGAAATTTTTTGATTGTAATTCGCGGTCCTTGATTCCTTTGAGATACTTCTGGAATTTCAGTATCCAGATTAGGGGCTTTTGCTTCGTAAGTGCGCTGCAAAAAATCCTTAGTTACATCAGCCTCATTAACTGTGGCTGTATCTTGATCAAAAGCCTCTCTAACCTGACTTCTAAAACTCGAACCTTCATCCTGAGCATAACCAGGACATTGAAACAGTAAAAAGCTAGCAGCCACCGCGAATGCCAGCTTATTTTTTTTAAGCCCGAGCATTTTTCCCCCAGACAATTAATTTAAGAAATTTCAGTATGCCAAGCTGTTGTGTACTTATTTCAGTCTCGGTCAAAAACAGATTATTAATTTACATCCCTAACAATACGAAACCCTGTTAATCGATCTGGCTCGCCAGTATGGTGCTTCTTGGTTATTGCCAAACAACGACTCATAGGGTCCTCTCGGCTACCGCCAAGTGCCATTATCTCTTCGCCAGTGCCACGAACCCACTCTTGAACATTCCCCACAGGGTTTACCAGACCAAACCCGTTTGCGGAACCAGAGCTCACCGGTACTAGCTCAGCACCTTTTTCAATACCCCCATACTTCAAGTGACAGTTGCGGTCTGCAACTTCACCCTGCCCATTAGCACTCGCAGCCGCGAACCATTCCTGCTCAGTGGGCAAGCGGTATTCATACCCGGTTTCATCGCTCAACCAGTTCAGATAAGCCTCAGCTATCTCAATGGGTAAATTATTTGCTGGCAACGCTGATAAACCCAGCTGCAATGTCCCACAACCGCCAATGGTGTCACAATAAATTTGGAGGTCTCCATTACTCACCTCATATTTCCCTACAGCCAAATGGCGCCCACCTTCTCCCTTGATAACGACCATCGCCGGGCCTTGAGTTCCATCTGCCAAGCGATCACGACAACTGTATCGCTCACCTCGCCCACCACTGCCCGGCGGGAGGTGGCCGCAGAAATCCAAGCGAAACTCCTTCAAAGGTTGATAAGTAGGTACAAGAGCTCTGAACTGATCGACTAAGGACTCCGTTTGAACTGGGTCCCTCGCACCCAAGGTTGACGCACATTTCGCCAACTCAGCGCCGACGACAGGTCTAATTTTTCTCGCTTTTACCGCATCAAGGCGCGCAAGCCGGGAAAGCTGTGCACCAACACCTGGAACGCTCATTTCAAAGCTGCAAGTCAGTGCAACCTCCATATCATCGAGCACCGCATCAATTTCTTTTTGCTTAGCGGCGGCTACACGACGGCGCTCGGCCCTCTCCTCAGCCAGACGAAGTTGCTCAGCCTCTCGTTCTGCTGCTACTCGCTCAGCTTCTAGCCTCTCCCGCAAGCTTTCTCTATCTGCAGCTAGCTGCGACTTGATCGCCGCCGCTTCACTGGAATCACCATACCAATTAGCCACGCCCTTGAGCATCACATCTGCCTGATCAAGATTGCCTAGATTCAATTGACCTGTAGCGGCTGCCAAAAATAGCTCTGATATCTGGCGACGCGAAGTATCTTGAAACTCTTTATCAGCAGGGTTCAACTCAGCGTACTCTGCCAATTCAAGCCTGAGATCCTCCTCCCAGGCAGGAGTCAGAATACTCAGTGCGATTAGCCTAGATATTGCCTCTTTTTTGTCCGCAGTACGGCGCTCCAACAACTCCTGCTCATGTTTGCGTTCAAGCTCTATCCTGACTCGCTCCTGCTCTACTGCATTCTGCTGCTGCAAGTGGCTATAGCCCACTACAGCTCCACCTAAGACCAACACAAACGCGCTTCCCAGGGCCCACTTCCACGTATGGCTAACAAAGAACGCCTGTACAAACTTCTCTACGGTACTAGTGCGGTTTTCGCGCTTTAGTTCGAGTGCTGACTCAAGTGCGCGCCACTGCCTGCGATTAAGCCCTTTGATCCGCTTGGGGCGTAGGCCCTGCTCCATGGCTTTATCGGCGGGGGTCTTGTCATAAGGATGACGCCCGCAGAAGAGCTCATAGGCAACACACCCCAACGCAAACACATCGTCACTCGGTGCCGGTTCAGCTCCCTTGAGCATCTCAAGGCTCGCATATGCCGGAGTCAGGGCTCCAAGAGTGCCCGCGTCAAATACTGTCGTTTCGCCAGCTTTATTTGCGATCCCCCCTTCAGAAACAGCTCGGGCAATACCAAAGTCAAATACTTTTGCACCTTTCTTATTGGTGACAAAGATATTGCCTGGCTTAAAGTCCGAGTGAACAATTTTGTGGGAGTGGGCATATATCAGGGCTTGGGAGATATCCCAAAATACCGAGCGGGCACGCTCGGGCTCCAACCCAACATCGGCATGGTCACGCAACAACTTGTCCAATGGAGCACCCTCAAGGAACTCCATTGTCATAAATACGCGATCACCATCACGGTCAAAATCGTATACCGTTACGATATTAGGGTGTGCAAGCGTTTGTGACTTGCGCGCTTCCCGCTGGAGGGAAATAAAAGCATCGGGATGCTTTTGAAAATCATCATTAAGCAGCTTGATAGCGACATAGGGCTCGCTGTCACTGGCTTCCAATTTACGGCGGTCAAGAGCTTTGTAAACTGCCCCCATCCCCCCAACGCCCAGGAGCTTGTCAAGCTCAAATCGACCTTTGATTACAGTTTTAGTCACTGCATTTGAGCCGGAAGCTTCAAAGGGCTCAGGCATTACTGCCGAATCGGCGGAAACCCCACCCAAAACCTCATTGCCCCCAGCCCCACTTCCCACCCGATTGGGATTAGGGGAAGGCGCAAAGACAGTAGCATCTGAGCTAAAGCTGGCAGCAGCTGAAGGGATTACCGGTTGGGCACCTTTAACCGGGGGGTGATCATTTGCTCCAGTCTTATCCTGCTGTACAACAACGGTGATATCACCATCTTCTGTCAGCCCGCTGGTTGATTGGCCTGAGCCCGGCGGAGTGCCACTCGGCCGAACAATACGCGTCTTATCGTTCAATTCCGCCTCCATGGGAAACCATTACGACACATCCAAATCCGCAAAAACTTTGTTATTGATCTAATGGGCAAGGCAATAAAGTAGGGTGCGAAGTATATCGAACAGCCTATGTGGCAACAATGAATCAATATTCAAATAAATTTGCCTTAACACGCCATCAAACTATTATTTTGATCCAGCCCCCGAAAACACTGAGTATCGCTCCGATATAAGGCTGAATTACATATTATTACAAAGCAAGCTTATCAAAAAAATACCAGTAAATGCTTTCAAATAGATATTTAACTGTCAATCAATATCCATGACTCAAACCACTTATTTATCCCCGTTAGAGATTTATTACTTTTTAGCAATATTAAATTAGTGTCAGAGTCAATTAGGGCAAACAGGCATAAATCGTAACAGCATAAAATTGCCTCTCGAAATTAGTGCCAGAGTCGATTAAATAACTCGAAAATTAGTTTGTTTTTAGCTTTCTCTTTGTTTAAATCATCACAGTTGCCACCGCGACGACCACCTGAACTACTGCGAATCGCGGTGGTAAGGGATTAACCACCAACATCACACGCCAACTAATGAGGGACATCCCATGGCTATCTACATGAACTACAACAACAAAGCCATCAAAGGCAATGTTACTGCTTCCGGCTACGAGGACTGGATCGAAATTGACAGCTTCAACTTCGGCGTTGGCCGCGGCATTACCATGGAAGCTGGCGCCATGTCAAACCGCGAAGCTTCTCGTCCAAGCCTGAGCGAAGTAAGCTTCACCAAGCGCATCGACGCTGCTTCCGGCGGTCTGTTCAAATCTTCTGTAACCGGTGACGAAGGTGTTACCGTTGAGATCCACGTAGTACAAACCGGTGCTAACTCTGTAGAGAAGTACGCTGTTTACAAACTGGAAAACACCCTGATTTCCTCCTACAGCATCGGGGCTTCCGCTGGTGGCGCTCCGGCTGAGTCTGTATCCCTGAGCTACGCTAAAATCGAAGCAGATCTCAACCACGCAGACAAGACCAATAAGAACCCCAAAAATATGCGTGTTGGATACGACCTGGAAACAGCCAAGCCGCTGTAAGCCAGCAGAATCTGATCTGCATATACAATGGTCTGCAGGAATTTCTGCAGACCATTATTTTGCAGTTATTTAGCTGAGCGCTTATTGAGTTTTCAGCTAAATAACTGAATGTATAATAACTAGTACTATTCTCCAAGGCACCGTAGGGATAGTAGGGGCTGCCCATGACTACATTAAATCAAGATAGAAGACTGATTAAAGTCGACAGCCCGCTCGGCACGGATGCGGTAATCGCTACCAGCCTGCAAGGCGAAGAGCACATATCCAAACTCTTCCGCTATGAACTTCAGCTCCTGTCCGATGACCATGCAATAAGCCAGAAAGATATCGTCGGCAAGGCTGTTACCGTTTCTGTACACCACTCAGAAACTCCTCGCTATATCAATGGTTACGTTACTCAACTGTCTCTGCGCGATGTTAACGCTGAGGGAGTGCGAAGTTATAGCGCCACAATTCAACCTGGCCTTTGGTTTACCAGCCTCGGGGGCTCCAACAGAATTTTTGAAAAGAAATCTGCTAAACAGATTCTTGAAGAAGTTTTGGGCGAGTACAGCAAAGTTGTAAAGCTAAGCGTTAAATTAAATGCTGAATATATAACTCGTGAATATTGTGTGCAGTTTGATGAAAGTGATTTTGAATTCATCAATCGCCTTATGGCTGAAGAGGGTATCTCCTATTACTTCAAGCACTCAAATGGGCAACACGAACTTGTACTTTGTGATGATAGCCAGGATTTCTATGACTGCGAAAGCGAACAGATAGAATACGATGGGAGCGGCAGTTATCCGACAAAAAATACCGTAAGTAGCTGGCAGCGAAATTTCAATTATCATGGTGGCGGCTTTGAACTGAAAGATTATTGTGAGTTCACCGCAACAAAAGATAATAAGCAGCAAGTTAAAACCACCAGCCAACTAAATGATGTCAGCAATTACATGCGCGGCCTTTATGGGCTAAATCATTTCCAGGCTGACGGTGAAAATAAGCATAAATTTACAGATAGCTACCACAAGGCACTAGCCGAGCGCTCAATGGAAGCACAAGAAGCTTTATTTGATGTGAGCCATGGGCGCAGTGACTGCCCCTCATTCACAGCTGGCGGCCGTTTTAATTTTGACCACACATTATCGTCAGAGAAAGGGAAGTACCTGATTACTTCCGTACATATCTCTGCTACAGACGGCAATAGTGCGGAAACACATTTCCACAATACTTTCAGTTGTATCCCATCATCAGTAACTCCAAGACCTGAGCCAAATATTTTTGCGAAGAAAGTACACTCTCCGCAAGTCGCACGCGTTCTTGAAGTTAAAGCAACCACTTCTGATAGTTCACAAGACCCCTACACCCAAATCAAAGTGAAATTCCCATGGAATTCGCAACAGAACAGCTGTTGGGTACGGGTGATGCAGTCATTTGCCGGAAAAAACTGGGGTGCGAACTTTGTCCCCAGAGTCAATCAAGAAGTTATTGTTACTTATATTAATGGTGATCCGGATAGACCGCTGATAACCGGAGCCGTATATAACGGTGATAATCCGGGCCCCAATTACACTGCGACCCAAAGTGGCTGGAAAACTGAATATGAAGGTAGCGCCTTTAACGAACTTCGGTTTGATGATAAAGGCGGAAGCGAAGAGCTTTATATGGAAGCCGGCAAAGACCATAACTTTGTCGTCCATAATGATCAAACAGGAAAGATAGAAAACAAACAAACCCTTGAGGTTAAACAAGACCGGACTATTACGGTTACCGATGGCAGTGAAGTTGTCACCATCTCAAAAGGTGATCAGAAACTCAATGTCAGTAAAGGCAATCAAGTTGTCACTATCGGGTCAGGAAATCACACACTCAAGGTCAGTAAAGGTTCTCAAACTACTGATGCAATGGGCGCAATTAAGATTTCCTCCAAAGCATCCATTGAATTAAAAGTCGGCGGTAGCAGTATTAAACTGACTCCAGCTGGTATCACCATCAAAGGAACAATGCTTTCCTGTAAGGGCGACGCTACTGCAGAAGTTAAAGGTGGCGGAATGCTGACCCTGAAAGGCGGCGTAACCATGATTAACTGATGGGGATATATCAATGACAGACCTCATTAAAGTAGAAGCTCTCACCGCAGATGAGCTACTTAAGAATTTTGAAGTTAGTGACGAGGCAGAAGATCATCTGGTACCGGATACAGCACCAGAAGTCAGCATAAACCGCCTTGTGGAAGCAGGCCTATTTCCAGATGCGATCAAGTTGCTTGCTCATGGCCTACCAAAGCGGGAAGCCGTGTGGTGGGCTTGCCTCGCGGCCCGAGATATCCAAGGCCCTCAAACTGACGATGACAATGTGAATGCGCTTAATGCAGCTGAGACTTGGGCAAAAAAGCCCAGTGAGGAAGCCCGCTTACGCTGCAAACTATTCGGCGATAAAACAAAACATAAAACTCCAGCGAGCTGGGCGGCTACGGCAGCGAGTTGGTGTCATGGGAGCTTAGCAGCCGAAGGCGAGCCGGTAGTAGAGCCGCCAGAACACCTTTATGCTCATGCAGTCGCAGGCAGTGTTACCCTTGCTGCCGTGCTATCTGACCCAGTCGATCCAAATAAAAGGTTCATGCGCTATATGGAGCAAGGTCTCGATCTAGCACGAGGCGGAAACGGTAGGGTTGAGGGATAAACTATGGGTAAGCCAGCTTCCCGTATTGGTGATATGCATGTATGCCCAATGGTCACCGGCACAGTACCTCATGTGGGTGGCCCAGTAGTAAGCCCAGGAGCACCCACCGTTATCATCGGTGGGATGCCTTCAGCAACCGTTGGTAGCACTTGTACCTGTGTTGGACCGCCCGATACGGTCGCCATGGGAAGTACAACGGTAATGTTGCAAAAGAAACCCGCAGCAAGAATGGGAGACACCACAGGGCATGGTGGAAAAATAGTTATTGGTTGCCCGACGGTATTAATTGGCGGCTGAAAATGTCTAGATTTCTTTTATTTATTGTAATAATACTTTCATCCACTAGCGGAGTATCTATGTCAATTTTCACAAAAGATGAGGTTTTCCTTTTTTCTCCCGTTAATGGCTATTTAACATATGAAAACTCCCCAACTCAAAATACATCAGTAAAAAGAGTAGTGGAATGTGATGGAAAAACTTATGAAGATATTACTATAACTGATAGTTACGGCCACTTTTCTTTTGAACCACTCACAAAACTAGAGAGAAATTTGCTTCCCAAAGAGTTCGTTTCTCATCAAAAAATAATAGTTAACCATAATGGAAAAGATTATTTAATTTGGGAAACAGTAAAGAGAAGCGAAGAACTGAACTCTGAACTTGAGGGTAAAAAACTAGATTTCCAATGCGAAATAACAGATGAATACAAATTTATTCATTTGACATTCAATTCTGTGGGCACCAACTGCAAACTTAAAACACAAGACAGTTAACAACCCTAAAGTATTAATCAATTACCCACATAACATCTACCACTCATAAAAATAATAAGCCTTTAACAATAAAGGCCTAATAATCAGCACGTGTGCTACGTATTAACACTTAATCATGATCAGAAAACCATCTGGTTAAGATATGTTGTATTTCATACTTATTTATCGGAGTTAATTAGCAACAAACCACCGAGGTATTTCATATCACGGTTAGGAGGATTAGGATGGGAAGTACAATTACGCATAAAGATGCTGCATTATTAGCAAGCTCAGTTTACGAAATTCAAAGCGATAAATTCACCCCGCCAACTATTGATCGTTTTAAAAACCAATGGGATTTTTCAAATCACGACGATGTCATTGACGGCAATTCAGGGACATTATGGGTTATAAAGAAAAGAACCGGTTTTGGTATCGTAGCAAACGGCAAGGGAGAGTTTGAAAATGATGTACTCGTCCTCCTGAGAGGAACAGACAATTACTTTGACTGGGCAACGGATGCAACTGTTGGATTTTCTCCTTCAGAAACAAATAGGCTTGTGCATACTGGCTTCAATAAATGCTTTGGTAGCATCTTGCCAGAGTTAAAAGAAAAAATCTCTTCCCTAGGTCATAATGTTAGAACAATCCACTGTGTTGGACACAGCCTTGGAGGGGCTCTAGCAACACTTACCAGTGAATGGTTAAAAAAATCAGGGCTATCTCCGACTAACAACATAAAACTATATACTTTCGGCAGCCCAAGAGTTGGGGCTTTAAGTTTTGTTAAACTTGTTACCAGCGAATTAAATAAAGGTAAAGATATATATCGAGTGTATCATAAAACTGATGTTGTTCCTATGGTGCCAATGTGGCCCTTTTATCATTTACCATATGGGGAGAAAGTATATTGTCTGAACAGCCCGGGTAACTCACCTTCAGGTGAATATCATAAAATGTTTAGATATATAGAGAGTGTAAATAAAGCTAGCTCTTGGGATACCATGTATGAACTAGAGCCACCCACCTCTCCATCAGAAATTGAAAATTGGCTAAAATCTGATAGTCCAATAAGCTTCACAATTAACACAATGGAAATGATCAATAAGGCCATATCTTATGTGATCTTGAAGATTCTTAAGCTAACCGGAATAGCTATACAATTCGGCATAGCCACCGGTGTAACACTGTTAGACATGCTAGCTTATGTTTTACAACAAGGGATTGATTTCTCTAAAAGTCTATCTTCTTGGGTTTATAACTTGATCAAGAAGATAATGATTATGCTAGGAATGAAGGTTAAAAAAGATATCAATCTAACATATCAGTTTATTCGATACATTCTGACCTCATTAAAGCAAAAAATTGATCTTCTTGTCGAAAAAGCAGCAAGATCAATATTTAGAGACGAATAAACTTATAAGTCACTAGAGCGAAAACTTACAATATATTTTTATTTAAAAATAAAGAATTTAATCAACACTTATACTAGTGAAGGCTTGGTGGCTTTTACACCACCTAGCCTTCACTATTATTAAACTACGCTATATGCAAACCCCCCATCCTCAGCAGCGGAGACTTTAATTGCTTTCACCTCTTCACCGCGCGCCATTTTATCCAAACATTCACTAGCCAACTCCGGCAATAATGTTTTGTTCAGAATAACTTCAATATTACGAGCACCTGTATCAGCTTCGTGACAACGAGCAACGATATTAATCAAAACATCCTCGTCATAGCTAAAGGAAGCTCCGTAATGCTCGTGAACGCGCTTTTCAATCTTACGCATATTGATTCTGCAAATCTCTACCAGATTCTCATCATCGAGAGGGTAATAAGCAATCACATTTGCTCGACCGAGGAAAGCAGGCTTGAATTTTTGTAGCAGATGTGGGCGGATATTATCCATCAATACGTCTGGCTCAGGCTTTTCTTCTACTTGACTGAAGATAGCTCTAATTGCATCCTCCCCTGCATTGGAGGTCATAATTATTACGGTGTTCTTGAAGTCGATATCCCTTCCTTCACCGTCTTTAATGGTCCCCTTGTCAAACAGGTTATAGAAAACATCTTGTACACCTGGGTGAGCTTTTTCCATCTCATCCAATAAGATTACCGAATAAGGCTTACGGCGTGCAGCTTCGGTAAGAACACCGCCCTCTCCGTAGCCTACATAGCCGGGAGGAGAGCCCAACAGCATAGATACTTTATGCTCTTCCTTGAATTCAGCCATATTGATGGTCGTGATATTTTGCTCACCACCAAACAGCTCATCAGCCAAGGCAAGGGCAGTCTCTGTTTTACCTACACCGCTAGTACCACAGAACATAAACACACCCACCGGTTTACGCGGGTCTGTCAAGCCTGCTCGAGAAGTGCGAATTGCCTGAGCTACAGCCTCGATAGCATGGGGCTGACCAATAACACGTTTATTCAGGCGCTCTGCCAAAGTTTTCACAGCAATAATTTCATCGCTAACCATCTTGCCGACAGGAATTCCAGTCCAGTTGGCAACTACTGCGGCAATAGCCTGTTCATCAACAGCTGGCTGCATTAACGGGGTATCCCCCTGGATAACCTCCAAGTCCGCAGTTAATGTTTTGAGCTGTTGCTGATAGTCGGCTAATAAGGCCTCGTCGGGTGTATCTTCACCTTCACCACCTTGGGCCTTCATAAACTCTACATCGATCTGATCGCGGAGTTGTTGAATCTGTCCGATTAGCTCATTTTCTTTAAGCAATTGCTGTTCGAGCACTTCCAAACGCTTTTCTTCGGAAGCTTTAAACTCTTTTAGCTCTGCCAGTTGCTCCTCATGCTCACCCATTGCTGCGTTTTCACGTTCAAGTTTAGCCAGGGTAGTATTAGTGCGATCAATATTGATACGAGCATCTTCAATCGCCCCAGGAGTAGCAGACTGGCTAAGAGCGACGCGCGCGCAGGCCGTATCCAGTAAGCTAACAGACTTATCTGGCAATTGGCGCCCGGGAATATAACGATGAGATAACTTGACCGAAGCTATGATAGCTTCATCCAGAATGCGTACTTTATGGTGCTCCTCCAGCGAGGTTGCGATACCACGCATCATATCAATCGCGTTGCTCTCATCAGGCTCTTCCACTTTTACTACCTGGAATCTACGGGTCAAAGCAGGATCGCGTTCAAAATACTTCTTATATTCCGCCCAGGTTGTGGCAGCTAAAGTACGCAATTCACCACGAGCCAGTGCAGGTTTCAGGAGATTAGCCGCATCCCCCTGCCCCTCTTTACCGCCCGCGCCAATCATGGTGTGCGCTTCATCAATAAATAGAATAATTGGCGTTGCAGATGCTCGCACTTCTGAAATTACAGACTTTAAGCGGTTTTCAAACTCACCTTTTACACTGGCGCCAGCCTGAAGAAGTCCCAAGTCAAGCGTGCGTACGGCTACACCGCGCAATGGCTCAGGTACATCACCACTAGCTATTCGAAGAGCAAAGCCTTCAACGACGGCAGTTTTACCAACACCTGCTTCACCAGTCAGGATCGGATTATTTTGACGCCGGCGAGTTAAGATATCGATACATTGGCGTATTTCCTCATCACGACCAAGTACAGGGTCAATCTCTCCCTTCTTCGCTCTTTCAGTTAGGTTGATTGTATATTTGTCCAAAGCTGGAGCTTTAGAAGCAGCTGCAGCAACTGCAGCTGCGCCATCATCCATATCCGCCGTAGCGCTAATATGGCTAGACTCTCCACTTTGTCCAAACATTGCACGAGCAGTTTCGCGAATCGATTCTGGAGCTATCTCTTTCAGTTCTGGGCAGGATTCTAAAATCTGGCGACGAGAAGTTTCTTCCAGTAAAAGCGCAGTCAAAAAGTGTCCGGAACTGATTGCTCTATGTCCATAATCAATAGAAGCCAGCATCCAAGCATTCTTCGCTGCTTCTACGATAGTTGGGGACAGGGCTGGTGGACGGCTGCTGCCGGCCCGAAATCCAGCAATCGCTGTAGCCAGCTGCTTGGCAAAATTTGCTGGATTACAGTCGTGTTTTTCCAACAGATGGTAAAGGTCAGTATCAGACTGATCCAAAAGTTTCAGTAACCAATGCTCTAATTCAACATTGTACTGGTTCTGTGACAGACAAAGCCCAGCAGCGCCCTCTAGTGAGTCACGCATATGCGGAGTCATGGTATCAACCAATCGCTTCAAATCGATATTGATCACGTTGAATATCCTTTCCTAAATAATAATGTTGTTAATTTTACTTATGCAGCAGGTAAAGCTTCATCAGGTGAAATATTGTCCGCACTTAAAGTTATTTGTACTAACCTTTCACCATCTTGTTCACTAGCCATGTGAGTATTCCATCCCAGTAAAGGTTCATTCTCAGCTTTTCTATTTAGCTGGATAGGTACCACCTGGCTGGTTGAAAGTGTCACCGACAACTCAAAATCCAATTCAATACCAGCACTAAAGCGAATAAACTCCTTAAGCGATTCCAACTTTTTCGTACCCGGAGCAATAGTCATAAATTGCTCATAAGGCATTGACTCAATAATTACCTGAAATTTATTCTGGGCTTGGAAGCAGTGCGTACCCAGAATGGTATTTACTCCCAAGCAATTATTAATACCCTTCGGCACCTGAGCACTGGGCAGTCGGCACAAGATATCATCCGGTAACTCATCCCACTGTCCCTGGAATTGTTCAATACTTACCGTTAAATCAAAATAATGCTTGATCATGCTGGATAAAGCGGTAGCAGAACAACGTCCACTGGAAAGGTGCCCTCCCATTCCAACTAGTGCTTCATCCGGTATCGGCATTCGATAGCGCATTTCATTTGTACCAAGCCCTGCAAGGGATGCAAGAGCCTGGGTAAACTTGTCTGGCTCTCGAGAATTCTGCAGGCGTTGCCGCTCATAATTCACAGGCAACTGGTATTTATGCCAAGCTTGATAAAAAAGGGAAATACTTCGGTGATTAAACATATCCAGAAAATCACGCAGTGCCGTATTGTTCTCCCTAAGCTCCCTCTGCACTAACTCTGTCAGGTAATAGGGCATCACCCCCTGACTACCGATTAACCCTGTAAAACCCACCTCCATATGCCACTGATGAGTCTCATTTTCATCGGGCTCTTCATGTTCAACGCTTTTCTTCTCTAGACGTAAAACATCCGAGCTGACAAAAGACAACCCAGATTGAGCACTAAACCGAATCAGCTCTTTAGTCGGAGGGGCAGCGCTCGCTATAGGTTCTTTACTGAAACCTGTACCTGCCAGATGTACTGCACGCTCTACCAGCCTTACCGCTTGAAAAAAATCAAAGTTATAAGGCTCTCGGCGTAAACGCTCAATTACAGTAAAGCTTTTTCGCCGGCGCGAGGTGGCCATCGCTTCAACTCCCCATCTCGACCACTCATAGTGGCAATCAGTTTTGTAAATGAATTAATTGAACAGTATAAGCCCAGGAAACGCTCTATGATGCTAGCAAATAACAATGGACTTGTTCCTGTTAACATCATGGAATCAAGCTCAATCTCAACTTCTGTGCCGCGACATAAAACTACACTTTGATCAATCTGAATCGGAGCAGTAACCGGTTTAGTATTAAGCTTTAATAATGACTCGATTAAATTACGCGTACTAGCAGAGTCACGGAAGTCATAAAGCCTAAAAATTTCTTTTAACGCATTACATCCCTCTGCACCTGATAGAGAAAGATGATTTAAGTTAAGGTGGGAAATTAACCTCCAATACCCTCGCTCTCGTCGAGGCGGTCGTATAGTTGCCGTTGGGGAAACCACACAACTAATTCGGCTAACTGGCAAATCACCGTCAACAACCTCTAAATAAGGCTGGGCGCTACCACTAGGTAATTTTTTGGCTAGATTTCGATTACAGCAGGTTAACTTAATATCTAATGTCTGATCACTAATTCTATGCGGGTTAAAGTCCAGATCGACTAAGCTTATATCAATCTCAGATGCTTGTTCATTCCGATGCTCTCCTTCGATCACATCTCTGCGACGACTAAACCAAAATGCAGATTGATCAGCATGATGTTGACTGTGTCGAATTCCATAGAAAGGCCGGTAACTGGTTGTCTCTCCATCACCATTAGTTGCCGCAACTTCATCCACTGAGTATATTTCCAAGCCATCACTTCTACGAGCATCAGGGACCACATGGTAACTATACTGCGAGTGATTAAGTGGAATAGGATCTGCACTTTGCTTAAATAAATTAACGACCGGAGCACAGCCCAGAGCAAACATACTTGGAGAAATCTGTTTTTCTAACTCTTCATGAGTTTCGGATAAATAAAAATACAGATTTAACGTGTCGTCAAAGCTCTCGTTTAACGCTTCACCAACTTTTAATATATCCAAGAAAAGGAACTTTTCCGGAAAAGCAAAATATTCAGTTAGGAGTCGATATCCTACGAATGCGGTATCAGGATATGGCAATAAACCCTCATCTGGACTTAGCCCCACTTGACATATTTCATCCGGAGAGAGAAAAGTTGGCTTTGGATCACTCTCCCCATTGGCAACAACCAACCTGACACACTTACTTAGTAGCAAGTCATATAAACTATAGATATGAGATGGTTGGCCACGAAGGAAAAAGCGGAGACTCTCAGGGTTTAGCTCAGAAAATTTTATGCTTGGGCTAAAAGTTTTAAGGGATAATTTTAAAACTGCATTAGCGCCCTGAATGTCATTACAGCCCGGAGCGATAAATGGCCTTGGCATCAGGGTGGCACTCACCGCCTGAAATGGGCAAATTTCTGCTGGATAACAAGTTGTAAAGCGGCAGGTTTGCCCTTGAAAGCTGTCACTTTCGAGTAAAGTCTTCGTTTCTACCCGGGTTATCGCATCCAAATCCTTTTCCGGTTCAAACTGAACAATGGCACAAGAGGGAATTGGACGAAGATAATGAGGATACAGAGTTTCCAGCATTGCATCCGTTAACTCCGGAAAATCATCACTCAGCTTTTGCTGCACCCGAGCATTCATGTAAGCGAAGCCGGACAACAGTCGCCCTACTAAAGGATCATCAACTGTGTCTGCATCCAGCTGAAGTCGGGATGCGGCAGCTGGGTGCATCTTTGCAAATTCAGCAGAAGTTTGCTGAATGAATGCGAGCTCGCGCTCGTAGAGATCTATTAACTTTTCACTCATCACATAATCTCAGAGACATCCACCAGCTGGGTAACTGGGTTGAGTGCCGAATCAAATACAATAACTTCCGATGCTGGATTTACATGTAATACAGCTTCTACACGAAAGCGTATACTAGGATCTTCGACATCCACTTTGTCTTGGGTGGTTACTTTTACCGAACGTATTCTGGGCTCAAAATTTAAAATTGTTTTTTCAATATCTCGACAAAACTGTTTTCGGCTAGCGGCAGAAGAAAGATTGACTGTTGATAGGTCTGGCAACCCATAGTTAATATTCGACTGTTCTAAACTTTCATGAGTTGAAGGTGCGGAAATACATTTGAATCTTGTATTGAACAAGTATTCCAAATCACGACGCACCCCTTCACGCAACTGTCTCAACACTTGATGGGATTGATGTACATCCAATTTACTAGATGATTGTAATAATCGATCCAATACCGGTGCCAATAGTCGCTTTTCTCTAACCATAATAATTAGGTAGCTCCGACGCCGATTGTTGCCAATGCGGTTGTAAGTTTTAGCTCGGATACAAGATGGTCAACGGTGTAATGACTCTTGAGATGAATCACACTTTGATAGCTACCCGCTTTACCTGGCTCATCCGTTACTTGCACCCGGGACTCCCGTAGAGGGTATCGAGCCTGCATTTCCCAGGAAAGGTCATCCCTTCCCGTTGTATATTCATCCAGCCAATGCTGCAACTGCCGCTCGCAATCTGCAGCATTCATATAAGCACCCACCTTATCCCTTATCATTACCTTGATATAATGAGCAAATCGAGATGCGCAAAGTATTTGTTGTAACATGGAGCTAATACGCGCATTAGCCGTGGCTGCTTTAGAAGTGAATTGCTTCGGCCTTTGAAGTGATGGAACACTATTAAAGGCGCTGTAAGGAGTATCGTAACAATGACTCAAGCATACATACCCTAAGTCACTTAAATCCCGCTCAGCAAAATCAGTTACCAAAATTGAAGTGGCCATTCGGATCATGCCAGGAGTACTATCTGGCCTATAAGGCACCATTGGTAGCTGGGTTACCAACCCTCCCCCCAAATGATCACGAGCAACTCCTCTAATATGTGAAAACCAGCCAACTTCACTAAATTCTCTTAATAGCACGGTACCCAATGCAAAGCAGGCGTTCCCCCATAAATAATTCTGGCTATGGGGTGCCCGTACCTGTTCCTGAAACCTCAAACCACGATAGGATGAAAACTCCTGATTATAGGGTTCTCTCATTAAAACTTGAGGAAGTGTTAAAGCAATAAATCGGCTGTCTTCCAGGTCCCGAAGGCCATTCCATCGAATGTATTCCTTTTGACGGAATACTTCTGAAAAATTGATAGGCTTTGCTAGATCCGAAAAGTTGTCTACGCCAAAAAGTTGTGGGGCTGATGCACAAACAAACGGTGCAAAGGCTGCGGCTGCAGTATGTGCGATGCCCTGCAAAGTAAAGACATCATCATAAGGGTGATCAGGCAGTGGCCGATGAGATACATAGTAATCTCCAAGTAACAAACCAAATGGCTCACCGCCTGGAGTACCGAACTCTTCATTGTATATAAGATGAAACAGGCCAGATTGGTCAAAATCCGGGGCCCTCTCCATATCCTTCGCCAGCTCTTTCCAGCTGGCATCCAAGAGTTTTATTTTAATATTTTCAGCGTGGGGCGTATCAAACACTAAGAGGGATAGCCCCCGCCAGCTCGCTTCAAGTCTCTGAAACTTCTGGTGATGAATTATGCAATTCAGCTGGTCACAGATTAGTTCATCCAACTCGGCGACAATTCGACCAAGATATTGGCGAACGGAATAATTATCCCTATTTGTACGAGGGGATAATTCTGTGAGCCAATATTCAAATGCAAAAAGGTCATCCGGTTCCTGCAGAAATTTATGTAGCTCTCTCTGCTGCCCTCTCGCCAATTTCTCCGGTAGAACATCTGGTTGATCTTCCGATATTTGGTCATGTGCTGCACGGGGCACCGGTATACTCCAACAAGAATTATTATTTGAATAAATAATGGTGAAACGCTGGCCTTGAACAAGGCCATGTGAAGAGAGAACCCGCCCCTAAGAGCGGGCCCGGAGCCTTATCCCGCAGATGGGATATTTGCCACCATACGCAAGGATGTCGTCAATTCTTCCATCTGTAACCAGGGTTTCAGATAGGCAATCGCACTGTAACATCCAGGCTGACCCGGAATCTCTTTTACTTCTACACGCGCTTCAGAAAGCGGGTACTTCGCTTTCATTTCAGGGCTCGCATCAGGATTGGAGTTAGTGTACTGGGAGATCCACTTGTTCAACCAACGCTCACAATCACCGGCTTCCATAAAGGAACCCACTTTATCGCGCGCCATTACCTTGAGGTAATGTGCAATACGGGAAGTCGCCATTAAATAAGGCAAGCGGGCAGAAATAGCTGCGTTAGCAGTGGCGTCAGGGTCATCGTATGCCTTTGCCTTTTGCGCACTTTGAGCACCAAAGAATACCGAGTAATCCGTATTCTTGTAGTGACACAGAGGCAAGAAGCCTTGAGCGCTTAACTCCGCTTCACGGCGATCGGTAATACCAATCTCTGTGGGGCATTTCTGATCGAGATCCCCATCGTCACTCTTGAACACGTGAGATGGTAGCCCTTCTACTTTACCACCACCCTCAGCACCGCGAATTGCAGTACACCAGGAATTCTCAGCGAATGCTTGAGTCATGGTGGTGCCCATAACATAAGAAGCATTCATCCAGCAGTATTGATCGTGCTCTGCTGGACGGGAAACGCCGTCTTCATCCACTTCAAATTCTTCGAAGTCAAAAGCTTCAATCGGCTTGGTGTTAGCACCATAAGGGGTACGGGCCAGGGTACGCGGCATTACCAAGGTGACAAAACGGGAGTCGTCACTGTCACGGAAACTGCGCCACTTGATGTACTCGGCGGATTCAAAAATACCGCCCAGATCTCTCGGTTTGGAAAGCTCCGTGTAGTCATCAAAACCAAACATGCCGGCACCGGCAGCTGCAACAAACGGACAGAAGCCAGCCGCAGCAACATTAGACATCTTGCTCAGAAGCTCGATATCCTCAGGGTGGCTGGTGAACTCGAAATCCCCGATCATTACGCCGTAGGGCTCACCACCCGCAGTACCAAACTCTTCTTCATAGATTTTTTTGAAGGTCTGGCTCTGGTCGAACTCAACTGCCTTATCCAGGTCGCGGAAGAGCTCACGCTTGCTCAAATTGAGCATGCGGATTTTCATGGTAGCGCCAGTTTCCGAGTTCATGACCAGGTGATTCAGACCACGCCATGATCCTTCCAGTTTCTGGAATTTCTCGTCATGCAAAATCGCAGACAGCTGCTGGGACATGGCCTTATCAATCGCGCTAACAGCTTTCTTGATGGTCTGGGTCAGGTTGCGATCCCAGGTGACCGTCCCTTTCATTACTTGCTCTGTCAAATTCGCAAGCAAGTCTTGTGCTTCTTGAGGCTCAGTTTGTTTAGTTGCCGCAATCGCCTGGTCTAGGAGACTCGCCGATTGCTCTTCAGCTTCACTTCCTGCAACATTTTCTACTTCAGTGCTCATTCTGAGTCCTCTCCTTTATCCTCATTCAAGCCCAACTGGTCAGAGATAGCGCTGACGTTTTCTGTGCTCTTGAGAATATCCTCAAGTACTTTTTCAAGCTCCTCAGAGCGATCAGCTTTACTCAGCAGATCACGCAGCTTGCTACGGGCTTCAAGCAATTGCTTTAGTGGCTCAACCTGCTCAACAATCTGCTCCGGCGAGAAGGCGTCCATGTTGTTGAAGTCGAGATCAACAGCCATCTTGCTACCGTCACCAGTCAGGGTGTTTTCAACCTGCAAGTTCAACTTTGGGTTTACTTTACCCATTACGTCGTTGAAGTTATCGCGGTCAATTTGGATAAACTTACGATCTTTCAGAGCTTTGCGATTCTCGGCATTATCACCAGAGTAATCACCCATAACACCCGCCACAAAAGGAAGCTCCTTTTTGACTTCGGCTCCGTTAGTTTCAACATCGTAAGTGATATGTACACGCGGCTTACGCACGCGCTTAAGTTTGTTGTGGATGCTTTCAGACATCTAAGGTCTCCTTTCCGACTTTAGGGACTGCTGTTCTCAGTTAATTACCAACCAGTGCTGGCTTCTTCTTGCGGTTGCTCACCCCAACCTTCATCAGAGACTGGCGCGGATACACTTTCAGTAGGTGTATCTGCGGCAACCGCAGGAGCTGATGACGTGCCACTTGTAGTCACTGGTGGGGTTATATATTTTTGTGTATCCGTGCCATCGAGACGAACTCCCGTCAACTGGGAGTAAAGCGCCTTCGACTGATCATCAGGTAGCAATTCAGACATCAATTGTGAAACGGTCATTCGTCCCCAGCCTATCAGCCTCTCCAGGCCGGGCGCCAGCGGCGTATGCGGCTCATAGGTACGAAAATACTTTGCCGCCTGCTCAAGCAATTTTAAGGCATCTTCTCTGGACACTACCGGACCGGTAGGGACAGCTACAGCAGAGGCAGCCACAGAAGTAACCGCTGCTGCAGCTGCATTTCCAGCTTGAACTTCCCCAGCAGACTCTTTTGATGATTCAGACGCCACATCTTCTTGAGTCTGCTCCATAGACTCCAAGTGCGTCTTATAAATAAAGCGGCTTGTCCGCAACACCTCATCCAATAGAGATGAAATATTCGTGGATGGGGGGGCATCATGGCCGCAGCTTTGTCGCAGGCTATCATTTATGGTCTTAAAGTGCCCCAGCGCTGCCTCGATTGTCTGGACGAGGTTTTGAGCCCATTCACCGCTCGCACTGTTTACACATTGATCAATCTGCTCAAGGTTGTAACCCAGCGTTTCTATTCGAGCAGCCTTGGCATCGTCATCTGCAATTCTGTCAGCATCCCGAGCCTGTTGGAATTGGAAGAATGAATAGTCCCCATAATCCCCTTCGGGAGTAATACCGGCACTGCGAATAGGCATTAGCAAGGTGCCATCACCACCATCACCATTCAAACCTGTCAGGGGTGCTACTTTTGTCTCAAGGCCATCTTCGTCTGGTAAGGGATACAGACCTTCCCAATATTGCTCTACTAACGAGTCGATCACCTGCAGGCCATCTCTCAAGCCAATAAAGCCATGTAAGCGAATCAAGGCCTCGGTATACCAGCTGGCAACCTCCAAGTCCTTACTCTTTTTCCCTAGGATATTTTCTGCAGCTTTTGCTACATCCCTCCAAGGTGCGAGTAGGTCTGTGTCTGCATCATCGAACATTGCGGAGCGTTCAGCAGCCCTTGCACTGTTGCGAGCATCTTTGATCGAGTAATAATCAGAAGTTGGCGAACGATCCTCTCGGATATCTTCCCCTACGGGATTATCCTCTGAGATTGGAGCAACTAATTCATCGATATTTATCGTGTTTGGGAATGCCATCAAAAAAGGCCCTTATACCGAATCAAATCCTTTAATCAGAATTCTGAGAAGAGTACACGTTGTAGATATCTAATCAAGGCAAATAATGCGCTTGGTACCTATTACTTTAAAAAACATGTTCAGTTGACAATTTTACGCTATTTATTTTTGTTAGATTTTGGCTTCTTATTCCAAGCTATTACATCGGAACTAATGTTGGATCGCAACTGGCCGTATTAGCTACAAGTGTAAATGTGGTAAAAATATGCAAAAATTCAGTTCTACTTCTCTCAGAATCTTGAATAGATGACCACAAAAACACGGAATAGAAACTGTCCTGACATTGAAAAAATGTGACTAAGTAGTGAACTGGCGTTTCTGTAATATCAGCAGACATCTCATAAATATGTCCACTATGGTTACCCCCTCTCAACACTTCTGGTCCTGATATAAGAACACCATTCTCCACTCTGGTCAGGCATTGCTGTATTTGGGCTTTTCCAAAATGGTCAAGTAACAAACCTTGGGGGAGCTGACTTCGTTCCTGTCTCAATACAATCAAGTAGCGACTCAACTCTGGACTTCCCGCCTGAATTACCGCTTCCCGATTCAAGCTATCAAACTTTTGCCACCCCGAAGGAACCCCTATAGAAATCGTTCCCTCTTTATCTTCTAAGAAGGTAAGAGTCGGGGGCAAAGGAGATTCACCATAATTACTAGACTTTGCAGTACAGTGTATCAACTGATCATTCTGATAGAGCTGAGTGTGCCAGCCAGCCAACCAGAATTTATTCACTAACTGGCGGGCTTCCCCTCTATCATCCGTAGATTTGATTTGTGATTTTACACCTGTCAGAAGCCCCTTTATCTGACTAAAATTCAAGCCAAATTCGCGTCCTAATGCAGCTATTGCATAGCGTCGCTCCACAGAACTTCTTTTCTCCCCAGTAAAAATTATTCCGTAAGACATATCAGCAACCTTCGCTTCCTGCTCTGATACCTTCTTGACAAACCAGAGCCTTTGCTCCTTCCTTCTGGTTTCATTCTGCCCTTTCGCTTCATTAAACTGACGCTCTGAGGCAATAACACTTAATTAGATGTAGGTTGTTTTCTTCTAAATCAATGAAGCACTTTTACTTTATACTTCTGGTACAACGCACTTAAAGCTGATGCTTTCTGTAAGGAAAATAAATGAGAATAAATAAATGGGAGGTAACCCAACTCTCGTAACTTTAAAAATTTTTCCGCTTCAAGCTTTTGTAGCCTCGATTCAGAAATGCAATATACCCCTGTAAATTTATGTTTAAGGCCATCAGCCAAATCTATATTAATTATCTTTTCTTCTAGCAAATTGAACTTCTGCAAAATATCAACAAATTTCCAGACCTGCATCCTATTAAAGTGGCTTTTTTTTAGCCGGCGCTGTATTTCTAAGAGGTCTTTGCTTGCCTTTCCATCTACCTCAAATAAACTAACACTAGGAGAAGTGCATTTACCGGCGGATAGGAGCGAAGATTCGATACAAATATATGCACTGGAAAAATCATTTTGTTTATACTTCAAACAAAAAGGATAATTACGAACAGATTCAGGAACATATTCCCCTTGCCACTGCTCTTCTTGCCAGAAAAGATTTTCACCTGGTTTCACACCAAGCAATGCACTACTTTCAAGCTTCCCAGAGTCTTTTGACTTAGCAAATATGATAGGGCATGCATGCGCTACCGGTGTAAACTCAGTCAAAAGAATTGAACAAACATGTAAATTTTTACTGTGGGAAAGATCGCTTTTAAGTAATCTAACATTACGATGCTTTTTCTTATCCAACACGACCCACTGTTTCACATTGCGCCCCCACACCCTAATTCATATTTTGCTGCAATCGTACACCAAGCATTGAACTGTACAGTTCTGGGCTCGGCAATGACGGGCATAACAAAGTTGTCGGGGCCAAGTGCTGTGACCCCTCGCTCCACCACAGACTATATGCGGAGTAGCTACTTTTGCTCATCTGCCCTAAAAGACCTGCAAAGCCTCTTTCCAGACTATTCGATTGGCCTGTGGAGACGACAAAGTCCCCCTGTGCTGGAGGCAGAGAGATAATGCCCGCTCTGTCAGGGGGAGCACTAAACGCCTCACATAATTGGTCTGCATGTAGCATATTTTGTAGCGATGTAATTGCTAATTCCGACAAGCTCTGGAACCAGCTCTTAGCATCAGACATAAAAGCAAATGCATCCACTACCGGGGATAGAGGAGCAGCAAATGTCAACGGAAAATAGCGCCCAACACTATCCACACTAGGCACTAAAATTCCGGCCCACGCATTGGCATCAATGATGCCTTTGCTGTGGACAAACCTCCAAACAGGACTGGTCAAGTAGTAGTCCAACCACTCTTGACCTACGAGTTCACGAGAACCAAATACCGCTCGTTGTAACCAGCCATCCCATACAGTGACAAAACTACCCGGCAGCTGCCGCTGAACAAAGTCCCCGTGACCCGGCAACTTACCAAAAATACCAACTGTATTTTGCAAATCATCTACTCCGTCTACAGGGTCTCAGGGCATCGATATCCGCGCAGTAAACTGCGGTCGAACGGATTGTTTACATTAGATGCAATCAATTTAAATTGAGCCTTTCGCCCTTCCTCAGAGAAAGTGACAAAGTGCTCTGCATTACTTCGCCCGGCTTCCAAATCTGAGCTCGCTAGCAGTCTGTACCATGCCCAGTCCCCTTCAAAATGCTTGCGATGAACAGTCTCATTCAGATCTTCAAAGATAATGCGGACACGATTACTTTCACCACCACGCCAAGTCAGCTTTTTAGTGGTTTTAGGGCCATGGGAGTATGGAACTCGCTGCTCTCCAAGTTCAAGTTCAAACAAACGAACACTGGAATCCAGTTTCGTAGGCTCAATACGGAAGGAGTAAGAAGCTCCTTCGCCAGCACTGAAGAAAGTTTTGCGAATACGTTCAGCTCGACGCAACTGGGAAAGAGCTTCCCTTGAAAGGCTAATGCCCTGCCCTTCAACGTATTTGATTTTCCAATTTCTGGTATCCACAAATGGCTTCAGATACTGATTGACAAATTTCTCCTCAATACCACCTGGCTTGAAGTACTGGTTAAACTCCATCACCGGCACTTCCTGATCACGGTCGCTACGCAGTGGGTACCGGTTTGCCAGGCTATTGCTATAGCTTTGATACACCTCTTCACGCCAGACACGGTTGATATGCGCCTTAGTCTTGGCCATTACCAGCCCCCAAGCGCTGTCAGCAATATCTGTCAGCCACTGGTCAAAAGGTGCTGGCGCATTAGCAGCCTTAACCCTTAACTGTTTAATCGCATCGCTACCGCCGGCAAAACGCGCTTTGGCACGTCCAAAGGCCGCTTGATTCGAATCGGGAGCGCTGTCGATCTCGGTGAGGTATTCCTGAATTTTATTAATAGTATCCAGGTATTCTTGGATACGCGCTGGTCGCCCCTTCTCACTCTGAGTGATTCGCTGGACCTCCTCAAACCTAACATCAACAATGTTTGGCTTGTAATGATCCTGCAAGGCACTGGTTGCACTACCCAGTGCGGCTTGTCCCAACTTTCGAGTAGTACTGGATACAGGTAGCGGTACCCCAGAAGCATCGACTGGAACCTCAGGACGAAGAGTCAGACGAGTGTTATCTGAAGTTATCTCAGTAATCGCAAGCAGGGGTGAGTAAATAGGATCAGACAACTTTGACAACACATCCAATGCCTGTGAAGTGCTACCAAATCTCTGAATTTTGAACCCGCCAAGGAAACCCTGCCAACGCTGTAAGTACTCCCCAAGATAGATTCGTTTTACTTCCTCACCAAGCTTTTCACGATCGGCTTCGGTAAAGTCCTCGCCACTCAGATCTCCACCATAAATCCAGCGCTCTTCAGCCATATTTGTCATCAGCTGAGAGTCCGCTCCAAAGTCCAGTTCTTTATAACCCGCCTTTGTATAAAGGAAGGGAATCGTGAAGTTTGGATTATTGGCTCCCATACCAAAAATTTGCTGAGTGTCTCCACCAATTTCCTGGTAGAGATCTACAGGGGTCAATCCGAAGTCACTATTTTGTAGTTGAGCAAATAACCGCTGAGGTACAGGGATACGACGCAGTTGCTGTCGCGCGCGAGCTACCACCCTCTCATTCTCTTCAATTGAATTGGGGAGAGGCTGAATAAATAGTTGATCCAGGTGGTAGCGCAGCTCTTCCTGCCTCCCGGCTTCACCGGGTAACTGACGCTCCCAGCGAGCAGTGTAATAAGCCTCTATGGTTTTCAAATCCATTTTATCTGGATTAAAAAACATCAAATAGGTTTTGAGAGTACTTACCAAAGCGGGATCATTACTTCCGAGACGACTTAAGTCACTCTCTATATCACGAAGTAAAGCGGGAAGATAAATAGTTTCTAATTTATGGCGATAGAGATCATTTGCCGCAGTATCAATTCTGGTGTCATAAAGCCCCAAATTGCCAATCCACGGATGTTCCTCACGGTCGTAGACCGCACTAGCCCGCTTTAAAGGCTCTAACAAATTTAAGGCACTGATGGGCGTAATATTTTTGCCTTTCAGCTCACTCTCTGCTCCTTGGTATGCGCTGAGATTATCGCTAACCTCTCCCATGGATAATTTATTCTGTGCGAGACTGCCACTCCATAAGAAAATAGCTCCGACAAAGCCTCCCGCCAAAGTAGCAAAAACTCCCCGGCGTAACCAAAGGTTAGCTGACTCAATCCGGCGATTAACGCCCACTAATTCAGCCTCAGGGAAAACGACATCCTTCAATAGTCGATGCAAGAAAAAGCTCTTACCAACACCCTGGAATTTTGGCCCGACGCTACGCTCTAGTCCAAAATCAGCAGTTACGGAGGACATCATACGGTCAACAGGACTGCCCTCCTGAGTGCCACTAGTAAAGTAGACCCCTCTGACCATAGGGACGGTTTCGTAACGATTTGGACCGAAAGTCTGCTTTACAAAATCTGTCAAAATATCTGTAAGGCTTTCCATTCGGGCAGGAAAACCTTGCAACAACGCCCGCTTCTCTACATTCCTCTCCTGATGAACACGCCACAATACGCGTTGGTTCAAACGCTCTATCAGCTGCTCAAATTCTGCTTTGAAATTATCGAGAGGGGCCCCTACAGTGGCGTTAGCTTCACGGGGAAAACTCATTCCCCAAACTTGCTCACGCTCAGCTTGAGAGAGGTTGTCGAAAAACTCTGTAAACCCTGCAACTAAGTCACATTTTGTGAAAGTGAGATAAATCGGGAAGCGAATACCCAACTCTTGTTGCAGTTCATTTACACGCTGGCGGATAATTTTTGCCTGGTGTTGGCGCTGCTCTTCAGTTTGCACCATTAAATCTTGCAAGCTAATTGCAACCAGAGCACCATTGATCGGGCGGCGGCGGCGGTATCTTTTCAATAAGCTCAGAAAAGCTTTCCAAGCGCTATTATCGTAAACCCGGTGACTGTCCTGAGTCGTATAACGCCCTGCGGTATCAATTAAAACTGCATCATTGGTAAACCACCAATCACAGTTACGGGTGCCCCCTACCCCACCCAGGGCTTCCTTCCCATGACTCTGCGCCAGAGGAAATTCCAACCCGGAGTTCACCAGGGCTGTTGTTTTACCACAACCGGGAGGCCCAATAATGATGTACCAGGGAAGCTGATAAAGGGAAACTTGTCCCTTGTCAGATTTAAACCGAGCACTACGTAATACACCCATCGCTTCACGGAAGCGACCAGAAAGAGCATTCAACTCTTCCAGCGAGCGTTCTTCGTCTGGATCTGTAGAATCGGCTTCTTGTGATTCCTCAATGCCTTTCATTAAAGCCTGGTTTTGGCGTCTCTCTACCAACCATTGGCTGATATTCCACACAAGCCAAATAGCAAAAATAAAAACAATAATAGTTAGTCGGACAGAGTGAGAAAGCGTGGCATTATCACTACCAAACTTAATGTAATCAGCCGCAAACCAAATGAGGAGGGAAAGAGCTGAGAGCCCTATGAGCCCCAACACCCACTTATTGGTAAAAAAGTTACGCAAGCGTTTCATGAATTGCTCCGTCTTCCAGGGTATCGACCATACCCAGGATCAATATCAGCCCGAGTGTTACCCTTCTCCTTGCGGAGACTCATCATCACTTTTGGACAAATCTAAAATCTGGTCTGCGACCGGTGTCGTCGTTTCATAGAGCCACCAGCGATAACCACTATAAGTTGCAAGTAACAATCCCAGGACAACACTCATAATCACCCAGAGGGGTATATAGTGAATCAGCCGGGATTTTCGCTCTACGCATCCTTGCCAACGCGGCGAAAGATCTCGGTCCATTGGCTGCTTATGCTGTTCAATTGTTCTGTAGAGCTCATCACGAATCTGTTCTATTTGTTCGTGTCCACGCTGTACGAGCCGATACTTACCCTGAAAGCCCAAGCTCAAACACAGGTAAAAAAGCTCAAGGAGTTCCAAATGACTTGCGGGAGTTTCCAGCATGCGCTGCAAAATGACAAAACACTTCTCCCCTCCAAAAGTCTCTTTGTGAAATAGGCTAAGTAGAGAGTGCTGGCTCCAACCGCTAGCTGTACCCCAAGGCGTGGTCAAAACAACCTCGTCCACGACAGTACATAGTAAGTAACGGGCTGTTAGCACTGATTCAGGTGTTAAAGCCAGTTGCTTTGCCTCACGCTCGAAGCTTTGGATTTCCGTAGTAAGTCGCTTGTGCAAATCAGGTACGTTGGCGTGATTCATCGTTGTGCGCAATTTGATAATTACGCCTAACAATTTCGAAGCCGCAGACACCAATGGATTAAGACTGTTGCGGACTTGAGCCTCGACCGGGGCATCTTGGCTGGCAAAGAACTGTGGCTGAGCCTGAGCTGCTGCCGGTGCCGCTGCGGCACCGGGTGTCGGTATCAAAACCGTTCTATCCCCAGCATTAGGGGCCCGTGGAGGAGTAAAGCTGTCATTACTCATATTAATTATTCCTTATGGCCCAGAGTTCCATAGTTAATCCAGGGAACTCTGCGCCCAGATGCACTGCAAAACCACCCGAGCGAGTCATGGCCTGCCATAACTCTCCACTACGCTCCACCTCAAAGTAAGTAAACCCTGCGTGATAGGGGATTTGTCGAGGAGCCACGGGAAGGGGGCGCAGAGTCAAGCCGGGTAACTGTGCAGAGATAAGTTCTCTAATCGCCTCGACAGGGGCAACTTTTGCCTGCGTGGGGAAGCGGCTGCGCAATAGATCGCCAGGCATATCCGCTTTTGCGGCCATAATAAAACTGGCTGATTTTAATAATGAAGGATCAGTAACCGGCGCAACATATATCCCAAATTTGCGCTGCACCAATTCCATTGCAATCGCTGTTTGCTCCAGCACTGTGGAGAGCGACTGCCTAAGCGCTGAAAACAGCCCAGCAAAGCTTACTTGCAGGTCTTCATGTGCATACACTGGAATTTCTGGAGGGCGCTTAGACTGAGCAGTAAACGTCGAAAGTTCGCCTGCCAACTGCAATAATTCAAGAAATAAGTTGTGCGGATGTAATCGGGGCTGAGCCGTGATCTGCTTTAATAAGGGTTCAAAGCGGTTAATAACCTGCAGTAACAAATAATCAGCAATTTCTGCAGATCCGCTTCTTCCGCTGTCGCTCAAACGATGACCCAAAGCCGAGCCTCGATGGTCGAGCAATCCTTTTACTTCTTCAATATATGCATTGATAACTGCAGAAGTCTCCGCATTTAACAGCGGTGGGATATAGTCAGAATCAAGCTCTACCGGCTTTTCCGGTTGGCGCTCTTTAATTCGAGCAACCCCAACCGCAGCATAGCCACTCAAATCATCACTACCTAATTTGAGACAAGCTCTTAACTTTCCGACTTGGATACGCGCAGACTCACCAGAAGACGCCGCACTATTACGGGCATCAAAGTTCGAAGCCTGATAACGTGCCTGCGGGAAATCCTCTTGATCTCGAATCGACTCCTGACTACCTGGGCGCTTCATCGGCACACATAGGTAGACTATTTCATCACGAGTATTAACCGGAACATCCAGAACATCCGGCAAATGCTCATTTTCAGGGGCAAGTATCGGGGTACCATCGGGAAAAACAGCTTTCACTCTCGATAGAGAAATTTTTCCCATCGATAATGGCTCACTATCGATCGCCAGCTCTACAATCCCCCAGGTATAAGGCCCGAGCGGAGCTGTGCGCGCTTCGACAAGCTGTTCGAGATAGCGATCCTGCTGTTGAAAATGCTGAGGGCGTAAAAACATGCCCTCGCTCCAGATCACTTTATTGTTTGCCGACATAAATGTTCCTTAAAAAGCTCTCGTAATATTTCCAGGGCAGCAATTTTTAATGCCTGGGCAATAATTTCTGCCCTATTGAGACCGCTGCATATCCGGGAGCGTTTTTTTCATTCTTTCATAATCTTCTTTGGAGATTGTTACTGTTTCCCCACTATCATCTTCACTGCCACGAGTAGTCAATTTTGCTCGACGACGCTTGGCAATATCATCTGGCGAACCAATTCGCACATCGGCCAGCGATACTTCATATTCATTTTTTTTGTGGTCTGTAATTGGCAGCACCATTAGTGCCTCTGCATCCTGATACTGTACAAACTCAGCTAGAAGCCCGATATATTTTACGTCCGGCGTTAAAGCCAGCTCTTCTATACGCTGTTCCCCTGGAGCAAACTCTTTAAGGATTACAGTATCAATCAAATCCTTGCCGAGGCGGGATTGAGCATTCTCGTAAAGGTTAAGAAAATCTTCACGGGCAAACTGGCGCTCGTCCGCGAGCATAAACACTCGTATAACAACGGGAGAAGCTCGACCATCATCATCTGGGTTCACGTCATTCTGTGTCTCTACAACCAACTCGAGACTGGTATCCAGATTTAGAGTCCGCCTCGTTGTTTGACAACCAACAACTGCAACTGCCAAAACAGTGATTAAACTGACCTGAAATAATTTTTTAATCGACACAAGCAATTCCTTCTTTTCCGTCAACTTATTAATTTTTAATGCTTCGCGCATTTTTTAACTCTGATAATTGATTTTCATAAGTAACTGCAAATTCATCACCAAACAATTTGCGATAGCAATTATCCGGATCACCAACTAGCTCCCTGTAAATTGCAGTAAATCCTTCCCATTTTTTTGCATTTTTGTTTCCAAAAACGCCGGAAGTATTCCCCAGTCTGCGCTCAATATTTTCCGGGCTAAAGAATTTGAGCATGGCGTTGTAACCTGCTCTCATTCCAGCCAAAACTGCAACTTGATGATCTGACAAATCATCAAAACTATCCTTCACTGCCTCAGCGGGATTCATAAAAGCACCGGTACCCGCAAACATGGCTTCCAATGCATCCCGTTCCGTAGCACTAAATTTCAGCGGATTATTAGCTTCCGTTTGAATCATGGTTCGCTGCACACGCAGCTCATTCTTAATGCTGTTTCTTGCGCGCAAAAGGTCAATAAGACGAGCTACTGTTTCCCGGACAATTTCAGCTGCTTGCTGGTCCGCCTGTTGCAACTGGACCGGGTTCATATTCAGGCCGAGAGTAGATGCAAAAACGCTCCCCCCTGAAGAACCTGTGGGCTGAGTTACTGGGGATTGCTGTAAATGCGAAAACTGCTGAGCTTGGGCAGCCAAATCCGGTTGTGGATTTGGTTTTGGCTGTAGTTGCGGTTGCGGTTGCGGTTGCGGTTGCGGTTGCGAGGACGATTGCCCGGAACCAAACCCTGGAGCGCCATCAACTTGTTGCCCCTGCATAGCAGCGAAAGAGTCTGCAAAGGGGTTATCTTGAGCAGGCGGAGAAATTGGCTGCTGATTAAATCCCTGGGGCTGCCCTAACGGCTGAGATTGCATTGCCTGTGGCTGTGGCTGTGGCTGTGGCTGCATAGCCTGAGGTTGTGGTATCGGAGTTGCGACAGGTTGCTGTGAAATCCCCTGGAAAGCACCCATAGGAACTTGCGGCTGCGGAGATACCACTTGAGATTCAGGCACCGCAACCGTCTCAACGACAGGTTCCGGTACCGGCTGGGGATTTATTTGCATTGAGTGCTGGTCAGCTGGCACATGATCATCGTCACTACCATCTTTCCACCACTCATCATCAGACCATTGATTACTGGATTGCTGCTGACCCGTAGAACCCACTAAGCCACCGACGGGTGACATCTCAGGAGCAGCACCAACAAGACCAGACGGGTCAGATTGGCCAAAGGCTGCAAGTGGGTCCAGAGGGCCCGATTCCGAGGTGAGAAGACTATCGCTAGTTGGGGTATTAGCCTGATTACCCAGCCCAATCGAGCCCCACTCCCCAGTTTGAGCCACATCTGGCTGCGGGCTGGAACCCGGCTCAAGCCAACTATCCAATTCTTTCGCTTCTGCCTGGCTTTGCATTTTTGCCATGGCATCCGCGCTGAATGTTGTTCGATCCGAGGTATCGAGAAAATCTGCACTTCCCAGACCTTTGGGAAGATCTCCCTCTTCCTTAGGCTGTCGCAGTGAAACTTTTAATTTATATTCCCCGAGAACGATCATGTCGCCCTCTTTTAATGGGACTTGATTTCCCTTTCCTAACGGATTTTCTGAATCATTGTAATAGGTTCCATTAGTACTAGTATCTACCAGAAAAAACTGATTATCGGTAAAGGAAATCTGTGCGTGTTTTGAGGAAACCACTCGATCTGGATCGGGTAAAACCCAATAATTATCGGCAGAGCGACCCAAACTGCCACCAGCTTTCGTGAACAGTTTTGTATGTTTAAGCATATTGGCGCCAGAAGGGTCGGCCAATACTGATAGAATTAGATCCATTTATTCCTGACTCACAATAGTGGTTTATTCATAGTCTTCAGGTAGATTTTTGCCTGCATATTCCTGTAAAGATCCAACCCCTACACTTACACCCAAGGGCCTTTGAGTGTACCGCCACTCAGAGAACTAAAGCTCGGAAGAATGACTTGATCCCGCCCTTGCACCGAACGCATAGTGCTAATGCCAGCCTGCATAAATTTTGCAGCTGCCCTATCTGTCAGGAGCGCTTCTGCACAGGGCGTCAATAATTCGCCATTGGGTAACTTGCGTAAATGAAGGGGTAGGTCTTCATAGCTTGCAGACGAAGGCGGCTGTAATTTTCCAGTTTGAGAAAAACCTTGGCAAACAGCTAAACCCAACAAATAAACACTATTACCCCAAAGATAATATTCATGACCCTGCTCTGGGGTTAATTCTTCAAAATTGAAATACTCTGTTGTAGAGGTATTTTTCCCAAAGGGGAGTCTGAGCATAAATCTGGGAGCAGCCAACGCAACATGCTCACTAGCAGAGTATTCACGGACCGCCTGCCAACTTTCCGCAAACTGATCGCTCAACGGATAGTACCAATCATCAGGATCTACTGAACCTGACAAGTTTGGACAGCCTGCTAATTTTGGATCCCCACCCAATAAAAGTGCACTTCCCGCAGCTTCTGCAATCGTGGATAAATCTATCAGCAGGTGAAGGTCTCGCTCCTCATCAGTAACAAAGTAATCCCCTATGACTAAGTTATAGGGGATATTTCCAGAAGCTGTTTCACGCTCAACCAGTAACTTAAATGTCTGCGACTTTTCCAAGTCGCTTTCGGCTTCAGCAAAATCAGCTAGAAGCTCTTCTTTACTAACGTCTATTAAGTAAAAATCCAGGTTCCCGTGCTCTTCGACACGTCTCAGTAAAAGTTGCAGACTCAGCCAACTAGCCTCTAACTGACGAAAATCACTGTGATGCATCAGTTTACGCATCGCATCAGACGTAGCTTCAGCCAGGGCATTTAGATATTCACCCTGGCGAGGGTCCTCACTTTTCTGCACGTAAGGAGCGACAATATCTTTGATTAGCTGGTCAACCTGGAAAGTATTTTGACCTTCCTTTGCATTACGCTCTCGACCTGCAGCCAGGATTTCATCCAATATCGACTGCTCGCTATCGCGCTGAGCCAAGCCCTGCTGAGTGGCTAACTCTGGTTTCCACTGTTGAATTTCCTCAGCAGCCTGCTGGAACTGACGCGGATCGAGCAGCCTGCGCTCCAGCTCAATAAACTTCTTAAACAGTGGCAAACGGCTATAAAGGTAATCTGGGTGCAAATCATCAAAGCATGGTAATCCCAGCGGGCGATCCAGTACGGGTAACTGCAAACTCACACCTAGATCAGAAAAAACGCCCTCAAAGGTATCGCGGTTCAACAGGTATACCCTTCGACTGGAAATCGTTTCGGGTTCACACTGGCGGCGACTCGCTCTCCCGCTGAAATCACCCAGGATCGCAACTTTCAATCTATCAGTGCCAAAATCCATAACTGGTTTTTCCTTATTGTTATCGCCAAGGATCTGAAATCCCGTTGAAATGCTGGGCCTACTCACAATTTGTCACCTGCTGACAGGGCTTAATTACCCTACTTCTTATGGCCTTTTAACGCCCTCAACCCGACATTAGGTTTTAGCTAGGCAGTTTCTTTTGGTTCTTTTTCGACTTTATTTGCTTTTTTAGGGCGACCACGCTTAAGCGGTCGCACTCTTTGGTTAACAATCTGCTCAATTTTCTCTTTAAACGCATCCCCGCCAAGCACATGGCCTAACTTAATCGTTTCAGCGATATAGTCGAGCAACTTTCGATCAAAGCTATACTGAAATAACTTCCTGTAAGATTGTGCCCTCTCCATCACGGTATTCCCTAAAGAAAGATACAAACGGTGATCCTTAATCAAATTATCTTTCTTAATGTTTGTGTGATGGTTAAAACTTGACCATTCATAGTCTTCAAGAGAATCAGCTAACCCCAAATAGAGGGGACGTAACTCCACATACCGGTAACACGTCAGTAAGTACGCATCAGAATCAATTAAGCTGGACTTATAACGCCCCCGCCATAGTGTTCCTGAGCGCTTGTAACGGTGATTAACAAATTGAACATAGCGACGTCCAAGGGATTGCATCATAGATGATATCCCATCCGGTATCGTGGGCGTAGCTATGATCTGAATCATATTGGGTAATAAAACATATGCGTGAACGTCAACGCCATATTGGTCTGACGCGTTACGCAAACTAATCAAATAATATTGGTAATCTTCCTCATCAAAGAAACAGGGCAGATTATTGTGACCTACCTGCACAATATGTTGAGGAACGTTTATCAAATTGAGCCTGGGCAAACGGGGCATTTTGCCTATGGGTCCTTTTTTAGCTGGCTAAAAGCCTTTTCTGTAGAGAGGTAAAGCTCTTATTATCGCAAATCAGTGAAAAGTATTTCAAACTTGGCATGCGAGCAAGTTAACATTACCTTCGGTGATCGGTTGTAATAATATTGCGCCGCATTGTATTGCTTTTTATTAAAGGGGAGTTGCACCAGACATGGATCAAATTAGTCTGGCGGTCAACGGGCGTACTGACATTGGTCAGGTTCGTGAGGAAAACGAAGATAGTATTCGCTGGTACGCATCTGCGGAACAGCCTTTTGCCTATATAGTGGTGGCCGACGGCATGGGCGGTTACACCGGTGGCGCAACCGCCAGTAAAATTGCAGCTGAGACGGTTCAAGCCCACCTCGATGACCTGCTGAAACACACTTTTTTCTCCTGCACGTCTGAACAGCAACAGCTTATATTGCGCGCCACCCTTATCGACGCAGTCAACAGCGCAAATACAGCTCTAATCAACACCAAAAACCTGAACCCCCAGTTTTCCAATATGGGAACAACTTTGGTTGCCGCGGTCATGTGGCGCGACTTTTTAATCGTTGCACATATTGGCGATTCTCGCGCATACCTGTGGAACAATTATGGATTGCAGCGCCTTACACGAGATCACAGCGTTGTACAGGAGATGATTGATTCAGGTCAATTAACCCCCGAGCAAGCCAAAGAGTCCAATGTTCGCAACCATATTACCCGTGCCTTGGGGGTTTCCAGCTGTGTAGAGGCGGATATAAATAGCTGGAAACTCACGCAAAACGCACTCCTTTTGTTATGTAGCGACGGGCTCACTGAATATCTTGATGATCATGCGATAGAGCGCGTACTGGCCACTCATCGTCCGGCATTAGAGTGTGTATATCGTTTTATTGACGATGCTAATCGCCTAGGAGGGCGCGACAATATTACTGCAGGAATATTGGAATATTCTTCACAATCATTGCGTCAAATTCTACCCCACGAACAAAGTGTTACCGAACGTCCCAGCTCCCCCGACGTAACAATCCGAAAGTTACACCGCTGATTTGATTTATCGGACACTACAAAATGACACCGGAACGTCTTACCCAGCTAATACCCGACTTACTCAATAAGCTTACCCCCCCAACAATTAAACTCTCTCACGAGAACCCCGCATCAGTTATACGCTGGCTTTCCCAAATTGAGCGAACACCAGAAGACATCTCTCTCAATTTACGGAGAGAAGATTTTTGGCCAAAGCTGCCAGGCATTGAAGCCAATCGATATAGTATCGATTCGGCACCTATGGTTCCCCTCTTGCATGAGGTAGACGGCAGCCCAACCCAACTGACTAACCTCCCAGGGGTCAATCCAGCAAATAAGGTAATTCCAGCTCTGGAACGCAGCCATCAGATCGCTGAACACGTCGTCAGCAATACAGGGGAAGTCGCTTTTGAGCGAACAGACGTCATTATTCCAGGGCCATTGCCATTTGAATGGAAAAGGTATTTCCGCTCTTCCCTCAACGAGGACACTGGCATTGGCGCGGGCTGGCGACACTCCTTAAGTGAAAAACTTGTTGTACACGACCACTTCGTCAAGCTATTCACTGCCGAGGGCAGATCTGTAACCTTTAATTTACCCGCTATAGGTCATGGTTGTTACAATCGTTTTGAACGGTTAATGTTATTTCGGCAAAGCCTACACAGTTATCGTTTAACGACATTCGATCAATATCATAAGATTTTTCGCGCCGACGGCGTGAACAGCGCTTTACCACTTGCAGAAATTAGGGATCAATTTGGAAACGCCTTAACTATCGATTATCAAGAAGGTTTACCTAAAAAAATAGTCAGCTCTTGGGGCCGGGTTATTGAATTTAACTGCCAAGATGGTCATATCTTCAATCTAGTGAACGGTCACGCTGTAGAAGGGCAAAATAACCTCTGCGCTTACAACTATAAGGAAGGGCAATTAGTCGAAAGCTGCTGTGGGCTTAAAAGGGAAAAATATCAATATGACAATTCTCAACTGGCTCATCTGCACAGCAGCGAGTCTGGAAGCTATCAATTTATATATGATGAACACAATCGATGCTGCTCATTAAATTCAAATGAGTTATTCACTAGCTTAAGTTGGCTTGCGAGTAACAATAGCTGCACAGTCGAATCAGAATTATCCGGCCCGATTCATATACGCTTTAACAAGTTCGGTCAGAGAGTCTCTGAACAGCAAGAATCACGTATCTGTACTTGGCTGTATGACTCCTACGGCAACCTCTGCGAAGAGATTAAGGCTGATGGCCGTAGACTTTTCTTTCGACACGATGAATTCGGCCGACTGGTTCGCACCACTTCTCACGATGTGAGTAATCGATACTTTTACGATGACCGAGGTTACCTGCGTGCGGCATCTATCAACGATGAGACTCTGTGGCAATTCCAGTTCAATGCAAAAGGCCGCCCAGAACGTATCATTGATCCAGCAAAACAAGTCTGGAAATTTCTCTATACGGATCGGGGTCAGCTCACACAGATCCGGGACCCCGAAGGTGGCAAGGTAGACTTCAGCTGGGATGGGCAGGGGCAGCTGCAATCGATATGTAGAGATAAAAAGCTCCTAGGCCTGGAATACGACCACTGGCAACGAGTCATTTCGCTGAAAATGAATGGCGAACTGTGGCGTGAATGGAGCTATGGTAGTGCCGGTGAACTACGAGAAGCTCGCCTAGGCATTCACCAATACGGCCTGGACTATTCCGAACGAGGCCTTACCAACGCTATTCACGGAGATAGCGGCCAAAGTATTCTTTGCGACCATGATAACGCCGGTAGACTCTGTCATATCAATTTTGCCGACGGCAACAATTGGGACCTCAGCTATAACCCAATCGGTGAGCTAGTCTGCCTGGAATGTCCCGCAGGAAACTACACTTGGGGATATGACTGCTTCGGGCAATTAGTTAGCCACAAGGCACCACAGGATCGAACTTGGCGTTGGCATTACAATATAGACGGCAGCCTGCATGAATATTGTGATAATGACTCTCGCTGGTACTTCAATTATAACGACAGCGGTGTATTAACCGGTATTCGCAATAACAGTGGCCAAAATAGTGAGTTCCACTACGACCAACATAACAGGCTAGTACAGGCAGACAATGCCCTTTCTTCGGTGCGATTTAAATACGACAGCCGCGGTCGGGTAACCGCAGAGCATCACGACAGTGCAGATATCCGGGATTTCAGTCTTCAGTATCAATATGACAAACGCGGCTGGTTAAAGAGTGCCAGCTCCGACAATCTCGACTTGTCTTATACATTCGCTCCTTGTGGAGCCCTGTATGGAATCGATGCCAATGGTGAAGCCATTGTTCGCACCGAATCCAAAGGCCAAGATATCCTCCAGGTTCAAGGAGAGGTTCGCAGTAATCACAAATATTTATTTGGGCGCCTGGTAGGCATGGAGTCCGGTCAAGCACTTTCCTGGCACTTTGATAAATCCCCTCCCCTGCAAATGACCAACCCGCTGCGGGCACAGCAAAGTCCGACTCAACCTCAAACAAAAAGTGACAAGCGCGGCAATATTATTAGCGAAAGCAACATACCAGGCCGCAAGGATTATCAATACCAGTACGACGGCTGGGGCCTGATGAGCCACGCGGAGTGCGGAGAATTTAAAACCCATTTCCGCTACGACCCCTTCGGTCGGCGGTTAAGCAAGACATGTACCCACCGAAAATCAACCCGGCAACGCCGCGTTGTCACTATTTGGAGCAGCCTGGGTATCTGGGGGGAAATTCACAATATTGACGGCAAGTCCCGAGGTTTAAGCCATTGGATTCACCAACCCCAAACCAATGCCATTCTCTGCCAATGGACTGCCGACAATATCGAGCATTACCTTTCCAACCCCGACGGCAAGCCACTCGCGATTTTTGATACTCAAGGTGCCGCTCAGTGGTCACAAGGTGGGGAGGCTGGAGAAAAAGGAAAAGACCCCCACAATCAAGGGCCGAGTGCCTGGCGGGGAACTAACTTGCTCGCGGATGTAGAGACTGGGCTGTGGTACCACCCCTCAGGCTACTGGAGCCCTGCCCTCGGTATCTGGCTAAACGGGGACCGCTCTCATAACCTGACGACTTCTGCCCAATCAATCGGGCAGCTGTAACGAAATACTCGGGCAGCTGCATCAACATTTGCTGCCCTGGTCAACTCTTATCTGCCTATACACTATGGGTATATCTATTTGCCCGTGAGTGTTATGGAAGAGCGCTCGGATTTTGAGATCGGAGGGGTCCATGTCGCCAGGGGCGAGTCCTGCCATATCGACCTACCTGTTGTAAGGCTGTACACAAGCACAGAAATGGCAATCCCAGTTTATGTGCAGCGCGGTAAAAAAGATGGCCCCAAGATGTTCGTTTGTGCCGCCATACACGGTGACGAACTCAACGGCATTGAAATAATAAGCCGGCTTATCCAAAGCGGCCGCCTGAAGTCATTGCGCGGGACCCTGGTTGCAGTTCCAATGGTTAATGTTTACGGGGTACTGCAGCACACTCGCTATCTACCTGACAGGCGCGACCTAAACCGCTCATTCCCAGGTTCGGCAAAGGGGTCTCTCGCCGCACGTATGGCTCACGTCTTCCTCAAGGAAATAGTCACCAAATGCGACTATGGCATCGACTTACACACAGGAGCCGTACATCGCAGTAACCTCCCCCAAATTCGCGCTAACTTGGACGATGAGCAAACCCGAAAACTCGCCAAGGCCTTTGGTGTTCCCGTGCTACTCAACGCTTCTATTCGCGATGGATCCCTGCGCCAAGCAGCCGCGGATCTTGGGGTAAGAGTATTACTGTATGAAGCTGGTGAAGCCCTGCGCTTTGATGAACTCAGTATCCGCGCGGGTGTTAAAGGTGTGATCAATGTGATGAAACACCTGGAGATGTTGCCGCAAACCCGAAAGACAAATGTGATAGAGCCATTTGTTGCTCGACGCAGCGGTTGGCTTCGCGCGGGGGATAGCGGCATCGCCAATCATCTTAAGGCACTCGGGGATCAAGTCTACCGGGGCGACCTGCTGGCGACCATTGCAGATCCATACGGCCAGGAACTGGACCAGCTGATCTGTAATGAGGATGGAATCATTATTGGGCGACAGAATATCCCCCTGGTCCAGGAAGGCGAGGCGATGTACCACATCGCCTACTTCCGTGAACCCGAGGGTGTTGTCGAGAACCTGGAACTACTCCAGGATACGCTCCTACCAGATGAGAACTTTTAGGGACTCCCTATTGTTTCTTCAACAACTCCAGAACTTCCTTGCTCGGGTAGCCCTGAACTTCAACGCCGGCACTCTTTTCAAATTCACTTACCGCTTTGCGGGTACCCGGACCTGCCTTGCCATCAATTTCTCCGGTGTAAAACCCTTTCTGTTTGAGTAACTTCTGCAACTCTTCCACTTGAACACTATCCAGTGGAGTAAATGGACGCTTCCAATCATTTACCAAAGGCGCACCGCCGCCAATCCGGTCTGCCAGCAGGCCTATAGCTATCGCATAGCGATCTGAATTGTTGTAACGCTTGAGGACAAAGAAGTTCTTGAACACTAAAAATGCCGGGCCATTGCGGCCGTCTGGTAACTTTAATTCGGCAATGGCTTTCTTGCTGGGAAAGGGCTCACCATTAGCCCGTTTGACACCAAGCTTTTCCCATTCGGCTACCGACATCTTTCCCGCAGGCATTTTACGAGCGGGAATATTGACCTCATAACCCCAGGGTTTTCCTCGCTGCCAACCGTTACTGGATAGCAGGTTGGCGGCAGTCGCGAGCGCATCCGGAATGGAGTTCCAGATATCCCGTTTACCATCACCATCGATATCCACCGCATAGGCTTGATAACTGGTGGGAATAAATTGGGTATGCCCCATAGCTCCAGCCCATGAGCCCAACAAGTGCTCACCCTCGATATCTCCTGCCTGTAATATTTTTAGCGCGGCCAGCAGTTGCTGACGGCCAAACTTTTTACGCTGGGGATCCGCGTAGGCGAGTGTTGCCAGTGAGCGAATGACACTGCGCATTACCTTGTCATTACCGAGGATGCCGCCAAAACTGGATTCCACAGACCAGATCGCAAGCAGGATATTGGGGTCCACCCCAAAGCGCTTCTGGATCTTGTCCAACCAGGGCTTCATTTTTTCTTTTTCCCGCTTGCCTCGTTCAATCGCTCTCTTTTGCACCCGATTATCAAAGTACTGCCACACCGGTGCTTTGAATTCGGGCTGATAGGCTGCGCGATCCAGAACCCATTGGTCTGGAGAAGTGATTCCTTTAAAGGCTTGGTCGTAAACCTCCGCAGAGATTCCACTCTTGATCGCGGTTTTACGGAACTCCTTTACCCACTGTTCGAAGGCCGGATCGGCCTTCTCTTGTGCATGGGTACTGGAAACCAGGAGAACCGCGCTTATCGCGAGGATGGCAGACAGATATTGAAACCATTGCAATTTGGGCATGGAGTTACCTTCGACACAACTTTTGCTCGCTCAAGGGTAGAACGAGCCACTCTTATCCGAAAGGTGGATTGGCCGGTAACCGTTGAACTTCCCACCTGCTATTAAACTGGACAGTCACATGAGAGGGAAGTTCGTGCTGCTCACCTTTAGGGTGAGCTCTGCCGCAAAACGGGAAGATTAGGGAATGACGTAAAACAGCACCGCAAAGAAGTGCAATATACCGCCCGCCAGCACAAAGAGATGCCAAATTGCATGGTGGAAGCGCAGGCTGCGCCAGAGGTAAAAAGCGATTCCGCCGGTGTAGCAGAGACCACCGAGAACCAACAGCCACAAACCGCCAGTTTCCAGGCTATCCGACAGCGGCTTGATAGCAGCCACCACGACCCATCCCATCAAGGCACTGAGAGTGATAGACAGAGCTCGAATCTTCTTCAGCGGGGTGAACTGAATAATCAACCCGATCAGCGCGAGCCCCCAAATAATACCGAACAGCCACCAACCCCAAGGGCCCCTCAGGGTAACCAGAGTGAAGGGAGTATAGGTTCCAGCAATCAATAGAAAGATTGACGAGTGGTCCAGGGTCCGCAGTATCGCTTTGGCGCCGATATGGCTGACTGCGTGGTACAGCGTGGAGGCTAGGAAACAGAGTATCAGGGTGGAGGCATAGACGCTGGAGCTGACAATATGCCAAGCGTCCCCGCGCAGGGCAGCAAATCCGGTCAATACACCCAGACCGGCAATCGCCAGAAGAGCTCCAACACCATGTGTCACACTGTTGGCGATCTCTTCAGCAAAACTGTAACGACTGGCAACGGAAACGGAAGATGACATAAATTAGCCCGGTTAAATTCAGGTCATAAGCCTGCGTGTAGTGCACGACCAATAACTTGGAACAGGTCTAATGATCAGAGGCCTCACTTAAAATAGCAAGGCCATCACCAGACTGCACATTCACAACCGGGCGGTTAGGGCTTAAACGCTAGCGTTGTGAATACCCATTTCGCACAAAGCGGAAGATTCGCGAACAATAGTTTCGTTGCGATCTGGGCCTGTAGAAACAATGTCTACCGGAGCGCCCACCAGCTCTTCGATTCGAGCGATATAGGCGCGTGCATTGGCCGGCAAATCCGCTTCACGACGCACACCGACAGTGTTCTCTGTCCAACCGGGCATAGACTCATAAACCGGCTCGACACCTTCCCAACCTGCAGCATCAAATGGTACTGGGACTTCTTCACCAGCGCTGTTGCGGTAGCCCACACAAACCTTTACCTCCTCGAGGCCATCGAGAACATCCAGTTTGGTCAGGCACAGGCCAGAAATACTGTTGATTCGGATCGCGTGGCGCACAGCAACAGCGTCAAACCAACCGGTGCGGCGCTGGCGCCCAGTGGTAGCGCCAAACTCGTGACCTTTTTCACCCAGGTGACGACCAACTTCGCAGTCCAGCTCAGTTGGGAAAGGACCACCGCCAACGCGGGTGGTGTAGGCCTTGGTAATGCCCAATACATAATCCAGGTACAGAGGACCAAAACCAGAACCAGTTGCAGTACCGCCAGCAGTGGTATTAGAGGAAGTTACGAACGGGTAGGTACCGTGGTCAATATCCAGCAGGGAACCCTGGGCGCCTTCGAACAGGATATGCTCTCCGTTCTCGCGCGCTTTGTGCAGGTGATCGGCAACGTCGGTGATCATCGGCACCAGTTGCTCGCGCCAGATCTTGGCCTGCTCAACGGTGTCCTCATAACTGACCGGGTCAACTTTGTAGTATTCGGTCAGAGCGAAGTTGTGGTAATCAATCAGCTCTTTCAGCTGGTGGCAGAAGTTATCCCAGTTGCACAGATCACCCAGGCGAAGACCGCGACGAGCAACTTTATCTTCGTAAGCAGGACCAATACCGCGACCTGTAGTACCGATCGCTTTGGCGCCGCGTGCTTTTTCACGGGCCTGGTCGAGGGCAACATGCACAGGCAAGATCAGCGGACACGCCGGGGAAAGACGCAGGCGCTCGCGCACAGGAACTTCGCGCTCTTCCAGCTCAGCCATCTCTTTCAGCAGCGCCTCCGGGGAGAGCACCACACCATTGCCGATCAAGCAGGTTACGCTGGGGCGCAGGATACCGGAGGGAATCAGGTGCAGTACGGTTTTTTCGCCATCGATAACCAGGGTGTGGCCCGCATTGTGACCACCCTGGAAACGCACTACCAGCGAGACCTTCTCGGTTAGCAAATCGACAATCTTGCCCTTGCCCTCATCGCCCCACTGGGTACCCAGTACTACTACGTTCTTGCCCATCTGTATAAATCTCTAAACTCAGGTTTTTCTCTGCGGGAGCCGGGGCCCCACATAAATGGATGTCTGCGGGTAGGCCCGCGCGATAATAGGCACATCCACTGCGCCCGAAAAATCAGTCTCGTGGTTTTACTACCCACGAATCACCCTCAGCAACCAACTCGCGGTCACAGCGGGAATCCAGTTCACTATCGGCACCACCAGCGAGGGCTGTGATGACCACTTCGCCTTGAGCCCGCAGCTCGTGAATCGCCTTCCACAGTTCAGCGCCCTGGGAGCCTCTGACATCTGGTGCCAATATCGCAGCACCCTCTTCAACGGCGGCGCTGCCCAGATTACTCAATGCCACCAGGTCACTACTAAAGCCTGTTGCTGGGCGATCGCGCCCAAACACGGCCCCGATACCGTTGTAGCGTCCACCGTTGGCCAATGCCTGGCCGTGGCCCGGTGTGTAGGCGGCGAATACCAGACCTGTTTCATAGTCGTAGCCGCGTACTTCACTCAAATCGAAGAACAGTGTCACCTCTGGATAGCGCTCATTCAGAGCCTCAGCTACCTGCCTCAAATCGGAAACTGCCGCCAGCAAATTTTGCGGGGCTCCAGAAAAGAGTTCGCGGGCCTTATCCAGGCATTCCCGTCCCCCAACCAGCCCCGGGAGCGCCTTCAGCCACTCGGCAGCCTTCTGGTCGCCAACATTCTCCTCAACCCACTCGCACAGATCAGCAGTCGCCTTGCTCTGTAACATTGCCAACAGGGCGCTGCGCTGCTCGTCATTGAGGCCCGCCGCTTCAACCAGACTCTGGTAAATCGCGACGTGGCCCAGGTCCAGGTGCACTTGGCTGACACCCGCTACCTGAAGGCTTTGCAGCATCAGCGAGATCACCTCGAGGTCTGCACCGAGGTTGTCCACTCCAAACAGCTCCGCACCAACCTGTATCGGCGCTCGCGAGCCCATCGGGGTTCGCGGCTTGGTGTACACCACCTGACCGGCGTAGCAGAGGCGGTTGGCGCCTCTGCGGGGAAAACTGTGGGCATCAATCCGGGCAGTCTGCGGAGTCATATCCGCGCGTATACCTAAAGTGCGTCCAGATATCTGGTCGGTGACCTTAAAGGTGCTCAGATCTACATCATGGCCCATCCCGATCAGGAGGGACTCGGTGAATTCCAACATCGGCGGTATCACCAACTCGTACCCCCAGCAGTGGTAGAGGTCCAGTAGTTGGCGGCGCAGAGTCTCCAATTGCACGGCATCCGCAGGCAGAATTTCTGCAATGCCATCCGGTAACATCCAGCGATCGGCTTGAGTCATGATGAAATGAATTCGTCAGCGAAGAAATTGCGGTGCCACAGCGCTTGCCACAAACAAGCCGCAGCACTTCCCACAAAAAAACCGGGCTGGGCCCGGTTTGCGTGATTTTAGCATCAAGTGCTAACAGGAAGGTAGGGTTATCGAATCTAACCCGGCGCCTGTAGCACCAATTGCCCAGTGCTACATAGCATTTTCAGCCCTACTCTCCTTTCGGGTCTTTCAGGTAGCGGAAGAATTCGCTATCTGGATCGACCAGCATCATATCTGACTTGCTCCGGAAGGACTCCTTGTAAGCCTGCAAACTGCGGGTAAAGCGGTAAAACTCCGGATTCTTGCTGTAGGCCGCAGCGTAAATAGCTGCCGCCTCTGCATCACCCGCACCGCGTAACTCTTCCGCCTGGCGGTAGGCCTCAGACTCAATCACCACTCTTTGGCGATTGGCATTAGCCTTGATACGCTCACTGGCCTCCTGACCCTTGGCGCGATGATCCCGCGCCTCCAGCTCACGACCAGCGCGCATACGCTGGAACACAGACTCGGAGACTTCCGGCGGCAGGTCAATCCGCTTGACGCGCACATCAATCACATGCACTCCCAGGTCATCCTGAGCCACCTTATTCAGGTTTTTAGTGATCTCCGCCATCAACTCATCGCGCTCGCCACTGACTACCTCATGCAGATCACGCACACCAAACTCGTTCCGGAGCTGATCATTGATCCGCTCCGACAGCAGGCGCACCGCATTGCGATCGTCACCACGAGTGGCGATATAAAACTTATCCACATCAGAGATTCGGTATTTGGCATACGAATCAACCATCATGAATTTGTTTTCACTGTTGAGCATACGAACGGGGCTGGAATCCACCGTCTGAATACGCGCATCAAACTTGCGCAACCTTTCCGCAAAAGGGATTTTGAAGTAGAGACCCGGCTCGGTGTAGGTGCGCACCAGCTCACCAAAGCGCAGTAACACGGCTTTTTCAGTCTCTTTCACTACAAAGGCGCTGGAAGAAAGTACCAATACTCCAACCAGGATGACAACAATGATACCCAGTGTTTTGTTATTCATATCATCCCCTCCTAGCGAATAGTCTGACTGCGACGGGTGCTGGCGTCATCCCGACGAAGGCGCTCAATAACACGCTGATAGACTTCCTCAATCATTACAGGCGAGGTGTCCTGGCTTTGGGCTGCTCGCGCTGCTCCAGCGCCGCCTTGCGCCAATTTATCTAGCGGCAGGTACATCATGTTATTGCCACCCTCTACATCCACCATCACCTTGGAGGTGTTGGCCATCACATCCTGTACCGCATCCAGGTAGAGACGCTCGCGGGTAACTTCCGGGGCACGCTCATATTCAGCCAGCAGTTTCTCAAAGCGTACAGCTTCACCTCGGGCACTCTCGATGACGCGGGCTTTGTATGCCTCGGCCTCTTCGATAATGCGCTGAGCCTGACCACGGGCAACCGGGATTATCTGGTTAGCATCAGCCTGAGCTTCATTTTGCAGACGCACCTCGTCCTCACGGGCTTTAGTCACATCGTCAAACGCATCCTGCACTTCGCGCGGCGCCTTAGCATCAGTGAGGTTAACCACATCAATGCGTATACCGGTCTGGTACAGGTCCAAGTATTCCTGTAATCGCTCCTGCGTATCGGCAGATACTTGGGTCCGGTTCTGGGAAATCACACCGTTTAAAGTGAGAGAGCCCACCACGTGACGAAGGGCGCTGTCGGTGGCTTCCTGCAAGCTCTTCACCGGATCGCGAACACGCAGTACAAAAGACTCAGCATCCCCAACCTGCCACTGCACAGTGAGTACCACTTCTACGATATTGGCGTCTTCGGTCAGCATCTGACCGGTAGTGCGCTCGGTACGCACCTCAGTCATATTGACCTTGGTGACGTTATCGATAAGCGGCGGATTCCAGTGCAGGCCGGCAGATTCCGTGGAGTGGTATTTGCCCAGGCGCAAAACAACCGCCTGTTCGTTGGCGTTGACCTGGTAAATCCCCAGGCCGCCATAAATCAATACGGCGAGACCAATAACCAGTACCCAGGGAAATTTGACAGAGTCGCCACTTGGGCTGCCGCTGCCACCACCAAACAGGCCACCTAGTTTCTGCTGAATTTTTCGCAGTAGTTCATCGAGATCGGGCGGGCCTCCGTTATTGCGGTTACCGCCACCACCCCAGGGGTCTTTATTGTTACCACCCGGCTCATTCCAGGCCATTTAACTTACTCCAACTATGATCACTTAATCTTTTACTTCGGCGGATTCTAGCATCCATTGCCGACAAAATATTGCCGACAGGCCCTAGCCTGAGGCAAGTGGGCAGTCTGCGGAGACCAACCCCGAACAAATTCGACTAAAGGTCGTAATATGACCTGAATTTTAAAATCAATGTTTATACGACAACTACTCAGCAATGGGTTCTTCCAAAACCCATTCCGGCGCGTCATTGCCAGCAATATGTGGCGCCAGCAGACGCTGGAAATCACTACGCGGCAATAATATTTGTAATTCGCAGTCACCATTGTCGCGGTAGACTTCCGACTGCACCGCATTAATTTCAAATAGCTGCGCTCGCAGCCTGGACTGATGAGGCTTCACTACCAGTTGCCCGCGCACCATTTGCTCGCCCAGGCGCTCGGCAATAGCCTCAATCAAAAGTTCACAACCCGCACCTGTTACCGCAGAGAGCCAAACTGCCCGGGGTACACCCTGATCATCCCGGTCTATACGCGGTTCAAAATCTGCCAGCAGATCAATTTTGTTATAAACCACCAGTTGCGGCAGTTCCGAAGCATCAATTTCCTCCAGAACCGTTTGCACCTCTTCCATCAGGTGTAATCGGTCATCTGCAGCAGCGTCCACCACATGTAGAAGCAACGTCGCACTGGCGGCCTCTTCCAGGGTTGCGCGGAATGCCTCTACCAGTTTATGCGGCAAGTGAGAGACAAATCCCACCGTATCAGCCAATACCATGGCGCCAACATTGGGTAATTCAACCCTGCGCATGGTCGGGTCGAGGGTGGCAAACAATTGGTCCCTGACATAGACATCTGCATCGGTCAGGCGATTAAACAGGGTCGACTTGCCCGCGTTGGTGTAGCCAACCAGAGATACTGTGGCCATTTCTGCCCGGGAACGCGCGCGGCGCCCCTGCTCCCGCTGGCGGCGTACCTTTTCCAGCCGCTTCTCGATGGAGTCTATGCGCGCGCGCAGCAATCGCCGGTCTGTCTCCAACTGGGTTTCTCCGGGCCCACGCAAGCCGATACCACCCTTTTGCCTCTCCAGGTGGGTCCAACCTCGCACCAGCCGCGTTGCCATATGGCGCAGCTGGGCCAATTCCACCTGAAGCTTACCCTCGTGAGTTCGCGCACGCTGGGCAAAAATATCCAGAATAAGTCCTGTGCGATCCAGCACCCGGCACTTTAATTCGCGCTCAATATTGCGCTCCTGACTCGGAGACAGGATGTGATCAAAGATAACCAGGGCGGCTTCCTGATCTTTGACCACCTGGCGAATCTCCTCCAACTTACCTCGGCCAACAAAGGTCTTTGGGTCTGGAGTGGCGCGCTGGCCGAAAATAAAACTGACAGGATCTGCTCCGGCAGATAGGGCCAACTCCTCAAATTCACGAGGGTCGTCGGGACTGTCGATAGCGGAGAGTTCTAGGTGTACCAGTACTGCGAGCTCACCGGATTCCGGTCGATCGAAAAACAATGGGAATTCTCTATTGCGAAAAGGGCGCGATAAGCCCTGACTGAGGTGACAACCGGCAAGCCCTGCAAGGGGCTCACCGAGCTGCTGGCGCCCCGGCAAAACGGGGTGCAGGTGAAATTGATACGGATCTTTTAGCTAAAGGATTCGCGCTCACCGCCTTCACCATTACCCTCGCCGCCGTGCTGGGCTGCGGGATTCAATAGCGGTACGCGCACTGCACGCGACGGAACAACCGTAGAAATGGCGTGCTTATACACCATTTGGCTCACAGTATTTTTGAGTAACACCACGAACTGGTCGAAGGATTCAATTTGCCCTTGGAGCTTGATGCCGTTTACCAGATAGATAGAAACCGGAATACGCTCTTTGCGCAATACGTTGAGGTAAGGGTCTTGTAAGCTGTGCCCTTTTGACATCTTTTTTCTCCTTGTCAAAAAGCTGAATGCGGTATGCAGGCCGCAATCGCACCCGCGAAGAGCGCGGATCAAAAAACGACTGAGGTTGAATACGCGTATAAGTAGTGTAGTAGCGAGCCGGAAAAGGCCGGACTCTGTGAAAACTGACTGAACGGGCTTGTCGTTTAATAGCCCAACCACGTTATGGATGCTTAAGCGAGAAATTTCAAGGCTTCAGCCAATATTTCGTCATTCTCACGCACCCCACCTTGCTCATCCTGAGTATACAAAGTTAGCAGGTCTGGCCAGCGCCGCAGCCAGGTTAACTGGCGCTTGGCAAGCTGCCTCGTCGCCGCAATTCCAGCGGCCACCATATCATCGTAATCGGTTTGGCCTTGCAAGTGTTGCCAAACTTGCCGGTATCCCACCGCGCGAATTGCCGGTAAGTCCTCGTGCAGGTCTCCCCGGTCCAGCAGGCCCTGGACTTCATCAATAAAGCCCGCCGCGAGCATCTTGCGAAAACGCAGTTCAATACGCTGGTGAAGCAGGGATCGATCGCGGGGCATAATGGCCATCTGGCACACTTGGTACTGCTCCTGTATTCCCCCAGCTTCCTGCTCGCGACGCAACTGCGAAAGCGGAACACCGGTGAGGCGGTAAACTTCCAGCCCCCTTTCGATACGTACCGAATGGTTGGGATGTAGCTCAGCCGCCAACTGCGGGTCCACCTGGGCCAGCTCCGCATGCAATGCAGGCCACCCTTCACGCTCTGCGCGAGCTTCAATTTCTGCTCTCACCGCTGCGTCTGCCTCAGGCAATTTTGCCATGCCTTCCAACAGAGCGCGGAAATACAACATAGTTCCGCCAACCAGTAATGGCACTTTACCAGCAGCGGTAATTTCTGCCATAGCTTCCAGCGCATCTTTGCGGAAACGACCTGCCGAATAAGACTCAGACGGGTCACAGATATCGATCAAACGGTGAGGGTATGCAGCTAGCTCTTCCACTGAGGGCTTGGCCGAGCCGATATCAAGGCCTCGATATACGAGAGCAGAATCAACACTAATTAATTCCACAGGCAAACGATCGGCGAGCGCCATGGCCAGATCCGTTTTGCCGGAGGCCGTTGGACCCATCAAGAAAATTACACGGGGCTTATCACCCGGCAAGCTGTTATTCAAACTACCACCCACTTCTGCCGCGTACCTATTGGCCGCGCATAAACCACTTATCCATATCTGCCAGTTTAACCTGGGTCCAGGTCGGGCGACCGTGGTTGCACTGGCCACTGCGCTCCGTGCGTTCCATGTCCCGCAACAGAGCATTCATTTCCGGGATTGTCAGACGTCGATTTGCGCGAACAGAACCGTGACAAGCCATTGTCCCCAGCACTTCGTTGATACGCTCACCAATACGGGCGCTGTCGCCCTCGCCGAGCAGATCCGAGAGTACATCGCGCACCAGCTGTTCCACTTCAGCGCCGTGTAGCATTGTGGGTACCTGGCGCACCAGCAAAGTCTCCGGGCCAGCCCGCTGCAATACGAAACCAAGCGCGGTAAACACCTCGCTGCGCTCCTCGAAGCAGTCCGCTTCCCGCTGGCTGACAGCCAGACTCACTGGAACCAGGAGGGGCTGAGCCTGAATTCCACCGGCCGCATAAGCCACTTTCATCTGCTCATAGACAATGCGCTCATGGGCAGCGTGCATATCGACAACAACCATCCCGTGCTCGTTTTGCGCGAGAATATAGATTCCATGCAACTGCGCCAGAGCAAAGCCCAGCGGCGGCACTTCGGATTCGCTTTCAATGCCCGCACCGGCCCCTATGGTCGTGCCGGAAGATGCTTGGGGCACGGGCACTGGCCGGCTGGTAGGGGCATCCTGCGGCTGTTGTGTCGCCGGGGATGAGTCCTGATACGGTTGGTGCAGAGCGCCGTAAGCATTCATCTGCTCGCGCAAATTTGAGGGCGAGGGGCGATTGCTGAGTGGCATTTTATGCTGCCCGGCAAATTCACCGACCTGCAAACCCGTGACCTGTTCCTGGCGCTCCTGCTCTGGCTCGCTTTCTGTTTCCTCTTTCTGCCCCGGGCGCACATCCGCCAGGGCCCGGTGCAAACTGCCAAACAGGAAGTCGTGTACCAGGCGACTATCGCGAAAACGCACTTCGTGTTTGGTCGGGTGCACATTCACATCGACGGAAGCCGGGTCCAGCTCCAGATAAAGTACAAATGCCGGATGGCGACCGTGGTACAAAACATCGGCGAACGCCCGGCGCACCGCATGGCTGACCACCTTGTCGCGAATAGCACGACCATTGACGTAAAAGAATTGTAAGTCGGCCTGGGAGCGCGAGAATGCGGGCTCCGCAACCCACCCCCACAGGCGAAGGCCGCTGCGCTCCACATCGATATGCAGCGCATTCTGCATAAATGCCGGCCCACACACCTGGGCCACACGGCGCTCCATTTCCACCCGCCCGGTGCCCGCGCGCAGGTTGTGGACACCCTTGCCGTTGTGGCGCAGGCTGATAGAGACATCAAATCGGGACAGCGCCAAGCGCTTAATCGTCTCGTCAATGCGATTGAATTCTGTTTTTTCTGTGCGCAGGAATTTCCGCCGAGCAGGCGTATTGAAGAACAGGTCGCGCACATCCACCGTGGTGCCACGGGGGTGAGCCGAGGGCGCGAGCTGCGCCTGCATGTCGCGGCCCTCCGCACTTACCTGCCAACCCTTGCCACTTTCATCGCGGCTGCTGGTCAATGCCAGGCGCGCCACCGAGGAAATACTGGCGAGGGCCTCACCGCGAAAGCCCAGGGTGGCCACCGCCTCCAGATCTTCCAATGCATGAATCTTGGAAGTCGCGTGGCGGGCCAGGGCCATTGGCAGGTCTTCCCGCTCTATGCCCTTGCCGTTATCGCGCACTTTCATGCGCTTGCTACCACCGCCGTCCACATCGACCTCTAGCCGTGTAGCGCCCGCATCCAGGCTGTTTTCCAGCAACTCCTTGATTACTGATGCCGGGCGCTCAACTACCTCACCAGCTGCAATCTGGTTGGCGAGGCGGGGAGAGAGTTGCTGGATTTTATCGTGCATGAATCTGGCCTGTTAATGCTGCAAGGACCGCTCGACACTGAGGTCTCAGCCGGAAGGAATACTCAGGGTCTGCCCCACTCGAATCACGGAGTTCTTGATGCCATTCGCTCTCATCAGGGCGGCGACGGAGATATTATATCGCGCAGCGATACCCGACAGGGTCTCCCCGCGGGCGATAACGTGGTTGCGAGACTTATCGCTCTGGTTGGCGGCGAGCCAGGTATCCGCCGGGGGGCGGCTCTTAAAGTGCGCCACTATACCGTCACTGAGCTTTTGCGCCAGCTTGCGCTGGAAACTGGGATCGCGCAGGCGTTTCGCTTCCTGGGGATTGGTAATAAAACCCGTCTCCACCAAAATTGAAGGCACATCCGGCGAACGCAGCACCGAGAAATTGGCCTGCTCCACCTGTTTTTTGTGCAGATGAGTGACAGTGCCAATCTGTGACAGCACACTGGCGCCAATATCCAGGCTGGCATTCATGGTGGCAGTCATGGAGAGGTCGAGCAATACGCCAGCCAGGGTGTCATCTTTATCGCCCAGGCTCAAACTGCCGGCACCACCGATAAGATCGGACTCGTTTTCCCGCGCGGCCAAAAAGCGGGCGGTTTCACTGGTTGCGCCCCGGGAGGAGACCGCGTAGACGCCGGCGCCACGGGCATCTTTACGGGTAAAGGCATCGGCGTGGATCGACACAAAAAGGTCCGCACGCATATTTCGCCCAATTTTTACCCGTTCCCGCAAAGGAATATAGTAATCCCCTGTGCGCACCAGTTTGGCGGTAAAGCCCTTCTCACCGTTTATCTTTTTGTGCAGCTGTTTGGCAATCGCCAGCACCACATCCTTTTCCCGCAAGCGACCGGGACCGGAAGCCCCAGGGTCTTCCCCGCCGTGCCCTGCATCAATAGCGACAATGATATTGCGTTCACTACTGACCTGCTCCAGCGTCTTTTCGCTGCCTTTAACCTCGTCGTAAAGGTCAATCACCAATCGATCCGGCAGGTTTTCATGGCGCCGCAAAGCAAAGCTGCGCGGATTGGCCTGCTGCTTTAGGTCCAATACAACCCGTAGATCTTTTTTATTCTGACGGGCGTGGCGCACCCGCGCGATCGGCGTCTTATCCAGGTCCAGCTTGTCCAGCTCGGCCTTCAACTCGGTATCAGAGAGGTCGACAACCACCCGGTGGGGACTCTTGAGGGTGAATAACTTGTGCTCTGCCGGGCCGCTCAAATCAAAAACCAGACGCGTATGGTCGGGTGCTCGCCAGACGCGCACACCTTCCACTTGCGTCGCAGAAGCTGGCAGGAAAACTGCCAGCCACAGCGCGACAACTAACAGAGACCGCCACATAAAACTCATTACTTCCCAGCCCCTTTGCTTATTGGTATCAGTATTTCCCTGTGTTCAGGCGTTTTCAGGATGCTCGCAGCAGCTTTTGCAGCAGGTCTATTACGCGCTCACCCTGGGGCGAGTGCGCAATTAACCTGAGCTGGCGGCCACTTTCCGGTACTTCCAACTCAACTTCCAAGTCTGGAGCCGGCAATATGCCCTCACCCCGCTCGGGCCACTCTACAAGGCTCAAGCTCTGCGCAGAAAAATAATCCCGCACCCCCATAAACTCCAACTCTTCCGGGTCACCCAGACGATAAAGATCGAAGTGGTAAACCCGGTGAGCCTCAAGTTCGTAGGGTTCCACCAGGGTGTAGGTGGGGCTCTTTACCGCACCCTCGTGCCCAAAGGCCCTCAGTACCCCCCGGCAAAAAGTTGTCTTTCCCGCGCCCAGCTGACCATTTAAATACAGCGTCAGTCCCTGTTGCAGGCCCGCCGCGAGACAGGCCTGCCCGAGCGAGCTGCCGCCGGATACGGTGGCTGCTTCATCGGCCAAATGTAATTTCAATTCACTCGCCATCAATCTACCAAACGTCTAATCCAGGGCAATAAATCCGTAGCGAGTAATCCCCGCATACCCTCTTCGGCAGCGCGATTACCCGCCTCTCCGTGTAACCACACCGCCAGTCGGGCAGCCTCCACCAGCGGCAAGTGCTGGCCAATCAATGCTGCAACAATACCGGTGAGGAGGTCTCCCATACCACCGGAAGCCATACCCGGGTTACCGCTGTTGATAAGGTCAACACCACCATCATGTGCAATCAGGGTACCGGCGCCTTTTAATATCACCACGCCACTGAATTTTTGCTGAACTGCAATAGCAGCGGCGCGAGGATCGGCGAGCACCTCGGCGGTATCACAACCCAGGAGGCGGGCGGCCTCCCCCACATGTGGGGTCAACACCCAGTCATCCCGCCGGACCCCGGCCAGAACCCGGCCCTCGGCGAGAATATTCAATGCATCGGCATCTACAACCAAGGGCGCCTCAGCTCGGCCGGCTCGCGCCAGCAGCTGCTCACTCCAGGGGGAGCGTCCCAAACCGGGGCCCACTGCAATTACGCTGGGGCCTTCGAGCAGCGGTTCCAGCTCCTGCCCGGAAATCACCGGATGGGCCATCACTTCTGGACTGCGAGTTAACGCTGCGGACAAATGCTCAGGGCGGGTCGCCAGGGAAATCAGCCCGGCTCCACAGCGCGCTGAGGATTGCGCAGCCATCAATGCAGCACCGCCAAATCCGGTATCACCGCCGACAACCAAAATATGGCCAAACTGGTTTTTAAAGCTATCGGCGGCACGCGCTGGCAGGCGACGGATGGCATCAGCCTCGTAACGCATAGCCAAAGGCTCAACTGCTCGGTAGGCAGCCTCAGGTGCCCCCAAGCCTTCGAAAATTACCTCTCCGCAGAGCGCCGGGCCGCGACCGCAGTAGAGCCCCATTTTGCGGCCGATAAAAGTCACCGTTATATCGGCACTGACCGCCTCGCCGGCACTGCCGGTATCGGCACTCAGACCGGAGGGGATATCCACAGCCAACACCGGGCCGGGGCTTTTGCGGATTCGCTCAACCGCATGCGCCACGCCGGAGCGCAGCTCACCGCTAAAGCCCGTTCCCAGCAATGCATCCACAATCAGTGTATTGGCATCCGCCGTATCCAGTTCTGCGAGAGAGTTCACCACCTGGACACCTTCCCGGCAGGCGTACTCATAGGCCTCCCGGGCATCGCCGCTCAGGTGCTGAGGATCGGTACACGCATAGACGGTGACCGGGATTTTCTTTTGCGCGGCGAGGGCGGCAATCACATAGCCATCCCCACCGTTGTTCCCACCACCGCAGAAAACCTGGAGGCGGCCGATCTCCGGCCAGTGCCTGCGTAGATGTGAAAAAGCCGCGCGACCGGCGCGCTTCATCAGTTGAATGGAGGGGATTTCCAGTGCAGCAATCGTCTGTCGATCCAGCTCACGTACCGACTCGGCACTGTATAGAGGTTGAGGCGTGTCCATGCAGCTCCCGCGATGTGGTCAAGAATTCATCTGTGGCAAAATAGGCAATTACATCGCCATCGTTTGCGCCAACCGCAAAGTATACCGCCCCGGCCAGGCATTGTGCTTGCAGGGAATATCGAGCCGCTTTATCTATGACCGAATCACTGCTCGCCGACTTAGCCCAACAGATCAAAATTTGGGGCAGAGAACTGGGCTTCCAACAAGTGGGTATTACCGATTGCCAGCTGGAGGAGGAAGGGGAACGCCTGCGCGCCTGGATTGATGCGGGCTATCAGGCTGATATGGACTGGATGGGCGCTCACGGTGAGAAACGCTGGCGCCCCGAATTATTGGAGCCGGGAACACTGCGGGTAATCAGCGTGCGTCTGGACTACCTGCCGCCGGACACCCAGCCGATTAAAGTGTTGAAGGATTCGAGTAAGGCCTATGTATCCCGCTATGCGAATGGCCGCGATTACCATAAGTTGATCCGCAAACGCCTGGCCAATCTATCAAAGCAAATTGATACCTATTGCGCCGAGCGGGGCATTGAATCGAAAGGTCGGGCTTTTACCGACAGCGCCCCGGTAATGGAGAAGGCCCTGGCAGCCAAGGCCGGCCTGGGCTGGATTGGTAAAAATACGCTGGTACTGAATTCGACCGCCGGCTCTTACTTTTTCCTCGGCGAAATCTACACCAACTTGCCACTCCCCATAGATATCAGCGAGGAGCATGATCAGTGTGGCGACTGTGTCGCCTGCCTCAGGGTTTGCCCCACCGATGCCTTTATCGATGACCGCACCCTGGATGCGCGGCGCTGCATCTCCTACCTCACCATTGAAAACAAAGGCCCAATCCCTGAGGAATTTCGCGAGCCCATCGGCAACCGAATATACGGCTGCGACGACTGCCAAATAGTGTGTCCTTGGAATAAGTTCGCCAAGCCCACCAAGGAAAAAGATTTTCATCCCCGACACGGACTGGACAATGGTGAGCTATTGAAGTTGTTTACCTGGAGCGAAGAGGAGTTCCTGCGCAAGACTGAAGGTTCGGCGATTCGCCGAATCGGCCACGAGCGCTGGCTGCGCAACCTAGCTGTAGCCCTGGGCAATGGGGAGGCCACGCCCGAAGTCATCAACACCCTGGAGAGTGCGCGCGTCGACGCCACGCCCCTGGTTCTGGAGCATATCGATTGGGCGCTGGAGCGGTTGCGCAGCGGGCGCAGGCGCAAGCGTAAAATCAAACGCAAGCCCGCTGGCTAATCGGGAGTGGGGGTCAGAGGCGGAAAAAAGTCTCGCGGTAGTGGCGCAATTCCTCAATAGAATCGCGGATATCGTCGAGCGCCAAATGGCTGCTGTGTTTTTTAACTCCATCCAAAACCTCTGGGCGCCAGCGACGAGCCAATTCCTTCACCGAGCTGACATCCAGGTTGCGATAGTGGAAATAGGATTCCAACTCCGGCATATATTTCACCAGGAAGCGGCGATCCTGGCCGATAGAGTTGCCACACATGGGAGATGCTCCCTCAGGGACCCACTGCCGCAAGAACTCCAGGGTCTCCCTTTCCGCATCCCGTTCGGAAATACTGGACTCTTTAACCCGCGTTACCAGCCCGGAACCACCGTGCTGTTCCGTATTCCATTCATCCATTGCATCTAGCAAGGCATCGCTTTGGTGGATGACCATTGAGGGACCCTCGGCGAGAATCTCCAGGCGTGAATCCGTCACGATTGTGGCAATTTCAATAATGCGCTCTTTGTCCGGATTCAGGCCTGTCATCTCCAGGTCAATCCAGATCAGGTTGTTCTGATCCACAACGGGTCTCCTCAAACTTTCCGCGCAAGTTACCGCAACTACCCTGCAATAGCTATAATCCGCCGCTAGTCTCCAGGTGCTAGTGCATGAGTAAACGCAAATTAAATCGCCGCCAACAGTGGCGTATCAACAAAATCCAGCAGGAACGCGAAGCCCGCGCCCGCAAGCGCGAGCAATCTGCCGAAGAGGCCCTGGAAGAGGGGCAACTGGAGCAGGAACAGATCGGCCTGGTTATCGCCAACTATGGCACACAGGTTTTAGTGGAGAGCGAGAGTGATCCGAGCCTGCGCCAGCGCTGCCATTTGCGCGCCAATATCGAAACCCTGGTGACCGGCGATCGCGTTGCCTGGCACCCTGCCAGCGAAGACAGCGATGGGGGCATTGGTGTTATCGGCGCGCGCCTGCCGCGCAATTCCGAGCTGCAAAGACCCGATCGCTACGGCGACCTCAAAACTGTCGCAGCCAATATCGATCGCATATTGATCGTTATCGCCCCTTACCCCGAACCTTTTGCCAATGCCATCGACCGCTACCTGGTAGCCGCAGAGACCACCGGCATAGCACCCATGCTGCTGCTCAACAAAACCGACCTGATTGATGAACGCAATCACGATTCATTGGAGGAGCTACTCGCCCCCTACCCGGAGCTCGGCTATCCGGTTTTACGGTTATCCACCAAAACTGGCGAGGGCCTGCCGGAGCTGCTGGAAACCCTTGCGCAAGGATGTAGCGTTTTTGTAGGGCAGTCCGGAGTAGGCAAGTCATCCCTGGTCAACGCACTGCTTCCCAGTGCCGGCGCCCGCACCGGTGCTCTGTCAGAGGCAACCCAAAAGGGGACTCACACCACCACTGCGGCGGAACTGTTTCACCTGCCCAGTGGGGGTGATCTGATAGACTCCCCCGGGATTCGCGAGTTTGGACTCTGGCATATGGAGGAGTCCGCCCTATTGGAAGGTTTTGTCGAATTCCGACCATTTATCGGGCACTGCCGCTTTCGCGACTGCCGCCATCAGGGCGAACCCGGTTGCGCTATCCAAGAGGCACTGACCGATGGAAAAATTAGCGAGCGCCGCATGAATAGTTTTCTGCATTTGCGCAACAGCCTGGAATCGGAGAACAAGTTTTGAAACTGATCATCGAAGCGGATGAGCTCGCGACTCAGCTTGAGCGCGAAGAACTGCTGATTGTAGACCTCAGCTCACCCCACAATTACCTCAACGGCCATATCCCAGGAGCCGTTCACATGCCGTTCCAGGCGCTGGTGGCTGGCACCGCGCCCGCACCGGGAAAACTGCCCGGTATCGAACAGCTGACCCAAGTGTTTCAAGCTATTGGCTTGAAGCCGGAACAACATGTGGTCGCCTGTGACGACGAGGGCGGTGGTTGGGCTGGGCGCTTTTTGTGGACCCTGGAAATGATAGGCCACCGCAATTACAGCTACTTGAATGGTGGCATGTTGGCCTGGCGAGGTGCCGGCCTTCCTCTCACTACCGAGGCTCCAGATATCGAGCCAAGTGATATTCAAATCACAGTCAACAGCACAGCTGCAATGGACGCCCAGCAAATCCAGGATCAACTGGGCAATGATGAATTCCTAGTTTGGGATGCTCGCTCACCCCAGGAATATCGCGGTGAGCGGGTCCTGGCCATGAAGGGCGGTCATATACCGGGAGCAATCAATTGCGAGTGGACCCAATTGATGGATCCGCAAAAAGATCTGCGCATTAGATCGGATGCCCGCGAATTCCTCGCTGCACAGGGAATTGATAGCTCACACAAGATTGTCACCCACTGCCAGAGCCATCACCGCTCCGCTTTTACCTGGTTAGTGGGCAAGTCCCTGGGCTTGGATATTCGCGCTTATCCAGGCTCCTGGAGTGAGTGGGGCAATTTGCCCAATACTCCGGTACAGCAGTAGATACATTGAGAAAAGACGTAGATTTATGAACCCTAAACTTTTTGCCGCCCTGCAATACCTAACGCCGCAACACGCACTCTCCCGCGCTGCCGGCTGGTTGGCGAATACAGAGCTCAAGTGGATCAAAGATCCTTTCACCCGCTGGTTTGTTGAGAAGTACGGCGTGGATATGCAGGAGGCCAAAGAGAGCGACTGCACTGCCTACCGCACCTTCAATGAATTCTTTACCCGCGAGCTGGTAGACGGAGCCCGCCCCATTATCGAAGGGCAACACACCCTCGCCAGCCCTGCCGACGGCGCCATCAGCCAGCTGGGCCAGATCCATAACGGCCGTATTTTCCAGGCTAAAGGTCACGACTACAGCTTGGTGGAACTGGTGGGCGGTGATCCCAAGGTAGCGGCGCAATTTAATGACGGGCACTTCGCCACTGTGTATCTGTCACCGAAGGATTATCACCGTGTGCATATGCCCATGGCCGGCACCCTGCGCAGCATGACCTATGTGCCCGGACAACTCTTCTCTGTAAATACGGTAACTGCAGAAAACGTTCCGCGCCTGTTCGCGCGCAATGAGCGTCTGGTCTGCGTATTCGATACAGAAGCCGGCCCTATGGCAATGATCCTGGTGGGTGCGATGATTGTCGCCGGTATCGAAACCGTTTGGGCCGGACAAGTCGCTCCTATCCAGCGTAAAGTCATCAACACAGATTATCTGGAAAAGGCACCTGTCCACCTGGAGAAAGGTGAGGAGATGGGACGCTTTAAGCTGGGCTCTACCGTCATCATGCTATTTGGCGCAGACCAGGTGAGCTGGCTCGACCAGCTGGAAGCCGAGTCGCCCGTGCGCATGGGTGAGCATTTCGGTAATTTGTTATCCGGCAAGGACTGATATTAGTAAGGAGAGGCGGCAGTTTTAACTGCCACCTCTGAAAAAGGGAGGTTATTTTGTCAGGCGCGTCAGCAGCTGCCCCAGTCGGCCACCGCGGAATAAATAATTGTCGCGAATATTCGCCGCATCCACCTGGGGGTAAGCTCCGGGTTCTATATCCCTGAGGATACTGACCTTTTCCTCGACACTCATCTTGCCACGCTCGATAAGCTTCTGTTCTCGATCCTCAACTTCAGCTAAGTCACACAGGCGAGGCTTGCTGAGCGTCTGTTTTTGCCCATCGAGAACAATCATTACCTTTGGTCGCAAGCGCCGGTCGTAGGTCTGTTCCACGACCACGCCGACTTCTCCGGTGGACAACTCTACCTGAGTACCCGTGGGATAGAGGCCAATAGCCTGAATGAACTCCACTACCAACTGTTCCTGGTAGGCAATACCCCGCAGGTCATATAACTTGGCAACTGCCCGGGATGGCGCTACCGGCTCACTGGAACCTCTTGGGTTAGTGGCTTCATCATAGAAAGTCACTATTCCGCACATGCGCGCCAACACTGAAATCCTGTCACCGCGCAAGCCCTCAGGGTAACCACTACCATCATGACGCTCGCAGTGGGCACTAATGACTTCGATAACCTTCGGATCTATTTGTGGGTCTGCCGACAGCATCTTGACGCTATGCTGCACAAACTTTCGATACTCTAATTCACTGCGCGGATCGCGCTGCTTCATCTGCAGCACTTCCCCGTCGATAGCCAGCTTGCCTACATCCTTCAGCAGAGTAGCCACCCCGAGCTTTAGTAAATCACTGCGTGAAAGACCGATATGGCGGCCGAATAGCACCGCCCAAATACTGGCACGTACCGAGTGACTATAAGTGTGCTCATCCTTATCTCGTACACGGGCCAGCCAGGCAAACGCATCGGGACTGCGCAGCACACTTTCTACTAAATCCTCAACGACTTGGTTGACCTGCTGTACCGGTATGGGCCTGTTGTTAGCAACAAGCCCCATCACTTCACTCATACCATAGAGGATCTGGCCGTGAAGCTTGCGCGCGTTACTGGCTTCTCGCTGCGCCGGCTGCGGAGGGGGGTATTTTTTATGGGAAACAGTGACAGGCTTACAAGGGATAGTGACCGCTGTGCGGCCAGAAGAACGACCCCTTGCGGAAGTGTCGCTGCCTCCGAGCAATCGACGCAGGGTAACACCGGCACTACCGACAGTTTTGTGTATATCGACATAAACAAACCGGCAGTATTTCTGTAGCTGGCGGATTTCTTCCAAATCGCGGATATAAAAACCCTGCAGCGCAAATGGGGTTCGTGTCCAAGGCCGGTCAAGCTTGGAGACGAACATGCCGCGCTGTAAATCACCGACAGAAATTTTTGCTTGTTCGATTGCCACTGGGGAAGGTGCCGACAACTGTAGTTAACGCTAAAACGCTGCCCTGAAAGACCCCGTGGCGTAAGATCCTCGGTCCTCTGGGCAAGCTCACCTTTATATCATGGAGAGATATTAAGGTTCACCCGCCCAAAGTGAGACTGTATTCACAGACTCAGAGATCAGTGGCTAGTTTAGGCGTGATATTGGGCTGACAGCTCTACCACAGCTTCAATCATGGCTCCGGCATGTTTGGGATCTACCTTCGGGGTAATTCCGTGACCTAAATTGAAAACGTGGCCACTACCTTGACCAAAAGACTTCAAAACAGCCGCCACTTCTGTGCGAATTCGTTCGGGACTCGCATAGAGAACAGCAGGGTCCAAGTTGCCTTGCAGAGCCACCTTGTCTCCCACTCGGGCGCGGGCGCTGCCAATGTCTGTAGTCCAATCCAAGCCCAGGGCGTCAGCGCCAGTATCAGCCATTGCTTCCAACCACTGACCGCCTCCCTTAGTGAACAGGATGGCCGGCACTCGACGACCGTCGACTTCTTTAATTAGCCCCTGGAGAATTCTCTGCATATATTTCAGGGAGAATTCACGGTAAGCACTGTGGCTGAGTGCCCCGCCCCAGGTATCAAAGATCTGTACGGCCTGGGCTCCAGCGCGAATCTGGGCGTTCAGGTAATCGGTAATAGAGTCGGCCAGCACCGTGAGTAACTGGTGCATCAGCTCAGGGCGGTTGTAGAGCATTTCCTTACAGCGGGCAAAATCCTTGCTGGAGCCACCTTCAACCATATAAGTCGCCAGCGTCCAGGGGCTGCCGGAGAAGCCGATAAGCGGCACGCGACCATTCAACTCGCGGCGGATGGTGGACACGGCATTCATCACATAGTCCAAATCCTTTTCGCTGTTCACCACTTCCAGGGCTTCGATATCGGCCGCCGTGCGCAGGGGCTTGTGGAACTTCGGGCCCTCTCCTTCAGAGAAGTAGAGGCCCAGGCCCATGGCATCGGGAATAGTCAGGATATCGGAAAACAGAATGGCGGCGTCTAGCGGGTAGCGCTCCAGGGGTTGCAGCGTTACCTCACAGGCCAGTTCGGTATTGCGGCACAAATCCATAAAGCTGCCCGCTTCGGCGCGGCTGGCTCGATATTCCGGCAGGTAGCGCCCCGCCTGTCGCATCATCCACACAGGCGTTCGATCCACTGGCTGGCGCAGCAGGGCGCGAAGAAAGCGGTCGTTTTTCAATTCGGACGGTTTGGTATCAGACATAGGCACACCGAGCGGGCTAAAAAAACGGGCATTGTACAGGGGCTTGGCCGCTATACACAGGGTGGCAAAGATATTGCGAGGTGCCTATTGGGACTGGCACAAATGTGCACGGAATAATTGGGCAGTGAGGGACCCTGCCCCCACTGCAAATCAGAAACGACTAAATATCCAGGTAATCGAGAATACCTTCACCGGCTTGGCGCCCTTCCCAGATAGCTGTCACTACCAGGTCCGAGCCGCGCACCATATCGCCGCCGGCAAAAACCTTCTCATTGGAGGTCTGGAATTTGTATTTTTGTTTTTCTGGAGCGACGACACCACCCCAGTCGGCAACTTCAATATTGTGCTGCGGAAACCACTCTGCCGGGCTGGGACGGAAGCCAAAGGCCACCAGAACGATATCCGCCGGGATAATTTCTTCAGAACCGGGCACCACCTGAGGGCGACGGCGGCCGTTTTCATCGGGCTCACCGAGCTCCGTAGTGACCACTTTAACCCCGGCCACCTTGCCATCCCCAACGATCTCAACCGGCTGGCGATTGAACAGGAACTGTACGCCCTCTTCCTTTGCATTGGCCACTTCCCGACGCGAGCCAGGCATATTTTCCTCATCGCGGCGATAGGCACAGGTTACGCTCTTAGCGCCCAATCGAATCGAGCTACGGTTACAGTCCATGGCGGTATCACCACCACCGAGAACCACCACGCGCTTGCCCTCAACCGAAACAAATTCGGAAGCATCGCGCTCCCAGCCCATATTGCGATTTACGTTGGCAATCAGGAATGGCAAAGCATCGTGAACACCGGGCAAATCTTCACCGGGGAAGCCACCTCTCATGTAGTTGTAAGTGCCCATCCCCATAAAGACAGCATCGTAGTCATTGAGCAGCTGCTCAAAACTGATGTCCTTACCCACCTCAGTATTGAGACAGAACTCAACGCCCATCTCAGTAAACACTTCCCGGCGCTGCTGCATTACCGACTTCTCCAGCTTGAACTCGGGAATACCAAAGGTAATCAGGCCGCCAATTTCCGGGTGCTTGTCGAACACCACCGGCTGCACGCCGTTGCGCACCAAAATATCAGCGCAGCCCAGACCCGCCGGGCCGGCACCAATCACCGCCACTCGCTTGCCCGTTTTCTCAACATGACTTAAGTCTGGACGCCAACCCAGGGCGAAGGCTGTATCAGTAATGTACTTTTCCGCATTGCCGATGGTGACCGCACCAAAGCCATCATTGAGGGTACATGCGCCCTCACAGAGACGGTCCTGAGGACAAACCCGGCCACAGACTTCCGGCAGGGTATTGGTTTCGTGGCAGAGTTCGGCTGCCTCAATAACATTGCCCTCGCTGATCAACTTCAACCAGTTGGGAATGTAGTTGTGTACCGGGCACTTCCATTCGCAATAGGGGTTGCCACAATCCAGGCAGCGGTGCGCCTGGCTGGCCACCTGCCGCTCACTGAACGGCTCATAAATTTCAACAAACTCGCCGGTGCGGGTGATGATGTCCTTCTTCGGCGGATCGATGCGACTTACGTCGATAAACTGGAAGTCATTGTTCAGTCTGTCTTTCATACTGTTTCTCCACCCCGCCTTTATTCGCCGCGCTTGCGCACGTCGGAAAGAAGATCTGCAAGGCTCGCCGCCTTTGGTTTAACCAGCCAGAAACGGCTCAAGTAATCATCGAAGTTATCCAATAACTCGGCGCCCCAGGTGCTCTGGGTCTCCGCCGCATACTCTTCGATAACTTCGCGCAGGTGACTCTGGTGTGGCTCGAGAATTTCGCTGCTGATTCGGCGCAGCTCGATCAACTCATGGTTGCAGCGATCAAAGAAATCCCGCTCCATATCCAGGACATAGGCGAAGCCACCGGTCATACCGGCGCCGAAGTTAAATCCGGTGCGCCCGAGAACCGCGACCATACCCCCGGTCATATATTCACAGCAGTGATCTCCCGCCCCTTCGACTACCGCAAAGGCACCGGAGTTGCGCACAGCGAAGCGCTCACCGGCACAGCCCGCCGCAAATAACTTGCCACCCGTGGCGCCGTAGAGACAGGTATTGCCGACAATACTGGTTTCCTGGGAGGCGAACGAGCTACCTTGCGGCGGTCGTATAACCAGCTTGCCGCCAGCCATACCTTTACCCACATAGTCGTTGGCATCGCCATCCAGGTACATTTCCAGACCACCGGCATTCCACACGCCGAATGACTGGCCGGCGACCCCTTTGAGGCGCAGTTTCACCGGAGCTTCAACCATGCCCTGGTTACCGTAGCGCTTGGCGATCTCACCAGACAGACGCGCACCTAAGGATCGGTCACAGTTGGTCACGTCGTAGCTGAACTCGCCACCTTTAAAGCCTTCGATGGTCGGCAGGATATCCGCCACCATCCGCTCCGCCAGTTCGCCCTTATCCCACGGATCATTGGTCGCGGACTGACAGGTTTGCGGCTTGCTGTCCAACAGCTCATCCGTATGCAACAGAGGCGCGAGATCCAGCTTTTTCTGTTTGTCAGTTTCGCCATCCAGTACGCGCAGCAAATCCACACGCCCCACCAGATCCTCCAGGGTCCGCACGCCCAGACGCGCCATCCACTCGCGGGTCTCCTCGGCGACAAAACGGAAGAAGTTCATCGCCATTTCTGCGGTGCCGATATAGTGCTCGTCACGCAGGTCCTTCTTCTGGGTGGCGATACCGGTGGCACAGTTATTCAAGTGGCAGATGCGCAGATACTTACAGCCGATCGCCACCATGGGTGCCGTACCAAAGCCGAAGCTCTCGGCACCGAGAATTGCCGCCTTGATCACATCGAGGCCGGTTTTCAGACCCCCATCGGTTTGTACCCGAACCTTGCCGCGCAGATCATTGGCACGCAGGGTCTGGTGGGTTTCCGCCAATCCCAGCTCCCAGGGCGACCCGGCATAGCGAATCGAGGTTATTGGGCTCGCCGCTGTGCCGCCGTCGTAGCCGGAGATGGTGATCAAATCCGCATAGGCTTTGGCAACACCCGCTGCAATAGTGCCAACCCCAGGCCGCGATACCAGTTTTACCGATACCAAGGCAACGGGATTTACCTGTTTAAGGTCGTAGATCAGCTGCGCCAAATCCTCGATAGAATAGATATCGTGATGGGGCGGCGGGGAAATCAGGGTCACACCGGGCACCGAATAGCGCAGCCGCGCGATCAGTTCGTTGACCTTGCCACCGGGCAGCTGACCGCCTTCACCGGGCTTGGCGCCCTGGGCTACCTTAATTTGCAATACCTCGGCATTTACCAGGTAGTGCGGTGTTACGCCAAAACGACCGGAGGCAATTTGCTTAATCTTGGAAACTTTATCAGTGCCAAAACGGGCTGGATCTTCACCGCCCTCGCCACTGTTTGAACGCCCACCCAGGCGATTCATCGCTTGGGCCAGAGACTCATGGGCTTCGGGGGACAGGGCCCCCAGTGACATGGCCGCCGTATCAAAGCGACGCAAAATCTGCTCTGCCGGCTCCACGTCTTCCAGAGCTACCGGTTCGATGTTCTCCTTGAAGTCCAGCATATCCCGCAATGTCGCCACGGGGCGCTGGTTAACCAGCTCCGCGTAGTCCCGCCACGCGGCATAGTCACCGGTACTGGCAGCGCGCCGCAGGGTAGTCACCACATCCGGGTTAAATGCGTGATACTCCTGGCCGTAGACAAACTTGTGCAGGCCGCCGGGGGAAACAGGTTTGCGGGCTTTCCAGGCTATATCGGCACGGGCCGCCATATCGGCTTGCAGTTCAGGGAAGCCGGCACCTTCGATGCGAGTGGGCGCTCCGGGGAAACACAGATCCACCACATCCTTGGAAATCCCCACCAGCTCGAACAGCAGTGCGCCGCGATAAGAGGCAACGGTGGAAATGCCCATCTTGGACAGGATCTTTAACAGGCCCTTGATAATGCCGTTACGGTAATTTTTCTGCGCCTCAGCGGCATCCAGCAGCAATTCACCGGTATCGATCAGGTGATTGATAATGCTGTAGGAGAAATACGGGTGTACTGCGGTGGCACCGACGCCGACCAAACAGGCCAACTGATGCGCATCTCGGGCGCTGGCAGTATCCACCACAACATTGGAATCACAGCGCAAGCCCGCATGTACCAGGTGGTGGTGCACCGCGCCTGTCGCCAGCAAAGCATCGATGGGCAGGTGCCCCTCGCGAATGTCGCGATCGGACAACACTACAATCACAGCCCCCGCCCTCACTGAAGCCTCAACTTTGGCGCAGAGCTGTTCAATCGCCGATTTGAGATCCTGTTCAGCGGGGTCGTAGTTCAGATCGAAGATCTCCGCTTCGAAGCCCGGGCGATCAAGGGATAACAGTGCCGTGTACTTCATATGGGAAAGTACTGGCGAAGACAGGATTACCCGGTCCGCGTGCTCGGGAGTTTCCTCAAATACTGATTTCTCTCGACCCAGGCAGGTCTCCAGAGACATCACCACGGTTTCCCGCAGGGGGTCAATTGGCGGGTTGGTTACCTGGGCAAACTGCTGGCGGAAGTAGTCGTAGAGCGAGCGGTTGTAACGGGACAAAACCGCCATCGGCGTATCATCGCCCATTGAACCGACCGCTTCCTGGCCCGCCTCAGCCATGGGCCGGACGACTTTATCGCGCTCTTCCAGGGAGGAGCTGAACAGCTTTTGGTAAACCTTGAATTGCTGGTGGGAGAAGTTGTTGTCCACCGGCGCAGTAACCAGAGTAGAGCGGATACGGCGTGCTTTATCCTTGAGCCAACGCTTATAGGGCTGTGCCCGCTTGAGCATATTATCGATGTCAGCGGTGTGGTAGAGCTTACCCTCTTGGGTGTCCACCGACAGCATCTGCCCCGGTCCAAGGCGGCCCTTAGCCACAACATCTTCAGGGGCATAGTCGTACACGCCCACTTCGGATGCCACAGTGATCAGGTCATCCTTGGTAATCACCCAGCGCGAGGGGCGCAAGCCGTTGCGGTCCAGGGTACACACGGCATAGCGGCCATCCGTCATCACCAATCCAGCCGGCCCATCCCAGGGCTCCATATGCATGGAGATATATTCGTAAAAAGCGCGCAGGTCCGCATCCATTCCTTCAACATTTTGCCAGGCCGGTGGCACTAGCATGCGCACGGCCCGGTGCAGCTCCATGCCGCCCGCCAACAGCATCTCCAGCATGTTGTCCAGGCTGGAGGAGTCGGAACCCTCACGGTTAACCAGGGGCACCAGCTCATTCAGCTCTGGAATCAGGTCAGTGGCAAATTTACTGGTGCGGGCAACAGACCAGTTGCGGTTGCCGGTAATAGTGTTGATCTCACCATTGTGCGCCAGCAAGCGAAATGGCTGGGCCAGGGGCCAGCGGGGCATGGTGTTGGTAGAGAAGCGCTGGTGGAAAACACAGATCGCGGTTTCCAGGCGCGGGTCGGCCAGTTCTGGGAAAAACTTGGGCAGATCAGCCGGAATCATCAGACCCTTGTAGGAGAGGACACTGGTTGAAAGGCTGGCGATATAGACTTCGCTACTTAAGCGCAACTCGGCTTTGCGACGGGCCACATAGAGACGGGCATTGAATTTCGCCTCGCCGAGGGGCTCGTCTGCATTGTTGATCAGCAACTGCTCAAAGTGTGGCAGGCAATCCCGGGCAATAGGGCCCAGGCATTCCGGGTTCGTCGGTACGGTGCGCCAGCCGACGGTCTTTAGGCCCTGAGCTTGCAACTCAGTTTCGATAATTTTGCGGGCTTTATCGGCTTCGGCTTGATCCAGTGGGAGCATGATTGATCCCACTGCGTAGGTTGCTGTCAGCTCAGCACCAAACAGGGTCTTGGCTTCTGCGCGGAGGAAAGCATCCGGCTTTTGCAGCAAAAGACCGCAACCATCACCGGTTTTACCATCGGCGGCAATACCACCCCGGTGGGTCATGCAAGTGAGGGATTCAATGGCCGTCTGCACTAATTTGTGACTTGCCACACCGTGCAAATGAGCGATCAGACCAAAACCGCAGTTGTCCTTAAACTCATCCAACTGATACAGACTGCTACCCATAGAATTCCTCGTCGCTATCGATTGGGGGACCACTGGCGCTTAAAAAAAGAAGTGCCTGTTATGGGCGAATGTCACTTTAAGCTTCGCGCTACGCTCTCCTGCGGTCCCTTGGAAAAAGATCCCGAGATAAAAAAAGCCCTCTGCTGGGGCTTTTTTTGTTGTTATTGGCGGTTTTTTGCCCCGCCTTTCCTTTCGGGGGGGCGCAATATTACTTGTCCAACACTACATTTTCAACTTTTAGCAGTGTATTAGTCTGTCAAATCAAACAAAACCAAACTTATCTTCTAGCAGCTACCCTTTCTGGTACTCAGTCCTATTTTTTAGACAATAAGAGCAGGGTTATCACTCGGCACCACAGTTTTTCAGTGCATTTATAATCATTTTTCTGGGGGTATCATCGACAATAATTGCTTCTCCCAGCGCCTTTAGCAGTACCAAACGCAATTTTCCGTCCAGCACCTTCTTATCCACCTGCATTACTTGGAGGAATTCATCGGTTGTCATACCTTGCGGTGCCTGCTGCGGCAAATCAGCCGCCTCTAGCATCACTCGCAACCGCTCCACCAGCTCTGCATCGATATCTCCGCGCAACCTGGATAACTCCAGCGCCATAACCATGCCGGCGGCAACGGCCTCACCGTGTAACCAACTGCCATACCCCTGCACTGCCTCAATGGCGTGGCCGAAGGTGTGGCCAAGATTCAGTATCGCCCTACGACCACTCTCGCGCTCATCACTGGCAACAACATCTGCCTTGTCGGCGCAGCAGCGCTCAATAGCGTAAGCCAGTGCTGCGGGCTCCCTCATTAATAACTTTTGTAAATTCTCCTCGATCCATTCGAAGAATGGGCTGTCACAGATCAATCCGTATTTAATGACCTCGGCAAGGCCTGCGGAAAATTCACGTGCAGGCAATGTGGCAAGGGTATCGGTATCCGCAAGGACAAGGCGGGGCTGGTGGAAGGCGCCAATCATATTTTTACCAAGGGGATGGTTAACGCCGGTCTTTCCCCCAACAGAGGAGTCAACCAAAGACAGCAGGGTAGTCGGTACCTGGATAAAGTTAACCCCGCGCTGATAACAGGCTGCAGCAAAACCGCACATATCCCCAACAACACCACCGCCCAACGCGATTAGTGTCGTAGTGCGGTTGTGGCGCTTTTCCAGCAGCACCTCAAAAATTCGATTCACTGTGTCGAGTGATTTGAAAGCTTCACCATCGGGAAGCTCGACAACATCCACTTTATCGAGCCCCTTTAGCCCCCCCAATAATGTCGCCAAATAAAGAGGAGCAATAGTTTCATTGGTAACAATGCAAACTTGCCGGCCTTTAATGTAAGGGAAGATATATTGCGGGTCACCGAGCAAACCTGAACCAATAATTATCGGATAACTACGCTCGCCGAGTTCTACGTTAAGGCTTTGCATACTGCTCTCAATCCCCTAGTGCTTTTCCCAACAGAAGTGAGACGCACTTTAGCACAGACGCTTTGGACTAATCGGACAGCAGGCTGCCTAAATGTTCTGCGACCAGGAGGGATGCTTGCTTGGGGGAGAGGTCATTGGTGTCGCAAATAATATCTGCAACCTCACGATACAGAGGCTCGCGTTCCTGCAAAATTTCCGCAATACGCTGACGGGGGTTGGGTACACGAAGCAACGGGCGATTGGTATTCTTTGAAGTGCGTTCCAGAAGCTGATCGATATTGGCCTGCAAATAAACTACATGGCCATATTTTTGTAGCTGGCGTCGATTCTCCTCGAGCAAAACTATTCCACCACCGGTACCAATAACCTGGCACTCACCCTGGCAGAGCTCTTCCAATATTTCAGTCTCACGGCGGCGAAATCCCGCTTCGCCTTCCACATCAAAAATCCAGGGAATATCCGCACCAGTGCGCTCTTCCAGCACTTTGTCGGTATCGGCAAAAGGCAGCTGCAATTGCGCTGCCAACAACCTGCCGATTGTAGACTTGCCGGCCCCCATGGGGCCGACCAGGAAAATAGAGCGGGTGATCACTTAGAGTAGAAAGCCTCGTCTTCAAGAATACGCGGTGTGATAAACATCAGGATCTCACGTTTATCGTCCGTACGTATAGTCTTTTTGAACAAGTTGCCTAGATAGGGGATATCGCCTAACAACGGAATTTTGGATACTCCCTCAACAACATTACTTTCAAATACCCCTCCCAGGACGATCGTCTCACCGTTTTGAACCAACACCTTGGTTGCCAGAGTATTTACATTGATCGAAGGTACTTGCCCACCACCTACAGTGACATACTCGCCCACACTATTTTGTTCAAGGTTTAGGTTCATAATAATATTGTTATCCGGAGTAATCTGCGGAGTCACATTGAGTTCCAGCACAGCTTCGCGGAACGTAACAGAAGCAGCGCCAGACGAGGTCGCCTCCAAATAAGGGATCTCAATACCCGACTGAATAATGGCTTCCTGTTTATCGCCCGTAACAACTTTTGGTTGTGAAACAACTTCAGCTACACCGATGTCTTCAAGCGCAGACAGCTCCAGGCTCAAATAAAAATCATTTTTTAGAATAGCGTAAGCAATACTCCCTGCTGGGCTACTCACTCCAAGATCCACCAAGAGTGGGTCAAAGTCACCTGTTAGGCTACCAAGCGCAGTGCCATCATCTAAAGCTAAGCTACCAGAGCCAACACCCGTGGCATCATCAGAAAGATCTGCACTACCTACATAATCCCACTGAACTCCCAACTCTTTTTGGAAGTCACTGTTGGCGGTAACAATCCGAGCCTCGATCATCACCTGGCGGATGGGAACATCGATAACCTCTATCAGCTCACGAAACTGAGCAATCTTGTCTTCTGTGTCAGTAAGGATAATTGTGTTCGTTCGCTCATCAACAATGGCACTTCCGCGCGCGGAAAGGATGCTCATCTGCTGGCCGCCACTACCCCCAGCTATCCCATCGGCCCCACCTTGGCCAGAGAATAAGTTAAAAATTTCGCCAGCATCTGCATAGCGAACGCTAATAAACTCCGTAAGTAAAGGGGCAAGCTCCTGCAACTGTTTACGCGTCTCAAGCTCCTGACGCTCTCGCTCAGCAATTTCTGCAGCTGGCGCCACCATGATAACGCTACCTTCCTGACGCTTATCTAACCCCTTCGCTTTCAGAATAAGGGCCAAGGCCTGATCCCACGGCACACCGTCGAGGCGTAAGGTTATTCTGCCTTGTACTGTATCACTAGCAACCAAATTAAGATCGGTAAAATCGGCAATAACCTGCAAGACGGACCGGACCTCAATATCTTGGAAGTTGAGAGACAACTTCTTCCCATTGAACTGAAATTCCTTCTCCTTCTCACGAATTTCTTGCGCAGATAAAGGCTTAATACTCAATACATACTCTGTATCAGCTTGATAGGCCAAGTAATCATATTCAGTATCATTTGGATCAACTGCAATTACCGTGTTGCGCCCATCATAGTCCACAGTAATATTATTTACAGGGGTGGCGAAATCAGTAACATCTAGTCGCTGACGCAATGACTCAGGTAAGTCCGCACCTAAAAATGTTAGATAAATTTTACCGTTAGTCCGTTCAACATCGATATTAACTGCAGGGTCATTAAGGCTAACAATAACTTTGCCTTCTCCTTCTTCTCCTCGACGAAAATCCACATTATTTACTGCAATGCTTTCCGAGCGCTGAAACTGTTTTTCACCACCGAGGTTCAAGCCACTATCGTGTTCAACTGTATTTTGCACTGGACGATCACGCTCAGAAGACTCTGCACCAATTACTACAATTAACTGGTTACCTTGTCGCTCACTCGAATAAGCGGGAAGCTGATCAAGGTTTACTATGAGACGAGTGCGATCTTCACCGGAAACAACAACTGCACTTCTAGCTGTGCCGATACCTAAAGAATACTTCTTCTGCGGGAGAGCGCTTTCTACGCCGGCAAAGTCTAAAACAATTCGAGCTGGTTGCTCTATCGTATAGCCGGTGGGTTCTGGAGGCACATCATTAAAAGTTAAGCGCAGCTGAACTCGGCTACCCGGCAATTCGGCAAACTGTATGTCATTCAGCTTGTTTACCTGGGCACTAGAAGCTATTGGAAACAGCAATAACCCAAGTAGCAGTAACTGAACCCGAGCCATTAAATAGGCAAACCGTTTTCCGTTCATTATCCGTTGTCCCTCTCTTCCAACGCCAGTGCCCGTGGCCGCTCAATCCAGCCGCCGGTACCATCAGGTATAATCTCAAGAATATCTAACTGGGAGCTTGTTGCATTCACAACGCGACCATGATTCTTCCCCAGGTAATTGCCCACAGTAATCCGGTGAATCCCACCAGTACCATCGTTAATCAGTGCCCAGATTTGACCTTCTCGAGCTAAGCTGCCAACCATCGATAGGAGGTCAATGTTAATTCCCTCCAATAATTCACGCTGCCGAGTCAGGTCTGGAGCAATATCTAATTTTCGCCCTACTATTCGCTGCTCAGATTCCAATACCGGGCGGGTAAAAGGGCTGCGCCTTGCAGCAGCGGTATAGACATAAGGGCTATAAGGTGTAAAAGTGGGGATTGGTTCTATCTGTCCCTTAGGCTTGCGCTCAATTGCAGCCATCCTCTCACGCAACTCGCTATGATCGGTATTTAGACCACAACCAGAAACAAAGGATAGGGCAATCAGTATAGGTAGACTTTTTCTCATCCCTCTTCACCCTGTTCCTTGTATCGATAAGTTTTTGCATTAATGATCATATTGAGAAGCCCTCCATCACTCCGTTCAGTGGAGATATCAAAATCATGAAGGGTAACAATTCTGGGCATTCCAGCTATACCACTAATGAAAGCTCCAAATTCGTGATAACTTCCTTGAACTTCTATCCTAATAGGCAACTCTACGTAAAATTCGCCAACCCGCTCTTGCTCCAACTCAACTTTGCTAATTGTAAGGCCACTACCGCTACCATACTCGTCAATATCCTCGAGTAAGCCTGGAACCTCTGTATCTTTCGGCAATTGTTTTAGTAAAGCACCGAAGGTTTCTTCCATCTCAAACAGCTGGGCCCTATAAGCCTCAAGATTTGCAGCCTCAAATTGCTTTTTTTCGAACTGACTAAAGAGGTCTGATTCTTTATTTACAGAGAATTCAAGCTTGCTATAAATATCTTTAATCAGAAAGTAATAACCAGCACCGATTACCAGTGCCGCACTAAGTACCAGAACAGCAATTCGCCCAGATAGGGGCCAAACACCTATCCGAGTAAAATCAATATCATTGAAGTCAATTTCATTAAGCTGTTTTACAGTATCTGCCAGTGCCATTTCTGAAGTCCTTTACTATTTTGCGCTATCTTGATCATCTTCTTTCTTGCGCCCACTGACCTTCACCGTTAGCTGGAACTCACTTGCCTGATCGCCGTATTGCGGGGTTGCGGTTACACCTGTTAATTGGGGGGCCTCGTACCAATCTGAATGGTCTAAATTTCGCATAAAAGAAGAAACGCGATTATTGGATTCAGCCACGCCAAGTAAGTCTAATCGATCACCTTCTCTTTTTAGCTCACTAAGCCATAGCCCCTCGGGGGTTGCTCGCACAATCTCATCAAAATAACGCACTGCGAGAGGTCGATTACCTTGCAACTCCTGAATTACCCGCATTCGATCAATCAATTCCTGGCGGCGCTTCTTCAGGTCTTTTATTTCTCTTACCTGAATATTAAGAGCGTTAATACGGGTTTGTAGGATTTGGTTTCTTTCATTTTGTCGAACAACCTGTTGATCAACCGTTTTCATCCACAGAAATACCGCCATTGCAGCCGCAATAAAAACCAGCAATGCCAATTGCTGGAATTCTTTTTGCTTTTGAGAGCGGTACTCCTGACGCCAGGGAAGAAGGTTAATTTTTGCCATGTCAGTAGTCCTTCTCCCTCATAGCCAAGCCTGTGGCAATCATCAGGGATGGAGCTTCACTCGCCAAAGCTTGCTGGTTGACTCTTGACGAAACACTCATCCGCAAAAATGGATTAGCGATTAAAGTTGGCCTGCCCAACTTTTCGCTAATCAAATCACCAACTCCCTCCATGGCGGCAACACCGCCACCGAGCAGGATAAAATCTACATCGCTATAGGATGTGGAAGAGTAAAAGAACTGCAGTGAGCGGGTTACCTGTTGCACGACTGCATCACGGAAGGGCTCCAACACTTCAGCAAAATAGTCATCCGGCAGACCACTCCCTCCCTGACGCTTCGCTAAAGTAGCCTCCTCCGCGGATAGACCGTAGCGACGCTGGATCTCATCGGTGAGCTGCCGCCCACCAAAAAGCTGCTCTCGGGTATACACGGTCTTACCGTCCACAAGGACAGATAAAGCACTCATTGTCGCCCCAACATCAATAACGGCTACAACTAGCTGCTCCTGCGGAGGAAGTTGGTCTTCCAATAGAGAGTAAGTTCTCTCTATTGCGTACGCTTCAACATCAACAACACCGGGCTCAAGGTCCGCCTCTCCCAAGGCGGAGATTCGCTGTTCAATGTTCTCTGTACGACAGGCGGCAAGTAGAACCTCCACTTGCCCCTCCCCCTTCTCAGAAGGCCCCTGTACTTCAAAGTCCAGGCTAACTTCCTCTAGCGGATACGGAATATATTGGCCAGCCTCAAATGCAATTTGAGCCTCAAGAGCTTCATCATTGAGATCTGCCGGCATTTCAAGGGTCTTGGTGATCACCGCCGACCCAGACACAGCCACAGCCGCTTGGCGCAGGCGAGTTTTAGAACGTCGTACAACTTTGCGAATAGCCTCAGCCGTCGCCCCCACATCGTTGATATTCTTATCAACTACGGCATTGGGTGGGAGAGGTTCCACGGCGTAACTTTCGACACGATATTTGTCGCCGTTGCGACTTAGCTCCAGCAACTTGACCGCAGTAGAGCTAATATCGAGTCCCAACATGGCCTTGGGGCCTTTGCTCAGAAAAGGGAAAATTCCCATTTTTTCTTATCTTTTCCGTGGGTTATGAGGGTTTGATGTTATAGCACTTTAAATTAACGCTTCAACCTGCATTTGCATAGGTAATAGCGCACAATATTCGTATAATTATTCACCTAATCACTTTGATGAAGTACACAGAAGCAGTTTCATGACCGTAAAAGCCCGCAATCGTCTGCTCGCACTGCTTTGGCTCGGCCTTGCCGGTGTGGCCGCTACAGCAATGGCCCTAGCCAGTATCTACCTCTACCTCAAACCGGGGTTGCCCTCAGTGGAGAGCCTCCGCGATATCCGCTTACAGACCCCTCTGAGGGTCTACTCACGGGATATGAAACTGATCGGTGAGTTCGGTGAAAAGCGGCGCAACCCTATCACGATCGAGCAAACGCCAGAACCCTTTATCAAAGCGATCCTCGCCGCTGAGGATGCCAGCTTTTACTCCCACAATGGTGTCTCCATCAAAGGTTTGATGCGGGCCGCCTCGCAGCTGATTAAGACCGGTTCTATCCAGTCTGGTGGTAGTACACTGACAATGCAGGTGGCGCGCAACTTCTTTCTCAGCCGAGAACAGCGTTTTGTGCGCAAGTTCAATGAAATTTTGCTATCACTGCAAATTGAGCAAGAGCTGACCAAGGACGAGATCCTCGCCCTATACATCAATAAGATCTTCCTCGGAAACCGCGCCTACGGTTTCCAGGCTGCAGCTCAGGTCTATTACGGCAAAGATATCAAGGATCTGAATCTGGCCCAGTGGGCTATGATGGCGGGACTCCCCAAAGCGCCATCGACCTTCAACCCTCTCGCCAACCCCTCCCGAGCCCTAGTACGCCGCAACTGGATCCTGATGCGGATGCTCGACCTTGGCTATATCAACCAGGATCAATATAACCAGTCTATTACTGCGCCGGTAACAGCCAGCTATCACAGCCGCGATCTCGACCTGGATGCACCCTATATCGCCGAGATGGCACGGAAGGAGGCAGTAGACCTCTTTGGCGACAACGCTTATACCGACGGCTACCAGGTCATAACAACGGTAGACAGTCGCCTGCAGGAGTCGGCTCGCAATGCGCTTCAGCACGGTCTGGAAACCTATGATGCGCGCCACGGCTATCGCGGCCCAGAACAGCGTCTTGCACCGGAATTGCTGCAAGATAGCGACCAGCTTATCGATTTACTCAACGAGATTCCGATTCTCGGCGGTCTGGAACCCGGCGTTGTCACCGCAGTAGAACCCAAGAAACTTCAGGTTCAACTGAGAGATCGGCGCGTAATTGAATTGCCTTGGAGCAATGGACTCAGTTCTATCAGGCCCTATATTTCTGAGAGCGCCCGGGGCGCACGCCTTCAGTCCGCTGAAAAAATGTTTGCTCCCGGAGATGTCATTCGATTACGCAAGGTCGTTAAGGAAAAGAAAGAGGGCAACTCCAGTAGCGAGATGATCGCCGCCGCTGTAGATGAGCCCCTTCAGGCCGATCCGTTTGCGGATCCCGAGAGCGGTGATACCAAGCCTGCTGAACCCCAGGTGACTGAAGAGTGGGTTCTAGCCCAGGTCCCGGAAGCACAGGGCGCCCTGGTATCTATTGAGCCCGAAGATGGGGCTATCCGCGCCCTTGTCGGTGGTTACGACTTCCGCCAGAGCCACTTCAATCGGGCCACTCAGGCCGCCCGGCAACCCGGCTCCAGTTTTAAGCCCTTTATTTACGCCTCGGCGATCGAGCGCGGATATACAGCGGCCAGCATTATCAATGATGCCCCGATTATCTTTGAGGAAACCAACCTGCAAGATGTATGGCGGCCTGAGAATGACGGAGGGACCTTCCTCGGCCCAACTCGTCTGCGTATGGCTTTGTACAAGTCCCGCAATATGGTCTCAATCCGGTTGCTGCAATCCCTAGGACTGGACTACGCCCTAGGCTTTGTCGAAGGCTTTGGGTTTGAGCGCAGCAAGCTCGCCCGCAACCTGACCATTGCTCTGGGTAGCTCCGCTCTCACGCCCCTGGAGATGGTGCGAGGCTATGCCGCCTTCGCCAATGGTGGCTACCGAGTGGAGCCCTACCTGGTTGACCGGGTATTGGATGTAAATGGCGAAGTCCTGTACCAGGCACTGCCTCTCACGGTATGCGATAACTGTCCCGAGCCGGGCACCAGCTCTGAAACCCTGTCCGCTGAACCCGTCGATCTCGCGGAATTACAGCTGGAAGGGCAAGGGGTCGATCAGGGTGAAGAGCCTGCGGAGCTACACGTACTGCCCGTTGGCCCCCTCGACCCAAGCAAGAGCCAAGCGCGTCCTCGCGCTCCGCGAGCCATGTCTGCAGAGACGGCATACATAATGGATTCAATGCTTAAAGATGTTATCAAAAAGGGTACCGGGCGCCGCGCTCTGGCGATGAAGCGCGGTGATATTGCCGGAAAGACCGGTACCACCAATGGTCCACGGGATGCGTGGTTCTCGGGTTATAGCCCCTACCTGGCAACCAGTGCCTGGGTTGGCTTCGATTCCTATGGCGAACTGGGTAAAAATGAATACGGTGGCTCAGCCGCCCTGCCTATCTGGATCGATTTTATGAGCAGTGCCCTCGAAGGTCTTCCCGAGCGCCACCTGGCTCAACCAGATGGCATAGTTACGGTACGCATCAACCCTCAAAATGGCTTGCGCACCTCTTACGGGGGCATGTTTGAGATATTCAGGACCAACCGGGTGCCCGGCCGCGAAGTGTATAACCCATATCGCAATCGCTACACCGATGAAGATATGGATATGCCCAGCCAGGATAGCCGGGAGGATTCTTTACCGGAAGAGCTGTTCTAAGCGAACAGCCCAATCAAAAAAGGGGCCTCAGGCCCCTTTTTTGATAATACACTGCAAAACAAGTCAGTCACTGCGATAGCGCAGGCAGGCCCGCTCTAATCCCTGCAGGTCGGGAATAACCGCCTCCTCACCAGAAAGCGCCACATGCATTAACTCTCCAGGGTTTAGTGGCTGCTCTCGCAGCGCTAACTCCTCAGGGGTAACCCGCACCAGGCGCGGAGTGCCGCGCAAGAGCAATGCAAAATACGGCAGCTCGCCATCGGGATTTCCCGTGCTCAGCACCGCAATACGCCCCTCTTCTGCAACTGCTCCCAAGGCACCGCCACGCATCACTTCAAAAGATACCACTGGCAGGCGCTGTTCCCGCCAGATCAGATCCCCCAAATACCATTCGGGCACATCTTGAACTGCCATCGGCGCTTGTATTGCAACAACCTCTGAGAGGCTGTCCACCGGCACCAGCAACTGCCCCTGTTCAAGGGGCAATAACAGGCTGCTCACTTCCTGGGGGACATCTACCGGCAGCGCTTCAACTTCACTCATTGCCTATCTCTATATTATTCCTGATATTTGCCGTCTCAGCTTCCGACAGCTTCGGCATCCGCGTACTCACGAATAGCCGCCAGCAGTACATCTTCCTGGTAAGGCTTACCCAGGTAGTGGTTAACTCCCAGGGACATAGCGTGATCGCGGTGCTTATTACCGGTACGCGAAGTAATCATTACGATAGGAATATCGCGCAGGCGGCTACTGGAGCGAATATGGCGGGCAACCTCGAAGCCATCCATACGCGGCATCTCAATATCCAGCAAAATCAGATCCGGGATCTTATCCTGCAGCTGGATAACCGCATCCTGACCATCCTTTGCAGTGCTAACCAGATAGCCCTCTCGCTCCAGGAAGCGCGTCGTTACCTTGCGTACCGTAACCGAGTCGTCCACAACCATAACGGTCTGCTGGCGCGCCTCCTGCTCGGACTGCACTTCAGGCTCTTCCTGAATTTGAAGCTGTGGCACTTCCGGCCTTGCCAGCTGGGTGGCCTGGCGGCGCAGCAGGGCGTGAGCGTCGAGAATCACCACGACGCTACCATCACCAGTTACCGTTGCACCTGATACCCCTTGAACCCCGGAGAACTGCGGGCCGAGGCTTTTCACTACAATCTCGCGGCTGCCCTTAATGGCATCCACCTGTAATGCCATAGCGTGCCCTTCAGAGCGCACCAACAAAACGGGCAGTTGCATATCATCGACACTGAGCTTGGGTTGAGCACCAGACTTCAGCAGAGTACCGAAATAGCTAACCTGATAGAGTTCTCCGGCGTATTCGAAACGCGCATCATCTGAGCGATAGTAGTGCTCCAGCTCAAATGGGCTGAGGCGCACAATACCTTCGATAGTATTCAGCGGCAGTGCAAACAGGTCATCGCCAATTCGCACCATCAAAGCGCGGTTAACCGAAACTGTGAACGGCAGACGAACGACAAATTCTGTTCCTGCGCCTGCCTCTGAGTTGATATGGACGCTGCCACCGATCTGCTTAAGCTCGGCGGATACAACGTCCATTCCCACACCCCGGCCAGAGATCTGGGTAACTTTTTCTGCAGTGGTAAAACCAGCCTGCAGAATGAACTGAAGAATCTCATTATTCGAGAGCTCAGCATCCGGCCTCATCAGGCCATTTTCCACCGCCTTTTCACGCACCCGGATCAAATTGACACCGGCACCATCATCGCGGATGGTGAGGACAACTTCACTGCCCTCCCTTTTCAGCGCCACATCGATACGCCCACGCTCAGACTTGCCGGCAGCCAAACGCTCCTCTGGCATTTCAATGCCGTGGTCCACAGCGTTGCGCAGCATATGCTCCAGTGGCGCAACCATACGCTCCAACATGGACCGGTCCAGCTCGCCTTCAACGTTGGAGAATCCCAACTCGACCTGCTTGCCCAGCTCAGCACTAACTTGGCGCACGATGCGACGCAGGCGCGGTACCAGACGGGAGAAAGGTACCATGCGGCTGCGCATCAGACCTTCCTGCAATTCGGTATTTACTCGGGACTGCTGGAGCAACAGGGTCTCTGTATCACGCGCCTTGTTATTCAGGGTGGAGCGCAGCTCCATCAAGTCAGATGTGGACTCCAGCAGGGAACGGGACAATTGCTGAATAGACGAGTAACGGTCCATTTCCAGCGGATCGAAGTCGCCGTCCTGTTCTGCCAACTGCTCCTGGCGGAACAGGATCTGAGCCTCGGTCTCGCGGTCCAGGCGGCGCAGCTGTTCGTTGAGACGCACCAGCGTCACATCCATCTCGTCTAGGGCGAGACCGAACTCACTCATCTGCTCTTCAAGACGACCACGGGAAATTGCAGTCTCACCGGCGAGGTTTACCAACTCCTCCAGAAGTTCAGCAGCGACACGCACCATCTCCTGGGGCTGGTTCCGGGTCGGTGCCGCTACCTCCTGCTCTGCATTACCGGCCTTGCGGATAAACGGCAAAACGTTATCGCTTTCCTGACCTACAGCGATCTCGGGCAGCTGCGTAGCAACTACATCAGCATCCGGCTGAGTACTCTCGGCCGCAGTGACTTCATCACCTTGTTCCGCGTCCGCTACGAGAACAGTTTCTTGAGGCTGTTCACCTGGAGCTTCAGATTCAATAACTACTTCTGCAGCTGCCGAGTTAGCCGGTTTCTGATCCGCCCAATCGGTGCTGACCATCTGTACAAAAGCATCAAGCTGTTCACCAGCCATCCAGGCGCGAACTGTCTCTACTCCATCGGCGAGACGATCGTGGATACCATGGGCATTGGCGAAGAAATCTGCGGAGGGCCGATCGTTGTCGCGCATGCCTTCGATCACCGTTTCAAAACGGTGAGCTACTTCACCCAACCCCATTAGGCCAGCCATACGTGCACCACCTTTAAAGGTGTGCAATACACGCTTCAGGGCCTCACCTTGCTCGCGGCCTTCCGGCTCCTCTTCCCAACTCTGAATCAGTTCCTCCAGCTCATCGGTAAGATCTCCCGCCTCCTCCATAAAAACATCGACAACATCCGGGTCAATGTCTGCCAACAACTTCTGTAAATCGACTGATTGAGCGGAATCCTGTGATGACACCTCGCTACCCGGTTGCTCGATAGCCAGGTCGCCAGCAGGTTCAACTTCAGGTGCAGAGAAGGGTGCTTCAAATTGAGATACGTCCTCAACAGCGGCCTCTTCTATGGCCTGCAATTGAGGAATTTCCGAATCCTCAGCCTCGCCATCGAGAGATTCCCCATCGTGCGACACCTGTAATACAGGTGGCTCAATCCACTCATCAGGGGATGCTTCTGAAACCAGGAGCTCGGTTACTTCCGTGGGCTCCGACGCCTGCTCTTCAGGCTCGGCAATAGCCAGTGCTTCGCTATCGATTCCCAGTTCATTGAGGTCGTAGTCATCTTCAGCTGAAGAGCTGGTTTCCTCACCCTGAGCCAGGTAGCGAAGCGCCTCTTCCACAGCTTCACTGACTTCAGGGAGGTCTTGTGCTGCAGCTACTGCATCGATTAAATCAAGTAGCTCGTTGTGTCCCTGCTCAAGAGAGGCCCATAGCGCTGGCTCCTGCTCAAGATCACCAGCAAGGACTTTGCGATAAACATTCAGCAACAGCTCAGCGAGCTCGGCCAGGATCGGCAACTGCGCCCGGCTTGCCGCCTCCTGCAGAACATTGAGTTCGTCAGCGACCAATACAACACGACCTTTATCTGCCGGGTCAGCGCGCCACTCAGTCAGCATTTGGTCTGCATCAAGCAGCACCCGCATGCCATCAGCCATCAAGACTTCGAGAAGCTGGGGATCAACCGCGCGAGGTTCATTCGCCTCACGCTCGCGAATCAAGTGGCCTACAGAGCGCTCCTGCAATTCAGCAACGCGAGCAAGGAACTGTTCCGATTTCTCTATTGCGAGAGGCTCTGAAGAGCGAATCTGTTCCAGCACGTCACGCACATAGGTGGCGCTATCATTGATCAGATCAAAAATATCTGCATCGATAGGCACCTGATAAATACGCAGCTCTTTAGCGAAGCGCTCCAGTGGCGCCATAATTTCGGCAACCACTTTGACTTCCGCCATATGTGCGGAGCCTTTAAGTGTGTGGAGTGCCCGGTGCATTGGATCGCTGGGAACACCATACAAAGGCGCGGCAGCCTGCATATCCTGCAAATACTCATCTACGACATTGAGGTGCGTCTCTGCCTCCTGGGCAAAAATTTCCCAGAGTTGAGCCAGGTCTTCTCCGGTGTCCTCAACAACGTCAACTGCCGCGACACCGCCTGCACTTTGGGCTTCCAGATCAGCGGGCATCTCTCCCGCACTCAGCTGCTCAGCCCAAGCTTGTAACTGCAGGGTAAGCTGCTGATCGGGGTCGCTCTGTCCGTGTTTAAACGCCTCAATCATTGAGGGGAACTTCTGATACACCTGCTCAATCAGGTATACATGGGCAGGCCCGGGTTTCACACTGCCATCGATAACCCGGTTGAGCATATTCTCCACAGACCAGGCCAGTTCACCAATATCCAGGGCCTCGACCATACGGCCCGACCCCTTCAGGGTATGGAAGCCCCGACGAAACTCTACCAGGGCATCCTGATTGGCAAAATTGGCAGCCCACTCCGGGAAGTAACAACTGATATGCGCAAGAACTTCCCCGGCTTCTTCCAGGAAGATCTCGATAATTTCATCGTCAATCAGGCTCTCAGTGTCATCACCGAGTTCCTCCGTCGTATCCGCGACCTCTGCAACTGCAGCAACCGGCTCAACCTCAGCAGACTCTACCATCGGTGCAGCTTCAATGAAGTCAGCAATCTCAGCAGGCGCTTCCTCAGCTTCAGGAGCCTCTATCCCAGTTTCAACTTCAAGTACCGGAGCAGCTTCAACCTGAGGAGCCCCATCAGAGAACCAAGACTCCTCCGGAACAGACTCTCCATCGATTTCCAGCTCGGACTCCACAACAGAATCTGCTTCATCGACAGGCAGCTGCAAAGTTATGGCAGATGACTCTTCCGCATTTATTTCAGCTTGAGAGTCCAGAGATTCGTCAGAAACCGCAGAGGCTTCGTCATCGGGGATTAAATCGTAATCAATAAGATCTGGCAGTTCGGGTTCTGATATCGGGGACGCTTCCAGACTGGCGTCGGCCTCACTCTCGTCGACGATCTTCAGCGAAACGCCCAAAGCCTCTACGCTATCTTCAGCCAGTGCCAAAAGCATTTCTGCATCAGCCAGACCTTCCGCACGACGCTCCAGGTAGTATTCAACACTGGTAATGGCATCTGCCAGAGTATCCAGCATTGTCCATTCGGGCTGTTCTCCAGCCTCAATCAGGGAGTTGCCAATATAGCGATTGCAAGCGGAGATAATTTCACCCGCTCGCTGGTAACCCACCATTTCAAGGCCACCACAGACTTCCTGTAAACGCTGTGGCACACGGCTCAGGTAACTGATATCCCAGTGGCTGGCCACATACTCCATGACCGCTTCTTTTACCGCTTCCAGACCGAGTCTGGCCTCGCGTAATACAGAGTCAGTGGCGTCGCCCATAATGGGCTGCTCATCATCGACTTTTTTATTGCGATCGACGGTGGCGGCAAGCGCTGAATCGAGCTGAACCAATTCCCCGGCGGCACGCATCAGGTACTCTTCAACGTCAGTACCACGGGAAGCATCGCGAAGGTCTTCGTAGACACTGCGAGCGCGAACCCGCTGCGCCTCCAATCCCAAAATACCGAGTGTATCCGCGAGACGCTTGGCCACTGCGGCAGTGTCAGACAGCGAGGGTTGTTCTGTATCAGTTGTACTGGGCTCCAGTGCTTCACGCACCAACTGCAGTTCATCGCGCACTGCAGCAATTGCACTGCCTAAGGCTTCTGGCCCCATCGCCAATACGTCTTCAGTATCCGGGCGAGGCGTACCGGGAACCGCCTTATCTAATGCGAAGCGGTGGTAGAGTTTCTCGCAGTGCGGCCCATTCGGACCGGCGAGGTAGACATAAAAAAGTAGGTTGCGCAGAAAGTCCTGATCCAGGCGCGCGTCCAATACCTTTGCGCCACGCCCCTGCAACAACCTGAATTCAATATCCACCTTGCGCAGTAAATGGCGCAGTGCGGGCTGCACATTAATACGGTGTTCGCCGAGCGCCTCCAAAATACCGAACAGTACTTCCCACAGGGATTGGCGGCAGCTGCCACTGTAAAGCAGCTGCATTTTTTCAATAATCTTGGTGAGGTAAGCCAGGCTTTCGCCACTGTTTACATCCCGGATCAGACCCGCAGCCGCAACGTGATACATCTTGCGCAACTTGGTGACCAGGTCATTTAAGCGGGCGCTATCGGCGACGAGGGGCTGGCGCTTTCCAATCACCGTTGCCAATGAAGACAGTTCTGGCGAGAAAAGCGCTCCTTCACTGATCAATCGCTCGCGGCGCACTGCGCGCAAGTCATTCATCAGGGGAAGTAAGAGAACGGCATTGTCACGACGCTGAAAAGAAACCTTTTCGAGGTAAAGGGGCAACTCCAGCAATGCGCGCATCAAAAATTCGCGCGTCTCGTCGGTATTTTCAACCGCACCAGTGGCGAGGGCCTGGATAAGTTGCTCCATCTCTTCTGCTAACATCGCGGCACCACTGAGCTGTGCCATATGCAAGCTACCGTGCACCTGGTGCACCAGCGACAAGCTGTTTTGCAGAAGAGAGGCACCCGCATCGGGTTCGACAGCGAACGTCTCAAGAAATTGGCGCGCTTGTGCCAAAGTCTCGTTAATTTCACCGATCAGCCAATCCAAGGCCATGAAGTTCGGATTGTCGTGACTCACGCCAAGTCCCCAATAATTTATTCAGTACTCAAGCGCTACAGTTTTCTGCGAGAAAAACTCGCGGATTTATCGGAAGCAATTCCGTGCGCCCCTTTTGCGCCCGGCCAACTTTCATAATGGCCGGGCATTATTGTGTGGGTTAGGCCAGGGCCCGGTCTTCGCGGGACTCCAATGAATGAGTATCTTCACCTTCAATAGCGAAAGTATCTGTATCCATTTCCGGCAACTCCACGTCATACAGCTCGCTGTTGCTTTCAACACTTTCCTCTTGCGGAAGTTTGAAGCCGGCAACGGATTCGCGCAGTGCACTCGCGGTCTGCGCCAGGTTACCAATGGACTGGGCGGTAGCTTGGGTACCCGCAGAAGTCTGCGAGGTAATTTCCTGAATCACGTTCATCGTGTTGGAAATGTGGCCTGCAGACGAAGCCTGCTGACGGGCAGCGTTAGAAATGTTCTGAATCAACGATGCCAGGTTGTTGGATACACTTTCAATTTCTTCCAGTGCAACACCCGCATCCTGGGCCAGACGAGCTCCACGTACCACCTCACTGGTGGTTTGTTCCATGGAGATTACCGCCTCGTTGGTATCGGACTGAATCGCTTTTACCAGACCTTCGATCTGCTTGGTTGCAGCTGCAGAGCGCTCCGCAAGTCGCTGTACCTCATCCGCAACCACCGCGAAGCCTCGACCGGCATCACCGGCCATGCTCGCCTGGATCGCGGCATTCAATGCAAGAATGTTGGTCTGGTCGGCAATGTCGTTAATCAAACTTACGATATCGCCAATTTCCTGGGAGGATTCACCCAGGCGCTTAATTCGCTTGGAGGTATCCTGAATCTGCTCGCGGATGTTATCCATGCCTTTAATGGTGTTCTGTACCACCTTGGCGCCATTACTTGCGATATGTACTGAGCGCTCGGCTACCTGGGCAGATTCGGAGGCGTTGGCAGATACCTGGTCAATGGTGACCGCCATTTCGTTAACCGCGGCAGAAGCTCCGGCAATTTCCTGTGCCTGGTGCTCAGAGGCCTCGGCCAAGTGCAGTGCAGTCTGCTGAGTTTCCTGGGACAAGCCAGATACTTCCTGTGCAGCGCCATTAATCCGCGATACCAGCACACGCAGCTGGTCAATAGTAAAGTTAATGGAGTCGGCAATCGCACCAGTAAAGGCTTCGGTTACCGTTGCAGAGGTGGTCAAGTCACCGTCGGCGAGGTCGGCCAGCTCGTCCAGCAACTGCATAATCGCGTGCTGGTTACGCTCGTTGGTATCTTCCTCTTTTTTCAGGTTTCGGCGGGTACCGGAGAATGCCATCGCCATCATACCGAAGATCAACAAAACGAAGACCAAAGCCAGTGCAGCAATGGTCAAGTTGTTGGGCTGGCGATCATCTGAAAGGTTTACGATTCGGTCATTCAGCGTACTCAATGCTTCGATCAGCTGGGGAGATGACGCGATAATGCCGTCAGAGGCCTGGCGGGTAGCAAACAGGGCTGGAGTTGCTTCGAAGATATCTCGTACGGAGGTGCTTACAAAGCCGAACAGCTCAGTAATTTCATCCAATGAGTGGCGAGCCTCTTCATCGGTGATACGGGAAATCCCCATCACCACATCGCCGCTCTTCATACCGTCAACCACCTTACCGAAAAGACTGGCGTCGGTATTAAACTGGTCAGCGGCGGCTTCAGCATCATCGCCACCTTGGAGCATTTTATCGATATTTCGACCAATACGCTCCGCACGCCAAACCTGCAACTGGGCCTGTTCCACCTGATTTGCCGGGGCGTTGTTAGCCAGCAGAATTTCTACAATATTGTTGTGCTCAGCCTGTAATTCCGGAAGCGAGTCACTCAGCGTTGAAGCGATATCGTTAAGAAATACGATGGTTTCCTGGTTGCCGATAATCGTGTCGACCTGCTCGCGCAAGCTGCGCCAAACCTGATCGTAGGCAGACAGCTGAGCACCCAGGGCGCGGCGACTATTGTCATCCATTCGCTGAAGCTGGTTCCAGGCATTAGCCATTTCTTCGGTAACATTTTCCAGCTCGGTAAAGGCCTCACTATCGCCTGCGGTTGCCGCCGGCGCATAGGAAACTACCTGATAGGAAAGGGCCCGCAACTCGGCGACTTGCTGCAGGTACTCTTTATCCTGCTCGTCTCGAGTCTGTACCAAATAAATACTGACAATAAGCCCCGCCAGCGTGGCGAGTACCAGTAGACCTAATACCAGCGCGGCAGGGTTACTGCGCAGCGCGGAAAAGGAACTCTGGGAGCCTGGTTTCATAATTTACTCCTAGCGGGCCATTGCATTAGGCCGGTTTAATACCACTTTAGTTTTAACGCTTTAATGACAAGACCCCTCAGTCAGTGCTGTACATCCCTGCACTAATTGCGGGCCATCCGGTCGACCACCCTCGGCTACCGGAAAGAAAGAACTGGATTAGTCAGCGTAAAGCTGCATCCATAAAACGCGCATCCTTGATCAGTGCCCGCATATCGAGAACGAGCCAACGATGCTGCTGTAAAACAAACTGGCCGTGCACCATTGGCGCAAATGGTTCACTCAAATCTGTCGGTGCCTCACGGGCATACTCAAACGCCAAGTGCTGCATCCCAAACAATTTATCCACGATAAGCCCCACGTAGGTCTTATCCCTCTCGAGCACCAAAACACGACGTTGCTGGCGCGGACCTGAGAGGTAGCCGCCATAAAAAGCTGCGAGATCAATAAGGGGAAGCAGGCGACCACGAACATTAGAGACGCCTTTTACCCAAGGCTGAGCGCCCGGAATAAAGGTGTGCTGTGGCACTTCGAGCAATTCCACAACGTCATCCATGGAGGCGACAAAGTGGTTATCCAGAAGAGAGAAACCGATACCGGTCCAGTAGGGTTTGATTTCCCGGCGGCCAGGCAGGCCAGTGGCCTGCGCTTTGGCGCGCCGTGCAATATCAACCAGAGCTAAATAAGGTGTTTGTGACTGCACTTTTCGCAGCTGGCTATTAGGCCAACACCTCCCCGATCGCATCCAGCAATTTGCTCTCATCGACAGGTTTGGTCAGGTAAGCCCTGGCTCCCTGACGCATACCCCAGACACGGTCTGTATCCTGATCTTTGGTAGTTACCATAATGATCGGAATTTCACCGGTATTGCTGTCTTTGCTCAATTGGCGGGTGGCCTGGAAACCGTTGAGACCCGGCATCACAATATCCATCAGGATCAGATCGGGGCGCTCGGCGCGGGCTACTTCAACTCCGCTTTCACCGTTGGGAGCGGTGATTACTGCGTGGCCATTTTTTTCAAGAATGGTTGTCAGCTTATGTGTTTCTGTAGGAGAGTCATCAACTATTAGTACTCTTGCCATCATTTCCCCCATGACATCTTTTCGGCAACAACTACTGCGCTCGGCGGTTTTTGTTGTGATTATCCTCGCTAGCATGTGCCGAGATGCACTATGACTACCGATAGTGTGGGTACAAAAATCAACCGGTCTGTAACAACCGGAAAATCTGTACTCTAATTAAATTTTGGTACCGAGCTTGTGGGCACAATGCCCACAATGGAGTCCGTTATCTATATTTTCTTTTTTTGTAGGCCACTTATGCGGCATGGTGCGGCTTGGCATGAGCGGAAATAGCACCCAGCAGCTCGCTCTTACTAAAAGGTTTGGTCAGATATTGATCGCAACCAACAACACGCCCTTTTGCCTTATCGAACAAACCGTCCTTACTCGACAACATTACAACAGGGGTGGAGCGGAATTCGCTGTTATTTTTTATTAACGCACATGTTTGATAGCCATCCAGGCGCGGCATCATAATATCGACAAAAATGACATCCGGACGGGAGTCCGCGATTTTTGCTAACGCATCAAAACCGTCTGTCGCGGTGACCACGGTACAGCCCGCCTTTTGCAGCAACGTCTCCGCAGTGCGGCGAATTGTCTTACTGTCGTCGATCACCATGACAGTCAGACTTTCCCAGTTAAGCTCCATAGTCTTTTTTGAATCCCCTGTTTACTTATTTTCGGGCACGCGAAAACTTTAGTTGCGCCCTTTTTTCAAACCGCTTGCGGGGTCCGGGCGCCTAGCCTGGCGAAGGTCGCACGCTGAGACGAACTTTTATCACAGAACCCCAGGCGAATCTAGCTGAGTCGACACACTGCAGGCGACGCAGTTCAAATTATCACCACTTATACATTCATTGGAGGTATTGCGCTAAGAAGGTTGCACCTTCGCAAAGCTGCTCTTACCTTATCTATCCAACAACGCTGGTAGCGACCACAAATTTGGGAGCAAAACCAGTGATAACTGGGATAGAAATACCCAACGATTTGGAAACCCGTATGAATTATTCCCTCGGTGTGGTGATGGACCCCATCGCCCAGATCAATTTTAAAAAAGATACGACGCTTGCACTGTTACAAGCCGCACAAGATTGTGGTTTCCAGCTGTTTTATTTCGAGCAGAGCCATCTTTACCTGGAGAATGGGCGCGCAACTGGGCGCGGCTGCCCTATGCAGGTTTTTGATGATGAGAATCGTTGGTTTTCTCTGGAAGAGTCCAGAGAAATGCCTCTCGGCGAGCTGGATGTAATCCTGATGCGTGTCGACCCCCCCTTTGATAATGAATATATTTATTCCACTTATATTCTCGAAGCCGCAGAGCGCGAAGGTGCAACGGTAGTCAACAAGCCCCAGGCGCTACGCGACTGTAATGAGAAAATTTTTGCGACAAGTTTCCCCCAGTGCTGCCCACCGGTTCTAGTCAGTCGCGATATGGCCAAGCTGCGGGAATTTCACCGAACTCATCAAGATGTCATTTTTAAACCTCTAGACGGTATGGGCGGTGCGGGCATCTTTCATTGCAAACCGGACGGCGCCAACTTGGGAGCAATTCTGGAAATGCTTACCGACCACGGCCGCCAGCAGATTATGGCGCAGCGTTACATCCCCGAAATCAAAGACGGTGACAAGCGTATCCTGGTCGTTAACGGTGAAGCGATTCCCTATTGCTTGGCGCGAATTCCGGAAGCGGGCGAGACTCGCGGCAACCTTGCAGCCGGCGGGCGCGGCGAAGCACGTCCCCTGACCGATAGAGATCGTTGGATCGTTGAGCAAGTCGCTCCCACCTTGAAGGAAAAAGGCCTGTTATTTGTCGGGCTGGACGTTATTGGTGACTACCTAACAGAAATTAACGTCACCAGTCCCACTTGTGTCAGGGAAATCGATGCCGCTTACAATACGGACATAGGCGCGCGACTAATGAGCGGCATCACACACCTGCTGGCACAAAAAAGGTAAACTGGACGTTTGATAACTCTCAGGGCGGTTTACCACTGGGAACAAGGCTGTGTGAAATGCACGCCCGAATAAGTAGTAGTTGATAATAGATAATGAATTCCTCTGCCAACGCGACTCAATTTCATGCAATGCAGCGTGATCGCTTTGTATTCTCATTGTTTCTTGCGGTCGCCTTGCACGTGTTAATTATCTTTAGGCTAACTTTTGGGTTTCCCGAAGGTGCACAGGCGCCACCGACACTTGAAGTCACACTTTCTTTGCAAAATTCCGCTCAGGCCCCAGAGGATGCTGACTACTTGGCACAGCACAACCAATTAGCCAGTGGTACTGCAGACTCTCGGAAAGAGTTATCCACTAAGCGCCGTGCCGAGTTTGTCGATACGCAAATTCATCGCGTGACGCCTTTGCCACAACAACAATCTGCGCGACCAGCAGAGCAACGCCGTCTGTTAATTACCACAGTTAGTGAGAGCCCGATTCAGGCTCCTGAACTTTCGGCAGAAGATAAGTTATCCGAGCAAAAGCGCGGCGACGCACCCAATGACCTGCCATTGAGCAACCCTAAAATAGCTAGCCTAGAAGCGCGTCTCGATAAAATTCGCCAAACTATTGCCGAGCGCCCCCGAGTGCGCAGATTGACATCTGTAGCTACAAGAGCCTCAGCCGATGCCGCTTATTTACATGAATGGCGCCAGAAAATAGAAGCTGTTGGCAGCGATAACTTTCCCGAAGAGGCCTTGGAAAAACAAATTAGTGGCGAGTTACGCATGATGGTGCGGTTGCTTCCCACCGGAGCCGTCGAGAAGGTTGTTATTCTTCAATCCTCCGGCGAGCGCATTCTCGATGATGCGGCCCAACAAATTGTGCGTCTGGCTGCCCCCTTCGCTCCCTTCCCAGTAGAGATCAAGAACGAAGTTGACCGACTGGAAATTATCCGTACCTGGCAATTCGAAAGAACCGGGGGACTTACTACTTCTGCGGGGGATCTGCCCAGCCGAGGCTAAAATGGGCTTTCAACTGGCGGTTTATTACTGATCTATGCCTAATTCGAATATCGATAGCGACCTGACTCACGGAAACCTGCGCGGCCAGTTCCTTCTGGCTATGCCCGGTATGGAGGACCCGCGCTTCAAACACGCTATCGCACTGATTGTTGAGCACAATAGCGACGGTGCCATGGGCATAGTGATCAATATGCCCAGTAAAGTGCACTGGCATGAGGTATTCGAGCAGCTGTCTCTGGAAGATCTCAGCTTGCGCGGTGACGAACCAGTTCTACTGGGCGGCCCCATGTCACCAGAGCAGGGATTTGTACTGCACGGCACCGGCATGCACTTCGACTCTACAACCGAAATCAATTCAGATATCAGCCTGACCGCTTCCAAGGACATCCTCGAATCCCTCGCCGCAGGGCGCGGCCCTGACGATGTACTACTCGCCCTCGGCTACGCAGGCTGGGGGCCCGGTCAGTTGGAGCAAGAGCTGACAGAAAACGCCTGGCTGACACTGCCGGCAGAGCCCGAGATACTATTCGCCACACCGGTCGAAAAGCGCTGGCAAAGCGCCGCCGCCCGCCACGGCATCGATCTTTCCGGCCTCGGCTCCCAAGCTGGCCACGCCTAACAGAAAAACTACTGACCTCTATGAATAAACCCGTCACAGCGCTAGCTTTTGACTTTGGAACCCGCTCTATTGGCGTAGCTTACGGCCAGAGCCTTACCGGTGGAGCTCGGGAACTGGCCCCACTGCCCGCCAAAGATGGCAAGCCCAATTGGGACTCCGTCGAAGGCCTGATCAAAGAGTGGCAGCCCCACCTTTTACTGGTTGGCCTCCCCCTCAATATGGATGGCAGTGAAAGTGAATTTGGCGTGCGTGCGCGAAAATTCAGCCAGCGCCTGCACGGTCGCTATGGACTACCGGTAGAGCTTATTGACGAGCGTTTAAGCACCCGAGCCGCCAAGGAAGAGGCCAACGAACGCGGACATCGTGGCAACTACGCACAAGACCCAGTGGACTCAATAGCCGCACGGATAATTCTCGAAGACTGGCTGCGCACCAGGGGCTAGCCCCTCGGCTACAGAGAACCTCACGGCATTGCGACTCTGTTAGAATGGCCGCTTCAACCAATAAGTGATTGAGCCGCATGTCTATAGATCGTATTCGCATTGCCACCCGACAGAGTGCTTTGGCTCTGTGGCAGGCCAACTATGTCAAAGACCGCCTGCAACAGGCGCATCCCGAACTTCTTATCGAGTTACTCCCCCTCACCAGCCGGGGTGACCAGGTTTTGGACATCCCACTAACCAAAGTGGGCGGCAAAGGCCTGTTCGTTAAAGAACTGGAAGTGGCGATGCTCGAAGGCCGTGCGGACATCGCAGTTCACTCGATGAAAGATGTCCCCATGGAATTCCCCGAAGGACTTCACCTACCGATTATTTGCGAGCGTGAAGACCCCCGCGATGCCTTTGTCAGTAATCTTTATGACAGCCTCGATGACCTGCCCCAGGGAGCAGTAGTCGGCACTTCCAGCCTGCGCCGACAGTGCCAATTACTTGCCCGTCGCCCGGACCTCAAAGTCACCTTTTTACGGGGCAATGTGAATACTCGACTGGCCAAACTGGATGCCGGCGATTACGACGCTATCATCCTCGCTGCGGCCGGACTGCTGCGACTTGAAATGCCGGAACGCATCCGCAGCTTCCTGGCAACGGACATCCTGCTCCCCGCTGGCGGACAGGGAGCAGTGGGTATCGAATCGCGCCGCGATAGCGAACTGGAAGCCTTGATCCAACCGCTCCACTGTCCGGAAACCGCAGCCCGACTCAGTGCGGAGCGCGCCCTGGTTAAGCGCCTCAACGGCGGCTGCCAAGTGCCTATCGGCTGCTACGCCGAGCTGGATGGTGACACCCTGTGGCTGCGCGGACTCGTTGGCAGTCCCGATGGCAAAACCATGATACATGCCGACAATCGTGGCCCTGCCGCTGAGGGAGAGCGCCTGGGTACTGAGCTCGCGGAACAGTTACTGGCCGATGGTGCCGATAAAATCCTCGCCGCTATCTGATATGGGCGATCTCACCTCCGACCTGCTGCAGGGCAAACGTATTCTCAGTACGCGGCCAACGCAGCAGGCTGATAACTGGTGTGCGCTACTGCGCAGCCTGGGGGCCCAGGTAGATAACATCCCCATGCTCGGCATAGAGCCAATTGAGGATCAAGCTGCCATGCAGGCCTTAAAAAACTCAATCCTCGATTTCGATCAAACGGATGTCGCGATCTTTGTTTCCCAGAACGCCGTGCGCTACGGCGTAGACTGGCTTGAAGATTATTGGCCACAGTTTCCCCAGGGTCCTCGCTTTCTGGCGATCGGCGCGGCAACCGCAAGCGCCCTGGAAAAGCGCGGTATACCCTGCGAGCAAAGTGGCAATACGATGAACTCCGAGGAGTTGCTGCGCCTACCCTGGTTACAGCAGTTGGACGGGAAAAGAGTTCTTATTTTTCGCGGCTCCGGTGGCCGCCCTCTTATCGGCGACACCTTGAGTGATAGGGGTGCGCGAGTAACTTATTGCGAACTCTATCGGCGAGTGCTGCCACCGGAGGCTGCAACCTCCCTGGCTGAGTATAAATTCCAACCCGATATTATCAGTGTGCACAGCGGTGAAACACTCGATAACCTGGTTACCTGTATCCGCCAGATAAACCGCAATACACTCTTTGAAACCGCTCTTATCTGCCCGAGTATACGAGTTGCCACTCGGGCAAATGAGCTTGGTTTTGCCCATTGCTATAGCGCGCTAAATGCCGGCGATAACGCTATGCTGGAAACACTGCGTAAGGCCCTCGGCTGATTTGCTATCAAATTCTCGATCGCTTTGCGCTAAAAATCTTAAAACGGCGTTTAGCCCGCTATTAAGGCTCGCGCCACTCGTTATAATCTGACGACATTTTCCACCTGCGCCGCCATACCCATGACCGATAAAAAAGATCAAAATATAGCCGCGACCAATGAGCCCCCGGAAAACACAAAGCCTGTAAAAGGCAAAAGTAATTTCGCCAAAGCCTCAGAGGAAAAAGCCTCTACTGGTAAAGCCAGCGGCGGTGCTGCGGCCAGTAGATCCAATGGGCTGTGGTGGTGGCTACTGTTCATCATCATTTTGATTGCTGTGGCCTCACTGGCCTGGTTTAACTCTCCGCAGCTGCGCGAACACCTTGGCGCTTACCTCAACTATCTACCCGGAAAAACGGCAGCCCCGGAGAGCACCACCACTATTAGCCCTGCAACGGAAGTGCCGGCTGCCGCTGAAAACACCACCCAAGCGCCGACCTCCAATATCGCTTCGGAAACCCCTGCTGCTACCTCTGCCCCAATTGAACCCCAAACCCCCGATTATTCCGGGGAATTCAGTCAGCTGGAGCAGGCCGATGCCAATTTACGCAATCAACTAGAGCGACAAAATCGCACTATCGCCCAACTGCAACAGCAACTGGCTTCCATGCAGCGCAGTGTCACCGCGCAGGGAAACCGCTTGGGTCAGCTGGGAAATGTAAGCCGCGACGATTGGCAATTAGCTGAGGCAGATTATCTGTTGCGTCTAGCCAACCAGCGCCTGCTTCTCGAAGACGATAGTCGCGCTGCGCTGGGGCTGGTCGAGCGCGTGGACGAGATATTGCGCGATGTGGACTTACCGGATCTGTACGGGGTACGCCAACAGCTTGCCCGTGATATCACCTCACTGAAGCTGGTCCAAAACATCGATCGCCAGGGTTTATACCTCCGTCTCAGCGCCTTGGAAGAACAGCTAATCCGCACAAATATCCAACCACAATTCGATATGGCTTCGGCAGAACAACCCAGTGAAGAGCAGCCCAGCATTAAGGAGAGTGCCCCCCTGTGGAAGCGGGAGTGGCACAACTTCACCCGCTTCATGCGCGAATCGGTGCGCCCCATTGATGGAGACATCAACCCGGTAATGCTATCCCCACAGAGTGAAGCTCGCTTTCGCCAGACTCTGCGCCTTTATATGGAGCAGGCCCAACTGGCATTGCTTCGCGGCGATACCACGGTTTACAGGGACGCTCTGGATAGTGCGCGGTCGCTACTACTCAGTTATGGCACTGCCAGTCCGCAGCGCGATGCGCTGGCCCAACAACTAACGGAACTTAGCAAACAACGTATCCAGGTCGAAATGCCTGACCTCAGCGCCTCCCAGCTTGCCCTGCGCAATTATATTGAGCGTTTACACAAAACATCCGGCACCACCACACCAACTGCCTCGCAACAGGAGGAGAACCAGTGAAAAAACTGTTCTTCACCGCTCTGGTACTACTGCTGCTCGGCGCTTTTCTACCGGAGGCTATTAACAATTATCCCGGCTACTTGGTAATCGGTATTGGCGGTGAGCTGAATAAAGGCTACGAGATGAACCTCTGGTTCGCAATTTTCTCGCTGGCAGCAGCTCTAATTATCCTCTTCTTTGCCATTTGGCTGGCTCGCAGTATCTTTCGCGGATTCCGAGGTAGTGTCGACCGGCTGAGATTTGGTCGCCAGCGTGTAGCGCGCCGACGCCTGACCAGCGGCTTGGTGGAGTTTATGGAGGGCAACTGGTCCCGGGCGCGCCGTCAGCTGCTGAAGAGCGCCCCTCGATCTGAAGCCCCGCTGATCAATTATTTGGCGGCGGCGCGCAGCGCCTTTGAGCTGGGCTTTCGTGAGGAGGCCAATGAATTACTCGCCAAAGCGGAGGCCTGTGGTGAAGATACCCGCCTGGCTGTAGCCCTAAGCCAAGCTCGTATGCAGCTCCTGGATAAACATTACGAGCAGTGTATTGCCAGCCTGGAGCGCGCCAAGCAACTCGAGCCGAAACATCCTGCCCTGTTACAACTTCTCAAGCAGGCTTATTACCTTCTGGGTGACTGGAGCCGTCTTCGCGCATTTCTGCCCGAATTGGAGAAACATGCGAACATGCCCGAAGCTGAGCTGCACCAGCTTGAACTCGAGGTGTATCAACATCAGCTGACCGAAGCAGCTAATCGCAAAGATATCGATAAATTACACGATACCTGGCAAAGCCTTAGTGGCCGCTGGCAACGCAATGAAGCCCTGCGCAGTCTCTACGCACAGCAACTGCATCGGATTGGCGAAGACACAGAGGCAGAGAAGCATTTGCGCTGGCTACTCAATCGAGCTTGGGACCCCAATCTTGCCGAACTCTACGGCTGCCTGGTGGGGGCCGCCCCTGCGGCACAAATATCAGCAGCTGAAGGTTGGCTGAAAGAGTATGGGGAGAGTGCCGCACTGCTAACCTGTCTCGGACGTCTCTCAATGCGCAATGAACTTTGGGGCAAAGCGCAGCAGTATTTCGAGAAAAGCCTATTGTTGCGCCAAGATCCTGCTACCTCCGCTGAACTGGCTCGCTTATTTCAATCCCTTGGGGAAAAAGACAAAGCAGCAAAACTCTATGAGGAAGGTTTGCTACAAGCAGTCAAGGACTTGCCCCAGTTGCCTATGCCCAGCCAAGGCACTCCCCTACTGGGCGCACACGCCTGAGCCATCCCCCCTGAAAGGCCGACGGGCCTTTCAGCCCCCCCCCAATTGCGCCTATAGTGAACTCCCGTTTACCAATAAGGACACGGCTGTGACCCTCTTTGTGCGCTACATAGTTGCCTTACTTTTTACCGCCAGTGTGTTTTTTACCGGCCATGCATCTGCTGAATATTCAGTAACGCCTCAAGATAAAGCCTTAACTGATTACGAATATCCCTATCCAGTTCATCACTTTCATTTCGAACAACAGGGACAACCACTGGCAATGGCCTTTATGGATGTACCGCCTGCAGAGGGTAGAGATGCAAGAGGAACGGTACTCCTGTTGCACGGTAAGAATTTTTCGGCGGCTTATTGGAAGGAGACTATCTCCCAACTCAGTCAGCTGGGGTACCGGGTTATAGCGCCGGACCAGATCGGTTTCGGAAAATCCAGTAAACCGTTAACCCAATACACTTTTCAGGGGCTTAGCAACAATACCAAGGTTTTATTGGATAAATTGAAAATAAAAGAAGTTATGGTAGTTGGGCACTCTATGGGAGGTATGCTGGCTACCCGGTTTACCCTGATGTACCCGGAGCGAGTCAAAAAGTTAGCACTTGTAAACCCTATAGGCCTTGAAGACTGGAAGCGATGGGTTCCCTATGAACCTTTGGACCAAGCCATTGCTCGCGAGAAAAAACAAACTCCAGAATCTATCAAACGCTACATGAGTAAAGCCTACTTTTCTGAGCAGTGGCGCGAAGAATATAACCCGCTACTGGATATTCAAGCTGGCTGGGCCCTGGGACCCGATGCAGCTCATATGGCAACCGTGGATGCCCTAACCTCCGAAATGGTATTCACTCAACCGGTACTTTATGAGTTTGCCAATATCAAGGTGCCTACCCTACTGATTATAGGTACCCGAGATCGAACAGCTATTGGCCGCGCCCGCGCGCCTGAAGCTGTACAAGAAAAATTAGGCCGGTACGATCAATTAGGCAAGCGTACAGCAGCAGAAATCCCCAAAGCCGAATTAGTCGAAATGGAAGGGGTTGGACATTTACCCCAATTCGAAGCTTTTCCAACTTATATTGATGTTTTAAGTAAGTTTCTTACGGCCCCTGTTGAAAAGCCTAACCTCCAGGCTGTTCAGTAGAAACCCAATCTAGGAAACACATCATTGGCACGGAGGCTGATGTGTAGAGCATCCATTTGTTTAGAAAGTTATAGCTTGCACGCAAGGAAACTATTAGCAATCAATGATAGTGCAAATGGCGATTTAACATTCAATAAGTCGCCGCTTGCAGACTTTCTACGAGAATTTATTTCGTTTTTAAACAGCCCAGGGCAAGTCCACAAAAAGTAGCATGGCAAAATAAGTAATTACCCCTTGTAAAAGGGCAATTAGAATAGCCTTTAAAAAACCCGTACCAAGTACCAGCATATAGGCAATAGCAGCCAGGGGAATTGTCATTAAAATTCCAGCGCTATCCGTCACACCCGGCAACATGCCGCCAACAATTCTTTGAATAATTAGGGCCAACAGCAAAGCGAAAAGACAATAAAATACACCCGTATTTTTCGCCCCCAACATGGCAGCTGCTAACTTCAGAGGCAGAACAAGAACTGCCACCATAATAATTACAAAAATAATTAATTCCATTTGTTACCTCTCCATTTAATTTTAGTTATTTACTCACTTCCAACTTCTACCGTTTCCCAACCCCAGGAATTAGATATCCACTTGTTTTCAATGCAGCATGTCGTCATACGCAAAAAACACAACCCGGGCATAGCGCGCACTGTCACCCCATGCCAATAAGCTGGCAGCAGTATGCAAATTCAGTCGCGAATCATACTTATATAAACCAAAACCACAATAAAGTTCACAAATAAAAAAGCTGGCGCGAATTTCGCTCCAGCTTTGAGAAATAATACATCTAAACTATCAGTTAATAACGATTTGGCAGCTTATTTACGTACCAAGGTCAGGGATGAGGGTAACTGCTGCCCGTTCTTCAAGTAAGTCTCTTCCCTCTGTAACTTGCCGTTACCTAGCCAGGTAAAAGAAAGGCTATCCAGACGACTCTTACTGTCCAAAGTAAAATTAGTTACATCCTTGAAAGAGAATGCCAAAGTATCTTCAGCACTATTTTTTTGCCAGCTTAACCTGGGCTGATTACCCTGGGGGCAATAGTGCGTCACTATTAAATTATCGTTATCCAAGTGGTAGGCCGTCAGGGAATGTTGGCGCCCGTTATAGAGCCAACTTTCCAGTACTACGCTTCCCCCAGCTGTATCGGCAAAACTAATAACAAAATCGTCATTTTTTGCCCCTTCCTCTCTCCACTCTCCAGCTAGCCCTTTGATCTTCTCAAAAATTGCCTCTGCACCATTACCCTGGCTGGCAATCACAGGCTGAAATATTGCTATCCCAAAAAATAGAATTATTAGTTTTGATAAATTCCCTATCATATTCCCATCCAGCTTTAGAAAAATACACAAATAGAAAGACCCTCCTTAATATAAAAATTTCAGGAATGGTCATCCTACAGTTGTTTTTATATTTTCATGAGGCGAATAGCAATACGCTTCATCGCATTAGCCGATTTAATATCCATGTCTCTGTTCATCAAGATAATAAAGCCATCCTTACTTTCTGGCTCAAAATACATAGCTACAAATACGCCCAGGTCAGTTCCCATGTGTCCAGTAAGGCCATTGCGATCGCGCCAAAAGAAGCGCTGCGAATCTGATACAGACAACGGTAATTGCAGACGAAACATTTCCTGATACATAACATCTGATAAGATCTGAGTTCCAGATTTATCCCGATTATTAAGCAGCGCTAGCAAGAAATTGCTGAGGTCAGCAATGCTTACACGAACACCACCGTCGGGATATTGCGGATTACCACTGTGTACATACGGATGAAATTGCTTGTACTCAAAAGGAGGATCAATAAATCGACCAATTAAATAGTTCATCTTCTCTGCTTCACTATCTACACACAGACCGATATATGGTACACATTGCTCTACTTTGTAGGGAACTGCGATAGAGCTCAGATCTACTCCATTGAGTCTCCAATTGGCAGTCTCCATATCCAGGCTGTGAAATAAAGTATCCCGGCTATAGTTGGCGAGAGATTGGCCGGTTACTGACTCAACCAATAACCCAGCTAAACCGGCAGAAAGATTACTGTATTGTCTGTGCTCCCCGGGGTTATTTGTCAGATAATAATCCCCACTACCGTACAGCCTTTCCCCTTTAACCAGCAGGGAGCGTAGATGTTGCTCCAAACTGATAGAGGGATCACGATTTTCAGTGTAAGTGGCGTAGTCAAAATAATCTTTAATTGCTGCAGAGTGACTCGCCAGATGTCTCAGTGTAATTTTTTCCCCTTCTATATGTGGATTGTCGACCTTAAATGGTAAATAGCTATTAATATCCTCATCCAACGCCAATTTACCATCATCGACCAATTGCAATAGTGTTACACCCATAATCGGCTTACTTATCGAGGCAATATTAAATAACGTATCCTGAGTAACTGGTTTGCCGGCCTCTATATCGGCCATCCCGTACACTTGCTGAAGCGCAAGTTCACCCTCTTTTATTCTGGCAACGGCTATTCCGGGTATGGCTGCCTCATGCATAACGGCAGGAATAAATTCTTCGATATTATCAATTCTGGCACTTTGCTCCTGCTCACTTGGTACAACTAGCAAAAATATGAAAATACCTAGCGATATCAGGCCCACTAAATAAATTTTCCTCATTAAAGCAATCCTTATAGTTAATTCAGGCGCACGGTCGAGCCCGTACCTGACTGCGACGCCAGCAGCAAAAGCTATAGATGCAAAGAAGGAAGAAAAATAAAGAGTGACCGCTAAGCGGTCACTGTACTGAGCGCCACCAAGGGCGCTTATTCGGACGGGAGTACTGAAAATATATCGCTGTGCTTACTCGAGGCCCAGTTTAGACCAAATTTCATCAACCTTTTTAACCACATTCGGGTCGCGCTCAATAGGTACACCCCACTCGCGACTAGTTTCACCTTCCCATTTATTAGTCGCATCAAAACCTATTTTTGAGCCTAAACCGGAGACCGGTGAAGCAAAATCCAAATAATCAATCGGAGTATTTTCTACCATCACCGTATCCCGCGCCGGGTCCATACGCGTGGTCATCGCCCAGATTACATCTTTCCAATCCCTGGCATTGACGTCTTCGTCAGCGACAATAACAAATTTGGTATACATAAACTGACGAAGGAAAGACCAGACCCCCATCATTACCCGCTTGGCGTGACCCGCATACTGCTTCTTCATGGTGACCACGGCGAGACGGTAAGAGCATCCCTCCGGCGGCAAATAAAAATCGACAATTTCAGGAAATTGCTTTTGTAGGATTGGCACAAAAACCTCGTTTAAAGCCTCGCCTAAAATCGCAGGTTCATCCGGTGGGCGCCCGGTATAAGTGCTGTGGTAAATGGGGTTTTTACGGTGCGTAACCTTCTCTACCGTAAACACAGGGAAGCTGTCCACTTCGTTGTAGTAACCGGTGTGGTCCCCATAGGGCCCCTCATCAGCCATATCATCGGGATAGATAAAGCCTTCCAGAACATATTCGGCACTGGCAGGCACCTGAAGATCACTGAGTAAGGCATCGGTCACTTCTGTCTTATCCCCCCGCAGCAGGCCGGCAAAGGCATACTCAGACAAAGTATCCGGCACTGGGGTAACGGCCCCCAGAATTGTGGCGGGATCGGCACCCAGGGCAACAGCTACCGGATAAGGTTCACCGGGATGCTTCTTGCACCAGTCCCGATAATCCAGCGCCCCCCCGCGATGACTGAGCCAACGCATAATCAGGCGGTTCTTTCCGATTAATTGCATCCGGTATATGCCCAGATTTTGCCGTTTCTTCTCAGGCCCTCGGGTAATTACTAAGGGCCAAGTGACCAGCGGAGCGGCATCTCCCGGCCAGCAGGTTTGGATTGGCAGCTGATGCAGATCAACCTGATCCCTCTCAAGGACTACCTGTTGGCAAGCTGCACCCTTTACGACTTTTGGCCCCATATTCAGGACCTGCTTAAAGACCGGCAACTTCTCCCAGGCATCGCGGAGATTTTCCGGTGGCTGCGGCTCCTTGAGAAAAGCCAGCAGTTCTCCCACTTCACGCAGTTCGGCAACACTCTCTCTTCCCATCCCTAGGGCGACTCGCTCTGGTGTTCCAAAAAGATTGGCAAGAACTGGGGTCTCAAAGCCTACCGGGTTCTCAAACAACAATGCAGGCCCTTCAGCTCGCAATACGCGATCGGAAATTTCTGTCATTTCCAAAATGGGGTCAACAGGGTGCTTGATTCGTTTTAGTAGGCCGCGCTTTTCCAGCAACTTAATAAAGTCGCGTAGATCTTTATATTTCATGGGCTAACAAGGCGTGACTATAAACCAGAGCGCAGTGTAAAACAGAAGGCGCAGGATGGGTAACAACACACCAATTGGAATGAAGAGAGAGGCGGGAGGGAGTCGCGGCTCGCAAGCCTAGGCTGCGAGCCGCGGAAATAATAAGCTTTTTACAGCTTAGAAGCGGGGGCGACGCGGACGATCTTCGCGAGGCTTAGCTTCGTTAACGCGGATGTTACGGCCAGACAGCGGTTGGTCGTTCATCTCTTCGATAGCTTTGCGCGCTTCATCGTCGTTAGGCATTTCTACGAAACCGAAGCCTTTAGAGCGGCCAGTCTCACGGTCGGTGATAACAGTAGCCCGAGAGATCTCTCCGAATGCACCAAAAGCTTCGTGCAGGTCGTCAGAGGTTACCGCGTAGGCCAGATTTCCAATATAGATATTCACAAAAGGTTCTCACTAGGTGTGTGGGCTGTCGTGCAGTCACAAATGGATAACCAGCTCCACCAGATTAACCATTTGAGATTGGCCCTTTGCGGAGAAATAAACCCCTGGGCCAATTCAGTAAGGCGCGTTGCCTAAAATCCATATCAAGCGCCACAATGTGGAACTTTATATGCCTATTGGCTCGCCTTTTCAACAGTAATAGACGCAATTAATCGTCTTATTCTGCTCCTAATAAATAAAGAGCGCCTTTTCAGGCGCTACTTTATATACAAAAATTATTTCCGTTTCATGGATAGGAAGAATTCGTCATTTGTCTTGAAATCTTTCAATTTATCCACTAGGAATTCAGTCGATGCAACATCTTCCATATCGTGTAACAGCTTACGCAAAATCCACACTCGCTGCAGCTCGCCCTCAGGCATTAACAGCTCTTCCCGGCGAGTGCCGGATCTGCGCACATTAATGGCCGGATATACGCGTTTTTCAGCAATTTTGCGATCCAGCTGCAATTCCATATTACCGGTACCTTTAAATTCCTCGAAAATCACTTCGTCCATTTTCGAGCCGGTATCGATAAGTGCAGTAGCAATAATAGACAGACTTCCGCCTTCTTCAATATTTCGCGCTGCCCCAAAGAAGCGCTTCGGGCGCTCTAAGGCGTGAGCATCAACACCACCGGTTAATACTTTACCGGAGCTAGGAACTGTTGTGTTGTAAGCGCGAGCCAGGCGGGTGATAGAGTCGAGCAAGATAACCACATCTTTCTTGTGCTCAACCAGGCGCTTGGCTTTTTCAATTACCATTTCCGCAACTTGTACGTGACGTGCCGGCGGCTCATCAAAAGTAGAGGCAACAACTTCACCGCGCACGGAGCGCTGCATTTCTGTCACTTCCTCAGGACGCTCGTCAATCAGCAGTACGATCAAATGGCACTCTGGATTATTGCGTGTAATGGCCTGTGCCATATTTTGCAACATAATCGTTTTACCGGCCTTCGGCGGCGCAACAATCAAGCCGCGCTGGCCTTTCCCGATTGGAGCTACAAGATCAATAATACGACCAATCAGGTCTTCGGAGGAGCCGTTTCCGCACTCGAGGGTGAGGCGATCGTTGGGGAATAGAGGAGTGAGGTTTTCGAAAAGAATTTTGTTACGTGCGTTTTCCGGTTTGTCAAAATTAATTTCGTTAACTTTTAATAAGGCAAAATATCTTTCACCTTCTTTCGGTGGGCGAATCTTTCCGGAAATTGAGTCACCCGTACGTAAATTAAATCGGCGAATCTGACTTGGAGATACATATATATCATCCGGTCCCGCAAGATAAGAGGAGTCAGCAGAACGCAAAAATCCAAAACCATCTTGAAGGATTTCTAATACGCCGTCGCCATAAATATCTTCACCGCTTTTGGCGTGGCGCTTGAGGATATTGAAAATAATATCCTGCTTGCGCGAACGGGCCAGGTTTTCAAGGCCCATGCCTTTGGCTATTTCAATCAACTCTTCAATGGGTTTGGTTTTTAATTCGGAGAGATTCATACCAATTGCTTATTAATGTTTCTGTTGTCATATGGCGCGGACACGCCTGAAATTTTGAGGAGGGGTTTGATATTAGAGATTAGCTCGTTTATTTACCCGATACACCTAGGTACCTTTTCCTACCAAGACCACAGTACTCAGTAAACTTTTGCTCTCCATAATCAATTTATGGAGCATTATCAGAACAAGTTCAACTCGAGGAGTATACGCGCCGGGGATGGTCAGGGACCCTGTGGAGGGGCGTTTTGTCAGCTCGTCTCATTTAATTCAAGACCGCTGAACTATTTCAGAATTACAGCCAGTATAACGGGTGTTTCCAATCCTGCAAAGAAATTTACCCCCTTTGCAGGATGGAAACGACAGTCTTACAGCTGACCGTCGATAAACTCAGTCAGCTGCGCGCGGGACAGTGCGCCGACTTTAGTACCTTCGACATTGCCGCCTTTGAACAGCAGCAGCGTGGGGATACCACGGACATTATATTTGGCCGGGCTCTCTTTATTCGCATCAACGTCTACTTTTACGATCTTCAACTTATCGCCGTAGTGGCTTGCCAGGTCTTCCAGCACTGGAGCGATCATCTTGCACGGACCGCACCACTGTGCCCAAAAATCTACCAACACCGGGCCTTCAGCTTTGAGAACTTCTGCTTCGAATTCAGCGTCAGATACGTTGACGATTGAGTGCTCGCTCATATTGCATTCCTGTTCTTTAGTTACTCGATGCGTGGGCACCGCCAACGCATCTTCTCACGGTCACAGCGGTGGTTATACAGCTGCGATGCACCATTGCCCTCAAAATTGGGGCGCAAAATGGGATTTCAAGTCTTTCCTGCCACAGACTTACGCCTGCTCCAGGAAGCGCTGCAAAATCTCATCGATATAGTCAAAGCCAAAAGCCGTGGCAGCAATCCGCTTATCGAGACACTCTACAAGCTCCATTGCCATCAGGGTAGGCCATTGTTTTTGCAGCTCGGACATCGGCAACCCGGTGTAGCGGGTAAAAGTATCACTGGGAACACCATCCGCCAGGCGAAGGGCATTCATAAGAAACTCCAGTGGCAAATCCTCATTCTCAACCCTGTCAGTATGGGGTTCAGACAAGGCACTGTGCAGCAGCTCGGGATGTTGCCTGGCGATAGACAAGTAGTCCCTCGGAGTGCGTGTGCGACGACTGCGCAGAATTTGCCCAGTTTCAGCTAGGGTTACCTTGCCATGAGCACCGGCACCAATCCCTAGGTAGTCTCCAAATGACCAGTAATTAATATTATGGCGGGATTCAAGTTCGGGTTTGCTATAAGCCGACACCTCGTAACGACGATAGCCCTCGGACGCCAGTAGTTCGCGTCCGCTGCCCTGCATACTGGCAATCAGCTGGGAGCCGGGGGTGACTGGTGGCGCACTGTAGAATGCGGTATTTGGCTCAATCGTTAATTGGTACCAAGAAATATGCTCTGGAGCCAAGGAAATTGCTCGGCGCAAATCGCCAAGGGCTTCCACCTCGGTCTGATTGGGCAATCCGTGCATCAGGTCGAGGTTAATATTGTCAAAGCCCGCGCGACGCGCCATCGCCAGGGCACCTTCGGCCTCTTCTCCGCTGTGAATACGTCCCAACTGCTGTAGCTGATTGGAATCGAAGCTTTGCACTCCAATAGAAAGACGGTTAACTCCAGCAGATCGATAGCCAGTGAACTTGGCTTGCTCAAAAGTGCCGGGGTTGGCCTCCAGGGTTATCTCGATCCCCTCAGCAAAACCCACCACCTGCTCAGCAGCCTCCAGGATCTGCCCAATTGCTTGGGGGGAGAACAGGCTCGGCGTACCACCACCAAAAAAGATGGATTGCAATTTTCGCCCCTGCACCCAAGGCAACTGGCTGATCAGATCCTGGCGCAACTGCGCCACGTACTCGGATTCCGGTAGGGCGTAGTCGGAATTAGCCCGGTCTCTATCAGCCTGGTGGGAGTTGAAATCACAGTAGGGACATTTGCGCACACACCAGGGGATATGGATATACAGGCTCAGCGGTGGCAGCTGTAATTCAGCAATCTGATCAGGCAAGGTCGGCACCCTGCATATTTTGCTGCCATAAAAGCTCAAATTGAGACATAGCCTGGGCCCTGTGGCTCAGTCGATTCTTCAAGTCTCTCGGCAGTTCAGCGGAGGTCATTCCCTCAGATTCAACAAAAAACAGCGGGTCATAACCAAAACCCTGCTCTCCCGCCGGCTCCCGCAAAATTGTCCCGCTCCACTTTGCACTAGATACCAAAGGCACCGGGTCATCCCATTGCCGCACAAAAGCCAGCGCGCAGTGGAAACTGGCAGTGCGATTCTTAGATTCAACATCAACCATGGCCTCCAATAACTTCGCATTGTTTTTTTCATCAGTCGCCCCGACACCTGAGTAGCGTGCAGAGTAAATTCCCGGCGCACCACTCAATGCATCCACCGACAGCCCGGAGTCATCGGCTAATGCCGGCAGGCCACTGATACGGCTGGCGTGGCGGGCCTTAATCAAAGCATTCTCAATAAAGCTCAATCCGGTCTCATCAGCGTCACTTACCCCAAAGTCAGATTGAGGAAGAACCTGTATATCCCATGAGGCGAACAGCTGTGAAAACTCACGAAGTTTGCCGGCATTACCGCTGGCAAGAACAATTTTATTTACCATATTGCTTCAAACAAAAAGCGGGCCTCGGCCCGCGGTGAATCTTAAAGAAGGGGTTTCGACCAGCTCTCAGCCAGCGGAACCTTGGCAGATATCTATCGGTTCAGTCTGCGACGGAAAGTGATCGTCTCACTTTTACCATTGGGCAGCTTAATATCTACGTTAAAAGTAAGGGTTTCCTCATCCTCAAAACGCAGGGGCGCGAGATAGTAAACAGCATCCCCTTCCCGAATTTCTTTGAACTTAAGTGGTCTTGACTGCTGGATCAGGTTGGTAGCTGTACCAGACATCTCAGCGCTGAGGCCATGAGTTCCGCCCTCTTTCTTGACGACAGAGACATTTACATAGGCCCGATCTTTTGCTCGAGCCAACTGGTACTGACGGGCGATATCCGGCTGGATAAAATCGCTATTGAACACTGAATAGACTACTCGATAGTCGCCAAAATCAGCGTAGTTCTTAATCGTACGCGCTTCTTGCGCGGCAGCGCCGACAGATAAAAATAGCAAGGCCACAGAAGCAGCCAGGGTAAGGATGCGTTTCACGCTCCACCTCCAGTTGTTATAGGCGCCACCTCTCCCGGCAGGTTTGGTGGTCAATTCCAGTCAGGCCCCCTCAGGAGTGCCTTTCTCGATCTATTTATCGCGCCAAAGTCCTCCACAAAAGAGCTGGCGCAAATCTTAGTTTAGCGAGTTAGGTGATAGATGGCTGTCTCACCAAACAAATTTGGTAAAAAGTCTTTGAATGCCCGCCCAACCATGGACTCAGAAACCACTTGCCGATGCAGAATCGCCCAGCCGTTTTCTCGGCATAACACCTCAAAGTCTGTAAAAGTACAAAAGTGAATATTGGGAGTGTCATACCATTCGTATGGCAATAAGTCGGATACTGGCATGCGCCCGGAGAATGCGAGGTGCCAGCGGGCCTTCCACTGCCCAAAATTGGGAAACGTAATAATGCAATCCCGCCCAACCCGGAGCATTTCCTCTACCACTAAATGAGGCTGACTCAAGGTTTGCAGTGCCTGGGTCATCACCACAGCATCAAAGCTGCCATCAGCAAAATTTCCCAGCCCTGTATTCAGATTTTGCTCGACAACATTGACCCCACGGGCCACACATCGCTCTATTTGCTCGGGATCAATCTCCAGGCCATAGCCTTTCACATTTTTATTTCTCCCCAGCTGATCGAGCAGTGCACCATCGCCACAGCCGAGGTCGAGAACCCGGCTGTTGGGAGCGATCCATTCCTGGATCACATCCAAATCTATCCGCATCAGTACACCTCCTCAGCAATTTCTGCCGCAACTCTCTGCATATAGGCACGAAATACACCTTCATAACGACCATTGGGCAGCAGGAAGGCATCGTGTCCCATTGCTGACTCTACTTCGGCATAGCTGACTGGAATATCCGCGTGCATCAGGGCATCGGCGATTTCCCTCGAGCGCTCCGGCGCAAAGCGCCAATCAGAAGTAAATGACACCAATAAAAACCGGCACTTGGCATGGGAGAAGGCCTCTACCGGGTCATCCCCGTATTCCCGAGCTAAGTCGAAGAAATCCAGCGCTCGAGTCATCAGAATGTAAGTATTGGGATCGAAGGTGGTGGAAAAACTGGCTCCCTGGTAGCGCAGATAACTTTGTATCTGAAACTCCACCTCTTCATCCGACCCCTGTTGAAAGCTGCCACTGCGCAATTCTCGACCAAACTTGCGTCCCAACCCATCGTCAGACAGATAAGTGATATGCCCGATCATACGCGCAACGGCCAGGCCTCTACGGGGTAACTTATCCTGTTGGAGGTAGTGCCCATCGCAAAAGTCCGGATCGGATGTTATCGCCTGGCGTGCGGTCTCATTAAACGCGATATTCTGTGCAGATAACTTCATGGCAGAGGCAATCACCACACAATTGCGCAGGCGCTCAGGGTATTCCAGTGACCAGCGCATCGCCTGCATTCCACCGAGACTGCCGCCAACAACCGCCGCCCACTGTCGAATGCCTAGCATATCCCCCAGACGCGCTTGGCTGTGGACCCAGTCGCGGACACGCAGTGATGGAAAATCCGGCCCCCAGGTAGTGCCGGTATCCGGGTTGATGGATACGGGGCCAGTAGATCCGTGGCAACCGCCGAGATTATTAACAGACACCACGAAGAAATGATTAGTATCTATCGGCTTACCCGGACCGATATAGTGGTCCCACCACCCCGGGCGCTTATCATCGATACTGTGTCGCCCCGCAGCGTGATGATGCCCAGACAGAGCATGACAGATCAGAACTGCGTTAGTCTTTTCCCTATTGAGTTCACCGTAAGTCTCATAAACCAGAGTGTAATTTTTCAGCACTCGGCCACAGGCCAATTCCAGCGGTTCACTAAAGTGATGACTTTTAGGCTCAACAAGGCCCACGGAGCCTGGGTCACCGGTAGTTGCGGTTTGGGCTTCCGCAGAAGCGATAGGATTTTCCGTTGACAAGGCACTGTATCTGTCAGGTTGATAGGTGCTGCCTGGCAAATTGCCGAAGCAGTCAGTGAATAAGATCACTGCAACTTATAACAAATGCCAGTCAGAACCAATATCAATTAGCACCCAATTCAGGTGGTATGCGAGGCCTTCAAGGGGGTTACGTTGTGCGCGCGCGGCGCCGGCGCAACCGGCTGTGGTGCAGAGCTGTTGTGCCGCAGTAAATCCTCTAACGCCACCAGCGCCTTATCATTGCGCTGAACCTCATCCTCGAGAGTTCGAAGATCCGTGCGACGACTGCGAGTTTTCTGTTTCAACTCGGTGAGCTTAATCAAATGGCGATTGAGTAATTGTTTCTGATACTGCGCATGCTGTTTAAGAGGCTCAAGAGCCTGCTCTAACCAATTTTCCGCTTTGTTACCCATATCGTCGTACAGCCGACCCACTTCACTGGCAAGCGTGGTAATAAAGCGCTCGCTGAGACGGCTGCGGCGCGCCAATAACAACTGCGGGGATCGCCTCAGCTGAGCGGCCTGGCGATGCAGTCCACGCAACGCGAAGCGAAATTTGCGGATAGTAAAATACTGCTCGACATCATCCACTTTCTTTAAGCTGGAGCGCTCAAAGACAGCGTCGAGCAAGCGATTAGCCTGATCCACTTCCCGCTCGAGGTTAGACATCTGATGGTCTACCCCTTCCATAAAAGTATCGATAGCCCTGGCCATGCCCATGGGCGTCCAACGGCGATTGAGAGTAGCCAGGGTATCGTCAATCAGCGCCTGCAACTGCTGTCTGGATATCGGCGCCAACAAAGAAGTGCTTTGTCGTGTAAGCATTCTCTGGCTGGATTTGAGCGTCAGCAATTCCTGATGACAAATCTTATGCTGCTCGCGCACGGTCGTCTGCAACTGTTCCAACTCTGCCAATTGCTCTGAGGTGTTGCCACTATTGCGCTGCAGGTGAGCCAACGCTGCCCGGCCACTATTCAAACGACGCTTGAGTAGATCGCGGGTATCAGCCATCAGGGTGAGAGCTTGATGCAGTGAGCGGTGCTCGGCCATTTTATGCCGGTGCTCCAACAGGCGCTGAACCAGCATCCTTTCAAACTCACCGAAGCGGCTGCTTCGCACCAAATCCGCATCCCGCTGCTGGCGCCCCAACAGAGCCATTTTTGCAGAGACTCCGGCAACACTTTCCTGAGGCAGAGACAAGAGACCGGCCACTTCGCTGCGCATGCGTCGCAGCAGCAGCTCAGCATCCTCCTCCGGATCATCCCAAAGCACATCCATCTTGTTGAGCAGGGCCATCACGGATGTTCCGCGATGCTCTTGCAGTGGCGCCAGGTGAGTTTCCCACATGCTCATATCGGTACCACTTACCCCAGCATCGGCAGCCAGCAGAAAGGCAACCGCCTGGGCCCCGGGCAGTGTACTCAATGTGAGCTCCGGCTCATTGCCGAGGGCGTTCAGTCCCGGGGTATCAATAATACGCAACCCCTGATCCAGCAATGGGTGCGGCAGACAAATCAAAGCAAAACGCCAGGCGGGGATCTCAACTAGATTCCCTTTGCCATCTAAGTGGCGCCGATCGAAGCCATAGCGAGCGGCTTCTTCCGGCATTACTGACTTGGTCGAGGCAACCTTCAATAAAGTCTCTCGGGTCGCCTCGGGATCATTGGCATCAAACTCGTGAGTTACCCACTTTTGCGGAATTCGACGGAAGCTTTCCAGGCTGGTATTCGTCGCCAGGGTCTCAATCGGAAGCAGCCGCAAACTGGCGCGCTCGCCGCCATCACTGAAAATTTCCGTGGGACACATAGTGGTGCGCCCTGGTCTTGAGGGCAGTAGACGCTGTCCGTAAGTTTGCGACAACAGGGCATTGAGCAGTTCAGTTTTCCCCCGTGAAAACTCCCCAACTAAAACCAGGGTGAACTGATCATCTGCAAGTAGGGCGCGGGCCTGCTGTACAACCTGGCAGGCACCAGCAGAATTAGAGAAGTGCTGTTCAAGCCATTGGCTGAAGTGGGCAAACTGGCGATCGAGATTCTTTTTCCAACGGTCGTAGTCAGAAATATGCTGGCGTAAAAGTGCGTCTTCCATTTCACGGTGTTCTTGTTATTGAGACCCGGAACTACCGGCCCCTACTAAGACAAGAGAAAGAGCCGTCAGTCGATAGTATAAGAGTCTAACACCGCGCCAAATACGATCTAGTGCGCACAGGTGAAGAAATGTTCAGCCGGTCACAATTTAAGAAACCTTCGAACAACTGCGCAAGCCCCAGAGGGCGGGGCTTGAAAGATGCAGGGGATATTTTGGGGTTGATCAGAGTCCGGTTAAAAGCCGGGGATATGCCAAAACAGGCTGTACACGAAAGCCGGCATGTTGGCCATTTGGGCAAAACCAATAAGCAGCCTGTTAATCACAGTGAGCAGGATAAAGACAAATATCGGGCTGATATCAATCACCCCCAACGGCGGAATCAAGCGTCGCACAGGTCCGCAAAATGGCTCCAGGAGTTGGTGCAATAAAATTAGAATTGGATGGCCGCTATTCGGCGCAATCCAGCTGGCAACGATGGAGACCAATAAGCCGACAAACACCATCGCTATCACAGTGGAGACACAGCCGATCAACGACCACAGCAGGGCACTGAGGGGGTTAACCAGGCCGTAACCTGCGATCATGGCGCAAGCCATAATCATCGCCCAACCGACTATCAACGCCAGTACTACTGAGGCCATATCGACGCCAAAAAGTCCTGGCACCACTTTGCGCAGCGGCAGCAGCAAAGGGTTGGTAACCTTCACAACGCCCTGAGATATGGGGTTGTAAAAATCCGCACGGCCCAACTGCAATAGGAAACGCAATAACACGGCGAAAAGGAACAAAATGCCCAGTATGCCCACGACATAAACGCCGATATCGCTGAAGGTATTGACCATGGATAAACCCTAAACAAAAAGATTTTCAGCAGCCACCGCTGCACCTACCCAATTGGACCGGAACCTGTTACCGATCCAATTCCTTTGCCATTTCCGTCGCCCGCTCCTCGCAATCGCGCATGGCATCGGCCACTAACTGCGGCAACCCACCCTCCTCGAACCGTTGAACAGCGCGCTCAGTGGTTCCACCTGGTGACATCACATTGCGCTTCAACTGGGCGACATCAACATCGCTGGCGACCGCCAGTTTGGCGGCGCCCAGGGCAGTTTGCAACACAAGGCGCTCCGCATCCGCACGGGCAAGGCCACCGGCGGAAGCCGCATCAATCATGGCCTCCATAAACTGGAAAAAGTAAGCCGGTGCCGATCCCGCTACCGCAATCACCTGATCGATGCCGCGCTCTTCCTCAACCCAGTATGAGATGCCTACCGCATCGACGATACGCCCGGCAAGTTCCTTCTGTTCGCCCGTAACCTTGCTATCGGCATAAAGACCGGTAACTCCGGTTTGCACCAGGGCCGGGGTATTAGGCATAGCCCTGACAATAGGGAGGTGCATTCCCATCCAACGGTGGTAAGCCGCGAGCGGAATTCCCGCAGCAAAAGTGATAATCAAGGGCGAGCGATCCACCAAATGGGGTTTCAGTCCCTCACAAAGTTCTCGCATAACTTGCGGTTTCACCGACAGTACAATTACATCGGCATCAACAATAGCGGCAACATTATCGTCACTAATAGCTACCCCATGGCTCTCGGCAAAAGCATTGAGTTTGTCCCGATCACGGCCTGTAGCAGTGATCTGGTCCGCCGGATAACCGGAGGCCACCAAACCACCGATCACTGCCCCCGCCATATTGCCGGCGCCACCAATAAAAACCATCTTAGGGTTCGCTGTACTCACTCATATCACCTTGGGCGGTTACAAAAATTTTGTTGCTTTTCCCCGTTCGGGGCATTCCGCTAATATGTGGCCGCCAGATTCAAATAACAAGAGAGCCATACCAAGTGGCTCCTAACGGAGGACAGTATGCAAAAAGGATGGCGTTCACTGCTTATAGCAGCACTGATCACTGCGACCAGTGCTGCTGGTGCAGTAGAAACTCGCACGCTAAACAACGGCCAATTGATACTCGAAGATGTGCCAAACATTCCCCAAACTATCATCAATGAGCTCAATCGTTACCAGAACGTACGCTCAGCTAGCTTCCGGGGCTGGGATCTTGACGGTAACGGTATCTATGTCAGTACCCGCTTCGGCGAAGTTTCTCAATTACACAAGGTAGAGAATGCAGGTGGCGCTCGCCGACAGCTAACCTTTTTCGAAGAACCGATAGGCGGCATCTCTACCCGCCCAGAGCACCGCCAACTGGCATTCACCATGGATGCCGGCGGCAATGAATACGCCCAGATTTTCCTGTTTGATACAGAAAATGGCACTAGCGAGATGATTACTGATGGTGAGTCTCGCAATGGCAGTATTCTCTGGAATAAGCAAGGCTCAGCTATCGCTTACCAAAGTACTCGCCGAGATGGCAGGGCCAATGATATATGGCTAACCACTTTCGACAGTGACAAAAAAGAAGACCGCTTGATCCTTAAGTCTGAGGATGGCAGTTGGTGGGGTCCCAGTGATTTCTCACAATCCGGCAGCCAAATTTTGGTCATGCAATATATCTCCTCCACTCGATCTAATGTCCATTTGCTGGATCTCGACAGCGGCGAAGTCTCACTACTCGCCGGTACGAGCGATGAAGAGGCTGATTCCCGCAATTTCCCAGCGGGTTTCAGTTATGACAATCGCTCGGTTTATATCATCTCTGACAAAGGGCGCGAATTTACCCAACTGATCCGCAAAGACCTGGAGAGTGGCGATGAAAAGATAATTACCTCCGATATCCCCTGGGATATCAGCAGCTTTATCCTCAGTAAAGACGGTCGCCGCGGCGCTTTTGTCGCCAACGAAAATGGTATGTCCACCCTCTATCTATACGATCCACGCAATGACCGCTACCGCAAGGTCGACTCGCTGCCGATCGGTCTTATCGGTGGAATAGAATTTAACCCCGAAGGTGATAAGCTGGCCCTAACCCTAAACACGCCTAAAACTCCCTCCGATTCCTTTGTAATGGACCTTGGCCGCCGCCCGCTATCCAGTGGTGACCTTACCCGATGGACATTTAGTGAAGTCGGTGGTCTCGACAGCGAAAGCTTTGTCGAACCCGAACTGGTGCACTATCCCACTTTCGACGAGGTGGATGGAAAGCCGCGTGAAATTCCCGCATTCGTCTATAAGCCGCGCAATGCCAAAGGCCCCGTACCTGTGGTTATTTCAATCCACGGTGGCCCTGAAGGACAGTACCGCCCCATGTTTTCCAGTACATACCAGCTGTGGCTAGAAAAACTTGGTGTTGCTGTAATTGCCCCAAATGTACGCGGGTCCGCTGGTTATGGTAAGAGCTATCTAGCCATGGATAACGGCTACAAGCGCGAGGACTCAGTCAGGGATATCGGTGCTCTTCTGGATTGGGTTGCTACTCAGCCTGACCTGGATGCGGAACGCGTTGCAGTGTTTGGTGGCAGCTACGGTGGTTATATGGTGCTGGCCAGTAGTGTTTACTATTCCGATCGTTTAAAAGCAGCAGTGGATATCGTCGGCATCTCTAATTTTGTCACCTTCCTCACCAATACCAAGAGCTATCGTCGCGACCTTCGTCGAGTCGAATACGGTGATGAGCGGGATCCGCAGATGCGCGCTTTCCTGGAAAAAATCAGCCCCAACAACAATGTGGACAAGATCCAGGTGCCAATGTTCGTAGTGCAGGGACAAAATGACCCTCGGGTACCTGTCACCGAAGCTGAGCAAATCGTGGCTGCACTTCGCGAGAATGGCAATCAAGTCTGGTATATGAACGCACTCAATGAAGGGCACGGTTACCGCAAGAAAGAGAACAGTGATGCCTTTACCCAGGCAACAGCGCTCTTTTTTGCCCAACACCTGCTAAGTGAAGATCAAAAAAAGCAGCTCAGCTTGAATGAACAATAATTATTTGTTCCCAGAGAAAGAAAACGGCCTTTAGGGCCGTTTTCTTTTTAGAACTTAACTATGTAAAGAGCCACTGATTAACTAAACAAAAAAGGAAATGTTTCCACAATCGCAATCAAGTTCAGAACAATCGCCAGTATCCAAAGCCAATAGCGGCTCTTATCTCCGAATATCCCAATAACTGCCGAATTCAAAAAACCGGTAACCAATGAGATTTTGGGAGAAACAAATGCAATCAGGCAGATAAAAGCCAACCATTCAAGCGCCACCCAAGTCACCAGTACACTATTCGTTACAGACAGAGATAGCACCGCGCTCACTGATAAAAGCAGCAGCAATACATCTACAGTCCCAGATTTTGTCATCCCGTATCCCAAAAAAATCTACTTGCGTACTAATTCTGTCATGCAGAATAGTTTCGTGCCCCAAAAATATCTGTGCCGATACGCACAATAGTGGCGCCGCAGGCAATAGCAGCTTCCATATCTTTAGACATCCCCATGGATAGAGTATCTAAGGTCTGCTCAGGAAATTCTTCACGAAGACTTTGCAGCAACCCTGCCAACTGGATAAATGGTTTTTCCTGCTCAAATACATTGTCACGAGCAGCGGGAATCGCCATCAAGCCACGCAGGCATAGCCCCGGCAATGTCATCACTTCACGCGCCAGAGCCACCAAATCCTGTGGAGCTATGCCAGACTTGCTCTGCTCGCCATCGATATTCACCTGCAAGCAGATATTGAGTGGTGCCATATTACTGGGACGCTGTGCCGACAGACGTTGGGCGATTTTTAAGCGATCTACCGTGTGCATCCATTGGAATCGCTCTGCCACAGCGCGGCTTTTATTCGATTGAAGCGGCCCAATAAAATGCCAGTGAATATCCAGGTCGGACAGGGCATCCTGTTTTTGCAGGGCTTCCTGTAAATAATTTTCGCCAAAGTGATGCTGGCCAGCTGCAAAAGCAATCCGCAGGTCTTCCGCCGGTCGTGTTTTGGAAACCGCCAGCAGGGTAATTTCTGCAGGGTTGCGATCGCAGTTGTTGCAGCATGTCACAATCCGCTCACCTACTGCATTCAGGTTTTCGACGATTGTCTCTTTGCGCATATACTGATGCCCTTACCGATTTGAGCGGCGATTTTACCTGAGCCCAAACAAGAACCATAAGGTAGCAGTATGGATATCACTGAACTCCTCGCCTTTAGCGCCAAGCAAAACGCCTCGGACTTACACCTCTCGGCGGGCCTGCCGCCGATGATCCGTGTCGACGGCGACGTGCGCCGTATCAACCTGCCCTCAATGGAGCACAAGCAGGTACATGGCCTGATCTACGAGATCATGAACGATAAGCAGCGCAAGGATTACGAAGAACTACTGGAAACAGACTTCTCTTTTGAAGTCCCCGGTGTCGCCCGCTTTCGTGTAAACGCCTTTAACCACAACCGAGGTGCTGGCGCCGTATTCCGGACCATTCCCTCCAAAGTTCTCACTATGGAAGACCTGGGAATGGGTCAGGTGTTCAAGCAGATTTCGGATACTCCCCGTGGCTTGGTGCTGGTGACCGGGCCCACGGGTTCCGGTAAGTCCACCACCCTGGCGGCGATGATGGACTACATCAACGACAACAAATACGAGCATATCCTCACCATCGAGGACCCGATCGAATTTGTGCACGAATCCAAAAAATGCCTGGTGAACCAGCGTGAGGTGCACCGGGATACCCACGGCTTTGCCGAAGCACTGCGCTCTGCACTGCGTGAAGACCCGGATATCATTCTCGTAGGTGAGATGCGGGACCTGGAGACCATTCGCCTGGCGCTGACTGCGGCAGAGACCGGTCACTTGGTATTCGGCACCCTGCACACCACTTCCGCCGCCAAAACCATTGACCGTGTGGTGGATGTATTCCCGGCGCAGGAGAAAGCCATGGTGCGTTCAATGCTGTCGGAATCCCTACAGGCCGTTATCTCCCAGACGCTAATGAAGAAAAACGGCGGTGGCCGGGTCGCTGCCCACGAAATTATGCGTGGTACCCCAGCCATCCGTAACCTGATCCGCGAAGACAAAATCGCGCAGATGTACTCGGCCATCCAGACCGGAGCCAGCGTCGGCATGCAGACCATGGACCAATGTCTGGAAGACCTGGTGGCACGCCGCATCATCAGTCGCGAAGTGGCTCGCGAAAAAGCCAAGATGCCGGAGAACTTCTAAACGGCCAAAACCCGCCCCCAATCTGGGGAAGAAAAGTCGAGATAAAACGCGGTAAACACCATGGATATTGAAAGACTTCTACAACTGGTTGTAGAGAAGGGCGCTTCGGATTTATTTATCACGGCGGGCGTCCCGCCCTCCATCAAACTACACGGCCGAGTGGTGCCCTGCAGCAGCACCGCGCTCACGCCAGAGAAAGCGCGCGAGTTGGTGGTGGGAACCATGAACGAGAAACAGCGGCGCGAGTTTGCCGAGCAAAAGGAATTGAACTTCGCGATTGCAGTGCGCAACGTGGGGCGTTTCCGGGTATCGGCCTTCTTCCAGCGCAATCTGGTGGGTATGGTGCTGCGTCGCATCGAAACCAAAATCCCCACTATCGATGGACTCGGACTACCCGATGTACTCAAAGACCTGGCCATGACCAAACGCGGGCTGATTATTTTTGTGGGCGCCACCGGTACCGGTAAGTCCACATCCCTCGCCTCCATGATCGGCCACCGCAATGAGAACACCAAGGGCCATATCATCACCATTGAGGACCCGATCGAATTTATCCACCAGCATCGCGGCTGTATTGTGACCCAGCGCGAAGTGGGCCTGGATACCGAGTCTTTCGATGTAGCCCTGAAAAACACTCTGCGTCAGGCACCAGATGTTATTCTGATCGGTGAGGTACGCTCCCGCGAAACCATGGACCACGCCATCGCTTTCGCCGAGACCGGCCATTTGTGTCTGTGTACCCTCCACGCCAACAATGCTAACCAGGCCCTCGATCGGATCATTCACTTCTTCCCGGCAGACCGCCACAAACAGTTGTTTATGGACCTGTCCCTCAACCTGAAGGCGATGGTGGCCCAGCAGCTGGTACCAACCCCCGATGGCGATGGCCGCCGTGCCTGCCTTGAGATCATGATCAATACCCCACTGATGTCGGACCTGATCCGCAAAGGCGAAGTGGATAAGATCAAGGAGTTGATGAAGCGCTCTGGTGAGCAGGGAATGCAGACCTTCGACCAGGCACTCTACGAGCTCTACGATGGGGGAGAAATTACCTATGAGGATGCCCTCTCCCACGCCGACTCCGCCAATGATTTGCGCCTGATGATTAAGCTCAAATCCGAATCCGATGCCGAGTACTTAAATAGTGCCGCTGGCGAGTTGAGTCTACAAAATGATTCAGAGTACGGAGACGGTGGTCCTCAGCTCTACTAGCCCCCGATCCAGCCAGATCAAAACCGTTTACAGACATATCAAAGGTTCCCAGCCTGTAAACGGTTTTCACCCGGTATAATCCGCTGCTGATATTTCCGCAATGCAAAAGCTGATCCCGCCCGATATTGAATGATCTCGCAGGCTCTTTTCTGCAGCATTTTTATTGGAAGAAAATAGCCTTTCAATAAGTCTCTATTTTCCTGCGCAATATCCCGTTAAAAGAGTGACCAATCAATATGAATAAAAAAGTCGCCTTGATCACTGGTGGCAACCGGGGCATTGGTGCCGCGACAGCCAAATTACTTGCCCATAGGGGGTACCAGATTGCCATTAGCTACCGGCAGCGCAAGCAGCAAGCGGAAGAACTGATCGTTGAACTTCGATCTTTTGGTGTTTTAGCAATAGCCGTTCGCGCCGATATCTCCTCAGAGAAAGATATTGTTCAGCTATTCAATATGGTCGACGAGCAACTAGGCCCAATTAGCTGCCTGGTTAACAACGCGGCAATCATTAAACCGCAAATGCGCGTCGAAACGATGGACGCTGAGCGTATCAATGAAATCCTGCGTACCAACATCACCGGCACCCTGCTCTGCTGCCGGGAAGCAATCAAAAGAATGTCTATCAAAAATGGGGGTACTGGAGGAACCATCGTGAATATTTCCTCTGCTGCCAGCCGTTCGGGATCACCTAACGAGTACATCGACTATGCAGCGAGTAAGGGCGCTGTCGATACGCTGACCATCGGGCTCAGCCAGGAAGTTGCCGATGAAGGGATTCGCGTAAATGGTGTTAGGCCTGGCTTTATTTATACAGAAATGCACGCTGATGGTGGCGAAGCAGACAGAATTGAGCGAGTAAAGTCTGCGATTCCACTCAAGCGTGGGGGGCGAGCAGAGGAAGTGGCTAAAGCTGTGGCTTGGCTACTCGGTGATGAATCCACCTTTACTACCGGTTCATTTATTGACGTTGCAGGCGGGAAGTAGGACCAAAAAATATGTTAGAAGCACTCTTTTCACTAATTGCAGCAACCGCTCTATTGCTCGGCTCCCCTGGTCCAGCACCACTTGCCCTGGCCGCATCGGGAGCGACATTTGGAGTGAGAAAAAGCGGCGGTTTCCTTATCGGCATCCTGCTTGGCCTGAGTGTCGCCATTGTCGGGGCAACCGCCGGCATCGCCGCACTACTGGCAGCCTGGCCAGAAGCGCGCTTGGCGGTTCAGCTTTGCGGTGCCTTATATATTGGCTATATCGCGATCAAAATTGCCACGGCCCCGGTACTGGAGCAGGGCGAATCGTCGACGGCTCAGCCTCCGTCGCTGCTGGATGGGTTTATTTTTAACTTATTGAATCCCAAGGCCTATGCTGCTTTTCTCGCCATATTCTCCCAATTCTTACTACCGATTGAAGAGAGTGGCCTGAGCTATTTAGCCACAGGCTTGGTCTGTTTACTGGTAGCCGCTGCGGTGGATTTTATCTGGTTGTGCTTAGGAGGAAGCCTGAGGCCGGTTTTTCATAAACCCAGGCAGGCGCGAATAATCAGGGTATGTTTTGCGGTATTAATGGTGGCAGCCGTACTCGCTGTTTTTATCCGCGGAAGCATTTAAGCTCTAACACATCTCTGCGATCAATCCTTTTACCGAAGGCAGCATGCGCCGGCTCACCAGCGGCGCTGCTGTTACGCCATCCAGCTCTACCCGGTAATTTGTACCTTCCCTGCGCAACCCAACAATATATTGCACAGCCACCAGTGCGCTGCGGTGAATACGCACGAAACGCTGTCCAAACTCACTCTCAAGCTCTTTTAGAGACTCATCCAGAATGGTCTCTCCAGCGGAGTGATGGGCTACAACATACTTGCTGTCCGCAACCAAACAGCGGATAGAATCTACATCCAGCAACTCCACCCCCAGGCGGCTTATCGCCTTAATACGGCTGCGGCCACTGGGCTCCTCCAGATCCTGCTTGGTTAACAACTGCTGCTGCGGCTTACTCAGACGCTGCGCTTTGGAAACCGCCTCACGCAGCTGTTCGACATTCACAGGTTTTAATAGATACCCAACCGCTGAAGTGGCAAAAGCGGGCAAAGCAAACTCATCGTGGGCGGTGCAGAAAATTATTGCCGGCGGACACGCGAAGCTGGATAACTGCTGAGCCAATTCCAGGCCGCTACCACCGGGCATTTCAATATCCAGTAGCACAAGGTCCGGGTCGAGTTCGCGGATCTGTGATAGTCCGACTTCAATATCTGCCGCTTCTCCCACAGCAATACAATTATCGATCCTCTCCAACTGCCGGTGCAGACGGGCACGAGCTAAAGGCTCGTCATCAACAATCAGTACGCGCAATTGGGTCACTCCATCACCTCGATAGTCTTCTTGGAATTTGTGGTGGACTCTATTTCCCGCCGGTCCACTTCCCGGGGAGATAAGGGTAGCTGTAGTATGACCCGGTACCGGCCCTCCTCCCGACGGGCGGTAAATTTGAAGCGATCGCCGTAGTATGCAGTGAGACGCTGGCGAATATTCTCTGTCGCCATGCCATTACCTGTCTTCGCAGGAACTGCACTGTCCTGTGGCAATGGGTTTTCAATAACAACTTTGAACATGCCCCCCTCTTGCGAGAGTTGTACTCTGATCTCTCCGCCTGCCCGCAACTGTGCCACACCGTGCAACACCGCATTCTCCAATAGGGGTTGAAGCAACATACTGGGCAGCTGAATCTTATCCAGGCCCGCGTCTAGCTGCCAACTCTGGCGCAAACGCTCCCCCAGACGCAGGGCTTCAATCTCCAAATAGCGTTGGGCTAGAGTAATCTCTTGCGCTAAAGGCACCAGCTTTGGATCGGCGAGGCTTGCACGAAATAATGCACATAAATCCTCTACCAACCGCTCCGCGCGATCAGGATCAACAGCGATCAAACTAGCCAGGCTGTTCATACTGTTAAAAAGGAAGTGGGGGCGAATCCGCGATTGAAGTGCCTCGATTCGGGCACCGAGCTCCGCCTGCTGCTGGTTGTAGAGTTGCTGCTGAAGATAGGCGTAGCGCAATACCACCCCCGCACAAATAGCCCCAAGCAGGCAGTCGCCCGCAAATCCCCAGCTATCAAAGCTGGTCTGTAACAACACCGCGCGCAGGGAGCGCTGCACTGCCATCACCAATATGAGCACCGACAGCACTGCAATAAAACTCAAGCCGCCAGCGAGTTTGTGGGGCATTTTCGCCAGGCTCGGCCGAAGCCGGCACAGCAGCGCGGCCGAAGGTAATATCACCCATTGGATCACCAGAGAGATCAGCCCCAGGCGCTGCCAACTGAATTCCGGTAAACCATCCAGGGCCAGGACCAGCACCAACGCCAGCAACTCCCCCATCAACACCAGTACCGCCAGAGAGGTGACACTACAGAGGTCTGGCAGAAACGGAAGCTGCCCAGATAGCGCAGAATCCTTATTTCCTGTGCGATATTTTCGAATTTTCTGCGTTATAATGCCCGACGGCCAGGGGAATGACATGCAGTTGTTATTCTTGATTGTCCCAAAGTTCCAAGCGCAAGATATCACCAAGCTCCCCAGCCTTTCATCTCACTGCAGCCAGGAAAACCATGAGTAACGAAAAATCCCCCTCCGAGTCCGCCAACAATCCTGCCGCCAAACTCTGGGGCGGCCGCTTTAGTGAAGCCACCGATGCCTTTGTCGAGCGATTTACCGCCTCGGTGACTTTTGACCAGCGCATGGCCATGGAAGACATCCAGGGATCACTTGCCCACGCGCAGATGTTGTCAGAAGTGGGGGTATTAAGTGCTGATGAATATCACAAGATAGCCGACGGCCTGAAGGGCATCGCCGAAGAGATAAAAGCGGGAGAATTTCCCTGGTCTGTGCAGCTCGAAGATGTGCATATGAATATCGAAGCGCGCCTGACCCAACGCATTGGTGCCACTGGCAAGAAACTGCATACCGGCCGCTCGCGCAACGATCAGGTGGCAACCGACATCCGCCTGTGGCTGCGTGGGCGCATCGATCTGATTGCTGCCGAACTGACCCGCCTGCAAAATGGCTTGGTCGATTTGGCGGAGCGCGAAGCCGATACCATTATGCCCGGCTTTACTCACTTACAGAGCGCGCAACCGGTGACCTTTGGCCACCACTTACTGGCCTGGAATGCCATGCTGAGCCGGGATTTCGAGCGCCTGATGGATTGCCGCAAACGGGTTAACCGCTCACCGTTGGGAGCCGCAGCACTGGCCGGCACCAGCTATCCGATCAATCGCGCACGCACAGCGGAGCTGCTGGGCTTCGATGCCCCCACAGAAAACTCTCTCGACTCAGTCAGCGACCGGGACTTCGCTATCGAGTTCTGTGCATTCGCCGCGCTGCTGCTCACCCATCTGTCCCGGGCCAGTGAAGAGCTGGTGCTGTGGACTTCCAGCCAGTTCGACTTTATTGACCTGCCCGATCGCTTCTGCACCGGCTCCTCAATTATGCCGCAGAAGAAAAACCCCGATGTTCCGGAGCTGGTGCGCGGAAAAACCGGCCGGGTTAACGGCCACCTGATTGCGCTGCTCACACTGATGAAGAGCCAACCGCTGGCCTACAACAAGGACAACCAGGAAGATAAAGAGCCGCTATTCGATGCCGCCGATACCGCTCTGGATTGCCTGCGCGCGTTTGCCGATATGGCGCCGGCACTGAAGGCAAAAAAAGAAAATATGCTGGAAGCTGCGGCCAAGGGCTTCTCCACCGCGACGGATCTGGCCGATTATCTGGTACGCAAAGGGGTGGCCTTCCGCGATGCTCACGAAATTGTCGGGCAGTCCGTATCCTTTGCCATTGAACAGGATAAAGACTTATCCGAACTCAGCCTGGACCAACTACAACAATTCTCAACAGAAATTGACGAAGATGTATTTGAGGTGCTGACTTTAGAGGGATCGGTTGCGGCTCGCGATCATATTGGCGGTACCGCACCAAACCAAGTGCGCGCGGCCTGTAAACGCGCACGGGAAGAGATTTCGCAGCGCACTTAAGTGCTGTTTAAGCGGATAATCCGAGGGAAACCTGTTCGCCTTGCTGCTCGCTCAATACGCGGTCGAGCAAAGTCGGCAGGTCCTCACCGGTCGTGGTGCACTTCCAACCGGGGTTTTCAAAAGAAAGATGGTAGCCACCGGATTTGGCGGCGACCCACAACTCCCGGTTGGCAGACTGGCGCGAGAGAATTACCTGGCTGCCATTGTCTTCCAGGGTCAGGGTCAGCACCGCATCACTGCGTTCGTAGTCAATATCCCAATCGCAGTGATCGAGTGCATCCTCAATACCGATTAGAGTCTGCTCCACAGCCGCATCATATTCCGCTTGGCTCATCTTTGGTTACTTCTGTTACCGTGTAATGTGTTGAATCAGGTGGGCCGCTATACTATCAGGCTTTTGCCGGTTGCCGCTGCGAATCTCCGACTCTCAGGATGTTATCGATGCTCAAAAAACGACTCTCTCTATTAACCATCACCATCGGTGCCACCGCACTGTTACTGGGCTGTGGCCAAAAAGGTCCTCTCTATCTTCCACAGGACCCCGCCATGCCCGCCTCCAATATTCCAGGTGGCCCGCCGGAGACAGTACCCACCAGTGGTGCAGCACAACCCGGCGAGCCCGGCTCTGCAGCAGAGCAAGCGGTGGAAACCGTTGATGAAATTGAATCTGAAGACGGCTATGGGCCCGACTTTGATATCGATGACACCATTGAGACCGGCCCGACTATCGAAGTCGACGACGAATCGGGCACAGCGGATGACTCCAATGTCGAGGAAGATTTAGAAGAGTAAGAACCGGTCATATGAGAGAGTTTAGTTATCGCGACGGTAGCCTGTGGGCTGAGCAGGTTTCACTGGAACAAATAGCTGAGAATTTCGGCACCCCCACTTATGTCTACAGCCGCGCGCACTTTGAACGGCAGTATCGGGATTACGCCGAGGCCCTCGGCAATCGTCCCGGCCTAATCTGCTACGCAGTGAAAGCCAACAGTAACCTGGGCATTCTGTCACTGCTGGCACAGCTGGGGGCGGGCTTTGATATTGTTTCCGGCGGGGAACTTGAGCGAGTGCTGCTCGCCGGCGGCGACCCATCGCGAATCGTATTTTCCGGAGTGGGTAAAACCTCAGAGGAAATGCGGCGTGCTCTGGAGGTTGGAGTGCACTGCTTCAATATTGAATCAGAAGCGGAAATTGACCGCCTTGAGCGCGTGGCCGCAGAGTGTGGCAAGACCGCCCCAATTTCCATCAGGGTCAATCCCGATGTGGATGCCCAAACCCACCCCTATATTTCCACCGGTCTCAAAGAAAATAAATTTGGTATCGCCATAGACAAGGCGATCGAGGTTTATCAGCACGCGGCGGATTCTGAGCATCTGAAAATTACCGGTGTGGATTGCCATATCGGTTCCCAGCTCACCGAAGTCGCCCCCTTCCTGGATGCACTCGATCGCCTGCTGGTCCTTATCGATCAGCTCGCCGAGCTGGGAATTACCCTGGAACACCTGGATCTGGGCGGAGGCCTCGGCGTGCGTTACCGCGGTGAGGAACCACCCCCTGTCGGAGATTACCTGGCGGAGGTCCACAAGCGTATCGGCGAACGCAATTTATCCCTGATTCTCGAACCCGGCCGCTCCATTGCCGCCAACGGCGGCGCCCTGCTGACCCGTGTCGAATACCTGAAGCGTACCGAAGAGCACAACTTTGCTATCGTCGATGCCGCCATGAATGACAACCTGCGTCCGGCCCTTTACCAGGCATGGCAGGATATTGTGCCAGTGACACCGGACGAGAGTGAAAGTACCCTGTGGGATATTGTCGGTCCGGTATGCGAAACGGGCGACTTCCTGGGTAAAAACCGCTCCCAATCTCTGAAAGAGGGACAGCTATTAGCCATGTTGTCGACCGGTGCTTACGGATTCACCATGAGCTCTAATTACAACAGCCGCTGTCGCGCTGCTGAAGTACTTGTGGATGGCGACAAAACTTACCTGGTGCGTGAGCGGGAGACTTTTGCTGACTTGGTTCGCGGTGAGACCACTGTCCCCAAAAAAGCCTGATCAGCTACTTGCATCGCAGTGGGGTCCATTTTTCAGCCCGGGCCCCAAACCGCAGCTAACGCCGCGGAAAATCAGTACGAACAGAGAAATGGAATGCGCGTTAAATTCAGCAAGATGCATGGGCTCGGCAACGATTTCGTGATGCTCGACGGCGTCAGCCAAAAAATTAAACTGACCCCGGAAAAAACTCGTCGCCTGGCAGACCGCTGCCTCGGCGTGGGCTGCGACCAGGTACTGCTGGTGGAGCCGCCCCGCACACCCGAGGCGGATTTTCGCTATCGCATATTTAACGCCGATGGCAGCGAAGTGGAAAATTGCGGCAATGGCGCCCGCTGCTTTGCCCGCTTTGTACGTGAACGCCGCCTTACCGGTAAGAAAAATATCCAAGTAGAAACTGCCGCCGGTTTACTGCACCTTAGAGTGCTGGATGGGGATCAGATTAGTGTCGATATGGGAGCACCAGTCCTTGAGCCCCAAAAAGTACCTTTTTCCGCCGATCGCCGCGCAGAGTCCTATCCCCTGGAAGTGGACGGGGAGACCTTCACCATTGGTGCTGTATCCATGGGCAACCCCCACGCGGTTCTGCTGGTGGAAGATATCGCTTCCGCACCGGTAGAAAGACTCGGGCCCCTAATTGAACGCCACCCGCGGTTCCCACAAAAGGTCAACGCTGGCTTTCTGCAAGTGGATACACGCACCGAAGCCCGGCTCAGGGTATTTGAGCGCGGCGTTGGCGAAACTCGTGCCTGTGGCACCGGCGCCTGTGCTGCCATGGTATACGCTCGCCTGCGAAACCTGGTGGATGACAAAGTCCAAATTCAGCTCCCCGGCGGCACACTGACAATTCACTGGAGCGGACCCGGCCAGCCAGTTACTATGACCGGGCCCGCAACCACGGTTTTTCACGGGCAGATTATTCTCTAAACAATTGTCCGGGTATTTGGCAGTAAACCCGCCACAAGCGGGTACGGGATAACTCAGAGAGCAGAACGCTTCGCCACATCAGTTGTCCGATGCCCCATCCCCGTGCCAGAAAAAGCAAACACAATGGAACACACAGACGCCAATCAGCCCCCCGAAGAGATTGCCGGCGACACTCACAAGGAAACCCAGCGTGACGATAAACTGCTGGCACGGCAGGTAGCTCGCTACCTGATTCAAAACCCAGAGTTCTTTGAAGAGCGCATGGAACTGCTGGAAACCATCAAGTTGCCGCGGGAAAATGGCAAGACCGTGTCGCTGATGACCCACCAAACGAATTTGCTGCGTGAGCGCAATATCGAAATGCGCCAGCGCCTCGACCAGCTCTTGCACAACGCACGGGACAACGACCAGTTATTTTTCAATAGCCGCCGACTTATCCTGGCACTGCTGGAAGCTGAAAATATCGGTGAAGTCACAGAAGCTCTCTATGCCAGTTTCGCCGCTGACTTCAATGTTGAGTTCACCAGCCTGACTCTGTTCGAGCCATTATCTGCTCCCCGTCAAAGCCTGGGACAAGTTCAGACCAGCACATTTTCCGATGCCGAGACGGCAATTGGCGGAATAATTCGTAACGGCCGCCCCATCTGTGGTGTTTTGCGCCAGCGGGAAAAAGAGTTCCTATTTGCGGAAAAAGCGCAATATATCGCTTCAGCTGCCGTAGTTCCTTTGGGCAATCAACTTGGCACCCTAGCGGTAGGCTCTGCTGATCCCCAGTACTACCGGTCTAGCCTGGGCACTTTATTCCTATCTTATATCGGCGAAGTCCTGGAGCGCCTGCTACCGAAACTGCTCAATCGGTAAAAGCTCTGAGAGGCTGAGAGGGGTTTGGCCAACTGTCACTCCTCCTGCTGGAGGAGCAACAGCGACCAGAGAGATTAGATAGGGCGGCTGCCGTATTTTGGCTGCGGTTTGCGCGGGGGGTCGGCGGTAACTTCTGGATCAACTTCACTAATCGCGCCGCCACCGGCGAGAAACTCCTCTACATCGGAACTTAACTGGCTTCTGGCGCGCTGGCGAGAGGTGATACTGCGCTCTTCTGCAAATTCCTCGGAGTCCTTGCTGCGAGAGTTCTTACCCTGATCTTCATAACCATCTTTCATAGCTAAAACCCTGTAACCTTTACTCCTGTTACAGAGGGAGTACCTCTGTGCCGCCCCTTTCCCGCGGCATCTACAAAACTGACAACCACTTTTCAGTGGCGATCCCCTACCGCGTCAATAGCGGCGATTAATTTATAGGCAGTTCCCCACCCCCGTGCCAGTAACACAAGGAGGGGGCTGTAGAGTTTTTTGTTGGGAAATGAAATGGGAATATTTCAGTTAGTTATGCAGATTTTTGCGCCTGCACCGGTAGCAGGTATTTCAAGCAAAATAGATAACAAAGATCGAAGGCGAGATAGCGGGACTTATCAGAAGTGCGTATAAAGCCCCTTGCGGGGCTTATGATACTCAATCGCTACGTTATGAAAGAGTTATCAAACAGGTTACACAGCTTCGCTACCGGTTTCACCGGTACGGATACGAATGACTTCTTCGAGAGCCGTGATAAAGATTTTGCCGTCACCGATTTTGCCGGTTTGCGCCGCCTTGGTAATTGCCTCGACAGCGGAGTCCACCATCTCATCATCAACAGCGAGTTCCAATTTTACTTTCGGTAGGAAGTCCACCACATATTCGGCGCCACGATAAAGTTCTGTATGGCCTTTTTGACGCCCAAAACCTTTTACCTCGGTGACGGTCATTCCTTGCACGCCCACTTCAGACAGGGCAGTGCGTACATCATCCAATTTGAAGGGCTTTACTACAGCCGTAATCAATTTCATCTTGAGTATTTCCCCTGATTCGTCCTCGTCGAGAGAACCTTACCCAGGCCACTGCCCCGCCTATGGGGCAGCACCGACACTGTTAACTTACTTGTTCATAAATTCCGGGTAAGCTTCCATTCCGCATTCGGTCAAGTCAACACCCTCTTGCTCCTCATCTTCGCTCACACGGATACCAGTGACGAGCTTGAGCAGGTACCACACTGCAAATGAACTGACGAATACCCAGCCAAAGATGGTCAGTGCACCAATCAATTGCCCGCTGAAACTGGAATCACTGTTAGTCACAGGTACCAATAGCAAACCGAGCAAGCCGACAACGCCGTGTACAGAGATAGCACCCACCGGATCATCAATTTTCAGCTTATCCAGGGTGATGATAGAGAAGACCACCAACACACCGGCGATCATACCGAAGAGGGTTGCCTGCAATGCAGTCGGGGTTGAAGGCTCCGCAGTAATTGCTACCAGACCAGCCAGGGCGCCATTGAGCAACATGGTCAGATCAGCTTTACCGAACAGGATACGGGCGGTGATCAGTGCAGCAATAGCACCACCGGCAGCAGCGGTATTGGTATTCACAAAGACCATGGCGACGGAGTGCGCACTGGCAGCATCGCCCAGCTTCAGTACGGAGCCGCCATTGAAGCCAAACCAGCCCATCCACAGGATAAAGGTACCCAGGGTTGCCAACGGCAAGTTAGCACCGGGAATGGCATACACTTGGCCGTTGGGGCCGTATTTGCCTTTGCGCGCGCCCAGTAGCAGGACACCAGCAAGCGCAGCCGCTGCACCCGCCATATGCACGATGCCGGAACCGGCAAAATCAGAGAAACCGAGATCACCCAGGTTGTACAGGCCGAAGACCTCTTTGCCGCCCCAGGTCCAGGCACCTTCCAGCGGGTAGATAAAGCCAGTCAAAACTACTGCAAAGGCCAGAAAGCTCCACAGCTTCATACGCTCGGCAACCGCACCGGAAACAATGGACATGGCGGTAGCGACAAAGACTACCTGGAAGAAAAAGTCTGAAGCCCCGGAATAAACGGAGTCACCTTCGAAACCATTTTCAGCTGAATCGCTGAGGACACCTTCCAGACTAAATGCCTCAATACCAGACAGAGCCCAGCCACCATCGTACATAATGGCGTAGCCAGTCAGCAGATACATAATGCAGGCAATCGCAAACAGGGCCACATTCTTGGTGAGAATTTCTGTGGTGTTTTTGGAGCGCACCAAGCCGGCTTCCAGCATGGAAAAGCCGGCGGCCATCCACATCACCAAGGCGCCGCACATCAGAAAGTAAAAAGTATCAATTGCATACTGCAATTGAAAAATTTGGTTCTCCATATTCCTCTCCGTTCAAATCTGGATATTTATTAAAATTATGTTTTCGGTTTTTAATTAAATTGCTGCATTACCGGTTTCTCCGGTACGTATGCGCACGACCTGCTCAAGCTCTGCGACAAATATTTTTCCGTCACCGATCTTGCCACTCTGCGCGCTGGAACCAATTGCTTCGATAACCGCATCCAGTTGCGAATCTGCCACCGCTATTTGCAGCATGGTTTTCGGAAGAAAATCCACCACATACTCTGCGCCGCGATACAATTCCGTATGCCCTTTTTGGCGACCAAAGCCCTTCACTTCAGTGACCGTTACACCATTAACCCCCGACTCCCGCAGGGCATCTCTCACAGCATCCAGCTTGAAGGGTTTAATGATTGCAGTGATTAATTTCATGGTATTCCCCTAAAGAAAAACGAGCCCTCGTATTAGCGAAGGCCCTTTTGTATTACCAGGTATAAGTCGCGCCAGCGAGCAATGTAGGTTCGCACCAGTCGGTCTCGTAGCACTCTTTATCGCTGACATCGGTGCCCACGAAAGAAGCGCTCAGGCTCAAGCCGCCAAATTCTTTACTGAGGGAAACGGAGTAATCGATATAGGAATCAGATTCATCGAGAAAACCTTCTTCTTCAAAAAGGTTTAATCCCAGATGTAGATCGAGAGAAAAATCTGAGGGAAGAGCGAAACTATATTCCGCATAAGGGTAATAAAACTCACCGGTATCCGCCCAATAGTCATCGGAATAGGCAAACCCCAATGTTAAATCTGAAAAACTCAGGCTGCCGTATATTTCCTGATAATCTTCATCTTCACTTCCGCCGTGATAGGCGTAATAAATGTAGCCAACATCAAAGCTAACGCTGTCATTGATATCCGCACTATAACCGCCGTAAAAATCCTGTTCATAGTCGGTTTGATCAGTCTCGTAATCAAAATCCACTTGGGATGCCCAGGTGCCAATATAAATGCCGTTTCCAAAATCGACATCGACACCCCCCTGTAATGCGGGGCCTCCATCAGTCTGGCTAATACCACGAAATCTATAGTCAGAAACAAGACCTACATTGGCACTAATGCTGGGACCGCCCTCGGCAGCCATCGATAAATTTGCAGCGCCCAGTGCGAGAACGGCACCGGTGACGAGAGTGGCAACTTTATACATTTTATTTTCCACTTTAATCCTCCAAGGCTTTTGAAGCTGTTTTTTCGAGTGCTTTTATGGCGCCGCCTGCAATCAGTCCTTCACTGTCGGGTGTGACAGAGGGTCGCTTGCGTCTCGTGAACTGCTACTTTCCCAGACTCCCAATGATCGTTAATGGGACACCTGCACAGATTGTTTGCAGACTTGATGCCAACACTGCAACCGCAAGCAAAATCAATAAGTTAGGAGTAATTGAATTAGTAAAATTCGTACGAATAGAAACTCGGAGGCAAAGTGTTGCACCAACATGGAACTACCTTTCTTCCTTTGCACTGAAGTGGGGAGGTAAAGATTAAGGTGCGCTCAGAACGGTGCGCTGTTAGGCTGCTTTTTCCAAAAAATGCACTGGGTTACAATCCCGTGCTATTCATATCCATCTTATTTAGCGAGGAAATGCCCGTGGCAGCAGATAAACTGCAACAGCTGCTGAAAGAGCTACAACAACAGGGCGCCGTGGTGACCAGTGACCTGCGCAGTGCTCTGGAGGTATCACTGGATAAATTGCCATTGGTCTCCCAGCGAGAGTTCGACACCCAGGTGGAGATACTGCGCCGGACCCGGGAAAAGCTGGCACGACTCGAAGATAAGGTCGAAATGCTGGAGCAAGCCCTGGCGCAGCGAGACAGCGCCGCCAAGGACTAAGCCCAGGGAGCCACTTCAAGGATGAAATCGTGAGCCTCTCAGTCACCTACTCCCGAGCTCAGCTCGGGGTCTCTGCACCTCTGGTTACCGTAGAAACCCACCTGGCAAATGGACTCCCTGCTTTTCATATTGTGGGTTTACCGGAAGCGGCGGTGCGGGAGAGCCGCGACCGTGTGCGCAGCGCCCTAATCAACAGCCATTTCGACTTCCCCCAGCGCCGTATTACCGTCAACCTCGCCCCCGCCGACTTACCCAAGGAAGGTGGCCGCTACGATCTGGCCATCGCCATCGGTATTCTCAGCGCCTCGGGACAGGTTCCCACCGAAACGCTGGAACGTTATGAATTTATTGGCGAGCTAGCACTCACTGGCGCCTTGCGGGAAGTAAGTGGTAGCTTACCGGCAGCCGTAGCCTGCACCAATGAAGACCGTAAACTCATTGTGCCTAGGGAAAACGGTGCGGAAGCCGCGCTGGCAACCGGCGAAGTCAGCATTGCCAACTCCCTGCTGCAAGTTTGCGCCGAACTTCATGGGCGTGAATCTATGCCCAAAGCTGTTGCAGAGCCTATTACCGAAGAGCACCTGTGCACGGACTTAGCCGATGTGCGCGGTCAACTAAAGGCCCGCCGCGCTCTCGAGGTGGCAGCAGCCGGCGGCCACAATCTGCTTTTTTACGGCCCTCCCGGCACCGGCAAAACCATGTTGGCCAGCCGCCTGCCGGGCATATTGCCCCCGCTGACAACCGAAGAGTCACTAGAAGTAGCGAGCGTTTACTCCAGCGCAGGCCTACCCCACCAGAGCCTGCGCCCTTTCAGGGCCCCGCACCATAGCGCCTCACCAACGGCGCTGGTGGGTGGTGGCAGCACCCCAAGGCCCGGTGAGATATCCCTCGCGCACCGGGGAGTCCTATTCCTCGATGAAATGCCCGAATTTCCCAGGCACGCTCTGGAGATACTGCGGGAACCCCTGGAGAATGGTGAAGTGCGTATCTCCCGCGCGCGAGCCCAAGTCACCTATCCCGCTCACTTTCAACTGGTCGGGGCTATGAACCCCTGCCCCTGTGGCTATTTAGGCGAGCCTCGCTGTCGCTGTACCCCAGACCAGATAGATCGATATCGCAACAAGCTCTCGGGCCCGCTATTAGATCGTATCGACATGCAGGTAGAGGTGGGCGCTATGAATGCAGTCCAACTGCAGGATTCAGCTCCCGGAGAAACTTCCGATACCGTGAGAGAGAGAGTTTGTGCCGCACGCCAGCAACAAATACAGCGGCAAGGTAAGACAAATAACCTGTTAAAAGGCGCAGAGCTGGAAAAGCACTGTGCCTTGGGGGAAAAGGAAAAGCACCTCTTACGCCAGTCAGTAGAAAAGCTGGGGCTATCCGCGCGTAGTTACCATCGGGTCCTTAAAGTAGCTCGAACCCTGGCAGACCTCACTAATTTTGAACATATAAGTACTACTCAAATTGCTGAGGCACTAGCCTATAGAAATCTCGACCGAAGAAATGTAATTGCTTTATCAAACTAGTCAAAAACCTGAGTTATAAAGTAGATAGTTATTAACCCTTTCCAATCCCTATCAATATTTAGGATTAAAATCAGTATCTAAATACTGTTATTATTTTCTATATAAAATTAGCTCTAATTAATACGTAAGTACGTACTCATAAAGGACGAGTCGATGATAAAAATAAAAATTAACCCCATTTTATCATTATTTATCACTATATTTATTAGTATTTTTTTAACTGGCTGTGGTGGTGGTGGTGGTGGTGGTGGTGGTGGTGGTGAGAAGTCTGACTCATCGTTGAGCCAACAAAATTTGACATTCGCCTACACTGGTTCAATTGATTTATATCTTGGCGACAGTTTACAAAATACTGCAACTGGGCAAGGCTCAGGCTTAATCGCTTATAGTTCTAATAATCCAGAAATAGTCACTGTTGATTCAGAAGGCTTAATCACTGCTATAGCCGCAGGCTCAGCTACCATAACGGCAAATATAGATCAGGACAATCAATACTTTTCCGCTTCATCTAGCTATCAAGTTAACTCTGAAATAAAAACAATCAGTATGACTGCGTGGGTAGGCAAATCTGATACTAAAATTCAGTTTTCTGAGTCAGATGACAATATCTTATTTTATCGTAGCGCTGAGAATGAGTGTAATCTAGAAAGCTATAATACTTGTAAAAATGGGCAGTTAAGTACTATCAACGGTCAAATAGTTACCGATACAGCTGCCACTCTCTCCCAGCCAGCTTTCTACAATCTTGTTTCTGATACTTCAAAAGCCTCTGTCACAGTAACTACATCAGAATTTTCTGGGAGAGAGGGACACCAGGTAATAGCTTTTAAAGAAAAACTTTGGCTCATCGGTGGTTATGATGGTTTGGAGTACCAAAATGATATCTGGTCCAGTAGTGATGGAATTATTTGGGAACTACAAACCAAAAATGCACCTTTTCCTCTAGCCTGGTCCCCTAAAGCCGCCGTATACAATAATAAATTATGGGTTGTTCTAAGTCCTATTAGTAACCCTGAAAATAATGAAATTTGGTCATCAGATGACGGCATTACCTGGGAACTGGTTACGGATAATCCCAATTTTCCGAGTCGCATTACACAGAGGTTTATTACTCACGATGATAAATTATGGATCATTGGTGGTGCGTATAGAGATTCAACAGGGGACAATTTTCACAATGATGTATGGTCGTCTACTGATGGAGTCACATGGACTCTTGTTACAGAAGACCCCTCATTCTTAATCGGATGGGCAGCAGAAACAATTAGTTTCAACAATAAACTATGGATGATCGGCGCCCTGGGATTTGATTTCACAAAGAGTGAAATTTGGTCATCAGAGGATGGAGAACATTGGAAACAGGTATCAGAAGAGACCCCATTTATGGCGAGAGAAGACCACCAACTAGTATCCCATGACAATAAGCTTTGGGTAATTGGTGGCAGTGAAGGTGGCAGCCCAAATAATATAAACGATATTTGGTCATCAACAGACGGAGTTAGATGGCAGCAAGAAACCGAAAGTACTCCTTTTTCATCCCGTGAAAACCATCAAGCTATTAGTTTTACCGGAAAAATATGGTTAATTGGCGGTCGGTCAGGTGGTATGTTTAGTGGGTTAAGAAATGACATCTGGTCATCTATAGATGGTGTGAATTGGCAACAACACACAAAAACTGATGAGATACCGCCAAGAACACAACATCAAGCTATTTATTATAAAAATAAATATTGGATTATTGGTGGTTCTGGAAGTTCAAAGAATGATATCTGGTCATCTAGTAACGGGGCAGATTGGACACTAGCGACAGACAGTCCAAATTTCCCTTTCAGTTATCGACATCAAGTCGCGATCCACAATGAAAAAATGTGGTTAGTTGGAGGTAATGACGGAGCATGTTGCGAGCAATCTCACGGATTAAAGAATGACGTTTGGTCATCTATTGATGGAATAGATTGGAAGTTAGAGTCAGAGACTCCTGGATTCTCAGCCCGATTCGGCCATCAACTCATAAGTTACGATGAGCGGCTATGGCTTATTGGAGGTACCGAAGATTATGGCGATACAGGAAAAAAAGATATCTGGTCATCAATAGATGGTATTAACTGGACACTTGTCACAGATAACCCTCCATTTATATCTCGCCACTTTCATCAGGCACTCAGTTTCAATAATAAAATTTGGGTTTTTGGAGGAAAAGGGGACTTAGGTTCAGATGATGTCATGTGGTCATCTACCGATGGTATCAATTGGTCAAAAGAAACGCTTAACCCAATCTTTAATACTCGTTACGATCACCAATTTGTAGCCTTTAAGAATAAGCTATGGCTAATTGGGGGATGGGACACAGAAATGGCGGAATATACCAATGATATATGGTCTTCTATGGATGGGGTTAACTGGACTCTGGAAACCTCTTCCGCCCCCTTCTCAGCCAGAGGCTCTCACGAAATAGTGAGCAATGGTGACCATCTATTACTTATTGGGGGTCAGGGTGAGGGAATAAATAATGACATATGGAAATCAGAAGACGGTATCCAGTGGCGTAAGCTTTACAAGCGCCAAGTTTATTTTGCCACTCCAAGGTAGCTCATTACTAGTTTCGTGCAATCTTCATTTCTGTGGCTCCTAGTTGAGCCACTGCTATCTCTACAATGTTAAGTAAACCGACTGTTCTCCTCCACTCCTTACATTAAACTGACCCACAAGTAGTTTGACAATCCACCCCATTTGATTATCATGATAACTAAATTCCATAGAGAGTGACGTTTATGGCTATAAATTTATTCATTATTGCCAAGATTTCTCCCAAGACAGAGTTCTTTGACCAAGCCAAGCAGGCCATCCTGTCCATAGTGGCTAATACATTGGAGGAAGAGGGCTGCCTGAAGTTTGCAGTACACGAGGACGGGGAAAACTTGTTTTTATACGAGGAGTGGCGCAGTCAGGAAGATCTCGATAAGCATTACACTATGCCCTACATCACCCCGATATTCGAAGCCTATAAAGAGTGGCTAAAAGAGCCTGTGGAGATCAATAAACTGGAGAGGTTAGCTTAATATCCTTATGTTTTTTCTCAAAGAACTTCCCTCACAACAGATGGTTGAGGGATATTCCAAGCGATTTTCTGTAAAAGATCCCGCTGCCATTCAGGGCGCCCTTACCATGATGCGGGATGCGAGTCTGTTATTGCGGGAGCTGGAGGGGTATTTTTCTGAACACGGAACCTCCCAGCTGCGCTTCCTGGTAATGATCGTTATCGACCGGGAGCCTCAAAGAGATAGTTTGCTGGCTTCAGAAATCGCAGAGCGCATCGATGTTTCTCGACCGGTAATGACGCGAACCCTCAAAAGTATGGTGGAAGATGAGCTCATCGTTATGGAAGCAGACTCCAGCGATGGTAGGGCAAAATGTGTAGCACTATCCAAGAGTGGAAAACAATTTTTACAGAAAATCTTACCCGGGTATTTTAAGACAATTTCTAAATTTATGGAGGAGTTGAACAAATGAAGAAACCGATACTGCACGCCCTGTGCATCTGGGCATTGGTTTACCCTATTGTTACTCTATTACTTCTAGGGATGCAGGCACTGGAATTGCAAATTGCAATTGGTTTAAAAGCGCTAATAATGACCGTTATTCTGGTCCCACTAATGTATTTCTATCTTGTGCCAAAGGTGCATCAATTTTTGGCCCGGCACTAATATGTCGAGCCATGTTTTGTAGCGCAAATATCTAGTCAGCTGGATCTTTCTCAGCTTCCAGCTTTTCACTTAATTTTTCTTCCGCTTTCTCTGCATATTGATGACAGCTTACTGATTTTTTCTGTATAGCTTTGTTTTTAAACTCCCAGCCGCTGGCAGGTGCATGAGGGGTAAGTAGTAAATCACAAGGTAAATCCCGCACACGGGCAAAGCTTGTGCGGAAGTCCTCTACGATATTGGGGTAGCGGCGGTTATCAATCAGTTGATAACCGGGCGCTGTAAGGCTATCCACATAAGCTATATCTTTAGTTTTACCATCAACTTTGTCTTCCCAGGTCCAGGCCATACTGCCTGGTGTATGGCCTGGGATAAAATGTACGCGTAGACGCAAATCCCCTAGAACCACTTGCTCGCCATCGTGCAGGATACGATCCGCCTTTATTGGCGGATATAAAAGTTCGTCGGCAAAATGAATATCATTGGCACCACCGCGAGCCATTAACACCGCTGACTCGGCATTGGTTACCACCTGTGCACCAGTTACGCGTTTTAGCTCCGCTAAGGAACCTATGTGGTCTGCATGGGCCTGACTGTGCAAGATTAATTTGAGATCCGAGGGGGCGACTCCCAACCTGCGCATATTCTCCAATAAATGCTCAGCCGTCTGCTCCATGCCACCATCAATTAGAATCGATCCCTCTTTGCCTTTTAATAACAGTGAGGTAATTCCCTCGGTACCTATTTGCCACGTGTTACCTGCAATCTTTAGAGGCGCTACTGGCTGACGCCAGGATTCTGGTACCTTGTAGGTTTCCAGTTGTGGTAAGACAGCATAGTTTTCCGCTGCCGAAAAACTGGAATAAGCGGCCATCACTATTGCGGCTAATTGGATTCTTACATTCATTGATCAGTCTCAACTTTTACCGGCATCAGAGATACACCCGGGAGCTCCATTTAGTGCAGTCTTTTTGATCCATCCAGAAATTCTTTCAAAAACTTCTCCCCGGTGATTTACACCATCCTTATCCGTCATATAGTGATCGTAACCGGGGTACTCCCAATAAGTCAGCTCACAACGTCCGGCTGATGCGTAGGCATCTCGTGCTGCTCGGCCGGAACTGACCGGGGCAGATTTATCTTCTGTACCCTGGATCAATAATACGGGGGCATGGCTGTTCAATAAATCGTTAACTGGTACCCGATCGACGACATCGGCCCACCAACGCATAGAGTTTCCACCCCAGACTTCCGCGCTTTCTGGGTTAGCTCGGGCATAGGCGAGTTTAGCATCTACCTCTTTAGCTACGTGGGGCGGAACCAAACTCTTTAGCACTTGAGCAAAGGATTCCCCCAATCCACTTGAAAAGACCACTGCCGCATCGGGATTTAGCCTCGGCGCCAGTCGTGCAACAAGATCACCACCCTCGGAACCGCCGAACAAGACCAGCTTGCCATTCCACCAATCAGCCCCGCGCAGTTCGTCGACAATCTGCTCTACATCTACCGCACGCTGCTCAACAGTATGGTTAGCTACATACTCTTTGGAACAATCTTTAAATTGCTCTTCCGGGCTGTCAGAGTGAGTTACACCATATTTTTCTACCAATAAAACAGCATATCCTGCCACTAACTCTTTAGCCTGTTGGATAGTAGTATTTTTAACAGCTGGCAGGCAGCCAGATCCCTGGGCTATCAGAAACAAGCCATATTTCCCGTTAGCCGATGGTTGCTCTAAAGACCAGTAAAGCGTTGATCCATCAGGGCGTTTACTAACTTTAAGTAAAGGTTCGGCGGACACGCCGATATGCAAAGTCGCTAGCAGAAAACCAGTTGCCGTTATAAAGGCCGATTTAAGACAACCCATAGCGAGAACTCCCTGCCCTCACCTGAAATTAATGGTGGGGCTATATTTGCTTGGTTATTGTTGAAAAGGGGGTGAACCTCATATTCACCCCCTCTCCGAACCCAAGAAAAAGTAATGGTTCCCGAGCTAACTGAAGCTAATCACATCAAGATTTTTTCCAATCATCAGCACTTAAGCGATAAAGGCAGTGCCGCTGCAGATGGCTTTCGCTGGGGACCAGTGGATGTTCAAAGACGAGAGAATCCCGCCGCATACCCAGCCGCTCCATCACCCGCTGGGAACGAAGGTTTTGTAGCGCAGTAAAAGAAACGACTTCGCTGAGATTCAGGGTATTAAAAGCTACATCCAAAGATGCTTGTGCAGCTTCACTGGCATAGCCTTTTCCCCAGTGGGGAAAGGCCAAGCGCCAGCCAATCTCTACCGCTGGAGTGAAGGGCAAATCTTCAGTCACATTTTTCATACCGACAAATCCAAGAAACTCTTTGGTCTCTCTCAGCTCCAAGGCCCAAAAGCCCCAGCCGTACTTCTCAATATGCGCAATACTACGATCCACACCGGCGTCACTCTGCTGTCGCGTCAGCAATGAGGGGAAGAACTCCATCACCCTGGGGTCGGCATTCATTTCGGCAAGTTCAGGCTTATCTTCCTCTCGCCACTGGCGCAGCTGTAAGCGCTCTGTCATGGGTTGTATTAATTCAGGCATGGAATATTCGCTATTCAATATTTTGTTTCTGCTGAAAACCTTTAGATGGTGCGACCATAAAATCGCACTGATCCAGCCATTTTCGCTGCCCTGGGTAAGCCGCTTCCTCAAAGCCCAATTTCTCGTAGAGAGTCCGTGCCGCTAGATTAGTACGCAGGACAAATAAAGAGCACTCGATTGCATCCAGGGCTCTGGCTCCTGTTTGCGCAAGCTGTACTACCAGCGAACGCCCTAATCCGGCTCCGCGATGATTAGGCGAGACAATTAAACGACTTAAGTGGCAGCGACCCAGGTGTTGGTAATACTGCCCAAAAGCCAGCACATCACCGCTGCTGCCCTGAAGTGCGTAGCTAGGCAACTCCGGCCAGCGACAATCCTCCAAGAAGGACCTCCCCTCGAACGGAAACCTGAAATCAGGACCACCCCACTGTTGGCACTGCTCCCTATCAGGTAGCCAAGACATCAATGTTGGGAATTGCCACTCTTCCATTGGCTTCAGTCTCAAATTATCCACGGCAATTCTCCTTAAAGTTACTTGCGACTCTTTGCCAGCCATCTATCTAACTGATCGGCAAAAGCTTTGCGGTCCGCCTGGCTAAGGGCCGGTGGTCCGCCGGTATGCACGCCGCTGGAGCGTAGGGTATCCATAAAGTCCCGCATATTCAGACGCGCGCGGATATTGGCCTTGGTATAGCGCTCCCCACGGGGGTTAAGGGCTTCAGCACCCTTGTCGATCACCTCTGCTGCCAGTGGGATATCGCTAGTAATAATCAGGTCCCCCGCCTCGCAGCGCTGCACTATCTCGTTATCTGCCACATCAAAACCCGCTGTCACTTGCACGGAGCGAATATAGCGCGACGGCGGCACCCGCACCGCTTGGTTAGCAACCAGTGTCAGTTCTGTGGCTGTGCGCTCAGCGGCGCGAAACAGGATTTCCTTGATGGCGACTGGGCAGGCGTCGGCATCGACCCAAAGTTTTGTCATGGCTATACAACCTTTTCGAGCGTATCGGGCGGTGCACCCTCATCGCATTTCTTGCAATTGAGCTGGAATCCCAGCATGGACTCGCGCCCTTGTTCAGTGACTACCCAGGGCCGGTTGGTCCAAGGGGGATTGTGGCGTACATGTTGAAAGTGGCCACAGGCGAGCTCCGCCACCCAGTGATTCTCTTCATCCAGGTGATAGCCGGCGATGGGTTGTTGCATGGGGTTACACAAGCAGGGAATAAGGCGCAGTTATAGCCAATCCCAAGGGCAAAGTATACGTGTGGCCGGTGGTTCGCACTGGTACTGGGATGATTCGAGCCAAGGCTGCTAGAATCTCCCGCTTTTCCGCGACGCGAAGATGCAGCCCCATCTATGACCCAGCTCAATCCCCGCCAATCCGAAGCCGTGAAGTATGTCGATGGCCCCTGCCTGGTGCTGGCCGGTGCCGGCTCCGGCAAGACCAGCGTAATCACCCGCAAGATCGCCTACCTGATCGAGCAGTGTGGCTACGCCGCGCGCAATATCGCCGCCCTCACCTTCACCAACAAGGCGGCACGGGAGATGAAAGAGCGGGTCAGCAAACTGCTGGCAGGCCCGGATGGCAAGCGGTCCAAGGCGAGTCACGGTCTCACCGTATCCACCTTTCACAACCTTGGGCTTAATATCCTGCGTAAGGAATACCGCGCCGCCGGCTTTAAGCCCGGCTTCTCCATCTTCGATGCGGAAGACGCCCGCGCCCTGATCAAGGAGCTGATGCTCAGGGATGGCGACCTGGATACAGACCTGTTGGATCGGGTACAGAACCAGATCTCCAACTGGAAGAACGATATGCTCACCCCGCGCCGTGCCCTGGAGCAGGCACAGAGCCCCGGCGAGCAGGCCATCGCCATTGCCTACGATCGCTACTGTGAAGCCCTCAAGGCCTACAATGCCGTCGACTTCGACGACCTGATCCTGTTGCCGGTACAGCTGTTCGACAAAGACCCGGAGTTGCTGCAACGCTGGCGCAAGAAGATTCGCTACCTGCTGGTGGACGAATATCAGGACACCAACAACTCCCAGTACCTGCTGGTAAAGCTGCTTGTGGGCGGGCGCGGCGGCCTCACAGTGGTGGGAGACGATGATCAGTCTATCTACGCCTGGCGCGGCGCGCGCCCGGAGAACATGAGTGCGCTGAAGACCGACTTCCCCAACCTTCGCCTGATCAAACTGGAGCAGAACTATCGCTCCACCAGCCGCATCCTCAAAGTGGCCAACCACCTGATCGCCCACAATCCTCACGAATTCGACAAAGCATTATGGTCCGATCGCGGCCTGGGTGAGGAGATCCGCGTGCTCAAGGTGGCCAATGAAAATGAGGAAGCGGAGCGGGTCGCCAACGAGATATTTCTGCAGAAGAGCCGTCGCGGCTGCAAGTTTATGGATTTTGCAGTGCTCTATCGCGGCAACCACCAAGCGCGCCTGATCGAAATGAAATTGCAGGAGCACCAGGTTCCCTACCAGATGTCCGGCGGTACTTCCTTCTTCGCCCGCGCCGAAATCAAAGACGTGATGGCCTATCTGCGCCTGTTGGTAAACCCGGATGATGACAACGCATTCCTGCGCATTATCAATACCCCACGTCGCCAAATAGGTACCAGCAGCCTGGAAGCCCTGGGCAACTACGCCAAGGGCCGCGAGATTTCCATGTTCAAAGCCTGCTCGGAATTGGGCTTTAAGGAGCATATCAACGAGCAGGGCTACGAACGCCTGAATCGCTTTGCCCTGTGGCTCGAAGGGGTACAGCGCAACTGTCGCGATACCACTGCCAATGGCGCCCTGCGCGAGATGCTGGAAGATATCGACTACGCCGGCTGGCTATCGCAAAACGCCAGCAGCGAGAAAGTGGCCGAGAAGCGCATGGAGAATGTGTATTGGCTGTTGGAAAGCCTCAACAAAATTATGGAGGGCACCGACGACGAGCTGGAGCAGGATATTCGCCTGGAACAGGCCATCTCCAAACTGATCCTGCGGGATATGCTGGAGCGCCAGGAAGAAGAGGAAGCCACCGATAAGGTCAGCCTGATGACCCTACACGCCGCCAAGGGCCTGGAATTCCCCCACGTATTTATGATCGGTATGGAAGAGAACTTACTTCCCCACCGCAACAGTATTGAAGACGACAATATCGAAGAGGAGCGCCGCCTCACTTACGTAGGCATTACCCGCGCCCAGCGCACCCTTACCATGACCCTGGCGGGCAAGCGCAAACAGTTCGGCGAAACCCAGGACACCACACCCAGTCGCTTTATTGACGAATTGCCGGAAGAAGATGTGTTGTTGGAAGGATTTGGTAAGGCGACGCCGGAGCAGAATCAGGCGAAGGGAGAGGAAACTTTAGGATCTTTGTTGAGTATGTTTGATTGAGGCTGTACATATTGGTCAGGATATAACGGCGTATATCCTGACCTTAAGTCAATCAAATCAATACGAGATAGCGGTAGCCATATTACTCTCAGGATTAATTTCCAATATTGAGTTTGTATTCAAATCCAACCCAAATAGATATCCAGAATCTGGATCAAGCGCGATACTAGCCAGCTTATGTGAACTATTTAACGGGGTATGTTTTAGTGGGGCGGAAAAATCCACAGGGATAGATTTAAGCCCGTCTCCAGCATAACTATGAACGAATATTAATGTTTCTTCATCCGCACTCAATATCATGTCCACACTTCCCGTAAGCTCACTTGAATCACTAAAACGGGAGGTCATGACAATAGATCCAGTCTCAACATCTACAGTATACACTTCGCGTGAAATCGGCTGACTCCAAGAAGAATATCCTAATAAATAAAGGTATTGCCCATCCTTTGTCATAGCCATAGTTTCAATATTCACCCAGCTACCTGAACCGGTGAGTTGGCCAAGAGTATCTTTAAGATCAGTTTTCTCCCCTGTTTCCAGAGAAATAGAGGTTAGCCGCCCTAAATCTGAAATTACCCAAGCACGCTCATTAACCTGATCAATTTCCACCTCAACAGCATCAGTTAAAACTAGAGCGTCAGAGCTGTTATTGTCACTTATTAGAGTTCGGTTTCCCGATGGGATATCTACATGAATTAGGGAAAATTCGTCCCGATGCCCATCAAGAGCATAAAGCGACCCTGTGCCACCAAAAGCTAAATCATAAATAAAGGAAAAAGACGGACCAGTGCCTTTTTCAGGGCCAGTAATGACTGATCGCTCTCCAGACTGTGGGTCAACAGAAATAATTTTCCCCGCTGTATCTCTTTCTGCTGAAGAGGAAGTTAGGTATAGCTTTTTCTCCTCGCTACTATAAATGAGTGGTTCAAGTACAGATTCTGCAACTAGCTGAGGCCCTACACCCCGAAATGGTTCTGTCAATTGCTCAACTTCACCAGAGGTCAGATTAACCTCAAATATCTCATCAGAACTTTCGGTTGTTAATAAAAGATTAGTAGAATCTCCTTTCTCAACCACTTTTGCTTCACTCAAATTTAAATTGAAAGGCTCGAGAGAGTTAACACCAACGACTTTCGTTAAACTATTACTTAAAACTTCCCATTGATAAATTTCACCCTCTTCATATGTTGATCTAACAAAGTTTGATATACGGTAGGGCCTACCAATAAACACAAAGCTATCATCTAAGGGGCGATAAATTAAATCTTCGATAGATGCTATTGGAAAATCTACATGGCGCCCAAAACTAGTCAGTTCAACAACAGTACTATCTTGAATATTCAGAGAAAACAATGCAGCTCCAGATTCTCCACTAGAACTTTTATTAGTTGCAAACACCAACTGATCATTAGCCCACTGAAGAGCCGTCACTCGCTGAAAGCGATCACCATTCAAGAGGTCATCCTTGATAACAGAAACAGCATTTGTTGCCAGCTCCAATTTCCCTAGTGAATAATTCCCATCATCTTTTTTCAAGAAGTAAATGTTAGATTTGGAATTATCAAACACCAAGTCAAAAATTTCTTCCCCTAATTCTCCAGAATACAACTCAGACTGTTTTGACTCAGCTGAAAAATTATCTAACCTATAGATAGATCCATTGATATAGCCAACAACAAAATCATTCGCCTGATCGTAGACAAAACCCTCTAAGCTCTGAATCCAATCATCGACTTCAACTGAAATAAATGTTTTGCTTCCAAGGTTATACCTGCTCAGTGGGCTACCAAATAACAATTCTCCTCCGTTGGAGGAAGAATAAGCAAACCCTTTTCTTGGCAGACGCTCATAGCCTTTATTCGTATACACTTCAACGCCAGAAACTTCCTCTCGGTTCTGGTAAATATCAATAGCATCTACCTTTATCTGGGTAGAGCCATCTTCAACTAGAGGAATAGTGGCATGCCATTTTTTTGATTCACTGTCATAATCACTTTGAACTCCGTTAACTTCTATCCTTTCTATGCCATTATCATCTTCAGCCACACCACTGACTGTGAGCTCAGAATCAAATAAATAAACTCCATCTTTCACAGGAAAGTCTATACGCACAGATGGATTACTCAAATCCCCCTTAGTCGTGACATTGAATGTTGTCATGAAGTCACCAACATTAATATCAGAAGAAACTACGCCCCCCAGCTCAACATGAGATATAAGTCGAACTACAAGAGTTTGATTATTTTCTATATTACGAGATTCAGAGGAAAAATCTTGGCCATCGATAGAAAATTCCCCCTCAGATACTTCAACAAGAACCGCGGTATCAATTCCAGTAACTATTACTGGTAATGAAGTTATTAATGTTTCAGGAAGAGCATTTTCAATATCTAAAAAACTAATTTCATCCGGAGTACTATCTGAGCCACTCCCCCCTGAGCCACCGTTATTGGAGCCACCGCCACCATTGCTAGAGTTATTAACATCACTATCTGTACGAGAATCACCACCTCCACCGCCACCGCCACCACAGGCAGTCAAAAAAGATGAAAGAATAATAAATGAAAGAAGCTTCCCCAACTTCATGCTCAATATCCTTATGTTGTTATATACATCTGACTTACAAACAGACACGGATAATACAGAGTTTGCGCATCAGGGGGGATTAAATGTCGAATAACTGCTAATTACTAATTACCTACCAGCAAATTATCCAATTGTCATTTAAGACAGCTTTTTTTGGTAATACCTATAATTTCATTGGAAGGTACAAGTCGTACTTGAAAATTACAGAAAATGAGGCTGGTTAGACGAGGAGATATTTTGCTTAGCAGAAAACAAAAAAGGCCGCTCAATGAGCGGCCTTTTTCCAACAGAGAAACAGCTTACTTGCTGTTATCCACCATGTAATTCACAGCAGCTTTGATCTCGTCATCGCTACAGTCCATACACAGGCCTTTGGCCGGCATGGCATTGATACCATTGATGGCATTATTGTAGAGAGTATCCATGCCCTTGGCGATACGGGGTGCCCAAGCTGCGGCATCACCGAATTTTGGCGCACCTGCAACACCCATTGCGTGACAGGTCTGGCAGCTTGCGTTGTAGATATCCTGACCACTGCGAGCAGCGCCGCCGCTAGCACCTTCAGGTGCTGCCGCTACTGCCGCCGCACACTCTTTACCTTTCATGCAGGTTTCACCTGCCGGAGCAATTCGCTCTGCGATTTCTTCATTAACAGACTGCTGGGCCACTGCCGTAGCCGCACTGACGGCCAATGCCGCCACAATACCCAAAATACGCTTCATCATATTCCCCCAAAAGGACCGAAGTGAGTTGGCCCACAAACGTTCAAAATATCGTCGCAAACTCCTACGCCGCGCATTATAAGCACTGCATCGCCACCTGCCAAAGACTATATAAGCCAACAGAATGTCCTTTAACCCGCCCCCCAGCTTCTGTATAATCCGCCTCCCATTGGCACAGATAGCCAATTAAACCGCCCGTAGCTCAGCTGGATAGAGCGTCGCCCTCCGGAGGCGAAGGTCAGAGGTTCGAATCCTCTCGGGCGGGCCATATACAAAAAAGCCCGCTTATGCGGGCTTTTTTGTATATGGTTAACTCCCAGGGTTTTGTTCGAACTCAGGTTCGACTCGGAGGCAGCAAAGCTGCCGCAGAGCAGCGAGCCCAACGGGCGAAGCTAATCCTCATCGCCCTTACCCATTTCAATCAAATTAATTTGGATATAGCTTATACGAGCCCATAGCCAATACGAAAGCAGCTATAAAAAACCTACCCCAACGGCACCCTCAAAGGCTCAATCACCACCTGCTCCCCAGCCTCTACACTGCCACTCTCTCGCGCTAAAACAATAAAACAGTTAGCAGCAGCAAGACCGGAAAGAATATGGCTCCCCTGGGTACCAACCGGTTCTACTACCAATATCCCGTTTTTATCACTGCGATAAACGCCCCGCTGGAAATCGGTACGGCCCGGCTTTTTCTTCAACGGTTTTAACAGTTTTGCCTGTAAGGTCTGCGGGCCAGTCCACTGATCGCCTTTCATCACACTCAGGGCGGGCACGGCCAGCTGGTAGAAAGTTACCAGGGCGGAAACCGGGTTACCGGGTAAGCCAAAGAAAGGGGTTCCCTGTAGGAAACCGAAGGCAAAAGGTTTACCGGGCTTCATCGCCACTTTCCAGAAGCTGATCTCTCCCAGTTCTTCCAACACTTCACGGGTGTAATCCGCTTCGCCAACGGAAACTCCACCGGAGGTAATAATGGCATCGGCCTCTTGGGAAGCTCGCTGCAGGGCATTGGTGATGGCCTGCTTTTTATCGGGCAAAATACCCAAATCCAAAATTTCCAGATCCAACTGTTCCAGGGCGGATAACAGGGCAATGCGGTTGCTATCGTAGATATCGCCCTTACCCAGGGCTTCGCCAGGCTGGCGCAATTCATCGCCGGTGGAGAAAAGTGCGATTACCGGTTTGCGCACTACAGTCACTGTGCTCACACCGGCAGCAGCGAGCAGGGCAATATGTGGAACGCTGATGCGCTCTCCGGCCTTAAGCAGGCTAGCTCCTTCAGCCACGTCTTCACCGCAGCGGCGAACATGGTCGCCAGTGCGAACTTCGCAATTTATTCGTATCGACTCCCCCTGGGCATCGACATTTTCCTGCATCACTACCGTATCTGCACCGGCGGGTACTGCGGCTCCTGTCATGATGCGCACGCAGGTGCCGGGGTTCACCACACCGTCAAAAGGTGCACCGGCAAAAGATTTGCCGATCAGTTCCAGTGGCAAGCCACTGGCCAGGTCTTCAAAGCGCAGGGCGTAACCGTCCATTGCAGAATTGTCGCAAGGCGGTAGGTTTACTGTGGAGATAACATCCTCAGCCAATACTCGACCGGCGGCTTGTGCCAGGGGCAAAGTCTCAGTGCCACTGATTGGGCTCAGTGCCTCAAGAAGTTTTTCGCGGGCGCTTTCGATGGGCATCAGGCCCGGTTGGCTACAGCAGTCGATAGTGGGCATGGACAATATCTCTTACTTCATTCCTTTGCGGCTGGGACAAATTAGTGGCTGCGGTTTTGGGATTCCGGTCGCTTCTGATTAACCATCCACACAGCGGCTTCCACCCGGGAGCGCATGCCCAACTTTTTCAATAAGTGTTTAACGTGAACCTTTACAGTGGCATCACTGATATCCAATTCACGGGCGATTAACTTGTTACTGAGGCCATCGGCAATCAATTGCAAGATCTGGTACTCACGACTTGTGAGCGTCGACAGGGTATCCGCACCGGAATTGTCCGGCTTGCGCAGGGCGGAGGCGAGGATCTCGGTCAGGCGCTGGCTGATAGCGAGCTTGCCGTGTGTGGCCTGGATAACCTGATCGAGAATATCTTCCGGCTCCATATCCTTGAGCAGGTAGCCATCGGCACCGGCGCGAATACAGGAAACCACGTCCGCGTTGTTATCGGACACTGTCAGTATCACGATGCGTGAAGCTACATCGGCCGCGCGCATTGCCCTCAGGGTATCCAGCCCATCCATACCGCGCATATTCAGGTCCAACAGAATAAGGTCCGGCTCATGCTGTTTGGCCAGCTCCAACGCTTCCTCTCCGCTACTGGCCTCGGCTACTAACTCCAAGCTGGGCTCCATAGCAAACAATTGCTTGAGACCTTTACGAAACAGAGGATGGTCATCAACCATCATTACCGTGGCAGAAGAAGTCATGGGGTGTCCTGCTTCATTGCTGTAAGTTGTACTAATTCTGAACAGTGACTTTAACACAGGGCTCAGTGCCTGCGCTTACCCCCAAATGGGTAGCTATTACGCGCGGGGGCAAAGGGGTTACTTACTGTTGGTAATTGAGCAGGGATAAGCCCCGGCCCATAGTGGCCGGACGAATCATTTCGAGGAGGAGTGGCCGCCGTGTCTGACATCTACGAGTGGGCCCCAGAGGACAGCAAGTTCTGGCAGTCCAAGGGCAAAAAAATCGCAAACCGGAATTTGTGGATATCCATTCCCAGTTTGCTGTGCGGCTTCGCCGTGTGGCTCTACTGGGGCATTATTACCGTTCAAATGCTCAACCTTGGCTTCCCCATTGCCAAAGCCGATCTGTTTACCCTGATGGCAATTGCCGGCCTCACCGGCGCTACTCTTCGAATACCCAGTAGTTTCTTTATTCGATTGTTCGGTGGGCGCAACACCATTGTCTTTACCACGGCCCTATTGATGGTCCCTGCCCTAGGCACGGGTATCGCCTTGCAAAATCCTGAGACCCCATTGTGGGTATTCCAGTTGCTGGCTCTGCTGTCAGGTATTGGCGGTGGTAACTTCGCCTCTTCCATGTCCAATATCAGCTTCTTTTTCCCCAAGGAAAAACAAGGGTTGGCGCTTGGCCTGAATGCGGGCTTGGGTAACTTCGGTGTTACCACCATGCAGATCCTGGTACCGCTGTTTATGACCTTCGGTGCCTTCGGCGCTGCTGGCGGCGATCCCATGACCCTGGTGAGCAGCTCTGGCTCCCTGATTGGCAAAGTACCAGCCGGTTCTGAAGCGTGGATTCAAAATGCCGGTTTTGTATGGCTGCTGTTCCTGGTTCCACTGGCCTTTGTCGGCTGGTTCGGTATGAACAACCTGCGCACCGACGAAGTCACCCCGGATGTGGGCAGCTCTATCGGCGCGATGTTGAAGATGACCATGATGTTGGGAATCGGCCTCTTCACCGCAATCACAGGTCTGTGGCTGTTGCTTCCCGAAGCGGCCAACGGTTCAGGCTGGGGGGTGCCCAAGGAAATCGTTCTGGTACTGGTAATCGCCGCTACCGTGTTCGGCTTGAAGCTGCTGCCCGGTGAGATTAAAACCAGCTTGCAGCGTCAGTACCGTATCTTCAACAACAAGCACACCTGGGTGATGAGTGTCATTTACACCATGACCTTCGGCAGCTTTATCGGTTTCGCAGCGGCCTTCCCCCTGGCCATCAAGGTGATCTTCGGATATAGCCACGTGATGGTGGATGGGGTTATGACTCACGATACCATCAACAACAATGGCCCCAGCGCCCTGATGTACGCCTGGATGGGTCCGTTTATCGGCGCCCTGATTCGCCCGGTAGGTGGTTGGATCTCCGACCGTATCGGCGGAGCCTTGGTTACCCAAATCTGTGCTGCAATCATGGTGGGTAGTGCCCTAGGTGTGGCTTACTACATGAAGGCCGCCTACGGCTCAGCCACTCCGGAAGAGTTCTTCCTGCCCTTCTTCCTGCTGTTCCTGGTGCTGTTCGCCGCTACCGGTATCGGCAATGGCTCTACCTTCCGCACCATCGCCATGGTGTTTCCGAAAGAGCAGGCAGGCCCGGTATTGGGATGGACCTCAGCAGTTGCCGCCTACGGTGCCTTCTATATTCCCAAGGTCTTCGGCGAGCAGATCAAAGCCACCACCCCGGAATACGCTCTGGCAGGCATTGCTATCTTCTACGCGGTTTGCCTGGTGGTTAACTACTGGTTCTACCTGCGCAAGAACGGCGAATTCTACAATCCATAATTTGGTCTCACGGGCGGGAAACCGCAGTTGCGGGGAGGTTTAACCTCCCCTTTTTTATTTCACCTGAACCAATATCGGTGTTATATCCGAACCTTCAAGCAGGCTGGAAATCAGCTGTCTATCGGTGTCCCTGCGATAGTAGATCGTCACTTCATCCAAGTCTTCAACGGTTGGCATCGTCGGGCATAGATGCCTGGCAATAGCTATACACATCTGCTCATAAAAATCTAAATCGTGCAGCTTATCCAGATAGATATGGCCCCCTGCGATATCCTCAGCACTAATCGTATAGTTGTAACCTATGGGCGGCTGAAAATAGTAGGCCTGCACAGTAATAGATCCATCTGCATTTTCAGTGACTTCGTATTGGACAGGTCTACCGCAGATACTCTGTTGGTACCCAACAAGATCCTCCGCAACTGAGGCAAGACTGTCATCCGTCTCAATGGTGCTCTCAATTTCACTGTAGGCTTGATGGATAGCTTCAAAGCAGCTCAAGCAAGACATAACACCCGCTTCTTGCAGCTCTGGCAGCAGTTCTGTCGCCATATCTTCTAGCAATTGCACCAGCTTTTCTGCCGAGATAGCGTCGCGAAAATAGTAAGAGCCTTCTCTCTCAGTCGCCGACTGGAAGATTTTTAGCTTGCGCTCCGGGCAATAGAAATCGAGGTGGTAGAGAGGCTGTTCTGGATCGGAAGTGTAGTTATTCAGCTCTACCTTGCCCAAATACGGGATAAAGAAGGTAAAAGACCAGTACTCCGGGCAGTGAATAAATCGCCGGCAGTGCTCTTCGATATAACCGGGCAAATATTGAAGGTCGAAGAAATTGGCCAGATGATAGTTACCATCACCCTGGTATTCCGCTATGGAGTCATAGTTATAAAACGGGTGCTCGCCGTGGAAATCTATCTTAACTCTCTGCCCACTGGCTGCGCGGCAAGCCAGATGAAAGTACAAGGCATCATCTTTGTAAGTAGATTGAATAACGATAGCGTCGCCCTTTCGGCGAAGCTGATAACGGAAAGCATCGATCCGGTAGGGCTCACAATCCTCAAGTAGCTCGGCAATTTCCAGCTCACCCGATTCCAGGCGGTTTACTCGATAGTTGTGCCCGCCTTCTTCTATGCAGCGAGTAAGTACTGGGTGTAGATCCTCAATGGTCACAGCTTTCGCTACAGGTAAGCCCTCGACCTGTGCTTTTTCCCGGTAAAACTTATCGCCCTCGTTAAAGAGGGAAATTCCCAACACAACGCCCATAGGAGCACCACTAAGTTAGCAGATGTTCAAACTTAGCAAAAAAATTGCTGGGGTTTTAGGGATTGAAGAAATGCACTTTCAGAAATTGCCCTGGAACTACTTACAAACCGGCAAGACTACCGGCCTTAAACTGGGCAAAGTAGGTAGTGCCTTCACGCAATTCTAGGCGCTCGCAGGAGAGACGGGAAATATCTGCGTAGAACACCTGATCAGCAGCGGCTAACTGTAAACGAATGCGGCCATCGGTAAGGTTCTGCTTAGCAACTAAAGTTACCGGCAGGCAATTGAGGATACTGGACAGGCCCGGCTTCTCTACACTGAGGCTGATATCTCCAGCTTCCAGCAGAAAAGCGACGGTATCGCCTTTGCGATAATGGCCTGCCACCCTATCTGCAAAGATGGAAATCCCACCTAAATCCAAAGTGAGCAGACCATCGTTTAGGGATTCCACTCGCGCTTCAATCCGGCTGCGACAACTATCCCCTACGCCGTGGCTATCCAGACGCTGGGCAACTTCAAGTAAAGGAAGTGGTGCGGACAAATTGGCAGAATCCATCCATAAACAACGCTGGGCCAGCAGCTGGATTTCATCAAAGTCGTGACTGGTCCAGATTACCAGCGCCGGATATCGAGCCCAGAAATCCCGTAGGGTCGGCAATAGGCGCCGCAGTACCTGGGCGCGGTCAACCGCTGATAGTGGCTCATCAAATAAATGCAGCGGCGCGTTGTTATAAAGCTGGCGCAATACAGCCACTCGCTGGGCCTCTCCACCAGAGAGTAACTCCACCGGCTGATGGAGTAGCGGTTCAATACCAAAAGCCTTTAGCAGACGACCACACTCTTCCTCGGGCAGTGGCCTACGGCTGTAACGGCGGGCCAGTGCCAGGTTATCTGCCACCGACTGGCCGGCAAACAAGCGGCTATCTTGAAAGCCCAAAGAAAGCGTTCTTTTGTGGGTAGCCAGGGCGCGGCGTCCGCGCTGCCAAACCGTATTGGCAAAAGTGATATTGCCACGGCAATGGCGTTGGCCAGCCAAAGCAGCCAGTAATGTGCTCTTGCCGCTGCCGGAAGGACCGGTAAGGCCAAAAATCCCAGAGGCAGGCAGCTCTAATTGCCAGGGAGTCGCAGCGTTAAGCGAAGTCACCAGCCCTGCAACACTCAGCCCGGTGGAATCAGAAGTGGTAGACGCAGTACCGAATAGGGGTAAGGTGATTTCCATTAACCCAGCACCCCCATTACCGGTTTAGCGCGCTCGTTGTTTGATCCACGCGGAGCCAATCTATGTCCCAGCCAACGGGCAGCGAGTAGCAGTACGGTAGTAATTCCCATCAACATCAAAGCCAGCCGGTGCGCCGCACCGTATTCCATCGCCTCCACATGTTGATAAAGGGCAATAGAAACTACCTGGGTCTCACCGGGAATAGCGCCACCAATCATCAGCACTACCCCAAACTCACCCAGGGTATGGGCAAAAGTTAAAGCGCAGGCACCCACAATAGCAGCGCGACTCGCCGGCAAAAGAACTTTTAATAGTGCCGCCCAGGGCGGTATACCCAGCGCTGCGGCAGCCTGGGTCAGGCGCTGACCATTGGCATTAAACGCGGCCAACAGCGGCTGCACCATAAACGGCAGGGAATAAATTACTGACGCAAATACAAGGCCGGTAAAGGAAAACACCAAAGGGCCATCAAAAATGTGTGACAGCCACTGCCCGGGCGCATAGTTGGGGGAAAATAAAAGCAGTAAATAAAAACCCAGCACCGTGGGTGGCAGTACCAGCGGCAGGGTAATTAATACCTCGATACCGTGGCGCCAGCGGCTCTGCCATTGGCTCAATTTCCAGGCCAGGGGCACGCCGATAATAAACAGGAGTAAGGTGGTTAAGCCGGCCAATTTTAAAGTTAGCCACAGGGCCTGCCAGTCGGCAGCGGCGATACTCATAAGCCACTCCCTCCATCTCTACTTTGATATTGAGTCGGTAAAACACCGTAACCCAAGTGGTATAACTGCGCCTGCACTTCCCCTGAACGCAAATAGTTAGCGAGGGATTGTGCCTCTTTAGGCCGGCGACTCTGGGTGGGAATCAGCAGCTGCTGTTCAATGGGTTTGTACAAATGCTGCGGCAGCAACCAGTAGTTATCGCGGCTAGCTGCTTGCATCTGGCTGGCGGCGACAAAACCCAACCGGGCATTGCCAGAATCCAGCATTAAATAGGCTTGGCCGGCATTGTGGGCCCGGGCTAATTGAGTTTGTTTTTTCTTCCACAAATCCAGGCTTTGCAGCGCTTGCCGGGCGGCACTGCCGAAGGGTGCTACTTTCGGATCGGCTAATACAATTTTATCGGGCCAGGTTTGCAGTAACTGCTCTATATTCGATTCCGATTTTGGGTGCCATAGAGCCAATAAACCCAGGGCGTAAGTCTGGCGACTGTTGCCCAGTGCCCCGCCCTGCTTTTCCAACAGTTCGGGGCGCTCGCGATCGGCAGACAGGAATAAATCGAAGGGCGCGCGGTGCGCTATTTGTTGGTAGAGCACCCCTGAGCTGCCGCTACTGATTTGCACCACACAGGCATGGCGACGCTCAAATTCCGGCAGTACCTCTTCCAGTGCCGGGCGGAAGCTGGCCGCTACCGCCACCCGCAAGGTGCAGTTATCCGCATTAACCGGTAGCGCGATGGCCACCAGTAAAGCGGATAGCAGCAGGCTCAGCCGGCGGACCACTTTTCCATCTCCGCAACATCACTGGCCCGGGCTTCGACCCAGCGCTCTGAAGGCTTACCGGACTCATCCGCTACCGCTTCGCGCTTCCAGAAAGGCGCCTCAGTTTTGAGGCGATCCATGATGTATTGGCAGGCGGCAAAGGCGGCCTGACGGTGGGGGCTGGTAACGCCGACAAAAACAATCTCATCGTTGATCTGCATGGGGCCAACCCGGTGGACAATAGTCACACGCCCCAGGGACCAGCGATCGCGGGCATCATTGATAATCCGTTGCAGGCTCTTTTCGGTCATGCCCGGATAGTGTTCCAGGGCCAGGCCGCAGACATCACTGCCCGCATTGAAGTCCCGCACCGAACCCACAAACAGGGCGCAAGCACCATCGCCACTGTTGCCTTGCAGTGCGGTATATTCAGCCGCTACGTCGAGGGGCGTTTCACAGACTTCGATACGATCAACAGCTGTCATATTGGCACCACTAACCGCCGGTAACCGGCGGGAAAAATGCAACTTCATCCCCAGCCTTCACCTGGGCTCCGGTTTCTGCCAGCTCCTGGTTCAGGGCCATACGGACATCGTCTCTTTGCAGATGTGAGCTCCAATCCGGGTGCTGTTCACATAGGGTATTGCGCAACTCGCTCAGACTGCCGGAAAAGTCCTCCAGGGTAGTCTCGCCCATGCCCAATTGCTGGCGCAGACGCGCGAAAAACAGAACCTTTACCATCGCTTTACACCTCTGAAATTTTTACGCCTTGTCCGCAGCATCGCCGCGCCAGTGGCCGCGCTTACCGCCGGTTTTTTGCAGCAGGCGGGTCGGGCCGATTTCCATCGCCGGGTCCACGGCTTTACACATATCGTAAATAGTCAGCGCCGCTACCGAAGCTGCGGTTAACGCTTCCATCTCTACTCCGGTGCGCCCGGCCAGGCGGCAGAAAGCGGTGATATGCACACTGTGCTTTTCCGGCTGTAATTCGAAATCCACCGCTACTTTGGTCAACGCCAGCGGATGGCACAGGGGAATTAAATCCGAGGTTTTCTTGGCGGCCTGGATGCCGGCGATACGAGCTACAGAAAGCACATCGCCTTTTTTGTGTGCCCCTTGACTCAGCAGTGCAAAAGCCTCTGCACTCATACTGATACTACTCTCGGCCAGGGCACTGCGGTCAGTGATGTCTTTCTCGGTAACATCCACCATGCTGGCTTCGCCGCGCTGGTTTAAGTGGGTTAACTGGCTCACAAATTACCCCCGGCTCTCGCAGGGTGCGCTGGCAAAGCGCACATGGGGGATAAAGTTGCAGGGCTTGTGGCGGGCATCCAACTGCTCCAGCAATATGCCTTCCCAAGCTGTGCGACAGGCTCCGGTGGAACCGGGCATACAGCATATCAGTGTGCGGTTAGCGAGGCCGGCGAGCGCGCGGGATTGCACGGTGGAGCTACCGATATCCCCCAGAGAAATATGGCGGAACAGCTCGCCAAAGCCGTCGACGGTTTTATCGAACAACGGGCTCAGGGCCTCCGGCGTGGAGTCGCGATCGGTAAAACCAGTACCGCCGGTCACCAAGACCACCTGTACTTTGGGATCGGCAATCCAGGCGGAGACCACCGCGCGCATCTGGTAAACATCGTCCGGCGTAATACACTTATCCGCGAGCTGATGGCCGGCAGTTTTAAGGGCTTCCACCAGGTACTGGCCAGAGGTATCAGTCTGCTCGTTGCGGGTATCGGATACGGTAAGTACCGCGATATTGAGCGGTACAAATTCTTTGCTAGCGTGTGCGGACATAATCAGTGGTCTCTCAAAAAACTGTTTTCTGGAGTTTTATCCGGCGTACTCAAGCCGAGATAATCTGCCGGCGTATTGATATTGCGATGCCAATCGCCAGCACTTTTTATGGGTATGGATTTGGCCCCCAGGTGACGCAGCAGTGCGCCGACAGAATTGCGCGCACTGCCTTCGACGGCACGGCGCAAATAATCAAGGCAATCGCCATTTAAAGGCAGCCACAGGGGAAAAAAGAATTTTTCAAAATAACAGGGCCGGCCACTTGCCTGCCCCTCTGCCAATAACTCTGCGAGGTGCTCCCGCCCAAGCAAGGGCATATCGACCGGAATCACCAGGGCCGCATCGGCACCGGTTGTCAGGGCTACCGAATAAAGGCCGCCCAGAGGGCCCCGCTCTGGCACCAGGTCTTCAATCGCTCCGGGGCGAGCGCCGCTGGTGACGACTTTTTCCAGCGGAAGCCCACTCAGCAATGCCTCGGCATGCTGCAAAAAATTGCCCCGTTGGGGGTGGGCCAGCAGGGCCTTGTCGCGGCCCATCCGGCTGGAGCGGCCGCCGGCCAGCACCACGCCGATTGTCGATTTACTAACAAAAGCCCTGGCCATAACCCTAGCCCCCCAGCATCGCCAGGTTGCGGGTAGCGCCGGTAAAACCTTCGTGCAGCTGGTGGCCTGCGGTCTTATCCACAATCAACTCGCGGATATGAGCTGCCAGCGCCTCGCTATCGCCATCGGCAATGATTTCGCGCATATCAAAGCCCTGGTCGGCGAACAAGCACAGGTGCAACTTGCCCTGGGCCGATACCCGCAGGCGATTGCAGCTTGCACAGAAATCTTTGCCGTAAGGGGTAATCAGGCCGATACGACCGGCGTAATCCGGGTGGAAATACTCCCGCGCCGGGCCGGCATCGCGGGTGCGAATAACCTGCTCCCAGCCTTCCCGAAGCAACAGGGTTTCTATATCGCCGCCGGAGACATGGTTGCTGGCGAAGAACTCGCGGTTATCGCCGGTACGCATTAATTCAATAAAACGCAGGGTCACCGGAGTCTCGCGAACCCAGGCGAGGAAGTTATCCAACTCGGCCAGGTTGTACTGGCGCATCAGCACTGCGTTGACCTTGGTATCGATACCCAAGGCCAGGGCGCGATCCAGGCCTGCTAAGGCTTTATCCAGGCGATTGTGGCCGGTGATATGGTGGAATTGAGCCGGGTCGAGGCTGTCGATACTGACATTCACCTGATCCAAGCCCGCGCGGTGCCAGTCGTCTATCTGACTGGGCAGGCGGTAACCATTGGTGGTGATGGCTAAGCGGCGAATCTTATCGCTAGCGCGCACGGCTTCGAGCAGCGGCACCAGGTCTTTGCGCAGGGAGGGCTCTCCGCCAGTAAGGCGTACCTTTTCCGTACCCAGTGAAGCGAAAGCGCGCACTAATGTGCCCACCTCAGCGACTGAGAGAGGATTTTCCCCTTCCAGGGAACGTCCGCAACCGATGCCCTCGGGCAGGCAGTAGTTGCAGCGGTAGTTGCAGATGTCCGTCACGGACAGGCGCAGGTAGTAAAACCTACGGCCAAAATTGTCTTGTAACATTAAACGCCTTTCCAATTTCGGGAGGCCGCGCAGTTTCCCGCTAGACCCTGGTGGCCGGTACGGCCACGGTCCCGGCACCTTGCAACGTCAATAAAAAACGACGCGGTTTAGGTAGCGGGACTCGGTGTTTAAACTGATGTCAGTGTATCAAGCTGGTTAATTTATGCTTGGGGCAAAGGTGGTACTCCCTTGGTGCTCGAACTGATGCTCCTTGGGGAGACATCAAAACGTGGAGCTTTAGTCGATTAAAATTTATAAATTATAAAAACAGGTTCAAGGTGCGGGGAAAACCCCGGCCGAAGCCGGGGGCCTCGCTAAGGAGTTCTTTCAGCCGCTTAGAAATTAGCGGTTACCATGATCCAAAGCTTGTCGGTGTCAGTGCTGTACTCATCAGCACGATAAGTTGCGTACTTAACGAGTGCAGAAATGTCGTCGGTAATTTTGTGCCCGTAGCTCAGGTTCCATTCGTCACCATAACTAACGGAGCCCTCGGCCGCTTCAAAATTGTGATAGGTCAAACCCAGCTTGCCGCCGGCCACTTTCATAGAACCGCCAACATACAGATCTTCAATACCGTCACCGGGGGTTCCCAGGAATTTATCAGTGAAACCCTGGAACTTGTGCAAGGTTGCCAGCGGGGTTTTAAAACCAACGTCATTGTCGGAACCCAAAACTTCATAACCGAGTTTAGCCGCAACAGGACCCAGATCAGCGCCAAGCTCTGCCAGGTAATAATTAGCACTATAGTCATACTGGTTGTCACCAATATCTGACTGGTGCGCATAACTCAGGTTGGCTTTTACCGGACCAAATTTACCTTTGTAATCTACCCCATAAGTGCGGCTGGCATTATCGGTGAGATCTTCCAGATCCAGATTGTAAACAAAAGCGCTGATTTTATGGTTTTCAGCTACTGGATAAATCGCGTGTAGCAGTTGGATATCGCCGCCCATATCGGAACCAGCACTGTCTTCACCGAAAATACGATTAACGTTGTAGACGTAGCTGTAATCCAGCTGGAAGCTATCGGCACTGCCGTACTGATAACGAACACCATCGTAGGTCTGCTCGTTTTGTCTCCAGCCAACACCGCCGACAAATCGCTGCCCGTCCAGGTTAATGCGCTGGCGACCGGCGGTAATTATGGAATTCCCACCGCTGTAGCGAATGTAGGCCTGGTTAATTTCAGTTCCTTCCGGATCAGCCACTACCGGGTATTCGCCTTCACCATTAACGGTGGAGTTGTAGCTGTCATTGCCTACCGCCGTAACATCATCCATTTCCAGGAAGCTGGTAAAGCCACGGTAGCTGCCACTGCGCCAGTTGAGGCGGGTTCTTAAAGTGGATGCAACTGCTTCATCATCAATACCATCCTGATCAACAGTCTCTACTCGGTAACGCAGATTCAATCCGACTTCACCGGATTTCAACGCATCCACCAGAGTGGCATTTTCACTTTCCTGCGCAGCGGCCTGCAATGCAACAGTGCTGCATGCCCCCAACAGTAAGGCACCGAGAATTTTTGGGAATTTGGAAACGGTCATGACGCTTTTCCTTTGCAACAACGGAGTGAACAGTGACAAATTACAATTTTTCAGACTCGACTGAAACCATAGATTTTTTCCTGCTTAATTAATCTTTACTCCCTAGCCTTTACTCAGGCGTAATCCCTTATTGGTAGTGGGCACTACCTATCCGGCAAAGCCTCGGTTTCGCTGGTTTCCTCAAGCAGGAAATTATTTTGCTGTGCGTACTGTAAACGCTGCATATAATTTTCTCTTTGAATCGCTAAATACATAACCAGCATGCAAATCGCGAGTACACCGTAGAGCAGCATAAAGGCAGCACTGTGAATACCCACTAAATCCTGTGCAATACCAAACAGGACTGGCAGGGTAAAACCTCCCAAAGCACCAATCGTGGCCACCGCGCCACCAACACTACCCATATGTGCGGGGAAATTATCGTGCAGTGCTTTGTATACAGAAGCTCGTCCGAATCCCTGAGCGATACCAATAACCAGTAGCAGTAAAGTGAATAATTCAATACCCACTTCAATATTTAAATGCACATCCCGTTCCACCCCGTGAATGGTCATGCTGGTGGGCGGGTAACTGAGGAAGAAAAGACACACCAGGCAGGTCCAGAAAACACTCCAATTGACGGTGCGCGCACCGTAGCGATCGGCAAACCAACCCCCTAAAGCGCGCAGTGAACTGGAAAGGGCCACAAACAGCAGGGTGAGTGCCATTGCTACCGGTGTACTGACTTGGTATACCGACAGATAGTAATTCGGCAACCACAATAAAAGCGCGAGAAAACTGCCAAAAACAAAGTAATAGTAGAGCCCATAACGCCAAACCCGGATTTGCGTTAGCGGCTTTAAATGACTGCGCAGATCCGGTTTTCCCCGGCTGCGCATATAGCGGGTTTCCTCTGGTGCAAAAAATTCGAATAAAACCATCATCAGGATAATCCCGGCTCCATAAACCGGCCCTATCCACTCGCGGCCAAACCAATTTTGAATGGCTGGAGCCAATGCCAGGGTAATTGCAGCTCCGGCATTTCCTGCACCAAAAATGCCCATCGCAGTACCCTGCCGCCCTCTTTCGAACCACGGGCTGATATAGCGAATCCCCAAAACAAAAGACACCCCGGAAATACCCAGCCACAACCCCGCCAGCAAGTGGGCCCCGTAGCTATCGATAAAGGGCAACAAAAAGAGCACCGGCAGCAACAACAGCATCTGCAATAAAATCAGCTTTTTCGCAGAAAAATATTCCACCAGAAATCCCGCCGGAAAACGCAGCAGCGCCCCGCTCAAAATCGGCGCAGCCAGTAGAACCCCGTATTCAGTTGCAGACAGATCCAGTTGCCCGCGAATCTCTACCCCCAATACCGCGTAGAGCGTCCAAACAGAAAAGTTAGCGGCGAACATGGCCGAGGCAAATATCAGCGCGCGCCCGGCGAGTTGCTGTGTATATTGCACGGCAGGTATCTCCAAAATATTGGCTGTCGAAAATTAATTGCCGCCCCGGTTATTCACCGCATTGGCCCCCCGCCCCAGAAAAGTGATTACAGAACTACAGCGGGGCGAGAAATCCATAGAGGCAAGCTACTGGCAAGATGCACAAAAAATCGGCTAGCGACAACTACTCCCAAAAACCCTTTTTAATCATTATCAATTTCCGCCAACTACCCCCACAGGGGTAGAAACGCACTAAAAACCGCCCCTACCCACTCCGAGCTACTAACCCCAAGGGGTTACTCCCTTCCAACTACAAATCGATTTCCCTTCCACTTACCCCTTTTGCGCGCTTTCCCTCTGGCGCTGCTCAAATACTATCGGTCATGACCCTATCCACCTCTAAAAATTTCTGAGAAGCCGGAGAAAATAGTCATGAGTCAATCCAGCGGCCTCAATTTATTTAATTGGGGCGATCCCAAAATAAAGACGCTGCACGTTACTTGGTTTGCGTTTTTCCTGACTTTCGTGGTGTGGTTCTCCCACGCTCCGCTGATGGTCTTTATCAAGGAAGCGTTCGACCTCACCAGCCAGCAAGTAAAAGCCCTGTTAATCCTCAACGTGGCACTCACCATCCCCGCCCGTATCATTATCGGTATGCTGGTGGATAAACTGGGGCCGCGCCTGGTGTACAGCGGGCTGCTGATGACCTCATCTTTAATCTGTTTGGGCTTCGCCACCGCAGACAGTTATGAATCCCTGGCCCTGTTCCGCTTCCTGCTGGGATTTGTGGGTGCCGGCTTTGTAATTGGTATCCGCATGGTGGGTGAATGGTTCCCAGCCAAACAAGTCGGCCTGGCAGAAGGTGTTTACGGCGGCTGGGGGAATTTCGGTTCTGCTGCCGGTGCCATGACCCTGCCCACCATCGCCCTGCTGTTCGGCGGTGAAGACGGCTGGCGCTATGCCCTGGGCCTCACCGGCATCATCGCCGGCCTGTACGGCATCATCTACTACCGCGTTGCCCGCAACACTCCTAAAGGTTCCACTTACTTCAAACCGAAAAAGAGCGGCGGCCTGGAAGTGACCAGCAAGCGGGATTTCTACTTCTACCTGCTGATGAATGTGCCCATGTACCTGGCACTGGCAGCGCTGGCTTATAAACTGTCTCCCAGCGGCGTAGCCCTGCTGAGCCAGAATGCCACCTACGTGATGTGGGGCCTACTGGTAGCACTGTTCGCCTTCCAGACCCGCATGATTTGGAATGTAAACAAAGACCACCTGCGCGAAGGTGTGCCCGAGCTGGAGAAATACAACTTCAAGCAGGTAGCCATCCTCGACCTGGCCTACTTCGTCACCTTCGGCTCAGAGTTGGCCGTGGTTTCTATGTTGCCTCTGTTCTTCCTGGAAACCTTTGAAGGATTGAGCCCGGTGAAGGCCGGCCTGCTCGCCTCTGGCTTCGCCTTTATGAACCTGGTGGCCCGCCCAACCGGTGGATACTTCTCTGACAAACTGGGACGCCGCCGCAGCCTGATGTTCCTGATCGGCGGCCTGGCAGTGGGTTACTTTGTATTGAGCCAGATTAACGGCAGCTGGTGGATTCCCGCTGCGGTAGTGGCCACCATGTGCTGCTCTTTCTTCGTGCAGGCCGGTGAAGGTGCCGTATTCGCTGTCGTACCCCTGGTGAAGCGCCGCATGACCGGGCAGATCGCCGGTATGGCCGGAGCCTACGGCAACGTGGGTGCGGTTACTTTCCTTACCGCCCTGTCTTATGTCAGCTACAGCCAGTTCTTCCTGATTATCTGCGGCGCAGCAGCGGTGATCTTCTTCGCCTGCCTGTTCCTGGAAGAGCCCAAAGGCAATATCGCCGAAGTGCTACCGGATGGCACAGTGCAGCTGATCAGCGTGGAGTGATCCGGAAAGGGTGATCGTAAAGCAGTTATCAAGCAACTAACGCAAAGGAGGGCCAATGGCCCTTCTTTGTTTTTCGCCGTTGGTCTGAGGGGACGAAAAGAGAGTGGAGAAAGCTGTGAGCGAAACCAATTCCGGGGTGCAAACAGAAACCGAGGCAAACCCCGAAGCCCAGACACCGCGATTGAGCCACGGCCTCTGCACTAGTGCCGGCATCAAACCGCAGAACGAAGACGCGGCAATCTATCACTGGCCAGCCAGCCCGCACTTACAGGAATACCTGGGCGCAGTCTCCGCACTGGCCGATGGAGTCAGCTCTGCCGAAGCTGGTGCCCAAGCCAGCCACACCGCCACCGAGCAGTTTGTGCGGGACTATTACAAGGTGCCGGATACCTGGTCTGTCGCCCACGCCGGACAGAAAATCCTCGCCTCCATTAACAGCAAGCTATACCGCAAGAGCCACGACTTTCCCCAACAGGAAAAGGGCTTCCTCTGCACCTTCTCTGCCCTGATTTTTAAATCCCGTACCGCCCACTACTTCCATATCGGCGACAGCCGTATCTATCACCTACGCGGTGACAACCTTAAATGCCTCACCCGGGACCACAACATCACCCTGGCCCACCGCCAACAGATGCTGTCCCGCGCGTTGGGAATGGATACTGGCCTGCAAGTGGATTACGGCCAGCTCAGCCTGGCTAAGGACGATGTACTGCTGATTACCAGTGACGGGGTGCACGACTTTATCAAACAGGATTTGCTGCGCGAGCTGTTGGCAGATACCCAACTAAGCGAACAGGAAACAGCGGAAACCCTGGTGCGCCTCGCCGAGGAAAACGGCAGTGACGATAACCTCTCCGCATTAGTGGTAAAGGTAAAGGCATTGCCACAAACCACCCTGGACGACTACAGCCGCCAGCTTACCCGCCTGCCCTTCCCACCGGAATTGGAACCGGGCATGGTATTGGATGGTTACCAGGTGGAACGGGAGCTGTTCTCCTCCCAGCGCAGCCAGCTGTACCTGGTGCGCGACAGTACCACCGGGGAAATCCTGGTAATGAAAACCCCCTCGGTAAATTACGAGGACGATATCCACTATATCGACCGCTTTATTCAGGAGGAGTGGATAGGCCTGCGTATTCGCAGCCCCCAGGTAGTGCGCCTGCACCGCCAGACCCGCCCGCGCACCGCGCTCTATTACCTGATGGAGTATGTGCAGGGCAGCACCCTGGAGCAGTGGATCACCAACAACCGCTTTCCTAAACCCGCAGAGGCGTTTCGACTCCTTAAGGAAATTGCCACCGGACTACAGGCCTTCCACGATCAGGAAACCATTCACCAGGATTTGCGCCCAGCCAATATCATGATCGACGGCGACGGGCGGGTAAAAATTATCGACTTCGGCTCAGTTTACGTAGCCGGCAGTGCCGAGATTTTCCGCCCCCTGGAGCACCCGGAAGCGCTGGGCACCGCCAGCTATTCCGACCCCCACTATATCCTTGGGCACAACAGCGGTATTCGCGGCGATGTCTATGCTCTCGCCACCATTGCCTACGAAATGTTTACCGGAGAACTGCCCTACGGCGAGGAAATCGAAAACTGCCGCTCCCACGCCGACTTCGAACGCCTGCGCTACCGCACCGCCAGCCAGTTTAATCCGGTAGTCCCCATCTGGTTCGACCGCGCCCTGGAACGGGGATGCAGTATCGACCTGGAACAGCGCTACTCCACCCTAACGGAGTTTATGCGCGATCTGGCTAACCCCAACCCGGATTACCTAAGGGAAGATCCTACTGAGAAGGGAGATGCTTCCCTTTTCTGGAAAATTCTTTGTGGGATTTGGGTGGCTACTTTATTGGCGGTGGCGGCGTTGTTTTCGTCTAGTGGATGAAACCAAGGGTTTCTAGCACGATGATCCCATCTACCAATATTTTGGCCCAGAACATCTAAAAAGCACACTAATTTATCAGGTAATTTTAGACAGAGATCATCTCTCATATTTTCTGTACTTGTTTCTAAGCGCTGCGTAATATTTTACGTTTTCATATATTGTATAACATAGGAAATTAAGGGCGGCTTAATATATCTATTAGATCAATTCCGTGCCAATACTAGTTTACATACTTTTTGATATGCTTTTCTCCGGTTAAATTGACTTTTCACACTTGAGGAGTGCTTAGGGGTGATATGATACATCCCTTTTGAATACGCAGTTATGAATCCAAAAGTCACTGAGGCAAAAAGGAGTATTCGTGGCAAAGTCACAAAAAATATGTTTTGTAATAATGGGATTCGGGAAAAAAACTGATCACTCAACAGGTAAGACCCTGGATTTAGACAAAACATACAAGAATATAATTCAGCCCGCAGTAGAGTCTGCTGGGTATCAATGTATAAGAGCAGACGAAATACAGGATGCGGGTTTAATTGATAAGAGTATGTATGCACTACTTATGCAGGCGGAGTTAGTTGTGGCTGACATTTCTACTTTTAACCCAAATGCGATATATGAACTAGGTGTTCGACATGCAGTTAAACCATATTCAACAATAGTAATAAAGGAAGAAGAAGGAAAAATCCCTTTTGACCTAGATCATACTAGAATTTTCCATTATAAACATTTAGGTGAAGATATTGGAGCAGATGAATCTCAACGTTGCCAAAAAGAGTTAGAAGAGAAAATTAAGATAGTTACGAACAGCCCACTCGTTGATAGTCCACTATACGATTTCATCAAAGATATCAACCCTCCAGAGTTACCAGCAGCTGAATATAAGAAAATTATTGGTGATTTAGCAGAAAAAGAGACCCATATATTTGCGATTGTTGAAAAAGCAAAAGATCATATGTTAGAGGATGAGTTTGTCGAAGCCGCAAAATTATGGAGAAAAGCGGCCGAAATGGTACCATCAGAAGATTATTTTCTTCAGCAACTGGCCTTATCAATTTACAAGTCTAAAGAGCCTTCGGAAGATACAGCATTAACAGACGCACTAAGGGTTATTGAAAAACTAGCACCCGATGGAGATTCAAATGACCCTGAGACACTTGGCCTAACTGGTGCCATTTACAAAAGAATGTGGCTTTCAAATTCAGATATTGAATGTCTAAAAAGGGCAATCAAATATTATGAAAAAGGCTTTCAGATTAGAAAGGATTTCTATACAGGTGAAAATTATGCGCTTTGCTTAGATATGATGTCTAAAGTGGAAGAAGATGGTAATGAAAAAACTTATTATCTAATTGCAGCTAAGAAAGCACGTCAACAGATAATCGAAACACTAGCATATGTGAAGGATGCGGTTGATGATGGTAAGTGCAACATAGAGTTTAAATGGGCTTTTGCGACACTTTCCAATTGTTACTACGGTCTGGGTGAAGTTGAAAATGGCAAAAAGTTTGAAAAATTATTCCTATCTTTAGTTGAAGCCAAGTGGGAAGAGGCTACTTTTCAAGAGAGCAAAAAGAAAGTAATTGAGCTAACAAGGAGTTAGAAATGGCAAAAAAATATAATATCTTCATTAGTCACTCATGGCAAAACTCTGATGCCTTAAGAAGTTTACGAAGACTATTAAATGATCGGGGATACTTTAACGTTGAATTTGAAGAGGTGAGCAAGGATGAGCCCATCGATTCTAAAAACGCAAGTTACATCAAAAATCGACTAGCTGAAAAGATTGGAAACTCAAATATAGTACTTGGGCTTGCTGGAATGTACGCTAGTCATAGCGACTGGATGGAGTGGGAGTTAGATAAAGCCCTAGATCTTAACATTCCAATAGTAGGGGTTATACCTAGAGGTCAAGAGAGGATTTCAACAACTGTATCTAGTCGTTCAAAAGTTGACGTTGGTTGGTACACTGAAAGTATTGTTGCTGCAATCAGAGACTTTGCCAAGTAATTCATAAATCAGGTGGCCGGCAATTTCTAACGCCGGCCCCCAAGCCATCCTTAATTGAGTTATATGCCGATCATGCCGTCAGGGTTGCGGAAACAATTCTTGCGCTTGGTATCAAATATATAGCTGCAGATGCCTATTATAGCAAGGTTAAATTTGTTTCGGCCATCATTCCAACAGGGTTGCATATTGTTGGGAAGTTGCGAATAGATCCAGACTTACAGTGGTTATACGAAGGGGCATACAAAGGTTCGGGACGCCCCAAAAAATATGATGACAAGGTTGATTTTGATACAGACGCGCACCGTTCTGACTACGTTGATTCTCTGAATAAAAGAACTTAAGTTTATACGAAAATTGTTTATGCAAGATTTTTAAAACGAATCATTCGTGTTGTGATGCTTAAATCCATAAAAGAACGGCAAAGAGGGTCACGCATTGCTGTATTCGACAGACACAGAGCTGGATGCAATGACATTAGTCGCGTATTACAAATCTAGATTCCAAATAGAATTTCTATTCAGAGATGCAAAACAGCACACTGGTCTGGCTAATTGTCAGTCAATCCGAAAAGAGGCGATCAACATGCATGTCAATGCATCATTGGTGGCTCTGAATTTGCTAAAAATCGAAGATAGAAATGCGAAACCAATGGATGAGGCAACGGCCATTTCAATTGCTAGCTAGAAGCGTCGAAAGTTCAATCAGCACCTTATGGATAGAATTTTTGACGAGTTAGATCTGGATCAAAGTTTTGGAAAAGTTGCCCAAATTTACGAACGGTACAGTGACTACGGGGCTATAGCTGCATGAAACTGTCCGAAGTATTGTTACTAGTAGTAATATTCTTTATATTGACAAGACTAAATTTGTGCGAACTTGAATTTTACTAATTATCTATTTTAAATTTGAAAGGATAATTTTCTCCAGCAACCAAAGACAAAATCTTTCTTATTGCTTGACGCGCCGACGCACGTCGCTGTTTTAAAACCTTCAAAGCTCCGACTTTTCTCAATAACTTCCATCCCTCAACATCTGCTCCTTTCGGAGACGAATATAAATTTCCTCACGGTGAACCGGCAGAGATTTAGGAGCACGTATTCCTATCTTCACCTGATTACCCTTAACTTCCAATACCGTGATTGAAACATTGGCTCCAATCCTTAAGTTTTCACCTGTCCGGCGCTTTAAGATCAACATAGTTATTTCCTACTGATACTCAGACCATGGGTAGACCTTCTCTGATGGAAGGCTGAAAAAGTAATGTTGTGAGGAAATACCGGGTGGTGCGCGGGAACGGTAGGCATAGAAGAAGAAAAGGCAGGCACAACGCTCCCAGAGCTTGGGGAATCGCTCCAAGCCCCTGAATGTACTCCACTTTATTGAAGATGAGCGGGTTTCTAGCGTATGATCCATATAGCCAGTGCGTCCTGAGTATTTTTTTTTATTTTTATAAATAAAAAATAAATACGTGCTATCCAGGAGATGGAGGTCGGCCCTCCGTTATCGCTTTGCAGGAAGTGATAACAAACCGCCTCAAGGTGATCGGAGTAAAGAGCTTTGGTTAGAAGCGCTTGAGGAAAAGGCGTAAGAGATACGTCAGGTATGTTGTGTAGAGACGAATGCAAATGAACCACTGATGAGGTGTCGAAAGCGTATTACCAAGATGATGTCAAAACCCGTGCACTGGCTAAGTGCGGGGATAAGCTTGGAGGTTACCTGTTTACCGACCGAGTGGCATCCGGCATAGAGGTGGCGTGAACACACAACAGGCTTTTGGGTGGAACAGGAGAACCTGTCGTCCAGGTGTTAAGGAAGAGCGTCAAGTAGAGGCCCTACAAGACGTTGAGTACCAAGACTGGTCACAGGGGCGGAACAACCCGTAGTAGTGGAGAAGCGGCTGTAATGGACGTGGAGCGAAGGGGTTGTCGTATTCGGCGACTAACCGTGTAATCAACCCAGATGGGGAGGAATTAACGATTAGCGCAAAGCCATTCAATATTCCCAAGCGAGCGGTTTGGGAAGCGTGGAAGCAGATTAAGGCTAATGGCGGCGGAGCGGGGATTGATGAGATAACGATAGAGCAATACGAATCGAGTCTTGTCAAAAACCTGTACAAGCTATGGAATCGGATGTCATCTGGCAGCTATTTTCCATCAGCCGTCAAACGAGTGGATATTCCGAAACTCGATGGCAGCCTGCGACCACTGGGTATCCCCACAATCGAAGATCGCATTGCGCAAATGGTGGCTAAGCAACTGCTGGAGCCAGAATTGGAGAAGGTATTTCACCCTGACTCCTACGGCTATCGGCCAGGCAAATCTGCTATAGACGCAGTGCGCCGAGCTCGACAACGATGCTGGGATAGAATCTGGGTAGTTGATTTAGATATCAAGGGTTTCTTTGACAATATTAATCACGAACTCCTGCTGAAGGCATTAGATAAACATAATAATCATCAGTGGGTCAGACTCTATGTACAGCGCTGGTTAACGGCTCCAGTACAACATCGGGACGGACAGCTTGAAGAGCGAACACAAGGTACTCCACAAGGGGGTGTAATCAGCCCTCTACTGGCAAACTTGTTTTTGCACTACGCGCTGGACGCCTGGATGGTGAGAACGCACAGAGATATTCCTTTTGAGCGTTACGCGGATGATGCTGTTTACCATTGTCGTAATCCTCGAGAGGCGGATCGCTTACTGGCGGCTCTAAAAGCACGCTTGACTACCTGCGGGCTTGAGGCTCATCCAGAGAAAACGCGCAAGGTCTATTGCAAGAACAGTAATCGTAAAGACTCCCACCCAGTGATCCACTTTGACTTTCTGGGCTTTCGATTTGGTCCCAGAAAAGCAAGGAATCGCCAAGGACAGATCTTCACCGCATTTAGTCCTTCAATGAGCCCTAAGGCCTTCAAGAGGATTAAGGATAAGGTCAGGCAATGGCGAGTAATAAACTGGGTGGATCGATCACTATCTGAAATGGCAAAAGTACTTAATCCCGCAATACAGGGTTGGCTGAACTACTATGGTCACTTTGGGCGGAGATATGGTGTTTATCGACTTCAGAAGTATCTTGACCAAACGCTGATGCGTTGGGCCAGGAAGAAGTTTAAGCATCTAAAGCGAAGCTGTTTCAAAAGTTGGGCCTTTATTGGAAAAGTTCGTCAACAAATGCGCGGCTTGTTTGCACACTGGAGAATGGGAAGATTGAAAATGTGCTGAATACGAAGAGCCGTATGAATTGAGAGGTTCACGTACGGTTCTGTGAGAGGTCGAAGGGGAAGTTCCTTTGGTCTACTCGACTTTTGATAGTACGTGTATCAATTTGGTCAGCTGGCCCCTGGTGTTGCTGCACCTTGGGTCAGCGCCTTTTACTCTCTCTTACGTCACGCTACCGTTCTCCTTTGAGAAGATGGTTCTTTAGAAAATTCTTAGATATCTTGATTCTCTCGAATCCCTTTGGTCTTTGGCCATCGGCCTTCAAAAGGCCACCCAATTCCGGCGAAAATACCAATAAATATCTATCGATTTTACGCAGCTTTGACACTAAAACAAACTGAATAAAATCCAATAAGATCATTTTTGTGCCTATATTTTTGTTTATTTATGCTGACAAAAATTCAGGCTGATCATGAAAATAGAAAATTAAATTGGCACTATTTACTGGTTTTCATTTTTGAATTCAGAAAAGCAATTGATCATTAACTCCAGCTAGAAACGTTTTACATCTATCGATAAAGGATCTCTTAATAGATAAAAGCACTTTGCCGGATGGTATTGGTGTGAGATTGAGGAAACAATACTGGATACCCATAGATCAGTGAATACTTAGCTACATGGACACCTCTCATATTTGGTACAAATTATCTAGTATGACAATCAATACCACATTAATCAGACAATTCTTAAGCTTTTTTGATTTGTCAGCAGGTGGTATGATATAGCTTAGTTTGGATACGCTGTGAACATCAAATGAAAAAGCGTAAGAAATTACTTTGGTTCAGCCTTTTTGCCGTCTCTTTAATTGGAGTCGGATTTATACTTGGTATGTTTGGCAGTGCCCTAAAGCCTCCGGCAAATGCTGGTGAACTATCTCCTAGTATAGATATAGCTGATCTAGAGCCGGGTGAAATACTTACTCGGGATGTTCATTACGAGAGGGCGCGAGACATAAGATATATAATTTATAAAAATTATGAGTCGGAATTTATAGTTTTCAGCGTTCCCCTCAGAGATGGCATGGTAGATATGCCAGACTTAAAGTGGTGGAGGTGGGGCCCAGAATGTAGAAACTTTGGTCCGACCATGAAAAACGGTAAGGTAGTCCCACATAGCCAGTTCAAATGTCATGACCACGAATTAAATACGTGGCTAGCTAAAGAAAATGTCTGGGATCTTAATGGTAATAATCTCGGTAAATATACAGAAGACATGGAAAGAGTAAAATTTTCAATAAAAGGCTTTGACCTTTTATTACATATGTATTACTAAAAAATTAATCAAAATCTCCTCCTGCTGTTATTGAGCTTTATAATTTCTGACCCGCTTCATTATGCGAGAACTAAAATTAAAAACTAATATGGGAAGAATAAATTATTTAGCATGTAGACTTAGTATCGCGATGCTATGTGGATTCATCTCATATTTATTGGTAGCGACTTTTCCGGCCCTTGTTGCTCCAGAACTGGCGGATTTTTATAGAACACTAGGGATGTATTTCCTTTATACAGCCGTTGTTCAATTAGCAGGATTGTTATTTTTGATGTTTGGAAACAAGCGATTACTGAATATCACAAATTTGGCTTTATCCTTGATGTGTTTTATACCTATAATAATTTACTTTATAAAAATTGCTCCAAATGGCCTGGGTTAACAATATTGGTACGATCGAGCCTTTTCCGCTGAGCTACTATCGCTTTGTGGCTATAGAACTTACTGTAAGTTCTGAGTATTCCATTGAACAGGTAAAGGTACTATTATCCAAATAGATCCTGTTAATGGTTGTAAGTAATGAAAGCAAAATTACAAGAATTAATTAATGATAAACCCATAAAACAAAGCCCTCATTATCTTTTGAGTCAAGAATTGGAGTTCGATTTTTTTAAGTCCATTTCTACATTCGCTATGGCATTTATAGGCGGTATTGTTACTCTCAAAACTGCTCTTGGTATTGATACACCCATTAGTGAAGGATTCACTTTCTCTTTGGTTGTCGCCATGATATCAGCTCTATGTGCCTTTCACGCACAACATGAATTAATTAGCGACCTACGTAATGGTCGAACCCCCAGTAAAATAAAGCAGCTATTCAGATTTTTTCCCGGACCTATCCTCCTTGGGGTGGCTATTGGGTCGGCCTTCACCTATTTCGAAAGCTCATTGCACTAACAGTATTAACTTTATAAGTTGTTTAATCACTCTGGTGTAAACGAGTAATTAGAATAGGAGGTGCGGAGAATCTGCTGTTTTCTCATCCCCTGAATTTTTGGTAGCTGCTATATTGGAACGAAATAATCAATTACACAATAGCCGTAAACTGATGAATTTATGTGTGAGTAGGAATATCCCCCAATGAAATGGAGCAAGCTGAAATCTCTAGTTGAAGAAAAATTTTCTCCATCCCTGGATGGCCGTATCTCTATCAATAGTACCAGTTATGGAAACTGTTCATGTGGACATGCCTGGTTGACTTTTGATAAAGAAGTCATAGCAAACTTCTGTACAAGAGCCTTTTGGAATAGAGCGAGTGGTGATTACTATAGAAAAGATAATCGCTGGGTTACTGATTCCGATGTGCCTGAGCATGTAAGTGAAAAGCAGAAACTATCCTATGGTGAGATGGAATATGGAGAGTTATCTCGGCAAGATGCCTATCAAGCCTGCTGGGAATTCGTTCATACCCTCAAAATTGATGAAGCTCTAAACTCCGAGAACCCATTGATTCAGTCCCTAGCCACACTGGATAAGCGTTTAGGTAAGCGCAGACTCAAGGAGATTGATACAGCAAGCTTACATCCATTAGCAAAGAAATTATTGAGCATAAGATTGGAGTCTGAAGGTATTAAAGCCCCGGCAATCACAGAACAAACCTCTTCAACGCAACACCCGTAGATTATTTAATTATCTAAGCATCCAGCAAGCCATCAAGATAATATTACAAGGTTTAGATAGCAGGGATGTTTACTCCAACACTTAACACCAGGCATATCCGGTACGATAGTCCACCTTACAGAAATGTAGCTCCAAATATAGATAACGCGCTCTGATTTAACATAAAAATTTGGGCGAAGATTATCTATCACACCCCATTTTTTATTTCTTATACTCGGTGTAATGCTATGTTATTTCTTGCTTTAGCAACATCAAGGTTCAATGGCTAACAAGTGTATACCTACTATTCACCGTACTAACTTTCTGATTCTTAATGATTTATGCCGGTGATTGATAAATATCAAAAACAAAATATGTGAAGTAGCTCCGTTTTTAGAGCGATATTATCAGCCTAAAATACACTATAACAAACTCAGCAGTACAGGATCTATATTTTCATTTCCTTGACCCTAATTGGCTATTGTCATCTAATCAAATCGTTCTCGATAAGGAAATTCCACAATAATAACAACTGGGAAGTTAGGTATGACAAAGACATTTTCACAGCATGCTGTAGACAAGATTAATTCTATTATGAATGATCACAGCAATCATGTTGGTAGCCAGCTTAAAATAGGTAACCCCACAAAATATAAAAATCATATTTCTAGCGATTGTATAACAATGGCAATTTGGGTTCTTAAATATAGTTTTGAGAAGCTTGGAAAGCTTAATTCCAGCAAGCGAGTGGGTGGACTTGGAGAAAAAGGTACCGAGTTAGCAAAATACTTGATTAATACTCATAACTGGAAAGGCGTATATTATAATCCTGACGTTAAGCACCCTAGTGATGGTCTTGGTGAACATATTGCGAGCTACTACAATCAGGTAAAGAAAAACTGTACTTATAGTGTTGGTCGTGTGCCGATCAGCAATACTGTTATAAACTATAAGCCGAGCAAAAATAAAGTGACCACCTATTTGGATTTAACCAAGAAACAAGACGCAGATTACAACACATTTTCAAATATTCCATTTGGACTGGGAATGTCAAGTGGCGGTAGGCATGTATGGCTTTATTCAAAAGAGTTTGTGTACGAATCACACTGGGAAAAAGAAGCTGGCGATGGATTATATACTAAGACACAATTAAAAATGTTTCCCTGGCTCTCAGGAATTATTGTCGTACCGCCAGACACGCACAACCTTTTAACTATTACTTCCACCAACTGTAAGTAATTATATTTATGCTAAAACCTATAAAAATCCTACTACTATTTTTAATGACATTGTCATCCTTCACCTGTGCCAGCACGGAAACGGATGATGTTAAACTGGACAAAGCTCAGGTTGATGTTGTTTTACGAGAGTGGAACAAAAAAGGATTCGGCGATAAGATCGAAACAACTACATTAACGATAATAACAGCTCCAGATTACAAGGGTGATATCGTTATTTTACGTGAAAATGAACCAAAACGTGGTTTCACTGCGGAAGTTTACAAGCCAAAGCCAAATGCACTGAATCCTGAGCTATGGGAATTTGTATCTGGTGATATTGAAAAATCCATAGTGAAACAACCTAACGGTAAATTCCATTTATCCGAGATGGTTGATAAAGGGGTAAGAATTGAAGTTATCGACCTAAGCAATGAAAATAAATAGCTATGTAATTTAGAGTAGCAATCCAGAGCCCCATAGATTTGTTGTTTGTATTACTACTTTCTATGGAATTTGGATAGCTACTCTATTTATCATAGCAAGACTATATTCATCCGGTTTAAGATCAGCGCCATTACAAGTTCCTAATATAAACCTATTAGGAACTTAATAAGGTTGGCATTTAAGTAAACTTAAATATCAGGATTCTGATTATAGCTTTGCCTGCCCCCAAAAGGTTTTGCAGATTGACTTCCAAAGTTTGCCGACTAGATCCTGATTGGAACGAGAGGCAGATTCTACAATTGCTCTATGTAGCTCCTTTTCAGATTCAGTAAATTCGCTTCTATATTTTTCTTCAATCTGTGCATAGGTCAGCCCTTTTGCCTTCATAAACCAAGATAAGAGCTGCCCTAAGTAAGATATTTTTTCTCTTGTTTTTTTCAGCTCATGATTTCTCTGAAGTACAGCGCCCTCACCTAACATCTTCCAAATACCAGCTTCAATCTGTTGAGCTTGCTCTGCAGTAAGCTGCTTATCTTTAGTTGCTTCTTCAAACATTTCATCTGCAAGTGCCTGTACGTTATCTGGCATAGTTGAAAGTGGAACGGAATATTCTCGCTCTCTGATTTTATAATCTTGAATAGTTGCCTGTAATATATAAATTACCGCAGCAATTAATGTGGTGATAAATTTCATTGTTATGCCTCTGTTGATTGAAGATTTTATATAAGTATTTTGAACTCAAGCTGATCCTCTAAGAGCTAAGAAATATCGGTATAAGTTCCCCCTAAAAAGACTGGATTAGGACCCTACTGATGGATTAAGAACGGAAGACATGCACCAGATCAGAGCATAAAAATCACATACCTGAAAAATGCTATAAATTTAATAGATAGAATTTTTACAGAAATTTATTTGATGAGTGATATATCAAGCTCTATAGAATATATATCTAAACTCACCAAATAGAATGACATGCTTTTAATAGAATAAGCTTACCTGGAAAAATATCTGTCAGAGGAAAAACAAACGCCAGAATTTAAATTAAAAATTTTTAAATATTAGAGTGTTATGATTTTTTTGATATTTTCTACCTACTTCAGACAAGGCCATTCTCACTACTAGCATACTTATCTAGTAAGACTTAGGTTTACCAAATAGTAACCACATTTAATTTCCATGCTTCTTTAACGGACAATAAGCTGAATCAAGCTAGACATTAACCTTATGATATCTATGAAAAGCTCTTTCTTTCATATGTTATACAATTCTGTTCTACGTCAACATTCTGTGAGGACTTACATTATATCTACAATGTAAATATGAGATCCTGAAGGTAATTATTTGTTGAAAAATTTCTATTTAATATAGATACCCACCAACCATTTAGGCACGGTTTTCAACGCTCAGACTTCGATTGCGCCCAATTCTTGTGCGTTACTTAGAAAAAGTAAAATTTTTAAACTTCTATATTCTTTTTTATCCCCCCTAATATCTTTTTTTTACGTCTTCAATCTAGTTGGGCCCCAAGGAAGGCAGTTTTGGCCTTGAAAAAAATAATAGTGAGCATAAGAGAGAGAAACTCAGTATGATGATGCGCCTTCGTAAACAAAAAAATTTGATTGCTCAAGCAATCCCCGCCGCAAACCCTAGCGACTATTCAACCCCCTGGTACAGTGTGGCGATTGCCTGTTTGGTAATAAATACTGCATCTGTGGCAGCATTTGCCCAGGAGGGGCAAGGGGACAAGCCCAGTAACTATTCTGGTTCGGCCATTGAAGAAGTTACGGTTACCGCACAGAAAATTGAGGAAAGCATTCAGGATGTGCCTATTGCAGTCTCTGCGCTATCTGGGGATAACATGGATGCTTTAAAGATCGAAGGGGGCAATGAACTGTTGCGAGCCGTTCCCAATGTTAACTTCTCCAAAACAAACTTTAGCTCATACAATTTCTCTATTCGAGGAGTGGGAACTCAGTCAATTTCTGCCAGTAGTGATCCTGCCGTTGCAGTAAGCTTTAATAATGCTTCTTTAATCAGGAATCGTCTGTTTGAGCAGGAATTTTTTGATGTACAGCGGGTAGAAGTTCTGCGTGGCCCTCAGGGCACATTATATGGCCGTAACGCCACTGCTGGTGTGGTTAATATGTTACCAATCATGCCGGAAGATGAATTCGCCTCAGAGATTGAGGTTGAAGTGGGCAATTATAATAGTAAGCGTACCAAGGGTATGTTGAATATACCGCTGGGTGAAACTATGGCTTTCCGCTTTTCTGGAGCCATGACCAAGCGGGATGGCTTTGATTACAATACTTATACCAAGAATGATGTTAACGACCGGGATCTCTACTCCACGCGTGCCATTTTTGAATGGACTCCCAGTGATAAGTTTAATGCTAATTTGATTTGGCAACACTTTGATGAAGATGACAAGCGATCCCGCACTGGTAAGCAGCTTTGTACTACTGACCCCGGTGATGACATGGTCGGGAACACAGAGACAACAAGTCTATCAAAAGGTATGACAAGTCAGGGCTGTTTGCCTGGTTCACTATACAGCGCAGATGCTTTTGATGCACCCAATGGAACGGGGCTCGCCTATATACTTTCAGCAGCGGGGCTGATTGACCCATACCTTTTTGGAGGTAGTTTATCAGACTGGAAAGATCCCTACAGCGGTGTAGAGCAGTCGCGAGATTTACGTGAAATATCTACTAGTTTTGACCCAGTATTTCGTGCAGAAAATGACTTGGTACAGCTGAATTTTGAATGGGCTTTATCTGATACCCTCACCTTTTACTCCCAGTCTACCTATGCTAAGGATGATTACTATTCTTCACAGGATTATAATCGGTTTACCACTGGCGCGGTCTTTAATGACCTAGCAGAAATTGGTGATCAGTGGTCATTGGGCCCCACCCCCGGAGGTATTTATACTGACCCACAACTTGGTCCTTCTGACGGTATTTTGGGAGTTGATATCAGCCGTTCCGATAATGAACAGTGGAGCCAGGAATTCCGGTTGCAGACTGCATTTGATGGGCCCTGGAATTTTTCCTTCGGTGCGAACTACCTGAATTTTGAAACCCAGGATGACTACTTTGTCTTTAATAATATGTTCACCATGATTGCTGAATATGTTTACAGCCGGGGAACAGATGAGGATGGCAATAATATTCCGATCAATTGCGTTGACCCCACCACAGATTTAGTTGGGTCAGACTGTATATATATCGACCCTAATTCCCTGGAAAATATTGATGAAATGGGACACAACTACTTCCTCAGTCGTAACTTAGTAGATACCCGTTCCTGGGCTGTATTTGGGGAGGCATATTGGCAAATCACGGACGATGTAAAACTTACCACAGGCCTCCGGTATACTGATGACGAAAAAACTACCACCCCTATATCCAGCCAGTTATTACTTGGTACGTATCATGAAGATGGTATTACTGTTCCAGGTAACAGCTCAGGTGGCTATACGCATATGGGATATCCTGAAGGGGAGAAGTTTTCTCAAAGCTGGAAGGAGTATACCGGACGAGCGGTGCTGGACTGGCGAACAGATACCCCCTTTACCGATGATACAATGTTCTATGTTTCTTTTGCTCACGGTTATAAAGGAGGCGGCTCCAACCCACCACGGGCGGAGATTGACCCTGCGCGGGTTCAATATCAGCCACTAGACAACACTTTTGAGCCGGAATTCGTAAATTCCCTTGAATTCGGCACCAAGAATGTTTTGCTGGATGGCCGCCTAAACTTAAACGCAACTGCCTTCTATTACGACTATACCGACTACCAGGTTTCCCAGATTGTTGACCGTATCGCATTAAACGAAAACTTTGATGCAGAAAGTATGGGACTGGAGTTAGAGCTGGCATGGCAAATGACAGAGAGTACCAGGATGAATATGAATGTGGGTTACTTGAGAACCCGCATAGCGGAAGGGGAGGAATCCATAGATGTCATGGATCGTACCCAGGGGAATGAAGATTGGACCGTTCTGCGGCCCTCCTTACAGGTACCTTCCAACTGTATTGCCCCAGTCGAGTATGTTGAAGCTGCTATTGCTTTGGAGCCTATATTTTTCATGACACCCCTATGGGCATTATGTGCAGGCTCAAGCCAGTGGGGCTCATACTCTGATGCGATTGACGCTCCCCTAAGATATGATCAAATTTTAGCTCTTTTCGGTTACGATCTGCCCCAATATAATCCCCTAACAGATGCCCCAAATGGCGGGCGTGGTTTTTCTGCTGACCTAAGTGGCAATGAATTACCAAATGCTCCTAAGTTAACGTTTAACTTAGCAGTGGAGCATGTTATTCCCCTTTCAGATTGGGAATTAGCTTTACGTGCAGATTACTATCGACAGTCTGAGAGTTATGCGCGGGTTTATAATACCGAGTATGACCGCTTAAAAGCCTGGGATAACTTCAATGCGTCAGCGACCCTTACTCATCCGGAATCAGAATTGCAAATGCAGTTGTATGTGAAGAATATCTTTGATGATACGCCTATCACAAGCGCCTTTACCAATAGCGATGACTCCGGCCTTACCACCAATGTATTTACCCTGGATCCGCGTATTATAGGCTTTAGTCTAAATAAGCGTTTCTAATTTTTATATTTCCAGTAAGACACTAATGGTTCTATAGTGTCTTACTGGTATTTCAGACTGGCTATGCTTGAAAATACCTCCATTTCTAATTTTCTTATCACTCATATAAATCATCGATCAATCGTATAGCCGGCGGTTGGTGATTGTTTGCTAGGGCTAGCCACACACCTCCCAATTGTACTTTATTTTGAGAATACCCTAGTCTCCCTACATTGTCTTCTTATTAAGACCTAAAGTAACTTTGAGCCGAAATGCAAGTTTATACAATCTATAGACAAATAGTTTGGCAAAAACTATATATCTGTACATTTGGTAAATTATTAACGTGCCGAGTTAATGAAGCGAACGGGTCAACTAATGGCAGGCATATTAAAAAAAGAGGATGAGAAATTTTTTTTGCAGATAATGATTGATATTTAGAAACAGATATCTTGGTTTTTTTATGAATATAAAAATGTGGCCAAGTAGAGTAGCCAGTACTTTCTGACTACTCTACTTTAGATATTGGGTTTTTAAAGGTTACTTATGGCACGAAAGATGCCTGGGGATTTGTGGAGATAGTACCGGTTATTTTGCAGTCGCTACCAAAACCTACGCTTGGGAGTACCGCGGCATTAAAAGTAATTTCTCCGGTTGATTGGTTAAAACTACCGGTAATATCACCAAAACAATTGCCGGTAATAGCTGCAACAGTTACATCTTTTAGGGTAACGGTATTCCCTGCATTACCTACCAATGTATAGGGCAGATTGGTAAAGCTAACTGACCCACAAAGGAAACCAGTATTCAATGACAAGCTGCCCACAGAGGCGTTACCTGCTGAATTTGTAGTAGAACTACCAGATAGACCACAAGTAAGGTTTATACCCTTAGATACTTTTATATCACCGACATTGGCCAGGCCAATGGTACCTTGGGGAGACCAGGTGTCAGCGGCTGCACCGGTGCTAACAATTGCCAGGGCGAGCGCGGTAAGGATCTTTTTCATGTTCATTATTTCCTATTTTTAGTAATTAGAATAGGTAGAAGCATGAATACGCTGGGTATTCATCCCTTACGGGTAATGCATCTACATTAATCATCGCTGGAGAAGAAAAAAATTGGGCCCACTTAAACTGCAGTAATATTCAACTTCCAAGTCCTCTTATCTCCACTCCTATAAGACGCTTTTCTCCGTCAGTTCGGAGGGATACAAATTTTGATAAACATGGTATTTGATGCCAGTTTTAGTTATATTTTTTTCGTGAGGATAAATATCGGGAGCGCTTATTAATTTTATGAATTTATAAATTACTTAATGATTTTCATTTATTCGCGAATATATTTATTTATAATAAGTAAGCCACAATCTGGGGACGTAAAACTCTTTATCTTTGTCTGCTTATCCTTAATTTCTTGTTACTAAATTTGAATATTTTCAAATATTGAGTTTCCAGTAATCGAAGGTTTTAAGATAAATATTTTTGTCTCCTATCGATGTTCGAAAATCAGATAGACTTCAGACGATAAAGTGGCATATAAAGTAGCGTTTTAGGAAAAGCAGAGTGCTACGGGGAGCAGCAAGCACAGAATAGGAGAAAGAGAGATTTTAGCGTATAACTCACATATCTAAATTGATGTTCAAATGATCAATTTGATTTTGTACTTCTAAAAGTTGTTCAGCTCGTTCTAGGGTTTAGCCTTCTTTTTTTGCCAACTGATTATCTCCTCACCAAAATCTATCTCTAGCTCTTATTACGCCAGTATCCCGCGATCTTGAGTGCATTGGCTTTATTTCGCAGCTTAAGTAATTCAGGTATTTAAGGGCCCTATCAGTAATAAACCGCTATTTATTTATCATATTAGGGATTTAATCACTGTGTCTTGCACTCAGTGCAGTATTGGGAGTTAGAAGAAATAGAGATAAGCATGGGGCGAACATGTGATTGAGGATAACGGTATTTATGGTTACCCTCTTTGCAGTTTGGAAAGAGACGGCGGTATCGCTCCGCCCCACCTGATGCTGATAGCCGTCTGCTTTAGCAGAAGCCAAGTAGAATCGAACGTAGTATTACTAAAAAATATTTAAACGCAACTGCGCTATTTATACTTATGGTCTCGAAGGGGATAAAGCAGTTATAAACTCACCCCACCTCCTGCACCTCACCATAAACATGATAAATCTCTGGCACCTGACCGCGGTCGTCCATCCGCATTCCCAGATCTCTAATCAGGCCGTCGCGAATATCGTAGATCCAGCCGTGCAGGCTCAGGCGTTGGCCTCGATCCCAGGCGTGCTGGACTATTTTGGTCATGGCCAGGTTTTGTACCTGTGCCATCACATTCAATTCACAAAGACGCGCTGAGCGGGATTCTTTATCAAGGGATTCCAGCTCTTGCCTGTGGCGGGCGTAGACATCCTTGATATGGCGCAGCCAGTTATCCACCAGGCCACATTCGCTGTGGCCCATGGCAGCCTGTACTCCGCCGCAACCGTAGTGGCCACACACCACCACGTGTTCAACCTTGAGTACTTCCACGGCGTATTGCAGTACCGAGAGACAATTAAAATCTGTGTGTACCACCACGTTGGCGATGTTGCGGTGAACGAACAGCTCCCCCGGTGCCATACCCACAATCTCGTTGGCGGGCACGCGGGAATCGGAACAGCCGATCCATAAATACTTGGGTACTTGCAGGCGGCTCAGGCGTTGGAAAAACTCCGGGTCCTGTGCCGTCCTATCCTCTGCCCAGGCACGGTTGCGTGCGAACAGTTGGCGGATCTCTGCCACCTCAGTGGGCCTCCCCCGATAAGTCCAGGCCGGATATTTGCGCGGCCTGCACCATTTTTTGCAGGTAGTCGCTGGTCATCCGGCGGCGGCGTTTTTCGGTCAGGTATTCCTCGATTCGCTCCGAGACATATTCGTATTCCAGTGGGCGGCCCGGTTCGCATTGCTCCACATAAATCAGGTGCACACCGTAGGGGGTCTCCACGGGTTCCGTTACCAATCCGGTGCCCTGCTCGAACACTGCGCGTTCGAAGGAGGCGACGGTATCACCGCGCCCTACTTGGCCGAGGCTACCACCGGCTTCGGAGGAGGAGCAGGCTGAGTGGGATTGGGCCAAACGAGCGAAAGATTGAAGCGGATTGGAGTCGGCGCGAATCTGTTCCAGCATATTCTCGGCTGCGGTGCGTGCCTTGGCGCAGGCCTCGGAGTCATCCGGTGCAGCCGGGATCAGGATATGGCGTACTTCTGCGAGGGGATCGGAGCGGAACTTATACGGGTGGGCTTCGAAGTACGCGCGGCACTCGGCGTCGGTTGCCGGGTTCACCTGTAGCTCGCCTTTTAATAGATCTGAGACTGCGCGATCGAAAGCCTCACTGTGCAAGTCTTCGTCGGCAGCGCAGAGACCCTGCCCTGCAGCTCGATCTCGTAGCAGCCAGCCGATAACCAGAGCGCGTGCGGCGCAGTAGATCGCCTGACGCGGAGAATCTGCAGGCTGGTACTGCATCTCTTGGTAGATCAGGTCAGCGGGGATTTCAGTTCCGTTAACGGCCACTACCTCGGCCATCTCAAATTCGCCGCCGGCAGCATCAGTGGCCAGTAATGTATTCATGACTCAACTCCACACTGGGCCCGCTCATGGCGGGCCATTTAATAGTTGCAGGGATTAGCGCGCAGCTTTGGCGCGGACTACCTGGTAATTGCGGCGGAAGTACTGCACCGGAACACTCCATACGTGTACCAAGCGGCTGAAGGGGAACAGCAGGAACAGTGTCATGCCGAGGAAAATATGCAGCTTGTAAATGATGTTCACTCCGCTGATTGCAGCAGCTGCACCGGCACCATCCAGCGTGACAATGGACTGAGCCCAAGCCATCAATTTGAGCATTTCAGCACCGTCCATATGGCCGGCAGATACCACAATACTGATCAGGCCGAGGATCAATTGCGCGTAGAGCATCAGCAGTATGGCCAAGTCCATTTTGGAAGTGGTTGCGCGTACGCGCTTGTTGGTGAGGCGGCGCTTCACCAGAATGGTGAGACCGATAAAGCAGATCACCCCGAAGAAACCACCGATCCCCATTGCCATCATCTGCTTGGTGGAAGCTTCAATTCCAAGGAAGTGCCACACTGCCTTGGGTGTGAGTAGGCCGACAAAGTGGCCCGCGAGAATGGCGATCACCCCGATATGGAACAGGTAACTGCCGATGCGTAATTGCTTGCGCTCCAACAACTGACTGGAGCCGGTACGCCAGGTGTACTGATCCCGGTCGTAGCGGATCAGGCTACCCACCAGAAATACCGTGAGGGCGACAAAGGGGTAGATGGCGAAGAGCAGCGTATTCAGATAGTTCATCTTGTTACTCCTGTGGTGCGGGCTGGGCAGAATTCTGCGCGGCGTTGGCCCAGTTAAGGGGCTGGCCGTCGCGCAGCTGCGCATTGCTGGGCCGCGTTATTGACTGGTCGCAATTGTTGGCGCCGCTAAAGCTAACGGCCTCTTCCTCCCAGATCTTGTCCAGCGCCTCGGGGGTATCGTCACGTTCTTCGTTGGCGACTTCTTCCTTGAGTGCTGTCAGATCGACATATACCCCTGCCATCTGCAAGAGCGCATCCATCAGCAGGTGATAGGGACTCTCACGCTTGGACAAGCGCGCGCTCAACAGGGCAATCACATGGGTAATATCGTGAACCCAGCCGTAGGCAGCTTCCCCCTGGGTGGCACAGAACTCTAAGTAGGTGGGCAGGTAATCCGGCAGTTCGCGCTCATTCAGCTCAAGGCCGGCGCTGCGATAGCGCGCGGTCAGGTCTACCATGGCTTGGCCACGATCACGGGATTCGCCGTGGATATGCTCGAAGATATGCAGGGATACAGCGCGGCCGCGCTCAAACAGACCGTCGTATTCGCTCTGCCAATCGAGCGCATCCATACGCTCGTAATGGGAGATAAATGCCAGCAGCTTGTCGCGCAACGGAGCATCCAGATCCTCGGATTCAGCCAACCAGCTGGTCAGCTCATCCAGGTGCGCCACCAGCTCATCGGACGGGTAATCCAGCAGGCGGGCGATCAGGTTTAGTACTTTCATCGGTATTCTCCGCTCGACCTTAGTCGACTACTTTGGCGGGTATTACTTCGCGCACTGCGTGCTGCTTGCCACCGAAAATATTGGTGCTGTCGTTGCCGGTGCTACAGCCGTTGCCGAAGCTGAAACCACAAGAGGACTTCATGTCGTAGGCGTTTTCGGCGTAGGCCTTATGGCTTGAGGGCACCACGAAGCGATCCTCGTAATTGGCCAGTGCCATGTAGCGATACATCTCTTCTACCTGGGCGACGGTCAGGCCAGCCTCTTCCAGCAATTCGCGCTCCTGAATGCCGTCCACATGGATGCCGCGCATATAGGCGCGCATCACAATCATGCGTTCCAGGGCACGGGCCACTGGCTTCTCGTCGCCGGCGGTGAGCAGGTTGGCCAGGTATTGCAGCGGGATACGCAGGGTGGAGAGATCGGGGATCTCGGCGCCACGACCCACGGTGACAGTTTCCACTTGGCCGGCCTGTACTGCGTTCTGGATCGGAGACAGGGGTGGCACGTACCAAACCATGGGCAAGGTGCGGTATTCCGGGTGCAGCGGCAGGGCGATCTGCCAGTCGATAGCCATCTTGTACACCGGAGATTTCTGCGCAGCTTCGAGCCAGGCTTCGGGGATACCTTCGGCGCGGGCAGCTTCCTGGACCTTGGGATCGCTGGGGTCGAGGAAGATATCGCACTGGGCCTGGTAGAGCGCTTTTTCGTCTTCTACGGAAGCGGCTTCCTCAATACGGTCTGCGTCATAAAGCAGTACGCCCAAGTAGCGGATACGGCCCACACAGGTCTCGGAGCAAATGGTTGGCTGACCCGCCTCGATACGTGGGTAACAGAAGATACACTTCTCAGATTTACCGGTTTTCCAGTTGTAGTAGATCTTCTTGTAGGGGCAGGCGGATACGCACATGCGCCAGCCGCGACATTTGTCCTGATCGATCAGAACAATGCCGTCCTCTTCGCGCTTGTAGATGGCACCGCTGGGGCATGCAGAAACACAGGCCGGGTTGAGGCAGTGTTCGCACAGACGCGGCAGGTACATCATGAAGGTGTTTTCAAATTCACCGTAAATGTCGGCCTGCACCTGCTCGAAGTTTTTATCCTTTTTACGCTTCTCGAATTCGGTGCCGAGAATCTCTTCCCAGTTGGGGCCCCATTCGATTTTTTCCATACGCTCGCCAGTAATCAGCGAGCGCGGGCGGGCTACCGGTTGGTGTTTCTGCTCCGGTGCCTTGTGCAGGTTCTGGTAGTCGAAGTCGAACGGCTCGTAGTAGTCGTCGATCTCCGGCATATCAGGGTTGCCGAACAGGTTGGCTAGTACGCGGTGCTTGCCACCGATCTTCGGCTGCAATTTACCGTTCTTCTTGCGGGTCCAGCCGCCGTTCCATTTGTCCTGGTTCTCCCACTCTTTGGGGTAGCCAACACCGGGTTTGGTTTCGACGTTATTGAACCAGGCGTATTCAACCCCCTCGCGGGAGGTCCACACATTTTTACAGGTCACCGAGCAGGTGTGACAGCCGATGCATTTATCGAGGTTCAGCACCATGCCTATCTGGGCTCTAACTTTCATTGCTACACCTCCTCTCGCGTCGGCTCTTTGACGTCTTCGCCATCCAGCCAATCGACCTTGTTCATTTTCCTGACCACCACAAATTCATCCCGGTTACAGCCCACAGTGCCGTAGTAGTTGAAGCCGTAGGACTGCTGGGCGTAGCCACCGATCATATGGGTGGGTTTCATCACCGCGCGGGTTACGGAGTTGTGGATACCGCCCCGGGTGCCGGTAGTTTCCGCTCCCGGTGTATTCACGATGCGCTCCTGGGCGTGATACATCATGGCCATACCGTCGGGCACTCGTTGAGATACCACTGCGCGGGCAGCAATGGCGCCGTTGACGTTGAAGATTTCGATCCAGTCGTTGTCTTCAATACCTGCCAACTTGGCGTCGTACTCACTCATCCAAACGATGGGGCCACCGCGAGACAGGGTGAGCATCAGCAGGTTGTCGGAGTAGGTGCTGTGGATGCCCCACTTTTGGTGCGGGGTGATCCAGTTCAGCAGGATCTCCTTGTTACCGTTGGGCTTCTGGTTCAACACCGGTTGCACGGTTTTCAGGTTGATCGGCGGCTTGTACACACACATGTTCTCGCCGAAGTCACGCATCCACTCGTGATCCTGGTAGAACTGCTGGCGGCCGGTGATGGTGCGCCAGGGGATCAACTCGTGCACATTGGTGTAGCCGGCGTTGTAGCTCACATGCTCATCTTCCAGGCCAGACCAGGTGGGCGAGGAGATAATCTTGCGAGGCTGCGCCACGATATCGGCGAAGCGAATTTTTTCGTCTTCCTTGGGCTTGGCCAAATGGGTGTGATCGCGACCGGTAATCTCACCGAGGGCTTCCCAGGCCTTCACGGCTACCTGGCCGTTGGTTTCAGGGGCCAGTGACAGGATCATTTCGGCAGCATCTACCGCACTGTCGATACGGGCGCGGCCATCGCGAGCAGTTTCGTCTTTCCAAGTGCGATTGAGCTTTTTGAGGAAGTCCACCTCATCGTCAGTATTCCAGCTGATGCCCTTACCGCCGTTGCCGAGTTTCTCCAGCAGCGGGCCGATAGAGGTAAAGCGGTTGTAGGTATTGGGGTAGTCGCGTTCCACCTCAATCATGCTCGGCGCGGTAACGCCGGGGATCAGGTCGCACTCGCCTTTCCACCAAGCCTGTACACCGAACGGCTGGGCGATTTCTCCGGGGGTATCATGGTGGATCGGCAGAGTCACCAGATCCTTTTCCACCCCCAGGTGGCCATCGGTCAGGTTGGAGAATTCCTTCGCTATGCCTTTGAAAATTTCCCAGTCACTTCGCGCTTCCCAGGCCGGGTCCACCGCCTTGGTGAGCGGGTGAATAAAGGGGTGCATGTCTGAGGTATTGAGGTCGTCTTTCTCATACCAGGTGGCCGTCGGCAACACGATATCGGAGTAAAGACAGGTGGTGGACATACGGAAGTCCAGTGTCACCAGCAGATCCACTTTGCCCTCGCTGGGGGCGTCATACCAGGCCACGTCTTCTGGTTTTTTGCCGCCTTCTTCACCCAGGTCTTTGCCCATCAAACCATGCTTGGTACCGAGCAGATGGCGCAACATGTACTCGTGGCCCTTACCTGAGGAGCCGAGCAGGTTGGAGCGCCAGATAAACATATTGCGCGGGAAGTTCTGCGGGTTATCCGGGTCCTGGTTGGCGAATTTGAGCGCACCGCGCTTGAGCTGCTGCACCGTGTAGTCTTTGGCAGACATACCTGCGGCGGCGGCATCTTTAGTCAGTTGCAGGGGGTTGATCCCCAGCTGCGGCGCGGAGGGAAGCCAGCCCATGCGCTCGGCGCGACTGTTATAGTCGATGATGGAAGCTTGCCACTTGCTCTTGTCGGCCAGCGGCGACACCACTTCATCCATCTCCAACTTCTCATAGCGCCATTGGCTGGCGTGGTTATAGAAGAAAGAGGTACCGTTCATATGGCGCGGTGGACGCTGCCAGTCGAGACCGAACGCGAGTGGGGTCCAGCCGGTCTGCGGACGCAGTTTTTCCTGTCCCACATAGTGAGCCCAACCACCGCCGCTCTGGCCGATACAACCGCACATCATCAGCATATTGATGATCCCGCGGTAGTTCATATCCATGTGGTACCAGTGGTTGAGACCCGCTCCCAGAATTACCATGGAGCGTCCACGGGTCTTGTCGGCGGTGTTGGCAAACTCACGGGCAACCTGGATGACATTCTCACGACGACAGCCGGTCACCTTTTCCTGCCAGGCGGGGGTGTAGGGCTTGTCTTCGTCGTAGCTCTGAGCACAGTTGGGGTCGTCGAGGCCGTGCTCGACACCGTAGTTCGCCAGGGTCAGGTCGTAAACGCTGGCTACTTTTAGAATCTCGCCATCTTTGTTTTGAACAAGCTTCACCGGCACCTTGTAGTCGATTACTTCATCGTGTTCGGTGTGCTGGAAGTAATTGTGCTCGTGGGTCTGGCCGCCGAAATAGGGGAAGGCGACCTGTGCGATTTCATCGGCGCAGTCTTTGAGGCTGAGCTTCAGCTCCAACTCTTCGCCACTGCGACCATCGCGCTGCTCAATATTCCACTTGCCACGGCCTTCTTTCGCTGAGGGCTCTCCCCAGCGATAACCCATGGAGCCCTGAGGGGAAACCAGCTGGCCATCGTGATTAACACCGATAGTTTTCCATTCTGGGTTGTTATCCTGGCCGAGGTTGTCCGCCAGGTCAGAGGCGCGCAGGAATCGGCCCTGTACCAACTTGCCGTCGCGCTCTTCCAGGGTCACCAACATCGGCATATCGGTGGTGGTGCGCACATACTCGGTGAAGTAGGCGCTGGGCTTGTCGACGTGGAATTCTTTCAGGATCACATGGCCGAAGGCCATCGCCAGAGCCGCATCGGTACCCTGGCGCGGTGCCAGCCAGGTGTCGCCAAACTTGGAGCACTCTGAGTAGTCAGGTGTGACCACACAGGTTTTGGCGCCCTTGTAACGTACTTCACTGAGGAAATGCGCATCCGGGGTACGGGTTTGAGGCACATTGGAGCCCCATACAATCAGGTAGTTGGAGTTGTACCAGTCGGCCGACTCCGGCACGTCGGTTTGCTCACCCCAGACCTGCGGTGAGGCGGGCGGCAGGTCACAATACCAATCGTAGAAACTCAGGCAGTTGCCGCCGATCAGAGACAGATAGCGGGCACCAGCGGCGTAGGACACCATGGACATGGCGGGAATCGGCGAGAAGCCGGTCACCCGGTCGGGTCCGTATTTTTTGGTGGTGTAGACGTTGGAAGCGGCAATCAGCTCGTTAACTTCATCCCACTTGATCCGCACAAAGCCGCCCATGCCGCGACGCTCTTTATAGGACTGCGCCTTGGCCGGGTCTTCGACAATACTGGCCCAGGCCTCCACCGGATCGCTATGTCTCAACTTGGCTTCGCGCCAGAGTTTTACCAGACGTTTGCGGATCTTCGGGTACTTGAGGCGGTTGGCCGAGTACATATACCAGGAGTAGCTGGCACCACGGGGGCAGCCACGAGGCTCGTGGTTGGGCAGGTCCGGGCGGGTGCGCGGGTAGTCGGTCTGCTGGGTTTCCCATGTGACCAGGCCGTCTTTGACGTAGATCTTCCAGCTGCAAGAGCCAGTACAGTTCACCCCGTGAGTGGAGCGCACAATCTTGTCAAACTGCCAGCGACGACGGTAGCCATCTTCCCAGCTGCGGTCGTCATTCGTCTTTTCCCCGTGTCCTCCGGAAAAGGGCTCTTTTTGTTTCTTCAGATATTTCAGTCGGTCCAGGAAATGGCTCATGCGGTACTCCCAGGGCATCGGCATGCGGTTAAAGCATCGGTTTACCGGGAATATAAAAGGGAGGGACGGCAGGATCACCTGACCAAAAAGGGGTAGAAAAGCGACGAACTACCCCCGAGTGGGTAGGGAAACGACGCCAGGGGGCCGCTATGGTGGAGCCCTATCCCAGCAATAACAGGACCTCTGTGCAAAAAACAGGCGTCAGGTTAAATTATGTGCAAAACTGGCGATCTTTAGTGGTACCCACAACTTTGTGCGCCAATGGACGGCACAATAGAGATCAGCCATCCACAACCGCCCCAGGGCGAAGTGAATCCGATATGCTGAACCGAATTCGACAGTCCATCGTCTACCGCATCGGCACCCTGATGCTGCTCACTGTGCTGGTAGCACTGAGCTCTATGGTGGCGTCCTATATTATCTCCGATGCCGCCGAAAACGATGCCGCCGCCGTTAACCTCGCCGGATCATTGCGGGCTATGAGCTACCGACTTGCGGCCACCGCACCCTCCGGGGATGTCGAAACCACAGCTGAGTTGGCAGACGAGGTGACCGCACGCCTGACCCGGGTACTCAGCATTTCCGACTTCACCGCCAGCGATAACCTGCCCGCAGCCCGCAATTACCGCAAGGTAATCGAAAGCTGGGAGGGAGAAATCCGCCCACTGCTGGAGTCCATTGCCGCCGGGCGGACTTCTATGGACTCCTTGCAGTTAGCTAATCGTCTGGAGCCCTTTATCGGTGATGTGGATACATTGGTGTTCGATTATCAGACCATCGCCGAGGAAAAAATAAGCCTGCTGCGTTTGGTGCAGGTGGGGTCACTATTTGCCATTGTGACCCTGGTTTATCTCTCTTTGTGCATTCTTCACCGCTCTGTGGAGCAGCCTCTCAAGCAGCTGACCAACCGCTCCCTGAGCATCGCCCAGGGAGACTTCAACCAAAACCGCCTGGAGATTAACAGCGAGGACGAGCTGGGGGTTTTAGCGCGCACCATTAATTATATGAGCGATGAAATTCACGCGACTCACCGGGATCTTGCCCATCGCGTGGAGTTGAAAACCTCACAGTTACAGAAGAGCCATGAGGCATTGGACTTCCAGTACCGCTTGGCTCGACGGATCAGCGAAGGGCCGCTCTCAGGAGCGGAATTGGGCCAGTGGCTGGGAGAGTTCGCCAATGTCGCCAGCTTGAATAACCTCGACCTATGTTTGATGACACCGGAGGGGGAGGCGCCCTATGAACATTTGGTTCAAGGACTCGGTAATGCCCAGTGCACAGGCAGTGAATGCCATATCTGCGTAAACACCTGCGGCCCCTCTGATGAAGACCAACAGCGCGTGTACCGATTCCCACTGGAAGTGGACAAACGCAATTACGGCGTACTCACCTGTACCCTGCCCCGAGGCGAGAATCTTGACGAAGAACAGCAGCAGCGCCTGGCTACCTTTGCCGACAGTGTCACTGCAGCCATCGCCATCAACGAGCGGGAGGCACAGGAGCGCCGTGTTGCCCTACTGGACGAGCGCGCGATCATCGCCCGGGAGCTACACGATTCCCTGGCCCAATCCCTGTCCTATCTGAAAATTCAGGTTACCCGACTCAACCGCGCCAATCGCAGTGAGCAGGTGGACAAGTCCAAGGTAGAGGAGATTATTACCGAACTGAAAGAGGGTCTGGATTCCTCTTACCGTCAGCTGCGCGAACTGCTCACCACCTTCCGACTGCAAATAGGACCAGGCGGCCTGCGCAGTATCCTGGAACAATCTATCCTCGCTTACCGGGAGCAGCACCCGCAAATTAATGTGCTGCTGGATTACCATCTGGACGAGGTGCCCCTCACTCCCCACGAGGAAATTCACCTGTTACAACTGGTGCGCGAAGCCTCGCAAAACGCTGTGTACCACTCCCAGGGCGATATGGTGCAGATCAGCCTGACCCAGGCCGACAACCACTCCCTCAATGTACGCATCCTCGACAACGGCATCGGTATCAGCAACGCGCCGGAGAAACGCAATCACTTCGGTATGTCGATCATGCAAGAGCGCGCCAGCAACCTGAATGGCAATCTGAATATCCGCCGCCGCGACGAAGGGGGCACCGAAGTGCGTTTCAACTTTATTCCCCTCTACGCCCGCGAGCGGGAATTGGTGTGGAAAGACGTGGGGTGATAACTCTCTACCTTTATGAAAGGTCACTTGGGGCGAGCACATAATTGCCGCCCCTACCATTCGAAATCCGCCAGTATTTTTATTACTAAAAAGGGAGAAGGAGAGAATACACCGCGCTCGGGACCCTATGAGGCATGGATGCCGATTAGGAGGTTACAGGGATGTATTCACTGCGTGTCTCGAGTGCGGTGTATTCTTTCCTTCCACCCCAGTAGTAACTATCTTCATCGACCTTATTACCTATCCAAGCGCTCTTCCATCCTGAAGCTCCTCCAACACCCAAGTAGCTATCGTCAAAAATTCTGACTCTTAAATTGACCCCCAAGGGCTAACCGCGAGCCCATATGCTACAAGTACTTATCGCTAGCCTATCCCGTGATTCACACCAATTACATTGGTGAATATCAGCCTCCTCGATGGCCTGGCATCCAACCATTCCATCAAGCAATAACTATATCGATTTAATAGAGAGGAGAGGTTTATGAAACTGAGTTCATTGCCCAGAGCCACTTTCTTAATGTTGACAGTATTTCTGCTGGCTTATTCTGCATTCACGGTTTCCGATAGCCATAACAAAAAGGAGAAAGATCCATCAGCTGCCAAGCATGGAGCTGGTGGTGAGAAAGCCTGGTCCAAAGCGGGCAATGACAAGATGTTCACCATCTTTAAATCTGACTTAACTACCGCTAATGAAAATATGCTCGGCAAGAAGGTGAATCCGCAAACCCCCAAAGATGCCGATGGCTTCTTTATTGGCGCCTACGACAAACAGTCACATATGCTGCACTTTATGGTGGGCTACAGCGATCTATCAAAGGGCGGGGTGGCAATGTCGCACTTCCATATGCAATGTGCAGGCGATGGCAAAGAGCCTCCTATTTGCAAGCCGGGTAAACCCAGTGGCCCAATTATTCAAACTATCTGCGGAATGCCCAATCACCCGGGTATGGTCCCGGACTGGCCCGAGACTAAAACTGACAAGGGCAAGCACGGCTTGGCAAAAAAATGTGCTGAAGGCACCAGTGGATATATCATGGGCAAGTGGATGGTGGAGGAGCCCTATCGCAAGGCGCTAATGGATGGGAAGGTCTTTGTTAACTTGCATACCCAGCTGGACCCCAAAGGTGAGGTTTCTGGCCTGTTAACAATGGATAAGTAGATTACAAATTTACTGACACGTCTATAAGCCAGAGTTTACTGGTGAGACAAGAAAAAGCTGGGCTTCGTTATGTACAAGCCCAGCTTTTTTATATCTACCTGAAAATTGTTAATTAACAAAAATCAGAATTTTGCTGTAAGCATCAACCAGAGCTTATCGGTATCTTCACTGTAATCTTCTGCATTGTAAGCTGCGTATTTTACCAACGCTGAGAAATATTCATTAAACTCGTGACCGTAACTGATATTCCACTCAGTCCCGTAATCTGCTGAACCTTCATTGGCCTCAAAACTGTGGTAAGTAATTCCCAAATCTCCCCCGGCAAGCGCCAAGCTGGCACCGAGATATAAATCTTCAACACCATCCGCTGGAGTTTCAATGAATTTATCTGTGTAGCCCTGGAATTTGTGTAGTGTCGCCAGTGGTGTGCTAAAACCCACACCGTCGTCAGAACCCAGAACTTCATAACCCAATTTGCCTTTTACTGGCCCTAATGGCGCGGCAACTTCAGCAAGGTAATAGTCGGCTGCAAAATTACTGGGATTATTGCCGATATCCTCCTGGCGGGCATAACTCAGCTGTGTTTCAAACAGGCCAAAATCTCCCTGGTAAGCGGCACCGAAAGTACGGGATGAGAAGTTCTCAGCGTTATCCAGGTCCAGGTTGTAGAAGAAGGCAGTTAACTTATGCGCTTCTACCAGTGGATAGCTGGCATGAAACAGTTGAATGTCCCCATCCAGGTCCGATAAGTCACTGTCTTCACCAAAAATACGGTTTACGTTGTAGATATAGCTGTAATCCAGCTGTAACTCCCCTTCCCCGCCAAATTGGTAACGCAGGCCGTCATACGTCTGTTCGTTCTGGCGCCAACCCACGCCACCGATAAAGCGCTGATCATCCAGGTTAATGCGCTGTCGACCAGCAATTACCATGGAGTTAAAATCACTGTACTTTAAGTAAGCTTGATTAACCTCTGTGCCCTGGGGGTCGGCAACCACGGGGTGCTCGGTATTGCCATTCACGGTGGAATTGTAATTGTCGTTGCCAATTTCACTAATGTTATCCACTTCAAAAAACGCATCAAAACCACGGTAACTGCCACTGGTCCAATTCAGTCGGGTTCTCAAGGTTGAGGCGATAGCAACATCGTCCATATTGTCCTGATCAACATTTTCTATCCGGTAACGAAGATTTACCCCCGCCTGCCCTGAAGTCAGTGCATCAGTGAGTGTGGCGCTTTCATTCTCTGCTGCAATTCCCTGAGAGCCGGAAATACCAAGGATGATGGCCGCGATTACGGTGGACAATTTCTGTTGTTTCATTCGCCGTTCCTTTGCAAAAATATTTTGGGTGGAAGGCAACTGCACAAATATGATCGAAACTATTACCGATCACAGCAGTTATCCCAGTGCGAGTGAATTATGTAGGCGTAGTACCCAGCGATTTATTGATGTATATCAGATTGATGCCTCGCTTTTAGAAAGATTTACCGGAGGTTTATGAATAAAAATTTCTTACGGGAAAGAATATTGATTAAGCGCAGTTGAAAATACAAAGCTGGCGGCTACTAACAAAAAACGAAATAGTTTTCATATTTACCAGAAAAATTAATGGGATTAAAAACTTGTGAAAGTAATGCCAGCTGCTAAAAGTTATATTCAAATTCGCTCCAGCAATGAAAACAAAAGGGAAAGACAATCATGCCTGACTACACCACCTCTTTCTTAAGCCCTGTCACTCAGGAAGAAGCTTACCGGGCAGTTGCTGAAAAGATGTCCCAATGGTGGACGCCAACTAGCGGCCCTTTCCTGGCAGTGGGTGATACCGCCAAGACCGGATTTGGTGGCGAGTCCTACTGGGTGTTTCGCGCCAAAGCTTTGGTGCCGCAGAAGTTAATCGAACTTGAGTGTGTAGAGTCTTATATGGTTTCTGAGCAGGTTGATGATCCCCAAGAGTGGCAAGGCAGTACTCTTCGCTTTGAATTTGCTAGCGAACCCGGTGGTACCCGCCTCACCTTTACCCATATCGGTCTCTCGCCAGAGATGAAATGCTGGAAGATGTGCAAAAGCGGATGGGATTACTATTTGCCAGGAAGTCTTCAGGATTACCTCAAAGATGGGACTGGCAAACCAAATAGCTATTAGTGAGGTAAACGTGCCCCGCAAATGCGGGGAACAAAAGGTGTGAAAGCAGGGCTTTTAATCGCCTTCCGGTTTACCGCTGCATCTACAGAGAACACTAAAACTCTAACCTATTGTTTTTAAACAACTTTTCGACGGCTTTGGCAATATCTCAGGGCTGGGGCAACCCAGCCCCTTGTACCTAACATCGGGCTTTCTTTTCTCTTAGCAGTTCTCAACCACTACTCGCCACTGATCCTCTCCCACTTGGTTCAAACCGATGGTCACTCCTGTTATCTGACGCACGACTTCGATATTGGTCAAGAGGTGGAGGCTCGGCTTCAGGGTAGTGAAGCTTCCACCAGCCCCCAGCACCAATGGGAGTATAAGCTGGTCGGCCAGATGTTCGCCCACTGGCACGTCGGCGTGCATATAGCGTTGCATCTGCCGAATTGCGCGATCGGCAACGCGCTCAGCGCTAACACCCTGCTCCCCCATAGCCTCAAGCACCTCAGTCACTTGCTGGGACTTCAGACGCAGGGAGAGTACATTGCCAGGCCCTTGGGACTTCACCTGCCTTTGATGCAGACGCTCCGATCGCCATTCGCACTTCTTTCGTACCTGCGCCAGCTCCCGCTGGGCCACATGAGCAGGAATATGGGCCGAGGTCGCCACAGCTTCAGCATTCAGAAGTTCACCCCGTTCTGTCAGCTCCAGTTTTGACCACTGCGATAGCGGCTGGATACGTGTGCGCCATGAACCACCCCCGGCAGGATAGAAACCATAATCATCCAGGGCCACCTCCACACCAGCGCCCATACGAGCCAATAGGGGCAAATATGCCTGGGCTATAAAATCAAAGCTAGGAGCCTTTTTATTGTGAGTGCCGCCTTCAAGACACAGCTCACTGACACCATCGGACAATAACAGCGGTAGCAAGACGGTTTGAAACACCAAACTGGTACTACCGGCCGAACCAATAGGAAAGTGGTATTTACCGGGACGCACTTTTCCCGGTGCAAAAGTAATTTCCGAAGCACCCAATTGTTCGCCGCTGACTTCGGCATGGCTAATCGCTTTGGCTGCTCGCAAGCAGGCTAGGTGCTGACGCAACAAACCGGGTTTTTTACGACCTGCTCGAATATTCTTAATTCGAACCGGTACCCCTAAACAAACAGACAAGGTGAGGGAAGTCCGCAAAATCTGTCCGCCGCCCTCCCCCTGGGCGCCGTCTATCTCAATCACTATCTAATTCCTTAAAATTTACATCTTTCTTTGGTGAATGGCGCCTTTAAGCCGTAGGGCGTAACTTCACCAACTCATTCATCACCCCATCGAGACCGCCATATACGGAAATTTTATCGATGCGGGTACTGACTCTCTCCAGAGCTTCCAGTTCTTTCAAGCGCAACAGTACCGGGTTGTTATCCATCAGCTTGGCGGTATTGTGCAGAGATCTCATTGCTTGGGTTTCTTCTCTGCGCTTAATCAGATTTGCCTCAGATTCCTTCTGTGCTTCTACAACCTGATTAAGGATCATCTTCATGTCGCCGGGCAAAATAATATCCTTGACCCCCACACTGGTAAGCTCAATACCATATTTCGCCAGCTTGTCGCGGATGCCGGTCGCAATCACAATGTTCAGTCTGTCCTTATCGGCCAGAAGGCTATCCAGGGTTTGAGTGCCTACCGCCTCGCGCAAGTGCAGCTGCAATTCGCGATAAATATAACCTGTACTATCGCTGAGCTTTAGCGCTACTTTTTTTGCATCTGCAATTTTGTAAGCACCAGTCAAGTTGATACGCAGGCTGACCCGATCCTTGGTCAGGATTTCCTGGCCGCTGACTTCGATGGTTTTTAACCGCAAGTCCAGTACCTTGACCTCGATAGAGCGGTTGTATTTCCAGTAGCCATAACAGCCGGGCTGTAACACCTTTTCCAACTTACCGTTGACCATTAACAGGCCCACGTGCTCATCGGGAATCTCGTTGTAGCTTACCGCCTGAAGGGCGGTGCGCATTTGTCCAGCACGTACACCTCGCCCCAGTAAGCCCAGGACTTTTTTATCGATGGCGTATTCCTCAGAAATGTCCACGATTTCCACCCGCACGGATTCACCGCCCTTCCACACAGCACGAAAAGTACCCGGTGGCAAAATATCGACCAAGTGATTATCCCGGTAAAACAATCCCACCTGATGGTCTGACAATTCATAGGATTGCAGGTATTCACCAAGGATCTCACCATAGGTGTTTAACAAAAATTTGGCTTTGATTTCACCGAATACCACATCGGTAATATCATAAGTTTCTGCCCGTACATCACCGGACAATAGGGATATACGATGGCTGCCAGGTGGCAGCACCCCTTCAAAACGGTTGCGGCGAAATAGCAACACTCGCTCGCTATCCGCAACATCCACGTTCTTCCATATTTTGAACAGAGATATCATGGTTCTTATCTTTTATTCCGTTTCCATACTGCGCTACCCCATTGGGCCGCAAGGGTGGGGCCCGTCCAGCGACAGGTGGTAAACCGTTTGTGCCGAGTGGGCCCCAGCGGCAGAGGAATTACGATTTTCTCCACTTGGCTCCCCCTGAGCCTACAGCCAAAATCCTTGGCCAGGAGACACAATCATAAATCTTGCCGCTGGATCGCACAGGGCAGACCCACGATTAACGACACAGTTGCCAGAGTGCCTCCGCAGTAAATCGCTAAATCCTATTTACCGTATCAAGAGGCTTTCGGACCCCAGGTAGATTTTTAATGGGGAGTCGAACCCCAGGCTCTCGCCTCTTTCCAGGTCGTTTGGATAACGATGGGACTTTGACAGGAATCGAACCTGCTACCAATCGATAAGTTATCGACTGCTCTACCAAGTGAGCTACAAAGTAGGCGTTTGAACTTCTATCCCGTGGGTACACCTGCCGCCATAGGCGGTGGTGCCGGGCCGGAATTCAGAACCGGCTCCGCTGACGGGCTAAAGGCCTCAAACTCGGTTGCGGCAACCCGGCAAATTCGCCCGGCAACCTGCATGCTTTGGCAATTGCTTTAGTTCGGCCGATCCCTGGCCTAAAATGCGTCAGCCTTTGACGCAAACCACTTGCTTGAGGGTGTAAACGATTTCCACCAGGTCTTTCTGTGCTGCCATAACCTTTTCGATAGGTTTGTAGGCCGATGGGGTTTCATCGATCACACCCTCGTCTTTTCGGCATTCCACATCGGCGGTGGCCGCGCGATGCTCTTCCAGGGAGACCAGCTTTTTGGCCTTGGTACGGGACATCACTCGTCCGGCCCCATGGCTACAGCTACAGAAGCTTTCTTCGTTACCCAGCCCCCGCACAATAAATGACTTGGCCCCCATACTACCGGGAATAATACCCATTTCGCCGGCACGCGCTCTTACAGCGCCTTTCCGGGTCACCAACACATCTTTGCCATAATGATGCTCGCGGGAAACGTAATTGTGGTGACAATTCACCGCTTCCATCCGTGCCTCAAAATCCATCCCCAGGGCCTGCTTCACCGCGCTAATAGTTCGCACCATCATTACTTCGCGATTGATACGGGCAAACTCCTGCGCCCACTCCACCGCCTGCACATAGTCATCAAAATGCTCTGTACCTTCCGGGAAATAGGCCAGGTCACTGTCCGGTAAGTGGATATGCCAGCGCTCCATATCCCGCTTGGCTTTCTCAATAAAGTAAGTACCTATTCGATTTCCCACTCCCCGAGAGCCACTATGCAACATCAACCACACGCTACCCTGTTCATCCAGGCACATCTCGATAAAGTGATTGCCTGTGCCGAGTGTTCCCAAGTGATTGATATTATTAGTATTTTTTAATACTGGATGCCTCTCTTTGAGCAGTTCAAACTGGGCGGCAAGAGGCACCCAACCGGCAAGTGCATCGTCCGGTGGGTTCTCCCAGGCCCCCTTGTCCCGCCCTCTCCCCCGGTGTCGTCCAGTGCGGCCGTGGGGCACAGCGCGCTCGATGGCGCTGCGCACTCCAGCCAGGTTGTCCGGCAGTTGCGCCGCCGTCAGGCTGGTGCGAACCGCCATCATGCCGCAGCCAATATCCACCCCTACGGCAGCGGGAATTACTGCCCCCAGAGTTGGGACCACACTGCCAATGGTGGCGCCTTTGCCCAGATGTACATCAGGCATCGCCGCGACCCATTTATGGATGAATGGCATCTGCGAGATATTTTTGAGCTGCGCTTTGGCTTCATCTTCAAAAGGCACACCCAGGGTCCAGGACTTAATCGGCACCCCACTTGCCTGCATTACTTCATATGGCATTGGTTTCATCTTCCACTCCTTTTGAAACCGCGCTTGGTATTCATGTGTTTCATTTAGTTATTGATATAGCGAATTGGGTGCCAACTTTTGCAGACAACTGAAAAATACTTGTAACCTATTGTTTTTTAACGATTTATTTTTCATCTCAGGATTTTTTAGTAGAATTCTTGAGACAGGGGATTCATAAATATCTATCTTTTTTGATAGTTAAATCATATTTTAGATAGCATGAAGACAATCGCTATCAGTATTCTCGGTACCAACAAGGACCGGCGCGGCAAAGGCGACAAGCGCTGGGATAAATGGCGCCCAAACATTTCCATGTGCCAGCACGATGACCTATTGATCGATCGGCTGGAGCTCCTTTTCGACAACCACTCGAGAAGCCTGGCTGACCAGGTCACAGAAGATATTGCGCGGGTCTCTCCAGAGACCGAAGTGGTCCACCACCGGGTGAACTTCAATGACCCTTGGGATTTCGAGAGCGTGTATAGCAATCTGCTGGATTTCGCCCGCGCCTATAGCTTCAAGCCGGATGACGAGCAGTACCTGGTGCATATCACCACCGGTACTCATGTAGCGCAGATCTGCTTGTACCTGCTAACAGAGGCGGGGTATTTCCCCGGACGTCTGCTGCAAACTTCCCCGGCGAGAAAGAACAGTAGCTTGCCGGGCGAATACCAAATCATCGATTTGGATCTGTCCAAATACGACCAGATTGCCTCGCGCTTCCAGAGGGAACACCAGGAGGGCACCACCTATCTGAAGGGGGGAATCGAGACCAACAATCTCGCTTTTAACCAGATGATCGAGCAGCTGGAGCAGGTATCGATTCGCTCCGACGCCCCCATACTAATTACCGGTCCCACAGGGGCAGGTAAATCCCAGCTGGCCCAGCGTGTCTTTGAACTACGCAAGCAGCGGGGCAAGCTGGAGGGTGGCCTGGTAGCCGTTAACTGCGCCACCCTGCGCGGCGAAAATGCCATGTCCGCCCTGTTCGGCCATCGTAAAGGCGCCTATACCGGCGCCACCACCCACCGTCCAGGCTTGCTAATGGAAGCAGATAAGGGGCTGCTGTTTCTCGATGAAATCGGTGAGTTGGGACTGGACGAGCAGGCCATGTTATTGCGTGCGATTGAGCACAAACGCTTTATGCCTTTCGGCTCTGATAAGGAAGTAAGCAGTCACTTCCAGCTGATCACCGGTACCAACCGGGATCTGGTACAGCTCTGCCAAGAAGGTAAATTTCGTGCGGACCTGCTCGCCCGTATCGATCTGTGGACCTACCGACTGCCCTCTTTACGAGAGCGTATTGAAGACCTGGAACCCAATATAGATTTTGAGCTGGAGGCTTTCTCCAGGAAGTCCGGACACCTTGTCAGCTTTAATAGATCAGCACGGGAAAAGTACCTGAGTTTTGGGCGCTCCCGCGAGGCCAGCTGGTCTGCGAACTTTCGCGACCTTAACGCCAGTATCCTGCGTATGGGTACCCTCGCCGACGGTGGGCGTATCACGACTCAGGTAGTGGAAGAGGAAATCCATAGGTTGCGAATTAAATGGCGAAACCCACTAACAGATTCATCGCTACCCCTTGCCCGTATCGAAACACTGTTGGGGCGAGACCACATCGAGCAGATGGATTACTACGAGCAAATCAAACTAGCTGGGCTAATTCAGGTTTGTGCAGAGTCCAATTCGATGGCAGAGGCCGGACGCAAGTTATTTCAAGTGAGCCGCACCTCAAAAAAATCCAACAACGACTCACACCGGGTACGCCAACTTTTAGATAAATACGGTCTTAAATTCGACCAGTTGAATAAAACATAGAGGCCCTCTGGCATCTTTTTTTGTTAGTCTGATTCCAAAAGCCGGACGCTGGATCATGGAATGAGATACACCTATTTAACTCCGTTTATTTTCTTACTCAGCGCCTGTGAGCCAACCCAGTTCGCAGGTGGTACCGCCTTGCCAGATGGCTCTGTTTACAAAGGCGAGATGCTTAACGGTCTGTTTCATGGGCAGGGTCAGCTCGAATGGCCCAATGGCAGCCATTATCGTGGCGACTTTCGAGAAGGTCGCATGACAGGTGAAGGTGTGTTAACTGGAAGTGATGGCTGTAGCTACGAAGGGGAGTTCCTAAACGGAGAATTCCATGGCAAAGGCCGCTACAACTGTGATGAAACTGAGTGGGCGGGAGAATTCCGTGAAGGGGAGCTGCAAAGCGGTACTTTAAATTGGGATGAAGATGGGAGCTATCATGGTGAATTTTTAGACTTTGATCCCCACGGCGAAGGCAAACTCACTGCGGAAGATGGCAGCCTTTATCAGGGTGCCTTTGAATACGGATACTTAATACAGGGCAGCTACTCAGATAGCGATGGCTATCGCTATACCGGCAGCTTCGAGTACGGCTCCTATTCCGGCGAAGGTGAACTCACCCAGCCTGACGGCACGATTATCCGTGCCACTTTTCGCTATGGAGAAGCAGAAGGCGAAGGTGTACGAATAAGTACGGATGCTGAAGGAAACACTGTCGAGGAGTCTGCCTATTTCTCCGGGGGTACCTATTACCCCAGCGAAGACGCCTGGCGCGCACAGACGGATATTCCCGGTGCCCAGGCAGAAACCCGTCTCTATAGCGAAAGTGAGCGCTTACATGACGCTATAAAAGCCCTCCCCTCGCAGAGGCCCGGCGTGCGCGATATTTATACCCTACTTATAGGTGGTGATGGCACCTCTCCAGTATTTGCCAGGGAGCTGGACTGGGTGGCAGAGCGCCTCGACGAAGCCTTTAGCATTGACCAACGTATGCTGCGCCTCAGTAACGGCGGCGGATACGGTTTCCCCCTAGCTACCCGCACCAGTATCCAGGAAAGCCTTAATGCAATTGATCAGTTAATGGACCCCAAAGAAGATTTACTTCTTATACACCTGGTCAGCCATGGTGCTCGAAATGGAGATTTCAAAATTGCCGAGGGGGAGATTCCCCTAAATGATTTCTCACTGAAAGATGGGCAACGATTGCTGAACAATATTAACGCCCAGTACCAGTGGATCGTTGTTTCAGCCTGCTTTTCCGGTCAATGGGTAGAAGCCCTACATAGCCCCAATCGGGTCATCTTTACTTCGGCCGCTGCGGATCGCAGCTCCTTTGGATGTAGCGATGATTCCGAGCGCACCTGGTTTAGTTCCGCGCTTTACGGCGAAGCCCTCAATCAGGGAGTGAATAATCCTGGGGCATGGTTTGAAGCCGCCAAGTTAAAAGTAACCGAGATGGAACAGGAACAGGGGATTAAAAGAAGCCGCCACTCCCTGCCCCAATATTCAGTGGGAGAGAATTTCCTAATGTGGTGGCATGGAAAAAAATCGATTTATTAATTTTGGAATTCCGGTACAAACCGACTAAAAATTATTTTTGGTACTAATCACTATCTACCATAATACCAAGCGAAAGGAGATACCTTCTTGGAGTTCGCTAGCCTCTCTATAGAGTTATTGTTTATTTTGTTTTTCGTCGCCGTTATTGCGGGCCTACTTGATACACTAGCAGGTGGGGGCGGCCTGATAACTGTACCGGCCCTTATTCTTAGTGGCGTCCCACCACTAGCTGCCTTGGGCACCAATAAACTACAAGGCAGTATTGGTACTGCAACTGCTACCTACATGATGCTTAAAAACAACAAGATCAGTTGGGATGGAATTAAAAATCTAATGCTATTTGCCTTTATTGGCGCAGCCATGGGCACAATAGCGGTACAGTACATCAATACTGATGTTTTGTCATTTATTATCCCTGCTGTTCTTCTATTTATCGCTATTTATTTTATAGTTTCGCCATCCCTTACTCATAGTAGTACTAAACCCAAGGTCTCAAGAAAGAAATACCAATATGGCGTAATCCCATTTATTGGTTACTATGATGGTATGTTTGGCCCCGGAACTGGATCATTTTTTGCCTTATCAGGCGTTGCCTGTAGAGGACAGGATTTACTAACCTCCACGGCCAATGCAAAACCTCTCAATTTTTCCACTAATATCGCATCTTTAATCGTATTCTTATTTGCCGGTCAAATTTTATGGGTTGCGGGAATCTTAATGATGATTGGACAAGTTATAGGTGCCTGGCTGGGATCTCATTTTCTATTTAAAATTAATCCTGGTTATTTACGGGGAATGGTAGTTCTTATGTGCGGTGGAATGTTAATAAAATATATCCACTCTATGGGATGGATAGATTATATCTTCTGAAGGGTATGGAGGTGGCTGGAACTCAGAAAAATCAGATTAAACATTAAGACTTTGTATTATTTTATGGAGTATCTAAAAAGATCTTTAATGAACTTCTTTTTTAAGCTCCATCAACTCCTTCTTGATCTCGGTGATTTGATTCGATAGCTTGCTCTCAAAATCCTCATTGATTATCGACATATACTGCTCAAACCGGCTCTGTTTTATTAGATATTCTAATCTCTCTAGCAATTCATCATTGGAAACTCTTCTCCTGGCTCGTTTCCTGGTAAACTTTATCAGTGGCTTTACCCAGTCAGGCAGTCGATAATAAGTATTTTGAAAACCTCTGCTTATGGAGTATCTAAAACCATTTTGCCGTATATAGCTAGATAGCTTTGATGGTAGCAACCTATAAAATAGATTTAAATATTTATCTATCTTATTGCAGTCAGAATACCACTCTTTCACCAAACTCTGCTTATCTCTGCCCAACTTCAGATTGCCCAAAGCTTCATTAAATTCTCTTTCTGTATATTTTTCGACTAATTTTGATTTGGTTAATAGAGAAATTACTTTTTTATCACCATAAAGCGGCCGTAATTCTATCAAATACAGCAACCAACATCCCAGAAGATCATTCTTATAATCCGCAGCACTAGCATTTTTTGTTAAGTAGTCAAATACAAAATGGTATTGATTCACCAATCGCTGAACCATTAGATCACTTTTCTTTTCATCCATGTTGACTAAACTATACGACCCAATTTCTGGCAAAACTGATATTGATTTAGCCTTGACGGTTGTTATCCAATGTAGAGAGTGACCATTAACGCAGGAACCCAAAATAAATTCGGATATTTTATTTCCACAAACAAAGTCCCTGCGATAAAACCTCCTGACATTTATAGAATTTATTTTTAAAACAAACCTGGATTTATCACCAATGGATTCTGAGAATTTTTTTAGGGGTTTATTATGGCTAAAAAATACTATATCCGGATTCTCACTATTGACTATATCCTGTAATTTAGAGATCAATGTAGGGTACCAACAATCTCCCTCATCGATAAATCCAACATACTCTCCTAAAGTATTTTTTACTCCAAATTCAAAAATTAGCTGGTCATCAATCTGTGAAGTACTCGGAATATGAATACTTCGAACTCTGGGCATTAAACCTGTAAAGTTATTAATCCGGTTTCGCCCATCATTTTCGCAAGAATGAAGGACAAGAATCTCTATATCCTTGTATTGCTGTCGAATAATACTCTGCAGACAAGTATTGAGATAGACACCGCTAGACTTTGAAATAATGACAATCGAAATCATGCGCATACCACTGAAGTTCGGTAATCTAATACAGAATTAGCAGTATCTGGATCTTTGTCAAAGAGCATTCTCAAATCCGCATTACTCAATGATAGAAAAGATCTTGTAAACTGAGATTGAAAGCTCCCCCTATACTCTTCGTCAAGATTACGCCAGCACCAGTTAAACAATGCTAACTTGCTTTTGACATACAAGTGGTAAAATCTATCTCTAAGATTAATATTCTTATTAAAGAAGTCTTCAATCTCATCAAAAACCTGTAACACAGATATACGCCGTGCATCTGAAATATTTGAAAGCCTATTTCCTGTGGAGTCGACATTATGAATACAGAAAGGGGATTCAAATAATGCAATATCTTTAGCATTTGTGAGCAAATTCCAATGTGCTAACACATCATTATGTACAGGCGTTTGTGAAAATCTAAGGGAAACCCTTTTTGCATAACTGGTTTTAATCAATCTATTCCAAGGAAAGGGTGTTAAACATAGAATGCTATCATGATCAAAAGTGGAAAAAGTCCTGTTACCAAAGGTTCTAATCGCTCTATAGAAAATGAAATTGTCATCACCTGCCATACCGAGATTAATAGTGCTTCCTGGAAATCTACACTGATAGGCCATCAACAAAACATCACTGTTAACTTTTGTAGCAATTGAAACAGCTCGATCCAACATATTTGGGAGGATTAGATCATCGGCATCAAAAAATAAAGTCAGCGGTTCAGCTATTTGATCGAGAGCACTATTCCTACAATAGCCTGCCCCATTGTTACCATCGTTTAAAATAATTTTATATGGGATTCTATTTTTCTGAAGAAAATCAGCGGCCAACCCGACCGTGGTATCTGAGGAATTATCGTCAGATAAGTAAATTTTTACATCAGTCGTATTATTATGAACAATAGAGTTCAACGTATTAACAATATTATTGTTTTCATTGTATGTTGGTATCACCACCCCAACTTTACTGTTAGGCATACAAATTCTCTTTATAATTCTCTCAAAGCAGCAGAATTAAATGTAAACACAATAAGTAAATTAATTTGAATATAATCAAGTCTGATAAAGGCTGTACCACTTAAAGTAGACAGCTATACACCTTTTTTCAAACTTATTAATCGATAATTTGCTTAAGCTAGATGCTTTCGGGAAGATCAGGGTATGTAACAAGAGAATTAGACGCCTACTCAAGGCGCCTAGAATTTCCAGAACCAACTCTTAGAGTTTTGATTAGGTGCTATATGGCAAGAATAATATCTTCAATCGGTTTATCGAACTTTATTAAATCTTTATTTTCCTCATCTTTATAAAGCTTGATATAAGCTTTAAACATAGCTGAAGGTGATTCCTGTAAAAGTGAAATCAGGTAATCCCTGCCCTTTAACTCTTCGACTCTATTGCCGATATAGAAACCTACAAAATACAATGGACTATCCCATACTGCAGAAAAACCCAAATGATAGATTTTGTCGAAGTCTAAACTTGAATCACGGCATGCACGAAAAAGCATTGCTTCAAATAATACAAAGTTACTATCTATTCGTTGTAAATTTCTTTTAAATTTTTTCTTAAACCATTCTGTGTACTCTTTTCCCTCTGTAACACTTAATGGAGAACCCACAATAGAGGCTATCCCCTCCAGACGGGTTTGATTTAAGATTTTCTCACAATTAGAATCTGGATTTTCTCCCTTTCCATAAAAATTGGACTGAGCAACATGATATAACTCATGCGTTGAAAGTGTCAGTAAACCTTCATAATCTCCTTTAAAATACTGCAGCGCAATATAAAAGTTATCATCTTTGGCCCAACCGTCAGAAGTTCCCCCGACTACCATAAAAATATTGGTATCAAAGAAAATATCTTTAGGAGAATAATCACCAATTCCCCTCTTTACACTATTTAAGTATTGCTGAGGATTGCTCTTTATTATCTTGAGTATATCTTCAACTTCGGACAACCGTTCATTTAATTGTTGAAACCTAAATGGATCATTTTTAACTGGATTACCTTCAACAACATCGATCAAACTAGACCGAAATGACTCTGCATTGGCTGTATTGTCAAATCTTGAGGTTTGATGGATCGTTGCTTGTATACCCTGCAAACTCATCAGCTTATCTAATTGATCATCAGATACTTTGTCTCCAGATAAAATATCAACCAATCTATCAGCACTCTCAAAATCAATTGTTATTTTATCTGTTACTTTCGCTGAGGAAAAAGCCGTAAGGCTTATCAATGACAAGCCTAAAAAAATCACCCACTTAAAGATATTCATCTTACCTCTCGCAAAAATGTAAAAGAAAAGAATAATCAGGTATTTAATCTAAAAAGAATGCTTATTGTGCGATTATTAGACCTTTATTACCTACACAACCTCCACTCCGAATATGAGACAAAAACAATGCATTTTATGCCAACAAAGCGACTTGTGTTTTCAGCTGTCTAAAAGAAAGTTTTGCTTACGACAGAGGATATCTTAAAAAGATTAAATCCCACCCACAGGTTGTGAATGGGATTCAGGTAGACTTAGGCAGACTTCTGCTCTTCAATAAAGCGCTGCATCTGCTCTTCCAGCATCGAAAGAGGCAAAGCACCATTACTTAGCAGTGCATCGTGAAACGATCGCAAATCAAACTTATCGCCAAGCTCTTTTTCCGCAAGAGCTCGCAGCTGTCGAATTTTAATTTCCCCCATCTTGTAAGATAGCGCCTGCCCCGGCCAGGATATATAGCGATCTACTTCTGCACGTACATTAGCCGGAGAGAGGGATGTATTATTGGAAAGAAAGTTTAATGCCTGCTGTCGTGACCACCCCTGAGAATGAATACCAGTATCAATCACAAGGCGTGCGGCACGCCACATTTCATAGCTGAGGCGTCCAAAGTGCTCGTAGGGAGTGGTGTACAGTCCCATCTCTTTACCCAGCCTCTCAGAATAAAGGGCCCAACCTTCTCCATAAGCGCTCAGGTAAAGGTTGCGACGAAAGTCCGGTACATTCTCAAGCTCCTGCGAGAGAGCATTTTGTAAATGATGGCCCGGTACTGCTTCATGCAAGGTAAGAGCAGGTAGCTCATACAAGGGACGCTGGTCCAGCCCGTGAGTATTCAACCAGTAGGCACCACCGCGAGTACCGCCAATGGCGGCTGGATTATAGGAGGCCGTAGTGTAGTTAGGTGCTATTTCACTAGGAACTGGTACCACGCCATAGGGGGTACGCGGCAGTAAGTTAAAGAACTCCGGCAATACATAGTCAATACGCTTGGATATATAGGCCGTTTCCTTGAGCAGCTGTTCCGGTGTTTTGGCATAAAACTGTGGGGCTGTGCGCAGGAATTGGGTGAATTCTGTAAAGCTGCCCTTAAAGCCTGACTCCTTGATCAGAGCTTTCATTTCCGCGCGGATTCTCTTCACTTCGGCAAGGCCCGTGCGATGAATCTCCGCAGGGTCCAGATCCAGGGTCACGTAGTAGCGAATGTTGTGGCGATAGTAGTCGCTACCACCAGGCATCTGTTCAGCACCCAAAGTCTTTGTGGCCGCCTTTAGGTAGTCGCCCTCAAGGAAATCCGCTACCCGTCCAAATGCGGGAATAGCTACTTGCTTAATCACAGCTAAACCCTGCTCTCGCAGACGCTTCTGCTCATCGGGCGCGATGGTTTGCGGCATCTCAGCAAAAGGCTTATACAAGCTGCTTTTACTGGGATCTTTATATACTTGAGCGCGTACCGTTGGCGCTATACCTTCTACAACGATTTTGGGCAACACAAAGCCAGAGCGAATACCTTCGCGCATATTGGCAATGTTCTCATCGAAGTAGCGACCAAATTCACCGATACGGGCAATATAGTCCTCGTAATCGGCGATATCCCTCATCGCCAAACCACTATTTGCCTCAAGCGCACTTGCGTAAAAACTTGAGAAGGTGTTTAGGGGAATTCGGTCGAGAAACAGTTCCTCTTCCTCAACTGAGCTGGCAAGAACCCAAGAGAGAAGCTCACTATTGACGCGGTCTGAAGCACTTAACTTACTTTGATCGATAGCCTCAAGGCGCCGGATAAAGGCCTGCTCAGCCTTTATCCGACGTTGACGATCCTCTGCAGTCACCCCGGGCAATTCTCGATTGTAATCGGAAACGCCAACTCGCCCTGCAGTAATCGGGTCTTCCCTCAGCGTGTATTGCCAGTGATCCTTAAGAACACTTTGAAGTTCTTCTGTAGCAGTTGCTGCCCAGGCTGAGGGCATCAATAGGCTAGTGGCAATAAGCGGTCCTGTTAGGGACTTGAGGTAGTAAGTAAGTGATTTCTTGAATTTCACCCTTGGCTCCGTAGTGCTGTTGGTATCTAAAAAGAACAACAGAGCTTGCTCTTTTAGTTACCCTACAGAGTAGGCGTGGCAAGCTTGTACCAGCACTATACACGAAGGATGGATAATAGTGACTCAGCGGAATAAACATACCGCCACAAGTGAGGTGGAGGAGTATAATTTCCTCCACCAAGTGGTCAAACAGTTGGCTGGTAACTTAGGTGGCATGCGCATAACAGCGCACGTCATAGCTCCCACTCAGACCAATGGCATACATAGATGTATTCCAGAAAGAGTTTACAAACCAGTTGCGGAATGCGTTCTTGGTTGGGAACCAGAATTCTCCAAAATTTGGGTCGAAAAACAACACATCTTCCGCAACCCAAGCTGCCATGGCGTGGGCACCCACCTTACCTGAAATACCGATTTTCTTGTAAGAGCCGGCGCTTCTCGTCGGCTCCCTAATAATTTCATCAGCAAGCGCTGCAGAGTTGCGCATAGTAGTTTGTCCACGATCTAACCGAGGGCCTGTGACCACGTGAATTTGGCGCTGACCATTTGGCCCAGCGATACCCACACCGCCATTATTCTGAAGAGGCAGAATATTGTGAGATTGCAGCCACGTCTCTGAGACCTGATCCTGGTTTGGTGCATTTCCACCAATCTGGTGCAAGGTCATCACATGGAAAAGATGCTGCTCACTCAATGTATTATTGGGGAAGAGCCAATTCCAAAGGCTTCCATCCTCTGCGTGAAATTTGATCCAGTGGGCACTCAGGGATTCACAGACTCCGCCAGCAGTATCCTGGTGTATGGTGATCTGTGCCTTCACCGGATCCAAACATTGACTGAAATTATATTGAAGTGTGCCACCGTGCTGGGCCACAGATCTCTGAACAGGACCAACCCTTGTCCCGGTAAGTGCAAGTACTGTTTTATCAAACCAAATCGGCATGTCCATCTCCCCTGTATTCACAATGTAGAAACACTTATTCAGCGATTAGTTAACTACTTCTGAGAAGTGCTTTCCGGTATATGCATTAGATTGAAACAGAAAAATTACAGGGCAGATAGGTGTCCATTTTTTTTTAAATCGACTCTGGCACTCTTTTCTCAGGCCAAAGATAGCAGTTCGAAATAGATTGAGGCGCAAGTATTTATTTGACTCTGGCACTATTTTTTATGGGTAGGAATATCATGACTATTTCCTATTAATTCCTTATAAGAACAGACCCAGCTACGCTTGCCAGTCAGATTACACGGGTCCTTTAATTCGACTCTGGTACTATTTTTGGTACAAAAAAATTGACCTATGACATGGAAACTATCTAAATGGAAATATTTTTTTGTAGTTGGCGACAATTGGTTTTATCTTTCCATAGATAGAGCTTGTTACCTTCAGATAATTACGACTTGAAAATGAGTCAATGATAAGAAGTGAAATAGGTAGAAGTGGTAACAACTAAAAAAGGCAGCCGGGTAAACCCGGCTGCCGAGCGCCCATGGGGGAAGGGCTAAGAGGAAAAAATTGGTAGTGGATTGCTACTACTAATAGAACCAACAAAAACAGCTACTGCCAATTTATGTGCGGCGAGCGTAAGAGCGAACTTCATAGCCACCGCTTAGCCCTACTGAATACATAGAGTTATGCCAAAATGATTGGGTAAACCAATTAAAGAAGGAATTTCTGGATTCGAACCAGAATTCACCAAAGTTCGGGTCAAAGAAAGTAATGTCCTGCGCAACCCAGGCAGCCATTGCATGACCAGCGAAAGTGCCATCAAGGCCTATCTTCTTATAGCAACCAGCACCGCCAGTTTGATCCAAAATAATCTCCCTTGCCAAAGCATTGGGAGAGAAAACGCCACTCTGGCCTTGCGCTCTACGAGGATTGTGAATGCCTCGAATAGTATTTCCTCCCCGGCCATTCGGGAAAGCGCCACCAAATACATTTTGGCTGGTGGGGAAGATGTTTTGTGTGCTCAGCCAGGCTTCTGTAGTTCTGTCTTGGTTGTCCTGAGTGCCCGCTTGTTGCAGGGTCATTACATGAAATAAGTGTTGTTCATCCAGTGCGCCCGCCGGCATTAACCAATCCCACAAGCTTCCCCCATCAGAGTGATGCTTGATCCAAAAGGCGGAAAGCGCTTCACAAACACCACCGGAAGTATCTTCATGAATAGTTATTTGTGCTTTTACCGGATCCTTACATTGGCTGAAGTTGTATGTCAGTTGACCCCGATGATTGGCTACAGATTGTTGTACGGGGTTTACGCGTGTTCCAGTTACAGCGAGAACGGTTTTATCGACCCAAATAGGCATATTCGATCCCTCATTTATTGAGATAAAAACGCTGCACAAATCCTTTTTCTAAAAGCTGAAAATTTGTAGCGCCTGTGAATTGGGCGGGCATTGAACCAGAAAAGTTCCAGGGCCAACAGAGTATAAAAGCGCTTTTTAAATCGACTCTGGCACTATTTTTTTATCTAGCGTTAATCTTGCCTGAATCCTACTTTGTTGAAATCTATTAGCCAAAAATAATCTGGCAACAGACAATATTTAGTCGTTTCTAACTGCGAAGAAAAAATAGAGATAAGAAGATATTTTTACTTATAAATATTTATCATTCTTAATCTCAAATAGGGCGCATAGCAATTTATAGAAAGTACACTTTTACAAAACTCATCAGTTTAAAAATGTGGCTTGTAACAACAAAAAGCTGTTAAAGCAGATGGGCAAGTACAAAAGCTATGAAATAAGTTGCATATATAAACTTAGCAATAACATCTGTGCCGGTCTCTTTGCCAACACACTTTTAGCCATTCAAGGCAGCACTACTAAGTTGGTTGTGAAAAATTTAGGGAGGAATAATTCAACAGCAGAATGGTAAGTAAAATGCCTCGACCAAATTCTGCCCCTAGGTCGTTAACTCCAGGGGATGAAATCCGGTCGAGGTTTGGCTAAGCGGTGTTAAACCTGCTCTACAGTCTGCTCAATACGTCCAAAGATAGATTGCCCTTGATCATCGAGCATTTCGATGGAAATGGTATTTCCAAAGTCCATAAATGGCGTGCTTGCAGAGCCATTCTGGATGGTCTCAATCATGCGAATCTCGGCAATACAACTGTAACCAACACCACCTTCTGCTACAGGCTTACCGGGACCGCCATCCAACTTATTGGACACCGTTCCAGAGCCAATAATGGTGCCTGCGCAAAGTGGACGAGTTCTGGCCGCGTGGGCGACCAGTTGCCCGAAGTGGAAGGTCATATCCACACCGGCATTGGGCTCGCCAAACTTCTCACCATTCAGATGGGAAACCAGTGGCAGATGCAATTTACCCTCGCTCCAGTTTTCACCCAGCTGTTCAGGGGTTACGCAAACAGGGGAGAAAGCACTAGAGGGTTTGGACTGGTAGAAACCAAATCCTTTGGCCAGTTCCGCAGGTATCAATCCGCGCAGGGATACATCGTTGACCAACATTACCAACTTGATATGGGACAGTGCATCCTCAGCGGACACCCCCATAGGAACATCGTCGGTGATCACGGCAATTTCTGCCTCGAAGTCGATGCCAAAGCCATTGCTTTGCGGCATCTTTACCGGCTCGCGTGGATCCAGGAAGGTATCGGAACCACCTTGATACATGAGCGGATCGCTGTAGAAGCTCTCCGGCACCTCAGCACCGCGGGCTTTGCGCACCAGCTCAACATGATTCACGTAAGCACTACCGTCGGCCCAGTGATATGCGCGCGGTAAAGGCGAAGCACACAGAGTTTGGTCAAAGGCTTCCCCTTGAATCTCACCATTTTGCAGGCGCTCGTGTAGCTTCTCCAACTCGCTGCTGACCGATGCCCAATTGTCCAACGCACTCTGCATGGTGGGGGCAATATCCCCAGCTGGCACCATACGGGTAAGATCGTCGCTAACAACAACCAATTGGCCATCGCGGCCGGATTTAAGGCTGGCTAACTTCACTGTGCCTCCCCTTCAGTTTTTTCCACAAATTCTTCTTCCCCATGCATCCAGGCGGCGTGCCTTGGGGCTTTTTTAGTACGTGACCACTCTTCCAACATATCCTCAGCAACCCGCTTCAGCTCTTTATGCATACCGGGCTTGGCGGTATTGGCAGCCAGCTCGATACGATGGCCGTTGGGGTCGAAGAAGTAGATCGACTGGAAGATAGTGTGATTGGTAGGGCCGAGTACGTCGACCCCGGCCGCTTCCAGTCGCGCTTTGGTCTCAAGCATTTCTTCCATGGACTCCACTTCGAAAGCGATATGCTGTACCCATTTGGGTGTGTTCTCATCGCGCCCCATCTCCGGGGAGTTGGGGATTTCGAAGAAGGCAAGCACATTCCCCATACCCGCATCCATAAAGACGTGCATGTAAGGGTCCGGCTCACCGGTTGAGGGTACCTCGTTTTCGGCAATGGCCAGCTGGAAGTCCATGCCGAGAAGATCGCGGTAGAATTCCACTGTCTCCTTGGCGTCCCTACAGCGATACGCCACGTGGTGAATGCGCTTAATGCCCATTGAAGCCTCCGTTATTATTCCTTTTCTTTAATGACGCCACGCTTGAGCTGGTCGCGCTCAATGGATTCGAACAGGGCCTTAAAGTTACCCTCACCAAACCCTTCATCTTCCTTGCGCTGGATAAACTCAAAGAATACCGGGCCGAGCATATTAGCGGAGAAAATCTGCAACAGCAGGCGCGGTTGGCCGCCCTCGGTGGTGCCATCCAGCAGGATGCCACGGCTCTGGAATTCTTCAGTAGGTTCACCGTGCCCAGGCAGGCGCTCTTCCAGCATTTCGTAGTAGGTGTCCGGCGGCGGGGTCATAAACTCCATGCCGCGCTCTTTCAGGCGATCCCAACAGGCAATTAAGTCATCACAAGCAAAGGCGATATGCTGGATACCTTCGCCGTTGTACTTCATCAGGAACTCTTCGATCTGGCCGCCGCCACCAGCGGCTTCTTCGTTCAGCGGAATACGGATCTTGCCATCCGGTGCAGTCATCGCCTTGGACAGCAGGCCGGTGTATTCGCCTTTGATATCGAAGTAACGAATCTCGCGGAAGTTGAACAGGTCTTCGTAATACTTGGCCCAGTAATCCATACGGCCGCGATACACGTTGTGGGTAAGATGATCCAGAGTGTGGAAACCACAACCTTCAGGGCGACGCTCTACGCCCTCTTCCCAGATAAAGTTGATATCGTAGATGGACTCACCATCTTCGTAGCGATCAATCATGTACAGGGTCGCACCGCCAATACCTTTGATTGCCGGCAGGTGCAGTTCCATCGGGCCAGTATTCACATGAATAGGCTGTGCACCTTTGCGCAGGGCCTCTTCGTAGGCGAACTTGGCATCTTTTACGCGGAAGGCAAGGCCACAAGCGGAGGGACCGTGCTCCTGGGCGTAGTAATAGGCGTGGCTGTCGGGCTCGTAGTTGGTGATGAAGTTGATATCACCCTGGCGCCACAACTCCACTGCTTTGGAGCGGTGACGGGCGATTTTCTCAAAGCCCATGGCGGTAAAAACGGTTTCAAGGATGCCTTTTTCCGGCGCTGTAAACTCTACGAATTCGAAGCCGTTAAGTCCCATCGGGTTTTCAAATAAGTCGGCCATGCGGTCCTCCATTTCTTATCATCGCAGCACTTCAAAGCGGGGCTGCGGATTGTGGATTTAAAGCGCAAACGAAGTTAGTTGCAGATGTAACTAATGTCAAGAAACTCTGAATCAGCTAACAAATGAGTACTAGAAGAGTATTTTTAGTCACCAGCCTCCAAAGCTAGCGCCTGGGAGAATAACCAGCTGGCAACGGGTCCTTGGACAGGATCGGGAGAGTAATCGGGAGCCGGGTGCGACACAGTGGCTGCGTCACACCCGTGCACAGCCGACTTTATTTACGCGTGCATTTTCCGGTATCGGTACGACACATATGATCCTTGTGAAACTTGCCGGTCATCTGGTCGCACTGGGATTTGCTCACATCTCCGGCACAGGCATTTTCGGCATGCTGGCAGCAACCGGTTTCAGCGGTGCCCATTCCTTTATTGCCGTCCATCCCTTCATCTTTCTTGCGCTGTTCGCAGGCAGACAGGGTCAAAACCATCGCCGCGGCCAGTATCCCAATTGAAGCTTTGAGTCTCATAAAGGCCTCCTAAATACCCGGCTTAGCGGCCGGTGACATGGATATCGCGGAATCTGCCGCGCATTGCTTTGTGCGACCCGCGTAGATTTACCCGACATCTCCACCAGCTCAGGGATTGTGCGATTAGGCGCGCCATCCCATTATCACCCTGCAGATTTACCGGGCCATGCATTGACTGTAGCCCACACTGGCAGCGAAACCATCTGACTGACGGGACATTTACGTTAATTTGCCCCTGACAGCCCATCCAAATAACTGAATACCTTTTTGTATTTGCCAGAGCCGGTACAATCGGCCCCCGTTTGTCGGGTAAAAACCCCGCCTGAATGTATTTATTGAGGACCCCCTATGCTTCTCGCCGCTGCTGCCATCATTGCTGGCTTTATTGTGCTGGTCTGGAGTGCCGATCGTTTTGTGGACGGAGCTGCCGCCACTGCTAAACATTGCGGCATGCCCACACTGTTAATAGGCATGGTGATCGTCGGCTTTGGTACTTCCGCTCCGGAAATGGTGGTCTCAGCCATTGCCGCCTTGAATGGCAACCCCGGCCTCGCCCTGGGTAATGCCTACGGTTCCAATATTGCCAATACCGGTTTGATTCTCGGCTTCAGTGCCCTGCTGATCCCACTATCGGTACACTCAAAGATTGTGCGTAAAGAGCTGCCACTGCTGCTGGCAATCACCCTTCTCAGTGGTGCCTTCCTGTGGAATGACCGCTTGGAGCGCTGGGAGGGTATTGTTCTGTTATTCGGTTTCTTCGCCTTGATCGGCTGGAGTATCTTTTCTGCCATGCGCAATAAAGGTGACCAGCTTGAGGGAGAAGTAGAAACTGAGCTGGAAGACAACCCTATGCCACTCGGAACTGCCATATTTTGGTTGGTAGCGGGGCTGGTACTATTGATTGTCAGCTCCCGAATCCTCGTATGGGGAGCAGTAACCATTGCCGAATCTTTGGGGGTCAGTGACCTGGTGATAGGCCTGACTATTGTTGCCCTGGGAACCTCACTGCCGGAACTGGCCGCAACTTTAGTGGCCGCACGAAAAGGTGAGCACGATATCGCCATCGGTAACGTTGTCGGCTCCAATATGTTCAATCTGCTGGCGGTGGTTGGCATTGCCGGCACCATTGCTCCCATGAACAACGTACCCCACGAAGTGCTGTCCCGGGACTGGCCGATGGTTCTGGGCCTCACAATTGCCCTGTTTATTTTTGCCTACGGCTTCAAAGGCCAGGGCCGAATCAATCGCTGGGAAGGCTCCGCGCTGCTAATGGCTTACCTCGTATATACCGGCTACCTGGTGGGAACCATTACCAAAGCTGCACTCTGATAATATTCGGGGTGGTGCCGCACCACCCCATAGTTACTGCCTGAATTCACCATAATTCGCCACCTCTGCGCCCATTTCTCTTCCCAAAAACTGACTAATATCTGCAACACCTTCCAAGGAAAAGTGCAGAGCATCTTGATGAAGAGAAGCACCATTGGCAAAACCGTAGCGCTAACAGCCCTATTTGGACTCGGTGCAATTTACCTACTCAATGCCTCTTGGCTGGCGACAGCCCAGCAAGGGGAACCGATCCTGATTGCCCATCGCGGCGTCTACCAAACTTACAACCGGGATAATTTAACCCGTGACGAATGCACCGCAGTCCGTATCTATACCCCGGAACACCGCTATCTGGAAAACACGATTCCCTCTATGGAAGCTGCCTTTTCTCATGGCGCGGACATTGTCGAAATCGATGTCCATCCCACCACTGATGGCGACTTCGCAGTATTTCACGACTGGACCCTAGACTGCCGTACGGATGGAACAGGTGTCACCCGGGAACAGTCCATAAAAGACTTAAAGAAGCTGGATATTGGTTACGGCTATACCTTTGATGGCGGCAAGTCATTTCCCTTTCGTGGCCAGGGGGTGGGTTTACTTCCCACTTTAAAAGAGGTCTTGCTGCACTTTCCCGGCAAGCAGTTTTTGATCAATATTAAGAGTAATGATCCAACAGAAGCAGAGCGATTGGATAACTATCTTCGGCAACACCAATTGCCTATTAATTCCCGGCTTATGGTCTACGGTGGCGATCGCCCAATTAAAAAGATGCGGCAGTTGCGGCCAAATGCATTGGCCTTCAGCAAGACAAGCGCCAAACAATGTGCTCTGCAATATGCACTATTTGGTTGGAGTGGCTACTTTCCCGAGTCTTGCCGGAACAGTATTGTTGTTGCACCCAATACCTGGCGATGGGCTTTGTGGGGTTGGCCCAATCGCTACTCTGAACGAGTGGCCAAAGCCAATAGCTTGGTGATGGCAGTGGACCATAAAAATGGCAAGCGGGGCTTGCCCGGTATTTACACACCGGAAGAACTCAGTTTTCTACCCGAAGGGTACAGCGGAGCTATTTGGATTGAGAAGATCGAGCTGATTGGCCCATATCTACAAGCAAGACAATAGATAACCTTAGCGTTTTCGACCTTTCTCCAGCCGTGCCAGATGCGCCTCAAGACGCTCTATTTCTTCCAGCAGCTCTATCGCTAATGCAGCGCCGGCAAGATTTACCCCCAGATCCCGCTCCAGGCTGTAAACCCGGCGCACCCGGCGCACACAAATTCCGCTAAAGCGCCACTGCACTTCCCTGCTACGTGGCTCAATAATTCCCTCCTCAACCAAGGCAATGATGCGCTCCGCCGGCACACCACAAGCCCGACACAGTTCACTCAAAGTTAACTCACTCTCTTCATCCAGGAGAACACCGCTAAGCTGCTCAACCTTTTTAGGCATCACAATTATCCTCCCATGGACTGACGCGGATTGAAGTTGAATGCGTCGCCAAACTGACGGTATGCCGCGCGTTCATTATCAGTAGTGGCTGGCGGCGTAACAGTTTGCATCACTATATACATATCCCCCGGCTGCTTTGCCGGGATACCGCGGCCCTTGAGGCGCAGTTTTTTACCATTGGTGCTGTTTGCTGGAATGGTCACTTTAATGGGGCCATCTGGAGTGGGTACCTGAACCTTGGCTCCAAGCGTTATTTCCCAGGGAGCCAAAGGCAAATCCAGGTAAACCGTTTTACCTTCTGTATGGAAAAGGGGATGGGGGTTGAAAGCAATTTCCAGGTAGAGATCACCAGGCTTACCTTCTCCAATGCCAGGCTCACCCTGTCCAGCCAAGCGAATCTGCTGCCCTTCAGTGATCCCCTTGGGAATTTTTATATTAAGAGTGCGCTCACGCAGTTGCGGTCGCCCATCTGCACCCAATACCGAGTGCTTTAAGGTTACTTGGCGTGTACCGTCACGATAACTATCTTCGAGATCTACTGTGATGCGGGCATAGGTATTTTCACCCTGGGCACTGTAAGAGCGGCGCTGCCCTTGCCCATAAGCCTGACGAAACCCGCCGCGGCCAAACAAGCTTTCAAAGAAGTCACTAAAAGCTTCAGGATCAGCTTCGGTATATCCACCACCGTGAAACTCAAAACCCTGGTCCCAATTGGGAGGCGGTCGGAAATCCTGGCCAGACTGAAAACCACTGCCGAGCTGATCGTAAGCAGCTCGCTTCTCTGGGTCCTTCAATACTTCATAGGCCTCATTTACTTCCTTAAAGTGTTCTTCGGCGCCCTCCTCTTTACTGACATCCGGATGATATTTACGTGCTAATTTTCGATAGGCACGCTTAATCTGTGCCTGATCCGCACTCCGATCCAGGCCGAGTATTTTGTAATAGTCCTTGTATTCCATGGCTTTAATAAAAGCCGATGGTGACGGGATTCGCCATATATTTATGATATAAAATCGGCAAGAAGGTTAGTTGAGATCCTCCCCCCTCAACTAAGATTTAATAATATGGCGCCGATTAGATAAACGACGCCAAGCTGCAGTATTAATAACCAGTCTCGTAAAACATTGATCCATCTAAATACTCGATAGACCCATCGGTATAGTGAATATAGACCTCAGCAGGGTTTGAGGCATAAGCTCGCACTGTCACAGAACAGTACAAACCAGAGCTACAACCTTTAATCCAATTCACATAATCTATAGATTTTGTAATATTTACTATTTCCCAGCTTCCTGAAGTCGAGGTTCCAAAACTAAAATCCAAACCACCACAACGATTTGTTCCGTTGCCAATTACTTGCCCCCCAGCTTTGACGTTAAGGTTGCATTTAAGATCAGCAGAAAATGCAGGCAATGCAATGGCGGAGCCAACCAGCAAAGACAGTACTATTAATATTTTTTTGACATTCATTTGTAGAACCTTAAGATTATTTATTATTAATTGATAAACCAAAAACAACAAACCTCGTTATTGATGCTATCACCGCCAATAAACACTTCCCACAACAACAAAAATACAAATTAGATAAATAACATGAACTGGCTATCAATATAATTAAACTAATATCCAATAGCATAAAATTTCAAAGGAGACACTTGTTCCGGATACTTGGAATCAATGAACAGCCAAAAAAACTGAGATCCAAAGCCACTTCATAACTAACATTATTCGAATAAGGCAAGAATAAAGAGGATAGATATATAGATAAGTTAAAGGAATTTAACTACAACTACTCAAGTTCTACTGATAAAAAATATATTAATGTATTTAATAGAGAACCAAATTTTCTTTGGTTCCCCAAAAAACAACCTCTATCGGAGACTATCGTTCAGCCGAGTAAGGATCTTCCGCATTTAAATAGGCCAAAAAATCTGCTTTCTGTTCGGTTGAATTCAGCCACTTGCGAACTTCTTTAGCTTTATCATATAAGTCATCGCCAAATTTACTCCGATACATTTCAGAAAAAGTTTCTTGGGCCTTGTTCTCCCTGATCTTTTTCTGCCATTCATGAGTAACTAAAAAGTTAAGTGAGCCAGCAAGCCCTTCAGCTTTTAGTAAATCCCACTCGCCTTTATCTAACCAGACTCCACCGACAACAGTACTGTAATCAATACGATGTTCACTACTAGCAATAATTTTTATCTTTTGCATTATGGAGCCAGACACCGGGCACAAGATAGCTCGCTTAGTATCTTCGGAAACTACATCATTCAGATTACTAATATCTTCTGAAAATTTGTATTCAGGATTTTGTCTTTTCCAGCTTAAGTAATCTTCAATAAGAATCCAGTTACCCTCACAGGAAGAACAAGTATATCCACGAAATAACTCTTCGATAAATCCTGATTTAAGAACGCCATCTTTACAGCTGGTACAGCGCTTCATATTTTGCACCTTAATAAAAAACAACCCGGATCTACCTATTTAGATCCGGGCTATAAGAATCATTTATTTCCAAAATAATAATGAGTTTTGTACTATATAATTTCAAAAAATGTACGTTGCTCTAACTATCAATCTCAGTAGTCTTATTCAGGTCACCAACTCCAGCTTCTTTTAAGAGTGAGTCTACCAGTGGAGCCATAGCCCGATGTTTTAGAGCACTACCAACCAGAGCTTCAGGCAAGCTTTGTCCTTTGGATTCAGCATCACCATCTAAAATTCCGCTGCTTGCTCTACCATCAACACCATTTAAGCCCTCAACAGAGATAATTTTCATTCCCTCAATACTTTCCATCGGCTTAACGCTTTCACGGATAATATTGGGCAGATTTTCGTGCAGACTGAGGACCTTCTTAAGTGCAATCTGGGCCTCATTAAGGCTATTAAAAGCCTCATTCATTAGGCGCTGCCCCTCAGCATCCACCGCATATTTTTCACGATCAGCTTCAACTTTAATACGAATAGCCTCAGCTTCAGCTGCAGCCTGCAAGCGCAATGCTTCAGCCTTATCCTCTGCAGCTGCTTTCTCTGCATCGGCCATTACCTTAATACCCGTGGCCTGACGCTCCGCTACTTTTTGAGCTTCGATAATTTCAATGCGCTTATCACGCTCTGCAACTTCAACATCCTGAGCCGTGCGAACTTGCTCTTCGGCTTTTACTGCTTCAGCTCGAGCTACGTTGGCCTGTTGGTCCGCAAGAGATTGCTCTTTGGACTTTTCTGCAACAGCAATTGCACGTTCCTGCTTGGCAATTTCCACTGATTTCTCTTTGGAAATACGCTGCTCATCGAGAATACGCTCACCTTCAATCTCTTGCTCTTTCAAGCGGCGCTCTTTCTCGATTTCCAGTAACTTAGTTGCCTGTTCCGCAGCAATTTGAGATTGGCTCACTTCGCGCTGGGCTTCAATTTCAGCCTTGCGTGCAGCGCGCTCCTGCTCTGCTTGTTCACGGGCGATATCCGCCTTCTGAGCAGCTTCACGATTTTCCAGCTCGCGCTGTTGCTCCAGATGTGCGTAACGTTTTTCCTTATCAATTTCTAACTTTTGGCGTTCAGCTTCGAGGTTTTTCTTCTCGATCTGTACCATAGTTTCCTGCTCGACATCATTGACCTCTTTACGACGCGTCTCAATAGAGCGGGTCATGCTGGCGAGGCCCTCAGCATCAAACACATTATCCTGATTGAAGAATTCTTTATGGGTTTGATCCAAACCGGTCAAAGATACAGCCTCGAGTTCCAATCCATTTTTTAATAGGTCTTCGGAAACTACCTGCTGAACTTTTTGTACAAACTGACTGCGCTGCTCATGCAATTCAGCCATTTCCATTTCAGCTGCTACAGAGCGTAACGCATCAACAAATTTACCCTCGATCATTTCTTTTAATGCTTCGGGGTCTAAAGTACGCAGACCCAATGTCTGTGCAGCATTGGCTATCGCATCTGCATCCGGCTTTACCCGCAGATAAAATTCAGCAAGTACATCAACACGCATACGATCCTTGGTGATCAGCGCTTGATGCTCTTTTCGGGAAACCGCCAGGCGCAAAGTATTCATGTTTACAGGAATAATTTCATGTAGAACTGGTAGTACCAATGCACCTCCATTCATTATGACTTTTTGACCACCCATACCGGTACGCACAAATGAGCGCTCTTTTGATGCTCTCGTATACAGGCGCGCAAAAATAGTTCCAATAACAATTAAGGCCACTAGTACAGCCCCAGCAATAAATGCCATAACCGGTAGGTTTCCTATCACTTCTATATTCTCCATTTAGTTATTCTCCATAAGATGTATACTGCTGGGGCGAGTTACTCGAAAATGTGCTCCCAGCTCTTCAACCAGTAACACCTTATCCCCCTGATTAAATATTTCACTTTCATCCGGTTCCACCATTACATAGTGTGTGGTTCCGAATTCATCACTAAAACGCGCTTCTGCTGGTGAACCGATTTCTGCTTTACCGATCGTAATAATCGCTACACGGCCAATAAACGAATTTCTCTCAACTGCCTCGGATTCATCACCCACAGCAAAGCGCCGCATAATGTTGCCAACAAAACGTACTTGAGGTAACGCAAGAAAAAAGACTGCCACAGCAAGTAAACCGCCTGGCAATAAATATCCAGCAAGAGACTCTATGAGCATTTGGGCTACTAGGCCCGTCACTCCAAAGCTAACCAGAAAAGTTACTAACAGTATAAGTGCAGGAACTTCACCGAAACGCAACCACCCAAGCAGCTTAGTCATCCCCCCAGACAACCCTGTATCTGGCACGTCAACATCAAAATCTGGTAATAAATTATCCAGTAAATCTGAAATACCAACACCAATCAATGTCATGACGCCTTCAAGAAGCGCTATCATAAACATTAAAATCAGCGCACCGGTAAAGATCAGGTTTTGGTCTTGCAATAAAAATATCATCAGCCCCCCGATTTAATCTTGGCTAAACGTTCTTTCACACGATTATTTCGCGCGAACTCCTCAAGTTCTGCTAATTTGCTGGCATCTATCCCAGAGTCAAATGTCGATATAGCTGTATTACCTACTGCTCGATTAAATGCATCGGTAGCTTGTTCTACCTGGGCTTTTGGCTTTCTATCCCTGCCATATTCATCCGCAGTAACTCTACTACTTACCTTTTTATTGACTGCAATAAAATCTTGTAACTGCTCACGCATTTCACGTTTCTTACCTTGCAGGGCAAGAATATAGGAACCTAGTTCCTTTATTTCTATCTCATTTTCATTGATCGCTTTTTCTAAAATTGGAAGTTGCGCCTCAATATCCATTTGTTTGGCAATGGCGACTTCAGCCAAATCATCACGACCTTCATTTATAGCAATATCAATTTGTTCAGCTAAACGCTTATGACGGGTATTTTCGTCGTTTAACGCTCTACTATTTAGATACTTGGATGCCTCAGCTTTCCCTAACTGATCTCGCACATCTGCAATTGCATCATCCACCTCCCGAATTGCCTGCTCCATCACTGACTCTGGTGCAGTGGCTTCAACCGAGTCCACGACAACATTGGCGGACACAGAGATTAAACGTGATATGCGCTTTATAAACCCTTCACTCATAACTTATCTCCCGCTCCCAAATAGAAGAATCCACCTTATTAGTAGCTACAAATTTCAAATGATGTCGAAACAGTATCCAATCTCTCACCATGGATACTGTTTATGCTTTCCTGCTGTGACGGTAAGACAACTTTTCCGCAAAGTATTAGGAGTCTGCAGCAGAGTTTTTATAAGTAGCTCAATAGGATTGGAATCAATACTAAATTATATCAATGCCGCACTCTCTACGAGCAATTCTAATATCATTCGAATTAGTAAACTGCGATGACTTTTCCCAAACAACAAGTCATTAATGGAAGGAACGCTTCTACACAGGAAAGTTATGACCAGGCAGATTTTTTTGCTCTGCCGAACTTCTCTCTACAGCAACCAATTTACGCATTTTTACTTTTTGTGACAGCGCTACTGTGATCGATCGACACCATGGTAGGCATAGTCATCCGCCGGTAAATACGCCGAAATTTACTGGATTCCATTGAGCATGACGTTCCTTTGCCTCACATGCATATAAATGTACACATACCAATAGAGTAGGTCAATCAATAGGAGGTAAAGTGAGTGGATGACAAGTTTTTAAACGTGGGGCGCTTGCTTTTATGCTTTGCTAAAGTAGCAGCTATTAGCGCTGTAAAACTGAACATTATGGTTGGCATACAATTCAAAAATCAATTACACGCTATAACAACAGGCAAATAGTGGCATAAAATCGACGCCAAATTATGGTTTTGAAAATATGAACGCGCCCAGTTCTAATTCATCCTTTCAGTGCTTGAGAAATCCTATTCTCAATGTCGATAGCTATAAAACTAGTCATTATCTGCAGTACCCCCCAGGAACATCACACATTAGTAGTTATGTAGAGTGTCGTGGTGGTGAATTTGCGTCGACGGTATTCTTTGGCTTGCAGGCGTTTATCAAGCAGTACCTGAGCACCCCCATCAGTTCTCATCACATAGATGAAGCTGAAAATATTTTAAACCCCCATGGACTACCATTTAACCGTGATGGATGGGATCATATTTTAAATGACCATAATGGTTTAATGCCCCTTGAAATTACAGCGATAGAAGAAGGACAAGTAATTCCAGTAACCAATGTTTTAGCTCAGATTGTTAATACCTGCCCCTCCTGCTTTTGGCTCACCACTTATATTGAGACCGCACTTTTACGGAGCATCTGGTATCCATCAACCGTAGCTACCCAGAGCCGCGAAATAAAGAAAATTATCTCACAGTATTTATTTGAAACAGCGGAAAATCTGGATACGCTGGAATTTCGTTTACATGATTTCGGGGCTCGGGGAGCCAGCAGTCTCGAAACAGCCATGCTGGGAGGCATGGCTCACTTAGTTAATTTTAAGGGGACTGATACGATATCCGGAATATTAGCCGCGAAAAGGTTTTACAACGCCGCTGTACCTGGAGCTTCCATTCCCGCCGCTGAACACAGCACTATTATCGCTTGGGGACAACAGCATGAGGAAGATGCTTACCGTAATATACTTGAGCAATTTTCTGGGGAAGGAAAAACTGTGGCTGTTGTCAGCGATAGCTACGATTTGTGGAATGCTATAGAGAATATCTGGGGAAAAAAATTAAAGGATAAAGTTACTCACAGTGGCGGCACATTAGTAATAAGGCCTGACTCCGGCAACCCAGAGGAAGTCGTGATAGAAGCAATAGAAAGGTTGATGCGGATATTTGGCTCGCAGAAGAATAAAAAAGGGTATCGATTACTCCCCCCCTTTATTCGCGTTATACAAGGAGACGGTATCACCCGCTTTGTAATCCCGAAAATTCTCCAAGCAATGAAAGAAAACAAGCAAAGCACAGAAAATCTGACCTTTGGTATGGGTGGAGGATTACTACAAAAAGTTGACCGCGATATGATGGGGTTTGCAATGAAAGCCAGCGCTATCTGTATCAATGGCAGTTGGTACGATATTTTTAAGAATCCGAGAACCGGACCCGAGAAAAGGTCCAAGGGTGGCCGCCTTGCCTTGATTCGCGGCGATGATGGTGTACTTCGAACTATTGTGCAGAGCGACCTAAAATCAGAGGCTAACCTGCTGAGGCCCGTTTACCGCAACGGTATCCTGCTTAAGGATATTACTTTCGACAAAGTTCGAAGAAATGCTGCCCTCTGATTCCCGTTCCACCCTCACAACGTCTTACCCCTACGAAACTTCACTTTACCGAGCGAGTACTTTACAACTTTAGGTTGGTCCTGTTAGTTGTGCGTATCCAAAGTCTGACCTCCGCGCACACACGGCCTCCAGCGTCAGTCGTAATAACAATAAGTACCCGCAGAGAGTGCTCGTGCTCTCGTGGGGTAAAGGTAGCCAATGGAAAGAAGAAAATTCCTCAAGATCGCCGGCGTCGGCTCCAGTGGTATTTTGTTGCCTCTACAGGGCATTCAGGTCAGCGCGGAGCAGCTGCTCAATGAGGGCATGCACAGCTCCCATAAAAGACACCTGGCGGATGTAGTCCTGAATACGGCGCGCAAGGCCGGGGCCAGTTATACCGATGTGCGTATTGGCCGCTATCTGAACCAGTACGTTATGACCCGCGAAACCAACGTGGAGAATATCGTCAACACAGAATCCCTTGGCGCAGGTATTCGTGTGATTGCCAATGGTACCTGGGGCTTCGCCGCCACCAACGACCTTACAGCGGATGGCGTTGCCCTTGCCGCGCGCCAAGCAGTTGCCGTAGCTAAGGCCAATGCGAAGTACCAAACTGAGCCCGTGCGTTTGGCACCAGTAAAAGGGGTGGGCGAGGTTTCCTGGCAGACACCTATCGAACAAAATGCCCTGCAGGTCCCCATCAGTGAAAAAGTCGATTTCCTGATGGATGTTAACAATGGGGCACTCAAAGCCGGGGCCAGCTATATCCGTTCTTCCCTGTATTTGGTGAATGAGCAAAAGTACTTTGCTTCTAGCGACGGCTCCTATATTGACCAGGATGTCCATCGCCTATGGGCACCTATGCAGGTGACCGCTGTTGATAAGCAGAGCGGTGCTTTCAAGACTCGCAACGGTCTCAGTGACCCAGTGGGAAGAGGCTATGAATACCTGGCCGGTCACGACAAAGACAAGATTCGCGGTCAGACCACGCTCTACAAAGCTTCCTATGATATGGCTGAGGATGCAGTGCTTGCAGCCGAGCAAGCCCAGGCCAAGCTATCAGCCAAGTCCATCGATCCGGGCAAGTACGATTTGGTACTGGAACCCTCGCATCTGTGCCTGACCATCCATGAATCTGTGGGTCACCCATTAGAGCTGGACCGCGTGCTGGGTTACGAGGCCAACTATGCGGGAACTTCCTTCGCCACCCTGGATAAGTGGCGCAGCGGTAAATTCCAGTACGGCAGCGATAAGGTCACCCTGTTTGCCGACAAGGTGCAACCGGGCTCCCTCGGCGCCGTCGCCTATGACGACGAGGGGGTAAAAACCAAGCGTTGGGATTTGGTAAAAGACGGCATCCTGGTGAACTACCAGGCTACCCGCGATCAGGTGCATATGATCGACCAAAAGGAATCCCACGGTTGTAGCTATGGCGATAGCTGGTCCAGTGTGCAGTTCCAGCGCATGCCCAATGTCTCTTTGGCGCCAAGCGAAAAAGAATACTCGGCAAAATCCATGATCCGCGATGTGGAAAAAGGCATTTACATTGTCGGACGCGGCTCTTATTCCATCGATCAGCAGCGCTACAACTTCCAATTCGGCGGGCAGCTGTTCTACGAGATCAAAAACGGCGAGATCGTCGGCCAGGTTGAGGACGTCGCCTACCAGTCCAACACCCAGGAATTCTGGAATTCCTGCTCGGCGATTTGCGACAGCAGCGATTACCGCTTGGGCGGAACCTTCTTCGATGGCAAGGGCCAGCCGAGCCAGGTGAGTGCAGTCTCCCACGGCTGTTCCACCACTCGTTTTGACCAAATTAATGTAATCAATACCAAGCGCAAGATTTCCTGAGCGGCGCACAAGAATAAGTAATTGGAGAAAAGGCAATGGCCATTCTGAGTAGAAGTGAAGCGAAGCGTATTCTCGACAAGGTTTTAAAATACAGCCGCGCTGATGAAGCCAGCGCGCAGCTGGCCGGCAGCGAAACCGGCAATATTCGCTACGCGCGCAACAGCGTTTCCACCAGTGGTATCGTCAATGATATCGAGCTGGCCGTAGAAGCCCGTTTCGGCAAGAAATCCGGTGTGGCCACTATCAATGAATTCAGTGATGCCTCCCTGGAAAAAGTGATGCGTCGCGCCGAAGAGTTGGCCAAGCTATCTCCGGAAAACCCGGAAGCCATGCCGATGCTGGGACCGCAGAAATATGTCAGCGTAGACGGCTTCGCCAAGTCCACTGCAGATATCACTCCAGACCAGCGCGCCAAGGCTGCGGCAGATTCCATTATTGCAGCCAAGGAAAAGAAAGTGGTTGCCGCAGGTTACCTGGAAGACCAGCGCTCTTTTGCTGCAGTCGCCACCAGTAAACGCTTGTTCGGCTACCACGCTTCTACCTCTGCCAATTTCACTGTAACTATGCGCACCGAGAATGGCCTGGGTTCTGGTTGGGCCGAAAGTGACGTTACCGATTTCGGTGCAATGAATACCGGCAGCACCTCCTCTGTCGCCATCGACAAAGCGGTCCTGTCCCAGGAAGCCCGTGCCCTGGAACCGGGCAAGTACACCGTGATCCTTGAGCCCAATGCGGTGTCCGGCCTGGTGGGTTACATGATGAGCGGCTTCGATGCGCGCAGTGCCGACGAGGGCCGCAGCTTTATGAGCAAAAAGGGCGGCGGCAACCGGACCGGCGAGAAGATGTTCGACAAGCGCGTAAATTTCTACTCCGACCCCACCAGTCTCGATGTGCCGGCTCAACCCTGGACCGACGGTGACTTTATGCAGCTGGGACGCACCGAATGGGTGAAAGACGGCGTAGTGAAAAACCTGGCGCGCAGCCGCTACTGGGCCGAGCAAAGCAAAGGCGAAGTGGTCCCCGAGCCCAACAACCTGATTATGATCGGCGGCGATAAAACCACCGAAGAACTGATCAAAAATACCCGCCGCGGTATTTTGGTATCCCGCACCTGGTATATCCGTATGGTCGATCCACAGTCCATGCTGCTCACCGGCCTCACCCGCGACGGCACCTTCTATATCGAAAACGGCAAGATCAAATACCCGGTGAAGAACTTCCGCTTCAACGAGAGCCCGGTAATCATGCTCAACAATATCGAAGATATGGGCGTCCCCCAGCGAGTGGGTATGTGGGGCATGTCCGCCATGATTCCCGCGTTGAAAGTGCGCGACTTCACCTTCAGCAGCCTTTCCGACGCCGTATAACAGCCAGCACCCATCGAGGATAACGAAATGGAAAGAAGAAAATTTCTCCAGCTCAGCGGTGCCGGCCTGGGTGTTTCCATGTTGCCGCTGTCCGGCAATCTGGTCGCCGAGAGCAAACTGACACAAAGCGGTATTGATCTCTCTGTAAAAAAAGAATTTGCCGATGTCGCCCTGAATACCGCCACTAAACTCGGCGCCACTTATGCCGATGTGCGTATTGGTCGCTACCTGAACCAATACGTGATCACCCGCGAGATGAAAGTGCAGGACGTGGTGAACACCGAATCTATCGGCATGGGGATTCGGGTTATTGCCAACGGCACCTGGGGCTTTGCTGCCACCAATGACCTGACAGCCGATGGCGTCGCCCGCGCCACCCGCCAGGCAGTAGCTACCGCCAAGGCCAACTCCAAGTACCAGCAGGAGCCAGTACAGCTGGCTCCGGTAAAAGGCCACGGCGAGGTGAGCTGGCAGACACCGATCCAGAAAAACGCTATGCAGATCCCCCTGGCCGACAAGGTGGACCTGTTAATGGACGTGAACAAGTCCGCTATGGATGCCGGCGCCAGCTATATCAATTCCATGTTGTACCTGGTGAATGAACAAAAGTATTTTGCCTCTACCGACGGCTCCTATATCGACCAGGATGTCCACCGTTTGTGGGCGCCCTTCTCGGTCACCGCAGTGGACAAGAAAACTGGCGGCTTCCGTACCCGCCAGGGCCTCAGCCAGCCGGTAGGACGCGGCTTTGAATACCTGGATGGCCGCGCCGAAGACAAGATCCAAGCGCAGACAGTGCTCTACCGCGACTCCTACGATATGGCCGAAGACGCACGCCTGGCGGCGCAACATGCCAAGGAAAAGCTCACGGCTAAATCGGTCAAACCGGGCAAGTACGACCTGGTGCTGGACCCAAGCCACCTCTGGCTCACCATCCACGAATCCGTCGGCCACCCACTGGAGCTGGACCGCGTGCTCGGCTACGAGGCCAATTTTGCCGGTACCTCTTTCGCCACTATCGATAAATGGCGCAGCGGCAAATTCCAATACGGCAGCGACAAGGTCAACCTGTTTGCCGATAAGGTACAGCCCGGCTCTCTCGGCGCCGTCGGCTACGACGATGAAGGCGTGAAGACCCGCAACTGGGATCTGGTAAAAGACGGTGTGCTGGTGAACTACCAGGCCACCCGCGACCAGGTACATATGCTGGGGCAAAAGGAATCCCACGGCTGCTGCTACGCCGACAGCTGGTCCAGCGTGCAATTCCAGCGCATGTCCAACGTTTCGCTGTTGCCTGGCAAGGAGGAGCTGAGCGTCGACGATATGATCAAGGATGTGGAGAAAGGCATTTATATTGTGGGTGCCGGTTCCTTCTCCATCGACCAGCAGCGCTACAACTTCCAGTTTGGTGGACAGCTGTTCTACGAGATTGAAGACGGCAAGATTACCGGCATGGTGGAGGATGTCGCCTACCAGTCCAACACCCAGGAATTCTGGAATGCCTGTTCGCAGGTCTGCGACCAGAATGATTACCGCCTGGGTGGTTCCTTCTTTGACGGTAAGGGACAGCCGATGCAAACCAGTGCGGTATCCCACGGTAGTTCCACTGCGCGCTTCGACGGTATCAATGTGATTAACACCAAGCGCAAGCTGGGCTAGCCATTGATCCAGGCGGGAGCTGGCCAGCAAACCAGTCAGCTCCCAGCATTGAAAATAAATGGGTAGAAGGAAAGAAGGTGCTCCGTTCGAGACCGAATGAGGCATGGATGCCGATTACGAGCGTACAGGGATGTATTTACAGCATGTCTCGAACGGAGCACCTTCTTTCCTTTGCTCTCAACAATAAAAACCAACGCAGTAACAGAGTTATCTCGTGTCCCTCACCCGCAAGGCTTTTCTTCAGCGCCTGATCCTGGGTAGCTGCGCCGCAGCGCTGCCTCTGGGCACACGCGCACAAAATACAGCACCGGGTAGTGCACAGGAGCACTACGATTTTTATTTCACCCGCTTGATGTACGAATCCGGTGACTGGGATGTGGATCAGCGCATGCCTTCCAACCTGCTCAATTCACTGGTGGAATACACCAATCTCAGGGTTGATCCCAAAGAGCACATAGTGCCGCTGGCCGATAAGAAAATGCTGCTGGCGCCTTTCTGCTACCTGGCCGGACACAAGCTGGTGCAATTCACTACGGAAGAGGCAAAGAATTTTCGCGATTACGTCAATCGCGGTGGCTTTGTATTTGTCGACGACTGCAACCACGATATCGACGGTCTCTTTGCCAAATCCTTCGAAGCGCAAATGGCCGAGCTGTTTGGCGAAGACTGCCTGCAAAAACTCCCGGACAATCACGACCTCTACCGCTGTTTCTTTCAATTCGATGAATTGCCGGTAACCAGCTTTGAATTAAATGGCTGGGGTGATGATCTGGTACACGACTACCTGAAAGCCATTGTTGTAAACGGCCGTATCGCCGTGCTCTACAGCAACAAAGATTTCGGCTGCGAATGGGACTACGACTACCGCAACAAACGCTGGCTCGCCATCGATAACACAAAATTTGCGGTGAACATTGTTATTTACGCACTGACGAGCTGATTATGCTGACCACCCTGGAAAATAGTATCGAAGAACAACTGCACAGCCTCGACAATCTCCAACAAGAGATTGCGCGAGTGATTGTCGGCCAGAAACCCGTGGTGGAGCAGATGTTGATCTGCCTATTGGCCGGCGGCCACGCCCTACTCGAAGGGGTGCCGGGGCTGGGTAAGACCCTGCTGGTAAAAACCCTCGCCGATGCCAGTGCGCTGGATTTTAAGCGGGTACAGTTCACCCCGGATTTAATGCCCGGAGATATTCTCGGCAGTGAGATCCTCGAGGAGGATCACAGCACCGGCAAGCGCTTTTTTAAATTCCAGCAGGGCCCGGTTTTCACCAATATCCTGCTCGCCGATGAAATTAACCGCACGCCGCCGAAAACCCAGGCAGCCCTATTGGAGTCCATGCAGGAAGGCTCGGTAACGGTGGGCGGTAAAACATTGAAGTTGCCCGATCCCTATTTCGTACTGGCCACACAAAATCCCATCGAGCAGGCTGGTACCTATCCACTGCCAGAAGCTCAGCTGGACCGCTTTCTGTTAAATATTCATATCGACTATCCCGATGAGCGGGATGAAGTTGAAATCCTGCGCTCCACCACCGGTGCCAGCAGGGTCAAACCCAGCCCCAGCCTGGATGCAGAGCAATTGCGGGAAATGCAGCAACTGGTGCGGGAAATTCATGTTAGCGACGATTTGTACTGCTACGTGGCGGCACTAGTGCGCGCTACCCGTATGGAAACCAGCGGCAGCGATACCCTGCAACAGTGGATCAAGTGGGGCGCCGGCCCCCGCGCGGGGCAGGCTCTGATTCTCGCCGCCAAGGCCCGCGCCCTTTTGCAACGACGCCTCGCCATCACCCGCGAGGATATCCGCAGCCTGTTACTGCCAGTGCTGCGCCACCGGGTGCTGCTCAGCTTCCAGGCCCAGGCCGATGGCGTGCAGATGCCACAGCTGATTGATGAATTACTGACGGCGGTGCCGGAACCGGGCCGGGACTGATCAGCGTGGAATACCTGTCCCCCAAAACCCTGGCCAGTTGTCGCGATCTGGTATGGCTGTCGCGGCATATCGCCGAGGGCGTAATGCTCGGTGTGCAACACAGCCAGCGCCGTGGCACCGGCCTGGAATTTCACCAATACCGAGGTTATCAAGCGGGTGATTCCATCCGCCATATCGACTGGAAACTGTTCGCCCGCAGCGATCGCTACTATGTGCGCGAGACCGAGCAGGAGAGCCGTATGCACGTGTGCTTTGTACTCGATAGCAGCGCCTCCCTGGGCCAGGCAAGTTTTATCGAGCCCAGCCTGAATAAACTGCATTACGCCAAGTGCTGGATCGCCAGCCTGTGCTGGCTGCTCAACGCCCAGGGAGACAGCTTTTCCCTATTGGCGTTTAACAGTAGCAGAACGGTTTATGTGCCCGAAGGCCAGGGCGAGAGCCACCAGCGTCAAATCGCTCTTCAGCTACAACAACTCGACGCCAGCGGCCACTGGCCAGATCGCGCTCAACTGGCGCCGCTGTGGCAATACTTTGAACGCCCCTGTCAGGTGGTGTTACTGAGTGATTTTTTTCAACAGGGCAATGAGATCGGCGATTTTGCCGCACGCCTGCATGCCGCCGGCCGCCCCTGCCTGCCACTGCAGTTGTTAGTTGAAGCCGAGCAGACTTTTCCTTTTGTCGGAGAGCTAAAGCTGCTCAATCCAGAAGTAAGCGCCGGTACGCCCGCAACTTTAGAAGTAGACGCCGAGCGGCAACGCCAGTCTTACCTGGATACTTTTGCTCAAGCACAGAGCGAGTTAAAAGCACGCTTTGCCGCACAGGAGTGTTCACTGCAGACCGACCTTATCGAGAAGCCTGTGGAAAAGTCACTGCGGCAATTTATTCAGCTGCACGGCAGGTTGTGCTGAGATGTTGTGGATAAATAACTTATTTCAATCCCCACAGTGGCTATGGCTATTCACAGCCCTGATTATCCCTATCGCCATTCATTTGCTGCGCCGAAGTAATCCACAGCAGATCTCCTTTGCTGCGCTGCAATGGGTACAAAGATATTCACAGAGTCGCGCGCGCCGCCCTATTGTGGATAACAAGTGGTTGCTGCTATTGCGCCTGCTAATCGTCGTACTGCTGGCAGGTTTATTGGCACAGCCGCTGATTAAACGGGAAATTTATCCCCAAGAGGGCGTGATACTGGTAGACCCCAGAATTGGGGCGGGCGAAGCGAATACATTTATCCACAATTCACTGCCACAGCTTGTCGGGGAAGGTTATAAAGTACTGTGGTTATCCCCAGAAACACCTTCCGTAACCTCACCCCCACCACAAAATGTGGACCTGTGGAAAACTCTATCAGTACTATCACGCCGGGCGGATTTGCGCAGGGCTCATATCCTGTTGATAAACAACGGGGTTCCAGCATCCCACCAGGCACTAAGAGTCAGTCCCCATTGGCAGTGGCACGGCCTCGACAAAACATCCATAGCTCCGAGCCCGGTATTACCGAGTATCGCTTTAATGGGCAAACCACCCAGCTGGTGGGCGCCAGTGCTGGAAGACTGGCAAAGCAATATGCCGGGACTATCGGTGCATATTCAGGAACAAGAAGAGACACCCAATGCCGAGCAGGCAGATTGGTTGATCTACACGGGCCCCGCTCCCCTGCCACAAGCCGTGCTGGAATTTGTTTCAGATGGCAGCCTGTTAATCACCGACAACAGCATCCCCCCTGCCGATAATCTCAACTTCGTTGCTGTGGATAACAGCCAGTCAGCTCAAGCGGCCTCAGTGGGACGGGGAAGTTGGCTGCGCTACGAAAGTGACTGGTACAGCGAGGCCTTTTATCGCCGCGCAGATTTACCTGAACGTTTATGGCAGCACTGGTCTGGGCAAGACTGGGCTCTGCAACACCAAAATCGTGGCCACTGGTCTGCCAATAAAGTAGTGGCAGACATAGCTGGGGCAGGCCTTCCTGTAGAAGACAGCGAGGTAGAAAACCGCCGTATTGAACAACTACAACCCTGGTTAATAGCCGCCCTACTGTTACTTCTGGCTTTTGAACGCCTAATTGCCCTATCTCGTCCCCCAGCCATCATGGCAATCGATAGTAATAGGGAGGCCGACCATGCATAAGCACCAGTCCACCCTTAACGCTGTGCGCAGGCGCTGGCAACTGACAGCCCTGTGGCCCTATCTCTGGCTTGCCACTGGCCTCAGCCTTCTGGCGGGCTTGGGCATTTTTGTATTCGGCTGGCCACAGTGGCTATTGCTCGCCTGGCTCGGAATTATTGTTGTAGCAATTCTATTGGATCGCAGCTGGCGCCCAAGCCCTGAAAGCCTATGTCGACAATTGGATGGACAATATCCACAGCTGCAAGACAGCAGCCAGTTGCTTAGCCAACAGAAAACCAACCTAAGTCCATTGCAGCAATTACAGCGCACGCGTATCGAAACAGAGCTGCAACAACTGCTGGAAAGTGGCGACCGGTCGTTTTTCGGTCCAAAAAAACTCCGCAGTACCCTGACAAATGCTTTTGGTGCCTGCCTGGGACTATTGTTATTTGTACTGAGCGATTCTCACTTCACCGGGGATAAAACTGAGACCACGCAACAAAATACGGCTATTCCCGTTGCCGAAAAGCTCGCCATAACCCGCGCGGCAACCCATATCCAGCCGCCCGCCTACACTGGGCTCGCAGCCGACAGCCAATCCCTACAAGTCGACGTGCCGGAGCAGTCTGCGGTCGAGTGGCAACTTGAATTGAATCAACCGGTGCAAGGGCTGGAAATGCTGGCCGAAACTGAGCGCTTCGCCTTTTCTCCACTAGGTGATCTACCCAGTAAAAAATGGCAATTACAACGCACAATCGCTAAAGCAGACTTTTACCAGCTCTCAGTGCAACTCGCGGAGAGCCAAATGCTATTGCCGGAAATTCATAATATTCGGGTGCAAAAAGACAATGCTCCGGAGTTTACCTTTGAGGCACCCAGCTTGCGCGTCGATACGATTCAAGGCAGCGCTCAAAGTATTCCCGTGAAAGTAATCATTAATGATGATTACCAGGTGAGTTCTGCGGATTTATTGGTCACCCTCGCCAGCGGCACCGGGGAAAATTTACGCTTTCGCGAAGAGCGTATTGCTCTCTCCAGTTTGAAACCCACTGCTTTATTAACAAACTCCTCGGAAGATAAGAAAGCAGCTCGCTACGATTTCCTCCTGCCCATCCACCAGTTTTCCATGGAAGCGGGAGATGAACTTTACTGGTATCTGGAGGCCAGGGATAACCGCGAGCCCAGCGCCAACGTTGTCAAGAGCCAACACTTTATCTTGCGCTGGCCGCAAGAAGAGATTTTCGGGCTGAGTGACAGCGAGGGGATGGCGATTAAGATATTACCGGAGTACTTCCGCAGCCAACGCCAGCTGATTATTGACACCGAGGCCCTACTAGCCGAGCGAGAGCAGCTGCATCCACAGGAGTTTCGCAAACGCTCCGAGGGTTTAGCCTATGAACAGAATTTGCTGCGCATGCGCTACGGCCGCTTTCTCGGCGAAGAGGATTCGGAAGCGGAGCATTCTGGAGCAGAGAGCGAGAAGCACGATGATAAAGAAGAATCCGAACACGGCCATAGCCACGATCATACAGAACAAGGTGAGCACCAATCACATGGCGAAGAAAATGCCACTCCCTTTGCACAGCGAGACTCCCATTTCCAACAGGCAGAGCGCATAGCTGCTTCTGCCGGACACCGGCATGACAGCTCAGAGCATGCCACCCTGTTCGACCCCCAAACCAAGGAGCTACTGCGCAACGCGCTGAATGCCATGTGGAGTTCCTGGCGCGACCTGTCGGTTATAGAGCCCCAAGCCTCCCTGCCCCACCAGCACCGGGCTCTGCGCTTTATCAAGGAAGTACAGCAGGCTTCGCGTATTTACTTACAAAGAGTCGGCTTCGAGGCGCCCCCCATAGACGAAAGCCGCCGGCTTAGCGGTGAACGGGAAGAAGTAGCGCCAGAAACTGTTGACAGTACATTTGAACAAATACAAAGAGCACAGGTACTCGCCCTAATGGCCCAGGTAGATGCTGGCGCCGAACTCGATACCGATCTGCTGGTGCAGATAAATGAGCTAGCCACAGAGCAATCACTAGATCTTGGCCTGGAGCTGTCCAAACAGCTGCGTTTATACCAGCAGCGCCACCAGCAACCGAATTGCATTGATTGCACAAACTCCCTGAATCAGCTGCTCTATCAGCTACTGCCAGCACCGGAATCTGCGCCTTCACTGCCTTTGCAAACTGAGGCAGACGGCCATTTCAGCCGTTGGCTGCACCAGCAAGGGGAGAAGTCATTGTGATTGATTTCTTGATACCCGGCCTGTGCCTGTTGGCCTGTTTAGTATCACTCGTTCTGTTGCGCCGCCGTGGCGCCAAGCCGTTCGACTATGGCCTGCAACTGGCGATTTGGTTGAGCGCCTGGATACTTTGGCAGCCGCCGGCAATCATTCCCGCCGAGCGCAATATCTCTATCGACAGCAAACAGCTGGCGAGCTCACATCCAATAAATCTCAATGGTGTGGAAAATATCTCCCTCAATGGGGAGCCACTCGGCCGCGACAAACTGCGAGACCTGGCACCAGTGCGCCTGGAGTTATCGAAGATCCAGGAATCTGATAACAGTTGGGAATTCGACTGGCAGCGGCGAATTACCCTGGGTGATCCTTTAAAGTTAAAGGTTCACAACAACCAGTCACTGAATGAAAACGTAAAAATTAGTTTGCTCAATCCCTACGGCCATATTGAAGACAGTCTTGAGCTGAAAGTGGGAGAAGCAATTCAGGCACAACTCACTGCCACTCCAAAACTCGCAGGCCCCCAGCTATACCGAGTACGGACGGAAAGCGAAGCCGGCGAAACCCATACAGATCCTTTACCCATCCTGGTGCGTGAACCGCTCCAACCCAAATTGTTACTGTGGCTGGCACGCCCCTCTTTTGAGACGGCCGCCCTCTCTCGCTGGCTACGCCAATCCGGTGTAACAGCACAAGTGATGACCCAGTTGGCACCTGAAATTAGTAGAAAAGAAACTCTCAACGGCCTTCCACTTACCGAGTCTGCGGATTTATTCACGAATGAAAGTCCCTTCGATTTAGTGATACTCGACAGCAGTTTGTGGCCACAATTTTCTGCTCTGCAAAAGCGTCAGCTCAACGAACTGGCCACTACAAAGTCACTGTTATGGTTAGTCAGTGACGATAGCTCTGAAGAGTTTCTCCAATACGCTGCTGCCCAATCCATGCCTCTACAAAAGGAAGAAGCCACCCGCTTACATTCCGGCTTTGGCTACCAAAAAGCGGATAATGCGGAAATTCCCCCACTGCGCAATCCTGGCTTTATAGCCTTGCAGCCCAGCTCCAGCGACTTATTACTGGGTGACAGAGAAAATCCGCTTTTCTGGGGACGCTCAACCGAGGACCAACACCTGGGATTTATCCTATTTAGCGACAGCCACCGATGGCTAACCAGTGGCTTTGCTACAGAATTTGCCAGCCTGTGGAAATCCATTATCGATTACCAACTCAAGCATTTGGGACGTCAGCCGCCAGTAACGCTCTCCAATGAGTTACCGCGTACACAGGAACGCACTACCCTATGCAGCCCACTTTTTTCTGATCAGAGCCCAGTCTTATCAGCATTTCAAAATAGCTCCCGCTCTACCAAAGGAATCGCCGCAAGCAATAGTTCCCAGGGTCAGTGCTACAGCTTCTGGCCCCAAGATTCAGGTTGGCACCAGCTTTGGACTGAATTGGAAGGGGAGTCGGTACTAGACTTCTATATCTTTGCCAAAGAGGACTGGCCTCTATGGCAGCAGTCCCTGAATGCCAGGGAAACCCAACTAATGGCTGCCGCACGTTTGGGGCCAGAAGCAAATAATCACGCAAACAGAGTACTGCTGGGGCGCCAATGGCCGGCCCTTATATTGCTGTTACTAGTGTGTATAAGCTGGTGGCGGGAACGCAGGCTTTTGAACAGATCACAACCCTGAGGGCTGCACCGAGGGCTTATTTCCGGGCTTAGCCTCTTGCTTGGGAAATATCATCTGGTCGACGGGATACCCCAAAGCTTTGGCCTTCTGCAAAAACTGCTCTAATACATCCTTGGGCATGGTTGGGGTGCGGGACAATATCCACAGATAGGATTTATCGTAGCCGGATACCATCGCATATTGGTAGTCATCCGATAAAGCAATCACGATATACGATGAGTAGAAGGGGCCAAGAAAAGAGACTTTCAAATGGCCCACATTTTTCGGGCCAACAAACTCGGCCCTCCCCTCCGCCATTTGCCAGGCATCACGCGCTTTTGAATAGCCCGTATTGATCACCGCAACAGAACCATCATGGTTGAGACTGTAGTCAGCAGTTACCTGGGTCAGGCCGCGCTCAAAAGAGTGATCCAATCGAGCAATCTCATACCAGTGGCCTAAATATCGCTGTAGTTGGAAGTTCTGGACAGGTTCCACTCCCTCCGGCACCCGTGTACAGGCACCCAGCCAGAAAAAGGAAAGCAGTAATACACCCAATGAAAACAGCTTCATCTAGCCACTCCCAGCAAGCTCCCCCTCAAGTCAGAATAGAAGGCAGGGGTTTCACAAGATCAGGATAGTTTCGGGAATCTGTATTTCACCCATAAAAAAACCACCGCGAGGGTGGTTTTTTTATCGCTGGACTGACCAACTTATTTTTCGACGAAAGCGCGCTCAATCACATACTCGTGAGGTACACCTGCGCGGGTCTCCTTGAATCCCCAGTCATCGAGGATATTGGTGAGATCCTTCAGCATTGCCGGGCTGCCGCACAGCATAAAGCGATCTTCCTCAACACTCGGCTTGGGCACACCCAGATCGGTGAAAAGCTTTCCGGACAGCATGAGATCAGTCAGGCGGCCAGTATTCCGATAGGGCTCACGGGTCACGGTTGGGTAGTAAAGCAGTTGCTCGCGTACCATCTCGCCAAAGTACTCGTGTTCCGGCAATTCGTTCTCGATCTGCTCCTGGTAAGCCAGCTCAGAAACATAGCGAACACCGTGAGTAAGGATTACCTGGTCAAAACGCTCGTAGACCGTGGGATCTTTGATGATGCTCATGAAAGGTGCCAAGCCAGTACCCGTGGACAGCAACCACAGGCGTTTGCCCGGCAGCAGGTGGTCCGCCACCAGAGTACCGGTGGGTTTTTGGCTCACGTAGATCTCATCGCCCGGCTTAATCTTCTGCAGGCGGGAGGTCAGGGGGCCATCGGGAACCTTGATACTGAAGAATTCCAACTCGTCTTCGTAGTTGGCACTAGCAATAGAGTAGGCGCGCAGCAGTGGACGGCCATTGTCCTGCTGCAAACCAATCATCGTGAAATGTCCGTTCTCAAAGCGAAAACCCGAATCCCGGGTGGTCTTGAAGCTAAACAGTGTGTCGTTCCAGTGATGGACTTCCAACACCTTCTCTATATTCAATTTGGACATAAACTTAAAACCGGTTATTCCACGAGTCTCTTGATAGTTGAATTTTAGCCCTAGAAGATCTATTGGCAAAGTGGGATATTTCGATATTCCTTATCTATTTTAACGATCAACTGGAGATATCCCTTTGCGCTACACGCTCCGCCAGTTAGAGGTGTTCCTTGCCTGTGCCCATCACGAAAATGTCAGTCGTGCTGCGGAGAGCCTGAGTATGTCCCAGTCCGCAGCCTCCACAGCGCTGAAAGAGTTTGAACAGCAGTTTGAGTTGCGCCTGTTCGAACGCACCGGTAAGCGATTGCGTCTCAATGAACTGGGACGGCAATTGTGGCCAAGGGCGGAAGAACTCCTGGAGCGAGCCCAGGAACTTGAGCAGACACTGGCCACTCACCGGGAACTGGGAAGCCTGAAGATCGGAGCCACCCTGACCATTGGCAACTACCTGACAGCCAGCGTGATGGCTCGTTATATGGAAGAGCAGCCCGGTACTCAAGTACAACTGGAAGTTGCCAATACCGCAGCGATTGCCGAGAGGGTGCTCAATTTTGAATTGGACCTGGGATTAATTGAAGGAGAGATCAATCACCCGGATCTGGAAATCATCCCCTGGCGCCATGATGAGCTGGTTGTTTTCTGTGCACCAAACCACCCTTTGGCAGGCCGCAAGCGCCTCGCCGATAAAGACCTGATCGGTGCGACCTGGATCACCCGGGAATCGGGCTCTGGAACGCGACAGACTTTTGAAAGAGCAATGGCTGGCATACTCCCCAAGCTTCACATTTTACTTGAGTTACAACATACGGAAGCTATAAAACGAGCTGTAGAGACCGGACTTGGTATTAGCTGCTTATCCAGGGTTTCATTAGCTGAGGCGTTTAAGAGAAACTCCTTAATTGAGCTCCCTGTACCACAGAGAAATTTTCAGCGAGAGTTTTATTTTGCCCTACAGCGGCAAAAATATAGAAGTGCAGGAATTGAACGATGGATTGAGCTGTGTAAACAAGCTTAATTAAAAAAAAAGCCACCTCAAGGGTGGCTTCCTAACAACTGGCAACGATATTACTTAATTCGTACCAACTGTGATTTAGCCTCTTCCGGCACTTCGTCAATAGAAGCTATATTTAACCCACCGATCGGAGCAACAGCGGTATTTGACTGCAGAGTAACATGCGCAGACTCTGGCAGTTTCCACATTGCACCAGTTGCTGGGTCAACGATCAACCAGCCAATTAAACCACCAAAAAGAATATTACCGATGTACCAGCCATCCATACCCGCTTCAATCAAAAAGCTCTGTTCATTGTAACCAGCCATTTGGTATTTCACCGTATAGCTTGCAGAAGAAAAGAACCCATTAGATGCAGGCAGGGTAATTGTGTCAGGGGTTACACCACTATGAACATCCAAGCCCGCTTCATTAATGATAGTGAAGTTTGCACCGTTCGGAGTGCTGTTGATAGTTACCGGGTAGGAACTTTCACTCACGATACTTGCACAGCCAGTTACTGTCACCAATCCAGCAACAACAGCCCCCAAAGCGTATTTCTTAAACATATTTACTCCTAGTGTTATATATTTTAATTATCGGTAACTAGCCGATAGGTTGCGCAATTTAACATAGACCTATATTCATCTTACAAAAATTACGCACAATTCTTTCACAATTGAACTGTTAGTCGCTAATATCTAATTAGTACCAAATAGTTCTCCAAAAAAATCTCCTTCATACCAATATGGCCTAGCTTCAGAGTCAGCCACTTCCCTGGCAATCAGGTAGTTCACCTCGGTAAACTGTTTGGCCGCTTCATAGCTAATCTGCTCGTCAGCAGCATCTCCTGGCTTGTGGTATCGCTCACGTAAGAAAGCCATCTGTGCAGCAGTACCATCGATGCTGGAATCTTTGGCCTCCCTTCCAGTAATCAAGTAAATAGAAGGAACTCCGCGACGAACGAAATTATAGTGGTCACTGCGCACGAAGATAACTTCCTCAGGCATGGGGTCGGGACTGAGTTTTAGCCCGGAGCGATTTGCAGCCTGCTCCGCAATTTTCCCCAAAGATGAATGTTCAGCACCGAAAGCAATAATGTCTCGGAATGGATAGAGTAACATGGGCATGTCAAGGTTGATGTTGGCTACGATAGACGCCCGTGGCACTGTGGGGTACTCAGCGAAGTAATCCGATCCCAGCAAACCTTTCTCTTCAGCGGTAACAGCAACGAACAGCAGTGATCTGCGAGGACTCTGACCAGATTCAACAAATAAGCGTGCAGTTTCCAACATAACGGCAATACCGGCCGCATTATCCTGAGCGCCGTAATGAATTTTGCCATCTTCTTTTTTTCCAACATGATCCAGATGTGCGGAGAAAACAACATACTCATCTTTAAGGTGTGGATCACTCCCTGGCAACACCGCCACCACATTGGGGCTGGTTAGGTGCTCATGCTTAGAGCTGCTGATTAATTCTGCACGGTACTCAAGCGTGAAGCCTTTCGGGATCTTTCCTTGCTCAATATCGCTAAAAATACTTTCTAAGCTGCGCTCTGCGCCGTTAAACAGCTTGCTGCCCGCAGCGATACTCAGCATAACTCCCGGGTGCATGCCCGGGATTGCACTACCCGGTATATTGTTCTTTCTCACCCAGTCAAAAGTATCATCAAGGCGATGCTTAGCGTAGTAATCAAATGGGCGGCGCTTCTCCCGCTCAGGCGTATACAGGCGAACATAACCTACAGCACCATGTTTTGCTGCGACTTGACGCTTGGTGCGCGGAGAGGAGTAGTGAGCCCCCACTTCACTGGGCAAGCTCTGCGGGCGCCCGGCAAGTGCAACCACAATCTTTCCCTGCACATCTAGATCGGCATAATCATTAATATCGTAGTCAGGGGCCTCGATACCGTAACCGACAAATATCAACTCAGCGTTGAGTCCCGAGTGTTCACTCAACGTAGAGGGGGATGCGAGGAAGTCCTCACCAAATTGCATGGAGATTTCACTGTCTGAGCCTATCAGGACAAATTTAGGTTCATCCCCGTTCCAGCTGGCGCTACGAAAAGGTACTTCCTGAAAATAGCCTCGCTCTCCCGCTGGGATCAGTCCCATTTTTTTATACTGATCTGCCACATACTGTGCTGCTTGGCGATAACCCTCACTGCCAGTATCACGCCCCTCAAGCTCCGCTGACGCAAGGAAATTGATATCCTGGCGAATGTAATCACTATCTGCTGTGGGACCAGTGTTTTCATAGCTTGAGGTGGTGCAAGCCACCAGAAGTGCCATAGCCAAGGCACCCAATAGATTCTTTATTCTCATGGGGAGTGTTACTTCTCAGGAAAAAAGCGTGATTGTTGATACGAACAGGTCAAATAGAATTGGGCCACAAACGTTAACATTGAGGTGCCTGCGAACCGTCGAGCAATTACCTATCTTACCACGATCTAGGGCAAACTTAGCCGAGCTATCTAAACAGTATCCTTATAGCAGTTGCTAATTTCGCCTATGCGGCTTTCTCAAAACCGGGGAACACCCGCCCCACCGCACATGCTACTTTTTCGTAGGCATTATCCGCACAAAAATCTCCATGAGCGGCAAGAAAATGCAAAAAAGGCCGTCTTAAGATTTGCTCGAAATCATTCCGCATCCAACACCTTGGATCTTTATCACTTGGTGTCATTCTCGCCCGCCAAGAGGGAGCTATCTGCATGCCCTGACGTATACCTGAAAACCTCAAAAGGTTTTTACCAAGCCAATTGCACCCATGCCATGACTGCCAATACTGCAAGGCATCACAACTGACCAGTAGTCCGCCACTAAACGGGAGCCACAATACGGCTTCTGGAAACTGACTTTGGGAAAAGACAATAAAGCGCCCCCCCGGTATTGGACAAACATCCTCCTGTCGCAACACCTTATCTGCTTTTGGCGGATAAAAATCTGAGCCGCGCTGTGTCCAAAAGGTAAGATCAAAGTGGTCTCTGTAGTAGAGATCATCACGTCCATGGTGATAGCCAAGCCGTATCGCGTGACTCACACGCCCGAGATCTTTTAACTTTTCCTCCTGCTGTGGACGCAATCTGATGGGATTAATCAAGGTAAGGTGATCCTGCCAGCGAGCGATTCCCATATTGCGATTGATAGTGACCCCCGGCGCTAGTTTGATAGTTCCGGGAACATAAAAAAAATTAGGCAACAGTTGGCGAATCTCACCATGAGGCTCTGTGGGGGGGTAGTTGATACGCACTGGCAGGCTACATATCAGCTATATTGAACTCGATTTCGAATACCGCGCAGAATTTTTACTGCAAATTCCGCGTGCTCATCAGGGACAAAAATGTGGTCACAGTGTAGTGTGGATACCACGCTGGTATCTATTCCAGCCTCCATTAATTCCTGGGCGACCACAGGAATAACCCGCACCGCATCAAGACCAGCCAGGATCTGCAAAGTGATTTGGCGAAAGGGGGCGCTTGCGGCAATATCTAATTGCCGAGCCGAACGTTGAGGCAGTATCACACTCATTCCCTCACCTTCTCGGAAGAAACACAAACTCTCTGACAAAATATCTGTAAACCGACTATCTGAAACCTGACAAAACACATAGATTTCATCGTGCAGCTTGGGATACAAAGTTCTCAATGCTCTCACTACGGATAGATCAGCTTTCATGCTTTCTTTGCCGTCTGGAAGTTTTCTCCAACCTGATTAATACCTGTCTTCAGGTGAAAATAGTCCAACTCTAAAACTACTTTTTGTGGGCTCTCTATTACCCGGCAGCATATTTTAATTTGGAAAAAATAAGATCACGCATTTTTTTAGAATTATTTTCCTAACAGAGCTGGCAGTTTAATAACTAAATATTTTTAAGAATTTTCCTGAAGCTTCGAGAAGTCGGGTTTTAGCTGGTGGAAAGTTAAAAATATATTGATGGGGTTAATTCTTATTGAGAGAAGTTGACCCAATGACTGTGAGAAGTTACGGATTTCTCAGCTCTTCACCATCAAATTCCGGTTCATTGGGCGCGGGAGTTGTATCCACTTCCGACGAATCCTGTTCAACCTCCCAGCTCTTCAGCACCGCGTCAATATCCTTTTCCAGGCGCACACGGGGAAATTTTGGGCAGGGTGAATCTCTATCTGGATCATGCCATGCGGACAGGGGGGCTACAAAAACTACATAGGATTTATGCAGGCGATTTCGTCCAATACTCACTTCTGTCCATGTTGTTTGCCAGGCAAACTTTCCCCTCACCGCATAGTCGCTTTCGTAGGATTTTAGAGTGAGAAAATAGGGATAAATCTTCCCTCGCTTGCAAATAATTCTGCGTCCGGTCTTTATATTGGCCATTTGAGTAAATGGATCAAAATACCAATTAATATCGTATCCAAATACGAATTGCATCTCTCCATTTTGCCTTAAAAAAGCGTAGGATCTCCCAGTGCCATCGGGCTTGAGACTCCACACATGCCGCGCTTCACCATCGCGGGAAATCAGCCAGGCCCCAACCCATTGACTGGCATCGTAGCGTGATTTTGCATGCCAGCCTTCATTGAGTGTTTTTCGTTTCTCTTCACTGGCATTTGCACTTACGACAAAAATTAGCAGTGGCAGGAAGAGATAGAATTTTATCCATTCCCACCCACTACTCATCTTTTCCACGCACGGATTAAATAGCGTTCGCACGGAAGTAAGCTGCTAGCGACTGACAATATCCGGGCAACTTGCACCGGCCTTGGGGGTTCGCCAATCAGCCAACCGACGCTGAAAGCTCAGAAGTCCGCCGCCCGCCTGCAGCCAATGACGGCCATCAATCACTGCAAATAGGAGGGTGGCACGGCTCCAATCTCGAAATGCGACAGATACAACCCCGCCCTTACAGCGCACCGAGGTTCCAGTTTTAACTCGCACCCGGTCACCATCCAATTGCCAGTTAATGGCAAAACCATGGGTCAATAGGCCTTTGGCATTAAATCCATAGGCATATCCGGAGCCATCGGCATGCAGTTGCCACACTAATTGATCATCACCTTCACTCACAACCAGCCAATTTCCCGCCCACTTTTGCTGGGCGGACTCCGCCGAGGCCCACATTGGTATCGCTAGGAAAATTGCTGTGACAAATGGAACAACCGGCTTGATAAAATGCCGCTTTGGTAAAAGACGCAAAAACTTCATGCGCTGCCCTACGGTATCGGCCCCAGTGCATTACAGGGGGCGGGTTATTCAAAAGACGACTGGGGAAGTCGCCAATTTTCCTTTCCGATTACGGGGCTAAAGCCTCACTTATCGGCATGAAAAAACGCTTCGGCGCTATTTTTCACATCCCTCGAAAAGTAAGGCTAGACGCAATTTACAACGGTGGCAGGTTAAACGTTAAAAATATTCAAATTTACGACAAATTCACAAAAAGAATGCCAAGTCATTTTTACCGGTAGTCCAACTATCTAGATTTTGCTTCGGAAAAATTCTTGTCTGCTCTCCACACTCGATACTTTAACTGCACGCCCTGTGGCAGATATATAACCATTGGCAACTTACTGCTATAAGGCAGCATCAAGCCATCACCGCGCACGGTGATAAATCGCCGGGATTCACTGCCTTGGGCACAGACCTTTTGCGTATCTGTGGTCGGGGTCAAGTCGGACAGGACATAGAAGGGGTAACCCCAGCCTGGGAGTATGTCCTTACGCAATGGGGCGCTAAAGCTTTGCAAATTGCATTCCGCGACTTGGCTTTTTCCCGGTATCAACTCAACCCTAAAGCGACTTTCATCGACAACCTTGGGCAGCTTGATAACGTGACGTAACTTGCCATCAACCTCCTCTGGAAATGCATCCAGAGGCTCAGAGCTGTGGCAATCCAGGGCCAGTAACAACATGAAGGCAGTGGCAACTAATTTTGACATGGTATGGCCTCACTACTGCGCCGGGAAATGGCGGACAAAACTTTTTAAAGTCTAGTTCGCTTTTGTCTTCGCAGTCCCCACCAGAGCAGCGCCCCCAACCCGATTGCCAAAGCAAACAGAGCGGCAGTCCATAGGTATCGCCCCTCCCCCATCGCTGGTGGCTCCAACTTGGAGTGGGCCAGATTGAGATCCGCCCGCAGACTTTGAAACGCGGCAATAACTTCTGTGGAACTGGCACCACCAATCAAGTCACCCCGCAATTGCTGCCATTGGACCTGAAGCTGCTCCACCAGTACCTTGTCACGAATCAGCAGCTCCTGTTGTAACGGCCTATACCCATCACGATAAGCCAGCATTAACTTACCGTATGCCGCTTTTATATCTCCTCCTCGATAGTCCGTCTCCGCCAGCTGCAGCAAGCCAATTGCGCTGATAAGAGGGGGGATCAGAGTGCGTACAAGGTGGGGGTTTCCGCGCCACCACATCAATGCTTGTTGCAGAGTTGGCTCAAGTTCCGCCGGTTTAGTGGTCGCCATTCCCGGCAGTCCCAGTAAGCCGGGGTAACGGGTCGCCAAGTCGGAAGAGGGTGGCAACTGATTTGCCACTGGAAAAGCAGCGACAGTCACCGCTAATGCCCAGCGCTGTAGGCCGGTCAGATCTCCATCAATGTCGACTGTGTGAATAGAGTCAGTTTCTGGGTCCAGGGTGTTATAAAGATCATAGAGACTGAACCCCGCCATTCTCTCAAGATCATTGAGGGCTGGGCCTTCATTACTACCCTCACCGTCGACACCGTGGCAGATGGCACACCGCTGCTGATAAACAGGCATCATAAAACCCGGCGAGGGCAAAGAGTAACTGGGTGACCGCTGCAGCTGATACAAAGCAGCAAGGCGATCGGCGATTGCATTGGCTCGACGGCGCACCTCTGCGCTGGAATCCTTATCCTCAATCGCCTTACGCAAGTCCGAGAGGCTTTGCTGCAAACCCTGCCGACCAGGCCGATCGGGGAGTTGAGTGACCAGACGCAGTACTTCTTCTACCTGTTGCTTCTGTAGTTCATACAGAGGAGTGTCCAGTCGCTGCCCGTTCTCTACAGCGTCGCCGTAGTCTACCGCTATATAGGAGAGAAGATTGCTGGCCTGAGCGGCCACAGTATTGCTGCTTGAAGTGTCCTGGGCTGAAACAGGTGCGATTAAGCCAGCTAGGAGGGTAAACAGTAAAATCCATTTGAATCCCATTAGTGGCTTCCGGATCGGGCAAGGTTGATCGATGTTAGGAGCCTCTCGACAGATTGCGGGGCACCTTTCATAGGGTAGAAATAAAAAACCCCGCTCGAGGCGGGGTTTCTTCAATCGGAAAGCTTAGCCGCGATCCGCTCGCTCTTTGGCAATTAGGTAATCCGCCACTTGCAGCATCAGCTCCTGGCCATTGCTCTTACCTTTATATCCGGGGAAAGAGGAACTGATGCGGTATTTACCCGCAACAACAACTTCCGGGGTACCAGTCATTTTGTAAGCGCGCTGATTGGCCATACCTTGCTTAACTTTGCTGTTGATAGCGAAGGAATTCATCAGCTTCGCAGCTTTGGCACCATCTTCACCATGCTTGTTAAACAGAGCCTCGATCGCCTTTAAGTCAGGCACCCAGTTGCGACCTTCGCGGACAGCCAGCATCTGGCGCTGAGTGTAGATGGTGTTAAAGATAGGCGTGTGCATCTTTTCCAGAACACCCATGGAATCTGCTACGTAGTAAAGACGAGCGTGTACATCCATAACCGGCTGCCAAATTGCTGGCAATTTCAGCAGCGCAACATCGCTGGGCATCTTTTCTTTCCAGCGCTCCAGAGTTGGCTCAAAAGTGAAGCAGTGGGCACAGCCGTACCAGAACATCTCAGTCACTTCGATCTTGTCGTTGCTCTTTTGTGGTACAGCCTGCGGCAATACTTCATAGTGCTGGCCCGCTTTGAACTCGCCACTTTCCTGGGCGCAGGCAACGAGGCTGAACATTACAGCAAAAACCATCGTGATCGGGGCGAGAAATGCTCTCATAAGTCTTCTCCAACTTTTATTTAGTGGTGCGAACGCCATCTAGCGGCGGGCTGTCGAGCCACTGAGGACACAATAGACAACGCAGATTATTTAAGTTCCCGGACCCTCGTGCAAGGAAACACTGCAAAAACTGCCTAGTACGTCTATGGAAAGCGGCTTTATGCTCAGGCGACAGGCACAAAAAAGGCCGGTTGCAGACCGGCCTCAGTGTACTCAAACCCTGTGACTATTAGTCAGTCAGGCCTGCGATATAGTTGGCCAGCGCCTTGATCTCTGCATCGGAGAGTTGCTTGGCCACGGTGCGCATAGTGCGAACTTCACCGTCATTGTTGCGGGTACCCGCACGGAATGCTTTCAGCTGGGCTTCGATGTACTCTGGATACTGACCGCCCAGACGAGGGTAACCGGCCGGTGCATTGCCCAGTCCAGCAGGTGAGTGGCATCCCATACATGCGGGAACACCAGTCTCCATATTGCCTCCACGGTAGATTTTACGTCCAAGCATCAGGCCGTCGACGTTCTCACCGTTGTTTAGCATCACGGAAATAGCCTCAGATCCGGTCAGCTGCATTGGCTGCGAGGCAAAGTAAGCGGCGATATCCTGCAGGTCCTGATCGTTGAAGTTGTCCAACTGACCGATCATTTGCGGCACATCGCGGGCCTTTTTACCGTCAGGTGTACCTTTAATATCTTTAAGCTGCTTATACAGATATTTTTCGCCGAGTCCGGCAATCTTTGGAAAAGCTGGAGCAATACTGTTACCGTCTGCACCGTGGCAGGCTGCACATTGAGCGGCTTTTGCCTTGCCCGCAGCAGCGTCGCCCGCAGCCAGCGCCAAGGGCACGGCGCCCAAGCCGAAAACTAAACCGAGTGCCAGAGCAGTGTTCTTGATAATGCTGTTCATACGTCGTCCCGTTGCGCGCTGAGAGATGGCGTTTCGCACCGCCCCCGATAGTCCTGCGACGCGAAAACGGCGGCATTATATACTTGCGCGCCAAGCGAGTGTACCGAATAAACAGACTTATACGATGTCAAATTCAGAATTTAAAGCCCAACCACCAAAACTGAACTACCGTTCCATACAATTTCTCACCAGTGCCCCCACCCTGACTGAATGTCCGGAAGACTTTGGTGCCGAGGTGGCCTTTGCCGGTCGCTCCAATGCGGGGAAGTCCAGTGCTATCAATGCGCTCACGGAAAACAACAAGTTGGCGCGTACCTCTAAAACACCGGGACGCACCCAGTTGATCAACTTCTTTCGCCTCTCCGACCAGCAGCGCCTGGTGGATCTGCCCGGCTATGGCTTTGCCAAGGTCGCCCGCAGTATGAAAGATGAGTGGCAGCGCCATCTGGCCACCTACCTTGAGAAGCGAGAGTGCCTGCGTGGACTCGTGTTACTAATGGACATTCGCCAACCCCTCAAGGAGTTCGATCTGCATATGCTCACCTGGGCAGTAGAGGCCGAGCTCCCAGTGCACATCCTGCTAACCAAGGCCGACAAGTTGAAGAACGGTCCAGCCAACAACACTCGCTTTGCCGTAGAGAAGACCCTCAAGGAGCAGGGACTCAATCACGGGGTCACTCTGCAGATCTTCTCATCGACCAAAAAAACAGGCCTGGACAAACTCGAGCGCAAGCTTAATGAGTGGCTGGAAATCCCAGAGGAAGCCGCACCCACCGACGATTGAACGAGCTGGGAGCCCGGGGGCAGCGCCCCCCGAGCAACACAAGCACTTCAATTTTTCTCACACCGGAGAAAATTCCTAAAAGTGAACTCCGGGCACACCAGTTGCCGCTGCTTTGCGCTTCTGTTCGGGGATCAGGGAGCGAAGCAGTACCCGGTGCAGCCGTCGGCGTGCCCCCGGAGTTAAACAATGCAATTCCTCTGCATGTAAGTACCTCTGCGCGAGAAGAGCGGCAAGGGTTTCTTCGTGTATGGCAATCGTCAGCAGACGGGAATTGCCATCGGCATTCATCTTTTCATTCCCCTCAGTGCACTCTGTTTCCGCCATTGATACAGGCGGATATTCTGGCTGTGGAGAACTCGCGTACCTGCTGCTGTGTCTCTCCTGGGTAGAGTGAGCTGATGCAATCCGCCGCAACCCTTTGCTTATGGCTATCGCCCAACTCGCGGGCGAGTACTGAGCTGGCGCCGGCAAGTATGTAGTTTCGAAGTTTTTCATCACCCAGCTCCCGGTAGGCAGCCATTAACCAGATAGCGCTTTCACTAAAACGCGTTGCCGAAATGGCATAAGTTGGCCACTGCTTTTCCAGAAGAAAGCTGGCCAGATCGAAGGCGCATCCCAAATAAGGTATTGCTTCGGCGTAATTGCACTCTTCAAGCAAAAGCTTGCCGCGCTCAATCCAATCGAGCCACGCCTTTTCCGCACGATCCGTGTCAGCGGTCAACCATTGGCGATGGTTGGCACACAAGTAACGTAAATTCACCGATAACCCCCCATATTTGATTTAACTTAAAGATAATGCGAACCATTATCATTTGCAAGCGCATTCACAAGCAACTTTTGCTTTCTTCTGTGATGGAGTCATTTAATGAAATAAAAAAAGCCGGCAGATGGGGGCTGCCGGCTAGGGGACAGTGCCCTTGGGGTGGGGCACTTGTCAGACGCACCCAGGGGGACGGGTACGCCTGAGGGTTCTTTTCATCCCAAAATTTTTTTACCTGCTCCGATGGTAGGCTGAACTTTCATGCTTCCCAAGCGCATGTGTGAACCTTTAGGTTAGACCTATGCCATGCCCCAATTATGCCGGAAGTGGATACCAGGCAATGTAGTCGTGGGACCCAGGGGTAACTGTGAAAAACCTCTGCGGGAGTCTTGGGGAGATCCAATCTAAGGGCCTGCTCGCCGCATACGAAAACTTTAACTAGCTGAGCGGCTCACCAAACGATTTAAGCGCTTAATTCAAAAAGGAAAGGACAGGTACCCCGATGGATGAAATTACATAAATTCACGAAAGACATAAAAAAACCCCGGAGTTGGGGACCATCCGGGGTAGAAAAAGCTAAACGCTTTGGGGTTAGGGAGCAACAATGAACTGATTACTTGGATAGGCTCTCAAGCCCGATGGTTCCCGCTCCTTTGGTAAATAAGTGTAAACAAAATACGTGTTTTGGCGCCTCATACGTTCTTCTAAGTAAAGGCGGTCGATTTTTATCAAATTGTTAACTCAGCCACTGGCCCATTGCTGTGCAGGCGGCGAATACAATCTGCAATCAACGGCGCACAATCTATCCACTCACAGTTTCCTCGCAGCTGCGACTGAGGAAGAGAATTAGTCACCACAATTGATTCCACCGGCAAGCGCGCCATTGCTGTATGGGCATCGCGACTAAATTGTCCGTGGACACAAAACACCAAAATCCGCCTCGCTCCCGCTTTTATCACCGCGTCCACTGCCCGTGTAACTGTGTGGCCAGTAGCAAGTAAGTCATCGACGATAATGACCGTGGCATCCTTAACTTCCCCAATCAAAGTTCCCCCACTCAACAGAGCACCGCTGCGATACTTCTCCACAAATGCGCTAGCCACCGGCACCCCCAACTGATCCCCAAGGGCCAAACGGAATTTTTCCGCACGCTTTATCCCTCCTTCATCTGGAGACAAAACAACCAGGGGACCCGGGTCTCCGGACAGACGCATTCGCGCCACTTCAATCAACAGGGGGTTGGAAACCAGGTGAACGGTGCGGCAGCGGAATGCGTTCTCAAAGGCAGCCAAGGAGTGAACATCCATAGTCACGACTACATCCACTCCGGCGGCTTCCAGAAAACTGGCCAGATAGCGACTCGGCAGGGGGTCGCGCAATTTGGTTCGCCGCTCTTTTCGTGCATAGCAAAGGTAGGGGATGACCGCAGTCACTCTCGCGGCACCGGCATCGCGAAGCGCCCCAATAAAAAACAGGCAGCGCATAAGTTTCTGGTCAACACAGCTGCTGGTATCGGTGTAAAGGGATTGGACCAGAAAAACATCCGCCCCTTCCACGTCATCCAGTGGCCGAACTTTGTGTTCGCCATCATCGAATTGACGCTCTTCATGGCGAGATACCGGTTCACCGAGACTCGCGGCGACACGTCCTGCGAAGTCTGCTCCCACATCGAGACTGAATAACTTAATGCGGCTCATAAGCTCAGTACCCTGCCTGGCGCCTCACACTCGCTGAGCGCCTTGCCCACGTTTTAATAGAAGTATGGACAGTGGAATTTAGGATCTGGAGTACTGCGGGTGTTGCAGTTGTTGCGGCTTGCGTAGATAGGGAGGATCAGGGCTGAAAGACAGGCAAAAAAATGCCCCGGACTTGGGGGAGTACCGGGGCAAACATCTGACTTCCTTGGGGGATGATGACGCATTCCAACGATCTTGCCTTTTTAGAGGGGCTGTCGCCGGAACAGTTCCACGGAATTTCAAAAAGATTGTAAAAACGCCTAACAAAACACAAAAATTGGCATTTTATTCATCCGTACCAACAAGAGCGCGCCAAATCATTCCGAGCAGCGCGCCCTACCCTCAATTCTTAGATGGTTTCTTCAGTCAAATTAGTGCGCCTGATCCCAATCTCGGCCCTGTCCCAGATCCACAATCAGGGGAACGTGGAGTTCTGCCGCGCCTTGCATCAATTCAACAATGCCATCGGCCACAATTTCGACCTCATCCTTGTGTACTTCAAGAACCAATTCATCGTGTACTTGCATAATCATCCGGGTCGCCAGCTTCTTCTCCCTGAGCCAGCTGTCTACAGCGATCATGGCCCGCTTGATAATATCGGCGGCAGTACCCTGCATTGGCGCATTAATTGCGGTCCGCTCTGCTGCTTGGCGCTGCATGCCATTGCGTGAGTTAATTTCCGGCAGATAGAGACGGCGTCCAAACAGGGTTTTCACATAGCCCTTTTCTGCGGCCTGTGCACGGGTATCCTCCATATAGCGCAATACACCCGGGTAGCGCTCAAAGTAACGGTCGATATAAGTTTGGGCGTCAGCCCGGGGGATATCCAACTGCTTGGCCAGGCCAAAAGCCGACATGCCGTAAATCAAACCAAAGTTGATCGCCTTGGCCCGCCGGCGCTGCTCATCAGTTACCTCATCCTGAGCCACTTCAAAGACTTCTGCCGCCGTCGCGCGGTGAATATCTGCGCCTTGAGCAAATGCATCCACCAACCCTTTGTCCCCAGACAGGTGAGCCATAATACGCAGCTCAATTTGGGAGTAGTCCGCAGCGATGATCTCACTGCCACCATTGATTCTTGGGTCAACGGTGAAGGCCCGACGAATACGGCGCCCCTCCTCTGTACGAATAGGAATATTCTGCAAGTTAGGGTCACTGGAGGACAGGCGCCCGGTAGCAGCTACTGCCTGGTGATAAGAGGTATGTACACGACCGCTACCCGGGTCGATCATTTTTGGCAGTTTATCGGTGTAGGTATTCTTCAGTTTGGCCAGGCCGCGATACTGCATTATCAGTGCGGGCAGCTCGTGGTTGTGGGCCAATTCCTGCAATACCGCCTCAGCGGTAGAGGGGGCACCTTTGGGGGTCTTCTTGATCACTGGAATCTGCAGCTTTTCAAACAGGATCGCTCCCAACTGCTTGGTGGAGCCCAGATTGAACTCTTCGCCGGCTACTTCGTAAGCTTGCTGTTCCAGCTCTCGCATTCGCTGCTCAAGTTCAGCACTCTGCTCCGCCAACATCTTGGCATCGATATAAGCACCGTTACGCTCCATACGGGCCAGAACTGGTAGCAGAGGCATCTCAATATCATCGAGTACCTTTACCAGAGTTGGCTCTCGCTCCAGACGCGCACTCAACTCATTGTGGAGACGCAGGGTGATATCTGCATCTTCAGCCGCATAGGGGCCCGCTTTGTCCAGCTCGATCTGGTTAAACGTCAGCTGTTTGGCGCCTTTACCGGCAATATCCTCGAAGTGAACCGTGTTCTCCCCCAGGTACTTGAGTGCGAGACTGTCCATATCGTGACGGCTGCCAGTGCTGTCCAGAACATAGGACTCCAACATGGTATCCCGTGCGATGCCGCGCAATTCAATATCGTAGTTTGCCAGGATATGACTGTCGTACTTCAGGTTCTGCCCCACCTTCTTGTGCTGTGGATCTTCCAGCAGGGGTTTGAGTTTGGCCAGCACCTCATCAAACGGCAGTTGCTCTGGTGCACCCATATAGTCGTGGGCCAGGGGAACATAAGCTGCACGATAGGGCTCCACCGCGAAGGACACCCCCACTAATTTTGCCTGCATATAATTGAGGCTGGTGGTTTCCGTGTCGAAGGCAAAGATGTCTGAACTCTTCAGTTGTTCCAGCCAGGCATCGAACTCCGCCATTTCTGTGACGATGACGTAATCGCGCTCAACGGCTTCCGCCATGGCTTCTTCAGCCTCTTCACTGGTTAGCTCTTCTAACCAGCCGCGAAATTCATTCTGCGTGAATAGCTCAACCAGTGCCTCTGTATTGGGCTCTGAATTGTGCAGTTCCTGGGGGTGATAAGGCATCTCCACGTCGGTTTTGATAGTGGCGAGCTTATAGGAGAGTTCTGCCGCCTCGCGGTGCTCCGCCATCTTTTTGCCGAGGGTTTTTGAGCCACGGAACCCCAGCGGTGCAATGGCATCCAGGTCGGAATAAATGGTCTCCAAGCCTCCCAGATTCTGTAACAGTGCCAGAGCGGTTTTCTCGCCTACACCAGGAACTCCGGGGATATTGTCTGATTTATCTCCCATCAGGGCGAGAAAATCGATAATCAGTTCTGGACCTACACCAAATTTCTTAGTCACGCCCTCGCTGTCCATTTCGGTATTGGACATGGTGTTAACCAAGGTAACGCCCGGACGCACCAGCTGCGCCATGTCTTTGTCGCCGGTGGAGATTATGACTTGCTGCCCCTGACTCTGGGCCTCCAACGCCAGGGTGCCGATCACATCATCAGCTTCAACACCGTCGACCACCAAGCGCGGCAATCCCATAGCGTCGATGATGTCGTGAATGGGCTGAATCTGCTCACGCAAGTCATCTGGCATAGGAGGGCGGTGGGATTTGTATTCGGCAAACATCTCATCGCGAAAAGTCTTGCCCTTTGCATCAAAAACAACCACTACAGGACTGCCTGGGTGCTCCTTGAGGTGGCGGCGCAGCATACTGATTACACCGCGCACCGCACCAGTAGGCTTACCCTGGCTGGTGGTCAATGGCGGCAGCGCGTGAAAAGCGCGATAAAGGTAGGAGGAACCATCCACCAAAATCAACGGGGCGGCTGAGGTGTTTTGTTTACTCATAGACGATGAATTCTTGCTTGCTTAGTTTGGCGTTCAGGACGCGCGGCAGGCCGATAGGATAACGCCCTTCGCTCTGTTTTTCCGCTTACTGATTCTTTCCCGCCAGACACCGTAGGCAACCTCTGCACAAAAGCCCACTCGACTTACCCCGCCGATTAAAACTATCGGCGCATCGATCTCACCAAATCTCCAGGCTTGGCTAGTCTTGCCGGTAGCGACCTTATGCGTTCGCTACTCCCCGGAAATCAAATTGTCACAGGCTGCCCCCAGGCAGTCAGGGATCTTTTATTTCCAAAAAACTGTGCCACCCGATGTTGAAGGAAGGATTCGAAAGATGAGAGGAGTGATGCGTGCCACCCTGTTGTTTGCCGCAAGTATCTTTGCCATTTCGGCAAGTGCCGGCTCGGATTGCAGTGGAGAGCATACCGCTGAAGCCGAGGCGACTGATGAAATACACTCACAGCAGTCTGAGGTAGAAGGCCATGAATTAATACTCAGGCAAGCTATCCGTGAAAGAGAGAATGATTTGCTGGAGAGACAAAAACAGCAGCTGGAGAAACTGCAAAAACAAGCGGAAAGAGATGCTGCCCGAGTAGAGAAACTACAGCAAATAACCAATCGTTCCTAGAAGCCACCCTACCAGATCCCGCCCCCTCCCTGGGTAGGCGGGATACTTGGTGCCCTCAAGGAGCCTCTGATTTATCCTTGTTGCGGTCGGGAACCTGACTCAAGCAAGTGCGGGCTTGAGACAAGAGGGACTCTATCAATTCCCTATAATCAGCATTTTCACTCAACTGATCTCCCAGCAGATCCAAAGCGGCGTAACGCAGCCCCAAGTTTTCTGCCAACTGTTGATCTCGTTCATTAGCCGGCATATCTCCAAATAGACAGCCGTCGTCAATCTGTGACAAATCCAGCATTGCCTTGGCACCATAGCCCCCGCCACTGCCATCGCCCAGAGCGTGGGTTTTCACTCCTGCGGAACCAAAAAAGTGACCATAGGCATCGTGCGTAACAACGATGGGAACTTCGCGATATCCGTACAAGGCCCGATCGAGAACTTTCTGCAAGTTGGCCATCGAACTGGAAAACTGCCGTGCACGCCCCATAAACAGCTCCGCCTGCTGTGGCTGTAATTGCGCCAGGCGCTCAGCGATCTGCGCCGCAGCTATTGCCGCATTGCGGGGGCGCAACCAGAGGTGGGGGTCGGTAGCACTGGCTCCCTCATATTCAAGGGTCTCTATATCCAGCAGCTGCATTTGCCGGCCCGCTGGTAACAGCGCTGCCTGTTTTGCCAATACCCCCTCCATTTGCGGTCCCAACCACACCAATAGTAAGGCGCGCTCAAGTGCAGCCCGATCGGAAACCGAAGGGGCATAATGGTGAGGATCTGCTCCCTCAACTAGCACCCGAACAGGAATATCCTCACCGGTTATTTCCCGGGCGATCAGGGCTAAAGGGCGCACGCTGACGACCAGCTCTCCACCACTGTCGGATTCCGGTTTGCTACAAGCCGGGAGAAAGAGCCCGAATAGAAGCACCGTGGAGATTGTAAAAAGACGTTTGAAGGGATACATCAGAGACATTAGGCGGCGAAAAATTGCGATATAATCACAACCAGCGCCAAGCTGCCAGCCTGGTTGTCCATATCCGGTAAAGAAGGTATGGAAGCAAACATCTTAAAGACTTCCCTGCGGAGATTGAATTCTGAATCCACCCCAGCCGCTTATCACAGCTGACAATATCGCCCTTCAGGTGGGCGGCAGACAGTTACTTAAAGATATTACAGTCGAATTGTCCCAGGGGGAGATTGTCACCTTAATAGGCCCAAATGGAGCCGGCAAAACCACTCTCCTGCGCCTTCTGCTGGGGCTCAGCCAGCCGACCCAGGGCCGCGTGTGGCGACAAACTGGGTTGCGTATTGGCTATATGCCCCAGCGGCTTCATATCGATAGCTCAATGCCCATGTCAGTTGAACGCTTCTTGCAACTTGGCCAACCGGCCATGAAGCCCGAGCAAGCGCAGTCGGCATTGGACAGGGTGGGCGCAGGGCAGCTTAGAGGCGCCTCTCTGGCAAATCTATCTGGTGGAGAAATGCAGCGGGTCTTACTCGCTCGTGCCGCATCGCGCAAGCCTCAGCTGCTGGTCCTCGATGAACCCACTCAGGGAGTCGATATCGGTGGTCAAAGTGAGTTGTACCAGTTAATTGCCACCCTGCGCGACGAGCTCGGCTGCGGTGTGTTACTGGTTTCCCACGACCTTCATTTAGTTATGGCTGCAACCGACCGGGTCCTTTGTTTGAACCAGCATATCTGTTGTCACGGACACCCGGAGCAAGTAAGCCGCCACCCTGCCTATCTGGAATTATTTGGGGACAAGGTCGCCCCCTATACCCACCAACATAACCACCAACATAAATTAAGTGGAGATATTGCGCCCGCAAGCAGCTGCAATCATCAACACACTCACACAAATACTAAAAACAAAGAGCAAAAATAAGTGGTTGATTTCGGCGAATTACTGCACAGCCAATTTCTCTGGTACGCCCTCGCCGCCGGCCTTATGGTCGCTATTGTCAGCGGCCCTTTGGGCTGCTTCGCCGTGTGGCGACGCATGGCCTATTTCGGCGACACCCTGGCTCACTCAGCCCTTCTTGGAGTGACGCTGGGTTTTGTACTACAGATTATGCCAACGGTGGCTGTCGGTATTACTTGCTGTGTACTGGCACTGCTGCTGATGTATTTACAGCAGCGCCAAAAGCTCGCTGTAGATACCTTGCTGGGCATATTGTCCCACTCCATGCTGGCACTGGGGATTGTCACCGTCAGTTTCTTTAAGATTAAGGTGGATCTCTTATCTCTGTTGCTGGGAGATTTACTCGCGGTCAGTGGCCAGGATCTGGTACTAATGGCCATTGCCGCCGCCACAATCCTGGGACTGCTTTATTTCCTGTGGGAACAGTTACTGGCTTTCACCCTGCATGAGGAATTAGCTTCAGTGGAAGGTGTCCCTATCGAGCGATTACGAATCGCTCTGATGTTGATGCTGGCAATACTGATCGCGATTGCAATGAAAGTTGTCGGGGTTCTGTTAATTACCGCCCTGCTGATTATTCCCGCAGCTACCGCGCGAAAACTGTCGCATACTCCGGAGCGTATGGCAGTACTGGCCTCATTGCTGGGATGCTTAGCGGTAGTACTCGGCCTTCTTGCCTCTATCTTGTGGAATACACCCGCGGGTCCGTCCATTGTTCTGGCCGCAGCACTGTTTTTCCTCACTTCACAACTGCGAGCCAGCTAAAGGTGGGCCGCAGGTTAATTTCATCCTAATTTGTTGTTCGATACCTACATTTGTCGCAAAATGTCGCTTAAATACACCTATTAATGGGATTTCTGTCACCGTTCATCGCAATAAGCTGATGGTTAGCCTCTAGCCAATTGTGTCAGTTTTCCGTCGTTGCTAGTGTTGCCCGACGACCAGCCGTATTAGGCCAGTCACGGATAATGACAAGAAAATGGACGCACAACGATATGGAAAAATTCACTCTCCGTCGCAATCTGTTGGCCTCTGCCATTTTGGCCGCGGCCGCTTCAACAACTCCACAGGCTCTCTTCGCTGCCGAGGAAGGTGCTATTGAAGAGATCACCGTTGTCGGCTCCCGCATTAGCCGCAACTCTGAATTTGAAAATGCTACCCCGATCCAGGTAATGGACCGCGAAAGCATCGAGAGATCCGGTTATACCAATCTGCAGCAGTTGTTTGAGAAAAATCCCGCCGCCGGTAACGGCACCTTCTCCACCCGCGGCAACAACCAGGATTCCACCGCCAACGGCGCAGCTGCGGTGAGTTTGCGCGGTATGGGTGCCGATGCCACGCTGGTATTGGTTAATGGCCGCCGTGTTGCTATCAGTTCCTTTGCCGAGGGGGTAACCACCAACTTCGTGGATATCAACAGTGTTCCGTTGGCCGCTGTTGAACGTGTGGAAGTTTTGAAGGATGGTGCCTCCGCCATTTACGGCTCTGATGCGGTAGCCGGTGTGGTCAACCTGGTACTGCGCAAAGATTTCGAAGGCACTGAAGTTTCTATGGACTACGGCAGTGCAGATGGCTATGACGAGCAGTCTTTCTCGGCTGTTTGGGGCATCAATGGGGAAAACTCCAATTTCACCGTTATTTTTGATCATCATAAAAATAGCCGCCTAGCAAGCACCGAACGTAGCGGCTTGGGTACGGCCAACCAGTCCGGTAATGGCGGCCTGGACCTTCGTTCAGGTCGTGGTTTTCCGGGAAGTTTCATCCTGCCAGGGGCCTCTAAAACAATTGAAGATCCTAACTGTCCAGAAGATCGCATAAAAGTAACCGATAATGGCAATGTATGTGTTTACGATTACGGTCCTTGGACACTACTTACTCCCGAAGCGGAACGTACCGGGTTAATTATGCTTGGTCATAAGCAGTTAAATGAGGACATAGAGTTTTTCAGTGAGATCGCTGTGCAACATAATACTTCTGTAGCCCAAGGTGCCCCAACACCCCTAGATGCTGATGCAGGGCTTTATGTACTGGCCGATCACCCCAACAATCCCTTTGGCGAAGATGTCGATATCGCCTTTTACCGCACTGTAGATGCTGGGGCACGCCAATGGGATATAGAAACCGACAACCTACGTGGTGTTTTCGGCCTGCGAGGTTCTATCGCCGATTGGGATTGGGAGACATCCATTCAACGCTCACGTAGCGAATCAGAACAAACCGGCAATAAATCCCAAGGTTGGGTACGCACCGACCTATTGCAAGAACAGATTAATGCTGGCAATTACAATCCCTTTGGCGGCGTACAAAATCCGGACTCTGTGATTGATGCCATCACCACCAATCTGGTCCGCCAGGGTAAGTCTGATCTAACAAGCTACAATTTCTCAATCAATGGTGATTTATTTGATACCTCCAATGGCACCATTGCTATGGCTGCTGGCTTGGAATACCGTGAGGAAAAAGCCTCCGATATCCCCGACGATCAATTCCAGCGTGGCCTCATTTTTGGTACTGAGTCTGTATCAGCCAGCGCCAGCCGTGATATCTCTTCGGCTTATGTCGAAGTAGCCATCCCTCTTCCCGCTAAGTTCGACCTCACATTGGCCGCTCGCTACGACGATTACAGCGATTTTGGCAGCACCACTAATCCCATGGCCAAGCTGTTGTGGACTGCCACTGAGCAACTATCCTTACGCGCCTCCTGGGGCACCGGTTTTCGTGCGCCATCATTGGCGCAAATAGGGCTTGGCGACTCACAAGAATCAAAATTTTTGACAGACTATTATGGCTGTGAAGCCAATGGCATAGATATTAAAGATTGCACTAAGCTCGATTACACAATTATTTACTCTCAAAACCCGGATTTAGAGGCAGAGGAATCTGAGTCCTTCAACGTAGGTGCCGTTTACGAGCCTATTGAGAACCTGCGTCTTTCCCTCGACTACTGGAATATCACCCAGGAAGGAAAGATCGATGACATTCCATATACCGGCATCTATAGTCTTCATTGTAACGATCAAGACAGCACCGTCTGCCGACGCAATGAACCACTTGCAGGCCAATCTTTAGGACAGCTGCAATCCCTGCTTAGTAGCTACACCAATATTGGCGAACAAGACGTGTCTGGTGTCGACCTTAGCGCTGTATACAGTGGGTTGGAACTAGCCAGTGGAGAGTTAAACCTACGTTTGGATTATTCCTATTTAACTGAGTTTGAGCGTGTGGAACTCAACTTAAACGGTGATGCACTTATGACCCATGATTTAGCAGGGAAATACGAGTATCCACAGCACCGTTGGAATGCCACAGCTGATTGGAACTTTGATACCTTCGGTATAAGTGCCTTGCTCAGCTATATCGGTGAATTTGAGGATACCCCAAATATCTATGGAAACCTCGATTATGGTGATAATGCTTATCGCACAGTGGATTCATTCCTCACTTTAGGTATACAGGCTCGATATACCGGCTTTGAAAATATGGTTTTAAGTCTCGGCGCCGACAATGTCTTCGACGAAGAGCCACCTTTCGCTGTCGGTGACCAGGATGGAGACCTTTATGGTTATGTTCAGTCACAACACGACCCTCGTGGTCGCTTTATCTATGGCAAGATGACTTATAGCTTCTAATCACTATAAGTAGATCAGCACATAAAAAAGGGGAAGCGGTAAGCTTCCCCTTTTCAATTTTCGCCGCTTTGCTTTTTCAGCCGCTATTTATTTGTTCTCTATATTCTGTCTAGCCTTCTTTGCAGCAGCCTCTAGGGAAATTCTCTGTTTAGCCAATTCCAGTCCCGCTTTACGAAACTCATGGATACCCAGCATAATACCGATCAATTCAAACAGTGAGACTGCTATCCCAATAAAAAGCAAGTAAGACTCTGGCACAGTTAGTTCCTGCGGGCCAATAGAGCCGTCACTTTGAAATAGATACCCAAAGTGAGCACGGTTGGAACCCAAAGGGCGGTAAATATGCCCTGCTCCTTATAGCCGCTAAACCATAAACCGGCGGATAATACCAGTGAAACTAAAACTGCCAACAAGATAAAGAAATCTGACGCCTTCAACACCTAGTAAGCCCTCTAATCTTCATCGAACTCCCAAAATCCTATTGCAGCCATCAGTAATCCAAGCACGGTGAGGGCCGCAGGAATTCGCAATCCCAATACGCCAAAAATATCTAACATTGAGGGAATAAAGGGAATAAAACCCAAAATTCCCCACAGAAAGAATACACCGGCAATCGACAACCCAGTCCAACCCACCATCAATCGTACTTTCTTAGATCGAAAATAACCGGCCAAAAGCATTTTCTGCATTAATAATACAAAACAAACGGGCTTTGCCCGTTTGAACATTATTGACAGAATAGTGCAGCCTCAGCTGGTTAGAGGAGTGTGAGTCTCATCCTTTATTGCGCTTGGCGTAATCTTCATTAGCTTGCCAAACTCTAACTAAATTTCCGCCTAGAATTTTTTTAATGTCCTGCTTGCTATACCCACGCTTTAGCAGGCCTTCAACCAAATTAGGATATTGAGAGACGTCTTTTAAGCCGACGGGCAAGCTATCTCCGACACCGTCAAAATCCGATCCAATGCCTATATGATCCACTCCCACTAAATCACGAATATGGTCGAAATGATCAAGAACATCTTCCAAATCTGCATAAATGAACTTCTCAGTTGAAAGCTTATCGGAGTACTCCTCAACTTCCTTACTATCTTTGGATAAACCCTTTTCTTTAGCAAATTTCTCAACCTGATTAGTTATTTCACGATATGAATTCAGTGAATCACCACTAATAAAAGTAGAGCCAAAATTCACCATGATGATGCCGCCGTTGTCAGCCAACGCCTTAATCATTTCATCATTCATATTTCGCTCAAATCCCGGCGTAAAATGCCTTGCCGAAGAGTGTGAAGCGATAACTGGAACAGCAGATAAATCAACAACTTGCCAAAAAGCTGCATCTGATACATGAGAAATATCGATCATTACTCCCATCCGATTCATCTCTCGTACCAAGCGCTTTCCGAATGCACTCAAACCTTCCCAGGGCCTGTTTTTATCATACGAGGAATCAGAGATATGATTGCTCTTTGAGTGGGCTAAGGTAATGTACTTCACCCCTCTATCAGAGAAATACTTTAAATTGGCAAGATCTCCCTCAATAGGAGCCCCGTTCTCTATACCCAAAGGTAAGGAAATTAAGCCGGCATCGACTTGCTTTTGTAGATCATTTATTGACTTAGGTATTGCAAACTTATCCGGATGCTGTTTGACCATTGCCTCCACTTTATCAATCAAAGTATCTGCATACGATTTGGCAATACCCTCGTCCTCCTTTTCTGCAGGGACATAAATAGACATAAAGGGGGCATTTAGTCCACCTGCTTTAGCTCGAGGGTAATCAAAGTCTCCCTTATCCGTGCTAAGTCCAACATCTTCTTCAGCTTGTTCGAGACGATAGGGAACATCTACATGTCCATCAACAATCAAATACTCTTGAACCAGCTCTTGAGCTAGATCTTTACCTTCACCTGCAAATACAGGGTTGCAAGTTAGTGCACATAATGTCCCAACTAAAAAATAATTTTTCAAATGACAATCTCCCTATTTGTATGAATATATCTAGAAAATTTACCGTATATGGTGCTCATCTAGAATCACATTTCTTAAATACAATACTTTGATTTGTTAATCTACAAAGATTAAATCGTTGTCTTTCTTATAACTGCAGATTGGCTGAATCTTACGGGTAACAATAAAACAATGATCCAAAGCAGATGATATATGGCCTAGCCGGGTAACGGGTAAGGCAACAAGATCATATGCAAAAGATTTACCCCCCAATGAGTCATTACGCATATCCAAAAATTCTGCCGTAATGTCCAAATCAATGCATAACAGATTGAGGCGACTATCAATAATAGAACTGCGGAGATATCTGTTGACCACCCTCCATGTAGAAGCACAAACACCGTAGCTACAACTGGTACGGATAACCAGCGCCAGCGCCCTAATAGTTCTTCGGTACCCCGCTGTAATATCCACCGGAAGAACCCCTCTTCAGAAATGCAAACAATTACCAAGTTTATCATTACCGCAACCGCGATAGTGCCAGTAAATTTTATCGAAGGCGTATACAGGAGTAGACCCAATGCAACGGGGGTAAATATAGCCAATAAAAGATAGGGTAAGTCCGTGACACGGAAAGTCTGCTTCATGCGCAACATAAAAGCCAATAAGGCAATAGCAATAACTGCTTTACCGCTGTTTATACTGGCATAGATAAGATTACCACTTGCATCTGTATAGGGAGGCAATACCTGGATATGTTCACTACCGGGAAGCAAATTTAACCCCGATACCAGCATTAAAACTGCTACAGAAAGAAAAGACAGCGCTCTCGGCCAACCGCTAGTAGACTCTATTGCTCGCAGGAAAATCCAGATTAAAGGAGCTATAAGCCCACTCCAGCCAAAAGGAATTATACAAAGTGATAGCAAGATAGGTGCAGCCCAAGGACTCACCATACCAGATGGTGTCTGATCTCCTCTTCTCCTTAAGGCAGCAACTTCATTTTGCATCGATTGACCCAGAATTAATATATTATTTGATAACAATAACTCATGCGATTCCTTCACTATCCATTAAAGGTCGCTCGTATTGAACGATAGGTCAACTTCATTTTTGCAGGATCTAAAGGTGCCTTAAAAAAAGCGTGATAATGCCCTCTAGGATTAATTAATACAACTTGAGACCCATGATCGATAGTATAACCGCCCTCAGCAAGAGAAACTTTATTAAAAGGTACATTTAGCTGAGTGGCAAATTTCTTCAGCTTAAAAAAATCACCGGTAATACCACGGAATTCAGAATTAAAATAACGGACATACTGCCCTAACTGCTCCGGCTTGTCCCTGCTTGGGTCAACCGATACGAGTACTACGTCTGTAGATGCTCTGGTACTTTCGTCTAAAGTTTTATAAAAATTATTAAGTGTAGATAGAGTTGTTGGACAGATATCTGGACAGTGGGTAAACCCAAAAAATACCAAAGTCCACTTACCTTGAAAGTCTTTGGTATAGAAATCTCTACTGTCATCAGACAATAATTGTATATCTTCTATGATTCTTGGTCTCTGCAGTTTTACAGTGCCGTTAATTCTAAGTTCCTCATCAGTAATAATACGAGGCTGTCCGAGCTTATGTATAAATCCTGCAAGCACAGCAAGAATCAATACTAAAAGAACAATAACCGTAATTCTAATTCCACGTTTCTGTTTATCGATGGCAGAATATTTATTTTCCACTTTTCCCTCACACCTCAATTAAATAATGATCTAATAGCATGATAAAAAATAGTGCCATTAAATAAATTATTGAATATTTGAAAGTCTCCATACCAGCATTGGGGGTTTTTCCAATGAGCATTACAAAGCTCCAATAAACAAAACCAAATCCAAGTACGACAGCTCCCAGCAAATATAACCACCCAAACATCGCGGTGGCAAAGGGCAATAGGCTAACGGCCAGTAAAATAAAGGTATACAAAACTATATTTAGGTTTGTATAGGGTATTCCATGTGTAACCGGCAACATGGGAACATCAGCTTTTGCATACTCTTCTTTTCTATGTACGGCAAGGGCCCAAAAGTGTGGAGGAGTCCAAGCAAAAATAATCAATACTAACAACAATGCATGCCCATGCACTTCCCCAGTAACCGCAGTCCATCCCAGTAGGGGCGGAGCGGCTCCTGCAAGCCCGCCAATAACAATGTTTTGTGGTGTGGCGCGTTTCAGGAACATGGTGTAAATCACCGCATATCCGAGAAGAGATATTAAGGTTAGCCAAGCGGTAAGGGCATTTACAAAAATCAACAGGATAAACATTCCTGTCACACCCAAGATAAGAGCAAAAGCAACCGCTTTAACTGGCTCAACCCGTCCTTTCGCAATCGGGCGATTACTGGTACGAGCCATTTTTGTATCAATATGACGATCAACTAAATGATTTACTGCCGCAGCACTACCCGCACAAAATGCAATTCCCAAATTACCAAATACTAAAATATCTAGCGGCACCATTCCTGGAACAGCTAAAAACATTCCAATAACAGAAGTTAACAGCATAAGCATAACTACTCGAGGCTTAGTAAGCTCATAGTAGTCCCGCCATTGAATTTGATGTATTCCCGTGGAGTTTATGGCCATATTCTCACCTATTTTTATATTTATATACGCTTAGTATCTAATTAAGATTGGATACGGTAGTTAAACCTTCTCCCCGCTCTATTACTTCCACATCGACTACCTCTTGTTTACTTATAATGACGGCATTCATTGTGTATATTCGATAACAAAACGTTAGCAAACTAAGAAGTAGAAGAGCTGCACCAGCATTGTGTGCCACAGCAATCCCTAATGGTAGAGACATAACAACATTTGCTATTCCCAAGCTGACTTGAAGAAGTAGTACTCCGGTAAGCCATAATGACCAACCTCTCAATCCATATCTCCAAGCTAAAACTGAAAGAATAAGTACAATTGCTGTTGTAATCAGTGCTCCAATACGATGGGCAAGATGTATGGCTGTACGTGCATCATTCTCTAATGCACCACCTAAATAATTTGGGCCAATTTGTTGAAAAATATTAAAGCCTTCCACAAAGTTTGCCTGTGGCCACCATTGGTTATGACAAGTTGGAAAATCTGGACAGGCTAAAGCTGCGTAATTAGAGCTGGTCCAACCGCCGAGTCCAATCTGTAGAATTACTATTGCAACTGCAGTCAGAGCAAGTAGCCGTAATCGCCTTATTCCTGGTAAATACCTCCCATGTAATTGTCTAGGTTTATCAGCCAACCTTTCACAGAGAATCCACAACATAGATAATGTTGCCATTCCACCTAATAGATGAGCAGTAACTACCTGCGGCCAAAGCTTCAAGGTTACCGTCCACATCCCAAAAGCAGCTTGCAGTATAATAATAATTAAAAGAATATGTGTTTGCTTAAAGGTTGGAGCTTGTCGATCTCTCCAAGCAAGATAAGTGAGTAATACAACGAATAAAAGTAAAGTTCCCGCAAAGTATCGATGGACCATTTCCGGCCAAGTTTTACTAACATCTACCGGAGAGTCCGGAAAAATCATATTGGCCGTTTTAATTTCTTTTATATCGTTCGGCCAGGTGAGATGACCATAACAACCAGGCCAGTCTGGACAGCCCAAACCGGCATCCACCAGTCTAGTAAATGCACCTAGAACAACAACTACGACAGCTAGTATACAGGCCGCCCAGGTAATGATATGTCGCCAATTCTTAGGGGTTTCTTGTTTAGACACTACTGAAAATCTCCGAATAATAATCTTATTGCTCGTAGGAGTACTTCAATAATCTTTTAATATCTTTAAGTAATTGGTTTCCGCTATGCTGCCGATCATAGGCCATCATTGCATAACCCTCCTGATCAACCAGCAACGCCTTGGTTGAAGTCACACCGTCATGATCAGTTTTCTGTACCAGCTGCTTAAAGTTTTCATCATCCAAATTCACTATTTTTAGTTTCGGATGCTCAATTTGTATTTGTTCTTGTCGTTTTTCATCCAAACTATCACCAACCACCAGTAGCCTCTCAACCCTATGAGCTTTTTCCCCCAGCCGAATATGAACCTGCCTACTTATATACAAGAGATCTTCACAATCTTTACCACAATCACTGTCACTTAATATTAGATAGCGCCATTTTGATTCTCCCTCTTGTACCAGGGATTGCTGTTGTCCTTGAAAGGTGATTTTTATTTCAGTGATATCAAATGGGGGCTGCAATAATTCACCTTGATTAATCGTCTCTTTAGGCATGCCTAAGCCCGTATAGTAAACGACATAGGCAGCTGTAATTGGGAGTACGACGGATGCTAGCACTGAGAGTCCTTGAATGATTTTATTCGCTGGCTTCCTTTTGCTCAGATTTCTTTCAGGTGAAACTGGCTGACTTTTTGATTTCATTTTAAAACTCCTTTTTCAAACTTCTACTCAATCTACGACGTAATCTAAAAATAATATTTGTGGCTGAATAAACCCATAAAAGCCAGACAGCTATTGCCATCGTGAACCACTGGAAAGCATACGCTTGATGTTTTTCAGGGCCACTATTGAAAAAATTCCAATCAGTAATTAAAGCTGCACCTGAATCCGCAAACAAACGGATCGACCATCCATTGTTAACTAAGCCTATAGTCTCAATAAAATTTGAATTTATTTGTTGAATTCTATTATTAAAAACCGGGTCTAGACTAACACTCGAGGAGGTTTCAGTATCGATAGGGTATAAGTAGCCCTGAAGTGATTTCACATCAAGTGAAGCTGTTATTTCAGGTAAGCTATCTCGGTCGCCAGTAGAGGGAATCCAACCTCTATTGATAAGCCAATCAGTACTTTCTGTTGAGAATACTTGTAGTACTTCATAGCCAACACGACCGTTTCTTGTTCTGTTATCCAGAAAATATATTTCCTTCTGGAAAACTCCCACTAAAGTTACAGACGCATACTCCTGATAAGAACTTAGATTTGAGATTTCCTGCGGTTGCAGAGAGAGCCTACTCTCTACCTTTTGTATAAGTTCGACTTTCTGCTTTGCTCTATCAAGCTGCCACAATCCTAAAAAGATAAAAAGGATGAATGCACCCAGAGAAAATATCGTGATGGGCCAATTGCGAATCAGTGGTAAACTGATATCTTTCGCAGAAGCTGATGGAATATCTACTATCATGCGCAACTACATAAATAATGGAAAATAATAAAATGTGGCTAAAGATTGTTATTGTTGTCCTATTCCTTTCCGTACTTGCCAGTCTTTCAAGTGCACTTTTTTTTCTACTTAGAGATATGGGAACACCTCAATCCAAGCGCACACTCTACGCATTAGGTATTAGAATACTCCTAGCGTCACTCTTACTTCTTGCCATTTGGTACGGCTTTGAAAGTGGCATTTTGGCAAAAACGGCACCTTGGGCTGATAAATATTAAGAAAACAAAGGCTTTCTATTAATACGATAGAAAGCCTTGCCCACATTAAGCACCTAGAACATATACAAATATAAACAGCCCGACCCAAACTACATCGACAAAATGCCAATACCAACTTGCTGCTTCAAAGCCAAAGTGATCATCAGGTCTAAAATGATTGGCTATCACAGACCTTAACAACATGATCAACAACATAATTGTACCGAGTGTGACATGGGCACCATGAAATCCGGTCAGCATAAAGAATGTTGTACCATAGATTCCTGACTCAAGTGTTAACCCCAGGTGTTGATAAGCTTCGTAGTATTCTTTACCTTGTAGAAAAATAAACGCCCCACCCAATGCCACAGTGATTGCCAGTAGTATATTGAAATTTTTTCTTTGATTCTTTTTCAGGAAAACATGTGCGAAGTGTACAGTTACACTGGAAGTGAGAAGTATGATGGTGTTCCATAGTGGTAAGTGCCATGGATCTATCACATCTTTAGGCCCCATAAATTTTGCCGTTTCTCCGTTTGCTGCGGCGTCAGGAGTCACATATAGGGGCCAGCTACTTTCGAATCCCTCCCAAAGCATATTGGAAATTCCACGATCACCTTCACCACCTAGCCAGGGAACTGTAAAATTGCGTATGTAATAAAGTGCTCCAAAGAATGCAGCAAAAAACATCACCTCAGAAAATATAAACCAGCCCATCCCCCAAACATATGATCTCTTTAACTGTTCACTGTTGAGCCCTGCCATATTTTCCTTGATTACGGCAGCAAACCAAAACCACAAAACTGCGGCCATCGCTAACGCACCGGTGAAGAAAATATAAGAGCTTCCTCCATTAATCCAATTTGCTGCGCCGAACGCTATTAGGAATAAACCTATCGTCGCAAAAATTGGCAGCCTGGATTGTTCGGGCACGTAATAACTGCTTTCACTAGCCATAATTTTTATCCCTCTCGCTCGGGGTCGATATCATTCTTATCGGTTTTATTGGCAAACCTTTCCGTTACATCAAACAACGTATAGGAAAGCGTTACAGTATTAACACTTGCGGGAAGATCTGGATCCACAATAAAACGTAGTGGTAATTCTGCAGTCTCTCCCGCTTTTAATTCTTGCTGGTTGAAGCAAAAACACTCTGTTTTATGAAAGTACTCAGCAGCTTTGAAAGGAACCATACTGGGAATTGCCTGACCAACCATATCCCTAGATGTCTTATTTTCTGCAATAAAAACAGTATCTTTAATTTCTCCAGGGTGTACTTTCAAAGACATCACACTCGGGCGAAATTCCCATGGCATATTTTCATTATTGTTTGCCACAAATTGCACTGTGACCAGTCTATTTTTATCAACCGCAGCTGGCACAGCTTCATAACGACCACCGGTTTTACCATTGAGTCCTGTGATTTCACAGAAGACATCGTAAATAGGCGGCATAATGAAAATTGCAAATACCAGCATGCTGGTCGCCACGGCCAGCAGCTTGATAGTTACCTTTGCATTTTCTCCAACTTTCATAGGTTAGCGTACAACCGGTGGCGTACTAAACGTGTGATATGGGGCAGGGGAAGCAACCGTCCATTCCAGTCCCTCAGGATCATCCCAAACCTGATCGGATGCTTTTTTCCCGCCCATTACAGTTCGTACCACATTAAACAAAAATACTATTTGTGCAGCGCCAAACAGGAAGGCACCGATACTGGATATTTGATTGAAATCCGCAAATTGCAGTGCGTAATCAGGTATCCGACGTGGCATGCCGGCCAGACCAACAAAGTGCATTGGGAAGAAAGTTACATTGAGACCAATAAATGCCAGCCAGAAATGTACCTTGCCCATGACTTCGCTATACATATGGCCAGTCCATTTGGGCAACCAATAGTAAACACCAGCAGTAATTGAGAAGATTGCACCAGGAACCAGCACATAGTGGAAATGGGCAACCACAAAGTATGTATCGTGATATTGGAAGTCTGCAGGCGCAATCGCTAGCATCAGACCAGAGAATCCACCGATGGCGAAAAGAATGATGAATGCAATTGCAAAAAGCATCGGGGTTTCAAACGTCATGGATCCCCGGAACATAGTGGAAACCCAGTTAAAGATTTTCACTCCTGTAGGTACAGCGATCAGCATTGTGGCATACATAAAGAACAGCTCACCAGCAATCGGCATTCCTACAGTAAACATATGGTGCGCCCATACGATAAAGCTCAGGAATGCAATTGCTGCGGTGGCATATACCATGGAGCTGTATCCGAAAAGAGGCTTACGAGCGAAGGTGGGGATAATTGCAGAGATAATGCCAAAGGCCGGCAAAATCATGATGTAAACTTCCGGGTGTCCGAAGAACCAGAACACATGCTGGAATAAAACAGGATCACCGCCACCGGCTGCACTGAAGAAACTTGTGCCAAAATGAATGTCCATCAACATCATGGTCACTACTCCGGCTAACACTGGCATTACAGCAATCAAAAGGTAAGCAGTGATCAGCCAGGTCCATACAAACAACGGCATTTTCATCAAGGTCATACCAGGAGCACGCATATTCAAAATGGTAGCGATAATGTTGATCGCACCCATGATGGACGAGGCACCCATAATATGAATGGCAAAAATGAAGAAGGTTACGCTGGGTGGCGCATATTCCGTTGAAAGTGGCGCATAAAATGTCCAACCGAAATTAGGCGCTCCCCCTTCCATAAATAAGGTCGATGCCAACATTGCGAAAGCAAAGGGCAAAATCCAAAAACTCCAGTTATTCATTCTTGGCAGTGCCATATCTGGCGCACCAATCATCATTGGTATCATCCAGTTAGCCAACCCCACAAAAGCCGGCATAACTGCACCAAATACCATGATCAGACCATGCATAGTGGTCATTTGATTGAAAAATTCCGGCTGTACAATTTGCAAACCGGGCTCGAATAATTCAGCGCGTATAACCAATGCCATACATCCGCCGAGCAGGAACATCGCAAAACTAAACCACAAATACATAGAGCCTATATCTTTGTGGTTCGTCGTATAGAGCCAACGCTTTATACCGGGCTGAGGACCATGTGCCATTCTTAAATTCCTCCGGGCGCTTACTGCTTATTCTTAAAGTTGAGGATATCTACGGGTTGGACGGTATCGCCCATCTCATTGCCGAAAGCGTTTCGCTGGTAAGTAATTACCGCAGCCAGATCCACTTCTGATAGCTGCTCACCAAAAGCCTGCATTGCGGGGTTTACCGTAGAACCATCGATAACGATATCTAAGTGGCCATTGAGGGGACCGGTAGCAATTTTTGAGCCAGCAATTGCCGGGAATACTCCGGGTACTCCCTGCCCGTTCGGCTGATGGCAGGCGGCACATGTGCGTGTATAGACTTTTTCACCCTGAGCAAAAAGCTCTTCGAAGGTAAATGTCTTCGCTGTAAGTTCACGCATTTTAATGGCTTCTGCTGCACGAGAACTCAACCAGGCATCGTATTCAGCCTGTGGTACTGCTTTCACAACAATAGGCATAAATCCATGGTCTTTTCCGCACAATTCAGCACACTGTCCGCGATATATTCCCGGCTCCTCAATACGCGTCCAGGCATCATTGATAAAACCGGGGATAGCATCTTTTTTAACGGCTAGATCTGGGACCCACCACGCATGTATCACATCATTGGCAGTAATCAGGAAGCGGATTTTTTTCTTGATAGGAACAACCAGCGGCTCATCGACTTCTAGGAGGTAGTTAGCACCCTTAGGCTGGAGGTTATCAATTTGAGCTTTGGGAGTGGACAAGCTGGAAAAGAATGAAACATCAGTGCCCCGATATTCATATTTCCACTTCCATTGGTAACCGGTGATTACGATATTGAGATCTTCTTCCTCAGTATCGTAAATATCATAGAGCGTTTTGGTGGCCGGAATCGCCATCAGAATCAGGATGACGGTCGGAATAATAGTCCACACCAACTCCACAACCGTGCTCTCATGAAATTGGGCTGCTTGGTATCCCTTACTTTTGCGGTGACGCCACATGCTGTAGAACATGATGCTGAACACCAATGCCCCTATAGCCACACAAATCCAAAAGATCAGCATGTGTAGCTCGTAGGTGGTCTGGGCAACTTCTGTCACCCCCTGGGGCATATTAACCCCCCAGCGCTCAACGTCCTGCTCATTCGCTAACACCGCTTGTGCAGATAGCGAAGTAGCCAGCAAGGCGAACAGCCGATCAAAGCCTTTCAACATCGCCTACAGATCTCCGTGGTTGCGGGTCTCTCAGGGAAACCCGTAATTTTTATTTTGGCCACTGGCCTTCACGGATAAGCGAATTTTACCTGTATCAACTGCCTAACAGGATTAATTCCACACAAAATTTGTGGACATACTGTAGTAACACAAGACTACATACACTGGGCGAGGAGACCACCTCGCGTTACTGCCGTCAGTGCAACTTGTTATTCTTAGTAAAAGATTTTTTACTCCAGATGTCGTCGTCCGGAAAGGTACAACCAACAACCAGTTTCTTTATTTGTCGCAACTACTGCAGGTACAAAAGGAACACATCGACAAGAAAAAGTCAATTGGGATCATTTTTGAATAACGTTGCCGCTTTGTGAAAAAATTCGGTGATTAACAAATAAATTTAACCACTTTGATAGGATACTTTTCCACAAGTAGAAAAAAAGTCGCTCCAAATAGAGACATGGCAATTTATTTGGTGAAAGATGACAACTAATCAAGCATTAATAATGCTGCCAAGAGAAGTATAAATCCTCGGGTTCAAGTGCCCCTGATTACTTTTACACAGGTTGACAACGATTTTTAATCTCTAATACTAAATTCTGACTGCTTCACACAACAAAGACAGATTAGTTTCAATAAGCTTGAGGATTATCAGGCAGATCAATACAGAATCCTGTACCATCTACACTCAATCGAAATGATTTTTCCGCCAAATATTTCGTTTCGATTTTGTAAGCGTTACGAAATGAATTGCAAATAGCAGTATTGGGAGTCCAATTTAGGAAAAGGGTCTTATCAGCTCTGTACTGTTTCCATTGGTAGAATCCGCCTGCACAGCTTTTCTTTTTCTGATTTCGGCTAGAAGCCAATCTATCCGTTAGTTGTTATGACTTATGCCTTCTTCTACAAAACTTGAATCCCAACCCATGTCTCGCGTCTGGAATCTGGCTTGGCCAATGATACTGAGTAATATTTCAGTACCCTTACTCGGGATAGTAGATACCGCAATTCTTGGTCACCTCCCATCTGCAGAGTACCTATCCGGTGTAGCTATCGGGGCTAGCGTAATGTCGATGCTTTTATGGGCATTTGGGTTTCTGCGCATGGGTACTACCGGACTGGTGGCTCGGAGTACAGATCTTGGGATTCAATGGTTAGTACGTGCACTAGTATTAGCCATGGGGCTGGGAATCACTCTGTTTATTGTTGCCTCTCCTTTAATCTACTATATCGTTGAGTGGATGAATGCCAGTCAGGAAGCACAACCCCACGCACTGGCCTACCTACAAATACGTCTGTTATCTGCCCCCCTGGCTCTGGCAAACTTTGCCATTCTGGGTTTTTTTATTGGTCGACAAGATAGCCGTGCGCCTCTATATATACTTTTCGCTGCCAATCTACTGAACATAGCCCTCGATTTCCTATTTATTCTTGGCCTGGGCCTAGGGGCAAAAGGTGCAGCAGCGGCAACGGTACTCGCTGATATTTTTGCATTTCTACTGGGTCTATATCTTCTTTCCAGGGTTCATGTTGATATCTGGTCCTATATACGCAAAGAAATTGGGCAGAAGAAACTTCTCCCCTGGATCGATTCATCCCCGTGGATCAATCTTTTAAAGATAAATACAGACTTATTTATAAGAACCTGTTTGCTCTTGCTAACACTCACTTTTTTTACTGCACAAGGGGCAGCCCAAGGTGATAATGTACTTGCTGCAAATGCTATTCTTATACAGTTATTAATGATGACTTCCTATGCCCTGGATGGTTTTGCTCATGCTACCGAGGCCTTGGTTGGGGAATCTATGGCAAAGAGATCAACGGCTCTATTCAGAAATACCGTTCGCAGTGCAGGTTTGTGGGCCCTGGGAAGCGCTGTCCTGATTACGCTGGTTCTAGTTTCAGGGAAACCCTTCATTCTATCCTTATTTACAGATATCAAACCAGTGATTCTCCAAGCGGAACAGGTATATTGGTGGCTCTGTGCACTACCTTTATTAGCGGTTTGGAGCTATCAGCTAGATGGTGTTTTTATCGGTGCAGGGAAAAGTCGCGACATGCGTAATACTATGTTTATAGCCTCATTACTGGTTTTCTTTCCCGCCTGGTGGTTTACAAGGGATTGGGGGAATACAGGCATATGGTTCAGCTTATTTTTGTGGATTGGAGCACGATCTTTAGGGCTCATAGTATATTTTCAATACTACACTGCAACCAACTCCTGGCTACGTAAATTACAGTAAAGCGCAGCAGGGTATTTAGAGTTATTTTTTAATGTAAAAAAATATGACATATTTTGCGATTGGGAAATTAACTATCTAAGTCAAGGTTACTGCCTATAAAAATAGTAAATCTCTTACGATACTATAAACACATTTAAAAATATAATCTCAGGATGGTAAATACTGAGCGGGCTCAGAAACAAATAATAAAGCCCGCTCATATTTTTAATAGCTTGAAGACTGCACCTGTTTTTGCACTAGAATTTGCTTAAAATTTCCATAAAACGCTCCTTCTCCCTGGATAACAGCATTATATAAGTCTTCAACCTTCTGCTTTAATTCTTGGCTATAAAAATATAGGCTGCCGTTTCGGACACTGTAGGACTTTGGATTCTCGGCCATAGTTCTATAAAAAAGGGACACTCTTTCCAGATAGGTATCTGCCTGCTTTTTGGAAAAGTTACCTTGTTGGTAATTATCTAAAACCTGAGAACTGATTCTTTGAAGAGTTAATTCGCGCTCTTCATCTGAAAAACGAAAGGCATTTAATTGCGTGTTGATATCACGCTTTAGGTCTTTCATATAGCGAGCAGCAGCTTCTGCTGATTCATACAGTGCGTGAATGGTCTTTTCCCGCTTCCGCAGAGCACCGCGATCTTTCAAAGTATATATATTGGAGAGCTCCTTTTCGGAGAAATCGCCCAGAGGGCGAAAAATAGTGACATGTTGCAAATTACTATTCCTTGTGAGCTTGTCACAAATCTTTATTGCATGTCTCCACTTTTCAAAAGACTCCCCTTTAAGGATTTGATCGGGTAGGGCTTTTACCGCAGCTCCCAGTCTATTTTCCTCTTCAATGTAATAATCTGGATGGGTCTTCCAGTCATTAGCTTGTAAACGAAATAACGTAAGTATCCCCTGATTCACACAGCTCGTTAGTAAATAGGCAACTTGCTCTCTCTGCCGTTCTGTGTTTTTTCGATGGCGATCAAGGCCATAGAGACCTATGATCGCAACCGCAATAAAAACCACCAGTATAAAAAATATTTTTTTCACTTTTTACGGCTACTTGTGGGTTGGATAAGTTTCACCGGTTTCTCGTGAATATCTTTCTCTGTATCTTGGGTAACACGAGTAGACAGTTCTGTTGGCGCTGACTGCAATCGAATTTCATCCTTAAACCCACAGGCAACACATTCCCTATAATTTTTTCCATCCTTGTGATAGTTAATAATTTTATCCATTTCGCTACAGCGGGGGCACACAGCCCCTGCAATAAAGCGTTTTTTAACGATCTTACCAGACTCAGCCGAATCTTCTTTCTTCATCATGACTACTACTCAATATTTCATGACTGACTTATCCGTTACACAGGACTGATATTCAGCTCTTGCTGCTCGATACCAGAGTGACGCAATAGGGCATCAATTTGCGGCTCTCGTCCACGGAATTGAACAAACAGCTCCAACGCATCACGGCTACCACCCTGTTCCAAAATACTGTGCAGAAATTTATTTCCCGTCTCTCTATTAAAGATACCATCTTCCTCAAATAGAGAAAAAGCATCTGCCGAAAGCACTTCTGCCCATTTATAGCTGTAATATCCTGCGGCATAACCACCAGCAAAAATATGGCTAAAAGCATTTTGGAAGCGGTTTTCTGCGGCGATAGGCACAACAGCAACCTCTGCTCGTACCTGATCCAGTAAAACCTGAACTTTATCGGCGGTCAATGCCTCTTCGCTGGCATGGAGGCGAAAATCAAAAAGTGCAAACTCCAACTGGCGTACTGTAAACATGGCAGACTGGAAATTTTTCGCTGCCAGCATTTTATTCAGTAAAGCTTCGGGAAGGGCCTCTCCAGTTTCGAAATGTGCAGAAATTATGGAAATGGCCTGGGGTTGCCAACACCAATTTTCCAGAAATTGGCTGGGCATTTCCACCGCATCCCAAGCGACACCATTAATACCAGAAACTGCTGCCACATCAATCTGTGTCAGCATATGGTGGAGGCCATGGCCGAATTCATGGAATAAAGTGGTTACTTCCGTGTGGGTTAAAAGTGAGGGGATATCACCTGCAGCCGGACTGAAATTACACACCAGATAAGCTATAGGCAACTGGAGTCCGTTGAGTGTGTGGCGACGACTACTTACTGTATCCATCCAGGCCCCGCCACGCTTTTTCTCACGTGCGAACGCATCCAAATAGAAACCAGCTATCTTTTCGCCATCTCTCAGCAGCCAAAAGAACTGCACGTCGGCATGCCAAGTAGCAACGCTGGTATCTTCTTCAACTGTGATTCCGAATAATTTATCCACCACAGTAAAGAGGCCGTCAACGACTTTGGCGTAAGGGAAATAGGGCCTCAATTCCTCTTGGCTGATGGCGTATCGCTGCTGTTTGAGCTTTTCTACGGCCCAGGCCACATCCCATGGTTGCAACTCTTCAATACTGAGTTGGTCTGCAGCAAACGCTTTCAGCTCAGCCATTTCTCGTTGGGCAGCTGGCCTGGCTCGTTCTGCCAGATCCTGTAGAAATTCCAAAACCCGCTCTGTATTTGGAGCCATTTTGCTGGCCAATGACAACTCCGCATAGCTGTTCATTCCCAGTAAACTGGCCTGTTCAGCGCGCAATGCGAGAATTGCCTCCATCACTTCGGAGTTATCGTATTCACCTGCCTGGGGACCAACTTCGGATGCGCGACTAACAAAAGCCAAATGGACATCCCGACGCAGAGATCTATTTTCAGCATGGGTCATAACAGCGAGAAAGCTGGGCCCCTCTAAGGTAATCAGCCACCCATCCAGGCCTTTTGCCTCAGCTGCATTCCGTGCAGCGGCGAGAGCAGTTTGAGGAAGCCCCTGAAGCTGAGCTTCATCATTCGTATGCCAGGTCCAGGCATTGGTTGCATCGAGGACATTGTTGGCAAATTGGCTGGATAACTCCGCCAAACGCTGACTGTTAACGGCAAACTTTTCACGGGCCTCTCCTTCAAGGCCTACACCACCGAGTTCAAAGTCTCTGACTCCCAGCTCCAAAGACTTCTTGCGTGCCTGTGGCCAGTTTGCAAATTCGGGCGACTGCATTAATTGGAGGTACAGGTCGTAAAGTTCGCGATTTTGCCCCTGCTTTGTCCAGTAAGCCGTCACTTTGGCTAAGGCGGCCTCATAGGGCGCCCGCCAGGGGCCACTTAGAACGCTGTTCAGGTGACTGACTGGGGAGAAGGCTCGATTTAGCTGGTCTTCCGCCTGTTCCAGAGGCACCAGCGTATTATCCCAGCTGGGGGTCTCCAATCCCTGTTGAAGGGTTTGCTCACACTCTTTAATCAGTTCGGCGATGGCGGGTTCCACCTGCTCGGGCTCGAGATTATCAAAAGGCGGCAGCAGCGGGATATTCAACAGTGGATTGGACATATAAGACTCTGTGCTCGAATTAGGATAAAGCTATGATAGAGGATTCATTGTACAGGAGCTTATTTATGTCCCCACTGCGCAGCCACGATGATTCCCACGGCGAGAAGTTTCCAGAACTTGGCGACAGCGTATATATCGATCCGCAATCCGCAGTCATTGGTGACGTTACCCTGGGGGATGATTGCTCCGTATGGCCCATGGCCGTTGTGCGCGGTGATATGCATAAGATCCGAATCGGCGCGCGAACCAGTGTACAGGATGGGGCTGTTCTCCATATCACCCATGCGGGACCATTCAACGCCGACGGTTGGCCGCTGACTATTGGCGAAGATGTCACTATCGGTCATAAAGCCTGCCTGCACGGTTGTACCATCGGCAACCGGATCTTAATTGGTATCGGATCTATTGTTCTCGACGGAGCCATTATTGAGGACGATGTCGTACTGGCAGCCGGGGCACTGGTTCCGCCCGGTAAAACCCTGGAGAGTGGGTATCTCTATGTAGGCGCCCCCTGCAAAAAGGCGCGCCCCCTGTCTGACAAAGAAAAGGCTTTCTTTAAGTATTCCGCTGAAAACTACGTGAAACTGAAAGATCAGTATCTCCTTAAACAGCAACCATAGTGACAGCCGGCTCCCCGCTATGCTTAACCTGAATATGGACCAGCTGCATATTTTTGTGCGCTCCTGTGAAGTCGGATCTTTTTCGGCGGTTGCTCGCGAAGTGGGCCGGGCTCAGTCTTCTGTAAGCAGCTTGATTCAAAATCTTGAACTCGACCTGGGGCTGACTCTCTTTAACCGCGAAGGGAAATATCCCCAACCCACCGACGCCGCTTTGGCATTACTGCCATTAGCACGTCAATCGTTGGGGCAGTTGCAGCGCTTCCAACAGGCGGCAAATTCCTTCCAGCGGGGAGAAGAGCCCCAGCTCAATATATTATTTGAAGAGCTGGTAATGCCGGATCGACTAAACGATATGCTGGTAACTTTCAGCGAGCGCTTCCCGCATACTGAGCTTCAGCTCGGCAGTGTTACTGGGAAGGAAGCGGTCCAGCAGGTGACACAGGGTGAAGCCGATTTTGCCTTTGTCACCTCCAGGGATTCCTATCCCAGCTCGCTGGATACCAGTAACCTGGGACAACAGCGGGTACTTAGCCTGGCCTGCCCGGAACATCCCCTTGCCCAGAAAAAACAATCCTCATTGAATGAAGCGGCCCAGCACCGACAGATCACCACAGCACCAGAATCCCAAAGGTACCGTTGGCAGCTCTCTGCACAGACTTGGCGAAGTGATTCTCTGCTACAGGCCCTGGATCTGGCATGTAAGGGGGTTGGGTGGGTCAATGCGCCCTACGAACTGGCCCGCCCCTTTTTAAAAAGCGGCAGGTTGGTTGAGCTCAACTTAACCGGTTCTCTCAATACCTGGAGCCTCGGTGTGGATCTGCTCTGGTCCAAGCAGACGCCACAAGGCTTAGCTGCGCAATGGTTTGCCCGAGAGGCCCGGCGACTCTACGGTAACTTTTACAGCCCACCTATCGAAATATCCGATAGAAACTAATTTTTACCTATCAGGCTTTTACATAAGACTTGGCGTTGTAGGCCGATGGTCTGTGACTCAATCCGACTTGATTAGGAGCCAAACTATGTCCAAACAGCAATATCTCCAGGAAATGGAGGCCTTCTCCCAAAAATACCGCTATGACATGGACTACTTGCGCGAGTTTCTTCAGGGCTCTCCTGAAGGCTTTGAAAAATTTAGAAATTTTCAGCCCCTATCCATGCACAGGGAGTTTTTACCTATTGATGTTTTTTGGGTGAGTAAGATAGCGGCAATGCAAGTAGCTGATTGCGGCATGTGCCTGCAACTGAATGTGCGTATGGCCTTAGAGGCTGGTGTTGAACCCCACTTGGTGAAAGCTTGTATCCAAGGCGGCAGCGGCCTGCCTGAGAACTTGCAGGACATTTTTGATTTTGCAACAGCCGTGGCCAGCTACAAAACGATCGATCCTGTTCTCAATGAACGGATAGGTGCACAACTGGATAACCGACAGAGAATCGAGCTGGGGGTCAGCGTCGCTACCGCGTCAGTCTTCCCCACAATCAAGCGGGCTATGGGATATACCCAAAGCTGCAGCCTGGTTGAGATCGAATTTAAACAGTGATGTGGTAGGCCTTGGCAACCAAGGCCTCCTCACTATTTACCCTGTAGCCGCAGCAGTGCCGATGCACCTATGCCGCCAATGGCACAAGCTAGAACTATAACCAGGGGCGTCATTTGTCCCAGTACCAGAGCACCGTAGTCATAACCTCTCTGCGGCAGAAGATACAACAGCATCAACCCTGCCGGCACCAGGGATAAGAGGAAGCCCCGTATTAACCAGGCGTTGCGCAAAGGCAACAAAAGCAGCAACCCGAAAACTCCACCCCAAACTACGCGCTGGTACAGGTAGGCATTGCTCAGGGATGGCGCCAAATCTACCCCTAGAAACTGGGTGAAACCATACCGCCCCATCGCCCATAGCCCCACGGCATAGCAAAGCCCACCGAAACACCCCACAGCAAAACAAATCGACAGGTTTCGCACAATATCACGCACAACGCTTTCTCTCTTTTAATTATCGGTTGTCTGGTTGAGGTCCCGGCGCAGCTTAGCCATGACTGGCGCTGTTTCTGGACGAATATTCCGCCACAGCAAAAATGATTCAGCGGCCTGCTCTACCAACATGCCTAGACCGTCAGCAGTCTCTGCCCCCTGCCCACGGGCCCATTGTGTAAAAGGCGTTGGCTTAGCTCCATACATCATGTCGTATGCTTTGCCATGACTCGCAACGCAACCTTCAGGCAATGGAGGTAGCACACCGCCTAGGCTTGCAGAACTCGCATTGATAATCAGGTCGTAGCAGCCTCTCAACTCCTCCAGGCCACCACCGCTCAACTCTCCCAACTGGGAAAATTCTGCCGCAAGCTGCACCGCCTTTTCTGCGGTGCGGTTGGCAATATGCAAATGCGCGGGTTGCTTTGCCAGAATTGGAAGCAGTGCTCCCCGAGCAGCACCACCGGCACCAAGCAAGAGAACTTTTCTATCCCTGATTTCCCAACCCAAGTTGCTGTTAATATCAAATACCAAGCCAGCCCCGTCGGTGTTATCGCCGAGAATCTTCCCGTTTTTCGCTAGAGCCAGAGTGTTAACTGCGCCAGCGGAAGCTCCCCGTTCAGTCAGGGTATCTGCCAGTTCGAAGGCCTGTAGTTTAAAGGGCACCGTCACATTGAGGCCACAACCACCCCCAGCAAAGAAAGCCCGTACGAAGCCGCTAAAGCCATCCAGGGGAGCAAGCTGCTTACTGTACTCAACACCCTCTCCCGTTTGTGCCGCAAAAGCGCTGTGTATCTCCGGTGAGAGAGAGTGTTTTATGGGATTGCCCACTACTGCGTAGCGGTCACTCATGACCCCGCCCTCTTACGCGCTCTGACCGCCTCTCGAATTTTGGCACTTTCATCGACAATTATCAGGCCATCTATTTTGAGGCCGTCGGCAGCTTCAGCAACCAAATAGCGGGTGTGGGAACTATACAGCTCTACCGCCTTTTCCTCCCCCAGTGAATGAAGCAGGGTCCAACGCAAGCTCGCAAGGGTGCTGTATTCGTTTAACTCTATCACCTCGGTGACAGTGCCAAGAATCTGACAGACTCCCAGCCGGCGGTAAGCGTTGAGTAATTTAACCACTTGCTGGATAAACTCATCCCTCGCCACAGCGAGCTTTACGCCATCCTCCCGATAGTAATGCAGAGGGAAGCGATAAAAATCAGCTATCTGTTCCACATCTCCCGTTTCAAAATGCCGCCTGTAATCGAGAAACAGGGAATTAATGCCTTCCAATCGCGATGGGTGCACAGCAAATCTCCATTGTGACAAATTGGCTGCCTATACCCAGTCTCTGTGCGGCAGAAAATCGGTGTAGAGTTTTTCTTCCTCAGAGGCCGGCTCCGGTTGCCAGTCGTATTTCCAGCTCACCAACGAAGGCAGGGACATCAGTATGGACTCAGTTCGCCCGCCACTTTGCAAGCCAAACAGGGTGCCACGATCAAATACCAAATTGAATTCCACGTAGCGCCCGCGACGATAGAGCTGAAATTCACGCTCGCGCTCACCGTAAGGAGTCTCTTTGCGCTTCTGCACGATTGGCAAGTAGGCCTCTAGATAACTATCGCCAACAGCGCGCATAAGCGCAAAAGCGTTGTCGTAGCCACCTTCGTTAAAATCATCAAAAAAGAGTCCGCCAACTCCCCGCGCTTCATCCCGATGCTTCAGGTAAAAGTATTTATCACACCACTGCTTAAAGCGGGGATAGATCTCACTACCAAAAGGCTCACAGGCCTGCTTGGCTGTTTGGTGCCAATGTACGACATCCTCGTGATAGCCGTAATACGGGGTAAGGTCATAGCCACCACCAAACCACCAAATAGGCTCAGCTCCGGGCTTTTTAGCCACAAATAGACGCACGTTTGCATGGCTAGTGGGCACGTAGGGATTGCGCGGATGAATTACGAGGGAGACGCCCATCGCCTCAAAAGAGCAACCGGCCAGTTCGGGGCGATTAGCTGTGGCTGACGGAGGAAGTCCATCCCCATAGACATGGGAAAAGTTCACGCCCCCCTTTTCAATCAGGTTGCCCTCTTCCAGTACCCGGGTTCGACCACCACCGCCACCGGGCCTTTCCCAATTATCTTCGCGAAATGGTTGGCCGTCTTGTTCACTCAGGGCATCACAAATGCGGTCTTGTAGGCCGAGGAGATAGGCCTTTACTTCCTTGGTATCGATATCACTCATAGGCGAAAACTACGTCACTGTTTTGAAATTAAGCACCCGCCCTCAGTACGCGGCCACTTTGCAGATCGCGTATTTCACTGGGGGCGCTGCGGCCACCGGTTGAGCCGCCACCGACAAAGTCGAGATCGCGGCCGAAATAGCGTAGTACCTGGTACTTATTACGGGCGGGCTGAGACCCGGCCGGGTTTGCTGAAGTGGATACGATAGCACCGCCAAAGGCGCGTGTTAACGCAGCAGTAAACGGGTGATCGGTGCAGCGCAGGGCCACAGATTTATGTACCCCACAGACCCAGGCAGGAATTAAGCCCCGATGGGGTACGAGCCATGTCACCGGTCCCGGCCAGCTGCAATCCAGCTGTTCCTCTTGCTGATCACTAAGGTTTCTAAGGAGCGGATCAAAATGTCTTCTGTCACCGGAGACCAGGATCAAACCCTTCTCAAGTGGGCGATGCTTGAGTTGTAGCAAGCGCCTGACAGCCAGCAGGTTATTGGGGTCGCAAGCCAAGCCCCATACAGATTCAGTGGGATGGGCAATAACACCACCCGCTGCCAGGGCGCGGGCAGCCTGTTTTACGGAAAGCGGTGAGTACTTCATTTTAACGCTAGTCTTACTTCCCTTTACGCAGTTGCAAATCTTGTTGATAGGGAATGTCGAATGTCTCCAGAACAACTTCCACTACAGGCAGATGGGAGTCCGAATCCATTGAAGTCGCAACACAAGGCTCACTCAATTCAACTCTCTTTACTATCGAAGCGGAAGGACGCTGGCAATCTAGCGGATTGCATTGATTGACACAAGATATTGCTTTATGACCTAGCCAAGTTGCTCAAAAAACATCCATCCGCTTTTTTCCAAGCTTAAGTACTTCATGGTTCTCGCTGGCATATTGGCGCCTAACCTTCAATTCAGCCACCACCAGCTTCCCAGCACTATCAGTCGCCGACGCTCCCGAAATCTAGTCCTCTCCAGCTCGGGGATACCTAACGATTTTAGCTTCCTCCTATACTGGTCTTGATCTCGACTATTCTCAGATAGCGCCAAAGCCTTCTTAAAACTACGCTGATAACCCTTGGCTCCGGACTTTAGGCGCGCCATTCCCAGTAGAAAATGAAAACGATGGTCTTCCTTCTTTATCGAAATTGCATCTTCAGCCTTATTGGCCGCCAATTCATACAACTCATCTTCGTAAGCTGTAAGCGCTTGACCGTACCAATAATAGGGGTCCTCCTGCCTATAATCATGTAGTTTTGCTGACAGAACATTTGCCATTTGAAGGTCACCCTGAGCTCGGAGAACTTTCTCCAGATTGCTCAACGAAACCAAGTTTGCTCCATCAAGCTTCAACGCTATAGCGTAAGAACTAATTGCTTGTTTGACCAAACCCGCTGAACGATATATAGCCCCCAAATTATTCCAAAGATCTGCTTCCTCTGGCGCCAGTAACATTGACTTTCGAATATAAAGAAAGGCGTTTTTAAAATCTCGATCCGCAAGAAACTCCATAGCCAGGTTACTATAGAATTTTGCAAAGGCTGCCTTATCTTCCAGCTCTTTTTGATTATATTCTGGATTGTAATCCGTAAAGTTAAAATCCAATATGCGTTGTCTACTACCTGTATCAGCTACAACATTAATGTGCTGGTAAATAAAGGTCTGTTGGCTCTCCAAATATCTCACTTCTGGAACAAAAACCTCATTGAATTTAGCATCCACCCCAAGTTCACGAATCATTGCAACTAAAAAGGCACTAAAAGCCATGCAATTTCCTCTCTGCTGATCAAAAACTTGTGCAGCATTGAGCGTGGCATCTGCATCGTAGAGAATTGAAAAATATTGGCTCTGCAATTTATTTATCAGAGCATCCAACCTATCACTTTTTTTTCTGGTACTTATCGATTTTAAAAACAACCTCATATCATTATTCAATGCCAGGATATCAATATCAGGCAAATCAGAGTTAGTTATAGGGGAACTCCAAAAATATATACCACTAAGCAACTGTTCATCTGAAAATTCTTGAGAAATAGATATATCTGTTTTTTTTATTTGTGTAGAGCAGCCTCCCAAAACTAGAAAAATAAGGGTTAAAGCTACTTTGATCTTTTTCATAAGCATGCCTTTAATACAGTATTAAATACCAATCCAGCAGGATATATTTTTAACACAAAAGGCAAGCAAATGAATTACGTATCAAAACAGCAGGTTCAGTTGCTGACCATCGCTAACTTGACGCCCGCGGCATAGTCCGGATGCACCTTGGAAAAGTGTGCCAATTGTCGCTGAATTATTTCATCCGGTACACCCGCCATCGCTTCTGCAATATTGTTATATAAGCGCTGTTTTTGTTCATCGTTGAACAAGTCAAAGAGCGCTCGAACCTGACTGTAATCATCATTGCCTTTGCGGTGGTCATTTCTATCTGCCGCACCGGATATTGGTAACGGGGGTTCTTTCGCTTTTGGGTCCTCCTCTGGCCCAGAAAAACTATTCGGCTCATAAAAGGCATCCGGATTGCCACTGCGGATACCCGTGCTATTCATTTCACCATCCCGATAGTAATTATGGACAGGACAGCGCGGTGCATTCACTGGAAGACTCTCATAGTGAGTTCCCAAGCGGTGACGATGTGCATCGGCATAAGAGAATATACGCGCCTGCAGCATCTTATCCGGTGAGAAACTGATACCTGGCACGATATTGGATGGAGAGAAAGCTGCCTGCTCGATTTCTGCAAAATAGTCTTGCGGGTTGCGATTCAACTCCATGGTTCCCACCTCGATAGGTGGATAATCACCATGAGGCCATACCTTGGTGAGGTCAAAGGGGTTGTAGTTTGTTTTGCCGAGGTCTGCTGCGGGCATGACTTGAATCTGGAATGTCCACTTCGGGCATTCTCCGTTTTCTATTGCGCTGTACATCGCCTCCTGGTAACTCTCCCGGGAGCGCCCAATCACAGTTTCAGCTTCCGAATTGGTGAAGTACCTATGTCCCTGCTGGGTCTTGAAATGGAATTTCACCCAGAAACGCTCCCCATTGTGATTCCACAGGGAGAAGGTATGGGAGCCATAACCATTCATATGCAACGGAGATATGGGCAAACCGCGATCGGAGAACAGTATGGTCACCTGGTGGAGGCTTTCAGGGCTCAACGACCAGAAATCCCACATGGCTGTGGGGGAGCGCAAGTGAGTTCGTGGATGCCGTTTTTGTGTGTGGATAAAGTCTGGAAATTTGTAGGGGTCTCGTACAAAAAAGACTGGCGTATTGTTGCCGACCAAATCCCAATTGCCCTCCTCCGTATAAAACTTCAGTGCAAAACCACGCACATCCCGCTCCGCATCAGCTGCACCCAACTCACCGGCCACAGTTGAAAAACGGGCCAACAGTGGGGTCTCTGCCCCCGGCTGCAAAACCCGGGCACAGGTGTAGTTAGAAATATCACCAGTTACCCTCAAAACCCCATAGGCGCCCCAACCTTTGGCATGTACCGCCCGCTCAGGTATGCGTTCGCGATTTTGGTGAGCCAGTTTTTCGATAAGCTGATAATCCTGAATCAACAGAGGGCCATGTGGCCCCGCTGTAAGGCTGTTTTGATTATCGGGAACCGGAGCGCCGGCATCAGTGGTGAGTTTCGGTTTATCCGCCATAATCAGACTCCACTTTTGGAATCCACTGAGTATTAACGCTGCCCCGGAACTGCGCGAATTGATCGGCGGCTACACCATCAAACAAAGGGTTTCTGGCTAATCCTCTCCGTAACTTCCCAGCAAGACCTTAGAGACTTATTAACTCCTCAGAGGTTTTAGCCAGTTTTTCCCCATCCGTATAACGGCTGCCCTTCAGGGTTAACTGGTAAGACCCTGTCAGTTGCTCCACCAATCCCTCTAATTCTAATTCCATCAATACAGCCATCAATTTACCTGCCTCAATTCCGGTATCACGTGACAATAGCTCGATACTTCGAGGCCCACCGGCAAGCGCTCTGATGATATGTTGCTGAAGCTCTGGCAGTGGTTTACCGGGGGGGAGGTCAGTGGGTGTGGGCTCTGCCAGTAAACCGCCAAGCTGGCCAGCTACATCTGCGCTGGTTTCAACCAGTGTCGCACCTTCTTTAATCAGGTGGTGGCAACCCCTGGCCATTGGGTTGTGGATAGAACCTGGAATCGCAAAAACCTCACGATTCTGCTCCAGTGCTAAACGCGCCGTAATCAGAGAACCTGAGCGCATCGCTGCTTCTACCAGTAATACCCCCATTGAAAGGCCACTGATAATCCGGTTCCTCCGAGGAAAATTCTTTGCCTCAGCATTGCTGCCAAGAGGCAATTCGCTTATTAGAGCACCGCCTGCAGAAAGAATGTCCTCCGCCAGGGGGCGATTGTGTTTTGGATAAATGCGGTCAACTCCACTACCCAAAACTGCGATCGTGGAGCCCGCTCCCTGCAGCGCCCCTCGGTGAGCTGCGGCATCCACGCCCAGAGCCAGCCCGGAAGTGATAGCAAATCCGGAACCTGCCAATTCCGCGGCGAAGGCCCGGGCATTATCCAGACCCGCCACAGTGGCCCGACGGGCACCCACCATCGCTACCTGCGGTAGATTTAGAGCACTTTTTTCACCACGGATATAAAGCACAGGCGGGGGACGCGAGGTCTCCGATAAAAGAGCGGGATAACCGGGATCGCTGTGACAAATCAGCTGCACGCCCAGGTCTGCGCAGCGGACTCGCTCCCGCTCAACCCAATCAGCGAGCTCACTGGCGGCAGATCGGCTGGAAAATTCCCGCCACTGGTTTTGTGCCCGCGGTGATAACTTTTGCAGAAGAGGTTGAGGAAACTGCTGGAGAGCCTCTTCGGCAGTGGCAAAGTACTCCAGTAATTGCCAGTAGCGAGCTGGGCCAATTCCCTCAAGACGCAGCAACGCCATAGTAGCGGTCAATGCATCCATGCGACTTACCATTTTCTGTTTTGAAGGTTGTGCGGCAGGGCAAACAGCAACACCTGCCGCGAGATTTTCTGGGATCGCTTAGGGGTTGCGCACCATATCCATCACTGCCAGCGGGCGACGGGCATCCAGTACCAGGGCTAGGCTCATTTTTTCAAAGGTGCGGAATACCATCAACTCACCAGCGCGGGTATCTGGGAGCTTCACCACGTCACCAGCAATACGGTCGCGTACTGTTGAACCCGCTTTGTATATCGCTAGGACGTTGCCGGGTTGCAAGCCGTCTCTGTCTCCCGAATTCAAGATAACAACATCAAACTTACCAATTTGGTTTACCCCTTCATCAACACCTACAATCACCCCATCAACCGTGACACCCGGTGCGCTAGGGTGGAACAGCGCATCAATTGAGCGCTCTTCTACGGGCATCAACCGATCTTCAAGACGAACCTCACGAGAAGTGTTACGCACGCCCATTGTCGCTATAGAAAAATTCGAGTTGTTATCCGGATTGCTATCTGGGTCCAGCTGCAACAGGTCTAAAGTACCTATGCCAAGTGCCTGACGCCCGAGGACTTCACCAGATACTGGGTCAGTATAAATAGGACCAGGGCGATAGAGCCCGTACGAAGGTAAAGGCGCCGCAAAATCACCGCGAGCGTAGAGGATATCTCCAGCACCCATCAAAATATGACTTTCTGACCCAGAAACTACATAGGGAGTCCCCTCAAAAGCACCGGGCTCTACTATACGAGTCCGCGATAAAAAAGCATTGATCGCATCCAGCGGAATCGCCGGAATTGCATCCTCAACTGCCTGGCGGCGGATCGAGGGCGACAGGCGGTTGCCATCAACCCCCGGCGACAGTTGATACGCCCGGGGGCCGCGTTGCAGCTGTAGCTGTGGTTGGCCGTCTATATAAACAAGGCGCAGGCTATCTCCTGGATAAATCAGGTGGGGGTTTTCCACCTGTGGGTTCACTTGCCAAATCTCCGGCCAGTACCAGGGTTGCACCAGAAACTGACTGGAAATATCCCAGAGCGTATCGCCCTTTTGCACCACATAAGCGTCGGGGTGACTGGGGTTCAGGCGAACCTGATCCTGTGCTTCGACACCAAGGGCAACCGCTAACAACGAGATCGCGGCCAGGATAATTTTTTTCATGGAAGCATTCCTATGCTCTTTATCGCTATAATTCTCAGCGCCGGGCCACTCCCGTGAAGGGAGCGAGACCGGACCCGGGCGCATAGCGCCAGCAAAAACAGGGGTCCACTCGGTAAATTTTGAGCGCGATCATAATGTTATCAGCGCACGTTCAACGAATACTAGAAGTTTGTCACAGGTGTTATGGCTAAACTCGAGATACTGGAATTTCCCGATCCGCGCCTGCGCGAGATCGCTAAACCCGTCGCTGAAGTGACCGACGCCCACCGCCAATTGCTCGACGACATGTTTGAAACCATGTACGCCGCGCCCGGTATCGGCCTCGCCGCTATCCAAGTCAATGCGCAGGAGCGCATTGTGGTAGTGGATATATCCGAAGACGGCAATGAACCTTACGGGTTTATCAATCCCGAAATCGAAGTGCTGGACCCGGAGATCCATCAGTACGACGAGGGCTGCCTATCAGTGCCCGGTTTCTACGAAACGGTGGAGCGCCCGCGCAAAGTGCGTGTAAAGGCCCTGGACCGCAATGGCGAACCTTTTGCCCTGGAGGCCGAGGGATTGCTGGCGGTCTGTATCCAACATGAAGTCGATCATTTGGATGGTAAGCTCTTCGTGGATTATATCTCCCCGCTGAAGCGCAACCGCATCCGCTCTAAGCTGGAAAAGTCCCAGCGCCGCCGCGCCTGATCTGCGCCAGCCGCAGGAGCCTGGAGCTGCCGCCTTACGGCAGCTCTCCCACCCCCATTACCTGAGAGCAAGTCAGTGAATATTATTTTTGCCGGCACACCGGACTTTGCCGCCGTGCACCTGCAAGCGCTGCTCGACAGCGAGCACAATGTCATGGCCGTTTACACCCAACCGGACAGGCCGGCTGGGCGCGGTAAGAAATTGCTCGCCAGCCCGGTGAAACAGCTGGCACTCTCCCACAATATCCCGGTGTACCAACCCCTGAGCCTGCGCGACGAGACGGCCCAGGCGGAGCTCACTGCCCTTGGAGCGGATATTATGGTGGTGGTGGCCTACGGCCTGATACTACCGCAGGTGGTGCTGGATACCCCGCGTCTGGGCTGTATCAATGTGCACGCCTCTTTGTTGCCGCGCTGGCGCGGTGCGGCACCGATCCAACGCGCGGTGGAAGCGGGTGACAGCGAGAGCGGTGTCGCCATTATGCAAATGGAGGCGGGCCTGGATACCGGCCCAGTTTTGGTGGAAAGCCGCTGCGCGATTACTGAGTCCGATACCGGTGGCAGTTTGCACGACAAGCTGGCGGAACTCGGCGGCCCATCCCTCCTCCAGGCCTTGGCTCTACTGGAAAGTGGCAGTGCCAACCCTCAGGTACAAGACGATACCCAGGCTAACTACGCCAACAAAATTACCAAGGAAGAGGCGCAGATCGACTGGCAGCGTCCCGCTGCTGAACTGCATCGATTGATACGCGCTTTTAACCCCTTCCCAGTGTGCTGGAGTACTTATCGGGACAAGAAGGGCGAGCAGCGCCTGCGTATCTATAGCGCCGCCATCGAACAGGGCTGCCACAGTGATCAGCCCGGTACCATTCTCTCCAGTGACGACGAAGGTATTTTAGTGGCCTGCGGCCGGGAGGCCCTGCGCCTCCAATTAATACAGCTACCGGGTAAAAAAGCGCTTCCCGCAGCAGAAATTTTGAAAGGCTACCGGGAGCAGTTCGCCCCGGGTACCAAACTGGGATAATTATGAGCAGAGATGTACGCGCCGAGGCCGCCCGAATTATCGCCTCACTGCTGGAAGAACGTGGCTCGTTGGCAAGACTTCTGCCTGCCGCCGAGGACAAAGTCGAGGAGCGCGACCGCCCTCTGTTGCGGGAGCTCTGTTACGGCAGTGCCCGCACGGCACCGCGCCTGCAATTGATCGCCGCCAAGTTACTGCGTAAAAAAGTCTCGGATATCGAGATCAATGCACTGATCCTGCTGGGCATTTACCAACTCGAGTACACTCGCATACCCGATCACGCCGCCATATCTGCAACCGTCAATGCCGCGCGCAGCCTCGGTCTGGACAGAGCGACCGGGCTGATCAACGGGGTGCTGCGCAACGCCCTGCGCAACAGTGAGCAGCTTCAGCGCAAGCTGTCCGGCAATCCACAGTTCAGCTCTATGCACCCGGCCTGGTTACAGCAGCAGATTAAAGCCGCCTGGCCTGAGAAGGCGTCAGACATCTTCCGCGCCAACAATGCCAACCCACCCATGACCTTGCGGGTAAATACTGCCAAGATCTCGCGCGAGGACTATTTACAACAGCTCGATGAAACCGGCCTCTCCGCCGAGCCCTGTACTATTTCCCCGGTCGGTATCACCCTGGTTGAGCCGGTTTCAGTCACAGTGCTACCGGGCTTTGCCGAGGGCTTGGTCAGTGTTCAGGATGAGTCCGCACAATTAGCGGCGCTGCTGTTACAGCCGCAGGAAAATGCCCGGGTGTTGGACGCGTGTGCGGCACCTGGAGGCAAGAGTTGCCACTTATTGGAGCAGGAATCCAGCATTCAGCTGAGCGCGTTGGATATTGAGGAGGACCGCCTTGTGCGGGTCGAGGAAAACCTCGAGCGCAACGGGCAGAGTGCCGAGCTTATTTGTGCCGATGCCACGTCTCCGAATGAGTGGTGGGACGGGCAGCAATACGACCAGATACTACTGGACGCACCCTGTTCGGCAACCGGGGTAATTCGCCGCAACCCGGATATCAAACTATTGCGCCGGGAAGAAGACATTGCCGAGTTAGTGGCTTTGCAGGGCAAGATCCTGCGCGCTCTGTGGCCCCTGGTTAAACCGGGTGGGCAGTTGCTTTACGCCACCTGTTCCAGCCTACCGACGGAAAACAGCGAAGTCGTCGCAGCGTTCATTGCGGAGACAGAGGATGCGAGCGACAATACCCCTGAACTGCTAAACGATAAGCCCTGGGGCGAGAAACAAGTTGCCGGTATGCAGCTTCTACCCCAAACCGGCGGCGGTGACGGTTTCTACTACGCTCTGCTGAGCAAAGCTGAATAACGACGTCGCTCGTCGCGAGTCTCATCCGATATGAAAATTGTCATTCTCGGCGCCGGCCAGGTGGGCGGCTCTCTAGCGGAGGCCCTGGCCTCCGAGCGCAATGATATTGTCCTGGTGGACAGCGACGAGAAAACCCTGCGCGAACTGCGCGACCGCATCGATATCGGCGTGGTACTGGGCCACGCCTCTCACCCGGATATTCTGATGGAAGCCGGGATTGAGGATGCGGATATCCTGGTTGCAGTCACCAATAACGATGAGACCAATATGGCGGCCTGCCAGATTGCGCACTCTCTGTTTCGCGTCCCCACCAAAATCGCCCGGGTACGGGCCTCCTCCTACCTGCAATACCCGGAATTATTCGATACCCAGGCCATCCCTATCGATGTACTGATCAGCCCGGAGCAACTGGTTTCAGAGTATATCTCCCGCCTGATGGAACATCCCGGAGCCTTGCAGGTATTGGATTTTGCCGGTGGTCGCGTACAGCTGGTAACTGTTTTAGCCGTTCAGGGCGGGCCTCTGGTTGGGCACCAACTGCGCTATTTGCGCGAGCATATGCCCAAGGTAGATACCCGGGTTGCTGCGATTTATCGCCGCAACCGGCCAATTATTCCCCAGGGTGATACAGTGATTGAAGCCGGCGATGAGGTGTTCTTTATTGCCGCGCGAGCAGATATTCGCGCGGTAATGAGCGAACTGCGTCGATTGGAACACGGTTATAAACGAGTGGTGATCGCCGGCGGCGGCAATATTGGTTTGCGCTTGGCCACCCGGCTGGAGAATCGCTATTCGGTAAAAATTATTGAGCAGAGCCACGAGCGCTGTGTATTTTTATCCGAGGAGCTGTCCCACACCATTATCCTGCACGGCAGCGCCTCCGATCAGGAGTTGCTGCTGGAAGAGAGCATCGAAGATACCGATGTTTTTCTTGCCCTGACCAATGACGACGAGGCTAATATCATGTCGTCACTATTGGCCAAGCGTCTGGGCGCACGCAAAGTGATGACGCTGATCAATAACCGCGCTTATGTGGACCTGGTACAGGGCGGTGAAATCGATATTGCCATCTCACCGCAGCAAAATACGATCGGCAGCCTGCTCACCCATGTGCGCCGAGGGGATATGGTCAACGTCCACTCCCTGCGTCGAGGTGCAGCTGAAGCCATTGAGGTTATCGCCCACGGTGACGAGCGCACATCCAAGGTGGTGGGGCGCAAGATCGAAGATATCGACTTACCCGAGGGCGCCTCGATTGGCGCCATAGTACGGGAAACGGAAAATGGCAGCGAAGTTTTGATGGCACACGATGATGTCATTGTGCAAAGCGATGACCACGTGATTGTCTTCCTTATCGACCGCCGCCAGACCCGCCATGTAGAACAGCTGTTCCAAGTTGGTTTTGGCTTTTTCTGAGCAAATAATATTTTCGTTTTCCGGCGATAACGGTCTCCGCCGTCCAGATAACATTGCAACAAATAACGATAGGCTGATAGGCGCCAATGCGAATTGCGGTAATTGCGCGAGTTTTTGGAATTCTCTTGACGGTGTTCAGCCTGACTCTGCTGCCGCCGATTGGCGTATCCCTATGGTATGAAGATGGTACTCACAGCGCATTTGTCGCAGCCTTTGTCATCACTCTGATCACCGGCCTGTTCATGTGGCTGCCAGTGCACGATTTGCGCGAAGACCTGCGCACCCGGGACGGGTTCGTAGTGACATCTTTGTTCTGGCTGGTACTGGGCAGCTTCGGTGCCCTGCCCTTTATTATCAGCCCACAGCCTGACTTGAGTATCACCGACTCTATTTTTGAATCCATCTCGGGGCTAACAACCACCGGCGCCACAGTGATTACCGGGTTGGACTCACTGCCTCCTGCCATTCTCTACTACCGCCAGCAGTTGCAGTGGTTTGGCGGTATCGGCGTAATTGTTATCGCCCTGGCCATCCTGCCGATGCTGGGTATCGGTGGTATGCAGCTGTATAAGGCAGAAATTCCCGGCCCGGTAAAAGATACCAAATTGACTCCACGTATTGCCGAGACAGCACGGGCACTAATTGTTATTTATGTGATTCTTACAATCCTCTGCGGCATCGGCTACTGGTGGGCCGGCATGACGGTATTCGACGCCGTTGGCCATGCGTTTTCCACTGTGGCCAATGGAGGCTTCTCCACCCACGATGCCAGTATGGGATTCTACGCCCACAACCGCGCGATCATGATTATTTGTATCGTGTTTATGTTTACTGCTGCCATTAACTTTGGTCTGCATTTCTTCGCTTTTCGCAACAGGACCCTCAGCCACTATTGGCGCGACTCAGAATTCCGCTTCTACGTTATGCTGATTCTCGGTGCCGGCCTGCTGATCAGCTGTTACCTGTGGATATTGAATATCTTCTCCCCCGGCAACAGCCTGCTACACGGTTTCTTCCAGGTGGTCTCGATCAGCACCACTGCCGGCTTCGCCTCGGAAAATTTCTCAGCCTGGCCAGTATTCTTACCCTACGTCCTCTTGCTGTTAGGTATTCTCGGTGCCTGCGCCGGCTCAACCTCGGGGGGCATTAAGGCGGTGCGCGGTATGCTGATTATGAAGTCCGGTATGCGCGAGCTGAATCGCTTGGTACACCCGAATGCGGTTATCCCTATCAAGATCAACCGCAAAATTGTCCCCGATCGAGTTACCGACGCTGTGTGGGGCTTCTTTGCGGTCTATGTTTCATCCTTTTTTATCCTCGCCATTATCGTCATCGCCACCGGTGAGGACTTTGTCACCTCCGTTACGACAGTAGCCTCCTGCCTGAGTAATATCGGCCCCGCCCTCGGCGAAGCCGCTGCCCACTATGGTGCGGTTAATGAAGTCGCCAAATGGTTTCTTATCCTGGCGATGCTGATGGGACGCCTGGAAATTTTTACTCTGCTAGTACTACTTACCCCGGCTTTTTGGCGCCACTAACGACACAAGATGTCATGGCCACGCTAACGCGTGGCAATATTTTTTAATTTCTGCCACAGTTGCTGTTTACAGGAAGTAACTAATAAAAACAGGCTGTATGAGCAGAGATACTAGTGCGCTGCTCGGTCAACTCAAAATTGATCGGGAAACAGCGCCCGAACCCAGTTCCCCATCGCGCAAAGTTATATTGGCGGCATCTGTCGGCCTAGTTACTGGCATAGTTATAGGCCTTGCCGGCGCTTCTCTATTTGCAGAAGACAGTACACCAGTGCTCCCCCAAAGTAGCGAACCTCAAGCCAAGACTCTCAGCTTGATTCCCAGGGAGGAAAAATTTCACGAGACCATTCTCAATGCTTCCGGCTATATCACACCGAGGCGCATGGCTACGGTCTCTGCTGAAGTAATGGGCCTGATCAGTAGTGTGGATGTCGAAGAGGGAATGCAGGTCGAGGAGGGGCAGGTTCTGGCCCGCTTGGATGATGCCAAAGCTCGGGTCGCGCTGGATTTTGCCCAGGCACAAATTCAAGTGCTTCAAGCCAAGGAAGCGAGTATTCACGCGAAGTTAAAAGAGGCTGAACGCCAATATCGGCGTTTTGCCGGACTTCGAGATAAAAATTATTCCAGCAAAGCGCAGCTTACCCAAAGTGAATCCTCGGTAGAGGGGTTACGGGCAGACTTAAAAAGTGCCCGCGCCAATATTCAAGTCGCCATTCTTGAAGCTGAGAGGCAGCGAGAACGCCTGGCAGATCATATTATCCGCGCGCCTTTTGCCGGCGTAGTTACGACAAAAAATGCACAACCTGGCGAGATAGTTGCCCCCAGCTCTGCCGGCGGAGGTTTTACCCGTACTGGAATCTGTACCATCGTGGATATGAATTCACTCGAAATCGAAGTGGATGTGAACGAGGCCTTTATTGGCCGGGTTTCTAAGGGACAGAAAGTGAACGCCAACCTGGATGCCTACCCGAACTGGGACATTCCAGCTACCGTTATCGCCATCATTCCAACGGCAGATCGAGCCAAGGCGACTGTCCGGGTGCGAATCGCTATCGATGACAAAGATGCCCGAATCCTGCCGGATATGGGCGTTAAGGTGGGCTTCCTCGCAGGCGAGGCCGCAGCTCCCTAGCAAACACCAATAAAAACACAACAGTATTTATAAGAGGGAATTTGAGATGTCAGAGGAAGTGTTGTTTCAGCTGAAGGATGTCAGCAAAAGTTTTACCAAGGGCAAAGAGACCATTTCCATTTTTGAATCCCTGAATATGGAAATTGATCGCGGTGATTTCGTTGCCATTATGGGGCCTTCGGGCTCCGGTAAAACAACGCTGTTAAATATGTTGGGCGGCGTCGATCAACCCAGCGGTGGAGAGATATGGTTTGACAGCGAGCGCATTGACTCCCTCAATGAAGGCGCCCTAACCCGCTGGCGAGCGAGAAATATTGGGTTTATTTTCCAATTTTACAATTTAATGCCGATGCTCAATGCGCAGCGCAATGTAGAGCTGCCGCTACTGCTGACAAATCTCTCCAAATCCCAGCGCCGCCACAACGTGGAAACCGCACTGGCCCTGGTGGGATTAAGTGATCGGGCAAAACATATGCCCAGTGAAATGTCCGGCGGGCAACAACAGCGTGTTGCCATCGCTCGCGCCATCGTTTCCGATCCAAAACTGATTCTGTGTGATGAGCCCACTGGTGACCTGGATCGGGCCACAGCAGATGAAATACTGGAAATGCTGCAATTGTTAAACCGCGATCACGGCAAAACCATCGTGATGGTTACCCATGATCCCGCGGCTGCAAGATACGCCAAGCGCACCCTGCATCTGGATAAAGGACAATTTGTGCAGAGGGAAATAGTGGCATGAGTGATTTTTATTTGGTTTTTAAAAATATGACAAGGAAGCCCTTGCGGCTATTCCTTACTTGCTTTGCTATTTTTATCGCCTTCTTGATTTTCGGTGCGGTTACCAGCCTCAAGTCCGCATTAAATTCCAGCGTGGAATTATCCGCCGATAATCGTCTGGTGGTATTCAATAGAATTAACTTTACCCAGTCACTACCCATTGCCTATGTGCAAAAGGTTGCAGCCGTCGAGGGAGTGAAACATGTAACTCATCTCAACTGGTTTGGCGGTTATTTTCAGGAACCCAGCCGGCAGGTCGTTTCAATGGCTGTAGATCCAGAATCCTATTTAAAAGTCTATGAAGAAATTGTTATTCCCGAGGAACAAAAGCAGGCTTGGTTTAACAATCGGCAAGGGGCCTTGGTTGGGGAAAAACTCGCGCAGATTTACGGCTGGAAAGTGGGCGATAGGATTCCTTTATCCTCCAATATTTTTTCACACAAAGATGGTGGCTACACCTGGGAATTTGTGATTTCCGGGATTTTTAAAGGGGATACGGAACAGTACGATACACGCCAATTATTGTTTCATTATAAATATTTTATGGAGACACAGACTTTCGGTGGCGACTGGATTGGCTGGATGGCACTAACAACCGATGATCCCGCCATCAATGAAAACGTCGCAAAAACTATCGATGACAATTTTGCCAACTCGCAGAGTGAAACCGATACCAGTACCGAGAAAGCCTTTAATAAAGCCTTTATTGAACAAATCGGAAATATTGGCTTAATTATTTTTTCTGTGGTGTTTACTGCCTTCTTCACCATATTGGTAGTGGTTGGCAACACTATGGCGCTGGCTATTCGCGAGCGTACCGGGGAAATCGCCGTATTAAAAACCCTGGGTTTTTCCAGCACCCGTATTTTCCGAATGGTGCTGTCGGAGTCCCTGTTAATTGCCTTTGTCGGCGGCCTTTCCGGCCTGGCCGCAGCTTGGCTGCTGGTCGAAGGAGTAAAAACCTTCCTTGCCCGCTTTTTGCCCAACTTGATTTTGGATGGGGATATCGCCCTGCAAGCCATTCTATTTATGTTGTTGTTGGGTCTGATTACCGGGCTGATGCCAGCCTTTCAGGCTCTGCGACTTAACATAGTAACTGCATTTAACCGACAACAATAAACTGGTACCCCACTGAAACTACACAATGGTTTTCACTGGGGAAACCTTAAAGGAGAAGAAATTATGGGTTCTCTTATTGCACAAATTGTTTCGGTAACCCTGATGAATCTGGGCAGCCTGCGCCGGCGCCTGTGGATGTCACTGGCCATGGTATTTGCCTCGGCAGTTGTCGTCGCAATCCTGCTGGCGTTTCTCGCTATGGCCAAGGGATTTGAGGCGACCATGAGTGGGGCCGGCTCCAGCCAGATCGCAATCCTGATGCGAGAGGGGTCTGCCAGTGAAATCAACTCTGTAATCCTGCAGGACCAGGTCAACCTGATTGCGGAATCGGCCGGTGTTGCCAGGGATACGAACGGCCCGCTGGTATCACCGGAGCTCTACGTTATTGTCGATGGCCTGAAGAAATCCACCGGCACCGAAGCCAATATCCCCTTGCGCGGCCTCAATGAAACCGGCATGGCCATGCGCAATAACATGCGTATGGTGGAGGGGCGTATGTTTACTCCCGGCACTAACGAAATGATTGTTGGTGAAGGGGTATTGCGTGAATTTAATGGTTTCGAAATCGGTAAAGAAGTGCGCTTTGGCAAAAACCTGTGGACAGTTGTTGGGGTCTTTTCCACAGGGGGTAATATATTTGAGAGCGAGCTGTGGGCAGATATCAAAATTATCCAAAGCCACTACAACCGCGGTAACAGCTACCAGTCAATCCGTTTGCAATTGGAGAATGACGGCGATCTCAAGCCCATTCAGGAAACCATCAAACGCGAGCCCCGCCTAAACCTGGAAGCGCAAACCGAACAGGAGTACTTCGCCAGCCAGGGTAAACAGCTGCAATATATCGCTACTTTTGGCTGGATCATCAGCTCTGTGATGGCGCTAGGCGCACTGGCCGGAGCTCTCAACACCATGTATACCTCGGTAGCGGACCGGGCTCGTGAAATCGCCACGCTGCGCGCGTTGGGATTCAGCAACTTCTCCGCGTTCTGCGGCACTATTGCTGAGGCAATGGTTTTAGCCGTTGCCGGCGGGCTTTTGGGTTCCCTAGCTGCTTACCTGTTTTTCGACGGTCTCAACACCTCAACTCTGGGAGGCAGTTTTACCCAGGTGGTGTTCAGTTTTGAGATGTCCCCAGACCTGTTTGTGCAGGGCGCCGTATTGGCGCTGGTGATCGGTTTTATCAGCGGCTTCTTCCCAGCCTGGCGCGCGGCACGCATGCCGGTTGTGGTCGCTTTCCGGCACGCGACTTAAATAATTTTATGGGGGGGCTTCTATGAAGAGCCCCTACTTTTTCTTGCGGTAAATTTTACTCTTGCCTTCCGGCTGTTTCCTGAAGCGCTTGTATTCCCACTGATATTGCTCTGGTGCCTGGGCAATACAGGCCTCCACTCCCCGATTCATCGCCGCCAGGGAAACTTTCTGCTCATCGCTATAAATGGCCTTTTCCGCAGGGACAAATACCAGCTCAAAACCACCTTCAACGCGCTTGCCGAAACCAAACACCACATGGCAGTTGGTGCGCTGAATCAAGTTGTGGGCGAGGGTCATCGTCAGGGCCGGGCGGCCAAAGAAAGGAGCAAAATCACCGCCCATATCCGGCTCCTGATCGGGAAGTATCAGGGCAAAATTACCGGCTTTGAGAGCCTTAAGTAGCGAGCGAACCCCATGTACGTTGGTGGGAACCATCTTGCCACCGGTCACTTCCCGCCCATTGCGAATAACCGGGTCCAAGGCTTCAATTTTGGGAGGCTGGTATAGCACTGTGCAGGGAGCCAGGGTGCCTACATGCAAGCCAAAAATTTCCCAATTGCCCGTATGCGGCATCAGTACAATTGTGCCGGTCCTGCCTTCTTCACTCCCGTCGAGCAAGTGCTGGTTGCGCACTCCCACAATCGCATTCTTACTTTTGGCCCAGGGGGTGTTCCATAGGGCCGCCATCTCAAAGCCGGTCATTGCAGTACTGATCACGCTCTCTCTGGCGAGCCGTTCGCGCTGCTTTGGGTCCATGGCCGGATAGCACAACTCCAGGTTTATACGGCTCAGACGCAGCCCCTCGGAGCGCGTCCACACAGCAATTTTGCCAACGAGTAAACCGAGGCGTCGCGACCAAGACAACGGCAGTTTGCCAATGATTTTCAGTGCCCCTACTGCAAGGCGCCCTTTAATATCCACTGAATTACTTCCTATCCACAAAAGCCATTTTGAGACGGCTATCTAGTTCGAGAATGAACATTGACACCTCCGAAGCGGCTATAGCGCTTTAAGCACAGGAGCCGCTGCCGCTATAATTGCGTCCCTTTGCCCACAGCAGATACTGATCCGGAGATAGCGGTGTCCAAGCAATACGATCTCAGTACCTTTCAGGGACTCATTTTTGCCCTGCAGGATTATTGGGCGCGCCAAGGGTGCGTCATTCTACAGCCTCTGGATATGGAAGTGGGCGCCGGCACCTTTCATCCAGCGACCTTCCTCCGTGCCATAGGCCCGGAAAACTGGAATGCGGCCTATGTACAGCCCTGCCGCCGCCCCACCGATGGCCGCTACGGCGAGAACCCCAACCGCCTTCAGCACTACTACCAATACCAGGTAGTAATGAAACCATCCCCGGACAATATCCAGGAATTGTACCTCGATAGCCTTCGCGCCATGGGCGTAGATCCCGCTGTCCACGATATTCGCTTTGTTGAGGACAACTGGGAATCCCCAACCCTGGGTGCCTGGGGCCTCGGCTGGGAAGTTTGGCTGAATGGTATGGAAGTTACCCAGTTCACCTACTTCCAGCAGGTTGGCGGCCTCGAGTGCTACCCAGTTACCGGCGAGATCACCTACGGTCTTGAGCGTATCGCCATGTATCTGCAAGGTGTCGAGTCTATCTACGATTTAGTGTGGACCCGCAACCCGGATGGCAGCCCCGTCACCTACGGCGACGTTTTCCATCAGAACGAAGTGGAAATGTCCCACTACAACTTTGAACACGCCGATGTGGAGTTCCTGTTCGCGACCTTCGATCACTGCGAGCGCGAGAGCACACGCCTGATTGAGCTAGGCCTGCCGCTCCCCGCTTACGAGCAAGTTATGAAGGCCTCCCACGCCTTCAACCTTCTGGATGCGCGCCACGCCATCTCAGTGACTGAGCGCCAGCGCTATATCCTGCGCGTACGAACCCTGGCCCGCGCCGTCGCACAGGCTTACTACGATGCGCGCCGCGCCTTAGGCTTCCCCATGGCAGATGAAGCACTGCGGGCAGATATTTTGGCGGAAGACATCGAGCAAGAGGAGAAGCAGTAATGGCTCAGGATTTTCTGGTAGAGCTGGGCACCGAAGAGCTGCCGCCCAAGGCGTTACACAAATTAATGAGCGCTTTCGCCGATGGTATTACCCAGGGCCTCAAAGGCGCCGAGTTGTCTTTTGGCGAAGTTAAAGCCTACGCAGCCCCCCGTCGCCTGGCCGTAGCAGTATTCGGTTTGGCAGATAAGCAGCAAGACAAACAAATTGAAAAGCTGGGCCCGGCTGTCAAAGCCGCTTTTGATAAAGAGGGTAAGCCCAGTAAAGCCGCTGAGGGGTTCGCCCGCAGCAACGGTGTAACTGTTGAAGAGCTGGGACGCAAAGAGACCGACAAAGGCGAGCGCCTGGCCTTTATCAGCGAGCAAAAAGGCGCTGAAACCGAATCCCTGTTAGCGGGCATTGTCGAGAAGGCATTGGCGCAACTTCCAATTCCCAAGCGTATGCGCTGGGGTGCGCGCCGCGAGGAGTTCGTGCGCCCGGTGCACTGGCTCGTCATGCTGTTTGGCAACAAGGTAGTCAACGGTGAAGTACTCGGCTTAAAAGCCGGTAACACCAGCCGCGGCCACCGCTTCCACTGCAATCGCGAGCTGGAGATCCACTCCGCCCACGACTATGCACAGGTTCTGCGCGAACCCGGCTACGTAATGGCTGACTTCGCCGAGCGCCGCGAAACCATTCGCGCCCAGGTGATCGCCGAAGCCAACAACGTCAATGGTGAAGCGGTCATCGATGACGATCTGCTCGACGAAGTGACTGCACTGGTTGAATGGCCTGTCGCCCTCACCGGTCGCTTCGAAGAGCGCTTCCTGGAAGTCCCCGCTGAAGCCCTGATCTCCTCCATGAAGGAGCACCAGAAATATTTCCATGTGGTAGATGAAGATGGCCAATTGCTGCCTTTCTTTATCACCGTGTCCAATATCGAGAGCCAGGATGCCGCTCAGGTTATCCACGGCAATGAGCGCGTAATCCGTCCGCGCCTGGCGGATGCTGCCTTCTTCTTTGAGACCGACAAAAAGACCAGCCTGGAATCGCGCCGCGAGAAACTGCGCCAAATCGTATTCCAGCAGCACCTGGGTAGCGTCTACGACAAGACTGAACGGGTAGCTGCCCTGGCCCGCACCATCGCTGAGAAAACCGGAAGCAACGGCGACTGGGCCGAGCGCGCCGGCCGCCTGTGCAAGTCGGACCTGGTTACCGAGATGGTGTTCGAGTTTGCCGATATGCAGGGCATCGCCGGCTACTACTACGCCGAAAACGACGGTGAGCCGTTGGATGTAGCCAAGGCCATGTACGAGCAGTACATGCCCAAGTTTGCCGGCGACGAGCTGCCCGCCAGCGACACCGGCACTGTAATCGCGCTGGCAGATCGCCTGGATACTTTGGTCGGCATCTTCGGCATAGGCCAACCCCCCAGCGGCTCTCGCGACCCCTTTGCCCTGCGCCGCGCCAGCCTGGGGATCATCCGCATCCTCATAGAGAAGCGTCTCGACCTGGACCTGCGCGAGTTACTGGAATTGGCCCGTGACAACTACCCGCGCACCGCCCTGGGTGAATATGACAAGGTGGTGGAACAGACTCTGCAATATGTACTGGAGCGCTTCCGCGCCCGCTACGAAGACCAGGGTATCGCCACCGAAGTATTTATGTCCGTTGCCGCACGCAAGCTGTCGCGCCCGCTGGATATCGACAACCGCGTGCACGCGGTCAACGCGTTTAGCCAGCTGCCGGAGTCCGGTGCTTTGGCCGCCGCCAACAAGCGCGTTTCCAATATCCTCGCCAAGTTAGACAGTGCTGTACCCAACAGTGTCGATGAAACTCTGTTGCAGGAAGAGGCTGAAAAGGCTCTGTTCGCCGCAGTACAGGTTGCCCGCACAGAAGTCGAGCCTCTGTATAGCGATGCGCTCTTCGCCGAGGGTCTCGCAGGCCTTGCAGGCCTGCGTGAAACCGTAGACAGCTTCTTCGACCACGTGATGGTAATGAGTGACGACGAGCAACTGCGCAACAACCGCTTGGCCCTATTGGCCCAGCTGCGCGCACTGTTCCTCGAAGTTGCCGATATTTCCCTGCTGGTTCCTGCCAAGTAATGACTTGCAGAGGCGGGGCATTAAGCCCCCGCCTCGCAAATCAGGGAGATACGAATATGGCAATTATCATTCTCGGCCGCGACGGGGTGATCAACGAAAACCCCGATAAATTCGTCAAATCCGCCGACGAATGGCAGCCCCTGCCCGGCAGTATTGAAGCGCTGGCAGCGCTCAGCCAGGCCGGCCATCAACTGGTAGTAGCCACCAATCAGAGCGGCCTGGCGCTGGGCCAATTTGATCTGGATGACCTGGAAGAAATGCACGCTAAAATGCGTGCTCAGGTGGAAGATGCCGGTGGCGAAATCGCCGCTATTTTCTACTGTCCACACGGCCCTGAAGATAATTGCCGCTGCCGCAAACCCTTGGCGGGTCTGCTGGATGCCATCGAGGCTGAATTTGATACCAGCCTGCACGACTGTTTTTTGGTCGGAGACAAGCTGGCAGATCTTTATCTGGCGTTGGAGAAGGGGTGTAAACCCATTCTGGTAAAAACCGGTGCAGGTGATCAGACGTTACAGCGACTAATCGAGCAGCCGGAACCCCGCCTCGCTAATACTTCAGTATTTGTTGATCTTTCGCATTTTTCTCAGTTTTTATTATCCCCCTAAACCGCTCCCTCTCTCTTTTCGCTAGATGATTCAAGCGACCAATATCTAACCTGGCGCACCATTTTTGCGATCTGTTGTTCAGCTAGGCGCCAATATGTTGAGCTGTATGGCGCATTCCTTTAAAAGCAACTAGCGGGAGGGCGAGCCCATTGTTGTATCAATGATTCGTGCCAAGCCAGGGATGGGTAAGGCTTGAATGACGCTCTGAACATTCCTGTCGGGGGAAAAGGAGTAATGCCCCCGGCGACGAGCTCTTTTAAGCCTTTTGTTGCCGCCTGCACAAAACAATAAAAGGGATACTTCAATGAAAAGAAAAATTCTTACTGCCCTGACAGCCGGTATGTTGTTATCCAACAGTGTATTTGCTGAATCAGCCACAAGTAAGTTTGCCCCCAGTCAGGAAAAACCAAAAAAAGTTTACATTGTTCAACTGGACAGCGAACCTCTGTCCTCCTATAGCGGTACCATCCCCGGCTTATCGGCCACCAAACCGACTAAGCGTGGCAAAATTGACCCCCAAAGCAGTAGCTACCAACACTATTCCAATTTCCTCCGGTCGCGGCGGGAACAAGTTCTATCCACCGTTCCCAGCGCACACACTATTCATGAATACGACACCGCTTTTAATGGCTTCGCCGCCGTAATGAGTGAAAAGGAAGCGGCAGCTCTGCGCGGTCGCGCCGACGTTAAAGGTGTTTGGGAAGATGAATTACTAAAGCCCCATACTGACTCCACTGCGGACTTCCTCGGCATCACAGATATGCCCAGTCCATGGCTTTGGGGGATTACAGGTGAGGATATTGTTGTAGGTGTTATCGACACGGGGATCCACCCTGAACACCAGAGTGTCGCAGATATAGCTACACCGTTACAGGGCAACCTGGGGCCCCAAGTTCCCTACGGTTCAATACCCGACAGCTTTACTGGTGACGGTTGTGAATTTGGTAACAGTGACCAAAACCCCAACGACGCTGCGTTTACCTGTAACAATAAGCTGGTTAAGGCCAAGTCATTTTCCGATGCCTTCCTGACCAACAACGAATTGGCAGATTACGAATTCCTGTCAGCCAGGGATGCAGACGGGCACGGTACTCACACCGCGACTACTGCCGCCGGTAACTATGGCGTTACCACCCCGGATGGAAAAACCCTTACTGGCATGGCGCCACGAGCCCGCATCGCGGTGTATAAAGTGTGCTGGGATGCTCCAGACCCCGACGATAGTGGTTGCTCGTCCGCCGACTCCATGGCGGCAATTGATGAAGCCGTGGCCGATGGTGTGGATGTTATTAACTTCTCGATAGGTGGCGCCAGTACCACCTTTAGTGGTGCCGATGACATCGCATTTTTATTTGCCGCCGATGCCGGCGTTTTCGTCGCCACATCTGCCGGTAATAACGGACCAGGCCCAGAGACCATGGGAACCCCTTCAGGGGTTCCTTGGATAACCGCAGTCGGCGCCTCTGAAGATGACCAGAGCTTCGGCTTAGCCCTACAAGTATCCTCACCAGAGTCGGTTTCCGGCACTTACGAAGGACGCGAGGGTAACGGCACAGTAAGTCTGGAGGAGGTTGGAGCAGTCTCTGCTGAGGTTGTTCTCAGCGAGCCGTTAGAAGCTTGTAGCGAAGTCACTAACAGCGAGTCTTTGGAGGGCAGTATTGCTCTGGTAAGACGTGGGGGTTGCTCCTTTACCGATAAATATAACAATGCTGCCGATGCCGGAGCCTTGGCTATCGTCGTTTACAACGATGGTACTGCAGACGATCGCATCAACCCGATTTCCATGTCAGCCCCTGATACCCGTATCCCCGGAATGATGATCTCGTACTACGAGGGCGAAACTCTCGCAGCCAGTAGCGAAGTTTCTGGGGTTATCGATCCATCTCAATTGATCCCCAGGGAAGACCGCGTCGCAAACTTTTCATCTCGCGGCCAGAACGGCGGAGCTCCGGATATTATCAAGCCGGATATCAGTGCCCCGGGAGTTGGCATTATCGCGGGGATTTCTCCAGTGTTAAGCGGAGGAGAACTATTCGGAGCCCTCAGTGGAACTTCTATGGCCAGTCCCCATGTCGCCGGTGTAATGGCCATGCTGAAACAGGCCAACCCCCACTGGAGCCCGGCAATGGCCAAGTCCGCATTGATGACGAGTGCACGCAATGACCTGCGCAAGTCTTACGGACTAGCAGATGCAACACCATTTGATATTGGTGCCGGTGCCATAGTGCCCCGTGACGCCTTTAAACCGGGTCTGGTTTACGATGCGGGCTTCAATGATTATCTCGCCTTCCTATGTGGCGCTGAACTCCAGCCCGAGATGGTCGATAGCACAACCTGTGATGCTTTGACGTCCCTGGGATACTCTAGCGATTCCAGCGACCTGAACCTCGCTTCTATGGGGGTCGCCGACCTCCTCGGCAGCCAGACCATCAAACGCCGGGTTACTAGCGTCGCTCCCGGACAGCGTTGGTACTGGGCATCCATCAACGCGCCACTCGGTATCGATGTAGATATCAACCCGAAAGTACTGCGCCTCAGGGAGGGAGAGAGTGCTGAGTTTGAGGTGACCTTCACCGCCACAGAGTCCGCCGAAATGAATACTTGGGTCTTTGGTGACCTCACCTGGCAATCCGTAGGCTCCCAGATCAGTGTGCGCAGCCCAATTGCTATTCGGCCTGTTCCTCTAGCTGCACCACAGCAATTAACTGGCAGCGGCACCGATGGCAACCTCGAACTCAATGTGGGCTTCGGCTACAACGGTGATTTCCAGGTGAATGTCACTGGCCTGGCAGAGGGTGAGGCCACTACAACCACTGTTGAAGATGGCGATGTTCAAGTAATTTTCTTTGATATACCTGAAGGAACAGAGCTTGCGCATATCGCTATGTATGATGCCGATGTGGGCGACGGTAGCGGAAGTGACGACCTGGACCTGGAAGTTTATGGCCCAGCGCCAAACTATCCCGAAGTCGGTACCAGCGGCAGCGCCACTTCCGCAGAGTCAGTTTCCCTGGCTAACCCCTCTCCCGGTCAATATGCAGCCGTTGTTGTCGATTATGCGACATCCGCCGGCCCCACCAATTTCAGCTTATTCAATTTTAATCTGAACGGGGACAATGGAAATACCGCAGTGGATGCGCCGGCTCAAGCACAGATTGGCGGAACTGGGGTAGTTTCTTTGGAGTGGATGAACATTACTCCCAATACCCGCCATCTTGGTATTTTGGCTCATGGTGACGGAGAAAAAGAATTTTCCGAAACTCAGGTCATGATTAATACTCAATAGGCCTCACACGCTAATAATTGATGGTAAGAAGTGAAAGTCAAAACCGGCCGGAGTTTGGCCGGTTTTTTATTCGCAATTGAGTGTATTCTGCTGATGAATAAAAGCGCTCGCTATGTCTAGGGATACTCGACCAAAGTCCCAAAAATCTTTTGTCTTTCGATTGATATTCACAGCAACAGAAAGCTGATATTCCGGTAATATCATTAACCAACTCTGACTGCCACGACTAACTCCGCCGTGATTGGCCACTTTTGTTAATCCTACCTCAGGGATTTCTACTTCAGTCACCCGCCAACCCAAGGCATAGTTTTGTTCATTCACTTCACCATTGGCCAATTTTTGTGGCGCCCAAAATATCTCACGGACTCCTGGGGACAAGTAGTCTGCTTTCAGGAACTGAGCCCCCAGTCTCACCAAGTCACTGGGTGTGGAAATAAAGCCTCCCCCCGGCAGGCGATGACTTAAATCCACTGGACGCCATTCCCGCAGGCGAAGGGCACTGCCAGACAAGCCATTACTTTTGTAGAAACGAGCAATATTACGTTCTATATCACCATTCAGTGGCGATACCTCTGTGCTGTTCATTCCGCTAAGCGTAAATACCTCATCATGCATCACTTCCAGATAAGGTTTGTCCTCAGCACCAGCCAAAACGGCTCCCAGAAGCACTGTGCCCAAAGTACTGTAATAAAAATCGGTACCCGGTTCGAAAAGTAATTCACTAGCATCAAAAATTCCCAGAGCCCGATACATATCCTCATAGTGAACATCCAGTGCCAGAGTTTGATACAACCCCAGCCAATCGGAGTTCTTTTTATAATGTGGCAAGCCAGACATATGGGAAGCCAATTGGCGCGGGGTCATTGACGCCCAATCGGTGTTTGGTAAGGGTTCCAAATAATTTGAGATAGATTTATCCAGATCAATAGCCCCCCTCTGCACCAAACGCGCCAATGCGGTTCCTGTTAAAGCCTTAGAGGTGCTACCAATACGAAAGCGTGTCTCTGTAGAAACAGGTACTTGCTCCTCTAAATCAGCCCAGCCGGCAGCCCCAGCCCAAACTACTGCACCACAAGCAGATACTGCCGCAGAAATTGCCGGAGCACCGATTTTCTCACGATGATTTTCAATTGCTTTAAGCGATTGCCCTGCGGCAAGCTGCAATCCACTATCGGAGAGCTCTTGAGTGGACGGCGCCTTTGTAGGTAGAGCCTGCCACCCAAATGGACTTAACGGCACTGCATTTAGTGACCAGGCATAGAATTGATAAACTGGCCACAACATATAAGTAAAACCACACAGAAGTGTGGCCACGCTCATCAATATGAGCTTACCTCTCATACCCCCTCCGAATTAAACTTTAGGTCTGTTGCCCGATTTAAAAGCAAGCTTGAACAATTAAAAGTGTCGCAGGAGACACATTTACGACCAATTCCGACACGATTTTAGGTCGGCCCTAGGTCTCAAATTTTATTCTATTCCCATGTTTCCTAAGCGGTGAACAATATCGAAATTTATTTTTAGATTTTTCCAAAAAGAAGTATTTCATTGGCAAACTAATAAACTCTAGCGCCATTAGGGTATTCATAGGTTTACCTCCAACTCAGTAAATTTTCTCTAAAGTTGAAAACTAACCTTCAATAAACAATTATTAAAAATTCCGTTTGGGAGAGATTTAAAGAATCATTTACTTTTTAACTAGGGAACCTCTGAATAATTCCAAGCCAATATTGGTAATATTCACCTACCCATCAAGACTACGATGAATTATGCACCAAGTCACCTTTGCCGAAGCAGAATATAAGCTAAAGCGCCGTATAACTCGCCGAGAGAAGTTTCTTTCTCAAATGGAAGCCCTCATCCCATGGCAGCGACTAGAAGCTCAGATCACTCCTTGCTATCCACAAGGCAAACGTGGCCGACAGCCATATCCATTGAGTGTCATGCTCCGTATTCATTGCATGCAGCTATTTTATAATCTCAGTGATCCCGCTATGGAGGATGCACTGTATGAAATTGAATTCATGCGTAGTTTTGCTGGATTGACTTTGAGCGGCCCAATTCCCGATGAAACAACGATTCTTAACTTTCGCCACTTACTGGAGCTCAATCAGCTAGGTGCAGCTCTTTTTGATGAAATCAACAAGCATCTTGCTGAGAATGGCATGGTACTGCGTGAAGGTACGATTGTAGATGCCACTATTATCTCTGCGCCAACTTCAACCAAGAATAAAAAGAAAAAACGTGATCCAGAAATGCATCAAACAAAGAAAGGCAATCAGTGGCATTTTGGAATGAAAATGCATATCGGGGTTGATGATGTGCTCGGAGTAATACATAGCATAGATACAACAGCAGCGAATTCGCATGATGTCACAACTACAGAGCGAGTTCTCCACGGGGAGGAGAAAAGAATCTGGGGAGACTCTGGGTACATTGGTGCGGAGAAACGTGAAGAGTTGAAAGAGCGGGAGGCGGATTGGTATATAGCAATGAAGCCGAGCAAGCTAAAAACTCTTCCAGGGCGTGATGCACTTCGTAAAGCGGAAAAGATCAAGGCGCAGATAAGAGCGAAGGTCGAGCACCCCTTCCGCTACATCAAACGGGTATTTGGTTATGACAAGGTCCGCTATCGGGGACTGGTAAAAAATACTGAGAGGCTGTGCTTACTGGCAGGCTTTACCAACTTAATAATAGGGAGAAAATACTTGGCTGCCTAGGGGTGGTTCGCCTGAAATCCACCTATTGAGGGTTTCAGATGAAAAATTAGTGGACTATTACGCGCAAATTACGCGTTTGTGCGTAATAAAGTGAATTTTTCAAGCAGCTCAGCTTAATTCTGGAAAAATGCTTCGTTGATCAGAGGGTCCCTAGGCTAAATATAAATCTCCCAAATTAAATATTAACAATTGGCTGCAAGTAATTAATAATTATATTTTTAGTGAAAACGCTTTCGATATTCACTCGGCAAAATACCCTTATGCTTTTTAAAGGCTCTTCTCAATTGCTCTTGGGATTGAAACCCACAGAGTTTTGCCACTTTATCCTGTGACTGATTTTGTTCGGAAAATAATTGGCAAGCTCGTTCCACTCTTATTTGCTCTAGAAAACGAGCAGGCGTTACACCAAGTTCTCGTACAAAGCTCCGGGCAAAATTCCGTGGGCTCATAGCCGCTTCCTGAGCCAGCCTCTCCACCGTTATAGGTTTCCTAATATTCTGGTACATCCATTCAATCAAAGTTGCAAAACGATCGCTGTTTATCTGATTTTCCAATCGCACACTAAATTGCTGCTGTCCTCCATCTCTCTTTAAGTAGAGAACAAGAATTCGAGCCAGGTTGAGTGCCAAGCCCCTCCCATGGTCCTCCTCGATCATCGATAAAGCCAAATCAATTCCAGCAGTAATTCCGGCCGACGTATAAACATTATCGTCGCGGACAAAGATGGCATCTGGATCCACTTCTACCTGGGGGAACCCCTGCAACTCAGGAACATCCGCCCAATGCGTTGTAGCACGCCGTCCATTGAGAATGCCTGCGTTGGCGAGCATCAAGGCCCCACTACAGATTGAACCAATACGAGCAACTTTTTTCTGCTGCTCAGCCAGCCACTCCAGAACAGAACTATTGGCACATGCGCGCTGACAGGAGTCCGGTGGCATGCCGCTCACCAACAGTGTGTGAATCCCCTCAGCTTCATGAAACGGGAGGTCTATAAAAACCTTAACCCCTGTCGAAGTCGTAACCGGACCAGACTCAAGTCCCACCAACTGAATATCATAGAAATCCTGGTTGGAACGCCCTTGTTTGCGCAACTGGTCATTTGCCAAGGCAAAAACCTCTAGGGGACCTGTGATATCCAGGCTGGTTGCACCCGGGCAGACCACCATGGCGACTTTCCTAGCTCCATTTTGTGTTTGTTGGTGCTTATTCATCTCGGCAGTTTTCCACAACGGCTGGGGATAAGAATGACTTACAGGCGCCAGATTCTGCCAGTTATAGCCAGCTTAGACACCCTGTTACCCCAAATTGATAGTCATTTTCTCCGGTACTGACGTATAAACTTTGACGGATATGAGTAACCCTCGGGTGACTATTGGTTCTTAAAGCTCCGAACGAGCCATACATCAGCTTGCAGGCTTGACCTTCACTTAGCTGTCCGCACAATTGGCCCCTAATTTGTACACATCAACGGAGATCCCCTTTTGGTGGAGTTAATACTGAATCGAGGCGCAGAGCGCCGACTCAAGCGTGGCCACCTATGGATTTACAGCAATGAGGTGGACACTAAGCGCTCTCCATTAAAGGGAATTGATGCGGGTAGTCAGTGCCAAGTTCACGATAGCCAGGGCAAGCTGCTCGGCACAGCCTTTGTAAATCCGAGCCAACTTATTTGTGGACGAATAGTCAGCCGCAATTCTGACTTTTCCACAGATACTGTTTGTGAGCGCATACAAACTGCATTTGAACAGCGCCAGCGGTACTTTTCCCACCCCAGCTACCGGATGGTATACGGTGACTCTGACTGGCTTCCGGGCTTGGTAGTGGATAGGTTTGGGGATTATTTAGTAGTCCAGGTCAGCAATTGGGGAATGGAGCGCTACCAACAAACGATTGTGGATAAGTTGGTGGAGATGGTTAACCCTAAAGGCATCCTGCTGCGCAATGATCATCAGGGGCGCGCAGTTGAAGATATGCCGCTGGTACACACCGTAGCCTTTGGAGATGTACCCGAGATGGTCCCGTTCGAGGAGAACGGCGTTCCACTTCTGGCTCCGGTACACCAGGGGCAGAAAACCGGTTGGTTTTACGATCACCGGGAAAACCGCAGGCTATTGAATCGCTGGGTCAACGGCAAAAAAGTATTAGATCTGTTTTCCTACGCGGGCGGTTGGGGTATTCAGGCACTGGCCAATGGTGCGGCAGAGGTAGTGTGCGTAGACGCCTCACAGCAGGCCTTGGACTGGTGTTTGCTCAATGCGGATCACAATGGATTCGCCGACAAGCTCAAAACCATCCAGGGTAAAGCACTGGATGTCCTCAAAGGGTTGGTCGCAGAGGGGGAGAGGTTTGATGCGATTGTGCTCGACCCACCCGCTTTTATTAAGCGGAGGAAAGATCATAAAGCCGGCTTGGCGGCTTATCGCCATATCAATGAACTCGCAATGCGTTTGTTGGCAAAGGATGGGCTGTTAGTAAGCGCTTCCTGCTCTATGCATCTGCAATCCGATGAGCTTCTCGACTGTATCCGTGGCGCCGCTCACCGCTTGGGACGTCCAGCCTCAATTCTGGCCAGTGGTGGTCAAGGGGCCGATCACCCTGTGCATCCAGCAATTCCGGAAACCAACTACCTAAAAGCTCATTTTGTACATCTCGGGGGAAACACCAATAAGTAGGTGCTCATGAACCCCACAAGGCCCCGGTAATGACCGGGGCCTTGTTCTCAGATCGATGAGCCTACTTCAGGTCAAAAGACATACTTCATGCCTAAAGTAGCAGTGCGGGGTCTGTTTGCACGGGCGCCATCTGGACTGCGACTAATAATAACCTGCTCATCCAACAGATTATCCACTTTCAGGTAACCGGTCAGGTCATCCATGAAATCATAATGCGCAGCAGCATCTACAACCCAAAGTGACTCGGTATAATCAAATTGGTCGGTATCTCCCCGGTTGCATTGGGTATTAACACACATCTCGTCCTGATAAGCTGCAGTCAGGTACAAACGCCAAGCAGCGCCGCTATCCAGACCCGCAGATATCGCAAAGACATTTTCTGGGAGGTATTCGAGGTTGTCGCCGGCAAGCAGGTCATTACCGTCACTATCTTCACTGATTTCTGCATCAGTAAAGGTATAGGTTGCCCGCACCGGTAGTATCCAACCGTTTGTGAGCATCCACTCACTTCCAAACGTAGCTTCCAGCCCTTTGATTTCTGTTTCACCCAACTGGTAGGTACCACTCTCGGCACCATTGGGACATTTCACCGCCACCGAACAGTTTTGCACAGCATTTTCATAGTCACTGTAGAAGGCGATCAATTCAGCATTCAGGCTTCCGTTATCGAAGCGAGCACCCCATTCATAGTTTGTGGATAACTCCGGCCCCTGGCCATCGGCTGCACCTGCGCCGGGAGGGGCGAAGCCACGGTGCACACCTGCCAGCAGGCTCCACTGTTCGCTTGCCTGGTAAACAAGTCCCAAACCTGGCAGCCATTCATCCACCTGATTGGTGCGATAACTGCCCTTCTCGGTACGCTCGGCGTCGTTATAACGCTGCTGCTCGGTCTCTATATCCTCGTAACGAAGAACAGCAGTGAGAGTCAGCTTATCGCTCAGCTGGATATCGTCGTAGATAAAGAACGAAGTTGCATCCGCTTCTTCAACACGGTTATTGCTGCTTTCTTCAGCGGTATCGGGAATATCTGTGCTCAGATACACCAATTTGCCATTAACCTGCTCATAGTTTTCCACAGGCTGGAATCTATCCACCTCATCTCGATGCTGGCGCACTCCAAAGGACAGCTCATGACTAACGGAAGCAGTATTAAATCGCCAATCGGCACTGATCTGCAGGCCCTTGGCCTCGTACTCACGATTGTTGTGCTTAACACCAAAGGTGTAATCTTCAGTGCCATCCAAAACCGCTTGAGGGTCTAAAACTCCATCAACACTGCCGCCGGTATTAACAGCATCTATCAATTCACCCTCGCTGACCTTAAACCAGTCGCGTTTAAACTTGTTGTAGTAAGCCTGGGTATGCAGGGTAAAGCTGTCACTCAGTTCGATACTGTGGTTCAGCTGGATAGTGCTGTGGCGATTCTGCATTTCATCCAGGGCGCTGATACCATATCGACGGTTCGGATCTTTCTTAAAGTCGGCATCCGTTAGGCCCAGATAACTCATGCCAGACTCCTCTTCGGAGTACTGAAGCTTGATATCCAACTGCTGGCGATAAGTTGCGTCTCTATCGGAACTGATACGACCCTTTAATAGATAGTCTTCTTTAGTAATATCTGCGCTGCCGGCACTATCGATTTGTCTGAATCCATCTGCATACTGCTGCTGTGTTTCCAACAACCAGCCAGTATTTTCTGTACTGGCGCCATAATGAGCATGCAAACGGGTCTCACCGAATTCTCCAGCCTCTAGTTGCACCATACCTTCACTGGCAGTGGGAATAGGTGTGCTCAACATATTGACTGCACCACCCACGGTGAACGGGCCATATTGCAGAGATCCGGGGCCTTTCAACACCTCAATTGCATTCATGCGGCCCGCACTGGGGAAATAATAAGCTTCTGGTGCAGAGTAAGGAGCCGGAGCCACTAACACTCCATCTTCCATCAAGGAAATTTTGGCGGAGCGTCCCCCTTGGGCACCGCGAATCCCGATATTCGGACGCAATCCGTAGCCATCTTCTTCAAGAATGTAGACCCCAGGAACTGAGCGCATCATGCGATTGATATCTACAAACTCGAACTCGGCTAACTCATCAGCATCAACCAAGTGTGCAGAGCCAGGCAACTTGGAAATAGATGAGGAGTCGCCGATTACTGTTACGCTCTCCAGCTGTTGCTCGGCTAAAGTCGGCGCAGCAATAAGAGTGGCTATCGTAAAGACCAGGGGTGTAAATGGAATGTGCTTCATGAACCCTCCAAGGATTATTAGTAACCTTGAGTCATTGTTTTTATAAATACGAATGATTGTATTTTAACATTCCCATTTCACTTTATTTACACTCTTCTTTTTGCTGTTTAGCGTCACGAACTTCGCTGGTGTGCCTGCAACTTTAAGGTTTTGCTTATAAGCAGATGTTTTCTAGGATCTACTCTTCGATCTGACTAGTATTGGGCTCACGTATCCGCTTCGGGTGTGCCCATGATTAGAAAGGCAAAACTCAAAGAGCTGGACAGGTTGGAGCAACTTTGGCTACATGCATCAGCGAACTCCCACCCCTCCATACCCCGCCAGTTTTGGGTGGACCGTATAGCTCAATTTCGTAGAGACTGCCATAATGCCACTCAATGCCTGGTTTATACCGATCGCAACAATGCTGTTGCGGAAGCCTTTATCACGCTGCTTGGTGACGGTACCGTCACCCACCTCTGTGTCAGTCCTTTATTTAGCGGTTGTGGAATCGGCACTAACCTCATTTCTTCAATTCGTGACCGGCGTTACCCACTAAAGGCTGAAGTACTTCGTGAGAATCTTCGCACTCGATACTTTCTACAAAAGCATGGTTTTGTGGAGGTGGAGCGCAGCTATAACGTGGAGTATGGCCAGCATTCAATCTCCATGCAGTGCCCCAGGGCATCTGCAAGATAAAATTTGCCGCACTATGCCCATTGAATAGTCTTTCCCTTATAACTGAAGCTTATTGAATCACTTCTTTTTATTGTTTCTACGCGACTCTTGAACCGGGTAGCATGCCTCCCATCATAATTTTCCTGAGCGCTGAATTTTTATGGGACGCAACGCTTCCAGCCAAACTTTACAGCCTATTCTAGAACGCACCTTTCATCACGATGCGGATCTGGAGTCCATGAACCTGCGTTTCGCTGGCGCCAAGCCTAGTGAAATTATGCAGTTCACCATGGAACACGCTCAGAACCCGGTGGTTTTTACTAATTTCCGCCCATTGGCGATAGCCTTTCTCCACTTGGTTACCCGCGCCAAACCGGATATCCCGGTAATTTGGGTGGATCATGGCTATAACACCCCGGAAACCTATCGCCATATCGAAAACGTGGTCAAATCTCTCGAGTTGAACCTGCGCACCTACTCACCGAAGATGTCCGCGGCCCACTACAACGCTGTGTACGGGGGAATCCCGCAGCTGGACACCCCAGAGCATGACTTCTTCTCCAGGACCGTTAAATTGGAGCCGTTTAACCGCGCTATGCAGGAATTGCAGCCGGATGTATGGCTAAACGGTATCCGCCACGATCAGAATTCGCACCGCAAAAACCTGGATATTTTCACCCAGGGCAACCACGGTACTATTCGAGTGGCACCGATGTTCCACCTGAAGGAAATCGATGTGGAAGAGTATGTTTATGAGAATGATCTCCCCGATAACGATATTTACTTTGATCCGACTAAAGGTGAGGAGCACCGGGAGTGCGGATTGCTGTTGGAAAAATAGAGTGGAATACTCGGCGAGGACTAGCGTACTTCGCCTATTTCTTTAACAAGGCCTTCTATCCCAGCCGTTTATAAAGTGAATACTTTTTGCGTATTTACCGAATAAAAAAATCTATTACAAAAGGCGAGTCTCGACTCGCTGTATTTTTTCAAGAAGGAGACTCTTCTATTTACTTCCGCGTAAATCCAGGAGAGTCCTTAGATTACTTATCATGCGATAGGCTAGGCGACTGCCCCTTTTGCAAGATGACCGCCTTTTTCCATGTAAATTTTCAGGTCCTTCAGCATTTGCTCAAATTGAGATCCAGTCATCTTCTTCACCACAGGACTCAACACGCCTCCTAAAGCATTTAACTCCATATTTGCAGTGAAATTCACTGTTGTGCCTCCACCAACAGAGGGGCTTAATTTAAATTGAGATAAACTCTTTTTAACGGGGAATCCCGGTGGCGTATTTTTGATTTCAACCGAGACATCCAGTTCATAGTTTTTCTCATCAAACCTTGTAATAGTTTCATCTGCGACAAGACCCGACGGTCTCTTGTTTGTCAGCACACAAACCCGGCCTTCTACACTCGCATTTTCAACAGGTTTTCCTTCCTTAGCGAAGGAGTGAGGGATTAACGTCATCCACTCGTAAGCTGTATCAAAATCAACGGCGAGGACTTTCCAGACCTCATCAATTGGGCGGTTAATTGCGATTTCTCGGTTTACTTGGGCTTCTTTCATCTCTGATCTCCTGGGTTTCTCTACGGGAGTGCTATTGACGGGAGACAGATTAACTGGACACTATATGCAACGGAATACAGCAAAATAGGACAGTGTGTTGCATAAAGAGTCCATAGATTGGGGAGATATCCAGTTCTTTATCGCGGTAGCCAGGAGTAAGAGCGCTCGCAGCGTTGCTGACGACTTTAAAGTCAGCCATTCCACAGTTTCTCGCCGTATTGATGCCCTGGAAGAAAAGCTCCAGGCCAAGCTGTTTTATCGCAGCTCCAAAGGCTATCAGCTGACGGAGGATGGCAAAGCGATGCTCGACTACGCCCAATCGGCAGAGCAGTATCTAAATGCCGCGCAGAAGCATTTACAGGGGGGGAGTAACCAGCTCTCCGGGGAAGTTCGCATCACTATGCCGGATGTAGTCGCATCGCACTTAATTATCCCCTACCTAAATGACTTCTCACGTACGTATCCAGAGATCAACGTACAGCTACTGGTTACTAGCCACGTTCTCGATTTGGAAAGTCACCAAGCCGACATAGCACTTCGTATTCTCCCCAAAGGCGACGTCGATGTTTCGGATCGACTTGTTGCTCGCAAGCTCGCCGACCTACCCAGTTGCTGTTACGGTTCTCCGGGGTATATCGAGAAATCTGTACCTGACGATGGCCACTGGCTAGGCTGGAGTGGCGATGACGCCACATTGAATTGGGCCAAAGACACGCCCTATCCACAGATGCCTTATCAGCACCAGATTAATCACGGCTTGATACAGCTAGAGGCAGTTAAGAGTGGACTGGGGCTGGCCAGGCTGCCCTGCTTTCTTGCAGATGGTGCTGAAGGAGTCATTCGGGTCCCTGGGGCAGCCCCATCCAGCCTGCATGAACTGTGGCTAGTCTCCAACCCAGAGCATCGCAATGTTATGCGTTTTAAGGTTTTTAGAGAGTTTATCGTGGAATTGTTTGGCCGTCTGAATGATAAGTTAATAGGCAAGGCTTAACTATATCGATTGATATTTTTCTAAAAGTGATGGGATGTATTGTGACTTTAGTGATGGCTCAATACTGATTTACACGCTTTTTGGCCATAATTTGTGCTGGCCACTCCCCAATGTTCTGGGAGCTAATTGTCAGAGTGGATACTTGGTAATGGGGTAATCGGTTCATCCACTCTCATCACCAAGCTTTATATTGTCGCAAAGTAAGCTCTATTACTACCTACTTTGCGTCTTCCCTAACTTCTACTAGATAGTTACATCCTTGTAGTTGAATTCACCAACACCTCACCTTCCGCGTAGAGTTCACAACGGTCCCTTATCTGGTACTGCTTTCGCTGTTCCTCACAGGCTAGAAGAGCACTTCGATTCGCCTCAGCTTGGGTGCCTCCGCCATCTTCGTTAAAACCTGCCACAAATGCGCCACGATAGTCCGCAGCCATTGCCAGGGCTTTGTTTCCTGAGTACTTCCTGTAAGTTGACATTAATTGACCCAAACCACTGATCTCAGGCTCGAACTCCAACCCCTCTTCCTTCTCCAACTCATCCAGCATCGACTGCAACTGCGCCCGCGAGCCCTCCTCTGTAATTTGCATGAATAACGGTTGGGAGACTTTTACGAAGAGATCTTTATCTCGGTCTAGGTAAAGCTCCAGCACATACCACCAAGCGATTCCTGTTTCTCTCGGTGCACGTAAATACGCCTGCTCTAGTATTTCCGTATACTTCTGGCGGGGATACCCTAAAACTTGCATTGTGATCGCCAGTTCATGCCAGTACGCGGGTACTTCCCCACTGGCATTAACTAGTTGAACATATTTATCCCGGATACGTTTCATATTTCCAGGGTTGGGGAACCCCTCCTCCGCCAAGGCAGCCGATAGATCATTTTTTGCCTGGGCTTCAAGATACCAGGTTTCTTCGTGGTACTGCGCCGGAATAGAGTTTAAGACTTCCTCAGCTTGGGAATAATTTCCTTCGCCTGTCAGAGCAATGGCCAGTGCCGAATTTAACGATGGGCTAGAAGCCTGCTTTTCATCTGCATAGGCAATATATTTCTCTAGTACTTCGGAACCCTGCTCTGAAATTGCCATGAAGTAGGCCAGCTCTGCGACTGCGGTACTACTGTCCATCAGGTTAACGGAGGGGGATTTAACGATACCTTTATCAGAAAGCTCCCCCTCGTAATAATTGAAATGACTTCTCGACAGTTTCTTATACTGCTCATTGAGTTCTTCAAAAGTCATTCCCAGAGCTTCAGGTAGGCTCGCAATTGGATCACCGCCGGCGTTGTAAGCCTCCAAATATTCATTTAAGGCTTTATTTCTATCCGTATCGAAAATCATCCAGTGAGCTAACATCCATCCACTGGCATAAAGTGCCTCGGTATCTCTTACATTCAGAGAGCCAGGTGTGGCTGAAAGGAGTTTATCCAGAGACAACTCTCTCGCTCGATTAAGACTAATCGCTCGATCAACCGGTATTTTCCCAAAGCTGTACTTTGCATTTTCATCAAAATCTACAGTGGAAAATACCTCAGCAATACCTTCACTAAACCAGTAGGGGTAGAGGTGCTGGCTTCCACTGTAGGTCAAAAAATGCGCATATTCATGAAACAACGTCTGACGGGCCGGATTGTCAGGAAGGGCACGATTTCCGTTTAGGTTTAGTAATGCAAAACTCCCATAAGCAGTATTATGGAACTGTCCAATGACAGTTCTAGATGACTCACTACCACTAACTCCTTTAAAGCTGAGCCGGTCATCCAGAGCGTAAATGGTCAGCTTCTGTTGATCTGCTGAATACTTGATATATCGTTTCGCGAAAATCCGAAATCGTTCTAAGTCTATTGCCAGCTTTTCAACTTGCTTGGGGTTGTCATTGGTAACGATCCGAAAATGTTCGGTTTCGATTTCATACCACTCGGAATTCACTAATTTCTGTGTGCTTGTGCAACCGTATAAAGCTAGTGCAATCACACCACTGATAGCTATCAAACGACGAGTATCGTCGAGAATAGAAGAGATGAAGTTCCCCATAAGTCTTATGGTCCGCCTAATTTTATTTGTTCGTAGAAATAGATAAGTAGGAAGAACATCTATAATTTTTTACTTTCTAAAAATACAGCAAAAATATTGCTTGGCCAAAAATTACCAAGAATTTTATTGTTTACTTTAATTGTTTGTCAGTAATTTCAGGCTTTAACGGAAAGGAGGGTATCTGATCGACGAGGCTTTTTTGACGGGACGAAAAACAAAAATATTGAATTTGCGGCTAATTATTTTAAGCGGAAAAAATACCCACAGTAATTCCCCTTTCGCGGAGTTACTGTGGGATTTTCGGAAAAATGACAATTAGACGTCGAGGTTTTCCACCGCCAATGCGTTGGTCTCGATAAAGTCACGGCGGGGCTCCACCTGATCGCCCATCAAGGTGGTAAAGATCTGATCTGCTGCGATAGCATCTTCAACGGTTACCTGCAGCATACGGCGACTCTCCGGGTCCATGGTGGTTTCCCAAAGCTGCTCAGGGTTCATTTCTCCCAGTCCTTTATAGCGCTGGATACCGTAGCCTCTGCGGCTCTCGCCCATCAGCCAGTCCATCACTTCAGGGAAGCTGCCAACAGGGTGCTGCTTCTCACCGCGCTGAATAAAGGCGCCCTCTTCTAACAAACCCACCATCTTCTCGCCCAGAGCGCAGATAGACGCATACTCCGCAGAGTCGAAGAACTCGTGGTTAATCAGGTAGTCACTGCCGACACCGTGGGCCACGATATGGATATGGGGCAGGAATAGGCCGCGCTCGGTGTTCTCCTGAACCGTCACTTCGTGACGACGGGTTCCACCACTCTCTTCGTCACCGAGTTTCTCCTGAAGCTTCTCACTCCAAGCTGCGACTTTCTCCTGGGACTGCAGGTCTTCCTGAGAAAAGTTGGGCAGGTAGATCATGCTGCGCAGCACTTCCTCGGGGTACAGACGCGAAAGGCGGTCGATTGTCGCCAGTACGCTGCGGTATTCGCCTACCAGGCTCTCCAGGGAGGCACCAGAAAGCCCAGGGGCATCCGGGTTCACAAACAGAGTGGCGCCTTCCAGGGCGGCGTTGGTGAGAAACTGGGTTAGAGCGCCCTCATCCTTCAGGTACTGTTCCTGTTTGCCTTTGGAGATCTTATACAGCGGCGGCTGGGCGATGTAGATGTGACCCCGCTCGATCAGCTCCGGCATCTGACGGAAGAAGAAGGTGAGCAACAGGGTACGGATATGGGCTCCATCCACGTCAGCATCGGTCATGATGATGATGCTGTGGTAACGCAGTTTGTCCGGGTTGAACTCGCTCTTGCCGATGCCACAGCCCAGTGCGGTAATCAGGGTACCCACTTCGGCACTGGAGAGCATTTTGTCGAAGCGCGCTTTTTCCACATTGAGGATCTTACCTTTCAACGGCAGGATCGCCTGGGTGCGGCGATCGCGGCCCTGCTTGGCTGAACCACCGGCGGAGTCACCCTCCACCAGGTAAATTTCAGATAGTGCCGGGTCTTTTTGCTGGCAGTCCGCCAGTTTCCCGGGCAGGCCGGCAATATCCAACGCTCCCTTGCGGCGAGTCATTTCGCGGGCCTTGCGGGCCGCCTCACGGGCTTTGGCCGCGTCGATCATCTTGGTGACGACAGATTTGGCTTCCTGTGGGTTCTCCATCAGGTAGTCTGTAAAGTGGTGGCCCATCTCCTGCTCTACAGCGGGTTTCACTTCGGATGAAACCAGCTTGTCCTTGGTCTGGGAGGAGAATTTCGGGTCCGGTACCTTCACAGAGATAATCGCGGTGAGACCTTCCCTTGCGTCATCGCCAGTGGTGTTCACCTTGTCTTTCTTGCCCAGGCCTTCCCGCTCGATATAGCTGTTCAGGCCACGGGTCAAGGCTGCACGAAAGCCCGCCAGGTGGGTACCGCCGTCGCGCTGGGGAATATTGTTGGTGTAGCAGAAGATGCTTTCCTGGAAGCTATCGTTCCACTGTAATGCCACCTCTACTGCTATGCCGTCTTCACGTTGGCTTTGGAAGTGTAGAACCTTGTTAATCGGGGTTTTGTTCTGGTTGAGGAACTCCACGAAGGCACTCAAACCACCTTCGTATTCATAGACCTCTTCCTTACCACTGCGTTCGTCCTTCAGGACGATACGCACACCGGAGTTCAGGAAGGACAGCTCGCGCAGGCGCTTGGCCAGCACGTCGAAATGGAATTCGATATTGCTGAAGGTGTCCTCTGAGGGTTTAAAGTGCACTGTGGTGCCGGTGGTATCGCTATCACCCACAACTTCCAGGGGTGCCTGGGGCACACCGTGGTGGTAGGTCTGCTCGTGGATCTTGCCACCGCGACGGATAGTCAGCTTCAGCTCCTTGGACAGAGCGTTTACCACCGATACCCCTACCCCGTGCAGACCGCCGGAGACCTTGTAGGTGTTGTCATCAAATTTACCGCCCGCGTGAAGGACGGTCATAATCACTTCTGCTGCAGAAACCCCTTCTTCCGGGTGAATCTCTGTCGGGATACCACGGCCATTGTCCGATACGGAAATGGACTCATCCGGGTGAATGGTTACACGGATCTCATCACAGTGGCCGGCCAGCGCTTCATCGATGGAGTTGTCGACCACCTCGAATACCATGTGGTGCAGACCGGTGCCATCGTCGGTATCACCAATATACATTCCGGGGCGCTTGCGCACCGCATCCAGGCCTTTTAATACCTTGATACTGCTTGAGTCATAGCTTTGCTGCTCTGACATTTATTCGCTCCATTAAACTTATTGTGCGGCCGAAGCTTCGGCACTGATCTTCCCATGTTCCACGTGGAACACTTTCGGGCAATTCCAAGGGGCATCTAGTTGCCGCCAGGGGCGGCTTGTAGTGCCCTCCTCAATTCCGGTTACAAGCACCTGGCTGGCACAACGCCCAACCCAATGCGCAAAAATCTGTTGGTTACTGTCATCCAGCTCTGCCGGCAAGTCATCTACCAGGAATACTGGCATATCCCCCTGCCTACAGACTACCTCTGCCATGGCCGTGCGCACCGCACACACCAACATCTTCTGTTGGCCTCGAGATAGGATATTGTGGGCCGACTCACCGGCTACGGTAAAACGAATATCCGCCCTATGGGGACCAATACGCGTATGCCCCTGTGAAACATCTGATTCCCGTGATTCAGATAGAGCACCACGCAGGTCAACTTCTTTACGCCAGCCACGACGGTAACTCATATCAACACGGCTCAATAAGCTCTGTGGTAACTCATCGAGAAGTTGTGAAACAGCGGTCTGTAATTGAGAAAACTGAGCTAATCGCAGATCGTTTACACGCTCGCCACTAAGGGCCAACTGCTCTTCCCATACGCCGATGCTGGCCTCATCGATTTTACCACGACGCAGGAGAGCATTTCGCTGCCGCAGTGCGATTTGATAATTTTTCCACTCTTGGGCAAATAAATGTTCCACGTGGAACACTGTCCAATCCAGTAACCGACGCCGAACGCCGGGGCCACCATCAAGTGCAGAAAAACTTTCACTGTTTATCAGTTGAAGGGGCAGGCAACTAGCAAGCTGTGAGCTGGATTCCGCTGGAGCCTGGTTTACCCTGATTCTGCCCGAGCCATCTGCGAGGCGCTCTACCCCCAAGTTAAAACCTGTATCGAGCTGGGCAAAAACCGTAAGCCCACCAGTATCACGCTGAATAACCGACTTATGCAGGCGAGAGCGAAAGGAACGACCGGTTGCCAGCATATGTACCGCCTCTAACAGTGAAGTCTTGCCACTGCCATTCGCACCACAAAACACATTAACGCCAGGACCCAGCTTGAGATCCGCAGAGCAGATATTTCGAAAATTAGATAAGAGAAGACGGGTCAGCGCCACAGACACCTCCCCCAGAGTGAAGAGCGCGATGCACAGGCATCGGTTTGTTTATCGGCTACCCCACCGAGCGGGGAGGTAGCCTCAATCCATTCAGAAAAGAGCAATGGGTGGGCTGCCTTACAGGCGCATAGGCATAATCACGTACAGTGCATCACCTTCTTCAGGTTGCTGCAGCAGAGCACTGCTATTGGCATCCGCCAGACTGATACGGATCTGGTCACTGTGAATAGCACCAGTGACATCCAGCAGATAGGAAACGTTAAAGCCAATCTCCATTGGCTCACCCACGTAATCCACCATCATCTGCTCTTCCGCCTCTTCTTGCTCCGGGTTGTTGGCAACAATCTGCAGCAGCCCCTCAGAAACCTGAAGGCGCACCCCGCGGTATTTCTCGTTGGAGAGAATCGCCGCTCGGGAGAAGGCCTGGCGCAATCCCTGGCGATCCGCATAAACCACATTGCCCGCGCCTCGCGGCAACACGCGCTCATAGTCAGGGAATTTGCCGTCTACCAATTTAGAGGTGAAAGTAAACTGACCACTAACCACACGAATATGGTTGTTACCCAGCACCACCTGTGCCTGTGCATCGCTGTCCTCAAGCAAACGACCCAGCTCGAGTACGCCTTTGCGCGGCACAATAGCCTGGATAGGCGTGGAGACATCCAGGCCGGGGGCATCGCGATCGCAGAGTGCCAAGCGGTGGCCATCAGTAGCAACCGCGCGCAGCTGCTGCGGGCGGCATTCAAGCAGTAAACCATTCAGGTAATAGCGCACATCCTGCTGAGCCATAGCAAAACTAGTGGCTTCTATCAGGCGGCGGATCTCGCGCTGGGAGATATCGAAACGGGTCTGTGCACTGGCCTCTTCCTGATTCGGGAAGTCCGCTGCGGGCAGAGTCGACAGCTGAAAACGGCTGCGGCCACTGCGCAGTATCAGGCGCTCACCATCGCGCTCAAACTTTAGTTCAGCACCATCGGGCAGAGAGCGACAGATATCCAGCAGCTTGCGTGCGGGAACGGTCACCTCACCTTCCATTTCTACACCGTCTACACCGAGACGCCCGACAATTTCCACTTCCAGGTCAGTACCGGTCAGGGAGAGTTCCTGGCCCTGTAACTGCATCAACACATTGGCCAGGACTGGCAGTGTTTGGCGTTTCTCAACAACACCGGCCACCAGTTGTAACGGCTTCAGAAGGGCGTCCCGGCTCACATTGAATTTCATCGGTAGTTTCGCCTTGTTTTGTCAGTTATTCGATTAAGTGGTCAGCGACCGTGTCAGCAATTTAACGTCCTCGCGAATATCCGCGTCGGACTCCTGCAACTCACGTATTTTGCGGCAGGCATGCAGTACTGTTGTGTGGTCGCGACCACCGAAGGCATCGCCGATCTCCGGCAAGCTGTGATTGGTCAGCTCCTTGGCCAGGGACATAGCGACTTGGCGGGGACGGGCCACCGAGCGACTGCGCCGCTTGGAGAGCAAATCCGCCACCTTAATTTTGTAGTATTCAGCGACAACCCGCTGGATATTATCCACACTGACCAGTCGATCTTGTAGGGCCAACAGGTCTTTTAGTGCTTCGCGCACAAGGACATCGTCAATAGCGCGGCCGGTAAACTGCGAATTGGCAATTACGCGGCGCAGTGCACCCTCGAGCTCTCGCACATTGGAGCGAATACGCTGCGCAATAAAGAAAGCGGAGTCGTGAGGTAAGTCCACACCCACCTGCTCGGCCTTCTTCATCAAAATAGCTACCCGGGTCTCGAGCTCCGGAGGCTCTACAGCCACCGTTAATCCCCAACCAAAGCGGGATTTCAAGCGCTCTTCCAAGCCGTCGATCTCTTTCGGATAGCGATCACAGGTTAGGATAATCTGTTGACCACCCTCCAGCAGAGCATTAAAGGTATGGAAAAACTCCTCCTGAGAGCGCTCCTTACCGGCAAAAAACTGGATATCATCAATCAACAGTGCGTCAACAGACCGGTAGTAGCGCTTAAAGTCGCTGATTGCATTCAGCTGTAGCGCTTTCACCATATCTGCAACAAAGCGCTCGGAGTGCAAATACACTACCTTAGCATTGGGGTTGCGCTCCAACAGCGCGTTGCCAACCGCGTGCATCAAGTGAGTTTTCCCCAGACCCACGCCCCCATATATAAAGAGGGGATTGTAGGCGCCGCCAGGATTGTCAGAAATCTGTTGTGCCGCAGCGAGGCCCAGCTGGTTGGACTTACCTTCAACAAAGGATTTGAAAGTAAAGTTGCGATTGAGTGAGCTGCCGTGCTTGATAGCCCCCTCCACCTCGACCTGCCTGGCCGGCTGCTCCGGTATGGAGCGAGCCATACCATTCATAGCCGGTGGTCGCAGATCTGTCAGGGCCAGTTCGCCTGTCGTCATCTGTTCGGCAGTCACCTCCTCAGCCATAGCGGGATGAGGCACCGGCCTGCTGGCACCAAACCCAGATCCCAGCGGTGAAGTCACCGGAGGTGGCGCAGTGGCAACAGGCGGCACAGATACCGGTGGCGGTGCCACTGCCGGCTGCACCGGAGGTGGTGGCGGAGCTGGTGCCGATGGCACGGGTGTCGGTACCGGTGTCGGAGGGGCATTATTTGTTACATGGCCGCGCTGGAAGCGAGCCGGCCGGCGAGCGGTAATCTCGAGCGCCACTTGCAGAGGGCGTCCCGGTGCAAACTGTTGCACCAACTCGCGAATGCGGTTCAGGAATTTATTGCCAACCCAGTCCAGCACAAAGCGGTTCGGTGCGATCAGGCGCAACTCGCCCTCCGCACTAACGGGATTGACGCGCAACGGTCTGATCCAGGTATTGAACTGCTGAGACGGCAGCTCGTCCTGTAAACAGCTCGCGCACTGCTTCCATACGGATTCAGTCAAGAAACCCCCCAAAAAACCCCAAAATGGTAAGACCAAGGAGAGACGGCAAGGCCGGATTAGGAATCACCCGGGGCCATCAAATAAGATCGGCGCAGTATACCTTTCCACCTTTAGGTTATCCACAAGAAAGACTGCATCTGTTGAAAAAACTGCGCAAAAAGATCCACACAATCAAGGATTTGCACAACAATTAGACAATTGAGGTGGGAACCCTCTGAAAGTTATCCACAGTAAGCTGTGGATAACTTGGGGTCAATCAGTGGGCATTCAGAGATACCCCTGATGACTCAACGACTTGTTTAGTTGGCGTAAAAAATTACAGTGAACTCGCACACCAACAAAAAGAATTTCCCTGATTAGCGCGTTGCTTTCACTGCTGGGTTTCTATACAATCCGCGGCCTTCGCAGCGCGTAGCTCCGTCTGCACCGGCTTTGTGCCGGACCGGAGTCCAGGCCGCGGCCGGGAAAGGTCCCGAGAAATTTTGAACACAAAGTCTCAGGTAGCAAGACTATGAAACGCACATTTCAACCAAGCAACTTGAAGCGCAAGCGCACTCACGGTTTCCGCGCTCGCATGGCAACCAAAAACGGCCGTAAGATTCTGGCCCGCCGTCGCGCTAAAGGCCGCAAAGTACTGTCTGCATAAGATCTCTTCCCTTTTAGAGATATCTCTTTATGCAGCAGGTGCGCAGCAGCTTCGGATTTGCCAAGACGCTGCGCCTGCTCAATGCGGCGCAGTATCGCTTGGTATTCAATGAAAACCAGGTGCGCGCCGCACACCCTCATCTGTTGATCCTCGCCCGTCCCAACTCCTTGGAACACCCGCGTCTCGGCCTCGTTATTGCTAAAAAGCATGTACGCAACGCCTCCGACCGCAATCAAATCAAGCGTATAACCCGGGAAACCTTCCGCCTGCAGCAATATGATTTGCCGCCGCTGGATGCCGTGGTGCTCGCGCGCCCTGGGGTCGCAGATCTGGATAAGGCCGAGTTGGCGAAACTACTGAATAAACTCTGGCGTAAACTGGCCAAGCGGGCTCGACAGCCGCAACCCCGACCATGAAGTGGATACTGATCAAGCTGATTCATGTATACCGCTACCTGGCCAGCCCCTGGGTAGGCAACCAATGTCGCTTCTACCCCACCTGCTCCCGGTACTCTGAAGAGGCCATTGAAACTCATGGAGCGATAAAAGGGGGTTATTTAACTCTGCGCCGCCTTATAAAATGCCACCCCTGGCACCCTGGTGGATTGGACCCGGTTCCCCCTACCAGACACAAGAACACGCTCTAGGTAATAAGATGGATTGGCAACGCTATACGCTGCTCGGCGGAATTCTCGCGGTTCTCCTGGCACTTATCTTCCAGTGGAACGCATTTCAAGAGCAACACACTCCTGAACTCGACCGCGAAACTGTCGTGCAAACAGGCGGCGACACTGTAAGCCAAATACCCGCCGAAACACCCCCGAGCACCGGCGACAGTGATGTTCCCCAACTTCGCTCCCAGGTGCCCGCATCCGATGAAGGCAGCAGTATCGAGAGCAAGCTGATCAGTGTCACCACCGACGTTTTTGATCTGCTCATCAATCCTCGTGGCGGCGATATTGTCAAAGTGGCGCTGCGCAAACAACAAGAGAAGTTGGATACCCCGGACCAACCCTTGATCCTGTTAAACCAGACCCGCAACCATACCTATATTGCCCAAAGTGGCCTTATCGGTAAAAACGGGACCGACAGCGCCGCTGGCCGCCCGGTTTTCAAGGTGGCAAAAACCGAATATGCGATGGTTGAGGGCGACGATACCCTGATAGTAGACCTGACTCTGCAACAGGAAGGCGCCAATATCACCAAGCGCTTCACCTTCAAGCGTGGAGACTACCTGATCCAAGTGGCCTACCTGGTGGATAACACCAGTGACAAGCCCTGGTCCGCGGCCATGTTTGGTCAGATTAAGCGCGATGCCAGTGAACCCGCAACCGACACCGGTTTCGGCATGTCGCCTTTCCTCGGCGCCGCCATCCGCACCAACGAAAAGAACTACTTCAAGCAGGACTTCGAGGAGATTGCTGAAAGCCCCACCCGCGAAACCATCGAAGGTGGTTGGGTAGCTATGGTTCAGCACTACTTTATCAGTGCCTGGATTCCCCCCCAGGACGAGCGCAATACCTTTGAATTGAAGGAGCTATCCAACGGCCTCTTCCGCATGGGCTTTACCGCACCTCAAGTGCAAATCCCCGCTGCCACCCAAGGCGAGCTGAGCGCTTCTTTCTACGCTGGCCCGAAAGATGTTTACCGTTTGGAAGAAATCTCCCCCGGCCTCGACCTGACCGTCGACTACGGCTGGCTCTGGTGGATCGCAAAACCGCTGTTCGGTGTCCTGCACTTTATCCAGGAGCATATTGTCAGCAACTGGGGCTGGGCGATCATCCTGCTCACCGTATTTATCAAGACGCTGCTTCTGCCTCTGTCCGCCGCTGGCACCAAGTCCATGGCGCGTATGCGCAAGTTTGCGCCGCAGATGAAAAAGCTGCAGGAACAGTACAAGGATAACCGGCAAAAGCTGGCGGAAGAGACCATGAAGCTCTACCGCCGCGAGAAGATCAATCCGATGGGTGGCTGCCTGCCGATCCTGTTGCAGATGCCGGTATTTATCGCGCTCTACTGGATGCTCACCGAAACCGTTGAGCTGCGCCACGCGCCCTGGATTTTCTGGATTCACGATCTGTCGGCGAAGGACCCCTACTTTATCCTGCCGGTATTGATGGGCCTGTCAATGTGGTTTATGCAAAAGCTGAACCCGGCGCCGACTGATCCAACCCAAGCCCGCATCATGCAGCTGATGCCGGTAATGATGACTGTATTCTTCCTGTGGTTCCCAGCGGGTCTGGTTCTGTACTGGATCGCCAACAACCTGATTACCATTGCGCAAACCTGGTATATCAATAAACAGGTGGATGCCGGTAAGTACTAACCAGTACCGATCTGCAGCAACACAATAAACAAGGGCCGCTAATGCGGCCCTTTTCCGTTCTGTCGAGTAAACTCAGCCGATGACACAAGAAAGCCTCAATCGCGACACTATTGCCGCTGTTGCCACCGCGCCCGGGCGCGGCGGCATCGGCGTTATCCGACTGTCGGGCGCAAGAGCCCTGCAAATTGCCCAACAAATCTGCGGGGAAAAATCCCTCCAGCCCCGCTCTGCCCACTACCGGAACTTTACCCACAAAGAGCAGTTAATCGATCAGGGATTGGCACTCTTTTTCCCCGGTCCCAACTCCTTTACCGGGGAGGATGTGGTGGAACTCCAGGGACACGGCGGCCCAGTGATTCTCGATCAGTTACTTCAAGCAACTATCGAGTTGGGCGCTCGACAAGCCCGACCCGGAGAATTTTCCGAGAGGGCTTTCCTCAACGACAAAATGGATTTAACTCAGGCCGAAGCGATCGCCGATTTAATCGACGCCGGCAGTGCCCAGGCAGCGCGCAATGCCATGCGTTCACTGCAGGGCGCGTTTTCCGAGAAAATCGAAGACCTGGTGGAAAACCTTACCCACTTGCGTATCTACGTGGAGGCCGCCATTGATTTCCCCGAAGAGGAAATCGACTTCCTCGCCGATGGCAAAGTGGCAGCTGATATAGAAACCCTACTGGCACAAATGGTGGGTGTGGAAACCCAGGCGCGCCAGGGCGCGATAATGCGCGAGGGAATGCGAGTTGCTATCGCAGGACGCCCCAATGCAGGGAAATCCAGCCTGCTCAACACACTGGCCGGACACGACGCCGCTATTGTCACCGATATCGCCGGTACCACTCGGGATATCCTGCGCGAACATATTCATATCGACGGTATGCCCCTCCAGTTTGCCGATACTGCGGGATTAAGGGATGCCCCGGATAGAGTCGAGCAAATTGGTATCGAACGCGCCTGGGAGGAAATCCACGGCGCAGATAGGGTACTTCTAGTCATGGATGCAGAGCAGCTCCACTCCCTGGATCCCACACAAGTTTGGCCAGAATTTACCAGTCAGCTGAGAGATCTCGATAAACTAACATTAGTACTGAATAAGATTGACCTCACCGACTACAGCGCTGGACTTCAGGCACATACTGAAGGCGTGCCAGTGATTGCCATCAGTGCAAAAACAGGTGCCGGGCTCGATGCGTTAAAAGAGCATTTAAAACAGAGTATTGGTTTCAGCGGCGCTGGAGAGGGAACATTCAGTGCCAGGCGCCGACACCTGGACGCACTGGGCCGGGCACAAGCTTTTATACATCAGGGCCAGCGGCAACTTCACACTAGCGGTGCAGGCGAACTGCTCGCCGAAGACTTACGCCAAGCCCAGCAGGCTCTGGGAGAAATTACAGGCACCGTCAGTGCCGATGAATTACTCGGCAAGATCTTCGGCAGTTTTTGTATCGGTAAGTAAACGCTCCATCCCAACTTCCAAGTTATCCCAAGGGGGAGGCTACTTTATCCTCCCTCGCTTCTCTCCTTCCAGCTTCCCAACATATTTCTCACTTCTTTTACACAGGCTTAACCCCGACTTTCAGGGCGGGTAAATTAAATCCCCAATTTTTCCCGATCTTATTAAATAGATTCGCGAAAAAATCTGGCAAAAAACTCTGCAAAATAAGATATGGCGCTGATCGAGTTATACATGTCCACGGGGATTTCCCGTGGATATCTTTTCACTTGCTTCAATCACCTATAAATCACATAGATACAGCAACAAAACTCACAGACTTATACAATATTCACTCTTACGCACAATTAACCCCCAAGTCTTATCACCCTCTACGCACAAGCTAAAACCTGAAATTGCCAGGTGTGAGTAAAAAAGGGGATAAACACCTGCGTAAGCAACGAATGCTATGATGATAACTTTCCCGCCAGCACGAGGCGCGCAAAGTTGTCCCGGCTTTCCACAATCATCTACCGGGGTTGCCCCCCCTTCAGCCAAGGGGTTATTGCCCATGTTTTCATTAATGTATCCTATTGATTTATAAGGTTTTTTTTTGCTTATACATGATTTGCCGGGCACTAATAAAAACAACTAAATCAAAAACCTCTCTCTAAGAAATACATTTATTCATTTATATAAACTTAAGAGAGTCCAAAAAAATGATTTCCTTAGAGAAAGAGCTCGATATGCAGGGAACTGGATAGTCTCCGTTTTTACAGCTTTACAAGGGTCTACCAACTAGAGTGCAGGAATATGCTTGTAGCCAATTGCTGACTCATACCTACTGCCTATAAAATGTGCGCCCCCAGTTGTAACCAGTAGCAGCCACTATGGAATTCCCTAAGACCTATGATGTGATCGTGATCGGCGGAGGCCACGCAGGTACCGAAGCCTCACTGGCAGCGGCACGTATGGGAGCTTCCACTCTGCTGCTGACCCACAATATCGAGACCCTTGGACAAATGTCCTGCAACCCGGCGATCGGCGGTATCGGCAAGAGTCATCTCGTGAAGGAAGTCGATGCCCTCGGTGGCGCTATGGCAACGGCAACAGACCTGGGCGGAATTCAGTTCCGGGTCCTCAATGCCCGCAAAGGCCCCGCAGTAAGGGCAACTCGTGCCCAGGCCGATAGAGCCCTGTATCGCGCCGCTATCCGTTCAATCCTGGAAGCACAGGAAAACCTGGAGATCTTCCAACAAGCGGCGGATGACCTGATTGTCGAAGGTGAACGGGTTGTGGGCGTTGTCACCAATGCGGGGGTGCGCTTTCGCGCCAAGACAGTGGTACTGACCGCAGGGACTTTCCTCGGTGGGCGTATACATATCGGCTTGGATAACCACGCCGGCGGCCGCGCTGGAGACCCGCCCTCGATTGCCCTTGCAGATCGTCTGCGCGAACTGCCTTTCCGCGTCGATCGCCTCAAAACTGGCACCCCTCCCCGTATTGATGCCCGCTCGGTAGATTTCAGCGAGCTGGAGGAACAGTGGGGAGATAGCCCCACACCGGTGATGTCCTATTTGGGCAGCCGCGATCAGCACCCGCGCCAAGTCTGCTGCTGGATTACCCACACCAATGCCCGCACCCATGAAATTATCCAGGGGGGGCTCGATCGCTCGCCCATGTATTCCGGCGTGATTGAAGGGATTGGCCCGCGCTACTGTCCCTCCATCGAAGACAAGGTGCACCGCTTTGCGGACAAAGATAGCCACCAGGTGTTTATCGAGCCTGAAGGGTTGACCACCAACGAGCTGTACCCCAATGGTATTTCCACCAGCCTGCCCTTCGATGTACAGATTGAGCTGGTGCACTCCATCAAAGGCTTTGAAAAGGCGCATATCACCCGCCCTGGCTATGCAATTGAGTACGATTTCTTCGACCCGCGCGACCTTTTGCCGTCCCTGCAAACCAAATTTATCCAGGGGCTCTACTTTGCCGGCCAGATCAATGGCACCACCGGCTACGAGGAAGCGGCTGCCCAGGGACTCCTGGCTGGCGCCAATGCCGCCCTACAGGCCCAGGAGCGCGAAGCCTGGGCCCCGCGTCGGGATGAAGCCTACCTGGGCGTGCTTGTGGATGATTTGATCACCAGCGGCACTAAAGAGCCCTACCGCATGTTTACCAGCCGCGCGGAATATCGCTTGCTGCTCCGTGAGGACAATGCTGACCTGCGCCTGACCGAAAAAGGTCGCGAATTGGGCCTGGTCGACGATACCCGCTGGGCAGCGTTCAGTGAAAAGCGCGAGGAGATCGCTCGGGAGACCCAGCGACTACAAGATACCTGGGTGCACCCAAAGACGCCCCAGGCCGCCTCTGTAGAGACTAAGCTGCCGCAGCCATTGGCGCGGGAATACAGCCTGATGGACCTGCTGCGCCGTCCGGAACTGGGCTATCAGGATGTGGCGGGCCTCAAAGGGGAAGCGGTAACCGACGAGCAGGTTGCCGAACAGGTGGAAATCTCGGCCAAGTACGCCGGCTATATCGATCGCCAGCGCGAGGAAATTGAGCGCTTGCAGGCCTACGAAGATACCCCGATCCCGGCGGACTTCGACTACAGCGATATTTCTGGTCTGTCCAATGAGGTTAAGCAAAAGCTGGGAGAGACCCGCCCGGATACCCTGGCGCGGGCCTCGCGGATACCGGGTGTGACGCCCGCATCCATATCCCTGCTGTTGATCCAGTTGAAAAAGCGCGGGCTGCTGAAGCGCAAAAAAGCGGTATAAATCGGTTTTCCACAGGGTATCCCGCGAGGCCCTGCGGGGTTTGAGTTTCGCGGGACTACTGGGGGATAGACCCATTTCTCACTCAATGGAACAGTTTCGTCCGCGCCTGTTAGAGGCGGCGGCACAGATGTCGGTGGTACTCAGTGACCGGCAGCAGAATCAGCTACTGGAATACCTGGCGCTTTTTGCCCGCTGGAATAGTGCCTACAACCTGTCCGCCATACGCGACCCAGAGCAGATGCTGGAGCGCCATATTATCGACAGCCTCAGTGTGGTAAATCTCTGTGGCGAAGGCTCTTTAATCGATGTGGGTAGCGGTGGCGGCCTGCCTGGAATTCCCCTGGCAATTGTGCATCCGGAGCGCGCCATCACCCTGCTCGACAGCAATGGCAAGAAGACCCGCTTCCTGTTCCAAGTGGCCAGCACCCTGCCCCTGCCCAATATCACGGTAGTCAATGAGCGGGTAGAAGCCTTTGTGCCAGAACAGCCTTTTGCCGGTGTGGTGTCCCGCGCCTTTGCCTCCATCGAAGATATGGTCAATGGCAGTGAGCACATGTTGGCACCCAAGGGTCGTTTTTATGCCATGAAGGGCAAGCTGCCTGAGGATGAGTTGAGCGCTCTGCCAAAAGGCATTAAGGTCGAGCAGGTGCACCGGTTGTCGGTGCCCGGCTGCGACGGTGAGCGACATATGATTCAGCTCTGTCGCACAGAATAAGATGATAGTTTGGCGGGTTTGTCGCCCGCCTAATCCTGCTCCCCTATCGTGGGGCACAACAGCCGCCGCCCGAAGCCGAGCCGGCGTCGGGGCAAACGCACCCGGAAACAACAAAGGACAAGAATCTTGAGCAAGATATTTGCTGTGGCCAACCAGAAAGGCGGGGTTGGCAAGACCACTACCTGCGTCAACCTGGCCGCATCTTTGGTTGCCAACAAGCGGCGCGTATTGCTGATCGACCTGGACCCCCAGGGTAATGCCACCATGGGCAGTGGTGTGGATAAAAGTGACCTGGAGGTGTCCGGTTACGATGTGCTGGCCGCTGAATTACCCGTTGAGCGGGCCATTGTATCCACAGAGAGCGGTTTTGATTTGATCCCGGGCAACGGTGACCTGTCTGCGGCAGAGGTGGAGTTGCTGAATCTGGAGGGCCGCGAATCCCGCCTGCGCCGCGCCCTGGCTGCGGTGAGTAATCGTTACGACTACGTGATTATCGACTGTCCGCCGTCGCTGAATATGCTGACGGTAAACGCCCTCTGTGCAGCTCACGGCGTATTGATTCCCATGCAGTGTGAATACTATGCCCTGGAGGGGTTGTCAGCACTGGTGGATACCATCACCCAGATCCAGCAGGCCGCCAATCCGGACCTGAAAATCGAGGGTATCTTGCGCACCATGTACGATCCGCGCAACAGCCTCACCAGCGAAGTGTCGGCGCAGTTGCAGGAGTTTTTCGGCGATCGCCTGTATCGAACCTGTATCCCGCGCAATGTCCGTTTGGCAGAGGCTCCCAGCTTCGGCAAGCCGGCGCTGGATTACGACCGCCATTCGAAAGGGGCTATTGCCTACCTGGCACTGGCTTGCGAAATCAATCGCCGCCATCCCGCCAATCAATCTTCCAATAAGAAAAGCCGCCCTGTGGCGGAAGCCGTATAAGGGGTAATTACTATGGCCGCCAAACGCAAAGGACTGGGCCGGGGTTTATCCCACCTGATCAGCAATAAAAACAGCACCGCGATCGCCGAGGCTACCGGTGAAGCTGAAACCGAAACCGCCGTGGTCGACGGTGAGCTGAAGGAGTTGCCGATAGAGTTTTTGCAGCGCGGCCGCTACCAGCCACGCCGGGATTTTCCACAGGAATCCTTGCAGGAGCTGGCGGACTCGATACGCGCCCAGGGCATTATGCAGCCGATCGTCGTGCGCGGTATCGGTGAGCAGAGCTATGAAATCATCGCCGGTGAACGGCGCTGGCGCGCGGCCCAATTGGCGGGACTGGAGAAAGTGCCGGCACTGGTGCGCAGCGTTTCCGATGAAGCTGCCATCGCTATGGCGCTGATTGAAAATATCCAGCGTGAAGACCTGAATCCGGTAGAGGAAGCTGTAGCCCTCAAGCGTTTACAGGATGAGTTCAAGCTGACCCAGCAGGAAGTGGCCGATGCGGTGGGCAAATCCCGTACCGCAGTAACCAACCTTTTGCGACTGTTGAGTCTCAGTGAAGAGGTACGGACTTTCCTGGAGCGTGGCGATCTGGAGTTGGGGCACGCCAAAGCCCTGCTCGGTCTATCCGGTGCCACCCAGCGCTCTGCTGCGCGCCAAGTGGTCGAGCGCAGCCTTACCGTGCGCCAGACTGAGGCGCTGGTGCGCCGTTTACAACAGCCGGCTGCCCCCGCACCGGAAAAACCGAAGCCCGACCCCAATATCCGTCGCCTAACTGAGCGCCTGGCAGAAAAAGTTGGAGTGCCCGTATCTATCGATCACAACGATAAAGGCAATGGCCGCCTGGTACTCAAATACACCACTCTGGAAGAGCTGGATGGAATCCTGGCCCACCTGGGTTACGCCGAGGACTGAGGCCACAGGGAAATGCGCGTCCTAGTGGCGCGCGCAATAACTGTTGGCAAATACTCACTGCGGCGAGTAATTCCGTGCAAAACCTCCTGAAAATCAAATAAGTTGACGACATTTGCCGGTTGAATCGGCGATGCTGTTGCCGCATAATTCGCACGCCCAAATTTTGGGCGGACAGCGCAAAAAAGTCGGCTTATCCCGTCTATGACAAAACTCCCGGTATTACGAATTGCCGCGGTACAGCTTCTGCTGATATCGCTGACCAGTGCGGTACTGCACTTGAGTGGCAAACCGGTGACGGCGCTCTCCGTATTTATCGGTGGCGCTTTGTGTGCGCTACCCGGAGCATATTTTGGCTGGCGCGCCTATCGCGATAGCGGAGCGCGCGCGGCCCATCGCGTGGTAGGCAATTTCTACCGCGCGGAAACCGGCAAATTTATATTGACCATGGCAGGTTTTGCAGCGGTGTTTGCCACCGTCAGACCACTGAATGCCGCGGCGCTTTTTATCAGCTACGCCCTCTGTGTAATCGTGCAGTGGATTTTGGTAGCGCGCATGGTCCGCTAGCCGGTGGATAAGAAAAAAGAATTCTTACTTTTACGATTGTTGAGGAACTATGGCAGGCGAAGCTCAAACCGCGACGGGGTATATCCAACACCACCTGCAAAACATGACTTACGGCAAGCTGCCGGCCGGGTATACCCGCGCCGATGGCTCTGTGCTGAGTGAGTCTACTTGGACTATGGCGCATTCCTCCCAGGAAGCTGCGGATATGGGCTTTTGGGCCCTGCACGTAGATACCCTGGGCTGGTCTATCGGCCTCGGTCTGATTTTTTGCTTCCTGTTTGCCCGCGCAGCCAAGAAGGCTAGTGTGGACAAGCCCACAGGCTTCCAGAGCTTTGTGGAGCTGGTTACCGACTTTATCGACAAGCTGGTTAAGGAAACCTTCCCCCACCGCAACACTATGGTTGCCCCGATGGCTCTGACCATCTTTGTGTGGGTGTTCCTGATGAACCTGATGGACCTGGTACCGGTAGACTGGCTGCCGATGGCTGCCGCCAAGATCTCCGGCAACGATCACCTCTTCTTTAAAGTGGTCCCGACTACCGACCCGAACGCCACCCTGGGTATGGCCCTGGCGGTGTTTGCGCTGATGATTTTCTTCAGTATTCGCGAAAAAGGTGCCATCGGCTTCCTTAAAGAGCTGACTCTGCACCCTTTCCATACCGGCAAGTTGTTCTTTGACATCCTGCTGATCCCGGTGAACTTCCTGCTGGAAGCAGTATCCCTGATCGCCAAACCGATCTCCCTGGGCCTGCGTCTGTTCGGAAACCTCTACGCCGGTGAAATGATCTTTATCCTGATCGCGATTGTGTTTGGCGTTGGTGTTCTCGGCTTTATTGGTGCGGGCCTCCTGCACATGGGCTGGGCGATTTTCCACGTACTGGTAATCGTGCTGCAGGCGTTCGTATTTATGGTATTGAGCACCGTGTACATGGCGATGGCACACCATCGCGACGATGAGCACGAGCACGATCAATAAGTTTTTAACCCTTTTTTCGATCTTTACAACAACTCTTTAACTTTGATTTGGAGAACACAATGGAAGCATTAGGTCTGGTTTACATCGCAAGTGCACTGCTGATCGGTCTGGGCGCCCTGGGCACCGCAATCGGTTTCGGTACTCTGGGTGGCAAGCTGCTGGAAGGTTCCGCTCGTCAGCCTGAACAGGCTCCGGCTCTGCAGGGCAAGATGTTCCTGATGGCTGGTCTGCTTGACGCGGTTCCGATGATCGGTGTTGGTATCGCTATGTACCTGATCTTCGCCGTAGCTCCTGGTCTGGTTTAATTACGCCGTTCCAATTGCCCTTAACCCTATTTAAAGAGCAAGAGGTGTCGGAGTGAATATCAACCTGACTCTAATCGGCCAGTCGATTACTTTCCTGTTTTTCGTCTGGTTTTGCTGGAAGTTTGTTTGGCCGCCGCTTTTGGGCGTGATGAAAGAGCGTGAGCAGAAGATCGCAGATGGTCTCGCTGACGCCGAACACGCACAGAAAGATTTGGAACTGGCCAAGCGCAAAGCTGCCGAGCAGTTGAAGGAAGCCAAAGATCAGGCTAACGAGATCATTGATGGTGCCAACAAGCGCGCCAACCAGATTCTCGATGAAGCCAAGCAAGCGGCTCAGTCTGAAGGCGATCGCCTGAAAACTGCGGCCAAAGCTGAGATCGACCAGGAAGTGAATCGCGCTAAAGAGCAACTGCGCAGCCGTGTGGCAGACCTGTCTGTCCTGGGTGCGGAGAAGATTCTCGCGGTCAATATCGACGCTAAGGCGCACGACGACCTGATCGATAAACTGGCAGCCGAGCTGTAAGCGAGGAACCCAATGGCGGAACTCAGCACACTGGCCCGGCCCTACGCTAAAGCTGCATTCTCTTATGCGCAGGAAGCCTCCCACTTAGGTGGTTGGAGCACTGCGCTGAGCACTGCGGCAGCGGTCAGCCAGAACGAAAAAGTGCGTGAGCTGCTGGATAATCCCCAGCTCACCAGTGAAGAGCGCGCAGATAAATTCCTGTCGATCTGTTCAGACGAACTCGGCGAGCACGGAAGGAACTTCATCCGGTTGCTGGCGGAAAACAACCGCCTGCAGCTGCTGCCGGAAATTTCCGAACTGTTCGAAGAGCTGAAAGCGCAAGCGGAAGCCACCCTCGAGGTGGAAGTTGTTTCCGCGCACGCCTTGAGCGATGCACAGGCGCAAGCACTGGGCCAAAAGCTCAGCGCGAAGTTTGAACGCGAAATACATCTGCACAGCTCGGTGGACGAGAGCCTGCTGGGCGGCGCGATCATCCGCGCCGGTGATACAGTCATCGACGGTACCGTACGCGGCCGTCTGGCCAAGCTCGCCGAGGCGATGAACTCCTAAATTACTCTCCCCGTTGGTGTTAGCCAGCGGGGACTTGAGGAACAGAGCATGCAGCAACTGAATCCCTCTGAGATCAGTGAAATCATCAAGAGCCGCATCGAAAATCTCGATGTGAGCACTGAAGCCCAAAATGAGGGCACCATTGTTTCCGTATCCGACGGCATCATCCGCATCCACGGCCTGGCCGATGTGATGTACGGCGAGATGATCGAGTTCGAAGGCGGCGTTTACGGTATGGCGCTGAACCTGGAGCGCGACTCCGTTGGTGCTGTAATCCTGGGCGACTACAAGGCGCTGGCTGAAGGCCAGAAGTGTCGTTGTACCGGCCGTATCCTGGAAACCCCGGTTGGTCCAGAACTGCTCGGCCGCGTTGTAGACGCGCTGGGTAACCCGATCGACGGCAAGGGCCCGCTGAACAACAAGCTGACCGACGCGGTAGAAAAAGTAGCGCCTGGCGTTATTGCCCGTCAGTCCGTTGACCAGCCTGTACAAACCGGTTTGAAAGCGGTTGATACCATGATCCCGATTGGCCGTGGCCAGCGTGAACTGATCATCGGTGACCGTCAGATTGGTAAGACTGCTGTGGCGATCGACGCCATCATCAACCAGAAAGGCACCGGCGTTAAGTGTGTCTACGTTGCCGTGGGCCAGAAGCAGTCCTCTATTGCCAACGTAGTGCGCAAGCTCGAAGAGCACGGCGCTATGGATCACACCATCGTAGTAGCCGCTGGCGCCGCCGATCCGGCAGCGATGCAGTTCCTGGCTCCCTACGTCGGCTGTACCATGGGTGAGTACTTCCGCGACCGCGGTGAAGACGCCCTGATCGTATACGATGACCTGACCAAGCAGGCTTGGGCCTACCGTCAGATCTCCCTGTTGCTGAAGCGTCCGCCTGGACGTGAAGCCTACCCCGGTGACGTTTTCTACTTGCACTCCCGTCTGCTGGAGCGCGCCGCGCGTGTAAATGCCGACTACGTAGAGAAGTTCACCAACGGTGAAGTGAAAGGCAAGACCGGCTCTCTGACCGCCCTGCCGATCATCGAAACCCAGGCCGGTGACGTATCTGCGTTCGTACCGACCAACGTGATTTCCATTACCGACGGCCAGATCTTCCTCGAGACCGATCTGTTCAACTCCGGTATCCGCCCAGCGATCAACCCGGGTATCTCTGTATCCCGTGTAGGTGGTGCAGCGCAGACCAAGGTGATCAAGAAGCTGTCCGGTGGTATCCGTACCGCTCTGGCTCAGTACCGCGAACTGGCGGCATTCTCCCAGTTTGCCTCTGACCTGGACGAAGCTACCAAAGCCCAGCTGGATCACGGTGAGCGCGTAACCGAGCTGATGAAGCAGAAACAGTACTCTCCGCTGTCTATCGCGGACATGGCTGTTTCCGTTTACGCCGCCGACAAGGGTTACCTGAAAGAAGTAGAAGTTGCCAAGGTTCTCGATTTCGAAGCCGCCCTGCTCGCTTATATGAACAGCGAACACGCAGAGCTGATGGAGAAAGTGAACAGCACTGGTAACTACAACGACGAAATCGACGCAGCTTTCAAAGCCGCTATCGAGAAGTTCGTCGCTACTAGCAGCTGGTAAGAACTCCCTGGAGAGCGCGAAAGAGCGGCGTGTCCGCTCTTTCGGAATCTAACTTCCAGCGAACAAGGTAAATCACTATGGCAGGCGGAAAAGAAGTACGCACAAAAATTGCCAGCATCAAGAGCACGCAGAAAATTACTGCCGCAATGGAAATGGTTGCAGCCAGTAAGATGCGTAGGGCTCAGGATCGCATGGCACTGGGGCGTCCCTACGCCCAGCGCATACGCGCAGTGATCGGCCACGTCGCCAACGCTTCGGCCGAGTACCAGCATATTTACCTGCAAGAGCGCGAGGCCAAGCGGGTCGGTTTTATCCTGGTATCCACTGACCGCGGACTCTGTGGTGGCTTGAACGTCAATATGTTCAAAGCCGCTATTCGCGAGATGCAGGCGTGGTCCGAGCAGGGTGTCGACGTCGAAGTCTGCGCGGTAGGTAACAAGGCGGCCAGTTTCTTTAATGCCATCGGCAGCAAGGTTGTCGCAGCGGTGCGCGATCTGGGCGATGCGCCCCAGGCCAACCAGCTGATTGGCTCAGTTAAGGTAATGCTGGACCGTTACGCAGAAGGCGATATCGATCGCCTGTTCCTGGTATCCAATGAGTTTATCAACACCATGTCCCAGAAGCCGCAGGTTGAGCAATTGCTGCCGCTGCCGAAGGACGAAGATGAAAAACTCATGCACGAGTGGGACTACCTCTACGAGCCGGATCCGGTTGAATTGCTGGATGGATTGCTGGCTCGCTACATCGAGTCCCAGGTATACCAGGCAGTAGTTGAAAACAAAGCCTGTGAACAGGCAGCGCGTATGATCGCGATGAAGAGCGCCACCGATAACGCCGGTGAGCTGATCGATCAGTTGCAGCTTGTCTACAACAAGGCGCGCCAGGCGGCCATTACCCAGGAACTGTCCGAAATTGTCGGCGGTGCGGCGGCGGTTTAATCCGCTGCCAGTAATGGTCAGCCTAGAAAGAATTTAAAGCTGAGGATCCGGAAATGAGTAACGGGCAAATTGTGCAAGTGATCGGAGCGGTCATCGACGTGGAATTCCCACGCGATTCTGTTCCGAATGTATACGACGCACTGGTGGTTGAGGACAAGAACCTCACCATGGAAGTGCAGCAGCAGTTGGGTGACGGCGTGGTACGCGCTATTGCCATGGGTTCATCCGAAGGTGTCAGCCGCGGTCTGTCCGTGCGCAATACCGGCGCTCCGGTTTCTGTACCGGTTGGCCTGGAAACCCTCGGTCGCATCATGGACGTGCTCGGCAACCCGATTGACGAGTGTGGCCCTATCGGTGAGAAAGAGCGCTCCTCTATCCACCGCGCTGCGCCGACCTACGAAGAGCAGTCCAGCTCTACCGAACTGCTGGAAACCGGCATCAAGGTAATCGACCTGGTTTGCCCGTTCGCCAAGGGTGGTAAGGTTGGTCTGTTCGGTGGTGCCGGTGTAGGTAAAACCGTAAACATGATGGAACTGATCAACAACATCGCTACCGAGCACTCCGGTCTGTCCGTGTTCGCAGGTGTTGGTGAGCGTACCCGTGAAGGTAACGACTTCTACTACGAGATGGCTGAATCCGGCGTTGTTGACCTGGAAAATAAAGCCAACTCCAAAGTGGCGATGGTTTACGGCCAGATGAATGAGCCGCCCGGCAACCGTCTGCGCGTAGCCCTGACCGGCCTGACCATGGCGGAGAAATTCCGTGATGAAGGTAAAGACGTACTGTTGTTCGTCGACAACATCTACCGCTACACCCTGGCCGGTACCGAAGTATCCGCACTGCTGGGCCGTATGCCTTCTGCGGTAGGTTACCAGCCGACCCTGGCGGAAGAGATGGGCGTTCTGCAGGAGCGTATTACCTCCACCAAGACTGGCTCTATCACCTCTATCCAGGCGGTATACGTACCGGCGGATGACTTGACTGACCCGTCTCCGGCGACCACCTTCGCGCACTTGGACTCCACTGTAGTACTGAGCCGTGATATCGCCGCTAAAGGTATCTACCCGGCTGTTGACCCGCTGGACTCTACCTCTCGTCAGCTGGACCCACAGGTAATCGGTCAGGAGCACTACGAAGTGGCTCGCGGCGTACAGTCTGTACTGCAGCGCTACAAAGAGCTGAAGGACATCATCGCGATCCTGGGTATGGACGAGCTGTCTGAAGAAGACAAGCAGACCGTAGCCCGCGCCCGTAAGATCGAACGCTTCCTGTCCCAGCCGTTCCACGTTGCGGAAATCTTCACCGGTGCACCAGGTAAATACGTTTCCCTGAAAGAAACCATCCGTGGCTTCCAGGGCATCCTGAACGGTGAATATGACCACATGCCGGAACAGGCCTTCTACATGGTGGGAACCATCGACGAAGCTGTGGAAAAAGCCAACAAAGCCAAGGGCTAATCGAGAGAGGCATATACTATGGCCATGACAGTACATTGTGACATTGTCAGCGCCGAGCAGTCTCTCTTCTCCGGGCTGGTAGAGATGGTGATTGTGAGCGGTATCGAGGGTGAGCTGGGTCTCTCCTACGGTCACGCCCAGTTGCTCACCGCTCTGAAAGCCGGTCCGGTGCGCATCATCAAGCCCGGTGGTGAAGAGGAAGTACTGTTCGTCAGCGGTGGCTACGCCGAGGTACAACCTAATATGGTGACTATCCTCGCCGATGTAGCCGAACGTGAGATTGATGAAGACGCCGCGCAGAAGGCCCGCGAAGAAGCGGAACACGCCCTGCACAAGGCGCCGTCTGAAGTCGACTACGCGCGCATCTCAGCCCAGCTGGCCGAAGCCGAAGCGCGTCTGCGTACCCTGCAGGCAATTCGCAAGGCGGCCGGTAAATAAACAGTTCTTACTTTCTCGTAAGGCCTGTTTCCAGGCGACAAAAAAGCAGCTTCGGCTGCTTTTTTTATATCTATTTTTTCGAGTGGCTCTTATTAAGTGAAGGGAGGTTAGCTTTCCCGTCTATATATGTGCCATTACTCCTCTACATCAAAGAGCATTAATGTTGAAAACCTCTATTAGAAACTACTTATTAATAACCTTCCTGATGTACTTAATGGTTGGATGCGGAGGGGGTTCTTCTTCAGGGGGCAACGACTCTTCGATACCGAAAGAGGAAACCGATAGTGAATACCCAAGCGCAAGTATTATCTTTCCCGCTAGCGACGGGCTATGGAGTGATAAAGAGCAGCTGGTTGTGCGTGGTAGTGCAAATGATAATGTTGGTGTTGCCAGGGTATCAGTAAATGGAATTGACGCAACATCGGATGATAATTTTGCAACCTGGCAAGCTGAAATAACGCTTGAGGAAGGCTCTACAACTAGTATTAATATTGAGGTAACAGATGTTAATGGGAATACCTCCCCAGATGCTGCCTCAGTGAGTGTTAATAGCTATGACGGGTTTAATAGCTACAGATTTTGCGGTCCGTTGGCATTTGATAGCGATAGAAATCTAGCGTATGCCTTTAACCCTACTAGGGTATTAAATCTGGAAAGTATGCAGGAAGATTATATTTCCTCAGAGCTCTCCGATGTGGTCGGAGCTGAATTTGATGATAGAACGGGTAATTTCTTAATCATCCAAAATGACCAATTAATTTCTGTCGATCGTGAATTTAATACCTTAAATATCATTTCCGAGTCAGGAGATGATTCAATGTCATTTGGGAAAAGACCACAAATTACTATTGATATCAGTTCTGGTGATATCTATGTGCTAAATTATTTTCCAAGTTATTTAGTAAAAGTAGATCCCATTACCGGTGAGCGTGAAAAAATATCCTCTTTTAATTATGAAGACGGAAGTTCAGTAGGCTATTTCAATCAGGGGTTCGAAATTGTCGACGGACGATTTTTTGTTGTAAGTGAAGATGGATTACTGGAGTTAAATCCTGCTACCTGGCAGGCAACCGAATTATCAGGAGTGAGTGTAGGCTCGGGAGAGTCTCTACAAAACTTGACAGGCTTAACGATTGATCTAGAAGTCAACTTAGCCTATGCCACTGATACCCATAGCAGATTGATTGAGATCGACCTAATTAGTGGTGATCGAAAGCTAGTGTCGTCAGAATTAGACATCGGCGATGAAAACCTCAATTTTGATGAAGCGAAGAATGGTATCATTGATACGGGTGATTCAATTCTAATTAGCGCATGCTCAACAGGGCATATTATTTTGGTTAATAAGCAAAATGGAAGCCGAATACTAATATCAAAAAAAATAAGAGGAAAAGGTCCCCTACTCTCAACAAACTCGGGCCTTATATATGATGAGTACAATCAAAGACTTATTCTACTCAATCATAGCTATGCAGAATCCAGATACTCTAAATTTGAATATGATGATATTCACCAAGTAATAGCGATAGATCCACAAACTGGTGATCGGGAGATTATATCTGGGCCTAATAATGGAGAAGGGCTAGTCGAGGGACACTTTCAAGATTTGGCAGTAGATAGTCGAAACGGAAATATCTACGTCCAAGAAATAAATTCTCAAAGTATAATTAAAGTAGATCCAGCAACAGGAGAAAGATCGGTTATTTCTGGTCCTGGTATCGGTGTTGGAGAGAATTTTACTGGCCTTACAGGACTATCTATAGATACTACTCGAGATAGAATACTCGCTATTTCTAGTAGCTCACTGATATCGATAGATTTGCAGTCTGGAGATCGAACTGAAATTAGTTCTTTCCCCGATATGGGGTTATGGTATCCAAACCATATATCAATAAATTTAGAATCCACAGAAATATATATTTCAGATATTCATGGGAAAGTTGTTGGGTTTAATCTGGAAAATGAAATAACAAAAATCATATCAAGTAATGAAATTGGTGCTGGAGAAAGTGTTTATGAATTAGGGGAATTGGCGTATAGCAGTGAAGGTAATCTAATATATGTAGAAGATTACAATCACACAGAAAGCGATGATGAACCAATTAACATCGAGCTTTTGGCTATAGATAGAGAAACTGGAAATAGAACCCTGCTTTTAAGTGTCATACAACAAGAGTGGGAGGATATGCTGCTTACTCCAGCAGTAGATCAAGCTAAAAATGTTCTGTATGTCTCTATGCCAAATCGAGGCGTTGCTGTTTTTGATATTGAAACAAAACAGTATCTAATGGTGTCACAATAATTTATTTAGCAGGTATAAGCTATATGAGCTAATACCTGCATACAAAGGACGATAAATAAAATAACTGTCTCACTTGATAGTTAAGTTCACATATAAAATAAAAAGCTATATAGAGTACCTTGTTGCTACACTAACTAATGAAACTTTATGGATTCATATTAAAGATGTTTTCAACGATGAAGCACTTGGCATTTGGCGTATTGATTTTCACTTTTGTTGTTTTATATGCTCTTTCTAAAAATACACATGCTGAGGGTAGCCCCCCTACTTTGGGCGCTAACTTGAAGCAAACAGAACGCATTTTTTTGCATGGAAACATTGTGTCATCGACAACTATAAATCCGGGTAATATCGTGCCAGAGCACCTAACGGATTTTGGATTCTTTCATTCCGGTTGGACAATAGATGAAATTGCTCAAGTTGCGTCATTCACCACTTTTGTAGACGTATATTACTATGACATAGATATAATGAAAGAAGCCAGAAGTCATGGATTAAAGCTTTGGATACAACTAGCACCTATATTTTTTGATGGTTATCCTACCTATAGGAAAAGAGAGGATTATCTTGAACGCTGGGAAAGAGCAAAGAGGCAGTTAGAGCCATTTAGCGATATTATAATGGCCTTTGACCCGCTAGATGAACCATTTTATCGCTCAAAATTAAGTAACATAACGCTTAAGCTCTATCTTGAAGAGATCGCTCAACTAGTTAAAGATAGTTTTCCAAAAGCAAAAAGAGCAATTACATTTATGAATGAAACGGTCAGAAAATCACGTTTTGAGGAAATGGTACCAAAAAAATATAATCTATTTGCTGTAAATTATTACGTGGGAGTAAGTTTTCAAAATAAGATAGTCGAAAAACTAATGACAAGAACATCACATTTAGATGTAAATTATTATCTTATCCCGAGAGCTTTTAAAACATCGAATAGAGCCTTCGGTAGCATTACAGAGCCACAATTAATTAGCCAGGCTAGGCAAGCTTATGACTTTGCGATAGGAAACCCCAAGGTAATTGCCATATACCCTTTTGTTTGGGAGAGTATGTTTGGCGATGGTGAAGAGTACTACCTTGGGGTTGATAACCTAAATCGAATACAAGAAGAATACCGAAAAATAGGTAACGCGATATCAAGTTCTAGATGAACTATTTTCTATTTCCCATTATATATGTGCTATGTATAGCCCTGTCATCACCGAGTACCTGAAGTGCAAATAATTTCTCTTCGAGGGTTCTAGCCGACTTCATTCTAAATTTCATTAAATCGGTGGATTTTAAATCAATTACGATAAAATCAGCTTCCTTACCCTTCTCAAAACTCCCGACTTTGTCATCAATATCTAATGCCTTGGCAGATCCCAACGTAGCAAGGTAAAGTGCTTTTAATGGAGAGAGGGTTTTCACTCCGGTGTTATTGCCGATGGATTTTTGTAGCTGAATCACCTTATAGGCCTCATCCATAGTCTCTAACATCGAGAAACTGGTGCCAGCTCCTACATCGGTTCCCAGGCCCACACTAACATTGATTTCTTCAGCTCTATTAAGCGGGAATAATCCGCTCCCTAGAAACAGATTAGACGTTGGGCAAAAAGCTATAGCGCTACCTACTGAAGCCATACTTTCCATCTCTTGGTCATCCAGATAAATACCATGAGCAAACACTGAGTGGTCCCGATTTAATCCATATATGTTATAAACATCAAGATAACTGTTTGCTTCTGGGAACAATGATTTTACCCAATTAATTTCATCCTTATTTTCGGAAACATGGGTATGCATATACACATCGGGATATTCATCTAGTAACTTAGCTGCCTGCTTAAGCTGTTCAGGAGTACTTGTCGGGGCAAATCTTGGAGTAATGGCATAGCTCAATCGATCCTTATTATGCCAACGTTCGATTAGCTTCTTGCTATCGGAATATGCACTTTCGGGCGTATCTTGCAGGTATTCTGGAGCATTGCGATCCATCAGTACCTTGCCTGCAATTAGTCGCATGTTTTCCCGTTGAGCAATTTCAAAGAGAGCATCTATAGACTCTGGGTGAACGGTACCAAATACAAGTGCTGATGTTGTGCCATTCTTTAGCAACTGACTAATAAAGAACTCTGCAACTTCCTTCGCGTGTTCTTTGTCGGAAAATTTACTTTCAGTTGGAAAGGTGTATTCTTTAAGCCACTCTAATAATTGCTCGCCATGAGCCGCAATCATCCCCGTCTGTGGATAGTGAATATGAGAATCAATAAAACCGGGAAGTATTAACTTGCCGCGATAATCTACAATCTCTGCTTCTTTTTGTTTTTCCGAAATTTGTTGTTCAGAAATTATCCCTGCAATTATTCCATCTTTGACAATTAATCCGCCATCCTCAATATATTCATAAGCTTTATTGGTCTTCGCCGGGTCGGCTGTAAAATGAAGTATGTCACCTTGAAATATAGTTGTCTCTGCATAAACAAAGTTGCTAGAAGCTGAGAGTAATAAAAATAATTTAACTATGTTGGACTTTATACTGCTGCTTAGGGATAAAGTTTCGACCACCATTTCACTCCGTTAAAACAATAAGCAAACCTATATATTTAGCATTTGAAAGATAATGTGACAAATTTATTTCGGTACTCTCTAGAAGAACTGGAATACAAAACAACAAATTAACTTATATATTGAGTAATAACCTGCTTGAAAATACAAAAATTTGATTTGTATATTTTGTATTTGGAAAAAACTTAAGTAATTACATCTAAACTTGTACTTAAATCCAGATTGAAGGCTCTCAATCCATGTTTAAACACCCAGATCACGTAACAGTAGTTGTTACGAAATTAGAGGAAAGTGTCAGTTTTTTTGAATTGCTGGGTTTTGAGCTTCTACTCAAAAATTATCTAACTGGCGAGAAAGCGTCACGGTATCTCCAGGTGGATAATGTAGAAGCAGATCACTTTACGATGGTACTAAAGCAGTCATCTCCGAAATTTGAGATACAGCTACTTCACTACCGAAATCCAGTGGTTAAAACTAATCCATCACTAATTGACTTGGCAAGGCCCGGTTATAACCATCTGTGTTTAAAGGTAGATAATTTGAATGAAGCTTTAGAGTATTTATCGAAGCAAGGAATTAGTACAAGAAGCGGAATATTGGAGTATCAAGATAAAAAATTAGCTTTTCTCTTGGGGCCAGAGAATATAACTGTTGAATTAGCCGAGTGAATTATCCAAGTAAATAGATAGTACTTTTACTTAATAACTTGACATGTAAATCTCTCGAAGAAATGATACTTGCCTAGCTAAAATTTATGTCTCCACATAATTTCGAGATATTGACATGGCAAATGAAATCATCTTTTATACGAATCCTCAGTCGAGAGGCTGTATTGTTCGATGGATGTTAGAGGAGATATCAGTACCCTATCAAACCAAAGTACTTGAATATGGCGAAGACATGAAATCGCAAGAGTATCTTGCTTTGAATCCCATGGGGAAAGTTCCAACACTAGTGCACGACAACAAAATAATAACTGAAGCAGCAGCAATATGTGTCTACTTGGCAGATGTATTTTCTGATTCAGGTTTGTCTCCGATAAATAACGAAGAGCGTGCCAATTATTACCGATGGATGTTTTATTCGGCTGGACCTCTGGAGTCCGCCATTGTGAATAAATATATCTTTGATGAAGATGTGGCTAAAGATAAACAGCAAATGTTGGGTTACGGTAATTATAAATTGGCACTAGATACGCTTTCTAGTGCAATTAAATCAAACCCGTATATTGTTGGAGAACGTTTTACAGCAGCAGATGTATATATTGGTGCACAGCTGGGGTGGGGGTTACAGTTTGGAACTATAGATAAGCGTGAAGAGTATCAGGAGTATGTAACTCGTTTATCTCAGCGTAAAGCATTTCAACGAGCTCATGAACTTGATGCAGCTTTGGAAAAAGACATGAATATAAGTCCCGCTTAAATTTAAGTATAGTTTGAACTAAAAGGTCAGAAATTATACTTCTGACCTTTCTAATTTATCCCAAATACTAGTTTTCAACTAAAAATTCCGCTTTTTATTTGCCGAACAGCTCTGTTGAATCGAAAACGATCATTTCTGTCTATAGAAGTATTTTCATCCATCATATGCTCATAATCACTTTCAACTACTTTGAGATAATCTAGTGCTTCATCTTTATCCCCCTTCATTGCAATAAGATATGAGCGAGATAAGCACATTCTTAATTTGTGAGCATCTGTTAGATGTTCTTTAGGATGATTATCGTGGAGCTTCAAGCATTCCTCTAGGCTAGCTTCGGTGAATGGGTCGTATTCAGCTACTTCCTTAGGAATTGGTTTTTTACACTTATAGATTGAGCTTGAAAATACTTGCCCATACCAGTCGAAATAATCTTCAAGATATCCCATGGTTACTTTAATCCATGGTAAACGATCAAAGAAAAAATCCTGATTAATGAAAAATGATTCGCGCTCAATAAGCTTTGGCATAAACTCTGCTGAAACATGTTTATTTAGGTCCTGAGTTTTACATACATCAATAAAACAAATTTCAATTGGATTATCAGGCCAGGAAAACTCATTAAAATCACCGATATTTAGTTCAATCAATGACTGAAATGGAGAAATACTATTTTCTAATATTGGAACAAAAGATTCACCAAACTTATAGGTCAGTGAGTCACACTCCCAAACACGATCCGAACCATTTGCAGGTTTAGGTAGAAAACCCAATTCATAACTACTAATAGGCTTACTATTCAATATATTTGAATTTATGTTGTTTGAAAAATTTGAATTACTCATCAATCCATGCGCGAGAGAAACTACAGAAGCTCCCATAAAGCTTCCTGCATCAACAATATATCCTTTTTGCTGGAAATTTTTTGACGCCAATGAATAGAGTAATTTGCGTTCCGCAATCGAAACCATTCCTGGCGTCTCAAATACGCTCTGGGGGACTTCAGTTTTAGAGAATGATATTTCTGGGTGTACATAACAACCCCTTGCAATTTCCGCATCTTCAATTTCGTACATTATTTTGCTCCGGAAAGAAAATTAATTACTTAGCGTAAGCTACACAAAAAACAACATTTGTCTTCATTTCATCCAGTGTAATATCAGGAATTTCTTCTCTTACTCTGGTCTCTATTTCCGGAGTTAAACGTTCTAAAACATTACTATGTGAAGGCTGTAGTTCCCAGGTATCGATATTAAAATACTTACGTGTTAATGCGCGTAATTCATCGATTCGAATGCGATTTAGATGTGTGTGTAAATAGTGGTCGTGTGGCAAATGGCGAACAATATTAATATGGTTCCAATCACAAAACTTAAGATGATCTGGATTCCCTTCATCCAAGACTGATGGATTATGAGGAGGCATATGGTGCCCACTCCAGCCATAAAAGTTGTGATGCAGAAATATAATTTTCCCTCCTTTGGTTAACAACCCCGCAATATCTTCAAACACACCTTCTATTTCCAATAGGTGCTCAGTGACATTGTGTAGGCAAACCGTATCAAAGGTTTTTATACCGACGAGATCGCGGGTAGAGCACTGGCGTAGATCAATATCCGGGATCAAATCCATGATGTCCTGGCCGGACATTGGAGCGTTAACCCACTTTCTTATCCTTTTATTGCGAACTCTCCTGGAGTCTAAAGACATTGCAGGGTCTACACCGGTATAACTATTTGCCCCAGCACAGAGGTAGCCCATGGCATAGCCGCCAAAACCACAACCGACATCTAAAACATTGCACCCTTGTACATATTTATGTAATTTTCTTGGCCATGAGCAGTAGCCGAGTTCAACGGCACTAGTGATGAGATCCGAATCAAAATTCTTTAGTGCGTGGCGTATATTAGTGCAGTTGTGGAAAAATGCGATTTTAGCCTGTAATTCATGATTGTCCCAATCTTCTAAAGGTTCTATTTTCTTCAGTTGTTTTGCTGCCTTTGAGCGGGAAAGTTTTGAAAATGCAGGGTGAGACCGGGAAGTGTCTAAAATTTCAATCGCTTCTCTGGCATTATTTTCGATTCGTATTAGTTTGACTTGGTCAAAGACTTTCAGAGCTCGTTTATGTTCTGGGTTACACTTGATTGCTATTTTTATATCTTTTTCAGCTTGATCTATGTCTCCTTTAGCTATATTTAGCATAGCGGAGATTATTCTCATGCCTACATGGTGTGGATGTCTTGAGATGAAGGTCAGCGCATACTTATCACAATTTAGAATCGAACCATTTTTTGATTCGGCATAGCACAGAAAATAAGTAGCCGGATGAAAAGGGTTGAGATCGGCAATTGGACGCAATAACTCTCTCGCCAGGTCTATTTCTCCAGCTAATGCAGCTTGCTTCCCTTGTTCAAAGTTATCCAGCTGATTGATTTCTAAAGTAGACATTTAATTTTCCAAGTAATGGTAACCAGGTTTTTTGGCGTGGATATTGACTTGCATGCTGCAAATAGGTGCAGTTGCGCTCGATTTAAATCAAATATAATAAGATTGCTTATTATTGAGTACATGCTCGCAGCTAGCACTGATTTTCTTAAGCTATGGAAATATTCATAAATGTGAAAGTTGGAGCTGTCAAATAATAAATTTATTTTCTCTGAGAAAACTATTCAAGGTGCAATCTATAAAAGTTGGCGCGGATGCTAACTCGTATAATCGGTAAAGGTGGAAAGCCTGTGTTATAAATTGGATTTTGTAAGATTCACGTTATCCAATTAAGCAGCAGACGATAACACCTCAACCCTGAATAAATTGATCTGCCAACGGCCTGGTTGGCAAAACTTGTGGAGGTGGCTCTTTGAAACTGATAATAGTCGGTGGCGATGGCTTTTGTGGATGGCCAACCTCATTACATCTGAGTAATTTAGGTCATGAAGTTATTATTATTGACAATTTTTCTAGAAGAAAAATTGATAGTGAGCTCAATGTAGAATCATTAACACCGATTCGAGAACTGAAAGAGCGTATTGATACCTGGTTTGAATTAACGGGAAAGGTTATTCGCTTTGTCGAGTTGGATGTTTCCCAGAAATTTAACGATCTTGTAAATCTCCTAGAGGAGGAAAAGCCAGATAGTATAGTCCATTTTGGTGAGCAGCGCGCTGCGCCCTATTCGATGAAAAGCAGCGCTACTAAAAATTATACGATCGCTAATAATATTTGTGGTACCCATAATATTCTCAATGCGATTGTAGAGACGCAGCTTGATATTCACTTGGTTCACCTCGGTACAATGGGAGTGTATGGTTACGGCCATGAGGAGCCCATACCAATACCTGAAGGTTACTTGGATGTAAAAATAGAGACAGTTGATAATCGTCAAATTTCAGACTCTATCGTTTATCCGCCTAATCCCGGCTCCATTTACCATATGACCAAGACGATGGATTCGCAGATGTTTCAGTATTATGCGAAAAATGACAGGCTTCGTATTACTGACCTTCACCAGGGGATTGTTTGGGGAACGCAGACTGAACTCTCTAGTTTGGATGAGCGTTTGATAAATCGTTTTGATTATGACGGGGACTACGGCACAGTCCTAAATAGATTTCTAATGCAAGCGACTGTCGGTTTCCCACTGACTGTTCATGGCACAGGTGGTCAAACTCGCGCATTTATCCATATCTCTGATACTTGCAAATGTATTGAGCAGGCACTTTTACATCCACCGGAGCTCGGTGAACGGCCACTGATTCTCAATCAGATGGCGGAAACGCAATCACTTTCTGATCTTGCACAATTAGTTCAATCACTGACAGACTGTGAAATAAGTTATCTGCCAAACCCGAGGAAGGAGGCAGAGAGAAATGATCTCAATGTAAAAAATGATTTACTTCGTTCATTTGGATGGCAGCCGATTCTTATTAAAGATAGTCTTCTACAAGAAATTACAGATATAACAATGCAATATCAAGATCGGGCTGATCATACAAAAATACCTTGCGTTTCTTATTGGACAAAGGGTAATAAACTTGCCGATATTTCCTATCGGGAAAAAACTAGTGAAGTTACTGAAACCATTTCCTAGTGGGTAGCTTTAGCTATGTCTACGCGAATCCTTATTACTGGTGGATGTGGATTTATAGGTTCAAATTTAGTCAAATATCTCAGTACTTTGAGTTTATATGACGAAATTTTAGTTTTAGATAATGAGGTCACTGGCACTACCGCAGCATTAGCCGGAATACCTCACCAATTTATTAGAGGAGATGTTAGAAATCAACGGGATATAGATGAAGCTGTAAAGCAAGCTGATGCTGTTATACATTTAGCTGCAGATACACGTGTTATTAATTCAATAAATAACCCCGTCTATAATTTTGAAGTAAATGTACAGGGGACTGTCAATCTTCTGGAAGCAATGCGAAGGTATGAGGTTAAACATCTCATTAATGCTTCTACAGGTGGGGCGATCATTGGAGAAGCTGATCCACCAGTACACGAATTAATGCCAGTGAATCCCGCATCGGCTTATGGTGCGTCTAAGGCTGCAGCAGAGGCCTACTGTTCTGCATATTCTCAAAGTTATGGATTATCAATAACTTCTTTACGATTCTCTAATGTTTATGGTCCGCTTTCCTTTCACAAAGGAAGTGTGATAGCAGCCTTTATTAAAAATATTCTGAAAGGACAGGTCTGTGATGTCTACGGAGATGGCTATCAGACTAGAGACTTTATTTTTGTAGGCGATCTCTGCCAGGGAATAATTAGGGCTCTGGAAAAGAGAGAAAATGGGGTATTTCAGCTGGGTAGCGGCCAGCCGACGTCAATTAACGAAGTAATTAGTTTACTAAGGGATGTCTCGGGCTGCCATGAAGATCTTGAAATAGCTAACCACCCTTTCAGGGCAGGTGAAGTGCGCCATAACTATACGGATATTACTAAAGCAAAACAGTACTTGGGCTTTAGGCCTGAGGTATCATTAAGGGACGGTATTCAAATTACATGGGATTACTTTGTCAATAAGGAGGATGTTCTGAAGCCTAGCCTCTCGCAGAGGGCCCTACAGAATGCAGATTGACAAATTTTCAGTAGAATCATTCCCTGATTTAAATACTTATGCAGGTTTTGAGTCGGACCAGAAGCTCAGAGTTTGTATAGCCACAGAAGAAATCCTAGGTCCGGTGAGAAATGGAGGGATTGCTTCAACCTACTATCACCTAGCGAAAGGACTGGCAGGACATGGGCATGAAGTACATGTGCTCTACTTAAAAGGTGAAACAGTTGAGAATGAAACACCTGAGTATTGGGTTGAGGAATATTCCAATTTTGGTGTTTCACTGCACTATTTGGTGCACACGGATGAAACAATAATTGGCCCCTCACAGAGTTGGCAGCGACGATATAGTGCGGCATACCGCTGGTTAATTGGACAGAGACGTTTTGATGTTATCCACACTTCCGAATGGCGAGGTGGATTAATTTATGCGTTGATGGTTAAGAAGTTGGGTTTGGCGTTCAAAGATACATTATTTATTGTAAAGACATCGTCCCCGCACCTCTGGAATCGTCATTATCAAATGCAGCCATTGGTAAAAAGGGAGCTGTTACCAGCGAGTTTTGCTGAGCAGAAATGTGTTGAATTTGCCGATATGGTAATTGGTGGTAGCGCACATCTACTTTGCTTTATGCGCTATGTCGGCTATAAGCTGCCAACATCAACTTATGTTCAGCCAAATATTCTCGATTTTTCCGAAGTTCCCGTTGATGATAAACGCATTAATCGACAGCCTGGTGATGTAGTTCGCACTAACGAATTGACCTTCTTTGGTCGTTTGGAAATGCGGAAGGGATTGGAGCTCTTTTGTACCGCTCTGGATTTACTTGAGCGGACGGGGAATTGTCCTACCAGAGTTAATTTCCTAGGTAAATATGGTGAAGCCTTACCTAATCAAAACAATGAGAAGGTTGCGGACTATATTGAGAGAAAAGCATCTACTTGGAGTTTTGAAGTCAATTGCATCACAGATTATAACCAGCCGGAAGCTCTCTCGTTTTTATGTTCCAGGGATATGATAGCGGTAATGCCCTCCCTGATTGAAAACTCCACCATGGCAGTATATGAAACACTAGAGAATAATATTCCTTTTATTGCAACGCGAGTAGGGGGAACTCCAGAGCTTATCGCAAAAGAAGACCATGAAAGTTGTCTTATCGCACCCTACGCATTTGAGCTTGCGAAAAGGCTAGAAGAGGTACTGAAGAGTGGGCATAGGATTGCACATTCCAGTTTTGATAACAATTATAACCTTCAAGTTTGGTATGGTTTTCATGCCTACTTAGCAGATCTTTTTAAGCAGTATAGTGGCGCTGAAGCGATCACCAAGATTACAGGCTCTCCCACCTTAACAACTTCTAATGAGATGGAGTTACCGACCCTAGAAGTGGTTGTTCTATTGCGGGATACTGAGAGTGTTATGGAGTTTTCTGAGGCACTTTTAGTTGATAGACCCGACTCCATCAAATTTTTATTAATTGATCCCTATCTTGAAAATATTGCTGAGAGAGCTTCTAACTTTCTATTGGAAGCCGGTCTCAATTGTAGTTTGGTGGATTTCATTGGATTTCCAGCAGGGATTGCACTGGCAAAAAGTCTTTCTGAAAGTACTCTAGATGCTTGCATTCTCTGTGACGGTACATCCTCTCGGTTAGGTGGAAAATTTTGTGGTGAGTTACGCAAAACTCTTCAAATAAATCATGAATTCATAATCACTAGCTTTTTATCTCTACCTGAAAACAAGGTGGTAATGCCGATAGGTGTAGATATCGTGTCTGAGATCAGCTTTGGAAATGCTATAGGCACAAATATTATTTGTATTCCAAAACTGGTATCAAGCAAGGTGGGGTCAATACTCCCTTATGATATTCGCTACGGTTTGGTACAAGAATATATTTTAAGGGCGAACAAAGAATTTGGGTTTGAATTGATGGTTATTCCTGAGTGCCATCTTCGAAGCGATTACTATTTAGAAGAACTGGAAGAATCTCGAAATAACGCTAACTCCGTCTATCTTCGCTCAATGCCGTTGATTGAAAATGATAATATTGCCTATCGTAAACTAGCCCTTCTTCCTTCAGCTCAGCCTATTGGAGCTAAATTAAGACCAGCACTTTATCGGGATAAGAATCGTTTGGATGAGGAACCTGTGTGGCTTTTACATGCCGACCGGCCTCGTAAAATGAAAAACCGTAATCCGAGGGTGGTTGTAGGTTTGGACGAGAGAAATTCCCATTTGCTCTGTGTAGCCAAAGGTTCGGGAAATAGGCAATTAATCGTTAATGGCGAGCCCCAGTCAATTTCTTTGGAGCTACAAGATAATGAACTTACTTTACATAGATTCCCAATTCCAGATAAATGGGAAGAAGGTGAAAAATTTAATATTAAGTTTCTGTTAGAAGATCAAGAAATGACTTATACCCGTTTTATAAGGGTTATAAAACTTTCTAAAAATGTATTTGCAGCTATCTCTGGGAGTCCAATACTTAATGAGGTAGCTGTTGAGGAGATATTTAACCAAAAATATACCTGGAGTTTCTTCTCTAAATCGGAAAATAACACACCTGAAAATATTCAAGAGATAGATACTGAAGATACCACTTTATATGGGCAAGATCACGCAGAGGCAGGAGAGTTTGTAGACAAGGATTATACAGTAGAAGGTAAGGATGAGCCTGAACATGATATTGCAAAAATTATCCATGAGCAGGGAAAAATCAATGAAACTGAATTTAAACCCAAGTTTAGTTTTCAGGCTGTGATTCAAAAATCAGGTACTACCTTGCAACGTATATTTAAGGGATATACTGGCTCACCTATTAAGGGGTCAATTCCACCACGAGAGCTTTTTGCACTCGATCCACGGGTTCTTGAGGGATGGGCATGGGATAGAAGCAATATAGCTAAAAATTTAGTGATTGTCTTAGAGGTGAACGGAAACATTGTAGCTGAAGCCACGGCGAATCGTTATGTGGAGCGTTTCGGTACTCGAAACCCGAAACTAGCTTGGTATGGATTCCGGTTCTCATTAACCCCTGAAATAAAGCAGGAAAACTCAGAGATTACCGTACGTGTTAAGGAAAATGGACTTGTCTTACGAAATGGCCGATTGCGTTATCTTAAACAAATGTTAGTCGCGATCTAAGGTGGCTTGAATAATGAAAGAGCTTCACGAGGATATACGCCTTGAAGCTGTTCAGAAATCTAAACGTATTTGCATCCTAACGGAGGATATATTTGGTCCAATAAAAAATGGTGGTATTGGAACGGCTTACTTTCATTTGGCTATTTTTCTGCAGAGATCTGGTCACATAGTCACCATCTGTTTCGTTAATGGTTTAGCAAAAAATCCTGTTAAAATGAAAATCACAAAAAAATTTTTTGCAAAACTTAATGTTGAATTTCATGGTGTTGCACCCCAAGCGCTAGCCAAAACGACAATGGCTCGTACTATGGCAATGCCCTATGCAGCCTATGAATGGCTCAAGCGAAATGATCGCTTTGATATTGTCCATGTTTCAGAATGGCGTGGAATGGGTTATATAGTGTTACTTGCCAAGAGTCTTGGTATTGCATTCCAAGATATACATTTTGCTGTTAAAGGTTCTTCCCCAACACTCTGGTCTGCCGAAGGTAATCAACAATTCCTTAAAGAGGAACGGCAATTGGGGTGGGTATTTATGGAGCGCAGAAGTGCCGAGATGGCAGATACTCTGATCTGTGGAAGTCAGCATTTAGTCTGCTGGATGGAAAATAATAAATACCGCCTGCCTGACCGCAGTTACTATTGGCCAAATGTATTTTTGGATGATCTATTACCTGATAATGAAGCCATAAAAAATAGTAATTTAGAGACAAAAGAATGGGTGTTTTTTGGGCGGCTTGAGCCTCGCAAGGGGGTCATTCTTTTTGTGAATGCATTAAACACTCTTGCTAAAAGAGGGGTTAGATTACCATCGATTACTTTTTTGGGAGGACACTCTTATCGATTTGATGCGCGAAAATTCATAGAGGAAAACCAGAAGCATTGGAGTACAGAAGTCTCATTTATAAGTGATTGTAATGCTATACAGGCTGTAGAGTATTTGAGTGGAGAAGGACGTTTGGCTGTGATCCCAGCTTTGTTAGAGAATTCCCCGATTTCTGTCTACGAATGCCTTGCAACTAAAGTACCATTTATTGCTGCTGATACTGGTGGTACTCGAGAGTTACTTGATGACGAAAATGGAAAAAAAATCCTCTTCAAGCCAAATCATATTGCTTTAGCGAGAAAGTTAGAATTACATGCAAAGAAACTGCCTGCGCCGGGTATAAAACACCAGAGGCTTAAGAAGTCGTTAGATGTATGGAGTAAATGGCATGGCCAAGAGCATTCAATTATTAAAAACGCCCGATCTTCCAATAGACATGATCCCTTAGTTTCTATATGCGTAACTCATTTTGAGCGTCCAGACTTTCTCTATCAAGCGTTAAAAAGCATTGAAGATCAGACTTATAAGAACATAGAAGTTATTGTGGTTGATGATGGTAGCCATTCACAAGAAGCGCTACACGCGCTGGAAATTTTAGAAAGTCACTATCAGAAGAATGGCTGGCAGTTTGTATACCAGGAAAACCGATATGTAGGGGCTGCTAGAAATACTGCAGCACAAAATGCAAGTGGAGATTATCTACTTTTTTTTGACGATGACAATGTCATGATGCCGGAAATGGTAGATAAGTTGGTTAGCGCTGCAACTTTTGCAGATATTGATTGCCTGACTTGTAGCTCTATCCGATTCAGCGGTAAAGGGGCACCTAATACTCCAGAAGGTAAGCTCGGAACTCAAATTCGTTTTATGGGTCCAGCTAGAGCTTGGGCAACGAAGGTAAATATAGTCGGTGATGCGACGTGTCTGATAAAAGCTTCTAAGTTTAGAGATCACGGAGGTTATACAGAGAGATATAGAACAGGTAAGGATGATATTGAATTCTATAGCAAGCTAATTTTAGCAAAGGAAAATGTATCCTATTATCCTGATCCTTTATATTACTATCGCACCGGTGACAACTCTATGAAAGCCAGAAATCACCTTCAAGAAGAAGGAGATTTCAGGCAAATAAGTCCTTACCTTGAAGGGCTCGACTCGGAAGAGAAAAGCCTCCTACTACTAAGAAAACAGCAAAAAGAAGCGAAAAAAAATAAAGGGGAAAAATATAAGCCAGGGTTTTTAAAGCGAACGATTCGAAGGCTGCGTAAATTCGCTAGGGTGAAAGTTTGAAAGTAGTTAAGTACATTGAAAGTGCTAGTGAAACACGCTTCCCTCTTATTTGTATCTTCCGAGATGAATTGGATATTCTCCCAGCTTTTCTTGACCATTACCGGTCTTTAGGTGTGACATGTTTCCATTTGGTGGATACGGGAAGTAGTGATAACTCGGTAAGCTATCTACTAAAGCAGAATGATGTCCAGCTATACGAAGTTGATTGTGGCTACCCCCAGGCAAACGCAGGTGTAGATTGGGTTAACCGAATTGCCCGGAATTATTGCCAGGGAAAATGGACTCTTGTGGTTGATGCTGATGAGTTTCTCTGGTTACCTGAAATTTCAGGTAAAACTTCCCTGAAAGTTATGACTCAGCTTATGCAGGGTGAATTAGCTTTTGCTCTATATACTCCACTAATAGATTTCTTTAGCGACAACCTTCAAGGGAATACATATGATATAAGAAATCTTTCCGAGTTAATGGAATTAACGCCTAACTATGTATCTTATAAAAGCTTTAAGAAAAAAAGCATATTAGCTTTTCCTTTTTTTGAAATTCGCTCCAAAGCCAGAGCGCAAATATCTGGTATTTCTGATTACTTTGTTAAATCCTATAAAATTCCGCTGGTTTATTGGCGGACGGGTTTTCAATATTTACGTTCAACCCACTCATGTACGCCGGTTCCTCTCAGTAAAAATTGCGCTCATCTTCTCCATTTCAAATTCCGATCCGGCTTTCAGCAAAGGCTTAGTCGGGAATTGCAGAACCCTGACCGGATGAATGCTGATGTATATCGCATTTCTAAGGCCATCATTAAAAATCAGATAACTATCCCTCAGTACACATCGGATCTGCGTAAGATAGGTGGATTCGGGGAAAGCGATTGGCTAACAAAGATGGATTTTGATACTGATTGGCAGAATGAAAATAAGTCCAAAAGCCACTATTTCGAACTGCTCACACAGCAAAAGATAGCCTCGGAGAGCTTTCTCGTCGATAACTTAAACCGTATAACCAAGTCTTTTAGTTGGCGGCTGAGCCGGCCTTTACGCAGATTTCTGTTTCACAGGGGCATATTGCGACACGATCACTATCCAGAAAGGCTCGATCAGGATCATCCATTAGTGGATCAGACGATTGCCATCTATGAGTCATTTTGGTGGCTGGTTACGGGAATCTTTAGACTGCCTGTCGCTATCTATCGCGCCATTCTCTGGCATAAGCTGGGAGGACGTCGCCGGACCAAGTAGGGCTTTATACAAAAACGGCCGGGGAAGTTTGTCCCCGGCCTTTTGTTTACATCTCAGTTTGTGCCTGAGGTTAGTGTACCCAGTGGTGGCGTTCCATCTTCTCCTGTACCGCTTCTGCCGTAGGAGCGGGCATAGCGCTGATAGGCAGGCGTTCGTGGAAGAATGCCAAGCGTTCGCCAGCCCCTACTTCGTTCATGGTTTCCGCCTCAAACACACGGCCATTAATTACCGTGTAAGTAATGTTCTCTGATAGGCGGAGGTTATCCAAGGGGTTGCCGTCAACCACGATCAGGTCAGCCAGCTTACCAGCTTCAATGCTGCCGATATCACCGTCCATACCCAAGTAGCGGGCACCATCGATAGTACCGGCACGGAAGGCTTCCCAAGGAGTAAAACCACCCTGCTCCATCATCCACATCTCCCAGTGGGCTCCAAGTCCTTCGCGCTGGCCGTGGGCGCCGATATGTACGGTGACACCTTCGTCGCGCAGCTGCTTGGCCTGACGGGCCACATTAAAGTGGTTGTAGTGGGCATCCGGCGCAGTGGGGCGACGGATAGAGCGGGGGTTAACGATAAAATCGGGGGTAAAGCGGGTCAGGCGCTCGTTCTTCCATACCTCGGTGCGGTCATACCAGTACTCCTCACCCCAGAGACCGCCGTAGGCCACGACGAAGGTCGGTGTATAACCCACTTGGGTTTGGCTCCACAGCTGCTCCACATCGCCGTAGACATTGGCGATCGGCAGTGAGTGCTCGATACCGGTGTGCCCGTCCACAATCATGTTCATATTGTGCTGGTACTTACCGCCGCCCTCGGGCACTACCATAATGCCGGCTTCGCGGGCTGCCTGCAGCACTTGCTGGCGCTGGTCGCGGCGGGGCTGGTTGTAGCTCTTCACCGAGATGGCGCCCATTTCCTTGAGGCGGTTCACGTGGAACTGAGCGTCCTCCAGGGAGTTGATCTTGGCTTTGTAGCCTGGACCTTTGGCGCCATAGAGGATGGTGCCGGTGGAGAAAATACGCGGCCCAGTAATCAGGCCGGCCTTTTGCATTTCAGCGGCGGAGAAGATCTCGCTGCTGTCATTGGAGGGGTCGTGAATAGTAGTCACTCCAAATGCCAGGCTGGAGAACAGGTTCCAGTTCTGCTGCGGGATAATTTCTTCGCGACCCTGAGCACCGTGGGCATGAGCGTCAATAAGCCCCGGTAAAACGGTTTTGCCGGTGATATCGATACGCTTCGCTTCGGTGGGAATCTCTACTTCCGCTGCGGGTCCCACGGCGACAATGCGGTTGCCCCGGAACAGAACCACACCATTGTCGATAATTTCACGGGTGTTTTCCGCATCACGCATAGTGACAACCTTGCCGCCGGTGAGGGCAACGAGGCCTGCGCGATTGTCGAAGGACTGTTCAAAGCTCAGGTCGATGCCTTCAGAAACTGGCTCTGGCAGTTCCTCCGGAGCGCCGGCGACAAATTCGAAGGCGTCCTTCAGTTCACGCTCGAACAGTTTGGGGCCGTGTGCCCAGCCCAAAGTGTCGCTATCGGCAGACCAATGCAGGTTTTCACCGGCGCGCTTGGATACCTGGGTGACTTTGACTGCTTTGCTATCGGGGCCGATAACCTCGGATTTGCCAGTATGCATAAAGGGCGCGACAAAGGCTTTGAAGTCCTGGGTGAAGGCAACCCACTTGCCGTCCGGAGACAGGCGGAAGGAAGTAATCTCAGCGCCGTGCAGGTGCTCCCGCTCATCTTTGCCTTCCAGGTTGGTGCTCTTCAGCACGCGCTTTCCGCCGTCTGCGTTTTGGTACTCGGAGAAGTAGATACGATCTTCGCTGGCGCCGAAATGAGGCTCATAGCCAGACTTCACGACCCGGCGCTGCCAGTCGCCGTTGGCGTCTGCCAGGTAAATGCCCGGTTCCAGGGAGTACTCGGGGCTGAGCAGATAGCCGCCGGTAAAGCGACGGTAGGCCACTGCGTCACCACTTGGAGAAAAGCTTGGTTCAACGTATAGGCCCGGCTGCTTGGTGATGTTTTTACCGCGACCGTTGCGAGCGGAAACTACCCTCACATGGCCCAGGTTTTGGTCGTCCCAAGAGACATAGGTGATCTCGCGACCATCGCGGGACCAGCTGGGATAGAACTCAAAGTGGTCGTCCTGGCGGGTCAGACGACGACGCTCACCACTGGCGACATCCTGAATATAAATCTTGCCCAATGCCTGGAAAGCGACCTGCTTGCCGTTGGGGGATTTCTGCGCCCAGCGAATCATCTTCACATCGAAGGTTTCCGGCGCTACGTCTACAGGGAAGCGCACCGCATCCGCTACCTGTTTCTCAACTTTCACATGGGCCGCAATCGGTGCGACGCTGTCGCCGTTGATGGAGATGCGCAGGAATTTACCGCCAGTCCAAACGACCAATGACTCACCATCGGGCATCCAGTCGTATTGAACGTAGTTGCCATGGGGGCCAAAGATTTCCTGCAGGTCGCGTTCGAGGCCGGAGTAAACCGGTGTTTCCAGTCCTGTGTCCAAATCTTTCAGGAATAGGGAGGTCTGGTTGTCCTGGCGGCGAATAAAGGCCAGTTTACTGCCATCCGGGGATGGTACAGGTGCCACTGCGCCACCGGGACCGGAGACAAAGGTCTCCTCTTCACCATCCTGGAGGTCATAGCGGTTGATGGCAAAAATTTCCTGGGTGGAGTTTTTGTTGTACTTCCACACGGTGCCGGGGGTGGTATCGATGGAGTAATAGACATAGCGTCCATCTGGAGAGAAAGCTGGATCGGCAATATTTTTCTGGGCGATATCGCCACCGATGCGCTCTTTCAGTTGGCGACCTTCACCCCCACCGTAGTGGTACATCCAGATTTCACCAGCGGGGATACTGCGGCCAGACATAAAGCCTTTACGCGCTACCAGGTACTGGCCATCGGGACTCCAGTTGGGCGAGTGCAGCAAGTTTTCCTTCTCTGTCGTGAGCTGGCGAAGGTTGTCGCCATTGCGATCCATCAACCAGATGTTGTTGGCGCCGTCACGGTCGCTGATAAATACGATGGTCTTGCCATCCGGGCTGAAGCGCGGCTGCATATTCCAGGCGATTTCATTGGTCAGGGCTACCGCCTCGCCGCCTGCTACCGGTACTGTGTAGATATCGCCGAGCATATCGAACAGGATGGTTTTGCCATCTGGGCTGATATCCAGGTTGCTCCAGGTGGTCTCGCGGGTGTCCAACTGGATCGGTTTGAATTCGTAGGGTGGCTTGTTGATATCCCAGGGTTGGGCTTCCGCCTTTTCTACTTTCTTTTCTTTGGTGGCTTCGAGAGCGCTTTCGGCTTCTGCCACAGCACCCATCGGCAGGGTCAGTGCCAGGACAGCCAGAGCCAACAGATGGCGGCGCGGCTTGTTCTGCTTGGTGGTATTCATTGAAATATCCCTCCGCCCGATTCTGTGTTTGGCGGCTATATTTGTTTTGTTGGGTTGAGTAACCGGTTGATTTCACAGGGGGTAAATTACCGGGATCAAAGCGGCGCAGCAATCTTAATGCGTTGAATACCTGGGCTCCGGGGCGAACTGTTGTTTGCTTGAGTAAACCGGGTCTAGTGGCCACAATGCACTCAAATTTTGTAGACGATTGGAATATCGACCCGTTATGACTATTGATGTTGTGATTTTGGCCGCCGGGAAAGGCACCCGTATGCACTCTGACCTGCCTAAAGTGCTGCATCCTATTGGCGGTATTCCCATGCTCGAGAGGGTAATTGATACCGCCATGTTGTTGGGAGAGGTGCAGATTACCGTAGTAATCGGGCATGGCGCAGACTTGATACGTGACCGCTTTGCTGATCGTGGTGTCAGGTTTGTGGAGCAGGAGCAGCAATTGGGTACTGGGCATGCCGTGGCCCAGGCTGTGCCCTATTTCCGCGAGGGAGCCACCGTTTTGGTGCTCTATGGCGATGTGCCTCTGGTTAGGGCTGGCAGCTTGCAATCACTGCTATCGGCAGCGGATCACGGACCTGCCCTGCTGTCAGTTGAAATGGCCAATCCCGCCGGTTACGGGCGCATTGTGAGGGATAACAGCGGCTGTGTGCAGTCGATCGTTGAGGAAAAGGATGCCGATGCGGATACCCTGGCTATCCGTGAGGTCAATACCGGCATTTTGGCGACTCCTGGAGCACTGCTGGCTCGCTGGTTACCGGAGTTGTCCTGTGACAATGCTCAAGGTGAATACTACCTGACCGATATTATCGGTCGTTCGGTCAGTGAGGGGATTCCTGTAACGGGCGTAATTGCCAGTCATCCATTGGAAGTGGCGGGAGTAAATAGCCGTGCGCAGCAGGCGCAGATGGAGCGCGCTTTGCAGCATAACCATGCGACCAGTCTTATGAATGCGGGGGTGACTTTATTGGACCCCATGCGTATAGATGTTCGCGGCAGCCTCGAGTGCGATACCGATGTCTCTATCGATATCAACTGCATTTTCGAAGGGACAGTTTCACTGGGTAAGGGGGTACAAATTGGACCTAATTGCCTGCTAAAAAACTGTCGCCTGGCAGATGGCACCAAGGTAGAGGCCAATTCCATTATCGAAGGCGCTGAGATTGGTGAGGCTTGCACTATTGGTCCCTTTGCACGTTTGCGTCCGGGCACAGAGCTGGCCACCGGTGCCAAGGTGGGCAACTTTGTCGAAACCAAAAAAGCCAAAATTGGTGAGGGCAGTAAGGTTAATCATCTTTCTTATGTAGGTGATGCCCTGGTGGGCGAAGCGGTCAATATTGGTGCTGGCACCATTACCTGTAATTACGACGGTGTAAACAAGTCCCTGACCGAGATCGGCGACAATGCCTTTATAGGTTCTAACACAGCTCTGGTAGCCCCAATAACTGTGGGCGCCGGAGCCACAGTGGGTGCTGGCTCCACCATTACCCAGGCTGTGGGGAGCAAAGAGTTGGCGGTAGCGCGTAGCAAGCAGCGCAATATTACCAGCTGGCAGCGCCCGACCAAGAAAAGCTAAATAACTCTTTCCGTAATTGGATTGCCCTTCGGAAACTGTAATTCCGGCGGGCCTTTCCTCTCCACGCCTGTTGATAGCCACCCTATCCATTAAACTTGCGCTTCGGGAACAAAAGGAATGGCCCGATGCACAAGCCCAGATTACAGCTGCTTGCCAGTTTTGATATTGCTTCGCTGCAATATTTGGATGAACAGGGACAGACGACCCAAGCCCTACCGGAATTTGCCACCCCGGATACCCTGATTGCTTACTACCGCCAGATGACGTTGGCTCGTATGGTGGATGATCGCGCGGTAAAAATGCAGCGTACCGGTCAACTTGGTACCTATCCCTCAAGCCTCGGCCAGGAAGCTATTGGTGTTGGTCTCGCAGCCGCCATGGCCAAAGAGGATATCTATTGCCCCAATTACCGGGAGACCGGTGCTCTTTTGGAGCGGGGCGTTACTATCGAGGAGATCTACGCAATCTGGGGGGGCGATGAGCGGGGGCAGAACTTTCGCCATAGCCGCGAAGATTTGCCCTTGAGTGTGCCTATAGCCACCCAGATGTTGCACGGTGCCGGTGTAGCCTTTGCCCTGAAATATAAACATGAGCATTTCGGTGAACCCATGCGCGTCGCTGTTTCGACCGGCGGCGATGGATCTACTTCGCGGGGAGACTTTTACGAGGCGATAAACCTGGCTGGGGATTGGCACCTGCCTTTGGTGATCGTTATCAACAACAATCAATGGGCTATTTCCCTACCGCGAGATGAGCAAACTGCCTGTAAGACCTTGGCACAGAAGGCTATTGCCGCCGGAATACCTGGCTTGCAGGTAGACGGCAACGATGTGATTGCCGTTCGTGAGGCGGTGGGTGATGCCGTGGAGCGGGCGCGCAGTGGTGCTGGCCCAGCTCTGATCGAAGCGATCAGCTATCGCCTGTGTGACCACACCACCGCCGATGATGCCAGTCGCTACCAGCCCAAAAAAGATGTCAGTGAAGCCTGGTCCCGAGAGCCTCTGCGGCGCCTGCGATCCTACCTGGAAAACTGCGGTGCCTGGGATGATGCGCAGGAAGAAGAGCTGCAACGGGAGCTGACCCAGAAGCTGGAGAGAGCGGTCCATATCTACCGGGAAACCCCCAGAGATGCCGCCACGGCAATATTCGATCACCTCTATGCAATGTTGCCGGAGCCTTTTCTGGAGCAGTATCAACAGTTGCAGGGAGATAGCTAATGGCTGAGATAACTTTGGTCGAAGCTGTCACCCAGGCTCTGGCTTACGAGATGCAAGCAGACCCGGTGGTGGTTCTATTTGGTGAAGATGTTGGTCTGAACGGTGGCGTATTTCGCTCTACCGAGGGGTTGCAGGCCAGGTTTGGCCGGGACCGGGTGATGGATACCCCTTTAGCCGAGACCATGATTGCCGGAATGGCTGTCGGTATGGCGGTGCAGGGCCTGCGACCGGTGGCCGAATTCCAGTTTATGGGTTTTATCTATCCCGGTCTCGATCAGATCCTCAGCCACGCCTCGCGCTATCGCAATCGCACTCGCGGCCGCCTCTCCTGTCCGATTGTCTACCGGGCCCCCTATGGAGGTGGAATCCATGCACCGGAGCATCACTCTGAGAGCACCGAGGCCCTGTTCGCCCATATTCCAGGTCTGCGCCTTGTGGTGCCCTCCTCTCCTGCACGGGCCTACGGTTTACTATTGGCGGCGATTAGAGACCCGGACCCGGTAATTTTCCTGGAGCCTAAACGTATTTACCGAGCAGTTCGTCAGGAAGTGCCCGACACTGGCGAGGCTCTGCCACTGGATCGCGCCTTTGTGTTGCGGGAGGGCTGCGATATTACGCTTATTGCCTGGGGCGCTTCCCTCAAAGAGACCCTGCAAGCCGCAGAGCAGCTCGCAGAGGAAGGGGTAGAGGCTGAGGTTATCGACCCGGCCACTCTGAAACCCCTGGATATCCACACGGTAATAGACTCCCTGGAGAAAACCGGGTGCTGTGTCGTTGTGCACGAGGCGGCCAGGTTCTGTGGCCTGGGTGCCGAGTTGGTCGCACAGATTAATGAGTATGCCTTCGATCTTTTAAAGGCACCGGTACAGAGGGTGACCGGTTTCGATACGGTGATGCCCTACTATCAACTGGAGGATGAGTATCTACCCGGAGTGCCGCGTATTTTGTCGGCCGTACAGGAAGTGCTGGACTACGCCAACGGAGGGCCACAATGAAGACTTTTACCCTTCCGGATCTCGGCGAAGGTCTGCCCGATGCGGTAGTGCGGGAGTGGCATGTCAAAGAGGGAGACACCATAGCCGCCCATGAAACTCTGGTGACAGTGGAAACCGCTAAGGCCTTGGTGGAAGTGCCGGCTCCTTGGGGCGGCACTATTGAGAAGCTATTTGCGGCAGTGGATGAGACTGTGAATGTTGGCGATCCCCTGGTGGGATTTATGGCCGAGGGAGAAGTCGCAGTTGAAAGCCCGCCCACTAAAGCTGAAGAATCGGAACAAGAGATTAGTCCTCGGGCCGACAGCGGCACGGTGGTGGGAAAAATAGAGCAAGGGCAAGATGTGTTGGGGGCTGAGCGGGGGCCGGAGGTGGGCTTGAAGCGACTGGCCACCCCGAGAGTACGGGCCCTGGCCAGGCGTTTGGGGGTAGATTTACAGTCAATATCACCTGCGGGTGCAATGGTAACGGAAGCTCAGGTACGCACTGCGGCGGGGCCGGGAACAAAGGCCAAAACTGTGGCGAAGGGGCAGCATCCATCACCTGCCCGCGCTTCTGCCGAACAAACTACAGCCGTTGCCCCCCAATTCGATTATGAGTCTGAAGTCATGACGCCTGCACGTCGCGCTATGGGTTTGTCCATGAGCCGAGCGCGGGATGAAGTAAAGCAGATAACGCTGTGTGACGATGCGGATATTTCCAACTGGTGGGGTAGTGCTCCGGCGCTGCTGCGATTGATTCGTGCAGTACAGGAAGCTTGTGAGGCGGAACCTACCCTCAATGCCCTGTATCAGGATGAGAAGCTGGCGCCGCAAGGCAGTATCAATATTGGCTTGGCAGTGGACTCTCCACGAGGGCTCTATGTGCCGGTACTCAGGGATGTCGCCCAGCGTACTGATGAAGATCTGCTCCAGCAGGTGGCGGACTTTAAACACCAGGCCCGCGAGGCCGGGATCGCCCAGCGAGACCTTCAGGGGGCAAGCATACTTCTCTCCAACTTCGGCTCCATAGCCGGTCGCTATGCCACTCCGGTAGTCATGCCGCCCACTGTTGCCATTGTCGGTGCCGGGCGGGTGTGCCAGGGAGTTGTGGTGGTCAATCGATGGCCGGCACTTCGCCCCCTACTCCCTCTCTCTATCAGTGCCGATCACCGGGCCGTTACCGGTGGAGAGTTGGCGCGCTTTCTTCAGACAATGTTGGAAACTTTGTCTCTCTAGCAGACAGTCTGAGTGGGTCCTATACCGGTATCTAATCAGTTGAGTAATGGTTATTGATAAAATTTGTGGGAACTTTAGTTTCGTTTTGCTATCTTTAAGTTTCGAAACGAAACTTGTATACCTATGTCCAAACGTAACACCCAACAGCGCCGCCACGGCATTCTCCACTTGCTAAATGAAGTAGGAGAGACCAGTGTCGAGCAATTGGCGCGGCAGTTCGGAACTTCGGAAGTTACGATTCGAAAGGATCTGACGGCAATGGAAAATCACGGCTTGTTGCTGCGTCGCCACGGTGGTGCTATCCCAGTGCCGAGGGAGTTGGTCAATGAAGAAGGGCCCTCAGGGAGCAAGCGGGCCATTGGTCGAGCCGCTGCTGAACTGATACCGGATCACCATCGAATTGTGATCGATTACGGTCGCACCACGGCGGCAATGATTCCTGAGCTTGAAAGCAAGCGCGGCCTGGTGGTGATGACCAACTCGCTGCATGTGGCCAATGCACTGCGCGAACTTGAAAACGAACCGACGCTGTTGATGACCGGAGGCACCTGGGACCCACACTTTGAGGCCTTCCAGGGGCAGGTTGCAGAACAGGTACTGAGGGGATACGACTTCGATCGCGCTTTTATTGGTGCCGATGGAATCGATTTGCAACGCGGTACCTGTACTTTTAATGAACAAATTGGCCTCTCCCGCGTAATGGCGGAAGTTGCGCGGGAAGTGGTTGTACTGGCGGAGTCCAGTAAAGTGGGGAAGCGGATTCCCAATCTGGAATTGTCCTGGGAGCAGGTCGATATCCTGGTAACTGATGATGGCCTGGCGGATGCCGTGGGCCAAAAACTGGAGCAGCTGGGTATCCAGCTCATTTGTGCCGCTGAAGATAGGAGCAGAGGCGCTCAGCCTGAAATGTTAATGGGCGGCGAGACTCCCGGGTTAATGAGGAAATAATTATGTGCGGAATCGTAGGTGCGCTGGCACAGCGCAATGTGACGGGGATTCTTCTGGAAGGGCTGCGCCGCTTGGAGTATCGCGGTTACGACTCAGCCGGAGTCTGCTTAAGCAGTGGAGATGGCCAGCTGCAATTGCGCAAAAGCCTGGGCAAGGTCGCAGATTTGGAAGCCAAATTAAGTGAGGAGAGCGCCGAGGGTCATATTGGCATTGCCCATACCCGTTGGGCTACTCACGGTGTTCCCTCCGATGAAAATGCCCATCCCCATCTGTCAGGCCATATCGCTCTGGTTCACAACGGCATTATCGAAAACCATCAGGAATTGCGTTCAGAGCTTCAGGGAAAAGGTTATGAGTTTGAGTCTGAAACCGATACTGAAGTTGTGGTTCACCTTATTCACTCATTAAGTTCTGAGGGCCGCAGCCTGGTCGACTCAGTGACTGAGGCCACGCATATATTGGAAGGTGCTTACGCTCTGGCAGTTGTTAGTCATGAAGAGCCCGAAGTATTGGCTTGTGCCCGCTCTGGGAGTCCCTTGGTCTTAGGTGTTGGCATTGAAGAAAACTTTATTGCTTCTGACCCTATGGCGCTGAGACAGGTGACCGATCGTTTTATTTTCCTCGAAGAGGGCGATGTGGCGGAAGTGCGTCGCAGCGGCATTGCAGTCCGAGACAAGTTGGGAGAGGAAGTCAGCCGTGCGGTACATAAACTGACAGGGGGCCACGAAGCCACTGATAAAGGGCGCTATCGCCACTATATGCAAAAAGAAATATTCGAGCAGCCTCAAGTTGTCGCGGCCACTTTGGCGGGCCGTATCGGTGAGCGCTCGGTATTGGCCCAGGCCCTCGGTGCCCGCGCCCAGGCGATTTTGCCAAATGTAGAGCAGGTACAGATAGTGGCCTGTGGCACCAGTTACCATGCGGGCATGGTAGCCCGCTATTGGCTGGAGGACTGGGCCGGTATTCCCTGTTCGGTGGAGGTGGCCAGTGAACTGCGCTACCGTAAGAAAGTTGTGCGCCCGGGAACCCTGTTTGTGAGTATTTCCCAATCCGGGGAAACGGCCGATACCCTCGCCGCCCTGCGTCAGGGCAAGGACCTGGGCTACCTGGCCTCTATGACCATCTGCAATGTGCCCAATAGCTCATTAGTGCGAGAGTCTGAGCTATCGCTAATGACCGAGGCGGGCCCTGAGATTGGTGTGGCCTCGACCAAAGCCTTTACGACCCAATTGGTAGCATTACAACTGTTCTGTATCGCCCTCGCCAAGGTTAATGGCCTATCGGCAGAGCGTGAAGCTGAACTGGTCAGCGCCCTGCACCAGTTACCTGAGCTGATGGAGAGTTTTACTGGTCTGGATAAGGTGGTTAAAAATACCAGTGAGGCCTTTGCAGAGAAGCATCACGCGCTTTTCTTGGGGCGCGGTGTCGAATTCCCTATTGCCCTTGAAGGCGCTCTAAAGCTGAAGGAAATTTCCTATATCCACGCGGAGGCCTATCCCGCCGGCGAATTGAAGCACGGTCCCCTGGCACTGGTGGACGGCGATATGCCCGTGGTTGTTGTTGCCCCCAATGATGAGCTGCTGGAAAAACTCAAATCCAATTTGCAGGAAGTGCGTGCGCGGGGTGGGCAACTGTTTGTTTTCGCCAGCCCCAAGGCCGGATTTACCAGTGAAGAAGGTGTTACCGTGGTGGAAGTTCCAGATTCCCCAGAGAGTCTGGCGCCGATTCTCTACACCGTGCCGCTGCAGCTATTGAGTTACCATGTGGCGCTGCTAAAAGGTACTGATGTGGACCAACCCAGAAACCTGGCTAAATCAGTCACGGTTGAATAACCGCTTACCTGCCGCAAAAGGTTTATGCACAAGCGAGTAAAGCTGTGTGAATTTACTACCTCTGATAGCGTCACCCTGCGCTATCTGGAGGCCGGCAACGGCCCCATATTATTGATGCTACACGGCTGGTCCCAGGGGGCGGTGTTGTATAAACATCAGCTCGCTGGGCTCAGCGATCAGTTTCGTGTGATCGCGCTGGATATGCGTGGTCATGGTCAGTCTGACAAGCCCAATCATGGATATCGAATTTCCCGCCTCGCCAAGGATTTGCAAGAGCTGATCTCAAGTCTGCAACAGGAACCCCTTCATTTACTCGGCCACTCCGCCGGCTGCTCGGTGATATGGAGCTACCTGGAAATGTTTGGTGGGGATAGGGTCAGTGCACTAGTGCTAATCGATGAACCACCCTGTCTACTGGCTGATCCCGCCTGGAGTGAAGCGGAGCGATTGGCCGCTGGAGGCATACTGACCCCGGAGAGCCTCTTCCAGTTTGTGGATAACTTGGTTGGAAAAAAAGGTGTTGAGGCCACCCGCCAAATTCTTATGTCTATGGTCACGCCTTTAATGGGGAAAACCCAACGGGATGAGCTGGTTGCGGTTAATCTGCAGTGTCCCCGTCGCTGGGCTGCAAAGCTTTTTGTGGATAACGTAACAAAGGACTGGCGGGATTTTATCCCCAGGATTGATAAGCCGACGCTAGTGGCTTTCGGTCGTGCCAGTCCACACCCAATAGAGTGCCAGCAGTGGATTCACCAGCAAGTTGAGGGTTCCAGGCTTGAGATCTTTGATGTGGCGGAAGGAGGAAGCCATTTCCTATTTCTGGAAGCAGCGCAAAGATTTAATGCCTTGGTGAGTAAATTTCTTCTCAAGTTTTCCACAGATAGCCATTTCCCCGTGCCCTAGTTCAGCTTTGTGGATAACTGTGGATAGAGTTATCCATAGTTACTGGAATTTAAAAAAATAATTGAAACAACTTCTGCGAGAAGGCAGTTTTTCCTGTGGATATTCCTTTTTAAGATACCTTCACACCCGTTACCCCATTGGAAAAGGATAAAACTGATGATGAAGGCCGTCGGTTATCAACAGTCTCTGCCAAGCAGTGATAAAGAAGCGCTACAGGATATAACCCTCCCCATACCGCAAGTCTCCGGCCGGGATCTGCTGGTAGAAGTACAGGCCGTTTCAGTTAACCCGGTAGATACTAAAGTGAGGCAGCGGGCCAGCCCGGATACCGGTCAGTGGAAGGTACTTGGCTGGGATGCTGTGGGCATAGTGAAAGCGGTAGGCCCGGAAGCGGGACTCTTTAAGGTTGGCGATCGGGTTTGGTATGCGGGCGATATCTCCCGTTCCGGCAGCAATGCCCAGTACCAGCTGGTGGATGAGAGAATCGTTGGTACTGCCCCCAAGACGGTTGGCTGTGCCGAGGCGGCGGCGCTGCCTCTCACTGCGATTACCGCTTGGGAAATGCTTTTCGACCGCCTGCAAGTTGCGGTGGGTAAAGGGGCAAACAACAAGACACTGCTGATCATTGGTGCCGCTGGTGGCGTGGGTTCGATTATGGTCCAGTTGGCCCGTCGTCTGACCAATTTGACTGTGATAGGTACTGCCTCCCGCCCCGAAACCAAAAGCTGGCTTGAGGAGCTTGGAAGCCACCATGTGATCAATCATCGTCAGTCTCTTAGCGAGCAGTTGAGCCGCGAAGGCATCGATGGCGTCGACTATGTCGTTAGCCTCACTAATACCGAAGAGCACTTGGCGGAAATTATCAAAAGTATCAGACCTCAAGGGAAGTTTGGTTTGATTGACGACCCCGCCTCCTTGGATGTTATGGCACTGAAGCAGAAGAGTGTGTCCCTGCACTGGGAGTTTATGTTTACTCGCGCGCTGTTTTCTACCGAGGATATGGTTGCCCAGCATGTTTTGTTGAATGAACTTGCGGAATTAATTGACCAGGGATTAATTAAAACCACTATGGGGCAGAATTTTGGGAAAATAAACGCAAATAATCTTTTAAAAGCGCATCAGCTTATCGAATCCCAGGCTGCAAAAGGAAAGATAGTCCTGGAAGGTTTTTGATAGAGTAAACTCTCTCCTACTCAGAGTCATATCTATGACATCTGGGTGGGAATTTACTTTGAGTAAGCAGTCCTAACTATTTGATAAAAAAAACTAAGTGCAAGATACTTATTTTTCATTATTTGGCAGTAAATTTTTGCTTATATTTCTACCGGGCGAAAATAAACTGATAGAAAAGACATCAAAGTCACTTTTATATTTTTCCGCATTAAACAGTCACCATTTTATTAAGTTATTAATCCTCGCATAGAAAATAAAAGTCATGCTATAACCATGCCTCGGCATTTTCCAAAGATGAGAGGGCCGCTAGGTGGCTACAACAGAAAAAAATAAAACAAAAACCGGTATTGATGCTGCTGTTATGAATGGCGACATCAATATGTTGCTTGGCGAGCCAACCCAGCCGCCAGAACAAGTTCGTGAAGAGCGCAAGAGGAAGCTGACGGCGGCTTTTCGCCTGTTTGGAAAATTTGGATTTGATGAAGGTGTAGCCGGTCATATCACTGTCCGTGACCCGGAATATGACGATCATTTTTGGGTCAACCCCATGGGGGTTTCCTTTAAACAGATGACGATGTCACAACTATTGCTGGTCAATCATCAAGGAGAGGTGGTTGAGGGGGATGGTTACCTTAATGGCGCAGCCTTTACTATTCATTCTCACATCCATAAAACCCGCCCAGATGTGGTAGCCGCTGCGCACGCTCATTCCCTTTATGGGAAAAGTTGGTCTACTCTCGGACGCCTTCTAGATCCCATTACCCAGGATGCTTGTGCCTTTTATCGGGATCACGGTTTGCTGAATACTTTTTCCGGCGTGGTATTGGAAATGGGAGAAGGCGCAGCCCTTGCTAAAGCCTTGGGTAACCACAAAGCACTGATATTGCAGAATCACGGATTACTAACGGTGGGTAAATCCGTCGATGAAGCTGCCTGGTGGTATATCACTATGGAAAAAAGCTGCCAGGCTCAATTACTGGCGGAAGCAGCTGGGCAGCCTATTTTAATTGATCCAGAGGTGGCAATACGAACCCGGGCGGTTGTGGGAACTGAACTGGCGGGATTATTTAGCTTTCAGCCCCTCTACAATGTAATTGCAAAAGAACAGCCGGATATGTTTGAGTAAAGAAGTTCCAAAAACTCTGCCAAATTTGCAGAGTAATTTTTTGGAGCGCTGCAAAGCGCCGGCACTTTTTCTCAGAATTTATTCCCTGTTTTCTATTCTCGCATAAACTTCCTGATATTGAGTGAGCAGCACTAGGGAGCCTCTGAATAACTCCATGATACCTCTGGCATGCAGAGCGGTTCACAATCAAGGCGCGGCTTCGCAGGAATGTCTAGACCTTTCAAGAAGTCGCAACGCGGAGTGTGAATCGCTCTGTAAGCCCCGAAGGGCGGGCCTTGAAGGCCACATCTGCTGCGTTGCAGCTCTTGCAAAGGGCTACGGCCATTCGCGGCGAGCTGCGCCTAACATCTGCAGCCTTCAAGACCCGCAGAGGCATTACGGAGTTATTCAGAGGCTCCCTAGTTACTCGAGAGAGATCTATTTCAATAAGGCGTCACAGGGAACTGTAGCGAGTAATGCACTATCTGGTTATTGCGCTGGTGCTGTTGTTAGTTGTGGCCATTACCCTGGTTATTGCGCGCCTGTTGCCTTTACCTATTCCACTGCCTCTATTGCAAATTGCTGCGGGAGCAATACTGGGTAGCTTTTTGGGAATAGAAATACCCCTCGAGCCAGAAATTTTTTTCCTGCTGTTTGTTCCGCCCTTATTGTTTATTGCCGGTTGGCGAATACCGAAAGGCGCCCTGTTTCGAGATATCGGTGCCATTGTTACCTTGGCTATTGGATTGGTGCTTTTTACCGTTGTGGGTATGGGGTATTTTATTTCCTGGTTGGTGCCTGTCATGCCACTGGCGGTGGCTTTTGCAGTAGCGGCAATTTTGGCACCGACCGATCCCGTGGCGGTATCGGTGGTCCACGGTGGAACGTCTATGCCACCACGGCTGGAGCATATCCTCGCCGGAGAGTCCCTGTTTAATGATGCCTCGGGATTGGATATTTTCCGTTTTGCAGTGATTGCTGCCCTCACCGGGACCTTTTCATTTCCCCACGCACTGGCTGGTTTTTTCTGGGTCGCTATCGGCGGTGTGGTTATTGGTGCTGGAGCGGCATTTGCCTGTGGATATATTTTGCGTCTGCTGGTCAGAATTGGCGGTGAGGACACTACTGTACAAGTTCTAGTGAGCTTATTAGTGCCCTTTGCGGCATATATTGCCGCCCATACTTTACAGGTATCGGGTATTTTGGCAGCTGCCAGTGCTGGAATTGCGACTCACTATACCACCTTACACGGCGCGGAAATGTCGACTACACGGATGGACCGCCGTGCAGTATGGAAAACAGTACAAGCAGTTCTTGACGGTATTATTTTTGTTTTGTTGGGAGAGCAATTGGTTCGAATTACTGGAGCGGATTTCTCCGGTGCGCGCCACACTGGTGACTTAACAATTATTTTTTATGTCCTGGCAATATTTGTTGTACTACTTCTCCTGAGATTTGTGTGGGTATGGGTCTCCCTATATCTCTCACGTTTTGGGCAGAAAGTAGAATCTTTTGGTACCCATTTTTTATTGGTTAGCGTGTTGACCATCGCCGGGGTAAGAGGGGCGATTACATTGGCGGGAGCCTTTTCCCTTCCCCTCGCTATGACAGACGGAAAGCCGTTGCCCGGTCGTGATTTAGCCCTGATTATTGCAATGGGCGTTATCTTGCTCTCCTTATTGCTGGCAAGTTTTTTATTGCCCGTTCTATTGCGCCGTTTACCCGAAGCTCCCAATTTTGCCGCTATCGGTGATGAAAAAGGTGCGCGAATATCTGCTGCCACAGCGGCAGTGAATCAGCTAATGAATATGCGTCATGATATTGATCGAGGCGAAAAAGATCGCGATCTTGCTTTTGAGGCGGTGGATCACCTTTTGGCTATTTATCGGCGGCGCATAACCCTAGGAGAAGATGAAAGCGAGGATATTATCTGGATGCGTTCCAGGGTTGAGCGTCATTACCACCTTGCTGCACTTTCCGCTGAGCGCGAACAACTGCTGGAATTGCGTGTCTCCAGGAAGATTGATGATGAACTCCACCGCAAATTGGTTTTGGAGGTCGATCTGGTAGAGGCGAGCTTAATTAACAAAGAATAAATTTTCTCTTTTAATAGACACGCTTAAATTGGTGAAAACTTGATATGGAGTTTGTAGAGCTGTGTTCAGTTAATGGGGTTTCCCTTTTTCAGAAAAGAAAAATAGACAGTCCCCAGCGCGAGCCCCTGGGTAATTACTCAATCCCCTATCCCGCCAAGCAGGTGCAGTTCCGGGAGTTTAGCGAGGGGCAGCGTTTTGATTGGCACTGTGCCCCGCAGGCGCAGTTTATTCTTTATCTTGAAGGCAGGGTGAAGCTCACAACCAGCTCCGGTGAACAATATATCTTTGCTCCCGGAGATATCTTATTAGCCAATGATTTACACGGAAAGGGGCATATCAGCGAGAGTCTGAGTCCTGGCAGGGCTGCCATTGTCGTGCTTAATGACAACCCCTAGGGCCAATAACCGGCTTACTGTTTTTCCATCTCGGGCTTGGCTTCTTCCCAGTAGTGATCCAGATGCAGGTCCTTATCGCGGCGGTCTTGTTGTAACGCCTGTAAAAGCTGCTCGCGATAGATTCGGCTTTGCGCAATATGCTGGGACTCATCGCGCCAGTAGGGGAAAAGTGCCTCCAGCATACGCTGGTCGTGCTGCTTGAATTTCAAGGCGGCGCGGCGCGCCTGTATGGGACTGAGTCCCAATAGTTCCAGCGCCTTTTCGCCGATGGTCAGGGCCGAGTCCACGGTCTCGCGGAAGATATAGCGGACCCCGGCTTCCATCAAAGCATATTGGTGCATACGGTTACGGGCCCGGGCGAGGATGGTCACATTGGGGAAGTGTTTTTGCAGCTGGGCCACAATTTCCAGACAGGCGGCCTGGTCGCTTAAGGTTAGGATAACCAGCTTCGCATTTTGGGCTCCGGCGGCGCGCAGCAGATCCTCTCGCGAGGCATCCCCGTAGTAAGCCTTGATACCATAGCGGCGCACCAGATCCAGCTGTTCTGCATTGCGTTCGAGCAAAGTGGTATTGAAACCGCAGGCATTTAGAAGTCGCCCGGCGATCTGCCCGAAGCGCCCGTAGCCAATAATGATTACCGGTGAGCCGGAATCCACAGGCGGTGATGTATCTATGTTGGCGGGAACCTCTGGGCCGGTGACAAACCGCGGCTGGATAAACTGTTCGTAGATCAGCAGCAGCACTGGTGTCAGGGCCATGGTCAGAGCAATTTGAGCTACTAACAGATTGCCGATGTCCGCACTCAGGACCTGAAGCTGGGTAGAGAACGCTACCAATACAAAACCGAATTCACCGGCTTGCGCCAATGACAGCGCGAACAACCAATCCTCGCCCTTTGACATTCGCAAGGTGCGCGCCAGGGCAAACAGCACGGTAAATTTTACCAGCACCAACGCCAATGCTAATCCGATTAGCATCAGCGGGTTGTCCGCGATCAGGGAGAAATTCAGGCTGGCACCCACGGCGATAAAGAAGAGACCCAACAGCAGGCCCTTAAAAGGCTGTATATCCGCTTCCAGCTCATGGCGGAACTCGCTCTCGGCCAGCAGTACCCCGGCGAGGAAAGTACCCAGTGCCGGCGATAGGTCCAGCCAAGTCATTACCGCAGCTGCGGCAAATACGATCAGTAGCGCGCTCACGGTAAACAGTTCGCGAACTTGGCTGCCTGCCATTAGACGCAGCAAGGGACCGAGCAGGTAACGTCCGGCAAAAATAAAAGCCAACATGGTGCCGATAACTGCCGATGCGTAATACCAACCACTCAAGCCACTTTCATGGGGGCTGGCAGCGGTACCTGCCAGCAGTGGCAATAGCGCGAGGATGGGAATAACAGCGATATCCTGGAACAAAAGTACCGCAAATGCAGCGCGCCCGCCCTGGCTTTTCAGCAGGCCCTTTTCACTGAGGGATTGCAATACGATCGCAGTTGAGGACAGTGCCAGGATCAGCCCGATAGCCACCGAAGAGCGCCAATCCATCTCGGAAAAGGCGAGAACCAACCCAGCGATGGCCGCAGCGGAAAACAGTAGTTGGGCACTACCGGTGCCTAGGATAGCACCGCGCATTTTCCACAACTTCTTCGGCTGCAGTTCCAGGCCGATCAGGAACAGCATGAGTGCAACACCAAACTCGGCAACGTGCATTTCATCGCTGGCATCGCCGACCAGGCCTAGGGCACTTGGGCCAATGGCCACACCGGCGAGTAAGTAACCGAGGACTGAGCCCAGGCCCAGGCGGGTGGCAATGGGTACCGCAATCACTGCAGCAGCCATGAAAATTACTGCCTCAATAAGGAAGCCGGAGTGTTCCATTTAATCGTTATCGCTATTTGGCTGTCGGTTGCTGGGGCTCGTCGCGTTCGGGCTCAGAAAACTCCCGGCTGCGACGAATCAATGGCGCTATGGTAGAGCCCTGTACGACGATAGAAAAGAGCACCACTCCATAGGTCATGACCACCCACAGGTAGCGAAGGTCCTGTCCCTGGACGAAGGCACTGCCGGCGGGAATCGACATCGCCAGCGCCAATGCCAGACCACCTTTCAACCCTCCCCAGATCAAAATCCGGTTGGTATAGGGGTGGTACTTGCGGCGACTTTTTAAATACAGGAAGGGTATGCCGACAGCGAAAACTCGGGCGGTGAGAACAATGACAATGCCCACTGCCATCAGTAGGTAGTCGGAGGGGCGCAGGTCGATAGTAATCAGGAACAGGCCCACCAGCAGGAAGAGCAAACCGTTGAGGAAGTCCTCGGTGATGCTCCAGAAATTATCCAGCTCGTGTTGGCTCACCCGGGAAAAGCCGCGCTCGCGGGTAAAGTTGCCAATAATAATGCCACTCACCACCATTGCCAGGGCGCCGGAGACCCCGAGCACATTGGCCAGGGAAAAACCGGCAGTGGGAATAACCATGGTCAGCATCAATTCCAGGCTGTGATCATTGGTACAACAAATGGCCCAGTGGAAAACGCCACCAATGATCAGTCCCAGCAATATGCCCCCCAGTGCCTCGATGGCGAATAGCTCAGCCACTGCCGGTACCGTAGGTTGGCCGCCTTCGAAAGCGAGTGCGTAAATCACCGCGAAGATCACGATACCGAAGCCATCGTTGAACAGGGACTCACCTTCCACCTGAATGGAAACCTGCTCCGGGGCCTTCAGGTTTTTCATAATTGCCAGTACGGCGATAGGGTCGGTGGGAGAGATCAATGCACCAAATAACAGGCAGTAAACAAAAGCCACCGGCATATTGATCAGCATCAGGAACCAGTAAAGAAGGGCCCCGACCACAAAGGTGGAAATGAGGGTACCGACAATGGCGAGAAGACCGATCTCCAGTTTCTGGTTGCGCAGTTCCAACAGATCGATATGTAAACTGCCGGCAAAAAGCAGAAACCCGAGCATTCCCTTGAGCAGAATATCCTCAAGGTTGAGCAGCGGCAGAAGCTGATCTGCCCAGGTGCGCAACTCCACCACCCCCAACTTGCCCAGGGCGGTGACCAATAGTGATAGGGCCAGGGCACCGGCGGTAATAGCGATTGTGGTTTGGGCGCGCAATACGTATTGGTTCAAGAAGCCCAGAAAAACTGATACGGCGGCAAGAAAACAAAAGGTGTAATAAACTTCCATGCCGTGTGTGGACTCCAGCGCTGAAATATTCTCGGATGGTTTAATGCCATTTTGGGGAGCGCCCCGGCGGCAATTTATATGATGGTGAGTGTGCCGTTATTGTAGTCGTGCAGAGGCTGCTCGATTTCCCTTGGAGTGGATCTAGGGCAACAGGATTACACCGGGGCGGGCCGCGCAGGCACAAGCGGCCAACTCCCTTTTATATGGGCGCGCAATTGTAGCGGCTCTAGGGCGCCACACAACTGCATTTTTCAGTTTTGCGCTCAAACGGATCGACTTCCCCTACCCACTAAAATTCATTAATGCCTTAGCTTTTTAAACATTACTTCATTACTTTCTAACTGCCAATTAGTAGATTCCTACTGACTATTGAAAATAAAAAGGATGATTATCACGCCAGTCTAGTGGTTTTTATTCCTCCTGAGTAAAGGCAGCTACCGACTATCTCATGAATTTTCACGACAGTGTCTACACTGGTTGATAGTCCATACCCATAAATGCGCAATTGAGGAAGTAGTAGTGAAGCATTCGATGTTGTGCGACACCTCAAAGCTGATCGGTCGGGTACTGATGTCGCTGATCTTTATATTTGCCGGCTGGAATAAAATTGGCGGCTACGAAATGACAGAGGCCTTTATGGTTTCCATGGGGATACCCGGCTTCATTTTGCCCCTAGTCATCGTTATTGAGTTGGTGGGAGGACTCGCGGTGTTACTGGGGATATTCACCCGGATTTCTGCTTTTGTCCTTTTCCTGTTCTGTCTCGCTTCGGCCTTCCTGGTACACCTGTCCCCTGGTGATGCAACAGAAATGACCAGCTTTATGAAAAATATCACGATTGCCGGTGGTTTCCTGATTCTGACCTGTGCCGGTGCCGGTCGCTTTAGCCTGGACCATTGGATACGCGGTAAGTAGATTTCAGCAACAGTTGTTGAGAGGAATTGAAGCCAGTTTCAGTCGAGCTTCAGTGGGGAGAAATTAGCCGGGCCTATACTGCCTGGATATAGGTAATGACTCTACAGGATTACCATGAAGCTTTTTTATGCACCGGGTGTTTGCTCTCTATCGCCTCATATTGTCGCTTGTGAAGCAGGGATCAATCTGGGCCTGCAAAAGGTCAATCTAAAAACCCATGAGCTGGAAAACGGCGACGACTTTACAAGGATTAGTCCTAAAGGGTACGTGCCGGCACTGCAACTGGAAGGCGGAGAAGTACTGACAGAAGGTCCGGCAATCGTCCAGTTTTTGGCGGAGCAAAAGCCCGACGCGCAACTGGCGCCACCAGTGGGCACCCTGGCCCATTACCGGCTTCTCGAATGGCTCAACTTCCTCAGTGCTGAAGTCCACAAGCTATTCAAACCACTGTTTTGGCATGGTACAGAAGAAGAACAGGAGGATTCCCGGGTTAGGCTTATCCGCTGGTTTGACTATATCGAAGGGCAGCTTGATAAAGACTACTTAATGGGAGACGATTTCACGGTTGCCGATGCCTACCTGTATGTTCTCTCTCGCTGGCTGAAACATCAGCAGTTTGATATGCCCCGGTGGCCCCGGCTTCAAGCATTCCAAAAGAGAATGGAAGAAAGGCCCGCAGTGCAGCGGGCGCTTCAGGAGGAAAGTTTAGAGCCGGTGTAAAGAGCTGCCGTTAACGCGGGGTAAAGCGCCGGGTTGCAGGGATATCGGACTCGATCGGTTGGCGAACCTTCGCGACAAATAGTGCAGAGAGTAGTGCCACAAAAGCACAGCCCGCCATAGATCCTGCAATAGGTGTCAGGGTTCCGGTGTGCAGGCTGCTTGCCAGTCCACCCAGTATCCCCCCGGTAATAAACAGAGCGGCGCCGTATAGCGCGTTGGCACTACCGCTGATTTTGGGGAAGAACTCCAAATAACAGGCGGCGGCATTGGGGCCGGTAATACCGATACAGCTCATCACCAGTACCAGGGGAATCATCCACAGGGTAAGTTCTTTGACTCCTGTCATAGTTCCCAGCAGCAGCAGGCCGCAACCCAATAGCTGCAACACAATACCCGCCAGCAGGATATTGCGCGGCTCAAAAAAGTTAAGTAGGCGGATATTCACCTGAACCATGCAAATTAGCCCGAGTACGCAGATACCAAAAAACAGTGGGAACTGATTCGCGCTAACACCGAAGTAATCCATAAACACAAAGGGCGCGGTGGTGATGTAGATAAACATCGAACCGCTGACACAGGCCTGTGCAATCAGGAACCCAATAGCGCGGGGATTGCGCAAAACCTGGCCGTAGCTGCCCACGAGAGACTTTAGCGGCATCATCTGGCGGCGTGCGCGGGTAAAGCGGGAGACGGTCTCCGGTAGCAGTAACTGTACTAGTACGAGCATTGCAAGAGCATACAGTAACAAAAAGACGAAAATACTTTGCCAGCCGCCAACGGCTAGTAGTGCTGAGCCGATCACCGGGGCGATTAGCGGTGCAATCAGCATGATGGTGCTAATCAGGGAAATAATTTTTGCCGCCTCACGGCCACTGTGTAAGTCGCGCACAATTGCAGCACATATTACTGTGGCAAAGCCGCCGCCAACTGCCTGGCAGAATCGCAGAATAATCAGTTGGTCTACATGGTCGGTAAACAGGACTAACAGGGAGCTGGCTATATAGATACTGAGGCCGATAGTTCCTACAAGGCGCCGTCCCCAGCGATCTGATAATGGTCCGCCAAACAGTTGTCCGAGGGCAAAGCCCAGCAGAAAACTGGACACTGAGTACTGCATCCGCTCGACTTCTGTATCCAGGGCCGCCGCCATCGCCGGAATGGCCGGCAGGTAGCTGTCGATGGAAAAAGGTGTCAGAGAAACGAGTGCGGCCAGCCACACCACTAGCCAGCGCGGGGCTTTCTCGTCCGAGTTAGAAGCGATGGATGTCATTATGTTGCTCAGGTACAGCCTGGAAGGATCTTCCCGGCAAAGCCCAATTGGCGGGAAATGGCTTTGGTAGAAACGGGCGGGCACATTGTCCCTTGCCCGCTTTGGATATCAGGGAGTTTAGTGCTTGTCTTCCCGCAATGTGTACAGTCCCTGTTTCAGTTTCAACAGGTGCTCCTGTAGCTGAGGACCTTTGCGCTGGGCTACGCCGATAGCGAGGACATCGATTACCACCAGGTGGGCGATGCGCGAGGACAGCGGCGTATAGATCTCAATATCCTCTTCTACATCCACTTCCAGTGGGATGCTGGCTTGTTGTGCCACCGGCGAGCCGCTGGGTGCCAAACCAACCACCAGAGCGCCCTGCTCTTTTGCCATGCTCATGGAGCGAAGTAACGCCTTGGTGCGACCGCTCTGGGAGATAGCTACTACTACATCCCCCGCTTGCATGGACATGGCCAACATATTCTGGATGTGGTGGTCTGAGTGAGCAGCGGTGGCCAACTGTAGGCGGAAGAACTTGTGCTGGGCATCGGCAGCGACGGCACCGGAGGCGCCAAAACCGAAGAATTCCACCCGCTTGGAAGCGGCCATCGCAGTGACAGCGGCCTCGAGGGCACGGTCGTCAATTCTATCGCGGACTTTCAGCAGGGTATCCACCGTGGAGTCGAAAACCTTGCGCTTGTACTCGGCAATGGTATCCGTTTCCGTAACCGCAATCTGGCCGAAGCTGGGGCTGGAAGCCAGCTGCTGCGCCAGGTTCAGCTTGAACTCCTGGAATCCGGAGCAGCCCACGGCGCGACAAAAGCGCACCACGGTAGGTTCACTCACCTGGGCTTCAGTAGCCAGGTCGACGATGCGCATATGAATGATTTCATCGGGGTTGGCGAGAATATACTCCGCCACCTTGCGCTCTGATTTGCGCATGGATGACAGTTGTTCACTGATTCGTTGCGTTACTTCCGCCGGTTTCACAGGACTTCCTTCTCTATGCCAGATGGCGCAGTTTAGCCGCTGTGCCCTCTGCTGGCGAGCGACATCACATTACATTGTCAGGCGGGACAAAATCCTGTTTATTTACACAGGTCTTGTGCATCAGCTCTGGTACAATCTTCGCCCATGGACGTATCTCAGATTTTAGACCCCCTCAACGACGCCCAGCGCGAAGCAGTAGCTGCCGCGCCCGGCAATCAATTGGTTCTGGCCGGTGCCGGCTCGGGCAAGACCCGGGTGCTGGTACACCGCATCGCCTGGCTGATGCAGGTGGAGGGCGCCTCGCCCTACTCCATTATGGCGGTAACCTTTACCAACAAGGCGGCCCGCGAGATGCGCGCCCGTATCGAAGAGCTGCTGGGGGTGAATACCTTTGGCATGTGGGTGGGCACCTTCCACGGCCTGGCTCACCGCCTGCTCAAGGCTCACTGGCAAGAAGCCAAGTTGCCGCAGAACTTCCAGATTCTGGATTCCGATGACCAGCTGCGTCTGATCAAGCGGGTACAGGCAGATCTGGGGCTGGATGATAAAAAGTGGTCACCGCGTGAAACCCAGTGGTGGATTGGTGCGCAGAAAGATGAAGGTCTGCGCCCGCAATATATCAATGCCGGCGCCGATCCCTGGTTGCAGACCATGGTGCGAATCTATTTCGCCTATGAAGAGGCCTGTCAGCGCGGTGGATTGGTGGATTTCGGCGAGCTGCTGCTGCGGGCCCACGAGCTCTGGCTGAATAACGACGCTATTCTGGCCCACTACCGCCGGCGCTTCCCCCATATTCTGGTGGATGAGTTCCAGGACACCAACACGATTCAATATGCCTGGCTGCGCTTACTCGCCGGTGAGCAGTGCCATATCACCGCCGTGGGTGACGATGATCAGTCCATCTACGGTTGGCGCGGTGCCAAGATCGAGAATATCCAGCACTTTTCCACAGATTTACGAGAAGTGCAGACGGTGCGACTGGAGCAGAACTACAGATCCACCTCCACCATTCTGAACGCGGCTAATGCGGTGATCGCTAATAACAGTGGCCGCTTGGGCAAGGAGTTGTGGACCAAGGGTGAAGAGGGTGAGCCCATCGCCGTCTACGCGGCCTACAACGAACAGGATGAATCGCGCTTTATTGTCGAGCGCATCAATGACTGGGTGCGCGACGGTAATCGCCGCGACAGCATCGCCATCCTCTACCGCTCCAATGCCCAATCCCGGGTACTTGAAGAGGGGCTTTTGCGCGAGCAGGTGCCCTACCGTATCTATGGCGGCCAGCGCTTCTACGAGCGCCTGGAAATCAAGAATGCCCTGTCTTATTTACGCCTGATTACCAACCGCGATGATGATACTGCGTTTGAACGGGTGGTGAATACACCCACCCGTGGCATCGGTGCGCGCACTGTAGAGATGGTGCGTTCTTATGCCCGGGAGCAGGGCTGCTCCCTGTGGCAGGCGGCCAAGCTGATGTTGCAGCAACGGGTATTGGCTGCTCGCGCCGGCAATGCCCTGCAGAGCTTCCTGGACCTGATTAACCAGCTGGCAGCAAATGCAGAAGATAAAGAGTTGGATGCTATTGCTGAGGATGTGATCGAAAACAGCGGTTTGCTGGAGTTTCACGGCAAAGAGAAAGGCGAGAAAGGCCAAACACGGGTGGAAAACTTGCAGGAACTGGTCACTGCCTGTCGCGGCTTTACCGGTGCAGGCCTGCCCGAAGGAGAGGAAGATGAAGAGGAAATTCCGCTTCTTAACCAGTTCCTCGACAGCGCTGCCCTCGATGCCGGTGAAGGTCAGGCGGATGAGTTTGAGGATGCCGTCCAGCTGATGACCCTGCACTCCGCCAAAGGCTTGGAGTTTCCCCTGGTATTTATGGCGGGTGTGGAGGAAAACCTGTTCCCCCACAAGATGTCGGCGCAGGAGCCCGGCCGCATGGAGGAGGAGAGACGCCTCTGCTACGTGGGTATCACCCGCGCCATGCGCAAGCTATACATTACCTACGCGGAAAACCGGCGTCTGTTTGGCAGCGAAACCTATAACAGCCCTTCCCGCTTTATCGGCGAAATTCCACCTAATTTGGTGCAAGAAGTGCGCCTGAAGACCGAAATTTCCCGTCCTCTCTATCAGGCGGACTACGGCAAGGTAGGCCAGTTTTCCGACCCGGCGCCAGACTTCGATGATTTACCCCCGCTGGTCCTGGGCGGGCGAGTGGACCATGCCAAGTTTGGTGAAGGAACTGTCATTGAGTTTGAGGGAACGGGTCCTCGAATGCGGGTGCTGGTTAATTTTGACGATGTTGGCGACAAGAGGCTGATACTTTCAATGGCCAAGTTGCAGCCGCTTTAAGTGATGGCTTGAGCTGGCACTAAGCATTAAATTCTGAGTGCCAGAGCATGTCGGTACTGAGAAGCATGCAGAATTGAAAGTTAGATAGTGGTGAATGGATTCCAGCGATAGCGGGAATCCATTCAAAATACCAGGGTCAGATCACAGAGGACTTCCCCTGAAGACCTAAGTTGGCGACCAAAGCGTCTGCCGATAATTTGTACAATACAAAAATAACGATAAATTAGTAGCAATGAAAAAACTCAATTGGTACCCGGCTATCATTCTCGGGCTCTTAGCCCTGCTCGCCATTACCTTCGCCGCCCTGGTAGCTTCCCGTGCAGCGATGGGCCCTGCCCAGCACTTTTCCGCAGAGGGCAATAAAGAGTTGTTCGAGTGGAAATTAGTTACTACCTGGCCCAAGAATTTCCCTGGCCTCGGCAGTGCGCCGGAGCGTTTTGCCAAGAAAGTCGAGGCGATGTCAGCCGGGCGTCTCAGGATCAAAGTGTACGGTGCCGGTGAGTTGGTACCTGCCCTGGGCGTATTTGGTGCTGTATCGGAAGGCGCCGCGCAGATGGGACACGGTGCTGCCTATTACTGGAAAGGCAAGGTGCCCGCTGCCCAGTTTTTTACTGCGGTGCCTTTTGGCTTGAATGCCCAGGAAATGAATGGTTGGTTACACCACGGTGGTGGTCTCGAACTCTGGGAGGAGATCTACGAGCCCTTTAACCTAATTCCACTTGCGGGGGGCTCCACCGGTGTGCAGATGGCGGGCTGGTTTAACAAACCGATTGAGTCGGTGAAGGATTTAAAGGGCCTAAAGATGCGTATTCCCGGCCTGGGTGGTGAGGTTTTAAACCGCGCAGGCGGCACTGCGGTGACCATTCCCGGTGGAGAACTCTATACCGCCCTCCAGACTGGAGTGATCGATGCTACCGAATGGGTGGGGCCCTACAACGATCTCGCTTTTGGTTTCCACCAGGTCGCTGAGTATTACTACTACCCCGGGTGGCATGAGCCGGGCTCTATCCTGGAATTTATCGTTAATAAAAAGGCGTTCAAAAAATTGCCTGCTGATTTGCAGGAAATAGTGCGGGTCGCCGCCCGTGAAGCTAACCAGGATATGCTGGACGAATACACGGCACGCAATAACCGGGCCCTCAAGGAGCTGGTAGAAGAGCACGGGGTAAAAGTGGAGCGCTTGCCGGAGGATGTTCTGTCTCACCTGAAGAAGATCAACAACGAAATTATGCAGGAGACGGCGCAGCAGGACCCGGAGTTTGCCCGTGTTTACAAAGCCTTTAAAGAATTTGAACGGGATGTGAAGCCCTACCACGAGATCAGTGAAGAGGCTTACTACCAGGCGAGAGAGTTAAAGGAAGATTAGCGCCCAACTACTGGGCCGATGATATTGCCGGCTGTGTTGCTCTACAGCCGGCGAACTCGAAACCTACAATCAGGGCAGCGGCCTGGTACGGCCGGCATCGTCGATAGCGACAAATACAAACTCACCCTCGGTGACCTTGACCTGCTCACCGGAATCCACCCGCGTCAGCCAAACCTCTACCATGGTGCGAATCGAGGAGCGCCCTTCTTCGATAGCCTCCGCATAGCAGCTGACTGTTGAGCCAACCGGAACCGGGCGCAGGAAAACCATGCTGCCCACTGCAACGGTTGTGACACGGCCGCGTGCCATGGTTTGTGCGAGAATGGCGCCAGCGAGGTCCATCTGCGACATCAGCCAACCGGCAAAAACATCCCCCTGCGGATTGGTATCGCGGGGCATAGCCAGGGTTTGCAGGGTTAGCGTGCCTGTGGGTTGCGGATCTTCATCGAGAGCTGACAGTGCGGACATCGGGTACTCACAGATTGTTAGAGTTATTGGTTTCCACTACTGGAATGGTGGCGCATTCTAGCACAATTTGGCCAGTAATTGACCAGAATAAATTTCGGCCTTTAGTCGACCGTAGGCGCGTTTTTGGCCGTTGGTACTGCCTCTCAGTCTATGGATGGCTCTCCACATGCGCAGATCACTGTTGCTGAACCACCCCCGGCAGCCAAGTGGCCAGGGCCGGCCATATCGCCAGCAGGCACAGCAGTAAAAGTTGGATGGCAATAAAAGGCGCTACCCCGCGATAGATGGCCGATGTGGCGACAGAACTGGGGGCCACCCCGCGCAGGTAAAAGAGAGCAAACCCAAATGGAGGCGTTAGGAAAGAGGTTTGCAAATTGATGGCAATCATAATGCCGAGCCACACCGGATCGACGCCCATTGCCAGCAGTACCGGGCCCACAATTGGTACCACTACAAAGGTGATCTCGATAAAGTCGAGGATAAAGCCCAGCAGGAATATTACCAGCATCACCAACAGGGTCGCGCCGATTACCCCTCCGGGCAGGCTGTGGAAAAATCCTGTCACCAGCTCTTCGCCGTTGTAACCGCGAAATACCAGAGAAAACAATGAGGCGCCAATCAATATGGCGAAAACCATGGCCGAGACCTGAAGTGTACTGCGGCTTATTTCCCCGGCGCGCTTAAAGCTCAGTGCTCCGCGACTGGACGCCAGTAACGCCGCCCCCAGTGCGCCGACGGCGGCCGCTTCTGTAGGGGTGGCAGCGCCAACGATGATTGATCCGAGCACAATCAGCATTAAGGCAATCGGGGGTAAAAGACTGCGAAGCAGCTGGGCCTTATCCACTTCTGGAGGCTCGCTGCTCTCCGTGGGTTTGGGGCGACGGGCAATAAATAATAGATAAATGATATAGGCGGCCACCAGCAGTAAGCCGGGAATAATTGCCCCTACAAACAGATCCCCTACGCTGACTGGCTTGGGATTGAAAATGCCTGCAGATAGTTGTGCCTGTTGATAGGCATTGGAGAGGGTGTCACCCAACAGAACCAAGGCAATAGAGGGTGGGATAATTTGCCCGAGGGTACCGGTGGCGCAGATAGTGCCGGTAGCCAGTTTGGGGGAGTAGCCATTTTTTAACATGGTGGGCAGTGACATCAGCCCCATGGTGACTACAGTTGCACCGACGATGCCAGTACTGGCGGCGAGCAGCGCGCCTACTACCACTACGGAAATGGCAAGTCCCGAGGGAGCCCCCATAAAGGCTTTGCTCAGATTAACCAATAAATCCTCAGCAATCTTGGCTCGCTCCAGTATTACCCCCATCAGCACAAATAGCGGAACGGCAACCAGAGTGCCGTTTTGCATAATGCCGTAGAGGCGATCGGGGAAAGCGCGCAGCAACTCAGCATCAAATACGCCATACACAATACCCAGGCCCGCTGATAGCAGGGCGGTACCCGCGAGGGTAAAAGCTACTGGGTAGCCGAACATAAGCAGAGCGCAGACGACTGCAAACATCAGAAAGGGGATTAGCTCAATCACACTTCGGCCCCTTCTACCTGCTTCAGTACTGCTTTTGACGACGACATTGGAATGGACTGTTGTTGGGGCAGCATCAATTGCATCAGCGCGCGAATAAACTGGGCCAGCCCCGCCAGAGCCAGGGTGACGGCGGACAGAGGAATCAGGCTCTTCAGTAAAAATACTCCAGGCAGGCCGCCGGCGTTCGCACTGTCTTCAAAAACTGACCAGCTATTCAGTACAAAGTGCCAGCTGCTTATAAATAGAAAGACGCAAAGCGGTAAGAGGAATATCAGATAGCCAATTGCATTGACCCAGGCTTTGGCCCTGGCGCTCATCCTGCGGTAGAAGACATCCACCCGCACATGGGCTTCGGTCTGCAACGCATAGGCCAGCCCCAGCATAAAGACGGCACCGTGCAGGTAAATCACAGATTCCTGTAGGGCGATAGAACCGGTATTGAAGCCGTGGCGCATCACCACAACACAGCTTTGTAACAGGACCATGGCCCAGGTGAACCAGGACAGCAGTTGCCCGGTATGACTGGTCAGGCGCTCGAGTGCCTGCGCGCTGCACAGCAGAAAACGCATGGGGGCTTCTCTCTTTACATCTTATTGTTATTTATGTTGCTCGAAGGTTAACCCTTTGCCCGCTCTCATGCCAGCAGGGTAAAAATACAGCTGTAACCTTTTTGTAATCTTTTATTCATAGAATCGTCACCCGTTGTTCCTAGCATCGCCGCGTGAAATAAAAACACTCATCGGAGTTACACAATGAACAAGCAAATTCTGGCGACTTCTCTGGCAGCCCTGACCCTGGCAACTTCACAGGTTGCTATGGCAGCGCGCGATTACATTAGTGTTGTAGGTTCCTCTACTGTTTACCCGTTTACTACGACTGTGGCGGAGCGTTTTAGCCGCGCAACCCAGTTTAAAACTCCAGTCGTTGAGTCCACTGGTACTGGTGGTGGCATGAAGTTGTTCTGCCAGGGTGTTGGAGAAAGCACTGCGGATATCACCGGTGCCTCCCGTCGCATTAAGCAATCCGAATTGGAAATGTGTAACAGCAACGGTGTTGATGTTGTTGAAGTACAGATCGGTTACGACGGCATTGTTCTTGCGAATGCTAAGAAAGCGGCTCCCTTTAAGCTGACTCGTAAAGACATCTTTCTGGCTCTGGCTAAGGAAGTACCTAACCCAGACGGTTCTGAAACTCTGGTAGCCAACCCCTACAAGACCTGGAAGGACGTAAACCCAGCTCTGCCCAACACCAAAATCGAAGTTTTGGGTCCGCCCCCCACTTCCGGTACCCGCGATGCTTTTGCCGAGCTGGCAATGGAAGGTGGCTGTAAGAAGTTTGGCTGGATCAAAGCCATGAAGAAAACAGACAAGAGCGCTTACAAAGCGATCTGTCACAACGTTCGCGAAGACGGCGCTTATGTTGAGGCCGGTGAGAACGACAACCTGATCGTGAACAAGCTGGTTGCCAACCCGAACGCTCTGGGTATCTTCGGCTTTAGTTTCCTCGACCAGAATGCTGACAAGGTACAGGGCTCTCTAATCGAAGATCAGGCTCCTACTTTCGACTCCATCGCTGACCAGAGCTACCCGGTTTCCCGTCCGCTGTTTATCTACGTCAAGAAGCAGCACGCTGACGTGGTTCCCGGTGTTAAGCAGTTCCTGGCTGAATTCACCAATGAGCGCGCTTGGGGTGAAGATGGCTACCTGGCTGACAAAGGTATGATTCCTCTGCCCACCGAGAAGCGTCAAAAGATTGCTACTGATGTGCGCAAGCTGAACGCACTGAGTAATCTCGCAGCCAAGTAAAAAAATTCTGGAGTTGTACTGTCAAAGGGAATTGACGGCCAAGCTCGAAAGGGCTTGGCCGTTCTTTATAAGAAGACTCACAAATTGTCGCCCCCCCTGTGATGGAACGCGGGGATAAAGTCTGGATAATGCCAGCGACGATATTTTTAGTACGGTAATTCAATGCAAACCCCCACACTGTTCGCACTTTTGCTGCTCCTGATATTAGTGGCCTACGGCACTGGCTTTCGCCGTGCAGTGAACGCTGCTCGCAGTCTTGGCGGCGTTCGCAATCTGGCCGCCCTGCCCAGTTACTACGGATTACTCACCGCCCTTTGGTGTGGTTTGCCAGCACTGATATTACTCTGTGGCTGGTTGGTGTTTGACGATTCGATCATCCGTGCGATGGTCATGAATAGTATTGCCGATAAGCCGGAGAGCATCTCCGGGCAGAACCTTCTCTACGCGCAGATCCAGAATCTCGCGGCGGGCCACCTGATAGGGGAAAAGTCCCAGCAATTGCAGAGTGCTGCGGACTACCTCAGTCAGTTGCGTTCCAGCTCCAATAATTTACAGGCCTTCCTGAGTTTGGTGTTGGCCAGCGGCCTTGCCGCTTTTGCACTGCTGCGCTTTTCTCCGAAGCTGCGCGCTCGCGAAAAAGTTGAAAAAGTGCTGCGCACGGTGCTGATTGCCTGTGCCAGCGCTGCGATTCTAACCACTGTCGGAATTTTGCTATCGGTACTGTTTGAATCCCTGCGCTTCTTCCAGTCCGTGCCGGTGAGTGAATTCCTGTTTGGATTGCACTGGAGCCCACAGATGGCCCTGCGCGCAGACCAGGTGGGATCGAGCGGTGCTTTTGGTGCTGTCCCGCTGTTTACCGGAACCCTGATGGTGTCCGCGATCGCCATGTTTGTGGCGGTACCTGTGGGATTGATGGCGGCTATTTATCTGGCCGAGTACGCCAGTAAGCGCGTGCGTTCCCTGGCCAAGCCGGTACTCGAAATTCTCGCCGGTGTACCCACCGTGGTATACGGATTTTTTGCTGCCTTAACCGTTGCTCCATTTATTCGCGAGTTGGCCACCTCTATGGGCCTACAGGCCTCCAGTGAAAGCGCACTGGCTGCTGGCCTGGTGATGGGAATCATGATCATTCCCTTTGTTTCCTCTCTGTCCGATGACGTGATCAATGCGGTGCCCCAGTCTCTGCGCGATGGTGCCCTGGGCTTGGGGTCCACCCAGTCTGAGACGGTGCGCAAAGTTGTGATTCCTGCGGCACTACCCGGCATCGTCGGCGGTGTATTGTTGGCGGTTTCCCGCGCAATTGGTGAAACCATGATTGTGGTGATGGCCGCCGGACTCGCGGCAAACCTCACCGCCAACCCGCTTGAATCGGTCACGACTGTGACGGTGCAGATTGTGACTCTGTTGGTTGGCGACCAGGAATTTGACAGTCCAAAGACCCTCGCCGCTTTTGCTTTGGGCCTGATGTTGTTTATCTCCACTTTGGTGCTGAACTTTATTGCCTTGCACGTAGTGAAAAAATACCGGGAGCAGTATGACTGATCTTACTCAGGCGCAAGTTCGCGAGCGCATAGAGAAAAGCCTCGCCAGCCGTCACCGCAAAGAAAAGCTGTTTCGTGGGCTGGGTATTGGCAGTATCGCCTTTGGTGTACTCGCTGTACTGATTCTGTTCACTGACATTATCAGCAAAGGCAGTGGTGCCTTTGTGCAGACAGCTATCCAGCTGGAAGTGCACTACGACGAACAGGTTTTGGGCATCGATAAGGTCGATGATGAAAGTCTGACCTGGGCAAACTTCACCGGTGTTATTCGCCAGTCCCTGCGCGAGCGCTTTCCCACTGTGACTGGTCGCAGTGACAAGCGTGAACTCTACAGCCTGGTTTCCTCCGGAGCACCTTTTACCCTGCGCGATCGCTTAGCTGCGAATCCGGAACTGTTGGGTAAATCCGAGAAAGTCTGGCTGTCAGTCGATGACGATGTGGATACTTTCGTCAAAAGCCTGAAGGATTCCAAAGAGGGTTTCCGTGGTCGTACCTCGGACCAGAAGGCTGGTTGGATTGAGCAGCTGTTGGACAGCGGTGAACTGAAGAAGCGGTTCAATACCATCTTCTTTACTAATGGCGACTCCCGTGAACCAGAGCAGGCGGGCATCCGCGCAGCCTTGATGGGGTCCCTGTTTACCCTGTTGGTAACTCTGGCACTGTCATTTCCTATCGGTGTGGCGGCGGCGATTTACCTGGAAGAGTATGCACCCAAAAACCGTTGGACCGATTTGATTGAGGTGAATATCAATAACCTCGCGGCAGTGCCTTCTATTGTTTTCGGCCTTCTGGGCCTGGCGATATTTATTAATTTCTTTGAGTTGCCGCGTTCGGCACCTCTGGTAGGGGGCTTGGTACTGACACTGATGACCTTGCCCACGATTATTATTTCCAGCCGCGCGGCTTTGAAGGCGGTGCCACCCTCAATTCGCGAGGCGGCAATGGGTATGGGGGCTTCGCGTATGCAGGTGGTTTTCCACCATGTGCTGCCCCTGGCCATGCCGGGAATGTTGACTGGCGCGATTATCGGTATGGCCCAGGCCCTCGGTGAGACGGCGCCCCTATTGATGATTGGTATGGTCGCTTTTATTGTCGACGTACCTGCTGGGGTAACCGACCCGGCCACCGTGCTGCCTGTGCAGATTTTCCTGTGGGCAGACAGCCCGGAGCGCGCCTTTGTCGAGCGCACCTCCGCAGCCATTATGGTGTTGCTGAGTGTGCTGATTGTGATGAATACCAGCGCGGTATTGCTGCGCAAGAAACTTGAGCGCCGCTGGTAACAGAGCGCGGATTATCAGAAAGCGGGATATTATATGAGTACCATGACCCTGGATGCCGCCAGCCAAACTGATGCGGCGCAATCCGATGTTGCGGGTAGGCAAATGATGAATGATCGGGCTGATGTTAGAGAAACAGTTGGCCAACCCTTCTGTGACACCGCCAAGTTGCGTATGCGCAATGTGAATGTTTTCTATGGTGAAACCCAGGCGATCCACTCGGTCGGTCTCGATATCGGAAAAAATGAAGTGGTTGCCATGATCGGTCCCTCCGGCTGTGGTAAGTCGACGTTTTTGCGTTGCCTCAACCGCATGAATGACACTATTGAAGGTTGTCGCGTCGAGGGCGAGTTAAGTCTGGATGGTGACCCCATCTACGGCCCCAAAGTGGACGTGGTACCCCTGCGCGCCCGCGTCGGTATGGTATTCCAGAAACCAAACCCTTTTCCCAAGTCCATTTACGAGAATGTGGCCTACGGCCCAAAAATCCACGGCATTGCCAGCCGCCGTGCCGATCTGGATGAGATCGTAGAAAACAGCCTGCGCCGCGCCGGTCTGTGGAATGAGGTTAAAGATCGTTTGGATAAGCCGGGTACGGGTCTGTCCGGTGGTCAGCAGCAGCGCCTGTGTATCGCCCGCGCTATTGCGGTGAGCCCGGAAGTAATCCTAATGGATGAGCCCTGCTCTGCCCTGGACCCGATTGCAACGGCGCGAATCGAAGAGCTGATCGATGAGCTGCGCCAGAACTACACTATCGCAATCGTTACTCACTCGATGCAGCAGGCTGCGCGGGTGAGTCAGCGTACGGCTTACTTCCATTTGGGGCATTTGGTGGAAGTTAATGATACTGAAACGGTGTTCACCAACCCCGAGCACGAACTCACTGAAGCCTATATCACCGGCCGCTTCGGCTAAGGTTCCTGCTCGGAGGGAAAACTATGGAAATGCATTTCGATCAACATATCTCACGCCAATTTAATGAAGACCTGGAAAGCTTAAAGACAGAGATGCTGGAAATGGGCGGTATGGTCGCCCGCCAGGTTGCCGATGCGGTTGATGCCCTGGCCAATGCGGACAGTGAGCTGGCCGAGGAAGTGCTGCGTATTGAAGAAGTCATCGATAAAAGTGAGATGGCCCTGGATGAGCACGCCACGCTAATTATTGCCAAGCGCCAACCGGCCGCATCCGACCTCCGCATGGTGCTATCTGTCATTCGAATTGCCCGAGACCTGGAGCGCATTGGGGATGAGGCGAGCAAGATTGCCAAGATGGCCATAGCACTGACGGATGAAGGTACGTCGCCGCGCGGGTATACCGAAATCCGTCATATTGCCAATGCCGTGCGGAAAATGCTCAATGACGCCCTGGATGCCTATACTCGTTTCGATGTGCAGTCGGCTCTGCAAACTCTTGCTGAGGACCAGCAGGTTGATATGGACTACCGTACGGCCGTACGTGAGCTGGTGACTTACATGATGGAAGACCCGCGTAGTATTTCCCGGGTCATTAATGTGTTGTGGACCCTGCGCTCACTGGAGCGGATCGGTGACCATGCGAAGAATATTTGTGAGCAGGTTGTTTACTTGGTGGAAGGTGCTGATATCCGGCATGGGCACCAGGAAAATCTGCGCAAGTCCTAAAGGGCTTTGCTAATTTAAAAAGGTCGCCTAGCGCGGCCTTTTTTTTGTTGGAATCTAATTCTTAGTCGTCAGGTAGTACAGGGAATGAAATTTATCTTCGAAGTTCATCTACAAGATGGGTTTAAAGCTGAGGATTATGCCGATGCCTGGGTGCGTGCTTCCGAGATCATACAGCGCTCCCCGGGAGCGATGGGCACAGAACTTCATCGAAAAATTGATGACCCCAATGTGTTGATAGCCATTGCTAGCTGGCGATGTAAAAAAGATCGGGATGCTATGCAAACTGAACACAGTAAAAAAATTGATGAAATCATTGCCAGCGTGGCCCCTTTTGTAAAAATTAATCTAGTAGGGGAATTTTATGACCCGCAATGGGTCGTAAAAAATATAGAGGATTGATGTTAATCAGTTGAACCTGAATGAAGCCTGAATAAGTTTGCTTATTATAATTAAAATAAAATTTTTTATTTTAATGCTTTTAATAGATATGTTTGCGTTTCATGTATTACAGGTGATTACAGTTTTTATTTTTTGTTTTAAAAAAGTTATTCGTCGAAAAATAATATTCACTTTGCCGCAAATTTGACCTTAATTGCTTACCGTGTAATTTGCTGTTGTTGCGCACTTAAAAACTTTTGTTACAATCCGCAGCCCAATTTGGATCGCTACGTTAACGAAGGATTTATTCAATGAGATTCAAGCTTGCTGCTCTTCCCTTAATGCTTCTTGCCGCAACTGCTGGTGCCGAGGAGTATAATTCCATCACTACTTTGGATTATTCAAACCTGGATTTCGATGGAGCTGATGGCAATCAGTTTTCTGCTGAAACCACCTATTACTTCTCCGGTAAAGAGGCACTAGGTCCTCTAAAAGAGTTTGAATATATCAATAAGGCTAGCAATATATCTGCTGCTTACACTCACTACGATGTATCTAGCGAAGATTTAGATAACATTGCCATCGCAGGTGAATACTTCACTAGCTTTGGTCTGGTTTTAGGTGCGAGCCTAACTGAAACTGATGATGAAGGTGTTAATACAGCTTCTATCGGATACTTGTTTACTCCAAATTTCTTGGTAGAGCTGTCCCATACAGATTTTGATGGCACTGACGAGACTTTTGTTGAGCTTCGCTATAACCACCAATTGAGTGGTTCCGATTACATCGGTTTTGATTTTATCGCTGGCGATGATGCAGGTGTTTTTTCAACCAAGTACTTTGCTAACTTGGGTGGCGATCAATATGTGACCGCAGAATTTGCTTATGCCGATTATGACGATGGTGGCGACTACTGGCAGCTGGGTGCAGACTACTTCTTCTCCCAGAATACTTCTTTTGGTGCGAAGATTGACGAGAATGAAGATGTAAAAGTTGGATTCTCGCACTTCTTTAGCCGCAATGTTGCTGTTGAAGCTGGTTACAGCACTATGTTTGCAGATGGTCTGAATATCCGTAGCTTTGGTTTAAATACCTACGGTGTAGGTGGTAATGCAGATATTGATGTAGACAAGTTTGAGCTGGGTTTGACAGTTCAGCTGTAATTTGGCATAGAAAAGGGCTATCGTCGATAGCCCTTTTTGTGTCCATAGGTTTCTGAAAAAATAGGCAAATAAAATTTTTTGCTTAAAATTTAACCTTTGCCGGCTATCGCCTTAATTCTATTTTGAGCCATGGTGCCAATTTCCCCTCCAGCCCCGGCAGCCTCCTGATAGTGCTTGTAAGCACTTTGCTTATTTCCCTGCCTCTCATAGGTCTGGCCAAGGTAGTAGTGTGCGTAAGCGGTATCCAGATAGCGTAGTGATCTGGTTAGGTCGCCCTCTGCAGAGCTATAATTTTTTAATTGGATATTAGTGATTCCCCGCTTTAGCCAATACGAAAATAGCGCTGGATTCTTTTGAATGGCACTATCGTATGCCTTTCGGGCATTTTTATATTGTTTCTTTTGGCTGAGTAAATCTCCTTCTAGCGCAAAAAAGGCAGCTTCTTTGGGTTGCTGTTTTTGAGCTTTTCTCACCAGCTTTAGTGCAGAGTCAAACTTTTTATTATTGGCCGCGGCAACCGCATCGTCGTAATTCTTGTAAGCATCGGCATCGCGCTTTAATTGCGCTATGGCTTTTTGGTAGGCGGCCCGGTTGGTGATTCCCCCTTTGGGTAGAGATTGACTGTGCTTGATATTAGCGCTGACACGAGATTGGGAAGGGGGATGGCTGGCAAAGAGCGCTTCCAGTCCACCAGTTTGACGCCCCTCCGACAGTTCAACAAATTTTCTTTGCAGGCGTACGGCCCCCTGGGGATCATATCCCGCAGCGGCCATATATTTCATACCGTATTGATCTGAATCTAACTCATTGCCGCGACTGTAGCGGGCAATATAGGCGGAGCCCCCCAGTTGAGTCCCGGTGGCAATCAAGTCAGAGTAGCCAGAGTCCTGGGTGGCAGCTCCCACGATTGCCAGGCCTGCGCCCAATAATTGTTGTTGGGACATCGCAGTTGCGGAGTGGCGCGCAGCGGCGTGAACTATCTCATGGCTCAGTACGGCGGCGAGCTCAGCTTCGTCATCGAGTAACACCAGTAGGCCTCGATTGATGGCGATTTTGCCGCCGGGCAGGGCCCAGGCGTTGGGAACCGAGTTGTTCAGAACCACAAACTCGTAAGGTAGCTGGGGGCGGTCAGAGACCCGTGCCAGCTTTTGGCCAACCTGGCTGACGTAGTTTTGCAGGGCCGGATCAATGGTGTATTGGCCGCCCTGCTGTTGTTGGTTGGCAGTGTAGTGCTGTTGCCCCAGTTGAATTTCCTGCTGCGGAGATATCAGCGAAACCTGTTTCTCACCGGTGACTGGATTGACAACGCATCCTCCGAGAATCGTGGTCGTCCAAAACGCGACACATGCCGTAAGCGCTTGGGTACGCGAGATCATTGCCTCCCTCCCTGTATAATGTTGAGTCATTAGAATGGTTACTCATTGTACACAGTACAGGAACTGAGGTTTATGACGGCACTTCAAGTCATTGAGTTATTTGCGGGCAACAACCCCGAAGGTGAGCCTGTTGTGGAACGGCTACAGGTTCGTGTGAGCGAGGATGATAGCTGCCAACTGGTGCGATCCCCTGTCTTTATTAAGGGAATCGCCAGTGGGGATTACATTAAGGTCGATAAAGACACCCAGCAATTTGAGTTGGTAAAGCGCTCGGGCAATTTGGCGGTGCGTATTTTTTGTCGTGGCGATAGCACGGAGCTGTCTGATAAGTTGACCCCACAGCTGGAAAAGCTCGGGGGTGAGTTGGATCTCGAGGCACCGCGCGTATTGGTCTACAGCATTCATGTCAGCTGTGGATTCGATAAGATTGAGGAAATCCTCAACAGTGCCTGCGATGGGGCTAATAGCGTTTGGTATTACGGCAATGTTTATGACCCCAAAGATGGGCAGACACCGCTCAACTGGTGGCAGGACGTCCTAAAGCCAGAGTAAACATCCGCGATATATTTGGGTCAGCCACAATAGCTTGGTAGTGTGTGGTTGAGGCGATAGCGAAGCGAGAAGGCACCCGATGTTAATAGTTATTTCACCGGCGAAAACCCTGGACTATGAAAGTGATATTCCCTCACTGGAAACCACCCAGCCGGACTTTTTGAAAGAGTCAGCAGCCCTGATCAAAGAGCTGCGCGAACTGAGCCCGCAGCAGGTTTCCAGCTTGATGAAGATTTCAGATAAGTTGGGAGTCTTGAATTACGATCGCTTCCACACTTGGAAGCGCCCGTTTACCGATAACAACGCCCGCCCCGCCCTGCTCGCCTTTAAAGGTGATGTTTATACCGGATTGGAGGCGGAGACTATGGGTAAGCGGGACTTTGCCTATGCGCAAAAGCACTTACGTATGCTCTCTGGCCTGTATGGTTTGCTGCGCCCATTGGACTTGATGCAACCCTATCGCCTCGAGATGGGCACTAAATTTGAAAATGCCAAGGGTAAGAATCTCTATGAATTTTGGGGAGATAAGATTACCGAAGCATTGAATGCGCAGTTGCAGGGCGTGAAGAGTCGCGAGTTGGTAAACCTGGCATCCAATGAATATTTCAAATCAGTCAAAACCAAGCAGCTTGATGCTCAGGTGATCACCCCGCATTTTAAGGACCTGAAAAATGGTCAGTATAAGATGATTAGTTTCTTCGCTAAGAAAGCCAGAGGCATGATGAGTCGCTGGGCGATTGATCAGAGGGTGAAGAAGGCGGAAGAGCTGAAAGGGTTTGATGTGGCTGGTTACGGCTATAACCAGAAGATGTCCACTGAGTGGGATTGGGTATTTACCCGGGATGAGCCGCAGTGAGTAGTACAGAGTTGCCGGATGCGCCCTCCTGCGGGCGCAATCGCGAGCCGATTCTCCAACAACTGACTCGCCTGTTGGCTTCAAGTCGTAAAGTGCTTGAGGTTGGCAGTGGTACAGGTCAGCACGCAGTATATTTTGCTCCGCATTTACCGCATCTTGAATGGCAAACTTCAGAGCGATCGCAACAGCTGGAGGCAGTAAAGTCCTGGCTGGCGGAGGTACCCAGTAGCAACCTGCCGCAACCGCTAGCGCTCGATGTTGGTGATTCTTGGCCCGAGATTTCGGTTGATGCTATTTTCACTGCAAACACCTTGCATATTATGTCGGCTGAACTGGTGCAAAAGTTCTTTCTGCACAGTGCCGATGTTCTGGAGCTGGAAGGTTTGTTGATCGTTTATGGTCCGGTGAAAATTGCAGGAGAGTTTATTGGCCCTACTAATGCTGATTTTGACATTCAGTTGAAGGAGCGTGATCCCAAGCGGGGGATTCGCGATCTCGAATGGCTCGATCAGGTGGCGGAAAGTGCGGGGTTCTGTCGCGTAGAACTAAATTACCTGCCAGCCAATAACCAATTAATGGTCTGGCGGAAAAGTGATAATAAGGAGTAACTATGCCTGAGTGGTTGGAAATAGTGGTAATTGTGGCTTTTGCCATAGGAGCGGTATTCTTTTTTGCTAAATACCGAGAGACAGCGGCGGCACTGCATGAGAGCGAGCGCATGAAAGCCCGTTTGTCGAATGACTTGAATCGCTATCGCGATGTGCCCAAGCTGCGCGCTCTGCGAGATGCCCTCATCGGTGTTAAGGCCCTGCCTACCGACGATGAGGGCAATGAGCACCTACTGCTGCGCGATGGGGATTTGCAGTTGCACCATTTGGTTTTGCGCCGGGAAGCAAACGCTCTGGGTAAAGAAGGCACGGCCAGCTATATTAAAGACGGTAAAGAAGTAGAGCTGCAGGAACTGGAGTAATCGAAAGCCGCTTTAATTAGCGGCTTCAGAACTCAACCTGGATGCTGGCTTTTGAGCCAGCTTTGCTGGCGGAAAGTGAAGCGTGAAGAGACTGCCCTGCCCGGGCGTACTTTCTACACTCATTTCTCCATTGTGTCGCAGCAACACATGCTTAACGATCGCCAACCCGAGACCTGTGCCGCCACTGTCCCGTGAGCGGCCTGGATCAACTCGATAGAAGCGCTCAGTCAGGCGGGGAATATGGATCGAATCGATACCGATACCGTTGTCCTCTACGGAAAAGTGCCCGCCTTTGTCATCCTGCCACCAGCGCAATTGAATCTCGCCTTCTTCAGGAGTGTATTTCACGGCATTTAAAACTAAGTTGGCAAAAGCACTGTGTAATTCGCCGGGGTCTCCATTGAGGTAGCAATCCCCCTCGCAATCAACTTCGATATGATGATGTCGATCGCCACTGAAGCTGCGCGCTTCCTGGGCCACCCTCTCAATCAGTTCTGGCACTGCCACAGCCATATCCCCGCTTTTGCGCTCAGAGGTCTCCAAGCGAGCCAATAGCAGCAGGTCATTGACCAGCGTACTCATGCGGCCAGTCTGCTCCTCCATTTGAGCCAGGGGTTTCCTCCAGGGAGGTGGTGCCATATCACTGCTTTGCAGTGTTTCCAGGTAGCCGGCAATTACCGTGAGGGGGGTGCGCAGCTCATGGGAAACATTGGCGACAAAATCCCGACGCATCTGCTCGAGATTGTGTAAACGGGTGATGTCGCGAACAATGACCAATGCCTCATCTTTACCGTAGCGGGTGACTTCCAGCTGTAACATGCGGGCTTCATTGCCAGGTGCGGGCAGAGTGAGGGGTTCCCCGTTGTTGTCACTGTGCATATAGCTGACAAAGCCAGGGTCGCGGACAAAGTTGACTAATGACTGGCCGGAGTCACTGGCCTGTAACCCGAGCAGTTCACCGGCAGCAGGGTTCCACCAGGCCAGGTTATCGCCGTCTTCCAGGGCTACAATGCCCTCGCGCAGTGCGCTGGTACTGTCCTGTACCCGGCGCAACATCACATGCAGCTTCTGCTTCTCGCGGCGGTGGCGCCGCTGCATACGGTAAAAGTCGTCGTAGATTTCGCCCCAAATTCCAAAGGCGGTTGGGGCTGGGCCGCGTCTGCCGTTTGCCAGCCAGCGGTTGAAACGTTGCTGTTGCCACAGCACTGAGATTAGGTAGCTGGCCAATCCCGCAATCAGGGCGAGAGACCAGCTGCCGGAGGTGACACCGAGAATGGTGCACCCCAGGGCGATAATTACGAAACGCGAGAACTCGCCAATACTGCGATCCAACATAGAGTTGCCGTGTTGCCTGATAGATGGCGGCAGTGGCACAGCCTCTTCCGCCCACATTCAATACCTCATGGAACCAGGCCCGCACCCGTTAAGTGCGGAGGTTTGATTCTGCAGGGATCGGTACCGATCCAGAGAGGATTGTCACACTTTTTCTGCGGTTTGCACAGAAAACCGATACCCGGTGCCGCGAACTGTCTGGATATAGCGGTCGTGGCCATCAATGGCCAGGGCTTTGCGCAGACGGCGAATATGGACATCCACGGTGCGCTCCTCTACATAGACATTCCCACCCCATACATGATCGAGGAGTTGGGTGCGTGTATAGGCGCGCTCCTGGTGGGAGAGGAAGAAGGTAAGCAGGCGAAATTCTGTTGGCCCCATATCTACCGGCTGCCCTTTGATAGTGACCCGGTGACTCAGTGGGTCCAATATCAGTGCGCCGGCACTGAGCGGTTCTTCCGGGGTTGCCGGGCCCGCGCGGCGCAGTACGGCCTTTAAGCGTGCAACCAGCTCCCGGGGGGAGAAAGGCTTGGTGATGTAATCGTCGGCCCCGGTCTCTAACCCTTTGATTTTATTGTCTTCTTCACCTTTTGCCGTGAGCATGATGATTGGCAACGAGGTGGTGAGTTCATCGCGCTTGAGGCGCCTTGCCAGCTCTACCCCGGAAACATCCGGCAGCATCCAGTCGAGCAGCACTAAGTCTGGCTTCTCGTCGATAATCAGGGCGTGAGCTTCCTGGGCGTTTTCCGCCTCAAGGCAGCGGTAATCTGCCATTTCCAGTGCGACCCGCAGCATATCGCGCACTGCGGATTCGTCATCGACAATCAGGATCGTTTTACTGTGCATTTGCCTGCCATACCCGCTCTGTTGTCAGGGTTTCCCCAGTTATGGCCGAGGATTAAACGGGATTTATATGACAAATATATGACGCTCCACTTCTGGGGCCCACTCATCTTTCAATTCAGCAGAAAATGCAGCGATATGCCAGCGAAAATGGCAAACCCTACCCAATTATTGTTGATAAAAGCCTGAAAACAGCCCTCTCGCCCTCGGTCCCGAATCAGCCACTGCTGATAAACGAATAAACTGCAAACCGGCAATAGCGCCAAGTAGTAAAAAATACCGAGTGAGAACCTTGATCCAATAAGCAGCAGGGCTATTAGAACTAAAAGTTGTAAGGTTCCGGTGATGACCTTGTCCATCTCCCCAAACAAAATGGCGGTGGACTTAACGCCGATCTGAAGATCGTCATCGCGGTCCACCATCGCATAGAAAGTGTCATAGCACAGGGTCCAAACCAGGTTGGCGGTATAGAGCAACCAGGCCTCTGCTGGTACTTCTCCGGTAACCGCTGCGAAAGACATGGGGATTCCCATACTAAAGGCGGCGCCCAGGACCATCTGGGGTAGGTGTGTGTGGCGCTTCGCAAAGGGATAGCCGAATGCCAGAGCCAGAGCTAAAAACGAGAGGAGAATCGTGAGTCTGTTGGTGGTGAGTACCAGTAGGAAGGCGGCAGCGCTGAGCCCGGCGAAAAGCGCCAATGCAGACTTTGGAGTCAGTGCGCCGGTGGCCAGGGGACGCTCTGCGGTGCGTTTTACATGGGCGTCAATTTTGCGATCGGCAAAGTCATTGACTGCACAGCCAGCCGCTCGCATCAGGATCACACCGAGTGTAAATACGATAAACAAGTGAAAGCCCGGCCACCCCTCAGCGGCTAGCCATAGTGCGCACCAAGTGGGCCAGAGTAACAGCAGTGAACCTATGGGCTTGTCCATCCTCGCCAATTGCCAGTAGGGCAGCGCGGTGGGCCAGCGTTGTGCGATCTGTTGGCTGATCACAGTGAATCCTCAGTTGCGATAGTTTTGGCTGATTCTTGCGCTATGGGGTCACCTGTCGGTGTGAAGTTGGGAAGAAAAGCCTCTGACACCAGTAAAGGCTTGTCCCGCAGCCAGAATACCGAGCGGCGACCCCAGACTTCAGAATCCTTTTCCCCAAGTTCACGATCGGCGCAGCCAGGGGATTTCTGCAGCAAATTTAGGGTGATCTCCCCCCTGCGAATGCCCGGCTCACTAAACAGCAACTCCCCCAGCGGGCGGGTATCCAGGCTGCGCAGATTGCGAGATTTTCCTTGCAGGCTGCGCTCGGGTAAAACGCTGCGGGCATACACCCAGGGCTGTCCGCAACCGTAGAGCAAAACTTCCCGAATCAGGGCCCGGTTACCATTGTGCAATCCCAGTACAAGGCATTCTTCAGGGCGGGGTGTCTGCCAACCCTGATACAGCACGCGAACATAAAAGTCCCCGTCACTTTGCTGCTTGAGAGCGGCGGTGAGTGATCCGGAATAGGTCAGCCAGGGCACCAGATTTCTGGGTGGTTGCTGCTGGGTTTCAAGAGGCAAACTCTGCCAATCGCCAGAGGGCACAAATGGTGATTGGTGCAACGATAACTCCGCAGTCTGGATAAAGGCCCCATTGTATCCCGGCCGGTGCAGCAGGTCTCTCCCTGTTGCATTTTTGCTCCCCAGCACGGCAATGGATATAGTGCTCACTGCAATGAAAACAACGATTCATAAAGAGAAGCTTGTTATGGGGCTTACTACCAAAATCTTAGTGGGGATGTTTGCGGGCATTACCGTTGGGGGGTTAATCAACTCCTTGAATGAGACCCAGCTGCTCGGTGCTGGCGTGAACAGTGCTATTAATCTTTACCTGACCGAAGGCCTGTTCGATGTTATCGGCCGTATCTTTATCGCGTCACTAAAGTTGATGGTGGTACCTTTGGTTCTGGTCTCGCTGATCAGTGGCGCCTGTGCCCTATCGGAAGGCAGCCGAATTGGGCCGCTGGCGGGTAAAACCGTCCTGCTTTATATGGCGACAACGGCCATTGCCATTACTCTGGCACTGTGTCTGGCATTAATCTTCCAGCCTGGAGTTGGTGTTAATGAAGCTGCAGCTGAAGCCGCTTCAACATTTGTGCCGAAGGAGTCCCCACCTCTTTCAGAGGTACTGGTCAATATATTCCCGACCAACCCTGTTGCCGCTATGGCTGAGGGAAATATGCTGCAGATTATCGTTTTTGCCCTGTTGATGGGCTATGCGATCTCTCGTTGCGGGGAGCCGGGTCAACGTATTGCCGCTTTCTTTAATGACCTCAATACCGTTGTTTTGCGCATGGTCGGTGTACTGATGGTTTTTGCCCCCTATGGCGTTTTTGCGTTGCTGGCGAAAACCTTTGCCGGTCTTGGGTTAGGAGGCTTGATACAACTCGGAAAGTATTTCCTGGTCGTGGTCTGTGCCCTGCTTCTGCATGCATTGGGTACTTACTCGGTGATTCTGAAGCTGCTGAGTGGGCTCAATCCCCTAGAGCTACTGAAGAAAATGTGGTCGACCATGTTATTTGCCTTCAGTACCGCTTCCTCTGCTGCCACTATCCCGGTGACTTTGTCGACGGTAGAGAAGCGCCTGGGTGTGGATAATAAAATTGCTGCATTCACAGTTCCCCTAGGTGCGACTATCAATATGGATGGCACCGCGATTATGCAGGGTGTGGCTACGGTCTTTATTGCCCAGTTCTTTGGAATTGAGATCGGCCTGACCGGCTTTCTGACGGTGATCCTGACAGCAACTCTGGCGTCTATTGGTACTGCTGGGGTGCCCGGCGTCGGCCTGATTATGTTGGGTATGGTATTGCAGCAGGTGGGTCTGCCACTCGAGGGGATTGCCATTGTGATCGGCGTAGACCGCCTGCTGGATATGGTGCGCACGGCGGTCAATATTACCGGTGATGCGGTAGTAAGTAGTGTGGTGGCGAAGAGTGAAGGTGCGCTGGACGAAGAGACTTACTACGATGCCAATTACAAAAGTGTCAGCATTAACGACAACAACACAGTAGGAGCCCACTAGGGCGCTTTCCTCAAGCCTCGGCAAATCGGGGCTTGTTCTGTAACCAGCGTTTAATCAACTGTTGTCGCATGCCCTCTGTCAATTGAGGGGAAATAGCAATTTTTTGCACTTGCGGCAGCAGCTCAGCATCTCTCTGCAAGTCTGCGATACGGTGCTGGATCTCCCCTGTCTGGCGGGTGCCGAGGATTTCCCCGGGACCTCGCAGACGCAGGTCTTCCTCTGCAATAGCAAAACCATCACTGTGTTGACGCAGCGCTTGCAAGCGGGCGCGGCCATTCTGCGATAGCGGTGTGCCGTACAGCAGCACGCAGTGGCTGGCGATGGAGCCGCGCCCGACCCTGCCGCGCAACTGGTGCAATTGGGCCAGGCCCAGGCGTTCGGGGTTTTCGATAATCATCAGGCTGGCATTGGGAACGTCGACGCCCACTTCAATGACCGTGGTGGCCACCAGCAAATCCACTTCCCCGGCCTTGAAGGCGCTCATCACCTGCTCTTTTTGCTCTGGCTTCAGGCGGCCGTGTACCAAGGCTACGCGAACGCCTTCGAGCATTTCGGCGAGCTCTTCGGCGGTCGATTCTGCCGCCTGGGCCTGCAGGCTTTCCGACTCCTCGATAAGGGTGCAAACCCAGTAGGCCTGGCGGCCCTCGGCGATAGCGCTTTGCACCCGTTCCATAACCTGGTCCCGCCGATCATTGGCAATGGCAACGGTGTTGATGGGTTGTCGCCCCGGCGGCAGCTCATCGATGATTGAGCAATCCAGGTCAGCGAAGGCGGACATCGCCAGGGTCCTGGGAATCGGTGTAGCGGTCATAATCAGCTGGTGGGGTTGCAGCCTGCCGGTAGCTCCACTTGCCGCCCCTTTCTCACGCAGCTCCAGACGTTGCTGTACGCCAAAGCGGTGTTGCTCATCGATAATCACTAACACCAGGTTGTGGAAAGCCACCTCCTCCTGAAAAAGTGCGTGGGTGCCCACCACTAACTGGGCATCGCCACTGGCGATCTTGCTCAGCTGCTTACGCCGCTCGGCAGCCTTTAAGCTGCCCGTTAGCTGAGCAACTTCAATACCCAAAGGTTCCAGCCAATTACAAAAATTGATCCGGTGCTGCTCTGCCAGGATTTCTGTCGGTGCCATGACTGCTACTTGAGCACCGGTCCCAATGCCTTTGAGGGCAGCCATAGCGGCGACCAGGGTCTTTCCCGCGCCCACATCTCCTTGCAATAAGCGCATCATCGGGGTTTGCTGAGCCAGATCCTCAGCGATTTCCTCGCAAACTCTCTGCTGTGCGCCGGTGAGGGAAAATGGCAGACGCGATAAAAAGTCTCGCTCCAGGGATCGGTTAACGGACAGAGGTGGTGCCGCTACCCTAGCGCTATTGCGTCTCAACTCCAGCAGACTCAGATGGTGTGCCAGTAACTCTTCCAGGGCCAGACGCTGCTGGGCGGGGTGAGTACCTGCTGCCAGTTGATCTAGCTGGGTGCCAGCCGGAGGGGCGTGCAAATAAAGCAAGGCGTCTCTGAGGGGGTAGCGCAGAGATTTGGGTAACAGCTCTGCCGGCAAGAACTCGGTAACAGCGCCGTTTTTCAGTAGAACCAGTGCCTGTTCCACCAATCCTCGCATACGGGCCTGGCTCACACCTTCTGTTAGCGGGTAAACCGGCGTAAGGGTATCTGCGGTCTCCGCGTTTTCGATACCGACGATTTCCGTTTCCGGGTGGTAGAGCTCCAGGCCGTTGGCACCGCGACGGGCCTCCCCAAAGCAGCGTATTCGGGTTCCTCGGGCAAAGCGGCTTTTCTGTGCGGCGGAAAAATGAAAAAAGCGCAGGGTTAAGGTGCCGCTGCCATCCTGTAATCTGACCACCAGGCTGCGACGGCGGCCGAATACGACATCGGCGGCACTGACCTCCCCTTCGATTACCACATCCATACCAGCGGTGAGGCCGGCAATAGGCACCACCCGGGTGCGGTCCTGGTAGCGTAGGGGCAAGTGGAAAACCAAATCCTGTAGGGAGTTGATATGGAGTTTGCCCAACACCTGGGCAAATTTATCCCCCACGCCTTTGAGGGTGGTAACGGGCAGCTCGGCCAGGTTGTTATCTATCCCACGGTCAGGTGACACTGGCTGATGGCCTCTCGCAGTATGTCGATTGCGCGGTGTCGGGGGAAGCTTGCCCGCCAGGCCAGTGCTACGGTGCGGCGTGGGCCCGGTGCGGTAAAGGGGCGGGTCTCCAACAGGCCACTGGCATACTGTGATGCGGTGGCGGCTGAGAGTGGCAATACGGTAATTCCAAGCCCTGAGGCCACCATATGGCGGAGTGTTTCCAGTGAGCTGCCATCGGCCGCTGTGCGTATGCTGCCGCCGCCCGCTTCTTTTTCCATGGTTAGTTGCAGGTGCGGACAAGCTTCCAGTACCTGATCACGGAAGCAGTGGCCTTCACCCAGCAGAAGCACATTGTCTTCAGTGAGTTGATCCGGGGAGATAACCTCCTGCTTTGTAAGTGGGTGCCCCGCGGGCATCAATACAACAAATGGCTCGTCGTACAGGGGTTGGGTGACAACGTCGGGCTCGGTAAAGGGAAGCGCAATAATGATGGCATCCAGTTCGCCCTTGCGTAGCCTCTGTCTCAGCGTGGCGGTATATCCCTCCTCAACATAGAGTGGCATTTCTGGTGCTAAATGCTGTAGTTGGGGAATAAAGTGTGGGAACAGGTAGGGCCCAATAGTAAAGATGGCGCCAACTGACAGGGGGCTCGCCAGCTGGTCCTTGCCGGCGCTGGCAATGTCTTTGATAGCTGCTGATTGTTCCAGAACCAGCTGGGCCTGGGCGACAATTCTCTCGCCCAATGGTGTTGCCTGCACTCGAGTTTTTGAGCGCTCAAACAGAGCGACACCGAGCTCTTTCTCCAGTTTCTTTACTGCGATAGAGAGTGTCGGTTGGCTGACGTAACAGCGCTCGGCGGCACGGCCAAAATGCTGTTCCTGGGCGAGAGTTACGATATAGCGCAGTTCATTGAGAGTCATGGTCGAGGCAATTAGATGGCCATTAGTAATAGTAATTATTCATAAATAATCGCCGCTGGCCAATACCCTGTCTCAATCTGTAAGCTGAGAGCGAATATTGGGAAAATTTACTAGTTTTGGGAATTCAGGTGGGATTGAGGCGCAAAATTTTGCTATATCTGTAAGGGGCACACCGAACGGAGATACGTCATGGGAGTTCTGTCCTGGGTCATTCTCGGGTTGATTGCCGGCGCTTTGGCAAAGTGGATTATGCCCGGGAGAGATCCTGGTGGTTGGATAGTCACTATGGTCATCGGCATTGTCGGTGCCTTTATTGGAGGCTGGCTGGGTGCCCTGATTGGGTTCGGTGGTCCAGTGACTGGTTTCGGAATTGGCGACATAATAACGGCTACGATTGGTGCGATAATTTTTCTTGCGATCTATCGCATGTTCAAAAGGCGTGGCAACTAGTCCGCCTTTGGGGAGAGCCTCGGCGGCGAACTATAAGCATTCCGAATTTGAATTTGCCCAAATGACCCCAGCACCTTAGGACTGAATAGCACTGAATCAAGGGAATAAGGTGAGCAGCAAAGATTGTTCACCGGGAACTATATGACACAACAAGAAAAGCTTTGGATCCTTGGGTGTGGTGACCTCGGGGCGAGACTGGCACTGCATATAGACCGAAAGCAATACGCGGTTTATGGAATGCGGCGCAATCCCCTGGTAGCTCTGGCGAGTAAGCGCCGGGCAGATGTGGTGAATTGGCGCCGGGGGGATGCCACTAAGAAAGAAGATATTGAACGCTTGTTGTCTACGGGGGCGGATGTCATTCTCGCGACATTTACCCCCACTGAGCACACACCAACCGGCTATCACCGCGCCTATGTGGAAACGGCAAAGGCAGTCGCTGAAGTTGTTCCGCACCTTCCATCCCCACCGCGCTTGGTTATTTGGGTTTCATCTACTCGTGTTTATGGCCAAAGCGGTGACGACTTTATCGATGAGCAAACCTTACCCCTGCCCAGTGGTTTTCAGGGAGATAGTTTGCTGGCAGCTGAAGAGATCATTCGCAACGCAATTCCCAACAGTTGCATTGTGCGCTTTGCGGGAATTTATGGGCCTGGTCGAGATCGCTTGTTGTCGCAGGTTCGCGCTGGTCGCTGCGCTCCTCCCCAGCCACCGCAATATAGCAATCGCATCCATGTCGATGATTGTATTGGTTTTTTATTGCACCTTATTGAAAGGCACAAACAGGGGTGGGTCCCGGAGCCCCTTTATATAGGCGCCGATAGCCAGCCTGTGCCGATGTACGAGCTGCAACAGTGGTTGGTAAAAGCGATGGGATATACCAGTGCCCACCTGCGCGAGATTGTGCAAACGAGCGAGCGCCGCTCGAAAAAGCTCAGCAATCAGTTGATGCTGTCCAGTGGTTACGAATTGAAATATCCAGATTACAAGGTGGGCTATAGCGCTCTGTTGGAGTCGGAGGGCTGAGCTGCCCTCCTCAATTATTGCCACAGCATCGGCGAGAACTTCTTGCCTCAGGTCACCATAATCGCTTCGGCTTCAAAAAGGGCTCCCCGCGGCAACTCCTTGACGACGACGGTTGCCCTGGCGGGATAAGGCTCTTCGAAAAACTCTGCCATTATCTCATTTACAGCGGCAAAGTTGCTGCTGTCGGTAATGTAGAGATTGAGTTTCACAATATGCTGAAGCGATCCGTCAGAGGCCTCACAGACTGCGCTGAGGTTGCGAAAGACCTGGTGGACTTCATCGCTAAAACCTCCGCTAATCATCTGTTGTGTCTCTGGGTCCAGAGCGATTTGTCCCGACAGGTAAACAGTATTATCCACTTTTACTGCCTGGGAATAGGTACCAGCTGCGGCGGGTGCCCGGTCGGTTTTAATAACGGCTCGATTGGGCATGGGGTACTCCATTACTTATCAATATTGTTGAAAAGGAAGACCTATACGGAACTTCCGATTAATCCCTTACTTATTTGCGGGGCTTTCAGAAGTCGGTTAAATATATCGCGCTTTGAAGCCTAATGGCAGTTCCCAATGGGATTCCCTTGTGTTCCTCAAGGGCGGGCGATGCGTATGACAGAAGGGAGGTTGCGCAGGCGCTTCATAACCCGAGCCAAATGTACACGGCCACTGACTTCCAGGGTCAGGGAGATCACGCTGTTGTGAGCATCCTTCTCATCCACATTGATCTGCTCGATGCTGGCGCCCTCTTCCGTAATACGAGTAGCCAGTCGGGCAATAATCCCTCTCTCTGACTCGACTTCTACCCGCACATCACCGAGGAACTCTCCTGTCACATCCGGTGACCAGTTCACCAGCATGATGTTTTCTGGGTGCTCGCGAAAATCACCGGTATTGCGGCAGGTGTCGCGGTGTACTACTACGCCTTTGCCCGAGCTGATATGGCCGATAATGGCATCCCCGGGAATAGGACGGCAACAGCGAGCGAAGCTGATCATCATGCCCTCTTGGGCATCGATCGTTAAGGGAGAAGAGATATTGCTGGCTTCAGTCTCTTCACTGGTGACGGGCGCGAGTAATTTAGCGGCAGAGAAGGCCACTTTACTGCCCATACCTATCTCTTCCAGCAGCTTGTCCAAAGTTGCGCATTTCGCCTCTTTGAGGCCCGCTTCTAATTGCTCTGGCGATAGCGCGTCTAGGCTCGTGTCGAACTTACTGAGTGCTTTTTCCAGCAGGCGCCGGCCCAGGGTAATGGAATCGTGGTGACGCTGGTGCTTGAGGAAGTGACGGATAGCACTGCGCGCTTTGGCGGTTACTACAAAATTGAGCCAGTTAGGGTTTGGCTGTGCAGTTTTGCGCGTGAGAATCTCGACTTTTTGCCCGCTTTCCAGAGGTTGGGACAAAGGGGCCAGGCGCTGATTGATACGCACGGCAACACAGGAGTTGCCGATATCCGTGTGTACGGAATAGGCGAAGTCCACGGCAGTGGCTCCTGCGGGGAGGTCAACGATCTGCCCTTTAGGGGTAAAGACGTAAACTTCATCCGGGAACAGGTCAATTTTTACGTTTTCAATAAACTCTAACGAGTCGCCGGCGCGCTGCTGCATCTCCAGCAGTCCCTGGACCCAGCGCCGTGCGCGCACCTGGCTGGTGCCACCGGTATTGATCACCTCATCGCCGGAGGCTTTGTACAGCCAGTGGGCGGCAATGCCACTGTTGGCCATTTCATCCATTTCCTTGGTGCGGACCTGAACTTCAATGGGCACCCCGTGCATACCCAGCAGCACTGTGTGCAGTGACTGGTAGCCATTGGATTTGGGGATAGCGACGTAATCTTTAAACTCGGAGATTACCGGTTTGTACAGGCTGTGCATAACACCGAGAACCCGGTAACAGGTATCCACACTGTCCACAATGATGCGGAAAGCGTAGACATCCATTATCTCCTTGAAGGACTTCTTCTTGGCGCGCATCTTTTGGTAGATGCTAAATAGGTGCTTTTCCCGACCAATCACCAGAGAGCTGATGCCCTCCCGCTGCAAGCGCAGTTCTATAGCATTCTGAATCTGTTCCAGCAGCTCTTTGCGATTGCCGCGGGCGGCGACCAGGGCGGCGCGCAAGCGGCTGGCACGTAGTGGGTAGATGGCAAAAAAAGCGCGATCCTCGAACTCGATACGAACGTCGTTCATACCCAGTCGGTGGGCGATGGGTGCGTAGATCTCCAGCGTCTCGCGGGCAATACGGGCACGCTTCTGCGGTTTCAGTGCACCAAGAGTGCGCATATTGTGCAGGCGGTCGGCCAGTTTGACCAGAATCACGCGGATATCGCGGGCCATGGCTAGCGCCATCTTCTGGAAGTTTTCCGCCTGCTTTTCTGCAGGGCTGTCGGTCTCGAACTGGGTTAGTTTGGAGACCCCATCGACCAGGTCGGCAACCTCTCCACCAAACTGCTCGGCCAAAGCTGCCTTGGGGATACCCGTATCCTCGATCACATCGTGCAACATGGCTGCCGCCAAGCTCTCGTGATCCATATGCATGCCCGCGAGAATAGTGGCAACTGCCAGCGGGTGGGTGACATAGGGCTCGCCGGAACGGCGCTGCTGACCATCGTGAGCCTGCTCCGCGTAAAAATAGGCGCGGCGGACGATTTGGATCTGGTCGGGGGGAAGGTATGAGGAGAGGCGGTGGGCCAAACTATCTATGGTGTGCAATGCCGCGCGTGCCTCTCGTAAAACTCAAAAAGTACCCAGTAAGAGACCTGATCAGACTTGCTGATCTGTTAGGTAGTTGGGAGCAACGATAGGAGCAGGTGCCTCTTCGCGTTCCGGCTCGTCGAGGATGGCGGCATCCACCAGGCCCTCTTCGATTTCGCGCAGGGCAATTACCGTGGGCTTATCGTTTTCTTCGGGAACCAATGGATCCCTGCCGCCTGTAGCGATCTGACGGGCGCGTTTGCTGCCGACGATAACGAGCTCGAAGCGGTTGTCCACATGCTCAAGGCAATCTTCAACGGTAATACGTGCCATAAACTTTCGTTTCCATTTGCTGTGCCCGAAGGCAAATTCTGTACAGGGGACCGGCTATTTTACCGGACCGGGAAATGTATGCAATTCGATCAATTGGTTCAGTGGCGCAACAGTGCCTGAAGTAGGTCGCCGTGGCGCAGTTGCTGCAGCTCTAAGCGCTGTCGCTGGGCAATGATAATCGCACGCAGCTCTGTTAACGCTTGGTCGAAGTTATCGTTGATTACCAGGTAATCTGCGGCGACATAATGGGTCATTTCGTCGATGGCCTGGTCCATACGGCGATCAATGACTGTTTGATCGTCCTGACCGCGTCCGGTGAGGCGTTCGCGCAGGGCTTCTTGGGACGGAGGCAAAATAAAAATACCCACTGCATCAGGGCGCAGGCGATGAACCTGTTCGGCCCCCTGCCAATCGATTTCCAGGATTACATCGCGACCACTGGCAAGAGTCTCTTCGATCTCAGCTTTGGCGGTGCCGTAATAATTATCGCCGTAAACTTGGGCGTGCTCAAAAAAAGCATCACGCTCCAACATTGCCAAAAATTCTTCTCGCTCGACAAAGTGATAGTCAACGCCGTGAGTTTCGCCTGGGCGCATGGCACGAGTGGTATGGGAAACCGATACGGTAACCTGGCTGTCGCTGTCTACCAGCGCTTTGACCAAGCTGGTTTTTCCTGCACCGGAGGGAGCGGAGACGGTGTAGAGGGTTCCTGTTTGCACAACTGATCCTGTTCGCGAGCAAAGAGCCCATTATAACCGAAGCTTGCGTCTGGAGATGAAAGAGTGTCATGAAGGGACAAGGCTAGCCCCCGACCGGAGTGGGGGTATCTGTTGGGAGATTCAGGGCGCGTTACCACCTGCGCGCCTGGGCCCGGCCGGGATAGCCTCGCGGGAGTTTCTCAATCACCGCCAACCACCTGTGATTAAGGGGATCTCCCTGTTGTTAATCGCTAACGAAAGTGACTCTATCCTCTTTGCGCCGGGTTGCCAACCACCACCATACCAAAGAGCTTGCGAGCAAGTAGGATATGAAGAGTGGTACATATGTATTGTTTAGTAGCGGAATAGCGCAGATGAGTGCTGCGAGTCTCAAAGTTTCGAGGCGCCCTGAAATAGGATTACCGTCCAGTATCCTTCCATTAATTGCCAGGCAAATAATCAAGGCAATAACCGAGCCCATAAGTTGCCAGAAACTCAATACGCTGGTGAACCAGAGGAGAGATAAGGTTGTGGCGGTGTAACAGAGGTGTTGTGCGAATGCGTAGTTGCGCAAACCAGGGCTAATTTCAGGGTTGAAACGTTTAAAGTTTGTCAGATCGGTAGAGGCTACTGGCATGGATTTTTCTACATCTGCGGGCCTGTAGCCGGTGGGGCGGAACCAAAGAGTGCACTTGTCCCACCAGCTTTTCGTGTGCCAGGCATCAATGGTCATGCGCTTTAAGTGTTGTAAATTGGCTGCTACAGGATCAAAGGTATTCAGGGGTTTACGCACACCGTAAAGACAGGGCTCAGATTCGAGTTCCTGCTGGTAGGTGCCAAATAAGCGATCCCAAAGTATTAATATCCCTCCGTAGTTCTTATCTACGTAGACAGCGTTCTGGGCGTGGTGTACGCGGTGATTCGAGGGGGTAATGACAAACCACTCCAACCAGCGGATCTTTGGTATTTTTTGTGTGTGAACCCAAAACTGGTAAATAAGATCAATTGCGCCGGCGACAATAACAGTTTCTGCCGGCAGGCCAATCAATAGAAGCGGTAGATAAAATATCCAATCCAGCTGTACCCCCCCCGAAGACTGGCGCAATGCGGTGCTCAGGTTGTAGTCCTCACTCTGGTGGTGTACCAGGTGTTCTGCCCAAAAGATGTTTACCTCGTGACAGATACGGTGCTTCCAGTAGTAGCAGAAGTCGTATGCGAGAACCGCCAGGGCCAGGTGCCAGACATTGTCGATAGACCAGTTGAAACCAACCCATTGATAGTAGGGTTGTAGCAACGTAAACAGCGGGATATAGATAACGAGGAATAAGCTTTTATAGGTAAGCCCGATAATACGATTGAGAATCCCCGTGCTGAGATTGCCAATAGTGTCATTCAGCCTGTAGAGCCCCCAGCCTTTCCAGCGATCCAGGGCGAACTCCATAAGAATGGCAGTCAGAAAAAATGGAATGGAGAAAGTAAGCAGGTCCACAGAAACCCCATATTTTTATTATTAGATAGCGTATCTATCGAACTCTGCCACACGGCTACTGGGCCGCATATGCCAGTGAAGCATGGATTCTGAAATCAGTCAGTATTCGCTGAAGGGATTTTGACGTAATTAACTTTCAGGTTTACAAAAGTGGTGCCTGATTGGCACTAATCAAAAGATTGGCAAGAGCATGCGATACGTCGAATTGGTACCATGGCTAGGTGCGACTTTTGATGTTTAGGCATGGTTTTCTTCGTGAAAGGATTTTCTTTGGAGTTTATAAATAGAAAGACCGGCAAATGCCGGTCTTTTTTTACTCTGAACGGGTCGCTATTTACTCGCTAGCTTCCGCTTCCAAAGTCACACCGCTGTAGGATTCATACCCATAGACACTGATGTACCAGGTGCCGGAATCCGGGTTACTAATGGTGCAGCTCTCCTCGTTACCCCAGAGGTATGGACGACAGTCATATCGACGCAGGGTAGGATAGTTACCGTGGCGCACGTAGAGATCAACTTCGCCGGAGCCACCGGACATCTCTATAGTAAGGGTGGAAGTCCCCGACTCAACATCAATGGTGAAGTCATTCCAGCTGCCCTGGCTGCCAGAAAGGTTAGTTTCAGTCCAACCTGAACCATTGCTGCCACTGTCGTCATCGTCGTCGCCGCCATTACCACTATCGTTGCCGCTCGCCATAGCTACAGCTGCTGCCGCGTCCACAATACCGGAGCCGCAGTTGTTGCACGAAGAGGGGAAGCTGCGAGCGGTGCTGGTGAGGATCGACTCAACTTCATCCGGAGTAATGTCGGGGTTAACCGAATAAATCAGCGCTGCTGCGCCGGCGACATGGGGGGCTGCCATACTGGTGCCCTGGCTGTAATAGTAGCTATCGCTGCCCGCATCGGTAGAGCCGTTGTTGTAGGTGGAAAGGATACCGTCGGAATCGTTTGCGAAGCTCTGTGCGCCACCGGGTGCAGCGACATCAACCACATTGCCATAGTTGGAGTAATAAGAGCGGCCGCCGGTACGGTCAGTTGCCGCAACGGTAATAACCCCATCACAGCTGGCAGGCGAGTATTGGCTTGCGTTGGCACCACTGTTACCAGCGGCGACAACCACGGTAGCGCCGAGGCTGCGCGCAGTGTCGATAGCGCTTTGTGTGGTAGTGTCACAGCTACCGCCACCGCCGAGGCTCAGGTTCAATACTTGGGCTGGGTTTTGGTTGCTTGGTAATCCGCTGACAGAACCACCGGCACCCCAGATAATGCCGTCGGCAATATCAGAGGTATAGCCACCACAGCGTCCAAGCACACGAACGGGCACTATCTTCGCATCATAGGCTACACCGGCGATACCCATGTTGTTGTTAGTAACCCCGGCAATGGTGCCGGCTACATGGGTGCCGTGCCAGCTGCTGTCGCTCTCGGAGGGGATGCTCGGGTCGTCACCGCAGGCTTTATCTGTATACCAATCCCCTGGGTCAGTGGGATCGTCATCACGTCCATCTCCATCTACAGAGACGAAAGTGTCAGAAATCATATCGTAGCCTGGTAGGATATTGTCTACCAGATCGGCGTGGGGGAGATAACCGGTATCGAGTACGGCAACCACTACGCCATCGCCCTGGGTAACGTCCCAAGCTGAGGGCAGGTTCAAGCCGCCGGTGGACTCGTAGTAATGCCACTGGCTGAGATAGCTCGGGTCATTGGGCTCGGCCATCGCTTTCATAATCAGGTCCGGCTCTGCGTATTCCACATCCGGATCCTGTTTCAGGCGATCGATGATCGCGCTTACTTCAGCTCTACTTTTACGGCCTTCCAGGCGCATTACCTGGGCGCCAGTGGCCATACGGCGGAGGTGGCGCATCTTGTGGCCGGCGCGACGGGAAGCTTTTTCGACCGTCTCTGTGGCCATGGTGGCCGCCTTCCCAACTTTAGCGCTCTCCTTGTACTTTACGATGATGCGGTCGGTTAGCAGTGTTTTTTCCGCGTCCGCTGCGTGAGTAGCGAAAGGGGTAGCACACAGTAACGAAAACGCACTCGCCAGAGTCGTCTTTTGCAAAAGATTTTTCAATGATGATTTCATTATTGTTATATCTCCGAGATATTTTAAATCCGGCTATCAGTATTCCGATAGGCCGGAGACTCCTGAAAAACTCCGCACTAACAAAATAAATTTGCTTAACGGATAGGCCTAGAAACTGTCTTTCTCACAGTCGGTAAGTCAGTTTGACCAAAATTGGTACCAAAGTTTCAAAATGGTACTTCTTTATAACGTTCGTGAAATTATTATCCTCAGCTTAAGCCTTTAAATTTGTGTGGCTTTTGGCGACAAATTTATAAGTTTTGGGAAAAAAATCTGATAGTGAGAATTTATCTACGGGAGAGATGTGGAGGGGTTCACAGGGGGGAAATTGGATAATAAACGAATATTTTCAGATAAAAGAATTATCGTGCGCAGAAAAGATGAATCGCTAAACGCTTCTTAGTGACGTGTACGTAGCATTTACGTAGCTTGGCTTTGGGGCCTGTTTCCTGAGGGTACCCCAGTAATGAAAACCTTTGCTGGCTACTACTGGGGTTTGAGGTTGAAAGGTCGGTGTTAGGGCTTGTGTTTATCTGGCCTTGCTATAACTGGGAACTTTGGCCCACAGCTTTGCAGCCAGCAACCCAAAGATAAATCCAAATAGGTGGGACTCCCAGGAGATAAAACCACCCCGTGGCAAGACACCGAAAATAAGCCCTCCATAAAGGACGGCTACCACAATAGATATTAATAAACGGCTAAATTTCCTGCTGATAAATCCCGCAAGAAGCAAAAAGCCGAAATAGCCATAGATAACTGAGCTAGCTCCCAAATGATTGCCCCTGCCAGCAAAAAGCCAAACAGCCAGTCCGGTGGTGATCACAACGAACAGGGTCACTTTAAGGTAAGTTTTTACCCCGTACTGCAACACTAAAAAACTGAAGATGCACAGCGTGAATATGTTCGAGAAGAAATGCCAGCTATTTCCATGCAGTAATGGTGCAGAAAAAATATGGGGGAGGTGGTTGATTGAGCGGGGAACAATACCAAAGTAATTAAGCGATCGGCCGCTCAGAATATTAATAATCTCAATTGCAGCAAGCACTAAAAAAATAGCGCCGACCCACTTCAGGTTGTGTCGCATAAATATTCCTTAAAGGGTGAGCTATCACAAATCCCCCTCTCTGGTGGCAGAGGGGCATCCACAGTCTCGGTGAGAATGCCCCAGAGGGTTATTCGATGTTTTGTACTTGCTCGCGCATCTGCTCGATCAATACTTTGAGCTCTACCGCAGCCTGGGTTGTGTCAGTAACCACAGACTTTGAGGAAAGGGTGTTGGCTTCACGGTTAAATTCCTGCATCAGGAAATCAAGCCGACGGCCGATTGATCCACCGCCGGCTAAAACTCGACGTGTTTCAGAAGTGTGCGCACTGAGGCGGTCGAGCTCTTCATCCACATCTGCTTTCTGGGCCAACAGGACAATCTCCTGTTCGAGCCGGTCCTTGTCCAGCTCCACTTGCAATTCTTCCAGGCGGCTGCGCAGCTTGTCTCGCTGTGCTTCAAGAATCAGGGGAAGCAGTTCTCGAACATTGGCTACCTGCTCTTCGATTCCCTTGAGTCGGGCCTCAATAAACTTGGCTAGCTCAGCGCCTTCGCGTTCACGGTTTGCGCGCAGTTGTCCCAGTGCCTCGCGAAAAGCCTCTAATATCGTTGCCGTCTGTTTATCGGTATCTGCTTCAGGTTCACTGATAACACCGGGCCATTGGAGAATTTGCAAGGGATTGAGTGGTTGAACATCCTCGCCACCCGCTACCTGTTTTGCCGCTTGAATCAGCGCCTGGGCGAGGGGTTGATTGATTTCCAGCCCAGTATCTTCGGCGCTATTGGTCTTCAGGCTCAGGGTCAGTTCAATTTTGCCGCGGGACAGCGTCTTGCGCAGCGTATCACGCAGTTGTGTTTCCAAGGCGCGAGCCGCTTCGGGCAAACGGAAATGTGGTTCCAGGTAGCGATGGTTGACCGAGCGCAGTTCCCAGATAGCAGTGCCGTTTGCGTAATTGGCCTCGGCACGTCCAAAGGCTGTCATGCTGCGCACGTTGTTCTGTTCCCGTTGACTGGCCATAGCTGCTCCCCTACAGGCGTATTAATCGGCCCGGCATAATAACACAGCGTTTGGATCGTCATGCTGGGGTATATAATGCGGGGCTTTCATTCAATATTTGAGGTGGACTATGCAGCGTCCCAGTGGCCGCGCCCCTGCGCAATTGCGCCCGGTAAAAATTACCCGCAACTATACCCGTCATGCGGAGGGGTCTGTGTTGGTGGAGTTTGGTGATACCAAGGTTTTGTGTAATGCCTCTCTCTCCAGTGAAGTCCCAAGGTTTTTACGCGGCCAGGGCAGCGGTTGGATTACTGCAGAGTACGGCATGCTGCCACGCTCCACAGGCTCTCGTATGCCTAGGGAAGCGGCCAAGGGCAAGCAGAGTGGGCGCACCGTGGAAATTCAGCGCTTGATCGGGCGCTCACTGCGAGCGGCGGTAGACCTGGAGAAGCTGGGTGAGAATCAAATCACCGTCGATTGCGATGTTATCCAGGCCGATGGCGGTACCCGGACCGCAGCAATAACTGGTGCCTGTGTGGCATTGGTTGATGCCCTGCGTCATATGCAGCGAGAGAAAATCATAGCCGATGATCCGCTCAAGAATATGGTAGCGGCGGTATCGGTGGGAATATATGAGGGGGAGCCGTTACTGGACCTGGATTACCCGGAAGACAGTTCAGCGGATACCGATATGAATTTGGTGATGGCCGAAGATGGCGGCATGATCGAGGTTCAAGGCACTGCAGAGGGTGAGCCATTTACCGAAAAGCAGTTCGCTCAGATGCTGGGGTTGGGCAAGGCGGGTATTGATGAATTGATCGCTCTGCAAAAGCGGGCGTTGGACGAGTAAAGCAGCCGCCCCTTGGTTTGTATCCGGCCCTCCCCCAATAGGGAAGGGGCCGGAACTCCGTGCGATTCAGACTTCGATTTCGTAGTCCATGATTACCGGTAAGTGGCTGGAGAATTTCACATTCTTATTGATTGCACCGTACTCAATGCGATTTTTCAGACCGTGAGAAACGATCTGCATATCAGTACGCCAGCCATCTCCTTCTCCGACAGTACCGCTGGGCCACCAGCTAAATTCGTCGGTATCTTTTACTACACGGCGAAAAGCATCGACATAGCCAACATCATTAAACAGTTGGTCCAGCCAGCGCTGTTCGTGACGCATAAAGCCGGGAGAATCCTGGTGATCCTGCCAATTCTGTACGTCTGCACGACGGTGAGCCATGCCCCAGTTACCACAGAAAATAAAGTCGCGGCGTTTGCGGCTTATTTTTAGCAAGTGCGCCTGCATGTCCTCAAAGAATTGGACTTTTTTCTCTAACGACGTCTCATCTGAGGCGACTGGCGCGAGCAGGGAGCCAACGCTCAGTCGCTCGAAATCCGCCTGTAGATAGCGGCCGTACATATCCTCACCATTGGCGAAGCCCATGCCGAATATGATGGCTTTGGGCTGGCTGCGGGTGTAGATAGCCACACCATTTTCGTGGGGAGTTCCCGAGTCGAAAAAGTAACTGTAATAACCGTCGGGGTGAAATATTGGGTGGTCCAATTCAGGCTCGAGAGAGCGCAGATCCTGAAGGCAGATAATATCTGCGTCCTGCTCCGCCAACCAATCGTAGAGACCGCGTTGGGCGGCCTGATGAACGCCGTCTACCGACAAGCTTACTATTCGCATTATTAGCCCCTTACCAGCGGACTGTGTATCATTAGAAACATTATATGCATGCCTACCCCCGGGAATGCTACGGGGAGGTCTCCCTTCACCTTAGCCAATAGTTAACAATTTTCCATGCAGCAATATCAGCGCGATTTTATCCAACTTGCCCTGGATCATCAGGTTTTGTGTTTCGGCGACTTCACATTGAAGTCGGGCCGTCAAAGCCCCTACTTTTTCAATGCCGGCCGTTTCCACACCGGTGCTGCACTGGCAGCGCTGGGGCAGGCCTATGCCGAGGCGATAATCGCTTCGGGAGTGGAGTTCGATGTCATTTTTGGGCCGGCCTACAAAGGTATCCCGCTGGGTGCGGTGACTGCTGTGGCTCTAGCCCAAAAGGGGATCGATAAGCCTTTCTGTTACAACCGAAAAGAAGCCAAGGATCACGGTGAAGGCGGAACCTTAGTGGGTGCGCCGCTTAATGGCAAGGTTTTGATTATCGATGATGTTATTACTGCGGGCACAGCCGTGCGCGAAGTGATGCAAATTATCGAGTCTCATGGCGCAGAAGCAGCGGGAGTTGTGATTGGTCTCAACCGCCAGGAAAAGGCTAACGAAGATTGTGAATTCTCCGCTATCCAGCAAGTTGAGAGACAGTACAATATTCCTGTGGTCGGCATCGTGCAGTTAGACGATGTGATCAGCTTTCTCGAGCAGGAGTCGAATGACAGCGATACTCTGCAGAAAATTGTGGACTACCGGCAGCGCTACGGTGTCGCGGGTCAATAAATTTTGTCCCCCCTAGCCGTGGGCCGGTTAATTTAGAGAGAAGAGCGATGCGAGTCGCCCCTTTAGTACCTCTATTGGTCAGCACCCTTTTGATGTTGGCTGTAGAGGCTTATGGCAACAATAGCCGGGTTTTGTATCGATACACTGATCACCAGGGAGTCCTGGTGATCAACGATGTTATTCCACCGGAATTTGTTCCAAATGGTTATGAGATTCTCACTCTCACCGGTCGTGTAGTTGAAGTAGTTGCACCGCAGCTCAGTCCCGAAGAGTACCAAGCCGAACTTCAGCTAGAGGCCCAGCGGGAAGCGGATCGAAAGCTGCTAAAGCGCTATAACAGTATTGCGGATATTGAGAGTGCACGGTCGCGCAAGTTGGCTGTCGTTGAGCAGGATATGGCTATCATGCGGTCAAATATCAGCAGTCTGCGCCGGCAAATTGCCCAGGAAGAAGCCTCTGCTGCACGAACGCAGCGGGGCGGCCGTGAGGTGGCTCCCGAATTGTTGCAGAGAATTGCAGATCTACAAAAAGAAATGGAAGTGCTTGAGGAGCGCCTCAGCCGGCGTGCGGCTGAAGCAGATACCATAGGGGTTGATTTCGATAAGGCGGTAGCCCGCTACACAGAGCTTAATGTTGAGAGCTAACTGATTTTTCAATACCTGAATAATTTCGGAGGGCTACCGCTAAACAGCCCTCATGAGGAAATGGTTATCTGGCTGCAGCCACTGTCTCACGGAAGAAACCAGCCGTTAATACGGGCCACTGTTCTGCCCAGTACTCTGTAGGCTTACGCTTAAAACCGCTGCGCACGTATTGGACGATACGCCCCTCCGCGCTCGCCAAAAGCAGGTTGGCAGCACCACCGAGAGGAAGAGTTGGGCGCAGGTGTTCGCGCAACTCGGCTTCGCGCAAGATCTGTCTAATTTGGGTTTCCAGTCGATCAAATAACTGCAGGATTCGTCCATGCAGCCTTTCAGTTTCACCGGTAAGCGCGTCGCCTGTGAGCAGGCGAGTGATTCCAGGGTTTCGCTCACAGAAAGCTAGCAGGAGCTGCAGAATTTTCTGGCAGCGATTGAGAGCCGAGGGCTCCTCCTGCAGGATCATTGCGATACGGCTGAAAATGGTCTCCTCAATAAATTCGATCAGCCCTTCAAACATCTTGGATTTACTGGGGAAGTGACGATATAGCGCGGCTTCAGAGAAACCAACTTCCTTGGCCAGTGCTGCTGTTGTAATACGTGCGCCGGGACTGACTTCCAGCATATGTGCTAGAGCTTCCAGGATTTGTTGACGCCGATTGATTTTTTCGCTGCTCATTGACTGCCTTTGGTCCGCTTGGGGGGCGGAATTTAGTTTTGCTCTTGTCGTCTTATTTTGACGGCGGCGGAATCCTACCGATTCGCCGGGCTGTCTTCAATTGCCAAGGGGCTAGTGGTCCACAGTTTGCGCTTCTATGTTGGTAATCAGGGTACCCACGCCTCGATCTGTAAATATCTCGAGCAATATGGCGTGGGGCACACGGCCGTCGATGATGTGAGCGGAATTTACCCCATCCTGAACAGCGTCCAGAGCGCAGGTGATTTTTGGCAGCATGCCGCCATAGATGGTGCCATCCTGAATTAAGCTCTCTACTTCATTGGTAGTCAGTCCGGTGAGAACCTCCCCCTCCTTATCCTGCAGACCGGCGACGTTGGTGAGTAACATCAGCTTTTCTGCTTTCAATTCCTCGGCGATTTTTCCAGCGACGAGATCGGCATTAATATTGTATGAAACCCCATTGCCGTCGACTCCGATCGGCGCGATAACCGGGATAAAGTCGCTGTGAACCAGCATATTGATCACATCAATATTAACTTTCTCGACTTCCCCTACCTGGCCGATATCAATGATTTCAGAGGCATGTAGTCCCGCACTCTCATTTTTTCGGGTCAACTTTCGCGCTTTAACCAGCAATCCGTCTTTACCGGTGATACCTACCGCGCGGCCCCCATTTTTGTTAATCAAATTGACGATCTGTTTGTTGACGGTGCCCCCTAACACCATCTCTACAACATCCATGGTTTCGCTATCGGTGACTCTCATTCCGTCTACGAATCGGGACTCAATACTGAGCTTGTTTAGCAGCTGCCCGATTTGAGGTCCGCCACCGTGCACTACCACTGGGTTCATACCTACCAGCTTCATCAGGATAATGTCTCGCGCGAAACTGTTTTGTAGTTGCTCATCCACCATGGCGTTGCCACCGAACTTGACCACAATAGTTTTGCCTGTAAAGCGCTGGATATAGGGCAGTGCTTCATTGAGGACCTGGGCACTTTTCAGCGCAGAGTTTAGATCTAGGGACATGGGCAGTTCCTTACACAGGGCGAAAGGGAATCAGGTTTGGGGTCCTGAATTGAGTCGCCAACGATTTAAAGCAAATGTGGTGGATTGTTTTCTAAGCAATAGGGGCAGTGGCCCGATGGCGGCGCAGTCTATTCCGCCGTTTTATCTTAATCGAGCAGCTGCCAGTCGGGTACAGTAATTGCGGGAGCAATCTTTCTGAGCTGTCCCATCACCTCAGTACGGATGCGCTCCAGGGCCTGTTCATTTTCAGCCTCAAAGCGCAGGGTTAGTGCGCTAGTGGTATTGGAGGCACGTACAAGCCCCCAGCCATCGGGAAACTCTATACGCAGGCCGTCGATAGTATTGATATCGGCATTGCCAAAATTCCCCTTATCGCGCAGCTGGTCTATCAGTGAAAACTTCTCAGTTTCCTCTACTGGTAGCAGGATCTCAGGGGTGCTGTGCATTTTCGGCAAGGTGTCGAGGAGTTCATCAAGACTTTGTTCGCGCAGTGCCATAATTTCTAGTACCCGCGCAGCAGCGTAGATACCATCGTCGAAACCAAACCAGCGGTCCTTAATAAAGATATGTCCGGAAAGCTCGCCGCCCAAAATGGCTTTGGTCTCCAACATCTTGGCTTTCATCGGAGAGTGTCCGGTCTTCCACATAATGGGGCGGCCCCCATACTGGCTGATTAGCTGGGATAAACTGCGACTGCTCTTAACGTCGAAGACAATATTTTCTCCCGGATTGCGCGCAAGGATATCCCTTGCCAGCAACATAACCAGTTGGTCTGCCCAAGCGATACGGCCGCTGCTTGAAATTAGGGTAACACGATCACCATCACCATCCAGGGCCACGCCCAGATCTGCTCCTGTAGCCAGAACCTTTTCAGTCAAGGCTTCGAGGTTTTCTGGCCTGGAGGGGTCCGGTGCGTGATTGGGGAAGTTGCCATCCACCTCACAATAGATCGGTGTTACTGCACAGCCGAGCTGCTCAAAGAGGCGGGGAGCCAGGTTAGAGGTGGCGCCATTGCCAGCATCGATAACCAAGTGCGGTTGCCCGGCGAGGGCGACATTATTGAAAACTTCATCGATATATTTATCGGTGATTTCTTGCTCCCGATTGGCGCCTTCCCCACTTTTGAATGGGCCTTTTTTCATCAACTGGTAGAGCCCCTGCAGTTTGTCTTCCGCCAGGGCGCGACCTTTCAGTACGATCTTAAAGCCGTTGTATTCCGCAGGGTTGTGGCTTGCGGTAACAATGACCCCGCTACTGGTATTTTTTCCTTTCGCACAAGCGTAATAGAGAAGTGGTGATGGAATCAGGCCGAGATTAATAGAGTTGCAGCCACTATCTAGAATTCCCTCAATCAGGCACTGGCTAAGTGTCTCACTGCTATTGCGTCCATCTCGGCCAACTAGTAAGAGATGTTCTCCAGCGTGCTGTGCCAGGGTGCCGAGCGCTCTACCTAGTTGATAGGCAAAAGGTTCGTTGATTTCCTGCCCGGCGATTCCACGGATATCGTAGGCGCGGAAAACATGCTGGGGATACTCAGAGGTCAGAGGCAGCTCGGGCTTGTCATCGTCACTTTCTGGCAAGTCCTTTGAACTATTTTCTTTTTCTTCGCTTTCTGAGTTCTCCGAATCAGAGTCCGAGATACTGGGTGCTGAGGCCAAGCTCTGCGGCAGAAAATCTGTATTGGAAGCCTGTGTAGTTCCTCCATCAGAGGCTTGTGGGTGCGCCTTATTAAGCTCGCTGCCACTAGCATCCTTACTTCTTTCCCATGGGGCTCTCGAATCGCGAGGTAGGAATTTCAGTAGGGCGAATAGGCTCACCAATATTCCAATACCGGCTCCGATGTAAATCCAGGATGTGGGCAGACTGTGCTGTTCGACAAAGGTTTGGGAGGGACTGAAGTGGAGGCTTAAATAGCTGTCCTCAAGTTGCTCTACAGTGTTGTAGCCTTTTCCTATGCCTGCGCGCCACAGTGTTTGTCGGTGGGCATCGGGAAACTTCTGCATTAACTGAACTTGTCCATGACTACCGCCCAGACTTTTTAAAATGTTTTCCAGCACGGAAAAGGGTTGGGTAGCCAGTAGTTGTTCATTTTCCAGGGTGATAACACTATGAAGTTGCCAGCTATTTTCCACACCTGTACGCAGTACTTCCATCGGTTGCTCAGGTGTTTCCTGACTGCGCTTTAACAGATCGACCAAGGCAAAGTTCAGGGAGGGATTTTGCCCTGAGCCCACTCGAACCTGTTCGGAAGAAAAGGCCTGGAGGGATACCTGCTCAGGTAGTTTGGTAGATTCAATCAGTGTTGCTGCAGGGAGCTTCCTTGATCCAAGGGCCTGCAGGCGCTTCGAATAGTCTGCGACGTAAGACTGCACGACTTCAGCTAGTTCGGCAGTTTTTTGCTTGGCGGCTAGCTCAATCTGCGAATGATTGTGGGGTATTACAAGATACTGGATTAACAGATAGGCACCGCCCAGCCAAGCGACAACTACTAATAATAACGGTAGAAATAACCCTTTCTGCATGGTACCGCCTGGTTTCTTTTTGTTGTTGGAGCCCACAGATATCCCTGATTTGAGCGTAAATGTTGTCACTGAGCCTTGGAGGCGATGAGTTCAATGAGCTGTCGGGCTAGGTCGGTCTTTAATGCGGGAGCCAGTCGGCTCTGACCATCCGCATCTATCACAGTGACAGCGTTGTGATCGCTGTTAAATCCCGAATCCGATTGGCTCACATCGTTGGCAATGATCATATCGAGGTTTTTCCGCTGCAGCTTGCTCTGGGCGTGGGCGAGAACCTGTTCTGTCTCTGCGGCGAACCCGATAGTGAAAGGCCGTAGCTCAGTACGCGTGGCTATGGCTGCAACAATATCGGGATTTTTGATGAGGGCAATTGCATCATCATCTTGCCCGTCTTTCTTTTTGATTTTCTGCTCAGCGACTTGGGCCGGCCGGAAATCAGCAACGGCTGCTGCACTGATAAAGATATCGCAGTGATCGGCGGCACTTTTGGCGGCCTCATACATATCCTGGGCGCTGATAACATCGATACGATTGACCTTTGGCGGCGTATCCAAATTTACGGGGCCGGCAATCAACGTCACTTCGGCACCGGCACTCTGCGCCGCCGCAGCCAGGGCGAAGCCCATTTTTCCAGAGCTGTGGTTGCTGAGGAATCTCACTGGGTCAATGGCTTCCCTGGTAGGGCCGGCAGTGATTACTACTTTGCGGCCCTGCAGTGAGTGGCTTGTGTGAAAAAGGGATTCAGTGTGTTCCGCCAGGTTTTCTGGTTCCAGCATACGGCCGGGGCCCACGTCGCCACAGGCCTGGCTACCCGCGCCTGGGCCCCAGAATATGACTCCGCGCTCCTTTAGGGTCTGAGCATTGGCTGAGGTAGCTGCGTGGCGCCACATGGCTTGGTTCATGGCTGGTGCCAGGGCCAGGGGGGCTTCGCTGGCCAAACAAAGGGTGGTTAAGAGGTCATCAGCCATACCGGCAGCCAACTTTGCCATTACCTGGGCACTGGCTGGAGCAATCAGGATAAGATCAGCCCATTTCGCCAGTTCGATATGACCCATAGCGGCTTCTGCCGAGGGATCCAACAAGTCTGTATGCACCGGGTTAGCGGATAGCGCCTGAAAGGTCAGTGGCTGTACAAACTCCTGTGCTCCGGCGCTCATTACCACTCGGACATCGGCACCGCGCTCTTTGAGCCGGCGAACCAGGTCGGCACTCTTATAGGCGGCAATTCCACCGCTGATACCTAAAAGTATGCGTTTGTCGGCCAGAGAGGACATAAATGCTGTTTCCGATTTGGTGCGAGCCGGTAAGATTAGCATTTCTGTGTCGTTTCTTATAAGACTGCAGTAGTGCTACAAAGGTGCAGCGTGGAAGAGGTGTTCAGTAGATGTGCGATAGATAAGACACTGACTAACTGGGCTACAAATGAAAATAAAGGACTGGCCGGCAGGTGAGAGGCCTCGGGAAAAGCTGTTGGAGAGAGGGGCTGAAGCCCTGTCGGATGCAGAGTTGTTGGCAATTTTTCTGCGCGTGGGGCTACCCGGCCTCTCAGCAGTGGATCTGGCCAGGAGACTTCTCAATGATTTTGGTGGCTTGCGCCCTCTATTAGAGGCCGAGCGAGATGACTTTTGCCGCGCGCGAGGGCTCGGCGACGCAAAGTTTGCACAGTTGCAAGCGGCGCTGGAAATGGCCAAGCGGCACTTGGCGGAGACGATACAGCACGGCAGCGCACTGTGCAGTCCCGGGGCGGTCAGGGATTACCTGGCAATCCAGCTCAGGCACCGGCGCAGGGAAGTGTTCTGCTGCCTCTACCTGGATAATCAACACCGGGTGATCGCTTTTGAGGAGCTGTTCGAGGGGACTCTGAATGCAGCGAATGTCTACCCGCGCGAAGTAGTACAGCAAGCGCTGTTGAAGGGAGCTGCGGCGGTTATTTTGGCGCACAACCACCCGTCTGGTGTCAGTGAGCCCAGCCAGGCAGATATCTGGATTACCGAGCGTTTGACCCAGGCACTAGAGCTGGTGGATATCAAGGTTCTGGACCATTTGATCGTCGGTGAGGGCAAGGCGCTATCCTTTGCAGAGCAGGGATTGATGTAAAGGTGTCGTTCCCGGCGTTGAAATGTTGTACAAAACTTGCTCCCTACGGGCTCTTTTGGTATAAAACGCCGCTCTTTGCGGCCGGGCCAGATTCTGCACAGGTTCCGCCGCCATCCAGGAACCGGATTAGAATCCCGATTTTTATGTTCCCGCACTACCTTTTCCTCTTCAGGATTGGCGCCATGCGGGCACAAGCGTTTTGAAGAGGCCAACAGATGTCCAAGGTATGTCAGGTAACCGGTAAGCGTCCGGTCACCGGAAACAATGTATCCCACGCTAAGAACCGCACCAAGCGTCGCTTTGTGCCGAACCTGCACAGCCACCGTTTCTGGGTTGAATCCGAGAAGCGTTTTGTGAAGCTGCGTGTTTCCGCGAAAGGCATGCGCGTTATCGATAAGAAAGGTATCGACGCTGTGCTGACTGAGCTGCGCGCCCGCGGCGAAAAAGTGTAACGGCTGTAGCCCAGCTAATAGATTGGAGATAGAGCAATGCGTGAGAAGATTCGTCTGAATTCCAGCGCCGGTACTGGCCATTTCTACACCACTACCAAAAACAAGCGCAACATGCCTGAGAAAATGGAGATCAAAAAGTACGATCCCGTTGTACGCAAGCATGTAATGTACAAGGAAGGCAAAATTAAATAATTGCCTACCGCTACTGTACAAAAAGCCCGGTTCTAACCGGGCTTTTTTGTGCGTATTGGAAATTGAGCAGCCAGTTTACACAGGGTAACTCCAGAAGATGCCAGAGCTCCCAGAAGTAGAAACCACTCTCAGAGGCCTGCAACCTCACCTGGAGGGGCATAAAATTCGCTCCGCAAAAGTGCGCCAGCACCAGTTGCGCTGGCCCGTGGAAGCAGACTTTGAGCGCCGTGTCCGCAATGCCCGGATACTGAAGCTGGAGCGCCGCGCCAAGTACCTGCTGGTGCACACCGATAAAGGCTGCGCTATCTGGCACCTGGGGATGTCTGGCAGCCTGCGAATGGTCGAGGCTGCACAGGCACCGGAAAAGCATGATCATATCGACTGGCGCCTGGATAGTGGTCTCACACTGCGTTACCGCGACCCGCGCCGTTTTGGTGCCCTACTGTGGACAGTGGCGGACCCACTGGCCCACGACTTACTCAGGCATTTGGGCCCAGAGCCTCTCTCGGAAGAATTTAGTGGTGACTATCTGTTCGAGACTTCGCGCAAGCGTAAGCAGTCTGTCAAAACCTTCGTCATGGATGGCCGTATCGTTGTGGGGGTGGGTAATATTTACGCCAGTGAATCTCTTTTCCTGGCGGGCATTCGCCCAGATCGACAGGCCGGTTCTATTTCCAAAGCCCGATACCAGCGCTTGGCTGAGTCCATAAAGCAGGTTCTCAGTCAGGCAATCGCCCAAGGTGGGACTACCTTGCGGGACTTTATTGGCGGCGATGGAAAACCTGGCTATTTCGCCCAACAGCTAAATGTTTATGGCCGTGCGGGTGAGTCCTGTCCCTCTTGCGGCCGAGCAGTCAAAGATATGGTTTTGGGCCAGAGAAATACCTTTTTCTGCTCTAGCTGCCAACGTTAAATCGCATCCTTCTGGCAGCTTTAGGCAATACTAATATCATCGTATTGCCGATAAGGAGCTGCTTAGTGGTCATGATATTGCCTTTTCTTACGGTCACCCTGTCGATTTGGGCCGTTTGGAATGGTCGTCGCGGCTCTGCAATGGGCTGGTGGTTGTTGACCTTGCTAATCTTCATTATGTGGTGTGGATATCATATGACGCGAGCACTGTCGCTGTCTTTCTAGGGACCGTGCCCATGATGGTGTTTATGGTCAGAAGGCTGGATAGCTTGGCGCTGTTAGCGGTAAGCATAATCCTATGGATTGCCTTGATCATGGAGTTGGTATCTCACCAACACCCCTGCCCTCTCTGTCTCTTACAACGTGTTGCCTTTGCCATGATTGGCATGGGATTGATGTTGAACCTGCGCTTTAGTATTCGTGCAGAGCATTACGGCGTTGTTATTCTTTCGTGTCTGGCCGGTCTGGCTGCTGCTGTCAGGCAGGTATTGCTGCATATCACCCCTGGCGATCCAGGGTTTGGCAGCCCAGTATTTGGCTTACATTTATACACTTGGTCTGCGCTGATTTTCTTTGTCTTACTGATCTACTGTGGCGTTGCATTAATGTTTGGCTTTAAGCGGCGAAGTTTTGCCACGAGAGAGTTTACTTTGATTGAAAAGTGCATTGCCATCTCGTTCTTCACTGTCGTGTTGGCCAATTTAGTCGCGGTTCTCCTCGAGTGCGGTCTGGGTCCCTGCACCAGTGGGTCATTTGGGTATCACTGGTTGTGGTCTCGAGGTTAGGCACACAAATGTGTCCGAGCTTTCTACACTTTTCCTGATAAGACCCGAGTCCCGGGGAATTGCGGAAAACTGTGAGGAGTCCCTATGCGTCTGGCCTGCCTGCTCATTTCACTATTGTTAATTGCTTGTGAACGAGCTGAATCCCCCTCGCCGGCCACCAGTGTTGAAACCGCCCAGCACGTTTTAAGGAATGCGTATATCTATACCGTCGACCCGGCCCGCAGTGTTGCCTCGGCAATGGCTATCCGCGATGGGCGCATTGTTTATGTGGGTACAGATCGGGGGGCAGAAGCCCTTGTAGGAGAGGGAACAAAGGTCACTGATCTCAGTGGAAAAATGGTATTGCCCGGTTTTATTCAGCAAATACCTGATGTTGGTATCAGTGACAGTTTGGATTTATCCACATATAAAACTGTAGAGGGGTATGAGAATAGCGTTCGTAAATTTATTCAGGCCAACCCCGAGAAGCAGCTTGTCGTTGGCAGCGGCTGGCGTCATGTCATTTTTGCACCACACAGACCACATAAAGCAATACTGGATCAAATAAATGATTTGATCCCCATTATTCTTTTCTCAGAAGATGGCGCCAGTGTATGGACTAACTCTGAAGGTATTGCCGCAGCTGGGATTGATATGGAGTCTAATTTTTCTGAGGGTGGTAGAATCGAAAAAGATGAAGATGGTCTTCCCATCGGTATTTTTCATGGTCGTGAAGCGGTGGAGGTTTTTTCCCGTCTGATACCCGTAAATAATGAGGGTGAAAAACCAACTCGAAGTTTTTCAGAGATTAAGAATATTGCGGCCCAGAGAGGCGTAACTACTTTTTTTCAGGCTGTAATGCCGCTCAATGATTTAAATAAATATCTCAGCGCCTTCGATCGCCCACTATCGTCAGAGAAATTGAGTTTGCGTATCCGAGCATCCTTTGAAATAGCGATGGATGTCACTGGTAAGAAACTTAGAGAATTGCAGAAGGTTGCAGAAAAATATTCCGGTGATGATTTCAAGATCAATTCGGTTAGCTTGAAAGCTGACAAGGTAGGTTTAGGTGATCAACGTGATTCAGGCCTATCGAGTGAACTTATTTCCAAGATAATTACTCGTGCTAATTCACATAATTTCCAGTTTTACCTGGATGCTAAGAGTAATAAAGAGTTGGCAGCTCTACAAAAGCTCATACAGATATCCCTGGATGGTGGCAGGGAGTTGGGATTGCGTAACACCCTGCTTAATATTAGTTCGGATAATGCTGGGAGTGTATTGTCAGATGATAAGGAAAAACCGATTTTATTGCTGTCAGTAGCAGCGCGCTCAAAAGTTTCTCCAGATGATAAAAGTTACTTAACTGAAAGTCGAAAATCTAATACAGAGCCTCGTCATATAGCCGTGGTTATGGACTCGGGATATGTTGCCGGGCGAGAGGTGTCACCAATCCAGAACATCCATGCTGGAGTCAGTAACCAGATATCATTGGAGACAATGATTGAAATGTTCACTTTTACCGGTGCTGTTACGAATCACCTGGAGCAGGATACTGGTAGTTTGGAGGTGGGAAAGTGGGCGGACTTTATTGTTTTGGACAAAAACCTGTTTTTAATTCCGCAGCGAGATATTGGTAGTGTCCGGGTGATACAGACTTATTACAAAGGTCAGAAAGTCTATGACCGCAGGCGCTAAGGAGAGGAAGAAACCGAGGGGCAGTGCGCCCCTCGGTTGATCAATGTTAACGCCCTTGGGCGCTACCCTCGCGGCGGGGGTCGGCTCCCCCGTACAGCTTGTTATTTTGCAAAGCGATTGCATGGATACCACTGTTGAGGCCCCTTTCGACAACCTCGTGCCCACGGGCTTCGAGTTTCTCGATAGTATCGGGGCTGAAAAAGCCGGGCTCCAATTCGACCCTCTTACCGATTGCACCGATATTTCCCGCAGAAATCGCTTCGGCAATCGGCATATTCAAGCCCAGGTGGTAGAGAATGGTGCGCGCGGTGTAGTCAATAATTCGTGAGCCGCCGGGGGAACCCACCAGAAGGCGCATGCTGCCATCTTTGTTGAAAACGATGGTGGGGGACATGGAAGAGCGTGGTCTCTTGCGCGCTTGAATGCGGTTGGCCACCCGCTCCCCACTACTGTTTTTTGGAGTGAAGGAAAAATCGGTGAGCTGGTTGTTGAGCAGGAAGCCCTTCACCATCAGGCGCGACCCGAAGCCGGTTTCAATACTGGTCGTCATACTGACACCATTACCGTAGCGGTCGACAATCACTAAATGACTGGTGTTGGGCAACTCTGGCGACTGGGCCATCACCCGCTTCACCCCGAGTTCGGCTGGGGTACCCGGAGTCGCAGCTGTGGCGGAGTCCGGGTCGATTAACTGCGCGCGGCGAGCCAAATAATCCCTGGACACCAGTGATTTACTGGGTACTTGGACAAAGTCGGAATCACCGGAGTAGGTGTTGCGATCGGCAAATGCCAGTTCCGAAGCTTCGATAAATAAGTGGGTGAGCAGATCACTGCCAGGCTCGAAGCGCTCCAGTGGGAATTGTTGCAGCATGCCCAGAATGCCGCCTACTGTGGTACCTCCGGACGACGGGGCATCCGCACCGCACACACGATATTCGAGAAACTCCGAACACAGGGGCTGGCGCTCCTTGGCCCGGTAGCTAACCATATCTTCGAGGCTCAGGAGCCCTGGGTTGGCACTGTCATAGCGCACAGCTTTGACGATAGCCTTGGCAATGTCGCCGTGATAGAAGGCATCCGCACCGCCCTGGGCAATGGCCTCCAGAGTTTCCGCGTAAGCTGGATTCTTCAAGTTGTGACCCACCGGCAGGGGCTTGCCATCACTGTTGAAGAAGTAGCTGGCAATTTCCGGTCGAGCAGCCACCTTCGGCATGCGCAGTAACAGCTGGTGAAGGCGCGGTGATATCTGAAAGCCGGATTTGGCCAGGTGTATGGCCGGCTGAAATAACTGCTCCCAGGGTAACTTGCCATCGCGCTCGTGAGCCATTTCCAGCATTCGCACAACACCGGGAACGCCGACCGAGTAGCCGCCGATTACAGACTCAAAAAATGAACGCGGCTTGTTGTCGCGGATAAAGTAATTTTCGTCTACCTGAGAGGGGGCTGTCTCGCGCCCGTCGTAGTACTTGAGCTTCTTTGCCGCAGCGTCATAGCTGAGCATAAATGCTCCGCCACCAATCCCGGAGGATTGTGGTTCTACCAATCCCAATACCATCTGAGCGGCAATGGCGGCATCCACAGCGCTGCCGCCCAGGGCGAGAATCTGCTCGGCAGCCCGGCTGGCATGGGGGTTGGCAGTGACTGCCATATAGAAGTTGGCCGTTGAGGACTTAACGGCTGTGCGACCGGTATCAAACTCCGGTTGTGGTTCATCGGCAAAAGCGAAAGCGGGACTCAGAACCAGTGCAAAGGCGGCGAGAAGGTTGCGCACGTAACACTCCGCGGATTGTGGATAAATCCGCTCGAGTGTATCAGAAATAGCCAGATTCCGGCTTAACGAAATTTCTCTTCCAGCGCGCTTTGTACAGCAGCCGGAACAAACTTGGTGACATCGCCGCCCAGGGAGGCAATTTCACGCACTAAAGAGGATGAAATGTAGGACAAATGTTCTGCCGGTGTCAGGAACAGGCTTTCCATATTGGGCGCTAACTGGCGGTTCATATTGGCCAATTGGAACTCGTATTCAAAGTCGGACACCGCGCGCAGACCGCGCAGTACGCCATAAGCATCTACCTGGCGCACCAGGTCGGCGAGCAGGATATCGAATCCAATGACTTCGACATTGGGCAGGTGGCCGAGAACTTTTTGTGAAAGTTCTACCCGCTCCTCTAAGGTGAACAGGGGGTTTTTGCGGTTGCTGGCAGCCACAGCCACGATAACGTGGTCAAACAAGCGGCATGCGCGCTCCACCAAGTCCAAGTGACCATTGGTGATGGGATCGAAGGTTCCGGGATAGACGACTTTTTTCATACGCCAGGGCTTAAATGCGGGCCGAATGGGATGCGAATGGTAAACAATTTACGGCTAAGGTCAAAACCGAATCTTTTTATTCTTCCCTAAACCGATGGGCCGGCGCGGCGAAACAAGCGCATACACACCTGTCCTGCACGTTTTTCTTTTTCCTGTTCCCAGCCAGGTACGGATGCAACCACTGTGTCTCGCGGTGTTTCCACATAGATTAATGCATCCTGCGAAAGATGGCCGGACAGGGCGCCTAGAGTTGCCTGCCAAAGATTGTCAGCAAAAGGGGGATCGATAAATACGAGGTCGTATTTACTTCCATTACTTCCGAGGAACTCTTCTGCACTACAGTTATGGACTTTGGCTTCCCGGGCGTTTAACTGTTTTAACTGTTCCGCCAGGGTTCGCGCAGCGCGAGTATTCAGCTCGACAAAATCTACCGAACCGGCGCCTCGGGATAGCGCCTCCAGACCCAGGGCTCCTGAACCGGCAAAGAGGTCCAGGCAGCGGGCGTCGGGCAGGTAGAACTGCAGCCAGTTAAACAGAACCTCCCGCAGTCGGTCGCCGGTAGGTCTCAAGCCCTCCACTGGGGCAAACTGTAATTTTCGCCCGCGCCACTGTCCGCCAATGATGCGTAACTGTGAAAGGTTTTGCGGGCTTTGCTTTCGGGATGAACTTCTGGCCAAGGTAACTCTCTACTGGGGGCTTAGCGATGCTAAGATTAGCGTCTTTCTGCAAGCGGTACATCCGGACATACGAATGATTTTTGACTTCCTGCGCAAAAAGAAGAAGCGCAAGCCCGAACAAAGTGAGCCCCAGCAATCCCAGGCGGAGGTCACTGCTGCGTCTGAAGAGGAATCATCGGCGCAGAGCCCAGAGCCTTCAGCGCTAGAGAAAGAGCCCTCGGCGCTGGACAAAATGCCCTCAGACATAGAGGAAAAGTCGTCTGCCCAGGGAGAAACCTCCGCTCTGGAGGAGGCAAAGGCCCCTATCGATGAACCCACTGCCCCAGCTTCTGTCCCCCAAGAGGAAAGTGCCGGCTGGGCGCAGCATGCTGATGCGGCGGGCGAGCCGGAGGCCGTTGTCGAAGCCCCCCAGGTGGCTGTAGCAGCAGAGCCTGTAAAAGAGGAAGCCGAAAAGCCAGCCCCGATTCAGCCCGAGCCAGCTCCAAAACCCAGAGCCAAAGAGCAGCCGAAACCGGAAGCCAAAAAGAAAGAGGGTTTCTTTGCGCGTATTCGTCGCGGCCTCAGCCGCACCAGCAACCAGTTTGTCGAGGGGATGGGAAACCTGTTCCTCGGGGCCAAGGAAATCGATGAAGATCTGCTGGAAGAACTTGAAACACAGCTGTTAATGGCAGATGTAGGAGTTGAGGCCACCAGCGAGATCGTCGAGCGCCTGACCGAACGGGTATCCCGTCGGGAATTGGCCGATGGCGATGCACTTTACAAGGCACTGCAGCAGGAGCTGGCTGACTTACTCGATAGTGTTGATGCTCCCCTGGAAATCGATATCAGCAAGAAGCCTTACGTCATTCTGGTAGTGGGCGTAAACGGTGTGGGTAAAACCACAACAATCGGCAAGCTGGCCCACCGCTTTCTCGGTGAAGGCAAGTCGGTGATGTTGGCTGCCGGTGATACATTCCGTGCCGCAGCAGTTGAGCAGCTGCAGGTTTGGGGGCAGCGCCACGATGTACCGGTTGTAGCGCAGCATACCGGTGCTGACAGTGCGTCAGTTATTTTCGATGCGGTTCAATCTGCCCAGGCGCGCGGCGTCGATGTGGTAATTGCCGATACCGCCGGGCGCCTGCACACCAAATCCAACTTGATGGAGGAGTTGTCCAAGGTGCGCCGGGTGATGGGCAAATTGGACCCCAGTGCGCCCCACGAGGTGCTGTTGGTACTGGATGCTGGCACTGGCCAAAATGCGATTAACCAGGCCTCTCAGTTCCGTGAGGCGGCCGGCGTTACTGGCTTGGTGCTGACCAAATTGGATGGTACTGCCAAAGGCGGCGTTATCTTTGCCCTGGCTCGTCGTTTCGGTATCCCGGTGCGTTTTATCGGTGTGGGTGAGCAGGCGGAAGATCTACAGCCATTCCGCGCTCGTGAGTTCGTATCCGCCCTGTTTGGCCGCGATAAGGCCTGATAATTCGCCTAGGAAATAACAAGAACAACAGAAGCCGTGATCACTTTCGATAATGTGAACAAGCGTTACGTATCGGGGCAGGATGCCCTGGTGCGAGTCAGCCTGGAAATCCCCCGTGGCGATATGGTATTTCTCACCGGTCACTCCGGTGCGGGTAAAAGTACTTTACTGAGACTCCTGACCGCGATTGAGCGCCCTACTAAGGGCAGTATTCTTGTCGCCGGACAGAATCTCAACCGCCTGCGCAATGGCCAGATCCCCTACTACCGCCGCAATCTGGGTATTGTCTTCCAGAATCACCAGCTGCTATTTGACCGCAGCGTTTTTGACAATATTGCCCTGCCCTTGTCTGTTGCTGGTTGCAATAAGCGCGAGGTGGGGCGTCGGGTTCGCGCAGCCCTGGATAAGGTCGGCTTGCTGCACAAGGAAAAGCAAAATCCCATTATGTTGTCTGGTGGTGAGCAGCAGCGGGTTGGGATTGCCCGCGCAGTCGTTAACAAGCCCGCGATATTGGTTGCCGATGAGCCCACCGGCAACCTGGACCCAACACTCTCGCAGGAAATCATGCAGTTATTCGCCGACTTTAACGCAGTGGGAGTTACGGTGCTGGTGGCGAGCCACGACTTGGAGCTGATTGCACGGATGCGCCGACGGGTATTGACCCTACAGGCTGGCCAATTGATTTACGACGGAGTTCCGAGCCGTGAAGTACACCCAAGCTAAAGCGCAACGGCAGGCCAACCCTGTCGCAGACAAGCGTGTGCGCAGCACCGGCGCTGTTGTTGCGCAAACAGGGCTGGGCGATCGATGGAATAGCTGGTTGGGGCACCACCGTGAGATGGCTGCCGACTCAGTCAGTCGATTTTTTAGCGCACCCATGGCCAGTGCAATGACGGCGCTGGTGATTGCTATTGCCCTGGCCCTGCCGGCGGCATTGCAATTGGGATTGTTGAATTTCCAGCGCGCGGTGGCCGGTTGGGATGGGCAGCCACAAATTTCTGTTTTTCTACACAAAGATGCGAGACAGGCTGCAGTTAATTCCCTGGCCGACAAATTGCGCAGTGACCCCGCTATCGCGGAGGTAACTTATGTCTCCCCGGAAGATGCCCTGGCAGAGTTTGAACAGGCCTCGGGGCTTGGGGATGTATTGGTTGGCCTGGATGCCAACCCCCTGCCGGCAGTGCTGTTGCTGCGGCCAAGGGATGCGAAGGACGGCGATAAACTTCAGGCTTTGGTGGAGAATCTGAGAGCCCAGGCACTGACGGATTCAGTGGTCTTGGATCTTGCCTGGGTCCAGCGCCTCGCCCAGATCACCGAACTGGGACAGCGTCTCTCCGCAGGTCTAGCCCTGTTATTGGCGCTGGGGGTGGTATTGGTGGTGATCAATACGATACGGCTGCATATCGAAAGTCGCCGGGAGGAGATCCTGGTAGTAAAGCTCGTCGGCGGCACTAACGCGTTTGTGCGGCGGCCGTTCCTTTACAGTGGCATTTGCTATGGATTATTTGGCGGGCTGTTGGCGTGGCTGTTGCTTGCAGGTGGTGTGGCTATGTTGTCTGGGCCAGTTGAGAGTCTGTCATCAAGTTATGGCAGTAGCTTCGAACTGAGAGGGCCAGGCGCCAGTTACTTCTTTCAATTAACTTTGGGGGCCTCCTCGCTGGGCCTATTAGGGGCTTGGCTTGCGGTAGCGCGACACACTCGCAAGATAGAACCCCGCTGACCAGCGAGTCTGATCAAGAAGGGTAAAGTGTTCTGGCAAAGGGAACCTGAGGCGTAAAAAGCCCCTCTAATTCCGCGAAATACAACAGAATACGGTAGTTGTTGGCGGGCTTTCTTATCTGCCCGTGCAAGTGCTACACTGAGTCCAGCTTGTCGTCGGATACAGTATCCGATGGCAGCGGCCGGTAAGATCGGCCGACTAATAATGACAGGAGAGACCTGAATGGGAACCAGCCTACAGCCAGTGCATACGCTGTCTCCGGGCGCCAACCTGGGAGCTTATATCCAGACCGTCAGTGGTTTTGACGTACTGACCGCTGAACAGGAAAAGCACCTGGCAGAAGACCTCTATTACCGCGAAAATCTCGATGCTGCACGCCAGCTGGTCATGTCACACCTGCGCTTTGTAGTGCATATCGCCAAATCTTATTCCGGCTACGGGCTCAATGAAGCCGACCTGATTCAGGAAGGTAATGTCGGTTTGATGAAGGCCGTCAAACGCTTCAATCCCGAAAAGGGAGTGCGCCTGGTATCCTTTGCGGTACATTGGATTAAAGCTGAAATCCACGAATTTATTCTGCGTAACTGGCGTATTGTCAAAATTGCCACCACCAAGGCGCAGCGCAAATTATTCTTCAACCTGCGCGGTCAGAAGAAAAAACTCGCTTGGTTGACCAATGCAGAAGCTAAGGCCGTCGCCAAAGACCTGAATGTGGATGTCACCCAGGTCCATGAAATGGAAGGCCGCCTGGCTGCACACGATGCGGCTTTTGATGCGGGTGTCGATGACGATGACGATACCGCCTGGCAGGCACCGGCTCACTATCTGGAAGACCGCAGTTTTGATCCGGCCGCCCAGCTTGAGCGGGATAACTGGCAGGAAACCAACTTGACCAGCCTCGCCAGTGCCATGGCACAACTGGATGATCGCAGCCGCGATATTATTCAGGCCCGCTGGCTCAGTGAGGAGAAATCCACATTGCATGAGTTGGCTGATAAGTATGGTGTTTCCGCTGAGCGAATTCGCCAGCTGGAAAAAAATGCCATGAAGAAAGTGCGTGCTGCTATGGAAGCCTAAATCGGCGTTCTGGTACACGGGTAGAAAACCGCGCAGTAGCGCGGTTTTTTTTGTCCCGCCTGTTACAGGCATACCTGTCACCACTGGGTAAAACAAAAAGGGAAGGTAATGGCCAAACTCTATCTGCTGCTGTGCGCACTCTTTGGCGCTAGTGGTGTGGCTCTGGGGGCGTTTGGGGCTCACGGCCTGCGCGGTAAAGTGGCAGAGAATCTGCTAGAGGCCTATAAAACCGGAGTCCAGTACCAGATGATTCATGCCCTGGCGCTGTTTGGTGTGGTGCTGCTAATGCAAAACTGGGGAAACCGTTTATCGCTGACCCTGAGCGGTGCTCTTTTTACTTTCGGTATTATCTTCTTCTCCGGCAGTCTCTATGCCCTGGCACTGGGAGGCCCCCGATGGCTAGGTCCAATCACCCCTCTCGGCGGGCTGATGATGATAGCCGGTTGGGTAGTCCTGTTTTTTGCCGCATTTAATTTCTCTAAGTAGCCAGCTTTACTGGGCTTAGACGCTGATACCGAGCCCGAACAGAATATCAAGATATAAACCGTTTCGCATAAGAGGTCGCGAACAATGCAAGACGAATCTGCGGAAGATTTTCCCTACCGCACAGAATTTAAGAAGAAATCTATCCGCAGCTATGTGATTCGCGCGGGGCGAATGACAGAGGGGCAGCGCAATGCCTTTGACAATTATTGGGGACAGTATGGGCTCTCCCTATTTGACGGACCTTTGGATCGCCAACAGGTTTTTGGCCGCGAGGCGCCACTGGCGTTAGAGATCGGTTTCGGTATGGGTGACTCCCTGCTGGCTATGGCGGAAGCCGAGCCAGATAAGGATTTTATTGGTATTGAAGTACACCCGCCGGGCGTTGGCCGGTTGATCAATAATGCCGGCAAGGCAGGTATCAAAAACCTGCGTGTTTACATGGCCGATGCGGTCGATGTTCTAAATGATTGTATTGCCGATGGAAGCCTGGATCGTTTCCAGCTGTACTTCCCTGACCCTTGGCACAAGAAGAAGCACCACAAGCGCCGGATAGTGCAGCCGGAATTTGTTCGCCTGATTTGCAGCAAGTTAAAAACTGGCGGTCTTATGCATATGGCGACAGATTGGGAGAATTATGCCGAGCATATGCTGGAAGTATTGCAAGGTGAAAACCTGCTAGAAAATACCGCCAGTGAGGGTGATTATGTTGCCCGGCCAGAATGGCGCCCGGAGACCAAGTTTGAGCGTCGAGGGCAGAGGCTGGGGCACGGTGTTTGGGATCTGGTATACCGCAGGTTACCTGGTGAAGCGCTGTCGCTAACTACCACTGACGTAGATGCGTCAACTGTTGAAGAGTCCAAAGGCGAATAATTCGCACTGACGATCGATGTTTGCCACCGGTGCTAACATGGCACCAGTGGCATGCAACAGCCCACCTCTATTGTTAGAAAAACTCATTCCAGTTTTTCTTGGCCGCTTCCCATCGGCGCTTGTCTTCGACAACATTCAGGTTGCGGATGGTGTTACTGTCATAGGACATCCAGTCCGACAGTTCAATATTATTTTGGGTGCCCGCAAAATAACGCATGCGAAAGCGGCGAATAAATTGGTTGGGAATAGCCATAAAGGCAACTTCACGTCCCTGGGTGACAGTGGAAACCTCTACGCATTGGTGGTTTCTTTTATCGAGCTCATAGATAAAACCGGTAGTGGCTAAGTCACCCTCATTTGTTCCATGCACAAAATAATACCTTTTTGGGCAATAAGTTTTGTTGTGCCAGGCAAAGCGCGCAACAATATTTGCATTGGTAGTGGTTGAAATGACTTGGTTAGATGCTCCGGTACCCAGGTGCGGATCAAAGCGGCCATTTTGATTCATCCAGGGAAAGAATCCCCCGGCTTGCCACAGCTTCTGTGGTGGGCGGGTATCGCCACGGTATAACAGTGTTGTCACTGTGTGCAGGTTAAAACCACTGCGGCTAAATCGGTAATTAAATAGTGAGAAAGGGACGTCCAAATGGGCTTCGATGTTGGATATTGCTCTCCTCTCTGAGCTGAAAGCTTCACTGGCCTGTCGATACCAGCAGTAAGCTCCACCGAGTAAAGCTAAAATGGCATCTTTACGGCGTGTTATTCCATCGCTATCGAGTAGCTTGGTGGGTGTGGAGGGATCAAATCCAGTAAGCCAGGTATATAGGGTTTCCACTAGTACTTTGGCGACACGGGTAATCCTTCCATAATCATTTGTTTGAATTTGTACTGCCTGGCTTACTAATTGGTCAATCCGGGTTAGTCCATCACTACTGCGCTTGTGATACCACTTAGTGTTGCTATTGGAATTATTTTGGAAGTCCTGTGCGTACTCACGGATACTTTTGGGGACATAGCAGGTGGTTTGTATGTTTTGTGGGTGAACCAAGTTCCTAACATAGTTATCGATATTGGGTGCCAGCAAGGGTTAACTCTCCTGTCTTTATTACTGTTTTTCGCCACTAGCCGTCTATGCTTCTAGTGGTGCTGTGATTATCGAATTTTATTTCCAATAAGAACCGGATTCAGGAAGCATCGCGAAAACAAAACCGAATTATTTTTATTAATAGATATTGATGTTAATAATAATTTGGGGGGTTGATCAAGGAAGGAATCTTGGTGTTTCTAATGAGAAGGCGTGACCCTCTGCTTTCATTTCTCTATAGCCTGCCGTTTATCTTACTCTTTACAGTTTCTGAAGTCCGTGCTGATTTTGTTGGAACTTTAAACCTCTATGTTAATGGGGGTAAGCATTGGTTTGATGGCGACCGCCTACAAGGCACACCATTTCGCGGTTTTGAAATGCGAGATACCTCAGGTGTCGGTGCCGGTTTTGGCTTTAACATGACAAATCATTGGGCGATGGAAGGGGTTGTCGACTATTTCGTCGTGAGTGTTGCGGATACGCCCGAGAAAGTAGATGTGTATAACTACCGTATAGATCTCCTATATCAATTTGGAGGGCAGTTCTGCGGTAATTTTTGTTGGCAGCCCTATGTCGCGTTTGGCCTGGGTGAAATGCGTATTAATTATGACCGGCGTTACCGTAAAAAACACTGGCATCCAGATGACCCAAAGTATGTCTATGATCCGGATCATCCCTACGACCCATACTATCCCTATCCTTGGGATTGTCGTAAGAAATTCTATGTCCCTGAGGATCGGCCAGACGGCCACCATTATCCCTACCCGCCTTACCATTGTGACTGGCATGACCGGCAAAATATGGTGAATGTGGGAATGGGAATTAAATATCACCTGGGGCCCCGCTGGCAGGCCCGCGCAGATATACGGCTTTTCCAGGGGGTCGAAGAAGGTGGTGTCGATGGTTTTGCCAGCTTGGCGGTCGGCTATCAATGGCTTGAATATCCGGATTTTTGGTATGACGAAGATGCAGATGGTGTTATTGATGCCACTGATCAATGTCCGCAGACCCCAGTGGGAATCGATGTGCAATTAGATGGCTGTCCGCTGGATACAGATTTTGATGGTGTACCCAGCTATATCGATCAATGCCCAAATACACCGATTGGTATTGCAGTGGATGAATACGGTTGTATTCGTTAAAGATAAATAAAATCGATTTCTTCAGCGGGTAGCAGGAAAGTTCTGAAGCCCGCTGAAGATATTATTTAGAGTGATTTTCTGTAAAATTACTCGCTGCGAATTTCCTCGAGCTTCTCAGAAATTTCCAGCCATTCCATTTCCAGTTCTTCCATTAATTCCTGCTGCTCTGACTGCTCTTTATTAAGTCGAGCTATTTCCTCCTGCTGGCCGCCGCTATATAGCGCTTCATCGGCAAGTTTTTCCTGTACTGCGGCCAATGCCTTTTCTGCCGCAGCCATCTGTCGCTCAATATTCTTGAGCTTGTTGGTCAGGGGCTTCAGTTGTTCGCGTAGTGCGGCGGCGGCGCGCCTTTGGGCCTTCTTATCCTCAGGGGCTTTTTCCTCTGTGCCTGTAACAGTGGAGGCGCTCTCCTCTTTGCGCTTCTTTTCCCGGTTAAAGCCGAGCAGCCACTGTTTGTAGTCATTGAGGTCGCCGCTATAGGGTTCGGCGCGGCCATTGGCCACCAGAATAAATTCGTCGGCAGTATTGGCCAGTAGATGGCGATCGTGGGAAACCAATATGACGGCACCGGGAAACTCCGCCAGCGCCAGGGTCAGGGCGTGGCGCATTTCCAAATCAAGGTGGTTTGTCGGTTCATCGAGAAGCAGTAGGTTAGGTTTTTGCCAGGCCAATAGTGCCAGGGCTAAACGGGCTTTTTCACCGCCGGAAAAGCCCCCTACCGTTTCGAAAACCCGATCGCCGATAAAACCGTAGCCGCCGAGAAAATCCCGCAGCGATTGCTCCGAGGCATCGGGGCTCAGCCTTTGCAGGTGCAGCAGTGGGGAACCGTTGCTATCCAGTGCTTCCAGCTGATGCTGGGCGAAGTAGCCGATGGCCAAGTGTTCGCCACATTGGCGCTCGCCGCTGAGGGGGGCAAGTGTGCCAGCCAGGGTTTTGATTAGAGAGGACTTGCCCGCACCATTGGGGCCGAGCAGGCCGATACGGCGACCCGGTTGAATACCCAGCTGAACGTTCTTCACCACTATTTTTTCGGCATAGCCGATATCCGCCTCGCGTAGGTCGATTAACGGATTAGAGGTTTTCTCGGAAGATGGCAAGGTGAAATGAAAAGGGGAATCCACATGGGCCGGGGCAATCAGAGCCATCCGGTCCAGGGCTTTCAGGCGGCTTTGTGCCTGCTTGGCCTTGCTCGCCTTGGCGCGAAAGCGCCGCACAAAGTCTTCCATATGTGCGCGTTCGGCCTGCTGTTTTTCAAACTGTATTTGCTGCTGGGCCAGGCGCTCAGCGCGAGCGCGCTCGAAGGCACTGTAATTGCCGCTGTACAAGACCAGTTTTTGCTGTTCAAAACTGACAATGCCGTCGACCACTGCATCGAGAAAGTCGCGGTCGTGGGAAATAATCAGCAGGGTACCGGGGAAGCGTTGCAGCCACTGTTCCAGCCAAAGGGTGGCATCTAGATCCAAGTGGTTGGTGGGCTCGTCCAACAGCATAAGATCTGCGGGGCACATCAGGGCACGGCCCAAATTGAGGCGAATACGCCATCCACCTGAGAAGCTGCGAACGGGGCGCTGTTGCTCTTCGTGGGAAAAGCCGAGCCCGTCGAGGAGTTGCGCGGCGCGCGCCGGGCCACTGTAGCCATCAATACTGGCCATGCGTTCGTGCAGTTCTGCCAGTTTGTGACCGTCGGTATCGCCGCTTGCTTCGGCCTCTGCCAGTTGCTTTTGCAATAGCCGCAACTCGCTATCGCCGTCTAAAACGTAATCCAGTGCTGACTGCTCACTAGCTTCTACCTCTTGAGCCATATGGGAGATACGCCAGGTGCTGGGGAGGTCTACCCGCCCTGCATCGGTTTCCAGTTGTCCAAGCAGCAGTTTGAACAGAGTTGACTTGCCACAGCCGTTGGCACCGATAATTCCGACTTTGTGGCCGGGGAAGATTCTGCAATCTGCGCTGTCAAGCAAGTCGCGCTCACCTCGGTGCAGAGAAACCCCTTGTAAATTGATCACTGGAAAAACCTCATATGAATAGGCCGATGAATGCTAGGCTATTGAACAGACCCGGACTCCACAGAGACTGGGGCACTATGCCGATCAGCAAAGGGTCGGGATTCTAACGTGACAAATACTTCACCTCCATCTTCCCCAAAGGAAAACCCCCTCTGGCAGTTCAGCTTGGACTTTTATGCCTACCAGGATGTCGAACAGTTCCTACTCGACTGCCAAGACAGAAATGGCGCTGACGTGTGTCTTCTACTGTGGGCGAGCTATACAGCCGTTTGTGGCAAGGAAATCAGTGAAGAGGGATGGAGAGTCGCAGATCGAGGCGTTGCGCCGCGCAGGCGAATGATTCGCAGTGTGCGACACCTGCGTCGTTGGTTGGGGAGTTTGCGCCCCCATACCCAGCGGGCCTACGCACTTTGTAAACGCTATGAATTAAAGCTGGAGCAGTTACAGTTGGCTGCGTTGTGGAAAATTTATGCTGAGGACTGGCCGGGGGATCGCTCTGCACTGGAGCTAGCATCCCAGCAATATGGTTTGCAGCAAAAAGATCAGGCCCGCTGGGCGGGCCTGATCGAAAGCTACTTGGCTCACAGGGGGGCAGTGAGTTAAGCCACTGTTACACCCCTCTGGGCACTGTACTTTTCTGGGGTCGCCGGTAATACAGTCGTGAAAAGTACAGAGCTCAATTAAGCAGCAGCGTATTTGGCTGCGAGGAGTCCCGACATTACTCGCCGCTGGGTTGCTCCGAAGAAAACAGGCTGTTTGCCGGAGTGCTAGGAGTAATCGTTGCTGCTGGGCGAGGAGTATCCACCGGTTTCTGCTGCTCAGCTGGAGCCATGGTTTTTGAATCGTCTTTGGGCTTCTCTACGGTTTCTGGCTTGCTGGCAGCCTTCACCTTCGGAGTTTCTGCGCTTGGCTTGACCGTTGCAGGCTTGGCTTCCGTAGAGGGTTTGCTCGCCGCTGGTTTTTTGGCAGCAGCAGTTTTAGCTGGAGCTTTCTTCGCAGCAGTGGAGGCTTTCTTTGCGGGAGTTTTCTTTACAGCTTTAGTGGCAGCGGCGGTTTTAGCCGGCGCTTTCTTGGCACTAGTTTTCTTTTCTGTGGCTTTTTTTGCCACTGTCTTTTTCGCTGCTTTGGTGGTGCTTGCTTTAGTGCGGCTCTTTGCTGCGGTTGCTTTAGGAGCGGCTACTTTTTTTGAGGTGGTAGCTTTACGGGCTTTTGGCTTGGATTTGTTCAGCAGTTTTTCTGCTTTTACACCGGCCTTACGTACAGCTTCGGCAGCTTTCAGCTCGGCTTTTGCCTGGGACTCAGTACCCTTTGCTTCGGCATGTGATGCCTTTGCTTGCTGGAGTACTTCGTTATGCTTTTCTACATTGGCCTTGGCGGTTTCTACACGCTTTTGAGTGGCAGCTGTCTTTCGTGTCTTGGCTGCAGTTCTAGCGTCTACTAGTTTGGTTTTCGCTTTAGCTAATTTTTCTTTTGCGGAAGTCAGTGCTTTTCCGGCTTTTAAAACACTTTTGCCGGCATCGGTAACTTTCTTGTTGCGGGCTTTGTCCAGCTTGACGGTTAGCTTGGAAATTTGTGCTTCCAGTTCTGCGACTGAATTGACAGCTCTTTGTTTGGCAGCCATGAGTAAATGTCCTGACGTTTATTATCAATTGGAACATCCGGACAGTGTACGGATCAGATCTATATGTAATAGACATATTTAAATCGGGGATCTGAACACTGTAAATTGTTCTGAAACTGAAAAGCACCTCAAACAGTCCGGAACAATAACCGGCGACTGGTCGATAATAGCGCTGTTTTTAAAAAAAATGTATGCCGTAAGCAGCGAAAATAGTGCTGTAAATGTATTTTTTTCTCGCTGGTCCCTGGAACCTTAAGGTGGAATGTGGTGTCCTGCACAGTGTGCGCGTCATCGGTATGCACTTGCAGTCGCCTTGGGTTAGACTTGAGCGGACTGGCGGAAAAGGTGCGCCTGGAGGCTAAGGGCCGAATCAGGATTACTTGATAAGCCGCCGCAGGCATTGACCCAGGGTCAAGCGCGAATCATTCAACGCAATACGGACAAAGAGACAACACCCATGAATAAATACCCTTTGGCTGCAGCAATTGCCCTTGGCCTGGCGCTGACCGGCTGTAACGAACAGGGATCCAAGCAGGAAAAAGAAGTTACCCTGGACACCCAGGAGAAGAAGGTCAGCTACATCATTGCCGAAGATATGGCGAAGCGCCTTGAAGCTCAGGATGTGAAATTAGATCCCCAAGTGGTGATGATGGCTCTTAAGGATGTTTCCAGCGGCAATGAATCCCGTTTGACTGAAGAAGAAAAGCAGCAAACGATCGCTGCCTTCCAAGAGCAAATGCAGAAGAAGCAGCAGGAAATGCTTGCCCAGCAAGAGAAAGAGTTCAAAGAGTCTGCTGATAAAAACCTGCAGGAAGGAAAAGCCTTCCTCGAAGAGAATGCCAAGAAAGATGGTGTTGTTACCACTGATTCCGGCCTGCAGTACAAAGTGATTACTGAGGGTTCCGGTGGCCAGCCCAGCGAGAACAGCACTGTTGAAGTGGACTACAAGGGTACCCTGATTAATGGTGAAGAGTTTGATAGCTCTTACGCCCGTGGTGAGCCGGTCCAGTTCCCAGTTAATGGTGTTATCAAGGGTTGGACCGAAGCGTTGCAACTGATGAAAGAGGGTTCCAAGTGGGAGCTTTACATCCCCTCCGAGCTGGCATATGGCCCGGGTGGTGCAGGCGGTAAGATCGGCCCTAACGCAACGCTGATTTTTGAAGTGGAGCTGCACAAAGCCAATGTTGGCAAGGAAGATGGCGCCGAGAAAAAAGAAGAGAAAAAAGAAGAGCCCAAAAGTGAGTAATTAAATTTACTACATTGGATTCAATAAAGGCGCCCAATGGGCGCCTTTATTTTTTACCCTGAAAAATCAACAGCAAAAATATTCGATTAAAGGCGCCGGCTTCCCATCGCCTTTACAATGATGAATTCAGTTTTTTAGACCAGCTGGTTTTTATGGGCTGTGTGCAAAAGTGCGATCATTCGATCCTCGGAACTAAAGCGGGTTTCCAGTGCTTCCCCCAGCTGTGACAAATCTGGGTTCAGGCTGGATAGATCGTCGGTTTCCTGGTACTTATCATTGAAATCGACAGCGACATCAGTGGTCACATCAATATCCCGATAGAGTTCCCGCGCTTGTTGCAGCCCCTGTTTATCATCAAAAGCCTGGCCTTCCAGTATGAGCTGTTCGTATACCTCAAAGTGTCCCGCAGAGACGTAGTCCACTAGCAACTGGCAAAGATGACGAACACCGTTCTCGGTCTCCGAATCCCCATCGTTAAATTCTTTCTTCTCAGATAGATGGTAGTAACTTACCAGCAGGATTTGTCGGGACTGTAGCCAGCGGTCAATGATTTCACTGACGCCACCCCAGCGCTCGCGCGCAGATTTACAATTTTCCAGCATCTCCAAGAATCCTTTGGTTACTGTTGCCGTGATAGCCAGCTTTATTGCTGATCCCGAAGGCCCTAAGAAGATAGGAGATTCCCCCGCCGACGGCAAGGTGCAGAGTGTGATCTACGCCAGAATACAACGATGCCTGCGGCGATCTTTGGTGGAGCAAATCTAGGGTGTTTTATCCTCTGATAATGAGCGGCAAAATCAGCGCGGTGAGCGCACCGCAGGTACCCATGGCCAATGCTGCACAGGCGCCGCACAGGGCGCTGATTTCTAATGCTCGTGCGGTCCCCACCGCGTGGGCATTGATGCCGAGTACGATACCGACAATGCGCTCATCGTGAATATTGAGCCTACTCATTAGAGCTGGGCCAGCGATAGCACCGACCACCCCGGTCAAGACCACAATAGCTGCAGTGAGGCTGAGAGAAGCGTGGATTGTTTCCGCCAGGGCCAATGCGATGGGTGTGGTAATAGATTTGCCGCTCAACGCCAGTAGTACTGACTTGCCCGCGCCAAATACCAAGGCGATTAATACCGCTATAACTGGGGCCAAAATCGCACCCACAAAAATAGTGACAAGTAGCGGCCAGCCGGCTTTGCGGATAATCACTAGATTTTGTTTGAGAGGGACAGCCAGGGCAACAACTGCTGGCCCTAGCAAGCTGTACAGTAATGCACTGGAGCCCTGGTAACTCTCATAGGGGATATGGAGAACACTCAATGTTATTGCGGTCAAAATGCTAGCGCTGATGATAGGGTGCAGCAGAACAGTCTTGTAGCGCCGGTAAAGGGTAACGCCGACAAGAAAAGCGATGACATTCAAGGGCAATACAAAGATTGGGCTCGCCAGAAATTCATTCACTCCCGATTACCCCCAGAGCGAATCAGCAATTTCTTTAGTAGCTGTGCGCAAATAGCGATACTGACCAGTGTGCCAATCACAATAGCGGCGATTAAGGCTAGCCAGTCGGATAGAGTCAGGCCCTGGAAAAAAAATACCCCGACAGCCGCCGGTAGCAATAACAGCGGCAGTAGATAAAGCAGTTGTGAGCTGACTTTGGCAAGGCCTGTGGGAGCACCACCATTGAACACGAGAATCACCAGTAGCATCAGCATCCCTATGACAGATCCCGGAATGGGTAGTGACAGGCTTGAGCTGGTGAAATTGCCCAGCCAGGTACAGGCAACCAGAGTGGCAGCTCCACCCAGCCAGTGGAGTATGTTGTGCAGCGTGGATTTTGACATGTAGGAGATGGAGGCCGTTAAAGCCGCCGGAGATTGTTAAGCTCTGCGGAATGCTTGCCAGCCACCGAACAGGATCAGACCGGCAAAACCGATAGCGGCCCAACCGGGGATACTCAGGCCCATCATGGTCCACTGTACTTCAGCACAATTGCCATCGCCGCTCAGCAGCGCCTTGAGCACATCGGCCATCGGGAAAACTTCAATCATATAGCTGACGCTTGGACCACAGGCCGGCACTTGGTCTTCCGGCAGGCTTTGCAGCCAAAGCTGACGACCGGCAAAGTAGAGACCACCCATTGCCCAAAGGGATACCAGCAGGCCGTAGACACGACGGCCAATGGTGGCAGGGTTGTGCAGGAATGCGATCAACGAAACTACGCCAACACCCAATAGCATTACCCGCTGGGTAATACACAATTTGCAAGGCTCCAGCCCCTGCACGTACTCGAGATAAAAGGCGGAGCCGAGTAAAAAGGCCACCATTAGGAAGACCAGAAGAAAAGTGATGCGCGGGTTGGGTAAGGTCATGGTAATTCGGGTCCTGAATAGTGCTGTCGAAAGCGGTTCGCTTCGAGATTCAAGTCGGTTAATAGTTTATTGAAATTGCTTTCCAGTTTGTTCCGCCCGGCGATAAGTTCAGGCAGTAGCTCCTGCAGTGCTACCGGGCGGCGCAACCGCTGCCCAACCCGCTCCAGGGTCAGCTCGATTACCCGCTCCTCGCGGTAACTTTGCAGCAGTTTAATTTGCTCGGCGCGCTCAATAAATGCCATTGCGCGTGGCGGAATATACCGGCTGTCGAAATGAAAGTCTCTCCAACAGCGCCGGCAAAACTCATCCAGCGCTTCAGGGTGCCACTGCTGCCAGTTTTCTGCCAACAGGTGATCAAACCATATATCCAGTGCGATGCCGGCATAGCGACGCCAGCGCGGGTCCAGTTGTGCCAGGGCATCCCGGTAGGCCGGGTGAGCATCGGTGATGGCATCAATGCGACGGTGCAGGCGAATACCATGCTCAATATCCGTTGGCCAACTGTCATCCAGGGGACCTTTAACAAAGTCCCCCAGGAGCCCACCCAGTCGCCAGCGCGGTTTGGGCCCGGACAGTAACAGGTGTGCCAGATAGTTCATAAGCCTCGCTCAGGCTGCGGCACTGTATCAGCCGCTAGTCCTGGCAGCAGTTGTATTGGGCATAGTAACGGCTCAGGAATGTTTCAAAAGTACCGCTATCCTGCGCTTCAATTTCTTTTTGCTTGAGCAGTGAGGTTTCTGCCTGCTGTAAGAAGTCTTGCAGATAGTCGCTGTCCAGAGGGCGCTCCAGGAAGTAGCGGCGGTGCTGTTCGGCTTTATCCATAGCCCACTGGGAAAAGGTAATGTTTTGTTCGCGCATCTCTGCCAGTATCTGCTGTGCCGGTGTGAGGATATCCCCTTTCACCTTGGCCTTCTGCACGCCCACTGAGCCGCGGTATTGCGAGCCGCCCCAGGCGTTATCCAGCAGTTCTGCCACTGAGTCGACCTCTTCCAATAATTGGGTGGCCCAGTCGCTCAGTTTACGCTCGCCACCGTTATCCAGCAGCGTCAGTTCCGGTTCGTGACCCCGGTAGACGATACGTTGTTGGTTCTCCTGGGTACTGCGGTAATCGGCATCACTGGTTTTGGGGCTGTCGGTGAGCAGGCAGTGCAGCAGGAAGCTATCGAGGAAACGCATTTGCTGGGCGTCAATTCCCAGGGGAGCGAAGGGGTTCAGGTCGAGGCAGCGGACCTCAACATATTCGACACCGCGATTATCCAGGGCAGACAGCGCTGTTTCGCCCCGTTTGGCGGGGTTTTTGGGACGGATCGGTGAGTAAAACTCATTCTCGATTTGTAGTATGCCTGTGGACAATTGCTGGTAGTCGCCGCCTTCATTTTTAACCCCCATTTCCTGGTAAGGGCCGTAGGAACTGCTGATCGCTGAACAGAGCGTGGATAAATAGCTGCGCAAGTCGTTGTAGCAAACCACTAGTGACTGCTGCACGTTGCTGTTGTAGCCCAGGTCGCCCATACGCAGGGACGTAGCGTGGGGCACGTGCAGAGTGTGGTCATCCCCATTGAAGGGCTCAAGACTGTGCTCGCGGCCATCGACAAAAGAAGCGCATACCGCAGGTGCGGCGCCAAACAGGTAAATCAGCAACCAGTAATTGCGGCGGAAATTGCGAATTAGATCGAAGTAGCGACGGGTTTTAAAACTCTTTAAATCCTCACTGCTGCCTTCGATTTCATGCAGCCACAGCCAGAACTCTTCAGGAAGCGAAAAGTTGTAGTGGATACCGGCGATAGTTTGCATGGCGCGGCCGTAGCGCAACCCCAGGCCCAGCCGGTAAATAGTTTTCATTGTGCCGCTGTGAGAGCTGCCGTAGCGGGCAACGGGAATATCTTTATCTTCGCCAATCGCACAGGGCATGCTGTTAACCCACAGGCGCTCGTCACCGATCTGGTTGTAGGTGTAGCGGTGGATACGGTCCAAGACCTGTAACGCTTCCTCAGGGGTCGCTACTGGCGGCGTAATAAATTCCAGTAGGGCCTCGGAGAAGTCGGTAGTAATACTTTCATGGGTAAGTGCGGAGCCCAGTGCTGTGGTATGCGGCGTTTGCGCAAGGGCGCCATCGGGAGCGACACGCAGGCTCTCTTTCTCGACACCGCGGAGGATGCCTTTGAGCAGTTGGGCTGGTTTGGCTTGCGATAGCGCGGCCAGGTGGGAAATGGGCACTCGAATCTCCTTGGTACTACCGGAACGCTTCTTTATCGCTGCCATCTCGGGCGACTCTCTGTGCCGGTGCTGAATGTTCTGGCGCTCAGGCGGCGGATTCAGATTTGTTTTCGTCAGGCTGTGCGGGCGTTTCAGCGGGCGCTGGTTCCGGGGCAACCTCAGGCGCTTCTTCCGGTGCGACTTCAGGCGCAGGCTGGGGTTCTATCTCCGGGTTGGCCTGCTCTGGCAGTTCCTCAGGTATTGAGGGGGTGATTTCAGGGTCACCCTGACTCTCATCACTGGATACCGGTGCCAGAGCTTCCTCGGGGATCTGGGGGTGCCCCTTAATGCTGAGTTCGCACAGCAGCAATTCAATGCGTAGGCTCACATTGCGAGTATTGGCCTCGAACATCTGGTTGATAGCGACGTCTTTATGCTCGCTGCGAAACAGTTTGTTCGGCTCGCGGCCATCGGTCCATTCGCCGCTTTTACTCAGGAACTGCTGGTGCTGATTGGTCAGCACGTACACATGACTCATTATGTTGGGCAACTTTGATGCTGTGACAGAAAGGCAGTTTAGCGACGGGGGCTTTATGGCTCAAGAACTCCGTTAGAGCGAAAGCGGTAAATGCCTGCTCTAACGGGTTAAGTGAGGAAATCTGTGATCTTTACAGGGTTTCCAGGGGATAGTTGTCCGGGTAGGGCAGGCGCGCACAGCCACTGTCTACGGCTGCTCGAGCTACGGCCGAAGCCACCTCAGGCAGTAAACGCGGGTCGGTTGGCTTGGGCAGGATATAGTTGGGCCCGAAGCTGAGCTCGATACCGCCATAACCTTCGCGCACTGAATCCGGTACCGGCAGGTGGGCAATTTTGCGGATCGCCTCGATCGCTGCCAGCTTCATCTCTTCATTAATGCGCGCAGCGCGAACATCCAGGGCACCCCGGAAAATAAACGGGAAGCAGAGGACGTTGTTAACCTGGTTTGGGTAGTCGGAACGGCCTGTGGCCATAATCAGGTCGTCGCGCACACTGTGAGCCAACTCGGGCTTAATCTCCGGGTTGGGGTTAGAGCAGGCGAAGACCACCGGTTTTGGGGCCATGCGCTGTAGCTGCTCGGCGGAGAGCAGGTCCGGGCCGGATACCCCGAGGAATACATCCGCACCGGCGATGGCATCGTCGAGGGTGCGCATATCGGTATCCCGTGCCCACTCACCTTTGTAGGCGTTGATATCCGTTCGACCCGAGTGGATAACCCCACGGCTGTCGAGCATGGTGATCTGCTCTTTGCGCGCTCCGGCAGCCAGCAGCAGTTTGCAGCAGGCCGTCGCAGCGGCACCTGCGCCCAGGCAGACCATATGCACTTCACTAATTTTCTTACCCTGAATCTCCAGAGCATTGAGCATACCGGCAACGGTCACAATGGCGGTGCCGTGCTGATCGTCGTGAAAAACCGGTACCGGGCAGCGCTCGATTAGAGTCTCTTCAATATGGAAACACTCTGGCGCCTTAATATCTTCGAGGTTGATACCGCCGAAGGTGTTGGCGATTGAGGCCACGGTCTGAATAAACTGCTCCGGGCTGCTGGCATCAACTTCGATATCTACTGAGTTGATATCGGCAAAGCGTTTAAACAGCAGTGACTTGCCTTCCATCACGGGTTTTGAGGCCAGCGGGCCCAGATTGCCGAGACCGAGAATGGCACTGCCATTGGAAATGACTGCTACCAGATTACCTTTGCCGGTGTATCGATAGGCTGCTTCTGGGTCCTTGGCAATTTCTCGCACCGGTTCGGCGACGCCGGGACTGTAAGCCAGGGACAGGTCTTCCTGGGTTTCGGCAGGGGTCGTCAGCTCTACTGAAAGTTTGCCGGGACTGGGGAGCGCGTGGTAATCGAGCGCTGCCTGGCGCAATGAATCCGTCATTTGGGGGCTTATCTCTCGAATACTGTGGGCAACACTTAAGTGTTATCCCGGTTACTGCGGGGGCCAGAGAATAACCGAGGGAAGCTTGGCGCTACAAGCGTGAAAATCTGCAATAAGTGGTACGGACTTCTATTTTTATCGTGCCTATCGACGATTTTCAGGATAAATAGCCGCATTAATCTGATTTATAAGGATAAAGTTATCGCCATTGGCGGAAAGGTTAAGCGATTCAAGTCGATTTTGATTTTACATACAGAGGATTACAGCAGCGGGGTATGAAACGCTGAGAATAGATACAAAAAAGGCACCATCGCAGTGCGAGGTGCCTTTTTGGAATGGACCCTGCCGCAAGCGGCGGGTCCATTCGAGCGAAGAGCCCGGATTATTTGCCGATACGGCTGCCGAAACGCTTCTTGAAACGGTCAACACGACCACCAGTGGTAGCCTGCTTCTGCTTGCCAGTGTAGAAAGGGTGACACTGCGAGCAAACGTCGATTTGCAGGTCTTTGCCCAGAGTGGAGCGGGTTTTTACAACATTGCCGCAGGAACAGGTAGCGGAGATGTCGGTGTAGTTAGGATGGATATCTGCTTTCATGATTGCCTCTTTTCGAAACCGCCACTCGATCTTTTGCCGAGCACGGCATCGTCATTGGTGCAGGAACCAGTATGGTTCCAGGCTGTTTAAAAAGTCGGCGCATACTATCAGATTAATGTCGCGGTTCAAGCACAAATGGGTGGCGAAATGACTGAGGATGGCCACTTGTTAGCATTGCACAACAGCTTTGATAGCAATTGACCTCACTAATTCCTCTGTGACGCCTAAGTTGCCAATTCGGTCATAACAACCATTATCCCCGACGAAGCCCTGCAACTTGCCACATCTGCCATTACACTAGCGCCTTTTGCTTGAGTGAGTGGGGGCCAGGTGCAGGAGTCAGTCCAACAAAGAGTCATTTTAAGGCTGGCAGTGCCCGTGCCCCTGAGGCGCTTGTTTGACTATTTGCCGCCAGAGGGACTGTCGCCGGAGTCACTGCGGCCCGGCCAGCGCCTCTGGGTGCCCTTTGCCGGGCGCAAGTTAGTGGCAGTACTATTGGATATAGTGCAGGAGTCGCCGCACAGCAGTTTGAAGCCAGCGCTGGAACTGGTGGATTCGGAGGTTCTGTTTGGTGATGGCAGCCGCAAGCTGCTGTCCTGGATTGCCGACTATTACCAGGCGCCCCTCGGCGAGGTCTACGCCGCTGCCCTGCCCGTGGCACTGCGCAAAGGTAAGCCGTCTGATCATTGGGCGGAGCAGTGGCTTCAGCTCACGACAGAGGGAAAGGGCTTACCGGAAACTGCACTGGCACGCGCGCCCAAGCAGCAGGCTCTGTTCCAGTTGCTGTTGAGTGATGGCAAGCAGAGCCGAACCCACCTTAAGACCCTCGGCCACAATACCCCCGTGATTCGAGCCCTACAGGATCGCGGCCTGGTGGAGTGGATTCTAGGCCCTACCGTACCTGCGCCGCTACCCGCAGCAGAGAGTACACCGGCTCCGGAGCTGAATAGCGAACAGCAACAGGTGCTCGACAGTATCGATTGCAGCGGCTTCTCTACTTCATTACTGGAGGGCACCACCGGCAGTGGCAAGACCGAAGTTTATCTGCGTCTGATGCAGCGGGTCCTGGATAGTGGCCGCCAGGCATTGTTACTGGTGCCGGAGATTGGACTTACGCCGCAAACGCTGAGGCGTATTGCTGCACGATTTCCCAAGCACAGTATTGCGGCGTTGCACTCAGGCTTGGCTGACGGCGAGCGCGCTCAATCCTGGTTGGCGGCAGCGGGTGGGCAGGCAGATATTGTGATCGGCACCCGCTCAGCCATTATGACCCCCCTGCCCAGGCTCGGCGTTGTGATTGTCGATGAAGAGCACGATGCCTCTTTTAAACAGCAGGACGGGGTGCGCTATTCGGCCCGGGACTTGGCCGTGGTTTTGGGGCGCAATAATAATGTGCCGGTGGTTTTGGGTTCGGCCACGCCCTCTCTGGAAACCCTGCACAACGCTTTGAATGGGCGCTATCAACACCTGCATATGCGCTATCGCGCCGGTGATGCCAAGCCACCGCAAATTCACGTAGTGCCGACACTGCGGGAGCCTCTGGAAGAGGGGTTTTCTTCCCAGGTGCTGCGCCATATCGGCGATACGCTCGCGCGGGGTGAGCAGGCCCTGGTGTTTATCAATCGGCGCGGCTTTGCCCCCGCGCTGACTTGTGATGATTGCGGCTGGCTGGCGGATTGCCCACACTGCTCGAGCAAGCTGACTATGCACCGGCGGCAACGCCAGTTGCGCTGCCACCACTGCGATTACCGCCGCCCGCTGGTTGACAGCTGCCCACAATGTCACAGCCGTTCGATTTCGGCCCTGGGTGCCGGCACGGAACGCAGCGAGGAACTGTTGGCCCGTCGCTTTGCCGACTACCCGGTGATACGTGTGGACCGGGATACCACGGCGAGCAAACAGGCGCTGGATAAATTGTTAGCACCGGCGCGAGAGGGCGAGCCCTGCCTGTTGTTAGGAACCCAGATGCTGGCCAAGGGGCACCATTTGCCCAAGGTCACTTTGGTAGTGATCCAGGATGCCGATGGCGGCCTGTTCAGCGCAGATTTCCGCGCGCCAGAGCGTACCGGCCAGTTATTGGAACAGGTGGCGGGTCGTGCGGGGCGCGGCAGTCTCAGTGGGCGGGTATTGGTTCAGAGCCGCTTCCCCGAGCACCCGCTTTTACAATTGCTGCTGGAAAAAGGCTATGGCGCTTTTGCGCGCCAGTTGCTGAGGGATCGCACGGTTGCACAGTTGCCTCCCGCCAGCGCTATGGCACTGGTGAGAGCGGAGTGTGAAGAGCCTGGTTGGGCCGAAGAGTTTCTACAAAATGCGCGACTCTTTATGCAGTCCCTGGCACCCCCATCGCCGCAGATCCAATATCTGGGGCCGGTGCCGGCACTACTGGAACGCAAATCCGGGCGCTTCCGATTTTATATTCAGGTCACCGCACAAAACCGAGCCCACTTACAGCCGCTGCTGGCGCGAGTGTGTGCTTGGGCGGAGGGCAATAAAAATCGCCGCCTGCGCTGGGCTGTGGATATGGATGCGCAGGAATTATCGTGAATATGCGCTGGGTTACGCGCCTGGCACTAAATTGGCGGTACAATTCACAAACCGCTAAAACCTTGCAGGGAAGAAATTTTCGATGAGCCGTCGCACCAGTAATCGCCGCAGTAAAAAAGCCGCAGGCAAACCCGCATGGGTTTGGTTTGTCCTGGGGAATTTTGTCGGTGGCTTTGCGGTGGCCGTACTGTTTCTTCAGGGCATGGACAAGGACAGCCGGGGAATAAGCAGCATTAAGCCAAAGGCGGTACAGCAGCGAGAGGAAACATCGCCTCAACCGCGTTTTGATTTTTATACAAAATTAAAAGAAAACGAAGTCACGGTACCCCCGCCCAAAGTGGCACAACCGGCGCGCCGCAGTGACTCCACCAACAATTCCCAGAGTAGTAGCTCGTCGGAACCCGATCGCAGCACCCCGGCACAGGTATATATCCTGCAGGCGGCATCGTTTCGCGATGCCTCTGAAGCGGAGCGCCTGCGCGTTGAGCTGACCCTGGCCAACCTGGAGGTCAAAGTGGAATCGGCCACCGATAACCGGGGAACCTGGCATCGGGTACTGGTGGGCCCTTATAGCAACCGCTCCCGGATGGCCAAAGCGCGCCAGACACTGGCTGAGCATCGCCTGATGCCGCTGGTGCTAAAACGCCCGGCGACCCAGTGACCATCAATTCCGTTTATTAAGGTGTGTTGCCCCACTCAGTAATTGTGACCTCTCTTATTGAAATCGGCGCGAACCGTCCTCACTTACCTAGTCTGAAGATAATTCCCCGGCGCGGGCACTTCGATGCCCGCTGCCAGAGTACACGCGCAATCCGAGAGGTCTCCATTGGAACAGTATCGCGGAACTACTATTTTATCCTGTCGCCGCAACGGCAAAGTTGTGATTGGCGGCGACGGCCAGGTGTCCATGGGCAACACCGTTATGAAAGGCAATGCACGCAAGGTGCGTCGCCTGTACAAAGATAAGGTTATTGCCGGTTTTGCCGGTGGTACTGCAGACGCTTTCACCCTGTTCGAACGTTTTGAAGCCAAGCTTGAGGCCCACGGTGGCCAGCTGACCCGCGCCGCTGTGGAGTTGGCCAAAGATTGGCGTACCGACCGCGCCCTGCGCCGCTTGGAGGCCCTGCTGGCGGTTGCTGATTCCACTGCCAGTTTGATTGTGACCGGTAATGGCGACGTGATTCAGCCGGAAGACGACCTGATTGCTATCGGTTCCGGTGGCCCCTTCGCCCAGTCGGCAGCCCGTGCGCTGCTGGACAATACCGATATGGATGCCCGCTCTATTGTGGAGCAGGGACTGAAGATCGCCGGTGATATCTGTGTTTACACCAACCAGAACCACACCATCGAAGAACTGGCTTATTGATTACCGGGTACACCTTAGAGTGACCGGCTGGCGGGCTGTTTAAGCCCCCGCAAGAATTTTTGCAGGAATTTGTATGTCCCAGATGACACCCAGAGAAATTGTCCACGAACTCGACCGCCATATTGTTGGCCAGCAGGAGGCCAAGCGTGCGGTAGCCATTGCGCTGCGAAACCGCTGGCGCCGTATGCAGGTTAGTGAAGACCTGCGCGCCGAGATCACGCCGAAAAATATTTTGATGATCGGCCCTACCGGCGTGGGCAAGACGGAAATTGCCCGCCGCCTGGCCAAACTGGCGAACGCGCCCTTTATCAAGGTAGAGGCGACTAAATTTACCGAAGTGGGCTATGTCGGTCGGGATGTAGAGTCGATTGTCCGCGATCTTGTTGAGATGGCAGTGAAGCAGGAACGCGAGCAGGCCATGGCTGGTGTTGAGCAGCGCGCTATGGATGCCGCAGAAGAGCGCATCCTCGATGCCCTGTTGCCTCCGGCGCGCTCCACCGAGCCCACCGATAAGGATTCCAGCACTCGCCAGCTGTTCCGCAAGAAGTTGCGCGAAGGTGATCTCGATGACAAAGAGGTTGAGGTGGATCTGGCCGCTGCGCCCATGGGCGTAGAAATTATGGCCCCTCCCGGTATGGAGGAGATGACCAACCAGCTCCAGGGCATGTTCTCCAATATGTCCCAGGGCAAGACTCGCAAGAGCAAGCTGCCGGTCAAGCAGGCCCTCAAGCAGCTCACCGACGAGGAAGCGGCCAAGCTGGTCAACGACGAAGATGTTAAGACCCGTGCGATCCGCGCTGCCGAACAGAATGGCATCGTATTTATCGATGAAATCGATAAAGTCGCCAAGCGCCAGGAGAGCGGCGGTGCCGATGTTTCCCGCGAAGGAGTACAGCGCGACCTGCTGCCACTGATTGAAGGCAGCACGGTTAACACCAAGTACGGCATGATCAAAACCGACCACATCCTGTTTATTGCCTCTGGCGCCTTCCACCTGTCCAAGCCCTCGGACCTGATTCCCGAGTTGCAGGGTCGTCTGCCCATTCGCGTGGAATTGAATTCGCTGAGCTCCGCAGATTTCGAGCGCATCCTCACCGAGCCGTCCGCTTCCCTTACCGAGCAGCAAAAAGCATTGCTGGCCACTGAGGGGCTGGAACTGCAATTTAGTGAAGACGGTATTCGCCGCATCGCGGAAGTGGCCTTCGAGGTGAATGAGCGTACCGAGAATATCGGTGCACGCCGACTGCACACGGTATTGGAGCGCTTGCTGGAGGAAATTTCCTTTGATGCGGGCGATGGCAATACTTCTCTGAATATTGATGCCGCCTATGTGGACAGCCATCTGGGCGAGTTAAGCCAGAACGAAGACCTGTCGCGTTTTATTTTGTAAATCAATGAAACCGCAAAAAATCCGATTAAATCGCGCAGAGAAAAGCCTGCACCTGGTATTTGGCGATGCTGAATTTACCTTGCCGGCAGAGTACCTACGCGTCTACTCCCCCAGCGCCGAAGTGCGTGGCCACGGTGCCAGCGAACCGGTGCTGGTCAGTGGCAAAATACATGTGGGTATCGATACGGTGGAGGCGGCTGGCCGCTATGCGCTAAAAATCGATTTCGACGATGGCCACGACACCGGTATTTTTACCTGGGAGTATTTGCACGAACTAGCTGAAAACTATTCGTCCAACTGGGAGGCTTACCTTCAGCGCCTGCGCGATGCCGGCCAGGGCCGCGACCCGGATGAGAGTGTGGTGAAGTTTATCGGCTAGTGGCAAATTGATCGGTAATGACAACCGCTCTCCAGTGGGCGGTTCCACCCTTCTCTCTCTTAATATCTCCCCACTCTTCTCAATAATTTATTACTGAAATAATTAATCTTTGGTACATCTTTGCCAAATATTGCCCGCTTTAGGTAATTCTTTGATATTCATTGATTTTAAGAGCAAAGATATTAACAACGTAACCGGCGCGTAATTCTTTTGTCACATTTTGGAACTCTAATGCTCGCCAAATTAACGAGTTTCGGAGGCCCCCATGGCAAAAACAATTGCCCGCGCACTGAGCGCCTTTTGTCTGATTCCTCTCGCTTCCGCGGTTTCCGCCGCGAGCCTGCCCGATTACCAAACTAAGAGTGAATGGTTTACCGAGGCGTCCGATCGCCTGGAAGAACGCACTTCTCTCTCCCGTGAAGCCAAAACTGCAAAAAACGTCATCCTGTTTGTTGGCGATGGCATGGGGATATCCACCCTGACCGCAGCTCGTATCTTCGAGGGCCAGCGCCGCGGTGAACCCGGTGAAGAGAACAGCCTTTCTTTTGAGGAGTTTCCTCACAGTGCCCTGATCAAAACCTACAACACTAACCAGCAGACCCCGGATTCCGCCGGCACCATGACCGCGATGATGACGGGTGTAAAAACCCGCGCCGGTATGATCAATGTGGATGGCAAGGGCTTGGTGGCTGACTGTGCTGCGAGTAAGGGTCTGGGTTTGAACAGCTTCCTCGAGATGATGGAAAGCCGCGGTAAGGCTACCGGCATTGTTTCTACCGCACGCCTCACCCACGCGACTCCGGCAGCCACTTATGCCCACAGTGCCAGCCGCAAGTGGGAACACGCGGCCGATGAGGGCTGTACCGATATCGCCACACAAATGGTGGAAATGAATATCGGCGATGGCATGGAAGTCATGCTCGGTGGTGGGCGCAACTACTTTACACCGGTGGCCGAGGGTGGCCTGCGTGAGGACGAGCGCAATCTAACGGGTGAATGGCTGCTGCGCTATGACGGTGAGCAAAATGCGGTTTACGTCGAAAATGGTTTCGAACTGTCGGCAGTGGATATCGCCAAAACAGATAAGCTGTTGGGTCTCTTTACCGAAGACCACATGAGCTACGATGCCGACCGCATCGCCAAGAATAGCGAAGAGCCCAGTATCGTCGAGATGACCACCACCGCTATCGATATGCTGCAAAAGGATGAAGACGGCTTCTTCCTGATGGTGGAATCCGGCCGAGTCGATCACGCTCACCATTCCGGTAACGCCTATAACGCGCTAAATGAAGCTATTGAGCTGTCTGATGCGGTCAAGGCAGCGCTACAGAAAGTGAACCTGGAAGAAACCCTGATCCTGGTGACTGCTGACCACAGTCACGTAATGAACATGGCGGGCTATCCCACCAGGGGTAACCCTATCCTGGGCAAGGTGATCGGCAACGATGACAGCGGCGCACCGAATGAGGCCGTCTCTCTGGCCGAGGATAATAAGCCTTACACCACCTTGACCTACACCAATGGCCGTGGCTTTGCCGATTTGGGTACTGAAACCGATGCAGACAAGCGCGATGACTATGATATCGCCGCCGGTCGTCACGACTTAACGAATGTGGATACCGAGATGCCAGGTTTCCACCAGGAATCCCTGGTTGCCCTGGGGGGCGAAAGCCACGGCGGTGAGGATATCAGTCTGCACGCGATCGGCGCCGGTGCCGAAAAAGTGCAGGGACATCTGGAACAGAATGCGGTTTTCCACATAATGACTGCCGCGACCGATCTGTCGCTGTTAGAAGAATAATTGGGGATATTGACCATGAAACAGTTTAAAAAGACCCTGCTGGCCTTTTCCGTTGCCGTACTGGCCAGTGCCTGTAGCGACGATAACTCCAGCTCCAACAATGTTGCCGAAGTGCCGGATGCTACAGAAAAACCGCAGCAGCAGAATTACTTAGGCCTTTCCCCAACCCAAAGTGAAAGCAGCTGGTTCGAAGATGGCCAGAAAGCCGTAGCTGCGGCGAGCGCAGAGAAGATCAACAATACGCCGGGTGCCGCGAAAAATATTATTTTGTTTGTAGGCGATGGCATGGGTATCTCCACTGTCACCGCTGCGCGTATCTTCGCTGGCCAAAAACTGGGCCTCGATGGCGAGGAATATCAGTTGAGCTTCGAAAAGATGCCCTTTGCTGGCTTGGTAAAAACTTATAACACCAACCAGCAGACTCCGGATTCCGCTGGCACCATGACCGCTTTGGTTACCGGAGTGAAAACCAAGGCGGGTATCCTGAGTGTGGCTGAAGATGTCGCCCGCGGTGACTGCGCTGCCAGCCTCGAACGTCCCCTGACCACCTCCCTGGAGCTGGCCGAGGAACTGGGGAAAAGCACCGGTATCATCAGCACCGCGCGTATCACCCATGCCACGCCCGCAGCGACTTATGCCAAGGTGCCTGAGCGTGAGTGGGAATACACTGCTCCAGACGGCTGTCGCGATATCGCCACCCACCTGGTTGAATTGGAGGCCGGTGATGGTATCGACGTTGTAATGGGCGGCGGACGCCGCAACTTCCTGCCAGCGGACTTCACCGATGCGGAAGGCAAGACTGGTAAGCGCACCGATGGGCGCAATCTGATTGAAGCGTGGAAAACTCGTTATAACGATGGCGTAACCACCGCGCACTATATGGAAGACAAAGCCGGGTTTGACCAGCTGGATGTGACTAACATCGATAAGCTATTGGCGTTATTTAACTCCTCTCATATGCGCTATGAGGCCGATCGTGGCAACGATGTTGGCGGCGAGCCTTCCCTGAGTGAGATGACTGCCAAGGGCATCGAGATGCTCCAGCAAAACGATAAGGGTTACTTCCTGATGGTGGAGTCCGGGCGTATCGACCACGGTCACCACGCCAATAATGCCTACAATGCTCTCAGCGATGCGGAAGAGTTTGCCAAGGCGGTGCAGGTAGCCCTGGATAACACCAGTGCCGAGGATACTCTAATCGTTGTTACCGCGGACCACAGTCACGTGATGACCATTGCCGGTGGGACTACCCGTGGCAACCCAATCCTCGGTAAGGTAGTTAAAAATGACAAGACCGGTGTGGCTGAAGATATGCCCAAGCTGGATAAGACGGGCTTGCCTTACACTACCCTGAACTATGCCAATGGTCGCGGTTTTGCACATTACGGCGACAATACCGATGCTGATGACCGCTACTATGACGATATTGTTCAAGGGCGTCAGGATCTTACCGATGTGGACACCACCGCTCCCGGCTTCCACCAGGAAGTCCTTGTTCCTCTTTCTGGAGAAACCCACGGCGGCGAAGATGTGGGTGTCTGGGCTCGCGGTCCCGGTGCCCACTTGGTGAGCGGCACCAATGAGCAGAACTACCTGTTCCATGTGATGGCTCGCGCCGGCGGCCTGCTGGAGCAGAGTGCCAAATAAATCGGGGATCTTCGGGCGCGGGAAATATTCCCGCGCCTTTTTCGTTTTTATAACGAATAATCTCGAATCCCTTTACGCCTGCTCAACTTAGATCACAAGTTTTTTGTGGGCGAAGAACTCAGCGCAGCCTTTTTCTATTTCCAAGCGCAATCGCACCTTGTGCCAGTCGCACATTTCCAACAGCTTGATCAACTCTTTCCCCAATGGTTCTCCAACCGTGATGCCAAAACGACAGAGCAGGTAGAGATCGCGCCAGTCTCCCAATAGTTGCGCGAGTTGTTTTAGCGGTTCACAGCGCAGCGCTACAGATTGGGGGTGGCTCTCTCTGAGTAGGCGGCTGTGGTACCAGTGATCTTTTACCCATTTGCGCAATTGGTGGAGTTTATGGGCGTTGTCTCCTTCTCGTGCCTTCAGCCAGGCTTTGCGCGCGCGCTGGTAGCCACGTAAATATCCGGCATCGATATCACCCCAGCGAATATCGTGCAGGGGCCATTCTTCAATGCTCTCCCGCGCTTCAGTCAACAACCCTTCAACCCGAATAAGATTCTCTTCGTCTCGCAGTGACTGCTGTATCTGACGCAGTACCCTATGCGTTTTTTCAAAGTGATTGGGTGGAGCCAGGGTGAGAAGCGCGGTGCGTATGGAGACCAGGTCGCGCCCAGCTGACAGGCATCGTGCCAATTTCCGGTAGCGATCGTTCTCGCGTCGGAACAGTGGATTTTTATTCGGGTAAATCAGGCGCAGCAGGGCGCGCAGTTTCTTACAGTGTTTGCGCAGTTCGTGCACGGCGTGCTCATCTGGCAACAACTGGGCATTACTGTTGGCGGCGTGTATTTCTGTGCGTGCTGTACGGCGCAGACTCACTACAGCGGGCGTGTCGCTATCGAGCCGGTAATCCATGAGAGAACCCTGGGTCCCGTTGTTACTCTTGTGTGAATTAATTTTAGTGAGTTGCCGCTGGGGGAATCATGGGCGCTGTTCCGCCGGCTTGGTCGATGTACAATGGCGCACTGAATTTGGCTCAGCAGGCAGCACAGCATGAAGGATCGCAAGACCACCCACTTCGGCTACCAAGAGGTCCCGGTGGAGGAAAAGGCCGGTCGTGTGGCGGAAGTGTTCCACTCAGTGGCGGCGCGTTACGACGTAATGAACGACTTGATGTCCGGGGGTATCCACCGCCTCTGGAAGCGTTTCACCATCGAATTGTCCGGTGCGCGACCGGGACAGAAAATCCTCGATATCGCCGGGGGTACTGGCGATCTCACCGCGCGTTTCTCGCGTATCGTGGGCGCTAGTGGTCAGGTGGTACTGGCAGATATTAATGAATCGATGCTTAGGGTCGGCCGCGACCGCCTGCTCGATCGAGGCATCGCCGGCAACGTAGTGCCGGTACAGGCGGATGCCCAGTACCTGCCCTTCCCGGACAATACCTTTGATTGCATCACGATCGCTTTCGGCTTGCGCAATGTCACGGATAAGGACCTGGCACTGCGCTCCATGTTGCGCGTGTTGAAACCCGGTGGCCGATTGTTAGTGCTGGAGTTTTCCAAGCCCCAGTCGAAGCTGTTGGAGAAAGTCTACGATCAGTACTCTTTCCGCCTGTTGCCATTTATGGGCAAACTGGTTGCCAATGATGCGGACAGCTATCGCTACCTGGCGGAGAGTATCCGCATGCATCCAGATCAGGAAACCCTCAAGGGGATGATGGCGGATGCCGGTTTTGTCGATTGTGAATTCCACAATATGACCGGCGGAATTGTCGCCTTGCACCGGGGCATCAAGCCCTGAAAAACTGCATAAGCCTATTTTTTCTCTGAGCGCAGGCACGAGGCCGTAAACCGCCATGAGCGACCCCACTTTTCGCGCGGGATTTGATGCCGCGCTGGAAACCACAATTAATGCTGCCCTCCAGTATGACCCGGCGACACGCGAGCGCCTTTCCGCACTGGATGGGAAAACCATGGCGCTGGATTTAACCGCCCCGCAACTACAGTTTTGCCTGTGTATCGAGGGTGACCAGGTGCGGGTGCGCCAGCACTGGGAGGGGGAAGTCACCACCCAGTTGAGCGGTTCAGCGCTGTCTTTTGTACGCCTGATCAAAGACCCGGATGCAACTCCTGCCGGGCTGGGGGTGTCAGTGAGCGGCTCCAGTGCCCTGCTGGCAGAACTGCAATGGATCTTGAGTGACCTGGATATCGATTGGGAAGCGCCGCTGGCACAAGTGGTTGGCGATATTCCCGCCCACTCAATTGGCAATGTCCTGCGCGATGCTGCCCGCTGGTTGGGAGGCAATCTGAATCGAGCGCCTGAAGTGGCGGCAGAGGCTATCAGTGAGGAGTGGCAGCTGACTCCACCCCAGGCCCAGTTCGAAGCATTTGTCGAAGACCTGGCCGAGGCCTCTCTAGCTGCTGAACGGCTCGAGGCGCGCGTACGCTTGCTGGAAGAACAATTTTCCCGCAGGGAGGCCGAGTAGTTTTGCCAGTTCGTCGAAGTCTCACAATTGCGCGGGTTTTTCTGCGCTATCGTCTCGATCAATTATTGCCAGCCGAGGAGCGCCCACTGTGGTTGCGGGGGTTGCTACTTCCGGTGAAGTTGCTGCCGCAGTCCAAGATACCACGGGGCGAAAGGCTGCGCCGAGCCTTGGAAGAGCTGGGCCCCATTTTCGTTAAATTCGGCCAACTTCTCTCCACTCGTCCCGACCTGCTACCGCCAGATATTGTCGAGCAATTAGATTATTTACAGGACAAGGTGCCGCCCTTCCCCAGTGACCAGTGCACGGCTCTGATCGAAGAAGCCCTTGGTGCCAAGGTGGATGAGGTCTTCGCCAAATTTGATCAGCAGCCACTGGCAGCGGCTTCAGTTGCACAGGTGCATGCGGCTGAATTAAAGAGCGGCGAATCAGTGGTTGTCAAAGTACTGCGCCCGGGCATTGATGAGGTAATCCAGGAAGACTTGAAGCTCCTGGGGGTGATCGCTCGTGGAATTGAACGCTTTGTGCCCGAAGGGCGCCGCATGCGCCCGGTGGAGGTGGTTGAGGACTATCGGCACACGATTGAAGGTGAATTGGACCTAACTCGTGAAGCGGCCAACGGCACCCAGCTCCGCCGCAACTTTACCAACTCCCCGCTGTTGTATATCCCCGAAGTGCACTGGGATTACACCCGTGAAAATGTCCTGGTGTTGGAGCGTATCGACGGTATCCCCGTCACCGACCTGGCCCAGCTTCGCGCCCAGGACACCAATATGCAGCTGCTGGCTGAGCGCGGTGTTGAGATCTTCTTTAAGCAGGTCTTCGAGTACAACTTCTTCCATGCGGATATGCACCCGGGCAACATTTTCGTTTCCAGGGAGCACCCGCAACGCCCGCAATATATTGCGATTGATACCGCAATCGTCGGCAGCCTGACACGGGAAGATCAGTACTATTTGGCGCGCAATCTCCTGGCGATGTTCCGCCGCGATTACCGTATGGTGGCGGAGCTGCACGTGCAAAGTGGTTGGGTTCGCTCCGACACGCCGATCAATGCCTTTGAGTCCGCTATTCGCTCGGTCTGTGAGCCCATTTTTGAAAAACCCCTGGGAGAAATTTCTTTCGCTCGGGTGTTGATTAGTCTGTTCCAGACTGCGCGCCGATTCGATATGGCGGTGCAGCCACAGCTGGTACTGTTACAAAAGACCCTGTTGAATATCGAAGGTTTGGGTCGACAGCTTTATCCGCAGCTGGATCTGTGGAAGACTGCTCATCCATTTTTAGAGCGCTGGATGCGCGATCGAATCCACCCCAAAACAATTGTGGGTGAGATAAAGCGCTACGGTCCGGAGTGGCTTGAGAAATTCCCGCAGATGCCACAGCTGGTGTACTCAGCTCTGGAGCAGTCGCGGGAACTGGCGCCCCAGTTAGAGGTAATTGGCGAGCAGTTGGCGGGCTCGCAACGCCGAGGCTTGCGCCAATATATTCGGCGGGTCGCCGGAGTTATGTTGGGCGTTGGCGCCATCGCCGTCAGTAAACCGGAATGGCTGGCTCAGTTGCCGCCGACCGGTTGGGTACTGGGCGTTGCTGCACTGGTGCTACTGCTGTGGCCCTAGGGCGCTTCGGCCTACACTGGAACTTCTAAGGATTGTTAGACATTGACTCAAATTCAAGCAAAGGCCGGTTTTCTCGATAAAGTCAGCTGGAACAGTGATGGCCTGGTTCCTGCGATTGCGCAGGATTTCAAAACCGGGCGGGTGTTGATGATGGCCTGGATGAACCGCGAATCGCTGGCGCTCACTGCCAGTGAGGGTTACGCAGTCTACTGGTCCCGATCCCGCAAGGGCCTGTGGCGCAAAGGAGAAACCTCCGGCTTCCTACAGAAGGTGCGTGAATTGCGCCTGGATTGTGACGGGGACACCGTATTAATGTTGGTCGAGCAGGAAGGTGGAATCGCCTGTCATACCGGACGCAGTAGTTGTTTCTATCACCTCCTTCAAGATGAAGAGTGGCAGGTGAATCAGCCGGTGATTCAGGACCCGAAGTCCATTTATAAGTGAAACAATTATGAAAGATGTGCTGCAACAGCTCGATGCGGTATTGGAAAGCCGTAAAAATAGCAGTGATGCTTCTGAATCCTATGTGGCCAGTCTACATAGCAAAGGCCTGAACAAGATTTTGGAAAAAGTCGGTGAAGAAGCCACTGAAGCTATTCTTGCAGCAAAAGACGCACAGAGTAGTGGCGATAATCGAGACCTGGTTGCCGAGACAGCGGACCTGTGGTTTCACTCGCTGGTCATGCTATCTCACTTGGGCGCTGATTCTCAGGACGTGGTTCGAGAGCTTGGGCGCCGATTTGGTCTTTCTGGCCTGGAAGAGAAAGCTGCGCGAACTAAGTAAAATTTGAATCACTTGTGGCACCACCCCTGATGGCGGGAGTGCCCGGTAAGAAACTCAAGCCATCCTATTGAATGTAATGGAGACAATTATGGGATTCGGTGGAATTAGTATCTGGCAGTTGTTGATTGTCCTGGTCATAGTCTTACTACTGTTCGGAACCAAGCGTTTGAAAAACCTCGGAGGCGATCTGGGTGGCGCAATTAAGGGTTTCCGCAAAGCGGTTAAGGATGAAGACAAATCCAAGGATGCTGATGAAGACAAAGATGTCGAGCGTCTCAAGCACGATGAGGAAGAGAAGCCAGGCCAAGACACTACTGTCAAAAATAAAGATAAACAGTCTCAGGACAAATAATCGGCAACGACTAAGGCGAGTGTCACTCTGTGTTTGATATCGGCTTTTTAGAACTATTGGTAGTTGCTGCCGTGGCCCTGTTGGTGGTTGGCCCTGAGCGACTGCCCGATGCGGTGCGTACCACTTCCCGCTGGTGGTCCGGTTTGAAGCGGACCTTACATAGTGCTCGCGAAGAATTGGAGCGAGAGGTTGGAGCCGATGATATACGGCGTGAACTTCACAACGAGCGCATTATGCGTGAGATTGAGGAGAGTCGTCGTGAGATGGAGCAAACCTTTAGCGAAGCCAATAAGGAAGTTCACGACGCGCTTAATCAGCCTGAAAAACCAAAAGTTGCAGGGACACCAGTAGAAAAACAGGCAGCTGGAGTCAACCATCCTGAGGCACCAAAACCTGAAAAGGCGATAGAGGAACCTGCTCATCCTCGTGCAGAGCAGGAGGATTATTTGCCAGAACAGGATGAAACTGCCGAGGAGTTACAGGACCCCGAATACCCGGAGCATTGGCATGACTTTGGGGACCCGGACCTAAACCCGGACCATCCTGAAAACATCGATGAAGATGAAGAAGAAAAACAAAGCGAGAAGAAAACATCGCAACAGGAAAAAGACAGCCAGTCATGAGCGATCAGTCCCAAGATAAGCATCAGCCTTTTATCGACCACCTGATCGAACTGCGTGATCGCCTATTGCGAATCCTTTTGGTCGTATTGGTCTTATTTGTCTGCTTGATGCCGTTTGCGTCTGAAATTTATAATTTTATTGCCCACCCACTACAGGAGCGTTTGGCGGGTGATGTTGGAATGATCGCTACAGAGGTGACTTCCACGTTCCTTACTCCGTTCAAAACGACCTTTATAGTTTCTTTTTTTATTGCAATCCCTTTTGTGCTTTACCAAGTTTGGTCATTTATTGCCCCGGGGCTGTATAAAAATGAAAAACGTATTGCTATTCCATTATTAATTAGTAGCGTCGCACTTTTTTATATCGGCATTGCATTTGCGTATTTTGTGGTCTTTCCCCTTCTTTTTGATTTCTTTGTTGGAACTGCTCCAGAAGATATTAAGGTAATGCCAGATATGCGCAGTTATCTGGATCTGGTGCTGAAGCTTTTTTTTGCTTTTGGTTTTGCTTTTGAAATCCCTATTGCGACAGTCCTACTGATCTGGAGTGGGGTAGTGGATGCCAAGACCCTGGCAAGTAAGCGCCCTTATGTGATTGTGGGATGCTTTTTAATTGGGATGCTACTGACACCGCCGGATATAATTTCCCAATCCTTATTGGCCTTCCCCATGTGGCTATTGTTTGAGATTGGCATTTTATTTGGGCGTTGGATGAAGTCTTCACCCAAAGATAAGCCTGCTACCTGAGATAAAAAGTCACCACTGGGCTTTCAGCGGTTAGCTTCACAGGCAGCGCTTGAGGTATTGCAGTTGCGCTCTCGATAGGGTTACTCACCTGAGAGCGCTAGCTATACGGGTACAACGCCGCACTCTCTTCTCAGTAGCATCAACTCCACCTCTTCCATGACAAGAAGCTTTATTACACGGTTATTTCCCAGCTGCAGGGAGGTTGACCACCCTACCGGCTGTAGAAAGCCCGCTATTAGATACCAGATCGAGAGATAAACGCTAAACTAGCTTGTGCTTGGTTGCTTACAACAACGATGGAAGCCTAGCTATTTATTGGAACCGGTTGCTTGTGCTGCGATGCGTTCCTGCTCGGCAACAGCTTTTTCAACATTGTTGCGAACCAAGCGAACGAAAAACGCTGCCATCAGGAATATAAAGGCAATAACGGCCAAGCTGAGAAGGCCAGAAAAGCTGGTAAACAGGTCAATTAAAGCATCCATTTTTCTCTCCAGATAGGCTAATGCTTCACCTATGCAGTCTAGGGAGCTGTAATGGAAATCTCTTGACCTAAATCAAGCTGGATCAACTTATTGTAAGAACGACGGGTTGGTCAACGCAGGGTCAAGGCTGCTAGCAGGCAGAGTAAGGACGCGCCACATAAAGAATAAAGATCACTATTTTCTCGCCTGTCAGGCAGAAGCAGCAAAAGCGCCAAAGGTGGTATAAATAGTGCTATCAGCCCCGACAAGGGGTCACGACTAAAACCAATAAATAGCAGTCGCAACCAGGCAACAGCACCTAAAACCAGCGCAAATACTGTTAAGACGGCTGCCACTGGTGACATGGAATAACCTTTTGCACATGGAATCGTTTGACTGGTGGGTTTCTCTAAGAAAAATACTAATAGGAAAAAGAGTGTATATCAGTATTTCTGATCTTAGGTTTTTAGCGCGCCCCAGAGTTTGGCTGCTCGTATTAGTATTGTTAGGGCTCTACGGGTGCGAGACTGCGGGCTATTACTTCCAGGCTGCAAGCGGTCAATTGCGGATACTCTCTGCCCGGCAGCCGATTGAAGAGCTGGTTCAAGACGGCAATGCCAGTGATCAACTCCAGAAGCAATTACAGCTCGTTCAGGAGATCCGTGCCTATGCAGCACAGGAGTTAAAACTACCAGTGGGGCAAGCCTATAGCTCCTATGTTCAGCTCGATGATGAGTACCCTATATGGAATGTCTTGGCCGCACCAGAGTTTTCCCTGAGCCCCAAACGATGGTGTTACCCCATAGCCGGTTGCGCTAGCTATAGGGGCTACTTCCGCAAATCAGCGGCTATTGCCAAAGCAAATAGCCTGCGGAACCAGGGTTATGATGTCTATCTGGGAGCCGTTCCGGCCTATAGCACCCTGGGTTGGTTTAACGATCCTGTGTTATCAAGCTTTGTGAATTGGACACCGGAGAGGCTAGCGGGGCTCTTATTTCATGAGTTGGCCCACAGAAGAGTTTATGTGCCGGGTGATACCCGCTTTAATGAGAGCTTTGCTACAGCAGTGTCCGAAATTGCTTTACCTGATTGGCTTCGTAGCCAGGGTCTCTCGAGTTCTGCTGAGGAGACTAAGGCTCAGGCACTGGCGGTACGACAGTTAATGACAGCGACGCGTAAAGAGCTTCAGCCAGTCTACCAATCCAACTTGCCGGACGAGGAAAAGCGCCAAGAAAAGGAGGAAATTCTGAGTCGATTGAGGCGTTGCTATTGGCGTATGGCAGCAGAGTGGTCTTATCCCGCGCGCTACCAGGCTTATATAGAGAAAACCAATAATGCTACTTTGGCTTTGGCTGCAGAATATGAATCTTTAGTTCCAGCTTTTCGTCAGCTTTATATTGATAGTAATGGTTGGGAAGATTTTTATAATGCGGCTGAAAGATTGGGTGAGCTTGACCGCCAAGAGCGAGAGCAATATTTATTGGAATTAGCTAATGGATACAGAAAAAAGAGGAACAAGGCGCCGACAATGGCTAAATTTGACTCTCAGTTTTGTATGCGACAGGGGGGGGAAGTTCTATAATTAGCTAGCTCTAAAAATTATACTAATTTTCAATTTTAATCTCCTATTTTAAAAAGCATAATCTAACTCAACATGGTACATGCTTAGAAATAAAAATAACGTAGAAACCCCACCTTTTACTTAACAATTTTTATTTTTAGGCGTATATTTAATTTTATTTTAATATTTGAAACTAGTCTGGTCGTTAAAAATTACTTATTTGTAAGTTTTCAGTGTAGAAGTTTATGAAAGTAACAAGAAATATTAAATTGGGAAGGTGGATTTTAAATGAAGAGCAAGGTTATTTGCTATGTGGTGAGAATAAAAATCAGCTGGACCATATACCACTTCAAGTCTTATTAGAGTTAGTCAATCATCAAGGCTGTCTGGTGACTAAGAAGCATCTGTTAACTACAGTTTGGGCTAATAAGGTCGTAGGGGATGAAGTACTTACTGTGGCTATTAGTCAAATTAGAAAAGCTCTAGGAGACAGAGCGAAGCAACCGGAATACATTAAAACTATTTCAGGTCAGGGTTATCGCCTAATTTGTACAGTGGAGGATATAGAGTCAAACAATAAAGCGGATGCTGTAGATAGCTCTTGGTGGTTCAGTCAAAAATATATTGTAGGATTGATTGCTAGCATTTTTTTACTTATTGGGCCTCTACTATGGTTTTCTTTCCATGCAGACCCTATTCCATCATTATCCATTTCTCAGAATGAGAAATTCCAAAAGGGACGCTATCTCTTAACGCTACAAGATTACGCTAAGTGGCGACAAGCTCAAACTTTATTTGAGCAAATAATAATAGAGTCTGAGGAATTCTCTCCTGCTTACCTAGCTTTAGTAGAGAGCAAGTTATTAATTGATCAAGGAAATACTCAAAAACTTTTTAATAATTGTAAAAGTTTGAATAAATTAGTTGATAAGGCGATTGATCTATCGCCATCTAACGTGGATGCTTACCTACTTAAAGCTCGTATTGCTTTTCACATCGAATGGAACTTTGATATGGCAGATAAGTATTACCAAAAAGCTTTATCACTGGAGCCGATGAATGGGAAAGTTCACCATGATTATTCACAGTTCTTGTTAGCTAGGCGAGATTACCCTGAAGCGCTGCAACATGTTTACAAGTATATAGACTCAGATCCCTCAGCTTATTCCAAGCCAATGGTTGCCTGGATATATAATATGTCGGGAAAGTATAAGGAAGCAAATGAAGAGCTAATTAAAATTGCCAAAATCGCTCCACGCTCAATAGCGTATCACGTATCAGCGCACTCGACGCTTGAGAATATGGGGCGAGATGCTGATGCATTTATTCATTTAAAGGCTATCTTGTCTCATGTTGGCTACAACAATGATGACTTGAGAACAGTAGAAGAAAAATTCCAGGTGGGCGGCCTTGCAGCAGTAAATAAGTGGCTATTAGATATAAAGCAAGAGGCAGCTGATATTGGCCAGTATAGACCTCCATTAGCTTATGCGCGATATGCTGCTACAGCGGGAGATATAGAGAGAACCCTATACTATTTGCAGCAGGCTATTGAAGAAAGACAGTTGGAAGTGTTGTGGGTTAACACTGACCCGAAGTACGAGTTAGTAAGATCTCTTCCTGCTTATATCAAATTAATGAGAAAAGTCGGGCTGTCTGAGTAAACTTCTAAGAGTTTAATAGGATATAAGTAAAGCTAACATATTATATACAATTAATTGAAGCAAGTTCCGCCTTTTGGAACAGCTGATAGTTCATCCCCTAATATATCCTGTATTAGTTGATTCTCGTGCCACATAAAAACTAACTGTTATTCCACAGACCCGCTATAAATTATTTGGGACTTTGGATCCTATGATACATGTTTAAGAAGGTATGAAATAGTATTTATATAGATATGACCTTTAGCTTGAAGCGATAAGCTAATAGTTAATTGGTGCTAATGTGTTAGTTAGGCCACCTTAATTAGAAAATTTAAGGATTTCTTAGATATTTTTCAGGTATTTTTGTCAATCATCTTTTAAATTCCAAGTTGATAATTTGGAGTATTAGTATGGATCGTATAAATAAAATTAAGTTGTGTGTATGTATAGTTTTACTTTTATTTTCTTTTGATCTACATGCGCATAGTACTTGGCGATATAAAATGCCCGGTCCAGTTGCAGGAGCTCCACTTGTTTTAGATGATCAAATTATCGCCACTGGTGGATCACTTGTAGTGGGCCTTAATAAGGAAGGAAAGCTCCTTTGGCAATGGAATCTAGGCTCTACCACCGCTGCATCGGCAGCTACAGATGGAGAATATCTATTTATTAATGCAGATAATGGCCTTCATGCATTAAGTCTAGATGGGGAGCCCTTGTGGTATTTTAAAAGTGAGGACAATGAAAATCTTATTGATGGCCGTCCTATGGGGTGGGGAAAGATATTTGTTCCAGATTCTTGGAGCTTTTATAGATCTTCTCCAATAGTAGCTGGTGGTAAAGTTTACTTTGGTAATCAGCGAGGTACGTTTGCTTTGGATGCTAAGACTGGTAAGCAATTGTGGCACCTTAGTACTGGAGTTACGCATACTACTCCGGCTATATACAAAGGGATGCTAGTTGTTGGGTCGTGGAATAATAAGCTTTATGGCATAGATATAATTAGTGGATCTATTATTTGGACTTTTAAAGGAAAGCAACCGTACGGCCAGGTCATATATGAGGGATTCAATCAGTCTCCGGTGATTTATGATGGTACTGTATATATAGGTAATCGCGATACCTATTTTTATGCCGTTGATGCTGAGACGGGGAAGCAAAAGTGGAGTTATAAACACCCTACTTCTTGGATTGGTTCTCCAGCAATTGAAGAGGATGGAGAGCTTTATTTTGGTATGTCGGATGGTTTAACACTGATAAGATTAAATGCAAAAAATGGAAATCAGAGTATGAATTTTAATGCCAATTTTTTTATCTTTGCTAAACCTCAAATGACCGATACTCAGGTTTTTGTTGCCACAATGGCTGGTCAAGTTTTTGCAGTAGATAAGAAGAGTAGTAAAGGACAGCTACTTTTTTCTACACCAGATTGTTTAAAAAAATGTGAAAGTTTGATTAAGCCAAGCGGGGGGATGAAATATATAAATGATACCTCTGCCGACGGTATGGCTAGGAATGTTGAATTTATGGTTGACATGGCTGATTCACTCCTGAGTATGACATACAGTGATAACACCCTTTATTTGGGGAGTGCTAAAGGTCATATTTATGCATTAAACCCACATATAGAAATTACTCATTAATATACAAGTTAGCACCATTATAAAATAATCTAAGAACTATTAATCGCTCAAGTTTTTCTACCAGCTATAGATATACATAGGGTTATATCTAATCACGCCTCTGAACCTCTCTTGATAGTCCATTGACTAGCCAGTTCAATTAATGAGCTGGTTTTTTTTATTAAACACCTGATAAAAAGGCTGTGCAATAAATTCATATGATCTTATAAATAAAAACTAATATATCATGTCAGATGATTTTCATCTGTGGTGAGTGGATGATAATAATAGGTTTTACGTAATAATATCTCTACCCCAGAAATAATTGAGAGATAAATCGATCTTATTAAATTCTAGACTAGCAGGATTTTACTAGAAAATACGTCCTTAGAGAGTACGTTTAAAGCAATAGTTAATTTTTATAATAACAATTAGTTGCTGACTATTAAAAGTTCAAGCTAGGCAGAGTGGGCCATTGTATATGGAGAGTGGCAATTCAGTGCTATATCGTCTGCTCATTTTAATTAGATCCTATCGCGGTATCTAACATATCTAAAAAAAGTACCAGAAAACTAGAGTATGTTATTGGCTGTAAGACAGTGTGATTTATAGAATTTTATGTTTTTTTAGGAAAATTATGTTTTATTTCAGGTATTTTTATATTCCTATTTGTAGGGTGGTTGTATTACTCGGAGCCAAAAATAATTGGCACTTTGGAGTTTGTATTTTATTGCTGGCCAAAACTGCTGGAAAGTGAAATAAAATATGAAAAACATGCTTGTGGATGCCCACAAGAAATCGTGCAAGGTTTTTAGAGTATATATAAGTCTAATTTTTTCGTCATGACTGTTTGAGAGAGTATCCAATATATGTTCGAATATAGATGTACCAAAGTGATGGGATTTATTACTGCTCTTGCTCTATCTGGATGTTGGAATAAAGGTGAGGATAGTAATTATAGGGATAGTAATATTCCAACGTCTGATAATTACTTATACATCCAGGGGGAAGTGATTGATGGACTGCCAACAGGTACAAAACTTGAAGTTCTTGTTGGTGATAATTTGGTCTATACCACAATTATAGATCGTGATAGATATTCAGTTGAAATCAATTTGGATAAGAGCAACTCTGATGGTTTGGTAAAGCTTATTGCCACTTCCGAGACTAATGAGAGAATTAAACTTGTAAGTACATTGGGATTCTTACATGCGCTTCAGGAGGATGCAGGTTCTGATAAAACACTTGTTTATTCCGAAAATAAATTTGTCCAAATTAGTGGAATATCAACAGCAATTTCAGCGACATTAGATAATTCAACTAATGAGTCGTCAGGCTGGAATAACATTACTAGGCCTATAGAGGCAAGTGAAGTTTTTGCTAAAGCCACTATGATTAAAATGTTAGTAGAGCATTCACAGAAAGGAATGGCAATACCTTCAGATATTCAAGATACTTTCCAGCTAGCATCAGATTTTAATCTCTCTTCGAAATACATTAGCCTCTTTAGAAAGGCGGTTAAAGATATTTATCAGGAAGTACAGGCAGATATATATGAGAGTGGAAAGTATTTGCATGTAATAGATGAAAATTTAATAGCGGATACTTATTATGTTGATAGTGGAATATTAACACTTAATGTAGACGGTACTGGAGAGTACATTGAAAACGGTGAAGTGGTTGATCTTACCTGGGAGAAAACACAACAAGGCGTTGACTTGGAATCAGACAGTAGCATTGTTTTTACCGATACGATTTTAGTTGAAGGCCAAAAGATTGAGTTTGAGCGACACAGACAGATTAATAGAATTTCATGGATGTTCAACTCTACTGCTCAATCGATGTTTGTTTTTGAGGTAAATGACAGATTTCATTACCCTAGTGGAGAGCTTCAGGATTACATGGAAAATGGGTATGAAGCTGTTTCAGGCGCTCGAGCGAGTAATTTAGTAGACCCGAAAGATTTAATAAGCATTGGTAAAGTGTATAGCATGCCTATACCAAATAGTCGCGGGGAAATCGCTGGTAGTGTTGATAGCGAAACCCCACGATTTAGTTTTAAGGCGGTGGAAATAAGTTTTTCTGGAGACTTCTCGAATGGTGGAACCGCCAGTATAAAAGTACCTTCAATCTCAGCTTCCGGAGAAGCTCTCTATACTGAGATATCTGCTACTTGGCAGCTAGATAATAATAGAATAGATTTAGACTTCCCTGATGGTTCAAGTCTTGAATATTCAATTCTTAGTTTATCTAGTCATGGCTTTGCTAAAATTCACGTTATTTATCAGTCGGAACAAGGAGAGAAAAGCACTTATTCTTCATATGTTTTAGAAAAAGAGGGAGTTAGCTGGTCAGATATAGATATACCAGGAATATACACTCTTCCATTGAGCTTGTTGGATAATCTCAGTAATTACTTCTACGACTTTTCATCAAATGGAACCCTAGAAATTGTATCTGTCCAAGATCTTAATTTAAACGGGAATATTGACGATGGAGAGTACAGCGAGGTACCTGCTTATTGGAATATTGATGATGGGGGACATCTTACAATAAGAGTTTATCAAGGAGCGGAGGGATACTGTTTGCCTGAGGCTTTGGATATCACTGATAGTATTTGTACATTAACTGATGAAATAAGTTGGGATCTGTACCAGATTTATAACATCGATAGTTTTGGTGTTAGGCAAACTGAAAATAGCTTCTATAAGCCATTTGGTTCCTATGCAAATAGTATAAAAACTCGGGAGATATTATTAAAGTATGGAGATATCGATAATATACGGCTAACGAAAGTGCCAGAAAGACCATTTAAAAATTAACCAAATATCTATTTGGCCTACAAGAATAATATGGACATACCTTAAAGGTTTGTATTTTATTCTTATGCTTTTTTGTGCGATAACACAAGCAACTTTTCCGACCAAATCAGTTGGCTATTAATATGTTATGGAAGTGAAGTTATAATTTTTATTTACTTAAAATAAATCTTTAATAGTTTATTCATGTCTATTCGGCTTTAGCGTCGTACGCGGAAAAATAGATACTTAAGGCCTTAAGTCACAATGAAATAGTTGCTTTTAAAAAATTGCCGGGTGAGTTTCTTTTTTTCTAATGGAGGCAATTTTAAGAATTCTTAGTAGATAAATTTAAAGTGATAATAAAATAGTAAAAGGGTTAACAATGAAAAATAATCTAATATCTATTGCCGTTAAGAGTGTTATTAGCTTGACAGGTGCAGCAATAATATTCCCTTCTATACCTGTGCTCGCTCAAGAAGATGCAGAATTGGTTGAAGAAATCGTTGTAACCGGGTCACGTATTAAGCGTGCAGATTTGGATAGTCCAAGCCCGGTAACTGTACTCGGGCGAGAAGATATGAAAATATCTGGCAAAACTGATGTGGGAGCTTTAATTCAAAGCTTGCCTTCAATGTCAGGTTCGCCGTTGGGAACAACTATCAATAACGGCGGTAATGGGGCTGTACAAATTAACTTGCGTGGACTGGGTGCTAACCGGACACTAAATTTACTAAACGGGCATCGCTCAGTAGATATGGGGGACTATCAATCCATTCCTTCAGTTATGATTGAGCGGATTGAGATACTCAAAGATGGAGCTTCTGCAACTTATGGTGCTGATGCTGTTGCTGGGGTTGTAAATATCATAACGCGAAAGGATTTTGAAGGAGTTGAGGTTGAGCTTCAGAATGCCGACTTTATGGATGTAGACTCGATTAGCCAAAATAGTGTGAGTTTTATCGCTGGTCGAGAGTTTGATAGCGGAAATTTTGTTTTTGGTACAGAGTATATATCTCAAGAGGGTGCTTACCAATCTGACACTCCATGGGGTATCTTTCAGAATACTTATCATATTTTTCCGGAAGGTGGTTGCGAAAGTAATCCGGTTAGTTGCTATTCCGAAGGCTCCTCACGTATACCCGAGGGTCGACTCAATATTGGCGGTTCTAAATACATCAACTTGGGAGATGGCTTAGTTGAAGATGATGATCGCACCTATAACTATGCACCCTCTAACTATATTCAGACTCCGTTTGAACGGTACAACGTCTTTGCTGAAAGTAATGCTGAAATTACAAACAATGTGCGATTTATTTCCGAGGTCCGTGTAAATTATCGCGAGTCGGCCCAAGAATTGGCACCGATTCCCTATGACAGTCGCCCTGGTTTTGATCCGGCCTACAACGGTTATTTCGACTTCGATGGTGATGGTGTTTTGGAGGCTTACAATGGCATTCACCAAGACAATTATTATTTATCTAGGGCATTGGCAGATGCAGGAATTGATCACCAGCCGGCTATCGATGTACGTCGGCGTGTGGTAGAGGATCGCCGCAGAATGGAACAAAGGGTCCTCCAAGTACAGGGAGTGTTTGGCTTCGAAGGTAATATTAACGATTACGACTGGAAAATCAGCTACAACCGAGGCTATCGTACTCGAACGGACATTAATACTGGACAATTTCTTGGGGCGAGGCTGGCAAAAGCACTTGGTCCATCAGCAGATCTTGATGGTAATGGTGTTCCCGAATGTTATGCCGATATTAGTGATCAAAGTACATTGATAAGTGATTGTGTACCAATCAATATGGTTGATGGGGCGGGCACAATTACCGAAGAAATGCTTGCTTATGTGAGTTCAGATCTCACAGATCATAGGGTTACTACCCAAGAAGTTATCGACCTTAATATTAGTGGCAATGGATTTGAACTTCCTGGGGGAGCAATGACGTGGGCCCTAGGTGGAGGGTATTGGGCGCGTTCATTTACCCTCTCTCCAGACTCGGGTAAAGCAACCGGTGATGTTACCGGGTCTGTGGGGACGGGTACAGAAGGCTCTTTGTACAATACCAATCTACTTGCCGAGGTGCATCTTCCGATATTTAATAACGGTATTCAATCTATCGATATTAAAGGTGGATTACGCTATGACTCCTATAATATCTTTGACAGCGATAACACTTGGCAATTGGGTTTGGATATGCAGGTGTTTGAAGAGCTTAAATTGCGTAGCACTTATGGAACGGTTTTCCGTGCCCCGACAATTACTAACTTATTCGGGGGGCGAAATGATAGTGCTCCATCAGCTATTGACCCGTGTTATGTCGACAGTATTAGCCAGCTTCCTGCTGGTTGCATTCAAATATCGGAGCAGGAGGATACTCAACTTCCTGCAACAGTCGGTGGCAACGAAGAGCTCCTACCGGAGTCAGGGAATACATTTACCCTAGGCCTTGTCTGGACACCGGACTTTATCGGAAGTTCGGATTTAAGCCTCACCCTGGACTACTGGAAAGCAGAAATTGATTCAGGTATTAGTTCTTATGGTGCTCAGTACATTATGGATCAATGTTACATAGAGCAGGTAGCCAGCTACTGTGACCTCATCACCAGAACTAGTGACTATACGATTCAAAATATATTGGATATTAATCAAAATGTTGCCGAACAGGGAGCGGCCGGAGTTGATTTTGAAACTCGATACTCATTAGATACCGAATTTGGACAATGGGATGCAGTCTTACTATGGACCCACTTGATTGAGCGTACCAAAATTGCTTATTCAGGGGCGGAGGCTATCCATTTAGAAGGACGTACCACTGATAGCACGGCACAAGATGGAGGGACTTACGCAGAAAACAAAATAAACTATTCCCTATCCTGGAATTGGAATGACTTCAATTTAAGTTACCGAGGTGAATATATAGGTGAGGTGAAAGGAGATCTTAACTATGGAACTTACATGGATGAAATATGGCGAGACTATAAGCAAACTATAAAAGCTCAGCTCTATCATGACCTTGTTGCTTCATATAATTTTAGTAATGGTATGGCTATTTCGGGCGGAATCACTAACCTTACTAACGAGGCTCCCCCATTTATTGATATTGGTTTCAATGCAAAAACGGACCCTTCGGTTTACCGCACATTTGGGCGAGGCTACTACCTGAGGCTGAGCCATAAATTTTAAGGAGTGGTAGTTGCCACAATTAAGGGCCGTATTTACGGCCCGCTTTATCTTCATGCACTACTTGATTTCTTAAAAAATATATAGCCCCGCTCTCAAAGGTGGCTATAAATCGTGTATTAGCCAGGGAAACTTCTAATGAACTCAATTGGCAGACTGGTAATTCTTGTCAACAGCTACGAAGAAGCTATTACCTTTTATTGTGATAAATTGGGGTTTGAAATTTTTATAGACTATCAAGCAAAACCACACCGATTCGTTCACATTCGGCTTCCGGAACAAAGAGATATGGGCATATGGTTACTTAAGGCAGATTCTGAGAATCAGCTGAAGAAAGTTGGAGCACAAACTGCTGGGCAGCCTTGCGCCGTTATTTACACTGAGAGCTTTGACCGAGAATATAAGAGGCTTGTAAACAATGGCGTCCACTTTAGCAAGCCCCCCACCTCTGACGCAGATGCGGAGTTTGCTCACTTTGAGGACCTGTATGGCAACGAATTTATTTTAGTTGAATTAAAAAAAGTAGGATCCCTGGAATAGACTTTAACTTGTCACTTTTGGTGCTTTTATAGAATACGCGAAATACGGTCTTGTACTAAGAATTAAAAAAAGGGGACATTCCAGGAGTACACCAAACTAAAGGAGTAGTCAGTTGTATTTTGCTATGAAGTTGTATATCGATACCGATGACAATTTTGGACTATCCAATAGTCTCTGCACAACAGTGGGAAGCCGATATGATATTGCTGTATTAGGTATATTTCTTCATGTAAAAGAGGAGTGAGCCCGGGGAACTCTGACTATAGAGGTGAGGAAAGCTGAGAAAGACTAAACTTAAAGATAAAGAATTATGTATTATAGAAAGGATGAGGCACTTGAAGCACCGCCTGATTTATAAAAATATTTTTAGGGATTAAAAAATACGTTATCGAGAGCTAGTAAAAACACTTCAGGCTTATTTCTACGGGCAGGTTTTACCAGCCTGCTTATTAGAATATGGCACCTTTTGATTTAAGATAAATGCACCTTATCTGCTAAAGCAGGGCTTTTGTCACATCCAGCATCCGATTCGCAAATCCCCATTCATTATCAAACCAAATCAAAATCTTGGCTAAGCGATTCCCCGCTACACGAGTTTGGCCTGCATCAATAATCCCCGATCGGGGGTCGTGATTAAAATCACAGGATGCGAGGGGTTCTTGGGTGAAGCCAAGTACACCATTAAACTCAGACTCAGAAGCTGATTTTAATAGGGCATTAATATCTTCCCGGCTCACTTCTTTTTGTAGTGAGACTGATAAATCGATAGCAGAAACATTGACAGTGGGAACTCGTAGGGCCTGCGCCTCAAATTTACCTGCCAGGTTGGGTAGTATTCTCTCAATACCTCTTGCCAAAGCAGTATCAACCGGGATAACAGAGGTTATTGCCGAACGTGTTTTTCTCAAGTCAGTATGATGGTAGGCATCACTTACCGGTTGATCATTCATTGCAGAATGAATGGTGGTAATGACTCCTGCCTCAATACCGAAGGCTTTATCCAGTGCGGCGATAACTGGAACACTGCAATTAGTCGTGCAGGAGGCTGCCGAAATTACCCGTTCCTTGCCTGTCAAAATATGGTCGTTCACCCCGTAAACAATCGTGGCATCGACATCGCGGCTGGCGGGTTGAGAAAACAGTACTTTCTTGGCTCCTGTGGCAAGGTGTAACTCCGCGCCTTGTCGCTGCTTAAAGCTGCCGGTGCATTCCAGTACGATATCTACTTGATCCCGTTGCCAATCTAGGTCTTCTAACTGCTCGTAATGAGTTACGGAAATAGAATCTCCGTTAACCACAAGGACATCTTTATGCACGGAAACTTCACCTGAGAAGCGGCCGTGGACAGAGTCGTACTTTGTCAGGTGTGCAATGGTGTCGCAGTCAGCCAGTTCATTGATGGCGACTATTTGTAAGCTATCGCGGGCGCCAGACTCATAGAGTGCGCGTAAAACGGAGCGGCCGATACGGCCGTAGCCATTGATGGCAATTCTAGTGGTCATAGCACAACTTTAGGCAGGAGAAAAAATGTCAGCTAAGCGTCCCCGTGCGGCGCTGAGCCAGTGCCGCACGGGGTTGATACCTAAATGATATTCAGTGGAGAGAACAGTATTACTTCAGCAGTTTTTCTACCGCTTCAGCCACATTGTCCACAGTGAAACCAAAGTAGCGCATCAAGTCGCCGGCAGGGGCAGATTCGCCAAAGGTTTCCATACCGATAATAGCGCCATCGAAACCGACAAACTTATACCAGTAGTCTTTGTGGCTCGCTTCTACCGCTACTCGTGCACGTACAGAAGAAGGCAGTACGGACTCACGATAAGCCTCTTCCTGCTCCATAAACAACTCGGCACAGGGCATGGAAACAACGCGAACTTTCTTGCCAACCAGTTTTTCCTGGGCCGCCATCGCCAGCTCTACCTCGGAGCCAGTGGCAATAATAATGGCTTCAGGAGCACCTTCGCAGTCGGACAGTACGTATCCACCGCGCTCAATCTGAGCCAGCTGTGCGCTGTCGCGATCTTGAGGAGCCAGGCCCTGGCGGCTAAAGACCATGGTGCTGGGGCCCTCTTTGCGCGCGATAGCCATCTTCCAGCTCACTGCAGATTCAGTGGCGTCACAGGGGCGCCAAGTGTGCAGGTTCGGAGTGGCGCGCAAGGCGCTGAGCTGTTCTACCGGCTGGTGAGTCGGGCCGTCTTCGCCGAGGCCAATAGAGTCGTGGGTGTAGACAAAGACCACACGCTGCTTCATCAGTGCAGCCATGCGCACAGCGTTGCGGGCGTATTCCATAAACATCAGGAAGGTAGCGCCGTAGGGCACGAAGCCACCGTGGAGAGCGATACCATTCATAATGGCGCTCATACCGAATTCGCGCACACCGTAATAGATGTAGTTGCCGGAGGCATCCTCGGCGCTGACACCTTTGGAGCCTGACCAGATAGTGAGGTTGGAGCCAGCCAGGTCGGCGGAGCCGCCGAGGAATTCGGGCAGCAGCGGGCCGTAAGCGTTCAGAGCGTTTTGGCTGGCTTTACGGGAGGCGATCTTCTCTGCATTTTCCTGGCAGGCTTTGATGTACTCATCTGCTTTGCTGAGGAAATCTGCGGGCAATTCACCGCTCATGCGGCGCTCAAATTCGGCTGCCAGCTCCGGGAATTCTTCGCGGTAATCGGCGAGGATATCTTTCCACTCGTCTTCCTGGGCTTCACCTTTGGCTTTGGCATCCCAGCCAGCGTAGATATCTTCGGGGATTTCAAATGGGCCGTGGGCCCAACCGAGGGTTTCGCGAACCAGGGCGATCTCTTCGTCACCCAGCGGTGCACCGTGACACTCTTCGCGCCCCTGTTTGTTCGGGGAGCCGAAGCCGATTATGGTTTTGCAGCAAATAATGGTGGGCTTATCGGTAACAGAGCGAGCTTCTTCAATAGCGGCTTTGATAGCGGCGGAATCGTGGCCATCCACATTGGGAATTACGTGCCAGCCGTAGGATTCAAAGCGCTTGGGCGTGTCGTCGGTGAACCAGCCTTCCACTTCACCATCGATGGAGATGCCGTTGTCGTCATAGAAGGCGACCAGCTTGCCCAGGCCCAGAGTGCCGGCCAGGGAGCAGGCTTCGTGGGAGATACCTTCCATCAGGCAGCCATCGCCCAGGAATACATAGGTGTGATGGTCTACCAGCTCATAGCCGGGGCGATTGAACTGGGCAGCCATTATCTTTTCTGCCATTGCCATACCAACAGCGTTGGTGATGCCTTGGCCCAGTGGGCCGGTGGTGGTTTCTACACCAGGGGCATAACCGTATTCGGGGTGGCCCGGAGTTTTGGAATGCAGTTGGCGGAAGTTCTGCAGCTCTTCAATCGGCAGGTCATAGCCGGACAGGTGCAGCAGGGAATAAAGCAGCATGGAGCCGTGACCATTGGACAGTACAAAGCGGTCGCGATCGGCCCAGCTGGGGTTGGCCGGGTTGTGCTTTAAGTAGTCATTCCACAGCACCTCGGCGATATCCGCCATACCCATGGGCGCACCGGGGTGGCCGCTTTTGGCTTTCTGGACCGCGTCCATGGACAGGGCGCGAATGGCGTTGGCCTTTTCAGCGCGAGAGGGAGTAGAAGACATAAGAAGAGCTCTCTGGTTTCTTAGCTAGGGTGCGGCGCTGCTCTGCCGGCAGATTCCCGCAACAACAAAATGGTGGCGTATTTTCCCGTAAAGGACGGCCCCGCGCAAAGCTTTGGTTGGGGATTTGTTGTTGAGTGCAGCAACAAACTTCCAATTCTATGCATTAGGCGGCGCCATTAACATCTATATCAAAAATATTCAATAAAGCTATATCAAAACATTTTGATATAGGTGTGCTCCCCTGCTAGACTTCGCCCCATGTCTGAAAATGAGCCAGCACCCGAACTGAGTCCAGCCGAGGCAATTCCTCAGCTGGCCTTGACCTTGAAAGCCGCCGGAGATCCCCTGCGGCTCGAAATATTGCGCCTGCTCAGCCAGGATTCTTACAGTGTTTTAGAGCTGTGCCGAATCTTCGATTTGCGCCAACCTGCCTTGAGTCATCACTTGAAAGTGCTCGCCCAGGCAGGTCTGGTAAACAAGCACCGCGAAGGTAATAACCTTTTCTACCGGCGCACTGCAGCTACTCCACTGCTGGCACAGCTTTTTACCAACCTGGATCATTTGCCTCTGGCCGATGTGCGTGTGCAGGCGGTATACCGGATTTCTGAGGAGAGAGCGGAAGCATCGCGACGTTTCTTTGCCGATTACGGCAACCGCTTTCGCGAGCAGCAGGAATTGATCGCCAGCTATGACGTATACGGACCACAAGTGGCTCAGCTGCTCAAACCTGGTCGCCATGCCTTGGAAGTTGGGCCTGGAGAAGGTGAATTTCTACAGGAGTTGGCTCAGCGTTTCGCGACAGTGACAGCACTGGATCTGTCTTCTGCAATGTTGGAGCGGGCTCAATCTTTTGCCGATGAACAGGGTATTAAAAATATCGAGTTTGTCTGTAGCGATACTCGCGCTGCTGCGGCACGGCCGGCGAGTGCCGATACTATCGTGGTGAACATGGTGCTGCACCACACTCCTGACCCGGCACAAATTTTTCATGATTTGCACGGCGCCCTAAAAAAGGGCGGGCAGCTTTTAATCGCAGAATTGCAAGAACACAGCCAGGACTGGGCCAGAGAGGCCTGCGGAGATTTATGGCTGGGTTTTGCTCCAGAGCAGTTGAGTGACTGGGCCGCGACTGCCGGCCTGCAAGATGGGCGCAGTATTTACAGTGCCTTGCGCAACGGCTTTCAGATCCAGATAAGAGAGTTTATTAAGCCCTGACGGGGGTTTGTCAGGCACAGCCTGAAGTTAAAAGATATTCAACCGCTGCGGCGGGACAATGGAGACCTCAAAATGAGTGAATACAGACTGTTTACCTCAGAATCCGTATCTGAGGGACACCCGGATAAAATTGCCGACCAGATTTCCGATGCTGTATTGGATGCTCTACTGGCCCGTGACAAGCAGGCGCGGGTAGCCTGTGAAACCCTGGTGAAAACCGGTATTGCAGTTATTGCCGGCGAGATTTCCACCTCTGCCTGGGTAGACCTGGAAGAGCTGGTGCGTAAAGTTATCACCGATATCGGCTACACCTCTTCTGACGTGGGTTATGACGGTGAGACCTGTGGTGTTATCAATGTGATCGGTAAACAATCTGTGGATATCGCACAGGGTGTAGACCGCGCTAAGCCGGAAGACCAGGGTGCTGGGGACCAGGGGTTAATGTTTGGTTATGCGACCAACGAAACCCCCACCTTTATGCCTGCACCGATCTACTATTCCCACCGTCTGGTTGAGCGTCAGGCTGAAGTGCGTAAATCCGGTCTGCTTCCCTGGTTGCGTCCCGATGCAAAAAGCCAGCTGACCTTCCGTTACGACGAACAGGGTCGCCCCTGTGCGATCGATGCGGTTGTTCTTTCAACTCAGCACAACCCGGATGTCAGCCAAAAAGATCTGCGCGATGCAGTGATGGAGTTGATTGTTCACAACACCTTGCCGCTGGAATGGCTGCATAAAGACACCAAGTTCCATATCAACCCGACGGGCAACTTTGTTATTGGCGGGCCAGTTGGGGACTGCGGTCTCACCGGGCGCAAGATTATCGTCGATACTTACGGTGGCTCCGCTCGCCATGGCGGCGGTGCGTTTTCCGGTAAGGACCCCTCTAAGGTTGACCGCTCTGCCGCTTACGCAGGTCGCTATGTGGCTAAGAACATTGTCGCTGCAGGCTTGGCCAAGCGCTGTGAGATTCAGGTTTCCTACGCCATCGGTGTCGCCGAGCCGACTTCCGTAGCAATTAATACTTTTGGAACCGGTTTGGTACCAGAGGATAAGCTGGTAGAGCTGGTGCGCGAAAACTTTGACCTGCGCCCTTACGCCATCTCCAAATCCCTCGACCTGTTGCACCCGATGTATCAGTTGACCGCAGCTTATGGTCACTTTGGTCGCGATCCGTTTACCCACACTTACAATTGGATCGACAGCAATGGCCAGGAACGCAGTGAGAGCTTTACTGCTTTCCCATGGGAAAAAACCGACAAGGCGGATGCGCTTCGCTCCCAAGCCGGCCTCTAAGTTTCAGAAATAAATATTCATGCCTGCGCCAAAAGCGCGGGCACACAAAATATGCTGGGTACCACTCGGCAAGCTGATAATTTTTGGACTCAAAAACGATGAATCAAATGAGCACTGAATTTAAAGATTACAAAATCGCGGATATTTCCCTGGCCGAGTGGGGGCGCCGTGAAATTGAAATTGCAGAAGGTGAAATGCCGGCACTGATGACTCTGCGTGAGAAATACCGCGCAGAGCAGCCGCTGGCGGGTGCCCGTATCATGGGCTGTATTCACATGACGATCCAGACTGCAGTGCTGATCGAAACTCTGGTCGCACTGGGTGCTGAAGTTCGCTGGTCCTCCTGTAATATTTTCTCCACTCAGGACCACGCCGCTGCCGCTATTGCTGCGCGCGGAATCCCCGTATTTGCCTGGAAAGGTGAAACTGAAGAAGAGTATGAGTGGTGCCTTGAGCGCACTATTGGTGCCGATGTTGCCGGCTGGCAACCCAATATTATTCTGGACGACGGTGGCGACCTCACCGAGCTGCTGCACCGCGAATACCCGCAACTTCTGGATGCTTGCCACGGTGTGAGTGAAGAGACCACCACCGGCGTACACCGCCTGCAGGATATGCTGCGCGAAGGCACCCTGAAGATTCCTGCGATCAACGTCAATGACGCTGTGACCAAGAGCAAGAACGACAATAAATACGGCTGCCGCCACAGCCTCAACGACGCCATCAAGCGCGCCACTGACCACCTGCTCTCTGGTAAGCGAGCGCTGGTTATTGGCTACGGCGACGTAGGTAAAGGTTCCGCAGCATCCCTGCGCCAGGAAGGTATGATCGTACGGGTTTCTGAAGTGGACCCGATCTGTGCGATGCAGGCTTGTATGGACGGCTTCGAGCTGGTTTCCCCCTACATCGACGGCGTTAATACTGGTACCGCTGAGGGTATTAACAAGCAGCTGCTAGCCAATACAGACCTGATTGTTACTACAACTGGCAACGTAAACGTTTGCGATGCCCACATGCTTTCCGCCCTGAAGAGTGGTGCGGTGGTTTGTAACATTGGTCACTTCGATAATGAAATCGACACCGCCTTTATGCGTGAAAACTGGGAGTGGCAGGAAGTTAAGCCGCAGGTACATAAGGTGGTTCGCAATAGCGAAACCAACGATCACTTGTTGCTGCTGTCTGAAGGCCGCCTGGTAAACCTCGGCAATGCTACTGGCCATCCGAGCCGCATCATGGATGGCTCTTTTGCCAACCAGGTTCTCGCCCAGATCCATTTGTTCAAAGAAAAGTTTGCTGACTTACCGGCAGATCAAAAAACTTCAGCGCTGTATGTAAAAGTACTGCCCAAGCACCTGGATGAAGAAGTTGCACGCTATATGGTTGAGGGTTTTAGTGGTGTTATCACCCGTATGACCGAGCAACAAGCAAACTATATCGGTGTTTCAGTTGAAGGTCCGTTCAAACCTGAAAGTTATAAGTACTAATAGCCCCTAACTAAAAGGTGCCGGCATCGCCGGCGCCTGAATTGTGCGGGGTTGGAGAAATATAATGAAAGACTCCATTCGCATAAGTTTCGAATTTTTCCCTCCCAAAACGCCGGAGGGTCGCGAGAAGCTATACAAAACTCGCGAAGCGCTCCAGGCATTTAATCCTGAATTCTTTTCTGTTACCTATGGTGCCGGTGGTACCACGAGAGAGACAACGTCGAGTATTGTGACCAATATGCGGCGAGATGGTATTTCAATTGCCCCTCATTTATCGTTTGGTGGTGATAATGAAGAGACAATACTGGGTTTGTTAAATGAATATAAAGAGGCGGGGATTAATCGAATAGTTGCACTGCGTGGTGATATGCCGTCGGGCATGGGTGCAGTGGCGCAACTGGTTTATGCGAATGAATTAGTCGCCTTTATTCGTCGACATACCGGTGATCAATTTCATCTTGAAGTAGCTGCCTATCCAGAGATCCACCCGGAGTCGAACAGCTATGATGACGATATTCGCTATTTAAAAGGTAAATTTGAGGCAGGTGCTAATAGCGCACTGACTCAATATTTTTATAACCCGGATTCCTATTTTTACTTTATTGATCAGTGTGAAAAGGCGGGTATCGATGCGCCCATTTATCCAGGCATTATGCCGATAGCTAATTTTGCCAACCTTGTGCGTTTCTCTCGCAATTGTGGTGCGGAAATCCCAAGATGGTTGGTTAAGCGCATGGAAAGTTATCGTGACCCAGAGGATGTTAGGAAGCTTGGGTTAGAGGTTGTAACCGACCTCTGTGAGACCTTATTAGAGGGTGGCGCACCGGGCTTACATTTTTATACGATGAATCAGGTTGAAACTTCTACACATATTTTGAACGCCCTTGGTTTAGTGCCCAGATAGATTTGACTTGAAATAGGAAGATTTTTTGCCGTAGGGAGGGGCTAAAACTTATAGATATATTTTCAGGGCATTATTAATGCGTAAGTATAACCCTCCCACGGAGCCTTACCTTTCCGTGGTTTATGAAGATTCTTACCTACTGGTAATGGACAAGCCAAGCGGGCTCCTCAGTGTACCTGGCCGGGATCCTGCCAATAGGGATAGTTTGGCAAGCAGGGTTCAGGAGCGTTACCCGGAAGCACTTACAGTACACCGCTTGGATATGGATACTTCGGGGTTAATTGTAATGGCGCGCAATGCTGAAGTGCATAAATCTCTTAGCGCACTGTTCCAAACTCGCCGGGTTGATAAAACTTATTATGCTCGAGTATGGGGTGTACCAAAAAGTGTTAGCGGCGAAGTGGATTTACCCCTCATTTGTGACTGGCCAAATAGACCAAGGCAAAAAGTAGACTTTAAGGAGGGAAAACCGTCGCTGACTCGCTGGAAAAAAGTTTCAAGTTCAGGTAACAGCAGTTTAATTCAGGTAAAGCCAGTTACTGGTCGTTCACACCAAATCCGGGTGCACATGAAGGCTATAGGGCATCCTATACTGGGAGATCGGTTTTATGCTCATTCAGAGGCATTATTATCGGCGCCGAGATTACTTTTACATGCTAGTAATCTTGATTTTTTCCACCCCATTATCGGCAAGTTAATTAGCTTTAAGAGTGAGTTAGGTGAGGTTTTTGAGAGAAACCTAAAAAAAACTGATTTGAATAGTGGAGAAAGATCTAGGTTAGCTAAATCGTGATCGGGAACCTTTCGACTTTGCTTGACGACTGATTTAAGTATTATCGAGAGAGGCCCTAAGTGAATTACTTAGGACCCCTAAATCCTCTAGGTTTTATTGTATTGAATAATTAAACCCGACATAGAAGCTGCGACCTAAGGTGTCATACATGCCTGAGCCTTCACCAGTTCCAGAGAGGCCCGAGGGTGGCTCTTTATCAGTGAGATTATTCACACCACCATATACTTCAAGATCTGAGAAGGTGTAGCGGGCCTGAATATCGTGATACCGCATACTTGGGGTCTTGTATGGACCTTGAAGGTCGGTACGATCATCCGTTTGAATCAGTAGCATATCGGCGATATAGCGACTGCGCCAATTTACCTGGAGCTCACCATAGTTGTAGGTGAGGTTCGTGATGTAAGATTGACGAGGGTCGCCTAATTCACCATCTACTTTATCGGCGGTGCTTGGGTCTTCCTGGAATGGGTAATCATCCCGATCCAATAACTTCGTGCCCACCAGGCTAAAGTCTACGGAGCCCCAGTTTGCATCGGCAGAGAAAGGTGCGGCTAAGTCAAAGCTATAATCAAGCTGATAGTCAATTCCTCGAGCGGTTAAGCTGGCGATATTCAGCCCGGTAGAAGTGATAGAAATAATTTCGCCGGTCTCTGGATCGCGAGGGGCCAGTGAGCAGTACACATTGTTGATGCTAGCGCTATCGACACAGCGGTCCACAATGTCTTGACCGGAAATGTAGGAAATAGCATCAGTAATCTCCATATCCCAGTAGTCGAAGGTCAGGGATAGGCCGGGAATAAAGCGCGGGGTTAACACCACTCCATAGGTGTAAGTATCTGCGGTTTCCTCGGTCAGTTCCGTGTTACCACCCGAATAGCCTGGGAGGCGTGCGGAATCTGTCGCTGAGTGATAATCGGCTGCAAGCCCTAGGTCCGCGCAGCGCGCGGCCCTTTGGGTTGGGTCGCTCGCATTATCGATCTTGTCGTAGCTACAGGGATCTTCGACAGGGAAGAAGTTCTGGCCCAGTGGAGAATACAGTTCTTCGATACCAGGGGCTCTTACAGACTCAGAGATTGTTGCACGGAGGCGCACATCTTCCGTGATTGTCCAGTCAAGTGATGACCCCCAGGTGGTAGTGGTCCCAACAGTGCTGTAGTCGGAGAAACGCGCCGAGCCATTCAGCACCAGGCTTTCTACTAGTGGTACATCCGATATCAGAGGGGCAGAAAACTCGCCATAGACCTCGGTGACATCATAATCGCCAGAGGTAGCAGAGAGGGCATTCATGAAAGTCTCGCCATCCTTGATTACTTGGTCGTAATCTACTTTCGAGGTCTCCTCTCGATATTCTGCACCGAAAGCCGTGGAAAATGCGCCGGCCGGTAATTCAAACAGATCTCCGGTGATATTGGCGGAGTAGATAGTTTGCGTCATTTCCTCTGTTGAGCCGGTATCTTGCAGCATAAAGTAATCGATTGCTTCTTGGCTGTTTAATCCGGAGCCGAAGAGATTGATCGGTATACAGCCGTTGGCCTGGGCCTCCTCACTGCGGCAAACCACTTCACCAGTTGCGGGATCTACGACAGCATCAACGGCGTCAAAATAGCGCTCATTATGGCGGTTGTTGGAGTAGTCGACCTCTGCATCGTAACGGCCATAAATTGCGGATAATTCATAGTGCCAGTCTCCGGCGAAGTCCCCCTCAAGGCCCAGCACATAGCGCTGTACTTCCCGTTCAGCAACGTCACCGCGCAAGCCTAAATCGACATTGTGGCGGTTGTACCAGAAGCTGTCCATACCGGCCTCATCCAGAAGGCCTTTAAGCTCAGTTGGAATAAAGGCGTTATCAGCGGAGATAACTAAATCGCCAAGGTAATCGAAGGAAGCTGTACTAAATGTGATGGCTTTACTGAAGCTGTATTTCGCTTCAGCAAAAACACGCATACTCTCATTGATATCAAAATGCGCTTTTGAGAAGAAGTTTTGCGACTCAAGCTCTGGGTACATTTGCGTACTGTTTGTGAAATTAGAGCCATCTCCTCCAATAGAAGTTGATTCTCCTAGAGGCGCTTCCCCCGGGTTAAAGGCAACAAATTGCCCGTCCTCAGTAAAGGTATAAGGCCCTGATTCCATGCCCATAATAGGTATATAGCTGTCAGGAAATTGCCAAACAGTTGTAATTGGATGGGCTCCCCAAATTACTCCGGTATCGCTCAGAAAATTGTTGGTGGTGTTATAGACAAGAACTGAGTCCGGGATACCGTCATTGGGCTCTGCATTAGGGTCATCCTGCCAGCCGGGAGATCGCGCCACCCAGGGTCTGTCTTTGCCGAAAACTTCAGCGGTCTCTGAGTGTTGGAAGCTTAGGGCCACATTACCGCGCCCATCGGCAAAGTTGCTACCCCAGGTTACGCTATATTCACTCGCCTCACCGCCGTCCAGTTCTGGCTGCATATGATGTACACTGACTTTAAGGCCTTCAAAGTCATCACGGGTAATAAAGTTAACAACCCCTGTTACAGCATCGGCACCGTAAACAGCTGATTGGCCTCCAGTAACTGTATCGACTCTTGCTAAAAGATCTTCGGGGATTGTATTAATATCGACTGCAGAGGTTCCGATACTGGAACCGACGTGGCGGCGGCCATCTTGTAATACTAGGGTACGTGAAGTGCCCATTCCACGTAAATCCAGCAAGCTTAGGCCTGAGGTGCCGATATAGCGGCCAGCATTACTATTGCTGAAAGTAGAACGCAGTGCGGGGAGTTCGTTCAGAAAATCCCCAAGGCTGATAGCTCCACTATTTTTGATATCTTCAATCGATACGGAAGTAATGGGGCTAGCAGTTTCGAGGTTCATCTTCTTGATACGAGAACCCGTAACTACAACCTCTTCTAGGGCCTCAGATTCACTAATATCAGTATCGATTTTATTTTCTTGTGCGAAAGCGGGTGCCCCACCGACGGCAAAAATAATTGCCGCACTCAGAAAGTTCAGTTTGAACTTCTGTTCCATAAATTCCTCCAAGGATCCAGTGTGTAATTGTAATTTTGTATTCCTGCATGTTTTTATTGCATCAATATGATTGCAGGATATAGGTGATAATAACGCTATCCTCTGTGAGTCTCGAGATCCTCAAGAAAAATGGAGTGTCTATCATGTTTTTTTGATATTTGTTGGTTATTTATTGCCGAGAATTTGTTTTTAGTGTGTTGTTTTTGTGGATAATTCGGTTTTTTGGGGATGTTTAGTTCTGGGTAGATTGCAAAGTAAGTTGCTTTTTTAGTGTTGTGGCCAATATTTATGTAGATGCGCTAATCTAGCATGATTAAAAATCATGTTTTAACGAGTGTTTTATTTAAAACAATATGCCGAAAGTGAATTTTATGACACTTGTGACTTTCTGAGGGGGGTAAGATCAAATTGACTTTAACAATATTTGCGTTACCCCTTTGTTGGCTGTTTAGTTACTCCTAAATCATAAGCTGCTGACTGTAGGTTGGAAGCTATACTGTACTCATGAGTATATGCACGATCCATTTGCTCTGCTTACCCGCAGATCGGGAGCAAGTGCTAAAGTTGGATTAAATCTGTGGTGTTTCTGACCCCCTAATATTTAATAGATCTCAGTATTTTATACTTCTTCAAGGTCCATTTAATCGCGTTTTTTTGAGTTAAGTGTTGAAACTTAATCGGCTCTTTCGATGATTTTGGGATGAAAATGTTTCTAGTGCTTATCTCACTTAAATTTTCTTGAAATATTATTCTGAGCAGCCAAGAAGCTCTCTTTTGGAGTTCACCTCTACATTTGTATTATGACCGATCTCAATTTTTAAGGCTTTACTTTATTTGGATATTTTTTTCTGGGGATGGTGGGGTTGGCTTGTAACTTTTTTTCTGGAAAGAAAAGTATATCGAGTGTGTTGATTTGTACTTTATTTTTCCATGTACCCTCTTTTAGGGTGAAATTATATTTCAATATATTTTAGGGGGCTATTTAGAAAAATATTTTCTTAAGCGTCATGATCTTTATTTGGGTGGTTCTAGAAGGCAATTTTTTATTTCTCGTATAGGTTATAGTGAGTTTAGCCTAGCCATAAGTCAGACAACTATCAATTGCCTATTTGCCAGCTATTATTTTATTGGTTTACTTTGTATTTAAGTGGCTAATTTTGATGTGGCAAGTTAAGGGCGACATTGTCGCCCTTAACTTGCTATATTTATTTTTTATTCTTCATCGCCGCCATCAAAATATCACCCATGCTGCCACGGCCATTACCTTGGCCCCCTTTCTGGGAGCGGTTGCCCTGCTGCTTGTTGTAGCGCTGGGCTTGGCGGTTTTCGCGCTGGTCACCCTTTTTGATACCGCCACTACCCTGCTCACCAGGCTCGTCAGATAAGCGCATGGAAAGGCCAATACGTTTGCGGGCAACGTCCACTTCCATCACTTTAACTTTGACAATATCACCGGCTTTTACGACTTCGTGAGGGTCTTTAACGAACTTCTCTGAAAGTGCAGAGATATGTACCAGGCCATCCTGGTGAACACCGATATCCACAAAAGCACCGAAGTTGGTGACGTTGGTGACAGTCCCCTCGAGTACCATTGCTGGGCGTAGGTCTTTTATTTCTTCTACGCCCTCTTCAAATTTTGCCGTGCGGAATTCCGGGCGCGGGTCTCGGCCAGGTTTTTCCAGTTCGGCGATAATATCGGTAACGGTAGGTACACCGAATTTTTCGTCGGTATAGTCTGCCGGATTCAGCCGGCGCAGAAAGCCGGAGTCGCCGATAAGGCTGTTAATTTCACGGCTATTTTTTTCGGCAATGCGTTTAACCACGATATAGGACTCGGGGTGTACACCGGATTTGTCCAGCGGATTTTCACCGTTATTAATACGCAGGAAGCCGGCGGCCTGTTCAAATGCCTTGGGTCCTAAACGCGGAACTTCCATCAGTTGCTTGCGATTTTTGAAAGCGCCGTTCTGGTCGCGGTAGCTGACAATATTGTTGGCAATAGATGCAGTCAGGCCGGAAACCCGAGCCAGCAGCGGTGCAGAGGCGGAGTTCAGCTCAGCGCCGACACCGTTTACACAGTCCTCAACCACGGCGTCCAATGAGCGAGCCAATTGAGTCTGGGAAACGTCGTGCTGATACTGGCCAACACCAATGGATTTGGGCTCGATTTTCACCAATTCTGCCAGCGGGTCCTGCAAACGGCGGGCGATGGAGATAGCTCCACGGATAGTCACGTCAAGATCTGGGAATTCCCGCGCAGCAAATTCAGAGGCGGAGTAAACGGAAGCACCGGCTTCGTTAACCACAACTTTTTGAGCCGTCAGCTTGTATTGTTTAATGGTTTCCCCGACAAATTTGTCGGTCTCACGGCTGGCGGTGCCGTTACCGATGGCGATCAGGCCCACATTGTATTTATTACACAGGGCGGCAATAACTGCTGCAGACTCCTGGTGACGATTCTGTGGCGGGTTGGGGAATATGGCGGTGTGATCGAGTATCTTGCCAGTGGCATCGACCACGGCGACCTTGACCCCGGTGCGCAGGCCCGGGTCCAGGCCGATGGTGGCTTTTTGCCCGGCCGGAGCTGCTAGCAGCAGGTCTTTCAGGTTGCGGGAGAATACCTTGATGGCCTCCTCTTCTGCTTTCTCGCGCAGCTCACCCATCAGGTCAGTTTCCAGTGCGGTCAGCAGCTTGATTCGCCAGGTCCAGCGCACCACTTCGCCAAGCCATTTGTCTGCAGGACGACCTTCATCGGTGATATCCACATGGCGGGCAATCATGGCTTCGCAGGGGTGGCTGGCGGTTGGGGAAGCCCCTTCTTCTTCGGCGAGGCCCACGCTGATGGCGAGTACGCCTTCGTTGCGGCCGCGGAAAATAGCCAGGGCGCGGTGGGAGGGCACCTTGGACCAGTCTTCGGCGTATTCAAAATAGTCGCGGAACTTGGCCCCTTCCTCTTCTTTGCCTTCGAGCAGTTTGGATTTCACCTGTCCGTCGCGCTTGAGGAATTCACGCAGCTTGCCCAGCAGCTCGGCGTCTTCTGCAAAACGTTCCATCAGGATAAATTTGGCTCCATCCAGAGCGGCTTTGATGTCTTTGATGTGAAGGGAGGCGTCTTCGTTGTCGGTATTGAGGTATTGCTCTGCTTCAGCTGCAGGGTCGAGGGAGGGGTTGTTGGTCAGTGCATCGGCCAGTGGCTCCAGTCCAGCCTCGATGGCGATTTGTCCTTTGGTGCGGCGCTTGGGTTTGTAGGGGAGGTAGAGGTCTTCGAGGCGGTTCTTGGTGTCAGCACTGTTGATTTGTTGTGACAACTCCGGAGTAAGCTTGCCCTGCTCATCGATACTTTTCAGGATGGCAGCGCGGCGCTCTTCCAGTTCACGCAGATAGCGCAGCCGATCTTCCAGGGTGCGCAGCTGGGTGTCGTCCAGGGCCCCTGTCACCTCTTTCCGGTAGCGCGCAATAAATGGGACTGTGGCTCCTTCATCGAGCAGGGATACTGCGGCGGTAACCTGTTGTGGTCTGACATTGAGTTCTTCGGCGATGCGAACGTTGATATCCAGCATTTGATGTTTACATCCGTTTTCCGGGAAATTTCGTACCGTTAAGGGCGATGTTGGACCAGTAAGTAGCCTTTCAGTTTCCGTGGTATTTGGCGGGTAAACGAGAGGGCCCTTACAGGAGTAATTTTGGGTCGGCATTATGCGTTACCCGAGCGCAGCGAGGAAGGTTTGCGGCAGGGCACAAACTTGTGCGGCAGTCTGCATCCAAATTGCCTCTTATGTGCGTCGAACTCCAGTAGAATGCGTACTAACTAAAATTTGACCAATTCAGGTCAGGGAACGGGGTAGAGGGTACCTGTGAAAGTCTCGAGTAAAAACAAGCTGTTATTCATTGTATTGTTAGTCGGGGTGGCTGTTATTGCTGCGGTGGTTGTATTGAAACCGAAGCCGGAGGAAAAACCGCCAGAGGTGGTGGTACCGCCAATGGCCGATGTTCTCTATATAGAACCCCGTCGCCAGACACTATTGGTACCCAGCCAGGGAACCGTTCATGCCCGCCATGAAATTGATGTGATCGCGCGAGTCGGCGGTGTGATCGAAAGCGTGGATGAGGCATTTGTTCCCGGTGGCTTCTTCAATAAAGACGCCCGTTTATTACAGCTTGAGCAAGCAGACTATCGCTACCAGGTCACTCGCGCAGAATCGCAACTGGCAAATGCCAAGTCCGCCCTGGCTCAGGAGCAGGGCCATGCCAAGCAAGCTAAGCGCGAGTGGCGTGACCTGGGGTCTGAAGCGGCCAATGCACTGTTCCTGCGCAAACCCCATCTCGAAGCTGCCCAGGCTGCAGTGGAAGCCGCGAGAGCTGACCGCGACCAGGCAAAGCTGGATTTGGAGCGCACATCACTCAAAGCCCCCTTTGCAGGTCGTGTAGTTGAGACTTTTGTCGACCTGGGACAGTACATTACCCCCGGCACCCCTCTGGCAAAAATTCACAGCACCGGTATCGCTGAAGTCCGCCTCCCTCTGACCGACCAGCAACTGGCGTTGCTCGATCTTCCCCTGGGTAAAACTATTGAGAATGGCCCCGCTGTGCGTCTGAAAGCTGTTGTGGCTGGACGTGAACACGAGTGGCGTGCGCAATTGGTGCGAACCGAAGCGAGTATTGATCCTAACAGCCGCTTTATTTTTGCTGTTGCCCAGGTGCAGAAGCCCTATGCAGGGGATGTACCGCTGATGAATGGCCTGTTTGTTGAGGCAGATATTGCCGGTAGAACCTTTGATGATGTTGTGGAGCTGCCCCGTCAGGCACTACATGAAGGAGATCACTTGTTGGTTCTGAATGACGAGAGCCAGCTGATCTACAAAACTGTTGAGCTGTTACAAACCATCGGTGACAGAATCTGGCTCCGCGGGGATATTGCTATGGGTGACCGAGTGATTGTTTCAAGCTTGGGCTACTCCCGTGAGGGTATGGTACTTACCGCTAACCCCCTCAATGAGCGGCCAGCGGGCCTGGGGAGTCTTCCTGAGGATTCAGCAGATCCCTCTACAGTATCCGCTGCTGGTGATGCCGGTGGTGTTAGCAATGCTTCCCAGGGAGGCAAGTGATGAGCGGAATCATCCCGTGGTTTGCGCGCAATAGCAAAGCCGCAAACCTGCTGATGATTATGATAATCATCGGCGGAATCTTTGGCCTTATGAGTATCGACCGGGAGGTGTTTCCCACGCTGCAGCTGGGGATTGTAGAGGTTAATATCTCTTACCCCGGCGCCGGTCCGGCAGAGGTGGAGCAGCAGGTAACCGTTCGGGTTGAGGAGGCTATCTCCGAAGTAAAGGGTATTAAGGAGGTAAATTCTGCTTCCCGACGGGGTAGTGCCTCTATTGAAATCCAGGCGATGGATGGCTACGACGAGCTGCGATTGCTCAACGATATTAAGGTTCAGGTGGATAGTATCAACACCTTTCCCGACGGTATTGAGCGTCCCGTTATTCGCTTGATTGAAGCCAACGCCGAGTTAATGATGATCGCCATTGGTGGGCCAGTTTCTGAGCGTCAGCTCAAGGAAACCACCCTGGATTTGCGCGATAAACTCAACCTGATTTCCGGTGTGCGCAGAGTTGATGTTTGGGGTGATCGACCAGACGAGTTATCCATTGAAGTTTCCGAGCTGGATTTACGCCGTTACAACTTGAGCTTTAACCAGGTTGCCGACGCAGTGCGCCGCTCCTCCCTGGATTTGCCTGCCGGCATGGTGCGCTCGGATCGCGGTGATATACAGGTGCAAACTCGTGGCCAGGCCTATACCGCTGAAGACTTCGAGCGTATCCCCGTAGTTAGCCGTGCCGATGGCTCTGTATTGTTGCTGCGCGATGTAGCGACAGTGCGCGATGGCTTTGAGGAATACAACAACGTTATTCGCTTTAATGGCAATCCCGCCATGAACCTTCGCATTATTCAAGGCGAGCCCCTGGATGTGGTGAAAACCGCTGAGCGAATAAAAGCGTTCCTGGAGGAGACTCGCGAGCAATTGCCACCGGGCATGGAACTGGATGTCTGGTTCGACTTCTCCAAGGCATTTGAAGGCCGCATGAATCTGCTGACTACCAATGCCCTGAGCGGTTTTGCCATGGTGTTTGTCATGCTGATGCTGTTCCTGCGCCCGGCTCTGGCCATGTGGGTAACCGTGGGCATTGTTGTCGCTTTCCTGGGTGCTTTCTGGCTGTTGCCGGTGACCGGCGTCAGCCTAAATATGCTGTCATTGTTCGCCTTCCTGTTAATACTCGGGATTGTGGTGGACGATGCCATCATTGTGGGGGAGGCAGTGCATGCTGCCCACGATAGAGGTGAATCTGGCTTAGCTGCAGCTGAGCAAGGGGTGAAGCAGGTAGCTTCCCCGGTAATTTTCGCCGTGACCTCCACCATGGTGTTCTTTATCCCCATGCTGTTTCTACCCGGCATTACTGCACAGATGATGCTGGCCTTGCCGGTGGTGGTACTGCTGTGTCTGGTCTTCTCCCTGGTGGAATCCCTGTTGATCCTGCCGGCTCACTTGGTGGGCATGAAGCCAGAGAAACCTGCCAGATCGACTTTGGGAATTAAATTACAAAACGTACGTAGAAGTTTTGCCGGTGCGATGAAGACGGCCGGAGATAAGTACTACCTACCTTTGCTGGAAAAGTCCCTTAGCAATAGCCGCACCACAGTGATGAGCTTTATGTTGGCACTGGGTTTGTCGATCGCTGTTTTCCAGAGTGGTTATGTGGGCTCTTCATTCTCACCCCAGGTCCCCTCCGATTTATTGCAATTGCGAATTTCTATGGCCTCAGGTGAACCCTTCAGTGAAGCTGAACGGGTAATGGAGCAGGTACTCACCGCCGCTGATAAGTTGGAAACCGATGAGGGAATGCTGGAGCAGAACAAGGGCGAGTCTTTCTTGCAGAACTCCCTGGTTTTCAATTGGCGTGGCAATATTTATGTAACCTTGCAGCTTACCGATGGAGAGATGCGTGATGTCACCTCCGAGTCTTTAGCGTTGCGTTGGCGCGAATTGATTGGCGAGCTGCCGGCTAGCGTCGAGGACATGAATATTGATGCGAGCATCAACAATAGCAGTAATGGTATGAGCCTGAACCTGAGCACTGCCTCAGGGGATATGGGTGAACTGCGCGCTGCTGCTGATTTGGTTAAGGAAAAACTGGATAGTTATGTCGGTGTTTATGATGTGCGGGATAACCTGACCAGTGCCCGTCGCGATATTGAGATCCAGCTGAAACCCTATGCCACTACGATGGGTATTAACTTGGCAGACGTGGCCAGGCAGGTTCGTCAGGGTTTCTACGGTGAGGAGGTTCAACGTATCCCACGTGGTCGTGAGGATGTTCGCGTAATGGTTCGCTACCCCATGGAGGAGCGCGCCAGCGAAGAGCAGATGGACCGCATCCGCATTCGCACCAACGACGGGGAAGTACCTTTCTCAGCGGTGGCCGAGGCAGTTTACGTGCCGGGCTATACCACGATTCGCCGCAACGATCGCGAGCGCACCGTGCGGGTATTTGCCGAAATAACGCCGAATACTTCCAGCGCGCAGGATATCCTTAAGGATATGCGCGAGACCCTGGTACCTGAGCTGGAGCGCCAGTTCCCCGGTTTCTCCCTGAGAACCGCTGGGGAAATGCAGGAAGAGGAAGAGTTTAACGGTGCTATCCTGGCCTTCTTCGTATTGTCCCTGTTCGGCATTTATGCGCTGCTGGCGATTGCTTTCCGCTCCTACTCTCAGCCGTTGCTGATCCTTACTGCTGTGCCGTTTGGGTTCTTCGGTGCCCTAGTTGGCCACCTGTTGATGGGGCACAACATCAGCATTATGTCGATGCTCGGCTTCCTCGCAGCGGCGGGTGTGGTTGTGAACGACAACCTGGTATTGATGGATCGCATTAATCAGCTGCGCGCTCAGGGTATGGCGGTGATGGATGCGGTAGTACACGCGGGCCGGGATCGTTTCCGCCCGATTATCCTGACCTCGATTACTACCTTTATCGGTCTGGTACCGATTATGTTCGAGCGTTCAATCCAGGCCCAGTTCCTGATCCCGATGGTAATCAGCCTGGCATTCGGCGTTCTGTTTGCAACGGCAGTGACTTTGATCTTGGTCCCCAACCTGTACAAAGTTATTGAGAGGTTACGCCCGAAGCACAAAGTTGCAGTAGAAGACGATACCCCAGTCTCATTGGAGACTGTGTAGAGCAGGTATCCGGGCGCAATGGTGGATCGCCTTCACCATTGCGCCTTTGGGGTATAAATGCCTAAACTAACTGCCAGCAAAATGCCGACATTCCTGTCGGCTTTTTTATGGTGTTTGAATAGGATTCTCCCATGCGCATCCCGCGTATTTTTTCCAAGCAGCCTCTGGCTTCCGATCAAGAAGTAGACCTGGATGAGCTGGCTTCCCGTCACCTGGTAAAAGTACTTCGCTTGAATGCGGGCCACCCTTTAGTTCTTTTTGACGGCAATGGCGGTGAGTACACGGCGGAGTTGATCGAGACCGGCAAACGGGCGCGCGCGCACACGGGAGAGTACTGTGCAGAGGATCGCCAGTCACCGTTGGCACTGACTCTGGCGATCGGTATTTCCCGTGGCGATCGCTTCGATTGGGTGATACAGAAAGCTACTGAGCTGGGAGTGGCGGCGATACAGCCGCTGTTTACCGAACGTTGTGAAGTGAAGCTGTCCGGGGACCGCTTACAGAAAAAACTGGGTCACTGGCGCCAGATTGCTATCAGTGCCTGTGAGCAGTGTGAGCGCAACCGGGTGCCGGAGATTGCCGAACCAATAAAGCTGGCGCAGTATTTACAGAATGAATCTGCTGAAGCTGAGCCCCAAGCCAAGTTGGTACTGCATCACCGCACCGAGCTGGATCTGCGCCAATGGCAGGCGGAGCGCGGTACACCGGAATCCGCCCTGCTACTGGTAGGTCCAGAAGGCGGGCTATCGCAGGTGGAAATCGATGCGGCACTGGCGCAGGATTTTATGCCTCTGCGTTTGGGACCAAGGGTGATGCGTACTGAGACAGCGCCGATAGCGGCATTGTCGGTATTGCAATTTCAATGGGGTGATTTGTAAGTCACTGAAGGATTGGACTCGAGAGTATTCAGGGAGAGAAGAGCATGATAAAAGCATTTATCTGGTTGTTGGGCATTGTCATCGTTGTGTTATCACTGGCGATTATTGCCAAGCCGAAACTGGCACAAAGCCTCAGCGAACGGCTTAACGAAACCGGCTATGCCCTCTCCGCCTGGGCGCGAATTATTATTGGCCTGATCCTTTTACTAATTGCAGACACTCGCCACTGGTATATTTTGTTCAATGCCCTCGGCGTACTGGTGCTATTGAGTGGTGCCTATATGCTGCAAATTGGTTTTGAGCGGGGCAAAGAATTAGCGGTTAAAATTTCCCGTGGCAATGAAAATTTCCTGCGTATTAGCGGCGTCATCGGTGTCATCCTCGGCCTGATGCTGCTCTCTGCGCGTTAACGATGTAGGTTCCCATGTCTTCTACCGATTTAATTATTTTTGACTGTGATGGTGTGCTGGTAGACAGCGAGAGCATCGTCTGTCGCATATTGGCAGAGGAAATGAATCGCCTGGGCTTGCAGACCACCGCCGAGGAACTGGACGAGCAATTCAGCGGTCGCCCGGCCAGGGACTGCTTGGTGGAAATCGAGAAGCGCTTTGGCGGACCACTACCGGATAATTATTTTGGCAATACGGAGCGGCGTATCCGCGAGGCGTTCCAGCAGGAATTACAGCCGGTTGTGGGTATTGAAGGCCTGCTCGACCAACTGCAACAGCTGGGTCTGCGCAGCTGCGTGGCCTCCTCGGGCTCTCACCAGAAAATGCAGCTGACACTGAATAAGACCGGTTTGTACGATTATTTCGACGGGCGGATTTTTAGTGCCGACGATGTATCCCGGGGCAAGCCCTGGCCAGAGCTGTTCCTGCACGCGGCAGATGCTATGGGGGTGGCGCCGGAGCGCTGTCTGGTAGTGGAGGACTCCATTGCCGGTGTCTCTGCGGCGGTCTCTGCAGGTATGCGCGTGGTTGGCTACAGCGCTCACCCAGTGCGGGGCCCCCAGCTGGAACAGCAGGGTGCCCGGGTAGTCACTGACATGATGGCAGTTCTCAACTTTATTTAATGGCCTCAGTGGCCGAGACTTCCGGTTGATCAGCGCTTTCGCTGTTCTACACTGAATTTGACGTCGAGAAACCGGAAGCTGTACCTATGGCGGGTAAATTCTTGTCTGCCAGTTGCCTATTCTTATTGGCCTTTACTCTGGTGGGCTGTGACCAGTCCGAATCCCCAAAGAAATATACGCTCGAGCCTGTCGATGGAATACAGTCAGGTGACAGTGAGAAGACTGCCCGAGAAGCGGCCCCCTTTGCCGATGAGCTGGTGAGGTTTTTACGGGGAAATAACCGGTCCATCGGAGACACGTTCCGCCTGCGCCTGGAGTTCGATCCCGGCGGTTTTGCCCCCCGCATAGAAACTATTGCCGATCTGGAAGCCTTGCTGGTGATCATGCGCGATTTTTCAGAGATGCGAATCTCCATTGAGGGGCATACAGACAGTGGCGGCGATGCGAAGAAGAATCTCAGCCTGTCCCAGCGCAGAGCGGATTGGGTAAAGCATTTCCTGATAGAGCGGGGCGTCTCCGCTGACCGTATGGAAGCCCAGGGCTACGGCGATACCGATCCGATTGCGGATAATGAGACAGAGAAAGGCAAGCGGGAGAACCGCCGCCTGATGATCCGGGTACTAAATTTTGATCGTGTACCCAGCAAACTGCCGAGGCGCTAACCCCGAACAGCTTGCAGGTGAAGAGCTAGCTTAGGATAGTGTCTCAGCTAGAGGCATTACCCAATTCCTCACTGGAATTTACCGGCGCCTTTGGGGCTTGGTTGGAAAATATTTTCTTCATTAATTTTCCAGTTTGACGCAATCCAATAATACTCTGCGCTGTGAGCATACCGGAGATCATTGCACCGGCTACGCCGCAGCTCATCACATCCTGCCCGGTAAGGTAGAGCCCTTTGACCCGGCTTTTGGGTCTCAGCCAGGATTGCTCAAAGCGGTTGGGATCGTGATCCAGTCCGTAGATCTCTCCCCGTGGATAGAAGCAGAAATAATCCGTGGATAACGGGGTTGAAAGCTCGTAGTAATCGATTTCCCCACGCAACTGCGGCATGTGCTTATACAAATGCTCCAGCAGGCGCTGGCTAAATGCCTCCTTCAGGTCCTCGTAATCATCTCCCCGCTTGCCCCAAGGCTTGTCGTGCCACTGGGCAAACCAATCGTAGTTGGCCGGTGCCACAATTTCGATAGTGGCGCGGCCCGGGTAGCGCTGGGTAAAGGTGGGGTCTTTCGCAGACGGGAACGAAATATAGACTAACGGTATTTCCTTATCCTGATCGTCGATAAAGGCCTGCATATCCTCTTCGTACTGATCGCTGGAATAGATCCAGTAATTAGTCTTGGGCAGGTTTAATTCTTCCGCAGTTTTTTCCAAGCCAATATACAGACACAGGTGAGACATGGAGCGGTTGACGGTGTCCAGGTCGCGGATATATCCCATGCGCTCACTGGTGCTGCGCGGTAACAGCTTCTCGAAGGTATTAAATACCCCTGCGCCGGAGACAACTAATGGCGCTTCGATTTCATGTCCGTCGGACATTCTTACACCGCGAACCTGATCCCCATTCATCAGGATGGTTTCCACCTTGGCATAGGTAAATACATCTCCACCACTGGCCTGGATTTGGGGAATAATCGTTTCGGAGATTTTGCTGGCGCCGCCGACAGGATAGTAACCGCCATAGAGATAATGCTTGGCGATCAGGGCGTGAATAATAAAGCTGCCCTCGGATGGGGTCATGCCATTATCACCCCACTGCCCTGTCAGTACAGAGATCAGCTTTTCATTGCTGGTGATTCCACTGAGAACTTCGCGGGTGGTTTTATTGAGCCAGGCGGGTTCGCGCAGCTTTCTCCACAGGCGAATAAAAGGCCCACACCAGGAGGGCAGCATTTTTTCCATTGCCAGTCGCTGCATGGCTTTGGCAACCACATTCAGCCGTTGCAGGTACTCCTCGATATTCGCGCGCTCATCGGGGAAGTGGCTGACCAACTCATCGATAAATTGCTGGCGGCCGGCTTTCAGGTCGTATTGTTTATCGCCAATACAGATGCGGTCATAGGTGCTGTCCATTGGCGCCCAGTGCAACTGGTTATTGGAAATAAAGTCGAAGATCTTGCGGGTCATGGTGGGGTGTTCGCCCACATCGCCGATATAGTGGACGCCGACATCCCACTCATAACCATTGCGGTCATAGGCGTGGGTGTATCCCCCGGCAGTGTAGTGTTGCTCAAGGACAAGTGCTTTCTTGCCCATGGCACTGAGCATCGCAGCACAAGTCAGACCGCCAATGCCTGAGCCAATGATAATGGCGTCGTAATTGCCTTCTAGGCGGCTCGGGCGATAGCGCCGACCAATACGCAGCCGGCTTGGTTTTGGGGCACTGCGCTTCTTCTCAGGGGTCTCTGTCATGATGGCCTCGCCACTATTGTTTTTATTCCTCAACCATAGCGCCCCCTATCGAGCTATGCAATAAGTTGCATATTAATATTCTGTATATCTATTGTGCACCTTTATATATCGCGTATACAATTTGCATATAAAGCATATCAAGGTAATAGTTATGGGCATCGTCAAGATATCCGATGAGCTACACGATGAGATTCGCAAGGCCAGTACGGTGATGGCCCGTTCAATTAATTCCCAGGCGGAGTACTGGATCAAGATTGGGATGCTGGCGGAGCTGAACCCGGAATTAAGCTACAGCGACTTGTGTAAGAAGTTGCTGCGCAATCAGGCATTAACCCTGGAAGAGCTGACACGTGAGTGAAATAAAAATAAAGACTCCTGATGAGCAGGAGTTAATGCGCCAATCGGGTCAATTGTTGAGCCGTGTATTTGCCATGCTGGACTCCTTTATTGAACCGGGGGTCTCGACAATGCAAATTAATGAGCGGGTAGGAGAATTTATTGTCAATGAACTCAATGCTCGCCCCGCCAGCAAGGGGCAATATGATTATCCCTACGCCCTGAACACCTCAGTCAATGAAGTAGTCTGTCACGGCATGCCGAGCGATAAGCAGCTACTGCGGGAGGGAGATATCATCAATGTGGATATTACCCTGGAGAAATCTGGCTATATTGCGGATTCCAGCAAAATGTATAGCATCGGTACCGTGACCCCTATTGCCAGAAAACTGGTAACCACCTGCTATGAAGCTATGTGGGCCGGTATTGCCACGGTAAAGCCGGGAGTTACTTTTGGTGATATCGGCAATGCAATCCAGCGCCATACCGAGCGCAACGGCTTCAGTGTCGTACGGGAATATTGTGGTCATGGTATTGGCCGGGAAATGCACGAGGCCCCGCAGGTTCTTCACTTTGGGCGGCCTGGTTCCGGTGAAGTTTTGCAGGAGGGAATGACATTTACCATTGAGCCCATGATCAATCAGGGAAATCGTAAAACTAAACTTAAGAAAGATGGCTGGACTGTAGTAACTAAGGATAAAAAGCTATCGGCTCAATGGGAGCATACGATTTTGGTAACCGGTGACGGCTATGAAGTGTTAACGCTTAGGGATGAAGAGCGATCTTCTAAGATTAAATAGCGGCCAATTAGTGATCGTTAGGTAGATAGCAATGGGTAGCGAGACACTTTACATTTTCGCTACCCACTGTTTTCAATAGATATTTTAATCCAGGCATGCAGGTTCTGCTGCGGTAAACGTGTTAAAGACCCAAGTATTGGTGCCGCTGCAATCGCCCGGATCGGTATCATCTTCCAAATCGTAAGGTGAGTTATTGAGAGAGGTATTTCGAACAATCTTGTTAAATTCACTACCCTCAACAAAGATACCGATACCTCCTTCGCCATTACTCTCTACGGTATTTTGAGTTACTAGAGTATTTGAGGAAAGCCTAATCGGAATACCTAAACCAGAATTTCCTGAGACGTTATTTAGTGAGATGGTAGAAAAATCAGCATTGTCAGATTCATCTCCTTCCCCTACGGCAATACCATCATTTAATCCGTTGGTCACTATATTAGAGAAGACATTGGTAAATTGCCCATTTACTTCGATTCCCTGATTGCCACTTCCACTTATCTCATTAAAACTAATATTGTTAAAGGATCCTCTTAATTCAATGCCCGAGTTATCAATACCCGTTATGGTATTTCGAGTTACGGTATTAGTGTTACCATTTAATTCTATGCCATCGCCGCGATCGCTGTTGGTGATAATATTATCCCTGGCAATACTGTTATTGGATTCTATGTAGATGGCATCGAATATCGTATCAATGATTTCCATAGAATAAATACTGTGTGAGCCTTCCCCTTCCGCATTGACCCCGTCTCGACAGGCCGCAATGATCCCACCATATACCTGGGCTCCAATACCAGTTAACAGTATTCCGGCCTGCCCCGTTGCCTCTTCATCATCACAGGTAAGCTGAAAGCCGTCCATATTCAGGCTTCCACTAGGACCCTCTATGGTTAAAGCGACTTCATTTTGTTCCGTTATCACACAGAGCAAATCCCTATCCAGAGTGGTTGGTGTTGTAATAATATCTCCACAGTCAATAGCCCAAACAGAAAATGGACTCAATAATCCTGAAAATAAAACTGTTGCGTAAATGTTACGTATTTTCATTATGTGTACCTTTTAAGTGGAGAGTATTCCTATGACATTCGTTATGTTCCAATTGCGAATTTATAGGAATTAATCCCAATTTTGTAATATATAATTGGAATCTATTTTCTGTTTTATATCAGAATTTTAGATTTATTTATTTTTTTGTTTGGTGGCTGGCGCGCCAATTATTTATGTCGAATTCCTAAGGAAAGTATTGCGTTCGTGTAATGGTGACAGTGACTTCAGTCTTCTGTTTCCTTGACAGGTTCACGTCAAATGAAGATATACTGTATTTTTGTACAGTATTGTAGGTGTTTAATTATGCGCCCCAGAGTTATAGTTTTTGATAGTGAACCGATTCGTATCTGCCGCTATAGGTCCAGTTATGACAATCGCCCTATGTACGCGATTAGTATTTTGAACTATGAAAAGTACGTACGTCGGTTTTCTGTTGCTGTGGGAGTGGATTTGCGCAAGGAATTGGAGTTAACCTTGTGCCAGATGAGAGGGATCGAGAGTAATTTAAGGTGGCTGTCCGAATATACTGAAAAAACCAGTTCAGCGGGATAAGTGGGAGGCTCTGGGTGTGTAGTGTCTTTGATGTCAGTGATCATGCGGGTATGGAGCGTTTTCTCGATACCTATGACATTCGGGGTGCCGGACATATGATTTACGGTAGACGCCGGAGGCCCACCCAGCAGGTGTCTATTGTAACTACTCGGAAGGGTTCTGCTGAAATAGAAAATGCCATTTGGCATCTCTATCTTGAAAGGCATGGTGATACTTGGCGGCCCCATAAAAAATACTGGTCCATCAACAGTAATTGGAAGAAACTGGACTCCAGACCGGAATATCGCAAGTCCCGTTGCTTAATACCCGCTACCGCCTGGGTGGAAAGCCAAGGTGGCAAGTACCCGGTAGAATTCAGTTATGGTGAACCTTTTTTCTTTTGTGGTTTGTATAAAATCTGGGGAAATTTACTCAGTTGCTCAATCATTACTTTGGACTCCCACCCAGCCACTAAGCGCTACCATGAAAAGTCACTTCCCATGATTGCGCCCAATCGCCCAGATTTTGTAGAGTCCTGGTTAAATTGTACGGAGTTGACAGAAGATTTTGGCCCATTCCTGAAACCGTCCGTTGAGTATTCGGGGAAAATACTTACAGCTCATCCTTTGCTGAGGGCAACTTCTACGGAGTATATCGGGGACCCTATCCCCGTAATTGAATAATTATTTGCCCTGGGATATTGGTGTATAGAAAAATTTATATTGCACAACCTAAGTTGTACTCCTGGCGTGGTATATCAATTAGCTTCGTTCTTGAGCTTGTACTTCTTTCGTGAGGTGCAAAATATGCGCTGGTTTCATCTAGAAGATCTACAAAGCGATTAAGCCGATGTATTTGTTTTTGGTTTAAATTATCTTGAGCAAGAAGTGCATTGATTTCTGTGCTAGCCAGCTCCTTTGCTGCTATATCTTCTGGCAGGCCACTGCGAGTACATAATCCATAAGTCCCCTCAATAAAGTGTTGCCATTCCTCTTCGATATGTTGAGAAATTCCGGATGAAAATTTTGGGTTTCTTGATTCGTATCTTAAATTTTGCAATTGAGCTATTTTAGCCATATATCGATTAGCAAAGCATTGATAAATAGAGTTAAAGTCTTGCTTAGCCTCTATGATACCAATCCAGCTGGCGTAGCCTTTTGCAAAGTACTCAACTGCCTGTTTTTCGGAGTGGGGTCCAAAAAAGGATTCACAGTCCCATTGAATATTAAGCTTATAAGAGGGCTTTGGCATAACACCCTCATCCTGGTAGCGCTGCAATTGTAGTTCGCTGATTTGAGTAGCCTTAATAAGCTGTTCTTTGGTCAGGAAGTGTTTATCCAGATAATTAAGCAATTTCACTGAATGTGCTCCAAGGTAGAAATCGAATGGAATTCTAGCGCCTGGAGCACTTAATACTTCGATGTGAGCCGAAGCATCTTTTCCCTTTTAACAAGTCTTGGAGAATTTATTCCTGCAGGAAGAGAATATCCGTTCTAATAATATATTTGATTCCTCGGGTGATTGGAGTAGAGCTGTGAATTCTGTGTAAGGGATGCATTCCATGGGGGAAGCACAGTACGGCTCCGGCAGGTGTGCGGACATCGATGTCTAATAAAGAGTCCCGACTGGGTTGTTTTAGGGGGTCATCTGCATTCACCCTGAATCGGGTTGCGCCACCTTCAAAATCTTCACTCAGCAGTACTAAAAACGTCATTTCACTATAGCGATCGGGGTAGCCATTGGTGATCAACTGGTTGTTGTCAATGCGGCTACCGGGCCAGGCGCCATCGGTGTGGAACTGGAAGAAATCTCCCTCACCATAGCGATAAAAGCGAAAACGCCGATTTATGCCAACAGCCTCTCTTCCACCAAAGTAACCATTTAAGTCCTGCGCCAGGTCTCGGCATCGCTGCCAGATCTGCCGCTCTGTAACCTCGTCAACCACCCAGGTCAGGTTGTCGTTATGGCGGACCTCCCGGGGCAGGGAGACGGCTGCATCCGGTAAATAACCCACCGCTTCAGTGATATCAATCAGCCCTTGGCATTCGTCTTTGGAAAAGACATTGAGCAATTGGAAGGCTCCGGGTACCTCGGCGATATCTCGTCGTGAAACCGGTTGCGGTGCTTGTTCGGCCAGCGCCGCCGGGTTTTTACTGCGTGTAGCCCAGGTGGGTAGAGCCGGGTGTTCTGCTCCGGGTTCGCGAGCGATAACAAAGAAGTCATCCAAGTGGGTGACAGTATCAATACTTTCAGTCGTGGACATCTGCTGTACTTCTATTGGAAAATTTTTCAAAAACTTAGCGGTTTAAAACGGTAATTTGGGCAAACTGCCGGTGCCCTTCAGCTCCACCGTGGAAGCCAAAGCCACTTTGCTTGGCGCCCACCCAAGGTGAGCCGCCGGCGCCCTGGTTGATGCCAATCATTCCCGCTTGCAGCTGGCTGGCGACTTGCTCGGCCTGTTTGCTTTCACCAAACACAACCGCACCAAGACCGTAAACAGAGTTATTGGCCCGCTCGACCACATCGTCTACTGAGCTAAAGCGGTCGATGGCTACGATAGGCCCAAAAGTCTCATCATCTTCCACCAGCATGCCCGGTCGAATACCGCTGATAACTGTGGGCGGAATAAACGGCACCTGTGGATCGCGCTCCCCTAGAAGAAGCTTTGCGCCTTTATTCAGGGCATCGTGGATATGCTCCACTACCTTTTGATGTTGGCGGTGATTAACCAAGGGGCCGATATCCACCTGTGGCTCCTGCCACCCGCCGACACGATACTGCTTCGCCAATGCCACCACGGCATTCTCGAATTTATCGGCAATTTTTTCGTCCACATAAATACGCTCTGTGGAGGTGCACATCTGGCCAGAATTCTCAAAACTGGAGCCAACGGCAAATTGTGCAGCCTGGGGAATATTGGCGCTCTGCAACACGATCATCGGGTCATTGCCACCCAATTCCATAACCAGGCGTTTCAATGCCGGAGCGGCATTGGCCATAATTTTTTGGCCCGTTGTTCGCGATCCGGTAAAGGCGACCATATTGATGGGGGATTTCACCAGGGCTTCACCGGTGGCGCCATCGCCGTGAGCAATTTGTAAAATGTCCTGAGGCAGGGTTTGATTGAGTGTTTTCACCAATAAGTCAGCGACCAATGGCGACTCTTCTGAAGGTTTTAAAATCACAGCGTTGCCGGCGATCAGCGCGGGAACAATCAGGTTATTGGCCATGGCCAGTGGATAGTTCCAGGGGGAGATAACCGCAACAACGCCCAGTGGCCGATATTGAATTTCGCTACCGCCACTGCGTTTTGCCCGCAGGGCCTCTCCGGCATCCCCTGCTAACCAGGCACCGCCTTGGACTACGCCGCCGGCTTCATACTGTGCACGCCGGGCATCTTTGCCCATTTCACGGCTGATAAGTTGTGCCAGCTCTCCCTCTTCCGCATTCAGTTTTGTGTAAGCCTGCTGAAGTAGTAGTACCCGCTCCTGAAGAGATTTACTCGACCACACTCGCTGCGCTTTGTGGGCTTTCTCCACCATGTCCTGAATATCTTGGGGCTTGCTGACAGGTAACGATCCGATGGCCTCTCCGGTTAGTGGATCAATCGATCGAAGTATATTTTCCATAATGGGGTCTCACTTAATCCGGCCACTTTATTGAGTGGCCGGGTGTTTTCTTAAAAGCGTTGGTGTTATTGGTCAAACAGGACAATAGTGCGAATTTCCAGGCTGGTTCTGCGTGGTGCCCCTGCACTTCCCGGCAGGTCGAAAGCGCAGTGGGGAACACCGGTTACATCACCTCGGTGCTGGCTATCGAAGACCCGCAGTAAAATGCCTTCGCCGGGCTGCATGTCGCTAAACCAAATCCAGCGGTGAACCGGGTTGAAACTCAACACCGAAATCTGCCCTTTTCGCTCTGGGTAAATTAATCGCATATTGTGGAAATCACTGGCGGCGACAGTGCGCAGGTCCACCATTGCCAACGGTGACTCCTGCACCGGGCGCAATAGGGGCAGCCAGAGATTAATAAACTGGTAGCGCGGATAATCTGATGGCTTGTACCCCCGGGCCTCCAGGGTTTCCTTTAGCTGGCGCTCTGCGGACCAGGGTGTGTAGTCGTTGTGCACCAATTTCACCGGGGATCGGCGACTGCGACTCAGCTCCGGTGCCGCATCAGTCGATGGTTGGGCTCGCAACGTGTGGTCAAAGGTCAGTACCTTTGCTGCACCCAGGTGAGCGCCTATCCAGGATTCAATAGCTGGATACCATTGGGTGCGAATCAACTGGTCGCGCTCCTCAGGGCTGGGGCTACTCCCTGAGGGTTGGTCCAGCGCGTGTAGCGCATCATCCAGCTGGCGCAGGTTTATGCCGAGCATAGGGCGTACAAGCTCAAATCCCTGGGTATCGAGACGAAAACGCTCCCCGGCGGTTTTCAGGGCGCGACCATCGTAGATGTGAACCTGCTGGGAAATAACATTCTCGACCAGATTGGCGGGCCCGGGGCCCTCTGAACGCTTGTCGTACACCAGATCGCTACTGGGATCAGCGTAGTGAATAATTGCTGTAACTAATTGATCCTGAAAGGAGGATCGGGCTGCGGTTTGCATAGTGAACTCTCCCCCCACCGAAGTGGATGCCATACGGGCCAATCTACTCACAATGCTAGGGTTACGTGGATACAATGAAAACCAAGTAACAGTTGTGAGTGATACAGGTTTGAGCAGAAATCATCGGGCGAACCCGCTGGAGAGGCTGGAGTTACGTCAACTTCGCTTAATGAACGCTATCTTGCGGGAACTGAACTTATCCCGGGTGGCTGACCAGCTGGGTGTGAGCCAGCAAACAGTCAGTGAACAATTGAAACGCCTGCGGGAAATCTTTGATGACCGGCTGTTTATTCGCACCAGCAACGGTGTTATTCCCACCCCTCTTGCCGAGCGTCTGGCTCCCAAATTGGATGAGATCTTGAACAATGTCGCGGCGCTGCTGCGTACGGATGAATTTGACCCGGCACAGCATCGGGGCATCTTTACCATCAGTGCAACAGACTTTGAGCAGCGGGTGGTACTGCCGGTTCTCCTCAAGCAACTGCGTCAGCAGGCCCCGGATATAAAAGTCGTGGTGCTTAAGTTGGAGATTGATCGCATGGCCCAGCAACTGCAAACCGGTGAAGTGGATCTGGTGTTTAGCACGCCGGGATTTGTGCCGGATAACAGCCCCAGCATGTTGTTGTATCGGGAGCACTACGTCTGTGTATGTTGTCAGCACACCGATATGCTGCACAGCGCCAATCAGCCTTTGGAAATGGAAGAGTTGGCGGCTTTGCCACAGCTGGTGGTATCACCTTCCAGGGGAGATCTGCGGGGCATGGCGGATAGTTGGTTTGAGCAGTTTGGTTTGGAGCGCAATGTGGTGCTGTCTGTCCCCTCTTTTGCCGCCGCAGCTGAGTGCATTGCCTCTACCAATACCGTTGCCTTTTTGCCCTCGCGACTGTTGCCTGATCCCCGACTAAAAACACTGCCTATTGTCGAACAGCCCCCGGGGTTTGATGTGATTGCCGCCTGGCATACTCGCAGCAGTCAGGACCCTTTGCACAAGTGGATTCGCGCCCTGTTAGCACAACAATTTCCCAGTAATTAAGGAGCCTCTGAATAACTTCGTGATACCTCTGGCATGCAGAGCGATTCACAATCAAGGCGCGGCTTCGCAGGAATATCTAGACCTTTCAAGAAGCCGCAACGCGGAGTGTGAATCGCTCTGCAAGCCCCGAAGGGCGGGCCTTGAAGGCCACAGCTGCTGCGTTGCAGCCCTTGCAAAGGGCTAGAGCCATTCGCGGCAAGCTGCGCCTAACATCTGCAGCCTTCAAGACCCGCAGAGGCATTACGGAGTTGCTCAGAGGCTCCTTAGCGAGGGAGGTAGCGCTGCTAAACTTGAGCATTCCAAGTGTTCAGGTAGTGGTCGCCATGCGTGTAGCATTTTTTCTGCTGATATTTTTGAACTCTTCTGTTTACGCTCATTCCGATTTTACCGAGCAAATGGGCATCCCCCACTTATTTGCCAAAGACGCACTGGTTGAGGAAATTAAAAAAGTGGATTGCACCCTCTCTGAGGGGCGCAAGACCCAATGCTGGATGATTGTGGTAAAGGCTGAACCCAAACATAAAATAGGGCCCTGGTGCCCACGCAATGTTGTCGATCCAATTACGTCTGGCGGCATGATGTTTATCAAGCAGCAGATAGAGCCGATTGATGGACCTTTCGTTAAAAATGCTGCGACCTTTTTCTCTGATCCAAAATGGAGCCTATACGACCCCAAAACTGGGGAGGTAAAAGTTACCGATTCAAAGCAGGCCTGTGAGATGGCCGCGCGGCCAGATGTTGCACCGCAATACAATAATTACTGCGTGGAATGTTTAGCCAGCTATATGGGCCCGGATTTTCATACCCGCTACCTGATCCCCGTACAGCCTACCAAGGCCAAGTCAAAGCAGAATCCCGATGGTTTTTCCGGTTATGGGGTCGCTTTTAATGGGGTTAAATTTGATATCGCCGCGCCCATCGGTGCAATTTTAGGTGCACATACCTTAGCGCCAGTGGATGCCTGCGGTGGTCATGTAAACCCCCATGTGGGCTATCACTACCACGCTGCCCTGGGTTGCAGCCAAGCCTACCCGTCTGCCGCAAGCCATGCAGCGATTGTCGGTGTCGCCATAGATGGCTATCTGATTTATGCGCGGGAGAATGCCGATGGCCGCGAGCCCGATGACCTGGACGAATGCCGTGGCCATGAGTTTGCAGACCTGGGCTACCACTACCACGCCAACCTCGCTGCAGAAAACGATATCCTGCATTGCCTAAAAGGGGAGAGAGGTTGTGCCCTGGCCGGCAATCAAAGCCTGTGCGATTTCTCCCATCGGGGACCTCCCGGGCCACCCAGGCGTTAACTCAGGCCCGATTGTTGCTTCAAATAGTGAAAGACGAAGAGAGTCTCAGCGCTCTTTTTGGTATTGATATCAATAAATGGCGTCGAATAACTGTCTTATAAGCCCAGGACTTGATCTGACCGTCAGGTTTCCTTAATGGCCCTGGGAGATAATGCCGCTAACTATTTCAGGTAATCCGGAATACCAATAATGAGCAATGGTACAAATTTCTATCTGATCCGAATGGTGGAATCCCTCGGTGTGCTGGTGCGCACTCGCCTGTGGATGCAGATAGTGGTCGCCATGATTTTGGGGCTAACTGTCGGCCTGCTGCTATCTCCTGAAGGGGCCGCGCTGGTGAGCCAGGATCTCAGTGCGGCATTGGCCAGCTGGTTTAAGCTGCCGGGCTCCATCTTTCTGAATATGATCCAGATGGTGGTGATACCACTGATTATGTCCTCAATCATCTTGGGGCTCAGTGGCAGCGGGAACGTCAGTCAGCTTAAACGGGTCGGGCTGCGTATCGCCCCCTACTTTGTCGGCACTACCACCGTTGCGGTGATTATCGGCATTATCCTGGTCCAGTTGATCCAACCCGGCGACTATATCGATGAGTCCCTGCTCAGCGCCGCTACCGAGTTGCAGGTTGCGAGCGCCCCCCAGATTATGGAGTCCAAACCGCTTCCCGAGCGTATTGCTGAATTGATTCCCGCCAACCTCAACGAAAGTATCGCCATGCGCAATATGTTGCAGCTGGTGGTCTACGCGATTTTTATTGGTGTTGCAGTGATGCTGTTGCCGCAAAAGCAGCGGGAAACCGCAGTATACGCTTTTGGCATTATTCAGGAGGTGGCACTTAAGGTGGTTGGTTGGGCCATGCTGTTTGCACCCCTGGCCGTATTTGGCCTTCTGGCAGATATCGCCATTCGCGTTGGTCTCACTGCAATTCTGGGAATGTCTGTGTATGTGGGCACCGTAATTCTGGGGTTACTTATTCTTCTCAGTTTTTACCTGATCATTGTTTCCCTGGTGACGTCCGTCGGCCCGATCACATTTTTGCAGAGAATTAGCGGAGTGCAGCTACTGGCATTCTCCACATCCAGCTCTGCTGCGGTAATGCCGCTGTCAATGAAAGTTGCAGAAAGTCCCCTGGGAGTAAAACCATCCATCGCCAAATTTATTGTGCCCCTGGGCGCTACTGTGAATATGGATGGCACGGCGCTCTATCAGGTAATCGCTGCGGTATTTTTAACTCAGGTATATGGTATTGACTTAACCACTGCACAGTTGGTGGGTCTCACCGTGACCACTGTGGGAGCATCTATTGGGTCTCCCAGTACTCCAGGAGTGGGTATTGTTATCCTTGCTACTATTCTGGCCGGTATTGGTGTCCCACCGGAAGGTATTGCGCTGATTCTGGGGGTGGATCGGATTCTCGATATGTGCCGTACAGCAGTCAATGTGACCGGGGATCTGACAGCCTGTCTGGTGATGGACCGCTTGTTAGGCAGCGACAACCTGGAGGAGGAATCCGCCCAAACGGCTTGACTGTCAAAGTGATGGCTTAAATGAGGGTTCCCGGTTTCTATTGCGGCATAACTAGAATCTCCAGAGTACGAGGGTCTTTTTGACCCTCGTAGTATTTCTCCAGGACTGTATCAAACAAAGTTCTGCCCTCTTCTGCCAATGCAAATAAGGCCATAGAAAATTTCATCTTAAAATCTTAATTACTTCTAGTGTATCTAAAGGAAGCTTGAAATAGAAAAAAGTGGCATATGTAAAGTATGGGTGATCTTTATAAAATGAAAAAAACAAATATAAACTATTCAATATCGTAACAGTCATTATATTTTTTTCAGAATTTATCTGATTGAAAAATATTTATAAATACTAAAAGTAATTTTTAGAGATAAAATCCCAAGTCTGTTCATACAGTAATTGATGTCCCTTGGGATTTGCATGGAGGCCATCCTCTGAGAGAAGGGTAATAAATTCCTGATCTCGCCATAAATTGTCAAACTCCAGTATGGGGATTATTTCGGCAGTGGCAGATTCTCTCATAGCTTGGTTATAAAGGTCCGCATCAGCCTGATAGAAATAGCTATCACTATTCCGAAAGGGGGTAGTTCGTTGCTCATCGAACGGAATGCCTGTCATTAGGAAGGATGGCGCGATGGTTTTAGAAGTTTGTAACAGCTGTCGCACTGTTTGACGGAAAGAGTCCAGCGCTACAGAGTTCTCAGCCTTTGGCCCCCCGATGCGGCAAATATCATTGAAACCAGGATATATCCCGATTAAGTGTGGCCTTCTTGGAGGCAGTTCTCGGGAAAGTCTTATGGCTAAAGAGTTCGCGTTCTCTCCGAATATTCCCAGAGCGTAAACTATATTATGGGGATCTAAAGTTTCGAACCGAAACCGGAATCGTTGAACAAATCCGCCTAGTTCTGTATCACCTTTTCCATAGATAGAACTGGAGCCAATAAAGACAATTTTTTGGGGGACTCTTCGTGCCATAGAAAGTCACTAATTTGACTGAACTTTGGATTTTATTTGCCGTTACCATTATAGACATCGACCAAGTCCAGGTTGTATTGATTAGTATCAAATCGTGATTTCGAAAAGTTGAGAGTCCAAGGCTGGATTAGGAATAGCCTTGTTAAAAAACAATTAGAAATCGAATGGAGAGAGTTCTAAGGTGGGTAGCAAATTTACAGTCTCTTTGGGGGGAAAGAGGTGCTGATCGGTTCGGCCTAAAATGGTGGGGAAAATTTAATATGGGTAGAGTGGTGGATTCTGTGAGTATGGATACTACAGCTTGTACGCCAATATAATGGTTCAGATCATGATTGCCATCCAGCCTTCCGATCATAAAGCTCCACCCTTGCAGGTAACTAATGTTGGACAGGAACTTTCAGTATCTCGAAAGTACGAAGGTCCTTCTGTCCTTCATAGTATTTTTCCAGCACCTCTTCAAATAGCTTGTCTTTGGGATCGGCGATAGAAAATAGCGTCATGGATGACTTAAGTTTTACATCATCCGGTGAGCCGAATATCTGGTAAGCGGAGTAATTATTCAGTTGCAATAACTCCTTGCAGCACTCTTTGAGCCTGGGGCCGAGCACAGGGTGCTCCAGGTAAGCCCGGGCTTCATCCAGGTTTTTAATTGCAAAATGTTCGGATGTCGCGCTGTGCCCCAGGCCGGAGATCTGGGGGAATATATACCACATCCAGTGGGAGCGTTTATGGCCGCTATGTAACTCACTCAGGGCACTTTCATAAGAGCTTTCTTGCGCCGTCACAAAACGCTCAAGGTGAAATGGTTGGGCCATGCTTTGATTCCCTTTATTCTTATTCCTTTGCAGGCCCAAGGTTAGCAGCAATAAGGATGAATGCGAGAGGATGAACTGCCTGACGGCTGAACTTCCACCAATTAATTGATATTCATCATGATCTCAGCAAGGGCGGGCTCCTTGGCTCCCACAGGAGAATCTCCCAATAGGTTCTTCATATCGGCATAGGAAAGTTGAATTAGCCGATGTATGTCATTGGAAGTGTCAGCAGTACAAGGAAAACTACCGCTGACAAAGACGGAAATTGAATTTGTTCGCTGAGTATTAAAAATACGAATTTCCCGCCTGAAAAAATCATTGCCGCGACAGGATGCCGCTCTTCCTGATGGAATACTATTGCCTGCGGGAACGCTTAGCAGTACTTCTTTAGATCTTTCTTCAAAGGGGCCACGTCTGTAAATTAGCATCTCTCGTAGGCCTTTAGACACCGGGTGGTTAAATTCCAAATCTCTAATCGCATCGACAACCTGCACACTTTTGATATCGTAGTAGCTGTGAGCCTGTCGATCAAAAGGCCCTTTCAATCCATAGAGAAGCTCGCGCAAACGTTGAGAAACATCAGATTTAATAGGTTGTTTTTCAATTTCTCCAATTAATTCAGGATCTGTGGGTAAATAGAAATTGCCAAACTCTTTAAGTAACGCCTTGGATTCACGCCGAGCTTCTTCGTCCTGAAAGAGTTTGTCCAGTACAGCTCTAATTGAAACTGCACTGTTGTTACCATCCACTTGTAGTTCTAGCTCGCTATTTCCCACTTTGATACGTAAAGAGCCAATTTTTTCACTTTTATATAGCAAAAAGCAAAAACTCAACACAATTAAAACGAGAATGCTCCCGTAGATAATATGAATATTTCTATTGGGCTTTCCCGCTGACATCTATACACCTCTGATATAAAGCAAGAATTTTTCTATTATTGATGGCTTTGTTGAGCCTGCACTTGATGCAGAAGAAAGCAATCAGTAGAATATTTTACTACAAAAAGCGCATGTTGAAAAATTTAATTGTGAGTCTAGACAGTGAATGTGGTGTATATATTTATTAGTGCCACCGGCCTGGGCCTGAGAGGTAGCCCGATAGACTGGAATTACAATCGAACCCCACTAAATACTTAGGCTCAGGCTGTGGTAAAGGGTTGCAGGGGATTTCTGAGCTAATGGGAGCCATTGCACTTTTCAGTCACCCTAGATAAAGATTCACAGTTATTTTATTCCTTTATTTATAAGGCTAGCGAAATTAGGCTGAATAACTCGACAAATCGGCGTCTGCCGAAAACTAAATTCACCATATCAATCTTAATGCAGTCACGCACAAGCCCAATGGTTCGAGCGAGAACTCTGCCCTGGTTACCTCCCATGAATCCAAGTACATGCACAATGCTCTCCTAGATATTTAGCGATTGATTTTTTATCCCTCTTTCCAAAGAACTAAACTAAGGTAGTTCATCGCCTCCAGTGTGCTCTTTAACTTATCGATGTAAAAGAGCTGTCCGTACAAAATTTTTCGAGTATAGTCATACAGTAATGCAAACTCCTATGAAGTATGCATATCAGCTGTGGTTACCTCATATTCACGTATCAGTTTATATTTGTTGTCCATGCAGATTTAATTATTTTATCTGTAGCATCTCTCATTGCTTTTCTTGGTCTAGTGAGTATCAAAGTCTTACTGTTGCTTGGTTTTTAGGTTTTGCCTGCTTACTTTAAAATCTTATATACCTAACTTACTCATTTTCTTCTCGACTACCTCAGTATTTCGGTATATTGATAAAGTTGGCATAAATTATTTGTACTTCTGAGCACTATATATTTAGGTTTTAAGATGGAATTGATGTCCGAAAGTGGGTATTTCATGATTCTTACCCGTATTAGTTATTCCAAAAGTAGACAGGTTATTTTCGCGTGTTGAGTGTGTTGTATATTAAGCTAGATGTAGATATAAAGTTTTTATAAAAATAGGCTTTTCATAAGGCGAATGTATTTCGCCAGATGTTAAAAACTCTTTAATAGTAGTTCTATCTAGTTCAGAATATTTTAAATTGTCTAATTTTTAGAGATGCGCTAAATCTAGAATAACTATTCGGTAGGCGCTCTTATGGTGTATTGAATTACAAAATCTTACAGGCTTGGTACTTACGTATAGCTTATTCCTTATAATTTTATGCAATTTGGCTTTTTTGTAGTCAAAAAAATGCTGTAAGTGGGGCGAAAGCTCCATTTTCTATTTAGGTGGCACAGCTGTGCTTTTTAATCATCTGTTCTTCGATTTTTGTTTGTTTTAAGATTCGTGCCTTCTTAAACCTCAAGTTGGAAATTAAAAATGATAAATAAAAAAAATGTAGTATTAGCTTCATTTCTTTCAATATTTATTGGTGGATGTGCTTCTTCTGGTGGTAATCAGGCTCTAAAAGAGGAAAGCGAAACTAGTGTTCAAGAAAAAATTACAGAAGGTGTAACCACTAAATCTGATATTAAGTCTATGTTTGGATCTCCGAATAGTACCAGCTACACTGATAGTGGGAAAGAAATTTGGCACTATTTTTTGACGGAAAGCCAAGTTGACGCAGTGAGCTATGTTCCAGTTGTAGGTTGGTTTGGGGGTTCTACATCAGGAACACAAAAACAACTCGTAGTTATGTTTGAGGGCGATGTAGTCAAAAAATATAACATGTCAGAATCTGATATCAGTAGCAAATCAGGTGTTTTTAATAACTAAAGAGACCTTACAAAATTGGTTTTTCATCCGGCACTTCACGTTATCGTAAAAGAGCTGGCTACTTTTCTGAATCCCAATTTTCTATATAGGTGTATCTCCATTTGATTACTTGAAACCTGAGACCTTCGGGTTTCAGGTATATTTATGCTGAACTAGTGGGCCATACGGGAAGTAATACTTAGATTGTCAGTATAATTGATGCAAACATACTCGCTCGAAACTTCAGCGAACGCAAGTACTTAAACATTTTCCTTGGAAGCCCTCAGTGGTAAATTATTTAGCAACTGAGCGGTTTTTATATTTCTTAAGTTTCATTCGTTTAGTAGTTTATTTAGAGTCAGCGCTTTTCAGTTCACGATCAAGTACCTTCATGACGAAATTAATCTGAACCCCATGCCGCAGATACAATAGCGAGAGATAAGTATTCTCACAAAATTATAGTAAAAACTACTGAGCTGAATAACTTTATTCGTGGGGAGCTACGATCTGGTATCGTTCTTTCATGGCAGGTGGCGGGAATGAGTTTCCATGAAATTCCTGGCTTGTTGGTGTGGAATTTGCCTGGTATATAGTCAATTGGTCTTCTTCGTTATCATCATGTGTGTCGGTTATTGTAGTAGTCTAGATTTTAACTTGCCGTATATAGGGGATTATTATTTTTAAAATTAAGATTGAATTTTGCTTTGTCCTCAAAAGTTGTCCTATATTATTTCTTTTTTAGTTTCATTAGAGACATTTTTTTGAAAGCAGGTAAAATTTTTTTGTGCCTTATGCTGAGTGCAAGTGCATATCGGCTGCTACTTTCAACTCATGATCCTGCCTTTCTTGGGTGGCGTAGCTTGCGATCATTTTAATTTTATTTGATTTTTATCATCACAAACAAATATGGAAGGTGGGGAAAGATTTTATCTTGCCTGTATGGTTTAAATAAAGAATGACTCGGTAATGGTGTAGAGTAAATAATAAAAATATGCATCCAAGTGATTCGATCGTATCATTTGTGCGTCATTAATAGCTGCCACTAATATGGCAGAGTTAGCTTTATCGCTAGAAATAATCTGATACTATGATAAATTGTATGTTATGTTAAAACGGATATTTATGGCTGAAGAATTATATGGTTTGCTCGAAAGGCGAGCTCTTAGTGGATACTTGAGATATCACTTCCCTAGATTTGAAATTTTATTTGATACCGTTAGTCATTATCATGAAGATGGATTTCGAATCTTAGATATTGGTAGGTCTGATTTTACTGAAGTCCTGATCAGTAAGTTTCAAAATGTAGACACATTAGGTCTTGAGCGCGAAAGTGATAATTCTATCTCCCGTCACTTTAATTTTAATTTAAATGATTGTAGAGATAGGTCATTGTGGAGAAGGGATGTCCCTAAATACGATATAATAATATTTTCTGAAGTTGTTGAGCATTTATATACTTCCCCAGGTCAGGTTTTAGGCTTTCTTAAGACTCTTCTAAATAAAGGAGGCGTTATTATAATACAAACGCCCAATGCCGTTGCTCTACATAAAAGGCTGAAGATTATATTTGGTAGAAATCCATATGAGTTGATCCGAGAAAATCATAACAACCCAGGGCATTTCCGTGAGTATACCAAAAAGGAATTGATTTTTTATTTGGCAGAGCTAGGCTTTAGTCTGCTAAAGTTTAGATATGAAAACCATTTTGATTATAGATTTTCAGAGCACTCAAATAAAAATGTCCTCTTAAAAAATGATAAGCGGAAGATTTTTAATATTATCTCCTCGGCTCTTCCTGGGCCGCTCAAGCCTGGTATGTTTTTCGTTGCTCAAAACCCCTGAGTGTAAAGAGTTAAGTTTGCCTATAGTTCACTTCTTAGATGTTGTCGCTAATGTGAATTGAAGGTAAGGGCGCTAATCGGGGCAACACTATTTAAGACTATACATGGAATCTGCTTTCTTTTAGTTTCTTAAAGTTGCGCCGATTATCGAGCTACTTGGTCTGCAGGCTCAAGGTTAGCAGTAATAAGGATGAATGCGAGAGGATGAACTGCCTGACGGCAGACCTTTCACTAGTTTATTAATATTCATCATAATCACCGGCAAGTACAGGCTGCTTGGCTCGGAGTCCCCCACCAATTTCCCTACGTTCTGGCCGCTTTTTCTTAAGCCTAATTAAGAGGCCTTGCCCAAGAGGCTGCCATAAGCCTCTTCAGGCTCCACTTTGCCGTAGACCCCCGGTTCACCCGGGTGATAGACCTAAGCACTCCAGCTATGACTCAATGTCTCCGCCTGCTTTAAGCACAGCTGCACCGCCTCATCCGCCCCATCCGGTGGGTATTTCCATTTGCGCAGTGCGCGGCGCACCAGGTTGCGCAGTTTGGCGCGCACGCTGTCGCGCACCTGCCAGTCCACGGTGGTGGATTTGCGCAGCTGCTGGGTAACGTATTTGGCGAGTTCGCGCAGATTGTTATCGCCCAGCTCTTTTACCGCCGACTGGTTTTGGATTAAGGCGCGGTAGAAGGCGATTTCGTCGGTATTGAGACCGGAGTTTTCCGCCATCTGCGCATCTTCGGCCATGTCCTTGGCCATCTGGATCAGTTCTTCAATCACCTGGGCGGTTTCGATGGCGCGATTGTGGTATTTGCGCAGGGCTTCCATAATGCGGTCGGAGTATTTTTTCTCCGACACCACATCAGTTTTCATACGCGCTTTTACTTCGTCGCGCAGTAGCCGTTCGAGCAGCTCAACGGCCAGGTTTTTTTCCTTAAGATTGGCGACGTCTTCCATAAATTCAGGGGACAGCAAGCCGATATTCGGGCGGTCCAGGCCCACCATGCTGAAGATATCATCCACACCGTCGGCGACGATAGCATTGTCGATAATCTGCTTGAGTGCGGAGTTCTTTTCCTCATCGGTGCGGCGTTTGTCGATGGTGGTGAATTTGCTGATGGCGTTTTTCACCGCACCCCAGAAGGCGATCTCTTTCTTGTAGGGTGCGGCGTCCTCCAGGGTGCTGCACAGGGTGTAGGCCTTGCTGAGTGCGGCCATCACATCGAGAAAGCGCCGTTTGCCATCCAGTTCGCCGCTGCCGGGGTTTTTCAGGCTGAGAATATGGTTCATGGCGCCGGGCAACAGTTGCAGGGCCTGGGTCTCGTATTGGCTGTAATCAAAGCCGTGCATCATATCGTGCAGTACGCCGAGCTTTTCCAGCAGAATGGCGTAGGCTTCATGGGCGTCGTGGGTGGGCTTACCCTTGCCGTTAGCGCCGGTATAGGTCTTGAGTGCCTGCTTCAGCTCGCTGGCAATGCCGATGTAGTCCACCACCAAGCCGCCGGGCTTGTCTTTAAACACCCGGTTAACCCGCGCAATGGCCTGCATCAGGTTGTGGCCCTTCATGGGCTTGTCAATATACATGGTGTGGCAGATGGGGGCATCGAAGCCGGTGAGCCACATATCCCGCACGATCACCAGCTTTAACGGGTCGTTCACATCCTTAAATCGCTTTTCAAATGCTTTCTTGGTTTCCTTGTTGTAGATATGCGGCTGCAACTTGGCTTTGTCTGACGCCGAACCGGTCATCACAATTTTGATCGCGCCCTTGTCGGTGTCTGGGTGGTGCCAGTCGGGCTTGATGGCGACGATAGCATCGTAGAGGTCGACACAGATCTCGCGGCTCATAGCCACGATCATGGCCTTGCCGGGCATGGAGGCAGTGCGGCTGTCGAAATGCCGGATTAAGTCTTTGGCCACCTGCTCCACCCGGGGCTGGCTGCCAACGAGTTTTTCCAGCGTGGCCCAGCGGGATTTGGTTTTCTCCCGCTCGGCCACATCTTCTTCGTCCTCAATAACTTCTTCGACATTCTCATTCAGCGCCTCGATATCGGCCGCGTGGATATCCAGCTTGGCCTGGCGCGATTCATAGTAGATGGGCACCGTGGCGCCATCGTCTACCGCATCCTGAATATCGTAGATGGAGACATACTCACCAAATACCGCGCGGGTATCTTTATCGGCCGAGTCGACTGGGGTACCGGTAAAGCCGATAAACGAGGCCGCCGGCAAGGCATCGCGCATATGCTTGGAATAGCCGAAGGTGTAAGTGCCCTTTTTGGCGTTGAACTTGGCCTTGTCGCCATACTGGCTGCGGTGGGCCTCGTCGCTGACCACCACGATATTGTGGCGGCGGCTTAACACCGGGTGGCTGGTTTCCTCGCCGAGTAGGGCAAATTTTTGCACCGTGGTAAACACGATACCGCCGGACTGGCGCGCGGCGAGTATCTGGCGCAGCTCGTCTCTGTCGCCGGCCTGTACCGGGGTCTGCTTGAGGGCATCGGCGGCCATACAGAAGGTGTTGTACAGCTGGCCATCCAGATCGTTGCGGTCGGTGACCACCACGATGGTGGGATTATTCATGGCGGGCTGTGCCAGTAATTTGCCGGCGTAACACACCATGGAGATGGACTTGCCGGAGCCCTGGGTGTGCCAAACCACCCCGGCCTTGCCGGAACCGGGTATTACTTTATCGGCATAGTTCGCTCGGGGTTCAGTCACCGTGCTGGATCGCTCGGCGGCAATCACGGTCGCTTTCACTGCCTGGCGCACCGCGTGGAACTGGTGATAACCGGCGATCTTTTTAACGATTTGATCGCCGTCCTGCTCAAACAGCACAAAGTGGCGGATATAGTCCAACAACAGTTCGGGCTTAAAGAAGCCTTTTACCAGGGTTTCTAAGAAATATTCAAAGTGCGGTTTGTCGTGCTCGTTATTGACCACCCGCCAGGGCAAAAACCGCTCTTTGCTGGCGGTGAGGGAGCCGACGCGGGCATCGAGGCCATCGCTGATGACCAGCGCCTGGTTAAAGATAAAGAGGTCGGGGATTTCTTCTTTGTAAGTTTGCAGCTGCTGGTAGGCGGACCAAATATCGGCGCTGTTGTCGGCGGGGTTTTTCAGCTCAATCACGGCCAGCGGCAAGCCATTGATAAATACAATAATGTCCGGGCGGCGGCTCCCCTTGGTACCCATAATGGTGTACTGGTTGACCACCAAAAATTCGTTGTGTTTGGTATTGGCGAAGTCCACCAGCTTTACATAGTCGGTCACTACCTCGCCGTTGGCATCCTTAAACTCGACCTTGACCCCTTCCTGCAACCACTGGTGGAACTTTTTGTTGTTTTTGATCAGGGTAGGCGTTTCTGGTGTGGCGATCTGCTGGGTGACTAGCTCAAGGGTGGATATTGGCACCTGGGGGTTGATAACTTCCAATCGGCTCAGCAGGCGCTCGTGCAGGATAATCTGGCGGTAGTCGTTGCGCTCCGGGGTATTGCTATCGGGGGCGATATCGTAGCCGCTAATGTAGTCGTACCCTGTCTGTTCAAACCAAGCAATACAAGTATTCTCTAACAAATCCTCTGAGATCATTATATGGCATCCTCCAAACTCTCATTGCGTTCCTCAAAAACTTTCTGATATTCGTTTGGTGCTACGTTAAATAGTATCTCTGATGGTAAATAAGTATTCTCATAGATAACAACTGAGTCGAATTCATCATCTAGGAATGCATCAAAATCAGAATCTCTGACAGGCTCGGACTTGGGTTCTGCCGTAATATATGATTCCCGGAGATCATAAATAAATCCCACTATTGAATCTGCTTGTTTGGCAATAAACTCTGCATAATGTATGTCTAAGGGGACGTGGTTGGCTGATTTTCCGTGTGCAAGTGGGCAGAAGTCATTTCTTAATTCTCCAATTCCTTGTACAGCTGTTTCAAAATGTGAGGCCGAACTATTAATTATTTTTTTAAACGCTTCAGTAGTCTTCTTTTTGTTGTCCAGCCCCTTGCCCACCTCAAAGACATCCATCGTCTTTTTCGCTAGCTTTCCGACTTTAATATCCGATGCATATTCAGTTTTATATTCATCAAGGATAGATTTGCAAACAGCTTCAACGAGCGCCTTCGAATGGCCGATAAGTAACCCTGTTTCTTTTTCGTCATAAGCGAGTTCTGCAGCCAAAAAAGTTCGCTCTAAACGATATCGATCTGCTGTGCGATCGATAATATCTTTGGTCCTATGAAACATCCCTGCCATAATCCTTTACTTATCCTGCTTTTTAAAAGAGTCCATTTAGCAACTTGGGTAATAGGCTATCTAGCAAAGAAGTTAAGTTTTGAGATTCCAGCTCATTGATATTTCGCCTTTCAAAAACTGATATCATATTGCTCTCGAATGTGCTTAAGAGTTCAAATGGTGGTACTAGAGTGTTAACCTTCCTCAGTTCAGTTTGCCTAATGCCGACAACCGTGGTGCCAGTGGCTCGACCTTCCAGATCAGCTTGAGCTATAGAGGTCTGAAGCCATAAGTATAAAAAACTTGGAGTCATATTTATTTTGTTTGCTCTTAATGCATATAACCTCTGGCTTAGGCAATATTTTGTGTCGTCGGCAATAAAATACATCTCTCCCATGGGCGCTTCAGAGGTCAATAAAATGTCGCCTTTTTCTATTTCGACCTTCATCCACTTAGCGTATAGCTCGTTATTAATAAAGCGGATGGTTTCATGTCTAGTAATCCTTCCACCTTTAATGTTTTTTGCTGATACAGCTGGATAGCCTTCTTCTACCCAGTCGCCTCCTAGTTTTTTTGGAGTTTTACCTCGGTGATCAATAATTGTAGATGTGACTTTGTCTAGGGTTTTTACTTCCCACCCCTCTGGAATCTGACCCAACTCCGAGTCCACCAGCGTATCCGGAAACAAAGCAGCGGTGGTTTTAAGTTGGGCTTGTTGCGCTTCGCTTAGGGTATCGTAGGCTTGGCCACCGTTAAGGGCGGCGATGGCGGCTTGCTCGGGGTTGCCTTGGGAGATGATGGCGGCCTGGGCGCTGGTCCAGCGTGGTTCTTGCTGGATTTTGCTTAGAATTTCGCTGTCGCTTTGGCCCTGCTGACGCAGCTGGGCGGCCTGATTCGCGGCGATTTTGGCGCGGGTGGGTTCGAAATCGATAAACCAGCTTTTAAATAGAGTCTGGGCGATCTGTTCCAGGGCTTGGTTGGTTTGGCGGTTGATTTCAATTTTTTCATCTAATGACTTCAATATAGAAACGACCTTAGCTTGCTCTCCTATTGGTGGAATCCGAATAGGGAATCTGGGCATTTCTTTAAGAGCGATGCGATCAACCGTTGCTCCGTGGATAGTATTTGCTCTAATTGTTTCCTGGAAGGCAGGCGATAGATATGCGTAAAGTAAGTACTCAGGAATTACTTTACTACGGTTTGGTCGAAGGAGTCCCATTCGCCTTCCTAAGCAGGCTACAATCCCACCGGGCATGAGAGCAGCATTTCCCAGTCTAGTCTCATAAGAAAAAAGCACGTCGCCCTCTTCCGGGGTAACTCTTTTTGTCCACTTCGCAAAGTCGTGTTCACTAAGGTGCGCTGACTTAGACAAGTCGAGTGAACCATTTTCTAAACTAGAAATGCTTAGAAAATAAGGGCCTTTTTCTATTTTTTTGGGTGTAGCGTGTGGTCCGTCGAAGACTTGGGCAACCTCGCCAATCGTTGTCCAATGATCAGACATCATAACCCAACCCCGCCAAGTTCTTTTTAATCTCCGCTTCTAAACGATCCGATTCTGCAAATTGCGTTTTTAGCTGGCCGGTTAAACGGGCCATCTTCTCGGCAAAGGGTTCGCCATCATCTTCTTCCGCAGCCGCACCCACATAGCGCCCCGGAGTCAGCACAAAATCGTGCTTTTGCAGCTCTTCTAATTTGGCAGCTTTGACAAAGCCTGGTACATCTTCGTAATTCTCGCCTACCTGCCAGTTGTGGTAGGTCTCGGTAACCTGGTTTAAATCTTCCTGGGTGAAATCCCGCAGTACCCGGTCTTTCATATAACCCAGGTTGCGGGCGTCGATAAACAGCACTTCACCTTGGCGATCGCGCAGCTTTCGGCCAGCGGCGGAGGTGCGCGCCCCTTTGTTTTTGCTCAGGAACCAGATACAGGCGGGGATCTGGGTATTGGTAAACAGCTGGCCGGGCAGGGCCACCATGCACTCCACCAGGTCGGCCTCAATCAGGCGCTTGCGGATTTCCCCTTCGTTATTGGTGTTGGAACTCATGGAGCCGTTGGCCAGCAGCAGGCCCATACTGCCGTTGGGGGCCAGGTGGTAGAGCATATGTTGCAGCCAGGCGAAGTTGGCATTGGCCGATGGCGGCCTGCCGTATTGCCAGCGCTTGTCATCCTCGGCGATGCCGGTATCCCACTCCTTCATATTGAACGGCGGGTTGGCCATGACGAAATCGGCGCGCAGGTCCGGGTGCTGGTCGTTGGTGTAGGTGTTGGCTGGCTCTTTACCAAAGTTAAAGTCGATACCGCGAATGGCCATATTCATCGCGGCCAACTGCCAGGTGGTGTGGTTGTATTCCTGGCCGTAGATGGAGACTTCGCCAATCTTGCCCCGATGCTCGGTAATAAAGTGCTCGGACTGCACAAAGAAACCGCCGGAGCCCATGGCCGGGTCGTACACCCGGCCCTTGAAGGGTTCGAGCATTTGCACAATCAGGCTGACGATAGACTTGGGCGTATAGAACTGGCCACCCTTCTTGCCCTCGGCCAGGGCAAACTGGCCGAGCATATATTCGTAGACGTGGCCGAGAATATCTTTGCTGTTCAGGCTCGCGTGGTTAAACGGCACCGTGGCGATCAGGTCGATCAGCTCGCCCAGTTTGGACTGGTCGATTTGCAGCTGGGTGTAGCGCTTGTCGAGTACCCCTTTGAGCTTGGGGTTGTCGGCTTCGATGGCCTCCAGAGCGTTATCAATCAGGTGGCCGACGGAGCTGATTTTGAGGGTTTTGTCCTGGCCTTTCTCGTCCTGAAAGCTGAGTTCGGCACCGCCGATTACGGCCTTGTTGTTGTCTTGCAGAAACTGCCAGCGGGCCTGATGCGGCACCCAGAAGGTATTGGTTTCCAGGTAGTAGTCGCGCACTTCCAGTTCGATATCGATTTCTGCTGCGTATTCTTCACTGTCGGCACCGCCAAAGTCCTCTGGGTCGAGGAAGTAGTCGTGGTCGGCATTGGTGAGCTGCTGCTTGAGTTCAGCGCGACGGATATCGAAGGCATCGGAGACATATTTGAGGAAGATCAGGCCCAGTACGGTGTGTTTGTATTGGGCGGCATCCAGGGTGGAGCGCAGCTTGTCGGCGGCATTCCAGAGTTTTTTCTCGAGGTCGTTGAGAAACTGTTGTTCTTCGCTGTTGGTCATTGAGTTACGACTATTGGTTAAATCTTGTGGTTGTTCGGTGTGTTCGTCAGTACTTGCATCGATTGTTGGGGCTTGCTTGAGCCGGTATTAATCGTCTTCACTAAAGTAATCGGAGTCTATGGCTTGTAGGGTCAGGGTTTCTTTGACGCTAGTACCTAGTCCATAGGTGATCATTAGGTCGGCGAGTTTGTCGCCGTCGATCAGGATAATTTTCTTTTCAATCATGCCGACAAATGCTTGGGCTTCCTGGCTAAAGCGGCTGGTGGTTATAAATACCCCTTTCTTTGCGCGGCACATATCCAATGCGCCGCAGAATTTTTGTATCTCTGGGCGGCCAATGGTGTTTTCGGTGTAGCGCTTGGCTTGCAGGTAGATACTGTCTAGTCCCAGCGGATCTTGCTTAATAATGCCATCAATACCGCCATCGGCGCTGTATTGGGTGGCAAGGCCCGCGTCTTCGGCGGTACCGCCGTAGCCCATAGCGAGCATCAGGTCGACGACTAAGCGCTCAAAGAACTGCGGGCTGCACTGCTTGATATGGGTAAGCAATTGGTCTGCCAGGGTGTCTTTGAGCTCGGCATGGGCGCTGCGTAGCCGTTCTTCTGGGGTTAGGTCGTTGTCGGTGGTGGTTGCCTGGGGTCTATCAGCGGTTTCACGGGAGCCGCGGGTGAATTCTACAAACTCCGGGTATTGGCGCAGGTAGGCGTTGCTAATGGCATTGGGGCAGTCGACCAATACTTGCCGACCGCGGTCGGTAATTTTGCAGCTACCGCGCGCGGGGATTTCGATAAGTCCTGCTTTGCCTAGATAAGTGCGGGCCCAGCCGAGACGGTTGCGGAAATAGGTTTGGCGGCCGCTGGGGAGACGCCTCTGGATTTCTTCCTGGGTTAGCTCAAAGAATGTACTTAGGCGCTCGTGCAGGTCGGCCATTTGGTGAGCACGGCCATCTTCTATGGCTGCTAAGAGCGGGCGGAAGAGTTGTTGATAACTTGGAATAGGCATTTTGATTTTGTGACGCCGTTTTAAGCGATAGAAAATACCATAAATTTTTGGGGAAGGCTGGGGTATTTGGAGACGTGGATTACTGCGTGCTGCGGCAGTGGCTTGTTGCTCCTGAGCGATGGGTTAGGGTGGAGCCATTACAGCAAAGCCCACTTAGCTAGAGTGAGGGCCTGCGTAAGCTTTACGTTGCTGGTGGAGCCCGCTTGATGAATGAGAGTGCAAACGGCTTTCAAGTTACGGCGCCTACAGAGTAAGAAATAATGGTGCTTGCAGAATAAATTGCCAGGTCTAAGCCGAGAGTGTTTTTCTCTTGGTCAAATATTTTGGACGTTTGAGCGGAGAAAATTGAGCGCTATTCAATATAGTGGGGTGGAGTATTGAAAGAACGGTATTGTCTCTTCATATTAGCAAAGACATCAGTTCATGCTGTTATTTTTGCACTGTGCTAAATAGACCAAGACTTTCATTTTTCTTCATATTTTTAAATCTTCTTTAGATGGTGTGAGTGCTTCAGGGGCTGTTTTGGTGACCCTCCCTATCCATTTTCAATAATTTTTTCAGGCACTTATAATCAGTTAAGTCTTTAAATTTTTCTGGAATGTATTTTTAAATACCCATAAATAAACCTATTAACCACGTATTGAATTATAAATTGTACGTTTTTTTCCATTTGCCTTCCGTGCGGGGGTGAGTCCATAGCTTTCCCTGATTGCGGAGAATTGTATTCTTGCACTGAAAATAAAAGTGATAAACACACTTAGATGGTACGTACGTTGCGTATAAGTAATTAGCCTATTAATTATTGTATGTATACTTGGATGAGACCTGGTTCTCAAGGTGGTCATAAAACTATTTTTTAAATTTCCTTATGATTCTAGCTCCTCATACTCCTGGATAAACTTGTAAGTCTTATCCCTGCAAGAAGCACCATGGGTTAATTATATAAAGGAGAGTATGCGTGTATCCACGTCGCCATGATCACAATGTAAAGGAGCAGAAATATAATGCTATCCGGGAAATTGTATTTGAAGAAATTCGAAATGATTTTGGTGTTAATGCAAAAGGAGTGACATTGCGAGATTGCCAGCTTGCAAATAACTGGGAGAACCTTCAAGGCAAAGGATATAGAAGAGATAGGGGTGGTTGGGATTGGGTTGAGCTATTTAAATCTTATCAAAATAAGCCAAATCGGTTCGAAATTGCTCTTACTTCAGCTGGGACATTGGGTGCGCTGGCATATGGTCAAACTTCTAGAGCCGGCTCAAAAGTACGCTTGGACTTTATTGAATCAACACCGGTAAGGCCTAGTCCTTTGGGGATGAGATCTCTTCCGGTAATCTCTGCTGCCGCGACCCTGTTCGCTGATATTGTCGGTGCAGATGAAATATGGGTAATTGAGCCTTTTGCCCATTTAGAAGAGGCTCACTACTCGGGTGGAAGGAAAGAATACACCGCACTCGAGACACGCTGTGAATACATCCCTGTAAGCTCCTAATCGGCATCCATGCCTCATAGGGTCCCAAGCGCGGTGTATTCTTTCCTTCTCCCTTTTTAGTATAAGTCAGTAGGTTTTGGTCCTCGCACCTACTACCATCAAAAGATGCCCGGACAGATGAAAAAGAGAAGGTTGTTATGAAACATGATCCAACAACAAAAGAAGGGCGAGAAGAGATAAAAAGATCTCTTAAAAAACTACGTCCAGAGATAGAAGAGCTGAAAGAGCTTGCAAAAAAAGATGTCGATAATGAGCCGAGAGGCAAGCTTACAAACCCTATTGAGATACATGTAAAAAGGATTTTAAAGCGAAATGAAGATAGATGAGATTAGAGATATTCAGTCACAATTAAAAAGTAGAAAATCTGTGCTGAAGGATAAAGCTAAGAAGGTAGAGCTTGGATTGAAGTTGATGAAGGATCAAAATCGCTTTGCTAGTGACAGTCTTGCCCTTAGTTTCAGTTAAAGTGCCAGTTTGTGCTGGCACTTTTGCATTGGATAAAAAAGCTTAGTAGCTCTACATTGAGTTTAAATCATCAATATATGCTTGCTCGAATCTAGGCCAGTCATAAAGTGCTTCTGGATTAAAATCTTGACCTTCAGGCCATTCAAGGTTGCCACCGTCATTAAGTTTAACTTTCTTGAAATACGCCTGATCTTTAAGGCTGGTCATCCATCCCTTACCTATAACTGGCTCAAAATTAATTGTTTGCTTTTTTCCATCGGCAAAATGTAATTCAATTGTATAGTCGCCTATAATATTAAAGCTCTTAATAACCCATTTTTCTAAATCAGACATATTTTACCTTTACTTCAGTGGTTCTATCTTAAAGAAGCTTGGAGTGCCAGTAGGCACATTAAGTTTATTCCAGTTTGTATGCAGTTCGGTTTTTCTAAGCTCAATCCAGGCTTCGACTAATTTCTTTTCCCTGCGAGGGAAGTTGCCTTCCATTAATTCAGCTGTAGCTATATTAAAAACTGCTTTTCTCCCTGAGTAATCTACATGTACATGTGGGAAATGATGCTTTCCCCCTATTTCCCTGTACATATAAATTACGATTCCCATAAATCTACATATCTCTGGCATTTTTCCCTCATGCTTTGACTGTCATTAAAATTTCAAAGACCTATTGCCTAACTGTAAGCATTGTTTATAGTGATAAAGCTCTTAATCTCGCTTCTTACCTATAACAACCGCGCCTCTTGTGATAGAGAAGCCAACATCACCGAGATAGGTTGACTCTGAAAAAACTTCTTTAGTATGCCCTATTGATTGCTCAGATTGCCCCTGCTGAATTGGAACAACATTAATTACGTCGTAACCATCAGCATCAAAGTCTTCATACATTTTTCTTAAGGTGTTTGAGAACTCATCTATATCTACAATTCTTTGATTGTACTGTTTTTCGACTTTCTTTCTAATCATCCCCTTTACTACATTGTCATGCGCTAAAGAAGAAATAAACCAGCTGGATATAAATTTGTTGCTCATACTTGCTCCGTGTAATTTGAACGCCTGCTTAAAAGGAAGTTTTAATTTCTTCAGTTTATACAGCCTTTTAATCCCGCTTGTAAATTACTTTGAAGTGGTGCATATCTTAATAAATTATATTTAATTATTTCCTACTTTCTTCCTTTACATCAAAGTTTAACTAATCCGTAAATGTATAGCGCCAGTCGATACCAATCTGTCTGAATCTATTGCTATGGAGCGGACTAACTTTTCTTTTTTTTAATCAGTTATTTTTTTATGTACGGGGGTGCTAACTCAGTATTCTTAATGGAGAACCCTATTAAAAATAGTTGTTGGCGCCCCCAGCTAATCCTTGCTGGTTGTTATTTGTATAGAAAAATTAGTGCCGGTCACTCCTCCCCACGCCTGCCGATTTTTGGCACTCTTTTAGTTGATGAAATGAGACTAGCGGCCCTGGCCTGAGCTGGTGCGGGGTTAAGGGCTAACCAGGATTTCACAGAATGAATACTTTTGAAGCCGTAGTTCACTAAAGCTGAAGAGGGGCAATTGTGGCCACTGGGGGGGAACGGCGCTGGACCAAAAAATTTCTATGTGGACACGATGTGGACACTTTAGTGGTTTTTGGCGTTTATTGACACATGACAGGGATAATAAAAAACCCGCGAAAGCGGGTGCTTGCGCGGGTTTTAATATGGTGCCCGGAGGCGGAATCGAACCACCGACACGGGGATTTTCAATCCCCTGCTCTACCGACTGAGCTATCCGGGCTTTGCGATCTTGCTGGGCTTCCCCTGCGTCGCGAGGCGCGTATTAAAGCCCTTCCCCGGGTCAGAGTCAACCCCTTGATTATAAAAAAGTTTTTTTTCTTTGCCGGGAAAGCTTCGGGGCCTTGTGTTACTGCTGTTCCGGCGGAACATAACCGTCGGCTGCGTCGTATTCCTCGCCGCTCAAGAACTTCATCATCTGCTCGCTCAAGTAGGCGCGGCTTGAGGGTTCCATCATGTTCAGGTGCTTTTCGTTAATCAACATGGTCTGGTGGGACATCCACTCCAGCCAGGCCTTCTTGGAAACGTTCTCGAAGATATCCATGCCTTTGGGGCCTGGGAAGGGCGGTGCATCCAGACCTTCCAATTCCTCTTGGTACTTGCGGCAGAATACGGTTCTGGACATGGACTCCTCCTGGTTTTAGTCGGCAGTGGTCGGCGTGAGCAGGGGAGCCTGCAGCGCCAGTAGTTGTTTTGCCAGCTTGACGATAGGGGCGGGTAGCCCCAGTTCCTGGGCCGCACGAGGGCGGTTTAAACGCCGCAGTTTATACCAGCCAGCGCCGCTCTCCGCCACCTGTGCTGGGACTTTGCTCAGTTGTACCCACACCGGGGAAATATCCAGGTGAAAGTGAGTGAAGGTGTGTCGCAGGGTCGGCAGGGTTTGGACGTCACTGGCACGCCAGCGCTTTGCCTTGAGCCAGTCGCTGGTATTGTCGGCTTCAGGTGGGCTCCAGAGTCCTCCCCAGATACCGCTGGGCGGACGCTGTTCCAGATAGATTTCACCTTTGTGTTCAAGCAAGAGCAGGGTGGCACTGCGCACCGGCTTTTCCTTGCGCGGTTTCTTGCCGGGGTAATCCTGTGGGTTGCCCTGGGAGTGAGCCACACAGGATTTTTTCACCGGGCACTCCTCGCAGCGTGGTTTCGAGCGGGTGCACAGGGTGGCACCCAGGTCCATCATCACCTGGGTGTAGTTGTTAACGCGTTGGTTTGGGGTATAGGTCTCGGCCAGTTGCCACAGTTGATTGGCAACTGCGGTCTGTCCGGGCCAGCCCTCCACGGCGTGAAAACGGGCCAGCACCCGTTTGACGTTGCCATCTAGGATCGGCGCCCTGAGCCCCATACTGATACTGGCAATAGCACCAGCAGTGGAGCGGCCTATGCCGCTCAATTCGGTCAGTTCCTCTACGTCCTGGGGAAACTCCCCACCGTATTCCTCCAGCACCGTCTGGGCGCATTTGTGCAGGTTGCGGGCGCGGGCGTAGTAGCCGAGGCCGCTCCAGTGAGCCAGGACTTTGTCCTGGGGAGCGCGGGCGAGACTTTCCAGAGTGGGGAAGCTCTGCATAAAGCGCTCAAAGTAGGGAATAACCGTGGTGACCTGGGTCTGTTGCAGCATGATTTCGGACACCCAAACCCGATAGGGGTTGATGTCTTGCTGCCAGGGCAGGTCTTTGCGCCCGTGTTTGTCGAACCATTTCAGGACGGCATTTTGGAACTGCTTTGGGGTCATGGGGATACTGCGGGCTGGAATCTGTGGTTGAACGCTGGAGTTGTGCACCGGGCGGGCCCCGGTGCACTTTAGCGGGGCCTTAGCGGCCGAAGAGATTTTTCAATTTTTCTTTCAGTTCGTCGACCTTTTCTTCAACTTTATCGCCATATTTCTTTTCGGCTTTGTGCTTCAGTTCTTCCCGCAGCAAGTCGTCGAGGCGGCGGCTGTCGGGTTTACAGGTGCTGATGTTCACATCGTCGAAGTCGCCCTTGCAGCGCAGCGGCAGCGGGCGGTTGCGCCAGCGCTTGTTGCGCACGGTACAGCCGTCGGCAGAGGTGCTCTCGCCCACCAGGGCCAAGCCGAGCTTGAAGTCGAAGTCCTGTTTCTTCAGGTCCACCTCTCCGTCACCGGTCAGGGCGATATTTTCGATACCGGCGAGAATTTCGCTCACATCCACCTGGTCGCCTTTCACCGCGATGGTGGCGCGAAGGTCCTGCAGTCCGGTGCTGTTGGGCCAGTCCCGGGTGGGCATTTCGGTATTTTCCGCGTAGCTGAACAGCTGGCACATGTTTTTCTCCAGATTGAATGGAGAAATCGACATTTCCTTGCTGGAAACCTCAACGGAGGCGCGCAGGTTTTTCTCTAAAGCTGTGGATGTTTTACCTTTGGTGCTGGCACTCCAGTTAACGCTGGCTTCCCCAGCCAGCTGGACTTCTTCACTGGGGAAGAGGGCAGCTTGGACCTTGCCGATATCCACATTGGTGAGACCGCCGCGCATCTGCGCCTCGGCGGACTGGGCGCGAGCGTTGAGCTGGCCATTCGTGTTCAGCTGGCCACCATAGATATCGGCGCTCAATTTTTGCAGTCGGTAGAGGCCGTTATCCACAGTGAGTTGGATTTCTGGGCTGTCCATTTGCAGGTCAGCGGCTTGCAGTTGGTCCAGTGCCAGGTTGATATTGGCGTTGAAGCCGCGCAGGTCGCTCAGTGGCAGGGGTTCTGCTGCGGGAGGCTTGGCAGCTACTGTTCTCTTTGGTTTTTCTGCAGTTTCAGTTTGATCACTCTGTGTCGCCTGCTCTCCCTGCTTTTTGCCTTCAGCGGCGGGAGCCTGCGCACTCTGTGCTTCCACTCCCTCGGTTTGTTCCGCCGAAGCGGCTCCAGCCTCATCTTCGTTCGAAGGGGGCAGATAGTTGTCCAGGTTAAAGGCGCCGCCGCGCAGGTTCAGGTCCAGCCCGGGCATTTCTGCGTTGCGCAATTGGGCGTTGCCGCTAAAGGTGACGTCGTCCAGTTTCAATTGCAGCGGTGTCAGGTCGAGCTTTTGTTCGGTACCTTCCACGCTCGCTTCGATACTCAGCTTTTGCAGTGCCGCTTTATCGCGGGTATCGATTTCGGTGCCCGTCAGTTCAAACCAGGGGCGCAGAGGGTCGGCATTGGCGTTGACGTTTAGTTGTATACGCCAGGGTTGGGTGTTGCTGTCCCTGCGCAGGTAGCCGCGCATATGCAGGCTGGCCTTGGCGCTGTTCTCAGAGGTGAGGTCTACTTGTAGCGGTTGCAGGCGCAGCCCATTGAGGCCCTCGTCCAGGGCGAGGGTACTATCAATTTTTAGCTTCAGTGGGTGTTTGAGGTCGCTGCCGGTAAGGTCTGCTGCGGCAGTGAGTTTGCCCGGCTCGCCACCCGGCACCAGGTTAATAACGCTTACCTGCAGGTCTTGGACTTTGTACTCTTTGTTAGTCTGGGCATCGCTGTAGAGCACCACGCCCTTCTCGATACGCAGCTTTTGCAGGCTCAGGTCGACCTGTTGTTGTGATGGCTCTTCCTGTTCCTTGGGGATAGAGAGTTTGGGAGGTTGCTTGCTCTGAGCTTCCAGGGCCTCGCTAATCAGCTCCCAGTTGCTGCGCCCTTCTTTGTCGACGGTGAGTTCAATTTGCGGAGCTACCAGGACTATCTCTTCGGCCTCTACTTTGCGTTGCAGTAGTGGCTTTAGGGCCACGCCAATGGCAATTTTTTCTGCTTTCACCAGAGTTTGTTTTGGTAGCTTTAATGGTGCCAGCTGTACATCTTCAAGTTGCAGGCCGAGCTTGGGCCACAGCTGCCAGCCGATATCACCTTCCAGTTGCAGGGAGATGCCCTGCTTGGCAGCGAGTTTTTCTAACTGGGGTTTGTATTGGTTGATGTCGAGTCCTGCTAACAGCCAGGCAACGGCGCCAGCGAGTAGCAGGAAAACGATTAAAAGTGCGATAAAAGTGCGCTTTATCCAGGCCATGGAGAGCATTGTCCCTGTGTATTTGTCGTGTGGTGTCACGCATATGACGCCGCAGCGCGGCTCGATGTTCCCGCGCACTTCTACAAATAGGTTATGCCGGAATTGTAGGAGATGCAGCCCCGCGAGGCTGGGAAAGCACTGCGGGGCCATTGAAGCAGGTGTTTATTAGAAAATAAACCGCACACCGGCTTCGACGCTGCGACCAGCTTCAGGAGCGTAGTCGCGCAGTAGTGAGGTGGAGTTGCGAATTTCTTCGTCGAGCAGGTTGCGGGCGCTGGCGAAGATCACCGCGTCGCTGCTGCCGATGTTGAAGTTGTAGTGGGCACTCAGGTCCATGCGGGTATAGCCGTCGGTTTCCTCTTCGTAGGCGCCGGCGCGATCCTGGTCCGCAGCTTCGACTGTGCGCCATTCCCAACCCCACTGGTCGTACTCTGCTCCCAGGGCGAGACCCAGGCGCAGGGGAGGCATGCGCGGCACATCGGAACTCTCACCGGCGATATCCTCGTCGAAGCTCGCGCGCACAACATCGCCAAACAGAGTCAGGTAGAAGTTGCTGCGCAGGGGAAGTTTCACCGAGGCTTCAGCACCGTAGAAGGTGGCATCGCGGTTGCCATAGGCGTAGATGGGCAGCTCTTCTTCAAACAACTCATTGGTGTTTTGCGCGTAGATGTAGTCGCCGATGCGGTTGTAGAAGACGCTGGCTTCAATCTGCGCTGCATGCCAGCCACTGGCCGCTTCGTTGTGGTGGTGATAGCCCAACTCCAGGTTAATGGATCGCTCTTTGTCCAGGTCACTGTTGCCAATTAAGTATCTGCCCTCGGCCAGGTGCTCGCCGTCGGCAAACAGCTCTTCGGCTACCGGGGCGCGTTCGGAGCGGGTAGCACCGACGCTGATATGCTGGTGCTCTTGCAGGAAGTACTGCAGGGTAGCGCTGGTGCTGAACAGGTTGAAGTCACGGTCTTCTTCGTACTCAGGATCGACATCGACACGCTCAATACGCGCGCCCAGGTCTAGGTGCCAGTTGCCCCATTCGCGTTCCTTCATAGTGAAGAGGCCGGCGCTGCGGGTGCGGGAGGGCTGGATAAATGCCCCTTTGTCAGAGGTAAAGTCTTTATCGGATAACTGCAGACCGTAGGCGCCACGCCACTCGTTACCGCTGTCGTGGGTGATTTCCAAGCGACCTTCCCAGGCTTCGTTGGCATAGCGGGTACCGGCTGCGTCCTCTTCCAACTCTACGTGCTCGTAGTCGTTATAGCCGATACGCAAACGCAATTTGTCCCAATAGTTGCTGTTGAAGCGGTGCTCGCCTTTGAGGTCGTAGCGAGTCTGCGCCATATCGATACGCACAGCTTCGACTTCGCTCTCCTCCTCATGCTCTTCGTGTTCCTCGTGATCGTCCTCGTCGTGCTCCTTATCATCGTGGTGGTGCTCGTGAGTGCCGAGGGGAATGCCGTAGTTGTTTTCCAGCTTGTTTACTGACAGACCGATATAGCCACTTTCAGTAATCCAGGAAACTCCACCGCTGTAGCTGTGGGCGCGGGCGTTGGTGTTGCCGACGTAGCCGTCGGTGTTGAATTCTTCCTCGTGCTCGCCTTCGTCCTCGTCGTGTTCTTCGTGTTCCTCGTGCTCGACAATAGCGAGGCCGGGAATTTCCGTGTCGTCATTTTCGCGGTAGACACCGTCGAAGTACCAGGCCAGCTGTCCGGCACCGCCGGTAAAGCGGAATACTGAGGCATCCTGGCTGTTGGCGGTGTCGTGGCGCATCTCAACCGCACCTTCAACTTCCTCGGGTACCTCAGTGGGGATGCGACCGTCGATAATATTTACCACCCCACCGATAGCGCCGCTGCCATAGCGCAGTGCCGCCGGTCCGCGCAGTATCTCGATGCGCTCGGCCAGCAGGGGTTCGATACTGGCGGCGTGATCGGCGCTGGTGTTGGAGGCGTCAGAGACATCCAGGTTGTCGTTCAGGATCTTCACCCGGTTGGCGCTCTGGCCGCGAATAACCGGCAGGCCCACGCCACTGCCGAAGGAGGCGTTGGCCACTCCCGGCTGGTTCTTCAGGGTTTCGCCCAGGGTGGCTGAAGCGGCTTTGCGCAGGGTCTCGCCGGAGAGCACCGATACCGGAGCAGCTACCGCATCGGCGGGCTTATCCAGGGGAGATACGGTGACGTTAACTTCTTCCAGTTTGTTGCTGTCTTCTGCGGCGCAAATAGCGGGCACGGCCAAGCTGGCAATAGCCAGGGCCAAAGTATTGAACTTAGTCATTGTTTTTTATTCCTGTCACAGGCGGACAATGCCATACGCGCTCCAGCGCGGGCATTCACTAAAAAAAATCGGTTTTTGGGTGTTAGCTGAGTGACAAGAAGAAGGGAGGGGCGCGAGCACTCTGGCGCTCTGGCTGGCAATCGCGCGCGGTTGGCGCAGAGGGCCGTTCATAGTGACTTTGGGGCTCAGCCTGTACGAGCAATGGCTCGCTGCCGAGTGCTGCAGGTGAATGCATGCAACACAGGTCACACATCTCTACCTGGGTATCGCCCAGGTGGAAGTGCTCCGCCCACAGCGGCTGAGCTGCTACTACGGCGAGTAACAGGAACAGGCTGGCCCAGTATTGGGATTTTCGGCGCTTTAGAGTAACCATGAGGTGCATGATAGGGCTAAACAATTACGAATCAAGTTTCATCTGACACTAGAGAACCACAGGGAGTGTCATTCATCCTATAATTTGCGCCCTCTGTCTTATCGTGCAAATAAGGATCGCTTTCGATGCGTACAGCTAGCGTCACCCGTGACACCCTGGAAACCAAGATTCAAGTCAGTGTTAACCTGGACGGCCAAGGTCATGGCAAGTTCGCGACTGGGGTTCCTTTCCTGGAGCATATGCTCGATCAAATTGCCCGCCACGGCATGATCGACATGGACATTAGCTGCGATGGCGATATTCATATCGATGACCATCATACGGTGGAAGATATCGGCATTACCCTGGGCAAAGCCATTACCGAAGCGCTGGGAGATAAAAAGGGGATGACCCGTTACGGCCACAGCTATGTCCCATTGGATGAGGCGCTTTCCCGGGTCGTAATCGACTTCTCCGGGCGGCCCGGCCTGGTTATGGATGTGCCTTTCACCCAGAAGCGGATCGGCAATTTTGATACCGAACTGTTTTTTGAGTTCTTCCAGGGCTTCGTCAATCACGCGCTGGTAACCGTACATATTGACTGCCTGCGTGGCCACAACGCTCACCATCAGGTGGAAACTGTATTTAAAGCCTTTGGCCGCGCCCTGCGTATGGCGTTGACCCCGGACCCCCGTATGGCCGGCACCATGCCCTCCACCAAAGGAGTCTTGTGATGGGTAAGATTGCGGTACTCGATTACGGTATGGGCAACCTGCACTCGGTGGCCAGCGCCCTGAACAAGGTGGCGCCGGAGGCCGAGGTGGTGCTGGCACAGACGCCGGAGCAGGCCGAGGGCGCAGAGCGCCTGGTGGTGCCCGGTGTGGGTGCCATTCGGGATTGTATGGCGGGGTTTGTCGAGGCGGGTTTTTCGCCGCTGCTTCGTGAGGCCATCAGTGTGGGTACCCCGGTGCTGGGTATCTGTGTGGGTATGCAGATCATGATGAACCACAGCGAGGAGAATAATGGCGTTGATTGCCTGGGGATTTTTCCGGAGCCGGTGAAGTTCTTCGGTGACAACATTCCCTCGGCGCAGAGTGCTGAACGGCTCAAGGTGCCCCATATGGGCTGGAACAGTGTTCAGCAGCGTCAGCCGCACCCCCTGTGGGCCGATATTGCCGATGGCAGCCGTTTCTACTTTGTCCACAGCTACTATGTGCCGGCTGCTGAAAATCCGGATATTGCCGGGCAAGCCGAATACGGCATTCCCCTGGCTGCCGCAGTTGCCAGGGAGAATATCTTCGCCACCCAGTTCCACCCGGAGAAGAGTGCCGAGGTTGGCTTGCAGCTGCTAAAGAACTTTGTCCACTGGAACGGCCGGGCCCAATAGGCCCAGCTCACCGATCACACAGAAATTACTGCCGACGTAAGAAAAGACATGATTGTAATTCCCGCGATAGATTTAAAAGACGGCCAATGCGTGCGCCTGCGCCAGGGCGAGATGGATGACGCCACTGTATTTTCCGATGATCCCCTGGCTACAGCTCAGCATTGGGTGAACGAGGGAGCCAAGCGACTGCACCTGGTGGATTTGAACGGCGCCTTCGCCGGCAACCCGGTGAACGGTGAAGCGGTAACTGCTATCGCCAAACAGTTTCCCGATTTACCGGTGCAAATTGGCGGAGGCATTCGCGATTTGCACACTATCGAGCGCTATCTGGATGCCGGTGTGCAGTGGGGGATTATCGGCACTGCGGCGGTAAAAAATCCCAAGCTGGTGGAAGAGGCGTGTCGCGAGTTTGAGGGCCATATTATTGTCGGGCTCGATGCCAAAGATGGCTTGGTGGCTACTGAGGGCTGGGCTGAGGTCTCCGAGCTGAAGGCGACAGAACTGGCCAAGCGCTTTGCCGATTGTGGCGTCAGCTCTATTGTTTATACAGATATTGCCCGCGACGGGATGATGCAAGGCGTCAATATTGAGGCGACCCTGGAAATGGCCCGCGCAGTGCAGGTGCCTATTATTGCCTCCGGCGGTGTCAGCAGCATTGAGGACATTGAACAGCTGTTGGATGCCGGTGAAATCTACGGTGCGATTACCGGCCGGGCGATCTACGAAGACAAGTTGAACCTGCGCGAAGCGCAGCAGCTTTGCGACCAACGGAACAAATAATGGCTCTGGCGAAACGTATTATTCCCTGTCTGGATGTGGACAACGGCCGCGTGGTGAAGGGTGTTAACTTTGTCGATATCCGCGATGCCGGCGACCCGGTAGAAATTGCCCGCCGCTACAACGAAGCGGGCGCGGATGAAGTCACTTTCCTCGATATCACCGCCACCCATGAGCAGCGCGATACCATCCTGCACACCGTGGAGAAAATGGCCCACGAGGTGTTTATCCCCCTCACTGTCGGCGGCGGTGTGCGCACCTTGCAAGATATCCGCAATCTGCTGAATGCCGGTGCGGACAAGACTGCAATCAATTCAGCGGCGGTGAAAAATCCCGAGTTTGTACGCGAGGCCGCCGAGCGCTTTGGCAGCCAGTGTATTGTGGTGGCCATTGATGCCAAACAGGTGGGAGAGGGCCGCTGGGAGATCTTCACTCATGGCGGGCGCCAGCCCACTGGCATTGATGCAGTGGCCTGGGCTCGGCAGATGGCCGAATACGGTGCCGGCGAAATTCTGCTGACCAGTATGGATCGCGACGGCACCAAGAACGGTTTTGACCTGGCCCTGACCCGGGCGGTTACTGAGGCGGTTCAAGTGCCAGTCATTGCTTCTGGTGGTGTGGGAGATCTACAGCACCTGGCGGATGGCGTATTGCACGGCGGTGCGGATGCGGTATTGGCTGCGAGTATTTTTCACTTTGGCGAATACACCATTGCCGAAGCGAAAGCATTTATGCATAGCGCGGGGATTGAAATGCGCTTGTAGGAAGGTGTAGGTCTTGCACGGCGGGCCCTGGGCCCGCCGCACTCTGCTTACTGCTGTTCGTCTGCGCGGGCAAGGCGCTCGCGCAAACCCCTGTCCCTGTGAGCGTAGAGATTGAGGCCCTTGAGTACATTGAGGGCTTCGAAGATTTGATTGTCGCGATCCATCCAGTCTTCCCGTTCTTCCTGTTCTCTCGAGCGGTCTTCAGAAGTCCGGTCGGCACCACCGTTACCGTTGTCCAGATGCCCGGCCAAATCCGCTTCAGTGGGTCTGGGAGAGTCGTCCAAGCGGGTAACTTTCACCCGCTCTACCACGATATCTGGTGTGATGCCCTGGGCCTGGATTGAGCGGCCATTGGGAGTGAAGTAGAGCGCGGTTGTCAGTTTGATAGCGCGTTCATTATTGATAGGGATTACCGTTTGTACCGATCCCTTGCCGAAGCTGTCGGTGCCCATCACCACTGCGCGGCGGTGATCCTGTAGGGCGCCGGCGACAATTTCCGCTGCAGAGGCGGAGCCCGCGTTGATTAATACAACCAACGGAGCGCCTTCGGTTAAATCGCCCGGCTCGGCGGAATAGCTCAGGTTGGCGGCTTCATTGCGACCTTCGGTGTAGACCACAAGGCCCTCTTCCAAAAATGCATCCGCTACTTCCACCGAGGATTGCAGCACGCCACCGGGGTTGTTGCGCAGGTCGATAACCAGCCCTTTAAGTGCGCCTTTCTTCTGCAACTTGATCAGCTCGTCGGCCACATCGGCGCCGGTGTCCAGCTGGAACTGGCTGATGCGCAGATAACCGTAGCCATCATCGAGGACTTTGCTGCGCACACTGCGCACGCGCACGGTGTCCCGCTTGAGAGTGACATCGAAAGGTTCTTTAAAACCTTTGCGAGCGATGGTCAGGGTGACACTGCTTCCTTTGGGCCCGCGCATCCACTCCACCGCTTCATCCAGGCTCACACCCTTCATGGATTTGCCCGACAGGCGCAGTATGACATCGCCGGCCTTGAGGCCAGCGCGGGAGGCGGGGGTGTCGTCCATGGGGGTGACGACGGTGATATGGTCGTTTTCGATGCCCACCTCGATCCCGAGGCCGGCAAACTCACCGGTGGTGTTGGCTTGTAAATCGTCAAAGGATCGGCGATCAAGATAGGAGGAGTGCGGGTCTAGGCCTTGCAGCATGCCCTTGATGGCGTATTCCAGCAGGGTGCGGTCGTCCACTTCCTCGATATAGCCCTGGCGAATTTGCTCGAAAACTTTGGCAAAGCTGCGCAGATCTTCCAGCGGCAGGCGGGCTTCAGTGTCTGCAGCCACCTGGGAATGGCTATCGCCGTCGGTCAAACCCATTAAAGGCAGGGCTGTCAGAGCGGCTGCGCCGATCAAGGTTGTCAGCGCCTTGGGGATAAACATGTTGTTGTGACCTCTGCCTTATTTCTTCGCTGCTTTGCGAAAGTGTAGACCGCAGAGATTGGCAGGGATTCTAAGCGGACGCCAAATTCTACAGTGTCACGATCTTAGTCGTCATAAGCCCAGGGGTCTTACACCTGGGTTGGCTCCCGCTCTTATTCTCTTTTGGCGATAAAAAAGCCGCTACTCCGCAGCTTTTCGTCGTGGTGCTTTCTCATTTAATTAGCACAGCGGCGGGAGTCGTGAGATGAAGTGGGGAGCATTAGGCGGGTGTGTAATCCCGATCGCTGTGATTTGCGAGGGGGCTCTATAACGGGTGCGTGGAAAATGCCCGGGATTTTACGCCTCGTATTATGCCCTCTGTGCCAGCTCCGATCAGGAGCTGCACCAAATCGTAGGGTCCTGCGCTTTACCCCGGTGGCGAATTTCGAAGTAAACACCGCTATGGCTGAGTCCACCGCTATTGCCAACCCGAGCGATGGTGTCACCACTTTCCACCCACTCGCCAATATTGCGGGTGAGGGACTGGTTGTGGGCGTAGAGACTCATGTACTCCTCTCCATGATCCAGGATAACCAGCATGCCGTGGCCGCGCAGGTAATCGGAGAAAACCACGCGGCCGCGGTGGATCGCCCGCACCGGTTCCCCTTCATTGGCGCGCAAGGTGACACCTTTCCAAGTGATGCCATTGGCGCGGCGCTGTCCATAGGCATTGGCGCGGCGGCCATCAACAGGCCACTGCATCTTGCCCCGCTGGCGCGCAAAGGGCTTTTGCTCGCTGGGGTTTACCAGTGAGGCGATGGCGCGACCTACTTCGTCGATCAATTTTTGCAGGCGTGTGCGATCCCCTTGGAGCTGCTTGAGTTCACCGCTGCCATCGGAGAGCCGCGCCGCCAGTTTATCCAGCGTGTCCTTGCGATTCTGCTGTGCGACGCGCAGTTTGCTCTGGCGTTTCTGCAGCTGCTCTCGCTCCGCTTTCAGGGTTTCGCGCTCGCGCTCAATGGAGGCGGATACGGTTTCCAGTGAGGTGAGGGTTTCCAGGTAAGTGTCTATGATGCGGCTGCGTTCTTGGAGGAAGTAATCGTGGTAGCGGAGATGGCGGGCGACGTTCTGTGGATCTTGCTGGTTGAGCAGGAGCTTGATCTGCTCCTGTCGGCCTAGTCGGTATGCGGCGGCGATCTCCTGCTCGACCCGCCGCTGCATACTTCGTCGCGACTCTTGCAGTTGCTGTTGTTCCTGCTGGAGTTCGCGCAGCTTGTCCGAGCGGCTGCGCATATCCTGTTTGATCTTGTCTATGCGCTGGTGCAGCCCAGAAATATCTTTCTCGTTCTCTTCCAAATCCTTGAGCAATTGGTCGCGCTGGCCCCGCACCTGGTTGAGTTCCTGTTGCAGGGACTCAATGCGTTGCTTGATTTGCGCCAGGCGCGCCTGCTCATCTCCCTCTGCCTGGCTCCAGGCGGGCAGGGAAATCAGGGCGATCAGGAAGAGTACGAGAGTTTTCATCAGTCCATTTTTACCAAACTTTGGCCGGTCATTTCCGCCGGTTGTGGCAGATCCATCAACGCTAACATGGTTGGTGCTACATCCGCCAGACTACCTCCGTCACACATTTGCACATTGCGCTCGCCGATATAAACAAAAGGCACCGGCAGAGTGGAGTGCTGGGTGCTAACTTGGCCGGAGTTGGCGTCGAACATCTCTTCCACATTGCCGTGGTCGGCAGTTATCAGCACTTCGCCGCCGGCAGCCAGAGCGGCGTTTACGACGCGCTCTACACACTGGTCCAGGGCTTCGACGGCTTTTACTGCCGCCTCGAAAACACCGGTATGGCCGACCATATCGCCGTTGGCGTAGTTGCAGATAATGGCGTCGTACTCGCCGCTCTCAATCGCCGCTACCAGTTTGTCAGTGACGATTGGTGCATTCATTTCCGGTTGCAGGTCGTAGGTGGCCACATCCGGTGACTTGATCAGTTCGCGGGTTTCGCCGTTGTAGGGCTCTTCGCGGCCGCCGCTGAAGAAGAAGGTAACGTGGGCGTACTTTTCTGTCTCGGCGATGCGCAGCTGGGTTTTGCCCTCTGCAGACAAGTACTCGCCGAGGGAGTTGACCAGGTTTTCTGGTGGGAAGGCACAGCTGGCGTGGATATCGGCAGCGTATTCGGTCGTCATGACAAAGTCCGCCAGCTGCGGCTTGGCTTTGCGCTCGAAGCCGCTGAAGTCCTGCTCGGTAAAAGCGCGGGTTAACTGGCGCGCGCGATCCGGGCGGAAATTCATAAAGATAAGGGCATCGCCGTCCTGGATCGGAGCGGGCTCGGCAATCACCGTTGGCGCGACAAATTCATCGTTTTCACCGCGCTCATAGGCCGAGGCCAGCCCTGCCAGGGCATCACTGGCACTGTGCTCTGCTGTACCCAGGGTCAGCATGTCGTAAACGGACTCGGTGCGCTCCCAGCGCTGGTCGCGATCCATGGCGAAGTAGCGCCCGGCCAGGGTAGCCATATGGGCATTGCCGACGGAGTCACACACCTGCATCAGGCGCGCCAGGGAGGGTTCGGCACTGCGCGGTGGGGTGTCGCGGCCATCGAGAAATGCGTGTACATAAATAGCGCGGGCGCCGCGCTGTGCCGCCAGGGTTATCATGGCGACAATATGGTCTTCGTGGCTGTGTACGCCGCCTTCGGACAGGAGTCCCATAATATGGACGGCGCCGTTGTTGGCGATAGCCTTATCGACCGCAGTGGTGTAAGCGGTATTGCGGAAGAAGTCGCCGTCCTGGATGGCTTTGTTGATCCGGGTAAAGTTCTGGTAGACCACTCGACCGGCACCCAGTGTCATATGGCCGACTTCCGAGTTGCCCATTTGTCCATCGGGCAGGCCCACCGCCATCCCGGAGGTCTGGATCAGGGTTTTTGGGCGGGTCGCCCAGATATTGTCCCAGACCGGAGACTTGGCTGCGTGAATCGCATTGTGCTCGGGATTGTCGCTGTGGCCGAAGCCGTCCAGAATCAGCAGGACCAGGGGGCGTTTTTGCGGGGCTTGCGTAGCGGCCATAGCGACAGTATTCCTCTTCCAAGGGTTAAATTGCGGACGCGGATTTTAACCTGTGGGGCTGGTATTTCACCATGTTATTTAGCTTAAACCGGATTACAAAGAGGCTGGGGCGGAGGGATTTGGTTGATTAGAATTTCGCCATGATCGTGTATACTCCCGCCGGCATTGGGCGCCGTAGCGCCCTATTGATTACCACTTGAGGATTTTGGGGGCGAAGTGGATTTTCTCGACTTTTTAGCTGAGCAGTGGCTGTTGGTCGGCCTGCTTGTGGCATTGCTTTACGCATTTGTTTTGACTGAGCGATTCAAGTCTGGCGAGCCGGCATCACTTCATGAAGTGACCAAGCTGATCAATAGCGACGGGGCCAAGGTGCTGGATATTCGCGATCGCAGCGAGTTTACTGCCGGTCATATTGTCGACTCCCTGCATATTCCCCACGGGGATGTGGCTGAGCGCATTGCCGAGCTGGAACCGTTTAAAGACAAGACCATTATTGTCGCTGACAAGATGGGGCAGCACGCAGGTCCGGTGGGGCGCATGCTGAAACAGAAAGGTTTCCAAGTGCGTCGCCTGCAGGGCGGAATGAGCGAGTGGGCTAACCAGAACCTGCCTGTCGTTAAAGGCAAAGGTTAACCTGAAGTATAAGTTTGACGGAGTTTTGTCATGCAGAATGTTGTCATTTATACCACCCGTTTCTGCCCCTACTGTATTCGCGCCAAGCAGCTACTGGATAGCAAGGGTGTCGCTTATCGCGAAATCCCTGTGGACAATAATCCCGGCTTGCGCGCAGAAATGGCTGACAAGGCGGGGCGCCGCTCGGTGCCGCAGATTTGGATTGGCGATAAGCATGTAGGTGGTTGCGACGACCTGATGGCGTTGGAGCGTGGTGGCCGACTCGACAAATTGCTGAAAGCAGCGGGATAAGCGGAAAACTGACGCGGCCGCCAACATGCGGTCCCCAATTTTTGCTATTTATCCGGTCTGGGCCTTGAAACGTTTTATCGAGGCCCCAACTGTTGAGTTATTACCGGAGTCTTTCTCACGGAAGGCATCAATAAACTTTTTATAATGAACAGGCTGTAACATGGCTGAAGAATTAAATGGCGCAGCGGCAAACGCAGAGGCTCCACAAGTACAATTTGCGATGCAACGCATCTACCTGAAAGACCTCTCCTTCGAAACCCCGATGGGTGCCGAGGTCTTCAAAAAGCAGTGGAAGCCCCAGGTTAATCAGGAGCTGAACACCAAGACCGCGAAGATCGAAGACGATCTGTACGAAGTGGCTCTGACCCTGACTATCACCGTAAAGCTGGAAGAAGACACCGCTTTCCTGGTGGAAGTAAAACAAGCTGGCCTGTTCGGTATCAAAGGTCTGGAAGGTCAACAGCTGGCCCAGGCCCTGAATACTGCCTGCCCGCAAATTCTGTTCCCCTACGCTCGCGAAGTGATCGATAACGCTGTAGTTAAAGGTTCTTTCCCGGCACTGATGTTGCCGCCGGTGAACTTCGACGCTCTGTTCGCTGCTGCCCTCGATAAGGCACAGAAAGAAGCAGAGGGCGCTCAAGCGAACGCTTAATTCGCTTTAGCCCAGCTGGCACGATAAAAAGGTCCCTTAGCGGGGCCTTTTTTTATATCTGTAATCTCCCCGGGGATAGCGTCCATTTTACTGACTATCCCTCCGCAACCGGAGCACAAACCTGGAGCCGCTTATGCAGTGGGATCTGCCAAACCCATTTATCACCACAGTGACGGTTGGCGCCAAACATGTGGATGGTCTGAGTCATGCCAACAATGCGGAATATGTGCGCTGGTGTGAGGCTACCGCCTGGGCGCACAGCGCAGCCCTGGGTCTGGATGTCACGAATTATCAGCAGCTTGACCGGGGAATGGCAATTCGTCATGGCGAGTATGACTATATACTGGCGGCCAGAGAGGGGGAGGAATTGCTGTTTGGCACCTGGCTCACTGAGGTGGACGGGCGTCTGAATATGACTCGCCGCTTTCAGGTGTTTCGCGCCGCCGATAAGGCATTGGTATTGCGGGCCGAATGGCGGATGGTGTGCATTGAGCTTTCCACTGGCAAGCCAAAACGTATGCCGGCGATCTTCAAGGAAATTTACAGTCCGGCAGTGACTGCCCCGGAGGCTGAAAAAAATGAGTGAAGAGTTTGTATCCCTGACCAACAATTCAGGGGCGCTTAAGGACAAGACCATCTTTATCACTGGTGCCAGTCGCGGCATCGGCCGGGCGATTGCCCTCAAATGCGCGGCGGATGGTGCCAATATCGTGATTGCCGCTAAGTCGGCAGAGCCACATCCCAAGCTTCCGGGAACCATCTTCTCGGTGGCGGAGGAAGTGGAGAAAGCCGGTGGCAATGCCCTGGCCCTGCAGGTGGATGTGCGCGATGAGCAGCGAGTAGAGCAGGCTATGTCGGAGGCTGCCGAAAAATTTGGCGGCATCGACGCTGTGATTAATAATGCGGGCGCGATCAACCTGACCAATGTTGAGTCGACACCACCCAAGCGCTACGACCTGATGCAGAGTATCAACAGTCGCGCGGTATATCTCACCGCCCACTTGGCGACTCCCTACCTGAAAAAAGCTGACAACGCCCATATCCTCAGCCTGTGTCCACCGCTGAATATCCAGCCCAAGTGGTTGGGGCCCTTTGCTCCTTACGCCCTGTCAAAGTTTGGTATGACCATCCTCAGCCTGGGTTTGGCGGAAGAGCTGCGTGAGGCGGGGATCAGCGTGAACACCTTGTGGCCGCGCACGCTGGTGGCCACCGCTGCGATTGAATTTGCGGTGGGTAGTCGCGATATGTTTGAGCAGAGCCGCAAGCCCTCGATTATGGCCGATGCGGCCTACGAGATACTGACTACTAAAGATGTCGCCTTGAGTGGTCGCCAGCTAATCGATGAAGAGCTGTTGGCAGAGCGCGGTGTGAAGGATTTCACCGGTTATGCCCACAATCCAGCCAATGCAGACAATTTAACCAAGGATTTATTTCTCGACTGACGCTGGCAGGGGGTATTTGTGAGCAGCGACAGCAAATTATTTAAAGACGCTCTCGGTGAAATGGGAGACGTTAAACCGCTGGCGCAGGAGCGCCGCGTCAATTTACGCAAGGAGCCGAAGCAATCTGAGTCTATGTTGCGGGAGCGCCGCGCCGCTGCCACGCGCCTGACAGAGCGGGAAATGAACCCCCTGTCCGGTGAATATATTGATCTGGTAGAGCCATGGGATCCGTTGGAATTCAAGCGCGATGGTGTGCAAAACGGGGTCTATCGCAATTTGCGCCTGGGCAAATACAGCATAGATGCGCGCCTGGATTTACATCGCCACTCTGTGGAGATGGCGCGCAGGGCCGTGATGGAATTTATCCGTGATTGTGTTGAAGCGGATGTGCGCTGTGCCCTGATTACCCACGGTAAGGGTGAGGGGCGTAAGCAGCCGGCGTTATTGAAAAGCTGTATCAATCACTGGTTGCCGCAGCTGCATGAAGTACTGGCTTTTCACAGTGCCCAACCCCAACACGGGGGCTTGGGAGCGACTTATCTGCTGCTGAGAAAGAGTGAACGCAAGCGGCAGGAGAATCTGGAGATACATCAAAAACGCCGTTAAGGTTCTTTTGTAACTTTTCTGTCACTTATGCAAATTAAGATGCGCCGCTGAGGCTTTCCCCTCAAGAGTGCTTTTTTAGACTCCTAAAGCTCATCTTTTTGATTCTTCTTGATTGTCATTCTGGCGACCCAATGGGTCGCCTTTTTTATAGGGTTGGGCCTGGCGGTAGCTGCGGTCTACTTGTTCAAACTCAATATAGGCACTGCCATCGGTATTGCTGATCATCATCTTGTTACCCACGATAACAATCAAATCAGACTTTCTCAGGGCATTGAGGTAATCGATCTCCAGTTCATCGCTGGGGTGTGCTCCCCCCATGCGCGCAATAGCGGGAATCCGCTCCCAGGTGAAAGCACCGCTGCTAGTGAGAGAAAATCGCCCCAGGTACGGATTGGTGCCACTGTTGCCCCTAACATAACCAAATTGATCGCATTTGAAAAAGGGTCTATCCCGCCAAAACCTGCTCCAGCTCAGGGTTGAGTCATAAGTGCGCCCGGAGTAATACAAGCTCGATAGCACCCACTCGTGCTCGCAGGCAGACCAAGCCGATCGTTGGAGTTGGGGAATAGGGGGATTGGGGGTGCTGCAGCCTGCAAGCACCAGGTTGCATACGATAATACTCAGTAGTAAGTAAAAAGCACGACGTGGCATGATGTCGTTCTCATTGATTTTGCGACATTTAACCTAAAAATTTACAGGTCTTCTGTGGCGGCGTTCAAGGTCCGGCCTTTACGTATTCTATATAGATATCACCGGAGGGGTCACGAAGTATCAAACGATTCCCGCGCGATTTGGTAAATGCCTGGCGAGTGGCGGCAAGGGCACCGAGGTAGGCATGCTCTTGCCGCAGCAAGGGTTCGGGGCCGCCCATCTTGGTAGAGACAAAGCTGGAGGTATCCCAAAGTAACTGCCCATTGTCGGTTACCTGCACCTCTCCCCGATAGGTGTTTATGCCACTCCTCCCCATGACATTGCCTTGGAGATTGCACACAAAGGTAAAGTCCGCAGGCCTCTGGATGTCGACCACCCCACCATTGACGCGCAGGCGTACCAGCTGCCACTTCTTACCACAGACTGCTCCCATACTGCCTGAGGATTGAACAACTTGGGCTTCTTCTATTCGGTTTGTTAGACATCCGCCGACAACTAATAGGGCTCCCAGAAGCCATATTTGTACCAACCTACTCATCGACGAATAACTCCCAAACACAAACCCTTCTCCAGCCCACACCCAAGCCAGCCACTTTTCGGCTTTCACAAAAGCTTAGTTGTTGGCTGCCGTGACGAGACGACAGCAGTGACAAGCTATGCTTGCACTGATGTAAAAAAATAGTATTTGGCCATCGATTAAAGGACGGTCGTCGATATGATCAGGCGCACCAAAATTGTTGCCACCCTGGGTCCAGCTACCGATAAAGAAGAAACACTTCGGCAATTAATCAAGGCCGGTGTGGATATGGTTCGCCTGAACTTCTCTCATGGAAAAATTGATGATCACAGGCGCCGTGCAAAATTTGTCCGTGATGAAGCCGAGCGTCAGTGCAGACATATTGCCCTGCTGGGAGATTTGCAGGGGCCAAAAATTCGTGTCGGAAAATTCACTGATGGGCGTATATATCTGCGCAAAGGTGAAGAATTTATTTTGGACCCGGATTGGGATAAAGAAAGTGGCAGTCCTGAAGGTGTCTGGGTTGATTATGAAGCACTCGCAGAAGACTGTAATGAGGGAGACTGCCTGTTACTGGATGACGGCCGATTGAGTTTGCGCATAAAAAAAATTATTGGTCTGTCGTTAAAAACTGAAGTTGAAAATGGTGGCTGGTTATCTGATAGAAAGGGAATAAATAAGCAGGGAGGTGGCCTTACTGCGCCGGCACTGACAGAAAAAGACCATCGGGATATCAAAGTTGCCGCCGAGTTACAGGTAGATTATTTAGCCGTTTCTTTCCCTCGCGATGCTCGCGATATTCACAAAGCGAGAAAGTTACTCAGAGAGGCGGGTGGCACAGCACATATTATTGCCAAAATTGAAAGGGCTGAAGCGGTATCCAATGATGCTCGACTCGAGAAGCTTATCTTGGCCAGTGATGCCATTATGGTAGCGCGCGGTGATCTCGCCGTGGAGATTGGTGATGCAGAATTAATGGGAGTACAAAAACATTTAATCAGCTATGCCCGCTATCTCAATCGGGTAGTTATTACTGCGACACAAATGATGGAGTCGATGATTTCGAGCCCGGTACCTACTCGAGCAGAAGTCTGCGATGTGGCCAATGCAGTACTGGATGGCACTGATGCGGTAATGTTATCTGCTGAGACAGCGGCAGGTGAATATCCTATTGAAACCGTTAAGCATATGGCTGAAGTGATTCTTGGGGCAGAAAAACACCGTAAAATTTATTCCACGCCGGAAAGCCTTCGCGGCGATTACCCTGCGGGTGATGCGTGTATCGCCATGGCCGCCATGATCATCGCGAATCATTGCCGAGAAATTAAAGCCATTATTTGCCAGACCGAAACTGGAAATACTGCGTTATTGATGTCGAGAGTATGTGCATTAATTCCTATTTACGCTTTTTGTCGGCACCAAAAGTGCTGCAATCGTGTAGCCCTCTACAGCGGCGTTGACCCCGTATTAATGGATGTATCCAACATGGACGGCCCGCTGCGAGATCAAAAAGCAATTTCTTATTTATTGGATCAGGAACTGCTAATTTCAGGGGACTTCGTGTTGATATCCCGGGGCTATCAACAGGATATTGGTGGTCACACCGATACCCTGCGTATTGTCCGCGTGCCCTGATACAAACGATTAAATTAAAAATTTTCACAGTGCAAATAACTTACCCCGCACGAACACATCTAACTAGTACCTTGGTCTCCAATTCCTGCTCAACACAGCGAAACTTCTGACCGTCAAGGGTTAATGACTTTGGGCTTCCCTGGGGCGCGGTTGTCGAACAACCGGCAACTCCTGTCGCCAGGGCCACGGCAAGCAGAATAAGTAGTATTTTCTGCACCGCAGTTACCTCTTTGAGTGGTGTGAGTGACGCATTCCCGAATAACTTGTTTATTCAGGGTAGAGGTAATAGCCGTCATTGAGATGTATAACGCGCCAATTTGTTAAAAGTGGCGACAGTGATATTGGAGGGAGAAGGCTAATTAAACGGACGGTTGTATTGAGGTTGGCGATTAACTAACCCCGCTGCGTCCTTTGATGGTTTGCTACAGCGGGGTTAGTTACCTAATAAAGCTTGGAGTTAGCGTCTACCGCGATGGTGTCCACCGCGAACGCGATAGTGGCCTCTATGGCCCCGGTAGCCACGATAACCGGCGCGGTGATAACTTCTATAGCCTCGGTGATGGGCCCGGTAGCGGGCGTGGGGCGACCGAGGGTAATAGAAACGGTTGTAGTAGGGCATTCCGCGATAGTAGTAGCGAGCCCGGTAGCGAGGGTGGCCGCGGAATGATGCGGATCGGTAACTGGCGTAGCCACCGCGGTAATAGTAAGTATTCACCGGGGTGAAACCAACGGTTTGGTAAACCGGTGTCCTGTAGGAAGTTAAATAGACATTACTCGAAGCGTAATAGTTGGGCGTGGCATAGGGATAAGCGTAGGAGGAGGTGTAAGCGACTTGCCCTCCACTAGGGCCACCGTAACTGGTGTAGGTGGTGTAGTAACCATCGGTGGCACAGGCACCCAGGGCTAGGGCTGTGCACACCGTGGCGGTGAGAATCACCGTTTTAACAGCTCTATTCATAGTGCTTTCTCCGGTAAGTGGAATTTCCCCCCGGAGAGGCCCGGCAGGGGCCAAGCCCCTAGGCGCGCCAACTAGGCGAGCACAGAATCTCAGACTTAGTAAGGTCTTGCGCGCGGCGGTGGATCGACAATTTGATACTGGGTATTTACAACCGCAGGCGGTCTCAGGCGATAAAAGTTGCCGTCCCAGTAGAAGTTGCAGTGCTGCATATTGTGACAGGTGCCATCCGGGTGGCAGTGGGCATAGCGGCCACGCAGGTTGTAATACGTCTTGTTGTAATAAGGGCTGTATCCGTAATAACTGGCGGAACAATCGTTGCCTCCGCAGGGATAGCCGGATGTTCCATTACAGGCCGATAGAGCCAGTCCTGCTGCGATGGCGAGCGCACAACCTGAGCCTCGCAGCAATCTAGTGGGCAGCGGTTTCATCAAGACCTCCACACCTATTGGCGGGTAACACTTCTACATTCAGCCTAGCATTTTTGGCGCGTGAATCATCACGAGGCAGAGTAAATGTTCTAGCAAAGCTGAATACCGAGGCAGGTCTGTATTGGTTGATGGAAACTCTTCAGTTTCGATTTGATAGACCCACTTGTTCGGAGTCAAAAAAGGTAAGGTCGGCAGGCGGGTGAAACCACTAAAAATTCACGCATTGTGAGAAAAATGGTTCTCTCGCAATGCGCAAATCAAGCCGTGAAGGCTCTTTAACTTAGTGACTGCTGGGCAGGAGATTGGGGTTTATTGACTCTAAGTAGGCGCCGCTGCTCAGCAATTGCTTCGCCTCTTCAATATCCGGGGCAAAGTAGCGGTCCTTGTCATAGAAAGGTACTCGGGCGCGCAGTTTTGCCTTGGCGGCCTCCAGTTTTTCCGTGGATTTTAACGGCGCGCGGAAGTCCAGTCCCTGGCAGGCAGCGAGTAGCTCCACCGCCAGGATGCCACAGGTATTGTCGGCCATATCCCGCAGGCGACGGCCGGCAAAGGTGGCCATGGATACATGGTCTTCCTGGTTGGCGGAGGTGGGCAGTGAGTCCACGCAGGCTGGGTGCGCCATGGATTTGTTCTCACTGGCAAGCGCCGCTGAGGTGACCTGGGCGATCATAAAGCCGGAGTTCACCCCGCCATTTTCCACCAGGAAGGGAGGCAGGCCGGATAGGTTGCTGTCTATCAACAGGGCCATGCGACGCTCGGATAGGGAGCCGATTTCTGCCAATGCCAGCGCCAGGTTGTCGGCGACCATAGCCACAGGCTCTGCGTGGAAGTTACCGCCCGAAATAATGTCGGAGTTATCCGGATTTTCCTCGTCGGTAAATACCAGCGGGTTATCGGAAACACCATTCGCCTCGGCCAGCAATACTTCGGCAGCGAAGCGCATCTGCTGCAGACAGGCACCCATTACCTGGGGCTGACAGCGCAGTGAGTAAGGGTCCTGCACTTTTTCACAGAACTGGTGGGAATCACCGATCTGGCTGGTTTCACCGAGCAGGTCCCGATAAATTGCCGCTACGTCGCGCTGAGCCTGTTGGCCGCGGGCGTTGTGAATACGATCATCGAAGGGGCGGCGTGAGCCCTTGGCGGCTTCCAGGGTAATAGCACCGGTTACCAGGGCGCCGGCGAACAGGTCTTCACTGGCGAACAGGCCGAGCAGGGCAAAGGCGGTAGAAGCCTGGGTGCCGTTTAGCAGGGCGAGGCCTTCTTTGGGGGCCAGGGTAATGGGCTCAAGCCCCGCGGCTTTGAGGCCTTCGTGAGCACTCTTGCGCTCGCCCTTGATAAATACTTCTCCTTCACCGAGAAGTACCACGCTCATATGAGCCAGGGGCGCCAAATCGCCAGAAGCGCCGACAGAGCCTTTCTCAGGGATAGCGGGATATACACCGGCATTGACCAGTTGCATTAAAGCTTCGATAACCTGCGGGCGCACGCCGGAGAAGCCGCGCGCGAGCGAGTTGATTTTCAACACCATCAGCAGACGCACGGTGGCTTCACTCATAAAGTTGCCGGTACCGGCGGCATGGCTCAGTACAATAGCGCGCTGCAGGTTTTCCAGGTCGTGCTTTTCAATGCGGGTGTTGGCCAATAAACCAAAACCGGTATTAATTCCGTAAACTGTGCGCCCCTCGGTAATAACCTGGGCAACAGTGTGGGCAGAGGCTTCAATAGCGGGGTAGGCGCTTTTCGCCAGGGACAGCTGCACCGACTCGCGGGCTACGCGGCGCAGTTGCGCAAGGCTCAATTGACCGGGATCGATTTCCAATTGATACATAAATTCATTCACCAAAAAATATTTACTGCTTAGCAGGCTGTTGAAAAACAGCCTGCGCGGGCGGTGCGAAAGCGCCTGCCGCAAAATCAAGCACTGCAATTGCTTGATTTGAGTGCCCATCTTTGTGGACATGTGCCGTAAAGATGGCTTGAAAAAGTCGCTTGTTGGCTTTTTCAACACCCTGTTAGGCGCCGGCGGCGCAGCCCGATAAAAATTATTCGGGCTGTAAAAGATTTCCGCCGGCGGTATTTTTATTGCGGTAAAAAATCAGTCGTTCAGCATGGGCAGGTCCAAGCCCTGATCTTTTGCACATTTTTTTGCGATCTCGTAACCGGCATCGGCGTGGCGCATTACGCCGGTGGCGGGATCATTCCAGAGAACCCGTTCGATACGTTTGCGCGCAGCTTCGGTGCCGTCACAGACAATGACCACACCAGAGTGCTGGGAGAAGCCCATGCCTACGCCACCACCGTGATGCAGGGATACCCAGGTAGCGCCGGAGGCAGTGTTCAGCAGAGCATTCATCAGCGGCCAGTCGGAGACAGCGTCGGAACCATCTATCATGGCTTCAGTTTCGCGGTTGGGGCTGGCTACAGAGCCGCTGTCGAGGTGGTCGCGGCCGATCACTACCGGTGCTTCCAATTCACCGTTGGCTACCATTTCGTTAAATGCCAGTGCCAGACGCGCGCGATCTTTCAGGCCCACCCAGCAGATACGTGCGGGCAGTCCCTGGAAGTGAATCCGCTCGCGGGCCATATCGAGCCAGTTGTGCAGCTGCGGATTGTCGGGAATCAGTTCCTTAACCTTGGCATCGGTCTTGTAGATATCTTCCGGGTTGCCGGACAGGGCCGCCCAGCGGAAAGGACCGACACCTTCGCAGAACAGAGGGCGAATATAAGCGGGTACAAAACCGGGGAAATCGAAGGCATTTTCCACACCTTCCTCGAGAGCCATCTGACGAATATTGTTGCCGTAGTCGAGGGTTGCGGCTCCGCGCTTTTGCAGCTCCAGCATGGCTTCAACCTGAACCGCCATAGACTGTTTGGCTGCCTTTACTACTGCGGCTTCATCTTTCTTGCGCATCTCCGCTGCGTATTCCATGGTCCAGCCCTGGGGCAGGTAGCCATTTAAAGGATCGTGAGCGGAAGTCTGGTCGGTAACCGAATCTGGCAGAATATTGCGTTTTACAATTTCCGGGAAAATATCTGCTGCGTTGCCCAGTAGGCCAACGGAAATGGCTTCGCCTTTTTCCATTGCGGCTTCAATCATTTGCAGGGCTTCGTCGAGGCTGTTGGCTTTTTTGTCTACATAGCCAGTGCGCAGACGGAAATCGATACGGGTTTCGTCGCACTCTACTGCGATCATGCTGAAACCGGCCATGGTCGCCGCCAGTGGCTGAGCGCCACCCATGCCGCCGAGGCCACCGGTAAGAATCCATTTGCCTTTCGCTTCGCCATTAAAGTGTTTGCGTGCGACGGCGGCAAAGGTTTCATAGGTGCCCTGGACGATGCCTTGGGAGCCGATATAAATCCAAGAGCCGGCAGTCATCTGGCCGTACATGGCCAGGCCTTTTTTATCCAGCTCGTTAAAGTGTTCCCAGTTGGCCCAGTGGGGTACCAAGTTGGAGTTGGCAATTAATACCCGGGGTGCATCGGCGTGGGTTTTAAAGACTCCGACAGGCTTGCCGGACTGCACCAGCAGGGTTTCGTCGTCTTCCAGGCGCTTCAGCACTTCGACAATCTTGTCGTAGCACTCCCAATCCCGCGCGGCGCGGCCGATACCACCGTACACCACCAGGTCCTCCGGGCGTTCAGCTACCTCGGCGTCCAGGTTGTTCATCAACATGCGCAGGGGAGCTTCGGTGAGCCAGCTTTTGGCATTGAGCTCACTGCCGCGAGGCGCGCGGATTTTGCGGCTGGGATCGTGGCGTTTGTCGGTAGACATAGCTTCCTCGTCAATTTTTCTCGTAAAAAAATTCACACGTCCCGGATTTGATTGTTTCTTTTCCCAGGGCGCGCGGGATAAATCAATAACTAGAATCTCAGTTGTGCACCGAGGCGGTATCGATTGCCTGGGTGAACCAGGCGCGCGAAGCTCACGGTGCCGGCACTGCATTTAGTGCGCCGCCAAACCTGGAGGCACGCATCTCCGGGGGCAATTTCCAGAGCGTGGGCGATAGCGGCTTCCGCAGCTATGGCCTCGACGGTTGTATCGGCCTCGGTCAGCGGTGCGACTTTGGAAAGATAGGCGTTGGGGGTGGTGTGGGCGAAGTCCTGGTCCAGGTAATCTGGAGCCAAGGCTGGATTGGTAAACCGCTCTTCCCACTGCACCGGCAAGCCGTTGTCACAGTGCACAATAATGGAGTGAAACACTTTTGCCTGTTCGGGCACTTCCAATGCCAGGGCTACATCGGCGCTGGCGACACAGGGCTGAGCTAACAGAATGCGGTTGCTGTAACTGTGCCCCCGGGCCGAGATCTCGTCGGCGATATTGCGCACTTCCAACAGTGAGCTGGCGGGCACCGGCTCGGCGACAAAAGTACCCAGCCCCTGGGAGCGCATCAGAACGCGCTCATCGGTTAGCTCGGTGAGTGCCCGTCTTGCGGTCATCCGGCTCACACTGAATTGCTGTGCCAGTTGGTTCTCCGAGGGCACCTGGGAATGAACTGGCCACTCGCCGGACTCAATTTGTTGGCGGATATGGCGCTTGATGGCCGCGTATCGGGGTTCACTTGCAGTATTCATAGACTCAGGTACAGTGCTTCCGTGGCTTGTATATTGTTGTATATACAAGAATAGTTACGGCTACTATGGTTTCCCTGCTGCGGGCTGTCAAGTCGAAGAGGGGAGCTGTATCCTGCCCGTTACTGGTTTGTCGGTCATCGGGCCGAGCATCTATGGTTTAAAAGGAAAAGCGTGCCGCTAAAAGCTTATGTCAGAACGCTGTGATTTGCTGATTACCAATTTGAATGCCGCCACAATGGACCCATCCATTGCCGGTGGTTACGGTGTTATCGAGGATGCTGCAATTGCGGTAACCAAAGGTCGGATCGTTTGGATTGGTCCCCGCCGGGATCTGCCCGAGTGCACCCCAGACCGCATTGTTGATGGAGAAGGTCAATGGGCAACTCCGGGCCTGATCGATTGCCACACGCATCTCGTATATGGAGGCCATCGCGCAGGGGAGTTTGCCCGTCGCCTGGGGGGAGAGAGTTACGAAGAAGTGGCTCGCTCTGGCGGGGGTATTATTTCTACCGTACGGGCGACACGGGGTGCCAGTGCCGAGAACCTGTATAAGTTGGCTGAGCCCCGTCTGCACGCCCTGATGGCCGAAGGCGTTACAACCGTGGAAATTAAATCCGGTTATGGCCTGGACCTGGATACTGAACTAAAGCAATTGCGCACCGCGAGACGCCTGGCGCAACACAACTCAGTGGAAATAGTAACGACCTGTCTGGCAGCTCACGCTCTGCCACCGGAATACGACGGTCGTGCCGATGAATATATCGACCTTATCTGCGAGCAGATATTGCCCGCTGTAGCCCGCGAGCAACTGGCCGATGCCGTGGATATGTTTTGCGAGACGATTGGATTTACTGTCGATCAGTGCCAGAGAGTTATCGATGCAGCGAAAAAACTGGACCTGCCAGTAAAAGTGCACGCCGAGCAGTTGGCGCGTACAGGGGCTACTGAAATGGCGGCAAAGTCCGGGGCATTATCGGTAGATCATATTGAATACATCAGCGATGCGGATGTCCGGGCCATGGCGGAAAGCGGCACCGTGGCCGTCCTCCTGCCGGGTGCTTTTTATACGCTGCACGAAACCCAGGTTCCGCCCATTGAAAAATTACGCGAGGCGGGGGTTTGTATGGCATTGGCTACAGACCTTAATCCCGGGAGTTGTCCAATCGCTTCCCTGCGTTTGATGATGAATATGGGTTGTCAGCTGTTTGGCTTAACTCCGGCAGAAGCTCTCGCAGGTGTTACCCGTGCAGCCGCTCGGGCATTGGGTTTGTGCTGTTCTCGCGGTGTACTGCGCGAAGGGCTGCGAGCAGATATTGTTCTTTGGCCGATGGATACCCCGGATCAACTCGCTTATGAAGTGGGTGCGCTAAAGCCTGCAAAAATTTTCTTGGGAGGTCGCGATGTTACAACTTGCTGATATGCAATTATGGAGTGGTCGCACTGATTCTGAGGATGGGCGAGCGGGTGAGCGTTGGCACCAGCGGATTTCTCCTTTGCAGTTAGATGATGCTCCTGGCCTCACAATTCTAGGTTTTGCTTCAGATGAAGGGGTACGCCGAAATAAAGGGCGTATCGGTGCAGCGAAAGGTCCGAGAATCCTGCGTCTGGCTATGGCTAACCTGCCGGCCACTTTCGATGCGCCCTTATACGATGCGGGTAACGTCAGAGTCGAACGGGAAGACTTGGAGTCTGCCCAATCGCTATTGGGTGCCCGTATCAATGAGTTGCTCGGTGCCGGTCACTTTCCACTGGTATTGGGAGGCGGCCATGAAATTGCTTTTGGCAGTTATCAGGGGATTGCCCGCTGGATGCGCGAGCATCACCGCGAGAGCAGTCTGGGTATTATCAATTTTGATGCGCATTTGGATTTACGCACACCTGCGCCAAAGGGGTCATCGGGTACGCCATTTTTCCAGATTGCAGAGCAGTGCAGGATAAATGGCCGCGAATTTAATTATCTCTGTGTAGGCGCAGCGGATAACGCCAACACGCCTGCTCTCTACCAGAGAGCTGATGAGCTGGGTGCCCAGGTTATTCGGGACCGTGAAATCAGTAGTTGGAATCTGAATACGGTTCAGGCGCGAATCCGCGACTTTATTGAGAAGGTGGATTTTGTCTATCTGACGGTATGTCTGGATGTATTGCCGGCGGCAGTAATGCCAGCGGTGAGTGCCCCCTCTGGCAGGGGGGTTTCCATGGAGTTTTTGGAAGTCTTGCTGGATACCGTTTTGGAATCCAATAAAGTTTGTTTGGCGGATATCGCTGAATTTAATCCTTATTTCGATATTGAGGATCATGGTGCGCGTACCGCGGCCCGCCTGGGATTTCAAATTGCAAATCGTGCGGCCAGAAAAATCCCCTGAGTATTTTTAATAATACAGCGCGGCCACTATGGCTTTGGAGGTCGCGTTAACTTCAGTATTAGAAACCACTATTTTAATCTTTATCTACAGCCGTAAGTGACTGGCAGAAAGCTCCGCTTTTGTAGTTGATATGATCAAAGATCTTGAAATTAATCACTTAAAAACCCTGGAAATACTATTCAGGGTTGAAAGTATCTCCCTTGCCGCAGAGCATCTGCAGGTTTCGCAGCAAGCTATCAGTTTGCAGCTGAAGAAGATTAGAAAAATAGTTGGGGATGATCTATTTGTGCGCACTGGGCATGGGATGGCTCCCACCAGTTATGCAAAATTTATAGAGCCACAGATTCGACAGGTGCTGACGTTACTCAGTGAGATTCCTGCCCCGGGTTCTCTTGATTCAAGCCAGACTTCCCGGACCCTGGTGATCTCTGCTACAGATTACGCGCAAAAAGTGGTTGTTGCCGAGTTGATCCAAAGGGTCAGGCAAAATGCGCCGAAAGTGAAATTTATTGTCACTAATATTGAAAGCGTCTCGCTCACCCAGAAAATGCATCAGGGAGAAATTGACTTAGCTTTCACATCAGCGGGGTATGTGCCTGATGGAATTAATACACAGGTGCTCTTTAATGAGCGTTATGTTTGTGTATCGGCTAATCCTATGTATAGTTTAGATGAGTTGGTCCCTATTGATCAGTTGATGCAATCTGATTTTGTGATTACATCGCCAGGGGTTGGAGGCTTGCGCGGTTCAGCCGATCGTTGGCTAGAGGGGCAAGGTCTAAAAAGAGAGATTGTTGTTTCGGCGCCCTCTTTTTATATAGCCCAGGAGTTCTTGAAAAGGACGAATACCCTGGCCTTTATTCCCTCTAGGTTGATGCCTTGTGAGGGCTTGGTGGAAATTACCTTGGACAAGTATCCACCTGGCTACGAAGTTGTAGCCGCCTTTCATCCCCGAGTGGAAAATGATCCATTGGTAAGTTGGATTCTCAATGATCTGCACCAACGGTTTTCTAAGTCAATGGCTTCCTGATTGTATCCGTAACAAGCTTTACTCCATAGCTTTGGCAAAGCTGCCTTTCTACTATGATTTTTTCAAAAGCTAGAAAGCGTACAGGTCTGTTATGAGTATTCTGAATATTAATCCTTCTTCACTTTACGATGGCAGTTCTTCCTGCCTATCCCACGCCCGAGTCGATACCAAAACAGGCTTGGTATTTGTATCGGGTCAGGTGGATTGGGATAGTAATTGTGAAGTTAAAAACAAAGGGGTTGGTGCTCAGGCGGAAAGCGCCATGCAAAACCTATTGACAGTATTGGATGAGGCCGGATCGTCGGTAGAGAACCTTTTGCAGTTACGTATCTATGTGCGTGGAGAAGTTAGTGAGCATCTGGGGGAAATAGTCCCCGTGCTATCTAAATATTTGGGTACTACTCGCCCGGCAATCACGGGAGTGGGAGTCAGATCCCTGGCGTCGCCAGAGACATTGATAGAAATTGAGGCAGTGGCTAAAACGCTGCTTTAAGTACCTGAATAAAAAAGCCCCGCATTGCAGGGCTTTTAAGTTTTACTTGAGGTGTTCCCTAAGCTCGGAGCCTGCTTGATCAAGAGCATCCTGCACAGCGGGCACGTCACTCAGGGCATTTAGTAGGCCGTAGTCGTGAATCATGCCGTTATAGCGAACAGCGGTTACGGTCACACCAGCTTCGTTAAGTTTGCGGGCGTAAGCTTCCCCTTCATCTCTCAGCACATCCATCTCAGCAGTCTGCACCAGAGCGGGAGGCAAGCCGACCAACTGGGATTTGCTTGCGCGCAGAGGTGAAGCATAGATCTCGTTGCGCTGTTTGGGGTCGGTAGTGTAGTTATCCCAGAACCACTTCATCATATCCCGTGTCAGGAAGTGATCCTGGGCGAACTGCTTGTAAGAAGCGTTGTTGAAGTTGGCATCGGTAACCGGCCAGAGCAGCAGTTGGAATTGCAGATCCGGTGTTCCTTTCTCTTTCGCCATCAAGGCAACCACGGCTGCCATATTGCCACCGACACTGTTACCGGCCACGGCAAGACGGGAACCGTCGACACCGATCTTTTCGCCATTCTCCGCGACCCACAGGGTAGCCGCATAAGCCTGGTTAATTGCAGTCGGGTACTTGGCCTCTGGAGACGGGGTGTAATCCACATACACCGCAGCGGCGCCGGAGCGTTGAACCAGATCGCGGATCAAGCGTTCGTGAGTTGGGTAGTCACCCAAGACCCAGCCTCCGCCGTGGAAATACATAAAGGCGGGAATCTGGCCCCGGGTGTTTTTCGGTTTAACGATAGTTAGTTCCAGCTTTTCTCCATTAACCGTAATGGTTTTCTTGCTGACTTCAGCGGGCGGCAATTGCGCACCCTCTTGGGCTCCGACCAGGACGGCGCGGGCATCTTTTGGTGATAGTTGCTCAATGGGTTTGCCGCCACCTTGTGCCAGAGCTTGAAGGAACCCCTGGGTATTTTGCTCAACACCAGGGGAAATAGAAGCAGATGCAGAAGTCATACCTAGAGCAAAGAAAAGGGGTAGTGCCAGCTTGGAAACTTTTAAGCCATTCATAACGGATACCTTCAACTCTCTACCGGTTGCTTAAGCAGATATGTGCAGGCGCACATCAACATTGCCTCGGGTTGCATTGGAATAAGGGCAAACTTCATCGTGAGCGGTGTTGGCAATTTTTTCTGCCGTCGCTTGATCCAGGCCAGGAAGATCGATATAGAGGTCAATATTCAGACCAAACCCCTTACCCTGGGGACCGATTCCAACTTCAGCGCGCACAGTGGTTTCTTCCGGGACTTTTACTTTCTCTTTACCGGCGACAAACTTAAGAGCGCCAATAAAGCAGGCAGAGTAACCCGCAGCAAACAGTTGCTCTGGGTTGGTGCCATCGCCACCGGGGCCGCCAAGCTCTTTGGGAATACTGAGCTTGACGCTTAACTTTCCATCTGATGATTGAGCTTCGCCATCACGGCCGCCATTTGCGGTTGCTACTGCGGTGTAAACTGTTTGCATTAACCTGTCCTCATTGATGTGTGTTTGTCTGTCAGAAGCCGCCTGGAATGGAGTCCAGTCCTTTTCCCGCTGGATTTATTGAGCTGGGGGTAGTAGTCCGGATTTCTAAGTCAGCTTCTAAACAGCGCGTCAGCTTGGACGCCAGATAAAGTTATTGCGATAACTATTATTGCGATAATTAAATGTCGCTATAAGGACGATAGCTATAACAAATGGAGTCAAAGCGAGGGCCCCGCTAATGGCGGGGCGATAAAAGAGGGGAAGATTAGGGGTTCGCTAAATATTGGCGAAGCGCCTCTATTTGCGTCTTTAGCGCCCGTGCAGACTGAGGATTCAAGCCACAGGCATTCAGCACTTGAGTGGGAATTGAAGCAGCTTCTTTTTGCATCGACCTACCGGCATCAGTCAGCTTGATAATGACTCGACGCTCATCCTCCGGGTCTCGGTGGCGGTTGATCAGCTTTTGATTCTCCAGTCGTTTGATAACTGGCGTTAGGGCACCTTTATCCTGGCTAAGCCGCAGACTCAGCTCCGTAGCGGTGATTCCATCGTCTTCCCAGAGCACCAGCATCATCAAGTACTGGGGGTAGGTTATTCCCAGTGTCTCCAATAGAGGCTTGTACATCTTGCTCATTGCCAGGGAGGCAGAATAAAGGCTGAAGCAAAGTTGGTTATCGAGTTTTTGGTCTTCGTTTATGGACTTGGCCATAGGCACACCCTACTTACCGGTGGCAGTTTTGCGCCAGTGTAGCGCAAGTATGGACTTACCACGCTCCTTCATTGTTCCAGAACCGACACATACTGCCAATCGAGAGCAGCGAAACTTTTTGTAAGGTTTTATTTGAAGCCGGTACAGTAATTTTCATAGACGATGGAGTGGCCGGTGGAATTACGGGATCAATTATTTCAACAAGCGACTACGGAATATACCGAAGGGGTTTCCCGGCTGGTACATAGCTATGTGCGATCAAAAGCCGAGCATGATGACCTGTTACAGGAAATCTGGCTGGGGCTCTGGCGGGCCCTGCCGACATTTCGCGGTGATGCTAGCTTAAAAACCTTTGTATATCGTATCGCACATAACCGCTGTGTGACCGAGCTGACCCGTAGGAAACCTTATCATGGGAGTGATGATGAATTACTGGAGCTTGAGGACCACCAGCCGGGCCCGGCAGAGCGACTGGTAGCCGAACGCAAGTCCGAACAGCTGGTTCGTGCAGTGCAGAAATTACCCTTAGGACTCCGGCAGACATTGACTCTTCGCCTGGAAGGCCTGAGCTATGCGGAAATCTCTGAAGTTCTGGGTATTACCGAGTCCAATATTGCAGTGCGGCTCAACCGGGCAAAAGAGCGTCTCAATATCTGCCTTTTGGGAAGTGAAAAATGAATGAAGCAGACACAGAAAAACAATGGCTAGAGCTGGAAAGTATCTGGAAGGGGCAGCAGACTAGCGCAGAAATCCCAACTACAGTGCTGAATTGGGTGCGTCGCCAGGAGCGAAGAATGCGATTGGCGGTCGCTTTTGAGTATCTTCTTGCCATAGCTGGGGCTATCTATTTGCTTGGAGTAATTCTTGCGAAGAACTACCCAGATACCATGTACCGAGTAGCTTTTGCTATTGCGACGCTTGTTTTGGCAATAGTATTTTCGATAGTTAATCGGCGAGGTCTATGGGCCCCACTAGAAGAATCGGCAAAAGCTTATGTTGAATTAGGTCTGCTGAGGCTTAGGCGAAAACGTCGAGAAGTTTATTTCAGTTGGTTATTCCTGATCCTGCAGATATTTATTATCAGTATGTGGGAACTTAGCAGGTTTCTTCGTGGAGCGGCGGAACCTTTGGTCCGTAATCCTCAAGAAGCACTCATAGTATTGTCTGGGTTGGTTGTGGCTCTCGCTTTATATAGTTTTTATATTTATCGGCGCACAGAAAAAGAAGAGAGAGTATTAACGAGCTTCCAGGAAAATTTATAAATTAACTGTAAAGAAAAAAATCCTGACGGGACTACAAAGGGGAATACATATAAACGGAGGATTGAATAATGTTTACAGATGTGGAGCAATTACTAAGTGGTTTTTCAGCGTTTCTTAGCGAGTTAAGTCTACTCAAAGCTTTCCTATTTCTTGTTTTCTTTTTGCTTGTCTGGTTTCTTCCCGCATTGATTGCCTTTTTCTTCAATCGGAAGCACTTCGGAAAGATCTTAGTAGCTAATGTTCCCGCCGGTCTTTCCTGGTTGGCATGGTTTGCGTTACTGGCTTGGGCTGTTACCGGAAAAATGCGTGGTAAGAAAGGAGAAGTAAGTGAGTGCGCAGGTGTGCAGGGAGAACGCCCTGCCGCTGGTAAGCTTATCAGTAAATGAGTGTGTGTTTGAGATTCGAGCTACTTCATTAAGTAGCTGAATAATCCCTG
>NZ_CP174313.1:4270000-5364442 GCF_052467505.1 Microbulbifer maximicatervae (SeqCode)
ACGTCCGTCGTGGAAAGGGAAACAACCCAGACCGCCAGCTAAGGTCCCAAATATCAGTTAAGTGGGAAACGATGTGGGAAGGCCCAGACAGCTAGGAGGTTGGCTTAGAAGCAGCCATCCTTTAAAGAAAGCGTAATAGCTCACTAGTCGAGTCGGCCTGCGCGGAAGATATACCGGGGCTCAAACTGATAACCGAAGCTGCGGATGCTCTTAGGAGCATGGTAGAGGAGCGTTGTGTAAGCCGTTGAAGGTGGATCGGGAGGTCTGCTGGAGGTATCACAAGTGCGAATGCTGACATGAGTAACGATAAGGGAGGTGAAAAACCTCCCCGCCGGAAGACCAAGGGTTCCTGTCCAACGCTAATCGGGACAGGGTTAGTCGACCCCTAAGGCGAGGGCGAAAGCCGTAGTCGATGGGAAACAGGTTAATATTCCTGTACTCGCTATTACTGCGACGGAGTGACGGAGAAGGCTAGGCCAGCATGGCGATTGGTTGTCCATGTTTAAGGTTGTAGGCTGGGGACTTAGGCAAATCCGGGTCCCTAAGGCTGAGAACTGATGACGAAGCCCACTTAGTGGGTGAAGTGGTTGATGCCCTGCTTCCAGGAAAAACTTCTAAGCTTCAGGTAATAGTGAATCGTACTCTAAACCGACACAGGTGGTCAGGTAGAGAATACCAAGGCGCTTGAGAGAACTCTGGTGAAGGAACTAGGCAAAATGGTACCGTAACTTCGGGAGAAGGTACGCCGGTTTTGGTGATGGGACTTGCTCCCTAAGCTGAGGCCGGTCGAAGTGACCAGGTGGCTGCGACTGTTTATTAAAAACATAGCACTCTGCAAACTCGTAAGAGGACGTATAGGGTGTGACGCCTGCCCGGTGCCGGAAGGTTAATTGATGGGGTTAGCTTCGGCGAAGCTCTTGATCGAAGCCCCGGTAAACGGCGGCCGTAACTATAACGGTCCTAAGGTAGCGAAATTCCTTGTCGGGTAAGTTCCGACCTGCACGAATGGCGTAACGATGGCCACGCTGTCTCCACCAGAGACTCAGTGAAATTGAAATCGCTGTTAAGATGCAGTGTACCCGCGGCTAGACGGAAAGACCCCGTGAACCTTTACTACAGCTTTGCACTGAACTTTGAGCCTATTTGTGTAGGATAGGTGGGAGGCTTTGAAGCAGCGACGCTAGTTGTTGTGGAGCCGTCCTTGAAATACCACCCTGGTATGTTTGAGGTTCTAACTCTGGTCCGTTATCCGGATCGAGGACAGTGTATGGTGGGTAGTTTGACTGGGGCGGTCTCCTCCCAAAGAGTAACGGAGGAGTACGAAGGTGCACTCAGCATGGTCGGAAATCATGCAATGAGCATAATGGTATAAGTGCGCTTGACTGCGAGACAGACATGTCGAGCAGGTACGAAAGTAGGTCATAGTGATCCGGTGGTTCTGTATGGAAGGGCCATCGCTCAACGGATAAAAGGTACTCCGGGGATAACAGGCTGATACCGCCCAAGAGTTCACATCGACGGCGGTGTTTGGCACCTCGATGTCGGCTCATCACATCCTGGGGCTGAAGCCGGTCCCAAGGGTATGGCTGTTCGCCATTTAAAGTGGTACGCGAGCTGGGTTTAGAACGTCGTGAGACAGTTCGGTCCCTATCTGCCGTGGGCGTTGGAGATTTGAGAAGAGTTGCTCCTAGTACGAGAGGACCGGAGTGAACGAACCTCTGGTGTTCCGGTTGTCACGCCAGTGGCATTGCCGGGTAGCTATGTTCGGACGGGATAACCGCTGAAAGCATCTAAGCGGGAAGCCTCCTTCAAGATAAGATCTCCCTGAGGCCTTGAGCCTCCTGAAGGGCCGTGGAAGACTACCACGTTGATAGGCTGGGTGTGGAAGCGTTGTGAGGCGTTGAGCTAACCAGTACTAATTGCCCGTGCGGCTTGACCATACAACAGAGATGGTTACTAACGACTAGCTAAGCTAGCGGATTGTGAGTTAGAGACATACGATCGCTTGCGGTGTATTACTACAGATTGTTTTACCGACTTATTTGGGGTTATCGCCGGTCAACAATATGACCGAGGCAAACAGCGATAACACGGCAGGCCAAGCACATTGCTTATAAGACCAACGTCAACCCAAGCCAGTTTGCCTGACGACAATAGAGTTGTGGAACCACCTGATCCCTTGCCGAACTCAGAAGTGAAACGCAACATCGCCGATGGTAGTGTGGGGCTTCCCCATGTGAGAGTAGGTCATCGTCAGGCTTCTAATCCGAAAAGGGCCACCCAATAGGGTGGCCCTTTTTTTATGGCTGAAAATATTTAAAAAAACAAAAACAAAAACAAAAGCTAAAAAAATAAGAGAGAGAAAGCAGAAAATACTTAGTAAAAATTAAATAGAAAAAATAAAAGTAATTCTGAAAAACTTTAATGCTCCACTTTCTCTTAAAAAGTCAGTCAGTAAATAAAAAAGAAAAAGCTAAAATTACCTGAGTACCTTAAACAGACGCTCTCCTAAAAAGCCTATAAAAATAGGTCTTTACCGACCTCCGTAGCAAACGCCTTTGCGTTCACTCAAAAAATAATCCAACAAAAATAACCCTCGTAAATACCAGAAAAGTACCCATACCACTCCCGCCAAAAATTAAAATTAGCCCATAAAAATATCGGTGATTTTTTAGTCTCTGCAGTAATCCCCTGTAACCACGGGGCCTGTAGCCCGTTTATTAAAGTTATGCACAACTCTATCCAGACTTTCTGTTAGTAACGTTCTGATCCTACTTTTAGTGGATAACCTGACACTTTTTCCGTTGGTTTTTTAATCGAATTATTTCATTGCACGAAATTAAAGGCTTCCAGACCTCTATCCAAAAGTTATGCACAGTACTATCCAAGAATTCTGTTAGTAACATCCCTGTAATGAAGAAAACATCTAAAGAATTCTATTTTTACGATCTATTATCCAGTGTTTCAGTGGATAACCAGGGCTGACTTTTCAGTTCTAAAAGGCTCGCTGGGATGTGCTGTTCAGGAAGCATTCTATTAGCGACAAATTCCTCCGAGAGGCTTGCTAATGAGATTTCTACTTTTAATTTCCATGTCATTAGTACTTTTAGCTGCTGGATCGCTAAGGGCGCAGACGTTAGTAGTAGGAAATAAATATGAGGGCACGGTGAGTTTTATTGACCTGGCTTCCGGCCAAGAGGTTAAGAAACCGGAAACTGGAGGTTCGCCCCATGAATTAATAGTGTCGCCGGATAAATCTAAAGTGGTGGTAGTTTCTTACCTTGAAGATGGCTACGTGGGAGAAGAGCTGAATGTATTCGATATCGCGAGCGGTAAGCGCCTGAAAAGAATTGATATCAGTCCACACAAAGGCCCTCACGGTATCGCTTGGCTGGGCGACAGCAATAATGTGATTGTTACGACAGAAGAAACCAGCGACGTGATAAAGGTGGATGTGGCTGAAGGAAAAGTATTGGGCGTTGCCCGTACTGATCAGGTAGGTAGCCATATGCTTGCACTATCACCTGATCTGAAGACCGCCTACGTTACTAGCCGGGGGTCGGATACGTTCAGTGTAATTGATACAGAGACTATGGAATTGAAATCTACAATACCGGCAGGGGATGGGCCGGAGGCGGTGTGGGTAAGCCCCGATAATAGCGAGCTATGGATAGGAAATAATCAGTCAGAAAATATCTTTATTTTCGATACTGAAACGTTAAAGCAAAAAGAAACGATAGATGTTGGTTTTCTGCCTATCCGAATCAGGTTTCACCCTGATGGCGAAGTGGTAGCTGTAGCAGACTTAAATGGTAATCGTATACTGGTGTATGACGCCAAGACCCGTAAACGGTTACATGAGATTGATGTCGGCAGCGCAGGGGCCAGACAGCCAGCATCGCTATTTTTCTCTCCGGACGGAAAGTTTTTGTTTGCCGGTTCTCAGAGAGACGGAAAAGTTGTTGAAATAGATACCGCAACTTGGAAAGTTAAGCGTATATTTAATGCGGGACAAGGGTCAGATGGTATTGAGTGGAGTCCAGTAAATATTCAGCAATAAATATTCCTGTACTCCACAGTTAAAATAATGAATCAGGTAGGAACTGTGTAGATTTTCAAGTCCTGGAATATTCCATCAATCGAATAATAATTTGGAATAGTTTCACTATGCACTCCACCTACGCGTTCTGCTACGGCTATGCTGGCACTGTTTTCAGATAAGCAGTGAATTTTCAACGCTTGAATATCGTGTAGATCTTTCAAGTAGCTAGATATTCTATTTACGATTCGAGTCACGATTCCATTGCCGTGGCAGCTTTTACATAGCCAATATCCTATTTCTGCATTTTGTTTTTTAAGATCAATTTCCTTGATACCAAAGATCCCGACTACTTTGCCTGAATAGTGGATCTTGTACCAGGATGCTCCGAAGCTATTACTGAATATTCTATCGGTAATATATTTTTCAGTGGTCGGGAGGTCGATAACAAGCTTTGCCCAATAGAGATATTTCTCTAGCAGTGGTCTGTTATTTTCAATTAAGGCAAAGATGACTTCTGTGTCACTATCCGAAAGTGGATCGAGTTTGATATCACTGTTTACTACTATAGGCTTCTTAGTCATCCTTTTGCCTCTCTATTTCTTAGCGATATTTTTAGTCATTAGCAACCTAACCAACTGGTAGAGTTTTCCTGATTAGGTGAAACAACAGAAAGAGCCTGTGGAAGGTCTCTAGGTTTCCAGCATAAAAGTTACCGGGCCGTCATTGACTAGTGAAACCTGCATATCCGCTGCAAATATTCCAGTGGCCACTGGTGTAAATTGGGCTTTGGAACTTTTAACGAAATAGTTGTAGAGCTCCTCCGCGTATTCTGGTGATGCGCCGCGACTAAAGCTCGGGCGTAAACCTCTATCAGTTTCGGCAACTAGTGTGAACTGACTGACAATCAGGAGCCCACCTCCCGCCTTTTGGAGGTTGAGATTCATACGCCCTTTATCATCGGGAAAAATACGGTAATTCAGGACTTTGTGCAGCAGCTTATCTGCACTATCGGTAGTGTCCTGGGCTTCGATACCTAGCAGCAGGAGGATACCCTTATCTATGGCCCCAACGGCCTCTCCCGCTACATTAACCTGGGCATGGCTTACCCTTTGGATCAATCCTTTCATCTCACTTCTCTCTGCTGCTCTGGAACCGATCGTCTAAATCGCCTAGATTAGCGGACTGTTCCCAGTAGAGAAACCGAGAATAACGGTATGAAGAGACAGCTAGTGGCACTAGTTGCCGGTGCACTTGCTGCGGTGAGTGTTCACGCAGCTGATGGCTATCCGGATAGTAAGCCGGGTGCTCAAATTGATGAATATTTTGGTCAAAAGGTGGCTGACCCCTATCGCTGGATGGAAAAAATGTCCAGTGATGAGGTAAAGAGTTGGGTGGCCAAACAGAATGACCATTCATTACCGCGTTTGAAGGAGCTGCCCGGGTGGCAGAAAATCAATGACCGGCTTGCAGAACTATGGCGCTACGAGCGCTACGGTGTTCCGTACAAGAAGGGCGATAGCTATTACTACAGCTACAACACCGGTGATTGGGATCAGAATGTTTTCTATAAGGCCTCTAGCCTGTCTGCTGAGGGCGATACGGTTTTAGATCCACGCAGCCTAAGTGAAGATGGCACTATTGCTGCCAAGCGCCTCAAAGTCAGTCCAAAGGGCCGCTATCTGGCTTACGGTATCTCGGATGGTGGCACTGACTGGACCGACTATCGTATTCGCGACCTAAAGACAGGCAAGGATCTGAAGGAACAACTGACCGGTATCAAGTTTAGTGATGCCAGTTGGGCGCCGGATGAGTCCGGTTTTTACTATAGCCGGTACCCGTTTAACAGAGATGGCACGGCGGATGATAGCAAACAGGTAGCCGTCTATTTTCACCGACTGGGAGATGCCCAGGAGAGTGATCAACTGGTCTATGAAATTACTGATCATCTCACCCGCAATCCAGGCGCGACGGTGAGTGACGATGGCAACTATCTCCTGTTTGGCATCTTCGACGGCTATGACTCGAACGGCTTTTACTATCGCGATTTACGCGATGAAAGCGGCAAGGTAGTTAAGCTTCTGGATGACTGGGATGGCCTATACCAGTATCTCGGAAATAAGGGGAGCACCTTTTACTTTGAGACCAGTGCAGGGGCGCCGCTGGGCCGTGTAATCGCTATTGATCTGAATAAGCCGCAACGCAAACACTGGCGCGATCTGGTGTCGGAGACGACTAGTGCCCTGCAGAGTGCCAGTTATATCGGTGATCGCTTTGTGCTTCACTACCTGGAGGATGCGAAATCGCGAGTGCTGGTGACCGATACTAACGGTAAGAAACAGTACGAGCTGAAGCTGCCAGGGGTGGGCTCAGTGAAGGGGTTTTATGGTGAGCCGAATGAAGTTGAGACCTTCTACGCTTTCTCTAATTTTATTACCCCGCCGAGTATCTACCACCTGAATGTACAGACTGGTGAAACCAAACTGTTCAAGCAGCCAAAATATGCAGCAGACTTTTCCGATCTGACTGTGAGTCAGCATTTCTATAAGAGTAAGGACGGTACCCGGGTACCTCTATTCCTCGTGCATAAGAAGGGAATGAAGCGAGATGGCTCCAACCCCACGCTGCTTTATGGATATGGTGGTTTTAACTCCGCTCAGTTACCGCGATTTTACAACCGCTTTGTCGGTTGGTTGGATATGGGCGGCACCCTGGCACTGGCCAACTTGCGCGGTGGTAGCGAGTACGGCAATGCTTGGCACCAGGCGGGTACCAAGACGCAAAAGCAAAATGTCTTCGATGATTTTATCGCTGCAGCTGAGTGGCTGATCGAGGAGAAAGTGACTTCTCCTGAAAAGCTTGCTATTAGTGGTCGCTCCAATGGTGGACTATTGGCAGGGGCAACGCTGGTACAACGACCGGATTTATTTGCGGCGGCATTACCGGTAGTCGGTGTCCTGGATATGCTGCGATATCATACCGCTTCCGCTAATGCGCGGCAGTGGTCGAGCGATTATGGGCTTAGTGAAAATCGCGATGAGTTCAAAGCGCTGCATGCCTATTCTCCGGTCCACAACACCCGTGAGGGCACCTGCTATCCGGCCACGCTGATCACCACTGCCGATCGCGATGATCGAGTGGTTCCCTGGCACAGCTACAAATTTGCGGCAGCCCTACAAAAAGATCAGGGCTGTGACAAACCAGTCTGGCTTGCCGTAGAGACTCGGGCTGGGCACGGTGCAGGCAAGCCGGTATGGATGCAGGTGGAAGACTTCGCCAATCAGTGGAGCTTCCTTGCCTACCAGCTGGGCATGAAAATCGAGTAGCCTTTCCAACTAACCCAACAAAAGTAATAGCGGGATCAATCAATAAAACTCCCGGTAGGACGATTGCAAAGGGGTTTAGTTTTGCGGCGGTGTCACTAATGAAGTTAGTGTGCCGCCCACTCTGTCGGAGTGGTGGTATCACCAACCGGTCTGCCCTTCCGGAAGGAGGTGGCTTCGATAGAGCTAATCACTGGGTATGAATAACGATAACAACTCATCCGGTGGATTTATGAAACACGCATTTGTAACCGGGGGAACCGGTTTTCTCGGCGCTAATTTGGTAGAGCAATTGGTTGGTGATGGATGGAAAGTTACCGCCATGCATCGGCGCACCTCTAATACCGATATGTTGCGCTCTCTGGGCGTTAATCTGGTTGAGGCCTCTCTGAATGACCCTCAGTCCCTTCAAGCTGCAATCCCAAATAATGTCGATGCGCTTTTCCATATGGCGGCTAATACCAGTATGTGGCGTGGCGGTAATGCCCAGCAGTGGAAAGATAATGTTGAGGGGGCAGCGAATATTGCCAAAGTTGCCAGGGAGAAAAATGTAAGGCGTATGGTGGTGACCAGCTCAATTTCTGCTTATGGCTACCATAAGGAAAGAATTACTGAAGAAAGTGATAAGCTGGCAGATGACCCTCATCATCACTATCTGTACACGAAAAAAAGAGAGGAAATTGCCGTTCGCAAGGAAATTGAACGGGGCCTGGATGCGGTATTTCTAAACCCTTGTGCAATTGTTGGTAAATACGATACCACCAGTTGGGCGCAGACCTTTTTTCTGATTGATAAAAATCAATTACCAGGTGTTCCACCGGGCTGGGGTTCTTTTTGCCATGCCGGTGCAGTAGCGCGAGCCCATATCGATGCGGTTGAAAAGGGGCGGTGTGGCGAAAATTATATCCTGGCCGGAACGGATGCCAGTTTTTTAGAGTTCTTTGGAAAGATCGCTGAGTTATTGAATAAACCTGTACCAAAACGCACCACACCGGCATTTCTAATTCAATCTATTGCCTGGTTTTCCGACCTCAGGTCTCGGGTGAGTGGGCAAGAGCCGGTTATTACCCCTGAAAAAGCCACGTTGGTAACGCGGCGAGTCGTTGCTAGTAGTGCGAAAGCTGAACGTGAACTCGGTTATCAATCGGGGGTGGCTTTGGATACTATGTTATGCGAATGTCGTGATTGGTTAGTACAGAACAATTTGTTGGAGTCGAAGTGAATCGTAATAATGTTATTTTTGGATTAGTTGCCTTGCTTTTGGTTTTACAGCTTATTCAGTATTACTTTTTCTCCGGCGCAAGCTAGTCATAAAAAGGAAGTAATGATGGCGGAAAAGCGCTGTGACTGGTGCCTGTCTACACCACTTTATCAAAGTTACCACGATGAGGAGTGGGGTAGGCCGGTTACCGATGATCAAACCCTATTTGAGTTTTTGTTGCTGGAGGGGGCCCAAGCGGGCTTATCCTGGATTACAGTGCTCAATAAGCGGGAGAATTACCGTAAACTGTTTAATAATTTTGATGCTGAAAAAATTGCTCGGTACACCCCTAAAAAGGTAGAGAAATTACTTCTCAACCCGGGAATTATTCGCAACCGGCTCAAGGTTGAATCGGCCATCAAGAATGCACGGGCAACCCTCGAGTTGCGCGATCGCGGTATATCCTTAAAGGAGTTTCTCTGGCAGTTCACCGATGGAAGAGTGATTGTTAATCGCCCCCGCTCCATGAAGCAGGTGCCGGCCACTACAGCAGAGTCTGATGCGATGAGTAAGGCGCTAAAGAAAGCGGGTTTTAGTTTTGTGGGATCAACCATTATGTACGCGCATATGCAGGCAACTGGAATGGTCAATGATCACTTGGAAACTTGTCCGGCTCATCAGCGTTGTGTCGATGAGGCGCAAAACTTAGGTTTGGCTTGAATTTAAAATAGGGATTTATTTTCGGGGATCGATGAATATTAATAGCTTACTCAATGAGTATTGGCCCCAAGTAACTGCATTATCCCTAAAGTTGGCGGCCGCACTACTGGTAGTTTTGGTGACGCTGTTTGTGGCCCATCTTGCCCGCCGAGCGGTTGATCGTCTGCCGGACCGGTTTGATGTTACCTTGCGCTCGGTACTGCGCAGTATTTCGAGCTGGGCAGTTTATATTGTTGGCGCACTGCTGGTATTGGATGTATTTGGTATTAACACTACCAGCTTAATTGCTCTACTCGGCGCTACTGGTGTGGCAGTAGCCTTAGCGTTGAAAGATACCCTGCAAAATATTGCTTCGGGGTTTCTACTGCTGGGATTGCGGCCGTTCCGCGTTGGGGATGTGATTCAGTTCGGTAACATAATGGGCACTGTTCGCGAGGTAGGGCTATTTACTACGGAGCTGGATACCACGGATGGGCTGCGTATTACCGCACCCAACAGTGCTATCTGGGGGCAAGTGCTCACCAACTTCAGTCGCAATAAGACTCGCCGTATCGAGATTGTGGCGGGTATCGCCTATGGCGATGACATTGATCGCGGTCTAACAGTATTACGTCGCTTGGTAGAACAGGAACCCCGTATTCTCGCTGAGCCAGAGCCAAGTTTCGCTGTTAAGGCGCTTGCTGACAGCGCGGTAAATTTACAGTTGCGGGCCTGGGCTGCCAATGATCAGTACTGGGATGTTTATTGGTCCCTGATGCAAAAGCTTAAGCCTGCACTGGAGGCAGAAGGCTTGACGGTACCCTTTCCCCAGCGAGAGCTACATATCGTGGACCGGGTCACAAGCCGGCGTTAGTCCATTACCGGAGGGTCACTTGTGGAAATATCCTGCTCCAGGTATTAGGCCCACCTAGTCCAAAATCTCCGATTTGCCTCAACTCAACGCAAACATATGGCGTTCTGAGGGGCATGAATCGACACCTCACCGAATTCGTGTCAAAGTTAGCGGCGTTTTTTTGTACAACTTTTGATCGAGATAGGAAGATGCCGATAAAGCTGAACAACCCACTGATCCCCAGCCTGCTGGCTGTCGCTATCCTTGCGGGCTGTCAGGGTGACAAGAGTACCCAGACTGTAGCTAACGCAGATAAGCCCCAAAATGCGGTTGCCGAGGCCTCAGTAACTGTAGATGCGGTTGCCGAAACCAAGCGCCTGACTGAGTGGCTGGATGAGCGTTATGAGGAACAGCTGCAGTTCAGCCCGATTCAGCTGTCCTACCTGGGCCGCAAAGACCACTACGACCAAATCGACGATATGAGTGAAGCCGCAGAGGCTCGCCGCTTGGTTTGGCAAGAGAAAAGTGTTGAAGAGCTCAAGAAGAATTTCGACTACAGCAAGCTGACCCAGGAAGGGAAAACTTCCTACGATATCTGGATTTATCAGTTTGAACAGGCCAAGGCCGCTGCGCCGTTTATCCGTCACGGCTACATCTTTGAGCAGATGGGAGGTGCACAATCGCAGTTGCCCAACTTCCTGCTGAACTTCCACAAGGTCGACAACATTGAAGATATGCAGGCGTATATCACCCGTATCGGTGGTATCTCCCGCGCGATCAACCAGCTGCTTGACCGCGCCAAGCTGTCGTCCAAAGAAGGTATCCGCCCCCCGCGCTTTGCCTATGAAGGTGCGATTGATCAGTCCAGTAAATTGATTGAAGGCGCGCCGTTTACCGATGGTGAAGACGCACCTCTGTGGGCCGGTGCCAAAGGAAAGATCGCTGAGCTGCTCGAAGTCGGTACTATTGATCAGAAGCAGGCAGACAAGCTGACCGCGGAAGCGCGCAAGGCATTAGAGACTGAGTTCTTCCCCGCATATCAAGGGCTGGTTACCTGGCTCAAAGCGGATATGCAGAAGGCCTCAGCAGAGCCTCAAGGTGCTAGTAGCTTGCCCAATGGTATGGCTTACTACAATCAACGCCTGGCCAACACCACAACTACGGATCTGACTGCCGACCAGATCCACAATATCGGCCTGGAAGAAGTGGCGCGTATCCGTGGTGAGATGGAAACTATCAAGAAGCAGGTTGGTTTCGAAGGTAGCCTGCAGGATTTCTTCAAGTTTATTCGCGAAGATGGCCAATTCTACTACCCGAATACCGATGAAGGTCGCCAGGGCTACCTGGCTGACTCAACCGCGTTCCTGGACAACATTACCAAGAAATTGCCGGAATACTTTGGCCTTCTGCCGAAAGCTGAGTTGGTAGTAAAGCGGGTTGAGTCTTTCCGCGAACAGGATGGCGGTGCCCAGCATTACTACCCCGGCACTCCCGACGGTTCCCGCCCGGGTATTTACTATGCGCACCTGTCCGATATGAGTGCCTATTCCACGACTGATATGGAAACTGTGGCCTACCACGAAGGCAACCCCGGTCACCATATGCAGATCTCAATTGCTCAGGAATTGGAAGGTATCCCGCAGTTCCGCACTCAAGCTCACTTTACTGTCTATGTAGAGGGCTGGGCGCTGTACTCTGAGAAGCTTGCTAAAGAAATGGGGGCCTTCGAAGATCCCTATAACCTGTTTGGCCACCTGACCGCTGAAATGTGGCGAGCCATTCGCCTCGTTGTTGATACCGGCCTGCACGCCAAAGGCTGGAGTGAAGAGCAAGCGGTGGAGTACTTCCTGCAAAACTCCGCAATCCCCGAGACTGCAGTTCGTTCCGAAGTACGTCGTTACCTGGCGTGGCCGGGCCAGGCGACCGCTTACAAGATCGGTATGCTGAAGATTCAGGAGCTGCGCAAGCAGGCTGAAGATCAGTTGGGTGATAAATTCGATATTCGCGGATTCCACGATACCGTGCTGGGTGGCGGTGCTTTGCCAGTGCCCGTATTGGAGAGCCGCGTAGCCTCTTGGGTAGAGTCAGTTAAACAGTCTTAAGTAGTTCCGTTAATTTTTTTAAATAAGCCGGGCATAGCCCGGCTTATTTTTTTACTTTTTTCTCTGCGAAGAGCAGCAGATTTAAAAAATCTGATCGTGCTATTTTGAGATCGTAGTACGTAACAAAATCTATATGTATCTACTCTAAATCATGTAGGTGTCTAATTATCTTTTCCAGGCTTTTCTCGTTGTCCTTAATGAGTTTGTTAGAGTAGTTCTTAAGATGATGTAATAAATCGTGGTCAAATATTCCTACAAAAGGTTTATTGATATCAACGTTTAGAAAATCGTATTCAATCCGTCCTGCTTCTGAAATGATTTTAGCAACTTCCAGCATATAAAGTTGATTTTTGTCCATTGATCTTTGAATATTAGCCATGGCATCACGGGCCCAGTGAATACGTCCCCATTTCCTTAAAGAGTGGTACTTCATGCTCGAACTCAATAGTCTTGGATAACCTGAGCATAAGACCAGAACATAATATTTCTTATCGGGAAAGTCTTGAATAATATCCCTTAATATCAAACTAGCTGGATTGTTTAGAGCGATTGCTGCATCAGCAAACACACTACCGAAAGTATTTTCTTGTGGCGCTGCGATATCTAAATGGGATGACTGAAAGTTAGCATTCATTTCTTCAAATGCCACAGGGGGGAATGCGGTTTCTGCACTCGCTGCTGCTGTCATTAACTGATACAGACTGTTTGTCGGTAAGTTGTATACATTTTCCCCTCTATTTTTAAATAGGCACACCTCTCCGCTTTCAATATTGAGAGCGGGGATGATCACGTAGTTCTCTAGATCAGTAAAATTTAATTCCTTCGTGTAGTACTTTTCCATGATTTCATGCAAACGTTTTCCAAAGTAAGAAGGGGAGAAAAGCCCAGCACCTGTTAGTACTATGTGGTACCACGGAGACTTGAACAGGTAGCCAGTCACACTCTTGTATATATTTATTAAGTAGTCTAAATGGGATATTTTTTCACCAAAATGATTAGGAATAGCATTACCCGGTATATTAATTCCGGTTACAATAACTGCTCCAGTAGAAACACCTGTGAAAATATCAAATACCTCATTAATAGGTTTTTTAGAATGTTTCTCAATATGCTTTAGTACGTATAGGGGAATGAGGCCGCGGACACCACCTCCAGTAACAATTAGAATTTTTATCGTGTCTTTGTTTTTTAGATAATCTAAATTTTTAGTTGATTGTCTTGAAGCAGGATTCCTACTGAAAGTTACTGATTGAGGAAACTGGGTGTTGTATATATAAGATAGTAGGGCGTAAGCACCAGATGCTGCGGCCAGGGTTAAAACCATTTTTTTCGTTAGTTTGGCGGCCAGTTTCAGCATGCGTACTGCCCTGTTTACTAATGTGGCATGTATTTGGCTGGTAATTAATACTTATACGTTATTGTAATGTGGGATGTAAAAATCACTTGCTTTAATTTTTTCAGATGAAGGGGAGAGAAAGCTCCTCTAAGAAATTTAAAAACTATAGAGTTGCATTTGCAAGGTTGAGAGAATTATAGTTATTTTCAAAATTATTCAAACTTAGCAGAAATATAAATGAAAAATATAGCTTTGTACCTATGTCTATTAGTTGTGCAAATACTCACAATGCCGTTTTGCGCTAAAGCTCTCTCTGAGGATACGCCCACCAATATTACTATCCGCGCCAAGGCCATGGATGCCAAGTTTATTGGCTCCTCCATCGGTGGTGCCATGGTTATTATTCGCGATGCAGATTCTGGGGAAATTCTTGCTAAGGGGCTTACCCAAGGGAGCACCGGTGACACCACCAGAATTATGAAAACGCCCCGAGAGCGGTTCCAATCTATCGCCGATGGCGCTGCACACTTTACCGCTACACTGAATATCAGTGAGCCGGTGTTTCTGACGGTGGAAGTTCTTGCGCCGTATATCAAAAAGCAGGCCCGAGTGGTGGCGCAGACACAGACTTGGCTGGTTCCGGGCAAGCCTATTTCTGGTGATGGGCTGATTGTGGAAATTCCGGGAATGTTGGTAGATTTACTCAGCCCACAGACCCATCTCTATACAGGTGTGGACCAGAGTCCCTTTGAGATTCGCGCTAATGTGGTAATGATGTGCGGATGTTCACTTACCGATGGTGGGCTTTGGGACGGCAGTAAGATAGAAGTTGTGGCATTGGTTAAAAGAGATGGCGAATCATTTGCTCGAGTGCCGCTAGAGATACAGGAGACTATGAACACCTTTAGTGCGCCCTTTGCGACAGACTTGCCAGGTGTTTATGAAATTGTGCTATATGCCTATGATCCCAAGACTGGAAATACCGGTGTGGATCGGGGGAGCTTCATTGTGCGCTAGGCAAGTGCGGCAAGCCGTCTGAGATATGGATTCCTATGGATATTCGGCAGGCTATAAAGAGTGACCTCGAAGGCATGTGGAGCCTCTTTAGTGTTGTGCGAAACAGAGGGGATCTGCCTTTCTCGCATAAGATCAGTCGAGAAGTGTTTTCTGCTCAATGGCTTAATGACGACTTACAGACTTATGTTGCCGAAGAGTTACCTCACCTGCTGGGGGTGTATAAATTAGGGGTTAATTTCCCTGGTATTCATAGCCATGTCGCGACAGCCAATTTTCTCGTGCACACGGATGTGCGCGATCGCGGTGTAGATCGTGCACTGGTCCAGCATGCAGTCGCCAGGGCCCAAGACGCCGGCTATTTGGAAATGCAGTTCAACTACGTTCCCAGCGACAATGAGCCCGCAATTACCCTTTATACCGAGCTGGGCTTCACTATTATCAAAACGCTAGATAGAGCATTTACCGATCCTTTGGGAAGGCTGCAAGATGCTTATGTTATGCAGCGGTTTTTACAGTAGCTCGCCTGGTTATGGACCGGCAAAACCCAAAACACCAACAGGAAAGCCGGGAAGCGCTAATTGAGGAGCATCGACCGGAGCGTATTGAGGCGCGCTTGCGAAGTCGTCCACAGTCACAGTGGCTCTCTGATTTTGTTTTGGGAGCGATAGATGGCTGCGTAACTACCTTTGCCATTGTTGCAGGTGCTTTTGGTGCAGGTTTCTCCGAAGCGGTTGTGCTTGTGATGGGCTTTGCCAACCTTATCGCTGATGGCTTCAGCATGGCGGTAAGCAATTATGAAGCTGCCAGTGTGGAGCGTGAGCAACGAGCCGCAGCTATGCGTACAGAGCGTCAGCATATTGCTTTAATTCCCGAGGGAGAGCGGGAAGAGATCAGGCAGATTTTCTATCGAAAGGGATTTCGAGGTGAAGTTCTCGATAATATTGTTGCCACTATCACCGCGAATCAAAAGCTGTGGATAGAGACAATGCTGGCGGAAGAGTACGGTATAAGCCGCTTAGAGCATAAGCCTCTGGGGGCGGCACTGATAACCTTCGCCGCTTTTTTGTGTGTAGGTGCTATTCCCCTGCTGCCCTACCTTTTCCACAGCCTTAATCCCGCCGAACAATTTTATGCGAGCGCCGTTCTGTCGGTCTGCGCTTTTTTTGCTATTGGCTTGTGCAAAGGACTGGTGTTTTCCCACCACCTGCTGGTGGCGGGCTTAAAAACTCTGTTTTTTGGCAGTAGCGCAGCGGCCCTGGCACTCGTCGTTGGCTATCTACTGCGCCACTTGGTGACTTAATATTTATGCAGCTACCACTTTGTTGCGCCCGCCATTCTTGGCTCGATACATACGTTTATCTGCTTCGGCCAATAGCTGATTGAGTGGCTTGCCATTGGTGCTGCCTTCGACGACTCCGAGACTGATTGAGATTTTTACCGGGCGTGTATAGCGGCGACTGAGGGTGGATACTCTGCGACGAAGTTTTTCTGCAAGGACACTGCCGCCTTTCAAGTCAGTATTCGGCAATAGCAATAAAAATTCTTCGCCGCCCCAGCGTGCCACAATATCCTCAGACCGGGTGTTACTTTTCAGTATCTTGGCAACATCTTGTAATACGCGGTCGCCAAAGGAGTGCCCGTAGGTATCGTTGATCGTCTTGAAGTTATCTAAGTCTCCGATAAGGATGACATATTGATCTTTCAGCTCATCATTCCGGCGTTCTAATTCATGAATGGCGCGAAATGCTTCTCTGCGATTCGCTAATCCGGTCAATGTGTCCGTGGCAGCATAAGTCTCCAATTCACCTGTTAATCGCTGGAGGAGCTGTTGAGTTTGGTGGCGGCTACTGTCAAGTAATGCAGTTAGAGCCGTGAGTGCGCCAAATACTGCAATAAAACGCGCACGATAGGCCGTATCATATTTGGCCGTGAGTCCTGGGAAATCCGGATAAAACAGGATTGCTGCCGTAGCGAGACCTATGCCGAGCAGTGCAGTGGTGCCGGTTTTATAGCCGTAAAGGTTGATAAATCCGGGGACCAGCATAACTGCCCACATCAATCCGGTATTGTTTACACCACCAGTCATTAGTAAGTAGAAATACAGCGCCAATAAGAGAATTCCCACCAATAATGGCGTTTTCTCGGTAGGACCGATGATATTGACAGTGATATACGCAAATAAAATAACCACCGCGACGATAAAAAGTGTCGATGCCTGCAGGATATTAGTTGCAGTAAGGGCGATGATCGCCATGGCTCCGGTGATAGCCATAGCGAATATCAGCATATAAGAGGAGGCCAATATCCGTCTGCGCAGATCTATGCGCTGCACTTCATCAATAGAGGTGGATATCGCGGGGTTTTGATTGTTATACCCTGAGCTCATAGTCATTCCCGTTGCTATACCGACTGCAACCTTCCGCTTGCTCGGGACCGTCCTGCATCATACAACTATGCTGGTAGCCACTGCCGGAGTGAAGCAATGGTGAGTATAGGGGGAATCTGTCACCGACCAAAGTAGCAAGCTACAGTATCAGTAACTCAAACTTTAGAACTGAGAAATCGTGACACAAATTCAACTGACTTCTGGCGATATCTTGACGATGCGTGGAGATGCTCTGGTGTGTCCGGCACACAAGCATCTTATTCGGGGGCGGGGGCTTTCAGCGCAGATTTATGCCCAGTGCGGGACTCGGTTAACCCCCCAATGTGCCAATCAAAGAGCATGCCCAGTTGGTGAAGCTCGCGTGACTCGAGCCTATGATTTACCGGTCGATTACTTATTGCATACTGTTACGCCCCAGTGGAGCAGTGGCGATCAATGGGGGAGCCAGGCCATAGTGCTGTTGAGGCACTGCTATGAAAGTGTTTTAGAGTTGGCGATAGAGCGCGGCTGCAAAACGATACTGTTTCCGGCATTGGGAGCTGGCACTAACCGCTTCCCTCACGAGATTGCGGCACATCAGGGATTGGCCGTTTTACGCGCTTATGCCTCAAGGTTCGAGAGACTCACAGTTTGTTTGCACTCACAAACTGCATTGGCGCAGTGGCAGAAAGTTGAGCAGCGCTTTTATGGCCATAATTGATGTGTCACGGGTAATTGAATGGGATACAGCCTATTGTGTTAATTATTTAGTTAAGCACTATTGATTCCATGCAGTTAATGGTTCCTTCAATAACCTAATGTGGCGTATATAAAGTAGTTCTGCGGTGCAGGCAGATCGAGCCATGGCATTTCTGTTTAAGTTGCAACAACTAACTTAGTTTTCTTCTGATCTCATGAGTTGGGAGTTATTCAGATGCAAGACAGCATTTTCTAACTCTTCCGTTGATTATTAAGTGCTATGCCTACATTTAATTATTTGGTTCTATCGTGCTAAATGTTGCTTTCGTTGGTCTTAACGAGCCATCTATTCGATAAAGTTAGTTATTAATGATTTAATAAATACGTCCGGCTTCTATGCGTATTTTTTAAACCTAATAAATTTTTAGTGGCTATGAATTATTGTAAAGTCTGCATACAGGAACAAGAAATCTATGAAGATGTAGGACATAGATGTGCTTTGTGTCTAGGGTGGGAGTCTCCTAAGGTAAAAAAGAAATCCTCTTTTTTACAGTTCCCAATGCCGCTGCTGAATCGAAAGCGCGTTATTATTCGCTGCAAGTGGGACTGGTTTGTCATCGTGCTCTCCCTTTTATTGGTGGCTATTATAGTTGTTTCTTACTTTAAGCTTTTAGTGTCTCGGCGAGTAGAGTCTTTAGCTGAGGGCGCTATCTTGGCAGACCTCACTAATGATGGATATATTTTATCAATGCTGCCAGTAATGTTTATTTCTATAATATTATTTGCGACCTTCTCTAAGCTGATTTCATACTTAATCCCTACGGCAAGAGTAGAACTTGATAAGGAACTCGGTCTAAGATATTTTGAGGAATATGGGTTAAAGCAGTCAATTCGTAACAATTTAAGGATTCTCTCGTTTTTTTTAGCTTGTTTTTTACCTTTGATGGTTTTGGGACTAAATAATTATTTTGTTGTCAGCTCCAATGGGGTGAAATTAAATTCATTATTTTCCCTTTTTCCTAAAAAGTATAATTGGAGCCAGATACAGACGGTTGAAACAGCTACTGGTATTGGCGCGGCACGTAGCCGTTGGGTTCCAAAATATATTTTAAGAATGGATGATAATATAAAAATTAATTTAATTGATTATAAGCTGCAGAGATTTATTGCCTCTTACCCCAGGCTCAGAATTTATCTGCGAGATCAAAAGCACATTAAGTACGAGCAAAATTTGACAGACGATGGTATTCGTTGGTTGAGAAATCATTTGTCAAAGGGCGACTTTGATGAAGTGATGCATATCTTACAAGATACGCCGTAATAATTATTTTAAGCGCGGACTAAATAATAAATAGAAAGGACCCGATAAGGGCCCTTTTATTAAAAGATACATAGAGCCGCCTTCCTTGAGAAGGCGGCCACAGTGTATCCAGGTTACTGGCAGGAACTCGCTTCCCAGTACTGGGGGGCGCTAGCCGGGGACCACCAGTTGGGACCAAAGGTAGACACGTAAACCTGGCCTTCAAAGGTTACTAGGTCGCCAACTTGATAGCCTTCGTCACCAGCATAAGGCTGCTGGAATTCGGGGCAGGAAGCGGTCTCACCTGACCCTTGATTGCTGTCGGTGTTGTCATCGGAACCGTTATCGGCGTTGTCGTCAGAACCGCTATCGGAGCCATTGTTGTTGCTATCGTCAGAGCCGCTGTCGGAACCATTGTCGGAGCCTTCGCCCTCAGTTTGACAGGTGGTTTCGGTCCACAGCGATGGCGCGGAACCTGGAGACCACCAGTTTGGCTCGTGGGTGGACTCGTAGGCGACTCCTTCAAAGACAACAACGTCACCGACTGAATAACCTGGGTCGCCGGCATAGGGCTGCTCAAACGCGACGCAGGCGCTGCTTCCGCCATTATTATTGCCACCGCCACTTCCGGTGTCGCCAGTATCTCCGGTGTCGCCAGTATCTCCGGTGTCTCCAGTGTCTCCAGTGTCTCCAGTGTCTCCAGTGTCTCCAGTGTCTCCAGTGTCTCCAGTATCTCCGGTGTCTCCGGTATCGCCAGTGTCTCCGGTATCGCTATCACTGGAGCCACCCTGTCCGAAAACTTCGAGTGCGGCATCGAGTAGTGGATACTGGTATTCATTGTTCTCCAATAGCATTCCACCGCGTAGCTGCCAGATCATCACGCCACCAAGGCCCTGGTCGAGCACATATTGGGCGCGTGCGGCGATAGAAGTCGTATCTTCGAAAGAGATAAAACCGCCATCCTCAAACCAACCATAGTGGGTGACGGCCTCGGGATCGTAAGCGGTCTGGAATGAAGAGTCGCTCTGCATTTTCTCAACGATCTGGTAGTAGCGCGTCTCGGTGTCAGAGCCCCAGTGAGCGACGTCTTGTCCGGAGGCGGCTTCACCGATTGCGGTGGCGCTAGCTACGCTGCGGCCGTAGTGGGACATACCCAGGGTGATCTTCTCAGCAGGAATATTGCCCTCAGTCATCCACATATTGCGGCAGCTGTCTGCGTCGAAGCCTTCGTTGACCTGGCCTTCATAGGGGTACAGCGGCGAGGTATGCTGGGCTACGGTATCCCAGTCGCCACCAAAGTCATAAGTCATCAGGTTGACATAGTCGAGGACTTCGCCCACAGCAGCAAAATCATAACCCTCTTCTGCAATCGAGGGGCCACAGGCCACGGCAGCGGTCAGTTCCAGATTTTTGCCGGTCTCCGCTTCAACCTCATCAAAGCGCGCGCGCAGCTCTTGCAGCAGGGTGGTGAAGTTTTCTTTGTCGATCGAGCGTCCGCCGTTCGGTGCATAGCCGGGGTATTCGAAATCGAGATCGAGACCATCGAAATCCCAGTCAGTAAGCAGTGTCACTGCATTTTCGATAAAGGCTGCACGTGCGGTGTCGCTCTCCATCATCTCAGAGACTTTGTGGGAGAGGGTCCAGCCGCCCATAGACAGGATCGCCTTGGCACCGTCGTCATGTACCGATTTTACAAAACCTGATTCGTGGTCATTCCAGCCCTGGCAGACCGCGGGCTGAATACTGGAATCGTATTGGCTGTAGGGGTGCCAGAATTGCGGCGAGCATTTTACGGGACCATCACCGGCGCCGCCGGAAAATGATTGGGCGCCCAGGCCGTAGAAAACGTAGGGGTCTGTAAAGTAGATGTTGCCGTCTTCGTCATTCCAGGCAAAGGCGTACTGAACGTGAGTGAGCTTGGAGAAATCCACGTTGTCATGGGTGAAGGATGAGTCGGCCCAGTATTCCCAATCGGCCCAATAGGCAGATACACGTTTAGAGGTTTCTTGTGCGCTGACGTTTCCGCTGATGGCGATTGCTGCTGCGAGTGCCGCCGCAGCTTTTAATTTAAACCCAAATTTAGATCCGCGTTCACTGCGGCTGCCCACCAACATCCTTGTTCGATCCTGAGATTGCAGGAAAGAAAACATTAGATTGACCTCCCATAGGTCTTAATTATGTATAAAGAAATTTGTCGTTATATGTGGAAAAATTTGAATAAATGAAGAGGTAAAAGTTCCGCGAGGAAATGTGGAATAAATGTGCAAGCCACGGAGGGTAGTGGCTGAGTGGTTATATTTATTTCCGCTGTAATTTTATGATGGGGACAATAAAAAGTGCGGGCATAAATTTAACTGCACCTTCCAGGAATAAATATTTGAGCAGATCAACGATAAAAATGGTCGATTATTTAATATCAAAAGAAGATAAATTTTCTTTTTGGGGTAAGAGATCGGAAAAAAATACCGGATTCTGGCGAGCGATATTTACGGCCTCTTGCAGGCAGCCTCCCTGCAGTTTAGTGCAGCACGGCTTCTGTCGAGTTAATCAATCACCGCTTTACTATGTAATGTTGCTACGGAGAAGTTTTTGATTGTCCCTCTTCAGGGATTGAAGATGTCATGATATGACAAAAAACAAAAAAGGGCCCAGGGGGCCCTTTTTAAAGTTGAAGAAAATACTAATTATTTCTTCGCGCGCTTGCGCATATTTTCCTGCAAAATTTTCTTGCGCAGGCGGATAAAGTTAGGAGTCACTTCTACCAATTCATCGTCTTCGATAAATTCCAGAGCCTGCTCAAGGGTGTGACGAATGGGTGGTGACAGAGTGAGTGCATCGTCGGTACCTGACGCGCGCACATTAGTGAGCTGTTTGGCCTTGGTGGGGTTTACCACCAGGTCGTTGCCACGGGAGTGAATACCGACGATTTGGCCTTCGTAGACCTCTTCGCCGTGGCCCAGGAACAGGCGACCACGATCTTGTAGTGCGAACAGACCATAGGCGAGGGTTTTGCCCTTGACCATGGAAACCAGTACACCGTTGATGCGCTTGGCCACTTCACCCTGCTTCACCGGACCGTAGTGGTCGAAGATACTGGTCATAATGCCAGAACCACTGGTGATGGTAAGGAATTGGGAGCGGAAGCCGATCATGCCGCGCGAGGGCACGATAAAGGTTAGGCGCACGCGACCTTTGCCGTCGGGCTCCATATTGGTGAGATCGGCCTTGCGCAGGCCCAGCTCTTCCATAATGGGCCCCTGATGGGGTTCCTCAACATCGATAACCACTTCTTCATAAGGCTCGTGGATCTCTCCGTCGACCTCTCTTTGCACCACTTCGGGGCGGGAAACGCCCAGCTCGAAACCTTCTCGGCGCATGGATTCGATCAGGACAGACAAGTGCAATTCGCCTCGGCCGGAAACCTTGAACTTATCAGGAGAGTCGCCTTGCTCTACACGCAGGGCCACGTTGTGAATCAGCTCCTGGTCAAGACGCTCTTTGATGTTGCGCGAGGTAACGAACTTGCCGTCCTGGCCAGCAAAGGGGGAGTCGTTGACCTGGAAGGTCATGCTTACGGTGGGCTCGTCCACGCTCAGGGCGGGCAGGGCTTCTGGAGTATCCAGATCGCACAGGGTATCGGAGATATTTAGCTCACCCACACCGGTGATACACACGATATCGCCAGCACTGGCTTGCTCCACTTCTACACGCTCCAGGCCGAGGTAACCCATAACCTGCAGGACCTTGGCTTTGCGCGAGTTGCCCTCGCGATCGAGAACTACCACTTGCTGGTTCGGCTTCAGGGTACCGCGAGTGATACGGCCAACGCCGATTACGCCTACGTAGCTGGAGTAGTCCAGAGCGGAAACCTGCATCTGGAAGGCGCCGGTGGGGTCAACCTTCGGGGGCTCAACCTTGTCCACAATCATCTGGAACAGCGGCGTCATATCGTCGGCCAGGTCGGTGTCGTCGAGACCGGCGATGCCGTTCAGGGCGGAGGCGTAGACAACCGGGAAGTCCAACTGCTCGTCGGTGGCGCCGAGGCTGTCGAACAGGTCGAATACCTGGTCCATCACCCAGTCGGGGCGAGCGCCGGGGCGGTCGATCTTGTTAATCACCACGATCGGGTTGAGGCCCTGCTCAAACGCCTTCTGGGTTACGAAGCGAGTCTGCGGCATGGGGCCATCTACTGCGTCTACGAGCAGCAGAACTGAATCCACCATGGACAGTACGCGCTCTACCTCGCCGCCGAAGTCGGCGTGCCCTGGGGTGTCGACAATATTGATGCGGTAGTCATTCCAGCGGATAGCGGTGTTTTTCGCCAGGATGGTGATGCCACGCTCACGCTCTTGATCGTTGGAGTCCATGACGCGCTCGGCGCCTTCGTCGCGGCGGTCGAGAGTGCCGGACTGGGACAACAGCTTGTCCACAAGGGTGGTTTTGCCATGGTCTACGTGGGCGATAATCGCAATATTGCGCAGATTCTCTATCACTGGGGGCCTCTGGGCGTTAAATCTTGGTAAGTCGGGGCGGGGGCCTGCGGGGTTTCTACAGCAGCATTCCGGCCAAAGGCGGCGATTATAGGGGGGCCGCATGACAATTGGGAGTGATTTTGAGTAAAAAATCACCGCCCCGGGGCGCTGATCGCTTTAAAACCCGCGCGGGCGGTAATTGCCCGCGCCTTGAGCAGAAGTTACTTCTTAATGGTTTCCGGTCTGTGGGGAATCAGCGGGCGCAGCACGCCCACATTGCGAAAACCTTCGTCCAACAGGTGTGAGGCGTGCAGGCGGCTCATAACGCCTTTGGAGCAATACAGGAGGTACTCACGCTCTTGGTCCAGGTGGGCAAAGCTGTTGTTGAGACGGTAGAAAGGAATAGTCTGCACCTCACAGCCAAGCTCCAGTGGATCCAGCTCCTCCTCATCCGGGTGGCGGATATCGATAACCACAGCGCTGCCCGGCTCTTCGCGGATCTCCACATCCGGTGCTTCGCCATCGACTTCTTCGATCACCTGATCAATATTTTGCATCACCCGATTGCTGATAGCGCGATCGAGGACGGTGAAATCGAAGCGGTTTTCCTCGGACTCCACTTTTTCAATCTTGGCGCGGGTGGTGGGTTTTACCGAGATAACGCCGCAGTATTCCGGCATATTGGCGGCGAACTCTTCAGTGCCGATGGCCCGGGAGGTGCGGATAATATCGGTCTTGTCGGTGGTGATCAGTGGGCGCAATACCAGGGTATTGGTAACACTGTCGATCACCGACAGATTTTTCAGGGTCTGGCTGGAAACCTGGGCGATGGCTTCACCGGTGACTACGGCGTCCACCTCCAGTTCCTTGGCGATCACATCGGCGGCGCGCAGCATCATGCGCTTCAAAATGACGCCCATATGGGAGTCGTCGACCCGCTCGAGAATCTCTGCCACGACTTCGTCAAACGGCACAGTGATAAAGCGCACCCGATGGGAAGCACCGTATTTGTTCCACAGGTAGTAGGCGACTTCTTTCACGCCCAACTCGTGCTGGCGTCCGCCCAGGTTGAAGAACAGGAAGTGGGTGCGGATACCGCGCTTCATGGTCATGTAACTGGCCACGGTAGAATCGAAGCCACCGGATACCAGCGACAAAACCGGGTCTTGCGTGCCCAGGGGGAAGCCGCCCAGGCCGGGATGCTGCTCTTCGATCACGTTGAGCTTATCGTGGCGGATCTCCAGCTTAACGGTGATGTCGGGGTTTTTCAGTTTGACTCCGGATGCCTCGGTGTTCTTGTTGAGGCCGCCGCCCACGTACTGCTCCACATCCAGGGATTGGAAGTCGTGTTTGCCGGTGCGCTTAACCCTGACGCAGAAAGTCTTGTCCTTCAGGGCGTCTCCCCATACCGACAGGGTTTTCTCGTACATGTCATGCAGGTCGCCCAGGGGGAACTGGCGCACGCGGGAGAAGTTGGCGATGCCGGGGGTGTGAGAGAGCACCTCTTCGATACGTCCACCCAGGTGGGACACAGCATCGGGCGCGATCACATCGATCTTTTCCCAATCCTTTCGCACCTGGATACGGTCGTCCAGCAGGCGCAGCAGGCGCTGCAGGTTGTCCTTGAGCTGGCGCGACATGCGCTTGCGCACAGGGTTGCTCTTGATGGTGATCTCTGGAAAAAACTTGACGACAAAGTGCATGGGAATCCGTGGGGTACCGCATGTTGATAGAAGGTGCGGCATTATAAACTAGCCGGAGCCAAGTTGGTTGTGCACTGTTTGCGGGCGAAGCGAGAGCAAGTATGTTCTATTTTGGTGCGTATTTATGTGGCTGCTCGGCCACAATACATCTATCCTGGCTGCGTCAGCACTTTGCTGGGGCTCGCACCGGCGCCAACCGGGACTATGAGGCGATTGCCCTAATTTGGCACACTCCTTGCTTTATTTCACGCCAGGTAGAGAGTGAATGCCGGCAGCGACAGCAAGGCATAGCGACCAATTACTTTTCAAGACCTGGAGGACTGCAATGTCAGCGAAAACGCTCGGTTTGATTAATGAAAGTGAAGCGAAATGGATAGACCTGCGCTTTACCGATACCAAGGGTAAAGAACAACACGTTTCCATCCCTGCGTCGGAAGTTGACGGTGAGTTCTTTGAAGAAGGCAAAATGTTCGATGGTTCTTCCATCGCCGGTTGGAAGGGCATCAACGAATCCGACATGATCCTGATGCCGGACGACGAGACAGCTTTCCTCGACCCCTTCACCGATGAGAGCACCGTTATCATTCGCTGTAACATCGTCGACCCAATTACTGGTCAGGGTTACGAGCGCGATCCTCGCTCCATCGCATTGCGCGCTGAGGAATACCTGAAGTCCACTGGCCTGGGTGACACCGCTCTGTTCGGTCCCGAGCCCGAGTTCTTCGTATTCGACGACATCACCTGGGGTGCCGAAATGGGCGGCGCCTTCTACAAGATCAACTCCGAAGAAGCAGCCTGGTCCTCAGGTCACAACTTTGCAGAAGGCAATATTGGTCACCGTCCCGGCGTTAAAGGCGGTTACTTCCCGGTTCCTCCGGTGGATTCCCTGCACGACGTTCGCGCCGCAATGTGTTCTGCGATGGAACAGATGGGCCTGCGCGTAGAAGTGCATCACCACGAAGTGGGTACTGCTGGCCAGTGTGAGATCGGCGTTGCCGCCAACACCCTGACTAAGAAAGCGGACGAAGTACAGATCCTCAAGTACGCTGTACACAACGTTGCCCACGCCTACGGCAAGACCGCGACCTTTATGCCCAAGCCGCTGGTTGGCGATAACGGTTCCGGTATGCACGTTCACCAGTCCTTTAGCAAGGATGGCGTAAACCAGTTTGCCGGTGACGCCTACGCTGGTCTGTCCGAAGCTGCTCTGTACTACATCGGCGGTATCGTTAAGCATGCTCGCGCCCTGAACGCGCTGTGCAACGCTTCCACCAACTCTTACAAGCGTCTGGTACCTGGCTTCGAAGCGCCGGTAATCCTGGCTTACTCTGCGCGCAACCGCTCTGCGTCTATCCGTATTCCTTTCGTGCCCTCCCCGAAAGGCAAGCGCATCGAGACTCGCTTCCCGGACCCGACCGCCAACCCATACCTGTCTTTCGCCGCACTGCTGATGGCGGGTCTCGACGGTATCAAGAACAAGATCCACCCTGGCGATGCTGCGGACAAGGACCTGTACGATCTGCCGCCGGAAGAGTTGGCTGAGTACCCGACTGTCGCTTCCAGCCTGGAAGGCGCCCTGGATGCTCTGGATCAGGATCGCGAGTTCCTGACAGCCGGTGGTGTATTCACTAACGATGCTATCGATGCCTACATCGAGCTGAAGCGTGAAGAAGTAGAGCGCCTGAACATGACCACTCACCCGGTTGAGTTCGATATGTACTACTCCGTGTAATGGCGACCGGCATCACGATGATGCCGTCGAGCTGTTCTCGAAAAGCCCGCGCCACCCTGGTGCGGGCTTTTTTATTGCGAGTACACTGTCAGTGGAAGTGAATTGAGTGCCGCTACGCGGAGGCTCAGGAATATCCCATTGGCCCGATCTGGGAAGAAAGGAGCGTCCGCCCTGCGGTCGAAAACACTATGGCAAGGTTTTGGCAATTAAAGGCCCTGTTACTCGCAATGCCTCTGGTGGCAGTTGCGGCTTCTCAAGAGAATGAAGAGGCTGGCGCGATCTACAAAGTGGTTGGGCCCGATGGCCAGGTCAGTTTTAGCGATACACCACCGGCAAATGGCAACTCAGAGAAAGTGGATTTAGCCCCAATCAATATTCAGCCAATTGCGCTGCCCCGCCAGCTGCCCACAAGAAAGCTGTCGCCCAAAAGTGATGATGGAGAGTTGGGGCCGGTATCGATTCGAATTGTGAGTCCAATTAATGAGGCGACTATTCCGCCAGGGCAGACACTGATAGCGCTTCAGGTGGATGTGGCCCCCAATTATCCAGAGGGCGCTAGCTTTTATGCGGTTATTGATGGGCAGCGCTGGCAGGGAAGTTCGGCTGGTAACTCCCTGGATATCTCCGCCCTGGTCCGCGGTACCCATACGCTCAAGGCGGTTCTGCTAGGGCCCAAAGGGCAAGTATTGGCCCAGTCGCAAACGATCACAATTCATGTCAAGCGCCCGATAGCTCGGGGGTGAATGTTTGAGGGAGTGCAAAGCTCCCGCTACCCCTTACTTCGCTCTAAAGTCCGCCTGCCTGTTTTTTGACCTATGCACCTTAATGGTGCATTCTCTCTGTGGTCGGCGGCATCCTATTTCTGAGACTGAATACTCGCAATGCCGTTGTTGCTAATCGCGCACTGATTGTGTCCGGTTGAAGCTGCTTCCGCCTACAAATGCCAGCTTATGCGCCATTTTGGTTTGCTTTTTGCACTGACTAGATACAGCGCTAGTTTGCTGGGGGTGACCAAATGGAGTTTGGTCAGAGCCTCGGAATGAATCGGAAATTTTGTGAATGCTGAATGATCGCCAGTTGCGCCAATTACTCGATAGCCTGACTTCCGCAGTGTTGGTGCTGGATGAAAACTTATCGCTTTGCTATTTGAACAATGCTGCTGAGGACTTGTTGGCCGCCTCCAGTACCCGGGTTAAAGGCTCGAAGTTGGAGGAGGTGGTGCGAGAATCTCCCTCTGCCTATGGTGCTATGCGGGAAGCACTGCGCAAAAATGAGAAGTATACAGTGCGCCGGGCCAGCTGGAGGTTGAACAATCTTGAAACCCGGACCGTGGATTACTCAGTCAGCCCGGTCCCCGAGTTTTCTGTGTTGCTTGTGGAAGTGCAGCCGATGGATCGCCTGTTGCGAATTGCCAGGGAAGATGCGCTGCTCAGTGCCCAGGAAACGACACGAAACCTGGTTCGCGGTATGGCCCATGAGGTCAAGAACCCCCTCGGTGGTATCCGCGGGGCTGCACAACTATTGCAGCGCGAGTTGCCGGGCCGGGAGTTAGACGAATATACACAGATTATCATCGAGGAAGTGGATCGCCTGCGCAATCTGGTTGACCGTTTATTGGGACCACGCCAGCCGGTAGTACTGCAACCGGTTAATGTGCACGAGGTTCTGGAGCGGGTTGCCCAGTTGCTGGATGCTGAGTGTATCGGTGAGCTTCAAATTCGCAGGGACTACGATCCGTCTATTCCCGATGTCCCCGCCGATAGCGAACAATTGATTCAGGCGCTGCTTAATATTGCCCGCAACGCCATGCAAGCCATCGATGAAAGTATTGGTCTCAGTAGTGGGGAAATGGTACTGCGCACGCGTATCCAGCGCCAATTCACCATTGGCCGCCGCAATTGCCCATTGGTCTGCCGTATCGAAATTGAAGATAACGGACCGGGCATACCGGAGGAAATTCGCGAGCGGATATTCTTCCCGATGATCTCCGGCCGCGCCGAGGGTTCAGGTCTTGGACTTTCGATTTCCCAGAACATTATCAATCAGCACAAGGGGTTGATTAAGTGTGACAGCCAACCCGGCCGTAGCATTTTCCAAATTTATCTGCCCCTGACTACCGAATTAGCAAATACAGGAACCTAGAGAATGAGTAATCGCGTTTGGATTATTGACGACGACAGATCAATCCGCTGGGTGCTGGAAAGAGCGCTATCGCGTGAGGGAATTGATACCCAGTGCTACGAGAGTGGCGACCGCGCCCTGGATGATTTCTATAGCGATTCACCGGATGTAGTAATCAGTGATATCCGCATGCCGGGCTCCGATGGCTTTAAATTGTTGCAGCGTTTCCAGGCTGAACGACCGAGCCTGCCGATAATTATTATGACTGCGCACTCGGACCTGGATAGCGCGGTAGCTGCTTACCAAGGGGGAGCCTTTGAATACCTGCCCAAGCCATTTGATATAGATGAAGCCGTAGCGGTAACCCGGCGCGCATTGATGCATGCCAGCGAACAGAGTGCTGAAGAACAGATTGAGCCGGAAAATGGTCAGGGTAACAAAGAAATCATTGGAGAAGCGCCGGCGATGCAGGAGGTCTTCCGTGCGATTGGCCGTTTGTCTCACTCCAACATCACCGTTTTAATCAATGGTGAATCCGGTACCGGTAAGGAGTTGGTGGCGCAGGCTCTGCACAATCACAGTCCGCGCAGGGATAAGCCATTTATTGCATTGAACATGGCGGCTATACCCAAGGACCTGATGGAGTCAGAATTATTTGGCCATGAAAAAGGGGCCTTCACTGGCGCTAGCTCTCAGCGTGCCGGACGTTTTGAACAGGCCAATGGTGGCACCCTGTTTCTAGATGAAATTGGTGATATGCCCGCAGATACGCAAACCCGGTTATTGCGCGTGTTGGCTGATGGTGAATTTTACCGTGTCGGTGGCCACACCCCGGTCAAAGTGGATGTGCGTATTATTGCGGCAACTCACCAGGATCTGGAAGAGTTGGTATGTCAGCATAAATTTCGCGAGGACCTGTTTCACCGCCTGAATGTTATTCGCATCCATATTCCAAGACTGGCGGATCGCCGTGAGGATATTCCGCGATTGGTGAGGCACTTCTTTAATGCTGCGGCAAAAGATCTGGGGGTGGAGTCAAAGATCCTAACCAAGGAAACTGAGGAGTACCTCTCTGGGCTGGATTGGCCCGGTAATGTGCGACAACTGGAAAACACCTGCCGCTGGATTACCGTGATGGCCTCCGGACGCGAGGTGCATATTGAAGATTTGCCACAGGAGTTGCATCAGCAGGGCGCGACGACAGAAACACCGGCAGACTGGCAAAAAGCACTGCGCCTGTGGGCCGATCAGGCCCTATCCTCTGGGCAGCGCGAGATTTTAAATGAGGCTGTCCCCGCATTTGAAAAAGCGTTAATAGAAATTGCCCTTAAGCATACAGCTGGGCGCAAACGCGATGCTGCTGATCTGCTGGGCTGGGGTAGAAATACTCTGACACGTAAGTTAAAAGAATTGGAAATTGGTGGAGAGTAAATAACAGTGAGGTCTTACCAAACACGATGGAAAGACCTACTTGAAATATACTCATATCTCATTATCAGGCCGCTCTTAATTTTTTTCATGGTTGAGTCTTTTGCTAACAGTCATCTATTAATATTTATTTACTTTTGGTTTCAGCGAATAAACTTGAAAATGCAGCTATGTATAGAATCCTGAGTGATGTTGTTATTGCCTGCTAAAATTAGAGTTAATTGCTGGTATTTAGATGATTGAGAAGATATGACTGCTGATGAACTGAAAGTAGTTGCCGAGGTTCCATTTTTATTTTGGGTTAAAGATCAAACAGGCGTATATCTATGGGGTAATCGCCAAATATGTCAATTGGCCGGTGGTGAAGTGACTGGTAAGACAGACCGGGAACTTCCTTGGTCAAATAATGCTGATACATTAAAAGCTGCGGATGATCGGGTTTTTTCCTCAGGGAAACCCGAGCACCTGCAAGAGTATGTCGATAAATCCAGCCGTGGAGAGGTTACGTTGAATGTCTGCAAGTGGTTGGATGAATTTGAAGGGCGGGATTGCTGTTTTGGGATATCTTTTGTCATTGATTCCCAATAGCCCAATAGAGCACTGGGCTATTTCATCGTTTATTTAGTCGCTCCGGACTATTTATTATCAGGCTGACTCCTTTTTAACACCCAATTCACCAAGTGTTCGCGCTATATCCTCTGCGCTGGTTGCCGGCTTAACATCCTTGTCAATTTTTTTAATTCGTCCATCTTTACCGATATAAATGGTAACGCGACGGGCGATATTCATTACGGGAATAAGTACATCGTACGCTTTAGCCGTTTCACCGGTGGGGTCGCTGAGTAACGGGAAGTCCGCTTCGCTCTCTTCAGCAAATCGAGTGTTATCGTCAAGATCATCTGTACTGGCCATAAAGTAAGTGACTTCATAATCTTTGATCAAGTGACCGTTTTGGGCGAGCGATTTACACTCTATGGTGCAGCCACGGGTGAATGCCTTGGGAAACCAGGCGATCACAACAGCGCTTTTGCCTTGGAGGTCCGCCAATGTGTGGGTTTGGCCATCAGACCCCTGTAGAGTGAAATTTGGCGCCATTTCACCAACTTCCAGAGCGAGGCTGGGAAGGCTGATAAACGCCGTAATTAAGAGGGTCAGCAGATATTTCACGAATATTTCCCTTGTAGTTTACCGATACGCCTATGCTACTGCCCTAAGGTCTAACTGGCCAATAGCTCAGCTATAACTGCTATGCTTTATGCGCCAAAGTAAGAATATTGGTGCGTCAATGCACCGTTATGGACTTGCCGTTTTGCAGGGGCTTAAATGCGCTTTGACAGCCTTTTCTATACTCTGCCACTTCCACTGATCTATACCATTTCAGTTGCCGTAGTGCTTTGCGCTTTAGCTGTGGGGATTTATCTGGGGCAGTGGCGGGTAGTGAATGCCAGTATCAAGGAGGATTCTTCCCTGGGCAGTGCGGTAGCTGCCACTTTGGGCCTAGTCGCATTTGTTTTGGCATTTACCTTTAATATGACAGCCGACCGATTTAATGAACGCAAGGCATTGCTGTTGCAGGAGGTCAATACCATCCAGGCCGCATATTTAAATGCGAGCTTTTTGCAATTGGATAAGCAGAATAAGGCGCGAGACCTAATAGCTGAATATGCAAATCTCAGGGATATTGACCCATCAATCGCCGTCACTCCGGAAGATGTAGCTCGCAGTGAGGAAATTCACCAGGCTCTTTGGCGTTTGATCGAGGCGCACATCGTACAGGATTACAACGCCGATTATTTACGCCAGTTTGCCGAGCAGGTTAACGGGATGGTAGATCTGCACCGCGCCAGGGTTGTGGTTGGGCTGCAATACCGTATACCGGGTCCACTCTGGCTGTCCCTGTACTTTATGACCATTTTGGCGATGCTGGCAATTGGATACCAGTTGGGTATAAGTCGCGGGGGATCTGCCCAAGTAGTTATAGCTTTGGCCCTGACTTTCTCAACAGTGATTTTACTGGTGGCGGATTTGGATCGGGCAAATGAGGGAGCACTGTTGGTTGATCAATCGCCGATGAGCGATCTCAATTTGCAGCTGAAAGAGCTACAGGAGGCTGCCCCCTGAGCTGTTGTGCGAGTTGACTTTGCATATTAATAGGATGGGGCGGAATTAAGGCTTTTCCGCCCCGGGGAACAGGTTAAAGATCTTCAGGTTTTTGTGGCATTAAGACATCTTCGGGATGCACAAACTCACGCATAAAAATCTCCCAAAAGGCGAGGAATAATGCAGCGAGCAGAGGCCCTATCGCAAAGCCACTGATTCCAAACATAAACAGACCGCCGACAGTGGAGAAAAGCACTAAATAGTCAGGGAGTTTTGTGTCTCGACCCACCAATATTGGGCGCAACAGGTTATCTACCAGGCTGATCACGGTGAAACCATAGGCGAGTAAAATCGTTGCCTTCATGGGTTCGCCAATAGCATAGAGGTAGATAGAAGCGGGGAACCAGATCAATGCGGCACCGACGGCGGGCAATAATGACAACAGGGTCATTAAAACACCCCAAAGCACCGGTGCCGGTAAGCCCAGCACCCAGAAAATAATTCCGCCCAAGCCGCCCTGGGTAATAGCGACTACCAGATTTCCTTTGATGGTTGCGCGAGTGACTTCAGCGAACTTTGCCAACAAAAGGTGCTCGCGCTCATCACCCAGTGGCAGGGCGTGGATAATCAGGTTTACCAGTCTTTCACCATCGCGAATCAGAAAGAAGGTGAGGTAGAGCATTAAGCCCAACATAACGAAAAAGTTAACAGTATTCTGTCCGACCTCAATCGCATTTTTTGCGACGAAGCTACCGGCATTCATCACTCCACCCATCAGGCGCTGCTTGGCCTCCTCGACATCCACGCCAATACTCTCGAGCGTGCTGTTAACCCTGGGGAAAGCACTGCGAATCTGCTCAAAGGATTTAGAAACATCAATTTGTCCTTCCTGGATCCGGTGATACAGAGTTACCGCTTCATTAATAAAAGAGGTGGCCACTACCAATACGGGTATCACCAATAGAACGATACACATAAACAGGGTTAGCAGAGCCATTAAATTAGGCGAATTGGGAAAGCGCTGCATCAGCAGACGGTACACGGGGTAGAAAATTAGTGCGGTGGCACAAGCCCAAAAAATAGGGGTAAAGAAGGGTTTTATTAGGAGTAAAAAAGCTACGCTGACCAATAACAAGGTCAATATAAATGAGCGCCTTTCCAGTTTTTCTTGCACTGCGACTTCCTCTGCTTCTCTTTCGGCAGCCCAGTGGTAGGGCGCCTAATTTTTGCTCTATCTAAGCAGATGCAGTGGGGTTTTACCAGCGCCTATATCCGCACGTATCCACGTGAAATCGAATGCCCCGATAGATTCCGAGGCCCATTTGCCACTCGCGGCCGTTGCGCTTGTGGATATCCCTCAGTACGGGCACCAATTGCTCTCGGGAGAACTTCTTTTTCGGAACTATATCCAGCCCGCAGAAATGCAGATGTTTACTTCCCTTGGAACCCCCGGCCTTACGGTTGTAATCCACGGTGCGCCACCCGGAGACCACTGTTACCGGGCCGACGCGGGGCACTATTTCCCGCTCGATTACCCGCAGAGTATTTACGATGCCCCACCAGAGCTCCTTGGGAGGGATGGCGAATGCGGGTTCGTCCAAATCCTGCCAGTCACTGCCCTGACGCAATAGCTCATAGGGTTGCACAACCTGTTCAACCCGGTTGGAGCGCAGGAATTTTTTGAGTTGAGTAAAGCGTGCATGGTTATTGCCTTTGCTCAGGAAGCGGCTGAATGCCCTCTCGGAAGCTGCCGGATAGCCCTGGATATCGTAAACCTCCGGGATCATTAGCAGCGGTAGGATATCGATAGGGGATTTCACCCGGTCATCAGCCTCGCGCGCGCGTTCGTAAGTAAAAACAAATAGACCGGTGAGAATCGCCAGTGCGATTGCCCCAATGATGATGATCCGCCGGCGCAGTTGACGCTGGCCGATTTCTACGCATTCTTTGTTACTTTGCATAACCATCGGGCAGCTCCCTCAATTACCAGGTGCGATAGCCACAGGTATCGACATGAAACAGGACATCGTCAATCAGGCCCATCCCGACATGGCTGTCGGGACCGAGGCGTGCGTGCAGTGTGCTTAGCTCTTCAGCGAGTTCGTTTTTACCGATATTGGAGTTCGGAATTAAGTCCAGCCCGCAAAAGTCACGGTGGCGGGGCTGGTCTTCGGTCGCAAGTTTTCGGTTGTAGGCATCAGTGCGGTAAGCGGAAATCACGGTGACAGGGCCAATTAGCGGTATTACCTGATCTCGCACCAGGGTGAGGGTTTTCACAATATTGGACCACTGGTCCCTGGGTGGTATGGCGAATGGGGGTTCCCCCAGTTCCAGCCAGTCCCCCCCCTGTCGCAGAAGATCACGAATAGGAAAAACCTCAGCGACACCCCGGTCCCGAAGCAATTGATTGAGTGCTTGTACGCTGGAGCGGTTACTGCCCTCTCGCAGGAATTTGTTAAAGGTCTCCTCGTTGGCGAGGCGATAGCCACGCTGCTCGATATAGGACTTCTCTTGCGAGGAGAGGAATAGATAGAGCCAGAGGGTAAACAGGATGGCACTGAGTATTAAAGTGAGGGCACTGACGACCACCCGATTGACTCTTTGCCCGGGCGGCTTGTGTGGGAACAGAGTTTCGAAGCGAGTAAACGAGTTACCTGCGGACATAGTGCTCGCGATTGCTGCTGAGAGAGTTTTTCCTCCGACGCTAAAATCGTCGGCGCCTGTTTACTCACTATAGCCGCAAAAATCGACGGGCTGCGGGCTTGGGATCAGCCACAAAAAAAGCCGCCGCTCCTGGGGGAGCAGCGGCTTTTGGGTCACGGACAGCGCACTGTGCCCGACAACCTCTACTTAGGCTTTAGGGCCTGCATTTTTAACGTCTTCGCTGACATTGAATTTCTCAATGTTCTCGGCGAACAGCTTGGCCAGCTTGCCTGCCTGATCGTCGTAAGCAGCTTTGTCAGCCCAGGCTTCACGAGGGTTCAGGTAAGACTTGTCCACGCCGGGCACTTCCATCGGGATATCCAGGTTCAGGGCATCCAGGTGCTCAGTGGCAACGCCTTCCAGGGCGCCGCTCTGGATAGCGGCAACGACAGCGCGGGTTACCGGAATCGGGAAGCGCTTGCCGTTGTCGCCGGAGCCGCCGGTCCAACCGGTGTTTACCAGGTAGACCTTGGAGCCGAACTCTTCGATGCGCTTCATCAGCAGGTCTGCGTATTCGCGCGGTGCACGGGGCATAAACGGCGCGCCAAAGCAGGTGGAGAAGGTCGGGTGGATACCGGCCTCTGCGCCCAGTTCGGTGGAGCCTACGCGGGCGGTGTAGCCAGACAGGAAGTGGTAAGCCGCAGCCTCTTTGGAGAGGATGGATACCGGTGGCAGTACGCCGGATACATCGCAAGTCAGGAAGATAACGTTCTTTGGCTCGCCGGCGCGGTTTTCCAGCTGACGCATTTCGACGTGTTCCAGCGGGTAGGAGCAGCGGCCGTTTTCTGTCAGGCTGGTGTCGCAGTAGTCAGCAGTGCCGTGATCGTTGGTTACCACGTTTTCAACGATGGCACCGAAACGGATGGCATCCCAGATTACCGGCTCATTTTTCTGGCTCAGGTCGATGGTTTTCGCGTAACAGCCACCTTCCATATTGAAGACGGCACCCTTGGTCCAGCCGTGCTCATCGTCACCGATCAGGTAGCGCTCAGGGTCGGCGGACAGGGTGGTCTTGCCGGTACCGGACAGGCCGAAGAACAGGCAGGTATCGCCATCTTCGCCGACGTTAGCTGCGCAGTGCATGGGCATTACGTCTTTTTCCGGCAGCAGGAAGTTCTGTACGGAGAACATTGCCTTCTTCATTTCGCCGGCGTAGCGCATGCCGGCCAGCAGTACTTTGCGCTGACCGAAGTTGATAATTACGCAGCCTTCGGAGTTGGTGCCATCGCGCTCGGGCTCACAGACAAAGTGAGGAGCGTGCAGGATTTGCCACTCTTCCTTGGACTTGGGGTTGTACTTTTCGGCGCGGATAAACATGTTGCGGCCGAACAGGTTGTGCCATGCAGTTTGGGTGGTCACTACCACTGGCAGGTAGTGATCTTCATCCTGGCCCACATGCAGGTGCTGAACAAAAGTATCGTGACCGGCAACAAAAGCCTCTACACGATCCCACAGGGCGTCAAACTTATCCTGCGGGAAAGGACGGTTGACGTTGCCCCAGGCGATGCTGTCGGCAGTGGAGGGCTCTTCTACAACAAAGCGGTCAGCCGGGGAGCGACCGGTGCGTGCGCCGGTTTCAGTCACCAGAGCGCCTGTATCTGACAGCTTGCCCTCGCCGCGCGTCAGAGCCTGCTCTACCAATTGTGCCGGTGATAGGTTCTTGAAGACCATCGCGGAGTCGTCGATCTGTGCCATTCGTGGAATACCCGTGAAAGTTGGACAGTAAATAAAATGGGGCTGCCCAAGGTTTAGACAGCCGTAGAAAATTTTGGGGGCGCATTATTGCAAAATTCAAAATATGCGGATACCAACTGTGGCTATTTTGTAGTCAATGACAGCGCTGTCATGGAAAATAATGTCGACTTAAATTCAGGCAACTTATGGCCTGGGCCTTGATTATTCTTTTTCTGAATTTGATAGGGGGAGTAGAGGGACAGGTGGCAGGGCTGCGCTGAGGATTCGGCGGTTGCGCAGCCCTGCGCGGATTAGTGAAGAGTGTGGGGGGGAGCGTTGAGGAGCGACTCAATTTGATCCCGGTCAAAGCGGTATTGGGTGTTACAGAATTGGCAGTCCGCGATAATCTCACCCTGCCGCTCTTCCAGCAGGCGGTAGACATCCTCTGCACCCAGGGAAACCAACGCGCGGGCGCTGCGCTCTCTCGAGCAGCTGCACTTGAAGCGAATAGTGTCGGTACCCAGAGTTGCCGGCTCCAATTGGTGGAATAGGCGGTGAATCAGCTCTGGATGGGGAACGGTAAATAACTCCTCGTCAGTTACGGTCTCCGCCAAGTGAATCGCTGTTTCCCAGGCGTCCTGATTTTCCTCTTCCGTGGCGGCATTATTGCCCGGCAGAATCTGCAACATAAGACCGGCGACGGTAGTGTCACTGCTTTTCAGCCATACGCGGGTAGCCAGCTGCTCCGATTGCTTAAAGTAGTCTTCCAGGCAGCCGGCCAGGTTGTCCTGCTCCATGGGAACCACACCTTGATAGCGCTCACCGCGCTTTGGCTCAAGGGTAATGGCCAGGGCTCCACGGGGGCCGATCATATCGCGCAGGGTGGCGTTTTCGTCGATTTGTGCACCTTCGGCAACTCGGGCGATGCCGCGCAGGTCGCTGTGGTGAGTGCACTCCGCCATAATCATCGGCACATCGCCTTCGCCACGGGCCTGGAGGCTCAGGACACCCTCGAACTTCAGTGTGGTTGAAAGCAGGCTGGCTGCGGTGAGGAACTCCCCCAGCAGGCGGGCCACTGGCGTAGGCAGCGGGTTGTGTTCCAGTACATCGCGGTAGGAATCAGTAAGTGTCACCACCTGTCCGCGAATATCGTGTTTGGAGAAAATAAAGCGTTCCAGCTGATCGGACATAGGTCGGGGGCTCTCGGTATTAAAACCGCAGGATTTTAGAGGTGGATATGCCTAAATGGTAGCTGTCGCTGATCATTGCTGGTGCAGTAGAGGAAGAATGTAAAGCGCTACCCCATTATCACAATGGGTCAGCGCTTATGGAGGAGGGTAATTAGCCGCAGTAGTATTTAATTTCCCGCTGAAGCTTTTCAGCTATTTGCTGCCTCTCCCGCTCGGTGCGACGAACCTCTTTGCCGTTATTGTCGAGAAACACAACCCGCCCTTGAATGGCTTCAAGGTCATTGCGAGCCTTGTCGCAGGCTTTCTTCATCTTTTTCTGCTTTTTCTGTTTCTCGCGCAATTGGCGCTCGCGGTATTCATCATCAACCTTTTGAGAAACTCTCGATCTCGTTGCGGTTGTTAAAATAGGTCGCTGACTGCCAGTGGAGCCAATAGAATTGATCGGGGCCAGATTCCCCGAAACATCCTCGGCTTTGGCGTCAGTCGGGGGGCGATCGCCAAAGTGTACCCGGCCATTTTCATCGACCCAGCGGTACATCTCTGCGCTGCTTGCGGTTGCACTAGCGGCCAGTATAAGGCCGCCTATTACGGAACGTAGACACAGTAATTTCACGGCTACTCCATGCCCTTTGATATTTCTATTCTTCTTTATTGGCCAGCTGGCTGAACAACCCCTGCGAATGGCGCTGGGGGATATGGTAGGTCTGCAGTATCAGAGGCTGCTGCTCCTGGGCCTCTGCCGCATCCAGTACCATCCGGTAGCCGGAGCGATCGCGTAAATCTACAAAGTCCTGCTTGTTGCCTTCCATCAATTGAGCGAACTCGTCGAAGTCCTTGATGCTGTGGCCATTTACTGAGTCGATAATCCAGTTCTTCCAGTCGTGGTAACCGAGGTTCACATTGGCAGGCAGTACTTTCAGGGCGACGACCAGCTCGCGGCGTTCCTCGTCACTCCATTGATTGCGAGCATAGAGGTAGTCAATAGGCGCCTTGGAGTGCCAGTTTTTGCCCCAGCGTTTGATCAGGTTCATATTCAGGGGCACAAAGACAACACCGCCGTAGATATAGTAGCGGGGCTGGCGGTCAAATTGCTCTCCCAGCACCATAGCGCGTGAGGGAGGTGTTGCGGCCAGCGTGACCTCAGCGGTCTGCTCTTTACCATCGCGGGAGAAGCGCACCGGTAAACGTTCACCGACATGGTGGCGGTCCACGGCGTAGTGGTAGTTGGTGCGCTGGTTTTCCCTCCATTCCACCGTCCGGTCAGCCGCTACTTTAAAGCCATCGACTTCGAGCAGGACATCGCCGGGTTTAAACACTTCAGCTGCGGGGGAGTTGTCGAACACTTTAACGACCATGGCGCCATCCTGGTCTTCCTCGAGACCGGCCGCCTTTTTCATCGACGGGCTTTCCAGGCTCTGGGTTACTAGTCCCAGTTCGGGGAACCCTTGGTGCACATTGTCCTTGGCATCTTCTAAGACATGAGCGATCACGCTGGGGGGTACAAAGTAACCCAGGTTTTCAGCGCTCTGATTGGTTTGCATGGCCACACCGACGATGCGGCCATTGGAGATAACCGGACCGCCGCTGTTGCCCGGGTTGATCGCCGCATCTATCTGGCCCGCCATCAGGTAACTTTCCGCATGGGCATAATATTGGTGCTCCACGCGGGAGAGTACTCCGCGGGTAATCGAAAGGGATTTTCCGCCAATTGGGTAGCCGTAGACGGTGACCTCTTCCTGCAGATCGGGCAATTTGCCCAGGGCCAGGGGGCGGGTATCGTTGAAAAAGCTTTCGTCATCGACGGTTAGCAGGGCGAGGTCGGCATCGTGGGAGACAAATTTCACTCGGGCGCGGAATTTCTTTGCATCGCCGTGGCGCTGCACCTGGATGAAGCTGCCGTTGGCCACCACGTGTGCGTTGGTCAGGATTTGCTGGTTGCGGATAACGGCACCGGAACCGGACAGCTGCTTGGGGTTGAGCAGGGCCCAGGGGTTGAAATAATCCGGGGCGGCGGCGGTGGTGTAAATCTTGATGATTGAGCGCTTGAGTTGCTCGTGTTCTCGGCTGTCTGCTAGGGCGGTTTGTGTACCGAGCAAAATCAGCAGGGAAATGGCGATCAGTCGTTTCATCATGGCTGTTTTCTATCCGGTTAAGTGGGGGCAGTTTAGCAGCTAAAGTGGGAAATGGCGGAAATTTCACCACTTTTGTCTGCCGAGTCTACTCTTGTTCCCGCAGGAAGCGGTGTATCTGACGGCGTTGCTTTTTATTAGGTCGCTCCTGTTGCATCCCGGCATTGGCTGCCTGTCGCTCGGTTTTCTCTTTTTTCCGGCGGGCGATACTGTCTTCGGTCTCGCGGTATAAGGTGCGCGCAATCTCGGCGCCGCGCCGCTGATCCGATAGAGCGGTTACTTCAACTTCCAGCAGATCCCAGCCCTGGCGGATGCTCAGTTTGACACCGGTAGTGACTTCCTTGCTGGCTTTGACCCGCTGGCCATCGGCGTGGACTTTTCCACCTTCGATCGCCTGCTTGGCAATGCTACGAGTCTTAAAGAAGCGCGCGGCCCAGAGCCACTTATCGATACGTACTTTTTCCATGGTTTCCTTGTGAAATCAGGCGGACCCGGTGTCCAGTCTGCTGCGGTTAAAAGCCATGATCTCATCAAAATGATGGATCGCCGGGAAGTTGGTGATTTCTCGTTTGGGCCCGCGGCTATCCGGTTGGCGAATACACAATAGGTGGGCGATACCGTAGTCCTGGGCCGCGCTCAGAACAGATTGGTTATCGTCGACAAACAGGGTGTTCTCCGGGTCAAATTCCAGGTTATCTCGCAGAGAGTCCCAGAAATTGGCACTCTCCTTGGCATGTCCATAATCATGGGAGGAGATGATGCCGTCAAACCAGCGGTCGATACCGGTGATCTCCAGCTTGTGATCCAGCCCTTGACGGTGCGCATTGGTCACGAGGTAGGTGGGCTTTTGCAGTTGTTGCAGGCCGCTCAGAAACGCCTCAGTGTGAGGGCGCAGGGCGATGCGGGTCTCGATCTCGCGCAATATGCTGAGGATATCCAGCTCCAGTTTTTCCGCCCAGAAGTCCAGGCAGTACCACTCCAGCGTACCGCGGCGGGCATTGATCTCAGCCTCGAGCTTCTGCTGGGCTTCCTGTGGGTCAAAGCCGTGGACTTCAGCGTAGCGCTTGGGCAGGTGCGTGAGCCAAAAATGATTGTCGTAATGCAAATCCAGCAGGGTGCCGTCCATGTCCAGCAATACGGTATCGATACTTCGCCAATCGAGCATGGGAGCTATGTACCTCTTTGAAATGGGGCGGGAAGACAAGTTTAGTTGGCTTGCCACTGCCTTCCCGATCGTTTGCATTATGCCTGGGCGCGGCGGATTCCGTACAGGATACACAGTTGCGCACTGTAGTAGGTGAGCATGATAGCGGCATCGGCTAGAGGTAGAGGGGTGATGAACTTGTTAATAGCAATCAATGTATCTGAAGTCACAAAGATGACAGCCCCGGCAAATAGCAGGGTGGAGTCGCCCTTGTGCATTGCGGCTGCGACCGCCATGGCGAGGATAGCCAGCAGATACGCTAATACCGCCGGGGCTAAATCCCCAGCAGCAGGGAGGATAATTTGAGCCAAAAGCAGTGCGGCAATCACTATAGGCAGTATCCGAATAAGGTTGCGCCGATTGGGGGGCTCCGCAAAACGCAGGAAGCCCAGCGCGTAGATTAGCTGGGCAATAAGAAAAGCACCCAGTCCAAACACAAAGTGTTGGGGGAATTGCATTTCGAGGAGTACATCCCCGATGGCGGAGGAACTGAGGGCTAGGAAAGTGAAAAGCAGGGTTTTGCCCCGCAGCTCCAGTCTGGCAATCATCATTAGGCACAGTATCGGCAGCGCTTTTAGCGCGGGCATCCACAAGTTATCCAGCTTCCAGGTATCCAGAAAGATGAATAAAGTGGCACTGGCCAGGAACATCGGTACCAGGTAATTGCGAAAGTTGTGCTGGGGTGCGGAATTTTCTACGGACATAGGTACTTACCTTATTTTTATTTTGTATACCTCCCCATCAATTTAACGGTTTTCCTCCGCATCATCGATAGCTTGTACTCTCTAATTCCAATTGAGTTTTCTCCAGTGCCGGCCGCGGGACATTTCTGGGGTAATATGGAGCATCGAAAATACATGCCCGGCAGTTGTTTGCCTTGAGCACTAGTCATGGAGAGCCTCACTGATGAAAGCGGCCAATATTCTGGAAACAATCGGCAATACCCCTCACGTAAGAATCAATCACCTCTTTCGCCCCGATATAGAGGTTTGGATGAAGGTTGAACGCTTTAATCCGGGCAGCAGTATTAAGGACCGAATTGCCTTGGCGATGATTGAGGATGCAGAGCGTCGTGGAGCACTGCAGCCCGGTGGGGTAATAATCGAACCGACCTCTGGTAATACGGGTATTGGACTGGCGATGGTTGCTGCGGTGAAGGGTTATCGCCTGATCCTGACCATGCCGGAGTCTATGTCGGTAGAGCGTCGCCAGGTCATGAAGGCAATGGGCGCAGAATTGGTCCTTACACCTAAAGAGCGCGGTATGGGCGGGGCTATTGCTAAGGCGGAAGAGTTATTGGCCTCACATGCGAATAGCTGGATGCCCCAACAATTTAATAACCGCGCCAATGCTCAGGTGCACCGGGATGTTACCTCCAAGGAAATCTTGGCAGACTTTCCTGAAGGGCTGGATTATATGATTACCGGTGTGGGTACTGGCGGGCATATCACAGGCTGTGGCGAAGTCTTAAAAGAGCACTTTCCTAAATTACAGGTCTATGCGGTAGAGCCGGAGAAATCACCGGTGATTAGCGGTGGAGAAAAAGGCCTGCATCGTTTGCAGGGTATCGGCGCCGGCTTTGTACCCCAGGTACTCAATACGGAAGTACTCGACGGTACTGTATTGGTGAGTGAGGAAGACAGTTTTGAAATGGCGCGTCGTTGCGCATTAAAAGAGGGAATTTTTGTGGGTATCTCCTCCGGTGCCAGCCTTGCGGCCCTGAAAAAGCGCGAGGGGGAGATGGATGCGGGCAGCCGGGTACTGGTGTTCAGCTATGACACTGGTGAGCGCTATCTTTCCGTTCAGGACCTTTTCTCCGCCTAAGATTTTATAATGGTGAATTCAAAGAGTATGGAGTTGTAATGGATAAAGCACTTTTGGAGCAGGTGATAGAGATCTGCAAACGCGCGGGAGAGGCGATTCTCGAGGTTTATCACAACAGCGCTGAGTTGGAAGTCGAGACAAAGAAAGATGATTCCCCAGTAACTGCCGCAGATCTGGCCGCTCACAAAGTACTGGAACCGGCGTTAGCACAGCTTATCGAGGGAGTACCGGTTTTATCAGAAGAGCAGGAAATGCCATCGTTCGAAGAGCGCAGTCAGTGGCAGCGTTACTGGATTGTCGATCCGCTCGATGGCACCAAAGAATTTATCCGACGCAACGGTGAATTTACCGTAAATGTCGCGTTAATCGAAAATGGCGAGCCCGTTTTGGGGGTGGTTTACGTACCGGTACTGAACATCACTTATGCCGGCTGCAAGGGCGAAGGAGCCTTTAAGCGGGGTGCCAATGGCGAAACTGAAATTCGGGTGCGTCCACTGAAGCCGCGCCTGGATAATAGTGAAGTTGTTGAGCTTGTGGCCAGCCGCAGCCATGGAACTGGCACCGTCGACCAGTTGGTACAACGTATCGAGTCTGAACTGGGTGCTGTCGAGTGCAAAAATATGGGCTCGTCGCTGAAATTATGTCTGGTTGCTGAGGGTGCAGCAGATTTGTATCCGCGTCTCGCTCCTACTTGCGAGTGGGATACTGCGGCAGCTCAGGCTGTAGTTGAAGCAGCAGGTGGTATTGTTGTGGACGAAGAGTTTAATTTGTTGCGCTACAACACTAAAGACTCTCTGCTGAATCCCTTTTTCTATGTAATTGGCGATTCTTCTTTTGATTGGCAATCCCTACTGCTGGATAAGTCCGCTGCTTAGGGTGTGACGCCAGTAAACATATAGAGAGTATATTTGTGCCTCCACCACCACTGGTGGAGGCTTTAAAGGGGATCTGGATATTTCCAAATTCAGGAGGCTCACTGATGTCTGGACCCGATCTGCGCTTTAACCAGGATAAAGGTGAAATTCGCTGTTTGCGTCGGGAACTGGAGGAGGAAATAAACTGGTTGCAGCGGCATTTTGAAGCCCTCTCCAATGCAGTCGATGCAAATGATATTGCGCTGCGGCGCACCTATAACAGCATGCTATTTTCCCGCCGGGCCCTATTAGGTAGAATGCCCCGTTAACTAAATTCCAAATATTTTCTTGTGTGAAAAACTGTAGTGCTGCAGGTTTTAATTTGAATACGGCAGTTCTTCCTGCTCAGTGCTGTCACTTATAGTGTTGAATCTGTGCCAGCGCGAAATATTATTTCCCAGCTAATTAGCTAATTTCCTTGCCAAATTCCCCCGTAAAATGTAAAGCAGTCTACGCTTTGGAAAGCTAATACATAAGAGTATTTTTCAATGCGCTACCCGGTTGTGGTGCACAATATTGAATATGCCGGATTTGGTGCCATTGCACCGGATCTGCCGCATTGCCACTGCTATGCCGATACCCTTGAGGGGACCCTGCAAAAAATGGCTGAAACGATTTTTCAGCGGTTGGAAGAGCTCCGTCAGGCTGGACAGCCAATGCCGCAAGCAGGTGATGTAGACAACCTGAAGAAAAACCCGGCTTTTGTAGGAGGCGTCTGGGCCATTATTGATGTAGAAACAACTTGAAATAATTTACTGAGCTTGAACTTGATGACTGGCTTTTTGATGTGAGTGGCGATGATAAAGCTATCCGTCTACCTGCTTTCCTTTTTTATAGCTGCGACCAGTTATGGATTCGAGGCGAATAATCCTTTTGATGGTGTCGCCACGGGAGAGTACCGGATTATCGGTACCGTTGGTTTTGGGAGTGGCGAGCAGCAGTTAAATAAGCAGAGGGATTCTTTTGGCTATGTCAGCCTTGGAATTACGCCGGCGGTAGGAGTCTGGCAAGTTGAGCTGCGGGCGTCACATTTTGATGATAATCATGTCACAGTAGATCAGGTAGGTTTAAATTTTAAAATTGATTTCACCCTGAATTGTCACGTTCAATGTCTCTATTGGATGGTGGGATATAATTATGCCGATGTGGATTTGAACAATGTTATAAGAAGAGGCTATTGGTATCGAGAATACCCACCATTTTATCCGGATGATCGATATATCTATATTATTGATGCCAGTGGCAGTGATACCTTTTGGAATGCCGGAGTGGGTTACCGAATTATGTGGACTCAGGATTTCGATACTTCATTAGAGTATAACTACAATAATATTGGCAAAATAGAACGTGTTAACCTCGGGCATCTGCGTACCCTGAGTTTGAATTTTTCCTATCGCTTTTAGTAGGTCCTCCGCCTTTTAACCTATTTTTCTCAATAATTTATTCGTAGAAATTTCTTAATTAAATACTGATTTTTTTAGAGAATGGAAAAGGGGCCCTGGGGCCCCAATAGTTTTTAAATTCGATAAATGGCTTTCAGCCAGAAGGTGCGTCCCGGTTCGTTAACCCGGGTCAACTGATCGAAACCAATAATATTGGCTCCAGAGCGACTGATATGTTCTGCGTAAGTCTCATCGAATAGGTTATCGATACCGGTAGTTACCAGTACACTTTTACTGGGTTTCCAGCCGGCATTGATGGAAACGACGTTGGCAGAGTCAGTTGCACCAATATCCTGACCAACAATATTGCCTTTGCCGATATCCACCCGGTCCTGGCTTGCGATAGCGCGCCATAAAACACCTGCTGACCACTGGGCCTGTTCATAGTAGAGTCCCAGGCGGCCCTCCAGAGGCGGCAGTTGTGCCAAGGTAGTGCCATCGGTTTCGTTGGCACCGCGAACAGATGTTACGGTGAATTCAGTGCGCCACTGCTCGTTGAGCTGATATGAGGAGTCAAACTCCAAACCCCAGGAGCGCGCCTGGATGTTTCTGACAATGGAGGTAGTGCGAATATCGGAGGAGTCCATACTATCCATATTCATACTACCCATAGAGTCCATGCTACTCATTACTGCCGCTTTTTCGTAATCCGTCTCAATCATCAGGTAGTCATCAATCTGATTGACGAATCCGGAGACACTGGCAGAGAGTTTTTCACCGCGATAGATATAGCCGATATCCAGCTGGGTGGTCTTTTCTAATTCGATATCCAGTGCGCTGTAGGAGTCTGCTGTCTCGTAGGAGAAAATTTCCCAATAATCGGGGAAGCGCTCAGTGTAGCCGAGCCCGGCAAAGAGTGTGGCAGAACTATTGGGGCCGCTCTCGAGACCATATTCATAGCGCAGGAAGCCGCTGCTCAATAGCTCTGAGCGAGTTTCTCCCGCAGTGGGGTTATCCACTGAGGACATCATGGATAGAGCAACTTCATCGCGAAGGTCTTTTACTTCCCAATCATCCACTCGTGCACCGGCGACCCAGCGTTGATTGGCTGCGACTTGCCAGCTGACCTCAGAAAATAACCCCAGCTGGCTAAATTCGGCATCGGCCTCTCGCTTCATATCCCGGTAGTCCATGGTGGACTGGTTCATGGTCGAACGCCCGGTGTGGCGATTTTCCCGGGCATCAATTCCACTGGTCAATTCCACATCGTCCATAGGCGTAAACACCAGAGCCATCTTGAAACCTGTGGTCTCACTATCGAGATTCATGACCATGGGGGTAGCGGTGCTGGATAGCTCGCGCAGGCTGTAGTTATCCATGATGTGGTCGATATAGTTGTAGTAGGCCTGGAGCTCAATTGAGTCGAGCCAGCTACTGATATTGCTGCGGACATATTTAGCTTTGTGGCTCTCACGGGCAAACTTGGAACCGTCGACTCCCCGATCTGCATAGGCAGCTTCCCCATCGCTAAATGCAGTATCGAACTCGACCCGTGTATCGTCGCTGGGAGTCCAGGCCAAATTGACCTGGCTGCTCCAGCGCTCATAACTGGAATTTACCTCATTGCCATCCCCGTCTTCGTAGTCGTCCGCAGATGCCGAGGTCGAGGAGCTGCGGATAGAAAACTGCGGCGAACTATAGGAGATATCGAATAGACCATCGCGGCGCTCGGCACTGGCGCCGAGCAGGCTCGCATGCATATTCCAGTCGCTTTCAGTGGGGCGCTCCTGCTGCTGGTTAAACACAACTACGCCGGCGGAATTTCCGGGGCCATAGAGGACGCTCTGTGGCCCTTTAATAACTTCAATTTCGTCCATTGCCTCGGGAAAAATATAGGCTGTAGGTGGGTCCATTCGGCTGGGACAACCACCCGCCAATGTTTCTCCATCCACTACCATTCCCAGGCGCGAGCCCCCCATTCCGCGAAGCATCGGATCGCCACTGGTGCCGCCTTTACGCACTACGGAAAATCCCGGAATTGTTTTCAGGTAGTCGGCGCCGTCATTGGCAGGTAATGGCTGACGGGGTTTTTTCGGGTCGGTTACCAGGTTGAGGGGGAGTTCAGTTTTTACCCCAGTAACCACCATTTGTTCCATTTCACTATCTTTTAATGGTTCTGGCTCTTCGGATTCTTCCGCTGCGAGATGTGCTGAAAAGGTACAGCAGGCAGCGAGTGCCAGGCTGAGAGGTTTTTTCAGAAAAATTTTTGCGTTGATGCTCTGATGCATGGTTTTCAATCCTTTTCGCTGGCGTTTCGAACACGCAGCAGTGAGCGCGCAGGCCTGAGTAATATTTGGCGCACGCGACATATCCCCACCTGAAAAAGTGGTCGTATTTTGGCAAGATCCAAAGCGCTGAAAATATTAAGACAGCAATGAGACTTGCGGTCCACAGCGAACTGCGGAGTGATGATGTTGGAATAAAAAAGGAATTAAACCGGGGGGGCGCGAATCAGTGGGCGGCTGTAAGCGTTAGAGATAACGTGGAAAAAAGCCGGATAAGAGGGCGGTTGAGTAAAACCGGTTAGGACTATTTCCAATTCTGTTGTTGGTGCGCTGGCAATACTGGCAGCGGTGGAAAAATTACAATGGTTATCGGCAAATGAGTGAGCGGTAAGCGTATCGTGGTTGTGGCTTGAAGAGTGGTCGCCGTGATGATCGCCGTGATGATCGCTGTGGGAATTCGCTTTGAGGGCATTGAGCAATAATGCGCTGCGGCTATCGCCATGGCAGAGCCCATAGGGCGTTCCCGCTGCAAAATCTGCCGGCATAAAACCGGCAGGAACCAGGCCTCGCGCGCTGAGAAATACCAGCAATAGCAATAGCGCCTGCCACTGGGACAGACGGGAACAGTATTGGATGGTGCGCTTACCGCTCATAAATAAGAAGGTCTGTACTTTGCCCGGGCCCATTTTAAATACCCGGAGATGAGTAACAAGAGGTTAACGGGTGATACAGCAAAGTGCCACTGCCCCAAGTTAACTTTTGCGAACTAATACGAGGTAAATTGAGCTTTATCAGGTTTTGTTGGAATTTAATTTCTTTTCTTCAGCGCATTCTAAAAATAAATCTAACTTTGCTGGAAGCTAAAGGTTCCAGGAGGTAGCGCGCTCAATAAGAGATTCCCGGGATTGGGTAGAGTTCCCGGACAGCCCTGGATTATTGCGGGTAGTGGGAAGGTTATAGGGAGGGTTTGCAGAGTGGGGGCTCGGAGAGTCCCCACTCGGTAAATTTGTCGATTCAGATTCTGCCGCTGCGCTTTAGGCGCCAATAGGCCTCTACCAGAGACTGGTGCAAAAGCTCCGGCCTCGAGTCTACCACTATGACATTGTGTGCCTGCAAATGCTGAAGTAATTGCTCCCTGCGGCGTAGGAAGTCCCTCGCTGCGGCGCTGTTTACTGCACTATCAAAGTTCTGAATCGGCTGTTGCAGCAATTTGTCCACAGAAGTCTCCCGCAGACTGGCAATCATCACCAGGTGATTGCGCGACAGCAATTTGACTGCTGCTAGGAGTTCATCACTATCTTCATCGCGCAAGTTGGTAATCAGGATTACCAGGGCACGGCGTTTGTGGTGGGCCATCAGCTGTTGTGCGGCGCTAGTGTAATCTGCGCTACTGGTGCCAGAGTGGAGGTCGTAGACATTATTCAACAGTAGATTGATTGCACTTTCGCCTTTTACTGGCGGCAGCTGTCCACCACTGCTCTCCTGTGCCGCAGCAAATGCCTGCAAGCCGACCGCGTCCCCCTGTTTGATGGCGACATAAGCTGAAAGTAGCAAGCCATTGAGTGCGTGGTCAAAGTGGCTCAGCTCGCCGTCTTTCGCACGCATCCGGCGGCCGCAATCCAGCATATAAATAATTTCCTGGTCGCGTTCGTCCTGGTATTCACGGCTGATCAGTTTGCGCAGCCGTGAGCTCGCGCGCCAGTCCACCTGTCGCTGGCTGTCTCCCTGGCGGTATTCCCGTAGTTGGCGGAAGTCCATGCCCTCACCGCGACGCTGCTGCTGGTGCAACCCCATCAGGCGCAGGCTCTGTTCGGTGGAGAGAGATTGCAGTGAGGATATACCGAGAAAATTGGGGTAGACCTTGACGGTCTGCTCCTGTCCCAACCATACCCTCGTCTGCCAGAGTCCCCAGGGAGAGTTGGCCAGTACCTCGATTCGTCCGAAAGAGGCGCTGCCTCGGCGACGGGGTACCAGGTCGTACTCGATGGTGATTTCCTGGTCCGGGTTAAGTTGTGCGGAGCGCGGCAGCCCTGTCGATCCCAGTTGCTGTGGGATTGAGTCGGAAACCTGGAGTAATAGTGGGCGTGGGCCGGTATTGTGAAGTTTTAGCCGCGCAGTATTGCGTACGCCCAGGGCCAGGTTGCCGGGCAATCGCCGCAGCCCCTGCAGACCGGTTACACGGTAACCGGTGAGATAGTCCAGCAGGGTGGCGCTGATTAACAGGGCACTCGCTCCCCACCAAAGGTTGCCGATAAATGAGCTGGCTTGCGGAAACCAAATTCGCGCTGCTGTAATTGCCAGAGCCGCCAGGCACCAGTAGCCGAGCAGTTTGACCAGGCGCGGACTCGGGCCGGTGCGACCGCTTTGTGCTGGTGCTGCCTGTTGCTCTGTTGCAGCTACAGTCTGTGTCACAGTCGCGGCGCCTCAACACTGTCGATAATCATTGCCAGCGCCGTATCAGCAGTTTCACCGTCAATTTCCATATCTGGAGATAGGCCGATACGGTGGCGCATTACCGGGATGGCCATGGCCTTGATATCATCCGGCAGTACAAATTCCCGTCCCTGTAACAGCGCATTGGCGCGAGCTGCCTGCAGCAGGCCGATACTGGCGCGTGGGCCGGCGGGGCTGCGCAGCTGCGGTGATTGGCGGGTGGCGCGCACCAGCCGCACGGCGTAATTCAATACCTGTTCGTCCAAGCCCACCTGGGGCACCAGGGCCTGAAGTTGCTGCAATCCCTCGACAGTAATTTCTCCGGCCAGCTTTTCCTGCAGGCTGCGCTCAATTCGGCCACTGCTGGCGGCGGCGGCCAATTTCAGTTCCGCTTCGAGGCTGGGGTAATCGATGAGGACTTTCAGCAGGAATCGGTCCAGTTCCGCCTCTGGCAGCGGGTAGGTACCTTCCTGCTCGATGGGGTTTTGAGTGGCGAGTACCATAAATGGACTGGGTACTTTCAATGCCTGGCCGTCGATAGTGACCTGCTTCTCCTGCATCACCTCCAGTAGGGCGGCCTGGGTTTTGGCGGGGGCGCGGTTGATTTCATCCGCCAGCAGCAGGTTGGTAAATACCGGCCCGCGACGCACCTCAAAGCGGCTCTCTCCCATGTTGTACATGGCGTGGCCGGTAACGTCGGCGGGCATCAAATCCGGGGTAAACTGGATGCGGCGGAAATTGCCGCCAAAGCAGTTGGCCAGGGTGCGCACCAGAAGGGTTTTGCCGAGTCCGGGTACACCTTCGAGCAGTACGTGGCCAGAAGCCAGCAGAGCTACGAGTACCTGGTCAACCACCTGCTCCTGGCCAATCAGCAACCGGTTGATATTGTTGCGCAGTATCTGAAGTTTGGCGGACGCAGCCTGCCAGTCAGGTGACGGGCCCGTGGTTTGTTGTTCTGGTTGAAGGGTGGTCTCGTTCATAGGACTGCCTCGATTCGCTGCAGATTACGCATGTGTTCAGTAAATGTTTCTTCGGTTGTGGGGGGCTTGCCCCACAGGGTTTCAACTATTAGCCGTTCATCCATACCAGTGGAGGCACAGAGCTTATCGCACAGTTTGCGTTTTTTAGTGACGTTGATATGGGTGGCGCCGAGGCGACGTAGAAGCTCTTCCCGGTGGCCGCGCAGCAGGGTTTCCCCCTGGTCGTCCTGCCAGTAGTAGTGGCCGCAGGCGGATATATGTTCTAGCAGAGAACGGCGGGATGCCTCTGGCTCCGGCTGCAATGGGCCGAAGCGGCGACCGTGTAGTAATAGCCAAGCGAGTAAGGCCAGTGCGCCGGCGAGAAAAAACTCTGCGGCATATTGACGAGCAACCTTAGAAAGGGATTCAAAGCGGGGGCGGGTGAGAAAGACAAACTCTCCTTCGCCGGCCAGTAACTGTAAGAAATAGGCGTGATCGAAGTGGCCAATACGCTGGGACTGCCACAGGGTGCTGTCAGTCATCAGGGTAATCACACCATTACCACGCTCGAACTGCATAAACGGTACGCTGACATCGCCGCGTCGTACTTTGGCCCAGAAGACAGGTCCATCGGTGATAGTCTCGTCATTAAATGAAGGATGGTAGAGCAGGTGGCTGGCATCGAGGTATAGCTGTACTTCGCTGCCGCCCTCGACAGGCAGGGTTACCAGATCCTCCTCTGATACATCGGGGTTGCGAGGCTCCTCTTGCTCCTCCGGCTCATCTTGCGGTTCGCCTTCGTCCAGTTTGCGATTGTGCTCGCGCATGGCATCGGCAGGGCTCTGCTCAGGCTCGAGTACGGCATCCTCCCCGAGCAGCTGCTCCAAGGTTTCTTGCAGTTCGAACTTGTTGTGCCCCTCTTCGATAGAGACGTCCATGGACTCAAGTAGCCAATCGCGGTTTTCACTACGACCGGAGTCGCTGTCGAAGTTGCCGGTATAGGCTACAACGATGGCGTGGCCACCGCGCTCGACCCACTCTAGAAGTTCTTGGGCCTTGGTGGGGTTATAGACCTGGCTGGAGCTGCTGATAAACAGGGTGGCATCGGAGGAAAGGCCTTGGAGTACAGATATATTATCTGCCTGACGCGGCGCCAGTTGGATATCGGTGAGGTATCTTTCTGCTGCCAGGTAGGGATTTCGTCTGGCTTCCATGCTCCAGCCGCTGTCGATCTCCTTGGAGTAGCGCTCGTAGAAAGTGAGGAATAGCCATACAAGTGCAACGCCACTTATGACCAAAGCTGCCAACAGAATTCTTTTAGCGGTCATTGCCAAATTCCTCCTGCCATTGGCTGCAAAGTGAGTTTACCTGAGCCTCTTTTGGCGGCCGGTGGGCATAGGCAAGCTGCTGCCAGTTTGCAGTAAGCTCTTGTACAAATTGACTCAGGGCGGGACTTACTGGGCGCTGTAGTTCATTCGGTTCCTGCTGTCTTACATGTACCAGCTGTGCGCATTCACTCTCGGTAAGGTGGTCGCCAAAATAAAACTCGAAGTCTTCAATCAGGTGAGAGAGGGTGGCGCGGTATAACAGCCCCAAGCTGGCTCGCTTGTCTCCCTCTGCCCACAGGCGCATGACCTCCGCGCAAACGTCATCGGGCAGACTCGATTGGCGTACATCCAGGCCGAATAGGGTTTCGGGGACGGGCTGCTTTTTCTTTGGCTTAGGCTGCCATTTCAAGCTCTGAAGAATTTTATCGTGATGTCTCCAAAGCAGATAGCCCAGGCCGAATACCAAGCCAATCCAAAGCAGCAGCTCCAGGATTTTCGCAATTGTTGGGCCCCATTTAACTTCATCGTCAACTTCAGGCGTATCTTTAGAGTTCTCAAAAAGCCATTCGATAAAGTTAATTAACCAATCGGGGAACTTCTCTTTGACGGCTTCTGTTTCAGATTTGTCTTTTTTGCGCCAACCACTGATCTCTTTCATTTGATGAAAGTCATCGTCGGCGAGAATTTCGTCAATATGCTCTTGGGCCTGCTGCGGGGTTTCCAAAGATGCGGCGCTGGCGGGGGGCGCTGGAATTAATGAGCCAAAGGTGAGCCCGCAGATCAGGATTAGGGCAGCAGTGCTTGGTTTTCTTCTGCGGTGGGACTCCTGTTCACGCTGCTGGCGTTCCAGTAAGTCCCGAAACTGGATTTCTATATCCCAGCCTTCCAACTCGATACGACGGCCGATATAGAGGCAAAACCCACTGACTATATAGAAGGGAGCTACTGCTGCCATAACAAACAGGTAGAGCCCGTTATACATCCATTCCAGCCATTGAGTATCCCCTTGGAGCAGAGGGATCCAATCGATCCCATCGGAATACTGTTCAGGGATAAACAGAAATGCCATCACACTTAATGCTGCAAGTAGAAATATCTCAATATGGTAAAGCGTTAGTGTTAGCCAGGTAGCGGCCCCAGAGTGTTTGCGGTGCAGTACCCCAAGGCGCGAGGTACGGGCCTTGCCCGTGGATTGCTCCAGCACGGTGACTGGCATATCGAAAGAGCGTGTGGGGCTCAGCCGACGGAGGGTAAGCCACATAAACCAGTCGCGACGATTTTGGCTAAAGAAATGCTTCAATGCCTCACCAATGGATACCGGTGATCCAAATAATGCGCGGCTGATCATAAACAGGGGCAGTCGATCAAATACGGGTTTCAGCCACCAAATAAATAAGATGGAGAGCGTTGGTGACTCTGGAAACAGCCAATAACACAAAGCAAATAGCGGTGCTGCAGGCAACAGGTAGACTATAAAAAGTTGCCACCAGTATTTTCGTGCCAGGGCGATACCGAGATCGACAGACTCCCAGGGAGAGCGCAAGCGGGCTCGCACTGCCAGATTCTTAATTTGCATGAGTTGCGCCCTCCCTGCGTCCCGCCAGGATAAAGTACGCAAAGACCAGTACCCAAAACAGGGCGCCTACCCCGAGCTTGATCGCAATCGGTGTGCTGGCACTGGAGGACCAGAAGGCTTCAAGGAAAGCGGCAATCACCAGCATCAGGAAAGTGCCGTACATAATCTTCATTGCTTCGACAGCGGCCAGGCGCAGTGCGACCGTGCGTCGGTGTTGGCCCGGATCCACTAGAGAGCGTCCCAATATCAGGCCCGCTGCTCCCGCCAGTACTATGGCGGTCAACTCAAAGGCGCCGTGGCCAATCACAAATGGGTAGAAGGTGGAGACAAAGCCCACCCGGGTGATATGCCCAAACGCTGCGCCAATATAGATGCCGTTAAACACCAGGAAGAAAATTGAGCCCAGGCCAAACAGTACACCGCCGGCAAAGGTGCGAAAGGCGATGCCAATATTGTTTTTGATATAAAAACCGAACATGAACAGGTCGGTATCAGAGCCGCGCTCGCGGCCCAGTACCCGGTTGCCCGGATCATACATGGATTCAAAACCCATAACCTGTTCCGGTGACATTACTGCGTACACCAGGGCATCGTTGTTGTAAGTGCCGACTCCCAGGATCAGGCCAGGTATTAAAAACAAAGCGGATGCCAGCAGTACTGCGCGGCTATTAGCGCGCACGGCTTGGGGAAAACCTGCCAACAAATAGTGCAACCATCCCTTGCGGCGCAAGGTTTCCTGGCGGTAGACACGGTGATGTGCCGCCATAACCAGCTGGTTGAGGTGGTCTATCAGGCGGTTGGTATATTGCCGCTCCTTTGCCATTGCCAGCTGCTGGCAAAGGTTGCGGTAGGCGACGGGTAGGTCCAGGGCCGCAACTTCGGACTTGTTCCGATCCGCTTTCAGCCAGGCTTCTAATTGCTCCCAGCTGTCGCGGTAGCGATTCTCAAAGTCTCTCTGCTTCATAGGTACCTCTGCCTATCCCCTGCCACCGAGTAGCCAACTGCCCACGGAGCGCAGGTAGCTCAAGGCATCGCTGTCCCTTTTCCGAGTAATCGGTTCGAGCAGATTGGCGAGCTCTTGCTGACGCGCTTCGCTTAAATCCTGGTGGCGCTCCAAAAGGCTAACCAGTGCCTGTTGGTCTTGCTGGCGAAGGTTTTGTGGTGGTGGGAGCGGGGTGGTATCCGGCAGGGCAACAGGTGCCTTTTCCTCTTCGCGATAGACCACCAGGGTGGCTGCTGCCAGGTCGCCAAGGCGCTGGAAGTGACGCCCCAGTGTCATGCTTATTACGCCAGTGGCGTAGGCAAATGGCATAAAATCCGCAAAGCGTAGCAGGTTGCGAACGATGGATGCTCCCCAGGATACCGGCGTAAGGTTGTCGTTGACCACCATTAGGCCAAAGGCCTTTTTGCCCGGTGTCTGGCCGTTCCGCAAAACTTCAAAAAACACCGGGTAAAACCACTCGAGAAGAAAGGCGCAGACGAGCCAGATACCCGCACCGGCAAAGCCGGCAAATAGCAACGCAAAGCCGATCGCAGCCAATATCAATGATCGATAAAACACATCCACTGCATACGCAAGGATACGTGGCACGGGCCCAGCGGCCCGCGCGCGCAAATCAATCCCCTCGGGTGTTTCGACGTTATAGGTGGTATCCAGCAAGCCACCGCTCCTGTTTGGTAGAACCGATTATGTGTTTTGAGTGGGGGCGCCGAAGACCTGACGGTAAGCAACGCCGTAAGTCGCAAAAATCCAGGGAAGGGCGAATATTAATCCTATGAGGAATAGAAGGCTGCCTGCAACGTAAATGACCATCATTACCAGCAAAAGGCCAAAAAAGGCGAACCAGTTTTTGGTGATGGCTTTACGTGAAGCCTCCATAGCCTGCCAGGGACCCAGGTTGTGATCTACGATAAGCGGCAGGGCCATCATATAGGCGACTGAAAGATAGATACCGGGAATAAGTAACAGGTAAAAGCCAATCGAAACGAGGAAATATAATAAAAACATTGCCAGGCCAAGGGGCACGATTTTATCGAAATAGGAGAATACCTCGGTGGCGCTGGTTTTTTCTCCTCTGGCAATCTTTATACTTACCATCATAGAACCTGCCATAAGAGGGGCAACGATCACTATTACGGCGATAGGCGCTAAGATGACTAGGAATAGCATGCCTGATAAACCAGCAGCCGATGATATAGAACCCCACATTAATGCCGCTAGGATGAGCATTATTGCGGATGCGCCCAGTGCGTAAAGAATAAAACTAAGCCATATAGTTCCCATATTGCTTAGTGATAATTGCCACCCTTCACTGAGGGCTTCACCGAGAGAAAACGAATAGTCCCCTGCAATCCCCTTCTCTACAGAGCCGAATTCCTCCATTTCCCGCGTACTTGCCAAATCGGCTTTTGGTGCCGTATAGATGTCACTCATCCTGTTAGCTGTCCTTATTGAGATTTAGATTATTAATGGGGTGCAGAGTCTTGGGAGGGAAATATCTCATAGGCAGGAGTGGCGAACAATGCCACGCCAATACATTGGCAAATTAGGTGATACATCTTTCTCAGCATAAAATCCCCGGGGAGTGACTAAGGAATAGAATTGATGAAAAAAATACTGTGGATGAGCGGCCTGGTTTTGGTGTTGATTACCGCTGGGTATGTCGCCTTGCCGTTTTATTCCATCGAGCAATTGCAGCGTGCGGCGAAAATGGCTAAATCCGATCAGCCGCAGGTTAGAGCTGAGAGTATCGACACGTTAGAGCGCTATGTCGATTTTCCTGTTTTACGTGACAATTTAAAGATCCGCTTACAGCAGCAACTTAGGAATTCTCTAAGTAACTCTATTCCTCAGGAATTTGATGAATTACTCAGTGCTGGTGCAAATTTCTTTATGGATCCACTTTTACAACAGTTTATTACTCCTGAGGGCATTGCCGACCTTCTTCGTGGGGGAGAGGATCTGGAGGCATTTCAGCGGGAAATTTATCGACAGGGTGGTGAAACACCGGATATTTCCGAGAATGAGACTTCTGCAGCGGAAGAGAATGAAGATTCCTGGCAGCGCATGGGCTGGCATTTTACCGACCTCAATCATCTGAGTGTTGAATATGGTGAGCATGGTCGGCCTGAATTGCGCATGTTGATGCAACGCAATGGTCTGCGCTGGCAGCTGGTGGACATTCAGCTAATTGGTGATAGAAGTGGAGAGAGTCAGGAATGGAGATAGAAAATTCAGTCAACGTCTTTGGCGATCCACTGGTGCCTTGTAGCCTGGACCCGAAGACAGGCTTCTTTCGCGATGGCTGCTGTAACACCTGTAAAGAGGATCTCGGTTCTCACACCGTTTGCGTTGCCGTGACTGATAAGTTCCTGGAATTTTCCCGCAGTCGCGGCAATGACTTGAGTACGCCGGTAGAGGAGTTTAATTTTCCCGGTTTAAAGGAAGGGGATCGTTGGTGTCTCTGTGCCGCGCGCTGGCTCGAAGCGGAGAAATTGGATATGGCTCCCCGGGTATTTTTACAGAGTACACATGTGAAGGCGCTGGAAATTATTCCTATGCAAACATTGCGTCGCTATGCGCTGGATTTGCTTTAGTTGATTGGGTGGATCAGCTTCTTGCCCACCTATTAACGCCCTTCAAATGGCGGCACGTCCCTGTGTCGCCACGCTACAAACAAGATAGCTATCGGAACTTAAGAAGGCAGGAAGTCGATTGAGTAGTTCTTGGTAGTACTCTCAACGTTGGCAGAACCAAAATTGATCATGCGGATTCTCGCCAGCAACTTGCGTTCAAGTGTCGGGTTATTGAGCTCGCTCTCTACCAGTTTGATCGACGCGATAGCACCATTCGGTGCGATCACCAACTGTACGGTGAGTCTTCCCTGCAGAGTTGGGTCCCTGCGCAGCGCGCGATTATAGATTCCAATAATGGCCTCTTTATTGGCTTCCATAACACTGCGAATGGAATCGTCGGTACGTATGGATTTTTGCCCTCGGGCCTTGGCCACCGCTTCTTTGGCTGAACCCGTTGCCTGGGTACTTTGTACTCGGGTGTTCTCACGTCCGGCCAGTGAGACACCACCGGTATCCCGACTTACTCTACCGGCGGCAACGCCGCCGCTGGAGGCTTTTGACTTATCCGCGATCATACTGCGTTCTATTCTAGTGGCAGTAGCATTCCCCGAGCTGAGCTGGCCCCGGCTAATATCCGATGTATTAAAACTCTCGCGCATATCCAACAGATCATCGGCGAGTGCATTCAGGCCGCTATTGGCCGCTTTCTCCCGGGCCTGCTGTACTTTGGCAACCGGGGGATTTTCAACCTTGCGCGGCTTCTCCACAGGCTTGGGCTTGTCGGGTGTTTCCGCTTTCTTTTTGGGTTTCTCTTCGGGCTTTTTCTTTTCCTCGGGCTTCTTTTGCTCTTTGGGTTTCGGCTTTGGCTTGGGTTTTGGCAATTCCTTTTTTTCCAGAATCACTTTGGCCAGCTGTGGTGGCACCCTTTCGGCCTGCTCCCGGGTGAGTTCGGGTACTGGCGCCAGTGCAACGGCAATGCCACTGATGGCCAGGGCTATCAGGCCACCGCGCAGCAATTTGATAAAGCGCTGATCCTCCTCTCTTGAGGCGGACCAGGGAAGCACTGTTTCCTGTAGTTGCCAGGGGGCGTAACTAATGGTTGCTGTACTCATATCAGGATTCCACCCCCGAGGGATCTTCCGGCGCTGTTTGTTCTACGGCGAAAGACATATCGCGGAAGTCTGAGGCTGCGCAGGTGTGCATGATCTGCTTCAGCAACTCATAGGGAACTTGTTCATCACCTAAAATAGTCACTGCTCGGCCCAGAGTTTTCTGGGCTTCGCTCAGCTCTCCCGCTCGTTCAGCACGGTATTTAAGCTCTGTTACCAGGGCTTCAATATTCTCTGCGCTGGGATCGATGTCATCGATGCTGGCGATAAATCGGTCCCCGACAAACAGCTGTTTATTGTTGACCCGCACTACAGTAGTCACCTCGGGTTTCTGTTGTGAGGTGGACTTGGGCAGTTTTATGGTTTTATCAGTCTGCAGAACCTGAACATCACTGGTTGAGTTCACCAGAAGGAAAAATACCAGGATGGTGAAGATATCCATCAGTGATACCAGGTTCAGTTTTGACTGCTGCTTTTTTTGCCTTTGCCTGCGCTCTTGCAGTTTTGCGGCTGCATTTATCTTCATAGTTTGGCCCCGCTATTTTGTCTGCTCCGGTGCATCGCCGAGAGATATCTGGGGGAACAGTTCTGCATCAACAACAGATGCGGCCACTACAGCCCGGTAGCTGCGTGCAGTATCCATGGCGGCGACCAGAGTTTTGTAAGGCGTTCCCTTTTCTGACAGGATCACCAGATCATCTTTGTCGATAGATTTTTCTCGCAACTGCCGTTTTATCTGCTGTAAAACGATAGATATCGTGGCGAAATCCGGTGAGTTTTCTTCGTGTGGGATGCGTTTAACCCGCTGCCCAGCGGGATAATTGATATCGACATACTGCGTGCGCAAAACGAGTTCGAGCTGGTGATTTTCCTCCACACTGCTGGAACTTCCATCGCCGATACCCGGCAGGTTCAGCTTGAGCACGGAGATATGGGAAAACACCATATTTAGCAGTAGCACAGGAACCAAAATGGTCATCAAACTCATAAACGAGGTGATATCGAGTTCCGCTTCCTCATATCCACGCCGGCGAATATTTATGTTCAGCATGGCGGTACCCCTTAGCTGTTAGCGGTGCGTTGTTCCGCTTTCTGTGGGCGTCCCATGGTCAGCAGATTAAGGAATTTAACCCCGGCCATTTGCAAACTATCGACAATCTCATTGGTTTTATTTTGTAGCATTGAGTTAAACAACAGCAGGGGAATGGCAGAAATCAAACCGAATGCTGTAGTGTTCATCGCTACGGAAATACTGGTGGAGAGCATGGTCGCTTTTTCAGATGGGTCGGCACTGGCTACTGCAGTAAATGCAGCAATCAGACCCATAATAGTGCCGAGTAGGCCCAGCAGAGTGGCAATATTAGCGAGAGTGGCCAAGTAACTGGTGCGTTTTTCCAGACGGGGAACAGCTTCGAGAATCCCTTCCTCAATAGCCAGGGCAATATTTTCCTCGCGCTTGGCAAATTGCAAAGTGTTGATGCCCGCTGCGGCGATACGGCCCATTGCTGCATCGTTGTCTCGGGCCAGCTGCAAGACACTTTGATAGCTGCGTTTTTGCAACATGGGCAATACTTGTTGATACGCCTTTTTATTGGCATTCCGCGCGCGTGATAAAAATATCCAGCGCTCTACTACCATTGCCAGTCCGATAACCAGGACCACTGCAATTGGGTACATGAAGGGTCCGCCATTTTGGAAAAAACGCAGCATCGCTTGAGTGAATTCCATGATTTAATTCTCCACAGATAAAGTTATAAATTTGTAGTGCAAAGGGAGAGCGATTGAGTTCCCACCCTTGGTGTATAAAGAGGGCCGCGGGACGTTGAAGCCTGCTGCGGCTGTTCCATGTCTTCGCTGTATAAATTCAGCAGCGCCGCTTCCATGCGCCGCAAAAAGAATATTTTTAATTTTGGTGGGTCGGCCTAATCGGTTTTTTCCTGTTCAGCTTGTAACAGCTTTATTTCCCGCCGAAATTCCGAATATTCCTGATGTTCAAATACAGAGGAGAAAGTTTGCGGCAGAACGCTGTCGAGCCTTTGTAAACTGTTGGCTTGCTTCCAGGGGATGATATATAAAACCTTAGGTTGTTCCTGGCTGCCAATTACGGTGGACTCCAGCGTTGTTATTTCCTCTGCTGTTGCACCGTGTGCAAAGATAGACAGGCTCAGTATGAGGCTAGAAAATAATTTCATTGTTAAAGTCTCCGCTCCAGCTCGAGTATCCATGCACTGAGCAATTTATCCTGTTCAGTACCGGAATCTTGCGCTGCTATATAGTGCTGAAGGGCGCGCTCGGGTTGTTGCAGGTAAAGGTCGTAGAGGATTCCCAGGTTGCGGTGTGCATCGGCATAGTGTGGCCAACGCTCTATGGCCGCGTTGTAGTATTGCTCTGCATCTTCGAACCGCCCCCGGTCACGCATCAGGGCGGCAAGACGATTCCAGGCAAATACATTGTTATCGTTTACAGCAATAGCCTGGCGAAAGCTGCTCTCGGACTCCTCGTATTTCTCGCCGGAATGCTGCACGATTGCCAGGTTAAGCCAGGCTCCAGATAGCTCCGGCCACTTTTCAGTAATTTGGAGCAGTTGCGATTCAGCTGCAGGTAAATCATTTGTCTGAAAATTCTGCCGAGCCAGTTCCATCGCCGCACGGGCCTGTTGCGGTACCCTTTTAACATCTCGCAAGTAGGGGTTTTCTGTCAGTTGTTGCGCGGTGTCGCTATCCGTGGGCGATATCGTCTTTTGCAGACCGCTACATGCGGAGAGTAAAAAAACCAATAGCGCAGCAGTGAATAACCGTGCGATTGAAGTTAATTTCTGGGTGCTAGATTCAATGCAGTGCATCACTCCACTCCAGGGTTTTTTCTTCTTTTTTGTAGCGTGCGGGTAACAGCTCTCCCAGTGAATGGAAGCTGCGTTTAACCCAGTCGTCGTAAATACCCTCAACTGTGCGCTGGATATTGGCCTCGTGAAGTTCTATGGACTTCTCCTCGAAGGGATAGGCCTGTTCCTCCAGCAGAATTTCGTATTGTTCCAATTCCAGCTCGTTCAGGCTTTTAGGGCGCTGTGAGTCCATCAGGTCACGGCTGAGCTGTCGGTAAACTTCCGCGAGGCGATAGTTTGCTTGAGGGGTGAATTCTGCGATGCCAAACTCCAGGACTTTACGGTAATCCGCCACGGTGGTTTGCATGGCCCGCTTTTTATTAGCGAGACTGGTCTTTAACGGCAAGCGCAGTGCCAGTTCAGCAAATTTCGCATAACTTTGTTCCGCCAGTTCACTTTGAGAATAAGCGGCCAGGTAACGCCCGCGGGGTGACTGCAGCGAGTTCTGTGCAAGTTGTTGTAGCCAGTAATTCCGCTTAGTGGGCTTTTTGGTCTGAGCGTAGATTTCGACCAGCTGAAATTGCGCTTCCAGACGTTGCTCGGCGGGTTCTGGCCACAATTTGCTGTAGTTGCGATAGCTTTCAATAGCCCTGTTGTATTCACCGGCTTTTTGCAGGTTTTCTGCTGCCATAAACAGGGATTGACGGCGAACTTCCCGATCCGGATCTGTAGCGGCTAATTGCAGTAATTCTGTGGCGGCAGCCGCCGGCATTTCCAGAGCTTCAAAGATAACGATGGCTTTGGCAGCCAGTGTCGGCGTCAAGGTGTGCGCGGGATAAAACTGGCGGAAATCAGCGAGTTCTGTGCTGGCGCGCTGCCACTGCCCTAATTGAATAAGAAAATTAATCGCATCATATTGGGCGGTGGCCGCAACCTCTGTGCGCCCGCTATCGCGGATACGCAGCAGGTGATTGAGGGCTTCCTCACTGGGAGCGGCATCCTCACTCTCGCGCTGGGCCAAAATGATTTCTGCCTGGCGATAGATGGATAACTGCAATTGGCGCAATGCGTCTTTGTGCAGCTTATCGTCTGGCTGGTAGCCGAGCGCGCGGGTATAGGCAGCCTCTGCCTGGGGATATTGCTTCAGGGAAAAATGGCTGTGGGCCAGTATTATTGCAATACTTATTTGCTGTTGCCTATTGGCTGGCGGTTGCCATTGATCGGCGTGCTCGGCAGCGGCGATGGCTTCGGCAAAGCGCGATTGTTGTAACAACTTATCGGCAGCGGCCAGCTGTACTGGCAGAGCTCTCGGGTCTTGGGGCCAGCTCTGTGCAAATTTCAGGCTCGCTTCGATATTGCGATCGAGCCACAGGATTTTCTGTTCCGACTCTTGATCCGGAGTTTGTTCATGCACTCTGGCTGCACTGAGGATGGCTCCGTAGCCGGCTTCGGCAGCATACTTGGGATCTTGGTATTCCCAGGCGACCTGGCTGTAAGCGCGCCAGGCGGCGGGGTGATCTGCAGCCTGCTCAAGACACTCTGCCATCAGGAAAACCATGGATGGCGTGCGTGGATCTTGTGGAAAAGTCTGCGCGTATTCCTGATATAACGCGGCGGCGCTGCGATAGGCACCCAGTGATTGTGCGCTGACAAGGCGACGTTCTTTCACCTTATTCGCGGGTAGTTTTGTGACCTGCTGAGCCAATTCCTGAGCGCGGGCGTGGTCAAACTGGGCCAATTCATACAGCCATGGTTGCAGGGTTTTGGCCAACTCCTGTTGTTGAGTTTCACCTGCTGCTTGCCAGTAATCACTGTTCACACCATAGCGACGCACAAAGTCCCGCTTCGTGGGCAGAACTTCCTTATGTAGTCTCCCCGCTTGCAAGGTTTCAACGGCGAGAAGATGAAGCTGTGGGGCTTGCTGGGTTTGTGGGTAGTGATTGACGAATTGTAAAAAGGTATCGGCACTATTGCGGAACAACTCTTTTTCCCGATACCAGGTACCGAGTGCACTGTATAGCTGGTGCTGATAGGGACGTGGCTCTCCATTGAGGTTAAAAGGCTCAATGGCTTCAGCACCTCCCAGGTAGCTGAAGTTTAATGCGAGCCCGCGCAGGCTGTCTTCACGCAGGCGTTGCCGCCCAACAGGGAGTTCCTCCCCCTGTTCCTCACTGTGCAAAATATCCAGCGACTGGAGAAAAATTTCTGTGGATGCGCGGTAATTGCTCGATTTAAATTCTGACCAAGCCAGCATATAGCGAGCATTATCCGTAAATGGACTCGGCCCCTGCTTGAGCAATGCACGGAAATCTCGGGCGGCACTGGGGTAGTCTTTGCGGTTGAATGCCGCCTCGCCACGGCGGAATAAGACTTCGCCGATAAACGGTGAGTCCGGTGCGCTACCGGCAATCTTTTCCAATGCCTGTAAGGCCGCAGGCATTTCCCCGTCCAGTGCTCGGGCGCGGGCTAAGCGATAGAGAATGTAATCATCTTTTGGGCGCTGTGCAGAGAGGCTTTGGTAATAATCGACCGCGCTGGAGTAGTCGACAATAGTATCCGGATTGTCGGACTGTTTTTGCTCCAGTCGTTCCATTTCCAAGTCAGCCAGGCGCAGATGGATTTGTTGCCGAACCTTGGGATCGGTGTGGCTCTCCAGTGCCATGCGGTAACTTTGCACCAGGTTTTCCAACGCGATAACGGTTTGCACGGGCGGACTTTGCGGTGCCTCTTCCTGGGGGCTGGGTGGGTTGGCGCGGGGCAGGTCAGCCAGGGTTTGTACCGGTTGATTGCCGCAGGCTGTCAGGGCACAGCAAATACCAATAGCTAGGGAGCGCAGGGTAAACACAGCTGCCGGATGCGGGGCGTTATTCATTGTCTGCGGCCCCGGTATTATCCGTGTCACTGTCAGCCTGAGAGGCTGCGGGAATTGCCTGGATTTCAGCGTCTTGCAGACGTGCGATAGCCAGGCGTGTGTGGGCCATATAATTGTGAATTTGCTGCTGCTCCCTACCCAGCTGGGCGATAACTTCTCGGCGTAGGTCGGCTTCAATCAATTCGCTGGCTCGACCAATCGCCGCTTGCTGAGCTGGAATTTCGTCACCGGCGGTGACCACCCGATAGGCTAGTTGGCGCAGTTGTGGCCCTCGCTGTGCTTCGGTATCTGTTTTCTTGCGTTGTTCCCGCCCCCTGCGTAACTGATCTTCGAGCAGTTGTAGGGATTTTTGCTGCTGCCACAACTTCTCGTGATACTGTTCACTGGCTTGCCAAAGCAAAATCCCCCGGGCTTTCGCCAGGGTTTCTGCTTGTTGTTGGCTGGCTTTGCCGCTGTCCTGGATTTTTTTAAGACGTTCTTGAGCGCCGGTGAGAATTTCCAGTAATTCGAGGGTTTCACTTTGTTCATTTGGAGTGGCGGTGGTCGCCAATAAAGTGAGTGCGTCGCGCTCCTGTTCAATATGCTCGAGAGCTGCCCTCAAATGATCATATTGCTGTGTTGCCATCTGCAACTGCTGGTCAAACTGGGCGCTATTGTAGTTATCAATAATCGTTGTACGGCGCAGGTGACGCTCTTCGATAAGGTCAGCAAATTGAGGTAGTTTATCTTGCCAGGTCTGTAGGACCTGGGTGAGCTGCTGTAGATCGCGCAACTCGGTGAGCCGCAATTGGAAGCGGTCACTTTGCAGGATTGGCCGCAGGAAGTGCTGGTTGTCACGCAATAGGGGAGAAGCCTGGGCTAGTTGTAACCAGCCATAGCGCCAAGCCTCGCGCTGAACAGGATCATAGGCCAGCGGTTCCGTCGCCAGGTCTTGCTGTAACTGGTGTAACTCAGTGAGCGTTTCCAGGTAATAAGCTTCAGCGCTTTGATATGCTCTGAGGGCTACAGAGCGATTTTCCAGTTTTTCGTAACCATAAGGCAGGGCTACCATCGCTTCCCGTGCGGCGGGACTGTAGCGGTGTTTATCCAGTAAAAATTGCAGTGCGTCTATGCCCGCTTGGTAGTCCTCACCATTGATAGAGGACCAAGCCATTCCCAGGAGTGCGCGAGTTGCCCAGGGCGTGTTGAGGCGAACCCTGGAAAAGGCTTCTTTAGCTGCGCTGTGTTGCTCTGCAAGAGCCAGGGCGTACCCCATACCAATATGGGCTTTATCAATGAGTATGGGAATTTCAGATGAAGGAATATCAATTGTTTCTGCAAAATCAACAGCGACTTGATATTCGTGAATTGCTGCAGGCAATTGGCCGGACCTGGCAAAGGCAGCGCCTAAGTTGATATGTCCCAATAACTTTTCCGCAGGGTATAAATCGCTGGTTTCCAGTAATTTTTGAGCCGTGGTGAGGTCTTTATTGCGCAGCGCTAAGTTGAGAGGTAGAGAGGACTCCTCGGCAACCCCTGACTTTTCCAAGTGTGCTGCTGCGCTGACAAAATCACCGTTCAGGTAATTTAATTCGGCCAGCTTTAACCAGGCAGTGCGGCGATATTTTGGCGCAGCCTCGACATTACTCTGCTGTTCAAAAAGTTCAGCTGCTCGTCTATGTAAACCAAACCCTAGGCTGATCCCGCCCTCTATCAATGCGGCGTTATCCCTGTGAATTTGAATTGAATCCCGCTGTTGAGCAACCAGCAGTGTGCTCAGGGCATCAAAGTAATCCCCTTCAAAATACTCGTAAAGCGTAGCGCCATAAGCCAGGTCTTGAGCCCTTTGGTATTTTTGTGGGGCTCGCTGCTCATTGCTGGGACCGTTTGTTTCGGCCACAGTATCAGCTTCCTGAGCGCAAAGGTTACTTGCGGCAAGGATGAGCGCCAGGGATAGGGTGCGGGTAAAAGATGGGTAGTACATGGCTAATCAGGGCGTTGGCCACTGCACCAACTCAAACTCCGGCTGTTGTTTTCCGGAGTTGTCTGAGATAACCAGTTCAATAACGGCGGGCTCATCACTTTTATTCAATTCCAACTTGGCTGCCCGCTTGTATTCGCGCCCTTCGGGCCCAAGGCCAGTTATAAAAGCAGAAATAGTGTAATCACCGGATTTTAGGTTGCTTTTGTAAAGCGGTTGAATACCACCGCGAATCAACGCTTCCCGCTGATGTTCCGTATACAGATGACTTGCACTTAACTTGTTATCGATGTGTAGCTTTACTGCATCCAAAGTAAAATAGTGGCCTACATCCATAGACACATAAAAGGCGATTTGGCTCTGTGCGGGATAGAGCAAATCTTCTTCAAGAATCAATAAATCCCTGTTTAATTTAAGTACATCGCGCTTTAATTCTTCCAATTTCTCCGCAGAGAAATCGCTTTCCTGAGCCTGCACAAACGCAGAGCCTAAAAGGCCGATAAATAAAATAAAGCACTGAAAGGGGCGTCTCATGGCAGACCTTTTGATAGGAATTGGCATTATTCTTTGGTCGGCGCAAATTATGTCAGGGGATCAACGATCTGATGTGATCTTGTTGGCAAATTTTCTATGAAGATAAAACGGATTACTCAAAGATTCTCCAAACCGCGACTGAAAAACAACTTCCGGTTACTATCTATAACTACTGCTTCAAATTGGGGCAATCGATTAATAAGTGCCAAGCCTTTCTCTTTTCCCAGAACAAACACACTGGTAGAAAGGGGGTCGGTATCAAAGCCGCGGGGGCCAATAATGCTGACACTAATCAACTTATCAGTGTCTTTTGCAGAAGTTTCCGAGGGTTTTCCTGTGGATGGGTTAAAAATATGGTGCACTCTATCCTGCTGCTCATCAATAAAATAACGCTCGTAATCACCTGAGGTAGAGATAGCAATATCACGCAGGGGGATAACCGCAGCATTTTTACTTTTTTCACGGGGGTGGCGAATACCCACTAACCAGGGTTGCCCCTGTTTATCTCCCAGCATGCGTGCATCGCCACCGGCACTGACGCTGGCGCAGCAAATGTCTGCCTGCTTGAGGATCTCAATTGCCCGATCAACCGCATAGCCTTTGGCAATTCCCCCCAAATCTATTTTTGTGCTTTTGTGGCCAAAACGGAGTGTATTGGCCTTTTTATTCAGTTTTAAGTGGCGGTAATTCAACGCTTCTAACAACGAGTCCGTCAGCTGGGCGTCTGCCTGTCTTTGCTGGCGAAAATCATAGTGCTTGCCGAGGGTGGCATAGCTGATATCGAACGCACCATCAGTGAGCTGACTAAACCAAAGGGATTTATCAATCAGGTTGGTGAGTTCTTTGGATATATTGACGTTCCCCCGGCCAGCTGTGCGGTTGACGAGAGATAGTTCACTGTTTTCCTTATAGGGTGAGAGCTGATCGTCAAGGCGATGGAACTCTGTCATGACCTCTTCAATAAGGTGCTCGGCTTCATTGCCGTCCTCGTGCCAAAGTTGCAGGCGAACCTGAGTCCCCATAATTGCACGTTCAGCGTAGTGCCACTCGGCCACAGAAGGAATCGCGCAAAGTGTGGCACCGCACAGTAATAGTGATTTAAAAAAGCGGAACATCACTTATCCAACTTAAATAATGGGGGCGAAGGCAGTCATGCTGTCTTGTAAGTTACTATCGCCGAGGCCATGGTTGGGAAATAAGGTGGAGAAATTACCTTGCTCTCCGTGCAGGGCCATATAATTGAGCACTACAGTTTCCACCAATAAATTGACGTTGTTAGCGGCGGGGGTGGATGTTGTTTCTACGTCACCGGAGCTGCGCATATAGCCGAGTTGCTGGTGGATCGCCTGTTCGTCCGCCGTGCCACCGAGTAATTGTGGTCGGCCCGCCGGGTTGTATACCAGGAAAAATGAGGCGGCTGTCTGTTGGTCATCACCAGTCCAGACACCTTTGCCGCGGCCCTCTACAGAGTCGTCCAGCATTCCATTAGAGAAAACGGAACCATCACTAAAAACGTAAATCATCAGGGGCTGGTTGCGGCGGGCGGCATACTCCAGGCAAGCGCCAATACAGCGCCCAGCGCGCAAATCGCGAATCTCTCCTGTGGCGCGGTCGCCGGTATGGTAGTCATAGCCACCCATGGTAATAGTGCCTGCACCGGCATATCCATTGACGACCAGCTTCATCACTGAGGCAGTCTTTTGGAACTCTCTGTCTCCACTCAATTCTGAACTGGTAAAAACACCGGATGGCCCGACGATATCTGGATCGGATTCGGGATTTAAATCGGCCGGGTTGCCAAAGCGATCAGCCAGGTCAGCACTTTTCATATAGCCACAACGCACCAGGTCTTTAATGACTGCATCGGTGCTGACTTTAGTATTTACGTTGCTGAGTTTCGCTTCGGAGATGCGGTACATGGACTCCATCACTGCGACAGTGTCCTCCTGACTGAGCAGCCCCACCAGGTCTCCTACATCTACAAGGCCAGTAACGTCGGAAGAGCGATCCACTTTGGTGGGGCGAACTTCGGGGTTGATCATGGCGGAAGGAGCCATGGAGTTGCCACCGGAATCACTGGAGCTGGAGCCGATCAGGGCCAGCAGGGAACCGTTGGCTCCCGCTTGGTTAATACCGTACATGGGATTGTGTGGGTTGTTGCCGGTGTCATTTTCCGAGCGAGCGGGAATAACTGCACCGTTGGTCGCCGATGCTGTGCCAGCAGCGATTTTTTCCAGAATGCCTCGCAACATACCGCTGTCACTATGGAAGGCGAGACCCAGGTCAGTATTGATAAATTCATCACCGAGGGAGGGAACCATATCCCCGGGGAGGCCTTGCTTGTTGTAGCCGGCTGTGCCGAGAAAATCCATTTGTCCGCCCTCTTTACCTACCAGCACATTGGAGCCTGCGATATTTGCACCGCCGGCGAGATCGAAACAAATAAAAGGAATTTTACCGGCACCGAATGCACTGACGTCACAGGGCCCGCCATTGGTTTTTCGCAGTGCTTCCAGGTCCGAGGAAAGGGCTGCATGGGCACTACGGGGATTGGCAAACAAGCTGAAGACAGAGCCGCCCAGCACTGTTCCCATACCCGCTCGGAAGCCTTGAGCGAGAAAGTCGCGGCGTGTTACCGGGCGGTGGTGGTCCGGGTGCCGTAGGGGCTGGTCCAGATCAAAGTGTTTTTTCTTGCTCATAATATTCCCGGATATAGTTTTCGGTGTGCCGGCTCTTTATTGTGGAGGGGCTCTACCGGCGAAAGTTTTGCCGACAAAGCCGCTAGTCTTTTTTATGCGATCAGTGAATCAGGATCATGGCACTGCCCATGGCGGCAGCACATACGGCTTTCACCGTAGTTTCTGTGCGACCTGAATCGCAGCTGCTGCCACAGGCGGTCATGGTGTCGATAAGCGTGTCCAGTTCTGTCTCTACAGAGGCCAGGTCCGGGGCGCTGGCAAGTTGCGAGACGCTGCCGTCGTGCCAGTTCATCTCGTGGCCAAGCAAACCTTCCATGAGCGGATCGATAATCTGCGCGCGCTTGCTGGCGCTGTCGAAGGCGGTGTCTGCGGAAGCGCTGAAGTCAAACCCACTGAAGTAGCTGCTGCGCTCACTGGAGTCCACCAGGGTGCTGCAATACTTCACTGCCAGCTGGGTGATACCCATTTGCTGTGCAGCGAGGAATCCTTCAATGTCACTTTCAACCGGAAGCTGGCGTTTCACAGTTTCCCAGGTTTCATAAATCTCCGGGTGGGACATGGAGACTCCGGTCGCCTGGGACAAGCTTGCATGGATTTGTTCAAATCGGCGCAGACCTATGCGCGATTGCGCTTCCAGATCAGCGGCATCCGCAGGTTCAGCTGGAGTAACCTCAACCCGGTTATAGGTTTCGCTGCCGATTTTTTCGAAGGTCAGGAAAAATTCATCATCGAGGGGGCCTTTATCCAGAGTGATAATGGTCCCGAGCCTGGAAAGCTGCTGGCCTTCACCTGCTACGTAGCTATTGTCGACTGCAGTGGATAACTTGGACCAGGCCTGGCCCACCTCCGCTTCGCGGCCATTAATACCGATACGCATTCCCTCAATGGCGATTCCAGATGGATCGACACTGTCGTCGAGGCTGACAAAGGTGGGTTCACTGAACAGGTAGGCATAATTATCAAATTGCTGCACAGTAAACATTACATAGCTTTCGGCAATGCCTGTGTGCTCTTCAACTTTGAATAACAGCAGGTATTTTTCACCGACGCCGACTTCGTAGTTGGTAGCGATATCCTCTTCCGATAGGGCGCGGGAGTGAATTGCCAAAAGGCGAATGGAGCCTTCCCAACTGTTGCCGTTACTGACTTCGCTGCCTACTGCGAGAGCAAAGGTATCGTCCCAGGTAGAGAGTAAACCGGATTCACTTGGGTCCGGCTCCCCGGTATTTGCACCGTTAACGTAAAGCTTGCGTCCGTTAATTGGATCGTAAGTGGCCACCACATGCTGGAGACTGGCTTGTACAACCTGGTCGGCATCATCGGTTGCCAGGGCAGGCATACCGTCCGCATCGGTGTTGTCATTGCGGTTTTGCACGGTGTAACTGTATTGATCCTGGCCGAGAGTGAAGTTGCGAATATCATCGCCACCGGAATAGGTGACGATACGCGCAGGCCCATCCTGTGAGACGTTGGCGGGTGCCGCCCAGATTTCAATTGAGTATTCACCGGTGGCTGTGAGTGTATCGTAAAGTTTGCTGCTGGTTGCAGTAGCCCCCTGTGCTTTACCCCCCTTCAATTGCAGCCCCCAGGAGTCGATCCACTCCACATCGCCAGATAGGGCGAGATCAATTGCGGGGTTAACTCCGGAGGTATCGTAGGCAGTGGTGCCGCTGCCGGTTTTAAATTCATAGAGAGCAATTGCATTGCTCTCTATACGGCCGCCACTACTCGCAACAATACCGTCTGTGAGGCGCAGTGCCTTACTGATAACCCAGTCGGGGTCTACCTCGGTGACATTGATAGTGTCGGCGAAGGCTTGGATCGCATCGGTCATTTCCGCTTCGTTATCTGAGCAGTCATCCCAGCAGTTGTGAAATTCACTGCCCAGGCGCACAGAGAAACGGGAGTCGGCTGGAGAATCCAGGTTAATTTTGCTGACCGCAGATGCGTAGGCGAGATCGACATCAGAGCTGGCAAAGTAGGGGGTTTGTGCCGTTGTCGCATCTTCACTGTGACAGTTGGCACAGTAGCTGCGCAACAGAGGGTAAACTGTAGTGCTAAAGCTGCCGCTGGATTCGGGGAAACTTTTACTGGCACCCACCTCACGCTCGACAGGTGCGACAAGGGTGATTGTATTGCTTAGGCCGCCGCTAGCCCGAGCCCATTCCTCGATGTAGTTGGTAATAATTTCCGCACAGGCATCATCGCTGGAAAGCCAACAATTGTGCCCACCACCAACCTTGGTTACCAAACGGGATTCATCGGGAACTGATAAGTTAATTAACTCACGCCCGGCATCGTAGGCAGCATTAATATCATCGCCGCGGACAAAATGTGGGCTCTGGTTATTTTCAATATGACAGCTGCCGCATCGATTTGTCGCTGCCAGGTTATCCCAGATGTACTGTTTATATTGATTGACATCATCAGTTTCAGGGTCCGGTCCGGAATAGGCAGCGGTGCCATCGTTGTCGCTGGTATCCGGTTGGCTTTCGGTGCCCTCTCCACTGCCACCACTACAGGCACTGATTGCCAGGGCAGCACAAAATAGTGAAGCGATACGAAGCGTGCGAACTATCAGTGTATTTTCTATCACTGGGAGACTTTTATAGGTTTTCATTTTTTAATCTCCCGCGCAGTAAACCGCAGTGTCTGCGTATACCTGCTTAAGTTTGTAGCCGGTATTGCTGAAATCATCGGTAATTGTTTCGATTCGGTTGCGGTCGGTAGAATCTTCCGGCTCGCGCAGACAAACTTGGCGAAACACCTTAGTTACTTGGCATTTGGCGAAAGCTCGGCTGTTAGACAACTCCTCTCCCAGGGATTTGATGCCGTTGCCGTTGCCGGACAAGGTGTCGCTCCAGCCAAGATGCATATTTATGCCCTCGCGCCAGTAGTTAACCCAGCTGTCGTCGGGAATGATAAAACCGTGGGGAAAATTGCCGCTGTTGATCAGGTTTTTGGCCTTAACACGGCTGCCGGTTTCTGGATCTATATCACCGGCTGCGTTGTAATCCAGGGCTCCCTCTTCTCCATCGGGATCATTGTCTGCATCGTATACATAGTCGTAGTAAGCGAATGCCTGTGCCATGGGGTCCATGCCGCTGTGGCAACCGATACAGTTATTTTGGAATACCCGACTGTCGCCCCCAGGGCTGCGGCTTACGTCCTGGCGAATACGATCCGGTGAGCGGGAAGTATCCTGCACCTGCTCCATGTCGTTACACAGGTGATTGAGCATGGTAAAGCGAAACATGGCGCGATTGGTTCCCGCACTAAAAAAAGCCTTGGCAGCTGCGCGGCTGGTAAGAACGCCGGCGGTGGCATCTGCGGGGAGACCATTGAGAGAGGATTGAGCTTCCTGCACCAGATTGTCCTGCAGGGAATAACCCCCGGCTTCCAGTGTCTCGTAGTGGTCGTTATTTCCCGTGTTGTAGGAGGGCAGGCCAGAAATATCACCGGTGTAGAGAATATTTGCCGAGAGCAGTTGGCGGAAGTCCATATCGTCCCGAACCATGCCGATTACCGTCGCAGTGTAATCATTTAATGGTTCAAATACGTCCTGCTCCTCATTAGTCCAGGGGGTGGCCAGATTTTTTAGGGTGACATTATAGAAGGCGTCATTCTCCATTGCCGTATACGCCGCAGCGGTGGGATCACCGTTTTCTATATCCTCTGCCATATCCAGCAATACACTCTCGCTGGGAATGGTTCCGGTGATGCGGCTGTGAATTTGGAGAGCCTGGTCCTGCGATGCTGATAGGGCAGAATTGCTCCACAAACCTACTCCGAGCAGTGCGGTTACCGTGGTGAGCCGGAGTACACGCGCTCGAGACGAATTATTTTTCATTGGACTATTTTTGTCGGTGAGATCACTGGGATGTGGCAAAGCAGTCTAAAAGCAGATTTCAACAATGTCAGAATGACTTTCAATATTTGCGTCCCAGTTGGCAAACTTTTTGTGCGCAACTTGCGAGAATTAGCCTCAGCGGTCAAAGCCGTATAAAAAAGTTCTTAGGCTAAGAGCACAAAAAAGGCGTGTGCTGCTCGTGCCAAACCCGGGTGGATAACAAAAATGAAATGTTTGCGTGCGCTACCGCTTTTGCTATTGGTGACGGCCTGTAGTGGCGGTGGCAGTTCCAGTGGTGGTGAAGACCAAGCCGAAGATCCCGTGGTGGAGGACTATCCTGTTGCTTTTGTACTTCGTCAATTAAGTAGTGACGATGATGGCAGCCTCCTTCAGGATAATATTTATGAGCCCGGGGAATTTTTTGCCGGAGCTCAACTGATTTTAAAAGACCGTGCAACCGCCAGTGCTGCAGAAACTGTCATTACTGCAAATATATTTGACGGTGATTACGATGTAAAAGATCTGAATACTTCAGCAGATGGTAGCCAGCTTATATTTGCTATGCGGGCACCGGAAATAGAAGACGCTGATGACGATGAGCAGCCTACCTGGAATATTTGGGTATACAACACCGAAACAGAAGAACTCAATCGGGTAATTGAGTCAGATTTAACTGCTGAAGAAGGCCAGGATATCGCTCCCGCTTTTTTACCCGATGGACGCATTATTTTTTCTTCTACCCGCCAGCGGCGCTCCAGAGCTCTTTTACTGGATGACGGTAAACCGCAATTCTCGGCCCTGACTGAAAATCGAGAGGAGCCGGCATTTGTACTCCATGTAATGGAAGCGGACGGAACCGATATCACTCAGATATCGTTTAATCAGAGCCATGATTTAAATCCAGTTGTACTGAGCGATGGACGGGTCCTGTTTAACCGCTGGGACAATGCGGCAGGTATCGATAAATTAAGCTTATATACAGTAAATCCAGATGGTTCTGACCTGGCGGTTTATTACGGTTATCACAGTCAAAATACGGGTACAGAAGAGACTGAGGCCGCCTTCAATCGACCGCACGAAATGCCGGATGGCCGCCTTTTGGTAACGTTGCGCGCTCCCTCTGGGCTCACTTATGGTGGCGATCTCGTGACTATCGATGGAATTGTTTATAGCGAAGCCTACAGTGAGCCGGAGCAAAGTGGTGAAATGGTCGGGCAGGCTTCTATCACTGTTGGAGAAGTCACTACCGACGATACTATTTCTCCCCATGGTACTTTTGCTTCCGCATGGCCATTCTACGATGGGACAAGTCGTTTGTTGGTAACCTGGAGTGAATGCCGGGTTATCAATGAAGAAACCGAGCTGCTGGAGACCTGCCCGGATACTCTTGCCGAAGACGAAGAAGTTCAATTGGCAGACCCACTCTACGGCCTGTGGATTTACGATTATATCGCCGGCACCCAGCTTCCTATTGTGGTTGTGGAAGAGGGAGAAATGATATCCGAAGGGGTTACTCTGGAGCCTCGCACTGAGCCCACCTATATTCCAGACCCCGTCCCGGGAGTCGATGTCGATGCGGATCTGGTGGAGGAATCTGTCGGAATCCTGGATATTCGCAGTGTTTATGATTTTGATGGTGAAGATATTGCCGGAATCGAAACCTTGGCGGATCCCGCCCAAACCACAGCAGATTTGCGGCCTGCACGATTCCTGAAAATTTCCAAGGCCGTGGGCATTCCCGATGATGATGTTCTGGACTTTGATGGGGCAGCATTTGGCCGCAATGGTAATCAGGGCATGCGTGAAATATTGGGTTATACCCCAATCCAGCCCGACGGCTCCGTCAGGGTAAAAGTTCCCGCAGATATGCCCCTGGTAATTTCCGTTGTCGATGCAGATGGAAAACGCATTTTCGATAGTCATAACAACTGGTTACAGCTACAAGCGGGTGAAGTGCGAAGTTGTAACGGTTGTCATACTAGCGATAGCGAAGCTCTTCATGGCCGCACGGATATGCAGCTGGAAGCAGCTTGGGTTGGAGCGCCGACCTCGGCAGCACCATTTGCCAATACTGAGCCCGCACTACTGGCGGAAATGGGCGAGACTATGGCTCAATTATTGGCCCGGTATATTGGTGAGGCTGAACTTGAAGGAGATCTGCACTTTACCGATTTATGGACTGATCCTGCGGTACGGACTAAGGATGATGAGTTATTGCTTTCATACGGTGATTTGAGTACGGATGCACCGGTGGAATCCACCTGTTTAACAGAGTGGGAAAGTAATTGTCGAATCGTCATTCACTATGAACAACATATTCAGCCGCTCTGGGATTTCCCCCGTGAAGTATTGGATAGTACAGGAGCAGTAATAGCTGATTATACCTGTACAGGCTGTCACTCTCCTGTTGATGCTGCCGGAGCAACCCAAATACCCGATGGGCAATTAGATCTCACAACCTCGGCTTCCTCTGTTAATGATGCTTGGTTTGTTTCCTATTCCGAGCTGGTGGCCGATCGCGCTGAATTGGAGTTATCCAGTGGGGTGCTAACACCGCGGCTCGTACAGGAATTTGATGATGATGGAAATCCTGTTTACGAGGTTGATGAGGATGGCGAATTAGTTCTCGACAGTAACGGTGATCCGATCCCGGTAATGGTTACCGTCAATATTTCCTCTCCCTTGACGAGCTCTGCTCTTGAGAGCTCGTTTTTTTCTATCTTTGAAAATGGTGGCGCACACCAAGGGTACTTAGAAGATGCCGAGTTGCGCTTGATTGCCGAGTGGTTTGATATTGGCGCTCAATACTATAACGATCCTTTTGCGGCGCCGGCAGATTAAACCATGTTGAAGTTACACCAAAATTCTATTGGCAGTTTCGCGGTATTTGTATTGCTGCTACTTTTTTCTGGACAGGCTTCTTCTGAACGAACTTTGATGGAATCTGATTCTTCAGATGAAACCCCACAAGAAGAATTGGTTGAGACGGAGACTGAGACTGAGAAAAAATATAAAGGCCTTGAGGATGCAGAGCTGGTTACAGTCGGTAATGCATTTATTAATATTTACCGAGGCCCGGGGCGCGGTTACCCGATATTCTATGTCGCTGAGTATGGTGAACAAATTTGGCTGCTTAAACGCCGCACCGACTGGGTAAAAGTGCTTACTTCACGCAATAAAAGTGGCTGGGTAAAAGTTGACGACTTACGTGAAATCTACGGAGAAAATGGAGAAATTGTTCGAGTTCCTCTACCGGATTTTTCCGATGTTGACGACGGTTACTTTTACCTAGGTTTGAATTACGGTGATTTTGCTGGAGCGGAATCCCTGGGAGTTAGCCTGGGCTACCAATTTACTGCCAATCTGGCTACTGAAATACGTGCAACCCAGGCGGTAGGTTCCTATTCAGACAGCCAAGTCTATCAGGTGGCAATGGTCCACCAGCCATTTCCACGTTGGAAAATATCCCCTTATTTTGTTTTGGGAGCCGGGATAAATGTTACCTCTCCAAACGCCACTATCGTTGCCACCGAAGATCGGCAAGATACAACGATGTTGGCGGGCGTAGGGTTGCGTACTTACTTATCGCGCCGTTTTGCCATCAGGGCTGAATACACAAATCACTACTTGCTTACTACGCAGGAAAATAATCAGGAGATAGTCGAGTGGAAACTTGGTTTCGACGTATATCTGTAGGCTCTGCGGCGCTTTCCGCACTGGTGGGGACCCAGGTATGCAGTGCTCAGCAGGATGATGAAGTACTTGCGGATATTGTCGCACCTGAACTGGAGCGGCGAGAGATACGTGACGCCCTGATAGATAGTGAAAATATAGAAATTGGTCTGTTTGCTGGTGTTATCAATGTCGAGGATTTTGGCTCAAATTCCCTGTACGGTACTTCAGCGGCCTACCATATCAGCGAAGATTTTTTTATTGAGGCCACCTATGCCCAGACTGAGTTGGGAGAATCCAGCTTTGAAAGATTGAGCGGTGCAGCACCGCTGTTGACTGATGAGCAGCGTGAACTCAGTTATTACAATACCTCTGTGGGCTGGAATATTTTCCAGGGTGAGTACTTTGTATTTGATGACTGGGCTTTTAATGCCAATTTTTATGTTGCGGGAGGTGTGGGAAATACCTCGTTTGCTGACGAGGAGCACTTCACTTACAACTTTGGTGCAGGAGTGAGAATGCTTGCCAACGATTGGCTCGCAGTGCGCCTGGATGTTCGCGACCATGTTTTTGAGCATGAATTATTTGGCGAGGCCCAAGTCACCAATAATCTGTCTGCCCAATTGGGACTTACCATCTTTTTTTAATTGATCATCAAAAAATAACAAGGACTCTTCCATGAAATACCTGGCTGCTTTCCTGACGCTGCTTTTATCGATGTCACAGGCTTCCGCCGCAGAGCCCTCTAAGGATTTTACCTTGAGTTCCAACCAAGGCGGAAATTTGAGGCTTGCAGAGCAGCGCGGCGATGTCATTATGCTGAATTTCTGGGCTTCCTGGTGTGGCCCTTGTCGTCAGGAAATGCCGCTGTTGGATCAGCTACATGCTCGCTATGAAGCTGCTGGCTTCCAGGTTTGGGGAGTCAATGTGGATGCACAGCGCAAGGATGCGGACTCGCTATTAGCGAAAATTCCAGTGGATTTTCCGATTCTTTTTGATAGCAAAGGGGAAGTGAGCAAAATGTATGGTGTTGCCGCTATGCCCAGCACCGTATTTATTGATCGTGATGGCAACGTTCGCTATATCCATAAAGGTTATCGTGATGGGGATGAAGCTGCCTATAAAAAAATGATTAAGGAATTGATTCGGGAGTAGTGTCATGCGTGCACTATTGCTAGTTTGCACTTTCTTGATGAGTACAGGTTGCACTGTTAACCCGTGGATTGCACCCTACGAACGACAATTTCTTGCGGATCCTATTATGGGGTTTGAGCAGGATCCGGTAGCTGCTCGCTATATGAATCACGTGTATGAAGCTCGCGAAGCTGCGCGTGGAGCTGAAGGAGGCAGTGGAGGTGGATGTGGTTGTAACTAAGCTTCTATCTCGCTGGGGCGGGTTGGCATTTTTGGCACCGCTCGCTGCCGTGGCCGCAGTGCTTCCCGAAGAGCGGGCAGACAATATGTATCACGCCTATAGCGGTGGTGGAGTGACCATTGATGGGCCTTCAGTATTGATTCGCCAGAATGTTGGCAACAATATTTCCCTGTCTGCCAATTACTATGTGGACATGATTTCCGGGGCCTCTATTGATGTGGAGGCCACGGCCAGTGAGTATTCGGAGCAGCGGGATGAGTACTCCTTGGGTGCTGACTACCTGGTGGATAAAACTACTATCAGCGTGGGGTACACCAACAGTTCTGAGAATGACTACGAGGCACAAACCGTTGCTTTCGGCATCAGTCAGGGTTTCTTTGGCGACCTAAGTACTATCGACCTGCGGGTTAGTTACGGAAGTGATGATGTGTTCCGCAATGGCGACGATAATTTTGCCGAGGAAGCGCAACACCGTCGCTACGCATTTAGTTGGAATCAGATTCTCACGCAAAAGCTGATTGCAGAGGTGAGTGTCGAAACTGTGTCGGATGAAGGGTATCTCAACAACCCTTATCGCAGTGTTAGGTATCTCGATGAAGCATCTGGAACAGGATTTAGCTATCAGGCCGAGGTTTACCCCAGAACTCGTAACAGTGATGCGGTTGCCCTAAGGGCCAAATATAGATTGCCCTATCGCGCAGCGATTAAAGGGGAGTATCGACACTATGCGGATAGTTGGGGAATCGTTGCAGACAATGTAGAGTTTCGCTATACCCATCCTTGGAAAGAACAAGACGAGTGGGTTTTTGAAGGAAAGATCCGTTACTATCAGCAGAGTAGTGCAGATTTTTACAGCGACCTTTTTCCCTATCTCAACGCTACCAACTTTCGTGCTCGTGATAAGGAGTTGAGTAATTTCACAACCTTGGCCCTTGGCCTGGGAGTGTCCTATGAGTTGCCACGGCGCTGGTCTCTATTAAATCGCAGGAATACAATTAATCTTTACTGGGATCATATTCTATTTGACTATGATGACTTTCTCGATGTCACAGTACACGGTTCAGCTACATCTATCAGTCCTGGTGACGAACCCGCTTATAGTTTCTCTGCCAATGTAATTCGATTATTTTGGTCGGTCCGTTTTTAGGAATGGGGGCCTCTGCGTTCTATTTTTCAGTAAAAGAACAAGATGCAGAGGCTTTATAGTTTGAGTCAAATTTGACTGTTGATTTATTGCATAGAGTAATCCCGCAGAATTTTTCCAATCCTTATACGATAGTTGTCAAATAGTTGTTTTTTGCCTAGGTGTTGTGCATCAAAATGAGCCTTGTGATTTTTCCAACTCACTACAGATTCTTCATCCCGCCAAATAGAGAGTGACAAAATTTTTTCTGGCTGATTGAGGCTTTGAAATCTCTCGACTGAGATAAATCCATCGAAGCTGATTAGGTGTTCTTTTAGGTCGGCTGCAACGGCCAGATATTTGTCTTTTCCTGAAGGTTTTGGTGTAACTTCAAATATGACGGCGATCATCAGTGACTTTCCTGTGGGAACTTCAGGTAGGTTTCTGGCACAGCATTTAAAAAGCTTCGCTTCTCTTCAAGAATAAACTTCTCTCTCGTCGCAAACTGAAAATTTTCACTGCCCTGAGGAGACTGCTTAAGCAGTTTTCGATATTGTTCATAATGAGCCAAGCTATCGAAATTAATAATACCAAAGGCCTGAAAGTTGGTGCCCTCAGAAGGTAGAAAATATCCTAATAGTCGTCCGCCACAATTGGGAATGATCTTGCCCCAGTTCTCAGCATACTGCCGGAAAGCATCAAGCTTAAACGGATCGATCTTGTATTCAATAAAACAGGTTACAGTCATCTAAGTTGCCTCTATTCATAATTTGCTGGCATTCTAGATGGTTTAATTTTCTATACTTCGGTGTTCAGCGAACTGTTGCGAGGATAACCATGGAACCTGACATTTCGGTAATATCCAGTTTGATTGGGGATCGGGCGCGCTCAAAAATATTGATGGCGCTTATGAGTGGAAAAGCACTGACAGCAACAGAGTTAGCCTGTGAGGCTGATGTGACTGCACAGACTGCAAGTAACCATCTTTTCAAGCTGGTAGATAGCAAGCTGCTGATAGTTCGCAAGCAGGGTAGGCACAAGTACTTTCAGCTGGCGAGTCATCAAGTTGCCGAAGCGCTAGAGGCACTGCTCAATCTGAGTAGCACCCTGGTACCTCAAAAAGTTACCACTGGGCCCACAGATCCAGATTTAAGGAAGTCCCGCATCTGCTATGACCATTTAGCAGGAATGGCTGGTGTACTATTGTACGAGGCCCTATTGGCTAGTGAGTTGCTCTCTGAGCAATCACAGCAAGTTTCCTTGACCAAAGAGGGTGAAATATTTTTTCAGGAACGAGGAGTAGCCGTAGCTAGTTTTAAGCAGCGTAAGCGCCCGGTTTGCAAGTCATGCTTAGACTGGAGCGAACGAAAAAGCCACCTTGCAGGCAGCTTGGGTCAATGGATACTCGAAGATGCCTTGGCAAAGCAGTGGGCGGTAAGAAGAGCGGATTCCAGGGCGATTACTTTCTCCCAGAAGGGGCTTTTACTGTTCTCGAAGCGTTATCAGATTGATCACTCCAAGTTGCTATAAATTATTTGTCAGCTCGTTATCAGATTAAAGGAAAGCCCCGTTAACCATATCAACTGTGCTCCATAGCTGAGACGTTGGTGCAGACCGGGGTTGGTTTTTTCTTCGTAGGCTTTTTTTAAGGTAACAGTAAAATAGATAGAAGCGAGCAAGCAGGCTGTACTAAATAGCCTGAATTCTATTGAGAAGTAACTACTGAAAGTACTTAGCAATGGCGCAATGAGTAAAGACAACAACATAAGCATCCCCGCCCAAGAGTGTATCTGGCATTCAAGACTAGGGGTTTTTGTATAGGGATCTGCATCCATAGGAAAGTAACCCGCAATCCAGGTTCCAATACCGTGGATGATAATTAAAACTCCAATAATGGTAAGTACAACTGGGGCCTGTTCAATTTGAATTATATGCAGGCCAAATAAGAAGAATAATATGCCAAGTGGGTAGTTGTTAATGAGGGGGGAGAGCTTCTGGGTTGGGCTTCCAACGGCTCCTAGTTCGCTACAGAATTGTCTTGAATGGCTATAGCCAGAGTATTTTGCTCCTGCCAATGTAACACCTACAACCATCCATACCAGCGAGATAAACCCCAAGTAAGCAAACACTGTATATGCCCCGACTGGTTATGTTGGGGTAGAAGATAGCACCAGATAAAAAGTCCTTTCAAGTTAATCCTTGTCTTCGATCGTGCCAGGTTTATTGCTATTTCAACTTTATCTAAAAGCGATTCTTGCCATAAAGATAGGTGTTTTTGTCCTTATTGTTCGTATCGTTTTAATTATTTTTTTATTAGTTTAAGTCTAATAGAGTAATTAATTTTTTATACTAGATCAGGTACTGGAAAAGGAGTTGAGGGGTCGAAAATGGATAATAATGACAGCAATAATTTTTCTAATGCCATAGAAGTACTATCCCTCGCAGCGCGGTATGCTGAGGAATATGTTTCCGATATTCGCGATCGTCGCGTAAGTCCGTCCGCTTTTGATATTGATCAAATGCAATTTTTTAACAGTGACTTGGCCCGGGCTGGGGAACCGGCAGAGGCTGTTGTCGAGAGCCTGCATCGTTATGGTTCTCCGGCAACAGTTGCCAGTACCGGTGGGCGATTTTTCGGATTGGTGGTAGGTGGGGCTACGCCAGCTTCTATGGGCGCGGCGGTAATGAACGCCGTTTGGGACCAAGTGGCGGTTCTGGAGGCGTCGGCGCCTTCTGCAATTTATCTGGAGCGTATTGCGGCAAACTGGATATTGGAATTGTTAACCTTGCCGATGGAAAGTAGTGTGGGTTTCACCACAGGGTCATCTATGGCCAATATGGTGTGCTTGGCTGCTGCGCGAAATACACTTTATCAAAAATTAAATATCGACCTGGCAAAAAGCGGGCTAACCGGTGCGCCGCCACTGCGTATTGTTGTTTCTGAACAGTCCCATGTCACAGTTCACAAAGCGCTCTCTATTCTTGGATTTGGTATGGATCAGGTGATTAAAGCGCCCTGTGATGAACAGGGGAGGGTACGAGCAGATACTTTTCCCGAGGTTGATGAAACCACCATTATTTGCCTTCAGGCGGGCAACGTAAACTCCGGCAGTTTTGATCCGTTTGCAGACATAATTCCCGAAGCTAAATCCAAAGGTGCCTGGGTACATGTCGACGGTGCCTTTGGTTTGTGGGCAGCGGCATCTCCAGCGAAATCAGTGTTGACTACTGGAGTAGAACAAGCAGATTCCTGGGCTGTAGATGCTCATAAATGGCTAAATACGCCTTATGACTGCGGTTTGGCAATTTGTCGAAAGCCGAGGGCTGTACACAATGTGATGACAACCCAGGCGCCATACTTACAAGTGGGATCGCTGGTGCCCCCCAAGGATATGGTGCCAGAATTCTCACGTCGGGCCAGAGGGGTGGAAGTGTGGGCGGCGATTCAGGAGATGGGCCCGAAGGGAGTAGCGGCGATGATTGATCGCTGCTGTATCCATGCCCAGCATCTGTGCGAAGGCTTGGCAGAAATGGGCTATGAGATCCTTAACGATGTAGTGTTAAACCAGGTGGTGGCAACTATTGGCACTGCGGAAGACATTCAAGAGATAGTCAGGACCATACAGGAGGAGGGCGTTTGCTGGTTTGGAACGACTACCTGGAGAGGAAAAGCGGCCCTGCGTATTAGCGTCTCTTCCTGGGCGACTACCGATAATGATATTGCCCTCACCCTGGATGCTATTTGCCGGGCGACGGAGGCTCAGATGTCCAGATAACCCTTTGTGTGACTTGAAGTACTAGGGGCCTTCTAAAGTAAATAGCACTTAATGTTTACGTCTTTTAGGTCAGGCTGGGGTAGTTGGTGAATTATTTGGAGGCCCTCTTGTTTCCACCTTTGGCGGTAGCAGCCAGTTTCAGTTGCGAGCGCCGTCTATCCTTGTTGAATGGGCGCGGATCTGGGCCATTATTTTCAAGCTTTTGCTTGCGGTATTACTATTTCCGCCAACTCAGCCACTTTTTCAGCACATAAAGGTGAGGGGCTCGGGTAGAACGATGACTTTTTGGCTGGTTTTAATTCTTTTTTTAATTCTACTCTGGCTTCTGTGGATGGCGTTTTGTAGTCCCAGTTTAAGTCGCAATGAGCTACTGAAATTCTCTTTTAATCAACTTACGCTAGCCGGTGGTTTATCCGTTAATTATCGCGAGATGGGGCCAGTTGATGGCGTTAATATACTTTGCCTTCACGGTGGTGGTGATTCACTGAGCGCCTGGAATGCCTGGGCGACAAAATTGGCAGAAAAATATCATGTTATTTTGGTGGACTTACCTGGGCATGGATTGACCGACCCGTTACCAGGAGGCACTTATACACCTAAGCATTTTGCCGATTTTATTGCAGAATTTGTCGCAACCCTGAAACTTAGGGACTTTGTGATCGCTGGCCATTCATTTGGTGGAAATGGGGTCTTACGCTATTTAACAGGACATCCGAATATACCCAAGGCCGCTATTCTTGTCTCTCCCGGTGGTTATAAATGTGGCAAGGGACTGGAAATGCCTGCCGGTATTGCTCGATTTGCCACCAGCCATTCGGGGCGAAAAATGGTTGCGCACATTGGTAGTCGTGGATTATTGAGAAAAATGCTGGCTTCCAAATTTTTCTACAATCCGCAGGCTCTGCCAGGGGAAATGTTGGAACGAATCTATTTGCTTTCCCGCTATGAGAAGAATCGCGGTACAGCGATCAATTTGGTTGCTAATGCCACAATCAATTTCCAGCCGTTGCCGGACTTGGAGACTATTAAAATTCCAGTTTTATTTATCTGGGGGGCAGAAGATCAAATTATTCCCTTGTCCGTAGGAAAGTATTTCTCTGACAAGTTGCCTAATGGAGAGTTAATTGTGTATCAGAAGATGGGGCATATGTCCCATGTCGAAAATGCTGAACAAAGTGTCACCGACGCAATGGAGTTTTTGCAGCGTCAGGGGCTGTGACAATACTGTGGAAAATTTAAAAAAGAGGCCGCAGTGCGGCCGAGTTTGGGGGGATGAAAATCAAGAGCGCCTAATTGATGACAACCAGGCCGGCTTTCACTATGTCGTAGTGACTGAGTTCTGGTACCTGCTGATGTAGGTCGCTTTCCAGTCGATCGATGGATTCCAGTTGTGTACACAAGCGGTTTGCAGACTGCTCAATACTCTTACCGCGCTGTTCCAGTAAGCGCTCCGCCTCTTCAGTGGCCTGTTCTTCAATGCTTTCTCCGCCGGTAAAGGCAGCTTTGAAGGCATGCCAGGCAATAGTTCCCGCGGACTCCATAGCGAGGCGTTCGATACGGGGTTCAAACTCTTCAGAGATGGTTTTCTCTATATAGTTACCCATTTCCTCGTTTCCCAGCTGGTAGATCTCGCCCTCTCGATTGAGGCGGTCCTCAGTGCGCTGGATCAGGTCGGCGGAAAACTGTTGGAGTTCGAGGATATCCGGGTGGTCCGGCCCGGCGAGGGTGCTGATGGCAATGGATAGGCCATCCATTGCAATATCGACCGCCTCAAGGGTGAGTACCAGTGTGTCGCGACCGGCGATGTGTAGCTGTTGGCGGTATTCCTGAAGTAGTTGCTCCTGCTGAGAATTGAGGGACAGCAACTCACCATCCACTGATAGCTGGTTGGGTAGCTGAAATGTCACCAGTTTTCCGTCTTCCCCATCGACGGTAAAGAAGTCCGGGCCTACTTCAATAGCGTAATTCGTAGACACTGTGCAGGTGCTGGTATCGACATGAAAAGAATCGTGGGCCATTGCCTGGGTACTGATACCGAGGCCTATCAAGGTTGAAAGTGCGATTGGCTTCCACATATGCCGGTTTCCTATTGTGTGTCTTTTCAATGTGACGCGCCTGAGTAGCCGAACAGATGCAGGCAGCTAGAAATATTCTTCATTTTTTCCTGACGCAGGCCCGGGGAGTGATGGCCAGGCGTGGATGTTCCAGCGGGTATTCTGTATTTTTAGCCCATAACACTTAATAAATTGAGGGTATTCAATGTTCATAAGCAGGCACATTGCCGCACTGTGCTTCTTGATAGTCAGCACAATGGCACAGGCCGGGAGCATCGCGGAGTACACCGCAGGCATGCATAGGCACAGCGGCTTCCACGACTTTTACTGGGACGAGGCTAACGGCCGGGTGTTGTTGGAGATCGATGAGTTTGAGCGCGAGCTGCTCTTGCTCACCGGGCTGGCCCAGGGACTGGGTTCAAACCCGGTGGGCCTGGATCGCAACCAGGTGGGTGAGAGCCGCTTGGTGAAGTTCCAGCAGTCGGGTAACAAGGTATTACTGCATCAGGTGAACCTGAAATACCGTGCCCAATCAGCAAATGCGGCTGAGCGCCGCGCGGTTGAGGAAGCTTTCGCTTCGTCCGTACTCTGGGGCTTCAAGGTGCTTGCCCAGAGCGATAAGGCGGTACTGGTGGACTTTACGCCCTTCCTGTTGAGCGATCAGCACGGCATTGCTACACGTCTCAAGGGCGCAGAGCAGGGCAGTTACAGTGTGGATAAGAGCAAGTCGGCAGTTTATCTGCCCCGCACAAAAAACTTTCCCAAGAATAGTGAGTTTGAGGCCCAGCTAACTTTTGCTGGATCAGCTCCGGGAAACTATCTGCGCGAAGTGGTTCCGACCCCTACATTGGTGTCCCTGCGCCAGCATATCTCCCTGATTGAATTGCCAGATAACGACTATGAGCCCCGCCGTTTTCACAGCCGCAGTGGCTACTTCCCGTTCGCTTATCGAGATTACGCTACGGCGATTGAAGAGCCTCTGGACCAGCGTTATATCTACCGTCATCGACTGGAGAAGAAGTCGGGTAGCGATGAGGTTGTGGAGCCGATTGTTTACTACGTAGATTCCGGAGTGCCTGAGCCGGTGCGCAGCGCCCTGATCGAAGGGGCGAGCTGGTGGGACCAGGCATTCGCTGCAGCAGGATTTAAAAATGCGTTTCGCGTAGAGATTCTGCCGGAGGGCGTCGATCCTTTGGATGTTCGCTATAACGTGATCAATTGGGTACACCGCTCCACTCGCGGTTGGTCCTACGGTTATTCGGTTTACGATCCCCGCACCGGCGAAATTCTAAAAGGCAATGTTACCTTGGGGTCCCTGCGTGTTCGCCAGGACTTTCTGATTGCTCAAGGGCTTGTACAGCCCTACCGCGGCGACACCGTCAGTACTGAGCAGCTAAAGAATATGGCCCTGGCCCGTATCCGTCAGCTGTCCGCTCACGAAGTAGGCCACACCCTGGGGCTGGCGCACAACTTTGCTGCCAGTAGCGAAGAGCGCGCTTCAGTAATGGATTACCCGGCTCCGCTGGTCTCTCTGCTGGGAGGTAAGTTGGACCTGACAGATGCCTACGCCACTGGCATCGGCAGTTGGGATAAGTTGGCGGTTCGCTATGGCTATGGCGAGAGCGATGATGAAAAAAGTTATCTCGACAGTGTTATCGCTGAGGCCGGGGAACAAGGGCTGCGCTTTATTTCAGACCCGGACTCCCGCACCATCAATAATGCTCACGCAGTCTCACACCTTTGGGACAACGGCACCGACCCATTGACGGAATTCCAGCGGATGGTCGACTTGAGGCGTCATGCCCTGGATAACTTCTCTGCGGCGGCAGCGCCGTTATCCGCGCCCCGCTCTGACCTGGAAGAGACCCTGGTGCCTGTGTACTACGGTCATCGCTACCAGGCGGAGGCTGTGGGCAAATTGATTGGTGGCTTGGACTATGACTATGTCTACAACGGTACCGATCAAAATAGCTATACCCTGGTGCCCGCAGAGCGACAACAGCGGGCAATTGATGCACTGCTGGATACACTTTCGCCGCAGTTTCTCACCTTGCCGGAGCAGGTCTTGCAGCTGATTCCGCCCAAGTCCTATGGCTACGAACGTACTATCGAGAGCTTCCCCTCATATACGGGGGTAGCTTTTGATGGGGTGGCTCTGGCGGAAGCGGCTGCTGGGCATACGCTATCAATCCTGATGGACCCGCAGCGCGCGGCGCGAATGAATCAACAGAGTGCCCGCAGCAGTGAGGTACCGGGGTTTGCTAGCCTATTGCAGCGCTTGAGCGCGCTGGCTCTGCAGGGTGAGGGTTATACCGGCCTGCAGGCGAGTGTGCACCAGCGGGTTAATCACGCCTATATCGAGCAGTTGATGTTACTGGCCAGTAATGCAAAGGCAGACGAATCAGTGCGGGCCAAAGCGCATTTGGAGCTGGCAAAACTTCTACAGGAAATTGGTTCTATGCGGCTGTTTGGCGATGATCCTGAGGGCTATAGTGCGCACTATTACTATGAGGCACAGCGCATCGATGCCTTTAAGCAGGGCAAGCTGGAAGTAAAACCTGGTGCGGTTAAAGCGTTGCCGCCAGGATCTCCGATCTGATCTGAAACGGATAAAAGGGGTGGGCTGTAAACGCTCACCCCCTTTGGGCATTAACCGCGAATAAACTGGGACTTCTTTACCCAGTGATTTCCTCGGTATTGTCGAGTGGGGGTTGGGTTTTTCTTCGCCCAGAAAAAGTGGCGGTTAAACTGAAATTCCGCATCGTAACCCTCCGCCAGCGCTGCCAGGGGCATGGCTTGCCAGCTGGTCTGGCGGCGTTTGCTGGTTGCCTCCAGCAGGTACTCTTGATCGTTCAAGATGGCCACTACCCAGGCGTGACCCTGACCTTTATGGGTTCCGAGTGCCACCCGCGCATCCACTCCCAATTCGATCAGCCAATCTGCCAGTAAAATAGCGTGGTCTTCACAGTCACCCCGCTTTTGGTAATAGGCCTGCCGGGATGTTTGCCAAATGTCTGACAAACCGGCGTATTGCAGGTGATCGTATTGGTACTCTTTATTCATAGCCAGTGTATAAAGAGGCACCCAAAGCTGTTGAGTCTTAAAGGGCTTGAACCCCACCAGGTAGCTGTTGGCAAAGTGGTGTTGCTGGTCCAGTCCCCGGGCGGACGCTGTCGCCGCCTCAATTCCCTGCCAGTTCCACACTGAGACATGAGCGCTCTCTTCCAGTGAGCGTTTGTCGACTACTTTCTGGATGGTTTTTTCTTCCAGAGGATAGCGGGTACCCACCACTCGCACTACACCTTGTTGTGAGTCCACAATACTGGCTAACTGACTGCCGCTGCTACCAAAGCTCCGTAAATTATCGGAAAGGGGGATTTCCGGTGTGCTTTTAGTTGGCGGCTCCTGTGTATTAGCTCGCCGTACAAGTTCAGGGGTGATCAGTGCGAGGGAAAGTATCAGTGTGATAGCCAGCCACTTGCGCATAGTGCTATCCCTTGAGGCCAAACGAAATAATGATGGCAACAAATATCAATATAGTTGATGCAAATATAGATACGGCGATATTGCCATTTTTTAGCTCGCCTTCGATATCTACAGAGCGAAGCAGTTTCTTATCAATGGTAATCAGTGCGGTGATACCAATAAATAACGCTAGCAGCGTATAAATTAGGTTAATGCCCAGGTTAAACAGGGTTGCCGTTAAAAATTCCAGTTCCATAAATCCTTCAGGCTAATTATGTTTATTAGTGACTGTTAATGGAATAATTTAAGCATAGGGCCTGATTGAGTGCAAAGGATGACCGACCCAGATAAACCGGCAGATGAATTTACAGGTGATTATCACCCTTAATTGGTAATCCGGACTTGTTGATTAGTATTTTATTTGGCTGGGTTGCAATTGGGGAATAGCTCTAGACGAAGAGTTGCTCCGTCGAAGGGCTTTTACGCTTAAGCTACCGGGAAAGCCGTTTGAAGAAGTGTATTTATTAGCTCGGTGTTATCCAGGCGGGAACCTGGATAACACACCGAGTTTGATTAGTTATCAATCTCGGTCATTTCATTCAATACAAACTCTTCAACGGCGCCCTCGGTTGCTTTCATATAGTCTTCCAGGTGCTTATTGTTCATGTGGGTTTGCCACAGATCGCGAGTTTCCCAATTTTCATAAAACAGGAAGTGTGCAGGATTGTCATTGTCTTGATGAAGGTTGTAATTAATGCAACCAGCTTCTGCTCGTGTTGTATTAATGAGTTTTAACAATTCAGATTTCACCAGGTCAATTTTGTCGGCCTTGGCTTTAATGTTGGCAACGATAGTGAGCCTGCTCATGTGAACGCCTCTTTGTTTCAATATGTGTTGGATTAAGGTTTGTACTCTTTTCCTTGATCCTTTCAGAGGAGACCTAGTGAACAGCTTAGCTGTCTCCTGGGTAAGGACTGGGATGTCGAGCTGATGAAGTCATTCTAGATCTAGATTGCATCGCTAGAAACACTATAATCTTTGAATCTTTATCAAAAATATATTGAAAATATGCAGCTTGAAGACTTGAGGGTCATTCTTAAAGTGGCTGAGTTTCGCAGTATCACTGCGGCCGCCGCCAGTCTCGACTTACGCACTGCAACTGCTAGCGCAGCGATCAAGCGTGTGGAGAGCGCGCTGGGAGCGGACTTGTTTATTCGCACGACGCGGCAATTGCGGCTATCCAGTGCTGGGGAAAGGTTTATTCCCAAATGTGAGGAGGCCCTCCTGACTTTGGACCTCGCCCGGCAAAATCTCAAGGAAGACAGCGGTCAGATAGATGGCGAGCTTCGCATAGGTGCATCCTCGGACCTGGGAAGGAACCTCGTAACTCCTTGGTTAGATCAATTGTTGCAGGAGCACCCGGGGCTGAGTCTAAGAGTGAATATCAGTGATAGCCAAGTGGACTTTTACCGGGATCCTGTGGATATCGCGTTGCGCTACGGCCCCCCAGCGGATGCCAACCTGTATGGTTTTAAGATTTGTGACGTGCCCCGTTTATTGTGTGCAACCCCGGCCTACTTACAGGAAAAGGGTTCCCCGAAAACACCGGAGGATCTCTCCGCACATAATGGCCTTTTTTATCAGCTTCACGAGATTGTGCACAATAATTGGGAATTTTTTCGGGGCGAAGAGATATACAAGATACGTATGTCTGGGAACAGGTCGTCAAATGACGGTGACCTGGTGCGACGTTGGTGTACCTCTGGCTATGGACTTGCCATTAAGTCATGTCTGGATATGTCTGCGGATTTACTTTCCGGTCAGGTAGTGGCCACTATGCGAGACTATAAACCCAAGGCGACGGAGCTATGGTTGGTATCTCCGGGGAGGCAGTCAATAACACCGACGGTACGATTAGTGCGCGACACTTTGAGAGAACGGTGTTCGGGCGTTTTAAAGCAGCTGCTCGCTGAGGGATTACTCTCTGAGAGCGATTTCAGTACGGGGGTGGATATATCTTGAGTCCCAAATAGTTTCTTAACCCTGTGGCTATCTATAAAAACTCTCAACAGGTTTTTCTCGGTTCTGGCAAAGGAAAGGGGAGCTTTGCTCCCCTTTCTTGTTTAAGCCCTAGTTAATCCGAATGGGATCAGGAGCCGGAGCAGCCGTAGGTATCCAGGTAGTCATAGGCTGCTTTTGCCTGGACGAGGCCGTAGCCGTAAGCATTATCTCTTCCCGCATCACCGAGATCTTCCGCTGTGGCTGTAAGGGCGTTGCGGATCTCTGTATTGCTACAGTTGGGGAAGTGGCTCCATACCAATGCGGCAACACCGGCAACGTGTGGGGTAGCCATGGAAGTGCCATTGAAATATTCGTAGCTTGTAGCCTCATTTTCCAAATCTACGCTGGCACTCAGCTGCGTGAGTAGAGTTGCACCATCAGTGTCAGAAATACCAACCGAGGGAATAGTGGTTACAGTATCGCTCAGGGTTGCGCTGGAGAGTAATCCCTCTTCATTGTTGTAAATAATCGCTCCGATACCACCACCGGACTCACAATTTAAAACTTTCTCCGCAAAGCTGATATTGCCTCGCGCAATCAGGCAAATCTTACCTGCCGCACTGGTGCAAGCGGATTCAGCCGTACCACAGTCTTCCATTGAACCGGTGATTGCACCAGCTGGGGTGCCTGATATTGGGGCTGATTCGATGTCAACACTGCCGACGGTTAAGCTAGAGATTCTGCCAGTATCAGTGGGAACAGAAGATAGAACCTGTACTCCGGGGGCGGAAAGTTCTACCTGGTCAGTCTGCTGAGAGGAGGACCAGATAGCTTTATCGCTATCGATAGCACCGACGGATACAACAGAGGAGTATGAGGCTGGGTAGGAGTGCGCAGTGTTACCGTCGTTTCCGGCTGCCGCGATGGACAGGATTCCCTGACGATTTAGGTTGTTAAAGGTTCGTCTTTCGAGGAAGTTGGCACTTTCACCGCCCAGACTCATATTGATGATGTTGGCACCATTGTCGGCACAAACCTCTGCGGCTGCCATCAGGGAGGAGGAGTAGGCCCAGCCGTCGCCATCAAACACTTTTACAATATGCAGGTTAATATTACTGCTGGGCATCACGCCAACGACACCAGTACCATTATTCATCGCAGCGATAGTGCCGGCCACATGGGTACCGTGACCGCTTTGATCTTCATACCAGTTACCTGCGCCGCTTGGGTCACTGGTACCAGTGACGGCGTTTCCGGATAAATCTTCGTGAACCAGGTCGTAGCCGGAATCAATAATACAGACTGTGCGGTTGCCGGCCTGAGTATCACCTAGTTGATCTGCCTGCACCATGGTGATCCCGTAGGGGGTTTCCTGGGACATCGGATACCGCTTAACGTCTTCTTCAATAAAAGCAACATCCGGGTTCGAGCGCATTTCTTTTAGGGTTGTTGCAGACATATGTGCTGCCATCGCATTCTGGCGGCGTATTTCAAGAGCCTGTCTTCCGCCTCTCTTCTTCATAAAAGACTTAACGGATTCGCCTTTTCCCTGCTTGAAAGTCACGATATAACGCTTGTCCTCAGCAGTGGCGTTGCCGGTCACGGCGAGCGCTAAAATGCTGGCTGCAAATACAGACAAGGATTTATTCATTGGATGCTCCTGAAGATTTCTATGTTTATTGTTGCTTTTGTCGACGTTCTAATTTCAAGTTTTTTAGTTGTTGATATTTACTTGAGCGTCGAAGAGGGGAATTTATCAGGCTTTTCTTGTCGTATGAATAATTATTTTTGACTGCTGTTGTTTTTGTTTTCTTATTGAATTTATATTTTGTTTTATTTTTATCTTTTTAAGGATGTTTTTAATTTTTTTTAAGTGTGGTCGTAGCTTTTATTTTTTGTTTGCTAGATTTTTAGGTTGTTTCTATTTCTGTGGGGAGTTATTGGGGTTTTAAAGTTGAAGCTCCGAGAGTCATCTTGATACCTAATAATGGAAATTGTGAGTTGGAGCAAAGAATTCTAGTTTGAATGCAGCATGTCAATTATTGTTGACTAGATGAGTAGCATTAAGGTGTGTTTCTATTTTTCATCGGTATTCATCCGTTTGGAACGATATAAGGCGGCCAGTCATACATGAGAGTACAGGCTGGCCGCTATCGCTAGCTTTTATCCCTCTTCAGTCGAAGTTGCGCCAGATAAATCCTTATCTACTTTGAGCTCGGTAACTGACCCCATACCAAGTTTACCAATTTTATCTTTTATCTTGGTTTTGTCTCCAACGATAATCCAGGTAAATTGATCAACCTTTAAAGTGTCTCGAGCAAGTGAATGGATCGAAGGTAGATCGACATTGCGAACTTCATTTGCATAACCTTCCATATAATTCAAAGGTCGATCGTAGGTAACCATTCCAGAAATAGCTCCTGATACAGCTCGAACTGTTTCAAAACGGCCGGGCAATTCATTGATTCGCTTGTCTTTAATTTTCTGCAGCTCGTCTTCTTTTGCTGGAGAATCGCCGACATAGGCTTGGAGTTCTTTATAAAGCTCTTTTAAAGATTCACTGGTCTTGTCCGTTTGAACTGGTGCATAGACTAAGAGCGGTTGCTGTCCTTTGGCCCCAGTCATAAATGAATAGGCTCCATAAGCCCAGTGCTTATCCTCCCGCAAATTCATATTAATTCGCGCGGTAAAAGTGCCTCCAAAGATATCATTCATCATATGTAAGGCTTCTCGCTGTGGCATCGTTTCCGACGGAGCCAGGAGGCCGCCAATAATTATGCTCTGTTCAGCTCCCGGTTTATCAATTAGATAAATTCTGGTTCTTTCTGGGTGCGCAACCTGTTGTAGATTCTTTGTAGGTAACGGCTCTTCGGGTGCTTTCCAATCTGCAAAGTGCTGCTCTAATTTTTTTGTCAGATCACCCATGCTGATATCTCCGACTGCAACCAGAGTGGCATTATCGGGGCGCATCCAGGTTTTGTGGTAATTTACCAGATCTTCACGGTTCAGGGAGCTGATAGAGCTTTCTGTTCCCGAACCGGTGAGAGGAACTGCATAAGCATGTCCTTCACCATATAAAAGAGGTGGCAAATTCCGCAACGCCATGTTTACCGGCTGGGTTTTTTCCTGCTGGATTCCTGCTATCCACCGAGCACGTTTCCGCTCAATCTCTTCATCGGAATAGGCTGGATGCATTACGATATCGGCAAACAAGGATATGGAGCTATCGAGATTGTTTTTTAATGCGTTGAGCCGTACAGAAGAAGTATCAATGTTCGAACCAGCCGAGATTCTGGCCCCTAACATTTCTGCTTTGGCATCAATCTCTAAGGCGCTTAATTTTTTAGTCCCTTCCTTTAGCATGGACATGGCATAGCTAGAGGTTCCCAATTTAGCACCCTGGTCTGCAGCGTAACCGGCATTAAACATAAGGCGAATATCGACTACTGGCGCAGAGTCGCGTTGGGCAAGTATCACTTTTAGACCGTTAGAGAGTTCCGTGGTCTGTAATTCTGGAAATGGGATGCTGGGGAATTCACCGGTATCGGGTAATTTAGACCTATCTGCACCAGTCTCGGAAGTAGTGTATTTGGGGAAAGGGTGTACTTCCAGATTATAATCACCACTGGAAAGCCATTTTACTGCGGCTTCTTTTACCTTTTGAGGGCTGGTGTTTTGCATTTTGGTTAACGCTTCCAGGTAAGCGTTGGGATTGTCGAGGTAGAGTTCACCCCGAGCCAAAATTACGCCCTTACCGCCCCAGCCACCTACCTGCTCGAGGTTGCGTGCTTGGGATGCATAGTGGCTCATATTAACCCTTGCAAGTTCCTCTTTGCTTGGCCCTTCCTTGAGAAAACGTTGTAGTTCTTCCTCAATGGCGGCCTCTACTGTTGCGAGTTCAACCCCGGGCTTTACATCGGCAACAATAGGGAAGATGGAAGACAATTCAAATTCATGCAGCCCAATATTAACTTTGGTAGCGATTTGATCTTCGTATACGAGGCGCTGGTAGAGCCGGGAGTTTTTTCCATCCCCCAAAACTGCTGCTGCCAGAGCAATAGCTCCAGCATCGTCGTGAGCTAGATTAGGGGTATTCCAGACTTTATAAAGACGCGATTGAGCAACTTGATCAAACATCTGCTCACGGCTGGACTGATCTCGCTTGGCAATCCACGCTTTTTTCTTGATAAGAGGAGGGCCGGAGGGAATGTCGCCAAAAAAATGGGCTGCTTTTTCTTTTGCTGTTTCTACATCAATATCACCGGCAAGTACTAGTACGGTATTAGCTGCGCCGTAATACTGTTTAAACCACTCGTGAACATCTTCAAGAGAAGCTGCATTCAGGTCTTCCATTGAGCCGATGGTGGTCCAGGAGTAGGGATGCCCAGCTGGATAAATTGCTTTCTGCATCCGCTCCCATACTTTCCCATAGGGCTGGTTCTGGCCCTGGCGCTTCTCATTCTGCACAACGCCACGTTGCTCATCGAGTTTTTCCTGAGTAATTGCGCCCAATAGATGACCCATTCGGTCAGACTCCATCCATAGAGCCATGTCTAAGGCATTGGAGGGTACTGTCTCGAAGTAATTTGTGCGATCCAGCCAGGTGGTGCCATTCATGCCCGTTGCACCAGCCAGTTCAAACGGTTTAAAAAACTCGTCATCGTAGTTTTCTGAACCATTGAACATCAGGTGCTCAAACAAGTGCGCAAACCCTGTTCTCCCAGGCTTTTCATCTTTTGAACCAACGTGATACCAGACACCCACGGAAACAATAGGAGCCTTGCGATCCTCGTGGACGATTACACGCAGGCCATTGGGCAGAGTAAATTTCTCATAATCTATTTTCAGGGACTCAAACTTATTTTCTAACTTCTCGGAGATAAACGGGTCTTTTTTGATCTCGGGATTTTTATTATTTTGGGGAGCGTCACTGCAAGCTGAGAGCGCAATAGCGAGCACTAATGGAGTACTGTACTTCCGTACCGTTTTCATAATGGTTTCCTTGTCCATTTTTCCTATAGGAGAGAGTTATCGTTCCATGGCTTTTTTTATAGTTCTAAACTGGCATTAGGTGATTTTCTTTGTGCTTCCATTAAATTAGATTTGGAGCACCAAACCAGCATTGGAAAACCCTGCATTGGTATAAGCAGAGAAAGCTGCCAGAAAGCCTGATAATAAATGGCTGGTTTGGGGCTTAGCAAATTTAAGTTGTAATTTTTTGGGCGTACGACTCAGTAGGCTTGGCGTATGATTTCAATACCCGGAAGAATCGCTCGATTCCAAGCAGCGTCAACTTCTGGTGAGTATTCCTCGTCGTGCTGCCTAATAGTAGCGAGCAGGGCGTCGAGCCATAGGCGATACCATTCTGGGCGGATATTATAGCCATTGCGATCGTGGCTTTTACCCAGAGCGCGCAGTTTGGTGTCTGGCATGCCGCGTGAATAAAGCACCAGCTGCATAATGCCGTTACGCAAAAGATGGCGCTGGGCCTTCATATCTGTATTGGCAAAGAGCTGGCGGATGTCTGTAGAACTTCCCATAAAGCGATCATAAAAATCCACAAAAAACTGTTCTTTATTGCAACAGCGCCCATAGCTTTGAAAAACGATATCACTGTCCGTTGGTTGCATCGTTTTGGTTACCTCTTATGTTGGCCACTCTCAGTTTTACTTTTAAGTGGCCTCTGTGACTAATATGCATTTGGAAGGGGGGCGGCGATTCTATCGATCGAACTTGGGTGCGGGAAGAGTAATTTGACTGTAAATGCGTGTTATCTGGCGTAATTAAAAAGTAGTTCTCAACCGGCGAATTACTAAATCGCCATTGTCACTTTGGGTTCCAATCAGCTTTCTCCTTATCGCTAGATGCCGATCGTGAGCCCCAGAGCATATGTATGGACCCTTATAGCTACTTAAATAGCGGAGCGATTGCGGCAGGCTCGTGAGGAAATCTAACGTTGCGATAAAGCTGTTTGAAAATTGGCTCCAGGTGTCATCTTAAATGGGAGTGATTGCTCGCTTATAGCGCAAGTCAAGGGCGATAAGCATCGACTACAACTGATTATATGACCCAGAAGACAGTAACAACTGCGCTAATAATGCGTAGATTGGCTGTTATAACAACGTATTCCCCTGTTTTTAATATCGGCATCGATAGGTTCCAGTTGATATAATCGCCGCCCACATTTTTCAGTTAATCGAAGTAGAAGAGGATTGGCTAATGGCGGTCAAACTGATGGCAGATCTCGATCTCGCTGGTAAGCGCTTACTTATCCGTGAGGACCTGAATGTACCGGTTAAGGACGGTCGTGTAACTTCCGATGTACGTATTCGCGCGGCACTACCGACGATAAAAGCCGCCATCGAAGCCGGGGCTAAAGTGTTGTTGATGTCCCATCTGGGGCGCCCCACAGAGGGGGAATACGCGGAAGAATTCTCCCTGGCCCCTGTTGCTGCACACCTGGGTGAGCTGTTGGGCCGTGATGTGGCGCTGGTCAAAGAATGGCGCGATGGCGTTGAACTGGCCGATGGGGAAGTTGCCCTGCTGGAAAATGTACGTTTCAACAGCGGTGAAAAAAAGGACGATGAGTCTCTAGCAAAGGCCTATGCGCAATTGTGCGACATCTTCGTGATGGATGCCTTTGGTACTGCCCACCGGGCCCAGGCTTCCACCCATGGTGTGGCTAAATTTGCACCGGTTGCTTGCGCCGGCCCTCTGTTGGCTGCTGAGCTGGACGCATTGGAGAAAGCCCTGGCTGAACCGGCGCGCCCGCTGGTTGCTATTGTTGGTGGTTCCAAAGTTTCTACAAAATTGACGGTACTCGAAAGCCTGGCTGACAAAGTCGATCAACTGATTGTTGGTGGTGGTATTGCCAATACCTTCCTGGCAGCCAGCGGCAAGCCAGTGGGCAAGTCCCTTTGCGAGCACGATCTGGTAGATACCGCCAAGGCCCTGATGCAGAAGTGTGATATCCCTGTGCCAACTGATGTAGTCACAGGTAAAGAATTCAGTGAATCCGCCGCAGCGGAAACCAAAAGTGCCGATGCTGTGGTTGAAGACGATATGATTTTTGATATCGGTCCGAAATCCTCCGAGCAACTGGAAGAAATTCTCAGCAGTGCGAAAACCATTATCTGGAATGGTCCTGTAGGTGTGTTTGAATTTGACCAGTTTGGCAACGGTACCGAGCACCTCTCTAAAGCCATTGCCGAGAGCGCAGCGTTTTCTATAGCTGGTGGCGGCGACACCCTGGCAGCTGTGGATAAGTATGGCATTGCCGACAAGGTTTCCTATATCTCCACGGGTGGCGGTGCCTTCCTTGAATATGTTGAAGGTAAGAAGCTCCCGGCGGTCGCTATACTGGAAAGCCGCGCACAAGACTAAATAACGAAAAATAAGGCCTGTTGCAATTTGCAGGCAGGTCATAAAAGCAAAAATACAAATACTACGAGTAGACGAGAAAGGAATTAATTATGGCTCTTATCAGCCTGCGCCAAATGTTGGACCATGCCGCAGAGCATGGCTACGGTGTACCTGCATTTAATGTAAACAATCTAGAGCAGATGCGTGCGATTATGGAAGCGGCCAAAGAGACCGATTCTCCAGTAATCGTTCAAGCCTCTGCGGGCGCCCGCAAGTACGCCGGCGCTCCCTTCCTGCGCCACCTTATTCTTGCCGCTATTGAGGAGTTCCCTGAGATCCCGGTAGTTATGCACCAAGATCACGGCACCAGCCCCGCCGTTTGCCAGCGCTCTATCCAACTGGGCTTTAGTTCAGTGATGATGGACGGCTCCCTTGAGGAAGACGGCAAGACCCCGGCTTCTTACGAGTACAACGTAGATGTCACCAAGCGCGCGGTGGATATGGCCCACGCCTGTGGTGTTTCTGTTGAAGGTGAGCTGGGCTGCCTGGGTTCCCTGGAAACCGGTATGGCTGGAGAGGAAGACGGTGTTGGCGCTGAGGGCAAGCTGTCCCACGACCAGCTGCTGACCGATCCGGAAGAGGCCGCTGACTTCGTACAGAAGACCAAGGTGGATGCCCTGGCAATTGCCTGTGGTACCAGCCACGGTGCTTACAAGTTTACTCGTCCGCCCACAGGGGACATCTTGGCCATCGACCGTATCAAAGAGATTCACGCTCGTATTCCAGGCACCCACCTGGTAATGCACGGTTCCTCTTCTGTACCCCAGGAGTGGCTGGCTGTAATCAATGAGTTTGGTGGTGAGATCCCGGAAACCTACGGCGTTCCTGTTGAGCAGATCTGTGAAGGTATCAAGTACGGTGTGCGCAAGGTCAATATCGATACCGACCTGCGCTTGGCCTCGACTGGTGCCACACGTCGCTTCCTGGCTCAGAACCCATCTGAGTTTGACCCGCGCAAATTCTACAAAGCCGCTATGCAAGCGATGAAGGAAATCTGTATCGCTCGTTATGAGGCGTTTGGCACTGCTGGTAATGCCAGCAAGATTCGCCCTGTTAGCCTCGATGTTATGAGCGAACGCTACGCTGCCGGTGAGCTGGAGCCGCAAATCAAGTAACAGTCTTCCACTGTTGCGAAGAGGTGGGCTCTATGCCCACCTTTTTCTTTTCAGGTTGTCTTTCCCGCTACGATATCACTACCCCTACCGCCAAAATGCAGTACCATTGCACTAATGGATACTTTGCAAGACCTCAGCACCTACGATAATAGCCCGGTAATAAAGCGCCCGGACTACTCGGCATTGCGTCAGAAGTTGCCTGAACTGGATTTCGGCGCTGACGAAACCCCTCTGTGCAAAGAGCTGCGGGATTATCGTAATTTTTACGATTTGCATTTTCCCCGAGCCCATAAGACCGGAGTCGGCACTTTTAAAGTTGCCGGATTTGAATTGGTTTCACAGTATTGGATGGTCGAGAATCCCAAGGGCACCTTGTTTATTTGCCATGGCTATTTTGATCATACGGGTATTTATGGTCCGGCAATCCGCTTTGGCCTGGAGCGGGATCTCAATGTAGTGATTTTTGATTTCCCCGGACATGGTTTATCCAGTGGTGAGCGTGTAGCTATCCATACTTTCCTGCAATACCGCCAGGCGTTTGATGGACTGTTGGAAATTGCGCGAAATAAGTTGCCCGGGCCCTGGCATGCAATGGGCCAGAGCACCGGTGGCGCTGCACTACTGGCCCATCTGCAATACAGCCGCTGGCAGCCTCTGGATAAGGTCTTTTTGTTGGCTCCCTTGGTAAGGCCGTCAAACTGGGCCTGGCTAAATCGCTGGAAATATTATGTGGGCCGCTTGTTTATCCGCGAACCCGGCCGGGCCTTTACGATTAATACCCACGATGTGGAGTTTTCTCGACGTCAGGCACTTAGGGACCCCCTTCAATCTCAATCAATCTCTATGAGCTGGCTCAGGGCGATGGTGGATTGGTTGCAGACATTTCCCCGCACGGCACGTAACCCGCGCCCGATCCTTTTGGTTCAGGGAACGGATGATAAAACCGTTGATTGGCGTTATGGTCTTCATGCTGTTCGGAATCGTTTTCCCAATTGCCACCGGGTATTGATACGCGGTGCCCGGCACCAGATGATTAACGAAACCCAACCTTATCGCCATCAAATATTAGCGGCGATGGATGAGTGGTTAACCAAATAGGCTGTGAGCGATAACTTGTATCGCTCAACTCGCAGAGTTTTGACCTGCACTTTTCACTCGGAAAGCCTTAGCGAATCTACTTAGTTAGAAGAAATGAACGCTCTGTAAATTTCCCCGATAAGGTCGAAGACGCCATCCATGCCTTATGCGGCGGTGCCCAAGTACAATATGTTCTTTCCTTCTCCTTTGGTCAAAAACTCTATTAATACTCCTCATGAGGCCAGCGCCAAGCCAGCCAAATAATAGCTAATTTGAGAATAATCTCGATAAATCCCAGATAGAAGTAAAAATACCAGGTGGACATTAAAAATGTTACAAATAAGAAAATAATGAAAGCTGAGGATGTAATAATATTTATCCAGCGAGAGATAGATGGTTTAAGTAATAAAGTAAGGGCAACCATAATACAGGGGAGTGACACAATGATTGATACAGTAAGTAGTGACTCTTGTGTGACCGCTCCAAATGGCCCGAACCCCTCAATTATTCTATCTATTTTTCCTGTCCTAAATAGCCCAAAGAAATCCCCATAGATGTAAAGTAGTACTACTGAAGCCCATAGCCCGGCTATTTTAATCTTAACATCTATATGACTGCCAGTGAGCTTGGTCGATGTGCTCTTTAAGTTGTCTTTATCGTTCATGACATTCCCTCGATCTTACTGGTAGATAACTTTTGATTTGATTCGGTAATAGTTGGTGGAGTTCTAATGCCCATAATTAGTAACCATAGACAGGTTCCGATCTCCCCTAGAGAGGCGGGTACTCTAATAAAAGCGGGGATTTGATATTCAGGGAAAAGTAAATTTGCGCAGAACCTTACTAAATAGCTAAGGCATCCTGCCATTAACAGTATGCCCAGTATTTTTGGTAGTAAGTTTGATTTGTAGACCAGGTATCCGAAAGGAAGTAACCATAATCCCCAGAGAGCATGGATTATTTGGATTCCGTTACTATACGATTTTAATAACAATAATACCTGGGTATAAATTTGTTCTTTTTCAAAAGTTAGGAGATATTCTGCTCCGCTAAGAAGTGTGAGAGCATCAACTTTGTTAACTATATTGAGTAGAGTAAATGGAATACTGGTGAGAGAAAAAATAACCATTAACAACGCACATCCTCTATTTACAGGTGCAAGTGTGCGATATAAAGCTAGTGGCAGTATTGAAAATAGTATATAGAGAAGTATCCCGCCTAAAATTCCTAATCTATATAGAAATTCATATTCCAGGATGTTTTGCGCTGTTAATGATGCATTTTCCCACGCTGTGGGAATTTTAGAAGGCACATATACTAAAGAAAATATTCCCAACAATATAGTAAGTAAATAAATAAGCCCAGAAAGTCTGGCATATTCTTTTTGAGTCATTTTATATCCTTGTAAAATCAAATTGACAGATAGAGAGCCAATAGTCGGTTAGGTCCTAGTCGCGGTACCCATATAAAGGGGACTGCGATGAAATTCCAACCACGGTAATCAGCTGGAATTTCATAAGAAGAATATGGTCAGCAAAGACGTACTTATGGTGTTGTTCCGTTGTGAATAGAGGTAAAGATTCTGTATCGCTAACGGTACTGAGACTATTGGGTGTGCGGTACTAGCTATTGACGCCATGGTGGTCTCTTTAGAGTCACTGTATGCAAAGAAACCTATTGGAATATTGAGTTGTGCGCTACCCAGCTAGGCATAGGCTGCGGAAAGCGTGGTTTGAAGTGCGGAATAGTGAGATAAGTGATTTGGGATGGTATGGCCATCCAGAAGCTTTGTGAGTCGCCAACCGTATGCGGCTCACACTGTTTAGCCTGCTGTTAATCGGGTTGTTGACTGGCTTTCTTGGATTCGGAGGGACTCGGTGTGGAGGCTGGCTTCTTGCGGGGTTTATCACTTTTCTCCGAAGTCTGTTTTGCACTTGTGGGAACTTTGTTAGTAGGGTATTCAACCTTACAGGTACCCTGTCCATTGTCCGATAGCACAATTTCATCCAGGTCATCCATTACCCGAATTGGGCCCGAATAGAATTTACGCATTCCCTTAATAAAGCCGATCTTGTCAGCTTCAGTAACGGGGGGTGGTATTAGGTGTGTTAAGGCAACCGATTTTACTCCCGCTTTGGTTGCCATCTTGGCAATGTCCAGAGTATTGGAATGGTAGTGGATAATTTGATTTGCCTTCTCATATCGCAAACGAGCGCGACGGTTATCCCCGGTTTGCTTCAGCTTGCTGATGTATTGGGCATAGCTGAGAGCCTCAGAAATCAGTAGATCGGCATCCCGTTCAATTGGCTCTAGCGCATCGAAAACATGGGTATCACCAGTAATGATGACTTTACAGGGGCCAAAACGTATCTCGTAACCAAATGCGGGAAAAACCGGTTCGTGATGTACGGCAAACACAGAGACATAAGTATCCCTGTGGTGCCACACATCTTGTACGACCTCGCTTTGATCCCCGGCAATATTCACTAGGTGGGGAGTGGCGACCGCTAGGACTGGATCGAGAATTCCCTGCCTATTTGCCGATCGAAAAAGGATGTCCGGCCCAAAACTCTTGTTAATTCCATCCAAAATGCGATGGATGCCGTAGGGTCCGTAGACATTAATAGGCGAGTCGGCACCAACAAACCAGGACTCGTTGATCACCATGGCCAAACCACCAAAGTGATCCGAGTGCCAGTGGGTAATAAAAATGGGGTCCAGCTGGGCGAGATTAAGGCCGAGCTGGCCAATTCTTGCTGTAGCTCCTTCGCCCGCATCGACGAGGAATAGTTTCCCACTGCTGCGAATAGCAACGCAGGCGGGATGGCGCAAGTATTGATAGCCCGGATCTGGCGTGCCAGTTCCACAAAAGTAGATGTGCATTTTGCCATCATCTTCCACATAAGGTGGGTAACGCTTCAGAGATTCAGGCTGCTCGGCCAGGCTTGAAATCGCGAAAAACACCCCGAGGGCAAGAGTGGCAAATATATCAACGATCAGTCGCATGGTTTTATAGATTCCAGTCGGTGCGGAAAATACATACCAAGGATATGCAGACATTTTTAAACGTACAAAAAAATGATTAACAATTTTGGTCAAGTATGTAGATGACGTGGACTCATGCCTTGTAAAGGATCAGGATTTAGGCTGCTATTAACTTAGTTTGTCATCAGGATTTTTATAGATGGTGGTTGGCTGTCCTTCCAGGCCGGAGTAAAAGAGAATAATAGTTACCGGAGTATCACCATCATTACGCCCATAATGCCATTTGTCGGTAACTTCGATAAATGCCTTACCTGCCCCCAGAGTAAGCGTTTCCTTCTGTCCTGGAAGTACAATGGTTAAAGTGCCCTCTGCTACATAGACACCATTTAGCACTGGATGCTTGTGTACGGGCATCTGTTCGCCCACCGGGATAGTAACGCTAACAATCGTTAATTCCGGTTGCCCCGGTTTCATTTTTGGTAGGGAATGTCCTTCCCAGTCCTTTGTAGAGGAAACTAGAGTTTCAAACTTTACGTCGTTGGTTTTGTCCTGGCCAAATATATTTTCCGAGATAAATGCAAGTGTCAGAATGGCAAGGAAAAGCAGGTGGCGGCTCATTGAACTTTCCGGCAATCTTATGGAGATTTATGTAATTCTCGATCAAGAATTAATGCTGTCCAATAAATTCGGGATAATCTCTACGGACCTACGTCGGAGAAAAAATTGGCTTTTAAATGCCCCCTACTAAAAAACTGATTACATTTGGCGGAATAGATGCAAGTAACGCCGGCTTACGGGGAGTATTTCTTCCCTATTTAGCAGGGTAATTTGAGCGGTATCTCCGTCCCTTATTACATGGCGAACGGCCTTTAAATTGACGACAACAGAGCGATGAACCTGGGCAAAGAGTTCGGGGTCAAGTTGGTGGGTTAGATCCTTTAATGGCGTGCGAATACAGGCTTCGAGATTGTTATTGCCGGATTCGCTCCAGGCGACCAGGGTATACTTCTCATCTGAACGTAAATAGTGCACATCTTCTACCGGTATCATCCGCAATTGCTGGCCTATGGAAGCGCGAATCCAGCGCAGGTATGGTTTGTCTTCCTTGGATTGAAGCTGTCTCGCTAATTGCTCGAGTAACTCCTGTTGATGATTGATGGGTTTGCAACTACTGAGCCTTTCCCTAAGCCGCTCGGTGGTATCGGCGAGCCGCTCAATCTCTACCGGTTTTACCAGGTAGTCCAGTGCACCCTGGCTAAAAGCTTCCACGGCGTAGTTGTCGTATGCGGTAACGAAAACTAAATGGGCCCGACGCCCGATACTCTGGGCTGCCTCAATACCGGACTTACCCGGCATATGGATATCCAGAAAACAGATATCGGGCTGCTTTTCTTCAAATAGTTTTACGGCTTCACGACCATTGCGGGCCTCCGCAACAACCTTCAGCTCCGGCCAGACACTTTTGAGTTTGCGGACCAAAGACTGGCGCAGCAGTGGTTCATCGTCAGCTACTAAGGCGGTGGTGGGCGTGGCACTCATATTTGCTCCTTGGCGGGGAATAGCAATTCGGCACAAAGACCTGTGGGCTGTTGGTCGATCAAACGCAAGCCTGCACTATCGCCATAGGTGAGTTGCAGTCGCTCTCTCAAAGTTGCCAACCCTGTCCCGAGACTGTTGGAATTGTCCTGGATGCCGATACCGCTATCGGTGACGGTGGCAATACAGAGGCCCTGTTCCAGCTTTATTTCAATATCAATACGTCCCCCTTCCTCACTGGGGTCTATGCCATGGCGGACGGCATTTTCAACCAGTGACATCAGAGACATGGGCAGGCAAGACTGACTTCGCACCTCGTCATCAGCGTTGATAGAAAATTCCAGGCGATCCGGCATACGCATTTGCATCAGGCCCAGGTAAGCCTGCACCAGAGTTAGCTCTTGCTCGAGGGTACTTTGCTCCGACTCAAGTTTCGGTACTGCGGCGCGCAGGTAGGCAATCAGGTTGTTCAGTAGTGCGGGTGCCTGAGGGGATGAAGACTCTACCAGCTCTTGTACATTGGCGAGTGTATTAAATAAGAAGTGTGGGGCCACCTGGGATTGCAATAAACGCAGCCGCGCATTAAGCGCCTGGTGCTCCAGGGCTCCCCGCTGCCGCTCAAAAAGTTGCGCCTGCTCTCGTACAGCAATATCCCGCTGGCGCAACAGCGCAGACATAGCGAGCCAGGGCCCGAATAACATGCCGGTCACCGCTATCAGGAGAAAACTCCAGTGTCGGCTGTGGTCCTGCCAAAGTGGAAGTGCCCCCGGTTCTGTCAAGGCAGGGGACAGGATTAGCAGCGATAGTGGAATAGAGATTGCCACACCCACCACCTGTATTACCCAGCGAGGTAATCGTTGAGGCAAGTTGCGCGGCCACTGCTCGAACAGGCAAAAAGTAATCAGTGCTGATATGGCAGCTGTGCTGGTTTGAAGTAGGAGCTCTGTATAAGTACCTTTCCAGCCGAAGCTGAGTAGCAGGGTCCAAAGCAGAGTAGCGAGCAAAACAGTCAGCGACCGCTGCCTGCTGGGTAGCAGTCGCACTTGAGCTGGGTTGGCTGTCGGCGAGTAATTCATGATGGCCGCCTTTGGTTAATTTAGGCGGCCATTCTTACACAGGTTTTACCGTTAAAGCGCTGCCTTACCTTGTAGATGCAGCTTTCTCCGCTGTGCCAATGCGTCGACTGAGTAGAGCGCTAGACCCAGCCAAACAAACATAAAGGTGGTGAGCTTTTCTTCGCTGAAAGACTCACCCAATACCTGGGTGGCGACCACCAGCATCAGTGTGGGGCCGATGTATTGCAGGAAACCCAATGTGGATAAGTTGAGCCTGCGCGCGGCGATCGTAAACAGCAGCAGGGGAACCAGGGTAATGGGGCCGGCAAAGAGCAGTAAGCTGTTTAACTCCAGGCTGTTGTTCAGCAAGTTGCTGGTGGGGCTGTCGCTCCAAAACAGGTAGATCACGGCCACTGGCAATATAAAGAGAGTTTCTACCGCGAGGCCGGTAAGGCTTTCCACAGGGGCCTGCTTGCGGGCCAAACCGTATAGCGCAAAGGAGCAGGCCAGGAACAGGGCAATCATCGGTATGCGACCAAACTGCCAAAGCTCATAGGCAATGCCGGTAGCGGCCAGCGCTACAGCGATCCATTGCAGTCGCCGCAGTTTCTCACCCAGGAACAGGACCCCCAGCAAAATATTGATCAGTGGATTGATGTAGTAACCCAGGCTGCCCTCGAGCAAATGGCCGTTATTGATCGCCCAGATAAACACCAGCCAGTTACCGCCGATCAATACCGTGGTCAGGGCCAGCATCCGCATCTTCTTGCCATCGCGCAGGGTCGCCAGAAAGTCCGGCATTTTGCGTACAATCAGCAGAATACCAATAGCGAGTACCAGCGACCAGATACTGCGGTGGGCAAGGATTTCCGCAGCGGGAATATCCTGTAATTTATTGAAGTACAGTGGCGCCAGCCCCCAAATGAGGAAGGCGGAAATCCCGGCGAGAAGGCCGGTTGAGGCGGAATCATTACTACGCAAGGGAGCACCTGCTGTGGATAACTCTGGCTTTGGTTCAGGGGTGGCACGTGGATGTGGTCACCTGGGCCTGAAGCAAAAGAATAGGTCTGGCCATTGTAGAAGCGGTGGCCGGGGGGGATCAATCTTTTTTACCGCGAGGAAGGCTCCGATTGGCGTGTCATTGGCGGGTATTTGTGGGTACCCGCCAACGACCTAAAGGCTTAGAAAAGCACACGGCAGCGCAGGGTGCCGGGGATACTCTTCAATTTTTCCAGTGCCAGATCAGAATACTCTGCGTCCACATCGATCACTACATAGCCCACTGTTTCATTGGTTTGCAGGAACTGTGCGGAGATATTGATGGCATTTTCTGAGAACACCTGGTTGATAGCGCTCAGTACACCGGGCACATTCTTGTGAATATGCAGCAGGCGGTGGGTATCCAGGTGACCGGGCAGTGCTACTTCCGGGAAGTTCACAGAGCTGGTGGTGGTGCCGTTGTCGGAGTAGTGAGCGAGTTTCTCCGATACTTCTGTACCGATATTCTCCTGGGCCTCCACAGTGGAGCCACCTACGTGAGGGGTCAGCAGCGCCTTATCGATTCCGCGTAGGGGAGAGACGAATTCGTCGCTGTTGCCACGGGGCTCAACCGGGAAGACATCGATTGCCGCACCGGCCAGGTGATTGCTCTTCAGTGCTTCTGCCAAGGCATCAATATCTACCACAGTGCCGCGAGAGGCATTGAGGAGAATACTGCCGGGCTTCATCTGCGCGATCTGCTCGGCGCCCATCATCATTTTGGTGGAAGGCAACTCTGGTACATGCAGGGAGACCACATCGGATTCCGCCAACAATTCCGGTAGTGAGTTTACTTGGGTGGCATTGCCCAGCGGCAACTTGGTAATCACATCGTAGAACCTGACTCGCATCCCGATAGCTTCGGCCATAACAGAAACCTGGGAGCCGATAGCGCCGTAGCCGATAATGCCCAGGGTTTTGCCACGGGCCTCGTATGAGCCCACCGCTGACTTCTGCCAGCCGCCGCGATGACACACAGCATTTTTCTCTGGAATACCGCGCAGCATAAAAATAGTTTCGGCAATAATCAGCTCGGCAACGCTGCGAGTGTTGGAGTAGGGCGCATTAAATACCGCGATACCCAGTTCCGTCGCCGCCTGTAAATCCACCTGATTGGTGCCGATGCAAAAACAGCCTACAGCTACCAGTTTGGATGCATGTTCCAACACTTTGCGGGTTAACTGGGTACGCGAGCGAATACCGATAAAGTGCGCATCGGCAATTTTCTCGATCAATTGATCTTCAGGCAGGGAGGTCTTGAGGTACTCCACATTGGTGTAGCCTCGGGAGCTGAGTAAGTCGACGGCGGACTGGTGTACGCCTTCCAGCAACAGGATGCGGATTTTATCTTTTTGCAGGGACTTCTTTTGATCGGAACTGTGCGGAGCCATAAACTATCTCTTCACTGAGTGCAAATAACAGGTGCAAAGTGCTTAGATCACTTCTTCGGGGGTGCCGCAATTTTGGCGAAGGCGCGATCATAGCACATGCAGCCTCCAAGGCTTTATTCGAAATTTCTATCCTAACTATCTTGTTTATCTATGTACCAACATCAATTTACCTGTGGCAGTGAAGTACCGTTTGGTTTGGGGAAGGTTGTCTGTGTGGGGCGCAATTACGCAGACCACGCGGCGGAGTTAAATAATCCGGTGCCAGAAGAACCCCTGCTATTTATCAAGCCGGCAACAGCAGCGGTACCTATGGCAGACACCATCCATTTACCAGCGGGGCGCGGCAGTTGTCACTTTGAAGGGGAGCTTGCCCTGTTGATTGGTAAGCGCTTGAGTAATGCCAACGTGGCAGAAGTCCCTGGGGCCATTGCTGGCTTGGGCCTCTCCCTGGATTTAACTTTGCGCGACCTCCAAACGAAGCTGAAAAAAGCGGGACATCCTTGGGAAAAGGCCAAGGGGTTCGATAAGTCATGCCCTCTTTCTCCCTTTGTGAAACTCGATTGGTTGCCGGACTGGGACAAGCTCAGCTATTCCCTATGGCTGAATGGTGAACTGCGCCAGCAGGGTAAAACCGAAAATATGCTGACACCAATTCTCGATCTGGTGGCCTATGTCAGCAGTTATTTTACGCTCGAACCCGGTGATGTGGTTTTGACGGGCACACCGGCGGGAGTGGGCGAATTACACCACGGCGATAATCTGGCGATGCAGTTGGAAGATGATTGGCTGCGTGTGGAAACGCAGGTTGCTTAATTCGCAACTATGATATGACTCTTTGATTTGTGATCACATTTTCGATATAACCGGGAAAACTATCTCCAAATTAAATGAGGTGTGTCATGTCAGCGAAAAATAATGTCCCCCAAAACCTGCAGGAATGGCAGGCTCTGGCGGCCTCACTGAAAATCGAGGGCCGTGCCTTTATCAATGGCAGCTATGTCGATGCCCTCTCCGGTGAAACTCGCGCCACTTTTAATCCCGCAAATGGTGAAGAGCTGGCGCAAATTGCCAGTTGCGGTCCAAATGACGCGGACTTGGTGGTAAAGGTAGCTCGGGAAACCTTCGAGTCTGGCGTTTGGTCGAAAATGCCGCCAATGCAGCGCAAAAAAATTATGGTGCGCTTTGCAGAGCTGATTGAAGAGAATCTGGTGGAAATTGCCCTGCTCGAGAGCCTCGATGCGGGTAAGCCGATTGGCGATACCATGGCCGTGGATGTCCCTGGAGCGGCCACTACGATTCGCTGGAGCGGTGAAGCAATCGACAAGATTTACGATGAAGTGGCCCCGACCGGCCCCGGTGAGCTGGGCTTGGTTACCCGTATGCCCCTGGGGGTGGTGGCCGCCATTGTGCCCTGGAACTTCCCTTTATCCACTACCGCTTGGAAACTGGGGCCGGCCCTGGCCACCGGCAACAGCGTTATCCTGAAGCCCGCGTCTAACACACCGCTGACCGCGATTAAGCTGGCGGGCCTGGCTAAGGAAGCGGGCCTGCCAGATGGTGTGTTAAATGTGCTACCGGGGCCGGGAAGTAGCTTGGGCAAGGCCTTGGGCCTGCATATGGATATCGATTGCCTGACCTTTACGGGTTCCACCGAAGTAGGCAAAACCCTGACCGAATACTCAGGTCAGTCCAACCTCAAGCGTACTTTCCTTGAGCTCGGCGGTAAAAGCCCGAATATTGTATTTGCCGATGCAGATCTGGATAAGGCGGCCGAAGCGGCGGCCTTGGCCATTTTCTACAACCAGGGGGAGACCTGCACCGCCGGATCGCGTCTGCTGGTTGAAAAATCTATTGCCGATGAATTTATTCAAAAGGTGGCTAAAGCGGCAGAGTGCTTTAAGCCCGGGCATCCGCAAAACCCAAGTACCCGTATGGGTGCCCTGATCGATCGCAGCCAGTTTGATACGGTTGAATTTTACGTGGCCAAGGGCCTGGAGCAGGGTGCCCAATTGGTTTGCGGCGGCAAACCGGTAGATGAAGTAGCAGGCGGTTACTACTATGAGCCAACGGTATTTCGCGGTGTCACCGGTGACATGACGATCGCCCGTGAAGAAATCTTTGGCCCGGTACTGTCTGTTATCGAGTTCGAGACAGAGGAAGAAGCACTCGCCATTGCCAACGACTCAATCTACGGCCTGGCGGCGGGTATCTGGACCAATAACCTGGGGCGTGCCCACCGTATGGCCCGGGATATATACGCCGGCTCTGTTTGGGTAAATAACTATTTTGGCGGTGATATCACCGTACCATTTGGCGGTTTTAAGCAGTCTGGAAATGGCCGCGATAAGTCGCTACACGCGCTGGATAAGTACTGTGAACTCAAGTCCACCTGGATTGATTTGAGTTAGCTTCTCAGCTTTGAGGGCCGGATTCCCGGTCCTCATGCATTTTTCCCTCTCACCCCGGAATTGCCACTAGACATACAGGGCTCCGGTGTAGTCAGTGTTTATCTCCCCCTACCTTAATACCAGCTGCCGGATCGACGCGCAGTGGATTTTCTGGCGTGAATTATCTAGTCAGCTATACCTAACTTATTGCCCTGAGAAAAGTTTGGGCGACATTTTCAGGATATGAGTATTCCAGTTCACGAGTTTTATAGCGTGTAGGGGTGCTGATTTGAACAAAACTACCGTTCTATTTGTGGCTTTAAGCGCCACTGGTGCGACCTATGCCCATGCTGAAAAAGCGCCAGTTTTTGGCGAAATAGCAGGGCTTGTTAGCGCAGAAAAAATTTATACGAGTATGTCTCACAATAACAATCTCAAGCAGAGGCAAAGAGAGTGGATCAGGCTATTTGTCAATCGTGGTGATCAAGTCAGAAAAGGGCAGAAAATTGCTGAGCATCGCAATAGAAAAGGGAAAGTTGTCCTTGAATATATTGCCAATCGCTCAGGCAGAATTCTATTGACCAGCCGTTCAGCAGTTGACTCCGTAGAGTCTATTCTGGAGATCATTACGGTTGGAGAAGAGAAATACTGTGAATATGAAAATTGTGGTTTGATCGGTGTGCGCTGAGAATTTTCAGGGATTGCCGGCTTGGCAGAAACCGGGTTTGTTTGCAGATTAATAGCTGTGTAATCTGGGGATTCCTGATATTTGTGCGGCCCAATTATGAAACTTATTTATACCCATGAAAACCGCTTGTTGGTTGAGTTGGCAAAGAGTCGACTTGAAGTTGCGGGAATAAAAACACGATTAAAAAATGAATATGCCCAGGGGGCTACTGGTGAATTAGCCCCCAACCAAGTTTGGCCAGAATTATGGTTAGAGCGTGACCGCGATTTGGAGCGAGCCCGACAGGTCCTGGCTGAGGCTGAGGTGGATTCGAATAGCTGGTTCTGCCAGGCATGTGGGGAAGATAACGGTGCAGCTTTTGATTACTGCTGGCAATGTGGAGAACCCAAGCCAGCAGGAGCTGACTAAAGCGGAGTTTTGTGGGTCGCATGTCACAATGCAAGTACTTCTCAACATTGATGTCGATGACTTAAACCGGGCGATCAATTTTTATCGAGATGCATTTGGCCTCTACGAAGGTCGCCGCCTGGGAACGGATATGATAGAGATGCTCGGTGGCACTGTGCCTATATTTCTACAGCAAAGGGATTCGGGGATCTGGCCGATAAACAGTAAAAAAAATATAGGTAGCTATGATCGGCACTGGACGCCGGTAAATATGGATATTGTTGTAGAGGATTTGCTTCTGGCAATAGAGCAGGTGGTCGATGCTGGTGGACAGATACAGGGTGAAATCCAGCAAACAGAATGGGGAGTTAAGTCTTCATTAACTGACCCCTTTGGAAATGAGTTCTGTCTGGTACAGTTTGATGGCAGTGGCTCTGATACTATCAGCTTGTAAGTGAGTAGCTACTCAAATACTTAAACCTATCACCTTTCAATTAATATGATCTTTTTATCTTAACTCATGAATTCATGGCTTTTTCGATGATTAAAGTATGGATTATGTAGTGATAATTCGTAAAAGATTTACAGGTGTCTTATGACTGTTACGTCCCATGGTGTGTCTATCGGTTTGGAACAGAAATCCGATTATATTTTCCTTACTGTGAAGGCCCGTGGTAAGTTGACCCATGATGATTACGAAACCATGGTACCAATGTTGACCGCAGCAATAGAAAAAGTTGAGCACCCAAAGATAAACGTATTTATGGATGCTCGAGAATTGGAGGGGTGGGAGCCTCGGGCGGCTTGGGATGATTTTAAGTTGGGTATTGAATACGGCCGGGAGTTTAACCGGGTTGCCGTACTTTCAGATAAACGCTGGCTAAAAGTCGCCGGAAAAGTAGGTAGCTGGTTTATTGGTGGTGAATATCGAACATTTGAATCAGAAACTGAGGCGAAAGCTTGGCTGGAGGAAGATACCTAGATTTTGAAGTGATAAAGCCAGAGTAGAAAAATAAAGTATTTGTCCATTAAAGGCTTATTAAATAATAAATTATATAAGGATTAGACCGTATGTTTGAGTGGATAGCCAGCCCTGAGGCCTGGATAGCATTGGCCACATTGGCGGCGCTGGAGATAGTGCTGGGCATCGATAATATTATCTTTATCTCCATTTTGGTTGGACGGTTGCCTCCAAAACAGAGAGAGCCCGCGCGCTTTATTGGTCTTACCCTGGCAATGGTGACCCGGTTGGCTCTGCTTTTCTCTATTGTGTGGATTATGGGCTTAGTCGAGCCACTATTTAGCATCTATGGCATGGAAATTTCAGGGCGTGATATTATTTTGGTTGGCGGAGGACTGTTCCTAATCGCTAAAGCTACCCATGAAATTCACAATAGTCTCGAGGGTGAAGAGGAGAGTGCATCCTCGCTCGGCAGTGCGGGATTTTGGATGGTGCTACTACAAATTGCACTATTGGATATTGTCTTTTCCTTGGATTCTGTAATTACCGCTGTCGGATTGGTCGACGAGATCTCAATCATGGCAATAGCGATTATTCTGGCGATAATCGTTATGTTGGTAGCGGCTAAACCAATCGGGGATTTTGTTGATCGTCATCCTACCGTGAAAATGCTGGCACTATCCTTCTTAATTATGGTGGGCTTAACTCTGGTGGTTGAAGGGTTTGATGTCCATGTACCTAAGGGATATATCTACTTTGCCATGGCGTTTTCAATGGCTGTGGAGTTCCTCAATTTGCGTATGCGCAGTAAGAAAGTCCGTAAGACCCCACCGGTAAGGTTACATCACGCTCTACGTGAAGATAGTTAATATAGTGAGAGGGTGGAGGTGTTCCTCCACCCCGGATTACTGTCTGGTTTGCAATAGTGCCCTTAGTTACTATTTTTAAGCTTCAATATTAAGTAAGTAAGGCCCAGCGCGAGAGTGGCAGTAGATAATCCCAAAAGTTCGCCAGCATTGACCTTATCAAGATCTAAAATAATAAATTTTCGGGATAAAGCTAAAATAGCAATAAGTACGACAACTTTGGTTTGAATAATACTCTGTTGACGTGTAACTACATATTGAAGTGTATGGCTAAATTCCAGTGCAATCAGTAAAGTAATAATCTCGCCAAATATTGTTTGAAATACTTTGTGGTCCAGAGGGTCTTGCATGCCCACCAGTAACATATTGTATACAGAATATCCCAATCGACTGATCGCGACTATTACGATTACAACAATAATAAAAGTCAAAATTAAGGCAATCAGGCTTTCAAATTTTCGATAGTAGTTGTGAATTGCCTTATCTGTAATCGAAGTTTTTTCTTCTGGGCTGTCCATGCCTTACTTCTCGTTAAACTCATAAAATTAAAGCTGGTTTCTGTCAGTGAGCTTCTTAATCCAATCCTGATTTAATTTCCTGTTTTAGTAATGAAATTACCTTGCTACTTAGCGGCATCATTCGATGTAGTATCACTGGAACTTCGTAGGATGTTCCCAAGCCCAGGATAGCACTACTATGGGGCATAATGGTTATGTCATAGGGTGTCCAGATTGAAGCCGGCTTGGTAACCTCCAATTTTTGAACGCCTAAGTTCAACGCGCGTAAAAAATCACTGCCAATCCGCAATTGTTTCCCACCTTTGTAAGGAAGAAAGTTTGCCCAGTAACTACCATGGTGGGGAGAGGAAATTGATATAAATTTATGCACCCGCTCCAAACCATTAAGGGCTTGTAAATAATACCGAGCGATTATCCCTCCCATGCTGAATCCCACCAGGGTACAGGTAGTTTCTTTATCTACGATATGCTCCAATTTTGCGAGAAGCTGGGATGAAAGGTGTTCCATACCATGCCAGCCGGAGTTATAGCGTAGGTGGATATAGTGTACGTCATAATTTTCGGCAGCTAATTCGTGCTGCATTCTAAGTAAGGAGGTTCCTCGATCAAAAATTCCAGGTATTAAAAGAACAGTTCGGCTTTTACGTTTCATTCTTGTCGCAGGAGAAGTGATGCGTTAGGAAAAGCTTCAATCGCAATAGTTATTTGTCTGCCAAAAACTATTGGGAGCTTGATAGAGAAGTATAGTTGCAGAACTATTGTTGGATGCCACAAAGTAGCAAAGTAGTCTTAAGGGATAAGTTGGAATGCCGGCAACTATGTCTTTTATTTATATAGATGCCGGTATCTAAAATAGAAAAATAATTTAAGCGTCTGTTTGAGGGTTTCCAAATAGAAATATTAATATTTCATCGAGTCTAGAATTCCATGATTTCTCATCATGGGCATGACCCTCAAATACTTGGGTTTGCCAATTTGAAGAGGAATATCCTTTCTGGCGCATAATTTTATCCACAGTCCGTTGCAGAGGTGGGTAATAAGCATCCAGGGTTTCTGTACCATGGTCAAAATAAAATCGGTGACTTCCAGGCTTAGGTAAATTTGCCTCTAGATAGTCGCGAATAGCCTTAGCTATCGGTAGTTTGTCGTCGGGGTTAATCCCTGGCCAATGGGTGGATATAGCTGCAGCCGTAGAGAACACTTCGGGGTACTCTGTGACCGCATAGAGTGATATTAATCCCCCCATACTCGCGCCGGCAATAAAGGTGTCGCTGGGATCACCACTCACAGCGTAATGACTATCAATATAGGGTTTAACCTTGGTCACCAAAAATTGTAAGTAAAGATCCCCGCGCAATTCGGCTTGGTTAAATGGATGTTGGACCTGTGAAGCTTCTTTAGGCAAAAAACTCCGAGCTTTCTGGGGGAAGTAGTCACCGTGGCGAAGTGTCTCAATGTTATCGATAGCGACAACTATGAAGGGACGTACCTTCTTTTCTGCTATTAACCGAGAGGCGACTTCATCCATGCCCCACTCCTGACCATTCCAGGTGGTTTTACTGTCGAACAGCATCTGTCCATCGTGCATATAAAGGACGGCATAGGGTTTCTGTGTAGGATATTGATCAGGCAGCCATACATGAATTGGGCGCTCAGCAAGTCCTTCCTGTGTCAGGGAGGACAGTGTTTCAAGCTTTCCTGCCGATACCTGTACTTCTTTAGGGGGTTCTTCAGCTGTACACGGTGGTATTAGACTGAAAAGAATACCGAATAATAAGGTCTTATAGATATCCATAGCGCCCTGCCTTTGGGGTGTAGATAAAGTTCTACTCTATCTATAAAACCAGTGGCAGGGCTCCTCCCCCTAAGGGGCTGACTTTGGTGTTGAGCCTTCTTTAGAAATAACTGCGGACATCCCAGGTTTCACGTTTATCATCCAATTCGAGCATCGGTCTCATTATAGAGCTATGCCCCTGTCCACCTAGAACGAAAACTTTGGTACCCGGTTGGGCGACGGATTGGATATTGGCATACATACGGAAGTTTCTGGACCACCATTTGGAGGATAGATCGGCCCCTATAAAGTTATCACCTTGGCCAACGTCATTGAGCATTATATAGGAGCCTACGTTTATTTTATCTTCAGCGGGGTCATTGTGCTTGTCCAGAATTTCCTCCAATGACAGTGAGGCATGCATCTCATTAAATCGAATGCCCCAAGCCTTCAAAAATTCATCAGTTATTTTTTTTCGCTCGGGCGAATTACTTTCTAGATAGGATAAAAGTTCGCCATAGGGGAGATCTTGGCTAGTATCATAGCAGATGACTTTAGGCAGGCCGGCCTTCTTTGCTACCCTGAATCCCAGCTGTTCGCTTTCTCCTCTATTTAGCTTGTGTTCACCCTTAACATATTTGGCAAAGCGCTGATTCATTTTACTTTCGTCATTGGTGTGACATTCCAGAAGAACATGTGTTGGCGAGTCGGCGGCAATCCGTGAGGATAGGTCCTCCAAATACCTTTGATTTTCTTCGGTATAAATATCAATAACTTGTGTTTTCACCATATCTTTACTGGGTTTGCTGAAGTGGCTAAAGTGAAAGCTACCAAAAAGCATAACTTGTGCGGGTTCTGTAGTTTCTACTGGCTCTGCATAGGCACTTAGACCAATAAGTCCCAAAGAAAGCATAATTGAGCCAGTGATTTGTCGTGTTAGGTTTTTCATTTAATATCCTTATTTTATTATTTAGCTTCTATAGTTTGGCTAAGTACTACACGAAATGAATAAGTTTGAATTTGACAGCGATAAAACAGCTCAAAATTGAATGCTTTAAATTGGTAATGCCTGCTTATAACAAGATAAATAAAGTGATTTTTCTGATCTGAAAAATTTTTTATTAATTTATTGCGGTGGGACTTGAGAACTCAGGGCTATTTTAGTAATAACCCCAAGTTGGTACGGTATCATTGTTAATGTATGTTTACTTAAGTAGCACTTCTTAATCTGGTCACTTCAACATCTGCATTACGCATTTTAGCGGAATGGGCTACTTCCTTGCTGACAATAGTCTTTCCTATCGGAGAGAGTGAAATTGCCGCAAGCTTAAGGTGCTGTAAACCAAAAGGTATACCAATAATGGTAATAAAACAGGCAATAGCATGCAGAAGGTGGCCAATAGCAAGCCAGATACCAGCCAATAGGAACCAGATAATATTTCCGACTAAACCAAAGCCGCTTGTCCCAATATCACCGCGCAGGGTGAGTTCTTCTCGGGAAATTGCCTCCTTGCCGAAAGGGAAAAAGGAAAATTTGCCGATTACAAAGCAGGCTCTTCCCCAGGGAATACCAATAATACTGATAAAGGCAATCAGCGAGCAAAACCACCAGCAGAGTCCCATAAAGACACCGCCAAGGATAAACCAGAGGAAATTTCCAAGTGTTCGCATAACTACCCCTACCAATTCGGTAAAATTTATTAGTGAAAACGGTAATCTACTGATGTTACCGCAAATCCTAATCGCTATATCATTTATTTAAATTACAGTAGTTAGACGCAAGTCCTCACGTTTTAGATTCAGTTATGGATACTTTCCTCGGTCTATACATGACCAGCTGGTCAGTCTGGGCGTTGGCTTGGATTTTACCCGTTGGGTATAAAGTTTACGGTATCAGCTCATTTGCCGGAGCATTACTATTTAGCAAGCGATGACATTGACTACTTCCTGTTACTGGTAGACCTGACTGCAATATACCCAATTGATCCAATACAGTCGCTTGGTCCCAGTAAATATGCTCAGAGCTGATTTTTCTATTGGAGAAGCTAATAATTCCCACATGGGGGACTGATAGCTTCTTCCCTGTTGCTTCGATACCAGGTGCGAACCAATCCATACGAATAGAATGGGTAAAGTGAAGAATAAACTCATCCACTAAGCTGTCTTTGCCCACGGTGCGGGAAAGAAGCTGTAAGTTTATATCCGCTGGCATTTGAGGAATAAATATATCCCTATAAAATTTTCGTAAGGGTTCTTTTCCCGTTGCGCCGGTATTAACCGGTACATGAATTAATACGGGATTTTCTGTCATGGTAGCAACTGCGGCGTCGGCATCTTTTAGATCGAATTCGGCCTCGGTATGGGTTTCCCAAAGTTGAATTAAGTACTTTTCATCGTCATTGTATTCCATCTCATTCACCTTCCCATCTGAGGCGCAACATTACTGATCGTTGAGTTAATCTATCTTGTGCCAAAGACAGTATCGCAATGTTTATAAATATCAATAAGGTCGAGAGCGTCAACAGTGAATATGACGATCTTGCAGCTACCTATAGTGATGGCTAACTTTTAGTACAGAATCAGAGTGTTTGTAGTACTAAAAGACCATAAATTATTGAGGAGGAGATGAAGGGAATTTGTTTGAATGTTTGCAGATCTAGGGAGCCTCTGAATAACTGCGTGATACCTCTGGCTTGCAAAGCGGTTCACAATCAAGGCGCGGCTTAGCAGGAATGTCTAGACCTTTCAAGAAGTCGCAACGCGGAGTGTGAATCGCTCTGCGAGCCCCGAAGGGCGGGCCTTGAAGGCTACAGCTGCTGCGTTGCAGCTCTTGCCAAGGGCTACGGCCATTCGCGGCGAGCTGCGCCTAACATCTGCAGCCTTCAAGGCCCGCAGAGGCATTACGGAGTTATTCAGAGGCTCCCTCGAATGCGTTACCCGTTCTACAAAGATAACGCATTCTTAACCCTTTAGCCGCGCCAGTAATTATTGGCTGCTGCAACGGTTTGGAAGTTAATGGCAACAACCTGAGAGGAGGCGATTAGGCTGTCTGCATTTTCCTCATAGGCGGACCTCAGCTTACCCCGTACTTCATCTGAAGGCTGGGTGTATTTAACTCCCATCCTGGATAGTTTCATTGCAAGTTCAAAGCCTTGTTGTGCATTTTCAGTAATTAGGCTTTCTAACCAGATTTGCGACATGGACATCCCTCTCTACTATCGGGTTGATTGATAAAGTTGTGGGAGCTGCTGAGCCCCAGTTATTTTGTGTGTTTACTAAGAATTGATATCAGTCCAATATGTATTGGCTGATATATTTGTTGAACTGAATAAGATCGAAAGAACCTCTTATTTCGAACCTTACCTTACCGATCTCGCTTAAATAAATTTCTATTTCACAGTCCAGATCAAAAGTGCCAGCGGTCTCAACAGAGAATGCCTGGATCTTGCTGAAAGGCAAAGAGGTGTAGTCTACTTTTGAGCCGGTGATACCCTGAACATTGGCGGCAATAATGCGTTTGTTGGTGAAAACTACCTGATCACGAATAGTTTTAAAACCTGCAAAAATAAACTCTCCCTCGATCAGGAACTTATTAAAGTCATCCCTGGATTCAGAGATATCTATAGGCTTCAGTTTAAATACTGGTGAGTTTTTAAAATCTATCACGGGTTATCCCTGTAATTCTATTGGAGGAGGAGGTTACCACTGTGGCGCATTAAGTTACAGATGATTTGTTTTTTGGTTGTGTTTTTATGTTTAAATTTATTTAATTATTATGATAATTTCCACAATAGAGGATCGATCATAAGTAGTTGGTAATTTTTGAAATGCTTATCTCTCTATTTACTGGATTCTTGACTCGATTATTTCAGTATCACTAGCGATAAACAGCCGTGGCTATATCTGTCTATTGATTTGCAAGGCTTCCAAAAAAAGCTGCACAGCGGGATGAGTTGTTGCACTTTTTTTGAAGGTGGCAGCATTTTGTATTTGGTAGTGAAACTTTTCCGGTAGCAGGGGGAGCAGGGTTCCTTCTCCGACATATCTGCGGGCCAGGTATTCCGGTAGGAAACCCACAAAGCACCCAGAAAGTATCATCGCCAACCTGGCCGCCATATGGTTGGCTGTGGATCGCTTGGGAAACAATCGATACAGGTGCGCCGCACCAGAGAGAACAGTATGACTGGGCGCAGCTAACTCCTGCTGGGTGAGTAGCTCCTCATCAATAGCTGACACCTGGGCACAGGGGTGGCTGTTACTGCAATAGAGAATCGATTGGTGATAAAACAGGGGTTGGTACTCCAGCCCCGGTCGGCGTGAGTGCAGGGGGTTGATACCGATATCGGCGCGGCCTGCGAGGATTTCCAACTCGAGTTCCTGAGGGGCGGCCAGTTGTACTTCCAGGTGGAGCTGCGGGGCCTTCTCACGCAGTTGGGTGATAGTTCCGGGCAAGTTCAGTTGCGGTATTTCCAATACATCGTCGGGCATTACCAGGCGCAGGGTACCGGTGAGTTGGGATTGGATTGCATTGACCTGGCTTTTGAAGGTATCCAGGTGCCCATCGAGCTCCAAAATAGCCCTATACAAGGCCTCCCCCTCCGGGGTCAGTTTGAAGTCGGCTCTGCCTCGAGAGCGTAAGCACAACTGCATACCCAGCCGTGTCTCCAGGTCGGAGATATGCACACTGATCGTGGAGCGGCTGATATTCAGGGTGACTTCGGCAGGGGTGATGCCCCCGGCGTGCACTACTTCGCGGAAGACGCGCAGCAGGCGCAAATCCATATCGCTGAGGCGGCCTCCCAGGGCGCTTTTGGTTTTGCTCATAGCTGCACTTCCAGGTTGTTTCCGGCGCTGCGGGCTGCGGATTCGATTAAAGTTTGATAAATATAAACTTTAGTTGGAAAAATACTACTATTCTCCTCAGTCAGCTGCGGCCAGAATCGCCGCATACTACTAATAACATCTATTTACTAGGAATTTCCCTGTGAAACTTGCAAATTCGGACCTGTTGAAATTTCAGAACTATATAGCGGGCGAATGGCGTGACGCTGCCGCCACTGTAGATGTATGTGACCCGGCAAATGGCGAGTTGCTGGGCCGTGTGGCCGACGGTACCGCAGAGGATGCCGAGGCGGCGGTGGCGGCTGCCAGTGAAGCCTTCCCCGCTTGGAGCCGCCGTACAGCCGGTGAGAGAGCTGCGGTTCTCAAGCGCTGGTACCAGCTGATCGTGGATAACAGCGATGACCTGGCAATGATCCTTAGCCTGGAGCAGGGCAAGCCGGTAGCGGAAGCGAAAGGTGAAATTATCTACGGGGCTTCCTTTATTGAGTGGTTCGCGGAAGAGTGCCGCCGGGCTTACGGCCAGACAATCCCGACTCACAACCCGGCCATGCGCCTGAATACCATCCGCCAGCCGGTGGGTGTGGTGTCCTGTATTACTCCTTGGAACTTCCCCAACGCCATGATTACCCGCAAGGCGGGTCCGGCACTGGCGGCGGGCTGTACTGTGGTGATCAAACCGGCCCTGGAGACGCCACTATCTGCGTTGGCACTGTGCCAGTTAGCGGAAGAAGCGGGCCTGCCCAAGGGGACTATCAATGTAGTTACCGGCAGTGATTCTCCGGGAATTGGCAAGGTTCTGACCCAAGATCCCCGTGTGGCCAAATTCACCTTTACCGGCTCCACTGCTGTGGGCAAGCTGTTGATGTCCCAGTGCGCCAGCACCGTGAAAAAAATGTCCATGGAACTCGGCGGCAACGCGCCGTTTATCGTATTTGACGATGCGGATATGGATACCGCAGTCAGCGCCTGTATGGCGACCAAATTCCGCAATGCGGGCCAGGTGTGCGTGGCCACCAACCGTATTTACGTGCACGAATCCGTGCACGATGAGTTTGTGGAAAAGCTGCGCGAGCAGGTTGCCGCCCTGAAGATCGGCCACGCTACCGAGGAAGGGGTCAATATGGGTCCGATGATCTTCCGCAGGGCTGTGGACCGGGTTCAGGGACTGGTACAGGACGCGGTTGAGGCCGGAGCAAAAATTGAAATTGGCGGTGAGCAGCTGGCCAATGGCGATAACTTTTTTGCGCCAACCATCCTCACTGGAGTTACCGATACCATGCGTATCGCCCAGGAGGAAATTTTTGGCCCTCTGGCGGCGATACAGAAGTTTTCCGATGAGGAAGATGTGGTTCGCCGTGCCAATGAAACGCCCTACGGCTTGGCAGCTTACGTGATGAGTGAAAACATTCGCCGTGCCAATCGTGTGGTAGAGGTGCTCGACTACGGCATGATTGCCTGTAACACCGGGGTTTTCTCCACCACTGTGGCACCTTTCGGTGGTGTTAAAGAATCCGGCATTGGCCGCGAGGGCGGCGTCGAGGGTATGGCCGAATTTTACGAGACCAAATATTGCTGTTTCGGGGCCTGAGCCCCGGTCTGAACACAACTGGCCTGTGCTTGTCCTAGGTGACAAGCGCCCGAACAGATTTTCGGGAGCCTGTGGCTCCCCTACTTAAGAGTTTGAAACTTCAGGGAACTTGCGGAGATTAATACTATGTCTGAGATGCAAACCGATGCTTTCTGGATGCCGTTTACCCCCAACCGCACCTTTAAGTCTGCACCGAGAATTGTAGAGCACGCCGAGGGGATTTATCTCACGGAGAAAGGCGGTCGCCAGGTTATTGATGCGACTGCGGGTTTGTGGTGCAGCAATGCGGGTCACTGCCGTTCTGAAATTGCAGAGGCAATTTACCAACAGGCAAAAACACTCGACTACAGCTCTATTTTTAATTTTGGTCACGAGTTGGGTTTTGAGTATTCCGAGCGTCTGGTAAAGCACACTCCCGATGGCCTGGACCATGTGTTCTTCGGTAATTCCGGTTCCGAGGCAGTTGAGAGCGCCCTGAAAATTGCCCTGCAATACCAGCGTGTACGCGGCAAGGGCACTCGCACTATGTTTATCGGCCGTGAGAAGGGTTATCACGGAGTAAACTTCGGCGGTATTTCTGTGGGCGGTATTCCTCCCAACTACCAGGGTTTTGGCCAGCCGGTGAAAGCCAACCATATGCGTCACACCCTGGATATCGAACGCAATGCATTCAGTCGTGGCCTGCCGGAGCACGGTATTGAGTTGGCCGAAGACCTGGAGAGACTGGTAGCTTTCCACGGTGCCGACCAGATTGCCGCTGTGATTGTTGAGCCGTTTGCCGGTGCCGGCGGTGTGGTTCTGCCTCCCAAAGGCTACCTGCAACGCCTGAGGGAAATTTGTGATAAGCACGACCTGCTGCTGATTTTTGATGAAGTTATCTCCGGCTGGGGCCGTACCGGTTCTGCATTTGCCTCCACGGAGTTCGGTGTGACCCCGGATATGATCACCTCTGCGAAGGGGATTACCAATGCCACAGTGCCCCTGAGTGCGGTATTTGTCAGCGACGAAATTTATAAAACCGTGATGAATGCGGCTCCCGATGGTGCGGTGGAATTCTTCCACGGTTATACCTACTCAGCACATCCGGTTGCCTGTGCTGCGGGTATGGCGACTCTGGATATTTACGAGCGCGAAGGCCTGTTGACCCGCGCTGCCGGTGAAATTGGCCAGCACTGGGAAAATGCCTTACACAGCCTGGCTGACCTGGACAATGTGATCGATGTGCGCAATTACGGTTTAGTGGGCGCTATTGAGTTGCGTGCGCCGCAGGACCTGAAAGGGAAATACGGAGCTAAAGTCTCTGGTATGGCCTGGGAAGCTGGAGTGATGGCTCGTGGTATTGGCGATGCCCTGTGTATGTCCCCACCGCTGATTATCGAGAAGCATGAGATCGATGCCGTTGTGGATAAACTGCGTGGTGTGATCGGCGCTCTGGCCTGATTATGCTACTGCGGCAGCCCGTTCGGGCTGCCGTTCTCTCGAACGTATTCTTCCCCATTCTCCTTTCATGACCCGCAGGGCAGTTTGCGTAACTTCCCTATTGTCGTTTAGAGCTACACTGAAAATAGTGGTCTGCGGCGCGGTCACAGTCTTTGCAGAGTCGACTGCCTGGCCGCGCTCGTAGGCTGCCTTAAGGAGTTATTCAGATGCTCCTTAAAAACCGCCGGGGAAAAATTCAATTCCCTGATGGTAAGGGACTCTTCAATATGGAAAGTTACTCAACCTGGGGACTTTTCTATGCCCGCTGACACTCCTCCCCTGGCGACCGGACCTATTTTGCAGGTGTTGTCTGCAAACTGGTGGCTACTCCTGCTACGCGGTATTGTCGCGGTGATTTTCGGCGTGCTGACTTTTGTCTGGCCGGGATTGTCCCTGTTGACCCTGGTGCTGCTTTTTGGGGTTTACGCTTTCCTGGATGGTATTTTTTCCCTGGTTGCAGCGGTGATGGGGCGGCATAAGTCCACTCCACTGTGGTGGTTGATTATCTCGGGGCTGATAAGTTTAGCTGCGGGAATTGTGACTTTTATTTTTCCGCAGGTTACCGCTTTAGTGTTGGTCGTTTTTATCGGTGCCTGGGCCCTGGTGAGGGGTATCTTTGAGATTGTCGGTGCTGTTCGCCTGCGCAAGGAAATTGATAACGAGTGGCTTTTGATCGCTATTGGTGTTCTCTCGGTGATTTTCGGAGTTGCGATTTTAGTCAGCCCCGGGGCTGGTGCTCTGGCGTTACTCTGGGTAATCGGTGCCTATGCGATTATTTTGGGACTGCCATTGATCTGGTTATCTTTCCGACTGCGCAAGCACAATAAATCCGCTTCTTCATAACCGTTTAACTCAAATACGCTCAGTAATAAAAAAGGCCGGTATTGCTTAGTAATACCGGCCTTTTCGAATTGCTATTTAAATAACAACTTCTGTTTTTTATTGCTTAGCGGCGAGATTGACTGCCTTCGGCAATGCCCCCATTAACGCTTTGCCTTTTTTCTCCAGTGCCATACACAGCTGGATTCGCTCCTCGGCTTGCGCGAGGCTGCGCTGGTATCCGGGGGCTAAATCACCTTGCTGGGCAAAGAGTTGTTGCAGTTCGCCCAGGTGCTGTTTATCGCAGAAGGCAGCGGCAAGTGATGGGGTGCGGCGGCGGATCTGGGCCGGAATCTTATCTACTACCTTGTCAAAGTTCTGTTGCAGCCACTCCCAGTGCTGTTCCTGAACCCTGGGCTGGGCCAGGGCGTAATGGATCAGGCCAAATGATTCTCTCGGCCCCATTTCATCGCTGAGCGCTAATGCTTGAATGGTTTCCACTTGCTTGGGATTGTTGCTGGTACCGATGGCATTGGCACTGGCATTTTCAAAGCGGGGATCATCCAGCTCGGCGCGGACTTTGATCAGGTGTGCGAGGAAATCCTCCCCCGCATCCTGTACTGCCACACTCAGGGCTGCCTGGTATAGGTCAGAGCTTAACGCCTTCGCATCCCGTTCCTGTTTAAAGCCGGTAAAGGCGGTTGCCATTTCCTGTAACTGCTTGCGTGAGTCAGGATCTTCTGCAACTTGCGCCATAAAGGTTAGCAGGTCGCTGTGCAGCATCTGCTGGTCGCTATCACTGCTATTGGCGCTGCGATTTAGTATCGGCAGATACAAGTTCTGGGCAAAGTTCAGGAATGCAGAGCGCTGGGATTCACCCAGGTAGTTATCCCGGTACTTCTGCAGGTAGCGCAGTGGCATGGTGATCACCTGGCGCTTGTCCGCCACTGCGGATTTGCGCACTACTTCGAGGAGTGGTACTGCGGTGAGATTGCCGGCCTCGAAAGCTGAGAAGGCGCTGTCAATAATGGACAGCTGCTCAGTGGCAGAGAACTGGGCAAATTGTTTAATCAGTGCCTGCCACTGCGCCTTGGGAAGATTCCAGCGGTAGTAGCCGCTGCCCTGGGCATTGGGCATTACCCAATTTGGGCAGACACTGCCGGTAATCTCCAGGGTCTCCCTTGGCTCGGTCAGGATCTGGCACTGCTGCACGCCGCTATTGGTGCTGAAGCAGAAGGGGATGCTCCATTTATCGCTGGCGTCGGCGATAGGGGAGCCGAGTGGCTTGTAACGGCTCTGCTGAACCACTAGCGAGGCCTTGCCGTCGCTATTGCAGTCCATGGAGATATCCAGTTGTGGAACCCCTTTTTGCTCGACAAAACTGCGGAAAGTCTCGGTCAGTTCCGGGGTGTTGGTTTCCTGGCCGATCACTTTGTAGAAGGGTGGTGAGTCGGCCACGCTGTCGGAGAAGGTTTCCAGGTAACGTCCCAGTGCCGGGCGGAAGTTTTCCGCTCCGAAATAGGTGTCCACCATGTGGATAACGCCCAGGCTCTTCGAGTAAGTGATCGAATCGTAGGCGTTGCGAATATTGTTGTTGTCCGCGATGGGCTCACGAATGGCGCGGGTGCTGGCCAGGGAGTCTAGCTGCATGGCGCCGATCGCATAAGTCGCTGCGTTGAGGTCGTGCCCCTCTTCAGGTTCCATAATGGTGAGGGCCAGCGCCTCCCCCCAGGTAGCAAAACCTTCCTTCAGCCATAGGTCGTCCCACCAGGGAGGGGTGACCTGATTGCCAAACCACATATGGGCAATTTCGTGCGCATGAACTTCTACGAGAGCCAGGCGGGTGCCGGGAGCCGGGTTGTCGCCCACCAGGATACGCTGTTCGCGATAGGTAATTGCCGCGGACAATTCAGTAGCGCCACTGGGCCACTGGGGGGCGGCAATAATGTCCAGCTTCTTGAATGGGTAGGGGCGTTGCAGCTGGGTCTCGAAGGTCTCCACCATTTTGGGGGTGATATCGAGGATGTAGTTCATATCCTCACCGCGACCTTTACGGGCGAAGCCGCGCAGGGGAATGGGGTCTTTGCGGTATTTACTCGGCGGAATGGCTGGGCGCTCAACCTGGTCAAAGGGGCCGACAGACAGGGACAGCAAATAGGTGGACATCGGTGGTGTGGTGGCGAAAGTGACTTTCTCCATGCCGTCACCTGCCGCTTCGCGCTTCAGCTCGGGCCCATTGCTAATCGCTGCGTAGCCTTCGGGTATTGTCAGGCTGACAGTAAAGGGCGCTTTCAGGCCTGGCTCGTCGAAACCGGGTAAATACTTGCGGGCCTGGATCGATTCAGATTTTGCCAGGGCATAGGCATCGCCCTGCTCCTCGACCTTAAAAAGCCCGGCCAGGTTGCGATCAAATGCAGCACTGTAGTCGATGTGCAGTTTGAAAGTGCCCGCATCGATCTTCTCCGCAAACTCTACTGCGGCAACACCACTGTCCAGTACTTCCCGGTATTCGGCCGGAATCTGGCGGCCGTCATCGAGCTGTGCGTAGACTTCGCGCACATCCAGGTTTTTGCCATGCAGCCAAATATGTCGGGCACCCTCCGCCAGCTGGATATCGATATCCACCTTGCCGGTGAAGGTGTCTTTGCGAGGGTCCAGCACCAGTTCCAGTTGGTAATCCAAGGGGGTAGTGCCCTCGGGCAGGCGCCCTTCGGGAGCCTTATCAAAATCGAGGCCTTTAGCCTCGACTTCCTGGGCGGTACTGGTTTTTGCTGGTTCCGATGCTTTTTCTGCGGGGTTACAACCTGCTACTGAGAGCAGGGCCGCAGTTAGCAGGGCGAGCGGGATGTTCTTTTTCATGGTAGGGGGAGCACTCAGCCAAAAGGCTGATTGTACCGCTTTGGAGAAAAATTACGCGATGCAAATAGTTGGGTTGAGGGGACGGTGGGAGGAAACCCGGCAGTGGATGCCGGGTTTCTGTGGGGAGACCTACAGGTGCGGTACGGTCAGGCTAGAGACCTTGCTGCTGCTGTAGGGCACTGTGATGGTGTAATTGGTATTTTCCGGCTTCTGGTAGATGTACCCCTGAGTATCGATGGCCAATACTACACGGTGGCCAACCGGGACATCGTAGCTGGTGGTGAAAAAGTCCACTTCGAACTTTTGTTTTTGCCCAGACTTGTCTGAATGCAGGGTAATGGGGGCGTGAGTTATCAGGCGTCCCAATCCCAGCGGACCCACATCGTAGAGGTGCACGTTGAGTTGCACTTCTTTTTTGCTGGGTTCCACCCACATTTCGAGTTTGGGTTCGCCGCGAATCTTCAGGGTTTCCCACTGAATCGGTGATTTGTACTCGATGGCGTAGTAGCCGTTGATAGCGATCATGGGCGCGTAAACGGGGATACCGAAGCCTTCCAGTGCATCGGAAACCAGCGGGATACCGGTGCCTGCAAAGGTATCTGAGCCGCCGTGGAATTCGTTACTCCAGCTCCAACCGTCGTACTTGTCGCTCTCCATTTTTGCATTGTTAAACATGGTAAAGCGTGGCTGCAGGTACCAGGTGGTGCTTTCGTCCGTTACTGGGTAGTCCTCGAATTGCTCCAGCTCATTGCTGATGCGCACAGTCATATCCACCTTGGGTTCGGTGTCGATCCCGTTGTCCTCGCCTTTAAGGTGGTGGTCGAACCAGCGGAAACTGGTGGACCAGATATGGCCGTTGTTACCGGTAAGAGTCTCGGTAATCGCGTGGGTGCCGGGGTTTAGCATGAGTTTCTTGGGCCCTTCGAGCAGGGAGTAGAAATCGGTCATGCTATTCGGCTTAAACAGGTAGTCGGCGAAATTGTTTGAGAGCAACACCGCTGTGCCGTTTTGATTGATTTCGTCCACGTAACTCATTGCGGAGCGCTCAGCACCGAAATTAATTACCTGTTCCATATTTTCGCCGTCGCGCAGGTTGCTCCATACCTGCTCGAGTTCGGCCTCTTTCTGGAAGGCCGTAGTAACAAGCAGCGTGCCCCATACCAGGTTGACGGTTTCATTGGGGTACAAAGCTTCCACTACATCTGCCCAACCGGATAGCGCAGCTACTGCATCGACGCGTGGGTGCTTGGCGGCACTCAGTAGTGAAATTCCACCGCCGTAGGAAATTCCGGCCATACCCAGCTTGCCCACCGGGTAATTGGTTTCCAGCCAGTCGATCAGGACTCCCACATCGTTAAGGCTGTTATCCCCTGCGACGTCAACAAGTCCTCCCGAGTGCCCAAATCCCCGGGTGGAGTAGCTGAGCACCAGGTAGCCGTTTTCTGCCAGCTCTTTGGCCTGGAAGTGGTACTGGTGCTTCTCCAGCCCCCAGCTGTTGGTAAAAATAACGGTGGGGTAACCGTCTGCTGGTGCGGGAGTCTCCGGGATAAATAAGTTCGCATCCAGGACCGTACCGTCAAAAGAAGTAATATCCACGTCGGCGATATATTCCGGTGCCGACCAGGCATGAGCAGACATTAGGGCGCCGCCAAGCAGCGCCAGTAGTGGCTTGGTATTCATTAGTTTTCTCTCATCTGATGAAATCATTATTATTTTTTTGACCAGGATTCCCTCCTTGGTCGACCCCGTACTATAGGAGTTCATCCTAGTTTTGTACGTAAATAGGGCTAAATTTGAGACGTTTGTCTCGCTTCATGTCGCAATCTGCTGCAGAAAACTGTTTGTGAACAGCTATCTATTTTGTGTCTTTCCGGTCACACAAAAACAGGCGAAAAGCTGTTTTGCGATCAAATTGATCTTTTTTTGATCAGTGAAAACCGGTACTGTGTCGTCTTCGCTAATCAGCTAGGGAGGGCTTCAGCAACAATGACTCGGTGGCCCGAACTATGGTTTCTCGTTCAGTTGTTCTATTAGTACTTTGTTTCGGATTTATCGCTTCAGCCTACGCCGCGCCGCGTGGTTTGGGGGAGGTGACCTGGTATGAAGTCGACAGTGATAATTTTCGCGTGATTACCGACGGTGATCCCAACGCAGTCAAAAGTCTGGTAGCAGACCTGGAGCGCTATCGCGCAGTGGCCCTGGAGTTACTCGATGCAGATCCAAAAAGTGAGCGATTAACTATTTATGCGGCCGCAGACCGGGACACCTATGCAAACCTGGTGGGTGTTGAGCTGGCGGATATGACCAACGGTTTGTTCGATACCTCTGCGGAGGGTAACTATGCCCTGGTAAACCTGGATGGCCGCAGCGTTGAGAGGCAGCTCAAAGCACGCGAATTCCTGTTCCACGAATACACCCATTTTCTGAGCTATAACGGCAACACTACCCACTACCCCTATTGGTATAGCGAGGGGTTTGCTGAATTTATGGCAACCATGTCATTCCCGGAAAAAGGTACCTACGAAATTGGCTCCATTCCCAGCGAGCGGGCTATGACCCTGATGTATACCGGGCTTATGCCGCTGGAAGACCTGTTGCGTGCGACAGTGTACAACACCGATGCGGACGAAAAGGCGGATGTCTATGCCGGAGGTTGGATTCTGTCTCACTGGTTGATGATGAAAAGCGGCAAGCAGGATAATTTCGATAATTTCGTCAAAGCCTATAACGATGGTGCCGACCCAGTACTTGCCCTGGAAGAAGCGCTGGGGATGTCGGTGAAAGACATTGAAAAGGCCTATGTCGCCACTTATAAGGCGGATAGCTTTGAACATTTTAGTGGCGCTATCCCCGCGGACTTTAAAGAGGCCAGCCCTAGGGTTAAACGCCTCAGCAAAAGAGAGTCGGTGAGCATCCTGGCTGGATTTATCGCCCAGTCCGGTTACAACCTGCTGGCTTTGGATGAGTTGATTGAGTATGCCTACAGCACGGGTATTTACAGTACTGAGCTGGCTGCGATTAAAGCGAGTGCCGATCTGCGATTGGGTAATTTCCCCCAGGCCAGCCACCTTTTGGCCAGTGTCCCCACTAAGGACCGAGGCCAGCTCTGGTACTTGAGTGCCCATGCCTGGTTAACGGTTAATCAGCAGGCGGTGGCGCCCGGTAGTAAGCGGGATCTTCGCAGCTTGAAAATGGCGCGGGAGGAGTTCGACTTCCTGGTGAAGGAAGAACCGAAAAATGCATCTCACTGGTTTGGCCTGGCGATGGCTATGGAGATGCTGGATTACCCCCGAGAGGAATATCTGGAAAAGCTGGAGCAGGCTTACAAGCGTGCCCCCCGTGAGCTGCATATTGCCCAGTGGCTGGCAGAAGAGCTCTACCAAAAGAAAGATGCGGAGTATTTTGCCCGAGTGGCGAAGCCGCTGATGTTCGAGCTTCCAGACGAGGAGCAGAACAAAGAAATAAAAATGAGGTTGGCAGAGCTGAAGGGAAAACCCAAGTCATCATAGCAACCATAAGAGCGCTCACTGAATAAAAAAGGCTTGTCACTCTGTGTAAGAGACATCCGACATTCGCCAACGTATATTTGCCCGGCAATTGATTTTGCCGGGCTTTTTTTTAGGGGATAATTTCCCAGCAAACTGGTACGATTTCTGTAACAGCGGCAATTCCATATTGTGAAGCATAGCGTGCGCGTTAAGGGTAATGCTTCTCATAGAATAAGAAAGGGTGCACTGTGAGCAGAAAACGGTTTTTCGTTATATTTCCGCTATTTGTCTTAATATTGCTGCTTGCCGCATGCGAGAGTAATAGAGATCCTGTTGTAGAAAACTCACAGGTTTTAACGGAATCTCCCCAACAACCGATACCAACGCCGCAGAATAAACAGCCCGCAAAGCCGCAGTTTGAAAATTATGTAGAGCAAGGAGATTTGCCAGCCCTGTTAGAGCGAGGTGTATTGCGCCTGTTGGCCCCAAGGGGCCCCCAGGAGAGCGCCTTACCACGAGAAGGACTACCTGCAACAGAGTGGCGAAAACTTGCGGAAAGTTTTGCTCGTAGCCGCGGATTAAAGCCTCAGTGGGTTTACGTAGATAACTTTTCCGATTTAATTCCAGCGGTTGTTGATGGACGTGGGGATGTAATTGCCACCAATTTTTCCCGCACCGAAGAACGCAAGTTATTACTGGGTTTTACCCGCCCATTACAATATGTTGATGAGTTGCTAATTACTCATAAAGAGTTCGAGGTGGAAGAGGCTGTGCCCTTACAAGTCGTGCTGCGGCGGGGCAGTGCATTTGCTGAAACCCTGGAGCAGCGAGCCGATACGGAAAATTACAGAATCACTTACCTCGATAAGCCGGTTGCAACCAGCGAGCTTATCGCGGCTGTAGCAGCGGGTGAATACCCCGCAACAATTATTGATAGTAATTTGGCCGATGTACTTCTAACTGATTACCCTCAACTCACAGCCACCACAGAACTCGATTCCCGCAGGCCTATCGCCTGGGCTGTACGCAAAAATGCTATCGCTTTGAGGCGTGAGTTGAATGAGTTCTTTACCGCAGAATTGGTATTGGCCAGTCAGAACCGAGAGCAGCCACTGAGAGATTGGCAGGCAATAAAGGAGAGCGGAACTTTAAGGGTGCTCACTCGCAATCACCCCGCTTCCTACTTTATCTGGCGCGGTGAGTTGATGGGGTTTGATTACGATCTGCTAAGGAAGTTTGCCCGTGACCATAAATTACGCCTGAGCATGGTTGTGCCCGATAAAGATCAGGATTTGGTCGAAGCATTGAATGATGGAATGGGGGACATGATTGCTGCATCCCTTACCGTTACCGAGGCCCGCCGCCAGCAGGGATTGGCATTTTCCAAGCCTTATATGACAGTTACGGAACAGGTAGTAGCCGCAAAATCAAATGTGCTTGATAAAGAGCTACCCCTTCCCGAGATCCTGCTTTCAGGGCAAACAGTAGTGGTTAATCCCACCACGAGCTATCACGAGAGTCTGGTCAAAATAATGGAAAAGCAGCACGGGCAAGATATGGTGCCGCTACAGATCCATCGTTTAAAAGGCGCTACCAGTGAGTTTCTTATTGATGCAGTAGCCAGGGGTATTTTTCCCTATACCGTAGTTGACTCACACTTGGCCGCCATTGAGAGCACTTACCGGGATGACTTTACTGTAGTGGGGGAGTTGCCAGGGGAGCGAGATATCACCTGGGCCGTTCGAACTGGCCAGCCGGTATTACTGGAACAACTGAATAACTTTCTGAACAAGCACAATCGGGACCTGTTCTTTAACGTTACTTACAATAAATATTTCAAGGAGCAAAAGCGTATCCTCCGACATCAAGGGCAGCGCCTGCGCAGCACTGATGAACTATCGCCCTTTGATCCCATAGTAAAGAAATATACTGAGGCTACCGATCGGGATTGGCGTATGGTGGTTGCGCAGATGTACCAGGAGAGTCAATTTAACCCCCAAGCGCGCTCTTTTGCCGGAGCTCAGGGCTTGATGCAGGTATTACCGCGGACTGCACGGCAAATGGGAGTTAACAATTTGTATGATCCTGAAAACGGTATCCGCGCAGGTGTATCTTATCTGGGGTGGCTGGATAAACGTTTTCCCGACAATATACCCCTAGAGCAGAAGATCTATTTTACCCTGGCTGCATATAATGCGGGTCACGGCCATGTCAGGGATGCCAGGACGTTAGCCCGACGACTGAAGTGGGACCCTAACCAGTGGTTTGGCCATGTTGAAGAGGCCATGTTGCTGTTGTCCCAGCCTGAATACTATCGCGATAGTCGTTTTGGTTACGTGCGCGGCAGGGAGCCAGTTAATTATGTGCGTGAGATACGGGATAGATATATTGGATATTTAGGAGTTGAGCGCCATCAGAACTATACAGATATTGATGGCAGCATTGCTCCCGATTAATTAATGCATCCCATCAGTGGGCCTCTGCAAGCCAGAGGCATTGTGGGTTTGCTCAAGGGTACTTTATTGATTGCCCTTTAGCTCCAGCGCAGCTGTATTGCGGAGGCGAGAGTTTCTTGCGGCCCAACTTTAGAGGCTCCACCAATCAAGTAAAGGCTTTCTCCTAGGGCTACTGCTCCGTGACCGTGCCGTGCCTGGGGCAAATGACCCTGATTGTTCCAATTATCTGTGACTGGATCGTAAATCCAAATATTGTTAAATGCAGTACCGGTCTTCCAGTTGCCATTGGGGCCAAATGCCTCACCGCCGGTAACTATTAATTTATTATTTAATGGGGTTGCTGTGAGCCCGGCAGCAGCCTGGGGGAGGGGGCGGATCTTTTCCCATTTATCCAGGCTGGGGTCATAAACTTCGGCATAAGTTAGATTCCTGGCCTTGCGACCATTGTCGCTAACCTGGCGGCCACCAACTACATAAATTCTGTTATTTAAAGTTGCCCCACCTGCGGAGTTTCGCTTGATACTGGCTGGCGCTACTTGCTCCCAATGATCCCCTCTTGTAAGCACATAATGAAAATTTGTATCTCTATTTTTAGACTGTTCATTGGGGGCCTTACCGCCAATGACATGGATGTTCTCCCCAATGTTGATGTAAATAGATTCAGCCAAGGGCCGGGGGAGAGGGCTGGTTTCTATCCAATGCTTATATTCGCTGGAAAGTTTATAGACGGTATTTCGGGCTTGCCAGGCGCTATCAGAATCGCCAAAAAATCCACCGATGCCATATAGGCTGTTGGAGTTACTGGCCATACCGAGGTGATGTCTTGACTCAGGTAAATTGGGTCCTGGTCTCCAGTTTTGTTCCCTTGGAGAAAAGATATGTGTTTGTTTAGTTGGAGAGAGACCGAAGAAAACCGCTGTATCCGATGGGATAAATCCCCCTGCTACATAGATCTCGCCAGAAAAAACTGTGGGGTATATCTCCTGTAAAGGTATTTCCAGGCTGGGAAGGCTTGATATAGATAGGCTGGAATTAGCCTCTTTAGCGGTTAGATTGACTCCACCGAAAGTTAGGGAAGCTAAGCTGGAATATTTAATAAATGATCTTCTGGATAGCGCCATGGTAATAAAAACTCTCACACTGACTGATAAGGAATACCTATTGATTATAATTTTTTACCTAAAAATAGGCTAAAAGGGTCATTTTTATAGTGACTGAAAGGGTCGCAATCTTCAAATCCATAACGGCGATAGAGGGCGATTGCGGGAGCAAAAGCTTCAGCGCGACCTGTCTCCAGCTTTATCTGTTTATATTTACGTTGCTTTGCCTCCTCCAATATTCTTTCTATCAAAGCGCGGGCAACACCTTTGCGCAGGAATAGAGAATGAGTTTTCATGGATTTTATTTCGCCCAAATCAGGGGTGATCTCTTTTAGGGCACCACAGCCGGCCAAAACTCCATCAATTCTCGCTCCCCAAAAGGTAATCATGGGGTCATTTAACTCATCAGGATTTAGTGCGTGAACGCTTCCAGATGGGGAATGTCGGTACATTTCCCGTAGATGAGCTTCAAGAAGATTGTTAATGGAACCGTCGGACAGGTCGTCTAATTGTACTGATATATACATCTTTATTTGATTGTCTTTCTTTTTAAAACAATGGTTTAAATAGGAACGCCCGTTAAACTTTTAGGCTTTTAAATGTCACTGTAGCAAGATTTTTAGAGAAGGATAAGTATAATTTGGCTGGTGCAATAGATATGCTTTATTAGGGGGCATAGAGATAAAATATATATTTTTTGCACCGTTTTATTACGCGTAATACCCAGCCAAAAGCCTGGTAAGGGAAACTAAGGGCTGGATATTGCCCTTAGTTCAACATTAATAGCTAGTTTAAAGAAGATTTAGAGTAATCGCTTCCCGATATTGATACAGCGTTCACCGGAGTAGCGATGATTTTTTAGTGCTTTTACCAATATGGGCTTAAGTTGTGGTTTTTCTTTTAGTGACTTAGTAATCTCATTTACATTTTCTCTAGAACACATTAGCGGTAGGGCGTAAGCATAAGCAGTAAGCAATTCCTGAGATTCATCTTCATTGACTTGAGCCAGTGAATCAAAAATCGGTTGACCGTGGATGTTAAATAGCTCTATTTGCTCTGGTGCAAAAAGGGACTCTGTAATTTTTCGAATTTCGCTTAACTTGAATTTGTCTCGACTAGATATAAGGTTATCTACCCACTTTGATTTGTTTTCGGACTGGGGGCGAATAACTTCAGCAGATAGTGCGTTGAGTTTAGATCTGTCGGAGTTATCTTTTGCCAATTCTCTTGTGATTGCCTGCTCATAATCTGAGAATAGATAACGATTCTGCAACTTGATAAGTTTCCAGCGCATATCAGGATCGAGTTCCAGTCCTTTAATGGCAAACTCTCCCATTAACAGGTCTCTAGCATGACTTAATGCTGGAGTGGAGTGGGCGATATTGGTAAAAATACCAAACCAGACTTTTTGTTGATCACTACCTTCAGCCGCCTCTAGTAGTTGCCCCCAGACAAAGCTCTCAACAGTCTGAGTAAGTTCGTTACGACGCTTTGTGCTTAGGGGGATTTGAGTCAGGAAATCGTATGTGAACTCAATATATCTGGCATTCAAACGAATAATGTTGATGTCTCTTTCGTCGACGCCATTATTCACTATAAAACTAATATAATCATCCAGAGGCAGTTTTGCGTCATAGGTGCTATCAAATAGGCTTTGCCAGAACATTAGTCGTGCAAACGGCTCTTCAATATCATTGATATGCTGAGCCATATTCTTGATGGTAACTTCATCCAGATTTACCTTCACATAGGCCCAATCTTCTTCATTGGGGTATAGCCCCTCTGGGCAGGGCAGCCCCACGGCTTCTTTTACTTCAGTTCTGGCGCCACTATAAAGCACTGGAAGGGTTGCAACCCGTTTCATACTTCCAGCTTTCATTTGGTAAAACCCCAGCTGTGTGCGCTGTTCCCTTAATATCGGGTATTCCTCTGGTGCTGTTTGCTGAATTACCAGATGATTGATTTGGTCATCATCGCACTGGAAGCTGGCTTCAATTGTGTTGAGGCCGGCCTGGTAAAGCCACTGTTGCTGCCAGGAATTAAGATCTTTATCCGCAGCTTTGCCCAGGTGGTTGATAAAGTCATTGAGGGTCGAATTGTCATAAGATAAGGCCTTTAAGTAATTACTGACGCCTTTACGAAATTCTTCTTTGCCCAAATAGTAGGGCAATTGCTTGAGTACTGAGCCGCCTTTGCCATAAGTAATTCCATCAAAATTGGCAAAGGCTTCGTCAGTATTGTTGACTGGTAGTTGAATAGCGTGGGTAGTGGGGCGTTGATCAGTGTGGTAGGCCCATTGCTTGGCGCCTAAGTAATAGTTCTCCCAAGCGGTAGTGAATTCGCTATTTTCGGCTAGAGCCAGATTGGCCATGTAAGTGGCAAAGCTCTCATTGAGCCAAAGGTCATCCCACCAATTCATGGTGACCAAATTACCAAACCATTGATGGGCCAGCTCATGGGCAATAACATTGGTGAGGCGCATCCGCTGGGCCTGGGTCTTTTTTCCTCGGGATATGTAAGAATCGTTAAATGTTACAGCCCCAACATTTTCCATAGCGCCGGCGTTAAAATCAGGTACTAGTATTTGATCATATTTTTTAAATGGATAATCAATTTCAAAGTAGGGCTGAAAGAACTCAAAGGATTGCTTGGTGAAGGTAAACCAGTCTTCTGTTTTTACGTAATTTGCCAGGCTCTGTCTTGCCATTAAGCGAAGGGGAATATCTCCTGCTTTGTCTTCCCAGATGTGGTAAGGACCTGCATGTAAAGAGAATATGTAAGATGAGAATTTCTTGGTTTGAGGAAAAAACCAGTGGTTTGATTTTCTTTTCTCTTCTACTCTCTCCTCTCTTTCCGCGCTAACTACTACCCAGTCTTTTGGAGCCTTTACATCCAGGGTGTAGCGTGCTTTCAAATTGGGTTGGTCAAAATGTGGGAATAGGCGATTGGCATCATAAGGTTCAAAGTCCGTATATAAATAGACCTTTTCGTCTTTGGGGTCTTTAAAGCGATGTAATCCTGAGCCATTGTTAGAGTACGGGTGTTGATAATTCACCGTAATCGTGTGGGATTTTTCTGGTAGATTTTGATAATCAATAGAAATAAAGTAGTTGTTGTACTCAAATGGAACAGATCTTCCATCGACCTGGATTGAATCAACCGCACCACCGGAAAAATCGATAGTGAGCGGCTGTTCAAGTATTTTTCTAAAATTGATATCTGCGTGCACAATTCCGGAGAAGTTCTTAGCTTGACTATCCAGATTGATGCTCAGCCGATAGTCCACTTCAGCAATTTGCTGACGACGAATGTCAGCATAAGATTCTGAAAGTCCTGGGGCTGTGGTTCTAATAGGAGATGAAATTTTCTTTGCTGGTGAGCTTATTTCTTGCTTAGTAGTTCTTTGCTCACAGGAACTTAATAAAATACCACATAGAATCGCTATAACCACTTTGTACTTTAGTAATACATTTGTAAGGCGAATATATTTGTTCATGGCGCTATTTTTAATATAGAGTTATTGAATTACTATTTGCGATTTACTTTGTATCATTAAAGATAGCTAGGCGGCGATATAAATTTTCCGTATCAGGAGGGGAAATCTTTTATACAGAGTGAGAAGGAATAGGTTCTGGCTACTGGCCGTTTGCGACCTCAGTAATTGATTCCGCTAATGCGTTGATAACTCCGTCAATTTCCTCTGCCTGTGCTATAAATGGGACGCCGATTTGCAATGTGTCGCCGCCGTAGCGAATATAAAAGCCTTTTTCCCACATCTTCATAGCAATTAAGTAAGGCCTGAGTAATGGCTCATCCGGAGCTGGTTCGATTGTCAGGCCTGCGGCAAGTCCACAATTACGAATATCTTCTATTAACGGTAATCCATTGAGTTGATGGATATGGTCTTCCAGGATATGGGCAAGCTCCGCAGATCTCTCAAATAAATTTTCTTTCTTTAAAATATCCAGTGTCGCCAATGCCGCTGCGCAGGCTAGTGGGTGCCCAGAGTAGGTATAGCCGTGGGGAAGCTCCAGTTGGTATTGAGGTCCTCCATTTTCCATGAATATCTCGTAGATATCTTGACGCACAGCCACAGCGCCCATGGGAACAGCGCCATTTGTAAGCTGTTTGGCTGTATTGAGCATATCCGGGGTCACTCCAAAAAACTCTGCTCCGGTGGCTTTCCCCATGCGTCCGAAAGCGGTAATGACTTCATCAAATATCAACAATATGTCGTATTGAGTACATATTTCCCTAAGGCGATGGAGATAGCCTTTTGGTGGGGGCAATACTCCCGCAGACCCCGCTACGGGCTCGACAATAACAGCGGCAATGTTTTCAGAACCGTGCAGTTTGATAAGTTCCAGCAACTCGTCTGCCAGGAAACTTCCCTGTTCAGGCTGTCCTTTAGCAAAGCGGTTGTGGGGTAAAAGGGTGTGGCGAAGGTGGTCAGAATCTAAAGATGAGCCAAAGATTGCTCGATTAGCGCTAATACCGCCCACACTAAGACCGCCAAAATTAACTCCGTGATAGCCTTTCACGCGTCCGATGAATTTTGTTTTCCCTGGAGCGCCCATCTTCTGCCAGTAGGCTCTAGCTATTTTTAGAGAGGTTTCTGCGGATTCAGAGCCGGAGTTTGTAAAGAAAATACGATTGAGCCCCACGGGCATCATCTGGCTGACACGCTCCGCTAGTTGGAAGGCTCCCGGGTGGCCATATTGGAAAGCGGGGGCGTAATCCAGAAGGGCTGCTTGCCGGGTAATGGAGTCAATAATCTCCGGACGGTTGTGTCCGGCACCACAGGTCCACAAGCCAGAGAGACCATCGAAAATGGGGCGGCCATCAGCACTACGGTAATAGCAGCCGCTGGCTGAGGTAATAATACGGGGATCTCTTTTGAATTGGCGATTCCCGGTAAAAGGCATCCAGTAAGCATCGAGCTGCGATTTATTAAGTCCCGCTGATTTGTCGTTCATTTTTATTTTCCGACATTTGGCCTTATCGCATTAATTTTGGACCAACTTTTCTACTTTATAAATTGATTCTCACTAACTTTAGTTTCATAAGTGGGATTTATTAATAGAGTATTGAAGTATTGCCTATGGCAGGAGTTGAGTGCCGGGGGAGGGTTTGCCGGAATGGCCTAAGGGAGATGAGAGGAGAAAGAGAACCGGGGGCATTAGCCCCCGGTAATATTGCTGATTAAACAGCAGTGGCGATTCTGTCCACATAGGGGGCGAGTTCTGGTTTGTTCTCCAGAATCTCCTGCCGGGACAGACCGTCGATCTCGTGGGGGAATACCAACCACTCTTCGGTCTTGTGGATAAAGTAATCCGGCTCGCGCTTGGCCTTGTTGTTCTTCGGCTTGTAGTAAGGGGTCGCGATACGAATCTCCGGCGTGTTCTTCTTACAGGCAGCGCGCAGGTCTTCGATAGTTTGCTCAATACTCAGGCCAGAGTCGTGCACATCGTCCACGATCAACAGGGAGTCGTGGGACTCCAGGCGCTTGATCAGGTAGTTCAGGCCATGCACGCGCACTTTCTTATCGCGCTCACCGATACCGAGATAGGAGGAAGTGCGGATAGCGATATGGTCTGCATCCACTCCCATCACGTGCAGCAGCTCTTGTACAGCGATGCCCACAGGAGCGCCACCGCGCCAAACACCGACAATATAGTTTGGGCGAAAGCCGTCCTTATAGATTTGCTCGGCGAGAGCATAAGAGTCTATCAGGAGCTGCTGTGCGCTAATAAAGTGCTTTTTCATCAATGTACCCCTCAGAAAAAGGCAAACTTGGCAACAAAGAGTGCCGCTAACACGTAGACACTGATGCTGACGTCTTTGCTACGTCCGCTCAGCGTTTTAATAACTGCGTAGGAAATAAAGCCCAGGGCGATTCCGTGCGCGATCGAGAACGACAAAGGCATCATCACTGCGGCGATTACTGCCGGTGCGGCCTCGGTAATGTCATCCCAATCAATAGATGACATACCGGAAGTCATCAGGACGCCAACATACAGCAGAGCACCTGCGGTTGCATAGGCCGGAATCATACCGATTAGGGGCGAGAAGAAGGTCGCCAACAGGAATAGCCCGGCGCAAACCACAGCGGTCAGGCCTGTGCGACCACCGGCGGTTATACCTGCAGTACTCTCTACATAACAGGTAGTAGTGGAGGAGCCCAGCACAGAACCAACGACAGATGCGGAGCTGTCGGCCATCAGGGCCTTGCCCATTCCAGGCAACTTGCCATCTTTATCCAGCAGTTTGGCGCGATCAGAAACGCTTAACAGGGTGCCTGCGGTGTCGAACAGGTCGACAAACAGGAATGCAAAGATCACGCTGATCATGCCTACTTCGAAGGCGCCAGCGATATCCAGCTCCAGGTAAGTCGGTGCCAAGCTGGGAGGCGCGGATATCAGACCGGTGAACTCTACCTTACCAATTGCCAGGGCGATGACGGTTACCGCAAGGATACCGATCATCACTGAGCCCAGCATACGGCGATAGGACAGGGCCACAATAATAAAGAAGCCCAGTGCTGCCAGGATCGCCTCAATTGACTTGAGGTCGCCCAGGGTTACCAGCGTTGCGGGGCTGGCCACAACGATACCGGCACTCTTCAGGGCAATGATCGCCAGGAACAGGCCAATACCCGCTGCTAGGGATTGTCGCAGGGAGAGAGGAATACTATCGATAATCCACTCTCGCAGCTTGAAGATACTGAGCAGCAGGAAGATTACCCCTGATATAAACACCGCACCCAGGGCTACTTGCCAGCTGTAGCCCATTTCACCGACGACAACGTAGGCGAAGAAGGCATTGAGGCCCATACCTGGCGCCAATGCGATGGGGTAGTTGGCGTAGAGCCCCATAATCAGGCAGCCAATAGCGGCTGCAAGGCAGGTCGCCATAAACACAGCGCCCTTATCCATACCCGCTGCAGCCAGGATATTGGGGTTCACAAAGATGATGTAGGCCATCGTCAGGAATGTGGTAACGCCGGCAATCACTTCCCGGCGAACATTCGTCTGGCGCTCTGAGAGCTTGAACAACTTCTCCAAGAATGAGGCATTGCCTCCCACCTGTGGGATGTCGGACCCAGGGGTCGCCGATGTTTGGATATCAGTGGGTTTCATATCAGAAGTGGTACTTTACTAGCAGGTTAACGTTGCGCTCGTTGGAATCGACACCATAAGTGCCATCTTTGATTCCGAACTTGTCGTTCCAGTGTACGTACTCAATACCCGCGTACAGGGTCTTGGGTTCACCCCAGGTGGCGCCGGCATCCCATTTCAGCTGGGAGGTAAAGTTAGTGCTCGGATGTGAATCTTCAGAAGCACTGGTCCAATCGATAAATCCGTCGTAGACAAAGCTGGCATCACCCAGGGTAAAAGGCATGGCCCAAACCAGGGTCAGCTGCTCGTTGCTGGCCTTGTCATCGTTATCGCGGTGGTAAACATTCGCCTGTACAAAGGAGAAACCGGGTACCGCGAGATCAAAGCCCACACCCGTCAGGTAATTGGTAAAGTGGGGGCCGGTTGCTGCCAAGTGGTCCGGATCATCCATATTGCCCAGCTCAACTGCTGTGGCGATCAGTACATCGGTAACCGGTCCGAAAGCCAGTTCACTGCCGCTGAGCTTGCCTAAGCTCAGGCGGGGAGAAATCTCACTATACAGTTCTTTGGAGCCATCTTCCGAGTCCAGGTAGTCGGCAAAAATAAAGAGGTCACCCCAGCTGTGGCCACTGGCGTGCTCAAAAGTTACTACGGATCTCTCAGAGTCATCCGTGTTCTTGCTGTAGTCGACTTTGTAATCGTGGCCGTAAAGAAGGCTCAGGCTGTTGTCACTCCAGGTCATCTCAGCTTGGGCAGCTACGGACAACAGGCTAGAGGCCAGCAGTAGCAGGGGCTTGGTTGGTTTCATTCTATTACCTCTGTTACAGCGACAGGCGAATTTCGCACTGGCGGCCGATGAGAAAATCGGCAGTTGGTTAAAAAATAGTCGCGGAATGTACCAGAACTTAACCCCTGTTTTCCAGTGTTTTTTCTCGGCATTTACGCTTTTTTCCGAGCTTTTTAAGTAACTCTGCACCAAAAAATCACGCTTGGGGAAAACGAGATACTCATTTATTGGTTAGCGATGGGTCGGTGTAGCAAAAAAGTATTGTTTAATTGGTTTGATAGTAGGGAATCGCTACATTGCAGGGGCAAATTAGGTAAATAGTCCAGAAAGTCGGCATCTGCTCCCCAGTGGTGCTTGCACAGGCAACATGAATACTTTTGGTGCTTTTAGGGTTCGCGATAATAGATGTTGTTTAACTTTGATGACACAGGAAGTCATCCGCTTGGTAGCAGAATAAGGATGGTTGAAATGTATCTTCTGAGCGCTTTCCTTATATAGGCAGGCATCGGCCTGAGGTCGATAGTTATAGTTGGGAAAAGTAAATCGACTTTTAACCTGTATAAAAATTATTTGGCTGTTTGGTTTTTTTGCTAGTTCGTAGGAAATTGGCCCTGGAAGGAGTCTGGATGGGATTGCAGTAGCGGGGGGGCGACTTTAGGGGGCTCAGGTGATGCCTACCGAGCCCCGTATTATCTGGTGGTGATTGGTTACAATTTGCAGCTTTTGAGTCCTGGGGCGAGTATTGTTATCGCCCCAATATGCCTTTTCCGATTCGAGTTTGGAATCAGGCTACTTGCTGTTCTGTACCTGACTGGTGCGCCAGGTATTCCTCGTAAGTGCCTTGAAAATCGATCAGTGCTTGATCTTTGATTTCAATAACTCGGGTTGCCAGGGATGAGACAAACTGACGATCGTGACTCACAAAAATAAGTGTGCCCTCATATTTCTCCAGTGCCTTGTTCAGGGCTTCGATGGCTTCCATGTCCAAGTGGTTGGTTGGCTCATCCATGATGAGCACATTGGTGTCCATCATCATTAGCTTGCCAAACAGCAGGCGATTTTTCTCGCCGCCAGAGCAGACCTTTGCCTTTTTATTGGCATCATCTGCGGTAAATAATAGTCGGCCCAGAATACCCCGCACGGCCAGATCATCGTGCTTGGGGGTGCGCCACTGGGACATCCACTCAAATATTGTCAAGTCACCATCAAAATCTGTACTGCTGTCTTGCGGGCAGTAGCCGATAGCGGCATTTTCTGACCACTTGACGACTCCGCTGTTTGCTTGGATCTCATTGACAAGACAGCGCAGGAAGGTTGTTTTACCAACGCCGTTCTCACCGATAATTGCCAGGCGCGCACCGGCTTCCAGCAGCATTTCGCCACCTTGAAATAGCGTTTCACTGTCAAAACCATGGGTAAGCCCCTCAAGAGTCAGCGCCTGACGGTGCAATTTTTTACACTGGTTAAACGTAATATAAGGGCTGACCCGACTGGAGGGTTTGATTTCGTCCAGCTTGATTTTTTCCATCTTCTTCGCGCGGGAGCTGGCTTGCTTGGCTTTGGATGCATTGGCAGAAAAGCGGTTCACAAAGCTCTGTAGCTCGTCCAGTTCGGCACTTTTCTTGGCATTCTCTGCGTGAAGTTGTTCTTGTATTAGCGTGGAGGCCGCAACAAAGTCCTCATAATTGCCGGGGAAAACCCGCAATTCACCATAATCTATGTCGGCCATATGGGTGCAGACAGAGTTCAGGAAGTGGCGATCGTGGGAAATGATGACCATTGTGCTTTTGCGTTGATTCAGTACATCTGCCAACCACTTGATGGTGTGGATGTCCAGGTTATTGGTCGGCTCATCCAACAATAAAATATCCGGGTCGGCAAATAGCGCTTGGGCGAGTAATACACGCAATTTCCAGCCGGGAGCTACCTGTTTCATCAGGCCAAAATGCAGGGATTCGTCGATGCCAGCTTCAAGCAGGATTTCTCCCGCACGGCTCTCTGCGCTATAGCCATCCAGCTCAGCAAATTGGACTTCAAGCTCGGCTACGCGCATGCCGTCTTCTTCGCTCATTTCCGGTAGCGAGTATATACGGTCACGTTCCTGTTTAATTTCCCACAGGCGGACATCTCCCATGATGACCGCATCGACGACGGTGTACTCTTCAAATGCAAACTGGTCCTGGCTCAAAGTACCCAAGGTGCATCCAGGCTCAATAGATACGTTGCCGGCCGAGGGCGCCAAGGCACCACTCAGGATCTTCATAAAGGTTGACTTTCCACATCCATTGGCCCCGATAAGGCCATATCGGTTGCCATTGCCGAACTTTACAGAAATGTTTTCAAACAGTGGTTGGGCACCAAACTGCATGGTGATATTCGCGGTGGAGATCAAGAGCGTATTCCTGAGGATTACAAATGGGCTCTGGTAAGCCAGTTTCGCCAAAATAGGAGGCGTGATGTGGGGGCCGCACTATAAGGATTTGGCGCTAAAGTGTCGAGGAGTACGTTCAATAACTAAGCAGTTTCTCTGCGGGTGCGATATTAGAGATTGAAATATATATGTTAAAGTATACTCCTAGGCTAGGAGGATATTCTATTTTGGGGTGGGGTGCGATGATATGCATCTGTATACTCCCTGAGTTCGGGCTCTTTAGCAAAAGCTATGGGTCCTAATATTAGGAATATTCCCGGTATAAGTTGCCAGCGCGTAAAGCGGCCACTTTTATTTAAATAATTAACGGGATCACTTGATCTTATTTGTATCCTTTGGGTGGCTCCGACGGCAAAGTAAATGTTAATGCTGTCAGGGGGAAAGGGTTGAAGGGCTAATGACTAGCAGATGTCAGTCAATCAATTTTTGATCTCTATGAGGAGCTAGCAAAGGTTGGAGGCTATATGAAATCGAATTGTTTGCACCTTGCGATTCCGGCAGGGGACCTGGAAACCGCCAAGAAATTCTATTGCGATGTCTTAGGCTGCAAGACCGGCAACAGTGAAGAAGGTCGCTGGGTAGATATCGACTTTTGGGGTAACGAACTCACCCTGCACCAGAGTGAGGAGAAGCTCCCCAATGTTCGCCACAAGGTGGATATGGGAGAAGTGGCTGTTCCTCATTTTGGCATTCACCTGCCGGAAGATGAGTTTCAGGCACTGAAAGGCCGTATCGAAGCTGCCGGGCTGGAATACCTGGACAAGCCCTACCGTCGCTTTGTCGGCAATGAATATGAACAGGAAACCTTTTTTATCGAAGATCCAAATGGCAACGTTCTGGAAATGAAAACGATGGTTAATCCTGAACTGATGTTCAAGTAATCGTCTGGGCCCTGCAGATAGTTGAATCTGTGGGGCTGGGTTTCTCCGGCTATTCCTAGCCCTCCCTTATCCTTGCTAAGAATGCGATGCCTTAATCTGGGGTTGAGTTCTGATTGCCTGAATAATACCTCCTATTACTATCAGTAAGCTGCCGGCATAAGTATTCCAGGTTGGGAGTGTGTTATAGACCAACCAATCCAATATGCCGGAGAAAATCAGGCTTGTATATAAATAGGGAGATAAGCTGGCAGGTCTGTTTACCCGACGATAGGCTTTAGTGCGTAAGGATTGATTGCTGATTGTCGCCAGGCTAAAAGCAATAATCACAATCACAAAACTTACCGAGTCCGATAGAGATACCGCGACTTTCGCAAGCTCCCCAAGATTTCCTTCAATCAATAAAATGGCAAGCATATAGAGGCTGGATAGGCCGAACATCTTGGTGGTTGAAGATATTGTATTTTGCTTCTTTGAAGAGTGGTGCATTACAAACTGTGAACAAGCTCCAAAGAAGCCCGATAGCAGGCCCACTATCATATAGCTATCAAAGCCAGCAGTTGGCTTCAATATAAAAGCAACGCCGATAAAGCTGACTAAACAGGCCGCTAATGTCTTCTTTTTTATCGGATCCTTTTTGGCAAACCGGGTAATAAAAGGGAGAAATAAACCTGACGTTGAAAATAGAAGGGCGGCGACAAGTAGAGAGCCTTTGGACAAATAATAAAACAAGCAATACTGAGCGAGACAAGTGAATAACGCCCTTGCACCATCAATCCTGTCTATTCGATGAGTCACAGGGTTTTCATCGAAAACAACGAGGCAAATCCAGGTTAGGATTAAAAATGGGGCAAAGAAACGAATAAAGACCACCAACGATAAGGAGCTAAAGGTAGTTAGTTCTTTACCAAATAGCCCGGTTAGCGACATACAGCTGGCCGCCAGAATTGCGGTAATGACACTGAGGGCAAATTCTCTATTGGAAATGCGGGTACTCATGGTTTACCAGCACCCTCACTAGCAATAATCTCATCGACTGTTTTTACACTGGCTATCTTCGTGAGGAAATTCAGGCTATTCTGTTTATTGTTTTCCGTGTCAGACTCACAGGCATCTGAGGCAATGAGTACTGAAAAGTCTCTATCGTGAGCTTCCCTGGCCGTCAGTTCGACTGTATTCTGTGTTGATACCCCACAGAGAACAATCCTTTCTATATTGTGGCTAGCAATAAGTACTGGGAGTTCGGTCCCATAGAAGCCACTGACACGCCTCTTATAAATAGATATATCGCTATCAGTGATATTGAGATCATCAACAAAAGCAGTGCCCCAGCTTTTCTGACGGAGGGCGCCTATATCTTTGATATAGCTGAAGAGGGGAGAGTTAGAGGAAGATTCCCTGTAGTCTGTGGAAAAAGCGACCCTGATATGGCAAATAAGATGACGTCGTGCTCTTCCCCACGTAAGGAGTTTATTGGTGTTCTCAATAACTCTATTCTTATAGACTCTTGGGGCCGCTGCTGATATTTGTCCCTTTGGATGACAAATATCGTTGATAAAATCGAGGGTAATGATTGCAGTCTTCATGACCAGAGTCTATTGAGGCGAGTATTGGCTTAGTTTAGTAATGATTAAGGAAGCCTTCGATAAAGGATTTTAAGATCTATATAGAGATTACGATTTCTTTGTCATAAATTGCTTTGCCCTTTTTTTTATTGCTGTCACTTCACTCTTCTCAAGCTTATCCAAAAGGCTGAACATCATTGTCATTCTATGATTGCCCTCTAGCATTTTTCTTTTTTCAATTAAGAAATTCCAGTAGAGACTGTTAAATGGGCAGGCCTTCTCTCCAGTTCGTTGTTTGACGTCATAAATACAGTCGCTGCAATAGTTACTCATTTTGTTGATATAGGAGCCACTACTAATATAGGGCTTTGTTGCAACCAATCCACCATCGGCGAACTGGCTCATTCCCCGGGTATTAGGCATTTCAACCCACTGAATAGCATCTATGTAAATACCGAGATACCAACTTTCCACCTGGTCAGGGTCAGTTTGTGTTAATAGCGCAAAATTACCGGTAATCATAAGCCTTTGGATATGGTGAGCATAGGCATTTTCCAAACTATTCCTGATGGTGTTGTGAAGGCAGTTCATGGACGTTTTGGCATCCCAGAAAAAATCTGGCAAATTATTTTTATTCTTCAACTTATTCTGAAGCTCATAACTGGGCATAGACATCCAGTAGACACCGCGCATATATTCTCGCCAGCCCAATATTTGGCGTACAAAACCTTCAATTTGGTTAAGTCCTATTGAAATTTTGCCATCTTCCCAAGATTTTATCGCTGTATCGATAACCTCTTTTGGAGATATGAGTTTACTATTTAGGGAGAAGCTAATTCGGCTGTGATAAAGAAAGGCTTCATCTGGATCCATTGCGTCCTGAAAATCGCCAAAATGAGCAAGTAGATGTTTACAAAAATGACGAAGTAGTTTTATAGATTCCTCCCTGCTGGTTGGCCATATAAAATTCTCTGGATCAATCTCTCCAATACTCTTAACTCCAGACTTTTTTATACGGGATAAAGTTGAAGTGACATTACTTGTTATTTTTTCCTGCTTGGGTTTGCCCAGCTTTCCATTCCATTTCTTTCTATTGCTTTGGTCGAAATTCCACTTTCCCCCTTCAGGTTTTCCATTGTTCATCAGAATGTCATACTTCTTCCGCATATAGTGGTAGAAGCTCTCCATAAGTAGCGATTTTTTCCCTTGGAAGAAATCTGCCAGCTCTTCTCGAGTGGTTAAAAAGTGCTCAGTGTCGTAGGCTTGAAATTCTATTGGTAGTCTCTTTTCTAGTTTTAATAGTTGCTGATCTAGTCGGTACTCATCGGGAAGTTGGTACTCAAATTTTTCAATTTTGTGTTTTCTAATAATATCTTCGATATTTTTTGTAAGGTTTTGTTTGTTGTTTTTATTGTCTATTCGATAGTAGATGACATTACAGCCCCTATTTTTAAGCCACTCTGAGAAAATCTGCATAGCTTCAAAAAAGGCAACGATTTTTTGGATGTGGTGAACAACGTAATCGGTCTCTTGGCGCATTTCAGCCATAAAGTAGATCTTATCTTCCTGGTTACCTCTAAACCAGGAGTGTTTTTGGTTCAATTGATCCCCTAATAGCAAGCGCAGCGTTTTCACATCTCACTTCCTTTATTTAGGTCATACTAGGTCTTAATATGCCTATAGATAGATCCTTCTATTCACTCCCACATTTTCTACAAAAGTAGAGTCATGGGAGATCAATAAAAATGTTCCGGGGTATTCTACCAGCGCAGTTTCCAGCGCTATACGCGACTCCAGATCCAAGTGATTGTCCGGTTCGTCCAGTAGTAGCAGGTCTGGTGCCTCAGTGCCACGAGTAGCGGCAAGTAAAGCAACCTTTAGTCGCTCCCCTCCACTTAAAGTATTGGTAGAGCGAAGTGCAGAATCACCTCGAATATTCATTGTGGCCAGGGCTGTGCGCCAGAAGTTGGTATCTTTATCAGGGTGTAGGCGGGATAAAGTTTCCAAGGCAGATAGATTTCCATTTAGTTGACTTAGGTTCTGATCCAGATAAAAACAGCTGCCAAAAGTTTTACACAAACCGCTGCGAGGTTTAACTCGACCAGCAATGATCTTTAGTAGCGTTGTCTTTCCGCTACCATTGGCGCCACAAATATGCCAGCGATCGCCACTGTGCATGGTAAGTGATATGGGATCACTCTGAATTCCGTAGGGCAGTTTGAGATCCTCAACATGCAGACGAATACCACCCGTTAGCCCTGTTTTGCTAAGTTGCATATTTGGGAGCTTATGACTCTTATAGTCCTTTTGGCAACTTTCTAAATCTAGCTTTAACTTATGGTGCTGACGATCCAGGTTTCTAGTCAGCTTGCCTAAACTTTGCCCTGCACGATCTTTTTTCGCATCTAGTAGCGATTTACATTGGGAGCCTTTTAATTTCTTACCCTGGTTTTTTCTAGTTGTAGTTTTTTCAGCAGAGTTTTGCTTTAGTTTGTTTAGGCTTTTTATATTCTTTTTGGTACTTTCAATTTTCTTTTCTACAGACTGTCTCTGTATCTCTTTTTCTTTCTGATAGTGTGAATAGTTACCGCCATATGTGCGTAGTTTTCCTGAATCTAGTTCCACTATCGTGTCAGCTAGTTGGAGTAAACTTCGATCATGACTGACCATTAGGATTCCGGCAGAATGGTTTTTAATTTTCTGCTGTAACCATTTTCTACCGTCTGAATCTAGGTGATTACTCGGCTCATCCAGTAGCAGATAGTAGTTTTTATAAGAGAAAGCATTGATTAGAGCCAGTCGGACTCTTTCACCGCCGCTAAGATTGCCGATAGGGGTGTCTAACGTGAGATTTATTCCGGCGCTGTATAAATGCTGTTGCCAAATTGTAGGTAGCTCCCATGAATCTGAGACACGTATCAGATCTTCCTCACTCTGATTGCCAGATTCAATACGTGAAAAACAGTCATAGAGGCCCGTAGGGTCGAATATATCTACAATTCTCTTGTTGGAATTGCTGCTCACTTGATCCACTTTAAGGTAGTCCGTATACCAAGTAATACTTCCCTGTTCAGGCTTTAGTTTCCCAATCAAAGCCCCTAAAAAAGTCGATTTTCCACTGCCATTATTTCCCACTAAGCCAGTAAATCCCGGAGGGAAGTCAAGATGGATCCCTTTAAATAGAGATTTCTTAGGGACGTTTAAGTAAAGATTTTTTATAGAACAAATACTCTGCATGTCACCCTCCGGTAGTCGGAATGGGTGGCGCAATACCATGATCTTGAGAGAAAGTTGTAGAGAATGGAGTACGCCACTTGCACGGGAATTGATGGCCTCTTAAGAAACCGGTTTATCTCCAGTGTGTGCAAGGCTTAATTCATTGGCGTAGATAGCTCCAAAAAGAAAAGTTGTTAAGTGTTAGCTTAATAAAGATTCAAAAATACTTCAAGCCCCAACCTAAAAGCGCTCACTTGGTACTCTCAACTCTTAAAATAGAGTGGTATAAGAGTATTATTGATATTACATTGAGATGATGCATTTTTACGATTTGATTTAGAGTAATAAGTGATTATAAGCGGGGGTTACTATGGTATCTGAAGGTTTTATAGCAATTTGTCTATTGATCGTAAGTGCTATGCTTTTTTTCTTTTACCGAAAATCACAACGGGAACGATTTTTAAGAGACTATCAATTCCATCCGTCTCTCAAACAAAGAGTGAAGAACAAATACCCTCATCTCAGCAACAAGCAGCTGGGTATGGTACTCGATGGGTTAAGGGAATATTTTATTATCTGCCAAACGGCTGGTAGACAAATGGTCGCTATGCCATCTCAAGTGATTGATGTCGCTTGGCATGAATTTATATTAAGCACACAGATGTATCGCAATTTTTGTAATAAATCTTTTGGACACTTTCTGCACCACACACCCAATGAAGTTATGCCAGATAAGGATACAGCTAGTGAGGGGATTAAGAGAGTGTGGCGAATTGCTTGTGTTCGTAGTGGTATAAGTCCTTCCAAGCCAAAATCGTTACCTCTGATTTTCTCAATTGATAAAAAGTTGGGGATTAAAGATGGATTTCATTATTCGCTAAACTGTCGATCGAGAAATAGTCCCGCTGCGGATCACTGTGCCAGTCATATTGGTTGTGCCGCGAGCTGTCAAGGCGGAACTTCCGGCAGTGCCTTCTCTGGAATTTGGGGTGGCGGCTCCTCTTCAGATTCTGGAAGCAGTTGTGGTGGGGGCTGTGGCGGGGGTGGCAGCTAGAGGCAGCTATCACTGCTCTAGCAACCCTGTTCAAGGTGATTAATGAGTGACACCCTGAACTTCGCAAAGCTCTTCAATTTCTTCAGCGCTAAAGCCGAGCTCACCCAGCACAGCGTGATTGTGCTCTCCCAGAGCTGCCCCTCGGTTAAATAAGTGGGGCTTTTGGCCGTTAAATCTAAAGGGTGTGTTGATCTGTTTAATGTCTCCATTCACAGAACAGATCATCTCTCTGGATTGGATAAGATCGCTATCAGCAGCTTCTGTAAAATTAAGTACGGGTTCAATGCACGCATCAATATCCTGAAATATATCAATCCATTCCTTTTGGCTTTTTGTGGCGATAATTGCTGCAATATCTTTCTTAAGTGTTTCTTGTTGCCCGTCTTGGACAATGCGAGTCAGCCACTCCTTTCGACCTATTTTTGTAAAAAATTGCTCGGCAAATTGTAGCTCTAAACTTCCCACAGAAAGATAGCGGTTATCTGCCGTGCGATAGTAATCATAATAACTTCCACCGTTTAGCAGTTCGGATTCCAGCTTGGGATCGGTATTTAAAGCCAGTGCATTGGCCCCACTAATTGCGTTTAACGCGAAACTACAGTCCGTCATACTGATATCGATATAACTGCCTTCACCGGTTCTCTGGCGATGATATACCGCAGCCAGTATCGACATAACCGCATGGTGTGAACCGCCGGCGATGTCTGCTATCTGTGTGCCGCTCAGGCAGGGGCCATGGTCACGGTTGCCGGAATAGCTGGCCAGGCCAGATAGTGCGAGATAATTGATATCGTGCCCAGCACGTTGCTTTAATGGTCCAGTTTGGCCATATCCGGTAATCGAGCAGTAAATAATGTCTGCGCGCTGTTGGCTTAAGCTTTGGTGGCCAAGGCCCAGCCTATCCATCACTCCGGGGCGGAATTGCTCGATCACAATATCGTATTGCTGAAGCAGTCGGTGAATCACCGCTTGCGCCTTTGGATTTTTTAGATCGATCGCCAGGGAGCGTTTGTTGCGGTTAATGGTTGCGTGGGCGGCGGATAGGGAAGCCGTGTCATCGACTAAAGGGGGAAAGCCCCGTAGTAAGTCTGGCCGTGTGGGAGACTCGATTCTTAGTACTTCTGCGCCCAAGTCTGCCAATAACATAGTGGCATAGGGACCGGGAAGTAGGGTAGAAAAGTCGAGTACTTTTAGCCCCTCAAGAGGGGCGCAGTGATTCTTCGTTTGCTGTTTCACTTTTTATTTCATTATTTTAATTGAGAACAGAAATTTCAATCTAGCACTTTAATTTAGTCATCGCGCAGGAGGTCTCGGGAAATAATTAATTTCATAATTTCATTGGTTCCGGCATAAATACGTGCTACACGAGCATCGGCCCAAGACCGGGCGATGGGGTATTCCCACATATAGCCATAGCCGCCATGTAACTGAACACATTCATCCAAAAGTTTGCATTGGAAATCTGTACTCAATAACTTGGCTTTCGCTGCAGTTGCAACGTCGAGTTCCTTTTTATAGTGAAGCTCCAAGCAGCGATCGATAAATACCCGAAGAGCGGTTAACTCACTATCCAGCTCAGCCAGCTTGAATTGTGTATTTTGGAAGGCAGAGATGGGTTTGCCGAAAGCCTTGCGATCCCGTACGTAATCAATCGTCCATTGCAGGGCTGCTTCTGCATTAGCTATTGCATAAATTGCCACACTTAAACGCTCTTGAGGCAATTCCTGCATTAAATAAATAAATCCCTGTCCCTCTCCACCGAGAAGGTTTTCCGCAGGGACTTTGACATCATCAAAGAACAGCTCTGAAGTATCCTGGGCCTTCATGCCTATTTTTTCTAGGTTACTGCCTCTCTTGAATCCAGGGCTATCTGCTTCCACAAGCAGCAAACTGACTCCAGAGGCCCCCTCGTGAGGGTCGGTTTTGGCCACGACAATAACCAGGTCTGCTTGCTGTCCATTGGTAATAAAAATCTTGGAACCATTGAGCAGATAGTGATCCCCTTTGCGCACAGCTGTGGTTCTCACGCCTTGGAGATCCGATCCGGCACCAGGTTCGGACATGGCGATAGCGGTGATCATCTCACCACTAATGCATTTGGGTAGGTACTTTTTCTTCTGTTCTTCCGTACCGTAATTAATAATGTAGGGCACTGCAATATTAGAGTGCAGGCCCCAGCCAATACCGGAAAGTCCCGCTCGGGCTACCTCTTCATCAATAATGGAGTTGTAGCCATAGTCCAGCCCCAAGCCACCATACTTTTCGTCAACTTGCGGACACAGAAAGCCCATTTCTCCAGCTTTATTCCACAGTTTACGATCTACCTGACCATCTTTTTCCCACTGATGGTGGTAGGGTACAGCTTCATTTTCTAAAAATTTACGTAAAGTTTCTCGAAACTGTTCGTGATCTTCGTTGTAAACAGTTCTTGGTACCATCCTTACACCACCGCATTTTATTACTGAAAAATTGAACCAGTGTTTTGATTGGCGATGTAAACAGCGAGATTTTAAAAGCCTGTTTACATCGCTCAAACCCCTGGGTTAAGGGTTGTCTGCCAGAGCTTTTCCTGACTCTGCCAGATCCAGCAAAATTGCTGGCGGGGCAAATCGATCCCCATAGGCATCAGCCAGTTGCTGGGCGCGTTGGGTAAACGCTTTCAGGCCAAACTGGCTGATGTATTGCAATGCACCACCGGTCCAGGGTGGGAAGCCGATACCGAAGATAGAGCCAATATTGGCATCGCGTACGCTGCGTAGCACATCCTCTTGATAACAGCGAAGTGTCTCCAGAGCCATAATAAACAGCAGCCGTTCCTTCACATCTTCTATCGGCAGTGCCTCTTTGGCGGGAAACTCCTTCTCAAGGCCACTCCATAAGTGCTTTTTCCCGCCCTCAGGGTAAGTATAGAAGCCGCCACCTGCCGCCTTACCAGCGCGACCCACTTCAAGCATTCGGTCGATCACTCCGTCGGCGGGATGCGTGGGGGCGGGTTTACCCTCTTTTTGCAGGTCATTGATGGTCTGCTGGCGTATCCGGCTCATCAGCGTTAAGGAGACCTCGTCACTAACAGCTAGAGGGCCGACTGGGAAGCCAGCTAGGGCTGCGGCATTTTCAATGGTGGCGGGATTAACCCCTTCGCTGAGCATGCCGATACCTTCATTGGTAAAGCAGCCGAATACCCTTGAGGTGAAGAAGCCACGGCTGTCGTTAACAACGATAGGAGTCTTGCCAATCTGCAATACAAAGGCGAAGGCTTGGGCGAGAGTCTCATCACTGGTTTGCTCCCCACAGATAATTTCCACCAGTGGCATCTTGTCGGCAGGGGAGAAGAAATGTAGACCGATAAATTGCTGGGGACGGTCGGAAGCTTGAGCGAGCCCAGTGATCGGCAGTGTCGAAGTGTTGGAGGCAAATACTGCATTTTTCGGCAGCTGTGCTTCGGCTTCCTGGGTAACTTTACACTTGAGTTCCCGGTCTTCGAAAACTGCTTCTATCACCAACTCACAATCAGCCAGGTCGGTATTGCTGTCTGTGGGCGTGATACGGGAGAGGATCTGATTGACCTTGTCCTCGGTAATGCGACCCCGCTGTAAGCGTTTTTGCAGGGATTTCTCTGCATATTGTTTGCCGGCTAAGGCACCTTCCATGGATACATCTTTTAATACGACATCAACACCTTTACTGGCACAGGCGTAGGCAATGGCTGAGCCCATCATGCCGGCGCCGAGTATGCCAATTTTTTGCATGGGCGACGTTTTATGATCGCGGGCGGCGGCGGGCAGTGATGCTCCGGCTTTGACCTCATTGAGTGCAAACCAGAAAGTACCGATCATGTTTTTGGCAACCTGCCCGCAAGCGAGGCCTACAAAATGTCGGGATTCAATTCGCGTAGCAGTTTCGAAGTCGACCCGGGACCCTTCGACGACGGTTGCCATTATCGACTCTGGGGCCGGCAGACATCCCTTGGTTTTTTTCTCCAGCATTGCTGGGGCGATCATCAGTAACTGCGCATTTTTAGGATTCTTTGCGTCCCCTCCCGGCATCCGGTAATCCGGTTGATCCCAGGGCTGAGCAACAGGTTGCTCACTATTCTCTCGAATATAAGAGACAGCCTTCTCTAGTAATTCACTTTCACTGGTAACGAGCTGATGTACCAGACCGGCTTTGAGAGCCTGTTGCGGCCTCACCTGTTTTCCTTCCAGTAGGTAGGGTAGAGACTCCTGGATGCCTAAAAGGCGGGGCATACGTACACAGCCGCCACCACCAGGTAGTAAGCCTAATGTGACTTCAGGCAATCCCAGTTTTATTGCGGTGCTATCGATAACAATACGCTGATGGCAGCTGAGGGCAATTTCCCAGCCACCGCCCAAAGCTGTGCCATTAATTGCAGCAACGACGGGTTTACCCTGGGTTTCCAGCCAGCGCAGGTTGGCTTTCATTGATTCGCAGGATTCGAAGAAAGGTTTAGCTTCTTCAATTTTTGCCGCAAATAAAGATTTGAGGTCGCCTCCGGCAAAAAAGGTATTTTTTGTGGAGCGAACAATAATTCCAGAAAATTCTTGCTGCTTGAGTTGCTCAACCGCTGCGCTCAGTGACTCGGTAAAATCCCGGTCCATCACATTGGCTGAGGCATTGGGGTTGTCCATGATCAGGTGGACAATATTGTGATCGTCTTTTTCCAGGCGAATGGATTTCATAGTCTGCCCCCTAAACTCTTTCGATAATGGTTGCTACACCCATACCGCCACCCACACATAGTGTGACCAGGCCGTAGCGAAGTTGCCGTTGTTCCAGCTCATCCAGTACTGTGCCGATCAGCATTGCACCAGTCGCGCCGAGGGGGTGGCCCATAGCGATTGAGCCGCCGTTAACGTTGAGTTTTTGTGGGTCCACGTCCAACTCGTGTTGGAAACGCATCACCACTGCCGCGAAGGCTTCATTCACCTCAAAGAGGTCAATATCCTGCACCGTCAGGCCTGCGGCCTTCAGGGCTTTGCGAGTGGCGGGCGCGGGGCCTGTGAGCATGATAGTGGGTTCGGTACCCACTACCGCAGCGGAGACAATACGGGCGCGGGGGCTGAGCCCCAGATCTCGCCCGGCCTGTTCACTGCCGATCAGTAGGGCGGCTGCGCCATCGACGATTCCTGAGGAATTTCCCGCAGTGTGAACATGGTTGATTGATTCGACCTGTGGGTAACGGGATATGGCAATGCTGTCGAAGCACAGGTCACCCATCCCGGCAAAGGATGGCTTGAGTTGTGCCAGGGCCTCTATGGACGCATCTGGGCGCACCAGCTGGTCGTGATCGAGAATGGTCAGGCCATTTTGGTCACGTACGGGAATCACAGATTTTTCGAAAGCACCGCGTTTCCAGGCGGCTGCCGCTTTGTGCTGAGAGTCCAGCGCAAAGTTATCCACATCCTCGCGGGAAAATCCTCCGAGTGTAGCGATCAAGTCCGCGCCAATGCCCTGGGGTGCAAATCCAGTATCTATTGCTGTGCGTGGGTCCATTGCCCAGGCGCCGCCGTCGCTGCCCATGGGCACCCGCGACATGGACTCTACGCCTCCGGCCACTACCAGATGCTCCCACCCGGAGCGAACTTTGGTAGCGGCGAGATTGACCGCTTCGGCACCGGAGGCACAGAAGCGATTTAGAGTTACGCCACCGATATCCCAGTCCCAATTGGCAGCTAAAGCTGCAACTTTTGCGATATCGGCACCCTGATCTCCGATCGGTGTAACACAGCCCATAACGATGTCGTCCACTTTGGCAGTGTCGAATCTATTGCGGGTCTGTAATTCTTTCAGGAGATCTGAAAGCAGGGTGATAGGTTTGACTTCGTGAAGGGCACCGCTGGATTTGCCTCTGCCCCGCGGGGTGCGGATAGCATCGTAGATGTAGGCTTCGGTTGGCACGGTTTTAGCCTCTTTTTATTTTATGGTTTCGCTTATTACCATAGTGCGGTGCAGCTTGGGTTCAATGATAAAAATTGCCACGGAAGATGACTCAGCTTCCAGGTACTACCGAAAAATTCCTAGTCAAATATCTTTTTATTTATTCCAAATTAACCTAACCATGTGGAGGTACTGCCGTACACTCAAGTAAGGCGCCTAAATCTATTGAAATTTTGGCACGGTAAATTGGCACTTAAATTATCTTTGCGGCTGGAGGAATTCCATGTCAGGCAGGGTAATGGGTGATTCAGGGCATCTGAGAAAAATTTGAATGGGTAACACACGGGTGACCCCGGACAAATAAATGTACTTTGACGGTCCCTGAGGTGGTGAGCGAGGTTTGGCTATGGCGGATAATGTTTTGGATATGGCTACCGGCCAATTGGGCTCCGGGGGTATTGATGCGCTGACAAAGGCTTTGAATTTGCCGGCAGGGCAAGGTGAAGCTGCACTCTGCTCAGGCGTTGCTTACATACTGGCTGGTATGTTGAACAGGGCCAGTAGTAAAACAGGAATGGGTTATTTATTTAATTTAATTTCTGAAAGTGAAGCGCTGGATTTGTCTAAATTCGCCACCGCTATTTCCTCACCAGAAAAGTTGAAGTCAATTACAGACATCGGTGAGAAAATGCTGGAAAAAATTTTCAGCAGTCGTAAAAAAGAGGTCCTGGAAGTTGCAGCGAATAATTTGGGGAACGAGGGCGGAGATCTATTGAGTGTATCCGCACCGATAGTTACTTCGTTGATGCAAAACCAGGCCAAAGCTCAAAAAATGGATGTTTCCGACTTGGCTTCATTCCTGATTGGGCAGCGGGAGCATTTACAGGGGTATATACCGGATAACCTTCTTCAAGCAATCGACGTTCCAGATTTTGGGAGGTTGGGAGATGCTCTGGTTACCCATGGCCACGCCAAACCCCAGGAACCTCGGGCTACAGCAATTCAAGGGCCCGAAGAAAAACGTAAACCGGTTAGTTTCAGTAGCTGGTTTTTTCCTTTGCTGTTGGTACTTGTGGTTCTCTACGCATTGAATATGTGTATGTTGAAAGGAAAAAAGGAAAATTCAGAAAGTAATCCTTCCATGACCTCCCAGGAAGCGAGCTTTATGGAGTCCGCTTCACAGCCGGTAGGGGATTCCCCCCTTGAAAAAGCGGAAGAGGAAGCGCAACTGGGCCCCGATAACTTTTCCAGTAATTTACGTGATTATCTCAAGAGTTTTTCAGACAATCCCGACCGGGAATTCCCCATGCGGGTGAACTTTGAAAAGGGAACCGCAAAAATCACTAACCCTGCAGCTGAGGATATCGATGCTCTGGCAAAAATCATGCAAGACAACCCCAACCTAACCATTGCGATTGAAGGGCATGTAAAAGGTGAGGGTAATGAAATTGCAGAGCAGGAAATGTCCCAAGAACGTGCGGATGTAGTGAAAGAACTTCTACTGAAGAAGGGGATAGCGGCAAACCGTATCACTGCAACAGGAATGGGCTCAACTAAGCCTGTAGCGGAAGATATGTCAGAGAAGAGGGACCAAAAAGCCCTTAATGTTGAGCGAGTTAGTATCCGGGTAGTGACAAATTCTCAGGAGTAGCCGGGATACGGGAATCCCTTTAAAGGATATTTTCCAAGGTAGATTTCATTTATAAAAAATCCCGGTCTTTTGACCGGGATTTTTAGTGTCGCCTTAACTACGGAATTTATCCCTGTAAGCTCCGGGAGCTAGCCCTGTCCACTTTTTAAATGCGCGATTAAAAGCGCTGGGTTCGGAAAAGCCCAGGCGCTCGGCAATTTCAGCTACAGCAGTTTCCTGTTGTTTTAACTGGTAAACCGCCATATCCCGCCGAACAGAGTCTTTAATATCCTGCCAGCTGTTGCCCTCCTCTTTGAGGCGGCGGCGCAGCGTCTGTGGAGATGTGTATAAACGTGCGGCGACATCATCCAGTGACAGATTTTCGATACTGTTTTGCTGTTGCAGCATACGGCGAATACGACCGGTGAAACTGTGGTCGGATTTGTATTGGGTCAACAGGCACTCGGGGGCGCGGGACAGGAAGTCTGCCAGCTGTTGCTCATCGCGTACCAGGGGCATTTGCAAATAGCGAGTGTTAAATACCAGGCAGGTTTCACCTTGGTTAAAGTAGTGCCTGCAAGGGAACATATCGCTGTAGTCTTCGTTGTAGTCGGGCGGGGGAAACGCCAGAAGAACGCGCTCTAATAAAATGGTACGGTCGATCAGCCAGCTAAAAAAGCGCAACCAGATTACCGCGATAGATTCGACGAAAATTTGGTTGGGCAATTTTTTTTCATTGGTGTGGTGAATGATCAGTCGAGCTTCTTCACCATCTTCGACCAGCTTGATGTGCAAGTCGTCACTCACCATGCTGATAAAGCGGCTGGAGCGAAGCAGGGCTCGGCGCAGGTTGGGGCAGGTGATACAAGCGTGCCCCATCATGGCAAAAGTGCCCGGCAGCCAAGGGCGCGCCAGGAATCCTCCTGACTCATCGTTCAGAAAATCCCACTCAAGGCGTAACAAGTTGGCCATCTGCTCCCGGCCAACGCGGCTATCGGGATCATCTAGCTGGGAGGGGGCGATTCCGCTATCGATGAGTAGTTGTTGGCAGTCCAGTCCGGTCGCTTGTGCGCCAACCAGATGGGCCTTTACCGCAGCGGCGGGAATACCTAGCCCCGCTTCGCGGAGTTTGGGGTTTTCATTGTCCACTCTTTCAGCCTCACAATTATTTTCTGTCTGCTGCTGTATTACGGTATGGATTATGCGCAAACAGAGAGAGAAAGTCAGGCTTCTGCTTAATTTATATGCAACTGCCTGTGCTTTTATTAGTGGTGACAGTTTCGAACTTGATGGGCTTATGGAATAAAAGTTGTCTATTTCTGTCTTTTAATGTGTATTTTTTGCGTTAACGACTGAAAATCCCAGTTTTGCTCTCAACAATTTTCTATGCTTGATCCTCTGTGGACTGACAGTTCTTTTAAAGTTTGATAGCGATAGTGAATCACTATTTCCTCGACCTGTAAGTCATATTCGTCAACAATAGGAAAAATTCCGTTAGTGAAGGACTGGTCAAATGTCACCGACGTCTGTTGCAAGTCTGTTAAACCCGACCATCTGCCGGCGAATGTTGATTGCTTACCTGATCGAGCATATTCCGCGTCCCAATAATCCTACTTTGGAGGAGGCAACTGGATGGCCTCGCCGTACGGTGCAGGACATTATTGCGAAAGGATTGCCGGGGCATGGAACAGTTGTAGAGTTCATTCAGGAAGGCGTGCGCCACAATGACGGCTACTACCTGCTGCGTGATTGGGGGTCTTTTGACAAGAATTGGGTAAAAACCAATTTGCCGATTATTTGCCAGGTGTTAGATGTAAAGCTGGATTTGAGTGACGCAATGAGCTGATCAGAGCGCCACTCACAAAGTTGGATTACTGCTGTGGCGCGTGGCTTTGCTGAAGAATTTTATTCACTTTCTCCAGTAGGGCGGGATTCGATTTAATGCTGTTGGCAATTTCCTGGTATTTGGTTTTGGAAAGGCCGGCTTTTTCAATTGCGGCGATCATTTTTCCCTGTGCTTCTTTGTTGATCGCTTCCGCTTCCTTGATATCGGCAGCCGCTTTCAGTTTGGGAGCGTATTCTCGACTCAGCATCACGATAGAGCGATAGGCGTTGGCAAATTGCTTGAGCTGCGGTTCGCTAAACGAAGCTTTGGGGGCGGTTGTTTGGCTGGTAGCAGGTTGTGCGAAGGTCATCGGCACGCTGAGTGATATTGCCAATACAGCCAGGTATTTCAAAAAGAGCTTCATCGGGCACTCCAAAAAGTATAAGGACGCTTTTGCTTCTCAGAGGGAGCACCCAGCGTCACGTTGGGGCTGTAAATTTATGCTTGTGGCGGAGCTTTAGTGACCTGTACCAAGTCTAAAGCGGGTAGCTATTAGTCTTCAGCGTAGTCAGTTTCTGGCGCCTTGTAGCGCCTTTTTCCGCCAGCAAGGAGAATTTTTCCTGGAGTGGTTGTGAGGTCATAAAATTTAGTGAGCGACTGCCGCCGCTCATAATGCAGGAAAACTGCACCGGATTTAAACCGAGGTGGGCCTTGCGACTAACGGTCGCTGTGATCAGCTAGAAAATCCAGAGAAATTTCTTGCGTTTTTTCAGCGACTGTTCGCAGCTATTGAGTTGTTGCTGATATTTTTGCGCCCTGGCAGATACCTTGTGGGATACATTCTTTAGCCAGGCTTTATTCTGGAATGTGCGCCGATTAAAACCACCGTGCCCCTCGTGGTAGGCGAGGTAAAGGCTGTAGGTGTCATTGGCGCGTATCTGGCACTGGCGTGCACTGGTGTTGTTATACCAGCCGATAAAATCGATGGCGTCGCCAAAATCATCCCGATCGGCACCGTAGTTAAAGGAAGACCTTTGGTAGTGGCGCCAAGTGGTCCCCAGAGCCTGGGGATAACCGTAGGCATCGGACGGCCTCGGGCCGGGGATAAAGCCCAGGATCTTGGTGCGCGGGGGCTTGGCATCATGCACAAAACGGGATTCCTGGTGCATGATTGCCATCATCACTGCAATTGGAGAGCCCCATTTTTCCTCCGCATCTTTTGCCTCGCCGTACCACTTCTTTTTTTCCTGGAAAATAGAGCAGACGTTGTTGAGATTACTTGGAGGCGCGGTTGCACAGCCGCTGCTCAGTGCAACAGCACTGAGCAAAACCAGCAGTCCGCATTTTTTATTTTTTTTGTGCATAACTATTTACGACATGTTTAAACGGTAATGGTCTTCACTCCGGCACTGGTGCCAAGCAGTAAAATATCGGCGGAGCGCTTGGCAAAGATACCGTTGGTCACCACACCGGTAATGTTATTGATGGTTTCTTCAAGGACAGTGGGGTGTTCGATACGCAGATTGTATACATCGAGAATGGCATTGCCATTATCTGTGATCACACCTTGCCGATAAACCGGATCACCGCCCAGTTTAACCAGCTCCCGGGCAACCAGCGAGCGTGCCATGGGGATAACTTCAACCGGTAGGGGAAACTCTCCCAGGACTTTTACCCACTTGCTCTCATCGGCAATGCAGATAAATTCTTCAGAGCAGGCCGCCACGATTTTTTCTCTAGTCAATGCAGCACCACCACCTTTGATCATTTCAAGGGCCGGGTTCACTTCATCGGCACCATCCACATAGAACTGGATGCCGTCGACGGCATTAAGTTCATAAACGGGAATGCCGTGGGATTTGAGTCGCTGTGCGGAGGCTTCAGAACTGGCCACAGTGCCGTCAAAGGTACCTTTGATCTCCGCCAGGTAATCGATAAAGAAGTTAGCGGTGGAACCGGTACCTACGCCGACAATGGAATTGTCCTCCAGGCGCGGGGCGATATAGTCGATAGCGGCGCGAGCTGTCGCCTGTTTCAATTCATCCTGGGTCATACTCTGGATAGTTTCCTTTGCAATTATTTCGCCTTAATTTGTATCTGACGATAAAAAAAAGCGCGTCTGGTTGTTTTTTGTGGCAAATATGCTTCTCAAGGCTTAGACTGTCATGCCGGTGCTGCGCTTCACACAGGGCCTTTGTAACCCTGCTATTAGTCTACGCTGAGTCGCGCACAGTAATTAACCGCTACGGCCGTCAAACACGTCATGCCCAAGTCCTATATCAAGCGCATTTTAGACGCACGTATTTACGATGTCGCTACCGAGACGCCATTGGAGCAAATGCGCCAACTCTCCCATCGCTTTAACAACCGGATTCTGTTGAAGCGCGAAGATCTGCAGCCGGTGTTTTCCTTCAAGATTCGAGGGGCATACAACAAGCTCCTGCAGTTGCCCGCCGAGGAGCGGGCCCGGGGAGTGATTGCTGCATCGGCGGGTAACCATGCCCAGGGGCTTGCCCTGAGCGCTGCCCAAATGGGAGTGCGCGCCACTATAGTGATGCCCAAAACCACCCCGCAAATTAAGGTGAGTGCTGTGCGCATGCGCGGTGCCGAAGTCGTGCTACATGGAGATACTTTTGATGAAGCGGCGGCGAGGGCTCGAGAGCTGGTTGAAGAGCGGGGGTTGGTATTTATCCACCCCTACGATGACCCCGATGTAATCGCCGGCCAGGGCACCGTGGCTATGGAGATACTGCGACAGCACTCGGGTAACCTGGACGCGGTGTTTATTCCGGTCGGAGGGGGTGGTTTAGCTGCGGGTATGGCCGCCTATATCAAATATGTACGTCCGGAAACCAAAGTGTACGGTGTAGAGCCGCAGGATGCTGCCTGTCTGGAGGCCGCGCTGAAAGCCGGCGAGCGCGCTCGGCTAGCGGAGGTGGGCTTGTTTGCCGATGGTGTTGCCGTTGCACAAATCGGTGAGGAGACCTTCCGGGTTCTGCGCGAAACCGTGGATGGGGTTATCACTGTTAGTACCGATGAAATCTGTGCGGCCATTAAGGATATATTCGAGGATACACGCTCTATCGCTGAGCCGGCCGGAGCCGTCGGTTTGGCGGGGCTGAAGAAATATCTGGAGCAAAACGACAATCGCAATGGCACCTTCGCCACAGTGTGCAGTGGAGCCAATATTAATTTTGATCGCCTGCGCTACATTAGCGAGCGCACTGAGATCGGTGAAAAGCGCGAGGCGGTCCTCGCGGTAAAAATTGCTGAGCAACCGGGCAGTTACCTGCAGTTCTGCCGGGATTTAGGGGACCGCTCAATCACTGAGTTTAACTATCGTTTTGCCAGTGATAATGAAGCGCATATCTTTGTGGGCCTGCAGGTGGTATCTGAGGAAGACCGCAGCCAATTGGTCAGTCAGCTTGAGTCCAAAGATTATCAGGTTACCGATCTTACCGATAACGAAATGGCGAAACTGCATATTCGCCATTTAGTGGGAGGTAGAGTGCCGGGCTTGCCCGACGAAGTTATTTACCGCTTTGAATTTCCCGAGCGCCCGGGGGCCTTGCGCAAGTTCCTCGAGCATCTCGCCGGGCGTTGGAATATAACGCTGTTTCATTACCGCAATCACGGGGCAGCTTATGGGCGTGTCCTTGTGGGATTGCAGGTGGAGCCGGCAGCGAGGGACGAACTACAGACACTATTACACCAGCTTCAATTTCGTTTTTGGGATGAAACACAGAATCCGGCTTATCGGTTATTTTTGGGCGCTTAAACCATCGCTTCCCGATACCTGAGAAAGACGTCTCATTTATCGAAACGTGTATAGACTGCAAATCCTGTTTTGTCGAACTTGCTTGTCTAATTTTGAGACAAAAAACTCATAAAATATCCAATAAACGGTTACTATTACGCCGCTTCTTGAGTATTGTCTATTCGCGTGGAACTTTTGCTGTGGCTCTGGTCATAAGCGGGGCGAAACGCATATAAAAACAAAATTATCGTACAGGATGGTCCCAATGAAAGCCGATGCGCTGACAATCGCTGTGGTTGTCTTTGTCGCGGGCGTTCTGTTGAGTACCAGTGGTTTATCTGAGGTATTTTCTTCCGAAGCTGAACCGCCGGCTGCTCTGCAACAGGGAGTGGTTACCCGTTAGGCTGATGCCGGGGGGGCGCTCTGCCCACGAGCAAACACAAAAAAAGCCGGACACTTAGGTGTCCGGCTTTTTTTGTGCTCCACTATCCACTTTTTAGCGGCAGCGGTAAATCCTTTGCTCTGTAACCACCATATCCAGTGGAATATCCCAATTGTCTGTGGGCAGGTTATCCACACATTGTAGATGGTGCGCCGCGCCGATAAGTTGTGGTCCAGTGCCTGGTAATAACTGTTTGCGCTCAAAAGTCCGATCGTAGAAACCGGCCCCCATACCCAAGCGCGCTCCGCTGGGATCGAAGGCGACCAGAGGAACCAAAACAAGATCCAGGAGCTTGGGAGCGCGGTGAGCTGTGCGCACAGGCTCCGGAATGCGATAGCGATTGCGAAAAGCCAGGGGTTCGCCTTGCCAACGCCTGAACCGGAGGTGGGGGTGTGGTTCTGCCGGCAGCTGTGGCAAATAAAAATGTTTTTGTGGAAAACGTTGCAGCAGGTAGCGGACATCCAGCTCGCCATCAGTCGGCCAATAGATACCGACATGCACTGCTCGATTCATTTGTGGGATACGGCTCAGGAGAGTGATGGCTGCACGGCCATGCAAACGCTGTTGATAGGCGCTGAGTTCCCGTCGCCCCGCGCGCATACGGCGGCGCAGTTGCGTTTTGGTTTCAGTCATTGTGGGAAGAGAAGAGCGTGAAGAAATAGGGTACCCCGAGTGTGCGGCTGTAGACGGAGCCTTGAACCGTAAGGTTCAAGGTGGTGGGATCCGGAGTACATAAGGCTTTCCGCTACAAGGCGGACTTGCTCACCAGCACCCGCTGGAAACCACCGGGGTAAGATTATCGGCTCAAGGACATAGTCTGCTGGCCAACACCCCAGGGTATGAACCAATTATAACTTGTAGAGCGGGGGGCTGTTAACCAGAAATTTAAATGAAGTGACCGGTAGCAGAAAGTGGCTTCTTGTCACCTTACTCCTGAAGTTTTTCTTCCGAGTCTATTTCGCCCAGTGCACTTTGCACCTTATCAGTAAGTCGCTCCAACATTTCCTCTTGCAGGGGAATGGAGCTGAGCTCAGCTTTCGCCTGGATAAGCTCGTGGGCAATATTAAGCGCTGCCATTACGGCGATACGCTCTAAGCCGATGACAGTACCTGTTGCGCGGATGCGGGACATGCGTTCGTGTAGCAGGTGTGCCGAAGCCTGTAGTCCGGCGCGCTCGCTTTCCGCGCAGGCGACACGGTACTCTTTATCGAGAATAGAAACAGTTACAGTTTCGGAGGGTGATGCGGTTTCAGACATCAGGTATCTTGCGTTAGCCCCTTAAGACGGTTAATCATAGCTTCTACCCGCGAGCGGGCGGCCTCGTTATTTTTTATCAGGCGCTGGCGTTCACGCAGCCAGTCGGCTTCCTGCCGGCGTAATTCACGATTGTCATCCGCCAATTGTTGACAGCGGGCAATGAGTGAATCCACGGTGCTTTCTAGCGCTTGCAGCTTATCCATATTTCCTGCATTTGAGGTCGACGTCTGAGTTCGCAACACGACAGACTGCGAGGGATTCCGCTACTATATTGCCGGCGTATTGGTGGGTCAATCGCTGCACCTGCGCGGACAATCACAAAATTGTCTCTTAATGCCTCAAATTCCCGGTTTGGCACCAGTGTGACGGCCGGATTGAAAAGCCTAATTTACAAAAAGCTGTACGGTAACCATGACTTCTGAAGCTAGCCGATTTGAACTCCTCGCCAACGCCATTCTCTCAGCTGGGGGGCAGGCTGATCCCAGTGAATTACACGGTTTTATCTGTGGCATTTTGGCGGCGGGCGAGCGACCGGACAAACAGCGTTGGCAGAATGAGCTGGCCGGATTGCTCGATGTGGAGGCGGTGCCGGCAGATCTCAATCGGGATTTTTTCCAGCTGACTGAGGAAAGCCACAAGCAGCTCGACGGCTCTAACTTCGATTTTCAGTTGGTGCTGTGCGATGACGAAGATGTTGTCTCCCGCGCTCTGGCGCTGGGTCATTGGTGCGATGGGTTCCTGCACGGCTTTGGTGTCGGCGGGGCCCGGGAAAAATTGATGCCCACCAGTGACGAAGCTTTAAAAGATATTAGTGCCATCGCCCAATTGGATGCCGAACATGTTGAAGAGGGTGAGGAGACTGAGCTGCAACTGGTGGAACTGCAGGAATACGTGCGCGTAGCCGTACTCAATATATTTACTGAGGTAAAGGGTAAGGACTCCAATAGCGAGCCCACCATTCACTGATGTCTAAGACCCCGAAAACCACAGCGGGAATCAGTCGATCTGAGTACGCCCGTCGACGCAACCGCCTGATGGCAGAATTGCCCGCAGGTAGTTTGGCAATCGTGTCATCTGCTGGGGAGCAACTGCGTTCCCGGGATACTTATTTTCCGTTTCGCCAGGACAGTGATTTTTTGTATCTCACTGGGTTTGATGAACCGGAAGCGCTGCTGGTTTTGGTGCCGGGACGAACACAGGGAGAAACCCTGCTGTTCTGTCGCGAGCGCGATACGGAAAAAGAAAAGTGGGATGGCCCGCGCCTGGGGCCGGAGCGCGCGATGCAGCAGTGCGGCTTGAACGATGCATTTCCCATCGGTGATCTCGATGATATTTTGCCGGGGCTGCTAGAAGGGCGCGAGCTGCTCTATTTCCCCATGGGCCGCTACGCCCATTTGGATAAGCGAATCCGCAATTACCTTGAGCGTATTACCGCAGCGCCGAATACCGGGGGTGCACCGGAAATGGTCGACCTCGATTACCAGTTGCGGGAAATGCGGCTGATTAAGTCGGCCCAGGAAATTCGCTTAATGGAGCAGGCGGCGAAAATTAGTGCCGAGGCACACAGCCGGGCTATGACCCGATGCCAGCCGGGCCTTTACGAATACCAGCTGGAGGCTGCTCTCCTGCATACCTTTGTCGACTCCGGAGCTCGGGAAACAGCCTATCCCACTATCGTTGGGGGTGGCGGCAATGCGTTGGTGATGCACTATTGCAGTAATAATGCCCAGTTGCGCGATGGGGACTTGGTGCTGGTGGATGCGGGCTGTGAGTACCGTGGTTATGTGGCCGATATTACTCGCACCTATCCGGTTAATGGTTCATTTAGCGGACCGCAGCGCGCACTTTATGAGATCGTTTTGGCGGCACAGCAAGCGGCGATTGAACAGGTTTCAGTGGGCAATCACTGGGACCATCCCCACGCTGCCAGTGTTGAGATAATCACTCAGGGGTTGGTCGATTTAGGACTGTTGCGAGGCGACACCCAGGGGTTGATAGAGTCTGGCGCTTATCGGCAGTTTTATATGCACCGGGTTGGCCATTGGCTGGGCATGGATGTGCACGATGTGGGTGATTATCGCATTCATGGAGCCTGGCGCCAGCTGGAAGCCGGAATGGTAATGACGGTCGAACCCGGAATTTATGTCCCGGAGGACGATGAGAGTATTCCCGCAGAATTTCGCGGGATCGGGATTCGAATCGAAGATGATGTCGCACTTACCAATAGAGGGCCTCAGATCCTCTCAGCAGCGGCTCCAAAAGCGATTGAAGATATTGAATACACCATGCTTCATGGACGGGACTTACTGACCCGTTAGAAGTGATTGTTGGATTGTTCGGCCAATAATATTTCAATGCCGAATAATCAAAGGGGGAATTGGGATGGGTGAGTCGGCGCGTAAAGTAGATGTGGCCATTGTCGGTGGCGGTATGGCGGGAGCCAGCCTGGCATTAATGTTGTCACATTTTTGTCCTCAACTCAGTGTGGCGCTCCTGGAGCAGAGAGCACTGCCGGATGCCGCTGCCAGTATTCAGTTGCCGAGTTTCGACACGCGAGCCACGGCCATTGCCGCAGGCAGCTTGCAGTTATTTGCGGAGCTTGGGCTCTGGCCTGCTCTGCAAGCCTATAGCGCCCCGATTGATCGTATTCATGTGAGTGATCGGGGGCATGCATTTGGCGCCGCCCTCTCGACCCGTGAGGGACAGGGAGTCAACTTTGAGGGCATTCTGGGCGCAGTAATAGAAAATGCAGCGCTGGGCCCGATTCTCCACAGTGCACTGACTAGCACTTCCACCCAATTATTAGCGCCGGCGCAGGTTACTGACATTACCATGACCTCTGTGGGCGCAAACCTGTTGTGGCGACCCGAGGAGAATTCCCCCGATCAGGCACTGTCCTGCGGATTGGTGGTCGTTGCCGATGGGGTGAACTCCCCCCTTTGCCGCCAGCTGGGAATAGAGATCAGCTCGGTTAAGTACCCTCAGAGAGCACTAGTCGCTACGGTCGCTCTGCAACAGCCTCACCAAGGTGTGGCTTACGAGCGCTTCACCCGAATGGGCCCCATGGCACTTTTACCGCTGCCAGATAGAGAAGGGCAGCACCGCGCGGCACTAGTGTGGGCTTGCGAGGAAGCAGAAGCTGAGCGTGTTGGTGTAATGCCTGAGGCTGAACGCCTGAAAAAACTGCAGCAGGTATTTGGCTGGCGTGCCGGACGTTTTATTAAAGTTGGAGCTGTTCAGGGGTATCCACTGAGTTTATCGATCGCCCAGGAACAGTGGCGCCGGAATGTGGTGTTGATGGGCAATTGCGCCCACTTTCTGCACCCAGTAGCAGGGCAGGGTTTTAACCTGACTCTGCGGGACTGTTATGGATTGGCACAAGCCCTGTCGACAGTGACGTCGGATACATTGCTAGGGCGGCTCGATTTCCTGCAGAAATACGGAGAGATGCGCCAGCTGGACCAGCAATTGACGATTGGATTCAGTGACCGTATTCCCACACTGTTTTCCTCTTCCGGTTGGCTGCAACAGGGAATTCGTCAGTTGGGAATGCTCGGCCTTACAATGGTCCCGCCGCTGCGCCGGGAATTTGTCAGTCAGGCGGCGGGATTTGGGCTTTAAAAGGTGCAGGGTCGGAGACGGCTACTGCCACTTCAGCGGAATTGGCTTTTATGAACAGACATCGTTTGGATTTTGCCATTGTGGGTGCGGGCATGGTGGGCATGGCCCAGGCAGCGCTGCTGGCAGTTCGGCACCCGGGCATGCGTCTGGCCTTGCTGGAGGCATCCCCGGAGACAACGCCGCAATTGTCTCCGCAGTATGAACCCCGCGTGGTGGCCCTGACACAGGCCTCCCGCGAGCTGCTCGAAGAGGTGGGAGCCTGGGATGATATTGCCAGCCGCCGCGCCTGCCCCTATGTGGAAATGCGGGTTTGGGATGCAGATGGAACCGGCTCAGTAAGCTTTAACAGCCGCGATGTGCAGCTGCCGAATCTCGGTCATATCGTCGAGAATAATGTCATTGTCGCCGCGTTAAGAGCACGGCTGGAAACCCTACCCAACGTGGAGTTGGTCAATGGTTTTCGCCTGGAGAGCTGGTGGCGCGACTGCGGACTCTGGCATTTACAGCCTCGCGGTGAAGATCGCTTAAATGAAGAGGATGGCCTCCGTGAGCAACCTGAGATAGTGCGCACCCGCCTGTTAATCGGTGCCGATGGCGCCCGCTCTAAAGTGCGGGACTTACTGCATATCCGCTCCCAGGATACCGATTACCATCAAACTGCATTGGTGTGTGTCGCGCGCAGTGAGAAATCTCACCGTCACACCGCTTGGCAGCGTTTTTTACAAACGGGTCCACTGGCATTTTTACCTCTCGCGGGGTTGGGGGATGACAATCACTGCGCCGTGGTTTGGTCTGCGGATGAAGAGCTGGCGCAAGAGCTATTGATGCTGGATGACCAGGCCTTTGCCCTGAACTTGGAAAAAGCCTTTGAGAGCCGTTTGGGCAAAGTGGAATCCGTCAGTGAGCGCTTTTCCTTCCCCCTGCGCGCGCGCCATGCGGAACGTTATCGTGGCCCTGGTGCTGTATTGGTGGGAGACGCCGCCCACAGTATCCACCCCCTCGCGGGCCAGGGTGTAAATCTTGGGCTGCAGGATGTGCGGGTGCTGGCAGATGAAATTGACCGCGCTATGGCGCGCGGCCTGGAGCCCTCTCACTCTTCAGTGTTGGCCCGCTACGAACGCCGCCGTCGCGGCGACAACGCCGCCACTATGAAAGCGATGAGCGCCTTTAAGTCTTTGTTCGGTGCTGGCGATGTGCACTGGCGCTGGCTGCGTAACACTGGGTTGAGCATGGTAGATGCCAGCCCCATGTTAAAGAAGCGGATTATTATGCGGGCTATGGCGGTTTAAATTTGCTATTCCCGCAAAAACGGATCGGGAGAAAGTGCTCGGTGGGGGTGTCAGAGAAGTTGCTGGTGTTTACCTATCTACTAAGTGGCTTTTCCCTGAGGCAGAGGAGAATTAAAAGCCTTGCCGTCGATAAAAAAGGTTAATTTCAATTGAGTCACTGGATTACTGTTTACTCATTTCCTATATCAAAGGATCTCAGCGCGCTTTTTCGCTTAATACAGCGTTACCAATTGCCATTGAGAATTGCTGAGGAAGAAAATCAGCAGGCGTTATTGACGACAGATTCAGGTATAGCTGAATTGCTGAAGCCGCTTTTGCAAGATTGGGAGCGGGGATTAGTTGATCTGGACAGAGTTCAGCTAACAAAGGCAGAACCAGCGGCCGGCGACCATTTACCGGGTGAAGAGGGACAAGCACCAAAGGAGAAAGCACCTGTAAGCCCCTCATTTTTACCGACTTTCCCAATGGATAAAACACCGATTAGTTTACTGCTTATCGGCCTGTGTTTTTTTGGTTGGTTTTTACATTCCAATAATCTGTCTGCACCGCTTTTAATATATCCAGATACCAGTGGTGGCCCACTTTTCTCACAGTCGTCTTTAATGTGGCACTTGGAGAGAGGGGAGTTTTGGCGATTGTGGACCCCTGCAATCATCAACTTGTCTTTTCAGCATGCCCTGTTCAATGCTCTGGCTATCTGGATACTTGGGCGTCCACTGGAAGCACGCGGAGGGCCATTTATTTATAGCCTTCTAGTGTTGCTCGGCGGGATTGCAGCTAATTTATCCCAATATGCCTGGAAGCCCGAGGTGATATTCGCTGGAATGTCGGGTGCTGTATACACGCTGGTCGGATTTGCTGTGGTGATGCAGCGTTGGCAACCGGCATGGAGAGATATACCCCCGGGTATTATTACCCTGGCGATTGTGTGGATGATATTGTGCGTTCTTGGAGTGATTACCTATTTTACTGGGATCGGTATCGCCAATGCTGCGCATTTAGGAGGCTTTTTTGCCGGTTTTTTGATTGCGCTGGTTTACTGCGTTGCTGGTGGTGCGCGAAAATTTAACTCTTATCCCGCTTCAACCTGAATTATATGATTTTACTGATAACCTACGTTTTTATTGCCCTTGGCTTTTCTTTTCTGTGCTCGATAGCAGAGTCAGTTATTCTCAGCGTAACTACCCCATACGTGCGCCTGATGGAGCGGGAGGGGCATAAAGCGGGGCCTTTGCTGCGCAAATTGAAGTCGGATATTAATGCCCCCCTGGCCGCAATTCTCACCCTGAATACCATTGCTCACACTGCGGGTGCTGCGGGTGCGGGCGCTCAGGCGGCAGCGGTTTTTGGCAATGAATATCTGGGGTTAGCTTCTGCGATCCTGACCCTGTTGATCCTGGTCTTTTCTGAAATTATCCCTAAAACCCTGGGAGCTGTGTACTGGCGCCAGCTGGCCCCCTCGACCGCTTATATGTTGCGCGGCCTGGTGTGGTTACTGTACCCATTTGTAAAAATGTCCGAATGGCTGACCAAAGGCATGTCCCACGGCCCAACCCTGACAGGCTTTAGTCGCGATGAATTTGCCATTATGGCGGAGATTGGCGAGGCCGAAGGGCAGTTGGAGCAGCGGGAGTCCAGCATCCTGCGCAACCTGTTCTTTACCCTGCGGGACCACTCCGTGCGCGAAGTGATGACTCCCCGCACGGTGGTCTTCTCCCTGCCGCAGGACATTACTGTGGAAGAGGCCTACGAGGACGCTGAGAAAGGGCGCTTCTCCCGTATTCCGATCTATGAAAATCGCGATCAGGATTGTGTAGTGGGTTTTGTATTGCGACAGGAGCTATTGCTGGCCTACGCCAAAGGCGAGCACCAGAAAACTCTGGCGGATTATCGCCGTGAAATGTTGATCCTGCCGGAAACAGCCACCATCTACCAAGCGTTCCAGAAAATGCTGTCCCGCCGCGTGCAGATTAGTGCTGTTATGGACGAATATGGCAGTCTCGAGGGCTTGGTGACCCTGGAGGATCTGCTGGAGACCCTGCTCGGCGAAGAAATTGTCGACGAGGCAGATAAAACACCCGACCGCCAGGAGCTGGCTAAGCGTTTGTGGCGCTGGAGATCGAAGAAGTACGGCCTCAAAGTCGACGAATCTGCAAACACAGAAGAGAACGCGGAAGAGGCTGGTCAAGGGCGCGACCGGGGCAGCGACTGATTAAGAATTTATCTGATCAAAAAATGATCATTTCTGCACTAGCCCAATACAGCGGGTGTTGGGTATTGCCCGATTCCCAAACGCGGGCGAATGCAGGATAGAGCGCCAGCGGAATCTTTGACGGCCTCTGTGAACCTGGACAGGTTTTACTACCAATGCCTGCTAGGCTTGCAGAGCATATATATTGCCGCGCCTGCCCCGCTGGCAAGGCCGGTACCCAAGCCGCTAGAATACGCCGCTTCGGAACCTGACGGACTGAGATTTTAAAAATGGGAAATAGAACTCCTCTGTATGACACGCATGTCGCTATGGGCGGCAAAATGGTGGATTTCGGTGGATGGGACATGCCGCTGCACTACGGTTCGCAGCTGGATGAGCACAACAAGGTGCGCACCGATGCGGGGATGTTCGATGTCTCCCATATGACCGTGGTTGACGTAGATGGCGCCCAGGCCCGCGACTACCTGCGCTACCTGCTGGCCAATGATGTGGCCAAGCTGGATGGCAACCCGGGTAAGGCCCTTTACACCGGCATGCTCAATGACAAAGGCGGTGTGATTGACGACCTGATCGTCTACCTGCGCGATCCCGGCTACCGAGTGGTTGTTAACTGTGCAACTCGCGAGAAAGATCTGGCGTGGATGCGCAAGCAGGCAGAGTCCTTCGATGTGACCCTGACAGAGTGCCCGGATGTAGCGATGGTCGCTATCCAGGGCCCCAATGCCACCGAGAAAACCAAAGAGGTTTTGGGCATTGATTGGACTTCCGCGATTGATGCACTAAAAGTTTTCCAAAGCGTTGCCCGGGGTGGCTGGTTCGTAGCGCGCACCGGTTACACCGGTGAAGATGGCCTGGAAATTATGTTGCCGGGTGAAGACGCCAGTGGTTTCTGGCGCGCCTTGGCCGAAGCGGGCGTTTCCCCTTGTGGACTGGGTGCACGCGACACCCTGCGCCTGGAAGCGGGTATGAACCTGTACGGGCATGAGATGGACGATGAGACCTCTCCGTTGGTTGCCAACATGGCCTGGACGGTTGCCTGGGCACCGGAGAGCCGCAACTTTATCGGCCGTGGTGTTCTGGAGCAGGAAAAAGCCGATGGCGTTAAGCACAAGCTTGTAGGCCTGGTGCTTGAAGAGCGCGGTGTATTGCGCGCAGGTCAACCGGTAGTGGTAGACGATAGTGATGACCGGGGTATCATTACCAGCGGCACTTTCTCCCCCACACTGGGTTACTCTATCGCCTTGGCGCGAGTTCCGGTGAGTGTTGGTGATACCGCACAGGTGGAAATCCGCAAGAAACTGCAGCCAGTCAAGGTGGTTAAGCCCTGCTTCGTACGCAACGGCAAGTCAGTTATTTAAGCGTCGCCCAGAGGTGTACGCGTCACTAAGACAATAAACTTAGATGCTTAATCAAGGGATAACAGCATGAGCGAAATCCGCAATGAATTAAAATACCTCTCCAGCCACGAGTGGGCACGCCTGGAAGAGGACGGCACCGTAACCATCGGCATCAGCGATCACGCTCAAGATGCCCTGGGTGATGTGGTTTACGTTGAGACTCCAGAAGTGGGCACCAACCTGGCTGCTGGTGACGAGGCAGGAGTAGTTGAATCCGTTAAAGCTGCCAGCGATATCTACTCCCCGGTTTCCGGTGAAGTAGTTGCTGTCAATGAAGCTCTGGAAGACGCTCCGGAAACTGTAAACTCCTCTCCTTACGACGATGGCTGGTTCTTCCGCATTAAGCCCTCCGACGTGAGTGAGCTGGACAATATGCTGGATGCAGACACATATCGCTCAGAGTCCGAAGACTAATAGAGCGAATGTGCTGAAAAGCATATTAAAAAAAGGCTGTGGGTAATCCCCACAGCCTTTTTTATTTGTCATGAGCTTTTTAAAGTTTGCTATCTTCTGAACTTGTATACCTAGAGTATGAGATAAATCCCTAATTAAAGGTTTAGAAAAATGCAATGTCAAAATGAATATCTTTTTAATTCCTGTGCATTTATTTCTTCAATTTAAATTAAATTTCCTACTTTCATTATCAAAAACCAATGATGAACGATTTAATTTCAGCCATTCTTTAAGCTCACCGGGCTGTAAATTTTGATCTGTAAGATAATTGAAAAAATCTATATTACTTCTGTAAGGGTTGTCGTATGTGCTTCCATTTTCGTTATTTGCAAGATAATCTAAAACAGGTATAAATCCTGTGATGCCCAATGGGTATGCCAAATACGCGAGTTCTAGTTTATTGACATCAGGTGACTGCCATAGCTTTTCTAATGAGGGGGTTAGAGTCAGCCATTCTAATTTTTCTATTCTTGAATAAAATATATGGCGATTTGCGCCACTATTAAAGAACGATTTCAGTATTAGATCCTCTGTGGCTGGATCATTTATCTGGGAAAATGCTGTCGCGAAGTGATAGTTAACATGACCATTCTTGTTTTCAACAAACTGTATTATTTCTTCTTTGAAATCTTTGCTCCAGCCATTTCTAGTTATGGCTTCGATAAGCCAAGGATATTTAGAAAAGTGTTTTTTCACAAAGTCTTTCATGCCCCTATCGGATATCATGGAAATGTAAGCATCGGATATATAAGAGTTCGGTGAATGCCAGTTAGATTTTGCCATTGGTAAGAAGTCTTCTTCATTACCTTTTAATGCACGAGAAATCATACTGACTTGCGGGTCGGTTTCTGTGTAGCTACGCTGGTTGCTTGATAGATAGAGTATTGTTTCAATGAAATCTTGTTTTTGGCAAAGAGAAGCATTCGCGGGTAAGTGTACTTTTTTCAATAAAGTAAAATCTGGTTTTCGATCTTTGGCGGAAATTCTCTTGATAAGTTCTTGATCAGACATCCCGTAATTTATTTGGAGACAATTCACTTCTTCATTACCAAGAATAATTTCCCGATTCTCTGGGTTCTCCGTGCATCCAAATAGAAGCAGTGATAATGTAGTTAGTTTTATGTTTTTCTTCATTTTTTTACCTCTAGATTTTCACAATAACCAACATGCTTGACGATAAAGAATGAGGCAAGCTGCTAAGTGGTTGGTTAGCCTCCAAACAACAAGCCAGTAATCCCATGGGATCGCATACCAACCAGCTGACCACGAAAGAACGATACCAGATCGAAGCCTTCAATGAACAGAAATATTCAGCTTGAGCCATTGAGTTACTACTTAATTTTCCAGCAAAACCAGCTTTGTAGACCTCAATAGATTTATCTTTACTGTATAGAGAATTATCACAGCAAAGCATTACGAAGACAGCATGGGCTTTGTAATTAATCTAAGTTCGAATTCACTATGAAGATATAATGCGACTATTGGCTTAAAACGTAAAACCCGTACCAATTGCGGGTTAAATGAAGCATGGCAGATGTTAAAAAATAGTAATTTCTGAAAATTTATCGCTGGATAGGTAAGCTCAATAGGAGATTGCGGCTACCAAGGAAGGCAAAGCTGATCGAAACCGTTCAGGCTTTCTTAGTAGAAGGTAATCTAATTCCAGAGGGCAATGAAATTATAGAAGGAATGAAGATTGTCGATGAAAACACCAAACTTGGCAAGAGGAAGGGAGATACAGTTTGTGGTCAAGGTAGCTATCTTGTTGCATTAGTTGTTTGGGTTTCTAAGTTATTGCTTGCTCGGGATTGCCAAATAAGAGTAAGAAGACAGTAAATGGTACGATTTAGTAGCTACTGAAGCCGAATCAGGCAGTATCTAAGACAATAACCTTTGGTATTGGAGGTTCGAGTTAAACGAAAACACTAATTTCCGACTGAGGCTTTCCCTAAAGACATGGAAATTGGAAGATACTAAAATTCGAATTGATGATACAGTATTTCGAATTAATAATTGGTAAAAGGAATTTTTAAACTACTTGAGCACACTAGGATTTCTAGTGGACAGGCGTGTGCCAATTGTTTTGGTAATATAGAGTCTGGCGCCGAATAATAAAATACAGTTAATTAGTCAATTTTTCACTATGGTTACATTTTCAGATTGCACCGTTCACGCACTTCACCATAACCTATTATTAAATAGGTACATACCACAATAGCTAGAAACGTGAGTTTTACAAATTTACGTAACAATTAAGTTTGGACCCTATAGCTAATAAAAATACATCTATTGACAAATTCTCAGTGCCGGTTGAACTAGTACCTAAGACACTATTTACACTTACTTCTGATTTTTCAAAATTAAATACAAGGTCATAAATATTTCCATTAAACTCTCTAAAAGCTATTGATGGGTTAAGCGTAGCTTCTTCAGCAGTGGCCTCAATACGCCCAATAAAGAATTCGGAGAGTTCTACATGAATAAAATTTTCTAGCAACACACCCATTGTTAGGCCTTTCCGCTAATTAGGTTCCACCTCTGTATTAAACCAAGCGAATAGGTTAAGCCGAGAATTAAACATATGCCAGAGCTGGTTAGCCAAAAAGTTAGCGAATTATCTGGGAAGGCTGGCATTATGAAATAAAAACCCAGCGCACGAGCTAAAAATATCGTTGAGATTAGTATTAGGCCGAGCCGAACTAGCGGTAACCTAACAATTAAACCCGCTCCAGAAAAAGCATAGCTAGCCCAAAGCAGTAGAACGGCTGAAATTACGCTAGTTACAATAGTTGGGTAGAGGTGGCCACTTTCAGCTAGTTGAGCCATATGCTCACCGGCACCAAGAAACCGATACCAATCACCGCCAAATACTATACACCCGATATGAACTAAAGCAGCCAACACTGTGAGTATCCCTGCTACCTGCAAATAGTTAATTCTCTGACTGACCATTTACTCTCCTTGGCTGGTCTATTCGTATATTCGAAAGTGGACAAAATCATATCACTTATCAGCATGCACAGAGAATGAAAAATGACTCAAATCAGGGAAAGATACCCACTAGTATACTAACCAGTATCGATTGAAGAATATTCCAGTGGCCATATCTCGCGTACAGTATATTCGCATTGAGCCCTCTTTTAGAAAAAATTGTTATAAATCAATAGGTTAGGGTGCTTGCTGCAATATTTTTAATATCAGAATGTATGATAAGTAGCACCCAGCCAAAATATACGGCTTGAGAAGAGTAATTAATGAGTTTTCAGGGACATTGAACTTTTAAATAGGTACGATCATGCAGGATATCTCTCCTAAATTGCTGGCTGAAAATCAGAGTGCGAATGCCAATGGGTAAGTCGCATAAAACCCACGGCAATATATCCAATACTTAGAAGATACTTAGCCTTTCTCTTTTGAAATGAGGAGTACGTTTACTTAGTTATTTTTGATTGTCTTGTGCCTTGAGGTTCTAACGTAAAGGCTATTAAAGATTGCCAATTTTCTACATGCTCCGATATTTTCCAAGGCGATAACTTACAAAAAATAGGCACAAAAATGATCTTATTGAAATTTATTAAGTTTGTTTCAGTGTCAAATCTGCGTAAAATCGATAGATATTTATTGGTATTTTGGTCGTAAATGAGGCACTTTTTGAAGGCCGATGACCAAAGAGATTCAATAGAACAAGATTTCTCTAAAAGAACCACTCTCTCAAAGGAGAACGATAGCGTGACGTAAGAGTAAGTAAAAGGCGCTGACCCAAGGTGCGGGAACACCAGGGGCCAGCTAACCAAATTGATACCTTAACTATCAAAATGGCTGTATGGATCATACGCTAGAAACCCGCTCGTCTCCAATAAATTGGAGTACATCCAGCGGCTTGGAGAGACTCCTCAAGCTCTGGGAGCGTTGCGTCCGCCTTTTCTTCTTCCATGCCTACCGTTCTCGCGCTCCCCCTGCATTCTTCAACAGATTAGTTTCTCAGCCGTCCATCAATAAAAGTCTACCCATGGCTTGAATATCAGAGAATAGAAATATGTTGATCTTAAAGCGTAGAACTGGTGAAAACCTAAGGATCGGAGCCAATGTCTCAATCACAGTATTGGAAGTTAAGGGAAATCAGGTAAAGATAGGAATACAAGCTCCCAGATCACTTCCAGTTCACCGTGAAGAAATTTACATACGTGTCCAGAAGGGAAGGGTGCAGGGAAATAGAAACTGTTGAGAACTTGGCCCTAATTATGGAACATCCAAAGCATCGGCATCAAAACCTTAGCAGAGCTTCGGTCTTGGTGCCAGGTACCGTTGCTAGTTACGTCTATTCACCTGATGGTACCACTTGATAAATACCGGCCTCATCTAAAAAAACGCCATTGGACATCATATAAACAAAAACTAACACAGATAAGATAACTACTGCTAAATGAACCTTCGTTGCTGAATTGGCGTACTTAGAAAGATAGTCCAGGCCATTCTTTTGGCCTGAAGTGGATGCAATGGCGAATGGTAATAATACAACTATTGCTAGTCCAGCTAAGAAGAAGTATGAAAGATATTCCTCATAATAATAAGGGAACCATGACTCATAGAAAACTGTAAAAGTAAGGTAATATGCAGCAAGTGCAAGTAGGAGTGTAATGGTAAAAATAAATAGTTTCTTCAAATCAAATACCAAGACTTTCAATAGAGCGTAGGCTCCTGTAGTTAACAAGTTTTACAGTGAAGGGTTCTTCTTCAGAAGAATAATAACAAAAGATGGGTGCTAAAGCTCACCCTATCAATGAGCTTGTTGCAAACTCTCTTCATTATCTATCACAGAGATTGTTCTCTCTATGAATCTTTTGTAAGCCTTTTCAGGTATAAATGTGGTTTTATCGCTCGCGTTGAATTTCTGTAAAATGCTCTTTAATTGTGTATCCGCTATTATTTTCTCTAAATCTGATTCTTTATGATAAAGTTCTCGAACTCTATCTATCCATGCAAAAGTATTCTCTCTAAATTCAATTAGAGATGATTTATTGGCAGTAACACCATGCCCGGGTATGATTAAGCTTTGATCATCACCCATGTTTAAAATAGTATCAACTGCGTTGCCGAAGCTTTTAATTCCACCGGCATAAAATGTGGGGTGCCAGCTAGTATCGAAAATATCACCAACAAATATTGCATTACTCCCCTTGTGATAAAATATATTGTCAACCGGTGAATGAGACTTAACTCTAATGTGAGTAAACCCTTCTGGAGGAATGTCACCTTCTAGAAGCTTTCCACCTTTACTCTCAAAATACTTATTGCCTCCAGTGTGATCAGAGTGAGCATGTGTATTTAAGATAAAAATAACAGGCTTGTCGTAGATCGACTGAATCACTTGGTCTAATTCACTCAGATGATTATTTCCCGGCATAGGGTCAATTAATATCAAGCCATTTTCTACAGCTATTAAACCGATATTAGTACCATATTCCTTTCCACTTAAGATATATAGTTGTTCAGATATTTTCACCTTAACTATGCTTGATGAAGCAGTGGAGCTGATGAGTATGAATATTAATGGAAGTAGAATTTTAAAAATACTCAAAGCTAATCCTTTTGCATTTAGTTAAATTTCATCGACATGTTAAACACCGTAAGACATGGTAATCAACATATCGTGAGTTTTGATTCCTAAGTTTTGCTTACCTTACGTAATTTAGATACACCTCTGTGTCAGGGCTAAATCTAACTTTACAGGGTGTCTACTAAACGTGATTAAAAGCCCACTGTGAAGACTGGAAGTTCGTCAACACCGGAGTTAAGCTCGTAGGGAGTCGTTGACAGTATTGTTATGGTTTTGGTGACTTTGTACGGAAATCACCATGTTAAACACCAGCCTTGATCATAGACTTGATTTTTTCTGCCTTTTCAAAGTGATCAAGTTGGTGTGTTTCTATCCACCATCTCGCAGCCTCCATTAGAATTTCTGGTTGATCATTCTTGTTTTTAAAAAATGCATAGAAAGATACACCTACGTTGCTGCCTTTCTTTTCTATCTTTTGATTACAAACATCAATGATCTTTTTTCTAAGCTCTGTCCTCATCAAATTTTTTCCTTATTTTCTCTTACTCCACTCAAAATGGTAGGCGTCTACTCAACGGGGGAAGGTTTCCTTTTTGCGCTGGCGATATTGCCTACCCTTGTTAACTGTTTGGCCATAATAACTTCTCTACTTGATCATATTTCTCAGCTACTTTAAGAAATGGCTCGGCCCAGCCGCTACTTAAGCTAACTTCTTGCAATGGTCCAGTTGGTGCAAATAGAACAGAAGCTTCAACTTTTTCTGGTAAAGCATACGACTTTACCATATTAAGTAGTTTCTGGATTTCTTTAGTTGCCTCTTCAGAGTCATTCCATGAAGACCAACAAAAGTCATTATCTGGAATCTGTACCAGCTCTATCGCAGATTCCAGTACATGAACTAAAGCTTCATAAGGCTCTGTCTCATTGATTGTGCCGTGTATTAATTCTTTTGTACGATCTAATTTCATAGAGACAGTTGACGCCTCGCATCAGGCGCAGCCTTTTGGAGGTCGCTCTGCATGCATGTGTTATAAGGCATTTTTATCCTATCTGCTTCCAAATTACTGCAGATCCAAGACTGACTAGTCCAATTACGAATGCAAGATATTGAAACCCACTTACCCAGCCTATAGAGATTTTATTTACTAGGGGCCAATCGGCTATGGGGGCCTGTTGAACTGAAGAAGGCATTGATTTTCGACTAAGGACCCATGGCACTGCACCAAGTACAATCCCAGCACATACTATTGAAAGCCCAAATGCAGTAATCGCGACTTTAATAAGAAAGCTACCAAGTTTCAATTGCCCCGAATTAAGAAGCGTAATCAGAAATCCAAAAATTGCAGTTTGAACACCAACCATCCAGGCGCTTGACTCGCGAAGTAGTTTTAATGACTCGAGAGTACGTTCGTCCTCTGTCATTAGATGATTCCTCTGAGGTTAATGCCTTATAACGTCGCGTTCACCGGCCCGTCCGGTACAACGCTTTGTTATGCCATTCTTCACTTGAATTTGGATGACGCGCCTTACCCTTTCTCTGCCACTTAACCTCTATATATCTGTGAGTAAGGCTCGATATAAATATCACCAAACCTAAAATCACCAGGACAATCAAACTATTAACAAACCCATTCCCCAATGTTAAATATCTATCTCCATTTAACATTGGGGCTAATTCCATACCTGAGATTTTTTGTAAGATTAATAGTGTAGAAGTAAAGCAAAATAAAATGGCAGCATGAGTCATGTATATAGAGTATGATAGCTTACCTAGTTCTTGGAATGGCTTCTGCTTTAATAGGCTAGAAACAACTCCAGACTCGAAAGAAAAAACTAATATTGCAAAATAGAAAAGTATGGTGGCAACAATGTTCTGATGCTTGATTTCATACTGAACAATCACAACAATACATGCCACAACAAAAACCTCAGCTATAGTGCCAAGTGGTTTCGTGATTCGAATATTAGCTACTCGCATATAGAAAAGGTATATTAATGCCCCTCCGAAAAAGCACGACAACCCCCTCAGTATTTGGCTAGTTAATATCTCAGATTCGGATGCTATTAAATAAAGCGCGACAACAGCCGTAGAGCACCAAATTATGCTTTTGAAATTTTTAAAAACAACTATAGATATGAATAGTAATAAATATAGATAGAATTCAATGCTAATACTCCAGGATGGATAATTAAAGCTTAAAGCTTCAAATGTTGGTGACAAGGACTGAATTAACAGTAGATTTGGTATAATTTCAGAAATAGCTGTCCTCCCGGTGAAGGGGAGAGTATTAAAAGTAAAACCACCATATTTATACGCTGCTAGTTTGCCGACCTCCAGCAATAGGAAGACAAAAAACATAAAAAGGTGGAGCGGGTATAAGCGAAAAAACCTTGATTTCATAAACTCCCCTAAAACCAGATTTTTTCTAGCCCCATAGCCATGAGCTAAAACAAAGCCACTCAATACAAAGAAGAACTCTACAAATATTGAACTTCCTCTAAAAAAATCGAGCTCAGTTATACTTCCTATTAGACGCATGTGGAAAATGACTACACAAAGGGCTGCAATCCCTCGAAAAGCATCTAGAGCTTCAAATCTTTTATTCATATTCTTCCTTAATGAGCACAAAAATAACGACTAAGTAGGTAAATCATCTAAGGTATAACGCTTCGATAATCGGCATGCGAAGCGCAGCGTAGCATGTCCGGTGGAGCCCTGTAAGGACGGTGCGAAATTCATCGACTTGTTATGTGCTAGCAAGCTGCAACTCAAATAGAAACAGCGTGCATATCGCAGAGATTCCGACTCCGCAACCAAGTCCGATAGTAACCATTTGAGTTTGCCAGCGATTGAGAGTATTGGATTTGAATACGAGAGGGACTAATGAGGCTGATGTGATAGTTAAAGCCGAAGTGAGTGCGACAACCCCAATTTGAAGCTTAGTACCGTTGCCATATATCTGAATAAGTACAGTTAAAATTAGTGCGGATACTGAAATGAAAGCGATTTCAGCACAGTGATAAATACGCTTCCAATGCCTTTTCTCTTTCTGACAATACCATGCAATTTTTTCAGATAGTGACTTCAAGACTAGATCCGATTGTTGAATTTATGACTACACATAACGCCGCTGGCACAGGCGGCGAAGTCGTCCAGGCCACGTAGTGGCCGGTGTGCCCAGCCTTGTTAACCTTTTCATTCTAGCGCCTGTGCTAAATTAGCTAAGTATTTTTGAACTAATGGTTCTGTTTTTGATTGTATTAATTGGCACTCTTTAGAATTTTCCATTTTTGCTCTTTCTTGGCAATACATAAACTCTAGTGCCATTTGTCCATACCCTTCACACTTATACTTTTGACTAGAAGATTCGACTAGTTTTTCCGTTTCCAACGCCTCTTCTAATAATTCGTCAGTGTACATCTCCACCGTATATCGGCTAGAAATAATATCTTCTTCTTTAAGGCGAGCTATTTGAATCGATTCAATACCTTTTAATCGATAGATTCTAGTCAATAATACGATTTGAAAGCCTACACTATTCCAGACATTTTCATTTCCATTGTATTCGCATGAGCTAGTAATGAAGTTGGCTATCTCTAAAGCTAAGTCATCCTGGCCTAATGCATACAAGTATATTGAAAGCCGCAAAAACTTATTCTGATCTTTGTCAGTAGTTAGCTTGTATCCTTTGGATAATGACTTTACTAATGATGCGATCGGCTTATTTTTATTTGTAATTTTATCGATGTTCATTTTTAGAGGTTAACGCCTTGCTAACCGGCGCAGCTTTACTGCGTCCGGCGCCGAAGGCGCGTAGTTGATTGACTTGTTATATTTCATAGCTGCACCGGCTTTAACCAAAGGCTAGTAAATGCGGCGCCTACGCTGAGGGAATTAGCCACCAGCAGCCAGAGAAATGCTTTACTTTTAAATCTGAACTTTGGATAAAACCACTTTTTATAGACTGCGCCCTCAAGTAGACCATTAACCAAGCAGCCTAGAGCAAAGGTAACACCCCATGTAATTGGATTAAACGTGCCCCAGCCAAAAGCCCTGTTAATGACCGAGCCTGGAAATAGCTCCCATGCTATGCCAGCCAACGGAACTAAAATTATACCTGCAACAGCTGAAACGGCGTTTGCAGATACGGTAGCGATTGAAGCCTTTTTGGCAGGAAGAGTAAAAAGCCATTTTATAAAGAAAAATTCAACTAGCAGACCAATGCTAATTGCCCACCATGAAAAAAGACGTGTTTCTAAATAAAGTGCTGGCCAAACAACATTTGCGTAAGCAGCAGTTGGCAGAAGCAAAAGTATAAATATTAGTGGCCTACGCACCATCTCTCCTTGAAATATAACGCTTTTAGCATGGGCACGCGCAGTTTGCGCGTCCCATGCCTAAATTTGTTAGCTCTTTTGTGAGACGCATGAAACAAACTCTGAATCACTAAACACTTTTTCAATGTTAAGCTTCATAACTTCATTTAAAGTTCCAAATGGATTGGCAAACTTAGCGGTATTTTTCTCAATCTTGTGGGCTTTACTGTAACATTCTGAGCTTTCATCAGCACTTACTAAATACTTAACCTCTAATGTCCAATCAATGCTATATCCTAGGTCATCAATTAGGAATTCAATTATTTCACCAGATACAACATTATTCGAATCTTTAACCTTTATGCCGACAAATCTTGACTCGGTAAACATTGCAGTCTCGAAGTATTCATTGATATTTTTCTCAAGAAGAATACTGCCCATTGCAGTATTTCTTATTTGATTCGGCTTTACCCGGTTATTATTTTCTGCGGGAAGATACTTGAACTTCCCAACTTTAAGCTCTCCATCAACGCTCATAGTGCTGCTTGGAGCATAATTTAAAGTGATTGGTGCTTGAGCGCACCCTGCAGCGATCACTGCCAAAATTATGACTCCAAACAATTTTACTGCCTTCATAGCACTTTCCTTTTATTGAGACCATACATGGCCATTTGTTGTGAATTTTTGATGAGCTAACGTTGCCAGCAAAGGCAGCCAAAGCGGAGCGTAGGCTGTCCAGCCCCAACCCCGAAGGGGTTGGGCGATCTTGCCTGGCCTGGTTATAGCTGGCGTACACTGAACGACCTACATGCTCTCTGCCAGCCACCCCTAGGCTGTCCAATTCCCGATAAATTTACAGAGGAAAATACCATAGTTTCCTCACCAATTAACTATCTGATTTGCACTCCACGATGGTGCAGCTGGCTTGCAGGATTTACTGGCTTAAAACGAAGACTCTAGAACGAAACTGCGGTACCAGTTCATAGGAAAACTCTCAGGGAACGTATGCTCAGATAGAGATTGATACTTGCAGCAACTACAAATCATCTAAAAAATGACCGCTACAATAACGTTGCCAGCAAGGACAGCCTCCGGCTGGGCGATCTTGCCTGGCCTGGTTATAGCTGGTGCGCTCTGAACAACCTACTTGCTCTTTGCCAGCCACCTTTGGCTGGCCACTGCCCGATAAATCTACATGGAAAATATCATACTTTCCCAACCGAATAACCTGCTTAATAGCACTCCACAAAAGTGCAGCGAATTTTCAGTATAAAGCTCAAGTATTGTACAGAGATCATAATCACACCGATTCAATTTCAAAAATCAGCTACTTCTCATCAGCCCGCTTTCGTTTCTCGACCAGCATTTCTTGCTGCTTTTGAAGCGCAACAATCTCTTTTTTCTTTACACTGACTGAAAAATACGCAACAGAGATAATTGATAAAGCTCCAAGTGCAACCCTATAGATTCTTCTGGAGTTATTAATTTCTAGAACAAGCCATAAAAAAATACTGAGAAATGGAATCACTAAAAAAGCTATAGATATCAATATAACCAAATAGAGCACCACCTAAAATACAATATAACGCCTACAATAACGGGCCGTAGTGTAGGCGCGAAGTGCCGAAACAGAGGTTCGAGCCAGCTTGCTGGCGGGCGTTGATTGTTTTGTTATGTTTTATCACTGTACTTTAAAATTAACTCTAAGAATTTCGAAGGTTTAATTATATACAGGCCATACTTATTAAAGATTTCTTCAGCGTGCTTATAGATACCACTATCTGTTGTCACAAAACAACCTCCATACTTTTGAGCCTCAAATACGTGAAAGCAGTCTGCTTTACGTTTTTCAAACTTTCCATTACCGACAATAATATTTTCAATATCTTGTAATGTGCGCTTCTCTTCCTCTGTAAGATTTAACTTAACAGTTTGGCGAGAACGAGGCTCACGTTCTTGTAACCACTTTGGCGTAGAAGGGTTTCTAATCTCATCTACCACTGAGTGCATTAACATGATTCTCTTCTTTTGAGCATCCAAGATATTGCGGGCTTTCTCAGAGGCTTCTTGCTCGGCTATATCGCCGCCGTCAAATGCACAGGAATCATAAAACATGAAGTTATCGTATGGGTTAAAATCCATAAGCATCTCGGAAAACATAACGCCGGCCACACAGGCGAGCGAAACGAAGTGTAGCGAGTCCAGCCAAATGCTGGTTTTTGCATTTGGCGATTGTGCTGGCCCTTGTTATGCATTTTCTTTCGCTAGCCATTTTTTGATCAGTGGTATTGAACCCTTCCCAAAGCTCCAAGACTCTAACTCTTTGCGAGATAGCAACTTGTATGAATCATTCTCTTCGTTGAGGATGATTTCACCCTCTGCTCTAGCATAGTACCCGATCATTACTTGGTTAAGGTTTTCATATATTGAGGTCGTGATAAGTTCAATATAGGTAGTTTCTAAATTTAGTTCTTCGCGAATTTCACGCATTGCGGCTTTTTGTGGATCTTCGTTAGTATCAATAAAGCCAGAGACTAAAGAATACTTCCAATCTGGCCACTCAACGTTATGAGTTACAATGTATTTTCCATCATGTTCCACCAGAACGATTGCAACAGGAGTAGGGTTTTCCCAGAAGATAAACTCGCAAGCATTAGTGCTGCAGCATAGTTTATAACCTGACTCTACTAATCGTTCTTCAAGTTTGTGGCTACAGACTGGACAATATTTGAAACTGCTCAAACTTCAACCTCTTCTAGCTTTCTTTTGAGGTCATGGTTAATCTCTTTAGCAGAGTAAATCTTTGGCTTGCTTTTATAGCCTTCAGTATCAACTTGATAATTAATCGAGAACACTTCATCTCCATCTTTTTCAAGTTTGAAGCACAAAAATTCCTCCCAGCGTCCCGCCCAACCAGAAGTAACCGAAAGAGTGTAGCCGTCCTTTTGGTAGGTACTCCCCTTCAATTTATCAAATCTAGTTCTAGAAAACCCAAGATTTGAAACCAAATAGTCAGCAACTTCTTTCATGTGGATATCTCACGATGATGCATAACGCCGCCACTGTGTTTTATACACATCATTTAAGCCCATTTAAAGCCTCTGCTGCTTCAATATAATGGAGCAGTTTGGTATATCCCTGCCAAACAGTTTTAACCCCTGGTTCGCCATCACCTTTACGTCCTAGAAATCCCCCTAGGCCTGCCAACATACGCGTTATATCTCTCATGCTTGGAGGTATATTCGGTGGGGAACTTTTATCTCGCATCATCCATACCATGCGCCATTCTTTTTCAGAGTAAGCACTCGTACATGGTTCATCAGGAAGACTTCTTGCTTGTGTAGTTATCGAATGTAGTCGCCATCCAATAATCATATAGATCGCAATACAGTTCAACATTCGCTGCTCTGTTCTAAAACGATTACTTTCTATCTGGCATCCGCCTTTTACCACCCGAAAATAGGTTTCAATTTCCCACCGGCTTCGATACCACTCAATGATAACTCTCGCCTGCTTAAAGTCTTCAACTGGAAGATCAGTTAACAGCATCCACTCAATGCCTTTTTCACCCTCTGGTGGGGTTAATTCTTTAGCCAATACAGCATAGAGAGAAAGTGGTCGTTTAGATCTTCCTTTTCCTAGCAACCGTATCTCAGTAGTGGATACGTTGACCTTGGCTTTTCTTCCAGGCTCTCCATTCCGTTTGGGAATATCTACCGTGTATAGACCGACAGATTTCTGCTCATTCATATGATCCCAAAGCAAAACCGTTTCTTCTCCATCGAGCTCTAAAGTGCGATTGGCCTTAGCTCGAACGATATAGCTCGCCCGCCGCTGTTCACTTTGCTCTTCAGCCAGCTGAAACCACTCATGAATATCACCCTCTCTATCAGCAATACTCACAATTGTGCTTTCAGGGCAGTGCTCTTGTATCTGACAAGCCGTTTCGTAATGGTCTAGCCAGCGTCGACTCTCCTTATCCTTTATCGACTTGGTATAGCGGGAATTAGAACTTGATTCCTTATCTCTCTGCCACATACTACCTTCAACAACACCCAAATTAACTCTGGATGGTGTTATCGCGATGGAGGTGTGCAAGAGTTGTTGGTTGGTCTCTTTACGCCTAAGTGTTCCCATCTCTTTACTTTCTAGGTCAGTGGCAAAATTTAGAAAGGTAGTATCTTGTGGGATAAGAACAACAGGCTGCACTTTGATTCTCTCAAGAGTTGCCGATTTATGACCGCTCATAATAGAGTCAAAGTTGACTTTATCATTTTCTATAAAGCGATAAGCTGCAAACGTTTCTGCCCAAGTTTTGTTTGCACAAGGAATGCTATTGTTTGGGTCTGAACTTAAATTACTGAGAATATTAGACAAGCGCTTATTCAAGCGTGTATCACCCATAACCTGATTTTTTACTTCGTCCATGACCCAGTCCTGCATAATTATCCAGCCAAATCTGTAGTTCTTACTGGGCTAAACTGTAACTTATTGATTTACATAATAAAACTTAAAAAACTTGTGTATAAAACTTAGCGCCGCCATAACCGGCGGGAACGGAGTTGGTTTAGTTGTGCTAGCGTAGCGATAAAGCACAACTGAAGCAACGCAGTGAGCGTCAAGCCCGTGTGCGGGCGGTGGTTGATGGCTTTGTTATGAGGCTAAAATTTGGGCTTAAAGTAGATACCTAAGCCGAGTGTGGCCACAGCCAAACCAATGAATACCTGGACAAAAAGGCTAAAAAAGAAATCCATAGCACCATGGGCGAGTGTAATTTCGATGATACCATTCATCTTACTTGCGTAAGTAAAGCTACCATCAATTGAATCGATAATAGTTAGCATGCTTAGCAAGAAGCCTGCTAAAGCTAGGGTTGCGCCGCCGAATTTATCTCTCATAGTGAGTGTGCGTTATAACGACTACAACAGGGGCGGCCGGAGCGTAGCGTAGGCTGTCCCGTGAAGGGCCAAAGGCCCGCAGCAACCTGCTTGTACTTGTATGGTTGTTCTTGCCCGATTCTGATGTTGAAAATCCTTTTCGTTAACGGGTAAATTGAGACCCACCTTCGGCGGCCACCGAAGGCCTTGTTTATCACAGTTCGCTGCTTGGCTGGTTCGTAAAAGACCGATAACAAGTATGAACGTGATAAGCACTCACTAGGCATAACTCGGATAGTCATGTGGGCCTCGAGCCCGAATAGCAAGGCGGAGATAGCTTATCTTATGGAACCTCAAGAGATCAATGTCGGTATCGATACCAGCAGTAAACAACTCGATATTTATGTGAGACCTACTGGCCAGTTCTTTAGTGTTGCCAATGATAAAAATGGCATTAAAGATGCCATTAAACAACTACAACCTCTTAAACCTCAAAGAGTATTAATAGAGTCTACGGGAAGGCTCGAGTTAGAGTTTGTTTGCGCCGCCGACAAAGCCGGATTACCTATTGTTGTTTGCAATCCTTCGCAGATAAGGAGCTTCGCTAAATCTGCAGGGCGCCTCGCCAAAACTGACAAGCTAGATGCAATGGATATTGCACATTTTGGTGAGGCCATGAAGCCAGGGCTGTCGGTGCTAAAACCAGAAAAGCTTAGGGCGATCAGTGACTTACTGGCTGTAAGAAGTCAGTGTTTAGAGATGAGTACAATGCAAAAGAATCGGCTTCAGAGGATGCCGAAATCAGTACACAAACCTATCCAGACCATTCTAAACACCATCAAGAAAGAGTTACAAGGTATCGACAAGCAACTGGAAAAACTGGTTAACAGTGTGTCCGAGTGGCGGCAAAGGCGTGACCTATTGTTGAGTGCCAAAGGGGTCGGAAATGTATTGGCCTATACGTTAATGAGTGAACTTCCTGAGCTAGGACAATTGAACCGTAAAGAAATCGCTGCACTTGTCGGTATCGCCCCGATGAACCGTGATAGCGGCAACTTCCAGGGCAAACGATATATTCGAGGTGGAAGGCATCGCGTACGCACGGTTCTTTTTGTTTCCATCATGTCGGCCATACAACATCATCCCAAACTAAAGCCCATGTATAAGCGATTAGTCGACGCTGGCAAACCTAAAAAGGTTGCTCTGGTTGCCTGCATGAGAAAGCAGATTACGATCCTGAATACAATGGTGAAAAACAACACCTACTGGGATGAAAGTATGGCTTAAAAACTTGACGAGTAACCATAGTCACTTGTTATGAGTCTTTGTGTTCATAGCCACGAATTATGCCTCGCTCTTTAAGGTCTTGGAGAAAACCTTCGCTCAAGCCTTTATATGCAACAGTGCACTCTTTATCGAAATTATCATAACCACCAAATACTAGCTCACCCTCTATAGCTATCTGCACATGAATGATGCCTTCTCTAACCAGATGATCCTTTTCTGCTAGTTCTTTCCACATGCCTTTGGAACTTTCTTCATCTAAGGGGAGAATCACGAAATCTAGTTTTGGGGATATAGTTTGTCGTTTAAGCACTGGCGTTTCTTGATAGGAAGCATTCGGCCATTTATAAAATGACAAATGCTCCAATGAGCCCTCAAATGAAATAAGGGAGGCTCCTGCGCATTGCTCCATAACTGCATGGAGCAGGCCCGGTTTATCCCTAGGATCAATCCACGTTACTCTTTTCATATCCCTGATACTCATAACGTCCCGCGGAGGCCCGAAGGGCCGTAGCATACTGCTTGCGATTGTTAGTGTTTTACCCGTGGGCGATATTGCTAACCCGGACAACATGGCCGCCATTATTGTCGAAGCTTATTTGTACGCCTCTTACAATGCTGACTATTAGTGCAACGATTCCTCCGACTGCAAAAAACAGGCCTGGTGCGGCATTTATCAGCTGTCCACTTATAGTATCGCTTTGCACGCTGAGACTCGCTTCACCGGTGACACCTAAGACAAACAGTTTGTAGCCCAGATATATGCACATTCCGGAGATAATCATGGGAAGCATCTTCATTACAAAATAAAGCGTAACTACAAGATTTGAGTTTCCATATGGGACTTTTTGCATATCACATTCCTTTGGAGAGCTTGGAACACTAACGTTGCCAACAGGGGCGGCCGAAGCAAAGTGTAGGCCGTCCAGCCCAGCTGTCAGCTGGGCAATCCTGCTTGGCCTGGTTAAGAGGCATTTTTATTGCGATGCCACAACAAAAATAACAATATTAGAATTAGTGTATAAGATAACCCCATAACAACTACACTTCCCTCCAACTTACTTTGTGAACGACCTAAATAATCATACAAAGTGAATGGCACTGCAATGGGGCTAAAAAATAAGGCCATACTTTCAAAGTGGCTTTCTGAATGCTGGAAAAGACTAATAGCAACACCAGATAAATACCAACCAAATGCTCCAATTAAGTACCAGGTTGCACTATATTTAATCAGTCTCAAATTTGCCTCTTAACGCCTAAAGCACGGGCGGCAAAACCATAGCGAAGCGGCGGTTTTGGCGTCCCGTGCCTTTACTTGTTAAGCCTTGCCCGGTACTGGCTAAGTTTCTTGTTAAATTGTTTGAGGAACTCACTACATTTAAACTCTTTATCAAGGGAAAGAACCCTCTGAACTTCTGAGCTGATTTCGTCACACTGTTCGATTGTGGCACCGTCATTGCCATAAAGTATGCCGCTTGGCCATTCGTGCTCAGCATATTCAAGCCATGACACGATCGATTGAAGCAGCAATAACCTAGCCTCATCATTTTCTGGGTCAATTTCATGGCACTTATTGTAAAGGTCTAATTCAGTTACCCAATCAAGTGCCTCATGAGCAGTTTTTGATTGATATATATTTTGTGAGAGCTTGCCTAGCCAGAGTGTGCTCGCTAAATCTCCTTTTGCATAGCCGTCACTAAGGATTGGAAACACCAGCTCATGGAATATTTCGTGCCGTATTCTTGAGTGCCTGTTTGTCTCTAACTTTGGCAAATACTCCCACACCCACTCTTCAATCTCTTTGCTGCTTTGAAATGAAGAAATAAAAGCACGAACTGATTTTGAAGCTTGCTTCTTCAATCCCTTTTCTTCGAATTCTCTGAACTCTTTATAGTGTTCAATATTCATAGAGGCTTAACGACTACAACAGGGGCGGCCGGAGTATAGCGTAGGCCGTCCCGCGAAGGGCCAAAGGCCCGTAGCAGCCTGCTTGTAATGGTTAAATGCTGCTGCCATAAAGCTCTATTTTAACTTTTTTGGAGGTATACCACACAATGTATATTTTTGTACCGACGCACAGGCCATTTATGAGTTCACTCGTGTGCACCACAAAGTCTGCTGTGCACTCAAATTTTTCATCCTCTTCATCGAACGGGTAACTCTCTTTAGTCCAGATACTCATAACAGTATCTAGAGTTTGCTCTCGCATAACCTCAACAATCTTACACTCTTCTGGAGTGATCGGATTCATAGGTATTGGATTAACATATGGATTTCTCATGGTATTTAACGCTTAGATAACCTGCACTGCAGGCGGTAAAAAAAATGATCTGGCATTGAATTTAGGCCGAACTAAAGAGGCCCATTCCTGCAGTGTCTGGTTCATCGCCATGTTGTACATTCCCGCCGGCACTATCTTGCCGAGCCGCCCCCTTTATAAAGGAAATTCCTTTTTTCGCCTTAGACCACACTCTGCCAGTCAACTTTGTAGATTCATGGCACTGCCCACACTCTACCACCAGATCTTGGATTTGCAATCCAGCTGGGAGTCGTTGATCTTTCATTAAACCCACTTGATTACTACATAGATCGTGCTTTTTCTTATTGCACCCAGCATATAATCCATAACTCCGTACCATGTGTTTTCCTATTGGAGGTATGTGCTGCAAGACACGTCTTAAGAACTCTTCAGGCTTTAATCTTAGTCGCTTGCGTCGCTGGTCACGGTGATCAAAATAACGAAATTCCAGCCCCTTATGATCCACGTTTAATATCTGCTTTGGCTTCAGCGGGCCACCTTTGATATATCGTGAAAAATACAGCAGAACGCCTTGTCCATGCTCATATCGATCCTGAATACGAACTGACCATTCTTTGCGATAGCAAGCTTTAAAGAGAATATCAAACTGGCCAATGGGCCAACTGGGAGGCAGCTTGATTAGCCCAGCACGATACTGCTCTAGTAACAGCGCTTGAAACTTTCCCCTATAAAAACTCTTAACCACTCGCACAGGTAATAAATACTCACCTGTTTCTTTCCAGTTTTCTCTTAAAGTCAAACCGCCAGCGGTGATCAGGCAGTGTATATGTGGATGTAAAGTTAACTGTCTTCCCCAAGTATGCAGAGCCATAAGCATCCCGGGGGTTACGCCGTGATAGTCCTTACTTGCCATCAATTCAAATAGCGTTTCTTTACTCGACAAAAAGAGTATATCTGTAAGCTTCTCCTCGTTGTATTGCCATATCGGCAGATACTCATGAGGTATAGTAAAGACCACATGAAAATGATCTGTATCAAATAATTTACGACGCTGCTGATCAACCCACTGGAGCTGTTTTCTGCCTGAGCAGAGGGGGCAACTTCTATGCCTACAAGAATGATGCTGTTCAGTGACATGGTTGTGCTTACAACGATAATAACTGCTTCCCATCGATTTTGTACGGCATTCTTGTATCGAGGAGATAGCCTTTAAATTTTTTAGTGGTTGCGCAGTTTTAGATAAATAACCACTGTACGCAGAAAATATATTTTGCAATACCCGGTTATGCATTTTCTAAAATGCCTCTTATAATTTAAAAGTGGCACCACTCCCGCGCAGCGGGTTTGTACAACATTTATATAGTAATCATTCCGACCACTTTTATCATGATTACTATTTCGGAATCAATTTTCCCGCTGTAATGGAAATTTTAAATTAAAATCATAGGGTTAGATGTAATTGCTACTAAAGTGCAAACTACAAAAATGATCACTTTGACTACTATCCCGGTTTTTAACTCAACTTATAACTGACTGATTTGTATAGTATTTTTACACATTCTGTGTGAAGCTCAAAAATAACGGTCAAAATGATCATAATTACCTGAGCTGGCACTCACTAACTTGCCAGGGTTATCGGAAATTTAGAAGTGTGATGAGGCCAAGGCTTCAGGATTGAGTGTTGTGAAGGGTTAGGTATTTTTTTGGTTTGAGTGTACTAATTGAGTATAACGCGTATTTAGTAGTTATTTGTTTTTTTCTTTTGGTGGGGGATATTCTGCTATTCCATTGACACACTTAAAAATAAAGTGAGATCGCCATTTCTGAAAAGCAGCTTAAGGATTAGGAAACATTGAGAAGCTATTTAGTGGGGCAGAATAATGTTGAGTGATATAGGGAACCTCTGAATAATTCTGAGCCAATTTGGTAATATTCACCTACCCATCAAGACTACGATGAATCATGCACCAAGTCACCTTTGCCGAAGCAGAATATAAGCTAAAGCGCCGTATAACTCGCCGAGAGAAGTTTCTTTCTCAAATGGAAGCCCTTATCCCATGGCAGCGACTAGAAGCTCAGATCACTCCTTGCTATCCACAAGGCAAACGTGGCCGACAGCCATATCCATTGAGTGTCATGCTCCGTATTCATTGCATGCAGCTATTTTACAATCTCAGTGATCCCGCTATGGAGGATGCACTGTATGAAATTGAATCCATGCGTAGTTTTGCTGGATTGACTTTGAGTAGCCCAATTCCCGATGAAACAACGATTCTTAACTTTCGCCACTTACTGGAGCTCAATCAGCTAGGTGCAGCTCTTTTTGATGAAATCAACAAGCATCTTGCTGAGAATGGCATGGTACTGCGTGAAGGCACGATTGTAGATGCCACTATTATCTCTGCGCCAACTTCAACTAAGAATAAAAAGAAAGAACGTGATCCATAAATGCATCAAACAAAGAAAGGCAATCAGTGGCACTTTGGAATGAAGATGCATATCGGGGTTGATGATGTGCTCGGAGTAATACATAGCGTAGATACAACAGCAGCCAATTCGCATGATGTCACAGCCACAGAGCGAGTCCTCCATGGGGAGGAAGGAAGAGTCTGGGGTGACTCTGGGTACATTGGTGCGGAGAAGCGTGAAGAGTTGAAGGAGCGGGAGGTGGATTGGTACATAGCAATGAAGCCGAGCAAGCTAAAAACTCTTCCAGGGCGTGATGCACTCCGTAAGGCGGAAAAGATCAAGGCACAGATAAGAGCGAAGGTTGAACACCCCTTTCGCTACATTAAACGGGTATTTGGTTATGACAAGGTCCGCTATCGGGGACTGTTAAAAAATACTGAGCGGCTGTGCTTGATAGCAGGCTTTACCAACTTACTAATAGGGAGAAAATATTTGGCCACCTAGGGGTGGTTCGCCTGAAACCCGCCTATTTAGGGTTTCAGATGAAAAATTAGCGGACTATTACGCGAAAATTACGCGCTTGAGCGTAATAAAGTGAATTTTTCAAGCAGTTCAGCTTAATTTTAGAAAAATGCTTCGTTGATCAGAGGGTCCATAGCTCTTCATTAGTCGCTTGGGCAAATATCTTGCTGTTGCGAGGGACTAACGGTTTGGTTGTTAGATATTGAACTCAAGCTTTATAAAATCGGTTAAATTTTGATTTAAATACCTCATCATTTACGGCTGCAAAGAGACCTTCAACCCTGCCTCATTAAGAAACCCCTTCACGGTACTTTCAATTTGCTCAGGGCTATTCATCTGCAAAACCTGTTGTAGGAGCTGCTCAATATCAGCTCGGCTAACGGCGCGCAGTGTAGCTTTTATTCGCGGTAAGTTAGTGGCGTTCATCGATAGCATATCGTAGCCCATGGCTACTAATAACAATGCACCGCTAGGTTCTCCTGCTAGTTCTCCGCAAATCCCCACCTTGGTGCCAACGGCATGGGCTGCCGTTACGATTTCCTGCAAAGCGCGCAGTACCGCTGGGTGCAGGGCGTGGTAAATATTGGCTACGCGGCTGTTATTGCGATCCACCGCCAGGAGATATTGGGTGAGGTCATTACTGCCCACTGATATAAAGTCTGCATGCACGGCGAGTTCTCGCACTTGGTAGACGGCAGAGGGCACCTCTACCATTACCCCGAGTGGGGGCATAACGATTTCGTAACCTTCCTCAAGCAGCTCCCGGTAGGCTCTTTCCACCAGTTTGCGCGCGGCTTCGAGCTCGTTCAGGCCGCTGATCATGGGGAGCATAATCCGCAGGTTATTTAGCCCCAGGCTGGCTTTCATCATGGCGCGTACTTGCGCCAGGAATATTTCCGGGTGGTCAAGAGTTACGCGAATACCGCGCCACCCCAGAAAGGGATTGGTTTCCTCGATCGGGAAATAGGCCAGTGCTTTATCGCCGCCGATATCCAAGGTGCGCATGGTGACGGGTAGGGGGGCAAAGGCTTCCAGTTGCTCCCGGTAAATTTCCCGCTGCTCTTCCTCGGAGGGGAAGCGGTCTCGCAATAGGAAAGGCACTTCGGTGCGGAAAAGTCCTACTCCTTCAGCGCCGCGCTCCAGGGAGCGAACAACATCGGCCATCAGCCCGGTATTTACCATCAGGCGGATGCGATGGCCATCGGAGGTGATTGCCGGGAGTTGAGCCAGGTGGTCCAGGTTGCGGGCCAGTTGCTGCTCTTCTGCAACAATATCGTCGTAGCGGCGCTTGAGTTCTGCGCCGGGGTGGATATGCAAATCGCCCCGGTAGCCATCCACCACCATATCGACACCGTCGATGGTTTCGTAAGGTAGGTCCTGGACTCCCATTACAGCGGGCAGGCCCATGGCTCGGGCAATAATAGCTACATGGCTGTTGGAGGAGCCTTTAACGGATACGGCTCCGATCAGCTTTTCCCTGGGCACTTCTGCCAATACTGCTGCGGTTAGCTCTTCGCCGATCAGGATGGTGTTATCGGGGAAGTCCCGGTCGCTCTGTTGCTGTTGTCGCAGGTGCATCAGCACTCGGGCGCCCAGGTCGCGAACATCGGCGGCCCTATCGCGAAAGTAGGAGTCGGACATGGCTTCAAAGCGCCGCACATGTTCCAACATAACTTCGGCCCAGGCCCGCTGGGCACTGAGCTGCTGTTGGATGCGATCGCACACTTCGACGGCGAGGGAGCTGTCATCCAACATGCTGATGTAGGCATCGAATAGCGCCCGTTCCTCGGGGCTGAGGTCGCTCTTCAGGCGCTCACCGACTTCGCGAATTTCCTCTTGGGCGGCAGTCAGGGCCTGTTGAAACAGGGCCAGTTCAGTGTCCACATCCTCGCATTCGGAGTAGGGCACTGTGCCGAGATTCGCATGCGGGGTGACAATATGTACCCGCCCGATAGCCACACCGGGGGACGCGGCAATGCCAGAGAAGTGAGTTTCCCGTTGTTGCTTGCCAATACAGGCCAGAAGACCGGTAGCCTCGGCGTGGGCGATAACGCCGGCGAGCTGCGCCGAGAGTGTAACCAGGAAAGCTTCTTCCCATTCGTCGAATCGGCGTTTCTCCTCTTGCTGCACAACCAGGACACCCAGTACGGCGCGGTGGTGAATAATCGGTGTGCCGAGAAAGGCGCTGAAGCGCTCTTCTCCAGTAGAGGGGAAATATTGGAAGGCGGGGTGGGCTTCGGCTCTTTCCAGGTTAATCGGTTCTTCACGGGTAACTACATTGCCCACCAGTCCCTCGCCGGGGGCCAGGTGGACCTGGCCAACCGCTTTGGGGTTGAGGCCATCGGTGGCCATCAGGACATAGTTGCCGTGTTGCTTGTCGCGCAGATATACGGAGCAGACGCGGGTGTGCATGATTTCCCGCACGCGATGCACAATGATTTCCAGCACCGCGGTGAGGTTCCGGGCGGCATTTACTTCCTGAACGATACTGCGCAGAGATCCGAGCAATGGCCTGTCCTCGCCAATCAACGGAGAAATTCGATGGCCCCGGAAAGTAGAATTTCGATGCTGATCGGGGCCATTTTGTGAAGATACGCTGCTAACTACCCTGTGCGGTCAGCTGTCCTGTCCGCGCAGCCAGCGTCTCTCCAGCTGTATTTGTTGTGGGGCCAGCTCGGTCAGTGCACGCCGGTATACTTCACGCTTAAAGGTCACCACTTTACTCAGTGGGTGCCAGTAGCTTACCCAGCGCCAGTGGTCGAATTCGGGTTTGTAACCATTGTCGAAGCTGATAGAGGCCTCTTCTGCCTCGAGCCTCAGCAGGTACCACTTTTGCTTTTGCCCGATGCACAGTGGTTCGGAGCGACGTCGAATCAGCCTTTGAGGCAGGCGATAGCGCAGCCAGCCTCGGGTACAGGCAATCATACTGACTTGATCGCGAGTAAGGCCTACTTCCTCGTACAGTTCCCTATATAGCGCCTGTTCAGGGGTTTCGCCCGGATTAATACCACCCTGGGGAAATTGCCAGGCGTCCTTGCCACCTACCCGCCGCGCCCACAGTGCCTGACCGCGGGCGTTGAGCACGATAATACCGACATTGGGGCGGAACCCCTCGGCATCGATATTGCTGCTGCTCTCGCCACTCGTGCCCCGGTTCTTGTTACCGGCCGGGGCTTTATCATTGCGATTCGAATGCTTGGCGGGCTTACGGCGGTTCTTTCGTCCGGCCTGTGCCGGCTTGCCGTCGCCCAAAATACCATCCTCAATACTGTTGTGTGCGGCCGTGCGCTGCACTTACTTGTTCTGCATTGTTCCACAGCGGGGGGTTTACAGCAATTCAGTGACGCAGTCCGTGTGCTGTCGTGCGGCGCAAGGTAAAATTAGCGGCCGCGCAGGGGACGTTTCCGGCTTCCTGGCGGTCAAATGCTTATGGGGAACCTATAGTTATGGGAGAGTCGACGGTGCACTTGGCAATCTTTGATCTGGATAACACGCTGATAGGTGGTGATAGCGATCATGCCTGGGGCGAATTTCTGGTGGAGCGTGAACATGTCGACGGGACCCGTTACCGCTCGGCTAACGATCGCTTTTATCAAGATTACCAGCGCGGTGAATTGGATATTTTTGCCTACCTGGAATTTGCCTTGGAGCCCCTGGCTCAGCTTTCCCGTGGTCAATTGGATAACTTGCAAAGCGAGTTTATGCAGGAAGTTATCAGTGAATTGTGGCTGCCTCGGGCCCAGGAGCTGATCGGCGAGCACCGCCGCAAAGGCCACCACATCATGATTATCACTGCGACCAATCGCTTTGTGGTTGAGCCTATTGCCTCGCGCCTCGGTGTCGATACCCTGCTGGCCACTGAGCCAGAGGAGGATGAGGGGCGGTTCACCGGAAAGGTCGTTGGTGAACCCTGTTACCAGGGGGGAAAAGTTGTCCGGTTGCGCCAATGGCTGGCCCACAACCCGGAATACGCCAACAGTGAAAAGTGGTTCTACAGTGACTCCATCAATGATCTGCCCTTACTGGGCGAAGTTGAGCACCCAATTGCGGTGGACCCGGATGATCGCCTGCGCGCAGAAGCTGAGGCTCGCGGCTGGCCGGTGATCAGTTTGCGGGAAGAGAGTGAGTAGGTGCTTGCCAGTATTTGTGAAATGCACAAGATGGGGAATTGAGTGAACGGATCTATTATCCAGTACCGGGCCCTGGCTGTTTTAATCGGGGCCCTGGCCGGACTTTCTGCCTGTGAACAAAAAGCGGTAGAAAAACCGCAGCAGGTATCGCAACAAAGTATTGCGCCGCAACCTGTGAATGAAAAGGCTGCGACCGAATTATCCCTGGCAATTTGGCAGGCGGGTGAGGCCCAGGTTATCCACGCCCATGCCGCTGTTGAAACGTTGCAGCGTGAAGTGGATGGTCTCCTGGCTCAGCCGAATGAAAATAAGCTGGAAAATGCCAGGCTTGCCTGGCTGGATGCCCACAGGGAATTTGCTGCTGCACTGCCTTATATCCAGTTGGCTTTTTCTTCGGGAGAGTTGCGCAGCCAGGGTAGAAAATTACTGTTATCAGTAGATAGTTGGCCGGCCCAGGCGGGCTACCTGGATACAGTGCCGGGTTATTCTGAGAGCGGTATCGTTAACGATACCGCCATTGATCTGACTTTAACGAACCTGCGCAAGCAGCACCGCCTGACGGCACATGAAGAGGCCAGCACCGGTTTTCACGCCCTGGAAATCATGCTCTGGGGACCCACCAGCGAGCGGGTTGCGGAGCAGTTTTTGGCTAAGTCCGATGGGGAAAAACCCGAGGCCCTGGCCGTCAATCGGCGCCGTGAACTAACCCGCTTGATCGTTAAAGGTGTGGAAGAAGATATGGCAGGCTTGGCCCGCCGTTGGCCGACGGCAGCCAACAGCCTGTCACGGCCCTATTTATCCCTTGGACCGGTTGCCCGATTGCAGCAAATCCGTGCATCGCACACCCGGGTGATTGATGAGCAGCTGTTGCGCAGGTTGCCGGAGAGTTCCGAGAGCGATGTGGAAAGTAGCCGCGCTGCCGATTCAAAGCAGGCGATATTGGCAATTATGGCAACTCTCCAGTCAAACTGGATTCCCACTGGTGGGGGCGGCTTAGCGGAGCTGTTGCTGGATCGACATCAGGTGACGGCTTTAGAGCAGGCTTTTGTGGATTTCGAGAGCTTGTTGTTGCAAATGGAAGACCCGATTGAGCTGGCGGAGCTGACCCAATTGGCGCAGGCACGCAAACTTCTGGAACGTATCGCCGGGTTGATGGCAGGTACTACCCAAGTGCCAGTATCCGATCAGGATGTGATGCCGGTTAGCTTGCCGGTTGATGGTGAATAAATCTTGCTCTCACAGGCATAACAAAAAACCCGGCGACTGCCGGGTTTTTTGTATCTGTTGGGTGGGGATTACCAGCGACGTACAGGGCCAGTATCCACGTGTACGAAGTTACTCTTCGGGTAGTATCCGACACCGCCCGCTTTCAGGTTGAGTGCTGCCTGGCGCAACTTCGACAGGGACACACCCGGCATACGGATATCCAAGGCCATACCACGTGTGTGGTAACTGCGTTTCGCTACGCCTCGGCCAGCTGCACGCAGCTTGGCATTGGTTTTAGGTGAACGGTATCCAGAGATAATCTCAATGGTGCCGTTGTAATTGAACTTCTCCTTCAGCTTGTAGACGATATCTAGAAGCTTGGGGTCCATTCGGGTCACTTCGTTGGCGCGGTGGTCACGAAGCAATTTGTTGAACTGCTTCAGGCCTCCGCTGCTGTAATCTCCGTTAGTCCAGTAGGCGGCCTCCAGCTTCTCCCCGGTGTGCAGGTTGCGCATTTTCAGGGTGCGGGAGCTACCTACTTTTGCGAAAGTCGGTCCGGCGCTGACGGCCGCCGCAGTTGCGCAGGTCACTGCCAGGAATCGACGTCTGGATGGATTCTTCATAATTCCGCCTCGTCGTTAAATCTCTCGTCGGTTTGCCTTAGTTGGCGCAACCGGGTACGGCGGAAAATGTACAAAAAATAACCAGTTGTTACAAACCTGAAGCTGCTAATTCAGAAATAATTAGATGGCCTGGGTGGTATATTTTTTCTTTTCTGCTATTCGAAACCGGAATTTTTATTGCTGATCAGTCGATAGTGCTGAATAGGTTGGAGACAGCGTTGTCATTGCACGCTAATCACTAAAAAATTATTTTTCTGCGACTTATAAGTTTTATCGGGCGGTTTCGTCAGTGTACTTGGGAGATATCCGATCACCTCTTCGGTCATGAGCTCGATAGCCTTCTTTATTAGTGGCTGGTTTACCCATCTATATACAGAGGACAACCTAGATATATAGAAGACAAAATTTGTATGTACATGTATATACATGTAGATTGAGTGCTGCCAGCGTAGTATTTCTCCGGACATACAGCTGTTTAGGTTATCTGGCAGACTCTGGACCGCCCTATATTTGGGGGGCGTATTGATCTCGACTTCCTGGAGCCTGCCATTAGCAGCGGTCGATAAAAAGAAACCTGGAAAAATTAGATCCGGCCAGTATTGCTACCACGGTTGTGAATATGGCAAAGCTCTAATTTTGTGATGACAAGGATGTAGTTTCCAAACCAAAGCCAGGGTTTAAATAGAAGTGTGAGTAGTGCTTTGAAAATTAAATCAAACTTGCTTAGGTGGTTATTTTGACCGGTGTCTTTCAAGTTCTATTGTTTGGAGAACTTTAGCGTTATAGAGCGCTGCCAGCGAAAATGAGAACAGGCAAAGTCCTTTATCGATACTTAGTATTTTTCACTTGCCGATAAGCTCCCTAATTTGGATAAGGCAGCTCTTTGTCACGATGATAAATATCAGGGCGGAATTGGGGGCGCCCATCCCTATCTATCCATGCTGTCATATAAACAATGTAAATACGGGGTGACCCCTTAACCTTTACATTCAGAGCATCATGCCCATTCGCTGCCTGTGCTACCCGAGTTCTATCCCAACCCTGGTCACGGAGAAGAAAGTACGCTAATTCTTCTGGTGCTTGTAGCCTTACGCATCCGTGACTTAATGCCCGGTGGCGAAGTTTAAACAGGCTTTGAGCTTGGGTGTCATGGAGAAAAATAGCCTGCTTATTGGGGATAACAAATTTCACTTTTCCCAGAGTATTCTCAGGGCCACTTAATTGCCTCAAAGTAGCGTGCCCACCGGCTGCCTTGGCAATAGTCTCCTCTGTAATAGGGGACGATTTACCGCTGCGATATTGCACTACTCGATAACCTCGCTTGTGCATGGCTGTTGGGTTGTGTCGTGCCTTGGGCAAAAGCTCGGTGACAAGAATACTTCGGGGGACAGTCCAGGTTGGGCTGAAAACAATATTGGTTATTCGCGTGCGCATATCCGGTGTGCGCGTGCTGCTTTTTCCTACGACGGTTTTCATATCGAGAGCAACTGAACCATCTTCGATAAGCTGTAAGCGATAATCGGGCACATTAACGATTACGTAGCGATCATCCTCCGGGAGCTTTAGTTTCTCCCATCGGGATGCATTCAATTCCATTTGCTTAGCGCGTTCCATTGGCGATATAGCCAAGGCTGCAAGTGTGTCTTCATCGGCGATACCGGTAACTTTCAATCCGTGGCGTTCCTGAAAGCGCTCCACTGCAGCTTGGAGCGCACTGTCAAATCTTCGGGGGTCTTTTTGCGGAGCGGAAAGCGGCCCGGGCTGACCGTGATAATCCTTATACATTGCCAGTAAATTACGTAGTTGTAGGACACGAGGGCCTTTGTCTCCGGGCTGTAAAGTTTTTCCCTGGGTAATCGGTCGCCAGTTTTTCGCTAACACTCGGTAGGCCTGAGCGGTATCGCGTAATTGCTGGGTCGAACTGATTGGCTCAATAATGATATCGGTCCGCCCAGTGAATGAAGCATTCAAAGGGCTGGCCGAGGCAATTACGAGGCTTATCAGTGCGGCGATGCCGAGCTGGAATGGGCCATTTGCCATACTGATAACTCAGTAGTCCCTGTAGCTCTCAATCCGCTTCACTCTGTTACCTCCTATTACTGATCCCGGTTATAGATATCCGGCCGAAACTGAAGCTGCCCATTTTCATCGATCCAGGCAGTCCAGTAAGCGATATAAACCGGTAGGGGATTTTTAAGGGCAACGCCATGGGTGCGACCACTTCCCAGCGCGCGATTGATGCGAGCATCACTCCACTTGTTTTGCTGAGCTAACATCATGCGAGCAAACTGCAATGGTTTTTCCAGACGAATACAACCGTGGCTAAAGGCTCTTTGTGATTTTTTAAATAAATGCTTGCTATTTGTGTCGTGTAGAAAAATGGCCTGCCGATTGGGGATAACAAATTTCACTCTTCCCAAAGCATTTCCCGGCCCGCCTTTTTGTTGCAGTGAAACTTGTCCTCGACGCACTGCGGCTACATTTCCACGAGTAAAAGGCACCGATCTGCCCCGATGATTCATCAGGCGATAACCTTTTGCCCTAAGGGCGGAACTGCCCTTGGGTAAAAGTTCCCGCAGCGCAATACTGGGCGGGACACGCCATACAGGATTAAATTCCAGTCGCGTCATACGGGTAGCGATTTGTGGTGTTTTGTGTTTTGGTTTTCCCACAACCACACGCATACGGAACTGCTCTTTATCGCCTTCAATTAGGCGCAAATTAAATTCCGGGACATTCACGATGATATAGCGAGGCCCTAAATCCTTGGGGAGTTGTTTCCAGCGTTCAATATTTGCTGCCAGAATTTTGGCAACTTTAGCTGGCGGGGTATTGAGTCGACTCCGGGTTCCCTCATCAACAAGTGCCGTTTGCTTTAATCCGTGACGTTTCTGAAACCGTTTAACGGCCTGCTGCAGTTTTTTGTCGTAGACATCTGCTTTAGAAGTATCTGCTCCGTACTCTTCGGGGTGGTGATCACCATAGAGCATTAGCAGGCTTCTCAATTGCGCAACCCGGGGACTGCGACTGCCCGGTGCGATAGGTTGTCCAGCACTGAGCGGTTTCCAGTAGTTACCTTGTGCCAGGGTTTGATAGCGTGCTAACGCTTCGCTGAGTAGGGAAAATTGCCTGCCCTGAGGTAAAAAAGGATCGCGACTGCCGATCAAGTCAGGTTCGACGGTATCTTTAGCTTCGGCGAGTATTTGTGGTGAGTGAATGCCCAGCGATATTGCTACGGCAATCGCAGCGGCACTCGCCCTGAGGGAGGTTAGTTGGTTGCGTGGCAAAAAAGCGCAAAGTGAATTGTTGGCAGCACCCATAAGTCACCCCTGCAAGCACTGAGAAATCAGTGAGATTTATCACTGTGCTCACATTGATAACTTGTGACTGATAGTCTTTAAATAATTTTCAGCAATGGTGCTGCTTAAGAAAGGATAATTAATGGAATAACACGCTCAATAATTCCCTGGTTATAACCGGGGCGACGTATAGCCGCCCCGGTTTCTTTTAAAATTGATTATCGGTCAGTCCATCTTTGCCATAAATATCCGGGCGGAAGTTCAGGTTGCCCTGGCCATCGACCCAGGCAGTCCAGTAGGTGATATAAACCTTTACCAGTTGGGACATATCCACTTCCGTGGTTTCCTCTCCTGTGGTCAATTGATCGATACGCCATTGATCCCAATCCCCTTGGGGACGAAGCAGCGCTTCGGCCAAGTGGCGGGGTTTTTCCAGGCGGATGCAGCCATGGCTATAGCCCCGTGAGGTCAGGGAAAAAAGTTTGCGCGCGCGCGTATCGTGCAGGTACACGTCGTGAATATTGGGGATTTCAAATTTGACACGTCCCAATATGTTTTCCTCACCGCCCATTTGGCGCATAAGGTAGGAACCCGCACCTGCAGCAGATAGGTTTTGCGGAGTCAGGGGCAGTTTTTCACCCCTACCGCTAATCACCCGGTATCCCATTTTTTCCATACCCGCAGGGTTTTTACGAGCTTTGGGGAGTATCTCATTTACCAGGATACTGCGCGGTACTGTCCAAGTGGGGTTAAAGACTACCTTGCTGACGCGGGTGGTTATTTCAGGCGTTGCGTGTTTTTTCTTACCGACGACCACATTCATCGCCAGTTTGACCTGGTCGTTTTCCACGTACTTGAGACGGTACGCAGGAATATTGACCTGGATAAAGCGGCTACCCAATTGTTCCGGCAACTCTTCGCGGCGCTTGATATTCATTTCCACAATGCGGGCGCGTGCAGCAGGGGATAAGTTCAGGCGCTTGCGAGTTGAGCGACCGACAATACCATCTGCCCTCAGGCCGTGACGCTTCTGGAAGCGCACCACCGCTTGGTGAAGGCCCCGATCGAAGCGATTGCGATCAGTGCCGCCGTAGCTGTAGTAAGACTGGTAATCACCGTATAGGGAGAGCAGGTTGCGCAGGAGGCCTACATGTGGATGGCGTGCACCCATGGTCATGGCGGGACCTGCCGGGATCGGACGCCAGCGACCGCTGGAAGAAATCTTGCGCAGCCGTTGCAGCTCACCGCGCAGCGCTCTTACATCGTTGCCATAGGGCCGGTTTTCCTCGTAGTAAGGCCCCTCACTGTTTTCAGACCTCACCGGCGGGGCGGCAGTATTTGACCGCCCCTGGTTGTAATAAACGCGACTGCCAGAACCCGCGCCACTATTGTTGTCCCGGTAGGAACGGTTTCGACTGCGCTCATAGGTGCGAGCGCTACCGGAATAATTGCGTCCTGAGTAATTGCCGGAAGTATCCGCATTGTATTCCCGCGAGTAATAGCGGCTGCGTACATTGCTGCCGAGATTGGCTGCGCGATCATATCCGCGGAAGTACTTGCGCCCGCTGGGTTCACTGGAAGCCTGCTGTTGAGCGGTGCTGGTAGCAACCAAGCGGAAACCTTCACTATCCCGCAGAACCGGTGTGACACCCCGACGCGGGCGGGTTTTGGGCTTTAGCCTGTCCAGCTGGGTATCTTGCGCGTAGGACACAAAGGCATCGGTCAGTAAGATATCCAATACTGCAGCCATCTGCAGACGTTGAGGCGTATCGCGCAAGGTGCGATCGAAGTATCCCAGGTGGTAGCGGTAGTCGACCATGCTGCTCGGATTGCCGGAGCTGGCAGCTGTGAGTTGTTTCAGCAGGTCATTGGCACTATCACTTAGGCTGTAGTTATCGAACCAAAGCAAGCGGTAATCCGTGCGCTGGTAGATCTTGCGCACAGCGGCGGGGTTAAAAATGGGGTCCTGGGCTGGCCAGGCATCGGGGTTTTCCTCCAGCCAGTGCACTAAATGAGGGCGAACAGCGTTCTCCGGTAAAACGGGTACGGTTTTCTGGTTTGCTGCGAAAGCATAATAAAGAATGAAGACACAGAGGCTACCCAGTGTCAGCAGTGGAAGTACAGATTTGCGTCTACGATGCTCGGGGTTGAAATACGACATGGTACCTCAGCGATTCTGCGGGGGCCCGGTGCGATATTTTGGAAAATGCCGGGCGCCAGATCGTTCATACCTTCCCAACCTGTGGCGAGCCCATCCAGATACTCAGGGATATTATCGGTGACTCGCACGTGTCATGCGTCCCGCGCGACTTCCTTTTATTAAGACTGATGTCGGTGTCCTGCTTGCGCGAAACTCAACCAACTTCAGTCTGTGAAAGTAAGTATGGCAATAAATGCAAAATTTGCTTGGCGCTTCATTCTTTTTAGAGTAAGGATTTGCGAATGATGAGTTTTGCGTCAAATTTTTCGCTCGTGGGTGAAAAAGGGGCGTGTTTACTGGGGCTTATTTGAATATGGTGCAGAGGCTTGCACAAAAAATTATGCACAATTTCTCTGCCATTAGTATTGAGCCTGCTTAATTGGGCGACTGGGTAGTGAAGTAGCGCAGGGGTCCATTTTCATTGCCCTGTATAAAAGTCTGCTCCCAAAGTTGGCCACACCCCCTCTGGTCGATGGTGATCACGGTACTCGCGCGGGTACCGTAGCCTCCATTGCGAAGCATTGGTTCTGTCGCCGAGCTATCGGCATCAATTTGAATGAATATCGGAGAGAGTGCCCGCTCAATCTTCAGTGGTAGCCCGGTATGAGGGAGTTGTTGGTCCGGCGCGGGGGTGCGATCTTTGAGTAGTGCCAGTGCTGGCTCCACAAAGCTCTCGATTGTTACCAGTTGGTCGGCCGCAGGTATTATTTCTGCCAGCCCCGCTTTGCCCCTTTCCACCTTTGGCCAGGGCTCGTCCGGCGCTCCGTTGGAGATACCGTGAATGCCCGGTTCAAAAGTAAATGGCTTGTGCCGGTTCCCGGCACAGAAGAGAGTGTTTTGATTCTGAATATCAAACAGCAGGGCGTTAAAGCCTCGATATTGCTGGGATTCCAGGTAGTGTATGAAATGCTTAGGGCTAATTTGTTGGCTGAGGAATTTCTGCGGTATTTCTCCGCGGGAAAGCGCTCCTACAGGTTCCGGTGTTCCAGGCTCCCGGATATTGGTTACAGCCGCGACCCGGCCGGGGGATACGCCGGCCCAGGTTCCCTGAGCTTCAAGGTCTCTACCCGCAATTAGCCCGGTCCCGGGCCAGTGCTCCGCTGCTGCGGTTGGCCTTTGATAGAACTCATCCCGATTGGCGATCAACAGCAGAGGGTATTTCGGGTGGCATTGATAGGCGAATAGTAGTAGACACATGGGGATCTTCCCTAGGGGCAAGCTGCCCTTCCACAGCGGGGGGCTTTACGACCATAATACGCCCTTTATTAGCAATCGCGATTCCCCCATGCTGACCTATCCCGAAATTGACCCGGTAGCCTTTGCAATAGGCCCCTTAAAAGTGCACTGGTATGGGCTGATGTACTTGGCTGGCTTTGTCGCGGCCTGGTGGTTGGCATTGCGCCGAAGTGCCAAACCCTGGTCACCGGTTATTAAATCCGAAGTTGAGGACTTGATTCTCTACTGTGCCATTGGTGTCGTTATCGGTGGCCGCTTGGGGTACATGTTCTTTTATAACTTCCCCCAGTTGCTCGAAGACCCGATATCACTGATCCGGCTGTGGGAAGGAGGGATGAGCTTCCACGGCGGGCTGATAGGGGTAATGTTGGCCACGGCACTCTACGCACGCAAAATTGGTACAACCTTCCCGGCTCTAATTGATTTCGTTGCTCCCCTGGTGCCCATAGGTCTTGGGCTTGGGCGGATCGGTAATTTTATTGGCCAGGAGCTTTGGGGGCGTGAAACTGAAGGCCCTTGGGGCATGGTCTTTCCAAAGGACCCGGACCTTCTGGTCCGGCACCCATCCCAGCTGTATCAAGCCTTCCTTGAGGGGCTGGTTCTCTTTGCGCTGCTCTGGTGGTTCTCCAGTAAGCCGCGCCCTCGACTCGCGGTGGGTGGTATGTTCGTGACGCTCTACGGTGTATTCCGCTTCCTGGTGGAATTTGTCCGGGAGCCCGATGGGCATATTGGTTTTGATTTATTTGGATGGATGACACGTGGGCAGCTTTTGAGCCTGCCGATGATTATTGCCGGCATCGCATTGCTGGTGTGGAGTTATAAAACTCAGCCGCTTCCCGAGGGGAGAACTGAGCAGAAAGGTAAGAAAGCAGGGTCTTCCCGAGTTAAAGGCGGAGCATAGCAGTAGATGAAGCAGTATCTCGATCTAATGCGCCATGTGCGCGATAACGGCACCGTTAAAGGTGACCGCACCGGCACTGGTACTCTCAGTGTGTTTGGCTATCAAATGCGCTTTAATTTGGCGGAGGGTTTTCCGCTGATCACCACTAAAAAGTGCCATTTGCGCTCGATTATTCACGAACTTCTGTGGTTTTTGCAGGGGGATACCAATATCCGCTACCTCCAGGACAATAAGGTGCGGATTTGGGATGAGTGGGCGACAGAGGACGGTGATCTGGGCCCTGTATATGGCCATCAATGGCGCTCCTGGCCCACTTCGGATGGCCGCCAGATCGACCAGATTGAGCAGTTGGTACATCAGTTGAAAACCCGCCCGGACTCCCGGCGCCTGATGGTTAGCGCCTGGAACCCTGCGGATCTGCCAGATGAAGGTGTTTCACCTGTTGATAATGCCCGTGAAGGGCGCATGGCCCTGGCTCCCTGCCACGCCCTGTTCCAGTTTTATGTCGCTGACGGCAAGTTGTCCTGTCAGCTGTACCAGCGAAGCGCAGATATTTTCCTGGGGGTGCCTTTTAATATCGCCTCATACAGCCTGTTGACCCTTATGCTGGCACAGGTATGCGGTTTGAAGCCCGGCGATTTTATCCACACCTTTGGTGATGCTCACCTCTACTCCAACCATATGGAGCAGGTCGAACTGCAATTGCAGCGCGACCCTCTGCCTCTGCCACAAATGCACTTGAATCCAGATGTGAAAGATCTGTTTTCTTTCCGTTTCGAGGACTTTGAACTCAAAGGTTACGAGGCCTATCCACATATTCCGGCACCTGTAGCGGTTTAAGGAGCGGTAATGACGGTTTCAATTGCTTTGATTGCGGCGGTTGCCCGCAATGGTGCTATCGGCAAGGACAATGAGCTCCCCTGGCGTATCTCCGGCGATCTGCAGTTTTTTAAGCGGACGACTATGGGAAAGCCAGTAGTAATGGGACGAAAGACCTTTGAGTCTATTGGTCGCCCACTTCCGGGGCGCGTAAATATTGTCATTACGCGTAATGCTGACTGGGTTGCAGATGGCGTTGAGGTGGTCCAGTCTCTGGATAAAGCCTTGAGTCTGGCTCAAGAAAGCGCTAAAGACAGTGGGGCAAGCGAGGTGATGGTCATTGGTGGAGCACAAATTTACCGCCAGGCACTGCCACTGGCTGCCCGCTTATATGTCACCGAAGTTGACGCAAATATCGACGGGGATGCATACTTTCCCGACATGGATGACTCTTGGGTCGAATCGGCACGAGAGTGTTACCCGGCCTCGGACAGGAATGAGTACAACTACTCATTAGTCCAATATGACAGATTTAAATAAAAACAATTTGATCAAAAGTTGATCGATCTGTTAAATTCTCCAACAGCCTACACAAGGAAAGTCGCCGCTAATGTGTGCAAGTAACCCGGGAATGTTACCCAAGTGTTACTTTGCTACCCAAGCGGGCCGATGCTGGCAATCGGCATTTGAATAATCAAATCGGCTGTTTACAATGTGCGGCTCTTAGCTGTCTTCTAACCAATGTTTTTAAAACAAAAGGACACCGCGTTGTGGCAGCTATCTCATCGCGACCATGTTGTGAAATATTGAACCCACTGGGGGGTCTAATGAAAACCAAGCGATTCATGGCTGTGGCGCTGACCACTGCGCTGTCTGCTGGCGCGCTCTACGGCAGCGTAGCCACTGCGGATACTCTCGATAACGTACTCGCCGTCGGCCAGCAGAAAACCACTGCGGCCCAGGCATCGCAAAAGCGCATCGACAAGATTGCCGACGAAACTAGCAGCCTGCTGCAGGACTTCAAGGTGGTTAATAAAGAAATCGATGGTCTGCGCGTATACAACCGTCAGCTGGAAAAGCAGCTGGCCAACCAGCTCGAAGTTATCAACGATCTGGACGAGTCTATTGCCAACGTTACTGTTATCGAGCGTCAGATTCAGCCGCTGATCCTGCGTATGCTGGATGGCCTGGAACAGTTTATTGAGCTGGACGCTCCGTTCAAGCTCGAAGAGCGTATCGCGAACCTCAACGGTGTTAAGAGCACCATGGATCGTTCCGATGTCAGTGTTGCGGAAAAATTCCGTCAGGTACTGGAGCTGTACAACTTTGAAGCGGAATATGCTCGTAAGATCGACTCTTACCGCGATACCCTGACTGTTGCCGGCCAGGAGCGTGAAGTGAGCGTTCTGCAAATCGGCCGTATCGCCCTGTTGGCTCAAACTACAGATGCTGAAATTTCCCTCGCTTACGACAAAGCGCAAAAAGCGTGGGTTGAGATCGATGCTGGTGAATACCGCCGCGCTCTCATGAACGGTCTGAAAATTGCCAAAAAGCAGGCCACCATCGACATCATGACCATGCCGATCCCGGCTCCGGAGGCAGCGCAATGAAAACCTCTTTCGCCAAACGCATTTTAGTGGCGGCAGCAGCTGGCCTGATCAGTTTCTCCGCAGTTGCACAGGAGAAGGCCTCTTCTCTGGATGACCTGCTGAAAATGGTTCAGCAATCCAAAGTTGCCGAGTCCAAAGAACACAAGCAGCGTGAAGCTGAGTTCCGCCGCCAGAAGGCCAACCAGAATGCTCTGCTGAATCAAGCTAAAAACACTCGTACCGCTGAAGAAAAGCGCTCTGCTGAACTGGAAAAGAAATACCAGGAGCAGGAAGTGGCTGTAGACCAGAAACGTCAACAGCTGGATGAGCGTATGGGCTCGCTGAAAGAGCTGTTCGGTCATATGTCTTCTACCGCAGCTGACCTGCGCGCCAACATTGGCTCCTCTCTGGTTTCTGCCCAATACCCCGGTCGTACAGAGTTCATCGACGGTCTTCTGGCCAAGATGAATACTGCTACCAAACTGCCGACTATCGAGGAAATCGAGCGTCTGTGGTTTGAAATTCAGCGTGAAACTGTTGAATCCGGCAAAATCGTTAAGTTTAACGCAACCGTGATCAAGCCAAATGGTGAACAGGTTGATCAGGAAGTGGTTCGCGTAGGTAACTTCAACCTGGTTTCCAATGGTAAATACCTGGAAATGAACAATGCCTACAAAATGGCTGAGCTGATCCGTCAGCCGGACGCCAAGTTCCAGGGCATGGCTGAAGCTCTGCAAACCTCTACCGGTGGTTTCAGTGCCTTCGGTGTAGACCCGACTGGTCCTACCGGTGGCTCCTACCTGAAAGCTATGATCAACAGCCCGGACATCGTAGAGCGTTGGCACCAGGGTGACATCGTGGGTTACATCATCACTGCTGTTGGTGTTTTCGCGATGCTGCTGGCTATCTTCCGTCTGATCGTTCTGACTGGCGTCGGTGCTAAAGTAAATGCTCAGCTGCGTTCCTCTACTCCGAACACCAATAACCCACTGGGTCGTGTACTGGCTGTTGCGGAAGAGAACAAAGGTGTAGACGGCGAAACTCTCGAGCTGAAGATGGAAGAAGCAGTACTGAAAGAGCGTCCGGCAATCGAATCCGGCCTCAACCTGCTGAAGATCATCGCGATGGTTGCTCCTCTGCTAGGTCTGCTGGGTACTGTTACCGGTATGATCGTAACCTTCCAGGCGATCACTATCTTTGGTGCGGGCGATCCCAAGGCAATGGCCGGCGGTATTTCCTCAGCCCTGATCACCACCGTTCTCGGCCTGTGTGTTGCTATTCCGACAGTATTGATGCACACCATTGTAAATGCCCGTGCCAAGCGTGTTCTGCATATTCTTGAAGAGCAGAGCGCCGGTATCGTGGCAGAAAACGCCGAGCGCAAATAAGAGGAGGCGGCAACATGCACGCATTAATCGACGCATGGGCCGCCGTCAACGCCTTTATGGCGTCGGGCGGGCCAGTACTGTTCCTGATCGCCGGCCTGACCTTCTTTATGTGGACGCTGATTTTTGAACGTGTTTTCTACTTTAACAAAGGGTTGAAAAGTGACGTTCAAGGTGCGGTAGATCAATGGGAGGGGCGCGGTGAGCGCAAATCCTGGGCTTCGCACCAGATCCGTTATGCAATGATTTCCCGGGTATCCGAGAAAATTCAGGACAATATGGACATGATCCAAGCTTGTGTCGCCCTGGCCCCTTTGTTTGGGCTGTTGGGTACGGTTTGGGGCATGATCAACGTGTTCGATGTTCTCGCGATTACAGGTGGTGGTGACGCCAAGCAGATGGCCAGTGGTGTATCCATGGCAACTATCCCAACAATGGCGGGTATGGTTGCGGCCCTGTCAGGCGTATTTGCCAACACTTATCTAGCCCGTAAAGCTGAGCGTGAAACCCAGCTGCTGGAAGATCATCTGACAATGGATCACTAAGCATACACCAGCGAATAACTTCGTTTATTTGCTGTGAAGGTTTAGCCAAGCCAGATACTTTTGCCGGGGGCTCCCTGAGTCCCCGCTGGAAAAGTTCGCTAAGAGAGTTGCTATGAGCAAAAGACAAAATACGGCAGAAGAAGAAGCCGGCGCAATTGACCTCACGCCTATGCTGGACGTGGTGTTTATCATGCTGATCTTCTTTATCGTCACCGCGACCTTTATTAAGGAGCCAGGTGCTGATGTTGAGAAGCCGGAAGCGACAACCGCTGAACTCAAGGCCGCCTCTATCCTGGTAGCGATCAACGACAGTGACGAGGTTTGGATTGCTAAAGAGAAGGTTGATGAGCGCCAGGTAAGAATTGTCCTGGAGCGTCTCTACTCGGAAAACCCGAAAGGGTGGTTGGTAATTCAGCCCGATAAGGGAGCAAGCATTGAGAAGATTGCCCTGATTGCAGAAGCAGCCAGGAAGATTGGTATCAAGAAAGTTTCCGTCGCTACAGAGAAGAGTTAACAGCTATGAATCCGGTAAGACTTCTTGGGGCAGGTACATTGGCGGTAGCCACGACCTTTGGCCTCATCTTCACCATGCATCAGCTGATTGCAGCAAACATGAAAGCTCCTGAGGAAAAGGAAACTTTCAAAGTTGCCGATGTGGTGATGCCTGATACAAAGATTGAAACACAGTACGACACCGCCAAGCCGGTAAAACCAGACGAGCCAGACACTCCGCCGCCGGAGATGCCGGAGCCTGACTTCGAGGAACCGAATATTGATGGCAACATCAGTATTGCTGCTCCCAAAGCGGGTGGTGATGTTAAGCTGTCTGGCTTCAGTTTTGGCGAGGGTGATTACCTGCCGATCGTTAAAGTACAACCGCAATATCCTCGTCGCGCTCAGCAGCGTGGTATAGAAGGCTATGTAATCGTTGAATACACCGTAACGACTAATGGCTCTGTACGTGATCCGATAGTGATTGAGGCGTTTACGCTGAAGGGTAAACCCACAACTGTTTTCAATCGCGCAGCTTTGAAGTCCGCGTTGAAGTACAAGTACAAGCCGCGGGTAGTCGATGGCAAGCCGACCGAAGTTCCTAATGTTAGAACTAAGATCAGCTTTAACATGGCTAAGGACTAAAAGGGGGAAGCACTATGAAGTTGACGACCATCACTAAAGGTTTGTCCAAGTTCGCTCTGCGCACGTCAGTAGCGCTACCCTTGGTTCTGGCACCGACGGTCAGCGTTACCGTGCTCGACGCGGTAGGAGTGTCTGCTCCTTTCGCTTCTGTACAAGCGCAGGAACAGAAAAAGCCGAGCAAGCAAAAGACTCGTAAAGTTCCGGCAATGCGTGAAGCTGCGTATAAGAAGCTGGAGAAAGCCCAGGAAGCTGCTGATGCGGAGGATTGGCCGGCTGCACTTGTAGCGCTGAAAGAAATGGATGAGGCTAAGAAGCGCTTCAACGGTTATGAAGTTGCCCAGATGTATAACTTCTTCGGTGTTGTTTACTACAGCACTGAGCGTTACAAAGAGGCGATTCCCTATTTTAAAAAGGTGCTAGACCAGGGTGAAAAAAACCTGCCGGTTGCCTTGGAAGTAGGAACTTTATTTACACTGGCTCAGCTCTATTTTGTCACTGAGGATTACAAGCAGGCGATTAACTACCTGAACCAATGGTTTAAGGTCTCCGATCGTATTACTGCTGATTCCTACGCTTTACGTGCCCAGGCTTATAACCAGGTTGGCAACCAGGCTAAGGCTCTCTCGGATATCAATATAGCGGTATCCATGTATGAAAAAGAGGGTAAGACACCTAAAGAAGCATGGTATGGATTGCAGCAATATGTTTATTTCGAGCGAAGCGACTACAAAAATGTAGCCGGTGTCTTGGAAAAACTGGTGCAGTACTATCCAAAGCCTGTGTACTACAAAACACTGGCGGCGATGTATGGCGAGTTGAAGCGTGACAAGGACCAGCTGCATATGATGGAAGCAGCTTACCTTGCCGGTGCTTTGGAAAAGGATAGAGACCTTTTGAATATGGGTTATCTCTTTATGGGGCATGAAATGCCTTATAAAGGGGCCAAGGTGATAGCTAAGGGTATTCAAGAGAAGAAGATCCCACGTACAGCTAAAAACCTGGAAACCCTAGCTCAGGCCTACCAGATGGCACAAGAACTTCAGAAAGCTATCCCGCAGCTGGAAGCAGCAGCCCAGCTTTCTGATAAAGGTGAGATTTACTCGCGCCTGGCTGGTATCTACTTAGATTTGGATCAGAACGAAAAAGCCATCGCTATGGGCAAAAAAGCCATGGCCAAAGGCGGTGTTAAGCGTATTGATCAACTGCAAATTGTTATGGGTATGGCCAATGCCAACCTGAAGCGCTATGACTCAGCTTTGAAGAGCTTCAAGCTTGCACTGAAAAGTGAGAGATCTGAGAAAATGGCTAGGCAGTGGATTACCTTTATCGAAGGTGAACAGAAACGTGAGAAGCAGTTGGCAATTTAAAGCTAATTAACTTTTTAAGTTTCAAAAAAGCCGCGCAGTAATGTGCGGCTTTTTTTATGCTTCTTTCTCTTCTCACGGCAATGCAAAATTTTGAGATAACCTGTATTAACAGACTATTTGCATTTTTTTGTAAATTGACTAATGATTAAGTCAGCTGATCAGCTTTTCCATTTTCGGCACAAGAATGCCGCTTATTGCACCCTAAAAATAATAGGAGAGGTGTTATGGATAGAGCTTGTCAGTCAATTCCCAACCCCGTGTTTTTCCCCCAGCATTTACTTGCAGGCTACGTGAAGGGCCTGGGATATGCTGCCGTGACAACAGTGGGGCTGCTCTTTTTGATGAGTCAGCTGGTGGCAACTGATATTGAAGAGCCAGCAGTTGAGTTGTTGCCACAGATTAAATCGGTACATATGCCGAAAAAGGTGATTGTTACCGAAAATTATGAGGCACCTACACCACCACAAACAGTCATTGAACAGCCGAATATGCGAGTTGAGCAGACTGAGGTCTTGCCGGTTAAGCTGAATATTCAAATAGGCTCTCCAACACCAGTCTCTGAAACTGGGATGAAGGTATCGCAAGATCCTTTGCCTGTGTACAAAGCTGCACCACGATATCCTAGTGCCGCTTTGCGCAGGGGAATTGAAGGATATGTTGTTGTAGAGTTTACAGTGACAAAAACAGGGGCAGTGCGAGATGCCCGTGTTGTTGGTGGTTATGACTCTAATGGTAACCCAACCCGTGTATTCGATCGTTCTGCGATAGCTGCGGCAGAAAGATTTAAGTATCGGCCTCAAATGGAAGCTGGCCAACCAGTGGAACGCTACGGGGTACGCAATCGAATCAGTTACAAAATAGCGGAATAAAAAAACGGCCCTTTGGGGCCGTTTTGTTTAGAACAGTTTTAATCAGTCAATTTCCCTCACCGCCCCGCGATCTGCACTTGTGGCAAGCATGGCATAGGCTTTCAGTGCTTTGCTGACTTTACGAGGGCGCTTTTCGATGGGCTTCCATCCATTGGGGTTTTCTTCCATTTCTTGGCGCCGCTTATCGAGTTCACTTTCCTCAATAGCGATTTCAATTTTCCTCGCTGGAATATTAATACGTATTAGATCGCCATTGCGCACGAGAGCGATGTTACCTCCAGACGCCGCCTCCGGTGAAACATGTCCAATTGAGAGGCCTGAAGTTCCTCCTGAGAAGCGGCCATCGGTAATCAATGCGCAGTGCTCACCGAGTCCTTTGGACTTTAAATAACTGGTGGGGTAAAGCATCTCTTGCATTCCAGGTCCACCTTTAGGACCCTCATAGCGAACGATAACAGCCTCCCCTTTACTGACCTTCCCTTCGAGGATATTGGAAACCGCCTCTTCCTGGCTTTCTACTACATGGGCGGGGCCTTCGAACTTCCACAGCGACTCATCGACGCCGGAAGTCTTCACTACACAGCCATTGGGGGCCAGGTTGCCAAAGAGAACGGCGAGCCCTCCCTCAGAGGAGTAGGCGTACTCAGGAGAACGGATACAGCCACGCTGGCGGTCTGCATCTAAAGTGGACCAGCGGCATTCCTGGCTGAAAGCTGTTTGGGTGGGAATGCCTGCGGGGCCCGCGCGATAGAATTCCAGTACAGATTGGTCGTCCGTGCGGCAAATATCCCAGCGCGCAAGGGCATCGGCGAGCGAACCACCGTAGGCGGTTGGCAGCGAGGAGTCGATAAGACCTGCGGCCTCCAACTCCCCAAGGATAGCCATTACACCACCAGCGCGGTGTACATCTTCTATATGGTATTTCTCGGTATTGGGGGCAACTTTGCACAGCTGTGGAACCTCACGGGAGAGGCTGTCGATATCTTCCAGGGTGAAGTCAATCTCACCTTCCTGAGCGGTTGCCAGCAGGTGCAGGATGGTATTAGTGGAGCCTCCCATGGCGATATCGAGTGCCATGGCATTGCGGAAGGCTGTACGGTTGGCGATGTTGCGCGGCAGGGCAGTTTCGTCATCCTGCTCATAGTAGCGTTTGGTCAGGGTTACGATCTCGCGGCCAGCGCGGAGGAATAGCTCCTTGCGGTCGGCGTGAGTCGCTAGCATGGTGCCGTTACCCGGGAGTGAAAGCCCCAGGGCCTCGGTCAGGCAGTTCATGGAGTTCGCTGTAAACATACCTGAGCAGGAGCCACAGGTCGGGCAGGCAGAGCGCTCATACTCAGCAACTTCCTCGTCGGAGGCCGTATCTGTAGCGGCGATCACCATAGCATCTACTAAGTCGAGCTTGCGGTCAGCCAGTTTGGTTTTGCCGGCCTCCATCGGGCCACCGGAGACAAAGATAACTGGAATGTTCAGGCGCATGGCTGCCATCATCATTCCCGGTGTGATCTTGTCACAGTTGGAGATACAAACGAGGGCGTCGGCACAGTGGGCATTGACCATGTACTCCACTGAGTCAGCGATAATTTCGCGGCTGGGCAGGCTATAGAGCATGCCGTCGTGACCCATTGCGATACCGTCATCCACAGCGATCGTATTGAACTCCTTGGCCACGCCGCCGGCGCGTTCAATCTCCCTTGCGACAAGCTGACCCATATCCTTTAGGTGTACGTGTCCGGGGACAAACTGGGTAAAGGAGTTTGCGATGGCAATGATTGGCTTATGGAAGTCCTCGTCCGTCATACCGGTGGCACGCCACAAGGCGCGGGCTCCGGCCATATTGCGACCGGCGGTAGAGGTGCGGGAGCGGTATTGGGGCATAGTCACAGATTCCAGCTGGCAACAATGAATGCGCCAGCTTAGCAAAAAACGGACTTTCCTGGGATGTTTTTGCGCCCAAACTACCCATCAAAGGAGTAATAAGGATAGATGTTTCAAATTTCTATGACTAAGTGGACTGACTTTTCCCCAGGCGTTTACGCAGGATTCTCGAATTGCGCTGAATGTTGTACAGGGACTTTCGCGCGGTAGGCAGCTCACTGATACCGACTTGCTCAAAGCCCTGTTCGATAAACCAGTGCTCTGTCTGGGTGGTGAGGACGTAGAGTTCATCAACCTGGACTGTTTGCGCCTGTCTCTCAAGGTGGCGCATGAGCTTGGCACCACGCCCGCCACCGCGAAATTCCGGGTGGCTGGCAAGGCAAGCGACTTCGGCTGCTGTGGTAGTGCCCTTGTCATCCTTAATGGGATACAGAGCAGCGCAGGCGACTGGAGTACCATCCACTTCAACAAGCGTGAAGTGTTCAATTTCCGCCTCGAGCTTCTCACGGGAGCGCCGTACCAAAACGCCATCTTTCTCTAACGGGCGGATCAGCCCAAGAATGCCGCCCACATCGGTAATTCGCGCTCTGCGCACAACTTCGTAGCTGTCTCGGTAAATCATGGTACCGGCCCCTTCACGGCGGAACAGCTCCTGAATTAAGGCGCCGTTTTTACAAAAGCTAAGTAGATGCGTACGGGCGATCCCTGCATTACAGGCTCGAATGGCGCAGCGCAGGGTTGCGCTTTGCACCTTGGGTAAAACTTGCTCTGCCTGCAAAATACTCAATTCGTGTACCGAATTTCCGTCCACTTGGAGTTGCTCAGGTTCGCGGAATAGCACTAGTTTCTCGGCGCGCAATACCCTGGAAGCCTCAGCGGCCAGATCCAGGTAATTGATATTGAAAAGCTCCCCGGTCAGGGATGTGCCCAGGGGAGAAAGGAGTACCAGGGAACCCTGATCCAGGTTTTGCTCCAGAGTGCTGGTGTCCATACGTCGCACGGTGCCGGTCCAGCCCAGGTCCACGCCATCGAGCACGCCACTGGGGCGGGCGGTAACAAAATTGCCTGAGACCACCTTGAGGGCCGAACGCGCCATCGGTGAGTCTGGCAGTCCTTGGGAAAAAGCAGCTTCAATATCGAAGCGCAGTTTACCCACGACGGACTTAACAATCTCCAATGTCTCTCGATTGGTAATACGCTGGTTCTCGTGAAACCGATTTTCTATGCCGCGCTCATCCAGGGCTCGATTAATTTGTTCCCGCGCGCCGTGCACAACAACCAAGCGAACCCCAAGGCTGGCAAGCAGCGCCATATCGTGTACTAGATTGCGGAAATTGGCGTGCTCTAAAGCGTCGCCGGGGATACCAATTACTAAAGTGCGACCGCGCAGGTCGTTGATGTAAGGTGCCGCGTGGCGAAACCAGTTCAGGGAGGCGTTATCGTCGCTCACTAATTCTTACCGTGTGCAAGTCTTGTGGTGTTTTAACCCCGGAGGCTGTCGCAGGTAGATTAAAGGCAAAAGCGGCCAATCAAGTCGCGCAGAATATTGACCATAGGGTTGATACGATCCAGGGCGAGAAATTCATCCGGCTGATGAGCTTGGTCAATATCGCCGGGGCCGAGCACGATAGTGTCAATATTCAAACTCTTCAAGTAGGGCGCTTCAGTACCAAAGGCAACACTTTCAGCGGGATGGCCACAAAGTTGTTCTGCAACTTTTACTAACTCTGAATGGGCATCCTGTTCAAAGGGCGCAGTGCCGGGGAATAAAGAGGCCACTTCCACCTGAATTTTATTGTCTTGTGGAATGGTAAGGATACGTTTGTTTAGTTCTTCCCGTAGGTCAGTAAGTTGCATTCCTGGCAACGGACGAATATCAAACTGGAGTTCTGTATGGCCGCAGATCCGATTGGGATTGTCACCCCCATGGATACATCCTAAGTTCATCGTGGGTACTGGAACGGCGAATCCGGGGTTGTTGTATTTTTGCTGCCACTCTTTTCGCAGTGTTAATAGTTCACCGATAACTTTATGCATGGCCTCAAGAGCGTTGGCTCCCAAGCTTGGATCCGATGAGTGGCCGGATTGCCCGGTAATACGCACTGCTTCCATCATAACCCCCTTGTGCATACGTATCGGGCGAAGCCCGCTGGGCTCACCAATTACCGCGTAGCGCGCTTGGGGTTTGCCAGCCTGCACCAGGGCGCGGGCACCACTCATACTTGTTTCTTCATCGGCTGTTGCCAAAACAATCAATGGTTTTTGTAAAGGCTTGTCGAGAAAAGTCTGCACAGCCTCGATAACCAGAGGGAAAAAACCCTTCATATCACTGGTGCCGAGACCGTATAAGCGGTTGTCGCGCTCTAAAACCTTAAAGGGGTCCGATTGCCAGCGCCCCGCGTCAAAGGGGACTGTATCAGTATGTCCGGATAGAACGAGCCCGCCTTTATCACCACTTTTACCGCCGAGAGTAGCAATCATATTGGCTTTATTGGGAGAGCCCTTTAAAGGCATTATCTCTACATTGAAACCAAGTCCTTCCAACCATTCACCCAGTAGCTCAACCACCGGGCGGTTACCCATATCCAGGGAAGGATCGGTTGCACTGACACTGGGGCAGGCAATCAGTTGATGTAATTGGGTCTTCAGGTCAGGTACTGCGATACTCGCCATGGTGACTTTCCCTACTCTTGTTGCGCCATTCATTCAAGATAACAGCGGCTCCGATCAGTCCTCCCCCAAGGGCGAGACGGGTTAGATCGGCATCCCGATTCCAGATTAACAGATTTACCAACAAGCCAACGGGAATCAGTGCATTATTCATTGCGGCCAGGGTACCAGTAGAGACCTGCGTAGCACCCTTGTTCCACAAAAAGTATCCCAGACCTGATGCCACCAATCCCAACCAGAGTAGAACACCCCATTGCTGTGAGCCCTGTGGGTACTGCGGTTCTCCGAATAGGAGCCAGGCAATAACAGTGATCAAGCTGGCGCCGACAAAAAACCAAGCGAAGGTTTGTCTCGGGAGGAGGCCTTGCTCTCTGGACATCAGGCGCTTGTATGCCACCTGCCCCACGGCAAAACATAGGTTGGCACCCTGGACGACTGCAAACCCAATCCAAAAGTCGTTACTGGGAGAGCCCCAGCGAATAGTGGCGGCTCCCAATACGGCTATGGCTGCGATAGTGAGGTTCCAGACAGAAAAGTGCCTGTTAAGGAAGTCCTCAAGGGCGGTGATATACAGGGGAGTGAAAATAGTAAATAACAATACTTCGGGGACACTGAGCAGTAAAAATGACTGGTAGTAAAACAAGTACATCAGTCCCAATTGTACCGCACCGATCACAATTAAACGTATTGCGGTACGGGGAGGGCAACCCTTCCATTTTAGCATGGGTAGAAATACCGCTGTGGCAAGGAGCACCCGTGTCATTGCGGAAAAATAGCTATCCACCTGTCCGGCCAGGTAGGCGCCTATCAAACTGAAGGAAAAGGCCCACAGAAGAGTGACAAACAACAGTAATGGCATCTGGATAAATTCGCAGGCAGCAGTAAATTGGTGGGGCAGGCCCAAGTTATGACTCCGAATACTACTGTTGCTTGTAATAAATAGATATGGATTTGGAGTTCCAAATCTATTTTTAGAGTTAGCTTGGTTTTTCAAGCAAGGTGAGGGAATAATTAAACACTGCGGCTTGGGCGGCTATTGTTCCTAGCTACCTGGTTTCCCCATCTAAGCAAATTTACGTTGCAATCATTGCGATCGATAATTACTTCTATCAGGCAAAGTCCATCGTGCTTTAGGGCATCTTTTATTGCTTTATCCAGCCCCCCCTCAGTGGTGACTTTACAACCCCAGGCGGGACCCTCTCCTGCACTGAAAACCTCGACTAACTGCGCGTACTCCCAGTTTTTAATATTGTTGTAGGGTCCATCGTGAATTTCTACTTCAATGGTGTAGCCACCGTTATTTATCAAAAAAATAATTGGATTAACGTTGTAGCGGATCATTGTGGAGATTTCCTGGGCGGTCAGTTGGAAAGACCCATCCCCAATACAGGCTATCATGCGCCCTTTTCCCATACCCAAGCTATAACCGAGAGTTGCTCCTACAGACCAGCCGATACTCCCATATTGCATTTGTATTTCGAAGCGGGCTCCATCTGGTAGCGATAGTTCCATACCGTTAAACCAGGAGTCCCCGGTTTCCACTAGCAGGGCGGTATCGCTTTCAAGCACTTTTTGAATTCGGGCAAACAGTTGTCGAATCGTTAAAGCATCGCCTCGCTTGCCTGGTTGTGGGATATGCTTTGGACTACTGACCCGGCGGTAGGCTTTTACTGCACCGTTATTAGGATTGAGCTTATTGACCAGGGCTTCCAATAAGTCATTCATATGGACATTGCTGTAACAAGTATCTCCCAGTTGTACAGATGCTGGTAATGCAATAACGGTCTTGCTTTTGTCGAAGCATAGTTGGTGCCCGGTAGTGGTGTAATCGGTAAATATTGGGCCGGCAAAGAGCAGTGCATCGGCGGTATCAACAATTTCACTGCACCCCGGTGTACTGACTGGTCCCCAGTACATACCCATAAAATTGTCGTGAGTCTCTGAAAGCAGTCCCTTGGCATCGGCCATACAGGCTACACCGTAGCGGCTGCTCGCAGCTAGTTCCCGCAGGGATTCCTCAGCAGAGGCTGCACGTACTTTTCCCCCGGCAATCAACACTGGCCGCTCGGCAGTATTGAGGAATGCGGCAATATGATCTACCGCAGCAGCGAGTGAGTCCGGGTCGCTCGTGGCACTCCGAGCAAATCCCCGGGGGATAGGAGCTGACGTAGGAGCGCTGGCAATATTGGCTGCAATTTCGATATAGACCGGCTTACGCCGTAGCATCGCAGTATCAATTGCTCTGTCTATTGCCGCAGGAGCGAGGGATGGGTGGTGGATAATTACAGTCTCGGCTGTGACCCGTGAATAAATTTCGCTCTGATAGCTGTAATCGACCTTGCCTAAAGTGTGGTGTAAATATTCCCACTCAGCCTCAGAGTTAGTATTTGGCCCTCCTGAGATAGCGATCAAAGGGAGATCTTCCGCAAAGGCACCAGCTACCGCATTGATCATGCTCAGGCCGCCTACAGAAAAAGTGACCACAGCCGCTGAGGGCCCACCTGTAGCTCGTGCATAGCCGTCGGCGGCGTAGCCTGCGTTCAGCTCGTTACAACAACTGATCATTTTTAGGTCTGGGTGGAGTAGCAATTGATCCAGTAGCACTAAGTTGTAATCGCCAGGTAAGGCGAAGTAGTGCTTTATACCGGCGTCTTTTAATCTCTGTGCCAGGTAGGTTCCCACTGTCCAGTTGCAAGTAGTCATGTGATTTACACGAATGAAGTGAGGGGAAGGCGAAGTTGGTGTGCGCCAGATGTCTGTTCAGCTATTGGCACAGCTTAGTTGAGATTGGTATGAGTGAGAGGAACAAAAAAGGGGGCCTAGGCCCCCTTTTTATTGCTCAATGCTACTGCAGCTTTAGCCGAACAGGCCCTTGAAGAAGTAGAAGAACAGGATCGCAATACCTGCACCCGCTGGGAGGGTGACCACCCAAGATGCGGCGATAGTGGTGATCATACGCAGGTTCAGGGCGCCAATACCCCGCGCCAGGCCAACACCCAATACCGCGCCCACCAGAGTGTGAGTCGTGGAGATTGGCAGGCCGGTACCAGAAGCCAGTACGACGGTGGAGGCCGCACCCAGCTCGGCAGCGAAGCCACGGCTCGGTGTCAGCTCGGTGATTTTCTTACCGATAGTGGCCATTACCTTAAAGCCGTATGTCGCCAGGCCCACCACGATACCGATACCGCCGAGCAGCAATATCCAGGAAGGCATAGTGGATTTAACGGTGATAGCACCGCTCTGGATGGTGTTAACTACGGCAGCCAGAGGACCAACGGCGTTGGCGACATCGTTGGAGCCGTGAGCGAAGGCCATGGCACAGGCGGTGAAGACCATCAGGATCGCAAATACGCGCTCGACGTTGGCGAAACGGTTTTCAGCTTCAGCTGCTGGGTCGCGCTGGACGCGCTTGAGCATGGTGACCCCGATACCGGCGACAGCAAGCCCCACCAGGGCGGCGATACCGGCATCCTGGATAAAGCTGAGCTGGATATTGGCATCTTTAAGAACGTGCTTGAGGCCCTTGGTAAGGGTCACCATGGCAATCATCCAGCCCACTGCAAACATGTAGAAGGGGATGTAGCGCTTGGCATTGTTGAAGGGGTCTTCCGTGTCTAGGATCAGGCGCTGGACACTGCGGAATAACAGGAAAGACAGGGTGCCCGCGAGAACCGGGGAGACCACCCAGCTAGCCACGATGCTGCCCACTTTACCCCAGGCCACTGCATCTGGGGATATACCTACCGCAGAGAAGCCGACTATTGCGCCGACAATAGAGTGGGTGGTGGATACTGGCCAGCCGAGAATACTGGCTACCAGCAGCCAGGTGCCCGCCGCCAGCAGTGCCGAAAGCATACCGTATACCAACAGCTGCGGTTGGGCGGCGAAGACTTCAGAATCGATAATGCCTTTGCGGATGGTTGCGGTAACCTCTCCGCCTGCCAAATAGGCGCCGGCAAATTCAAAGATCATGGCGATAACAATCGCCTGCTTGATAGTCAGTGCACGGGAACCTACGGAGGTACCCATGGCGTTGGCTACGTCGTTGGCACCGACGCCCCAGGCCATAAAGAAGCCTGCCACACAGGCCAAAATCAATAATATATGGCCGTATTGACTAATAATTTCCACGCCAAACCCCCTAACGTGCTAACAACAACTGCAATCGGTTGCCCACGCTGTGGGCGCGATCGGCGAGTTCACCGATCCATTCAATAACCCGGTAGAGGAACATAACGTCCACCGGAGGTAAGTCTTTCTCAATAGCAAACAGCGACGCGCGAATTTCGACTTCAAGCTTGTCTGACTTGCGCTCCAGTTCATCCAGCTCTTCGGTCATGCGTTTGGCGATATCCACCTCGCGCCCGGCAAAGCCGCTTTCCAGCAACTCGTCCAGTTCGTTGATCGCGCGCAGTGCTTGTGCAGAGGTGGCGACAGCGCTCTCCACAAAGGTGGTCATCAAGGATTGGAGAGGTGCGGGAATCTGCATCTTCCTGCCTACAGCCAGACCAGCGATATCCTGGGCAGTGTTGGCTACCTCATCCTGGGCATGCAGCAATTCCAGCAAGTCGGTCCTGGACACTGGCATAAACAGGCTGTCCGGCAGATGCAGGCGCAGGTCTCTCTTGATATCGTCAGCGCGGTTCTCCGAGGCGGAGATGCGCAGTTGGATCTGTTCTGCCTCTTTGAGGTCACCTTTGATCAGTGCTTCAAAGAAGGGGATCAGGTCAGCCGATGCCTCGTGGGCCGTAGCCATATGCTTCTCGATTGGCTTAATCGGAGAGCGGCCAAATAAGTTGGCAATATTCGACAGGGCCATGGTTAGCTCCATTGCTCAGAATGCGAAAACGGCGGCATGGTACCCCAATCGGGGCAACTTCGTAACAGTGCGTTAACAGCGCACTTTCACAGCTTGATGATAGGGCTACAATGCAACGTCGCCATATGAGAATAAAGGGGTTACCAATGGCAGAGAGCAGAGTTGCAGACCGCATACTGGAACTGCGCGGATTACTGGAAGATTTGGTGGGGCAGGGCTTTGTTAGCCGAGAGGATGCCAACCGTATTGTCGGGACCCCGCGGACAGCAGAGCAGGCCCAGATGCACCCGCTCAGCTATATCGCCAGTTGTGACCTGGCCAACCGCAAGCAACCGGGTAGTCTGCTCAATAGTGAAATCCTTAGCGCCTGGTTAGCGGAGAGCTCCTCCCACCCCTTGTATCATATTGATCCTCTGAAGGTTAATGTGAGCGCTGTCACCGAGGTGATGAGCTTCCAATTTGCCAAGCGACACCAAATTCTCTGTGTTGAGGCGAGTACCGAAGAACTTCTGGTGGCGACAGCTCAACCGTTTAACCATGGTTGGGAGGAGCAGCTGGAACATACCACTGGCCGCAGAGTACGCCGTGTGGTGGCTGATCCGGCCGATATCAAACGACACTGCGTCGAGTTTTACTCCCTTTCCAATTCAATCTCTGGTGCAAGCGGCCTTCAGGGAACCTCAGCGGCAAATAATTTTGAACAGTTGCTGGAGTTGGGCGCCTTAAAGGACCCTGAAGCTAACGATCAACACATCGTCAATATCGTCGATTGGTTGTTGCAGCACGCCTTTGATCAGCGTGCCAGTGATATCCATATTGAACCGCGCCGGGAAGTGGGACGTATTCGCTTTCGTATCGATGGCGTATTGCACCCGATTCACGAGCTTCCAGACCAGGTAAATGCTGCGGTTACCAGCCGCCTGAAAATCCTCGGACGCATGAATGTGGCGGAGAAACGCAAGCCTCAGGATGGCCGCATCAAGACAAAAAGGCCTGATGGCAGCGAAGTGGAGTTGCGCCTCTCCACTCTTCCCACAGCCTTTGGCGAGAAACTGGTAATGCGGATCTTCGATCCAGAGGTTCTCGCGCGATCTTATTCCGATCTGGGACTGGGTGGTGATGACTTGGCTCGCTGGCAGGCGATGCTGTCACGACCCAATGGTATCGTACTGGTCACCGGCCCTACCGGTTCGGGTAAAACCACCACTTTGTATACTGGCCTTAAGCAGTTGGCCACCAGTGCAGTGAATGTTTCCACGGTTGAAGATCCTATCGAAATGGTGGAAGAGAGCTTTAACCAAACCCAGGTTCACCATGCTATTGGCTTTGATTTTGCTGCAGGTATCAGAACCCTGATGCGTCAGGACCCCGATATCATCATGGTTGGTGAGATTCGTGACCTGGAAACCGCTCAGATGGCGGTTCAAGCGGCACTGACAGGCCACCTGGTTATCTCAACCCTGCATACCAATGACGCTCCAACAGCGGTTACCCGCTTATTGGACTTGGGCTTGCCGCATTATTTATTGAAGTCCACCATTCTCGGGGTGATGGCCCAGCGTTTGGTACGAACACTGTGTCCCAGTTGCAAGCAGGAGGACAAAATTGAAGAGGCCGATTGGCAGTCTCTGGTGAAACCCTGGAGAGCGCCGCTGCCGGAGAAAGTCTACCGGCCGGAAGGTTGCCTGGAGTGTCGTAATACGGGCTATCGTGGGCGTCAGGGAATTTATGAAATCCTGCCATTTAGCGAGTCGGTACAAGCTATTGTCACCTCCGATTGTGATCTACAGCAACTGCGGCGCCAGGCGATGCGCGAAGGTATGAATAGCCTGAGGCTTTCCGGCGCGAAAAAAGTAGCGGCGGGTTTGACCACTGTGGCAGAGGTATTGAGGGTGGCCCCACCGCCGGATATCGCTTTCTAGCTTGGGTGGCCTCTCTGAGATAACTGTTTGAAGATGTAGAGGCCAGTGAAGTGACGCGAGGGGCGGGCTTGCTCGGCCACTCATCATTATCCGATACCATCGCTAGCTATCGGAATGCCGATAGCTAGGCAGAATTGCCCGCTGATATTCGCACCAAGGATCGACCCTCATGTTTGACAACATTCAGTGCCCAAAACCCATCCGCGCTCAACTTCAGTCACTTTGGCATGACTGGTGTGAACTGGCGGAGGCCGCGCTTGTTGTTGAGGTGGAGAGCTTGCTGGCAGAGCCATTGCTTGCGCAAGGAGTGGCTCGGAGCTTAATTGGTTCAGAATTTTTTTATCAACAGTGCTGTCGCCGCCCAGAGCTTTTACGGGATTTGTTGCTTAAACAAGATCTTGGACTCTCCCTGCCGACCATAGAAAGTGATGAGGAGTTAGACCTTCAATTGCGCTTATTGCGCAACAGGGTAACGACTGAGGTCATATTTCGCGATTTTGCCGGACAGTGGGATATTCCCCAGGCATGTCTGCGCCTCAGTGAATTGGCAGAGCTATCCATTCGCACGGCGATGCAATGGCACCATGAAAAGTTAATGGATCGCTATGGGCAGCCTCGTAGTAGAGCTGGCGATAGTCAGTCGATGGTGGTGTTGGGGATGGGCAAATTGGGAGCCCGGGAACTCAATCTCTCATCGGATATTGACCTGATTTTTGCCTACCCTGAGCCCGGTTATACCGATGGCGAAAAGAGTATAGAAAATCAGCAGTTTTTCCAAAAACTCGGCCAGCGCTTGATTAAATCGTTGGATGGAATCAATGCGGATGGTTTTGTTTTTCGTGTAGATATGCGTTTGCGTCCCTACGGTGACAGTGGTCCCCTGGTAAGCCATTTCGCTGCTCTGGAGGACTATTACCAAACTCAAGGGCGTGAATGGGAGCGCTACGCCATGGTCAAAGCTCGCCCTGTTGCTGGCAGGGAGGAGTTTGCTGAAGAGCTGATGGAGTTGTTGCGCCCATTTACTTATCGCCGCTATATCGATTTCAGTGCTATTGATGCTTTGCGTGAAATGAAAGCCCTGATACAGCGGCAAGTGCGCGCTCGTGGTTTAACGGACAATATCAAACTTGGACGGGGCGGCATACGCGAGTTGGAATTTATTGCCCAGGCATTCCAGTTAATTCGCGGAGGGCGCGAACCCGCGCTGCGCGAGCGCAGCTTGCTCAAGCTACTGCCCCTTTTGGAAAGTGATGGCCATGTTGAACCAGGAGTGGCCAGTGAACTGACCAGTTGTTATTTGCTGCTGCGGAGAGTCGAACACGCACTGCAAGCTTACCGGGATCAGCAGACACAGGCGCTCCCAGCTGAGGAGGAAGAAAGGGAAAAATTGGCATTTGCCCTGGGCCGCGATAATTGGGAGCAATTGGAGAGTGAGCTGGTCGATGTTCGTTCCTTAGTTGAGCGGGAGTTCGATACTGTAATCGCTCCACCAGAGGAAATGGCTGCCCCCAGTGTGGCTGAAGAGTGGCAGGGACTCTGGGCAAGTTGCGCCGATGAAACTGCGAATGAAGAGAATTTGCAGATTTTGGAAAGTGCAGGGTTTCTTCCTCCACCGCAGGCACTCGAGCACTTAAAGGAGCTGTGCCAGTCAACAATGGTTGCGGCACTACCTGCTTCTTCCCGTGCGCGCCTGGACCAATTTATGCCTACACTACTGGCCGCAGCAGGGTTACAGGCTGATCCCTTGTTAGTGCTAACCCGTGTTTTACCTTTAGTGCGCTCAGTACTGCGTCGTAGTGCCTATCTCGTCCTGATTAATGAAAATCCCCCCGTGCTCAATCAGCTGGTGCGCCTCTGTAGTGCCAGTCCATGGATTGCTGAGCAACTTGCGCGCCACCCAATTCTGCTGGATGAGTTGCTGGATTCCCGCAGGTTACTGGCACCCTCTACTGCGGCAGATATTGCTAATGAGCTGCGTCTCGAGTTGTTGCGGATTGATCCTGAAGATCTGGAATTGCAAATGGAGGCGCTGCGATATTTTAAGCAGAGTCAAAGCCTGCGCATTGCGGCACAAGAGGTGAATGGTGCCCTGCCTTTGATGAAAGTCAGTGATTCCCTTACCTGGTTGGCAGAGGCGATATTGCAGCAGTCATTGCAACTCGCCTGGGCACAGATGGTTGATAAATACGGCATGCCTGCGGGGGCCTCGGCAGAGGATATGCACTTTGCCATTATCGCCTATGGAAAACTGGGGGGATTGGAGCTTGGCCACGGTTCTGACTTGGATATTGTTTTTGTGCACGATGCTGATGCGATGCAGGTTACTGACGGTAAAACCAGTATTGATAACCTGAGCTTTTTTACCCGATTGGCACAGCGACTTATCCACATATTGCAAACCCGTACATTGAGCGGGCCTCTTTATGAGGTAGACACAAGACTGCGCCCTTCGGGTAATTCAGGACTCTTGGTGACGTCATTGGCTGCCTTTGAAAAATACCAGAGGGAGAGTGCCTGGACTTGGGAGCATCAGGCGCTGGTGAGAGCTCGATCTGTCGCCGGTAGTGTCCGCCTGAGTGAGTCGTTTCAACAGTTGCGTACGAAATTGCTTTGCCAGTCGCGAAAGAGCGATAAATTGCGTAATGAGGTGGTGGAAATGCGCAATAAAATGCGTGCGCACCTCGATAAGAGCAACGATAAAAAGTTTGATCTAAAGCACGGTGAGGGCGGTATTGTCGATATTGAATTTATGGTTCAATATGCTGCTCTGGCCTGGGCAGAAACTTCGCCCCCGATCGTGCGGTATACCGATAATATTCGCATTCTCGAAAGTCTAATTGACGCAGGCCTGATGCCGGCCCAACAAGCCGGACATCTGATCGACGCCTACAAAGCCTACCGATCTGAAGGTCATCGCCTGGCACTACAACAACTGCCAGGGATTGTGAGCGATGACCAATTCACAGCGGAAAGAAAGACCGTTCAAACAAACTGGCAGCAATTACTCGGTTAATACCGGGTTTCTTCCTGTTGCCCGATTAAACTGTTTTTCAGGATTTGTAGGAGTTACCCATGTCTTTTGCCGACCGCGACGGCGTTATCTGGTTTGATGGTGAATTGGTTCCCTGGCGCGATGCCCGGGTGCATGTCCTCACTCATACCCTGCACTATGGAATGGGGGTGTTTGAAGGCGTACGGGCTTATGAAACCGGTAACGGCACCAGTATCTTTCGTTTGCAAGAGCACACCCGTCGGTTGTTTCGCTCTGCAAAAATAATGAATATCCCAATGCCCTATAGCACTGATGAGCTGAATGAAGCTCAGCGGCTTGTGGTGCGCGAAAATAACTTGCGCCAAGCTTACTTGAGACCAATGGTATTTTACGGGTCAGAGGGAATGGGGTTGCGCGCAGAAAATCTTTCAACCCATGTGATTGTCGCTTCCTGGGAGTGGCCCAGCTACATGAGCCCCGAGGCACTGGAACAGGGGATTAAGGTGAATACCTCCTCATATACCCGACACCATGTGAATATCAGCATGTGTAAGGCGAAAGCCAATGGTAACTATATAAACTCGATGCTGGCGTTACAGGAGGCAGTGCGCAATGGTTGCGAGGAGGCGCTATTACTGGACCCCGAGGGTTATGTTGCTGAGGGTAGTGGAGAAAATGTCTTCATTGTTCGCGATGGGACTATTTATACCCCGGAGCTGACGTCGTGCCTGGATGGAATTACCCGAGATACAGTTATTGAACTGGCACGGGAGTGCGGCTATAGGGTGCTAGAGAAGCGTATCACTCGGGATGAAGTCTATATCGCTGACGAAGCGTTTTTTACTGGCACAGCGGCGGAAGTATTGCCCATTAGTGAATTGGATGGGCGTTCTATCGGCAGTGGTCGTCGCGGCCCTATCACAGGGCGTTTGCAAAACCTTTATTTTGATGTGGTACATGGGCGTAGTGCCGCGCATCGGGGCTGGCTCAGTGATGTGGCGGGCCAGGCGGAAGTAAAAATGCGAATAGCATGACGGAAAATAAAAACCCGGCAGATGCCGGGTTTTTATTTTAAGTAAGGTTTACTTAGTAAGAGCTGGTGGTGTCCGGGCGCCCTACGCAGTAATAATCAAAGCCTGCCTCGCGCATTTCCTCTGGTTCGTACTGGTTGCGTCCGTCAAACACAACCGGGGCACTGAGAGCGCTGCTTACTTCATCGATATCAAGAGATTTGAACTGTTGCCATTCGGTCGCGACAATCAGGGCGTCGGCACCCTGTAAAGCCTCTGTCTTGGAGTCGCAAAGGGTCAGGTCTTCGCGATCGCCAAAAATTCGCTGACACTCCTCCATGGCCTCAGGGTCAAATGCCCGCACCTTCGCACCCTGCTCCCACAATCGAGCTAACAGCACACGGCTTGGGGCTTCGCGCATATCATCTGTATTCGGTTTGAATGACAGGCCCCAGAGCGCAAAAGTTTTGCCCTGAATATCTCCGTTAAAATGACGTTGTATTTTTTCGGCGAGATAGTGTTTCTGGCGCTCGTTGCGGGATTCCACTGCGGCGAGAATATCTGCAGCAATGCCCAGCTGTTGTGCCGAGGAAATCAGGGCTTTCACATCTTTAGGAAAACAGGAGCCACCGTAGCCGATACCTGCGTAGATAAACTGGTAACCAACTCGCGGATCTGAACCTATGCCTGCCCGAACTGCCTCAATATCAGCGCCCACTTTATCGGCAATATTTGCCATTTCATTCATAAAGCTGATCTTGGTTGCCAGCATACAGTTGGCGGCATACTTGGTGAGTTCCGCACTTTTAACGTCCATCACGAGGATCTTTTCGTGATTGCGGTTGAATGGCGCATAGAGGTGGCGAAGCTTCTGTTCTGATTCTGCTTCGGAGGTGCCGATAATAATTCGGTCTGGCCGCATACAGTCATTCAGTGCCGAACCTTCCTTGAGGAATTCAGGGTTGGAAATAACATCGAATGGCATGTCGGACTTATCCCGCTCGGTCAATTCTTCCTCAACAGCAGCTCGTACTTTGTCGGCCGTACCCACAGGTACTGTGGATTTGTTGATGATGTATTTCTTGCACTCCATGTGCTTGGCAATGGTTCTTGCAACAGTCAACACATGTCGAAGGTCTGCTGAGCCGTCCTCATCTGGAGGAGTGCCCACGGCGATAAAAATCAGCTCACCGTGTTCTACACCAAAGGCCGCATCAGTTGAAAAAGATAGATTGCCAGTGGTGATACTGTTCTTCACCATAGGCTCCAGGCCTGGCTCATAAATAGGGATAATACCCTGCTTGAGGCGGTTGATCTTGTCCGCGTCTATATCGATACAAACTACTTTATTGCCAGCTTCAGCTAAGACTGCTGCTTGCACCAGGCCCACATAGCCGGTGCCAAATACGGTTACATTCATCAGTGTGACTCTATCTCTCAGCGGTTACTGTTTTTGAGGGTTACTTTCCCGGATAGTTTTATATTGACTCAAACCCCGGTCTTCAATGCTGCTTCGCGCCAGCAGGATAGCCAGGGGGATCCAGTAAAAGAACCAAATATAATTGGGCTTAGCCAAAGGTTGCTGGGCGTATATCAGCATTGCCAGTACACCGAACAGGAACCAAGTGAAATACAAACCAGGAATCCAACTCAAAAGTCTTTCTTTGGATCTCACGGTCCACAGAGTTGCAAGCCCTTGCCAGACACAGGCTGCCAGCCCCAATAGCCCGCTAAAACGCGCGATATCCAGAAGAAAATTGTGTGGATGGGGCACCATCCTGTTTAGTGCAATAAATTTCTTATGCACTAATCCCTGGCCAAATAGTGGGGCTTGCAGGAACTCCTCAAAGGCTTTTTGCCAGAGTGTCAGACGTATAGAGTAAGCGCTACCCCGGTGTAGGAGGGGCAAGTCACCATACAAGGCAAAATAGGTCAATGGCAAAACACAGACGATAGCCACAACAACTAAAATTTTCAGCAGGCGCGAAAGGTTGCCGAATACAACCAAGAAAATTGAAAAGCCCGCCATAACAATTGGGACTTTGGTTTGTGACAAAACTATGTAGATACAGGAGGTGAGTAAGCCTGCTCCTGATAACCAGCGCCAAATACGGGGCTTTTGGTAGAGACCATAGCAACAAAAAAGAGCGTGGAAACCAAATAGCATTCCTGTTTTATCAATATTGCCCTCAAGAGATATACCGCCAATCCGGCGGAGATCCTGGAGACCGCCATCAAGGGAATAAGCAATTAGCGAGGCAATACCGGATAGCAGTCCAATCACAATAAGCGAGAGTAATAGCTTATGGAGGATGTTGTCGCCGTACTGCTCCAACAGGAAGAAAACAGCGCAGTAAAATAGAGCTAGGTATAATACCAATTTCCAGTAGTAATCAGATTGCCTATAAACATCTGCGGTATCCGGAGAGGCCCACAGTGTTGAAAGCGCTAGAATGATAGGCAGGCTGCAAAAGGTTAGGAACTGCCAGGAAATCAGGAAGTGATAGCTCTTTCGCCACGCCAGCAGTAGAAGGGCTGTGGGCACTAAAGTTAGGTAGAAGCTGGTTTGTACTCCCGATACTTTGGGGGAAACATAGTAGCCACATACCAGTATATATAACCCAAGAAAGGCCCATTTGAGCAGACCTGAAATCCACAGTGAGCTTTGCTGGCGATAAACGGGCTGGGAAAGCTTGTTTAGAGTACTTCCAAGTTCAGGCATAGGTGCAACTGTCGGCCATTCAGAAAATTTTGTATTTAGATGCGCGGAAATAGGCTGTATAGGTGAGTACTATATAAAAGTCTGTTGTCCATGAACGCTCTAATTTTGCTTTTTAGTGATAATTGTGGGGCTTTACACAAAGTAGTAGCGGATGCCTGTTTGGCTGAGCGCTTTAACGGGGTCTCCTGAGAGGCATGGATTCACCGGGGGCACCCTTTGGAGCTCCCTGGAAGGAGTATACTGGATGTTTTGGGGCTCCCATAGCCTTGTTACAGTAGCTCCACTGGAATGCGCTAGGTACACTGCCTTGTATTCCGGTGTTTCAGTAGTTTAGGGTCCTATCTTGCAACTTATTATTTGGCGTTTTTTAGATGGCAACCGGGCTCATGAAAAGCAGAGTGTAGCTCTGATTGAAGGGGTGCGCAGGAGTTATATCGGGGAGGTGCAGGTTTTTGATATATCACCAGAATATACAGCCAGCCGTATTCTCCTGAAAACGGGAGAGGAGCTGGAAGAGTTGCCAGCCCCCGACTTTTTGATCGGCACAGGTCGCCGCAGCCGACTTCCCATGCTGTCTGCCCGTTGCCGGTTTGGTGGTCGCGCGGTGGCAATTAACCGCCCTTTGTTACCCTACAGCTGGTTTGATTTTGCGGTCGTACCCGAACACGACCGTCCGCCCCCTCTACCTAATGTGATTGTGAGCCAGGGCGCATTGACTGAACCGCTTGAGAGCGATGTACTGCAGCCTGGAAGGGGGCTTATTTTATTGGGTGGACCCAGCAAGCATTACAGTTGGGATACCCTCTCAATCCGGGAGCAAGTTGAGAAATTATTGGCCCAACCCTTGAGTTGGTGTATCTCTGACAGTCGGAGAACACCGGCGGGTACCATGGAGCAGCTGGAGAAAAGCAGTGTTGAGTTGGTTGACTGGCGCTCTTGTCCGGCGGGCTGGCTTCAGAAGCAGTTGTCGGAAGCGGAGACAATCTGGGTCACTGAGGACAGTATCTCTATGCTATTCGAGTCGTTACAAAGTCGGGCCCAGGTCGGTGTAATTCGGGTTCCGAGTCGCAGCAAGTCTAATAAGGTGCGTTCAGCGGTATTACGACTTTTGGATCAAGGTTTGGTTAGTGAAAAGCTTGAGGTGAAGGCAGGAGGCCAGCGTGACCCCCTGGATCAATACCTATTGTGTGCTCAAGCATTGTTGCGTCGATCAGGGTTGCCAAGCCGTTAGCGCTTGAGTCCCTCAGCTTCATATTTTCGCCAGGGGGTTTCCTTATCGGAAATTTCCCACTCGACTCTCAGCCACATGCGCTCGATACGGCGATGGATATAGCGTTTCGCAAAGTAGCTAGAAATTTTTGGCAGAGGCAGGAAAGAGGAACAACCCAGCCCATCAATCAGGTAAGTTTGTAGTTTCCCCTGCTCTTTTCGCAGGACCAGATTGTGGGCAATCAGATTTTTGGTGAGTACTTCATACTCAAGCAGCCACTCAGAAAAGTGCTGTAAAGATTCGCGCACCTCGGTATTGAGTCCATATTTGTTTAGGTATTGGCGAAGAGTAGGTGCCGGATTGCCATCAGCGTCAAGAATCATATCAGTGACGGCAGCGGGGCCTAAGCTGGTCTCCTGTATCCCAAACCATCGAGGCAGATGTTGCCAAAGCCCATCTCGATTAGTTGCAATGGCCCGCTGGCTATAACCTTCCTGTTCGCGAAGATTGTCATCAAAATATGATTCCCCTCGCCAGGTTTTGTACCAGGGGAGCTCGCCCCAATAGCTCCGCTGTTCGGCCGGGTCGCATCACCTTGACACAGAGTTCAGACCGCTCCGGGTGTCGGTAGCAAAAGCGATTGCCTCCGCTGGCAAACGGCTCGCTCTGGCTCAAATTAATCACGCGGGTTCGCTCCGGTACGCTCTGTGAGTAGGCTCTTGTAGATTTCAATAGTGTGTTCGGCCTGCCTTCCCAATGTGAAATCGGTAGATAAATGAGGCTTTTGCCCAGGGCTGTCGAGCAATTCCTGAGTACGCGTGAATAAGGCTTCTGGATCATTGATATCAACTAGCCCTTGAGGAAAACAGGCATTAAGCGACTCTGCCGGTCCCCCAATGTTATAACCAATAATAGGTGTGCCAATCGCAGCGGACTCTATAACGGTTCTGCCAAATGGCTCGGGTCGACGTGATAGGTTATACACCAAACTGGACGCACTATACCAGTGGCGTATATCACTACGATGACCAACTAGAGTAAGGTGGTTCTCAAGCTTCATTGAGCAAATTTTTTGTTCCAATTCATCGGCGTAGTGCTGCTTGTTCTTCTCCGCTCCGCCGAGAATGATGCCGTGAACATCAGAACGGTTTTCGACTAGTTGATGGATTAGATCGATAAAGTCTTCTTGTCCCTTCCAGCGGGTCAGCCGGCCGGGTAAGAGGAGCCAGCGCTTGCCGGCAAGCTGGGGGAAATCCTGGTGTACTTTTTGGTACCAGGACTCCGATGGCTGGACATCGAGATTGAACTCATCTGTATCTACACCCCGGTAAACGATTTGTGGGGGACGCTTTAGATCGTTTGCATAATTCTCCAGTAAGTAGCTATTCACACACTCTGATATTGCGATTACCTGTTCGGTTTTCGCCATAATCGCACTATATCGATTTATGGAGTAAAGGCCATGAGCAGTGCTTACAAGGCGGGGGCGCTCAGTTGGGTCAAGATTTCGCCAGGCAAGATAGGCTAGCCAAGCCGGAACCCTGGAACGCACATGGATGATGTCAGGTTTCTCACGAGAGATAACCTTTCGAAGTGGTCTGACCTGTAACAGGCTAAAGAGAGACTTCTTATGGATTGGAAGTTCAATATGGGCAGAGCCTTCAGCTTTTAGTTGCTCGACCATGCTCCCCCCACTGGAAACAACGATTGACTGATGACCACCTGCTACCAGGTAGCGGGCAAGATCAACGGTCCCCCTCTCAACCCCCCCAGAGTTCAGGGCGGGCAAAAGCTGCATAATTTTCATGGGGAGATATACCAGGGCTTATAAGAATAGTTTTTTGAATTAACTTGACTAATGGGTTGCGTTTTAGCAAGGAAGGTCGGGCACAAGCATATAATATGGAGCATAGATGCCCTGATAAAGCGTTTGGCAAAAGTGGTATTATAGACAGGTCATTCTTAAGGGTATAGGCTGATTCTTTTTTAACCCAGCTCAGATAGCTTATATCCGATTTGTCCTTGGCCGTAATCTGGAGTTTACATTGCACCCCTTGTTAGTGATCTGTATTTGTACTTATCAGCGACCGGAGCGGCTTCGCAGTTCTCTGCAAAGCCTGGCCAAGCTACAGCTACCCACGGGCTTAAATGTGGCTGCACTGGTCGTCGATAACGATTCGGACACTCAGGCTGGTAGGGAAGTTGTGGGGGAGTTGTCGGGAAGTTTTCCCTTTCCTCTCAACTGTGCTGTTGAAGAGCGGCGGGGAATCCCTTGTGCACGTAATCGCTGTATCGATGAACTGGATAATATGGGAGCTGACTACCTAGTTTTCATTGATGATGATGAGTGGGTAGAGCCCGATTGGTTAATCCAGCTATATGATTACTCACAAAAGCTGGGGGGCAGTAGCGTGGTTTGTGGCAGTGTTGTTCGGCGTTGGCCGGATTCTGTGCCTGCCTATTACTCACGTATTTTTTATCGGCAGAAACGAAAGACTGGAGAACAGCTCAACTACTGTGCGACCAGCAATGTATTAATACCGATGAGCAGTATCCGCTCGCTAGGCCTGAGGTTTAATGAGCAGGACCCTCTAGGTGCCGGTACAGATGTGATTTTTTTCACAGAGTTTAAGGCCAAGGGCGGAAAGATTGTTTACTGCCTGGAGGCGAGGGTTTACGAGGCTGTACCAGAGAGTCGCGCCAATATGCGTTGGTTGTCGCGTAGAAAATTCTCCGCTGGTATCACTCTGGCAAAGCATAAACTTGCCAAAGGTCGCGGTCATACCAGCATCTTTGTATCAGCTCTGGGACAGCTGTTGATCTCCAGCATAGGCTGTATTTTAGGGTTGATTTTCGGTGGAAAGCGCTTGGGTTCTGGGCCTTGGCTCCGCGCTTGCCGTTCAGCCGGCATGGCTTGTGGTGTTTTTGGGGTGCGCTCTGAGTTTTACCGGGTGGTCGATCACTAATGGCCTGAGGCCTTCCTTACGGGGGTGTTTTACCTGGAAGAGATAACCGTCATTATTGCACTTTCTTTGGTGGCAATATTGATCTTTAGGTGATCCCTGCTTCATGCAAATATTTTATTCCTGGCTCTTCCGCCTGTTTTTACCTGTTGTCCTTTTGCGTCTCTGGTGGAGAGGGCGTAGCCAGCCGGCCTATCGGTTGCGTTTAAGAGAGCGTCTGGGTCAGGTTCCAAAAAGGCACAGCCGGGCACCGTTAATCTGGGTCCATTCTGTATCTGTAGGAGAGACCCTAGCCGCCGTACCAGTGATCTCTAAATTGGCTGCGCTACATACAGACTGGCAGTGGTTGGTAACGACTACAACTCCAACCGGATCCGAGCGCGTACAAGAAGCCTTGCAGCCAATTCTTGGTGGCCGCTTACTTCACTACTACCTTCCCTATGACCTCCCTGAATGCCTGGTGCCATTTCTCAATGCGCTTAGCCCGAGTGCATTGGTGATTATAGAGACTGAGCTTTGGCCCAACCTACTCAAGCTCTGCTCGAGCAGGAAGATCCCAATTTTATTGGCCAATGCACGGCTCAGTGAAAAATCTGCACGAGGTTACGGGCGTTTTCCCTCTTTGAGTCGAACAATGTTAAACAACCTGGATCGTGTTGTTGCGCAATACCCTGCGGATATGCAGCGGTTTATCGATCTGGGATTACCAGCGGAGAGAGCAGTAGCCAACGGCAATATCAAGTTTGACCTCAGTATTGATATGGGACTGGCCAGTGAAGCCCAGGCGCTGGCGCACCAGTGGCGGGGGGAGTCTTCCAGGCCTATATGGCTGGCGGCTAGTACCCATGTGGGTGAGGATGAGGTGATCTTGGATGCCTTCTCTATTTTGAAGAGAGAGATTAAAGATCTTTTACTCGTGTTGGTGCCCAGGCATCCACAGCGTTTTGATGGTGTTGCCCGCCTGTGTCGGGAGCGTGGCTTTGCCCTGGTTCGAAGGAGTGAAGGCACAGCCATTAAAGCTAGTGATGAGGTTATCCTGGGAGACACCATGGGGGAGTTACTGCGTTTCTATGGAGCCAGTGATATTGCTTTTGTGGGAGGTAGCTTGGTTTCTGTTGGTGGCCACAACATGATTGAACCCGCTGCCTGGGGTGTGCCAGTTATTTCCGGTCCCCACCTGCATAACTTCGCCACTGTATCCAGTTTGTTGCAGGAGGCTGGAGCCATGGTTGTAGTCGAAGACAGTGAATCGATGGCTTCACAAGTTCAGGCTTGGCTGGAAGATGTGGGGCAAAGAAAAGCCGCCGGTCAGAGAGGGAAAAAAGTAGCTTCAGAAAATAGTGGTGCTTTGCAGCGCTTACTGGGCGAGGTGGAGCGGCTGGCTACACAGAATGAAGACCAGAGAGAGAATAAAAATCCTGCTCTCTGGTAGATGCGTATACGCAGTTACTTCGAAGGTGCTGGAAGGCTGGTACCGCCAGTTTCCTCTACCCGAGAGACATTATTTGCAGGATTCAGCATCATATCCAGATCCTGAAGATCTTTAGGGGATAAGAGTCCTGCAGCTTGCTTCAAGCTCAGTGAATTTAGAATGTAGTCGTACAGTGAGTTGGCGTAGTCAGTTTGTGAATCGAACAGGGTCCGCTGAGCCAGGAGCACATCTACAATATTTCGGGTGCCTACTTCGTATCCCGCCTGAGTCGCATCCAATGCACTCTTGGCAGAAACGACGGCTTGCTCACGTGCTGCTACTCTCGATACATCGGTGACAACAGCGCGGTGCAGGGTGCGCGTGGTTTGTATAGTATCTCTCTCTGCAAGAACACTAAGGTCCTGGGCCTGGAAGGCTTGGTTTCTAGCCTGGCGACGGTTGGCACTGAGAAGGCCACCAGTAAAAATGGGCACGTTTACAGTTACCCCTGCACTTGTTCCCCATTGGTCAATATCTTGCGGGTAACGTACAAATTGGCTGCCCGTTATGTCGCTGAATCTATTTTTCTCGTTACCATCTTGAGTGAGTTTATTATAAGAAAGCGAGCCAGTGACGGTGGGTAGGTGTTCACTGGCTTCCGCTCGCGCGTTATAGCGGGCGGCATCGGCGCCAAGTCGTGCAGCTTTAAGGACAAAATTGTTGGCGAGGGCAAACTCAACCCAATCGGCGCGATCTGAAGGCACTGGCGGAGCTACCTGGAAATCATCTACCAGAGGAGCTACTTGATCATGGTAGCCTCCGGTCAATACTGATAGGGCATCAAAGTTACTGAGGAGGTTGTCTTGAGCTGTTAAACGCCGGGCAACGGAACTGTCATAGGCAGCCTGGGAGTCGTAGACATCAGTAATTGCTGTTAGACCGACTTCAAAGCGTTGTTGCGTCTGTTCCAGCTGTTTAGCTAGGGCTTGTTCTTCGGCAGCAGCTGCCTCTAGCACGTCGTAAGCACGTAATACGTCAAAGTAGGCGGTGGCGACACGAATCATCATTTCTTGCTGGTTAGCACTGAATTCTGCTGTCGCCTGCTCTGTTAATCTCTTGCCCTGTTGATAATCGAACCAGGCTGGTGCGTCAAAAATAGCCTGGGTCAGGTTGGCACTATAGGTTCTTTCCTGTAAGGAATTGCTAGTTTGGCTTCTAAAGTCCACTAGTTCGACATCACTGTCGTCGTCATTATCAGTCAAATCCAGTAACTGAGCAGAATTTTGGCTCCTATCAGAGTGAGTCCTAGCGGCTTCGAAGGTAGCATTTACCTGAGGAAGCAGGAATGCACGAAACTGGTACTTAGCCTCGATATCCGCGTGGTAAGCAGCGCGATCAGCTGCTAATTGAGGATCATTCTCCAGGGCCTGTGTATAGATATCCCACAGGGTGTCGGCTTGCGCCTGCATGGCGCCCAGGCCCAGCAGCGTAGCGGCGATTAGTTTTTTCAGCGGACGCAACTTGCGGCCTTGCGGCTCTGTGCGGTTACTTCTTTTCATCTGTTTCGACTTCCTGTGGAGGGTACGGTCTTCAAGCTTTTGCAAGTTATTTGGAGCTGGTGTCATGTAGTGGGGATATGGAGGGCTCCAGCTTGCGATTATTACTAATATTGCCAGTCTCCCCAATAGCAGTCGCGAGAGTTTACCCGGGGTCAAACCGACCGTCGAGACGGCTTTCGGCTTTTTGCTATATCTTCGTTAAACCGACACCTATGTGCGTTTATTGGTAACTTTTTGGCAATAACACTGGCCCATTGAATAAGGTTGAGGGCCTATATTTCAATAGACGCGCCTCATAAGCATTTGGATGCGGCAAAAATTGTGCAGAATAAGGCAAGGACTGACTGTCCATGAATGAGGAGCGCAGCGCGGCGCTGGCCGATTGGCAGAGGGTCTGTCACGAATGCGATCTACTTTTAACCGGCGGCTTGGCGCCTCCGGGACAAAAGTTAATTTGCCCACGATGTCGCTGTACTTTGCATCGCAATGGCAATCATAGTATTTACTACACACTGGCTCTCAGTCTAACCGGCCTATTACTGTTTATTCCCTCTGTCAGCTTGCCATTGCTCGACTTTTCCCTGTTCTCATTTGGTGCAGAAAGTACCTTGCTTAATGGCGTTTACTCTCTTTTCAAGGCGGGGTTTATTTGGCTCTCGGCGCTGGTGCTTTTCTGTAGCGTTCTGGCTCCGGTAGGTAAATTTGCCCTGTTGTTATTTATTTGTTGGGGCAGTGCTTGGGCCTGGCTTGACCGGCCGGTATCCAATGCTGTTCGTTTTTACCAGCACTTAAAAGAGTGGGGCATGCTCGATGTCTATATGCTCGGAATTTTGGTGGCCCTGATTAAATTACGGGATTTGGGCAAGATGGAGGTAGAACCGGGGCTGTACTGTTTTGGTGCCATGATGCTACTGGCAAATCTCTCTTCCCTGAGTTTTGACCAAACAGCAATTTGGCACCGCTTAGCACAGCGTCGTGCGCTTAAGGGACAAGCTTGTGAATAGCGTACCAAATAAAGGTTTAAAAAAAGGCTTAACCAGCTGCCTGTGCTGTCATCAATTAATTATTCTTCCCCAAAATGGTCGTTGCCGATGTCCGCGCTGTGGAGCGAGAGTACACAGCAGAATCGAAGGAAGCTTGATGTTAACTTGGGCTCTGACGATTACTGGCACTTTATTGCTTTTACCTGCCAATGTGTTACCGATAATGACAGTAGTTTATTTAGGTGCCGGTGACCCCAGCACCATCATTAGCGGGGTCATGCAACTCTATAACTCGGGAATGTGGGGAATAGCTTTAATTGTCTTTGTTGCCAGTATTGCAGTTCCTGTGATGAAGCTACTGGGATTGGGATTGCTCCTGATCCAAATTCAGTTGCGCCTGTCCTTCGACCCCATTCAGTCCATGAAAATATATCGAGTAGTTTCCGGCATCGGGCGCTGGTCACTCTTAGACTTATTTATGATTTCAATTTTGGTGTCGCTAGTGGATATGGGATTTATTTCCCAGGTAACTGCTGGAGCTGGTGCGACAGCTTTTGCCTCTGTGGTAGTGGTAACCATGTTGGCGGCACGAACTTTCGATTCCCGTTTAATTTGGGATGCCTATGACGGAGATTTATATGAGTCTGCAGTAGAGTCAGAAACGGCTCATAGGAGCGCCGCAGAAAATGGCTGATGAGCTGCCCCCGCAGGATACGAGTGATGCGTCTCGCTTGGATGGAGGCGCTCAGCGGGGAGTAGTGCGCGCAAGCAGGGGGTTACCCCTAGTGTGGATTTTACCTTTGATCGCGGGGCTGATTGCTCTCTGGTTGCTCTATCAGGATTTGTCAGAGGGAGACGTTAAAGCCACTATTTTATTTCATTCTGGCGATGGCCTGGTAAAAGGAAAAACGGTGGTCAAATATTCCGGGGTCGATATTGGTATGGTCCAGGATGTGCGCCTTGTACCTAATGCGAAAGAGCTGAATGGAGCCGATGGCGTTCTGGCCGAAGTTAGTTTAAATCGCAGTGCAGAATATTTATTGGTAGAGGGCACTGAGTTTTGGGTAGTAAAACCCGAGTTATCTATTACCGGTATTAGCGGCTTGGAAACACTACTTTCTGGCAATTATATTGCCGTTGAATCAGGTAGTGGTAAGCGCAAACGCAACTTTGTTGCGCTGGATCAGCCTCCTGCATTTATCCGTGGGGATGGCTTGCGTGTTGTTTTGCAGTCCCGTCGTTTGGGCTCTTTAAGTCGTGGATCGCCAGTATATTATCGTCAGCTGCGAGTTGGTCAGGTAGCGGATTACCGTTTGGATCGAAACGGAACTGAAGTCAGTATCGAATTATTTATTCGTCGGGAATATGCCTATCTGGTTCATCGGGGCAGCCGCTTTTGGAATAGTTCAGGGATCTCTATTGAAGGCGGTATTAGCGGTATCAGTGTCAATTTAGAATCCCTGGCAGCACTTTTTGCCGGGGGCGTAAGTTTTTATACCCCGGAAAATCAACGTCAGTCTCCACTCGCTGTAAATGGTAGTGAGTTTGAGTTATATAAAAATTTTGCCGCAGCAGATGCGGGAATTCCAGTGACATTAAATTTCGATCAGGGGGTGAATGTTACTCCGGATTCTACGAAGGTTTACTATCAGGGCATCCAGGTAGGGGAAGTCAGTGGGACCAAGGCAAACCGCCGTTTGAATGGTATGGAAGTCAAAGTTCTGATGGATCCTACAACGGATGAATTGCTCACCGAAAATACCCGTTTTTGGCTAGCCCCCCCAACCTTCGATTTTACTGGCGGGTTAAACGATTTAATCCAAGGTAATCGTATAGAAGTAGACTTGCGCAAAGGACAGCGCTCCCAGCGCAATTTCACTGCGCGAACCTCTGCGCCACCGATGGATCCCCGTGTGCCGGGGCTGCATTTACGCCTCACTTCACGCAATCCCGGGTCTTTGCAGCGGGGCGCGCCGGTTTACTTTCGCCGTATAGAGGTAGGAAAAGTTCAGGGAATGGAATTGCGTAGGGATGGCGAGGGGGTAGAAGTTTATGTGGTGATAGAGCCCCGCTATGCCCACTTTGTGCAGGAAGGCGTTCGGTTCTGGAATGTGAGCGGATTGCGGGCTACAGCAAGCTTGACCGAGGGGGTGGAAGTGGAGGCAGATTCGCTGATGTCACTTCTGCGCGGCGGTATCGCCTTTGGCATACGCCGAGAAGACCTTGGAAAAGGCGGGCAGGCAAAAAATGGAGACCAGTTCCCTCTTTTCAGCAGTCGGGAAGCGGCTATGGAGGGGGGAATACAAATTCAAGTCAGCCTTGTCAGTGCCGAGGGGCTGAGAGTTGGAGCACCGTTGCGCTACCGCGGGGTACAAGTTGGAGAGATTACTCGCCTGAGACTCGATCGCTCTTTGGGCGAGGTGTGGGCCAGGGCCAAGCTTTATCACCGTGGAGAGCAGTTTGCTCGGGAGGGTACTCGTATATGGGTGGTTTCCCCGCAAATTAGCATCGATAAGATCGCCCATTTGGATACCCTGATTACAGGGCGATACCTGGCGCTTGAGCCCGGCTTAGGTGATCCTCAGACAAAGTTTTACGCTTTGGAACAGGCACCGGAAGAGGATCTTGCAGAAACTTTTACCCGCCCCGGGCTGGGAATTATCCTGGATGCTGCGAGGCGAGGATCTCTGGTAGCAGGGAGTCCGGTTTATTATCGCCAGGTAAAAGTGGGAGAGGTTACAGGTTTTTCCTTGGGGGAGTATGCTGATCGAGTGTATATCTATGTTCATATCGAACCCCAATACCAGCCCCTGGTGCGAGAGCATACGGTGTTTTGGAATGCCAGTGGCGTCGATGTGAATTTCGGTCTGAAAAGTGGGCTTAATATCAACACGGAATCGGCTCAGGCCCTGTTGCAGGGGGGGATCGCATTTGCCACGCCAGAAGCCCCTTTTATGGGATTTGAAGTGGAGTCGGGCAGCCATTTCCCTCTTTACCCGAAAGCTGAACCCAAGTGGTATACCTGGAGTCCTAAGATAGAACTGTACGGCACGGTCGAACCAGTAAAATAAGTACGGAAATGTAGGAGTTTTTATGCGCTATTTATTAACAGGCTTGCTGAGTATCTTGGCATTGGCGGGTTGCCAGGAGATACAGGTTGAAAAAGCCGCTACCGGGGAGCCACCGGTTGCCTTTGCCACGTATAAATGGGGGGTAGCGCCGTTGAGTGGCTCAGAAGATGCCTCTGCCCAGCTGGTGGAGTTGGATGAAGAAATGCGGGATACCGTTGCCGCAGAGTTACAGCAACGAGGATATCGCCAAGTCTCCCAGGACCAGGATGCGGATATGGTGGTGGATTACCAGGTTGCGGTAGTCGATGAGTTTTTCTCCGGTGATACCCGGGATCCCAGCTGGGACAAACAGTTTGATAGCAATGCGCCACAGGATGTGGTGGAACTACCGCCCCTGACAGATGCCCCCTTGGTGATTATGAGTGTGGGTATTGGGCGCCCGGGCGGGGCTGTGATTTGGGGGGGGAGAGCCAGCGAATTGTTAACACGCCCCGATAGTATTGAGCAGCGTCAACGACTGATCGCCAATGGGGTTAGCGCTCTTTTGCGGGATTTGCCCCCGGCCTATCAATAAGTACGATTTGGCACGAAACGAAAAATACGATTTAGCAGCCACCGGGTATTCGGTGGCTGCCATTCACCGCTAGCGCCCTTTCTTCATCAGGTTTTCGTATAGATCGATATAGGAGTCGACGATAACCTGTTTCGCATAAGTCGTTGCGTACTCCTCGGCCGCATTTTCGATCAGGCTTTGGCGCAATTCCGGCGACTCGATAACGGACTTCATGGCTTTGGCCAGTTCATCGGCATTATCGATAGGGGTAATCAGACCGGTTTTGCCATTGGTAATCACTTCTCCAGGGCCCTGAGAGTCTGTCGCTACTATAGGGCAGCGATGGGCCCAGGACTCCATCACAATAGAGCCCAGGCCCTCATGTCGAGAAGGGCACACGAACATATCCGCAGTGCGCATCAGGGTGGTGACATCATTGCGCCAACCGAGGAAGCGAACCCGCTCTTCCAGGCCGAGTCGGTGGCACAGGGATTTCAACTTGCTCTCCTCAGGGCCACTACCTGCAAGCCACAGAGTGGCGTTGGGTACCTGGGTGAGTGAATGCAGGAGGGTGTCGAACCCTTTATTGATATGTAGGCGGCCTGCAGCCAGTATCAGGGGCCGGTCTTCCGAAGTATTGAAGCTATTTCTAGGCAGCGGATTAACTGGTGTCTCATCGGCAAAATTGGGGATATGGAAAATCTTATCCTTGGGGATGCCTCCGTCCCTTAAATGCTGGCAGATACCTTTGCTGATGCCGATCCAATAATCTGCGTGACGGTAATACTTCAGGTTGTAATAGTGCCCTAGGCGGCTTACCAATCGGTATTTTTCAGAGTTGGGGGTGATTGAAGTGGCACGTCCCATCCAAGTCATCACGATATCCGGTTGCCATTGGTTCAGGGCATCTCGGTATTTTTTTCGGCCGAGAAAATCCAGCTTGCCACCAAATTTAAAACCTTCAGTTTCAACACTGTTGCTACGCAGTGCCTGTACCCGGTGATCGTGGTTGCGAATAAACGCTTTTTCTGTAATTTCGCTGCGGGGATTTAATCCACTGACGAGACGCACAAAGAAATTCTCAGCACCACCGTGCTCAGCACCGGCGAGTATCTGTGCGACTCGAATTGGGTTATTACTCATAATCTATTGCATCTGATCGAATAGAGTGGGCGTAACACTACCTGAGTGTGCCATCCAGATTGATATCTTGAGCCCAAGCATAGTCGTGGCTAAAAGGCTGTAAGCTTGTGGCTTCGACAATGTACTGAGCGTAGAGCTTCGAGTTCATTTCATTGTGGAAAAACTCCCTGGCCCGTGCGGCCCAGGCGCGTCGCTTGGCATCGTCACCGTTAAATTCGCGGATTTTTTCTAATAGGTCCTGCTCATCGGAGAAATAAACGACGCTCTCAGCAGGCAACAAGTCGTCAAAATGTAATTTATCACTGGTGAACTGCAAAATACCGTTGCCCGCCAACTGCGCCATGCGTGCTGAGGAGTACCAGTAATGGGTATCTTGGCGATTGAAATTCAGTCCCATTTTGGTTTGAGATAGAGCGTGGTCGTAGTCGCGGCCCCAAACGGGAGCCTCGCCGAAGCTGCCATAGGTTTTAAAGTTCAGCGAATCCCCCAAGGCATCTTTCAGGTTTTTAACCATTTGCAGACGCTTGGTGAAATTATTGCTGTTACTGCAGAAAAGCAGGTCGATGGCTAAATCTGTGCGTTCAGCGTTATTGAGGTTTTCAATCGAGGGTTCAACTGGGTTCGGCATGTGATAAACACGAGCACCAAAGCCCTCAAATATTTTCAGTTCTCTTCGCCCGGTGGATACAAAAACTGCATCGGCGACTTCTGCGCGGTATTTGATTCGCTCGACATTGCTGGGAACAAAGAGGGGATCATTATTGCAGTGAGCGATAAAGCAATTGGGCAGGCGTTGCTTAATGGCCTTCAGGGTGTCGTTAGTGATCATATCGCAGTGGCCTGCGATGATCAGGTCTGGCTCAAAGGCCTCGACAGTTTCCATCAAGCGTCGGTTCGCCTTTTTTACACCCAGGTCGCGAATACCAAAGGGTGCCTCAAATGCGGCGATATCGCGGTCGCTGAACACTTGGGTGTAGTGGTCATTTTTAATCAGGCCGAAGGTGAGCTTTTGTGCCCAGCTAACCCTTGTCTTGCCATAGCGCCGTAGCTGCTGATAGGCGATATTCAGCACTCTCATGTTGTGTACTCTCGAAATTCAACACGGAAACCCGGATAGCCTCTGCAGTCAGCGGCTGGTACGGTGGGCGCAGAGTATAACAGCTGGTACCCCGGTCTTGTCGCGGAAGCAGCGCGGCAAAACCGAAACCTAGGGAAAGACGAACCATGCCACAAGATAACAGTCGAACTGATTTAAACCCGGAGTTCACCGCTGATTCGGTAGACATAATTTCCAGGGAAACCGTGTTTAAGGGATTTTTCACTATGGTGCGCCTGCGATTGCGCCACCGCTTGTTTCGCGGGGGTTGGAGCAATGAAATAGAGCGGGAACTGTTTCAGCGCGGAGAGGCCGTTGGAGTCTTACTTTACGATCCTGTCAGGGACCTGTTGGCACTTACCGAGCAATTCCGCACTGGTGCCCTGGGGCGCCCAGCAGGGCCTTGGTGTCTTGAAGTGGTAGCCGGTATGGTGGAGAAAGGGGAGAGTCTGGAGGATGTAGCGCGCAGAGAGGTGTTGGAAGAGTCTGGATGTACTGTGGACGCCCTGCATTTTATCCACAGTTATATCCCCAGCCCAGGGGGCAGCTCGGAGCGGATACATCTGTATTGTGCCCTGGTAGATTTGGAGCAGGCCGAGGGCGTATTCGGCTTGGCTGAGGAAAATGAGGATATCCGTTTGCGGGTATTCCCGAGGCAGAACGTCGTAGATGCGATGCGGGGGAATTACGGCCCGGGAGAAAACCCGATAGACAATGCCACCACACTGATTTCGGTGCAGTGGCTAGAGTTAAATCGGAAGCAGTTTACTCATATGACGCCACCCGCCTGAGCGGTCACAGCTCTTTGCGCTACTTTACCCGCATAAAAGGTAAACTGAGATGTAAGTCACGGCGGCAAATGAATTGGAGTGTTGATAATGGCTCTAGTACGTGAGGTAGGTGCGCGCCAGCGCAGGCAGATGAAAATGTCGCCAAATGGCAACGGTAAAGCAGTATATCGCGTCGATTTACCGTCTTATCATGCCGACTGCGACGCTAACTACCTACGTCTACTGAGGCTGCTGCCTGAGCTTTCAGAGAGAGAGCAATGGTGCTATCAAATCCCTGGTGGCAGCTTAAAGCTGAGAGTGGTAGCGAGATCCAGGTACACCACAGAAGTGTCACTGGACGCAGAGGTAAATCTCAGTGAAAGCCACTGGCTGGCATCTCCCAACCTGACCGCTCGTCTCTATCACGATGCGCGGATGGCAGAGGTGATAGCAGTTAATGGCTGTGGACCGGTAGGTGGTAAAGGAGTGGATATCGCTTACCCAAATTCCCGTATGCAGCGCGCAGATGAGAGGCCTCAGGCCAACCGTTTTCTCGGTGAGTGGCTTGAGTACTGTCTTGCAAATGGTCGCGCAGAATTTCAATTAGTGCTGGATGGCCGAAAAATTTAATTCTGCGGTAGAACACATGGATGTGATTACAAGGTGAGCAAGTGATTCGCGAGCACAATGAGCCTAGCAGGTCCGATAAGACCAATTCATATCGTCTGATCCAAATAACAGACCCACACATCGGCAGCCGGCCGGATTATCAATTACTGGGTTTGGATACCGGTCATACTTTGGATGAGGTACTGTCCGCAATCGTTTCCAGGCAGCAGGCAGCGCAACTGCTGGTGGCGACAGGAGATATTAGCGCGAATGGGGCCGAGGCCTCTTACCGCCGGTTTCTTCAGAAAATGCGCAGGGTGCAGAAGCCTTGGTATTGGCTACCGGGGAATCACGACTTAAGCTCTCGTATGAAACAGCTGGCCCCACAACGCTGTACAGAAGTGGTTGCCCTAGGAAATTGGCGCCTCTTGCTTCTCGATACCAGTGTTGAAAACCAGATATGCGGCGGTCTCAGCGAAGCTCAGCTTGAGCGTTTGCAGCTGCTGCTTTGGGAAACCCGGGAACACCCGGTAATGATCATGATGCACCACCAGCCGGTACAGGTGGGTAGTAAGTGGATTGATGGCCATATGCTGCGCGATGGACGTGAGCAACTCTTGCAAATGGTATCCAAAGCGCCCCAAGTCAAAGCGCTCGTGTGGGGCCATGTACATCAGCAGTTTGATAATCATGAGGGTCGGGTCGGCTTACATGCGACACCTTCCACATCTGTACAATTTACTCCGGGTAGTGGGCCTTTTGCTGTAGACGACGAGATGCCGGGATATCGTTGGTTTGATTTATATGATGACGGTAGCTATAAAACCGGGGTCGAACGGGTTGAGGTTTCAAAATACTCTGTTGATTTTGCATCTTCCGGCTACTGAGTCACTTCTCCTTGAGAAGTGCCTGCTTTTTTGAAGTCCCACTTTATGGGATTTCTATCGTGTTATTTAAGAGTTTCTAGCTCGCCTTTATTTGTAAAGCCTCCCTTTACGAACTTACCATTATCTTTTTTGTCTTCTGACCGTACAATGAAATTTCCCCAGACTTATGATCATTGATGATATTTGTTTAATGGGGCATACCAGAATCAATAGTAGTATTTGACAGTTGATAAAATACGCTAATAGGTACTGGGGTTTTATTTGCGCTACTGCCCCTCATTTCATGCGTATTTTGCAGCTACTCCGTCCGCTAAGTGGATAACATCGGGAAGTGAGGAATAATAATGAACAGAATATTTGTTTTACCGCTCATTGGCTTGGCGTTATTAGTCGGTGCCTGTGCTCATAATCCCAGTAAGGTGGGGGACTCAAAGTTAGCTGAACAGGAGGATAGCCAAGGTTTGGTTCCCAGATCCAGCTCGCTGGATGAAGTTGCCGCGGCTTTTGCTTTTGATATGAGCGGCTCCAAAGTGTTTATTGCCCCTGTGCAAATTGATTACACCAAGCGCTTTTCTTCGTTGCCGCGTACCCGCTACAGAGAGAAAGATTACGAGCTGGATGATAGGGACCTGCAGCAGATGAATGCACTGCTGGTCAAAACGTTTGCAGAGAAGTTTCTCGAACCCCGTAACAGCGTGGTAGCAGAGGAGCAGGAAGAGGCAGATTACACATTGTCCCTATCCCTGGAGAAATTTTCGGTAGCTGCGCCGCTGGACCCCTCTCCCTGGACCTGGCGAGTCTACACCGAGCAGAGTGCCTATGGCGTACTGGTTGGAACCCTTTATGATCGGGAGGGCAATGCTGTGATGCGCTTCCGGGATCGCCGCGATATCGGTGAGAACTTTGGTGCCTATGGCCCGGGTGGGCGCATGGAGCGTTTTACCAGTGTTACTTTCTGGTCTGATATGCGTGTAGATATGAGGCGGGCCTTTGCCAGTTTGAATCGCACATTGCTGTGATTCCCATACGGTTTAAGGCTTCTGGTTACATAGCGCCCCCGATTGACGATATGGGCGCTATAATCACCGCCTATGCAAACTAATGATCTTCAGGGAAGGCCGGTGCTGATATATCTGCACGGCTTCCTTTCATCACCACAGTCCTTCAAATGCCAGTTGATGCGGGAACGGCTCCAGGCCCAATGCCCGCATGTTACCTTCTGTGCACCGCAGATGCCTCCCTATACAGAGGAGGCGCAGAAATCGTTGGTGGCTCTTGTGGAGGATCTCCTTAGGCAGCCCGATAGGGGACCCATTGGATTGGTGGGGAGTTCTATGGGGGGCTTTTGGTGCACTTACCTTGGTGAGCGCTTCCGATTGCCCGCTGTACTGATAAATCCCGCAGTGCGCCCCGCGCGCTTTATTCCAGCCTATGTGGGGAAGGTTTTAAAACCCTATAGCGGTGAAGAAGAGGAATTCCGTCTTACCCTGGTTGATGTAGATGCCATGCAGCGGGTACAGGCTGAATTGGAGAAGCCGTTGCAGAGTCGCTACTGGTTACTCGCCCAGCGCGGGGATGAAGTTCTGGATTATCGCGATGCGCAGGATTTCTACCAAGGGCAACGCCAGACCATTGAAGACGGTGGCGATCATAGTTTTCAGGAGTTCGCACGCTATTGCGACCCTATCACCGAATTTCTATTTAACGAGCAGTAATCAATAAGAATTATGGCTAATTATTCCGCCGAAGATATTGAGGTACTCACGGGACTAGATCCGGTGCGTAAGCGCCCCGGGATGTATACCGATACCACACGCCCAAATCACCTGGCTCAGGAGGTAATCGACAACAGTGTCGACGAAGCTCTCGCCGGACATGCCAAGAAAATTGAAGTGGTGTTACACAAGGACCACTCGCTTTCTGTCAGCGACAACGGCCGTGGTATGCCTGTCGATATCCACCCCGAGCAGGGACGGCCCGGTGTAGAGGTTATCCTCTCCACTCTGCATGCCGGCGGTAAGTTTTCCAATGATAATTACCAATTCTCCGGTGGCCTTCACGGCGTCGGTGTTTCGGTGGTTAACGCCCTCTCAAAAGTGCTGGAGGTTACTATCCAGCGAGATGGCAAGGTTCATCGCATTGGCTTTAAGGATGGTGAAAAGGCCTCCGACCTGGAAGTAGTAGGTGAGTGCGGCAAGCGCACAACAGGCACCAGTGTTCGCTTCTTACCAGATCCCCAATATTTTGATTCCGCCAAATTTTCAGTGGTGCGCCTGCGACACCTTCTGCGTGCCAAGGCGGTGCTCTGCCCGGGTCTCACGGTTACGTTTATCAATGAGCAGGATGGCGAGTCCGATGAGTGGTATTACGAAGATGGCCTCAAGGACTATTTGGCCGCTGCAAATCAGGGTTGGGAAGTACTGCCAGCAGAGCCATTTGTAGGCAGTTTTGCAGCTACTACTGAGGCGGCAGACTGGGCGGTTCAATGGTTGCCAGAGGGCGGAGAGGTCACCGCTGAGTCCTACGTAAACTTGATTCCCACCGCCCAGGGCGGTACCCATGTCAATGGTTTGCGGGCTGGCCTGCTGGAAGCAATGCGCGAATACTGTGAAATCCGCAATCTGCTACCGCGCGGAATTAAATTGGGACCAGAAGATATTTGGAGCCAGTGTTCTTACGTTCTCTCTGCCAAACTGGCTGATCCCCAATTCTCGGGCCAGACAAAAGAAAGACTTTCCTCCCGTGAAGCGACCGCATTTATTTCCGGTGTCGCTAAAGATGCATTTAGTTTGTGGCTGAATCAGCATACGGAAGAGGGCGATAAACTGGCGGAACTGTGTATTGGCAATGCACAGAAGCGCATGCGCTCCGCGAAAAAAGTTGCACGTAAAAAAGTTACTCAGGGACCGGCCTTGCCAGGCAAACTGGCAGACTGCTCCAGTGGAGATACCACGCGCTCCGAACTCTTTCTGGTGGAGGGAGATTCAGCCGGTGGCTCCGCCAAGCAGGCGCGAGACCGGGAGTTCCAGGCTATCATGCCCTTGCGCGGTAAAATCCTGAATACGTGGGAAGTTGACTCAGGGGAAATTCTCGCTAGCCAGGAGGTACATGATATTGCTGTAGCCCTCGGCGTGGACCCGGGCAGCGATAACCTGGAAGGCTTGCGTTACAACAAAATCTGTATCCTCGCCGATGCCGACTCGGACGGCCTGCACATTGCCACGCTGTTATGCGCGCTTTTCTTGCGTCATTTCCGGCCGTTGGTCACTAACGGTCATGTCTATGTGGCAATGCCACCACTGTTCCGAATTGATATCGGTAAAGACGTTTACTATGCACTGGATGAATCTGAGAAACAGGGCATTCTCGATCGTATCAGTGCGGAAAAGAAAAAGGGCAAGATTCAGGTAACCCGATTTAAGGGATTGGGAGAAATGAATCCTATGCAATTGCGTGAAACTACGATGGACCCCAATACTCGTCGTCTGGTACAGCTTTATATCGATTCAGGCGATGATAGCAATCAGCTTTTGGATATGCTCCTGGCTAAGAAGCGCGCTGGCGACCGCAAGCAATGGCTGGAAAGTAAAGGAAATCTGGCCGAAGTGGGTTAAGCTCTTAGCTTTCTAACATAGATACTGGTGTTGCCTTAGTGTACTAAGGCAACAGATCAGTGCATATGATTAATATGGAGCGCTCTTCTTTTTGAGGGCCTCTATCTCTCTTTCAGAAATTGTATCAGTTATTCAACTTAATGGATGCTAATTCAGCTGGATATTATTTAATTCCTTTAGTTTAAATTTCTTGTTTTAGCATTATACTTATTTAAAACAGACAATTTCATTGATACGAAAATATATAGCCTTAGCATCTATGTGATATTTTCGATAAAAAAGAAGTGCACAAATCAATCCATTCTATTGGGTTTACTATTTTGTCATTTTCTAATTACCTATAGTCTAAATTTTTTAAAGATGAAATAAGCACTATGTGACAAGTGCCTATATAATGTCTCAACAGTAAGGCTAGCAGTGTTGGGTATTTTGAAAGTCTAAAGCGACAGCATCAAAAGTTATATAATTAATTCCTGCTTGACGAGATTAAATTTTGAGTATGTTGTGGGATACATTAAGTGCCGTTGGTGAGCTTGTTGGTGCCTTTGCGGTTGTCGCATCTTTAGTCTATCTTGCCGCTTTAATAAGAGTTCAGAATAAAGAATCGAAGATTGCGTCTATGCATGAGATATCCATTGCTCATCGAGAAGCTGTGGCAGCAATTTGTGACGGACCAATGGCAGACATCTTTGCGAAGGCGATGAAGGATTTTGATTCTTTGTCGAGTGCCGATACTTTGAGGATCATTGGTTTTGTATATCGTTTTTTTAAAATCTGGGAAGAGGCCTATTTCCAATATAAGGCAAACAGGTTGGATTTTACTATTTGGGACTCAATGACTCGTCAATATACAGCATACTTATCAATGGCACCTTTTAAAAGGATATGGGAGTTGCGTTCTGAATATGTGGCTCCTGAATTCCGTGATTATGTTAATTCAAGAAAGCCAGTAGATTTGGTTTTACCAAATTCAATTAGTAATAGGAGTGATTCCAAAGGTTAATATTAAATCATGCCTTAATAGGGCAGTAATTTATCTAGCTGTTGTAATAGGAGTAGTCATATTAAATTTGGCTGCTGGTAGCATTACACTCAATAAGATCAAGTTGTGAAAGAGGTGTTTTCTCTCTCCAAGTGCCAACAGGAGCTTGTACAACCGATAGTCAACCAAAAATATATAATGAATGAATATTGCGAGGCCATGGGAGTTAGTAAACCCAGGATGAGGCTGTGGATTCGAAAAATACGTGCAGAGCGAGCTGGAAGAGTAGTTGAGTATCTAATAGCTTGAGCTCCAAATAAATATTGGAATACTCACAGATTTTTTTTGCAAGAAATGACTGCCACACATTTTTAAACTGCTTTCATGTATAAAAATTATGAGATACGATAAAAGTATTACTCTATTATCTAAATGGACAGAAACTCACACTTCTTAATTTTGACGCCCGAAAATTGTTAAGCTGTCATCTCTTCATCGATTTATTTTGTGTAATCATGTGGGATATCTGGTTTGAAATTTCTAAAAGCTATTCGTATTTTTGTTTGCTAAGAAATTTTTAGTCACATTTCTTTATGAAAACGTACCCTCAAGTTCGGACAGATGTCTAGCCATTAAAGACTTTTAGTTGGGCCTATTGTTCTAATTTGGAGGGTAAAAATATATTTATTAAAAAAAGTTCACTCTGTCAGTTGAATCTTGTAGGCTGCTTAAAAGTATCAGAATGTTTAGATAGCAGTTTCATTATGAGTGCCTTATAAAGTCTCGGCTGTAATGTGAAGGGTGATAGTTTATAGGTTAAATTAATAACTTATGTTTATAGGTGTTGCTATTGATTTTGTATTGGTCGGTTGCCCCATTTGGTGTGCAGGATAATTGGCGCAAACCTAATGATAAAAGATAAATTGTGTAGACGTTGATAAGTTTTTTGCACCTTGTTTAGTGGTTATTACTGCCGGCTGCTGAATATATAAAAAATATATAATAATGTCTGCTCGCCTGAGTGTTTGCTTTATATGTTTTTTCATACTGGTTATTTCAGCCTTAAATTTCATATTAGCTATTGTGAGTTCAAGAAGTGAATTTCTAAGTATTAACTGGAAAATTAATAAAACAGTCTGAGCCTTTAATCCTGTCAAGGCTCTAAAAGAGAATCAAACCTAAATCTATAAAAGGGGTTGTTTATTTACGAGTATATTCGAAGTTTATTCTAATTTTACTTCTCGCAGTGGTTCTTGTTGGAGATATTTTAGTGCTAAGACGATGCGAGAATAGTCTGTATTTTCGTGTTGGCAATAAAAATTATATCTAATTAAGAGCTAATGATAAGAGAGTTTTGAAAAATGATACGATGACCTATAAGGAAAGCATATAGTGAAATTTAATATTAACCTAGCAATCTTGATGTTCAGTGCATATCTTTCAGGTTGTAGTGGATCTTCGAGCGGGGGAGATGATCCAGACACAGGTGGCGAGCTTACAGCTGCTACGATGGCGGTCCATTATGAAAAACCTAAAACGCTAACCTTTCGCTGGAGCGATGTTTCTGGGGCAACTTATTATCAGTTATTCGAAAATGCTGATGGGCACTCTGGGTTTGAACCTATTGGAAATCCCATTGCGCCAAAAGAAGAGCGCATTGAATTAGTGGTGCCTTTATTCAAAAAGCTTAATGCCCAATACTTATTGCAAACCTGCGATGATCAGAGATGTATCGATTCTGATGCAATAGCAATTGATCAGGATGTGATAGGCAGTATCGGTTATTTTAAACCCAGTAATACGGATGCTGACGATCAGTTTGGTTGGGATCTAGCAATTAGCGATGATGGCAACCTGCTTGCAGTAGGTGCTCCTCGCGAAGATAGCGGTGGTGACCAAGAGGATAACCTGACACCTGATTCAGGTGCAGTTTATATTTTTAGTCGGGAAGATGGCGAATGGACACAGCAAGCCTATCTTAAGTCTCCAGATCCTCAAGAAGCTGCAGAGTTTGGAACTGCATTGAGTCTTAGCGATGATGGTTATACGCTTGCAGTAGGGGCATTCAAGGAGAACGGGGAAAATGATAATTTTTCTGCGGGCGCTGTTCATATTTTTTCCCGAAGTAATGAAGGTTGGGTCCATAGCGCCCGACTTCAAGCAGACAATCAAGGAAATAATGACCTATTTGGCTATGCCCTTAGCCTTAGTGGGAATGGTTCTACTTTAGCAGTAACCGCACCCAGTGAAGACGGTGGTCTTGATGGCGATTCTATTGAAGATTCTGGAGCGGTATATGTGTTCCGTAATGAGGAGGGAAGTTGGTCACAGTATGCCTACATTAAGGCTGCTGATAGTTCTGAGGGGTTAGGTTTTGGTTCTTCGATAAGCCTTGATGATGCCGGGGCTTCATTCGCAGTTGGGGCTTATGCTGACAATGCAGGGGCAGGTTCCGTTTATCTATACCAGTTGGATGGTGAATTCTGGGTGGAAGATAGCAAGATATCGGCTAGTAATCCTGTCGCTGATGATTGGTTTGGACTTGCGCTCAATTTAAGTGGTAATGGGCAAACACTAGCAGTTGGCGCCCCATTACAAAGTGAATCTAACAGTGGCGCTGTCTACATTTTTTCTCGAAAAGAAAACGCTTGGGAGCAAACTGCCAATTTGAAAGCTTCCAATCCTCATGTATCGGCTTATTTTGGAGAGGCGGTAAACCTGAGTGATGATGGCAGTTCTATCGCCGTGGGAGCATGGGGAGAGAAAAGCTATAGCCAAGGATTGTTCGGAGATAGTACAGACGAATCTTCAACTAGAGCAGGAGCAGTTTATACCTATATATTTAATGGCGTAGACTGGTCTAGTGAAGCTTATATTAAAGCGAGCAACACAGACTCGAGAGACCATTTTGGTGGCTCTGTTGCGCTAAGTGGAGATGGAGCTAGTTTAGCAGTAGGGGCGAACACTGAAGATGGAGCGGATAGCGGTTTGTTCGCAAACCCTGAGAGCAATGAAGCTGAAAATTCAGGGGCGGTCTATATTTATTAATTGGGCTGTATAATTTGTATTTACGTATAAATTTAGTTGCTTGAGTTTAAATGGTATTTTTATCGTCAATCTAAATCGAGCGGAATACGTACAATGTAAATTTGAGAGATCTTTATTCTAAGCATAGATTTTAGGCTGCTCAGGTAAATCAAAAGATTTTCCTAGAGCAGCAATATATCTAGAGTTCTAGCTAAAGCTTAGCTGGATAGTGAAAGAAAATACGATTTTTTAAATTTATAGCTCTCTTGAAGTCTGAGCTTGTAACCAAGTTCTGGTAGTAGGGTATCTACAAGAGAGCTACTCTGCTCAATAGTTTTGCGAGTTTTTAAAAGTTTCCATAGAAGCTTATTTTTGGTTTGATGCCAGATAAACCGAAAAGCAAGGAAAGTAAAAATACACTTGCTCGCTGTAATATATATGCCATAAGTTTGATGGGGTACATTAAGTTAAATGTTGGAGTTCGGATGTGAGGAATATTCTATGAATATTCCCGCGAAAATGTTTAAATTTGTTTCTAGAGTGTTTAAAGGTCCGGTTTCTATGTAAAGTGAAAATTCTGAATTTAACAATCTGGAACTCAAGAATGCACTGTATATTTATCGGCGACCCATTTTGAAAGGGTATGGGAGCTTCGATCTGAATATATGGCTCCAGTGTTTTATGGCTATGTAAATCCAAATGAACTTGTTAGTTCAGCTGGTCAAGCTCGTCTAGTGAAGTGTAAATTCGGCCCTGAATATCAACCTCATATCTTTATTTAATACAATTCCTTAATGCAGAGTCATTTGTCCTCTTTTTCGTGAGAATGGCGCGAAGTTCCTTTTTGCTAACCTGAGACAATCCTTTTATCGATACTGGGGAGGCAGTCAAATGTGTGGGCTGCTAGGGGTATTCTCTAACGCTGTTAAGTATAACCGGGAACAGATCTCTCGTGCACTACAGACCCTTTCCCATCGAGGACCAGACGGTGAGGGATTCTGGTCATCAGGAGATGGCCGAGCCTGGCTGGCGCATAAAAGGCTCAGTATTATTGACTTAGAGGGTGGTCAGCAGCCTCTGTTGAGCAGTGACGGGGAAATAATTTGTATTGTTAATGGTGAGTTTTATTATTATGTGAAAATAAAAAATGATCTTATTCGACGAGGATATAGTTTTCTCATGCAGTCGGATAGTGAAATTCTGATTGCTCTATATCAAGAGTATGGTGTTTATTGCCTGGACTATCTTCGAGGAGAGTTTTCTTTCGTACTTTACGATAGAGGGAAGAAACTAATATTTTCTGCTCGAGACAGGTTTGGAATAAAACCTCTTTTTTATTACTGGGCAGATGGATGTTTGAGTTTTTCATCAGAGGTTAAGGCCTTAAAAGCCCTTGGCTTGCCGGTAGAGTGGAACCCGCATACTTACTGGCAGGAAATTAGTTTCTTGCATGCTCCTGCATCTAGCTCATTTAGTAATATTTTTGAATTGCCTCCTGGTCATTACGGTATTGCCTATTTGGATGACTTACAATTTTCGACCCATCTTTATTGGGATCTCTATTTCCCTACTATTGTTGAGCAAAGAAAGACTCAGTTTAGAGAAGAAGAAGTTATAAGCGAAGTGCGACAAAGGTTTACTGAGGCGATTAGGTTAAGACTCAAAGCTGATGTACCAGTTGCTTGCTACTTGAGTGGAGGATTAGATGCATCCTCTGTTTTAGGAATTGCTCAGAGCATGCTTGACAAGCCGATAGATGCATTCACCTTGTCTTTTGACCACCCGACTTATGATGAATCATCCGATGCCAGGTCCATGACCGAATATGCGGGGAGTAATTATCATCCAGTTGAAATTAATGGCGATATATTGGTTTCCTGTTTTGAAGAAACGGCCTACATCGGTGAAAAAATGTTCTTCAATGGGAACGCTATTACTAAATATGTGCTTAGTCGGGCTGTCCGAGATCGAGGGTATAAAGTCGTAATAACTGGGGATGGGGCTGATGAGGTTTTTGCTGGTTACGGTTGGTTTAGGCAAGACTTTATCGAGAATTACTTAGAAGATCTTCCCCAGGAAGAAAAAGAATTAATTCTACAGGATTTGGAGATTGGTGACCCTGTTTCTGATGGAGTTTTTATGTCCTCTGCGAGACTGCATCAGTCAAGGGTAGTGAAGTCTGCCCTTGACTTCTTTCCAAATTGGATGCAGAGTTTTATGGATATGGGTATAAAAATATTTCCATTATTTTGTAAAGATTATGCTGATTATATAAAGAATAATCAGATTGCAGATACTCTCATGGAAAATTTAGGTGGCATGTCTGTATTAAAAAATAGACCTGTTTTATCTAAAAGCTTGTATACCTTTACTAAGTCTATGTTTCCTCATTTTGTCTTAACAATGATGGGTGATAGAACAGAAATGGCTCACTCGATTGAAGGTCGCCAACCATTTCTTGACCACCACTTAGTAGACTATCTATCAGTATTGCCAGAAAAATATAAAATTCGAGGATTAACTGAGAAATATGTATTGCGAGAGGCTATGAAGTCGGTGTTAACAGACAGGGCCTACAAGAAGCAAAAACAACCGCTATGGACTCCGCCTCTTACAGATAAGAAAAACAAGAAACTTCATGAGTATATGAAGGATATTGTCCATAGCCGTGAGACTCTAGATATGCCATTTCTAGATCAAAAAAAGCTCATTAGATTTTTTGAAAAAGATGAGGGGCACTCGCAGGCAGACCAGAATGTCGTTGATGCTATTAAATTTCTTACCGTTAGTAGTATATTAATACATAAACGATTGGTGATGTGCTAGAAGTTAATTGTCAACTCTAGGCGGTTTTGATGGTTTACTCTGGATATTAAAATAAAATTTCTTTAGCAGGAGTTGCAGTGCAGGAATTTCTCGAAATTGAGCCCGAATAAAATACTTCTATCCGGGCTTTTTGGTATTCTAGTTTCTCCCAGCAATTACCCCGCCATCAGCGTCCCAAATGGCTCCAGTTACCCAACTTGCTTTGTCGCTTAAAAGAAAGTCTACGACATCAGCGATGTCCTTGGGGGTACCAACTCTGCCAATAGGGTGAAAGCTATCGAAGGAGGCAAGTACTTGGTCTATTTCCCCTGGATCGATAAAGGATTCATAAATAGGCGTCTTAACCACCGCAGGGGATACTGCATTAACCCGAATATTGTGATCGGCCAGCTCCATCGCCATATGTTGGGTGAGCGAATGTAAACCGGCTTTGGCCATTGAATAGGCAGAGGAGGGTGTCGCCTTTACGGATTGCTTGGCCCACATGGAGCCAATATTCACTACACTCCCTCCGCCGTTGTCTACCATGTTTCTTGTTACGGCCTGGCTAATAAAGAAGGTGGCACGGTTGAGGTCGAGATAAGTGTCGTAGTCTTCCCGAGTATGTTCAAGAAATGCAGTAGGATTAAAATATCCAGCGGCGTTTACCAGGTATTTAAAATGATGATTGCTGGATTTTATATATTCGATAATATTGCTGATATCAGCCTGTTGATAGAGGTCTGCCTGAAGTGCTTCTGCAGAGCCCATCTGAGTTAATTCGTTGTGGGCTCTTTCAAGTTTGTTGAGATTATTGCCAATAATAACTGTGTGAATTCCCTGTTTCACCAGCAGGTTTGCAATGGCGAGCCCCATACCACTGGAACCACCAACGATTAAGGCAACTTCTTTTTGTTCAGCAGAATCTGGTCTTTTAGTGGAGTCACTCATATTATTTCCTCACTGAGATATGCTCATTACGTGAGTGGAGTTTAGAAAATAACCGGACAGGTTGAAAAGTAAGCACAAAATGGTGTACTAGTTACTTTTTGGTAAGTATTGATGAAATCAGAGAAAAATATGCTCACGCGAAAGCGCCCGCCCAAGAGAAGTGCCAGAATGGTTGAGACTATCTATGGCTGTAAATGGTCCCTTACTGTCTATCAGCTTCTGGCTAGAGGGGTAAATCGACCGGGGGAAATGGTTCGCAGCGTTGAGGGTTTGACTACCAAGGTCCTGAATGAATGTTTACGTAGAAATATGGAGTTCGGGATACTGGAGCGGATCAGCTATGCAGAGATTCCTCCCCGTGTGGAATATAACGTTACAGAATTTGGACAGAAATTCCTGAGAATTCTGGACGACTTGGAAAAGCTACAAGAGGAAATTGACGGCTCAGAATTATCTGAAAGTAAATAACTTTATCCCACCAATACCTTCGAGTTACACTAAGTGTCTAAATGATACTTGTCTCTCCCTATGAATGAAAAAGACTATATAGCTCGCTATGAGAAGCGTAACTTTGACGCTCCTTTAGTTACTGTGGATGCAGTTCTATTTACCTATCACGAAGGCTTTCTCAAGGTGTTATTGGTTAAGCGCTCGGCTCACCCAGAGAAAGGAAAGTGGGCTTTGCCTGGAGGATTTGTCTCTGAAACCGAAGATAATAGTCTGGAGGCGGCGGTTAACCGAAAGCTAAAAGAAAAGACATCAGTTATACCGCCCTATTTAGAGCAGCTTTATACCTTTGGTGGATCTAGCCGAGACAAGCGCGGATGGTCGATATCGGTTGCCTATACTGCCTTGATTGCCCACCAGCGCTGTGCAAGTGCAATCGATACCGTATCGAGTGTGGACTGGTTGCCTTACTCTCAGATATCTCAATTATCTCTGGCTTTTGATCATCAGGAAATTATTAGTCGTGCCCATGAGCGTTTGGTTCAAAAAGCGCTCTATACTATTGTGCCTGCATTTGCATTACCGGAAACTTTTACCTTGCCAGAGTTGCAGCATGTACATGAGGCAATAATTGGTAAACCAATACAGAAAAAATCATTTCGCAGGCGAATTGAGCAGGCAAATTTGTTAGTAGATACTGGTGAAAAACGTTCTGAAAAAGGTCGGCCTGCAGCGCTCTATCGTTTGAGTGAAAGCTCCGCTGATCATAAATTTATAAGAAATTTAGAGCTTTAACTGAAAAATAGTTTCGCTTCTTAAGATAAAAAATTGTTAACTAATTTTTTATCTAGCTCAATCAAGTATTGGTATCCATAAGTACTATTTTCCAGGCCAGAGAGTAAACTGAAAGGAAGTTCCAAATCGTACTCTCTGGTAAGTGCTGCAAGCCCGCAGGCAATTGCGGCGACACTATCAGTATCACCACCAAAATCTATACAGGTCTTCAATAGTCCAAGGAAGTCTCGATTACTTTGTAGTGCTATATTTACCGCAGCCAAGGTTTCTAAGGCATCACAGTTGACCTTGCCAGACCAGCTTCCTATTAATTTTAGGTTGAGCTTTTTCTCAATAAGCTTGGGCAACTCAATTAGAGTTGATTTTTGGTAGATTAATAGATGTGCCATTAGGGCAACTGCTTGAGCAGATAAGATCCCCTCTTCGGTATTGTGCGTAACGCTAGCTTGGCATTTAGCCACTGTTAGTAGTTGATCAATATCGGGAATAAGCCCAAGGGGTACTGAGCGCATTGCTGCACCGTTACGTTTGCTGTGAGGCCTTATCTTGCGAGTTAGATCCTTTCCAGTTTCACAGCTATCGAGAAGGCTTTGAAAGCCTGATGCATATCCAAGGCGAGGATCACGCTTATAAGCGTGGATAAAAGCTTGTGCAAAGTCCGACTCTTGGGGATTCGAATTCTCAAGAAGGAGCTCAGCAATAGCCAAGCTCATCTGAGTATCGTCGGTATAACAACCGGGTTTGATGCCAAGGGGATGAGAGATATACCCGTTAGCATGATTGTTATTGTTAATAATCTCACGGCTACAAAACTCAAATCCGGCTCCGTAGGCATCTCCAACTGCAATTTCCAATAACATCAACGCTCCCTAAAAGATTACTGATTAGTTAATATTAACTGGCAACAGCCAATATATCTCTACCCTCAACAATAACTGCCCGTTTCCGAATAGTTTCCAGGTCTTGTTCTATAAGTAATTTCCCGTTGCGGTAGACGGTTTCCAGCAGATTATTACGGCTACCAATATCTTGCTCATGAATAGTGTAGGGCGTTCCGCCGGGATGATTTATTAATGCCAAGCGCCCTCTCTTGGAGCGCTTACCGCTATCGGTGGCGGGGTCTTTGTAAACATCCCGCCATAGGCCATCGACTCGAACCGCACTGGCTTTCATGGCGAATCTCATGGTATCTCGGTTAACTTTTTGTAAAAGCTCACCTCCCATACCGAAGCTAATATTTTCAGCGCTCTGTTTTCTGGCCTTCATTGCGCTGAGGATACCCTCAATGGTGTGTAGAGAAATCCCGTCACCCTGGATCACCCGAATAAAGTCAGGAAGTACTCGGAAACCTTTACTATTAATGGTCGCTCCGAATATTCTCATCAAGCGCTCAATAGTCTGAGTGACTATATCAACGGGATCGCCACTATCCGGGCGAATTACCAGGGTGCCGCCATTATTTTCTACCCTCTCTTTTAATTCACCGCCCCAAATATTCTCGATAGCACTCCAAAGATCGTAGCTGTCACTCACTACGGCGACCAGACGATTGTCACCGCTGAATTGCGTCAGCATATTTTCATAGGCTTTAGCTTCCTGCTCGCGCCCCCAACTGGTCATGGTGCTGTGCTCTGCGGCGGGTATTGAAAATCCGGCCATTGGGGCTGCGTAGTAGCGGCGGCCGGCGAGTACGGCGGCAATGGTATCTGTGCCTTGGAAATTTACCAGATGGGCCAGGCCCCCAATCGCAGCAGTCTCTTCGCTGCTAGCGCCGCGTGCGCCAAAGTCATGTAGCTTGAAGGGCAGTGAGTCGAGACCCTCAGCAGTTTCCAGTAAATATCGTTGAATGACCTTTTTGGCTTCCCGGCTTTGGGTGGCAACTGTGGTGGGGTACCAAATTGCGCGCAGCAGGGCGGTTTCGATATAGCTGGTTAGCCAGAAGCACTTAGGGTCTGTATTGACTACTTGGGCTAAGACATTCCTAGTCGGGATAACGCTGCCCTCGGGAACTGCTTGAATCTCAATGGGCAGGTAACCCTGATGCTCCTGGAGAACGTATTCCCATCCCTTGCGATTAAATGGCAGGCCATGGGCCAGACAGAGCTCCTCTGCCTCTTCGATGTGCTCTGCGTTGATCGGCGTAGTCAGGTACTGCTTGATAAATGCCTGTAGGCCAAAGAAAACAGCCTCTTTGAACTGGCCGCCCCGGCTCTCGATATAGCTGCTGACATACTGGGTTCCCTCTGGGTACTGAAGGTAGTGGCTGGTTTTATAGCTGTCGACATTCAGGATTGGGTTGTACTGGTTCATCGCGGAAATCCTCCGTGAGTAGTTGTTAGCACCGGTCTCTCCAGTGCGGGTCTTGCTAATTATTGTCTAAAGGACACTAATGGAGCTAATAGTGTCTTTTGGATACTAAACTGTCAAGTGTCGGCGTGTTTTTTTTTGGGTATTGGTGGGGTAATGCGAGTTGTTGAATGTGCAAGAGGTGGCAATTGGCCACCTCCTACCAGCTTTAGGCGCCGCCAATCAGGGATTGAATGATGAAATAGTGGTCTTCAAATAGCTGCTGAGGGTCCAGATCAGCGAGGGGAACCCAGCGGGCATGGCGAGCGTCGTCACCGCCCTTTACCTTGGGAAGCTGTTGGCTGGGAGCCAGTTCTATGTAATAGGCGTGCGTGATGGTCCTTCCACGAGCCGAGCGATAGGGTTCATCGAATACATCCTGCCGGCGTATAGATCCTTTCAACACTGGTGTCGGGACTTTAAGGCGTGTTTCCTCTCGCAATTCTCGCAGGCAAGCATCGATCAGTCGCTCACCAGGGTCGACAAAACCACCGGGCAGCGCCCATAAACCCCGCCCGGGAAAAGCTCGTCGCTCTATCAGCAGGATATGGCCAGATTGGACCACTACAGCATCGACAGTAACGTGAGTTGGCGGATAGGGAGCGGTGGCCCAGGAGGATCTGTAGCGCTGGATAAATGCCATTTCTTCGCGCATCTCGCCGTAGGCTGGGTTGGTCTCCACAAACTCTCTTAAAGCGCCAACAGTGCCCTCTGGCAATTGCATTTCCTGGCCGAGTGAATTCAACAAGCTATCGGCGCTGTCGGTAAATAGTGCCTCCCTAAAGGGGGTTGCACTGATTTCGTTGTGATTCTCCACCCCAAGGGATTCCCACTGGGGGAAGAGGTTGAGGTAAAAACCGCTCTGGTCTTTCTGGTGCCCGATTAATGCAATTTGGGGTGGCTTGTGGGGAATGCTGTGATGAGCAGTCACTATGCCGTTAACTGAGTTTTGTACATTGCGTACCCACAGTTCATCATTGTAAGGCACATCCATTAAAGGTAGGCAGGTCAGGCGCTTGTTGTCACTCTGGCTTAAGCTTTTCCTGATAAATTGTTCCCGCTCGCGATGAGTCCAGGGGTTGCGAGGATTGCGGGGCTGGTTGGCGGAGCCAATCAGGATAATCAGGTGCTGGGCCTGAGCTAATCCGCACTGGACTACTTTTAGATGTCCGGAATGGAATGGCTGGAATCGACCGATGAAAACGGCAAAATCGTAGTGCTGGGCCATAGCAGCAAGCTCCTTGCTGTGAATAAACCCCGGTCTCTCCAGGGCTTGAATAATAGGTCTTGAAATATTATGTGTCCAATAGACACTAATGGCAAGTGGGCTCAAACTCAATTTTTAGTGGTTTATCGAAGAGGTGGGGTTATATTCCAGTGTTCGAGCCGATTTACTTTTTTCGAGTGTGTGAGTAGAACTGATGTGCCGCTGGTTATTGTTCATTTCCTTATTGAGTTTGGAAGCCTTTGCGCAGGAAATAGAACCATTTACTACTGATGGTTGTAGCGCATTTCCCGATGGAACTTTTGATCAACAGGAGTTGTGGCTCGACTGCTGTATTGCCCATGATTATGCCTACTGGAAAGGGGGCACATACGATGAACGGGAGCAGGCGGATAAAGATCTGGAAGTCTGTGTAGCTGGAACCGGGGAAGAAGAAGTTGCACTAATGATGTTACTTGGAGTTCGGGTTGGCGGTACGCCTTTTTTACCCACCCCATTTCGCTGGGGGTATGGCTGGCCCTATTTGCGTGGCTACAAGGCCTTGTCACCGGTGGAATTACAGGCAATAAAAAAATCAGAAGGTGAACTTTGACTGTAATCAGAAAAAGCTAGTCACATAGACAAATTGTTCATGTCTATTTGAGATACTATTATTCAATAGGGCTAACGGCTAAAGCCTGTAAATAAATATCCGCAAAACCCTCCTTTAGCCACTGCATCAAATTGCGCACCCTTAATAATTGGTGGCGTAGGGGCGGGCATACCATGGAGAGCTCGGTAGACTCAGACCAGCCGGGCAGAATTTCAACCAGGCGTCCACTGGAAATATCTGCCTGGACATAGATATCTGCCAGCCGAGTAATTCCAAGTCCCTCAATTGCAGCGCGGTGCATTACCCTTCCGCTAATCAATTTAGTGCTATTTTCAACTTGCAAAACCTGTTGGTTCTTACCTCGTGTCAGCAGCCATTGATCCACACTGCCAGAAATTAGCGGTACAGATACTAAGTCAGCAGGTTTTTCTATTGGCCCATATTCTTGAAGGAACTTTGGGCTGGCAACGTATCGGGTTTTGATAGTGTGAAGTTTACGCACGATCAGTGAGGAGTCCGGCAAACTACCCATACGAATAACCAAATCGTACTGGTCTTGAATCAAGTCTACTCGGGTGCTGGAAAAGTCCAGATGAACTCTAACTCCTGGATTGGCCTGCTGAAACTTGATCACCAGTGGAGCAATCAAGCTCTCCCCGATAACGCCACCAACAGCGTTGATGCGGATGTTTCCCTCCAGTCCTCCCTTTGATTCACTGGCCCACTCGGCGGCTGAATCCAACTGCTGCATCGCTTGCTTGCAACGCAAATAGTAACCCTCACCAATCTCGGTAAGACGCAGTTGTCTTGTCGTGCGGTAGAGAAGCTGTATATCCAGGGTTGTTTCCAGCTCTGTGACCAGTTGGCTCAAATTGGCCTTGGAAAAGCCGCTGTCCCGCGCTGCAGCGGTGAAGCTTCCGGCATCGGCGACCTGAATAAATGCACGAATAGCGCGCCATGAGATATTGTTCATAAAAACCAAACAATGTTTTCCGATTGGTTGGGCTAATCATATTAGTCGGAATTCCTATACTGGGTCTACTTAAACAAAACTATCCGCCGGGATAACTCATTGAAGGAGAGAGAGCCCATGTCCAAACCACTCGTTGTTATTACTGGAGCCAGTTCAGGTATTGGTGCTGCCATTGCCCAACATATGTCTGCTGCCGGGCATCCTCTATTATTGTTGGCAAGGCGTGTGGACAAACTGGAAGCTTTAAATCTGCCAAATACTCTTTGCAGGAAAGTGGATGTGACTGATATGGCAGCCTTGCGCGAGGCAATTCGTGAGGCTGAGACTCAGTTTGGTCCGGTTGACTGTCTGATTAACAATGCCGGCAAAATGTTACTGGGCAATATTGAAACCCAGAACCCCGATGAGTGGCGGAAAATGTTCGATGTGAATGTATTGGCCTTGCTTAACGGTATGCAGGCAGTTTTGGAGGATATGAAAACTCGCCATTCCGGGACCATTATCAATATCAGTTCTATTGCTGGAGTAAAAACATTTATCAATCATGCTGCGTACTGTGGTACCAAATATGCTGTCTCTGCTATTGGTGAAACCGTGCGCGAGGAAGTGGCGCCTACCGGGGTACGTGTAATGACCATATGCCCCGGCGCGGTGGAAACAGAGCTGCTAAGCCACACTACCTCAGCAGAAATTATTGAGGCCTATCAACAATGGAAAGAATCCATTGGTGGTGCAATTAATGCAGAGGATATTGCTCGCACAGCAATGTTCATGTACTCCCAGCCCCAGCATGTAAATATTCGAGAGGTTCAAATTGCAGCAACAGGGCAGGGACAGTAATTCTGATTTTGTACCGCGCAAACACTAATCGTTTTTCCAAGCAATATTTCTTTTGCTAATATTCCCAACTTAAGCCAGCTAACTGGAGCTGGCTTAGGCTGGAATGGATAGTAAAGGATATGGAGATATCAGTGCGAAGAACGATTTTAATTGCCGGCCTGATTTTATGTTCCTCTGCGTTTGCACAGCAAAATACAGATGAGCAAGAGAGTGGCGTAGCGGAAACGGCAAAATCAGTGATGTCTAACATCGTCAGCTTTGGTAAAAACCTGATGGATGGTGCCAGTGAAGGTGTGGTTGATGGACGTAAAACAGGGCAGAGTACTGATGGTGCTGTACTTATCAATACGCTGGAAGATCTCAATAAGTATCTGGAAACCGACGTCATCGCAGTGACCGCCCATGCAGAGAGTGGTTGCTATGTTGAAGTTGGTTTTAAAAATCAAAATGACTTCCCCGTGCGGTTAATCGACCTGGATAGCTCCGAGGCAGTGATCCTTATTGACCAGGATGGCTATGCAACCAACTTGTTTAGGGGCAAAGGAAACCCTGAAGAACTCACGATTCCCAGTAATGCTGGACGCAAACAAAAGTTCTACTTTGCTATAGAGTGGGATCAAGTGCGTGAAATCCGAATTCTCGGTAAAGTCATGCAACCATAGCCAGTAACTGGTGCTGGAGAGAAGTGGAGCTGCGGCTGGGGTTGTGGATACCCAGCCTGCTACGCGGCTAATCCACTTCTTGAAATAGCTTTTGAATAGATGAGAAGTCCAAATCACTACCTCCGCGCAAATTGAGAATTCCATAGAGATTGCGCGCCATTGAGCCGAGAGGCGTATAGCTCTTACTCTGAGTGGCGGCTTCCTGAGCCAATCCCAGGTCCTTACACATAAGTCTTACCATAAAACCACCGCTATAGTTTTTACTCGCTGGAACTTCGGGCATTACTCCGGGATAGGGATTGTAATTTTGTAGGGACCAGTTGGCTCCTGAACTCTTTAACATAATGTCGGAGAGCACATTGGGGTCGAGTCCATTATCTACCCCCATTTGTAGGGCTTCAGCGGTACCAATCATATGAATAGCCAGCAGCATATTGTTACAAATCTTTGCTGTTTGGCCAGATCCCGCTGCTCCGGCATAGAAAATATTGCTACCCATTGGCTCTAGAACTTCCCGGGCCCTGTCGACATCACCGGCCTCTCCCCCACACATAAAACTTAGAGTTCCTTTGCTAGCACCCGCCACTCCCCCGGATACTGGGGCTTCAATGGCTTGCAGGCCTTTGATTCTGGCTTCACGAATAAGGCGCTTAGAACTGTTGGAAGAAATAGTGGAGCAATCGATAATCAAACAGTCGCGAGAAATACTGTCGAGTAGTTTGTCGGTATCAATATACAGGCACTCAACCGCCGCGCTATTAGGCAGCATGCTTACCACAAAATCTGCTTCCTCGACGGACTCTTGGGGAGAGGAACACTTTTTGATACCGCTTTCTACAGCGGTATCCAGTATTTCAGTGACCGGGTCAAACCCTTTAACTTCAAAGCCCGCCTTGACCAGGTTGGTGGCCATAGGAAGTCCCATATGGCCCAACCCTAAAAATGCGACTGTTTTAGTCATGCTGCTCTCCGGTTAACATTATTTGAGCTGTATGGTTAAGTTGGTGTGCTCTGCATGCTCTATATCACTGTCAAACCAGCGTGCCGTAACAGTTTTGGTTTCGGTATAAAACCGTACAGCTTGTTTTCCATAAGCGTGTTGATCGCCATAAAAAGACGCTCGCCAGCCGGTAAAGCTAAAGAAAGGTAATGGCACTGGAATAGGCACATTAATACCGACTTGCCCCACTAATATTTCGTGTTGGAACTTACGTGCGGCGGCGCCACTAGCGGTAAATATTGAGGTGCCATTGCCATAGGGGCAGTTATTGATTAATTGGATTGCTTCTTCCAGGGAGTCGACATTTACCAGGCAAAGCACGGGACCAAAAATCTCGTCGGTATAGATCGACATGTCCGAGGTAACATCGGCAAATAGGGTGGGACCAACCCAGTTCCCATTGGGAAACCCTTCGACAGTAATTTCAGAGCCATCTAATACACAGCGGGCGCCTTCCTTTTTGCCCTGGGCAATATACCCAAGCACCCTCGCACGAGCAGCGGGTGATATTAGTGGACCGAAGCCCGCTTGCGTATCCTTCCAATGACCGGGCTTGATAGCTGACATAGCGTCTTTAATGTCGTCTACCCATTGTTGTGTCTCCCCAACAAGTACAGCGACGGAAATCGCCATGCAGCGTTGCCCGGCAGCTCCGATGGATGATCCAACAATATTATTAATAGCCGCAGCCTTATTGGCATCGGGCATCACGACCATATGGTTTTTGGCACCGGCAAAAGCTTGAACTCGTTTTAGGTGCTGGGTACCCGTCTGGTAAATATGCCGCCCCACGGGGACTGAACCAACGAATGAAATGGCCTGAATGCCGGGATGCGTTAGAAGAAAATCCACCTGTTCCCTGCCGCCATGTACTACCTGTAAAACACCTGCAGGAGCCCCAGCTTCAGCAAATAATTCGGCCAGTTTGCAAGGCGTGACAGGGTCCTGTTCAGAAGGTTTCAGAATAAAAGTATTCCCACAGGCAATCGCCATTGGAAACATCCACAGTGGAATCATTGCGGGGAAATTAAATGGTGTGATCCCCGCACAAACTCCAATAGGTTGTAGATAGGAGTAACAGTCGATGGTGTTGGCAACATTCTCTACGGTTTCACCCATCATTAGTGAAGCGATATTGGCTGCATGCTCAACAACCTCAATACCGCGCCAGACGTCCCCTTTGGCATCCTCAAAAGTTTTACCTGTTTCCTCGCTGAGGATTTCAGCCAGCAGCTCCTGATTTTCTTTCAGAAGCGCCTGATACCTCAACATAATCCGTGCCCTTGCGGTAACCGGCGTATTTCGCCATTGGTCAAATGTTTCTTTGGCGGAAATTACTGCATTTTCCAGTTCAGTCGGGGTAGACAATGGTGCCTGTGTAATAACATCGCCGGTAGCGGGGTTGGTTACATCCAGCCGCTCAGTACTTTTGGACTGAATCCACTCACCACCAATCAATATTGGCAACTTGGAAGGAATATTCTTATTCATGTTAATTAAAGCGCCGAGAGGAGGGAATTTTATCCAACAGTTTAGGTGTTTATTCGCGATTAAAGAGGAATATCACGCTGCTTTTATGACTATCCACTTTTATTGAGTGGAAGGTTGATTGACCAAAAAATTAAAATAAATGTATTTGATTATCTTTGTAGAATAGATCGCAAATAATTAATATCCATAAGAAATGAAAAAATAATTTTGCACTGTACGGCTAGTATCTTGTGGCTGGCAATTCGGCTTTGGATTAATGTCCAGCTTAAACGTTGTTGTCGTAATGTAACTAGTGAAGAATAAAAGAGGATTATTCAATGTATTTTATGATAAAAAGAATACTGATTGTAATCGGATTAATGATATCTCCCATATTTGTTGGTGCTACCACTCTAAGTGACTTAAGTGCACATGAGCCTAGCTCTGATGAAACCTGGGCTGAGCAATGGTTCTATAACATTGCAATTCCCGATGTGGGATATTTCAAAGTTAGCTTACAAACCTATATTGCACCTGACTTTGCAGTTGCCAAGCCTAAAGCCTATATCCATTTAGCTTTTTCTTCAGAGACCGGAGCTACCACGAAGTATGATCTCTTTTTTGATGAAGTGATTTTGAAGCACCCTGAAGGTATTGATGAGTTCTATTATGAAGTCCCGGGAGTAGTTGTGGCCGATGAGCAGGGTGTACAGATCTTACACCCAGATTTCCTGTTTAATATGGAGTGGGCTGGTGAACACCACCATTACTGGCATGGGTTAAACCCCGGTCAAACCCCTTTTGGATTTATTCCTGAGATACCTGGGGTAGGAGGAAAGTGGTTCCTATATACGGTCGGTACCCCAGTCAATTACAGTTATTTTGATGGTTCTATGTCTCTAGCCGGTGCTGGCTATGCGCAATTGGATAAGGGCTGGTATGACAAAGAATCCAGTGCCGGTATGATCTATTCAATGGGGCTAACAGATGACCTCTACTATATGATTACCGGAGCTAAACTGGGTGACTCAGAGATTGAAATGTGGGCGGGGCGATATGTTTCTGAAGAGTATGACCTGATTTTTTTACCGGCTTTTAATGGTTTCTCTGTTAAGCGGGAAGCAGATGCTTGTTCTGGTTATCTACAAGTTGAACTTAACAAAATTTCATACAAGTTAGTTGTCGAAGCAAAGGCAGAAATTGCCAGCTTTTATCCACTGGAGTTTCCCTCTGTAATTATTTTTGGTGGTGAGCAGAGTTATATGAAATCCATGCAGGCAGATGTCAACTTCTATCTGTATCAATTTGGACAGTTGAAGGAGCAAGTTCAAATGCCTCAGGCCTTACTCGAATTTAGTGGGCCATTGGCGTGTGATGATTTTTTTGACTAAAGAAGAGTGGTATAAAAGAAGAACTTATTGGATTTGCAGGAGTTAAATTAACACCTGCAAATACTTTATTGTATCTGATGGAGAGCGTATTGTATCCATGCAAAGAAAATAGGTTTTTGAAATTTGTGTGAGCAATTGCAAAGCTTTGAGGCATTTTAGTTGTACATAGTTCTTTATGAAAAAGCTTAAATTCAATGTTTTTGGTAGAGAAGTCTTGATCGAAAGGCAGTCGAATAGCTGGGCCACATTCTATCAGGGCAATGAAGGTAAGCGTCGCAGTGCCGGGATATCAATACCTTCGGGAATTAGTGAGAAAGATTTAGCCCAATACTTGGCAGATATCTGCCATGAATGGGCAAGTGAGCGATTCCCTGCTGTGGAGCGTATAAATACAAAATAAGTATATGGAAATTTGGCGGACGGTGGTGATCCAACTTTTCTTGAGGTCGTATTATAAAAGACCAATAACTGTAAGAAATTTGAGGTCGCCAAGGCTGTATTAGGAAAACGATGTACAGTTAAGTAGAAAATAGGTGAAGCAAGTACCAAGGGCACCTGCTTCATATAGATAAATAAATATAAATATGGACTTAAATTCCTAAATTACTCACTTACTCCAAATTTATTCGGGAAACTTCCTCTTTGTGACTAAAGCCATTAGTCTCAAGATTAGTTTTCAATTCTAGTGTATAGGTGAGCAGGGTATAGTCTTTGGCATCGGCTTTACAGGTAAAGCCCATGGATTTTGCGAAACTGTCCACTCGTCTATTTTGTGCTGACTCAATCGAATAGATTCGTTCAAGCCCCTGATCCTGAGCGCAGTTGATGAGTCGCTTTAACATTAAGCGTCCCAAACCTAACCCCTGCCAGTCATCGCTCACCACAACGGCACACTCACAAGCGCGTCCGTCAACGTCAAGTGCGTAGTGTGCTATAGCAACAGCTCTTTGTGCTCTGTCACTACTGCAGAGTGCAATAAAAGCTTCATGTACATGGTGGTCGTTATCTGTGAGTAACTCCAATAGCTTTTGGCTGGCTTTACAGCTTCCGCCAATAAAGCGATCGCGGCGAGTTTCTGGAGACAACTGTTCAATTAGTTCTTTCTCAAGCTGGCCATCACTGCGACAGATGGGGCGTATTGAGACTTTGCGTCCATTGCCGAGGGTGATCAGCTCAACTTGGTGTTCAGTATTCACACTGTTGTTGGGTGACATAACGGTTCCTATCCTGGCTGCTTTGAGCAGCTTTGTTTTACAAGTTCGCAACGGGATGGGGTACCTCAAAGATAGACGCTCGCGCTGCGAACGTGAAACTATGTTACGGTCCTGAAGACGACCTCCCCAACAACTGCTCTGTATAAACCTATAAAGGAAAGGAGTTTGGCTGGGTGAAACTATACAGTCAGCCTTTGTGTGGTATAGTACCGCCGCTGATTTTTCTCAGCTGCGTCATTTGTAGGCCGGTGATCCGCCGGTAGCCCCTCCGGAACTTTTCAAAAATTCTTCCAGGAAATTTCTACTGAATGCCGCGCGCCGGTTACGAGGACTGGCGATTAGACGGCTGTACACGCTGGGAGCAATACAGGCTCCCGATGTCGACTCCGATTTCTCTCTTCATTCCCTCAGGGGGAGTGAGTGTGTTTGATTGCGCCTGCGGCGCAGTTCGAGGTTTTTTTATGTTGTTTGAAGATCTGGGCCTTGCCCAGGAGATTGCCCGTGCCGTTGCAGAGCAGGGATACACTGCGCCTACGCCAATCCAGGCACAAGCTATTCCAGCGGTAATGAAGGGCAGCGATATTATGGCCGCAGCCCAAACTGGTACCGGTAAGACGGCTGGCTTCACTTTGCCGCTGTTGCATCGTCTTAGCCAGGGGGAGCGCGCTAGAAAAGGGCAAGTACGCGCACTGGTGCTCACTCCAACCCGTGAATTGGCGGCTCAGGTTTTCGATAATGTGCAGGGGTACAGCCAGTACCTGCCTATGCGCCATGCGGTGGTGTTTGGTGGTGTGAAGATCAACCCCCAGATTTCTCGTCTGCGAGGCGGAGCGGATATTTTGGTAGCTACCCCTGGGCGCTTGCTGGATCTGCACAATCAAGGGGCAATTCGCTTCGATCGCTTAGAAGCCCTGGTACTTGATGAAGCAGACCGCATGCTGGATATGGGCTTCATTCACGATATCAAACGAGTATTGAGGATTTTACCGGCTAAGCGTCAGAACCTTCTATTCTCCGCAACTTTTTCACCAGATATTCGTCAGCTGGCGAAAGGCTTGGTAAAAGACCCGCTGGAAATTGATGTCAGTCCACGCAACTCCACTACTAAATCGGTGCGACAGAAACTCCATCCTGTGGATAAGGCTCGAAAAACGAAACTGCTTAGTCATTTGATTAGGGAGAATAACTGGCACCAAGCCTTGGTCTTTAGTCGAACTAAACATGGTGCCAACAGGCTGGTGAAGCAGCTCGAAGGTGACGGCATCCTGGCAGCAGCCATTCATGGTAATAAAAGTCAAAATGCACGAACTCGTGCCCTGGCGGACTTTAAGGCTGGCAAGGTTCAGATTCTTGTGGCGACTGATATCGCGGCCCGAGGCATCGACATTGACCAACTGCCCCAGGTAGTAAATTTTGATTTGCCCAATGTACCTGAGGACTATGTCCACCGTATTGGCCGCACAGGGCGTGCGGGCGCTCAGGGACAAGCGGTATCTCTTGTTAGCGCTGATGAGATTAAGCAGCTTCGCGATATTGAGCGCTTGATCGGCAAGCCAATTCCGCGCGAGGAAATCGAAGAGTTTGAGCCAGACCACCAGGTGCCCGCATCTGGAAATCCAAAGCGGGGTGGGTTGCAAAAGCCCGGCTCCAGCAAGCGCCCAGCGGGTAACTCACAGAAGAGTGAAGGGCGGCGTGAAGCGCGCGGCAATAGCGAGGAGCGTCGGGGCAACCGCGGCAATGGACGCGGTAAGCCTGAGGGGCGTGGAAATTCTAGCGGCCGCAGTGGTAACGCCTCTGCGGGTAAAGGTGCTCCAGCCAAGCGCGCGGGCGATAACGGTAAAGGTAAAGGGCGCGGTGCTGAGGCTGGTCGCAGTGATGGACAGAAGCCACAACGAGCTCCGAGACGGCGTCCTACTACTAGAGGGCAATCTGAAAGTGCCTAGTATTTTGCTGGACTCTTAATGCCGATAATAAGGTATTCACCTGCGAAGGTGTTGTAATCTTTAATATCGAGTTTTAAGAGTAACAAGCATCTAAAAAAGAGCCTCAAAATGAGGCTCTTTTTACAATTACTGTTTTTTATAGTTCGCCATATAATCCAAAGTTAACAGGGTCAGCGCTTCAGTACCCTTGCGCAAAGCGCCCTCATCCACATAGAAAAGCGGTGAGTGATTGCTTGGAGCTTGGCTGGCATCCTGATCTCTAGGAGTTACCCCCAGGAAGTAGAAAAAGCCAGGGACCTCATTGGCGTAGTAGGAGAAATCTTCTGCCCCCGTGATTTTGGGTACTTCTACAACATTCTTGTCGCCGACAGCAGATCTCAGAATAGGCAGGGCCATTTCTGTCAGCTCTGCATTATTTATCGTTACCGGATAGCCTTCCAGAATCTCCACATCTGCGCTGGCACCGGAGCTTTCAGCAATTAACTCCGCAGTGGTTTTTAAGCGTTTGAAAATTTCTGCACGGTTATCCATATCAAAATTACGGATGGTGCCATTCAGATAGACACTATCGGGAATGATATTGTTGCGGACACCACCGTCAATACGTCCGAAAGAAACGACTGCGGGCTCTTTGGTGATGTCGATCTGGCGGCTGACAATGGCTTGGGTGCCCATTACGACTTGTGCGGCGGCGACAATAGGGTCCACTCCACCCCAGGGGCGTGAGCCATGGGTTTGGCGGCCATTGATGGTAATACGGAATTCATCGGCAGCGGCCATAAGCGGGCCCGAGCGATAGCCGATGACGCCGGTGGGTAGTGATGAAGTGACATGCTGGCCAAAGGCCACATCCGGCTTGTACTTCTTGAAGATCCCTTCTTTGAGCATCAACTCTGCGCCACCTTCTTCATTGTCCGGTGCGCCTTCTTCTGCGGGCTGGAATATAAACAAGACGTTTCCAGCCAGCTCATCGCGAAGGCCTGCCAGGACCTCGGCAGTGCCCATCAGCATGGCCACATGGGTATCGTGGCCACAGGCATGCATAACGCCAACATCTTTACCTTGGTAAGTGGTTCTCGCTTTGGAAGCGAAGGGCACATCGGTTCTCTCGGTGACTGGCAGAGCGTCCATGTCCGCGCGCAAGGCCACAGTTGGTCCCGGTTTGCCGCCTCTCAAAAAGCCCACAAGGCCGGTATGGGCGATACCTGTTTCAACTTCAAGGCCCAGTGCACGTAAGTGTTTTTCAATATATTTGGCTGTTTCAAATTCGCGATTGCCCAGTTCTGGGTTCTGGTGCAGGTGGCGGCGCCACTCAATCACTTTGGACTCAGTGTTTTCCAGCAATTGCTGAGGCTTAGGATCGCTTGCAAAGGCATGAGTAGCCAGCAACGATGCACCGATTGCGATGGGCAGGAGCAGTTTTTTCACAGCACAATTCCTTCATTCTCATTATCGTCGACCGATTCTACCCCAGATTTTGCGTAACCGACTCCCTCGAGCTGGCTTGCCTTTATATATTTTCAGTTTCCGTTGTTGACATGATGAACCGAACGGTTCAAGATGTTCTGTATAGATTGTGGAAAGAGCTATAACCACAGAACAAGGAGGGCTGCAGGAAGCTCTCAAGGTTTTCACGAGACTGGGTGACATAGAAAGTGATACTAATTGGTCATAGGTTGGGCAAGCTGTTTTACTGCTGTTTTAGTGGGCACAATAGAATGCCCAGAAGTAGCTACGGGGTCCAAGGCTATTGGTATTGCTGACCAATCACTTTGGGCCTTAATACGTGATTAAAGTAATGATTGGAAACAATTAGAGATGTTTAACTTGTCGAGCCCTCTAATTATTTCTTAGAGGATAATTAACGGGTTAATTTATAGTGACAATAATAGGCAGGTTACTAATATATCTGTATGTCTCAGGCATATATAAATAATTATTATATTTATTGTTAGATTTACAACACTGTAAATTAGGTATTCTCTTTACTCGGTGGCTCTCTCGTGGTCGCCCCTGTGTTGGGGAAAGGTAAGCTTTGCCTGATAGTTCGCTACCATTAATTACAAAGAAGTGGTTCTTATAGCGCCAAAAGCGATAACTTTTTATTGATGTCTCGGCCATATTTACGGTTTGGCTGATGGCATTAGTGTGCCTTTTTATCAAATTTTGTAGCTGATCTTATATTGGCTATTACGAGATGCTGTGACCGTAAGTAAATACCCATTTGCTTAGGTTGTTGATTAATTATTTTTCTATCAAGTTGTTTGAAGGAGCTGATTTCATGTCATCCCCCCAATTACCTTCGAATTGGGTCAGCCGTTATGCGGATTGGCTTATTCGATATCGATGGCTGGTAGCCATTGGCGCACTACTGTTAGCCTTCTTTGCGGTAAGCGGAGCAAGATTCCTGGGTTTCAACAATGATTACCGGGCATTCTTTAGTGAAGCTAATCCTCAACTACAAGCTTATGAGCAAATTCAGCGCACTTACACCAAGAATGACAATATTCTGTTTGCGGTAGTGCCAAAAGATGGCAATGCCTTTTCCAATGATGCCCTGGCAGCCGTAGAGGAGATGACCGAGAAATCCTGGTTGTTACCCTATGCGCTGCGGGTGGATTCAATTACTAACTTCCAGCACACCATTGCCGAGGAAGATGACCTCCTGGTACAGGACTTGGTGGAAAATGCCAGCAGTTTAGATGCAGAAACCTTGGCTTCTATCAAGGCTGTAGCGCTGGCAGATCCCACTTTGAAGGAGCGCCTGGTAAATAGTGATGGCTCCGTTACAGGGATAAATATCACCTTCCAGCTTCCACAAAAATCCATGCATGAAACCCCTGAAGCGGCTGAAGCTGCACAGGCATTGATGGAAGAGATTGAGGCAAAATACGATGTAGAGGTTTATGCGACCGGTATTATTTTACTGAGTAATGCATTTTTTGAAGCCTCTCAGTCAGATATGAGCACCTTAGTTCCGCTCATGTACCTTGTGATTATTGCAGTTGTATTTTTGTTGGTGCGGAGCTTCAGTGCGACTTTTGCAGCGCTGTTGGTTATCGTCTTCTCCATGGCCGCAGGAATGGGTTTGGCCGGTTTTATAGGTGTTAAATTGACACCGCCCTCCGCTTCTGCGCCCACCATTATTATGACTCTCGCAGTGGCGGATTCGATACATATATTGGTGAGCCTGTTTGCTGCAATGCGCCGTGGACTCAGCAAGCACGATGCAATTAAAGAGAGCTTGCAGCTCAACATGGGGCCTGTGTTCTTAACTTCGATCACTACCGCCATTGGCTTCCTGTCGATGAACTTTTCCGATGCGCCTCCTTTCCACGATCTGGGTAATATTACCGCGATGGGTGTGATGGTGGCTTTCTTCTTATCGGTTACCTTACTGCCTGCATTGATGGCGATACTTCCAGCCAAGAGTCGCGCCAGTGAGTCCAAAATTGGACGCTCCATGGATACTCTGGGAGATTTTGTGATTCGCCGTCAGCGCCCGATATTACTCGTGGGAGTCATTGTCTCGTTGGGATTACTGGCAATGATTCCAAACAATGAGATTAATGATGACTTTGTTGGTTACTTTGATGAATCTGTGGAGTTCCGAACCGATTCAGATTATATCAATGATAACCTCTCTGGTATTTACCAGCTGATTTACTCGATCGAATCCGGTGACAACAATGGTGTCAGCAATCCGGAATTTCTTGCCAATCTGGAGCGTTTCACTGAGTGGATGCAGGCCCAGCCCGGGGTGCGCCATGTCAATACCATTGGCGATACTTTCAAGCGCTTGAACAAAAATCTGCATGCTGACGATTCGTCCTACTACAGGTTGCCCGAAGACCAGGAATTGGCAGCCCAGTATTTATTACTGTACGAGCTGTCTCTCCCCTATGGCTTGGATTTAAATAATCAGCTGAATGTGGCTAAGTCGTCAACGCAGATTATTGTAACTCTCGATAATCTCAAGTCGAAAGAACTCAAAGCGGTAGCTGATGCCGGCAGTAATTGGCTGGAGAAAAACATTGGTGTAACTGCCTATGGTGTAGGTCCGGCGATCATGTTTGCCAATATTGCCGAGCGCAATATGGAGGGCATGTTGGTGGGCACTCTGGTTGCGTTGGTGTTAATTTCTGCACTGATTGGTATTGCCCTGCGCAGTGTCAAACTCGGTTTCTTAAGCTTAATTCCCAACTTGTTGCCGGCCGGCCTGGCATTTGGCCTCTGGGGTGCACTGGTAGCTGAAGTCAATGTGGCTGTCACTATGGTGACCGGTATGGCACTGGGTATTGTGGTAGATGACACAGTGCACTTCCTCAGTAAATACCTGCGCCAGCGCCGTGCAGGCTATAACGTGGAGGACGGACTGCGTTACGCCTTCTCTTCAGTGGGTGTAGCGATAGTTGTGACCTCAGTCATTCTGATTGCCGGATTTATGGTGTTGGCCCAGTCCTCCTTCGGTATGAATTCTTCCATGGCACTTCTGACTGCAATTTGCATTTTGATGGCCTTGCTGGCGGATTTCCTACTTCTTCCGATTCTCTTGATGAAGCTCGATGCCAAGGCGTACGACCCCGCTATTACCCCTATTGAAAATAAGGAGCAAAACTATGCAACCCAGCCGCTCTAAAAAACAGTTTTTGACACGGGCCCTAGCAGGTGCCCTGGCTCTGGCAGCTTTCTCTGTTTCTGCCAGTGAACTGGATCTGGCCGCAGAAAAAGGTCTGGAAATTGCCAAGGAGGCGGACCGCCGCGACTTGGGATTCGGCGATCTCAGCAACAGCCTTACAATGACCCTGCGCAATAAATATGGTGAGGAGAGTGTGCGGGCTATGCGCACCAAAACTCTGGAGCAGGAAAATGACGGAGATAAATCCCTGGTGATTTTTGACAACCCTCGGGATGTAAAGGGCACAGCATTTTTGTCCTTTACTCATAAAGTGGGCTCCGATGACCAGTGGCTCTATTTGCCTGCTTTAAAGCGAGTAAAGCGTATTTCCTCCAGTAACAAGTCTGGACCATTTATGGGTAGTGAATTCTCCTATGAAGATATCGCCTCACAGGAGGTGGAGAAATACACCTATAAATATTTGCGCAACGAGTCTTTCGATGGCCGCGATCACTTTGTTCTGGAGTTGGACCCGGTTGATCCTAAATCCGGTTATTCCATTCAACACCTTTGGGTTGATACAGAGGAGTACCGCGCATGGAGAACCGACTATTATGACCGAAAAGGGGACCTGATGAAGACCCTCACGATTTCCGACTACAACCAGTACGGCGATCAATACTGGCGAGCCAATAAAATGGAAATGGTTAATCACCAGACTGGTAAATCCACGGAGTTGTTGTACGGCGACTGGGTATTTGGCAATGGTTTTACCGATCGCGACTTCACCAAAAATAGTCTCTCCAGGGCGAAATAGGGATTGCGCCCATGGCTAACCGAAAAATACTCACTTTGTTGCCACTACTGGCGGCGTTGAGTCATATGGCTGGAGCAAATGAGTTGAGCGGTTATGCGGGCCTGGAGGCCCGCGCATTCACCGCAGACCCTTTGGATTCAGCACAAAGTGATGCTGGTCTTTCTGCGTCTTTAAATCTCGAGTACTACCGGGATTTTGACGATGGAAACCAGCGTGTTGTGGCCAGTGTCTTTGGGCGCTGGGACAGTGAGGATAGCGATCGCAATCACGCGGATCTCGGTGAGCTTTACTGGTGGAAAGCTTACGATAGTTTCGAGCTTTACGCCGGGGTGCGCAAAGTATTTTGGGGAGTTACTGAAACCGTGCACTTGGTGGATGTGATTAACCAGGATGATGCACTGGAAAATATCGATGGTGAAGACAAGCTTGGCCAACCCATGATTAACCTCCTGATGGAGCGTGATTGGGGAACACTGGAGGTGTACGGTTTACTGGGTTTTCGCGAGCGTCAGTTTGCTGGCCGGGAAGGGCGATTGCGTACTCCGCTGCCGGTGGATGAGGATGCTGCGGTCTATCAATCTGACCGGGAGGAGAAGCACATAGATTGGGCCTTGCGTTACAGCCATGTGCTTGGAGATTGGGACCTGGGCCTCAGCCATTTTTCCGGCACTAATCGGGATCCATTATTATTGCTTACGGAAGATGGCTTGCTTGCGCCTTACTATGCACAGATCGATCAGACGGGTGTGGACATCCAAACTACCCGTGGAGATTGGTTGTGGAAGTTTGAAGCTATTTCATTTAAACCTCGCGGTGAAGATCGACAGACAGCAGCTGTCGGCGGTTTCGAATATACATTTTATGGTATTGGCGAAACGGTCTCAGATCTTGGGGTATTAATGGAGTATCAATTTGATGATCGTACCGGACCTTGGTCTACGGCCAGTCAAAATGACATTGCGATAGGTGCGCGATACGCCCTAAATAATACCCAGGATACGGAGCTTTTATTTGCCGTAAGTACCGATTTGGATAACGGTAGTCGTTTTTCCAATCTGGAACTGACCCACCGACTAAATGACCGCTGGTTAATAGAAGCAGAGGCGCGTTTTTTCGGTAATGCCGATGAAGAAGACCCTACCTACAATTTGCGCAACGACGACTATTTTCAGTTGGAATTACGTCGCTATTTTTAAAAGTTAATTCTCACAGGAATACCCCCATTCCCACCCCAAAGAGGCAAGAAGTTTTGGGGTGGGCTTTTTTTAGGGAAGTGTATACTGGTCCAGAATTGTGGATAGCTGTTGGTAACTGTTTTTGCCTGCTATGGTACTGCCCGTGCCTTTATTCAGGGCCACTACGCCTCGGCTTACCGCCATAACCATCGCGGCGAGGGCGGCACAATCGACACCGGCTTGCAATTGGCCATCGTCAATAGCCTTCTGCATACGGGTTTCGATCCGGTTCAGCATATCATTGGTACCCTTTGCTACCAGATCAGCGAGAAATCCTTCACTGGCACCCACCTCCATTGCTGCCATAGTAGCGATACAGCCTTCAGGAGTTTCAGAGCTCTCCATACCAGACTGAAGCATTTCCAGGAAGCCGCCCATGGCTGTGCGGAAGTCCGGGTGATTCAAGGTATCCATAGCATCGCAGGCGTATTGGGTGTGGAAATGTTCCAGACAGCGGCCATACAACCCTTCCTTGCTTTGGAAGGTGTTGTAGATACTGGATTTATTCAGTCCCATGGCCGATTCAAGATCCGACAAGGAAGTTGCTTTGTAGCCTTTTTCCCAGAAAACGCGCATGGCCTTGTCTAGTACTTGTGACTCATCGAACTGCTTGCGCCCACTCATTTATCGTTACCAAACCTCAAAAAAATGATAGTGACACATCAATCTGGGGTGGGCAAGACGAGAGGGGGAGAGTCTCGAAATTATAGGGGTAAATAGGTTTTGGCATGAATAATCCAGCGGATTTGCCGCTTCATGAATAGGTGGTCAGCTTATTTTGTACAAAGGCCTGGTGCTGACTAATGGGCCCCTTTTAACTGGTTACTCAAAGCCTCTGCTGTAAGTGACCAGCTCGTCTTAACCTTTGATTGTTGTTGCCCCGAGGTGGAGTCAGGGCTACCTGCTTGTGGTTCCTAAAAATAGATATTTAACTTATGATTTCGGCCGCGAATGAATAAAGAAGGAATAGGAAATTATGGGTATTTTTGATAAAGCCAAGGAACTCGGTGAAAGGGTCAATGAGTCCGTAACCGCTTTTAGCAGTGATGAAGTAATAGCCAATACCGTTATCAAAGCGGTTGAGAAGCAGGAGAAGGTGAATGCCATTCTCAAAGCCAGGGGATGCAATTATCGTGTTGCGGACATCGATCTGGGGATGGGAATTCCACCAACGGTGACTTTTGGGGTGAGGCGAGTTGATGAGCTGGCAGAAAAAAAGGCTGATGAAAATGGTGTCATGACTTCACCTGCGCCTGAAGAATCCGCCTTATAGTTACCGACTCTCTAAATGATGGTTCCGGAAATTTTATAAAGCGATATTGGAATAAACATTATGAAAATAGTGCGTAGCAGAGATTTTACCGGTAGTAAGCCCTGGGAATCGCAACTTATCGCAAATATGAACGGGATTACCACTAAACTGCATTGGACTAATAAACCTTATATTTGGCATATCAATGATGGCCAGGAAGTCTTCGCTGTTCTCGATGGTCATGTAGAAATGTTTTACAAAGTGGCAGGTAGAACCGAATCGGAACTTCTTGAACCTGGTGATATATTCCACGCTTCTGAGGGCACGGAACATGTAGCTCATCCTGTTGGTGAGGCTCGCATTCTGGTTGTGGAATCTGAGGGAAGTGTCTAAGTTGGTTTTCCTTTCTTAGAAATTAATTAATGTGGTTATCTTATCAAGAGATAGTCATCAATTTGATGGCTTGGATAAGCATTTTGCAATGTTGATTTTGTAACAGTTGAGCATGTCGGAATTTGTCGATTTACTGTCATTTTAATACCACTATTGGATAGAGTAAGTCGTTAATATAAAAAGCTATTTAATCTTCCATATATAAAGCTTATACAGGTTTTATGTAGTTATTTTCTGTTGGGATAACTTCCTTTGTGTAGGGAGGTTGAGCGAGAAATTAAGACTAATAAACTTCAAAAAATTATTTAGCGAACAAGGAGGGAACTGGGATGCTGGAGTTAAGGCCGAACTGTGAGAATTGCGATAAAGATCTACCGCCAAACTCGGAAGAGGCGATGATATGTACTTACGAATGTACTTTCTGCCAGCCCTGCGTCGAGACATTTCTCAGTAACGTCTGCCCTAACTGTGGCGGTAATTTTTGCCCCCGCCCCATTCGGCCCCAGGTTGCACGGCGTAGCGGTGTGGGTATTAGCTATCAACCGGCCTCACAGAAGCGAGTCAATACTCGATTTAGTAAAGATGAAATCTGCTCGTTTACCGATAGCGTGAAAAATATCCCCCCCGCTGATCGCTAAAATAAAGTGACTGAAAGTTGCAGTTTGGTTTTCTGTTGCGAGGTTTACCGAGCTTATCTGGGTCATGCATGGGGTCATGCGGTTTCTTTATAGGGTGAGTTGTCCTCTGTAGTAAGCTTTGGGGCTGGCAATATTTTGTCTGACGCCTTAAGTTATATCGCCTTTTTTAGGGGGAAGTTAGAAGGATAACTATGACGAGTATCGTAGCGGATATCGGTGGGACCAACGCCCGATTTGCCATCGCCAAGCCTGTAGCAGAGGGTTACCAGCTGGAAGAACTCAAAGTCGTTGATTGCCAACGCTTCGAGGGATTTGATGCAGCACTACAGCACTGGCTTGATGGGTTAAACCAGCCGCGCCCGGAAAAGGCGTGTATTGCAGCAGCCGGTCCGCTGGAGATGACTCCAACAGGTGGAAAGGTTTATATGACCAATCTGGGCTGGACTATTGACGCCGGGGAGCTGGCGCAAGAGTTTAGCTTTCCCCACCTAGAGCTGATTAATGATTTTGCCGCCTTGGCTCAGTCTCTGCCCCGTCTGGCCGAATCAGATTACCAGGTACTGCGCGATACTCCCCGGCAGGCAGGTGCCCCTATGGCGGTGCTCGGTCCCGGAACCGGCCTCGGTGTTGCCGGACTGGCTGAAGCCGATGGCCGATACCATGTGCTGGCGGGAGAGGGCGGGCATGCCAACCTGACAGTCTCCACTGAGCGTGAATTGCAGTTGCTGCAAATCCTGATGAAAACCCAGTTACCCGTTTTCAACGAATGGGTTTTGTCGGGCAATGGGTTGGTTAATCTCTATCGCGCAGTTTGCGAGCTGAACGGAGAGATCGCTGAGGACCTGACGCCCCCCGATATCAGTGCCCGAGGCCTTGAAGGTTCAGATCCGCTGTGCCGTGAAGCTCTGATAGATTTCCTCAATTTCCTCGGCAGTGCGGCCGGGGATGCGGCCTTGTATATGGGCGCCCGTGGCGGGGTATTTTTGGGGGGTGGTATACTGCCCAGGATCGCTGAACTGCTACCTGAGAGCGAGTTTGAGCAGCGTTTCCTGACGAAAGGGCGTGTCGCTCAATGGATGGAGGCCGTTCCGGTATACGCGTTGAATGCGGGTTATCAGGCTCTGATTGGCGCTGCAGTACAGCTTGAGGGGTAATTGCCCGCTACTTTTGTTGGGTTATGGCCTGACAAACGTGTATTAAATTACACCTGTGATTGATCTCACACTTTTTCCCGTCTCCTCCCCCCTCGGGGGAGGATGTTATGGATTAGGGGCCGCCCTAGGATGCAGGGTCTCAACATAACGATAAGTCCAGGGAGAAGATGATGAGTCTATCCAATAAAGGTAAAGGGGCGCTCAGACCCACTTTGCTATCTGCTGCCATCGCGGCCTCCGTGTCCACCTCGGTTGGGGCCTATGCTCAGGAGCAGGAAACACTGGAAGAAGTAACAGTTACCGGTATTCGCACCAGCGTTTTGGACTCCGTTGAAGCCAAGCGCGCCGCCGATGTTGTGGCCGATGTGATAGATGCGGGCGCGCTGTCATCTCTTCCCGACCAATCAATCGCCGATGCCCTGGGCCGTCTGCCCGGCGTAACCACCGTGCGATCCAACGGTCAGTCCTCACAGCTAAATATCCGCGGTATGAACGGCGACTTCCTGCAGACCACTCTGAATGGTCGTGAGCAGGCCTCTACCAGTGGTTATACCGAAAGTACTCGCTGGATATCTTTTGACCAGTACCCAGCTGAGCTGATTAATCAGGCGGCGGTCTACAAGACTCCGAAAGCCTCTCATATTGAAGGTGGTGTAGCGGGTTCTGTAGAGCTGAAAACAGCCAATCCTCTCGACGCCGAGAAAGAACACAACTTTAATGCCAATGTACGCATGTCGTTTAACGACGCAGCAGACGACGTCGGTGCCGACGAGTTCGGTGAGCGTGTCACGCTGTCGTACATGGGTAAATTTATGGATGACAAGGTGGGCGTCGCCCTGGGTTATTCCCACCTTGAGCAGCCGAACAACTTTACCAAAGCTCGTGCAGGTGCTGACGATCAGCTCGGATATTTCACTGGAACTACGGAAGATGAAGAGGAAGTAAATGTTCCTCGAGCCTACCAATGGCAGGCTGGAACAGGTACAGATACTCGCGATGGCTATCTGGCGAGTGTTGTATTCCAGCCTACAGATAACTTCAAGGCTCAGCTTGACTATTTCAAGTCTGAATTTGAGCGGATTGATACTCGCCACGGTATTACTGTTGGCAACTTAGAAAAGACCGATGGCTACACCCTTAATGGAATGGTAGATGGGGGAGTTGCAACCTCAGGCACGGCAACTGTCACCGATACAACTGTTGGTCCTTGGTTTGAAGCGCGCTCTGAAGATCAATCCACCCAGGCAGACAGTGACAGTATTGGCTTAAATTTGGAGTGGAGTTTTGCTGATCAGCATACTTTAACTTTCGATTATTCATACAGCGAAGGCACCAAGACTCGCAAGGACCAGATTGTGTCCATGCATGCGTATGACTTGGGGTATGACGGTAGCGGTGAACTGGAGACTTGGCAGGAAGCGGCAAATCAAAGCTTTGCTTACTCAATGAAAGGTGATGGTATACCTTCAGCTGCTTTTGCCGGGGTAGATTTTACTGACCTGGATACTATGCGTCTTTCTCGATATGAGGAGTATCCTCACGAGTACACTGACGAGGTTGAAGCCTTCAAACTGGACTACCAATTTGACTTGGAATGGGGAGCGATCGCCTCTATTGAAGCTGGTCTTCGTTACTCTGAGAGAACTTTTGATTCTGACCGTGGAACCTTCCTGTATGGTAGCCGCGATGGGCAGTATAACGGTTACTGTGAAGACAACCTTTCAGAAATTGAATGTATGCCACAGGAGCTGGATGGTTTCGTAAAAGTTCAATCCGTTGACGGTGCTCCCGATCATTTCGTTATCACTGACATGGATGGTCTTGCGTCAAGCATTTTTGGTGCTGGTAACTACCACGGTGTAAAAACTTTCAGTAATGGTAAGGATTGGACTTACATTGAGTCCGGTGCAGTAACTGAAGAAGTGTTCGCCTACTATGCGATGGCGAATATTGATACCCAATTGGGAAGTATACCCGTAACCGGTAACTTTGGAGTGCGTGTTGTCGAAACAGACGTTAAATCAAAGGGTATCCAAAAAATTGGTGATGGCCTTGGTACCGCGATTACTGATGATCTGGGTGTGACTAGCACCGACTATGGCCATGTCGAGTATGGCCCTGAATATACTGATACCTTGCCTTCATTAAATTTAAACTTTGAGTTATCAGAACAAGATTACATTCGCTTCGCTGCTGCAAAAGTTATGGGGCGCCCACCGGTTGGTCAGCTAAAGGGCGGTGCAGGTTCTTGGAACTCAGCGGGAGAGAATGATTATAATGTTTGGACCAAAGGATCTCCCTACCTCGATCCCTTCCGTGCGAATCAATTTGACTTAGCTTATGAACACTACTTTGAAGATGGTGGCGCGGTTACTGCAGCAATCTTCTGGAAAGATATCGAGAGCCTGATCGAGAAGCAGTATATTTACCTCGACAGCCAGTCTGAGCGTACAGCCTTGTTTGAATCTTTAGGTATCGATGTTCCGGAAGGCTTTGAAGCTGGTGCATTTGAAACCTACGTGAATAATGATAAGGGGGGATATATTCGCGGCATTGAGCTGGCTGGTACCAAAACCTTTGATCAGCTCCCAGGAATTCTATCTGGGCTAGGTATGACCGCTAGTTATTCTTACACAGAAAGTGAGACTGAGGTTACCGGTGGTAATCTCGCTGGCGAGACAATGCCTTTGCCAGGCCTGTCTGAGAACGTCTGGAGTACTACAGTATTTTGGGATGTTGGGAACTTCAGCAGTCATGTAAATGTGCGCTATAGAGACGAATTTACAGAAGTAATGCCAATCCCTGGTAGCTCTACAGTAGTTCCGGCTCGTGAATATACAACTGTGGATGCACAAATATCCTATGCCTTTGATAATGGTATTGATGTTGTTTTATCCGGTAATAACTTGACGAATGAAGCTGATGTGAAATCTTATGGCGTAGATGGCATCCTCGGTGAATACACTGAGTTTGGGCGTCAGTTTTACCTCGGCTTGAACTATAGCTACTAAGTATCACTGGTTCTTTCGGTGTAAACCGAAGATGTGATAAAAGACCGCCCGCTGAGCTACGCTTGCCGGGCGGTTTTTTTTAAATATTAAAGGGCCCGACAATAAGTGCGGTGCCGAATTTTTGAGGGTCGCCATGAGCAATCAACGCAAAAAAATAATTATTCTTGGCGGGGGTACCGCTGGCTGGATAACCGCCAATCTGATGGCGACCCATTGGCAGAATAAAGGGTTTGAAATCACCCTAGTGGAATCACCGGATATTGGGATTATCGGTGTGGGGGAGGGATCAACTCCGCCACTAAAGGGTTTTATGGAGACTATAGGAGTTAGCGAATCGGAGTGGATGCCTGCTTGTAACGCTACTTACAAGGTCGGTATTACCTTTAAGGATTGGTCGGTCAAACCGGGCTTTACCGAGTATGTTCATCCCTTTGTCGGCCAGCCGGACCAATTTACTATTCCGGCATTTTTTCATAATAGTTACCTGCGCAGGAAAGGCGTTGACTTGGAGGGGCACCCGGACCACTTCTTTCTGGCCACTGAGATGATTCGGCAAAAATTATCTCCAGTCGCGCCGGAAAACTTCCCTTTTGAAATTGCCTATGGCTACCATTTTGATTCTGGTTTATTGGGCCAGTTCCTGCGTCGTGTTGCAGAACAGAAAGGCGTTCGCTATAAGGTGGCGACAGTGGCTGGCGCCATGCTCGATGCACAGGGGAATATTGATCACCTGAAAACTACTGATGGTGAGGTTCTTAAAGCGGATCTGTATGTGGATAGTTCCGGCTTTCGTGGAAGTCTTATACAACAATCCCTGAAGGTTCCTTTTATTAGTAGCGCTGAGAGTCTGTTTAACGATTCTGCGGTTGTATTTGCTACAGATCAGGAGAAAGAGTATGCACCGCATACTATTTCTACTGCGATGAAATATGGCTGGGCCTGGAAAATCCCACTGACTAATCGCAATGGCAACGGCTATGTTTATAGCTCTAGCTTTGTCGACGATGACAAAGCAGAAACGGAATTTCGCGCTTACTTGGGGTTGTTGGACAGTGATGTCGAGGCGCGTAGATTAAAGTTCAAGGTGGGGCGGGTTGCCCAACACTGGGCCAAGAACTGCCTGGCGGTGGGGCTCTCCCAAGGCTTTATTGAGCCTTTGGAGGCAACGGCGCTTGATATGGTTCAGGAGACTGTTGTGCGCTTTATAGAGGCCTATAACAAAGGTGATCATACAGATAAGTATAGGGATGATTTTAATAATCGTATCAGCGCTCGTTTTGATGCAGTGCGGGACTATATCGTCTGTCACTACCGTATTAGTTCGAGAACAGATACGGATTATTGGGCTGCCAATGGCACTAATGAAAAGATATCTCCCTCCCTGCGTTCAATCTTGATGTCCTGGATGGCAGGCAAGAATATTACTGATGAACTACTGGATCAAAAGCTGGATGTCTATTTCCCGAATGTATCCTGGAATTGCCTGTTGACTGGCAAGGGGATTTACCCGGGGCAGGAACAGTTGCGTCCAGGTAATGAGTTTGCACATAAATATAAACTGGAAGAAATCAAGGATTTTAACCGCCGCTGTGCTCTGAACTTTATGCCGCACATGGATCAGTTAAATCAATTAAGGGTGGGGTAGAAGAAAATCTGGAATAGTGCTCGGGTTATCTCTGAGCACTATTCCACTTCAATCAGATAGGGAGGTGAATCGTTTTTAATTAATAAATGACTATTCGCTATCCTTTACTTCTATTTTCTCTGACTCTTTTATACGTAGTATGTGCTTTTCTCCACGCTCACCACGAATTTTAACTCGATCTCCAGATTTCATACCTTTGAGCTTGGCCTCATCGGCATCCAGGAAAAAGTAGCGGCCAGTCTGCTCATCTTTCAGGGAAAACTTACGCTCGGATTTTCCTGTTTCAAAATCTTCAGAGATAATTTCTTCCAAGGTGCCAGTTACAATCTCCTCTGCTTGTACAAACAGGGAGAAGCTCAATGCAAACGCTATTAGAATGAACTTTTTCATAGTATTTATCCTACGGTAACGGATTTATAGTCTAATCACTGTAACTGACTAAGATAGTGGCCGACTGTTTGTCTGAGGCCATAGATTGAAACTCAATGGTTAAGCCAATATTTGAGTCGGTAAAGCTGTCTCCTGGCTCCTTGAGTTCTGCTACATGGTTAAATAGTCTATTATCGAGATAATGAACAGATACTGAATTTTCCATATGAGACGATGGGTTCAGTATGTCATGGCCTACATGGTAGTTCACGTAGTAGTAGTCTTTTCCATTCTGACTACCCGCACTTTCAACTTTCAACTGCTGGGGCAGATTTCCTGAGAGCTCTCCCGCAGTCAGCTCAATAGCCTCAATCTCCACCTCTTCTGCGCTGCCGGCGGTCTGAGCTACCGTTTGGGTATATTCGGGGAATAAATCATACCAGCCCATGTACTCTCGGTGACCACTGCCAAATAAGCGCGAAGTCCAGGCGTTCCCCATGAAGCTTCCATCTGTTCCATACTCGCTTTCGCCACTATCAATGGTATCGCCATCATTGTTGTCGTCATTGCCTGCGTGGCTGAGTCCAATATTGTGGCCAAGTTCATGGCCCATTATTATCTGGTCTGTATAAGCGGTAACGATGCTCCACTTACCACCAACAGAGGCGACACCAGCCCCAACCAGCTCAGCACTCTTGGCCTTTGGTGGGTAGATGTAAACACGGTGGCGCCAGTCGCTTAGGTTGATAGGGTTGTTATTGTTATCAACTAAATTGGTTTCCGCCCATTCTGTTGCACTGTCACGCCAAGTGTATCCTCCGTCTGTATATTCTCCTCCCTGGCTGGAGCGGGCTGCCGCATCGTCGACACTTAAAGTGCCACCGTCTTGGTTATCTGGGATGTTGTAAATGATACAGTCAATGGAGCTGTCTTCATTGCTACTTTCTCCATAGCAGTAATGCTCCAGGGAGCTGTCGCTGATGCGATGGCGCAGGAATTTTAGTTGTCCCAATGAATTCTTTAGGTAGGTATTATCGAGAGAGTCTTCATCGTTAAAGACCATATCTGCAATATCAGAGATATCAGTGGTATCTGTAGGTACAGCATCAGAGAAGTTCATGAAAATGAATACGATACTGCTTTCATCAGGCTCTAAAGTGACGACAGAGAAGGTAATCGATTGAGTAGTGCCATCGCTAAGTTGGAATGAAATGGTATCTTCTGTCGTTTCACCATTTTTTAAACTGTCTGCAAAATCATTCAGGCTGTATTCCCAATCTCCGTTGCTGTATAACTTGAAATCGCCGTAGGATCCGTTAAGAGTTTCCTCGACAAACTCCGGAGTATTGCCATCGACATCCTCCAAAAGGAATGTTCCCGAAGAAAATTCCTTACCTTCAACAATCAAAGTGGCCAGTGGGCTGGCGGGGTTGAACGTGTAGGCATCGTCGTAACCGGTTATGGAAATGGATATAGTGGCTTCTGAATCACTGGAGCCGATACCAATATTAAATGCGTCGGTCACTAATTCTGAGCCAGTAATTGGATCGGATAGTTCACTGTCCAAGGTATAGGTCCAGCTGCCATCGCTGGATATTTCAAGCTCTCCGTAAGTCCCTTGAAAATTTCCGGATTCAAAGGTTTGATTGCTGTTTGAGTTATCGACTAGTTGCCCTGAAACCGTTGTCTCGACATCTTCACTGACGCTGCCGCTGTCACCGCTTATGCTAGGGGAGTTATCGCCGTCGTCGTCATCCGAATCTGAACTGTCATCATCATCAGAGCTGGAGCTGTCATCATCAGAGCTAGTATTGCCATCATCATCGCCGTCAGAGTTTGCCCCTGAATCGCTATCGCTGCTTACTGGAGTGCCGTCAGGTTCGTTGTCATCGGAGCTTCCGCCCCCACCGCAAGCAGTAAGAAATACAGATAAACTGATAGCTGAGAGTAACTTCAGTGAATAGGTCATATCGCCTCGATAGATCGGTTAAACCAAATATAATTGGCGCGGAGTATAAAGAGCTGTCAGTCATATTCTGTGATGGCTGACTTGCTTTTGAAGTAGGACTTTTCTTTAAACAAGAAATGACGCTATGGATCGTCCCTAGAGGAAGCCTGTATTTTTAAAATAAATAGTAGAGTTAAATTTTATGAGGAATTTGAGATTTCTCAGATTGCGAAATTGAAATCCAGGAACTTGTTGGCAAAAAGCACAAAAAATGGGAAGAAAAAATATAATATACTTAGGGTCAAATGGGATATGGATGTCGATATTCGAGCTAATAACGAGGGCTCACGATATGTCTCTCATGAGACGAATTATCTTCTTTTAAATACGTGGCAAGTTGAAGGTGGTCAACTATTCGGTGTAGATAGTTGACCACTTAACTGTTTTTATTCTGTAGATAGCTCACTTAGAAATTGTTTTAGGTGTGAGATATTGCAATCTTTTGTGTCGCTACAGCGTTTCAGCATCTGCTTTAATTGCCGATCATCACTTTGTTCGGTAGCTAATTTCAAATAGTGAAGTACTTGGTCAAGGTTTTTATCGACGGACTCTCCTAGGCTGTAAGCTTCAGCTATTTTAAGTGAGGCCAAACCATGACCTCTTTGGGATGCCTTCTCGTAGAGGGATAGCGCTTCATCCAGATTGGCCTCCACACCGAGTCCCTGTTCATACATACGGGCTTGGTTATAGTATCCATACTTTGAATTTTTGCTCGATGCCTGTTCGAACCAATACAGAGCTTTAGAATAATCTTTGATAGCGCCATTATCAGAACTCAGATATATAAGTCCCAGCTTATTCATGGCGGTAGCCAGTCCACCCTCCGCTGCTTGAGTGTAATAGTAGATTGCTTGCCTTAAGTTTTCTTCTACCCCGTTACCAGTTAAGTAGAGTTCACCCAGTCTGGCTGTGGCATTGACTGACCCTTCCGCTGCAGCAAGCTTGTAGAGCTCTGCTGCATGAGCCGAATTTTTTTCTACTCCATAGCCATATTCCGCGGAGTAACCCATATTGGTAATACACTCCAGGTGGCCGGCCCGTCCACACAATAAATACCAGGCATAGGCAATATCGGCGTTGGCATTTGCAATAATATTCTTGGAATGCAGGATCCCCATTTTTAATTGTGCAGGAAGATGATTGCGATATGCCGCAGCTTGATAGTCCCTGATAGATTGATTGATATTAACCGGTTGGCCATGGGCGCCTAGTTGTGTGATACGCCCTCTCTCAAAGAGTGCGGCGGGGTTTCCTGCAATTGCAGCCTCATTGAGAAGCGCCATGCCTTTACTAGTTTCTTTTTTCTTCTCCAGCAGGTAGCTGGCATAAAAAAACTGGGCTGGGGAAAAGCCGTTACCGGAAGCTTTTTGAATAAGCTGTTCAAATTGATAGTAATCATTCTGTTCAAGGTAACCAATAGCCTGGGTAAAGTGGGCTACGGGGTAACCTTTATTAGCGCTGGCTTGCAAGAATTGTGTAGCACCGGATTCATTAGCTGAGTTAAATTCCTCTGACGCAAAAAGGGAGTAGAGTTCATACTCCGCCTGGCCTTTCTTCAAGTGTTGTTCGGCACTGGAGAGTAGTGAAGTTGCTAATTCTTTGTCCGGATCAATTCCCAGGCCCATAAAGGCTATATAGGCTAGGTAAACCTTTGCCTCTTCGAGCCCCAAGTCCGCAGCAGCAACAAATAATTGTGCGCACTCGTTAACTGCGAATTTTTCAGTTTTGCCACTGAGACACAGCCGCCCTAAACTGATATTGGCGGAAATGGATCCCATAATAATAGCGTCTAGATAAGCCTGTTCAGCCTGTGGATACTGCCCCTCCGCATGAAATACAATGCCTTCGGCGTGTCGAGCGGCATAATCTGTAGAGGTTAGTACCTGGATCACATCTGTATAGAGCTGATCTGATGTGCCGGCAAATGGATACCTGATCGCGAGCAGTCGGTGTAGAAAGCGGGCATTATCGAAGTAGATTTTCGATACCTGATAGCCGCCTACTTCCTTTACGTTATATACGCGGTATATAGCATTGCGACTATTTGCAAATTCAAAATAGCTATCAATAATTTCATAGCCGGATATGGTGAGCAGGTCTTCTGCATCTGCCCAGCTCCCGACCTCAAAGGCACTGTAGCTATACTCACCACTGCGTCCGGAGAGGATACCAGTAGCAATAAATTCAAACAGGTTTTTATGGTAGTTGGCGGCTTCTAACTGTCCCACAGACTCATAGCATTCTGCAGCGCTGAGATGGGGCGTCAGTGACAGGATGTTGTTGTTTGTTACGGCCTTCCAGTCCACGGCTTCACAAGACTTATCCCCAGATTCAATCGCGGATAGCTCCGCCTGGTAGCGCTCTCTGGCCGCGATATTATTCAGGGGTTGCTGAGATTCAAGATAGGCAACCCAGAAATCCTCATAAGCAACTGTATCTGGAGCGCTAGCAATTTGTTCGGTTAGCAGCCTTATTTCACTATCGCCGGGTTCGATGGAAGTGTGGGCCGCACAAGAGGCCAGTAAGTAAATAACGGGGGCAAAAAGGAATTTTTTCATTATTTACTTCCTGATCAGTGACTTAACCAGGTTTTTCATTGCCTTGCTGGTTTCCTGAGTATTCGAATTATCGCCCTTGGCCCAGAACTGATATTGAAGTGCTTCATCCAGTTTATCGAGTTGCTCCATATACTCGGCAATATCCGTATTGCGGACATGGTCCGCTTTGGATTTAAAGGCGTAGTTCACCGAGATGTTATTGCCAATATGATCGGAGGTTCTGGAGAAGGTGAACCAGGGATTGTCTATCTGTAGATCCTGGGATTCCTCTCTCCACAAAACCTCTCCAGTAATTTTGGCTACTGCTTTGTGGTTGATATCCACAGGATGTGCCAGCGCTAATGGGCTCTGGCGAATACGCTTCTGGGGGCTGGTAATATAAGAGGCGATACTGGAGCCATACAGTGAGAAAATCTTCCGGGCAGAGTTCAACTCGGCAAAATCACTGATCTCATATAGCTCCGATACCTGAAGTATATTTTCACCCCGATTGTCCTGGTGCTTGATATTGGATGTGATTTCAATACCGGGGTAGTAAGTTGCCATAAAGTTTGCGTAATTACTCTTTATGTATTCAGAGTCCGCTGACTGGAAAAATTGACGCATCTGCTCCGCTTTGAGAGCGCTGTAGGTGGACTCAACAGTTAGCCCTGCGGTATTGGCACTGGCATTGATTTCAAAATTTTCGGTGACATCCAGTTGCAGAGTGCCATTGGCGGGATAAATCGTGGTTACTTGTTTTAATGCTCGGGTTCCCTTTCGAATGGGGAGTGCCAATTCATAATCAAAGAAGCCTTTACTCTTGATATTAGAGCCCTGTCCGGAAGCGGTGCCGTCAACCCAATAATCTTGTCCATTGAGTTCAATGACGCTGATTACATGATCAAACGAACTGGGAGAGGGGATATCATTGGCAAGGTCACGCCCGCGTCCTGAAGACACCAAAGCGGGGTAAGAGTTAACCCCCAGGTGAGACAACATGGCGGTTATTAATATGGCCTTGTCTTTACAGTCGCCATAGCGCTTATCCAAAGTCTCTCTCGGCGTTCGCGGTTGGTGTGAGTTGATTCCAAACTCGATCCCAAAGTAGCGAATATCCTCCTGAACGTAGGTAATAGCCTTGCTGACCGCTCCCTCAAGGCCTTCCTCTACACGCCATTGATCCAATTGCCGGGTGAGTTCCTTTGGCAGGGAAAGGTCAATATCGTAGAGTGTCATTGCCCAGTCGTTCACTTCAGCCCAGCTGTTATAGCCTGAATATTGGATGTAGTTGAATGGGTCATGCCAGTGAGGGTATTCCCCCTCCTGAAGTATCGGAGACACCTGCTTCAGGTCCAGCGTGTACTGGTAAGTGCCGTTATTGCGGGTAACGTTCACCGGTACTTTTTCATTGTTAAAACGGTAGTTGAGCTTGTTGTCACTGGTAATTTTTACATGGCGCCTGTCGATGGCATCCGGCCATGACAGGTAGAAAGTACCAAAATCCCCGCGTTCAAAAATAGGATTGCTTCCCTCGAGTGTATAAGCGTAGGAGATTTTGTCACCGGGTCGGATATCCTCAAGAATGTAAAGCGCATTCCACATTTCAGAGTAGAGTTTGCTGGACAGCTCCTGCTCAGACTGGAATAACTTGAAGTCCTGTTTGTCCAGGCGATCAATCACTTGATCATTGCGGGTGACGGTAATTTCGTGAACGACCAGCTGCTGGAACGCGGGGTAAAAACTAATGTTCAGTTCCGATACCTGTTTAACCCCCTGCTGATTGAGGGGCTCCATCACCAACTGAAAATAGTATTGGTGTTGTTCGTTCGTATGGGATATCTGGGAGTTGCTCAGGTGATACCTAACACTGCCTTCGGGTGCAGTGACACTACTCGAGAGATCGACGGCATCCACCCAAGTGGGTGTTGGGGCTATGTTAATTTCAGGGGTAGCCTGGGCCAGCGACACAGCAAATAAGAGAGTCACAGCCAGAATTTGGCCGAAGGAACGATATTTCAAAATGAGCCTCGATTGTTATCTACAGCCTATACCGGCGGAGACAGAATAGATCTTGGGTGGGGAGTAAGCAGAAGAGGCACGCGGGGCACCCTACGATTGATTCGCTTCTGTTGAACCCTGGATCTTTCCCTATAGGGCAGTGCCTGTTGCCGTTTGGCAGCGGCGCTCCGTTACCGCTTGGTGTTGGGATCGTTAAGTGAACAGCCGGTAATATACCCCAATGGCTATGGGCTGAGTATCGAATGGCTATGACCGCTGGCGTTTTGAATAAGTTTTTCGGAGGTTCAAATTGATGAAGGCAGGGTTTGTTGTGTCCAGGCGATGAAATGGTTAAAAAACAACCGAATCTTGAAGGTGGGAGGCCACCCAGCTTGTAAGCTGAGTGACCTGAGATCTGCTTATTGGGTTTGCTCCTGAACGGGCATTTCTTCGAGCTTAGCCTTTATCTCTTTCAGCTTTTCCTTAACTCGGGCTGCATTGTCGGGGCCCATGCGGATCATCAGCTTTTGTATTCCAGGGAGTTTTTCCAGTTTTGGATCGGCAAATTTGTAATACACCGACGGGCGTATCAATTGAATAGGGCCTTCAACATCTGGCGCTGCCAGTACATTGTCGATTGCTCCAATCACCACCTGGTGGAATGACTTGTTGCGAATCCCCAGCTCGCCGTAGGCCTGAGCTAAACGGGGGTACCAGTATTGATACAAGGTGATGATTGCATCAGTGTTAGCCAGTGCGAACAATCGTACTGGTTGGTCGTAACGGCGATAGTTCTCCGGGGACAGCTGGTAGCCTTCAGCGGATGACCCGGTAACGGTGATGGGGCCGCGAATGGTTTTCAGCGGGCGATGCTTGTGAATCAACTCACCACGGGATGCTGCGTTGGCAGCGGCTACCCATTTACGTATTACTTCATCAGGTACCAGCCAGCGGGACAAGGCGCCGTCGGGTGCCAAGGACATTAATTCGTCATATGCGGCCTTATCGCTCTCGTTCAGGGGGGGAGGTGGCTCTCTGCCGGGCTCCTCTTCGATGACCGGCTCCTCGGGCGGTTGGGCTGGTTCCTGGCTCTCAGGTTGTGCCAGGGCTTCTGGCTCGGGAGCAGTTTGGGGTTCTTCGACAACACCGATGGTGGGAATTTCTTTTTTCTTTTCCTCGCCGGTCCAGAGCCAATAGGCTGCTGCAGCGACAACGACCACCACAATAATGCCGATGATCCACCCTTGCCTAGATTGTTGTTCCGACATTCCCTGCCTCCTTTGACTGCTAACAGAATGTGACGCTTGGACCACGACAAAGCGCTGCGGTTTCTCGCGATCTGCTGGTTTTACATTACTCTGCAAAAGCGCCGCTCGCAAAATAGTTTTACTATGGGGTAATTGCACAACCTTATTGCCGGTCTTGAACCCTGCGCAGTGCCTACGCCCCCGCGCGGGAGGATGTTTGATTTACTGGGCCTATTAGAGTGGCCTGGGGAGCTTCTGAATAATTCTGGGCGGCGAATAAAAGAGAGAACAATGGGAAAATTCACCAGCTTATTGATTGGCCTGATGCTGGGTGGTGTACAAGCTGCCGTGGCTGCAGAGCCGGTAGATCCTTTTTGGCGCAATGCGACGGTCTATTTTATGTTGCCGGACCGTTTTAATAACGGCGATAGCAGCAATGACTTCCCCTACGGCCGCAAAGACGATGCGGCATACCTGCGTGGCTTTGAGGGAGGGGATCTGCGCGGCGTTATCGAGAAAATTGAAGCGGGGTATTTTAATGATCTCGGAGTCGATGCTATCTGGATGGCCCCGGTGATTGAGAACATCCATGGCTACAATGAGTCCGATAAACGCACCTACGCTTTCCATGGCTACTGGCCTAAGGACTGGACTGCCGTAGATGCTAACTTTGGCACCGAAGCAGAACTGGCAGAATTGATTGAGGTAGCTCACAGCCAGGGGATTCGCGTATTGCTGGATGTAATTCTCAATCACACCGGGCCAGTCACTGAACAGGATTCCAGATGGCCCTCGAGTTGGCTGCGCAATAGCCAGCAATGCGACTGGTCTGACTATGCCGGCAATGTTGAGTGTGCAATTCACGCGAACCTGACGGATATCCTCACGGAGAGCGAGAAAGATGTCGAGTTGCCGCCGCAACTGGTGGCAAAGTGGAAAAAAGAAGGCCGCCTGCAGCAAGAGCAGCGTGAACTGGATGCCTTTTTCGAGCGCACTGGCTATCCCCGCGCCCCCAAATATTACCTGATCAAGTGGTTAACCGACTGGGTGCGTGAATACGGTGTCGATGGTTTTCGTGTGGACACCGTCAAACACGTAGAGCCACAAGCCTGGGCAATACTGAAAAACGAAGCGGATATAGCCCTGGCGGAGTGGAAGGCTGAGAACCCGAAGAAGAAATTGGACGATCGCAATTTCTTTATGGTGGGTGAGGTTTACCATTTCGGCGTTAACAACTTTGGTCCCAGTGTTGGTCGCTCTTACGATTATAGCGACCGGAAAGTGGACTTTTATCAGTATGGTTTTGACAGTCTGATTAACTTCGATTTTGCCCAGGTTGCGGGCAAGCCAGCGGACGATATTTTCTCCAGCTATTCTTCCGCCTTGAATAGTGGTGAACTAAAAGGGTTCGGTGTCCTAAATTATCTAGGTTCCCACGATGACCATCACTCATTTGACCGCGAGCGTCAGCACACACTGAGTGCCGCAAGTAAACTGATGTTGGCGCCCGGTGCAGTGCAGATATATTACGGTGATGAACTGGCGCGCCCCATGATTGATGATCGCGCATTCGGCGACGCCTCTATGCGCACCAATATGAACTGGGATGACTTGGAAAAGCCGGAAACCCGTGCATTGCTGGCTCATTGGCAGAAGCTTGGGCAGTTTCGTCGATCGCACCCGGCAGTTGGCGCTGGTGTACACCAGAAGCTGGCGGATAAGCCTTATACATTCTCCCGTACCTTATCTGGTGAGCAGCCAGTAGTTGTGGCGATGGAACTGCCTGCGGGTGAAAAGAGCGTATCAGTTGAAGGTGTGTTTGCCGATGGTATCGAACTGACCGATTACTACTCGGGCAAGCGAGCCAAAGTTGAGGATGGTCGGGTGACTTTTGATACTGAGGGAACTTTGCTACTGCTATCGGCTAAATTGCAGTAAATCCAAAAAAGAAAGCCCCTGCAGATAGCACTGCTGGGGCTTTCAGCATCCTTGAAAATGGGATGACTTAATCGTTGTTCATTGTTGTTGTGGTGAATTGGTTACATACCATCACATCAACGTCTAACTGGCCAATTACACGCTCGGCAGTATTGCCACGCAGGAATGAACCGGTCTCGCCGTACTGATTCATGGTTCCCATCACGACCAGGTCTGCATCGATCTCACGGGCCACTTCCTCAACAACATCACTGGTATAGCCGCGCTTTACGTGAATACGATGGGTGGGGACACCGGTTTTATCGGCAAGCTTGGCCAAAGCACCGCGATCTGGGTAGAGCATGGAATCCAGGAAAGCATTTACGAGGTGTAGCTCTGCTCCGTAATGACCTGCGATATAGGTCGCGCGTTCGCTGATCTGGCGATTGAGCTCGCGCTGCTCGAGGGTTTTTGCCTGGTAGTTAACGGTAGCCAACACTACTTTGCGCTCGTCCTTGGCGCCGGGGCGAATCAATACCACTGGGCAGCGCGCTGTTTTCAGGACTCGCCACTTGGACTCGGCGAAGGTAAAGCGACGGCTGTTCTTCGCGTGTACTGGTAGGTAGATCATTTCTGCGTTGCAACGCTTTGATTCCTGTACGATGGCCGCCTGCCAATCGCTGGACCAGCAAACAGTGATCTCACAGGAAAGACCAGCTTCTGAGATGGGTTCACGAATTTGTTCACGGAACCACGATTCATCGCGAAATAGGTGGTCGTTAACTGCACGGGTATCCACCGCTTCACCATCAACTGCGACGAATACAGCCAGTCGCGGCTGAGGATTGCGTCCACGTGAAGTGATCAGGGCTCGCTCCAGAGCTACATGCTTCTCATCGTTAGGGTCCACTACAACGAATACGGTGCTTTGCTGCTCCATTTTTTCTCCTCAACTAAGCGTGTTACTGGCCAGTGCGACCTGCAGTTGACCAAGAGGTCTAATCTACCATGATGGGGTGGTCAGCCCGAGTACCTGACTGTCCCATTTGTCGAATTTGGCGCCTATCTCATCGAATAATTTTGTTGCGCATAATGGCGAAGTTGGGGGTGGGGGTATTGAGGTAGATCAAGATTCTCAGATGTATGTCTGAGCTTGCTGTTATAGAAGTGAAGATGACTGGGTAGCGAGGTATATTCTCGTTACTAGCTTTACCGATGGTACTGAGGCCATGTTACTTTTTAGGAAATATAAACGTTGAGTAGATATTTCAGTTTCTTGTCAGGCCTTGCCTAGACTCTACTTATAAACGATGATACCCAAGATTGGTTTTTTATTTAGCTCAAACCTTTTCTCCACCTAAAGGGCCCCATACATTTTTGAAGCGTTAGAATCTGTATTACATCTTTTGTATACATCGCAGGATTTTGGGATTAACTTGATTTTCTCTGATTCTTTAGTCGGTACCATACTACTCATCTATATAATGGTTCCGTACAGTTATGGCAGTAGTTACTGACGTAAATCTCTCCTATCCGTTGAGGTTATTACAAGAGTGCCCCTGCGCTAACAATAAAATTGTCCCATTCTTTAAATTATTCCAAATTTTTATAAACTTCATTTTACACAAGGTAGATATTGTTACTAATAAAGTAGTAAGGGATAACTTCTTCGTTGGTTTAATAAATAGCTTTTCACAAAGCTACTATAGTTTTACCTTGTGTATTTTGTTGCTGGGTGTATAGCGTCTATAGGCTTATCTACAGTGTCTGAGGGAGTTGGCTCGTCTACTATTCTTACTAGTAATTTTATAAATTAGTTTGTCGGACTTAGTGATGAAATTTAATGGCCACTAAGCACTTCCTCTTATTTAAGCAGTTCTACATTGCTTAATTTTTAGCCTTTCAAACTAAGTCATGCCGAAGATCAATATTTCAAGCACAAATTTCTACTACGCCCCCTACAGGGAGGATGTGCTCTCAAGCACTGATTATTAGCCTTCCAAAAGCCCGAAAGTTGTGATTTTGGGGTTGCAGTAGCACAGGAGGTGCATATTACCGCTGTTGTTCGGTATTTGTTCACATATTACCGGTTTATTGATGCCTTTGGTGGTCTGTGGATATCTCAGGATGAGTGATCAATTGGTCGGGTATAGCAATCCAAAAGTTTAGATACTGTTAGTTTGGTTCCTAAATGTCCGGCTTGAATTGCAAAAAATAATAAATGGTCACCTGTGATGATAAGCCTAAACTTTTCTTCGCCGCTTGCGGTGCTTCTTACAAATTCTTTTCTTGAGCGAATGTCTATTGGTTGTGTCGCCTGAGGAGAATATTTCTAGCTCCTACTGTGGGGCGAATGCAATCCAAGTATTTGCAAGCGCCTGGGAAAAGGCGTGCTTATAGGTTGACCCTACTTATGTAGAAATGGAGAGCCATTAATCATTGGTGGGCAACTGCCCCTGGGGTTCTCCTTATACAAAAAAATAACGGCTACAGATGAGAGAAAAAGGAAAGCTAAAATGAAAAAACAATTTCCGTTAAAAGGACTTCTGGGAGGTGCGAGTATCGTACTCGGAGCCATATCCAGCACCCATGCCAGTGCAGGCACAGCCTTTGTGCATATGTTCGAATGGAGCTGGAATGATATTGCCAATGAGTGTGAGAATTTCCTGGGTCCAAAAGGTTTTGACGCAGTACAGATCTCTCCTCCCCAAGAGCACATTTCTTACCATACCTGGTGGGCGCGCTACCAACCGGTAACCTATACCAACCTCACTAGCCGTAGTGGTACTGAGGGAGAGTTGCAGGATATGATTAATCGCTGTCATGCGGCAGGGGTTAAAGTTTATGCGGATGCAGTGATCAACCATACTGCAGTCTGGGACGGGAGTGGCACAGGTTGGGGAGGAACTGATTGGTCCGAGGCTAACCATCCGGAATTTTCCTCATGGGATTATCATGATAACTGTACAATTGACGGCTATGGTGATGCTAATACTGTTTGGAATTGCAGATTGGAAGGCATGCCAGACCTAAACACAGGCAATGACTATGTTCAGCAAACAATAGCGGATTATCTGAATAAATTGCAGGGTATGGGTGTTGATGGCTTCCGTGTGGATGGTGTTAAACATATGTCCCCCAGCGACATGTACGGAATAATGAGCAAGGCCGGCAATCCGTGGATTTTTTCTGAGGTAATCGGCGCAGCTGGCGAAGCTTCTGAGATCCAGCCGTACAATTACACTTTCCTGGGCCATGTGACTGAATTTAAGTATGGCACTGATGTGGCCAGTAATTTTAATGGACAGATAAAGAATCTCTCCAGTCTCGGTGAAAGTTGGGGGCTGCTTAACTCTGGCGAGGCCGTTACTTTTATTGATAATCATGATCGTGAGCGCGGTCATGGTGGTGGGGGCAACCTTACTTATAAGGACGGGGCGAAATACAATTTGGCTAATGTATTTATGTTGGCACACCCTTACGGCTATCCCAAAGTGATGTCTGGTTACGAATTTACCGATGAAAATGCCGGGCCACCGAGTAATGGTCCCGATAGTTGTGAAAATGATGAGTGGGTCTGCCAACACCGATGGGGCAATATTGCCAATATGGTGGGTTTCCGTAACTATACCGATGGCACCAGTATGGAAAATTGGTGGGATAACGGAGATAACCAGATTGCCTTTGGACGCGGTGATAAAGGCTATGTCGTTATCAATAATGAGGGTAATTCTTTCAGCCAGACACTGTATACAGGCCTTCCTGCAGGGGACTACTGCAATGTCCTGGCGGGAGATGATGAGTGCAGTGGCGATGTTATTTCCGTAGGCAGCAATGGCTATGCCACCTTCAATGTTGCAGCTTATTCCGCTGCTGCCATTCACGGTGGGCAGCTATCTGGTTCCTGTGGTGAAGAATGTTCTGGGACGGGTTTCCCCAGCCTTTATTTCCGTGGCACAGCTAATAATTGGGAAGCAACAGCTTTTGAATTGGTAGCAGATAATACCTGGCAATTGGTGGTTAATTTTGATGGCCAGGCAGACCAACGCTTTAAGTTGGATATCTATGGTGACTGGGCCGAAAATTACGGTGACGATGGTGCTGATGGCACGTTGGATCAAACCGGAGAAGATATTTATACCTCTGTAACCGGTAACTACCTCATTGAAGTAAATGATGAGACTCTGGCCTATTCGATCACCGAGGTCTCTTCCCAGCAGGCACCCACTGCAACTGTGACTCCAGTATCCAGCACAGTAGAAGTCAATCAGAGTGTCACCCTGGATGCCAGCAGCTCTACTGATAGCGACGGTAGTGTGATTTCCTATAGCTGGAGCAGTGGTGGTAGTTCTTCCTCGACGACTTTGAGCTTCGCCAGTGCGGGCACTTATACCGAGACAGTCACTGTTACTGACAATGATGGCCTGACCGATAGTGTTACGGCAACCATTACCGTGACTGATCCCAATGCTGGTTATGCTCAAAACTTTACGGCATTAAATTTCCGCGGTACGCCCAATAGCTGGAGCACCCAGGCGATGACCCTGGTTGCAGACAATACCTGGCGTGCCACTGTAGTGTTTGATGGCAGCAGTAACCAGCGCTTTAAGTTTGATGTCAGCAGTGACTGGGCTGAAAACTACGGGGATAACAATGCGGACGGCTCTCTGGAGGAGGGTGGGGATGATATCTACACCGATGTATCAGGTACCTATATTGTTGAGGTAAATGATGAAACCCTGAGCTACAGCCTGACCTGTGCAGACTGCGGTAGTTACGCATCCAACTTTTCCTCACTTTATTTCCGTGGCACACCAAATAGTTGGGGTGCTGAGGCTATGGAATTAGTTGCCGACAATACCTGGGAAATCCAGGTAAATTTTGATGGTCAATCTCAGCAGCGTTTCAAGTTTGATGTTAATGCTGACTGGAGTGAAAACTATGGCAATAACGACTCCGATGGCGACTTGGAGCAGGGTGGATCTGATATCTACACTTCTGTAAGCGGAAGCTACAAGGTGCAGGTGAATGATCAAACTATGATGTACACACTGATCACTTTATAGCTTCTGGAGCCAAGCAAGTTGGAATTACGACCTGCTTGGCTTGTAGTATTTAAAGTGTGGAGGCTGGTTAATTAAGAAGTAGAATTCTATCGTGTGATATTTATCGAGCCCTCTTCAGTGAGCCAGCCTAACTCATAAATACCATCATTGTTGCTATCGACAAATCTTAAGCTATTTTCGATCATCATAGGGCCTAGTTCCGGTGATGTGGAAATGATTTTTCCGGTCCATGGGTCCATTTCGACAATATGATGCCTCTCGTTTTTTTCGATATTCAGAATTATATTTCGGTGTGAAACACCGTAATTTTGTACGGCAATAGAACGAACTTCATATCCGTCTAGATAAGTTAGTCTCATAAACTCCAGTTTATTATTGAGTAACATAATCCATGTCTCGGATCTATATGATATTACGGCAAAAATTTCATCGATGAAATCTCCATCTAAATCCCCTGTGCTTATTTTAGTAATACCTGCATATTCACTAAGGGAGGGAGTTTGATTTTCAGGAATGTCAGTAAAAATATTGAACTGTGCAGAAATTGATTGGTAATCATCATCGCTAGTGAGGAGGCTGAGAATTTCCTCATCAGCCACTACAATGTCTAAATACCCATTGTTGCTAGCATCAAATAGCTTTATATCGACACCACCACCAGACTCATGATTCCAGAGTAATTCGTAGTTTTCCATATCGTAAGCGTAGATATGAGCGTCTTTAGTGGTTGCTATCATACTGGTATTTTCATTGCTACCAAGCTTGCCTGCTGTGAGAGCAACTATTTTTTCACTCATGGGGCTGCCGGACCAAATAATAGATTCCGAAAAAATGTCATAAAGCCCGGGGGTTTTCTCATTAACAAAAGCAATTTCTTTAGTGTTGTCCTTTTGAAGGTCTAGCGTAATACCTGCTGTTGTTTCATTTTCAATCTCCGGTATTGCAGCGCTAAAAGTGATAATATTTGTTTTGGGGTTTAAAGACATTATGTGAGAGTTTTCCCAAGGGATCATCCCTAAACTTAAAGAAGATATTTCAGGGTTATCTGCGGATATTGATTGTATATCAACAAGTTCATCTTCGAGGAATCTGGGATTAATTCCAATTTCCCACTCTAGTTCTAAATTATCGTCACCAGATAGATTTGAATAGATTTTTAATTCATGGCGATTGTTAAAGAAATATTCTAGTTCCGGATCATTGTCCAGATTGGCCACTCTCATATTGTCCCCCCAAACTGAGGGCGATGAAGTCCAGTTAGGGATAAGTTTATTGGAATCCATATCAAAAGAATAGAGTTGCGGTCTACTAGCACTATTCTCCGTTGCAAGAATCCTTGGAGTTGCATCATCTGGAGATAAAAAAGTCGTGAAGTAATAAGAATTGACTTCATTTTCAATTTTAATTGTCTGAGTATTGGCGTCGAAAAGAGTTAAGAAACCTGAGGTTGGGTGGACGCTGATTATTTCACCGATCCCATCCATGTTGATATCTACAATATCAAGATTTGGATTGTCCTTATCAGCATCTGTAAATCCATCTTCATAGCGCCAGCTTAAAGCATAATTGCCATCGATGTAGTCAAACACATAACCGCCGCCAAGTACAATTTCTAACTCGCTGTCACTATCTAGATTACCAACAGCAAATATTTGGCCTAACTCGAGAATTTCAGATTTCCATTCTACCGAATAGTTATCAGTGTTAAGAATAACCAGTTGCATTTTATCTTTCATTACATTGTACATTCTGATTAGGACAATAACTTCTAGATCCTGATCGTTATCTATATCTGTAACGAATATTTGTTCTACTCCATTACCTGTGAGAGTAGCTACTCTTTTTGGTTTTAAGTTATCATCAAATAGAAATAGCCCTGTCGTATCATGGGCGGTATAATTGTCTCCAATAAGGCCAGCAAAAAGATCATCTTTCCCGTCGTTATTCATGTCTGCAAGGGTTAGGCTAGATATATATAAATTATTATCATCTTCTTCTGAGTTAGTGCTTTCACCATTAATTAAAACATAGGGGTGCTCCCACTTAATGGAATATTCGCTCCCATTATAGCCAAAGGCAAACAATCTACGTTTACTATTAGTAGCTACAATTTCCTTGACTCCATCGCCATCAATGTCTCCAATTGCCACATGCTGTGGTCTGGCCGTAGTTATAATATAACCATTTGATAAAGGTATTTTTCGTTCTTCATCTACGACTTTTAATGTTCTACTTTCATTGTGAATGTAATCATTTTGTGACAATGAAATTTCCCAATGAACGTCCATTTCTGTATCAAACATCGGCCCAGTAGGCGTCCAATCAACATTACCCTCTTCATCAATTTCCATGCCATTTGGACGAGCTAGAAACTCTAAGTTATAGGGATCGTTATCGAGGTCCTCTACTATCACCTGAAAGGCTGTTGGAATTCCATACTGGACAACGTCCGGCATATTGACAATAGACATTACAGGTAGTGTATCTTGAATCTCCGTACTAGTCGTTGCTTCACTTGTAAGCTCTCCATCCGAAACAATCACTTTTACTGCTACTTCATCATTCTTCAAGAAATGAGTAGAGGATAAAAGATTAGTTGTGATATCAGAAACTTCCTCATTGTTGACAGTCCAATAATATTCAATATTTAAGGGGTCGTTATCTATATCTGAAATACTGATTATGGCTTCAATATCAGTATTCGTGAAAGCAGGTAAGTCTGAGAAACTTAAACTTTCAATTATGGGGGCTCTATTTTGAATAATGATGGAAGTAGTTTGCGAAACAGAATCTTCACCGTCAGTGATATAAGCTTCTATACTAATTGTATCCCCGTGATTAAAATGGGATGCAGCTAGTTTAGATTCTGTTACTTCACTGATAGTTTGATTGTTATTTTTCCAGGTATATGTAACTTCCAGTTGATCTCCGTCTTCGTCTGAGGCGTCAAGTTGAACAGACAGAACACTATCGTTATAGGCTGGGTTTGGAGTGATAGATAAACTGTTTATAACCGGAGGTGCATTACTAGCTCCACCGCCTTGTCCCGATCCTCCACTATTTGAATCACTACTGGATGATCCTCCGCCTCCACATGCGGTAAGTATGGAAGAAATTAGCATGATGCCTACGGTGTTAGTAATAAGTTTATCATGAAAAATACACACATCACTCTCCATATGTAAGTGTCAAGTTTAGTTCTTTGAGCTGATAAAGAATTGGTATTTTAGTTCCGGTTCTGATGGGCTTGGAAGTACACATTATGAACAGATAACAATTTAATTTATATGCGTGTTGATTGGATAATTGTGGGACTTATCACACTTTATTAATGAGTTTAATTTTGGGTGATGTTTATTGGTACGTTTGCCTTATATATTTGCGTAGTGAATTAAACTAATCTGAGCGTAATCTGGATAAGTTAAGTGACTGATTTTTACCTAAGTGTTGCTTTTTAATAATTGTTCTGTGCTTTTCTAAATCGTTAAATTCATCAGTCTTATTTATTATTAGCTGTCTCATTTAGATGTGTAATTCTATAAATATTGAAGCTGCCCGGAAGTATAGTTGGCGGAATGATATTCTTGAGTTTGTGACGGCAGCACTAAGGATTGATGGATTGAGGTTAGCGGTTAATATCAGTATAAGTTTAAATCTGAAGTGGGTTATGACTGAGATTAAACTATTGTGATAAGGACACCGACGCTGACTTAAACTAGGGCTTGATATCTGCGCTTCTATAAGCATGAATTGCAAAGTGTGGGTAAATGATTCAACCATCTATTAATTATGTAGCTCGTTCTGAAATCAAGCAGACCTGAATTATGATCTGCTTGGCTTTTGAAATGTATAGAATTTTATTAGTTTAGCAATTGCATTCTACCGCGTTATAGTTACCGATCCTTCTTCCGTCAACCAGCCTAATTCATATTGTCCATCATTGTTGCTGTCGATAAAGCGTAAACTATCATGAACCATTCTGGGGCCTAGCTCAGGTGAGGTCGAAATTACTTTTCCGGTCCATGGATCAATTTCTATAATATAGCGCCGGCCATCATTTTCAGAACTGAATAGTATATTTCGATGTTGGGTGCCGTAATTTTGCACTACAAAAGAGCGAACATCATGCTCTCCTAGATAAATTAGATTCTCGAACTTTAGGTTGCCGTCTAGCACCATAAGCCATGACTTGTAAACTCTTTTTATTAAAACAATAATTTCATCCACAGAATCTCCATCTAAATCAGCTATGTTTATTTGGGAATTCTTTGAGAATTCATAAATGGGTGTTTCTTGACCTTCAGGGATATCATTGAAAATGTTGAACTTTGTTGAAAATGATTGGTAATTATCATCGCTGGTTAGCAGCCTGATGTTTTCATTGTCAGCCGCGACTACATTGAATTGTTCTGTGTTTTTTGTGTCAATTAGTTTTATATCGACACCGCCACCAGTATTATGGCTCCAGAGTAATTCGTAGTTATCAATGTCATAAGCATATATGCCATTATCTTTAGTAGTTGCAATCATGCTGGTTTTTCTATCATTGCCGAGTTGGCCAGTGGTGAGGGAAACTATTTCTTCATTTATAGGGTTGCCAGACCAAATAATAGACTCTGAAAAAATATCGTAAAGGCCTGGGGTTTTTCCGGTTACAAAAGCAATTTCATTAGTGTTATCTTTTTGAAGGTCTAATAAAACAGCAGCTGTTGTCTCATTTTTAATCCCCGGTATTGTGGGGCTAAAAGAAAAGCTATTCGTAACAGGATTAAAGGCCATTAAATGCGAGTTGCCCGAGGAAATTGTTGCTAGACCTAAGGCGTACAAGCTGGAAGTGTTTGTAAGTGTAGATTTCACATCAACAAGTGTGTCTTTCAAATTTGTTGTATGTTGTTTAGGTTGCCACTCTATTTCTAGCTCACCATCATCTGAAGAGTTTGAGTAAATTATAACGTCGTTTCTATTGGTAAAGTAAAATTCCAGTTCTGGATCATCATCCAGATTGCCTACTCTCATATTCTCACTAAAGACCGAAGGTGATGAAATCCACTTAGGGATCAATTTTTGTGAGTCTATGTCAAATGAGTAGAGTTGTAGCTTTATAGGAGAGGTCTCTCTTACGAGGATTCTTGGTGTTGCGTCCTCAGGAGAAAGAAAAGTTACAAAATTACTATGTTTAATTTCATTCTCAAGTTTAATTTCTTGAGTGTTTGCATTGTAAAAAGTCAAAACTTTGGAAGTTGGATGAGTGCCGATGATTTCACCGATTCCATCCATGTCGATATCTGCGATATCAAGACTTGCACTATCATTATTTGATGTAAATCCTTCTTCATAATGCCAGCTTAAAGTATAACTACCATTGATATAGTCAAATACGTAACCTCCGCCAAGTACAATCTCTAGTTCACTATCGCTATCGAGATTTCCGACAGTAAATGTTGCACCTAATTGAAGAATTTCGGATTGCCATTCCACTGAGTAGTCATCAGTACTTAAGATAACCAGTTGCATTTGATCTTTAAAGTCATCTGGCTCTTCCCCTCGAAAAGAATTGTATAAATCAACAAGGGCAATAATTTCTAGAGTCTGGTCGTTATCTAGATCTGTCACATAAATTTGTTGAACTTCGTTGCCTGTGAGAGTAGCTACTCTTTTGGGTCTTAAGTTATCATCGAATAAAAATATACCTGTCGTATCATGCGACCATATAGCGTGTCCTTGCAATCCTGCTAGGATCTCTTCCCTTCCATCATCGTTGAGATCTATGAGGGTTAGGCAGGAGTAATATAAATCGTTGTAATCATGATAGGTGGGGCCTTCGCCCTCAACTAATGCATAGGGGTGCTCCCACTTAATAGCATATTCATCACCGTCAGAGCCTAGTGCAAATAATCTACGTCGACCATTGGTAGCCACAATCTCCTTGATTCCGTCTCCATCAATGTCTCCAACAGCTAAATCTGGAGAGTCAAACGTAGTTTCAATATATCCATTTGATAAAGGCACTTTTCGCTCTTCATCCAAAACTTTTATCATCCTACCTTCGCTATGTGAGTAGTCCTCTTGTAACAGTGAAAGCTCCCATTGGATATCCATCTCTTTTTCGAACATTGGTCCAGTCGGTGTCCAACTGATATTATCATCTTCATCAATCTTCATACCATTTGGGCGGGCTAGAAACTCTAGGTGATAGGGATCGTTATCTGGATCTTCTACTACTACCTGGAATCCTACAGGTTCACCATACTGAACAGTGTCTGGCATGTTAATGACAGACATTACTGGTAGTGTATCCTGGATATGAGTGCTAGTCGTTACCTCAACGGTTAAATCTCCATCTGAAACGACTGCTTTTACAGCCACTTCATCTCCTTTCAAAAAATGATTGGAGGGCAAAATATTAGTTATGACATCGGAAACTAACTCTTGATTTACAGTCCAATGATACTCAATTGTTAGGGGGTCATTATCTACGTTTGAAATATCGATAGTGGCTTCGATATCGGTAGTGGTAAATATAGGTAAGTTTAGAAAGCTTAGGCTCTCAATAATGGGGGCTCTATTTTGAATTGTAATAGATGTGCTTTGTGATACAGAGTCTTCACCGTCTGTGATGGCTACTTCTACACTGATTGAATCGCCATGATTAAAATAGGATGGGGCTAGATAAGGTTCTGTTACTTCATTGATCACTTGATCATTGTTTTTCCAGGTATATGTAACTTCTAGCAGATCTCCGTCTTCGTCTGAGACATCCAGTAGAACAGATAAAGTGCTGTCATTATAGGCTTGGTCTGGTGTGATGGATAAATTATTAATAACTGGGAGAGTATTATTGTTAGTGCCCCCTTGACCTGGATCGCCACTAGAAGGAGTTTCGGTGCTTGAGTCATCGCTGGAGGAGCCCCCGCCTCCGCAGGCAACTAGTATCAATGAAATTAGTATAATGCAAAGGTTATTCACTATACTCTTATAGTAAGAAATAGACACATCACTCTCCATATGTAGGTGCCAATTTTAGATTTTTTCACCTATTAATAGGTGGTAAATGGGTACCAATTTTTTTGGTGTTAATTCTCTCTATTATGGATAGGTAAAAATATAAATCATATGGAAGGCAACTAGGTATTTGCGGGGTTTATCACATTTTTTAATAATTTTTACTTATTTGTAAATGTTGGTACGATCGCTTTGTGAGTATTCTGATAAGGCTGTGTCGTTTAAATCTACGGAGGGATATTGGCCGATAGGATTAATAGTATGGTCTTTAAGTGTATAATTTTTAAAAAGCTACTAACCAGTTGGTTGGGTAGCTTTGTTGGTAAGAGTTCTTTCTAATTCACGTTAATGGTTTGAATTATTTTTCAATAATATTGAATAAGCAAGTTGTGACCTTAGGTTGCTTACTCTTTTCTTGTTTAAATTTTAAGTTTTACTAAATGAATTTTATGGATAAATTACTTGCTCACTTTATCCTTAGCCAGCAGAGCTTGTTGTAGCGCCTGCAATTTTGCAATCTCTTCTTGATTTAACTTTGGGTTCGATTCACAACGAGGATCGGTTTTTTGCAGCAAGGCCAGTATTTCTTTTGTTAATGGTATGGGTTCACAGCCGTGTCCGGTCTCGCAAATTAAATCCCATTGCGGTTTGGCCTGGATATGGCAGGCAAAGCAGTTACCTCCAAAACGGTTAACTACATCAACAAAACCTCGCTTACGGATTTTGCTACCTTCTTCAGAAACATCCAGTTCAAAAAACTCCCAATCTTTAGTGGCGGGGTTAAAGCCTTTTTGGTGTTTGACCATCACTTCCCCGGGGACTAACTGGACCACTGATCCGGGAGGATAAACACCTCCAGTGCTGGAGTTTGCGACCTTTAGAGTCCCATCCAGATCTCCCAGTAAATTATCCACATAAAACCCCCGCACCTTGGTCATATCTCGGATGCAGTTAAAAGTCTCGTCTGTTACCTGGATAGGTGCTTCGCTCTGTTCAGCCTTGTTAGTTTCAGCCATTGTAGGAAGTGCTACTGATGCTAAAAGTGCAGCCAAAATTAGGTTTAGTGGTGAAAAATAGCGGCTATGTTGTCGGTTCATAATGTCCCCTTGCATATCAATTTCGGCTTTTATTTAAGTTGTGCACAATATAATTGTGAACAATATACATGGAGTAGTGTTTATGTCAAGCGAGTTACCTGATGAGTATGGTTAGGGATTGTCGGGATTATGTTGTGAGAAAGGGGGTAGGGTGGGTATAAATTGCTGTGCTTAAGCGTTCTTGGAGGGGAGTAGTCCCCTCCAGGGCTGAGTGGCTATTTCTGGGGAACAGTGGATATTGCAAAGATATGGCTTTCGTAGGGTGCCAACTGGATCTTTGTGGAGGCTTGGTCTTTTTCCAAGATAAGGTTTGCCACCTTATTGGATATCTGGCTTTCAGCCAGGTAGCTGCCCGGTTGTAGTTTCCAGGCCTCTAGAAGTGCTGTAGGCAACTGAAAATTAAACTCCACTGCCCTGTTATCGAAGTTGGCGATTACCAACAATTTTTCATGTTCGCTCCAGCGGGCAAAGGAAAATTGTTTTTCCCCATAGCCAGAGTTTTGCTTGCGGTTGTAGCTGTGCAAGTCCAGGTAATCGCCAAGTAAGGCCGGGCTCTGTTTGGAGAAATTAAGCAGGCGCTGGTAGAAGCTGCGCAGCTCTTTTTCTTCTTTTGTCAGCAGTGCAGTGTCAAAAGCGCCCTCATTGTTCCAGCGGCGCACACTGGGTACTGACCAGTAGTCGAAAATGGTGGTGCGGCTGGCTTTGCCGAAGCCGGTATCTTTGTTGGCGGGTTCTCCTAACTCCTGGCCAAAGTAAACCAAGGTAGGGGCTGGAGAGAGCGTGGCAGACACCAGCATTGCAGGTTTGCCTGCCTCTGGGTTGCCAGAAAATTGTGCGCTGGCAATACGCTGCTCGTCGTGGTTCTCCATAAAGCGCAACATATGAGAGGAAATATCTACCAGGCTTGCCTGTACCTCTGCGATTTTATCTGCGCTGCCCTTGTTCTCCATGACCGCACGAATAGCGTCGTAAGTACCGACTTTATCGTAGAGATAATCCATTTTGCCCAGATGCAGATAATCCCGATAGCGCTCTGGAGTATAGATTTCGGCAAGTAACAGTGTGTTGGGGTTGCGCATTTTGATGGAGGAATTCAGGTAGCTCCAGAATTCTACCGGCACCATACCGGCCATATCATAGCGGAATCCGTCCACGCCAAAGTCCAGCCAGTAGTGGGCGATATCGCGGAATTTTTCCCAGGTGTCTGGGACTTTCTTGTCTGCCCAAAACTGGGCGTGGGCCCGGTAGTCACGCTCGGCATATTCCTGGGGTAGCTCAGAAAAGTTCTTGCTGTTATCGGGGCGAACGCCAAAATTAATTTTGACGGTTTCATACCAGTCGTGCATGGCAGGTTGTGCACTGCGCGCGCCATTACCGGTCCATTTAGCTGGACTCTCTACAAACTGCCCATCGACAAGATCATTGGCTTCGCCATTGAGTGGCTGATAACTGTCTTCTGCAACGGGCACGCGGAAGTCTTCGCCCACCACATAGTAGAAATTGTTGTTGCGGGCGTAGGTGACCTGGGTGTTGTCGCCAGCTCCAAAATCCTGCACGCCTTGGGGTTTATCGAGAGAATGATAGGCGCGGGCTACATGGTTAGGCACTATATCGATAATTACTTTCAGGCCGGCCGCGTGGCTGCGTTCCACCAGTGCGCGGAATTCCTGTAATCGCTCTGCTGGGTTATTGGCCAGGTCTGGGTTTACGCTGTAGTAATCCTTGATGGCATAGGGAGAGCCGGCGCGGCCTTTGACCACATCTGGATCATCGTTACTGATACCGTATTCCGTATAGTCGCCAACGAGCGCGTGGTGCAGGGCGCCGGTGTACCAGATATGGGTGGCACCCAGCGCGTGGATTTCATTCAGTGCTTTTGGGGTAAAGTCGGAGAACTTGCCCACACCATTCTCTTCGAGTGTGCCCCAGGGTTTGTTGGTACTGTTAGTGTTGCCAAATAAGCGCGGTAGCACTTGGTAGATAACGGCTTTTTTCTCCGCAACTTTTTCAGCGGGCTGTATTTCTTCCGGGCTGCTCTCCTGGCTGCAGCCGGCAGTGCCAAATAGAGCAGCGCCCAGTAGGGAAGCCGAAAGGAGTTTGGCAATAAACAGGGAATGTAACTTCTTCATTGTTTCCTGATGACTTTAAATTTTTTTGTCAGTGAACAGCGGTTTGCTGAATTATTGATTTTTGAGCACTAAATCCAGCGGTTCTTTGTGCCAGTCAAATTTAACCAGCAGTTGCTGCTTGCGCTTGTTGTACCAGGTCCCACGGGATGCCTGAGAAAAGTCTTTTTCACTGTCGAAAATAGGCAGGGATTCGCCGCTAATATCGAGCTGCGCAGGCACTTGTTGCCAGTTGTGGATCTTTAAATTGACCTTGCGGGATTCCGGCATACCGGTATAACCGTCTCCTTCTCGATTAAAGGCGAAGGTTAAACCCTGCTGTTTGTTTTCAGCTGAGAAATGCAGCTTCTCGTATTTGCCTTTTTCAAAAGCCTGCGCAGTAGCGCCATCATCTTCATAAACATAGCGCTCGGACTCTGCTGCTGATGGGTGCGCGTAGTAGTCCAGGGTCAGGTTTTTACTGGAGTAATCACGACTGCTGTGGACATCGTCAATGGTGGGAATAATGGCGCCGGCCCGCACCAGCACAGGAATAGTTTTTAGGTCTACTTCTACCTGGGCCTGATCGCCAGAATATTGTTCATCAGTCCAGTAATCGAACCAGGTGCCGCCGGGCAGTTTTACCGCGACCTCATCCACATCTTCTTCCACGACTGGGGCAACGAGGAAATCCTGACCCCACAGGTAGGCATCCTTGTAGTCCAGTAGGGACAGATCACTTTCGTTTTCGAAAAACAGTGGGCGCATCAGTGGCATACCGGTCTGGCTGTTTTCGAAGGCGAGGGTGTAGTTGTAGGGCAGCAGGCGATAGCGCAGTTTTACATACTCGCGCAGGATATCGCGGGTGCGGCGATCGTGGAAAACCGGTTCAGAAGCAATATGCTCCTGGGCGTGCGGGCGATAAACTGGTTGGAATACGCCGTACTGTAACCAGCGGATGTAGAGTTCGCGGTCAAATTTCTCACCGCCGGCAAAGCCACCCAGGTCTGAATGGGTGTAGCCAAAGCCCAGTAAGCCCATACTCAAAGCCAATTCCACCTGGGGCTGTAAGCCACCCCATTCCCGAGCGACGTCGCCGGTCCAGGGGATCATGCCGTAGCGTTGAGAGCCGGCAAAACCGGCGCGCATCATAATAAAGGGGCGGCGTTCAGGGTGCTTTGCCGTTTGGCGTTCGTGCAGTAATTGCGCCCAGGCGTGGCCGAAGGCGTTGTGGATTTCATCGGCCATACCGATTGCGTGAACGGTATCGGAGGGGTGAACTTCCGGTTCACCCAAGTCGCCCCACCAGCCGGCTACGCCCTGTTCCAATAATCCGTCGTAAATATTCCAGAACCAGTCGCGGCCATCTTCGGAGAAGACGTCGATCAGGCCGGTATTGCCGAAGTAGAAATCAAAACGTTTGGGTTCTCCGGCCAGGTTTTTGGCCAGGGCATTATTTGCCACGGCTTCCTGCCAGCGTTCGGAGGTGGAGAGGACAAAAGGCTCGGTCACCAGGATGGTATTGATGCCGCGTTTTTTAAGGTCGGCCATCATCTTTTCTGGTTCGGGAAAGGCTTCCTTGTCCCAGGCAAGATTGCCCATATGACCTTTGATATCTGGGCCAAACCAGTAGAGGTCTAACACCAGGGCGTCCAGGGGGAAATCTTCTTCGGCAAACTTATCCACGGTTGCGCGGACTTCAGCTTCGCTGTGATAGCCAAAGCGGGAGGCGAAGTTACCCAGGGCCCAACGGGGTGGCAGGGGCTGTTTGCCAGTGGTAGATACATAATTTTCCAGCAAGTGTGGATAAGTCTCACCGGCTACCACGATGTAAGCGGTGCGCCCGGCGACGGCTTCAAATTGCAGGATATCTTCTTCGTTTGCGCCCAGATCCAGGGTGCCGGTGGCAGAGTTGTCGAACAGCAGAATGTATTTGTTGCTGGACAGTACTGCTGGCAGGGAAAAATACATCTGGTTGGATTCGGTGGTGTATCCGTAATGGGCACGGTTATACAGAGGCAGGCGTTGACCGCGACGGTCCATCCCCATAACCCGCTCTCCGCCGCCCAGCAGTTTTTCCTCTGGCGACAGTGCGAAACGGAATCCGCGTATCGTCTCGGTGGCAAAGAAACCACTCTCTTCACTCAGGATTTGTTCGCTACCGCGCAAGTACTCGATTCGGAAGGGAGACTTGTGGATGACCGCAGTAAGCGAGCCAGTGCGGTAAACGAGCTTGTCCCCTTGTTGCTCCAGCGTCGTCTCGGATCGGCCGGCAGAATTGGTGGCTAACGCGAATGAGGGCAACTGCTTCAGGCCTTCGCGGCGATAGTGCACCGATAGCGCTGACGGACCAACCGGGGAGAGGGTGACCTCGCCCTCACTCGTCTGTACAGTTAGTGAGTCTTCGCTCATGGTGTGATCGCGGTAGTTGCGCTGTTCAGCGGCCAGGGATTGAGCGCTCAGGCAGAGTGTAGCTGCGAGGCACACCAAGCGCAGGAGTGGGAATTTTAGGATCATCGCGCGGGACTTCAGTTGCTTGATTAGGATTCACAGTTTCGTGTTGGCCCGGCGTATACGCATGGGCCTGAGTTTATCCTAAAGCGAAGGATCTGGCCCGCATCCCCCCCTATGGGGGAGGATGGATGCTCCGGGAGTGCGTGTGAGAATGGCAGAATAAGCATAACTAGTGATGCGGTGACCTCTATGACCCAATCAGCAAGCAGCGCCGTTGCGCCGCAAGCCCAGCAACCGCGCTTGCCCTTTTGGCAGGTGTGGAATGTCAGTCTCGGTTTTCTCGGGGTGCAATTTGGCTTTTCCCTGCAAAATGCCAATGCCAGTAGAATCTTGTCTGATCTGGGGGCGGACCTTCACTCCCTGTCCCTGTTCTGGATAGTGGCGCCGCTCATGGGGCTTATTGTACAGCCGATCGTGGGTTCAGCTTCGGACCGGACCTGGAGTCGCTTTGGTCGCCGCAACCCCTTTATTCTTTTTGGAGCCATCGCCGCAGCCCTGGGGATGGCGTTTATGCCCAATGCCGGGATTGTGGTGGCGATAGTGGCCCCCATTATCTTTGGCGGCGTTATGTTGGCCCTGATGGACGCGGCCTTTAACGTGACCATGCAGCCTTTCCGCGCTCTGGTATCCGACATGGTGCCATCAGAGCAGCGCACCCTGGGTTACTCGATACAGTCTTTGCTGATTAACATTGGCGCCATCTTCGGCTCCATGTTGCCATTCATCCTGACTAATGTGATTGGTCTGGAAAATACTGCCCGTGCGGGAGAGGTGGCGCCCTCCGTTATATGGGCTTTCTATATCGGAGCCACAGTGCTGCTGGGTAGTGTGTTGTGGACTGTGCTGCGCACCAAGGAGTATCCGCCGGAGCAGTACAACGCCTATAAAGGTCTCGACTCCGCGCAACTTGAGCGGGAGAGACAGCAAAAAGCCCCACTGGCAAAGCGCTTGATCGGTTTTTTCCAGCTGCTAATTAAAATGCCGCGCACCATGCGCCAGCTGGCCCTGGTGCAATTCTTCTCCTGGTTTGCCCTGTTTATTATGTGGGTTTACACCACGCCTGCGATCACTCAGCACGTTTGGGGAGTGGAAGCCAAGTGGTTTGATCCCGCCTATCTGGAAAGTGTCCAAGAAATTCCCGCACATATCGCTGCTGCCAAGGGTGCTGCCGGTGACTGGGTAGGAATTATTTTTGCTGCTTACTCCCTGTTCGCAGCGATCTTCTCCATTGTCCTGGCCCGTTTGTCTCAGGTGCTGGGGCGTAAGCTCACTTACTCCCTATCGCTGGCACTGGGCGGTTTGGGATACATCAGCTTCCTGTTCTTCCAGGGGGGTGATCCCACACAGGTGAATCTGTTGATTACAGAAGTTTCCGTACCCAGTGGCGCCCTGGGATTATTGCTACCGATGGTGGGTGTGGGCATTGCCTGGGCCGCTATTCTGGCGATGCCCTATGCGATCCTCTCCGACTCGCTGCCGGCGGATAAGACCGGTGTTTATATGGGGATTTTTAATTTCACTATCGCCGCACCACAGATTGTTTCCGCCCTGGTAGCTGGCTTGATATTGAAAACAGTTTTCGAAAACCAGGCAATTTACATCATTGTATTGGCGGGGGTGTGTATGTTGCTTGGCGCTATATCGGTGGCGCTTGTGAGGGAGAGTTCAGAACCCGAGCCCGCATTAAAGGCAACTACTACAGCTTGATAAGAAGTTGTAAAAGATCGTTAGAAAAGCCCCTCTTTGGGGCTTTTTTATTGCCGGGATTCCAGGTTTTCCCAAATTTTTCGCATTTCTGGGGCTGCGTAGTTTTATGGAGGCATTTTGACAGTCTGGTGTGAGCGTACCTAGACTGGGCGGATCTCACCGGAAATGAATTAAATTATGTCGATATTCCCTGCTATTGATCAGGCATTAGAGGCTTTTGCCAGTTTTGTCTGGGGTCCCCCCTTATTAGTGCTACTCGTTGGTGGAGGCCTCGCGCTATTAATCTATTCTCGTGGCCGTCCCTATCGCCATCTTGGGCACAGTATTGGGCTTTTAAGTGGTCGATACGATGACCCCAATGACCCTGGCCAAGTGAATCACAGCCAAGCACTCTCCACAGCGCTGTCGGGAACCCTAGGGTTGGGCAATATTTCCGGGGTTGCCATCGCAATTACGATTGGTGGACCTGGGGCGATTTTCTGGATGTGGGTAACCGCCCTGGTGGGGGTGGCTACCAAGTTCTATACAGCAACGCTGGCGGTGATGTTTCGCGGTCGCGATGCCTCCGGGGAACTGCAAGGTGGTCCCATGTATGTTATTCGCGAGGGGTTGGGCCGACGCTGGATGCCGCTCGCAGTACTGTTTGCCGTGGCGGGACTCTGCGGTATGTTGCCGGTGTTTCAGTCCAATCAAACCACGCAGCTATTGCGCGAGTCTTTTGCTGAGCCCTTGGGTTGGGTAGCGCCCGGAGGTTCATTCACTTTTGATTTTGTTATTGGCTTATTAATTGCTGTTGCATCGGCCTATGTTATAGCCGGTCGTATCCAGCGTATCGGTAAATTCTCCGCAAGAGTAGTGCCGGGCATGGTGCTATTTTATCTGGGCATGACCCTTGTGGTAATTGCCAGCTTCTGGGAGCAGGTACCGGCAGCATTTGCGCTAATTTTCTCGGATGCTTTCAGCGGTCAAGCTATTGCTGGAGGTACTCTGGGTTCGGTCATCACAGTAGGGGTGAGCCGGGGCGCATTTTCTAATGAGGCGGGTATAGGCACAGAGTCTTTGGCCCATGGTGCAGCTAAAACCCGTGAGCCAGTTCGAGAAGGCGTGGTTGCCATGCTGGGCCCCATTGTAGACACACTGGTTATCTGCACTTGTACTGCCCTGGTGATACTACTGACTGGCGCTTGGCAGCAGGAAGGGGATATTGCTGGCGTTACCCTGACTGCACAGGCATTTTCTCAGGTGTTTGGGCAGTTCGGCTCAATTTTGCTACTGCTAATGGTCCTTCCGCTGGCTTTCAGCACTATCGTTACCTGCTGGTATTACGGCATGAAATGCTATGTTTTTCTTTTCGGTGGCCGCTGGCAGGGTCTTTATACCGGACTCTACATGGTCCTGATTATATTGGGTGCGGTGGCTTCTTTAAGTGCCGTAAACAGCATCATCATCGGGATGTATGCAGTAATGGCGATTCCAACAATGGTGTCTACTTTATTACTGGCGAGGCATGTTAATCGAGCGGCTCACGATTATTTTACCCGTATGGATTTAACAAAGAGAAAAGAGGCCGAGGCTTCCTAATTAAAAAAGGCGGACTAAATAGTCCGCCTTTTTTATGGTTGGTAAAAATTTACCTGTTACTTCCAATTCAAGGCACCACGGACACTTTGGTACCAACCTTGGCGTGGGCATAAAAAATCTTAGCCATATGCCAGGGGATACGAATACAGCCATGAGAGGCGGGATATCCCGGGACGTGACCAGCATGCATGGTAACGGGGCCATTGATACGCATCATGTAATCCATAGATGCCCCGCGGAATCGAGAACCTGCAGGTTTGCGGTGGCGGCGCACATCCACATTGCTGCGCATTACATAGCCCCGTGGGCTGATGTAGTGACCGTACAGATTTGATCGATGGCTGTATTTCTTCTGTGAAATACGGAAGTTACCGGTAGGTGTGCGGTGTCCGGGTTTGCCGGTAGATACCGGGGACATACCGGCCAGGCGCCCGCCCTTATAGAAGTATGCCATTTGATCACTGAGGTCGATCACAATACGCGGTGTTCCCTGAATATTGGATTTAAACCACATATGGCGGCTATGCCGTGGATTCGCCGCGTATCTGGAATGTGTTCCGTATCTGGAGTGAGCCCGATAATTCCTATTGTAACGGGAATGCGCCCTGTAATTTCTGTTGTATCGGGGGTGTGCTCTGTAGTCCCGGTTGTGCCTTGAGTGCGATCTGTAATTCCTGCTATGCCGTGAATTTGCTCGGTAGTCCCTGCTATACCTGGAGTGTGCTCCGTAGTTTCCATGTCCATGTTGAGCGCTGTATCGTGAGTTATAGCGGGAATTGGAATAATCCACGGCATAGGTTAGTGGGGCAAGAATTGCTGATCCCACAATCACTACGGCAGCGGCGAATGATGATTTTTTGCGTAGAGATCCCTTCTGTTTCGTGGAAATGGATTGATGATTTTGCAGCGAAGATCGGCTATGCATTACACACCTCTCTACTACCAGTGGGCCGTGTAAACAACCGTGGATTTTGAATCCAGCTACAGTTTGTCTTAGGGCAAGTATTTCTGCCCTTCTACAGGGACAAGTCCATAGCTGGTGATTTCCCCAAAGCAGATAACCGTATACTCGGCCTCGGCTGCGGGTTGGTACTGCGGCGGTATGAACCACTACAAGTCCAAGGGATGGTAAGGTGGGTCTTAAGGGCTGGTGACAACAAAAAGGAATATACTGAGGTTCTCTTAGAGGATGCTCTTCTAGTTGTTAGTGATTTTGAGGAATTTTGTCTTAGTTGCTAAGGTTTTATGAGTTATCTACCGTAACTTGCAAGTCAATTTCCAGCGTTCTTGAATCACACCAGAATAATAGAAATAGCTTTCAAAAGTTATTGTTATTTATTTCATCTTAGTAAGTGTCGCAACTATACCGTTATCCACATTTATCCCATTTCTCATATTTGTTGTGCAGGCCTTTGCGCATTAGAAAATTTAATAAAGAAATTTTCTTTTCGGGATCGCTCAAAATATTTCTTTCTGGTTTGAAAACCAAGTAAACGAATCCACTCTTTTTGCGTTATGTGATAGCTGATTATTGGAAGCTCCCCTGAAAATGAAATACCAGGGTAGAGATGATTATTTTTATTATTTATTAAATAGGATTTGGCTATGACTGGAAGATCGACGTTACCCATATCTTTTCTAGTATTTTTTGTAATGCTTTACAGCAATCCGGGCGTGAGTGTTGAGGTAGAGCAAGCGAATGAAGCTCTGCTTGCTTTGGATGACGAAGTAGAATTAACCCTTTCGATGCATCCACTAAATAGTTTAATGGTTAATGCACAAGTATCGACTAGCAGTGAATCGCGAGTGGCGATCAGGATCAATTCGGCAGTAACTGACCGTCGGCGAACAAATTATACCGATTGGGGCACAGAGCATGATATGACCCTAGTAGGTTTAAGGTCCGATACCACTTACCGTTTTACTGCACTGGCAATGCTGGAAAGTGGAGACGTTGTGCAGAGCTCGACTATTTCTTTCAAGACTGGTTCGTTACCTGAAGGCGCTCCCCCAGTTGAGGTAACTACATTTACAGAGCAAAGCGAAGGAGGTGTAACTATTTTTGCACCTTCAGGTGACAGGGATAATACCTTTTGGGGATTCGATGAAGAGGGTGAGGTTGTTTGGTACCTCCACGGAGACATTCCTCTCACCGGAGCACCGGTAGTGCGCAATTTACAGGATGGTAATTTAATGTTGCTGTTGGATCAGGAAGCAAGGATTATCTCCTTTGCTGGTGAAACGCTGCAATCATTTGAGCTGCCAGCCTATCACCACGATGCAATTCTTCTTGAAAATGGAAACCTACTGGTATTAACAAACGCCTATGAAACAATTGATGGTCAATTGATAAAAGGAGATGCGATTCTTGAAGTGGATGGGCAGGGCAATACTGTATGGGAATGGTCTGCATTCGATCATCTCGATACTCAGCGTTTCCCCGGTGAGTTAGCCAGTCGAGAAGCGAGCAATGGTGCGCTGGATTGGACTCACTCTAACTCATTACACTATATTTCTTATGATAATTCGATTTTACTGTCAAGTCGCTCTCAAAGCTGGGTGGTCAATATTGATCATAATAGTGGCGAAGTAAACTGGATTATGGGTAGGGATTTGGATGCTTCCGAGGGATTTCTTGAGAAATTATTTTCATTGCAAGCTGGCACCTGGATGGCTTCTCAGCATGCAGCTATGCTTGCGTCAGACGGAGACATTCTGATTTACGATAATAGGAATGAGTCCGAATACAGTGGTGAGATCTATAATAGCCGCGCAGTGAAATTCTCTTTGAACACAGAGGAAATGGTGGCAGTGCAAACTTGGGAGTACGTTGCACCAAAGTACACCAATTCTTTAGGGGATGTAGATGAACTTCCTGGTGGGAATATTCTACTTTGCGCGGGCGGTCCATCCAGTGCTAGTACCGGCAACAATAGAGATGCATATATTGTTGAAGTCGTCGGCGATCAGACTGCAGAGACGGTTTGGGAGATGAAAGTCAATGATACGAGTGTATATCGTGCTGAGCGTTTTTCTTGGAATGACATATCAGTGGTAAGTGATTCATCACTTTAGATCCTCTAAATAGTTAGGCGCCAGTAGCATACTTTGTTGCTGGCGATTTTCATTAAAGGGCTTCTAAGCAGATTTGGCAATCAGTGCTCTATAGCATTGATTATTTTTCTAAAGCGGTATTCCCCCAGTAACTGTTGAATATCACTAGAAAGGGCTTGAAGTGTTTTAATTAAATATGGTTTTAGCGTGATAATGTTAGGCTTTTTTGGGGGAAGTGTATGATTTGATGGAAAAAGTTCTTCACCTCCTTCGAGGAACTCATCATTTATTTTTTTATTTTCCTGTGAATATCGATCTAAAAAATTAGCTCTATCTTCATCAGAGTTCCATAGGTGTGGTGATCTTGGTAGTGTTCGCTTGATTATGTTTTGTGTATTGCTAGATTTTATCCATTTTAATAGTTTTGCGTTTTCAGATTTTGAGTGTATTTGCTGGTTTAATATCTGCTTTAAAGCGGCCTCTTCATTTGAAAGGCTCTCCCTTATAATTTTGTTTGAGTTTGGTAGGCCAGAGATTCCTAAAGTGCGAAAAAAATTAACTGGTAGATCTCCATTACATAACTGTTCGTAAATAATTATTTTGATATCGGGAAAAAAATTTTTGAATGCTGCTATATTTTTATAAAAATTCAGGTTTCTACCCTCTATCTTTGATAGGAACTCTTTGAATGACAGTTTCGCTAGTGGAGATACTCCTTTCATAATATGTTCTTTGTAGAGAGACTGGGCAAAATTATCTTGTCTGCGCAAGGTTAAGATGATTTTGGTTTGCTCTGGGGGTATTGTATTGGAGAGTAGTTCTAAATAATGGTGCCGAGCCTCAATCCAGGAGCAATCTTTTGTTTTGTAAGTATGTCGACAAATAGGCTCTGCGCTAATTAATAGATCAAGGTTATTTTTCTTCGACTTTGACTTCCAATCATATGCTAGCAATTTTCCTCTTGATATAGGCGGGCTCTCAGGGTGATCGGAAAATGAGTGTGCAAAAAGATGGTGACCCTTATCTATGCTAATTAAATTTCGATGAATAATGGGATATAAAATACCTTTACTTCTTAATAGCTTTCTATATTTATAGGCGTAACATTGTATTGCTGTAGTGCCGGTTTTATGTAGCCCTGAATGTAAATATATAGTCATTATATGTTCTTTGTATTTTATAGATCGTGATCTGGTATCTATTATTGTTTAATAGGTGCTCATATTTGTTTCGAATGATTTATTTTGTATTTCATGTGAGATTTGTGTTTTTGGGGCGTCAAAGAGCCAATGTTGATGGTTTAGCAAAAAATATTCTATTTTCTGGTCTCGGGCTCATTTTGATTTCATTTGGCGTATTTTTTCTATATTAATCCCAATTGTGGAGCCCGTTAGTCCTAGTATAGTTGTATTTTTATGAATTTCTTCATACCGATTTAATGTTAGGGGAGACTTATGGGTAATTTTTTCACTCAACTACCAGGTGATCACTCTAGGGAGCATTTTGAGAGTTTGCTGGAGGGGAAAAGCTGCAGGGTTGAGCGGATTATATCTTACGGGCAGTCCTCGCCTGAAACAGGGTGGTATGATCAAGATGAGCATGAGTGGGTGTTAGTACTTTCCGGTTATGGTGTTATAGAAATGGAAAATGGTGAGAGGCACCACCTGGGGAAGGGGGATAACTTGTTGATTAGGGCAAATCAGAGGCATCGGGTGGTGGAGACAGCTAAAGATGAAGCCACTATATGGTTGGCAGTTTTCTTTCTGTGAGGCAGTTATTTTTTAAGATATAAATCTTTAAACATTGAGTTGTGAACTCCTATCGAGGGTTCTTTATCTATAAATGTAAGTCGGATCTAAAGTCCACAGACTACTTAGTGGATTTAATTATAAGGGTAGATAGTTTTCTGACTGGCAGGTCAGCCTGTGCTTATCTCCATATACCGTAGAGGCCTGTTAAAATTTTCGATGCTTTGCTTAAATTGCACAGCTTTAATTTGGTCTGATCGTTTGATACCAAGTCAAATCCTTCTCTGCCAGGTAGTGTATGCTGCCTGGTTTTTTCTTTTAGTATTATCTCAATTAACACTGACCGAAAAAATCATATAGAACTTCCAGATTTCTATAGCCAGATCAGAGACTAGGTTATTAAGTGGTTATCCCCCATATACTTCTATTCTACAGATCTTTCTTTTATAGCTCAGGTTTCGGGAAAAGTCAGTGTGTAAGAGACACGTTGTGTATGAAAAATAGCTTCCTTTCTTGCTTGGCAGTGATAAATGTAATTTAAAATATCTTCTCTGTCGGTAAGGCAAACTCTAGATCTGTTATTTGAAGTGATAGATCTGTAGTAGATAATGCTGCTCTCATTTTAATAGTGGCGAAATCAAGCGCTAACAATTGTCTTGAGTTGATCACGCTTAGATTGACATCAGTGAGCTGAAATTAATTCCTTTTCACTCTGGGAGAAATCCTTTCACCAAAAGCCAAATATGGTTGTGAGGCACTGGTACTAATTAGAAATATTTACTTAAGGTTTTGCGCCAATTTCCGCCATAAAACGCGTTACTTCTGACAATCGATATAAATTGCTTGTTCACGTGTCATTTCTTCGTGAGAAATAAATTAGCATGTTCCTGTGTTGATAAGTAAATATTTTCTTGGGGAAGAAATGAAAGTTCAGTTTTTAAAAGCAACTCTCTGCCTTGCTATTGTCTCATCACTATACGGTTGTAACGGAGGATCAAGTGGAGGCAAATCTCCTGAAGAGACAGGTGATATTACTGCACCAACTTTAACCCTTATTCCTGCAGGTGGCAGTACTATCGAAGAAGGTGACAGGGTGTTACTGAATTTTGATGAACCTGTAGAGCTAGGTGATATCTCACTGTCTGGTTCTATGCAGGAATTTGGGGAACTATACCAAGTTAGTGAAGATTCACTTGAATTGAGGCCGAACGATGTTTGGGGGGAAGGGGAAGAGCTATCCCTAGTAATCAATGCCCAGGACGGCGCTGGTAATCAAATGACGGAGATTGCTGTCAAGTATCAAGTTGAGAGCATTGCCCCTACTGTAAATAGTATACTTCCGCAGAATATTCGCTTGGAAAAGAATGATTCTTTCGAAGTGCAATTTTCTGAGACTATGGATATAGATAGTCTTCAATTAGGTGGGATCTTACTTGAAGATGACTATAAGGTTGTTTGGTCTGCTACCGCCGTTGAAAATGATACGCTAACTATTACTCCAAAAGAATACTGGATCGCCGGGCAGAAACGCACAATCAATGTAGATGTAATGGATTTAGTAGGAAATCCCATTCCTACAGTAAATAGTAGTTTTACTGTGCCGATGTATTTCGAGAACTTTGCTCCGGCGTCAGTGGTGATTGGCCAGGATAATTTTTCAGATATAGACGCAGGGCTAAGTGCTAAAAATATTGGAGACTTTCCTATTGGTAGTCCTGCCGTTAGTTCTGATGGAAAACTATTTATAACGGATCGAGAAAACAATCGTGTCTTGGTCTTTAATGAAATACCTTCCTCGAACGGGGCTTCTGCTGATTTTGCTCTAGGTGTCGATAGCCTGGATAGCTCCGATTCATCTAATGATAGAAAGACGCTTCAATGGCCAGTTCAAGCTAGTATTAATGACGGTAAGTTAGTTGTTTCTCAGATAAAGGGGGAAAGACGGATTTCGCTTTATAATCAAATCCCTATGGAGGGGGCGGCAGCCCCTGAAGTGGTTTTAGGACCATGGGGCGAGGGAGACGATGGGTGTAATAGCTTTAATACACCAGTATCTGCCATTTTAGTTGACGGGAAAATTATAGCGGTAGATGAAGTTAACTCTCGCGCGTTGGTTTGGAATAGTATTCCTACAGAAGATAATACAATTGCAAGCTTAGTTATTGGTCAGCCTACAATGGAGAGCTGCTCTGCTAATACCAGTTTGGATGGTAATAGTGGGGGGCCAACAGCTCAAACTCTTGCTTACCCTAGTGCAGTTTGGAGTGATGGAGATAAGCTTGCAATTTTAGACTCTGAAAACAATCGAATTTTGCTCTGGAATGAATTCCCCACAGAAAACTATGTTGCGGCAGATGTTGTACTCGGGCAGGAAAATTTTGGTGCTGAGGAATGGCCGGATGATGCAACGGAGAAAGATTTACGTTATCCATGGTTTGGAATTTGGTCAAATGGAATTCAGCTATTCGTAACTGATACGGAGAATAACCGAGTGTTAATTTGGAATCAGTGGCCTGAAGAAAATTATGCTGCTGCGGATTCTGTCTTGGGGCAAAGTGATTTTGTGAAATCTGCTTATAATGATTCTAACCAAAATGGAGTTAATGATACCGATGAACTACCCAGTGCGTCTACTTTAGGTTCTCCAACAGGAATCTTTGGTTATAAAGATAATCTGTTTATTACTGACTCAAGGAACAATAGGGTGTTGGTATTTAAGTCGCACTAGTGCTTTCTAGATTGACTTGACTAGATTGAAACTATAGCTAAGGGAGATGGTAAATAAATTTATCATCTCCCTTGCTTTTTAGGGTTTTAGTTTATTGCGAATTCTTAAGTTGATGATACTTGGTTTTTATCTCTTCCAGGTTAACAGTGGGGGCAGGAAACTGGGGGTTTAATTTCTTTAATGCTTCAGAAATAATTGAAGCTACAGCCAAGTCCCGGAACCATTTGTGGTTTGCGGGGATAACAAACCAGGGTGCGGATTTGGTGCTGCATTGATTTAGCATATCTTCAAAAGCACAGATATACTCATCCCAATATTTTGCCTCAGTATAATCACTTTCGCTGATTTTCCACTGTTTGGCGGGATCGTCAATACGCTGCTTGAATCTCTCTAACTGCTCATCCTGGCTGATATAAAGGAAAAATTTCAGTATTATTGTGTTGCTTTCAGAGAGTAATTTTTCAAAGTTGTTAATTTGTTCATAGCGTTCACTCCAAATCTCCATTGGAACCAGGCTATGCACTCGTTCAATCAGTACGCCCTCATACTGAGAGCGGTTAAAGATTGATATATGCCCTCGCGCAGGGGTTACTTTGTGATATCGCCATAAGAAATCATGCTCGCTCTCTTCTTTTGAAGGTTCCTTAAAGGAAATCGCTCTACACATTTGTGGATTTGTTGCGCCTAATACATGCTTGATGGTGCCATCTTTCCCCGAGGCATCTATTCCCTGCAAGCAGATAAGTAGAGATGTTTTACGCTCAGCGTAAAGCTTGTAAGTGAATGAACGTATCTGCTCATCTATACGCTGGGTATCTGGGAGTGCCTCTTCACGACTTTCGTAACAATGTTTGAAGCCCGGATCTATTTCGGAGAGCTTTATCTTGCTGTCAGGCTTTACCCTGAAATCTTCGAAACAATTCATAGTTCGACTGCCTACCTTTTTTAGGCTTTTGTAGATGGCTCAGATATCACTTAATCTTCGATAAAGAAGTTTCTTGACCAGGTCCAGGAAAAACATCCAGATAATCATGTATAGCCATACCAGACCGATTATGGTCCAGGGTATTGCCGGTACCAGCCAGCCGAATCCGCACATCAGTACGGTAAATGCTTGGGTACCAACAATTGCGATAAACAGAGGGAATGCGGGTAGTGGTTTGGAAAAGAAAGCTGTACGAGAGCGCACAACGAATAACAGTAGATGTCCACCCGCTACGATCTGTAAAAATACGATAGTTTGAATTTGCTCTTTATTTAATGCGATCCAGGATTGCCAGTTGGTGTTATTGAGCCATTCCATTCCAATAAAGAGAATACCCATTGTTTGAGCAATAGAAAAAAGGCCGATAATGCTGGAGCCCAGTAATAGGTCTCGCATTTGCCAATGCACAGGTTCCTTGGGAAGCAGAGTATTATCGTAGGCAATGGTCATAATGGGGATGTCATCAAGAAGAGCCACTAGTACGATCATAACCGGGGTTAGGGGCGAGAAGCCGAACATTATGGTAGCAAAGACAACCACCACCATAATATCTAGAGTCATGGATACCCGGAAAAGTACGTAGTTAATAATGCGTTCAAATATTTTTCGGGCTTCATCGATGGCATCGACGATGGTAGATAGTCCGGGAGAGGTCAGGATAATGGCTGCAGCCGCGCGTGCGGCGTCGGTAGCTCCGCTAACGGCGATACCACAGTCAGCTTGCTTAAGGGCCGGCGCATCGTTCACACCATCACCAGTCATGGCAACCTGGTGACCCCTGCCCTGCAATGCTTTCACAATGGCATATTTATGTTCGGGAAACACTCGCCCAAATCCATCTGCACGCTCAACGGTATCGACGATAGTAGATGGCAGGTGGTCCATATCCTGGGACTTTGTAAACACACTACTGGCAGCGAAAATATTTGTTCCAATACCGACTTGAGTGGCGATTTCCTTGCCGATAGCCACATCGTCGCCCGTAATCATTTTTACTTGAAGCCCGTGTTCCCGTGCGCGCTGAATAGTGTCTTTGGAGTCATCCCGAGGTGGGTCTTCAAGAGACAGAATACCCAGGAATTGCCACGGTGAGCCGTTTGCCTTCTGCGCAACACCCAGGGAGCGTAGCCCCCTGGAGGCCTGTTGTTGCACACAAGCAGTGGCTTTGTCGGCCTCGGCACCACTCAAGCTACATAAGTCGACAATAGCCTGGGGGGCCCCTTTGCTGAAATATAGGGTTTGCCCATCCTGATTCTGTACCTTGACTTCAGTGCGTTTGCTCACCGGATCAAAGGGAGTGAATTCATCAACCTTATATTTCTTCAGTTCTTCCTTATTTTTCAGGCCGGTAAAAATTGCTTGATCAATTGGATCACTGGCGCCTGCTTCAGATGCGATAGCGGCGGCAAGGATCAACTGGCCGTTGTTTTCCGCACTGAATAAGGTAGGTTCTTCGAGGCACAATTGGTTCTTGGTGAGGGTGCCAGTTTTATCTGAGCAGAGGATATCAACACCAGCCAACTCTTCGATGGACTCCAGCCGCGAGACGATCGCTTTTTTTCGGGATAGCGCCAGGGCACCGAGAGCATTGGTCACAGTGATGACCGAAGGCATGGCAACGGGAATCGATGCGATCAGCAACACCAGTACAGTGCGAAGAATATTGATGATATCTGACCAGTGCCATGTTTCGGCGACCACGATATCGCGGTATAGCTCTGTGCCTACCAGAATAACGGCCAACACCAAACACAGCACGATGAGGAAGTCACCGATATGGGTGACGGCTTTCTGCGAATGTGAGGCATTTTGCCCTGCGCCGGCAACAAGTTGGGCGGTGCGCCCAAAGAATGTATTGTGCCCGGTACCGATGACAACAGCGGTCATCTCCCCCCGTTTGGCGATACTGCTGGAATAGCCAATATCACCGATGCTCTTACTGACGGGTAGAGATTCTCCGGTAAGGGCGGCTTGATCAATACTGATGGACTTCCCTTCAGTAAAGCGCACGTCAGCGGGCACGACTTGCCCTAGCTTGATTCGCACTATATCCCCTGGGACCACCATCGCGGCATCGATGGATTGATACTCCCCATCCCTTAACACATTGGCTTTGGGCGCCATACTGGCCTTCAGTGCTGCCAGCGCATTGGCAGCTTTGTGTTCCTGCCAAAACCCGGCAATCGCGTTGTACAACAGCAGGGCCATAATGATGGCGAAATCGGGCCAGTGGCCAATTAATGCAGAGAGCAATGCGGCCGCTTCAATCATCCAGGGAATGGGGCCCCAGAAAAATCGCAAAAACTTAGTGAGTGCGCTTTGCTCCTTCTCCTGAATGGCATTGGGACCATATTTTTGCAGGCGGGCGCTGGCTTCATTTTTGGTGAGGCCGGCGGGTGATGTGTTTAGTTCAGTGTAAACTGCATCAATATCAGCGTTCTGCAAATCCAGCGATTGCTGGTCGCTGTTGTTTTGATTATTTGGCGATGATTCTTGACCTTGCACTTTGGGTTTCCCAATGACAAAGGTTTACCTGTGGAGTCTGTTCCAGCACTAGATAACTCAATCTAGCAGTTTGCGCCATTCGCTATGTGGACATTGGTGACGGTGGTAAGAGAAATTTGAAGGTGTAGAGTTAAAGGTAAAATAGCCGGCATTAAGCTGGCGTGAAAAACCATTATTCCTGCGGGCTATTGAAAGGGATATATCCGTGACAACTGATTAAGCTGCAGGGGCAGCCTATATTGATAACGTCGCGATTTTTCTACGGGGTTTCGAATAGCAATCCGTGCTGTAGCCCTTGGCCAACAGGCCTAAGGTATAGACTACATGAGGGTGCTTTCCGGATATTCCTTAGTTCTCGTTAGCTTATAGTGGATTTTATAACTATATAGGGTACCTACTAAACGTGAATAGGTCTTGGGTATAACGCCCGCGGTATGGACTAAATTGAAGCGCAACGGACATTTAGTCCTGCGTACCTGCGTTTGTTAAAAAGATCCATCGAGATATGACTGAAACCAGAAATGGGACAACAAGTATAGCTATCATGGTAGATATTTGATTTAGCGCAAGAATCCAAACCGTCACGATAGGTAGATAATAAAAAGTTACTACGAAGACAATAGCGAGCGAATAAATAAGAGATAGACACCAGTTCCTCATATTCATTTTGCAGTTAAGTGTATATGTCAACAATGAAGCAATTAAAACGCAACTTAAAAAGGCAGTTAAGTCAAGAATCTTGCTCCATTCTGAGAAATTTAAACCCATAGGGAATTGATGATTCATTAAGATCTCTAGGTGCCTGGGAACACGTGGATCATACAACTTTCCATCGATTATTAACGAATTAAATAAGTCGATGTAGGAAGAGAGTCCAAGAAGTAATGAAAGAACCGCTGGGTAAATAAATCCGACCCCTATAGAGAATATAAGTTGGGAATGAAAGTCTTTGAATTTACCGATTTTCATGATTAATAATATTTTTTATGACCGGATCTGCGAAGTAGTGACGGCCCGATGAAACCCTAGTGCTGAGATGAATAGCATTAATTTGCTAAATACCTACCTCTTAAGAGAAACATTAAACCAATGATACCATGCACCAATCTCTGCTGCTTGAGCTACTGGACGTTAAGTGAGGACTCATAGCGATGACGGTGAACACTTAGATTGTCACGTAGCGCCTAATTTTTCTAGAGTTGTTATCATACCACTTGGTCTATCCGTGAGAATTGATCTAGATAGAGATGTATCAAGGGTCTGATACTATTTTAATAACGGCGCGGCCCTCCATGAGGCCGCCTTTGAATCTGCAAACCGATGATTCAGAAATTGTAGCTAAGGGCTAATGCAGCGAAAGAAGGGGTTTCGTTATCCATCTTATAGATTGTGTGTTCCAGGCTTATTGCCCAACTCTGATAATTCCAACCTGCTGATATCCCATAGTACCAATCGTAACCATCGTTACGCCATTTACTTGATTCTGAGTATTCAACAGGTCCCCCACTACCTGGAGCACCAATAACAGTTGGGGCCGCAAGGTACTCCAAATACTCCCCTTTGAATTTATATTTAACATCCCAGCGCTGATATCCAAATCGAAGCCCTGTATATAATGCCTTTTTCGTATCAGTAGAAATAGATAAGCCTAGTGTTTTTAACTTAATCTCTGAGCTGAGGTTTTCTGTAATGCTAAAGTTAGTATCTGTGCTTGGAAAGTGGTACATTCCACTAGATTCCCCTAAATCGCTAAATCGCTAAATCGCTAAATCCACCTTCCAAAGCGAGGTATCTATTGATCCGGTAACCGGCAGAAAAGCTCCAGCCTTCTGAATCTGATAGTGAAAAATTATAACTATCTATAACTTCTTGGGCTTCAATATCAGTGTCAACGCTGCCATAAGATATTCTTAAGTAATAATCGTCTTCCTGGGCGATGGTATTGCTTGTGACAAATATAATGAATAAAAATAAGATTGTTTTTTCAAGAGTTCCTCCGTAAGTAACGCCAAGATAACGGGCAGCTTGCTGGCGTTCGTTGACCGCTTTGTTAGCTATTTGGTTGATGGCACATACTTTATGGCTAATGTGTACGATAACATAACATGTTGCGACTCAGTGACACCAAAGCCTGATGGTTTATATGTATGAAGACCATTAGCTGAAGATAGGTGAAAATATGTTTCACCATTGATTCTAATGTTCTGCGGAGGTTTGACTTTCTCTCGCTTTACAAGCTCGTTACAAAGGGGAAGTGGAATTTCAACCTTGCCCAATTTCGAGTCTTGAACCTGAATAGTATGCTCCTGGTATTGGCTATCCCTTCCTACCTCTCTCCAAGTTCTATAATTTCCCCTTGTACTACACTGCGCATCAAAGTATGACTCGCATTGAATATTTCTTTCAATTTTGGGCTGATCGGAGTATTTAAATTCGATTGAATGAACCCCTTCATCCTGATAGATCGGACGTGGAATCTTTGAGTCAATACACATTGCAGTGTGTATTCCGGGAATACAGCCTGCAACAAGCAATGTAGATGTAGATAGGGTTATAAATAGTCTCATAGTTTCGTACAGCTAACGCCAAAACAATGTATGCCGTAGGTGTCATATTGATTTACTTGTTATATTTACAAGCTAGTCTATAACGATTTGATTAAGTTGGCGAGCCAGTCAAAGGTGAAAATGGTTGTATAAAATTTTAAGCAAATTATGCCAATAAATATTACGATTAAACCGGCTTTAAATCTACGGCTTTTTATATTATTCCAGAATAAAATTTTTGAACTGATCTCACTTTTAATTTTTTCAACTCCTTCTTTCATGAACAATTTCCCTTTGTTGATAAAAAATAAAGACTGAATAAAAAATATAACGCTCCACTTAGCGGGAGCAGACTGCCCGGCTAAAATTGCGAGGCACGAGCAGAGCCGGGCTGGCTGAAATCCGCCTACAGTGCCTTGTTATCTTTCTCCTGCGCTGGGTAAGAAGAACTCAACTTTGCCGCAGGATTCACAAGCAAACATATCGAGCACTTGTTTATCTACAAACAACTCCCCGAGATTTCCAATTGCGCCCCATCGAGTGCCCTCGTGAAACTCTTTGGAACCTAGCTCTAGCATCGCCGAATCACAGCGAAGGCATTTAAGGGCCTGGGTCTTCGATTTAGGTGGCTTTGCTTGCCCTCTCTCACAGCCGCAGTTCCAGCAAACTTCAAAGCTGGATTCTTCGATCTCTGTACTACAGTTTTGGCATTTCTAAGCCACAGAACCTCCTAGAAAGATAACGCCCGTAGCATAAGCAAAATTGAGGCGCAGCGCCAATTTTGTCGGTGTACCAACACTTGTTAAGTATTTAGCGCATTGTTTAGTCACTACCGCCATCGCCGCCACAATCGTCTGATGAACACTCACCGGACTCTTTGCCTGCATAAGCATCATTTTCGGTACTAAACATTTCAGGAAACGAGAATAGAACGAGTGGTATACCGGCACCAAATCCTAAGAAAATTATAGGTACTCGCCACCTGACTTCTTCTCCTGCTTTGATTTGCTCTGCAACGTCTATTACTCCAAAGATAAAGAGAATAAATACCAATATGAAAAATATTCCTCTAGTTACAGATTGCATGTTCATCTCCTTTGAACGCCCACATAAGGCGCCCATTAGACGCTTGCTAGTCTTTTTCGGCCTTGTGCCGCCTCAGCAAGCGTGTAATGGGTCGGCTTTAATGCGTTTATTATGCACTTTGTCCTGTAAAATAGATGTAAATAATGACAACTAAAACGCCAAAAATGACCGGGTAAACCTTAGTGAATACCGATTTAGGTTGAGGTCTTAGGTATTCAAATTCTGGCATCCCCTTAACTGCTAGATCGTCAAAGGTATACCTAAGCTCTGATAGCTTCCGCTCATCGGTCTTTGTGAAAGGCTTTTTATCTGCGAGATTTCTCATTTCTGCTAGAGATGATTGCAGGGTCTTAATCTCTTCCTCGGATAGTAAGCCGCTATTTATGGTTTTACTTGCGGCCTCATCGAAACTCATTTCAGGGTTCATTCTAATCGCCTGACTGTGCATAACGCCCCGTACAGGGGCAGACAAATAAGCGTAGTCCCAGCAACCAACGGGAGCGATTGTTGAGGCTTGTTACATACTGATACTGACTGCAATTTTGGGATCACAGATTCCTTCCCCATAATAAGCAACAATTTCAACACTTTCCCAGTTTCCAGAGATATCAAACTCCCCTTCAGCCTTGCCTCCTTGAACAGTGAATTTCATCGGGATCGAAGCACCAGGATTTTTATTGCCTGCATCAAGGAAAATAATCACTTCCTTTATTTTAAAGCCCTTGTATTGGCTTACGGCATAGAACTTATGGCCAAGGCCTCCATATAACTTCCATGAATGTAGAGTTTCTTTACTTCCATGAATGGGATCTGGACACCTTACAGAACCAAGCGCTATCTGCGTAAAAGTTAGAAAAATAATAAATAGCAATAACTTCATAGACATGTAAAACCAGTCCAGTAACATGCGCTTGTTAGGCATTTGGTACAAGCTAGTGAACAAGGTGTGCCCCAGCTATTTCTAGCATCTCAATATCGATAGCCAGACCAGATTCCGAACCAACTACAACGCCTGTCATTCCGCAGCGCGGACAACAGGCAGTAGCTCCATCATCCCACCATCTGGTAATTTCAGATGGTGGATATATTTCACCACAGCCAATACAACCTAAAATATCACTTCCTACTATCTGCTCTCTATTATTGTCAGTAGCACCCTGATAAGAAAATGGATCAACACTAGGATCCCAATAACGGCCACTTTTTAAACGTATACTCATTATGTGCCTAACGTCAAGGTAATGGGCCGACTGGAGCGTAGCGTAAGGAGGTCCAGCCGCAGGCGCCATTGACCGCCTTGTTAGGCATTACTGAGCGAGTGGATTTGGACCCGCTGCTATGCATTGCCTTGACCTTTTTATTGTGTATTGTTTATTTAGATAAATACAGTGCTCGCCATCCATCGCCACACTATGCCCACCACTTTTTTCACGATAAAGCATGATGATTGAAACTACATAGCCACCATCTGTTTCATAAGCATGAAACTCATAATCGATAGGTTGGCTGACGCTAGTTACATTTTCTACAAAATACTCCTGAGCGATATCGAAGGCCTTGATGACTTTATCCGATGCATAATAGTTCTTATGCGGATACCATTTGGGGTGCTCCAAGTCAGTACCCACTGCTAATGGCGAAAATAAAACCATAAAAAGTACGATTGTTCTCATTGGGCGTCCCGTGGAGGCCCTAAGGGCCGTAGCATCTTGCTTGCGTTTGTTATGCATTGCGGTGGCACGTTTGTTTTGGCTTGAACTCAAGGATCTTATTGTAAGTGCTACCTACCACGAAAGTACCCTCTTTGAACCTATATTTCATTAATGTTTTTATGGCAGCACGATTGAATATTTCCGTTTCTGCCTCTATCACATTTATTTTATGAGGTACTCCATGCTCATCAATTTCAAAGGCTACTTTCACAACCCCTGAAAGATCTCTACAAACTGGCGACATAGGATAGATAGGCTCTATTTCTTCGGCCGGCTCTTGAGCAGCAGCTGTCGCCGAGCATAAAACTAAAATAAACCAGAGTAGAAATTTACTTATTACTGATGCATAACGCCCGCAATAGGGGCGACCAATGCTATGCACGCTTTGTGCGAAACTGCGAGCGCAGCGACCTGCGCAAAACGTGCATGGCGTTGGGCGTCCCGCGGAGGCCCGAAGGTCTGTAGCAAACTGCTTGTGCTTGTATGGTTGTTCTTGCCCGATTCTGATGTTGAAAATCCTTTTCGTTAACGGGTAAATTGAGACCCACCTTCGGCGGCCACCGAAGGCCTTGTTTATCACAGTTCGCTGCTTGGCTGGTTCGTAAAAGACCGATAACAAGTATGAACGTGATAAGCACTCACTAGGCATAACTCGGATAGTCATGTGGGCCTCGAGCCCGAATAGCAAGGCGGAGATAGCTTATCTTATGGAACCTCAAGAGATCAATGTCGGTATCGATACCAGCAGTAAACAACTCGATATTTATGTGAGACCTACTGGCCAGTTCTTTAGTGTTGCCAATGATAAAAATGGCATTAAAGATGCCATTAAACAACTACAACCTCTTAAACCTCAAAGAGTATTAATAGAGTCTATAGGAAGACTCGAATTAGAGTTTGTTTGCGCCGCTGACAAAGCAGGATTACCTGTTGTTGTTTGCAACCCTTCACAGATAAGAAGCTTCGCTAAATCCGCAGGGCGCCTCGCCAAAACTGACAGGCTAGGTGCATGGATATTGCACATTTTGGTGAGACAATGAAGCCAAGACTATCGGCGCTAAAGCCAGAAAAACTCTGGGATATCAGTGACTTACTGGCGGCAAGAAGTCAGTGTTTAGAAATGAGTGCAAAGCAAAAGAATCGGCTTCAGAGAATGCCGAAATCAGTGCACAAACCTATACAGGCCATTCTAAACACCATCAAGAAAGAGTTACAAGGTATCGACAAGCAACTGGATAAACTGGTTAACAGTGTGTCTGAGTGGCGGCAAAGGCGCGACCTATTGTTGAGTGCTAAAGGAGTTGGAAATGTATTGGCTTATACGCTGATGAGTGAACTTCCCGAACTAGGAAAATTGAACCGTAAAGAAATCGCTGCACTTTCCGGTATCGCTCCGATGAACCGTGATAGCGGCAGCTTCCAGGGAAAGAGATATATTCGAGGAGGAAGGCATCGTGTACGAACGGTTTTGTTTGTCGTCATCATGGCATTCATTCAGCATCATCCCAAATTAAAGCCGATGTATAAGCGATTAGTCGACGCTGGTAAACCTAAAAAGGTTGCTCTGATTGTCTGCATGAGAAAGCAGATTACGCATCCTGAATGCGATGGTGAAAAATAACACCTATTGGGATGAAAGTATGGCTTAAAAACTTGACGAGTAACCATAGTCACTTGTTACATACTGATACTGACTGCAATTTTGGGATCACAGATTCCTTCCCCATAATAAGCAACAATTTCAACACTTTTCCAGTTTCCAGAGATATCAGACTCTCCTTCAGCCTTCCCTCCTTGAAGAGTGAATTTCATCGGGATCGAAGCACCAGGATTTTTATTGCCTGCATCAAGGAAAATAACCACTTCCTTTATTTTAAAGCCCTTGTATTGGCTTACGGCATAGAACTTATGGCCAAGGCCTCCATATAACTCCCATGAGTGTAGAGTTTCTTTACTTCCATGAATGGGATCTGAACACCTTACAGAACCAAGTGCTATCTGCGTAAAAGCTAGAAAAATAATAAATAGTAATAACTTCATAGACATGTAACGACCACAGCACGGGCGGCTGGAGCGCAGCGTAGGCCGTCCCGCGTAGGACCGAAGGGCCGTAGCAACGTGCCTGTGATTGTTAGCTGCCTTTACGTAATTGCTCATTATATATTTCCTGTATCTCAGCATGGCCAACTGCTCTTGAGCCTTCTAGAACCTCCAGATTAGCACCAGTCTCTAGGCAATTTGGGTATGCCTCTGGCGTGATAAATTTAACAAATGCTAGAGTGTGCCTGTTAGGTTCCGCAATCCCCGCATCAATAAACCAATGAATTGTAGTCGTGAGGTAGTCGACTTTAACCCTGTAATGAGGTTGGTATCCATTCTTTACGATAATATCTTTACCGGAAAGACATACCTGCACAAGAGCATCAGGCTCCCAGTCTGGATTTTCAATTCTATCGAATTTATCAGATATCACATTTGTCTCTTACAATAGTTAACGCTCAGCTAAGGGGCGAAGTGCGCAGCACTTTGTCCCGCTTGAGCGCCTTGTTATGGTGCATAACCTAGAGGCACCACAAAAAATAAGGTTAGAAAACCCATCATGTAAACAGCAAAGAAAACCAACATAGACTTTCCTAGCGTAGCCAAACCCGAATCTCCAAGGTCTCGCCACTCTCTTTTGAAGAGAAACTTCATAAACGAAATATTGCTAGAAATAGAATTGTTCATGATGAGGCTTGGCTTTCCCATCGAGGCATATTTATCAGGGTGCCTGGTTTCTAATATTTTAAATAGTCGGTAGCAGAGGAAGAACCAAACAAATACCGAACAAAATAACACTCCAAAAATGATTGGGAAGACTTCCTTCACTTCATGCTCCTTGCACCATAACGCCGTTGGTTTGTTTGCGGTAGCGTAGCGTTAAACCATAAACGAAGCAACGGAGTGGAGGTCCAGCTCGCTCGCGGGCGATGCTTGATAACTTTGTTAAGGCACATTTAGCTTACGCAACCCTTGAAGGAAGGTGGTGGTACCGCCGAAGAGCCCTACAAAAACAAAATATGCTTGAAAAGCATTGCCATAAGGGATAAATAGAAGTGCTACACCAATTAAGAATAGGAATGAGCCAATAGTCATAATTGCAACCCCACTAGGTTTCGACGCGCGACTTACACATGCACGAATCAACGCCCAAAGGGATAGAAGGAAAGTTACATAGAAAAACGAGTAGCTTAAAAATGAAGCTTCTCCATTAAGGAACATAAGCATCCCGAAGTAAGATACTGTTCCAGTAAATGTGCAGATAATGAGGGAAACTACGATTGTAAATATACGCTCCTTTTTAGTTGGAACACGATCAATATCCCAATTTCCTCGCAATCTCATAGGGAGCCTTAACGCTGGCCGCACAGGCGAGCCACGCAGTGGCGAGTCCAGCCGCCAGAGGCGGTGAGGTGCCGGCCCTTGTTAAGTGTTTTACGCACGTGCTTGCACCTCATGGTGCTTACCTTGCAGCCACACGTGCAAATATTCTTGGTCAGCACGAACCTCAATAGTTGGCTCATTAGTTGATGAAAGCACTTCATACTCGTAACCAGGGGAGCCTGACAAGCTAACTACTTGTGCAATGCCTCTTTCAAAGCGAACATGATTGCCGTTGCCACATTTACTACACAAGCACCAAACCATTTGGCGGAGAGGCCAGGAAAACTCCGCACTATCTATGGCAGATTGTAATTCTATTTCTGATTCGCAGTGCTTACATTTCATAGGACACTTAACGCCAAGCTTTGGGGCGGACCACGCAGTGGGCGAAGGTTTCGGCCGTCCCAGCAGCCGAAGGCTGCGACAACAGCGCCTTATTATATTTTGATTGTTTCAACTAACCGCTCAAATATAAAAGTAGTTGGACCGTATTTTTGTTTTACGCAAATCTCGAATGTTTCAATCGCCAGCCTAGTACCTACAGCGACGGCTTCACTATCCCAGTAGCCGCAGCGATCATACTCTATTAGCGAACCATCAAGATCAATTTCTACAGCATCGTATTGTTCGTTAAACTGGTCGATTCTCTCGCCGACAAAAGTGACAACACTGCTCTTTTTTTTATGGGGTATAGTACCAGCTTCATAGCTCTGCCACCACTGACGAGAACCTACAACCCCATTGGATTCAATATACTCTGGCCAATCCGCCTCAAGAACTTCGTTAACTGAAGATGCCCATGGTGACTTAGATTCCTTTAAATCAAATATTACTGGCATTATCTAAATTTCGGTGAAACTGGTCTTGCCCACAAAAAGCAGACACTCTAACTATACGTATTTTCGCTCATACTCTGCTGGACTTTCATAGCCCAATGCAGAGTGCCTACGAACCCTATTGTAGAAAATCTCAATGTATTCAAACACCTCAGATTTTGCTTGCTCTTCGCTTTCGAATGTTCCGGCATAGACCAGCTCGACTTTTAGCCTGCTAAAGAATGATTCCATTGCCGCATTATCCCAACAGTTAGCCTGGCGACTCATACTCGGCTTGCACTTGCTGTCGGACAAGAGATCCTGGTATTTCTGCGATCGATATTGCACACCTCTGTCAGAGTGAACTAGCAGTCCAGGCTTTATTGGTCGTTGCTCTAGGGCCATTTTCAGCGCTCGACGTGTCAATTCATCGGTCATCTGCGAGTCAAATGCCCAACCTACAATACGTCGATAGTACAAATCCATAACTACCGCGAGGTATATCCACCTCTCCAGAACCCAGATATACGTAATGTCACTGGTCCAGCGGCAATTTGGTTGATCCATATCAAAGCAACGCTTAAGTAAGTTGGCGGAGACGTTAATGCTCCCCTCTACGGGCTGACTATATCGAAAGCCTTTGCCGTTTCTCGCTTTAATATGCTCCTGTTACATAAGCTTAGCGACGTAATTCCGCGAGCATGGCTCACCTAACTCTTGAAGCTCGCAAGCAATTCTAGGCGCGCCATAACGACCTTTAAACTCAACAAACGTCTCTCGGATTTTCTCGATTGTTCGTATCTTTCTAATCGTGCGAGCAGATGGCAATCGCCCCCGCCATCGATAATAACCCAATCTTGAGACTTCTAAATACCGACACATCAAGCTAACCGGGAATGACCCTACATGCTCTTGTATCAGCGCGTACTTTACTCTTGATGGTTCGCAAAGTACGCAGCTGTAGATTTAATTGATCAGTGCAACACCCCTGTAGGAATATGGCCTATCGGGGGATCATTGAATGAAGCGTATATTTACAGCAGAAGAAAAAGAGTGGATTTTCGATGCTTGGAAAAAGGGCATTGGCTTTAGTGAAATTGCCAATGCCATAGATTCTAAGCCTGGAACCATTTTTACTGTTTTGAGAGATACTGGCGGAATTAAACCAATACCCAGAAAGCCATCTCCTCAACACCTCACATTAGCCGAACGCGAGGAAATACGTGCAGGTCTTTCTGCAAAACAAAGTATTCGAGCAATCGCTCGCTCCTTGAAACGGAACCCATCCACAATCTCGCGCGAGATTCAGAGAAATCGGGGGCGACGATACTATAAAGCAGTAGACGCAAACAACCGTGCAAAGCGGATGGCAAGGCGCCCCAAGCCGTATTTGCTAGAGCAAAACCCGAGGCTAAAGAAGCTTGTTTTGGAAAAATTGGAGTTGAACTGGTCACCAGAGCAAATATCGGGTTGGTTACGGAAGACATATCAGGCTGATGAATCAATGAAGATATCAGCAGAGACTATCTATAAAACACTTTACTTCCGTGTGCGTTCAGCGCTTCATCATAAGCTAGTAAAGCATTTGCGACGGTCTCACAGTCTTCGTCACAGCAAACAACATTCACGTAAAGGCGAGCGCGGTACTATCAACATCGTCAACGGTACATCGATAAGGGAGCGTCCTCAGGAGATACAAGAACGATGTGTTTTAGGTCATTGGGAGGGTGACTTGGTGTCAGGTTCAAACAACACTCATATTGCCACGCTTGTTGATCGAAAATCGCGGTATACGATCATTCTTAAGTTGAAAGGGAAAGATGCAGCTTCTGTGAACCAGGCGCTTGTTGCTAAGTTTAAAAAACTTCCAAAAGAGCTTTGCCAATCACTGACGTGGGACCGAGGAATGGAACTGGCGAAGCACGCTGAATTTACAGAAAAGACGGGTGTTCCTGTCTTCTTCTGCGATCCTCAGAGCCCCTGGCAAAGGGGAACGAATGAAAATACCAACAGCTTAATCCGTCAGTACTTCCCAAAAAGGACATGCTTGGCACAGCATACTCAGAGGAAACTCAATCAAGTTGCTAACGAGCTTAATAGCAGGCCAAGAAAAACTCTGAACTTTGCGACACCAAAGCAGGTTATTAAACAGGGTGTTGCCTTGACAGGTTGAACCTACAGCTGCCTTTATTAGAAACTCAACCTCCTGACGAGCTTCATGCAGCTCCTTCTTGAGCTTGCGAACTTCAGCGCTTTCTTGTTTGGAATAGTCGACGCCGTCTGAACTATTGAACTGCTTGTCAGACAGTCGATTAAATTGACGACGCCAGTTATAGATCTGCTGTGCGCTGACGCCTAGCACTCGCGCCACAGAAGCCGTTGTTGCTCCAGGCTTTTCCGCTCTCTTAACCGCTTCTCTACGGAACTCCTCCGTATACGCCTGAGTTCTTTTCTTACCCATGATACACCTCCGTGTTAGGCCTAAACCTAACTATACAGGGTGTCTACTAAACGTGGGCAAGTCTTAAACATAACGCCCCAAGCAAAGGCGCGCTTTAGCGCGTCCAGCCCGAAGGGCGATTTTGCCTTGGTTTGTTATAAATTATCAATTTCTTCTTTAGTTAGCTCATGAGGAAAAACTATTTTTACTGTTTCTCCATTTGCCATTATTAACATATGGCTAAAAGAGCCATCCGAATGCCATTTAATCGTTTCGCCATGCTGCACTCCATTTTCATACTGATACCTATAGTATCGAGTGCCATCTTCATAAAATGCTTCTGCAATACCAGTAAACGGAGCGCCATTGTGGCACTCTTTACTATCAATTCTTTCTAACTCGGCTGCAGAAATTTTATTCATTCGGATTTATAACGCTTGGTGCAGGCTCGCCCGAAGCGCAGCGCCGTTTGTGCAAGAATGGGAGCGAAGCGACCTTGCATAAAAAGGTGCGGAGCTTTGGGCGTCGACTGCAACCCTTTGTTATGACCTTTCTCTCTCAACGCGAAAATCCTCCGCCAGTACAATATTGGCACCCATAATCAAGACTTTAGGAATTTCAGCGGACTTTAGCTTTCGTGATTGAGAGGAAAAGGAAATACCACACTCTTTTAGCCTTGAAATTACCTTTCTGCCAAGACCACTAGGCCCAGAATACAGAAGACCATAACCGTCATCTAATATAGAGACGATATCACATTGTGAATTGAAACATTCATCTAATGTAAGCCACCCATAATATTCTTTTCTTGTCATATCCGAGAACTCATTGGCTAATGCGGAAGCATTTTCTGCCCTTGAAGACACGTAAATATCTAGAGTGTCTTCTTCATAATGCGTTAGAAGAGGATGACTACAAACTACGTAAACTCCCCGAAAGACAAGCTCGTCGAATAGAAATTCCTTCTTTCGAATGTAATTGATCTTATATTGGTGGGATTCAGCTGTAACAAAACGTACAAACGTACTCTGCCTTTCGACAATCGTTCCTTCAGTTTTATCATCTAGCTCTTTAGGTATCACCGAAGCTTCCTGTAGTCTGGTCTTGCCCACAAAAAGTAGACACTCTAACTATACGTATTTTCGCTCATACTCTGCTGGACTTACATAGCCCAATGCAGAGTGCCTACGAACCCTATTGTAGAAAATCTCAATGTATTCAAACACCTCAGATTTTGCTTGCTCTTCGCTTTCGAATGTTCTGGCATAGACCAGCTCGACTTTTAGCCTGCTAAAGAATGATTCCATTGCCGCATTATCCCAACAGTTAGCCTGGCGACTCATGCTCGGCTTGCACTTGCTTTCGGACAAGAGATCCTGGTATTTCTGCGATCGATATTGCACACCCCTGTCAGAGTGAACTAGCAGTCCAGGCTTTATTGGTCGTCGCTCTAGGGCCATTTTCAATGCTCGACGTGTCAATTCATCGGTCATCTGCGAGTCGAATGCCCAACCTACAATACGTCGAGAGTACAGATCCATAACTACCGCGAGGTATAGCCACCTATCCAGAACCCAGATATACGTAATGTCACTGGTCCAGCGGCAATTTGGTCGATCCACATCAAAGCAACGCTTAAGTAAGTTGGCGGAGACGTTAATGCTCCCCTCCACGGGCTGACTATATCGAAAGCCTTTGCCGTTTCTCGCTTTAATATGTTCCTGTTGCATAAGCTTAGCGACGTAGTTCCGCGAGCATGGCTCACCTAACTCTTGAAGCTCGCAAGCAATTCTAGGCGCGCCATAACGACCTTTAAACTCAGCAAACGTCTCTCGGATTTTCTCGATTGTTCGTATCTCTCTAATCGTGCGAGCAGATGGCAATCGCCCCCGCCATCGATAATAACCCGATCTTGAGACTTCTAAACACCGACACATCAAGCTAACCGGGAATGACCCTACATGCTCTTGTATCAATGCGTACTTTACTCTTGGTGGTTCGCAAAGTACGCAGCTGCCTTTTTTAGAAACTCAACCTCCTGACGAGCTTCATGCAGCTCCTTCTTGAGTTTGCGAACTTCAGCGCTTTCCTGTTTGGAATAGTCGACACCGTCTAAACTATTGAACTGCTTATCAGACAGTCGATTAAATTGACGACGCCAGTTGTAGATCTGCTGTGCGCTGACGCCTAGCTCTCGCGCCACAGAAGCCGTTGTTGCTCCAGGCTTTTCCGCTCTCTTAACTGCTTCTCTGCGGAACTCCTCCGTATACGCCTGAGTTCTTTTCTTACCCATGATACACCTCCGTGTTAGGCCTAAACCTAACTATACAGGGTGTCTACTAAACGTGGGTAAGTCTTAGTCATAACGCCGCAAGCAAAGGCGCGCGTTAGCGCGTCCAGCCCGCAGGGCGATTTTGCCTTGCTTTGTTATGTGTTTTGCACGAGATAGTACAAATTGCCATATTCTCTCGGATCCGCTTTCTTTATTTCTTTGGCTTCAATAGCCTCTTGAAACCATTGTTTAATATCACTTTCTTTTACATTGGGATATTGCTTGCTACGAGTACGAACGAAGCCACATAGTCTCCACTCATCGAAACCATCAATACGACCATTGGCTCCATAGTCGAAGTCAACAGTGTCTTTTTTACTGATATGAACTTTACAGCCAATACCGTGAAAAAAGTACTTATGCTTCCCTCCAAGCATGCCAACCTGCTCAATAGGCGGCCCCCAATTATGAGGTTCATCAATCTCAAGATACCTCTTTAGTAGCTCATTGGCCTCTTCAACTTTTTCTTTGAAGTCGGAGATGATTTTTCGAAGTTCAGTATTCATGATTTACACATAACGCCCAGCACACGGGCGGCCGAAACAGAGCGAAGCGGCGTGTAGGCCGTCCAGCCCGGTGCTTTTTGCCGGGCTATCGTGCTGCTGTTTGTTATGAGCTTGGCTACGATAGAGCATCGAAGAAAATTTCTGTGTAATATTCATGAGATACACCCAGTTTATATACTCCAAACTCAACTTGGGTTTCTTCCATTTTTTCCACCCACAATCTATCAGCTCTTAATATCTCACACAGATCCTCTGAATCGCGAACACCCGATAGTTTGGTACTGATGGCTTCTCCAGAAGCAACAAAATCGAATGAAACTAGAAAAGAATCACCGTCACGTACGACGTGGAGCTCATCAACGGAGACACCCTTATATATTTTTCCTAGCTCCATGGTCTAGTGTTCCTTTGACTCATAACGCCCGGCTCACCGAGCAAATTTTTGTTGGCGGCTTTTGTGCGTATTTTGCACAAAAGATGACAGCGGAATTTGTCCGATGCAGCCGCTTGTTATGAGTTTGTCAGTTCCCAATTATTTATAGAGGACCAATCAAGCACGGACTCAACAACGTTACCTTTGGCATGAAACTCTTTTCGGTAAGAGAAGACTCCATTTGCTAATTTAAAGCTAGAAACGAAACCCTTTTCTACGGTTTTGAGCCTACTGACCAGACCATTTTCCAAGTCAAATATTGCAACTCTAGTAATTGGACCTTTCTGATAATCCGTTGTAAGCCACTCTTCGATTGCCAAATATCGGCCACCTTCGAGTTCGGCTCGATTAAAGCCATAGAAGTATTTGGGGATTTTAACTCCCTGAATTTCTAACTCGAAATACTGTGGGCCAAATCTAATTTCGCCAGCAATATCTAGGTTGTACTTTCTATCCATGATTACTCATAACGCCCGCAGGATGCTACGGCCAAAGCGCAGCTTAGGCCGTAGCATCCTGCCTGCGATTGTTATATTTCATTTGATGGGCTTGATTGGATTTGGGATCTGGGCTTGAGGTTTCTGAACTGTTCGAGCCCCCTCATCTAGAACATCCTCAGTAGGGAAAAGCACTGGTACTGAAAATTGCACTCTGCTTGCCAGTATATTTTTCGAGCCTTTTTCTCCACCAATATCACCACCGAAAATTCCCGAAAGAACTTTTACTTTAGCGCCACCTTTTGCAGAGTCTTCAGCGGTTATTGCGATGTCAAAGGCAACTGATTGAGCGTAGTTATTATTTCGGTTGTCCCATATGGAGTTTTCACTCACAGAGTCTTTATTTCTCATGAGGCCGCCAGGATTCACAGATGCACCAAGCTCTCTAGATCGCTCTTGGGCAGCCCTTACCCCATCAACAATGGAAACAAGTGTTTCTGAAACAAATTCTTTAAGGTCCAAACTTCTCTCCTTGAAATATAACGCCACTAACACGGGCCGAAATGGAGCTGCGAAGCAGCGGAATGTAGGTCCAGCCAGCTTTGCTGGCGGCCGTGCTTGGCTTTGTATGGTTGTTCTTGCCCGATTCTGATGTTGAAAATCCTTTTCGTTAACGGGTAAATTGAGACCCACCTTCGGCGGCCACCGAAGGCCTTGTTTATCACAGTTCGCTGCTTGGCTGGTTCGTAAAAGACCGATAACAAGTATGAACGTGATAAGCACTCACTAGGCATAACTCGGATAGTCATGTGGGCCTCGAGCCCGAATAGCAAGGCGGAGATAGCTTATCTTATGGAACCTCAAGAGATCAATGTCGGTATCGATACCAGCAGTAAACAACTCGATATTTATGTGAGACCTACTGGCCAGTTCTTTAGTGTTGCCAATGATAAAAATGGCATTAAAGATGCCATTAAACAACTACAACCTCTTAAACCTCAAAGAGTATTAATAGAGTCTACGGGAAGGCTCGAGTTAGAGTTTGTTTGCGCCGCCGACAAAGCCGGATTACCTATTGTTGTTTGCAATCCTTCGCAGATAAGGAGCTTCGCTAAATCTGCAGGGCGCCTCGCCAAAACTGACAAGCTAGATGCAATGGATATTGCACATTTTGGTGAGGCCATGAAGCCAGGGCTGTCGGTGCTAAAACCAGAAAAGCTTAGGGCGATCAGTGACTTACTGGCTGTAAGAAGTCAGTGTTTAGAGATGAGTACAATGCAAAAGAATCGGCTTCAGAGGATGCCGAAATCAGTACACAAACCTATCCAGACCATTCTAAACACCATCAAGAAAGAGTTACAAGGTATCGACAAGCAACTGGAAAAACTGGTTAACAGTGTGTCCGAGTGGCGGCAAAGGCGTGACCTATTGTTGAGTGCCAAAGGGGTCGGAAATGTATTGGCCTATACGTTAATGAGTGAACTTCCTGAGCTAGGACAATTGAACCGTAAAGAAATCGCTGCACTTGTCGGTATCGCCCCGATGAACCGTGATAGCGGCAACTTCCAGGGCAAACGATATATTCGAGGTGGAAGGCATCGCGTACGCACGGTTCTTTTTGTTTCCATCATGTCGGCCATACAACATCATCCCAAACTAAAGCCCATGTATAAGCGATTAGTCGACGCTGGCAAACCTAAAAAGGTTGCTCTGGTTGCCTGCATGAGAAAGCAGATTACGATCCTGAATACAATGGTGAAAAACAACACCTACTGGGATGAAAGTATGGCTTAAAAACTTGACGAGTAACCATAGTCACTTGTTAGCAATTTGATAGCACTCAAGCTTCGGAACCTTGCACTAGATATGGTGTTTTAGGGAGCTTAGTACCACACCATGGGCAATACGAAATTAGATTTCCACCAATTGACCCATCCGGAACTTCAACATACCAAACGGACTCCCCCCTAAATGAACGAGTGTATTTAACTTTAACTTCGTCACCACCTTCCGCCTCTTCCACTGCATAGAAGAGGCCGATACAACAATAACTTTTTATTTTATCAATTCTTTTCATGCTACCTATTGCAAAGAAACGCCCGTCAACGCGTATTGCTAACGCCGCAATAAAAGGCGAGCGTTAGCGAGTCCAGTCCACGTTTTTTGTGGGCGATTTTTAATTGCCTTGCTAGCACTTTTCACTAGAACTCCTTGCTAAACTCTGGAAGGCCCAATTCAGTTTTCAGTTGCAAAAACCTAGCCTCCGAGAATGGCCCTTGAGTAATTTCATCCCAATTTAAGTATTTATCATCTTTTGCCCGGTCTATGTAGAAATATGAAATAGAGCCACCGCCAATTGGTTTTTGTTTTGCTACTACATACTTCTCGTTAATTCCGACAGCTATAACTTCAGCTTCAACTCGACCGATTGAGGCATTTTCACTTATCTCGTGATTAAGCGTTCGATTGTCACCCGTATCAATCCATATAACCTCATACGGCCTATCTTTCCATTCCACGCCTGAATCACAGGAACAAAGGAATGAAGTAATAATAAGTAATGCTCGTTTCATATTGAGTGCTAACGCCCGGCTCATCGGCGAGCGCAGCGAGTCCGGTGGAGGTCGAAGGCCGGAACGAAATGCAGCCGCTTGTTAGGCGAACAACCTATCTTAGCTACCATAGATTTCTCTGCACTTGCTGCAGTAAAGAACCTCTTTTGTCTTTGCATCTTCAACCCAGCAAGGCCCATAAGCCACAACATTAGCATAAGGGTAGTTTTCATTAATAGTTCTTCGCTCAGCTTCTGTAGGAGATCTTCTTGTACCATAGATGATTTCAGCATGATCCTGCTCAAGCTCTACTTGATGCAAATGGCAGTATTGAAACAACGACCATATTTCTTGGTATGTTTTGTAGCCTAGCCCATACTCACTAACGAATTTTTCCCATTCAAGTTCTTGTTTGAATTTAAGGCGACTATTTTCTTTGTTGGAGCAACAGATAGTAGCCAAAAAGTTCAAATATCTTTCTGTACCAACGAACTCTTCAAACGTTTTTCTAATATCGCTAATTTCCATTAGGGACTCAATCCTCTTGGACGCCTAACAGTTAATTCAAAAGAAGCGTCTTTATATCACCATTCTATATATTTCTGTTGCAGTCATCCAAGATTAACCAAAAAATATAACAATATCAGTAGGTTAGAGGCTCTGACGAAATCCTCAACAGGTAGATATATAACAGCGACTATATATCTACCTGCTTTTCTTGCTCGTGACAATAGTGTCACCCCCTTTAAAGTCAATGACTTAGCTCGCTCTATCCAGAAATAGGAGAAGCTTCTCTTGAATTCTGATAATGAAAGTAGAACAAGATATGAAATGCTGTATATAAGACAGTTTGAAGAGCAATGTTATGGAAGATATTCGCGGTTGAGTACCAAGTAAGACTGAATGCTTCACGGGAGTCTACTGGTAGCATATTTGAAATTAAGTACGGTTGTTTTAGGAAGGAGAGGTAAACTAATACTCATTGGGAGAAGCAATTCATGTATTTTGTTAAGGAAAATAGCCTCACTGATAGGGTGGGAAGGTTGCGAGAAGCCTCTCTCACCTTGTACTTCAAGGAAGGACTGTCCCATTTCTAAATAGCTAAAATACAAGTCCTATTATCGGTTTTATATAAACGTTCAGAATTTTTCAATTTTTTATTTGAAAAATCATATGACGTGACCCTCCAATGGTAGTGCTTTAAATTGAGATTGAAGGATCCTTAACTCGATGGGTTGGTATTTTTCATTAGTTGATGATTTTGGCTTTGCATTTGGTTATTTCCAATAGCGAAGACTTACCTTGAGAGGGGATTCACACCGGATATCTTTATCTGGTTTTTTATATTGCAGGCTATAGATGATGAAGTGCTGGAGTTAAACAGAAAAAAGCCGGCATTGTGCCGGCGGGAAAGCAGACGTCGAAAGGAAGAGACGTTGCAGAGAGACTGTAATTCTTACTCGATGCCCAGGCTCGAATATGAGCTGGGCATCTTTTAAATATTGCTAATCAATCAGGCTTTTTTACGCAGTAGCACACAGGCATCTGCGGCAGCTAGCTCTAAGCTATTTCCTTCCGCATTGCCAGCAAACAGTGCCGGGGTAATATTGTGTGCACCGGAGAACTCGGCAGGTAATTTCAGGGTGCCACTGCTTTGCCCAAGGTTGAGAACAACCAGCATTTCTTCGCTGTCGCTGCGCCTTACAAAAGCAAACAAATCATTGCCGGTGTCGATCACTTCCTGCTCTGCTGCCGCCAACGATTGGGGTAGCTCCCGGTGCCATTCGATCAGTGCGCGGAAGCGGTTGAGCATTGAGCTCTGGGCGTCCTGCTGAACCTCTACCGCCCGTTGCTGGTGTTCCCCAGAGACGGGTAGCCAAGGTTTTGCTGTAGAAAAGCCAGCGTTGTCTTCGCTGGTATTGGTCCAGGGCATCGGTGTACGGCAGCCGTCGCGGCCTTTGAATTCCGGCCACAAATTAATGCCGTAGGGGTCCACTAGATCTTCATAGGCAATTTCCGCTTCCGGCAGGCCCAGTTCTTCCCCTTGATAGAGGCAGACACTGCCGCGCAGTGCCAATTGCATCAGCAGGAACAGCGGGGCTCTGGCATCGGCTTGATCGTCGTTAAAGCCTTTGTTCCAGCGGGTTATTGAGCGGGGTACATCGTGATTGCTGATCGACCAGCAGGGCCAGCCCTTCTCGATTACGTCGCGGTTTTTTTCCAGGGTTTCGCGCAGGAAGCCCGCACTGCAATCCTCGGTCAATAGATCGAAGGAATAAGCCATGTGCAGGCGTTTTTCCGTGGTGTACTCAGCCATGATCTTGTGGGTGTTGTCGTCGCCAACTTCACCTACGGTCACAGTGCCGGGATATTGATCCATTAACTGTCTTACCCGCTGGAGAAACACCAGGTTTTCCGGCTGGGATTTATCATTCTGGTGCCACTGGTAGTCGTAGTGATTGACTGGCGGCAGGCCTTTCTCGTCGAGCTTGAGCGGGCGCGCCGGGTTATTGGCCAGGGCCTGCTGATGGAAAATAAAGTTGACCGCATCCAGTCGGAAACCATCTACACCCCGATCGAGCCAGAACTTCATATCGGCGAGCAACTGCTCCTGGACTTCCGGGTTGTGCACATTCAGGTCCGGCTGTTCTTTGAGGAAGTTGGCCAAATAGTACTGGCGGCGGCGGGTACACCAGCGCCAGGAGCCTCCTCCGAATACGGAGACCCAATTGTTGGGAGGGGTGCCATCTTCTTGGGGGTCAACCCAGACATACCAGTCCGCTTTGGGGTTGTCGCGGTTGGCGCGGCTCTCCTGGAACCAGGGGTGCTGGTCCGAGGTGTGGCTGAGGATTTGGTCGATAATCACTTTCAGGCCGCGCTCGTGGGCCGCTTCGATCATCCGGTTGAAATCTTCCAGGTTGCCAAAAATAGGGTCTACATCGCGGTAGTCGGCAACGTCATAGCCAAAATCCACCATCGGCGATTTAAAAAAGGGTGAGATCCAGATGGCGTCTACGCCGAGGGATTTTACATAATCCAGTTTTTGCGTAATTCCGGGAATATCACCGATGCCATCTCCGTTGGCGTCGCAGAAGCTGCGTGGGTAAATCTGATAAATAACGCTATTGCGCCACCACTCATAGCTGTTGCCGCTCATGGATTACTGCCTTGTTTCATTATTTGAAATGTGGAGATAGTCCACCTTTAAAGGATAGGGTGAGTATGGAGCAGTCATTGGCGGGCTTCCTCCTCCCCGGCTAGGGGGGAGAGGGGGGTAAAGGGTGACCGGCCTGGGGTGGCTTGGTATCGGCGGGCGGGGGATGAGGAGCATAGTGGGCACGTCCCTGTGCCGCTGGAGCAGGACGGTTTAGGGCTTGTCCTGGACCGAGCGAAGCATTTGCTCGGCCAGGGCGATGGCCTCCTGGCGATCCTTGACGTCCAGCTTTTGGTAGAGGCTGCGAATATGGGTCTTGATGGTGCTCGGTGCCACCTTAAAGTGACGGGCGATTTTCTCGTTCGACAGCCCCGAATGAATCGCATTGAGTACCTGCCATTCCCTTGGGGTGAGAGGGGAGTGGCGAAGGAAGTCCGGCACGGCATCGCTGGCCAGTATCTCGCGGATAATGGTGTCATCCAGTTCGATGCGAATACCACCGTCCAGCTCTGGCTGCTGTTGTGCCGCTTTGATCAGTTGTTGGGCTTTGCTGGATTCCGCATCTCCCAGGCCATTTTCCAGGGCGGCTTTCAGGATAACGATTAAAGGTTTGCCGATTTGCAGGAAACTGGCGCGAAAATCCCGTTCGTGGGAGAGAAGCAGGGCTTCACTAATAGCCTCCACAGATTGGGGGTATTGCTCGCGTAGCCACAGCAAGTGAGATTCCAGCACCCGGTTACGCAGGCGATCTGTTTCCAGGCCGCACTCGTTGGCGACTTGTTTCAGGCGGCTCAATAGGCGATTGGCATCGGACCAGTGGTGCAGCTCAATCATCGCACGCACATGGTTGCGCCCGTGGCACTGCTCAAAGTGATTGCTGGGCCTGTCGGCGACAGGCGTTGCTTGTTCCAACCAGCTTGCGATGGCCTGCTGATTGCCCAGGGCGCGCCAGGTGCGGATGCGGGTGGCATCGGCGTTGGCGATCCAGTCCCGGTGGTAGCGCCCGTCTGTGAGCAGCCGCTCGATACGCTCCAGCCACTCCAGGGACTCCTCTTTCTCTCCTCGGGCCTGGGCGATTTTTAACAGCAGGGTGTACTCCGGCAGCAGCCAGTGCTCGCCGACCCGGCGGTTGATTTGCATACCTCGGCGAGCGGATTGCTCGGCACCTTCCAGATCGCCGGACTCCCATTGCAGCTGGCCGCGCAGCCGGCACACAAATTCCGAGATGGGCAGTGTGGACAGGTGATTTTTCTGCACCAGGGTCTGCACCTTTTCCTGCAGCGTGGACGCTTTCTTCAGCAGGCCCTGGGCAAAGGCGATCTCTGTCTGTTGGCAAATGGCCCAGGCGGCACTGGGAATATCCCGCTCGGCGATCGCCAGGGCTTCAACTTCCTGCATATAGCGATTGGCCTCTTGCAGGGCACCCAGGCAGAAGCTGGTTTCACCGGTGACCAGCAGAGCGGAGATTCTCTCGCCCAGCTGGTCTGCGCGGAGTAGGGCCAGGGCTTCTTCGGCATACTCCTTGGCTTGCAGAGTCTGCCCACGGGCAATGGCCACCTGGGCGCGCATGGTGGCAAAGGCGCCCTCAAAGTCGCGCCACTGTGCGGGGTCCTCCCGCTGCAGCCAGCTCTCGGAGGCCGCCAGGTTTTTCTCGCACAGGTCGTATTCAAAATTCTCCCGTGCCATTTTGGCGGACAGGAGAGTAAAGCGGGCGCTGTGTTGCAGGGCTTCGTCACCGAGCCAGTCGAGGCAGTCCCGCAGCAGGCGTGACTGCCCCGCGCGCAGAAGCTGTTCTCCTCGATCGTTGAGAAGTTGTTTTAACCGCTCGCGGTCGCCGCCGGCCAGGGCGTGGCGCAGGGCCTCCACTGGCTGGTCTAATTCTTGCCAGGTATCACAGGCAGTGCTGTGCAGTTGCAGTAAGTGTTCGCGGTCATTAATTTGCCGCTGCAGGAAGCGGGCGAAGACCGGGTGGAAGCGGAACCACTGGCGGCTTGAATCTTGCGCCTGCAGGAATAACCCGCGACGCGCGGCCTCTTCCAGCAACTGCTGACCATCTTGCCGACCGGTAAGGCGCTCCGCCAGTTGGGCATTCACCCGGGTGAGGATGGATGTGCAGGAAAGGAGCTGGCGCAGTTGGGGTTCCAGCCGTTCCAGCACTTCCTCAGCCAGGTAATCGAGAATATGACTGTGGCCCTGCTCCAGCTCTGCCAGATAGCGATCCACTTCGTTGCTGTCGCGCACCGATAAAGTGAATAGCTGTACGGCGGGAGGCCAGCCCTCACTGAGGTGATGCAGTTGGGCTGCGCGGTCGCCGTCGAGATTAAACGGCAGGCGCTGTTTGAGCAGGGTGGCGATTTCCTCAATGTTGAGGGCCAGCTCATTACTGCCCAATTCCAGTAATCGCCCTTGAACCCGCAGGGTGGCCAGGCCCAAAGGCGGTTGGCTGCGACTGGTGAGAACAATACCGACACCGGCGGGGGCGTGGCGCAACAAAAAGCGGGTAGTGTCGTGCACCTGCTGGTTGTCGATCTGGTGGTAGTCATCCAGCACGATGCGCAGTTCGCTGGGCAGGCCTCGCAGTTCCGACAGCAGGTGGCTTACCAGGGTTGAGGGGTCCGGGCGCTGGGGCGCGGACAATAACTGGTGAGTCTGGGGGACACCATTGCCGGTCGCCCTGTGCACACTTTCCACTAGGTAGCGGCAGAATTGGCTCGGTTCATTATCGCTGGCATCCAGCGTATACCAGGCCACCGGGTTGTCTTGCTGTGAGGCCCAGGAGGTAACCAGCGTGGTCTTGCCGTATCCCGCAGGAGCCGTCACCAACAGCAGTTGATCGCTGTGGCATTGGTTCAGAACCGACAGCAGGCGCGGGCGCGATAGGGCGTGCTCGGGGCAATCCGGCAGGCTGTATTTGGAAGTTAAAAGCATCGCTGCGGGAGGGATTGTTATAAATGTTTGATTTTTGTACAGCCACTATTATGCACCAGGACCCGGGTATTGTTACAGCACTGTAATAGGCCAGCTTTCTGGTGATTCCGCCTCTTGGGTGGCAAATTGGAGTGGCGCCGGTTTAGCTTTGGGCAGTATATTACTATTCGGGTTAAATCGGTCATCTCAACCCGTCGCAATGCAGTTTCTGCGGCTCACTAGTGGGTACGTTAGTTAATATTTACTGTGATGTATCCACACCGGCTCGTAAAGGGATGCATTATTGTGCAGCTTCCCCACGCGCCACTTTCAGTATTTTTTCGATTTTTCTTTGGCAGTGAGAATGCCCCTTGTGCGGGTTTTCATCAATGTTCATTCAATTAAAAAAGCCGAGCGCTGCGAAGGCGCCGATAGAATAATAAGAAGAGGAAGCCATGGCGGATATCGTAATCCTTGCTGCTGCGGGTATGGGGGCTGTGGATAACACGTTTGCAAAGCCACTGTTTTCGGCATTGGAAACCGAGCTTGGGGAGGAGTGGTCGCGTCTCTACTGCGCTGAATTACCCGGCCTGGAGCACTTCCAGAGTAACATCGAACGCACCTTTGAGAGTATGCAGAAACGCGAGCTGGACTTCCTGCGTGCACGAAAATATTTACTCCTGGGGATGTCGCAGACGGCGGCGCAGTCCGGCAATGTGGATCGCCGGGATAGCAACTACGAAAAGACCCAGCGCGAGATCTATGCGGCGCTGGCCAAGGCCGCTGATCAGGTTGATGAGCGGGCCCCGGTGATATTGGTCAGCCATTCGGTGGGTTGTATCAACCTATCTAATTACCTCTGGGATGCCCAGCGCCCCAATGTCAGTTGCGGTGTTTGGCGTGATGGTGGTCCCGCAGGCGTTCACAAAGGGTCCGCGCGTGAGAGGTTTTTGCGCCTCAAGACCCTGAGCCATTGGTACACTCTGGGACCGACAATGCCCCTCTGGTGCGCCGATCGACCCCGGGAGCAAATTCAGGCGGTCACCTCCAATTCCCGGGGATACAATTTTCGCTGGAAGAATTTTTATCACCCCAATGACCTGTTTGGCTGGCCCCTTAAACCCCTGAGCCCTTCCTATAACCAGGCGGTGTGCCGTGACTATGAGACTTGTTCACTCAGCGATCACGGCGCCTTGAGTCCAGTGGTTTTTCCCTCGCCCCCTGAGGATTACTGGCGGAACCCGATAGTTGTTGAGCAGCTGATAGAGGATGTGCGCTCCCTGCTCAAGACTGTGAATAAGCCCGCTCATCGGCATCCACAACCCTCTCAGCAGGCTCTCGCGGTATAATCCCCAATTACCTCAACAGTCTCCTGTAAAAGATGAAGGGCCGCTTTCTTATGTCGCTGCAATATCACCTGGTTCCGGTTACTCCTTTCCAGCAAAACTGCTCGTTGCTGTGGTGTGAAGACAGTAAGCGCGCGGCTGTTGTCGACCCCGGTGGCGATCTCGATAAGATTCTGGCGGCGGTGGAGGAGCGCGGTCTCAAGCTGGAGAAAATCCTGCTGACCCACGGCCACCTGGACCATGTAGGGGGCACTGCGGCGTTGTCCAAGCAGCTCCAGCTGCCGATAGAGGGGCCGCATAAAGGCGATGATTTCTGGATTCAGCAGTTGCCCATGCAGGCGCAGATGTTTGGTTTCCCCGCTGTCGAAGTATTTACTCCAGACCGCTGGTTGGAGCAGGGAGATACGGTTACTGTAGGGGATCAGGAACTGGAGGTGCACCACTGCCCGGGCCATACTCCCGGCCATGTGATTTTCTTCCACCGCCCCAGCCAGTTGGCTCTGGTGGGAGATGTTTTGTTTGCCGGTTCGATCGGGCGTACGGATTTCCCCCAGGGAGACCACGATACCCTGATTCGCTCTATCAAAGAGCGTCTATGGCCGCTGGGTGATGAGGTTCAATTTGTACCGGGGCATGGCCCCATGTCCACTTTTGGCCAGGAGCGCCAAACCAATCCTTTTGTCGCCGACAAGCGCTTTGGTTAAGTGATACCTGGATTCCAATAACAGGCGGGAAGTACAGCGCCGGGAGTCCCATTTTATGTTTGCAGGAAAAATACGTCTTTTTCTCGCCTTGCTGGTACTGGGGTTAAGCGGCTGCGCAGTAATTTCCGAAGAGGAGTGCCGCGCGGGGCTCTGGTATGAGCGGGGCCTGCAAGACGGCGCTCGCGGTCGCTCACAGTCGCTGGTGTACGATATTGCCCAAGAGTGTGATAGCTATGACATGCATGTGGATAGCGATGCATGGCTGCAGGGCCATGAAGAGGGTGTAGAGACTTACTGCACTGCAGAAAATGGCTATCACCAGGGGCGTAGGGGACGGAATTACCAAGGGGTTTGCACTGGCCCTACTGCTGATTTGTTTTTACAGAATTACGAGCGCGGTCTCGCCGAATACCGTATAGAGCAGCATTACCAGCGCCTTTTGTGGCGTCGGGATAATTTAGAGCGCGAGTTGCTCTCCCTGCATTACGCCTATCGGAACACTGATAGTGAAGCTCAGGCCCAGGCATTGTACTTGCAGCGGAGCCGCCTTCGCTGGGAGCTGCGGATGTTGGATATGGAGTTGTTTCGTTATGGCTTGTTTGGCCCCACTCATTTAACGCCCGGCTATTATCCCCCCGGATTTTTTTCTGCCAGATTATTTTATTGGTAAGTAGAAAAATTTATTGGTCCTGAATGTAAGTAAAGAAATCCGGGTCAATGCCCCGGTATTACACGCACAAGAGATTTATTGTAATGGCAATTTGGCATTTAGATCCTTCACTGGAAGAACTGAACCAGGGAATATCCCAGTGCATGCCCGGCTACCTGGGAATGGAAATTACGGAAATTGGCGATGATTACCTGGAAGGGACCTTGCCCGTAGATCACCGCACTCGCCAGCCCTTCGGTATTTTGCATGGTGGTGCAAATGTCGTATTGTCGGAGACGCTGGGTTCCATAGGTGCCAACCTATTAGTGGATACCGATAAATTTTATTGTGTCGGTCAGGAAGTTAATGCCAATCACCTACGCCCTGTCCCCGAGGGAGAGGTTCGCGGTCGTGCAAAACCCGTGCATATTGGGCGTAGCAGCCAGGTGTGGGAAATTCTGATCTATGCACCCAATGGGAAACTCAGCTGTATTTCTCGCATTACCATGGCTGTTGTAGCTCATGGTGCCTAGTATTATCTCTTGGGTTGCGTGTGGAGATCCCGCTTGAAACAGGCCCAGGATTTTATTTTTGAAGATATTCCCTATCGCTTGGTGCGTTCGAGCCGGCGCAAGCGTCTGGGGCTGGTACTGTCTTCCGGTGGTGTGGAAGTGCGAATTCCACAGCGTTGCGCAGCCCGTTATGGGCATGAATTCCTGCAGGAAAATATCCAGTGGGTGAGAGCGCAGTTACTCGCAGCCGACCGGCGCGCCGCGCAGGTACCGCAATATCAGTACGCTTTTGGTGAGAGTTTTCCCTGGCTGGGACAGCAGCTTCCCTTACAGCGTGCGACAAGCAGTAAAAGTGCCGGTATTGGCGATGGTGCTATCGGGCTTTATACCCGCTATCGCCAGCCCGATGACACGCAACTGCAAACTGCTTTACAACGCCTTTACCAGCGGGAAGCATTGGCATTGTTAACGCAAAAATCCCATGTGTTGGCCGAGCAGCTGGGGTTAAGTATTTCATCAGTAAAAGTTCGTCGCACCAAAAGCAAGTGGGGTCACTGTAGTATCCGCGGTGAGCTGCAGTTTAACTGGCTTGTTTGTCTCGCTCCTGAGCCGGTGGTGGATTACTTGGTGGCTCACGAGGTCTGCCATTTGCAACACCATAACCACAGCCGCGCTTTCTGGGATTTAGTCCAAAGTGTGTGCCCCAGATTTAAAGAGTTGCGCCGCTGGTTGCGCGATAACGGTCACCGCCTGACCCTGTAACTTTTTTCTATTCTTTAGTTGTACTGAATTCTCCCAATTAATTATGAGTAAGAAGCCCCGTTTTATTACTGGCCGCAAGCCGGTTAAAAAAAACTTGCCGAGCCGCGCTGAAGCGACAATAGAAAAATTTAGTCACGATATGCGCGGTATTGCCCGGGTGGGTGGCAAAACGGTGTTTATTGATAGTGCCTTACCGGGAGAGCAGGTTAAATTCCGCTATACCGCACGGCGCGGCCGTTTTGATGAGGGAATTGTTGAGGAAATCCTATCGGCTTCAGCGGATCGGTGCGCGCCGCAGTGCGCCTATGTGGATTCATGTGGAGGCTGTTCGGTTCAGCACCTGGAGCCATCGGCACAAATTACTGAAAAGCAAAAAATTCTTTTGGATCAGTTGTCGCGCTTTGGTGGAATTGAACCTGAAGAAATACTGCCGCCGTTAACCGCTGATCCCTATGGTTATCGGCGCAAGGCCCGTATCGGCATTCGCAAATTGAAAAAATCCCAGGGTGGTGAGTTGCTTTTTGGTTTTCGAAAAAAGCACAGCAATGATTTGGTAGATATTGATGAGTGCCCGGTACTGCATACAAAAATTGCCGAACATTTAGGGTCGCTAAAAAAACTTGTTGGCGAAAGTGAAGGCCGGGCAAACTTTTCTCATATGGAAGTGGCGGTTGGAGATGATGTGACAGCTCTGGTGCTCCGCCATTTAAAGCCTCTGTCAGATAAGGACTTGGCGCTCTGGTTAACATTTGCTAAAAGTACTGGTATACACCTGTATATACAAGGTGAGGGTGATGCTTCACTGGAGAGAATCTGGCCGACAGAAGGAGCTGCTTATCTCAGTTATCAGTTGCCGGAATTTGACCTGACGCTGAGGTTTAAACCGCAGGATTTTGTGCAGGTTAATTTTGCGATAAATCGGCAGATGGTGAGTCGAGCCGTTGAGTTACTCGATCCGCAACCCTCCGAGCGTGTATTGGATTTATTTTGTGGATTGGGGAATTTTACCCTGCCATTGGCGCGTCGTGCAGCGGAAGTGATCGGAGTCGAAGGTGTCGGCGCTTTAACTCAACGAGGTGGGGACAATGCCGCTTTGAACCAATTACAAAATGTGCACTTTTATTCTGCCGACCTGAACGAAAAAATGGCAGGTGCGCCTTGGGCTGAAGCAGGTTTCGATAAAATCCTGTTGGACCCACCGAGAGACGGCGCTTTGGAGGCTGTGCGCGGGTTGGCGCGATTTTCTGCCAGTAGGATCGTCTACGTCTCCTGTAACCCGGCCACCCTGGCTCGGGATGCCGGTGAATTGGTGAAGTTGGGGTACCGGTTGAGTAAGGCGGGTGTCATGGATATGTTTCCCCATACCGATCATGTTGAGTCGATGGCAGTATTCGACAGAATTTAGGGCCTATTGAGGCCGGGAAAACTAACGTAAACTGCGGTAAAACCGTTTAAGCGAAGTTGTTATGCAAAGCGAAACCCTAACCGATAATTTTGAAGATAATTGCGCGCGCTTTTTGCCTGAAGCTGTAGGCCAGGGCTGCGTCTGGGCCCTGCAGGGTGAGGAGGGCTTTGCACTTTGTGAGTCTGAAAAGCGGGCCGATACCGAGGTTATGCCCTTTTGGTCGCAAAGAGAATTTGCACAAGACCACTGCGAAGGAGACTGGGCTGACTATGAGGCAGTGGCAATTGACCTGGAAGAATTTATGGATGACTGGCTCACCGGCATGCATGAAGATGTCTTATTGGTGGGGATAAACTGGAATGCCGAACTGGAAGGGGTTGAGATGGAACCCCTGGACCTGCTGGAGCAGTTGGAGCAAGAGCTGCAATAAACTGCGCCATAGTGCCCCACCCAGTGGATAAAAATTACTCAACGGGGTGTCTCAAATGGGGCAGATTCTTGGCTTGCGCAAAACAGTCTACGGAGTTGCCAACATTACCGAGGCTGTGGCCTGGTATACGCAGGTACTCGAACAGAAACCCGGCTATGAAAGCGATAGCTATGCGGCATTTAGTATTGGTGATTGCGAGCTCGGATTAAATGCCGATGCGCGCAGCGCGATCAGTCGGGCCGATGGTGTAGTTGCTTACTGGCAGGTTTTGGATTTGGCCGTGCAGATTGAGCGACTCGGTACTATGGGGGTGCGGCAGCACACGGATGTAGAGGAAGTTTCTGGACGTGTGCTGATGGCGAGCTTTCTCGACCCCTATGGCAATGTTTTCGGATTGATTGAGTACCTGCAAACGCCCATTGAGAGATAGGACCATTAAACGGAGCAGTTCCTGTGGATAAGCCGCCCATTTCCAGATTTCGTTCCCCCAATCGAAGTTTTGCTGCGGAAAGCCTTGCGCAAATTGGGCGGGGTTATGTAGTTCCGGATCGAGTGGCTTTAATTACCGGCTGCTCAAGCGGTATTGGGCGGGAACTGGCTTTGGCGCTACATCGCCGGGGAACCATAGTGATTGCCACGGCGCGCCGCCCGGAAAGTTTACAAGAGCTGGCGGACCTGGGAATTGCTACAGAGGCCTTGGATGTGAATTCCCAGGCGGATATCAATCGAGTGGTTCACGCAGTAAAAGCGGCATACGGGCGGCTCGATATTTTGGTCAATAACGCCGGTTACGGTCAGATGGGGCCGTTGCTGGAACTGGACACGCGAGCACTCGAAAAGCAGTTCCGAACCAATGTATTTGCCCCTCTAGCTTTGATTAGAGCCTGTGTACCTTTAATGCGTTCGGAGCAGGGCGGAATTGTGTGTAATATTGGCTCGGTTTCCGGGGTATTGCCCACACCTTTCTCCGGTGCCTATTGTGCTTCTAAAGCGGCCCTACACTCTATTTCTGATGTTTTGCGACTTGAACTAAAACCCTTTGGTATTCGGGTAATGACGGTGCAACCCGGTGCGATCGCATCGGAATTTGGTCGCCACGCTGAGACATCCCTGCGCGGTCTTTTACCGCCGGACTCCCTGTATAAACGGCAGGAAGAGGCGGTTAGGGCCCGTGCCCAGGAGTCCCAACAGAATGCTACATTGGCAAGCACACTGGCCAAAAAGCTGGTGCGTGAGCTGCTGCGCAAGCGTGCGCGCCCCTTAGTCCGTATTGGCAATCGCAGCAGCCTGTTGCCCTGGATGGCCCGCTGGCTGCCGCGCAGTTTTAGGGACTGGTTTTTAATGCGGAGATTTAAATTAAATCGCCTCGCTCACAAAAGCTGAGGATTGTTATTCTGGTTTTTGCAGTGAGTGGTTGGACTCCTTCAACCACTGTTGTACTTCGTTGTAGTTGCCTCGATACAGAATTTTCTGTTCCGATTTCTTCATAAGATGGTCGTAGCTGCCGTCATAGTATTCCCGCAACAGTGACACCACGATAGGGATGTACACATCACTATTATTCGTTCTCAGTAATTCTTGGTTAGCTGAAGCTAAGGCTTCGTTGAGCTGCTTGTAGCGCAGCCCTCCTAGGCGTTTACTGATTTTATTGAGATTGAGATGTAATTCTTCCCCCAAAGATTCAGCTGCTGATTTTTCACTGCTTTTAAAGCGCTCTAAGCCCTCATGAACATAATCTTGCACAATGCGCTGTGCCCGTGTTTCCAGTGGCTCCTCGATAAGAACCCTGGGAGCGGCCTTCATGGCGGTTTGCAATACTGGAGGAAGTGCGCAGCGTCCAATTAGACGGCTTTCATCTTCAATCGCAATAGCACCTGTCTGCTGAGAAAGCTTCAGCAGGTCGATACTGATCTGATTTTCAAAATCGATTTGTGAAGGTTGGCTACTACTGGTGCGTCCAAAGCTAGAACCTCGATGTTTTGCGATCCCCTCAAGGTCGATATACCGCCGCGCAGCCTGGATTAATTCTGTTTTGCCACTGCCGGTGTGACCAGCAACAACGATAAAGGGCAGCTGGGTACAATGCTTTTCCAGCTTGTTTAACAGGAACTGCCGCATGGTTTTATAGCCACCCTCTACTATCGGGTATTCAATATTATTCGAGCGTAGCAGTTTTTGTGTCATTCGGGAGCGCAAACCGCCTCGGAAACAGTAGAGGTAACCTTGGGGGTGTTTACGTACAAATGCGCTCCATTGTGAAAGACATAAGCTTCGCACTTCATCTGTTGCTAAACGCCAGCCAAGGTCAATTGCTGCTTGCTGGCCTTTGTTCTTGTACTCAGTCCCGATCAGTTCACGTTGGTGATTGTCAAGCAGGGGGTGGTTTCTTGCGGAAGGGAAAGCGCCGCGAACAAACTCAACTGGGGCGCGTACGTCCATCAGCGGAATATCATTCAGGAAGATGTCCGTGTAATTCGCAGTATCGGTCCGCAAGGTAGCACTCCTGCTTATTTAGAAAATAGGTGGTATTTGATTGTATCTCCATTTTCTTTCCAGGCCTATGGCAACTGAAGAAGCTACTTGTATATGCAATATATGATGTGCTTAGCGTTAGATGACAGTTTGATATTTACACCGGAAATTAATGCTCAGTATGAGAGAATACTTTTTTAATTTATTGCTCGATAGCTCAGTGTTTACATTTACTTTTTGAACCTAATGCGATTCCAGGTCACAGAAGGTAAATCTTAGCTTCCCTGAATTATTGCAGCTGATTTAAAAATCCTGGAAGCATTTGGATTACATAATGGGCGGGTTGCTCCTGCATGTATAGAGGATAAAAACGTGGCTAAAAAATATATCTATATCCCGATAAATAGTGATGAAATGCAGGAATATGCGGAGGGGTTGGCGAAAGCCTGGGGCATACCGGTGAATCAAATCCTGGCCAATAAAGTAACCTCCGGTTTTGGAAAAGCCATGTATCGATGGGTGAACCAATGTTTGAGTAAGCTGAACCCTGCCGATACCCTTTACATCGTAACCCATGGCACGGGTGCCGGGGATGGACAATTTATTGGTGCTGAGCGCTCCACGAGTAACAACAAGCAGAAAAAAGTATATGTAAACGGCATGCCTAACTGGCAAGGAGGAGAGTGGAAAACCTACACGCCTCGACAGCTAGCAGATACCTTGGTTAAAGAGGGGCTTCCTGCTAATTTCGTTAATTTACATGTTTGTGCCTGTGGTTCCGGCTACGATGGAGAAAAGTTAAGACCTTGGGCTCAACGCTTGCGCCAGGCGATGGTTGGCACCTATAGAAATATTCAGGTCACTGGATATAGAGGTTGGTTCTCCTGCAGTACTGCCAGGGTTTGTATTAAAGTAGGTACTCAGTTTTATCCATTGGAAGAGCGGGCAGTTACTTTCTCCTGAATTTTGTACCCCTAATGTAGCTGGGGTTATGGCGTAGAAGTGCGCTCCATGTAGTTTCCCGGGTATACCCTGAATAGATAGCTGAACAGAAATCTGAGCAGCTTTTATATTCAGGGATATCTTTCTCCATGACTGTTGACCAGTTACTAATCCTGATTATTTTAAGTGTCACTATAATCCTGTTTATATGGGGGCGGTGGCGCCACGATATGGTTGCTATAGCAGCCTTATTGACTTGTGTCTTTACCGGTCTGATTCCCCCGGAAAATGCATTTATTGGTTTTGGCCATCCAGCGGTCGTGACTGTAGCTTGTGTGTTAATCCTGAGTCGCGGTTTACAAAATACCGGCGCAATGGATGCACTTGCACAACGAGTTGTCCGCAAAAGCGGGAGTATCTCAGTATCCATATTGTTACTCATTGGGCTCGGCGCGTTTTTATCTAGCTTTATGAATAATGTCGGCGCGTTGGCTTTATTAATGCCCGTGGCTGTGGATATGGCCGAGAAACAGAAAGTGGCACTGGGGAGGGTTTTAATGCCCCTGTCTTTTGCAACGATTCTGGGGGGAATGACCACACTGATAGGTACACCGCCAAACTTGGTCGTTTCCGGTTTTCGGGCGGATTCTGGCGCCGGTAGCTACGGTATGTTTGATTTCACCCCGGTGGGTCTGGCAGTTGCGATAGCCGGTGTTTTGTTTATTGCATTTGTTGGGTGGCGCTTGGTGCCTGCACGCAACCGAACGGGGGCCTCCTCCTTTGAAACTGGCACATATTTAACAGAAGCACTTGTTGAGGAAAAAAGTGTAGCTGCCGGTAAGAATCTACGTGAAATTTCCAAGATGCTGGGAACAGAAGATGCCCAAGTTGTGGGTGTCGTACACAATGATGCCAGGGTCTCTCCCGCGACTCCCTGGCATAAAGTAAATAGTGGTGACATTTTGGTCATTGAGGCGGAGCCGGAGAGCCTTGCCACCTGCTTGTCCAATCTCAGTTTGAAAACAGTGGGAGCCCTTGGGGCAGATTCATCGGGTAAGGCTCGACAATCGGGCAGCAATAATATCGAGAGTGATTCTCAGAATAAGCCCCCAATAAAAGCACTGGCGGATCGTACCGAAATGCAGCTGCGGGAGTTGGTTGTTATGCCAGACTCCCCTTTAGTGGGACGCCCTATGAGGTTTTCACGCCTCGCAGCGAGATACCAGATTCACTTGCTAGCACTCTCACGTCAGGGGCGCCGCTCGGTGCGCCGGTTGCGTTCGACACCATTACTGGCCGGTGATGCTCTGTTAATGATGGGGGCCGATGAAAACCTAAACAGCTTTGCTAGGGAAAAGGGCTGTGTGCCTTTGGCCTCAAGGGATATTAGTATCCCCAACAAGGAGAAGGCGGCCATTGCCCTATTGGCTATGGTACTTGGTGTCGCTGGTGCAGCGTTCGGCTTATTGCCGGCAGCAATCTCGTTCGCCACTTGTGTATTGGCTTTTATGGCGTTGAAGATAGTGCCGTTGCGAAATGTTTATGACTCTATCGACGGGTCCGTCGTCGTGCTATTGGGGACTTTGATTGCTGTTGCTGATGTGATGGAGTCAACGGGAGCTGCAGACTTGGTCGCTCAGGTTTTGTTGGATGTCCTGGCTCAGGGCAGTGCTGTTTTGGCCCTGGGGCTGATCCTGGTGGTTACCATGACGCTGTCTGATTTTATGAATAATGTCGCCACTGCGGCAGTGATGTGTTCAATTGCCATGAGTACTGCAGAACAACTGGCGGTGAATCCAGATAGCTTCCTGATGGCTGTCGCAATTGGAGCCTCTTGCGCATTTCTAACACCGGTTGGGCACCAAAATAACACCCTAATTCTGGGGCCGGGAGGGTTTGAATTTGGTGATTACTGGAAAATGGGGCTGCCACTAGAATTGTTGGTACTCGTTGTGAGTATCCCCATGTTGCTTTGGGTTTGGCCCCTGTAATCGCAGTGAGTTCAAGCAATAGAATCGTCTACCGGCTGGGCCAACTCCGCCATAAACTTGCTACAAAAGCGCAAAATATCAGTCACAGTTACAATTCCAACCAGCTCGCCTTCCCGCATAACCAGTACCGAACCAATACTGGTATCTGCCATAGCTAAGAGAATTTTATCTAACGGGTCGTGGATATCTGCAATAAAGGGACGTCTGGCACATAGGTCATGTACATAAAGTTGCTGCTCTTCTAAACGGTGTCCCGGTGCATTGGCTCTTTCGATATCCCCTCGGGAAATGACCGTCTCCAAGTCGCCCGCACGTGTTACCGGCAGGTGGCGTACTTTGTGCTCCTCCATCATTGCCAGAGCATCCTCTACCGTGGCATTGATATCGATATGGTAGGGAAATGGCGTCATCAGAGCGGCCAAAGTCGGTATATGGTGGATATTATTGTGAGTGGACATAGTATGATCTGGGTATCCAATTGTATTTGGCAATATGCTCGATTACCGTTACACAGCGACTAATTTGCAATTGACGACTGCAGCTACAATATAGCTAATTGCGCTCCCTAGGGATATCCTTTTAAGATTGCAGATATGGCCGCCTTTGTTACACTTTTTAGCCCTTATTTTGAATTATTCCTATTATATTCAAAGGTAGGGACACAAATGGTTGATATTTGCCGGTGAAAGATTATTATTCGCGACCTCAGTCGAAAAATATAATCAGTGATTCGGAGTGTTTGCCGAACCGAGCTGAAATCGGCTAGTTTTTAATAATGTATTTGCCGAATATACCTAACACCAGAACTACACGATGTGTAGTGGTATCTACTCATGTATATCGGGCAATTCATAATATGCCGGACTAAACATCACTAAATTGCTTGCCATTGGCCAGCCACGGTGTTTGTTGATTTTTTACACGGTATATCCGAAATAACAATCTGTGTCGCCCAGCGCCACAGATATATCTCTGTGTTTTTTAATAACCGTCGTTGAGGTTTATTGAATGTTTCAGGAATACGAACAACTTGAACAACAAATCGCCGAACATCAGGCAAGAATCGAAGAGTTACAAGAGCAAATGGCTCAGGCTGAACGCAAGAAAGATGGCGTAATTGCCTATGATAAAGCACTGGTAAACCTTGCTGCTGAATACCACATGGATGAAGAGGAGTTCTTCGTTGCCCGTGGCCAGCAAATCGTTGAGTGGCTGGTAGCACAGCTGGGTGATGAAGATCCTGCAGACTACGTACAAACCCTGAAGGCTCGCGTTGCTCGTCACCTCAAGAAGGAAGGTGACAGCCCCCGTCGCGGCCGTCGTGCAGCACCGGCAGCAAAGGCAGCAGAGCCCAAGCTGGAAACTGGTCACTATCGCAACCCGTATACCGGCGCTACTGTTGAAAAGAAAAAGCGTAATCCTAAGGCCCTGAGCCAGTGGATTGATGAGTACGGTCTGGACACCGTAAAAGAGTGGAAAATCTAATTCTGGATGACCACTAATTTGATGCCGGATATCCGGCATCAAATATTTTTTCAAAAATCGTTCGATTTTAATTCATCGCATTATTTGGCATTTTCACCGCATCCTCTCTTTACTTACCTTATTATATTCAGCATATGTCTGTCCCGTTATTTACCTGGGAGTTTATACTGTGCTTTCAAGACTTAAGTTGTTTATTTTCTGTACACTTTTTGTTCTGGTTGGGGCTTCAAATTGGGTTTTAGCCGACTCTTCTGAGTCTCAGGTTATTTACTTAATACGCCATGCAGAAAAAGAGAAAGGGCCTGGGGTGGGTCGCGACCCTCATTTGACTGAGGCGGGCCAGCAGCGTGCACGGCAACTCGCCTATATTCTTGGGGGAGTGGGTATAGATGCTATCTATAGCACTGACTACAACCGCACCCGGGAAACGGTTGAGCCTCTGTCAAAAGAGCTGGGGCTTGAAGTGGAAATTTATAACCCCAGAGATTTAAAAGAATTTGCTAACTCTTTGCAGCAGGCGGGAAATCGAATTTTAGTGGTTGGGCACAGCAATACCACTCCAAAACTGGCGGAATTGCTCGGCGGTGAAAAAGGGCGACCCATTCGAGAGGCCAGTGAGTTTGACCGACTCTATATCCTTGTGCGTGATAATGAGGGAGTAACCACTTTGATACAGCGCTATGGCCCGATGAAATCCTCGCAGACAGAAAATGCAGTTTCAGAGTCACCTTAATTAATAATTTCTTTTATAAAACTATCGACTACCTGTGACGCCAGTCCGTGGCGGTGTTCTTTGAAGGCATCGCCGACACTACTGCGCTCCAGGTTCAACTCTATGGTGTGAGCTCCAGCCTGATTGGCACATTCGACAAATCCCGCTGCTGGGTAGACGTTTCCAGATGTGCCAATGCTGATAAATAGGTCGCAATCGGACAACGCCTGATAGATAGTTTCCATTTCCAGAGGCATTTCTCCAAACCAGACCACATGGGGGCGAAGGTTTCCCGCCTGCTGACAGCAACTACAGGTATCAGCTATCGAAAGATCCGAATTGAGCGGATATAGTTTTCCGCTCCTACGGCATCGTGCTTTTAGTAGCTCTCCGTGCATATGAATTAGCTGCTCACTGCCCGCGCGCTCATGCAGGTTGTCAATATTTTGAGTAACCAGTAAGTAATCCCCTTGGAATTTCTGTTCCAGTTCGGCCAGGGCGAGATGGGCAGGGTTGGGATGGATATCTGCAGATAGCAGTTGCTGGCGGCGTTCATTGTAAAATCTATGTACCAGTGCCGGATTGCGATCAAATGCCTCTGGCGTTGCGACATCTTCCAGGCGATGGTTTTCCCACAGGCCATCGGCGCCGCGAAAAGTACCTATGCCAGATTCAGCTGAAATTCCTGCGCCGGTAAGTACAACGATTTTTTGATACTGTTTTTTCATTTTATATTTTCACACAAGGGCTTTGCTTGGATTTTCAGAGGAGCTCGCATTCAGCTCAGAGGTCTTAATTGATGGGCTGGCCTGACTCATAATGTTACCGCCCTGGCACTTCCATGTGCAGGGTTTATTGGTAGCACTATTAGTTAATTTTGCACTAACTTTCTATTTTTCCCTTAGCTTCATGGGATTGATCCTTTAGTGCATCTTGAGCTTCGGCTTCACAAACCGGTTCGCCTGTCCGATTAGGTAGAGCAGCATAGCTCTCGGCCAGCCGTGGATTGCCGCCAAGTGCATACGGTAGAGTGAGCGATAGGCAAGGCCAGCAAGGCGCCCTTCTACGGTAAGACTGCCTTTAACCAGCGCCCCCATCAGGTTGCCAACGGCAGTGTATTGACTGAGGGATACCAGAGAGCCTCGATCGCGATAATAAAAATGGTGCAAAGGTCTATCTTCAAATAGGGCAATAATATTGTCGCCAACCAGGGTAGCCATTTGCTGTGCTGCCTGGGCGCGCGGAGGCACTCGCTGGTGATTGCCGTCAATGCAACTGGCGCAGTCCCCCATGGCAAATATCTTTGCGTCAGTTTGGGTCTGTAAGGTAGTTTCCACTTCGATTTGATTGAGTCGGTTGGTACTGAGACCATCCAGCTGGGTGAGGAATCCCGGAGCTTTGACGCCGGCAGCCCACACTCGGATTGCGGCAGGGAGTTCCCTGCCACAGGAGGTGGTAAGTCCACGTTCGTTTGCTGAAGCAATATGGTGGCCGGTAAGGATATTAACCCCCATCTTGGCCAGTTCGCGTTCAGCATTATTTCCAATTCGTTTTGGTAGTGCTGGGAGTAGGTGCTCACCCCCTTCTATCAAGGTGATTTCCATCGCATTGGGACGAATGCGTCCATAGTTGCCGACTTGTTTTACGGCATCCACCAATTCAGCAGAGAGTTCTACACCGGTTGCACCGCCGCCAACGATTGCCACTTTTAACTTATCATCAACATGTGTCTCCAGCCGCAGGAAACGATTGAGAAGGTTTTGGTGAAATTTTTGTGCTTCGTTGCTGCTATCCAGGAAAAAGCAGTTTTCTCTGACGCCGGGGATATGAAAGTCGTTACTGTGCCCGCCGATACACAGTACTAAATAATCGTATTCCAATTCCCGTGCGGGTACTAACTCGCTACCGTCCTCATCATTAACAGGTCCGAGCCCGACTACTTGTCGTTCACGATCCAGGGACTGCAGGCTACCCAACTGAAATTCATAGCCGTGAATGCGGGCATGCACCTGATAATTCAGTGCATCCATATTGGCATCCAATGCGCCGGAGGCAACCTGGTGTAGCAGTGGTTTCCACAGGTGGGTGCGATTTCGATCAACCAGAGTAACTTGTGCAGCGGGGGACTTGCGGCGGCGCTTAAAGAAAGGGGTAAAAGAAAAATATTGACCGAGCCGTGTAGCCAAATGCAGGCCGCTGGCACCGCCGCCAATAATGACGATCTTTTTCATAGGGGTCTTCCTGTCGATTGCTAAAAGCCGACTCCCCAATCTGTGAAGACCTTTTTTGGTATCGGGAAATATGTCACCGATGTTTTTTCTAGCGCCAGTATGTCGCGCTGAAAGACAGATGACAAGTTAACAGAGTCGGTGAAGGCCTCTCTCAATAGAAATCATACAAAGCTCATAACCGGTTGTTGTTCCGGTTTCGCAAAATCCTTAAACCTGGCCTGGTACAGTCTCGTTGTCCTGTGAAATTAGCGCTCGCCAGTCTGCTGACTTGCGCAAGTGTACGCTCACTTCTGGATTCTGTGAGTCCGTCACTACACCGATAATTGACGCCTGGGTGTAACCGCGCTCTAGCAGTGCGCCCACGCAGGCTTCGGCTTGCTCAATAGGAACAGCAGCGAGGAGTCCCCCGCAAGTCTGTGGATCGGTAATCAGCGACCACTGGGGTAACCGCTGCCACTCCTGGGGGTTTTCCACAAAGGCGTAGGCATTGGCATTTTGCGGTTGCAGGCTGGATAGCCATCCGCGCTCGATACAAGTGGCGGCGCCGGAGATTAGTGGTAGATTCTCAGCGATCAGTGTCGCGCTTAACCCTTCAGGGCCGAGCATTTCCAATAGGTGGCCTAGCAGGCCAAAGCCGGTGACATCTGTCAGCGCATTGGCGTTGTGGCGGGCAAATATCTCTGCGGCGTCGGCATTGCTATGCAACATGGTTTCCAGCGCCTGCTGCAACCATAGGCCTTTAGCCTCACCCGCGCCCTCTGCTGCCAGGATAGTACCTACTCCCAATGGCTTGCTCAGGATCAAGCAGTCTCCCCCGCGGGCCCCCGTTTTTTCCAGGAGTTGCTCCCGCTCGGAAAATCCATTGACGGTTAGGCCCATTAGCATTTCAGAACCTTCGGCGGTATGCCCTCCAGATAGGGCACAGTGGTGCCGGTTCAGCTCGTGGATGGCTCCCGCGAGCAACTGCTGTAGGTCTCGCCGGGTAATTTCCTCTGCAGCCGTAGGCAGGGTTGCAAGGATTTGTGCAGTGGCGGGTCGAGCATTCATAGCAAATAGGTCGGATAGGGCGTGCAGAGCCGCCAGGCGACCAAATATCCACGGATCATCTACAGGTGCACGCAGTTGGTCGGAGCTCTGCACTAATAAATGATTAGCCGGCAGGTCCATAACTGCGGCATCATCACCGACGCCCTTTAACAGGTATTCCGAATGCTGATCCGGAAGGGTCGCCAGCGTGCGGCGCAGGATGTCGGCTCCAACTTTTGCGCCACAGCCATTACAGCGCATAGGAGATAGAGACGAGCCTGAGCGCTGGTCGACGATGTCTTTGGTTTTGGCAGTGTGATCAGCCATGTCCATTGGCAGCTCACTGAAGCGTCGCATAAATGTGCGGTCGATAGAGTCTTTCCATCGCCACATCAGACCGCTTGCAGCGGCGAAGCCATTTCGAACTGCCACAGCCCGCTTGCCACCACAGGAGAGCAGGCTGAGAAAATCTTTTTGTGGCCGGTATTGTTTTAAGCGGCGTCCGGTCAGGGAGGCGCGCAGATTGTGAAATAGAACAGGCCCCTGGCGAACGGCGTAAACCCCAGCCTTGGGTAGAGGTTCTGGAGCGAAACTGGCCACATCACCAGCTGCAAAAACGTCTTCCCGCCCCTGGGCGCGGAGTGTTTGATCCACCACCACAAAGCCTTTGTCATCGAGGGACAGGCCCGAGTTGGCCAGCCAGGGGGGAGCACAGGCATTGGTGGTGAGTATTACCTGATCGAGGGGCAGGCAGTCACCACTCCCATTAACGACACCCTGTTCGGTAATTTCATTAACGGTCCAGTTATGGTGTAACTGAACCCCTAGCTCTTGCATCTCCTTTGAGATTAATTTGCGCGCTCTGATTGGATAGCCCTGGGGAATTGCGGCGGCACCATGAATCAGGTGAACCTCTACCTGCTTTTTCTTAACGGCATCTTGTAGAGCGTGCGCCATTGCCATCGACAGCTCGCAACCTCCGGCACCGCCGCCGACAACTCCCAAGCGGAAAGGTGAGGTGTTTTCACCAACCTGTTTTTGCAGCTTTTGCCAGAAACGGTAGAAATGCCCGATAGGTTTTACCGGGATTGCCAATTCGGAGCCCGGTAACTCGCGGGCGGGAGTCGCGCCGACATCCAAAGAGAGCAGGTCGTACTCTATGGGAGGTCTACCCAATAGGGATACGGTGCGATTATCGATGTCAATTTCGTGTGCACAGGCCTGTATAAAGCGGGCACCAGCGGCCCGGCAGAGTCTGGCAAGATCTATATGAGTGTCTTCCAGGGAGTAATGGCCTGCAACCATTCCGGGCAACATACCGGAGTAGGCGGTTTGCACTTGGGGAGAGACCAGGGTCAGACGCGCGCCTGGCAGAGGGTTCATGGCCCACATTTGCAGCACAATAGCATGGCTATGGCCGCCGCCGACCAAAAGGATGTCCTGGTAGTTTGGATGCTCCTGCATGTCTACTCACTGGCTGGGTAACAGAAAAAATGAGAGGCGGTAAGGATACTGGCTTCCCAAACTTCCGCGCCGCGCAAATACACCCCTGGATAAATAGTAGACAGTTCGCATTTGACTGCGAGCGAATGGACGACGCAGCTGCTTATTATCGCGAATAGCAGCGCCAAGGCAAAAAAATCCCCAGGTGCTGGTCTTTACTGTATGGGCCTAATTGCAGTTGTAATCTGCACAAAATTCATTTTCTGGCGCTTAATTCTAATGCCCCCAGAGCCCGCTTCTCAGAGTGCCTTTTTCCGTCGCTTAATCTGGTGGCTGCTAGCTGGGCTATTGCTGGTGGAAGTTCTTCACTGGTGGGCAGCAAACTGGGTGCGGGTAAAAGCTGGCGACTGGATGGAGGAGCGAGGCCTTGAATTCCATGTGGATCACTTGCGCGTATCGCTGCTGAATCTAAGTGTTATAGCGATTGATGTAAAAGCTGAGAATCGCGAAGGGCGGGGATTCTCCGCTCATGAGGTAATGCTCGATTACAGCTGGTGGCAATTGTTATGGGGGCGAGCTCATTTACCCAAGGCATCGGTGAGCGGTGCCTATATGGACTTGCAATCTTACCCGGGTGAACTGTACCGGGAGTGGGAGGTGGGTGGTTGGAATCTTGGAGGTGGAGCGCGGCAGGATCGCGATTTCAGGCTGCTTATCGGTCGCGCCCAGATACGGGATAGTGAACTTTGCTACCTGCACAAGCCTATTTGGAACCAAGCTACCTGTGCAGCCATCGGCAAGCTCCAAACCGATAAATTCACGCTGGCATTATGGCGCAAAGGTGATGTTCCCCTGAACGTAGATATTGCTATTGGGGATTTACAGGTCGGTGATTTATTGGCCTGGGAGGGAGGTAAATCACGATACAACACGGTGATAGGCAGTTTGGAAGGAACTCAGGTCAATTTTTCCTGGCCGAGCCTCAATACAGATCTTAACAAGTTTACTGCGGAATACTTTATAGGATGCCCGCCACAGCGTTGGGCCGATGCAATAGCAGGGCTGCAAAGCCTGATTGGACATTGCGCCTCCGCCCGCCGGCTTGCCGCAGCAGGTGATATGAAATTCGGGTTTGGCCGCAAAGCTCGTGCCCAGTGGCGGCAGCTCAATGGTGAGAGTGTTGTACTGAGGCACAGTGATCGCCTTTGGCAGGATTGGCGGGCCGGGGTTATTAGCATTAGTGAGTTTAATTTTGAGCGCCCGAAAAAGCGCTTGGGATGGAGGCGAGGCTTTGCACAGGCATTTGATTGGTGTCCACGACATCTGCGTAACGCCAATTCCCACCTGTGCCTGCGAGCGGCTAATTTAGACCTGCCGGAAAAAACGGTTTTCGACTGGAACGATCGCTTAAAAATAAATACAGGGGCCAGTTCAATTAATCGGGGCTACCTCTTGGATATGGCTCGATCTACCAGCCATCCCATCAGGGCTAATAATGGCGTATTTGGTCCTCTTCAGTTTTATGCCAAAACGCGAATATTATCTTTTGCCCACCTCGCGATTGAAACAGCCAATGGGTGTGTACCGGGTGGTCTGTGGCAGAAACCCGATCACTGTGTCTCTATGGTTGGTCTCAAAAGTACAGAGGAGTTTGCCTTTCAGTTCGGTTCCGCTGAACACAATATTGATTGGGGGCTTTCCAGCGGTCCTCTGCAATTGGCTCAATTTTCAATAGGTGCCAGAGGTCGTCCCAGAGCTAAACTACAGGACCTACGCTGGCGGGCCATTGATACAATAGGTCGTAACGGCCCGCTATCTGCTCAGGACTTTTTTATCCAGTCACTATCAGGGTGTTTGCCGCAGGACTTTCTCCCTTCGGATTGGCAGCCTTTGTGCGCACGTTTGAACAGCTTTTCAGGGCAGGGACATTTTGCCTGGCAGGGAGGTGAAGATGGCTATGCCATTTTGGGAAAACTGCGCCTTCACCGATTACTTCTAAATGATTCCGCTGGTGCAGGAAATGGCTTAGTGATACAGCAGTTTGAAAGTGGCGATAGCTTCTTTAAAAGAGAGGTTACAAATAATCCTTGGGTGGCGACCAGTCAGTTACCGGGTATTCCTCAAGGAGTTGGTGATGATAATTACGGCACCGAAAAAGGAAGACTGGATCAACAAAATATTGATGCGGATAAAAATCCTGACGACTTAGGGCTGGCCACCATAGAAAACCCAAACCTGGAAATAAAAAACCTTGTTTTGAAGAAACTGGCTGGCTGTCTCACTGAAGGTTGGAAAAGGTTATTTTATCGCGCCAATAAAAACCACGAAAATCTGCCAGTTTGCTTTGATATCCGCTCTTTAGAGCAAAGGGAGCCACTCTTTATATCTTGGCAGCAGGGGATAGATCTCTCTGTAAAAAAAATCTCCGTGGTTAGTGCTGAAGCGAAGACAAAGGGAGGTAGGAAATTATTTGACTTAAAAAAGATAGAGCTACCCCTTGCCAGGCTAAGGCATAGACGTACACCAGACTCTGAATCTTATATCGCTTTGCCCGGTGCAAATGCTGAGCAGTTGAGTGGCTGCTTTCCCGACGGTAGGCAAGTGAGTTCACTAAATATTCACTGTGTAGATGTTGAGCGCCTTTCACTGGGAGATTACTCCTTCGTTTATTTTAGCCAACGCAATCTAATTGCCAATATGGATGACTCAGCAATTCAATCCGTGCAGCTGAAAAACCTGTCTGGCGCGAATGTTTTTGGCATTGGAGGTGTACTTGTACCAAAGCTAGAGTTGCTATGGTCCCGGGAAAAACCTACCCAGTCGAAAATTGCATTGAAGGATGTTGCTGCTGACAGAGTAACCTTGTGTCTCCCCTGGCTAGCGGAGAAGTATAAATCGATACCGACCTGTGTATTTGGGCAAGACATCCATTCGCTAGGGCAAAGCGGTTGGTCGATCGAAGAAGTGGAATTTAAGGAGGACTTCGAAACTGTACCCATGTTGCAACTGGGGCGAGTATTCACGAAGAGAACGTCTTTTTCCTCCAATACACTCGATTTTTATGGGCTGAATGTCGATGATGTTCTGCTTTGTGGGTTGAGGTCTTATTCTTCTGAAAATAATGAAGATATGGGGCTTGCCGATTGCATTGAGACCCCACAAATAAGCTTTGGTGATTCCTGGGTAAAATTGGGTATAGATTCCGGCGCCCCCCGCTTGGATTTAGGACCATTAAAGAGTAAGCCTATCGCGTTTTGGCAAAAGGGTAGCGGCTATTTAGAAGCCGGTGTGCAGAGCTTGGGTTGGAGTCGATTTATCTGGGATAGCGGTGCAGAGTTCTCGGTGTCGAATCTAAGCTTGCAGAATATCCGGGTGTGTACGCGGGATTCGGGGCTTGCAGTAACTGACGATAAGCTGAGTCGGGCCAGGGCAGGTGACTCCCACCATTGTTTTGGGGTTGACAAATTATCAATGCCGGGATTACAGAAAATCAAATTGTCACACCCCTGGTCAGTTCAAGGTTCTGTAGAATTGGTTGGGCTATCAATACCCAGGAAAAATTTGGGGCCACTGAAAATACCAAAATTTGAAATTGATAATATCTCCTTGCAAGGGGAATCTTTGGCGAAAGCCTCTGGTGCGAGGGGATGTATGCCAGGGGGACTATTAAAAGACGAAAAGATAGCGCCCTGTTATGAATTTGGGGCCTTTAGTATTGGCAAGGCAGAAGGTATTAATGGCACTGGCGGAAGGCAGCTTATCCTTTCTGGGATAAAAATAAGTAATGTACAGTTGCATGAGCAAAATTTTCCACAGGAATTGCCACTTAAACTTTTATCTGTATCCGGTATGGGGGCCGGGCACTTAAATATCAGTCGGCAGGGGGTTGATTTCAAGGATTTACAGTTTAAGGAAATTGCAGGATGTTTTCCCAGTGGTTATCTGGATCAGGGAGATCATTGCTTCAGCTTCTCGAGTTTAATGCTGGAGGGAAACTACCGCCGTGGTCAGGGGGCAGAACTTGCTGTTGTAAGGGTCAATGGCATCACTTTGCTTTCACCTTCTGGGGAAGAGTTAGTGCACGGTGAAAGCATAACCTTGTCGCATTTGCTCTTTACCGATACCGAGTGGCGCTTTGCCAGTGGTGAGGCAATTCACTTTCATTTTTTTGAGAGAAACCCGGATAGTTTGGATTTTGATCGCCATAGATGGATGGCTGATTTTAAGTCCCTGTGGGTTGAAGGTTTGAGCTACTACCGCCCTAAGAAAACACTCACTGTTGGTTTTATCGACTTTTTGCGCCCTCGATTTATTCTCTTAAGGGATTTATCGGGGAAGTTTCCGGTGGCCCGAAAAATTAATGAGTTGCGAGGCTTTGGTGGCATTGACACGTTTGCTTTCAGGGAGGAGGGCAGCCCGCCGCTACTTTATCATCTCGGTGACCTCTACCTAAAACACGGCACTTTTAGTTGGGTAGACTATCAAGATGAATTCAGGGCCCGCTTACCGGTCCGGGATATCAACTTTAATCTCAGTGATTTAAGTAACTTGGCCGAACACCCCCCTGCGGTGATTGTTGTTAATGGAAGGCCTGGCGGATTTGGTGAAGTTCAGATAGGGGGAACTGTAGATTACTTGGGAGATAAAAAGTGGAATGCTGATCTTACCGGGTATCTCACCAGCGTAAATTTGATACCTGCTACGCCTTATATGGCCAAGTTGTTGGGTTACAAAATCCTTCAGGGGCAGGGAGATGCGGTAGTTAATATTCGGGTATTTGAAAATGAACTCGATGGCTTTGCCGATATACGACTGGAAAAACTAAAAGTTCGCCGGGTGCGGAAAGATGATCAGCTACCGGTGAAGTCCACGCTGATTCCCTTGAATATTGCTCTATGGTTACTGAAAGACGGGCGGGGGGATATCAAGTTTGGCATGCCTGTTAGCGGCAATATTCGCGACCCCAAGTTCTCCTTTAGTTTTGTATTTAGTGAGTTGCTACAAAAGGCAATTATAGATGCCTTGATAAGCTATTTAACTCCCTATGGCGTTTATTTGTTAGCACGTTATGCCTGGGGGCGTTTCAGGGCGAAATCATTTGCGTCTATTGACTTTGAGCCTGGAAGTGCAAAATTAACTAATTTAGCACTGACACAACTACAGCGTATGGTCATTGTTTTACATAAAAACCCTGACGCACGGCCAGGAGTATGCGGCATCTCTAATGCTCGGGACTGGCAAGCTCTGTACCCCTATTCTATGGCAGGTATGAGTAGAAGCGGAAGAGCCCAGGTTGCTTTTTACCGAAACCCGTCTCTGGAACTTCGTGAGGAGCTTGAAAATTTGGCAATGGAGCGCAGCCGAAATGTCGAAAAGTATTTGATTGATGCGGGAATAGAAGCTTCAGAATTAATCCCTTGCGCACCTGACTATATTGGTAAGGATTTTGGTGATCCAAGGGTGGAATTTTCGAATTAGAGTTTATTTAAAATAATTCAAGTATTGTCTGGTTACTGAGTGGGTTCTCTCGGCGAATATAGAAGTTGGCCTGAATCCCAGTAAATAAGCGCTAATGTTGCTTGATAAGGTGCACATATTTGGCTGGCTTGAAAAAATCTTAGGACTTTCATTAACTTTTTAAATGTTAGGATGAGTTTAGTGTGGTGAGCTGAATAAGCAGTGATTTATTGTTTATTGGCTGTTTATTGCGGAGTGATTATTTCTTGGGAGGTTTGTGCACTATTTCACATTGCGATATGAAGCTTACGATATTACTGATTTTAATCAATGGCTGATTAGTTTTCTATGGTAGATTCCACTCCCGATTTTGATATTGATTTTCTGAAGTAAGAAATACTTAGGTAAAAAAATGACTCAAGTACACGGAAGTTGCCTCTGTGGTTCAGTGACAATTAGCGCATCTTTACCCTCTTCAAATTTGGGGGTTTGTCACTGCGGTATGTGCAAAAAATGGGGCGGTGGTCCTCTGCTGGCGGTGGATTGTCAAACCAGTGTTGAGATTACCGGTGAGGAACATGTCAGTGTATTTGATTCATCAATTTGGGCTGAACGGGGTTTTTGTTCAAAGTGCGGTTCGCACCTCTTTTATCGCTTAAAGGAAACTTCCCAGTACTCAGTACCTGCGGGGATCTTTGATCTTCCGGCCGAGACAACAATGACCCATCAAATCTTTATCGATGAAAAGCCGGATTACTACGAATTTGCCAACGATACCCAGAAGATCACGGGGCTGGAGATAGTTACTGAGTACTCATGATAGTGAGTGCTTGCTATCTCTATGGGTATCTTTTAGTCAAGACGGAATATACGCCCGGGATTCACTTTAGGGTTACTATAGCGTCCTAGGGCTGTATCGCCGCTTCCCTCAATGGTGATTTCAGCTTAGATGGGTACCAAAAGGGTCATCAGTATGGGTTTCGCTCACTGCGGCGGCTCTTTTAGCATCTTTGCGTTGGTATCCGGATGTCTCGTTCTGGAAGCACCTAATCTTTTAAGGTGCCGAGAGCATTAAGATGTAATCGGAAGGTAATACGGACTGGCTAAATTCCATGACTGAAACCCAAATTGTAGAAATTTTCCTGGCCAACCAATGGTGGTCCATCCTGGCGTTGGTGGTAATTGTAATTGGCGTAACTTTATGCTGGTTTGGTGGCCTGATGGCTGCGTTGACGGCCTTGGGTAACAAGCGCTGGGTTTGGGGGATTGTAACGATCGTCCTCGGGCCGATTACCGGCATTCCCTATGCATTGCGTTACAAAGAGGCGGAATATGCCCGATCGCTGATGCTGCGGGGTGTATGGGCCTTGTTGGTAGGTCTGATTATCGCCGGGGCTATCTTATTCTTTGGCCGTTAAAGGTTAATAGAGCGCTGGTTTTCAGGTGTCCAGCGCTCCCTCCTTCGATCGAATCATCTCTCCACAGACTTTAGACATTTTTAATCAGGCGATCAGTGCGCAGGCGCTCCCGCTTATCAAAGAGCTGCCTTGAGGCCAGGGCAACGGCGAGAAAAGTGCCGAAACCGGTGCCTGATGCAATCGCAAAAAGAATCAGGATTTGATATTTGACGGCAATTGTAGGGGAGGTGCCTGAGAGAATCTGCCCTGTCATCATTCCCGGCAAAAATACTATCCCAGCGGCAGCCATGGAATTAATTGTCGGCATCAATCCTGCACGCATCGCATCCCGCCGAAACTCCAAGCTGGCTTGTTGCCAGGTATGCCCCAGCATCAAGCGATTCTCAATAATATCCCTGGAGCGGTGCATACTTTCTGTTAGACGGTCCAGGCTTAGGGCAACACCAGTCATTGTATTACCCAGCAACATACCTAAAAGTGGAATGGAATACTGGGGTTGGTACCAGGGAGTAGGGCCAATCAGTACGGCCAAACTTAATATGGTGATACTGAAAGCGGATACCAGCATTGATAAGGTGCCTACGGCAAAGCTCCAGCCACCGAGCAGACGATACTTTTGTCGGGCTGCCACTTGCTGCCCGGCAAATAGCAGCATTGCCAAGGCCAGTAGTCCCACCCAAAGTAGGGTGCCAACTGCAAAAAGGGTTTCCAGTACCAGTCCTACCAGGGTGAGCTGAATAGCCGTGCGTAGAGCGGCAACAATTAACGATCTACTTAGTTGTAGTCGTGCTACATGAGTGCATACAGCTAGAGCCAGTACCAACCCCGCAGCCAAAGACAACTGCCACCAGGATAGGTTGATTACACTCATCGATGGATCTCCTGTTCTTTCAGTTGATTATCAACAATGGCCAGGTGGCGGTGAGCTACCCTTCGAATCTGCTCCTGGCTATGAGCTACCCAAATCGTAGGCAGCTTGTGCTCCTCAATGAGCCCTGTCAGCCATTGCTCTACCTCCTGGGCAGATCTGGCGTCTAGATTGGCCGTAGGCTCATCTAGAAGAAGCGCTTGGGGTTTGTAGGATATTGCGCGAATAAGAGCCAAGCGCTGTTTTTCTCCCGAAGACAGTCGATTGACTTGCCACTTTACTGCGCCCTCAGGAAAGCCGAGAAGTTTAAGTGCATCATTCATGGGGGTTGCGAAGTGATCGCCGACAGTTTCTTCCCACCAGGCAGTCTGCGCGGGAACCAACATCACTTGGCTTCTCCATTTGTGTGCTGGGTAAGAATTTTGAGATTTACCATCCAGGAATATATCACCTTTGTGAGATTCCAGATCTGCTATGGCTCTAAGCAATCGGCTTTTGCCTGAACCAGATGGTCCAGATATGCAGGTAATTAGGCCGGGTTCCAGGGTAAAACTTGCGCCCTGTAAGGTGCCGATAGAAAGATCTTTGATTTTAAGGTCCGGCATGGATAGCCTTATAGATATTGGATACCAATAATTATCTCCGCATTGGTGCTCTGAGTGAAGTATTTATAGCTCTATTGAATGTTTATAATTTTTGCGTGGATAAGAAACCTTCATTTGGTTCTATCGTTTAAAAAATATCAATATAAGAAATTGTATTTCTTGCTTAACAAGGAACCATGTTGAGAAAATTAATTATTTTTCTGATGTTTTCCTATATAGTTGTGACCAAAATATGATTATTTCTTATAGGCACTACTTTGAGTTGTTCAACATAGCTGAATCGAAAATTTTATGTTCTAAGACTATCCATTATGGACTTTATGAAAATCATGTTTATAGTCAGGATAATATAGATTCTTATGTGGTGAGTTGTTGAGCATTAAATTAAGTTTGTGGGTTGTGCGATATAAGTTATAGATTTTGCATTTTTCTTAATGATGTTTCTCGGGCTATACGCGAGCCCTTCTGTAAATATATTTAACATGTATATCTGCCCCTGCTATATGCGAATTTATTTAATTAATAAATTTGGTGGTAATGCGGGTTGTTGGAAAATTTTTGTTGTTGAATTAAAGTAATTGCCATGTTAGAAGGCGTGCGAATTTTATCCTGTTGTATTGTTGTATTGTTGTATTGTTGTATTGTTGTATTGCGATGATCGTATGTGGATAGATGTAGCAGGTTAAAGGGATAAATTATAAGAATATAGGAAGGGAATAAATGAAATACTCGTCGAAATCGACAGCAGTTATGGGACTGGCACTAGTTGCTGGGCTGTCGTTGCACTCTCCTGCTAGAGGCGAATCTGGAGTCACAGATAAGTTGTCTGGCAGTGAATTGATAGTTGCATCAAAACTAGATGGAGCTAATGCACTGGAGTTTTCGACTGGAATTGGTACTCAAGTAGAAAGTCAGCTGCTAGTAGATGCTATTCGTAAGCAGCTTTATTATAACGAAGCTGATTCAGTAAGTGCTGAGGCAGAGGATCCGCAAGGTGGGGTTTATTCTCGCGATAATGCAGCATTCCGTTATTTAGATTTAATGTATAGCTTGGATGCTAAATCTGAAGAGGTTATTAATAGCTATCTTAGTAGTGTTTCTCCCAAAGAGTTTTCTGATTTATATGGCGATCCGGAGCGTGCACGTATTTCTGTTGCTGAAACTCTGATTTATGAACAGTTAGAGTTATACCCCACGAATTTAGACCTGCAACAGTCGTTGCTGGATCTTTATTACGATCGAGCGGTCGCAGAAATTGTTCACGCCAATATTGCTCTGGATAAGGCGCTGTCCAGTCGTTTGAATGGAGAGCTGGCTGCTATTGAAATTGAGCATGTCGGGAATGCCTTTACCCTGCTCAATAGTGCTTTCGTTGAGTATGTGGCCCTTGTAGAGAATACGCCCACTTATCTGCAGCAATTGACCAGTTCTCGGGGGCAAGTCAGCCCTCGATATTATGATTCCGTAACAAATACCCAAAACGATGTCGCCCCAGCCGGTGTTCTGCCCGGCGAGTACAAAGATATCACCTTGCTGTACCAGTTAATGGGTAATCTCGCGGCTGTAAAAGTACAGCAGGCAGGTTTATTGATAGAGTCAGACCAACTTAACTCTTCCTTGTCTACTCAAATGATCGATGAGATTTTATCTCTGCAGAATACTCTGGTAGCCAAGGAAGCTGAGCTACGCACTCTATTCTCCGGCACTGATTTTACTGAAGTCTCTCCGCATTCCGGTTTACCTCAGGCGGTAGAGCAGTGGCATTTTCAACTTAATCAGTTGAAAAATGCTATGTCCTGGCTTACCGGTGATACCAACTTCCTCGGTATGTCGAAGTTGGCTGTGCCACATGGCTTTAGCAGCGATACACATTTTGATTCTTTCAATATATTGAGTGAGTTCCTCGATGGGGAAGACACAGGTTTTATTGTGCAGGCGGACAGTAGTCTTGCTACTGCCAAGTTGGATTATGATAACTACCTCCATAATGCCCAGGCATTAACAGAGGCCTATTCAGGGCGCCACCAACTATTATCTAATCGTATATATAGCCTGTTGGGTGCCACATTTATCGATAACTGCTATGAAAAGAGCTGTGTGTATGTAACTGATGATACCCGGAAAAGCAGTGAAGTAGCCTCTTGGTCGCGAAATGTAGCGAATATCCAAGCTTCAATGAAGCTAAGCCTTCAGCGACTAAATAACCGTTTGGAAACAATCCAATTGGAAGTGGAGCGCTTAGCACTGGATGCCGGTGTTGAAGATGGCTTTGAGCAAATAGTTCTGGATTATCGTTCGCAACAGGACTCGCTTGGTCTTCAAATGAGCCGCCTTCGCGAGAAGCAAGAAGCGCTCGAATCTCGTACCGTATTGTTTGAATCTTTGTCTACAGCCGCCCAGGATTATATGGATGGTAGCTGGGATGCTGTTAGTGACTTCGCAGATCATGTGAATACGCTTAACAGCACCATTGATGCTTTGGGTGATTTTATTTTGCTAGAGGATGCGAATACTGCCCTGGCAGCTGAGCACCGTGTAAAACTCTACGATAGCAGCGGTAAAATTTTAGAAGCTGGTAGTCGTTATAGATTGGAAAGCCTATGGTTTGAAGTAAATGCCATTGTTCTGGAACTTGCACAAAGTGAGGCGACATTGGTGCAGGAATCCAAGCGTCTACCTATGATTCTGAATCAAGCTAATCGCATGGTTGCAGATATAATCAATGATGCTCCAGAATTAGCTCAGCGCTATTTTGCGGACCTGATTCATTCACGTCGAGTCCCAAAAGAGGTCTTGAAAGCGGCCAACGATTTCGATCAAGCACAAAAATGGCTTCTTTATACTGCTGAGGCCCTTGAGTACAAATGGCAAAGACCATTTGTTATTCGCAATTTAGATATTAGTAAAGAGTCTGTATTCCATCTGCGTAATGCTGAGGATATGTGGGATCTTTACGGTATCATGATGGATTTTGATTGGCCTGGTACAGCCGCTTTGGACCAATTAACTGATACCTTTTCGATAAAAGAAGAGGTATTTGGTTACATCGATAATGTTAATGGTATTGCGCAAACCTACCTGCACCCAGATCCAAATCAACAAAGTGGTCCCCGCTTAAGTGCCCGGGAGGCTTTCCAAGAGCAGCTGAAATTACTGGCGCGCACTTTCGGGTCAGACACCTGGGTAACAATCGAGTTCAGCACAGTGAAAGAACCGGTTGGTAGTAACTTCTTTACTGGTCCGATGTTCCTTGAGGAGGGTGGATCGAGCTGTTTACTTGTTGGTGGGTCCTATATGGATAAGATTGAAACAATAGGCCTCAATATCCCCACCCTGTATAGCATCAGTGGTGAATCACAAACGCCTGCATACCTCACTTATGGCGGTGCCAGTGTTGTGCGGGACCGGTTCCCTGGTTATGAAATAACCAGGGATGACGGCGCTGCTGGTGTTGAGGGAGAGTTCAATACTTACAGTGCATTATTCTGGGATACTGCAGGGCTTTCCCAGCTGGCCGCTGTTAACAATAGCTATCGTGTATCTATGAGTGCAGCTTTGGATGTATTTGGATCTGGAGCAGGCTCTATCAATACAGTTACGGATTTATTCAAAGAGCGCAGTGTTGCGGCAACAGGCTGGCGTTTATCCTTCTTATTAGAAGATATTTACGGTCCACTGGTAGATGTTGAAGCAATCAAGGATATCGAGCTGATTTTTGCGCATCGTCTCAGGTCTCGCAATTACTCTACCTGTACGACCCCTCTGTAAAAGTCCTATTTCTTTGAGGGTACGTAAATATGAAAGGGGGATTGCGCAATTGCCGCAATCCCTTTTTTTAATTTAGTTCCCAATTTTAATTGTTTGAGTTTTTTGTGTAGGGGCGGCCAGCAATGAAGCAGTTTAAGTATAAAGAAATTCCTTTAGGTTCAACTCTACATCTTACAAAATATTTAAGAATTATTCGTAATAGTAGGAGTTGGAATTGGGGTTATTACGCTTGTATAGATCATAAAGTGATTTCCCCAATATATGATAAGTGGCTTTGCTTTCCTCAGGGCCGATATAACCCGGATTATCCAAAGCTAATTGAAGTCGGCTTGTATTCAGATGAGCTTATAGATGCAAAGTATCGTATTGGATGCTCATTTGATGGTGAGGTAGCACAATTGGCTTATACATTGGCTGAAGATTTACTTTCTAAAATTGAATCTTACTCAGATTTTAAAAAAATAGTAAATGATAGAGATGAAGATATCTTTTTTAGAAGTATTGATACACAGATTTTTTTGAGGAGTTTCCTGATGCATGTAGAAAATGGAATGCCTATGGATGGAGCCTTGGCTGAGTCAGAAAAATATTTTGGCAAAGAGGTTATGAAAAGAGATTTCTTCAAGACATATTTTGAACAGAATGTAAATGATTATTAAAGGTAATAGCTAATATAAATTGAGACACTTAAGCTGTTGGGTCAACTAATTCTTACTGTAATCAAGTGGTTTACAGCAGGGCTTCGCTGGAAGTAATCCGTTATTTAAAGCTTCTTCTTGAGTAAATCATCGTGGTTCTGTTTTATCGTCTGATGTTAATGTTCTGCAAAATGGTCCCTGGCGATAAAGATACCCGTTGGGCTGCATGGCAGCCTTTGGCTCTATATGATGCTCTCTAACTGGCTCATATGGGCCAAACACAGGCGACAAATTTCGAATCGAGCCAATGATATAGCCCTTTACCGTCAGCTCCCTTTGAACCTCCCGCCTCAGTCCGCCATAATCCGCCCCTTCCGAACAAAATAACGAGTGCTGTATGACCGACACCTCTGTTTATGAGGCCACAGAGCGCCTGCCGTTAAAGGAGTACACCGAAAAGGCGTACCTGGATTACTCCATGTATGTGATCCTGGACCGCGCCCTGCCGAATATCGGTGACGGCCTTAAGCCTGTACAGCGGCGTATCGTGTACGCCATGAGTGAGCTGGGCCTGAAGAATACTGCCAAGTATAAGAAGTCCGCGCGCACCGTTGGTGATGTGATCGGTAAGTACCACCCCCACGGCGATAGCGCGGTGTACGAGGCGATGGTACTGATGGCGCAGCCGTTTAGTTATCGCTACCCCCTGATTGATGGCCAGGGCAACTGGGGCTCGCCGGATGATCCCAAGTCCTTTGCCGCGATGCGTTACACCGAGTCGCGCATGGGGAAATATTCGGAAGTGCTGCTGTCGGAGCTGGGTCAGGGCACTGTGGACTGGCAGCCCAACTTTGACGGCACCATGGATGAGCCCTGCGTTCTGCCTGCGCGGGTGCCCAATATTCTATTGAACGGTACCACCGGTATTGCCGTGGGTATGGCTACGGATATTCCCCCGCATAACTTGCGCGAAGTGGTCAACGCGACTGTAGAGCTGCTGGAAAATCCCAAGGCCACGGTAGAAGAGCTGTGTGAGCATATTCTTGGCCCGGATATGCCCACTGAGGCAGAGATTATTACGCCGCGGGATGATATCCGTAAGATTTACACCTCCGGTCGCGGTTCTATCAAGATGCGCGCCCTGTGGAGCAAGGAAGACGGTGATATTGTCATTACCGCGCTGCCCCATCAGGTGAGCGGTGCCAAGATACTGGAGCAGATCGCCCAGCAGATGCAGGCGAAGAAGCTGCCCATGGTGAGCGACCTGCGCGATGAGTCGGATCACGAAAACCCCACCCGCCTGGTAATTGTGCCGAAGTCCAATCGGGTGGATATGGAATCGGTGATGAATCACCTGTTTGCCACTACCGATCTTGAGCGCAACTACCGCGTCAATATGAATATGATCGGTATCGACGGGCGCCCGCAGGTGAAGTCCCTCGATAAAATCCTGCGGGAGTGGCTGACTTTCCGCGCCACTACCACCCGCCGTCGTCTGCAGTTCCGTCTGGATAAAGTTGAGAAGCGCCTGCACCTGTTGGCAGGTTTGCTGGTTGCCTTCCTCAATATTGATGAAGTGATCGAAATTATCCGTACCTGTGACGAGCCCAAGCAGGAGCTGATGGATCGCTTTGAGCTCACGGATATCCAAGCGGACTACATTCTCGATACCAAGCTGCGCCAGTTGGCACGCCTCGAAGAGATGAAGATTCGCGGCGAGCAGGCGGAGCTGGAAAAAGAGCGAGATACCCTCACCAAGACCCTGAATAGCGAGCGTCGCCTCAAGACCTTGATCAAGAAAGAGCTTCTGGCCGCAGCCAAAGAGTTTGGCGACGATCGCCGTTCCCCAATTGTGGCTCGTGAAGAGGCCAAGGCGTTTAGTGAATCTGAGCTGCTGTCTTCAGATCCCATCACCGTTATCGTTTCTGAAAAAGGTTGGATTCGCGCGGCCAAGGGCCATGAAATTGATGCGGCAGCGCTCAGTTATAAGGCGGGGGACAGTCTCGGTTTTGCCGCGCGGGGCAAGAGTAACCAGCCCGCGTTATTACTCGATAGCACCGGTCGCAGTTACTCCATTGCCTCCCATACTTTGCCTTCAGCACGGGGGCAGGGCGAACCCCTCAGCGGGCGTATCAACCCCCCCTCCGGTGCCACCTTTGAGGGCTTGTTGATGGGCCCTGATGAGCAGCGAGTGTTACTGGCTTCCGATGCGGGCTATGGCTTTATCGCCAAGCTCTCTGATTTGCAGTCGCGCAATAAGGCAGGTAAAGCCATGCTGACCCTGCCCAAGGGATCCCAGGTGCTTTCCCCTCAATTGCTGGAGAGCCTCGATGATGTTCTGCTGGCAGCGGTGACCACCGAGGGGCGCATGTTGGTGTTCCCGGTGACTGAATTGCCGGAATTGTCCAAAGGCAAGGGCAATAAAATTATCAATATCACTTCAGCCCGCGCTGCGGCCCGCGAAGAGGTGGTCATCGGTGTTGCTGTATTGAAGGGCAGGGACCAACTGGTCGTTCACGCCGGTAAGCGCCATACCAAGATCAAGATCTCGGAGATGGATCACTATCGCGGCGAGCGTGGCCGGCGCGGCAACAAGCTGCCCCGGGGCTTCCAGAAGGTCGATAAGATCGAGGTTCTGGAGAAATAGACCCATCCCGGATGCAGGTCGAAAGGGCGGTCCTAGTGACCGCCTTTTTTAATGGGGTTTTGGGATATTGATAACTCACACATTGATGAAATAATAAGCAGGCTTATAATGAGCGGCCTTAGACAGGGAGAGCAGATATGTCCAGGGAAGATGCCGTTACTGAAATGAGTTTTGAACTACACAGTGCAGCACGGCTACTGCGGCGAAACTTCGACCGCAGAGCCAAGGACCACGGGCTGAGTGGATCCCGCTGGCAGGTGCTTTGGCATCTATTGCGCGAGGAGGGCCTCAAGCAGGCAGAGTTGGCCGAGCGCCTGGACCTAGCGCCGATCAGTCTGGCGCGCCAGCTGGATAACCTCCAGCAGGAGGGACTGGTGGAGCGGAGGCCCGATCCCGAGGACCGGCGCTGTTTCCGTATTTATCTGACGGAGCAGGCAATGCCGGCCCTCGAGTTACTGGGCGGTGTAGCCCAGCAGACCCGCAGTGAGGCACTTGCGGGCTTTTCCGCCACAGAGGTGGATCAATTGCAGTCGCTGCTATTGCGGTTGCGCAAGAATTTGACACGTGAAGAGATTGAATGTGACTGAAAAGCTGTCCATTAAGCTAGACCGCGCCGGACAACGAGAGTTCGCACTCTCCTTTTTCCTGGTACTGGCCGTCCTGATAGGGGGATGGAACCTGTTGCGCGGCAGCGATATTGTCGAGACAGAGAACGCTTACGTGAAAGCGGACAAGATCTCCCTGGCGCCCGAGGTTAGTGGTGTTGTCACCCAGGTGCTGGTGAGTGCCAACCAGGTCGTGGAGAAAGGGCAATTATTGATTCAGATCGACCGCACGGCCTTTGAACTGGCGGTGACTGAGGCGGAAGCGCGCCTGGCCCAAGTGCGCAACGAATTGCTCGCTCGTCGTTCGGAATATGCTGAAGCAGATGCTGCGTTGCAGCAGGCACGGAAAGATGCGGACTTTTACCGCCGCCAATTGGAGCGCAATGAAAAACTGAGCAAGGTGGCGTTTTCCGAGGCGGAGCTGGACAGCGCCCGCCAGCAGCTGGAGCGCGCTCGTGCCCAGATCACCATTAATGCTGAGAAGCTCTCCAGCTTGCGCGCTGAATTGGGGGGCGACCCGAGCATTGCCCTGGAAGAGCAGGCAGATTTAAAAGTGGCTCAAGCGCAACTGGATACCGCCCGCTACCAGTTATCGCGCACGCGCATTATTGCTCCCGTGGATGGCACTATCGCCAATACCGTACCCAAGGTGGGGGAGATGGCCACTCTGGGCATTAACCTGCTGCAAATGATTGGCTCCACTGGCCTTTGGGTGGAGGCCAACCTGAAAGAGACCGAGCTGGGTCGTGTGCGCACGGGTCAGCAAGCGGAAGTGACCCTGGATGCCTACCCGGATTTTGAGTGGCAGGCTCAGGTGGACAGTATGAGTCCCGCCAGTGGCAGTGAGTTTGCTTCCACACCGCCGCAGAATGCCAGTGGCAAGTGGGAGAAAGTAGTGCAGCGGGTGCCGGTGCGATTGCGTCTATACCCTCTCAAGGATTCTCCGCCTCTGCGCGCAGGTATGAGCGCCAAGGTACGAATTGATACCAGTGAAGACGATAAAGTGGTGTCGGCTCGTGCAACGAGCGGTGAAAGCGGCAGGGTGGTGCTTTAACTGGGTTTGAGAGAGAGGGTTCTGGGCCCGATAGAACTCGGGCCCGAGAACTGCACCTAGTTGCTTATTGAACTCGGTGCCAAGTTTGGGTGCGGTAGAGGAAGCCCAGGTAGCCGCGCAGCTTAAGGCTGTTGTCATCCTCCAGCCAGACTTTTAGGTCGTAAACCTTGCCTTTTACCGGGTCGAGAATTTCCCCGTCCTCGTATTTTTTCCCTTTCTTTTCCAGCCCGCTAATGACATCCATGCCGACAATGGGCTTACCTTTCAGGTCGCCTGGGCACTTGTCGCAAACGGTGTCGTTAGGCTTCATCAGAAGATCCACTACCTTGCCGTAATACTTCCCATCCTTTTCATAGATGTTGACGATGGACTTTGTCTCTCCAGTCTCGTCATCGATAGTGCGCCAGTTGCCCAGGATATCTGCAGCACTGGCCTGCAGGGCGAACAGCAGGCCAAAGGTGGCCAGAAGCAGGTTTCTAATCATCACTTATTTTCCTATGTAAAGTAGGGTGACCCAGATATTACATCAAGTCACCTGCGAGGGCAGTGGGCTAGTCGTCATCAGGTAAAATCTAACAGTCAAAAAGTAGCATTTGGCCACATATCCCTGCCTTTTCTCTCTATTTGTCCCAATTTCGGGACCTTTGTGAGTTACCCAAAGGCACCTTTAAGAGGAACAGCTCAAGGGGATACGCATGCCGGATTCTGGCGGTGCACTGGCCCAGACTTCTCGCTCCGGGTGCTCGGCGAAAGGGGATTGCAGTAACTGGCGCAGAGTCCGCAAAGGATGATAGTCGCCATCTTCAGCAGCCTCGATGACCTTCTGTGCCAAATAGTTGCGCAGAATGTATTTCGGGTTAACCGACAGCATGGCTAGATTGCGCTCCCGGGAGTTATTTGTCTCCCGGGTGAGGCGGCGATCGTAGTGCTCCAGCCATTGATCCAGGGCGCTGTGGTGAGAGGGTTTGAGTAACTCGTGCAAAGCGCTAGCCGGACGCTCCCCCCGGTAGTGGGCCAGGGCGCGGAAAAACAGGCTGTAGTCGGCCTGGCCGTGTTGTAGCAACTTCAGCAGTTCCGAGCAGAGGGCCTGGTCGCCATCTTCTTCTTTTTCCAGGCCCAGTTTGGCCCGCATACGTTGCGCATAGGCCTCGCTTACCACCGGCTGGAATTGCTCCAGGCATTCGCGTAGGGCGTCTACACCGACAAAGGCCGACAGTGCATGGGCGAGAGCATTCAGGTTCCACAGTACGACTCCAGGCTGTTGCTCAAAGGCGTAACGGCCGGTGTGGTCGGAGTGATTGCAGATAAAAGTGTGGTCGTAGTCGTCCAGGAAGGCGTAGGGCCCGTAGTCAAAGGTGTCGCCAATAATCGACATGTTGTCGGTGTTGAGCACGCCGTGGGCAAAGCCTACGGACTGCCAGGCTGCCACTAGCTCTGCACTGCGCCGGGTGGTAAAGCGCAGCAGTGCTTCAGCTTGGTCTCCCACTGCCATACCCTCTGTACCCGGTATAAAGCGTCGGCAAATAACCCCGATCAACTCCTGCAGGGCCTCCAGTTGCTTGGTGTAAAACAGGTATTCAAAGTGACCGAAACGCACGTGGCTCTCCGCCACTCGGATCAGCATGGCCCCGGTTTCGATTTTCTCTCGGGTGACTGGTTCGTCGCTTCCAACAATGCACAGTGCCCGGGTGCTGGGAATACCGAGGCCGTAGAGTGCCTCACTGGCGAGGTACTCCCGTATGGTGGAGCGCAATACTGCGCGGCCATCGCCAAAGCGGGAGTAGGGCGTTTTTCCTGCACCCTTTAGATGCAGTTCCCAGCGCCGGCCTTCACTCTCGATTTCACCCAACAGCAGTGCTCGCCCATCCCCCAGGTCCGGGTTGTAGACCCCGAACTGGTGACCGGTGTATTTCATCGCAAATGGGCGGCTTCCCTTAAACAGGCGGGCGCCACAGCCCAGCTCGGCCCAGGCGGGGTCAGATTTCTCGTTGGGATCTATTCCCAATAGTTGCAGCACTGAAGGGTTGGTATCGATTACCTTGGGGTGGCGGAAAGGAGTGGGTGCTATGGGGGTGCCAAAGGCTTCCCCCATATCCGCATAGTGGTGTTCGAGAGTGACTTCGCTCAGTTTCATAGCTTTTGATTGTAGGGTGAATATTCGAGTAAAACGCCAGTGTCCAGAGTGGCTCACAAGGGCCCCTGGCTCTTATATCGCCGTTATCTGTAGGGGCCGATTTTGCGAGCGCCAGTGTTGCTCTTCCTGCTCCAACAATTCTGCAATTGCCGGGCTATCCTCCAGCCACTGTTGATCGGCTTCCAGGTGATAGGCGTCTCCCTGGTCATATAGCTTTAAGCCATCCAGGCTGCGTTCGGTGCGGTCCCTGTGAATAATACATCCGAGGCGCAGGCATAACAGAAGGTCTGGGCTGGGGTGGAAGCCATAGTGCTCTCGTGGCGGTTTGATTCTTCCCCGTTGGTTGTGCACCAGATAGGCCAGGTGCTCCTGTTCACTTTTGGCAAATCCGGCCATATCGGCGTGTTTAACCATATAGGCCCCCAGCTTGCGGAAGCTACTGTGAGTTAGGGCCAGGCCGGTTTCGTGCAACTGGATAGCCCAATGCAGTCGCACCTTGCCTTCTGGTGGGTATTGGGGGCGCAACTGCTGCAGGAGCTTGAGTGAGGTGGAACTGACACGTTTAGCCTGGTTGGTATCTACCTGCCAGCGCTCTACCATAGCGGCAATCGTATCTGCACGTCGATCCCCGCCGTGCAAGCGCCCGGCCAAGTCGTGCACTATGCCCTCGCGGATTGCATAGGGTGAGACTTCCATACGCATAATGTCGAGTTCGCAGAATATTGCATGCAGTATCGCTAAGCCGGCAGCGAATACCGGCCGACGCTCTTCATCCAGGTAGGGTAAATCCAGGTCCGAGATATGTTTGGCGGAGGAAACCCGGTGCGCAAGCTGATCGATATCCCCGCGCTTGATCGCCTTTACTTCACCAACATTGCAAATCCTGGCAACCGCTTTGATAGTCCCGGAGCAACCGGTAACTTCCGCGCCTTCGGCAATATGCTGTAGCTCCTGCAATTCGGCCCGCGCTGCTCGCCGAGCGCGCTGGAAGTGGTTTACGGTGTTGCGGCTGATCAGGCCATCGGCGAAGAAACGTTTACTGTAGGAAACACAGCCTATATCCAGGCTTTCCAGTTGCTGTGGAGTATCACCACCGCGAACCAGCTCCGTAGAGCCACCGCCAATATCAATAATGCAGCGCAAGCGAGGGGGGCCATTGGCGGCGGCGAGAACCCCGGTGAAGATCAGGCGGGCCTCCTCGATACCGCTGATAATTTCCACCGGCACTCCGAGTATTGATTCCACTTCTTCCAAAAAGCCATCGGCATTGGCCGCAGCCATACGCAGAGTATTTGTACCCACGACACGCACATGGTCGAGGGGCAGTTTATCCATCACTGGTTGAAAGCGTTGCAGAGCAGCCAGGGCCCGTTCGGTTACCGCCGGGTCCAAGTGGTGGTTAATATCCAGCCCCTCGGCCAGGCGCACCATTGCTCTGTCTGTGTGCAGGCGTACCATGCGCTGATCACGAAATTCCGCCAGGAGCAGATGGAAACTGTTTGAGCCCAAATCTAGGGCGGCATAGCGTTCGTTTGGAGCTTGCATCAATATCCCGTTGAAAGCGCTAATGTATGGAGTCGGACGCTCTATTATTCATTTTGCCACTTTTCAGTCCAATAGTGGGTGCAGTCAATTTACAGCGCACCAAAAAGGCGCCACCTATAAAAGTGTTACAAAATTATTAAATATCTTTTATAAATAAAAGATATTTTTTATTTATTTGTGCCAATTTATGGACTGAAACAGTGTGGCAGAAAACTGTGAAGCCATACTAGATCGTTATATTGCTATAGGCGCTTGCTCACAGCCACATTTCAGTGGCATATTTCTTTACTTAATCTTGACCCTCAGCCCGGTGTTAAGGCTGCTTCCAGAATAATCTGGATTTTTAAACTGCCGTCAGATACTGGGTGCGTTTTATGGTTTTGCAATGTCTAACGATGTGCCTCTATTTCCCAAAGAGTTGAGCTGGCTTTCATTTAACGAGCGTGTTTTACAGGAGGTGGAAGATGAAAGTGTGCCTGTTATTGAGCGCGTACATTTTTTGGGAATCTTCTCTAATAACCTGGATGAGTTTTTCCGTGTGCATGTTGCAGCGGTACGTCGTTTAGCAGCCTTTTCCGTTGGCGGAGAAAAGAAGGAATACTACAGTAATCTATTGCAATCGATTAATAATCGAGTGTTGAGGTTACAGTTGCGGTATGCAAAGGCCTATAACAAAGCTTTAAAGGATCTGGCAAAGCATGATATCCATGTGGTTAGGGAGACTTCGCTTAGCGATAACCAGCGCCAGTTTGTAGAAAGTTACTTTCACCGGGAAGTGCTTCCGGAGTTGGAGCCATTCTTTATCGACGGGCGCAAGCCTATGCCATTGATTAATGAAACCAGTATCTATTTTGCGATAGCACTTGAATTGGATGATGGTACCGAGCGGTATGTGGCAATGGAGATTCCTACGGATACACTTCCCCGCTTTGTGGAGATTCCTCCACGGGAGGGGAAGCGGGAGAAAGTCTACATCGTTCTCGATAATATTATCCGAGGATGCCTTAAAGAAATATTTCGCCATGTGGTGCCTATCGCTAAAGCCAGCGCCTATACCTTTAAGATCAGTCGCGATGCTGAGTTGGAGTTAAGTGAAGAGGTAACCCAGAATATTCTCGATCGAATGGAGCGCTCACTAAAAAAGAGAAAGCGCGCAGATCCGGTGCGTATGGCCTACGATGGCGATATGCCTGAGGCTCTACTGGAGTTGGTGAAGAAGAAACTGAAAATGGGTCGTTATGATACCTATACCCCCGGTGGGCGTTATCACAACTCCAAAGATCTGATGAAATTCCCGGGAGAATCCGCCCGACTTCGCTATAAGCGCCTCACACCACTGCCAGCCTTACCGAAAAATGAAAGTGTATTTTCACAGCTGTGCACAGGGGATCGGCTTTATTATTATCCCTATTATGACTTCCATGCGATTGTCAATTTCCTGGCCTCTGCCGCACTAGACCCCCAAGTTAAAGAAATTCGGATTAATCTCTACCGGGTAGCAAAGAACTCCCGTGTAGTTGCGGCTCTGGTTAATGCGGTTCGCAATAACAAAAAAGTGACTGCGGTGGTGGAGTTGCGGGCGCGCTTTGATGAAAAGGCCAATATCCATTGGTCCCATGAGTTGAGCGATGCCGGGGTGAATGTAGTGTATGGCATGCCCAATCTCAAAGTACATTGCAAGTTAATTTCTGTGCTTCGCCGCGAGGATGGCAAAGATCGTTTCTACAGCCATCTAGGCACCGGCAACTTTAATGAGAATACAGCGAAGGTCTATTGTGATTTTAGCTTATTGACCAACAACCAGGAACTGGGTAGGGATGTTTACAATGTATTTGAGTTTATGCAGGCACCGCGTAAGCGTCCTTCTTTTAAACGTATTATCACTTCACCATTTTTCTATCGGGATGCGATTACTGCGGCGATAGATCGTGAAATTGATGCCGCCCAGGCAGGGAAGGAAGCGGCGCTATTTTTCAAGTGTAATAACCTTGTGGATAGTCAGATTATTGAGCAGCTGTATCGTGCCAGTGCCGCAGGTGTAAAAATTCGTATTATCGTTCGTGGGATGTGTGCATTGGTTTGTGAAACTACGGGCGTATCAGACAATATTCGTATTATCAGTTTGGTAGATAAGTACCTGGAGCATGCCAGAGTCTATATTTTTCACAATGGTGGTGATGAGCTGATGTGGTTGTCTTCGGCGGACCTGATGAAACGAAACCTAGATCAGCGAGTTGAAGTCACTTTCCCGCTTATGAATCCGGAGCACCAGGCTACAGTTCGCAAAATTATGGAATTGCAGTGGAGTGATAATCAGAAGGCGCGGCTGATTGATGCTAAGCAAACAAATTCCAAGTTAGCTAATGAGGGACGAAAAGGTTGTCGATCCCAGGATGCCATCTATCGCTTTTTAAAGCAGCGCGAGGCGGAGTAGTATAGATCGTCAGTAATGGGCTGCAGACCTTTCCTAGATTAAAAGGTGACCCTTCAGTTTGTCTGTGGGGTCACAAATACCATTTGCACTGCTAACATCATTATTCTACCCAATTTAGGCTTCACTCTTGATAGAGTTCATCTTTCCTCTACTTATTGATCCCGCTACGAAGATAGAAACTCTACTGTTGGTTTTATAGCCGATATCACAAGGAGTTAATCCAAAAATACGCTGTCACCTTGTTCTATTATTTTATAGTTAGCCAGATTTTAAGCTCTGTACCAGTAGGGCGGATTTGGGGAGGCTGGTATCTGTATTTTGGTGACCAATAGTAGAAGCGTTGGTGAAGTGCTCTATCTATGCTGAATGATATTCCTCTATTTCCCAGCGAATTAAGCTGGCTATCTTTTAATGAGCGAGTACTACAGGAAGCCGAGGATGAAACAGTCCCAGCTATCGAACGGGTACACTTTCTCGGAATTTTCTCCCAGAATATGGATGAGTTTTTCCGCATTAAGGTGGCTGGTGTACGGAGGTTGGCGAGTATTGATTCTGGTGTGGGGCAGAGGGAGCACTTTTCCCAGCTATTGAAAACTATTAACGATCGTATTTTGACACTTGAAAAGCGCTATGCCGAAGCTTATGTCAAAGTGTTATCGGGATTGAAAAAACATAGTATTTATCTTGTTCGAGAAGATAGCTTAAATAGCCATCAGTTGGGATTTGTAAAAAATTATTTCCATAGCCTGGTTTTACCGGAGTTAGAGCCTTTTTTTATCGATGGCAGATCAGCAATGCCATTGCTGAGTGACAACAATATCTATTTCGCTATCACTCTGAATTTAAAAGGGGAGCCAAACAGATATGCAGTTATGGAGATTCCCACTGCTATTCTTCCCCGCTTCCTGGAAATCCCATCGCGCCAAGGCAGGAAAGAGAAAGTTTACATCGTTCTGGATAATATTATTCGAGTGTGCCTGGAAGAAGTCTTCCGCAATGTCCTGCCTATTCTTTCTGCCAAGGCATATATGTTCAAGATAAGTCGGGATGCAGATATTGAACTGGGGGAGTACGTCAACCGGGATATTCTCGAACGTGTTGAACGGTCGCTCAAACAGCGTAAGCGTGCAGAGCCGGTACGTCTTGCTTACGACATGGAAATGCCTAATACACTGTTGGAGCTGATTAAGAAAAAGCTGAAGATGGGGTCCAGGGATAGTTATACCCCTGGTGGGCGTTATCACAACTCCAAAGATCTTATGGGCTTTGCTCCAGACTCCAAAAGTTGTCGGTATAGGAGGCCGGCACCGCTCTTGGCTTTATCCACCAGTGAAAATATTTTTGACCAATTGCAAGACGATGATGGATTGTTCTGTTATCCGTACCATGATTTTTGGGCAATAACAAATTTCCTTGCTTCGGCCTCTATTGACCCGCTGGTAAAAGAGATACGTATTACCTTGTATCGAATGGCGAAAAACTCAAGGGTAATCGCGGCGTTAATTAATGCGGCTAGAAATAATAAAAAAGTAATTGCGGTTGTTGAATTGCGGGCGAGTTTTGATGAAAAAGCCAATATTTATTGGTCCCGTAAATTAATAGAAGCAGGAGTATTGGTTGTTTACGGCGTTCCTGAAATGGAGGTTCATGCGAAGTTAATTTCTGTAGTTCGCCGTGAGCAGGGAAAGAATTGTTTTTATACCCAGTTGGGAACAGGGAATTTTAACGAGAGTACTGCCCGTGTCTACTGTGATTTCAGTGTATTAACTAATGATCAGGGAGTTGGGCGCGACATCTATAACTTGTTTGAATTTATGCGATTCCCCAATACAAAACAGGTTTTCAAGCATATAATCGTTTCTCCTTTCTCATTGAGAAGTTCCTTTGAGCAGGCCATAGACCGGGAAATAGAGGCGGCCCTTGCTGGGCGTAAAGCTGGCATATTCTTTAAGTGCAACAGCCTGATAGACAGTAAACTGATTGCCCACCTTTATCGGGCGAGCGCTGCGGGAGTAGAGATTCGATTACTCGTTCGCGGTGAGTGCTCTTTGGTATGCGACACCCCTGGATTATCCGACAACATTAAGGTGATCAGTTTGGTGGATAAGTTTCTGGAGCACGCAAGGATTTATGTGTTTCATAATGGTGGTGATGAACTGATGTGGATGTCCTCTGCGAACCTGAAAAACCGCTGTCTGGATCAACGGATCGAAGTCACTTATCCGGTAACCAATTCTCGACACCTCCGAACCATTAAGAAGATCATGGAATTACAGTGGCATGATAATCAGAAGGCCCGCTTAATTGATGCCGGTCAAACCAATACCAGATTGGCTAATGAGGGGAATAGGGGCTGTCGGGCCCAGGACGCTATTTATCGCTACTTGAAGAAGCATTCCCAGAGGTACTAAAAAGGACAGAAGTAAAGCAGTGTGGGGCTCAAGAGTGTATGGAGCATAGAAGCTTTACAGGCTTAAGTGAGTATATCCACGTTATGTTTCAAATACGGTCTACTCACACTAGTGGCAACTCTTTTCTTTAGTTGGGGCTAAATCCCACCAGTTGTCCATCACTAAATGAAAAGCGATACCCCTGGCCCACCTTCAGTCGCTGGCCGCAGGGGGATTGAATTGTAATACGGGGATATTGCGGGGTGGAAATCCAAGTTGCAAAGTCGCCTCTGGGTCCGCGTCCCAGCAGCTGGTAATAGTCTCCATAGTTACAGAAGGCCGCTGGTGTACACCTCTCACTGCCCCATACATAGCCGATTACATCGAACTGTTGGGGAAGGCCATATGACTCTACGAAGGGTTGGCGTGGGTTTTCAGTAAAAGTAAAGACCTCATCAAAGGACAGGGTTGGAAACCCCCGGGCGGGGGTTGCACAGCTGACCACATGGGGTTTTCCTGTGATTCGTGCGTAAGGTGGTGGGCGTTTTGCTGGAGGGAGCTTGCCGGGGATGGACATCTCGCTGGGGAAATAGCCGCAACCGCTGGTCGTCAGCAGGGTATAAGTTGCGGCAACTAGAGCCCAGCGAAAAATATGCACGGATTATCCGCTCCCTTGAAAAAGTCCTCCTACCAATATAGTCATAGATTGGTCGTCTACTTTTGTTGTGCACGGTTATGGGAGCGGCGCGGGAAACGCCACTTGCGTCGATAGGGGAAAGCACTCTCCACATGTCCGGCGCGAATACGATCTTGTAAGAGTTTCCAGAAGCGATAGTTGTATAAATCGCCGTGCAGCTTTTCGAATGCAGCGCGCGCGGTGGGATTGCCAGAGAAGAACAGGCGGAATTCTTCTGGGAAGACGTCGGCTTCTGCGACGGTATACCAGGGCTTGTCGGCCAGCTCCTGCTCAGAGGTATGAGCTTCGGGAATCTTGCGGAAGTTACATTCCGTCAATGGGCAGAGTTCATCGTAATCGTAGAATACTACCCGCCCGTGACGGGTAACCCCAAAGTTTTTCAGCAACATGTCACCGGGGAAGATATTTGCGGCTGCCAGCTGTTTGATGGCATTGCCATACTCTTCCATGGCCTCCTTGGTTTGCTCTTCATTGGCGTGTTGCAGGTAGAGGTTAAGCGGTTCCATACGCCGCTCTACATACAGGTGTTTGATGATGACCCGCTTCTCATCAATGATCAGTTTTGATGGCGCCACTTCCTGCAGTTCTTTGATCAATTCTTCACTGAAGCGATTGCGATAGAAAATAAAGTAAGAGTACTCCTGGGTGTCAGCCATACGGCCGACACGGTCAGAGCGGGATACGAACTTGTACTTTTCCTTTACGATCTTCTCGGTGACAGTTTTCGGCTGGTCGAACTCATCTTTAATGACTTTAAATACTACAGGGTAGGAGGGCAATGTGAATACACTCATCACCATCCCTTTAATGCCCGGTGCAATAACAAACTTGTCGTTACTGACCTTCATATGGGCGAGGATATGGCGGTAGAACTCGGTCTTACCGTGTTTGTGGAAGCCGATAGAGTTGTAAAGCTCAGACTTCTCCTTGAGCGGCATAATAGTGGACAGGAAGCGCACAAAGCGAGAGGGGATTGGCGCATCCACCATAAAGTAGGAACGGGTAAAACTGAAAATAATACTGGCGGAGTCGTTATTGTAGATAAGGGTGTCCACAAAAATACCGCCGCGCCCGTTGTTTAGGCAGGGCAGGATCATGGGGATAACTTCGCCGTTCAGGATTATGCGCCCCACCAGATAGGCCGCTTTGTTACGGTAGAAAACCGACTCCAGCATGTCCACCCGCAAGTGTTTCTCGTTGTCCACATTGGCCAGAGGTGCACTGCGCAGGGATTCGCAGATATGGGCAATGTCGCGCTCCATATTTTCCCAGGGCGTGGAGAAGCTGAAATCCTTGAGAATATCTTCGACCATACACTCGAGGCCGTGGCGGCCGCTGTAACTGATATAGATGCTGTAATCCCGTAGCGGTTTGTCTTCCGGTGCTCGGGACGGCTTGACGAAGATATTGCTGTCGTGAATGTTGGTGTGATGAAACTGGCTGCAAAATACCGAGTTAAAAAAGGTCTCGGCGATCTCATAATTGCTGTGATTGGCAATCAGCTGTGCATAAGTGGCGCGGGCATCACGCCACAGCTCCAGCTGGCTGGTGTCCTTGCTGGTTACCGAATGGACCAGGTCCACCACTTGGGTGACCTTGGTTTTGTAAAGATCGATCCGGGCTTTATTGGCCTCATGTGCCGCTTGCCAGGAGGCGGTTTCAAAACGGGCCTTGGCGCCCAAAGTGATGTTCTGATAGTCTGCGAAATAGGCGTCAAAACCATTGAGGATGGTTTTAGCGATGCGTCGGGCGGTCGGTGAGTGATTCGTCATGCACTAGACTTTTTTTCTAAGTTACAAGTTACGCTTGCGCCAGCAGTTACCGTAGATAACGGCGTTGGACCCCCTAAGCACACCTCGCTCCGGTCCTGCCCATACTGCCTGGGGCTCTAATTAAGCGGATAGTAGCATGGCACGTCGGAGTCCCAATTGAACGATTGGATCAGTAGCTTTGTCTTTTTCTTTGCTGTGATTGACCCGGTGGGTACTCTGCCAGTGTTTATCGCAGTCACTTCACGACATGCAGAGTGGCAAAAGCGCAGGATAGCTTGGCTGGCAGTACTCGTTGCCACCGGGATCTTGTTGTTCTTTTTGGTCGCAGGGCAATTCTTCCTCGAGGCGATTGGCGTGCCCCTTTCTGCGTTTCAGGTAGCTGGAGGCGTCGTCCTGTTCCTGTTTGCCTTAACCATGATATTTGGTGAGAGCAAGCCAGAGCAGGAGATAGAAATCATCCGTGAGGGGCATGAGACAGCGATTTTCCCTCTTGCGGTGCCCTCCATTGCCTCACCCGGAGCCATGCTCGCAGCTGTGGTACTCACAGATAACCATCGATTTGATGTGGTTCATCAGCTGAGTACAGCATCTGCCATGATAGCGGTGTTGGCGATAGTGATATTGCTGCTGCTAACTGCCAACTGGATATATCGATTTATTGGTGATGCCGGGGCCAGTATCGTAAGTCGCGTTATGGGGCTGATCCTGGCCTCCGTAGCAACAACCAATGTACTTGTCGGGATTCAGCAGTTCTTTTCAATTTAGCTACTGGCATTTGGTTTTGTACTGGTTGAGCTAAGGCTGCGTTTCTTCTAGTGAAGAGAGTATTGGATTGCCGGTTAGTGTTGGAATTGCGCCCAAGCCTGAATTTCTACTTTATTCACTGTGATTTTTGTGACTTCTGAAGCGGTAAAATGATAGAGCTATTGCTGCTGATTTTTGGCGTCTTGATTTGGTATATCAGCACGCTTGCGGCCGGGGGCGGGGCACTGCTCCTTGTTCCAGTGATTAGCTTTATCGTTGGCCCACACCTGGTTGCACCAACGGTAACCATTGCCAAGTGCCTGGCTTCGCCCTACCGGGCCCTGATTTTTTGGTCCTATATTGATTGGCGGGTAGTACGCTGGCTTACCCCGGGAAGCTTAGTCGGGGCATTGCTAGGTGCATATTCCTATACACAGATGTCCCCAGAGTGGATACAAATAGTGGTTGGGCTTTTTTTAATGTCCACGATACTTCAGTATCGCTTTGGCCATAGGGAAAGATCTTTTCCCATGTCACTTCCCTATTTTTTACCTTTGGGATTGGTGACCGCTTTTGCTTCCGGTCTTATTGGGGCAATGGGTCCGCTTAAGAACCCTTTCTTGCTGAATTATGGCCTCGAGAAAGAATCCCTGATAGCCACTAAGGCCTTTAATGGGCTGTTAATGCAGCTTGTAAAGCTGGGAACTTATATTACATTCTCGGCGGTATCCCTAGAGTTGGCATTCTATGGTGTGGCGGCTGGGCTTGGGGGGATTATTGGTGTAACCCTCGCGAAAAGGAGATTGAATCAGGTCAGCTTTAAAAAGTTTAGGAAATACACTCTATTGGTAATGTTCTTGTGTGGCTTGGTACTAGTGATAAAAGCGCTTTATGACATGGCTTAGATTTATAGGGATAGTATTTATAATTTATTGCTAAAACTAACCGTTTGGAAAGCAAAGAATTAAAATTCGGTCCCCTAATTACAATACTATCATCATAAGAATTAGGGAGCCTCTGAATAACTCCGTGATACCTCTGGCATGCAGAGCGGTTCTCAATCAAGGCGCGGCTTCGCAGGAATGTCTAGACCTTTCAAGAAGTCGCAACGCGGAGTGTGAATCGCTCTGCAAGCCCCGAAGGGCGGGCCTTGAAGGCCACAGCTGCTGCGTTGCCGCTCTTGCAAAGGGCTTACGGCCATTCACGGCGAGTTGCGCCTAACACCTGCAGCCTTCAAGACCCGCAGAGGCATTACGGAGTTATTCAGAGGCTCCTTAGTACAATTTTTATATTCAGTTTATTAATGGCTGCGCTCGAATCCTGCATAGGTGTGATACTGCTGGGGGGTTAGGCCTGCATGGCGTGCCTGAAGATCTTTGGGAAGATCGCCTAAATAGATGACGCGAGTGGGTTCTGCCGTCTTGAGCCAGCGCTCTGAATAATTCTCCCAGGTATCCACATGTTTATGCGCGGCACTTACATCTTTGAAATGCTCGTAGACAATAATTTCTCCACTATCAGAAATATAGTACTGATAATTCAGTGTCCCCATTTCTTGCTGTGAGATAATCTCTACCATTTCATCAACAATTGACTTAAAGGCCTGCTGCTGTCCGTTTTTTATTTTCGCCTCCACAATCCAGCCAACATTATTAAACATAAGTATCTCCAATACGGTTTAACAGGCTTTGACATAAGTAGTAGAGCAACAACTTTTAGACCCTGGGAGCATGCTGACTGATAAGCAACCCGCCGCTAAATACCTGAGGAGGAATAACTGCTCTACTCAGGAAGAAGATCAAGAGATGGTCCTAGATATTGTAGACGACATCGTGGCGTCTAGTTTGGTAAGGCTAGCTTTTGATAGCCCTCCAGTTGCACTGAACTTCACCGGGCTCCTTGTATCAGAAACCTGCTTCAGGAGTGACTATTGGTTCATTGTTTGGTCTAAGGGAGGGTTCAATGCTTGTGTTGTGAGATAAGCCCAATTGTATTCAGCTGTTCTTTAGAGGCCCCTTAATATCTAAGAGTGGCATATTTTCCGTATGTACTGAATGGTAAACAACGATGAGATCCCCGGATCAGCAACAATTTCTAAATTTAGCGTTCTAGGGACAATATTTAAATTTGATGTGGGTAGTCAAATGTAATCGTCAACAGGAATTTTCTCTTTGGCGTATTTAAGATTTTGTATTCTTTGTCTCTCCTAATTAATACCAGACTTTAAGGCTTAGCCCCAAGGTGTAAGACGGCGTAACAGCCTGTGTACCCTTATTTCAAGCTAAAAGGCATAAAACACATTACTTAAGCGCTTGATAAATGAAGGGTGAAACTGCCAAATAGGGGGAGTAGAAAAAAGTTGTACCTGATAATTTAAAGTCCTTGCTAGGGTGTTTTTTGTACAGGTGCAGACTTGTAGAATTCATACATAGCTATTTTATGTAAGTATGAATTGATGACTTTCTTGTATGGAAGCTATGTCTCTGAAATACAACAAACATCATCAATTCACTTTGGAAGCCAGTATCCATTATGACTGAATTGGTCTTTGTGAAGACGGAAATTGTTGCGCATCTACATAGTAATAATGAAAAAAACAATTGGTGAATTTGAACTGTGGACTCAAAAGGGTGGCCCTAAATGGCACTACCGTTTGGTTTGTTGTGCAGTGCTGATGTTTGTCATACTTCTTTCTATGCCCAGTTACCCCCATACGGTTGTGGATGTCACCTCGTTGGAGGGAGGAAGTAAACCGAGTGGCTTAAATGCAATTTGGCATGATCCAGCGGGATTTGGAAACATTGTTGAAGCTGAAAAAGCTTACAAAAATAAGCTTTTTCTTCCCCTGGGAACTGCCGGATCTACCGGACTTAAATCTGGAGCCTTCTGGTCTCACTTCATATTAAAAAACTCCAGTAGTGAAACAGTTTATGTCTCAATTGAATATGTGGATAACCAGCTCGATGGGCTGGCGGCCTTTTCTAGGGTTCAGGGCGGCAGTCAACCTTATACGGAGCTGGCAAGCCTGTCTGCGAATCAGCCTTTTTCCAGTCGAAAAATCAAGCATCATCGCTTTGCTTTCCCATTGGAAATCCCCCCCTTCGCATCAAAGGAAATGATGGTTAAATTTGATGTTGGAGTTTTAGGTGTTGCCTTTCCCAGTATGCGCATTTGGCGACCTGAACAACTTGAAGAGAGGAGTAAGGCTGAGGCCATTTTAACGTCATTTCTTTTTGGTGGTTATTTTTTGATGGCCATTCTTGCGCTGATTGGCGCTATTACTGCGCGTAAGAATATCCTGTATCTATACTCGTTATATTCCGTAACGAAAATTTGGGTGTGGGGATCTTTACTGGGATATACCCACCAATATTTGCTTCAAGAGCAATTTGATTGGCGCTACCAATCGATTAGTAGTGCTGTGGCGATCCTAACCGGAATTCTTTTTGCCCGATACTTTCTTGAAACGGCAAAGTACACCCCAAGACTGGATTACTTTTTAAAATTAATTCTATTCAACGGGTTATTCCTGGTTATTTGCGTTGTACTGCAGTGGGAGGCTCTGGGGCACATTTCCATGATGCTCGCTCTGTTTTTCTATCCTGGCGTTGTTGTTGTCGCATTGGTACGTTGGCGACAAGGGGATACTTCTGCGGCCGTTTTTGCTTTAGCCTGGGGCGTTTTGGTGTTGGGGCTTTTGGTACAGGCGATGAGGGATCTCGGTTATGTGGTGCACAATCCAATTAATTATTATTGGCCCCCGGTTGCCTCTTTTGTTGAGATGTTGGCAATAATGATAGCTATTGGATTACTGGTAAAACGTTTACGGCAACAAAAAGAGACTGCAGAAAAAAGGTATCTACTACACCTGGAAGCTTCGAGAACCGAGCTGGAGCAACAGGTAAAACTTCGCACACAGGAATTGGAGTACGCTAAAGCCAAGGCTGAAGAGGAGGCGCGCACAGACCCGCTAACAGGTATTTTTAATCGCCGCTGCTTTTTTGAAGAGGCCAGTAATCTAGTGGTTGTGGCAATTAATAACCAAATGCCATTGTGTGTATTAATGCTGGATATCGACAATTTTAAATCTGTTAATGATATTCATGGCCACTTAATCGGCGATCAGGCACTCTGTGCGACTGCCCGAGTAATTTCCCAACACGTACGGGATGTGGATATCTTCGGGCGTATTGGTGGGGAGGAATTCGCGCTAGTACTCAGCTCCAATGTCGAAGGAGCTATGAAGGTTGCCAATCGTATACACCGGGATATCGCTAAAATCGTGATTAAAAGTGCAGTTGGGCAAGCTCAGTTTACCGCAAGTATTGGCATCGCCCGTCTGCAGGGGCGAGAAGATATCCTGGAGCTAATGCGACGAGCAGACTCTGCGTTGTATCAGGCCAAACGCGCTGGACGTAATCGTATTGTGGAGTGCGCTGAAGCTACGTAAATTAGCGTACGTAGGTAACTGCATTGAGTACTTTTTGACGTATATTCTCCGGAAGGGGCACCAGGCCCAAGCTTCCGGCCTGGCTTTGGGATGCGTTGCTCAACATAAAGACGAGCATTTGCCGCAGTGCTTGTGCTTTTTGGTCATCCTGGTCTGCGTAGAGTAACAGCCAGGAAAAGCTGGTAATGGGATAGGCGGTTTCTCCTTTGGGGTCCCAGATCCAGGCGATTAGGTTGGGAGCTCCACTAATTGGTAATGATGCTTTTGGAAATTCAATCTCTGAAAGAGCCTCTGCTCCGCTCTTGGGGCCTGCGGCAATATAATTTCCCGCGTGGTTTTCCAGTAAAGCCACAGGCAGGTTTACCAGTTGGGCAAACCCGTGTTCGACATAGCCAATGGCCCCGACTTTCTTGCGAACCTTAGCGGCTACGCCTTGATTGCCCGGTGCTCTTTTAAATCTGGGCAACTTTGGCCAACTGGGTGTTCTGTCCAAACCAATTTTTTCGCGGAAATCCTGGCTCACGCTACTCATATGTCCAGAAAAGATATACGAGGTCCCCGAACTTTCAGAGCGGGTGACAACGGTAATCTCATCTCTGGGCAACTTGATATCGGGGTTTGCGGCTGCGATCTTGGGGTCATCCCAGTGGGTTATTTCTCCCAGGAAAATCCCCACATAAGCTTCCCTGGACAGTTTTAGCTTGTCGATCCCGGGAAGGTTAAACACCAGTACGACTTCCCCAGCAGTAACCGGTAGTACCACGCCACCGCCTTTCAGGTTGCGTAACTCATCGATCTCAATAGCGGCATCTGAGGCGGCAAAATCAACTGTATGACCGAGGAAGTCCCTGATGCCGTCACCGCTACTGCTCATCTCGTAGAAAATAAATATATTGTTTTCCCGATGGGTGAACTGCCGAAACCACTCGACATAGATTGGGTAGGGGAAACTGGCGCCGCTGCCCCGGAGATTTACAGGATTTTCTGGTACCTGGGCAGTTCCCGGTGTGGCCGCAAGGATAAAACTGGCGATTGCCAGCACAGCGGTAAGGCGGCGTATAAGGGTTGCACACCTCGATATCATAGGGACCTCGGCTTATAGGCCTCTGACAGCCTGCCTATAGGCGGGGTGAGAGGCCAAAAACTGCTTTAGATTAAAATTTTAGCAGGGTCCCTGGTTTGTCATATCAATTGCCTAGCTACCGACTATTTGGTCGTCCTCACGGTAAATGGCCAGTACTGATGGCCGAGGCGGTAACTGGGGATTATTATCTGGCCAACGGTGCAGGGGTTGGTCATAAGTGGAGTTGCGCGAATCGGCCGGATGTTGCACGGCAATAAACAGGGTTTTTCCATCGGGAGTAAATTCCGGCCCGCATACTTCAGCCCCTTGGGGGCAGCCAAAAAAATGCTTGGGTGCCGCTCGCAAAGGCCCTTCAGTAGCCATTGCCCAAAGTCCATCGTGGAACCCAAAGCGCTCACAGCCATCAGTAGCAATCCACATATTCCCCCTGGGGTCGAAAGCGACGTTATCGGGATTGGCAAACCAGCCGTGCTCAGAGATATCGTAAGGGGACTGCTGTCCATAGGCGCCCCTTTCAGCGGGGTTTTCAGCATTGGGATTTCCGCCAAGTAGAAATTGCTGCCACTGAAATTGTGCGCTTGTGTGGTCGCGGTTTCCCTTCTTCCCGGGGGGCGCTATTTCCAATACATGGCCGGCAGTATTGCGGGCGCGGGGGTTGGCGGCATCGGTATCGCTGCGCTTCTTGTTTTTGGTCAGCATTACATAGGTGCAATCATTGTGGGGGTTAGTCTCCACGTCCTCCGGCCGATCCATTGGCGTGGCTCCCAGTAGCGCGGCTGCGCGGCGCGCATCAATCATTACATCTGCTTGATTGCGAAAACCATTCTCTGCGGTCAGTGGGCCCTGGCCATATATCAGCGGCAGCCATTCGCCACCGCCATCGTCGGCAAAGCGCGCGGCATAGAGCGTGCCATTAACGAGTAGCTTTCGGTTTGTATCGGGATCTTCGGGCTGATAGTTATCTTGGGATACATAGCGATAGACAAATTGATGTTCATCATCATCGCCGCCGTAAGCAACGATCGGTTGTCCCGGTTTACAGACCAGGGTAAAGCCTTCGTGCTCAAAACGCCCCAAACTGGTCAGCTTGCGCGGTTTTGATTGGGGGTTATAGGGGTCAAACTCCACCATCCAGCCGAATCGGTTGGGCTCTTTGGGTTCTACCTGAATATCAAATCGACGGTCGTGGTCACCCCAGTTGCGATTTTCTGGTTTTATACCAAAAAGTTGATGGTTTTCGATCTCCCGGGAATCTTCGAGCTTTTTTGGGTCTCCCTGAAAAGCGCCGCCAAACCCCTCTTCGGCAATTAATACGGTTCCCCATGGAGTTTTTCCTCCTGCACAGTTACCTATGGTGCCGAGGACCTGGGTTCCGCTGGGATCTTGGCGGGTCTTTAAACGTTCGTCGCCTGCGGCGGGGCCAGTGATTTCCATTGGCGTCGTAGAAGTTATCCGCCGGTTATAGGGACTGTCAGCTACTACTTTCCAGCCCTGTTTACTTCTTCGAATTTCCACGATGGAGTGTCCGCAGGCGGCCTGTTCAATGGCCACATGCTCGGCACTCACTCCTCTGGTGGCACTGTATTCGTCGTTATAACCGGGGAACATTAGATGGGGTTGGGTGTATTCGTGGTTGACACATAAAAGCCCGCGATCACTATTTTTGCTTTGTATATGCAGGTACCCCTGGGTAGAACTGGTCCCCACTGCCAAGGGCATAAAAGCAATAAAATCGTTGTTGTAACCGAATCGCTGTTCCTGGCCGCTGGCGCTAAGTTCTTCAGGCTGAAAAGGTGTTCCCTCTCTATTTAAGGGATCTCCCCACCTCAATAGAACCGTGGATTTATAACCCTCTGGTAGATGGTGTTGGTAATCCAGTCTATGGGGGATTTCTTTAAAGGTGAGGGAGTTGCGTGTGGGATTTTCACTCCCACTACAGCCGGGTAGTAAGCTGCTTACAGCACCAGAGGCGGTTACACCACCCAGGACTTTAAATAGAGATCTGCGTGCTGGGTTTTTGGGACTTTCGTTCATGACTGCTCCATATTTGGCTTCAGTATATGACGCTTTTTACTGTTAATTGCCTTGATGGTTCTTTTTAAGGCGATGGATATCTGTGTAAATAGCAGGGCTTACATCTATCGTCGCAGTACTAATTGACTATGTGATGACAAGCTTAAAAAAAATGTCACGTAAAGTTCATAGCGGCCTTCTAGTCTGCGTCCAATTCAATTAACCACCGGTAATGTGGGAGTGGGACGCAATGAAATACAGAACTTCAGGCTTGCGGTTACTGGGAATGCCATTGGCGGCTCTGGCGACTGCCATCATTAGTGCAAATGCTGTGGCAGAAAATGAGCAGGTAATGGAAACGGTGACGGTTACCGCCCAGGCAAGTAATGCGCGCAGCGATTTGGATCGGCAGCGCGATGCCAATAAAGTCGTAGCGGTGCAAACATCTGATGCGATTGGTGAACTCCCCGATGCCAATGTCACAGAAGCGTTACAGCGGATGCCCGGTGTATTTATTGCGAGAGATCAGGGGGAGGGGCGTTTCGTTGGGGTGCGGGGTATAGACCCAAATTTGAATGCGGCGACAATTAACGGCGTGAGCCTGCCAGCACCGGAAACAAACACCCGGGCGGTAGCCCTGGATGTTATTCCATCGGACTTACTGGCGAGTTTGGAGGTATTTAAAACTCTTACGCCGGATATGAGCGCAGACTCTATTGGCGGTGCCATTGAGATTAAAAGTCTGAATGCCCTGGATTATGACAGCAATCGCTACAAGTTCAGCGTAGAGAATAGCTACAGCGAGCTTCAGGAAGAGTACAGCCCCAAAGTGGCTGCCACCATGACCAATATTTTTGAACTTGATGGAGAGCGCCGTCTCGGGGTGGCATTGGCCCTAAGTCACCAAAAGCGGGAGTTTGGCTCAGATAATATTGAGACTGACGGTAGCTGGGAAGAACTGACCGCTGAAGATGGCTCTGTAGCTAAGGGCGCGACCGAAATAGAACATCGCGATTACAGTATTACCCGGGAGCGCACAGGTCTTGCTGCCAACTTCGACCTGGACCTGGGCAGTGACTCAAGCATCTATCTCCACAGCTTGTACTCCGATTTTTCTGATCAGGAAATCCGCCAGCGCAATTCCTGGAAGCTCGATGATGAACGCGATGAGCCGGAGACTATTTCGGCCAACTCGGCAGAGTGGGAAGAGGCAGCGCTAGAGAAGTCCCTGAAGGACCGCCTGGAAGAACAGGAAATTATTTCTGCGGTATTTGGCGGAGAGCATAGTTTTGAGCAATGGGGATTGTCCTATGCCTTGGGATATTCCCATGCAGAGGAATCTGAACCCAATCGACGAGATACCGATTTTGTCTTGGACTCCCTGCGTTTGGGGTATGTTGAAGCTGGTGATACTCCCCGTATGGCGGTGGGAAGTGAGGATGTTGAAGCAGTATTGGACCCGGCCAGTTATCAACTCGATGAGTTGGTCATTGAAGATAACTTTACTGAAGATGAAGAAATCAGCTTCCGTATTGATATCAGTAGAGAAATTGATTGGGCTGGCAATCCTTCAGTAGTTAAATTCGGATTACATGAGCGTCAGCGAGAAAAGACTGGCGACTTGAATGCGACTGTATATGAAGAGTTTGATGGGGATTACACTCTGGCGGATTTTTCTCGCAATAGTATCGACTACGGCCTGGATGCATTTGGACCCGGGGTTAATGTTGGAAGCCTTAATAGTTTTATCAATGCTAATCTGTCTGATTTTACTATAGATGAGACAGAGACCGCTTTGGCATCCGCCCGTGACTACGCAATGAATGAAGACATCACGGCCTTGTATGTGATGAATTCTATTGAGTTAGACCGCTCCCAGCTGGTTTTTGGGGTTCGCTATGAGCGCACCGAATTTACTGCTGAAGGTGTGAATGTGGCAGAGTCGGAAGAGCCCCTGCCGGGTGCCGATTTAATTTCAGAAGGGGTTTATGCCACTGAGGTTAACTACGAGCGGGACTACGACAATTTCTTCCCCAGTATTAATTACAAGTTTGATTACAACGATAATGTTGTTCTCCGTGCAGCTTATTCGGAGTCCTTATCGCGTCCATCATTTGGCTATTTGAACCCCTCTCCGGCCAAAATTGAATACGATGATGGGGAACTGGAGGTTGAAGCTGGAAATCCAGAATTAGACCCCTATGAATCCCGCAATATCGACCTATCTGCCGAATACTATGCGGACGACCTGGGTATGTTCTCTGTGGGACTTTTCCATAAGAGTATCGATAACTTTATTGTTATGTCTGAGGTTTCCAGTAATACCGATTTTACCCGTTTTGTAGGGAATTTAGCGGTTGATGATGCTGAAGTATGGCAACCGATTAACGGAGACAACGCCCGTATCAGCGGTGCCGAACTGGCCTGGACCCAAGGTTTTGAAAATGGGTTCTTACTCAGGGCTAATGCAACATTAACCGATTCAGAAGCTGATCTGGGTCTCAATAGCAGTGATCGCAGTGACAAAATATCTATGCCTTCCCAGGCGGATTTTGTCGGCAACTTTATTGTAGGCTATGAACGCGATGCCTTTAGTATGCGCCTGTCAGCAGCTTTCCGCAGTGAACGCCTGCTGGAAGTAGACCTTGAAAATGAGGTCAATGACCGCTACGAAGAAGACCATTTGCAATTGGATTTGTCGGCCCGCTACCGCTTTGATAATGGCCTTCAACTTACTTTTACTGGGGTTAACCTCACGGATGAGCCTTACTATGTTCACACGTCTGGGTTTAATGGTCAGTACGAAGAATACGGTCCGACTTATGCGATTGGGCTGAGCTATAGCACTTTCTAGAATTTTCACTGGAATTTTTGGATTAGTGTAAATTCTTATCCTGATAAAGCCCCTGCAATATTGTGGGGCTTAGTTTTTTATAAAAATAATATTTTCTGTCAGTTACCGGTAAATCGTAAGCAGGTTTTATTATGCGTTTTTCAATAGTGGGTGTTTTGTCCTGCCTTATATTACTCGGATGTGATCTTGAAAAGGATAGTCAAAGATTATCTTCGCAAAATATCATCTCTTTAAAGGGTGTGATAGCTGAACAGATTCAGTTGGTCGGTTTCCCTGAGCAGCAATACTTGTTGCTATCTAGTAAATATAAGGGGCTGGTGCTTGTAGATGAGTCCGCAAAAATACAAGTTCAAAATGATGCCAGAGTAGAGGCACTTGCAATTCAGCCAAAGGAAGATGGTAGCTACCTGGTGGCGGCTTACGAAGAGCAGGAAGCGCAATTACATCTATATCAATTATTTACTGATCTAAACGATGATTTGCGGCTTCAACTTTTAGGAAAGCTTGAGAATGCTAAGCCTGTGAGCGCACTCTGTTTTTCACTACAAGCAGGAAGAGATCACCTGTTTGCCATTGGAGAGGACGGACTGGGGTTTGAGTACCTGCTTTCTCCCAGCGGTGGGCACTGGGACTTTACCGAGATCCGCCCAATATATTTGGGGGAGGAGGTTAATAGTTGTAGCGTGGATAACCGTCGGGGGCGATTACTGGTATCACAGCCGCCTGTAGGGATATTGGCATTGAATGCCGATGCAGAGCGAGATGAGGAGCGTGAGCTTTTAATCTCGGCGAAACGGCTCGGTGATGATTTCGGCAGCTTGCGATTGGGTTATCAGCAGGACCAAATCTGGATTGCTGTGGAACAGGGAGTACAGGCTTTCGACTTGTCAGGAAGTGGTATGCCCGACCACTCTTGGACATTGCCTGCAGAAAGTCCTGCCTCTATAGCAGTTTTTGGTGATAGGTTGGCCGTGTTAAATGATAAGCAGAGTGAAATAACCTATTTCCCGATAAATACCAAACTGACCAGAGTTACAGATAATCCGCTTGAGATTATTCCCACTATTGCCGCCAGGGGACAAACTGACCCCGTTCACTCTTATGGGGATGCTGCCGATGATCCCGCCATTTGGGTGAACCCTCATTCGCCGGCAAACAGCCTGATTTTTGCTACAGATAAAAAAAAGGGGCTCAATATCTATCATCTATCAGGCGGCTTAAAACAGCACTTTCCGGTAGGCAGGGTTAATAATGTTGATATCCGTAAAATTTCCCACCCCGATATCGATGCGATTGCCGTTGCCTCTAATCGTACTAATCCCGGTTTGGATCTATTTTCTATCAGTATAACGGGCGAGGTGGGGTATCTTGGATACCGGGGTATAGGGCTTCATGATCCCTATGGCTTGTGCCTGCAACAGGACGATAGTGGGCTTTATGCCTGGGTTTCTGACAAGGAGGCCAGCTTGCATCAGCTCAAAATCAATGTCTCTGAGTCCTCCAATGAGTTTGAGATTGAGCAGGGTATCCAGTTTGATGACTATGGACAGGTTGAAGGCTGTGTTGTGGATGACCAGTTCGGAACCCTGTTTTTTGCTGAGGAGGACCGGGGGATTTGGCGGCTGGACCTAAAGTCCTTATCAGAGGCCTCTCCAGAGTTGGTGGCAGAAGTGGATGGTGAAAAGCTGGTGGCAGATATAGAGGGATTGGCACTTTATCAGGATGGCGACAAGGGCTATCTAGTGATATCCAGTCAAGGTAATGATAGCTATGCACTATTCAGCCGTAGTGGGAATGAATTTATTACCCATTTTCGGGTTGGTATGAACCCCCAGTTAGGTGTGGATGGCAGTTCGGAGACCGATGGTTTGGCCGTTACCAGTTCAGCTTTGGGTGCGGAATATCCTCAAGGTTTGTTAGTTGTTCAGGATGGGCGCAACCGAATGCCCAGCGCAGCCCAGAATTTTAAATTGGTTGATTGGAGGGATATCAATCGTCTGTTGTCTCACTAGCGGTATCGGGGTTTTCCGGCTGGCTTAAATTGTTAATATTGCGGGCTCTCTGAACCAGGTAAACCAGAGAGCTTGCAAGTATCACTCCAACGATATCGGCGGCCAGATCAAGTAAGTCAAAAGTCCTTGAGCGAACAAATGCCTGGCTTATCTCTTCAATCAGGGCAAAGCCAAGCACTGCGATAGCACCATAGTAAATTCTAATAAAGCCGAGCTTAAAATAAGTGGCGCGGGTGGCAGGTATCAGGATAAGGCCAAAAGTACCAAACAAGGCGATATGGCCTAGTTTATCGCCATAGGGCATAGCACGGACAAGGTCAAAAAATATACTATTCGATCCGGTATTGGCTAGATAGATAATCCAAAGAATAAAGAGAAAAAATAGTAAGGCTGATGCCTTGAGAAATCTTGACATAATACTTATTGATACAGTTTTGTCTAATCTTGTGAAGCTTGGCTATTGATTTTATAGATATCTGATTGGATCGGAAAGATAGGCCGTTTGGCTATGTGAATTATCCAGAATGTGATGGCTCAGTATCAATTATTTTCGACTTACAGTCCCTACATAGGTAGGCGATACCATTAACATCTAGTGATTTACTTCTAGATCGAAACTCATAGGGCTCCATATTTTTCTTACAGTCGGTGCAAATAGGTGGGTTTTCAAGTTTTTCTTGCTCTAGTTGTTTTTTTGTTCCGAATATTAACAGCACAAACACTATAAGAATGGTCCATTGAAAATTGTCTGGCTGCCTAGAGCTTCTCGAAACGAAGATTGAGTAAATTAATAGTATAGAAACTATTGTAATGTATATAATTGAATGAGTTTTTTTGGTTTCTTTTAGCGTGTTTTCATAATCTATTTTCGCTCGATAGTCTTCTTGGTATTCCTCCAGATCTTTTTTATTCAGTATTTTATTCTTTTTGTTGTTCATTTTAGAATGTATTAGTTAATGGCTGCTTATAGAGAGGAGTTCTATCAGTATTTAACAGGGGTTTATCATTAAAAATGCATACTCCACCCCATAGTGATAGCTTCACTATCTATTTCATCCAGAAACGTATCGCCCCCAATTTTTGAAAACTGTTCCCACTCTATCCGTAGGCTCCACTTACCCCTATAGCTATAGTTAATACCAGCACCATAAGCCCAGTGGAATCCATTGCTGCTATCGGTTAATTCACCTCTGACTGGAGTTAATTGTTCTATTAAACTTCCATCTTCAAGCTGGTATAGGATAAAAACTTCACCCTTATGAATCTCATTGGTTTCCGCGTACCAGATGCCGGTGCCAAGTTTCCCAAATAAGCTAAATGACTCTCCCAGGGGAAGATACGCCAGGGAAAATATATTGAAAAGCTGGCTATCAAAATCAGAGAAATAGTTTAAATATTCACCATCCCCATATGAGATATGGGTATTCAGCTGGTACTTATTGAAATTTTGATAGCTGGCTTCAATTGCCAGGTAAGGTGTCCATCGAATTCCTGCAAATAGTTTCCAGGCGTTATTTTTATCATCACACCGACTGAGATCCACTTGATCTAAGCTGGCGCTAATTTGTTGAACTCGCTTTTCTGCTTCGCTACACAAGTTATTGGCATGCTGGTTACCGAAAGAAATACCAGCATATTTGTGTGAGTAGAAATCGGCGCAAGCAAGGGCTGGTAAGGAAAGTAGAAAAATAATGAATAGGGGGCTAAAGCGGTTCATGGCTTGACCTTGTTTAGCTTATATGGGGGACCGCTGAAGCTGATTTTAGAGTGAAATTTTATTAAGGCAACCACCAAAATAATAACGTCTTTTAGATTGGTCGAAGGTAGGACCTACTCTATTAACTGGATTTGTCGCCTAAAGGTAGAGTTCCCAGTAATAGTTTGCGGGAACTCTATCTAATTAGTATAAAGTTATAGGTGTCAATTAACAAAGTTCAAAAAAGCCGCCCTAAACCCAGTGATAGTGTTTCTGCATTGAAGTCTACTCCAGTGGGCTCCAGTTTCTCCCACTCCAGTCTCCAAATCCAGTGATTCCTATAGACATAATTCATACCGACCCCAACTCCCCAGTGAGGGCCTTTGTGGTTTTGGGACTTGTCTTTATCGAACGTCTGAAGTTGTGCCGTGAATTGTCCATTGGATAATTGCTGGGGGAGATAAAATTGAGCGGATTGTTGCTCTGATAATTTCCCTCTCCAAGCTCCAGCCCCGACTCTGGCAAACATATTTATATTGGAGTTAACAGGATAAAAACCCAATAAAAAGGCGGTCAATAAATGTGTTTCAACCTGGTATGCAGCCTTTGCATACTCTCCATTTTCATTATTGGTATAAAAGCTGCTTTGCGCAGCTGAAGGTTTTAGATAGCTGATTTCAAGGGCGAGGTATCTGTTCCAGCGCAAGCCGCCATAAAACTTAATCGTACTGCCGCTACTATTGCAATGAAAGCGTCCGTCTGTGGATCCTTGAGGAATCTGTGATTTTATCCGGGGGTTTGCAGATGAGCAAAATTGAGGATAAGAGGTTTCACCGAGGGTAGCCCCAATATATTTCCTGTTGGCAAAGTCAGCGCTGGTATTTGTAGCGAAAGTGAATATAAGGCTGGAAAAAAAGCTTATTTTTAAGGTGGTCTTAAAATTATTCATGATCTGTCCTGTGCTTTGTTTATTTTTATTTAAAGCACAGTAAAGCTAGATCAGGGCTTTTACTTAACAAGTCATTGGCGTGAGGGCCTTTAGGTATCAGGCCCTGTATTCAAAGTCAGAGTAAGCAGTTGGCTGTTAATTTCTAAATGCCAAGCTTTGCCCGCATCTCCGAGAGTCTTTTCGAATTTTCTTCCTTGGAAAGTGGTGAGCCGGGGTTTTCCTCCAGCTTTAATTGCTCTGGAGCGGTTAGCTTTTCTCCCCCCAGGACTCGTTCACATATTTTTCGATAGTGCTCGGCAAAGACCGGGTAGGCGATAGACTCGGGGTTATTGGCAAGAAAAAACCAGTTGGATTCCCGCCCCGCGTGGTAGATCGCTAAGTGGCTCCAGTTGTAATTGGTTTTGGGGCTGGGGGCATTGCAGGCCTCGCGATAGGCGGCGCGAGCTTCCGGTAAACCATTCTCCCCAGCGGCGCACAGCTGCAGCATTTTATGTACGGTTGGCAGGTACTCGCTTTGCAGGATCGCTCGCTTGGCACCCTGCATAATATCCTGGGGAGCGAAAGCAAGCAGGGCCTCCAGCCAGAGGCGCTTAGCGTGGTGAAGGGTTTCAGTGTCTGGAAACGCTGCGCTGAACTGGTTGTGATAATTCAGTTTAAACAGCGCAAATACTTCATTGATTGCGCGCTTCTTTTCGTTCAGCAGTTCCTGGCCCTGTTCACTACCAGTTTGTGTCTGTGAGTATGTCGCCGATTGACCGGTCGCGGGTGCGCTGGTTGGTGTTGTTGTGGGAGTCTTGTGGATTGCCATAAGAGTTTCCTATTGCCAGTTTGTTGCGCTCCGCCCACTGGTGGCGCGCGTGACGCACAAATACGGCGTCCCAGCTTTTACGTGCGGCATTTTGACCGCGCCAGTAAATAATAAATTCCGGAACCAGGGATAGAGCAAAGTCGCGATCTATCTCGCATTGGTTCATCAAATGACTCAGGCAGTCACCACTGGGCTGCCAGTTGCGGGAGATAGGTTTGGCCACCGGGTTTTTCTCAATACCCTGGCAGTAATAGGCCCACTCTTCCCGCGCATACTCGATAAACAGTTCACCCCAGCGGGCACTGTGGCCACCGCGCTCGGTCCATTTATAAATAAATTCCGGTAGCAATTCGGCGGCAAAGCGCGGATTGATGGCCAGGCGCTGCAACTGCTCCCAGGTGTGCTCGCTGGGCTGCCAGTCGCGGGACATAGCAGTGGGCTTGCGTTTTTCGATAAATGGCGTGTCCTGCTTCTCCCAGTCTTCCATGATCCAGTCATTGAATTCCAAATCCCAGGAAATGGACTGCTTGCCACTGGAGCGGTGGTAATCGAGAAAGCGCTGTAGGCCGCGGCTGACAAAAGTGCTGGGGACTCCCTCGTCCGCCAGCTTGCGCAGGGTCTCATCGCTGGGTTGCCAGCCGTTGGGCAGTGGCTGCTTGCGCTGAGCCGTTGCGCGAAAAGCCTCCCACTTGCTTTTAACCTGGCGCAGGAACAGGGAGCCAAAGGAGTGGCGGGGCTCGGCGCGCTCGCGCCAGTAAGTGACAAACTCCGGCAGTTGCTCCCTTACAAAGTGCTCGGGAATACCCAGCTGGGCGATACGCGCCATGGTTTCACTATCCGGCTGCCAACTGGGGGCAATGGTGTTGGCATTGCGGTTGGATGGGGTAGGGGGTGTTGCCATCGGGCGCTTGTATTCACCGGGCAGGGCGAACTTCAGAATCTCGCTACTGCCGAATGGTGCCGCCCCCAGCAGAAGGGCACCCTGGTTGCGCAAGCTGGTGGCTACCCGTTGGATATCCGCTGCCTGCCAGAAGGGCAGCAGCAGATATAGCTGCTCCCCCTCGGCGGTATACCAATCCCGGCCTCCGTAGGGCTCCAGGGGAAGGAATGGAGCCAGGTCGCCAAGTGCAGTGAGCAGCACAGCTTCCTCCAGGCCGACAGTGGCAGCTAGAGAAGGAGAGATACTCAGGGGTCTTTCGGGGAGCAGGGGATGTGTCATGGCGCGATAATAACATTCCGTCGCATCGCATGCGCGATCATTGGCGAATCCTCAGCCTTTTCCTGCCCCTGGTGCCAACCACTAAGCTGAAGGATGAATTGACTGCGAAATTTCGGCAGACGGTGCGCTGCCAACTGTTGCCTTCCCCTAGCGGTAAGGTTGTAACTTTGTCGCTGTAATTGGTGTTGCGGGAGAGCAAGATGACGAAGGAGCAACAATCTGCGCCAACGGTGTTCCGTTTGAGTGGAGTCAATTGTGCCGGTTGTATCAACAAAATTGAGACTGCGGTTAAGGCTGTAGCCGGGGTGACTGATGCCCGGGTAAACCTGTCCGATAAAATCCTGTCGGTATACGGCCCGGCGGAGGCTGAATCCTGTATCGAAGCCGTCCGAGGCGCGGGCTACGGCGCTGAACTCCTGCGAAGTAGTGAACGAGAGCAGCGCGCGGAACAGCGGGAGCAGACACAGCGGCACTACCGCCAGCAGTTGTGGCGCTCGGCATTTGCTCTGGGCGTGGGCGTGCCAATGATGGCTTGGGGGCTGATCACTGACAAGGTATCGGTGAATACCCCTGCGGAGCAGCTGGCCTGGGGTGCTATGGGGCTGATTACCCTGGCAGTGCTGGTCTTCTGTGGCGGTAACTTCTTCAGCGGTGCCTGGAAGGCACTGCGCCACCACAATGCCACTATGGATACGCTGGTGGCCCTGGGCACGGGAACGGCCTGGCTCTTCTCCATGCTTGTAGTATTGGTCCCCCATCTCTTACCGGAAGCGGCACGACATGTGTATTTTGAGGCCAGTGCCATGATTATTGGCCTGATCAGCCTCGGCCAGGCACTGGAAATTCGGGCTCGCGGGCGCACCAGTGCCGCAGTGGAGAAGCTGTTGGAGCTCCAGGATACATCCGCGCGGGTATTGAGAGACGGCCGAGAGGTGGATCTGCCTATCGAGCAGGTGCAGCAGGGAGACCAGCTGCGCGTCCGCCCCGGCGAGAAAATTCCGGTGGATGGTACTGTGCTTGAAGGGCGCAGCCTGGTAGATGAATCCATGCTCACCGGGGAACCAGTGCCGGTGAAAAAGGCGGAGGGTGACAGCCTCGCCGCCGGCACCCTGAATAAAAATGGCAGCCTGTTGTTTCGCGCAGATAAAGTGGGTTCCGACACCCGCCTCGCGCAGATTATCGAGATGGTAAAGAATGCCCAGAGCTCCCGGGTACCTATCGCGCGCTTGGCGGACAAGATTTCCGGCATCTTTGTGCCAGTGGTGATGATTATTTCCCTGGTGGCCGCACTGGTTTGGTTCAACTTGGGCCCCGATCCTCGGGTTGCCCATATGTTAGTAGTACTGACTTCGGTGCTGATTATCGCCTGTCCTTGTGCCTTGGGTTTGGCTACTCCCATGTCGGTTATGGTGGGGGTCGGCAAAGGTGCCGAGTACGGTGTATTGGTGCGCAACGGCAAGGCCCTGCAACAATCCTGCACTCTGGATGTCCTGGTTGTGGATAAAACCGGGACTCTCACCGAGGGTTCTCCGCGTCTGACAGATATCGATAGTGATGGCGACAGTGATGAACTGCTGCGTTTAATGGCGAGCCTGGAGCAGGGCTCAGAGCACCCCTTGGCTGAAGCCATAGTGACGGCAGCTCACGATAAAAACCTTGAATTGCAGTCTCCAGCCAACTTTGAAGCCATCACAGCTCACGGTGTGAGTGGTGATATCGGTGGCAGTCACGTGCTGTTGGGGAATACCAAGTTAATGCAAAAGGAAGCCATTTCCCTGGATGTCTGGAATGAGCGGGCAGCCACGTTGGCTGCGGCGGGGCGCACGGTGATGTACGCCGCCGTGGACGGCAAGTTGCGGGGGATTATTGCCGTAGCCGATCCGATTCGCGCTGATGCGCAAGCTGCAATCGAGCGACTGAGCAAACTGGGTTTACGCATTGAAATGCTTACCGGGGACAATCACGGCAGTGCTGAAGCGGTTGCCCGGCAACTGGGCATCGATCGAGTTCACGCAGAACTATTGCCGGAAGATAAAGAGGGGATCGTCGCTGAATTGCAAAAAAAAGGCGAGCGAGTGGGTATGGTGGGTGACGGGATTAACGATGCCCCGGCCCTGGCGCGGGCCGATGTGGGCTTTGCGATAGGTGCCGGTACCGATGTTGCTATTGAGAGCGCCGATGTCACCCTGATGCGTTCCTCCCTGCACGGGGTCGCCAATGCCGTGGAGTTGTCCCGGGCCACTTTGCACAACATCAAGCAAAACTTGTTTGGAGCTTTTATTTATAACACTCTGGGTATTCCCATCGCCGCCGGTGTCCTCTACCCGATTACGGGTATGTTACTGAGCCCCATTGTTGCCGGTGGTGCTATGGCGCTTTCCTCCCTGACGGTGGTCAGTAATGCCAACCGCCTGCGCTTCTTTAAACCATCGGAGGCTCGCTAAATGGCTGAAGTTCTCGTAAATATCGTCGGTGTGCTGATGATTCTGGCTGTTATCTGGTGGTTTTGGTTGGGGCCAAAAAGAAGTGCCAGTAAGGCGACGCCGAGCAAGGATAATTTACAGATTCTGGTTAAGGATGGAGTTTACGAACCGGATCTTATCCGCCTGCCCGCCGGTCGCACAGCGACTTTGCATTTTCACCGGGAGGACCCAAGTCCCTGCTCCGAGTGGGTATTGTTTCCAGACTTGGAAGTCAGCGCTCAGCTTGCCCTGAACCAGGACACCTTGGTGGAAATACCAAAAGCCGAGCCGGGTGAATACCCGTTCAACTGCCAGATGCAAATGTATCGGGGCACATTGATACTGGAGTAACAGTAAATGTGATTCTCTATGGGGGTGTAATAATTCCCCGGGCCAAGACGACATAGATTTAACCAATACCCCAGAGCCGCCTTTCACCTGTATGGAGAGAGGGGCTCTGGTCAGGCTGGTGACTAAGCTCTAATTTGTTAAGAGGTCGTCAACAAATGTCATTCCTTCTTCGAAAACTTCCCTTCGCCCTGGTGGCCATCGCCTTTGCGCTTATTGCGGTGGCGCTTTTTTCCGGCCAATGGGGTGGTATCAAGCGCGTATTTGAATTCTACGGTGTCACTAATGAGGAGGTGCTTTCCTCTATACGTTTACTGACCGCTATTATTTTTTCAGTCGCCGCTATTTTGGGGGCACTCGCCCTTCGCTTTGAGCGGGTTGTTAAGCCCCTGGCAATCCTTCTGATTTTAATATCGCTAGTGCCCCTACTGAGTCTTCTTGGCAGCGGCCATTGGATCGACTCCCTGGGCGGCTTTCCTGCAATTGGCTCAGGACAGGGGATAATTAAGTACTTTGCCCTGTTAACCTTGGGTATTACCTGGTTGTATCGGGATTCGTTGAGTCCACTAAAGTTGATATGGCTCAATTATTTCCCTGTCGGCTTGGTATTACTCTGGATTGGTGGGATGAAATTCACAGCGCTTGAGGCTGAGGGGATTGAAGGCCTGGTAAGCACTTCGCCACTGATGTCGTGGTTATACAGTGTATTTAGCGTGCAGGTGGCCTCAAATCTTATCGGTATATATGACTTGATTGCGCTGGCTATCCTCGCCTTGGGTATTTATATCCGGCAGCTGTTTTGGCCGGGACTATTGCTTTGTGCCGCAGTATTTATAACAACCCAGACCTTCCTCTACTCCTACCCGGGCAGTTGGGTAGCTACCTGGCAACTTAGCTCCAGCGGTATTTTTATTATTAAAGACCTGTGGTTTATCGCAAATCTGATATTAATCTTGGGCTTTAGAAACTCCATGATTAAATCTTAAAGCTGATGGGGTCAAAGAGTTGTTCTGAGGCCCCAAAATATCGGTTTTGATTCATTGGGGATACTATTTGTAAGCTATCGAAAGGTGGCATTTTCTGTGGGCTCAGGGATATCTGGCCGGCGTGAATTCAGTGAGGTGAAAGCTTTAAAAAACTAATATTTTTAATTTTCATTGGAAAACCCTCTACCCGATTAGTTATAGAAGAAGTATTGGCCGTTGTGTTCTAGGTTTTTTCTATTTCAATTTTGTCGTGGGTGCACCGTGTTTTTTGCCGGTAAGCGATAGGTGGAGTTAGTTAGGGTTTCATATTGATTTCTGGGAGGATTTAAGTGTGAAATTCATAGTTCTTCCATATTTTGTTTTTATATTTTTATAAGCGGTATATTCGGATTTATACCTGGCTGCCCTTGCTGGAATAAAATACCACTAAATTTCGCTTTTGCTGATTTTATGTTGCAGTAATTGCCCGGAATTGTGGTCTTATTTTTTGTTTTGGGTCGTCATTTTTCTATTTTGTAAGAAATTATTTTGTCATTATTTATGTTTTTATTTTTGTGTTTATATGGAACTTTTAATGGGGTGGTATTTATTAAAAATTAGACTTATCTTTCGGTGACACGCTAAAAGTTGTTTGTTTAAATTATAAAAATAACAGGAACCGTGCCAATTAGTGGTGGTCCATAACTCTGTCGCTAGCGTTGCAGGATTTACATCCTCTAAAAGTAAAAACTTGTGTTCAGCTGGGGAAGGAAGTTGAGCGCAAAGTAATAAATGGGCAGAGATATGATTCTACGTAAGAAAAAATTAGCATCCGTATTTAAACAACCGATAGTCAATCGCACATTAATGGCAGTGGTATTAGCCGGTGCCAGTTCTAATGCTTTCAGTCATGGTTATGTTGAGGCCGCTGACGGTGGTGTAGCTTCTGCGCGTGGTACCCTGTGTAAATACGCATTAGATACCGGTGAAATGAACTTGAATTGCGGTGCAGTTCAGTGGGAACCACAGAGTATTGAAGGTCCTGAAGGCTTTCCCGATAGCGGCCCTGCCGATGGGCAAATTGCCAGTGGAGGAAGCAGTGCCTGGTCTGAGCTTAATGAACAGACATCTGATCGCTGGGTAAAAAATTATATTAGCTCCGGTTGGCAAACCTTCAAATGGTACTTCACCGCAAATCATGTAACTCGTGATTGGAAATACTATATTACTAAAGAAGATTGGAATCCGAATTCAGTCTTGACTCGCGATCAATTTGATCTCGACCCATTCTGTGAGATAGATGGCAATTATGAACAGCCAGATGTAAATACAACTCATGAGTGTCAGGTGCCGGATCGCGAGGGCTATCATGTAATTCTGGCTGTTTGGGATGTGGGTGATACGGTTAACGCTTTCTACAATGTTATCGATGTAGAATTCGATGGCGATAATGTCACTAATACCGAATGGAGCGCTGCGGGTACCATCAACCCGACGCAGGACTTGAACGTTGGCGATAAAGTATATACCCGCGTATTTGATGGCTCAGGTGAAAACTCATCTTACAGCACTGTTTTGGAAATTGCCTCCGAAGAGCAGGGCATCGCTGAAAACTGGTCACACGATTTGGCTGAGTTGATTAATGCAGAGCAGACCGATATCCGCGCCGGTGATTTCGATGGTGATAACAGCTTTGAGCCTCTGTACGGTATCAACCGCATTTATCTAAAAGATGGCAGTGGCCTGGAAAATGTCGAGATCGGTTACGAGTTGAGCGAAGAAGAGCCCAACTATGAAGTAACGGTAAGTGGTCTTGAAAGTGAATACACAATTACAGGCGGTGCTATTTCTCTAGACTTGGCTCTCAGTGCTACGGGAGATGTCAGCGTTGAGGTTACAGTGGTAAATCATGGCGGTGATACTCTAGCAAGCTATAGCAATAACATTGATGATGGTGATACTGCCAGTACTAGCTTGACTCTCTCAGAGACTGTAGCAGGGCACCATATGGTTGTAGTGGTGGTAAAAGACCGCGATGGCAACATGGTTGATCAAAACACTCTGAACTTCTACCTGGTTGAAGACACCTCTGGTGATGATGACTCCTCGAATGGGGATGACGATACTTCCAATGGTGATGATGACTCCTCGAGCGGCGACGACGATAGCTCCAGCGGCGATGACGACACCTCCAATGGAGACGATGATACTTCGAATGGAGATGATGATAGCTCCAATGATGATGATCAATCCTCAAGTGATCAGGATTATGATTATGTCTTCCCTAGAGGTCATAGAAACTATGCTGCGGGCACCAAAGTCCTGGGTCGTGACGGTAATGTCTACGAGTGTAAGGACTCTGCTTACTCCCACTACTGTAAGGAAGTAAAAAGAGGTGCAATACAGTTCGAGCCAGGTGTTGGTGGGAACTGGGAGATACTTTGGGAAAGACTGTAATTTATTCCCGATAAAATAAAAAAGGCCCCTTTTGGAGCCTTTTTTGTTGGTAAATTAGTAGGTGAAAAATGGCCTCTTAGGGCAGCGATTCAAGCCTGGTAATAACTTAAAAACATCGCAGCAGTGCGCTCAGCCAGCGCCTCTTGCTCAACGGAGCTCGGTGGACCGGAAAGTTGGAGTAACTGGGGCCAGTAGCAACCGCCTTTAATTAAGTTATGAATCTGCCCACTGGCGACCTCTATGTCGAGAGACTTTAGTCGCCCATCAGCTACGGCAGATTTGATCCAGCGCTGCACCCCGGTTTCATGGGCCTTATATTTTTCCATTTCCTTCTGTAGTGCTTCCGGCTGATGGAAGAAGTAGTCGAAGGCCATGCGGTTAAGCTCAATATACTGCGGGTTGCAGATCGTTTTTATTTCCTGCTCTAACAGTGTACGGAGTTGTGACTGCATATCACTATCCGGGTTGTAGTCACAACCGGAGGGCTGGGTAGCCTGCTGCCAGAGTTCACCGATCAAATACATAACCAGGGCTTCTTTACTGGAGAAGTGGTTGTACACGGTGCGTTTTGATACCTGTGCTCGGGCTGCCAGCTCGTCCATACTCGTGCCCTGCACTCCCAGCTCCTGAAAAGCCTGCTTGGCGGCATCAATAATAGCTTGGCGTTTCAGCTCACTTCTGGTTGGTTTCTTTTCAGTCATGGGTATCTCTGTGAAATCTGGGCCGGGGGATTCCATTGCCGGCGAGTTACTTCTTACGCAAATTTTACACTATATAGTTTACTTTTATATAGTTAGTTTATACACTGCACTGTATAGTTTACATGGTAAGTGAAATGAAGAAGCGCTGGTGGATTCTGGCAGGAGTGATTGTTATGTCGGTAGGTCTCTTTGGTAGCTGTGCAAATCAACCCGAGAAGTTCCGCAACAGTGATACGGACTACAAAGTCAGTAGTGGCGGTATGATTGAGATGATTGGTGCCTACATCAAGGCAGATCGCGCTGCCCCCGTACCGGTCAATCCCATTCCATTGCGACAGATTCCCGCCGCAGAGCTGGCAGCCCCAGTTGCTGAGAGTGCCGTATATCGTCTTGGGCACTCCACGGTACTGATTCGAATGGATGATCAGTATGTTTTGACAGATCCGGTATTTAGCAAGCGGGCATCCCCGGTTCAGTGGATGGGTCCAAAGCGCTTTCATCCTTTGCCCATAGAGATTCGAGACTTGCCTTCGATTAAAGCGGTCGTTATCAGCCATGACCACTACGATCATTTAGACAAAAATAGTATTCGCGCACTCAAGGATAAAGTAGAGCAATTTATCGTTCCTACCGGGGTGGGGAGTCGTTTGCGTAACTGGGGAATTCCGGCCGAAAAAATTGAGGAGTTGGCCTGGTGGGAATCGTTTGCCCTGGGCAGTTTGCACTTTACCGCGACTCCGGCTCAACATTTTTCCGGGCGTGGACTAACGGATAAAGACTCAACACTGTGGGCCAGCTGGGTAATTGAAGGGCGCGAGGGCCGTATATTCTTTAGCGGTGACAGTGGCTATTTTAGTGGCTTTCGTGAAATTGGTGAGCGATTTGGTCCGTTCGACCTGACACTGATGGAAACGGGTGCTTACAACAAGCTTTGGAGTTCGGTTCATATGATGCCCGAAGAGAGTGTACAGGCACATCTCGATCTCAGAGGGCGAGCAATGTTACCTATCCACAACAGTACTTTTGATCTTGCCCTACACGATTGGTATGAACCTCTGGAGCGCGCACAGACGGCAGCCAAAGATCAGGGTGTCACTTTGGTGACGCCTATCATTGGAGAGGCTGTTCGCTTGCAATCTCCCACCACAACAAAGGCCTGGTGGAAAGATGAGGTGGCTACGTAATTACGCCTGGTGAGTGAGTAGAGCGGTTCTGTGAAATTGTTATTAGTAGCTGTGTGCCAGATTTAGGTGTTGGTATATTTTCTGTAGGCGAGCTGGAGGTAAATGCCAGCTCGTTTTTTAGTTTTCCACCTTACTAAGCGCCCTTGGCCTAAGGTTCTGAAGAGCAATTATCGTCCTCTGTGATCATATGTAAAAGATAACCTGTACTCTTAACAGATATACGTCCTTCTCTAACGCAGCTTGGAAATCCGTAATTAAAAGCAGCAGTGACTACTGTGTCAGGGGTTCCAGTTACATCACTATAATAGCTGGTAGATAAAGTGAAGCTTCCGGGAACTATTCCTTTGAAGTTGTCTATAACGTCTTTTGGTATTTCAATTGGTGTGTTATTTAGGACAAAAACAAGGTTTTTGACGGTTTTTGTAGTATTCGAAAACTCAGGTTTTAAATATACATCAAGTCTAAGAGTCCCGATTTCTGTTCGGAGAGTTTTGTAATAACTTATCCTGTCCCACTATTTTGGATTTTCCTGTGAGGTGAATGCTAACGGGGAAAAGAAAATTAGTGTGATAACTATATTTTTAATTTTTAGTGAATAAAAATTTAACTGTATGCTAATTGAGATTGAGTTCAGTTAATTGCCGATTTATCGCCGACGTTTTACTTTTATCCTGGTTTCGAGAAATTTCTAGTGCTTTCTTCAAAACATCAGAAGCCTCTGAGATTTCGCCATTCTGTTGTAACGCCAGGGCCAAACTTTGGTGGGCGTCAATAGAATTTGGCCGATATTCCACCCATCGCCTTGCGACATTGATGGCTTCTTGGATGCGACCATCCTTTAGCAACAAATTGGTAATGTGGCTTAATTTGTTAACATTTCTCCAACGTGTAGCCCTGGGTAAAATAGGAAAGCCATTTTTCTGTGAGAGTGATTGATAGAAATGATCGATATTTTGTAAGGCGTCACCAGGCTGGGATATCAATTCTCGATAATTTGCGGACCATTCTTCGTGGGGATAATTAAGTTCAATAGCCGATAACGCCGCTTTTATAAAGGCACCGTAATGGTTTTCATTGTTAATAATTTCTATTTTTAGTTTGAGATTCTCTTTTGTGTAAGGGGAAAGTTTGGTGTTAATTTGACTTAAGATTTTATCATAGCGCTTATCTTTAAGCATGTCACTGTCGGCCATGGCGAAATAAAAAGCACTGATCTTATTTGATGGGATCTGCATACTTGTGGTTATTTCATTAATAAAAGTACTCTCTGAAGTGGGCCCCATACCAAATATGTCAGCTGCAGATAAAAAGAAGTAAGACTGAAACAATCCAGGTTTGTTAGTTAGGGCGTAGAGAGGAAAGATACTGCTAGTTGAGACACCAATAATCATTCTATTGTTGAGTGCGCGGTAATTGCTTTCTAAATATGGGAATAGTTCTTCAGTTAGAAATTTACTATAGGTCTCAGGGTTTCCCTGGGCGCTAAACTTCTCCTCAGTGGTATGCTTCCACATTCCATGTAGGTAGGTTTCCGGTTCATCACCACCATCATTAAGGCTGATTACAATACTTTCCGGCATACGTTCTACGCTACTTAGATGCTTTACTACCCCGGTTAAGGCGTGGAAAAATTCTTTGCCGTGAGTGCCATTAATAAAGATAACCGGGTATCTATGCTGCTCTGATGCTTGATGGAACGATTGCGGTAAATATATGTTGATTGGTATTTCACGACTCACGACTCAGGATTCTGGATGAGAAAAGAATTTCATCGCCATAACTCAGGTGTTTGGTCGTGTTAACAGAAGAATGGCTCTGTGGGCTTTCAGCTTTTGCTGATAGGCCCACACACAGTAGGGAAACTGCGATTAACAGTATTCGGGGGAAAATCATATCACCGGCATCCTTGCTGAATTTAAATATTTTTTAAAAGGCGATTAAGATCTATTAGATGCTATGACAGATTGAGGAGGCGGTAAAGTTGGTTACAGCTGATGCGAAGTGGTACAACTTGTATAGATATAAAAAGTTGGATTTTTTCAAAACCAAGCTCTAAACCCCAGTACCCATACGGTTGAGTCCACATCCTCGCCTTCTTCACGGGCGAAATCAGCGGCATTGCCCACTTCCCGTTCATAGTGGACGCCGATATAGGGTGAGAATTTCCTGGTTACTTCATACATGAGCCGAAAGCCGACTTCCGCTTCCGATAAGCCGGAGCCGCTACCTCGGGCCTCATCGTTCTGCCCAAAAAAGTTCAGCTCGATACGTGGGACCAGGTTCCAGTCCTGCGCTAACTTTATTTCATACTCGCCTTCCAGGCGAAATGCAGTACTGCCATGTTCTCCATAGAAAAATACTGCATCCATTTCGAATTTGTAGGGAGACTCTCCTGTAATACCCACAGCAGCCCAATTCCGGCTGGTAGTCTCCAGATTAAAATCGTGGCGAATTCCAATTAGAAAATTCCAGTTTGCCGAAATTGCCCGGCTATAGAGCGCCCAGAGTTCATTTTTTTCGATTTCCCCACTACTTCGCTCGTAGTCAACTTCGGCAACAAACTTATTTTGCTCTCCGCCATAACTGAAGTCTCCCTCGATTTCTCCGCCGTTATCACCTCGCAGTTCCACATAGTCGAGGCTGACTTCAGCCATGGGTTCTTCTTTGTTATCCTCGCCAGAGGACTGGTAGCTGTGGTGCTGATGCTGAGGTTCTGCCTGCCCATAGCTGGCCTGGGCAGCAAGTATCCATAGTATTGCTGCTATCCCTGCAACATTCTTAAACAATGCGCACCTCCCGATACATACCGGGCCTCTGGTAAAGCATTTGGCTGTGTAGAGCCCAGCGGCCATAGGTGTCGACGCTGACCAAGTAACTGATGCTTGATCCGGGTTGTGCGATCACCGTGTGCTTGCGAGGTAAATACTCTCCGTCGCCGGTTTCCAGCTCACTCCAAAAACCGTGTAAGTGCATGGGTTGGGGAAGCGTGGTGTCATTGACCAGGGTAATGCGCAGGCGCTCCTGGTGCCGAAATAATAATGGGCTGGCATCGCGAAACTTTTCACCATTTATTGACCAGAGATTGCGCTCATAATTACCGGTCAGGTGTAACTGTAATTCCCGCTGTGGCTCTCGCTGATCCTGGGTAGGCTTATTGCTGCGCAAGTCGCTGTAAGTCAGTACACGGCGGTTATAGCGATGTTTATGGTTTCTGAGTCCTACACCGGGGTCAGAGATGCCGTTTGCTGGCGTCAGCGCGCGGTGATCCACCCTGAATCCGGATTCACTTGGCTGGTGAATGATAGGGCTATTACTACCGAGCCCCGCTGCAGCGAGGTTTCCGTAAAACCATCCCCCCTCAGTTGCATCGGGCAAATCGGAATGTTTTTCGGTGTGAGCAGTCTGGGTTGTTTTAAAGTGTGTGTCTGTCTCTTCGGTTTTTCTCCCTAGTCCCAGATCTTGCCGAGTGAGCACTGGGCGGTGATCCATCGCGGGAATCTCTGCGCTCAGACGTATATCACTTGTCAGTGTGCCTCGCGCATAGCCACTGCGGTCCATGGACTGCGCAAATATACTGTAGGCCTGTTCACTCTCTGGCTCGACAATTACGTCATAGGTTTCGCCGCTGCCAATACGAATTTCATCGACGCTAACGGGCTCGACATTTTGTCCATCGGCCGCCACCACCTTCATTTTCAGGCCGGGGATACGCAGGTCGAATAAGGTCATCGAAGCTGCGTTAATTAATCGCAGGCGAACCCTCTCACCAGGTTTAAATAATGCAGTCCAATTGGTATCGGGTGTATGCCCGTTAATCAGGTAGGTGTAAGTCTCGCCTGTGACCTGGGAGATACTGCGGTCGGAAAGCTGTTTCCAGTTCCATTGATGCCGGTCCCGCCAGGTTTGTGCGACACCTTTTGTGCGCACCTCACGCCATAAATCTGTAGCCGTGCGCTGTTGCCGGTTGTAGTAGTCCGGGTCTTTTTTTAGATGGGTATAAATAGTTTGGGGAGATTCATCGCTCCAATCGGATAGGACAACAACATAATCCCGCTCGTAAGAAAATGGTTCTGGAGATATCGGATCAATGACTATTGCCCCCAAAAGCCCCCGCTGTTGTTGAAACCCGGATTGGCTGTGATACCAATAAGTACCACTTTGGCGCACAGGGAATCGGTAGCGAAATGTTTGCCCAGGTTGAATGCCGCTAAAGCTCAACCCCGGTTCGCCGTCCATATCGCTGGGTACCCTAACACCGTGCCAGTGTAGGGAGGATTTGTCGGGTAATTGGTTATGGACATTCAGGGTAACAGTTTCCCCTTCCCGCCAGCGCAAAATGGGGCCCGGTAGACTGCCATTAATGGTAAGGGCTTGTCGTTCGCGCCCGGTAAGATTTACCTGGCGGTACCCGATGGATAAATCAAAGTGGTTACCGCGCAGGGTTGCTGTCGAAGCTGTTGGCGAGTTTGGGTGCGAACTGTAGGGTAACCCCAGCAGCAGGGCTCCCGCTCCGAGACCTGTGACGAAAGTACGCCTCGATACGGCGTCGGTGCGGAAGCTCTCTGTCATCGATGTCCCTTTTAAAACTGCTCCTGTGCCGTATTGATTTCGGCGTAAATTTCGCTGCTGCCGTCTTTGTTAAGCAGCATTACCTGATAGGGCGTAAAACGGTCGCCCACTTCCATACCGGGGCTGCCCAGGGGCATACCTGGCACTGCGAGACCAATGGCATTTTGCGGTGGGTTCTGCAAGAAATGCTGTATCAGCTTTGCCGGTACATGCCCTTCAAAAACATAGCCCTGTTCTGACACTGTGGTGTGGCAGGATTGGTAGCGCGGAGAGATATGGTGCTGCTTTTTCACGCCGTTAAGGTCTTCGACATCCTTTGCTACGACGTCAAAGCCACTTTGTTGGGCATGCTCAACCCAAATTTTGCAGCAGCCGCAGGTGGCGGATTTGTAAGTGGTCAGGCTCACAGATTCCTTTTTGGGGTCTGGAGATTCGGCACAGGCACTTAATGCCAGGGTTGTGAGTAGCGCAGCAATAGCGATCAAAATTGAACGGTTCATATGAACTCCGATGATGAGATTTAGGACGCACACAGGCGTGCGAGTATTTATAAAAAATATTTGGAGTAAAACTGGGGAGTGCGCGTATGCCTAGGCATACGGGGCCCGTTAAGTGCGGAATATGGGGGGGCGCAGTGCCATTTCCGGATCTGGAGAGGAATTAAATTCCCGGTAGGCAGTTACAAGTAGATTGCGGTTGTATACAAGGATTTTATATTGAGTGTTTACCGCAGAACTGGTGCCTGGCCCTGCACAGCAGCTGCATTCAGCAGTGCAACTGGAGGGATGGCTGTCGCTGCAGTTCTCAAGGGTTGCCCCGTCGCAGTGGGCTTTTTCTTCTGCAGCGATGGGTGCCGCTGGGGATTCGTGTGTTTCCGCACAGGATGACGCAACTGCTTGGCCGCCGAAGGCCAGTAACAGTGTGAGCAAAAATAGGCGAAAGATCCCGGTGTGCATGGCGGTATTCAGAAAACAAGCCAGCCCGCAGTGTATGGGCTGGCCTCTGCCGGTGCAACTTTCCCGATTGCGGGATGGCGGGTTAAGAGCGGCCCAGGGGTAGGCGGAAGTCCTGGTGTCGCAACAGGTCCGGTCCACATTCGAGGCGCTCGAGCCAGCCCAGGAAACGCTCTTTGATATCGTCGGAGGCAAAGTAACCGCCGTGCTGGGGCACAATCATTGCGGGGTTGAGTTCCCGAATCATCTTAGCCCAGAGACGACAGGTCCAGTTCCCGCCCATATAGCGGCGGTGGAACCCTTCCATCGACGGCAGATGTTCATCGAAATCTTTGACTTCGCCCTCTTCTCCACCGAGTGAGGCACCGATATCGCCGGAAAATAATATGCGGCTGACCGGATCATAAAAACTGAAGTTGCCACAGGAGTGCATAAAGTGCGCTGGCAGCGCCCAGATCTCACTGTCGCTGAAGGGGATAATTTCTCCCTTATCGTCCAGAGGCATGATGCGTTCCTGCCAGCGCTCAGCACCGGCACGCGAGGCGACAAAGCCGGAAACCAGGTGTGGCAAAAACCGCGACCACAGTTTCGACACCGCTACCTTACAGCGTGAATGCAGCATCCAGCGCGGCAGCGAGGCGATAATATCCGGATCCTGATGCGAGGCCAGGATCAGGTCCAGTTCGCTCAGGTTCAAATGGCGGCTGAGCTCAATGGTGAGGTGTGTGTAAGTCAGATCGCCGCCGGGATCGATAAGCGCCCCTTTGGTGCCGCGGCGAATAACAAATTGATTGGCCTGTACCCCATCGCTGCCATTCTGCTCTTTAACCAAATCGCCGAACCGCGCAACCAGGTGGTGACCTTTTTCAAATAGGATGTCCACGCCGCGACTCCTCTTATTGGACTTGGCCGAGGTATTGAGTGAGCCTCTCCTTATTCATAGCAATACCGGCATTCATGCCTTCGGCATGCTTCTTGGCTTCTTCCAAGTTGGTTGCCTTACCTACCTGAATTACCCCAACCATACCCAGCGGCAGATGTGGGTCGCACTGGTATACGTAGACACCTTCCTGGTTCAAAGTGACAGTCACCTTTTCTCCCATGCTGCCATTCCAGGTAGCGCCCTCGGCAGGGGACAAAACTGAGTGAGTGTTGTGGGCCGCATCAGTGGGCAGGAAGGTGACAGAATCGCCCGGCGCTACCGCGAGAAATGCCGGTTCAAAAGTCATCATGCCGTCCTTGCCCTGGTTCAGCATCTTAACTTCGTGATCCGCAGCCAGGGCGGAGGTCGAGGCCATGGCGAGCGCCAGAATCGCGCCGCGAAGAGTAATAGACGACATACTTACTTCCTGTTCGATGGTTAGTCAGTGTTGTTCAGCGCCTCCCCATTAGTGGGTAGAGGCAGCGGCGGATGTTATCTCGGAGGGGGCTGGGTGAATTGATCTAGATCAATCGCGCAGATAGACCAATTAGAAGGAGAAGATGCCAATAGAAGGGATCCGTGTAGGAGAGTCATTTTTGACCGCTGAGCACCACCCGCCTCGGCCGGATAAGGGGTAAACTGTGCGCCGATCAATTCTGTGACTTTTCGGGAGAGTGCTTTGGCCACAAAACGTAAAACTGCCTACGTGTGTAATGAATGCGGCGCTGACTACACCAAATGGGCAGGGCAGTGTAGTGCTTGTGGCACTTGGAATAGCCTATCGGAAGTACGCCTGGGACCGGATCACAAGGACAGCCGCGCCGCGAATTTTACCGATGCACAAAGTGGCTACGCCGGCTCCGCTGGTGCCGGCAAAGTGCAAAAATTATCGGAAATCGACCTCAGTGAATTGCCGCGTATTCCCACTACGGCCTCGGAACTGGATCGGGTATTGGGCGGCGGGCTGGTTCCGGGTTCCGTTGTATTGATCGGTGGCCATCCCGGTGCGGGTAAATCCACTGTTTTACTCCAGACCCTGTGCCATCTTGCCACTTCAATGCCGGCGCTTTATATCACCGGCGAGGAATCTCTCCAGCAGGTTGCTATGCGCGCTAAGCGCTTGGGGCTGCCTACGGATTCTCTACAACTGCTCAGTGAAACCGATGTGGAGCGTATTTGCCTGGCAGCCAAGGAAGTGAATCCTCGGGTTATGGTAGTGGACTCGATCCAGGTGATGCACATGAGCGATGTGCAATCGGCCCCCGGCTCTGTGGCACAGGTGCGCGAGAGTGCGGCCTACCTGACCCGCTTTGCCAAGCAGACCGGCACGGCGCTGATTCTGGTGGGGCATGTCACCAAAGATGGCAGTCTCGCGGGCCCCAAGGTGCTGGAACATATTATCGACTGCTCCATTCTCCTCGAAGGCACCCACGACTCCCGCTTCCGCACACTGCGGGCCCATAAAAATCGCTTTGGGGCCGTTAATGAACTCGGCGTGTTTGCCATGACAGAGCAGGGCCTGAAAGAGGTATCCAATCCCTCAGCCATTTTCCTGCAAAGGGCCGAGGAGATCGCAGCCGGTTCTGTGGTGACTTCGGTGTGGGAGGGCACCCGGCCGCTGTTAGTGGAGTTGCAAGCCCTGGTGGACGATAGCAGTCTCGGCAACCCCCGCCGGGTAGCGGTGGGCCTCGACCAGAACCGCTTGAACATGCTGCTCGCTGTGTTGCATCGCCACGGTGGTGTCTTGGTGGGGGACCAGGATGTCTTTATCAATGTGGTCGGCGGGGTAAAGGTGATGGAAACCAGCGCCGACCTGACACTGTTATTGGCGGTAGTCTCCAGTTTCCGCAACCGTGTCCTGCCCCGGGATCTGGTGGTATTCGGGGAAGTTGGGCTGTCAGGCGAGATTCGCCCAGTGCCTTCGGGCCAGGAGCGTTTGCGCGAGGCGGCCAAACACGGTTTCCGCAAAGCCATTGTGCCTGCAGCCAACCGTCTTAAGAACGATATCGAGGGAATGGAAATGCACTCGGTCAAAACCCTGGCGGAAGCGCTGGCGGTAATTGATATGAGCTGACACTCCAGTCGGGGGCGGCTGTTTTGACAGAGGAATACCTTGTGGTATTCCTCTGGGAAAGTGAGTTTTCAGAGCCTCCTGCGCTAGGGGCGCCTAGTAGCTCCCTTGCGCTGGTTGTTACCGGGGCCCCGACGAAAATCCTCTGACGGAGTGCCCTTGTAACAGCGTGGGATAATGGGCCAGTCCTCTGTTAGAAAATAGGCATAGGTGCCCTTGGGGAATTCCGGGGTGCTTACCATTCTGCCGTTGCACTCATCCAATGTGCCGGAGCCAGCCACATAGTGGTAATCATCCACAAAGGTACCATCGTAGTAACCACCGGGTTCTCTACTGCCCTTGGGGCGTTTCCCGGGTTTCACCTGATAGCTTGAAGTCATTGCCGCAATCCCGGATTTCGGTTCCCAACCATCGGCATAGCCGTACAGGGCATAAATGGGGAATCCATCGGCAGCCCAGCCAATCAGCGGCGAATGCCTTTCCTTAGATACCCCCAGGCGCTGTAATAAACCGGTGGGAATTCCGTGATAGTGATAGGCACCATTGGGCTGAACATGGGCGTAGTTATCGTCTACACCCAGCTGAATCGCGCCGGATAGGGCTTCGTAGCGCCAGCGTCCACGATTGCCCAGGTACCATTCCGCAGCACTGGGGTCGAAAGGCACTCCGTTCAGTCCGATACCAAAATTCTGCAACGGAACCGGTGTAGGTTGAGCGGCAACTTGGGGGATAGCCGGAACTCGGAAACGATAGCGCTGCACCTCGATTTCATGGGGATTGCCGCGATTGGGGAAGGTACCAGTCTTGTGCTCGGAAATACCGTTGGCCTCAATAACGCGCCAGGGTCCCTGGATACTGATACTCACTTCACTAAAGGTAATCGGCGCTTCGGTAGCGGGAACAGTGTGCTGCAGACCATCGGATTGCACCACTGTGTGTTTGCGAGCGGTGTGGCGTCCACCAGTGGCGCCCCCTCCTGTAGAGCGCGCAGTCGGTTTGCGCTCGGGAACACAAGCTAGGCCATGTGATTGGGGGTGGTTGCGGCAGCGACCACTGACTCGGCCATTGGGCAGTTCCATTGAGCAGCTGGCGCCACTGGACAGGTTTCGACAAGCCTCCAGGGCGCTATCGGGTACGTGAGCCAGCGAGAGAGGCGCAATACTGCAAAGCCCCACAAATAACCACTTCTTCATAATGACATCTCAAGATTTACAGTACCGCTGGCCGGTTGCGATTTATTGGGAGTTACTGTTCTTCATCTTCCATGGGGCGAGGGCCGCCTTTACCCTTGCCGCCGGCAGGTACACAGACCAGCTGCTCAATCTGCGGGGGCATACGGCAGGTGCCCTCCAATGTGCCTCTGGGTGTCTCGACAGTGCAGGCGTCTCCTTCAGCCAAGCTGCTGCAGGCATCAATCGCTTCCTGCGGAGGCTGGCGCGGCTGTGCAGATACATTTGTGGCCAGTAAGAGGGCTGCTACTGGGATAAATATTTTTTTCATCGTGTTCTCCTGTCGTAGGCACTTTGAGGGGAGTCCCTGGAGCCTCAACTTTGCTCATTGGGTTTTGACAGAGGTTATTGCTGTCGCCCGAAACTATAGACTCGGGAAATGGCGATTACCGCTCAGCGAAGGGCTGGCTTCTCGAATTGGCCTGGGACTGCCATCGAAAATAGTCGAGGAATGAGTAAGTAATGTGGATAACTTGTAAAGAAGTGTGGGGCTGGAGAGCTCACTTTGCGACTAATGATCCAGAGAGCTGACAGGCTCTAATTGATCAGTGGTGGAGGTGGGAATTAGGGGGATGAGTAAGTAGGAAAGGCTGGGTATTTAATCAGTCGTGACACAAGCTAAAATCTGGCTTGTGTCACGACTGATTCTGTATTTTTCTGAAGGGACTTTAACTTTCAGTTTCCAGTGCAGCTTTCGCCGCAGCTTCACTCAACAACCTGCGGCGAACTTTCATTGGAGTGGTACCAAACCAGCGGTCGCAGGCCCGGTTAAATGAACTCTGCTCCCGATACCCCAGCATATTGGAAATCTGGGCCATAGGTGGCAACTTTCTACTGAGGTAATGTTCTGCGCGTTCGCGGCGAATACGGTCGAGAATATCCTCAAACACCAATTCCCGATCTCGCAACCTGCGCTGCAGTGTGCGCTTGTGCATGCCCAGCTGATTGGCGACTTCCTGCAGACTGCAGCGCTTTAGCGGCATCAGGCAATAGATCAGCTGTTCTACCTGGTGAATCAGGTTTGATTCACCTTGTTCCAGTACTTTGTCGATATAAGACTTTAATAGAGGCCTTAAAACCGGGTTGCACTTCTCGGTCGGTTGGGCCAACTGGCCGCTACTTAGAATCAAGGTGTCGCTATTTTGTGAAAACTGTACATCTGTACCAAAAAAGTTTTCATATTGGTCGTGGAGCGGCTGTTTGGACTTTAAATGAACCGCCTCCAGATTGAACTTTTCACCACATAATATTTGTAGTGCGACAACAGAAACCCCAAGGAGAAATTCCCGGAATAGCTCGAGAGGTAATGGAGAGTCCGAAGGTATATAACTTTCTAAATCATTTAAACAATGAAAAGTTATAAACGTTTGGAGCCCTTTAACTTCCAATTCAACTCGCAGGTTATAAGGAGGGGCGGCGAATTGCTTTACGGCAGCATTGAGGAATTCCCCGAGGGTCAACGACTGCAATACTGCTGCTCCAAGAGAACTGAGGGCGGCAGCCCCCTGGCTTTTTGCCAGTCTCAATCCGAAATCCGCGCAATTGAGTTGTCGTGCGGCCTTTTCAACAAGGTCAGTCACTTTACTCAACGGGAGATACCCCTCGAGTTTTTCAACCTGCTCGGGGTTAATACCGGCGCTATTAAGCAGTGTTTCCGGGCAGCCGTTTAGCTGGGATACTTGGTCATAAAAGCCGGTTAACAGCTTAGCTCTTATTTGTTGGGTCAATTTCTTCCAAATCCTTCCAAGAACCCAGCCTGATTTAATTATTAGGCGTGCCGGGTCGCAACTTCTATTTGAGCGAAAATATTCAACTGATAGGCGCGCCCGATAATTTTAGGAATCTACAAATAAATGCAAATTCCAGGATTACACATTCCTGGGCATTGTCTGACGGATTTGCAAAACCGTCATATTGGCGAATGCCTGTTTTATTTCGAATTCCTGATATGTATTGTGCGCTATGGATAACTGTTACTGCACTAACTACCACAAAGTGCACACGACTCATCCTGAGAAAATAATATATGAGATTAAAACAAGGCAGCCGAAACTGGCGTAATCCGCCTATCAGTCTCCGCTAAGTATTATTTCAAGGCCTATATTACTTGTTTTTTTTTGTGGATTCGAAGGGCTTTTGGCTTTTGCTTACAATCAAAATGTCACCTAATGAAAAAAAATACCAATTAAAGTTAATACATTGAAACTTTATTCCCTTATGACAGCAAAAAAATTTTTTTGTTTTATGGTGACTCCATATCTGGGAATAATAATTTTTTCTTAATTTATCCACTTTTTTACCCTTGCCTAAAGCTATCTTGAATGACTGGTGATTTCAGGAACGCTTTAACACTTTTTGGGTAGTTACCAGCGGATATAAATGACCATTTCAAAGGTATGGTCATTTTGGGGAGACAAAAAAGCCCGCATAAGCGGGCTCTAGGATTACTGATTAATCAGTGGATTAGCCACCATAGTAAGTAGCTGCACCGGGGCCGACGGGCAGTCCCAGGGCAAAAACCCAGATGAAGAACAGGGCTGTCCATCCGATAAAGAAGAAGATGGAATAGGGAATCATAGTGGCGATCAATGTACCCATGCCCAAGTCTTTCTTATAGCGCGCAGCAAAAGTAATGATCAGGCCAAAGTAACTCATCATCGGCGTGATAACGTTGGTCACAGAGTCACCGATACGGTAGGCCGCCTGGATTACTTCGGGGGCGTAGCCCAGCAGCATCAGCATGGGTACAAAGATGGGAGCTGTCACCGCCCACTGAGCAGAGGCACTGCCCAACATCAAGTTCACAAAGCCACACATCATGATGAAGAACAGGAACAGTAGTGGTCCAGTGAGGCCGATGCTTTGTAGCGCATCAGCACCTAAAACGGCAAAAATGGTGCCCAGGTTGGTGATCTTAAAGAAGGCGACAAACTGTGCAGCAAAGAACACCAGGACAATGTACATCCCCATACTGTTCATGCTCTTGGCCATGGCATCAATGACATCTCGGTCATTCTTCATGGTGCCGACAACCTTACCGTAAACAAATCCCGGGATAGCGAAGAACACCAGGATCAGTGAGACGATACCCTTAAGGAACGGAGAGCCCGCGACCAAGCCTGTCTCGGGGTTACGTAAAACGCCCCACTCAGGCACCACCGTCAAAGCGAGTACTGCAGATACGCCCAAAACAGCCAAACCTGCGTACTTAAGGCCGCGCTTCTCGGCGTCGGTCAGGGTGCCAACTTTGTCTTGAGTCAGGTCGACAGATGCTTCACTGGGATCATATTTACCCAGCTTGGGTTCTACGATCTTCATGGTCACCCAGCTACCAACTCCGGTAATCAGGAAGGTACTGACAATCATAAAGAACCAGTTTACTTCCGGGCCCACGGAGTAGGTCGGGTCGATCATATGGGCTGCTGATTCTGTGATCCCCGATAGCAGCGGGTCCACCGTTCCCAGCAGCAAGTTAGCACTGTAGCCGCCAGAGACACCGGCAAACGCGGCGGCCAGGCCAGCGATAGGGTGTCGACCGAGAGAGTGGAAAATCATTGCGGCTAATGGGATCAGTACCACGTAGCCCAATTCAGAGGCGGTATTAGAGATGATGCCGGCAAAAACCACTATGACAGTGACTGTGCGTTTGGAGGCCTGGAGTACCAGACCGCGAACAGCGGCACTTAACAGGCCGGAGTGCTCGGCAATCGCAACCCCCAATAGGGCCACCAAAACTGTCCCCAGCGGAGCAAATCCGGTGAAATTCTTAACCAGACTGGTAACGATCATCCTGAGTCCATCGCCACTCATAAGGTTGAAGACCTCAATGACACCATCTGGCGCTCGGCCAGCAGCGCCAACCGGGCGGGGGTCGGGGACAGACAGGCCAAAGTAAGAAGCGATACCACTAATGACTATCACGCTAACGGCGAATAGCGCGAACAGTGTGATTGGGTGGGGGAGAAGGTTGCCGAGCCATTCCACTGCATCTAAGAAGCGGATAAAGGCTGTCTTGCGCCCTGGGGGACTATCCTGCCGATCACTCGGGGAGGTTGTTGTGGTCATTGTTGGTCCTCAGTCGTTACTGCAAGCGACCCTAATTGCCTCTGGGCCGCCTTGTAGCCGAAGGGTTGGCTGAAAAATGTGCTAAAGCCGAGATCATACACAAAACTACTTCAGCTAAGAATGCCCAGAGAGAAATGTTGCTCCTAGGCGGCGGGCCAAAGAGCTATCAGGCGACCCGGATAGGTAAAAGATCTATGATGAAAGATGTGCTGTTATGGCGCTTGTTACAGTGGGGCAAATCTTTCTGATTGCGGTCTCTGATGACTGGATATGCCATAATCCCAATACTACGTAGTCAATTCAGCGGTGAAAATAATGAAGATTGGAATTTTAAAAACCGATGATGTGCGCAAAGAGCTTGTCGGCGAATTTGGGGAGTACCCGGAGATGTTTGCCGACTTGTTGCGCGACCAGGACTCCAATTTGGAGTTTAACACCTACGAAGTCCAGCACGGCCAGTATCCCGATCATATAGATGAAGTAGATGCTTATCTGATTACCGGTAGCAAGACAGGCGTTTATGACGACAAACCCTGGATTGCGCCCTTAATGGATTTTGTACGCAAGTTACATGGTGAGAAAAAGCCGACCATTGGTATTTGCTTTGGTCACCAGTTAATTGCCCAGGCACTGGGAGGCCGGGCCCGTAAGTCGGATAAGGGCTGGGGGCTGGGGGTGCACACCTACGAAATGCAGGAGACGCCTAGTTGGATGTCTGAACCCGCGCCCAACTTTAGTCTCTTAGTAACGCATCAGGATCAGGTGGATCAGCTGCCGCTTGGTGGGCGAGTACTGGCTTCCAGTGAGTTCTGCCCAATGGCAATGGTGCAGGTGGATGATCATATGCTTAGCTTCCAGGCGCACCCGGAATTTACTAAGCCCTACTCAAATAGCTTAATGGAGCTTCGGAGGCAGGCTTTTGGTGAAGCTGTGGTTGATAAAGGGCTGGAGTCTCTTAAGAACGATATCCATGAAAATGCAGTTGCCAGATGGATGTTGGAGTTTTTACGGCAGTAAATTTTCCCCATTAAAGAAAATTGAAAACCTCCATATAGCTATTTTCTATTTCTGATTCCAACAGTGTCTGACCTTTTGAAACCCCACTTATAAGTGGGGTTTACTCTCATACATGCATCAAATTGCACCGTTATTCACCTTTGTTCTATATGTCTTAAAGGGCATATAAATTTCTTATAGGTTGTATTTTTTAATTTTATTTGAATATAACGATTTAACTGACAAAATATAATTTTTTCCGGTAACTGGCAGTTATTTTTGCGCTCATGTTTATGTTTGTCACTATCTCTAGATTTATATGTCGATAATATGAACTTTTAAGGTTGTTTTAAAAAGTAGTGGGTGTTTAATATGGGGTTGTTCATTTAAAGGTTCTTGTTTAGGGCGGGTATTCAATTAAATAACATGCTTGTGCCAGTTTCATTTTTCTGGGGGCGTGTATGTATTCTAGTTGATTTAAATGGAGGTCTTGGGTGTTCGCAGCTCGCTCAGGGAGGATGGATTAATAATTAACACAGTTTTTTAATCTAAAAAAATCTATAAATATTTCTATAAGCAAAAGGATAGGTTTATGAGTTTATTTAAAAGGGCAGTATTGGCCAGTGCCATTGGCTTGTCAGTAGCTAGCATTAATGTGCTTGCGGCTGGAAATGTAAACGGGGGAATTGATGGAAGGCTTATTGGAGCAGATGGTAGTGAGATTCCTAACGTAACCATTCTTATTGAAAATGAAGAAAATGGCTTCAAAAGGACCATCTCAACTGGTGACGATGGGGATTTCAAGGTCAAGTTACCCAGTGGAGTTTATAAAATAACCGCGCAGAAGTCAGGGTACCAACCGGCAGTAATCGAATCAGTACTAGTGTCTATCGGTAGCACAGGTAAATTAAGTATCCCTTTGAGCCAAGGCGATATGGAAGAGGTTCTGGTTGTAGCTGAGGCCTTACCACAAATACGTACAGGAACAGCTGAGTCTGCTCTCAATATCAGTTTAGAGGATATTGAGATGTTGCCTGTAGGAAGAAATATAGAATCTGTTGCCTTGCTTGCTCCGGGAACTGTATTGGGGGATAACACATTCAGAGAGGATAAAGATCTTATATCATTTGGCGGAGCCTCTGTCGGTGAAAATGCTTACTATATTGATGGCTTGAATGTTACCAATTTTCGCAATGGCTTAGGTGGTTCTTCTGTACCCTTTGAGTTTTATGATCAGTTTCAAATCAAAACTGGTGGATATAGTGCAGAGTTTGGGCGATCTTTAGGTGGCGTTTTAAATGCTGTTACAAAGCGTGGAACCAATGATTTTAAATATGGTGTAGTTACTTACTTTGAGCCTGGATCATTAAGGGAAACAAGCCCGGATACATTATCCACAGATGGAACGCTCTATGACCTCAATTCGGAGAATGAACAGTCTAGATATACTACGGACTACTATATAAGTGGTCCGATTGTACCGGACAAATTATTTTTCTATGCGCTCTATGAACAACAGGAAACTGTTGAAGAGTTTAACACTCTCCAGGCCCCAGATACCTTTAATAATAGGGAAGTGGCTGATGACTTTTGGGGAGTTAACTTAACTTGGAATGTGACCGATGATCACATCTTAAGTTATGTTCATTTTTCCGATGAGCGGACTCGAGAAAATAAACAGTCAAACTATGACTACTACAACATGGACAAGCTTGATTATAAAGGCACGATCAGTGATTATCGAGGAGGAGAGAACTGGTTGTTGCGCTACGATGGTCAACTAACTGATAATTTCAGTATGTCTTTGTTATATGGACAAAACGAATATGAGTTAACAACAATTGGAACCACCGATGTTGAATGCCCTTTTATTATTGATGCTAGTGATGGGGCGCTATCAGGAAATTCGTCTTATTATCCAGGCTGTAATACAAACTCCAGAATTCAAACCGGTGGTGATGAGCGCGAAGCAAGTCGAATAGATTTTGAGTGGGTGCTTGGAGATCATACTGTCCGCTTCGGATATGATCGTGAAGATAATTCTTCCTCTTCTGCTGAGACCTATGCGGGCACCGGATTAAGGGATGGAAAAGGGGTCTATTACCGCTATATATCTGCCCTTCCTGACTCCAAGCTTTCTAATGGAGGTATTGTTCCCGATGTGAATGGCGATGGTAGCACGGTTCACTTGGTGCGGTATCGAGTAAGCGATGTTTCAGGATCCTTTAAAGTTGAGTCTGAGGCTTTTTATATCGAGGATACGTGGGATATCACTGATAACTTAACCGTCAGTGCTGGGCTTAGGAGTGAGATTTTCTCCAATTACAACGGTGAGGGTGATGTATTTATAGAAATTGATGATCAATGGGCTCCTCGTCTCAGTTTTTCTTGGGACCCTAGTGGCGATGGAGAGACGCGCGTTTTTGGTAATTGGGGTAGGTACCATATGCCTGTTGCTGCTAATACTAACGTGCGTTTATCTGGAGGAGAATTGGGCTTGGAGCGTTACTTCATTTTTAATGGAAGCTATGATCCAGTAACTTATGTCCCCACAGATATTGATGCAGAAGGGATACCTACAACTGAAGAAATAGGTCCTGTTCAGATTAACTCTAGCGGAGAAGTTCCCGATAGCCGACAATTATCTGATCGGGATTTGAAGGCTATGTATCAGGATGAATATATTCTGGGCTATGAAAAGGTTCTCAATGAAAGTTGGAGTGTGGGTGTTAAAGCTACCTATCGTGATCTAAAGTCACATATTGACGATATCAGTATTAACCATGCGGTTGACGCATTAGGCTATGCTCATACTGGGGATGCTCATGGTTATGTTCTCGCTAACCCTGGAAGTGATGTAACAATTCCTTATGATAGGTATGGTACCGGTGAGTTGGAGATGACAACTTTCTCTGCTGAATTGCTCGGGTATCCAGAAGCTAAACGAACCTACAAAGAGCTAGAGTTTTCCGTTGATAAAGCCTTTGACGGCGTTTGGGGTCTAACAGCCAGTTACGTGTGGTCTGAAAGTAAAGGTAATACAGAGGGGTACGTTAAATCTGATAATGGTCAGGATGATGCGGGGATTACTCAAGACTTTGATTTCCCTGAAATTATGGACGGTGCCAATGGCTTTCTCCCTAATGATCGCACCCATAAGTTTAAGATATATGGAAGCTATCAGATAATGGAAAACTTACTATTAGGCGCCAATTTCCTTTTGCAATCAGGAAGACCGATAAACTCCTTTGGCAAAGGGCACCCAGATGGCACTCCCTACTATGGCGATACCTACTATTTGACTGATCCAGATGGTAATTTAGTGCGAACTGAGCGCGGTAGTCGTGGCCGGACGAGCTGGGTGAATCAGATTGACTTATCGTTAATTTATAATACTGAAATTGGTTTGGCTGATGTCGAGTTAAGGGCTGATGTCTTTAATTTATTAAATGCAGACGCTGAAACAGAAGTTGACGAATTTGCAGAGATTAGCCCCGGGTTATCTGACCCTGACTGGGGATTGAACCAATACTATCAAACGCCCAGATATTTTAGGCTAGGCGCCAGCGTACGTTTTTGATTTCAACTTTAATGGGCCGCCATTGTGGCGGCCTTAACTTTAATAAATATAACAGTAGAGGTAACTTGAGCTAACGATTCCTATTAAATGGAAGGCTAATTGACCCCATATACTGAATCTTCTTCGATCTGAATAACTCTTACCCGGATAGGGTCTTCAATCTGAAAATATTGTCTTGCGCTTTCGTCAAGTTGAATGGCCAAAGCTTGAAGTTTTTGGTGCGTTCGATCTGGTTTCTTTAAACAGGATACTTCAATATGGCACTCGCCTGGTGTTATTTGGAGGGTGTTAATGATTTCTACATTAGGGTCTTCTTCTGTATCTAACTCCTTAATGATTAGATCTTGGAATAGCTTAGAGGCTGAATCCGGAGCTAGCTTTAGTGAACTCAAAAAAATCTTGCAACTAACCATAAGGAAATTCCTATTGGAAACGTTAATAGCTATATCAATAGTCTTCAGATTACTTTGTAAAGGGGCTGGTGTGTAAGAGGGGTCTTAAATATCCCTTAGGTTGTCATATGTTGAACTGTGCAAAGATAATAGCAGAAGATTGTGTTTTTTTTAAGGTTGTCCTGCGTGATTATAACTTTTTGTAATTAATAGTACCTATTTTCTGAGTTTGAAGGTTTGGGTCAAGCTGATTAACTGTCTTTATGTGTTGGAAGGGAATTGTCCAAGTAGTTGGATCTTTATATTGGATAGACAAAAAGGAAAAATAAAATTGGCGGGTAAATTTTTTGATTCTAATGATTATTTGGCGATGATAGGGGATGTAAATTTTTATCGAGTGAGTTGGCTTCATTGGGGGGGAATATAGTTAAATACGATGTCAAGCTACTAATGTTCTCTTCCGGTGGGAAGCCAACTGATTTATCTAGATATTCACCTTTAGTATCGGAAGCATTATTTTTCTGGAGGTTTAGCTTTGCGGTATAAGTCAATAAAATTTGAATAGTACTTCTTTATAGATGATTGTAGGGGCGGTAAGTCCACGTGGGTATATTTTACATAATGAAACATTGGTACCAACTAAGGGTGGGTTGGCGAGCACATGTAGTTGAGGCTAGAGGCACAGAAGTTTATAAATAGCCATAATTTGAATGGATTGAATTTCCTGCAGTGAGATTGGCAATATCTCATTAATCCAATGTTGAGAGTGGGCTTGGTTATACTAAGGTCGTGTCAATATTTATTGTTTTAATCTGGCCGAGTTTTTAACTTTTTTTTGCTGAGCTTGTTAATTTTTGATCCTAATATTTTGTCTTTTCGAGGGGGCTGTGGAAGTTAAATCACGTTAGGGACCCTCTGATCAACGAAGCATTTTTCCAGAATTAAGCTGAGCTGCTTGAAAAATTCACTTTATTACGCACAAACGCGTAATTTGCGCGTAATAGTCCACTAATTTTTCATCTGAAACCCTCAATAGGTGGATTTCAGGCGAACCACCCCTAGGCAGCCAAGTATTTTCTCCCTATTATTAAGTTGGTAAAGCCTGCCAGTAAGCACAGCCTCTCAGTATTTTTTACCAGTCCCCGATAGCGGACCTTGTCATAACCAAATACCCGTTTGATGTAGCGGAAGGGGTGCTCGACCTTCGCTCTTATCTGCGCCTTGATCTTTTCCGCTTTACGAAGTGCATCACGCCCTGGAAGAGTTTTTAGCTTGCTCGGCTTCATTGCTATATACCAATCCGCCTCCCGCTCTTTCAACTCTTCACGTTTCTCCGCACCAATGTACCCAGAGTCTCCCCAGATTCTTTTCTCCTCCCCGTGGAGAACTCGCTCTGTAGTTGTGACATCATGCGAATTCGCTGCTGTTGTATCTATGCTATGTATTACTCCGAGCACATCATCAACCCCGATATGCATTTTCATTCCAAAATGCCACTGATTGCCTTTCTTTGTTTGATGCATTTCTGGATCACGTTTTTTCTTTTTATTCTTGGTTGAAGTTGGCGCAGAGATAATAGTGGCATCTACAATCGTACCTTCACGCAGTACCATGCCATTCTCAGCAAGATGCTTGTTGATTTCATCAAAAAGAGCTGCACCTAGCTGATTGAGCTCCAGTAAGTGGCGAAAGTTAAGAATCGTTGTTTCATCGGGAATTGGGCCGCTCAAAGTCAATCCAGCAAAACTACGCATGGATTCAATTTCATACAGTGCATCCTCCATAGCGGGATCACTGAGATTATAAAATAGCTGCATGCAATGAATACGGAGCATGACACTCAATGGATATGGCTGTCGGCCACGTTTGCCTTGTGGATAGCAAGGAGTGATCTGAGCTTCTAGTCGCTGCCATGGGATGAGGGCTTCCATTTGAGAAAGAAACTTCTCTCGGCGAGTTATACGGCGCTTTAGCTTATATTCTGCTTCGGCAAAGGTGACTTGGTGCATAATTCATCGTAGTCTTGATGGGTAGGTGAATATTACCAATATTGGCTTGGAATTATTCAGAGGTTCCTTAGTAAGAACTCTGAATATTCTTAGGGTATTTAGGCTCGGTTTACCCCGGACGAACTGGTACGATAGTTTCGTTAATGGTGTGAAAATTCAGTCTAACTTGATTTTATTAAGGGCTGGCTTAATGAAAATCGCACTAAGAGTTTATGAGTAGCATTAAGTTAGTTGAGGTTTCATCAATTCAGTTAAAAATATCGATAAGTATTTTACAAATGTCGATCGGTGTAGGATGAATATTACATTACAAGAGAACTAGTAGGCTGTAGTTAGGATAGATAGTCCTGAAGTGATGAGCCTACTGGGCTAAGATAGTTTTCGCTCAGTTCAGAGGTTTAATGCATGTATGTGGGTGTTTCTAGCGGTAGACAAAGATTTTTGTTGTGATCACTCACCCATAATTACCAGTCAATATTGGCATGTTGGGGCATAATCGAGTTAAGCTTTAGTTTGCTGGATAGAGGTTTCTATCTGGCAAACTATACGAACTAACTGAAAGGAAGGTGCGCTATGTACACTGAAACTGATATTAAAGCTGGGCCTGAGGCACAAGTAGAGCTGCCATGGGATGAAGATTAAGTAATCTTTTTCTTAACCCCCAAAGTTAGGTTGTTTAGAGTGTTTTTTTGTGCAGATTGATCTCAATAGATTTGAGGATAATTTCAATATTTTTTTGTTGAAAAACTTCAAATAATCTTGTAGGTTTTTGTGCTTGCACTTTAGGCATTGCTTTCCTTGGGGGCAACCCTGACTACCAGTCGATTTTATTCCATTATAGTTGGATAGTTGTTACTCATTCTATTTGTTTGACGCATCTATTTTTGCAAGAGTTCATTGATGAATTTCCATTATTCCTACATGACTCTTATCACGTGGACTTCTTTCTATAGGATAGTTTGGGGTTGCAGGCGCCAGTCGGAAAATGATGTCGATTGGTGCCTCTTTATTTTTGCTATAGAAAAATTTCTATTTGGTAATTTTTTAAATACTAGAATCAATCTAATTGAGCTTGCTCCCCTATACTTTTCAGATTTTGTCTGACAGTGAAAGGTCGTAATAATTTTTTGATGATAAAGCTTATATTTCAATATGATTGTTGATGTTTGACTCATAATTGAAGCCTGCCTTTATCGACTTTGACTTCACTAATAATTTATTGAGAATAAATCTCAATAATAGTTCCTGTTAAAAAATAGGTCGGAGAAGCCAAGTTTCAATTCGATAAAAAAGCTTGCTGCTAGTAGAATCTCCGAAGTATAGGTGCATTACTTAACTCGTAAGTGGTAGTTTTGTTGGAGATTTATTCAATCAGATAACTCCCTTAATCCATTTTAATTGTGTAGTTTAAGGTGGTGGTGATAAGTTTTTGTTGTAGAATAAAAGTTATGAGTGGTTTTTCTTTCGGGTTTTTGATAGTGCCGTCCGTGGATTTACATTGACCCGACTTGCTGCTCTTCTATAGAAATTTCTAGTAAAGATTTTTGCGCCACCTTTTGGGATTGAGCTCTATCATGTGTGTTGTTTTTGACATTTTGGAAGTAATATAAAGTATTAAGTAGGTCTTGAGTGTGTATTTATAGTAAGCTGAATTTACATTGTTAATTTTAACTCTTGTGCTTCATTCTTGGGGTTTTTTATCAAAAAGTTAGCCCATGTTTATATAGTATGGTGACTGCTTAGCTTAAATATGTAAAAAATGTGAAATTCTTATATCCCGACAAATACTTCGCTTTGTATCAAGGTTTTAGTGGCGGGAATAACTATCAATGAGCTAATCACTACGCGTATAGTTAGTTTGCGCTTACTTACAGTGTTGGGTGGATATGAATTAATAAAGTAAAGACGCGCCTCAAGTATAGATTGCTATTTACTTGTCAATGATTTTTGGTCGAAAGACTTCATCTGGACTGCTCTGGTGCTGGGGTTAAAAATCACCATATGAATCATAACCTAAGTTTAGGTGGGAGTTATGAACCACTATGTTAGAGTCAGGTAGGTGTAGATTCTAATTGACTCCATTACCTGAGAAATCTAAATTTGTATGTCCTGTATTTTCAGAAGAGAAATACAAAAAAATCGAATGAATAGAGTTAAATTTTACTCCTGTTCAATGCGATAACCATTTATAGGTTTCTCATATTGTCAACGCCTTTTTTTAACACTACCCGCGCTATTATTTCAGATTCTATCCGTGCCTTGGTTGTAGCTACTACTCTCGGTGTCCTGCTTCTGGCCGTTTGGGCTATATGGTTTTTTACAGTAGAAATTACAACATATAGCGTGAGTGAAGACGCTAGGTTGGAGCAGGAGCACAATACTGTTCATGTAAGTACCCAGCGCGTTGGACGTGTTGTTCAAATTGAGGCAGAGCTTGGTGATAGTTTAGAGCAGGACGATGTACTCATTCGTCTTGATACGTCCGTACTTGATTTGAGCCTACAGGGAGACAGCAAGATATCTGGCAGCTTGCGCGATCAACTTGAATCAGTTCAAAGGGAACGAGAGCTGCTGGATAAAAAATTTGGTGAAGATGAGAAGGCTCTCAGTGATCAATTGAAGCTGTTGGAGCAACAGTACCACCTTCAAGTCAGTAATCAGAAAATTCAAGCGGATGTTGCCGATCGTTATGAACGGCTGTTACAAAAACAGCAGAGTTCAGAGTTGGATTACCTTGCCGCAAAACGGACGTACCAACAAATGGCGATGGCAACCCTGAAAGTGCAGGCGGATATTCGCGCTTTGGAGGATCGTCGAGCACAGCTAATAAGTGAATATCAACTTGAAGTGAGCGCTTTAAAGCAGCGGCATCAAGGTATTGATGGAAAGATTGCAGAAGTTGATACCCGTATTCAGCAAAGCCACCTTGCTGTGAGCGAACAGAACCTGCGTGCCCCAATTACCGGGGTGTTGGCTTCGCTGGCAAAAATACGGGAAGGCGAAGTGTTGGTTGCCGGGCAGCAAGTTGCAACGATTCAAGCAGAAGGTGTTATTTCTATACAGGCATTTTTCCCACCCGCATTAGCTTTGGGGCATATTCAGCCTGGGCAGAAGGCCCAAGTAAAGCTGGATGGATTTTCCTGGGCCCGTTATGGGCAATTGGAGGCCCGAGTAGAACGGGTCGCTAGTGCCGTCCAGCAAGGCAAAGTTCTTGTACAGCTATCCCTACAAGGTGAAGCACCGCCCCATCTCCCATTACTGCATGATTTACCGGCCAGGGTAGAAATTGCCACAGGCAAGAAAACACCATACCAACTGCTTCTACAAAGGACAGGTGAGATACTCTCGGCCAAAGCTCCCGCAGAGACCGTGGAAGAGGGAGCGTAACAGTGGAAAGCAAAAGACGCTGGTTAGTTCCAGAGGTAGTTCAGACCTCTAATATGGACTGTGGTCCGGCTTCCCTGAAGTGTTTGCTCGAAGGTTTTGGTGTAAATACACACTACGGCCATTTGCGCGATGCCTGCCAGACTGATGTAGATGGAACCTCGATAAATACCCTGGAAAAGATTGCGGTAGAGCTTGGGCTAGAAGCTGCCCAGATGGTGGTTCCCGTGGATCATCTCTTATTGAACTCCACCGGCTACTTGCCAGGATTGGTTGTGGTACGGCTACCAAACGGTAACACTCATTTTGTCGTGGCCTGGAAAAATCATCGCGGTATTGTGCAGGTGATGGATCCCGCCAGTGGTAGGCGTTGGCCTAGCGCACGTCGTTTTTTGGATGAGTTGCATGTCCACATCCTACGGGTGTCTCCTCAGGGCTGGAGAACCTGGGCAGGTGGTGATGACTTTATTGCCCCGCTTAAAGAGCGTATTGCACACTTAAAGGTTGGCGATACTGTGGCCACCACGCTCTGTGACAAAGGGCTAAAAGATAAGAGTTGGCTGTCGCTGGCATTTCTCGATGCATCCGTTCGAATGCTCACCTCATTAGTTACGTCTGGGGCGATAAAGCGAGGAACTGAAGTCAGTGGTATGTTGCAGCGGCTGTTTGTTGAGTTTTCTACAGATACCAGCCAAGCATTTTCTCTAGTGCCAGAGAGTTACTGGTGCGCTAGGCCGTCCCGTCCCCGTGGAAGTGAGCCGGCAGAGACAATTGAACTGTCGCCAGAGCAGCTGGCATTTAGTGGTGCGGTGATCGTGAGCGTAAAAAGGGTCCGCGATGTCAGTGAAGTTAAACCGAAATCGGAAGCGCTATCCAGGGCTTTGCGAGAGCCACCGGTTCAACCTCTCAGGCAGCTCTGGGGGTTGATGCGCGAAGATGGATTGATTGCGCCACTCACTATATTTATTGCTATGCTCGGAGCGGTATTGGGGCTGATGTTCGAAGCCTTGCTTTTCCGTGGCCTGATTGATATCCACAGCGAGTTAGCCACAGAGATACAGCGAGCAGGCACGATTGCATTGCTGTTGATCTTTATGATCACATTAATGCTATTGCAGTTTCCCGCAGCAAAAGTCCAAATGGTGGTCGGGCGCCGTTTGGAAAATCGTTTCCGCATAAGGTTTTTAGCGGCCCTACCCAAAATACCTGATCATTTCTTTCAGAGCCGTCCCACCTCTGATACAGCCGAACGCTCACACCGCATTGCCGCCTTGAGAGGTTTGCCTGTTCTCGGAACGAGTCTCATTTTTAAAATTTTCTCCCTGTTCGCTACTGCACTCGGAATAATCTGGCTTGCTCCAGCTGCCGCTCCTTTGGTGCTAGTCATGTCGGTATTGCAAGTTGCTGTACCCTTGATGTTCCATCCAGTACTCACTGATTACAGTATGAGAGTACAAACTCATGCGGGAGCCCTGGCTCGCTTCTATATGGATGCGCTGCTGGGAGTTATTCCAATCCGTACGCACGGCGCCGGTGAGTCTGTACGGCGTGAGCATGAAAACCTGCTCACTGAATGGATAAGGGCTGGATACTCATCACTGAGTTTTCAGCTCAATAGCCAGGCGGTACAGCTGTTGATTAATTGTACCCTCAGTAGTGTATTGGTGATTTATTGTGTTAATGCACGAGGGGCAAGTCCCGATCTGCTTTTATTGATTTATTGGGTATTGGCATTGCCGCCGCTGGGTGAAGAAATTGCGGGACTGATGCGAAGTTATCCACGGCAACGGAATTTTTTACTGAGAGCCCTCGAACCGCTGCAAGCAGTCACTGAAACAGACACAGATAAAAATTCCGCTGATAGTGTGGAATTTTCCCCGGCAAAACCGGTGGGTATCAAGTTTGAGAATGTCACCGTTAATACCAGCGGTCGCACTATTCTCGACAGGGTAAATCTGGAAATTAACCCCGGTGAGCAAATTGCTGTGGTCGGAGCATCCGGCGCTGGCAAGTCGAGCCTTGCCGGATTATTGCTGGGGTGGCACAAACCCGCCAGTGGCCGTGTGATGCTCAATGGTAGAGAGTTGAAGGGAGAATTACTGCATCGTTTTCGCCTTCACTGTGCCTGGGTTGATCCCGCAATTCAGCTGTGGAATAGCAGCCTTCTGGAAAACTTGAGTTACGGCAATAAGCCCGGAGCTCCCCTTTACCCCATTTTACAGCAAGCGGATTTGCTCAAGCTGGTAGCAGCGCTACCGGAGGGGCTGCAAAGCCCGCTAGGCGAAAGTGGTGCCCTGGTCAGTGGTGGTGAAGGGCAGCGCGTACGTCTGGGGCGCGCACTTGGCCGCGAGGAAACTGCTTGTGTGATTCTGGATGAACCGTTCAGGGGGCTTGATCGCCAACAGCGGCAGCGCCTGATGAACCGGGTGCGGGAGGTTTGGCAGGGGGTCACCCTGATCTGTATTACCCACGATATCAGTGAAACCCGGGACTTTCCTCGTGTTTTGGTCGTGGACGAGGGTTGCATTATTGAAGATGGTAAGCCCAGTGAGCTTCAAGCCCAGGGCGACACGCGCTATGCGCAGCTACTGGCAGCTGAAAGCAGTCTCTGGCAAGAGTGTTGGCAGAGTAGCAGTTGGCGTCACTTGCGCATGGCCAGCGGTCAATTGACAGAAGTACAAGGAGTTCCTGGGGCGACACCGGCCTCCCGGTTTACGGAGGTTGCCAGTGAGCAGTAAAGAATTAATGCCCTATTGCTGGCCAGTGTCGCAGCTGGAGGCCGCCTTACAAGCGTTGGCAAAATACAGCGGCTTGGAGCCTGAAGTAGCGGAGCACAAATCCCTTGGAAGCACCCTGGAGTTGAATGCCAGGTTGCAGGCAGGTGCTGAAGCTTTGGACTTGCAAGTGGAGCAGGTGAGTTGTAGCTACCCAGAGCTGGAAATCATGCTGTTGGGAGCCGCCCCGGCGCTGTTGCGGGTTCGCTTTCCCGAGGGGGAATATTTTATCGCACTGTGTGGTGGCAGGGGGCATAAGTTACAGCTGCTCACACCGGCACTGCACCTGGAGAAAGTTTGCCTAGAGCTGGTTATTCAGCAGCTGGCTCGCGAGCTTGAAGGGCCCCAGCGCGAGCGTATCGAACAGTTGCTGGATAGTGCACACATTCAAGGGCGTCGGCGCAAGAAAGCCATGACCGCCCTGCTGCGGGAAAACCTTGCCGGCGTACGCCTGGATGATTTCTGGTTGTTGCGTCAATCCTCTCACCGGTCTTTCCGCCTACAACTTCGCCAGCGCGGGTTGTATTGGCGCTCTGCCGCCATGCTTGCCTGTCACAGTGCCCAGATGGCTATTTTTCTGTGTAGCTGGTGGGTGATAGGTAGGGCTGTGCTCGAGGGCCATATTGATACTGGCTGGCTATCTGCCTGGGTATTGTTATTGGTGACTCAGGTTCCCCTATCCCTGCTCACAGCCCGGCTGCGAGGTGTGGTCTCCGTTGAGACCGGTGCACTCCTGAAGCAGCGATTGCTTGCCAGCGCGCTGCGCGTTATTCCCAGTCGTATTCGCCATATGGGGTCGGGTCAGGTATTGGGCAGGGTTTACGATGCGGAGAATATAGAAGCCAGTGCGTTACAGGGTGCCTTTTTATTATTGCTCGGCGTTGTAGAACTGTTAATTGCAGCCTCAATTTTACTGATGGGAGCTGGTGGCCTTATCTACGCAGCAATTTTGCCCCTATTTTTAGCGGTTGCGTTTTTCCTGGGGCGGGCACAGTACTACGGCCGCAAAGAGTGGACGTCACAGCGCCTTTCAATGACCCACCGTTTGATTGAGAAAATGATCGGCCACCGCACCCGCCTCGCGCAGCAGGCACCTGGCGACTGGCACCGGGGCGAAGACAGTGAGTTAAATAACTACCTGGAGATTTCCTCTCACATGGATAACACCATGGCGCGTTTGCAGGCTTTTTTGCCGCGCCTCTGGTTACTTCTTGGGGTAGTGGGGTTGGCTCCAATATTTATCGCTAACAGTATTAGTAGTACCCAGCTCGCGATTGCCTTTGGAGGTATGTTGTTGGGGTATCGCGCGGTCTTGAAGTGTATGAGTGGCTTTACCAGTGCTTTGAATGCAGCAATTTCCTGGGAAAAAGTACGTGAATTATTTTTCTTGGAAGAGTGCATTGTAAAGGGAAGCGTGGGGTCGGCAATGGTTACGCCGTCGGGCCAGCAAAGTTCCTCGCAACCACTGTGTTATTTACGCGATATTGGCTTTACTTACAAAGGAAAAGATCAAGCGGTGTTGGCGGGTTGCAATCTCAGTATTTATCCTGGCGATCGGCTTTTACTACAGGGCGCTTCTGGTTCAGGTAAATCTACTTTAGCGAATATTCTCACCGGTATTCAGCGGCCGGATGAAGGTTTATTACTACTTAATGGCTACGACCGGGCGAGTATTGGTGCTGAGCCTTGGCGCAGGATGGTCGCATCAGCTCCCCAGTTTCATGAAAATCATGTGCTGGGAGATTCATTTCTTTTTAATTTATTAATGGGAGACCAGTGGCCACCTCACCAGGAGAGCCTGCGCAAGGCTTATGCAATTTGTGATGAGCTGGGGCTGACCCCGCTATTGAAAAAAATGCCGGCGGGGATTTTACAAACGGTTGGCGAGATGGGGTGGAGGTTGTCTCATGGCGAGATGAGCCGTTTATTTATCGCCCGTGCGCTTTTACAAAATGCTGAGTTAGTGGTGTTGGATGAGAGTTTTGCGGCACTCGATCCGGAGAACCTGCAGATGGCGGTAGCCTGTGCGCAGAAAAATGCAGATACCCTGATGGTGATTGCCCACCCCTAGAGCGCTAAGTTTATTTTTGGGGATTTTACTTAAGTAACCTATGGAAGGAGAGGTATTATGTACCTCGAATCTAATAAAAAAGCCCGCATAATGCGGGCTTTTTTATTATCAAAATCAAGTCTTAAGCTTCTTATAATGCATGCGATGGGGTGTTGCATCCTCACCTTTACGCTGCACAAAGTCTTCGTGGTACTCGGTGTAGTTACCTTCAAAGAAGACCGCTTCACTCTCACCCTCATAGGCGAGGATATGGGTGGCAACGCGGTCCAGGAACCAGCGATCGTGCGAGATTACCAGGGCACAGCCGGGGAAGTTGAGCAGGGCTTCTTCCAGGGCGCGCAGGGTTTCGATATCCAGGTCGTTGGAGGGTTCGTCCAGCAACAGTACGTTGGCGCCCTGCTTGAGGGTATAGGCCAGGTGCAGGCGTCCGCGTTCACCGCCGGAGAGGCTCACCTACGCGCTTCTGCTGGTCACTGCCCTTGAAGTTAAAGCGGCCTACATAGTTGCGTGAGCCCACTTCGTAGTTGTTGATCTTGAGCATATCGTGGCCGTCTGAAATGGCCTCCCAGACGGTCTTGCTGTCGTCCAGGTTCTCACGGCCCTGTTCAACGTAGGCGACCTTGACGGTTTCACCGATCTTGATTTCACCAGAGTCCGGTTGCTCGGTGCCGCTGATCATACGGAACAGGGTGGACTTACCGGCACCGTTACCGCCGACGATACCTACAATTGCGCCCTTGGGTACGCGGAAAGACAGGTTGTCGATCAGCAGGCGCTCGCCGAAGCCTTTGCTCACACCTTTAAACTCAATCACATTGTCGCCGAGGCGCTCGCCGGGCGGAATGTAGATTTCGTTGGTCTCATTGCGGGCCTGGAAGTCCTGGGACTGCATTTCTTCCAGGCGGGACAAACGGGCCTTGTTCTTGGACTGACGGCCCTTGGGGTTTTGGCGGGCCCACTCGAGTTCCTTTTGCATGGCTTTGGCGCGAGCCTGTTCGCCGCGCTGCTCTTGCTCCAGGCGTTTTTCTTTCTGTTCCAGCCAGGTGGTGTAGTTGCCTTCCCAGGGGATGCCGTGGCCGCGGTCCAGTTCCAGAATCCAGCCGGCAACATTGTCGAGGAAGTAGCGATCGTGGGTGATGGCAACCACAGTGCCGGTGAAATCGTGCAGGAAGCGCTCCAGCCAGAATACGGATTCCGCATCCAGGTGGTTGGTGGGTTCGTCGAGAAGCAGCATATCCGGGCGGGACAGCAGCAGGCGGCAAAGGGCCACACGGCGTTTTTCACCGCCGGACAGATTATTTACGTCCGCATCCCAGGGCGGCAGGCGCAGGGCGTCTGCGGCAACTTCCAGGCGGTGCTCCAGGTTGTGGGCGTCCCAGGCCTGGATAATGTCTTCGAACTGTTGCTGTTTCTTGGCCAGGGCATCGAAGTCTGCGTCGGGCTCGGCGTAATCGGCGTAGACCTGTTCCAGGCCGGCAAGGGCGTCGATGGCTTCGCGTACACCGTCCTCTACGTTGCCGCGCACGGTCTTGCTGGCATCGAGTTGCGGTTCCTGGGGCAGGTAGCCGACCTTGATGCCGGGCATTGCGCGGGCTTCGCCGTTAAAGTCCTGGTCGACCCCAGCCATAATGCGCAGCAGGGTGGATTTACCTGCGCCGTTTAGACCGAGTACGCCGATCTTGGCGCCGGGGAAGAAGGAGAGGGAGATGTCCTTGAGGATCTCGCGCTTGGGGGGCACTACTTTGCCCACCCGGTTCATGGTGTATACGTATTCGGCCATTTGGGGTTCCGTAATGGGTGTTGGAATCGGTCAGATTTTGCGCGCAACTTATCAGTTTGCGTAAAAAGTGCAACCGGGCATCTCTTAGGTAGCCCGCTGTACTCGCGTGTGGCTGACGTCAAATGTGATCTGTGTTTAACTGCGACACTATCTAGTACAAGAGCAATAAGACGAATAAAAATGGATCAGGATTCCCCGGTGTTGTTTTCCCGGCGCGGCGCCCTGGCGATCGCGACACTAAACCTCCCCAAGGCTCTCAATGCCTTAAATTCATCCATGATCGATCTGTTGTCGGCCCAGTTGGACCGCTGGGCTGAAGACACTGAAGTCGCGGCAGTCTGGATCGATGGCAGTGGCGACAAGGCGCTGTGCGCCGGCGGCGATGTGGTGGCGCTGTATCGGGAGTCCGCCGCTTATGGTGAGACACCGGACTACGGATTCACCACCGACTTCTTCTCCCGCGAATATCGCCTGGACTACCAGATTCACACTTACGCCAAGCCCGTCGTGGTGTGGGGCGGTGGCTTCGTGATGGGAGGCGGTATCGGCATTATGGCGGGAGCCAGCCACCGGATTGTGACCGAAACCACTCGCATGGCAATGCCGGAGATTACGATTGGTTTGTTTCCCGATGTGGGGGGCAGCTGGTTCCTGAATCGTATGCCCGGGCGCCTCGGGCTTTTCCTGGGGCTGACCGGTGCGCAGTTTAATGGTGCCGATGCCCTGTTTACCGGTATGGCGGACCGCATGATAGGCCAGGATCAGCGGGAATCAGTCTTGTCTGCGTTAGCGGAGCTCAGTTTCGGTGAAAACCTGGAAGCCAATCACCAGTTAATTAGCAATTGCCTTAAATCCCAGGAGCTGCCCCTTCTGGAGCGGCCTGAGTCTGCTCTGCGTGAGCATTATGACCAAATCCAGCAACTTACCGATTTTGCCACCTTGCCAGAGGTTTGTGCTGCCATCAGTGCATACCAGGGTGTGGATAAGTGGTTGCAGCGGGCAGCTGCCACTTTGGCAGGTGGCTCTCCGCTGACACCCTGGATTGTGTGGGAGCAATTACAGCGGGCTCGACACCTGTCCCTGGCGGATATCTACCGCATGGAGTTGGCACTCGCGGTAAACCTCTGTGCTAGTGGCCACTTTAAGGAAGGGGTGCGCGCGCTGTTGATTGATAAAGACCGCGAACCCCAGTGGCAACCTGACAGCTTGGAACAGATTACACTTGCGCAGGTGGAAAGCTGCTTTGAGGACCCCTGGGGCGGTGAGCACCCGCTGGCCGACCTGTAGATATCGTATTTACCGAGCGTCCCGGGCTGTTAGTCGCCAGGGATACCAACAACAAAATAGGGAGTGGCTTTTATGGAAAAGATAGCCTTTTTTGGTTTAGGTAACATGGGTGGCCCCATGGCTGCCAACTTGGCGAAGGCCGGCTATACCGTAGCGGCATTTGATTTGAGCCCTGTTGCTCTGGAACAGGCACAGCGAGACGGCTGCCTGCCCTGTGACAGTGCCCAACAGGCTGTTGAGGGCGCGGATATCGTAATTTCCATGTTGCCCAGTGGCGACGCGGTGAAAGGGCTCTACCTGGGAGAGACTGGGCTGTTGCAGCAACTCCCGGCCGATACCCTGATTATCGACTGTTCGACTATCTCCGCAGAGGATGCCTGCCTGGTCAGCCAGGCTGCCGGGGAGCGTGGGTTGAGAGCGATAGATGCTCCGGTATCCGGTGGTACAGCTGCGGCACAGGCGGGGACGCTTTGCTTTATGTGCGGCGGGGATGAAGCGGCATTCGATGCAGCGCGGGCCCCGCTGCAGGTGATGGGCAGCAAGATATTCCTCGCCGGTGCTGCCGGTGCCGGGCAGGTGGCAAAGATTTGCAACAATCTGCTGCTCGCGATCCATATGACCGGTACCGCAGAAGCTTTACAGTTGGGAGTGGATAAGGGCCTGGATGCCAAGGTACTGAGCGATATTATGCGGGAAAGTTCGGGTAATAATTGGTCCCTGGCTAACTACAATCCCTACCCGGGCACTATGGAGAGCGTGCCTTCGGCAAAGGGTTATGCCGGCGGTTTCAGTGTGGCATTGATGCTCAAGGACCTGGGACTGGCTATGGATGCCGCCTCAACCAGTGCATCCTCTACTCCGATGGGAGCCCTGGCGAAAAATCTTTTCCAACTGCATGGCGCTAGTGAGGAAAACCAGCAACTGGATTTCTCCAGTATTCAGAATATGTTCCGGCGCCCAGCGGGCAGCCTTACTTAGCGCCTGTTTAAAGGCCTTGCACCACAGTCTGGCAATGTCGGCAGTGGTGCAGTTTTGGCCTGGTTTGTTTGCCCTTAACTTTGTCATCTAAAGAAAAAATTTGCGGTAGTTCTCAATTTGGCAAGATCGTATCAAATACAGTTGAGTACTCGGTTCCCTCGGACTTTCTGAGCCGCTATCTTCCCCGCCCCTTCCCAGAAACGGGTCTCCCTTAAACAGCGCAATTATCTTGCTGCTGCACATTCCAATGGATTTTTTTCCAGGTAATTCGGCAGCTTGATTTGGATCAAGCAGCCTCAGGCAGCCAGCGAGTAACCTGTCCGCGACTTGTGATTGTGCCTGGAGGGGGGCCCTTCCTGAGTCGGGAAAAATGCCTAATCGCTTTATGGAGAAGTTAATGAATCGTATAACTGCTTGTGCGACAGCCGCTTTGACCGCCGTACTTTCTGCACCCGCACTGGCCTATGAACAAGGCAGTTTAATTCTGCGCGGTGGCATGGCCACTGTAGCACCCGATGCTAATTCCAGCGTACTTTCCTTGAATGGAACCGGCATCGACCAAACTGGTGTTGATGTGGATAACGGTTCCGCACTGGGCCTGACCGGCGTCTACATGTTCCGCGATCATTGGGGTTTGGAACTGGTTGCCGCAACGCCGTTCAGCCACGATATCGAAGTTGTTGGCGAGGGCCTGGGCAGTTTCAACCTGGGGGAAACCAAGCACTTGCCGCCGACTCTGTTGGTTCAATGGTATCCGATGGAGCCACAGTCCAACATTCAGCCGTATGTTGGCCTGGGTGTGAACTACACCGCTTTCTTTGATGAAGAAATCAGCAGCACCGCCGATAGCGCTTTCGAAGGCCTTGGCGCCACCGGTGATGCAGAACTGTCCCTGGACAATTCATTTGGCCTGGCAGCAGAAGCCGGTATCGATTTTACCTTCGGTGCCGATCAACGCTGGCTGTTCAATATGTCTGTGTTCTGGATGGACATCGAGACCGACGCCAAAGTCAAAGTACCTGGCCTGGGTGAAGTGACTGCCAATGTGGATATTGATCCGCTGGTTTACATGGCTGGTCTGGGCTACCGCTTCTAAAAGGTAGCAATAAATAGGTCTGGGGTAGAGCAGTCACTGTGGTTTTCTGGTCGAAGACCCGGTGGCTGCTTTTTTGTTTGTGTCGGATTTCCAAGCAAACTACCGAACGAGGTGTGAATGAATATGAAGCAAGAGATTAAAAGCCCCGTGGGAGGGTTGTCTGAAGAACTCTTATCCCGTTATAGCGGACCCTGCCCGCGCTACACCTCGTATCCTACCGCCGATCGTTTTCACACATTAAATGGAATTGAGCCCTGGGCAGCACTGCAGGATATTCGCAGCTTGTCCCTTTATGTTCATATTCCTTTTTGCCGTTCTCTCTGTTACTTCTGCGCTTGTAATAAAGTAATCACTCACCAGTATGGACTGGCTTCCAGTTATCTGGATCACTTGCTGCAGGAAGCCCAGTGGTACCGGGATAAGGTGGCTGATGTCCCCGTTACCCAATTGCACTTGGGCGGTGGTACGCCGACATTCTTGAGTGATAGTGATATGCGTCGCTTAATGGGAGGGCTGGCTGAAGTTTTTGATTTGCGCCCTGGCGACGGGGTTGAATACAGTATTGAGGCCGATCCACGTACCCTTGAGTTAGAGACCCTGGATACCCTGCGAGAACTGGGCTTTAACCGCTTGAGCCTGGGGGTGCAGGATTTCGATATCGAAGTTCAGCGTTCAATCAATCGTATCTGCAGTGCCGACCAAGTCACGGAGTTGACCGTAGCGGCGCGTGAGCGCGGGTTTGAGTCCATTTCCTACGACCTGATTTACGGACTACCCAAGCAGGGGCTGAGCAGCCTGCACCGCACTTTGGATAAAGTGCTGGAGCTGCAACCGGACCGCATCGCTCTTTATCACTATGCACACCTGCCACACCGATTTAAGGCCCAGCGCCTGATTGATACGGATTTAATCCCTTCTGCCGCAGAAAAAGTGGCGATGCAGCTGGCGGCTGTAGAGCACCTGGGTAAGGCGGGGTATGAATTTTTGGGGATGGATCACTTTGCCCGTCCTGGGGATGAACTGGCTAAGGCAGCCCATGCCGGTATGCTGCAGCGCAATTTCCAGGGTTACACCCTAATGCCGGCAGATGCTTTGGTCGGTCTGGGGGCATCGGCGATCAGCTACAGTCGCGATGGCTACTGGCAAAATTTACATCGCTTAAAAGAATATACTCAGGCGATTGGAGAAGGGAAATCTGCAGCCTGCCGCGGCTGGTTAATGGATGATGAAGATCGTTTGCGCCAGTGGATTATTAGTGAATTAATGTGTCGTTTGCGCCTGGATAAAAACCTTGTTGAACAGCGTATAGGTGCTTCCTTTGAGGAGTATTTCTCTGAGGAATTAGCGCGCTTACAGCCTATGTTTGACGATGGTCTAATTTATCAGAATAACGAAAATATTATTGTTACCGAGGAAGGCCGCTGGTTCGTGAGAAATGTTGCCGCTGCATTTGATATGTATTTGCACAGTCAAGAAACAGATGCGAAATATTCACGTGTTCTATAGCTACCGGCAGGAGACTAACGGCTCGACAGCCGTTACAATTGCGGCAAATTAGTTTACCGACCGGTTTAGTATGATGGATTCCTCTACAGCTGTTAGTTGCGGCAACTGTTCAGTCAGGCGTTTGTGCTTGCCAGCTGGTTTGTGTCAGTCTGATATTGATCGGCTAGAGCATATCACGCGTCGAAAGAAAATAATTAAAGCGGGGGAGACCCTTTACCGAGCTGGCGATCCATTTGCCAATCTCTATGCAATACGCTCAGGCAGTTTTAAAACTGTGGTGATTGCTGCAGATGGTGACACCCAGGTCACCCACTTCGCTTTACCTGGGGAACTGCTCGGTTTGGATGCCTACAGTACTCGGGTACATCCGAGTTATGCGGAAGCATTGGAAGACAGCAGTGTTTGCCTGCTGCCTTTTACTCAACTGGAAATTTTGGCCCAGCAGGTGACAGCCCTGCAGCAGCAGATTTACAGCATTTTTTCTGAAGAGTTGCGCCAGGAAAACGATATTTTAATGTTGTTGGGCAAGCGCTCTGCCGATACTCGTTTGGCGGCTCTTCTGATTAATATTTCCAGCCGCTACGCTCGCCGTGGATACTCTCACAGTGCGTTTGTTTTATCGATGCCGCGCACTGATATCGCCAATTATTTGGGTTTGACAGCGGAAACTGTCAGCCGGCTTTTCTCGCGTTTTCAGCGAGAAAAATTAATTAAGGTGAGTGGCCGATCAGTTGAGATTATTAATTTAATTGAGCTCAGTGAGCTAGCGGGTACTCACTGCGGATATGATGAAGACTGAATTTTGAAATAGTGTCCTGGCTTTATGGTCAGTCAGGACACTAACCAATCCACTAAACTTCAGCAACCGTTTCGATTGCTGATATTGCCTCCGCCCACTTTTCTTTATCTGCCTCTGAAATGTAGCTCGCTTTAAAACTATTCAGGGCCAATTTTTTCGCCTGCTCTTTAGTCATGCCCAGACTTTCGCTAAGGGCCAGATAATTTTTATTAACGTAACCGCCAAAGTAAGCGGGATCATCTGCATTAACAGTGACACACAGGCCGCGCTCGAGGAGTGACAAAATGGGGTGTTGGTCCATATTGTCGTAGACACAGAGTGCGGTATTGGAGAGCGGGCAAACGGTCAGGGGGATATTTTCCGCTTTCAGGCGCTCAATTAGTGCTTCGTCCTCAACGCAGCGAACCCCATGGTCGATACGGCTCACGTCCAGAAGATCGAGAGCCTCTACGATATAATCGGCAGGCCCCTCTTCACCAGCGTGGGCAACTCTCTCAAGCCCTAGCTCTTTGGCCATAGCAAAAACGTTTTCAAATTTGCTGGGTGGATGACCCAGCTCAGAAGAGTCCAGCCCAACACCTTTTATTAAGTTGAGGTATGGTTTTGCCGCTTCCAAGGTGGCAATTGCTTCCTCTTCACTCAGGTGGCGTAAGAAGCACAAAATAAGGTGACTACTTATTCCCCACTCATTTCTTGCATCATCAAGAGCGCTGTTAATGCCCTTGATAACCACACCGATATCAATGCCCCTCTCTGTATGGGTTTGGGGGTCAAAGAAGATCTCTGTGTGGACAACATTGTCTTCACGACAGCGCTTGAGATAAGCCATGGTCAGATCATAAAAATCCTGCTCATGGATCAGGACCGAAGCGCCTTGATAATAAATATCGAGGAAGGACTGTAAATTATGAAATTTATAGGCTGCTTTAATTTCCTCAATACTGGAAAAGGGAATTTCAATATTGTTGCGCTTGCTCAACTCGAACATTAGCTCCGGTTCCAGTGAACCCTCGATATGGAGATGAAGCTCGGCTTTTGGCAGTGCTTTCAAAAAGTTCAAATCGGCAATGGACATAGAAATACCTTGTTGCGGGACTACCTGTGAACGTGAATGCGCCGGAGGCTATCCAACATTCCGACTCACAGAAACTGTCTGGGCTATAAAAGGGCGCTAATGGTATCAGGTTACACCCTCTGAGAATAAAGCTGGCGGAGCTTATTTTGCGGCTTATTCTGACTCGCCAGCCCTATTGTTTAGCTGCAGCCAGATTCATTGCCAGAAAATACACCGACCGGTTTACTTACTGCTATTCATGTGTATACTGCACTGAGTAGTTTACATCTTGAGATTGATTAACGGATACTGAGGAGAGAGCAATGAGTAAGGTTGCCTTGATTACCGGGACTTCCACAGGGCTGGGGCAGAGTCTGGCGCTGCAAATGGCCAAGCAGGGGTTTAGGGTCTTTGCCACCATGAGAGATCTCTCCAAGGCCGACCAGCTGATAAATGCGGCTCCTCAGGGGGCGGCTCTCGAAGTGATGGAATTGGATGTAACAGATTCTGACAGTATTCAGAACTGCGTAGATACCATTATCCGGGATGCTGGGCGTATCGATTTATTGATCAACAATGCTGGCGCTGGTTTTGTAAAGACCACTGAACACGCCAGCGAAGAAGAGATACGTTGGGTGACGGATGTGAACTACCTCGGTGTAGTTCGCTGCACTAAAGCAGTTTTACCCCATATGCGCGAAGCTCGTAGTGGACACGTTATCAATATTTCGTCAGTGGGTGGGCTAGTTGGGCAGCCGTTCAATGAGCTGTATTGTGCGGCAAAGTTTGCTGTTGAGGGTTATACAGAGGCCCTGGCAAGTTATATAACCCCTGCCTTTAATATTAATTTTACCGCTGTCGAGCCCGGTGGTATCCACTCAGAGTTTGCCAATAATGTGCTTTCGCAGTTGGAGCGGAGCCAGGGGTATCCCGAAGATGAATACCAGGGGGTCTTCAATCAGTATATTGGTGGTATGAGGTCGCGAAGCCCAGAGCAGACAGCTGAGATATACCAGACATCTGACCAAGTAGCCGACGTGGTTTTACAAGTGGTACAGGCTGAGGAGCCACCTATTCGGGTCAGAACATCCAAGTGGGCCAATAAACTTTGCAATTTTAAGAGCGGCTTGGATCAGGATGGCAAAAAACAGCAACGAATGGTAATCGAAAGCTTTTTACCTGAGTTTTAATCTTTTAACTTTACGAATTTAGCACATAGGGCAAGTTACTAACTACCATGTGTGTTGCTTAGTATTATGGAGTGTATTTACCAGGACAAGCCGGTTATGAAAGAGTCAAAAAGTTGATTCATGGCCGGCAATAGTATTACTGTCAGTAAAAGAATTTGGTTGCCTAGCTATGACCAAGTCAGCGCAGGCCGTAAGTTGTAGTAACTGTTCAGTCAGGCGTTTGTGCTTGCCTGCAGGGCTGGTGCAGGCGGATATTGACCGGCTTGAACGTGTTACCCGCAAGAAAAAGGTAATTAAAGCGGGTGAAACCTTGTATCGAGCAGGTGACCCTTTCCAAAATCTCTATGCGATTCGCTCTGGAAGTGTCAAAACAGTAGTCATTGGTGCAGATGGGAATATCCAGGTAACACATTTCGCCCTTCCTGGTGAGCTGTTGGGGCTCGATGCTTATAGTAGTCGGGTTCACCCCAGTTATGCGGAGGCACTGGAAGATAGCAGTGTGTGCTTGTTGCCATTTGACCAACTGGAAACCTTAGCTCAGGAAGTTCCAGCACTGCAGCAGCAAATCTATAGCATTTTTTCCGAAGAGTTGCGGCAGGAAAATGAAATCTTAATGTTGCTGGGAAAGCGTGCTGCTGATGCTCGCTTAGCGGCATTGTTGATTAATATTTCCAGTCGCTATGCATGTCGTGGTTACTCCCCCCGTGAATTTGTACTCTCTATGCCGAGAACGGACATCGCCAATTACTTGGGGTTAACAGCGGAGACGGTGAGCCGTTTATTTTCGCGTTTTCAGCGAGATGGACTGGTGAATGTTAGTGGTCGAATGGTTGAAATCCTTGACTTGTTGGCGTTGAGTGAATTGGCTGGAACCCATTGTGGCTACGACTGATAGCCGTACAGGTTTTTCACTTTTCCAATTGATTTTCTGGAACCTAACGCTTCTTTTTTATAGCGGCTATTGAGCACGCTGGCGCATAAAGCCTCCTAATTTTAATTTTTATTCCTTGTCTATTTCGGCAGTATCTGGGTCATTTTAGCCAGAATAGCTGCGAATACTGCCGTCTTAAAAGGGTACGATGGTTCTAATTTGGTGTCACCATTTTGGAAGTGTTTTCTTTTCTCCTTTGTTTAAGAGGGTTTGGCTGTATAGCCTGGATATTTGTAGCTCTCTTGCCTGGTATTTTTTGTATTTCACACCTCTAGCAAATATCCAATAAGCCATAGTAGCCTTTGTCACAGAGCGCTAGTCAGTAAGCCTCAAAAAAATAAGAAGTGAGAGGAAGGGAAGTATGCCTGTCAGAGAATTTGATCTAGTTAAGATTTTTGCAGCGGAAGGAACACAAGTGGGAGATGCTCCCAACCTGGTAATTTCTGCTCACGGTGCAACAACCAAGCAAATTTTTTATCCCAAAGGACACGGAGGGGATAACCTCTTTTTCTTTTCTCCCCATGGTTACTCTCTAAATGATCCGGGTATTGGTAGCGTCTTGAGTGGCAATGCCAAATATCATGAGTGGGTTGGTAAGGGAAAGGTTTGTCATAACTATACCCTGAGCAAATTTCAGGGGTATCACGGGTCAACAACCGGTCAGATTCTAGGCCGCGTTACTCGCCATTTTATTAAAGGTGAGAGCTATGCCGATGTGCAAAAGGCTGTAGATAATGCCCATGAGCACAATGAGATGGTGCGAAATCTGGATCCCAATAATCCCATGCATCAACCTTATATTAAGAAAGGGGTTAAGCCGGTAATGTCGGCGGACTTATTGACTATTCGCAATAGAGTAAAAATGGATAACCCCACCTTAGTGGATGTTCTAAACATTCTGCATAGAAATAATCTTCACTATGAAAATATCTATTGTTCTTTTTGTCGAAGCGAAGTGAGTTTTAGCAATATCCTTATTGGAACTCCATCCTGGGACAGCAAAATGCAGCGACCAACCACCTAAACGGTGTCTTTTAACTTCGTATTCAATTCTTAAGTAGAGAAAAGATGGTGTCCGTTAAGCTAGAAATGTGAATGCATTTTTATTATGGGTCACCATCTACCAATTTGTTACGGCTCACTTCTTTGAGCTTGCCGAGCCTAAACTTTTTTCCTCAATTCCTCCTTATTTTTGTCATATTTATTTCATACCTCACTCATTTGACTAATACTTAGTCCAAAAAATTTTCCTCTTCGTGACTAATGTCAAAAATCATGCAATAAAACTTGAGTATGGATGATTGGTCATAGTAGGTTGTTAGTACGGTTGTTTTGTTTGGAGGGGTGACCCTCTTATTTCTGTACTCGACGTTAGATAGGTGTCATATGCCTGTTCGTGAATTGGATTTAGTCAAAATTTTTGCACCGGAAGGTACCAATGTTGGGGATGCGCCGTCCCTGGTGATTTCTGCCCACGGTGCCGCAACCAAGCAGGTTTTTTATAATAAAGGTCACGGTGGCGACAACCTGCTTTTCTTTGCACCTCACGGTTACACGTTGGAAGATCCTGGCCTACAAGATGTTGTAGATGGGAAAGCAAAAGTTCATGAGCATATTGGCAAGGGTAAGATATGCCGTAACTATATGTTAAAAAAATTTCAGGGGTACCACGGCAGTACAGCCGGACAGATTTTTGGTCGCCTATCGCGTCGATTTATTAATGATGGTGAGAGTTACGCTCAGATTCAGAATGTTGTGGATGAAGCCCATAATCACAATGTGAAAGCTATTCGGAATCAGGCAAGACTGCAGCAATATGACTTAAATGATCCCTTTCAAAAGTCTCTGTATGACGCAAAAGTTGGTGCTTCTTTGTACACCACAAAGATGGAAGCTAACTTCTTGACGATTCGAAATAGGCACAATCAAAAGAGTCCAACCCTGGCTGATGTGCTCAATATTCTGCATCGGAACAACTTACACTATGAGAATATTTACTGTTCTTTTTGCCGCAACGAGTTGAGCGTAGGTAATCTTATATTGGGAACGCCTTCCTGGGACAGTAAAAAGAGGAAGGTGAATACTTAGAAATAAGTAACTGAGTAATTTACGGGCAAAAAAAGGGGGGCGTAAACGCCCCCTTAATCCACTACTTATCAGGAGTGTGTGGAGAAAGCTAATTCCTTTTCAGATTCCTTGTGACCAATACCCGTCTTCCTTGTTTCCTGTAGCCAATCCATGGCCTCTTGTTGCTGTTTGAAATAGCGGACTTCACCGCTAACAAACCAGCTCCCGACTTTTGTGGCTATTTGCTGCCACTCCTCATCCCCAAGTACAGCGACATGCGAGAATTCATTGCCGTGCTTTAAGGCCAGCTTGAACTCATCCCAGATCGCGTGCATCCCCCAGCCCTCGAAATCCCGGAGATCAATCAGTAATTGAACCTGAGGTTTTTTTACCCCTTCCAGAGCATATTCTAATAGTGGTGTTATATGCTCATAATCCTCATGGGTTAACTCACCAATTGCCTTTATGTAAAGGAAAAACTCATCATTTATGCGTTCCATGCCAATGGATATGCCGTGGCGTTTAAACTGCATTAACATTTCCTCCTGCTGTTTTGGTGACCTAAGCTAATGCCTGCGCGGGCATTTGATGTTGTGTCAGATCTTCGTGCAGGGACTCGTAAATTTTTCTGGTTGCCCTGTCGAAATATCTGCAGCTTAATTCACTGACCTGTTTCTGAATATAAATCCAGTCGGTAGTCCCTAGGTACTGTTCGATCTGTGGAAAAATAGATTTATTTTCTAAGTCCATATGCTTGCGTTGCAGCTTCAGGTAGGTGTTGCAAGCTCCTTGCAGCACTCTCCGTTCAACGGTCGCATCATTGGCAATAGCGTAAAATAAAGCGCACATATGTTTTGTCGCTGCGGCTATATTTTCATGCTGCATTTGCGCTTCGTAAATTGATTCCCTGTCATGTACTGGCTTAGTCAACAGCCGGGAAAATATTAAGTCCTCAACTGGGTGGTGATACCTATCCGGGTACGCCGATAAATAATCCAAAGCATCAAGGATCAATGACAAGGTGTTTGGATCGCGGTCGCCGCAGCCAAAAAGATCCAGGAGTAATTGCTCAAAGGCGTTGAGCAACTCTTGCATATGTTTATGGTCACAGCACAGTTGTCGGTAGATGGCATTCATCCCAGACCTCCGCGATTTGTCGATGGGTCTATTGTTGCCATATGTACCAATCCAAAGTTGATTTGGATCAAGTGAGGGGGACTTAGTGGGACTCAAGGTGGAATTTACCGCTACCTACTCAGGGGAGGGCTGGGGTTATCAATAGGTATGAGGCTGACCATGCCGCTGAATTCCTTGGGTCAACTCTTATCTGTACCTCGTTGTATTTGACCACAAGATAAATTAAACCTATTTTCGAGTAGCCCTTTCTTCAGTTTTTTCCACAAGTACGCTCTTCTGTCGGACCTAGATAAGGGTGTGTCTGATCCTTCATATTTTAATAATTTCTAATGACGTGTTGTTGCACATTTAAGCATGCTGCGATGTTTCCCGTTGTTCAATAAATTTATTGGTGCTGAAGTCGTAGGTTGTCATCGAATTATTCCGCAGCGCTCTATTTATGTGTCACGACAAAGTTAATGCAAAAGGATGGGAGTGTTAATGAAAATAGTTAAGGCTGGTATAGGTATGCTGGCACTCGTTGTTTCAGCGGGCGCAATTGCCGAGGGCGCCTACTGGGGGGGCGTGGCCGGAATAACAGATTTTGATTTCAAGGGGGTCGATAATCCACTGAATTTGGGACTGCGAGCAGGTTATGTGCGGGCCTCGGGTTTTGGGGTGGAAGGTGAATATACCAGTTCACTATTAAGTGGTGAGACTGAGGCTTATGGTCGGAATGTGGATGTAGACATACGCACTCTTGCTACTTATGCGACTTACAGAACAGAGGGGGACTGGTACCTGAAAGGACGCCTGGGCCTTCTCTATGAAGACGTTTCTGTTGGCAGCGCAAGTAGTGATGACTTGGGTGTCAGCTTAGGGGCTGGAATTGGTTATAGCCTGAATGAAATTTATCATCTGGAGCTTGAGTACACCGTATTAGAGAAGGATGTCAGTTATTGGTCAGGCGGGTTTAGCTTGAGATTTTAATTGCCCCTTTCCTAAGTTTGACTAATGGTGACGCCTCTTTTTAAAAGCTCCCAGGTTACATACTGACCTGTCTAAGTGAACACTTGTGCCAGTTGATTGTGCCCCTATAATCCCTGCCCTTTGATCAGACTTCGAGATTTAAGGGGAAGATGGTGGGCTTTAATCTCAAGGCAATGGCTGCAGTTACCGCTCTGTTGTGTTCCGCTACCGCTTATGGGCAGGGTGCGTATATCGGTGGCGTTTTCGGTGTTTTGGATGTTGATGCCAGGGGGGAGAGTCCTTTAAATGGGGGGATTCGAGCCGGTTATACCTGGGGTTCTGGCTGGGGATTCGAGGCAGAAGTCACCGACTCTGTCATTGATGGTGAGTTCGACTACTACTGGTACGATTACAACTACTCCCTGGCAACACAAGCTGTTTATGCCACCTACCGCAGCCCGGGCAACATTTATCTGAAAGGTCGTATCGGCTACCTCCATGAGGAGTTGGAGATAGATAATTGGGAGAAAGAGTACTCGGATAACGGGGCATCTGCCGGGCTCGGGGCTGGTTTCAAACTGACCGACGAGGCGACCCTGGAACTGGATTACACCATCATTGAGTCCGACGTGAATTACTGGTCTGGCTCTGTGGTGTACAAATTCTGACCGTCTTTTCAAGGTGGACGGGTTGGTCCCGCCACGTCTCTGCATTTGCGCATTCATGCTGCCCTTGGTGTACAATGCGCGCCTTTCTAAAATGCCCAGAATGCATTGAGCAGTAGGGCCATCCCACGCTGGGAGCCTTTGGTCCTACTCATAAGTCTGGGCGCTGTGGTATCGAGTTTTACAAGCCTCTACTCAAGCCCGCTTTACCGAGGGAACACCATGTTTGATTCATCTGTCACTTTAGCTTCTTACGACCCGGAAATTTGGGAAGCCATCCAGGAGGAAGACTCTCGTCAGGAAGACCATATCGAGTTAATCGCCTCTGAGAACTACACCAGCCCAATGGTAATGGAAGCTCAGGGCAGCAGCCTGACTAACAAGTATGCCGAGGGCTATCCAGGCAAGCGTTATTACGGCGGTTGTGAGTACGTGGACAAAGTGGAAACCCTGGCCATTGAGCGCGCCAAGGAGCTGTTTGGTGCTGACTACGCCAATGTGCAGCCGCACTCAGGATCACAGGCTAATGCGGCTGTTTACCAGGCGCTCTGCGCCCCAGGTGACACTGTACTGGGCATGAGTCTGGCCCACGGTGGCCACCTTACCCACGGTGCCCGCGTTAACTTTTCCGGCAAGATCTACAATGCAGTGCAGTACGGTCTGAACCCGGAAACTGGCGAAGTGGATTACGAGGAAGTTGAGCGCCTGGCGCTTGAGCACAAGCCGAAGATGATCGTGGCTGGTTTCTCTGCCTATAGCCGAGTGATGGATTGGGCGCGTTTCCGCGAGATCGCTGACAAAGTGGGTGCTTACCTGTTTGTGGATATGGCTCACATTGCAGGTCTGGTTGCCGCTGGTGAGTATCCCTCCCCAATCTCCCACGCCGATGTTGTGACTTCTACTACTCACAAAACCCTGCGCGGCCCGCGCGGCGGTATCATCCTGGCGCGCGCCAACGAAGAAATTGAGAAGAAGCTCAACTCCGCCGTATTCCCCGGTGGCCAGGGTGGCCCGCTGATGCATGTGATCGCGGCGAAAGCGGTTTCTTTCAAAGAGGCCATGACCCCCGAATACAAGGCCTACCAGAAGAAGGTTGTGGAAAATGCCCGCGCAATGGCGGAGACCTTCCTCGATCGCGGTATCAACATTGTATCCGGTGGGACCGATGATCACCTGATGCTGGTTGACCTGATTGGTAAAGAGTACACCGGTAAAGATGCGGATGAAGCCCTGGGTAATGCCAACATCACCGTTAATAAGAACGCGGTACCTAACGACCCGCGCTCTCCTTTCATTACCAGCGGCCTGCGTGTTGGTACCCCGGCAATTACCACTCGCGGCTTTGGTGTAAAGGAAACCCAACAGCTCACTCACTGGATCTGCGACGTGCTGGACGCACTGGAGAAAGGTGATGTTGAAGCCACTATCGCCGATGTGAAGCAGAAGGTTCTGGGTATTTGCGCAGAGTTTCCTGTGTATAAAAAAGGCTGATCAGCATTGCTGACAAAAAAGCGGCTCATAGAGCCGCTTTTTTTATGTGTCCATGTTGAATTTGCGATGCACTGTGGCTGTGCGTGCCGCGGTCACACAGTGCAACGGCTGTGGTAAACTGCGGCCCATTTTCCATTCCGGGGATAATCCCACATGCACTGTCCGTTCTGCAGCGCAGAAGAAACAAAAGTAGTCGATTCCCGATTGGTGGCTGAGGGCGACCAAGTACGCCGCCGGCGCGAGTGCCTGGAGTGCCACGAGAGGTTTACCACATTTGAAACTGCGGAGCTGCTGCTGCCGCGAGTGATCAAGCAAAACGGCCAGCGCGAGCCGTTTAATGAAGACAAGCTGCGCGCGGGTATTCAGCGCGCTGTGGAAAAGCGCCCGGTGAGTATTGAGCGGGTGGAGTCGGCGGTATCTCAAATAAAACACGCCCTGCAGGCGACCGGAGAACGGGAGTTGCCGGCGCGTGCTATTGGTGAATTGGTGATGGAGCAGCTGCGTGAGCTGGACCAGGTGGCCTATGTGCGCTTTGCTTCTGTCTATCGCCGTTTTGAGGATGTCAGCGAGTTTAGAGAAGAGATTGAGCGACTGACCAGTAAGGGATCGAAGACAGAATGAGTCAAACTGTTGTACACAGTGCGGAAGCACTGATGGCCCGCGCTATTCAGTTGGCAGAGCGCGGTCTCTACACCACTATGCCGAATCCGCGAGTGGGCTGTGTGATTACTGACGGGGATGGCAATGTTGTCGGCGAAGGCTGGCACAAGCGGGCCGGCGAACCCCACGCTGAGATCGAAGCCTTGAGTGATGCCGGCGACCTGGCTCAGGGGGCTACGGTTTATGTCACTCTTGAGCCCTGCAGCCATACCGGCCGCACAGGTCCCTGTGCCGAGGCGCTGGTAAAGGCCGGCGTGGCCCGGGTTATTTACGGAATGCAGGATCCGAATCCGAATGTCAGCGGTGCCGGATTGCAAATATTGCGCGATGCTGGGATCGAAGTGGAAGGCCCCATCCTGGAAGAGAGGTGTCGCGCTCTAAACCCCGGCTTTATCAAGCGTATGACCCTGGGACTGCCCCTGGTGCGAAGCAAATCCGCCATGAGCCTGGATGGGCGCACCGCTATGGCCAGTGGGGAATCAAAGTGGGTATCGGGCCCTGCGGCTCGCGCCGATGTACAGCGCCTGCGCGCTCGCAGTTGTGCAGTGATTACCGGGGTTGAGACGGTGCGCTTCGACAATCCCAATCTCAATGTGCGCGCCGATGAAATGGCACTGGAAATGCTGGCCGCAGAGCGAGCCGCCGAAGTGCAGCCGCTGCGGGTAATTGTTGACAGCCAGCTGCGCACCCCAGCGAGAGCCTTTATTTTGCAGGGGGATGCCCCCACATTGGTGTGCACGACAGAGCGCGCGGAGGCCGAGCGCCGCGAGCGTATTGAGAAAACGGGTGCGGAAGTCGTGGTTTTACCCCACGACAAAGAGGGCCGCGTAGACCTGCTCGCCCTGCTCAAGGAGTTGGCGCGACGCCAGTGCAATGAAGTTTTGGTAGAGAGCGGTGCGACCCTCTCTGGTGAATTCCTCTACCGGGGCCATGTCGACGAAATAATTGTTTATATGGCGCCAAAACTGCTGGGTAGCACCGGGCGACCGCTGTTTGAACTGCCTATCGAGCGTATGGGCTCGATGCTGCCGATTACGATTACCGATATGCGCGCAGTTGGTCACGACTGGCGCATTACTGCAACAACCGATATCGAGCGCTGATGTTTACCGGAATTATTGAAGCCTTAGGCGAGATTGCAGAGTTAAAACCCCAGGGCGGCGACCTGCGTGTGCGTGTGCGCAGCGGTAAGCTGGATCTGGGTGATGTGCAACTGGGGGACAGTATTGCCACCAATGGTGTTTGTCTCACGGTTGTTGACCTGCCCGGTGATGGTTACTGGGCGGATGTCTCTGCGGAAACCCTGGATGTGACAACGGTGGGCCGCTGGAAAAAAGGCGACCGGGTCAATCTGGAAAAAGCACTGACACCCCAGACCCGCCTGGGTGGACACATTGTCAGCGGCCATGTGGATGGTATTGGCGAGGTGGTATGGCGCAAGTCCGAGGCTCGCGCCGAGCGGTTCCGCCTGCGCGCACCGGAAAATCTGGCTCGCTATATTGCCCATAAAGGGTCTATCACCGTCGACGGCACCAGCCTCACGGTCAATGCCGTGGATGGGGCTGAGTTTGAACTCACCATAGTGCCACACACGTTGCAGGAAACGATTATGGCCGGCTATACCGCCGGTACTCGGGTCAACCTGGAAGTGGACCTGATTGCGCGCTACTTGGAGCGGCTACTCCTCGGTGATGAGGCAGCCAAGCCTAGTGGTGGGGGCATGACCCTCGAATTTTTGGCCCAGAACGGGTTTTACAAGCGCTAAAGATGGGCCGTGCACCACGGCGAAAACAGCAGCGATAGCCGCTCTATTTGCAATTGATAAATTTATCCAGAGTTAACCATGGAACTAAATACGGTTGAAGAACTGATCGACGATATCCGCCAGGGCAAAATGGTAATCCTGATGGATGATGAAGATCGCGAGAACGAGGGCGACCTGGTGATGGCTGCGGAGCAGATTCGCGCTGAAGACATCAACTTTATGGCCACTCATGCCCGTGGCCTGATTTGTATGCCCATGTCCAAAGAGCGCTGTGAGCAGTTGGACCTGCCGCTGATGTCGCGGGACAACGGAGCCCAGTTCAGCACCAACTTCACCGTATCCATTGAGGCGGCAGAGGGTGTCACCACCGGTATTTCCGCCGCCGATCGCGCGCGCACGGTTCGCGCCGCTGTGGCCAGAAATGCCAAGCCCAGCGATATTGTACAGCCCGGCCATATCTTCCCCATTATGGCCCAGCCCGGCGGTGTATTAAGCCGCGCAGGCCACACCGAAGCCGGTTGCGACCTGGCCCGCCTGGCGGGTTTTGAGGCGGCTGCGGTGATTGTTGAGATCATGAATGAAGACGGCACCATGTCCCGCCGCCCGGACCTGGAAAAGTTCGCGAAAGAGCACAACCTGAAGATCGGCACTATCGCCGACCTGATTACCTATCGCGCCCTGAATGAGAAAACCGTTGAGTGCGTTAATGAGCGCAAGGTGCGCACCGAGTTCGGTGAGTTCAAGCTGCGCACTTATCTCGATAAGGCCCGCCGCGAGCGCCACTTTGCCTTTGTTAAAGGCGACCCCACCCCAGAAGAGCCGACCCTGGTTCGTGTGCATGTGGGAAATACTCTGCGCGATGTGCTTACGATTCAGCGCGGCGATGAAAAATTCACCCCGTGGACCTTCCGTCGCGCGATGCAGCGTATTGAAGAAGAGGGCAAGGGTGTTGTGGTACTGATCTGCCACAACGAAACCACCGAAGAAATCGAAGAGAGTATTGATTGGCTGATCAGCGGCAAGCAACAGCGCCCTAGCCAGGACCTGGTGTACAAGCAGGTAGGTACCGGTTCGCAAATTCTGCGGGATCTCAAGGTGCGCAAAATGCGTCTGATGAGCGCACCGTTCAAGTTCAGTGCTATTTCCGGGTTTGATCTCGAAGTAGAGGAATACCTGAACGTAGAGGCGCCGCAACCCTAATAAAAGAGTAACAATACTGAAGCGCCGCTACTGTCCTGATAGCGGCGGCGATGGACAAGAAATACGGATTGAAAATTATGAGCAATATTCAAGTGATCGAAGGGGACTTTGTCGGCAGTACGGGCAAATACGCACTGTTGGTGAGCCGCTGGAACAGCTTTGTGGTTGAAAGCCTAAAGGATGGTGCACTGGACACCCTGCGCCGCAAGGGTATCAAGGATGAAGATATCACTATCTACTACGCCCCGGGCGCATTCGAATTTCCCCTGGCGGCACAGAAGCTGGCTGAGACTAAAAAGTTTGATGCCATTATTGCCCTGGGTGCGGTTATCCGTGGTGGCACCCCGCACTTTGAGTATGTGGCTGGCGAGTGCACCAAAGGCCTGGCTCAGGTATCCATGAATACTGGCATTCCCGTCACCTTTGGCGTGCTGACAGTGGACTCCATTGAGCAGGCTATCGAGCGCTCCGGCACCAAGGCTGGCAACAAAGGTTGTGAAGCTGCCGAAACCGCCCTGGAAATGGTTTCCCTACTCGGCAAGATTTAATTGCCGGCGCGCCGGCACAAAAGGTGTGTCGGTGCAGCCCATTCTGTGAAGTATCTACCGGAAAAGACAATGACCGTAACTGCATCCGCCCGCCGTAAGGCACGTCACTACGCCATGCAGGCGCTCTATCAGTGGCAGATGGCCGGCGCCAGCCTTAATTCCATTGAGGCCGAGTTTCACGCCGATAATGATATGAGCAAAACCGACGTGGAATATTTTCGTGATATTTTCCACGGCGTAGCGAAAAACCTCGATGAGGTAGAGGGCGCTTACACGTCGCACCTGGATCGCAAAGTGGAAGACCTGGACCCTGTATCCCGCGCGCTGTTGCGCATGGCCACTTACGAGCTGAAAAACCGTATCGATGTGCCTTACAAGGTTGTCATTAATGAGGCGGTGGCCCTGGCGAAAAAATTTGGTCCCACCGATGCCTTCAAGTTTATCAATGGCATTTTGGATAAGACCGCTGCGGACCTGCGCTCGGCAGAGGTAGCCGCAGACAAGAAGGGCTGAGCCAGCAATTATGTCTAAAGCGCCGGGGGAGTTTGAGATCATCCGCGATTACTTCGCCCGCGCTCCCCAGGGCGAAGGTGTAGCCCTGGGGATTGGCGATGACTGCGCGCTATTGCAAGCACCTGTCAGCGGGCAGCTGGCCACTTCTATGGACACCCTGGTAGCAGGCCGTCACTTCCCCGCAGGTGCTGACCCATTCATGGTTGCGAGCCGTGCACTGCGTGTGAATATCAGTGATCTGGCGGCAATGAATGCCCGCCCCCTCTGGTTTACCCTTGCCCTGACCTTACCCGATAGCGACTCCGTTTGGCTGGAGAAATTCGCCAGTGGCCTGCTGGAAACTGCTGGCAAGTTTGGGGTTTCCCTTGTGGGTGGTGACACTACCGCTGGCCCCTTGTCCATTACGATTCAGGTGATCGGCCATACCGAAAAGCCCCTCCGGCGGGATGGCGCTTCTGTCGGCGACAATATTTATGTGAGCGGCCCACTGGGCGCTGCCGCAGCAGCCCTGCCCGTTGTTTTGGCAGAGCGGAATGTGACTGAGTCAGTGCGGCGGGAAGCGGAGCAGGCTTTCTATTTTCCCGAGCCGCAATTAGAAACTGCCAACGCGATTGCAGGCATTGCTACCAGTGCGTTGGATATTTCCGACGGATTACTGGGGGATCTGGGCCATATCTGCAAAGCGAGCGGTGTGGCAGCAGAAATAAACCTGGAGTCTCTGCCCATAGCCCCCCTAGCCAATCGATTGGCAGCTGATACTGCCGTAGAGCTGGCGGCCTGTGGAGGGGATGACTACCAGCTTTGTTTTACCGCACCGGCAGCCGCAGTTGAGCAAGTTCGTCAACTGGGTTTTACACCCATAGGGAAACTCGTTGAGGGGGAGCCGCAGGTACGTTGCTCCTATCACGGCAATCCCTGGGTTGCTCAATCGCCAGGCTATAGGCACTTTTAAGTCATTGTGTAGACCATAGTGCCTTTGTGAGAATTCAATAATATGAGCATTAACAACCCGACATTTTCCCAGCTGTTGCGCGATCCCACCTTACTGTTGGCATTTGGGTTCGGCTCCGGGCTGGCACCCAAAGCGCCGGGTACGTTTGGTACCCTGGCAGCGATTCCTTTTTGGTGGTTGATGAAGGATTTGCCTCCATTCTGGTATCTGGCCATTGTGTCTGTCACCGGTGTGGTAGGTTGCTATCTATGTGGTGCAGCTGCCAAGAAAATGGGAGTTCACGATCACGGCGGTATTGTTTGGGATGAAATGGTGGGCTACTGGCTCACCATGTTTATGGCTCCTGCAGGTTGGGCTTGGGCGCTATACGGCTTTGTCCTCTTCCGGATATTTGATATTGCCAAGCCCCCGCCCATTGGCTGGGCTGATCGCAAGGTGCAAGGTGGCGTTGGGATTATGCTCGACGATATACTGGCCGCCGTTTATGCGTCCCTGGTACTGCAATTAACGGCGTGGGTACTGGGCGCTTAGATTGATAGGGAAGATCAATGCGCAGCTATTTTGTATTTTTTTTAAGTCTCTTGATTGCTCTGAGTGCTAATGCACAGCAGGTTCAATTAAAGGGATTATTTGGCGATAGCGCCATGCTGGAAATTGATGGCCGCCAGAAAATTCTTAAGGCGGGACAAAAATCCCCAGAGGGTGTCACCCTGTTGGAAGCGACTACTCGTTATGCACGGATTAGTGTGTCTGGACGGGAGCAAAAGCTGACCTTGGATGCACCTATAGCAACAAGTTTTGCCAAGGCGGCGAAAGCTGAAGTACGGCTTTCCGCTGATAGCCGGGGTCATTACATGACGGATGCCTGGGTTAATGGTATGAGAGTGCCGATGATGGTGGATACCGGTGCTACCAGCATTGCCTTCAATTATCCCACCGCTCGCCGTCTCGGTTTGAATTTGGATACTGCACAAGAAATACGGGTTTCCACTGCCAATGGGGTTACCAGGGCTTACAAAGTGAGCTTGAACAGTGTAACCATTGGCGGAATCAAGCTTCACAATGTTGATGCGACTGTACACTCCGATGATTTTCCCAGCGTAGTGCTTCTCGGCAATAGTTTTCTCAGTCGGGTTGATATGGAACAGCAGGGCGGCGTGCTGCTACTGCGCGCTCGACACTGATTTAAAGAGGTATTAAGTTGACCATTCGTTTTGTGGAATCCTCAAAATTGCCCACCTCTTGGGGTATGTTTGAGATGCACGGTTTCGAGGAAGTGGAAACCGGAAAAGAGCACGTGGTACTCACCATGGGTGACTTCGATACCGAAGAGCCTCTGTTGGCCCGTATTCATTCTGAGTGCCTGACCGGGGATGCACTTTTCTCCCTGCGCTGTGATTGTGGTGCCCAGCTACAACATGCGATGCATCGCATAGCGATGGAGGGGCGTGGAGCTATTTTCTATCTCCGCCAGGAGGGCCGAGGTATCGGTCTGTTAAATAAGATTCGCGCTTACCACTTGCAGGATTGTGGTGCGGATACGGTGGAAGCCAATGAGCAGTTGGGCTTTGGCGCGGATATGCGGGATTACTCAATTCTGAAAGCAATGATCGAACACCTGGGTATTCATGCCATTCGCTTGATGACCAATAACCCGCGTAAGGTAAAAGCGCTGGAGGACTTGGGCATCAATGTGACTGAGCGCCTGCCGCACCAGTCTGGGCGCAATCCCCACAATGCCAAGTATTTGTCCACTAAAAAAGGCAAACTTGGTCACCTGATCGAAAATGAGGATGAAGAAGGAAAAGAGGAAAACTAACTTTCACTTTTCTTTAAGCACCCCAATAAAAAAGGCCGGAGTTATCCGGCCTTTTTTATTTTGTAGAAATTAATTAAAACTGGGTTCGAATATTTTAATTTCGCTATTAAACTATTCAGAGGCTTTTAATTCTTAAAGACCTTGCCCCCTTTCATCACAAAATCCACATCTAAAAGTTCATCGATATTATCCAGTGGCGAGCCATCGGTGGCGATAATATCGGCGTACTTACCGGACTCAATGGTGCCCAGTGAATCGCTCATATCGATCAGGTCGGCGGCGTTAACGGTAGCGGATTGCAGGATGGCCATATTGTCCATACCGGCTTCACTCATCAGTACCGCCTCGCGGGCATTGATGCCGTGCTTGGATACACCTGAGTCGGTACCGAAAGCAATTTTTACTCCGGCATTGACCGCTTTACGGAAATTGCCGCGCATGTCTGTGCCAACACGAATGGCTTTTTCCTTCTGAGCCTCAGATAAGACATCGGTATTTTTTGCCAGCTGTACCACAGTATCGCCGGCGAGAAGTGTCGGAACCAGATAAGCGCCGGTTTCTTTAAATAACTTATGGGCGCGGGGACCTGCGTAGGTGCCGTGCTCAATACTGTCTACACCAGCCTCCAGTGCGGCGATAATGCCTTCTTCCTGATGCGCATGACTGGCCACCTTGCGGCCCATACGTTTGGCTGCAAGGACCACCTCTTTTAACTCATCCATTTCCATCTGCTGACCAGTTCCGGTAGCGCGATCGGTGAGCACACCACCGGTAGAGGTAATCTTGATAAAGTCAGCACCATATTTGATCGCATGGCGGGTCGCGCGTCGGCACTCGTAGGGGCCGTCGCATACAGTTTTGGTCTTGTCATCATGCAGCTCCATTAGCTCTGGACTGACCCCGCTGATATCTGCGTGGCCACCAGTTATTCCCACCCTGCCGGCTGCAACAATTCGCGGGCCATCTACCCAACCTTTATTGATCGCATCGCGCATCGCATACATTTCTTCACCACTGTTACCAGCATCGCGCACAGTGGTAAAACCAGACTCCAGGGTTCGCATGGCAAACATTTGCGAGCGCATCTGGGTCAGCGGCATGGACATCTTGAGAGCCTCGGTATCATTTTTAGGGCCCAGCTCACCTTGTAAATGCACGTGCATATCCATTAAGCCCGGCATTACGAAACTATTCTTAAGATCAATGACTTCAGCGTTATCCGGGCTTACATAACCGGATCTGACAGCACTGATCTTGCCGTCCTCGATAATTACACTTTGCTCTTGCAAAGGTTTCTCACCGGGAACGGCGAGGAGTGTGCCTGCATGGATAACAGTAGTTTTTGCCAGTGTCGCGGATGAGAGAAGAGTTGCGATGCCGCAGAGAAGGAGACGCTTCATGATTTGTACACCTATTTATTATTTAGGTACACGCTAAATCAATCTGCGGAATATGACAATTGCGAGCTGATTACTTGGTGAGAGCCGGGAAATTAGTTTCTAAAAAATGAAAAAAAGGCCGGAAAATCCGGCCTTTCAAAATTTATAAAGAATTAATATCTACGGCGTGGCTGCACAAATACTGTGGTAGTTCGGCCGGGCAGAGTAAAGGTGCCGCTGCTCCTATCAAATTTTACTTTGTGCAGGCGTGAGTCTACTGATCGGCGCTGACGTGGGTGCTTGAATAGGTACTCACCAATAAGGTTTTCGCTGGTAAATTCTAATGATTCGTCATCGCCATTAAACAGCACCACAATTCGTTCAAAGCGGCGATCGATGCTGCCACTGGAATCGGATAACTCCATCACAATCAGCCCAGGAATCTGGTCGGGTCCGGTGTTGAGGAAATTAAGGTGTGCCTCTACGGACTCTGCATCAGACAAGCGGAACAGGGGAGAGCTGTTGCGAATCGCCAGTTGCTCGCGGAATAGAGCAGAACTCCACAAGCGGTGTCGGCGCTCGGGAGCCAGTTCCGGGTTTGCCAGTAAAGGTTGCATCAGGGACCAGTTATCTTCGTTTTTATCTGCGATAGGTAAACCCGCACCCCAATTATCGGTGGCGAGGCTGAAGTCCAGTGCATTAAACCAGTCACCGGAGTTGTAACTGTCCCGATCCATCGACTTTGAGCGCAGGAAATCCTGGCCTGCGTGGATAAACGGCACTCCCTGGGCGAACAGAACCAGGGAATTACTGAATGCCTGGATACGCACTCGTTCAGCCAAGTCGGCGCTGTCGCTGGCTTTGATCTGTACTCCGTCGAACAGCGTCTCGTTGTCGTGGGCGGCAATATAATTAATGGATTCCTGCGGGTCGGCGGTATAGCCGGTGGGCTGGCCGTTATAGACCAGCTCGCTGCCGGTAATGATATTGCCGTTGGCATCTTCAAAAGGATAATCCGCCAGGTTGCCGGCGAGGGAAACGCGGACTTTATCTGCCAGGGTTAGCAGTGTGGCACGCTCATCTTCTCCCTCAAACTTACCGTTGCTGTCGGTGAACAGACCGGTACCAAAGCCCTGCTCCTCAAAGCCTCCGAAGGGGTTGCCGCCACGCACGGAATCGCGCAGGCGATCGTTAAAGGTGCCGACACCGCTGCCGGCCATATTGCCCTGGCGGGCCTGTACAAAGCGAGCATCGTCAGCCACCTCGCCAAAATTCCAGCCTTCACCGTACAAATAGATAGCGTTGCCATCGACACCATCGGCTGCCGGGGTCAGTGATTGCAGTGCCGCTTGCGCCTTGAGGATATTGTCGAGGCTGTGATGTCCCATCAGATCGAAACGGAAGCTGTCCACCTTGTAGGACCGGGCCCAGGTGACCAGGGAATCGATCATCAGCTTTTCCATCATGGCGTGCTCACTGGCGGTATTTGCGCAGCAGCTGCTCATCTCCACTCCGCCCTCCAGATTGCGGCGGTGGTAATAGCCGGGGACGATTTTATCGAGTACGGAGTTGTCGTATTGGCCATAGGAGCTGGTGTGGTTGTAAACCACGTCCATCACCAGTCGCAGGCCGGAGTGAGATAACCCTTGCACCATTTGACGGAATTCGCGAATGCGCGCAGGTCCATCGGGAGCGCTGCTATAGCTGCCTTCGGGGACCGTGTAGTGCAATGGATCGTAGCCCCAGTTAAAGCCATCGGTATCGCGAATCGCATCTACCTGGGCCTGCTGCTCGCTGCTGTCCGGCGCGTAGTCTGAGAGGTCCGGTGTTTGCTGCTGCTGCGTGCGATCCTCATTGACTGTGGCAAAGTCAAAGGCCGGCAGCAGGTGGATATGGGTGAGGCCGGCGCGGGCCAATTTATTGAGGTGGCGCATGCCGTCGCTGTGCTTGCGGGTGAAAGCCTTGAAGGTGCCGCGCTCTGTTTCGGGGACAGTTTGATCCACAATACTGAAATCGCGTACGTGCAGCTCGTAGACACTGATATCTTCCGGCTGGGTTAACCTGGGCTTGCGCAGGCGATCCCAACCGCGCGGCTTCAGGTCCCGGTCATTCAGGTTAATGATCTGGCTTTTGCCACTATTGATGGAGAGGCTCAGGGAATAGGGGTCGGTGACCAGGTTGGTTTCAATCTGGCGGCTGAAGTAGGAGTACACCTCGACCTCATAGAGATAAAAACTGCGGTCCCACTGCTTGTCGATATCGGCACTCCAAACCCCGGTAGATTCATCGCGCAGCATGGATACCACCTGATCGGCGCTATCGCTGCTGGAGTCTGTAAACAGGTGCAGCTTTACTGCCCGTGCGGTGGGAGCCCAAAGATCGAGCTGGATATTCTCCTCGCCGACACGGGCACCGAGTTCACCGTCGTAGTAGAAGCGATCATCGAGCGCGCCTGCCATCTGCACACCAGTCGCATCCAGTAACGTGCCCTCCGCATCGTAAGCGGCGAGGGCCAGCTGCTGGGTGACCAGATCACCAGTGGAAGCCTGCCCCGGCAATTGCCAGGCACTGAAACTGGCCAGGTGCGGGAATTTTTGTTGGGCGCTGTCGGGCAGGGTGGCGAGAGGGGTGAGATCGATGGTGCCATCGGAACGGATATCACCGTCCTCCAGTTTTAGCTCGGCGGTGTTGCTGTAGTGCAATTTAACCTTGGTGCCTTCCTGCACCTGGATATCCCAGGCAAAGCTGCTGCTATCCACCCAGTGAGCTTTATCGCTGCTCAGGTCACCCTTGGCGAAGCCATCACTGCTGACGGTGACTTCTTTACTATTCGAGTCAAAAGCAAAGTAGATTTCATCGTAATCGGCAGCCACGGTAAAGCTGACGTTGGCTCCATTGTTGCCGTAGCTCTCCTCCCAGCCTTCGTGCAGGGCTACCTTGAATTCATAGGAGCCGGCAGGAAGCGCTGAGGTGATAAAGGTGTAGGTGCCATCTCCATCGGCATCCTGCATCCAGCTGCGCAGGCAACCGGGTTGCCAGTCTCCCGGGCACCCCAGCAGGGATTGGAAGTTGCCGGCTACAGTGGCGACCACGCTATTGTGGTTGTCGGTGATCCAGTGACTCTCGTGGTCGTAGATAAATTTAACTTCGCGGGCCTCATCCAGGCTAAGGGGAATATTACCGCCGTCCCGCTGGCCGCCCCAGCCATAATTTTCATCCCAGCTGTTGTTGAGAGCGGCTTTGTACTCCCAGTTGCCGGCGGGTATCCAAAAGTTGCCTTGCCATTTGTCGTCTTCGCTGTCATAGCTGAGCAGGGTGGCGACACAACCTGGTTGCCAGTCGCCATCGCAGCCCAGTTGGCTTTGTAGGTTGCCGGGAATATTGACCTCTGTGGGGTCTGGTGTGTCAGATGCCCACACCGGTATTTGGATGGAGCAGAAGACTGCCCCCAGAATCAGCCCGGCCTTTGTGCCGGGCCCTGTAAATTTTGTTGTTGGCATAGCGCTTCCCTTTTTTTTTGTACTTGTTGCGGTTCTCTCAATTGGTATTGAATCGTAGTCACGCATTGACGGCCTCCCACCCCGAGGAGGTGGAGGTCTGGGGGAGGTGGTTGGGGGTGTCATAAAACCTTTATAAATTCGTCACTTGGTGGAAACACCCGCAGGAGAAGATGCTTTTCGAGTAAACGCGATGGCGAAAGAAAAAGCCGGATCTATACTCAACTGATCGGGTTATGGTGAGTCGAGAAAGGTGATGCACTCGCTGTAATCGGATTCGAAGGCCGGCTTTTGCCGGCTTTGCTTTTTGTGGCGGGGCAATTACTAAGAGGCTTCCCGGCTTTATCCTTGCTCCTATCCCCGGGTAGTGCTAATTTGCCCATAACCCGCCAGGTACTATGGCGGAATCCAGAACTCAATAACTGCGGAGGATGATTGATGATTGTTGCAACCCTCCGTCGGGTCCAGTAGCAGCCTCCAGCTGCCCACGCCCGGCGATAGATTCCTAGACGTCGGGCTTTCCCTGAGAAAGCTCTGTTGGCCGCGTATGTGCGGTCGCTTGGTGCTTTGTTGCGCCCAGAGGGTTTCAATCTTGAGTAAATCTCACTTTACCCGCCGGTCTGTTAATAGATTCGGCACTAAATCCCCATCTATCAAAATTGAGCGGGAAGCTTCTCCACTGCAAAAACTCGGTTGGAAGTCTTTTTTCCAACAGCAGCTGACGCTCGAAGAACTCGAGCAGTGTTTGCCGCTGCGGGTTATGGCTGTACACCGCAGTCGCCTGGAGTTGGCCGGCGAGCAGGGGGCTGTGTCCCTTCCCCTAACTGGGAGTCTTGTGGCTAATTTGCCCGCGGTGGGGGATTGGCTGTTGTTAGAGAAGAGCAGTGGATATTTCGTGCGTTTGTTGAGCCGCAGCAGCCAGTTTGAGCGCATGGCACCTGGGGGGCATCAGGTGCAGATGATCGCCGCCAATGTCGATAGTGTTTTTATTGTTTCGTCTCTGAATGATGACTTTAACCTCTCACGTATTGAGCGCTATTTGGCTCTGGCTCGGGAGTCTGGTTGCAGCCCACACCTGATACTGACTAAGACCGATCTGTGTGAAGATACAGCCCCTTTTCTTCAGGCATTGCGTCCATTCGGCGAATTACCCGCTGCAATGGTAAATAGCCTGGATCGAGAAAGCGTGGCACAGCTGCGCCAGTGGTGCTTACCTGGGGAAACTATCGCGCTGTTAGGTTCTTCTGGAGTGGGTAAATCCACTTTGCTAAATGCGCTGTATGGCGAACCCCTGGCTGAGACTGGGACCATTCGCGAAGCCGATAGTAAAGGACGTCACACTACACGGAAACGCTCTCTTCACTCCCTGAGTTGGGGAGCGCTGTTACTCGATAGCCCTGGAATGCGGGAGCTAGGATTGGTGCATGTTGAAGATGGCGTGGCGGAGACTTTTTCTGATATCGAGGCCTTGTCCAGAGAGTGTTGCTTTTCTGACTGCCAGCACCAGTCAGAGCCAGGCTGTGCGGTACAAGAGGCAATAACGGGCGATTCGCTGGATGATCGGCGCTTGCGCAATTGGCAAAAACTGCAACAGGAACTAAGCCGTAACGGTCAAACTCTCGCGCAGAAGCGGGCAGGGGAGAGAGCGCTATCCCAGATGTATCGATCTGTGCAAAACCAGGCACGTAAACACAAATATTCAGAGGATTAATAGAACTGGCGCCCGGGAACTTTCCCGGGTGCTTCTCAATTAATGAGAGAGTTTTAACGTGACAACGCCTAAGATAATGAGCAAAACTCCCAGGTAGCGTCCAAGGCTGGTGGAGTCTCCAAAGAACAGCACCCCTACCGCAAAGGCTCCGGCGGCACCAATTCCAGTCCAGACCGCATAGGAAGTACCAATAGGTATCTCCCGCTGCGCCAGCCATAGAAGAAATCCACTGACCCCAATAAATACCACAGCCATAACCACACCCAGAAGGCGGGTGTTACTGCCCTGTGAAATTTTCAGTCCCAGCACCCAACCAATTTCGCATAGTCCGGCGAGTATTAAGTAGAACCAGGCCATGATATTCCTTTAAAAATAGCTTTGGGGATTTCAACTTCAGCGCCGCTTGTGACGCTTGCTTGTTGATAAACATATTGGAGGGTCAATAGAAAAGATATAGCTGAGAATGGAGGAAACGCTTTTTATGAGGCTTGGGGCAGGCCAAGCGGCAGATCATACTTTTCTTTAGCAGCTGCAACTTCCGATATAATCAGGTTTGAAGGGAAGTATCCGACGATAAAAATAAAATCAGTTATAGGGAGTTTGGCCAAGTTGAAAATGATCCATGGAATAAAAGGAGCCTTATTATTTTTTGTGTCTGTCTGGTTATGTTTCCTCTCTGACTTTTCGTATGGTAATGAGACAAAGATAGAGATCCTGGTTGTTACAGCGGGCAGGTATGCTCAGGGCATTGCGGAGCGGGTAGAGAGTATTTCTGTTGTCGATAATGATGTGCTCAAGAAAGCGGGTAACACCCATATCCAACAAAGCTTGGCGAGTGTGCCCGGAGCAAATCTGGCTCGAGGAAATGGGCAGGAATATCTGCCTGCCCTGCGCTCCCCAGTACTGACGGGTGCGGGAGCTTGTGGGGGAGTTCTGACAGCAGAGGATGGTATTCCTCTGCGAGCAAATGGCTTTTGCAATATTAATGAGTTATTTGAATCTTTTAGTGAGACAGCACGTCATATCGAAGTCATAAGAGGGCCTGCTGGTACGCTATATGGATCAAATGCCCTGCATGGATTGATCAATATTATTAGCCGTGACCCTGTTGAGGATGAGGGTGGATTACTCAATGTTGAGACGGGGCCTCACGATTATTACCGAGTGGGTGTGTCGGCGAATCATCGTTTTAATACTGAAGGTGATGGAATAAGTACGGATTTGTATCTGACGACCGATGGTGGCTATAGAGATCACTCCGGTGTGGATCAGCAAAAAGCCAGTGTTCAGTATGTTAGCCACATCGGAGATAGCAGGGTTCGAACCCGTTTGGTAGCTACAAACCTGAACCAGGAAACTGCGGGTTACGTTGAGGGAGAGAGCGCTTATCGAGATCCTCGATTGAGCCGTACAAACCCCAACCCAGAGGCATTTCGGGATGCCTATGCTATCAGGATGTATTCCCTGATCGATTTACCTATTAATCGTGATAGCCAAATACAGTTGTCGCCGTATTTTCGAAAAACCAAAATGCGTTTTCTGCAACATTATTTACCGGGCCAGCCTTTGGAAGAAAATGGTCAGGAAAGTATTGGAATTAGAACTGGTTATTATCTTGAGCTGGATAAAAAACTGAATCTGGTTTCGGGTATTGATACTGAATTAAGCGAGGGATATCTCTTGGAGGTGCAAGAGAGTACTACCGAGGGATCTGAATTTCTTCAGGCGACGATTCCTGTGGGGAAGCACTATGATTACGAAGTGACGGCTTGGAATCTCGCTCCTTACGCATCGGTAAACTGGCAGGTTAGTGATAAATTAGAAATTACTGGCGGAGTGAGGTTTGAGTCTGCACGTTACAATTACGACAATAACATGCTCTCCGGGCGTACCGATGAAAATGGAATGGCTTGTGACTTCGGCGGCTGCCGGTTTAGCCGACCGAGTGACCGAAAAGATGGATTTAGCAATATCTCCCCCAAACTGGGTGCTCTGTTACAGTTAGATAGTGAATTTCAACTATTTACCCAACTTGCCCAGGGTTATCGTGTGCCCCAAGCGACAGAGTTATATCGATTACAGCGAGAGCAGATGGTAGCAGAGCTGGATCCAGAGGAAATTAATAGCTTTGAAGTAGGGCTGAGGAAAATAGGTGACTCTTTGTCATATGAGTGGGTGGCTTATACGATGAAAAAGGAGAATGTAATATTTCGTGATGCCGACTATTTTAACCAGTCCAATGGCAAAACGCGGCACTGGGGAGTTGAGTTGGCTGTCGATTATGAATTCACTGAAAGCTTACGGCTAGAGGTGAGTACCAGCTATGCAGAACATCGCTATGCAGATCAAAGGGAGTTGCAAGGTGTAGAACTGGATGGAAAGCTTGTAGATTCTGCGCCAAAGACCTTTGGTAGCTACCGACTTCACTGGTCCCCGAATTCTTTGGTATCAGCGGAGCTTGAATGGTTACATCAGGGTAGCTATTTTACAGATCCTCAAAATGCTCATCGGTATCCAGGACATGACTTACTGAACCTCCATTTGGCCTGGCAGTGGAAACAATATGAAATTTCTACTCGAATACTGAATATTACCGATAAAGCCTACGCTGAGCGCGCGGATTACAGTAGTTTTAGTGGTAGCCGCTATTTCCCCGGAGAGCCTCGCTCAATTTACTTCGGAATTAATTTTGATTGGTAATGTAGTAAGGGCTTGCTTTTAATTTTCAGGTTTTATTTGAGCATCACGAATCAAAGCTGCCATCCGATAAAAACCATGAGCCATTTTGGTGTAGGGCGTAAGTAAAAAAAAAGCGAGAACTGCACCCAAGTGTAAATCCAATAGTAGGGGTAGTGCAGCTGTTCCCCCCAGGGCAAATAGTAATAGACCGCTGAGAGCGATAAATAACAGCAGGCCAACAAACCCCATCTCCCCACTCCAAACCCTTGCCGAGCCCAGTTCTGGATCAGCTTTGAGTTTTAGTCGGATGAGCTTGCTGCACCCAACTAATATGAGTAAGCCACCGGGGATGCCAAGTAATTTGGGTATAGAAAAAATCGGGTAGGGACCAGGCATATTTAAAAAGTAGTACATTACTGTGCCCGAACAGGTAGCTGCAAAGCACAATAAGAAGCCGTATAGAACAGCTTGGTGTGCGTATCTTCGCTGGTTGCTGAATCGGTCTTCCTCTTCGAAGTTACATCCATCCCCGTGGCCACCGGATAAATTCTTTAATTTCCCTGCGGAAATTAATGCGCTCCTAAAGTGCTCCCAGGTAATTTTTTTCCCGCCGACTTTTCTCCAGTAGCGACGCAAACTTATCCCCAGGCTAAGCAGCGGATACAGAAAAGCAGGTAAAAAGATAGCGGTCATAGTGGCATGAGAAATAACTGCGTAGAAGCCCTCGCCACCACTGGGTTTCAGTGCTCTTATTACATAAAAGATAACGGCAAATCCGATGATAGTAGCCAGGGCGATCAGACTGCCGCGTTTTTGGAAAATTCTGGCAATACCTCCCGGCCAGGCAAAAGTCTCCCAGCTTTTCTGTCGCGCTTCGGCCATGACTTGGGGAATATTGATATTGAATTCGTGGGGATCGGTATACTGGCAGGCGTAGTAACAACCTCGGCAGTTGTGGCAGAGATTGGCCAACTGGGTGATGGTTCCCTCTGAGAAAGAGCGGTGTAGTTGAAGTGCTGGAAAAACGGCGCAGTAGCCCTCGCAATAGCGACAGGCATTACAGATTTCTGCTTGCCGCCGTGCCTCTTCCAAATTATCCATTTGCATAGTTAGCGGCTTCCCTGCCAGCAATACGCCCAAAAACGGTGCCGATCATCATACCCAACCCAGCCAGATATCCCTGACTTAGGATTGACCCGGCCATGGTTTCCCCTGCAGCCCACAAGTTTTTTACCGGCCCTGTGGCAGTGCTGCACTGGGCATTCTCATCAATCTTAAGCGCCAGATAAGTGAAGGTAACCCCGGTGCGTAAGCTATAGCAGTAAAATGGTGGCTCGCTGATGGGGCGGGCCCAATTAGTTTTTTCTGGTGTCAGGCCGGTAGTGGCGACACTATCCAGCTCGGTGGGGTGAAAAGCGTCACTACTGCCACAAGCAGCATTGAAGGTTGCTATGGTATCGATCAGTTTTTCAGAGGGTAAACCGGTTTTTTCCGCGAGTTCCTCCAAGGTATTCGCCTCGGTAGGAGGGAATGCTGACGGCATAAACATTTTTAAAGACTTGGAGTCGATAATTGCAAAAGCCACCTGGTCTGGCTGTTGTGCGACAAGGCGGCCCCAGATGGCATAGCGTTTGGGCCAAATATCTTCTCCCTCGTCATAAAAGCGCTGGGCATCCTTGTTAACGACGATGGAAAAGGGGACACAATCCAGGCGGGTTACTATGCCCCCATCAAACTTCGGGGCTCGCCCGTCAATTGCCACTGCATGGCACTGGGTGGGATCTCCGACGGACTGCACGCCTTGCTCCAGTAAATCTTCCAAGACCACACCCCGGTTATAAGGTGTTCCGCGTATCAGGAAATTTTCGGCAGCTGGGCCCCAGGCTTTTTCCAACCACTCAAGGTTGGCTTCGAATCCGCCGGAGGCTGCTACAACTGACCTGGGTTCAATTTGGTATTGCTGTCCCTCGTAAACATAGTCGACACGAGCAATAAGATTGCCTTTCAGCTGCAGGTGCTTAACGTGTGCCCGATACAGCACATCAATGCCTAATTTGTCTGCAGTTCGGTAATAGGCGTTAACCAGGGACTTACCGCCGCCGAGGAAAAAGGCATTAGTACGTGTGAGGGATAGAGTGCCGGACAGAGGCGGCTGGAAATGAACGCCGTGCTTTTGCATCCAGGGAAGCGCTTTTTCTGATGAGCGTATAACCAGCCGAGCTAACTGCTCATTGGTTTTACCCCCGGTAACCTTTAGCAGGTCTTCATAGTACTCGTCTTCACTGTAATCACCTTCCAGTGGACCCAGGGGGCCTCGGTGCATACAGCGTATATCCCTGGTGTGGCGGGAATTGCCGCCTCGATAGGGCTTGGGGGCAGTTTCCAGGATAATCACCTTGGCCCCAAGTTCGGCAGCAGTTATCGCTGCGCACAGAGCGGCATTGCCACCCCCAATTACGGCGAGGTCGTAGTGATTGTTCACCGGTAGAAAACCCTTTTGCAATGGATCAGTGTTCCATTGCAAAAGGTAGGTGAAAACTGAGAATAAATAGGCGGGCAGGCAATTCCTGCCGCAAAAAATCGTCAGCTGGTGGCGGGTTGTTCAGCTTGCTGCATGTCGATGTGAACAGATACAGAGGCCTGGCTTTCCAGCCAGTTGTCCATACGCTCTTCAAGAATATTCAGTGGCAGTGCTCCAGATCCCAACAGAGCATCATGGAAACTGCGAATATCAAAATTGCTGTCCAGGGTTTCCTCCGCTTCCGCACGCAGCTCTTTAATTTTGAGTTGCCCCAGTTTGTAGGCCAGGGCCTGGCCCGGCCAAACCAGATAGCGGTCGATCTCGACGGTCACATCGTGGAGTGGCTTGGCGCTGTTTTCCATAAAGTACTCGATTGCTTCCTCGCGACTCCAGCCCAGCTGGTGCATACCGGTATCCACTACCAAACGCACTGCACGCCACATATCGTAAGTGAGTGCACCGAACTCGCTGTAGGGGTTTTTATACAGGCCCAGGTCGTAACCGAGACTTTCTGAGTAAAGGCCCCAACCCTCCACAAATGCGGTGTAGAGGGCCATACGGCGCAGCGGGTGAATATCAGTTTGCTCTTGTGCCAGGGCGATTTGCAGGTGGTGACCTGGCATTGCCTCGTGCACTGTGAGCGCCTCCATTTCCCACTTCGGGCGGCTGGGCAAGTTGTAGGTATTGGCAAAGAAAATACCTGCACGGCCAGCCTCATTGGAGCCCGGTTGGTAGTAGGCAGTAGTTTGGGCCTGCTCTGAGTAACCGGGAATTGGTTTCACACCATAGGGCAGGCGTGGCAAGGTGCCAAATAGGGCGGGCAGCTCTGCATCAATGCGTTTGGCAATATCGCGATAATCCCTCAGTAACCCCTCCCGGCTGGTGTGGTAAAAGCGTGGGTCGGTACGCAGAAACTCGGTGAATGTTTTGAAGTCTCCCTGGAAGCCCGTCTTCTGGATAATTTCATCCATCTCCCCGCGAATTCGCTTCACTTCCGCAAGCCCAATGCGGTGGATCTCCTCGGGGCTGAGGTCGGTGGTGGTACTCTCTTCCACTTTATGGGCGTACCAGCGCAGACCGTCAGGGCGGCTGGTTAAAGCGGTATCCACCTGGGCCTCGGGAATATATTTGCGCTCAACAAATTCAGCCATACCCTGCCAGGCCGGTACCAGTTGTTTGCTGTAAATGGCATAGGCGCGTTGCTGCAGGCTTTTCCGCTTAGTTGCTGGGATGGCCTCAGGCATTTGATTAAATGCCGTCAGCAATGGGCTGTGCTCCGGCGCGGCAGGTACCAGTGCGCGTATCTGACGCGGCAGGTCGCGCAGGGTAATTTGTGGTGGTGTGACCCCTTTGCGCAGGCCCCGGCGCATCAGACCCTGGGTTTGTTCAATCAGGATTGGCAACCTTTCCAGACGGCTGATTATTGTTTCGTAATCGGCTGCAGTGCGCTTGGGCATGCTATTGATAACAGCCGGTACATTGCGCTGAATACCGCTCATATGGGTAATTGGTTGCAAGTGCTCTGGAAACTGGAAGCCTTTTACTTCTCCCAATAAGTCCTGGTAAAGCAGCTGGTAATCCAATTGTTGCCCGGCTGGCAGGTCGCTCTGGTCGATATTGCGTGTAGCGCCCAATAGGATTCGGGTCTGCTTCTGCCTGAGTTCCACAGATTTCAGGGAGTTATCTACCCAGCGATGATTTTGCCCGGGGTAGCCCTCGTAGGTTGCCTGGCTGGGATAACTCTCCATAATCCAGCGATAGCGTAAATCCTGTAAGGCGATGAGGCGCTCGGAGGCGCTGGTCTCCGGAAGGGACTTGTATGCTTTGCGGAAGGTATCCTGATCCATCGCCGAGGTATTGAGGCTGGCAATAAGTCCCAGGGAAGTGAATAGGGCTTTTCTGATAAACGACATAGTCCCCTCGAGTGAAAGCGTGTGGTCCAAATAGTGGCCGGATTTAGTCAATGGGTGGTTTGTTACCACTGCCGGCAATTTATTGCCGGGCATTCGAAGAGCAGCCAGCCGCATTAGCTGGCTGCCAAAGGCGGGCTGGGTCAGTTGGCTGCCGCTGTGCGACTGCCAAACTCCTGGTGATTGATCAGTTGCAAGCGCCTGCGAATCTGTTCCTCAATACCGGAAGCATTGAGGCCGATGGCCGCCAGCAGGTCTTTGTGCTTGCCGTGCTCAATAATTTGATCGGGTAGCCCCAGTTGCAGCACAGGTACCGACCGCGCAGTGCTATTGAGGTATTCGAGTACGGCACTGCCAGCACCACCAGCAATAGTGTTCTCTTCGATGGTAACTAAGAGTTGGTGACTCTCGGCAAGTTCATCGATCAGTGCTTCGTCCAGGGGTTTTACCCAGCGCATATCGGCTACGGAGGCCCCCAGCTGCTCTGCAGCGGCCATAGCGGGGCCGAGTAAGGTTCCGAAGCTGAGGATGGCTACACCACTGCCCTGGCGCAACAGGCGCCCCTTGCCGATCGGCAGCTCTGTCATTTCCTTGTTGATGGCGGTACCCATACCAGTTCCGCGCGGATAGCGCACAGCAGTGGGGCCGTTGTGTTTGTAGGCGGTATAGAGCAGCTGGCGGCATTCGTTTTCGTCACTGGGCGCGGCGATAGCCAGGTAGGGCAGGCAGCGCATAAATGTGAGGTCAAAACTACCCGCGTGCGTGGGGCCATCTTCCCCTACCAGGCCGGCGCGGTCGATGGCGAAAGTGACATCCAGGTTTTGGATTGCCACATCGTGCACCATTTGGTCGTAGCCGCGCTGTAAAAATGTCGAATAAATAGCAACTACCGGCTTTTGCTCTTCACAGGCGAGGCCCGCAGCGAGAGTGACGGCGTGCTGTTCGGCAATGGCAACGTCGTGGAAGCGGTCTGGGAAGCGCTTGGAGAACTCCACCATACCGGAGCCCTCACACATGGCCGGGGTAATAGCGACCAGGCGCTCGTCCTGTTCTGCGGCATCGCACAGCCACTGGCCAAAAATATCCTGGTACTTGGGCAGTTTCTTCTTGCCGGGTACGGCTACTTGCACCTTGGCTTCCGGCTCCAGCTTGTTCAGCGCGTGGTAGCCCACCGGATCTTCTTCAGCAGGGCCGAAGCCTTTGCCCTTGGTGGTGGCAATATGCAGGAGTTGCGGGCCCGGCTGGCTGCGCAAGTTGCGCAGGGTGTGGACCAGGTCGTGCATATTGTGGCCATCCAGGGGACCCACGTAGTTAAAACCCAGTTCTTCGAACAGGGTGCCCGGCGTGATCATGCCTTTGACGTGCTCTTCGGTACGTCGCGCCAATTGCCAGGCTTTGGGGATGGCAGACAGTATCTTACGGCTGCCCTCGCGCATATTCAGGTAGGTTTTGCTGGCTAGGATTTTGGCGAAATAGGTAGCCAGGCCGCCGACATTTTTTGAGATAGACATACTGTTGTCATTGAGAACAACCAACATGTCCTTGCCGGTATGCGAGGCGTGGTTCAGGGCTTCGAAAGCCATTCCCGCCGTCATGGCGCCATCGCCAATCACCGCCACTACCTTGCGATCGTCAGGGGAGCCCAGGGCCATACCCAGGGCGGCGCTGATCGAAGTGCTGGAGTGGCCGACTCCAAAGGTATCGTAGGGGCTCTCACTGCGCTTGGGGAAGCCGGACAGGCCCCCTTGCTGGCGCATGGACAGCATCTGCTCGCGGCGACCGGTGAGGATTTTATGGGGGTAGGTCTGGTGGCCCACATCCCAAACCAGCCGGTCCTCCGGGGTATTGAATATGTAATGCAGGGCGATGGTCAGTTCCACCACACCGAGACCGGCACCAAAGTGCCCGCCGGTCTGGCCGACACAATACAGCAGGTACTCGCGCAATTGGCTGGCGAGTTCCGGCAATTGGCGTTCATCGAGGGCGCGCAGCTGCGCCGGGTCGTCGATCGAGTCGAGAAGCGGTGTCTGCGGGCGTGTGCGTGGAATTTCTTCGAGCATCAAATGTATCAGTTGCAACAGATGGTGATATTGAGGGGGATTGTATGCCCGTGGCGGGCATATTGCATCCCAAACCCCACAGGCAAGGCTGTAACTTAGTGTCCGCGCTGCACGATATAGTCTGCGAGCTGCTGCAGTAGCAGGGTATCGCCATCGAGACTTTGCAGTGCCTGGGAGGCCTGGGCGTGCAGTTTTGCCAGCTTGTCCCGGGCGCCGTCGACGCCGAGCAGAGAGACATAAGTGGGTTTGTTGCGCAGGGCATCGGCGCCCTGGGTTTTGCCCAGAACTGCGGTTTCAGCAGTGATATCGAGAATATCGTCCTGCACCTGGAATGCCAAGCCAATAGCTTGGGCGTAGCGGGTAATAATCTCCAGCCCCCTCTCGCCGGCACCGCCCAGCAGTGCGCCCATACGAGCGCTGGCACAAATCAGAGCCCCGGTCTTGAGGCGGTGCATGGGCTCCAGCTGATCCAGGGTCAGGGTTTGGTCAACGGAGTCCAGGTCGATAGCCTGGCCGGCGACCATACCTCGGGCCCCCGCCGCAGTGGCGAGCTCACGCATAAGCTGTAACTGCAATTGAGGGGCGAGGGGTTCAGCGAGGAGCAACTCGAAAGCTTGGGTTTGCAGTGCGTCGCCGGCGAGAATGGCTGTGGCTTCGTCATAGGCGATATGACAGGTGGGGCGACCTCGACGAAGGTCGTCGTCATCCATTGCCGGCAGGTCGTCGTGGACCAGGGAGTAGGCGTGAATGCACTCCAGGGCTGCCGCTGTGCTATCGCAATAGGCCAGGTCAAAATCGACACCCCGAAAAACCTGGGCACAAGCGTAGACGAGAGCGGGGCGCAGGCGTTTGCCGGGGCCCAGTGCGGCATAGCGCATTGCTTCGAACAGCTTTTCTGAGCCGTCGATCGGGGTGTTGAGCGCCTGCTGGATTCGGCTTTCAACGCGTGTGGAGGAGGCCTGTAGGAAGGCTTTCAGCTCCTCTGGCAGGTTTGCGGAACTCACTTAAACTGGGTCCCCGGAGTTGTCGTCGGCATCAAAGGGGAGTTCGCGGATATTGCCACTCTCTTCAATTAACAGCTTCACTTTCTGCTCGGCTTTGGCGAGCTTCTGTTGGCACTCCCGGGTGAGTTTCACTCCCTTTTCGAAATCAGCGAGAGCCTCCTCCAATGGGAGATCTCCGCCTTCGAGTCGCTCAACCAGCTGTTCCAACGCCTCGAGACTCTCTTCAAAAGTTGCTGTTTTTTTCTTTGCCGCCATAGCATCGCCTCTTAATTGCGGGGCAACCTTAGCGGCTGGCGCTGCGGGGGTCAATTCCATGGCCCCCTCATCCGGGAGCCTCTTCTCAGTGTCGTTTAGGCGTGCAATTCCTAGAGGCTCGACTCCTGGGATAAAAGATAGTGCGCCAGGGCTTTTTTCTGCACCGCTGTAAAGTTGTAGTTAGGCATTGGTGGTGTTGGGGCATCGAAGTAGTCAGCCAGGGTCTGCGCTGTGTATTTAGCGGACAGGTTGCGTAGGGGAAACTGGGCCTGATGGCAGTGGGCACAATCGTTAGACTGATAGAGCTGCGCGCCCAGTTGCACCACCTCGGCATCTATTGAAAGCGCGTTGGCCGTGGATGTTTTTTGCAGTTGTGGCTGCTGTGTTGTCAATACAGCTTGGCGAGGGGGGCCTTGGCTCACACGATAAACTGCACCGGCGTAGTCATCGGAAATATAGATGTTGCCCAGTTTATCCTCGGCGATGGCGACAGGGCGGCCGTAAACCGTTTGGCGGTCATTGCTGAGAAATCCCCACAGGAAATCCCTCTGTTGAATTTCCCCGTCGTCACCCCAGTGCAGGGAGACAACTTTATAGCCATCTTTCACGCTGCGGTTCCACGAACCGTGCAGGGCGACCAGCGCTGCATGGCGATACTCCTTAGGCTGTTCCACACTGCGCAAAAATTTAATCCCGAGTGGCGCGTTGTGAGCGCGAAATTCGTACACGGGAGGAATTGAGTCAGCAATCTTTTGCTGGATTTCAGGGCTTGCATCCACCCCAAGATCCGGATCGGGAACCCGGTCACCGTAGGCGTAGGGCCATCCGTAGAATTGGTCTTTGCGAATCAGGTTGAGCTCATCTGGCGGCAGGTTGTCGCCGAGCCAATCGCGGCCATTATCTGTTGCGTAAAGTCCGCCATCTTTTGGAGACCAATCGAACCCCACACTATTACGCAGGCCGGTGGCGTATATTTCAAAATCATCTCCATTTGGCTTCATTCTCATGATGGTTGCGCGGCGAGGGTCTTTTTCAATACAAACGTTGCAGCTGGAACCACTGCTGAGAAAAAGCCATCCTTCGGGACTCATATCAATAGTTTTTGTCCAGTGTCCATCGTCCTCAAGATTTTCAATAATTCTCTGGTAGCGCCCAGCGAGTCGCCCATCGGAATGATCAAAGGGAACCCGTCCAACTGCGTCACTTTCGGCAATATATAACCAGCCGTCGTGTAGCAATAATCCGTGGGGCCGTTGAAGATTATCAATAAGGGTCTTTTGCCCGTCACTGCGGCCGTCGCCGTCTTTATCTTGTAATAAAAGTGAAACTTTGCCATGTTTGGGCTGGGAGACGATGATGTCTCCATTGCGGGTCACTGTGAGCCAGCGTGCGCCGGGAACATCCCCTGCGAATAACTGGACCGAGTATCCATCTGCTGCGGTCAGCCGGCCTGTCACTTCTTTTTCTGTTGTTTTGACACCACCGACCAGTTGGCGCCAAGGCACACTGACGCTGGATTTAAAGGTGGCTAAGGCGGTAGAAAGCACCGCGCCGAGGGCGATAAAAAATATTAGCGTATATTTCAACGTTTTCTTCATGGTATCGATTGAACTTGAAATAAAGATGTATATAGTTGCCGCGCTTATCTATTTACCCCTATAGTTAACACGGGATTAATTTCCTGTCTCCCCTCCCTTTTGTAACAGGTAGCTCAGTTTGTGAGATATCTCTTACACAAAATTCAGCAGATTTCCCCTACTTTTTTCTCCCTTGATGTCCATAATTAACTTGCAAGGACGCGAAAGGGACTGCACTACTGCGGCAATGGATAAATGGATTGCGCCGCTCGCCCTAGGGATATGGGCACCATCCTGTGAGACGCACCGCCCGGGCCGGATTGCCTGGGCGGTGTTTTACATTCTGCTTTAACCTGCCTGCAACGCTTTCCACAATTTACACCTTTCTTCTGTAATTTGCTGTTATTCCATCAGCGGTATGTCACTGTCTGGAATTTGTAATAGTTATCCGCTTTAATGTTGATAGGCCGGCCAAATTACCCATGAGCCGGCGGAGGGTGGCGCATTCAGTAATCTACCAGCAGAAGTGCCCGTATCACCCAAGGCAAATTTACGCCTGTGGGCATCTGTATTTTCGTTGGTAAAAAAACTTTCAGGCTTTTCCATACGGTCTGGGAGCAAGTTTTTACTGTTGAAGGTGGAAGTGTTTTCTTACACTGAGAATTGCGCCAGCCTCTGTCATCGTCATCCAGCCCCTTCGAGCTGTCACTCCAAAGCTTCTTTTTTATTTTTCATAATAATCTTTATGACTACACGGAAACAGTTCCGGGGCTGCCTTGTTCTATTCGACTGTGGGGAGGCGAGGTTATGCACGCGAGAATATTGCGTTTAAACCTGGCGGGACAACCGCTGGAATGGCTGAGTTGGCAAGAGGCATCCTGTCTGTACGTGCGGGAGCTGGTTACATGGTCGCTGGGAGGTGTTGTCCAGCGGGTAAGAGGAGGCTTTAATCGCAATGGCGATCGTTCCAGCCTCGATCTGGCCGCTATTATCGCCTGTGGCGGTGCACGTATGGCCCGTCCGCGCCGGCGCCCACCTCTAACAAATCGAGCACTGTTTTTTCGCGATTCCCATACTTGTCTTTATTGCGGTAATTTCTTTAAAAGTGTGGATTTGACACGGGACCATGTTATTCCTGTTTCCAAAGGCGGAGTTGATTCCTGGGAAAATGTGGTCGCGGCCTGCAGGCGCTGTAACCAGCATAAGGGCAATCAACTATTGGAAAATATCGACATGGAGTTGTTGGCCTTGCCCTTCTGCCCCAATGCAGCCGAATACCTAGCCTTGATTAACAGTGAGCGGATTCGCGGCGATCAGATGGAGTTTCTGCGCGGTCAGTTTTCACGGCGACGTCAACAGGGGTGGTTGTTGCACTAGCCCGTCGAATCGAAATGAGCAAAAAAGAAAAGGGGCCAACAGGCCCCTTTTAATTATGTCTTGTCGTTAGGTGAAGATACCGCAGAGCGGATCAGGCCGGCCAGGTATTCGGTGAAATTGTGCCCGTGGTTTTCCATCATTTTTGGGAACATGGAGTTAGGTGTCATACCGGGAAAGGTATTGACCTCATTGAGGTAGAGTTCGCCGGTTTCTGTCAGGAAAAAGTCTATGCGGGACAAATCCTTGAGCTTTAGGGCCTTAAAAGTGCGCAGGGATACTTCGGCTATCCATTGAAGCTGTTCTTCGTGAAGATCGGCAGCTTCGATAAAGGTGACCGCGCGACTGCCTTCGGCATACTTTTCCTTATAAGTGTAAAAAGTATCTGTTGGGGCGCGTACTTCCCCTGGGCGGGTTGCGACGACATCATCGTTGTAGTGGTAAACCGCAACTTCCAGCTCTCTGGCTTTCAATGCTTTTTCTATCAGCACATAAGGGGAGAGCTTAAAGGCGTCCTCGATCGCGGCCTCTAACTCCTCTTTGTCATGGACCTTAAAGCAACCTACGGAAGATCCCTGATTGGAGGCTTTTACAAATACCTCACCCCAGTTCTCCAGGGCATCGTGAGCTTTTTGTAATTCCTCGATTTCAGTGCTGTGCAAAAACTCGTAAGGTGTGTTTTCAATACCCAGGGCACTGAGCCACATCTTGGTTTTAATTTTGTTAAAGCAGATTTTGCTGGGCTCAGGTGCAGAGCCAAAATAGGGGATGCCGAACATATCCAGTTGCGACTGCAAATCGCCGGTTTCTCCCGGGTAGCCATGAATTGCAGGAATTACGTAGTCCACATCCCAGGAGTTACCCTCTTCATCGCGAATTTTACGATCGTAAAAGATATGGTAAACCCGGCCCTGGCTGTCGGTAAGGCAGCCACTGTTATCCATTTCCACCCGCAATAGGGCGATGTCCTCTGCTGCTGACAACTTGTCCTCGATAAAATCAGCAGTTCTGAGGGATACGTCGTGCTCGCTGCCGCCACCGCCGCAGATAAGCAAGGTGTTAATCATAAAATTATTCCGTCGTAGTGCCTGCCGAAGGTGCGGTTAATACCTGTTCGCACTGTTGGGGCAAGGTCTTTGGTTTCGGCTTTTTCTGTTTCGGTTGGGGTTTAGTGCCATTGAGAATTGCATAGAAGTCATCGCTAAACCACCAATCCAAGTCACTGCCACAGGCTGCAGTGGTCACCGGAGCCTGGGGCTTACAGTTGGTGCTTCCCTCTGGGCACGCCAGGCGCACATGAAAATGGTAATTGTGCCCCCACCAGGGACGCACTTTGCGCAGCCACTCGTTATCTTCGCCGGATATTTCACACAGGTGGCGCTTGATGGTCGGGTGTACAAATATTCGTTCGACCCGCTGGTCCTCTGCGGCCATGCGCAGGATTTTGGGAACCCGGTCGTCCCAATTTTCAGGGATTAGGCGGTGTTTGCGCTCATCAGCCAAGGCAACAGCAGAGATATTATCACGCTCCCACGGGGTGAGGGGACGCTCTGCCGCCCGCCGATCCTGGGAATACCAGATGTCTACGTCCAGGCCGGTTTGGTGGCTGTTGTGCCCACCACTGCCGAAAGGGCCCCCTCGGGCCATAGACATGTCACCGATCTGGATTCTGCCCAGATCTTTCTGCGCTACGCTCTGGGAAAACTCCTTCAGGAAGTTAATGGTCTGGGGGTGGGCAAAATGTCGATCGCGGCCAGTCCTCACCAACTGATAGCCCTCGCCCCTCAATGGCAGGGTCTCCCCGCCACTCAGGCAGCCATTGGTGTAGGTGCCAATACTCGATGGTGTCTGTGCACTGGGCCCTTCGACCTTATCCCAGTCGTTGGCACTTGCGGCGCCGCTCGCCAGGGCCGAGGCGAGAATCAGGGTGTGGGTTAGTTGCCGTAAAAATCCCGCTTTAAAGGGGCTAACGGCCTCGGTAGTGGATACTGAATTTTGAGCTTTCGGGTGCATAGGTCCCTGGATACCAATAAGTCACAGTTGTCGGGCCACCTCAAGTGGCGCCCGACGAGTATAGACAGACAGAGTGCTAGCTCTGTGACGCAAGTATCTCTTTGCAGTTCCGTATCAACTGCTCCATTTCCTCATCGGTGCCAATAGAGATACGCAAGTACTCACTGATCCGGGGCTTGTTGAAGTAACGAACGAGAATATTACGCTCCCGCAGTGCCAGATACAGGGCTTCTGCGCCGGGTTCCGGTGGTTTGGCCAGAAGGAAATTGGCTTGGGAGGGAATCACTTCGAACCCCAGGTCTGTAAGCGCCCGCTCACAGCGCTCGCGGGTGGCGATGACCTTGCCGCAATTGTCGCTGTGCCAAGCGGTATCGCGGATCGCTGCGGTGGCCACACGCTGGGCAATGGCATCAATGGGGTAGGAGTTAAAGGAGTTCTTGGCCCTTAGCAGTCCTTCAATCAGGTGCTTCTGCCCCATGGCAAAGCCGAGGCGAAGCCCTGCGAGGGCATAGGACTTTGACAGTGTGTGTATCACCAACAGGTTGGGGTAGCGATCGATGAGTGTTGCTGCGCTCTGGCCGCCAAAATCGATATAGGCCTCATCAATAACCACCACTCTCTCAGGCTGTGAGCGCAATAGCTGCTCAATCTGCTCTAGCGGCAGGTACCGTCCCGTGGGTGCATTGGGGTTGGGAATAATTACACCGGCTGCAGGAGCGGCATAGTCCTCAAGCTGGATAGAGAAATCACTGTGCAGGGGAACAGTGCGGCTTTTGATATTGAAGAGCTGGCAATAAACCGGGTAGAAACTGTAGGTGATATCCGGAAATAGCAGGGGCTCGCTGCGGCGGAAAAAACTGTAAAAACTCAGAGCCAGCACTTCATCGGAGCCATTGCCCACAAATACTTGCTCAGCAGAGAGATTGTGCTTATCGGCAATAGCGCGGCGCAATTCACAGGACTCCGGGTCGGGATAGCGGCGCAATGCATCGGCAAAGTCGTGTTGCTCCAAGAGCTTTAAAGCTTCGGGAGAGGCAGGGTAGGGGTTCTCATTGGTATTGAGCTTTATCAGGGTTTCACTCTTGGGCTGCTCCCCGGGGGTATAGGGTTCCAGCTGGTCGAGCCCTGGGCTCCAATAAATCTTGCTCATGATTCTACCTCTGCGGTACTACTTTGATTGTCGCTGGAGGAGCCTTCAGCGCCTTCTTTAGTTTCTTTTTTCTTAATGGGGATATCAAACAGGTCGGCCGAATTTCCAATAAATTCCTGCATGGGAACAGGGTTGCGGAACAGCATATTATCGTATTTCAACTCTGTGGATATCGGCGGAACCTCGCTGAATTCGTCCATATTGTTAACGCTTTCAGCTAAGCCCAGGCCGAGGAATGCCAGTGGCAGTGTCAGTGCCACTGTCCAGCGCCAGCCTCTGGCGAGGTTGGTGGCCAAATAGCAGGCGGACCAGAGCATTGCCGGTAATATGATGGCGAGTACCAGGAAGTCCAGGACCTGAATAGTAGTGCCGATGGCAAAATTGAAATTTATTAGCCCCCTCAGCCATTCCCAAAAAGTGTAAGTAAGTGCACCTATGGCGGCGATGGATAGATGGGTGAAAAAGTGCGTTTCATGCCTGACAACCCTGCCGATAAACGCCCAGACTCCGGCGTAAATCACCATACCAATTATGGCCGTGGCAAGAATGTTGACGGCAATAGTCCATTGATAGTTTCGGGCGTAACCGAGGTAGCTCATCAGTACGCTGGCGAAGCCAAAACACAAAAGCAGCAGTATTGCTCCCAGGGGGTGGGACAAGCTGGAAAACAGGTTCTCTAGTGAATGGAGAGGGGTAGCTTCAGGTACCGGGTCATCCGTATGGAAAACCCGGAAGCGTGACTTCCCACACTGCAGCAAGTCACCGGAGGAGATCCTGTGTTGAGCGATGGTATCGGGTTTAACGAACTTGTCTTTCAGGTTTCCCAAAAGCTGGCAGCCGTTGATCGAATTGAGGTCGTGTAAGACGTACTGGCCGTCCTCTCCCCGCTTGATTTCGGCATGGTGGGCATCGGAATGGATGTCCTCCAGAATTGCATCGTTGTCGTAAGCGCGGCCCAGGGTAAATTTATCCCCGTCCATTCGGTAGCGCAGCTGCACCCGGTGGGCGCGATTGAGTTCTTCAATAATCAGGGCCATTGGATCTCGCTCGTAAACTTCTGGGTAAAGGCGTCGGCGGACTCCTGGGTAAAGCCGGACAAGGTAAAGTGGCTGACCAGTGCGCGATTTTTCTGATCCACACTTAGGCTCAAGAAGAAAATATCGTAGAGGTCAGGGAAGTCCTTGTAGCGCCTGACACAGTAGCTGGTGCGCGCGATTAGGGGCTCGCGATTGCGATCCGGCTTCGATACCGAGGTTTCATTGCCGCGCTCCTGAGAGGTAAATCCTTGCTGGCAGCGGAAATTGGTTACATCTTCTTCTCCAGCGCTATTGCCTGGGTAAAAGGAGTCCATCTGCCCTTCGTACTCGGCATAAAAGCGCGCGGGCAGAAGATCCTCGGCCTGCAGCCAGAAAAATTCGTACTCTACCCGCCCGGTGTTGAAGTCGTCGGACAGGAAAATAACATCTTGTCCGGTGCAGCCTTTATCAATTCGCTTGATCGGATTGGTTTCGCTCTCTTGGGTGTTTCCCCAGCATTTAATGGCTGGAATTATTTCACCGACAACCTGGGCCTCACCGAGGGCGCGACGCTGCCAGTCGGCCCTAAGTATTGAGTCGATAATTTTTTGCTGGTTATCCAAAAGCTGTTGATAAGTTACTTGCTTCAGGTTGAGAGTGCCGCCCTCGGCGCGATAATGCTTTAAAAGCGACGACAGTTTATCCACTGGCACCAGGAAGCTAACCTGGTTGCCCGCAGTTGCCACATTAATGCCCACTACCTGCCCCTGGGTATTGATCGCTGGCCCGCCGCTCATTCCCGGATTGATAGATCCGGCAAAGTGAATACGATCGTAGAAGCTACCGCCGGCAATACCGTTATAGGTCCCGGGAATCAAGGTCATGCCCAGGTCCAATGGGTTGCCCAGGGAGACAATGGTTTCCCCTTTTTTGGGGGTGTCTGTCGCCAATTCCAGGTATTCGTCTCCGGGCTTCTCCTGGCGCAGCAGCGCCAGGTCATTGACCACATCAATATCCAGTAGAGTTAATTTTCCCCGGGTGCCATTAACTGCAAGATATTCCAGGGAGTACTCGTCCGGCTCGCTAACCGCTTGAGCCACTACGTGGTAATTGGTGGCGATCAATCCATCGGGGGAGATTTGAAAGCCTGACCCCAGGCCGGCTTTTGAATTGGAGGATTTTTCGATAAGTCGAATTTGATAGAGGCTGCCGCGATAATCACTGTAGAGCTTTTCATAGCCTTGCGCCATTGCAACAGTGGATAAGCAGCACAGAATCCAGGCGAAGAGCCACGTGGAAAGTTTCGGCATTTTGAATTGATTAAATTGTGGACAGGAAGCGTGATACTACGGGATATAGGATAGTGCAACAAGCGCCCATCACCGGCGCTATCTACCGGTGATGGATTTGTTTTGGATGGTTAGAGATAGTCCACAATTTTTGGCTGTGTCTCTATCACTTTCTGGTGCGACTCGAGATAAAAGCGGCTGAAGAGTTTGTCGGCTTCTTCTGGAGCGATAAAGCCCTCGCTAAAACCAGGGCTAACTGGATCGAGATGCAGGCGCGCGCAGTTGATCACATGAGCGGCCATCTGCGCCATATTTTCATCCCCAACAGAAATTCGGATGGTGGTTGGGAATATACCCGCCGCTTCCATCGCTTCAGGTGATAGCTCTGAGTGAGATGTCAGGGCAGGGCAGAGCACCATGGTATTTGTCTGGCCCAAGCTCACCATCTGCCCGAAAGCGGGCTCCAGCGCGTCAAAGAAACTTTTAAAGGCCTCGGTGGGAATTTGCGCAGCTTCCATATCAATGCTGAATAATGGTGTGGGGAACTGGTAGCGCATCAGTGACTCTCGCAGCCCGGAATTGGGATGGGTTTCCACTGCATGGCTGTTGACACGAATCTTGCTGTGACTGGCGAAGAAATGGCTGAGGCTCAAAGTATTAATGCACTTGGTGAGCATGCGCATTTCCAGGGTGCGCATACCGCAATGCACTTCCCAGGCCTTATCTGCATCCAGGAAAGCCCCCTTGATGTAATAAACATCCCAGAACATGCACTGATCCCAATTAAGGCCTTTTGCGCTGTCGCCTTTTGGGATAAACATGCGGTGGTTTTCGCCGATAACCACACCGGCAGTAGCGGCACCGGTGCCACCGATATCCTTGGTGTAGGAGTGAACAACAAAATCCGGTCTCTCTTCCCTATCTTTGCGGCGTAGTGGCTGATATAGGAAAGGGGTTGCCAGGGTGGCATCCAGGCTTACCAGGATATTTTCCCGGTGAGCGGTTTTACAAATAGCCGGTACATCCAGCATGATCCCGTGGGGATTGCATGGAGACTCAATATAGACGTGTATTTTTGCTCCGGCACTGATTGCGTCTGCGTATGCATGCTGGGTATCAGCCAGTAGCTTTTCGAACTCTTCACCGGTAGTGCCATCAAACCAGGCCAGATTGATAGACAGTTTATCTTTGCGGGCGTAGAAATCCTGTAACAGCTGGTGAGTGCCGCCATAGATATTCCTGGAAACAATTAAAATATCCCCGTGGCGCAATTGATTTGACAGGAGTGCATCGATTGCAGCCATACCGGAATTAAAATTCCAGGCCATATACTCACTGGCTTCAGGTCCGCATTCCAAATCCACAATAGCATTGGCCAGGGAAATGGAAGTGGGGTTGAGTAAACGTGAATAAATATCGTGGCTCGGTTCGCGCCCACGGAAAGCATCGTCCACCCACTCGGTGCAGGCATAAATGTAAGTTGCCGTGCGGGCAATTACCGGGGTTGCAGAAAAAATAGCGGGAATATTATCGAACAGGGGATAACCACCCCGTGTGGTGATATTAAAGTCGTCCCCCTGTAGGCTTTGAAAGCTAGCTCGCAATGGGTTTTGTAAGGTGTCCAATAATTTAGCCAGCTGGAAACTCATAAATCGCTTGGCATTGAAATAGGCAATCTTGTCAGACTTGTCTAAGCGTTGGAGTGTGTCCGTTACCTGGCTCCACAGCTGGCTTAGATTGCCCTGTGCCTGGTAGAGCAGGGTTGCGGTCTGTTCTAACAGTTTTCCATGTGCTGACTCACTATCAATACAAAAGTGCTGCAATTGCTCTTTTGCCAGTTCATCAATATTTTTTGCCTCGGTGCTGTTGCGGCGGGGAGAGAGAATTTTTACATCTTCTAGGTTCGCTTCCATTGTGTCCTCACTACGTGATGCTTTTTGTTATATGACGACTCTAACAGTCCTGTGCGGCGCATAAAACACTTGGCGGGCAATTAGTGTGTAATTTGCTGTGTTTTGGCGTGATCGATCTGTAATTTGGAAATCTGTACAGTAGCTTCCAGTTGAGGGGGTAGGTGGCTGTGGTATTGGTTGCCGGCCATGGAAAGGCAGCCCCCACAACATTTAAACAGGATTTAATTTCCTCGCAGCCTTAGGTGGCGCGATGAAATAAAGGGATTCAGCGCAAGCTGAACGGTCAAGCTGGAATCGACAGGTGTAGAGTCTTAGTCGATTCTCTTGGATGAGCTTGTCCGGGCATGGATGCCAAATTTTGCTCTTGATAGTGTTGTTGTAACCGTCGATGGTTGGGACCATCATTTCGGGCCGGCAGTTTTATTACTGCCGGCTTTTTTTTAATTTGGACTCCATTTTGAGAGCGATTACCCATACAATATTTTCCAGTCTTCAAGCCTGCCGTGTAGCACCCAATAAAGTTCTGAGACGCAATTCAAATTGGATTGAATTGGCGAAAGGGGTCATCGATTGATTTCAACAAGCTCCAAGAATAGTTTAATATTTATTTTAAAAAATATGCCCTGATTCTGGTCTCGGTGTCGCCATAGTGGAAAAGGAATAATCCTTCCACTCTTGGTTCTGCTTAAATTAAGCGTTTATCAAATGTTATTTTTGGCGTACGACGACTCCGTGTGTCTATTTTAATTATTTGGTGTGTGGTTCCTGTAATGAGGTGTGATCGACCTGTAATCCTTAAGTCTGTACATTGACGTCCAGTTGAGGGAGTACAGGTGGCTGTGGGAACAGTTACCTCGCCATGGAAGGGCAGCTCCCACAATAAAATTTCGGATGGATTTAATTCTCCTATCGCCCTGTGCGCGTTAGAGAGTAAAGGGATTCAGCGCAAGCTGAACGGTCAAGCTGGAATCGACAGGTGCAGAGCCTTGGTCGATTCAACTGGATATGCTTGTCCGGGGACGGATGCTGAAGTTTGCTCATGATAGTGTTGTTGTAACTGTCGATGCTTCGGGTCAGTAACTTCAGTTCTACTGGCTTTTTTAAAGTTGAGACCGGTTATGATAACGCGGTCAAGGACGTAGTTTACAACAAGATAAAATGTCCTTTGGTGATACCATATAACAAATTTTTAGAGAGGGATGGAAATATGGTCAATTGTGCTGACCTACCTGTACTTGACGTAAAGGTGCCTAAAGAAGGGTTAAAACTGGATTTGGTTCTTCAGCCTAAAGAGCAAGAAGATGGTAAGCCTCAGTACTGGCCGCTGTTTAATGCGGTTAACCCTGAAGAGCACTTCGGCAATATGCACTTCAAAATCCATAAGCGTGCAGTATTGACTCTGGAGGTGACTCTGGATTTATCACAAGTACCGGGTCGTGAGTTGGAATTTGTTCGCTATCGCCAGAACCATAAGTTAGATGGTCTTATTGCCCTGAGCCCGGATTTTCGTCACCAGTTCCGTGCTCGCGCTAAAGAAGTGGATGGTGAATTCACTAAACTGATTATCAAAATTAGGGATAGAGAGGATATCCCCGATAACTTCTCTTTCCTATGGATGTGCGTGGATGCGGAAACCGGTGCGCACTTTGTCTCTGGGGATCCAGAGGCGCAGGTTGACCCATTTCCGGTTAATGAGCCGCTTTAGTCGCAAATAGCCGACATAACTTTTTGTGAGGTTTGGGGTTGGGTGCAGAGTTTTTTAAATGCCGGTAAGGCAAACCACTCTGCCCCCATTCCTAGCTCAATTAGCTCTTCTATATAGTAACTTGCTGATCGCCATTCCTCGGAAAGGGCATAGATAAGGGCCGCACTGTAGGTGATATCGGTGTCATCTTGGTTCATTTTAAGCAGCTTGTTAAGTATTACTATTGATTCAGCATGCTGGTTAAGGTTCGCCAGGGCTATTGCTCGGATTCGATACTTTCTGAGGCTTTGATCTCCATCCTTAATATTTGAGGTTAGCTTTAATATCTTTTCATACTCATTTATTGCGAGCTGGTTATTTCCCAGCATTTGATAGGTTTCTGCAGTTTGATATATCGTAGTTAAGTTCTGCGGCGATATAGATAGCACTTTTTTATATTTGTCTAATGCTTCCTGATATTTCCCTTGCAGAAAATAAACTACCCCTAAATTGGCTTCGGCGCTTAAGCTTCGGAATTGTTCTGGAATTGCAATGAAAGCCTTTTGGGCGATTTCCAGGTTTCCTTGTTCTAATTCAATTACCCCAATAACAGCATGAGCCGACCAGAAATCTGGATGCTTTTCTAGAAGGATACCTAAAGTTTTTCTTGCTTCGTCATAGTTTGCGATTTGAAATTGGTTTATTGCAACCAAGTATAAGTTCAGTGCGGAGGGGTTTAGAGTTGAGGCTTGCTCTGCATAATAGAGGCCTTGCTTATAATTTTCTTGGGAATAGTAGAATCGGGCATATTGAGCAAGTATGTGTGCAGAGGGGTATCCTTTAGCCTGAAGTTTATTTAATATCGCTTCAAATCCCGCTCTATCTATGCCTGTGGACTTAATATAAAGTTGGGCTTCAAGAAGAGCAGTTTTGTCGGCCCCAGTAGATTCTGCACTGGCTAATATCCCAAGAGCCGATGTAAGTAGGCTGGTATCGTTGCTAGCCAAATATTGTTTAGTGGCTATTTTCGCATATAGGGAGTATAGGTTTGAGTTTTTTGGATATTTGCCAATCAACTCTTTTGTTATTTCTAAATCTTCTGGTTCGGTAGCGGTACTCGCAAATTTCGTAATTGTAGAAAGATACCGAGTATAGTCTTCAGGCGCCATTCTAACATCGGCGACCGACTCTTTATGGTATTTGCTTGGAAATAGATCTATGGCGCTATTCCGTATTGAATATTGGGACTCTTGTCTCTGTTGACCTGTAAGAAATATAAAAGAAATTTGCTTTTTGACTTGTTTGTCTAACGGGTTAATAACTTGTATTTCAATGTTGCAACGCAATTGCATGCACTCTAAACGTGCCGCTAAAGCATCAGTAATCCCCTTTTCCTTCAGCCGTTGTAATTGGTCATCTAGGCTGGCTTGTTTTCGGGGGTTATAGCTTACTAAGGCGCTTGACTTTAGGTGGCTTGGGGTGCTCATAAGAGCTTGGCGTACCATAGCGGTGACTAGAGTGTCCGTGTTTTGATCGGTTGTTTTTCCGCTAAATTCGACAGGAAGTACTGCAATATATTTGGGGGGCAGCTTAGAGTAAGTTTTCCAGCCCCATGTTACAACTGTAGCTAGAACAGCAAAGCCGGCTAACCATTTAGTCAGACGGTTATATTTCTTGCGCGGTTTGATAAGCAACTGTGTTACTGTTTCAGAGTATTGTTGGGTGTCAGCATCAATGCCATGATGGCGGACTAAAGAAAGAGCTTCGAAAACTTGCTGGGCAGAGTCTGGGCGTTGCTCGGGGCGCTTACTTAAGAGTCTATCGAGTAGTGCTACAAGTGGCTTAGGTATTTCTGGCCAGTAGGTTTGTGGAGGAATATGGGGTGCGCTACAAATTTGTTGGGCAAATGCCAGCGCATTTAAGTCTCCACGTTCAAAGGGCTTGTTGTTGCAAAGCAGTTCGTAGGCAATACTGCCCAAGCTAAATAAGTCACTTCGAGCATCCAGAGGGGCACCTTGAACCTGCTCTGGGGACATCGCCTGTATGCTGCCAGCGATATGATCTTCTCTGGTCAGTTGTTGGTCACAATCCAGCGCCTTGGCGATGCCAAAGTCGGTGATTTTTGCTACGCCATCATTAGTGACAAGGATATTTTCGAGCTTAAGATCTCTATGAATAATACCTAGGGAGTGAGCTTTACTTAGCCCCTGACATATTTGCATCAACAAGTCGAGCTTTACTGCCAGGGTAGGGCTATTTTCGCGAAGCCATTCTTTAAGAGTGACACCCTCAACCAGCTCCATAACAAGGGCGATCCCGTTAGTTTCCTCCAGTACGTCATAAAGCCGCACAATATTTGGATGGTTCAACCTGGCTAGAAGTTCGGCTTCGCTGCGAAAACGGGCCTCTGCAGAATTTCCACTTAAGTCAGAGCGGAGGCGCTTAATAGCTACCTTTCGCCGAAGCTTGATATCTTCGGCTAAGTAAACAACCCCCATACCACCAGCACCCAGGGTGCGCTCAACCCTGTAACGGCCTTGATATTCCTCAGTTTTTTCCAACGCAACTACGTCCATTGTATTGAGTTCTTCTCGGATGGATGGGGGATTTTACCTGATAGTACAATTTCGTGAAGGGATCTGTCGCCTTGTAAAGGGAAATGGTTCACGTTATTCCATTCTGTTTGATTTGCTTTTGGTGACTTAAGTGCCAATTCTGTCAGTGCATAACGCTGGATAACTGGAACGCAAATCATCAAAACTGGCGATGGTACAAATAGACTGAAAGCCAACGGTAGTGAACCACACTGGGGCTGCGCCTAGCTCCAAGGTCTTTCGTATGTAGGCTTTGGCGGAGAGCATCTCACCACTTGCCATATAAACCTGAGCATGGATGTAATTTACAAACAAGCCATTGCTAGGGGCTGTGTCGTCAATCTTCAATAGTGTTTCAATGGCTTGTTCTGCCTGGCCCAGCTCTGAGTAAGCCTTTGCCCGGAGTAATAGGCCAAGCGAATCTTGTTGATTCTGTGTCAGGTTCAGAGCGTGTCGGGCAAGCTCCAATGATTTCGCTTGCCTATTTTCTAGGCGAGCAATTTCTGCGAGCATTAGATATACATGAGGGGCGTTTGGGACGCGTTCAGCGATATGATAGAGGCAGCTTTTGGTGTCCTCGAACTGCTTTTCGATATAGTAGGATAGGCAGAGATTGAAAGTATCCCAATCTCCCAGCTGTTTTAGGCCCAGCTCACTAAGGAATCGGATAGACTCCTTTGGGTGGCCTGAGCCCAACTCAATAGTTGCGAGTAGAGAAATAGCATCATTATATTGATTGTTGAGGCGGATAGCGTGTAGAAGTTGGAGTTTGGCATTCTCCATTTGCCCCATTAAAATCAGGGTTGATGCCTTTTGGTGAAGATAAATGGGACTGATACGAATATCGAGTGCATGGTTAATGACATCCAAAGCACGTTTGTAATCCCCCCCCCGCTGGTAAGCTTTCGCGCGCAGAAAGTAGTAGAGCGCTTGGTCGGGCGATTGCAATTTTAACTTTGCGAGTAAGGTCTCTGTGCGTTCAGTATCTCCCAGATAAATGGCAATACGTATCTTGGTAGCCAATACAGATGGAGAGTTGGAAATCTTTGCGGGTATGTTTTTGAGGAGCTCATTGAGCCTGCCCCGTATTTTGACTTTCCGTGAGTGATAGAGGTGGGTGACTAGCAGATCTGCCAACAACTCATAGTAAGGGGGGAAATAGGGGTTCTTCTCTAGCAACTTTTCTATCTTGGTAATTGCACTGGCAACATCTGCTTCATTATTGCGCTGCTCAAATATCTCGAGATAAAGTTGGTAATCTGCTGGACTTAAGGTGAACTGGGCTCCTTGGTTTTCTATAGGATAGTTGGGTAGCAGGTATTGCATTTGCTGAAAAATGCGTGCACGGCTCTCCAGGGGAGCATCTAGGTCCAGCATGGTGCTACGGTTGGAGGTCTCGACGAAATCTTCGGTTTCTATTAAAGCGAATGAAGCTTCGCACAGAGTCGCTTCACAGCTCAAGGCGAATTGCAGTAGTAGTTGTGCGTTGAGCGCTTTCGCCTGTTCACGCAGGGGCTTGTCTTTTAGCTGTTGTGACTCCGAATAGGGGACTAGCAGTAAAGCTGCTTGATCGGACAGCCCCTGCTTGATAGAGCTGAGGAGATTGCTGGCCAGTAACCTTTCCTCGCGGTTATGTAGACTGGATAAGTCTGGCTCAATAATCGCAATATATTTTGCCGGGGGCTCTTTGCTGCTCGGCTGGAAAAACCGTGGGAAAACTGCGGTGGCTAAGCCAAATAGTATTGTTCCGGCTGCCAAGAGTATTCCGGCTAGGAATTTGTGGCTTTTGTTTTTACGTCGGCGCTGTACATGAAAATCTTCGGTCGTGATCGTGATTTCGCGTTCAGTGGTATCTTGTTGGGCCGATGTTAGTTGACCTAGTATCACATCTAGGTCGCCGGCTACAGCAGCAGCACTGACGGGACGCTTGTCAGGGCGTTTGGCTAGTAATTTATCTAGCAGTTTGCATAGTGCTGTAGGAAGACCTGTATTAATGACCCCTGCAGGGGGATGCGGATTGTTGATAATCCGATCGATGATAATATATGGACTTCCGTGCTTGCCAAACGGCGGTTGGCCACATAGCAAGTGATAGGCTAGCATCCCTAGCGCAAATAAATCACAGCGGAAATCCAATTTTTCGCCGAGGGCTTGCTCGGGGGACATTGCGTACCAGCTACCGGCGATATGCTGCTCTCGAGTGAGCGCTATTGTATCCTGCCAACTTCGAGCAATGCCAAAGTCCGCGATTTTAGCGATATTATTACTATCAATAAGGATGTTGTCAGCTTTTAGGTCGCGGTGAATAATGCCGGCGGCATGTGCGCGGGCCAACCCTACAGTGATTTGCTTGAGCAGTTGTATTTTTTGGCGAAGATTGGGGTTGAATTCCCGTGCCCAATAGGTGAGCGGGCGGCCATCAACATACTCCATAACGAGGGCAACATCGTCCTGCTCCTCCACAACATCGTAAATTTGTACAATATGGTTGTGGTTAAGCTGAGCGAGCAATAATGCTTCCTGGCGAATTCGCTGTGAAGCAAACTCATTGCCGGGATTATTGAGCAGTCGCTTTATGGCGACCTGTCGGTTGAGCCGCTCATCTTTGGCGAGATATACAACCCCCATTCCTCCAGCTCCAATCTGGCCGATGATCTTGTAGTGCCCGATATAAGAAGGTGGTTGCGATGACATTGTAAATCTTGCCAAGGGGTGAGTGATTCAGTTCCGCCCCCCCTGGCAAGTAATGACTGAATAGGTAAATAGGAGGCTTAGCCTTAAGCCCCTTCGCTGAAGGCGAAATTATACTACTTCCAACTCTGCTTTTGCCTCAAGTTGGTTACCTTTAAATATTTCGAATTGTGGACAACCTATACGGATTTCCCAGGAGCGACGCTCTACTAAGCTAGAAGTATCTACTGCGTCAGGTAGTGACTCGGAGATTTGTTTACGAGCACGGAAAATCTGGGTGTTTAGGTGGTTGACCGTAATACCTAGCTCATGAGTGGCCACTTGAATAGAAACCCAACCCTGAGAGTCTGTATCTATACCGCTCTGCATATCCTTGTAGCGGGCACGGGCGAGATACAGTAATAGATAGTTATGAATTCTTGCGGGTAGGGACTGCTTCATGCCTTCACGCTGAAGTTGTAACTGCACGTGCTCTTCGTGGGAGCTCACAGAGAACTTCAGCTCAAAGTCGACAATAGACAGCTGCTGCAGTGACAACTCTTTCGTTGCCCCTTGGTTGTCCGCCAGGAAAAGCTGCCAGCTATTAAGTCCACAATCTATACGATCGCCATGATTGACCAGGATTTTATCGCCATCGTCAGCGGATGCACCGGTAAACTCGTATAGCCACTGCCCGGTGAGGGGGCTGTACTGCAAGCTGGCAAGGGGCTCATTTTCATTGGGCAGCAGGTGAAACTGCTCCAGCTGCTGAGCTTCGCCGGATTGGATATCGATCAGCAAATTCTCTGGACCGTCGAGGTTCTCAACAATCCAGGCTGGATTGTTGGCTCGTCCAAATGCGATCTTGTCGCCAGTTTGAAGTGGGTAACTCTTAGCTGGCACCAGCTGCTGGCCATTTAGCCAGGTGCCATTGCGACTCAGATCGCGGATATTCCAATGTGTACCGGTCCACTGCACTGCGGCATGGATGCCCGATATCTCAGCACTTGTGATTCTTGTGTCTACTGCACCCTGCCGGCGCCCAATGGTGTGGTGTGCCATTAAGTAAACTGGTTGTTCCCTATCTGGATGCTGTAAGCAAGCCATATTCCTACCCTTCTGTCGTGGCCAACTCAAGTTGTGGCCTGATTGCGACAAAGTTCAATCATACTGGTGGGGGCCTGCTGTGATTGTCCTGCGAGTACCTCAGCAGAACGGAGCCTTGGCTTTCCATTTGTGGCGATCATTTCCCCGAGCTGAGACACTACTTGTTGTGATGGGCGCTGTTCTGCGCCGCTATCCCACTGCTTGTCTCGGAGAGAATTGCCCCAGTTCTGAATGATTTAGTCACTACGATTTTTGGAAATTGTTCTATTTTTGCGCTCCCTTGATAACTGTCTCTAGGGGAGTGCAATAATTGTCAGTAATTGCTTCCATTTTCGCTGAAAAGTTGTGCCGCCGTCAAAAATCTTAAAGACCTTTTCGTACTTTTACTTGTGACTTGGTTAATGTTCTCCAAATACACGGCTGTACACTAGTTTAATGGATACTTGCTTGTATCTTTGTCGATCGCATCTACTTTAATCGATGACTACACAATATATTTCATAGTTGTACGTCGGTGCTAGCGGCATTACTGCTAATTTAGTAAATGGTTACCACTTTTGCTGTTATTGAAAATAAGTCTCAATTGTAAAAGAGAATATATATTATTAACCGTTAAATTTGGCACTTTTGACGGCTTGTATGTCATTGTTGAAAAGGTTGATTTGAAGTAGCTGCTTTGGCGCGCTATTTATCAGATGCACTTAGGTGGCACTTTGCAGCTAAAGAATGAAAATTTAGCGGTAGTGAAGCCCGAAGCAAAACGCTGGGGCACTCTGACGATTTTTAACCTTTGGGCCAACGCCGCACAAAGTCTCGCTGGCTATACCCTGGCGGCAACTCTATTCCTCGGTCCCAATACGAATGCTTGGCTGGTTCTCGCTGGGATCGCTATTGCAGCAATTTTAATTATCATCCTGTTAAATTTAATCGGTGAACCGAGTGTTAAATACGGTATACCGTTTCCCGTATTGGCCAGGGCGAGTATGGGGATCCGAGGTGCTAACGTCCCTGCGTTGCTTCGGGGGAGCGTGGCAATATTTTGGTACGGTGCGCAGACTTGGTTTGCTGCCCATGCCATGTCTTTATTACTGAGAGAGTGGTGGCCACAAGCTGTCGGAGGGCAGTGGCTGGCAATGGACCGGATCGATTGGGCCTCCCTCGTACTTGTCTCCTTATTGCAGGCTCTTCTATTTTTCAAAGGTATCAATACGATCCGTTGGTTTATCAACCTGGCTGCGCCCTGTGTCTATGGAGTGATGCTCGCGTTATTGTGGATGCTAGTGGTTCGCAGTGACGGACAGTTTTCATTTGCAGTTGCTACTTTCTTTGATCGGTCTATAGCATCCTGGGACGATGGCTTGGCCCAACTCATCAAAGTCACAGGTACTATGTTGGCTCTCTATGCGCCGATAATCCTAAGTTATGGAGATTTTGCTCGCTTCTGTAAGAACGTGTCTGTTATGCGAAGGGGAAATTGGCTGGGAATCACTATAAATATGACTGGCTTTGCGATAATTGTTTTGTTTACCGCTATTGCCGCCCAGTCAGTTTTCCACCAGAACCTGGCAAATCCCACTGATATCGTGCAGAAGCTTGGGAATCTGGAACTGTCATTGATCGCCGCGGTTGTTTTTTTTACAGCAACGGCGGGCATCAATGTGGTGGCGAACTTTGTGGCTCCAGTTAACGATATTTCAAATCTTCTGCCAAAGTACCTGGGGTTTCGCAGGGCGGCATTGATAACGCTGTTTCTGGCCTTTCTGATTAGTGCTTTGTGGCCCGCTGTTATCAAACAAATCGGTTTAGTGGCGTTCGTAAACTGGATGGGGGTTTTTCTGGCGCCTGCCTACGGTGTCATATTGTCTCACTACTACTTAATAGAGAAGCGCCAGATGGATGTAGGGCAGTTGTATTACAGCGAAAGTGATGGGCGTTATTACTATTTCTGTGGCTGGAACCCGCGAGCACTGCTGACTTTATTGGGGACATGTATTGTCATCACAATGCTAGCTTTTTTCTTACCGAGAGGGTTGATGGCAGGCGTCGACTGGCTATTGGCTGCAGCTGCTGCTTGCGTTGTTTATTGGAGTGTTGCGAAGCGCAGTTAGGGGGGAGCCCGGAGGAATTTCCGGGCTCAGGGGGTGTACTTTTTTGTTGTTAGATACGGATACCTTCGATATCCAGGATCATCTCAACTTTCTGCGAGGCTGGGCCTAGGGATTTGATACCGAATTCTTTCAGCTCGAACTCAGTGGTTCCACTGAAGCCCTGGCGGTAGCCGCCCCAAGGGTCTTTACCGCCACCGATATTGGTAACGTCAATTGTGATTGGCTTAGTGATACCGCGCAGGGTCAGTTCGCCATTTAGACGGGCTTTGCCGTCTTCCAAAGGTTCAAAGCTAGTGCTCTTGAAAGTAGCAGTGGGGAATTTTGCGGTATCGAGGAAGTCATCACTGCGCAGGTGCTTGTCTCGCTCAGCGTGATTGCTGTTGAGGCTAGTTACATCGATGTCGACATTGATAGAAGATTTTTCTGGTTGCTTTTCATCGTAAAAGAAGGAGCCGTTGAAGTCATCGAAACGGCCGTACAGCCAGCTGTATCCAAGGTGCTTGATACGAAACTGCACAAAAGCGTGAGCCCCTTTGGTGTCGATTTTGTATTCCGCTGCTTGAGCTACAGTCCCCATCAGAGCTGCAATAAGAAATACAGAGAGCTTCTTCATGTCATTTTTTCCTTATTTGGTGGTTGAGAGTGTTGTTTGTACGTGTGAGTGATCGTCTGTAGAACCCTTTACACGGATGCCAAGGATTCTGCGCAGTGTGCCGTCACGGTCAATAAAGTGATGCTTGAGGGCTGCCAAGACATGTGCTGCTACGAGTCCAATCAGGCCCCAGGCAAGGATTTCGTGGATAGATCCCGCAATGTCTTCCTGATTAGGAATCCCTTGTAAGGTTGCAGGGATACTCACTATGCCGAAGACATCGATAGGACGGCCATCGGCGGTAGAAATCAGATAGCCGGAAACCATGATTGCCAGTAGTAACAGGTAAATCAGCCCATGTGTGGCGGTGGCGGCAAATTTCTGCCAGTTGGGTGTTTGGGGGTTGCTCGCCGGAGATGGGTTGGCAAAGCGCCAAGCCAGCCTGAAGAGTAGAAACACAAGCAGGATGATGCCGACCCCTTTGTGAATTTCAGGGGCTCGCTGATACCAGGGGTCGTAGTAGGATAGCTGGCGCATCCACCAACCGAGAATAAAAGTCCCTATGATCGCAGGGGCCATTATCCAATGGAGGGCGATGGCTACCCAGCCGTAGCTGGAGGAGCTGTTTTTGGCCTGCACTTCTCTCTCCTATTGGTAGTACGTCACACTTAGATTTGCTAAGTGCCACTAGGGTACAGCCTTTGGGCTCTACCACCAATGGGGAGTTCCTGAGTATGGGAAAGGAGTCAAAGGTGTTAGTAGGAAATGCCGCGCTATATCGATCGCCCAGGAGAGCTTTCGCGCTCGGCCGCCTGAAGGATGCGCTCACAAGATAGCCGGTCCAGGGAGGAAGAACGCTGTGCCAATTGGTCTGCCAGCCAGCTGGTGGAGTGCTCTTCATCCCCAAGGGCTAGTTGTTCCAGCTGCCAGATAACATTCAATAGGGTCTCACGCTCAAACCCCGTCTCAACCGCCTGGCTGGTAAACAGGTGGGGTTCCAGTTGTTCCAAATCGTTGCGCTTGAGTACTAACTCCGCATAGGTAGGGTACCAGCGGCTGCTAAACGGTTCTGGCCGCTGGTGATAGTCGAAGGTGATTCGCAGCCGGTTTCCGTCGGCATCTTCCAGAAGCGGAGTGTCATGTTCGTAGGCGGGCAGCGCTGGATTATTCCGCAAAATATCCACGATGGCGTGCCAGTCACTGGGATTTTCGTAACAGAGCCTGACAGGCTCTACCAGTTCACGGGTCCCCTTGTGATCTTCCAAAGACAGTTTTTGGCCTGGACGGTACCAGTACAGGTTAAGAAGCTGCTCATCGGCCAGGTCTGCAAGATGTGCACTGGTTAGTGGCTCTTCAGACAATGCACTCAGGTGGTCAACGGCTTGCTGTACGCTGAGCCATTGCTTGCGGTGGAAGTGTTGCTTATTACCTGTAATTCCCATTCTATTCTCCCGGCGCAATTCTACGACCTGGAGCCTCAAGTTTAGCAGGGTGCAACGCTGCTCCAGTCACTATCGTGCCTTTGCGGCGTGGGAAGATAAAAGTTGCTAATCCATGATTATAGAAAGGGTACAATGGCGCCTTTTCATATCCAGGGCATGCTGAAAAAATGAGGCCGCTCACTGGGCTGCTGTCACTGGTTTTATCCGTGCAGTTTGCGCTGATGTATCGCCGATAGATTCAGACTATTCAGTCAATAAATATGGGGTTGAAATGCGTGTTACTCTCCCAGAGTTGCTGCGGTTTGATATTGCCTCTGGCGCGGCTAAAGCCTAGGCGCTCGGCGCATGAATTTATTGCTGTGGAGCAGTTTCCCTTGAGCCATAAATATACACAGCCATGTTGATTGCGATAGGCAGCCTTTAGCCCGGATTATGTAAATACACTGATGAGAGCAGAGTCCGCTTAGTTTGTGATAAGTGGATTTCAAGATATTAAAAAAGAAACGGGTAACCTGTGAATATGGCGTGAGAGCCTGACCTGTAAGCCCGGAAAATTAAAAGAGCCTTTAGATGTTTAACTTTCTCCCTTCGTTTTTGCTGTTGGTCATATCTTCGGTGTTGCTGGCCGTTAGCACATTGGTTTGTGCAGCCCCCATACTCTTGTTTTCAGTTTTTAGATTTATTCTCCCTTTTGCCTTTCTGCAAAAAATTTTCATGGGTTTTTTTATTTCTTGGGCAGAAATGTGGATAACCCTAAATAAAGGATGGATGAAGCTGACCCAAAGAACCCAGGTGGATGTACAGGGGATAGAGCATCTCGATAAACATGGATGGTATCTGGTCACAGCGAACCATCAAAGCTGGGTTGATATCTTTATTATGCAGTCGATTTTTAATCGAAGAATTCCATTCCTGAAATTTTTTGTGAAGCAAGAGTTGATCAAAGTTCCTGTGATTGGAATGTGCTGGTGGGCACTCGACTTTCCATTTATGAAGCGTTACAGCAAAGAATTTTTGAAAAAACATCCAGAGATGCGCGGTAAGGATCTTGAAGCGACGAAAAAATCTTGTGAAAAATTTAAGCTAATACCCACCAGTATTATGAACTTCCTTGAAGGAACAAGGTTTAGCAAAGAGAAGCATCAAAGACAGCAATCGCCTTTCAAACATCTTCTAAAGCCCAAGTCCGGAGGAATTGCTTTTGCAATGCACTGTATGGGTGAGCAGCTGAACCAGTTACTGAATGTCACCATTGTTTACCCTGATGGTATACCTACTTTTAAAGATTTTCTTTCCGGTAAGTTAAAGAAAGTGATTGTTCGCATTGAGAAAGTCCAGTTGCCGAGCCGGTTTTTTGAGAGAGACTACGCAACCGATCAGGAGTTTCGGGTGGAGTTTAATCAGTGGGTAAATGAGTTATGGACTGAAAAGGATGCCCTGATTGATAAGCTTTTAATGGAAAGCAGGGCTTGAGCGGGGTTCGTAGAGAGGTTCACTCGTGACCCTCTCTACTGGTCGAACGTCACTATAGCCAAATAGGAAGCTGAGCCCGGATCTCCTCGGGTTCACAAGCCACCAGATTTTTTCCTGTTTCTCCCGCTATTGTTGCGCGGGTTGGAGTTTTCAAGGCATCCCTCAAGCTGCCAACCATGTAGGGTTCTGCAACAATATACAGTTTTTCGTACTGGCCCTCCTGTCTTCCCCTCTCCAGGGTATGTGCAATTTCTCTGGCAAAATTCTCACCTTCACGGCGATGTAATCCTGCAGAATTACCTACTGAGTGCCTTCCTTGACCATAGCTGTCGAAAGTGCGTCCGGGTGCATCACTCTCTTGGTCTCTGCCAGAGAGCCGCGATTCTGGATGGAGAAGTGCCTGGATTTCATTGAGATTTCCCGCGCGTTTGTTGGCTTCAAAAATTCGCGCTTGGGACTGGTTAGCCACAAGGACCCATGCTAAGGCCATGAACATATCCTCGTTTAACTGCCTTATTTAATCCTAGTAAATAGCCATATTGGCCACGAGCCCTGGTTGCTTATTGATGGATATGGAGGTGGAAATTCTCTTTAGGTGCAATTGGAAAGGAAGTTTTTAATATTTATATGTACAAAAGAAATATACGACAGCTCTCATATTCAATTTGTAATGGCTTTTATCGGCACTTAATCCCTTCGTTTGTCGCAGTATTTCCTAGACTGTACTCAAGATGTAACAGGCGCAAGACGGACTCTTGAGTTTTCTGGCGCCTTTTGCGGCTTAGCGTAAAAAGAGGTTGTAGATATGAGTCTGATCCCCAGAGGGTCCCTATTGGACCTTGATAATATGTTTGAACAAATGCTCTCACCGACCCGTGCAATCGGCTCTGAACGCGAGGGATTTTTTTCTCCGCGTATCGATGTGAGTGAGCGCAAGAATATGTATGAAATTAGCGCTGAGCTGCCGGGAGTGGGTAAGGACGATATCAGTGTAACCCTAGAAAATGGGGTTTTGACCCTTGAAGCTGAGGTGCACCGCGAGGTTAAGGAGAAGAAGGATGGCCGCGTGCTTCGTCAGGAGCGGCGTTACGGCAAGTTCTTGCGCAGTTTCAATCTTGGTGAAGATGTTCGCGAAAGTGAGATTGATGCAAATTTCAAAGATGGGATTCTCACGCTCACGGTACCAAAACATGAGGGGCATCCCCCGCAAAGAAAGCGGATTGAAGTGCACTGATCTATAGGGGGTAAGGGTGATGGGTTTTACCCGTCACTCTCTTTGGCATTTGTCTAAAGAGCTTTGAGGTACCTATGAAAGTTAAACACGCAATGCATGAGGGGGCTACCTGGTGCACCCCGGATACTCCATTACAGGAGTTGGCAAAAATTTTACGAGATGAAGATATTGGTGCAGTGCCGATCGGAGAAAATGACAGGCTTGTAGGAATAGTGACTGATAGAGATATTGTATGTCGCGGTGTGGTTCAGGGGGGTAATCTCAGCTCTTTGTCCGCCCGAGATGTTATGACAGAGGGGATTGAATGGTGCTGGGAAGAGGATGATCTGCTGTCTGCTGTCCACAAAATGGAGCAACAGTTGTTACGGCGAATGCCGGTACTCAATAGTGAAAAGCGTATGGTCGGTATTCTCAGTTTAGGGGATATTACCAGTGCCATCGCCAGCAAGCAGGGTGGGCAGTTCGCAGCAGCGGTCTCCTCGCACCACTGAGTGTGGGACTTAACGCATAATGCTCTTTACAGTCGTCAATCTATATTGGCGGCTGTTGGAAGTTTGAGTGCTCTAGAGTGTCTTGTCCGAAGCCTGTGAATCCCTCGGCAACCTAATGGCTCCATCTACTACTGGGCTGTTGATAGTCTTATTTACTTCCTGTCTGAGCTTGATCATGTTCACGGTCGACCCCGATGTCCGTTAAATGTGATTATTTGGGAGGCGTGAAGGAAGAATCAGTCGTATAATCCCTACTTTTTTTGAGGTTACTTATGGCTGTGACTCAGGAGCAGTTGGCACAACGCAGTGGAAATCAGTGCGAGCTCTGTAAAGCAGAAAATGGCTTGGCGGTTTATGACGTACCCCAGTCAGAGGGCTATCCAGATGCGGCAGTATTATTGTGTCAAACCTGTAGGGACCAGCTGGAAAATCCTGCACAGCTGGAAAGTGCGCACTGGCAGTGTCTGTCGGAGTCTATGTGGAGTACCGAGCCGGCAATTCAAGTGTTGGCATGGCGTATTCTAAAGCGCTTATCTGGCGAGACCTGGGCCCAAGACTTGTTTGACATGTTGTATTTGGATGGCGATTTGCTGGCCTGGGCAGAGGCCGGGGCAATACCAGAGGCTGGTGAGTTGGTGATTCATCGGGATAGTAATGGTGCCCAGTTACAAGCTGGAGATAATGTAGTTATTATCAAAGACTTGGATGTAAAAGGAAGCAGTTTGGTTGCAAAACGGGGAACGGCAGTTCGCGGTATCAGCTTAAGCGATAATCCTGAGCATATCGAAGGACGGGTCGAGGGTCAGAGAATTGTTATTCTGACAAAGTTTGTGAAAAAGAGTGGCTGATAAATATTTCAGAAATAACTTCATTTTCTGAAAAGGGTATCTGCCGGCGGACCCGAAATACTCCCTTGTCCGTCTTAATTATGAAAATAAGAAAGGTATAGTTTACCTTTCTTATTTTTTTGCAAAATATTTCCGCTTTTATCAATTAACTGATAATTTTTAGAGCAAAATACGGTGTAATATTGAAGACGATAATAGCAATTTTGTATTGTGCTAGATATTGAAAATATGCACGGCCTAAATCTTGTTCATTAAGCTCAAATATTCGTGCGTGAATCCTGGTGATCAACTTCCTCAGGCAGACAAGTCCAATAGTTGATAGCAGTAGTATCAATATGTTTATAATCGAAGCCCAGCCTAAAAATAGTGTTAGATTTTCAGTTTCCATGTGAAATTTCCTTGCAGTTCTTTCTCGTATAAACCGATAGTTTTATGAGTAGATAGTGGAAAGTGCCACAATAGTCAGGCACTAGCCTTCAAATAAGTTGCGTTTGTGGATAGGGGTAGTCCCAGTTAGTTGAAGAGCTATGTTATATGATATAGCTATTGTCCGATGCTCATTATTCCTAGACACTGTGTGATAGTGCAAATGAGAGGTTGGCAATATGGTAGCTATAAAACATGAAGCCTATCTATGAAATTCGCAGTGGTGCGCTGGCTGGGTTTAATCTATTGGTGCCACAGCTCGGTGGTCAGTCATCAGATTTTTTAGCGCAAGTGGGGCTTCCTGCGGATTGTACACGTCGTCCAAATATCTTGATCCCCATTGCAACGCTGGTGGACCTCCTTAATTTGTGTTCACGGGACTTGTCCTGTAGTGACTTTGGCTTGCGATTGGCGGGGAAGCAAGGGCTACGTATGCTGGGCGTCCTTGGTAAGCTGATACTGGAAAGTGAGAATCTATCCAGTGCTTTGACAGTAACTCATCGGTATATGGTGTTACACAACCAGGCGGACCACTGGAAAATTTACCAAACCGATGACTGCTTGATTGCAGAGAGAGTTAATCACTTCCCCGACGCAATTCCCGCGCAACAGTATACTGAACTTTCAGTAGGCGCTGCCTATCGCCTGATACAGGAGATGGTTGGCTCTAAAGTATCTCCCCGCTCTGTTTCATTTCGGCATAAGCCCCAATCTCCGCTGAGTAGTTACCAAAATTTTTTTGGCATTGAGGCTAGTTTTGAGCAAGATCGAGATCGCTTGGTTTTTGATGGATCATTGATGAACTATCCCCTCGCTAAACCCAGCAGCGGTCTTATGAGATATTTTGAGGAGTTTTCCAAGTGCTTATTGGCAGAGCACAAGGGTGATATCAGCCGACAGGTTCAAGTCTTAATCCTTCAAACTCTCGGGGCCCAGCAGCACTCCCTGGAGCAAATTTCTCGCTTACTCGGTATGCCAATGAGAACGCTTCAGCGCCGTTTAAATGAAGCGGGAACCTCCTTTAAGCAGTTGGTACAGGGGGCGCGAATGAAGACTGCTCGCTGGCATCTACGGGCCTCAAGTATTGATGTGGGATTACTATCAGCAAGTTTGGGCTACACCGATATCAGTGCTTTCTCAAAAGCATTTCGAGCCATTCATGGAAGCTCCCCACTGCAGTGGAGGAAGCGACAAGCTATTAATTGTTAATCAATTAAAGGAATTATTTTGAATAATTGTTCGGCGCTACCAATTATTACTATAAGGGTGAGCTTTTAGATTTTTCCTGATTTTACTTCAGCAGCGGCGCTTGGCTTTGCACCAATAATCTTAGGGGACTATGCTGGGCGCCACTGGAACGAATGATGAAAGGCAGAATTGAAAATGAGTGCAGAGACAATCCGCTGTAAAGCAGCTGTAGCTTGGGGGCCTGGGGAGCGTTTGGTTATTGAGGATGTCGATGTTATGCCTCCCCAACGGGGTGAAGTTCGCGTGAAATTACACGCCACCGGCGTTTGTCACACAGATGCGTTCACTTTGTCAGGAGATGATCCTGAAGGGGTATTCCCGGCAATCCTCGGTCACGAAGGTGCGGGTGTTGTTGAATCCGTTGGTGAGGGGGTGACCAGTGTCTCTGTCGGGGATCATGTAATTCCTTTGTATACCCCTGAATGTGGCGAATGTAAGTTTTGTCTCTCTGGAAAGACTAATTTGTGCCAAAAAATCAGGAGCACCCAGGGCAAAGGATTAATGCCTGACGGTTCGACACGTTTTTCGGTGAATGGGAAACCCATTTTCCATTATATGGGATGCTCTACTTTTTCTGAGTACACAGTCCTTCCTGAGATATCTGTGGCCAAAATTAATCCCGAAGCCCCCTCAAATGAGGTTTGTCTGCTGGGTTGTGGTGTTACTACGGGAATGGGAGCCGTTACCAATACCGCCAAGGTTGAGCCGGGCTCCTGTGTGGCAATTTTTGGTTTGGGCGGAATTGGTTTATCCGCAGTGATCGGAGCCAAGATGGCTGGCGCCTCACGAATTATTGGTGTCGATATTAATGAGGACAAATTTGCGCTGGCGAAGAAGTTGGGAGCCACTGAGTGTATTAACCCCAAGGCTTACGATAAGCCTATTCAAGAGGTTATCGTAGAGCTTACCGATGGCGGAGTGGATTATTCTTTTGAGTGTGTGGGCAATGTTAACCTGATGAGAGCTGCCTTGGAGTCTTGCCACAAAGGATGGGGGGAATCCATTATTATTGGAGTGGCAGGTGCCGGACAGGAAATCAGTACCCGCCCATTCCAGTTGGTTACAGGGCGGGTTTGGAAGGGATCAGCATTCGGCGGTGTAAAGGGGCGCTCTGAATTGCCTTCTTTCGTAGAGCGTTACCTGGCTGGAGAATTTAAATTGAATGACTTTATTACTCACTCAATGCCCCTTGAGCAAATAAATGATGCCTTCGATTTAATGCATGAAGGTAAAAGTATTCGCAGTGTTATTCATTTCCAGCAGGCTTGATAGGACCACTTAAAATGTCGATTGAATTGGTTAGCAGTACTAAATCTTTTGACGGTTTTCAGCAGCGTTACCGACATAAATCCAGCACGCTCAACTGTTCTATGGTCTTCTCCATTTTTTTACCACAGGATGCAGAGGGGAATACACAGAGGAAATATCCTGTTGTTTATTGGCTTTCGGGCTTGACGTGCACGGATGAAAACTTCAGTCAAAAGGCTGGTGCTCAGAGAGTCGCTGCAGAGTTAGGGATTATCTTAGTGATACCCGATACCAGCCCCAGAGGAGACGATGTGGCGGATGACCCGGGTTATGATCTGGGGCAGGGGGCTGGTTTTTATGTGAACGCGACTCAAGAACCTTGGAAGCAGCATTATCAAATGTATGACTATGTCGTGGATGAACTTCCAAGCCTGGTAGAACTTCATTTCCCCACCAATGGTCGACGCGGGATTTGCGGGCACTCCATGGGCGGCCATGGTGCCCTAGTAATTGGCCTGCGAAACCCCAAGCGATATCAATCAATTTCTGCTTTTAGTCCAATTTGCAATCCTATTGCTTGTCCTTGGGGAGAAAAGGCGCTGGGAACTTACTTGGGAGCTGATCCCAAGAGCTGGGAACCATATGACGCAACAGTGCTAATGGGGCGCGCTGTAGAGAAAACTCCGATTTTGGTTTCTCAGGGGGAACAGGATGAGTTTCTTGAGGAACAGCTGAGACCACATTCCCTGCAAACAGCTGCTGAAGCCAGTGATTATCCTCTTCGGATAGAGCACCATGCAGGTTACGATCACAGTTACTATTTCATCGCTTCATTTATTGAGGAGCACTTAAGGTTCCATGCAGACTCATTGTTGAGCAGACATATATATTAGGCTGGATAAATTACGGACTAGTGAAGTTAGCCCCTCAGTTGAGGGGCTGTTTGGGTAAAGGGTTTCGCGCCCTGGGCAAGTTGCTATGTATAAAGCGATACGAGCAGAATACATAGAGCCAAAGTGAGAGGCGTAAGCTTATCGTGCAACCGCCCGACACTCGCCAATAATTTCAGCTCTGTTCTGGTCAAAAGTTTGTTCGATCAGGAACCAGCCATTGGGACAGAAGCCACTTTCGGCTAGCAAGAGTTCCATTCTCTGCCGGGCAACTTTCTTCACATCTCCAGAATTGGCGCCGCCGGGACCGCCACCTCCTGGGCCACCACTACCCTTACCACCGCCGCCGGGACCACCACCACCTGGACCTCCACCACCCGGACCACCACGCTTACCGCCTTGGCCCTTTGGGCCAGCTCCAATGGTTGCCTTGTAGGTAAAGCGACGATGGCCCAGTTCGGTGATGTCAGTGATAAACGATTCAGTGGTGGGGATCTCTGGTGTAGAGCTACAGCCAGCAGCGATCAAAATCACAGCTGCAGATGCAAAGAGATGAACCTTCATTATTGTTACCCCATATTTTGATAAAAGCTTTAGTCCGACATTAGCTAACCACAAATGTTGGTTAAGCAGAGTAAACATTTGTAAAGGGGGGCTATTGCAGCAGGATTGTTTGTGCGCAAACCCAAAACTATAAGGTACTGCATGTCCCGGAAGGTTCCGTTGTAGAATCCTTCACCGGTTTGCTTTATCCACAATATAGCTGCATTTTTTAGAGGGTTTCCGATAAATTTGAGATACTTCTGGTGATCAGAACAAGTCCCAAAGAGAAGCTATGGCTTACCTGGATGTCATTTAGGCCGGCTCCCAAGGAAGCCGGAGATAACATGGAATTAATCAGAATTTTCTAAATAATACCCCTGCTAGCAAAGTGGTACGTGAATTGCCAACAATACTTAATATAAAGAGTTTTCCTATGAAACAAGCACTGCTTGCATTACTTGGATGTACTTTTGCAGGAATATGTTCTGCAGAGTCACTCAGCATTGAACGGTTATTCTCCGACCCGGCTCTGAGTGGTACCGCTCCCCGAGCGCTGGAATATTCACCTGATGGGCAGCGCGTAACTTTCCTCAAAGGTAGAGTTGAAGATTACAACCGTTACGATCTTTGGGAGTACAACCTGAAAGACGGTCAGTCCCGAATTTTGGTCAATTCCGATAGTCTGCACAGCGGTAGTGAAACTCTTTCGGATGAGGAAAAGGCAAGACGGGAGCGCCAGCGAATTTATGGTAGTGGAATAATGGAGTACAGCTGGTCAGAGGATGGTCGGTCTCTGTTGTTCCCTTTGGCCGGCGATATTTACTATTACGATCTCAAAGACCGTTCTTCACGTCGACTGACTGAAACGGAAACCTTTGAAACCGATGTAAAGGTTTCTCCCGAGGGGCACTTTGTTTCGTTTATTCGCGACCAAAATATCTATATTGTCGATCTGAAAACCGGTAGGGAAAAGCAGCTAACCAGCGACGGCAAAGATTATATTAAAAATGGAATGGCTGAGTTTGTTGCCCAGGAGGAAATGGACCGGATGACCGGTTACTGGTGGTCTCCTGATGATCGGCATATTGCTTTCTTGCAAGTTGATGAGTCGCCAGTTGATCAGGTAACCCGTAGCGAAATCTATGCGGATCGTATCGAAATGATACAGCAACGTTACCCCGCTGCTGGGCGTGCGAACGCAAAAATCCGACTTGGCCTTATAGATATTGATTCGGGGGATATCCGTTGGATCAACCTGGGAGATAATCAGGATATTTATATTCCCCGAGTAAAATGGGCCCGTGATCACCTGTTAACTTTCCAGTGGCAATCTCGAGACCAGCAAAAGTTAGAGCTTCGTGCTTACAATCTCAATACGGGAAAAACCCGAACGCTCCTTACCGAGTCCAGCGATACCTGGGTTAACCTGAGCCATGATCTCCACTTTTTGGAAGATAGCGATGCTTTTATTTGGTCATCGGAGAGGGATGGCTTCAAACACCTGTATAAATATGATTTTGGCGGTAGATTACAGGCACAATTGACTAAGGGTGATTGGGTGGTTGACGAGTTAGAGGCTGTTAATGAGCAGGCTAACCGTCTGTATTTTACCGCACGAAAAGATACTCCAATCGAGAGGCATCTCTATGAAGTATCCCTGCAAGGGGAGAGCGATATTAAGAGAATTTCACAGCGTAGTGGCATGCACTCTATCGAATTTTCTGAGGATGCCTCTGGGTATATTGATAAATTTTCCAGCGTTACCACGCCCCCTCAGGTGAGCCTGCACAGCAGCTCAGGGACCAGAGTTACCTGGCTTGAGCAGAACGCTGTAAATCGTGATCACCCTCTCTATCCTTTTAAAGATCAATGGATCACTCCGGAATTTGGCAGTATTGAGGCGCCCCATGGCCAGGAGCTTTTCTACCGCTTGTACAAACCTGCTAATTTTGATGCGAAGAAAAGTTACCCGGTAATGGTGTTTGTCTATGGTGGTCCACACGCTCAGGTGGTTACCAATAGCTGGGATAAACTATTCAACCAGTATATGGCACAACAGGGTTATATTGTTTTTTCCCTAGATAATCGTGGTTCAGCAAACCGCGGTACCACTTTTGAGAATCCTATCTTTAAGAATATGGGATCTCCTGAAGTGGAAGATCAAATTACCGGCGTTGAATTCCTGCGTACCCTGCCTTACGTTGATAAAAATAAAGTAGGTATCTTCGGCCACAGCTACGGTGGTTACATGGCACTGATGAGTATGTTCAAAGCCGGAGACTACTTTAAGGCGGGGGTATCGGGTGCGCCGGTTACGGACTGGACGCTGTATGATACCCATTACACTGAGCGTTATATGGGCAATCCAACCAAGGATATGGATGCCTATGAGGCATCTTCTGTGTTTCCCTATGCTAAGGGCTTACAAGGTGATCTGCTGATTTATCATGGCATGGCGGATGACAATGTGTTGTTTACCAATACCACTAAACTTATAAAACAGATGCAGGACAACGGCCAACAATTTGAGCTGATGACTTATCCAGGCAAGAAGCATAGCTTGCGCGGTAAGCAGACTCGCATCCACCAATACAGCATGATCAAGCGATTTTTTGATCGGCATTTAAAGGGGCAGGATTAAAACTTAAATAATCTCCCAGAAGAAAAAACCGAGGCTAGCCTCGGTTTTTTCTTTATTGAGGTATATGATTCTTAAGACTGAGGCTGATCAACCCGATCCAAATTCATTACCTTGGTCCAGGCCTGCACAAAATCATTTACAAACTTGTCAGCGCCATCACTAGAAGCATAAACCTCTGCGACTGCCCTTAATTCAGAGTTTGAACCAAAAATCAGATCTACAGGTGTGGCTGTCCACTTTGCCTGGCCACTTTTGCGATCTTTTCCTTCATAGATACCCTCTGATTTTGCCGACTTGGACCAGACAGTAGACATATCGAGCAGATTCACAAAGAAATCATTCGTCAGTGTGCCGGGGCGCTGAGTAAGTACACCATTCTGTGAGGAGTCGGTATTTGCATTAAGTGCGCGCATTCCTCCAACCAGAACAGTCATTTCAGGCACACTCAGGGTTAACAGACTGGCTTTATCAACTAATAACTCTGTAGGGGTTCTTCCATAACCATCGCCAAAGTAGTTGCGGAAGCCATCGGCCAGAGGTTGTAGTACTGCAAAAGAATTAATATCTGTTTGTTCCTGGGAAGCATCGGTGCGTCCAGGTTTGAATGGGACCTGAATTTTATGTCCGCCTTGCTCTGCTGCTTTTTCAATGGCTGCTGCGCCTCCAAGTACAATGATATCTGCCATTGAGATTTTTTTGCCCCCGGATTGGGAACTGTTAAATTCCTGCTGGACTTTTTCCAGCGATGCCAGGACTTGTGATAGTTCAGTGGGATCATTTACCGACCAGTCCTTTTGGGGTTCCAGGCGAAGACGGCCACCATTGGCGCCACCGCGAAAATCTGAACCACGGAAGGTAGAAGCAGAGGCCCAGGCAGTCCTCACCAGATCGGGAACGCTAATGCCTGCCGCCAGTATTTTTGCTTTGAGAGAATTTATATCCCGGCTGTCAATCAGAGGGTGATCAACTTTGGGGATAGGGTCTTGCCAAATTAAATCTTCTTCGGGCACCTCCGCTCCCAAATAGCGCGCGCGAGGGCCCATATCCCGATGAGTCAGCTTGAACCAGGCTTTGGCAAAGGCGCGTTGAAATTCTTCCGGATTTTCCTGAAACCGCTTGGCAATTTCTTTGTAGCTGGGATCGAACTTAAGGGATAAATCCGTGGTAAACATGATGGGGGCATGGCGCTTGTTCTTGTCGAATGCATCGGGCACCAGATTTGCCGCGCTCTGATCATCGGGAATCCACTGAACGGCACCAGCTGGACTTTTTGTTTTGACCCAATTGAATTTAAACAGGTTGTCCAGATACTGCTGGCTCCAATTGATCGGGGCGGCAGACCAGGCCCCTTCCAGGCCGGATGTCATTGTGTCGTCGGCATTACCTTTCCCACACTTATTTTTCCAGCCAAGCCCCTGTTGCTCTATCGGGGCGGCGGCGGGCTCTGGGCCGAGGCAATCAGCTTTCACTGCACCGTGAGCCTTACCAAAAGTATGGCCTCCGGCAATCAAGGCTACTGTCTCTTCGTCATTCATCGCCATGCGGGCAAAGGTTTCGCGGATATCTGTGGCGGCAGCCACCGGATCGGGATTGCCATTGGGGCCCTCCGGGTTGACATAAATAAGCCCCATTTGCACAGCGCCCAGGGGCTTGTCCAACTCTCGGTTGCCGGTGTAACGCTCATCTGCCAGCATCTTCGTTTCGGGCCCCCAATAAACCAGGTCGGGCTCCCAGTCATCCTGTCGCCCCCCGGCAAATCCGTAAGTGGGGAATCCCATGGACTCCAGGGCTACATTGCCGGTTAGCACCATAAGATCAGCCCAGGACAATTTGCGCCCATATTTTTGTTTGATGGGCCAGAGTAGACGGCGGGCTTTATCGAGATTGGCATTATCAGGCCAGCTGTTGAGGGGATCGAAACGCTGTTGGCCGCCACGGGCACCACCGCGACCATCACCGATCCGGTAGGTGCCAGCGCTGTGCCAGGCCATTCGGATCATAAATGGGCCGTAATGGCCATAGTCTGCGGGCCACCAGTCCTGTGAAGTTTTGAGCTGAGTTTCGATGTCCTGTTTTACCGCTTTAAGGTCCAGGGTTTGGAATTCGGCAGCGTAATCAAAGTCGTCACCCATTGGGTTGGATCTTGGAGAGTGCTGCCTGAGGGGACGCAGATCCAGCTGATCAGGCCACCAAAACCGATTGGACTTTGGCTGTCCTTCTACTGCACCCTCAAGAATTACTGGATCAGTGACAACTTCCTCATGGGTATCTGCGACACTAAATGGCGCGACTATAAATATTGAGATTAATAAAGCGACATAACTACGATTATATTTTATTAACATTTACAGTATCTCCGTACGATCGTTGGTACATCCTTTGGCTCATTATTTATTTGATGATGAAATACCTGACTCTATTCCTTACCGCTGATTTCTTTTGCCCTTTGGCTGAAGCGTAGTCTTGGATATGGGGTTAATAGTATATGAATTTTATAGCGTCAGGTTTAAAAGGAATTAATAAGGTAGATTGGTAAACTTAATTACTGGTTCTTTTATTTAAAGGAATTATGGTTTTGGGGTAGGGTGACGTTGATATTTTTATATTTTGAAGAAGTTCGTGCCAAAAAATTTGGATTGTAAATCTAAACCAGTGTTGGAGAAATAAGATACACAGAACGGGATAAATAAGGCTCTCCGGACAGAGAGCCCTGAAGGCAATTAATTGCAGAGTGTCTGTAAGGTAAGAAGAGGGCTCTGCCCGCTCTCTTTGGAGCTTAAATCCAGACCGTTAATGCCCCGTTCCGATGCGATGACCAGGCCGTTATTATTATCGTTTAACCAGCTGTCGACGATTCCTGAGGCTCCCAGGTCAATGAGATGTCGGCCGGTAGAGGAGGGGATAAAACTGCCCACCTGGAGTCCGAGAATAGAACTACCCCCGACAGAATCCCAAGTGGCCGACTCTTCCCGCCAACTTTGTGTTGCCATGTAAATGCCGTAGCTATTGCTGGAGGTATTGGTTACATTCAACTCGAGTGTCGCATCAATATACTGGCGACAGCTTAAATCTGATAAGTCAAAGCGAATGAGGCTATAGAGAGTTCCATAGGTTAGATCACTGCCGTCGGCGAGGAGTCCATCGCTATCAGCATCGAAATTATTATCCTCTTTTCTGGATGAAATAAACACATCGTCTGAAGCAACTTGAGATACCTCTTCACTAATAGAATCGCTGCAATCGGCGGTTACCCTGAGGGCTGGGGCAATACCGGTTTCTTGTGAAGAGATATCTACCCCATCACTGCCACTCAGTGAGGCAATGACCAAGCCAGTATTTTCATTGTTCAGCCAACTATCCAGAAGACTTGATGAACTCAAGTTCACCACTTGGGTTCCAGTAGACGACGGGGTAAAGCTGGCGGCCAACTGTGAAAGCACCGTTGATCCACCGACAGAATCCCAGGTGGCTGATTCCTCACTCCAGTTGGATTCAGCCAAGTAAATACCGTAACTATTGCTGGACCGGTTGGTGATATTAAATTCGATCTCAACTGAATTTATCGTCGAGCAGTGAGATAAATTGGAAAGATCAAATTTAATCAGTGAGTAAAGCGTTCCATAGGTGCTATCACTGCCATCTGCGAGAAGTCCATCTGAGTCATTGTCAAAATTACTGGAAGAGTAGCGCGATGAAATAAATGTGTCATCAGTCACTGGTAGTGACAGTTCGCCATTACCAGTGTCGTCCTCAAGCATAACGCTCCTGCCAACGTTATTTTGTGCGAGAACCATAGCTTCACCAATTCGGTTGGCGCTCCACCAATTGATATTTTCCGGTAATACAAGAGGATTATTGGCTCGATCTTCTCGTGTTAGAGTACTTGCGCTGTTATCGAACTGTGCTGTGCGTACAGTGAGTTGGTCAAAGCTGACCTGGATAACTTTGAACTGCTGGATGCTGGCCATATCTATGGTCCAAAACTTGGCATCATTTGCTGAGCGAGCTGGTGCTCCCCAGCTTCCCTCACCAACGTAAACGGTGCCGCCGGTTTCGTTGGTTGAAAAATCGCTATTACTGGGGGCAACGACTTCGGTGACTTTGGTGAGATGGGTATCTGATTCGACCACCATATTCATGGCGTAGTCATAAAAGGGTTGTGCCCACCAATTAAATAATGTGGGGTTGTCAGATTTACCGCTGTAGTGGGGGAACATGGGTTTGTGGTACTGGGCAAAGCGCCAGTGACTGTAGGCGCCAGTCCCTGCTAAATCACTCTCAAGCCAATTGTTCATGGCGGTAGCATAAGATGACCAGCCGCTTTCTTGAAACTGGCTGTTTAGTGTGTAGACACGCAATAGGGGGGAAATTTGTACTGCGCCGTAGGTATCACTGGGGCTACAACTACCATCCGCATTGAAGTCCACACCAAAGACCTGGCAGGTGGTTGAATAGTTGTCATCCTCATGATTTCCATGGGTAGGTATTAGAGGGTAAATACGTTGATAGCTATAGCCATCAATTTCGTCGTTGGAGTAGGTCAGCGTCCAGTCTTGTAAAAAGTCATCCATTTCCGACGCACTGTTGGCGTTGGTAAAATCACCGCCATGCATAACGGCCAGTGGGCGAATTTTGGCTAGTAAAGCATTGCCCTCGCGCCGTGTTGTATGCCCCGTGCGGGTATCTCCCCCAGCGACTATGACGAAGGGAGATTCCTCCGCAGGAGCCGTTTTAAACCAGAACCGGTCGCCACAGCCGTCCTGATCACACACACGATAGTAAACTGCTGAATCCGGTGTTAGGTTTTCCAATCTGACAAAGTAGCTATCTAAGCTGCCATCGAAGGTAGATGTAGAATCAACCCCTTGACTGCTCCAGCTATTTTCATTGGTTGAATAGCCAAAATTAATGTAAGGGTTACTACTGTGGCCATCTGGCGAAAAACCGATAACGGCACTGGTGGATGCATCACCATCCCAGGCCAATCTGTGGTGTTTAGTTGCTGAACTGGCATCAATTGCCAAACATAGAGCCGAGATAGCAAAAGCAGTGCTTAAGAACCGTCTCATTGGGGGTTTCCTGTAAGTAGTGGTTATTCTTTTCAGGCGCAGCAGCTTTAGAGATTAGTTGCAAAAGACTTGTGCGGCGCGCCGGAATTATTGTGGATCTTTATTACAGGCCGTTGAATGATTGGAGACTAAACGAACGAAAGCGGCGTTTCGATAGGGAATTGTGATGGTTTTTGCATTCATAAAATTGATTGCGCCAGCACCTGTTCCCAGATATTGGTAGATGCCATATAAAGGCCTGTCAAAATTACGGGTCCAATAATCTCCCCTTTGAGTTTTCGGGAAATATTCAGTCGCAATTAGAGGTCTGCCAGATTTACTTTCCTGCAGGATAATGGATCGTAACTCTGTAATATCGGGGAGCCGCCAGTTTTGCGTTGCACACAATTTCTGTTGATTGGTATTGCGAATCAGATCCTCGGTATCACACCGCTCTTCTTCAAAATAACAATCTCCATTATTTTCTATACCTTCTTCATATTGATACCACGAGTAGGTCCACCTTCCATCGTGAATTCCTTCGTCGTCAGTTTTTACTTCCCAAAGAAGCCCTGTATCGGTGTCGCAGATACAGGACCAGGGGCCTGCCCAAGCCTCGATAGGCTCCCCATTTTTATCAATTTTAACTAAGTGATATTCCCTTGGCAGAGGTTGTGATGGTTGGTGCAGTATGACTGCACAGACCGTGATTGCAGGAAAAATGAATACCCAAAATATGCGCACAAACATTATTGATCTGCCAACTTGATTTTGACGGGGAGGGCGTGGCGAGTGTGGGCGATTTGCGAGTGATCAAAGGCAGAAACCCAGAGGCAAATACCATCTTTTATTGCTACATCTAACGCTGACCCAGTATTTAATTTTCGCACCATCTCCATAGACCATTGGCCTTCCTGCCAAACAGCATAGGCCCTGACATCGGCACGATCTCCCTCAAAGCGATTTGAGGTATAGAGGACTGAAGGCATAATCGTATTGATAGGATAATTGTCATCTTCAGCCGTGTATGGCTGGTAATCAAACCAGGAAATAGTCCAATCGCTCTTTGTATCCTCGTTTTGATATGGCGTCAGGCTGGAGGGACTTTTGGGGAGTCGTTTTGGTGTAACGTTTTTTAAGGAGTACCACTTCCAGTTCATTAAGTATGCCCCGGACTCTTTGCCATCCTGGAGATATCCTGCGGTATAGCGGCGTGCTCCTGGCCTTACAATATCAGGCCTGCCAATATAATTGTCATCTGCCAGGTGCATTTTATTGGTTCTTACTGCTTTCCAGTGCCAGAGATCGTGTATTTCATCGGATGAGCTGTAGTGGTAGCCCTTGCCATGCCAATTTGCGGGCAACTGTGCTGATGGTTTGCGGCCCAGGTGAGAGGTTCCCGAAGCACCGAAATCACAGGAATTGGAAAGCAGGATGGCAAACTTATCTTCATAGTGACGGGTTTCATTAAAACTTTGAAAACCTTGCTGTTGTATTTCCCAGCCAGAACCAACTTTTTTCAGTGGTAGGTGTTTCAGGCTTTCAGTGGGATCTTCCCAAGTGATATGAAAAAATATTTCCTGTTGGTTATGCAAGGCTCTCAAGTTGACGGTTGAGCTACCATCAATAAAGTTAGCACCTCCGTCAGTATGGATTTTAAGTGATATGGCTGAGGACCATGCGGATTCTTGGGGGATTCCATCTATGTTTATAAAGGTTTCCGGATTTATTTTCTCAACTGTAAGATCGTGGTAACTGTTATTTGTAACAGTAATCCAAAGTAATAAAGTGATACAGCCGGTAGATAAGTAGGTGAAAATTGAAGTTCGATAGCCCGATCGAGTATTGGGAAGTAAATGACTCAAAGCCTTCAGGCCATAGGTTGTTAGGTAAACGCCAGCGTGAAGGAATATATAGAATAAGATCGTAAAAGCACTATAAAAGTGTGCCTGGCGAAAGATAGAAGGATTGCCGGAACCAATAAATAAAATCCAGCCACTTAAGATCATGAGTATTAAAAAAAATGAGCCAATGCGTGTTACTACCCTATGGTAGCTAATTGATGTTTTATGAGGTTTGCTTTGCGAGTTTGTATTTTTTATTTTAATTGTTACTTTATAGGATAAGTAGCAGAGAAGGATGGCTGAAGTAACAATTGCTACAAAGAAGTGAATATCATGAATATGTCCCTGGGGTAACAGTTCTTCGATATTTCCAATGCTTGGCTTAGTTAATGTGGAGATACGGAGCCCCGTTAGCAGGCTACATAAAACTGCAACAATGGCCACACTGTGCAGGATTATCCAAAGAGTACTCTTCGGTTGTTTGGCCATGGGAGTATTCCAAAAGGGATTAGGCTAGTAAAAAAGTGTGGCATTTATATTAATTAAAATAGACTACATTCTGCTGATGGAGTCACGGCGCCTAAAAATGAGGAATGCGCTGCGCTGTAGTAACGCATTAAGGATGAATGCCGATTCCGAGCTTACCGAGATGTAATCACAGCGAGTCTCAGTTGTAGAGTCTCCTTTCCACCTGACACAATAGTTTACTACTCAGTATTTTGACCTGTTCAGAACAAATAGCGGGATAACTTATTCTTGTTGGTATTTCGCATTTTGTAACTATTCATGCAGCTGACACTTATTCAGGCTTTCACTTTTCTCCAAATCTTCCGATATGGCCATAAGTTTCGGGTGGTCACTTCTCCAGTCAAAATTTTCATGGCGAAAATCAAGATAGGATAGTGCTGAGCACAAGTTAATATGTGGCAAGCTAAGACTGGCGGGTAATCGATCCAGGTGCTTTTCCAGGTAATCTAGAGATCTCTCAATAGCACTGAAGTAGCGCTGCCACCAAAAATCAGACCTAAGTTCTTCCCGTGCGCGCAGCTTTTCCATTTGCAGATGCACTGCTGCGTCCATTAATCCAGAGCTGACACTGTGAAAAGTATACAGATCCCAATTGTTGTCCAGTGGTGCAGATAAGTGACCATCTCCTAAGCTTTTATCAAGAAATGCACAGATGACTTCGCTGTCAATGATCGAGGAGCCATTATCCAGGGTTAGACAGGGGACTTTTCCCAAGGGGTTGCTGGAAATAAGTTCGTCGTCATTGTGAAAGGGGTGAGAGAAATGCTCTGTTACCACAGAGTGCAGGCGCTGTTCTTGCACAACAATGCGCGCCTTGCGCGCAAAGGGGGAGGAAAAGGTCAAGTACAGTTGCATAGGCCAAGCTCTTTTAGGCTGCGTGCCCTTTCAGCAACTGCAGTGACCGCTAGTGCTGCTACGAGCAACTGTTAACGCGTACTTTAGTGATGTGTAATCACTGAAGTAATGCGGTTATAGAGGTGCTGTTTTAAGTAGGCTCTCTGTTTTTTGAGGCTGGAATAGTGATCGTCGTCGGTGCCAATACCACTATCCTGAAGGCCTCTTATTTGTTTATCCAGTTTGCTGTAGATGTCGTTTTCAAGTTTGAATTGAATATCGTCTTCGATGAGCTGCTTGATTGTGTCTGCATATTCTGGGAAATCCACCGAGAGCTCGTGTGAAGCAATGGGCATAAGGGACCTCCACAATCGATATTAGTTAATGAAGTGTAGGTTCAGTCTTGCCAGTCACAAAAATGCAATTCTAGCGCTGCTTCCCTTAATCAACATAGTTATAAAGTGAAGTTAATATAAGTCTGTATATAGCCATTTGATATATATAAAAGTTGAAGCTATTTTATTAGCAAATATTTTTTACCCTCTTTTTTTTGATTATTGGTAATTGTTAGTCAGGTGAGGCTTAAACAGAGGGCTGGGTGGAAATGACGGGCACAAAAAAGCCCGACAATTACTTGTCGGGCTTTTTTGTTAGCGGTTCTGCTACTGGGCTTAGGCCGAAGCCTCCAGTGGGGCAAAGCGCAATTGGCGCCTCTGCAAAAGCTCACCGAGGTAGAGCTTTAAGTAGGCTGCAGCGGCCCGTTTCCCCTCTGCTGCGGAGTCTTCTGTTATTTTCCCAAAGCGGGAATAAGACTGGGAGCAGAAAGAGTCATTAATGTTGATGGCACACATAAACCGGTCTCGCCAATCCTGAGAGGGTGGTAACTCAAACTCCCGAGACAGGTTCTTGATCAGAGTATCTGCCAGGCGCCAATTGTTTTCCATTTGTAGTTGGCGTAATGCCCAACTGGACTGAGGTCCAAAATGTACTTTTAGTGCCGCGAGATTCTCTTCATAGTAGCCGCGCACAAGGTCGCACAGCTGATTCAGCATATCCTGCCAGCTTTCTGACGGAGAAAAATCCGAATGGCCCAATACTACGTCACCGAAAGATTTATAGTGACGCTCGGCCAGGGCGGTTAAGCTGGCATCTACACTTGGGAAGAAATGATAAACAGACGCTGCTGGAACACCTGCAACCTGACTAAGGTTTGCGAGGCTAATATCCGTAGAGTCTTGTTCAGTAATTAATACTTCAAGGGCGTCAAGAAGCTTTTCATACTTCTCCCGACCATTTTTGCGTTGTGGTTTGCGCGGACTGGCGGTGTCGCGCCGGCTGATTGCTCGTCGATCGATTTGGTTCAAACTACCTCCCCCTTTAGACAAGCGGTACTGGCCATGGGCTAGCATACGCTTTACTTCCATGTAAAAAATTGTCTTTTGGAATTGATTATTATAATCGTACCAAATTCGGGCGAGCAAGAAGAACTTGTTTGATTTGTGGGGTAGTTCCACCTTAATTAATTAAATTCGGCTAGCAGGTATTTCTGCCAGCCGAATGGAAATGCAGCTAGTGATAATGTAGCTCTGTCGCCTTTCCTCGGAAGACGTAATAAGAGAAAACGGTATAAGCGAGGATGACGGGAACCACTATTACCGCACCCACAAGAATAAATTTTAATGAGGCGGTGGCACTGGCTGCCTGCCAAATATTTAGTTCGCCGGGAACAATATCAGGGAAAAAGCTGAAGGCCAGGCCGACAAAGCACATCAGAAAAATAACGACGACTGTAAAAAAAGGAACCGCTTTATGTCTATCTGCAGGCTTAGGCATTCTCGCCAACAGAACATCATTGGAGACAAAGGCGATAAAGCACAGGGTGGGGACGAGTAGTACAAACATAACCAGAGGGTAGGTAAACCATCGGTCGAATACTGTTGGGTTTACCAGTGGATTGATGGCCGATACTGCAACCACCCCAAGCAGGGTGGCCCGCCCTGCGTAACGGGTCCATGTGGTCGCTCGTTTTTGCAGCTCCGACTCGGTTTTAAGAACCAGCCAGGCGCCGCCAATATAGGCGTATGCGGCGGTAACTCCCAGAGCGCTGAGTGCTGAAAAAAGCTGTGCAGACCAGTCGGGCTTAAAGCCAATCACGTACTGTCCTAGCATGTACCCCTGCGCAAGGCTGGTAATAATAGACCCGGCTTTAAAGGTTCGATCCCAGGTTAGCTTTTTGTCGATGGCAGCCTTGGCACGAAAGTCGAATGCCACTCCTCGCATGATTAGCCCGACCAGCATAATCGCAGCTGGTATATATAGGTGCATTAACACCAGGTTGTGTGCGATTGGGAATGCAATCAGGAGCAAACCGATTGCCAGCACCAGCCAGGTTTCGTTGGCATCCCAAAAGGGGCCAATGGATGCGATCATGGTATCCCGCTGGGATTCCTCCTCTTCTCCCATGGGGAGCAAAATGCCCACACCAAGATCGTAGCCATCCAGAATTGCGTAGACTATTACCGCCAGGCCCATAAGGGCGACAAAGGCGACAGGCAGCCAATAGGCCGCTGCAGAAGAGCTACCGGTCATTTGCCTTCTCCCTTGTCATTTTTCTCGGTATCTTTTGGGCGGTTGGTTAAGCTAGTGCCGGCGAATAGTTCCTGAGTTTCAAACTCCTCGACTTTTACAGACTTCAGGGCCATCACTTTCAGGGTTCTTATGTACGCATAGAGCAATATCACGTAGACAACCAGATAAAGGGTTAGGGAAAAACCGACATGAGAAGGTGGTACTGGAGTAACAGCGTCGGCGGTTTTCAGTACTCCTGTTACGAGCCAGGGTTGGCGTCCAATTTCTGTGACATACCAACCGGCCAAAGTGGCTATCCAGCCGGAGAATGTCATCGCGACCAGGGTTTTGAGCATCCAGCGAGGCAGCTCACCTTTACGCAATAGATAGACCCCTCCCCAAGCGGTTAGCAGCATCAATATTCCTATGCCGACCATAATGCGGAAGGCGAAAAATACGGGGGCTACCGGTGGGTGATTATCGGGGAATTCATTTATTCCCTTGATCTCACCATCCCACTCATGGGTTAGGATAAGGCTGGCCATCTTGGGAATGCCGATCGCCAAATGGTTGGTTTTTTCTTCTCCATCGGGTATCGCAAATAACAGCAGGGGCGCACCGCGCTCTGTTTCCCAGACTCCCTCCATTGCGGCGACTTTTTGCGGTTGGTGCTCAAAAGTGTTGAGTCCGTGTAAGTCACCCACATAGATTTGAATCGGAATAAAGATGGCAGCGAGAATCAGTCCTGTTTTAAGGGCGAGCCGGGGCGCGCGTTTGGGGTCTCCTTTAAGAATCCGATAAGCGGAAATCCCCGCAACAAAGAAAGATGCCGTCAAACCCGAAGCCAGCAGCATATGTGTAAGTCGGTAGGGGAAAGAGGCGTTAAAGATAATTTCCATCCAGCTTGCCGGGTAGGCGACTCCATCCCGTAAATCGAATCCGGCAGGTGTTTGCATCCAGGAGTTGAGAGCAATAATCCAAAAAGCGGATAGAGTGGTTCCTGTTGCCACAATAAAGGCAGATAAAGTATGTATTTTGCTTGGCACCTTATTAATGCCAAACAACATAATGCCGAGAAAGGTTGCTTCGAGAAAGAATGCAGTAAGTACTTCGTATCCGAGAAGCGGGCCGGCGATATTGCCGACCTGGGCCATAAAGCCGGGCCAGTTTGTTCCGAACTGGAATGACATGGTGATGCCACTCACTACGCCGAGAGCAAATGTCAGGGCAAAGACTTTTACCCAAAAACGATATGCGCGCATCCAGACCGGATTATTAGTTTGGTCGTAGCGTAATTTAAAAAAGAAAACGATCCACGCGAGTGCGATGGTGATTGTTGGAAATAGAATATGAAAGCTGATATTTGCGGCAAACTGTATCCTGGAAAGGATCAGGGTATCTAGCATGAGAGCCTCTGCTGGTCTGAGATCTTTGAACCAGTGAGCCGATTAGCACCTCCTGTGCTAATCGGCACTGCAAGAAAATATAGAGGCAGGTGTGTGTTCCCGCGTATACAATCCTGCAGGAGCCGACTTTGGATCGGCAGCGGCACGGCCTTGTGCCGTTTTTAATCCAGCACTATGGGCTGCTGGATTAAAAATATGCCGGGGCTTTTAGCCATGGATTTGGCCCTATGGGTTTCTCCCCGGAATAAGTGCTTCAGATGAAGGTGTTATTTCGCTTTGAGTGCAGCGGTATATTCCTCGTGCTAGCGTTTTTTTCGCTAGTTTGAGGTGTTCTGTCCACCTGTCATCTTACTTTTGAGTTCCAGTAGCTTGACGATACCGGAGCCTAGCTTCATCAATTTAAGCAGGTCCTGGTGTTCTAGCTTGCTGAGTGTGTTGGCAAATTCTTCGAGTAGCTCCAGCAAGCTGTAAACTTCCTGGATTTTTTCCTGTGCCTGGGCATCCAGCTCATCTTGGGGCTCATTGAGCAGCAGCTGGCGAAGCAGACTTAATGTAGGGTCGAGCTCTCGCTTGCGGCGCTCCTCGAAGACAGTGCGAGCGAGGTCCCAGATTGACCCAGCTGCAGTGAAATAATCTTTGCGATCGCCCGGTTGATGGTGCAGCTCAACCAAGCGCCAGGCCTGTAGCTCTTTGAGCCCCATACTGACATTGCCACGACTGATCTTCAGTGCCTGGGCCAATTGCTCGGCATTGAGTGGCGTGGGATGAATGGTGAGTAGGGCAAACATTTGCCCGACCGTGCGATTGAATCCCCAGCGGCTACCCATTTCACCAAAGTGCAGTACGAATGCCTGGGCTTGACTCGATAGTTTCATTTACTTCTTAAGTTTCAGAAATTTCTGAAAATTGTAAATGTAAATTGATCTATGTCAATCACCAATTTAGAAAATAATGTGAGGCCAGCGAGAGGCTCCCGGGTTCTGATCTGGGGAGAGGCTGGCGCAGCCGGGGTTATATGCTCAAGCTACTTTTGGCTCTTTGGTACCAGTTGTCGGGCACGATAAAGCCTCTGCAGGCTTCGCCATTTTTATCGACGGCGGCGATGCACAGGGGGTGGGTAAAACTTTCGGGCAGCAGCGCCTCTAGCAGTTGATCGGCAGTCATGCCGGTGGTGCTTCTCTGAGGCGCCAGCCAGGCTTGCTTGGGGAGTGCCAGCCACTCGAGAGCACCGCGGTTTGCCTGGCTCAGGGAGAGTGATCGAAACTCGGATAACGATACCCACCAAAGATCATGACTGGAGGGCCGGTGAAGTGTATCCAGCGGTTTGAATAGCCTCCCAGGCATTAGCGCCCACTGGCGATCTATCTCTAGGCCGTGCTCTTTCAGCATCGATTGAACTGCCGGCATGTCAATCAGTGGCAGTTGATGATCTGCCATTCTTGCCAGTTTGATATCCAGTCGGTCCTTGATTCCGGGCCCTACCCAATGGATATCGGTAACCTGGAGATAAAATTTTACGGCAATCTCCCAGTGTTCACACTGATTGCTGGGCAGGTGTTGCACGACGAAGTCGAGTTCCCCCAGTGTCTTGCCGCCAGACCTTAGAGGGAGGTTTTGGTAGAGGAGCTGGTAGTCGGGATGTTTGTCAAAGGCAAATGACCAGAGCCTTTCAAAGTAAGTGCCCAAGCGGTTATTGGGTTTGTTGAGGTTGAGTTCGTGCAGGTAATTATCCAGTTCAGGGGAAAGTGCATTTTTTACTTTCGGGCAGGAGAAGTATTCCAATAGGGACTTTCGTCGCGTGGGTAGAAGCCAGGGGAGTTGGTTAGCTGCACTAAAAGCTGTAACGGAGCCCTCGCTAGTGGGAATATCCGAACTTCCCACGGACCACATTAAGTTGTCCCAATTATCTACCTGTCCGCTTTTCAGGGAGGAAATCATGGTCTTCTGTATCGTTTCCTGAGTCATTAAACTTCTGTATATTGCTAAAATACAAGACAGATTGGTGCAGTCATCTATGATTGCTTTACCATCTGAACTAAAAATAATAATTACACTTATAAGAATCGATCCGAGCACCAAGAAAATCAGCGAATTACCGATGTCGAAATAAGTCCCCTGGCAGTGGAGTTTCTGCCTTGATTTCGTTATCCATCTCCAGTGCCAGCTTTATTCTGGGAGTTGATTTTGGTCGGGTATTTTTCTTACAGTGACTGATACTGGAGAAAATCATGGAATCAGGTCCTCTTATTTCGATCGGCTTGCCTATCTCGCTGTTTATTATCATGGTGGGAATAGGGATGACCCTAACTGCCAGGGATTTCCATCAGGTAACGGTAAAGCCCATTGGCCTTATTATCGGAACTTTTACCCAAATTCTCCTGATGCCAGCTATAGCAATTGGCCTCTGCTGGGGATTAAATCTACCACCGGCCATTGCTGTTGGCCTAGTCATTATTGCCGCCTGTCCGGGAGGCACAACATCGAACCTGTTTACCTTGATGGCTCGCGGCAACGTGGCGCTTTCTATTGTATTAACAGTTTCTGCCAGCCTGATTACAATTGCCAGTTTACCGCTTTTCGCAAATTATGCGCTTCGAACTTATTTCGGCGCTGACCAGACTATAACTCTGCCATTCGCCAGTACAGTGGTGATGTTATCCAGTATTGTCCTCTTGCCTGTTGTGATAGGGATGCTATTTCGCGCCTGGAGACCGCACCTGGCTCGCCGCGCAGAGGGAATAGTCAGTATTTTTGGCGGGGTTGTATTGCTTGCACTGGTAGCAGGCCTTATCTGGGGAATTCGCGATCGCCTTGCAGACTTGATGGTTCAAGCTGGACCCTCGGTCATTCTTTTGAATCTCTGTGGTGTGCTATTGGGGCTTCTTATCAGCCGGGTTGCTGGCCTGCCAAAGCGGGAAGGGGTTGCGGTTGCAACGGAACTCGGTATTAAGAACAGTACCATCGGAATGATGGTAACCCTCACGCTCTTACACTCGAGTGAGATGTCCGTGCCCTCAGCAGTTTACGGTGTATTGATGTTCCCATCTGGCGTTCTTTTGGCGTTATATGGTCGCCGTGGTGCAACGAAAAAACTGGCCTCTGAGACGGAAGGAGCAGGTGAAGTAGGATAGTAAATGTTGCATTTACCGAAAACTAGACCATACCTTTACTATTGAGGGTGTGGTCGATCTTGGAAAATTGAGCTCGCCTATACCAATTTCTGTTACTGCACTATGAATTTCAATAATTCTAATGTGCGGCCACGGATTACTGAATGTCCTTTTTAGGTATATGTCTAAAACCAGGCATTGAGTTGTCTCAACCCCAGATTGTAAAGTCAATATGTTCAAGGGTTTTACGGCGAAGCGCAGCAAGAAAAATACAATCAACAACAACCTAAAATTAGATGCTCTGGTCTGGAAGAGAATATTGGAGCAGTCGGCCCTCAGTGGTAATGATTCTGGGGTAGGTAATGCGGCTAAACACAGTATTGTTGTTTCTCTGACTAGCTATGGAAAGCGAATCCATGATATCCATTTGTGTATCGAGAGTTTATTTCAGCAGTCGCTAAAGGCGGATTTAATTGTACTTTGGCTATCGACCAAAGAATTTCCAGATTATATGTTGCCCAATATTTTAATGAGGCAGGTGGATCGTGGGTTGAAAATTGAATTTGTTGATGAAGATCTAGGACCTTACACAAAGTATTATTACACGCTTCAAAAATTTCCTGATAGCCTGATAATCACGGTGGATGACGATATCCTCTACCCGATGGATACCATCGATATGCTGTATCAGTCATATTTAAAGTTCCCGTCACATATTTTCTGTCATCGAGCTCACAGGATAGGTGTTGATAAAAAAGGTAATGTGTTGCCTTACAATAAATGGAGGACAACGCGGGAAACTTGGAAGTGCAACATGAATATCAAACCTTCGTATCGCGTTTTTCCTACTGGAGTTGGGGGTGTTTTATATTATCCCGGATCTTTACATCCCGATGTTCTGAATAAAGATAAGTTTTTGGAGTTATGTCCTAATGCGGATGATATCTGGCTTAAAGCCATGAGTATGAGGCAAGGAGTTCGTTGTGCAAGAGTGCCAGATGTTCGTTTCTGGAGGGATAGGTTTTTAACAATCCCTGGGTGTCAGGCTAGCGGCTTGAAGAAACAAAATTTAAAGGGAAAGTGTGGTAACGATAAGAAAATACGCAGAGTATTTTCTGAATATAATTTAACTCAGTTACTGTTAGAGTGAATAGGCGCTGCTTAATCTATAGGTAATGTAGCTGTCGTTCTCTAAGGTTGATGTTTGGCTTTCAGTTTAATCTCAAATTGCTACCACTTATAACGAAATCCTAATTCCAAGCCTCCGGAAAAACTATTCCCCAGGTTTTCCAAACTGCTACTGTAATAAATTTCTGAATAGATAGAACAGTGATCACCGCACTCATCGTAGCTCGCGCCCAAGCGCAATTCACCGTACCAGGTATCAGGTTTTTGACTGAGTCGGGTTTCCGATACGAGTAAATTGGTCCTCTGGTCGATATTGTAAATAAGGCTCGGAGTTGCGAATAGAGAGAACCTTTCCAGGGGAATTGAGCCATACATATTGCGACTACTCTTACGTTGACTCTTGCGCTTTTCAAAGATGGTTCCCAAGCGTAAGAGGAAGCCATTGTTATTGATATCTGTAGCTTGTACGGCATAGATATCCTGCAAGTTATTGGCTTCCTCCGAGGTGTAAATCAATTGCGCATGGGGTGTCCAGGAATAGTAATCATGCAGTTTAAAACTCTTTCCGCCCTCGATAGACAAGGCGTAACCAAATGCTTCATCGCTATTATTGAGTTCGCGTAGTGACCTGGCATCCATTTCAAAGTCAAACCAATTTAGCTTAAGTTGACTATCAATAAAAATGCCATCCAATCCATACCAGGTGACAAATGCGCTGACGCCGTAGTTACTCGCATCGATTGAGCCATCACCAAAAAATGAACTCACATCGTTATTTGAATCGCCGTAGTGCAAAGCGGCGCTGCCAATAAGTTGGCTTCCAAACACGGAGACTTGTATTGGTAAATCAAAGCCCACTTGTACTTGATAGTAAGTCTGTTTCCAGTTTGCACGGGTACTGGACTCATTAGGGTCAAGGGTAATATGCCGGGCAGAGTTCCTGATCCAAAGTCCACGATTATCAATTGCCTGCTCTTGGGCATCGCTATACTCGCTACTGGCCAAGTCCAAATAGCTTGTACCTACCCAATAGCGATTGCCCAGGCGGCTGCGCAGTGAAGCGGGAATATTGAGTGTTCTGAGAATTTGCGGGAGGGCTTCGTAGAGTACTGCAGTAGGTTGCCAGCGGATCATTCCGCCTTCAGGAAATACTGAAGAGTTATCCACAGTTGAACGCAAATACCAGCTGCCATCATCACTTCCTCCTGCGCCGTTCTGGTGCAATGTGTAAGCATAGGCTCCACCTATCACTGCCTGCTGATCATCTTTACTGACAAAGTCCCCTGCCAGAGTGAATTGTGCATTTGATTCGCCTTTGACGGAAACCACCTTAATACCATTGCCCTCTGTCCGCTTTCCTTTACCTGAGCGGTTAAAGACAGAGATAGTGGTGGTGCCAGAGCTGTCTCCTTCCACAATTAGTTGATCGCTCTGTGAAAAATCATCTTCAAGGACGGCGTCTACCCATAGGCGCCCATTATTAGAGCGGTATTGCCCATAATTTCCATTATCGTCTTTGGCTATGGTGAGGGTGTTGAACCTATTGTTGGATAGATCAATGGTTCCACTATTGGAGACATCTCCTGAAATTACATAATTGTCGCTATCAAAAAATGCCTGCCCACCCCAGCGAATATCCAGGCCGAGGGAATTTCCTTCCGAATCGAGACCTCCTCCGACAGCTAAACTCCCAGTGAATGTCATTTTGGAGCTACCCCAGATAACGACTCTTTCCCAGTTATTTAGAAGAGTCCCATCAACGGAGTAATCCAATTTAAATATTAAATTGTCGACTTCACCATCATTTGCACTGAGATCATCACCACCATCCAGTATGACGTCTCCATCGAAAGAGTGTGAATCTATCAGTAGGGTGTCTGATCCGGAGCCGCCTCGAATTTCGTTACTGATGCCCTCATCCCAATAGATATAGTCATCGCCGTTTCCGCCATCCAGGTAGTTAAAAATGAACCCTCCATCCAAGGTGATGGTATCGTTTCCTTCTCCTCCCCAGACGTGAAAGGACAACCCATCGAGTAGAATCAGGGTGTCATCTCCATCGCCTCCATGAATGCCTCCTCCCCCCAGATAATTCCCTACATCACTGGATCGCTCGTCGAGAGTTATCGTATCGTTGCCAGCACCACCGTCGGCAAATAAAGTAACAATTCCTCCCGTGATAGTAATTTCGTCATCTCCCTCTCCCGCAAGTACATTTTCCGCCGTTCCACCGTTAAGAATGATGGTATCGTTGCCGGCATAAGTTTCTATGTCCGCACCATCGGGGTCATTGTCTTCGTCACAGGTGATTTCATCTGCGGCAGTGGTGCCACTATTGCCGGGGGTACATTGTGCTAGAGAGTGGCGGCTAAAAATAAGCAGTGCAGAAACCGTCATAATGAGTAGGAATATTTTTACGAATCCTACAGGAGAAAGCTGGAAACCAGTTTTTTGGGGAGACACAGTTATTCCTTTATATTGTGCCAGATAGTTGCAATACCGATTAGGTTTTTAGCGGCAAAGTTATAGTTGGGGACAACGCAGCTCGTGTGTGAAATAACTTCAAATTTTAAGCGTATTCGCTGTCGCCCAACTGTATGAAATTTCTCCGATAACTAAAATTTAATACCCACCCCGAAATTTATGATCCAGGGGTTGTAGTCAAAATGGGCATAGAGGCGATCCCTTCCCAATTCAGTGGGGAAGTCGATAGTGGCATCGGTGTCTGCCAGGTAATAAATCGCGGATGCGTTAAGTAGTAGAGGATATCTCCAGTCGCGGAAATCAAAGATATAATCCAGGCCGGCCTGCAGCCCCCAATCCCACGAGTGCCCCATATTAAATGATCCCGGTGCGACCGAGAGCTCTGAATCTATCAGGTATTCGTTAAACTGGCGGCTGATTTCAACGGTGTGGAAATTGGTGTAATTGATTCCTGCACCGATATAGGGGCGAGCGCGATAGGATGGGTCTAAGAAATACCAGTTGCCGAAGACCATTGTCGTTGTAGTGCTAAAGTCGCCGAGCTGGATTTGGTTTCGCCCAGGGTTGCCGGTGAAATTATCCAGTTTTGTACCATAGCTGGCGCCATTAATATGCATTAATTCTATGCCCCAGCGATCGCTGGGCCGCCACACTCCCGATATTTGCCATGCATGGGTCGAGTCGATTTGCCAACTGCTGTTGTATAAATCCCATTGCTGTAAAACTCTGTATTTAAGCGCTGTGCCCTCATCGTTTGGCTGGACATAAGTCAGGCCAAAACGAACAATAAATTCACCCCATTCGATATCACGCCAATCATCCTGGGCATGGGTCGATAGTGCTGAGAGAGTGAAAAGTAGAGTAATAATTCCTTTATTAATTCCTTTTGCGGTCATCTCGATATCCATCTCTGAAAATCCGGACACAGGCAAAACAGCTTATCTGCCATAGGTGGCTTTGGTTGATAATTATTGGCAGTGCATGGGCCAAGTACCCCAAAAAGTAGCAGGACTGAAAAAGGCCGCAGGGAATTTTTCAAAATTTGAGGCCTAAATTATCTAGCCCGGTTTACAGGGAGAAGGGAATTTATAAGGAGAGAAAGAATAATGCGCTTGGTGCCTTTGGGGGTATAGGTGTCTATTCGGGTTTACAGGGAAATTTCCACTGTGAGTCTTGGGTGCAGTGTATTCTTTCCCTCTTTTCCAATGATAAGGCTGGGCTACGGGAGATTACCCAGGGGCACTTTTTCCAGATTGCGGGCGTACTCCAGGAACTTCTGTGCTGCTGGTGATAGCGGACGTGATTTGCGTCGAGCCAAATACCAGTGGGTGACAATAGGAAGCTCTTCGACATCGAGAATTGACAAGCCTGCGCGTCCGCCAAACGCCAGGGTATGCTCCGACAATATAGAGACCCCCAGACCGGACATAACTGCATGCTTAATGGCTTCATTGCTCTCTATGGTCATACGGAGCTTGAGGTCTACATTGCGTTTGCGCAGGAACTGTTCAATGGCATGGCGTGTACCGGAGCCCTCTTCCCGATGCAGGAACTGACAGCCTGCAAATTCTTGCAGGGAGATTTTCTTGCGGGAGGCCAGTGGGTGCTTCTCAGGCGCTATCGCCAGTAAGCGGTTGGGTAGAAACTCCACCAGCTCCAGGTCCTGGCTCTTTGGAGGATGGCTGAATACGTAGAAGTCATCTTCATCCTCACCGGTGTAATCAATGATCTGTTGGCGGTTGCCCACCCTGAAGTGGATATCCAGTCGCGGATGCTGCTGATAAAACTCCCCGATCAGGTGGGGGATAAAGTATTTGGCGGTGGTCACTACTGCCAGTTGTAAGCTGCCGGTATCCAACCCTCGCAATTGGGCCAGTTTCAGGTCCAGATACTCGTAACTCTTCAGGATCTCCCGAGCACTTTCTACCAGGGTTTGCCCGGCCTCCGTAAATTGCAGTTGCCTGCCCACCGAGTAGTACAGAGGTAGACCCACCGCATCGGAGAGTTTGGCCAGCTGCATCGATACGCTCGGTTGGGTAAGGTGCAGCTTCCTGGCTGCGGCGCTGATATTGCCCAACTCATAGACACAGAGCAGGATCTCCAGCTGGCGAACGGTTCCAATGCGGGCATGGGCACGAGTTAGGGGCACAAAATCACCTGTATAAGTTTGAGTTTATAGTTTACATAATAAATATCTATTTTTATCTATCAATGGCAATTCCGATAATGCGTCAATTTCAATAACCAGTGGGGTCATTATCAATGCAGAGATCACAACTCTTCTTTGGCGTGGTTGTCGGCTTGTTAGTTTTATGCGCAGGCTTGTCAGTAAATCTTGCCGGTATGAACGGGGTTCCCTTGATGGCTGTAGGCCTAGTGGTGGTTCTGGCCAATGCTGCTTACTGGCTGACGGCGCAGCAAACCCCGGAACGCATACGTATCTCCAATAATCGCTCCAGACAGCGCCGGGGACAGCGATAGAGATGCAGTTGGATATTGTTGTTGGTTTCTTTCTGCTGGGCGCCTTTGCCCAGCTGGTTCGCAGTGACCTGCGTTTACCCAAAGGTCTTTACCAGAGCTGCGTTATCTTCCTGCTAATCGCCATCGGCCTAAAAGGTGGTGCTGCTTTAAGTGCGTATTCCGCTGCCACCCTGGTTCCCCAGTCCCTGGCGGTGGTGGCTTTTGGTGCTCTGTTACCTCTGGTAGCTTTCCCTATCTTGCGCTGGATTGGCAAGTGGTCACGTGTGGATGCGGCGGCAACGGCGGCGCATTATGGGTCTGTCAGTGTTGCCACCTACGCGGTGGCTGTGGCCCTGCTACAGTCACAGAATATTGAATACGAAGCGTATTTCCCTCTGTTTGTAGCACTTCTTGAAGTCCCGGCAATCATTGTCGGCATGCTGTTGGCGCGGCAATCGATGGGCAGTTCGAGCAAGCGCAGGGTGTTTCACGAGGTCACCTGCAACCAGGGAGTACTGTTGCTCCTGGGGGGAATCGTTATCGGAGCCTGGGCTGGAGAGCGCACCGCTTCAGTAATGCCTTTGTTTGGGACCCTGTTTCATGGCATATTGGCGCTCTTTCTGCTGGAAATGGGGCGTGTCGCTGCGGCGCGGTTGGCCGATGTTAGAGGGCAGGGTGCTTTCCTGCTCAGCTTCGGCATTTTTATGCCGCTGATTGGCGGTGCCGCTGGCGGTATCTTGGGGAGTTTGTTGGGTTTGTCGCCTGGTGGTATCTTTCTGCTCGCGGTGCTCGGTAGCAGTGCCTCTTATATCGCTGTGCCTGCGGCTATGTCCGTTGCCCTGCCGCAGGCCAATGCTAGTGTGTCCATCACTTTGTCCCTGGCAGTTACCTTTCCTTTCAATGTGCTGGTGGCGATTCCCGTCTATCTGGCGCTCGTTCAATATTGGAGTTAATCGCAAGTGAAGCCGATTCCCTTTGAAAAAGTCACTATCGTAATGGGTTCCCGCTCGGATTGGGCCACCATGAGCAACGCGACTAAGCCTCTGGAAGAGCTCGAAGTTCCCTTTGCTACTGCTGTGGTTTCGGCCCACAGAACTCCCCAGCGCATGGTTGAATTTGCCAGCCGTGCCCACGAATCCGGTACCGAAGTGATTATTGCTGGCGCCGGCGGCTCCGCCCACCTGCCGGGTATGATCGCTGCTTTGACTCCCCTGCCTGTGATCGCAGTGCCGGTTGAGAGCCGCTTTATGACGGGTATGGACAGCTTATTATCCATTGTGCAGATGCCTCGCGGTGTGGCGGTAGCAACCCAGGCGGTCGGTGCTTCCGGTGCCTACAATGCAGGTTTAATGGCTGCGCAGATGTTGTCTTTGGCTGATGCGGAATTGCAGAAGCGCCTGATCGCCTGGCGTGAGCGCCAGACCGAGCAAGTCCCGATCACGGTTGAGTGATAGGAGATCGTTGTGAGTAAGAGACGAGTTGCCATTATTGGCTGTGGGCAGTTGGCACAGATGATGGCTCAAGAGGGACAGCCCCTCGGAGTGGAGTTCAGTTTCCTGGCTGAGACCGGTGAAAACACCGACTGTGTGAAGGGACTGGGGACTATCGTGGAGATGGAACCGGGACAGGACCCTGAGGCCTTGTATCAGGCATTGGGACGCCCGGAAGTGATCACCAGTGAGAGAGAGCAAGTGAGTGTGGACTTGCTGCGCTCATTTCAGCCCTTCTGTCCGGTATATCCGGACCCGCATATTACAGAGAAGGCCCAGCACCGCTTGCGTGAGAAGCGAGCACTCACAGACGCTGGACTGCCTGTTGCACCTTTCGCAGCAGCACAGGGTGAAAAAGAGCTGCGGGAAGCGGTCGACCAACTGGGATATCCGGCGTTTATTAAGAGCTGTGAAAATGGCTACGACGGCAAGAACCAATGGTGTGTGAAGAGTGCTGCAGACTTGGATGCTGCCATTCCCCAAGCTGGTGATCAGGAGTGTGTGGTTGAGGCTGGGGTGAATTTCGCCTGTGAAGTCTCCATTATCGGTGCTCGCTCGGCATCCGGTGAAATCAAAGCTTATCCGCTGACGGAAAACCGCCACCGCAACGGCACCTTACTGCTGTCCACCGCTCCCTACGACAACCCGGAGCTGCTCAAGGCCGCAGAGGGTTACCTGGCGACCCTGCTGAAGGACTGGGACTATGTGGGTGTATTGGCCGTTGAATGTTTTGTCAGTGAGAGCGGCCTGATTGTCAACGAAGTGGCACCGCGAGTTCACAACAGCGGTCACTGGACCTTTGTCGGCCCTGAGGCCAGCCAATTTGCCAATCATATCCGCGCGATACTGGATATGCCCCTGGGCGATACTGCCTGCCCGGTGCCAGTTGCGATGGTCAATATGTTGGGGGTTGATGTAGCTCCGAAGCAGGATAACGATGGTGTTTGGCTGTACGGCAAAGCACTTCGCCCTGGGCGCAAAATGGGTCATGTCATTTTACAGGACCCAGATATGGAGCACCTGCGCCAGCGCAGCGAAAGTATGATTGAAGAACTTTACGGCGAAAAGATTTAGTGCTTACTGAATATTGCGCATCGGGTTCTTGAACTTGAGTTTGTAGCCGGTACCCCGCCACATGGGAGTGCCGGCTCGATAAGCCGCCCGGGCAATCATATGGACACCAATTGGCACTGTAAGTAATAAGAATAAAATAGCGGCTATGGCCCTGGCTGTTACCTGAGCGTCACTAAAAAGAATTGCTACGCCCGCCAGCAATAATCCGCAACACACCGTAGCCCCTTTTCCCGATGTACTCATTCGAGTGTAAAAGTCCGGCATTCGCAGCAAGCCCAAAGCGGCGCTGAACCCAAAAAAACTGCCCACCAGAATTATCAGAGCGATAAAAATTTCATCAAATGTCATCATGATCCCTATGGCTGTGGGTGACTGTGCGCGAGCCGCTTTTTTCAATAAAACGGGCAAAGGCCACACTCACTAAAAATGCGACCAGGGCCAGGGCGATGGCAGCGTCCAGATACACGGGTTGTCCCGAGGCGATTGCCAGTAGTGCACAGTAGGCTACCGCCAAAATATTGAGAACATCCAGGGCGACAACCCTGTCTGCTAAGGTGGGGCCCAAAGCGATACGCAGGAAGCACATCACCAGGGCGAGTAATAATAGAAAGGAAGCAATATTGATTGCTACTGTGACCAGTGGCGAATGAATATCGATAATTGTGAGAAACATCAGGAAACGGCCTCCTTAACCCGTTTCTCAAATCCCTCCCTAATCTCCTCGCGAAAGGTTTCTGGATCACTGACAAACATAGTATGTACGATTAAGGCATCATTGTTGGGTGTGACATCCAATACCATAGTGCCCGGTGTCAGCGAAATTAAGTTAGTGAGAATAAAAATCTGGTTTCTATCGAGCCTCTCCATGGGTAGTCGTACTACCAGGGGCCGGCTTTGCAAGCGGGGCGAAAAGACTTCGTAGGCGGCACGCAGGCTGGATAAAACAAGCTCCTCGATAAAGAAAAAGAATAAATGAGCCAAACGGGGCAAGCGGGTAAAATAAGTCTGTGCCCCGGGTAATATAGGTGAGACTCGCAGCGCCAGAAATCCGATCAGAAAACCAAAGAAAAAATTTGCCATGGAAGCATTGCCGGTCAGGGCCGACCAACTGATCGCGAGCAATAAATTTAATAGAAAAATACGCATTTCTATTTATCCATCCCAAAGTTAATGAGTGGTACCTGGTAACACGGCGTTCAGGTAATCATCAGGCTCCAATAACTCTCCGGCAGCCCCCAGGGAGTATTCGATAAAAGGCTCGGGCACCAACCCCAAAGCCAAAGTGATTAATGCCAGTAACGCGACTGGTAACAGCCGCTGGAAGCGCTCTGCGCCGCTGAGGCTATATAAATTTTTGCAGTGCTCCTGGGGGTGTGGCTTCCAGAATGCCTCTGCCCATATTTTACTCATTGAAAACAGGGTAAGCGCCCCGGTAATCAATGCGACTGCAGCGACGATATAGGCGGCCTGATCGAGGCTTGCTTTGACTAATAGCAATTTTGCCCAGAACCCAGATAATGGTGGGAACCCCGCTAAGCTAAATGCGGCGATAAAGAAGAAAGTAGAGAGAAGTGGGCTGGCGCGATATAAACCACCAATTTCATTGAGCTCATAACTGCCAGTAAGGCGCTGGGCAGTACCGCTAATCAGGAATAAATTTGTCTTTGCCACAATATTGTGGACCATGTAGAACACAGATCCGGCCAATGCTAAAGGGCTGTTCAGTGCTAATCCCAATACCAGGAATCCAATCTGGCTGATGATATGGAATGCGAGTATCTTGCGGAATTCGTACTGTGCTGCTGCGCCCAAAACACCCGTCAGCATGGTGAGTAATGCAGCTCCCAATAAGATATCCCGGGTGAATTCCAAATCATTGGGAAATATTAAAGTAAAGGTGCGAATTAGCGCATAGACGCCGACTTTGGTCAGGAGACCGGCAAATACAGCGGTTACAGCGACAGGTGGAACATGGTATGAAGCGGGCAACCAGAAAAAGAGTGGAAATATTGCCGCCTTAATTCCAAAAGCGCAGATAAAAATAACTGCCAATGTTGAAATCGCGACGGGATTTTGTACTTCGACCAGAGAAATATGCAGCTGTGCCATATTAAGGGTGCCGGTGAGTCCATAAAGCAACCCGATAGAGGTCAGCATCAACAGCGTGGATACAAGGTTTAATGCTACATACTTGATGCCACCGTCCAGCTGTATTTTTTCCCCCCCCAGTACCAGCAGTGCGAAAGAGGCAATCAGCATCACCTCAAACCACACATACAAATTAAATAGGTCGCCGGTGATAAAGCTACCGCTAACACCGGCCAATAGCAGTTGAAAGAAACTGTGAAAGCCAAGTTTCACCCGTTTCTCACTGATATCTGAAATGGCAAATAGAGAGACACACAAACCCACGATGGCACTGATCAACAGCATTACCGCACTGAGCCGATCGGCGACCAATGTGATGCCGAAGGGAGCCTGCCAGTCTCCCATTTGCCCAGCTTGAGGGCCCTGGCTTTCTACCAGGACAAGAATATAAAGGTTAATGCAAAGGGCGGTAAGGCACCCCAATATCGAAATACCAGAGCAAAGGTATCTACGGCCTCGAGCGGGAAATGTAATTAACGCCGTGGCGATAGGGATTAGGAATGGCAGGGCCAATAACCAACTCAAGTGGTCTTCTTCCTCTTGGGTTTCACAGGCTCGGCAATACGCATGCTATCCACATCTAATGTACCCAGCTCACGGTAAGCCTGGGCGATCAGGGCTAGGGCAAAGGCCAGCAGGCCAAAGCCAATTACGATCGCGGTTAGGATCAGGGCCTGGGGTAGGGGATTAGCGACGATAATTTGCGGGGCTTCCTGATCCTTGGGTACCAGCGGTGGTGAGGCGCGGGTCAACCGCCCCGCGATAAAAATTGCCAAGTTGGCGGCATTGCTAATCAGTACCAAGCCGAACAGATAGTGCAATAGGTGGCGGGCCAGCATAAGGTAAACGCCGGTAGCAATCAGGATGCCGACGACAACGGCGAGGGGAGCTTCCATATCAGCTGGCCTCTTCCAAGGCAAAAATTAGTGTGAGAACGGCTCCGAGTACTGTCAGATAGACCCCAATATCAAAAAATAAAAGGTTGCTGATAATGATTCCGCCATTTTCTTTGCTACCTACAATGGCAAACCACTGTCCAGAAAAGGGGCCGTCTCCCCAAAATAGAGCCATCAATCCAGATAATCCGGCGATGACAACTCCCCAGGCGGCGAGGGTTCCTGGAGGTATGCGCAGAGCACTTTGTGCCGCCTCCATCCCCCAAGCCATGGCAAACAGGGCAAAAGCAGAAGCGGCAATTAATCCAGCAATAAATCCGCCTCCGGGATAATTGTGTCCACGTAACAGCATATAAATGGAGAAGACCAAGATCAGCGCTACCAACACACGGGTCGCTGTCTGTAGGATAATAGAATTCACTGCTTGCCCCGTCTTAAATGATGACCGAGTAAGGTCACCGCAGCGACAGCTGCGGTAAACACCACAATAATCTCCCCGAAAGTATCCAGGGCCCGGAAGTCCACCAGAATGACATTGACGATATTGCGCCCATGGGCCTCGGGTACAGCAGCTTCCTTGTAAAATTCACTCACAGGGCTCTCGAATGGGGTTTGCAGAACCACCAGAATGCTAATGGTAAATAAAAGGCCAACTGTGGCACCGAGCAATGCATCCCTGGGACGAAAGCCTTCCTTCTTGCCGGGAGTAAATACGGGCAGACGTGGAAGAATCGCAGCAATTAATACTAAATAGAGTGTTTCCACCAGAATCTGTGTAATGGCCACATCCGGTGCACCAAAGAAGAGGTAAATTAGAGCGATACCCACACCGAGAGCGCCGAGAGCGCAAATGGCAGTCAGAGGTTTACGCGCAAAACCCGCAGTAAATGTACCTCCTACCGTCAGCAGTATGGCTGCCCACTCTTTTAAATTAAGTCGTGGCGCAGTGTATTCCAGTGAGAAGTGGCCGGTATGAACAAAGGCATAAAAAAGGGCCATCGAGAGCGTAACAAAAATGACTGTGAGATAACGACGCATAATTCCATTTTGCAATATGCGTGTTTGCAGTGCGGCAAAAGCTTTTAATAGTTCTAAGGATTTATCCCACAGTAGATCGGCGCTAGTTGGCGCATGGGTAAAGTCCCAGTTTAGCCAGGCACGCATACGTTTTAAATTGACATACATAATCACCCCGAGCACAAAAGTAAGAATGCTCATCAGGAGCGGAATGTTAATACCGTGCCAGAGTTTCAGGTCGATGGTTTCCGGAAGGCCAAGTATCGCTGTCAGTGCCGGTTCCACCAGTCCGCCACCGACTAAGTCCGGGGCCAAACCAAATGTGAGGCCGAAGGCGCTTAAAACCAGTGGGCTTATCCACAAACCAGGAGGTGCCCAGCGAATACGACTGGCATCTTTGGGGGGAGGGCCAAAGAAGGGTTTGATGGCCACCATGCCGGCTACTGTCACCGTTACCGCATTGGCAAAAATTGCTGCTGTGCCCACCAGTGCGGGCTCTGAAGCTACCGCCAGTGCACCTTCATATTTAAGCTCTTTACCAATAAATCCAAGGAACGGCGGGAATCCTGCCATGGATAGGGCTGAAGCCAGTGCAGCTATAAAAGCAAAGGGCAATAATTTCGCCAGACCGTGCAACCTAGTTAAATCCCGGGTACCTGTCTGCCGATCGATAATGCCCACCACCATAAACAGTGCGGCTTTATAAAAAGAGTGAACCAGCAAGAAAGTAATTGCAGCGGCGACGGCAGCTGAAGCATCAGAACCCAGAAACATGGTGATAGTGCCGAGGGCAATAACGGTGGTATAAGCGAGGGCCAGTTTCAGGTCTGTTTGACGCAGGGCGGCCAATGCCGCTACTGCGGCAGTGGCAATACCGGTGCAGGTTAAAATCCACTCCCAGTATTCAGTGTGAGCCAGTACCGGATGTAGGCGCGCAAGAAGGTAAATACCGGCTTTGACCATAGTGGCGGAATGTAGATATGCGCTCACCGGTGTTGGCGCCGCCATGGCATTGGGCAACCAAAAATGGAAGGGCAGCTGTGCCGACTTTGAGAATGCTCCGATAAGTACCAGTATCAAGATAGGAAGATACAGTGAACTGGATTTAATCTGTTCACCTTTAATTAACAATTCTTCAAGATCATAGCTATCGACAATCTCTCCCATTAATAGGAAAGCGGTTAGTAAGCAAAGTCCCCCTAAGGCAGTTACCAGTAAGGCTTGCAAAGCTGAGCGTCGTGCAACAGCACTGGAGTGGTTAAAGCCAATCAGGAGGTAGCTTGCGACTGTCGTCACTTCCCAAAACACAAATAAAGTAATGAGATCGGATGCCAATACCAAACCCAGCATTCCGACCATAAAGAGATAGAGATAGAGGAAGAAACGTCGCAATAGTGGATTGCCGCGTAAATACTCAGCGGCGTAAATGGTGATAAAAAATCCAATACCGCTGATTAATAAGGCAAATAAGAAGCTGAGGCCATCGATATAGAAGCGTAGGGATACGCCCAGCTCTGGAACCCAATTAACGCCAAAGGAAAACTCTCTACCTGCGGAAATATCAGGCAGATGAAAAAGCAATGACAAGGCGACAATGGCCGGAGGAATCGGAGAAAGCAGGGAGATCCATCTTCCTGGCGTTTTTTTATCGCCATTGCGACTTTCCATGTCGCCTTCTGATTCCATTATTTTATCCCTGGTGACTCGATGCCTATATACAGTAGTGATTCACTGCCAGGGTAATAGTTTAGGTGTTATTCCTGAGCTAGAGTGCTTAGGATCAAATTACTCTTGATTGTCCGTATCAGGTGAATAATCTGAGAGGTCAAACCGGGATCTCGAAAGAGTATGATGATTAATGCTAAAGGCGGCAGCGGATTTGTATTCTTATAATTTTATCCAATCACTTGGATTAATAATTAAGAAAAATATCCTATAGATAAATACCCCATTCCCCTCACACTGTTCCTGTTATTGAGTCGCAAGTATTTATGCACAATGAAGAAGTGTGGAATATAACATAGGAGAATAGATATGTTGAAATTGGCATGCTTAGCTGCAGTGGGAGCTTCTGCTGTTTTTCTGTCCAGTGGTGTTTCTGCTGTGAGCTGTGGGGATGTTGTAACTGTACCGGAAATTTTGGAAGGGGCGATAGAGTCATGCGCCGTAAGCCCTGCGGTCACTATTACTGATGCTGGAACATTGGATTTAAATGGTTACTCAATTAGCTGTAATGGTTCTGGGGTGGGCGTAAATCTGCAAGGTGCTGGAAGGATTCTGAGTAACTCAGAGGGGGGAGGGCTTATAGAGAATTGTGCAACAGGTGTCTCCGTTGAAGGGGTTGGAGCGCATTTTATTCAAAATGTAAGTGTCATGAGTAATTCTAATTCTGGTGTTGCAATTACAAGTAACAATAATGTTGTTTTGGATTTATTTTCAAGTTTTAATTCCGGTGTGGGTGTCCAGGTGTTGGGTGACTTTAACCAAGTAATAAATGCAGAAATAAGCGCTAATAATTCTTCCGGTATGGAAGTTTCTGGAAGTAGCAATGTAATAAGTTCAAGTGAATATCAACTAAATGATGATAACGGAATTGTGATTTCAGATGCAGATAATAATCTAATTGTTGGGAATTCATTGGATGAAAATGGAACAAATGGAATTCTATTGGAGGCAGATGATCAGCATGGTAATGTTATTACAGGGAATGAGGTGAATGATAGTGGTAATACGGACCTTAGGGACCAAAATAATCCTGCCTGTGTGAATAATGTATGGATTTCAAATACCTTTGGCAGCTCTAATGATTCGTGCATCCAATAGGAGGGTTATGGGGTTGATATTCTTTGCAGATGTATTTGGTTTGGTTGACGCAAGTTTAGGTGTTATTGCAAGACATAAAAATAAGCTAATTTCTATGTCACATTGGGACAGCAGTATCTATATAACTTGTTGGCAAGCTTAACTCGCCAAAATCTATATTTCAAAGACTCCTGTTTATCGAGATCTTTAAAGTTCGGGTAAAAGCTGTAGGTCCGAACTCCGCCTTTTTAAGGGTAGGCGTTAAAGGTTGCAGTTAGGGGGGATCTAGGTATTGGATAATGAGTTGGCCATTTTTAAAGTAATCGATTCCGAGACTTGGAAATGGCATATCATAATAGACCAACTCTTCAAATATTGGCGGGTCTCCTAGTGGTAGTATTCAGAATTCTGAATACTACCACTAGGAATGACCATCTTGTGCGGGGCATATTTTTCATTCACTTTACGAGACATTTAATTCACGTTTAATTGGGAAGGAGATCCCATAGATAAATCCTAGCTCTCTGTCACACTATCAATAGACTCGAAAATTCCAGGCTTTGTAGTAATTAATTATGATTGGATGAAATGATATGAAAACTGAATGTGCTAACCTCACAAGATTTACGCTTTTAACGATATCTGGTGTTTCAGCTTTTTCACTGGCGGGTGCCGCCTTCGCGGTAAGCTGCGGTGACACGGTTACTACTCCAGAGACTCTGGATGCATCTATTGTTGCATGTGCTACAAGTCCCGCTGTTACTATCACTGATGCAGGATCCTTGGATTTAAATGGTTATACTATTAGCTGCAATGGGGCTGGGATAGGGGTGCAAATACTAGGGTCAGGAAGGACGCTTTCAGATAGTTCTCTCGGCGCGGGAAGTGTTGAATCTTGTGATGTTGGCATTTCTGTAGAGGGAGTGGGGGGGCACTATTTGGAATTTATAACAGTAGTTCTTAATAATTTTTCTGGTATTTCCGTTATTTCTGATACTAATTTTATTTACAATGTTATTTCTGGTTCCTCTACTATTGGTAATGGTGGTGTTGGGGTTAGGCTGGCTGGCGCGAATAATCAGATTATACTTTCTGCATTTGAAAAGAATACACAGTCAGGTGTGGAGATTTCTGGAAATAATAATTATATTAAACAAAGTAGCGCGCTATCAAACTCCGGATCGGGTTTCGTAATTACAACCGCTAATAATATTACCTTAGATAGTGTTACGGCCAATGATAATGGTGTTGATGGAATACTAGCTGAAGCCAGTTCTATGTCAGGTGGATTGATTTTTAATAGTACTGCGCGAGATAATTCTGGAGATGATTTGAGTGATCAAAATACTATTCCTTGTGGGCGATTTCAGTGGATAAATAATGATTTTGGTACAGCAAATAATTCTTGTATTGATTAGTTAGTGTTGTCAGGGGGGCTACTCTGTGGGCCAGTAGCCTAGTGAGGTTATGAATATTAGACTATAGGCAAATCAAACCATAATGCCGTTGCTCCATCTGTTGCTGCTTTTAGCCTTATTATTTCTTTAAATATGCCTAGACCATCCCCGGCACTTAACTGGCGATTATTTTTAATAATGATGTCTCCATCTATGATATGTAGGTAGCCAGGGCGCTGCAATGTATCCAATTGTAGAATCTCTCCAGGCTCTATTTGAAGACGATATAGGCTGGTATCCTGATGGATTTTTAACGAATTATCTCGACCACTGGGGGTTACCAATGGAGTCAGCATGCTCGTTTGGTTTATTGTCCTTTGCTCATAGACAGGTTGAATACCCCTCTGATTTGGCTGAATCCAGATTTGAAGAAACTTCAATTTTTTTGTTTTCGAGTGATTGAACTCGGAATGGGTAATTCCGGTTCCGGCGCTCATTATCTGAACTTCGCCAGCGGGAACGACAAAGTGATTGCCTTCACTATCCCGATGTTCGATAGCACCTTCAAGAATATAGGAAATAATTTCCATATCCCGATGTCCATGGGTGTCAAATCCGGCCCCTGCTTTTACTGTATCATCGTTGATAACGCGCAGTGCAGAAAAACCCATGTGTTTTGGGTCGTAATAGTGCCCAAATGAAAAGGTGTGCTTGCTGTCCAGCCAGCCAAATCGGGCTTGACCGCGTTCATGTGACGGTCTGAAGTAATACATAGCCAGCTCCTATTAGTGCAGTAAATAGAATATTAGGGCTATGATAGTCTTTTGCGGTATAAGGGAATATTGGGTAAAAAGAATCTTACCATTCGTATCAATAGAATACTCAGCCTTCCTCAGAAGTGGGCATATCTAAAGTGAGTAATCGAAGCTCGCCAATAAACTCCCTCGCCACGGGGCCTAATTTATCCTGGTCTTTAAAGTTCAGGTAAAAACTGCTGGAGCGCACTCCGCCATTTTTCAAGGGGAGTCGATTTAGAGTGCCATTCTCGAGTAGCTTTGAGACCATTGGCAGTGGCAGCCAGGCGAACCCCAGCCCCTGTACAATTAAATCCACGGATGTCCGTAAACTGCCCACTTTCCAGCGTTGCTCTGCCCCCAGCCAGCCGGAATCCCTATTGGTCTGTAGTGCGGAGTCCCGCACAATAATCTGGCGATAGGACTTCAAGTCTTCATAGCTCAGCTCGTATCCCAGCTGATGCAGTGGATGGTTCTTATGGGCTACAGCCACAAATTCGATGCGACAAATCTCATCGTTGAGGGCATTCTTCATGCGGAAGGCGGAAAGTCCCAGATCTACCAGCCCCTCCTGGATCAACTCATTAGTGCCGGATAGTACGGTATCAACGATATCAATATTCACTTGTGGATAAATTGCGGAAACTCTCTCCAGAGCCTGAAAAACGACACTTTGGGGAAAGGCGCCATCTACGGCAATGCGCAGCTCGGATTCCACTCCCCGGTTAAGGGAGCCGGCAATATCCTCAATACGTGAGACTTCATCCAGCAGGTATTGGCCCCGGCGTAGCATTAAATTACCGGCTTCAGTAATTACTACTTTTCTACCCGAGACTTCAAACAATTTTACGCCGAGAGCAGCTTCCAGATTGCTAACTGCATTGTGAATACTGGACTGGCTTTTGTGAACGTGGGAAGAGGCCTGATTAAAGCCGCCGGCATCTGCGACAGCTTTAAACATTCGCCACTGTTCCAGAGTGGTTTTTTGCATCTGGGTACTCTTTGAAGGCTGCGAAGGGCTGTTCCAAGGTTTAAGGAGCCTGGGGCAGCCCTGAATATCCTGACTGGCCCAGGCTGGATAGGCAAGGGTTTTTAGCTGCGGTTGTGAGAGCTGTTGTAATCGATTTCCGGCCCTACAGGTACAACCTGGGTTGGGTTGATCGATGTATGGCTAAAGTAGTAATGACGTTTAATATGGTGGAAATTTACTGTTTCAGCAACTTTCGGCCACTGGTATAGCTCGCGTACATAGTTACGCAGATTAGGAAAGTCCTCCAGTCTCTGGCGGTTGCACTTGAAGTGTCCATGATAGACAGCATCAAAGCGAATAAGGGTAGTGAACAGTCGCCAATCTGCCTCGGTAATTTCTGTTCCGACCAGATAGCGCTGTTCCCCTAAAATTTTCTCAACCTGGTCTAAAGCAGAGAATAAATTATAGTAAGCATTCTCGTAGGCTTCCTGGGTTGTGGCAAAGCCGCAGCGATAAACTCCGTTGTTTATATTCTCATAGACCAGTTGATTAATGGTATCTATATCCTGCTGCTTCTCTTCGGGGAAAAAGTCCTGTGTATCGCCGGTAATGGTATTAAACGCGCTGTTGAACATGCGGATAATTTCAGAGGACTCATTGCTAACGATACAGTTTTTTTGTTTATCCCAGAGTACTGGTACCGTCACCCGGCCCGAGTAGTCAGACTTGTTACGAGTGTATACTTGGTGCATAAACTGATAGCTAAACAGAGTGTCCCCGCTGCTACCTTCGTCGACGTTAAAGCTCCATCCCTGATCGAGCATATCGGGGCTTACTACCGAAACATCGATATGCTCTTCCAGTTTCTTCAGCTTGCGGAAAATAAGGGTGCGATGGGCCCAAGGGCAGGCCAGTGAAACATACAGGTGATAGCGGCCGGACTCCGCCTTAAAGCCGCTGTCACCACTGGGACCTGCACTGCCATCAGCAGTCACCCAATTGCGCAGTTGCGCCGCTTCGCGCTTAAAGCTCCCACCGGAATTCTCGGTGTCGTACCACTGGTCGTGCCACTGGCCATTGACTAACAGTCCCATTTTTTACTCCACAATCGGTATTTTCTGGTCCAGAGGAATTTATTGCTTGGTGCTTTTGCGGTGATCCAAGCTGAAACGCCCGGCGCCATGGGCTGCCACTACCAAAAAGCCGCCGGCAATCGCCAGGTTTTTGAAGAACATCAAAAACTGCATCTGATCGCCCAGATTGTTATGGAACAAGGCAGCAGTAACTAAGCTAAAGCCAGCAAACGCCAAGGCGGTCAGGCGAACCTGGAAGCCGGCGACTAGTGCGAGCGCACCACCTATCTCAAACAGAATAACAAGAGGCAGCAGAAATTCTGGCAGGCCGCCATAAGCTAGGTACTGTGCACTGCCCTCATAATTTTGGATCTTATTCATTCCCGCCAACAGGAAGATCGCCGCCAAGCTGATACGGCCAGCCAAGTCAGCACTTGCGGAAAACAGGGAGCTGCCGTCGATATTGGCGCTTGTGGATAAAGTGGATGTGCTCATGGTATCGCTCCTAAAACTGTGAATTTTGCGCTACTCAGTAGTCGCTGCTGTGAGTAAGAGGCAGTTTACAGAGGATCGATAGAATGAAAATTGGTTAAATTCGACCAAACCATTCTAAAAAATAGAATGATTGTTGAGCCTATCTTATCATTAGGTGCAATAGGGCCTTAGTTCAGAAATGGTAACCGATGCCCACCGAGTAAACCCAAGGGTCGATATCCACATCGACATTGATGCGGTCGTAGTCGTTATCTTCTGTGCGGAAGCGAATTTTGGCCTTGGTATCGATGCTCAAGTACCAGATGGCCGCATTAAACAGCCAGTTGCTCTCTCGTCCAAAGGCAATATCTATGCCCACTTCCCCTGCCAGGCCCCAGGAATTGCTCAGGCTCAGGGATGCTCTTGAGTCTGCACCCAGGGCCGTCTCGAAGTAGTTTTGTGCCGTGCGGCTGATATCTTCATCGAAGAAATGGGTGTAGTTAATTCCCACACCAATATATGGCTGTACCCAGGACTCGGTGCATACCGGATACCACTGTACGCTGAGGGTTGGGGGAAGGTGCTTGATGTCACCCAGGGATACCCGACCCAGTGGATCACCGGTATCCGGGTCCGGTAAACCGCGAACATCAAGATCGTGCCGGAAAGGTACAGCTGCCAGTAATTCCAGTCCCCAGTGGTCTGCAAATAACCAGGTACCAGTGATGCTAGCGGAGTAGCCGGTATCCACGTAGACCCGGGTGTAGTCCAAGGGGGTGCCATTGAGGCGAAGCCTGCCTGAATCGTCGTTTGGATCGACGGCCGCTGCGCCAACGCGAACGATAAAATCTCCCTTTTTATAGTCCGCAGTGGAATGGCCGGTGAGCAATAGTGCCATGCAAAAAACTATTGTCAGATTGATTCCTTTCATGTCCAACTTTCCAGAGATCCGATGGAATATAAGTAGGAGATCTGATAGGGGTAGGAGAACCCTAATCTACTGTCAGATTATTAGTGTAGATGTCTTGGGGGACTGGGCATGTAGATAACAAAAGCGGTGGCGCAATATTCTATTGATATAACTCTAAAGATCTCTGCTGGGAAAAACTTCCTATTTCGTTAGGAAAATATTTCAGAAGAAGAGTAATCATCGAATCGGTTAATCTGTTGGATGAAATTGCCCTGTATTATTGAATGTTTTTAGGTTGAAATCTCATCAGAGACCATTGATCAGTGTAATTTTCCTATTGCGTATTAAACACCATCAATGATCATATAAAACGGGATATCAGAGATTTAATAATATGCTTAAGATAATACAGGGAATAATGCAACTCACAGGGCGACTATCCCCCAAATTATCAGCAAATATAGCGATGTATATGGCCTCCCGGCCCAGGCACTATCCAGATTCAGAACGCGAGAAAGCGCAGTTAGCCCAAGCCAGGAAGATTATCTACCAGGGTGCTTTAGGTACAGAAAACACAGCTTGGTCCTGGGGTGAGGGCCCTGTAGTGATTCTATGCCACGGCTGGGAGGCCAAAGCCGCAAAAATGGCCACTATGGCGATGGCAATTGCCGAGCAAGGCTTCCAAGCGGTGGCCATAGATGCTACTGCTCATGGTCACTCCGAGGGAAAGGTTTGTAATTTCGATATTATGGCGAAAGATATTTATTCTCTGGCCAGTCAGTTTTCGGAAATATTTGCCGTCGTCGGCCACTCGATGGGTGGAATGATGACGATGAGAGCACGGGAATTTGGGCTTAAAGCTCAATGTTATGCTGTACTCGGCTCACCGAGTGCACCTCTGCCGATTCTTGAAATTATGAAAAATTTGTTGAAGGTAAGCCCTGAAACTATAGAGATATGCCAAGACAAGATTGCCGACCAGATAGGATACTCTTGGCAGGAATTGTTACAGTGTAAAATGCATACCCCGGAAGAGACTCCGCTTCTGATGATTTACGATACTGAAGATGATGAAGTGCCGATTTTTCATGGAGAGAGAATTCACAAAACCTGGCCCGCAGCGGAGATGATCAAAATTAGTGGTGTGGGACACCGGAAAATGGTCTGGGATACCTCGGTAGTAGAGTCTGTGACGAATTTTTTGGACTACGAGAAGAGTAAAGAAAGCACAAAAGAAGCTGGTTTGGCCAAACTTGTAAGCTAGCGAATTTACTGTAAATTAGTAGGCATAGCGGAATTAGGTTGCCCTAATTCCGCTTGATTATTTTCTTCAAAGCTGCCGTAGGCTGTCCTATTGTGAGGGCTGGTTATAAATAAGCTTATGGAAGCCGACAATAAAACCGAAATTATATGACTGATGGGGTTCTATCTACGACATACCTTGCCACTCATTTTTTTATCGCGTAAATCAGCCCTCAAACAATGATAACCATTGCTCTGAATCCATAGTTATATCTTTCCCATCTTTACTGTAAATCGCATCAGCCAGGGCTTGCTTGTGCGCCTGCATATCGACTATTTTTTCTTCTACGGTATTTTCACAGATAAATTTATACACAAAGACTGGCTTGTCCTGGCCGATGCGATATGCGCGGTCGGTAGCCTGGTTTTCTACTGCGGGATTCCACCAGGGGTCGTAGTGAATAACTGTGTCGGCAGCGGTAAGATTTAGGCCTACACCGCCGGCTTTTAGGCTAATCAGGAATACAGGAACATCGCCATTCTGGAAAGCGTCAATCGCCTCCTGGCGTTTGCGCGTGCGCCCGGTCAGTTTTACATAGGGTATCGCCTGTTCTTCAAGGGCGGTTTCAATCTTGCCGAGCATTTCGGTAAATTGGGAGAATACAAGTATCTTGCGGCCTTCCTCCACCATTTCCGGGAGAATATCCATCAGCGCTTCCAGCTTGGCCGATTGTTTAACCTTTTTTGCCTTGTCCAGTTTGACCAGTGCGGGGTCGCAGCAAATTTGTCGCAGCTTTAATAGGGCATCCAAGATTTCAATATGAGAGCGGTTGAGACCTTTCTTCTTCATCAGGTCCCTAACCCGCTTCTCCATCACCGAGCGTACGGTTTCGTAAAGCGCGGCTTGGGCGGTATCGAAAGTCACCCGTTGGATAATTTCTGTTTTCGGCGGCAGTTCAGTGGCCACTTCTTGTTTGGTGCGGCGTAAAATAAATGGGGAGATTCTCTGGTTCAGAGTCTGTTGCTTGTGCTCATTAGCCTGCTTCTCAATGGGGTTCCGATAAAGGCTATTGAACCTTTTCTGGTTGTGTAGGAAGCCGGGCATCAGGTAATCAAATAGCGCCCACAGTTCGCCCAGGTGGTTCTCCAGCGGAGTTCCGGTCAGGCATACCTTGTGCTGTGCATTGAGTGTGCGGAGTAATTGTGCCGCTTTTGATTTGGGGTTTTTAATAACCTGAGCTTCATCGAGGATCAATAAATGAAAGTCATGTTCTTTTAATATTTCGCTGTCCCGCACTATAAGCGGGTAGGTCGTTATCACCAGGTCTGATTCAGGAATGAGTGGGAAGCTCTCATGCCGATTGCTACCATGAAGTAGCAGTGACTTTATGGTTGGGGCGAAACGCTGGGTCTCGTTAAGCCAGTTGCCTACCAAGCTGGTGGGTACAACCACCAGGGCAGGCTTGGCCAGGCGCCGGCTCTCTTTCTCTTTGAGGATATGGGCCAGTCCCTGCAAAGTTTTTCCCAGGCCCATGTCATCGGCCAGGATGCCATTCATATTGAGTTTACGCAGGTATTGCAGCCACTCAAAACCCGTTTGTTGATAGGGGCGTAATTGTGCCTTTAGGGCCCTGGGTGGTTTTACGCTTTGCGGACCTTTTTGCAGGTTTTTAGCGAGCGATTTTAAGTCTTTATTGCCCTGCCAGGCTGAAGTTGCATTAGGCAGTTCCGGAACAGCAAACCTGGGCACTTTGAGGCTTTGGGACTCGCTGTCATACCACTCCTCTAAAACTGCGAATAAGTTGTGAAATAGTGCAATGGGTAGACGGATATACTGGTCTGAGCCGAGGGGAACCAATATGTCTTCTTCGTCTGTAGCCACATACCCCGATTCCAAATATTGCAATAATAATGGTGCTAAATGAATAGACTGCCCTTCAATATCTACAGTTGCACTAAGGGAAAACCAGTCGTTGGAAGATTGCTCTGTTTGCCATTCCCAATCTTCAATCTCGTGTACTTTTAAAGAAAAGTTATCCTCGAATTCAACTATCCAGCCAGATTCCTCAAGTCTTGGGATACCCTCATTGAGGAATTCATGCCAGCGCTCAATAGGAGTTTGGCCTGGCCCACTATCGGAGAAGAATAAAACGGGTTCACCAGTTTCGTCCGCCCCCAAGCTAAATTGCCACTGCAAGAGATCCTTCAGTACGGCGGCTTCATGTTTGAAGTCTCGCTCTACTTTATATAGTTTATCTTTTTGGGGGTAGATATTAGTCTCAGGACGATTCTCTGTAAGAATTTCTTCCGCGCGGATTACTACCGGACCATATTTAATAAGAAAACTTGCCGTATGGAGACTTTCAGCCCCTTCTCGAATAGAAATTGAGTTAAGGGTTAATACCGGCCGTAACAAATCATCTACAGGTATGATGGGCACCGACTTTGGCGTGGGTAATTGTTCACTGCCATATTGTTTATTGAGGAAAGTAATAGCATTGCCTATTTCATCTTTAGAAATGGCGGGCATGGTTGTAAAGTCATTAAGCGCTTCCCCATCCACCGGGCTGATGATGGGACCAATGATGTCTTCCTGTGGTGAATAATAGCAAGGTGGTTCGGTAGGTATGAGCTTCCAATCATCGGGGAGGTCAGGTACATCTAATTGCAACTGTGCACTACTCTTACTTTCCTTCCAACTGAGCTCCAGTTTGACTGCCTCTCCCCAATGAATCGGGGTTAGGGAATCGATATCGCTGAAGAAACGCTGACTGGCTAGTAGGTTTTTCAACAGCATTGCGCCTTCTTCTCCTGAAATACTCTTTTTGAACGAGGACTGGGAAAGCAGCTGTTGAAGGCCGAATATTTTTTGGTCGACTTTTGAAGTGGCTAGGCTACTGTTGATATGGAAGTATTCTCGCTGAGGCGCTCCATAGCCGCCTTTCTTGAGGCGTCGAGCTGAATATACGCTAATTCGGGCATGAGCTGGGGTATATTGATCACTCCAGTCCAAGGTGTATAGCAGGTCGCGATTAGATGATGTGTCCTGCTCGGAGTCACGATATTTTTCTTTTACAACTTGTTGCCAGTTGTCCCAAGTACGACTGACTGATGGTTGCCCTAATGGACGTTTATACTCAGCAATTACCGCTATTAGCACTGCAGCTACATGTTTACAGTTGTACCCTACTGGACAGGAGCATTCTCCATCAATTTCAAAGGTTCCCGAAATTGGATTTTCAGTTAGCGATATATACTGATGGTAGTGACTAGAGTAGGAGCCTTTCACTTTCCCGGTGATCGTTTTGCCATCCTGAGAAATATTGAATCTTTCGACAAAACCATTCCGGAAGTAATTTTTCCCTCTAGACAGGCTATTAGTGGGAAGTTGATTGGAAATACTACTGAAATCGATAGGGTTGTTCATTTTTGGGTTGTGTAATGACTACTGGCTGGCGGTTGAGGTTTGAAGAATATTCTTTGCTCTAATAATACCCTCTTTTAAGGAGCTTAATTTGCTAATAGCTAAGGGATTTCTGAATAAATTTATGTCGATAATGAAAAAAGGCTGCCTATTCAGGCAGCCTTTTATTTGGTAGGAATCTCTGGTATTGATAGGCCGCCCCCAGCATACACAATCCCACTAACATGCAAACGACTATCTTCTGTATTAGTGAGAAGTCCTGCATATCCCAGAGCACAATCTTCAGTGCAGCTATGCCGTAGATAATTAGTGACAACTTAAGTAGTTTCTGGGTTTCGGGCTTTAATGTTTGGAACAATAGTAGGGTTGCATGGACAACGAGAGCGAAAGAAACTGCCGGTAGCCACATGGCATCAAATAGCTGTGCTAATAGAGCTACGTAAACAATAATCGCGGTAACATGCACCAGCCACATATTTGCCATTCGATGACCAGACCAAACGGCTCTCGTAGGCAGGGTTTTGTGGTAAGCCAGCAGGACAGCGATGCCAAGAGAGACCAGGTTATAGGCTCCAATCCACTCTGCATTGTGCGATTTCACAATGACAGCTCCGACTTGAATCAGTGTGATTAATTCAAAAATACCCAGTGTCAGCATGTAGAAGGGCGTAAGCTGGTTGCGTACTGGTGCCAGCTTGGGTTGGCTGAAAAAGAGGCTTCCAAAATAGAGCTGGGTGAGTAGTAATGACAGGATAAAGTCATGAGTTAAAGTGTAACTGACAGCTATCAGCACTGCCGCAAAATAGTAAAAGGCCATCGGGAATACAGGCTTCAGCGCCCAGTGAATAGCATGCTGCCACTCCCTACCTGCGGGGTATCGCTTTAAGCCCTGGCCAAACCATATGAGCCCTATGAAGCTGGCGACTCCCAGCAATAGCCCCTCCATCGCCTTGCCCTGCCAGCCGACAAACTCCTGTAGGAGACAACCGCCGATAGTGATAAGGCTTGCAGCAGAAATCAAAATGCGAACTTCTTGTTTTAGATGTTCCATCCGCAGCCATTTGTAGAGGAATAGGGCAATACCACACGAGAACCACATAGCAACAGTGAAGTAGTTACTGGCCTTATACAGTATGGTAGGTAAGGCAATAATGGGCAGTAAAGCGTAAAAGAGTTTACGCAGTGCCAATGCCAGCTTCTGCCCTGGTGATTGTATTTTCAGCTGGTGATAAAGCTCCGCAAGCAACCAAAGTCCCAGGAAAGCTTCAATACTAGCGATTTTTCCGTAGGGGATTTGATCGTAGAAATGAAGGTTGCCTACAACCGATGCACTGGCTAACAGTGGGACAAACAACAGAAGGTAATGCCAGAGACCGAGCCACTCGCTAAATGCTGAATTCATGCGCTGGCTACGCCAGATCAGGAAAGTCATTGGCAGTGGTGCCAGCAACCACATCCCTTGCGGCCAGATAATACCCACCGATAGCAGGAAGCTCGCAGATAAAAGCAGTCCGAAAGCATTATCTGCGATATAAGTGAAACGTTGTTCTGCGGGAGTGATTTTACCGGTACTACGGCATAATAGCTGGGTGAGCGCAAAGGCCCCAGCACTGAGGGTCAGCCAGTTAGTCCAGCCTGCACTCACCTCTAAGGATAATAGTAGTGGAGCAGGAACCAAGCTCTCAGCCACCCATAGGAGAGCTTGCAAGAATAAGGTTACGCCGGCGAGGGCTAGAGCGATATAGCCCTCAGTTCGCACGCTGACAAAACCAAAATGTATTCCAAGGTAAATCAGCAGGAGGCCTTCCAGGCACCAAACAATGCCCAAAAATTCAGGGCTGCAGAGTGCCAGAATTGCTAGGCCTGTTAACAAGCCCCCATGGAGTAAAGCCATTGCGAGGATACTACGGGCCGAGGCACTATTTACATCGTAGCCGAACAGGTGGCGTGAGTAGATGGCGAGCGCGGCCCAGGGTGTTAGGTTGAGTAACCAAACCACACCTAGTGCATTAGCAGTGGGCGCTAGAGACCAACTAAGATGAATAAATAGCACCAGGTTTGCTACCAGCAAACCGAGGCGCCTCCTATCCATTTCTTTGCCACTAAGCCCGCCCAGTATGTAAAGGGCAAACCCGTAGAAGAAACCATGCAGTATCAGTAACAGACCCCAGTTTGAGCTAGACTCGCCCAAGTTTGCGACTGAAAACTCGAACATCCCTGCGCTGAGCACCATGGTGACCACTGCCAGCTGAGGCCATTGAATCAACTTGGACAAACGCAGCATTGCGAGCGCGAGTACCAACAAGTAGCTGAGATAAATAACTGCGGATGGATCAAAATGATTGGCCACCAAGGGCATCGTGGCTCCACCCAGCAGAGTCACCATGGCAACAACCCGGGTCTCGAATAGTAGGGCGAGTAAATAAGCAACTCCGGTAGTTACTACAAGCAGCCCCACACCGATAGGAATCGGAACCAGCTGATAGTAAGGCCCAGTAAAGTAACCACATAAGTAAAGCAGTATGACCCCGAGAGCGATTAGTCCTGAGCCGTAGTCCGCCATGTTGGGCATGCGCCGCCTGAACATTACCCCACCAGTAGTAGTCGCCGCTGCTACCAGGAAGCCCAAAGTCACTTTACCTACAGGCCCCAAATAGGCATTGAAGGAAAACTGCAACAGGTAAGCAAAGCCAAACACCAGCGCCAGGATGCCGGCAGCGGTCATAAAGAAGACAGGAGCCTTCCCTTGGCTTTGGTAGTGCCGGTAGAAACTCATCAGGGAGCCCCATACTCGGCTAATGGGTTCCAGAGCAGGTTCCAATAGACTCGGTAGCTCTTCAGATAGCCATTTAGCCTGTCTACTAGGCTTCCTGGCTGTGTTAGGAGCAGTGGCAATAGTACTTGCTGGCTGGGTTGGAGTTTCAGGAAGAGGGGGAGTAGGTTGCTCTATCGATGGGGATCTGGAGGGATGAGTACCCATCAATTGGGATAGCTCATCTTCTGGCTCATCCACTGTCGGGAGCTGGCTTGCTAACTGATCCCCAGTATCTTGCTGTATCTGCGCTTCTAGAGCCGATAACCGCTGTTCGAATATCTCAATGCGACGGCGATTGTCTCGCTCCAGCAGGGCTAGTTCCGCGCGAAGTGATTGCAGTTCACTTTCCATAACTTGCTCTAAATGCTTTTTTCCGAGGCTACCTGGGCCTGACTGAGGGAACAAGTATTTATAGGGTTATGGCTACCTATTCAATTAGTTTTGATAAATATATCACTGTTTATCAGGTAAGTGTTCGCCAACTGCCTTGTTGGCAACTAATAAAATCGTAGGAAGATTTAGAACAGTGAAGATTGCTATTTTTGTTCTGTCTGTTTTACGGTGATTGGGGCAGGGGAGATCGTTTGTTGTCACTCAACCAAGAAGCTTGATAGGTCTCGATAAGATAGTTCTTTCACTGTATAGCGCTTACCAAAACTACTTTTTCTATATTTTTACTTTTTTGCACTTAATATTTCAATGTGGAAAAATCATTTGACCCCCTGTAATTCAAAATATATAAGTTCCACCAGAAAAAAGATTAAACATCTTTAAATATTTCACGAAAAATATGAGAGCTAGGTTTCAAAGATCTAGATATCGCATGTTGTTAATCATTTGTTGTTGTCAATTTCATATGCTCGATTGTGTATCCCTCAAGTAACTTTGTGATTTTGTATCAGGTAGAATAGTAGATATTCCCAAATAGTAAAAGTTGTCAGTAATTATTATGGATGTTCAAAGAGCCATTCCCACAGAAAGACCGCATTCACTTGTAATGGCAGCAATACTTGATACTTTGCCATTAGCAATAGCTGTAATTCCCTGGGGGATTCTTTGTGGTTCTTTAGGGATTAAAATGGGCTTGAGTCCACTAGAATCACAGCTAATGTCCTTGCTGGTATTTGCCGGGGCAGCCCAGTTATCGGCTCTTTCCATTATTGGTGTGGGCGGTGGACTTTCGTCTATTCTTGGTAGTACAGCAGTTGTAAGTTCTCGCCATTTACTCTACTCAGCAACTTTTAGAAATGAAGCTTTAAAGCTGCCTATATACAAGCGAATTGTATTTGCCTTTCTTCTTACGGATGAAATGTTTGCAGTTGCAGAGAATAAAAAGAGAGTACTTGGATATTTTTCGTTTGAATATGCGCTAATGTCCGGATTTACCTTCTACTTAATATGGAATTTATCCACCTTTGTAGGCGTTGTTGCAGGAAAGAGTATTCCAAATTTAGAAGCGCTTGGATTGGAATTTGCAATTGCTGCAACTTTTATTGCTATGGTAGTTCCAAATATTAAATCTAGGGCTACTCTTATAGCTGTTTTGATTTCGGCAGTAAGTTCCGTAATGTTTCATATTTATGCAGTACCCAATGGATTACTCTTTTCAGGATTGATGGGTATGTGCATAGGTTATCTATTGGAAGACAAGGTCGAGGAGGAAGAGGTATGAGTATTTATACAATCTTAGCAATGTCTACCATTACTTTTTACATGCGTTATGCTTTTTTTGTAAAGAATCTTCCAATAAAGCTAAACAATAATACCCAACGTTTTTTAAGATTTACTGCACCCTGTATATTGACCTCAATGGCTACTCCAATCGTATTTGGAGAGGTTGAGCTTTCCAATTCTGATCTGGCTAACCCCTTCCTTGTGGCAGGTCTCTTTACTATTTTAGTAAGCTGCGTGATTAAGAATATCCTTGCCGTTGTCCTTCTTAGTATATTTGCATTTTCAGTGATGAAGTTCTTTTTTAGCTGAAAGAGCTTTAACTGTTTAGAGCGAAAGCTAATCGGCAGCAAGTTTAGTAGGCTGAAGTTAGGTTAAGCCAAATTTTGATGGTAAATTAAGGTGTCAGTTTAAATTAATTTGCTCTTCTTTTTATTAATGGTCTAAGTGTTATCAGGAGTTAACTTAACTGAGTCACGATAGCGTGCCAGCTCATCTAAAAGCCACTGCTGGGATGCTTCTTTAGGCTTATCGGTACACTGAATATGATATGGCTTGCCACTAAAGGTGCTCTTGGTTGCACTTAGCTTAATAAAATCTTCCGCGCTATCAATTTTGTTGGAGAAATACTTATATTTCTTCTCCATATGCTCCACTGCTTCCTGGCTGGTGTGCTCACTATCATTGCGGATAAAGGTACACTCTGAGGTAGAGACAAACTCTATTAGATGGTTTATTTCGTTGATAGGATTATCTGCCTGAGCCAGGATGGAGGACGTACTTAGCGAGATAATAGTAAGTAAAGTTGAGAGACTTTTAATCATTTTCCCATTACTTGGCTGTGGAGTATCAGGGGGGGGCATTAGCGGGCCAAGAACTGGTATAGAGTCAAGAGGAGCTCTATACCAGAACTTATACCAAGGCCAGCAGCCTGGTGCTTTAAGTGTTCTTAGTGACTATCACTTTTGCAGTACACTGTACGCTCTTGCTAGCTTCCTCTCCAACAATTTCAGAGGATTCAGTCAAAATTTGGGAAACCGTAAGTTCAGAGGCAGAGATCACCTCCATCATTTCCTTCTTACAGTTGGTGATGTTGATTGCATTAGAGATAGCTGGGTCGTAGCTGATCTTGTGAGAGAAGTTTCTCTCTTCTTCACCATTACGGCTTCTTTTGATGCTTTGGAACGCCTCTTTACCCGCATCTACAGTATCCCCGATCACGTTGCTAGGCTGTACCTCGAGCTTCATACAGGAAGTGGTGGCCAAGGCTATTGCAATAATGGTTAAGAATTTGTTCATTTCTTCTTTAGGCTCTGGAAATTGTAGTGTTTAACCCTTAATAGAACGGTAAGCCTACCGTTCAGAAGTCTAGAGGATCATTCTACATGAGCGGCCGTAGTGAGTCGTAACAGAACTCGAATTGTAGTTGATAATCAGTCAGGGCTGATTGCATATTGTTCAAATCGGTTGATAAAAATACATTTAAGATAGAGCTTTCTCGCTAGGAACTAACTCTGGAAGTGGTTCTTAGTGGTTTTTCCATAACTAGTATTATGGAATGGTTCCTAGCTTATTGAACTTATTGCCTTCTACTCAAATTTCGACATTCGTTTGTTCTATTGACAATTCCGAGTCAAAGGTTACTGACCTGCGTAGGTATTGAGTTTCTAGTCTTTTCTTTAAAATTCCTGGGGAGATCAAAAAGGTTTTTTCACCCTAGTTATTAATAAAAATGATAACAAGGAATTACTACTTAACTTCTAGGGTCACTTTGTTCAAAGGTCTATACAGTGAATGATTGGTCACCAATCTATTTGGTACGATCTGGGTGTAAAATCCACAAAGATCCTTATTTTGTCCATAATTTCTTTGCTAAAGTTGCGCCCCATAAAAGTTCAACAAAAAAATTTGTTAAAAACTCTTGGGGAGATCATATAGTGAGCAGCTTTAAGAAAGTTTTGTGCCTCAGCTCTATCATTTCAATTGCAGCTTGCGGAGGTGGAGGTGGAGGCGGCGGTGGCAGTTCGAATGAAGGTGGTTCGGGTGGTGGTTCAACTAATAGCGCCCCTGAGTTTGTCTCTGCAAGTGAAGTCACTACGGAGGAAAATAGTACCGGTATTTTGCTTACACTATCCGCTAGTGATGCCGATGGAGACAGTATTAGTTACAACACTATCGGCGGAGAAGACCAGTCCCGTTTTCTGATAGATAACGGTAACCAGTTGCGCTTTGGTTTTGCTCCAGACTTCGAGAATCCTGCCGACGCAGATGGAGATAATATCTACCAGGTGGTAATCGAGGCTAGCGATGGCAACGGAGGTCAGGCGAGCCAGGAAATTGTGGTAACAGTTACTAATGTCAACGATGGCGCTCCCGAGTTTTCATCTGCAACTGAAGTTACAGTCGAAGAAGGTGTAAGCGGAATTTTTTACACCGCTACGGCCCAGGACCCAGATGGAGATGAGGTCACATTTTCATTGAACGACGATGCTGATACGGCATTGTTTTCTATTGATTCTGCTAGCGGTGAACTTAGCTTTAACACTGCTCCAGATTTTGAGTCTCCTGTGGATAGTGACGAGGATAACAATTATCAGCTGTCCATCAGTGCCTCCGATAGCGAGGGGGTTGCTAACCAGCTTTCGTTACAAGTCACTGTAACTAACCTGGCCACACCTTCAGCTCGAATCGATTTTCCGACCGGCGGTGCCAATATGGGTGGGAAGCTTTCCAGCATTTCTCTTACTGCCAGGGTGTTCGACCTGGAAAGTGGCGAGAATGCTTCTGAGCAATTAGTTAACATCCTTCTTGATGGACAGTCACCGACTGCAGACACACCTTCGCAGTCAACCTGGTATCTCGATACTCCAATTAGTGAAGGTAGAAATTCTTACGCTCTCTCAACCCAGTTCGTCACTGGTGAAACGGTTCAGGAATCAATCATCGTCAAGAACGAGCTGTCAATCTCATACCCAGTCGGTGTGTCCTATGATAACTTTTACGGAAGCTGGTATTTCGCCGACTCCCTTTTAGGAGCGATATTTGAGGTAGGCAGTGCGCGTTCGAGTGATTTCTGGGCCATTGGTTGGTTCAGGCCCGGCATTCAATCCGATCGATATGGTACAAAACTTCCCTGAAATACGCAGCAACCCTGCCAATGACTACTTTATTGTTTTAAATCATGAGGGAAGTATCTATTCTGTCCAACGCGACAGCGGTGACCGCACGCAATTGACCAAATGGGTATCGGGAGATCTCACCTCGTTAGCCCTAACGGGCTCTGGAGGTGAAGCTTATACTACAAGAGCAGCGGGAACTTTTGGCGAGATTATTAAATTTGATTTGTCAAGCGGGGATTACTCCGTGATATCCAGCTCAAACTCATCATCCCCGAAGGGTATTGGCGCCGACATGGTGAACCCGAGGGGTATCGCATTAGATGAGGCGAATGGACAGCTGTACGTGGGTGATGATAGTACCGACTCTATTCTTAGGATTGATATTGCCAGCGGCGATAGAACGACAATAAGCGGTAATGGTATTGGCAGTGGTGAACCTGTCTACCAGCCAATGGATTTAATCGTTGATTTTGATAGTAATCAAATTTATGTCGCCAACGGTAGCGCCCAGAATATTTTGCAAGTGGATATTGCAACGGGTAATCGATCAGTTGTAACTAGTTGGACTAAAGGTGAAGGGTTGCGACTTGAAAACCCTTGGTCAATTGGCCGGGGGGCTGATAGCGATCGTTTGCTGGTTTCTGGAATTCTTATCGATCCGGTGGTCATGTCCGTTGACACCAGTACTGGTGATCGTGCAGAAATTTCCTCCAACCATGTCGGCTCGGGACCCAGCTACGTTTGGAACGATATAAGCTATAACCGTGAGACTGATCGGTTACTGACTGTTGTTATAGATAGTTCCATAGCGGCGGAAATAGATTTACAAAACGGCAATCGCACCATTGCGGCTGAATTTATTCCGCCCGCTTCAGCTCGGATTCGACCGTCTGCGATTGTTCCGGATGACTCAGGTCAATATGCCTATATATTCGATGAGAGCAGCGATGAATTAATTAAGCTTGATTTGGAAAGTGGTGAATTCGAGAGTATCTCTGCATCTGGTATTGGTGAAGGCCCTGCGTTCTCCGGTGGCGTAGAAGCCATGGAGTTGGATGCTACTAACAATCGCATGGTTTTGCTAGAGGATACAGGGTTAGTAAGCGTAGATCTTGATAGTGGCGATAGGGAAGTTATCTCCGCTAATGATACCGGCACTGGAACCTTCTTTGACTCCGCCAAAGGCTTAGCGCTAGATCTCGCTAATAACCGCGCCTTTGTAAGTGATTCAGGTACTAGTGGCATAGACTGGCAAGTAGACCTGAGCACCGGTGTCAGTGAGTCAGGAACCGGTGCTATCTGGGAAGTAGACTTGACTACTGGTGACAGGAACACTTTCGCCTCGTCAGTGCACGGCGGTAGTAATAATAAGATCCCTAATGATATTGCCCTGGACACTATTGGCAACCGCCTTTTAGTCGGCACTAATAGCGGAAGTTTAGTAGCCATTGATATGGACGACTTTTCACAGTCAATTCTATCTAGTGGCAAGGGTTGTGATAGCGACTGCCGTGGTGACGGAATTGAAGTGGAGAGCCTCTCCTCCATGGCCATTGACACAGAAGGCCGCCGCCTCTTTGCCTACGATGGTGGCTCGAATGGCGTGCAAGGAGTTGTCGTTATTGACTTGCGTTCTGGCCAACGCGCACTGGCTTCCAAATAGGAGCCTACCGGGCCCCAAATGAAAGGGGCCCGGTATCTTTATATTGAATTGCGAGGCTTGTATAGCAGGTTCTGGAACTACGAGATCATTCTGGATCGGTATTGGAGGCCTTGCTTGAATGGCAAGTCCTTTAAAAACGGCAATAAATAATTCTACAGTAGCTCAATAAAAGAAGCCCCAGAAAATAGAATTCTCTGAGGCTATCTATTTCTAATCAATAAGCGCTTATGCCTTTTAAATAGCGCTGATAGACTTTAGAAATATTTATAGGAATATAACTTACAGCTAGCAATTCATAATGAACGAGCCCAACCTACATTAGATCACGGCTGGTATGGGGGGTAGTCCGTATATCCTACTTCGGTACCGCCATACATAGTGCTTGGATCAACCTGATTGAGTGGCCATTCATTGCGAATACGTGTGGGAAGATCCGGGTTGGCAATAAAAGGTCGGCCAAAGCCAAAGATATCTCCGTTACCAGCGTCAAGCACCCGCAAAGCTTTTTCGGGGGAATACTTTCCTGCATACATGATGCGCCCGCTAAAGACTTCACGTACTTCTCGATAGAAATTCTCAGGCAAATCCGGGGCATTATCCCAGTCCGCCTCAGCCAGTGACAGATAGGCAATTCCAGCTTCGTTTAGCAGCTTGATAGCCTCGATATAAGTCTTGTGGGGATCACTCTCTACCAGACCAAGGTAGACTCTGTCCTCATCGGTACTTTCGAAAAGCGGTGCAAATCGAACACCGAGCCGTTCGCCGCCAACTTCTTTTGATACCGCTGCAACAATTTCTTTAAGGAAACGCAGACGATTTTCTAAACTACCACCATACTCATCATCGCGATGATTGGTATGTTCTGAAATAAACTGGTTCACAAGGTAACCGTTGGCACAGTGTAGCTCAACGCCATCGAAGCCTGCTTCTATCGCATTGCGCGCGGCTTGGGCATAGAGTTGAACCAGTTCTTTAACTTCCTCTGTTGTCATCGCACGAGGCTCACTGGGTTCAGCCAGAGCGCCTTGTCCTGGACCTGTCTCAATAAATACCTTAACTGCGTCTGCGCGGATAGCAGAGGGCGCAACGGGCGCTGCATTGCCAGGCTGTAGTGAAGTGTGGGATACACGCCCAACGTGCCATAGCTGGGCAAAGATGATACCGCCTTGATCGTGCACGGCTTTGGTCACTTTTTTCCAGCCTTCGATCTGTTCCTTTGAATAGATTCCGGGTGTCCAAGCGTAGCCCTGGCCCCTGGGTTCGATTTGTGTGCCCTCTGTAACCATAAACCCAGCACCAGCACGCTGGGAGTAGTAGTTAGCCATCAAGTCATTGGCAATATTACCCGGCTGGCTACTACGTGATCGGGTCAGCGGTGGCAGAACAATACGGTTTTTCAGAGTGTATGGGCCCAGATTGATCTCACTGAATAGTGACTCGTTTTTCATAATGACCTTCCTGTTAAAACCTGACTGCAGTGAGTGTTTGAAAAGACACAGGTAAAAAGCAGCGGTGATAAGGGCAACTGAATAGCCCCAGCCAGTTTTGGCTGTGCCTTGTGATGGTGGGAATACTAGAGGTGCAAGGATACAATTTGAAACAACTACTCTTTGTCTTGGTTACAACTATGAATGGTATAAGCCGCCTGGACCTAAAACAGCTACGTATACTGGAAGCACTGCTTCAAGAGAGAAATCTATCCCGGGTAGCCGAAAAGGTGGGGTTAACCCAGCAAGCGATAAGCGAACAGTTGCGTAAGCTGAGAGAAGTGTTTGATGACCGGCTGTTTATCCGGCAAGGCAACGGTATGGTCCCTACGCCTGTTGCTGAGCAGCTGGGAGGCAGGGTCAGCAGCATTTTGAAGGATGTAGAGTCACTGCTAACCCCAATAGCGTTTGATCCGGCAACTTATAGAGGGATTTTTAGTATTAGTGCCACGGATTACGCGATTCAATCGGTACTGCCCCAGCTATTAGAGGTTGTCCGTAAATCTGCCCCGGAACTTAAAGTTATCGTCAGGGACTTTGAAACAGATAATCTCAATCAGTTAATGGTTGCTGGTGAGATCGACTTAGCGCTCACATTTCCTGATTTCATTCCGGATGACCTGCCATACAAATTGCTATTTGAGGAGCAGCATGTCTGTATCGCGGGAAAAAAGTCTCCACTGAAGGGTAAGTCATTAACATTGGCAGATGTAGCAGAGCTTCCGCAACTGATCATTTCACCATCACGGGCAAACCTCAAAGGATCACACGATGAGTGGTTTGCGATGCAGGGGCTAAAACGCAATATTGTTATGTCGATACCCAGCTTTTCCGCCGCTCCAGATATTATTGCTGCGACAGACACAATTGCGTTTTACCCCTCAAGACTTCTACCCAATAAAAAAGTTATTCCCCTTAAGTTGGACACGCAAACACCAAAATTTGAGGTTATAGCAGCATGGCATAGTCGATCTAACCATAGCCAGCTTCATATGTGGATGGTTGAACAGCTTATGAAACTTTTTAAGTAGCCATGCAATTTAGTTGATAGAAAACAAGAGTGATATCTTGAATTAAATCGCGGTTGGGAAATAAGATGGTTTATAGCTAACCATCTTATTTTTGAAAACTAAAATAGGCTATATTTCTATTCCCGTAAGAATAACTCAGCCACTTCTTTTTTAGCGGCAACAACATAGGTAATCATTAGGTTTTCCTGATTAATATCAGTTAGATAATCGATATCTCTATGCACTGCTCTCAAGATAGAAAAGTCACCAGTGCTGAGATCGTATGACCACAGCTGGTCATCTCGATTGATTGAGTAAATCACATTCTCTTTGATCACAAACCTTTTTTCACTGCCCTGATTAATCAGCTCTTCAATAAGCTGGTCTTCCGCAGGGCCGGGCTGCCAGAAGCGGTTCATATGATCCATATAGATCAGCCGGCCATCCTCGCTTCTTTGGGCCCAGTTAACTTGGGTATCGTTGATAATACTTACTTCGAGATTATCCAGGTTTACTTCTGCAAACTTTGTAACACCTTTCACCGTTAGAGTTAACAGTGCGAGGTTACTCACACTATCCCACTGAAATAGTCGGTCAACTGGATGCTCTAATGGGAAGGCTTCTCTGCTACCGTCCAGGGAGATCTTAGCCAGTATCTGATTGGCACTCGCCAGTATGCTTTGGCCGTCGGCAGACCAGTTAATGCCGTAGATATTGGTATCCATTGGAAACTGACTGACTTGCCGTAGATCGCTGCCATCAGTTATCCACACCTGATCTTCACCAGAGCGCCTGGATGTAAATGCAATCAAGTTGCCTTTGGGTTGGAAAATGCCATCATCTTCTCCCAAAATCGACCGTGTTGTGCTTGGGTAGAGTTCGCTGACATCTTCATCCGAAGGTGTATCGATTGACACAGGTTGGTTAAGCGGTATTGATGCAATGTCACTATCGTATCGACCCTTAATCAGAAGTGCCCTCTGCCCATTTGGGTGGAATTCCGGCGAGCTGGCAGACTGATCCAGGGGTAAATCAAGCTTACTGACCTTTCCATCATAAGTGAGAGAGAAGAGTCGCCGCCCTGTGCTAAAGATTAACTCATCTGTAAGCGGCGAAAAGTTAGGGGATATGCTCCTGCGCTGAGGTATTTCATCTGGGTAATCTACCGGATGGCTGGATAGAAGTGTCCCCTTGGAATCCAGCATATCGATATAAAGCTGGCCATCTTGATGATGACTGGTTACGGCTATTAACCCATCACTTATTGAGTAATCAAAATAGACCAGGTTTCCACTCTCCAGGTCATAAAGAACTCGACTGGCATTATCCTTGACTGAATAGTTGATCAACCGCCAACGGTCGGTCTCTTTGTGCAAAATAGCGAGATCATTATTATTTAGCCATACCGGGTTCTTAATCGCGGAATTTCTACAGCGCATTAATACATTTGGCTGCTGTGGGCTGGCTAATGCCTTTTGAAAATCCAGGCTTACCAGGTTGTAACAAGTATTTTGGGTTAGCGGTATGGTGCAGTCTTCTTCAGAAATAAATACCAGTTTCTTGCCATCCGGTGATAGTGTATGGCGGCCATAAGTACCCCATTCTGGAGTTAACTCTGTTTCCTTCTGGGTATGTATATTTCTGGCCCAGATTTTATTAACGCAGAGCTTATCTAAGTAACGATTAAATATAATATATTCACCGTCAGGCGAATAAGAAGGGCTAAACTCTTTACGGTCAGTTGCAGTTACCGCCTGTAATCGATCAAATACAAGCTGAGAGCTTTGCTCGGGCGGAGAGTATTTAAATATAACAAATACTAATAATACCAACCCGACAAGTGCAAAGATTGGAAATCGATTTGGTTTGATCGTCTGGGTTTGGTGGTTTGGATTAACCGGTGTTATATCTATTTCATGCTCAGGGGGAGTAGGGGAGGGAGCTTCCTCTTCCGGTGCTGTCTTACCCTGTGGAATAGAATCACCATCTTGCCAAACAATATCGCATTCCAGGCTATAACCCTGTTTCGCATGGGTCCTAATATAAGACTGCTGCTTCCGATCTTCCCCAAAGGCTTTTCTAAGTTGCGCAATACTTCTTTGCAGCGTATTGGGTGTGACTATTGTATCCGGCCAGACCTCAGACAGTAGCTCATCCTGGCTCACCACTTTTCGCTGATGTTTTGCCAAGTGGGTTAAGACAGCAAGGGCTTTTGGGGGGACAGTTTGCGAGTGCTCATGTCGGGTGATCTGGTTTCTGGATAAATCAACAAAGAAGTCACCCACCCAATATTGTGAAGTCATTGATGTATCTACCTGAACAAAATATGAGCTAAATTTTGGCAATGGATACTAGCATAAACCCTGATTACAGCTAAAGCAGACTTTGTAAGTTATTGATAAATAAGCACTTTATAGTAGCAGAACAAAGTCATTCAAAAGTCAGGGGCACTTCAGGTGTTTCATAGGCTCCTTGTTTAGATTGAACGCTTCTCCGATCACATATAACGGTATAAATACTGATATGAAAAAGCGTTTACTAGTCGCCTTTCTCCTGTTGCTACCTATCGCTGCCCTTGAAGCAGGTGAGCATAAGGCCCTGGAGTTATCCACAATCCAAGTAATACCCATTCAGGACTCCAGCAATAACAGAGAATACGAGCTGTTTATTAAGCTGCCTGAGAAATACGAGGAGAGTGATACTAAGAAGCATCCGGTTATTTACTATACAGATGCTTTATGGGCGGTTGAAATACTGTCGGCCACCACAGAGTATGCACTGGAAGATGCAATTTTGGTGGGCATTGGCTGGCGGAAAGGTATGCCAGCTGATGAAAATGAATGGTCGAGTCGATATCGGGACTTTAAACCAGTACTACCCTCAGATAATAAAGATAACGATAAAGAATCCTTTAAAGGAGAGGCCCATCAGCATCTCGCCTTTATCAGAAATGACGTTATAAAGTATATCGAAAGCAACTACCGCGCGAATCCAGATAATCGGACATATTTCGGTTACTCATTTGGTGGTCTCTTTGGAGTCTATGCCTTAATAAGTCAACCGGATACTTTTCAGAACTACATTATCGGTAGTCCATCAAGATTGATAGGCACTTATATGGATTCTCGTCTTGAATTAGAGCCTAACAAACCATTGATAGAACTACCAAAACAAACCAATGTATTTATTGCCTACGGCGCTTTAGAAAAGGAGCTGGGTGCAACGGTAGAAAGGTTTGTTAGTGAGTTAAAGAGCCAAAAGCTGGCTAACTTATCCATAGAACCGGTGGTTATTGAATCGGCTAATCACACAACGGCGTTTCCAAAGACTTCAGTGCGCAGTATTTATTGGCTTGCGGATAAGCTGAAACACTAATCAATGGAATATCGAATCAAATTAATTATAAATAAATTTGGGCTCAAAGATGATTATTAAAAAGCTAATCACAATCGGTTTAATGTACGGCATAAGCGCCACTGCGGGCGCAGGAGACTTACATGCTCCAGAAATAAATATGGCCGACTATGGTAGTGACCTCACAGGCCTGGAGAGATCAATACCAAAGCTTAAAAAAGCATTTATAGATACAGCCCCAGCGGATAGAAAAGACGGTATTCCTGTTGGTGAAATCGATACCATCAAGGAGAGCTTGGAAAAACTGGCACAGGAAATAGCAGCCAACCAACATACACCCTACGATAGCCTACTAATTGCACAAAACAACAAACTGGTATTTGAATCCTATTACTCCCTTGGTCGTGTCAATTTTCCTCACCCGCAAGCCTCTGCCAGCAAGGCCTATACAGCCCTGGCGATTGGGCGGGCGATACAGTTGGGCTATTTAACCATGGAAGACTTAGACAAGCCTGTCACTTCCCTCCTGAAAGGGCTGGATAGGACGAAGCTTGTTAAAGGCGCAGACCTTGTGACATTGAACCATGCCATGAGTATGCAATCTGGAATTCGTATTGATGAAAAAAAACGGGATGCCTTACTGGAAAATCCAGAGCATTTGACAGGAAAAAAGCTGGCCCAAATCTATTTAAGCCATAGCAAACCGATAACCTCAGAATCACAAACCTACTTATACCAAGGCTCAGACCCAATGATTGCAATGTTGGTGCTGGATGCTGTGGTTCCCGGTTCCGCAAGCGACTTTATTAAAGAAGAGCTGCTAGAGAAGATGGGGATCGACAACTATCACTGGAAGGAGGCCGTCAGCGGCGTGCCCCAGGCAGGGTCAAGGGCCATGATGACATCTCGCAGTATGGTTAAGTGGGGCACCTTGGTACTCAATAAAGGCAGATGGAATGGCGATCAGTTAATCCCTGAAGCGTTTATTGCTAAGGCCACCGGAAAAGTAGCTGTTCCCACAGATGATGAGTTTGACTATACCAACTTCTCATACGGCTATTTCTTCTGGCGAACCCCCCTGAAAGTTGGCGATAAGAAATATATCGCGAAGTTTGGCTGGGGCGGTGGTGGCCAGTATGTGATCTCTATAGAAGATCTTGATATGGTGATTGCGATCACCGGCCATAGAGATGATGACAAAACCCTAGGTTTGATAGAACAACGTATTTTGCCGGCTTTTGTATCTTCTGCATTAAGTGGTACAGCTGGCTAAACTGTTACATTAATTGACCTTGCCTAGGCACTGTTAAACTTTCCTGTCCAGCATTTGGGGCCTTTGGAATAAGGAAGCCCTAAATGCCGGACAGATTGTTCGATTACACAAGGGTTGCGGTAGTTATCGTTTTTGAATTGGTAGGACCAAAGCAGGATTGTTAGGGTTCACTCTACTGGGAAAATTTGCTTTTTATCCCCATTGTCTTGCCTCTGTTGTCTTTTGATTCTCCTATAAATCTCTTCGCGGTGAACCGCCAAAGTCTTGGGAGCGATTATACCTACCCGCACCTGATTACCTTTAACTTCTAATATTGTGATTGAGACGTTTTCCCCAATCCTGAGGTTCTCGCCTGTACGGCGGTTTAAAATCAACATATTGGTTTCCTAATGAGACGCAAAGCATTGGCAAACCTCCCGCAACGGGAAGGCCAGGAAAGTAATATCGGTTGCGGGCATTAGGAGGGGCGCGAGAACGGTAGGCGTAAAAGAAGAAAAGGCGGGCGCTAGACTCCCAGTACTTTGGGAATCGCCTCAGGTTACTGAATTTGCAACCTTTTATTGAAGACGAGTGGGTTTCTAGCGTACCATTCATGGAGCCATTTTGATAACTGTTCTATCAATTTGGTTAGCTGGCCCCGGGTGTTGCCGCACCTTGGGTCAGCGCCTTTTACTGTCTCTTACGTCACGCTACCGTTCTCCTTTGAGAGTGGGTCTTTTAGAAAATTCTCGGTGTTCTTTTTATCTTGGGCTGCTGGCTTGTTGAAGCCGATTTGATCACGGCCCAAAATATTGCTAAATATCTATCGATTCTACGCAGCTTTGACGCTGAAGAAAACTTAATAAAATCTAATAAGATTATTTTGGCGTCTATATTTTTTATGAGTTTATTTTGTCGAATGGCAATTGCTCATTGAAAATGGAACCCAAAATAGTGATCCTTTTAATGAGAACTATGAACCGTTAATCCTATTGGATTCTTCAATCCATTGTTGGTTAAAGCCTGCTCTTTTGGTATAGCCGATGAAAATATTCATTAATCTTTCCATGCAGCTCTCAAGATCTACTTCAAACTCTAACTCTTCGTCGGCCTGGTAATCTTCAGCTGCTTGGTCTGCCATGTCCCAAAAAAACTGGGTTAACCGCTTTGCATCTTCGGCTGAAGTAATGTCATTCTTGCCGAGCACTATGTTTTCAGCAAATTGATTTTTCAATTTTTTAGAGTAATGAACAGCAACTTGCTTGGCTGTGATTTCGTATTCATTAAATTTCATCATTTCTTGTAAGCCTCAAGATCTAGATCATTCATTATGGCCATTCTCTGAGAAATTAAGTTCAATTTTTCAATAAGTTGTGATACGAGCATTTTCTCGGTTACAACCAGGAAAAAATGTTCGCTATTGTTTGGGTCTACTTCGAATCCAAGCCCCTTAGGTATACTTGTACTGTCCTCTAAAATCCAATAGGCCACGCTTATCTTTGTGCCTTTTTTCTGGAATCTGCCTAAAAGATCTAAAGTAAATTTTGTTTGATTAAATGTTGAGGAAAATGAAAGACCATGAGTTTTACTTGGTAATACCCAATCAGGGTTGCTCTCTGACAAGAGGTAGTCCCCTTCCTTTAGCCCACCTTGTGACTGCTCATCGCCAAAGATTACGCGTTTTTTTCCTAAACTTTCCGTGTGATATACAGTAGGAGAATGTGGCTCAATCGTTGTTCTAAACATTACATCTTGAGACTTATCTTTCATGTCCCTGTGCTGGGCAATGAGATTGTTGATTCGATCTTCAATAGATGCCAATGTTTTCAATTGATTTTGAAATACATAAGGTTTTGATTTTCCCACCCCTATCTCCTTTTTTGGGACTTCCTTGATATAGGAAAACTACTTAATCCGCTATGAAGTACATGTGTATTTATGTCTTAGGCAAAGTGCTGAGCGGTGAAGTTGCACTAAAGTACAATAAACTTTCCATTTCTTTTATTTTATTAAATATGAAAGGATCGATAAAGGGTTTAGCAGTTTCCATAGGTTTAAGAATTGCAGTAATGGATTAGATTTCATTTAGTCCACCGGCCAATAAACACGTACCAGAGGTATTAGTGCCCGGCCTTCCAAATCGAAGCTTTCATAGTGGCTGACGATTAAATCGGCCAAGTCATCGAGATCTACCAGGGTGAGGGGGAAGGTGGAGCGGTCGGCTTCGTAGCGGGCTTCGCGGGTGAATCCGCCGGTGCTGACGAATAGGCCGGAATCTCCTTCCCGCAGGGCGCCGATAAAGCCGCGTATGGCGGGGGCACCCATGGAGCCATTGCGATGTTTTACTTCGGCTTTAATACGCGGCTGGGTAAGGCCCAGGCCGTCCGGTGAGGCGATCACATCCACACCGCGATCCGGGCCCTTGGGGGATACCTTGGCCTTAAAGCCCATTGCGCGCAGTATTGCCGCAACCAATTCGTCCATTTCTTCGGGCAGCAGTGCGGCGATCTTGTCTTTGATTAACTCATGGCTCTGGGCCACGGTTTCGTCTTTGAGTTGTGCGCTATCAGTTTCTGCGGCTTCGTCTCCTTGGGGCGTTACCGTACGGCCTTCAAATATGGTTAAGAAGGCCTCTATGGTTTCCTGGCTTAGGGAGAAGAGGGTGAGGGTGGAGCCGAGAGAGTTTTTGGCTTTTTGAGAGAGCTGATCGCGAAACTTCAGGATCATGGTCAAGGCATTGGCATTGACCGAGGGTTTATCATTGCCGTAAATCTTGATGTATTCGTCTCGCAAACTCTCGGTGCTTGAATACTGGCTAAGGTCTTCCAGCTGCGACCAACCCACTGCGGCAAAGCCTTTCTCGAAGTCTTCACTGTAAATACCACCGCGCCCAACGCGGATCATCCAGCTTTTGGGCATTATTTCTTCTCCCTATTAGAGGATCAGAGTGGAATAAATACTATCAGTCAGAATGCGATATTAAGCTGGCATTTTACTATTGTTTAATTTTATAAGAGCGGCTTCAGTTAATGATTCTAGTTGTTATCTATTGATCGTTGTTACTCTTGAATTATGACTGTATGTGGGGCTATGAAGTTTGTTGAGCTTTAAGAAAGTAACAGTACCGTATTTGATGGGTCTGTATAATCATGTAATATAACCTCCTGGAGATCAAAATGGTCATTAAGAGCTTAATTGGGGTAGTTTGTTTATGGTTAAGTGTCATCTTTCTAAGATAATGGGGGAGAAAAAACTAAAAATTTCAGATGTATCCAGAGAAACAGGAATAAATAGGGGCACTTTAGCAAGGATGTATCACGAAACATTCGTGCGGGTAGACTTAGAAACCATAGATATACTGTGTAATTATTTATCCTTATCTATAGGCGAGCTTCTTGAATACCAGAAAAGCGAGAATAGCAAGTGAGCCGTAAGCCGATAAAGAGCATGATTTCGCTTTTCAGTGGCGCAGGGGGCTTAGATCTCGGGCTGAAAGCTTCTGGATTTGTCAATAAGCTCTGTGTTGAAATTGATCCTATGGCACAGCAAACTCTTGCGCTAAATCATCCTAAGTGGAACCTGGCCTCCCCTGGTGACATTCACCTTTTGACACCAACTGAACTCTTAAAACAAGCGGGTCTAAAAGCTCGTGAACTCACTCTGCTTGCTGGCGGCCCACCATGCCAGCCTTTTTCAAAGTCAGGATACTGGTTTTCAGGTGATACGGATAGGTTGACTGATCCTCGGGCAAAAACTCTAAAAGCCTATTTGGATATTGTTCGTGAGGCTCTACCAGAAGTAATATTGCTTGAAAATGTTAAAGGCATCACTTACTCCAATAAAGATGAAGGTTTACAGTTTTTAGTGGGTGAGTTAAATAGAATAAATAAAATAAAAAGAACGAAGTATAAGCCTTGTGTTGTTGCTCTCAATTGCGCAGATTACGGTGTTCCTCAGCTCAGGGAACGTATATTTATTATTGCAAGTAGAGAAGGTAAGCTCTTCGACTTGCCTGCACCAAGCCATTCTTGCCCTGGGAAACATCAGAAAAAGGGCCAAGCTTACGTAACTGCGTGGGATGCGATTGGCGATTTGGATGTTGATACTTGGCTGGATGAGGTTAAACCCACGGGCAAATGGGCTGACCTTTTGCCCACGATTCCTGAAGGCCAAAATTATCTTTGGCATACTGAGAAAATGGGTGGGCTTCCCTTATTTGGCTGGAGAACCCGTTTTTGGTCGTTTCTGCTGAAGCTTGCGAAAGACAAACCAAGCTGGACTATTCAGGCTCAGCCTGGCCCAGCAACAGGGCCTTTCCACTGGAAAGGAAGACTGCTTTCTGTTCGTGAACTCGCCCGCTTGCAAACCTTTCCGGATAACTATCAGTTTGCTGGTGACCGACGTGCTGCACAGATGCAGATTGGTAATGCGGTCCCTCCTGCAATTGGAGAATTATTTGGTTTGGAAATTCGCCGTCAGTTTTTTGGTGAACGAGTGCGTAAAAAGTTGAAACTAATTCCTGAAAAACGAAATGACTGCCCTTCATCAGAAATACCAAAAGCAGTCCCTAAAAAGTACTTGCCATTAAGTGGCGCTCACGATGCTCACCCTGGAACAGGGAAAGGACCAGGAGCACAAAAACGTGAACAGAAGGAACAAGCCAATGCTTGATAGCAGTAAGCGAGAGTCGCGCTCACGAATTCTTGAGGTTCTCGAGCGTGAGTTAATGGGGCCAACTACAGTTGATGAATCGGTAAATGAATTTCCGACTACTCGATATATTGTTGGTCGTTTAGCCCCGCTGAATAGTGAAATTCCCCAACATGAGAAGGACCCTATCCCTGGTGCAAGCAGAGGTGATGATGACGATGGGGAAGATGATCCACAAGCACCTCTTATCGTAGGCTTTAGCCCTTCATCTATGGGGCTGTCTTTTCTGGTCTCTCAGGAAACCAAAACCATCAATGCCAATGCTGCCTGGGGCGACTATCGCCGTGAAAAAGACACGTCTGGAGGTGATACTTATTGGCAACGCTATCAACGGTCTGTTTTAGTAGAGGGCATACCGGTTGATAAAATTGGCAAGCTGAGTTCGATTCCCTTATCAAAATCCAATGCGCCCGAGCCAGTTACTATTACTCCGGATGGCTTTAGACGACCAGGAGAAGATGGCGACGGAGATGACCAGGTATTTCTGGAAGGTGTTGTTCACCATATTGATGGTGCCAAGGCGGTCAGTTTATTTCTGGTAAACCGCCGACCTAAAGGTGACGATGCAGACAAAGCAAAAGATCAACAATGGTTAATGCAACCAAAACTTCAGGTGTTTGGGGCTGACAAAGGGCCGATCTTCATCGCTAAAGATTTCGAGAAAGACATATCCAAAGACCCTGAAATTGCGACAGCCAATTTGCTCTATCGGGATGCTAAAGAATTCGCTACTGGGCATGGGGTCGCGGCAGGATGGGATGGCCTGAACGTCACCCGTGACCGCGCCAGCCTATTATTTACAGATTTCATTCCGAACTTCGAAGTACCAAGCCTGATAGCCCAAAGTGGCGCGATTTCCGGTCTTAACTTGGATATGCTGGAGCTAAGCAAATGCACAACGCCCAATGATCTGTTCCAAGCTATCGAACCAATGGTGTTGTCCTATGAGAAATGGGTAGCCGATAGAAAAGCGGAAACGCAGAATGCACCCTTTAACTCGACTCCAGAAAATATTGATACGTCTAAGGTGCTTATTGAGTCCTGCGAAGATGCCGCCCGAAGAATGCGAGAAGGGCTGGAACTCATCCGAGATGAAAAAAATGCGTTTGAGGCATTTTTGTTTTCCAATCACGTTATGTGGGATCAGCGGATTTACGCTATTTGGGCAGGAAGAAACCGTGATAAGGGTGAAATCGTAGGCACGCCGTCAGACTTCGACAAGCCTACCAACCGCACTTGGCGTCCGTTCCAGATGGGCTTCATCTTGCTCAACATCGCAAGTATGATGAACAAGCCCAAAGCCGGAGAGAAAGTCGCGGCTGACCGAAAACTCGTTGACCTACTTTGGTTCCCAACAGGTGGTGGTAAGACGGAGGCCTATCTCGGGCTTGCCGCATTTACACTGGCCCATCGGCGCTTGCGTGGCGATGTTAACGGTCTGGACTCCAGTGCTGGTGTTGCCATCATCATGCGCTATACCTTGCGCCTTCTTACAGTTCAGCAGTTTCAACGAGCCACGGCACTGATCTGCGCCTGTGAATTGGTACGCAAGAAAAACCCTGAAAAGTGGGGAACAGAGAAATTTAAAATTGGCTTATGGGTCGGCCAGCCGACCTCACCAAATAACTCTAAAGACTCGAAAGACGCACTGGAAAAACTAGATAGTGGGAAACGCCCAAAGAAGGATACTGGAAGCCCAGTCCAACTGGTCTCATGTCCTCGTTGCGGTACCTCACTGACAACTCCCAAAGGGACGCCAGAGAACCAAACCTATGATTTCGATAATGAACGTTTGAGAACTTTGATTCGATGCCCTAATCCAAAGTGTGAATTTTGTGCGAGAAAGTCTGACGAAACAGGCAAAGGAATTGGAGATGGTTTACCAGTCGTTGTTGTCGATGACGAAATCTACCGCGAGCGTCCCTCTCTGGTCATTGCTACCGTGGACAAATTTGCCCGTATGCCTTTCAAGGGTGAGACTCAATCACTCTTCGGCTTACGAGACAGGTACAGCCCAACCTACGGGCATCTAACTTCCGGGCATGGTGAAAAGCTAAATCAGCGCATCGTCAAAGACGATCAGCCAGCACGCCGACTGGTGCCGCCAGAATTGATTATTCAAGACGAATTACACCTGATCTCTGGCCCACTGGGTACTATGGTCGGCCTATACGAGACTGCGGTAGATTTTCTAACTCGGGTGGAGGTTGAAACCGGAGTAACGATACCGGCAAAAATCATTGCGTCTACAGCGACTATCCGACGAGCCCGCGAGCAAATTCGTCAACTGTACAACCGTGATTTGGCCATTTTCCCGCCCAGTGGCCTGTCTTCCAAAGATTCCTTTTTTGCCAAAGAGCAGGAAATTATAGAGGATGATGACAGAACAGCCGGTCGCCTCTATGTCGGATTGAATGCCCCAGGCTCCAGTACCAAAACCTTGTTGGTGCGTGTTTATGCGGCACTGTTGGCAGCGGGTGAGGCTGAAATTACGCATGACCATGAAGCCGCAGATCCTTATGCAACAGTTGTTGGCTACTTCAACAGTCTTCGCGCACTGGGGGGGGCTCGTCGTCTGGTGGAAGACGACATTAAGAAGCGTCTGCGTTACTTATCTCGGCAGCGAGGTTTCCCACAACGCTACATTTATGATCCCGATGAGCTGACTAGTCGGCTGGATTCCTGGCGTATCCCTGGCTTGTTAAAGCGCTTGGACAACAAGTTCCCGCGCGAGCAGGGCAAGCAATATCCGGTCGATGTGCTGCTGGCCACCAATATGATATCAGTGGGTGTAGACATTGACCGCTTAGGTCTCATGGTCGTCACTGGCCAGCCTAAAAGTACCGCTGAATACATTCAGGCGACCAGTCGTGTAGGTCGTAAATACCCCGGTTTGGTTATCACTATGTATAACTGGCTGGGTGCACGTGACCTTTCTCATTACGAGCACTTCCGAGGCTACCATGCAGCGCTTTATCGTTACGTGGAAGCCATCAGTGTTACGCCTTTTTCGTCTCGAGCATTAGATCGCGGTTTACGCGGCGTCTTTGCGGCCATGCAGCGTCTGGGTGGCCAGAACATGGCGAGAGAAATGCAAGCTCGGAATTTTGATCCTGCCTTGCCTGCTACGGGTCTAATGATCACTGACATCACAGTGCGGGCCGCAGACTTGGTGGGTAAGAAAAACGCCAAACTGGTTAACGATCGCCTGATGTCCAGCCGTGATGATTGGGCGCATTATGCCGATGATCTGCTGCGCTACTCCTGGCTGAAAGGCGGCGAGCGCCCACCAAACAATGCTCGGGTTTTGCTGAAAACTTCGGGTACTGATAACGAAGGCCAATGGTCTACCCCCGGATCTCTGCGGGAAGTTGAGCCAACAGCGGCATTTTACTTGAATGATGAGGAGTAACACGGATGTCGAGTAAAAGAGCAATTGGCGACGTTCGTCCCAGTCAGGTTATCACCACATTTGGCCCCGGTGCGATTGTAGATTTACAAACTTTATCCGTGATCGTCTCAGGTATCGATGGATGGCATCCTCAGGAAGAGTTAGTTATTCGTGAGCCTCGATTAGAGCGCGCCCTTAGGGTAAATCGCTTCTTTCAGGCTGAGCCTGCTAGCGGAGGATTCGGTTTCAAGAAAGGAACCGTGCCAGCAAGTGTTTTCCCTCGTTACCAAGTATGCAGCAATCTAGATTGTGCAACTTTATCTGAGTACAGAGGGTTAAAATACGGATACCCATCATCAGAAGATAGAACTGAAAAGTTGAAGAAAGAATACGGTGGTGACCCCGACTATAGCCACCTATGCCGATTCAACGAGATTACTCAAGAAATGGAATGCAAGGCACCAAATTGCAAAGGCCGGGGCAAGTTCCGTGCACCCACTATTCCAGCACCTTTTGTTGTGGCTTGCCCGAGCGGACATATTGATGACTTCCCCTGGCGTGCCTATGTGCACCGCGATGCCGATACCAACTGCAAAAAGCGTATGCGGCTGGTCTATTCCGGCACCACGGGATCAGTGTCCGATATTTGGATCTACTGTGCTTGCGATGCCAAACGCAGCGTAAGTGATGCCTTTGGAGAAAACCGCAGCCTTGCTTTGGGTGAGTGTACCCGTAAGCGCCCTTGGCTGGGGATAAAAAATGAAGATCCACACGAGTGTAAACACGCGGGTCGGCTACGGGCGATTCAACGCGGTGCTACAAACGGCTGGTTCCCCTTGGTGCGCAGCGCTTTATCGATTAAAGAGGCGGCCAGCCTGATAGGCCAAGCGCTGAAGAAATGCCCCCAGCATCAGGTGGAAAAGATCGACTCTCAGGAAAAACTACAAACACTGTTGGATATGGAAATGTTCCCTGCGCTGGCAGAGTTTAAAGCCGAAGATATTTGGCAGACCCTGTTAAAAGAGCGTGGCGAAATAGAAACCGATGAGATTGACCTGCGCCTGCCGGAGTGGAACGCCTTCCGCGATATTGAAGGTAGCAACCAAGGAGATCAGTCCGATTTCTTTCTTGAGGTCGGCGAAGTCCCTGACTTCCTTGCCGATAAAGTTGAGCGCATCGTGTTAGCGCGCAAACTTCTGGAAGTACGCGCACTTACCAGCTTTACCCGCATCGATTACGCGTCTGGCATGGATGATGACGGTATGGGCGCCTCGCGTGCGCCCATCTATAAAGAGCGGCAGGATTGGTTGCCAGCCGTCGAGGTGCGCGGTGAAGGTATCTTCCTGGAGCTAAAAGAAGAGGCCTTGATCGCATGGGAAGCAGAACCCGCCGTACAAAGGCGCGCCGCCGCCATCGAGCAAAAATACAAAGAATGGGCCGCTGAGCGCGGTGTGGATGCGGATGACTTCCCCGGTGCGCGTTATGTGTTGCTGCACAGTCTGGCCCATGTGCTGATGCGCCAGTTGGCCTTGGATTGCGGTTATTCCGAATCATCCGTGCGCGAACGCATCTACAGCAGTACCGATTCCGAGCGCAAAATGGCGGGCATTTTGTTGTACACAGCCAGCGCGGATTCCGAAGGCAGCTTGGGTGGTCTGGTAGATCTTGGCACCAAAGAGCGTTTCCCGAATCTGATACACAATGCCTTGGAAAACGCCAAACGCTGCTCGTCCGACCCATTGTGTGCCGACCACCAACCCGATGTGCATGCCACTATTAACGGTGCTGCTTGCCACGCCTGTGTGCTGGCACCGGAGACTTCCTGCGAAGCGTTTAACCGCTTTTTGGATCGCAATTTTCTGGTGCCTACCATGGCATACAGCGATATGGCTTACTTCAAGTAACGAGAAGTAGCCATGTCTGCTAACAGGGATAAATCTGCCTATGTTCTGGCACAGGCTGTACGCCAGTTGATGAATGCCGGTGCTTTTGCTGAGGTACTCTCTGGGGTAGAGAGCGGTGTGCTAAGCGCACAGTCAGGTTCCGCCACGGTTGCCAAACTTGCCGCCGGACGCGGTGCGGTACAAAGTGCTCTTTCAAATGTGATCGCCATTTGGGCCAGTGATTTTTCTGCACTCACAAACTCTGCCTTTGCTCTGCAGCTGGCAGCACTGAAAGAGGCGGTGCTGTTAACCGAAGGCGAAGCCACGCAGACCGAAGTGGTCTGGACTGGCCCAAAAGTGGAAGGCTCTTACCTGCGTGCTACCCGCCAGGTGGTGCAGGATATTATCTCTGCCGCTCGGTCAGAACTTTTGGTGGTGGGCTATTGGTTGGCCGGCAAGGAAGATTACGAGGGCATTATTAACGACATCATCGAGTTGATGGCCCATGCCGTTGCGCGTGGTGTAAAGGTCACCATGGTGCTGGACGAAGGCGAAAAAGGCTACGGCAAAAATAATCGCGATACCTTAATTGCCTTGTGGCCTAAAGGGGGTTCCCTGCCCAAACTGCTCACCTGGAAAATCCCTGCAGACGATAAGTACCTTAAGCTACACGCCAAGGTGCTGGTCGCCGACCGGCACGATGCCTTGGTGACCTCAGCCAACCTCACCATGTATGCGCTGGATCGAAATATGGAAATGGGGGTTCGGGCGCAGGGGCAACCCAGTGAGCGGATTGCCGAGCAATTTGAATTGTTGCGGCACAAGGAAGTGCTTGTGCCTTACGATGCTTAGCTTTGTTCTAGCTGATATCTTTCTTTGTTGAGTGAAAGTAGACGGGAAAGAACTTGCTCACGAGTTTCGTCTGGCCAGCGATATCGCCAAGGCTTCTTTTTCCCCTCTGGCACCTCATATTCCTCAAAAAAATCAAATTCTGGTTGAATATCATTCCAGCCATACGCGTCGAAAACGCATCTATCAACTTCGCGAACTAGATTTCTGAGGCTTAGTATTTCCTTTGAAGTGTTCTCAGGTGAGTGAATTCGATTGTAGAATTCCGTAAGGCCAATCGAATTGCTCACCATGTATTGTTTTCGTCGCTCCTCAAGTTCTGATCCAATTTTTAATAGGGCTGAATTTTGTTTCCAGCTTGCTGGGAAGGGGAAGGTCTCAAGGCAATCCTCAACGCTATACCTTAGGTCATCTTTCATCGATGAGCTAAAGAATCTGCTCCACAGATTGTGTATGTTTGATTGAAGCACAGCAAATGAAGCGTGATCTTCTAGTGTTATAACGACAACGGCTTCCGAATAAATCGGTGCTGTAGAGACTAACGCCATAGCCCCCCAAGGACTAACTCTTGATAACGCAATTATGCGATCTTGATTTGCAATTTTGTCTCTAAGTTTTTTCCTTGGTCGCCAAAATCTCCACCAATCCCATTCGGCTAATTCTTTACTTTTTGATTCTCTTTCTGGCCTAACCTTTTCTTCGACAACTTTTAACAAATCAGGCCATTCTTTGGCCTCTTGTAAAGTCATCTCCCCAAAGAAAATTACTTTACGAGCAGGTGTATGATCAGCGGTGTCATTAATTTCCTCTCCGCTCATATAATCGAATATACACTCGCTATTCTTTGGATTTTGTATAATTAACTCATCAGCCAGACGTCTCGGTGAAGAAAGCGGATCCTTGTCATCAAAAAGAAAGCCTTGTCCTTTGATATCGCAACCGACATATCCCAATTCAGAGTTTGAATTTAGTTTGTGTGGATCATCCGAACTTCCTTCATGAAATAAAAATGCCGTGATTTGTCCGACTGGATTACCGTTGAGGTATGCCCTGGAGAAAAGCTCCTTTGTAATACAGATTAGGCTTACAATCACCGCCGCTTTTCCTGGCCATTTAACCCTCTTATCCGCGTAGTAAATTCTACCTCCGTTCTTGCAAATCCAACGAAGGCCGCCTCGCCGTGTATCTCCTTGAGAAATGGTGTTTGTTGATATAAAGCCAAGAGATCCAGTTTTGTTGATCAGATCAAATCCTTTTCTAAAAAAACGAGCTGCTAAATCAGCGTTGCCATTCATCTCCTCAAAACTTGACGTCCAAGTTGCGAAATCTTTGCCAAGCTCAGTGCTTATTCTTTTTCCTCCTAGAAATGGAGGGTTGCCTATTACGCAATCAAACCCAACGTTGGGACGATGAAAGACTTCAGGGAACTCAATTTCCCAAAAGAAAGGTTGAATAGGATTGTCGCCCGTAGTTAGCCTGAAAATAATGTTATTTATTTCTGTCGGCGCTTTATCATCCTTCCCCAAACGCTCCAGCCAGTACCGATTTTCAATCAATTTGGCTTCACGCTGCTTGTTATTGGCGCCATCAAAAAATGCAGCAATCGCTAAGGTCGCCTGTATGCGGATGCTGACAAGAGCTTCTTCGGCAATGCGATTTTCTTTTTCTTTGCTGACAAAGTCGTGGTCTTCAATGTTGTGAATGGCTTCGCGATGTTTCTCTGCTTCTTCGACTTCCTGATCTGGCTGGTTCACAAACAGCGGGCCGAAGTCGGTGCTGACCGGCTTCCAGGTAAAGTTGCGAATCTGTTCAGGCGTTAATCCCACCAGCGAGTTGCCATGCTTGAGCGCATGGTCGACAAACGTAAAGGGGCGATCGGTCGAAAGCGTGGTCAGCCACAGTGAGAGCTTCGCCATCTCCACAGCGAGTCGGTTCATATCCACACCATAAATGCAGCGCTCGGCCACATATCGGCGGGCGAATACAATTCGCTCCTCGCGGGACTCTGGCATCAGGTTTTCGCTGGCCTCACCCTGTGACGGCGTAGCAAAGGGCATGGTTAAAATGGTGTCAGGCTGCTCTGTTGCCATGCGCTCCCAGGCATCCACCAGACGCTCGGCTAAATAACGCGTAGCCTGTACCAAGAATGCACCGGAGCCCATGGCCGGGTCGCACACCTTAAGGGCCAGAATCTCCTGCGGGGATTTGATTAACCTTGGCTCAACCAATAAGCCAGGCTTGCCTGGCTCATTCACATACACCTGATGTTCTAAGGTGCGGCGTACTACTGGCTCAGTCAGTGTTGGCGGCGTGTAGTGAGCTCCGCTGGAACGACGGTCTTGCCCATGGGTAACGTATAGGCCGTCGGGGCGCACGATGCCCAAGGGCTGCAGAAAGCGTTCAACCGGTTTTGCCTGCTCCAGCAGCTCGGCATCATCGGTACCGAGGTTCGCCAGGGATTGTCGCTCTTCGTTGCGCTCCAATACCTTCTTGATGGTGCCTGCTGTTTTGCTGGTGTGCTTGCTAATGGCCTTGATTAACGCCTTTTGATCTAGCCCTGAAAACTCATCAGCGTTAATAGGCTCAGGTTCTTTGATTTTGCTGCCACCTTGCAACATAAGGAGCGTTTGGTTGGTTGGCGCCCTGGCCACGCGGCGATCCAGCAAGCCTTCATACATATGGCCAATTTGTTCAACCGCCAGTGTGCGATAACTCACCAACTGACGCACACCATCGGCTTTGGCATATTTCAGGCTGCGCAGAATATCGCGGATAACCGCGTCTCTGACCTTGGGCGGCTCGGGTATTTCTGTTGGCCATTCGCCATCCTTCGCTCTGCCGTCCAGCAGTGGGTAGCGGTCCGGGCCAAACAGTTGGCCACCGTGAGCGGCAATGCGGATATCCGGGTCTACGCTGCCATCGTGTAACAGCCGGGCGCTTGCTAACAAACGCGCATAGGCGGCATAGGAATGTTTCAGTTTTTCCGGCGCCAGGCGGTGGGTTTCCTCAAGCTCGGTGAGCAAGTGCAATACGCCGTAAGAGCGGTCGTAGGTGACATTACCGTGGGGCAGTAAGCCGTTCTCTTCGGCATAGAGGGTAAACAGTAGGCGCATGATAAAGGCGACGTTGGAATCGAATACTTCTGCTTCGCTGTAACCCTTCAGATATTGGCCGCCCAGTTCGGCATCGGTTCTATCCAGCTCGTGCACCAGAATTTGCAAGGCTTCGCGCACCTGATTACCCAGCTGGTCCGCAACATCCAGCTGGCGCTGGCGGCTCTGTTTAATCAGCTCAAGAATGACTTGATCACGCGGGCCTGCGAAGAAACGTGATTCCCCCAATAAATCCTTAAATGCAGCCAGTGTAATCGGGTCATCGTTCCAGGTTTGAACTGTCCAACTCATCCATGAGGTCGTTTCTGAGGGTGACGCCACAACCAAGCGCCAAGCTTCACCATTGGTAAGCAAGCCAAGTTCAACACCCGTTTCGCGTAAAAGGCGTTCAAACTTAGTGGTGGGGGATGCTTTCCAGCGACCTTTGTCTTGCAGCCAGGGCTTATCCAGTGATTGCTCGCGAGGCACTTCCAGCACCAGCATCACGGCATTGCCTTCATCGATTAATACGCGCGTAGGGCGCAGCACTTCCTGCTGCTCGTGTAGGTTGACCACTCTGTCGGCTGGAATTGCGGCACCCACTTGCCAGTAGTCTTTGTCTTTTAGGCTGAGAAAATCCTCGAGGATAAAGTTAATCCAGGCAGGCTGTCCGTTTCCTTCCACCATGCCCTTGGGCAGATTCCAGATTTCCCGCTGCTTTCTGAATGCCGCAATTTCTGCCTTGTCGAGCGAGCGGAAGTTTCCCGCGTCAGCCAAAACCGGTTCGCTTAACACGACACCGGTAATTTCAACACTGGATAGCCAGCGATGCTGGCGGTTTGCTACACGTTTATTGGCGGCCATTAGTTGCTCCCCTTAGGCAAAATTACCTCCAGAGCAACTGGGTACATTCTTTGGTCTGTCACTTTGTATAAATCTCGCTGGCGTTTTGGCTCAGTCTCACGCTCTTGTTGAAGTTGCTCGAGCCTGCGCTGAAGAGCAAGCAAATCCTGCTCCCTTTGATCTTGTTCTTCTTCATCAAATGAAAATTGCATCTGCATATCTGCAGATCGCTTTTGCCAATCTTTTATAGCGTTACGGATTGCCGTAATGCGCTCTGTGGCCAGGCTCTGAGCATGTTTGCGAGCCACCTCACCACGCTCATTCAGCGTGGCAATCAGTGCTTTGGCCTCTTCTTCGGCGGCGCTCGAAAGCTGTTGCGTAATGGCTTCAATGAGTGGTGCAATCAGCGCTTTCACGCCCTCGGTGCTACCAGCAAAATTCGTCGCATCCTTTGGGCGAACAACACCTTGTGGAACAAGAGCATTGCCCTGAACGGTGAGCGGACAGCGAACCAATCCTTCGTGGAGTCGATTATGTTCTGGCCCCAGCAGTACCAAGCGCCCCCAGGCGATGATGGCCGGTGCAGTAATCTCGGAAGATTCCGTGATGGTCACTCGATTTAATTGGCTTTTGGTTGTTTGCGCTCCCCACATCTGTACGCGGAAGGTGGAAATGGCCCGCCGCATGAGTGGGTGATCGAGGTGAACAATCCCGACGGCATCGTCTTCTCGTGCTTTGTTGCGATTAAATGAAAGACGTTTTTGCAGGTAGTCTGTACTGACGTAGGTTTTGCATTCGGTCCAGGCCGTTGGCACGCGCGTTAATGAAAACTCGTCATCACCCAGGTCCGTGATTGCTTCAGTACAACCTTCTAAACTCAACGCTTGGCGTAGCAGGTCAAGCTGATTGCTTTCAGAAATGTCGAGCGCACTGCGAGCTCGGTTCAACGCTTCGACCATCTGTGCGACGCTTTCATTCTCCCGAGTTTCCAGTGTCATTTCTTCGCGTGCAAGCCGTCTACGAGCGTCGTCATCGATGGAGGCAAGGTTAACGGCTTGTCCCAGTGCCTTCTTTCTTACGTTATCAGCGATTAGGGCGCCAACGCTGCCCAAGTCATTTCGGATGGTTTCGACTTTATCGACGATGTGCTTCAGGAACTCGGAGTCTTCCTGGTTTTTAAACACAAAGTGATGAATGCGGACTTCGTCTGCTTTTTGTCCGTGACGGTCTACCCGGCCGTTGCGCTGCTCAAGGCGGATCGGGTTCCAAGGGATTTCATAATGAATGAGATTCCGACAGTGCTTTTGGAAGTCTGCACCTTCAGAGGCCGCATCCGTAGCGAGCAAGATGCGGATATTGGTTTCGCTGTTTGGCGACTGAAATTCATCGTTGATCACTTGTCGGTCAGAGTCTTTCATGCCGCCAACAATGGTTCTGGTGGCATCCAGGAGTCCATGCTTTTCCAGAACCCGTTCCAGATAATTTAGCGTGTGTTTGTATTCTGTGAAGATGATGACACGCTCACCATTCCATTGATCGCCATCGCGAAGATTTCTATTGATCCACTCAATTAGCGCCGCTGCTTTGCTGTCTTCCTGAATTGAAAAGTGCGATACCTGCTTATCAACAATTTCAAACATACGCTGCAGCATATCCTTCTCATCAGCTGACAGCTCAGAGATTAGCTTAGAGGCGGCACTTGTTGCAGCTTCTAGGTTGTCCTCTTTATCTTCATCATCGCTCCAGTCTTCGGACTCCTTCTGCTCGAAGCTGTTAAACAGCGATTCTCCAATACCAAGCTCACCTTTAATGCCAGCATTTTCTGTGTGAACGATAAGACTCTCCCGTAGAGCCAGTGGTGAGGATAAAGCACGCTTTTTCAGCAGCGTTAGGATGAACTGAAGAGGACGTTCAGAACGCTTGTCGACCGAGGCCAATCGGCTTTCAGTATAAGTGTTCAGTAGATTAAAGAGATTTTGCTCTTCCCCTGGCAGCGTGACATACAGCTGAGGATCTGATTTTTCATCGCGAGGCAGGATCACGCGTTTTGGAAAGCGTGGTGAACCATCGGGGTTGGATATTTCTTGCTTTAGTCGTCGAATGGTAACGGCAGAGAGTTGCGTCTTATCAAGGTCCGTCCCACGCGAAAAACGAAGGTTGTCCAGAATTTCCAGCAGGCCTGTAAAGCTCTCCCGATAGCCGTTATGGGGGGTAGCAGTGAGAAACATCTTGTGTTCGAACTGTTCGGATATCGAACGCAACAGCGAAGTCCGCTCTGAGTCGCGCACATACTGCTTTTTGCCTGATGGCGCTGCGTTGTGGGCCTCGTCTAGAATCAGCAAATTCCAAGGCCGGTTGTTAGGGCTTTCGTCGAGTCGTCTCCGAGTAAACTCATCAAACAACCGACGAGGGTGTTCAGTTTTTAGATAGTCAATCGAAGTCACAAGTCGGGGGAAGCTGGCCCAAGGATTAATACTAGGTCCGTACTCCTTCCGCATTTTAAGCACTGAGTCGCGGTCGATGATCTTGAATTCGAGGCCGAATTTTTCGGCCATCTCATCAACCCATTTTATTTTCAGGTGCGCAGGGCAAACGATCAGAACACGACTTGCTCTGTGGCTATGAATGAGTTCTTGGGTAACCAAGCCTGCCTCGACGGTTTTACCCAAACCAACATCGTCTGCCAGCAAGAGACGAACCCTAGGCATATTGGTCGCGCGGATAACGGGGGCCAGCTGGTACTCCTCCATCTGTACGCCACCACGGAACGGCGCTTGTAGCATGTCGCCAACAGCTAGCGAACTTGCGCCCCACTGAAGGGAGCGGATAAAGGCATCAAAGAGATCGGGAGCGTCGGGGGCTGTAACACTGGGCAGTGAGGTCGACTCAACAACGGCGGGTGCAATTTCTCGCTCCCAAATGACCTGGATGTTCTCGCCAAGCGCGTCATCGCTTAGGCACTCCAGGGAGACTTTGTGTATAGCCTGTTTTGGTTGTGGTCTGGTTTTGTTTACTGCGGTTACTGCCCAAATTTTGTGGCGCAGTTTTACGATTTGGCCCTGCTCGGGTACTGTATCGATCTCTGGCATATTCGTTTAAAGTATATAAATACCCTTGATTATATCGTTGATTTGCAGTAAGGAATACGATAGTCCTGTAATTTGTTGTTTTCGCTAACGAAGCTTTTCAAGCACCCCTCCTTGGATTCATTCATCTACAAGTCACTGATTTTAAGGGTTCTGAGTTCATTGGCTCGGGCTACAAGGGTGAGGCACTGAGAGTATTCGCCCGTTAAGAGAGTATTCGACTCGCAAAGCCCTAGAGGCTGGCGAAGCTTGTAAGCCCCTGACATACAAGGCTTTTAGTTCGATGCATAGGTATAAAAAAGGCCAACATTGCGGTTGGCCTTTTTCGGTTTGGTAGAGATGGCGGGAGTTGAAAAGTAGCTATAACCTATTGATAAATATGGATTAAATATTTTTCATTCTCTAAAACCCGTCAATATACTCGTCCACTAGAGCAAAGTAACCGCCAGCTTGGCGTGTAAGTTACCTAGCTCTGCTGTGCCCCTGGTTGGCCCAATGTGGCATGCGCCGGGAGGCTTCCCGGAACCCTGTACTGACGCAAACAAAACCTTCGCTGATGTCAACAGGAGAGCATTGCTCTTCTTTGTTTTAGTGCCCTGTCCCTGTTTGGCTTGCATAAACCTTTGTGCGCGCTGTCATTGGGGCGCCCCACATGGAGTGGGGCACGGCTTCGGCTAGACTCCCCCGAAGCGCCACCACATAACCACCCCCTGCGTGCGAAGATTTTACCTCTAATGCTATTGGCATTGGAGGAGTATGCAAAGCAGATAGGTGCCCATGAGATTCGTATTATGAAGCCTGTTAACGAGAAGGTACGCGACTATTACTCCAGCAAGGGATTTACTTATAACTCTCATAGTGATTACTGTTGGAAGAGCATTGTATGACCAATCAATAACACCCGCTAAAGGGCACTCTTGAATATGAACAGTGGAGAAAGGAATACGCTAAAAAGCGTGCTGAAGAGCTGTTATCAGGTTCTAAAGATGTGGATCAGACGGGGCTTCTGAGTGGGGGTAAAGATGCAATGTGGGATGATAATCCCGGTGGGAAGCCGGATTTAAAAGACGTTAATAAATAGTTTATGCGATGCGGGATAGCTCATTTTAATAAGGCCAGTTGTATTGGCTGAAGGGCTTGCCATGTAGCTTCATGTAATGGTGTTAGCGGCAGCCTGGAGACATTTGCGGAAATTGTAGAGTGGACTCCCAAAAGTAACTATGAAAAGAATCAATGGCGCAGCACGCTATACCAATAATTTATTGTTGTGGTGCTTGATTAATCGCACACACAATTCAGTTTGATGCCAACTTATGTTTGCAATGCAAAAAACTGTCTGCTAATGAATTTCCATTTACTTACGATAAAGTTGATAAAAGGCTGCTTACTTTTCGTTACTAGGTTGTGCACCACTAAGGTTTGCCGCGAGGTATTGGCGGCGCTGCGTCAAAAAAAGACTGGGCGTGTACACCGTCGCAGAAACTGCATGGGTTGCCCGGGCGTGCAATGGCCACCCGAGCAACCGCGCGATTTACTCCGGTACTGCGATAATTAGGAACGACACGTGCGATTCGCTGTTTTCTTGAGTGTGCTTGCTGTTTCCCGAGTCGCCGTCGCCGATCAGTGCGTGTGGATTGTGCAGTATGACCTGCGAGCCTGATGTGGAGTAGGTTTCCGAACCTCCGCCGACTTGCCGGATGTCGTGGTCACTGCTGTCGTAGTGGACGCGATAGCCAGACAGGAATACTGCCGCGTCGCTTATGGGCTGGCCCATCTCGACATACACGTCATCACTCGTTTTTTGGAGGTTTGTCACGTACTTTGCGACCAGAGGGGGGCTCTTGCTCAGCTCAATGAGATTGCCATCAATCGATGCGATGGCATTGTTGTCCGAGTCATCGTGCATCTGTGCAGTCGATTGGATACCCACTTCGTAGTTGTTAGGAACCGCGGTGGTTGCATCGAGCTCAATGGTACGAACGTGGTGTGACTTTGGGGGTTCGCTCGGGTCGTTGTCCTTGTGGTACTCGCACGCCCAGCCTCCGAGGGCAGCATAAGCCTCTGGCTCATCGAGGGGAATGTATTGGCTGGTTGATTCATTGGGGATATCGGTGATGGTTCTCGGTAGGATCACACCGTCTTTAGGGCCGTCGACGACTGCGATACATGACAATGTCAATTGGGAGTCTGAGGGGCTTAAACCTTTCTTCTGGCCGAACAAGGTGGCGTCAGGAGTGACGGTGAGGACGGCATTCTTGTTGTGGACCTGGGTGAGCGACAGGCCCAGCGTTTGCGTCTGGTGGTCCGTACCTCCTTCGTACTTGAAGAACCAGTAGGTGGCGGCAACGATGAAGCTCGTCACTTCTGAACCGTATTTGCTGAAGTCAAACCGGAACCTTCCGCCGTTTTCATCCAGCTGCTGATTGATGTGCTTCATCTGAATATTCGGAGGCGCGATTGGGGTGGAATGAAGCTTGATTGGCATATAGGCCCAGTCACCGCCAACCTGGAGATAGGCGGGCGAATTCGTCTTCTTGACCTGGAAGCCGGGAATCGCGATGTCGACACTCCCTTTCTTCGAACTCAAAATTGAGATGATCAATTGAATGACCCAGCCAAGGGGAACGAATGCCCACCAGAAGGGGAGCTTCGCTTTTGTTTTCACCTGAATGTTGAGCACATCGTCGTAGGCGTTGAAGCTTATCGTCGCAGAGAGCTTTAGGGTTTGGTAGACCCACAGGGTCATGGCCCCACGCTTCACTCTGATGTCGGCACTGATAACAAGATCGCCGTCGTTGTTGAACGCCGCTTGGAGGTTGTTTTCTTTGATTTTGATATGCGCACCCTCAATCACATCCTCGACGTCTGTGTTGAGGTACATTTTTTCGGGGTAGGTATCGGTCACCGTCAGCTGTGATGAGGTCAGTGGCGTTGCTTCAGCAATTGCCGTAGCCACCGAAGTCAAAATGATGTCGTTGGATACGATGAGTGCGGATGTACAGTTGCTAGGGACAGTCTGTGCTAGAAGCGCGTCTATTGGCTGGCGATTCCCACGGCATATCCCAAGTCCGAACAGGTTTGAGTCGGAGTCGCCATCAAAGGCTGTATACATCACCCCGATATCCAGGTTCCCGGCGGGCAGGGGGGTGTGTTGAGCAACCGTGTACTTGATGGGCCAATCAAAACTTGAGATGAGTTGGTCGACTGCTCCTTTCATCGCGTCGGTAATGTCGAGGCCCTTGATCGACTTTGAAAGTTGAATATCGCTGAGGTCAAGTTCCATCATGTCCCAGTTGGGCTTCTTGATGGTCACGGTGACTTGCCCATAGTGGTTGATGCTGGCGCTGGCTTGCATTTTGTCTAGGTCAAGAACGAGCCGGGCGTGACCGGGGCTTTGGCCCTGCGCATCTTCGATGTTGCTTGTGATACCTGGGAACTTGATGAACCCTGTGATGGGCAGGTCGAGCGTCGCCTTTAGGTCTTCGGGAGCGATGAAGGCGGGACAATCAAATGCGAACTCGTAGCGAACCTTGGCGGGGCCCTTGCCGACATTTCCGCTGAATGACCATTGGCCGGAGTCGCCTTCGAAGAGCTCGCTAATCCAATTGTTGACCGCTCCTTGAGTCGAGGCACTGATCAAATCCCAGCCTTGCGAAAGGTCTGGATCTGGCGAGGATTCAACTTCTTGCAGACCTTGCTGCTGTTCAATTTCTTCTTCAATTAAGTCGCCTGGCTCTTCTCGATCAAACAGGCCGCGCAGCTCCTCGACCAGCTCGGGGCTCGGGTCGCATACCCGCTGAAAGGTCGAAATTGGGTCGAGCGCAAATTGGCGTGCATTGCCTTCAGATTCACCGAGCCACTCGAGCATGCGAGCTTCATGTTGCAATAGGTTGCTCAGGACGGGGTCACGTCGCAGTGGGTCTGTTTGAGATGTTGGCGTGAATTCGAAAGAGAGAGAGGTCGAACTATCTAATTGTGAGGCTTGCTTGCCTAGCAGGCGCTGCAGGTCGTCAGGAGAGAGTGTGAGGGACGCGGTTTGCTTTTTGAGGCGGCGCTGCAGGCTGTCGGGAGAGAGTGTGAGAGTCTCTTCCATGATGATGCTCCGTAATCTTCATTAGTTTGATTTTTTTGAAAAGGCGAGTGGCCGGGTAACACCACGAGCCCTCTTTGATGCGGCAATCGAACATCAGGCCTACTAGAAAATTGCCACCCGCCCTAAGTTACTCTTTAAAAAGGCACCAGCCAACAAAGTCGAAGGCATTATCAGGGAAAATGTTGAAGTCTTTTGTTTGATAACATTTTTTGCGCCGTTATTGGGATGTTCTAAATGGAGGAGCCTTTCGGTGAAAAGTTACGGGACTATTGCAGCAGCAAAGGTTTTATCCATTGCTCTTGAGGTTATTGCTACTGGATGAGTATTGTGTGACAGATCAAAAACGTTCCCTTGGATATGAAAAGCGGAGGAAGGAGAGGGCTAAATAACGTGCCAAAAGCTGTTATCAGATTTTGAATAGCCGGATAAGACTGGGCTTTTTGGTGGGGATGAAAATGCGATGTGGCACGATATTCATGATGGGAAACCCGCACGACTCTGGTCTAAATGATAAAAGAAAAAAGCTAACCCCTATCTGGTAGAAGTTCGCCAATAAACTGAGCTAATGCATGCCGGCTCTGTGTTAGCTGGGTTATCTTTTAATCACGTATTTCTAGCTCGCTCTGTAGCGAGGCTTTGGATAGTGGGGTACTCATAAAATCGAGGGGTTGAATGCTCACTCTCTATGTACAGAAATAATTCTTTTATTGTTTTTGATTTAATTCCACTTTCATTCAATATTTTAATATTTTTTACTCGCCAATATCTTCATGCCAGATCTCAGGGTGCTGCTGGATAAATTCATTTATAAGATTAATACAGTCAGAATTATTTAGGGTGGTTAGGCTTATGCCTTCAGATCTGAGTAATAGTTCATCTCCCTGAAAGGTTTTGTTTTCACCGATAACAATATTCCTAATGCCGTATAGACGTATGGCTCCGCTGCACATAGGGCAGGGCGAAAGGGTCGTATAAAGCGTGCACTTTTGATACTCGACCGCTCGTAACCTTCCAGTCTTTTCCAATGCGTCCATTTCAGCATGCTTGATAACACTATCCTGTTGGATACGCTGATTGTGGCCTCTGCCGATAATTTCTCCATCACGCACTACTACACAGCCGGTGGGAACACCTCCTGCGGCCAAGCCCTTGCGCGCTTCCTCAATGGCTGCTTGCATAAACGCTTCGTGCTCAGACTTGCTCATGGCAGTCCTTTATTTAAATTTTTAAGGATGCTTGAAGTATAGAGTGAATAGCTTTATTGATACATTAATGAAAGCTAAGGTGACGGCGAAGACTATTGCCAATAGGTTTGTATTTTTCGACTAGTGATGGCTCTTACTGATATGAAAAAACCTTTATCGGTGTCAACAGGCGAGCAGCCTGCTTGATTGTTGATAAACCTTTCTCTCGTGTATAGGTGCAGCTCGTGAGTATTGTAAGGAGTGCATCACATGATCGATGGGTGAGGCTTTGTTCTTTATGGGGTGAGTGGCTAAGTGGTTTTTTTAAGGTATTGTTTTAACCAGGTTAATGGGTAGAAATATGGGTATTCCTAACACAATCTTGATTTGCCCCGCTTATTTAGAAGGTTCCGACAGGCATTGAGCCTGTCAGATGAAAAACGTCCAGCGCCTAGCGAGCTGCCGAAAGGGAAATCGAGATTATCTATTGCTATTCACTCTTTTAGAGCCGACGTACATTGCAAATAAACGAAGGCCGATGGAAATTAAGACAAGCATACTTGGCGCTGTATGAGCGGGTATTGCCTTTAATTGCGTGATTTCTCTTTGAAGGGTCATCGTTTGGTGTGGGTTGGTCTGGTGCTTTGGAACCTGAATGACGTTTTTCTTAAGTAATTTATCGAACGACTCGATTTCTCCCGCAAGCATATCCAGGAGTTCCAATTCGGTCTTGCCTTCCCATGGTAGCTGTGTCCTATATGCGTCAACTGCTTTACCAAGCTTTTTCCACTCTTCTGCGAGGAAGGCTTCAAGTGATGAAAGGGTTCTCAGCTTCGAGTTCATGGATTGATTGACTCGGTAGGCGTTTTGTCCATGAGCGCCGCTCGCCATCATTCCAGCAAAGTGCTGTACGTTATGTTTGGCGGTATTCAGGTTCCGGCTGATTAAGTTAAGTTGATCCAGGGTGCGAACCAGAGTCTGATCAAATCTCGGATCTTTATCCTTAATCGCTGTCAGAGCGGTGTTAACCAGTCGACTCACCTGTATCTTGGTTGCATGTTCGTTGATGGACATATCCCTTTATCCTCGTAAATCCATTGAAGAATGTGTTCCACCTCTCTGATTTGAGATGAATGTGCCACATTCAGGTTTTTGCTTGATGAAAACGCGAATTCTAAATTAAATCTGCCGAGTGTCGCGGTCTAATAGAGTACGGGCCATTGCACGGAAGCCGGGGGCGGTCATGGTTTCATTGTCATAGCCCAGTGACCAGGGCTAGAGCCTGTTTAGCAAGAGGGTTAATGTGTGGCTGGCCCATTTTCATTTTTTCGTTGGGCAGTTTTATGTGCTTGGCATCCCAATTGATTTCCGTCCACTCAAGTTTTCGCAATTCTCTAGCGGGCAGAGTAAGAGAGGGGGTAGTTTTAGGGCTGCTCTTACTATTGGGGTCGTCTATGGCAGTTAGTAGGCGCCCGATTTCAGTAGGGTCTGCAATTGCTGCCAGGTGTTTTTTCTTGGTGGGGCAGTGGCGCAAACCTGCTCGCCCCCGCAATTAACCCCACTAAAAATGGCTGGATTTGGGTTAGATTAATTGGGATGGTCCAGATAAGCAAAAACCCCGGAAACACTAGGTTTGCGGGGCTTTCGTGGGCTGTCTGAGACAGCAATTTGGTGGAGATGGCGGGAGTCGAACCCGCGTCCGTCAGCACTCTGCCAGAGGCTCTACATGCTTAGCTCCGTCTATTGATTTAACCCATTACAGCCCGGCGGTCAGGACGTATAGGGCGATCCCGAAATTTGTTTAACCGCTTACCCACGGGTATGGCTTGCGGCGATCCAGTTCTGTATAACAGTCTACAGCGCGATACTGGAACCTTGCTGAAGACTGCTAAGGGACGAACCCTTAGTTAGCGCTTCACAAGCTGCTTACGCAGCGAGTTGGGCACCGTAGTTGTCGTCGTTGGCAACTAATAAAATACAGCTTTGGATTTACGAGATTCGCTGCCATCTCGGCATGCACCCAAGGTTTCGTAACCGGCGTCGAATCCAAGTCATCCCCGATAAGAAACACTCATGTGTGTCACCTAAGTATACCTCAAAATTCACGTTAGCAATAAATTTTATGTAATTGGCATTTGAGCGATCAGAGTCGCTTTAGTCAGGCGCTTTGAGGGAGGGCTTAGGTGGGAAGGGAGTTCCCGGCGGTGAGGTACCGCCGGGGGGAGATCAGTTTAGCGAATGGACTGTACGAAAGCGGTCAGGATTAGCAGTGGGCAGACGATGCGCACGTACCAGGGCCAAATCTTCCAGAACAGGGTGTTTTCGATATCTTCATGGCCTTTCTTGAGCTCACTCAGTAGCTGGTCGCGGCGCCAGATCCAGCCGGCAAAGATACATAGTGCAATGCCGAGCAGGGGCTGGCCATATTCAGTACTGATACTGACTGCCAGTCCGAAGAGGGCGTCGAAGTTGTAGATGATGCCGCAGCTCACGCCGAAGATGATCAGGCCAACGATCGGGGTGGCGATGCGGCGGGGGATATTCAGGTTCTCGATAGAGAAGGCCACCGGCACTTCCAGCATGGAAATGGAGGAGGTGAGGGAGGCGATAACCATCAGTGCGAAGAAGGCGATGGCGACGAATATCCCGGCTTCACCCATGGTGTCGAACAGTGCTGGCAGCACTTGCAGAATCAAGCTCGGGCCGGCGATCAGGGAACCGTCGGCAGAGAAGATCTGGGTACCGGCTTCCTGGGCTACGTACATGGCGGGCAGGATTAGCAAGCCCGCTGTGAAGGCGATGCCCACATCAATCAGGGTTACCAGGGCGCCGAGGCGCGGCAGGCTTTCCTGCTGGCTCAGGTAGGAGCCGTAAATCAGCATGGTGCCTACACCCAGGGATAGGGAGAAGAAGGCCTGGCCCATGGCGGAAATTAGCAGATCCGGGGTGAAGTGGTCGAAGTTGGGCATCAGGTACACTTCCAGGCCGGTCAGGGCGCCGGGCTGGGTGAGTACGTAGCAGATCAACAGCAATAACAGGATGATCAGCGATGGCATCAACAGGGTGGACCAGCGCTCGATCCCCTTCTCAACACCACTGGCGATAATCAGCATGGTAAGACCACTGAAGATGGCGGTCATGATCATATTGCGATCGGTGCTGTTGCCGGCCAACCACTGGGCCGCCTCTTGGGCGCCGAACAGGCTGGCGAAAGGTTGGGCCAGGTGGGCCACCATCCAGCCCGCCACAATGGCGTAGAAGCTCAGGATCAGGGAGGCCACCAGGATACCGCCGAAGCCGGTCAGGCCCCCGAAAAAGCGGCTGATGGGCCCGTTGGAAATGGAGCGCAGCGCCTGCACCATATTGCGGCGCGCGTGGCGGCCGATGGTGAGTTCGGCCATCAGGGCCGGATAGGCGAGCGCAAAGGCTAGAAATAAGTAGGCGACTACAAAGGCGGCGCCGCCGTTGCTGGCAGCCTTGGTTGGAAAGCCCCAAATATTGCCGAGACCAACGGCGGAACCCGCCGCGGCCATCAAAAAGCCAATATTCGAGCTGAACTGTCCTCGCGGTGCACTCATGGTAAATCCCGTAATTATTCTTCTAATAGTTCACTGTGCACTATTTGTGCGCCGAGCGCATTAGGCGCTGCTTTTCGCGGTTCCAATCGCGCTTCTTCTCAGTCTCGCGTTTGTCATGGCTCGCCTTACCTTTGGCAAGGCAGACTTCGCACTTCACTAGATGCCCTTTCCAGTACATGGCTGTGGCAACCACGGTGTGGCCCTTCTGCTCAACAGCGGCGATCAGCTTGGAAAGTTCGCGCTTGGTGAGCAGCAGGCGACGGGTGCGGTCGGGCTCGGTAACAAAGTGGGTGGAGGCACTGGGCAGCGGCTGGATGTTGGCACCCAGCAGCCAGGCTTCACCGTTTTTGAAAATGACATAGCTGTCGGTCAGTTGGGCTTTGCCCTCCCGACAGCTTTTGACTTCCCAGCCTTTCATCTCAACGCCCGCCTCAAACTTTTCTTCAATGAAATAGTCGTGGCGGGCCTTCTTGTTGAGGGCGATGGTATTGGATGTTTGTGCTTTCTTTTTCTTGGCCATGAAAACTACGAGTGACTATATAAAACTGTGTCCAAAAAACTTCAGGGCCACGGTATTGATAAAGATAAGCAGCAGTATCAATGGGATAAAAGTGCCCAGGGAGAAGTTAACGTATTTTTGCGAAAACGAGCCTGCAAAGTTGCTGTCACCTTCTTGCAGCTCTTTATCAAAATTGGATTTCTTCCATTTGTAGATCACGAACAGACATACCAGCAGGCCGTTTAAAGGCAGGATGGTGTCGTAGAAGATGATCTCCACCAAATCGAAGAACGACTTGTTTGCGCCGGCCAGTTGTACAAACTCTGTAAACCAAGTGGCCATACCGAATGATACGGCGCAAGCGATGGCCAGTACAAATTGAACTGCCGCAACGATGTAGATGGCCTTCTTACGCTCCATGTTGCGCTCGTCGCGCAGGGTGGCGATAGGCACCTCGATAATGGAAACCAGTGAGGTAATGGCGGCAACCAGTACCAGGAAGAAGAAGATGGCCGCTACGGCGCTGGCGCCCATGTAGCCGATTCCGTCTTGCAAAGCGAGGAATATCTTCGGCAGGAACAGGAAGATCATACCGGCGGACGAGTCGCTCAGCTCTGTCGGATCAATCTGCGGGTTAAAGTGGAAAATACTCGGCAAAATTAGCAGGCCAGCAGTAAAGGCTACCAATGTGTCAGTAATCGCAACGGCACGGGAAGAACCGGGAATGGAGTCCTTCTTCTTCATATAGGAGCCGTAGGTAATCATGATGCCCATTCCCAGAGACAGGGAGAAGAAGGCCTGGGCCATGGCTTTACTGATTACGTTGCCATCAATTTTGCTGAAGTCGGGTACCAGGTAGTACTGCAAACCGAGGGCGGCGTTATCCAGAGTCAGTACAAAGAACACTAGTCCCAATAACATGACAAACAGCATGGGCATCAGGGTTTTTGCGGCCCGCTCGATACCGTCTTTAACGCCCATAGCGAGAATGGCATTGATGATCAGCATCAGGACAACCAGGTAAATAAATACCGTGGGTGTATTGATAAAGTGGATAAAGAAATCCGGGGTGGCGAGCTTATCCAGGTTGCCGGAGAAGATCTCTACCAGGTATCCCATTACCCATACGGTAACTACCAGATAAAAAACCGCGATCATAAATGGCGTGATCAGGGCCAGCCAGCCGGGAATACTCCACAGCGTGGAGCCCTTGGATATCTGCCGATAGGCCCCGACGGGGTCTTTATCTGAACGGCGTCCCATAGCGAGTTCGGCCATCATCACAGGCAGACAGATCAGAAATACGAAGAGAGCGTAGACCAGTAAGAAGGCGCCGCCCCCGCTCTTGGTGGCTGCTACAGGGAATGCGACCAGGTTGCCAATACCGACGGCGGAACCTGCTGCGGCCAGGATAAAGCCCAGCCTTGACCCAAAATGCTCTCTCACTGCGGTCATAAGTACTCTCGCTATTATTTTTTGAATGCTTGTAGTTTTTGTTACTGCGGCTGGGGCTAAGTGTGGCCCACCGGTAAAAAATGCGATTGTTACAGGAATTGTCTTGCTTGAGTAGCGCCGACTGGCAAAATTAGCCGTTCAACGGTAATCCCAGGTAATTTTGCCTGATGGACTGGATTAGACAGTAGGAATGACTGAAATAGAACGCAGTGCGCTGGTGATGTACAGCGCGGAACAAATGTTTGATCTGGTCAACGATGTGGCCAGTTACCCGCAATTTTTACCCGGCTGTCGCGCTGCGGAGATTATCCACAGCGATGACACCACTTTAGAGGCGCGCCTGGATTTGTCGCGCGCGGGTATAAAGCAGAGCTTTGTAACCCGAAACCAGCTGGTGCGTCCCAAGTCGATGACGCTCAAGTTGGTGGATGGTCCTTTCGAGCAGTTCGAGGGACTGTGGGAATTTACTCCACTGGCTGAAAATGCCTGTAAAGTGAGTTTTACCCTTTCGTTCTCGATGAAAAATCGATTGATCGCGGCGGCTGCGGGAAAAATTTTCAGTGACCTGGCCAACCAGATGGTCGCGGTTATGTGTGAGCGCGCGGAAGAAGTTTACGGGAAACCCCAATGACAGAAGAGAAAACAATCTCGGTGGAGGTGGTGTACGCACTGCCCCACGAACAGCGATTAATGCGTTTGTTGGTGTCAGAGGGTACCACTGCGCGGGAGGCGCTAATTCGCTCGGGAATTCCCAAGGAGTATCCTGAAGTCGATCCGGATACGGCAAAGATGGGTATTTTTGCCCAGGTGCTGGGGAGTAAGGGGCTGCCGCCGGCGGAAAGTTATGTCCTGCAACCCGGGGACCGGGTTGAGGTGTATCGCCCCTTGATCGCCGATCCCAAAGAGGCGCGCAAGCAGCGCGCCGAGAAAGCCAAGCGTATGGCTGAGAAGAAGAAAGGCGCCGAGGGGACTTCCGCTTAGGGCCAGCCTGTGGGCTGCCAGTCGCCGCTGGTGGCTACCAGGGAGTCTTCATCAAAGTAAACGCTAAAGGTCTTTTGGGTGATGTTGCCTTTCTTGTCGCGAAGGCGATTGACGTAATCCCAGCGGTTGGGGTTGTACGTATCTTCCAGCAGCGGAGTGCCCAGAACAAACTGTACCTGGCGTCGCGTCATCCCTGGCTTTAGCTGATCCACCATCTCCTGGGTAATGATATTGCCCTGCTGCACCTCAATACGGTGTACACCGGGGAATTTTACGAGTGTGCAAGCTCCCAGCAAGCTGCAGAGGAAGGCGATAGTGAGAAATCTCAGACTAGGCGGCATTCATTGCTCCATTATTCGGTTTCAAACGGCAGCGCTCACGCTGATTTCTTACAAACAGTCAGTTTAGTCTCAAGTGGAGAAAAAAAGTTCCTCCACTTACCAGTTCTGCCCTAAGTGAGCAGTACGGGGTTTCTCTGACTCCGTAGGGCATGGGATAATACCTGAAGAGTTGGCTCGCTGACAGACGGGACTCCAGGGTCGGAATCCTTTATAAATGGCCGCTGTGGGTTTGGGCAACTTCGGATAACTTTTAAAATCCTGCCGGGAAATATTGATACATGTCGAACGAAAACCAGGAATTGCGCAAGGCTGGCCTCAAGGTCACTCTGCCGCGGGTGAAGATTCTGCAATTGCTCGAAAGCACTAGTGAGCAGCATTTGAGTGCTGAGGATGTCTATAAGCTGTTGCTGGAGGCGGGAGAGGATGTCGGCCTAGCTACTGTGTACCGGGTATTGACCCAGTTTGAGAGCGCGGGCCTGGTAGTGCGCCACAACTTCGATGGCGGCCACTCCGTATTCGAGCTGGACCGTGGCGATCACCACGATCACATGGTGTGTACCGATACCGGTAAGGTTATCGAGTTCCACAATGAAGAGATTGAGGAGCTACAGCGCCAGATCGCTGAAGAGCACGGCTATGAGCTGACTGGCCACAGCCTGGTTCTGTATGTGACAGAAAAAGAGAAGTGATTCTTCCGGGTGCGGTATTCACCGCACCCTTCAAATGCTTACGCTGAGTGTTACGACTGGCAGGGTGGGGTGTAAAGCTCTGGGAACTTGCCAATTTTATCAGCGTAAAATTCCTTGAGCTTCAACAGCTCGGCTTCCAGGTTTTCACTGAATTGCGCTATCGGGCCTATGCCCACTTCTTTTTTGGGGAAGCTGATATAGCCCAGCACTACCGGAACCCTGGCGTTGCGGGCGATATGGTAAAAGCCGGTCTTCCAGCGTTCCGCCAAACCGCGAGTGCCCTCGGGGGGAATAGCGATAACCAGTTCTTTGCGCAGTTTGAACTGCCTGGCGGTGGCATCCACCAGGTTGTTGGCTTTGCTGCGGTCTACGGCGATACCGCCGAACCAGCGCATGGGGCCACCCAGCGGGAAGGTAAACAGCTTGTCTTTGCCCATCCACTGCGGGGTCATCTTCAGTTTGAGTGCGGCGAGAATAAAGTAATAGCCATCCCAGTTAGTGGTATGGGGGGCGCCGATCAATACGTACTGCTTTAGTTTGAGAGACTGCTCGTCAGCTTTGACACGCCAGCCGTGCAACTTCAGTAGCACCCGTGCAACCAAGCGGAGGATTGGGGTGACAATAGGGGTGTTGAAAATCGTTCTCTGCATAACCTCGGCCGGGACTACTCATACATCGAAAAATAAGCCGCCAAGTATATGGTGACTTTACCCGCCGCTCCCAGTCATATTTGTGCGTTTGTCCTAAATCGGCACATATATCCGATGAAAGGGGTGGTTTACCGGATTGTGTGGCGGTCATTTATTGATCTACGGTATAAGATTGCTTACCAAAATGCACCATTTTTGCCCTTTGGTGACATTTGGCGCCGGAATTGTATGAAGGAGGTAGGGCTGACTCCATAGCCAGCCCGAGAGAAGGGTTTGGGGGATTAAATTCTCTCCAGCATTTCCTCAGCATGAGCCAGGGATTGGGCGGTGGGGGCGCCGCCGAGCATGCGCGCCACTTCTTCGCGGCGCTCGCCGTTGGTGAGTTCGCGCAGTGCCACAAAAACACTTTCGCCATCGCTGTGCTTCTCCACCAGGTATTGGCGGTGGGCTCGCGCCGCTACCTGGGCCAAGTGGGTCACACAGATCACCTGGCCGCTGCGACCATTGCGGGTTTCTCCCAGTTGACGCAGCAGGCGGCCCACCACATCACCGGTGGCGCCGCCGATACCCACATCCACCTCGTCGAATACCAGGGTGGGGGTGCGGGAGGTTTGCGCAGTTACCACCTGGATTGCGAGGCTGACCCTGGAGAGTTCACCGCCGGAGGCAATCTTGCCCAGGGGGCGAGGCGGTTGGCCCGGGTTGGTGGAAATTAAAATTTCTGCTTCTTCAAGTCCCTGGCTATTGGGCGTATCCAGCTCTTGTAGTGATAGCTCTACTCGAGCGTGAGGCATGGCCAGGTCGGCCAGCTGGCCGTTCACGGCCTCCGCCAGCGAAGCTGCCGCTTTACTGCGCAGCTTGCTGAGTTTGCCGGCAACTTTTCTGTATTGCTTCTCCAGTTGTTCACAATCTGCGGCAAGGCGCTCCAGGGCATCTGGGCTGCCGATATCGTCCAGTTCTGCCTGTAACTGCTGCTGTAGTGCCGGCAGCTCCTGCGGTTGGACTCGGTGTTTACGCGCCGCCTGGTAGATGGCGCTGAGCCTGTCTTCAACTTCGGAGAGTCGCTCCGGGTCCATCTCGAAGCGGTCGATATGTCGGGAGAGGGTGGCTGCGGCCTCATCCACCTGGATGCGCGCACTGTCGAGCATCTGCGCCACTTCCACTAAGGCTGGGGCCTGCCCGGGCATGGAGGACAGCAGTTGCAGGGCGCGGTGCAGCTGTTCGGCGATATCGCCTTCACCGCCGGACAAGAAAGCGGCCAGCTGGTAGCTGCCACTGAGGATTTCTCCGGCATTGGCCAGCTGTTGCTGTTCGCTCTCGAGGGACTCTATTTCCCCTTCGCTCAAGCCAAGTTGATCCAGTTCCTTAAGCTGGTATTCCAGCAAGTGGCGGCGGGCTTCGGCTTCCTCGGCGCTGTCGGCCAGTGTGCGATAGCGGCGATAGTGATCCCGCCAGGTTTTGAAGCGGCTGCGGGTCTCTGCGGCGAGTTCCTGGGCCTGGGCGTATTCATCCAGCAGGCGCAGGTGTGTTTCTTTCTTCAGCAGGGATTGGTGTTCGTGCTGGCTGTGGATATCGATTAGCTGCTCGCCCAGGGCGCGTAGCTGCAACAGAGTGACCGGTTGGCCGTTGATATAGGCGCGGGAGCGGCCGTCGGCGCCGATAGTGCGGCGCAGAATGACCTCCTGCCCGGCGTCCAGCTCCTGGGACTCGAGCCAGCTGGCAGCGCTGGGGTGCTCGGCGATATCAAATGTGGCGCTAATATCGGCGCGATTGGCGCCGGTGCGCACAAGCTCAGCGCTGCCGCGACCGCCTAGTGCCAGGCCGAGGGCATCCAAGGTGATTGACTTACCCGCGCCGGTCTCGCCGGTCAGGGTGCTGGTACCGGGACCAAACTCCAACTCCAGTTGGTCCACCAGGGTGAATTGGCTGATAGACAGATGCAGCAGCATAGAGATCGCTTGTGTCCTTGCTAATCGGCGGGCGCCCGGCCCAATTAGTGGTTATTTATACAGTATTCGTTCCCGGTTAGCTATAGGGGCGGGGCCACATTACTCTGAGGATGTGCGCTAGCGCGAAAAACCACTTGAACTGTGCGGGGATGTCCCCATATAGGCTCCAGTGCCCGAGAGACGGGCTCAACTCACATTACTGACAGAGTCGACGCGACGGAGAAAGCAGTGGCCAGAGAGCGCAGCGAAGAAGATCAGATTAAAGAGGGGGCGGAGCACGCACCAGCTACAGACGAGGGCGTTTCAGCAGAGATTGAAGACCCTTCCTCTATAGAAAGCGAACTTGCCGAGGAAGCCCTGCGGGAAGAGGCCGAAGGTGCCGATGCCCTGCACGAGGAAATTATCAAGTTGCAGGAGCAGCTGGCAGCGCACAAGGATATGGCCCTGCGCGCCCAGGCGGAAGAGCAGAATGCCCGCCGCCGCGCGCAACAGGATATCGAGCGCGCGCGCAAATTTGCGGTAGAGAAGTTGCTGCAGGATTTGCTACCTGTAGTGGACAACCTCGAGCGTGCACTGGCGACGATCGATACGGCCGACGAAGCCAACAAGGCCTTGGTAGAAGGTATCGAGCTGACCCACAAATCTTTCGTTGAAACCCTGACGAAAAATGCTGTGGAAGTTGTCGATCCGGCCGGTGAGCCCTTCGACCCTGAGCTGCACCAGGCTATGACCCAGGTGCCCAACGGCGAGGTGGAGCCGAACACGGTTCTGGATGTGTTTCAAAAAGGTTATCGCCTCAATGGCCGCCTGGTTCGCCCGGCCATGGTGGTGGTCAGCAAAGCGCCGTAACGGCAGAAGTGTAAAGCGGCCTTGAAATTTAGCGGCCGGCACCAATATAGCTGACATCAAGAATTATTCGCGCGGTGTAAACAGAACATAGCTGGCAGCGCGCATCAAAAGAGGATTTTACAGATGGGAAAAATTATCGGCATCGACCTGGGTACCACTAACAGCTGTGTAGCGGTACTGGATGGTGACAAAGCGCGTGTAATCGAAAACGCCGAAGGCGATCGCACTACACCTTCTATTGTTGCCTTCACTGACGACAACGAAATTCTGGTAGGTCAGTCTGCCAAGCGTCAGGCGGTGACCAATCCCCAAAATACTCTGTTTGCGGTTAAGCGTTTGATCGGCCGTAAATTCAAAGACGACGTTGTCCAGAAAGATATCAAGATGGTTCCTTACACCATCACTGAAGCTGACAACGGCGACGCTTGGGTAGAAGTGAAAGGCGATAAAAAAGCTCCGCCGCAGATCTCTGCCGAAGTCCTGAAGAAAATGAAAAAGACTGCGGAAGACTTCCTCGGCGAGAAAGTAGAAGCTGCAGTAATTACCGTACCGGCTTACTTCAACGACTCCCAGCGTCAGGCCACTAAAGACGCCGGCCGCATCGCGGGCCTGGACGTTAAGCGTATTATCAACGAGCCGACTGCCGCTGCACTGGCATACGGCCTGGACAAGCAGGGCGGTGACCGCACTGTAGCGGTATACGACCTGGGTGGTGGTACCTTCGATATCTCCATCATCGAAATTGCCGACGTCGATGGCGAGAAGCAGTTCGAAGTACTGTCCACCAACGGTGACACTTTCCTCGGTGGTGAAGACTTCGACCTGCGCCTGATCGAATACCTCGCAGACGAGTTCAAGAAAGACCAGGGCATCGACCTGAAAGGTGACCCCCTGGCAATGCAGCGCCTGAAAGAAGCTGCAGAAAAAGCCAAGATCGAGCTGTCCTCCAGCCAGCAGACCGAAGTCAACCTGCCGTACATCACTGCAGACGCTACAGGTCCCAAGCACTTAGTGGTTAAACTGACCCGCGCCAAGCTGGAAAGCCTGGTAGAAGAGCTGGTTACCCGTTCCCTGGAGCCGGTAAAAATCGCTCTGCAAGACGCTGACCTGTCCGCTTCCGGTGTAGACGAAGTGATCCTGGTAGGCGGTCAGACCCGTATGCCAATGGTTCAACAGAAAGTCACCGAGTTCTTCGGCAAAGAGCCGCGCAAAGACGTTAACCCCGACGAAGCCGTTGCCATGGGTGCTGCTATCCAGGGTGCCGTACTGTCCGGTGACGTTAAAGACGTACTGCTGCTGGACGTAACTCCGCTGACCCTGGGTATCGAAACCATGGGTGGCGTTGCGACTCCGCTGATCGACAAGAACACCACTATCCCCACCAAGAAGTCCCAGGTTTTCTCCACTGCGGATGACAACCAGACTGCGGTAACCATTCACGTGGTTCAGGGTGAGCGCAAGCAGGCTGCACAGAACAAATCCCTGGGTCGTTTCGATCTGGCCGATATCCCACCGGCACCGCGCGGCATGCCGCAGATCGAAGTAACCTTCGACATCGATGCCAACGGTATCCTGCACGTACACGCGAAGGACAAGGCCACTGGTAAAGAGCAGTCCATCGTGATCCAGGCTTCCTCCGGTCTGTCCGAGGACGAGATCGATAAGATGGTTCAGGACGCTGAGGCCAATGCCGAAGCGGACAAGCAGTTCGAAGAGCTGGTGCAGACTCGCAACACGCTCGACGGCCTGATTTCTGCGACCAAGAAAACTCTGGAAGAAGCTGGCGACAAAGCTACCGCTGAAGAGAAAGCAGCTATTGAAGCGGCTGTTACCGAAGCGGAAGAAGCCGTTAAAGGCAATGATAAGGCCGCAATGGAAGCTGCAACTACCAAGCTGACTGAAGCTTCCGGTCCGGTTGCCCAGAAGATGTACGCCGAGCAGGCTCAAGCCGCTGGTGCTGAAGGTGCCGCTGGCGCTGGTGCCCAGGGCGAGCAGCAGTCCTCCGCTGGCGACGACGCGGTAGACGCAGAGTTCGAAGAAGTTAAGGACGACAAAAAAGAAGGTAAGTAAGCGTTCGCTTGCAATTCCGGTGGCAGCTTTTAAAGTGGCCGCCGGAGAACTTCAGGGGCGCGGCGCCTTACTTTCAGAGGCCCGCGCCCTGTGTTGTTTCAGGTATCCGCCAATATTTGCCGAGTTTTCGCAGTTTTGGTGGTGCTCCGTTCGCGGAGCTTAGTTAGAAACCGAGAAGTAGAAAGAGAGTTTGGCCGTTCTTGATGCCGGACCAGAGAACATAGTTTTATGTCGAAACGCGATTATTACGAAGTCCTCGGCGTCGAGCGCGGCGCTTCGGATGCAGAGCTGAAAAAAGCCTACCGCCGGGTGGCAATGAAGTTTCACCCGGACCGTAACCCCGATGACAAGGAATCTGAGAACAAATTCAAGGAGGCCAATGAGGCCTACGAGGTTTTGTCGGATTCCGAGAAGCGCGCAGCTTATGACCAGTTTGGCCACGCCGGTGTGGAAGGCCAGATGGGCGGTGGCGGCGCTGGTGGATTCGGTGGCTTCTCCGATATTTTTGGCGATGTGTTCGGCGATATCTTCGGTGGTGGCGGCGGTGGCCGTCGCGGCGGCCCTGCTCGCGGTTCCGATCTGCGCTATGACCTGGAATTGGACCTGGAAGACGCGGTGCGCGGCACCACGGTCAAGATTCGCGTTCCGACTCTGGCAGCCTGTGGTACCTGTAGCGGTTCCGGGGCCAAGCCCGGTTCCTCTCCGCAAACCTGTGGCACCTGTGGTGGTGCTGGCCAGGTGCGTATGCAGCAGGGTTTCTTCTCTGTTCAGCAAACCTGCCCCAACTGTCGCGGTCGCGGTACCACTATCTCCGATCCCTGTGGCAGCTGTCACGGTCGCGGTCGCGTAGAGGAAACCAAAACCCTGTCCGTTAAGGTACCGCCCGGTGTGGATACCGGCGATCGCATTCGCCTGTCTGGTGAAGGTGAAGCCGGGCCCGATGGCGGCCCCGCTGGTGACCTCTATGTACAGGTAGTGGTAAAAGAGCACGATCTGTTCCAGCGTGATGGCAAGAACCTCTACTGCGAAGTGCCGATTAGTTTCGTTTCCGCTGCCCTCGGTGGTGAGCTGGAAGTGCCGACTCTCGACGGTAAAGTGAAGCTGAAGATTCCTGCGGAAAGCCAGACCGGCAAGCTGTTCCGCCTGCGTGGCAAGGGTGTTTCCCCGGTTCGCGGTGGTGCAACCGGCGACCTGCTGTGTCGCGTTGTGGTAGAAACACCGGTGAACCTGTCCGGCAAGCAAAAAGACTTGTTGCAAGAGTTCTCTAATACCCTCAGCGAAAAGAAAAATTCACCGCGTCAGACCGGTTGGTTTGAAGGAGTGAAAAACTTCTTTGGTGATATGAAGCTTTAATCGCTGTTAGCACCGGCAAAACCTTAAATTGTTTTGCGGGTTGCCTATTTAAAAAGGCTCGAGAGCATTAGCTTTCGGGCCTTTTTTATTTCCGGGTGAGTTTTATCCCCCCAATGGAATGCCTTCTATTGGGATGTTTTGGTTCTCAAGCGGGCTGCGAATTCACTCAGGAATTCCTGTTGGATTTTTTGCGCTTTGCGCAGTTGCTCCTTATTTAAAATACCTTCCAATTCTTTGTGTGTTTCCAGGCTGATAGCTGCGAATTGAGCGCCAATTTCGCCGCGTTGCTTGGGGGTTAGAGCGACCTTTTCACCACTGAGTAATCCGTATTTTTCCAGCACCGCTTTTTTCTCTGCGAAGCTTTTTTGCATAATGGGTAATACGGTTTTTTCCTGTCCCGGGGTGAGCTGCAAACGCAGCGTCACCCAATCGGTAATATCATCATACTTCTCCCAAAAGTCTGGATTGGCATTTTGCTGCTGGGCAGATGCCGGCGTGCTGCCAAAAGCCAGGCTCAGAGAGATCACTACCACCATGATGTGTGGTAGATGGTTGGACAGGATCATCAGTCGCATGTTGGCGCTCCATTTACCCCTCACAGTAAAGCGTAGCAGTGGCCGCTGATATCGCTTTTTGCGCAAGTATCCTCTTGGTAATTTAAAAATATGTGGATATTTCTTTTTGTTTTACTTTTGCGGAGTGACTAGCGATTTTTGGACTCGCTAATACTGGCTTACTGGTATCTATGCGCTCTACCGGGTGCGTTGTAGAATCCAGAACCTTAAAGATTTGGACTGGAGTGCTGTGATGGCGGTAAAAGTGGCGGTGACGGGATTTGGTGGTCGAATGGGACGAGCGTTGGCGGAGGCTTTGTCCCTGTCTGATAAGGCCGAACTGTCAGCGGCTATAGTGCGGCCTGGCTCCAGCTTGGTCGGCGCCGATGCCGGTGAAGTTGCCGGTCTAGGCCGCAGCGGTCTCGCTATTGTGGACAGCCTCGATAAGGCGGACTTTGACGTACTTATTGATTTCACTGCCCCTAAAGCAACTGTGGAAAATACTGCCTATTGTGCGGAGAAAAACCTCCCCATTGTAATCGGCACCACGGGCTTTGATAGCGAGCAAAAAAATAAAGTATTGGCTTATGCGGGTCAGGTGCCGCTGTGCCTCGCCAGTAATTTTTCCACCGGGGTAAACCTGTGCTTTAAATTGTTGGAAACTGCTGCGCGGGTAATGGCGGAAGAGGCCGATATCGAGATTGTCGAAGCCCATCATCGCCACAAAGTGGATGCACCTTCCGGCACGGCACTGAGTATGGGAGAAGTGATTGCGGAAACTCTGGGGCGCGACCTGGATAAAGTGGCAGTTTACGGTCGCGAAGGTCAAACCGGTGCCCGCGATAGGGATACTATCGGTTTTGCCACAGTGCGCGGTGGTGACGTAGTGGGTGAGCATTCGGTGATGTTTCTGGCGGAAGGTGAGCGGGTCGAAATTAGCCACCGCGCCAGCAGCAGGCTCTCTTTTGCTCGCGGTGCTGTGCGCGCGGCACTGTGGATGATGGGAGAGGAAGGGAGTGCGCGGGCGCCTGGGCATTACGATATGCGCGATGTGCTCGGCCTTAACTAATCTTACAAAGAGTAAATAAATTCAGCGCCTGCAGGGGCGCTGTGAAAGAAATTTTCGATTTTCATTTGCCCGCCATTTTTGCGGGTAAAACTAAAAGGCCGGCGACATTCGTTCGACCGGTCACCCTGTAACCTTCCTTTGAGGAACCTCGATTGGAAAGAAAGCTGATTGTCGGCAGCGAAGAGTGGTGCGGGCTTCCCGCACTCGGCGTCCCGGCGATTAAGGTGCGTGTGGACTCCGGGGCTAAAACTTCCTGTTTGCACGCTTATAACATCCATACCTTCAAGCGCGATGGCGAACCCTGGGTGAGTTTTGAGGCGCATCCACTGCAGCACCAGCGCCGCCCTTCAGTGCGCTGTGAGGCGAGGCTTTTGGATAAAAGGCTGGTGCGCAGCTCCTCCGGTGAAAGTGAAAAGCGCCCGGTAATTCGTACCTCTATTTCCATTGGTGGCAGTGTCTGGGATATCGAACTGACCCTGACCAATCGGGACAGCATGGGCTATCGCATGTTGTTGGGGCGCGAAGCCATGATTGGGCGAATGCTGGTAGATCCGGCTGAGAGCTTCTGTATTGGCGATATCCCGAAAAGCCAGCTGGATGAATATTATCGGGATGAGCACCATATTGCCGGTACCGGCCTGCGCATCGGGCTGCTGGCATCGAACCCGGATCTCTACAGTAACCGGCGCATTATGGAAGCGGGAGCCGAGCGCGGACATCGCATGAGTTTTCTCGATATCCGCCAGTGCTACATGAAGCTCGACCCTGATGAGCCGGAAGTGCACTACCGGGATGGCCGCATACTCAATAGCCTGGATGCAGTTATTCCCCGCATTCGCCCCAGCCAGACCTTTTACGGTTGTGCGCTGACGCGGCACTTTGAGAGCCTGGATATTTTTGCCCTGAATGGCTCTGCCGCTATCAGTCAGTCCCGGGATAAATTATTTTCCCTGCAGTTGCTGCAACAAAGTGGATTAAATATCCCCACCTCCGGGTTTGCCAATTCCCCAGTGGATACCAACGAGCTGATCGAAATGGTGGGCGGTGCGCCACTGGTGGTGAAGTTGCTAGAGGGAACCCAGGGGCGCGGTGTGGTCCTGGCAGAAACCCGCAAGGCCGGGGAATCGGTGATTAATGCGTTTAAGTCCCTCAAGGCCAATCTCCTGGTGCAGGAGTTTATTCGCGAAGCGGAGGGAAAGGATCTTCGTTTGTTTGTTATCGATGGTCGTGTGGTGGCCTCGATTCAGCGCGAGGCGGCACCGGGGGAGTTTCGTGCCAATATTCACCAGGGCGGTACGGCTTCGGTAGTTAAGGTCACCGCAGAGGAGAAGCGCCTGGCGGTCAAGGCTGCCAAGGTGTTGGGGCTGAAGGTGGCGGGTGTGGATATTATTCGCTCCCGCAAGGGGCCGCTGCTATTGGAGGTCAATTCCTCACCGGGACTTGAGGGCATCGAGAGCGCTACGCGCAAGGATGTTGCTGGGGCCATGATCATATCTATCGAAAAGGCGTTGAAGTGGCGCCCGATTTTGCCGGGGGAGGATCTTTAGGCGCTGTAACTCTGGTCCCGGCGGGGGCCTTTGCGTTGGGCTAACCTGAGTAGGTGGCCGGGCTTTTCGCTGGCGCGCAAATAGAGCCGCAGCGAGCTTTGGCCGCTGCGGGTAACAGCCCACCGCAGCTTCCTTTCGGGAGATGCAAACCACAGGGTTTGAGCTTCTATGACGATATCCAGCCCAGGTTCACTCCGCACTATTCCCGCCCTGATACTTTTCCTGACAGTACTTTTCACCGGTGTGGGTGCCCAGGCTGCGGTGCAGCTCTCCGATACGCCTTTGGGGCGGCGGGTAATGGTGGATTACATAGTGCACTTCGCCTACCACCTACAGTGGCCGGTCAATGCCTTTGCCAACAGTAGTGCCCCGTTCAAGGTGTGCCTAATGGGTGGGGATTCTCTCGGTGAGCCACTGGCGGCCCGATTCAAGAATCAGCGTATTGATGGGCGGGATGTGGAGCTTGAGAAAATTGAGGTCAAGGAGATGCTGCGGGCGCGCAAGTGCCAGATTGTGGTGCTGAGTACCCTGGATCGCCCCACACTGCTCAAGGCGTTGGTGGCACTGGAGTTTTTCCCGGTACTGACGGTTAGCGATGCCGAGCGCTTTGCCGCCACTGGCGGTATGATCGAGTTTGCCGACAGCGGCCGGGAGGTGGCCCTGCGTATGAATAAGACCATGCTGGAGAAGGCGGAGCTGAAAATGGGCAGCAGTCTTTTCCGGTTGGGACGCAAGCCGGAGTGAGATTTTCAGGGAAAGTAGCCTGGCGTATTTTTGCACTAGCGTCCAGAGGTGAATTCGCGTAGAATCTGCGCCCGATTTGGGCCGGTGCCGCGAAGCTGAATCGCGCAGCGTGAGCCTACTAAAAAGCTGGCGGCAACCGTCGGCCACTTTGTGAGAATCACGCGTGAACAGATTTTTAAAGCGAGATGAAGCTGCGATGTTTCATCTCGCTTTTTTATGCGCGCACCAGTCAGGAGCCCGCGTGCTCCGAAGCCCGCAAACCCCGCCCGGAAGCAGTTCTGAAGATTGGAGTTCAATTTGACTAAAGCTGTCCCTACGTCGGAGGCTTTCATGCCCCACAACTTTATGCAGAGTACAACTCCCGCGCTGCTGGTGCTCGCAGATGGTAGTGTCTTTGAAGGACGCGCAATCGGTGCCCATGGCAGTTCTGTTGGCGAGGTCGTGTTCAACACATCCATGACCGGCTACCAGGAGATCCTCACCGATCCCTCCTACGCCCGCCAGATTGTGACTCTGACCTACCCGCACATCGGCAATACTGGCACCAACCAGGAAGACGAAGAGTGCGCTGATATCTGGGCCGCCGGCCTGGTAATCCGCGACCTGCCGCTGCTGGCCAGCAGCTTCCGCAACGAGCAGTCCCTGGAGGACTACCTGCGCGAGCGCAATATCGTTGGTATCGCCGATATCGACACCCGTCGCCTGACGCGCCTGCTGCGCGACAAAGGTGCGCAGAGCGGTTGCATCGTTGCCGGTGATAATATCGACCGCGAAGAAGCCCTGGCCAAGGCCAAGGAATTTGCCGGTCTGAAAGGGATGGACCTGGCCAAGGTAGTGAGCACCAAGGAAGCCTACCCCTTTAGCGAAGGTACCTGGGAACTGGGCGAAGGCCACAAGGCCGCGCCGGAACAGCCCTTCAAAGTGGTGGCTTACGACTTCGGTGTGAAGCGCAATATCCTGCGTATGCTGTTGGATCGCGGCTGTGACATCACCGTAGTACCGGCGGAGACTCCGGCTTCCGAAGTACTGGCGATGAATCCCAACGGTGTATTCCTGTCCAATGGCCCCGGCGACCCCGAGCCCTGTGAATACGCGATCACCGCTATTCGCGAAATCCTGGACGCTGGCATCCCCACCTACGGCATCTGCCTGGGCCACCAGTTGTTGGGCCTGGCGGTGGGCGGTAAAACTGCCAAGATGAAGTTCGGTCACCACGGTGGTAACCACCCGGTACAAGACCTGAACAGCACCAAGGTGATGATCACCGCGCAGAACCACGGTTTCGAAGTGGACGCCGATAGCCTGCCGGACAATGTGGAAGTTACCCACAAGTCCCTGTTCGACGGTACCTTGCAGGGTATTCACCTGAAGGACAAGCCGGCCTTCAGCTTTCAGGGACACCCGGAAGCGAGCCCGGGCCCACACGATGTGGCGCCGTTGTTCGACCACTTTATCGATTTGATGAAAGAGCGCGCCTAAGGGCGTAGCCGCCCAGGGTAGGGCAATTAACCGCCGCTTTTGCGGCGGTTTTAACAAGAAACGAATGAAATTTAGCGCAGCCGGCCTTTGCCGGTAGTAGAACGGAAGAAAGATGCCAAAACGCACAGATATCCAAAGCATTCTGATTATCGGCGCAGGCCCCATCGTGATCGGCCAGGCGTGCGAATTTGACTACTCCGGCGCCCAGGCCTGTAAGGCGCTGCGCGAAGAGGGTTACCGGGTGATCCTGGTGAACTCCAACCCGGCTACCATCATGACCGACCCGGCCATGGCCGATGCCACCTACATCGAGCCGGTTGAGTGGCGCACCGTTGCCAAGATTATCGAGCAGGAGCGCCCCGACGCCATCCTGCCCACCATGGGTGGCCAGACAGCACTGAACTGCGCCCTGGACCTGGACAAGCATGGTGTCCTGAAGGAATTCAATGTCGAGCTGATCGGTGCGGACAAAGACGCTATCGAGAAAGCGGAAGACCGCGACCTGTTCGACAAGGCAATGAAGGCTATCGGCCTGGAAACCCCGCGTGCCAAGATCGTCCACTCCATGGAAGAGGCGAAGAAAGTACCGGAAGAGTTCGGCTTCCCGGTCATTATCCGTCCGTCCTTCACCATGGGTGGTTCCGGTGGCGGTGTGGCCTATAACTGGCCGGAGTTTGAAGAGATCTGTAAGCGCGGTCTCGATCTCTCCCCCACCAACGAATTGCTGATCGACGAATCCCTGCTCGGCTGGAAAGAGTACGAGATGGAAGTGGTTCGCGATAAGAACGACAACTGCATCATCGTATGTTCCATCGAGAACTTCGATCCGATGGGTGTACACACCGGTGACTCCATCACCGTTGCCCCGGCGCAGACGCTGACCGACAAGGAATACCAGCTGATGCGCAACGCCTCTATCGCGGTACTTCGCGAGATCGGCGTTGAGACTGGCGGCTCCAACGTACAGTTCGGCGTTTGCCCGAAGACTGGCCGCGTAGTTGTGATCGAGATGAACCCCCGCGTATCCCGCTCCTCCGCACTGGCCTCCAAGGCCACCGGCTTCCCGATCGCCAAGGTCGCGGCCAAGCTGGCAGTGGGTTACACCCTGGACGAGCTGCAGAACGATATCACCGGCGGTGCTACCCCGGCGTCCTTCGAGCCGTCTATCGATTACGTTGTCACCAAGATCCCGCGCTTCACCTTTGAGAAATTCGGTGAAGCCGATGCACGCCTGACGACCCAGATGAAGTCTGTGGGTGAAGTGATGGCGATCGGCCGTACCTTCCAGGAGTCCATGCAGAAAGCCCTGCGCGGTCTGGAAGTGGGCAGCTTCGGCCTGGAAAGCAAGATTGACCCGAGCAAAGACGGCGCTGAGACCCGTCTGCGCAGCGAACTCTCCGTTCCGGGTGCCGAGCGCATCTGGTACGTGGGCGACGCCTTCCGTATGGGCATGAGCGTCGGCGAAGTTTACGACCTGTCCGGTATCGATCCCTGGTTCCTGGTACAGATCGAAGAGCTGATCAAAATTGAAGAGCCGCTCAAGTCACTGCCAACCTCGGCGCTGACCACTGAGCAAATGCGCTTCCTCAAGCGCAAAGGCTTCTCCGATCGCCGCCTGGCGGACCTGCTGGGGGTGAGCCAGAAGACTGTGCGCGAGTTCCGCCACAAGCTGGGTGTATTCCCCTCTTACAAGCGCGTGGACACCTGTGCTGCTGAGTTCAGCACCTCTACTGCTTACATGTACTCCACCTACGATGAAGAGTGCGAAGCGCAGCCGTCTGACAAAAAGAAAATCATGGTACTCGGCGGTGGCCCCAACCGTATCGGCCAGGGCATCGAGTTCGACTACTGCTGTGTACACGCCGCTCTGGCGATGCGCGAAGACGGTTACGAGACCATCATGGTCAACTGTAACCCGGAGACTGTTTCCACCGACTACGACACTTCCGACCGCCTCTACTTCGAGCCGGTAACCCTGGAAGACGTGCTGGAAATTGTTGCCAAAGAGAAGCCGGAAGGCGTGATCGTACAGTTCGGCGGCCAGACTCCGCTGAACCTGGCGCGCTACCTGGCCAACGAAGGTGTGCCGATTATCGGTACTACTCCAGAGCAGATCGACCGCGCCGAAGACCGCGAGCGCTTCCAGCAGATGATTATGCGTCTCGGCCTCAAGCAGCCAAAGAACGCCATCGTGCGCTCTGTCTCCGAAGCCATCCAGGCGGCGAAAGACGTGGGCTACCCGCTGGTTGTGCGCCCGTCTTACGTACTGGGTGGCCGCGCGATGGAGATCGTCTACAAAGAAGACGAGCTGCTCACTTATATGAAAGAAGCGGTACAGGTTTCCGACGAAGCGCCGGTACTGCTGGACCACTTCCTCAACGCCGCTATTGAGGTGGATATCGATGCGGTATCCGATGGCAAGGACGTTGTGATCGGCGCCATCATGCAGCATATCGAACAGTGTGGTGTTCACTCCGGTGACTCCGCCTGCTCCCTGCCACCTTACAGCCTGCCGGCGGATGTGCAGGACCGTATGCGCGAAGAAGTGAAAGCCATGGCTCGCGAGCTGGGCGTAGTTGGCTTGATGAATACCCAGCTGGCCTACCAGGACGGCGAGATCTACGTGATCGAGGTGAACCCGCGCGCTTCCCGTACTGTACCTTTCGTCTCCAAGTGCATCGGCACTTCACTGGCGAAAGTGGCTGCGCGCTGTCAGGCGGGTATCAGCTTGCAGGAGCAGGGCTTTACCGAAGAGATCGTACCGGACTACTACTCCGTTAAAGAGTCTGTATTCCCGTTCAACAAGTTCCCGAAAGTGGACCCGATTCTCGGCCCCGAGATGAAATCCACCGGCGAAGTAATGGGCGTAGGCGCTACCTTCGCAGAAGCCTTCGACAAGGGCCTGGTTGCCGCTGGCGACCGCCTGCCGGAGTCCGGACGCGCATTTATCTCTGTGCGTGACTTCGACAAGGCCGACGCAGTGGGCGTGGCCCGCGATCTGGTGGAGCTTGGCTTCGAAGTAATTGCCAGCCGCGGCACCGCCAAGGTCTTGCAAGAAAACAATATTCCCGTTACAACCGTCAACAAGATGAGTGAAGGTCGCCCGCATATCGTCGATATGATTAAGAACGACGAGATTGCACTGGTAGTGAACACTACCGAAGGGCGCCAGGCGATTCGCGACTCTGCGGATATCCGTCGCAGTGCCGAGAACCACCAGGTGTGTTACACCACCACCCTGGCTGCGGCCCAGGCCATGGCGATGGCCATGCGTCAGGAGCAGCCGCTACAGGTTCGCCGCCTGCAAGACCTTCACCAGCGTGTCGTAAAGCTGTCTTAATAGCTTTAAAACCAACTTGTGAAATCCAACCGGGCCCCGTGATCTCACTGGGCCTGGTTTCGTCGTAACAATAATGGAGGTCCCACATTGAACCGGGTACCAATGACCGTTGAAGGCGCAGAAGCGCTGCGCTCAGAGCTGGACAATCTGAAAAAAGTTGAACGCCCTACCGTTGTACAGGCGATTGCTGAAGCGCGCGAACACGGTGATTTGAAGGAAAATGCCGAATACCACGCGGCGCGGGAAAAGCAGGGCTTTATCGAAGGCCGTATCCAGGAAATCGAAAGCAAGCTTTCTCACTCTCTGGTCATTGATGTGAAAAGCATCGAGCCCAGTGACAAGGTAATTTTCGGTACTACGGTAACGATTATTCACCTGGATGACGATAAGGAAGTTACATACAAAATTGTGGGTGACGACGAGGCCGATGTTAAAAAGCACAAGATCTCGGTGAACTCTCCGATTGCCCGCGCGCTGATTGGAAAGGAAGTGGGTGATGTGGTGGTAGTCCAAACACCTTCCGGTGCGGTGGAGTACGAAATCGATGCGGTTGAGCACCTGTAAATTACAGGTGATAAAAAAGGGCGGCCATGGGCCGCCCTTTTTTTTTGTTATTGCCAAACGTAACTTTGGTTAGCATGGCCAGACTGCATTACTGTGGCAGTTTCATAGAGGCCGAACTGTCCCACCAGGCTATTGTTGTTGTGCCCTGATTGGCGCGCCGAAGCGGTGTGTCCAGAACCGATCTGTCCCAGGTACACATCATTGTGGTGGCCTCTCTGGCGGGCGCGTGCACTGTGGTCATACCCAGCCTGGGAAATATCCGCTTCCTGGTTGTGGCCACGCTGACGCATACGGGCGTAGTGATCACCACCTACCTGACGAATATCACCATCATTGGATTCACCGGACTGGCGCATGCTGGCATCGTGGCCAAAGCCGCTCTGGAAGGTATCTGCGTTGTGCAGTTCTCCTCTCTGGCGAATAACGGTCTCAGAACCAACGCTAACAACCTGGGTGGCGGTTGCCGTGTTGTGGCTGTCCATCTGGCTAATCATCACCATGTTGCCAGCACCTGCAAATTGATAGGTGAGAGCGTAGTGGTTGTCGCCAGATTGCTGATGGGCGGAGTAGCCGCCCAGCTGTCCAATCTGGTAGGTCTCAGACACGTTGGTGCTGCCGGACTGGAAGCTGAACGACTCGTTGCCGGCACCGCCGCTTTGCAGCAAGTGCGCTGAATGGTGATCACCTTCCTGGTACTGGTACCCATAGCTGCCGAGTTCAATGCTATGAGTGATCTCTGCATCATTGCTATGGCCATGCTGTTCCTGCATAGCGTTGTTATCCCAGGTCAGCGGCCCGGTCTGATCGATAGTGGCATTGTTGTGGCCGCCATTCTGGTCCTGAGTGGCGGTGTTGCCGCCCGCATAAGCGGTTCCACTGATGGCCAGGGTTAGGGCTACAGCGATAGGGGTCAAAGTCTTCATGAGTGTCTCCATTACTACAAACTTCAATGAGCATCACATGGTGAAATACCAGCCTAAGTGGCTGAAAAGGGGTGGCACGTCATCCTGCGCCAAGGGTTTTACAGCAGGTGCACCTAGCCGGAGGGGTAGGTATCACTGTAAATAGGGGGAGCAGCGTTGCCACAAAGGCATTGCCGCCAGTCAAACAGGTAAGCGGGAGAGTAGGACTGATACATTTTGATGGCTTCCCTGATACTGCTTAGGAGTCCAAAATTTCGTTCCGTCCTCAATATTCTTGCTGGGAATTGGGGCAGTCGCTATAGGAGAGAAGTTGTAAATCCTTGAGAAGAAAGTGCTATTGCACAGTACCGAATTTAACTTTTCTCTCTCTATAGCTTTTACCTGTTGCTATGAATAGCGCGGGGATTTAAGTCGGATTTATTGATTAGCAATTTTGTTGCGAGCCTATTTACTGTGAAATATGGCTACTGTTGGAAATGCCGATCTGTAGGGTGTTACTGGATGCTCCCGCCCTTATCTGGCTGGCTTGGACCTGGTTAAATAGGCCAATCTGGGTACTACTGGCCATTTGATCTAGACCTTGTTGAGAAAATGAAACGTTATTTTCCAGCCCAATTTGGTTTGATTGATTGGTATTGCCAACACCAGCTTGCAAAGAATTTGCTGAATTTAACAACCCTTCCTGTGACGCTGACGATGAATTACCCGTGCCCAGCTGCTCCATTTCGGAAAAGTTAAGTGCGCCTGTCTGGGTAATTGAAGATTCATGGGCGATACCGGTTTGCTCACTGACACCTAAATTAAGCAAACCCGCCTGTGAGATTGAGGCATTACCGGTAAAACTAAATACTTGTGCCACGACGGCGACATTGGCTCTATCTGTCTGCTCAATATTGACGCTGTTATTGGCCCCGGAAATTTGTACCGTGGTGGCAACCTGTCCCTGTCCATCCTGAGTATGCAGGGAGAAACCGTTTATTTGGTTAACTTGCCGGGTGAGTGATCTGCTATTAGAGCCAATCTGTACGCTCTGTCCCGCATTGTCGCTCCCAGAAGATTGGGAGACTCTGGAAAAATGATTGCGGCCAGTTTGAAATTGGGAAATTGTGCTGTTGATTTCTATGGATTGAATGCCGGTGGCGTCATTAAAAAAGCCAATTTGCTCTTGCAGGATTAAGTTGCCCTCATTAAGCGGAAACCTCTGGTTGGCAACGGCATTGTTGCCAATACCAACCTGTATCTGCTCTACGGTTTGGTCATTCCCAAAGGCGGAATTGACGGAAAGAAATGCGATAAATGTGACTACCGGCGAATAAATAACTTTTTTCACGAATACCTCCACGACTACATAACAAGGAGCATGAAAATTACGGCTTTAAAGTGCGGTGTTGGCAAGCAAACATAGGGAAATTACTACTGGAAATTAAATTCCGGACAGTAATTATTAAGAACGTTAAAAGCGAATTGACCCAACTACCGCTATTTTCATTGTTGATGGCGGTATAGTAAGTTTCTATAGGGCTTTAGTCTCAATTTAATGAGAAATAAGTATCAAGAAATGAATGCTTTTACCTCAGGAATCCAGTCGGAATAAGTTGACCTTACTCCGACTGGTAATAACTTCGTTACTGTAAAACCACTGCCGTATTACCGGTACCGGTTTGGGTAATATTGGCAGATTGGGAGAAACCATTTTGAATCACAGTTGCATCATTCATACTGCCAGACTGATTGACGATCACCATATGGCCACCGCCTAATCCACCATTGCCGGCCTGCATAATATTGGCGGAATTCAAGAAGCCGTCCTGAGTGACATAGGCACTGTTATACCAGGACACTTGCACGATGGTGGCCATGTTGCCCTCGCCGTCCTGATAGAGGTCCAGTTCGTTGTACATATCGGACTGGGCGACATCTGCGCTGTTGGCGGCGCCGATCTGTTGGATACTGGCGTAGTGCCCGGTGCCTTCCTGGCTGATTATGGCTTCATGACTTGAGCCTTGCTGGAAAATCATCGCATCGGAATTAAAGCTTGCATATTGTCCAATTAATGCGCCGTGGAGTTCGCCCATTTGCTCAATAACAGAGACATTATCGCTACCGAGGTGTTGTTGGATCTCTGCCTCATTACCGGACCCCACCTGGCGTATTGTCGATTGCCCATGCTGTGTGGCCAATTGATAGCTACTGGCACGATTATTAGAGCCCGACTGGAATATTTCTACGCTATTTGCGATCCCATCCATTTGCAGGCTATAGGCGTCGTTAAGACTGCCTTCTTGTATTTGGATAATTGAGCTTTCAATTTCGTTTTGCTGTACGGCCTCTGCAATATGAGCAGAGCCGTCCTGACTGATCTCCAGGTGATTATCGATAGCGCTTGGGTCAGTTTGATCCGCTACAGCTGAGTTACTGGAGCCACTTTGGGTGATTAATGTAGTATTTTCTGCAGCATAACCCAAGCTGGTGGCAGATATCGCCAGTACCAGTGGAATTACGGTAATCTTCTGCACGGCTAACTCCTGTGTATTACCGTCTAGTGGTAAATCCGGTCGTTAAAACTTTTGCCTGTGTTACCTGTGAAGTGAGTAACGTCAAAATGTGAGAAATCGTTTACATGGAAAACTGTAGACGAAGAATTTTGAAACCACTGCTACGTAAGAAAATATTGATGCAGTATTTTTATCAGGTAAGGAAAGAATGCCATTCTTTGGGTAGCTTTGTAAGTGACTCATAAATTAAAGCTGGCATTAAAAAATGCATTCTTTCCTCTATGTATATTGAAAATATAATAACTTTCAGCCGGAACGAATATGCCGCTACTGCATGATAAATCCTTGGTTTAACATACCATTCTGAATGCCAATAGCCGTTTGATTGTCGACGCTTTGGGTAATAGTATGAAGGTTAGTTGTTCCTATCTGGGTACTGCTTGCAGTTTGCATTGCTCCAGCTTGATCCACGATGGACATATTGCCAGTACCATCTTGTAGCGTAGAAACCAACAAAATATCTCCCGTCTGGGTCTGGGTACTAATGTTACCATCTCCTATCTGGGTACTTGTTGCTACCAGGATGTCACCCGTTTGTATAGAAAAGTAAGTATTCAGATTGCCCGTTTGCGAGGAGGTCAACAGATTATCAAACCCTGTTTGTTCGGCATCTGCGCTATTTTGATCACCCGTTTGAGACACATTTAGGCTGTTAAACGTGGTGGTAGTTTGAGTCACTAACATCTGGTTATCAAAGCCAGACTGATAGAGGTTGACTGTATCGAAACTACTATCTGTTTGGGAGAAAATGATGTCATTTGCAGAATTGAACTGAGAAATGTCAACAAAGCTAGAAGATGTACTGTCCTGTAAAGTAGAGGCGAAATTTCCAGCGCCCTCCTGATAGATATTTACCTCTGCATCATCTGAAAAATTAGTTTGAGTCGAGTCAGCTTCATTCCCCAGCGTTACCTGTTCATGCCTGATGATACTCAAGTTGGTTGAAGTGTCTTGCCGGCTTTTGCTAACCTGTGCTTCATCTGCCTGAATAACCTCAATAAGGTTGTTAGTTGTTGTTGGGTCTACTTGGTTTGCAGTCACCTGGTGATTGTTACCCGTTTGTTCCACGGTAGTTGTATTTCCATCCGCATAAGTAATTGACCCGACAAGGCATAGACTGATGCCCACGGAAATTGGTGTATGGATTCGCATCGATATCTCCGATTGAAGGTAAGGTGGATTTTTCTTATCCCCATGATTTCAGTTGCGGTGAAGCATCAAACCTAGGAAGGACAAAAGACTCCATAGATAGGGTATGGCATTTATTGCGCAAGGAGTTTGGCACACCTTGTTTTATTGCTATCCCTAATAGGTATTATCTCTGGAGTACCTGACAATACCCTGATGCTGGTATGAGTTTTATCGTAAGCCTCAAATATTGCTATGGGAAGTTAGTGCCTAAAAAATAGGAATATTTTCTTTGTTGTTGTTTTTTACGCTAGAGCACTAAGGTTGCTGGATAAGTGGACTTAAATGAAATTCAGTTAGGGGCTCGATAGGGCGACCCTTGTTTAAAGCCCTAATCAGGGTTGCTTAAAAATAAATCCCATATTATTACTGTTTTGGGTAGTATTAAATGTGTAGGGGTCTCCAATTTTAATTTTGGCAGCTGGATTTTTCGCAGCAATGAGATCGCCCTGGTCTACTGTAGCGTGCCATTTTTGGTAAGCTGAGTCGGGAGAGGTTTGGATTTTGTGGGGCTGATTCTACGTGTATATAGGGGTTAATACTTGTTTAGCACAATATAAACCGATAAATTTTTTCAGATAAAAAGGCCGGCTTTAAAAGTCGGCCTTAATTTTGGCTACTGAATAATAATTGCCATGTTGAAATCACCTACTTGAGCAGGCGCTGCTGCATTAAGATCCGTAGACTGAGTAACGGTAATTGTATTGAAGTTGCCAAGTTGTGATGCCGTAGTGGTGTTAAAGTCACCAGGCTGCGTCACAGTTAAGTTATTGAACGTGCCGTCCTGGGCTGCTGATGAAAAGTTATCGAAACCTACCTGCGTAACAACAGCTACGTTAGACGTCCCTACCTGTGCGGTGACAGCCCAGTGATCACCACCACTTTGATTGTGTACCAAAGTCTGGCCAGTACCGCTCTGGAAACCTTCACTATAATTGCCGTCGTCAGATTGGCTGAAGAAGATGGTGTTGAAAGAGCCATCCTGGAAGGAGAGTGTTGTACTGTTACTGGCCAAGACTTGCTGATGGGCGACTACATTGGTGTCTCCCGCTTGAATCATCGTCATGCTACTTGATGTGGTGCCACTTTGTGTCGCTGAAGCAGTGCCATTAGTACCTGTTTGACTAATAACCGCTGAGTTTAATGATGTAGCGGTTTGTATGCCTGCAGCAACATTACCATCACCGGACTGATTAATGACTAGAGTATCATTTGCACTAGTGGTCTGAGCGGTAGTTGCAAGTTGTGATCCACCACTTTGGGTAATAGTTGCAACACTGGTGTCTACAAAACTCTGGACCGTTGTAGCAATCTGTCCATCATCTATTTGCGTGATAGTAGCGACAGGAACATTAGAATCATTTTGAAAAGACTCCGCAAAGTTCAAGTCTCCTACTTGAGTTTGAGTAATTACTCCTAAGTTATTACTACTGGTTTGCTCTGCGTAAACCTCATTGTTGTCACCAGTTTGAGTCTGGGTGATCAGGTTATTAGTTACCGTCGGATCACTCTGATCAGCGGTTGCCATGTTACCAGTACCGTTCTGATTGAGAATGGCGGTATTGTTCGATGCGAAGGCTCCGGTGCTGGCGATCGCCAGAAGAACACTGGCGGCAATAGGTGTGTACTTGGTCATCTGTAACTCCATATAGATGTCAAATATCGCTGTACAGCTTTTACAAACAAAAAGAAAACAGCATCATTTGATATTGGAAGAGTCTCATCCTCAGGCATATTACAACCGTGCCAGAAGTATGTGAGGAAACTGGGATGAACCCGACTGCTTAATAACCTTCACATTCCTTGTGAAACCTAGCAATACCATTTAAACAGCAGCTTGATGCTGATTAGAGTTTTGTCGTCTTCTGGAGTTACAGCCATAGGACGGAAGTGCCGAAACCTTAGGAATAAAGTTCTTTTTTGAACTAGCTATGGCAAATAATGCCAGCTGATTTGGGGGGTGGCATTAAATGCATGAAATGGTTGTTTCATGGGAATTTAGGGCTAGTAATAATAATTGAAGCTTGCACTTAGCCCACCAAGTTGAAAATAGGCCGGCCAATTAAGCCGGCCTACCCCCTTTACTATTGAATGATAATTGCCATGTTGAAATCACCTACCTGTGTAGGTGTAGCCATGTTGGTATCGGTTGCCTGAGTTACGGCAATAACGTTGTTATTACCGGTCTGCGAGGCGACAGTGGTATTGAAATCTCCTGGCTGGGTAACGGTCAAGCTATTGAACGTTCCATCCTGGTAGCCTTCAGAATAGTTATCAAAGCCTGTCTGGGAGATCACGCCAATATTGGTGGTGCCCACTTGCTCAGTATAAGCCCAGTGATCATCTCCAACTTGAATGTGAGTCAAGCCCTGAGTAGTACCATTTTGGAAGCCCTCGCTGTAGTTCCCATCACCTGCTGTCTGTGATGTAGTGAATGTGTTGGAAGTGCCATCCTGGAAGGAAACAGAGGTACTGTTGGTGGCCAAAGTTTGAATGTGTATTACAGAGTTTGTGGTACCTGCCTGGGTAGCGTTAACAGTGCTCGAGGTACTGGAAGTTTGAGTAGAAGTTGCAGTATTGGTGGTTCCTGTTTGGGTTAAGAGTGCGGTGTTAAATGAACCGTTAGTTTGGATAACATTACCTACATTGCCGTCGCCAGACTGAGTCACTACAGCATTATCATTTGTACTGGAAACTTGAGTTACTGCTGCTACTTGCGGACTACCACTTTGGGTGACAGTAGCAACGCTGGTATCTACAAAACTTTGTGTAGTTGTTGCAAAGTGACCGTCGTTGATTTGGGTGATAGTAACAATCGCAGTGCTGGAATCATTCTGGAAGGACTCTGCGTCATTCATATCTCCGACTTGAGTTTGGGTAATTACACCGGAATCATTAAAGCTGGTTTGCTCTGCATAAACTACGTTGTTGTCACCAGTTTGGTTTTGTGTGATCAGGTTGTTGGATACAGTGGCATCACTCTGATCAGCCGTGGCCATATTGCCAGTGCCATTTTGGTTGAGAATGGCGGTATTGTTGGTAGCTAAGGCTCCGGTACTGGCGATCGCCAGAAGAACACTGGCGGCAATAGGTGTGTACTTAGTCATCAGTAACTCCATAGGGATGTCAAATATAGCTGTACAGCTTTTTACAAATAAAAGAATTCAGCACCATTAGATATTGGGAGTGTTTTGTCTCAGGACACGATACGGCTGTGTCAGGCGTATGTGAGTTATCTGGAGTGAAACCGACTGCTTCTAACCTTCACATTCCTTGTGAAACATCTAGCAATATCATTTTTAACAGCAGCTTGATGCTGAATAGAGTTTTGTCGTCTTTGGAGGTTGTGGCTATAGGGCAGAAGTCTTGAAACTTTAGGAAGAAAGTTCTTTTTTTAAGGCGGGGTGATAAAGCTTGTCAGAAAATTCTTTTATACGGCGCGAGGTTCAAATAATCACATTTCTGATAAATTTTTTAAGTTGCTGTAATCATTATTGTCACTTAATAAGCTTACATGAATTGAAGTAAAGAAGTCCAATCAGATGAAGGGAAACCAGAGAAGTATTATTAGTTATTAGTCATATTGGCTAATATACGTTGTTGTAGCGGTTCCGGTAACAGTGACCGAGGTGTGAAGGCCATTCCCACTTTGGTAAATATTGACGTTATGAAAGCTGCCAATCTCTTCCACATGGGCACTATTTTGTATTCCAAATTGGGATATGCCCGCAGTATTGCCAACTCCATACTGGTCGATATCTATAAAATTCTCAAAACCTATTTGTATCAACATTGAATAGTTGTAATTCCCGACCTGACTCGATGTGACAATATTATCCTCACCAGATTGGGTGACCGATAAACTATTTCTATTGCCGTCCTGGTGAGCAGAAGTGTAGTTGTTACTACCTGATTGGCGGGTATGTATGTTGTTGTTTCCACCTTCCTGGTTGATAACGGTTAAATTTGTGACGGAGTAAAGGTTGGCTGCGCTTAATTCGCTCGCAACAGCCAATTCACTACTGGAATCCAAGTCTGAGCAATGGCCTAAACCCGGAAGGTTAACAACAGCCATTGCTAGGGTGGCAGAAAAAATAATTCTGAATTTATGGTACATCTTTCCAAGTATCCCAATTTTAAGCCGGGCTTAAAAATCTAATTTGTCAGTCATTGATTCTACATAATGACAGTGCTGTCATTGAGGTAGTACTGCAATATCGGATTTTCAATCTCATCCGGATTGGCAAGTGCCCAAGAGTTGTGCACGATGCCTTCACTGATCAAATGAATCACAGCAGATTCCATCGCTGAAAGCATAGCAAGCTGTGCGGGTTCGTTATAAGTAGTACCAGCTTCTAATTCCAACAGGCGCCGATATTTTACGTAGCGAAATACATCGGCACTGATTGCCTTGGAGTAGACAGTTTTAGAAGTCAATACAGAGTGGAGCACCCGTCCGGAACGAATGTCTATGGCCCGCAAATTCACTGTTACCTGATCCACGCGATACTGCTCATCTGCGCCAATACCAAAGTAGCGAGCACCTGCACCACCGGTTTGAATATTTTGGTCGTAGGCAACGATACCGCCTTCTAATAAGACATTTGCAGCCACAAGTGTGGGAAGTGGCACACTGTTATTGACGGGAATATCCGGCTTGGTTAATCCTGCACGGATAATCTTCCGCTCTGTCAGCAGATTTTGCAGCCCTTCACGTTCCAACGGGATAAACCAGCCGGACTCATTGAGTACGTCCATCAGCATGGCCGCGCCACCTTGGGTGACTGCGGTAGAGAAACTGCTGTTTGGTGCGGGTTTGTACTGGCCAGTCTGATCGCGGAAACCGTATACCGCCACCAATATTTTACCCTTCGGTTGCGGAAGGTTGATCAGGTCCCGATAGGTGTTTTTCCTCGGGGTGAGCATTGCATCTGTGATGCCCGGACCAAAAAGTGCATCGCCCACATCTTTGACCGCGGAACAACTACTTAGCGTCATTAATGTCGCTACGATGGGCAAAGCTATCACTTTTTTTATTGCATTACGCATTGCCAAAGAATCCTTTGAAATTTAAACGTTCGTTAGTTTGTCGGGTTTAGCCCGCTTACAACGATTTCGCTTTTATCTCCGGTACTGCGGTCGGTGATAAGTACTGTCAGGACACCATCGTTATCAACGATTTGTACGATAAAGTCGTCTGTAATCAGTTCTCCACTATTACCATCACCAACATCGGTTAGAAGTTGGTTTAGCAGGCGGGTTTCCAGCGAGTCGCTGAACCTATCCAGAGCACTGGGTTGTTCATAGAGGCTGTCTGGTTTATCCGGATCTTCGTGAGTATCTTGTGACTGCGCATTTTGCAGAAGGTAAGTACCATTGAGTGGGTTGCCACCAAAATTGGGGTTTACCGGTTCATAGATTAATTCGGTGGCCGAGACGTGATGATATGAGAACGCCGCCAGAGAAAAAAAAGCGGTACCCAGTAATGATTTGATCTTCATTAGAATTCATCCTTACCCAAATCAAAGGTGTCTGTGAGTGAGCTGCGAACACGCGCTTGCAGTACTTCCTGGTGAATATATTGCGCGGCCTCATCGGCCAAGCGATGAATATTATTGGTGCTTGGACTGATAAAACGCCTGAAAACAATTTTGTCGTTATAGGTAACCCAGATGAGATTTCCCCAACGTGCTGAGGGTCTTTCGTAAATAGTTAAGTTGTAAGTGGCATCTGGATAATTAAGGTTTCTGTATTCGCTCATATAGCGGGCAAAATCGTGCCCGGTACGGGTTATTGTTCGATCAATATTGAATCCACTGATTTCGTCTTCGAGTTTTCCAGAATCGGTATCTGCTGGAGGGACCTCTGTGTCATCCTGGCCAAAGGCCAAGGATGCACACAGTGTCAACATCAACAGGGTTAGTCTCATATCCTCTCTTCCTGGAGATTGAGCTTGGCCCAATTACTGGCCTGCAGCCGGTTTTTAACTCCAATTTTTCGGAAAATGTTATACATGTGATTTTTCACAGTGTGTTCGCTAAGGTGCAATTTTGTTGCGATCACACTGTTAGGTTCACCGGTAGTGAGTTGTCCGAGTATTTCCTGTTCCCTGCGGGTAAGAGGGAGGGAGTTTTGTGGGCTGATATGTTGTCGCCCCTCGGCACTGTGAATCGCGGTATCCAATTTGTGAATAAGGTTTTCCTGACTGGTATTGCTATCACAAAGTAGGTGAAAACCTTTCTGGCGTAACTTTTCCGATATATGAATGGGTAGGTTGGCTGGGAGATTAATCAGTAAAGCTTTTGCATGACTAATCTTCTTTAGGTCTGAAAGAAACTGCTTTGAGTCAGAACTCACACCAATTTGCCAACAATCTATCACGATAGCCTGATAATGCTGCAGGCAGTTTTTTTGTTTTCCAATGCTAGATTTTTCCCAGGGTATGGGAATAGCTTGCGAAAACAGTGAAAATAATAGATCGCCTTGAAGGCCGGAGTTGCTAAAAAAAAGAACCGGCATATACCTCGTACCTCTCCTTGATACAGATAGATCTCTCTTAAAATAAGAGTTTGACCTTCCATCGACTCCTGTCGTTTAGGTTCCCAAAATTACCCCACGTTATCTGCCATGACGACGTGGGAGTCAGCGTAAAATTGTTTCTGCCGTGTTAGGGAAAAACACTCACTCAATGAGAATTTAGTTTGGAGTGTAGACGTAGGAGGGGTAAGGCTTAGGAAAAAATGTGCCTTATTTATGGAGGTTGAATATTTTTGGTTTGGTTTGGATGTGGTTTTTAAGTTTGGAAATGTATTGTTTTTCTCAGTCAAAGTTTTGAAAGGTATGCGTGCAATTTATTTTTTTGGCATTTTGTGTCTCGCATATGGTGCTGTTTTTTTCTTTGGCAACTATTGTGCTTTATTGTTGATTTTCTCTACTAGATGTAGACGTTTATTTTTTTAATTTCTAACGGGATAAACTTAAATTGATGTAAAAGAACAACTGTTTTCAGGTAACTTAATGATGTCACCTGTATGGTTCCGTATTGTTGGGTCGCCTTAACGGCCCTGCGTCTATATCAGCTTTCCCAGTGTTTCCAATATTAGGGCCTGTTCCTAGTGGCAAAGCTGTCGTCATACTCCTGTACAAATTGTGAACTTTTGGGCGAATGTGCTGTCCGCAGCTGTTAGGATAGAGGCCAATTGGGCTGATAATGAAGGGGGGAGAGATGAGTCAACTAATGCAAAGTTTACCACTTTGGCTTTGGGGCATCCTGGGATTGATTGTTTTGTTCCTGGCCCGTGAGCCTGTGCATCGCGCCGTATATGCAATAGCGCGTCTGGGCCATCGGGCGTTGCGCTTTGTGGCGAGCAATATTGATTCCGCAGAACAAAGACTGGTAGAGCGCAATCGAGAAGTACTTTTTGCCGAAGGCAGGGACACGGCAGAGCGCCAGATTGAAAGAGAATTTGAACGTATTGAGCAAACCGTACATCGGGATTTGGCACTGTATCCAACCTTACATAGAAAGCTCTGTGAACAACTCAGCAGCTTGGATGAAGACTATGTACGCAGTGCTGAAATAGCACCGGAACCGTCAAACTGGGCCAGGGCTATTCGAGCTGTTTCGGAAATTCCTGGCAAAGAGGACCCTGTGGTAGCAGATGTTCTCGATACTATTAATCAGTCTATGCGCAAGGCCGAGTCCAAAGCTCTGGAGTCCTATCGTGAGTCCACCCGAGAGAGGCATCAATTACTAAAACGTATGCTGCCCAGTTGGCGTGCAATGCTTTCGACATTGGGACGTATTAACAAAAATGTAGAATCGGTTATTCGGCGGGCCAAAGCGCTGGATGGCCATATGGAGCGCTACGAAGAGATTTTACAGGAAACGGATAAAAGCCTTCACTTGCTGTCTTCATCCTCTTTCAGCCGCTTTCTGACAGCTTCTCTGGTATTAGTGGTTGCTTTAGCTGGCGCTATGGTGAATTTTCAGTTACTGGCACAGCCTATGGCGGCAGTACTGGGCGCTGAAGCTTCACTTGGCAGTTATAGTCTCGCCAGTATTTCAGCCGCAGTGGTTATCTTTTTGCAGATCACTGTCGGATTGTTGATTATGGAATGCTTGCAGGTTACTCGAATGTTTCCTGCGGTAGGTTCCCTCGGTGAGAGTACGCGCAGGTTATTGCTGGGAGTGGCTTTGGCACTCTTATTGGTTTTGGCTGTAGTCGGTGGAAACCTGGCTTTCTCACGTGAGTTGATTCTGCAACAGCAGTTATTAGGTTCTGAGCAGCTTTGGCCAATTCCTCTGGCACAGATGGGACTTGGGTTTGTGCTTCCCTTGATTCTGGCTTTTCTGGCAATTCCTTTGGAGCAGTTTATCCGTTCAGCGCGAACGGTGATTGGTATTGGGGTGGGCTTATCCCTGCGAGGAATGACCTTAATACTGCGGTTTTTGGCGATGGCTTCACTGCACTTAGGTGTTTTGGCTAATCGTTTTTACGACATCGTTATTTTTGTTCCCCTCTGGTTACAGGCTTTATATGTCCGTCAGAAACAGGGAGCTGGCAGTGAGGCTAAAGAACCGGCGGGGAAAGAAGAGCCCAAAAAGAATACCGTGCTTGCTGACACTGATTCTGTTGCCAAATTAGCGGAAGAGGCGTAATCGAAGCTAACACTATCCAGCTTGAAAACTGACAAAATAATAAGTGTGGTGAAGCATGTTTTGGTTGTCGTTCTTTTTAATTGCCCTAGTCGTCTTATTTCTTTATGCCCGGTCTGCACCGGGCAAACCTTGCGCCCTGTGGTTTCCTCAGGGGGAGGGGCCGATGGTGATCGCACATGGTAATGACTGCGGCAATGGTCTCTACCCAGGAAACACGGCGATTTACCTTGAAAAAATGGTGCAACTGGGCGTGGATGCTATTGAAGTGGATCTGTGGCTCACTGCCGATGGCCATTTAGTGTTGATTCACGACAGGGAGCTGGAAATGTTCTCTGATGGTGCGGGGCTTGTAGAGGATAAAACCTTAGAGCAGCTGCGTCAGTTAAATGTTGCCTATCTCTGGACTCGGGATGGAGAGCATTACCCCTATAGAGAAAAGCCCCTGCGAGTGTTGACTCTGGAAGAGGCGATGGCAATGGTAGGGGATATGCCTATGATACTGGAGATTAAAAGCCGCCAGTATCGCGCTGCAAAAGTGTTGAAGGATGTGCTGGCAAAGTGTGGAAAAGGTGAGCAAGTCGTCGTTTCCTCATTTCACCAAGGGGTGATTAATGAGTTTCGTCGTCTCTGTCCGCAAGTAGCGACGGGCACGCCTACCGTAGAGGCGGTGGTATTTTATATTGCACAGTTACTCCGAGCAGAGAAACTGCTGCGTCCAAGCTATAGCGCGATGCAGCTACCGATGGAGCAAAAAGGTATTCCCGTAGTTACTGAAAGTATGGTGCGCGCCGCTAATAAGAAGAAAGTCCACTTGGCGGTATGGACCGTGAATGGTATGGAGAATTACCGGCGCTATATTGATCTGGGCGTACACGGCATTGTGACTGACCGACCGGATCTGCTGTTGGAGATGTTGGCGCAGCAGCGAGAAACTTTATTGAAGCAGGCAGCCTGAGCTAAATAATCAGTTGCCGATGATATTGGAAAGAAATAATAACAGCTGGGAGTTTTTATGAAGAACTTGGTAGGTTCCGTCGCCCTGGCGGTTTCTGTATTGGCTGCATCTTTTACTTCTGCGCAGGATCGGTTTGCCAATGTGGAAATTAGCAGTGAAGCTGTGTCTGGCAATGTTTATATGCTCAAAGGGGCTGGGGGCAATATTGCAGTACTGGTGGGAGAGGACGGCACCTTTATGGTGGATGACCAATACGCGCCTTTGACCGCAAAAATTCAACAGGCAGTAGCTGAGTTAGCCAAGCAACCTTTGCGCTTCGTCATTAATACCCACTGGCATGGAGATCATACCGGCGGTAACGAAAACCTGGGTAAAAGCGGCGCCCTGATTGTGGCCCACGAGAATGTGCGCAAACGGGTAAGTACCGAGCAGTTTATTGAGGCGTTTAAGCGCAAGGTTGAGCCGTCTCCTCCAGAAGCATTACCGGTGATTACCTTTACCGACGCCACTACCTTTTACTGGAATGGCGATAGGGTAAAGGTCCAGCATGTGGGGCCCGCCCACACGGATGGTGACTCCATCGTGCATTTTGCCGAAGCCGATGTGATTCATATGGGGGATATTTATTTTAACGGTAACTATCCCTTTATCGATCTCTCTTCCGGCGGCTCGGTGGATGGCATGATCGCAGCTATGGACACGGCTTTGGCGATGGCGGGGGAAGATACCAAAATTATTCCCGGTCACGGTCCTCTCAGTAATCGGGCAGAACTGCAACAGCAGCGCAATATACTGGCAGGGCTTAGGGACAAAGTGAAAGCGATGGTGGATGAGGGTAAAACCCGGCAGGAAGTGATTTCTGCAAAACCGACTGCGGAATTTGATGCGCAGTATGGCCAGGGTTTTATGACACCGGATATTTGGACCGGGATTGTTTACGACTCCCTGACACAATCTTAGGAAATAAAAAAAGGCGGCGCAGTGAAAGCCTGCGCCGCCTTTTTTGTTGGATTACCCGGTGATTTTAATCTGTAGTGGCATTTGGGGTCATGGGCCCGCCAAATTCAGGGCTATTTTCCACCGCCTCTTCATTGTGTTCTTCCCGCACTCGGAACCAAGCGGCATAGAGTGCTGGCAGGAACAGTAGGGTGAGTCCGGTTGCGACAATCAATCCGCCCATAATGGCGACCGCCATAGGGCCAAAGAAGTCACTGCGGGACAGTGGAATCATCGCCAATACCGCAGTCAGCGCTGTCAAAACAATCGGCCTGAAGCGTCTTACCGTCGACTCGACAATTGCATCCCAGGGGCTGAGGCCCTGGCTGATATCCTGCTGTATCTGGTCCACCAAAATCACCGAGTTACGCATAATCATTCCCGCCAGGGCGATGGTGCCCAGCATGGCGACAAAACCAAAGGGCTTGCCAAACAACAGCAGGAACAGGGTAACGCCGATCAGGCCCAGGGGAGCCGTGAGGAATACCATGGTGGATAGGGACATACTGCGCAATTGCAGCATCAGCAAGGTAAAGACCACGAGCACAAATAGCGGCATACCGGCATTGACCGATTTTTGCCCTCGCGCAGATTCTTCCACGGTACCACCCACTTCCAGCAAGTAGCCCGGCGGTAATTTATCGCGAATGGATTGAAGCTGAGGCCACACGGCATTGACTACGGTCGCCGGTAACTCTTCCCCATAAATATCAGCGCGTACGGTAACGGTGGGTAGGCGATCCCGGTGCCAGATAATACCTTCCTCGAAACCGTACTCCAGGGTGGCAATCTGGTTCAGCGGTACACTGCGGCCACTGTCGGTTTGTACCGCGAGGTTGCCCAACTGGCGCAGGGCATAGCGATCGTCTTCATTACCGCGCACTCGCACGTCGATCAGCTCGTTATCTTCCCGGTATTGGCTCACAGTGATACCGGTCAAGGAGCTTTGCAGAGCCTGGGACAAAGTTGCACTGTTGACACCCATGGCGCGAGCGCGGTCCTGGTCGATATTGAGGTTGATGGATTTACTGGGTTCTTCCCAGTCCAAGTGCACGTTGGTCACTTGTGGATTGTCCCGCAGGCGCTCGGCCACTTCCCGGGCCAGCCCGCGCACTTCACGAATATGTTCGCCGGACAAGCGAAACTGCACCGGGTAACCCACGGGCGGGCCGTTCTCGAGGCGGGACACACGGCTGCGCAGGGTGGGGAACTCCTCATTCATCGTATTGATCAACCAGCTGCGCACTTGCTCGCGTTCTTCGACACTGCGGGTCATCACAACAAACTGGGCGAAACTGGCAGCGGGCAGCTGCTGGTCCAAAGGCAGGTAGAAGCGCGGGGAGCCGGTGCCCACATAGGCCACGTAATTTTCTACCTGATCGTTTTGCGCCAGCAGGGTTTCCAACCTTTTGGCCTGGTGCTCGGTGGATTTCAGCGAGGCACCTTCGGCCAGCTTCAGGTCCACCATCAATTCGAGGCGTCCGGAAGAGGGGAAGAACTGTTGCGGAACCAGTTTGAACAGAGCGAGCGAGCCGACAAAAATTGCCAGGGTGGCTGCGATCACTGTTTTGCGATTGCGCAGGCACCAGGTAATAAAGCGGCGGAAGCGCTGGTAAAAGGGTTTCTGGTAGGGGTCTGCCACTTCACCGCCGTGGCCGTGTCGCGCCAGGTTTGGCAGCAGGTAGTGGCCCAGATAGGGTACAAAGACCACGGCGGCAATCCAGGAAACGATTAGCGACAGGGTGACCACCTGGAAAATAGATCGGGTGTATTCACCGGTGCCGGATTGGGCGGTGGCAATCGGTAAAAAACCGGCGGCGGTAATCAGTGTACCGGTGAGCATGGGAAAAGCGGTGCTGGTCCAGGCGAAGCCGGCGGCTTTTAGCCGGCTGAGCCCCTGCTCCATTTTTATCGCCATCATCTCCACCGCGATAATGGCATCGTCCACCATCAAGCCCAGGGCGAGTACCAGTGCCCCCAGCGAGATCTTGTGCAGTCCGATATTGAAGTAGTGCATCAGCGCGAAGGTCATCGCCAATACCAATGGGATCGACAGCGCCACAATTAATCCCGGGCGGCTGCCGAGGGAGAAAAAACTCACCAGCAGTACGATACCCAGGGCTTCGGCCAGCACTTGCAGGAATTCGCCGACGCCGCGTTTTACTGCCGCCGGTTGGTCGGAGACCTTGCGCAGTTCCATACCTATGGGCAGATCTTCCTGTAGTCGGGCAAAGGTTTCGTCGAGGGCTTTACCCAACTTTAAAATATCTCCCCCTTCCTTCATGGACACGGCGAGGCCGATGGCATCCTCTCCCATAAAGCGCATGCGGGGCTGGGCCGGATCGCTAAAGCCGCGGTGGACCTGGGCGATATCTCCCAGGCGCTGGGTGCGGCCATCTGCGGTAATAGGAAACTGGCGTATTTCATTGACGGAGGTGAATTGTCCGCTCACACGGATGCGCACCCGGTCGCTGACGGTATCCACAAAGCCGCCATCGGTGACCTGGTTTTGCGCTTGCAGGGCGTTTTGAACCGCAGACAGTGGAATGCCCATGGAAGCTAATTTGGTATTGGATATCTCCACCCAAATTTTTTCGTCCTGCAATCCCAGTAACTCGACCTTGCCTACATCCTTAACTCGCTGAAGGGCCAGTTGCAGTCGCTCAGCGTAGTCCTTCATCAGTGCGTAATCGAAGCCACTGCCGGTGAGGGCATAAATATTGCCGAAGGTGGTGCCAAACTCGTCGTTAAAAAATGGGCCCTGGATATCCGGCGGCAGGGTGTGGCGAATATCCCCCACCTTTTTGCGCACTTCATACCAGAGATCGGGAATGTCACGGGAGTGCATATCGTCCCGGGCAACAAACAATACCTGGGATTGCCCCGGACGCGAAAAAGAGGAGATACGCTGGTAATCGCCGGTCTCCAGTAATTTCTTTTCTACCCGTTCGGTAATTTGGCGGGATACATCTTCGGCACTGGCGCCGGGCCAGACGGTGTTGATTACCATCACCTTAAAGGTAAAGGGTGGATCTTCACTTTGCCCCAATTGGGTATAGGAAAAGGTTCCCAGCAGTCCCAGGACGATCATTGCGTAAAGCACCAGCGGGCGGTTTTTTAAGGCCCACTCGGAGAGGTTAAAACCCATGGCAGTTTCTCTGTTTCAAGGGCGGCTCTGCTGTTCGCGGCCGCACTTTGGAAATTGTTATCGAGGCTTTATTGGGAATTAATTTGCGCGGGCAGATTTATTGTTTCCGCGCCTGTAATTTATTCCTGATGGGCGAGAGACGGCCCCTGTTCAATGGGGCGGTTCATACGGTCCACAGGGCGCACCACCATACCTTCCTGTAACAAATGGGTACCTGCGGCGACGATCCAATCGTTGCGTTCCAGTCCGGAAAATACCGAGACAAACTCCTCACCGTAGGGGCCCAGGCTGACCGGGGTTTTATGCAGTGTTTTTGTCTCTGGATTTAATACCCATACAAATGCGGCGCCATCGTCGGCACTGACTGCTGACATCGGAACTTGCAGTACATCAGTTTTTTCCGCCCTGGGGACAAATGCCCGTGCACTCTGGCCGATTTCTACACCGCTCACTTTATTTTCGAAAGCGACCCTGGCTTCAAAGGTGCGGGATATGGGATCGGCTGCCGGCGATAGTTCGCGGATGCGTGCGGGGAAAGATTGGCCCGGTTGGGACCAGAGTTCGACAGTTAGCGGTTGGCCCACTTTAAAGCGGCTGATGGATTGTTCCGGCAGGTCGATACGCACTTCCCGTTCACCATCGGCTGCCAGCTCAAAAATGCCTTGTCCTGCGGCAACGACCTGGCCGGCCTCGGCCATGCGGCGGGCGATCACGCCACTTTCCGGCGCCTTGAGTACGGCGTAGGCAGCCTGGTTGCGGGCAACATCCAGCTGTGCCTTGGCCTGCTGTAGTCGCGCTTCGCTGGCTTCGAATTGGGTTTCTACGGTATCGAATTGGGAGAGGCTCACCAGCTGCTTTTCCAATAGCTTGCGGTGGCGCGAGAGTTCACTGCTAGCCAGGCGCTGGTCTGCCTCGGCGGAAGTATGGCTGGCGCGAGCTGAATCCAGTTGTAGCAGCAGGTCTTCAGTGTCCAGTTCCGCCAGGGGCTGGCCCTGTTCCACACGGTCGCCGACATTTACCAGGCGCCGCTGGATTTTCCCGCCGATACGGAAGGCCAGTGCCGGCTCGAAGCGGGCTCTTACCTCACCGGGATACACATCGGTTTGGGCGCTGGCCAGGGTGGGGCGCACCATAACGGCGGGGCGCGGTTTGGTTTCTTGTTCCTGGGATTCAGAGGGGGCACAAGCGCTCAGCAAAAGGCTGAGTGAGAGCGCAGCGAGGATTAGCATTCGGTACATATTGGCTTCCTTCCCCGGCGCTGGCGCGTCGAGGCAGATCCGTGACTGGGTCAAGCATGGCCGGGCGGCCATCAATGTTATACTGGCGAGTATAGTATATTTAATGAACTAACGAGTCTAGTATATGGAGAGCTATGTCTGAGCAGACCCAGACGGCCGCCCAGCGCGGTCGCCCCAAGGATCCGGTGAAACGCCAAGCCATTCTGGATGCCGCCCGGGACCTGTTTTTATCCCACGGTTTTGCCGCTACCAGCGTGGATGCGGTGGCCTCGGCTGCGGGAGTATCCAAACTTACGGTCTACAGCCACTTCTCCGATAAGGAGACGCTCTTTAGCGCCGCTATTGCCTCTCGCTGCGAAATGATGATGCCCCTGCCCATCTTTGCTTTAGAAGAGGGGGAATCGGTAGAGCAGGTCCTGGAGCGTATTGGCGACGCTTTTATGGGGATGGTGGAGAGCGAGGATAGCGTGCGTCTGTTACGCCTTTTGTGTGCCCTGGCATCCCAGGAGTCGGAAATGGCCCAGCTATTTTTTGACGCAGGTCCCCAGCGGATTTTGGGGGAGATAGAGCAGCTACTGCGCAGAGCCAATCAGTTACAGATGTTGAAGGTGGATAATCCCGCCGTAGCGGCGGAAGACTTTATCGGTTTGTTGCTGGGTTGCCACCATATGCAGGTCTTGATCGGTTGCCGACAAATGTCGACACAGGAAGAGCGCCGTGAGCGCGTACAAAAGGCGGTGAGAACCTTTATGTGTGCCCACCACTAGCGCCGGAATTATTGCCTGTATTCTTGGGCTGCTCCGCCATCGCGGGGCACAGGATAATATCACTGGCGACCTGGAGCCACTCAGGTTTGTTGCGGCTGTAAACATAGCGCTCGGGATAAATAAATTCCGGTGCATCAAAGGCGCCGCCGCCAAAGCCCCGATATTCGGGTAGGAATTCCAGTGTCCAGGTGAGCGTGCTGCCGCAATCGGGGCAGAACTGGCTCTTTATCCAGCGACCGGCACCGGAGTAAAGAGTGTGGGTTTGCAAATGGCCCTGAAGAAAGGCTATTTGTTTCTTTTTGAAGTAGACCGATAAGCCGATGGGGCTACCGCTGCGCTTTCTACACCACTGACAAGAGCACAGGCTGACCCGGCTAGGGGAGCCGAGGGCGCGAAAGCGCAGTTGCCCGCAAACGCAGCCCCCTTCATGATATTCCTCCACCATGCTAAGTCCACCGCTGTACCGCCTTTACTAAGGTTGGCACAGCGGCGTGGGGGAGGAATCAGGTTTTGATGCGGTATCCGGTGCGGAAAATCCACCAGACGGTGGTGAGACACAGCACCAGAAAGAGCAAGGTCATGCCGATACTCAGCCCCAGGTTAACATCGGCTACGCCGTAAAAAGCCCAGCGGAAGCCGCTGATCAAATAAACTACCGGGTTGAACAAGGTAATTTTTTGCCACATTTCCGGCAGCATACTGATCGAATAAAATGCACCGCCGAGAAAAGTGAGAGGCGTTATAATCATCAGCGGAATAACTTGCAGCTTCTGAAAGTCATCGGCCCAAACTCCGATAATAAATCCAAACAGGCTAAAAGTGACGGCAGTCAGCGCGAGGAATGTCAGCATCCACCAGGGGTGTACAATTTCGTAATCCACAAAAAAGCGAGCGGTCAGTAATATCAACAGCCCCAACAAAATGGACTTTGTCGCTGCGGCACCCACATATCCGGTGACGATTTCGAAGGAGGATATGGGAGCGGACAGTACTTCATAAATGGTGCCGGAAAACTTAGGGAAAAATATTCCGAAAGAGGCGTTGGAAATACTCTCGCTGAGCAGCGCCAGCATTACCAATCCTGGAATAATAAAGGCCCCATAGCTGACCCCGTCGATATCCCCCATACGCGATCCAATCGCCGCACCAAACACAATAAAATAGAGAGATGTGGAGAGCACCGGTGAGGCGATGCTCTGCATCAGGGTGCGCCAGGTGCGGGCCATCTCAAACTTATAGATGGCGCCAATTCCATACCAATTCATGCCTGTGCCTCCTTACTGAGCTGCTCTTCCCGTTCAAGGCGGGCACCGTGAACCAAGTTGACGAAAATTTCCTCCAGGGAGCTTTCCCGGGTGTGTAAATCGCGGAATTCAATATTGGCGGCATTTAAACGGCGCAGAAATTCCGCAAGACCAGTGTCTTCGCTTTTGATATCAAAGCGATAAACCAGCTGGCTGCCATCGCTGCTGAGACTGAGTGGCAGGTCAGCGAGACTCTCTGGAATTTGTTGCAGTGGTGTGGGCAGTTGCAGGCTGAGTTCTTTCTCCCCCATTTTCTTCATCAGTGCATTTTTCTCCTCAACCAGAACCAGTTGGCCGCGATTGATAACACCGACACGATCGGCCATTTCCTCGGCCTCTTCGATATAGTGGGTGGTGAGGATAACGGTTACTCCCGACTCTTTCAGTTCGCGCACCATTTGCCACATATCCTGGCGTAGCTCCACATCGACCCCGGCGGTGGGTTCGTCGAGGAAGAGCACATTGGGCTCGTGGGATAGCGCTTTGGCGATCATCAGGCGGCGCTTCATTCCTCCTGAAAGCGTAATAATTTTGTTATCTTTTTTCTCCCATAGGGATAGCTGCCGTAGAATTTTCTCCAGATAGGCGGGATTGGGAGCCTTGCCGAATAGACCGCGGCTGAATTTCACTGCCGCCCAAACGGTTTCAAAGGCATCGGTGGATATCTCCTGGGGCACCAGACCAATCTCATTGCGGGCATTGCGATAGTCCCGCTGAATATTGTAACCATTGACAGTGACCTCACCGCGGCTCGGATTTACGATGCCGCAGATAATGCTGATCATGGTTGTCTTGCCCGCGCCATTGGGGCCGAGCAAGGCAAAGAGTTCTCCCCGCTGAATTTCCAGGTCGATATTCTTCAGGGCGGTAAACCCCTCGGCATAGGTTTTTCCCAAGCCTTTGATGGAAATAATCGATTCCACTTTTTCTCCTTGCCAAAATTACCGTACGGCTTTGGCTGTGTGTTGTCAGGTGGATTTATCGGGCAGAAAGGAGGAATACCTTTCCTTTCGGATCAGTTTCCCGATCCCAGCCCGGAAGTATATGCCAATGAGAATTCTTTTTTAATTTTAATGATGTATATCAAAGCCGCGCTGGAGGCGGAGATCATCAAAATTAAAGCCATGGATGAGAATGCACTGGAATATCCCATTTTATCAATCCAGGGCTGGCTGATGAAAGGCGAAATAAATTGCCCAAGAAAAATTCCAGTCGTCAGAAATCCCGCAGTTTTCCCTCTTTTTGACTCTGGAGCAGACTCGAGAGCCGTAGAAAAGATATGTGGTATCAGGGTACCCATTCCAAGTCCGTAGAGGGCAATAAAAGCAACTATTTCTGTCAGGTTTTGAGCGCCGGCGAGCAGCCCAAAGCTGGCGGCCATAATAGTAAAGCTTGCGATAAAAACGCCGAGCACTCCCAGTCGATTCCGGGCTCGCCGGTAAATCAATAATGAGGCGATGGCTCCCATAACATTACTGGAGGCGATAGCCATAGCAATAAGGCTGGGTGAAGAAATTTCTATCTTGCGCAAGTAAAAAGGGATCTGAGTTGGAATCAGGGTAAAAGCCAGGCTATTTAAAGTTGCCGCCGCCAGTAGTGCATAAAATGCAAGCGGGTTATCCTGCTTTTCTTTTTTGGGGTCTCTGTGCTTGAAAGGCCTTACTCGCATGGGCTCCCAAAGGAAAATTTTAACTGCTGGAACTAGTAGTAAGGCCAACAAGTAAATTGCGAAGGGGGCGCGCCAATGTAAGCTGGCCAGTAGTCCGCCCAGGGTTAGAAATACGACCCCACCGATACTGATAAAAGTACTCTGCTGGCTCAAATAAGTTAGGCGTTGCTCCCGGCTGAAATAATCCCCCACCAGGGCTGTTACCGAGGTCATTGTTCCGGCCACGGCAACTCCCAATAGTAAGCGGCTAGTCAGGATACCTGCGAGACTATCCTGAAATAGGGCTAGTAGACCGGATAGTCCATAGAGTACCAGGGCTGCTTTCAATAATTGCAGGCGGCCATGGCGATCAGCAATCCAGCCTGCTAATGGAGCGCAGAGGGCGATGCTCAAAGCGGGCAGGGTCACTACCAGTCGGCTCCACAAATCACTATTGGGTGTCCCTGAGAAATACTGCTGCAGTGCAGGTAGTGACGGGGCTACAGTGGCCCCCGACATGATAGTGAGTGCTGCCAGGCACAGTAATGTGATACGGCTCTGAGACGGTATCCCGCTGGTCGTGTGCTTCATGATTATTAGTCGCTGCTTCTAGGTCCCTGGGTTTCTCTTCGCGGTATCTCCAGACTCGCGTATTTCAGTAGCAAATTTGGGGTTCAGGCTTGCAGCTGCCACTAGTAGTAAGAACAGGTTTGGGGTGGCTTGACCGGCTGGTTGCGCAACGACGTTTGCTTGGTGCTTTTCCATCACTTTTCTCCCTCGCTTGCATTAGGTTGCGCAGCAGTGTAAAACCTCAACTAATGTTTAGGTCAATGGTTGGTGGGCATTTTTATGGCAGCTGAAGAATCGGCCGAAAAAGGAGCGGTAAAGTCAAAGCAAATCAAGCGGGAGCTGACTGTTGGCGAGGTGGCCGAGCGCAGCGGCGTGGCAGTCAGCGCCCTGCATTTCTATGAAAGCAAAGGCCTGATTGCCAGCCGGCGGACCTCCGGAAATCAAAGGCGTTACTCGCGGGATGTATTGCGTCGAGTGGCCATTATCAAGGTGGCCCAGAACACCGGGATTCCACTGTCGGAAATACGCGAGGCTTTCGGGGAGCTTCCCAATAAACGTACGCCCAATGCGGGGGATTGGTCATCACTCTCTTCTCACTGGCGTGAAGAGTTGGATCAGCGTATCCAGCAGTTAACCAAGTTGCGCGATGACCTTGAGGGATGTATTGGCTGCGGTTGTTTGTCTATGCAGAAATGCCCTTTACGGAATCCCGGGGATGAAGCTGCGGAGCAGGGAGGGGGAGCTCGCTATTTGGATTTGACCGAATAGGAAAGTGGTAGCAATACACGAGTACTGCTACCAACCCCCAAGGCGTACTTTTATCACTGCTAAAACGCTGATAGCGGTTTTCCGGCGCTCACTTCAGGAGAAAATCTTCTCGTAAAACGCCAGTGTTCCCCGCCAGGCGTCTTCAGCGGCTTCACGGTTATAGGCCAGCGGCAGGCCGAACTTTTCTCCCCGGTCTGTTGCACAGGGGTTGGTAAATCCGTGTAGGACCCCCGGGTAACTGACCAGAGTTAATTTGGCTTTGGACTCCTGCATCTCAGTAACAAACTGGCCGACCTGGTCCGGTGGAACCATCACATCGGCGCCGCCGGTGTAGACCTGTATTTCAGCATTAATAGGTTTGTTTTGTGCGGGGGTACTTCTTGCCAGTGCCCCGTGGTAACTGACTACGCCGCGCAAATCCACGCCGACTCGAGCCATAGCGAGTACGACTCCGCCGCCAAAACAATAGCCCTGTGCTGCGACCTGGTCCGGGTCTGCTTGGGGCCGCTGCTGGAGCAGTGATAATGCTGTGCGGAAGCGCGCTTCAAGGGCCACCGGGTCCTTCAGGGCTTCATCCCTGAACTGTTGTGCCTCTTGTGGATCATCGGTCTGTTTGCCTGCGCCAAACATATCCACTGCAAAAGCGAGGTAGCCGCAGTTGGCCAGTTTCTCCGCCTGCTCGCGAACAAAGGCATTGTGCCCCCACCATTCGTGTACCAGTAAAACCCCCGGCCGTTTGTCACTGATATTTTCATCCCATGCGAGATATCCGCAAAAAGTATCCCCGTTTACGGTGTAGTCAATTACTTCCGCTTCCATAGTGAGTCGCCTGGCTGATCGAGAAAGAGTCGTTGGGAAACCGGTTTGGGCCCGGCTACTCCGCAAGCGTGGCACAAACTTCAGTTGTTGCCAGTGGGTGGCCCTTTCAGCTCAATCACATTGTCTTCGGGATCTGAGATGTAAATTGACAGGCCAATTCCATCGGCGCCAAAGCGCTCTTCTGCTGGCGAAAACTTTACCTGTTCCTGCGCTAAAAAGGCCTGAATGCTCTCCGGATTAAAGGGTTCAACCCGGAAGCAAAAATGATCCAGGTTCCGCCCTTCCTTTCCTGGTGCTGCTCCCCCTCTCTGGCCTATAGGTTTATCAACTGGCACTAAATCTATCATGCAAGTGCCTGCGCGGAGTTGGTAGAGGCCAATATCGTCCCGTTGGCGCACAATGCTGCATCCAAGAATATTTTGGTAAAAGTCGAGCATGGGTTTTAGAGATTGGACACGCAATACAATATGGTCAATATGGTGGAGCTTAATCATAGGCTGCCCAAGCTTAGTTTTTACTAAGACTAGGTGGACCCCAAGGTAGTTGTCGAGTGAATTAAATGTTAGAGATTTTTTAGTTAATCTGTAAAAGCCTGGCTATAGAGAAGGTAGGTAGCGCAAATAATCAGAAGGCTCCCCATGGATCTGTTAAATATTTTGCGCCGGTATTGACTCTCTAATAATAGGCGAGCCCGATCTCCGGCAATAGCCCAAATACTTAATGAGATGTAGCAAACCAGAAAGTAAATCAGGGTGAATGAGAGTAAATTGCTGTGGTTATCGCTGCTGGAGAAAATAGCCACTCCAGAAAGGCAGGCGATCCAGGCCTTCGGATTGAGCCATTGCAATAAAAACCCTTGGTAAAAGCGTGGTTTCTGTAACTGCTCAATATCCGCATGATTAGTAGGTGCAGCCGCTGTTTGGTAGCCGATAAAGGCCACATAAATTGATCCTGGTATCGCAACATATCGTAGTAACTGGGGATAAATTTCTATTGCCTGATAGAGCCCAAGGCCTATAGCTGCAAGTAGCAGTGTAAAGCCTATTGTGGCTCCTGATACAAAGGGCAAGGTGCGGATAAATCCATAATTCACTCCAGAGGAAATGATAACCATATTCACCGGCCCCGGTGTAATGGACATAGCCAGGGAAAACCCAAACATAGCAAGAAGTAGTGACATTCGCTGCTCCTAGCAGTTATCAATTGTTTGGAGACTTTAATGGCCTGGTAGGAAAATGATTAGATACTTAAAACTGAAATATATTGTTTATAAAAATTTACTTACTAAAAATGGAGAAGGAAAGAATACACTGCACTTGGGACCCTATGAGGCATGGATGCCGATTAGGAGCTTACAGGGATGTATTCACTGCGTGTCTCGAGTGCAGTGTATTCTTTCCTTCCACCCCAGTAGTAAGTATGGAAGAGTGTGCTGCATGAGACTGGGTGCCGATTACGTGCTAACAGCAATATATTCACAGATCTTCGCAAGAGCGGTGTATCCTTTCCTGTTGACCCAGAAGTACCTTTAGAGAATTCATAGGGAGTTGCTATTGTGCTAAAGGATATTCGCTATTTACTGGTGTTTGCCAAGGTTGTGGAAAGCGGCTCTTTTAGAGGCGCTTCTTCGGAACTGGATATTTCTGTCGCCAGCGTTAGTTCCTATGTGGCGAGGTTGGAGGAAAGTCTTGGCGTTGCACTCTTGTATCGCAATACCCGCAAGTTGTCCCTGACCGAAGATGGGGCAAAGATTTATAAAACGGCACAGAAGATATTGGATTTGTACGCCGATGGTCTCGGAGAATACAAAGCGCGAGAGGAACGCAGTATCAGTCGGCTTAAAATTGCAATCCCTGCCGTTTTGATCCACAGCCGCTTGCTGAGCAAAATAGTGGGCTTTGTCCGGCGGGATCTGGGTATTCATTTACAACTTCAATGCAGCGACCAGCACGAGGATGTAATTGGCGGTGGTTTTGACTTGGCAATTCGTCTGGGTAATATGCCTGACAGCAATTTGAAAGCGCGTAAGATATTTGAACTAGAGCGGGTGTTAATTGCCAGTGGCGATATGCTGGATCGTTATGGTTTTCCGAGTCATCCTCGCGACCTTGCAGTTTGGCCCTGGATTGGGCTGAAAATGCGGCCCAATCACCGGCGATTTCTGCATCGGCAGCAGGGCGAATATGAAGTTAGCTACGCTCCGGTAGCGACTGTCGACAGTGTTGAAGCGGCTTATCGATTAACGAGCTGCGGCCTGGGACTATCGGCGCCACCTAGATTTCTAATAAGTGCACAGGATGATGTACAAGAATTATTGCCAGACTGGCAGCTTCCGAATTTACCTGCCTATGCAGTTAGACCTTCAAACGGAGTCTCCGAAGGTCCTATACAGAAACTGATTGATTATTTGGCCGATAGTGATACCCAGCTTGCTGCCTGCCATCCTCGCGATTTAACGCAAAAGCTAGCTGCAGAAGCGGTTGATTGTCCCGGAAGGTTCTCAATAGCTCGGTAGAGGCCTCTGCCGTCAAGGTTGGTCACTTGCGGGCAGAGGTTCTTTTATTCATGGGGGAATTTAAAACCTTACTGCGGAATAAATTCCTGAACTATATTTATTCGGGCATTACTGCTTATTTCTACCGGATCTTGCTTTACCGGAGTTGACTCCATGGATGTGTCTTCAGAGGCGTTAACTGTGCGAATAATGCTGGAAATTTCTGGTTTGCAGGAACCGCAGCTGGTACCGCAGCCAAGGGTTTCTCCCAGTGCTTCGACGGTGTTAATGCCTTGGGCGATGGCCTCCTCTATCTGTGGCCGGGAAACCTGGAGGCAGGTACAAATCATCTTCACACCGGGCTTTATGGGATGAAGCAGTTGCCCCGGTGATTCCGGCAGGGGAGTGGCCAGGTAATTTTCCAGGTGCTGTCGGCTGGGTAATTGATGCCAGTCTCTGCCAGAGAAAATCAGTAGTTTTAAGTTATCGTCGTAGGCGATCCAGCGCTGACTTTTAGGGGTAACCAATTCCTGCCAGAACAATTGGGGCTGGTCGTCCATTATCTTGGATGCCAGTTCCCGCCCATGGATAAGTTGGTTCGCGGCAATTTCATAGCGAAAGCCATTTTCCAAGGGGACTCGATACCAGTGCAGGATACTGCTGTCGTTGGCCTGCTGTAACCAATCCCATACTCTATCGGCAGTCTCTTCGGCACAGATCATTGTGGCAAAGTATTCAGCTGCTAGGGGACTGACATTGACGGGAACCTGTTTGAATTCAGGTTGACCGGAGTAGGGATCAATACTGGAGTCCGCCAGGGCACTGGGCTTGGAATCCTGTGAGAAGGTTTCACTCCAGTGAATAGGGGCAAAGATCTCCCCTATTTTTTGCCCTCCGTTGAGGGCGGCGCGGCCGACCATTTTAGATGAGGCGCTGTTTAACCGAACTAATTCCCCATCGTTAACCTGGAAGCGAGCGGCATCCTTGGGGTTTATTTGTATTTCCGGCAGTTCACTGTGATCGAGTAATTTCCTTACCCGCCCGGTTCGGGTCATGGTATGCCACTGGTCGCGCATACGGCCGGTATTGAGCCATATAGGATACTCGCCACTGATCTGCTGTTCCGGAGGCTGCGGCGCTATGGGGATAAAGCGTGCACGCTTGTCCGGGGTAAAAAACTGTCCACTGGTGAATAAGCGTTTGCACCCAGCCGGGTGCTCCTGATTGACCGGCCACTGTACCGGGGCCAGTGCATCGTATTCACTGCGATTGATATTGGCGAGTGCGGAGATATCGAAAGCCCTGGAGCCGTGGTTTTCGAAGCCGGAAAGCTGGGCGTGCTCACGAAAAATATCGGCGGGGTGTGAATAATTAAACTGATCTCCATAGCCTAAATGTTGAGCCAGTCCGCACAGGGCTTGCCAGTCGTGGCGAGCTTCTCCCGCTGGGGATAAAAATCCACGTTGCCGAGAGATACGTCGTTCTGCATTGGTGACAGTGCCGTTTTTTTCTCCCCAGCCTGTTGCGGGAAGTAGCAAATCGGCGCAGCGAGCGGTATCGGTATTGGCTATGCAGTCGGAGACAATAACCAGCGGGCATTTCTGTAGCGCAGCTTTGACTCTATCGGCTTCGGGCATACTGACGGCGGGGTTAGTAGCCATAATCCAAATGGCTTTAATTTTTCCGCTTTCTACCGCGCGGAACATATCCACAGCCTTCATTCCCGGCTTGGTAGCAATTTGATCGGAATTCCAGAATCGTGATACCCGGTCAATATCCTGCTCGTTAAACTCCATATGCGCGGCGAGGGTATTGGCAAGTCCGCCCACCTCGCGTCCACCCATCGCGTTGGGTTGGCCGGTAATAGAAAATGGCCCTGCACCAATTTTGCCCACGCGTCCGGTGGCTAAATGGCAGTTTATGATTGCGTTGTTTTTATCAGTTCCGCTGCTGGACTGATTGATTCCCATGGAATAAAAACTAATGGTCTTTTCTGTTGCTGCAAATGCCTGAAAAAATTCCAATAGTTTCTCGATAGATATGCCACAGGTGGCCGCAGTTAATTCTGGTGACCAGTCTTGAGCCGCAGCTAAGGTATCGGCAAATCCCTGTGTATGATTTTTTATGTAGTCGGTATCTAGATAATAGTGCCGGCTGAGAAAACGCAGTAGTCCATTGAATAGTGCCGCATCAGTGCCGGGTTTAATTGCCAGGTGCAGATCTGCCATTTCACTGGTAGCGCTGCCACGGGGGTCGATAACGACAAGCTTTGCAGCACCTGCCTGCATTCGCTGGAATAAGATCGGATGTGTCCAGGCTGCATTGGAACCGATAAGCACGATAAGTTCAGCCTGTTCCAGATCCTCATAGGAACAGGGTACCGCATCGGCACCAAATGCGCGTTTATATCCCACCACCGCAGAGGCCATACAAAGTCGGGAATTGGTATCAATATTGGCAGAGCCAATAAATCCCTTCATTAACTTGTTGGCCACATAGTAGTCTTCGGTGAGAAGCTGACCGGACAGATAAAAAGCTACCGAGTCAGGGCCATGGTCGCGAATTGTCTGCTTAAAGGCATCGGCCATATAAGAGAGCGCAGTATCCCAGTCACAATCTTTTCCGTGCAGGCGAGGGTGTAGGAGACGGCCGTGTTCGCCCAGCGTTTCGCCGAGCGCAGAACCTTTAACGCACAATTTGCCGAAATTTGAAGGGTGCTGGGAATCGCCACTAACAGTAATCGCTGTAGTATTTGCGCGCTCTTCCCTGTTAACCGAAACCCCACAACCGACACCACAATAGGGGCAGGTAGTGCAGGAGCGGTGCGCGCTCAGAAATTCCTGTACTGCCATTACTGTAGCTTATTGTTGCCGATGTAAACCGTGTTCCCACTAAATGCCAGCGGGTAGGTGGCAAGCTTGATATCGCTGTCTTCCATGCAGACTCCATCGCTAAGGCGGAAATGGTTTTTATACATTGGGGAAGCAATGGTTAATTCCCCTTCCAATTCCGCAATAATTCCTCTTGCAATCACACCAGCTTGTGCGATTGGGTCCCAGTTGTCAACGGCATAAAGCTGTTGTTCCTGGTCGGGTAAAAAAAACAGGGCGATGCTTCTTTGATAGACAGTTTTAGTCACTGTATTCAAAGCCTTCGTTGGGTATACGGAGGTATCGCCCCAAAGCGCACATACCCCAGAGTTGGTGACCAAATCTGATCGCTGACAGATTGGAGACCATTGGGGGTGGGTTATGGCAACTGAATTTGAGGGAGTTTCTTGCAGGGCAGCCAGGCTCATAATAATTTCCTCACAATGGATGGAAAGGATTCAAAAGCAATTTATTAATAAAGGTATAACTGGCGGCTTGCGCCGCCGGGAGAAGCTTTAGGCGGATTCGGCTGTTTCCACTAGCTCGTCAGTGGTTGCCGGACGCGGTTGTCCACGCTCCTTAACGAAAACAATCTTTTCATCGGTTTCGTTGCTATTGACGAATTGACGGAAGCGCTTGAGTTTTTCCGGATCGTTAATGGCTGTTTTCCATTCGCACTGGTAGGTGTCTACTACTCGGGCCATCTGGACTTCCAGCTCGGCACAAATCCCCAGCTTGTCATCGATAATGACTTCGCGCAGGTAATCCAGGCCGCCGTCAAGATTTTCCAGCCACACAGATGTGCGTTGTAATTTATCGGCGGTGCGCACATAGAACATCAGGAAACGGTCGATATAGCGGATAAGAGTTTCGTCATCCAGGTCGGTGGCGAACAAATCTGCATGGCGGGGGCGCATGCCACCGTTGCCACAAACAAATAGATTCCAACCTTTTTCAGTGGCAATAACCCCGACATCTTTGCTTTGAGCCTCAGCGCATTCACGGGTACAGCCGGAAACAGCCATTTTTATTTTGTGTGGAGAACGCAGTCCCTTGTAACGATTTTCTACTTGAAGGGCCATTGAAACGCTGTCCTGAACCCCAAAGCGACACCAGGTGCTACCAACACAAGACTTAACCGTGCGCAGGGATTTGCCGTAGGCATGGCCGGTTTCAAATCCGGCATCAATCAGTTCTCGCCAAATTTCCGGTAGCTGCTCCAGGCGCGCGCCAAACAAGTCGATACGCTGGCCACCGGTAATTTTGGTATAGAGGTTGTAGCGTTTGGCCACTTCGCCGATCACTATTAATTTTTCCGGTGTGATCTCGCCGCCGGGAATACGCGGGACTACAGAATAGCTGCCGTTTTTCTGCATATTCGCCATGAAAGTATCGTTGGTGTCCTGTAAGCCGACGTGAGTCTGCTCCAGAATATGTTCATTCCACAGGGAGGCAAATATGGATGCGGCTGCAGGTTTACAAATTTCACAGCCGCGCCCTGAACCGTGTTTGCTTAATAATTCACTAAAGGTTTTTATTTCTTCCACCTGGATAATGTGGAATAACTCCTGGCGGGAGAAGGGGAAGTGCACGCATAAGTGATTGTTCACTTCCATGCCGAGCGCCGCTAGCTCTTCATCGACAATATTTTTCAGTAGCCCAGCACAACCACCGCAACCTGTAGATGCTTTTGTTACATCCTTAACATCAGCCAGTGAGTGGCAGCCACCGGCAACGGCGTCGATAATCTGGCCTTTACTTACATTGTGGCAGGAACATACGGTAGCCGAAGCGGGGAGTGCAGCAGCACCCAGCCCGGGAGCTGCGCCATCGGTTGCCGGTAAAATTAATTGTTCCGGGTGTTCGGGCAGATCAATATCGTTGAGGTGATATTGCAGCAGGGTATCGTAGTCATCCGTATCTCCTACCATTACCGCGCCCAGGAGCTTTTTTCCCTCGCTATCGGTGATCATACGTTTGTAAACACCGCTCTGCTCGTCTACAAAAGTAATAGCGGCAGCGCCGTTGGTGCGACCATGGGCATCGCCAATAGAACCGACCTGTACGCCCAGGAGTTTCAGCTTGGTGCTCATGTCAGCACCGTTAAAACTTTCCTCTCCACCGGTCAGTTGAGCGACAGCAGTACGCGCCATGCTGTAACCGGGAGCGACCAGGCCAAAAATTTTCTGATCGTAAAGCGCGCATTCGCCGATAGCGAAAATATTCGGGTCTGAAGTACGGCAGTTGCTGTCAATTACGATCCCGCCGCGTTCGCCAACTTCCAGCCCGCTGGATTTTGCCAGTTCATCCTGGGGGCGAATGCCTGCGGAGAAAACAATCATATCGGTAAGCAGTTCTTTATCTCCCTTGAACTGCATACGCAGGCGGCCGTCTACTTCTTCAATCAATTCCGTGGCGGTACTGGTGTGTACCTGAACCCCGAGTGCTTCAATTTTTGTTCTTAATAGGGCTGAACCACCTTCATCCAACTGAGTGGCCATAAGGCCTGGGGCGAACTCGACAACGTGGGCTTCAAGTCCCAGGGCTTTCAGGGCATTGGCAGCTTCCAGGCCCAGTAGGCCACCGCCGACAACTACCCCACTTTTTGCACTGGCGGCAATCGAGCGAATGGAATCGAGATCTTCCAGGGTTCGATATACAAAGCAGCGCTGGTGTTGATGGCCGGGTATTGGCGGAACAAAAGGGTAGGAGCCGGTGGCAAGTATTAATTGGTCGTAAGAGTGGCTGGCTCCACTTGCCGCAGTAATTGTTTTATTGTCCCGATCAATTTGCACCACCTTGTCATTGAGCAGGATATTAAAACCCCACTGCTGATACTGCTCCAAGTTTCCCATGGACAGGTCTTCAGCTGTGCGTCCGGCAAAGTATTCGGAAAGGTGGACCCGGTCATAAGCGGGACGGGGCTCTGCACAGAATATGGTGATATCAAACTGGTTGGCGTATTGATGGTTGGCGAGCTGTTCCAGGAAATGGTGCCCGACCATACCGTTGCCAATCACAATCAGCTTTTGAGGTTTAACATTTGCCTTCATTTACAATCCTGCCGTCTCAATTCGTTTTATTCGGCAGGAAGAGAGCCCGTCTGAAATGGCAAGGGCGTCTCCTCTTCTGCCGAAGAGTACAGGCGCCGTTGCCTCGTAATGGGGGAATAATTTGTTGGTAATTAAATACATTCAATCTCTATGCCAATTTTATTTTTAGTAATAAAGGGGGTTTGGCCTGATTGTCCACAATTTTTGCGACAAAGTGGTGCATTTAATTAATTTTCTGCGCTGTAAATGTGCTTATTCAAATCTTATGTATTAGCGCCAAAAGAAGTAGAGCAGATGAGAGAGCAGTAGAATTAAAGTTAGTAGCTGCCAGACAAGAACCGGATTTCTTTCTAGCAGGGGACGGCTTTGGGGGGCTTTAAAATCTGGGCTGGGAGATTGCAGATCCTGGATAAATTCTGACAATGCGTTGTAGCGCTTTTTAGGATCAGGAGCACAAGCCTTTTGTAGAGCGCTATCAATCCAGTAGGGAATATCTTTGCGGTGTGCGGATGCGCGAGTAAAGCGCATTTGGTTATAGTTCTTTAAACGGTAGTGGTAGCTACCAAAGCGCTCGGGATAGGGATATTTGCCCGTGAGTAATTCATAAGCAATGATTCCCAGGGAAAAGATGTCTGATCGATGGCTGGCGCTATCCCCAAAAAAGAATTCCGGAGCTGTATAATTCTTACTGCCGGGTGCTGTTTCACCAGATAGATGTAATTGCTCTCTGAGCCCTGGGCCATCGGCACCACCGAGATCAATGATTGCCAGGCGCCCGTCGTTGCGCATCATAATATTCTCTGGCTTGAGATCGCCGTGAACGATCTCCAACCGCTGTAAACTTCGCAACGCACTAACCAGTTGTGCCATTAGCTCCCGCACTTGGGGAATTTGAGGTTGTGGATGTAATTGCATCCACTGACGCAAAGTCTGTCCTTCGATATATTCGAGAATATGATAGAGACAGTGCCTTTCAGAAGTCGGAGCAAAAACTTTAATAATTCCTGGGTGGGAGATTCGTCGCCCGGTCCATTCCTCAGCAATAAATCGTTCGATGTAGTGGGGGTCATCACAGAAATTAACTGAGGGAGTTTTTATCACCCGCAATACTTCGGTATTGAGGTCTCGGGCCAGATAGAGATGGCTGCGGCTGCTGGCATGTAATTCCTGTAAAACAAGGAAATTGTCGAGCTTTTGGCCTGGGCGCAGGTCAGGTGCGAACGGGAGTTCGCGATTGCGCATAGCCAATTCATCGCATTGGGGCAGCCCTACATAATTTATCCGGCAAGTGACAGCAGTCAGGTTATCGGTGGAGCCCGCTGTCAGAGCAGCATCAATAAGCCCTTGTGGAGTTGAACTGGAAAAATTAAGCAATAGCTCAATTAACTCTGTCTCAGGCAGAAAATCGTGAATCCCATCGCTACTCAGCAGGAAAATATCCCCGGGTTGCAATTCCTCACAGCGGTAGTCCACTTCAATATGAGCATCCATTCCCAGGGCGCGGCTCAAAAAGGTGCGTCCAGGTCCGAGGCTGTGGCTGTGATCGCTACTCAAGCACTCTAATTTCCTGTCGCGGAGTCGGTAGATCCGGGAGTCGCCGATGTGAACCAGATGTGCGCTGGTGCCTTTGAAAATAACGGCAGAAAAAGTGGTCAGCCAACCCCGTTTAATTTCGGCACTGCCGCCACTCTGTCGAAATAGCCAGCTATTGAGCGAGTGCAAAACCCGCGCAACAGCGTGCTTTGTCGACCAGGTTTGCGGGGTGCTGTAATAATCGGAAAAGAATCCATTGATGGCAGCGCGGGCTGCTTCACCGCCGGCTTCTGCATTGGCAACACCGTCGGCTACTGCCGCAAGGCTGCCGTGGCGCTGTAATTCAGCGCCTTCGGGAAGCCGCACTGCGCAGGCGTCGTCATTGTGTTGGCGAAGTCCGGCGCAGGAGGCAGTGAACAGTTGCAGGGCATCTTCTTTATTGTCCTGCGAACTGTCACTAGCAGCGAGCCCGGATTCTATTGTGCTCGCTGCAGTGGGTAGATCGTTATTAGGCAACATCGATCATGGATACGCTGCCATCGGGGTGTACTTCTGCCATTTGTCCCTCCGGTTCTTCCAGTAGAAGCAGGGCGGCAAAGCCGAGCAATGCGGTAGCGCAGATTACCAGGAAAAAGGCCTGGTAAGACACCATGCTGAGAACGGTGAGATAGAAAACGGCTCCGACATTGCCGTAGGCGCCAGTCATGCCGGCAATCTGCCCGGTTAGGCGGCGTTTGATTAAGGGCACCACTGCGAATACAGCGCCTTCACCAGCTTGCACAAAGAAGGAACAGGCCATGGCAGCGGCGACCGCCAGGTACAGGGGCCATTCGGCATCGATCATGCTCATAGTGAAGTAACCCAGAGCCAGGCCAGCGGTGAGGATCAGCAGGGTAGGTTTGCGGCCCCAGCGGTCGCTAATCAATCCGCCGGCAGGGCGTGACATGAGGTTCATAAAGGCATAGGCGGAGGCCAGCAAGCCAGCTTTTACCGGGTCCAGTGTAAAGGTCTCGGAGAAGAACAGGGGCAGCATGGAAACCACAGCCAATTCGGAACCGAAAGTCGCGAAGTAGAGCAGATTCAAAACTGCTACTTGCTTAAACTTATAGCGGTGTACCGGTGCTGGTGGGTTGCTGAGTACTTCACGGTTAATACTGTAGGTTTTATACGCGTCCAGAAGGTACAGTAGTACCAGGCCTGCATAGATCAGGTTGGCAGTAAGGTTGGATATTAATGCAACGCCGCTAGATAATTTCCAGGTTAGCAGAGCCAGTGCCGCATACATGGGCACTTTCATCACCAGAAGCAGGATAAAATCCCCGGGACTGGTGACTTCCATAGCACCAATTTTTTTTGGCTTGAAATAGGTTGACCCCTTGGGCGTATCAGTCACAGAGAAGTAATAAATTACGCTGTAAACCAGTGCGATTGCGCCGGTGAGGCCAATGGCATAACGCCAGCCGTCGTCACCGCCAAAAAACAGGGCGATAGTGGGCAGGGACATGGCTGCTGCAGCTGAGCCAAAATTTCCCCATCCCCCGTAAATACCTTCCGCGGTACCCAGCTGTCGAGCCGGGAACCACTCGGACACCATTCGGATACCTACAACAAAACCTGCACCAATAAAGCCCAAAAGGAATCGGCCAATGGCTGCCTGCACAAAATTGTCTGCCAGGGCAAAAATAAAGCAAGGCACACTGCCGATTGCCAGTAATAGCGAATAGGTGAGTCTGGGGCCATATTTATCAGTGAGCATCCCGATTACAATGCGCGCGGGAATTGTCAGGGCCACGTTTAAAATAAGTAGGGTTTTGACCTGGTCCGGAGTCAATGAAAGGCTTTTCGCAATTGCCATTAGCAATGGTGCGTGGTTAAACCAGGCAAAGAAAGTGATAAAGAAGGCCACCCAGGTTAGGTGGAGCACTTTTATCTTCCCGCGGAACGAGAATAGATTGAGTGAGTCACTGGACATGCGCATTTCCTTTGTTTGCTAATTCCGCAGGCACAAAAAAAGCCCAAAGCTGCAGCCGCTTGACTGCAGACGATGGACTTCGTTGCCCGTTATATTCGGCGAACAACCGCTTCACCGCGCTGATGCGCCTGAGGGAAGGCAATTGCATCATCGAATTATTTCCATTCAATTAATGTGCCACTATTTTTTTGCGAGCAGGAAATCCACCGTTTGCCGGTAGAGGTCTGGACGATAGGCTTCTGCTGCACGAAGTGTCGAGCTCCCCAGATCTGAATACATCTCCAGTAGCTGCCGTGCTTTTTCCTGAGTTGGACGCCCACAGTCGTTATCAATATGGGCAAAGAGGTGCCAGCCGGGATTGGCGAGGATTTCCCGGTCCCGATGGTAGAGAATCTGGTCATTGAGAGAGCGTTGAATCAGCTCCTCAGGCAGGTTGAGGTATTGCCCCAGGGACAAGAGCTTGGCAGCTTCGGCTCTGTTTGCGCGTGCGGCAAGCCAGGTACAGGCTTTGAGAAGAGCGGCCCTTAGGGCCAGGTGGGTTGCAGGGTTGGCTTGATGCCAGCTTTCAGTGACTGTCAGCACTTTTTCCGGCATAGCTGGCAGCAGTGTATTACAGGCTGCAATGACCACTCCGGACCCTTTGTGGGCGGCCAGGGAGTTCCAGGGTTCGCCTACACAATAGCCATCGATAACGCCACTGTGGAGGTTTTCCAGCATTTGTTCAGGCGGTAATACCACCAGTTTTATATCCCGGTCCGGGTCGATATCGACGGAGCGCAACCAGTACCTTAATTGCAAGCTATGGCTTGAAAATGGATAAACTGTGGCGAGTCTGACAGTAGGAGGGTGTTTATTGCCATGCAGATAGCGCTTAAGTGCCAAGGCGATATCACTTTGAGAGTCACCTTCACAGTAATTTTGCAGGCGTTCGAATAATTCTGCGGAAAGGGTAATAGCGTTACCGTTGCAGCTGAGAATTAACCCACTTAACAAGCGTTCGTGGCAATTGGGTAAAGCTTGTTCCAGTGTCAGGGGCATAGGAGCGAGCATTGCTGCAGCATCTGCCTTGCGCGCAATTAACTTGTCTCGCAGGGTGGCCCAGCTTGTTTCTTTTTGCAGCTGTACTTTTAATCCATGTTCTTGGAAGTAGCCTAGTTCCTTGGCGACAATCAGCGGTGCGCTGTCGGTCAGGCGCAGGTAAAGCAGTTTGATGGTCTTTTTTTCCGGGCACAGAAGGGCTGACATCGGTACTCTAATGCTCTTTCTGAAAATATTGGATAACTTGCTCGGCAACTGTATGGATGGTTGAGTTGCTGTTCATCGCGAGATTGCGCAAGGTCTTATGGGCATCCTCTTCACTGAGGTTCTTCTTGGCCATTAATAGCCCTTTGGCCCGCTCGATTGCTTTTCGCTCTGTGAGTTGCTGCTGGGTGCGCTCGAGAGACTGACGCAATTGCTGGAAATGTTTAAATTGTGCCATAGCGATTTCTATCGCTGGTGCCACGCGCTCTGGGGTCATCCCCTCGGCCATATAGGCGCTTACCCCGGAGTCGACCGCGCGGCTAATGAAGTCTGCGTTGCCGCTACTTGAAAACATGGCCACCGGAGTCGGCGCCTCACGATTAACTATGGCCAGGCTTTCCAGGATATCCCTGTCCGGGGATTCGATATCTATCAACACAATATCCGGACGGTATTTTTCCACCTGGAAGAGGAGGCCTTCGGCACTGTTGATCTGGGCGAGAATACTGTAGCCAGCAGCACGTAATCGCTCACAAACCAAGTGGGCGCGCTCGGGATTGTCATCGACCAGCATGATTCCAGGGCTTGGATTAGTCACAATTTACTGCGGCACTCATCTAATAATTTTTATTGGGCTTTACCAACTTTTAATCAATAGTTGTGCCAAATACGCAGAGGTGGGGGAGTGGATGTATGTCTCTAATTCCATGAGATAAATCTGATGTTACTGCTTTTTCCTGGTGCGACATTCTGCGGATATTGTTTTTTTTGCACAAGTAGGGGGCTAGTACATATTTTTCAGGCAGAAAAGTGTGACTTGGTACTATGGAAGCAAAATCATCTGCACATTTGTGGTTTGCGTGAATAGACTGTCACATGGCGCGTTATTTTTTGTTATAAACGTAATGTGGCATCCGTATTCGCCGATAATATTTAACTAACATGATGTATTTGGTGATCTATTTTTGGTTATTAAAAATAGTCAGTTACCCCTAAATTTTTGTAGTTTCTGTTTATTTGCAGGTGCTTGCTCTACCGTGGGGATTCTTTTGGATTAAAAATTCATAGTGAATTGATCGGTGAGGCCATTCAAAAAGGAAAATCCCTTATATTTTGGATAAACAAATAGCAATTTAACTTCAGGGAAAAGGTTTCGAGCGAGACTAATTTTTGCTTATTTCTCTCAGGTCTATATAGCCAATTCAGGATATATAGTCTTATTAATTTCACCAATTACGGCTATCAGGTTATCCCCCTTTTCATCCCCTTTGACGACGTTTACACTCGATCTGTTTATAAATTGGGCAATCCAATACTTTTTGAGGTAGATGTAGCTGTAAGTTCATAAAATCAACTAAGAGGGGCACGGCGGTGATTATAGCCATACCTAGAGAGACCGCAGAGGGAGAAGCACGTGTTGCAGCGACTCCCGATAGCGTAAGACGATTACGCGATTTGGGTTTTTCCGTAGCGGTGGAGAAGGGGGCTGGTAACAGGGCCAGTTTTACTGATGAAGCTTATGCTGAAGCCGGTGCAGAAATCCGTGAGGATATGCAACAGTGCCTGGCTGATGCGGGCATAGTATTAAAAGTACAAGCACCAACTGATCAAGAGTTGGCCCTGATTCCCAAAGGGGCTACGCTGATCGCCTTTCTGAAGCCGGCACAAAATGCCGAGTTCCTACAGAAGCTTGCCGAGCGCGATATCAATGCGCTAGCGGTCGAGTCGATTCCAAGAATTTCCCGCGCGCAAAAAATGGATGCGCTCAGCTCCATGGCAAATATTGCCGGCTATCGTGCGGTTGTGGAGGCTGCCCACAATTTCGGTCGCTTCTTTACAGGGCAGATCACGGCAGCAGGAAAAATTCCCCCGGCAAAAGTACTTGTTATTGGTGCTGGTGTAGCGGGGCTCTCTGCAATAGGTACGGCAAAAAGCATGGGAGCTATAGTGCGGGCCTTCGATACCCGCGCTGAAGTACGTGAGCAAGTGGAGTCCATGGGGGCTGAATTCCTCACCGTAGAAATTGAGGAGGAAGGCTCGGGCTCCGGTGGTTACGCCAAGGTGATGTCGAAGGAATTTATTGATGCTGAAATGGCACTGTTCCGCGAGCAGGCCAAAGAAGTGGATATTGTGATTACCACTGCCTTAATTCCGGGGAAACCCGCTCCGAAATTATGGCTTGCAGATATGGTCGACAGTATGCCTAAAGGTTCTGTCGTCGTGGATTTAGCAGCAGAAATGGGCGGTAACTGTGACTATACGGTGGCTCATGAAAAAGTGGAGCAGAACGGCGTCACTATTCTTGGTTATACCAATCTACCCAGTCGAGCAGCGGCACAATCCTCGCGCCTGTATTCAACCAATCTCGCTCACCTGCTTGGGGAGCTAACTCCAGAGAAAGATGGTGAGATTAATCTCAATTTTGAAGATGAAGTGATTCGTGGTGCCACAGTGGTTAAATCCGGTGAGATTACCTGGCCTCCACCCGCACCAAAAATTTCGGCTCAGCCCAAGCCATCGGTGAAAGCTACTGAGGAAGTGAAAATTGTTGAGGAGAAAGCTGAGAAACGAAAATCTCCCGTATCTATTTTTGCATTTTGGGCGATCGCGGCAATCTTATTGTTGTGGTTGGGTCGTGTGGCACCTCCTGATTTCGTCTCGCACTTTACCGTATTTGTCCTGGCAATATTTGTTGGCTGGCAAGTGATTTGGAATGTTACCCATGCGCTACACACTCCGTTAATGAGTGTTACTAATGCAATTTCCGGCATTGTGGTTGTTGGTGCATTAGTACAGCTTGGAATTGCCAATTCGGGTTTGGTGAGCCTGCTTGCTTTCATCGGCGTGTTGGTGGCCAGTATTAATATATTCGGTGGTTTCTTTGTGACCTACCGTATGTTGAAAATGTTTCGCCGGTAAGGGGAGGAGAGAGTGATGAACGGTATGATTGCAATGGCTTATCTCTTCTCGGCAGTGATGTTTATCTTGAGCCTGGGAGGTTTATCCAGTCACGAAACTGCGCGCAGGGGAAATATTTACGGCATGGTGGGAATGGCAGTTGCCATTATCGCCACTATTGCTGGAGTGGCCGCCGGGGCTTACTGGATGGTCGCCATCGCCATGATCGTCGGTGCGGTGATTGGTTTGGCACTAGCCAAGCGTGTGGCTATGACTCAAATGCCACAAATGGTGGCTTTGCTACACAGCTTCGTCGGCCTGGCTGCGGTATTAATTGGTTGGGGCGGTTTCCTCGACCCGGTTGTGGAGTTACACGGGGCTGCTCATGTTGTCCACAGCACTGAGATATACCTGGGTGTATTTATTGGGGCAATTACCCTGACCGGTTCTTTGGTTGCTTTTTGTAAGTTGCAGGGATTGGTTTCCGGGAAACCATTAATGCTACCGGCCCGGCACTGGCTTAACTTGATTGCCATTTTGGCCTGTATTGTTCTAGGTGTGTTGTTTGTACCGGCAGATGTGCATGCGGGTACGGTTATTAACTTGCTGTTAATGACCTCAATTGCATTGCTGTTAGGTATTCACCTTGTGGCGGCTATTGGCGGCGCTGATATGCCGGTGGTTATATCCATGCTAAACAGCTACTCCGGTTGGGCCGCTGCCGCTACCGGATTTATGCTGGGCAATGACCTGTTAATTGTAGTGGGCGCCTTGGTGGGTTCTTCCGGTGCCATCCTGAGTTACATCATGTGCCGGGGAATGAATCGCTCTTTTATCAGCGTTATTCTCGGTGGATTTGGCTCTGATGGTGGTGAAGTTTCCGATGAGGAAGTCGATGGTGAAGTAATTGCCATTGATCAACAGGAGCTTGCGGATGAACTGGATGCGGCGGACAGTATCATTATTGTTCCCGGATTCGGAATGGCGGTAGCCCATGCACAGCAGGCGGTTAGTGACTTGACCGATCGTCTGAGAAAAGCGGGCAAAACAGTGCGCTTTGGTATTCACCCGGTAGCTGGACGTCTTCCCGGACATATGAATGTGCTTTTGGCTGAGGCTAATGTGCCCTACGATATCGTTCTGGAAATGGATGAGATTAATCCAGATTTTCCCGCTACAGATTTGGTTTTGGTGATCGGTGCTAACGACACGGTAAACCCGGATGCAGTGGAAAAACCGGGCTCGCCTATCGCAGGCATGCCGGTATTGGAAGTTTGGAAGGCTGGTAAGGTTGTTATCCTTAAGCGCTCTATGGCTTCCGGGTATGCGGGAGTTGCTAACCCGCTGTTTTACAAAGAAAACTCACGCATGCTGTTCGGTGATGCAAAAGATAGTTTGCAGGGGGTTTTGGGTAAAGTCGGCAATTAGTTGCTGACTCGGGTTATTAATAGTAATTAACCTGTTTTGTACTGAAAGGCCTGGTGGGGCACAAATTGTGATGTGCCTCTTCAGGCCTTTCTGTATTTTGGTTTAGCAATTTCTTTTGATGAAAAACTTGGTTATCGAACCCTTTTTCAAATAGTGGTAGGCTCCACCGCTTTACATATCTTTACTAATAAAAAGGTTAATAGGAGTTTGGGGATGGAAATCCGTCTACGTAAGCTAGCTTTAGCAGGGGTTGTTACTCTGGGAGCTTTAGGCTTGGCAGCCTGTGGGGGAGGCGGAGGTAGCTCTGACTCTGATAGTGGAGATGGTTCTGAGACGCCAACTGCCGTTGGCGGCACTTGGGAAAAGGATAACTTTCTGCCTGTCTCAACTTATGCGAGCCGGTGTGTTGCTCCCCGTAGTGGCACAGACCCAGCAACGGGTTCAGCTTATGCTGATGTAGCGGGCACCCGCGAGGACGAGAATAACTGGCTGCGCTCAATGAGTAATGAGCTCTACCTATGGTACGACGAGATTGAAGACCAGGATCCAGCGAGCTTCGATGATTCTTTAGCTTATTTCGAAGAGCTAAGAACTTTCGCTCTAACTCCCTCCGGTCGAGAAAAGGACCGCTTCCATTATACGGTTCCGTCAGATGAGTGGTATTCACAAACTGAATCTGGTGTGTACGTTGGTTATGGTGTCCAGTGGGCCCTACTTTCCGATAAGCCGCCACGTAAAGCGGTAGTCGCTTATCTGGATGAGGAAAACGGTGGTAATCTGCCGGATATTATCACCCGCGGTGCAGAAGTTATCAGTGTGGACGGCGTTGACCTGGCTTATGGTGATGATGTCGATACCTTAAATTACGGTATGTGGCCGGAAAACGATGGTGAGTCCCATGTATTTGAAATAAGACCTTTGGGTTCTTCAACGATTGAGACTGTCACTTTGGTTGCATCACCAGTGCAATCAGATCCTGTTCAATATGTTAAAACTGTGGACACAAATTCGGGCCGCAAAGTCGGATATATGTTGTTCAATGATCATATTGCGACAGCCGAAGCGGAATTGATTGATGCTGTCAGCGAGCTTGAGTCTGAGTCTGTTGACGATTTAGTACTAGACCTTCGTTATAACGGTGGTGGTTACCTCGATATCGCTGCAGAGTTAGCTTATATGATCGCAGGTGATAATACTGCGGGACAGGTATTTGAAACGTCCCAATTTAATGATCAACACCCGGAAACAAACCCTGTTACCGGAGCGCCATTGGATGGGACTCCATTCTACTCGACCGGTCTGGGCTTTGTTGATGAGTCTTTATACGGGGAAGAATTGCCGACTTTAAACCTGTCGCGACTGTTTGTCTTAACCAGTGAAAATACCTGCTCAGCCAGTGAGGCCATTATCAATGGCTTGCGCGGAATTGATGTAGAAGTTATTCAGATCGGTGAGACTACTTGCGGTAAGCCTTACGGTTTTTACCCCCTGGATAACTGTGGCACTACTTACTTCACAATTCAGTTCTCCGGTGTGAATGCAAAAGGCTTTGGCGATTACTCCGATGGTTTTGTACCCAATGGTAATTATGGAACTGATGCCGATTTGCCCGGGTGTGTGATTGGGGATGACTTTGACAATCTCCTGGGTGATGCTGATGAAGCGCGGTTTGCCACTGCGTTGAATTACATTGAGACTGGCGAATGTGGAGATATTGCGGTTAGCGCATTCTCCATTTCCGGTGAAAGCGAGGGTGCCCCCGCTTTCAATGCACGAGTGACCAAGGAAGTCTCTCGCAGTAACCGCATAATGGTGAAATAAAATGAAAAAGGCAGCTTTGGCTAAACTTTGTGGTTTTGCATTGGTGTGTCTTGGCTGCTCCTCCCAGCAAAATATTGAAACTGCACAACCGGCACTGTTACAGGAAACGAGCCCGGAGATTCAGGGCAAGTTGCAGGTGGCAGTTTCGCAAGCGCTGGGCGGGGTTAATGTGACCCTAGGCCCGAGGGTGTTTGTGGACGATACTATTTTGGTGATTGAGAATGATCCCAAAAAGATGGCTCTGATTGGCCGGGATATGGGGCGGCCGATCAAGTTTCAATTAGTCGGCAATGGTGAGAAGTGCTGGTTGAGGCGACTGTCCAATGGAGAATCCTGGGAGTTGCCTGTGATGTGTAAGCCTGTTTCCACTGGTTGAGAAAAGAAAGGGGAGCATTAGCTCCCCTTTTTGTTTAACGCAGCAGGTTGGACTTGCGAATATCCGGCTTCTGCGCCGCACGGAAAATCAGGGCAATCTTGCCGATTTCCTGTACCAGCTCGGATGAGGATTTTTCGCAAAGCTCACCAACGATTTGGTGGCGTACTTCCCGGTCGGCGATCATCAGTTTGACCTTGATCAGCTCGTGGTCTTCGAGTGCACGGTTCAGTTCTTCCATCACCCCCTCGCTCAGCCCATTGCCGGCTACGGTTACGACAGGTTTCAGGTTGTGACCTAGAGAGCGAAGAGCTTTTTTGCGGTCGGCGGTTAAAGGCATACAATACTCCATTACCACTTTGTGGAATTCGATGTGGGAGCGGCCACAGATCGCGATCGTCGCCAGCGTTTGTTCGGCGGACCCGATCGCGGCCAGTGGCCGCTCTTATAATTAAGCTGTAGTGATTGTAGGCATTGTACCCGATGGGCCGATCTAAGAGCAGCCACCGTTGGCTGCGTGAACATTTTAATGACCATTACGTCAAACAGTCCCAAAAAGAGGGCTATCGCTCCCGTGCCAGCTACAAGCTGCAGGAGCTACAAAATAAGGACCGCTTATTCAAGCCGGGAATGACTGTTGTCGACCTAGGTGCGGCTCCAGGGGGCTGGTCCCAGGTAGCGATGGAGTTGGTAGGGCACAAAGGTAAGGTTTTGGCGTCAGATATATTGCCGATGGACCCGCTGGCCGGTGTGGACTTTGTCCAGGGGGACTTTACCGAGGAGTCGGTGCTCAGTGAACTGTTACAGCGCATGGGCGATGAACTGGCAGACCTTGTGATTTCCGATATGGCCCCCAATATGAGTGGGATACGCGATGTTGATCAGCCCGCCTCCATGTATTTGGTGGAACTGGCGGTCGATATGGCCCGGCAGGTGCTTAAGCCCGGTGGTGCATTTGTTGCAAAGGTATTCCAGGGAGAGGGTTTCGACGAGTTGATCCGCGACTTGCGTGGGAGCTACAACAGTGTCGTAACTCGTAAACCTGGCGCCTCCCGCCCCCGTTCACGTGAAGTATACGTGGTGGCGCGAGGATTTAAGGGTTGAGAGCGACTGAGAACATCGGCGTATTTCTAGTCTGACTCCCCATATGGTATAAGCGATACCTGTATCGGGGGCGAAGGCTGTTGACCCCCCGCACCTATACTGGTTTTATCCGGTATTGATGTGGCCGGCGTTGCCGGAATGAACGGATTTTGATTGCGAAAGCGAGAGGGCTATCCCTTTGAATGATATGGCAAAGAACCTAGTACTGTGGTTGATCATCGCAGCGGTACTGCTGATGGTTTTTCAAAACTTTAAACCACAGTCACGGGATGAGGCTCTCAGTTACTCCGACTTTGTTCAGGATGTGCAGTCGGGCCAAGTTAAGAACGTGATCGTAGACGGTCTGGTAATCACCGGCGAAAAAGCCGATGGCAGCCGCTTCAAGACTATCCAGCCACAGATTATCGACGATGAACTCACCAATGAGCTGGTTCGCAGCAATGTGCAATTCGTTGGTCGCGAGCCTGAGTCACCGAGTATCTGGCAGCAGCTTCTGGTAGCCAGCTTCCCGATCCTGATTATTATCGCTGTATTTATGTTCTTTATGCGCCAAATGCAGGGCGGAGCCGGCGGTCGCTCAGGTCCTATGGCATTTGGTAAGAGCAAGGCGCGCCTGCTGGGCGAAGACCAGATCAAGACAACTTTTTCCGATGTTGCCGGAGTAGATGAAGCTAAGGAAGAGGTACAGGAGCTGGTCGAGTTCCTGCGCGATCCCACCAAGTTCCAGCGACTGGGTGGCAATATCCCCCGTGGCGTACTGATGTGTGGCCCTCCCGGTACCGGTAAGACCCTGCTTGCCAAAGCAATTGCCGGAGAAGCAAAAGTACCTTTCTTCTCCATCTCCGGTTCTGACTTTGTTGAGATGTTTGTTGGTGTGGGCGCTTCCCGGGTGCGGGATATGTTTGACCAAGCCAAGAAGCAGGCTCCCTGCATCATCTTTATCGACGAGATTGACGCTGTTGGCCGTCACCGTGGAGCCGGCGTTGGCGGCGGTCACGATGAGCGCGAGCAGACCCTGAACCAGTTGCTGGTTGAGATGGATGGTTTCGAAGGTAATGAGGGTGTGATCGTTATTGCAGCGACCAACCGCCCGGATGTACTGGACCACGCCCTGCTGCGCCCAGGTCGCTTTGACCGCCAGGTGTTTGTCGGGCTGCCAGATATTCGCGGCCGCGAACAGATTCTCAAAGTTCATATGCGCAAGGTGCCTATGGATGACAAGGTGAACCCACAGACGATTGCCCGTGGAACCCCTGGTTTCTCCGGTGCCGATCTGGCCAATTTGGTCAATGAAGCTGCGCTGTTTGCTGCGCGGGCCAATAGACGCACGGTAACCATGGAAGAGTTTGAGCGCGCCCGTGACAAGATCATGATGGGTGCCGAGCGCAAGTCCATGGTGATGAATGAAAAGGAAAAGGTGAATACCGCTTACCACGAGGCCGGTCACGCCATTATTGGTCGACTGGTACCCGAGCATGACCCGGTACACAAAGTAACTATTATTCCCCGTGGCCGCGCCCTGGGTGTCACCCAGTTCCTGCCTGAGGAAGACAAGTACAGCCTGTCTAAGCGCGCGATTGAATCGCAACTGTGCTCCCTGTTTGGCGGCCGTATTGCCGAGGAAATGACCCTGGGGATCGACGGTGTTACGACTGGCGCCTCCAACGACATCGAACGGGCCACTGACTTGGCGCGTAGTATGGTGACCAAGTGGGGCTTGTCCGAAAAGCTCGGCCCATTGCATTACGGCGAAGATGAAAGTGGCCAGCCCGGTCAGGGCAATCCGGTTTCCGGCAAGACTTCCAATGAAATTGATGTAGAAGTGCGCCGTATTATCGATGTCTGCTACGAGCGAGCACAAAAGCTGTTGGAAGATAACCGAGATATTCTTGAAGCGATGAAAGATGCGCTGATGGAATACGAAACCCTGGATGCGGAGCAGGTGGACGATCTTATGGCTCGCCGCAAAGTTCGCGCACCGAGGGATTGGGAAGACAATAACTTCGGCTCTGGTGGAAACAGCCCGACCCAGGATACTGAAACCACAGAGGCCTCAACTGAGGCGGATAAGAGCAATACCGTCGGCGGCCCATTAAACGGCCACTGATTCTCCGAAGCGACTAACTGGACAAAACCAAATGCCGGGTTGGGGATAGGGCAATAGCCTGTTCCAATCCGGCATTTTTTATTTCAGCCAATGAAAATTATCTGTGGTAACCACACCCTAGACCTCTCCCAACCGGTGGTTATGGGGGTTCTGAATACAACGCCGGACTCCTTTTCCGACGGTGGCAATTGCTATGCCTCCGGTAGCCTGGACTTGACCCTGGCTCTGCAGAGAGCAGAACAGATGCTCTCTGAGGGAGCGACAATCCTGGATATTGGCGGAGAATCGACACGCCCTGGCGCATCGCCGGTCACCGAGCAGCAGGAACTGGATCGGGTAGCGCCGGTGGTGGAGGCGATCAAAGCGAACTTTGACGCGATTATCTCTGTCGATACCAGTACCCCGGCTGTGATGCGCGAGTCAGCTGCGGTGGGGGCGGGACTGATCAATGATGTTCGTGCCCTTGAGCGCCCAGGAGCACTGGAAGCAGCCGCAGAGAGTGGCTTGGCAATCTGCTTGATGCATATGCAGGGTCAGCCCGGCACTATGCAGGATGATCCGTCTTACACTGATGTTGTAGAGGATGTCGCCAGGTATTTGCAGAAACGGGTCGATCTCTGTATCGATCTGGGCGTGACACGGAACCGGCTCATTCTCGACCCGGGTTTTGGCTTTGGCAAAACCGATGAGCACAATTTGGCGTTGTTGCGTAATTTGTCGCAGCTGGCGCCGTCGGATATGCCCATACTGGCAGGCTTGTCGCGCAAGTCGATGATCGGCCGCCTGCTCGATCGAGATGTAGATGGCCGCCTCCCCGGTAGCCTGGCCTTGGCCATGTTAGCTGCGCAAAAGGGTGCAAGAATTTTACGTGTCCACGATGTTGCGGAAACCGTGGATGTGTTGCGCATGCAGCAATTGGTTTGCAGCGAAATTTGATGAGTGATGTCTTACAGAGACCTTAAGCCGCAGGGTCCTGTTGTGGTTTTCCGACAGAACAGAAAAGCGGCGAAGTACACAATTGAGAAGCGTTATGGAAAGAAAGTATTTTGGTACTGATGGTATTCGTGGTCGCGTTGGTACGGGAGCAATTACTCCCGATTTTATGCTGCGCCTCGGATACGCTGCGGGCAAGGTATTAGGGAGAACTTTCAAAGAGAAACATCACCGTCGACCTCGCATTCTTATTGGTAAAGACACCAGGGTTTCCGGCTATATGTTCGAGGCGGCTCTCGAAGCAGGTCTGATTAATGCCGGTGTTGATGTCGCCCTGTTGGGGCCAATGCCGACTCCGGCGATTGCCTACCTGACCCGGACTTTCCATGCCGGTGCAGGCATTGTTATCAGCGCTTCCCATAACCCTTACCATGACAATGGCATCAAGTTTTTCAGTGCTGAAGGTACCAAGTTGCCGGATGAGGTTGAGCTGGAGATCGAAGCCGCTCTCGAGCTGCCAATGGAAACTTCTGACGATCTCGGTCGCGCCTATCGTGTTGATGATGCAGCCGCGCGTTACATTGAGTTCTGCAAGGCTTCCACGCCCTGGGGTTTCTCCTTGGAGGGGCTGAAAATTGTTCTCGACTGCGCAAATGGTGCCACTTATCACGTAGCGCCAATGGTATTTCGTGAACTGGGAGCAGAAGTCAGCGTAATAGGGGCTGGGCCCGATGGACTCAATATCAATCTTGATTGCGGCTCCACTAAACCGCAGCAATTACAACGAGCCGTGGTTAAGCGCGGTGCGGACCTGGGAATAGCCTTTGATGGTGACGGGGATCGGGTGTTGTTCGTCGATGCCAATGGGGAATTGGTCGATGGCGATCAGCTGCTGTATATCATCGCTATGCACCAGCATAAATTCCTGGGCGGTTGCAGTGGTGTTGTCGGCACTTTGATGAGCAATTACGGTTTTGAGCTCGCACTGCGCGAAAATAAAATTCCGTTTGAGAGAGCCAAAGTGGGCGACCGCCATGTGCTTGAGAAAATGTCAGCTAATCAGTGGAAGCTGGGAGGCGAGTCGTCAGGCCACATTATCTGTGCCGATGCTTCTACCACCGGCGACGGTATCATTGCCGCACTGCAGGTACTGCGTAGCCTGTGTGAATTTGATGAGCCCTTGCATCAGCTTAAATCCCGTATGACAATGTTCCCCCAGCACATGATTAATGTGCAACTGGCTCATCGCGATGGTGTTCTCGATCACACAGACGTTAAGGCCATTGTTGTCGATGCAGAACGTCAGCTCGCAGACAGCGGACGTGTGCTGCTGCGGCCATCTGGCACAGAGCCTCTGATCCGGGTAATGGTTGAAGGCCGCGACAGCGCCCTGGTGGAACAGCTGGCCAAAGATATTTCCTCCGTGGTGGAGCGAATTGGAAATAACTGATCTGCTGCGATTTAACCCGTAGTAAATCGGTCCTCTTGGGGCGCAGAAGAAACTCGTATAATTTTGGTTGTATGTTGGCGTCAATGTCGCTAAGATTTGCGCCCCTTGAAGGAGCACACATGCGAACACCGCTAGTAGCAGCAAACTGGAAAATGAACGGCAGCCGCGAGTTTGCCGAACGTTTTTTCACCGAACTCAACCTCGAAGGTGTGAAGTCCGGTGTTGTTGTTTGCCCATCTTTTCCATACCTCGGCTTGGTGGCTGATGCGGCGGAAAAGAGCGGAGGTTTCAGCTTGGGTGCCCAGGACCTTAGCCAGGAGCCCAAAGGGGCGTTTACTGGTGAGGTTTCCGCTAGCATGTTACTGGATTGGAATACCCGTTACGTTATTGTCGGGCATTCTGAGCGCCGTAGTCTCTACGGAGAAACCAGTGAGTTAGTGGCGAAAAAATTTGTTGCGGCCCAAGAGGCGGGATTGACTCCAATACTTTGCGTCGGGGAAACCCTTGAAGAACGCGAGCAGGAGCGCACTCTCGAAGTGGTTGCAGAACAACTTCAAGCGGTTGCCGATATCATTGATTCGGCTGGATGGAAGCAGTCCGTGATTGCCTATGAGCCGGTATGGGCCATTGGCACCGGAAAAACTGCTACCCCTGATGAAGCCCAAGCTGTACATGCGTTTATTCGCTCGCAGTTGGGAGATTTGGGTGCTGAAGTACAGATTTTATATGGCGGTAGTGTAAAATCCGCAAATGCCAGGGAGCTTTTTGCCCAGGCAGATATTGATGGCGCCCTGGTGGGTGGAGCCTCGCTGGATGCCGGCGAGTTTGCTGAGATTTGTCGCGCTGCTGTCTGAATTGACAGCACGCGGGTTGGCGAATACTGAATAACGGGTTGTTTAGACCCCGGTAGAGAGTTTCCAGAAAATGGAAAAATTGGTATTAGTTGTACACGTTTTGACCGCATTGGGCATTATTGGCCTGATTTTGTTGCAGCAAGGTAAAGGTGCCGAAGCCGGTGCATCCTTTGGTGCGGGCGCGTCCCAGACAGTTTTTGGCAGTCAAGGTAGCGGAAATTTCTTTTCCCGCTTGACAGCAATTTTTGCGACGGTATTCTTCGTCACCAGTTTCGGCCTGGCCATCCTGGCTAAGCAAGGTGCAGGCACCAACGTTGATGCGGACCTTCCGCAAATTCCAGCAGCGGTGCAGCAAATTGGCCCAGCCGAAGAACTGCCGGCTATCGATAGCGATATCCCGCAGCTCGAAACAGATTTGGAAACTGGCGATATCCCGCAGATTCCTGCAGACAGCACCGGTTCAGAAGAGCCAGCTGCTAACCAGGAAAGTGAGGAACAGCAGTAAAAGATTTTTGCCCAGGTGGTGGAATTGGTAGACACGCTATCTTGAGGGGGTAGTGAGCTATGCTCGTGCGGGTTCAAGTCCCGCCCTGGGCACCACATCAAGATCCGAGGAAGTTCGGAATCATCCAAAAAGCCCGGTAAATCCGGGCTTTTTGCTATCTGAAGGGTACACAGCCCTCCGTTCTCGTTCGTTGTCACCCGGTGCTATCTGGTGCTACATTTGGTGCTACCTAGTTCAATTTAGAAACTGGTAGAGGCACCAATGGCCCTTACAGATAGATACTCAACTCAAAACAAGCCAGCCAAACCAAGCGGCAAGAATCATTGGCTTGCGGATATCTGGTAGCTCCGAATGCGGCTCTTCCGCTCAGTGCTCAATACGCAAAGTAATGTAATCAATATAGCTTGAGCCCTGAGATCAGCTTTAGATCTCAATTTTGGCCAAGTAGAGAGCTAGTCATTTCAGCAAGAAATGATATGGACTACTAGCTATTTGACTAAGTCAGGGAATAATTATGCCTACCCTACGCAGTTGCTTGTCTATAAGTTTTAGTATACTCGTCCTAATTTATGTCCTGCATTGGCTTCTTGCCTTTCCATGGCTGTGGGTGATTGGCTATCTTGTAGTTGGTGCAATATTCGTCGGTTTCTCAACGTGGCTTTACTCTGGTATGTATAGCGAAGACGAATGAAAATTTTTACAAGCGCGCATATGTATAGCTGAATAGTGCGGTCTTGGTGGTCCATACTGTTTGAAGTCCTGGACCTTGCCAACCACCAAGGGTTGTAAGGGGGGGGCGATTCTGGACTCCCTTTGGGGTCTTTTGAGAACCACTTTTGCTAAAGCCGGCTTGCCTGTTCAGTATTAGGTAACCTCGCACTTTGTCGATTTGGAGTAGGTGAAGTCACGCTTGAATTTCAGCATCACGCTCAGTCGTTGAGACGCCTCAGTAGAGGGAGGATTCAAAGTGGTGTTACTTTTTTGTTGTGCTTTCCTATACGTCCCGTAACCACTGGCTAGAAGTTATTTTTCAAGTCCCGCACTGATCAAGAAACGAAGAAGCTCAGAATCACCCAAAAAGCCCGGCTGGTCCGGGCTTTTTACTATTTAAAAAATAAAAATATTAACCTTTCACTTTGTCAGGAGTTGCCCTGCATAGCCTTGAATATCCCTTCCTGGCTCACTCATTGAAGACCAGGTGCCTCTCCAATAATTTATAAGCCATCTGAAGAGCTCACCGGTGGTTGATGTGATTTTGTAGGCAGGAAACATTCACTAGTAGGCCTGTAATTCTATGTAATAGCTTTTCCGGGAGGTTTGGTTGCGGGTTTATTTGGGGGGATGGATACTGGATTACTCCAGTTGCTCGGTATCAAGTTAGTAACTATTTTGCTTCCCTTTCGCGATCCCTATTCTCGGCACGAGTTCTGAAAGTGAATTAAAAATCGGCTGAGATTTTTGGTAAAAATAGAAAAAGGAGTTTTCGATTGAAGTCTTATACCACTAAATACAAAAAGCTTTCGACACTTCGGGGGTTAGTAATATTTGTCGGGCTACTGTCCATGGAAGGTGTATCAGCTGACGCCTCTCTTTCTGATCTTGATCTTGATATTGATAATGATGGTCTGATTGAGATTCGCAGTTTCAAAGATCTTAATGAGATTCGTAACAACCTAGACGGATCAACTTTATACAGTAGTAACTATGGTTGCCCAGAAAGTGGCTGTTATGGCTTTGAGCTGACCAAAGACCTGAATTTTGATACCAATGGCGATAGTTATGTTGATGCGAATGATGAGTACTGGAACGAGGGCTTGGGCTGGGAGCCAATCGGTACAAGTGAAAACCCGTTTACTGCGACCTTTGAAGGTAATGGCTATTCCATCAGTAATTTATATATAAACTTCAATGGAGGGGAATTTACAATTCTAAATGAACACTCAGGCCTTCTGGGACATGCTCAATCGGCGGAAATACATAACCTTACTACAGTTGATACCGTTGTTTCTTTCATGGGTGTTATGCCCGCAGGAGAAGACTCGGCAAACCCTAGTGAGGGATGCTCGGGCGAAGCGGTTGAGTCTAGTACAATTTCCAATGGAGGCTTCGATACGACATGTGTATTCAGTTCGGTAGTGCTGACCTTGGATTTAACAGGTGCTGAGATAGAATTACCCTATATTAATTTCGAATCTCCAGTAGAAGGTAATGAAGTATCTGTTATTGATTTATCTAAATTCCCTTTAGTTGATAACGGGTGCGGTGCTAGTGATTTCTCCGAGGACAGTGATAGCTTTTGTGTTATTGGGTCAACGATTAGTTTCCAAGATTGGGCTGATGGTGACAGTTTAGTTGCTATTTCAAGTATTCCACTTATACCTAGCGCTACATTTAACTTTTACCCCAAAGTTACGGCAAAGCTATTTCAAGCTGGCCAGTTCAGGGCTGTAATTTATGAGGATCAGGGACCGGCAGAGATTCAAGCCTGGGTCACAGATGAGTATGAGCTGGACCCATTTACCTATAGTTGGAACAGCCCAAAGCTAGTTCAGCTTAACGACTCTGGTGAAAGCGTATTTACCTTTGATCCAGCAGGTTTGTCGGGAGCTTTCGAAGTTACTGTTACTGTTACAGATTCTGGTGGTTTGTCAGATACTGCGAAGCTGATATTGCGAGTGGATGGCAGTGCCCCTGTATTGTCCGATAATGAGGATGCTGATCAGGATGGGCTGAGTGACAGCGTTGAGGGATTCTTAGATTTAGATGGTGATCGAATACCGGACTATCTAGATAGGGTAGCGGTTCGTTCCCAGCTGCCGGTAAATAGAACTGGTGCAGTGATGCAAAGCTCTGAAGGGACAAGCTTGAGACTTGGTGATAGTGCCTATATTGCCGGTCAACAATTGGGCCAGGTTACGTTAGAGGATATAGATAATCTCTTTGAGGATAATTTGGCAGGACAGAATAGCTATAAATTCCTGCATGGTATTTTTGACTTTGTTATTTACGATACAGATTTTGGGGAAAGCGCTAACATTGTTGTCCCTTTAAATGCCGCTTTACTCGAAGGTGCTCGTTATCTGAAATATCGCCAAAGTGTTGGATGGGTGGATTTTATTGAGGATGAATTTAACCGTGTATCTTCTGCACTGGGGCAGCTGGGTGATTGTCCTGAGCCGGGTAGTGAGAAGTACCAGCCTGGGCTCCATGAGGGCCATTTTTGTATCCAGCTTAGCTTGGTAGATGGTGGCCTCAATGATGATGACGGAGAGATGAATGGCATTATTGTCGATCCTGGTGCTGTCGCGACCCTCAATGTTAAAGAACCTATTGTAAATATAAAATCCTATGCACTTGAGAATTCACAGTTTCAGTTAGAGGAGGAGGCACCGGTGTTGGCTTTCTCCCTACAGAGTGACTCTGCTGATGCGATGCTGAAGTCACTCACACTCAAGGCCGATGGTGAGTTGGATGAAGTATCGGACATACAGAGGGTGCGTTTGTATTTGGATATGGATAACAATGGAATTGCCAGTAATTCGGAGTTAATCGGCGATGGTCTCTTTTCAATTGATAATGGCTATCTGAAGTTAGATTTATTCAAAAAGTTTCAGTTGCCCGTTGGTGAGGCCCAGTTTCTGGTGACGTATGAATTTTAAAACCTCAGAGAGTTTTTCGGAATTACTGCTATTAATTGGTGGATATATGAAACCTTTAAAATCCAATGTGCGCTTTTATTTTGTTTTAGTTATCGCTGCTTTTGTTGGTGGTTGTGCTGATTCTTCGAATAACATAGTTGAGCCAGAAGAAAAGCCCGTAAGTAAGGCCTTTTCGATTACCCTAGAGTCAGTTGAGGTTGAGAGGCTAAGTAATGGTGAGGCTGTCTCTGTGGATGCAGGTAAGATAAAAAATGAAGCTCTTATTTTGGTGCCAAATTTCGATTAAATAATTCTTAGTAAGTAAACGTAAAGCCCCTATTTTGGGGCTTTTTTAATGTTCAAATGCAGAGGTGCTAAAAGTAATTAGCTAATATTTGTTTCTAATAACTTTGCACTAAAGGGTTTAAGTATCAAAATAATGACCGAAGTTGATGCAATTACCTTGCATATTTTACAGTTTATATAATAGCAGTCGATTTTTGGCTGATAAGCAACCGTACATACACTTCCTTAGTGAGCTGGAAAAGATACCCAGACTTGGGTGAGGTATTTTTTCTAATCAGGGTGACATGCGGTAATAAAGTTAGTGCCCCTAAAGTGACGCTGAGAGACTTAGTTCTCAAAAACGGAGCTGGTTCCTGATATTGCTTTCTCTTTAGGATGGTAGGTCATCAGATTTCGACTCTGAAGGGTATCAGCTGATCATAAGGAAAAGAGTGGATAGTTGGAGTCAATATCTGCTACTTCTTCTCCATCAGTAGATCAAGTGGTGGCAGAAAATTGATTGAAGAGTATTGATGCTAGATTCAGCAATAAAGAAAAGTGGTTGGAATGAGTGAAATCAACTTAACCAGTTTGAGATAACCCAGGAGCTACCTTGTAATCGAGATGGTGTACTTTAAGTAAAATAAAAGAGTACTTAATCTGTAATTCGATCGAGAATAAGCTTTAGGCTAGCTGAATTGATATTTTATTACTTTGTTTGTTTTAGCTTTTTAATATCATAAGGCACTTAAACATGTTGTCGATGTCTGCGATGTGATAGATGTTTCCTTTGCTTTGTTAATTATTGCTTTTTAATCGCGGGGCAATATTCAAATAAAAGCTAAGTTTGTCTTTATGTGGTTTCCTGTTGTTTGATGGGGATGTTGTGATCTGCAATTTTGTGACGAGAAAAGATAAGTGGAGATTTAAATAATGGGTTAATTTGAGTTTTGATTTATATTTTTTTGAGATTTTTGTAAGGCATACTGAGTGTGAATGCAGGCTGAATATATAGGTTTTTTTGCTGTAATTGCTGAAGTATTTATAGTTTTAATTTTTTGTTTGGATCTTCTTGCTAGTTAATATTTGGGTATTTATACTGCCTGCTCGATTATTTTTTTAAGGATGAAAAATGAAGTTTTTGAAGTCTATGTTGCCGGTGTTTGCCTTGTTGTTAGCGAGTCAGTCTTTTGCAGAAATGACTTTTATTAGCGGCGTTAAGCATAATGTTACTGAGTACTCTTATACTTCGGATACTCGGCGAATTGCTGAGATTGATATCTTGGGTGATAGTGCGCAAGAAATCAGTTTCGATATTACTGCGATTGTATCTGGTTTGGGACGGTTGAGGCCAGATGTCGTTTGTCGTTATTCCCATAGGGGAGAGCGTTGCTACACTAAAAATCATCCTAAAATTTTTGACTATGTGTATGACGTTTCGATCACGGCAAGTTGTGTTGCCAAAGATGGTACTCAAACTGCAATAGGGGTTGATAGGGACGATAAAAATATTTATACGAATGTGCCCATTTCAGATTTTCGCAATGAAGTAGTCTTAACGATAGATAATGGTTCAATTGCCGCGGATATGTGCGATACCTTGACAGTTGATATTCAGGGTGATTTAGAGGCTATTGAAGATGTAAATTTAAAAGTTTTCACCTACGAAATTTTCTAGTTAATAGTATGAAAGTGTCGGTAATAATTGCCGGCACTTTCACAGTCGAACTCCAATCTAGTATATCCATACAATCAAAAGTAGTGGATCACCGCACACCTAATAGAAATGATGTCAGCTCTGTAGCAGAGTCAGAAGCAGTTAATAAAGTCTTTTCTTTTATCTGAAGTCGGTAAGGGTTGAACGGCTTAGTAGTGGCGATTCAGTGCCGATAGCTACCGGCCGGTTAAAAGTGATGAACTTATATTGAGCTGGATACCGATTCGTTAAATTTCCTTCACAATAGAATCTGTCGCTAGTTTTGAGCCCCATCAAGGGGCTTTTTTGTATCTGTTGATTAACAATTGAGGTCAATAGCTGATGCAGGCTAAAGGGTGGGGGAATTGTCTGTACAGGAATATTCCCATATAGAGAGGCGAATGGGATTAATACCCTTATCTTGTGTGTGGTCTATGCGATAACTGAGCACTTTTCTTTGTGTGAGGTAGTAGGCGCGACCCTGATTTCCGGTGCGGAAAGTGAGAAAGATGCCCAGACTTGAGCCAGATCATTTTTCCCCAGTCAGAGTGGCATAAGGTAACGGAATTAGTGTCCCGGCAGTGACGCTGAGAGATTGAGCACTCAAAAATGAGGCAGAGGCGCTCGCACTGCTCTGAGTGTAACTGTTCCCTTTAGCTCTTGAAAAAAGCATGGCTATAACGGAGTAAGAGGGCGGAGACTGGATCAGGGAGGATCGTGGTGAATTTGGTTGAAGATTCCTGGCTGCCAATTATCCGGCGATGCGGTATGCAGGAAAGAATTGCTCCTTGGCAAATTGCCGAGGTGGATAATCCTGTCGTGGATATTTGCACGGTACGACCGGATTTTCGCGGGGCGCTGTTCCAGTTTTTAATTGGCCTGTTGCAAACAGCTTTTGCACCTGAAAGTGTCGATGATTGGGGAGTCTACTGGAAAAAGGCGCCTACTGAGGAAACACTGAAATCACGGCTGCAAAACTACGCTCCCAATTTTGAATTGTTTCAAGAGTCCGGGCCTGCATTTATGCAGGACTTGGAATTGAGTGTGGGGGAATCAAAGTCGATTGCTGCCCTACTGATTGAGGCGCCGGGCAGTAAAACCTGTAGAGATAATCAGGATCTATTTATTAAGGGCGGTAGGGTGCAGGGTGTATGTCCCAGCTGTGCCGCTAGTGCCTTGTTTACCTTGCAAATTAACGCCCCCTCCGGAGGAGTGGGGCATAGAACGAGTTTGCGTGGTGGTGGCCCTTTGACCACATTGATAATTCCAGAGGCAGAAGATGCCAACCTTTGGCAGAAATTGTGGCTCAATATCTTGCCACAAAAGGAGTTTGGGGCGAGGTCTGAAAGCTCTGATAGTTGTATCTTCCCCTGGCTCGCTCCCTCCCGCCTCTCTGACAAACAAGGTTCCTCTACGTCTCCCAATGATACCCATCCTCTGCAAATGTACTGGGGTATGCCGCGCAGGATACGTTTCCAAATCCCGAGAGAAGGCAAGGATTACTGCGACCTTTGTGGAGAGCAGACGAATCAATTAATCCGGGAATATACCACTAAGAATTATGGCATTAATTACGAGGGTCCCTGGATTCATCCCCTGACGCCCTATCGACGTGATCCCAAGAAAAAAGCCCCACCCTTGAGTTTGAAAGGTCAACAGAGTGGTCTCGGTTATCGGCATTGGTTGGGTCTTATGTGGAATGACCATTCAAATGGCGATGAAGCGAGCGGGGCGGTGCGCTTGTTCCATGAGGAATATGCGGAAATTCTCGAAGAACTGGATTCGAATGTCGATGTACGCCTGTGGGGATTTGGCTATGACATGGACAATATGAAAGCACGTTGCTGGTATGAACAGGAAATGCCAGTACTGCCTATTTCCCCCGAGTACCGGTCGCTATTTATTCAGCTGGCAGGGCAGCTTTTAACGGCTGCAAAAGATACTTTGAAAGAACTGCGCTTTAGGGTCAAGGCTGCCTGGTTTAATAACCCTAATGAGGCTAAAGGGGATTTTTCATTTGTCGATCAGGCGTTTTGGCAGGCGACGGAAAGCCAGTTTTATCGCTTGCTCAAGCAATTATCCCTCGAATCCAAGAAATCCCAATTAACACCTGCACCGGTGGCTATTGCCTGGGTACACACACTGAAAAAAACGGCCTTGGCGCAGTTTGATCATTGGTCAATGGAGGGCTCTGCGGAAGACCTGAAATTGCAGCGAGTGACCCGGGCGCGACGTTTTTTAAGAAATAAGCTCGCCAGTCTGGCAAGTTTAAAGGCTCTGGATAATACAGCCAAAGTTGAGCAACAACAGGAGGAATTGTGATGGCCGGATATCAATATCTTAGCGATACAGATGTGAGCCGACTGCGCGAGTGGCACCGCTGGCTCAATGACAAAGCTGGCAGGGCCGATCGAGCGCGTTTGCGCCGTGCGGTGGAGCCTATGGATGTAATGCCTACTCCCGCCTTTATCCGTTTTTTAAAGGATATGCCTGAGCGCTGGCAGAAAGATGAGCAAATTCGTATCGAAGATGCGGCTCTGGTAGCCACCGTAATTGCACACGTAAAAACTGATAACACCAGCAAAACAATTGATGTTGACAGCAGCGAGGCTATGGATATCAGTTTTGCCCGGTCCCTGGCTATGCCCCGGGAGAGAGGCGGGCGCCCCCCTTTAAGTGAGCTACGTTTTTTTCAGTTGCAAAAAAGTCGCGATACGGCTGAGTTTTACCGCCGCATAGTACGGGCCCTGGCCCTGCTGGATGGCAGAGCCAATATAGCTTCTCTTGCCAATGATTTGCTGCACTGGCAAAGAGAAATGCGCACGATTCCCGCAAGACATCCACAGGAACGCCTAGCTGTGCGTTGGGCAACTGATTACTACGCCGTATTACCAGACTGAGAAGTATTTAGAGAATTACAAATTAAAGGGGTCTTAGGGGCCTAAAAATATTTTAAATGCTATTCCCATAACAACACTAAGCACAGAGCAAAGCCAGACCGATTGACAGTGACTGTTGATCAGATACCTGAGAAATGAATCGAAGTAATGTGATGGCCTGACGGTCGCAACAAGGAGAGATTTATGAGCCGCTTTATTCAATTGCATGTATTGACCGCCTATCCCCCTGCGAACCTGAATCGGGATGACTTGGGGCGGCCAAAAACAGCGAAGATGGGAGGTTGTGATCGCCTGCGAATCTCTTCCCAGAGCCTTAAGCGTCACTGGCGAACGTCGGAGTTGTTCCAGCAGGTATTGGCAACGGAGCAGGGGGATAGCCTCATTGGCACCAGAACCAAGCGTCAGGGGGTACTGGCATATGAGACTTTATTGGATCTGGGTGTCTCTGAGAAAAAGGCCAAATTGTGGGCACAGAAAGTTGCCGAGCAATTCGGTAAGTTAAAAAAGCCGGAAAAAGATAACCCTCTGGCCGATTTGGAAATCGAGCAGTTAGTTCACCTCAGTAGTGCTGAGCAAAACGGGATCAATGCACTACTGAAAACCTTGGCAGAAGAGGGGCGGGAGCCGGATAAGACGGAGTTGGATTTATTGCGCAAGGAAAACATGGCGGTGGATATTGCTTTGTTTGGCCGTATGCTCGCTTCCAAGCCCACCTATAACGTTGAGGCGGCGTGCCAGGTGGCCCATGCACTCTCGGCTCACTCTGTAGTGATTGAAGATGATTATTTTACTGCGGTAGACGACCTGAATGATCGCAGCGAGGATGCCGGTGCTGCTCACTTGGGTGAGGCGGGTTTTGCTGCGGGATTATTTTATTCCTATATCTGCATTAACAAAGAGCTGCTAATTGAAAACCTTGGCGGGGATAAACCCCTGGCCGATCGAGCCGTAGCTGCGCTAACTGAGACAATCCTTAAAGTTTCTCCCAGCGGTAAACAAAACAGCTATGCCAGCCGTGCCTATGCCTCTTATGTCGTGGCCGAAGCCGGTGACCAGCAACCGCGCTCTCTCTCTGCGGCCTACCTGAAGCCGGTTGATCGCTATAGCGAGGATTACGCCCATGACGCTATTGATGCACTTCAAAAGCAATTGCAGAGTTTCGATAAAGTGTACGGGGATTGTGCTGATAGCCGCTATGTTCTCAATGCCGTAACTGGCGAAGGTAATATTGAGGAACTTTTGGCCTTTGTCAGCGAATAGGTGGCGCTATGGAATACCTAGTATTTCGTCTGTACGGTGCCATGGCTTCCTGGGGGGAAGTGGCTGTGGGGGAATCCCGCCACAGCGCACACTACCCGGGTAAATCCGCTATCGCGGGACTATTTGGTGCGGCACTGGGGATACCCCGGGAGCGAGAGGACTTACACCAGAACCTGGCCCAGCAATATCGCCAGGCGGTAAAGGTGCTGAATGTAGGTACTTTGCTAAAGGATTTCCACACGGTGCAGGTCCCAGATTCCGCTGGCAAGCGCCGCTACCATACGCGCCGGGATGAGCTGGTTGTAGGGAAAGCGCGTCTGGGAACCCTGTTATCCCGCAGGGAGTATCTGGTGGATGCGCAGGCGATAGTGGCCCTGAGATCCTGTGAAGAGGCTAACTGGTCTCTGGCGGAGCTGTGTGAAGCCCTGGCCCGGCCAAAGTATCACCTCTATCTGGGGCGAAAAGCATTTCCACTTTCAGCCCCCACTGCCGCACGGGTGATCGGTGCGGACAACTTCCGTAGCGCCCTGGACCATTATGAATCCCCGGAGTTGCTGGATTACCAACCGGAATGGGCCCGGCAGGAGCGCTGGTTGCCCACTGAAGAGAGTTGTCGTTACTACTGGGAGGGTAGCTTGGATGATTTCTCTGCGGAAGATGGAGTGTTTTCAGCAGGATCTGTACAGCGGCTTAGCCGTCTCGATCAGCCCCTATCTCGCAAGCGCTGGCAGTTCCAGCCGCGTATTGAAAATCTCTGGCAGTCATAAGGGAGCGGCTATGTATTTATCCAGAGTTCAACTATCTCCCTCGCTGGCGGTGCAGAAGCAGCTGGCACGGTTGCTCAGCGAAAACAGCTACGGTATTCATCAAATCTTGTGGGATCTTTTTGATGGTGATGAGCGTTTTTTATTTCGTGAGGAATCCTCGCGGGAACAGCTGCTTAGCAAACGCAATCTACCGGTGTATTACCTGCTGTCTAAAGTCCGGCCTGCGCAGGACAATCCGATATTTTTGGTAGAGACTAAAATCTTCGAGCCCCGCTTAAACCCCGGCGATCGGCTGGCCTTCCGCCTGCGGGCGAACCCTACAGTGGCGCGTAAAACTGAAGGGCAAAAGCGCGGCAAGCGGCACGATGTGCTGATGGATGCTCAATACCATTGGTTGCGGGAGCAGTGCGAATTGCATGGTTTACCTGTTGAAGGTGGCAAAGGGCAGCTGAAGCAGAGCTTGGTGCAGGAAAAGCCGGAGCAGTTTGACCAGGGGCAGATTGAAACCCGGTTACAGGATGTCAGCCAGACTGCCGCCCGCAGCTGGTTAATTCACCGGGGAACGCGCCTCGGATTTGATATTTACCCACCAAAGCTTCACTGCAATGGGTATCGTTGGAATTTGTTACATAAAAAGCAGCGCGGTGCTGGTTTCAGTTCTGTGGATTACCGGGGAGAGCTTTTGGTTACTGAACCCGAATTATTTATAAAAAATATTTTTGCGGGTATGGGGCCGGCCAAAGCATTTGGTTGTGGATTGATGTTAATCCGCCGAATCTGATTGGGATAAATAGAGTTTTTATACAGCTGGAAGTGTTTGAGAGCGAGGGCTGGGATTCAAAAGTATCTGCAACGATACTAAGACTTTAGCGGATAGCAAATAGGCAGATTTAGTGAGTTCCCCGCATCAGCGGAGATAAATCGACCGGTGATATGATGGTCAAACCAGCTTGATATTGTTCCCCGTATATACGGGGCTAAACCGGAGGGTATCCTGTTATACACTCCTTTCCGAATAGGTTCTCCGCATAAGCGGAGTTGCACCGGTAATTGCGCAATAAGGCGATCTTAACTGAGGCTGTTCCCCGCCCAGGCGGGGTTAAACCGTGGAAAATCGTCAAAGCTGCACGGTAATTATTCGGGCTATTCCCCGCAGTTGCGGGGGTAAACCGAGTGTGGGGTTGGGTTGTGCCGACACCTGAGTTTGTTCCCCCGCTGGGCGGGGCTGGACCGTAGCCGATAGCGCACGGACATTAGTTCTGAAAATGTTGCCCGAAAGCTCGGGGATGCAATGGGGGTGTGCTATGATCGCGCTCCTTTTGCGCGACTGTTCCCTGTTTGTACAGGGGTAAACCGGATAAGGCATAGCCTTAGTGCTTTGCGCAAGGTGTTCCCTGAATGCTCGGGGATAAACCGACGATGGAGAAGTTGTCGGAGTGCATCCTAGTTGTTCCCCGCTCTCGCGGGGCTGCACAACGACTTTTCCCTTCTTCTTTTTCCTGTAGATTTCGCAATCGAAAGCCCCGCAGTGTATTACCGGGGGCTTCTGAATTTTGGCTGAAATTATTGGAGGATTACGCCGGTATTACTCTCACCGCCGATCTGGAAGTTAAAAGCGCGGCCATTGGAACCTGTCTGGGTAATTTCTTTTGTGTGGTTGTTACCAATTTGCAGGCTAAAAGCTGAGTTGAAATCGCCACTCTGGGTGATGGTGATGTTATTACTATCGCCAAACTGGCGGGAGCTTATTGAAAGAGACTCACCAGCCTGTTCGAACGTTGCCCGGTTATCGAAACCCAATTGACGGGTGAATATATCTACCTCTGTTCCAGCCTGCTCGATATTGGCAACATTCTGCAAACCGGTTTGTTCATTGGTCGCGCTGATCAGTAAGCCGCCTTGATTAATAACTACCACATTATCAATCAGGAACTGTTCGCTGTTCATGGAGTTGAATTCGGCACCCAGCTGGGAACCCGTAATCTGGTTGGTGGTACCGGTCTGGCGTATATCGATACTGCTACTCAGTGCGGATTGTTCTAAAGCCGCGTTGTTGCCCCCACCATTTTGGCGCAACTCAAGGGTATTAAAGGCACCGGTTTGGGTAATCGAGGTGATATTGGCATCGCCGAGCCTTTGGATAATCAGAAGGTCATTGAACAGACTGTCTACTTGGGTCGCAAAGGCGAAGTGGCGATTGTTTGTTTGCCGTAAGGTCATACTGCTGCTGACACTGGCAAATTGTGCGAGCCCGCCATAGATATCGCTGCCATCCTGCAGTATGTCCAAGGTGCCATCGATTGTGGCAACCAGGCTGGCGGTGGCGAAGTCGTCCCGATCAAACTGAAAGATTAAAACGGAACTGCCTATATTGCCTGCGGTTTCCTCTACCACGGCACTTTGCCTTTCGCCGTCCTGGAATACAAAAATGCTGCCGTTAGCACTGGCTTCCTGGCGACCAATAAAAAAGTGACTGTCTCCATCCTGGATATTGGTAATGGTATTACCGCTGCCAAAGCGCTGTTCGATAGTGGAAGCATTGGAGGTACCAAGTTGCAGAATAGAGACCTGGCTGTCGAGAGAGAGTTCTTGGGTGATCTCGGAAGTATTTTGCGATCCGATTTGTGTATTGGTTGCGCTTAGAGAAGCACCACCGGATTGAGATATCGTGGTCTCGTTTTGGCTACCGATCTGGGTACTCTGAATACTACTGTTAATAACACCGCCACTTTGAGTGGCGGTGGCGGTATTAGTATCACCTATTTGGCGTTTGATAATAGTATTGCCGAAACCCGCTTCAGTTTGATCGGAATTTACTGAGTTACCTGAACCGATTTGTTCCAAGTCAGTAGAGTTGGTGCCCAGCGCATTGCCGCTAAAGGCAACCAGTGCGAGTGTCGCAATACTGGCGCATAACTTCATGAGTAACTCCTTTACTACAAAACTTCCAAGGAGCCCATTCGGGGCTGCTAATGAACATCGTCCACTCGCACTTCACAAGTGGACATCAAAAACTACGAGCCGAATACATCAGTATGGGATCTTAGCTACTTCTAGCCGTCTATCTAAGCGCCAAATTATCCCTATGGGATAAACGGATGCCAGGAAGCTTTCACTTTCAGTAGCTATTTCCCGCCGAATAGAAAAATTATTGCTGGCATCGAAGGGGTAGGATATGAGAAATAAGTATTGAAAATGTAGGAAGAAAGTCCCAGGGATGTGACTGGGAAATGGCGGCGATAACCGCCTTTCATTCTCTCGGGAATTATCGCGTGGACTTTCGACACTCGCGGTCCACGCGTTTCAATAAAGTGGGGATACGGTGGTCTCCATGCATCTTTTTCACCAATTTTTTGGCTTCCGGCAAAGGGAGACCGAGGCTGCTGATATACAGCGGTTTTACACTTTTTCCCCGCAGCAGTTCCGCCTCAACAGGGGTGTCCTTAAACGGTTTCTTGGCGACACCGATGATGGGAACTTCCTGCTGGAGAGCAGAGTAGAGATGGGCACCCAGCCCCGGTTTTTGTTCCCCTCCGAGAAATACATAACCATCGATAACAATCAGTTCTGCTTCTATCTTGTGCTCCTCGATTAGGGTGAGGATACAGGGGAGTTCTCGCTTGTAGAAAGCACCGGGCTCATAGGCCAAGGTACTCTCTATTTTACTGAGATAGAGTTGCTCGGGCTCAGGAGCTGACCAATTCTCAAAGCCGACCCCGGCCACTATTGCTCCGGGGTCCCGGTAATCTACATCTACCGCCAAAATCATATTGGGAGCCTTTTACCATTGAGCCGAATGTTGCGATTGGTTCAGGATACTTCCAGTTTTGCTTGCTTTAACAGCTGCTTATGAGTCGCTTTGTAGTGCTTGCCCAGTGTTTTGGATTTATCAAGGATTTCATTGAACAAGACATTGGCCTTTTCCACCTGGGATTGATCTTTCAAGAATAAGGCAAAGTAAAAAGTCGCTTCTGGTCCGCTGTAGTATTGGTACAGCGTTTCATACTCGTGGTAGGCCTCTTTTACTTGCTTCAATGCCGCTAGCGTACGAGCGTAAAGTAAGTGAGCATCCTGATTTTTAAAATCGGGGTTCTTTTCGATTAATTGGTCCAGTGTTTCCTTGGTCAGTTCAAACAGATTGAGAGCAAACTGACAGCGTGCCAACCCTAACATCAGCTCAGGGTCATCCTGATGAACCCCCTGGAGGCACTTTTCATAGAGAGTTTTTGCCTCGTGATAAAGGCCACGCTTCACGCATTCATCGGCCATGCGCATAGAGTTTTCCACATTATTGGAACGGGACAATTCTTGCGCAGCCTGATGGATATCCCGATTGGGATTTAGAGTTTCCCGCACCGTCCTGCGCGCATTTTTGGCACTGCGTGATTGGTTTACTTCCGGCAGAATTTCCAGGACCAGGTAAGCAATAACTCCGGCCATGGGCAGCATCACTAGAACCCAAATCCAAGTGGTGTTGCGCCCAGTTTTGAGCACGTGAATTACAAAAGCTGCCTGAATAAGGATGGATAGAATAAGAAACGGCATAGGGATTACTCTTCTTATTTTCACTACTAACTTTTCGAGGGCAAGGTTAACCGAGTTCGCTTAGAACACAAGGGCTGTGGATCACGGAGTTGTGCACCAGGGTACCACTCTGTATTGAGTGTACAGTTGTCGCAATATACTACTGGGCCATGGGAATAAGCCGTCTAAGATTTCTGGGGATAAAAATGACCAGTGCCTTAGACACTTGGAGCTATGGCGCATAGGGAGGTGGACCCATGGCTCAATTGTCGCGACGGAAATTTTGTTTTGCCACTGGCGCATTGGGGGCGGCCTTACTAACAGGGGTGTCGACTTCCAAAGCTGCCCAGGCACAGAAGGGCCGCCGTCAGGCTTTACCGATTCCCCCGGAGTTGCGTGCAGATAGGCAAGGCCGGATTAAATTGGCAGCGCGCCCGGGCAAGCAGTCTTTCCTACCGGGGGTGACTACGCGTACTTATGGGTTCAATGGTCCGTTTTTAGGTCCGGCGATACGGGTGCGCAAGGGCGAGAAAGTAACCGTCAGCGTGGTCAATCATCTGCCGCAAAATGTAACTGCGCATTGGCATGGACTGATCGTACCCGGCAATGCCGATGGTGGCCCCTATATGCCATTGAAGCCTGGAGAAACCTGGACCGTAGATTGGAACATAATCCAGCCCGCCGCTACCCTGTGGTTTCATCCCCACCTCTACCCGACAACCGCCGAGTTGGTACTCAAAGGCCTGGCCGGATTGATTATTATCGACGATGAAGAAGGCGATGCACTGCCGATACCTTCGCGGTGGGGTGTGGATGACATTCCGTTAGTGATTCAGGATCGCCGCTTTACCGATAATGGTCAGTTCTTCCATCGCTTTAACGAAGTGACGGTTGCGGCGGGCTATTGTGGGGATCGACTTCTGGTTAATGGCGTTATTAATCCGGTGGTCAGGCCACCTAAAGGCTGGGTGCGCTTTCGTATTTTGGATGGCTCCAACGGGCGCAACTATCGGCTTGCCACCAGTGACAAGCGACCACTTTACGTGATCGCCAGCGATGGCGGTTTTCTCTCGGAACCAGTGAAAGTGGATGTACTGCCTATTGCTGCGGGAGAGCGCTACGAAGTAATGATCGATACCCGCGATGGCAAGCCTTTCGACTTCCAAACACTGCCAGTGCCCCAGCCAATAATGCGCCTGCCACCATTTGATCAGGCCCACAGTTTTCTCAGTGTGGTGCCTGGAACATCCGAGGGGAAAGGACAGTTGCCGGAGCGCCTGGTATCCCTGCCGCAGATCCCCCAAAACTTGCCACCAATCAGTCAGAAGCTGGTGATGCAAATGAACCGACAGAAGCAGGCGCAAGCTGTGATCGGTGCAACGGGGCTGCCGCAGATGGTTGCCGCAGGTACGACCAACCCCGATGTGGTGGCTAAGGTATTGAAGCTGATTACTGAGGGGCCGGCATTGCCGTTAAAAGAGCAGCTAACTGCGAATGCGATTAATGGGGTTTCCTTTGCATTTACCGAGCCCGGATTTAAGGTCGCGATGAATAAGGACTTGCGCTGGGAGATCTCTGAAGGACAGGACCGAATGCTACACCCGGTACATATCCACGGCTGCCAGTTTCGGGTCACGAAATACAATAATGCAGAACCGCCACTCTATATGCGTGGCTGGAAAGATACGATGCCCATATCCGATGGCGGCAAAGCAGAAATATTTGTTCGTTTCCCGCTGCCGGCGATACCGGATATGCCCTATATGGTGCACTGCCATGTTTTGGAGCACGAGGACTCGGGAATGATGACAGAGTTTAGTGTCTCCTGACTTTATTCGCTGCTATTCTGTCAGCGTCGCTTCTGTTTCCTGTCTTCCTTATGCTGTAGCTTGGTAGCTTTCCTGATCAGGTTTTGGAAGTTGGGGCACTCCAGCTGATTGACCTCGGGACAGTTGGCCACATGGCGTAGCCCATCGCGCATAGCTTCGAGTCGGCGGATATTCTTTTCCAGATCGTCGGCCCTGGCGAGGAGCTGCTCCCTGTCGATAGCGGGGTTGCCATTAGAGGAAAACATCTCGCCAATTTCATCCAGGGAAAAACCGGCGTAGCGGCCAAGGGAGATAAGGGATAACTGTTCTATCACTGTGGCTTTAAAAATTCGGGTAATTCCCCGACGACCACATGACTTTATCAGGCCTTTTTCCTCATAATACCGAAGTGTGGAAGAGGGGAGTCCCGACAGTTTGGAGACTTCGCGTATATCCAGTTCTTCCCTGTTATTCATCGCTTATTGACCTCAAGCTCACTTGAAGTTGTATGCTAGTTTCACGCGTCATTACTGGCAAGTCAAAGTTCAGCTTATGCACACCGCGAAAAGTTATTCCGAAGACCCAATTTCCCAAGAGGCTGCTCAGGTTTCCAAAAGAGGAGTCTTGGTCACCTTGTGTTTGGCGACTTTGCTCGCAGCCTTGGGAGTCAGCGCAATTAATATGGCGCTGCCTGTATTAATCGAAAGCTTGGGGGCTTCCTTCAGTAATACTCAGTGGATTACCGTGGCCTACATGATGTGTATGACTGCGACCCTGCCTATTGCCGGCAGTCTCAGCGACAAGCTGGGTCGCAGAAAATTGTTTCTAAGTGGCGGATTGATATTCACCTTATCGACATTACTTTGCGCGCTGTCTTTTAATGTTTGGACTCTGGTTTTTTTCCGCGCAATACAAGGGATCGGTGCGGCGATGTTCGTGGCTGTGTCTATGGCTATTGCCAGCGACGTTTTCGATAAAAGTGAAACGGGAAAGATAATTGGATTACTGGGCAGCCTGTCTGCGGTTGGGACTGGTATGGGGCCCATTGTGGGCGGCTTGATTGTCGAAAACCTGAATTGGCAGGCTATCTTTTGGTTGGTAGTGCCGGTGGGATTGGGGGTGTTTTTCCTCGCATATCGAACTCTACCGGAAAACATAGTCGGCGAAGTTGTTGATGGCAGAAGTCGATTCAAACGCTACCTGGCCGCAGCATTCCTGTTCTTTAACATTGTTTTTTATACCCTGGCGATTAAGCCATTGGGAGAGGGATATTCCGCAGTTAATGGAATTGCTATCGCTCTATCGGTGATATTTGGTGTGGGGTTGTTTTACGTTAGGCAGAAAGTACAACCCTTGCGTGAAGGATTTACGGAATCTTCTGGAAAGCAGACATTCTTGGCGAATGTGGCCGGAAACTTTTTGGTGGCTTCATCGGTAATGAGTAGCCTGATTGTAGGGCCTTTTTATTTGACCCTGGCACTGGATCTGGACCTTTTTATCGCAGGGCTGGTGATGACAACCGGATCATTTATGGTGGCTGCTTGTTCAAATCTTGCCGGTCGAGCCGTGGATCGATTCAATAGTCGAGGTATCGTATTACTGGGTCTGGTAATTTTGCTTTGTGGAGCCTTGGGAATGGGACTGCTCAGGGTGGAGCAGGGCTTGGTAGGCTATCTGGTTTTTTCCGTCACTATGGCAATGGGTTATGGAACCTACCTGTCGACAGTTAATACTATGACCATGAATAGCGCCCGGGCCGAAGTTCGTGGGCGTATTTCCGGGTTTCTCAGCCTTTCACGAGGCTTGGGTTTATTGACTGGGGCTTCTGTGATGAGTGTGATTTTTGTAGGGCTTGTACCCAGCCAGCCCCTGCAAGACATGAGCCCGTCACAGATAGCGGACGGCCTCAATGCCGTTTATCGCCTGGCATCAGTGTTCTTGTTAACCGCATTAACAATACAGGTGGTGTCTATTCTTGCCAGCAAGCTTGCTTCTAAAGCGCAAAATTAAAGATTACCTCCAGAACTATAAAGTAAACCCATTAGCGAGTGCTTCGTTTTAGTGAGCACTCGCGGATATTAATAACTGCTGGAGCCGTTAATACCCATCTTTATTTCCCGATTTATTCCTATTTTTGAGGCCAATGCTTTTACACTTCACCCACGACTTAAATAGTAAAAAATACAGGCGCAGATCTGGTTGACTTAAAGCTGGCTTCAAGTTGTATCTTGAATTTGTGGATTAGCAGTAATTTTCAACAAGATATCGAGAGAGCTTTAGGAGGACCAATCAGTGACGAATTCTTTGAGACAGTGTGTTGAAGCACTTAAAGTGAATTGGCAGGGACTTGATACTTCATCGATTGTGAGATGTCGAGAAGCCCTGGAAAAGTTGGCAGTATCAAATTCTGATGAAGCCTGGTTGGCTGATCTACACGGTCGCCAAGAACCCAGTGTAGAGTTATACCGTGACGAAGATAAGGGTTTTATCTTACTGGCTCATGTGGAGCCTCGTGGGCTCTATCGCCCACCACATAATCATGGCAATGGCTGGGTATTTTACGCGGTGCAACATGGTGAAGTGGAGATGTCTACCTATGGTTTGCTCAATCAAGACGATGGTGAACAACTGGTGAGCCGGGGCTGTTATCAAATGATGCCCGGTGACTGTAGTGCGTTCTTACCAGGAGATATTCACGATACTCGTTGCCTTTCCGAGTATGTGTTGATGTTTAGATTGACCAGCTGTGACTTTAGCGAGGAGAAGCGTGAGGGACGTCTTAGGGTGTTTGCATCTTAAGCAAGAGTTTAACAATTGCCCGCTGGCCAGTTGCTAACGGGCAATTATCGATTGGACAGTTCCTAAGGAGCCTCTGAATAACTCCGTAATGCCTCTGCGGGTCTTGAAGGCTGCAGATGTTAGGCGCAGCTCGCCGCGAATGGCTCTAGTCCTTTGTAAGAGCTGCAACGCAGCAGCTGTGGCCTTCAAGGCCCGCCCTTCGGGGCTTGCAGAGCGATTCACACTCCGCGTTGCGACTTCTTGAAAGGTCTAGACATTCCTGCAAAGCCGCGCCTTGATTGTGAACCGCTCTGCAAGCCAGAGATAACACGGAGTTATTCAGAGGCTCCCTAAGCCCAGTACAATCAAAACTCTCGATTAAAAATCGTAATCTCTATTATTGGGATATCATCCCGATATTGCCATTGCCCACTTGACTGGCTGATATATTTCCATTGACTTCACTCTGTGAAATATCAATAAAATTATCCAGCCCATTTTGTTGAGATAAGGCGAAACTCGAAGTACCCTCCTGAAATGCAACAGCTTCATTAAACATACCTTCCTGTGTGGTGGTGATGCTCATGAGTTCACCTTCTTGTCGAGAGGAAATGATATTGTCTGACCCGATCTGACTTGTTTGGGCGTAGCTGTTTTCATTGAATATTTGCCAGAGAATGGCATTGTTGCCATCACCTAATTGGGTGACTTCACTAGTAAGGGACTCGCCAAAGTTCTGCAAGCTGGTCGCCTCATTTCCTGTTCCGTTTTGTGTCACGGTAGAGGTATAGAAGGTACCGCGTAGTTGAATTAGGACACCATCATTCAAGGTTCCTGTTTGGAGAAGTGAGCCTGAGTGGAAGTCACCACTGGTGGCGCGAACAAACCCCATATTACTTTGTCCAGATTGGAACAAGTAGCCTGTATTGCCAATGGAGTCACTTTGGAAGAGTCTACCGTTATTCAATAGCCCCTCCTGATAGATTTCCCCATTAGTCGTAGTGGTAAGTATCTGGGTACTGAGTGCGGTCTGATTATCACCCAATTGCACAACTTGCACCGTGGTTGAAGTGCTTTCTTCTTGACTGGCGATGGCGCTGTTACTGTCTCCAGTTTGCATTTGAAGTATGTAGCCCAAAGATGAATTCACAGATTGCATCGCTTCGGCAGAGTTGGAACTACCCGTTTGCATTTGTTCTATTAAGTTATTTTCAATGGTTGAGTCGGCTTGCTCGGCTGTTGCCAGATTGCTATCGCCGTATTGCTCTACAGTGGTAGTACTTGTGTCCGCGTGGCTAATAGTACCTAACAACAGAATTGTGGATGAAAAAAGGATAGGGTAAGGCTTCACAAAGATCTCCCTTTGTTGAACTAATCTGAGCTCTTTCCTGTTTGGGGCACGGGGTGCTAGCCAAAGGATAAATGAATGTCAGTTACGGCTTATTACTGCTGATATTGCCGATCTAAAGTGTCGCCATAGAGTAAGGGAAATACTATGGGCCAGAAGTACTTTTATTTTGAGAGAAAAGTCACTGACGAAAGATATAGGAATTGTGAAAAACTGTATTTATCAGTGGTGGTTCCTGGTTAGATTGGGAACTTTTTCTCACTTAGACGATGTAAAGCGCCATGAATTTGTCTATCGGTGTCTGTTGGCTAGGTAATTATCCTTACATTTTGATCTTGTATTGTTATTGGTAAAACTTTTCTCTTTTATGGTTTTATGTAGATTTAAAAACCTATAATTTCCGATTTTTACGTGCCTTTGATCTTGAATTTAGACATTTGCTCACTGGCGCACGTGACCTGTGTCGATGTGGTCACGAAATATTCTGTTTAAATCTGGAACCATTCCGTTTGCTATTTATCGAAACTGCTGAGTACGTATGGGGCTATTTGAACAGCGTACAGAAATAAAGTAAGTGTTTGTGATAATTATTAAAGGTGCAGGGGCAGTTGCACCCAGGTGAGTAAATAAAGACGGGGAAGGGAAGTGGGCTCCTTTCAATTTAGAGCATCCTGGCAGTGTATAAATATTTATGCCAAGAATGCCTGCTCTATTTATTAATGCCTTCCGTTATACGTTATTCACACAAGCTCTCGATCTCTATTTTTGCAAATAATACCTGGCAGTTTGGTATTTGCCTCATCGCGTAAAACTTTAAATAGAGCCCTAAAAACGACAATTGGAGATTCTATGAGCCATATTTTTATTCGCACAGCCATAGCATCGGCGCTGATGCTGGGCGCTCAAGGCTTGAGTGCGGCACAACCCGCCGACGACTACGTTGCGGGGCAGAGTTATTCCGGTGGCAGCCAGGTTTGCTACGGGGGAAACTTATATAAAGCTCAATGGTGGGCAACAGCTTCTCAAATCCCCTCGGATGCCCTGACAGCAGAAAACCGCTGGGACTCCCCCTGGATTTTGGAGGAGTCAGGTGCGTGCGATACCAGTGGTGGCGATGACTCCAATTCTGGTGATGGTGATAACACCGATTCTGATGATGATACTGATACCGGAAATAACGGAGATACGGATTCTGGTAACAATGATGATACAGATTCCGGCAGCGGTGGTGGCACTGGTGGTTCCGATGATTCCGATACTTATATTTCCGGTCAAAACTATCGCAAAGGCGAAGAAGTTTGTTACGACGGCGACTTATTTGTTGCCCAGTGGTGGGCTAATGGTGACGACCACCCCACCGATGCATTAACGGCTGAAAATACCTGGGGTTCCCCTTGGCTTCTTAAGGAAGCGGATGGTTGCTCCAGTGATGGCGGCTCCGATGATGACACCGGCACCGGTGGCAATGATGGCGGCAGTGATAACGACAATAACGACAACAGTGACGATGGCAACGATAATTCTGACAGCACTCCCATTACGATCAGTGCCTCAGTGTCGCAGACACAAATTACCGGTGGTGGCACTGTAACACTTGATGCCAGTGCCTCCGGTGGCGACGGCAACTTATCTTACAGCTGGGCCCAATTATCCCCGGCCTCTCCTGAAGCAGATATTGCTTCTGCGACCAGCGCATCCACCACTGTTACCCTACCATCAAGCACTTTTGATGTGAGCTATGTCTTTAGCCTAATCGTCAGTGATGGTGACACTACTGAAGAAGCACAGATAACCGTGCAAAACCTCGCGGTGGACGATACCGATGAAGACGACGATGATGATAATACCGATGGTTCTGAAAGCTCAGTAACCGCAAATATCTCGGCCTCAAGTATCAATGTAGGCTGTAGTGGAACGGTTAATCTGGATGGCTCAGGCAGTACCGGCGGCAGCGATATCTCTTACATTTGGAGCCAAACCAGTGGCCCTGTTGTAAAGATGACCAACTATACCGGCAGCGCTACCTCAGTGACCCTGTCTGAGGTATATAGCGATGTAACCTACACCTTCCAGCTGACGGCCTCTGACTCCACTCAAGCCAGTGATGTGGACGAGGTCTCCATTAGCCAGGATGGCTGTGCCGCAGCCGATGGCTATGTGATGGGCATCAGCGAACTGGAAGCTGCGGAAGAGTCGATTACCAGTAGCGATTCCCTGCTTCAGGAAGTAAAGGATACAGTCGAAACCCGGGACAACGCCGTGGTTGAGGCAGTACAACCTGGCCGCAGTGCAAACCCTGAAAATGTCCTCCGCGTTGAGAGTATCCTGTCTGAAGAAGACTGGGATTACCTTTTCGCCCTCAGAGCGGAAGAGTACACCTACACCAATTTCCTCCGAGCCGTAGCCAAGTTCCCAGCTTTCTGTGGTGACTATACCGATGGCCGTGATGCCGAGGCGATCTGTCGCAAGTCGATGGCGGTAATGTTTGCACACTACGCCCAGGAAACCGGTGCCCACGCAACAGGTTGGGAAGTGCCGGAATGGCGCCAGGGCCTGTACTGGTTGCGGGAAATTGGCTGGACAGAAGATACTTCCGGTGGCTACGGCGCCTGTGATGCCAGCAGTAGCTGGGCAGCAGAAGCATGGCCCTGTGCGATCAATAGTGATGGTGGCTACAAGAGTTACTTCGGCCGCGGCGCCAAGCAGTTGAGCTGGAACTATAACTACGGTCCCTTCTCCCAGGCGATGTACGGCGATATTTACACCCTGCTGGAAGCCCCGGAATTGGTAGCGGATACCTGGTTGAACCTGGCGAGCTCTATCTTTTTCTTCGTCTATCCACAGCCACCCAAGCCAAGCATCCTGCATGTAATCGATGGCACTTGGGAACCGAACAGTGTGGATCTGGCCAATAACCTGACTTCTGGATTCGGTGTTACCACCAATATTATTAATGGGGCCATCGAATGTAGTTCTGGTACTGAAGACTACCGCTCACAGTATCGGATCGAGTACTACCAGAGCACAGCGGAATACTTCGGTGTAGAAATTCCGGCAGATGAAGAACTCGGTTGTGCCAATATGGGGCAGTTCCAGACTGGTGGTGCAGCCTCCCTGGATATTTACTGGGATAAAGATTGGGGATGGTCTGCGGATACCCCAAATAATGAGAGCTACGCATGTCAGTTGGTGAATTACCAGACTGCCTACTCAGCACTGAATGAGGGCGACTATGCCAAGTGTGTTGAAGGCAACTTTGATATGACCATCGATTACCAAGACTAAAAACCAGGGGGCTGAATAGCCCCCACCCAAACCCTTTCAGTGACCTGGTTCTCCCCCGCAGCCAGGTCACTTTTTTATTGCCTTTCCTTCGGTGTTATCTTTCTCTAAACCTATCTACAGGCATATACATTCCTGTTAGACAAAAATTTAATCCAGGCAGCTGGGGTTAGCCGTTATAAAAGTGTTGGAGATCCATATATTGGAAGAGGTACAGGCATCGGCATTGGCATCATTAAGGTCGAAGCCGAGACTGACGGTGCCCCCATCAACTCTGTTGCCAGTAATAAGGTAATTGGTTTGCGCAAATTCCTGCATCAATATACCGCTAAATTCAATATCTAAAACGGTATTTTGGGTAATAATCCCTCCGGACGAGCTGCCGATAACAATACCATTCAACCCTGTTATAAGACCCGCAGCTTCGGGCTCTATGGTATTTTGTGAAACGAGTACATTATCCCCTTGAATAACGATGGAGTCCTTCTCGTTACCCAAGATTTCGCTTGAAAGTATGCTGTTAAAATCCCCATCGGAAGAGATACCCATTTCGGTATTTGACAAAATTGTTGAGCCGCTAACAAAATTGTGATTGCTGGTTAGGGAAATACCTATTTCGTTAGTTTGTACTAGGACATTATAAATTCCATGAAATCCCGAGTCCTCTGCGCTGACGCCGGTATAACAATTTTAAATAGTCGCGTTTGAGAGAAAAGCCCCCTGACCAGACAAAATAATGCCAGTATTTAGCACGGGAAGTTCGGCACAGTGCACGGTAAACCCGTTCATATCCAGATTGCCGCTAGGACCGGATATGGTGATTGGCGGTGTAGCAGTGCAGAATAATATGTCTTCAGTCATTATTTCAACGGTGGTAATGGTATCGCCGCACTGAACGTCAGCAAAAGATAGGGCTGGTAAAAGCACGGATGCAAAAATTAACGGGAAATATTTTCCTGCCTGCATAGGATTTCTTCTCTGTCAGTTGCTTTAAGGTGGCGCTTAAAAGAGATCCTTTGAGCAGATCTTCTGAGAAAAATATAGATATGATTGATTGGAGGGTGAGGTAATAGGCGACGGAGATCAAGCCTGGAAAACGGGTACATATTATCAATATTTGCATAGATTCCAGCCAAACAAGTAGGAATAATTAGCGGCTCAGAACTGCCTGAATAGGCTGTTTTTATACGTGCAGATTACTCTTTTTAATCTGTGGTATTGTGCTCGCGCCTTATGTATAAGGCGGAAATATACGATAGGGCTAATAAACTATAATGCCGCCGGATATCACAAAGGATATTGGCGGCATGGTGTTACAACATATTCAAGAGCTACTTAAAAATAGGGGTGCCGGTTTACTCCTACTGTGTGACCTGGGCAAAGTTGGCGCTGCCGATTTGGATCGTGAAAGAGGAATGACCTTCACCAGATTGTGATATCTCCTTGTAATGCCCTTCGCCGATTTGTAGGAGTGTGATGGAATTATTCAAACCACTTTGTGAGATCATTGCTTCATTGGAATTACCAATTTGGGCAACATCTGTTGTGAGAATAACCCCATCCTGTTGTAGGCTGACGGTATTAGCTGTTCCGATTTGTGCAACCAGCAAGTGTACATCAAGCCCTAATTGATCAGTATCCACTGCATTTTGGCTTCCGAGCTGAGCAATCTCACCACTACTAACCAGTGTATTTTGGTCGGCTTCAACACTATTTCCTGAACCGCCTTGCGTTACGATTAGGGAGCCATCTTCAGATAGATTCTGATTAGTAGTTGCTGTATTTAAGGTTCCTAACTGGGCAATAAATACGCTATTAGAGTTGCTAAAAGTCTGGGTGGTTTCAGCGGAGTTCTGAGTGCCAGTTTGTAATACTTCTGCACTATCAGAATTGGCATCCAGTTGAGAGATCTTTGCGTAGTTATTACCTCCAATTTGTGTGATAGATCCTTGAGCGGAGTCGCTGTCAATTTGGTCAATGCGGCCTGTATTTAGAGATCCAACCTGAAGTAGGGTTCCAGTGCTACCTGACCCTAACAGTTGCAGAATATTCCCCGTATTTGACACTCCAAATTGTTGGAGTGTGCCACTAGCAGAGTTTATATTCTCCTGGTAAATTTCCGCAGAATTTTGTTCTCCCACTTGAGTGGTGAGTGATGAGATTGACGAGGTCACAACCTGTTGGGAGGTAGCGGTATTCGATACGCCGATTTGATTGACGATAATCGATCCGTCTGATGAGCTTCCCTGGCCAGCATTAGCGCTGTTACTATCCCCTGTCTGAGAAGTGTTGATATGCCCATTACTGGTATTTTCCTGGGCAGTCTCACTGTCATTGGCGACACCGATCTGGCTTTGCACGATGGTGCTTTCACTGGTTCCATCAATTTGGAGAGCATCCTCGCTGTTGTTGACTCCAATTTGAGTTTGTACTATTAAGCTGTTGTTAACATCAGAGTCTGCATTATTGGCTGTCGCGGTATTGCCTATGCCAGTTTGGTTTTGGATTACAAAATTGTTTTCGGCAAAAGCCACACTGCTGATTGCCAACGCAAGTGAGCTAAAGATAAGTGGTGAGATTTTCATAAGTTACTCCTTTAAACTAAAAATCCCTAAATCATTGTCCGTTCAGTTACTGCTTCCTCCTTGTAAATCGAATTGACCACTGATATCCACTTGAGGCTCTGCCGATGAACGATACTGCATACAGAGCCTAATCCTGTGAGTTTTGGATATAACTATTGCTGCACACTGGCAAAGTTGGCATTACCAATTTGTAACGTAAATGAAGTTTGGTTTACATACACTTTGTGAAATTTCTTCAGAATGACAGCAGCCAATCTGGATTAATATCATCAAATTTCTCAGATCCGTATGGGTATTGTCTGCCTCATGGTACTGCCATTTGTGTTACAGCGGTGCTCAGAAAGGCCCTACCTTGCTGTGAAGTAACAAAATTATTCTCGGCGATAGCAGCACTGCTGGTGGTCAGCGCCAGGGAATCGGTAAGGAAGGAAGAGATTTTCATAAGATACTCCTTGACTACAAAATCTCTATGACAGCATATGGTGATGTTTAGGCGATGTGCTCATTAACTTTTGCATATTGAGTAGGTTAAGATGCCCAAAGGGCACCTTAACGAAAGTCTCTATCAGTCTACTGTATAAATGTAGCGCTATTGCCGTCTCCAAGTTGGGTAACACTGATAGCATCATTAAAGCCAGTTTGCGTAACCGATATGTAGTTACTGCTACCGTCTTGAGATAATGTTGCAGTGTTTTGCATGCCGCTCTGGGCCAACTCAATCAAATTCAAGTTACCTGCCTGCAGCATGGTTGCTGTCTCCATATCTCCATCCTGTGTTGAGGTAATTTCGTTCTCATCACCTTCCTGGGTGATATCCAGTGAGCCACTGAATGCTGATTGGCTAGCTGAAACCATATTCATATTTCCAATTTGTTCAACAGAGGATGTATCCGATGAACCGCTTTGTGTGACAGTAGCATCGTTTTGTGTACCGTCCTGGGAAATAATATTGGAGCTATTGTCAGTCGACGCCTGTAAGGCTGTAGCCATATTGGATGAGCCTGACTGATAAATTTCAATGTTGTCACTGGCTCCTGATTGTGTTGCCAAAGCCATATTATTGTCATCACTTTGGCTAATATAAATGTTACTTTCAAAAGCACTACTTTGTGTGGCAACCGCTGATTGATTATCCCCATATTGGTAGATGGATAATGTATTGTCTGCAGTATCAAAACTAGTAGCACTGGCAAAATTGGAGTCTCCGGACTGTACTACGATAGCACTATCGGAACTTGAGGTGTTTCTGTTAATTGAGGCATTGTTGAAATCACCAACCTGACTTATCAAGTCTGAATTGGTAAAGGAGTTAAGGTGAGATATCCCAGCAGCATTTTGTTGCCCGAATTGAATTGTGGTAGCGCTGTTACCAGAGCTTGCTGTGTTTTGCAATGTAGTTGAAATATTTAAGTCACCGGATTGGGTAATGACTACAATATTGCTGGAACTCGTGTCCTGAGTACTAGTAGCCAGGTTTTGATCGCCATACTGGCTGATTGAAATAGAATCAGAATCTGAGGAGGTTTGTTCAGAGCTGGCAAAGTTAGTGTCACCATTCTGGAGGATTTCACTGCTACCGTTTGAAGCGGTTTCCTGACTGGTTAAAACGATATTGTTATCCCCGACCTGGAGTGCTGATGCCGTAGTGCTGGTTGTGACATCTTGTGTCGAGGTGACACTATTATTATCCCCCTGCTGTGTTTGATAAATGGCGCCGCTGACATTGCCATTAGTTTGACTGGCATCAGCGTCGTTGTTATCACCAATTTGTGTTTGCACAATAAGGTTATCAAATACGGTCGGATCACTTTGATCAGCTGTCGCGTTATTATCTGTACCCATCTGGTTCTGGATGACAGTATTTTCCGCATAGGAAATCCCACTGATCATAAAGGATAAGGCCGTGGCTATAAGGGAATAGGTCTTCATTGGATAACTCCTTTACCAATTTGGACTTTGGGTGGTAAGCATATACTCTGCCTTTAACATCCATATAAAGGCAGAGTGTTTTTCGTGTTTCTACGAAAAATTATGTGCGGTCAATAATGATTGGGAATCTTAAGTGGAGGCTAGTACATAAAAAATATCACTCTACTACACGATGATATGGTTTAAAGCCATAGGTTGGGTTGTTAGCCATTTGATTTATAGCGTCAGATCAATCAAAGGCTACTTTAATTTTTGTCGATGAATTGGTATGTAGCTATGAGAATTTAGTTTGGCAAAGTTAGGAATAAAGTCGAGTTTGTGTTTTGACTGACTACGTACTGGGCTGATCTATATTTTATAGATTGACAAGAATATAGGAAGGTTGCGCCCTGATGATCACATCAGCTCACCGATCAGCACAGCTTTCGAGACAACCTTGAAAGGGCTAGGTTATTGCTGCTGGTAGTTTGCGCTGTTGTCACCACCTATTCGTAGTATGTCAGCACTGCTATTAACCCCCAGTTTGCATCATTTGTATAAAGTTATTGCTACCAATTGGGGAGAGTTCGACAGTATTTTGTCTCCCACTCTGGGTTAGACTGAGCCTATGATCGCTACTTATTTGGTGAGTGTAGAGGTGAGTCTCTTCTCCACTCTAAGTGACGTTTAAACTATTAATATATCCCTCCTGCAGTAGTTGCAGTTCGCTACTTGTGCCGCCCAAATTCACTGTTTTAATATTACTACTGTCGAGTTGATTAATAATGACCTCATTATTAGCTGTAGAGATAAGACTAATATCGATAGTGTGCCTGGCCCCAGCTTGTATAATCTCTACTTTGTCATTATCACTAACACTGTGAATTAGAAAAACCTGGTTGTCCGCACCAACTTTCTTGATATAGTCTATTGCCGAGTTTGTCGTGCTAATAAATACCTAGTTTTGATTGGTATCACCGATTTGAGCGGAAAGTGTACTATTACTAGAGCCATTGTTTGAATCTAGTATTGTTGGTTTGTTACTAAGTCCTATCTGATGAAATTGCATTTCTCCATTAATAATATTATCTTGTGAACTAGTGGCAGAATTTTCTGTGTTTTTTTGATGGATAGAAATAGAAGCATTTTTAGAGTAGGTTTGAACACCTTGGGCGTTATTTTGATGGTCTAACTGGATATAGTTAAAATGGCTGTTAGTAATGGAGTCTTGTAGTGAACTTCCCTGGTTGCTATCGCCAATCTGGTAGCCAATACTAGTAATATCGCTTTGGTCAGTAGTGGCACTGTTAGCGCTACCCTACTGATACAGTGATGTACTATTTGCTTCAGCCAAAGAATTTGTGGCAATAAATGAAGATAGAGCGACGTAAATACCATCCTTGGTGTACATGATAATTCCTTTCTATGACCGAACATTAAGTAACAGTTTCCCGAAGTTAGTACTTCTATCATGAGTAAATTTTATATAAATAACCTAAGTTTTTCATAATAAGCTGCATGCACTAGCTGGCGAATAAAATCGTACTTTCCAAAATTGGATCAGGGTATGGTGTTCTGGATTAAATGCTAGTAATCATTAAAAAGTAATTGCGCCAGCTTAAGATTCTATTTTTAATCGTTGCTATCGATATGGCTGCGCTAGCTTCTTCAAAAGAATGACGTAGTTTTTTATTCGTTCGAACGTCAATTATTTTAGGCAATTTTTCTTATGGTGGAAGCTATTATTGCATCCAAACTTAGGGGACTCAGTATCTCTGTGCTGAGATGTATTCTTTATTCTGAACTGATAGGAGTTGGATGTGAAAATTAAGCAGTCTGTAGATAAGGTGGCACTATTAGCGATAATGGCTTTATCGGCGTCTTCATATTCATCAATTGCCTTGGCTGAAGTGGCTTGTGGCGATGTGATTACAACTGCAGAAGTGCTCACTGAGGACTTATCTTGTGATCTAACAACCGATGAACCTGATGCACTTACTATTGTCGGCCCAAGTGGCAGCTTAAATATGGGCGACTATTCCCTGACCTGTACCACAGGAGGAGACCTAGGTGGTGCAGGAATTCGAATCGAAGGCAATGGCGCCACCCTCACTGGAGGCGTTATTGATGGCTGTTTTGATGGAATTTTCTTAGAGGGAGAGGGGTATCACAAAGTACTTGGTACCGAAGTTGTTAATAGCGTTAATGATGGAATAGATATAGATAGTATTTACAATACTATAAATGACTGTGTTATTACTGATAGTGGTAGAGTCGGAGTCGATATGGATGATGACTACAATACTTTTTCTGGCTGTACCGTAACAGGTAGTGTTGCCGATGGAATCCAGGTGGATGATAGTTTTTCACGAGTTTTTAACAACACTTCAAGCAGAAATGGAGGGGCTGGTATTCTAATAGAAGGATCGTCAAATAATGTGATATCACAGAACACAACTACTGATAATGGCAACGGTGATAGCCAAGATGGTGGTATAGTTCTTATTTTTACTAATTCCAACTTCAATATTATTTCTGCGAACTCTTCTTTTGATAATGATCCTTTTGATCTGAGGGATACAGTTGACCCTGATTGCAGTGGTACTAATATTTGGGTAAACAATGAATATCTCACTAAAGATCCAGATTGTTTGGATTAACAAGTTTTTATTAGACAATTTCTTTTCCATGGCCTGTTAAATTTGGTGGTAACGTTTTGTGGAATTTTATAGCCCGATTTAATTAATTTTTTATAAAATTTATCAATCAGTAATCTATTAGGGGCTCGTATGTGAAATATATGAGCTTCCTTTATATAGCATAATATAAATATATTTATATCTATTGTAGTGAAATGTGGTAGGGGTTTAATTAAAATAAAAATATCTCCAAGGTGAGTATCTTGTAAAGGGCTCTCAGGCGTGTATTTTTCACATTAAATGTTATTGTATGAATTCAATAATATTTGCATCTAAATGTTGATATGTTTCCATGTATAAGATTTTGATGTGGAAGATTAGTTGAGTATTTTAAATATTAGGCATTAATAGGATGTTGAGTTGGACAGCAGGTATGCGGTTAGTAAGCATGATCTAAATGTTAAATATATATTCCTAAGTTCACCACTTAAAATACGATGGATGTCTGATGGCGTATATGTAGCCAGGTATTTGAAATTTTCAAGAGGGGACTTTTTTTGGAGAGTACTATGTGAGTGCAGCGATGCTGTAGTGTTTCGGTAATTTGGGGGGGCGCAAGCAAACCGAAGAGTGTGAGTAAGTGTGGGTGTAATTTTAAATTGCCTCTTTTTGTGGTATTACCACGATATTCAATGTGCTGATGGTTGGTTCTATAAGAAATAGTAGTTTTGGGGATGCACTGAGGCGATAGATATGATAACAAAACAGAATAATATATATTCAATAATTGTATCAGTTCAGTGAATCCCCAATTTATGATCACTAAATATTTTTCTATGAAATTAAAGTGAGCTTGAGGCCAGGCATATTATTGCATTATGTTTCCGCTATTGTTGTCTCCAAACTGTGTCACGGTAGTTGAGGCAGATGGGTTCACCTGCATGGCCTGTAGAAAATTATTATTTCCACTTTGTGAGAGTGTGGCCCAGCTACTCATACCTGTCTGGTTAAGATCAATTTCGTTGAGTGTACCATTTTGGTCTGTATCGGCAGAAATTAAGTCACCATCCTGAAAAATAGTGAGCACATTTTGTGTACCTGTTTGCGTACTTAGAAGACTATTTGATGATCCAGTTTGGCTAGCCAAGGCCATATTTTGCTCGCCATTTTGTGAAAGGGTTAATATTGATGAATCACTCATAATTTGGAAAGCAATTGCATCATTGGCAATGCCTATCTGAGTGACTTCTACAATACCAGTTGCTACTGGAAAAATGGCCCATACCTCCAATGATATTTTGATCGCCGATTTGGGTTGCAGAGCCGATTACATTGGAACTTGAAAGTGCCTGCACACCACCTACTAAATTATCATTCCCTATTTGCTGGGAAAACGAGTGGCTTTGTGTACTGTCAAGTTGGCTTGAGCCCCCAAGGTTTGAGTTCCCGACCTGATTAGTAAAAGTACTACCAAAACTACTGTTTGAATTACTGCTCCCCCCCCCAAGTTATCAGTGCCATTTTGAATAACAGTGCTTGTCATAAAGTCAGAATTGTCGAACTGTGAAATTCCACCGTTGTTAAGTGATCCAGTTTGTAAAACTACGGAGGTGGTGTTGTCTGTATTAAGGCTTGCAGATGCAGAACCAATATTTTCAGATCCATCCTGGCTAATAAATATGGAGTTGTTATTTGAATTATTGAAATGAGAAGCTGCTGATTGGTTGTCAGTACCAACCTGAACAATATTTGTACTGTTTAAGCTGGAGTTAAAGTTTACGGTTTCAGCAAAATTGATTTCACCGGTTTGGGAGACAAAGTTGGTGTTATTGGAGTCACCAAGCATACTGGATGTAACTTCGTTAGTATTACCCACTTGTAAGGTTGTCAGCGTTGTGCCTGTACTATCCTCCTGGCTCGCGTTGGCTAAGTTTCCATCTCCAATCTGGGTCTGAATAATCACGCCATCACTACTATTAATGATTTGTTCCGCCTCGGCTGTATTATTATCCCCATTCTGGGTTTGTACAATCAAATTGTTGGTAACGGTGGGGTCGCTTTGGTCTCCCATAGCCATATTGTTATTGCCGGTTTGGTTTACAATATATGTATTACTAGCTTGGACTGTAGCGCTGATACTAATTGCTAAAATACATGGGATTGCTGGAATAAGCAAAGGCATTCTCATTGATAAATCCACGACCTCTTTACTGTAGTCATTTCCCTAAAACAAAAGTTTATACGGGCTTATTACATATTTAAATTGAGTAGGTATAAGCTTAAATGAATACCATTAATGTCCATTTCTATCTGGAGCTGATAGCGGGTTGTCGCTATAGAGATCAATATTTGCTTGGGGAAACTTCAGAACCACCAGAAGAAATTTTCCGAAACTGACTAATCGGCATTAATACTTAGCTATGCCTGTTATTGATCAAAGCTGAACACGCTTAAGATATCACCAAATATGGACTACAAGTTGTGCGATTACTAAATGCATGCTTACTGTCTAATTATCCTTTAAACCTCCTAGAGTCTATTAATGATGGATAGAGGTAATCTATCTTACCTATATATGACTACTGCCTTTGGGTTGTCTGAGCAAGTTGAAAGCTTGGTAAAAGTATTGATGGAACATGAGTCTTTTCAATGAGAGATAAGTGTGTAACTGCTAGTAATAAAGTTTACTTCCAGTGAGCTAGGCCAACTGATCTTTTTTGCACTATAATTATTTTTTTTAGAATGGGCTATAATTTATCTAGTTTTGAATGATTTCAAATCTAGATAAAGGTTGCAGTCTTAGCTTATGAATGCTTTAGGCTAATCCAATTGCCTTGATTTATCCAGGAGAATTGTCCGGGGATAAACTTACATCCTATTTTTTAACAAAAAAAATGATACCAAACGGAAGTATTTGATATCATCAACTACAAATAAAGAAATGCACGTCTTAAGCGGAATAAATGATATGAGAATTTCTCCTAATGCATGTCCTTTATGGATGGTCATGTATTCTGCTACTTTGTGTACTTTGAGTTAATAGTGGGTGAGCTACTGCATGATATTACCACTATTATTGTCTCCGAATTGTGTTACAGTAGTTGAAGCTGAAATGTTCGATTGCATAGCCTGTAGAAAATTATTGTTACCACTTTGTGAGAGTGTGGCAACACTACTCATACCGGTCTGATCAAGGTCAATTTCATTAAGTGTGCCACTCTGATTGGTATCGGCAGAAATTGAGTCGCCATTCTGAATGATGGAAAGTGTATTTTGTGTTCCTGTTTGAGCACCAAGAAGGACGTTAGATACACCAGTTTGCCCTGCCAGGGCCATATTTTGTTCACCATTTTGAGAAAGAGTTAATACTCCCAAGTCGCTCATAATTTGGAAGGCAATTGCTTCATTCGCGGTACCTATTTGAGCGACCTCTACAGTACCATTGCTACTGGAGGAGTGGCCTGAGCCACCAACTATGTTTTGGTCGCCTATTTGTATGATGGAAGCGCTAACATTGTTGCTAGATCCTATCGATATACTACCTAAGTTATCAGTACCTGTTTGCTGGATAAATGTATGGCTCTGTGTGCTATCAATTTGGCTTGAACTTCCTAAATTTAAACTTCCCACTTGATTAGAAAAGGTACTGCCGAAGCTACTATTTAAATTACTGGCTCCCCCTAGATTATCATCGCCACTTTGAATGACCGTACTCGTCATAAATTGAGAGCCACTAACTTGCCCAACTCCCCCATTGTTCAGCGATCCATCCTGTAAGATGACAATACTGTTGTTCTCCGCATCGAAACTTGCGCCTGGAGAACTCGTATTTTGAGATCCGCTTTGGTTTACAAATATTGAATTGTTACTTGAATTGAAGGCATGAGCAGTAAAAGTTTCATTGTCTGTTCCTATCTGTATAACATTGGTAATATTAGACATGGAATTAAAATTATTGGTAGAGGTGAAATTCAATTCACCACTTTGAAAAATGAAATTGGTGCTCGCGGTATCATTTTGCATAAAGGAATCAACTTCGTTATTGTTACCTGTCTGTATGACTGAGTAGATTGTATTGGTGCTATTTTCCTGGCTTGCTGTGGCTAAGTTTCCATCTCCAATTTGAGTCTGACTGATCACTGCATTATTGCTATTTATGATTTGTTCTGCCTCAGCTGTATTATTATCACCATTTTGGGTTTGCACAATTAGGTTGTTGGCAACGGTGGGATCACTTTGATCCCCCATGGCAGTGTTATTGTTACCATTTTGATTGACTATGTAGGTGTTGCTCGCTTGTGCTAGCTGTATCACAGCAAGGGTGGATAATCCGGCAATTGTGGCTTTGAATTTCATTGTTGAATTCCTTTTCAAGTCAGGTTCTGGTTGAGATTTGGTTTAGTAAGTGACTTAGGTGTGAGTATCATCGTTGAGGCTGCTTACTTTACAGATTTCAGTACGTTTTCATTGGCAATGAAAGTTTGAAGTGCCAGAGTGCAGCCATTACAGTTGAGTCCGGTTACTAACAATTGTAGTGATGTAATCATTTCCCATGCTTAATTGAAGCTCCTCCTATGTAGAATTTCTGATTTGAACGGAAATTAATAAGCCCTATGAAGCTGCCTTCGTTGAGGGCCTATTATAGTATTGTCAATGTCACTGCTATCGAATATGGGAGTAAAGCACTGAAATTCTGGGAAGAAAATATTGAAAATGCAGATGTTAATAGTGAAAGGTGTATCCGTATAAATTTTGGATATCTTGATTCTGGGCCGTGATAAGTTTTGCAAGCAATATGTATCAATGAAGAAGGTTGTATTTATCTTCTAGATGTAAAGGCTGTCAAGAGAATTTATAGAGTAGAAGTATGAGTTGTTGTGTTAATGATCTGCTCCTGTTAATGCCCTTGATGAATTTCTAGCTTGCAGAAGTATAGATATTTCGAGAGAGTGGGCTAATCGCTGGATCAGCCCAAAATCTAATTTTACTGCAAAATAGTGCTGCTATTATTGTCACCGGTTTGTGAAACTGTAGCAATTGATGAAGTGTTCAGTTGCATCGAATCCAGCAAGTTACTATTGCCATTCTGGGAGAAAAAAGCGTCGTTATCCTGTCCCATTTGTATTGAGTTAATCGTGTTTAACATACCATCTTGATTTATATCGGCTATCAATAAATCGCCGTCCTGATCTAAATCTATTGTATTTTGATTGCCAGTTTGCTCTGCATCCACAGTATTGGTTGATCCTGTCTGGAAACTAGAGATAAAATTTTGGTCTCCAATCTGGTGGAGATTTACATCACTGTCGTTACTAAAAAAATGAAAACCGGTTGCCTCATTGCTAGCGCCAAGCTGAACTAGCATGGCGGAATCATTGACGCTATTAACTTGCACAAAACTTCCAGTGTTTTGATTGCCCATCTGAGTTATATTAATAAAGCCATTGGTGGTTGCGTCCTGAATAAGTGCACCAACAATATTATCATTGCCTATTTGATTACTAATACCTTGGCTAAGTGTGCTATCGGTATGCACTGGGGAGGATAAATTGGCGTTGCCAGACTGAATCATTGTCACGCTACCAGAAGTACTTCCTCCACTAAAGATATTTCCAAGATTATCGTCACCAGTTTGAATGATTGTGCTACTCATAAATTGTGATGAGTCTGTCTGTGAGGCGCCGACTGAATTGAAGTTACCTGTTTGCTGAATAGCTATAGATGTATTTGCTGCACTATTAAAACTGGCTACGCTGGCCGAATTTTGAATGCCGTTTTGGGTCACTGTAATGCTATTATTTGCTCCTCCTGAATTTTGGACGACCGAGCTGAAATTATCGGTTCCTTGCTGAAATACAATGCTGGTATTAAAGCTTGAAGTGTTATTGATTATATTAGTGGAATTTAATATCCCAAACTGTGAGATAATATTGCCATTAAAGTTGTCATTAATTTGGCTTGTGACAACTTCGTTGTTGTCCCCTACCTGCGTGGCGTTAACAGTACCATTGGTACTATTATCTTGAGTACTGAGTGTATTGTTTAAGTTACCTTGCTGACTATGAATAATGACCCCATTAGCATTGCTGTTGATTTGTTCTGCTTCAGCGGTATTATTGTCTCCAATTTGAGTCTGGGAAATTAAATTGTTGCTGATTGTTGGATCGCTCTGGTCGCCAATGGCGGTATTGCCTGCACCAACCTGATTAACGATATATGTATTGTTGGCATAGGCGCTAATACAAATGCTGAAGAGGGTTGGGATTAATAGTATATTCTTCATGATAATTTCATATTTAGATCGATTTAGGTTGCTATCAAGTAGCCGTGTAAAAAGTATGCCTACTTGAATAACTACTGCAGATATGTCGCACTGTTGTTATCTCCCAGCTGGGTGACACTAATGGTATCGCTAAAACCGGTCTGCGTTACCATTAGGAAATTGCTATTGCCATCCTGAGACAATGTAGCAATATCTGAAGATCCACTCTGAGTCAGATCTATTTCGTTGAGATTGCCGCTCTGGTTAAGGGTGGCTGAAATACTGTCTCCGTCTTGGAGGGAATTAATCAAGTTGTCCTCGCCATCTTGTGAGGCGTAAAGGTCGGCATTGAAGTTGGTTTGCTCCGCATTTATTGTGTTTAATTCACTCATTTGAATTATCTCAGCCGAGTGGTTGGAGCCGGTCTGTGTCAGATCCGCATCATTGCCATTACCAATTTGGCTGATGGAGTAGTTATTATCAGATACAGTTTGCAGGCTAACAGAAATACTATTGTTGTCACCTTGCTGAAGGTTTGAACCTACACTGTTATTGGCATTGTCATCTGTGGAACCAAAGATATTGTCATTTCCATATTGTTCAACTGTAGTAAATTGATCAGAACTTTGGCCTCGTACGGTAAACCCTGAATTGAAATTGCCGATCTGTGTTAATTGGACTGAAGTGTTTGAGCTGCCATCATCATCTACCCCTCCGCCGGTATTATCATCACCCATTTGAAAGACGCTGATACTGCTATTAAAACTATCCCACTGGCCTGATGTACCAATATTTCTATCACCGATGGATACTACGTTCAGAAATGCTTCATCCATATTGGTCTGTCCTGAAGAACCAATATTATCGGTGCCAATCATAGTAAATTGCATTGAGCTATTGGTAGAGTCCCTTTGCGGAGAGCTACCAATATTGCTTGTTCCGCTAATGGTATAGATCATTGTAGTATTGGTGGTATTTTCCTGTATTGATCCGCCATTATTGTCGGTTCCCGTTATTGTGAAGGTCATTACCGTATTAGTCGTATTCTCCTGTATGGAGCCACTACCATTATTGGTCCCCATCATGGTGTATGTCATAGTTGTATTGGTGGTTATTTCCTGTCTTGAACTAGCGGAATTGTCAGTGCCGATTAATGTTTTTTGCATTAGACTATTACTAGTTGATATTTGGTCCGTTCCTGCACTATTATTGTCTCCTATCAAAGTAATTACTGCTGAAGAATTACTACTGCCGTCTTGCTCACTATTCGCGAAGTTGTTGTCTCCCTGCTGGGTTTGAATAATGGTTCCATTGCTGGTGGCATTGAATTGTATTGCCTCGGCATCGTTATTGTCTCCAATCTGAGTCTGCGAGATTAAACTATCAGTGGCACTAGTTTGGTCCCCCATGGCCATATTTCCGATTCCCTCTTGATTGACAATATAAGTATTGTCACCATACGCAATACCGGAAATGGCTAACGCTAAGGTAGTGATTGCAACGGCTGATGTTTTCATAAATGATTCCTTTCATTTAATGATTTATGGATGGTGTTAAGAGCGATAGATCTCTTGCTTCTATAAAGGTAATGAACGAATGAAACTTCTGTAGCTCAGTTAATTTTTAATGAGCGCTAAGTAAGAAGCTTAAGGGCCCTAAATGGTGAGAGAAGTAGTGATAATGCTTGCTTGTACTGATCCCAAGCCATTTTTTGGCATTAATGCTTGGAGATGCCGAGGCTATATTCATTTTTGCTTCGATTGATGTGAAATATTTATTCCAAATTTTTCACCTGTATTGGTTGATTTTACTATTCATTTAATTTGCTCCTATTTGGTTTGTTGGTCCGCCAAAATGTAGTGAAGTGATAAATGACCCCTACTTACGGTATCGCTTTTAGTATTATTAATAAATAAGATAATTGGTATGAGATAAAAGCACTGAGATGCTAGTAAAAAAGTCTGATTTAATCAGTATTTTCATTGCAGAGTTATATTGATATTTGATAGTGGATAGAATATGTATGGTTAGGTGGAGTCCATATATGGGTATACGGACTCCTATCAACGATTTACTGTGTAAAAGTGGCGCTATTATTGTCACCTAGCTGGGTAACATTGATGCTATCGCTAAATCCTGTTTGAGTGACACTCAGGAAGCTGTTGTTACCATCCTGAGGTAGAGTGGCAGTGTCCTGTTGTCCACTTTGGGTGAGATCTATTTCATTCAGGGTGCCTGCCTGACTTAGTGTTGCCATTTACTGTCCCCATCCTGCAGTGAATTGATCAGGTTGTCCTCACCGTTTTGTAGGGAGTAAAGGTCGTTATCAAAGCTTTCTTGATCAGCATTTATCTCATTTAAATTACTCATTTGAATGATCTCAGCAGTGTGACTTGATCCAGACTGGGTAAGAAATACCATATTTCCATCACCGATCTGTGATATGTAATAGGCGTTATCAGATACCGTCTGTAATAGGGTAAGACTAGTATTGCTATTTCCTTGCTGTAGGACCGTTCCAATACTATTGCTTGAGTCAATGGTTGCATTATCAAATAGGTTACCGTCTCCAAACTGCTCATACGTAGTGCTTTGACTAAAGCTATTAAAACGACCAAGTCCACCTATATTTGAGCTCCCAATTTGAGTAATTGTGGCTGTATTATTCGCACTACCAATCTGCTCTCCAGCGGCCGCAAGATTACTATCCCCGGTTTGAAAGATCATTATCGTAGTACTTGAGCTGACATTATGGGTGGTGCTAACAAGATTATCGTCACCATAACTTTCAGCTACTAAAGTTGCGGAATCGGAGTCTTGTTGTACAGAGGAGCCAAGATTATCGTCACCTACAAAGGTAAAGCTCATTGAACTGTTGGAAACATTATTCTGAACTGGAAAGCCAAGATTGTCATTGCCTTCCATGATGTATATTAATGAGGTATCAGAAGTGGCATCCTGTGAGCCGCCTCCAGAATTATTATTCCCTGTTACATCCAATTGCATGAAGGAATTGCTGGTTGATGTTTGCGTGGGATCCATATCATTGCCGTCACCAAAGATAATGACCTCAATGATGGAGTCAGTGGTGGCATCTGAAGTGTTATTATCCCCTTCTTGAAATTGAATAATAGTGCCGTTGGTATTGCCATTAGACTGGATGGCCTCAACATCATTATTATCCCCAATTTGAGTCTGTTCGATGAGGTTGTTAAATATAGTGGGATCACTTTGATCCCCTGAGGCTGTATTTCCCGTACCTTCTTGATAGATAATATATTCATTGTCATCTGCATGAACCAGGCCACTGATGGCAAGGGATAGAGCGGTAACGGCTATAGGTAAGATCTTCACAAGTAACTTCTTTACTTCAACTCGCTATGGCGCTTTGACTGCGTCCACAGTACTTCCTGTACAACACAGGTGAAATCCATATCCAATCCCGTGTAATCGAACGTCGACCTACCATCCGTCGGGCATTGGAGGTTATTTGATCGGCCCTAAATGGTGAGAGAAGTAGTGAGACTGCTGACTTGCACTGGCTCCAAGCCATCGGCATTAATACCTGGCTATGCCGGGGCGGTGATCATTGGCGGCTTTATCTAAAAGGCTCAATGATTCCAAATTCTGGTGGGCATAAGTGCTCACCGTTTGTCATAGATATTTCTCCTCTGTAATCCGTTTGATTGGGCTCTCCAAAAGTCGAAATCCAGCTCGTTTCAGATATTGGAGCCTTGGAAAAAGTATTGACAATGAGACTCCTCAGGGGAATGAGATAAAAGCACAGAGATACTGGGACTAAAGTCGAAAAATATCTGATATTTTCAGTGTGTTAGGATGTGGCTGCTGGGAGGAGGGTTGGATGATAGATTCTGGGAGATAGCTGTCTGAACATACAAGTTCCTAGAGATTGGCACATGGCTTTACTGCAGAGAAATCGCGGTATTATTACCAAATTAAGTAGTGGTGATGCTATCGTTAATTCCTGCCTGCGTGGGCATTATTTAATTGTTGTTGCCGTTAAATTGTGTTGCTTCAACGTTATTATTGTCACCAATCTGAGCTTGATTTATTAAGTTGTTAGTGGTTGTTTGTTCAATTTGATCTTCAGTAGCAGTGTTGCCAGTTCTTACTTGGTTGATGAGTAAGCACTGTTCGCCTGGGTCTGATGGCCATGATTGATCGAGAGAATGGTAATGGCAAAAGATAGCACCTTCATGGGCAAACCCTGTCAGCCTTTGAGTTTTGGTTTATAAGAATTGGAGTAGAGGGCCCCGCTCAAGCCTGTCGATCAATCCTGATTAATCATAGGCTGATAGCTTCCAATACTTCTGCTACCGGATACTGCTTTTGGACTGATTCGATCTGCTAAACATGGAATGAGGATTAGTGAGACTGCGGACTTACACTGACATCAAGCCATTGTTGTTGGCATTAATGCTTGTCTATGCCTGAGCTGGGACCTAATCAGAGTATTGCGGAAGAAAGTAATTCTGGATATAGGAGAAAAGCACCGAGATTCTAGTAATAAAGTTTATGAGGACCCCCTTGGTACTAGGCTGTTACTTGGTGTTGCCTGATAATTTGCGCTGCAGTTGGTCCTTCATTGGTCCAAGCTTATATATCCATTGCATAACTTGCAAAGTGTGAAGTTTGGCATTTATGGCAGCCTCAAAGACCCCGCTATCGCGATCACAGATTATTGGCTTAACGGCATTGTCGTTGGCAGTCTTTTTGGTGGCCAATGATTTTACGGCCTTCTCCGTCGCTATCCCTGCAATGGAAAAACACTTTAACGCAGATATCTCCACTCTTCAGTGGGTGATTAACGGTTATGCATTGGTGTTCGGGATTTTTATAGTTACTGGCGGGCGCTTGGCGGATATGTTTGGTCGGCGCCGGCTATTTTTTGTTGGAACCTCAATCTTCGTCTTTTTCTCAGTTTTGGGTGGTCTGGCCGTCAACGAATGGATGCTGCTGGGAAGCCGGGCATTAATGGGTGTTGGTGGTGCTCTAATGTGGCCCGCTGTGCTCGGCATGACCTATCAGATTATGCCTGATGACCGAGCCGGTCAGGCAGGCGGTTTGATAATGACGGTGTGTGGCTTTGCGAACTCTGTAGGGCCACTGTTGGGTGGTTTCTTTACAGATTTTCTTAGCTGGCGCTGGATTTTTTTTATTAACTTGCCCATCGCTTTGGCGGCAATGTTGGTGGGTTGGAAAGTAATTGAAGATGATAAGCCCGATGAGAGTAATGAAAAGGTTGACTATTGGGGGATGGCCTCATTATCAATTAGCCTTTTGGCTTTAATGTTATCTCTGGATTTTGTTATCGATGTAGGATTTAGAAGTCCTTTAGTGATTGGACTTTCAGTAACATCGATGATTTTCTTTTTGGTATTTGCCTGGGTTGAGCCTCATACTCGCTCTGACCCACTTATTCCCCCGGATGTAGCTACTAATTGGCGCTTTTTTTCTATCTGTGTGGTGACTTTGCTTCTATCGGTCACTTTTGTATCTATGTTGCTTTATATTCCTCAATTTTTAATTAAGGAGTTGAGCTATTCTGCAGTTTGGTCTGGTGCGGGTTTATTGCCGGTGATGATTACCTATGCGGTAGTCTCATATATAGCGGGATGGTTGTATGAATTTTTGGGGGCTCGCCTAATTTTAGCGGGAGCGGCACTCTTTTTAGGTTTGGGTATGTTTTTACTTTCTGGTCTAGTAGTTCACGATCACTATCTGCACCTGGTACCAGGAATGCTCACTCTCGGTATAGGATTAGGCTTATATTTTCCTACGATAACAACTACTGCGGTTACGGTATTGGGGCCTGCCAGGGCAAGCTTGGCGGCGGCCTTAATTTATATGTTCCAAATTATCGGCGGTGCTATTGGTCTGGCGATGAATACAACGGTTGTTGCGATGGCTCCGGAATTATCTGAAGGTATTGATCGGGCATTTACTGTTAATGCGTGTTTGGCTGCTGCAGCACTGATTGTAAGTTTGCTGTTTGTGAAAGGGAATGTTTCCCAGAAAGAAAAAATCTGAGCAATAAATAATATGGTTTTTCTTAGCCTCTTTCTCTACTGCATGTATATCGCAGAATTGTTACTGCCAATCTGTGAAATGGAGATAGTAGCACCAAAACTCAATTGAATTACCTGGAGAAAGTTGTCTGTACCTAGTTGTAGTAGCTCTGCACTATTAAAGCTGCCGGTTTGAGTGAGATTGATAGTGTTTAGCTCACCCAGTTGAATGATGTCCGCATCATCAATATAACCAGACTGCGTTGAACTTACTTGATTCTGTAGGCCTTGTTGCAGCAACTGTAGTCTTGCACTAAAGCCATCTTGAATGGCTATTAATGTGTTTTGATCAAGTTCCTGGTCTATAGCTGCCTCAGAGGCTGATCCACTTTGACTAATATCAGCACTATTATCCGATCCACTTTGTGTGACAACACTACTGGCCCCTTCAATAGCGAGTTGTATTGACGTGGCGCTATTACTTGTTCCTGTTTGTGTTATCTCGGAAAAATTATTAATGTTTATCTGGTTGATTGTGGACCCGTTGTTTGTTCCACTTTGAGATGTAAAGGCCTGGTTGTTTTGAGCAAGATTAACAATTATAGAAGCGCGATTACTCTGTCCTTGCTGGATGGAACTGTTAAATCCCTGAATAGAGTTGCTTGTTTGGATGCTAGTAGCACTGGAATCTGTAAGTTGTACTATTGAGTTGGTATTAAAGGCGCCGTTAGTATTTGTTATCCGGGCAGTGTTGTTATTGCCAAATTGTTGAATTTGATTATTGGTTCCCAGAGACTGTATCAGGATAATTCTAGTATCAATATTCTGGCTTCCACTTTGGATAATACTGGCAGAGTTTGCTATGCCACTTTCTTTATCGATAATCTCAGCTCTATTAAAATTACCTAACTGGCTAATAGAGACATCACTAAGAGCAACATCATCTTGGATAGATTCCGAAAAATTTAGGGTTCCTATCTGCGAGATGTTAGCAGTTGTACCAGTGGAAAGGTTTTGTATGCTCGTAATTTGATTTAGGGATTGTTCCTGACTGATGCTTATAGTGCTAAACAGTGTACTTGTCTGTGAGGTTTCGGCCTTGTTGAGAACATTAAGCTGGGAGACTGATGTCGTGCTACCCAGGCTGCTGGATTGGGCTGACATTAGCTCGTTTGATACGCCTCTCTGCAACTGGATAATAGATCCTTCAGTATTGCCGTTGGATTGCTGAGCCACCACATTATTAAATTCACCATCTTGTGTTTGCATGATGAGATTGTTAATGATGGTTGGGTCGCTTTGGTCCCCTATAGCCCGATTGCCAATGCCCTGTTGTGACAGGATATAAGTGTTGGTTGCGAGGGCCTGGCAGCAGAATAGTAAGGTTGATGCCGCGATAAGATAGCCTGGTATGAGCATAATTCCTCCACTGCACAGGCTGGCGTAAATCTTTAACTTAGGCTGTATCTTGCCGGCACTGGGCACCGTGTAATGATTGCCATATAAAATTATGGTGAAAATATAATGGTTTGTATATGAGAGATAAGTACTGAATTACTAGGGAAATAGGTTCAAGCTTTATTCCTGGTTGAGTGTTTGTTTATTGGTGGCTCCGTGTATGTTTCTGTAAATGGAAGTGCTTCCCAATTTGAGTAAACTTGTGAGATACTTCAAGTCCACTTCACCTTTGCCCAGTTTTTCCTGAAAATAGAAATAACCCTATAAAATGTGTGGTTTTTTTCAGGTTATCTACACAGAAAAAGATTCTTCACCCCAGTTAGAATAATTCACAGACTACTCATTTTTTTGTTAACTATTTTTGTTAATTGAGTGAGAATAGGGCTCTTTCCCAATCCCTGGAAATGGAATCTCGGGCGATATCCCGCACTGATGCGGATGACTGAAAAGTCGGCGCTTTTGCCTAGGTTGCGGCGCCGCCGGACAGATAAACCCCTGTGTCCTGCTTTTTTTAGGACGCCTTTGATTCTCCAAGCAAAGCAGGCCTGTCGGGGTGGTCTTGTACTGCGAATTATTTGTGTAGGGAGCCTGGTGTTCCCGTAGTTGGTAAGGAGAATGGATTTTGATACCTATCGTTGACCGCGCGCGCGCGGAGTCTATTGCACCTATTTGGCGTATGCCGTTTCGCCCTTTTTTCTGGGGAGCTGCTCTGTGGAGTATGGTTGCCCTGGTTATCTGGCAGGGGCAGTTATTCGGTTGGCAGATGCCGGCTTTTCGAATGGGGGTAGTCTGGCACTCCCATGAGATGCTGTTCGGGTTCGCGGCTACTGTTGTTGTAGGTTTTCTCGGCACGGCCATGCAAACCTGGACTGGTATCCCCTCGCCAAAGGGAACCCAACTTATTGCTTTGGTCGGCCTGTGGCTCTTGGCCCGTTTGGGCTACCTGTTGGCGGCGGTTCCTATTTGGATGCCGGTAATTGCTGAAGTCTCCTTTTTCCTGTTCTCAGCGTTTTTGCTCGGAGCCAGGGTTTTGCGAACCAAGCAGTGGCGAAATATGTTTGTATTGCCTGCGATACTGATGTTTGCCGCATTGTCCGCTAGCCACTGGTTGCTGCCAGGGGCACAGAGCCGAATCGCCTTGCTGGCTCTGCTGTTGGTGACGGCGATTATTCTGATAATCGGCGGGCGGGTTATACCCTTCTTTACGGCGCGCCGCTTTCACTTGAGCCCAAGAGATAAGATACCGGCTGTAGAGTGGGGTACCCATATTGCCGCGGTGGGTTTGTTACTGTCGGTGGCTGTTGGTTTGCCGCAAATGGTTTGGGCTTTTTTTGCGGTCTCTCTGGGTATTTTGCAGGTGATCCGGGTAGTTCGCTGGCACCCGACAAAAATATGGGCAGAACCGATGGTTTGGTCTCTGCATGTGAGCTACTGGTTAGTTATTTTGGGGTGTTTTCTCGCGGCTCTGGCCTGGAGCCAAATTGCCCCTTCCTGGCAGAGTCCCGCTTTACACGCATTTGCCGTTGGCGGTATTGGCGGATTGATCTTGTCTATGACCAGCCGCGTCAGTCTCGGCCACACAGGTCGGATATTGAAGGCGCCGCGCTTGATGCCCCTGGCTTTTATGGCCCTGGCGTTATCTGCTCTCGCACGTGTGTTTTGGGCACCCGCCCCGAGTGGTTTGCTCGCAGCAATTATTGCCTGGGTAGTCGGTTACACGCTTTTCTTACTGTATTACACCCCGGTGCTTTTCCAGCCGCGCGTTGACGGTCATCCCGGCTAATTCTCTCTATGTGATCTTCAGTTGCTGCGAGAAACCTTATCATCGCAGCAACTGTGGTCGAGTAAAGCCATCATTAGCTGGTCTATTCAGAGTCTGCACTAGCTACCTGGGGTAGTTTGTCTACTTTAGGTACTGTTTCCAGTTCCCGGTCCCACTCGGCTTTACTGGCCATAAAGATATGGGCATTAGGCCTTACATCTATTGGGCGATCCAGGCTGCCAGCGGGAACCGCTAAGAGGCCAATTTCAGGATCTTCTCGTGGCACTGCGGAACCGCATTGATTGCAAAAGCTTTTGCTGTGCCTCGTCCCTGCCAGCTTAAAGGTTTTGACCTGTTCTGCACCGGATAGCCATTCAAGTTTCGCTGATGCGAAGAATAGGTTTGCTGCATGAGCTGAACCGGTATCTTTGCGGCAGTAACTACAGTGGCAGAGAAAGAAGCCCCCAAAGTCACCTTCAATTTCGAAGTTAATAGTGCCGCATAGGCACGATCCTTTTTGTTCCATTGCTCAATGCTCCTCTATTTAGTTGTACTTATCGTAATTGGGGGAAATTGTGATTTATTTTGGATGTCTCGGTGGGTTTTTGGGGTATCAAACCCGTATGGTCCCGCTCAAATAGGGTACTGCTTTGCCTGAGATAATGACCCTGTCCCCGGCGATGGTGCAATTCAGCAGGCCGCCGCGCTTGGAGGCTTGATAGGCGATCAGCTCTTTCTTATCCAGAATTTGTGACCAGTAAGGGGCGAGCCCTGTGTGAATAGAACCGGTCACCGGATCTTCGGCACCACCATTGGATGGCCAGAAATATCGGGAGATAAAATCGTACTTATCGGATTTTGCCGTGACGACCACATCGTAGGGGGCGAGCTTTCGCAGGCTGCTCGCATCCTGCTGTACATCCAATACGTCTCGCTCACTATTGTAGATGGCAAAGTAAGCTTGGTTGTTAAGTAACACTTGACTTGGTGTTATTGAAAGCCCCTCCAGTAATTCTGGCGGTATGCGATCTATGGGTTGTGGCTCCCTTCGTGGGAAGTCCATGGAAATAATTCTATTTTCCCCTCGGCTTATTGTCATTTTGCCCACAGCGGCCGCATGGAGCTGGAGTTGCTCGCATTGAGGGTTTTGAGAAAAAAGAACATGGGCTGACGCCAGGGTGGCATGACCACAAAAATCAATTTCCGTTAACGGTGAAAACCAGCGAATTCCATAACCGGTATCTGGGCGTTTTACCAGGAACGCGGTTTCGGAAAGGTTATTTTCTGCAGCGATGGATTGCATTAAATTTTCATCCAGCCAATTCTCAGTAACAACAACTCCTGCTGAATTTCCGTGAAAGACTTTGTCGGTAAAAGCGTTAATGAAATGAATTTCAAGTTCCATATTTGAACTCCATGGTGCTCCAGTTTTTCAGAAGCGCTGGTGGCGGGCGTGATATTTTATACCCCTAAAGTTCACCAATTTATACCTCTGTAGAGCGGCTTGGGATTGGCTTTAACCTGATCTGGATCAGTTTATCCCGGATGTGAGTCACTAGAGTGACTTGTATTTGTTGCGTGCAAATCAGGGGTGTGAAAATGACGGAGTCCGATGTAGCTATCGTAGGTGCTGGACCGGCGGGACTTTCCTTGGCGGTGATGCTCGCCCGCAAAGGGTGTCAGGTGGCAATTATTGAGCGCCAGGATAAGTCGGCGCTGTCCTCTCCCGTTGATGATGGCCGCGAGATTGCTCTGACACATAAATCCTACAAGCTGCTGCAAGAACTGGGGGCTTGGCAGAGATTATCCCCGGAAGAGATTAGCCCGCTAAATGCTGCCGAAGTAGTCGACGGCAATTCCCCTTCGACACTCCACTTTAGCCCGGGAGAGAGGGGGCCTCTGGGTTTTATTGTCTCCAACTCTGCAATCCGGCGAATCTTATATGAGACAGTTTTGGAGACTGAGAATATAACTCTGCTCGATAACTCGACCGTTACCGGGATGACATTGAGTGGCGCCATGCGTCATCTTGAGTTGGCAGAGGGGGAGGGCGTGCGCGCTTCCCTGGTGGTTGCAGCCGACAGCCGTTTTTCTGAAGTGCGACGCATGGCGGGAATTGGCGCCGATATGCGCGACTTTGGCCGAGTGGCGATTGTCGGCCCTGTACGCACCGAATTACCCCACGATGGTATTGCCCGGGAGTGTTTCCGCTACGGCTCGACACTGGCGCTGTTGCCTTTGCCCAAGGCAAATATTTCATCGGCCGTGGTTACTGTTCCCGCCAGTCTCTCTGCCCAGATTATGGCGATGGGTAATGAAGAGTTTGCCGGGCACGTATCCCGCGAAAGCGCGTCCCAGCTCAGCGGTGTCGAAGCTTTTGGTGAGCGCCACTGTTATCCATTGGTTGCGGTTTATGCACATCATTTTTTCACTGAGCGCTTTGCCTTGGTGGGAGATGCCGCTGTGGGGATGCATCCAGTGACCGCGCATGGATTTAATTTGGGCTTGGCCGGTGCGGATACTTTGGCCCGTCAACTGGATAGTGTTAGCCGTCTATATAGCCCGGCCAAGCTGACTCGGGCCTTGGCCCGTTACCAGATGCTGCACCGGGTTGAATCCAAGCCGATTTACTCTGGAACTAATAGGGTGGTGGATTTGTTTACTGACGATCGCCTGCCGGCCAAGTTGCTGCGCAAAATGGTGTTGCGAGTCAGTGATCGCTTTCCCCCAATTCGAAACGCAATAGTGCACCAGTTAACTCGCTAGCTTATCCAGAGGCTTGTTAAGAGAGTTCTGCTCTTCGTTCTTTTTATAAAAAGTACTTGTGCAAGAAAGAAGACGGTATATGAAGGTGGCCTGCTTGCGGGATTTTCTTCCTTTTCTATACTGATTTGCGAGATGGTAGAGACGGCTTTAACCCCCCGGTGAAAACAAATGCCAATTACGGCTTGACTCACCGGGTCAGCACCAATAGAATGCGCAGCCTCTTGAGTGGTTGGGCTGGTCCCGCCGCAGGGAAACAAAGATCAACCAGGCTTTGTTTCTTGGAGTTGTTGCGGGGTGGAGCAGCCTGGTAGCTCGTCGGGCTCATAACCCGAAGGTCGTAGGTTCAAATCCTGCCCCCGCTACCAATTTTACCTTCGGGTAAAATATTTGATTGCGCATTTGTTGTTGCGGGGTGGAGCAGCCTGGTAGCTCGTCGGGCTCATAACCCGAAGGTCGTAGGTTCAAATCCTGCCCCCGCTACCAACTTTCCTTAGGGAAACTTTGATTGCGCTTTCGTTGTTGCGGGGTGGAGCAGCCTGGTAGCTCGTCGGGCTCATAACCCGAAGGTCGTAGGTTCAAATCCTGCCCCCGCTACCAAATTTTGCATTCGTGCACACTGACTGCGCGAATGTGCGGTCAAAGCCCCGTCAGGGGCTTTTTCGTATCTGCAAGAAAAGTTGCAGATATTTTTCGAAGTGGGCCGTAGGCCCATTTTTTGTATGTGGTGACGAGAATGGCGAGCAAACGCGAATTGCTGGAAGAGCTTCTGGCGCCGGTGGTGGCATCGCTGGGGTGTGAGTTGTGGGGTATTGAGTACCAAACCCACGGTCGCAACGCGCTGCTGCGCATTTATATCGACTCCGAAAACGGTATTTCCGTTGAGGATTGCGAGAAAGTGAGCCGCCAATCCAGTGCTGTACTGGATGTGGAAGATCCCATCAGTAGTAAGTACACACTTGAAGTCTCTTCCCCAGGGCTCGACCGCCCTCTTTATAAGCTGGCCCAGTACGAGCGCTTTATCGGCGCCCAGATTGAAGTTCGCCTGCGTATGCCTCTGGATGGGCAGCGTAAGTGGCGCGGACTGCTGGCCGGTGTAGAGGGTGATGAAGTGGTTCTGCGTGTAGATAGTGAAAACGAATACCTTTTGCCGATCGACAGTATCGAAAAAGCAAATATCATTCCCCAATTTACCAAATAACCTGTAGGAGCCTGAGCTCAGGCGATTTTGAGGCACAGTTGCATGAACAAAGAGATCTTGCTGGTAGCCGAGGCGGTATCCAACGAGAAGGGCGTTGACCAGGAGATTATTTTCCAGGCCATCGAAGCGGCATTGGCAACGGCCACGAAGAAGCGCTACGACGAAGATTCAACCATTGAGGTTATCATTGATCGTCGTTCAGGCGATTACGAGACTTTCCGCAGCTGGGAAGTGGTCGGTGATGAAGTCTTGGCTGAGTTGGGTACCCAGTTCACCCTGGAAGAAGCCCACGAAAAAGATGCTGACCTGAAAGCAGGTGACGTTTTCCGCGAGCAGGTGGAAAATGTAGAATTTGGACGCATCGCCGCACAGACCGCAAAGCAGGTCATCGTACAAAAGGTACGTGAAGCCGAGCGCGCCAAAGTTGTAGACGAGTACCGCGATCGCGTTGGCGAAATGGTTAGCGGCACTGTGAAGAAGGTGACCCGCGACTTTATCGCTGTAGACCTGGGTAATAATGCCGAAGCGCGCCTGCCCCGCGATCAGCTGGTTGGTCGCGAAATTTTCCGACTCGGTGATCGCGTGCGCGCAATCCTGTTGGAAATCCAACCGGAAGCCCGCGGCCCCCAGCTGATGCTGAGCCGCTCCTGCCCGGAAATGATTGTCGAATTGTTCCGCATTGAAGTGCCGGAAATTTCCGAGCAGGTAATCGAAATTAAAGGCGCGGCCCGCGATCCCGGGCTGCGTGCAAAAATCGCTGTAAATACCAACGACGGTCGCATCGACCCGGTGGGTGCTTGTGTGGGCATGCGCGGCGCGCGTGTTCAGGCGGTATCCAACGAGCTGTCTGGTGAGCGCGTAGATATCGTTCTGTGGGACGAAAACCCCGCTCAGTTCGTTATCAATGCGATGGCGCCAGCAGAAATTGAATCCATCGTGGTCGACGAAGACACCGGTTCTATGGATGTAGCCGTGGCAGAGGAAAACCTCGCAATGGCTATCGGCCGCAGCGGCCAGAATGTGCGCTTGGCCTCCGAGCTGACCCAGTGGCAGATCAATGTCATGAGCAGTGACGAGTGGCAGAGCAAGCAGGAAGCCGAGTCCAGCTCCATCATGCAGGTGTTTATGGATCGCCTGGATATCGATGAAGACGTTGCCGGTGTGCTGGTTGAAGAGGGCTTTGCCTCTCTTGAAGAAGTAGCTTATGTACCCATCGAAGAGATGCTCGCAATTGAGGGCTTCGATGAGGATATCGCTGAGGAGCTGCGCGCCCGCGCCAAGGACACCCTGTTGACCCAAGCGCTGGCATCTGAAGAGAAGCTGGATGCATCTGAGCCCCAGGAAGACCTTTTGAATATGGACGGTATGGAGCGCCAGCTGGCATTCCAACTGGCCAGCCGTGGTATTTCCACGATGGAAGACCTGGCAGAGCAGGCTGTCGATGACCTGCTGGATATCGAAGGTCTCGACCAGGAGCGCGCTGCAGCGCTGATTATGAAGGCGCGTGAGCCCTGGTTTGCCGATGACAGCGGCGAAGAAGCTTAAATGCAGCGAAAAATAACTTACGTATAAGTAACCCCCTCCGACCAAGTGACTTTTAGGAGAGAGAATGGCCGAAGTAACAGTTAGTGAACTCGCCAAATCGGTTGGTGCCACCGAAGACCGTCTGCTCAAGCAGATGAAAGAAGCGGGTTTGCCTCACACCTCTGTGGATGCAGTGGTGTCAGACGAGGAAAAGCAGGTCTTGCTCAGTTTCCTGAAAAGCAGTCACGGGGAGCAGGGCGCCGCGCCGCGCAAGATCACCTTGAAGCGCAAAACCACAAGCACGCTGAAGACTGGCTCTGGCACCGGCCGCAAGACTGTGAATGTGGAAGTGCGCAAGAAGCGCACTTATGTGAAGCGCCCTCAAGCTGAGCTTGAAACCGTAGCGGCAGGCGAAGAATCGAGCAGCCCCGAGCAGGAAGCGGCAGTCGATGCCCTGCAAAATGAGCAGGAAAGACTGGAGGCCGAAGCCGAGCGTGCTCGCGTAGAAGCCGAGGCAGAAGCTGCACGCCTAGCGGCGGAAGAAGAGGCGCTAGCCAAAGCCGAAGCCGAGGCGAAAGCCAAGGCTGAAGCCGAAGCGAAAGCCAAGGCCGAAGCAGAAGCAAAAGCCAAGGCTGAAGCCGAAGCGAAAGCAAGCAATGAAGTAAAAGCCGATCAAGATGCGGCTAAATCAGAGGATAAGACCGCGGAAAACGTAGTGAAAAAGGCAGAGCCCGCCGCACCAATCCGCTCAAGCTACTCAGACGATATCGAGGCAATGCGAATTGCCGCGATGGAGCGTCGCAAGCAGCAGGCTGAGCAGGAAAAGCGTGAACTTGAAGAGAAGAAAGCTAAAGTAGAAGCTGACCGACGCGCAGCCCAGGAAAAGAAAGAGAAAGCTGCGCAAGCTGCACAGACAGCCAAGGCTAAGCCAGCACCGGCAAAAAGTGCTGAGAAGACCTCTGAGGTCAAGCCAGCTCTGCGTCGCAAGCTGGAGGCAGCATCCACTGCTCCCGCTGAAGCTGATCGCTCTGAGGACGAGCCGCGTAAGCGTCGCGGTCGCCGCTCCAAGTCCGGCCCGAAAAAATCCAGCAAAACCGCTCTGTACGAACAGGCGCTGGAAGTATTTGAGGAAGACGAAGCATCCAAGCGCAGCACGCGCTCCCTGTCTCGTCCGACCTTGAAGGTTAAACCTACGCACGGCTTTAAAAGGCCCACGGAGAAACAGGTGTACGAAGTACAGTTGGGCGAAACCATCACTGTTGGCGAGCTGGCCAAACAGATGAATGTGAAAGCCGGTGACCTGATCAAGCGCCTGATGAAAATGGGCGAGATGGTTACTATCAACCAGAGCCTGGACCGTGAAACTGCACAGCTGATCATCGAAGAGATGGGCCACAAGGTGGTATTCCGCTCTGAGAGCGAGCTGGAGGAAGCGCTGGTTGCCGAGACCCAGGCCAGTGAAGGCACTGAGGTGTCCCGCGCACCAGTAGTTACCGTTATGGGTCACGTTGACCACGGTAAAACCTCCCTTCTGGACTACATCCGTAAGACCAAGGTGGCTTCCGGTGAGGCCGGTGGTATTACCCAGCACATCGGTGCTTACCGTGTGAAAACCAGCCAGGGCGAGATCGCTTTCCTGGATACCCCCGGACACGCCGCCTTTACTGCGATGCGCGCCCGTGGCGCCCAGGCGACTGACGTGGTTATCCTGGTGGTGGCTGCTGACGACGGTGTGATGCCGCAGACTGAAGAAGCTGTGAACCACGCCCGCGCTGCCGGTGTACCGCTGGTTGTTGCAATCAACAAGTGCGACAAAGAAGCTGCCGATCCCGATCGTGTTAAAAACGAGCTGGCTGCGAAAGATGTAATTCCTGAAGACTGGGGCGGTGATACCCAGTTTATCAATGTGTCTGCACACACTGGTGAAGGCATCGACGACCTGCTGGAAGCGATTTCCCTGCAAGCAGAGATGCTGGAGCTGAAGGCCAAGGTCAAGGTACCGGCAACAGGTGTTGTGATCGAATCCCGCCTGGAAAAAGGTCGCGGTGTTGTGGCCACCCTGCTGGTACAGAACGGCGAGCTGAAGCGCGGCGATATCGTACTGGCAGGCCAGAGCTACGGCCGTGTTCGTGCCATGACCAACGAGCTGGGCAAGCAGGTTAAAGAAGCTGGCCCTTCAACTCCGGTTGAGCTGCTGGGTCTGGACACCACACCCAACGCCGGTGACGAGTTCATGGTGGTTGCGGATGAGCGCAGAGCTCGTGAAGTAGCCGAACAGCGCGGTGATAAAGAGCGTCGTGAGCGGATGCAGCGCCAGCAGGCGGCCAAGCTGGAAAACATGTTTGCGAACATGGAAGCCGGCGAGCGCAAAGTACTGCCGGTTGTTATCAAAGCGGACGTTCGCGGCTCCCTGGAAGCTATCCTGGGCGCACTGGCGGATATCGGCAACGAAGAAGTTTCTGTCAACGTCGTGTCCAGCGGTGTAGGTGGTATCGCCGAGAACGATATCAACCTGGCCCTGACCTCCGGCGCTATCGTACTGGGCTTCAACACCCGTGCTGATGTGGCTGCCCGAAAGGTTGCTGAGACAGAAGGCGTAGAGATTCGTTACTACAGCGTGATCTACAACCTGCTGGACGAAGTGAAGCAGGCGCTGTCCGGTATGCTTGATCCGGAAATACGCGAAGAAATCGTGGGTATTGCCCAGGTTCGCGATGTATTCCGCTCACCGAAGTTTGGCGCCATTGCCGGTTGTATGGTTACCGAAGGTACCGTCTACCGCAACAAGCCGATCCGCGTACTGCGCGACAACGTTGTGATCTACCAGGGCGAACTGGAATCCCTGCGTCGCTTCAAAGACGATGTGCAAGATGTGCGCAACGGCATGGAGTGTGGTATCGGGGTTAAGGACTACAACGACGTTAAGTCCGGTGACCAGATCGAAGTTTACGATATCGTTAAGGTTGCTCGCGAACTCTAAGGAGTTCCGCAGCGGATCGAGGATAAACCCGCGCGGCCTAGCCGTGCGGGTTTTCCTGTCTTTAAACCGCCATTCTCAATAGGTAAACAATGGCAAGAGAATTTCATCGCGCAGACCGCGTCGCCGACGCCATGCGCCGCGAGCTGGCCCAGCTGATCCAACACGAGATTCGCGATCCTCGCCTGGGTATGATCAACGTCAATGATGTTGAAGTCAGCCGCGACCTAACCGTTGCTAAAGTTTTTGTCACCCTGGTGGGTGAGGATGATCGCAGCAAAATTAATACCTCTATCGAAGTGCTGAATAAAGCCGCCGGCTTTCTGCGCACGCAGCTTGCGCGCGCAATCCAGATTCGCACTATTCCCCGTTTGCACTTCCGCTACGATGAGACCTCGGTGCGCGGCCAGGCGCTGTCTGCCCTGATCGACAAGGCGGTTAAAGAAGATCGCAAACACCAAGACGACGATAGCGACTCCAACGAAGATTAATCCATGGGCCGCAGACCAAAATGGGGCCGGCCGGTTCACGGCGTGCTGTTATTGAACAAGCCCGCCGGGATTACCGCCAACGACGCCCTGCAAAAAGCCAAACGACTCTTTTTCGCCAATCGCGCCGGTCATACCGGAGCGCTGGACCCCCTGGCAACCGGCGTATTGCCGATCTGTTTCGGCGAAGCGACCAAGTTTTCCCAGTACCTGCTCGATGCGGACAAGCGCTATCGCAGTACTTTTGTTTTCGGTATGACCACTGCTAGTGGCGATGCCGATGGCGATGTACTGGAAACCAAAGATGCTTCCGGTTTGACTGAAGAAGCCGTGCTGAAAGCGATGGAAGCCTTTCGCGGTCCCATCAAGCAAGTGCCGTCCATGTACTCGGCCCTCAAGCACAAGGGGCAGCCGCTGTATAAGTTGGCGCGCCAGGGCTTGGAAGTGGAGCGCGAGGCGCGGGAAGTAGAGATTTTTGAATTTGAACTGCTGAGCTTTACACCGGGCGCCCAGCCCCGTGCAGAAGTTGAGGTTCACTGCTCCAAGGGCACTTATATTCGCAGTATTGCCGAAGACCTGGGCCAGGCTCTGGGTGTCGGTGCCTATGTGGAAGAGTTGCACCGCAGCGCAGCCGGTCCCTACGTCGAAGCCGATTCAGTGACTCTGGATGAGCTCACCGCAGAGCGCGGTGAGGGCATGGCGGAGGAGTTGGATCACCACCTGTTATCGGTGGATTCTCCCGCCTCTTCGCTGCCCAAACTCACCCTTCCGGACGAGTCTGGTTACTATGTGCGTCAGGGGCAGCCGGTAATGGATTTGCAGGTCTACCGTATCGGTGAAGAAGGTGATATGGTGCGCCTCTTCCTGGAAAATGGCGATTTTCTGGGCGTAGGGGAAATTACTGACGACGGGTGCGTAGCGCCTCGGCGTCTGGTAAGCAGTACTTAAGCAGAAAACGCTATATTGGTGAGAGCCGATAGCGGTTGATGTGAGAGTATTGCAGTGGACTATGTCCACAACGGTGAGTAGCTGGTCTGTAAATATGCACGGGCCAGCCGAATCTTTTAAAGCATATTACGACGAGGTTAATCGTTATGGCACTGTCTGCAGTAGAAAAAGCAGCAATCCTGAAAGAGCACGGCCAATCTGAAGGCGACACCGGTTCTCCGGAAGTCCAGGTAGCCCTGCTGACTGCCAACATCAACAAACTGCAGGGTCACTTCTCTGCGCACAAGCAGGATCACCACTCTCGCCGTGGTCTGATCCGCATGGTAAACCAGCGTCGCAAGCTGCTGGACTACCTGAAGCGCAAGGATCTGAACCGTTACGCACAGCTGATCGCTAAGCTCGGCCTGCGTCGCTAAGACCCTGGAATGCCCGCCTCTGGCGGGCTTTCTTCTTTAATGCTTGCTGAAAAGTGGCGCTGTTGTCACTTTTCGGCAGTTTCGCAACACAACCCCAGGGGCAAATATCCCGGCGGATGTGCTGCGTTTGCACCGGCCACCCGGGTCGGTAGCGGTACATCCCCGTATCGCTCTGGATTGAAGGTTTGGAACTTCTATCCAGGCAACCACTGTAGGGGTTACTGGAATGGGCCAGTAACCGTAAGGAAATAGGAAAAAAACTAGTGAATCCAGTAAGCAAAACTTTCCAATACGGACAACACCAAGTCACCATCGAGACCGGCCGTATCGCGCGCCAGGCTACCGGTGCTGCCCTGGTTAGCATGGGAGAGACTGTCGTCCTGTGTACTGTTGTCGGCGCTAAAGAAGCCAAGCCAGATCAGGGCTTCTTCCCGTTGTCCGTGCACTATCAAGAAAAAGCCTACGCGGCTGGCAAAATTCCCGGTGGTTTCTTCAAGCGTGAAGGCCGCCCGTCTGAAAAAGAAACCCTGACTTCCCGTCTGATCGATCGCCCGATCCGCCCGCTGTTCCCGAACGGCTTTATGAACGAAGTTCAGGTGATGTGTACTGTTCTCTCCGCTGAGAAGGACATGGACCCGGATATCGCTGCCATGATCGGCACTTCCGCAGCGCTGTCTGTTTCCGGTATTCCTTTCGCAGGCCCCATCGGTGCTGCGCGCGTGGGTTACACCCAGCAAGACGGCTACCTGCTGAACCCGGGCTACGAAGCTCTGAAGACCTCCGAGCTGGACATGGTCGTTGCCGGTACCAAAGACGCCGTACTGATGGTGGAGTCCGAAGCCCAGGAGCTGCCGGAAGACATCATGCTGGGTGCCGTACTCTACGCACACCAGGAAATGCAGGCCATTATCAAGGTTTGTGAAGAGCTGAAAGCGGAAGCGGGCAAGCCCCAGTGGGACTGGCAGGCTCCGGCGGAAAACACCGAGCTTAAAGCTGCCCTGGACGCTCAGTTTGGCGAAAAGGTTGCCGAAGCCTACCGCATCACCAACAAGCAAGAGCGCAGCACCCGCCTGGCGGAACTGCGCAGCGAAGCCGCTGAAGCCCTGGCTACTGAAGAAATTAGCGTCGATCTGGTAAAAAGCTACTTCGGCAAGCTGGAGAAGAAGCTGGTGCGCGGCGCTGTCGTTCGCGGCGAGCCCCGTATCGACGGTCGCGACAGCAAAACTGTACGTTCGATCGCTGTGGAAGTTGGCGCTCTGCCCAAGTCCCACGGCTCTGCGCTGTTCACCCGTGGTGAGACCCAGGCTCTGGTAGTGGCTACCCTCGGTTCCACTGGCGATGCACAGATCATCGACGCCCTGGAAGGTGAGCGCAAAGACTACTTTATGCTGCACTACAACTTCCCTCCCTACTCTGTAGGTGAAGCGGGTCGTGTAGGTGCTACCGGTCGTCGCGAAATCGGTCACGGCCGCCTCGCTCGTCGCGGTATCGCTGCAGTTCTGCCGAGCCCGGATAGCTTCCCCTACACCGTGCGTGTAGTTTCCGAGATCACTGAATCCAACGGTTCCAGCTCCATGGCTTCCGTATGTGGTTCCAGCCTGGCGCTGATGGATGCGGGTGTTCCGCTGAAGGCACCGGTAGCCGGTATCGCTATGGGTCTGGTGAAGGAAGAAGAAGGCTACGCGGTTCTGACCGATATCCTCGGTGACGAGGACCACCTCGGCGATATGGACTTCAAAGTAGCGGGTACCGCCTCTGGTGTGACCGCGCTGCAGATGGACATCAAGATCGAAGGTATTACCGAAGAGATCATGGAGACCGCTCTGGAGCAGGCTCTGCACGCGCGTCTGCATATCCTCGCGGAAATGAACAAGGTGATCGACTCTTCCCGTACCACCGTGAATGAGAACGCACCGCGCTACGCGACCCTGAAGATCCATCCGGATAAGATCCGCGACGTGATCGGTAAGGGCGGTGCGACTATCCGCTCCATCACTGAAGAGACCGGCGCCTCCATCGATATCGAAGATGACGGCACTATCAAAGTCTTCGGTGAAGACGGTGAGAGCCTGGAAGCGGCGGTAACCCGCATCGAGGAGATCACTGCGGAAGCTGAGATTGGCGCTATCTACGAAGGTACCGTGGTACGTATCGTAGACTTCGGTGCGTTCGTTAACTTCCTGCCGGGCAAAGACGGTCTGGTGCATATCTCCCAGATCGCTGAAGAGCGCGTAAATGCCGTAACTGATTACCTGAGTGAAGGTGAGAAGATTAAGGTTAAGGTACTCGACGTTGACCAGCGTGGACGTATCAAGCTTTCTATCAAGGAAGCTAAGGCCGATGCAGCTGCCGCTGAAGAAGCCAAGCAAGCTTCCGACGAAGCTTAAGTCTACGGACTGAAAAAACCCGGCTTTTAAGCCGGGTTTTTTTGTATCTGCCGAAGCGGAATTGTCGCTTATTACCGGTTTTCTATTAGAATTCTGGAAAAAAAGGGCAAAACATTGGACAACTTCTGGCTGATCGACATTCTCCTCACCCTCGCCGCACTGCTGATTGCCAATCAGTACTGGCGTCTTACCAATGATCGCTTCCAATCAGCTGCACTCTTGGTGATAGCGGGTCTCCTATTTATCGCTGTCTCCGCGATTGTCGGTGCTTATCGCTACGGTATTGATCCCGGGGCAACCCAATTACACCGGGCTTTACTGCAACTATCCGGGTTTAGTTCGCTGTTGCTAATTGGAATAGGGTTGGTTTGGGCACGTTTCGAGATAGGTATTGGACAGAGTACCCGGGGACCCGCTTATGTAGTGCTGGTGCTGGTATTGGCCTCGTCTATTGGCGTCTCGGAAAGTGGCAGGTTATCGCCGCAGGAAGTGACAGAGGTATTTTCCGCCCTGGGCCTTCTATTGTGGTTGTGGGTTGCAATGATGGAATTGATGTCACCGCGACGACTATCGCCACCGGGTCCTTTGTTACTGGGGGCAGGGGCAGTAGTCATTGCAATGGATGGATTGTTTGTGGGTACCGGCGCTCCGCGAGTGCTGGGCTTGGCGCGTACAAACTGGTTCCACCTGCTGCTGGGCCTTTCGCTGTTTTCACTGTTGGCTGCCCGCCCGTTATTTGAAAAGGAAAATAATTCAAATGAGTAAAGTTACTACTGAACTTCGCGGAGGTTGCCACTGTGGCGCTATTCGCTATCGGGCGCAGCACGAGCGCGACTCAGAGGAGAAACTGGTAGCCCATGCGTGCAATTGCTCGATGTGTGAAAAAGTGGGTTTTCTGCATGTCATTATTCCCGCTGAAAACTTTAAGCTGTAGTCTGGGGAAAAAGACCTGGATTGTTATACGTTTAATACGGGAGTGGCCAAGCACCTGTTTTGTCGCCATTGCGGCGTTAAGGAACCTCTGAATAATTCCAAGCCAATATTGGTAATATTCACCTACCCATCAAGACTACGATGAATTATGCACCAAGTCACCTTTGCCGAAGCAGAATATAAGCTAAAGCGCCGTATAACTCGCCGAGAGAAGTTTCTTTCTCAAATGGAAGCCCTCATCCCATGGCAGCGACTAGAAGCTCAGATCACTCCTTGCTATCCACAAGGCAAACGTGGCCGACAGCCATATCCATTGAGTGTCATGCTCCGTATTCATTGCATGCAGCTATTTTATAATCTCAGTGATCCCGCTATGGAGGATGCACTGTATGAAATTGAATCCATGCGTAGTTTTGCTGGATTGACTTTGAGCGGCCCAATTCCCGATGAAACAACGATTCTTAACTTTCGCCACTTACTGGAGCTCAATCAGCTAGGTGCAGCTCTTTTTGATGAAATCAACAAGCATCTTGCTGAGAATGGCATGGTACTGCGTGAAGGCACGATTGTAGATGCCACTATTATCTCTGCGCCAACTTCAACCAAGAATAAAAAGAAAAAACGTGATCCAGAAATGCATCAAACAAAGAAAGGCAATCAGTGGCATTTTGGAATGAAAATGCATATCGGGGTTGATGATGTGCTCGGAGTAATACATAGCATAGATACAACAGCAGCGAATTCGCATGATGTCACAACTACAGAGCGAGTTCTCCACGGGGAGGAGAAAAGAATCTGGGGAGACTCTGGGTACATTGGTGCGGAGAAACGTGAAGAGTTGAAAGAGCGGGAGGCGGATTGGTATATAGCAATGAAGCCGAGCAAGCTAAAAACTCTTCCAGGGCGTGATGCACTTCGTAAAGCGGAAAAGATCAAGGCGCAGATAAGAGCGAAGGTCGAGCACCCCTTCCGCTACATCAAACGGGTATTTGGTTATGACAAGGTCCGCTATCGGGGACTGGTAAAAAATACTGAGAGGCTGTGCTTACTGGCAGGCTTTACCAACTTAATAATAGGGAGAAAATACTTGGCTGCCTAGGGGTGGTTCGCCTGAAATCCACCTATTGAGGGTTTCAGATGAAAAATTAGTGGACTATTACGCGCAAATTACGCGTTTGTGCGTAATAAAGTGAATTTTTCAAGCAGCTCAGCTTAATTCTGGAAAAATGCTTCGTTGATCAGAGGGTCCTTAAGTCTTTTTATGTGCCGCGCTCCAACCCGGATGGCTATAGTCTTAATGCGCGCTGTTTTGATGAGAGACCCGGAGACTTGGAGGTAGAACCTTTCGATGGTCAAAACTGGGAGCAGAACGCCGCAGAGCTGGCCCATCTCAGTAAATAAGTCGCGTAAAGAAAGTGATGCTCCAATCAATATCAGGTGATATGAGAGCCTATGGAAACTGGTCTGGTCTACGCTGTCTTACTCGATCGCAAAGGCTCGGGCCGAGAGCTTTCCTGGGCAGAGGTGAAATCCTGGCAACCTGATCAGGGAATTCTCTGGTTGCATTTTGACTACGACAGCACCAACACCGTCGAGTGGCTGCAACAGGATAGTGGACTCACAGCTACGGCGATAGAGACCCTGTCTGCAAAGACAACACGCCCCTGTGTAATGACTGTGGATCAGGGGCTGATGTTGGCTATGTATGGCATTGAGCGAAAATCCAAACCGCGCGCAAAGGATATGATCGCCATTCGCATTTGGGCCGAGGAAAACCGTATTATCAGTACCGGCCGACGGAAGTTGCTTTCAGAGGATGACTTGCTTTCTCGCTTGCGCAGTGGCTTTGGTCCCCGTGGAACTGCGGCTCTTTTGATGTCCCTGGCAGATCTGTTGGTCTTGCGTATGTGTGATCGGGCCGAAGACTTCGAAGAAAAAATCGATGACCTGGAAAACCTGTTATTAGATAAGGGGGGGGCGGAGCTTTCTTCCCTACTGGTTCGGTTGCGCAAGAGAACTATCGTACTGCGACGCTACTTATGCCTGCAGCGGGAGGTACTCGGGCGTTTACAGCAGGAATCCCTATCCTGGTTTGATGAGCACAGCCACGCCCTCTTGGGAGAGGTAAATGATCGGTTACAGCGCCATATCGACGATATCGATGCGGTAAGGGAGCGCGCGGCAATCGCTCAGGAGGAATTGTTGAGTCGCACTTCGGATCAGTTGAATAGTCGTATGTATGTACTATCAGTGGTGGCAGCAGTTTTTCTGCCGCTGAGCTTTCTCACTGGATTGTTTGGGATTAATGTCGGCGGTATTCCCTGGGGACAGTCGTCCTTGGGCTTTATTGCTTTTTGCATCTTGCTGGTGGTGGCATTGGCTGGGCAGATCGCTTTGTTTTACTGGAAAAAGTGGTTGTAGTTATCTTTTGAAGTATCCTAGCTAAATAGGTTATTTCAGTTATCTGGGCTGCCAATCAGCCACGAAACCCTATAGACCTTACGATTCGATCAGCATTCGCCATAATGGTAAAGGTGATGGTTGAGCCTGCAATATTGGGAAAGTTGGCAGAATCCACAATATGGACATTTTTAAAGTGTGCCGGCCTTCCTAAGAGGTCTGAGCGGAATATCTCATGTTTTCCTCCCATCGGGAAACTGCCACCAAGGTGGAAGCTTTTGCCTGGTGGTAGTACGGTGAGAAAGAAGGGGGGGACCATACCAAGCCTTATCAGTGAACGCCTTATTAAAGACTGTGTTCTTTGGGCGATTTCTCGGGCTCTCGTATTTTCAATTCCTCTTATTTCTATTGAAGAGCTATCTGCTTGTTTGTCGGTTAAAGTTAGTTCCAATGAATCAGAATCCTCAGAGGACATAAAACCCTGAATTACGTATAAGCGATCCAAGGCGACTTGCTTTGGGAAAAGGGGGGGAAGTAGAGATGTTAATTGTTCTTCAATAATTTGGCTTCGACCATAAAGTTGGAGGTGTATTTGTTCAGGACTTATGTTTGGATTGTCAACTTCTAGAAAGATTTCTGCGAGGGTAAACTCAATCTCATAACGATACCCTTTGTAGAGAAAGAGGGGGAAGAAAAAATACTGGCTGTTTTTGATTTTGATTGGAGTATTTAATAGATTGAGGGATCTTGCCAGTATTGTAGTGGTGGCAAACTGGCCGGTTGCGAGAAAAACTTTCTGTGCGGTAATTTTTTTTATTTTGCTATTGGTTATATCAACTGCAATCACGTCTACGCCTTGACTTGTTTCATGAATCTCCAGGACAAGAAGACCTTTATGTATGGTGAGTTTGTCTTTTTGTAGTTTTTCAAACAAGTATTTAGGGTTGAAAATAGATTGGTATGGGCATCCGTCAAAGCAGTGGCCGCAATATCTACATCCATGCTCCCCCTTGCTTGCATCTACCGCTAAGCGGGCTCGACCAAATTCAATGCCATTCCTCTGGAGATTACTTTCAATAGCCTTCATTTTTTTCAATAAGAAATCTGTCGGCGCATTTCTTTTGATGGCAGTAAAGTTGTTAGGGAATAGTGGATACTCGTTGTTGAGATTGTCTATCTCCGCACTTATAGGCATATAGCGGAGTACATTTTTGTAGGATGGCGTTAGTTCATTTAAGGAAATAGGCCAATTTGCTAGCTGATTTTCACTGTAGGGCATGATAGCTGCACCCCATACGTTCCCAAGCCCACCAAAGCCATGGGAAAATTCTGTATTACAGTTTTTTGTCGTAATGCTGAGAGGTTTTGGTACTCTGTATGGAAAGTCAGACCCAAATAGATATCTTCTTTCCAGGCCTTTTCGGGAGGCTACTGGAGCTGGAAACAGTTTATCTTTGTCCTCCTGAGTCCATGCATCAATGTTTTTTTTGGATAAGATATTAACTTGGTATTTGATATCGTCTTCAAGGTCATATGAAACATCAACGACTTCAACTTCTTGCCCAATATCTTGCAATGCCTTGACTGTAGCGATACTCGCAGGACCACTTCCGACAACTAGGTTCTTAATCCTGTCCACTGAAAGCCCTTCCCGCCAAGCATGCGGTTTATGCGTGGGTTAAAGTTCTCCTCAATAAGCAAAATTGTAGCTGGATTGTGTTTTCAGTCCGGTGTCGTTCACTCTGTCGGTAAATTGGTTAAGCCCCTTCCGATCCCCTGCGGAAGAGGCTGTGAACCGCTCGTTTAGTGCTTAACCCATGAGAAGTCTACAAATACTGGGTCGTGGTCGCTCAGCCCGGTGTACTCCGCGGAGCCAATATAATAATTGGTTACGTCCAGCGTGTAATTGGGGTTGTTATTAATAACGACGACATGATCGGTATCGTCCTGAAGTTCATCAGCACAGGCTTCCAAGCTGGTGTCACTGCCAGATAGCATATATTGGCAGGCATGCTTGCCGCCGGTTTTGGCAAAAAATGCTTTCCAGGTTTGGTAGTTTGTACCGCGCCAGCCGTCGTCATTTTCATCAAACGCCATATTGAAATCACCAGCCAAAATGACTGTGGCATTACTTGAGTGGGCGACGATCATATCGGCAATCTGGTCGAGTTGCTTGGCTTTGGCATTTAGGTCATCGTCTTGGTGTCCTGCATCCATATGGGTGTTGTACACATGAATATGGAAGTTTTTGGTCACTTCAACTTTTGCTACGGTAAAGCCTTTTTCGGTATCACAGTCATTACCTGCGCACTTATCAAAAGTTTCCTCCTCATAAGTGGCGAAGGTGTAGTCGTCGTCATCGCGATTATCTCGGTCAAACGGAAACTTGGAAAAGGTCAGCAGGCCATTGCCAAAGCTGGTACCAGTGCCTTTCCAGTGTTTGGAGCGATAGGGGACTGTGTCGTTATCGAGCTTGTCGTCGTCGTCCAGATAATTGGCTTTGGTTTTGCTCCAAGCCTCCTGCATCAACCAGAGGTCTTTGGGGTTATTATCAAAAGTGTTAATAATTTGTTTGAAGTCAGACTTGCTGTTGCCGCCTATACACTCCAAAAATCCATCCATGTTGTAGACGATCATGTCAAAACTGCCTGAATTGGCATCGGCAAATTCAGTGTCACCGTATTCATAGCCGTCCAGGTCTTTTGAGCCGGTATCGTCGACATCATCAATAAATTCAAACCAGTTACAAGAAGTAATTGCATCCCAAACGTCTTCAAAATCTACTGCTGCGGCGGAATGGCTGAATAGAAGTGTGAGTGAAAAAAATATTCTTTTTATCATTATTGCTCTCCAACTTTGTTATTACCGACGGTTTTGTAGTGGGGTCGAAAATTGGGGCGTTTCTCTGGCGGCCCCTTTGTTTTCGATGGAGGGGATGATGGATAGCGTAGATTACAAATTGGAGTAAAGGAGGTTTTTTTTATTTTATTTTTCTGTAAGGGCGGCGCGAATTATTTTTTTCATAAAAAAATAATAAAAATCACGAAAGTTGTATATTTTTATGCAGGTAATAATTGATTCGTTAGGCGGGTTAAGCAGGATCGGGAAGTATTATTTAGAGTTATCTGAAGGCTGCAGAAAAGTTACAAAATTCTTTAGGACCGTTTAAATGGTTCCATCCGTGGAGCCAAGGCACTCAATGAGTGGCGGTAAAGGGATAGTTGATCGAACGAGTGCTGGTTAACCAAAGATAGTGACCATTTGGCGGGAGAGGGCGGTTAAACGTCCATCGGCATCCCACAAGCGGGCCTGTATTACTGCGTAGCCATCCTCAGCCTGTTCCACTTCGGCCTCGTATTGCCACCAGTCAGAAGCGGTGCGCTCTGGGAGTGGCTCCATAAACTCCACTGTCCATGTTAATGAGCTGGCGGGAGCCGGCTCTTTCATCATCGGGAGTGTCGCCGGTGGCCAGGCATCGATCAGTGCGAGTAAGTGGCTGATACCGGTACGGCCTTTACTGCCATCCTTAAATCGTACCCAGCCACCTAAAACTCTCTCTTTCGCGCCGCTGAAAGGCAGGCCCCCACATGCGATACGGTAATCGAACTTCTGTGTAAATTCCGGCACTACACCTTCGATATAGGGCAGGGGCAGGCATTTATCTGGGGTGGGGTACTCCGGTGCTGAGGGACCTTTGGCGAGAACGGATGACTCCCTGCCGCGACCAAAACTGGCGAGGCCCGCCAGCATAACGGCACCATTCAGATCGAGGTGCCCCTGTACCTGAGTGACAGAGCGGCCTGCGCGAAGGACATCCGCGCGGGTGTTAATCGCCCCCGGGGCAACCGGGCCTACGAATGAGGTGGTAAAAGAGCGCAAGCTGCTCTCAGAAGGCAGCTCTGAAGCCATCCGCTCATACAGCATTGCGGCTACAAGGCCGCCAAATGTAGCTCGCCCCTGGGTCCAGCCTTCGGGCACAGAAGTGGCGCCATTGGTCGAGAGCCAATCCTGGATTAGTTGGTCGAAAGTCATAGTGTTACCGCTTGAGAGCGGCAGGTGGGACCTGCCGCAGAAAAATACCGGGTGAGAAGCACCCGGATGAGGGGAGTATTATTTAAATATGTGTTCCTCGCCGGGGAAAACGCCTTGTTTGACGTCCTCGGCGTATTTGCGCAGGGCCCCGGGAATATCCTCGGCCTCTACCAGGAAGTTTTTGGAAAACTTGGGAGGCTGTTGGGTGAGGCCCAGGATGTCATTGATTACCAGTACCTGGGCATCGCAGTCGCGGCCCGCGCCTATGCCGATGGTGGGCATGGATACGGCTTCGGTAATACGCTTTGCCAGGTCGGCGGGTACACATTCCAACACCAGCAGATCAGCTCCGGCTTCGTCGAGTTGTAGGGCGTCTTCGAGGATTTGCTTGGCGTGTTCTTCATCGCGCCCCTGAACGCGATAGCCTCCCAGTTTGTGTACTGATTGAGGGGTGAGGCCCAGGTGGGCGCAAACGGGAATACCGCGATCAGTAAGAATCTTCACGGTGTCGGCGAGCCAGGCGCCTCCCTCGATCTTCACCATATGTGCACCGGCCTGCATGATCCGGGTTGCATTCTGGAGTGCCTGCTCCGGGGTGGCGTAGGTCATAAACGGCATATCCCCCATAATCAGGGACTTCTTATTGCCGCGCGCGACCGCCTCGACGTGGTAAATCATTTGCTCCATCGTCACTGGCACGGTGCTGTCGTAACCCAGCACGGTCATGCCCAGGGAATCTCCGACGAGCAGTGTCTCAACCCCGGACTTTTGTGCCATCGCAGCCATAGGGGCATCGTAGAGAGCAACGGTAATAAACTTCTCACCATTCGCTTTCATTTTTCGCAGGGTTTGAACGGTTACGAGCTTTTCTAATTCAGAGGGTGCATACATAACGATTAACTTCCTGGGTTGTAATAGTGCCGGCCACTGGTGATCGTGAACAGATATTCGACCAGCTGTTGGTAGTCCTCTGGGCTATCGACAATGTCGATCTCCTCGGTATTGACGATGAGTAGAGGCGCCTCATCGTAAAAATGGAAAAAGCGGGTGTAGGCGTTGTTGAGGGTGGCGAGGTATTCATTGCTTATCGCCTGCTCAGCCGGGATTCCCCGATTGCGGATTCGGGCTTGCAGCACATCGAGGGGGGCTTGCAAATAGATCACCAGGTCCGGCTTGGGTGCTTCCAGGGTGAGGTGTTTGTACACCTGTTCGTATAGGTGCAGCTCATCCTTATCCAGGGTGACTTCAGCAAACAGCTGGTCCTTTTCGATCAAAAAGTCCGACACCCGCACCGGCTCAAAGATATCGTCTTGCCGCAGTGCCTGGATTTGCTGTGATCGCTGTAGGAGAAAGTGCAGCTGGGTGGGCAGTGCGGCGTTTTGGGGGTCCCGGTAGAAACGCTCCAAAAAGGGGTTCTCCTCGGGTAATTCCAACAGCGTGTCGTAATTGAATGTGGAGGCCAGCTTCTTTGCCAGTGTGGTTTTTCCCACACCAATATTGCCTTCCACCGCGATAAACTTAGGCGGTGTTTTATTAGACCGGTTGAGTTCAGCTGTGCTGGTCTCGGGTTTTTCGATAACCACTTGAGCGACTCCTCTTTGTCTGGGGTCTTCCCTGATGAGTTGCAAACGCAAAAGTACTATTGAGAGGGCCGCCCGTCGAGTAGTTGGGGAGCCTCAGTCGATCAAACCTTTTCCAGGCGGTTTTCCGGGCAGCCCTGTAAGAGTGCTGGAAGGGCTCCCAATCCGGGCAGTTCCATCGCGGGAGCCAGTTCAGTAAGGGGTAGCAGTACGAAGTTGCGCTCGGTCATGCGCGGGTGTGGGACCTGTAGGCGGGGCTCATCGATTTGAGATTCCCCAAACAACAGGATATCCAGGTCCAGGGTGCGGGCGCCCCAGCGGATGGAGCGCTCGCGCCCGTGGGACAGCTCGATAGATTGGAGCTGGTCCAGTAGTGCCAGCGGGGACAGTGTTGTTTTCAATGCTGCGACGGCATTGATGTAATCGGGTTGATCGCCGGGGCCGACCGGGGCGCTTCGGTAAAAGCTCGAACACCCCAATAATTCTGTACTGGGGATTCGTTCCATGGCCGATAGGGCGCTGCGCAGTTGTTTGCCGGGCTCTGCCAGGTTACTGCCCAGGCCGATGTATACCGTTTCCATTACTGTTCTGCTCTCGGCTTGCGACGGCGGCCGCGAGAGTTGCGGTTGCGGCGCCCACCGCTGCCTGTGCGCTGTAGCTTGCGCACCATTTGCTGGCGCTGCTCATCGTCAGCCTGTTGGAAGTCGGTCCACCATTTGCCCAGGCCCGCTTCAATCTCGCCACTTTCTTCCCGCAGCAACAGGAAGTCGTAGGCGGCGCGGAAACGGGGGTGTTCCTGTAAGCGCTGGGCCCGACTGCCACCGCGCTGGGGCAGGCGCTGTTGCAGGTCCCAGATTTCCCGCATGGGGATTGAGAAGCGCTTGGGAATAGCGGTGTGGGCCAGCTGTGAGCTGGTAACTTTTTGTGCCGCTTGGGCCAGCGCTGGCGCTGGTGGGGTGCCCTTGGCAACCAGCTTTTGTTGCTCGGTGCTCACCGCAGGCCAGAGTAGGGCGGCGTAGAGGAACGCTGGGGTAACACGCATATCGGCGCGGATACGTTGGTCCGTGTTGCGCAGGGCTTGTTGGGATAGTTTCAGGGCCGCGCTGTTGGCCTCAATTTGTGCAGCGTTATCCGGGAACAGGTGTTGCCAGAGCTGGTACTGGCGCAGCAGCTCAAAGGTGCGCTCTCCGTGGCCACTCATCAGCAGCTTGAGAATCTCATCGAACAGGCGAGCCGGGGCAATATTGCGTAACAGTGGCGCCAGCTCGTGCAGGGGAGCTTCCGTCTTGCCTTCAATAGTGAAATCTAACTTGGCGGCGAAGCGCACTGCGCGCAGCATGCGCACAGGGTCTTCCTTGTAGCGGACCTCTGGGGAGCCGATCATTCTAATCAGGCGCTTTTCAATATCCTCGACACCGCCGGTGTAGTCGTGGATTTCGAACCCTTTGGTGGTGTAGTAAAGCGCATTGACCGTGAAATCCCGACGCATGGCATCACTTTCCAGGTCGCCATAGACATTGTCACGCAGCAGCATACCGTGTTCGGACTGCTTGGCTTCGTGAGTCTCGCCATCGCTGTGGTGACCGCGGAAGGTAGTCACTTCGATAACTTCACGGCCTATACGGGCGTGCAGGATGCGAAAGCGGCGGCCGACAATGCGGGCGCCGCGAAACAGCACCTTGGCCTGCTCTGGAGTGGCGTCGGTGGCCACATCGAAATCCTTGGGGTGGCCGCCGAGCATCAGGTCGCGCACACCTCCACCTACGATATACGCCTGGTATCCGGCATCCTGAAGGCGCTTCATAACTGTTAAGGCCGCGCGGCTGATTTCTCGGCGCGAGATGCTGTGGTCGTTGCGGGCGATAACCCTGGGGCCTTTACTGGCCGGCTTGCGCCAGCGCTTGATACTACTAATCAGGTTGTTGAGCATACGGCTGTCTATGTTGACTGCTGCCATTTAGGGATGGCCGGGAAAGCCCCGCTGTGCTTGGCCACGCATTGGTTGGCGGCCTGTATAAGTGGTGGTCCCTCTGGGGAGATTCACGATGGCACTGCTGGAGCCTCTATACCTGGGCTACCCCAGGAGCGAGTCCGGAAATGAGCCTCAGTGGCTGTTTATCCTCAGAGATCGGGACTCGCGGGCGCGATTCTAACACACGCAAAGGAATGCGCCCGCAATATGCGGGTGCCTGTAAGTTCGGGGGAAAAGAAATATGGGAATTATTATTACCAGTATGAAGGCAGCGGCTTCCTTGCGCTCTCAATTTGCTTTCAAGCAAACACCCTCTCCCAGGTACAGTTCAGTCAGTTTGCAACGCGCTTGTTGTTATTCTTATTCTTCTTGAGTTTTATTGTTATTGTTTATTGTTGTTCTTGCGGTTTTGGCCACTCATTGCTTTTATTGTCGGCCGCCCCATTATTTTTATTATGTTTCGCCCCACTTATTGTTAGTTGTTATAGGGCTTTTAACAGTCATTTATTTTTATTGTTGGCTGTTTTCAATTTTTGTACTAAGAGTAAAGCACTTAGTATGCCAACTTTTAAAAACCTTTATAAATCAATAAGTTACGATCTTTACGAAATTTGACGGAACTTTTCTGAGAGCTATTGCGTTACGGAAGGTGCGAGAGTTGTTACTTCTGGGTGGGTGTGGGTAACACTCTGGTTGGTAACCCCTGTGGGGGTGGGGTAACAAAGTGGTCGAAGGAGTTTGACAGGTGAGGACGGATTGGGAGCAGGGGGCGAAGCCCCCTGGGGATAGCGTTAGTTTTAAGCTTCTGCGGCGGCGCTACGACGGCTCTTCTTGCGGGGGATGCCCAGCTTTTGGCGTCGTTCCCACAGGCATTTGCGGCTGACGCCGAGCTTCTTGGCCAGGTCTGTCTCACTCATGGTGTCCTGGTGCTCAATAACGAAGCGGGCGAAGTAGTCTTCCAGGGACAGGTCCTCACGGGGGTCGGTGTGCAGGCTGCGGGGGCGCGGGATGCCGTCGGTCTCTTCGATCGGCACCAGGTCCAGATCGATATCCAGGGTTTTGTGGTCGATCTCGCGGCTGTTCTTATCCGTCAGGATTACAGCGCGCTGGATGGCGTTCTCCAATTCGCGCACGTTACCGGGCCAGGTGTAGGTGGTAACAGCCTGGATGGCCTCCGGTGACAGGCGCAATAAGGGGCGCTCGATCTTAGTGCAGAACTTTTCCAACAGGTGCTCTGCCAGTGCTAGGACGTCTCTGCCTCGCTCGCGCAAGGGGGCAAGCGTCATTTGCACCACATTGATGCGGTAGTAGAGGTCTTCCCGGAATTTACGCTCCGCTGACAGCTGGCGCAGGTTGCGGTGGGTGGCTGTTACCAGGCGCACATCCACTTTGCGGGATTCGATCGAGCCGATTGGCCGCACTTCGCCCTCTTGCAGCACACGCAGCAGGCGGGCCTGTGCCTCCAGGGGCAGCTCACCAATTTCGTCGAGGAACAGGGTTCCTCCATCGGCTGCCGCTACCAGTCCCTCGCGGGAACTCTGGGCACCGGTAAATGCACCTTTCTCGTAGCCGAACAGCTCAGATTCAATCAGTGTATCGGGAATCGCGGCGCAGTTGACGGAGATCAGCGGTTTGTTGGCCCGGCGGCTCTCCTCGTGAATAGCCCGGGCGACCAGTTCCTTACCGGTGCCGGTTTCACCGTGCACCAGGACGGTGGCGTCTGTGGGGGCAACTTTATGGATGCGACCATAGAGCTCCCTCATCACTGGGCTGCTGCCAATCATGCCGGCGATAGTGCCGGTATTCTCTTTCTCGTTGATGGGCTGGGCGCGATTCTGCTCCGCTTTGCCTATGACCCGGCGGACGGTTGCGAGCATTTCGTCGTGGTCAAAGGGCTTGGCGATATAGTCTGCGGCCCCCATACGCATGGAGTCCACCGCGGAGCGGAGGCTGGCGTAACTGGTCATGATCAGTACCGGAATATCACCGGCGTGCTTGAGCAGGTCGGTGCCCGGTGCGCCGGGCAGGCGCAAATCGGAAATAACCAGGTCAACTTCATTGAGGCGGTACTTGGTGAGCGCCTCCTTTACCGAACCCGCTTCACTGATTTTGTAGCGGTGCCGCTCTAAAAGCTTGCGCAGCGCCGTTCGGATAATGGCTTCATCTTCGACGATGAGGATGTGGCTCATATGTTACGCCTGGTTACAAAATGCTCAGTAAGCGCCTAGTTTTACCCGGGCGCCGTTTCGATGCAACTCAAAAACGGTTAATCGGGTTATTTTTGCACAAATAATGATCGATATGGGTGTCCAGCCATCTCAGTCGCCCAGGGGGAGTTGCACAATAAAGCGGGCGCCAGTCCCGGTTTCCGGGTTGGCGGGACTGACCAATTCCAGCTGGCCGCCGTGCTCCTCGACAATGCTGTAAACCATTGCCAGGCCCAGTCCTGTACCCTCGCCGGGCTCTTTCGTTGTGAAGAAGGGCTCCAGAATCCGTTCACGATGCTGAGCTGAAATTCCCGGTCCGCTGTCGGTGACAGAGACACAGGCGCTGCCGCTCTTGCGATAGCCCTCAATTAGAATCTGGCCGCCATCGGGGCTGGCATCGCGGGCATTGCTGAGCAGGTTGATAAACACCTGGATCAGGCGCTGGTTGTCTCCCGGGGCGATCAGGTCTTCGGGTACCCGATTCTCAAACTGGACCTCGGTCTTATCCCGTTGCAGGGACAGCAGGTTGACCGCCTCCTGCACACAGGCATAGAGATCTACCGGGGCCCGCTCGCTGTCTTCTTGGTTGCCGCTGTGAGAGAAGTTGACCAGGGAGTGGACGATACGGCTGATGCGCTGGGTCTGGCTCAAGATCTGGTCGGCGGTTTCCAGGACCTCCGGGTTGTCACAGTCGTACTGGAGGTTTTGTGCCAGGCAGGCGATTCCCGTTACCGGGTTACCCACTTCATGGGCTACGCCGGCGGCCAGGCGACCCACAGAGGCCAGGCGCTCGCTGTGGATAAGTTCCTGTTCCAAGACCTGTGTTTCGGTAATGTCCTCCAGCAACAACATTTGTGCATCGCCGCGCTCGTCGCGGGAGCGGTCGCTGCGGCTGCGTTTTTGCCGTGCCTTGTGCAGGTTGAGCCAGTGGCTATTGCCGTCGAGGCTCACCTGTTGCTTAAAGCGGCTGGCATCAGTGGATAGGGCGAATTCCCCCAGCAGGCTGCGCCAGGGTTCCGCCAAGTATTCCAGTTTCGAGCCGATTACCTCGCTGGCACTGATACCGGTGAGGTCCTGCATGGCGTAGTTCCACAGCAGGACTTCTCCGTCGCGCCCCAGGGAGCAAGCGGCCATCGGCAGCTCTTCCAGCATTTGGCGGTGATACAGACGCAGGTTATTGAGTTCTGCGGCCAGGCCAGTGAGCTGGTGCTTATAACGGCCCAACCGGGTCTCGATCAGGTGAATGTCCTTGTTTGCCGGCTGATCGCTGTTCTGGAACGGGAAGTGTCGATCAATAATTTGCACCGCCAGAACACGCCCCAGCAGGCCGGAGAGATTGGACTCCAGCTTGTTGCGCAGTTGACGCAGGGCGTAGGGGCGGCGCTCGTTGTCCGGCAGATTGAGAGCGGCGAGAGCGCGTTTAACTTCTTTATTCGCAGTAGCGGCTCCGAGGCTTTCAGCCAAGCGCAGGCGAAAATCTGCGGCGGATTCCACATCCAGTCCCAAGCGCAGAGCCTGGGCGATGGTGTCGTCGCTACACAGGTCAGCGGCGTACTGCTCCAGGCTGCTGGTGCGGGTGAACAGAGACAGGCCGACAAATAACAGGACATTGACCCCCAGTGACAGGGTGGTGATCTGTGTCCAGATAGACATTCCCAGGGGAATTTGGAGGGAAGTGCCGGGCAGGGTGATGCCGGTAATCCCAAAAATTGACGGAATTAACAGGCCGCCCCCCCAAAGCAGCATGCCCGCCAGCAGGCCACCGACAAATCCGCGTCGATTACCTCGCGGCCAGTGGATTACAGCAAAAATCCCAGGCAGAAATTGGAGTGATCCGATAAATGCCAGCAGGGCCAGGTCCGACAGGGAGAGTCGGTTGTTGAGTAACAGGTAAAAGGCAAAGCCGGCAATAAATAGAGCGGCGATCAGCGCGCGGCGCAGCCACACCAGCTGCCGGTACATATTGTCCTCAGAGTGCCAGCGGGTGCCGGGTAGCAGCCAGTGGTTCATCACCATGGTGGCGAGGGCCAGGGTAATCATAATCAGTGCGCCAGTGGCTGCCGACAGGCCGCCGATAAAGGCCAGGGTGGTGAGCAGTGCTGAGCCACTGGCGCGGGGAACCGCCAGGGAGAAGTACTGCACCGGGCCGGCCACATCCAGGGCAAAGCCTGCCCACATGATGGGGAAGATGGGCAGGGCCATCAGCAGCAGGAACAGGGGGAAGCCCCAGCTGGCGGTGCGCATTGCCTGTCCAGTGGGGCGCTCGGCAATACTCAGGTAAAAAATATGTGGCATAGCCACGGCAGTGGCGACAAACACCAGTAGCAGGGTATGGGATGAGCCCTGCTTGATGGGGGTGTAGAGCAGCTGGTGCATATCGGGGTTCTCCAGCAGCCACTCATCCAGGCCGGAAAATCCACCGAAGACGCCGTAAATGGCATAGCCGCCCACTGCGGTGAGCGCCACCAGTTTTACCAGGGACTCCAGGGCCATGGCGCTGGCCAGGCCCTCGCCACGCTCGCGGGTAGCGCCGTACATACTGGTGAATACCGCCAGCAGCACGCAGTAGAAAAATGCGATTAAATTTTTGCTCGATACACCGCTGTCCGGCAGTGCCAGGGCAGCCACACTATCCCGCGACAAAAGGGCCAGGGTCTCAGATACCGCCTGGATTTGCAGGGCGATCAGGGGGAGCAGCGCCAACAGCATAAACAGAGTGGCGAGAGTCCCCGCCTGGCGGCTGTGATAGCGGAACACCAGAAGATCTGCCGGGGAGTAAAGCTGGTAGCGCTGTGCCAGGCGCGCCAGTGGCTCCAGGGCTACTGGCGCAAACAGGAACATGGCGCCGGTGCCCAGATAGTAGGCGAGTACCCCGTAACCATATTGCCAGGCCAGGTCGACGATACCGTAGAAGGTCCAGGCCGATAGCGATACGCCCAGGGAGAGCACATAAACCAGTGGATGCCGCACCCAGCGGGAAGGCAGCCAGCCCTTGGAGGTGGCGAAGGCGACAAAAAACAGGGTGGCGATATAGGCCACTCCCACCAGGGCAATGTGGGCAATATCAAAGCTCATTCGATTTGCGCCTCCACTGGATAAAAATCGCCAGTAGGATCAGCACGAACCAGAGGATAAAAGGCCGGTACCAGGCGCCGACGGGATTGATCATCCAGGTAAAGATGGTGGGGGAGAATACATAACCCACCAGCACCAGCAGAATTAATAGTGTGCGGTTACTCATAGATCGCCTTGGAAACCCGCTAGAGAAATTTGTTGCCCGCGCACTGTACCGGTGAGAAGTCATCCCTGTGTAATCGTCAACGCGGGTTATCAGCCGGACCCCTAAGGACGGCTGGCGCGGAAATGGTAAGTGCAGCTTGGAATCAGTGCAATTGGCGGTTGCGCATATCTATCTGATGGCGGCGCCAGCGCGCGGTAGCCCACTTGAGAATATGCTCGGGGGATTCTGTTGGGGCAGTGTTTGGCAGTTTGAAGCCGAGGAACTGTAAAGCCTTACACAGGTTACCGGAAGCCATGTTGTCGTCGATAGCCGGCGCGTGATTTTGTTTGCTGAGTTTTTGCCTGTCGTCAGGGCCCATCACCAGCGGCAGATGGCCGAACTGGGGCGGGGTGGCGCCGAGGATTTTAAATAGGCGCTGTTGTGCACCAGTGGTATCCAATAGATCTGAGCCGCGTACCACCTGGTTGATCTGTTGATCGATATCGTCGACAACGACTGCCAGTTGGTAGGCATAGAGGCCGTCGCGGCGCTTGAGAATCGTGTCTTCGCGGATGAATTGCCGTTGCTCTCCGTGCCAAATATCCACAAAGCCTTCCTCGCCGCCTGCGCATTGCAACCGCAGCGCTGAGGGTTCGCTCACATCGTATTTAAGGCGACAGAAGTCGTTCGCATGTCCACCATTTTTCTTAATCTGGCTGCGTGAGCAGTCGCAGGGGTAAATCAGTTGCCGTTGGCGTAGTGTGGACAGGGTTTCCTCGTAGAGTGCGTAGCGCTTGCTCTGCCATTCGACGGGGCCGTGCCAGTGCAGTCCGTGGGCTTCCAGGGATTTCAGAATGCGGATTGCCGCGCCGGGCTCTTCCCGGGGAGGGTCGAGGTCTTCCATGCGCAGGAGCCAGTGTCCGCCATGTGCGAGGGCGTCAAGGTAGCTGCCGACGGCGCACACCAGTGAGCCGAAGTGGAGCGGTCCACTCGGGGAGGGTGCGAAGCGACCAATATAGGGAGTTGTGCTGTTCAAAATGAATAGGGGCGATACATTGATCGCCCCCTCCGAGCAGGGCGATCGCAAGCGAACGCCGTGCCGCTATCGGTTGTGGATCAGCCGGAGATCTGCCGTTCCTTGATTTCCGCGAGGGTTTTGCAGTCCACGCACAGAGTGGCGGTTGGACGGGCTTCCAGGCGGCGAATGCCGATATCAACACCACAGGCTTCGCAGAAACCGTAGTCATCCTGGTCGATAAGCTCCAGGGTGGCATCGATCTTCTTGATCAGCTTGCGCTCGCGATCGCGGGTGCGCAATTCCAGGCTAAATTCTTCTTCCTGGCTGGCGCGGTCTGCGGGATCGGGGAAGTTTGCGGCCTCGTCTTTCATGTGGGAAACGGTGCGGTCCACTTCCGCCATCAGCTCGGCCTTCCAGGCCAACAGCAAGTTGCGGAAATGCTCCTGCTGCTTCTCATTCATGTACTCTTCGCCCTGCGTCTCCTTGTAGGGCTCAAAGCCGTGCAGAGATTCGGTGCTCGCAGCAGTTTTGGGCATAGTCGTTGCCTCTCTTTCTATACGGGCCCCCCTTTATGGGGGCGATACCACCAAATTCAATCTAGCCTAGACCGGAATCTTTCTAAGTGATGCTTTTTTCACCTATCAAATTCGCTGCGGTGTCAGGCTAATCCTGTTCTCGGTACCGATACCCCTGGCGACCGAGAGCGAGGAAGCTATCAAATCTGCGCGATTCGCGCCACAAATAGTTGTCTGCTATTTTGTGGCGCCTGAAATTACAGCCAAGTGGTCCAGCCCGTGAAATTTACCCCTCCGTTGCAAAAGGCAACACTTTTGCGCCGATACAAGCGCTTTCTCGCCGATGTGGAATCTGCCAGTGGCGAAGTGTTTACCATCCACTGCCCAAATACGGGGTCTATGAAGAATTGTTGGGTGGAGGGGGGAGACTGCTGGTACTCCGATTCTGGCAACCCCAAGCGCAAGTATCGCCACACTCTGGAAATCTGTACGACCCCGGATGGAGCCCTGGCGGGGGTGAACACAGGCCGCGCCAATGCTCTGGTTGAAGAGGCCATTCTGTCTGGCGTAGTCAGCGAGTTACAGGGCTATGAATCCCTGCGCAGGGAAGTGCGCTACGGCGAGGAAAACAGCCGTATCGATCTGTTGTTGTCCGGCGCCGATGGGGACTGCTACGTGGAAGTGAAAAATGTGACCCTGGCAGATGGGGCACAGGGTTACTTCCCTGATGCGGTAAGTGCCCGGGGCGCCAAGCACCTGCGCGAGCTGCAAAAGCTGGCTGAGAGCGGTGTGCGGGCGGTACTTTTTTACTGCGTTCAACACAGCGGTATCGAGACGGTGCAGGCGGCGCGGGAAATTGATCCCGCTTATGCTGAGGCCCTGGATTCCGCTGTCGATGCTGGTGTGCAAGTGCTCGCATACCGCGCAAAGCTCGGTGCTGAAGGCGTCGAGCTGGTGGAGGCCCTGCCTTTTCTCCCGTAAGGGAAAGGCAGGGGGCTGTCAGTCGGCCAGTAATGCGTAGAGACCGTCCTGCGCATATTCCACCGGTACTGGCGTAAGGGCATCACCAGTACAGGGCCCGGCGATACACTCCCCAGATTCAATCAGGAATAGCGCGCCGTGGGAGGCGCACTGAATAAGTGCGCCATCGGGATCGAGGAACTGGTCTTCCTGCCAGTCCAGATTGATGCCCCGGTGAGGGCAGGTGTTTTTGTAGGCGTAGACCTCGCCATCTTTCATCACAGCAAACACATTGTCAGTGCCGGCGGCAGTGTCTCCGAGGGAGAACCCTTTGGATCGACCTTCGCTTAATTCGTCATAGCGACACAGGAAGTACTTCTGCATAGGTTTTCGGCTCCCGGCCTAATTCTTGTTCAGGGCGCAAGCGCCTGCTTATTCGGGTGCCGCGAGTCTAATGGACGTGTAGCGAATTGTCCCGTCACGCAGTATGCCGATAGTGATTTCGTCACCGGCTCTGTGTTTTTCCAGGGCATTGAGCAGATCGTCGTAGCTGCGAATCGGCTGCTGTTCTATTTCTACAATCACATCGCCCAATTCCCAGCCTCCACCCCGGGTGCGGTGGATACCGCGCAAGCCGGCTTTCTCTGCGGGAAGCCCGGGAGCGGTACGCAATACGGCGACCCCTTCAAAGCCGTAGCGGCTACTCCACTGGTCCGGGGCGGATTCGATACCAATAATCGGGCGTACCAGGCGGCCGTGATTGATCAGTTCCGGCACAATTTTTTTGACCGTATCCACTGGAATCGCAAAGCCAATACCGACACTGGCGCCACTGGGACTGTAAATTGCGGTGTTGACCCCGATTAAACGCGCCTGGGAATCCAGCAACGGGCCGCCGGAGTTACCTGGATTAATAGCCGCATCTGTTTGGATAACATTGCGAATGGTGCGGTTGTTGGCGGCTTCAATTTCCCGCCCCAGGGCGCTGACCACCCCGGTGGTGAGAGTGGTATCTAGGCCGAACGGGTTGCCGATAGCCAGTACTTTACGGCCTACCGCGAGATTGCTGGAGGTGCCCACAACCAGCGGTTTTAGCAACTCCCTGGGAGCGTTAATTTTCAGAACTGCCAGATCTTTTTCCGGCGCAGATCCCACCAGTTCGGCCGGCCACTCGCTGCGATCCTGCAAAGTAATAGTGATTTGCCGCGCACCCTCAATAACGTGAAAATTGGTGACAATATGGCCCTGAGTGTCCCAGATAAATCCGCTGCCGGCGCCTTTGGGCACTGAGTGGAGGCGCAGGGTCCTGCGATCCCGCACCAGGGTTTCATTGGTGACATAGACCACTGACGGACTGGCAAAATTGAACACCTGCATGGTGTTGCGCTCGTCGTCGGTGGCAAAGGTTTCCGCCTGTGCAGATATTGCCGGGGTAAGTAGTAAAAAGACTGAGATGAAGCTGGCGCGTAGAGTTTTAAGTAGAGTCATTAATACAATCCTCCCTTTGAACTGCCGGATTGGAAGAGACATCTGTAATTGTCGCCTTCCTTTTTGTTTGTTGCTGTTTTGAAAGTGTATCTTATTTGCAATCGTTATGCGGTGTTGGCTGTTTATTGGGGGCTGCGGGCGAGATTTAAAGTGGAGGTAGTTTAGTCGTACAACATCAGCGGCCCGGCAACCACTGTTTGCTAGATTGCTCCGGTGTGAATAAGGCAGTTAAAAAATACAAGATTGTGTACTGATGTTCTTTTCTTGTAATAGCGGTTATTTGATAGTCCTCGAGGCTTTGTCCTGTTTTTAGTGTGTTAAGCCTAAGTCGAGGTGATTCTCAACTGAGGCCATAGTCTTTATCGAGTTATTCACTTGTGTTGATGATCGCTTCACCGTTGAGGGCACATCGATTACACCAGGACTAGTTATCCTGAGAGCTAGCTTTGCTAATTGAGGAAGTCTCATTGATGCAGAATTGCATTGGTCGGGTTAACTCTGATATCCAGAACCACTGGGTGAATACAAGCCCAATTTCTGTTTCTGAGAATATGATGTAAAGCCCCGAAATCGAAAGCTACCCCGGGACTTTGTGTAAGGAGTAGCCAGTTTGGAATTGCTGTATAGGAGACACTCTTGTCTAGTCTCGATATATTTAACTCCGTTTTTGATTATGGTGTGGTTGTCAGTCGAGGGTTTTGCGAGTCCTCCTGACGTTTTCCTGACTCGAGTGACGTCAACATCTTTTTTAAGAGCTGCATAGTTACTTCATCTCCGGGTCTTACTTCCAAAGCCTTTTCCAAGTATGCCCTTGCAATTTCTTGATTTAAAGGTTCAATTAGTTTGGCACTAAGTTTATATGCTGTAAAACTAATCCCTCGAGATACCTGTGCCCACTGCTCTATCACTGCCATTGCATTTTCAAGGTTACCCTGATCAATATGAATTGAAATCAGTTCCTTCCAGATTGAGTGGTTACGTAGCTTTGGCTCAATAAAGGGCTCCAGTATCTCTCTGGCCTTTTCAAACTGTCTTAATCCGCGCAACGCTTGCGCTTTAATAGCTGCGGTATTTGCATCTGTTTTAACGACACTTAATGCTTTATCAGCCTCTTCGTAATTTCCGGTTTTATTCAGGTATCGAGCAAACTGTAGTGCAAAGTCGGGGAACTCTTTATACATTGAGCGATACTTGGAAAAGAGAGCTTCTTTGGCGGACATTGGTGTTGATGGTGTACGAAGTTGTTCTAATACGCTCTCTCTTGATAAATCTCCTACAGGTTGGCAATACTTATCAATAAGCCTGGAAACCTGAATTCGTACCATTTCATCTCGCACGTGTACTTGATCATCCATCCAGGCGATACTACGATCTGTCAATAATATCGATTCATAGCTGGGATAATAGAAAACATTAGAATTTGAGTACACCAGTGCTTCAGCAGCAGCTCTCAATACGGACTTTGAATACGAATTTGAAATAGAGATATCTTGATTTCTGTATGTAAGCGACATCGGGACGGGTGAAATTGTGATCAGTATATTCTGCTGAACTTTCGCATTGGCTTTCAACAGCTGTATGGTTTTGTCGAGATGATCATAGACTTCATTATAATTTAATACATGAAGCTCAAATCTTCCGGGCCACAATTCTATAACTTTTTGCAGTGGTACTGTGTTTAGATATAAGTTGGTTTTTTTGTCGAACCAGACTTCCGACAACCCTAGGGTAATAATAATTGTCTCGGCTTTTTGGACCGATTTATAAAATCTAGTAATGGCCTCTCTTCTTGTCTTTACTGTCTCTAGTGAGGCGGGGCGTATAGAGGATAATACATTTAGGTCGCAATATTTTCCTTCGTTCACCTCAACAATGCACTCTTCTGGCATCCCGCTATTTTCATCCAGTGCCCATTTGAATTCATTGTAGATGGATGCAACTCCAAAGTTAGTGATTGAATCTAGTTTGGGGTCTTCAAATTCTGGCAATTCAAATATCTCACTCGATGGAATGTGAAAGCCAAGTTCAATCAGTTTGGTTTCGACATTTCGGGCGAAGCAGGAACCAACCGAAAAAACACATGATCCAGGTCGAAATTGAAAGCCAGCCATAAAGTCAGGTCTTGCGATAGGTTCATACCTGTTGTCCGCTGAACGATTAGGCCAGTGTCCGGCACGATTATTTTTCTTAATATTGACAGCCTCTTTATCAGATAAGATTTGTATAGGCATAATCGACTCCGAATTGATTTCAGCTTATGAGTTAAAGTTCGCTAATGTTTTTGGCGGGCTGCTAGAATAAGGCCAAAAAATTACCGTAAATATTGGGAGAGGGGTTCCTGAGGTCTTTGTTATTTAGTCCATACTAGACTGTTTTCAATAAGTAATCGCTATATCTATGAGAAAATCTCATGTTTGGCGTCCTTATCCACTTGGTGGGTAAGTTTATTTATAAATTGTTAATTCAGGATGGGTTTTTCCTGAAGTTATAAATTTAAAAGCAATGTCCCATTGGTATGGCTTGTAAAGTATGGATATGTAATGACGGGTTATTATTTTGTAATAAGCATTTGGGATCGTTTGGATTGTGTGAGGTGCAGCGCCCGAGTCGCTGAGAGGATCTGCTAATCCTCTGGTGCTATAAATAGATTGGGTGCTGTTTCTCTCTTGATGATTTATGTGAATTGACGTATTGCATTATTAATTTAATTGTTGAGGGCTCCGTTTTGATTTTCCCCAAGTGGCTACTTTCGTTTTATTGCTACAGGGCGCCTGTTGGCTCTTGGGTCTAAAGTGGTGGTTGATTAAAGAGTATCATTTCTATTTTTCTTACAAAAAAAATTATACTAATCAATGCATTTTCTCCCTGGGTTCTCTATTGGATTTGTGGGTTGAAAATTTTTCTATGAAGCCCCTGAATCAGGAGCTTTAGCGGCGTTGTAATGCTTTTTTAGAAGTCTAGGGTTGTTCGGTTGCCTCGCCACGGGCCTGGTGATTAAAAAACAGTACCAGGTTCCGGACCGTTGTTACCTTGCCAAAATAGGGGTTGCTTTGATAGTCCTCAAGGGTTCGCCCGGTTCTTTGTGCGATCTCCTCAATTAAGTCCAGATAGAGATCATCTTCATCCAGTTTTAGGGTCTTAAAGAAATCATCTGATGTTTGAATTGGAACCAGTTGTTTGGTGGGAAGTGCCGCTTGTAGTTGCTCATACACCGCTCAAATAATCCATGTGTCTACAATTTTGCGATCAAACTCCCGGGAAAATTCATAAATGGATAAACCTTTGCGTTTGTCACATAGTCGTTGGAAATGCCTGTCAATTTTGCGCTGTTCGACAGTGCCCCAAATTATGGCCAATAATGCTAAGCCAGCTAAAGATAAAAAGAACATTGGCTGGTAAATAAGGGGAGCTAACATTGCTGCGAGAAAACAAACAACGTAGCTTTACTTGCCTTTTCAGTTTTGTATTTAGGCATAAATCTTGATGCTTTTCTCATGTTTTTATTATTGCTCCAGTTTTGGTAGTTGTAGCTTTTGTTCCAATTGAACAAAGGTCTTTTCTGTGTAGGGGCCAAAAACAAACTCGGAAGAATCTGCAAATTTGTGGTCTTTAAGTCGATCTATGTAATAGTAAGCGCAGGCACCCTCAGGGCAAGCGTAGACTGAGACGAACATCTCGTTTGCACTGATATGATGTGGTTCATCGATACGGCGTATATAGGCATCGTCCCCCAAATTAAAACCAAGGGCTTTTTCGCCATCTATCCAATAAATCTCGTAAGGGCCATCACTCCATGAAGGAGAACACCCAATTAAAAATATGGCGATGAGTAGTGGGATGTACTTCAGGACACTTCTTTGCATAAATGCTTTTACTTTGCATCTGTCCACATAGAAAGTAACTACGTTTTAGTGGCAGCTCTGTGAGAAATTGAAACTACAGCTCTGATCACTTATCTATCCAATTAGACACTAATTACGGAAGTTTTGCAGGGCGAGAATACGATCATCCAGTGGTGGGTGCGTGGCCATAAGTGCTCCCATACTGCCGAATATACCGAAGGCTTTCATATTGCCGGGTAGGGGTTCCTCGTGGCCGCGATCGGACTCCACCTTGAGCCGTTGCAGCGCGGCAATCATGGATTGGGGGCTGGCCAGTGTGGCGCCGGCATGGTCGGCCCGATATTCACGGCGGCGACTGAACCAGGCGACAATCATCATGGCAAAGAAGCCGAATATGATGTCCATAACAATGGATGTGACAAAATAGCCGATGCCCAACCCCTCTTCGTTGCGCAAGATAACCCGGTCTACGAAGAACCCAACCAAGCGGGCGAGGAACATCACAAAGGTATTTACCACGCCCTGGATCAGTGCCAGCGTTACCATATCGCCATTGGCCACGTGACCAATTTCATGGCCAATTACGGCGCGGGCTTCCTCTCGGCTGAAGCGCTGCAACAGACCGGCACTGACAGAGACCAGAGCGCTGTTGCGATTCCAGCCTGTGGCGAAGGCATTCGCCTGGGGCATTGGAAATATCCCCACATCTGGCATACCGATGCCCGCTTTGCGGGAGAGTTCCCGTACGGTTTCTACCAGCCACTGTTCATCAGCACTGCGGGGTTGCTCGATAATTTGTGTGCGGGTACTGACCCGTGCGATGGTTTTCGATAAGAGCAGGGAAATAAAAGATCCGCCAAAACCAAAAATTGCGCACATCAGCAACAAGGCGCCGAGGTTGAGATCGACACCGTTTGCCTGAAGGATTCCCCCAATTCCAAAAATATTGAAAATAATGCCAACCAATACAAGGACAGCAAGGTTGGTCAGCAGGAATAGCCCAATGCGCAACATCGGATCTCTCCTTTGAGTGAGTGTCTTTACGGAATTATTCCGCGGCTCCACCGGTAAGTTTAGATAGGGTTGGCGCAACTTGCCTTACTGTAGATCGGCACAGCTTGGCCTGCTGTGCCGAGTCCGTCGAGTGCGCGTGTCTGCGACTCTTTCCGTGGTGCTTGAGGGGAATTACTAGTCAGAGTTTTGGGTGGCAAGGAGGCGGTCGACCTCGCTGGTGAGGTGTTGTTTCAGCTCCGGCTCTAGGTCGTTCCAGTGCACATCCATCAGGGCGCCCTGGAGAGCGTAGAGCATTACTTTGGAGGCGTTAATCCCCCGGTTGCGAATACTGATAAAGGCCTCGACAGGCCCAACCCTGCGCAGGTCATCGTGGGAGCGAATGCCAATAGAGTGGAGAATATTGACCGAGGCCAGGCCCAGGTTTTTTAGTTTTAATAGTTCTGATTGACTCGGGTGCATTCGGTTTTCCCTACCAGTTTGAGCGTCCGTTGTCGCAGCCAACCCCTCGACTGCGGCTTTGAACTTAACATAAATTAACAGGTGGCTAACAAACATTACCGCCAGATTATTGTGCGGCGCGCCTGCTTTTGGTGCCCCTGCTTTGGTGCCATAGTTAAGGGCGACTGTCTGCGCTCTGTTAAAGTAGGCATAGCCTGTTGAATAATTTAGCCTGCCCTTTGGAGTTCGCCTAATAATGAGATGCAAATGTTATCGACACCGCTGAAGAGTATGTTATTTGGACTCGGCGATGAGCATGTCATTGTCGACCCTGCTTCTGACCAGCTTTTACATCCCGAGGCACTGATCGCCTTCCAGCGCTTGAGTCGGGATGCCCGTGAAGAGGGGTTTGCCCCTAAAATCGTGTCCGGTTTTCGCGCCTTTGATCGACAACTGTTGATTTGGAATGCCAAAGCACAGGGTCACCGCCCGGTTCTCGATAGTCACGGTACTCCCCTGGATATTGAACAGTTAAGCGAGCGGGAGCTGATCTTCGCCATTCTGCGCTGGTCTGCATTGCCGGGAGCATCCCGTCACCACTGGGGTACCGATTTCGATATTATCGATGCGGCGGCAGTCCCCGCTGACTATGCAGTCCAGCTCACACCCCAGGAGGTGGCGGACGACGGAGTTTTTGGCGCCTTCCACCGCTGGCTGGATAACCAAATCAGCACGGGTAATGGTTATGGGCTGTTCCGACCCTATGCAGAGGATCGCGGCGGAGTCGCACCGGAACGCTGGCACCTGAGCTATGCCCCCAGGGCCCGAGAGCTTCAGGAACTTCTCAGCGTGGAGCGCCTGTCCGAGTTGCTGCAGGAGTCAGAACTATCCCTGGGCACTGCGGTTTGCGAGCACCTTCAGGAGATCTATACGTGCTATATCTGGGTTCCGGATCACTGCTACCCCCCATTTAATGGGCAACTATAGCGGCCTGTTGAGATAGGTTGGTTACAGTTCATTACCACCTCAATGGGGGGTGGCAAGAAAGCTACTTTGCGATGGAGGCTTCCTCTTGAAAGGGGCTAGTGATCCTGCCAAGCTGCGCCGCAGTGAATGCCCTGGGGAATATAAGGGAGATGAATTATGGGTGAGGAAGCGGCCGTTCAAGGGCAGCGGGATATTTGGCAGGCGATGCGGGCTGAAGCCTCAGAGGCGGCTGCTGGCGAACCTATCCTGGCAAGTTATTTCCACAATACCATTTTGCGCCACAAGTCTCTGGGTGATGCTATGGCGGATCACCTGGCTTCGGTGTTGGAGCACAATGCCCTCACGGCAACCGCACTTCAGGAAGTGATTGCCACGGCTCTGGCTAATGATCCGAGTATTTCCCACTGTATGAGCGAGGATATTTGCGCTTGGTATGACCGGGACCCGGCTTGCGACCAGTACCTGACGCCTTTCCTGTATTTTAAGGGTTTTCACGCCCTGCAATCCCACCGGATAGCGCACTGGTTGTGGAATCAAGGCCGCCATACCTTGGCGCTCTATTTCCAGAGCCAGGTATCGGAACAGTTCTCGGTGGATATCCACCCAGCAGCGCGATTTGGCTGCGGGATTATGATCGATCACGCCACTGGATTAGTGGTGGGGGAGACCTGTGTGGTTGAGGACAATGTCTCGATTCTCCACTCGGTGACATTGGGTGGCAGTGGCTGCGGCAGTGGCGATCGCCATCCGAAAATTGGCCCCGGAGTGATGATTGGCGCCGGTGCTAAAGTATTGGGTCCGGTTAAGGTGGGAGAGGACGTCAAAATTGCCGCCGGTAGCCTGGTCTTGCACGATGTGCCGGCCCATACAACCGTCGCCGGTGTTCCCGCCCGCCAGGTAGGAGGGCGTGTAGAAGGGGCTCCGGCTTATACCATGGACCAGACTCTGGATTCGGAAGAGTAACTCAGGGAAATATTATTGATGTCGCAATCTGCCTACAGTTTGGTTTTTCGCGGTGATTTGGTGGCGGGTTTTACCGCCGGTGATGTAAAGGCCAGTATGGTGCGCCTGTTTAAAAGCAATCCCCAGGCGATAGAGAAATTATTCAGTGGGCGCCCGCTGGTACTGAAGAAAGGGTTATCTCTGCCCCAGGCACAGCAGTTTCGTGCAAACCTGGCCAAAATAGGCGCACAGGTCACTATTAAGGACGAAAGCAGCGGCGCAGCTGTTGCTGAGCAAACCAAGCCCAAGATGGAAGCTGCGGCTAGCCCGCAGTGGACCTTGGCGCCCATGGAGGGAAACTTGGTTAAGGAGCACGAACGCAAGTCGGTGGAACCGGTCAGCGTTGAGGTAGAGCACCTCAGTTTACGTGCAGCGGAGGGCCAGCTTCTGGATGAGAGTGAGCGCAAAGGGGAGGAGCTATCTCCTGTCTCTGTTCCCAATTGGGAAGTTAACTGACAGGGTCTCTCCTAACAGGCAATAAAAAACCGGCACTAGGCCGGTTTTTTATTGCTCAAAGAAAAGGGGATTAGCCTTCTTCTTTCAGGTAGCGCTCGCGGGAAGCCATAACTTCTTTGCGTGCAGCTTCGGCGTCAGCCCAGCCTTCTACTTTAACCCATTTGCCCGCTTCCAGGGCTTTGTAGTTTTCGAAGTAGTGCTCGATCTGCTTGATCAGCAGCTCGGGCAGGTCGCTGATTTCTTCAACGTGATCGTACAGCTTGGTCAGCTTGGTGTGCGGAACGGCCAGCAGTTTGGCATCAACACCGGATTCGTCGGTCATGTTCAGAACGCCAACAACACGAGAGCGGATTACAGAACCAACCATTACCGGGTAAGGCGCTACAACCAGCACGTCCAGGGGGTCACCGTCTTCAGACAGAGTCTGGGGCACGTAGCCGTAGTTTGCTGGGTAGAACATGGGAGTGGCAACGAAACGATCCACAAATACTGCGTCAGAGTCCTTGTCCACTTCGTATTTGATCGGGTCGTGGTTGGCAGGGATCTCGATGATTACGTTGATATCGTTGGGCAGTTCTTTACCTGCCGGGATCTTTTCGAAGCTCATTGCTGGTCCTGAATGAATAGGTAACTGAAAATCTGGAGCGCGGATTATATATGCTGACGGGCTCGGCTGAAAGTCACGCCTGCGCCGGGTTTTTGGCGTCGAAGCTCGTCTGGCGGGTCTATCCTGTAACTCGGAGATAACAACAACGGGGCAGGACCAGTCATGGTAAAGGCACGGGAGGTAAAAACCGCTCAGGAGGCCCGCGCAATTGTCGAAGAACGAGGCCTCAGTCATGTCAAAGTGGGCTTATTCGATACCGATGGTGTAATGCGTGGCAAATATATGAGCCGCGCCAAATTCCTCTCATCCCTGGAAAAGGGCTTCTCGTTTTGCGATGTGGTCCTGGGCTGGGATGTTAAGGATCAGCTCTACGACAACACTCGTTATACCGGTTGGCATACCGGATATCCAGACGCCCCGGTACGCATACTCCCCGATAGCTGCCGTGATGTGCCTTTTGAAGGCGATATGTTGTTGTTTCTCGCGGAGTTTGATGGTCGAGCCCAGGCGCTGTGTGCCCGCGCAGTTCTGCGCAGGGTGATTGAACGCTGTCGCTCATTGGGGTTTGATCCCTGTGCCGCCCTGGAGTACGAATTTTTCCTGTTTGACGAAACGCCCGATTCAGTGCGGAACAAGGGTTTCCGTAATTTAAAGCCTTTTACCCCCGATGTGTTTGGCTATTCCATACTGCGAAATTCCGTACACGGAGAGCTGTATCGGGAAATCCTGGAGCTGAGCGAGCGCATGGATTTCCCTTTGGAGGGCTTACACACGGAAACAGGCCCGGGAGTTTTAGAGGCGGCTATTGCAGTGGATGGTGCTGAGGCCGCTGGAGACAAAGCTGCCCTGTTTAAAACCTTTATAAAAGTGCTGGCACAGCGGATGGGTTTGATGGCTACTTTTATGTCCCGCTGGTCCAGTGAGTACCCGGGGCAAAGCGGGCATATTCATTTGTCACTGCGCAATAGTGGCAGCGGTGATTCCGCCTTTCTCGATTCGAGCCAGCCAGATGGTATCAGCCAGATAATGCGTCAGTTCATAGCTGGGCAGCAAAGGCTGATGCCGCAATTCCTTGCCCTGATGGCACCGACCGTTAACAGTTATCGCCGCCTGGTACCCGGTTTTTGGGCGCCGACGGGAGCCAATTGGGGGGTGGAAAACCGCACAACGGCACTACGTGCTATCCCCGGCGGCGACACTTCTCAGCGCGTCGAATACCGCTTGGGGGCCGCCGATGCCAACCCCTATTTAGCACTGGCAGCAGCTTTGGGCTCGGGTCTTTACGGTGTTATGCAGCAGTGGCAGCCCAGTGAGCCTGTCGCCGGTAATGCTTACTCGCTGGAATTGGAAAACGAACAAGTGTTGCCGGGTACACTGTGGGAATCCACTCAGCAATTTAAGGCGTCAGAAGCGGCACAGGAATTATTTGGCAGCGACTTTGTTGAACACTTTTCTGCCAGTCGCGAATGGGAGGAGCGGGAATATCGCCGCCATGTGAGTGACTGGGAGTTGGAGCGGTACTTCGAAATTATTTAATTGGGAGTATCGATGCCGATGAAGACTACAAAAATCATGCACCACCTTCAGTGTATTTCCCCTATTGATAACAGTGTTTATGTAGAGCGCGCTCTGGCGGGAGAGGTGGAAATCCGTGTAGTGCTGGATCGGGCCAGTAAAGCACAAAAAGCATGGAGGCGAACTCCCCTCAATGAGCGCATCGCCATTGTCGAGCGGGCTGTGGAAATATTTGCCGTTAAAAAAGAGCGTTTGGGGCGGGAGCTGTGTTGGATGATGGGGCGTCCAATCCGTTATGCAGGAGGAGAAATTAACGGGTTTATGGATCGTGCGCAGACCATGGCACAGCTTGCTACTGAAGCCCTCGCTGACATTCAGTTACCTGAGAAGCCGGGTTTTACCCGGTTTATCCGCCGCGAGCCCTTAGGGGTCTCCCTGGTAATTGCCCCGTGGAATTACCCTTACCTGACGGCGGTTAATGCAGTGGTACCGGCACTGCTATCGGGCAATGCAGTGATTTTAAAACACTCGGCACAGACGCCGCTTTGTGCTGAGAGAATGGTGGAGATTTTTCGCGAGGCGGGACTGCCCTACGGTGTTTTTCAGTTTCTTCATTTAAATCATGCTTATACCCAGCGATTAGCCTGTGCGGGGGAAATTCAGCATGTTGCCTTCACCGGCTCGGTTGGCGCTGGCGCGAACCTAGAACGCACAGTTGCCGGTCGATTTATTCAAGTGGGACTTGAACTGGGGGGAAAAGATCCAGCTTATGTCCGCGCCGACGCCGATATTAACCAAGCTGTGGCTGCGGTAGTCGACGGCGCCTATTTTAATTCCGGGCAGTCCTGTTGCGGTATTGAGCGGGCCTATGTGCATGAAGATATTTTTTCTGAGTTTATTTCCCAAACGGTCGACTTACTGCGTGACTATCGACTGGGGCGCCCGGATCAAGTGGAGACCACTTTGGGGCCTTTGGTGCGTGCGGAAGCTGCAGACCGGGTTCGCGCGCAGGTGGATGAAGCGATAGCGGAGGGCGCGAAGGTTCACTTGGATGTGAGTGAATTCCCAATGGACAAGCGGGGTACCCAATATATGGCACCGCAACTGTTAACCCGGGTGCGACACCACATGCGAGTGATGCGCGAGGAGACTTTTGGGCCGGTGCTGGGGGTGCAGAAAGTGCATGATGATGGCGAAGCTCTAGAATTTATGAATAACAGCCCATTTGGTCTTACTGCGGCTATTTTTACCCGCGATGAAGATGTTGCAATGGAGATGGGAGGGTATTTAGAGGCCGGCACTGTTTTTTTAAATCGTTGTGATTACCTGGATCCGGAATTGGCCTGGACGGGTGTTAAGCAATCTGGTCGTGGATGTACGCTTTCTAAAATTGGATTTGAGAATTTAACCCGCCCCAAGTCATTTCATTTTAAACATGATGGTTAGCGGGAATGATTGCCGGATGCAGAAAGTGAAATTGTCTGCCTGTTTTCCGAAAGGTCACAGCCTATTTTGAATATGCAAAAGTGACAGAACGTCAGAGAGGAAATTGTGGATAAATACCATGTCAATTGGAATTATCCCACGACCGTTTGGGTTGGCCCCGGTCGCATTACTGAATTGGCTGAAGCTTGCCTGGAGCTGAATATTCACAAGCCTCTGTTAGTTACTGATCCTACAGTCGCCGCATTGCCACTGATCGATAGTGCGATTAACCCATGCCAACAGGTGGGTCTGGAAGTTAGCGTTTTTTCCAAAATCAAAGGTAATCCCAATGAGATAAATATCGCCGATGGGGTGGCCAAGCTGCGTGAGCAGAAGTGCGATGGGGTCATTGCCTTGGGCGGGGGCTCGGCCCTGGATGCGGGCAAAGCCATTGCCCTTATGGCGGGACAGCAGCACAGTATTTGGGATTTTGAGGATATTGGCGATAACTACAGGCGTGTGGACCCAGAGGGTATTTTACCGCTGATTGCCATTCCCACGACGGCTGGCACAGGTTCTGAAGTTGGCCGGGTTGCGGTAATTACCGATGAGAAAGCACAGGTTAAGAGGCTGATTTTCCATCCGCGTATGATGCCGGACATCGTTATTCTCGATGCTCAATTGACAATGGGGTTGCCGCCAGACCTCACCGCAGCGACGGGAATGGATGCGCTGTCACACAATCTGGAGTCTTTTTACTCCCCTCAATACCATCCTATGGCCGAGGGAATTGCCCTGGAGGGGATGCGCCTGATCAAGGAGTATTTGCCTCGAGCTTATGCCATAGGCGCAGAACTCGAGGCGCGCCAGCAAATGTTGGTAGCTTCCTGTATGGGGGCTACAGCTTTCCAGCGGGGCTTGGGCGCTATCCACGCCCTGGCACATCCGCTGGGGGCCCTGTACGACAAGCACCACGGTTTGTTAAATGCGATATTGATGCCCTACGTTCTGATCGCCAACCGTCCAGCCATCCAGGTGCCCATGGGGCATCTGGCGCTTTATCTACAACTGGCCGGGAATGAGATGTTTGACAGTGGATTTGATGCGGTACTCAACTGGTTGCTCGGATTGCGCAAGCAGCTGGGGATTCCCCACAGCCTGTCGGAGATTGGAATTGATGATACTGATGCCGACAGAGTTGGGAAAATGGCATCGGTGGAGCCTTCCGCTAGTACTAACCCGATGCGTTTTAACGGGATAGAGTATCGGGATATTTTCTTGCGCGCCTGTGAAGGTACCGTCACCCTGTAATAAATCCCTGCGAATAGACGACAGAAGAGAATGTGTTCCATCGACAATCGGTAAAGGACTGAATGATGCGCAGTATTATTGCTCTCTTGTTCCTCTCATTGGCCAGTATTTCCCTGGCTCAGGATTCATCAAATATTCGCACGGCCATTTTTGCAGGAGGGTGTTTCTGGTGCATGGAGCCGCCATTTGACAAGGTCGATGGCGTCCTGAAAACCACCTCAGGATACAGCGGTGGCCATGTCAAAAACCCGACCTATGAACAGGTATCTTCCGGTGGTACGGGGCATGCGGAAGTTGTTCAGGTAAAGTACGATGCGAATAAAGTCAGCTATTCCGACTTACTGAATATTTTTTGGCACAACGTTGACCCTTTTGATTCCGGTGGTCAATTTTGCGATCGCGGTGACCAGTACCGAGCCGAGATTTTTTACGGCAGTCAAGAAGAAAAGGTGTTAGCAGAGGAGAGCAAGAAAAAGGTAGAAGCGGAGTTGGGTAAAAAGGTGGTGACACAAATAAAACCCGCTGCAACCTTTTATCCCGCAGAGGCCTACCATCAGGACTATTACCAACGTAATCCTCTGCGTTACAAGTATTATCGCTACCGCTGTGGGCGTGATAAGCGCTTAGAGGAGGTCTGGGGGAAAGCGCCAAGTTAACGGATTGCCTCTCCGCAGGGTGAATATGGCACCGAGTCCCACTTTGTTTGACGGGGAAGTCCTGGAAACAATCAATGATTTTCCAGTGCTTTACCGTTATATTCCGGCGGTTAGTACCAATCCGCTAATGGTATTTATTCCAGGCACAGCACATCTAGCGCGTATTTTCTACGGCTATCCCGGTGGCCGCTCAGATGATTTTATAAGTCACTGGGTTAATCGAGCGGGTTTTCCCTTCCTTGCTATTTCTTACCCTGTGGAAAATGCCGTTTTTTGTAGTACTCACCCGGAGTTTACAATTCAAGATTGGGGAGATCAGGCTGCAGAAATTATTGCCAAGATTTTGTCTGAATATAACCTTCCAAATTCGGTAGTGGTGTGCGGCTGGAGTATGGGAGGGAAAATCGCTGGGGCTCTAGCGAGGGCGGCGAAAGCCTTGAATTTTTCGATTGAATGCTTTGTGGCTATGGCCGCAGAACCCGCGTTGCCGGGCTTTCTTCCCGAAGCTAATGCCAAGGCCATCGAAATGACAGTTGATGGGATGGCCAGTCGAAAGGGCATATATCCTGCCTTTTTGGCCGCGCTTGATGAGCAGAACACCTTAAACCAACACACAATTATCCCCAAAGATATCTATCTGGAGGCGTTCCTTGGAGCAATTCCCATCGCGCTTATTGGCACTGGATTAATGTATGATGGGCAAGGGTTTAAGGAAGATCTTTCCAGGGCATTGAAAACGGCAAACACCTTTGACTTCTTGGACTATCCAATTCCCGTTGTTATTCAGAGTGATTCAATGGGGGATTTGGAAAATGTGCTGTGCAATATTGATGATTGGGCATTTATTCGCAATCGAGTTCTTGCCAGTAAACTTTTAGGAGGTGCATCTCCAGAGCAGATTCCAAGGGAAAGGTGGGAGCTAGTACAGCTTATAATCCGCTCGTCTTCCGCTTATTTTTCACAGACCGTTACAGGTAACCATTTCTTCTTTGTTGGCGCTATTGGGGCGCGCACTACTGTTGATAGTATCGAAAAGCTTTTGGCCAGGGTGAGAAGTATTCAGTCCTAATAAAGCACTTCTTAATAGCCTCATGGTGCTCTGGTTAAGCTGTCAGAGATTTTTAAATTAACATTTTGGTTATTTTACGATCCGCTCTACTTTTTTAAGGCTTACTACTGGGGTGAAAGGAAAGAATACACCGCACTCGAGACTCACTGCGAATACATCCCTGTAAGCTTCTAATCGGCATCCATGCCTCATAGGGTCCAAGCGCGGTGTATTCTTCCCTTTTCCCTTTTTAGTAGGCTATGCGGGTTGTAAGGCTTGTTCATGCTGATATTGGGTGAAATAGAGTTTCTCAGAAAGCTCAGTAATAAAATCGATGTTTTCGACCTTGTCGGCCATGCTTTCCATTCGGTCTTCTCCATTTAATGCCCCCCAGATGCTAGCAGCCATAGCACCCAAGGTATCTGTGTCACCACCTAGAGAAAAAATATTAGCTAATACAGACGTTAAAGGAGAGTTTCGATACTTAAGTCCAAAGTAAATGGCGGTGATACAGGACTCTGGCGCGGTAATGCCATTACCTAGCCATTGCTTGATTTGCTGCGGATGTGGGATTTTCTGGTTAAACAGTAGAGTCGCACACTTTTCCAGTTTGTAGCGATATATTTCGGACTTACAACTTACTTCCAGTTTGTTCAATATCTCTCTGTTTGAACGATCTTGCAGGGATTCACAGATGGCGATAGCGATCAAGTATGCGCCCTCGACAGCAACTGAGTGGGCGTGGGTGATTTCAGACACCGATTGTACATATTGCTTGAGGCGATAGTCATTTTGGGGGTGGCAGAGGGCAATAATAGGTGCTCTCATGGCGGCCCCATTGCCCATAGAACCGTGCTTAAATTTTTTTCGGTTTAAATCTTGCCAGCGTTTACCATCCCTGACGCCTTTGAGTAGTTTCGCTGCACTGGGGCCATACCCTCTACTCCAGCGATAACTTTGGGCAAACTTTTTGGCTATGTGGTCCTGATCAAGGTAATTATGCTCAAGAAAGGAGGTCGCAATATCAATAGACATTTGCGTGTCATCGGTGTAACGCTTTTTACCCTGTTCGGTTTTCCCGATAATTTTCCAGAGTTGTCTTTCTAGAATGCCGCCCTCGTACGGGGCGCCAAATGAATCGCCGATAGCTATTCCTTTAAAGCAACCTCTGTATTTATTGAGCTTTATCATTTATTGATTTTTATACCTTATTCTCAGGGGAAGTCGCTACTAGCTATAAGGACCACTATTAATTGCTGTTATAAGTAACAATTTTATTCTAGAAAACACTTGTTGGTAGTTAATGGCCCGCGAGGGGAAGGGTTTTGTTTTAGGTGAGAGCGAGCCGATATTTAAAACTAATCGGCTCGCCGCTAAAGTCGCTATATTATTTAATTAATACAGGCATCGTTAGCACTTCCAAAAGTATTTCTAATCCATACATTGCCAGTGCAAGCAGGGTGGTTGTGGTCAGCAAGATCTGCACCGGCATTATTTTCTGCGGTATTGCCAATGATCAAGTATCCGACTTGACCCAATCCCAACATCATAATGCCGTTAACGCCGTTATTATCTGATAGATTATTGGCAACAATGCCGCCATCCCCACTATCAATTACAATCCCACTCGATGTATTGAGAATCGTCTCATTGAATCTGATGAGAGTATTGTCACCAACGATCTTTATTCCTTGGAGACCGTTACTTGATGCATAAGAGTATCTCACACGATTACCGTCACCCATAACGCGTATACCCATTCCCCCATTGCCGCTAGCATCGGTGGCTTCAACTGTATTACCTGAACTCCAAAGTGCGATTCCTGCAATAGAGTTTGATGAAGCAGTGATATCAAAGATTTGATGGCTGCCATCACCTTCGGCTGATACGCCATTGTTACAGTTTGTGATAGTGCTTCCACCAACAGTATCCTCAAGGACTCTATCACTGTCTTTCAATTGAATGCCAATTCCGCTGCCATCGCAACTGAGGTGGTAACCCGCCATATCGAGTGATCCGCCAGCATCTATCACGAGTGCAGGATGGCTTGCGCAGCCAAGAATATCGCCGGTGAGTACTTCTGCTGTTGTAATGGTATCTCCACAGCTGACAGCTGAAGCGATGGCGGAGAGCGATAGTGCGGCAATACCGGATACAGCGAGTAATGATGCTTTTATAGAATTCATATTTCTATTTTTCATATCAAATTTCCCTAATTATCTGAGTAATTAAAAAAGAGAGTGAACACCCAAAGCCATGGAGATTGTGACCTAGGTTTGAGAAAGAGCCATAGGAAATTCTTCCTAATTTATTGGGTTTTATTTGATATTTTGGTGATAATAGACTGTTTTTATTCTATTAAAATATTTACTTTTTTATTTTAGGTGGAGGTGCTTAATGCTGGTGCGAAAAATGAAGAAACCTGCATTATAAAAATAAGCGTTGTTTAGGTGTGTTATGGCTACTTTTTAAGATTTTTTGCGAGAATCTTTACGCAATCTGCCCTCTGTTCGAAAGTTGTATTGGCAAATCCGAGCACCAACCCTGAATCTTCATTTTTATTGGAATAGAAGAGCGATATTGGTGTGCTGCCAAATCCGTATTCACGTAGTTTCTTTGAAAGGGTGATGTCGTCGTGTCCCGGCGTGGATATAACCAAGTGCATACCAGCGCTATTGGCAATTAGTCCGGCTGGAGGTGGTATTTCTTCCCGAATAAGCTGACAGAGATGTTCCCATTTCTTCATATAACTAGCGCGCATTTTGCGAAGATGTCGCACAAAATGCCCCTCATCGAGAAAGTCTGCCACGACAGCTTGTGTGATTAAGGGGGAGTGGCCAGATAACATTTCTTTTGCTTGGGTAAATGCCGCTACGGTAGATTTAGGCACCACTAAATAGCCTAATCGTAGGCTGGGTAGCAAGGTCTTACTAAAGCTCCCCATGTAGAGTACAGGTGTATTTTCTCCCATCCCCTGGAGCGCCGCGACGGGTTTATGTTGGAATGAAAATTCACTGTCGTAATCATCTTCAATTATCCAGCAGTTCGCCTGTGTCGCCCAATCCAGCAGTTTAATCCGTTCACCTGCGGGCATAACACCACCCATTGGGTACTGATGTGTTGGCGTGGTAAAAAGTAACTTGGCTTCGGTTGTACTATTGACCAGCTTATCAACATCCAAGTACTTATCTTTCAGGTTCGCTGGTACGAGCTTTGCTCCAACAGATTGGAAAGCTACTCGAGCACGGCGATATCCCGGATTTTCTATATAAACTTTGTCTCCCTGGTTAATCGCGACTAGTGCACATAAATTCAGGGCCTCCTGAGCTCCATTGGTAATAATAATTTGTTCAGCATTACAGCGAACTCCCCGGGAGTTGCGTAAGTATTCAGTAAGTGCCATACGCAAAGGTAAATAACCTTGGCTTTGCCCGTAACCTGTGAGAGCTAACCTGGATTGGTGGCGGCGGTATAATTTGTTCCAAATAGTGAATGGAAATGCGCTTAGATCCGGTAGGCCGGGGGTGAAAGGAAGAGATTGATCTTCACTATTCTTATCCCAAGATAAAGTCTGTGCAAAATCACCATAGTGAGAAAGTGATGGTAAGTACCTATTCCTCTGTGCTTGCCAACCTTGCCTGTGTGTTTTATTTGTGTAGGCCGGCAATTCGGGAGATACAAATATGCCTTTCCCTGGATGGCTAGTAAGGAAGCCCTCCGCTTTCAGCTGGTCCAGAACTAATGTCACTGTATTGCGGCTGATAGAGAGGGATTCAGCCAACCGGCGCGAGGAGGGGAGCTTGGTACCAGCAGCCAGCCGGCCGTTGCAGATCCAATCTACCAATTGTCGATACAACTGTTCCTGTAGCGGCTGGCCTGATTCGAGAGTTAGGTCTGTAAGCTCGGCGGCACTCAAAACTGGCACCATGAAATAGTTAAAACTGGCGCTTATCAGCGTACCAGTAATATCCTACATTGGCGATATCTATTTCATACCAGAGTGAATTAAAGGAGGTTTTATGAATTTACATTCGCCAATCTCTGATGAATTGCCAACCTCAGCGAAGAGTCGTGTACGTCGTGCCCCGAAACGTGCCAGTTATCGGCGAGAGGATGTTTATAAGCTTGTCGATGAGCTAAAACTGGGCCATGTCGGTTTTATTGAAGACGGCGAAGTCATCATTATTCCCTTAACCATTTGGCGCCTGGGAGAGTTTTTGTATTTTCACCTGGCAAACAAGAGCCGGCTACAAAAACTATTGGAGGTAGGAGAACAGGTCTGTATTTCATTTGCCCGCTGCGATGAGTGGGTACTGGCAAAGTCAGCTTATCATCACAGTGCTAATTATCGCTCCGCGGTATTGTTTTGCCGAGGTGAGAGGGTCAAAGAGCAGCGGGAATTTGATGCGGTTTTTAAAGCGATTATTGACGATATAGAGCCGGGGCGCTGGGATCAGGTGCGCCTCCCCAGCCTACAGGAGCGCAAGGGAACAGCTTTGATGCGCCTGACCATAGTGGAGGGGGCTTTCAAAAGCCGAACTGGCGCACCATCAGATAATAAAGAGGACTTGGCTCTGCCTGTATGGAGTGGGGTCAAGCCTGTGTGCCCGTTTCGCTAGTGTTCAATTTAGCAAAGTAAAGGGAGCCTTATAGGGCCTCTGCCACTACTTTTAATGCGATTTGAATGATCTCCTGTTGGCCGGCTTCAATATCGGGGATCACACCCTGTCCTTCCCAGTTGGGGCGGCTGCCGGCAATCGTAGAAACCGGGCGTTTATCTGGGATACCGATTTCAAAGCCATAGGGGAGGGGTTGGGGAGACTCCATCATATGTGCCCCACCGGCGCTGGCATTACCGACAATCGTGGCTCGGCCCAGCTGTTGTAGTGCGAAGGCGGTACTCTCAGATGCAGAGAAGGATCTCCCATCAATCAGAATGACCATTGGTCTGTCACTCCCATAGCTGGGCCAGGGTTGAGGTGAAATACGTTTCGGTATTTCTCTCCCCTTGCGGCTTTCAATAACAAAGGGAAAGGGAGAATGGGGATCAATAAATGACTGCAGAACAGCATTGGCGGTTTCTTCGTCTCCGCCGCCATTACTGCGTAAATCGAGTATTAGGCCCTCGCTGTGGCGAAGCAGAGTGAAAGCAGCAGCGAGGGTATGGCGAGCATTTTCAAAGGTGTGGAAGGAGGAGAGGGAAAGGTAGCCAATGTTACCGGGAAGAATTTCAATTTTCTTAACGCCGTAGTTATTGCTGGGCGCTTCAGCCTGCCACTGTTCAATCCAATTATGGGCTTCTTTTTGGTTATCTATATGCTCTATATAGAAATGCTTATCACCGGAAAGGGTGCGAATTTCTTTGGTAAGTGCGCTGGCTAATTGTTGGTAGTCACTACAAAGATGATTAAAGTGTTTGGATTCTGCCAGTCTATTGAGTTGAGCGGATAGCGCCTGTCCTTTTTCCTCCAATATATAGTGCTTCTGAATAGCTACTGCAGCAGCTTTAATAACCGGGCCTGTCTCAAACTGGCAGGAACTCATTGCGCCGGAACTTGCCGCGAGAGAGATGGAAAAAAAACTGATTAATACCGCTAAACTCATCTTGAGTTGGCGTTTCATATTTATGTAGCCTCTATTGATAGATTTTCTTGTATCCGCTCTAAATAAGGACGTTTCTCTAAAGCTTGAATTGTTTGGTTGAGCAGCTCTGATAGTTCTGTCGGTAATTCGCTATTGAGGGACTGCTCAGCTTCCAGAGTTGCTATCCACTGCTGTTTTAACTTGGGTATCAACGCACTGCCTTTGCGGGTCAAGCGTATTTTGCGCTGGCGAGCATCTTCTCCAGAAGAGGTCTGTACCAGCCCTTGTTTAATCATGTCTTTTACAGTTTGACTCACTGCGGGCTGGGAAATGTGGGTGCTCGCTACCACCTCACTAATGGTGATATCTCTCTTGTGGATAAGTGCACGCATTATCGGGGTGTAGCGGGGTTTGTAATTCTCCAGGCCACAGGCCCTATAGCTCTCTGCTACATCGCCATCCAGTAATTCCAGAATGTGACGAAGCTGAGTCCCCAGTTGGCTGTATTTCATAAAAGCTGCTCCATAAGCACTTATATAAGTGACTATATAATTTTTGGCGAACTTTTCAAGCTTCTTTGCCGCTATTCATCACCCCGCACAAATTCTTTGGCGCTTTTTTTGCATTGTGTGGCGAGTTTGGCGGGTTTTGTGTGAAATGGATTTTTGAACAAAGAGCTGAAATTTAAATTTCATATTTCATTCATCGAACTTTAGGAATTAACCGCCAATCTTTGCGCCGCGTGATCTGTGTCAGGTACGAGTGAAGAGAACATTATGAAAGAGATTGGCTTGGCTGCCCTTGCAGCCCTGGGGTTACCATTTTTGGCTGAAGAGGTCCAAGCCAGCGACCTCATTATTTCTGAATATATCGAGGGCAGTAGCAATAATAAGGCCCTTGAAATTTACAATGGCACGGGTGCAGCGGTTGACCTCAGTAGCTACAGCATTGAACTTTACTTCAATGGCTCCTCTGCGGCGGCTTCAACCATCGCCCTAAGTGGCAGCTTGGCAGACGGCGATGTTTACGTATTCGCCCACGCTAGTGCTGATTCCTCAATCCTGTCAGTAGCCGATCAGATTTATACCAGCGGCCTGTTTAACGGGGATGATGCGGTTGCCCTGAGTGGCCCCAATGGATATGTGGATGTTATCGGCCAGATCGGTGTTGATCCCGGTAGCCAATGGGGCGATAGTGGCCTGGGCACCCAAAATCAAACCTTAATCCGCGACTGGGGTGTGAGCGAAGGCCGTGTTGATGGCAGCACGGATTTTGACCCAGGCTCAGAGTGGTCTAGCCTGGGGCAGGATGACTTTTCCAACCTCGGCTGGCACAGCGAAGACGGCACTGGTGGTGGAGATGACGGCGGTGATGACGATGTTGTTCTCGGCGATTGTGGAGATGTTTCTACATTAATCAGCCAGATTCAGGGTGATGAGTTTGAAAGCGCTCTGGAAGATGAGCGCCACGTAATTGAAGCGGTTGTTGTTGGTGATTTCCAAGATACCAGCACCGGCCTTTCCGGCTTCTTCCTGCAAGAGGAAGACAGTGACCAGGATGGCCAGATCAATACCTCTGAGGGGCTGTTTGTACACGACAAAGGCTTCGGTGTAGATGTGCAAGTCGGAGACTTGGTTCGCGTCGGTGGTGTGGTTACTGAATACTATGACTTTACCGAATTAGATGAGGTTGATGGCGTTACGGTTTGCGGTAGCGGCTACAGTGTCACTGCCGAGGAAGTCTCCCTGCCGTTTAGTTCTGCTGAAGAGCAGGAGCAATACGAGGGGATGTTGGTTGAGTTCCCGCAAGCCCTGATGGTGAATGACCACTATAACCTGGGGCGCTATGGTGAAGTCACCCTGGCCAATGGCCGTCTCTATATTCCCACCCACAACAATGAGCCTGGGGTTGCAGCCGTAGCACAGGAAAGTGCTAACGATCTGAACAGGATTGTGCTGGACGATGGTTCCAGCGTGCAGAACCCGGAAGCGGTGCCGTACCCGGACTCCGGTCTCAGTGCCAGTAATACCTTACGCAATGGCGATACGGTAGAGGGGTTGCGCGGAGTAATGGGGTATAGCTACAGCGCCTACCGAGTACATCCCGTGGAGGCGCCAGAATTTGTTGCTGCCAACCTGCGTGAAAGCGCTCCACAATTACCGGGTAAGGGCAGTTTAAAGATCGCCAGCTTTAATGTTCTGAATTATTTTAATGGCGATGGTTATGGCGGCGGTTTCCCTACCTCCCGTGGGGCTGATACTGAAGAAGAATTCCTGCGCCAGAGAAATAAAATTATCTCCGCTATTTTAGGCCTGGATGCCGATGTAGTTGGCTTAATGGAAATTGAGAACGATGGCTACGGTTCGGAAAGTGCTATTCAGGATTTAATTAATGGTCTTAACGCGGCTACTGGCAGTGAAAACTATCAATTTATTAATCCAGACCTGGCTCAACTGGGCACCGATGAAATTACTGTGGGGCTGATTTATCGCAGCGATCGGGTAATGCCTATAGGCGCTGCTGCGACAACTGATAGCTATCCCTTTGATGACGGTAACCGCCAACCACTGCTGCAGGCTTTTGCCGAACTATCAAGTGGTGAAGAGCTGGCCGTGGTGGTCAATCACTTTAAATCAAAGGGAAGTTGTCCTGACGATGGTAGTTTGAACGATGATCTGGGTGATGGACAGGGCTGCTGGAACTCGCTGCGCACCGAAGCCGCAGATGCCCTGGTTTCATGGATTGATTCTGACCCGACAGATAGCGGCACCGATCGTGTTCTGGTGCTCGGTGACCTCAATAGCTATGCCCGCGAAAACCCAATTAGCACTCTAAAGGACGCTGGCTACGCTGATTTGTTGGAGGTTTTCGGTGATGGAGAAGCCTACTCCTATGTCTACAGCGGTGAGTCCGGTTACTTGGATCACGCCCTCGCCAGTGAAGCTTTGGCTCCTCTGGTAACAGGTGCGGCCGATTGGCATATCAATGCCGACGAGCCTCGGGTGCTGGATTACAACATCGAGAATAAAACCGATGAGCAGGTGGAGAGTTTCTACTCGACTGATGCATTCCGCGCTTCAGATCACGATCCGCTTGTGGTTGAACTGGATCTGGGGGCAGATAACCAGGAGCCGGTTGCTGGGTTTGAGTGGGGTGTTGAAGGCTTCGAAGTGAACTACTTCGACAGCAGCGTCGATACCGATGGCACTATCGTTAGCTGGGCCTGGGATTTTGGTGATGGCACTACCAGTACTGAGCAAAACCCCAGTCATAGCTACGATGCAGCAGGCACTTATTCTGTAATTCTCCAGGTTGAGGACGACCGGGGAGCGATCTCCACCGTTGAGCAGCTTGTACCAGTTGAGGAGGTTGTTGATCTTCGGGCTGATTTTAAAGTCCACACCTTCCTGCGCTGGGTGTGGGTTGAAGAGCGCAGTAGTTACGATGGCGACGGTAACCTGAGCTATGAGTGGGACTTTGGTGATGGCACCAGCCGCTCCGGCCCCATGGCACTGCATCGCTATGCCACCGGCGGGAGTTATGAAATTACCCTGACTGTGAAAGACGATTTCGGTAATGAAGATAAAGCCTACCGTGAAATTGAGATTCGCAAGCCGTTTTGGCACTGAGATGGATATCAACAACAATAAATAATTAACTCCACATATTGAACGGTCGGATATTTAGGCAAGAGATATTCGGCCGTTTTCTTTCCTCCCCGCGTTAATTACGTGTTTTTCATCTTTACTTCCGTGGGTATATGCCCGAGTGTTTCACTTCCTCGTTTTCATATTGGTAGTCCAGCAAGACTCCATTGCGAGTCATTAAAATCTTTCTTGTATGGAATATTGGAGGGGAAAGTATTTGTGGGTGCCCAAGCCCTGAATTGGAAAAATACTTAAGTAAAGTGCCTAAGGTGTCTTTCTGGAGTGTCGAGATATCATTGGGACCTATCGGAGGCGTATCAAAATAGATAAATATTTAATGTAAGGAGTGTCGTTTTTAGTCAGCGTGTGTTTTATTGCTTCAGGTAAATCAGTTGCTAGTGATCAGCGAAGCTATTAAACCACAGGGGGAGACTTAGTTTGCAGGCATTTAAGACATTGGAAGGTTTAAGCCTGGAATGGACCGGCACCCACTATTCAAAACAAGGTGATTTCCCCGACCTTTCTACCCACACGGTAACCTATGAAACCGCGACACATTGTTACGTTACGGCGTCGGGAAAGTTAGTTGGGGAAGCTTCATATACCTATGAAGCCATGGACGATAGGATGGCGGCGTTGATTTATCGGCCTGATATATATCAGGGGCGAAAAGGTGTGGTGCTTTATGCGATGCTCGATTTTGTACAGATGATGGATCGCGCCATTATTCTCTATCAGGATCGGCCACTAGCGCTGGCAAATGGCAGTTTTCAGGTGGTGAATACCCCTGTGCGGCCTACAGCCTGAAAATTGAAAAACAAGGAAAATGGTGAGCTTATGAGAGAGTGCGAGAAAATTAATTATATTGAGTTGCCCTCCAGGGATTTGGGTAAGACAAAAGCATTCTTTACCGAGGCTTTTAATTGGGCTTTTACCGATTACGGTCCGGAGTACACCGCTTTTTCAAATGCGGGATTGGACGGTGGTTTTTTCAAGGCAGAGTTGCAAAGCACTACCGAAAATGGATCTGCACTAGTGGTGTTATACAGCCGCGACCTGGAGGGTACCCTGGAAAAGGTGACGCGATGCGGAGCCGAAATAGCCAAGCCAATTTTCCCGTTTCCCGGTGGCAGGCGCTTCCATTTTAGGGAACCTTGCGGCAATGAATTTGCGGTTTGGTCTGATGTGGAGTCTGCGTAGAGGCGTTTACAGAAAAAAGCCCCCGATTTTACTCGGAGGCTTTTGGGACACTGGCAACCGTTTCTATTAAGCTTCGAAATCGGTACCCAGCTTCTTTTCCACCAGCTGCTTTTTCAGGGTGGCGTATTGGGGAATGCCATTTTTGTAGGGAGGGTAGTCCTCGCCTTGAATCAATGGCAGCAGGTACTTGCGTCCCTCTTCAGTAATTCCAAAGCCATCTTCGCTGATATATTCGCGCGGCATAAATTTTTCTACGTTGGCGACTTCAGACAGTGGTGCCTCTGCGATGGACCAGCTGTACTCTTCACCTTCTGCGCGAATAATGGCTGGCATAATGGCATTTTTGCCTGCTACAGCCATTTCCACTGCGGCGCGACCTACGGCGTAGGCTTGCTCAACGTCGGTAGCAGAAGCGATATGGCGGGCGGCGCGCTGGAGGTAATCTGCCAGGGCCCAGTGGTACTTCAGGCCGAGTTCGCTTTTGACCATGTTGGCCAGGGTCGGTGCAACACCGCCCAACTGCTTGTGGCCAAAGGCGTCAGTGGTGCCGGCATCGGCAAGGAAGGTGCCGTCGCCGTATTGGGCGCCTTCGGAGGCGACGATAACGCAGTAGCCTTTCTCGTCTACGGTCTTTTGTACCTTGGCGAGGAACTTCTCTTTATCGAAAGCGATTTCCGGGAACAGGATAATGTGGGGTGCATCGCCTTCCTGTTCTTGGGCCAGAGCGCCGGCAGCGGCAATCCAGCCCGCGTGACGGCCCATCACCTCGAGAATAAATACTTTGGTAGAAGTGGCGCACATGGAGGCTACGTCCATGGCCGCTTCCTTGGTGGAAACGGCAACATATTTGGCAACGGAACCAAAGCCCGGGCAGTTGTCGGTCAGGGGCAGGTCGTTATCCACAGTTTTGGGAATATGGATGGCCTGGATTGGATAACCCATGGTCTCGGACAGTTGGGATACTTTCAGGCAGGTGTCTGCGGAGTCGCCACCACCGTTGTAAAAGAAGTAGCCAATATTGTGCGCTTTGAAGACTTCGATCAGGCGCTCGTATTCTGCGCGGTTCTCTTCCAGACTCTTCAGTTTATAGCGGCAGGAACCAAAGGCACCGGAGGGGGTGTGGCGCAGTGCAGCAATATCTTCTGCGCTCTCTTGGCTCACGTCGATCAGCTCCTCGCGCAGCGCGCCGAGAATACCGTTTAGCCCTGCGTAGACATTGCCAATCTGGTCCGGGTTTTCACGCGCAGCTTCAATTACGCCGCAGGCGGATGCGTTGATCACGGCGGTAACGCCACCGGACTGCGCATAAAAGGCGTTCTTTTTCGACATGGTTATCCTGTGCTTATAGAGATATAGAGAAGTATCCCGATCCGGTAATCCGCCTCGCATCTAGTTTTAAACATTTGTGCCAGTGGGGATAACCGGGAGCTCGTATCGGGTGTCGACCCTTTCGGGAAAATTCCTACCACCGTACCGGGGATGAGGCCGACCAATGCGGGGGCGGAGTCTAATGGAATAGCGAGTAAATTGCATGGTAACTGGGGTATTTGGCAATTACTGGCCCGATTTGCCGTGTTAAGCTTGCGCCGCAACCCGTAGGAGTACATTTTTCCGCTATGCATATTCATATTCTAGGTATTTGCGGCACATTTATGGGCAGTTTGGCCCAACTGGCGGTGGCGGAAGGGCACCGCGTAACCGGCAGTGACGCCAATGTTTATCCACCTATGAGCACCCAGTTGCAACAGGCGGGTATCCAAATTACCGAGGGCTATGATCCCGCACAGCTGGAGCCCGCCCCGGACCTGGTGATTATTGGCAATGCCATGTCCCGGGGAAATCCGGCAGTAGAGGCGGTGCTGGAAAAAGGGTTGGCTTACACCTCTGGCGCCCAGTGGTTGTGCGATCACTTCCTGGGTGGCCGCTGGGTATTGGCGGTTTCCGGAACCCACGGTAAAACCACCACCGCCAGTATGCTGGCCTGGATTCTGGAAGCGGCAGATATGCAGCCCGGCTTCCTGATCGGTGGGGTCCCGGCTAATTTTGGTGTCTCTGCTCGTTTGGGAGAGTCTCCCTTCTTTATTGTTGAGGCGGATGAGTATGACACTGCCTTTTTCGACAAGCGTTCCAAGTTTGTGCACTACCGCCCGCGCACGATGATTATCAACAATCTCGAATTTGACCACGCAGATATCTTTGAGGACCTGGCGGCAATCCAGAAACAATTCCATCACCTGGTACGAACTGTGCCTGCTAGTGGCTTGATAGTGGCCTCTGCCGAAGAGAATGTAGAGCAGGTGCTTGATAAAGGCTGCTGGAGTGAAGTACAGCGGGTTGGCAGCGAGTCTGCCGATGGTGTGCGAGTGGGTGATTGGTGCGCAGTGGATATTGCCGCTGATGGCAGCAGCTTTACGGTTCAGTTTAAAGGCGAAGCTGTGGCGCGGGTCGAGTGGGACCTGACCGGGCAGCACAATGTGCAAAATGGCCTCGCGGCTATGGCTGCGGCGCGGCATGTGGGTGTCACCCCAGATTTGAGTGCGGCAGCTCTGGCACGCTTCCAGGGGGTTAAACGCCGTATGGAGTGCTTGGGAGAAGTGGCCGGCATCCGTGTTTACGATGATTTTGCCCATCACCCCACCGCGATTGAATCCACCCTCAATGGCCTGCGGGCGAAGGTTGGGGAGGATAAAATCATTGCCCTGATTGAACCGCGTTCCAATACCATGCGTATGGGAGTGCACCAGGGCAAGCTGGCCGACTCCTGCTCCGGGGCCGATATGGTGCTCTGGTATCAGCCTGAGGGAGTTAACTGGTCCCTGGAAGACGTCGCCCACCACTCATCGGTGCCGGCCAAAACTTTTGATTCGATTGAAGATGGTGTGGAATCTGTGTTGCAGCTAGCCGATTCCGGTAGCCATATCGTAGTGATGAGCAACGGCGGCTTTGGCGGTATCCACCAGCGCCTTATCGGTGCCCTGGAACAGAAATACGATCTCTAAGTCAGAAGACTAATGTTTCCTGCGCAGCCTTATACTCGCAGGGCTAAATAAGGTATCGACTTTGCATCAATCTCCTTTCGAGAAGACCGTGACCCTGGCTATGACCGGGGCTTCCGGCGCTCAGTATGGTTTGCGCCTGCTTCAGTGCCTGCTGGCATCGAATGTGCGCGTGTGGTTGCTGTTGTCTGAGGCGGCTCAGGTGGTCATCAACACCGAAACTGATATGCAGTTGCCGGAGGGCGATGAACGCGAGTTGCAGAATTTCCTCGCCGATCGTTTTGCCGCGCAGGAAGGTCAGCTAACTCTGTTCAGCAAGCGCGATTGGTTTTCCCCGGTGGCTTCTGGAACCGGGGCGCCAGCCAGTATGGTGATCTGCCCGGCAAGTGGTGGCACCTTGTCTGCGGTGGCCTGTGGAGCATCGAACAACCTGATTGAGCGGGCTGCGGATGTAGCCCTGAAAGAGCGCCGCCAGCTCATTCTGGTTCCCCGCGAGGCACCTTACTCCGAGATTCACCTGGAAAATATGCTGAAACTCACCCGCATGGGGGCCATGATCCTGCCGGCCAGCCCTGGCTTTTACCAGAGGCCCAGTTCGGTAGAAGATATTGTGGACTTCGTGGTGGCGCGGTTGCTCGACCAGTTGGGCATCGAGCAGAAGCTGTTGCCCAGCTGGGGAGAGCAGGATGGGCAATGAGATAAAACCGAGTATTACGATTCACTATTGTGTGCAGTGCAACTGGATGTTGCGAGCCACCTGGATGGCCCAGGAATTGCTGCACACTTTCGCCGATGACCTCAATCAGGTTGCATTGCAACCGGGTACTGGGGGAGTATTCGAGATTCGGATTGGCGAAATTTTGATCTGGGAGCGCAAGCGTGACGGCGGCTTTCCCGGTGCTAAGGAGCTCAAACGTCGCGTCAGGGATACCCTGTTTCCCGAACGCGACCTGGGGCATATCGACAATCCCTGAAAAAAGTTCCAATAAAACGGTGCGGTGGCAAATTTTAGGTTTGCTAATTCATCGCATAGGCGAACAATATGCGCGCCGCAATGCGGCCAGTTTTTAGTTTGGAAAGAAGCGGAAATTTATGCTGTCAGCTTTACAGAAGTCTTATGAATACTTGGTGACCAAGCGGCCCGCTGCGGTGTTGGTGGTTATCGGCCTGTTAACCCTGCTGGCAGCCCTCGGATTGTCCCGCCTGAAGATCGACGCCTCTGCCGATTCCCTCACTCTGGAAGCTGATAAATCCCTGGATTATTTCCGCGAGATTTCCGAGCGCTATGCCAGTGGCGATTTCCTGGTCGTTACTTACCGCTCCAAGACTGGGGACCTGTTCAGTGATGAGTCCCTGGAAACCCTGGGCAAGTTGCGGGATGAATTGGCCAAGGTAGATGGTGTGTCCAGTGTGCAGAGCATTCTCGATGTCCCACTGCTGTACAGCCCCAAGCTGGTTCTCACCGATATCAGCGATGAGGTGCGCACGCTCTCCAGGCCCGATGTCGACCGGGATATGGCCCGGCAAGAGTTCCTTTCCAGTCCGATTTATCGGGAGTTGATCCTGAGTCCGGACGGGCAGACGACCGCCATTCTGGCGAACCTGAAACTGGATAGCCGCGGCATCGAGATGGTGCGCGAGCGGGATGCTTTGCGCAGCAAGCGCAATACAGAGGGGCTGACTCCGGAAGAGACCGTTCGCCTGGAGGAGATCAGCGCGGTCTATCTGGCCCACCGTACTGAGCAAGAGAAAGTTGCCCACCAGCGAGTCGATACCGTGCGCGGAATTCTGGCTGGCTACAACGGCGAAGCGGAGCTGTTCCTCGGTGGTGTCACCATGATTACCGCCGATATGATTTCGTTTATTAAGAGCGACCTGCTGGTATTCGGTGTGGGGATTCTCGCTTTTATCGTGATTACTCTGTTGCTGATTTTCCGCCAGCCGCGCTGGGTGCTGTTGCCGCTGATGACTTGTGTTACCACTGCGGTGGTGATGCTGGGGCTACTCGGCTGGCTGGACTGGCGACTGACAGTGATCTCGGCCAACTTTGTCGCACTGCTGTTAATTATTACCTTGGCAATTACCATCCACCTGGCGGTGCGCTACCGGGAATATATTGCCCAGAACCCGGATTGGGATCTTGAAAAGCTGGTATTGCAGACAGTGCGCTTTATGGCCAAGCCCTGCCTGTATACCGCACTGACCACCATCGTGGCTTTTGTGTCCCTGGTGGTGAGCGGCATTCGCCCGGTTATCGATTTTGGCTGGATGATGACGATGGGTGTGACTGTGGCTCTGCTGCTGTCGTTCCTGATTATTCCCAGTTTCCTGATGGTGCTGCCGAAGCGTGTGGGCAGTGTGAGTGCAGATAACTCCCACGCATTTACCCTGCAGTTTTCCCGCTTTGCTGAGCGCCACAAGTTTGTGGTGCTAGGTATTTCACTGCTGGCAGCCGTCGTGAGTGTGGTGGGTATATCCCAGCTGAAAGTGGAAAACCGCTTTATCGATTACTTCGATGATTCCACGGAAATTTATCAGGGCATGCTGGTGATTGACCGCCGCCTGGGTGGCACTGTGACCCTGGATATTATCTTGGATCAGCCCGAGGAGCAGGAGGCAGCTTTCGAGGGAGAAGAAGATCCCTTTGCGATGGAAGCAGAGGAAGATCCCTTCGCTGTAGAAGAGGACCCCTTTGCCTCCGATGATCCATTTGGCGGTGAAGAGGAGTCAGTGGAGCAGAGCTACTGGTTTACGGTTGCCGGTTTGGCAAAGCTGGAGCAGCTGCATGATTACCTGGAGGAGCAGCCGGAGATAGGCAAGGTTCAATCTCTGGCGACCCTGTATAAAGTTGCCGTGGATCTGAATGGCGGTCCCCTCAATGACTTTGAGCTGGCGGTGGCCAATACCAGCCTGCCGGCCGAAATTCGCTCCGTTTTGGTAGACCCCTATTTATCTGTGGAGAACAACCAGGCTCGTATCACCCTGCGGGTGATGGAGACAGACCCCACCCTGCGTCGCGATGAGCTGATCCAGCGTATCTACAACTACGCTCACAATGAGATGGGCATAGCTCCAGAGAATGTTCATCAGACCGGCCTGTTGGTTCTGTACAACAATATGTTACAGAGCCTGTTTAAATCCCAGATCCTGACCCTGGGTGCTGTTTTTGTCGGAATCCTGCTGATGTTCCTGGTGCTATTCCGCTCTCTGTGGATTGCTCTGATTGCACTGGTGCCAAATATGCTGGCGGCCTGTGTGGTACTTGGTGGTATGGGGCTCGCGGGTATTCCGCTGGATATGATGACCATCACTATCGCCGCGATTACCGTGGGTATCGGGGTGGACCATGCGATTCACTACCTGTATCGCTTCCGCGCGGAGTTTGCCAAAGATGGCAATTACCTGGCGACCATGCATCGCAGCCATGCGACGATTGGTCGTGCCATGTTCTACACTGCGATCACGATTATTGTCGGTTTCTCAATTTTGGCGCTGTCGAAGTTTGTTCCGTCGATCTATTTCGGTCTCCTCACCGCGCTGGCGATGTCCGCCGCACTGTTGGGTTCCCTGACACTTCTGCCCCTGTTGCTGGTGATGTTCAAGCCCCTCGGTCGTCAGAGGCAAGCTGATAAAGTTGAGCCCGAGGCACCGATGCAGGAGGCGCCCAGCGCCTGAAGCGAAGGAATTTGAAATATAAAAAAAGCCGGGATAACCCCGGCTTTTTTATGTCTGCTTAACAGTCGGGACTCAGTCTTGGCGGCTGGTAATTTCCAGCAAGTGGTAGCCAAACTGGGTTTTGACTGGGCCATGTACCTTATGCAGCTCTTCGGAAAATACGACCTTGTCAAATTCGGGAACCATCATTCCCTTGCTGAAAGAGCCCAGGTCACCGCCGGAACGGCTAGAGGGGCACTGGGAGTACTGCTCGGCAATTTTACCGAAGTCAGCGCCGTTCTCGATTTGCTGTTTCAGGTCCTGGCACTGCTGTTCATTTTCAACCAGGATATGGCGAGCGGTTGCTGTAGGCATGAAAAATCTCCGTTTGGTCAATTTACCGCAGCAGCTTAAAGGCTGGGTGTTGGGCTTGCCAGCGACAATTACCGCAAAGTGGAAAAACTTGCTCGCAATCCAACCGGTTGGCGGTAAAAAGTCTCTTAACCTGCCGCAGAGTTCCCTAGGGCGATGTTATCTTTAGGGCACACAAAAAATAATGAGTGATGACTTTGCAACAGATACCCCTTTTTCCCCTGAGTGTCCCTCTATACCCCGGCGTGACTTTGCCCCTGCGGATTTTTGAGCAGCGCTATATTCACCTTGTCAGTGAGTCCATGAAAACCAATAGTGGCTTCGGCATTGTTTTGATTCGCTCCGGGGGCGAAGTGGGGCGCGCTTCAGTATGGCCTCTCGGTGTTTATGTCGACATCGTGGATTGGGGGCAGGGCGAGGGAGGGCTGCTAAATGTGGAGGTGAAAGGTCGGCGTCGCTTTCGCATTGTCCACACCCGTCGCGCAGAAGATGACTTGCTTCTGGGGGACGTGGAATGGATACCAGATGAAGATGAAAAGCCGATTCCAGCGGATTGCGATGGTCTTCTGTCGGTGTTGGAGGAGTTGAAGGAGCGGGCACAGACGCTATCACTTAAATTTGAGCCGGTGGAGTCTGCGGACTCACTATCCTGGCAATTGGCTCAGCTTCTGCCATTGGAAGATAAGGTTCGCACCGACTTGCTAGCGGTAGAAGATCCTCTTATGCGGCTTGCAACCATTGCCGAGAACCTGGACCGCTGGACGCGGGAATAGCTAGATATAAAGCTGTGGGGCCCGGTAATCGGCACTTTCAACCGGGTCTCGCTGGGTTATACTGCGCGGCCGACCGGATTTTGCACGGAGAGCCAAGTGACCGCCACAGACACCGCTGATCAGCAATCCACTCGCGCCAAGCTCGAACAAATGGGGCGCGCAGCCCGTACCGCCGCCAAACAGATAGCTGCTGCGGATACCTCCACCAAAAATAATGCTCTTAAAGCCATCGCTGCCCAACTGGAGACACAGCGAGTATCTTTACTGAAGGCCAATGCATTGGATATGCAGGCCGGTCGCGAGCGCGGCCTGGATGCGGCTCTTCTGGATCGTCTGGAGCTTAACGATGCCCGCATCGATGGCATGATCGAGGGCTTGGTGCAGGTGGCAGAGCTGCCCGACCCGGTGGGAGAAGTTGAAGATTTACGCTATCGCCCCAGCGGTATTCAAGTGGGCAAAATGCGTGTGCCCCTAGGAGTGGTGGGCATTATTTATGAGTCCAGGCCCAATGTGACCATTGATGCAGCGAGCCTGTGCTTAAAATCCGGCAATGCCACAATTTTGCGTGGAGGCAGTGAAGCGCTGCACTCGAACAAGGCAATTGCCACCTGTATTACCGCCGGCTTGCGCGAAGCGGGTTTGCCGGAAACGGCGGTGCAGGTTGTCGATACCACCGATCGAGCGGCGGTGGGTGCCCTGATCACTATGCCGGAATATGTGGATGTGATTGTACCCAGGGGCGGAACCGGCCTGATTGAAAGGGTCAGTCGCGAAGCCCGGGTGCCGGTGATCAAACACCTGCACGGTGTTTGTCATGTGTATATCGATGATCAGGCTGACCTGGCCAAAGCTTTCGATATCGCCCTCAATGCCAAGACCCATCGCTATGGTGTTTGTAACGCCATGGAAACACTTTTAGTTGCCGAGATGGTTGCGGCGGATATACTGCCGCGCTTGGCTGGTGCCTACGAAGACAAAGGGGTTGAATTGCGCGGTTGTGACCGGACCCGTGAAATCATTGCTCACTGTGTAGCGGCGACAGAAGATGACTGGAGTGAGGAATACCTTGCCCCGGTTCTGGCTGTGCGTGTTGTTGCGGATATGGAAGCGGCTATGGACCATATTGCCTGTTACGGATCCGGCCACACCGAGGCAATTGTCACCCAGGATTACAGTCGCAGCCGCCGCTTTATGAGTGCTGTGGATGCCAGCTCAGTGATGATTAATGCCTCAACCCGCTTTGCTGACGGTTTCGAGTACGGCTTGGGGGCGGAAATTGGTATCAGTACTGATAAAATCCACGCCCGCGGCCCGGTTGGCCTGGAAGGGCTCACTTCGCAAAAATGGATTGTGTTCGGAGATGGCCATATCCGGCAATAAGCACTTTTCCCTTTGGGGCAGCGAGTGCGGGGGGTACGAGAAATAATTGTGGCGAGCAAAAGGCATAAGTTGGCCCTGTTTGGCGGAACCTTTGATCCGATTCATCTCGGTCATTTGCGGATGGCGCTGGAGCTGCGCCAGGTGCTCGAATTTGATGAAATGCGCTTGCTACCCAGCCACCAGCCCGCCCACCGGCAGACGCCAGGTGTATCGTCCCGCCAGCGCAGCGAAATGCTGGCTCTGGCGTTGGAGGGGTGTGAGGAACTCACCCTGGATGAGCGAGAACTCCATCGTGGCGGGGCTACTTATACGGTAGATACCCTGGAGGAGCTGCGCAGTGAACTGGGAGATGAAACCTCCATCAGTTTCTGCATGGGATTGGACTCCCTATTGAGTCTGCACCGCTGGCACCGCTGGGAGCGCCTCTTGGAGTTGGCACATCTGGTGGTGGTAACAAGGCCTGGCTGGCACCTGCCAAATCGCGATAGCGAAGAGCATGGCCCTCTGGCAGAACTGCTGGAGAATCATCGGGGCACGGTTGCAGACTTGCATACACGAGCATGTGGTTGCCTGCTGTTGCGGGAGCAGACTATGTTGCCAATTTCCGCGACGCAAATTCGCGAATTAATTAAAAGTGGCCAGTCGCCACGCTATTTACTGCCCGCAACTGTGTTGCAGTACATAGAAGATCATCGACTTTATACAGAGGTTGCTTCAGGCGACCCGCAATGAATCAAGGTGTTATGACAAATATTAAAGATATCGCTCTCAATGCGCTGGAAGATTTGAAAGGTAAGGATATTGTTTCCCTGGATGTTTCCGGACATTCAGATGTAATGGACAATCTGCTGATCTGTACTGGTACTTCCAGTCGCCAGGTTAAGTCCCTGGCAGAGAACGTTGTAGACGAGCTGAAAAAAGAAGGTATTCGTCCCATTGGTGTTGAAGGTGTCGACCAAGGCGAGTGGGTATTAGTCGACTACGGTGACTTGGTTGTTCACGTGATGCTCGCAGATGTTCGCGGTTTCTACGATCTGGAAAAACTCTGGTCTATGACTCCGAATACCCGTGACGATGCCGATGGCAGTGATCCGCACCAGGGTTAATTGCTGTGAAAATCCGCATTCTTGCCGCCGGTGGAAAAATGCCGGCTTGGGTGCAGGAGGGCTACGCCGAGTACGCTAAGCGCCTGCCCCGGGAAATTGCTCTGGAAATGGTGGAAATTCCACTCGGCCAACGAGGCCAAAAGAGCTCTGCTGCCCTGATTGAAAAAGCGCGAAAAAAAGAGGGCGAGGCGATGCTCGCCGCTTTGGGACCGCGGGATCACGTGGTAGCGCTCGATGTGAAAGGCAAGCCCTGGAGTACTGAGCAGTTGTCGGCGCAATTAAGTGATTGGCAAATGCTCGGGGAAAATATCAGCCTGTTAATTGGCGGGCCCGACGGTTTATCCGAAGATTGCCTCGCCCGTGCACGCCAGCGCTGGTCTCTGTCCCCACTGACCTTGCCGCACCCGCTGGTGAGGGTGGTTCTGGCTGAACAAATTTATCGCGCCTGGACATTATTGGCCGGCCATCCCTACCACAAATAAAATATTTGCGATAAGTCGCGGAGAGATTTGCCGACTCGGTTCTCTCTCCTGACTCGCCCTGTGTTAATGTAGGGAATTAGATTTTTTGCACGCCAGTCAAAAACCATCGAATAAATTCTGATGCCGCACGATTACCATCTCAAGGACCCCCATACCGAGCAGCGATTGTTTCGCAATCGTATGTTGGTGGCGCTTGTGGGGGTTATCTTTTTATTGGGTGTTCTCGTTGCGCGTTTCTACAACCTCCAGGTGGTTAATTACGAAGACTACCGCACTCAATCTGATGAGAACCGTATCCAGGTGCGCCCGGTCGCGCCGACCCGCGGATTGATCTATGACCGCAACGGCATTTTGCTAGCCGATAACCGCGCCAGTTATAACTTGTCGATTGTTCGCGAGCGCGTTCGCGATATGGATGCCACGTTAGAGCTGATCGGTAACCTGGTGCGACTCGATGAAAATGATGTCACCAAATTCCAGAAACGCCTCAAGCGCCGGCGCCCCTATGAGCCAGTGCCTCTCCGATTTCGATTGAACGAAGATGAAATCGCACGGATCAGTGTTAATCAATTCCGTATGCCTGGGGTGTCAGTGGAGGCGGAGTTAGTGCGTTACTACTCCCTCGGGGATCTATTTGCCCATAGTGTGGGCTATGTGGGGCGAATCAGTGACCGCGACCTGAGTAACTTTACCGAGGATGATGTGCGCCGCTATCGCGGTACCCGCAGCATCGGTAAGGTCGGGTTGGAACGCTCCTACGAGGATCTCCTGCTCGGAGAGGTCGGTTATGAAAATGTCGAAATTAATGCTCGTGGCCGGGTTTTACGAGTACTGGAGCGCCGGGACCCCAAACCGGGCTCGGATCTGGTGCTCAACCTGGATGCTCAGCTGCAACAAGTCGCCTCTGATGCCCTGGGAGATCGCCGCGGTGCAGTAGTTGCGATCGATGTAAATAGCGGTGGTGTGTTGGCGTTTGTCAGCAAGCCGTCCTTCGACCCCAACTTGTTTGTGACCGGCATCAGCTTTGCCGACTATCGCGCCCTCAGCGATTCTCTCGATGTGCCCCTGTTTAATCGGGCGGTGCAGGGGCAGTATCCACCGGGCTCGACTCTAAAGCCGTTGATGGGGCTGGGTGGACTCCAGGCGGGCATTATTACCCGAGAGAGTACAGTCAAGGACCCCGGCTTTTACAAGCTGCCCAACGATCCGCGCATCTACCGCGACCACGTGCGCTGGGGGCACGGTGAGAAAGTGGATCTGATACAGGCCATGGCGCAGAGCTGTGACGTCTACTTTTGGGATATGGCGCACCGCTGGGATATCGATGATATGCACAGCATCGCCTCTCATTTTGGCTTGGGCAGCAAGACAGGGATTGATCTGCCCATGGAGCGCTCTGGACTATTTCCTTCCCGAGACTGGAAGCGCGGCGCCCGCGGAATGCCCTGGTTCCCCGGTGACAGTTTGAATGCGGTGCTGGGGCAGGGCTTTGTGTTGGCGACGCCACTGCAGCTTGCAGTAATGACTGCCACGATTGCCAATCGCGGTACCCACTACCGCCCGCAGATGGTCAAGTCGATCAACGGGGTGGAACAACCTCCCGAGATACTGCACAACCTCGAGGCCCGCCCTGATCACTGGGATTTGGTATTCGAGGGAATGGAGGCTGTAGTCAACCACCGTACCGGTACCGGGAAACGGGCAGGTAAAGATCTGGACTTCCGCGTGGCGGGTAAGTCCGGTACCGCTCAGGTGGTCGGTATTGCCCAGGGGGAGCGCTATGACTCAGAGGCCCTGCAAGAGCGCCACCGAGACCACGCCCTGTTTGTGGCCTTCGCGCCTGTGGATAACCCCCGTATCGCTGTTTCGGTATTAGTCGAAAATGGTGAGGGCGGCGGCAAGGTCGCTGCTCCGGTGGCAAGAGAGCTATTTGCGGAGTGGATGTCACGCCCGCAGTTGGAACCGCAGAAGACGGCGGATACCACTTATTTGAGCGAGGGGGCTGGCAATGGCTAGTCGCGATTTCTCCCACCGTTTGTCAGATGCCCACGGCAGTCTGCGCAAGCCGGTCAGTCTCTCACGCCGCCTGCATATTGATATACCGCTACTGGTACTGTTGTTGGTGTTGGCCGCTGTAGGACTTGGAGTGCTGTACAGCGCTTCTGGCGGTGATATGAACTATGTGCGGCGCCAGTCAATTTTTATGTGCGTGGCCTTTGTGGGCATGTTTATCGTTGCGCAAATCCCCCTGGATTTTTATCGGCGCTGGTCCCCCTGGGCCTATTTGGCCGGTTGTGCGCTATTGGTTGGGGTATTGTTCTTTGGCACCAAGGCGATGGGGGCGCAGCGCTGGTTGGAGATAGGCGGGTTTCGCTTCCAGCCATCGGAAGTGATGAAGCTCGGTGTCCCCATGGCAGTGGCAGCTTACCTGCATCAACGCCGTTTGCCGCCATCACTGACCACAGTGATTGGAGCTTTGGCAATTGTGGCGATTCCCGCAGCTCTTATCGTACGGCAACCGGATTTGGGGACTTCGATCCTGATTGCGGCGTCCGGTCTTTTTGCCCTGTATCTAGCGGGGTTGAGTTGGAAGATGATCAGTGCCGCGGCAATGGCGCTGTTGGTTGCTGCCTATCCAATTTGGCACTGGGGGCTCCACGATTACCAGCGGCAGCGAATTTTGACCCTGCTCAACCCAGATGATGACCGTTTTGGTGCTGGTTGGAATATATTTAACTCCAAAGCGGCTATCGGCTCCGGTGGTGTTTACGGCAAAGGCTACCTGCAGGGAACCCAGTCACAGCTCGATTTCCTGCCGGAGAGCCATACCGATTTTATTATCGCGGTACTGTCGGAGGAGTGGGGCATGCGCGGCGCCCTGTTGCTGCTTTTGCTATATGTACTGATTATCGCCCGTGGCATTTACATCAGCTTTATGGCCCAGCACGTATTTGGCCGATTGTTGGCGGGGAGTATTACCCTCACTTTTTTTGTCTATGTATTTGTAAACATTGGTATGGTTACAGGATTGTTGCCGGTAGTTGGGGTGCCTTTGCCTGTGATTAGTTACGGCGGGACATCCTTGATTACATTGATGGCCGGATTTGGCTTGTTGATGGCTGTTGGCACTGAGCGGCGCAGAGTTCACTTTTGAGGAACACTGCATAGGGACAATAACCGGATTTAGAGACGCGAGATGAAGACAGGAGCGGTCGTTTTGAAGTGGACCTCGGGATTATTAATCGGGATGGGACTGGCCCTCGCCGCCTGTGCGCAGGAACCGGGTCACGGAAATAATAAACAAGCGCAAGAATTCGTAGATTATATGGTGGAAGAGCACGATTTTAATCGCGAAGAAATGCAGACTCTGATGCGTGAGGCCAAGCGCAAAGATTCCATCCTAAAGGCGATCAAACGGCCAGCTGAGAAAGCCAAGCCCTGGCACGAATATCGCAAAATGTTTCTCACCCCGCAGAGCATTGCCGGTGGGGTAGACTTTTGGGATCAAAATGCCGAGGCCCTGGCTGAGGCTGAAAAGAAATACGGTGTACCGGCAGAGATGATTGTTGCCATCATCGGAATTGAAACCCGATACGGCGGTAATATGGGCGGCTACCGGGTTTTGGATGCACTTTCCACGCTGGCATTTAACTACCCCCGTCGCTCTGCGTTTTTTACCAAAGAGTTAGAAAACTACCTTCTGCTGACTCGTGAGCAGGATATGGACCCCTTGGCTCTCAAGGGCTCTTATGCTGGGGCTATGGGCTACGGCCAATTCATGCCTTCAAGCTACCGCTCTTATGCGGTGGACTTCAGCGACGATGGCAAGGCGGATATATGGAACAACCCTACCGATGCGATCGGCAGTGTGGCTAACTATTTCGTTAAACATGGATGGAAGCCCGGTGAACCGGTCGCGGTACTGGCCAGCCCCCGCCCGAATGCGGACATGACAATCGTCAACGATACTCTGCAGCCGCAGTGGACCGTTGGAGAATTGGCGGACAAAGGCTTTAACGCTACTAGCCAGGTGGCTCCGGAAATGCCGGCCAACGTATTCTCCCTGCAAACTGAGCAGGGAAAACAGTATTGGCTCGGTTTGAATAATTTCGCGACTATCACCCGCTATAACCGCAGTCGCCTTTACGCTATGGCCGTCAATGACCTGGCCCAAGAGATTGTTAAAGCGAGAGGCGGCAAGTCTTAAGGCGGCTTCAGTCCCGCAGCTAAATTTAACCCAAATGGAGGGAACCATTTGGGTTTTTAGTGTTCATATTTTTCTATTTTATTTAGCAGTTCCAGATAATAGCGGCTTGGAGACGGCAGCAATAAGTTGTCGCGCGCCGGGGGGATTATGTTTCAGTGCAAAGCGCGTTGGGGAGTGGCCCTGGCGGTCCTGATATTAGCGGCCTGTAGTGGCCCGCAGCCAAAACCACAGAAAACCGAAAACACCAAGCAACCGGACTTTAATAGCATCAAGGATAGTGGCCCTGCTGCTCCGGTAAATATGCAAGCAGCCCCTGAGCCGATCCCTGTCCGCGAGCCGATCGGCGACGCCGGCAATAAATCCCCTTATAAGGTCAACGGTGTCACGTATCGTGTACGCAATGACGTCAAGGGCTATAAAGAGGTGGGGCAGGCTTCCTGGTATGGAACAAAATTCCACGGCCGACGCACTGCAAATGGCGAGGTCTACAATATGTATGCCATGTCTGCTGCCCATAAAACGCTACCACTGCCCAGCTATGCCAAGGTCACCAATCTCGACAATGGCCGCAGTATTATCGTGCGGGTAAACGATCGGGGGCCCTTTGTGCACGGGCGCATCATCGACCTCAGTTATACTGCTGCGCAAAAGCTCGGATACATTGATAAAGGCATTGCTCGGGTTGAGGTAGAGGCTCTGGACCCGGCCGCGTTGCCGGCCGCCAATGAAGTGCTGGCCAATAGTGATGGCACCGCTGGTTTGGCGGAAGATACAACTATCAAGTTGCCCGACAATACCTATCTGCAAGTTGGTGCTTATAGCAGTTCCGCGCAGGCCCAGGAAATTCGCACCCAATTGGCAGCGGCCATTGACTATCCTGTTGCTGTTAGTTCTGTTCAGAGTGGCGGCAAGACTTATTATCGAGTTCGAATTGGCCCACTCACCCAGCAGAGAGCTTTGGCAACAGCGCGGGAAACTGTTGAGCAAAAGCAATTTGGACAGCCACAAGTAGTTTACGAATAGTGTTGTGGGCTTTTGGGTATCAATAGGGAAAGGTGATATCTGCCTTAAATGATTGTGACTGATGCTATCGGTGGCAGTCATTTGAATACCCGTTCACAAAATAGTGCGCATTGACGCGTTTTTTCTTGTATTTTGTAATTTTGTAATGATAGGCGGCGTTTGGTGACAAGCTCTAGTGCCGCTGATTAACCTTGTAGATTTCGTTGCAGGTTAAGCCAACGAAAACGAGGAATGACGAGACATATACCTATGATCACACGGATTATCGCCTGTTCTTTCCTGTTGTTATGTGCGGGCCTGGCCCAGGCGCAATCTCTTATCCCTGCACCGCCTCAATTGGCGGCGAAGTCTTACCTGCTCTTAGATGCCAATACCGGTCAGGTCCTGGTTGAGCACGAGGCGGATACTCCGGTACCGCCGGCAAGCCTTACCAAGATGATGACGGCTTATATCGTTTCTGAGGAGATCCTTAAGGGGAGCATCAAAGAAAACGATATGGTTCGTATCTCTGAAAAGGCCTGGCGCAAGGGTGGCTCCAAGATGTTTGTCAAAGTGGGTGACCAGGTGCCGGTTATCGACTTGATGCGCGGTGTGATTATTCAATCCGGTAACGATGCGAGTATTGCCCTTGCAGAACACGTCTCCGGTAGTGAAGAGGTCTTTGCCGAAGTTATGAACCAGCAGGCAGAGCTGCTGGGAATGGAAGATACTAACTTCGTCAACGCCACCGGCTGGCCTGCAGAGGGGCATGTAACGACTGCCCATGACCTGGGTGTACTGGCGCGCGCGCTGATAATGGACCACCCAGAGCATTACGATATTTATTCCGAGAAGTATTTCAGCTACTCCGGCATTAACCAGCCCAACCGCAATCGTTTGCTGTGGCGCGATTCCTCTGTAGACGGAATTAAGACCGGCCATACGGAAGAAGCAGGGTACTGCCTGGTAGCTTCTGCAATGAAGCGCGGCATGCGCCTGATTGCTATTGTTGTCGGCACCGACAGTGATGAGAAACGCGCCTCTGAGACCCAAAAACTGCTCGCCTACGGCTTCCGCTACTACCAAACCCATAAGGTATATGGTCAGGGTGAAGAGTTGCAGACGGAGCGTGTCTGGGGTGGTGAAGAGCCCAGCGTGGGTATTGCCGTAGCTAAAGATGTATTCGTTACCATCCCCCGAGGCGGTGAGGAAGGCATTAAGGCCGACCTGATTGTGGATGGCGAGCTGGAAGCGCCTGTGCAGAAGGGCCAGCCAGTGGGTAAAGTTGTTGTGACCCTGGATGGTGAGACTGTCGCCGATGTTAAAGCCGTTGCTGCCGAAGATGTGGAGCGTGCCGGTTTCTTCAAACGCATGTGGGACTCCATCAAGCGCTTTGTAATGGGCTTTTTTAGCTAATTGCTGATTTAGGGGTGGGAATGATTCCCATCCCTGTCCATCCCTCCCCACTCTCTGTCCACTTCCCCTTTTGCTCACTGTCCACTGCTGTTTAGCCGCTGTATAATCGCCGCCCGGCTGTGCCTAAGCTTTTCTCAATATCTAACAGCCCGGCCCCGGAGAGTGGTATGAGTCAAGATCCCAATCAAAAAGCCCCGAAAATTGAATTTCCCTGCGAAGACTACATGGTCAAGGTCGTGCGTGATGCCAATGATGAGGCGCACGAATTTGTACTGAATGTGATGCGTCGCCATGCCCCCGGCCTGGATGAAGAGCGCGTTACCTTGCGTGACAGTAGTACTGGTAAATTCACCTCAATGACTTTCTTTATCCTCGCCACTGGTGAGGAGCAGCTCAAAGCATTATTTGAAGAACTGAAACAGCACCCCGCTGTGCATATGGTGCTCTGATGACCATTGTTCGCGATCTTGCGCGGCGAGATTACAAGAGTGTCTGGCAGGCTATGTCGCGCTATACCGATAGTCGCGATGGCGAAAGTGTCGACGAGATCTGGTGTGTAGAGCACGAACCGGTTTTCACCCAGGGGCAGGCAGGCAAAGCCGAGCACCTGCTGAATACCGGTGATATACCCGTGGTTCAGGTGGATCGTGGGGGACAGGTGACTTATCACGGCCCCGGCCAGTTGGTGGTGTACCCATTGCTGGACCTGCGTAGAGCAAAAATCGGCGTGCGTGATCTGGTCACTGCCCTGGAGACTGCCACGGTGGCAATGCTGGAAACTTTTGGTGTTGCAGCGGCACCCAGGGGCGATGCGCCGGGGGTCTACCTCACTGAAGGCCCACGTGCGGGAAGTAAGATTGCCTCTATCGGATTGCGAGTTCGGCGGGGGTGCAGTTTCCACGGTATCGCCATCAATATCGATATGGATCTGGCTCCATTCCTGCGGATCAACCCCTGTGGCTATGCGGGGATGCAGATGGTGCAGATGGCAGAAATATTGGAACCAACCCCGAGTTGGAGCCAGGTCGCCGAGATTTTTGTACGCGAGCTGCTCCACACTCTTCAGTTGCCCGACGCCCAGTGGCAACCCATTGATGAAAAAGTATTTGCGCAGCTGAGCGCAGAACAGCAGGAATTAAGTAATGGCTGATAAACCCGACCTGGTGCCCGTTAAGCGCACTCGCCGCCTCCAGCAGGGGGAGAAACTTCGCGATGGCGATAAGGTAGAGCGTATCCCGGTGAAGGTAATTGCCAGCGATAACCTGCTGCGTAAGCCTGACTGGATTCGCGTAAAGGTTCCCGCTTCAAAAGAAGTGGATCGCATCAAAAATATTCTCCGCTCACAAAAACTGTCAACGGTTTGTGAAGAGGCGAGCTGCCCTAATTTGGGAGAGTGCTTTAGTGGCGGTACCGCGACATTTATGATCATGGGTGAAATCTGTACCCGTCGCTGTCCTTTCTGCGACGTAGGCCACGGTAAGCCCAATCCACTGGACCCGGAAGAGCCTAAGAACCTGGCGGATGCCATTGCTGCAATGAGTTTGCGCTATGTGGTAATCACCTCTGTTGACCGGGATGACTTGCGCGATGGTGGCGCCGAGCATTTTGCCAATTGTATTCGTGAATCGAGAGCGCAATCCCCGAACCTGCAAGTGGAAATTCTCACTCCGGATTTCCGCGGCCGTATGGATGTAGCGCTGGACATTCTGGAGAAAGAAGCTCCGGATGTGTTTAACCACAATTTGGAAACTGTGCCACGCCTGTATAAAGAGTCTCGTCCCGGTGCCAATTACAAGTGGTCTTTAAAGCTGCTGCAGGAATACAAAAAGCGTCGCCCTGACGTACTGACCAAGTCCGGGTTGATGGTTGGCCTGGGTGAGGAGAAAGAGGAAATTTTCCAGGTAATGGACGATATGCGCGAGCATGATATCGATATGCTTACGATCGGCCAGTATCTGCAACCGAGTAAAGAACACTTGCCGGTGCAGCGCTACGTCCACCCGGATGAGTTTGAAGAGTATCGCCGCTACGCTGAGCAAATCGGCTTTAAACACGCGGCCTGTGGTCCCTTAGTACGTTCTTCTTACCATGCTGATAAGCAGGCTCATGGAGAGAAAGTGGGTTAAGCCGGCGGAATAAGTTGATTTGTTAAGGGTGCTTTCAAGCACCCTTTTTTGTCATTCTCCCCAGATCATATGTAAATACGAACCCGAACTGCCCGCTCGTAAAGATATTCAGTTGCTAATCGCTGGGGCTAATGTCAGCCCAACCCTAGGAGAGTGTGTGATGAAAGCTCCTAGCTAGACTCTAGAAATGCTGCGAAAAATCATATACTGAAAAATTCTGGTGATACATGGATCTCGTTGTATTCTTCACAAGATCCCAAATTACTCCAAACAAAATTTATATTCTTTTGGGCTATTTTAGCTGTAAGCAAAGTTGAGTAGGCCCGAGTTACTTGGATTTCGTCAGGGAAATCAACTTTGCACCAATTTTGGGAGCAGGTCTTATTTGTTTGAAAGTATACACCTCCATTTTTATGGGTTATCAATCGTGTAACTTGCTCGGTACAGTTAATTGCGGCATTTCCAGTTAGAGAAAGTAAGCCAAGCACAATGATTAAGGTGAATTTATAAAAGGTTAGAGTTTTCATGGGGAATATACTCATTTTTTATAATGTTAATTTAAGTGGGCGGAGCTTTGAGGTGTGAAAGCTATTATTTAAATCCAGCCCCCTTTAAATGTGTGTTGTGTTTTGACTTGCCCTTGGGTGTTTTTCGGAAGCCTAGCATGGTTTCCTTGGGTAATTAAATCAATATATCAATCTGTATTGTGGATAGGGGAGTTGCTGTTTTATAAAAATGTAATTTGTACTATAGATCCAGTATTCATCCTTATTCGTGATGACTGTCATAATCTGAGATGGGATCCTAGTTGGTAGAAGTGTTTGCTTAATTACCGCTAACTTTAAGTTAGTTTCGAGTAACCTTTTGGGATGTTGGTAATCTCTGTATAGGGAGTAAGTAAGTTCGGTGATGGATACCGGTAAACCTATTTTTTCCATATTGAGACTCCGTTTAAAAGTACTGAGTATTCTTTAAGCCGCAAAGTGATCTGCTCGCCTGCTAGCTCTCAGATTGCTGTGGGGGCTAGGATTCTACTGCTTACAGGATCTTCGATCCGAGCATCTGGTCTATGTAATGACGTTAAGGGGTGGGAGGGTATCCGGGGTGGCCCTGCTACTATCGCAAAGGTGTTCTTTGTGCAGCTGAAAAGCGAATAGTTCCTGAGAGACTCTAATATAAAGAGCTGTATATATCATTAGCGTCTCCTTTTCTGATATTTTCGGGAATTCTGCATCAAAGCTTGCATCTCGTGCGATCATTCCGGAAGTAGATATCGTCGGGTTCAATAAAATCGGGCAGCTTGGACTGGTAATCCGGTTCTATTGTTTTCCATCGGGATTTCTGTTTTCTTCGTTAGTCATATTGAAATGAATGCCTAGATGAAAGTAGGCTCCATGCAAAAATGCTACGAATCTATTGATGGGCGGAAGTTCTGTGAAGTAAAAAGTCTTGTGAGGGGTAATCGGCGCTTTGTTTTGATTTGTGCATTGTTACTTCATTTTGCGGTGGGTTAGGTTGTAATATTTGACGTGCACATACTAAAGGTAGAAAAACCAGTGAGTCAGCGCCATGGGTGTAGGGAGTTGAAGTGCGAATCATACTGTGTTGCCTCGCATATTAACGGAGCTTTTATATTTACATTCTGATGAATATTTCTTAGCAAGGAGGGGACGATTTTGGGAGGCTCAGAGCGTGGAAACACCCCTTGTTTAGGGTGCTTGTAATGGTTAAAAAATATCTGGGCTTGAACAAAATTAAGGCGTATGGTAATTTCCCGAAAAATTTACGTCTCGATTTTGTTGTATTTCATGGCTAAGGGATAGGAATTGGATAAATTCCCCTCCAAAAACGGAGGTTCGGCCATGATAAGGATTTAACAATGGTTGTGCTCTCTTCTAAAGTCCTGAGGTTATTTGGGGCTTTTTCCGTTCGAGTTTCCCTGTTTTTTGTACTCCCTATTTTGGCAGCCTCGACGCTTGCAGAAGACAGTGCCAGCCTTGTCTTTGATTCACCAAGTGATGATGAATATGTATCTAGCCGATTTCCTGTATTTAAGTTAAGGCTTGAAAACGCTGGTGATCTTGATGATTTATCCGTTGTTTTTGGGGATAAATCCTTGCCTACAAATGTATGCACCTTTGAGAAGTCTAGTGGTATAGCTTACTGCACGCTATCCGTGAGTCTAGATAATGGTTGGCAAGAGGTTTCGGCGCTTCTTTACAGTGGTAATTCTCTTGTCGCTCAAGCAAGTATATCTGTAGCGGTTGATTTAGATGAAGATGGAATCCCTGATCACCTGGATCAGTGTGGAAATACAGTAGAAAAAGAAAAAGTAAATCTTAATGGATGCTCCCCTATTCAGCTGGATAGCGATGGTGATGGAGTCTCCAATGTTGACGAGTTCTTACAAATTCTTCCAGCGATAAATATGCTTCTGTCCTCTTCTCCGGCAGTTGTTATTGAAGAGCCTCAACCTTTGGATAGTGCAATTGAGGATGGGCTTACATTTGAATCTCCCGCACATAAATCCCTAGTAAAAAGTGGCAAGCCTTCTGTCCGTCTACGTGCAAATATTTCAGAGAGCACTGCTGGCGCTCACCTCTCTATATTGGTAGATGGTGTAGATACAGGAAGTTGTAACTTTGATGATGTTACTGCGTTAGGAACTTGTGAGCTCTCACAGCCTTTGCTAGAGGGTTGGCATCGTCTAGATGCGCACCTTTTACGTGGTGACAGTAAGCTTGCTAGTGCTGCTATATCAATAGCATTGGACACTGATGAAGACGGAATACCTAATCATGAAGATTATTGTTCAAATACCCCTCTAAGTGAAACTGTAGATGGCTCGGGGTGTGGGGCATCACAAATTGATTCAGATTCAGATGGTATTGTAGATGTTATTGAGCTAGAAGCTGGCAGTAACCCTTATAGTCGCCACAGTTACCCGGCGGTAATTATCCAATCATTTTCAGCGCTACCTGAACAAATTTCTAGGGCTGGAGATAGTGCAGGCCTCAGTTGGTCCGTTAGTGGTGCAACAAGTGTTGTATTAAGAAATAGTGCTGATGATACTACGATAAACCGCTTACCATTAATTGGAACTGCAAGAGTTTCTCCACAGGCTGCGACTACTTACACCCTGAAGGCAATAGGCCCGGGGGGAACCAAAAGCTCTCAAGTGGAGATCTCTATTGTTTCCGATAAGCGAGAAAATCAATGGGGAATTTCACCTCTAGATCAAATTGGTGAGGCTGTCAGTTCTTCCCTCACTCTAACTGATGATGGTGGTGTTTTCCTTGGTGCATTTGACGGAAACTACTACCGATTCACCTCTAGTGGCAATCTTGCCTGGGTGATGGAAGATGTTGGTATTGTGATGAATAAAGCAGCTGTTTCCGATAGCACAGTATATATCGGAACTAACAGTGCTTCTGGGGGTAGAGTTTTGGCGTTAAGCTCTAAAAAGGAAGTACTTTGGGATGAGATGACTCAAGCCGGTGTTGTTGCCAGTCCTGTATTAAACCAAACCAAAAGTATTTTATATGTTGCCACTTATAATGGCACTATCTTAGGTTTCAATACCGAAAATGGGACTTTGATTTGGAGCTTTAAACTTCCAGAGGGTGAAACTATTAGTGCAACACCCATGCTAACCAGTAATGATGAAATACTTTACATCCATAGTAATAGTCACAAGATATTTGCTGTTCGCGTGAAACCTGAGAATGGAAGTCAGTCAGACGATACCCAGCAGATAATACTTGAACCAAACGATGGTACTAATAGTGGTACTCCTCTCCTTTGGGAGAGCGATATAAGTTCTCCATCGAATTAACGATATTTCTTCTACCGAATAATCGTATCCCGATAATAAATAATTTCGCTGGTATATGTTTATATGCTAGCGAATCTCCCAGTGGAATAAGAACGCAAAACGATGTTAATGAAATTTCTTATAGGTTTTTCAGTAAGGATGTTGAAAGTCTACTTTTCTTTGCTCGTGCTTACATTGGGAGCGTATTCACAGGGGGCATGGTCTAGTTATCTTACCGTCTCTCCGTCTACAAGTAAGACGGGTGATCTGGAAGTGAGAGTAAATTATTATTCGGAACCCTGTAGTGGAAATTGTGTTGCGGTTATACACAATCTAACTGTTTATCATGATGGTAAGTACAAGGGAACTCTCGATAGTTTAGCAACTAGAACAGCGAGTAATGTGTATTCATTAAAAGTAGCTGAGGCTGGTTCGTGGAAGGTTAGATATGATTATTCCCAAAAAATCGGAGAAGAAGAATATCCTTGTGGTGGTGTGATAAATTATGATCTTGGTGGTACTCCAAACTTAATGCTCGGAGTACCAATGGCCAGTGCGCTTGTAAGTTCAAGAAGATGTTTCGCCACCTATTACACAACAAAGAAACTTATTCAAACTAAGACTGCTACAGTATCTGACCCTATAAGTAAGCCAGTATTTAAAAATCTACCAAATCAGGATGAGGCGGCAAATGGTGAATATAGTATATATTGGACGTATCCATCAAATACCTCAAAAATTGAACTTTGGGAAGGTGTTAATAGTAAAACTAAACTAAAGTCGGTTTCTCTCTCAAGTAACAAAGCAAGTAATCATCCATTTAAAAATAAACCGGTAGGTACATATTATTATCGGTTGCAGGCGTGTAATAAGTTAAATCAGTGTAGTGGGCTTACTGATTTTGCATCTGTGACCGTGCGAAAAAATGACCTTCCGCAGTTAAAGTTTCTCGCTTTTCCAATGCAGAATGCTTTTAGGCCAAAAAGCAATTTAACATTATATGCTCAGTCTTCTGATCGCGATGGTATTTCAAAAGTTACCTTCTACTATAGCTATAGCGATGGAATAAAAAGACTTATCGGTGATGGTGAAACGGCAACAAATGTTCCTGAAATGAACCAGTGCGATGGGTGTTACAGAAAAAACTGGACTCTCCCATCTCTTGAAGATGAAGATCAAATAAAAAACATCCAGGTCTGGGTAGAAGCTATTGATAAGATCAATGGAAAGACCGAGCTGGTTGCTCCAGGAATTATCAAACTTTCAAATAACCAACAGCCTACAGTTAGTGTTAGTGCATCACCGAGTACTATAATCGAGGGCGAAAGTGTTACTTTGAGTGCTAATGCTTCTGACCCGGATGGTAGCGTTAAATCCGTTGTCTTCTATGTCGGGGGGGCACCTTATAAAACGGATTCGACTTCTCCTTATCAGGTTCAATGGAGCACGAATTCCGCCGGTACATATTCTATCTATGCGAAAGTCACTGATAATGAAGGTCTTGAAAAGAAATCAAATAATATAAGTGTAAAAGTCTCCCCAAAGGCCCCACCACCTGCTCCCTCCTATTTAAATTTAGTTAATTCTTCGCGTGTCAACATAACTGGCGATTTTGAGCTTGCCTGGGATGCTGTAGGCGAGGTGACCTACAAGGTGGAAAAACTTGAAGTCGGCGTAAATGCTGATTTTGTCCCGGATACGACTTATACAAATAATAAAGTACCTGGACATGAAATATTTGATCAAAGAGCGGGAGATTATCGCTACCGGGTTTTTGCTTGCAATAGTGTTGGCTGTAGTGAAAAACCTAGCCCAGAAGTTTCAATTACTGTGGTTAGGGAAAAGCCCAACGCACCCAAAGGACTTGTTGCCAACCCGGATAAAGGCGCTCAGTTATTTACTGGTAATTACAAATTAACTTGGAATCCCTACAATTCTTCACTCGATGGCGTGAAACCTGAATTCTATAAGTTACAAGAGAAAACTGGAGGGGTAGAGAGCAGTTCTAAGTGGAGTACTCTACCTACAAGCAGCTTAACTACAAATTACACGGCTTCGAATAAGCAGCCCGGAAACTATAGCTACCAGGTTCTAGCATGCAATGCACTGGGATGCAGCACTCCTGGTGAGATAGTTAATGTTACGGTTTTACCTCCCTATTTGAATACTGCTGCTCTATCGTGTGACGGAGGATGCATCCGTTTATCGGGTTCAGGTTTTGATCCTGAATCATCTATAAGTCTCAAGGCAATTCATAGTCCAAGTACTAAAAAATCACTGCGATTTTCTGAGGCTGTTCAGGCAAATTCAACTGAAATCGAGTTTCCGATAAGCAAGCAAGCAGCGATTTATGATGCCCTATTTGAATTAGGGGTCCGTATTACAGTTACCAATCCGAATAGTGCTCAGGGTGGTATTACCCTTTACGGAGATCGAGCTACAGAAATAATAGGTGAAACCCAGTCTACTCCTGCATTAAGCATGGATGGCTCCACTCTCTATGTGGGAGCAGAAAACCAACTCTATGCCCTGGATACGAAGAATAGCGGCGCTGTGTCTTGGCGTTTTGCAACAGATGGGGTTATCAAGGCTAGTCCTAGGGTAGATAGCATTGATGGGACCATCTATGTAGGGTCACTCGATCATCATTTCTATGCAGTTACCCCTCATGCTGTAGAAAAGTGGAGGTTAAAGACTGGTGGAGAGATTGTTTCTTCTGCGATATTAGATGAAGATCGAACGCTCTATTTTGGTTCAATGGATAGAAATCTCTACGCCGTAGATCCTATTGAAGGCGCAGTGAAGTGGACTTACCCAGCCGATGGAGGGATTGCTGAAACGCCTGTATTAGCTGGTAATGATATTCTCTATTTTACTACGGTAGAAAGTAATCAAGTTCATGCTATATCTCGAAAAAACCGCGGACCGGGCAAATTGGTATGGGAAAGCGTAGATGATTCCTTGTTGTGGGGGGAAATTGGAAACTGGATTCCAGAGCCCTCAATGGAGCCCGAATTTCAATCGATAGCCCGACTTTATCGTGGTTTATTGCAGCCTCCATTAGCATTAAATCGAAAGGTTCTTACTTTCTGGACTTATCAGCGCGTAGCAGGCCTAGTTAGCGACGCAGATATAGCTCGGGCATTTCTTGAGTCTGACACCGGGCGCATAAATTTTTCCTCAACTTTAAGTAATAGTGACTTCGTCGATACGTTGTATGAGCGGATTTTCCCAGGGCAGGGCTATCCTGATATCTCCGTCGGTGGGGATACGTACAGTCGTGCAGCGTTGATCGGCCTTTTAGATGGAGGCTATGCGAGAGCTAATGTAGCTTTACTGTTCACTCAGTCCCTGGAATATACCGCTTCAACGAATAGTCTACTTAGGCTTGCTTTTGATTATTTGTATGACCAGGACTTCAGTTGGGCAGTAACAACTTGTAATACCGGCGATGAATACACCCGCGATTGTGATGGCGATAATTTGCCCGATTGGTGGGAAATCCTTTTCTTTGGCCATACCGACTACGGTTGGGAGGATGATCCAGATGAAGACGGAAAATCTAATGGCCAAGCTTTTGAGGAAAGTATCAGCCCCTGTCAGGCAGGTTGTTATAACGGTATAACAGAACCCCCCCCGGCACCTGCCGAGGCCCCACAAGTGAATTTGGGGGATCTCAGCATCTCCGAATCTATTGGCGCTTTACCTGGTGAATTTCGCGTAAATGAAGCTGGAGCTGCAACATATTCAATACCACTGAGTTTGCCGCCTGGAACCGCAGGGGTAACACCTGAACTTGCGTTGGCTTATACCAGCACAGCGGGCAATGGCATTATGGGTAAAGGGTGGACCTTAAGTGGCTTATCGGGGATAAGCCGTTGCCGACAAACAGCTGGACGCGACGGCAAAGGCGAAGCCATTACTTGGGGTGAGGGGGACCGTTTTTGCCTGGATGGACAACGGTTGCTATTGGTAAGTAATGGCCATTATGGTGACTCTGGGTCACAGTATCGCACCGAGGTAGATAGCTTTGCGTTAGTTACAGCTCACGGTGGGTCTCGTGGTAAGCCAGACTTCTTCACCGTTGAAAGAAAAGATGGATCCATTAGCTATTACGGTGATGGCAATAAATCGCAGCTGGCGTTTTCCGGATATGGCACCCTGAACTGGATGTTAAGCAGCTTCGAAGATAGTGCCGGCAATGAAATTAATTATATCTACACCCAAGAAGGTGGCCACCGCATCCGGGAAATTCAATATGCCTATGGTGATAGTGGAAATGCCGCTGCACGGGTGACTTTTGAATATGAAGATCGGATGGATGTAATTAATGGTTATTCCGCCGGGGCCTTCCTGTCTACCAAAAAACGTATGACAGAAATTAAGGTCCTCGGTGAAGATTACACTGTTCTTCGACGTTACGAACTCGATTATCTCAATACAGGGTACGACCATTTAAGTAGAGTTGAGCGTATTCGGGAATGTGTAGCTGATAGTTGTCGTCCTGATACCGTATTTAAGTGGCGCTTGCCAGCGGCTTTCCTTGCAGTAAATGCCGATTCCGGGGTGGGACTAAGTCGCCAGCTTGATCGGGCTAATCTGGCTCCACGCCCCGCAGATATCAATGGTGATGGTCTTTTAGACTTGATCTGGGTAGAGACTGATTGGGATGATGATGAGAGGATTCATGACCAGTACTTTAAGTATGTATTGGCGAATGGGGATGGTTTTGATTCCGAGCAACTTGTATTCAGGTATCAGGAAGATGTGCGTGTACCTTATTCCTGGAGCATGATTGACTATAATGCCGATGGTCGTGCGGACTTGGTCGTTTATGTTCGCGAGCGTGGCGTATGGGTAGTGCACAAATCGATCCCTAACCCTAGTGATGGCACATGGTCTATTAGCACATCTTCTGCAGCAACACTGAAAGAGTTGCCCATCACAAAAGAAGATACACGTTTCGTTGATATTAATGGCGATGGTTTAGTAGATGCTGTTTCGGCAACTGGTTATCAGCTATTAGAAAAGAGACCAGATGCTACTCCGGTTTCTAGTGATTTTTACCAATTTGGTAAGGTTAACCCCTGGACCATCAGTGGTTTAGAGTCTTGGGGTCATATAGACAGTGACGACGAAAGTGCTTTCCAATATTTAGATCCACAAGCAATTGGCGATTTTAATCATGATGGCCAAGTTGATTTGGTTTTGGTTGATAGCAAGGTGTGGTGGGATAGAGATCCACTAAACCCTTATCCAATTGAGTTATCAAAACCAGATTTAGATAAGCAGCATACCAAAGCATATTTAATGCAAGTTCAAGGCAATAAATTAATTGCTAAGGAAAAACTGCTCGACTTCATGCAGGTCGATGGCTTTAAAGGTGACAGCAGAGACTATGCTGCCACGGTATTAGAACGCCACGGAACACTCAAAGAGTCCTTACAAACGGTTGATATTAACAGCGATGGCTTGGTTGATATTATTACCCGGGAAAGAGAAGGTAATAAATATCGCTACCGTATAAATACTGGAGATGGTTTCCTGGATGACGTTTCTCTGGGGGCTTTTCCGGATAACGTACACCTGAACTGGTTCGACTATGAACTAGATGGTGATCTGGATATGTTATGGCGAAAGCAGGATGGAGAACTGGAAAAACTAGTCTTCCGTCGCTGGCAGGCGCGTACACAGTCCTTTGGCGAAGAAGAGCATTTCCGCACAGTAATTTCCAGTCGCAAAGGTGGAGGAGACACTTTTGTGGATATGGACGGTGACGGCCAGACTGATTATTTGGAATTCCATGGCGATCATCTATCCGTATATAAGGCGGGAGATAGGAAAGTAGCTCCCAATGTGATTGAGAAAATCACAAATGGTTTGGGTACTGAAACTATAATCAGTTATGGCTCCACCTCCTCTTCTGGACATTTTGCGCGGCCAGGGTTTGGCTCGGCAATGGATACATACTGTGCCAAGGTAGCCAATGGTGATAGCGGTATTGAAAGCTGGTGCCTGGAGTATAAAGAACCTTCGTACTATAGCCTCTATAACTCAATCAATGAAGATTGGCGCAAGTTTGAAACAGTAGACAATATCAGTTATCAGACTTTGGGCAAGACAAGCCCGATTTTAGATGTATACACTACTCAATTCTTAGTAACACGAGTTCAAAGTAGTGCGCCCGCAGCAGCTGAGTACCCAGGGTCGGTAAACAGTGATGCACTAGTTGGGGTGAGCTATTTCTATGGTCGCGCGCGCTTACAGGCAGGAGGGCGTGGCTACCTGGGCTTTGAAAAAATCCGCACCTTGGATGAACAAACAGGTGTTGCTACTACCACCACTTATCGTCAAGACTTTCCATTCACTGGATTGCCATTGCGGACCGAGCAGCGTACCGCCTCAGGAAAATTACTGAGTGAGTCTGGTAATTACTGGGTTCTTAAAGGGTGGCAATCTGAATGGTCTGAAAAGGCGAGGTCTCAGGGCACTTCTTCACTAGGACCTTTACAACCCTATGTTTGGGAGAGTGTCGAAAAAGCTTATGACTTGACCGCCAATGGAAAGACTCAAGGTAACTTACTAAAAACAATCACCAGTAAGACAGAGCAGGATCTGGAAGGTAACACCACACGTGTATACGTAGCTACGGAAACACCGGATGGGGATAGTTTCGCTACAGAAACCATTAATGAATATGGAATAGGAGAGCGTGTTTCCTTTAGCAACTCCGATCATAACTTTTCAAGCTATACCGAGTTGGGCCGTTTGACGTTGACGAGAGTCATTCATTCTCGCAAGCAAGATGGGATAGAGGAGTTGGCTGAGCGTAAAAGTGCTTTTACTTATTATCAAACCGGTAACAAAGCCGGCCTTCTGAAAGAAGAGATACTAGAGCCTGAAAATGGCGGCCTGAACTTGGTGGATGGTGAATTACGGCTGCGTACGTTCTATGATTATGATCACTTTGGCAATAAAGTCTCAGTAGAACAGTTTGCTGATCTGGATAAATCGCGTCTGCAGCGCTGGGTTTATGATCCAAGAGGCCGTTTTGTTGATCGTGAAGAAAATAGTTACGGCCAGACCGTGAGCCAGGTTCTTGAGCGCGATCAATATGGCCAGGCAACCTTAATTGAAGATACGGCCGGGGTACGGGCATCCATCGGTTACGATGTCTTTGGGCGAAAGGTGCTTGAATACACTGAGACCGGGGCCGGTAAAGTAGCCTTGCTTGATCACCCCGGCAGTCATTGTGCTGCGGGTACGATCTATCAGATGGTTGAGAATATATCGGGGGGTATAGAGAGCATAACTTGTTTTGATGTACTTACCCGTGAGATACGTAAGGCATCTCGAGCATTTGATGGCAATTGGAATTATGTGGACACTGAATACGATAGCTATGGACGTGTAAAACATAAGTCTGAGCCGTACCGAGCTGATCAAAGTTCCTATTGGACAACTCAATACTACGACCTGATCGGCAGAGTAATAGGTACTGACCTGCCTGGCATTGAAGGTATTAATGGCAGCGGACGTGATATGTTAATCGTTTACTCTGGCTATACTACAACCGCCACTAATCCCAAAGGGCAAGTGCATTTGGAAACTGTTAATGCACTGGGAGATAAGATACGGGTTGAAGATAATCTGGGTAATGTGCAGGAGTTTAAATACGATGCTCAGGGCAACCTGAGGTTTGTAATTAACCATGGTGATGGTTCCCGTAATCTTATAACAGAGATGGAATACGATTTACTTGGTCGTAAGATAATGATGTCTGACCCTGATAAAGGCCAGTGGCGCTATCGTTATAACGCCTTTGGCGAGATGGTTAAGCAGACTGATGCCAAGGGACAAAGAGTGGAAAATCAATATGATCGTGCCGGTCGTCTGGAAGAGCGCAGCGATTACAATAGTGAGAGTGAAATTGTAGAAACCACTCTCTGGGGTTATAACAATGGGCTGACGAGGGACCAATACGGTACTCCGCCCGCAGCCCTTCGCGAAGTGGTAGCGGTTGATTCCGGTTATATCAAAATCCATGGCTATGATGATTTTGGCCGCCCCAGCGAAACCATGACCAGTTTTGCCGAAGGGGATAATCACTATGAAAAAAGTAATTACGATCAATATGGCCGCCCCTTCCAGGTATTTGACGCCGGTGGCGATGGCAGCTGGCAAAGCAGTGCTATCCAGCATAAATACAATCAGTATGGTTATCTGGAGAAAGTGGTTGATGCGGAGAAATTGAACTTGGCAACTGCTGAGGAGTTCTATTCTGTACTGAAGATGGATGCCCGGGGCAATGTCACCGAGTATAAAACTGGTAATGGGGTCATCACTTATAAACACTTTGAACCTGCCACTGGCCACCTGCTGACACAGCAAGCGCAGGCTAGCGGAATTCAAGGGGTCACTGATGTTCAAGACTTGAGTTATCACTGGGACTTGTTGGGCAACTTGGAGTATCGCGAGGACCGCAGTGGTGATAAGAATCTGCGCGAGGACTTCACTTACGATGGCTTGAATCGCCTGGAGACCGCACAGATTCAGGGGCGTGAAGCGCTGGTAATGCGCTATGACGACCTGGGTAATATCACTTATAAATCTGATGTGGGCGAGTATCGCTATGGTAGCCAATGTAGCAAGGGGTTTGGTCCCCATGCTTTGTGTGAGACCAGTGACGGTGTGAGTTATCAATATGACCTAAACGGTAGTATGGAAAGTGACTCCAGCGGCAGACTGCTCAAGTACACGACATTTGATAAACCTTCAGAAATCACTAAAGACGGACACAAAACCGAGTTCCTGTATGGACCTGAGCGCAAGCGCTATTTCCGCAAGGATACCGCCAGCAATGGCCAAGTCAGCGAGACCCGCTATATAGGCAATGTGGAAAAAGTCACACGTGGTGAAACTACAGAGATCAAACGCTATCTCCCTGGAGGAGCGTTAATCACGGTGAAGAACGGTGAACGCCGAAGCCAGTATATGCACAAGGATCACCTGGGTTCCCTAGATGTGATTACTAGCGTAAATGGCGAAATCGCGACAGACACAAATGGCAACCAGCAAGTATTTAGTTTTGATGCCTGGGGGCAGCGCCGCAATGCGCTGGATTGGAGCGTTCTGCTGGATAAACAACTGACTGGCTTTGCAACCGGGTTGACCACACGTGGCTATACTGGCCATGAAATGCTGGATCAGGTTGGCTTAATTCATATGAATGGTCGAGTCTATGACCCACGTCTAGCCAGGTTTCTGCAAGCCGATCCGCTTGTACAGGCGCCTGATTATAGTCAGTCGCATAATCGCTACGCTTATGTGTGGAACAATCCGTTAAATGCAACCGATCCGAGTGGCTACTCTGTTACCTTGATTGCAGCATTTGCCTTAGCTGTAATGAAGGTGAAGGCTGTCTGGGTTGTTATGGCGGTTATGGCGGCAGCAGGCTTTGTTGACGCGCTTTTACAAGGGGCTAGTTTCGGTGAGGCTTTCCAAAATGGATTGATCCAGGGGGTTTCAGCTGCAGCTTTTGCCAGCGTTGGGCAGGCTGGAGTCGGTGCTGGAGTCGGTGCTAGTGTTACTGCCAACCAAGTGCTTGCGATTAAAGGAGCAGTTTTAGGGCTTTTAGGTGGAATTACTTCAGAATTACAAGGCGGGGAGTTTGGTCATGGTTTCGCATCGTCTGGACTAGGAGCCTTTGCCAATGGACTTTTTCCTACTGATAATTTTGTTGTTGGGATCATTGTTGGCGGAACTATATCAAGACTTTCTGGCGGAAAATTTGCAAATGGAGCTGTGACTGCGGCTCTTCAAATCATCCTAGCTAAAGGTTCTGTTAAAGCTATCGAGATAGAACTTGATCGTAACGGGCATCCTATACCTGATGGCCCCTATGATATTGCAGAAGATACTGGATATGGGCTTGAGCTCATTGATGGAAAGTTATCTGGGGAGATACGCTTTGGTTGTAATCCTAATGAAATGACTATTTGTACAAAGGCAGTAGAATATATGGATCAGATGGTCTCTGAAAATGATTTTCTTGAGATTAAAAATGTTCTGGTAACGGATAAATCGTTTGAGGTCTTTATTGCTTCAGATCCTGATGTAGGAACAGCGCACTATAATTCAGGATTTGACTCAATTAGATTTAATCCTAGCAAAGTAAAAATGAGTGGAGCTTTATTTAAGCGAGTGTTCCAACATGAATATGGTCATGTTATTGGTTTGGAACACAAGTATAATGTGACTAAAAATTTTATGAGCTATTATGGGCTTGGTGTGGGCGATGATTGGAGGGATGTAGAAGCTACTTTGTCCAGCGGACAAATACAAAAATTAAGTAATGCGTATGAGCCATGGTATCAGGTATGGTGAATTAATGATTAAAGTTATATTCATTTTTACTATATTGTTTTTTGCATCAGCTTGTTCGCATGCATCAATATTAGTTCCTATGTATTGTCAGAAGTATAGCGGGGAGCTTTTTTCGGATATATATTCTAAAAAGGATTTCCCTGTTGTGGAGAAATGTATATTTGCAGAAGAATTTATGTATCGATTTAGATCAATCCCCGAAAAGAATAGATATGGATTCTGTAGAGCCTATGCAGTTTATATTTATTCAACAGGTGAAGTAGAAGAGGCGATTTTGCTATCTCGAACAAAATATACTAAAAGTTGTAAGGCGGAATACAATAAGTATATTTCCTTTAAGAAGGATAATGGAGAGCAGGAAAAAATATATCATGATATATGGTTGGCGTTAAACGATGCATCAGATATGAGGGTGTTTTCATTAAATAGATTTTCTTTTTGGGATCGGTTGTTTTCACCTGCTCTTAACAGCTTTCTTAGAGCCATCGGCACTTGTAAAGCGAATCTTGATTGTGTTGAGTTGAGTTCGGTTTACCAAAAGATAGATTTATGGAGTGCTACTGTTTCTGTCGGGGGGGAGGCATGGGTAGTTCTTCTAGGTTATGATGGTGATAAGATGAGAATATATGAAGTAAGTAGCTTATCCTAGGCGGATTGATAGCTCTCCGTGTAGGTTGATATTTTTTGTATCTTTTATTGGGTTTATAGGAGGTGAAATCTAAAATGTGAGCTCATGTGTTTTTGGCTTATTGATGATAACTGTATTTCTTAAAAGGGGTTTTAGCTATTGTGGGGACAGAAGAAACAGGCTGTCTACCCGTTTTCTTATATAAGTTACCGTTTGAAAACCTGGTTGTTATGTTTTATTAGGGTGGCTGTATTTATGAAAATAATATATTGCTGTGGTTGACCTCAAGCGGCAATAGGTGAATTTCTTAAGCTCTATAGGAGTTCTATCCCCTTTGTTTTATTTGTTCCGGATAAGTTACCAATAATCACGGTAGTCTATTACATCACTATCGTACCCCATCTAGGCTAGGAATTTTCTGTTAATCACTATGACCTCAGGTGAAAAATATATTTACATTCGTCAGGTTGTCCCTGCGAGTTTTCTTACGTTCCATTAAACACAGTTTTTCATGTTGCCCTACTAGTTCTTGGTGAATTTCTAATATGTCGGGGCCTCCTATTAGAGTTATGCAGGGGCGTGGTGTAAATTGGTATGTTTCTTCAGTGCATAAATTACCAAGTCTATTTTCATTTGGTTATCCGATGCTAATCAATGAATTGTAAAAGTGGAGATCAGTAACTATGATCTATGGTACAGACCGATATCTAGATATCTGCAATAAGGCCCATAGGGTGTTCAGGCGATACTTGTTGTTTAACGACACTGTCGCTTGATATTTCTGTTCTGGCATTGATACTTTATGATCATCTCATAAAAACAATCCTTGATGATATCTTCCTCCTCCGTTGGCGGTTGGCTTTAAATCACAGTTTTTGCTACTTGCTCGGCCCATGTTCGCGTAATGGCAAAAGCAATGCCCTTTAATGCCTCCAGGATAGATTACGTTGCCCTGAATCATAATGGGTATGAGCTTTGGTGGTATAGGCCCTCTGTTGCTGAGATAGTTTGTGTGCCTACCCTCTCGATAGTATTTTCTAAGGGATTCTGACTCTAACAGTGAAGCAGATAAACTTATTCAATTATGTAATGAAGTAGATTACGGGTGAGTAGAAGTATCATAAAACAAGTTTTTCATGCGAGACTATACAATCTACTTAGGAAGCAGATTGATTACAATTATTACTTAAAATAAAGAAGGTGGGGTTGACTTTTGGTTTGAGTGGCACTCTGATAATGGTGTCGAATTCTGAGGTCTACAAAAGGAATATATGATGTTTAAAAAAGTATTGGCTATTTTGTATTTTTTAGCGCCAGTGAGTATTTTGGCTCATTCAAGTACAGGAAGTATATCTATTGCTAAATTACAAAGCTGGAATGGGGTGGAATTTTTATTAAAACGGATGAGTTGGAGATAAGTAATCCCGCAGGGTGCGCTATTACTGATTAATATGTCCTATCCCCAAATGCATCTGAAATGTCACAGTCTATGCGACTTAGCTCATATATTGCTGGGCAAAAACTGAATCTAATAGTGTATGGTGATGGCTGTGAAAATGATAGACCTATGATAGTTGCGGTTACATTTCATAAATAAAGTAAGAAGTAGCTCGGCGATATTTGTCATCGGCACCTTTTGTGTTGCCTGGTGGCAATATTTATTTCTGGCAGTTGTCTATTTTGTACCAGGTTTGTCAGTAAGTCGTTTTTTTCTTGAAGATGAAAAAAAATTCTGTGAAAATGCTCACGAATAAGGAAGTGGTTTTTTCTGTAGTTGGTTGTTGCAGTTTTTGGTCGGGATGCTAAAAGTGTAATCTTTCGATTCGCGAAAAATCTGGCCATCATCAAGGATGAAAAAATGGTTGGATCGCTCGCTGAGCCTCTTCATAAAATGGAAGCTAAGGTAGTTTCTATTTTCTTCTCTTTCTTCATTGTGTTTTCTACCTGCTCTGTTGTTGCAGCCACAACTGCATCTGTATCAATAGATGCTCCAGGTAATGATACGCTAGTTCCAGGTAGGTTTCCTGATGTCAAAGTTTCTCTTGCTAACGTTCAAAATCTAACAAATCTTGAGCTTAAAATAAGCCAGGGGAGTGGAGTAGAGAACTTATGTCTGATCGATTTGAATGAAAATATAGCGCTTTGTTCACTCGCAGTAAGTCTTGACGATGGCTGGCAGGCTATTGATGTGAGTTTGTATAGTGATGGAGGCCTGGTTTCCAAAGCAGCAATATCTGTTGCCGTAGACGAAGACCGTGATGGTATTGCAGATCATTTAGATAAATGTAAGAACACTATTGATACTGAGGCCGTAGATGTCGATGGTTGTAGCCCCGTGCAGTTGGATAGCGATAATGATGGAATTTCAAATGTAGATGAATTTCTACTTATTTTACCTGCGATTAACATGCTACTTGACTCTCCTTATGAGCCCGTAGAAGAACCTAAACCACTAGAAAACGCTATCGAAGATGGTTTGTTTTTCGAATCCCCAGCCCATAAAGCACTGGTTGTAACCGATAAGCCCTCTTTGCGGTTGAGAGCTAACTCAAGTCTAGATTTAACTGGTGCAAAATTAACAGTCAGCATTGGTAACGGAAGTACAGAGTCTTGTAGCTTCGATCCTGATACAAAGGTTGGTAAGTGCGATTTAACAAAGCCGATAGGACATGAATGGACAGATATAGAGGCTGTCCTTTTTAAGTCTGATACACAGCTTGCTCGAAGTGTTATCTCAGTGGCGCTGGATAGCGATGAAGATGGAATCGCTAATTTTGAAGATTTCTGTTCTTCAACTTCCCTAGATGATACCGCGAATAGTTTAGGGTGTGCTCCATCTCAAATTGATTCTGATTTTGATGGTATCAGTGACATTGATGAGATAGCAGCTGGTAGTAATCCATTTAGCGGAAAAAGTTATCCAGCTGTTAAAATTAGTGCATTTACGGCATTGCCTGAAAAAATCTCTCGTGCTGGTGATGGTGTGGGGTTGAGCTGGATAACATCCGGTGCTACATCAGTTAGTCTTACTAACAATGCTGATGACTTTTCTTTTTCCCGATTACCTGCTGAGGGTAATGCGAGGGTGGCGCCAAACTTCTCGACTACCTATACCGTAGTGGCTACGGGGCCCGGAGGTAAGTCAAGTGCAAATGTTCAAGTTAAAGTAGGTGCATTTACGCCACAAAACCAGTGGGGAGAATCTCCTCTTGATCAGGTAGCTGAAGCGATTAGTGCTTCACTCACTGTTTCAGAAAGTGGAGCTATTTTTTTGGGGGCCTTTGATAATAATTATTATCGTTTCTCACCTAAAGGTGACCTTGATTGGACGCTGAAAGATGTCGGGGTGGTGATGAATAAGGGCGCTATACAAGGAAGTACCATATTTATAGGCACCAGCAATTCAACTGGGGGAACTGTAGCAGCTCTTGATGGAGATAAAACCACCCGGTGGATATCAAGGACTGAGTCAGCAGTTATTGGGGGGCCGGTTCTTAATTCCATAGGTACAGTTGTATATGCTGCGACATATGATGGCTCGGTATATGGATTTAATACTGTAGATGGTCAAGAGCAGTGGAGTTATCAGTTGCCCGAAGGTGAGACTGTAAGTGCAACACCTGCCTTGAGTCTGGATGGTGCGACTCTCTATGTGCACAGCAACTCCCATAATGTATATGCTCTGAGTTTACTGCCATCGCCCCTGTTAATGATGCGTAGTTCTCAGTCGTTATCCGGGCAGAGCCCTTCAAATATTGCGCAATCTCAGACTAATGGCACTTTACTTTGGAAAAGTGATATTGGTAAAGAGGAATAAGAAAGTCGAGAAATGGCTTTAACCACTGTCTTCAACGTAATGGATGGTGGACGTGGTGAATTATTTATAATGAACGATAGTGCAATGTAGTCTGCCAGTCGTCTTGCATATGGAACGGTTTGTTATGTTTTTTTGGGGATTACTCTGTAGAGTTAGATCAATAGTTAGCTCTATATTTCTCGCTTTATTATTCCTTTCTTGTTCAGCTAAAGTTTGGGCGGTACAGTGGTTTTCAAATGACTACCGTGATTATTTTGAAAATATAGATGTGACTTTTAGTGTCACTCCGAACTCTATAAGCAAAGATGGGAAAATTAAACTTAAAGTTGTAACAGAATCCAATGGTTACTCCTCTGGTTCATTCACTTGGCCAAGTTTGCGAGATGATGGAAAAATAATTTCTACTCCCTGTATGATCTACCAAAGTACGGACGGAGGAAGCAGCTGGAGTCGGATACCGGAGAACTTCTCTTTTTTTACTGGTTTGGAAGGATTTCTTCCAGAAATTGACTGTAACCCGAACACCTTTGGTAGAGCGGGTAAACAGACCATTTTGTCTGCCACCATAACCCGGAATGTTAATAAAACTTATAAATTTAAGTTCAGAATGGCGACTGGTCCGGGTATAGGAGCAGATCCGGTAGACTATTGGACAACTCCCGTTGAAGCTGTAACAGTTGATATCCCGGAAAGACCAGGGAAAGTAAGAATTACCTCAGCTACTGGTGAAAAAGGGGCTGCCGATGGTGTATTCACTATTGAATGGGCTAAACCCTCTGGGGATGTTAATACTTATAAAATACAGGAGTACTATAAACGAGATGGTGTTACTTCCAAACCAAAATATATAACGATAAACAAAGATATTTACAGTTATACTCCGCCTAAAAAATCAGCTTCAACTACTTATTACTATAAAATAAAGGGGTGTAATGAACTCAATCAATGTAGTAATGAGTGGAGTGATCCACGGGCCGTAAAAGTAAGAACTAATGAGAAGCCGACGGTTAGGTTACAGGCTCCAACTCATGGCAAGACCTATCGGCCAGGTGATATTAAAACCATTTACGCCACTGCATCAGACTATAACGGTATTAACCAGGTAGAGTTTTTTCGTAGTGCGAGCAGCTCCGGTAGCAAACCAGCTTCGTTAGGATATAGTACCTCTGATAATGGTGATTGTAATGGCTGTTACCGTATTAATTGGCCGGTAAACTCTATTTCGGGAAAAAATATCTATATTTGGGCTGTAGCTAAAGACACCCTTGGGCTGAAAAACACGATAGACGATACGAATACAGTAAAAATTTCAATTCTAGCTAATGAGCAGCCTGTTGGCTGGTTAAATAGTCTGCCATCCTCTATTACTCAATATGATAACGTTGTGTTAACTGCAACTGCCTCTGACAATGATGGAAGTGTGGCATCAGTTGAGTTTTTTGTCGGCGGATCCAGTTTAGGTATTGATAGAACTTCACCATATACGGCTAATTGGAATGATGTGCCAGATGGGAATCATTTACTATCGATAGTTGTTACGGATAATGAGGGGTTGTCTAAGACTTCCAATCCAGTAACCGCTAGTGTAAAAGCACTAGACCCACCAGCTCCTCCTAGCAGTTTAAATATTGATGGGTATACCGATCCAGTTCCAGAAAACACTACAGGGTCTTATACCGTCAATTGGAGCGATGCTGGTGAATATTATGTTCTTGAACAATTAAAAGTAGGAGTTGACAGCGTATTTAAGTCAATTCCTTTGGCGAACAATAAAATTACCGGGCAATACATGCCCAATCAAGGTGCGGGCACTTATAAGTATCGAGTATATGCTTGCAATAGGGCTGGTTGTAGCTCTCAACCTAGCCCAGAAACATCAATAGAAGTAGTTAAAGAAAGTCCTAAATCCCCCCAAAAACTTGTAGCTGTCCCTGCGGGAAATGAAGCTCTCTTCACAAGTAACTACCAGTTACAATGGGACGCGTTTAACCAACAGGAAGGTGGCGCAAGGCCTACTTATTATGTATTACAGGAAAAATCAGGAGGGCTAGAGACCTCTGGAAAATGGACTGTACTTTCCTCCAATAGCCTTTCCAACAGTTTTTCTGTAGAGCGTAAGAGCCCAGGAGTTTATAGCTATCAAGTTATGGCATGTAATGTCATAGGGTGTAGCGAACCAGGGGAGATAGTCACATTAACAGTAGTTCCACCCTATTTTTCAGCGGCAGCTGTCTCCTGCGACGGTCAATGTATCTCACTTTCTGTTAACGGGCTGGACCCGGAGGGCTCGATCCTGTTGAGCGCGATACACTCCAAGCTATTTGACTTATCTATTTCTGCTAAAGATCTCAATTGGCAATCCTCTACAGAGTTTGAGCTTGCAATAGTTCCTGAGATGGAGCTTTATAAAGGCCTGTTCGAGCTTGGTGTCCGAGTAACAGCTGTTAACCCTAATAGTGCCAAAGGGGGTATAACTGTTTATGGAGATAAAGCTACAGAGATTATTGGCGAGAGTCAGTCGGCCCCAACCCTTTCCCCGGATGGCACCTTATATGTCGGTGCGGATGAAAAGCTATATGCCTTGAACACTGAGGACGGCTCCGTTCTTCCAGAGTGGCCTTTTACTACTGGAGGAGTTATTAAAGCGAGCCCACGGATTGATGGAACGGATGGAACGATTTATGTTGGATCTTTAGACCACAGTCTCTATGCGGTAACTCCTTGGGCTATTCAAAAGTGGCGCTTAGAAACGGGGGGAGAGATCGTCTCCTCTGTTGTGATTGATGACAGCCGCGTGCTTTACTTTGGTTCTATGGATGGTGTGCTCTATGCCGTGAATGCACCTAATGGGAGTATTAAATGGACGTTCCCTGCGGATGGCGGCATTGCGGAAACGCCAGTCCTTGCCGGCAATGATACTCTGTACTTCACCACGGTAGACAGTAATCAAGTATTTGCAATTCCTCGCAGTAACCAGGGGCCTGGAAAGCTGGTCTGGGATAGCGTTGATGACTCTTTGATATGGGAAGAGATCGGCAATTGGAATCCAAATATCGCCCAATTGCCTGAATTTCTTTCCGTTGCACGACTTTATCGAGGTCTTTTACAGCCACCACTAGCAATGAATAGAAAGGTACTAACTTTCTGGACTTATCAGCTATTGAGTGGCGACTATACGCAAGTCGACATTGCCAGAGCTTTTCTTAATTCGGATACGGGTCGTAGTATTTATGCTCCAGCATTAAGTAACACTAAATTTATAGACACTCTATATGAAAGAATTTTTCCCGGTCAGGGAGCTCCGCAGATAACCTGGGGTGGGGTAACGTATAGCCGTGCGATGCTGTTGGATATGTTATCTGGTGGCTATTCTCGTGAGCAAATAGCGGTGCTATTAACGCAGTCTCTTGAATTTAGTTATGCTACCAATACCCTTTTAAACTATAGCTTTGATTACCTTTATGAACAGGATTACAGCTGGGCAGTAACAACCTGTGACGAAGGAGATGAATATACTCGCGATTGCGACTCGGACGGGCTCCCTGACTGGTGGGAAATACTCTTTCTCGGGAGTACGGATTACGATAGCTCCGATGACCCAGATGGCGATGGAATTACTAATGGCGAAGCATTTGCAGGTAATCTGAGTCCATGTGATGCTGGTTGTTACAATGGAATCGTTGATCAACCACCGATCCCGGCAGGAATTCCTCAATTATCTGCAAGCGAGATAAAGACATCAGAATCAATAGGTGCATTATCTGGTAACTTTAGGGTCAATGAGACAGGCGCTGCGACTTATTCTATTCCCCTAAGTGTTCCTGTGGGCACCGCCGGTGTCGCGCCAGAGCTTGCTCTAAGCTACTCCAGTCGATCAGGCAATGGGCTTTTAGGGCAGGGGTGGAGCTTATCAGGGCTTTCTTCTATTAGTCGGTGTAATAAAACCCTGGACCAGGATGGTAAGGGTGCAGCGGTTTCGTGGAGCAAAGATGATCGATTCTGCTTGAATGGGCGCCGCCTGGTATTGGTTGAGGGAAGTTATGGAAAACCTGGATCACAGTACCGAACTGAAATAGATACCTATGTTTTAGTTACCGCTAAAGGAGGGACAGCAGGCCACCCCAGCTACTTTACGGTTGAAAGCAAAGACGGATCGATAAGTTATTTCGGTGACGGCAATAAATCACAACAAACTATTTCTGGAAAAGGTACTTCAACTTGGGCAATTAGCCGTACGGAAGATAGTGCGGGTAATGGTATAAATTATATTTATGCAAATGATGGTGGTCATCGTATACGGGAGATACGCTATGCCTATGGAGCGGGAGCAGTAGCTGAGGCCCGAGTCTCTTTTACCTATGATGATCGTATGGACGTGATCAACGGCTATTTTTCTGGCTCCCTGCTATCAGTTAAAAAGCGAATGACCGGCATTGAAATATTTGGTAGCGAAAGTGATGCCTTGCATCGGTATGAGATTGATTATCTAGACAGTGGTTATGATCACCTGAGTCGAATTGAGTATATACGGGAATGTGCAGGCAATATTTGTAGGCCGGATACAGCCTTTGAATGGCATCTGCCTTCCATTATGCATAATCCTCAGTACTCAGACACGCTGCAGCTGAGCAAACAATTAGATCGCGCAGCCATTTCTCCCCAACCGGCGGATATCAATGGAGATGGTTTACTGGATATCATTTGGTTGGAACCAGATTGGGATCCCGATGGAAGGATCCATGATCAATATTTCAAGTATGTACTAGCTTCTGGTGATTCATTTACAAGAGAAAGATTAGCCTATAAGTACCAAGAGGATGTTGATACGCCTTATCAGTGGAGCATGATTGACTATAATGCGGACGGGCGCTCCGATTTGGCTATCTATGTGAGAGAGCGTGGCCACTGGGTAGTTCACCAGTCTCAACCGAGTTCAGCTGGAGTTTGGAACCTTCCTTCATCCAGTATTCCGCCTATCGACTTGCCTGTTTATGAAGAGGATGCGCGCTTCATAGATATCAATGGCGATGGACTTGCCGATGCGGTATCTGCCACTGGATATCAGTTACTCGAGCCCGATAGCTCCAAACCTAATTCTTCAGCCAATTACTATAAGTATGGTAATAAAAGGAGCTGGACGATTAGTGGACTACCGTCTTGGGGTGAACTTGACAGTAAATACGAAAGTACAGAGTTGTATCTGGATCCAGGTGCAGTAGGAGATTTCAATAATGATGGTCGGGTAGACCTTGTTTTTGTTGATACAAAGCAGACTTGGGAAGTTGATTTAACTAATTTCGACTTTTCTTCAGGTAGAGATGAAACCCTCATTTTGTCCAATCAACATACTCGGGTTTACTATGCATCCATTGATGGGGATAACCTGTTTATTGATGGTAAATTGTTGGATTTCGTGCAGGCGTCCTGGCCAAATAAAGAAAATAAAGAATATGAAACCACAGCACTTGAAAGACATGGGAGCCTTAAGCAGTCGCTACAGGTGGTCGATGTTAATAGTGATGGCTTGCTAGACTTAATTACACGAAATGGAGAAAACTATAAATATCGAATAAATACTGGCGATGGTTTCAATTCGGAGGTTAACCTCGGTACATTAAATAAAAACTTATCGTTCAGCTGGTTTGATTACGAAGGTGATGGTGACCTTGATGTGCTTTGGCGAGAGGAAGATGGGGCTAGTGAAAAGTTAGTTTTCCGTCGCTGGCAAAGCCGTACCAATAACTTCTCTGAGCCTGAAACTTTCAAGCGTGTGAATAGTTCCCGGGTTGGTGGTAAGGATATATTCCTAGATATGAATGGGGATGGGAGGACAGATTATCTCGAATTCCATGATGATTACCTCTATATCTATCATGCTGAGGAGCGCCAGGTTGCCCCTAATGTTATTTCTAAGATAACTAATGGTCTTGGGGCTGAAACTTATATTACCTACAGTGCAACAAATACCTCTGGCCACTACGCCCAGCTGGGAATCGGTGTAGCCCTTTCTGGTTATTGTTCTCGAGTTTCAAATTCTGACAGTAATGTAGAGGACTGGTGTTTAACTAATAAGGTTGCTAGTAGCAGCGAGTTCTATCAAGCCCTTAATTCTGATTGGCAACACTCTTTAACCCTTGGGAAAACCAATGTCGTTATGCCGTTATTGGGTAACCAATTCCTGGTGACTCGCATTGAAAGTTCGACTCCCGCTGCGGGTCACCAACCCGGTACGGTTGACAATCTTGCAACGAGTGGAATTCGCTATTTCTACGGAAATGCTCTTCTACAAGCGGGCGGAAGGGGCCACCTGGGGTTTGAGTCTATCCAGACTTTAGATGAACAAACCGGCGTAACCACGACTACCACCTATAGGCAGGACTTTCCCTTCATTGGTATGCCTCTACGTACAGAGCAGCGTACTGGTGATGGCGCTCTACTAAGTGAAGCGGATAATACCTGGGATATTCTGGGTATGGAGGATTCTTGGCCTGGGACTGCTAGAAGCGAAGGAACTGTCTCTTTAGGCTCGTTAAAACCTTATATTTCCCAAACTATCGAATCCAGTTACGCCTTAAGAGCGAACGGTCAAGCTCAGGGGGAACATCTCAAAACTGTTACCACCCATACGGAGCAGGACATGCATGGTAATGCCACCAGGCTTACGGTAAATACCAAGGCCGCTAATGGTGATAACTACATTACCGACACCGAAAATGATTATGGTTCTGGTCGGCGAGTCAACTTCGTTAACCCTGATCACCAATTGAATGAGTATGAGGAACTAGGGCGCCTTGTCTCTGCCAGAGTCACTCATAATCGTTTTGAGGGAGGAGAGAATGATTCTGCGGTTCGATATAGCGAATTTAGTTACTATGAAAATGGGTTTAAAGCAGGGCTCTTAAAAGAGGAGATCATCGAGCCGCTCTCCGATGACTTGCGATTCACTACTCTCTATGATTATGACCAGTTCGGTAACAAAATATTCGCGCAGCAGTCTGCTGCGAATGAAGAGAGCCGTTTCCAGCACTGGATTTACGATGTCAGTGGGCGCTTCGTAGATAGGGAAGAAAATGTTTATGGGCAAACCACATCCCTAGTATTGGAGCGTAATGAATATGGTCAGCCGACTCTGGTTGAGAACATTTCGGGTGTGCCTACATCATTCCGTTACGATAGGTTTGGCCAGCAATTACTAGAATATAGTGCTACAGGCTCACACAAAATAGTAATGCTGGGCCATGCCGGTGCTCAGTGCCCTGCATCTGCTGTTTACCAAGTTACCGAACGCGTCGGCGGCGGTGGTGAATCTGTTACTTGCTTCGATATGCTGGCGCGGAAAATTCGTACCGCCGGGCGCGCTTTTGATGGAGGGTGGAACATTGTCGATATTCAGTATGACCAGCTGGGGCGGGTAAAGCATCAAAGCCAGCCTTATTCCCAGGGGCGTTCTCGTTACTGGACTACACAATATTACGACTTAATTGGGCGTATCGTCGGAACCGACTTACCCGGAGTTTCAGGGGTTAATGGCACTGGCTACGATGTTGCTGTGGAGTATGATGGTTATACGAGCTCATCTATAAATGCTAAAGGCCAGGTTCACCGGTCAACAAAAAATGCGTTGGGTGATCAGGTACGAGTCCAGGATAATTTGGGCAATGTGCAGGAGTTCCAATACGATGCCCAGGGTAACCTCCGATTCGTATTTAATCGTGGCGATGGCAGTCGCAACATTGTGACAGGTATGGAGTATGACCTGCTGGGACGTAAAACAAAGATGTCCGATCCCGACAAGGGGGAATGGGGTTACAAGTACACAGCTTATGGCGAGCTGTTCGAACAGACTGATGCCAATGGCCAAGTAGTAATTAATCGTTATGACCGCCTTGGTCGCTTAAAGGAGCGTACGGATAAAGATAGCTCTGGTGTAATTGTTGAGACTACGCAGTGGGGTTATAACAACGAGGTATCCTCGGATATTTATGGCACACCTGCGGGGGCCCTGCGTGAAGTGGTAGCCTTGGATAGTGGTTATATCCGCTTGCATGGTTACGATACTTTAGGCCGCCCACAAGAGACGATCACCAGTTTTGCTGATGGTGATGATCATTACGAGAGAAGTAATTACGACCAATACGGCCGCGTGTTCCAGGTGTTTGATGCGGGTGGTGATGGCAGCTGGGAGAGCAGTGCGATCCAGCATAAGTACAATGAGTATGGTTATTTAGAGCAAGTTATCGATGCCGAACAACTCAACCTTGCCACTGCGGAACAGTTTTATACTGTTATTCGCATGGATGCTCGCGGTAATGTCACTGAATATTTGAACGGGAATGGGATAACAACCCAAAAATTCATTGACCCCGCCACTGGTCGTCTTACTGGTAAAGTCGCCCATGTACTCGGGCTTGGGAATATTCAGGAGCTAAGTTACCAATGGGATGATGCGGGTAACCTGGAGTACCGGGAAGATCGCAGTGGTGACAAGGATGTTCATGAAAGCTTCAGTTACGATGGTTTGAATCGACTAGAGCGATCGCAAATCCAAGGACGCGATGCTCAAGATGTGCACTACGATGATTTGGGTAATATTACCTTCAAATCAGATGTTGGCACTTATAAATATGCTGAACAGTGCAGTAACGGCGCGGGCCCTCATGCGGTGTGTGAAACCAGTGATGGTGTCAGCTACCAATACGATGACAATGGCAATATGACCTCTGATTCCAGTGGCCGCTCATTGCTGTATAGCACTTTCGATAAGCCTACTGAAATTACTAAAGATGGCCATAAAACCGAATTCCTTTATGGTCCAGAGCGCAAGCGTTTTCTTCGCAGAGATACGGCTACTGATGGTCAGGTAACTGAAACTCGTTATATTGGGAATGTGGAAAAAGTCACCACTGATGGTAATACCGAAGTGAAGCGGTATTTACCCGGTGGAGCTTTGGTGATTATTTCTGCTGGGCAGCGCAAGAGCCGTTATATGCATACGGATCACTTGGGCTCATTGGATGTCATAACCGAAATTAGTGGAGAAATTGCTAAAGACAGCAATGGAAATCAACAGGTCTTTAGCTTTGATGCCTGGGGACAAAGGCGCAACGCTGTAGACTGGAGTGCTTTATTGGGTGATGAACTTACAGGCTTTTCATCCAGCTTAACTAGCCGCGGCTATACCGGCCACGAGATGTTGGATCAGGTTGGACTGGTCCATATGAACGGGCGCATCTACGATCCCCGCCTGGCGCGCTTCCTTCAGGCTGACCCCTATGTGCAGTCGCCGGATTACAGTCAGTCTCATAATCGCTATGCGTATATATGGAATAACCCACTGAATTCCACCGATCCCAGTGGTTACTTCAGGCTTAGAGACTGGGTGGGAGTCATTGTTGCTGTAGTTGGTGCATGGATCTGTGGCAGCCCTTGTGCAGAATTTGGGTGGGAGATGGTCGCCCTTGGAGCCGCTTCTGGTGCAGCAAGTGCTGCCGCTAATGGAGGGAATGTTCTCGAAGGGGCTTTAATTGGGGGCATAAGTGCTGCTGCTTATGGAGCGGTAGGGCAAATGGACTTTGGTGGGCTGGGCTCGTTTGCAGGCGTTGCTGAATTCTCTGCTTATGGTATAGCTGGTGGTATTACCAGTGTGCTAAGAGGTGGAAAATTTGGGCATGGGTTTGTTTCCGCCGGTGTGAATTGGAGTGTTTCCGGGAAAGTTGATGGTGTTGGAGGTTCTGGGCCTACTGGAATTGCGATAAGAACAGTAATTCGTGCTGTAATTGGTGGAACGTTGTCTGAAGCTACTGGTGGTAAATTCGCCAATGGGGCCGCTACTGCGGCTTTTGCTTCGCTGGTGAATTCGATAGGTGACAGTGACGATGTTTTAGTTACTGGTGAACGTGGTGGGGATACTCCGCCAACTGATGCGAGTGATCCTAGGGTTGTTCGACCAGAAATAAATTTTGAAGAAGCCTTTTTGGATTCTGGATCAGCTAGAGAAGCATTGAATACAGATATTATGATCGCAAAAGATGAAGGTAATCCTAAGTTGGAGTACGGAGGGATAACTGTTTCAAAAACAGTTGACGGTCAAACTTTATATTACAATTCAAACATTGTGACTAGCGGTAGTTCTAGTTGGATTGCGTGGAGCAAAACGCATCTATTAAATTTGAACGCAAATACACCTTTGATTGCGTTAGACCATTTCCATCCTTTGATTAGTAGTGGCCGCGGGATAAATCGTGTCAAAGCGGTACCGAGAGCATTTTCAGATGGAGATATGGCAACCTACCGAGGACTTGTAGCTGGAGGTGCAACTCAATTTCAAGGTGTTTATATGTTTGATAAATACGGCTCTCGCATTTATTCAGGAGGTCGTAGTTATCGTGGTAATGAGTGCAAGAGTATAGGTTTATGCTGATTAAATTTATTTTGATGAGTGCAGCATCAATTGGCTTAATTATTTTTAGTGTGGTCGGTTCTGCGAATGAAAATTCATTAGCGCCTGTTATCTTGAGCGAAGATAAGCTTTTGGAAAGTTATTTTTCAGCAGATATGATTCCTCATTGTGCAGTGGAGCTTTCAACTTTGTATAGGGAGGATGAATGCTACATGAGCCAAGGAGAAGAGAGGGGTGTCGAGCTTAAAATTATTCACCGAAGATTTTTAAAGAATATTGTAAGACTTGAAGAAAATGGAGGGGAATACAAAAAGCTTCCTGAAGATAGTTATGCTTTATATAGTGAAGCTATTTGTTCATTAGGTATTGTTCGTAGTTGTGCTTTAGATGAAATCTTGAGAGGGGATGGAGTTGATGTTTCTGCACGCTCTGTTATTTACTTAATGTCTGGTGAGGCTCAGGAGTACTACGAAGAATTGGATGGGGTTTATCCTAAAAATTATGATCCTAAAAATTACGAGCATTTTAATAAGGTTGTGAATTCAGGGCTTAAGATATTAAGTCTAAAGGCAGAAAATAGCGACAAGTAATTCTTAAAGTGAGATTTACCAATGGGGCTGCTACTAAAGTCTTTCGATCTATAGTGTCCGAATGGACACCAGAATCTGAGATTTTTAGTCTTTCTGCTGAGGGGGTTAGGTTTTCTGAAGACGTAGCTTATGATGAGAAGGTAATACAAGCTGATTTGAATACCGAAATTAGATCGCTAAGATATGATATATATAAGAGTCGACAGGAGGTATTGGAATGTTCACACAAAAATGTACATGCACTTTTTCTCAGGCATGGTTTTGAAGTCTGTTAGTGATGGTTGGTAAACTTAGATTTTTCAGGTATACATCCAGATGCTCTATGCATAATTTAAATTCTATTTCTTTGTTTGGGCGGGATGATGTTCTGTGTAATAAAAATAATTTTTGAAACCCTGAAGTTAAGATTTTGGTTGTAAGGATTGCCATATGCTTCTGTAGGGCTTGCAGGAGGGGGGTATTAGTTGTTTATGAATGATTAGTGGTTACTATTGGCTTAGGGGGATATTATGTTCCGTTCTATTTTTTTGTTTTTTTGTTTTCTTGTTTTTTCATGTGGTGCCTCTGCTGCCTCCACAATGTGCTCCCAATATGGCAATAAATTGGATGGGCTGGTCGGACCTGATTCGGGAACAGGCGATAGAGTATTTTCATCGCTTAAGTCAGAAGGTAATGAGTGTGGCTGTACATTTGTACGGTTTATTGAGGGCACAGCCGATGTCAATAAAGTTCTTTCGGTACTTATGGCAGCAAAAGTAAGTGGGAATACTGTCAGAGTGGACTTTGCTGAGCCGGATAATTGCAATAGTGGAGTTAGAGTTTATCTTGAATGATAGACTGTTAGTTAGTTTTCAATGAATTTTCACTTTTAGGGCTGGATTTTTCAAATGAAGAGTAAGTGCTTAATATTAGTAGCCAGTATCCTTGGTTTTACACAAAGTGCATTCGCAATGTGTACTCAAAATGGTAACAGCTTGAATGGGTTAGTAGGGTTGGGCAGTAGCGGAACACTGGTTTACGCAGACGTGAATTCCGCATCCAATGAGTGTGGTTGCGATCGTTTTAGATTTCAGTCTGAGAATACCGATATTAAAATTGCTTTGAGTGTTCTTCTATCTGCCAAGATAGCGGATAAAAAAGTGAGAATTGATATTAAAGAACCAGGTAATTGTAATACGGCAACTAATGTCTACCTTCAATATTGAAACTACCAGTCTGTCCAGAAAATGGATAACGTCCTAGAGTCTATTTATACCCTCACGAATAAGCAAAGTCAGTACATTCAATATTAAGGTTTGCACTTTTACGAAGACTTAATATTTAGTATATTCTGAATCTGTACAGCATTCTGTCCCTCCCTCGCAATTTATATATTGGGCCTTTGATGCAAGCCTAATTTATCCTGGTAACATTTTGACTATTCAGTCCCTTTTGCACTGAAGAATAATCTAAAGTAAGTTTATCCATTAAGAATAACAATAAATTCAGGCTGCCATTCAAGTTGCAGTTACTGCCAGTAGAGCCACTGTGCCACTTTATTGATGGTGTAGAAGGTTACAATCTTACTGAGGATTTTTTGAGGATATTTTCACTAATAAAGCCTGCTACTTAGTACCCAAATTACAAAAAACACAATAATGAGAGAGGACAAGCGATGACCCCGGAAGAAAAGTACGAGATGGTGAAGGACCTGCAACCCCTGGAGCTTCTATATCAAAGGGAGTTGCAACAGGCGGATACGGTCTTTCTTCGGCAGATGCAGCAGCGTCAATGGCGGGATTATACCTGGGGTGAGGTCATGGATCGGGCTCGCAGGATCGCTGGGTACTTACGGGCCCAGTATGAGCCCGGTGATCGCATCGCTATTCACGGTAAAAACTGTGCGGACTGGATCATCGTGGACGTGGGTATCATGTTAGCGGGAATGATCAGCGTGCCACTTTACCCTGGCCAATCTGTCTCCTCAATGACCTATGTTTTGCAGCACTCTGAATCGAAAATGCTTTTCTGTGGGGCCACCGATAATAATGCCGCTCTACAGGAAGTTTCTGACATGCTGCCCTCGGTCGCTATCCAGCGCTGTGAGATTCGTTGCGATCAGGACCTGGAAGCTCTCATTAAAGGTAGTGAGCGCTTTGAGGAGAAGCCGATCTTTAATCTGGATGATATTTTTACAATCATGTATACCTCCGGGACCACGGGTAATCCAAAAGGGGTTATGCATAGCTGGTCTTCAGTGGTTTTTGTCTCCCCAAATATGATTCGCGGTTATGGCATGGATGAAAATGACCGTGTTCTTTCCTATCTGCCCCTGGCCCATGCGGCAGAGCGAATATTGGTTGAATTCCACTGCTTGTATTCTGGTACCCCAATTCACTTCCCCGAGTCTTTGGATACTTTCTTAGAAGATCTAAAGCGCACGCGCCCGACGATGTTCTTCTCGGTTCCTCGCCTTTGGACCAAATTTAAAGAGGGCATTGATGAAAAAATCCCGCCGTCACTGCAAGAAGTGCTGTTGCGCATTCCTGGAATCAATACCTGGCTGAGAAAGAAAGTTCGAAATGGTCTGGGGTTGGATGATGCAGAAATATTGGTTAGCGGCGCGTCCCCTATTTCCATTGAACTACTGCGCTGGTACCACCGTATGGGAATGAAGGTGGCTGATGGTTATGGTATGACGGAGAACTTTATCTATGGCTGCTTTGCTCCACCGGGGGAAGATCCTGTACCGGGGACGGTTGGTAAGCCTTATCACGGCTGTGAAGTTAAGATTTCTGAGGAAGGGGAGATACTCTTTAAGAGCGGTTCCTTGATGAAGGGATACTATCTTGAACCGGAAAAAACCGCGGAGGTAATACGGGACGGTTATTACCACACGGGTGATTCTGGATTTATTGATAAGGACGGTCTGGTACATATTACTGGGCGTATTTCAGAAACCTTCAAGACCAGTAAAGGCAAGTTTATTCAGCCCAGCCGACTCGAAGGATTTTTTGGTAATGAGACAATGTTGGCCCAGCTCTGTGTTCTGGGACACGGTATGGATCAGCCAGTAATGCTGGTGACTATCTCCGAGTCCGCTGAAAAATTACCACGTGGGGAAGTTAATGAGCATTTGCAGAAGCTACTGACTTCAGTGAATGATAAGTTACCGCAACATGAGCGAATTAAGACTATCTTTATCACCAAGGAAGAGTGGACACCTCTTAATGAATTCCTCACGCCGACTTTGAAGATTAAGCGAAAGGTACTCGAAGCGCATTATCAACCTTTATTTAAACAGCACGTGGATACCAAGGGAGTTGTATGGGAGCCGCGAGCCTCTGTTGGCGAAAGCTCAAAAGAGGCCTCATTAGAGCCTGTGAATTAATTGCCTTTCAATTAATAAAAAAGCCCGGCAAATATTGAACCGGGCTTTTTTATTGGGTCTCTAGCGGACTACTAATGGGTGTAACTCTGGCAGTGTTGGGACTTGCCTATCAGTCCAATTTGAATGCTCTCTGCTGAACACTCGAAGTCATCATTAAATTTACAGTCTTCCATTTTACAGGCTCCAACACCGGCGGTACGGGAGCTGCTTGTATGACGGGAGTTGGTGAAGAAAGTATCACAGTCGGGATCGGCACCGTCACCAATGGTAATTGCCCTGGCGTGGCAAGCATCGTTGGCGTTGTAAGCACATTGGCTGGCGGCACATCGACTGACTTCTGGCATATCGGTTGCGATAATCATGGCAGTCCTCTCCTTAATAGTAAGTTGGAGACTAGACCAGCATGGTTGCATGTCAATGAAAAACCACAGGGTCTGTGTGGTATTTTTATTTTGTTAGAACAGGCAAAGCTGTTATCGCAAATAGTTTTTGGGTGGATAACCTTTATTCCGAATAGAAATTTTTCTCCATTACTTCTTGCTGCCAAGCCAGTAACAATACTGTTTTCGTTTCACCGGGCAGCACAATTTCTTTTTCAGCACTTAAGCCCAGCTTCTTTAATAACTTAATTGAGGGCGTGTTACTGGGTTGTGCAATGGCCAGAATGCGTCGTAGGCCCAACTCCTCTCTCGCGTATTGCATGACAGCTTGTGCCGATTCCAGAGCGAAGCCCCGGCCGCGAAAATCAGGTAAAAAGGCAAAACCGATATCGATACCATCCAGTCCTGCGCGTTTGACTAATCCGCAGATTCCTATAGCAGTGCTATCTTTCAAGGACACCTTGTACATACCAAAGCCGTGTTCCCGATACATGGCAACGGGGCCGTTCAGGATAAACTGGTAGGCATCTTCCTTAGTACGCACGCCACGATCGCCAATATTTTGTAGGAACGCAGAGTCGTTGAGCAGTGATAGAATTAGGGTACTGTCTTGTTCTGCATTTATCTCTTGGATAATAAGATTGTCAGTCTCCAGCTTAAACATATGAGAATCCCTGTTCTTCCAACGCCAAAGTGGAGTGGGAAAGTTTTGGTGTTTGCAGATCAATAAGAAGGGGGGAGACTGTGCCCCCTGAAAGGGGGCACAGTGTTGCTTAGAAGCGGTAAGTCAAATTGACAGAGGCAGATTCAGTCGTTGGGCGGGAAGCGACAGTTGCGCTAACAGCGATAGCGTCAGCTGCTTGCCAGCGAATACCGGCAATCATACCCATGCCACCGTTGAAGATGCCCTCATCGACACTGGCGTAGCTTGGCATGGCATTCATATTGCCTTCCATGGATTTCACGCCAACCTCAATGGTGTCTTCTTCTGTGCCGTTATTATCTTCGTACCAGATTTCGGCGTAAGCGTTAATGGTATCCCAGCTCTTATTAGCGAAGGCACCAAAACGCATATTTCTAATACGGCGTTCTTGGTCGCCGTAGTGCATGCCGAGAGGGTCGAGCTCATTACCGCTCAAGTCGGTATAAGTGAAGCCCTCGATAGCGTCTTCGGTGTAGCCGTCTACATCAGTAGTGACCTTGGTAAAGCTTACAAATGGACCGAACTGGAAGGTATCACTACTGAGTAGGTTGGCACCGGCTGTAATTCCCAGGGACAAGCTCTCGCCAGACGTATTGCCAGTCAGGTTGCCGTTGTAAGTGTCACCCAGAGCGACAGCGCGGCTGACGTCATCGTAATCTACATCGGTCAGGGTCGCGTTACTTTCGACAAAGAAAATGTCGTAGTGCATACGGCCAAAGACGCTGTAGTTGGTTGAAGTGGAGTCAATAGCAAGCTGTGAATTATCCACATCAATATTGGAGCGGCTCACTGCAAAACCGATTTCCGCATTGTCGCGCACGGCGTAAGTCAGGCCGAGAATATTGGAATAGCCATCTCCCCTGACATTGGCGGTGTAATCGGTATCGTAGTCGACGTTACCCAGGGAGCTACCGGCGAAAACGCCAGTCTGAGCGGTGCGGTAACGAACACTAGCCAAGCTCTCGTCAAGGCTGTTGGTGTGGGTGCGAGTAGCCTGGATTGCGATATCCGGCAGCTGACCGGCAACCTGAGCAGCATTCACGATTGCGGTGTAGTAGTCACCGAGGATTTCCTGACCAATTTGAGTGGGGTGAACACTGTCGTTGAAGATCAGCTTGTCTGCATCGGGGTCGGTGCCGTTAATGCCATAAACGGAATGCTCAATACAGTCGTTGCCACTGCCGTCGTAACAAAACAGTTGGTTCTCTGAGGAGGATAAACCAAAGATGGTCGGGTTATTGAGGGCGACTTTCAGGATACCTGCCTGGTCAACCATCAGAACGCCGTCGATATCCTTGGCCTTAGCTAACAGTGCTGAGTTGAAGGTTTCAGAAGTGCTACTTGCTTCGAAAAGTATCTCTTCGAAGGCGGTGGCCAGCTGGGCATCCGCATCTTCCTGGGTCATCAGTCCAGCATCAACCGCGGCTTGCAGAGCCTCTGCATTGTCGCTGGAGTAAACGGCTTCATATGCAGCAGCGTAAACGCCAGGAGTTTTGCTGACATCGGGTACATTGGATACGAGGATGTAATTGGCACCTGCATCGGACAGGGCGCCAGCTGCGCTTGCCAGCATAGTTGACGCAACGTCTAGGTCCGCAGTGACTTCTTCGATGGTTGAGGTGCCAGCGACGACATCTTCGAAACCGCTGAGCAAGTCGTTACCACCGCCGTTTACCCAATAAAGAGCGTTGTGATCAGCACTTCCCAGAGTGCTTTCCAGGTAGCCCATTCCCAGTGGGTGTGGGTTACCCGAGGTTCCAGATGTGGCGATAAGACCAGCAAAGGTGCCTTCGATGGCATCGCTCATAGCGGCGGCCTGGGTCATCAGCTCGGCATAAGTAGCCATATCTCCCTCAGCCTTAGCTGCTTCAGCTTCAGCTACTAGTTGGGCTGCTGTGGCCTGTTGTACTAGCAATTGGCCCAACAGTTGGGAGTCTGGATAGTTGGGCGTTAAGCCCTCGTCACCAGTGGTTGGCATCAGGGCGCTTAACAAGTTATGACGGCTCGGGTCAGCTTCTAGGCCATATGCCTGCAGGTAGGCCGCATAGTTGTCGGGGCCGATGATATTCATCAGAACATCAGCAGCTTTATGTCCACCTACGGCCCAGCCTGTACCAGCATTGCTCAAGCCAGCAGCAATCTGAGCAGTAACTGAATCTTCAAGATCCTCTGCACTCAACGAGGGGTCTACGGTGGGTAGGCAAAAGGAAGATTGCATACCTGCACAAGACGGTGTAACTGCACCCAAGCCGAGATTCTGGGATAAAAGACTAATGGCTACTTCACGATCGTCGCCACCATTAGTGAACACATCGTAGTTGCCAACATCAGTCAGACTGTCACCAAAGGCGATAACTTGGGAAAAGGCGGTGTCTTTAGCAAAAGCTGCAGAGCTTGTCATTGTTGCGAGTGCAATGGCCGCTGCGAGGCTACGCTTGGCGTTGTGCATGGTTTTCTCCTTGTCGCGGTAATCTCACACCCGCGGAGACATCGGGAGCAGTCCAGAGGAAACTACAGGGCGCGAGTCTTTATTGTTCTTTGCTCCAGTACTTCGAGGAAGCTGGGCAATGTTAGCGGATTTGACTGAGACTTGAAAATAAGTCACTAATCATCCCGCGTATTCTGGTCGGCTCTCAGGCCGCTTCACTAGCTTTTATTTGGCTGGCGCAATATTACTTAATGAGGGTTTCCCGGTAAATGAGGTTTACCCCCTGATATCCTCACTTTATAGAAAGCATTTTTCGGTATATTGATTTCTGTCAATGGCGAATTGTATCTGTGTGGCGGGACTGGTTAATAGCTGCACTATTTGGGCAAAATAGTCATAGAGTTTTGTATTTTTAGTAAAACGATGTAGCTCAGGCTTTGGATATTTATGGTTTATGGAAAAGGCAGGATATTGGTTTCTCAAGATGAGATTGAAATGAGTGCGATACGCGCTCAAGGCGCCGGTGGCCAAAATGTAAATAAAGTTTCCAGTGCAATTCACCTGCGCTTTGATATTCAGGCTTCTTCACTTCCTCAGCTAATTAAAGATGGCCTTTTGAAGCTCAAAGATCGGCGTATTTCTTCAGATGGAGTGGTGATTATCAAGGCCCAGAGGTTTAGGACCCAGGAAAAAAACCGTGCAGATGCCCTAGAGCGATTACAGGAGCTGGTGGATAAAGCCGCATTCAGGCCAAAGTTTCGTGTGGCTACCAAGCCCAGTCGAGGTGCCAAGGAGCGCCGTTTACAAGCAAAAAATCGTCGTTCTCAGGTGAAATCAATGAGGGGTAAGGTAAAAGATCAGCACTAATACAGTTCCCTAGAAAAGGGAAAAATTTTCACAAAGCTTTACTACCACTTGGCCCTTAGTACGGATGTTCTAGTTGGCGGGTAGGGTGATAACTCAGCTCTAGTGCAATCGAATTATTTGTAGAGCCGACCTATTTTTCTTTTCTAATATGAATTCCTTAGCTACTCACAGAGGGTGGCGTAAATCTGGGAAGGATGTGTGCTGATTGGAATAAGCTATATAGGTGTTAACCCCTGCGGACTAGAGTGACCGCAGAGGTATCCTCGATGGGGTAGAGACCTATAGGTAAGGAGAGCGGGCTAGGGCTTGCTGGTACTCTGCCTCCCGTTGCATTAGTTCGTATTGTAAGTCCGCTATTTCCATTCCTAGCTCAGAGTGCCTAACCTTTAGGCGAGCGACGTCAGCGATAAGTGTTACTCGTTCGGAATTGTCGATTGCTTCATCGACCAACATTGCACCAATTTCTGTCATGTCATCGAGAATGTGTTCTCTCTCCAACTCCAGGTTGTGAATTGCCGACACAATTTCCTCAACGGCTGACTTGGCAAGAAAAATATCCTGGCCTGAATTGTACCCCCGCAGGAATAATCCTTCGAGGTCCGCGGGGCAGACACCGTTATAGTGGTTACCGGAGCGCCCTTGGTCAAATCCGCGCAGCTCGGTACAAAAAAGCTCCAGCCCTTCACCTCGCCCACCCCGGTAAGCATTAGTATTGACCGTTACGCCATATTTTGCACAGGATTCGCGGCGTCTCCCCAGGTAGGATAAGTCCCTTCCCGCTGCGCCATCCTCATACCCGATTGCCTGCCAATCTGCGACATAGCATTCATCTTCACTCATGGTGGCACACCCTGAGATTGAGGTTGCTAAAAATAAGAGGAGGGCAATTGTAGGAGTAGACTTCACGGTGTTTTTCCATCTCATTAGTTTTGCTACAGCCTACTCAATTGATCCTGACTGGCAGCTGAAGCGCTAGTTTCATATGGCCATTATGTTAACAAATTGCTACCAACCGTGGCGCCGATAAGTTTCCGCTGACGACTAGTCTGATGGTGTTAAGGGGCCGGTAATTGTGAGTTTGGGTCAATGAGCGATTTCGTTGGGATGACTGCTCTCGAGTTGTTACGCGGATACAGGGCGAAGTGTTTTTCGCCGGTTGAGGTTGTCGAGGGGCTACTCAATCAAATTGAGAAGCTAAATAGGCATGTCAGTGCTTTTTGTCTGATAGACAGGAAGACCAGCATTGCCTACGCACGGGACTCTGAGCGCCGCTATATGTCTGGTACTGTCAAAGGGTTGCTTGACGGAGTGCCGGTGGCAATAAAAGACGTTTTTTACACGCCGATGTGGCCGACAGTTTTCGGTTCCCAAATTATTGACCCAGAGACAACATTGGGTTGTGCGGCCCCTTGCATTGCGGCTTTGCAACGCCATGGGTACATACCAATAGGGAAAACCACGACACCGGAGTTTGGTTGGAAGGCGGTGACGGATAATGCCATAGACGGTATTACGAGAAACCCCTGGGATAGGGATAAGACATCAGGTGGTTCGAGTGGCGGGGCCGCGGTTGCAGTATCACTGGGATTGAGCCCTCTAGCTGTGGGGGCTGATGGTGGTGGATCTATCCGGATTCCTGCCAGCTTTTGTGGCACGGTTGGGTTCAAACCGAGTTATGGGCAGGTTCCCCATTGGCCATTAGGTACCTTCTCCTCCCTGGTGCATGTGGGGCCCTTAGCATCGACGGTGGAAGACTGTGCACTGATGATGAATGTAATCAGTGAACCGGATCACCGGGATATCCGCGCAATACCACGTCGGAACATTGATTTCCTTGCAGCTATAGAGGGAAGGTTGATTGAAAGAACAGGAAAGTTGCGTATTGCTTACAGCCCCAGTCTTGGTTACGTAGAACCTGACCCCATGGTGGTGAGCAACGTTTCTGCTAGTGTAATGCACTTCCAGGAATTGGGTGCTGAAGTTGTAGAGGTTGACCCAGGTATTGATGATGCTAGTGCAGCTTTTGGCTGTCTATTTTGCGCGGGAATAGCGAGTATCTTTAGGGCGATGGATAGTACCAGGCGCCAACTGGTGGAGCCCCAATTGTTAGAGGTCGCAGAACAAGCGGACAAATTATCCTTACCTGATTATCTCGATGCGCTGAAGTGGCGAGATAACTTTGTCGAGCGATTACAGGAATTTTTTCTGAAATATGATCTGTTAGTGACCCCAACTTTACCCATTACCGCATTTAGTGCTGGGGCCAATGTGCCGGATAATAATCCAGGCTCTCTATGGTATTCCTGGACACCTTATACCTACCCCTTCAATTTATCAGGCCATCCGGCAATATCAATCAATTGCGGTTTTTCAGGGAATGGTCTGCCAATAGGTCTGCAAATAGTAGGCAGAAAATATGCTGATGAGACCGTTTTATGTGCAGCCGCTGTTTTACAAAGCCAGCAGGGATTAAAAAGGAGGATTCCTGATTGGGTAGATTCTGTGTGAGTTGCAATCTTAAAATTCTTCTTGTAGATCTAATTAAAATAAAGGGCTGAAAAACCCTTTAGTTCAGAAATTATTCCTAGTTCTATTTGCTATTAATAGTGTTTTTATATTCTATGTTTTTTGTGTATTTGTGATCCGCTTAAAGTTTATTGCGGCTCTTACGCTGAAAGATGCCAAATTGTTTTAGTATTTATTTGAATGTGCTAGCTTTTCCTTGCCGGATTGGTCAATCCGGTTTTGTTTGTTCTCTCTGCGCTTTTCGAAATTCGAATAATAAAAATATTTCTGGATTGTCCGCGATTGTTTATAGGTATGGCCTGTAGTTCCATCCTTATTGATTTTTGTATTATTTGAATATTATTGAGATTCAAAACTGCTGTTTGTGCAGGCTTCTTGCATGTGTGTTTATTGCCTGCCTGTGTTTTTGAAATATCAGGGATTCGCAGGGGGCTAACTTAATGTGGAGAAGATAATGAAAAAAATTATTAGTAGGTCTTTAGTTGGGGTTCTTGCACTCCCCGGCGCTGTTATGGCACAAGAGCTGTGGATAACTATAGGTAGTGATGGTTATAAAACCTTAAAGCAAAACAGTAGCCTGGTTGCTAAGCAACCACTCGCGATTCAAGGTGAGGAACGTAACGGAGTCACTATTCTAAAAGTTAATGAAAAGAATCTTTCCGAAATATCGACTCTGATGCACATCAACCATAACCGTTGTGGCGGCTTTATGGTACATGACTCATTGGAGGAAGCAGAAGCTGCCCAGATTTCATCGCTGACGACAACAGTGAATAACGTGATCGCTTACTCTATTGATAATACAGATGTGGTTAACGCCCTGCAAGCAGAGATCTCAGAGTCTAATATACGGTCGACTATTCAAAGTTTGTCGAATTTTACTAATCGCTATTACACCACTTCAACCGGCGTGGATGGTGCTGAGTGGATAAGGGATGAGTGGCAGGCATTAACGAATTCACGAAGTGATGCCTCTGTCGAACTTTATAGCCATAGTTGGGCGCAACCCTCCGTAATTTTGACGATTCAGGGGCAAACTGACCCGGATGAAATTATCGTGCTGGGGGCGCACCTGGATTCTACGGTCGGTTTTGGCACTGGTGAAGGTACGAGAGCGCCGGGGGCTGACGATGATGCGTCTGGCATAGCAACATTGACTGACGTCATTCATGCAATTGTCGCTACAGACTATAAGCCGGATAAAACGCTGGCTTTTATGGGGTACGCTGCTGAGGAAGTGGGGCTGCGGGGGTCAGATGATATTGCCAGCGATTACAAATCACAGAATAAAAATGTGATAGGTGCTTTGCAGTTGGATATGACTAATTACTATGGCTCAAATAGTGATATCTATATTATTGGAGATTACACCAATAGTGCCCAGAATAGCTTTCTTGAGGATCTGGCCCAGACCTACCTGAGCGGCCTTACTGTTGGAACAACTTATTGTGGTTATGCGTGTTCTGATCACGCATCTTGGTATAACCAGGGTTATCCGGTTTCCTTTCCTTTTGAGGCGACTTTTAATGGCTCAAACCCTTATATCCACACTTCAAGTGATACCCTCGCTAATAGTGGTGGAGATGCCAGTCATGCGGTGAAGTTTGGAAAGCTTGCTGCTGCCTATGTCGCTGAATTGGCCAAGGGTTATATAGGGGATGATCCGGGCCCAGACCCCGATCCGGACCCCGATCCCGATCCAGACCCCGGTGAGGAACAAACAGAAACCTTTAGTGGTGATGTGGGTCGAGGTTCGGAGGATCACTATGGACCTCTCAGTGTAACGCCCGGTACAGATTTTATCGCGGATATGACCGGTACTAATGATGCCGATCTATATGTCCGTTTTGGTGCGGCACCTACTTGGCGCTATTACGATTGCCGTCCCTATGAGGGAGATAGCTCTGAGAACTGTTCCTTAACCGTGCCAAGTGGTGAGAGTGAAGCCTATTTTATGGTGCGGGGTTACAGTCGCCTGGGATCGGATTATGAGGTTGACGTTACTTATACACCTCAATAGACGGTGCTGATTTCACCTATTTATTTTTTTAAGTGAATTCATTGCTGTCACTTTTGCTTCAGCCTTTCTAAAAGTCACGTTTGGCAGTTTTTGGCATTTGCTAAACGTGTACCTCCTCCTTTTAAAATAAATATCGCGACATTAATTTTTTGATTTGTTGGAAGTTGACATTTAATCGCGTAAAAGATCTACCCTAGGCGTGCACTAATTTCTGGCATGGATGCAACTTAACGGAACGTCAGTATGCCGCTTTTTTTGTTTAACCCCTGCACGGATCTAATTTGATGTGCATTGCTTTGATGAATTATCCGGTGATGTTCTGTTTGATGTTAATAATGAGAAGAGAGGGTGGTGAATATGAAGCGTTACTTGTTGAGACCTTTGTCATTGGCGGTGGCAGTTGCGATTTTTAACTCTGGTGGGTATGCGATTGCTGAGGAAAAGGAAGAGGGTGCCTCTAATACTGCTGATCGGGCAATGGAGGAAGTGATAACCACAGGTACACGCAAAGAGGGTGTATCTCCCACCGAGACTCTTTCTCCGGTAGATGTGGTTGGCGGAGAGGACATTGCGGATCAAGCGAGCTTTGATCTTACTGAGTCCCTGGCAAAAATTGCCCCTTCATTTAATACGCAGAGATTTCCAATTGCTGATGGCACCGCTTTTATCCGCCCGGTAACTTTACGTAATTTATCCCCAGATCAAACTTTGGTACTGGTCAATGGAACTCGCCGCCATCGCTCTGCGCTGGTTAACTTGCAGCTTGCCCCCCTGGGCACAGTTAACCAGGGTGCCCAAGCCGTCGACTTTTCTGCGCTGCCCTCTATGGCTATAGAGCGAGTTGAGGTTTTGCGTGATGGCGCTTCAGCACAATATGGCTCCGATGCGATTGCCGGTGTTGTTAACATTATCCTGAAGGATGATGCAGAGGGATTTAGCTTATCAGCTCAGACAGGAGAATATTTTGAGGGGGATGGAACCCGGATGAGTATTGCCGCAAATACGGGATTTGCGCTGGGTAATGCAGGATTTATTAATGGCACCGTTGAATTCTCCCGCGCAGATAAAACCTGGCGCAGCGAAGCGCGGCCAGATGCGCAACAGGTAGGATCAGTTGTGGGAAATAATTTAGTACCACTGGATGGCTTGGGTCAGAGATGGGGTGATCCCGATGTTGAGTCCCTGAAGTTTTTTATTAACAGCGGCCTGGAGATCTCTGATTCGGTAGAGCTCTATGGAAATTTCGGTTATTCACAAAATGAAACAATTTCTGACTTTTTCTATCGTGGACCGGTGCTCGACCCAGAACACCAGTTTACTGCGAGAGGTACCCTGCAAGTAGACAGCCCTAATGATCCCCTTGATCCGAATAGTATCGACTACATGCCCGACCCAGCTCCCCAGTCTTTAGTGGATTCTATTTTGGAGCAAGGCCTAAACCCCTCGGATTACCTGGTAGCAGATACTTCCAGCGACAGTGGGTACGTGTTGCGAAACCCAATTTATACTCAGTTCCCCGGCGGCTACAACCCTGAATTTGGTGCAGATATTTATGATATCGCTGCTGTATTCGGGGCGCGTGGAGAGCTTGCCAATGGCCTCTCCTGGGATCTACGCGGACGTTTGGCTGAAAATGAAGTGGACTATGTCCTGAAAAATTCAATCAATCCAAGTTTGGGTATTTTGTCTCCTACTTCCTTCAAGCCGGGAACCCTCACGCAGGAAGAGTCCAGCCTCAATGCGGATTTTGTCTACCCCATTGATGTCATGGCTTTTGCTTCGCCATTGAACCTTGCATTCGGCGCTGAGTGGCGTGAAGAGACTTACTCAATTGGTAGGGGGGATGCAGCGTCCACTGCGGTAGGCCCAACTGCTGCGTACTTTGGTGTGGGTTCAGATGGTTTTCAGGGTTTCCCGATTGAAGCGCTGGGCAGTTTCAGTAGCGAGAGTATTGCAGCTTATATTGACCTTGAAGCCGATGTGACTGAGGCTCTGACTTTGGGAGCGGCTTTACGGTTAGAGGAATATGATGAGTTTGGCTCGACATCGGATTGGAAATTGTCAGCACGGTATGATGTGAATGAACAACTGGCATTTCGAGCGACGGTAAATACTGGTTTCAGGGCGCCAACACCCGGACAGGTGAATACCTTAAATGTTACTACTACGACAGACTCCAGTGGCAACCTGATACCCAATGGAACCTATCCTGTGGCTCATCCGGTGGCATCAGCGCTCGGAGCCGTTGAGCTGGAACCGGAGGAATCCACCAGTTTCACCTTGGGTGCGGTTTTTGCCCCACTGGACAATACCAGTGTGACAATAGATTACTACAACATCGACATCGAGGATCGCCTGGCTCTGCGCAACAATGCCATCGGAGATGACGAAGTGATTCTGTTGCAAAATGCCGGTATAGAAAATGCAGCACTACTCAACGGCAGCAATGCAAACTATTTCGTCAATGCTTATGACTCGGAAGTGTCTGGTATAGATCTGGCAGTTACCAGTGATTTCGAGATTTTTGAAAGTTTATTGGTGGTGGATTTACGCCACAATCACAATCGCCAGGAAGTTACCAGTGTTACGCCAAATACCATCAATGCCTCACGGGTATTTGACCTGGAAAACCAAGTTCCCAGTGATCGAACGACTTTAACTTTTGATCTGGATACGGGTGATTTATTTGCAGGGTACCTGCGTTTTAATCGCTATGGCAGTTGGGAATCAACAGGCGGGTTGTTTGGTGCTGGGGATGCCAGTGATACCTATAGTTATGGCAGTGAAATTCTCGTTGATATCGAAGCGACGTTTACGCTGTATGAAAATTATAAATTGTCGCTGGGGGGCGAGAATATCTTTGACGTAATGCCTGATGATGAGCAGGAGCCCACATTGCGATATCTCGGGGTACGCCATGCCCTCACATCACCATTTGGCTTTAATGGTGGTTATTGGTATTTACGTGCTAGCGCAGAGTTTTAAGCTGTATAAATAGGGGAGACTATTTAGCCTCGAGTCTTTTCCTGCTTTAACTCAGAGCAGTAGCCCGGTAATTGTCCCGGGTTACTGTCTGTTCTCTTAATTGGTGAAGGGGATCTTCTCCAACGTCTAAGTGCCAGTTTTTGTGAATTCAACACGGGCATTAAAATCGGATACGATTTGAGGTTCATCAGTGAAAACCCCATCAATACCTTGAGCTGCCAACAGTATCAAATCGTTGGGGTCGTTGACGGTAAATACGTAGTTCTTAAGCCCGCGCTGTTTTGCATCGGCTATTAAATCTGCATTTATAAAATCTACGTTCGTATGTAATGAATAGGCCTTTAATGGAGCAGAGCAGGCTGCAAGATCGAGGGGAACACCGGAAACCAGAACTCCCCGCCGAACCTCAGGAGCTAATTGCAGGCACTGGTACAACTGGCGGTGATCAAAAGAGGAGACGATGTATTGCTCGTAGTTTGCACCAGTATCCTGCGTAAAGGTGTGGATTTCATCCGCGAAAAGGGCTGCACAGTTAGGCCCTTTCAGCTCGATATTGAGTTGGGCACTATTTCCCACAAGTTCCAGGACTTCCCTTAATGTAGGGACCTTATTCCCGCAAGGGAGAGGTCTCTCTTTCAGGGCATCGGGATGCATTTCAGTGATGAGTTCAGAGCCCGCGATTAGGCGTCCGAGTCGCCGGTCATGCTTGACCAGAAGCTGCCCACCAATATTCCACACATCAATTTCGATACCCCCGACGTTGAGTTCCAACGCATGCCCGATTGCTTGGAGAGTGTTTTCACTGGCTCGCTGTTGATAGCCCCGGTGGGCGAAACAGAAGAGCGTAGTTGAAGTCATGGCTTATCAGTCCATTTTCATGGTTTGCTTCAGACTGCCCTTAAATTATTACGAGGTCACTAATGCAACACCAAAGTTTCTGCCAAATACTGGTTAATTGGCATTAAAAAATTATTTTTATAGCCTTTGGGTAGTGATTAGGCTCCAAAAAGTGAGCTGCTACTCTCCAGCCAATGCACGATAACAGCCTTGATGAAAGACCAGGGGTTCACCACCAAAAGCGGCAAATTCCAGCACCTCTCCAAGCAATATTGTGTGATCTCCACCATCAATGCACTGCGCGCGGCGGCAATGGAAATAGGCTGCACACTCCTCTAGGCGAGGTATACCATTGGGGCCTTCATACCAGTTGACCTGTCCAAACTTGTCTGCCCCTCGACCAGCAAATAGGTTTGAGACATGTTGTTGGTCTGCTCGCAGGATATGCACGGCAAAGTGCTCCCGGGTGGTAAATGCTTTATAGCCCATGGACTGCTTATCGATACTCCATAGAACCAGGGCGGGGTCCAGGGAAACGGAATTAAAGCTGTTAGCCGTCATGCCGGCAGGTTGGCCATTGGTATCCTGAGTGGTAATGACAGTTACACCGGTAGCAAAGTGGCCGAGGGTGTCCCGCAGTAGCCGGCTTTGCTCGGGTGACGGGGAAATCGTACGGCTTTTCTCTGTCGTCATACTAAGGCTACTTGTACCAAAACTTTGAAGGGCCGCCATTTTAAGGCAAAAGTTAACGGTTTGCGCGCTTTACCTCGAATAGCTATTAAAATAAGTATGATTATCAGTCATTTTCTGACTGATCGTTCATAATTGGCTGGCACTCTTGACTGAGCCTTTCCCGGAGGGCGATCGCACCACCGGTAAGGGCAAAACCCATTAAATTGCCCTTTTCGTCGCGAAATTCGGCGCAAACCCCTGAATCTTCTTTGTTGATTTGCCAAGTCCCCTTGGTATCAGGGCTTGGCGGGCAAACGGTAGTTGGGTGCAGGGTTGTCTTTACGGCCACAGGAATAACGCCAAAGCAAACGGGAGTCAGATTTCCTGACAGAGTATGTGCCAGACTCTTCGCACAGCTGATTAGGGGGGCGACAAAGAGTAACTGATGGCCGTCTATTTCTGCGCAATCCCCCAGGGCGTAGATATCGGGATCGCTTGTTTGCAGATATCGATCTACAGCAATACCTCTTTGCACGGCGATACCGGCCATGGAGGCTAAGCCGGTGTTAGCCTCAAGTCCGAGTGCGGCGAGAACGACATCCGCTTCTATTTGCTCTCCATTACTCAGCTGGGCCCGGAAACCGGTGCTCAATTTCTCGATACGCTTTAATGATGAGCCCCCATGGAAGCGAACGCCATAGTCTTCCAGGGCTCTCTGCAGATCGCGCCCGGCGACTTCCGGCAGCAGTGTCGCCAGTGGCCATTGCTCCATGTCAACCAGATCCACTGCGAAGCCGGTCTGTACCAGATCGTTGGCAAATTCACAGCCAATCAAACCAGCGCCCAGGAGTAGTATGCGCTTGCGCCCCACCACGGCAGTGCGAAAACGGTGGTAGTCTCTGAGATTATTTATGCGAAAGATATGTGATTGGGCATCCCCCTCATAGTGGGGAAGTTTGCGGCACTTGGCCCCGGTTGCCAGAACTAGCTTTCCATAGGGAATCTTGGATACATGCTCTGCACCATCCTGCTGAATCGTCAGAGTTCTATTTTGGCGATCTATATGTATTACCCGCGTGTGAACCAGAATTTGTGCATTGAGTTCGCGAGCCATATCTTCAGCACTGGAAGTCCTGAGTTGCTGTGCAGTCTTGCCGTGAGAGAAAGAGGCTGACAGCAAAGGCTTGGAGTAAAAAGTTCCATCATCGGCAGTGATTAACAGGAGGGGGGACCGGGGGGTAAGTTTGCGAAACTCTCGCGCCAGATTATACCCGGCTAGCCCTGTGCCAATAATAACTAAAGGTGCTGAGGTTGTAGTGGTTGTGTTTTGGTTGGCTGAAGGGGACGGGGCGATGGGGGCTTGGCCTACAAGAACCATATCAAATTCTTGTTTACTAACGCCGCATTGAGGGCAATTCCATTCGTCGGGAATATCCTCCCAACGAGTACCGGGAGCAATGCCATCTTGTGGACATCCCTCGGCCTCATTGTATGTCCAGCCACATACCATACACTCCCAGATTCGAAAGCCATCATTGCTAGCTAAGCGGGCTTGAGTGGTATCGGCGCCAATCTCCAGCATGGAGAAATCTTGTTTGGCTGCACCACACTCCGGGCAGTACCAGTCTTCAGGTATATCTTCCCAGCGAGTACCGGGAAGAATTCCATCCTCGGGCCAACCTTTGGACTCATCGTATATCCAGCCGCAGTTCTGGCACTGCCACTTTCTGTATGCCGACATGTTTTTTCACCAAACAGAGCTGAGCTCGGTAGCTAAAACTACCGGGTTAACCCCATTTATAGTGGTAAAAACGAAGGCAGTCGGGCAATAGTATTATTCAGTGCTGCGCTGAGAGATTTTACTAAGGGCACCTTGATAAATATCAGCAATTTCCCCCGGGTGCTTAATTGAAATACCCAAATCATGTACCAGGCCATCTTTTAGGCCGTAAACCCAACCGTTGACGGTGAGTTCTTGACCCGCACGCCAGGCATCGCGAACGATCGTTGTCTGACACACGTGTATCACCTGTTCCAGGACATTTAATTCACACAACAGATCTGTACGCTGCTGTTGTTGAAAAATATCGATCAAAGTGTGATGTTTATCCCTAACGTCTTGGATATGTCGCAGCCAGTTATCAATTAAGCCCAGCTGATCATTGTTGAGGGCTGCCTGGACGCCGCCACAACCGTAATGACCACAGACAATAATATGTTTTACTTTCAGGATCTCCACAGCATATTGGAGTACTGATAGGCAATTCAGGTCTGAGTGAACGACTACATTGGCAACATTTCTGTGAACAAAAAGCTCGCCGGGTAAAAGGCCGACGATCTCATTGGCGGGAACGCGGCTATCTGCGCAGCCAATCCACAGGTATTCAGGGCTTTGCTGTTCAGATAATTGAAGGAAAAAGTCTGGCTCTTCTTGACGGGTAGCCTCGGACCAATGTTGGTTATTTTGTAATAAGTGGTTAAGCGGGTGCAATGCGATTGTATCCTGAAGTGACCATTTGGACATGTAGACAGCAGAATAGCGGCTTTGCTCGTGTGCGCCAAGTAAACTTGGTCTAGTCTTAAATGTGACTAACGGCCTAAACTTGGTCTAATAAGGATTTCAGGATCATGGGAAGAAAAAAAAGCTCAGTCCCCGGCAGGCGGCAAAGAGTCACTCGACACTCTAAGACGGCAGGTCGACATCGCCTCAGGGTGCGCCAGTTATTGGCGAGACGAACCCGGTTACGCAGTTACTTACAGTACTTTGTGAGTGATGACAAAGTTGATTTTAAAGAGACTTTAGAAACAGCGAATGCAGAGCTTACCGATTGAGTTTACTATTTTTCCCTGGGATCGCTACAGGTCATTATTTTGGTATGCTCTCCAACAGCTCTTACTTATCAGGCGCCTGTAAAGGCATTTTTTCGCTGTAATTGCGGAGGTAGGAAAAAATATTTATGGTTTTATCAGATTGTGAAGCTGGTACCGCATTAAAGATTGATTTGGCGAATTACGACGACTCGCAACATGCAAGTGATATCTTGGCTTTGATGGATGAATATGCCCGAGATCCATTTGGCGGTGGTGAGTCTCTAAGTGATCACTGCCGCTCTAGTTTATTGCCGGCATTAAGAGATTTTCCTGGGGCTTTTAGTGTTCTTGCTTATCGAGGGGAGCGTGCGGTAGGGCTCATTAATTGCTTTACTGGCTTTTCTACTTTTTTATGTAAGCCGCTGGTTAATATCCACGATGTTATTGTCAGTGAAACTGCTCGAAGTCTGGGGGTGTGCACTGCCATGCTCGACTTTCTGGCGAAAGAGGCAAAAAAGAGGGGCTGTTGCAAACTTACCCTGGAAGTTCTGCAAAAAAATTATACTGCTCAGGCGGCTTATCTTAAGACCGGCTTTAAGCCATACACATTGGATGAAGAACAGGGGCAAGCTGAGTTTTGGCAGCGCTACCTTTAACTTTGTAGGGTGAGCACTCGGATCCCCCACTCAGACAGCAATTACCCGTTTAGTCAGGTAATTGCTGAGCTACCTTCCCAGGAGTTAGGTTGCGCTCACTTTAGGCGCTTTTTTCCAAGAAATGGCCAGGCTGATTAATGTGAGAACTGCAATTAGGCTAACACTAAGTAGCATCCCTGCCAGAGGTTGCGAAGGGCTTTTTTCGTAGAGCCATCCGCCCATTGCAAAGCCAATTGTGTAGCCTCCGGTATGCATCAGTGACAAAAGGCCAAACAAGCGGCCGTTGCGCTGTTGCCCTTGACTTAATAGGGCACTGTAGCCAGGGACTAAGAAGGCGATACCAATAACAAATAGAATCAAGCCTAGCACCGCAAGGGAGCTGCCTAGAGCGAGTGATAGTGATGTAGTGCCCAGGCATATACACAGAACCCCAATTACAAAGCTGATTAGTGGGCGCGCTATTTTTCTAACTAACAGCATCTGGACAAAGAATCCGCAAATGGCGACAGCAGCAAGAAGAATGGCGGTTGTCGATGATGCCTCCAATGCACTTAATCCGTATAAGTCTTGTAGTACTGGCCCCATAACAACTTGTAGCTGCCCGATGCTTACTGTGCCCAGCAGTGCTATCGCGAAAAGCCCAATAGTTGTAGTGGGAAAGTGAGTTTTTTCGACTTTCTTTTCAGCTATTGTGCAGCCCGGAACTCGAGGTAAAAAAAGCGTTAAGGTTAGGGCGGAAAAGGGCAGGAGGACCAGCCAAAGTAAGGGCCAAAGACTACCCACTAGAAGGGTCGGTAAGGCAAGTAAGGGGCCTAATCCTCGCCCTAAATTTGCAGCAGCGCTGATCCCTGAGAGAATTGACAGTTGTTGGTTTTTCTCTCCCAGCTCTAGGGCCCAAGCTTGGCAGCAAGGAAAAATTGCGGCGGCGTTTAATCCATAAAGGATTCTGCTGGCAACCAGGGCCACAAGCGCTGTATCTGTTTCCAAGTACCCTTGAGCCAGGGCGACGAGCAGGGCAACGAACAGGATCTGGGATAGTAGTGCCCCACTGAGCCCAGCTAGCAGAATTGGCTTCCGTCCAATTTTATCGCCTAGCTCTCCCCAGATTGGGCCCGCAATCATCAGGCAAAAAGTACTGACTGCAACTAGTGCGCCGAGAGTGGCTAAATCCAGCCCGCAATACTCGATGATTAATGGAATCTGGGTCAGCAATATGACCTGGGCCGCACCCTGGCTCGCAACAATCCAGTTTATTTTTTGGAAGTGAAGGGATTTCCGCATTCGGGCTCCAGAGGGATAAAACTAGGGACAATTGTCAAATTTGTCCTAAACAATGGTTCTCAGCCGAATAATTTCCCTATTAAAAAGCTTGATGTGTACCAAATTTCACGACATGATAATAAAAATACAAATCATTCGCATTACAATTCTGTAAAAGAACCTTACTCATGAATAATCCAGATCTCGACGGGACTTTGCCGGGCGTCTCCGCAGGAGCTTCTGATGCTCAAGGATTGAGCCTGACCACCTCTGAACAGTTGGTCAATATGACTGTAGAAGATCAAAAGGTCAAATGTGCCGGCGAAAGGTTGTCGGCTAATTGCTTTTTTAATGCGCTATTGCGTGAGACCGAATGTGGTCAATGGTACGAGCAGAGCGGTGTGTCACTCCCCCAAGGCATAAGGGTTCCCGCAGTTTGTGTGCCATTACCGAGCACTGGCGCTGAGCTTTGGCTCAATCTAATCTACCGAAGCGAGTGTGGCAGGCATCAATTTGAGCTGCCAATGGTTTGGCGGCAGACCTCCGGGAAAAGCCAAGAAGTATCAATGGCTGAGTGTGCCCGTTTGATCGCCGACGAGTCAGCTTTTTTCCCCGGCGCTGGAGAAGAATCACGACAGGTATTTGTGGAGCGTGTGCAATCTAGCGTTCGCAATATGACCCAAGCCCTACAGACGCGCAACAAAGATATGGAGCGTTTGTTTGGTGATGTGTTGTCTTTTGGTGAGTCAGAACAAGCTCTACTCTGTGGTCACTCTATTCACCCTACCCCAAAGAGTAGGGAACCCTTTACCGATCAAGATGCTGAGTGCTTTGCGCCGGAATTTGGCAACAGCTTTTCTCTGATGTGGTTAGGGGTAGATCCCAAGTTTTTATCTGGTGCTAGCGGAGCGCGAGTCTCAGAAGGTCAGCTAGCGGGTTTGGTGCGAGTAACTGATGGTGCTCCCCTGCCGCCGGAGGGCTTTGTAGCTGTGCCCGCTCACCCTTGGCAGTGGCGTCAATTACAGAGTGACCAAAGAATTGCCAAATTACTTTCAACTGGCAGTGTTGTTGAGCTGGGTGTTGGCTCGGGCGCTTGGCGGGCGACGTCATCTTTGCGTGCAGTGTACAGCGCTGAGAGCCCCTATATGTTGAAGTTTTCTCTCAGCTTGCGCCTGACTAACTCGGTGCGCACCCTGCAGCCGAAGGAGATGGTGAGGGGACTGGAGGTCTTGAAAGTACGAGACACGCCAATTGGGCAAGACTTTGCACGCCGTTACCCAAATTTCCAGGTTTTAGCTGAACCCGCCTACTTGATGTTAGCGGATGAGTCAGGAAACCCGGTGATCGAGAGTTTGGTGATGTTCCGTGAGAACCCATTCATCGGTGAGGCAGCAGAAAACACCTGTTTGTTGGCAACTTTAACTCAAGACCATCCAGACGCTGATTTCTGTCGCGCAGCTCAACTTATCTCTCAGTTGGCAATGGAACAAAACCTATCTTCTGCCATTGCTGCAAAACGATGGTTTAATGCTTTTCTCGATGCGGTGATAGAGCCACTGTTAATTGCTCAAGCTGATTTTGGAATTTTATTTGGGGCTCATCAACAAAACTTAATTTTGCGTTTTAATGGTTCCATGCCTATCGCTGGTTATTTCCGCGACTGTCAAGGTAGCGGTTATAGTCATCTCGGTGAAGAGCTATTGAAGCCCTATTTACCAAATCTTGCTCAAAATAGTGAAAATGTTATTAATGAGGAAATGGCTAATCGTCTATTCGCCTATTACCTTATTGTGAATAGTTGTTTTGGACTAATTTCCGCCATCGCTGCTGCCGGACTTGTAAGCGAAAGTGCTTTGTTAAGTGAACTTCGTGAACGCTTGCAGCTTCTTTATGACGGTCAGCGACGAGATCGTAGCTGTTTAGAATATTTACTCCAATCTGCTCAGATCTGGTCAAAGGGTAACTTTCAATGTGCAGTTATTGGTATGAACGAAACAACGAGTGAAGACCCTTTATCAATTTACCACTCAATGGATAACCCACTGAAGATAGCTGACAAGCTTTTTGCCGCAGAGCCTGGTAGCTCGGCCCTTGTAGAGCAATAAGGATCGAATGATGAATAACGCAGAGATTGTTTCTGAAAAACAAGGCATCAAAAAAGGTGCATTACCTGATGGACGGCTGTGGACACTTGATAGTGAGGGTTACCAGTGTCAGTTGGAGTTAGATAATTTTTTTAAAGTGCGGCACAGAATAACTAGTGATTTTGCACAGGTACATATTTCTAGTCATGAGGCTGAATCAACCGGATTAAATAATTGGTTGGATTGGGTATTTGGCACTCACGGAGATATTAAGCTTGTTGAAATAATTAGTTTAGGTGGAAAAAAGATAAATGAAATACTCAAATCTGATTTCTATCAGCGTAAGGACCTTTGGTATCGAGGCAATAATGGTGGGAATTTTCCCCTAAGATGGGTGGAAAATGAGCAAGGCGTAAAGCATCCACTTCGAGCAAAACCTGTGGAGGGGGAAGTATATCGTCGTCACTTTTATTCCCTGGAAATGGACCTTAGTCTTCGTCACTTGGATCCAGATAGCGATCTTGAGCTTTTTACAAGCTGGATGAACATGGGGCGTGTAGCGAAGTTTTGGGAAGAGGAAGGGGGAATGGATAAACAACGGAAATTTATCCAAGATGTTATTCAAGACCCTCATAAATACCCACTAATCGCCTGCTTCGATGATGTGCCCTTTGCTTACTTTGAGGTTTACTGGGCACTTGAGGATCGTATAGCCCCTTACTACAACTGCCAACCCTTTGATCGTGGAGCCCATATGCTGGTAGGCAACAGTCGTTTTTTGGGTAGACGCTATGCTCAAGCTTGGTTTAATGCAGTATCTCATTTTATGTTTCTAGATGACTGTCGAACTCAGACTTTGGTTGGAGAGCCAAGAGCTGATAACGGGCCACTATTAAAGTACATTGATGGAACTTTTGGTTGGAAAAAAATAAAAGAATTTGATTTTCCGCATAAACGAGCTGCGTTGGTTACCTGCGACAGAGATGAATTCTTTGAGAGTATGGGGGAGATATGAGCCAAAGTTATTATTGGGAGCAGGCTAATCGGAAAATACTTGCCAAGTCTTTATCTGAACTCTGCTATGAGCAAGCTTTGAGCGCCCGTCAAGAGCTAGATAAATCTTACGTTGTTAAGCTCAAGTCTGGGGTGAGTTATGAATTTACTGCGCGTTTGACTATCTGGGATTGGCTTCAAATTGATGAGGATACAATTCAAAGAAATCAAGGTGATGAAGAATTAGTTGCTGACGATGCAGCTCAGTTCTTTATTGATGCTGCTGAAGATCTGAAAATAACTGCCAGCACACTGGGTAATTTATTGCATGAATTGGCGAATACCATCGCTAGCGATGTGGCCATACTTGAAAAACGTGAAGATCAAGCAGCGGAAACTATGGCCAAGTTTACCGATGAGCAATTACAGTGCTATTTAGATGGGCATCCTAAAGCGATTGTCAATAAGGGGCGTATTGGCTGGGGCGCGCAAGAGTTCAAGGCCTATGGCACTGAATCGGGTGAATATGTGCGCTTCTTATGGTTGGCAGTTCGGCGTGATCTGACTGTCAATGGACATAGTGAGGATTGGAATTGGCAGCAGTTACTTGAGGAAAGCCTTTCCACTAATCAAATGCAGTCATTGGAAGCTATCTGCCGGGATAAAAAGATAAACTGGCGGGAGTTTATTCCTCTGCCAGTTCATCCATGGCAGTGGCAGCACCATATTCGTCAGCATTATGCGCAGCTACTAAGTCGCGGGGATATCATTTTATTGGGTGAGTTCGGTGATGAGTACTTGCCACAAGTCTCGTTGCGTACTTTCTCTAATCGGTCTCGCCCACAAGCCTTGCATGTTAAATTACCTTTAACAGTGTTAAATACTTCGTGCTACCGTGGAATTCCCGGAAAATACATGCAATGTGGGCCGTCTTTATCACAGTGGATGCAGGAGCTCTGTGATAGAGATGAAAATTTATCGGCTCGCGGTACGGGTATTCTTCAGGAAGTTGCTGGATTACATGTTCCTCATCTCCATCACGAACAGGTAAAAGGGACACCTTACCGATACCGAGAGATGCTAGGGGCGACTTGGCGCCAAAGTCCTGCAAGTCATTGTTCAGAGGGTGAGCGCCACCTTTTAATGGCTGCGCTATTGCAGAAAGATTCCAGTGGGAAATCCATTGCAGCCGTATTAATTAATAGCTCGGGGCTTTCGATTGAAAAGTGGTTGGAATATCTTTTTGATTCAACAGTTGTGCCCTTGTACCACCTGCTTAGCCGCTACGGAATTGGTTTAGTTGCACATTCTCAAAACTTAACTTTGGTACTAAAGGAAGACCGAGTAACTCGTGTTCTGTTAAAGGATTTTCAGGGTGATTTACGTCTCGCGAAAGGAGATTTTCCTGAGCGGAGTGATATTCCATCCTCGGCTTTGGCTGTGTTGGATCAGTTGCCTCCAAATTACATTATTCATGATCTTTTTACTGGACATTTTGTGACGGTCTTGCGTTATCTTTCATCCCAGTTGATGTTGGAGCTTAATTTTTCTGAGACTAAATTTTACAGTGTATTGGCTCAAGTTTTACGTTCTTATCAGAAAAAAGTTATGAAAGAAAACGCGAAAATGGCTGAGCGTTTTCAGTGTTTTGATGTTTTTCGAGCCCATATAGAGAGAGTTTGTATTAACCGGGTGCGGTTATCTCAAGGTTATGATGATAGTGCTGAAAGGCCGGTGCCTATAGTTGGAGGTGATCTGGAGAACCCCCTTTGGTTATCAGAACAGAAGCCAACTAAAGGCGAATCAAAAAATCATACAATTTCCCCCGTCGAGGTATAATGATGAGTAATATATTAGATCTAGCTGGTATTGGCGCCGGTCCGTTTAACCTAGCTGTTGCCTCCCTGATGTGGGATAAGTCTCTAACCCACCGTTTTTTTGAAGCAAAAGCGGAATTTTCATGGCATCCGGGATTGATGTTGCCCGGAGCCATGATGCAAACCTCTTATTTAAAAGACCTGGTAACACCGGTCGATCCAACTAATCCATATAGTTTCCTGGCATATCTTGTCGAGAAAAAGCGTTTCTACGATTTTTTACATGCCGAGCAACGCACGGTTACCCGCAGAGAATTTGCTGATTATTTGGCGTGGGCTGCAAAGCGTTTAAGTTCAGTAGAAATGGGGAGCCGAGTGCAAAGTGTCTTAGATAAGGGAAGCTATTTTGAACTGGATGTCCACGGTTCTCAAGGTCAAGAAATAGTCAAAGCGAAAAATATCTGTGTTGCAGGTGGTAAGAAACCCAATATCCCAGAGTTTTGTCGTTCTCAACTATCTGAATCCTGTTTCCACGCCTTGGAAATTGCTTTGCGCAATCCTGATGTCCATGGTAAACGGGTTGCTGTAATAGGAGGTGGCCAGACTGGAGCTGAGGTGGTTATCAACCTACTTAATAAAGAGTGGGGAAAACCGGAACAAATCACCTGGGTTTCCCGTCGGAGTAATTATCTCCCCTTGGATGAAACCCCATTTACTAATGACTGGTTTACACCTGAATATGTAGATGTGTTCCGTCAGCTATCCCAGCACCGTAGGGAAGAAGTCGTGGCGGAGCAGAAGCTAGCCTCGGATGGGATTTCACCGGATACTTTAAAAGAGCTGTACCAGCTTTTTTATCGATTGGTACACCTTGATGGTGACACGAATCGTGTGGTGCTAATGCCCAATCGTGAAATGGTGGATATGTCTAGTTGTGGCAGTTATCGAATTCAACTGCAAAATCATCTAGTTGGTGGAGCAAATGGGCAAGAGTGGTTAGACGCGGATATTGTCATTCTGTGCACAGGGCTATGTGAAGCACTGCCTCCTTGTATTGCGCCCCTACAGGATCGTATAGCCAGAGATGGGGAGGGACGTATACTTCTGGATGACGCTTTTGCAACCCAATTAAATGGTGATGAAAGTGATCGTCGGCTCTATTTTTTGGGGACTGGACGCTTTAGCCATGGTATTGCAGAGCCACAGCTAAGCCTCTCTGCCTGGAGGGCTGCACAGGTTGTTAATGATTTGCACAGTGATCTGGTATACAACAACCAGCAGTCAAGCAACTATATGAATTGGATTACTCCCAAGAAGGTTCAAGAGGCTGCTGTAGCCTAATTCTTTAGCTAATCAGTGGTTGAGTACTTTAATTCAACCACTGATTGTTTAATTCCCCATATCCAAGTCGTAAAAAGCCTTGCTTACTTGGTGACACTTATAAAGATTCCCATATGGTCAGTTACCGCTGCTGACATACTCGCATCGTTCACTGCAACTGGGGTACTCTGTGAGAGATAACCTACTTGATTAACACGAATTGTACTTGTGTTGTAAATCGCCACATCATACTTCTTACTCGCGGTGCTGTTTGTGCCCGAAAAACTGCGTTCATAAGAATCTGAAGGCTGTATGCTAGCGCTACTATGTGCGTCAGAAAAGGTTGACCCAGTGGCCCTGCTAAGAACATCTTCGGTGAAGCTATCAGTCCCTTGATTGGTATCGCCCATCACAAGATCAATGGTGCCATAACCTCCGTGTATCACCTGGTTGTTGATAAAGCGATAGAAGGAGATTGCATCACTTTGTTTTTTGGCAATACTATTGGGAACGTGTACAAAAACGACATTGATATTGCCTGATCTCACTGCAGTCCAACCCATGCCTGAACCGAGGATTGTATGCTGGGTGGTATTGGCCGCATGAATACTAAAACTGTTACAGGCTTTTCCTGTTGTGTTTGAGCCGACCAGATTTCCTGCATGCTGTTGCATAGAACTCCATTCACTATTGCTACCATCCATTTCTCCGTACACCAATAAATCACAGGTTTGACCCAGCGAGCGATACAGATGTTGATGTGTCTGGCGGGCCTTCCCTTCTATCATGTTCAAAAACTGGGCATCGCTATGCTGATTTTTACCCATAAACCCTTGTGGCGCCTGTGCCACTAGTTGGGCCGGGCCATGGATTGGAATTTGTGGCCTTAATCCATTTGCAGTTGGCATAACCAGGTGCCAGCGGTCCTGGTTAGATGCCTGATGATTATGCGTCATACGGGTGAAATATTGGCTATTGGACGCACCAATTCCGCAATTGGTGCTAGCGTTCGAATTTATTGATTGGTAAGCGAAAGTTGGCATAGAGGATCATCATCCTTGATTCGGGTATTGAATGTCATTTCTTTTAAAACTAAATTCCATGAGTTTTACAGCGGGTAAGCCGCGATCTTATGTAGAACTCAATGTGAATGGCGCTGCTTTGAAATGATCTCACTAAAGACAGTGAGTTTAAATTTTGATGAACAAGAATAAAAGAGGAATATGTAAGCACTTTTACAGACATCGAATTACCCGATAGTTAAATATAGGCCACATTCTCAGGGTTAACTAGGGTATTTTTGTTGTTGTGATTTTACTTTGTAGGGTGTTGAAATTGTTCTGGGCATGCAGGTTAGCGAGGGATATACATTATTAGTGTTCTGGCCTAGAAAATTTCCCGTTGCCCCAATTAGATAGCTCATATTAAAAGTACAGGGGCAATTTTATCGTATCGAGCTATTTATAAGTTCTGAGGTCAAATATTGCGATTTTAAAATTTAAATTAAAGGAGGCGCGAAAAACGAGGTCAGACTCCTTCCGTGTGCAATACTTTTTGGGTACTGGACCACCGGTCTAGTGCGCGGTGAGCAAGGAGGGAACCTGCGATGCGATTGAATTCAACTTTGGCTCAGGGGCGCTATCACTATAGTTGTGATGGCAGGGAAATGCCTGTGCAAGATAGTTGGCAGTTAGGGAATGATGAGCAGGGGCGACGCTCGCTTGTCAGTCGGCGCTTAGTCGGGGACCAGGGGTTTGGGATCGAAGTATTTGCTCTTTTGGAAGGGGGGCTAGTGAGTGAGTGTGTTGTGCATTGGCGAGATGAAGTTGATGAGGTGAGCGCCCACTACAAGTTAATTCCAGAGGAGGGAAAAAGTCCTGCGATAGGTGATGACATTCAAGCCAGCTGGACAGGTCCCAATGGCCCTCAGCAACTCAATATAGAAGGGGACGAGCGGCTTTTGTTTCCACTGATGCGGGTTTTTATGGGGCCTGTCTTGTCGAGGTTGGTACAACATGAAAATGGCCTGGAAGTTGTGTCCCCTGATATCGTCGATCCATCTCAGCGAGGTAAGTTGCTCTCTCCTAGGGTGAGCCATCGCACGGCAAGATCAATGGCGGGGGATGTTTCGAGCCAGAAGGCTCAGGAACTGGGTTCCGATATTATTGCTTACATTTACCAGGGCGATGAAGCTGAAAGAGATGCCCATTGCTATGTTGATAGTCGGAGCCTGTTAGTGGGGTACGATTGGCCATCTAGTACTGGCCGCCTGTGGCAGGTTCGGCTGAGGGACTTGGAGTGGTCGTCGAGCTTAAAAGGACTACTTTAGTCCAGCTTGAGGAAACTTTATAACCACTATTGGTCACACAAATAGGCTTAAATGGAGATTCCTGTTTCTATTCCTGTCACTATTTAGTTTTCTGTTCTATCTAAGCTGAAATTAGAGCTTCGCTAGCCTGATTGGCTATCTTGTCACGATAATCGCAAAATTATGTAGTGGGACTTGTAATCCTCTCCAGTGTAAGCTTGCATCACGATTGCAATAAATGACTGGGGGAAAGCGTTTTGTCCTACTATCGAAGAAGGGTTTTTGCCGGGCTCACATTACTTTCTTCTGTTGGGTTAGTTGCACAGTTGCCAACAGCTTTAGCTGAAGAGGCGCCAGAATCAACTTTTTCTATGGATGTGGGAGAAAACCTGCAGACCCACCATAAGCGCTGCTTGAACGAGCAAATACTTGTTTCGGATGCCGATGTCACGATAAGGGAAATTCGACGTATCTGCGCTGAAAGAGTTAGAGCTGAACTGACCCTTGAAGAAGATCCGGTGATAGCAGACTTTATTGTCGACGAGTATGAGGAAGACCTTCCGACAGATGAAGTATTGTTAGGGGGCAGAGCTCAGGCTATCAGGGATGCCGCCAATAACCCCTTTACTTTAGCTTCCCATAAAACTAACTACGTGCTGCCAATGGTCTACAACCCAGCCCCTGAAGAGGGAGGGGTGGCAGATATTGAAGGACCAGATAAAGCTGAGGATTTGGATAACGTCGAAGTACAGTTCCAGCTCTCTGTGCAAGTGCCTATTTGGCGGGGTTTTTTGGGGCAGGCTTCTGTACTGAGTGTCGCCTATACAAATCGTAGCTTTTGGCAGGCATACAACTCTGATAACTCCTCTCCCTTTCGTGAAACAAATCACGAGCCGGAATTGATTCTGAGTTGGCTCAATGATTGGAGCCTATTTGGCTGGAATAATGTAGCTAATCAGGTGGCGATTAACCACCAGTCAAATGGGCGCAGTGAACCCTATTCCCGCAGCTGGAATAGAATTTACGCCAATTTTGTTTTTGAGCGGGATAATTATTCAATCAGCCTAAAGCCCTGGTACAGGATCCCTGAAGATAAGGATGATGATGATAATCCGGATATTGAGCACTACCTGGGGCATTTTGAACTAGGTGGGCGATACCGCGATGGAGATCACATGGTTTCACTGATGTTACGTAACAATTTGCGCTCAGATAATCGTGGTGCAGTGGAGCTGACCTGGGGCTTCCCTCTCGGGAAACGCGTCGATGGATATATCCGCTATTTCAATGGTTACGGCGAGAGCCTCCTTGATTATGATGAATCAGTGCAAACTTTAGGATTTGGATTTGTATTAGCCCAGGGGTTTTAACCTTAACGACGAGGGCGTACTCGCAATGAATAGGCTCTCGTTTTTCACTTCTTAACCTGACTTGTTATCAGGGTTTGTTCATGGCCTTTGATGATAGTTACCGATTGAGTGCCCATGCGGTAATCACGAATACTGGCGGAGAAGTACTGCAGCTGAAAGCGACTTATGCTGAGCGTAGCTGGGGCTTGCCTGGCGGAGCATTAGACCCGGGTGAAACTGCCCATGAGGCATTGGTGCGGGAGTGCCATGAGGAGCTTGGACGAGAAGTGCGAATAGAGTATCTCAGTGGCATCTACTACCACAACGCTTTCAATTCACATGTTTTTATTTTTCGAGCCCATTTTATTAAAGAGGGTGACTACATTCTCTCTGATGAACATTCCCAATGGGCTTACTTTCCGCTTCACCAATTATCCCTGGTACAACGTCACAGGGTCGAGGATTGCCTCATGTTTAATGGTATTGTGCGTAGCGCAAAGTTCTAACTTTATTATCTTCCTTGGCAATAGATCTGGTATGCCTGGGTACATTTGGCGAAAATCGCCAAATGCAATGTAGTCGCAGAATTCCCCTCCCTCCTACATTAGTATTTGCCCCCTGGTGTTTATTGCCCTGGAATTCCAGAGCCACCGCAACTCGCGGGGGCCTTATAAAAGTTAATAAAATCAAATAGTTGAATAATTGATACAGCAAGTTGTACTCACCTGCAAGCTATGCTGATGGATAAGAATTATGGGTTTGGAATTGAAGATGCCTGAGTTGGGCAACCTAAACGAAAACAGCCTTGAATTAGAGTGCCGGGTCGCTCTGGTCAGTTCTGATAGCAAATTGGCCAATGAGTGGATTACCGCTCTCAATAATACGGCAGCAGTACACGACAATCCTTTTGGCCTTCACTTTGAAGCCGTAACGCCCGCAGATGCTGAAAGGTTGGCAAAAGAAGAGGATTCACTGCAAGCGGTCATTGTCGATGGTGGCAGTGACGGGCAGGGGTTGGATGCTGCAGATGACATCGCTGACCGAATTCACGCTTTGCGTTCCCAGCTTAATATCTTCCTCGTAGCCCACAGTGGTTTTGCTGGAACAACCTCCAAGCCGGGCAAATCCGGTTCAAAATCCCAGGCAAATTTGCGTCGCCGCTTCGATGAGTTGTTCGATCGTCGTGAGGGCAATTTCAACCATATGTTCCGCTTGGTGCAGGCGTTTATTGCTCGAAGAGCTTCGACTCCTTTTGCCGACACTCTAAAAGAATACGTATTCTCAGCTCGGGATGCGTGGCATACACCTGGCCATTCTGGTGGTGACAGTTTGCGCAATAGTCCCTGGGTGGGGGATTTTTATCGCTTTATGGGTGAACATATCTTCAATACAGACTTGTCTGTTTCTGTTCAAGTTTTAGATAGTTTACTCGAGCCCCACTCGGTTATTCAGGAGGCGCAGGATCTAGCAGCTCAGGCTTTTGGAGCTCGCCATACCTTTTTCCTGACCAACGGCACCTCTACCGCAAATAAAGTGGTTATTCAGCAAATTCTTGGTGGTGGCGGAAAAATTATCGTTGACCAAGCGTGTCATAAATCAGTTCACCATGCGATTGTGATGAATCGCTGTGAGCCGGTTTACCTGAAGTCTGTACTGCATCCAGAATTTGGAATTTACGGGCCGGTAAAGCGTTCGGATATTGAAGCTGCCCTGGATGAGCACAGTGATGCGCGCCTATTGGTAATTACCTCCTGTACCTATGATGGATTGCGTTACGACCTTAAGCCAATTATCGACTACGCCCATGAGCGTGGAGTGAAAGTGCTAGTGGATGAAGCCTGGTTTGCCCATGGTTTCTTCCATCCCGAGTTGCGGCCTACAGCACTGGAGTGTGGGGCGGATTATGTGACCCAAAGCACCCACAAAATGCTGTCGGCCTTTTCCCAGGCCAGTATGATCCACGTGCAAGACCCGGACTTTGATGAATTCCGTTTTCGCGAAAACCTGAATATGCACGCCTCTACCAGTCCTCAGTACGCAATGATTGCGAGCCTAGATGTGGCGCGTAAACAAATGGCGATGGAGGGGTATGGTCGTTTGAAGCAATGTCTAAAGATGGTGGAAATTTTACGTAATGCCGTCAATGAGACAGGTGTGTTCCGCGCGCTAACACGTGATGACTTGATTGCTGATCCACTTGCCAGTGATAACATTCGCCTTGATCCCACCAAGGTGACTATTGATATTTCCAAGAGTGGTTACTCTGGCAATGAAATGCAGATTAAATTGTTTGATCAGTATGGCATTCAGGTGGAAAAGACCACCTACAATACCATTACTGTACTTGTAACCCTCGGTAGTACAGAGAGCAAATTACTTCGCTTGATTCATGCTCTTAAGCAATTGGCAGGAAATACTCACAAGCGTATTCATATCGGGTCGCCGAGGCGTTTGCCAGAATTTACCCGTTTTACATGTCTACCGGCAGATGCTTATTTTTCGGAAGCAGAAGAATTGCCGCTGATGGATAATGGCACAGAAGCTATTGAGAACCTGGTTGGTCGGACCAGTGCAGATGAAATTGTTCCCTATCCGCCAGGTATTCCGGTCCTTGTGCCGGGGCAGGAAATTTCAGCCCAAATAGTACAGTTTTTGCAGCAGCTACTTCAGGGGCAGAATACGACAGAAATTCACGGTCTTATTTTCCGCTCTGATGAGCCGATGCTAAGGGTTGTTAAGGAAGCCTCCAAGGGCAAAGCTGAGAAAGTGCAGTCTTCTGGAGAGAAAAAGAAAGGAAAGTAGTAAAACTCCACAATCCGGCATGGAGGCCGGTATGCTCGAAAGTCCACAATCTGTGTTGATAGCCGGTGCTTCCGGTGGCATCGCGCAGGCCATTGGCGCCGAAATTATTCGGCGCTACCCTCAAGTTACATTATTGACCTTGAGTCGAATCACAGTTGATATGATTCCTGGCCATGTCGGTGAGCGACACCATTTATCCGTTTGTCTAGAGCAAGCCGAGTCCATCGATATTGTTGAAAATTTTTTGGCCGAACATTCTGAGCCTCCAGGTTGGGTAATCAACTGCTGTGGCATTTTACATGATGAGTTCCACGGACCGGAGAAGTCCCTATCGCAATGTGATGATCACTGGCTATTGCAGTCGATTCAGGTCAACGTACTTTCCCATTTACATTTAGCGCGCGCACTAGATGGATTCTTGAAGCGCAGACGCCCTTTGTTGTGGGCGTCGCTTTCGGCAAAGGTGGGAAGTATCATGGATAACCAGCTCGGTGGCTGGTACAGCTACCGGTGTAGTAAGGCCGCATTAAATATGCTGGTTAAGAATCTGTCTATTGAGTGGGCGCGGAAACTGGAGGAAAGTTGTGTGGTAGCGATTCATCCAGGTACGACAGATACTTCACTGTCCAAGCCTTTTCAGTCTAATTTGCCCCCAGATAAACTCTACACCCCTGAACTAAGCGCGAATCGTATTGTAGATGTCTTGAGTCAACTGGCATCGTCAGACACCGGAAGATTACTGTCATGGGATGGAAGTCTTATACCCTGGTAGTGATCAGCTTGAAATAGGCGTGATAGTGATTGTTATCGTATCTTAAGTTATAAGAGGGTTTCCCCGCTCCAGAATAGTGGCGATATCAATCCCGGTGGGTAGGCTTCCAGTATTGTGTGTGCCGTTAATTCCTATTCTTGATTTGATAAAGGCGTCAGTTACACAAGGGTTACTCCCCTGTAGCAGAAGGTGCGCCTGCATGGTCAGGGCCATTTGATCAATAATATGACGTGCACGGTATTCAAATTGATTTAGGTCGGAAAGGTCGTTTCTTAACTTGTCGACTGCCTTATCAAATTGTGTGTTTATGCCTCGGCTAATGTTTAATTCATCAAACCAGTGGCTAATTACTGCAGGAGTTTTAGTGATGGCACGTAACACGTCCATCGCTTGAATATTCCCTGATCCCTCCCAGATTGCATTTATCGGAGCATCTCGGTACAGCCGTGCCGTAACAAAGTTTTCAATAGCTCCATTGCCTCCCAGGCACTCCATAGCCTCATAGGCGTGATGGGGACTGCGTTTGCATATCCAGTATTTTCCCACCGCGGCCCCGAGCCTGAGTAGCATCTTCTCGTGTTCGCTGCCCTCTTGATCCATTGCTCTGGCTATGCGCATGGTAAAGGCAATTGAGCCTTCCACCTCCAATTGAAGGTCGGCAAGCACATTTTGCATCAGTGGTTGATCAATCAGCTTTTTGCCAAATGCTTTGCGCTCACTAGCGTTGTAAATTGCCTGGATAACAGCTTGCCGCTGCCCTGCAGATGAGCCCATCATGCAATCAAACCGCGTAATCGCTACCATCTTGATGATGGCGCTGACCCCACGCCCTTCTTCGCCGATTAGCCAGCCCAATGCGCCGCGTATCTCAACTTCTGAAGAAGCATTGGAAACATTGCCACACTTTGTCTTCAGGCGTTGAATCTCCAGCTGGTTCTTCGAACCATCCGGCCTCCATCTTGGAACCAAGAAGCAGGATAAGCCGCCGGGCGCCTGGGCAAGAATTAAAAAGGCATCGCACATAGGGGCGGACATAAACCATTTGTGCCCTAATAATTCATAGGTTCCATCGGCGAGGGGAATTGCAGCGGTGGTATTTGCCCTGACATCTGAGCCCCCTTGTTTTTCGGTCATGCCCATACCGATCGTCAATGAGTTTTTCTCAAAATATGGGCGATTACTTCCATCGTAAGTGCGGCTGGTTATTTTGGGTATCCATTCGATGGCGATTTCAGAGTTTAGCTCGATAGTGGGCACTGAGGCGAAGGTCATAGTGATAGGACACCCGTGACCGGCTTCAAGCTGAGTGTGCAAGTAATTTTTTGCAGCTCTGGCCACGTGGGCACCTGCGCGTGGGTCGGTCCAGGGAGAGCTGTGTAAACCTTCTGAAAGTGCCAGCTGCATTAGCTGGTGATAAGAGGGATGGTATCGAACCAAATCAATGCGGTGGCCGGAACGATCGTGACTTTCGAAGATAGGTTTAAATTCATTGGCGGCATAACCCCGCTCAATCATTTCTGGCCTGCCACACACCTCCCCATACCGCTCCAGGTCATCTTCAGCCCAATGGGCCCCATTAATATGTACGGCTTCCTTTAACGCCTGATCAGTAATATAGAGGTTATGACCAGTAAGTGGGCGAGGCTGATTGCTAACTTGATATGTGGATTTGTAATCTGGCACATAGTTTTGACTGTTCATAACTTCACCTAAAGGACTTGAGATTTCAATTGGTGTAGCGACTTACTTTGTACAATTTTACCAATTAATTGAAGGTAATAATTCAAGAAATAGCTGAATATGAGCATAAAACAAGCTTTCCTTGATTACTATTTAAGCTGTTTGATTGTGGTCAGTTATTTTGTTGCTTTTATTTACAGGGCTGTATGTTTTGATTTGAGGGTAATGTTTACTCGATCAAATATGGTTTTAAAGTAATGAAATGAAATTTATATTTAATTGCTATCGAATACTATTTTTTCAGTTTATCTACTGTAGCTCTTGAATAGTTTGATGTTTGTCACCTCATTTTAGCTAAGGTTTTTTTTTATCTCAAATTAATCAAAATAAATTTAATAATACTGTGGACCAGTATAAAAAAATTGATATTTATGAGTTCTTGTTTGCTGGGAGAATCTATACCAAAGCATGTGAATTTTTCTTTTCGGTTCACCTTTCTATGATACCTTAGTATTACTAAATGGTATGAGGGAACCAAGTTGGCACACTTAAGATTGAATTTTTGATATCTAGATCACTACCGGTTGAAGTCATTGGGTTGATCGAATAGATTTAGCTCACAGCATAAGATGAGCGCGGAAACTTAAAAAATAGTTAGCCTGGCAACAGGCTTAAACATAAAAGGACTGCACATTGGGGGAACCCAGATGAATTTGCATAAGGATTATGCACCGCTAAAGGTTGTTAGCCCTAAGTCAGAAAAGACAGGGATTACAGTTGCCTTTTTAACCGCATGCGTCAATCTACAATCCTCAATATTTGCCGGGCGAATTGAAGATGAGTTTAAGACTACTTGCGCTATTTTGCAGCGCTCGACACTTTCTTCGCTGAGTGGCATTAAGGCTGAATACCTCCTTCTTGATTGTGCCGATGTCTCTGCTTCAGAGCTTGAATTACTCTTAAGGGAAATACACTCCCTGCCCAGTCCACCAAATATCGTATTGATCAATGTAGGTCAGAAATCGGATATTGATTTTGTTCTTCACTGGGAAAAAGTCTTGGGATTAATACCCTCTGAGTGCGAAGCAAAAGTCATTATGGAGAGGTTAGGGAGGATATTCTCAGGGGAATACTGGTTCCCAAGAGATGTGCTTCATAACTTCCTTAGGCAGCATAGAAAGCCAAAAAAATGGTGCGATAAAGTATCAAATCTTACTCAGCGGGAACGGCAAATTTTGCAGTTGATTTGTGACTGTAATACTAACGCTAATATAGCTGAAGCCTTGTGTGTCAGTGAACATACTGTTAAGAGCCATCTATATAAGATCTATAGAAAAATAGGCTGTAAGAATCGCCTAGAAGCAAGTAGCTGGGCCAGTCAAAACTTGTAATATTATGAAATCACTATTAATAAGTGCAGCTGTGTTTACAGTTGCACTTTCATGTATCGTATACAAAAGTTATGCCCAAGAAACAGGTGAGCAAATCTCAGAGGAGTCTCTGCTTACTGGACTGGTTATTGATAATACGGTAAGTGGTATCGGCCATGAGTTTGCGAGATCTCTTTCTATTTATATCACGACTAATTTCACTGGGTTTGATTACAATCTGACAGTGCATGAAAGGCCGTCGGCTAGATGGGGTAGTGTTGTTTGGGTGACCTTCGATAGCAAGCAGGTTTTTAAGACAGTTATTTACCCTGGGCGAAGAAAGTTCGGTGCAGTTGTCGAGCAGGCAGCATCGCAAATAAATAATAATGTACGTCAGCAGCGGTTACAGGAGCTGTTATCTCAAAATATTGATTTGGCGGGGGATGAAATATAATGAAATATATTTGCGCGGTAGCTATTTGTATTTTTTCTTGTTCAGTGTTTGCAACGGAGTTGGTGTATACGCCAGTTAACCCATCATTCGGGGGTAATCCTTTAAATGGTAATTATTTGTTGAATAATGCTAGCGCGCAGAACAGTAAGAAAGATCCTGATGCTAAGAATTCCCCCTATTCTGATTCTTCTTCCCTGGATAGATTTACAGACACTCTAGAATCTCGCTTGCTTTCACAGTTGTTGACAGATGTCGGGAACGGTAATGACGGGACTTTGGTGACTGATGACTACATTGTAAATATTGTTGATATTGATGGTGAGCTAACAATAACGATAACCGATGCTGTTACAGGTGAAATATCTGAGATTGTGGTAGTGGGTCTCAATCCTACCAATTAATAAAATTTTATCGATAGGCTTAGGTTTTTGTGGGGTGGTGCAATGTTGTTAAGAATATTGTTGTTTACTGTTATTTTTGGGTTGAGTGCGTGTAGCTCTGTAAAAGAAGCTTTATTTGGTCCCGGTCAACAAAAGGCAACGCTGACAGACCGAATGAGCACTTATTCTGATTTGGTTAGCTTGCCTGCTCCCAGGGGAAAAATAGTCGCAGCTGTTTATGGTTTTAGTGATCAGACTGGGCAGTATCGGCCTGCGCCTTCCAGTTCATTTTCGACAGCGGTTACTCAGGGAGCTGCTGCCATGCTTGTTCAGGTTCTGAATGAATCTGGATGGTTTGTAACGCTTGAGCGAGAGGGTCTTCAGAACCTATTGACGGAAAGGAAAATAATTAGGGCCGCAATAAAAGAACAGGATAGCCCTGCAAGTCCTGTGTTCGATTTACCTTCACTAATGTCAGCAAACATTATGCTTGAAGGTGGGATTGTTGGTTATGATACCAATATTAAGACTGGAGGAGCAGGTGCCCGTTACTTTGGTATTGGTATTTCCGAGCAGTATCGTGTCGATGAAGTGACCGTTAATTTACGTGCAGTAGATGTGCGAAGTGGTCGGGTGTTGAGTAGTGTTTTGACTAGCAAGAAAATTTTGTCGAGGCAGGTTCAGGGAGACGTTTACACTTTTGTTGAGTATAAGCGATTGCTTGAAATAGAAGCAGGTATGACAACTAATGATCCTACTCAGTTATGTGTTCTTTCGGCCATAGAGTCAGCGGTAATTCACCTTATTTCACAGGGGGTCAATGCTAACCTGTGGGCGCTAGAAGATAATAGCCAATACCCTATGTCTGTACTTAGCGAATATGCAGCAACTCCAGTTAAAATATTATAAATTTTTAAAGAATATTAAATTTTTCAATACATGTTTCTATTTGTTTGGTTGGTCTGGAGTAGTTTTATTTGTTAATTGTCAAATTTTATTTGTGAGCTTTAATGTTTTTGTGTGTAATTAGATGGAATGGGTTTACGTTGGCATTTTGTGTGTTTTGGGGTTGTGGTCTAAGTTAATACCAAAGTCTTATATTCTTCTTATTCTTTTTTATTAAATATAATCTTTCTTCTGATTCAATATTTCTCTTTTTTATCTATAGTTGTTCTCGTTGTTTTTTTAGTTGTTAACCGTTCTTTATTGAGAGGTGGTTGGTGATTGCTACAGCGAAACGAGTAACGGTAATTACACTTCTGTTCCTGGTTTTACCGCTTTCGGTGTGTTGGGCTTCTGATCTGGATAACCACGATGAACTGTCTGCGGGGCAGGGGGCCCTGGATCTTCTTTTATTAAGAAAAGATTCAATTGCGGGCAACTTGGCTCAGGTTTCACAAACGGGTGATTATAACGTTGCAGAGATTACCCAGTCCGGTTTTTATAACCAGGTCGTCCTGATACAAGGAGGTGAATCCAATGCTGCATTAGTGCAGCAAACAGGCGATTCTAATTATGCTGCGATATCGCAGTCTGGGGCCTACAACCAAGCTACAGCGATACAGAGTGGTGTGGGTAACGTGGCATTGATCAGTCAGGTTGGCTACGGAAATTCCGCAAACATTATTCAAAACGGTGATGGATTGTTTGGTTATGTCGCTCAGTTCGGTGACGACCATGCGGTGCAACTAGTGCAGTACGATTAAAGCACTGCACTCTTTTACTTGTATTTATAATTTTATTCCGAGGGAGATTGATAGATGAAAAAGGTTACACTTGCTGCTGCTATTGCTTTGGTTGTTGGCTCTAGCCAGGCACTAGCTGATAACAACTTTGGTGATCAGGTGCAGCTTGGAAATGACAATGATGCCAATGTTATCCAGGTGACAGCAGCTACCAATAATGCGGCGTACCAGTGGCAGGAAGGCGAGTCAAACTACGCCAGAGCCATTCAATCTAATGCTGATGACAACTACATTGACCAAACACAAATTGGCAACCGTAATTCAGCTAGAACAACCCAAGAATATGGCCAAGTAGGTAGTGAGGCAACTACTTATCAAGATGGTGAGGGAAACAACGGTGTAATTCATCAGTGGGAAGGTTCGTATAACACGACTCATATTGCTCAAATCGGTAGTGAAAACCAGCTGCATGTAGATCAGTTCTTTGGGTCTAATTTCAATTACTCTGACATGTATCAAGTGGGTAGCGATAACGCCGGACTCTTACAGCAAGAAGGTGATGGTAACTACTTTGTCAGCACCCAAGAAGGCGATAGTAACGGTGTTTGGAACAGCGCAGTTCTTTCTTCTACCGATGGATTTTATGGCGGTCAGCTAGGTGACTTCAACGTGGGGTCAGTCTATCAATATGGTTCTGCCAACAATGCTAATTTGATGCAAAGAGGCGACTTCAACCTATTAGACGTTGGACAGGCCGGAGCTAATAATACGGCTAATGTCTTACAAGAAGGCCTGGGAAATGCGGGAATGGGCTATCAATCTGGAGATAATAACGTTGTTAATATCAGCCAGAACGAAACCTTCAATTATGGTGTTATGAATCAAGTGGGTAATGATAATAGCGCTAATCTTGTTCAAACTGGTGACGCTAATGTGGCCGACTTCGGTCAGTATGGCGATTTGAATCTTGTTAACATTGACCAGGCTGGTATTAGTAATGAGACATACGGTTATAGTGCCGGTGTATCAAATATTGTAGATGTAGATCAGTTTGGGGAGCTGAACTTGGCTGAAGTGCATCAAGATTTTGGTGCTGATAACCTGGTAACCGTAGCTCAATCAGGCGCCGAGCACTTCGCTCACGTTGGTCAGTCTGGCTATGAAAACATTGCCACTGTTAACCAGACAAGTACCTTAAATATGGCTAGCATTGAGCAAGTTGGCGCCAACAATATGGCTACCATCACTCAGAACTGATCTTGAAAAGTTTCAGGTATGAGAAAAAACCGCCCTTTTGGGGCGGTTTTTCATGAGGCCAATGTGGTTTTAGGTAAACAAAAAGTGACTAGATTATCCGTTGACCAGAAAAGTTGAGGATCAGCTCTAATAGCCCTGTCCATGGAGATTGCTGCCCACTACCACCTTTGATAGAGACATCTATAGCCCGAGCGCGAATTAATAAGCTTTCTAGTTGCTTCCTATTAAGTCTATGTAGGGCTCCTTGGACCAATGGCTGTCGCTTTTGCAGCCGAACCAATCTCGCTAGAGGTTGGCCTTGATCCAGTTTTTCCATGATGTCGAGAAGAGTGCGAATTTCTCTTGCTATTGCCCAAAGTACAATGGGTGGTTCAATACCTTCGACCCTCAATCCGTCGAGTGTTTTGATTGCTTTGGCTGAATTGCCAGAGAGTGCTGTGTCAATTAGGTCAAAAACACTGTAACGGGCGGAGCTGGTAACACTATGCTCCATCATTTCCCGGGTAATTTCTTGCTCGGGGATGGAAAGCTTAAGTTTTTCTATCTCCTGGCTTGCGGCAAGCAGGTTGCCCTCTACTCTTTCTGCCAGGATTTGTACTGCTTCTGGCTCGGCTGAAAGGCCTGCAGATGCAAGGCGCTGGTTGATCCAGCGGGGCATTTCCTGAATCGTCACAGGCCATACCTGAACCAGTACTCCCGATTGTTCTAGGACTTTGACCCATTTGCTGTTGAGTTGCGATTTATCAAGTTTCGGTAATACCAATAAAAGTAAAAGATCTTCACTCGCCAGTGAAGCAAACTCTTGCAGGGCTTTACTGCCCTTATCCCCCGGTTTTCCTCCAGGCAAACGCAGCTCGACGAGTTTTTTTTCTGCGAAAAGAGACATATTTCCGGCTGAAGCAACCAGCGTGTTCCAGTCAAAATTATGCTCTGCGTGAATAAGTTCTCGCTCGGTGAAACCGTGCTTTTTCGCTGTTGAGCGGACTAAATCGCAGCACTCTTGTACTATTAAGGGCTCATCACCAGTGATAATAAAAATTGGCGATAGGCCCTTTTTTAGATTTTGCGATAATTGATGGGGGTTAACGCGCATTAATAAAACTAACCTAGTAGCTCTTTTCTTCTAATGAGGCATTCACATCGATACGCCGTAAGCGATCGATAATGCGCCCAATAAGCTCCCGCTGCATCTCCGCGCGCAAGGTATTTTCCTCTTCACTTTTACTGACAATTTCATCGACATCCCACTCCAAGGTGCGGTAAACATCTGCCTGTGCTTTATTTAGGAGGACTTGGCCTGAAGCTGTGCGTACGCTATAGATTGCACTGGTAATTAATTCGTATTCAGATGCTCGCCCTTCAGAGTCTACAGCTACGGTTAGTTTTCTCTCGGTTTCCTGGTGAATGATGAGTGTATAGTCAGCTTCTGCAGGTGATTCCGCCATAGGCACACCCGCATTATTGAGCAGTCGAGTTAATTGATCTGCGATATCACTGCGAGGGTCTACTGTGGATATATAGAGTGTACTACCGGGAGGAAAATTCTTAGGGGCTCCTCTTAGATGCCAGCCGCAACCGGCAATAGTGATAGCGAGAAGAAAAATAAAGGCTCGAATTGCGATTGTTTTCATAAACTACTTGCCTTGGTCTTGTCGGCTACAGCGAGCTGACTTAAGTGAGCCGGGAGTGAAACTCCCGACATCATATTGCGGGTCTCTACTTGGCGACAATATTAACCAGCTTGCCAGGAACGACGATTACTTTGCGCACCGTAGCTTCACCGATAAATTTCTGAACGTTCTCATCGGCGAGGGCGAGTTTTTCCAGGCTCTCTTTATCTGCATCAGCAGGCGCATCCAGTTTTGCGCGTACCTTGCCATTGACCTGGACGACCAAAGTAATCGAGGTGCGCACCAGTGCTTTTTCATCTGCCACTGGCCAAGGAGAATCGATTAGGGCACTGGTATTCCCCATAACCTGCCACAGTTGATGACAGATATGAGGAGTAACCGGAGCCAACAGCAAGACGGCGGTCTGTAGGGCTTCTCTCTCTACAGCCAGTCCTTGATCACTGTTGCGATCTGCCAGCTTGCCGACCTCATTGAGCAATTCCATTACTGCTGCGATAGCGGTATTAAAGGTTTGGCGGCGGCCATAGTCATCCCCCACTTTTTGGATGGTCTCGTGGGTTTTGCGGCGCAGCTGCTGTTGCTTGTCATTGAGGGACTGCTGGTCGATCTGTGCTTCACTGGAGCCCGCTGCAATATGGACGTGAACGGTCTTCCAGAGCTTACGCAGGAAGCGGCTGGCACCTTCCACACCGGCATCGTGCCACTCCAAAGTCTGCTCCGGAGGGGCGGCAAACATGGTGAACAGGCGAACGGTATCGGCACCGTACTCCTCAACCGCAGCGTGAGGGTCTATGCCATTGTTCTTGGATTTGGACATCTTTACCACGCCGCTGGCAATAATCTCTTCGCCGGTGGCTCGCTCAATCGCTTTGGTCGGCTTGCCCTTGTCATCGCGCTCGACGTCCACATCGGCGGGGTTGATCCAGGTCTTGTGGCCGTGCTCTTCCTTATAGAAGGATTCGGCTAACACCATGCCCTGACACAGCAGCTGCTTGAAGGGTTCATCGCTATTGACCAGGCCCTCATCCCGCATCAGCTTGTGGAAGAAGCGCGCGTAGAGAAGGTGTAAAATGGCATGTTCAATACCGCCGACATACTGGTCAACTGGCAACCAGTAGTTGGCGCGGTCCGGATCCAGCATGCCCTCTTCAAAATCGGGACAGGTATAACGGGCGTAGTACCAGCTGGACTCCATAAAGGTGTCGAAGGTATCGGTTTCACGTTCTACAGAAGTGCCGTTGAGTTCGTCTTTACGCCATTCGGGATCGGCTTTAATAGGTGATTGAACGCCGTCGAGCTCGACATCTTCCGGCAACAGGATCGGCAGCTTGTCTGCGGGTACTGGTATTTCTCCGCCGTCGGCCAGGTTGAACATGGGGATGGGCGCACCCCAGTAGCGCTGGCGGGAGACACCCCAGTCGCGCAGGCGGTAGTTGGTCTTAACCCGACCCTTACCTGCAGCAATCAGCGCTTCGGAGATCGCAGTAAAGGCGCGATCAAAATCCAGGCCGTCAAAACTGTCGGAATTTACCAGTTTGCCTTTCTCCGTATAGGCCTCTTTCTCCAAGTCGATGGACTCGCCGTCGGCAGCCTCGATAACCTGGATAACGGGCAGCTGGTATTTTTGCGCAAATTCCCAATCGCGCTGGTCGTGTGCCGGTACTGCCATCACTGCGCCTGAGCCGTAATCCATCAGAACATAGTTGGCCACCCATACGGAGACTTCTTCCCCACTGATGGGGTGAATCGCCTTGAGCCGGGTATCCATGCCTTTCTTGTCCATCGTGGCCATATCGGCTTCGGATAGGGACTGCTTTTTGCACTCGGCGATAAAAGTTTTGAGTTCGGGGTTGGACTCGGCAAGCTCCAGAGCGATGGGGTGCTCGGCGGCGAGGGAGACATAGGTAACGCCCATCAGTGTATCCGGACGGGTGGTATACACATCGAAGTGGTCCATACCCGCAATAGGCTTGGGCAGGGCAAAGCTCAGCTCTACTCCCCGGCTCTTGCCGATCCAGTTGCGCTGCATGGTGCGCACCTGCTCGGGCCACTCGGGCAGTTTGTCCAGGTCTTCGAGCAGCTCTTCGGCATAATCGGTGATCTTGATAAACCACTGGGCCAGCTCGCGGCGCTCAACGGTGGTGCCACAGCGCCAGCAGGCGCCATCTTCGACTTGCTCATTAGCCAGTACGGTCTGGTCGTGGGGGCACCAGTTCACTGCAGAGTTCTTCTTGTAGACCAGGCCTTTTTCGTAGAGGCGGGTGAAGAACCACTGCTCCCAGCGGTAGTAGGTGGGCTGGCAGGTGGCCAGTTCGCGGGACCAGTCAAAGCCAAAACCCAGGGCCTTCAGCTGGCCTTTCATGTACTCGATATTGGCATAGGTCCATTTGGCTGGAGCGGTCTTGTTCTGGATGGCCGCATTCTCTGCCGGCAGACCGAAAGCATCCCAGCCCATCGGATGCAACACGTTTTTGCCCTGCATGCGCTGATAGCGAGTAATTACATCGGTAATGGTGTAATTGCGCACATGCCCCATGTGCAGCTTGCCGCTGGGGTAGGGGAACATGGATAGGCAGTAGAACTTTTCCCTGCCGGCGTCTTCCTTTACTTCAAAGCTCTTCTCGGCCTCCCAGAATTCCTGGGCGGAAGCTTCGACTGCGGAGGGGTTGTACTGCTCTTCCATCGATTCGGGACCTATACTCTGTGATCAAAATTTGCGGGAAACTGTTCAGTGTTTATTGGGGGATGTGAACGCTTGTCAATCGGTAAAGATTGATCGCGATCAAGTTTCGCTCCCAGTGCATCTTTTACGATGCGTAAACGCGGGATTATAGGAGGGATACCGTGACGAAGGAACCAAAGTTGCCGCCGAAGGACGATCTGATTAATGAGTTTCGCGAAGACTTTGAAGATTTGGTCGAAGGTGAGCTGGCTGTTGAGAATCTCACCGCCAATAAGATGGCATTTTTGCGCGCTTGGCTGAAAGATGACCTGCATCGGGCTGCTGACTATATCCGGGGACTAGGTGGGGAATTGAAGACCCTGGAGGAGCGCAGCGGTGATTGGCTGCTGGATGCGGCGGACCCCACAGAAACCGCCTGGCCAAACTTAATGCGATGCATCAAAGAGGGCAAGCCCTGGGCTTTGGCCGGCGAGTTTGTAGGGCCGGATGAGGAGTTGCAGTGTTTGGGCTGTGGATACCGAGCTATGCCACCGGCAAATACCCAGATCACTCCCTGCCACCGGTGTGGTTATGGATGCTTTCGCCAGATTGAGGGTGGTCTCGAGTATTGAATGGGCTCTATACGGTGGCGGCCACGCTTCTGATGCCTCCAGCAGCCCCATTGTTGGGGCTGCTAGTTGCATTCCTTTTGCGATTCTCTTCATCCGGGTCCCTGCTTGAGAGATGCTCTCTACCCTTGGCTGTGATTTCCTTTTGTGTGCTTTGGTTAGGGGCGACCCCGGCATTCTCATCCTGGCTTGGGGATCGATTGGGCAAGGTACCTTATCAACCCCATGTAAGGCCTGAGGCCGTTGTAATCCTTGGTGCAGGGCGTTATCGCGACAGGTATTCGAATAGGGAGAGACTCTCTGCGGCGAGTCTTGAAAGAGTTGCCGGTGCTGTCGAGCAAGCACCAGAAGAGTTACCGATTCTGGTATCTGGCGGTCGGGTTCACAGCGGAGAGCGGCTGGCAGAGTCTGATTTAATGGCTGCGTTGTTGGAGGAGGAGTTTTCCACTCCGGTCACTTGGCGTGAAGATTGCAGTCGTACTACTGCAGAGAATGCAGTAAATAGTGCTGATATTTTGCACAGTGCTAATGTGAGGTCGGTTTTTTTGGCCACTCACTGGTGGCATATGCCTCGCGCAGCGGAAATTTTTTCCCGCGCTGGCTTAGAGGTACAGCCCCTGCCGGTTGGGAGTGCTGGAGAGTTGATGCCCCGCGCTCAAACAGGTGTGGGGCGTTGGCTGCCCAATGCTGTCTCCCTGCTAAGGACCCAGGTCTACTGGCGGGAAATACTGGCACGGATCTGGTATCGGTGGAGCTCGCTACCGTCCATCAGAAAATGTTGAGGATGGATAAGGAACTTTTTGATAAATGTAATCTCAGAGGCCTACAGGACTTGAGGGATCAGGCGTCGAGCCCAAATGTTTGAGAGCTCTTGATTGCTAGTTGTACCGGGCTTAGGATGACTGGCGCCACAGGACATACCCATTGATTACCTTTTTATATGGAGTAGCGGCTGTGGATAAGAAACATAACAATAATCGAGATAACCTTATGATGAAGGGCATCCCACTTTCTTTCTCTCCGATACAGTTACATAACCGGTTAAACCGGGCTGTTTGGATTGGCTTCAAGCGGGTTGAGCAAGATGGCCGCACACTGGTTTTTCTGTGTGCCGGTGGCGATAGCGGCGCCCAACTCAGTAAAAATTTTGAGACCTTTGCCGGGCAGATAGTCCGGGAGTTCGGTTTTGCTCCCGCCGAAGTGGAGTTCATCGAGCTGCGTTCCAAAGCCGAGGAGTCCCATTGGTATCGCTGGCATGCCCAATGGGTGGGGTCTGCGCCAATGGAGTGCCATGGCGACCTGGTGACCAGTGAATCTAGCCGACGCTACTTAGCCCAGGCACTTGAGAGCGATATGGCCGCTGCTTAAACTCACTTATTCAGGCGCTGGCTTTACTTTAGTGGCAGCGCCGTCACCCTTGAGCAGGTCTGAGAGGGCCTGCTCCAGAGTTGGAAACTGGAAGGTATAGCCGGTTTCCAGTGCTGTACAAGGCTCGACCCTGTCACTGGCTAGCAGTAATTCATCAGCCATCTCTCCAAAAGCTATCTTTAAAGCCCAGGCCGGTGAGCGTAAGAACGCCGGGCGATGCAGTTCTTTGGCCAGGATTCGGGCAAAGCTGTTGTTAGTTACAGGTTCCGGTGCACTTCCGTTAAATGGATGGCAAAGTTGATTGTCGATGGCGTGTAATATCAGCCCGACTTCGTCTTCTTCGTGAATCCAGCTCATCCAGTGTTCGCCCGAGCCCATGGGGCCGCCAAGCCCGAGCCGAAATGGTGGCAGCATTTGGGGAAGGGCGCCACCGCGCATGGAGAGAACGATAGCTGTGCGGATAATGCCTACCTTAACACCAGAGTGCTGCAGCGGGAGCGTGGCGGCCTCCCAGTCCCGACACAGCTGTGCGGCAAAGCCCCCTCCTGGAGCGCTGTCTTCTTTCAGTAACTCCCCTCCGCGATTGCCGTAATAGCCGATTGCGGAGCCGGACAAGAAGTAGGATGGCTTGTCTCTTTGGCCCAGGGTCCAGCGAACCAGCTTCTCTGTTGTGTCCAGGCGTGAACTGCGAATTTCAGTGCGATATTTTTCTGTCCAGCGACGGGAGATGGGGGCCCCGGCAAGGTTCACAATAACATCTACGGGCTGGTTTACCTCTGCGGGATCGCGGCAGGCGTTGGCTGATTCGCCACATAAGTTTCGAACCCTGTCCGGATGTCGGCTTAATACCGTAATAGTATGGCCTCGCTCCAGCCAGCGCCGACAAAAGAGTCTGCCTATAAGCCCGGTGCCACCGCTAATCAAGCAATGCATGGGGAATCACCTTGCCTTATATTCGCTAGAAAATTGAATGGAGCATAGCAGTGATATTCAGTGGCGGTAGCTTACCGATGGCCACCCCGGCAGGGGGTGGCCGCAGGGCTTGTTTTAATCGGGTAGCTCGCCACTGAGAGGGGAGTTGGATTGGGGTTCCACCCTACGGCGTAAAAACAGGGCCAGGGCCAGCATTGGGAGCGCCAAGGCAAATACCGATGAGATGCCGGCTAGCATAAACGGGGTGGCGCCACTCATCGCTCTGATATCCCCGGTCATATTCGCGCGCTCGAATTGGGGGAGTTTTTTAATAACCTTCCCCTTGGGGTCCACAATTGCCGTCACACCAGTATTTGTCCCTCTCACCAGGTAGCGACCAGTTTCCAAAGCGCGCATCTGCGCCATTTGCATATGTTGTAGGGGGCCAATAGAGGTCCCGAACCATGCATCATTGCTAATGGTCAGCAAAACCTGGGAAGACAGTGCTGAGTCGGCAACCAGCCTGGGATAGACAATCTCATAGCAGATAAGCGGCGCCCAGCTTGCACCAGCAGCATTGAGCGGTGATTGTTCGTCCGGGCCTGAGCGGATAAAGGAAGTGGGGAGATTAAAAAACTCGATAGTGCCCCGAATAAAATCCTCCAGAGGTACATACTCACCAAAGGGGACCAGGTGGCGCTTGTGATACACGCTGGGGCTCTGGCCAAAAACAGCGGCGGAGTTGTGAATACTCCGCCCCTCCTGTGCCGAACCCCGGGTGTCATAGAGAATACCGGTGATCAAATCAATGTTGGTAGTCTCAGCATTGCGTTGCAGCGCCTGCATAAGGTTGGGGGCTTGCCCGTAGAGCATGGGCAGGGCAGCTTCGGGCCAGATAATAACGTCTACATCCTGATCGCTAAGGGCGCGAGTACCCTCCTGGTAGCGACTGATAGTTTCCCCGCGAAACTCTGGCAACCACTTCTTTTCCTGAGGAATATTAGCCTGCACCAGCCCAACGCTGATAAGAGGACCTTTTGCGGAGGTCCACTCCACTTGGGAGAGGGCAGCTCCTATTGGCCAGGGGGCTATTGCCGCAGTGAGTAGAATGATATGGCTGTGTCTCTTGAGCGGGGATAGGCGGCCACTGACAACCAGGGCCAGCACTGCGCCGGTAAATGCCAATAGCAGGCCTATGCCATAGACACTCAAAATCGGCGCCCAGCCCGCTAGCCAGGTTTCTGTATGGCCATAGCCGGCGAAGAGCCAGGGGAAACCGGTAAAGGCCCAGCTGCGCAGCCATTCACTGATAAACCACAATGCGGCAAAAGCCAGAGCGAAGCTGAATTTATTATCTGTGAAGCGGCCCAGAATGTAGAAGGGCGCGGCTAACAGCAGCGCCATAATAGCGACGAAGCTTCCGGTGAGGGCCAGTCCTAATGGCACCGATGAGTTGCCAAAATTTGTAATCGAAACGTAGACCCAGGAAGCCCCGCTGGCGAAGAGGCCTAATCCATAGCAGAGGGCGAGCCAGAAGCTTTTGCGACCCGGTAGCACCTGCCCTTTGGCTGCAGAGAGCAGAATCCAGGCGAACAGTGTCAGGGACAGCAGGCCACATACCCAATAGTTAAATGGGGCAAATGAAAGTGTCATCAACCCGCCAGCTACAACGCTGGCGAGAGGAGAAAATAATCTGCGCATAAAGTTGTTGTCAGGATACCCCGTTCGCTCAGGGTATCAGTGTGTTAAAGCTTGCAGTGCTCAGCTGTCTTCTTCTGGCGGTTTGCGCATATGGGCAACCCGCAAAAGGTGTATCTGGCGGCTGTCTGCATAGAGTACCCGGAACATAAAGTCACCCAGTCGGGTGACTTCGTCACGGCCCGGCAAATGGCCGAATGACTGCATAATAAGACCGCCGACAGTGTCGAATTCTTCATCACTAAAGGCGCTCTCGAAAAATTCATTGAACTCTTCAATGGGAGTCAGAGCTTTAACGATAAAATCGTTTTCCCCAACTTTACGGATATAGCTATCCGCTTCTTCCTCGTCGGTCTCGTCTTCGATTTCACCGACAATTTCCTCGAGGATATCTTCGATAGTCACAACACCGGATACACCGCCGTACTCGTCTATCACGACCGCCATATGGTAGCGGTTCTCACGGAACTCGCGCAGCAGGATATTGAGGCGCTTGCTCTCGGGAATAATATTGGCGGGGCGGATCAGGTCTTCGAGCTGAAATCCGTCGAAACCTTTCAACAGGAGAGGGAGCAGGTCTTTGGCGAGCAATATCCCGCGTATATCATCAACACTTTCGCCGACGACAGGGAACCGGGAGTGACCCGAATCAATAATTTTGGGGAGGAACTCTTCCGGCTTATCGTGGAGGCCTACCACAACCATTTGCGAGCGTGGAATCATAATCTCGCGGACTTGCTGGCTGGAAACGTCCAGTGCGCCTTCGATAATAGAGAGCGCTTCAGCATCTACCAGCTGATTTTCAGCGGCGTCCTTAATGATGTCCAATAATTCGTCGCGAGACTTGGGTTCAGCTGAAAAGGCGCTGAACAGCTTTTCCAGCCAACTTTTCTCACTCGCGCGGGATTTGCTCGCTGAGTGACTACTTGGGGGCTCGTCTGTGGTCATGGAAGTGGCCATGCTCCGGGGTTCTCTCGTTTGTAGATAAAATTCAGTAGCAGTTTGCCATTACTTCGGTGGTACAGCGGCTATCATCCCACTTCATCCTGTGGGGCGTAGGGGTCTGCAATGCCGAGGTTGGCGAGCAACTTCGTTTCGAGGCTTTCCATAACCTGAGCGTCTGCATCTTTGATATGGTCATAACCTAGAAGGTGCAGTGTGCCATGGACCACCATATGTGCCCAGTGCGCCGATAGTGATTTGCTCTGTTGCTCCGCTTCCAGTTCAACTACTGGGGCACAGATCACAAGATCTCCAAGCATTGGGAGATCCAGCTCCGCAGGGAAATCGGTAGGGAAGGATAAAACATTAGTGGGTTTATCCTTGCCCCGGTACTGGTGATTAAGTTCCTGGCTCTCACTTTCGTCCACGATTCGCACCGACAGTTCCGCTTCGTTGCGGTGGCCGGTCAAAGCCTTGGATACCCAGTTGCTGATAGCCTCATCGGAAGGGATGTCGTGGCAGCGGCTGACCCGCTGCACATCGAGTGTTAAATCAGTCATAACTCAGGTGCGGACTCTAAGCGGCATTCTCATCGGCTTTATTGGAAATTCGATCTGCCGAGGCCATTTCCAGCTCAGCTTCATGAATATCGTAGGCCTCCACAATGCGCTGCACGAGGGGGTGGCGAACCACATCCTTGGCTCCAAAGTGGGTAAAGCTGATTCCATTAACTCGCCCCAGTACTCCAACAGCATGGCGCAAACCGGAAGCTTGGCCACGGGGCAGGTCGACCTGGCTGGGGTCACCGGTAATTACGGCGGTGGAGCCAAAGCCAATCCGCGTGAGGAACATTTTCATCTGCTCGCGGGTGGTATTTTGGCTCTCATCGAGAATAACAAAGGCATTGTTTAGGGTGCGCCCGCGCATATAGGCAAGGGGAGCCACTTCGATAACGTTGCGCTCGATCAGCTTGCCAACAGTTTCAAAACCGAGCATTTCGTAGAGGGCGTCGTAGAGCGGACGGAGGTAAGGGTCTACTTTTTGGCTCAAATCACCGGGCAGGAAGCCCAACTTCTCGCCGGCTTCAACGGCGGGGCGGACCAGGAGGATTCGCTCAACTTCATCCTTGAGCAGAGACTCCACTGCACAGGCTACTGCCAGGTAGGTTTTACCGGTACCGGCGGGTCCGATACCGAAATTGATATCATTGGTCTGCACAGCGCGAACGTATTTACGCTGATTGAGCCCTCTGGGGCGTACCGAGCACTTCTTGGTGCGAATCAGTACTACTTGGTCAGCTTCGCCGGAGTCACCGCTACCATCTTGGCCGGTGAGTTCTTCAACCCCCGCTTGCTGCAGAGCCAGGTGAATCTCATCTGGAGTGAGATAGTCCTTGGTACCGGTTTCCTTGTAGAGCCTACTGAGTAGTTCGCCAGCGGCACGCGCCGATTTGGCATCGCCGAAAAATGAAAACTGGTTGCCGCGATTTCGAATTTCGATATCCAGGCGCTGTTCTATTTGGCGTAGGTGTTGGTCGAACTGACCGCAGAGATTGGCGAGACGGCGTGCGTCGTTGGGCTCGAGAGTGATGCTGTGAGCGAGGGTTTGTGTTTCCAAATTGGTTTCCGGCACCTTTAATCCAGGGGTTATATTGCTAGGGTATACCCATTTTCCCTAAAGGGGAAAGAGGTGATTCCTACAAATAGGTTCTAACTTTACCTGATTTTAATTACGGGGCGTAATTTGGGGGGTAAGTTGAGCCTAATTTGGCGGCAGGATGTGCTTTCGAAGTACATCTTGCCGCTATTTGAGGTAATCACAAAGTCTTAGAACAGGTCTTCTTCCAGCTCAGATGTGACTAAAGTACCGCGCAGGGAGTTAGGCAGGGCCTCTTCAATCACAACATCGGCAAATTTGCCGATCAGGGTGAGGTCGTCCGCGCGGAAGTTGACTACCCGGTTGTTCTCGGTGCGGCCTTGCAACTGTCCGGGGTCCTTTTTGGAAACGCCGGTTACCAGCACACGCTCGGTGTTGCCAACCATGCGGCGTGCAATAGCTGCCGCCTGCTGGTTAATCCGCGCTTGCAGCAGCTGTAGGCGCTGCTTTTTCACCTCTTCCGGCGTGTCATCGGCCAGGTCGGCAGCTGGGGTGCCCGGGCGAGGGGAATATATAAAGCTGAAGGAGATATCGAAGCCAACGTCCTGGATCAGGTTCATGGTCGCCTCAAAGTCTCTGTCAGTCTCGCCGGGGAAGCCGATAATAAAGTCTGAAGACAGGCAGATATCCGGGCGAATTTTCTTCAGGCGGCGGATCTTGGATTTGTACTCCAGGGCGGTGTGGCCGCGTTTCATTGCCATCAGAATGCGGTCGGAGCCACTCTGTACAGGCAGATGAAGGTGACTAACCAGTTCTGGTACCTGTCCATAGACATCGATCAGCGCATCGGAGAACTCTACCGGGTGAGAGGTGGTATAGCGGATACGGTCGATGCCATCAATCGCTGCCACATAAGTGATCAGCTCGGCGAAATCCACTTCGTGGCCATCCTCTCCCGTAGCGCGATAGGCGTTCACGTTTTGCCCGAGCAGGTTTACCTCGCGGACACCCTGGTCCGCCAGGTGGGCGACCTCTTCGAGCACATCGGCCACAGGGCGGCTGACTTCTTCGCCACGGGTGTAGGGAACCACGCAGAAAGTACAGTACTTGGAGCAGCCTTCCATAATAGAGACAAATGCGGTGGCGCCGTCGGCCTCTGGCTGGGGCAGGCGATCAAACTTCTCGATCTCCGGGAAGCTCACATCAACGATAACTGCGCCGCTTTTTTGCTCCTTGGTCTCCATCATCTCCGGCAGGCGATGCAGGGTCTGGGGGCCAAAGATCAAGTCTACATGGGGCGCGCGCTTGGCAATCGCCTCGCCTTCCTGACTGGCTACACAGCCGCCAACACCAATCACCAGGTCGGGATTTTTTTCCTTCAGGTGCTTCCAACGACCCAGCTGGTGGAACAGCTTTTCCTGGGCTTTCTCGCGGATAGAACAGGTGTTGACCAATAGTACATCCGCCTCGTCGGGATCGTCGGTAGGTACCATGTCGTGGGACTCGCCGAGCAGATCGCGCATCCTCGCGGAATCGTACTCATTCATTTGGCAGCCGTGGGTCTTAATATATAGCTTTTTCACCGATGTTTCGGACATATCGCGCCTGGTTAAAAACTGGTCAACAATTAGGGTGGGGCATTATAGCGATACGACCCGGCACTGCATAGATGGCTATATTAGCTGTTGCGAACCTGTGCTATTCTTGCGCGCTTTTTCGGGCTTTGCCCGTTCTTTGATCAATTTGAGCTTCGGGGTCATCCCCATCCTGAGAGACTTATGGCCAACCCGATTTATAAAGTTATTTTCCACAATCAAAACCAAGTGTACGAACTCTACGCTCGGGCCATCTATCAAAGTGATATGTACGGCTTTATCGAGGTGGAGGAGTTTGTATTTGGGGAAAAGGCTCAGCTTGTGGTCGATCCCAGTGAGGAAAAGCTGAAAACCGAATTTGCTTCGGTAACCCGTTCCTATATTCCGATGCACAGCATCGTGCGTATTGATGAAGTGGAAAAAGAGGGCACCGGCAAGATTGTTGAAGTAAAGGGTGACAAAGTTGCCAAGTTTCCTTTTGCCCCGCCTATCCGTCATCCCCAGGACACAGAGTAAGCTTTATTTTTACTCTGAATCAGGCCGGGCTCTATGCCCGGTTTTTAGCGCCAAAATCATCCGCTGCACCTTTTTTTCCTCTGCAATATAAGCTTCAATAAAAATCCTCCTGACTGTCATCAAATCGCTGCAAAGTGGTTGCGCTGACGATCAACGACGTTCTGTATTTAGTTGATCTCAATTTGCTAGCAAGAGAGCAAATACGGATTTATCGATTTTTCTCAAGTTAGCTCAAGCGACGACCTATATTTTTGCCGCGTATCTGCCCTGATTTTTATGGGTTGATAACTGGTACAGACTGGAACTTTGCTATGAGCAATCGCTATCGCGCACTGTGGATTTCCGATGTCCATTTGGGCAGCAGAGACAGTGAGCCCCATCGACTTGCAGATTTTCTGGCTCAGAATCGCGCCGATACGGTCTATCTGGTTGGGGATATTTTTGATATGCAGGCACTCGCTCAAGGACGGGGTACATGGTGCCAGGCCTCTTCGCTGCTACTGGAAATGCTTTCCGAATTAAGTAGCCTGACGCCTGAAGTCATTTATATTCCTGGAAATCACGACGCTCCAATGCGCAGCTGGGCCGGAAAGCGGCTCGGCAATATCCGAATTGAAAAAGACTATATCCACACCGCTTCCAATGGGCGCCGCTTTTGGGTAACCCACGGCGATCAGTTTGAACACCGAATTAAAATAAATCCAATCAGTTACCATATCGGCGATCGCAGTTATTACCTGATGCTGCGCTTTAATCGCTGGATCAATTATTGGCGCAATCGGTTTAACAAGCCTTGGTGGTCGCTGGCCAGCCAAATAAAAAATCGTGTGGGTGCCGCTCGACAAATGATGAGTGATTTTGAGGATGTCGCCACCCGTGAAGCGATATCGCGGGGATTCGATGGTGTTATTTGTGGCCATATCCATAGGCCTGCCCTTAGAAATAAAACAGTGTGTGGGGATGCTGTGACCTATGCGAATTGTGGTGATTGGGTCGACTCTATGAGTGCGGTTGTAGAACAACAAGATGGCAATTTAGATCTTTTACATTGGTATCGGACTCCAAAAATTGCCAGCATAATGACAGAGGTGGTTGCGGCATGATTCATCTTGAGACTCTTTTGCAGAAAAACGCCTGGTACAGCGCGGCACCACAAAAAACCACGCGAAAATTGGTTTCTGCCACAGTAAAGAAAATCTGTTGTGAGGAGCAGCTACAGGAATTTACCAGCAGTTACCCTCATCTTGGCGGCCTGGATTTTATTCGCCAGGTATTCGATGACTTGAATTTTCGCTACGAATTAAATCCATCAGAGTTGGCTCGGGTTCCCACTAGTGGGCCGCTGGTGATTGTGTCTAATCACCCCTTAGGAAGCCTGGATGGTCTCGCTCTGATTGATATGGTGGCGCGGGTACGGAAAGATGTTCGAGCTGTCGCGAGCCAATTATTATGGAACATAAAATCCCTGCGCCCCTGTTTATTGCCCGTAGATAACTTTAATGGGCGTACCCGTCGAGCCGATATTGAAGGTATTTATAGCCATTTAGGTGACGGGGGAGCGATTATCATTTTCCCGGCGGGCGAAGTATCCAGGCTCACCCCCCATGGAGTTCGGGATGGACGCTGGAATTCAGGCTTTGCCCGTTTTGCGGAAAAAACCAATGCGCCGATATTGCCGGTGCAGGTTTTAGGGAGGAATTCCTGGTGGTTCTATGGCCTCTCCATGTTGAACAAGCCCCTCTCGACTTTATGGTTGATTAGGGAGATGTTTAAACAGGCCAGCCGCAGTATCGATATTCGTATAGGACGTCCCCTGGAAGCGGAACACTTTCGTAGTTGGCCGCTAACACCCCGCGCCAAGGCTGCCTTGTGGCGTAAACATGTCTACCAATTACATCGTTCGCCCGCCCCTCTGGGGCCGGAATTAATTGTTGAAGCTGAGCCAAAAGCCGATGTAGCGCGAGTGGTTGAGTCCTGTGTATCACTCTCTGAACTGGGTAATTTTTCTGTGCGTTTATATCGGCAGAAAGCAGATTGCCCCGTCATGCGGGAATTGGCCAGAGTGAGGGAGATTGCCTTTCGATCAGTGGGGGAAGGGACCGGGCAGAGCCGGGATTGGGATGCGTTTGATGCTCATTACGACCATCTATTGTTGTGGGATGCAGAAAATCGACAGATTGCAGGAGCTTACCGCATAGCAGCGACCGAGGCGCTCTCGGATGATCAGATATACAGCAGTACGCTATTTAATTACCCGCAGCCTCCTCGGCAGTGCCTGCCAGATTCTGCTGAGCTAGGGCGTAGCTTCCTACTGCCGGAATATTGGAGAGGGCGCGGGTTAGACCTGCTCTGGTGTGCTATTGGACAGTGGGTATTGCGCAATAAGGTACGCTACCTATTTGGCCCAGTGTCTATGCCCGGTACATTTTCCGTGAGAGCGAAGTCCGTTATTGTGCGCTATTTTTCCCATTATTTTGCTCCTGAAAACTCCTTGGGGGATGCTCGACTGCCATTTTCGGAAGCACAATCTGAACTGCCTGAATTACTTGGGGATTCGGTGTCAGATATGCGTCAATTGAAGCATATTTTGCGTGAGGAGGGCGTTATGCTACCTCCCCTATTTAAAAAGTATGCCTCTGTTACTAAAACTGGAGGGACCAGTTTCCACGCCTTTAATATTGACCCGGATTTTTGCGATGCTGTGGATGGGCTGGTCGTTGTTGATTTATCAAAAGTGGACGAGAAGTTTGCTAAACGTTATTTATCCAGCTGACTTAGAAGTGACTCTTTATGAAAAAGGCAGCGTAAAGCTGCCTTTTTTGAAGATTCAGGAAATCTCACCTGGCATTTTGGATGGTTAAATTTTGCCAAGCTTTTTACGTAGACTCACCAGTTTGACACAGAGGATGAAAACAGACATTGCGGTATCCAGTTCTTCCAGCGGTGGGAAACTGGGCGCAATACGAATATTGCTGTCCTCAGGGTCCTTACCATAAGGGAAGGTAGCGCCGGCAGGTGTTAATTTTACTCCGGCATCCGCAGCCATTTTAACCACTGCTTTTGCGCAACCGGGAAGGGTATTAAAGGAAACAAAATAACCCCCTTCAGGCTTTTCCCAAGTACCCATATCTGCATCGGTGAGGGCATTATGTAAATGCTCCAGAACACACTCGAACTTCGGGCGAAGAATATCTGCATGTTTATGCATGTGTTCTGTCAGGCTGGTGTATTCGGTAAAAAATCTCGAGTGACGCAATTGGTTGACTTTGTCAGGACCAATGGTCATTGCCTGCATTTGGTCTTTGAGGGAATCGAGATTTGCCTGGCTGGCGCTCACAAACGCAACACCTGCGCCAGCGTGGGTGACTTTTGAAGTTGAGGCAAACTGTATTACGGAGTCTGCAGTATCATTTTCCAGGGTTGCTGTGCGAATATTTTGCAGATTTACATAGTTGCCAATGTCGTGCACCGAATAGGCATTGTCCCAAAATATCCGGAAGCTAGCGCCGGCAAATTGTCCCAGCTGCGCCAATCTTTCTACAGTTTCCTTGCTGTAAGTGGCTCCTGTTGGATTTGAAAACTTGGGCACACACCAGATACCAACAATCTCTGCGTCTTCGCGCACGAGCTTTTCCACAAGCTCCATGTCGGGCCCCTGCTCTCCCATGGGCACGTTAATCATTTGGATACCCAGCTGCTCACAGATCGTAAAATGGCGGTCATAGCCGGGAACAGGGCAGAGAAATTTGGGAGCTTTTAATTCGCGCCAGGGGGTAGTGCCCGCAAAGCCGAACAGGTAACCGGTGACTAGGGCGTGATACATCAGTGTGAGAGAGCTGTTGCCTCCGGCAATCACTTCGTTGACCGGCACTTGAAGCATTTCGGCTCCCAGCTCCCTTGCGCAGGTCAGACCGATTAGGCCACCGTAGTTGCGAGTGTCGGTACCGTCTGCCGCTCGATAGTCACCGGAGAGAATTCCATCAAGTTTATCGGAAAGTTTTAATTGCTCCGCCGAGGGCTTTCCACGTGTGATATCCAGGCTTAACTCGTGTTGACAGATCTTGTTGTAGTGAGCGCTTAATTCTTTTTCCCACTCGATCAATTGTTCCTGTGTGGCGGATTCGATATGCACTTGAATTCCCCTGGCTGGTAATGTGAGTTGGCGAGCTTATCAGCCTTAGGTCGCTTTCGTCAGCAGGAAATCACACATGATTATTAGTTTCTCTTGAATCTATTGGGTGGAATTTATTCTGGATACGCTAGCTTTTTGAGCTCTCATGTCGTTCATTAGCTTGGCAGTGGTGTTGGGGCTGGGCATCTGATTATTGGCTGGCTAGAGAGCGGAAGTCCTGGGCATAGTCGCGCAGAGTTTTGCTTAGATGACGACGTTGTGTGGGGCTGGTACTGGATAGAATTTGTTCTCCCAGTTCGCGAGCTTGGGTTTTGCGCTGCTCTTGCGCCTTGCGATATTCGTCGGACCAAAGTTGGTCTGGGTTTTCCAGCAGACCGCGCAACTGTTGTTGGTATCCATCAGGCTTCTGTCGGAGAAGCTCAATGGCATGTTGCTGCCAAATCATATGTTGTTCGTTACGTAATACAGGGTTGTACTCTACCTGCTTTACCCAGGCTGCGATCAGCTGCTTTTGTTGCTCGGTTAAACTTCCCAGCCATCGCCTGCTCTCCCGGCGAATTTGCCGATCGCGGTGTCGTTGTATTTTCCACGGCGAGCGCTGCCTTTTTTCCAGTGTTTTCTGCTGCTTTTTGGCCAAGTTGTGTTGCAGGCGATCAATCTGTTGTGGCGTTAACTGCGCCACAATAGGAAGCATTAAGTTGAAGGCGTTGTTACTGGCGCTTTCGATGAAGTGGTACACCTCTTTTTCAACTGGGGCCAGCTGAGGATTCTCAAGTTGACCTTGATCTACTTTATCTGCCAGTTGGCTCAGGAAATCGGCATATTTTGGTAGCTGTGTTTGGCGGTGCCAGTGAAAAAAGCTGTTAAGAGCCCCTTGAAACTCCAGTTCTTGCTGGGAATTTAAGTCGACATAGTCACGAAGCTTCCAGCGTATCCAATAATCAATGTTGTTATAGGCGAATTGAATGCTGGAGCAGCTGCTAAGTAAGCTCGCAACTACAAGGAGAATGATTAAACGCCATTTTTGTGTGGTGCAACTGCCCGGGGTTTGGGGCATTGATCCTTCCTGTAGATATGATCGGCAGCGACTGATAGGGGTGCCTTAAGCATAGATTAAAAAGGTATACCCAATTCCAGTTTTGTTGTGACAGTAATGGGGTATCGGGTTGGCGTGCTAGCGGGCGTTTGAAAACAAAGCAGGATGATTAATGGCGTCAATTAACTGAGGTGAAGTACTGCTGGGCATAGACTGATTGATGGAGCTCGGTATTAATGTGAGAACTGAGTTCATATTTTGTGTGAGTCAGGTAGGAAGTATTATGGTTACCACGGTCATGGAGGCTGAGGCTCGTGAGGCGCCGGATAGGATTGCTGAACAGCTGCATTCCAATGCCAATATAATGTCTCATCTGGGAGAGCGGCTGCGCCAGAAGCCTCCTCGTTTTGTGATGATTGTGGGGAGGGGTTCTTCTGATCATGCGGGCGTCTTTGCCAAGTATCTGATAGAGATTGAAACTGGTACCCCTACTTTTGCTGCCGCACCGTCGGTCTCCAGTGTTTATGGTCGCAAATTAAAGCTCGATGAGGCCCTGGTTATCGTCATTTCCCAGTCTGGCAGAAGCCCAGATATTCTGACCCAGGCCCGCATGGCGAGAGAGCAGGGGGCTTATACAGTCGCTTTGCTTAACGATGAAGATGCGCCGATTAAAGATGTGGTTGACTTGGTAATTCCTTTAAAGGCTGGCCCGGAAAAAGCGGTTGCAGCTACGAAAAGTTATCTGGCGACCCTATCTGCGATACTGCAGATGGTCGCCAATTGGACGCAGGATCCTGCTCTTTGTAGTGCTCTGGAAAAGTTGCCGGAAACTTTGAGATCTGCGGTGCAGGCAGAAATTCAATTGCGCCCGGAAAACCTGGCCTCGGTACAAAATCTGGTAGTTTTGGGGCGGGGTCCCGGTTATGGGATTACCCGGGAACTGGCGCTGAAGTTAAAAGAAGTCTGCAATATCCATGCGGAGTCCTATTCCAGTGCGGAATTCTTGCACGGCCCCGTTACGCTGGTGGAAGGGAAATTGACAGTGGTGAATGTTCCAATCGAGGATGAGTCATTCCCCACACACAGCCAGCAGATCGATGAAATTCGACGGCGTGGGGCGGCGCTGATTAATTTGCATGTGCCGAGTAAGGGGGTTCACCCGAGGGTGGCTCCACTGGCGCTGTTGCAGCGTTTTTATATCGATGTGGCCCACGTAGCGGTAAGTCGAGGGATTAATCCCGATGAGCCGGCGGGTTTAAAGAAAGTTACTCAGACAGTCTGAATAAAACAGAAAATAGTATTTGGGAGGGGGAAGTGGGGGTTATCCTGATTGCTGAAAAGCTATTTGATGGCGAGCGCATACTTGCAGATGTTGCTATCACCATTGGAGATAGCGGACTGATTTCCGCAGTGGGTGGGGGTGTGAGTTCCGATGCTGAGCGCTTACCGGGTTTGTTGGTGCCGGGCTTTATTGATATCCAGGTCAATGGTGGAGGTGGTGTACTGTTTAATCAGGAGCCCTCAGTTAATGCGCTTCAGAAAATAAGCGAAGCCCATAGTCAGTTTGGTACCAGTGCTTTCCTGCCCACCTTGATTACGGATAGCTTTGCAGTGATGCAGCGGGCGGCCGATGCGGTAAGTGGGGCCTTGTCCAGCGGTGTTCCGGGTGTGATTGGAGTACATTTTGAGGGGCCGCATTTAAGTGAGGTCAAAAAGGGTACCCATGAAGGAGGGTTTATCCGCTCTTTGAGTCATGAGGAGCTTCTCCCTCTACGCCCGGGAAGACCTGGGAATCCGCTTGGTCACTCTGGCGCCAGAGTGTGTATCGGTATCCGATATCCGAAAGTTGGTTTCCCTGGGGGTTCATGTTTGTCTCGGCCATTCGAATGCGAGTGCTGAAATTGTTGAAGCTGCGTTGGATGCTGGAGCGACAGGATTTACCCACTTATACAATGCAATGTCCCCGCTTCATTCGCGTGAGCCGGGTATGGTGGGGGCAGCCCTGATCCGGGATGATGCCTGGTGTGGATTAATTGCCGATGGCCACCATGTCAGTACCGGCGCTATGGTGCTAGCTTTGAAAGCAAAACCTCGCGGTAAGTTGTTACTGGTAAGCGATGCAATGTCGCTAGTGGGCAGTGATGCCACCAGTTTTCCCCTATTTGATCGAGTGGTTACACGAGAAGGGGATAAACTGACCTCCAGTACCGGAGAATTAGCGGGTTCTCACTTGGATATGATCGGCGCGGTTAAAAATATCCGCGACTGGTGCGGGATTGAATTGCCGGAAGCACTGCGCATGGCAAGTTTGTATCCGGCGCAGTTCCTTGGTCTGGGAGCAGGTGTAATCACTGAAGGAGCCCGAGCGGATATGGTTTTATTAGGTGAGGATCTGCAAGTGAATAGGACCTGGAGCCTGGGGCGTGAAATTTATCGATGAAATTAACCTTCCAGATCTCTCTTAAGCTGAAGGGGTTATTTGGGCGCGGGGCCAGTGGATTGTCGAATAATTAACTCGGGGGTGAAGCTGCGGTACGTTTCTCCCTCTTGCCCTGAACCATTGAGTTCTTTTGAACTTTTACACTGAATTTTCTCAAGCAGTAATTCTGCTGCCGAACGGGCGATTTCCTGGTTGGGTTGGTGTGCGGTTGTAAGTTTGGGCCAGGTTTGTCGAGAAAATGGGCTGTCTTCAAATCCTGCGATAGAGACTTGCCCGGGAACATCAATCTTTAACATACGGGCGGCAAATAGAGCGCCCGCTGCGATTTCGTCATTAGCGGCAAATATTGCTGAGGGAGGTTTGTCGCTGTCGAGGATCTTTCTCGCATTGATCTGGCCCGATTCAAATGAATATTTCCCTTCAACAATCAAATGTCGGTCTACTGCTATTCCTGCATCTTCGAGTGCCTGGCTGTATCCATTTTGACGCCCCAATGTGGAAAGGTGCTCCTCGCCTCCGCTTAAATAAGCGATACGCTTGTGCCCGAGTGAAAGTAGGTGCTGGGTAATATTGTAGGCGGCCTGGCGGTCGTCAATCTGTATAGACTTTCCCTTTGCTTTCTCTGTATTGGTGGAGGAAATAATTCGCACAAATTCAACATTCATGGATTGGAGCGTATCGATAAAAGAAGGTGACTCTGAAAAAGGGGGGGTCAGGACCAATCCGGCTACTTTGCCGTGCTCGACCAGTTTATTTAAGTCGCTGTGGATAACTGGAGATTTCGAATTGCAAGGATGGATAAGTAGCTCATACCCTTTTGCTCTGCAGGCTTCCAATATGCCGTTTTGCATATCGATAACGTAGTGGGCATTAGGGTTGTCATAAATAAATGCGATGGAATAGGAGTGTGTCCCCGCCAGATTCCGCGCTGCCAGACTGGGTGTGTAGTTCAGGCTTTTGACTGCGTCGAGCACTTTTTGCCGAGTGGCTGCGCGTACAGAGGGCTCATTATTGATCACCCTGGACACTGTTTTGATAGATACGCCGGCGCGCTCGGCAACATCGTTAATTGTGACTTTCATGCATCAACTAGCTCTATCTGAGCCTTGGCCTCGCTGGCATCGACAAGTAAGTATTGCTGGAAGGTGGGATTTTAACAGTTATGAGTCTGCAATTAGCTTATGGGGTGCGCCTCCTTTCTTAATTTGTGGGTAATTTGTAGTTTTTTATCCCAATTCTTTGAGATTCCTAGACCTTATCATTTGCCTGTAAAAATCCTACACCTAAGTAAGGCCAATCTTTCACTTTGTGACTGAATGAAGGCATTAAGTTTCCCAGTATTAAAGAAAATGATGGCTTTTACGCCAAATACTTCCTATATGCCTGTCTCCCCTGGTCAACATCTTCAATCACTATTTGAAGCCTCTTGAAAATTTTTGTAGTTTTACTACATAATGCGCATCAATAAGATTGAGTGGCTACAGATTGGGTGAATTACTCAAGCCGGGCGTCCAAAGTCTCTACCACCTCGGTGGGGAGGAGGTTCCGGCATTGTTGGATCACTAACATTCAGCTCTAAGAGCGGGAAGAGGTTCGAAAGTGAGATTTCTACCCGATAACAGGATTTCCCATGAGTCTCCATAAGCAGTCTTGCGGTGGGCTGAAAGGTTGTCCGCTGGAATGATTGGGTTTCCAGCGATCTGGTAAAAGCAACTTTGTTCCTCCTGCTTCAGATTTACGATTGGGCAATAGGACATTGATGGCACTACAACCAAAGGGTTGCAGTGGGAGCCATTCCGCCGAAAGGCGCTCCACGGAAAGATAATCACAGGTGGCTGATGCCACTGAAATGTGACCCTGGTGGTTTTTGTAACTAGAGACCACCTCAACAGAGTTATTACGGAATAGTCATGGTTCACAGTAAGCTTCAGACCGTTACCGAACGCATCATTAAGCGCAGCGAAGAAACTCGTGCAGAATATCTGGCGCAGGTTGAGAAAGCGCATATTGAAGGGCGGGCAGCGGCACATGTGTCTTGCGGAAACTTGGCCCACGCAATAGCCGCATCTCCAGAGGGTGATAAGCAGTTGATCGCCTCTGGTCGGGGACCGAACCTGGGTATCGTCAACGCCTACAACGATATGTTGTCCGCTCATCAGCCTTATGGTGCCTACCCTGCTCAATTGAAAGAGGCAGCTGCGCGCAATGGCGCAACGGCCCAGGTTGCCGGTGGCGTTCCGGCAATGTGCGATGGGGTGACTCAAGGGCGTGCAGGGATGGAACTCAGCCTGTTTTCGCGGGATGTGATTGCCATGTCCACAGCAATCGCGCTTTCGCATGATGTTTTCGAAGGAGCCATATTCCTGGGTATCTGCGACAAAATTGTCCCCGGCCTGGTTATTGGTGCTCTTTCTTTTGGCCACTTGCCTTCAATTTTTGTTCCTGCGGGTCCAATGCCCACAGGCTTGTCCAATGCGGAAAAAGTCCGGGTTCGCCAGCTGTATGCTGAAGGCAAAGTAGGGCGCTCTGAACTATTGGAAGCCGAGAGTGCTTCCTACCATAGTGCCGGCACCTGCACCTTTTACGGCACTGCCAACAGTAACCAGATGTTGGTAGAAATTATGGGGCTGCAATTGCCTGGCAGTTCCTTCGTAAACCCCGGTACTGATTTGCGCTCGGCATTAAATGAAGCTGCCGTGGCGCAATTGGTAAAAATTACTGAACCGAGCCAGCACACTTCGGTGGCTAAAATTCTCACCGAAAAAGCATTCGTCAACGGAGTGGTGGGTTTGCTCGCTACCGGCGGATCCACAAACCACACATTGCACCTTATTGCGATGGCGCGTGCAGCAGGTATTCAGTTGACTTGGCAGGATATGGCCGACCTCTCTGAAGTGGTGCCGCTGCTTTGTCATGTGTACCCGAACGGCACTGCGGATATCAACCACTTTGCCGCAGCCGGCGGTATGCAGTTCCTGATTCGCGAACTCCGCTCCGCTGGCCTTTTACACGATGATGTGCACACGGTACTCGGTAATTCCGGTCTCGAACCCTACTGTGAAGATCCCTTCCTCAACAGTGATGTTGGCGGTGTGGTTTGGAAACCCACTCCAGAAGAGAGCGGTGATACGACGGTCATTCGTCCAGCCACTGACCCTTTCTCCCAGCATGGTGGTTTGCAGTTGCTCGAAGGAAACCTTGGGCGCAGTGTAATCAAAGTCTCTGCGGTTAAATCTGAGCACCTCAAAGTGAAGGCGCCGGCCATTGTTCTGGATAACCAGGACGACCTGCTCAAGCGATTCAAAGCCGGTGAGCTAGAGCGTGACTTTGTCGCTGTAGTGAGATTCCAGGGACCTCGAGCCAACGGTATGCCGGAACTGCACAAGCTAACACCGACGTTGGGGGTGCTGCAGGATCGTGGCTTTAAAGTGGCGTTAGTCACTGATGGGCGTATGTCCGGCGCTTCCGGGAAAGTCCCTGCTGCCATTCATATGTCACCGGAAGCCGTAGAAGGCGGTGCGATTGCCAAGGTGCAAGAGGGCGACATGATTGAGCTCGATTCAGAGGCCGGTATTTTACGCGTGCTGGTAGATGAAGCTGAATTTAATACCCGCCAACCGGCCCAGTGTGATCTGTCTGAAAGTGCCCGTGGTACGGGCCGTGAACTTTTCGCTAATATGCGCGGGCTTGCCAGCGGTGCAGAGACCGGTGCAAGTATTCTTTATTGATTATTATGGAGCCAAACAGGCTCCGAGAAAAGAACGATCTCAGAGCAAAATTTATGATTAACCCTTTTGATATGGTGTTATTTGGTGGAGGCGGAGACCTTGCACTGCGCAAGTTACTACCGGCACTTTACCGAGCATTTAGAGAGGGCAGCTTGGTTGAGGGCTGTCGCATCCTTCCGGTGTGTCGCCGCCAATCAGATGTTGATCAATATATCGAAACAGCCCACCAGGCACTGCAAAAATATCTCCGTGAGGGTGAGTACAGTGCTTCGAGCTGGGACCAATTTAGCCAATTACTTTGTCCGATCGCACTGGACATTGCCGTACCGGATAGCCAGTGGGATCACCTGGCAGAAATTCTCGGTTCCGACTCAGAGCGGGTTCGTATTTTCTATTTGGCAATACCGCCCGCGGTATTCGGCCCCTGTTGTGAAAACCTCTCCGTAAAAGGCCTGATTACTGGAAATTCCAGAGTCGTAGTGGAAAAGCCACTGGGCTATAACGCCCAAACCTCTGATGAAATTAACAGTAAAATTGCCAGTTACTTCCCGGAAGATAGTATCTTCCGTATCGATCACTACCTGGGTAAAGAAACTGTCCAAAACCTTCTTGCACTGCGTTTTAGCAATGTATTGTTTGAGCATCTTTGGGATGCAAAAACCATTGATCATATCCAGATCAGTATTTCAGAAACCGTAGGCCTGGAAGGGCGTGCGGGTTTTTATGATGAAACTGGTGCTATGCGGGATATGGTGCAAAACCATCTGCTGCAACTGCTGTGCCTTATCGCCATGGAATCTCCCAACAGTATGTCGGCGAAGAATATCCGTGCAGAAAAAATTAAGGTGCTTGAGGCTTTGCGCCCGCTTACCGGTAATTTGGTCGATAAAAACGTTGTGCGTGGCCAGTATATAGCTGGGCAAATCAATGGCAGTGATGTTCCTGGTTATCTCGATGAACTCGACGGTGGAACCAGTTCAACCGAAACCTTCGTTGCCATTCGAGCGCATATCGATAGTTGGCGTTGGGCAGGGGTGCCGTTTTACTTGCGTACTGGCAAACGCATGGAAAAGCGTTGTGCTGAAATTGTAGTGCAATACAAAAATGTTTCTCATCATGTATACGATGAGTCAGCCGGAAAGGTTGTTCCCAATCGCTTGGTTATTCGCTTACAGCCGGAAGAAAGTATCAAGCTGGTTTTGATGGCGAAAAAAATGGACAGTCTCACCACTGAGTTGCAACCGGCCGAATTGAATTTAACCCTTTCTGATACTTATGACAGTTTCCGCAGCGACGCTTATAAACGCCTGATGTTGGATGCTGCAGCAAATAATCCCGCGCTTTTTATCCACCGTGACGAAGTTGCCGCTGCCTGGGCGTGGGTGGATCCAATTATTGAGCATTGGCGCGAAACGGCTAATCAGCCGCAGCCCTATCCTGCAGGTAGCTGGGGGCCAGAAGAGGCAGAAAAACTGCTGTCACGCAGTGATCGTCATTGGTTTAACGCGCAGTAATAATCTGGAAATCCGGCGCAGCTATTAAATTTACCGCGCCGGTTTCCACTAAGAGAAATGGAAGAATCCATGGCTGAAGAAAAATTTTTCCAAGATCGCGAGCGCCTGGTGCAGGCTCTAGCCCACGATTGTGCTTGCGAACTGCAAAAAGGTATTAAAGAAAAAAATCACGCAAGTTTCCTGGTATCTGGCGGCAGTACGCCGGAACCAGTTTATCGCGAGCTATCCAAACGCCCGCTTCCGTGGTCACAAATTACAGCTGCTCTCGTTGATGAGCGCTGGGTAGAAAAAACCGAAAGCGGTAGTAACGCAGCTTTTATTGAAAAGTCGCTTTTACAGAATTTTGGCGCCGAAGCCAATTTTCTGGGTATGAAAAATTCACATGCATCAGCCGCTGAAGGTGAAGAGGCCTGTGAGCGCGCATATAGCGAGTTGCAGAAACCGTTTGATGTTTGTCTGCTGGGTATGGGCAGTGACGGCCACACCGCATCACTATTCCCCCATGCACAGGGCTTACAGGATGCACTAAATCCTGAATCACAAAAGTTGTGCAAGGCAATTACTGCTAATCAAAGTGAAGTTACCGGCTCCAATACCGAGCGTATGACTTTGACCCTGAGTGCAATTTTGCAAGCGCGCAATATCAAGTTGTTGATCACTGGCGAAGAGAAACTAAAAGTTTATCGCGAGGCGTTGCTCGGCAGTGATGAGTTAGAAATGCCGGTGCGCAGTATTCTTAAGCAGGGGCTAAAACCAGTCACTGTTTACTGGGCGCCTTAACGAAAGATTTGGAATTATCTGATGCAGAAAAATATCGCCGAGATTTTGCAGGTAGCTGGCGTTGTCCCAGTACTGGTTGTAGATAAAGTTGAAGATGCCCTCCCTCTTGCCGGCGCTTTGATTGAAGGTGGCCTGAAAGTACTTGAGGTAACCCTGCGCACTGAGGCAGCCCTGGAAGTTGTTGAACAAATTGCAAAACACCTGCCGGAAGCCCATGTGGGAACTGGCACGGTGCTAAATGGTGATGATCTGCGTCGCTCTATCGAAGCCGGCGCCAGCTTTATGGTGAGCCCCGGCGCAACCGACCGCCTACTGAATGCTGCTGAAGGCAGTGAAGTACCGCTGCTGCCCGGTGCTGCCAGTGTTTCAGAAGTGATGCGCCTCTACGAGCGTGGTTATCGTTACCAGAAATTTTTCCCAGCCCAGGCGGCAGGGGGAGTGCCAATGCTGAAATCCATTGGCGGTCCGCTACAAGACGTTCGCTTTTGTCCCACCGGTGGTATAGGGCCTCAAAATGCCCCGGACTTTCTGGCTCTGAACAATGTGGTTTGTGTCGGTGGTTCCTGGATGGCGAGCAGCACTCTGGTTCGTGAAAAGAACTGGGCAGAGATTACTCGTCTGGCAAAACAAGCTGCGGAATTGAAATAACACACACTCGGTATGGTGCACTCGCAAGCGGGTGCCACTTGAAAAACCAGAAGCATATAAAGAGGGTAAAGCGAGATGAAAATTAAAATTGCCATTAATGGTTACGGTCGTATCGGTAGAAATGTCACCCGAGCTATCTATGAATCAGGCTACAGCGATCGTGTTCAATTGGTTGCGATTAATGATCTCGCTCCGGTAGCTTCTAATGCTCACCTGACTCGCTTCGATACTATTCACGGTCGCTTTGGTACAGACGTCAAAGTCGATGGTGATGCTCTGGTTATTGGTGGTGATCGAGTTCAGGTTTGCCAGGAGCGCGACCCTTCCAAATTACCTTGGAAGCAACTGGGTGTGGATTTGGTTTTGGAGTGTACTGGCCGCTTTACCGATCGGGCTTCCGCTTCTGCCCATATTGAAGCCGGTGCCGCTGCAGTGCTGATTTCTGCACCCTCAAAAGATGCGGATCTCACAGTTGTTTACGGTGTAAATGACAGCAATCTCACTGCGGATCACCGTGTGGTATCCAATGCCTCCTGCACTACCAACTGTCTGGCACCTGTAGCTCAAGCACTGCATCGTGAATTGGGTATTGAGCGCGGCTTTATGACCACCGTGCACGCTTATACCAATGACCAGAATACCCAAGATGCAGTGCACGCAGATATTTATCGTGCCCGTGCGGCGGCGGATAATATGATCCCTACCAAAACAGGTGCGGCTGCAGCAGTCGGTTTGGTATTGCCTGAGTTAAAAGGTCGCCTCGATGGTATGGCCGTCCGTGTGCCGGTAAGCAATGTGTCTCTGGTGGACTGCCAGTTTATTTCTGGCCGTGACACCACCGCCGAAGAAGTTAACCGCATCATGCAGGAAGCTGCTAAGGCCAGTGGCGGTGTACTGACCTACTGCGATCAGCCCTTGGTATCTGTAGACTTCAATCACACCAGTGCCTCCAGTCACTTTGATGCCAACCACACCCGTGTGAATGGTAACTTGGTGAAGGTCATGGCTTGGTATGATAACGAGTGGGGCTTCTCCCACCGCATGTTGGATACCAGTTTGGCGATGGCTGAAACGCTTCAGTTGAACCAGCCTGTTGCTGAATCCGCCTGATTCCCCTCATTTACCATATTTTGGTAATTCAATTACTGAGGGCCATTAAATGGACATAGAATTCCTATTTGATAGCCCTCTGAACCTCCTTCTCAAATTATTAGATGACGGGATCTTATGATTCGCCATACAAAAATCGTAGCAACCTTAGGCCCGGGTACGGACAAGCCTCGCGTAATCGATGAAATGATTCGCGCTGGGGTGAACGTTGTACGTCTGAACTTTTCTCACGGATCGGCAGAGGATCACCGACGCCGCGTTACAGAGGTGCGCAACGCCGCCGAAGCGCAGGGAAAAATTGTTGCGGTTTTGGGGGACTTGCAGGGTCCCAAAATCCGCATTGCCCGTTTTGCCAAGGGCAGTGTACAGCTTGAAAACAATGACGAATTTACCCTCGACCTGGATTGCCCGGTTGAAGGGGGAGATGAGCACCGCGTTGGAGTGGATTATCCAAGCCTGATCAGCGACTGCCAGTCCGGCAATATCCTGCTGTTGGATGATGGCAAGATTCGCCTTGAAGTAACCGGCACTACGCCAAGCAAGCTCTATTGCCGGGTTTTACAGGGCGGTAAGCTGTCGAATAACAAGGGCATCAACTTGTTGGGCGGCGGCCTGTCTGCACCGGCTCTGACAGAAAAAGACTACCGGGATATCAAGCTGGCAGCAGATCTCGAAGTGGATTTCCTCGCAGTCAGTTTCCCGCGTTGTGCGGAAGACCTGGATACGGCTCGCAAAGCCATGGCAGAGGCTGGTAGCCAAGCAGCGATTGTCGCCAAAGTTGAAAGGGCCGAAGCTGTTGCCGATGATGAGCAAATGGACAGCCTAATCCTGGCTTCCGATGCGATTATGGTAGCTCGAGGTGACCTGGGGGTAGAGATCGGTGATCCCGCTCTGGTCGGGGTGCAGAAAAAACTGATCAACCGAGCAAATGCTCTCAATCGCGCCGTAATCACTGCAACACAAATGATGGAGTCGATGATTACCAGCCCGACTCCCACCCGTGCCGAGGTGATGGATGTTGCCAATGCGGTGCTAGACGGTACCGATGCAGTTATGCTGTCGGCGGAAACAGCTGCAGGCGATTACCCGGTTGCCGCTGTGGAATCTATGAGTGAAGTGATTATCGGCGCTGAACAGTATTTGGGCAGTGTTCCCTACACTGCAGAGGACCACGGTTCTTCAGCTTTAATCGATACTGTAATTGCCCAGGCGGCGATTGATGTTGCAACGCGCGTGGAGAATCTCTGTGCTGTAGCCGCACTGACCGAGTCTGGTCGCACACCGAGAATGATGTCCCGTGCAAATACTCGCTTGCCGATCTATGCACTGACCCGGCACCCTAAGATCGCGCGCCAGCTGATGCTGTTACGGGGAGTAGAGACAGTGAGCTTTGATCCGGCTTCAGTTCCCCTAGGACATTTAACCGAAGCGGTTATCGAGGTATTAAGCTCTAGAATCGATTTGCATAAAGGGCAGCGGGTACTAATTACCCAGGGGGAGCGCCTCAATATGGGTGGGCATACCAACTCCATGCGGATCAAAGAGATCGAATAGGCTTTCTGAAAAAAGGCCCGGGCACCTGATAATGAGGTTACTGGGCCTACTTCAACCCATACGCGCTTTATTTGCAGTTAACGCTATTTTCCAGCTATTCATGTTTGCTGATTTTCCCCTTTCCCTCAGCCTGTAACTGAATTCTTTTGTGATAAGTGTCACAAATTTAAAGATCCAATTTCGCAGCCTGCCAAACGCTATCTAATTAGATACTTTTATCAATAACGGAATATTGATACTCGCTGTTGAGAAATTATCCAATTACTGTAATCAACTGGACAATAATTGTTCATAGAAATTGTATTGCGGGATATTTTTCTAATACGCAGGTATTATATTTATTTGATTATTAAAAATTAATCGATGATAGTTTTAGTCTAATTCTTCATTACTGAAGTTTTGATCACTGTTCCCGAAAGCTTCGCGACTCAGCTTAACACTTGCTATCTACCGTATTTACCTAATTTGCGGTAACCTCGCGAAGTAGATCTCAGCCCTATGTTTTATTCGGCGCCACCTAGATTCTTAATTTCTTAAGAGTGAAAAGGAAGATAAGAATCTAGTCGTTAGTATTCTTCTAGCACAGCAGCCCTTAAGCTTCCTTTTTTGGATAGAGAATGTTCTTCTCGACGGCTTCGTTGTGTAATGGCGTGGTATTGGCTGGTCTTTCAATTTCGATTTTAATCGACGCCGACAAAGCCCGGAGGAATTATCAGTTGAAGCCACGCTGGTTTCAGCTTGAGGGTATTTTGTTCGAAAAATAGACGGAATCGAAAGCTTACCGGAGTTCTTTGGGGGTTCCCTAATGTTCGCGGGTGAGAAATAACTGAATTAGGTCCCCACTAGGTCCAGATAGGCGTAAGTGTTTAAAGGATTATCATGCAGCTACGTGTTGAAAATAAGCAAGGCATCCAGTACGAAGTGAGAGTAGGGTGGACGTACCCGCTGGGGATTCCGATGCAGGTCGATGCCGGCCACTTGCTTTCGATGTTCGACGATGCGGTTATTGAGAAAATTTACCAGCACTTTTTCAGCCTGGGAGGTAGCTCCTGCAATTTGCTCAGTACCAGTATTCAAGCGGGTACCTCGGGCACAATCTTCCTGGGGCCCCTATCTGAGCCGCCCGGCCACTTGTCCTCTTCTGAACGAGAGATTTATCGCGCTTTAATCCAGAATCGACTGATTATTGAAGAAGAGCCAACAGCAGCTACCGTAATTGCTGACAAACAGGCTGAGTTGATTGCCAAGATTCGTATCGGCCTACAGCAAATTATTGCCCAGGAGAGGGCAGAGGCGGCCCAAATCCAGCAGCAGCATGAGAAGCGTTCAACGCTGGAAAAAGTGGGTGCCTATATTGAAAGTGGCGCGACCGGTTTTGGCAATGCCGCCTGGGGCTTGGCGGTATGGACAAAAGATGTGCTTGAAGTGGCACAAATGCTGAATCCCATGCGCCAGTCTCAAAGGCTGGGTGTTGCCACAGCAAATTACTTCTGGAATGACAAAAGCTTTACAGAATCTGGCCAGGAATATGTCACAGACTTACAAAAAGAAGTGGTGGATGTACTCGGTTTTGACCCTTCAAAGATTACAAAACAGCAACTGGATTTGGCATTTGACGTTGCTCAAATTATTTATGATGATCCGGCCCTGCGCGAGATTATTTTCCGCTTTGCCCAGGATTATGTAAAAGCACAGCACAGTCTGGAAATCACCGAAATAGCCGGCGGTGGTGCCTTTGAAATTATCCTCACTATCGTCCTAGCGGCGATTACGGGGGGCGTTGGCGCCGTTGTAGCTATGGCTAAAAATGCACGCTTGCTAAAGTCCTTTAAAAATGTCGGCGAGCTGATGTTGGACTTGGCCAAACTGAAGAAGCAGCAACAGCTAGTTTCCAAGAAAAAGAGCGGCAACGCTAAGGGAGGGGAAGGCGCTAACTTCTCCGATTTGAGTTCCTCTGAAGCGGCGGCTCCGCCAGCCAGCTCTGGCAGTTCTGGTGGCTCAGGGGCCAGCAGCACTGCCTCAAATTCCAATCAAAGCAATAGTGGTTCCAATAATAATTCAAGTGAGTCGCAAGGTAGCCAAGCGAATAATAGCAACGAGCCGGACAATACCAATAGCGACACCGGGGAAAACCAGAACGGTGACACCTCCCAGTGCAATGCCAATGCCTGTGAAGGTGGTGAACCGATCAACTTAAAAACAGGTGAAGAGCGTCTGACTTTGGTGGATACGGTGCTGGATGGCCCGCTGCCACTAACTCTTGCGCGAACTTACCGCAGCAGTAACGCCAGGGATTTCGGTTTGGGCCACGGCTGGACCCACACGTTGAATGAGCGCCTGGTATGGCGTCCAGGCAAAGCGGTACAGTTTCATGATGCCGAGGGCCGGGTAATCAGCTTACCTGCACCGGGTAATAGCGGCCGCAGCCACAATGTGGTGGAAAATTTATCGTTAACTCGCGTTAACGATGAGCACTGGGTTGTAACTCCCTATGGAGCCCAAAATGGTGTGCAAAAACACTTCAAGGCGACAGGTACTAAAGGGGCTCTAAAACTCTCTGAAATCCGCGACGGCTACGGTAACTATTACCTCTTCCACTATATTGATGAGCGCCTGATTTGTATCGAGAGCAGCCTCGGTGAAGCTCTGCATATCAGCCCGCCCGAAGGGCAGCCCAATAGCCTGCGTATTGGCGAGTTAAAGAAAGAAACTCGCGATGGTCGCATTAAAATACTGGCTCAGTACGAATACAGTGATGAAGGTGATCTGATAAAAGCCACCGATGCGGATGGCTACAGTGAGCAATATGAATATCACCAGCATGTTATTTCCAAGCGCATCCTAAAAACCGGTTACCGCTTTTACTTTGAATGGGATAAAGAAGGCCCATCTGCCCGTTGCGTACGTCAATGGGGTGATGCTATCGACGGGCAGGCTACCTACAACTACAAATTTGCCTGGGATGAGGATGGCCACGGCGTTACCGTAACGGATACTCGTGGGGGACAGGAACGTTACCGCTTTAATGATCGCGCCCTACCGATTTATCACCGCGACCCTGAAGGTGCAGAGACCCTCTACAGCTACAACGATCTGGGCCAAGTTACCAAAGTACAATTGCCCAGCGATGATGGCAGTCGGCGAGAAGAACTCTATAAGTATGATGACCAGGGTCGCTTGATACAAAAGACCGATGCCGCCGGCAATAGCCACCGTATCGAATACAACAGTGAAGGCCTGCCAGCCAAAGTCACAGATCCCAGTGGTAACACCTGGCAGCGTGAATACAACCAGAAAGGCCAGATCGTCACCACCAAAGATCCCCTTGGTAGTAGCACCCGATATAGCTATAACCCGGTGGGCTTGATAGGTAGTGTTACAGACCCATTAGGTAATGCCACCCGCTATCTATGGAACCCCGAGGGCAAGCTGGCAGCGGTCAAAGACCCCATGGGCCGTACCCAGCACTATCGCTATGACGATGCCCGTCGTCTGGAAGAAGTGCAGCATACCCCAGGCCAAATTACTCGCTATGAATACGATGCCCAGGATCGTATCCACGCAGTTATTACCCCAGATGGATCTAGGACTCAGTACAGCTATAACCCCCAAGGGCTGCTTGCGGAAGTTATGGACTCCGAAGGCCGCAGCACCTGCTACGCCTACGACGGCCTCAGTCAGGTTAAGGCACGCACCAACCCGGATGGCAGCCGCCTGGAATACCACTACGACGGCGAGCGCAACCTGGTGGGCCTCACCAACGAAAATGGTGAGCGGTACCAGCTCAAATACGACCTGAACGAACGCCTGATTGAAGAAGTGGGCTTCGACGGACGCGTAACTCGCTACGCCTATAACCGCGCCGGGCACCTGATCAGTTCCAGGGCAGTCACGGATGCTGATACCGGCAAAGGTGTGGACACCATCTTTGAACGCGACCCCTTTGGCCGCCTGTTGGAAGAAGTCACCCCGGATGGTGTAACCAATTTTCGCTATAACCGCAGTGGCCAGTTAATCGAAGCGGAAAACACCCACCGTAAACTGCGCTGGGAATACGATGCTAATGGCCGTGTAACTGCGGATTGGCAGGGCAAAGATAAACTCACCCATAACTACGATGCCGCAGGCAACCGCATTGCCACCACCTTGCCTGATGGTGAAGTGCTCAACTTCGCCTTTAACCCCGCCGGCCAATTCAAGAGCCTGCACCGTCGCCCGGTAGGCAGTAACACCGATCAGCTGATTACTAGCATTAATCACGATGAGCAGGGCAGGGAGAGTCAGCGCCAGCACGGCAATGGGCTGGAGAGCCAGCGAGATTATGATCCTCAAGGGCGCCTGCAAAAGCTGAGCCTGGGCAAGGCCGGTGGTCCAGTGTCAGATCCGACCCAGGAATCTAACTCAATCCTGGAGCGTAGCTACCAGTACAATAAAGCTGGGCAGATTGCCAAAATCGAGGACAGCCTGCGCGGTACTCGCAGCTACCACTACGACGCCCTGGATCGCCTCACCCAGGTTGATGGGCCCAACCCCGAATATTTTGTGCACGACCCTGCCCATAATATTTTGGCCGCCGCTAGATCAGAAGATGAAGCCAAACAGCGGGCCAGTGCCACCCAAGTCAAAGGCAACCGTTTAGCCTTCCGTGGTGATACCCACTACCGTTACGATATCCACGGCAATCGTATCGCCGAGCTACGGGGTAAAGGACAGAAGCTACAGACCCGATACCATTACAATGCTCGTCAACAGTTGGTATGGGTAGAAAAGCTCAAGGTAGAGGAAGGAGCTGAGCAGCTTCAACAAGAGATTCACTACCAATACGACCCTTTGGGTCGCCGCATTGGTAAATCTGCAAACAATGAAAGAGTTGACTTCCTCTGGGATGGTGACGTCCTGCTACGGGAAAACAAAAACGATACGCAAACCAAGCAGGATCTGAATACCCGCACCTACTACTTCGAACCGGGCACCTTTAAACCGGTTGCGCTAAAAGAAGATGAGCAGGTTTACTATTACCACCTGGATCACCTAGGAACGCCTGACACCCTTACTGATAAGGAAGGTGAAGTCGTATGGAGTGTCGCCTATAAAAGCTATGGCAATATTGCTTTAGCCCATAATAATCAGATAGAACAGCCGATCCGCTTCCAAGGGCAGTACTTCGATGAGGAGACTGGGCTGCACTACAATCGGTTTAGGTATTATGATCCTGAGGTTGGGGAGTTTACTCAGCAGGATCCAATTGGGCTATTGGGGGGGGCAAATAATTATCGGTATGTGCCGAATCCAGTTAGATGGATAGACCCCTTTGGACTTTCTTGCAAAGAGGGTTCCGCAGTAATAAAAATGTATAAAGAGGGAAGGCAAGTACACTTTGTTGTTGAAGTGCATCACAATGATACCATCATGGTAACAGAGCAGCAAAGCTCAGGTAACTTTGGAAGCACAGCAGAAATTGTAGATGAAGATTTCTCAGCAATGTTGGGAATGGAACCTGAAAATTTAATAACTATTAAATTGCCTGATGCCCAGGCTGCAATTGAATATCAGAAGAGCAGAGCGGGAACACCTGATGGAGCTTATTGTGTAGAGAGTAATAGTTGCCTTACACATGTTTTTGATGTTCTAAAAGCTGGTGGTAAAGAAGATGCTCCAAATAACTCTAAGAGTTTAACCGCAGCTAAGTATCTAAAAAAACTTGAAAAAGAGGGGGGGTAAATTTTGAGTGAAAGAGATGAATTGGTGAGAATGGGGGAAAAACTCGTTGAAAAATTTAGTGAAAAATTAGATCAAAGAGAGGGGGGAGATTTATGGCGAAAAGATGTAGTTTTGGCATGTGAGATATTGCTGGATTATCTGCGTGCCAAGCCAGTTGAAATAGATAAAGTTTTGCTTTTAGCCCACGTTTTTCAAAAAAAACATGAGCTAAATAAACCCCCGGTAGTTTCTTATTGGTGCAGAAAAATAACTGAGTGCTTGTTGCAAGAGCAGTCTTAATCTAAGGCTATAGATAAATATTAAGTATGCAGTTTTAATCTTGTATGCCCAGAGAGTTAGATTTTGAAAAATAATATTAATAGACTGAGCATTAGCGGTTAATTTTTGGGGTGGGGCTAACAGGAAACGTAAATCCTTTGGGGAATACTGAGGTAAGCCTTGGGCGGTTAAAGGTATACCTTATCCAGTAATATAGCATCTAGGATGCCCTCTAATTAGATGATTGTTAATTAATGCTAGCAGAGTATTTCCCAGCGATTTTAGAGGTGAAAGGAAACTTGATTCTGATTAGTATGGTTCAGGAACGGGTGATATAACGAAGTCAGCACAGGTAATTTGCAATGATATTATCGGATCGGTGGAATAGCATCGAATTAGTCAGGGGTAGCGAATTTGCCCCACGTACTCAACCTTTGTTTAGCATGCAGCAGACTTCTCACACTGCCTTCCTCGTCCTCACCAAGCCTTTAAAGTAGCTTTCATTGTTTAGATAGAATCAGCATTTTGGTGAGATGTTAAGCTGATTGAGGGTGGTGGGAGAATTATGGCAAAATACAACCCGTTTTTTTGGGTTTAGATTTCAGCTACTCCAGCTTATCAGCTCCGAATATCAATCCATCTCAATAGGAAGTTGTTTAGGGTTATTCGGGCCCTCGTTGCATATAGATGATTGAATTTCTTTTGGCTGGCGGCCGGTATTGCATAAATATATAGTCGCATAACGCCGTGTCTATGTTTTATACACATCTTTTAAGGTTGCACCGCAGCACTAGCTTAATGTAGCCCCAAAAAGTTACATAGTTTATATCCAATAGTACCGTTTGTAGACCTGAAGGCCATCAAAACCTATAACAAATAGTGGATTCTCTCAGACTTGTACGTTTATAGGACAAGTAAGATCCTCTTTCTCGCCTTATTTTACATCTGAATTGATTGAGGAAATATTTCTTTTACTAGTTCAGAGCTTAACCAGAGGGCTGATATGAACAGAAATACTTGTGTATAAAATTTAGCGCCGTGTTGGTAGATCATAAAGTAAGCTTAACTATCAATACCGTACCGCCTATATCCTATGCCTGATAATGAAATGCTCAATTGCGCCTATAACTTGACTGGCTAGCTTCCGCACAATTGTTCCCTAGACAGTGATGCCGAGTATACTTGATCTCTAAAGAAGAATTTCTTGTAACTCCATTGGAAACAAGATTAGGGGCATGAATGCCAAGCCTACAAATAGAAGTAAGCTTGATGCAACGCTAGAAAAATATAAAGAGGCTCATAAAATGGGAGAGAAGATGAATGATAGAGAGGTAAGGATACCTCGAATATATTTAAGAAAGATCGAAAAAGTAATTGGTGTTGTTACTCCAGATGAAGAAAGTAAGTTTGCTGATTTTCAGGAAGTCGATGAATTAACGAGGAATCGTGTTAGAGAAATTTATTATCAGCTGGCTGAGTTGAGGGCTGAGGCATATCTTAAATATCTTTTATCAAGAAATATTGATCGTGGACATATGTTTTCTTTTGTACTCGATGTCATAATTGGGGGTATGGACCAGGATGAATGGCTTAAAGAAAAGCTTGGGCAATCAGATAGCGATTAAGTTTGGAGCTTGATTTAGGGGGGCCATAGAATGTAGAAAGAGATGAACAATCCTGGACGCCCAGAGATAGGAGGGAGGTGCTAACAGCAAACTGGATATCTAAAGAATGGAGAACCTGAAGCTAGGCTAGAATTCTTGCGCTACTGCCTGGTAGTCGGTATATCTTTCTCAAATTAAATGGCGATTTGGCGTTAAAAGTTTTTCTGGGGAGCCCATAGAGGATCAAGTGGAGTGTAGAGTCGAGAGCGATGAAATCTAGGGATAGTTGAAGCGGATTTCAGTAATTTAGCTAAGAAACGCTGGCAATCGCGCCGCCCGTGTACCCAGCGTTTATTTTGCTGAGCACAGGCCTGATGTACCGCTTCCGCCGAGCCCACCAAACGTTTAAAGCGGCTTTCAAAATTGCAGTTTAAGTAGAGCCAGTGTTTTGGCGAAATACCCAGCCGATTTAAAATAGGTGGGATGTTTTCGGAAATAGCGCCGCGCTTTTTAGGGTGCAGCTGCCGGCCACTCCATTCTAGCAGCTCTAAATAGTGATCCAGCTGAAAAGGCAAGATCCTGGCGCTCCCCGTCCACCAGTGGGAGTAGGCTTTTGGGCTGCTGGCCTGAGATGACTGTGTGAAAGCGTTGCTAGATCGAAATGTAATCGGACTCTTCTGGAGTTTTAGTGATACCGGCACGGATAGGGTTGAGGTCCACATAAGCGAGGCAGGCGGCAATGGCTCTTTCATCCAGCAAGGCCTGAGACTTGAAACGCCCTTTCCAGAAACGACCGGTGCAGTTGTCCTCGGCATTGGCCTGGCGTGCGATGGACTCGTTCAGGCAGCGCATAAACCAGCTGATATTCATTAGGTGCTCCCGCCATTGGGACAAGAATTCTTTTAGCCTGTTTACTTCAGCGTGATCGAGGGTATCGCCTTGAATATAGCGCTGGGCTAAGCTAGAGGCTTTGAAGAACTTTTGCCAGCGAGTAATTAACTTATCAGCAGATTCTGTGTCGATGTATAGCATTATGTGGTAGTGATTACTTATTACCGCATAGGCAGCAATATCTAACGCAAATACCTCGGCCAACTTATACATACGGCTTTCAATCCATTCGCGTCGATACTCGTAATTTTTTTCAGATTCAGTATCTCTGCCACAAAGAAATGCACGCCGCACACAGATGGCAATACTTAAAGAAAATTATCCAGAAGGAAAAACTCGTAAACTGAAATTGACCTGACGGAGCACTTTTTTAAAAACTGGTAACTGTCAGATCGAGTCTGAACTACTACATTTAATACATACCCTTTAAGCCAATTTAAAGTCTCCGCTGCCTCCAAATAATAAAGCAGTTTAGTTTGTCTCTGCCAAACAATTTTGATACCAGGTTCACTATCGCTGCTTTGCCCCAGATAGCTTCCAGTGCCCGTCTGCCTACGATTTATATCTCTCATATTTGGAGGTTAATTTGGTGAGGGGTTTCTATCTTGTTTTATCCGAACCATATGCCACTATTTTTCAGCTCAGACATTCGTCCACAGCTCATCAATTCATTCTTTTCAGATTAAAATAGTAATCCAACTGAGAGGGTGGGTTGTCAAGCTGTTCAAGTCTTAGTCGTCTATGAGAGATTTCTCTCTAGTATATTTGTAAAAAAATAACTCTGTATTTCATATGGTGTTACTTATGTTAGCAATCTAGGCTTTTGTAGCTTATTGGTCTCTCTTCCTAGAGCAATGATGAGAGATGGTATACCTTTCATCTCAAATTTTAACCAAAAAAAATTAAATAAAGAGTTTGCTAGGTGTGCTTGACTGTATGATGGTTGCAATAGTCAATAATGTTGTCTTTTATCTGTAATAGAACTTTTTTTCACGCGAAATTGAGTCTCAGTTTCTCGAAGGCTACATAATCATTTTTTGTGAGATTGTTCATCAGGTTTTAAATCCATTTACTCCTGGCTTGAAATGTGGATGAAAAATTCCTCAATTGAGATTTTGTGGTTTTTTTGGGTTTTGTATGACGCTTGTTTCGCAGTCCATAGTTTTTTTACTTGTCTTGATTACGGTTTTGCTCGAATGAGAGGGTGGTAATGAGGATTGGATTTTAGTCGCTTACATAGATTTTATTTTCGTTGATCTAATTTTATTTATCTGCAACCATTAAAAGCAGGTGGGTTTTATTTGAAAAGAATAATCTTAAATTTGTGACAGCATCTTGATGGTGTGGTCAAAAAAATAGATTCTCCAACCTTTGATCGATAAGGAATGTGATGAAAACTGTTCAGTTTGGAAAAGTAATAATTCATAAAAAAGAACAAGCCAGTGGTAATGAGGCGATCCTTTACGCACATGGTTCATTTGATAACGGCTCTTTTGGTAAGGCTGAATTGCCAGAGAATTTGGCTCTATACTTCTACTCATTTCATGGTTCGGCGTCTTCTGATCATGCAGTCAGGAGTTTGACAAAAACAGGTAAGCCTGCCAATGAGGAAAATAGTAAAGAAAAATTTGGAACTTTAGAGTTCCTAAATATGGGGTCAGGAAAAGTTCACTCGATAGCTGGTGGTGGTGCGAGTATTTATAATTATAATCTCTCATATAATGAAAAAAGCCCTGGTCATGTGGATAATATTAAGAAGGCTTGGCAAAGTGGTCTTCATGATCATGATTTGATTTTGGTTGAAGAAGGAGCCCGTATTCATTTGGATGATGTCCTAAAAGTCATTACTGAAAATAAGCTAGGTTATAACAAGCTTCACTTTACTGCCTGCCGCTCGCCGAGCAGCGGAAATGATCTTAGCTCTCAAAAACAGTGGGGTTAATTTAGAGTAGAGTGTTGACTCTAGTTTAAAAACTGTAGAATTTATAAAGGCCACTTACCTTCATGGCCACAGAAGGTAAGTGGCCTTTGTTATTTGTGATTGGCCTTTTGAATTAGGTGCTCTAGTGGTTGGAATATCTTTTTATTGTTAGCCCCAGTTGGTGCGAGCTGTTTTTGCGATGATGTATCATAAAAAATATAACTGTCCGCTTTGTTGAAATAAAATTCGGTATTTTTTATTGGAATTTTACCTGTCAGTAATTTCAGGTTCCCCAATTTTTGTTCGCATTTTTAAGTGAGTTGCACCTTGTGTTTTCCGTGAGAGAATTTCATATGTAACTAATTTAAGAGAAAAATGTATCTGCTTTTTGTTTTTTGGGGTTTTTATTTTTTTATATTTACATTTTTTTTGTTGAACGTTACGCCTTGTTAAAGAGTTTGGTGTCATTATCATCAATTTAAGAATTGGTGCTATTGACAAAAGTTTATGGAAGCGTGGAAAGTTGGCGGGCTCTTATGGGAGTGTAAATAAATAATAAAATTAAGGCTTAGGTTATGAGAAAGACTGTTTCCAATATCTCGATAAAAACTGCTCTATCATTGTGCATGCTTGCTTCATCAACTATAGGTTTTGCTCAGAGTGTTTCTTCGGTTGAGGCTGCCAACAATAGCGTTGAGCTAAAGCGCTGCGGTACAGACCACCCATCAATTCAGGAAGCTGCATTAAAAGAGCAGCATTTTTCTACTCTGCGTGGTATATCAAGCGATAGAAGTGTGGCACACACATTGCGGCCCGCAGGTTCTGTAGAAGTTGATGTTTACTTTCATGTAATTACTGACTCAGCTAATAATGGAGCACTTTCTAATAGTGAGATTAATACGCAAATGGATGTGTTGAATGATGCTTACGCAAATACTCCATTTACTTTTAACTTAGTTTCAACCACTGTTACAGCAAATAATTCTTGGTATAACGTTGGTTACAATTCTTCGGCTGAGCAGTCAATGAAATCTTCCTTACGAGTTGGCGATGCCGGGGATTTGAATATCTATGTAGCTGAAATTAGTGATGGCCTACTTGGGTGGGCTACATTCCCAAGTAGTTACTCCTCTGATCCACTTGATGACGGCGTGGTAATTTTAACTGGTTCTGTACCTGGAGGTGATGCTGCGCCCTACAATGAGGGGGACACCTTAACTCACGAGGTTGGCCACTGGTTGGGTCTTTATCACACATTCCAAGGAGGATGTTTTGGCCGGGGGGACTACGTCTCAGATACCCCTGCGGAGAGATCGGCTGCTTATGGCTGCCCTGTTGGTCGGGATACCTGTACCAGGGGAAGAAATGCTGAAGGGGAAGATCCGGTAACTAACTTTATGGATTACACTGACGATAGCTGTATGTACGAGTTCACTGAAGGTCAGGCCACTCGCGCAGATGAACAAAGCGCGACTTATCGTGGTCTTTAACAGTTAAGGGGGGGCTTGTCCCCCCTTCTTTAATTATGAATAAAGAACATTATTTATTTTTAGTGCTGAGTTTATTTGTTTTTGCTAGCCCGGGTCTATTGGCTCAAAGGCTAGCTGTTCCAGAGTACGTGACTTGTAATCGAAACCAATTAACTTCATGGCAGGGAGATATCACAAAACTTGTGCGAGCGAAAGATGGAGTCATGCTTTGGATTGCTACTGACCATGGAACAAATGAGGTTCTAAACCTAACTATGCCAAATTGGAAGGAGGTTCTCGGGCAGTTCCGCATCCATGGCCGTAATTTTCATTCCAGCGATTGGGGGAAACTCATTGATACTAAGGGGAAGCTTAAGGTGGGAATGAAAGCGATTGTTTGGTTATGTAATACTGAAGGTATAAGCCCGGTAATCAATTGGCAGCCACCCTCAGGGTGAAATCTTACTACAGGCGGAGAAAGAAAATTTTTGAATCTTATGCTTAAGCGATTATTTTGAGTACATAAGGTTCTGAGATCAAAAGTATATTGGTGTGATTTTATCCGTGACATAAATTGCAAGAAATAGAACTATAAAAGTGCCCGCTATCCATATACTCGATTCCACTAAAGATAAAGAATACATTTCCATTTTAGGCGTTTCTGCTTGTGAGGTAGCATGGATGTGCGGTGCTGAATTTGAGGCGCATTCATGTGAGCAATGACCAAAATTGGGCGCGGCTCCATCTTTTCCCGGAAGAGTCATACATCCATGTTTTAAGTGATTTTTTACCAACCAATAGTTAATAGGGTAAGCAATGATACCCCCAACAATGGTTGCCAAGCTCATACGAAACCAAAAGGTAGCATTTGTTGGGTCTTCAGAGTGTGGCCATATGGAAGTCAGTATCACCATAGCGGGTATCATTCCAGCCATAACCATATTCATCGATACAGTTTCAGCAAAGAAAGTTTTACCCACTGCTTTTAAGTAGTTTCCCTGATACATACTTCGCATCATCAATGCCTGAAAAATAAACAAACCACAAACAAAGCCAGCCAAGTACTCAATTATGGAGTCCCATCCATTGGTGAGGCCCAGTGTGGGTACAATAGATGCTGCGATAAGGATCCCTGTTGCATCACCTGCAAGACAATGCATTTCGCTATTTACACTTTGCTTCCATGTGGCCCTAGTGAATTGATCGTGGCCGCCAGGAAAAGGACGGCGACAGGTGAGTAGGTAGAAGATTAAGCCGATAACACCGGTATAAAGAATTACTAATACCCAAGCCAGGCGCTGAACCCAGCTGGTTGGCGCATTAGTGATTGAGTCCCAAATAATAAAAACTAGGCTGAGACTCGTAAGAATAAACCAAACAAGCATTGCTCCGGTTAACATATAGGCTACCCATGATTGAGGGGGCGATATAAAACAATTATATCTTCTGAGCAATCAAGTAGGCGTGTAATTCTGGTGGTTGATCGTACTCCAGATGTCTACAAATACAACCAGATGAAATAAGAAGTTGTATAAATTTATTTGTGCCTAACGTAGAGTAGTATAATTCCGGTCCCATCGCATTATTCGTATGATAGTCCTCTTTATCTGTTCCACCAAAGGAGAATATTAGAACGCCTTCCTTGTTTAAGTAAGACGCTAGATTCCTTATTGTTTCCTCTTGTTTTTCAATTGGTATATGCCAGATGCTATCCCACGCACTTATAAAGTCATATTTTCTTGTGGCTTTCCACTTACATATATCCTCTAGATAGAAGTTGACAGTAGGGTGCTTATCCCTGGCGATCTCTATCATTTTCTCAGAAACATCAATTCCCTCGGGAGAAAATCCTTCAGTTAGCAGAAGCTCGATATGCCTTCCTGTACAACCACACCCTACATCTAGTGCAGAGCCTCTATTTTTTACAAAGCCAAGTGCCCGCTTATACTGGCTAATACCGTTGTTCCTGTTGAACTCTTTACGTTCCCATAGATGTGTGATGGTATCGTATGCTATCCCGGTTTGTTTCGGTTCCATAATTGTAAATTCTGTTTATGAGTTTTATATAATGATTGCTGCACGTTTTTTGTTTTTTAGATTCGTTAGAGTTTGATTTATTTGAGGCGAATACTTCAACACCTATAATTATAACGGTCGCCATGAGTATCCACGTGAGCCACTTCATGCCATTTTAAGCTAGTGTAACTTGTAGTGGGTTGCCAATAAGGTAATCCATCAATGGTTGCCTCATAAGGGCGCCGTGAATGGCTGTTAATAGAGCTGAAAAAATTAGAATTCTAAATGGAAGTCTGTATTTGAACAGTTTGTCCTGTATCAGGATATATAGAACTATTGCAGTGACGCCATACATCGATTGATGTCAATAGAGCTATATATGCTTCTATTTTGGTATTCCCTGGTCGATAAATCCAGAATCAACACCAAACCAAAAGCTTCCATCCATATTGTTAAAATACATATATCTTATATTTCCACCACTTGGAACTGGGGTCTTGCTTGTAAATTTCTCTTTTTCTGTGTTAAAGGCAAAAATGATATTTGGAACCTCTCCAGTATCAGCGAGCCAAAGTTGGTTATTGTTGTCCAGTGCTGTTCCGTAGGGGCGTGGATTCTTACTGGGTAGCTTCCACTCTTTAAACTCCTTGGTCGTCGGAGTATAACGCCCCAAATAGCCTTCTGGATAATCTACGTACCAAATATTGCCGGTAGGATCGATTTCCAGTCTGCGAGGGCGAGCATTTGGGCGTGGCAGGTTAACCTCATTTATGGTCATGGTTTTTGCGTCTACGCGAGCTAACTTATTGGTGCCGAATAGCGCTATCCAGGGGTTTCCCTGGGCATCAATCTTAATACCATAGGGGCGGGCATTAGCGGTTGTTGGGGTGACACTTAGAACTTTGCCACTCTGTACATTTAGCAGGCCTATGCGGTTACTTTGCTGGGCTGTGAACCAGATATTTCCCTCTCGATTGAAGACTAGCGTATGTAGGTCTTTGATACCTTCAGGCATTGGATATTGTTTAATTTGTCCATTATTGGTGTCTAATCGCCCAATATGCGCATTGCGATTACCTGCATACCAAACAATATCGTTTGAATCCACAATCAGGTTATGAGGATGAGTACCTTCAGGTATTTCATACTGCTTAAACTCTTCAGAAGTGGGTGTAAACTTCCCGATGTAGTTACCCGCTTGTCCACAGAACCAGACATTCCCTTTACTGTCCACATGCGGGTCTCTGGGGAGCCCCTCCCAAGGCACCTTCCATTCGTTTAATTTAAGTTTGTCAGGTAAGTTATCTTCTTGAACAACGGCGTTCGCCAGTAGGAAAGGGAGTGTGGTAAATAGCATGACTAAGGGAAGATGATAAATTCGCCAGGAATGAATACGCATTTTTCTCTCCAAGAGTTATCTATGTTAGTAATCAGTCATGCTGTGATATAAGGCGCCTAGATATATAGCATTTAAAGCATAGGTGAATTTAGGTTAGAGTTGTCTGACTCCAGTCATTATATGTAGTGAGCTGAGCTTCCTCATCTCATTAAAAATATATGATTTGCGGGAATTTATACATAATTAGATTGCTTGCTAATCTGCCAATTGGTACGTCTTTTTCACCGATTTTTCGAGTAGTTAAGCAAGTGGTTGGTCTGTGTTACCACTATTTAGCAGCTTAATTAGTATTTAATTTTATGAGCTGCAATATTCTCGAAAAAACTTATTCTTCAGTACTATTTTTATAATTTTACAGTTGGATATTGAGGGCGTATATTGCGGGCCTTAGCTATAGGAGGTCATTTATGCTACAACGTCTTCGCCGGCCTGAAATTCTTTTGCTTATTCTGGCAGCTTCAATGCCGCTCTCATTTGCTGTTTGGAATACGCTACTTAATAACTTTGTCATTGAAAAGGCAGCATTTACCGGTGCAGATATTGGTTTGTTGCAAAGTGTGCGTGAGATACCTGGCTTTTTAGCCTTCCTGGTAGTCTTTGTTTTGCTTTTTGTCAGGGAGCAGAGGCTGGCGATAATCTCCCTGGTAGCAACTGGCCTTGGAGTGATGCTAACGGGACTGTATCCATCATTGACCGGGTTGTTACTCACTACACTTTTAATGTCTACGGGATTTCATTTTTATGAGACCTTGCAGACTTCCCTGGCACTCCAGTGGTTTCCCAAACAAACAGCAGCAGTTTGGATGGGACGCATGGCTGCCGCAGGTTCCTTTGCTGCGCTTCTGGCTTATGGTTTGGTGTGGGGTTTAATGAACTTCGCGGGTTTGGATTATTCCTGGGTTTATCTAATTGGTGGTGGCGCGACCATTGTCATTGCTTTAGGTGCCTGGGTCCTTTTCCCTCAGTTTGCTCAGCCCCACAGCCAGCATAAGAAGCTTATTCTGCGAAAACGCTATTGGCTCTATTATGCGCTCACGATGATGAGTGGGGCTCGCAGGCAAATCTTTATAGTATTCGCTGGTTTTTTGATGGTGGAGAAATTTGGATACAGCGTGGGGGAGATTGCTGCTCTCTATACGGTAAACCATTTACTTAATTTGTATATCGCACCGAAGATCGGACAGTTTATCGTTCGGTTTGGCGAGCGCCGTATCCTCACTTTGGAATATATTGGCCTGATACTGGTATTTGCGGGTTATGCGCTGGTAGAAAGTGCTGCGCTGGCAGCGGCATTATATATTGTTGACCATTTATTCTTTTCTATGGCAATTGCGATTAAAACCTACTTCCAGAAGATAGTCGACGAGCGGGATATCGCGGCTTCGGCTGGAGTCAGCTTTACTATTAATCATATTGCCGCAGTAGTTATCCCTGTAGTATTTGGCTTGCTGTGGCTTGTCTCTCCGCCAATGGTATTCTTTGCGGGGTCTTTAATGGCCTTAATTTCTCTTGGGTTGGCACAGCTGGTTCCAGAGCAGCCGTTGCCCGGTAATGAGATTAGGGTTGGGCAGTATTCTGGGGCTACCTAGAAAGAGTTGAAATGGAGTTTTTGTTCCATTATCCTTGGCGGCAACTTGAACAAGACAATTTACTATGAAATACGCGCAAGAACTTCTTTTTATATGTTGCTGCCAGGCAACCTGCGTGCTTCTGTAAATTTATTCGGAAGCGTTTTTTGCTTCCGGAGAGTCAAAGAACCCGGAGCGGAAGCGCCGGGTTTTTTTATGGCCAGGTGGCAGAGAGGAAATGCGACGGTCTGCAACACCGTTTTTCACCGGTTCGAATCCGGTCCTGGCCTCCATCTATTCTGTTGATCTATGGATATATGCTTGGCAAGCTGTCTTTTGTATAGCCATACCCCTTTTCTTTTCTCAGCTTGCTTTTAAATTCCGCCGATAGCGCCAAAGAGCCAATAGTTGTCTGGATTATCCGGGCAGGCAGTAGGTCCACACTCTGCGAAAGTTATAAATATATTAAGTGCGGTAATTGAAAATGCAGTTACTATGGCCATTTTTCCGAGAGCTCCCTGATCGCGGAAACTGATAAATATGGGTTTTCCATATTGCTTATCAAATGCACCGATAATCGCGATGCCAATAACTGTCATGTAGAAGATAATTAGTGCCCAAGTGTAATAGTGATATCCCATTAATGGATCGCCATAACCTGGTGTTCCGGGAATAACATGTAGGCTGACTTGGCGCAGTGCGGTAGCGGCGCCAAATAGCGCTGACAGTGTAGCCAGGCTGTAGTGTAGAGGGCGGTTGCCATAGAGTACATTTAGCATCAGGCCAAATAAGACTCCTGTGAGCCCAATTCGTTGAAGTAAACAGAGAGGGCAAGGCATTTCTCCATTCACTAATTGAAAGTACTCTGCGGCGACGAGTACGGCACATACGGCAAGTATGCCCAGTGCATTAAGCTCTCGAAATATTTGCCCCATTCACCCTCCTCTACAAGGCTAAGTTGAGATTGTCGCCGGTGTGATAGCCCAGCCAGGCGATGCTTGATATCAAGGCAAAAATGAATGTTGCGGTTGCTAGGGTGTGGTAATTCTTCACGGCTAGAGACATTGCTAGGAGGTAAAAAATGAATAGTAGGCTCATCATAGTGAGGCGCCCCTCGGTTTTGACATCAAACTCACTCCAACCACTTCTTCAATCGTATAAAAAAGCACCACTTGTTACGATAGCTGTAGAGGTGAGGGAGGGCTGATACAGGTAATGCGCTACCTGTCAGGGTAGGCTAACTAATACTCGATTCGTTGATTTTGAAGGTTGCCGGGTCATTTTAAGGGGGGAGCAGTGAATTTAATTGGTTCGGCAGTCTTGAATTGTGTGAATTTAACCAAATAAATTTGTCTTTAGGTTGTTGTTGGTGGACTTTGTTTGCCAGTTGGGCTTCTTCCCTGTTTAATGCTGGCTTTGGTTTCCGGCGACTGTCGGGAAGCACTTGTCATCGTAGATGCGTAGAAGAGTGGTACGTTAGGGTATCTCTGAAAATTTAGTAACTATAAAAGTAGCTAGGAGTTGTACTTATGGCACAGATCAAAGCTTTGGATAAAAAGGCACATGCCAACCTGAAACTCACCCAGGATATTACTTTTGACCATGTAAGCGGTAATCACATCTTGCCGCTGGTGGTTCAGGAAATCGTACAGGCAGCCCAGAGCTACCCGATCCTGTTCGTTAAAGACCAGAATACTGAGCAGTTTAAAGTTGTGGCGCTTACCGGTCTGCGCCCCGGTGAAAACCTGTTCTCTGGCGCTGATGGCTGGAATGGCAGCTACATTCCAGTGCAAGTGCGCACTTACCCGTTTGTTTTGGTGAAGAATCCAGACAATGCTGATCAGGCTGTTCTGTGCATCGACGAAGACTCCAAGATGCTGAGCGACTCTGAAGGTGAAGCGCTGTTTGATGGGGAAGGCGAGCAAACTGACTTCCTGAAGAATCGCGCCCAGGCGGTGGTTGAAACTGCACAGCGTGTTGCAGTGACTGACTCTTTTATCGAGTTCCTGGTTTCCAAGGACTTGCTGACCCAGAAGAAACTGACTCTCCGTGTTAGCGAAGATGACAAGCCTTACGATCTGACAGGTTTCTTTGTTATCGATGAAGAGAAGCTTAACAAGCTGTCTGATGAAGACTTCCTGGAGTTGCGTAAGCGCGGCGCCCTGCCGGCAATCTACGCCTCTATGATGTCCTCTATGCAGGTTCAAAACCTGATTCGCAAGAAGCGCTTGAACTAATTGCGCATTGCCCGGCAGCTGAGTCTGCCGGGCGACCCTTCTAGCCGTGATAGGCGAATTCGCCAAATCTCGTCTTGATCCCATCTCACACTCGTACCACTATTGTCTCCCTCTGACGCTTTAGCTCACAAATAATAAGATGAAAAACGTGGCGCGACTCTCTCTTCGCTATTGGTTCGCTTGGTTGGTTCTCTTTTACGGTGTTTGGTTGTTCCTGATTTTACAGGGCGAGAACTTGGCCCTGGCGCTCGAGCATTGGTCCATGGCGATGGCGATGGCGCTGGGTAGCTATGCCGCAGGTTCTACGCCGATGGGAGGCGGGACAGTTGGGTTTCCCGTGCTGGTGCTGTTTTTTGATATGCCGGCAAGTCTGGGTCGCGACTTTAGTTTTGCGGTTCAGTCGATAGGTATGGTCAGTGCCAGCTTGTTTATTCTCTGCCGGCGCCAGCAGTTGGCCTGGTCGATGTTGAGGGGGGCACTGCTGGGCTCCCTATTGGCGACTCCCGCCGGTATCCTGCTGTTCGCCCCTCTGATACCCGAACTCTGGGTGAAGCTTTCCTTTGCTGTCCTCTGGGGCAGTTTTGGCATTTTTCATTTGTATCGCCTCAGCGAAATTACTGATTGTGAGCACGCGGGGGACCCCCAGTGTCCGACTGATTTTCGTGTCGGCTTGCTATTGGGTGCTTTTGCCGGCTTTTGCGTGGTGGCAGTTACCGGTGTGGGTGTGGACATGCTGGTGTATGCGGCTCTTGTGCTGTTGAGCAGGGTGGATCTCAAGGTGGCGATCCCTACATCCGTGGTGATCATGGCATTTTGCTCGGTACTCGGAGTAATAGTGAAGTCGCTGGCGGGAGATTGGCAGCCTGGGGTGTTTGGGAATTGGCTGGCGGCGGCACCGGTAGTGGCCCTGGGGGCGCCTCTGGGCGTATTTGTTGTTAGCTTGCTGGGACGCAAACCGACCCTGTTGATTGTGGCCTTCCTGTGCGTTGTGCAGCTTGTGTGGACTTGTATGTCCGAGAGTGAGGCTATGAAGGGATATGGCGGTCTGCTAGTGCTGCTGGCATTGCTGTGCTGCCTGGCGGGGTTCGAGTGGCTACGAGCCCTGGGTTTACGCAGGGAACAAGTGCGAACGCCTGTAGCAACTTCAGGAACTGCTGACCTGGAGCCCGATAGCGCCGAAGTGACAGTTATGGAAGCTAATGGTGTGGTGCTGCCGGAGTAGTTGATTTTTGGATAGCGTTCGCGGACGAGTTCTGGCGAGCTATTCGCAGAATCAGATAAAAAACGGTTGCGTTTTTGATTGCTGCCCAGATTTGGGCCTGCTAGATAATTTGGGAAGATGGCTGGGGCGGAAGGATTCGAACCTTCGCATGACGGGATCAAAACCCGCTGCCTTACCGCTTGGCTACGCCCCAGTTTCAAGTTTCACAAAGAATAGTCTCTGTGATTTGAAATGGTAGCAAGGGGGAGACTCGAACTCCCGACCTCAGCATTATGAGTGCTGCGCTCTAACCGGCTGAGCTACCTTGCCATTTCTTTTGTTGTCTCGGCTGTCCCGAGGGCGCGCATTATTAAACGATGGGCCGGGGGTGTCAACACTTTTTTTGTATTCTTTTCAGATAGTTAGCGATTTTTTTCATCTGATGCCCGGGACTGCTCAGAACCGCGCCTGGAACTGATTGCGGCGAGGGCGGAACCGAATACTACGGCGCCGGCGCCGGTCCAGCTGATCCAGTTGAGCGGCTCAACTGCAATATAGTCGGGCCAGATAGAGCTGATGAGCGTACTGAACAATAGGGTGATAACTGGCACTAATGACAGGGTTGCGCTGACACTGGATGCCTCCCAGTGCGCTAGTGCCTTGCTAAAAGCCCCGTAGGCGATCAGCGTATTGGCGGTGAGAAATGCCAATAGCACCCACTCGAGCCAGCCCAGGTGAGAAACCTTCATTGGCTCCGCCATGGGCAAGAAGAACAGGGTCCCTGCGATATAAATTACTACCAGTAGATCCTGGGGTGTTGCGCGGCTCAATATTTTTTTTTGGAAAAAGCCGTAAATCGCCCAGGTGACAGCGGCGATCAGGATATAGCCGAGCCCCAGCAGGTATTCGCCGCCGGCGCCACTGGTCAGCTCTTCCAGGCGCTGGTTAAAAAATAGCAGCAGCCCGAATACTACCAGTGCCACGCCGCTCCACTGACGCGGCGAGAAGCTCTCTCCCAGCCAAAGCACGCTGGATATCAGTAGAAGCAGGGGAGCCAGCTGGATCACAACCTGGGCGGCACCAGGGGTGATGTAATTGAGTCCACTGGCGTAGGCGAGGTAGTTCACCAGGAGGCCGGCAACGGCGAGGAAGGTGAAAAGCAGCAAGCCGCGACTGAATAGTGGCTTGAGCTGTAGTTTACGCGCCTGTCCGTAGTAGACGCCCGCTAACAGTGCTGCACCGGCAAAGCGATACCAGGTGGCGGTACCGGGACTGATGTATTCGAGAAGCCCTTTGAGGGCAATGGGCAGGGTTGCCCACATAAATACGGTAATCAGTGCCAGGGGCAGGCCGACTTTCCAGTTTGATTGAGCCATGGAATTTACACGGGTGGGCGTGCCTCCCCGGGGCGGGGAGGCAAAAAAGGAGAGGTGGTTAGACGTTAAAACGGAAGTGGATTACGTCGCCGTCGGCGACAATGTAGTCCTTGCCTTCCAGGCGCCACTTACCCGCGTCTTTAGCGCCGGCCTCACCATTGTTATCAATGTAATCGCTGTAGCTGATCACTTCTGCGCGAATAAAACCCTTTTCAAAATCGGTGTGGATTTTACCGGCGGCGTTGGGAGCGGTTGCGCCCAGTGGAATGGTCCAGGCACGAACTTCTTTCACGCCAGCGGTGAAGTAGGTGTGCAGGCCCAGCAGTTGGTAGCCGGCGCGGATCACACGGTTCAACCCCGGCTCTTCCATGCCCAGTTCTTCCAGGAACTCCTGCTTCTCTTCGTCGTCCAGCTCGGCAATTTCCGCTTCGAGCTTGTTGCAGATAGGTACCAGTACCGCGTTTTCTTCAGCGGCGATGGCAGCTACAGCATCCAGGTGCGGATTGTTCTCGAAGCCATCTTCGTCCACGTTAGCGATATACATGGTGGGCTTGATAGTGAGCAGGCTCAGTTCGCGCAGGTCCGCCAGTTCGTCTTCTGAAAGCTCGAAAGAGCGCAGCGGCTTGGCTTCATCCAGGTGTGGCTGGATTTTTTCCAGCAACGCTTTCATCTTGATCGCGTGCTTGTCCTGCCCCTTGGCGGCGCGGGTAAAGCGCTGTAGGGCCTTTTCCACAGTGTCCAGATCGGCCAGGGCTAGCTCGGTGTTGATCACCTCGATATCCGCCACCGGGTGTACCTGGTTGGCGACGTGGATAACGTTATCGTCTTCGAAGCAGCGCACAACGTGTGCGATAGCGTCGGTCTCGCGGATATTGGCGAGGAACTTGTTACCCAGCCCTTCCCCTTTGGAAGCGCCCGCAACCAGGCCTGCGATATCGGTAAATTCCATGGTGGTGGGAATTACCTTTTCCGGCTTGACGATCTCAGCCAGCTTGTCGATACGGGGATCTGGTACCGGCACGACACCAGCATTGGGTTCGATGGTGCAGAAGGGGAAGTTTTCCGCATCGATACCCGCTTTGGTCAATGCGTTGAATAGGGTGGATTTGCCCACATTAGGTAGGCCGACAATACCGCAAGTAAAACCCATGGTGATATTTTTCCGTTTGCCCGAGGCGCATACAGCGCGCTCTGCTAATTGCGTTTGAGGTCCGGTAGTGATTGCGCTGGCGGGATTTTGGATGGGCGGGATGTCTCGGCCACCACAGGGTCCGGGCCAGCCGGGAAAATACCGGCAATTTAGCGCAGCACACTATCGAGATTTCCGCGGCAAAAGGCAAGCCGGCGGGTGGGATCTATTTGTTGGTGTGCAGCGTTTTCATGGCTGCGCCCCAGTCGCCGGAAGCGGCGGTGGGCAGAACGTCGATCGAGCGATCGATCGCATCAGCCAGTGTTTCCTGTTCCGCCCTGGGGGCTCGCTGGAGTACAAACCGGGCCACTTCGCTCGAGCTGCCGGGGTGGCCAATGCCGAGTCGCAGGCGCATAAAGTTTCGGTTGTTGCCCAGTGCGGCAATGACATCCCGCAGGCCGTTGTGTCCACCGTGACCGCCGCCGGCTTTCAGGCGCGCGATACCGGGGGCCAGGTCCAGCTCATCGTGAGCGACCAGAATGGCTTCCGGGGGAATCTTGAAGAAGTTCGCCAGTGGGCCGACAGATTGGCCACTGCGATTCATATAGGTGGTGGGAATCAGCAGCCGGATATCCTGGCTGCCGACCCGCACACGGCCAGTGAGGCCGTGATATTTGCTGTCGAGGCTGAGCTGGGTGCCTTGTTGGCGGGCCAGCTCGACAACAAAGTCGGCACCGGCGTTGTGTCGCGTCCGATCGTATTCCGGTCCGGGGTTTCCCAGGCCGACAATCAACTGGATCGGAGTATCCGGTGCCGCAGCCAAGGCGATTACTCTTCGCCTTCGCCAGCTTCGGCTTCAGCTTCCACAGCGCCGCGAGGCTTGTGGATAGAAGCTACAACCAGATCGTGGTCTGCACCGTGGCTCAGTGCCACAGACTCAACACCTTCCGGCAGTTTCAGGTCGGAGATATGCAGTACGCCGTCCATTTCCAGGTCGGCCAGGTCCACTTCGATGAACTCAGGCAGCTTGCCGGCAGGAGCGTTAACTTCCAGCTCGGTCAGGGTGTGGGAAACGATACCGCCAGCCTTAACACCTTTGCTGCTCTCTTCGTTCAGGAAGTGCAGAGGTACTTTAACGTGTACTTTGGTGTTGGCAGATACGCGCTGGAAGTCGATGTGCAGCAGCAGGGCTTTAGCCGGGTGACGCTGCAGGTCGCGCAGGATAACTTTCTCTTCTTTGCCGTCTACGTCAACAGTCAGCATGGAGGAGAAGAAAGCTTCGTTTTCCAGAGCTTTGGTCAGGTCTTTGTGCAGCACGGAGATAGAAGCAGGCTCTGCTTCACCGCCGTAGATGATGCCGGGTACACGGCCTTCCAGGCGACGCAGGCGGCGGCTCGCACCTTTCCCTTCATCGCTGCGGGCAATGGCGTTCAATTTAATATCAGACATGGGATAAACCTCGGGTTGTCTGTCCAGAGTGACCTGCGACCGGACCGCTCTGGCATGGATGTTAAATGGGCACTGGGCCCAAAAGTAATCGCCCGGCAGTGCCGGGCGGGCGCGTATTCTACGGGAATCAGCGCTAAAGGCAAAGTGCCCCGGCATGCGGGGCGCAGGGATACCTTGATCGGCAAGTTCCTAGCGGAACATTGCGGACAGGGATTCCTCATTGCTGATACGGCGCATGGACTCGGCCAGCATTGCAGACAGGGTCAGCTGGCGAATTTTTGGTGCCTTCTCCATTTTGTCACCCAGGGGGATGGAGTCGGTAACCACCAGCTCATCCAGAACGGAGTTGTTCAGGTTAGTGATGGCGTTGCCGGACAGTACCGGGTGGGTACAGTAGGCGACAACTTTCTCGGCGCCGTGCTCTTTCAGGGCGTTGGCGGCGTTACACAGGGTGCCGGCGGTGTCGACCATGTCGTCTACCAGCAGGCAAGTGCGGCCGCTGACTTCACCGATAATATTCATGACTTCGGCAACATTGGCGGCTGGACGGCGCTTGTCGATAATGGCCAGGTCGCAGTCGAGGCTCTTGGCCACGGCGCGGGCGCGCACAACACCGCCGATATCCGGGGATACCACCACCAGGTTCTGGTACTTTTGGCGCTCGATATCGTCGAGCAGGACAGAGGAGCCGTAAACGTTATCCACAGGAACGTCGAAGAAGCCCTGGATCTGTTCCGCGTGCAGGTCGACGGTTAATACGCGGTCGATACCTACGCTCACCATCATATCGGCAACCACTTTTGCGGAAATCGGCACGCGCTGGGATCTTACGCGGCGATCCTGGCGGGCGTAGCCAAAGTAGGGGACTACAGCGGTAACGCGGCCGGCGGAGGCGCGGCGCAGGGCGTCTACCAGCAGGATCAGTTCCATCAGGTTGCGGTTGGTAGGTTGGCAGGTGGATTGCACCACGAAAACGTCGCGGCCGCGTACGTTATCGGTAATTTCTACTGCAATCTCGCCGTCGGAGAAGCGCTTGACCGTGGCTTCACCCAGGGGGATCGCCATATGGTCGACAACCTTCTGTGCCAGTTCCGGGTTTGCGTTGCCGGTAAAGACCATTAAGTCAGCCACTGCGAGTTCCTTTAATTCTGTCTTGAAGTGAATTGAAGTGTAGATGCCTGCATATTTGCTAGCAGTCAGGGTTTTTGCTGCAACACTTTTGTGTTGAGCGGCGCACTGTTGCGCGGATAAAAACAGGGTTTTGGCCACAGTTTTTTTCCTTGCTCAACGGGTTGCTCTGGGTGCGTGCTCGCACAACCATCGGGCGCTTGCATTCAAGCCTGCCTTCAGGATTCTTTAAAAATTGGGGAGTGGCTCTGTAAAGCCCTGTGCGAATGGCCTGGGCCGGCTGGATCAGCGTAGACTGAATCATGTCGGAACCGGTTTTTGACTGTGCCATTGCATATAAAGAAAGTGGCTGGGGCGGAAGGATTCGAACCTTCGCATGACGGGATCAAAACCCGCTGCCTTACCGCTTGGCTACGCCCCAGTAATGTTTCCTCAAAAATCTGAGGAGATTTTCGCTAGCGCTTGATGTGTCGGTGAAACCAATACACCCGCTGCTGTAAAACCCTGCCACGCTTCAGGCAGTTTGGCGTGTGCCTCAATGGCTGCCTCTGCCGTAGGGAATGCCGCAAAAATGCAGCCCCCGGTGCCGGTGAGTTGTGCTGGAGCAAGTTGCTCGAGCCATTCTCTGGCATCGCGTATTTCAGGGTAGAGCTTTTCAACTAATGGCTGGCAGTCATTGCCGGAAAATGTTTCCAGTTTTTCGCTGCCGAGTCGCATCTCGTTGGCCTGCTCCTCGCGAAGGGCCGCTAATGTAATTGCGACTGAATCTCTTGTCAAACGTGAATCGCGAAAAATTTTTGCAGTGCTCACTTCGCAACCAGTTGAGACAACCAGGTAGTGGCGTTGCTCGGTGGTTATTGGGGTTAATTTTTCACCAACCCCTTCCGCCCAAGCGGTGCGCCCGCGCACAAAAACTGGAACATCGGCGCCTAATTGCCGTCCCAGCTCCGCCAGTTTATCGATCGATAAATTGCACTGCCATAAGTGGTTGAGCCCGAGCAAAGTGGTGGCGGCATCGCTACTGCCTCCACCGATGCCGCCACCGTGAGGCAACTTCTTTATCAACCGAATAGAGGCGCCGAGAGAATTTTGTCGGTCCTGCTCAGCTTGTTTGCGCAGCAATTGAGCTGCGCGATAAACCAGGTTGTCCTCTTCAGCCACATCCAGCTGGCCTGCATCGATACTGACAATGCCATCGCTGCGCTCACTGAATTCCAGTAAGTCGCCGAAATCGAGAAGTTGGAACAGGGTTTGTAACTCGTGGTAGCCATCCGGGCGACGGCCGAGAATGCGCAGAATCAGGTTGAGTTTTGCTGGAGCGGGCAGGGTTAGCAGCATGAGGCAAAAAGGGGTCAATCAATTACAGGATCGCCATAATACCTGCATGCTGCGATTTGGGCATTGGCAGAGTTATGTAAAACTCTTTACAAACCCCAGTCTTTAATCACCAGGGTGACGGATACCGGGCCAGTGGGACTGTTGGTTTGTGCTTTGATCCGGGTTGGCAGCATAAAGGAGCCTTCGCTGCGATATTCACTAAAACTCAAGGCCCAGCCGGATTGTTGCAGGCTTTGCAGCTGGCCCTGGGCGTTGCGCTGCTCACCACTTTTGGCGCCGGGCGCGGGAAGACCGCGCACCCAGTAGAACATCTCCCGGGCGGGCAGGGGCCACCCCAGTGCTTCTTGGGTTAGCTGTGCCGGGTTGCGCGCATAAATTGGCGGCTCGCTACCGCGTACCAAACTGACGCCACCGGCTGAGCCGGTGATGACGGTAGTACCCGCTCCGAGCGGACCGCTGAGATGCAGGCGAAAATTCTCTGCGCCGCCCTGAAGCCAGGCCAGGTTAGCGCTGCCGTTTTCTTTGGGGGAGCGAACACCCAGCTTGCCCTTGAGATTCCACTGGGTAAATTCAGCTACTGTTTGCGGCGTTGGATTTTGATTTTCAGTGGGGGAGCCTGGCTCCGGTTCCTGTTTGGTTTTTTGACCGGCACAAGCGGAAACCATTATTGCCAGACATGCCAGCAGTAACAGATAGAATCTTCGCGCGGTTGTCTTGTCAGCTATCTGATGCATGTTGTTCCAGTGACTCTTTGATTTGTAGGCGCTTCATGGCAGCCGGAATAATTTTGCTGTGGGGATTCAGCAGAAGGCCTTTTCTCCACATATTCATGGCGGCTTCTCTGTTTCCCTGAACCCAGAGTACTTCACCGAGGTGTGCGGCAATTTCGTGGTCGGGCAACTTTTCCATCGCCTGCCGCAGATACTTTTCCGCAGCTTCGTGATTGCCGAGACGGTACTCTATCCACCCCATGCTGTCGATTATTGCCGGGTCCTCAGGCTCGAGTTCCAAAGCGCGGCTAATCAATTGGTAGGCTTCTGTGTGCCGGGATTTATCTTCAATCAGTTTATAACCGAGCGCGTTGAGAACTGTGGCGTTATCGGGATTTCTTTCCAGCAGGTTCCTCAAGTCCTTTTCGAATTGTTGTGCGTTGCCGAGTTGGTCATGCAACAGCGCGCGAGTGTACATCAAGCGACCGCTGGTGCTGTTGGTTTGTAATGCCTCGTCTACTCGCTGTAAAGCCATACTGGCTTCACCACTTTTGCGAAGTAATTCGACCTCCATCAGGTAAAAATGTTCTTCCTGAGTGGGGTGTTTTTTTCTCAGTTCAGAAAACCACTCCCGGTTAGTGCTGTACTGTCCGAGGCTCGACAGCAATTCTGTACCGCGAGTAATGGCTTCTACGTAATCACTGCCGGGGCCCACTTCGCGGAAATATTTAATTGCATGGGAAAAATCTCCGGATTTTTCTGCAATGCTGCCCAGGTAAAAATAAGCAGCGGATTCGTGCTGCTGTAATTCAAGTAGTTGGGTAAAGAGGACTTTGGCCTCGTCAGTTTGCTCGGTCTCGTACTGAATTAGGGCCAACGACAAAATCAGGTTGCCATCTTCAGGGCGCTGCTTAACCAGTTCGGCAAACTGCTTGCGTGCCAGGGCTAGGTCCTCCCGAATCAACAGGCGGGCGTATTGAAGGCGCAAGCGACTCTCGGAGGGATGGATGCCTACGAGTCGTTCGAGTAGGGAAATGGCTTCCTTGCGCTTGCCCTGATCAACCAACAGGTGACTTTCCAGCAGTGGTGCATCCAGTTGGTCTGGATGGTGCTCTTGGACGCGGCGCACCAGGGACAGGGCGCGGGCGAATTCTCTTTCGGTGCGCAGTACCATGGCATAGGCGAGCACGACCTCGTCATCGAGGGGGTAGACTTTTGCCAGCCGGGCAAACTCCCGCTTGGCTTGTTCCGTGAGTTGCTCGTGCCCAATAGCGGTTGCTGCGAGAGATTGCATGGGTGGGTTGCCGCCGAGTTCCAGGGTTTTACTGGCGTGAATCAGGGCTGTGTGTAAGTCGCCGGACAAAGTCAGCTCGGCTGTGAGGGCCAGCTGTGCATCGGCGTTTTGTGGCTCAAGCTCTACCCATAGCCTGGCTGAATCCAAGGCGGCCTGGCGGGCATTTAAAAAGCGGGCAATGCGTGTAGCGCGGGCGGCAACCCCGGGATCTTTGGTGACCTCCGCCTGGTGGTAGTAATTGGCCAGTGCGACATCGTACTGTTCGCGGATACCGGCGACTTCGGCCACCAGAAGGGTGTAAAAGGTATCAATAGGGAAAGTTTTAGCTTCCGGCCCTTCTGACTCAGTGGTTTCCTTCCCCTTAAGGTTGCTCGGCTCCAGTGCTGTGCTCGCGATTTCTGTAGAGGGGGCTGCCGGCGTCTGGTGCTGGGTACAAGAAGCAAGTATTACGGATACGGCAAGGAATGCGGCAAGCTTGAGCTGGTGGCTGGAAATTCGGGTTGGAAGCTGATGTGCGCGAGGTGGGAGCATAGATCGTGTCCATACGTTACGTTGTCGCTGAAAGCGGGGTATTACTGGCGTGTTTTAAACGATTATCGCCATATAATTCTAGTCGTGAATCGGGTTTGGAACGGTGGTGGGCAGTGGCTCTTGCCAAATCGGCGGGCAATTTTACTGCCTCTTGCGCTTGCAAGGGAGACGGCTGCCTATGAAAATGCGCTCCCAGTGCGGTTTCCGCCTTTTAAGATTTAATGCTAACGGAAGTCTATGCCAATTCTTACCCTGGGTATCAACCACGATAGCGCGTCGGTCGAAGTGCGCGAGCGGGTGGCCTTTGCCCCCGAGGTGATGCCCGGCGCACTGGGAGATGCGCGAAAAGCACTGGGGTGCCGCGAGCTGGCCATCCTGTCTACCTGCAATCGCACCGAAATATACGGAAATGTGGAGTCAGAAGCCCTGTTGCAATGGCTATCTGAATACCACCAAGTGCCCCTGGAGCAGCTCAAGGGCTGTGCCTATGTGTACAGCGATGAAGAAGCGGTACGCCATATGATGCGCGTTGCCTGTGGTCTCGATTCCCTGGTGTTGGGTGAGCCGCAGATCCTCGGCCAGATTAAGTCCGCCTATGCGGTGGCGCGGGAATCCGGCAGTGTGGGCAGTGAACTGCACCGGGTTTTCCAGCGGGTGTTTACCGTCGCCAAGAAGGTTCGCACCGAAACTGCAATCGGTGAAAACCCGGTTTCTGTTGCCTACGCCGCTGTTTCTCTGGCTTCGCGTATCTTCACCGACCTGAAAAAGCAGACTGCCCTGTTGATCGGTGCGGGAGAGACCGTGGAGCTGGTTGCCCGCCATTTGCTCGATCAGGGAATCAAGCAGGTCATTGTTGCCAACCGCACATTGAGCCGGGCCCAGTTGCTCGCAGAGAGCTTTGGGGCCGAGGCAATCCTGCTTGCGGATATCCCCGAGCATCTGGCGCGCGCGGATATCGTTATCAGTTCCACCGCGAGCCAGCTGCCGATCCTGGGCAAGGGAGCAGTCGAATCGGCGCTGCGCAAGCGTCGGCACAGCCCCATGTTTATGGTGGATATTGCGGTACCCCGTGATATCGAATCGGAAGTTGGCGAGCTGGATGATGTTTATCTGTATACGGTGGACGATCTACGCGGGGTTATTGATGAGGGCAAGCGCTCCCGTGAGAAAGCGGCGGAGGCCGCTCAGGAAATCGTAAATGCTGCTGCGGCTGAATTTACCAAAGAGAGCCGCTCTTTGGAGGCTGTGGATAGTATTCGCAGTTATCGGCAGCGAGCCCAGGAAGTGAGCACTTCCGAACTTGAACGGGTACTTTTGCAGCTGGAAAAAGGCGAGGACCCTCGTCGACTGATGGAGCAGCTCGCTCGCTCTCTCACTAATAAATTAATTCATGCACCCACCGTCAGTCTGAAAAAAGCCACGGCGGAGGGTGATGTTGAGCGTTTGCGTATCGCTCGCGAGGTCGTTGGGTTGGATGATCTCACCGATATCGATTTAGAGAAAAAGCATCAATGAAAGAATCGTTACTGAATAAACTGGAAACCTTGCTTGAGCGCCACGAGGAAGTATCTGCGCTGTTGGGCGATGCCGACGTAATTGCTGATCAGGATCAATTCCGCGATCTTTCCCGCGAGTATTCTGAGCTGGAAGAAGTGGTGAAATGCTACGGCGCTTACAAACAGTTGCAGGAAGATATAGTCGCGGCTCGGGAGATGCTGGGGGAAGATGACCCGGAAATGCGCGAGATGGCTCAGGAAGAGCTGCGCGAGGCTGAAGGTCAAGTGGAGCCGCTAGAGCGAGAGCTACAGACTTTGCTGTTGCCGCGCGACCCCAATGACAGAAAAAATGTTTTCCTGGAAATTCGCGCAGGAACCGGTGGTGATGAAGCGGCTATTTTCTCCGGCGACCTGTTCCGCATGTACTCTCGCTATGCGGAGAAACAGGGATGGCGCATAGAAATTGTCAGTGAAAACCTTGGTGAGCACGGTGGTTACAAGGAAATTATCACCCGCGTCGCCGGTGAAGATGTCTACGCAAAATTAAAATTTGAGTCCGGTGCGCACCGGGTACAAAGGGTTCCTGAAACAGAATCCCAGGGTCGTATCCACACTTCGGCTTGTACGGTCGCGGTGATGCCGGAGCCGGATGAGCGCGATGCGATTGAAATTAATAAAGCGGATTTACGTGTGGATACCTACCGTGCATCCGGTGCCGGTGGTCAGCACGTTAACAAAACCGATTCCGCTGTGCGCTTAACCCATATTCCCACGGGGATTGTGGTGGAGTGTCAGGACGAGCGCTCCCAGCACAAGAACAAAGCCAAGGCGATGGCACTGTTGCAAGCGAAGCTCAATACTGCGCAGGAAACGGCGGCGGCCCAGGAAATTTCCGATGCCCGCCGCAGCCTGGTGGGCAGTGGTGATCGCTCTGAGCGAATCCGTACCTACAACTATCCCCAGGGCCGGGTTACCGATCACCGTATCGGCCTCACTCTCTATAAACTCGATGAGATTATGCAGGGGTCTCTGGGGGAGGTGATCGGGCCATTGCGCACGGAGTACCAGGCCGACCAGTTGGCGGCCCTGGCCCAATAAATCCAGATTTTTTACGCCGCCTCGAGCGGCGTTTTATAGGTTTTTCTCCATGACCAGCGTCAAGGAAAATATCGCACGCTGCGCCCAATTAACCGATAGCGACAGCGCGCGCCTGGATGCAGAGCTTCTGCTCGGCAGTGTGTTGGGGCGCGAGCGCACCTGGCTCTATACCTGGCCGGAATACGAATTGAATGAAGCTGAGCAAGTGCGCTATGAGCAGTTGCTCCAGCGCCGGCAAGCGGGAGAGCCGGTGGCACACCTTATCGGTGAGCGCGAATTTTGGTCCCTGCCGCTAAAGGTGGATTCCTCCACCCTGATCCCCCGCCCGGACACTGAATTATTGGTGGAGACCGCGCTGGAGTTTTTCCCCCAGGGCAGGTTGCGAGCATTGGACCTGGGCACTGGCACTGGTGCTATTGCACTGGCTCTGGCGTCGGAGCGACCGGGATGGGAAATTATTGCAGCGGAGAAATCACCCGCTGCGGTAGCACTGGCAGAGGAAAACCGGCGCTCCCTCAAGTTGCAAAATGTGCAAGTTATCCAGAGCGATTGGTTTTCCAGTTTGGAGCCACAGCCGTTTTCCCTGATCGTTAGCAACCCTCCCTATATCGATGCATCTGACCCGCACTTGGTGCAGGGCGATGTGCGCTTTGAGCCCCGCACTGCGTTGGTGGCAGAGCGACAGGGTTTGGCAGATATTGAGCATATCGCCACAACCGCTAGTGATTACTTGGAAAACGATGGCTGGCTAATGGTGGAGCACGGTTGGCAGCAAGCTGAGAGCGTGCGGGATATTTTTTCTGCGGCGGGATTGAATAAAGTTTCAAGTCGCAGGGATTATTCCGGTTGGGAGCGAATTACCTTAGGGCAAAAATAGTGATACCTGCGGAGCTGCCACAGGGATTTGAGGAGGGAGCCTATGCATGATCATGTCCACCACCGAACCGGCAATGGGGCTTTGCGCCCATTAATTATTGCACTGGTTCTCACTCTCAGTTTTTCCATAGTTGAAGCCATAGGTGGTTGGCTATCTGGTTCACTGGCATTGCTCGGTGATGCCGCCCATATGCTGACCGATACTTTTGCCCTGGCACTGGGGGCTATTGCCGCAGTACTGGCGAAAAAGCCCGCTGATCGGGAATTGTCGTTTGGCTGGGGGCGAGCGGAGGTCTTAGCTGCGGTAACCAACGGCCTGATTATGCTACTGATCGTGGTCGGTATTTCTTTTATGGCCATTGATAGGTTGCGCAATCCCCAGCCGGTGCACGGCAGTACGGTGATGTTGATTGCGGCCATGGGGTTACTGATTAATATTCTGGCGGCCTGGGTTTTATTAAAAGGCGAGCGCACGCTCAATATTCGCGGTGCGCTTTTGCATGTGATGGGCGATATGCTGGGCTCTGTCGCAGCACTGGCTTCCGGAGCTGTGATTTATTTTACCGGTTGGGTACCCATCGACCCCCTGCTTTCACTGCTTATTTGCCTGCTAATCCTGGTTTCCTGCGTGCGACTGCTCAGGGATGCAATCGATGTATTGATGGAGCGGGTACCCAGGGAATTGAGCCTTCCGGTTGTGGGCGAGACACTGGCGGCGGTAACCGGGGTGCGCTCTGTGCACGATCTCCATATTTGGCGCTTGGATTCCAGCACTATTTCACTGTCGGCCCATATTGTGGTGGATGACTTGCAGGCTTGGCCCAGCGTACTGGAGCGCTTGCGGGAAACCCTGGTCAAGCGCTTCGATATCGATCATATCACCCTTCAACCGGAACCTTTGGCAATGCCCGAAGTGACGGTGATCGATAAAGTCAGTGATTAATAGGTGGGGATTTACTCCTCACCTTCTGTCGGCGGTTGGCGGTTTTCTGGAGTGGCCGGTACTTTGCTCTCTGATTTGTCAGCGACTGACTCTTCCGCTACTACTTCCTGGGGCTGGCTGATTTGTTCCTGGGGAGCCTGGATGCCGATATGGTAGGCGGCAAACCCCGGTTGCACGACCTGGTTTAATGCCATGCCAAGAATGCGGCCGTTGTGCTCAGAGCGAATTTCTGTGCGTACATTAGTAATCGGGTTGGTTACCGTTCCCAGTAAGTCGCCTTTACGTACAAACTCGCCGAGCTGGACCTCACTAAAGATAACCCCACCGGTCGATGCCCGCTGCCAGGTGGAGGTGTAGTAAACCGGTTCGGGGTCGCCCCAGAGGCGGAATTTACTCACCATACCCAGCTGGTTGAGCAGAGTGCGTATACCTTTCACACTGTGACTTACCGATAGCTCATCCAGCACCATGGGTGCTCCGGCTTCCAGAGTGACGGTGGGGATACCAGCCTCCACAGCGGCGCGGCGCAGGGTACCCTTGGCTCCGGCGCTGTGCAGTACCACAGTGGAGCCAAAACCCTGGGTCATTTTCACTACCTTGGGATTGGTTAAGTCGCCGCGCAACTGTGGCAAGTTGGTGCGATAAAAAGAACCCGTATGTAAGTCCACCACGGCGTTACAGTGGCTGATCACTTCGTGGAAAAATGAATTGGCAATTCGCGAAGCCGAAGAGCCATTGGGATCGCCGGGGAAGTGCCGGTTCAGGTCGCGTCGATCAGTCAGGTAGCGGGAGCCTCGATGGAAGCCTTGCAGGTTGACGATGGGTACGCCGATTACCGCACCGCTCAAATGGTCTGCGTCCAGGTCGTACATAACTCGCCGCACAGTTTCCACACCGTTCAACTCATCACCGTGCACTGCAGCAGTAAGGCAGAGAACCGGCCCTGGCTTGGCGCCGTTAACCACCAATACAGCGGTGGGGCTATAGACGCCTTCGAAGTGTTGGCTGGGAGACCAGGCCAGGCGCGTGGAGGTCGCAGGGGGAACCTCTGAGCCTAACAATCGCAGCGGCTTGGCAGTCTCTCCCGGAACCAGGGAGATGGTGCCGGGCTCCGGTAATTCGGGTTGAGGTTTAACTGTTTCAGTTTCTTTATCGGCAGTGGGAGCAGTCTCGGTGGGAGATGTCGGTTTATCCAGTTCCTGGATAGGTTGGTCCAGCTCCAGATTTTCCGCTTGGGGCAGGGAAACTTCTTCAGAACCAGCATCTGTTGACTGGGATTGATCTTCAGTAGGGGCAACGTTGGTGGGTGGCCCCAGCTCTGTGATCACCGGTTGGTCCAGCTGCATATTGGCAGCCTGGGGGACCGCTTCTGTCTCTTCGCCTGTGCTGTCGTCGGCGCTCAGGGCCTGGGTGGATGAAAGCAGTAAAGCCAGGCTTAATAGGTGTCGGGTCCTTCGGGAGGATTGGCGCGGGATCATTCGGCACTCCGGTCAACTTCGTATATCTGGGTGTGCCGGAGAGCCTTGTGTCCGGCACAGATTGGGACTTTGGAGCGCCAGTATAGTCAATACGTTCCCGAGGAATGTGATACGCGCCGAATTACGCGTATCCGTAGGTTCGCTCGATGGCTTTGCGGCTGGTTCGCCAAAAGCGAATTCCCAGCAGGATTGAAGCCGTTCCCAAGCCGATACAGACACCGGTCCAATAACCGTATACCCCCCAGAAGCTCTCTCCCAGCCAGTAGGCGGTAGAAAGCCCCACCAGCCAGTAGGAAAATAGCTGTATAAACATGGGCGCACTGGTGTCCTTATATCCGCGCAGTGCGCCCCAGGTCATTGCCTGGGTGACATCCACCAGCTGGAATGCGGCACACAGCAATAGCAGGTTGGTGGCCACCGCGATAATTTCTTCATTGCTGGTGTAGGCCTGAACAAACAGGGTGCGCAGGGTAATCAAAAGTACACCGGTGCCCAGTGCGTAGATTAGCCCGCTACTGATGCCCACTTTGCCACAGAAGCGCGCGCGCTTTGGCCGTCCCTGACCGAGTAGTTGGGCGGTGCGGATACTCAGGGCCTGGGCCAGTGCTAGTGCGACCAAGTAAAAAATCGAGCCCACATTCATGCTGATCTGATGGGCGGCAACAATGGCTGCGCCATAAGGGGCAAGCAAAATAGTAAGGCTGGCAAAAAAAGTAACTTCACTGGCTGCACCTACACAAATTGGCAGGCCAACTGCGAGCAAGTGGCGGAGGGTTGGCCAGTGGGGGCGAGGCGGTAACAGCCTAAGTTTTAGCTTGTGGTAGACCGGATCAGTGTTCGCGTGCCAGAAGAGTGCCAGTGCGATCAGGCAGCTGACCGCTGCGGTCGCCCACCCACATCCTGCCCCTCCCATTGCCGGTATGGGGCCGGCACCAAACACCAAAAGAATATCCAGGGGAATATTTAAAATTGCGGCAGTGATATAGATGCGCATTACCGGGCGCACTTGTCCCATACCCTCACAGTAACCGCGCAACGCCGTGCCGAGTGCAAAAGGCAGGGTGCCGACAGTCAGGGCCAGTACATAGCCCTCCATCACCTTGCGGACAGGCTCTTCCGTGTCTATCCAGTGGCTCCAGATAGGAACCGCAAGCAGGGCGGAAAACACCAGGATGCCACCGATCAGTGCGATCCACAGCGCCTGGTGCAGTTGCCTGGCGCAGCCAGCTTCATCGCGGCCACCGCGCAAGTGTGCAACAACCGGGGAGATAGCAGCGAGCAGGCCGATTAGTGTCACTGCGCAAACAGCCCAAATACTGGCCCCCAGGGCGAGCCCAGCGAGACTTACTTCTCCAGCGCGTCCTGCTACCAGAGTATCGACAACTCCCATGCTCACCACAGCCAGGTTACTGACCACCAGAGGGCCTCCCAAGGTGGTTAGGTGCGACAGTTCGGTTTTAGTGGCATTTCGGTAAAGCTTGAACAAAGAAAAACCTGAGCTCTTGTTACTGGTCTCGATAGAGGGTTCTGGGGTCTGGGCTAATTTTGACAAAAAATTAATCCTGCGGGGGGTTGTTAACAGGCCCTGGCCTTCGCAAATACAGCTGAAAACGGGCGGCGGGCCAAAGTTCTGAGAGGCTTTCAGTCTGCCGGGAGAAGGCGGGGTAGTACTGCAAAAAGGTTCGACATTCTACGGTACAAACGGCGCCTGCGCCCAGTGCTGATTACGGACTTTCCTCAAGTAGTTTGGCCACAATTTCTGCCTTATTAATGATGCAGTCGTGGTTTATTGCTACCTCCCGATAAAGCCACCCGCTTATCCGCTTTGCTTTGCGGCTACTGTAGACGGCTGGTGGGTATTCGGGTTGGGTACAGTGAATGAAAGTACACGGCGGGCCCTGTTCAGGAGAGCGTTTTAAGTGGATAGGGTCCAGTAGCGTTTTGATAGGGTGCGGGGTCATACGGCGTTTTAGCCAGTTGATATCATCTGGCTGGGTTATCCCCAAGGCTTCTGGAGATGGAGGCATAATACAGAGAGTACCGTCGATATCCTGTGCCTGCTTGAGCCGCTGCTCTTCAATACCGCTGGGGAGTTGGCTGCTGAATGGGCGCCCGGGCTCTGGAACAGCGCCATCCAGGTAGATCAAGCGGTGCACCCGCTCGGGTAGAGCGTCGGCGGCACCGGTTGCAGCCATTCCCCCAAAGCTGTGGCCCACAAGGGTGACTTGCTGCAACTCCTCCCAGAGGATTGTATTGACTAGGTCCTGGATAAAGGTATCCAGGCCAACGGAGGGGGAGAGTAGGTGTTTGCGTTCCCCCAGGCCAGTGTGGGTGGGGGTGAACACTCGATGTCCATTACGCTGCAAGAGGTGGGCGACTCTGCTCCAGCACCAGCCTCCATGAAATAGCCCGTGGACCAGTACGTAAGTTTTCCCCACCAGGTTGCTCTCAAGTCACTTGGGTTCTGCAAGCATAGATGTACTTTCTGGGGCGCTGAGATAGGGCTGTGTAAGAGTTGGCGATATCACTCGACTAAAGTGAACAAAGACACTGATAAGAGAGTGAGCTAAATGAGTGGAGCTATGAATAGCCTGAGCGGTTGGTACAACTGCTTTGTACATTATGTACGCAAAATAGACTGGCTGGGGCCATTATTACTACGGATTTATTTGGCGCCAATTTTTATCCTGGCCGGTATGAATAAGATGAATAATATCGAAGATGTCGCTGCCTGGTTTGGCAATCCCGATTGGGGGTTGGGGCTTCCAGCGCCGATGTTGATGGCGTGGATAGCTGCATTGGTGGAATTCTTAGGTGGCATCGCCATCTTGCTGGGCGTAGCAACTCGGCTGGTGGCGATTCCCCTGATGTTTGTGATGGCAGTGGCAGCCTATACGGCCCACTGGGAGAACGGTTGGTCTGCGTTGCCGGATAAAACCTTGAGTGTGCCCTGGGAGTGGCGCAAAGACCTTATTGATGAAGCCTCGGTGCGTAAAGAGAAGATTGTCGGTTTACTCAAGGAGCACGGCAATTATGAGTGGCTTGTGGAAACTGGAGGAGTGACCATCTTGAAAAATGGTATTGAGTTTGCAGCTACCTACTTCATTATGTTGCTGGCGCTATTTTGTAGTGGGGCGGGGCGGTTTTTCAGTGTCGATTACTGGCTGTGCCGTCACTATAGCGGGCCGAGTGCCACCTAGAGATGGTATACTCGCCGATTATTTGAACATTTGAGCGAGTATTTCACTTGATAGGAAAGTTGTTCCGCCGTTCCTCCTCCAAAGAGGATAAGGGCTCCCGCCGGGGAGAAGACAGCTCCGGACGCCGAAAAGAAGGGCAAAAGCCGTCTGATAAGGCTGCCAAGGGGCGTACAAAATCCGCACAGGCGGAGGGGAAGTCGCACCGGGGCGGTAGCAGAAACGCTCAAAAAGGGCGCCAGCGTAGCAGAAAGCCAGCGGCACCCGCAGCGCCCTGGTCCCTGGATGAATTCCAGGTTCCAGAACAGGAGGGCAAGGTCCGCTTCCACGACCTGGGACTGCCCAACGAGCTGATGCACGCTATTCACGACCTGGGTTTCCAGTATTGCTCGCCAATTCAGGGTCGCTCCCTTCCCCACACCCTCAATGGCCACGACCTGGTGGGTAAGGCACAAACCGGTACCGGTAAGACAGCGGCCTTCCTGATCACAGTGATTGACGATCTGCTCAAGCACCCGTTTGAAGGTGAGCGCTATGCCGGCGAAGCCCGCTCCCTGATTATCGCTCCGACCCGTGAGCTAGTAATGCAGATTGCCGATGATGCCAAGGCACTGTGTAAACACACCGAGCTGGAAATTCATACCCTGGTGGGCGGTATGGATTATGACAAGCAGCAGAGAAACCTGAATGAGCGGCTGGTGGATATCCTGGTGGCGACGCCGGGTCGCCTGCTGGACTTTGTCAGCAATCGGGATTGCTTCCTGGATCAGGTGGAAGTCCTGGTGATCGATGAGGCGGATCGCATGTTGGACATGGGCTTTATCCCCCAAGTGCGCCGCATTGTTCGTCAGACGCCGCGTAAAACTCATCGCCAAACTATGTTCTTCTCCGCCACATTTACTCCCGAAGTTGATGATCTGGTGGAGCAGTGGACGGATGATCCGGTAGTTGTGGAGATTGAGCCGGAGAGAGTTGCCACAGATACCGTGGAGCAGCATGTCTACCTGTCCGCCAGCGAAGAAAAGTACACCTTGCTTTACAACATTGTGCAGCGAGAAGAAGTGGATAGCCTGATTGTTTTTGCCAACCGCCGCGACCAATGCCGCCGCTTGCACGAGCAGCTTCTCGCTCACGGCATTTCTGCGGGCCTGTTGTCTGGTGAAGTGGCGCAAAACAAGCGGGTTCGCACCCTTGATGACTTTAAGTCTGGTAAAACCAAGGTGCTGGTAGCTACCGATGTCGCCGGGCGTGGTATTCATATCGACGGTATCAGCCACGTGGTGAATTTCACTTTGCCTGAAGAGCCGGAGGATTATGTTCACCGCATTGGCCGAACTGGCCGGGCGGGTAAAACGGGCACTTCTATCAGTTTCGCCTGTGAAGATGATGCCATGCGCCTGGAACCTATTGAGCAGTTGCTCGGTGGTAAGCTCAAGTGCGAAGTGCCGCCAGAAGAGCTTTTGGTTGAACCGCCCAAGGTGAAAGTTCAGCGCAGTCACGGCGATCGCGATGGGCGTCGCGGTGGCTCTGGAGGCCACCGTCGTCCACGTCGGCACTGATTTTTTTCTTATGCTGCGAGGGAGTTTGTGTCCCTTGCAGCCCTCCCCAATTTACCAGAGAAAGTCATTGTTAACTCTTACTTTTCAATGCCTTAACTTATTGTGGGATTTGGAATATATAAAATAATTACGTTAGTGATTTTATTTCCCCCTAAATTAAAAAAGATATAGTTGATTAGAATCAAAGCTCAGCAGTTGGAGGCTAACTCTGTAGTGTTGGGCTTACAATAAAAAGTTAGTAGATACTCGAATAATGCGTACCCTCTATCTACATATAGGTTTCCATAAAACCGGCTCAAGTTCTCTTCAGTTAGCGATGAAAGAGCAGGAACAAGCTCTGAGTGAAGCCGGGTATGAGTTTTTGTCCTTGGGAAAAAAGGGTAACTCTTCGGGATGTGTGGAAGTCTCTAGCTGTACTGGTCAGCTCAGATTTCAGTTGAATACAAGACTGGATGAATTGCTCGCATCAAGTAGCGGTGAGAAAGCGATAATATCGGCAGAGCACCTCTGTTTTTTGCATCAACGTGAAAGTGTCGAATTGGTTCAGCGTACCTGTGCCAAGTATTTCGATAAAGTTAATGTGATTGTGTATTTACGCAGACAGGACTTGCAGGCGATATCCTTTAAAAAGCAAGGAGCCAGAGGAGCTGTTGCTTATCGCAGCTCTTCCAGTAAATTGTTTGGACATAGTGAAGGTGCTTTCCCAGCTTTCACTAAGGATATCGAGACTTACTATGATTATTTCTCCAAGTTAATTCTGTGGGAGTCTGTATTCGGCAAGGCTGCTTTAAGCGTTCGCTCTTTTACCCGTGAGGCCCTTCAGGGGGGAGATATTGTCAGTGACTTTCTCGCATTGCTGGGAGGTAACATAGACATTTCAGGAAGGCGGGTCAATGAGGGGGTGGGAAGAAGGGAATTCCTATTGACTCACAAGTTATTGGAATTGGGAGTGGCTGAGTCGGAGCTGCTGAAGCTGAAACCAATGATGCTGGAAGAAAATACTCGGTTGGTACCTTCTGAAAAGGATGCCCAAAGTTTCTTTATGCACTTTAGCGATTCAAATCGCCAATTGAATGATCACTTTTTGAAGAATCAATCTGGCTTGGCATTTGATAGTGATTTTTCAGGATATCCTGAGTGGGGAAATGACCGGATTACAGCGCAGGATTTATTCAGTTGGAGCCCGCAAATCTTGGCGTCTGGAATTCAAAAACCAGAGGGTTTACGCGATGCATTACTGGCTGACAGGATTCGACAAATACGGAGCAAGAGTCTCTCGGGCGAGGTGCTTAACAGTGAGCTGGAGTACTTGGAAAAATGCTTGTCGGCTACAGCTTGTGTTTCTAAGGGTAGGCAACCTTGGTATCGCTGGCTGAAAAAGAAAAAAGCTACAGGCCGCTAATATAAAAAGCCCTCTATTCCTGAGGGCTTTTTTGGGGGGTATTTGAAGTTAGATTACTGAAGAATAGGAGTTTCAGTTCCCAGATCCCCTTCAATACGCAATCTTTCAATCCACAGAGCCGTACCGCCAGCAACTGCCGCAGGCATAATAAAGATATTTAAAATCGGCACCATTTTGGCAAGCATCACGGTCCCACCAAAGGTAAGGCTAGTGAGTTTACGGCGGCGCAGTACCGTTTTTAATTCATCGAATGGCCGCTGGTGGTTATCCAGTGGGTAATCAACGTATTGAATAGCCATACACCAAGCGCCCCAAACTGCGGTGAGTACTGCGGGGATAATAATGGTCCAGCTGGTGATGGTGGCAATTATAAATACGATCAAACCCCAAAATATAAAGTAACCCAGCTTACGCAATTCCCGGCCCAGGGTACGCCATACCATTTGCATTATCGGCTCGGCAGGAGGAGCTTTACCGGTTAGCAGTTCCTCTACTTTCTCAGCGAGCAAACCGTTAAAGGGGGCGGCAATAATGTTGGTGATGACGCTAAATAAATAGCCGTAAGCAAGGAAAAATAGGAAAAGCACTATTAGTGCAATAATCCAGGCCAGCCAGCGAAAAACACTGGCGGTCCATGCTGCACCCTTGGCCATAATGGCTTCCCACCAGGACATATTCTCCGTATTTACCGGCGTGTGGGAAAGCAGGCTACTTATATAATCGGTAAGCCCTCCGAGCTGTGAAATCATTATGCTACTGATAATAATAAACAGCACCAGATTTATTAGTAATGGCACCAGGATAAATGGGCGTAACTCACGCCGGGTAATCAAGTGGATACCGCGCACCAATGCGTCGATACCGTGAACGGGATTTGAAGTCATACTCTCACCTTTCGCTGGTACGATGCCTAAATTTCCAGAGTTCTCAGTTGGCGCCAGCGGCTTTTAAAATCTCGCTATATTCTGCGCCCTGGCGGTGTTCAGCAATACGTGCCAGCAGGGTTTTTCCATCGGGCCCGGGGCTGTTCAGATCTAGGCCTTCAGCGAGAAATAACTTTATAAATGTGGCAAAGCTCTCTGCTTTCATACTTCGGTAGGCGCGCTCGAGAAGATGAAAATCCCGGTTTACGCCTGCGGGAGCTTCGCCAATCAAGAATCCAGCAATACGCTCCTCGTCAAAAACTTCTCCGAGTACTTTCTGTTTGTCTTTTTTCAGGCTCAAAACTATATCCTTGCTACATAAATAGGGGGCGGGCGAAGCCCGACCCAGGTCTTGAAATGTTGAGGGTTAAAGCAGTGCGTCCAATTTTTGTTTGAGGATTTTATTAATCATCTGTGGGTTTGCCTGCCCTTTGGACGCTTTCATGATTTGCCCGACGAAATACCCCATCATTTTGGGGCGCTTTGATTCATCGGCCTTGCGGTAGTTTTCTACCTGGGCATCGCTTGCAGCGATCACCTCATCCACCATTTTTTCGATAGCGCCGGTATCGGAAACTTGTTTCAGCCCACGCTTTTCGATGACTTCGTCGGCACTGCCCTCTCCGTCGGCAATAGCCTCGAATACCTGTTTGGCGATTTTGCTGGAAATGGTGTTGTCTTTGATGCGCGAGATTAGTCCAGCTAGTTGGTCGGCAGAAACCGGCGATTGTGAAATAGTTAGTTCACGACGGTTGAGCAGCGCTGCCAGTTCACCGTTAATCCAGTTGGCGGCAAGCTTGGATTCGCCACAGGATTTACTCACAGTTTCAAAATAGTCTGCACTGGCACGCTCCTGTGTCAGCTGGTCTGCATCATAAGCAGATAGCTGGTATTCCGCTTGGAAGCGGGCTGCTTTTGCATCAGGCAGTTCTGGCAGAATGCTGCGCAGTTGCTCGACATATTCATCAGTGAGTACAACTGGCAGAAGGTCAGGGCAGGGGAAGTAGCGGTAATCATTGGCCACTTCTTTACTGCGCATAGAGCGGGTTTCATTTTTGTCCGCGTCATAGAGGCGGGTTTCCTGGGTAATGGTGCCGCCGTCTTCCAGGATATCGATCTGACGTTCAGCTTCAACTTTAATGGCGCGCTCGACAAAGCGGAAAGAATTGATGTTTTTTAATTCTGTGCGGGTGCCGAGTTTTTCTTCGCCTTTCAAGCGCACGGATACATTGGCATCACAGCGCAGTGAGCCCTGGGACATATCACCATCGGAAATGCCCAGGTAGGTTACGATACTGTGAATTTTTTTCAGGTAGGCCACTGCCTCGGCGGCACTGCGCATATCCGGTTCAGAGACAATCTCGATCAGCGGCGTACCTGCGCGGTTCAGGTCGATACCGGACATCCCGTGGAAATCTTCATGCAGGGATTTACCGGCATCTTCCTCCAGGTGAGCGTGGTGTAAACGCACTTTCTTACTGCTGCCATCTTCCAGGTGAATTTCCACTTCACCTGGGCCGACAATAGGTTGTTCCAATTGAGTGGTTTGATAGCCCTTGGGCAAGTCGGGATAGAAGTAATTCTTGCGTTCAAAAACGGAGCGCTTGCCGATCTCTGCGTTCATCGCCAGGCCGAACATTACCGCAAAGCGAAATGCTTCCTCATTCGGTACCGGCAAGGTGCCCGGCATAGCCAGGTCCACAGCGCAAGCCTGGGTATTCGGCTCGGCGCCAAAGCGGATGCTAGCGCCGGAAAAGAGTTTTGACTGGGTGGAGAGCTGGACGTGAATTTCCAACCCGATAACGATTTCCCATTCCACAATTTATCTCCTTATACGGCGCTGGCTTTGTGCCAGTCGGTTACCTGTTGGTATTGGTGGGCGATATTGAGCATGCGCGCCTCTTCCAGGTAATTACCGGTTATTTGCAGGCCCACTGGCATATTGTCCACCAGGCCACAGGGTACAGACATGCCAGGTAGTCCGGCGAGGTTGGTGGCGATGGTGTAGATATCCTCCAGGTACATAGCTACCGGGTCAGCGCTCTTTGCGCCAAGCTCGAAAGCGGGGGAGGGGGTCGTGGGGCCCATAATCACATCCACTTTTTCGAATGCTTCGACAAAGTCCTGCTTGATCAGGCGTCTGGCCTGTTGGGCTTTGTTGTAATAAGCATCGTAATAACCGGCGGACAGGGCGTAGGTGCCTACCAGGATGCGACGCTGCACTTCTTCGCCGAAGCCTTCACCACGGGAGCGCATATAGAGATCGCGCAGGTCTTTGGGCTCTTCACAGCGGTAGCCATAGCGCACCCCATCGAATCGAGATAGGTTGGCAGAGGCTTCAGCGGGGGCGATCACATAGTAAGCAGGTATCGCTAACTCGGTATGTGGCAGGCTGATATCGACCAGTTGAGCCCCCAGCTTTTCAAACGCTCTCAAAGCCTCCTGAACCCGGCTTGCGGTTTCAGGGTTAAGGCCTTCTCCAAAGTACTCCCGGGGTACTCCGATCCGCAGCCCGGCGATCGGGTTATTCAGTTCGGCGGTAAAGTCAGCGGGCTGCTGCTTCAGACTGGTGGAATCTTTCGGGTCGTGGCTGGCCATGGCGGAGAGCAAATAAGCAGCGTCCTCCGCATTGCGGGCTATGGGGCCGGCCTGATCCAGGCTGGAGGCGTAGGCAACGATACCGTAGCGGGAAATGCGCCCGTAGGTGGGCTTCAGTCCGGTGGTGTTTGTCAACGCTGCCGGCTGGCGAATAGAGCCGCCGGTATCGGTAGCTGTGGCGCCGGGTATCAGTTGTGCAGCAACTGCCGCAGCTGAGCCACCGGAGGAACCGCCGGGCACACAGCGGGTATTCCAAGGGTTTTTTACTGGGCCGTAAAAGCTGCTTTCGTTGGATGAGCCCATGGCGAATTCATCCATATTGGTCTTGCCCAGGGAGACGGTTCCGGCAGCGTTGAGGTTATCTACCACCGTGGCATCGTAGGGAGGGATAAAATTATCCAGCATTTTTGAGGCACAGCTGGTGCGCACTCCGTTAGTGCAAATAATATCTTTGTGGGCGATGGGCACACCGCACAGTGCCGGTGCCTCCCCGTTGGCCAGGCGTTGGTCGGCAGCCGCGGCTTGCGCCAGGGCGCTCTCTTCGGTGACGGTAATAAAACTGTTGTAGTTGCTGTCCAGTTGCTGGATGCGGCCGAGTAAATGGCGGGTTAGCTCTGTACTTGAGAACTCTTTGCTCCGCAATCCACGGATGATCTCGGCGATAGTAAGCTGATGCATGTTATTCCCTTAAAGGCTCTAGACGGGCTGAGGGCTGGGTATTTAGGTGAACTTCGTCAGTGTTGGGCCGGCTAATCAATTACTTTGGGAACCAGGTAGAGGCCTTCTTCGGTTTGGGGAGCCAGTTCTAGGAAGTCTTTGCGCTTGTCAGTCTCTGTCACTGCGTCGGTACGCAGCTCCTGGACTTCGTCCAATGGGTGCGCCATCGGGGCGATGCCATCGGTATTGGTGGATTGCAGCTGGTCGACCAGTTGCAATACATCGCCGAGGCGGTTGCTGACTTCTTCGATGGTTTCTTTGGATATGGCGATACGGGCCAGTTCCGCCAGTTTTTCTACAGTTTGCGTATCCACTGCCATGGTGATGGACTCCTCCAGCTTGAGTTGCGAGTCGAAAACTGCCCGGATTATTTGCGGCGGGCAGAACCGGCAAATTTAGCACATTGGGGTTATATTCTCACCGGCTCCGGCAGTAATGGATAGTGGGCCTCAAATGACCTCCCTTCAGCCTTGCCCTGATGCCTAGCGGTTGTTAGAGTTTGCCGAATCCTGCCGAGTGATGAGAGACTCCGGTATTTTGCGTAGAATCCGATTCGAAATGCGGCTCGGAACTCAGAATTATTTTTGCGGACTAATTAGGATTTGTATCCATAAAAGAAGCCGCGCCCGCAGTGCCCGACCTGGGGGCTGATAATTAGTACAAGGTAATCGAATTCCATGTTTAAACGTTTGCGGGGTATGTTTTCCAGTGATCTCTCCATCGACCTGGGAACTGCCAACACGCTGATTTACGTTCGCGATCGCGGCGTAGTACTCGACGAACCCTCTGTCGTCGCAATCCGTCACTACAATGGCCAGAAAATCGTTGAGGCTGTCGGAGTAGAAGCCAAACGCATGCTCGGCCGGACTCCTGGCAATATTACCGCTATTCGCCCGCTGAAGGACGGTGTTATCGCCGACTTCCAAGTGACCGAGAAAATGTTGCAGCACTTTATCAAGAAAGTGCATGAAAATAGCTGGATGCGCCCGAGTCCGAGAGTGCTGGTGTGTGTTCCCTGCCAGTCCACAGAAGTGGAGCGCCGCGCGATTCGCGAGTCGGCCCTGGGTGCAGGTGCTCGCGAAGTGTCACTGATCGAAGAGCCCATGGCCGCTGCCATAGGCGCAGGCTTGAATGTCGAGGAAGCGAGCGGCTCCATGGTGGTGGATATCGGTGGGGGCACCACTGAGATCGCCATTATCTCCCTGAATGGTGTGGTTTATTCCGATTCGGTGCGTATCGGCGGTGACCGTTTTGATGAAGCTATCGTCAACTACGTGCGTCGCAACTACGGCAGTGTGATTGGTGATGCAACTGCTGAACGGATCAAAGAGGAAATTGGCTGTGCTTATGCAGGCAGTGAAGTTCGCGAAATCGATGTGCGCGGACGCAATCTGGCCGAGGGCGTGCCTCGCAGCTTTACCTTGAACTCCGACGAAATTCTCGAAGCCCTGCAAGAGCCTCTGACAGGTATTGTGCAGGCTGTCAAAAGTGCGCTGGAACAATCCCCTCCCGAGTTGGCTTCTGATATCGCTGAGCGCGGTATGGTGCTGACTGGTGGTGGTGCTCTGTTACGCGATCTGGACCGCCTGTTGATGGAAGAGTCGGGCTTACCGGTAATTGTTGCCGATGACCCGCTGACCTGTGTGGCGCGGGGGGGCGGTAAAGCGCTGGATATGTTGGATCGCAGCCGTCTCTACCTGATGTCTAACTAGTAGACATCGGTATTATGAAAACTGCTAGGGAGCTTGTGGCTATATCCGCAAGCTCCTTGTAATAAAAAAATGCGAGTCATCTTTTGTGGCTTGTGCTGTTCTCACCATCTTTGATTGACCTGTTAAGAGGGGATTGCCTGTGAAACCGCTATTTACCCGCGGTCCCTCTGCCGAATACCGCCTGGGCTTTCTCATCATACTCGCGATCTCGCTGATCGTTTCCGATCATTACACCAATTGGTTTCAGCCTGTTAGAGAACGCTTATCAGGAGTTATTGCTCCACTGTACTGGGTTACAGGAGCCCCCGAGCGTGTGGGCGATTGGGCCGATGAGCAGTTTCGCTCACGCGAAGAACTGCAAGAGGAGAATAGCCGCCTCAAGCGCCAGGTTTTACTGCTGGAGCAGCGCAGCCAGCTATTGGCGGCCGTAAAAGCGGAAAACACTCAGCTCAAAGAACTGATGAACTCAGCAGAAATGGTCGATGACCGAGTACTGGTGGCTCAGGTGATTGGCGTTACCCCGGACCCTTTGGAGCATGTGCTGCTGATTGACAAAGGCCGCGATGACGGTATTGATATCGGTACCCCGGTAATGGATGCCAGTGGATTGCTGGGGCAGGTGATTGAAGCTGGCGACTCCTACAGTCGTATCCTGCTGATAACTGATTCCAGTCATGCCATTCCCGTCCAGGTTCTGCGCAACAGTATGCGCACCGTCGCCGAGGGTACAGGTGACCTGTATCGCCTGAAGTTACGTCATCTTGCTAATACCAGTGATATTCGGGAGGGCGATTTGCTGCTCAGCTCCGGCTTGGGTAGCCGCTTTCCCGCAGGTTATCCGGTCGGGGAGGTTATCTCGGTGCAGAGAGACCCGGGTAAACCTTTTGCGGAGGCTGAAGTGTTGCCGAGGGGGCGGATGAATCGCAGCCGCTTTGTATTGGCGGTCATTGGCAGTGGAGGACATTCTGTTGCAAGCGAATAACCGCTGGTTTATCGCGGTCACTATTCTGCTGTCACTGCTTCTCTCGGTTATGCCCCTGCCACAGCAGTGGCTTTGGTTTCGGCCGGCATTTCCGGCTTTGCTGGTGATATTCTGGATTACCCGAATGCCCCAGACCTTCGGGGTGGGTTTCGCCTGGATGATCGGTATTGTCCAGGATTTGGCTACGGGGGCGAGCTTGGGAACCCATGCCCTGGCCCTATCGGTACTCGCCTATTTCAGCTTACTGACTTACCAGCGCACTCGGGCATTTAATCCGGCCCAGCAATTGTTGTGGGTATTTGTTCTGGTGGGCATTCATCAAGTGGTGGGCAACTGGGTGCACGGCCTTGAAGGTAAATCGGTACCCGGGCTGACCTTCCTGTGGCCCGCCCTGACTACAGCCCTGCTCTGGCCCTGGGTGACCCCGTGGCTCAGGGGGCTTTCCGGGCGTTTACACGTTCGTTGACCGTCTCGTCGGCACTGTAAATCAGTGTAAAAAATCGATCATTTTTCGAACAGTGCCGCTATAATCAGCCGCTGACCCACAGGGAATATGTAATAGAGTGACAACAAGCGCTTCAGAAAATCGACTTCTTTTGGCCTCTGGTTCGCCGCGCCGCGCCGAACTGTTGGCCCAGATTGGGGTGCCTTTCTCCCAATTGTCCCCCGCTGTTGTAGAACAACGCCAACCTGCTGAAAGCCCTCTTGAGTACATAGAACGCTTGGCCCACGACAAGGCTGTCGCCGGGTTTCAAGCCGCTGACAGTCCGCAGGGACTCTGGTCTTTGGGAGCGGATACGGTGGTTATGGCAGGTGAGAGGCTGCTGGAAAAACCCCAAGATTTTGCTGACTTTGAGTCCATGATGCTGGCGTTATCGGGAGGAGAGCACTCTGTTTTCACGGCAGTGTGCTTGCGTTCACCGGATCGACAGTTTAGCCGAGTAGTGGAAACTCGAGTCAGGTTCCGCCACTTGTCCAAAGTTCAAATAGCGGATTACTGGAGTACTGGAGAGCCTGTCGATAAAGCTGGCGGTTACGGTATTCAGGGGTTTGGTGCCGCCTTGGTAGAAGCTTTTAGTGGCAGTTACAGCAATGTTGTAGGGCTCCCATTGGAAGCTGTAGTCCCCATGCTGGATCATGCGGGCATTCCCTATTGGCAGGAGGGCCAATCTTGAGCGAAGAGCTGTTAATTAATGTTGCGCCGACTGAAACCCGGGTTGCGCTGGTAGAAAATGGTGTGCTCCAGGAGGTCTACCTGGAGCGGAGTGCCCGGAGAGGGATTGTAGGAAATATCTATAAGGGAAAGGTGATTCGCGTACTGCCCGGAATGCAGGCCGCTTTTGTCGATATAGGCCTTGAGCGCGCGGGCTTTATCCATGCCTCGGATATCGCGCCTCTCGACGAAGAAGGTATGGAGGCGCGGGATGCCGAGGTGGCGGATATCCGGGCGCTAGTCAGAGAGGGGCAGTCACTGATCGTGCAAGTAGTGAAGGACCCTATCAGCAGTAAAGGTGCCCGGCTGACTACCCATCTGTCGGTTTCTGCACGTTACCTGGTGTATATGCCGCAGACGCGCCATATCGGTATCTCTAATCGAATTGAAGACGAGAACGAACGCGAGCGATTGCGCCAGTTGGTTGAAGCAGCTTCTCTACGCCTCGCGGAAGATGGTTTGTCGGCCGATGGGGGCTTTATTTTGCGTACCGTTGCCGAGGGAGTGAGTGAGGAAGAGCTGCTGAGAGATATCCCCTTTCTGTACAAATTATGGGGGGAGCTGGATGAGCGCATTAAGGAGCGTCCAGTGCCTTCGGTTATCTATGAGGACCTTCCACTATTTATGCGCGCATTGCGTGACCTTGCGCGCCCTTATACCGAAAAGATTCGTATAGACTCCCGAGAGGCCCACGGCCGTGCGGCAGAATTTGCCGGTAAATATGCGCCGGAAATTGCCGGTCGCCTGGAACACTATCCCGGTGAGCGCCCACTGTTTGACTTATACGGTGTTGAAGAGGAAATAAGAAGGGCACTACACAACAAAGTCACCTTGAAGTCTGGCGGCTACTTGATCGTAGAGCAGACAGAGGCGATGAGTACAATTGATGTCAATACGGGTGCTTTTGTTGGGCATCGAAACCTTGAAGAGACTATCTTCAAGACCAACCTGGAGGCCGCTACAGCGATTGCCCGCCAGCTGCGTTTGAGGAATCTGGGTGGGATTATCATTATTGATTTTATCGATATGAAAGACCCCGAGCACCAGCGACAAGTCTTGCGCACCCTGGAAAAGACCCTGGAGCGCGATCATGCCAAGTCCAGTATCACCGGGGTCTCCGAACTGGGGTTGGTGGAGATGACTCGCAAACGCACCCGTGAGTCACTGGGGCAGATTTTATGTGAGCCTTGCTCTGTTTGCAGTGGGAGGGGCACCTTAAAGAGTGCGGAGACAGTTTGCTTCGAGATTTTCCGCGAGATTATTCGAGAGGCGCGCTCTTACGATAGTGAAAAAATTATGGTACTGGCCAGTCAGGTGGTAATAGATCTTTTACTGGATGAAGAGTCGGCTAATGTCGCCGATCTTGAAGAATTTATTGGTCGGCCGATTCAGTTCCAGGTAGAGCCCATTTACAACCAGGAGCAATATGACATTGTTCTTGTGTAATCCATTATTCACTCGCCAGCAAGCTAAGAGAGCTTATTGTCAGCGCTCGGTCCATGCCTGTTTGGTGGTGAGGGTATAGCGATGGTTGTAATACGCTGGATTGCAAGAAAGTTCTGGTTACTGTCGGTAAGTTTGGTGATTGCTCTGGCAATCATCGTGCAAACAGGCCGACTGCTGTCCCCGCAGGTAGAGAACTATCGTCCCCAGATTAGTCATTGGCTTAGTGAGCAGCTAGGCGTTCCTGTACAGATGGATCGTATTTCCCTGCGTTGGGAGGCCCTTGAAGTTGCATTGCAGCTGGATGGGCTGCGTCTGGGGGAGCACGGTGAGCTGAGAATGGGGCACGGCCTATTCCAGCTGGATCTACTTTCCAGTCTCTGGAACCGGGAATTGGTCTGGAAAGACCTGCAAATGAATCAGTTTTCGGCCGGGCTCAATCGAGATGAAAATGGCCTCTGGTATCTACAGGGGTTTCCCGATGCCCCGCTTAAGCTTGAAGGCAGCACTGCACCCAATTCCGAAGCGGCAGATCCGGCCCGCCTATTCCAGTTGAGCCCCAAAATCCAAATCAGTGATGCAGCGATCACTGTGCGCCTTCCCGATGAGCAGCTGGCAGAAATCAATTTGCCTGAAATCCAGCTGGAAAATAGCGGAGATTTTCACCGACTGACTGCACGGGCTTTTATTTCCCGTGAAGGGGAGAGTAGCCAGGTTGATGAAGAGACCCTACGGGTTGTGTTAGAGGGGCGGGGCAATCCCAAAGATAAAGAGCACTTCTCACTGCGCGGCTATATGCAGCTTAATGAGTTGCTACTGGATGAAGACATTGTCAGCTTGCTTCACGAACTCACCCCGTTACCCGACCGGTTTCACTGGCAGGGGAAGAAGTGGGCAGACGGCCGCTTGTGGTTGCACAGTGATGCCGTAAGTGGGTATCGCATAGTGGGCCAGGTGGACTTGGCCCAAGTAGAAAGCCTGACCGATATGCAAAGGGCAGGAGAAGATATAGAAGAGCATACACTGGCTCCGCTGCGCGCTTTTTCTGGCAACTTGTCGGGCCGCTGGTTGCCGGGAGAGCACTGGCGATTAGCGCTGCAGGATATTGAAATCGATTGGCAGGGCTTGAAAATGCCGTCGCTGAACCTGCAGGTTAACAGTGACCAAGAGGGTATAGCCCTGATGGCTGATCTGGTTGATCTCGCTGGTTGGAGCAGCATCTTAAATCGCTTGTCGTTACTAGAGGGAGCTGCAGATGACTGGTTGCGTGCACTAAAACCCCAAGGTCAGTTGCGCAGCCTGCGTCTGCGAGCTGGTGCGGACCGGCAGTTAGAGATCAGCGCAAACTTGGAAGATATTGCGGTCGAGGCGTTTCGAGGAGCCCCGGCAATTACCCAGTTGAGTGGATATCTTCAAGTTCAGGGCGCCAGTGGCCGGGTTGAACTCGACGGTACCTCCCTCGGGGCGCACTTTCCCAGTCTGTATAAGAATGCTTTTGGCTTTGAGCAAGCCAGCGGCACCATAGCCTGGGATGTCGATAAGGCGTTGAACGAAGTCAACGTATTGTCGGGCCCGCTGATGCTTGGCGGTGAACTTGGTCAGGTCGGTGGTCAGTTTATGCTGTCACTACCCTTCCACGCCCAAACACGACCTGTGGATCTGGTGCTTTCCCTATCGATAAAAGATGCGGGGGTTATTACCCAGGAAGAGCTGGTGCCATTTGTGGTTAGCGATGATTTGCGCAGCTGGTTGAAAACTGGCCTGGGTAAGAACAATCAAGGGCGCGTTGAGAGTGCGGCCTTTATCTATCGCGGCAGCAGTTATAGCAAAGAGGGTAAAGAAGAATTCCTTAGAGCATTCGCGACTCACCAGAAGCGCAGAACGATTCAGTTGGCGCTCGACTTTTCAAATGCGAGCCTAGACTACGCCAGTGAGTGGCCTAAGGTCAGGGATGTGGATGGCCGTTTGTTGCTCGATGATGAAATTGTGCGGGTCAATGCCGATAAAGCCAAGCTCTGGAATATGGATGCTGGAAATATTCTGGTTGCGGTAACCCCTCAGAAGGGTGGAGGCTCACGCCTTGATGTACAAACTGAGGTGGTTGGACCCGCTGCCGATGGGTTGCGACTATTGCGTGAATCACCACTCAGAGATCACCTTGGAAGTGCCTTTGATGATTGGAGCCTGACGGGGAATTTGGATGGCGTTGTATCCTTAACTCTACCCTTGGGACAGTCATCCGTAGTTCCCGAGCAACAGGTTGAAGTCAACCTGAAGCACGGTGACCTTCAACTGAAAGGGCTCCGCCTCGATGCGACTGCGTTGAATGGTTTGGTGAAATACGATAGTGCGACAGGCCTTGAAGGGACCCAGCTGAATGGCAAATTGTGGGGCCGCCCGCTGACTGCTCGTATCCAACATATTGGCGAGGGGGATGCACGGGATACCCAGGTGGTTATCGACGGCAATGCATTGGTTGAGTCGGTACACGCTTGGAGTTCGCGGCCAGAACTGCAGTGGCTGGAAGGAGAAATGGATTATCAAGCCCTGGTGACCATTCCTGCAAAATCAGCGGAAACCCCTTACGCCGCAGTATTTGAGCTCACTTCCAACCTGGCCGGTGTGGCTGTAAACCTACCTGACCCACTTGGCAAGACGGCGGAAACAGAAACCAATTTTGTATTGCGAGTGCCGATTGGAGAGCAGGGCAGCTTGTTCCACTTGGACTATGGAGAACATTTACAGGGGCAATTCTGGCTGATTGATGGAGAGTTAGATCGGGCTGCAATCGCCTTGAATGCTGAGGCAAATTTGCCCTCCAAACGGGAGTTGACGGTCACTGGAGATATTTCCACTGTTGACTTGCCTCGCTGGCAGTCTCTGCTGGATATTTACCAGTTGTCTGAACCAGCGAAGCCAAGCGCTGCCAGTTCTGTTGCAAGTAATGCAGAAAATCCAGGAGAGGCTGCGGGTAGTGCCAGTGAGCCACTTCCGATACGCCTGGATCTCAGTACAGATCAGCTTCGGTTGGGCTCTGCAGAAATTGAGCATATCCATGTTACCGGTGAGGGAGTGGGGACGGATTGGAAGCTCAAATTTGACAGTGAAATGATTGCAGGAAATCTAACCGGCTTACTGGATGGCAGTACACCGTTACGCCTCAAACTGGCTCATTTGCGTCTGCCTCAGCCAGAGAAACCGGCTGAAGTCAGTGATGAAGCTTTTCCCTTAGACCCCTTTGCGGAGGAGGTAGTAGCGGATCCTTTGGCGCAGTTTGATTTTACTAGTTTGCCTCAAATCGATTTTAGTGCTGATAACCTTCAAATAGGTGAAGAGGCCTTGGGGCCTTGGTCATTTAAGTTGAGGACAGCTGCAGATCGTTTGGTGGTGAGTGATATCCACGGCACGGTGAGAGGGTTCCGCATCGAGGGGCAGGGCAAACACAGTGGTGAGCTAGGTGCAGAATTGGTGTGGATGAGGGATGCCGAGGGGCAGCAGTCATCACAATTTATCGGCCGATTGGTGGCGGATGATCTTGCAGATATCCAGCGCAAGATGGGCCATGAGCCGTTGATTGAGAGTAAATCGGCGATCTTTGAAACTGCTTTGAAGTGGGAGGGGGCCCCGACTCAGGTGAAAGGAAGCCTTCTCTCCGGAGAGCTTAAGGTTGATATTCGCGATGGCCGATTCCTGCGATCAACCGGTGCGACAGGCTCTACTGTGTTGCGTCTATTGTCACTGTTTAATTTTGATACCTGGGCGCGACGTTTGCGTCTTGATTTCACCGACCTTTACAAGAGTGGTATGGCTTTTGATAGGGTGCGTGGTGAAGTAGTCTTTGAAGGCGATGGTCAGCTTTTAATCGCTGTACCCATCCAGGTAGAGGGACCCACCAGTGAACTGCAGATGGCGGGGCGGGTTAATTTAGTCCGCGAAGATCTGGATTTAACGTTGGTGGCTACTTTGCCAGTTGGGAATAACCTGGCTTTGGTTGCAGCCCTAGCCGGTGGCTTGCCTGCAGCTGCGGGTGTCTACCTGATCAGTAAGGCATTTAAAAAGCAGGTGAAAAAGGTCGCCAGTGTCAGTTACCGAATTAGTGGTGGCTGGTCAGACCCGCAAATGCGATTTGAGAAATTGTTTGATGGAGATGGCGCCAAACGAGAGGGCGCGGTTCTGGACCACGAGGGGAACAAGACGCAGGTTGGGGTCGGTTCCGAAGAGAAGTCCCCACCTGCAGCTTGAGTTTTAATATCCAGAGGCAGCGTGCAATAGCCATCTAATCTTAGTGATGATCCCCTGTAAAAGGAGCACTCTAGATGGCGTTGCATTCATTATTGCCCCTCCTTCTTTTTACAGCCGTCACCCTTTCGGCGTGTTCTGAGGCAGATGACCACCAGCGCGACCAGAATATGACGGTCGCTCAAGCTGAAAAGCATATTGCAGAGGGGACTGATCTCGATCAGATCCCTAAGTCTGTCTGGAAGCAGATCCTGCCAGAGGATCGCTATAAGGTTCTCTGGAAAAAAGGTACCGAGCCCGCTTTTAGTGGCAAGCTTCTGAATAACAAAGAGAAAGGGGTTTATGTCACTGCGGGTTGCCGTTTACCGGTTTTCAGCTCTGAGCAGAAGTTTGAATCGGGTACTGGATGGCCCAGCTTTTGGGATGTTGCCTACCCACAAAATATTGTTTTAAAGGACGATTACAGCTGGGGCTTGAAGCGGACTGAGGTGTTATCAAAGTGCGGGGAACACTTGGGGCATGTTTTCAAAGATGGCCCGGAGCCCACTGGTTTGCGCTACTGCCTAAATTCTCTCGCCCTGGACTTTGTGCCGGCTCCTGGGGATAAGAAAGCGCAATAACTTCTGATGACTAGATTGCGGGCGCTGCCAGCCAGTTAACTCTGGAGCGCCCGGAGCCCTTATTCCGCTTCCTGGATAAAGAAGTCGCGAAGATAGCGGAATAATTTTCGTTGATTGGTTGGTGGCTTATTGTTTTTGATTTCTCGATGGGAGTCCCTAATCAGTTGGCGCAGCTGTTGGTGATCGACACCGGGATGCTGGTCAAAGAACTCCCCCTGGGCACTATTGCCTTCCTCCAGTAGTCGTTTGCGCCAGTCTTCAGCCATTTTATCGAAACGCAGGTGTTGTTGGTCTCGCTCTTTAAAGCGGCTCAGCACTGTTTCTATCGCTTCTTGGTCGGCACTGCGCATCAACTTGCCGATGTACTGCATCTGGCGCCGGCGAGCTTCATTGGATTTGATCCGATGTAGCGTAGCAATAGCTTCCTGCAAGTCCTCATCTATGGGGACTTCAGCCAGTTGGGCCTTGGAGAGCTCGGTTAGTTGCTTGCCGAGGTCCTGCAGCTCGTGCATTTCTTTTTTGACCTGAGTTTTACTTTTCGGCAGGTCGTCATCGTAATCGTCGTATTCGTACATCTTTGATTCGCTTTCGGTAAATAAGGGGGCTTGGTCCAGAGGTGATTTAGCTAAAGTACCAAGTGGCCAAGCCCAGAAAAGACATAAAGCCTACTACATCGGTGACTGTAGTAAGCGCTACCCCGCCGGCCAGTGCCGGGTCTATATTCATGGCACGCAATGCTACTGGTAATATCGCTCCGGCGAGTGCGGCGGTTAATAGGTTGATTATCATGGCGGCAAGGATAATGACCGCAATCCATATATCGCCAAACCACATGGCGGTTATCAAGCCCATCACAAGCGCCCACAAAAGAGCATTGAGTGCCGCCGAACCCAGCTCACGGGAAAGTAGCCAGCTTAAATTACTGCGTCCTATCTGGCCTAAGGCCATACCGCGAATGACCACTGTCAGCGTTTGGCTACCGGCCACGCCCCCCATGCTGGCGACGATGGGCATTAGGACTGCTAGGGCTACCACCTTGTCCAGGGTATTTTGGAACAAACTGATCACCCAGGAGGCAAGCAGAGCTGTGAGCAGATTAATACCCAGCCAAACGGCCCGGCGCCGAGCAGTGCGCCCTACTGGGGCAAAGGTGTCTTCCTCCTCATCGAGGCCGGCAAGGCTCATCAGGGAGTGATCTGCATCCTCTCGGATAACATCTACTACATCGTCAATGGTGATTCGCCCCAGCAGGCGGTTATCTTCATCGACTACCGGTGCGGTAATCCAATCATATTTCTCAAACAAGCGCGCGACTTCAGTGTCGGGCATATCTGCGGGTATCGGTTCCACATCGGTATTGACCACTTCGCGAACTGTCACCGATGGGTCTGTGGTGAGAAGTTTGGATAGTGGCAAGAGACCGATATATTGGCCCCTCCGGTTAATCACAAAAAGGCTGTCGGTAGATTCCGGTAGTTGCTCATGGCGCCTAAGGTAGCGAAGTACCACATCTAGAGTCAGATTGGGGCGGACAGAGATTGTGTCCGTATCCATTAAACCGCCAGCAGTGTTCTCATCATAGGCGAGAACACTTTCAACCCGGAGGCGGTCGGTTTCCGTCATCGATGAGAGCACTTCGGCAACAACTCGCTCCGGCAGCTGCTGAAGTATATCGGCGATGTCGTCGGCATCCAGGCCTTCCATCACCTCCACCATCTCCTCGGTATCCATAGTGGCGAGGATCTGGCTGCGCACATCGTCGGTGAGTTCCTGCAGGACCTCACCCTCTATTTCCCTGTCCACCAAATTCCAAAGTACCTGGCGGATACGGGGTGGAGAGCTCTCCAGCAATTGCGCAACACTCTGGGGGGTCAGGGTCTTGAGCATGCGCCGGACTTCTTGTCCCGTACCGCTATCCAGCGCGGCATACAGCTCACCCAGCTGATTCTGTGCGCGGAATTTGATTTCGGCTTGGGGAGAGCTGGGCACAACAAGTCCTTACTGCTAGTGGTGGATTTGGGAGGCGATGTAAAAGCTTAGCGATTTAATGTTTAGAGTGAGCTTTTCGTGGCAATAGTATACTGGCCTCTATTCAGCTTCGCCGAATCGATTGGAGATCAGTGTGCTGATAGCTTCCAGGGCGGCATTTTCATCTGTCCCCTCTATTTCCAGTTCCAGCTCCGTGCCTTTGCCCGCAGCTAGCAACATTAGGGCCATCACACTTTTTCCATCTACGGCTTTACCCTGGCAATGCACTTTAATATTGGAGCAGAACCTGGAGGAAGTCTGCGCGAACTTGCTTGCAGCGCGGGCGTGCAAGCCGAGTTTATTGATGATGGTCAGTTGGTGTTTCTGCATTGCGCTGCTCGACAAAAATCTATTTTTGTTGCTCCCTGTGGCGTATCTGGACGTTATCAAACTCTTTGGAAAATTTCTTTACCAGCTGTTCAACCATATAAACTGATCGATGTCGGCCCCCAGTGCAGCCGATAGAGACACAGGTGTAGCTGCGATTACTTTTCTGGTAGGAGGGCAGCCAGTTTTCCAAAAAGTTGGTGATGTCAGCCTCCATCTTTGCGGTCTCTGGGTGAGAGCGCAAGAATTCGGCGACCTCGATATCCTTACCGGTTTTTTCTCTTAGAGCTGGTTCCCAGTAGGGATTGGGTAGACAGCGCAAGTCAAAAATCAAGTCTGAATCCACAGGCACCCCATACTTGAACCCGAAGGACTGGAAGAGAATCGCCATGCTGTTTGATTGTTCTCCAACAACACGATTTTTAATCAGTTCACGCAGTTGGTGCAAACTCAGGGTGCTGGTATCAATAACCATATCTGCGATGGTTGAGATAGGGGTGAGAAGCTCTTTTTCCTGATTGAGAGCTTCTAGCAAATGGGTGCAATCATTGCTGAGAGGGTGCTTCCGTCTGGTCTCACTGAATCGCTGTACTAAAACCGGCTCGCGGGCATCGAGATAGATAACATCACATTGAACCCCTGCCTCGCGCAAGGACTCAATAACACTGGGAGCCTGTCTAATGTCTTGCCAGAGGTTGCGGGCATCGACACCCAGGGCCAGAGGTGTGTTTTCTTTTGGCGGTTGTGACTTGACCCTCTTAACCAGCTCCGGGAGCAGGCTGGTGGGAAGGTTGTCGATACAATTGAAGCCGACATCTTCCAGTAATTGCAGTGCAGAACTTTTTCCGGAGCCGGAGCGTCCACTAATTATCACCAAGCGCATGGAGAGCCCTTTTCTTTGATCAAGTCTTTATTATTTCGCTTGTTGCACTACCTGAACAATGAGGCGAATGTCAGCTCTGAGACTCAGTTACTAACAAAACCTCCTCTAGGCGGCTGCAGTACTATCAATAGCGAGGGCATATAGCTCATCACTACTTTGTGCTTGCCTTAGCTTATCTCTAACCTGGCTGTTGGAAAACAGAGCGGCGATTTCGGCTAGCGTATCCAGATGTTCCTGCTCAGCATCTTCGGGGACCAGAAGAGTAAATAGCAAATCGACAGGCTGGCGGTCGACAGAGTCAAAATCAATGGCGGGCTGGGTGGTACAGAGAACCCCAATGGGGCTATCACAGCCGGGCAGCCTGCAATGGGGAATGGCAACACCATCGCCGATACCGGTGGAACCAAGGCGCTCACGGGCGATCAGTTGGTTAAAAACTGTATCGGAGTCGTGTTGGGGATATTGTTCGGCAATGGCCTGGGCAATATTGAGCAGTAGCTTTTTTTTGCTGCTCCCCGCCAGATGGCAAAGGCTAAGGCGGGGAGAGAGTAATGCTTCCAGTGTCATAGTTCAGCGATGGTTCTGCAACTTCTCTTTGTGTTTTTTCAGTTGGCGGTCCAGCTTATCGGTGAGCGCATCAATTGCCGCGTACATATCTCTGTCTTCGGATCCAGCACAGAGGTCGTGACCGTTTATATGTACCGTCGCCTCAGCTTTTTGGATCAGTTTTTCGACGGATAAAATTACTTGCGCGTTGGTGATGTTGTCGTAATGTCTGGACAGCTTCTCCATTTTGCTTTCGCAGTAGCTGCGCATAGGTGAGGTAACGTCGACGTGGTGGCCACTAATATTGATCTGCATGGATTTCTCCTTAAAGGTGCATCACAAGCCGGCGCTCACCCCCTATCGGGTCGCAACCCTACTAGGAAGTGGGCCAGAATGGAAGGATACACTCAAATTTTGGATTTTGGTTGCAGGTTGGGGGCGGAAGGCGCCAGTAGCGTATGACTGGAGGTGGGTTAGGGGTCAGATTAATTGGCTGTGTTTGGGTTGTGACTTAAATGAGCCTCTTTCTCTCACTTGAGGAGGGGATGCCCATAGATTCACGGTATTTCGCTACCGTTCGGCGCGCAACCTTGATGCCTTGCTTGTCCAGCTCCTGAGTGATTTTGTTATCTGATAGCGGCTTTCGAGGTACTTCCGTGTCAATCAGCTTGCGAATCAGGGCTCTAATGGCGGTGGATGACGCATCCTCACCGGAATCTGTACTGACGTGGCTTGAGAAGAAATATTTGAGTTCGAAAACTCCCCGTGGAGTCAGCATATATTTTTGGGTGGTCACTCGGGATATGGTGGATTCATGCATGCCAATGGTTTCAGCAATATCTGCCAGAACCATTGGTCGCATTGCCTCTGGGCCTTCCTCAAAAAAGCCTTGCTGCTTATCCACAATGGACGTAGCGACCTTTAGCAGGGTGTCGTGGCGGCTCTGTAGGCTCTTCAAGAACCAACGGGCCTCCTGCAAGTGATCCCGCATGAAATTGTTTTCCCGGGAGTTGTCCGCCCGTTTTACCAAGGAGGCGTAGTGGCCATTAATCCGGATCTTGGGAGTGATCTCTGGATTGAGTTCGACCAGCCAGCGGTGATCTTTGCGGGACACAATAATATCGGGAATGACATAAGCGGGCTGTTCCCCGCTGAACTCCTCACCTGGATTGGGGGTTAGTGTCTGGATAAGGCGGATTACTTCGCCGAGCTGGGCTTCGTTGAGACGTGTGCGTCGGGTGAGTTGCCTGAAATCCCTTTTTCCAAGTAATTCCAAGTGGCGCTCAATGATGGTCTGCGCTTCGTTTAGCCACGGAGTTTCCGCTGGTAGCTGCTTGAGCTGGAGTAGAAGGCACTCTTGGAGGTTTCTGGCCCCACAGCCAGCTGGTTCGAATTGTTGTACAGCTTTAAGGACTGCAACTACCTCATCTTCTTCGAGCTGAAGGGAGGTGGCCATGTCATCAGCGGTGGTATTGAGGAGACCGTTTGGGTCGATGGCGTCAATAAGGTGCTCGCCGATCCATTTATCGTGACTGGAAAGTGCTGTCAGGTTTAATTGCCAGCGCAAGTGGTCTTGAAGTGTGTCGGTGGAAGAGTTGCGCTCAAAATTGGGGTCGTCGCCCTCGGCGGGACCACTGTAGCTGCTGTAAATGTCGTCCCAGTGAGTATCAACCGGCAGCTCTGTTGGAATATCCTGGTTCCATTCAGAATCACCAAGTTCTTTTTCCTCAGCGGCTGTGTGGGTTAAATCCTCCCCTGCAGCGGCTGGCAGCTCTTGTTGTGCGTTGCTCTCAGTATCGGCAGTTACTTGTTGAGCCAGATCTTCACCCTCAGCTTCCAGCATTGGGTTGCTGTCGAGGGCTGCCTGGACTTCTTGCTGTAAATCTAGTGTGGAGAGCTGCAGGAGGCGTATTGCCTGCTGCAACTGGGGGGTCATGGTTAGCTGTGCGCCGAGCTTGAGCTGGAGAGACTGCTTCATAATTTAAAGTTGCAGGCCAGTGCGACAAAGGGTTCGTCAAAATTAACCCGAGATGGCGCAGACTACCTTGACCCTCAAACTATTACAAGCAATAAGCGTGCCGACTATTGCCTGCCAGAAGGTCAATTCCTATGTGGGATATGATATGTTTTTCGAGATTTTGCCTATTTAGTTACGCCTGTCATCATTTGCCATTAAATCGTGAATTCATGTCCCAAATAGACTTCGCGTACCTGTTGGTTAGCGAGAACATCATCGGGTGTGCCTGAGGCAATAATATGCCCCTCGCTGACGATATAAGCAGTTTCACAGATATCCAGGGTTTCTCTCACGTTGTGATCTGTGATCAAAACGCCGATATCCCTGTCCCGCAAGTGGCGAATAATGTGTTTGATGTCGTTCACTGAAATAGGGTCTACACCAGCAAAGGGTTCATCGAGCAAGACAAAGCTTGGGTCTGTAGCCAGGGCTCGTGCAATCTCCACCCTGCGCCGCTCTCCGCCGGATAGGGCCATTCCTAGGCTGTTTTCAATGTGTGTGATATTGAACTCTTCGAGCAACTCCTGGGCCTGCACTTCGCGCTTTGCACGATTGAGTCCTTTTCGGGTTTCGAGGATTGCGAGAATATTGTCACGCACTGACAGGCGTCGAAAAACAGAGGCTTCCTGGGGCAGGTAACCGATTCCCTTGCGGGCGCGCCCGTGCATTGATAGGCGGGTAATATCTTCGTTGTCGATTAGGACTTGCCCGGCATCGGCCTGCACCAGCCCTGCGATCATATAGAAGCAGGTGGTTTTCCCGGCTCCATTGGGGCCAAGTAAGCCAACGACCTGCCCACTTGAGACGCTGACAGAGACATCTTGGACAACTTTTCTTTTTTTATATTGTTTGGCGAGGTGTAACGCTTGTAGCGTTGGCATAATGAGTCCTGAAATCTAACCGCGGCCGAGAGGGGTAGCGGATTACATCATTGTAAGTAGCGCTGTTTTACAGGCACTGAAATTTGGATGAATTACTGGTCTGTGTCGGTATTAGCTTCAGCAGGCTCGCTGGTTTCGGTGCTCTCAGGTTTCCAGATCATCTCAACTCTGCCTTGGCCAGGCTGACTGCGAGCGCTCATTTGCTCAGTTGCGAGATCGTAGTCGATTTTCTCCGCAGTTAGGGTGTTGCCATCGCGATCGATATAAGCTTGCCCTGTGAGCTGCAGTTCTTCAGAGCTGATGACATACTCGATGCGCTCAGCACGGGCTTTTACAGGCTCTTCGCTCTCCAATATCTTTTGTTGGAAGTGCGCGGGGCGGCCCACAGCAATCACCCGGCTGATTTCATCGCTGGCCGTGAAGTACACTTCCACGCGATCTGCCTTGATCTGGAGGGAGCCCTGTGTGATGACCACGTTGTCACTATATACCACTAAGTTATTGGCGCGGTCGGCTGACATAGATTCCGAGCCCACAGAGATTCTCTGGGTTCTGTCGTCGGGTAAAGCCTGTGCTGCAGTGGCAATAGCTGCCAGCGCAATTGCAGTAACGGCCTTAAATATTGAGGGATAGCGGTTATTGGGTGTCATAGCTGCTCTTCACGTCGGATAGAATTTCCATCCGGTTTTCTTTCAAGTAGGCGCGCATGCCCTTCCCTTTGGTGTGGTTAGGGCCAGAGCTAATAGTAACAACTTTGTCGGTTTCGGCGAATTCCCTGTCAGGGAAGATCGTAATACGTGACGTCTTTAGTTGGATACCATCAGGGGTGGGGAGTTCATCAATTTGAACTGCACCGCTGAGAACGATGCGTTCTCCGCGATTGAAGGCCACTCCCCTTTTGGACCGAGTTGCCCACTTGGGCTGGTCGTCCGTATAGAACAGCATGCGCGGCTCTTCAAGGTTGGCTCGATCCCGACGTTTAAATTGAAAGTAGGTGATTTGCTCTGCATCCACTCGATAAGCTAGGTTGCCTGTCTGGTCAAAGTGGCGAGTTTCAGCCCCTTTGATAATAAGGTCCGCAGCCCGATTTTGTTGCTGAGGAGTGGGCCTTTTACCTAAGAGCTGTTCTGGCGGACTTTCGGAAAACCAGAGTCCGGCACTTATAAGCAGAATGACCAGTATGAGAGGCAACCACGAGCGCATCATTTTTCTCCGTTATAGGGGGCGAGCGCCGCGTCAAAGGTCCCTTGTGCAATCATAATGCGGTCGCAGACTTCGCGTACAGCACCCTCGCCGCCGCAGGCCTCTGTGATCCACAGGGCTCTCTCCCGTACGGGTGGGGCTGCATTAGGTGGTGCAATGGGGCACCCGATCTTGGTCATTACCAATAGATCGGGGTAATCATCCCCGACATAAGCGATATCTTCCAGGCGGCATGACTCTTCAGAAAGTAATTCTTGTAGTGCGACAAACTTGTCCTCCCGGCCCTGAATCAATTTATTGATCCCCAGGTCGTGCGCACGGCGCTCTACAACATTACTGCGTCGGCCAGTAATGATTGCTACGCGCACCCCAGAGTTCTGTAGCATTTTAATGCCGTGCCCATCCAGAGTGTGAAAGGTTTTGAGTTCGTTGCCGCTATTGTCAAAATAAAGCTTGCCATCTGTCAGAACACCGTCCACATCCAGAACAAGCCAGCGGATATTTTTCAGGGAATCATTTAATTTTTGCTCGGGTATCACCGGGGTAATCTCTCTTCGCCTTTGATTGTGAGGGCAAAACCTGCGTATTAATTGTCCGGTATTATCTCAGATAACTCCGGCGCGCAGAATATCGTGCATATGGAGTACGCCGACAGGATGGTGGGCTTCATCTTCTACTACTAATGCAGTGATTTTGTAGTCCTCCATAATTCTCAGGGACTCTGCAGCGAGAGTGTCAGCAGAAACCGTTTTAGGGCGGCGGCTCATCACCTCTTCCATTACAGCTTTGTCGAGTGCGATTTTTTGATCTATTACTCGGCGTAAATCGCCGTCGGTGAAAACGCCGAGTAATTCACCGTCGCTATTTACAATAGTTGTCATACCGAACCCTTTGCTGGTCATCTCTAGCAGGGCTTTTGATAGCAGCGTCTCTGGAGTTACCTGGGGGAGTTCATCGCCCGCATGCATCACATCCTCAACCTTTAGAAGAAGTCGGCGCCCTAGGGCACCGCCGGGGTGGGAGAAGGCAAAATCTTCGGCAGTAAAACCCCTGGCCTCGAGCAGGGCGACTGCAAGTGCGTCTCCCATCACCAGAGTAACTGTTGTCGATGAGGTGGGGGCCAAATTGAGCGGGCAAGCCTCTGTGGCTACTGAGATATCCAAATTGACTTCCGCGGCTTGAGCTAGCGGGGAGTCAGTTTTTCCTGCCATGCTAATTAGTGGAATGCCCAGGCGTTTTAGCAGAGGTAGTAGAGTGAGGACTTCAGCGGAGGAGCCAGAGTTGGATATGGCTATGACTACATCATCCCGGGTGATCATACCGAGATCACCGTGGCTCGCCTCGCCGGGGTGAACAAAAAAGCTTGGTGTGCCAGTACTGGCAAGCGTAGCAGCGATCTTGCGGCCAATATGCCCAGATTTCCCCATGCCGGTAACTATCGTACGGCCGCGGCATTGCATGATCATTTCACAAGCACGCTGGAATTCGCCATTAACTCTGTTTTCCAGTGCTGCTACCGCTTCGGTCTCCATGCGGACGGTGCGGCGCCCGGCTTCCAAGATCAGATCCTGTGTCATCAACTGCCTCAAATCGCTTACTAGTGCTTAATAGGTGGTAATCAAGCCGTCTTATTATGCGACAGCTTCAATATTTACTTATGCGACAGCGTGAATAATTTTTGTCATAAGATTCCAGTAGTTTGAGGAAAGCTCAGTTTTTTGCTGTCGTGCTAATCTATATTAGCGGGCTGCTGGCGGCTGAAAAAGCCAGTGTGCTTTTCCTGGGTGTCAAATGACACGCTCGTACACCACCACATTACCGGGTGCGGCCATGGTATAGTTTGCCGTCACCGCTGTCAGCTATGTCACTCAATGGATGATCGGCACACTCTCAGTTGGACTGCGGGAAGGTTGGTATGTGGTATTGCTGTGGCACTAAATTGCGCCATATGCGTCCAAGGAATGATTTGCTAATTGGAGATAATTTGTGAACGTATCATTTTGGATTGGCCGGTACGGTTTGTCGCGATGGATTAGGTTTGCGCTTTGTGCTGTTTTTGCATCTGCAATAGTGCCTGTAGCTAATGCTGCCCAAAACCCTTATGTAATGATTAAAGGGGTTTCTGATGAGTTGCTGGGGGTGATCCGATCCAATGCCCAGTATGCAAATTCAGACCCACAAAGATACTACAGTGCTGTTGAGGGGGTTTTGACCCCGGTTGTTGATTTTGACTTTATCGCTCGCGGTGTAATGGGACGCTATGCCAAGCAGGCGACTGCTGACCAGCGCTCTCGTTTTACGGATGCTTTTCGTCGCGATCTTGTAGCGACATTTGCTCGCGGCGTGGCAAATTTTGGCGACCTGGATGTAAAAGTGGTCAATCCCGGCACCACACCTCAAGGTAATCGTGTAAATGTGCTGCAGGAAGTTCGCAGCAAAGAGGGTATAACAAAAGTTTCGTATACCTTGGTGCGCAATCGGGCAGGCCAGTGGAAGTTGATCAATGTGATTCTGAATGGGGTCAACCTGGGTAAGACTTTCCGCAGTCAGTTCTCGCAGTCAATGCAGACTTATGGGGACATCGACAAGGTGATTTCTAATTGGTCAGCGGCAGACGATGCCGCAAATAAAGTGAGTTGATCCGCGAACTTTGGGGTGCGTAGCTGCGCACTCCGCTTGATTCAAGTACACTTGCGTGCTGTTTTTAACCAATCGCAAGTCCCTCCTATGCAACCAGACGAAATCAAGGCCCTGATCGAAGGGCAAATTCCCGACAGCACTGTTGAAGTGGCTTTTGAAGGTAGTCACCTGATGGTCACTGTAGTGAGCAGTTCCTTTGAAGGTCTGAGTCGTTTAAAAAAGCAACAGCTTGTCTATGCCGCTCTTGGTGAAAAAATCGCCGATGGCACCTTGCATGCCGTGCAAATGCAGACTCTGACCCCAGAAGAAGCCAGTCGTTAACTTGCCATTGCCACTGAGGTGTTGGCTATCTAGAAAGAGATTGAATGGATAAGTTGATAATAGAGGGCGGCAGCCCAATTTCCGGGACTCTGCGGATTTCTGGAGCTAAGAATTCAGCCTTGCCGATATTGGCTGCTGCTTTATTGGCTGACGGGCCTGTGCAAATCGATAATTTGCCGCATCTCAACGATATTACCACCATGATCACCTTGCTCCGGTGTATGGGGTGTGACGTCACTATTGATGAAAAGCTGGGTGTTGAGATTGACCCTCGCTCAGTCAATGACCTGACCGCTCCCTATGAGCTGGTTAAGACGATGCGGGCCTCAATCTTGGTTCTTGGGCCCCTGTTGGCTAGGCACGGGGTTGCGAATGTCTCCTTCCCTGGTGGTTGTGCAATTGGCAGTCGCCCGGTCGATATTCACCTAAAGGGCCTTGAGGCAATGGGTGCTGAGATAACTATCGATGGTGGTTTCATTCGGGCGCGCTCCAATGGTCGTCTTAAGGGAGCCAATATTGTCATGGAGAAAGTGACAGTTGGCGGCACTGAAAACCTGTTGATGGCAGCGGCACTGGCAGAGGGAACTACGACTTTGCACAACGCCGCTCGCGAGCCCGAAATCGTCGATTTGGCAGAGTTCCTTATTGCTATGGGGGCTCAGATTGAAGGGGTTGGCACTGACACCCTGCGTGTTCACGGTGTACCTAAGCTTACCCCCTGCAAGTTCACTGTTATGCCGGACCGTATTGAAACCGGAACCTTCCTTGCGGCAGCTGCTGCGGCGAGGGGCAAAGTGCGCCTGCTCAATACTCGTGCCGATATCCTCGATGCGGTTATGGTTAAGTTCGAAGAGGCCGGAGCTCATATCAGTTGTGGCGACGATTGGATTGAGCTGGATATGAAAGGCAATCGCCCTAAAGCGGTGAGCTTCCGTACCGCGCCTTACCCAGCCTTCCCTACAGATATGCAATCCCAGTTCACAGCAATGAATGCTGTTGCCGAAGGGAAGGGAACTGTAGTTGAGACAATCTTTGAAAACCGCTTAATCCAGGTTCATGAGCTGAATCGAATGGGGGCGGATATCACTCTGGAGGGCAATACAGCAATTGTTACCGGGGTGGAGAAGCTTAAGGGCGCTCCCGTAATGGCTTCAGATCTGCGCGCGTCAGCTAGCTTGGTTATAGCTGGTATGGTGGCGGAGGGTACTACTATGGTAGATCGTATTTATCATATTGACCGCGGCTACGAGTGTATTGAGGAAAAGCTACGACAGCTCGGCGCGAATATTCGGCGTGTCCCTGGCTGATTGCTGCCAAGTTAACCTTAAGAGCCAATGACGGACTGGCATAAATCAAAATGACTGCACAAATTACAATCGCACTGACAAAAGGGCGGATTCTTCAGGAGACTCTACCGCTTCTTAAGGCGGCGGGGTTGGAGCCTACTGAAGACCTAACTAAAAGCCGAAAGTTGATATTTCCGACGAATCGCGAAGGGGTACATCTCCTCCTCCTGAGGGGAGTGGATGTACCAACTTATGTGCAGCATGGAGCCGCAGATATTGGCGTGGCGGGGAAAGACACTCTTCTCGAGCATAGTTCTGATGGTATTTACGAGCCTCTCGATTTGGGCATTGCCCGCTGCCGCCTGATGACAGCTGGTGTCAAGGGCGGGCAACTGCCCAGCGGTCGAATTAAGGTCGCTACCAAGTTTGTACAAAGTGCCAAAAAGCACTATGCCTCGATTGGCCGTCAGGTTGACATTATTAAGCTGTATGGGGCTATGGAGCTTGCTCCGCTAATGAATTTGGCCGACGAGATTGTCGATATTGTAGATAGTGGCAATACGCTAAAGGCCAATGGCCTTGAAGCCCGAGAGACCATTGCGCAAATCAGTAGTCGGTTGATCGTCAACAAGGCAGCTATGAAGATGAAATATGCGCCAATCAATAGTTTGATTGAGAAGTTGGCATCGGCTGTAGCACAAACCAAATAGATACCCGAAGCATTATGACGAGCAAAGTAATTCGTCGGCTAAATACGGTCGATAGAGATTTCGATGGCCAATTAAAGCAGCTATTGGCTTGGGAGGCAGTGGCAAATCAAGAGGTTGAAAGTATCGTTGCAGAAATATTGCAGCGTGTTCGCGCTCATGGTGATATGGCTGTTATCGAGTTCACCAACCGCTTTGATCATCGGCGCCTGGAAAGCGCGAAAGACTTTGCTCTGCCGGCTGCTGAGCTTACCGCGGCTCTAGACCGTATAAGTACCGAGGAGCGCGAGGCCCTGGAGGCAGCTGCTAATAGAGTGAGGCGTTACCACGAGCATCAAAGACAGGAGTCCTGGCGCTATACGGAGCTCGATGGAACTGTGCTGGGGCAGCAGATTACCCCAATGCAAAGTGTCGGCATTTATGTTCCTGGAGGTAAGGCGAGTTACCCTTCTTCCGTGCTTATGAATGCAATTCCTGCAAAAGTTGCCGGGGTTGACGCCGTAAATATGGTGGTGCCGGCTCCGAAAGGGGCGCTGAACGACCTGGTGTTGGCGGCAGCGGCAATAGCTGGAGTGGACCAGGTGTTTACGATTGGTGGTGCCCAGGCAGTAGCGGCGCTAGCCTATGGTACTGAGTCTATTCCCGCGGTGGATAAAATAGTTGGCCCGGGGAATATCTTTGTGGCCAGTGCCAAGCGAGCTGTTTTTGGTCATGTTGCTATCGACATGATTGCTGGCCCCTCTGAAATTCTGGTGATTTGTGATGGGCAAACAAATCCTGACTGGATTGCCATGGATCTGTTGTCACAGGCTGAGCACGATGAACAGGCGCAGTCAATTCTGTTGTGTCCTGACTCCAAGTACTTAGATCGGGTTGAGAGTTCGCTGCAAAGGCTTTTGGTCGAGTTACCTCGGGCTGAGATTGCTTCCCGTTCCCTTGCTGATCGTGGAGCGTTGATCCAAGTGGAGTCCATACAGCAGGCGATCGAAATCTCTAATCGGATTGCACCGGAGCACCTGGAAGTTTCAGTAGATAATCCTGAGGCTTACCTTCCTGAGATCCGGAATGCCGGAGCCATTTTCCTTGGGCGCTATACGGCAGAGGCATTGGGGGATTACTGTGCTGGCCCCAATCATGTCCTTCCTACTAGTGGCACTGCCCGTTTTTCCTCACCACTGGGAGTTTACGATTTTCAGAAGCGGAGTTCGGTGATCTACTGTTCTGAAAAAGGTGCTGATACCTTGGGGCGCGTAGCGCATACTCTTGCTCTGGGTGAGGGCTTAGATGCTCATGCTCGCTCTGCCGGGTACCGAGTCAAAGATTCTTGAACGTTGCATCCGGCAGGTTTCTTTCTGCGGGGCTATTTCAGTATTGGTCTATCAGGGGGATATGGGTAGCCTGCCAAGCAAGGGCGCGCCACTCACCCTTCCGTTTTACAAATGTGCCGGTATTAAAATAATAATGTTGCTCATCCTTACTGCTATCGTTTGCAGATAACTTGAATGCAACAATAGCGGTATCGCCCAGTAGTCGGATGTCAATTTCCTCGGCAGCATAGCTCATCGTTATGGGCTCTGTAGGGGGTGTTTGCATCCCTTGCATAATTTCGCTTTTTCCAAAGCGCTTTCCCCCAGAGCTGGTGTATATCAGGTCCTCAGCCCAGAATCGTTGGTGGGCCTGGGAATCAGTGGCGGCTTTTCCGATAAAGTTTGTCAGCAATTGGTGCAAGTCCTCTCTATCCCCAGCCATTGCGGGCGCAGTAGAGGTAATAAAGAGCAAGGCTAATACCAGTGAGCGCATAGAGACATTTCCTTATGAATTTATTCTATCGTCGTCTTTGTTTGGGGTTCTTCTGAAACAGTTGCTTCAACTGTGTAGGGTGCCCCATCGCGAATAAAAGTGATGGAGATAGTGTCGCCGGGGCGCAGGGTGGCCATAGTTGCTTCCCCTTGCTTGCCATCGCCGATGGGTAAGCCATCTAGTTGCGTAATGACATCCCCTGGTTGAAGGCCGGCAATATGTGCGGGGCCTTCGTTGTAGATAGCTGTCACCAATACACCACCAGTGGAATTTAAATTGAACTCCTTGGCCATTTGGGGACTTATGCCGGTGGCCTCAATACCCAGCCAGCCGGGCACGACGCGACCGTAAGCGATGATATCCTGCATTACTTTAAAGGCAATATTGGCTGGAATAGCGAAGCTAATACCGCCGGAATAACCGGATTGATTGAGTATTGATGTATTGATACCGAGCAGGCGTCCACGGGAATCAACCAGGGCGCCTCCTGAGTTCCCCGGATTGACTGCAGCATCCGTCTGCAAAAAGTTCTGTAAGTAGCTGCCGGTACCTGAGTTTTCAAGGTGACGGCCTTTCGCACTGATAATACCTTGGGTCACAGTTTGTCCAACACCAAAAGGGTTGCCGATTGCGAGGACGACGTCGCCCACTTGCGCCCTGTCGGGCTCACCAACAGAAATAGAAGTCAGCCCATCTAGATCAATCTTGAGGACGGCTAAGTCAAAATCGGTATCGCTTCCGACGAGTCTTGCTTGTGCTTCCCGTCCATCAGCTAAAAGAATAACAATGGCATCAGCCTGATCGACGACGTGATGATTGGTTAAAATGTAACCGTTGTCGCTGGCAATGACACCTGATCCAAGGTTGGACTGCATCCTCTGCCTTTGTGGCACGTCCATATTGTCGAATAAACGCCTAAAAAGAGGGTCGTTAAATAGAGGATGCTGGCGTTTAGGCATGGCCATGCGGGTATAGATATTCACAACAGCGGGACCTGCCACATTGACGGCATGGGCATAGGAAACCGGACCTTGGATGCTGTTTACATCTATCTTGGGGGCGGCACCACGCAGTTGAGGGAATATAACCAAGAGCAGGGCGGCCATGGCAAGGCCTATCAGGGCGGGTAGGGCCCAATCTTGTAGAAATCGGTTCTGGGACACTCGTGACTCCTCTTTGCCCTGATTATACACACGTCCTTAGGGAGAATCGCTGTGGACAGCATGAAGAGAGGGAAAATCTCGTCCTCTCTTGTAGAGCTGATGTCACGGTGTAATGGGCAATCTGGAGCTCTGTATTGCTTACGGGTTGTCAATTGTTATGTTTCTGGGAATAGAGCACCTCTAGTTGGTACCTCGTTTAGAACTTTTGTGTCAGAGGAACCGCCACTAGCGCCGTATGGCAAATTGGTGGCGGTTGTTGTTATATCTGCTTCTAGTGGCTGTGCGGGGAGTCAAGGCATTGGGTGGTCATATTTCTAGCGTATTCAATAGCGACAGGCAGGGCGTAAAGCATGTAGGCATTGCGAGAAGGTTCTATATGATATTCGGCCTCGAGTGCCGTGTCGTGGTTGTCTTGTAAATATTGTGATTTAAAAGCAAACCATCCTGATGTGTTGTTCACGGTTGGCATATCATCAATTCTGCTTTTGAAGTCGACATTATGATCTTTCATTTCTTGAAAGAGCGCATCCGCCACACTTAAGTTCCACTCTAAAGCAGCTTTACTCTCCTGATTGCAAGTAGCTTGATAGCCGATGCCATTAAACATGGGCGCCAAACTTTGCGAGACGAAAACACCTGTGTCAAAGGTGGTATCTGACTCGGGTGTTAGATATACATTGGCTAATTGCTGAGGCAGCAATGACAAGTCAAGGTTGGTACTCGATGTAGGCTCAGCATGAAAGTAGTAGTGCGCATCGAGAAGGGCTGACAGCTTGCGATCAAGTTTGTAGTGGACCTTCAGGTCTTTGTGGCCTGGATAGTTTTCTTGCCAGTAATCGGGTGATAAAGCAAAGGCTTCACTCTGACTGTAAAAGTGAGGCAGAAACTCCTCTAAAGCATCCCTTATCTTGGTTTCGTGAACCACTTGCCCATTCTCTATTCTGCCTGTGAGGGCTTTGTGGGTGCTAAGCATCGCAGACATCGAGGGAAAAGGTGTACTGGTAAAGTAATGTATCTTTATGTGCTCCCGCTGTTCTATTGGGGAGGCGTCTGTGGGGTATGGGCGTGGATTCATATGGTCGTAGATGAAATCCTGATAGCCTTTCAATGTGTCGAAACTGGCAAGGTCATCAAAAAGAAAATATTCATACATAATTGAGGAAAGGTCCTCCCCATCACTTATCTGTTGCATAACGTCTAGCTCAGGTCTTGTCCAATAAAAGGGAAATTGTGAGTCCTTACCGCCCAGGTATTGACCTGTGAAGTGGGGGGCATTGGATATATCTGTTTCGAGTTTGTGAGAAAAGTGGAAGTCCCGGGTGTGCCGATTCGCTTTGCGGGCAAAATCTATATATTTTCGGTCTCCAGAGCGGGCCCAGCTGAAGATACTATTGCGAACAATGTGGTAGTGAGAAATGGTTTGCCGATACCAGTTTGGGTAAATATCAAAGTTGCCTTCAGAGTTTTGTGATGGATTTTTCATAAAGCGGTTGTAAGGTACTCTCCCATAATCGTACCAGCCGCTAAGTGGATACCATTCACTTTGCTCTAAATAATGATCAAACCATTGTGAACGCAAATCCTCGAGATTTTTGTTGTAATCGACTCCCTGTAGGTAGGTAGCCATTACTGGAAATACAGCGTTATCAACATGCGTAATGTATTCAGGGTCGATGTAAGCCAAGTGTGGTGAAATTAGGGTTTGAAGGAGATAGTTTTCTATGGCGGTGTTGTCGGAACCTTGGGGGGGAAAGGATATTCGTAATTTGTGAGTGCGGGCAGTGCCTAAATGAAAGGGTTTTTCTGTATAGTGGTTGATCACATCCTCAGGGCTGTTGAAGTCTGTCACCTCCGAGATTGTTTGAACATATGCCTTAGGGAAGCTATCAAAAATGGATCTTAGTTTGTAGTCAACGTGTTGAATGTACTCTTCATCTTCAGTGGACCAAAATATGAATGGGGATGTAGTTAGGCTGCTGTTTTCGGTGGTTAACGTGTTTTCAGCCCGCTCCTGGCTAGATGCAAAGAGCTCAAACTGATCAGTAGGCTCTAACATTATTCCTAGCTCTCTATATTGAATTTCCTCCTTGATGTTAAATAAAGTGTGTTCAATATCGATGATGTCAGAGTTGTGTTTTAGTGTAAATCTGACTTGAGCTTCGGCTAATATAGCATCGCTCTCTGTTACGTAATTTGCTCTTCCGGTGATGATCATTCGTAGAGGACTATCGCGTTCAACCTTCCAGTGAACGTTGTCGATTAACTTGGATGTTGTAGTGCAGTCACTTGGATCGCAGTCCGAGCTATCTTTCAAATAAAAGTGAGGGAGTATGGAGGTGTTTAAAATGGGCACAGAAATTTGACTGCTGGACTGCTCGATGCTCTGAGGGAATAGAGAAGTGTTGTTAAATGCTAGTCGAATTTTCCCTGTGTTAATAGTTATGAAATCATCTTCCATATTTTCAATGGTGATCCCACCTTGTAAGGTATTTTCTCTTGGATTTTGCTGGGGGGTGAGATTTAGTTCACACCCAGAATATTCAGGAGACCACTGGTATTCAACCCAGGCCCAGCGAACACTTCCATCGCTCCAAACATTTTTTACCTCTTGATGAGAGGGAACATCTTCTTCTTGCTCCGCCTGAGTACAAGTTACCCGAGTATTGAGTAGGTCGGATTGACTCATAACACCTTTTCTAAATGGGATGCCAAAACCGAGTATCTCTGAGAAGTTGTTATCAGCTCCCCCTAAGCGTTGGTCAGGCAAGGCTACTTCAATATTGATCTTACTGGGAAGAGGGGTGGATTCAGTTGTGGCAATAGCATTACCGCTAAAGGTGAGTGAGGCTAGTAGCGCCATCCCTGTAGTTGCGATTGTTTTATGTCTTATTGGCAGCACTTTTACATTCATTGGATTCAAGTTGGTGATCTCCATATTGAGTGTTATTTCAAGATCTAGGTGGCCCCCTTAAATGTTGGCTAATCGCCTCTGGGTGCTAGGGGGATTTACCGTGATATCTGATTACCTCTTGCATCAATTGTTGGCACTTATAGGTGTCACCAATTGATAAATAAATAGTAATAATTTGATTAGTGAATTTGGAGTACTGCTGGATTACTGATCATTACGCGTCAAAGTTGGGGGCTTACTAAGTAGGTGGGATTTTCTAGTGCTTAGTGGGTGCTTTGCCCTGCTCTTGGATGCAGGGGCCTAAAGCTTCCCTATCTGTGCGTATAATATGGCCCATGTATCCTTTTGAAATTGGTCGCTTGCGATAGATGCGTATAATGGCCAGTCAAAATTTTAAGACTAACCGGTAACTACTGTTTTTGGAGACCTAAATGTCCCTAGTTCGCCCCCATGGCAGCGTTGAGCTTCAGCCGCGCTTTGTATATGACAGTGAAAGGCATCACCAATTGATGCACGAAGCGGAGTCCCTGCCGTCAATCGTGGTCAGTTCTGCTGCCGCCGCCAATGCGGTAATGCTTGGGGCGGGGTACTTTAATCCGTTGCACGGCTATATGAATTTGGCAGATGCTATGAGTGTCGCTGAAACCCTGCGCACGGTAGATGGTTTATTCTGGCCGGTGCCGGTTGTTAACGTTGTAAAAGATGCCAGTGAAATCGAGGGTGCCTCTCGTATTGCCCTGCGCGACCCGAACGTAGAGGGTAACCCGGTTCTCGCCGTGATGGATGTTGAAGCGATCGAAACCATCTCTGAAGAGCAAATGGACACCATGGCTGAGCAGGTGTTTGGCACTTTGGATGAGAAACATCCTGGTGTTGCAACCTTCAAATCTGCTGGCCGCACTCTGGTTTCAGGGCCGATTGAAGTATTGAACTTCAGCTACTTCCAAAGTGACTTTCCGGACACCTTCCGCACTGCAGTTGAAATTCGCAATGAGTTCAAGGAGCGTGGCTGGAATAAGGTTGTAGCCTTCCAGACTCGCAATCCGATGCACCGTGCTCACGAAGAACTGTGCAAAATGGCCCTGGATGGCGTAGAAGCGGATGGTGTTCTGATCCATATGTTGCTTGGCCAGTTGAAACCTGGCGATATCCCCGCTCCGGTGCGCGATGCTTCCATTCGCAAGATGGTAGAGCTGTACTTCCCGGCAAATACTGTGATGGTTACCGGTTATGGCTTCGATATGCTGTATGCTGGCCCTCGCGAAGCAGTACTGCATGCCGTATTCCGCCAGAACTGTGGCTGTAGCCACCTGATTGTAGGTCGCGATCACGCTGGCGTTGGCGATTACTATGGCGCTTTTGATGCGCAGACTATTTTTGATGAGAAGGTACCCGAGGGTGCTCTTGAGATTGAGATCTTCCGTGCTGATCACACTGCTTATTCCAAGAAATTGAATAAGGTGGTTATGATGCGTGATGTTCCGGATCACACCAAAGAAGACTTTATTCTGCTCTCGGGCACCAAGGTACGTGAAATGTTGGGTGATGGTATTGCGCCGCCCCCAGAGTTTTCCCGTCCTGAAGTGGCGCAGATTTTGATGGACTATTACCAGAGTCTGTAGGTGCCAAATAAAAAAGGCGGGTAACTACCCGCCTTTTTTATATCTGGAAAAACTGTGTTAGTCCCCTGTCTGGTGGACTCAGTCTGTCCTAACTGCTTTCGTGAGCCTCTTTTTCGAGTCCATAGTCTTCGGCAAGAGTACCTTTGGCGCCAGGTTCTTTTGGGGCCCAGTCGCGAGGTGGCTCTATATCCTGCAGCTTTTCATCGTTGTCATTTAATTTCCCACTACCGGCTTTCAGCATTTGGCGACCAATATCCTGGCTGGATAGGCGCAGCGCGCTATTAGAGAGGTATTCGTGAACCTCTTTGTAGCTTTCGGTGAGGTTGTGGACGAGTTGTGAAGTCTGGTCAAAGTGATCGTTGACCTGTAACTGGAAATCTTCGAGCTTGTTGTTGGCCTCACGGAGTCTCTGCTCCAGCTCCTCTGAACGCTCCACACTGGTACGCCCGCGCACAGCCAGGAATGCCAGGAATGCACCCAGGGTCATACCGAGGACGCCGACTAGAATTAATACCGATGTAGAGTGCACTTACTACCTCCTCAACTTGCTTTTTATTGTACAGATCACCTCGCGAAGAGGTGAGGCTGCCTGTGTTCGGCTTTGCCGGTGTCTGCACTGTGGGCAGCCGATGTTACGTGGCTGTAGCCCCTCATAATAGAGTGGCCAGTATACGCGATTATTACGCTGACAATTCAATGTTGTCGGCTAATTGCGACAGAATGCTTGGCGCCTGGTTCCAGTTTGCAGGGAGGGCTGGCTATTTCGGATGGTTGCACTGGTAATTGAGGTGTCGACTGTCTTGTCCTGTGCGCTGAATGGTTGAATTTGGTAGAGTGCGCGCCAGTTATTCAGTAGTCGAAGAAATTTTCCTCTATGTTGCCCGCCAAACCACTATTTTCTTCTCCTCTTGAGCGCTATGAGAGTGACCTTCAGCGCCCTGACTTTGTTGAGGATCAATCTCAGCGTCAGGCAGTTGAGGAGCTGCAAGATCTTCATCGGCGCCTGGTGGCTCGGTCTGAGCGCGGTGCGATCGTCAGTTTTTTGTCCCGTATTCGCAGTGGCGCTAATGAGCCCGAGAAGGGTCTCTACTTTTGGGGTGGGGTAGGCCGCGGAAAAACCTACCTAATGGATGCGTTTTTTGAGTCCCTGCCGTTCGCGGAAAAACAGCGTACCCATTTTCATCGCTTTATGCGTCGAGTTCACCAGGATCTAAAGGAGTACGCTGGGGAGAAGAATCCGCTGGAGAAGGTGGCAGATAAGATTGCCCGCTGCGCTCGGGTGCTCTGCTTTGATGAGTTTTTCGTCTCAGATATTGCCGATGCCATGATATTGGCCGGCCTGTTGGATGCATTGTTCCGCCGAGGGGTGGCTCTGGTGGCGACCTCGAATATTGTGCCCAAAGGTTTATATAAAGATGGGTTGCAGAGGGTGCGGTTTCTTCCGGCCATTGATCTGCTGGAGAAGTACACCAAGGTGGTTAATGTCGATAGCGGTACCGATTACCGGCTGCGCACCCTGGAAATATTGGAGCTATATCATTCTCCGCTGGGACCTGAGGCAGATAGCAGTCTGGAGCAGAGTTTTTCACAGCTGAGTGTCAGCGGCTGCGAAGCCCGTAGCGAGGTTCAGCTGCAAGTGGAGGGGCGCCCAATTCGAGCCTTGAAAGTAGCGGATGATGTTGCTTGGTTTGATTTTGTGGATCTGTGTGATGGGCCGCGATCGCAAAATGACTATATCGAATTGGCCAGGGAGTTCCATACGGTGCTTCTGGGGTCGGTGGTCAAGTTTGATGAGCGTATGGATGCCCAGGCGCGCCGCTTCATTAATCTGGTGGATGAATTTTACGACCGGTGCGTAAAGTTGGTGATTTCTGCGGAGGTTCCAGCTGAGGAACTGTACATCGGCCGGAATCTTAAGTTTGAGTTTGAACGCACGGTGAGTCGGCTTTTGGAGATGCAGTCCCGCGAATATCTGGAGCGGCCCCATCGCCCCGAATAAGTCTGTCGAGTCGGGGTAAATTCCGCTTGAAAAGCATACACTCCTTTTGTACTATCCGCGCTCTTTTGTGGGACGGCCCCTAATTCTGGGGGTCATATTACAGGTGTTTATAACATGAAGACTTACAGTGCCAAGCCAGAGGCGGTAAAACGCGACTGGTACATTGTTGACGCTGCGGACAAGACCCTCGGCCGTATTGCTGCCGAGATCGCAACCCGCCTGCGCGGCAAGCACAAGCCTGAATACACGCCCCACGTGGACACTGGCGATTACATCATTGTAATCAACGCAGAAAAGGTTCGCGTGACCGGTAACAAGGCCAAAGACAAGATCTACCACAGCCACTCCGGCTACCCTGGTGGTCTTAAATCCATCAGCTTCGAAAAGCTGATCGAAAAAGCGCCCGAGCGCACCGTTCAAAGCGCCGTTAAAGGCATGCTGCCGAAAGGTCCTTTGGGTCGTGCCATGTTCAAGAAGCTGAAAGTATACAGCGGCAGTGAACATCCTCATGTGGCTCAACAGCCGATTGAACTGGCGATCTAAACGGGAATAAATCTGATGGCAACTACTCAATACTACGGTACCGGCCGCCGCAAGACCTCTACTGCTCGTGTATTTCTCACAGCAGGTGAAGGTAAGATCACCGTAAACGGTCGCACTCTGGACGAATACTTCGGCCGTGAAGTGGCTCGCATGATCGTGCGTCAGCCGCTGGAAAAGGTTGAAATGGTCGAGAAATTCGATATCACTGTTACTGTTAAAGGTGGCGGTTCCTTTGGTCAGGCGGGTGCTATCCGTCACGGCCTGACCCGTGCCCTGATGCAGTACGATGAAGCGCTGCGTCAACCGCTGCGCGCCGCTGGTTATGTTACCCGCGACGCCCGTGAGGTTGAGCGTAAGAAAGTGGGTCTGCGCAAAGCGCGCAAGAAGCCGCAGTTCTCCAAGCGTTAAGCTTTCTTTTTGGCCCGGCTTTTGCCGGGCTTTTTTATATTCCCGTATCTGTGGTTATCCAGCGCTCTTATGACTTTTGCTGGATTTATCGCGGTTTCGCCGCGTGATTCCCGACGTTCCCCATAGCATTGCCTTGTATCAAATTGGCATTTTCTTTAACATTGCGCCGATTTGTATCCGCTTGATTTGTGGGGTTTATTCGCGCGGGCAATCTGCCGGGGCGGGACTTCTTTCAAGACTTTTTGGGTTTGGGCCAGCGAATCTCCGGGCTATCGGGGTCGCTGTGATGGGAGAACTACGTCATGAGTGATGACGGTGTAAATGTAGGACGGCGCCGTTTTCTAACCGCTGCCACCTCAGTTGTTGGTGGCGCGGGTGCGGTGGGGGTTGCCGTTCCCTTCGTCGCTTCCTGGAAGCCGAGTGCCAAGGCGAAAGCTGCGGGCGCTCCGGTTAAATACAACATTAGCAAAGTTGAACCGGGCCAAATGGTCACTGTAGAGTGGCGAGGTAAGCCGGTCTATGTTGTGCGCCGTACCGATGAAATACTGCAAGACCTGGAGAAAGTGGAGCCTCTACTGCGCGACCCTAACTCCGAGGAGTCTATCCAGCCAGCTTATGTAGATCCGGAAAACCGCTCTATCAAGCCAAAGCTGTTGGTGTTGGTTGGTCTGTGTACGCATCTTGGCTGCGCGCCTATGTACCGCCCGGAAGTGGGTGCTGCCGATCTGGGTGGCGATGAGTGGATGGGTGGCTTCTTCTGTCCCTGTCACGGTTCCAAATACGATATGGCTGGCCGTGTTTATACCGGTGTTCCCGCGCCTACCAACCTGGAGGTGCCGCCTTATTCCTATGAAAACGACGATGTAATCGTGATTGGCGTAGACCAGGAGGGCACCGCATGAAATGGCTCGCAGATTTCGGTGATTGGGTAGATCAGAGACTGCCCATTTACCAGGCCTGGGATAAGCATATGGGCAAGTACTACGCGCCCAAAAACTTTAACCTGTGGTATTTCTTCGGCGTTTTCTCCCTATTGGTCCTGGTCAACCAGCTGTTGACCGGTATTTGGCTCGTTATGAGCTACAACCCCTCTGCCGAGGAGGCATTTGCCTCGGTTGAATACATCATGCGCGATGTGGAGTGGGGTTGGTTGATACGATATCTTCACTCCACAGGTGCGTCTGCCTTCTTCGTGGTGGTGTACCTGCATATGTTCCGCGGTTTGATGTACGGCTCTTATAAGCCGCCCCGCGAGCTGGTGTGGATCTTCGGTATGTGTATCTACCTGGTGCTGATGGCAGAAGCCTTTATGGGCTACGTACTGCCCTGGGGCCAGATGTCCTACTGGGGTGCCCAGGTAATTGTTTCTCTGTTTGGAGCAATTCCCGGTATTGGCGATAGCCTGGTTGAGTGGATTCGCGGAGACTATCTGATCTCTGGTATTACCCTGACCCGCTTCTTCTCCCTGCACGTTATTGCACTGCCGCTGGTATTGGTATTGCTGGTAGTTCTGCATATCCTGGCGTTGCACGAAGTGGGTTCCAACAACCCAGACGGCATCGAGATCAAGAAGAACAAGGATGAGAACGGCATCCCCAAAGACGGTATTGCTTTCCACCCTTACTACTCTGTTCACGACCTGGTAGGTATCGCGGTATTCCTGTTTATCTTCGCAACTGTTGTGTTCTTCTTCCCGGAAATGGGCGGCTTCTTCCTGGAGTACGCTAACTTCGAAGAAGCGAACCCGCTGAAGACACCACCGCATATTGCTCCGGTTTGGTACTTCACGCCGTTCTACGCAATCCTGCGTGCGGTTACCATGGATATCGGTCCGCTTACTGCGAAATTCCTTGGCTTGGTAGCCATGGGTGCCGCTATTGCTGTGCTGTTTGTATTGCCTTGGCTGGACAAGAGCCCGGTTCGCTCGATCCGCTACAAGGGTTGGTTGCCGAAGGGCTTGCTGCTTCTGTTTGCTGCAGTATTTATTATCCTTGGCTACCTGGGTGTTAAATCTCCGACCCCGGATCGTAACTTCCTGTCTCAGGTAGCGACCCTGTTCTACTTCGCCTTCTTCCTGACCATGCCGGTTTGGACGAATCCGAAGAGTAAGAAAGGCATTGGCTCCTGGGCTGTTTGTGTCATCTTCGGCGTGCTGTTCCTGTGGATGGCGGTAGCTAATTACTCCGTGAATACTTTCATGGTGGTTGTAACTCTGCTGCTCGCTGCCTTCTTTACTTTGCTGCCCTGGATTACCAATCGCGATGAGGTTTACCCTGAGCCCGAGCGTGTAACCAGCCCGTCTGGTGGTAAAACTTTCGGCATCCTGTTTATCGGTATTATCGTTGTCGGCCTGCTGACCTTTATCCCGATTAAAGCGGTAGGTGCAGAATCTGAAGTGGAGCTGGATCACATCAATATCGATCTGCGGGACAAGCCGTCCCTGCAGCGCGGTGCCAAGTACTTCGTCAACTACTGCATGGGGTGTCACAGTGCCAATTACTCCCGTTGGGAGCGTGTGGCCACTGACCTGGATATCCCGGTTGAGTTGATGATGGAGAACCTGGTTTTGGGTGATGACAAAATCGGCAACCTGATGACGATCTCCATGCGTCCAGATGATTCCAAAGTATGGTTCGGCGCCGCGCCGCCGGACCTGACGCTGGTTGCTCGTTCTCGCTCACCGGAATGGCTCTACACTTACCTCCGCAGCTTCTATAAGGACGACAGTCGTGCTACTGGGGTAAATAACAAGGTCTTCCCGAGTGTGGCTATGCCTCACGTTTTGATGGAACTGCAGGGTTTGCAGGAATGTGCCCCTGGTCCCAAGCGCGATCACGGTAAAGTTGTTCGCGATGAGCTCGGCAACCCGATTATGGACGCCGCTTGTGGTAGCCTGGAGGTCGGTAAGGTGAAAGGCTCTATGACACCGGAAGAGTTTGATGGGGCAATGTATGACCTCGTCAACTTTATGGAGTACATTGCTGAGCCGATGGCTGAAGATCGCAAACGTGTTGGCTTCTATGTGCTGGCGTTTATTTTTGTGTTCTTTATCTTCGCCTGGTTGCTGAACCGCGAATACTGGAAAGACGTGCACCACTAAAGCCGTCGCTAGTTTGTCTCTAATGGGTGGTGGGTTTACTCACTGCCCTTTTATATTTTGAATAAAAGGTCGGCTCTAGCCGGCTTAAAGTTTGAGGTAGTTTGAACATGGGTGTGCCTACCAACAAGCGCTCCTCGATGACCTTCTTCTCCGATGGTCGCAGCCACTATAGCCACCGAGTACGTATCGTACTTGCAGAGAAAGGGGTTTCCGTCGATATCACCGATGTGGACGCCGATGATAAACCAGCTGAACTCGCTGACCTCAATCCTTACAACTCCCTGCCAACCCTGGTAGATCGCGACTTGGTTCTGTTCGAGACCAAAGTGATGATGGAGTATCTGGACGAGCGTTTCCCGCATCCGCCGCTGCTGCCTGTTTACCCGGTTGCCCGCGCGCAGAGCCGCCAGATCATGCATCGTATCGAGCGCGATTGGTGTCCTCTGGTGGACAAGATCCTTGCCGGTGGTAAGGACGCGGCCTCCGCTCGCAAAGAACTGCGCGACAACCTGGTTGGTATCGCTCCGATGTTTACCGACCTGCCGTACTTCTTTAATGAAGAGTTTTCTCTGGTAGATTGCTGCATGGCCCCGCTGTTGTGGCGCCTCGAGCAGTTTGAAATCAGCCTTCCGAAAACCAAACAGGTTAAGCCGTTGCTGGATTATATGGACCGCCTGTTTGCCCGCGAGGCATTCCAGCAGAGTCTGACCGAATACGAACGGGAAATGCGTTGAGGGAATACTGGTGAGCAAGCCGGCCATGACATCCAATCGTCCCTATATTCTGCGGGCGTTTTACGAGTGGATAACCGATAACCGGTGCACTCCTTATATTCTGGTTGATACGCACCTCCCCGGTGTTTTGGTGCCGCAACAACATGTGAACGACGATGGTCAGATAGTGCTGAACATCTCGGAATCAGCGGTTGCCAGTCTGACTATGGATAATTACGCCATCAGGTTTAACGCCCGTTTTGGCGGGGTTCCGACAGATATCCAAGTTCCAGTGGGATCTGTGGTCGGAATCTACGCGCGGGAAAACGGGCAGGGGATGGTATTTGAGGCCGAGGAAACTCCAGAGCCGCCCGAACCGACGCCACCCACCAGTTTGGGTAAAAAATCGGTGAAAAAACCGGCTCTGCGTGTCGTTAAATAGTGCTCCTTTTCGCTGGTGGGGCAGATTTCTGAAGCCCTGCCAGTTCCCTTCCTCCACTTTTGTGACCCGGTTCCGGGTATATGCTTGTCCCAAGTCCGTATAATGTCGCGTTATCTTTTATTGCCGCGAATGTCATGCCGCCGTACCTTCAATGGCTGCGCTTTATTTGGCTGCCAGGGATGCTTCTGGTGCTTCTCGTTGCGCAGTATCTTTCCTGGATCGATCTGACCCACTTATACAGTCCGCAGCTGCCTGTGTTGCTATTGGCTATGGCGGCATTGCTCAGTTTTGGTTTTCGCTCGAGCCGGGTTGCGCTTGCAGCGCTGCTTATCATGGCCCTATACATCGCGGCTCACTCCCAGTTGCTCCCCAGCTTGCACAGGGATCTCCCACTATATCTCTCACTAGTTGCGGTAAATCTTGTTCTGTTTACTTGCAGTCGTGATCGCAGTGTCTTCAGTATTTTTGGGCTGCTGTGGGGCCTGTTTTTGCTGGCTGAGGGGGTGGGTTTTGTCTTGCTCTACGATTGCTGCGCGCCGCTGAGGCTGGCATTTCCGGTCGAGAATTTGCCCAGCGGGTTGTCCGGGTTTTTACCCGACGCATTTTCGTTGCCACAATTGATTGGCAGTGTCTCCGCTCTCGGTGCTTTTGCCTTACTTTTTCTCTACCCTGGCCCCACCGCTATGGGTCTGTTTAGTTGTTCTATTTTGCTGCTGTGCAGTGTTTGGTTGAGCCTTCCTCTCGAGTTTACCGGGTTTGTAGCAGGAGTATTGTTGGTCGCTTCGCTGCTTGGGGCCAGTTATGAATTGGCGTTTCGCGATGAGCTGACTGGGCTTCATTCCAGGCGGGCCTTCCGCTATCAGATGCTGACGCCGGCATGGAATTACAGTCTTGCCATGGTTGATATCGATCATTTTAAGAAGCTGAATGATCGCTATGGGCACCAAGTGGGTGATCAGGCTTTGCAAATGGTTGCGGCTCAACTCGCGCGCCACTCTCACGGTGCCGTGTTTCGCTATGGAGGCGAGGAGTTTGTTATTTATCTTCCGGGCCGCAGTCGCGAGGCGAAAGAAGTTCTGTTGGAAAAAATCAGGGAGAAAATCTCAAGCTACCCACTGCGCCTGAGGTCATCGGGGCGTCTAGCCGCAGGGGCTTCGCTCAGGGGAAAGGGCGGAGGGAAGCCAGTGAAAGTTACTGTGAGTATTGGCGTTGCCCACCGCAATAAAAAACTAAAGAAACCCGAGAGTATCCTTAAAGCGGCTGATCAAGCGCTTTATAAAGCAAAGCGCAGCGGGCGAAATTGCCTGTCTGTCCACAGCTGATATAAATCAAGTAAATTTGAAAGTGACGCTTAATTCCCTTTTGGCATTGGTCAATCTGTTGTGCGCCACCGATACTGCAAAGCAGGGTATTGGAAGGGAGATTTGGTGTGCGGATACTCAGTCATACAATAGGTATTCTTACCAACCCGGAAAAAGAGTGGAAAGCGATACGCGCTGATCGCCATTCTTTTTTTGAGGTGTTTGTAACTCATGTGCCGCTTCTGGCGTTGATTCCTACCGTGGCCGGTTACTTTGGGGTTACCCGGGTAGGCTTCCAGGTTGGGGGGCATCTGGCAAAGCTGACACCTGAAAGTGCGGCTGTTCTGTCGGTTGTTACTTATTTTGCATTGCTGGTTGGCGTCTATTGCCTCGGAGAGTTCATTAACTGGATGGCGCGATCCTACGGAGTTGAGGGAGATGAGCCCACGCGCCATTATGAAGGCACGGCACTTGCGGTGTTTATTACTACGCCAATCTTCCTGGCGAGTATCGTCGTCCTTTATCCACACCCCTGGCTCACGATGGCGTCCGTAGGCATTGCCGGGATGTATTCTATTTACCTGGTCTTTGCCGGCATTCCGATCCTGATGAATATGAATAAGGATCGAGCATTTCTGTATGCCTGTGCAGTATTAACCGTTGCCTTGGTAATGATGGTTACGGTGCTTATTGGCTCCGTCATTTTATGGAGTGTGGGCATCGGGCCGGTTTATCAGCACCACGCCCATTGAGGTTTCACAACGCCAGCATTTGTGCTGGCGTTGTGCGGCTACCTAGACTTATCGATAATCGGTGGCATAGGGCAGTCCAGGCTGTCAGCGACGGCCCTTAACAGTTCGATCTCCTCCGCTTTAATTACCCCATTGTGATTCAAGGTGATCACAATCGCTTTCAGTAAGTCGGGTTTCTCCAGGGGTGGGATAAGGCTGGCGATTGCAATGGCCTTGTCCAGTCGTGGTAGGGTGATATCAGCGATGCCGGGTAGCGGGGTTATTTCAAGCCTGAGAGCACTGAGTCCCTTCTCATAAGCACGTTTTGCTGGAAGGTATTGGCTGTTTCCCGCATGGGCGATGGCTGCAATGATAAATCGTGAAGCATCTTTGTTGGCATGTTTGCTGTGGGAGAGGCGCTGTCGATCTGGAGCGCCGTCGAGCGCGTGCATTAATACCCGGTACAGGGCCCACTCCCAAACTTCAACTTTCCCATCGCTGTGTAGAAGCTTGATAAGGTTTCGTTTAAAGATCTGGTACTGCTGGGGGACTAGGGCACGCAAGGCCGGGATACATAGGTCTATCAATGCGAGGCGAGCGTTGCTCGGCAGTGATTCCATATGTGGTGTGAGTTTTTTCATCTCGCGGATAACAGCGGGGTGGGCAATTTTCTCCAAGAGGTTAAGCTGTTTGTCTCGCTCGGTTTTATCCTTGTGCAGAAGAAGGTAGTAAACCAGTGCCCGGGCGGTAAAGGGTTCGTGTGCAGCCTGCTGGATAAGGGGTGGAATAGAGCTCAGTAGTTGATGTCCAAGCTCGACTTGATGTGTATCTGGCTTGGCAATGCTGTTGTCCACCGCATCCAGAGCAGCCTGGAAAGGCGTTGTAGGAGCGGCCATGGCGAACTGAGGATTTTGCAATTCACTGGGTTTTAAAGTCTGGGCTTCACTTTTTACCTGCTCTTCCGTATTGGCGAATAGGCCATTCCAGGCGGGTTCTAGCCTCTTTATGCGCACCGGTAGTGGAGGGTGAGTGGCAAAAAGGCTGAGCAGAGAGTGTTTTACCCCAACCGCGAACAACATATGGTTAAACTCTGCTGCGTTGGGGCTGCTGAGTTCTGAGCCTACATCGCGGCCACCGATCTTTTTCAGCGCGTTGGCAATACCGAGGTTGTTGCGAGTAAATTGTACTGCGGAGGCATCGGCAAGAAACTCCCGTTGCCGACTGACAGCGGCCTTGATCAGGTTGCCGATTAGCGTACCGGTGTAGCCGAGGATAATCAGGGTTATTCCCAGGCCTAGTAGAGGATATCTTACGGGGGTTATGCGCCTGTGGGGTACCGGGCTTCTGACAAGGAGCTGTCCCAAAAGTCCAATAATTAAGATTCCATGTAACAGCCCGGTGATCTGGGTGTTTAGACGAATGTCTCCATTGAGAATATGACTGAACTCGTGGGCAACAACGCCCTGTAGTTCCTCTCGGGTAAGCTTTTCCAAGGAGCCCCGCGTCAGGCCAATAATGGCGTCGGTAGGGTTTTGGCCAGCGGCAAAGGCATTGATGGTGCTGTCCTCAATGATGTAGACATCGGGTACCGGAATACCTGTTGCAATAGCGATCTCTTCCACAACATTGAGTGCTCTCTTTTCCCGCTCAGTTCGCGCGGAAGTATTAAGCTTGTACCCTCCCAGGGATTCCGCCACAGCCTTTCCCCCAGGGGATAATTGATGGAACTTGTACAGACTGCCCAGGATAACGACGGTACCGATGACAAAGGCTATTGAGCCAAGGCTCTCCCAGCCCAGAAGTTGCACAACTTCAAAGGGAGTAAATGGTTGGCCGCGAGACAGTGACACCATGGCTGCCGTAGCCAGGGTGCTCAAACTGATTAGGGTAATGACGGCCAGGCTGAACAGGAAAACCAGCAAACGACTGCTGTGCTTGGCTTTGTCCTGGTGAACGTAAAAGTTCATATTTAAAACTCGATACGTGGCGCGACTTGAAAGGTTTCTGAGTCTGCGAACTCAAGCAGTTGGGCGTTGGCTCTGTGGCCAAAAAGGCCGGCCAGAAATACTGGGGGGAAGCTCTGCTTGTAGATGTTGTAGCTGGTGACGCAGTCGTTAAAAGCTTGGCGTGCAAATGCCACGCGGTTTTCGGTGCTGTTTAACTCCTCGTTGAGTTCGCGGAGGGTCTGGTCGGCTTTCAGTTCCGGGTAGGCCTCAATCACCATATTCAGGCGGCCGAGGGCGCTGTTGAGAAGGTTTTCTGCGCGGCCGAGCTTATCGATAGCGGCCGGATTGGTAGGGTTTTTAGCGGCAGATTTAAGGTCTGAAATTGCGGTATTACGCGCACTGATTACCGCTTCCAGGGTTTCCCTCTCGTGATTCAGGTATGCGCTGGCACTCTCTACCAGATTTGGTACCAGGTCGTGGCGTCGCTTTAACTGTATCTCTATCTGCGCAAAAGCATTTTCGCTGTGGTTTTTCAGTGAAACCAGTTTGTTAAAGATACTGATGATGAAAAAGAACAGTGCGATGACTACCACCAGCACAATAAGTCCCGTAGATCCCATAACGCTCCCCTATTTATCCCTGTTGGTGGCGTAAATAGTAACACGATGGGCTGATACTGATGCGCACCGGCCGCACCCCTGGCGGAGCGGGGTGGGGCTTCGGCTATAATGCGGCGACATTAAAACAATTGCCGCCACCACAGTGATGGCGGCACAGAACTTGGAGCAGCCAGAATGAGTGATGTAACTTCGGACCCAGTAGTGATTGTCGGAATGTCGCGTACGCCAATGGGCGCTATGCAGGGCAGCCTTTCAGCCCTCACTGCCCCGCAGTTGGGTGCTGCGGCGATTCGCGCAGCCCTTGAGGACGCGGGTGTGGCACCTGCCGATGTGGATGAAGTGCTGATGGGTTGTGTGCTCCCGGCAGGTGTTGGTCAGGCTCCGGCACGTCAGGCATCACTGGGTGCTGGCATCCCGGTTGGCACTCCTTGCACCACTGTTAACAAGGTGTGTGGCTCTGGAATGAAGACTGTGATGATGGCTCGCGATGCCCTGCTGATGGGTGAGGGTAAGGTTATCGTTGCTGGTGGTATGGAAAGCATGAGCAATGCCCCCTACCTGCTGGCCAAGGCCCGCTCTGGTATGCGCCTCGGTCATGGAGAGGTCAAAGATTCCATGTTCCTGGATGGCCTGGAAAATGCTGCAGATGGCAAGCTGATGGGTACTTTCGCCGAATCTACTGCCGATAAGTACGATTTCACCCGCGAAGAGCAGGACGCTTTTGCCCTGGAATCTCTGGCGCGTGCCCAGGCTGCGATTGAGAGTGGAGATTTTACCCGTGAAATTGCCCCGGTCACGATTGCCTCTCGCAAAGGTGAGATCGAGGTGAGTGTTGACGAGGCCCCAGGTAATGCCCGTCCAGACAAAATCCCTCAACTGAAGCCCGCGTTCCGTAAAGACGGCACTGTAACCGCGGCGAACTCTAGCTCTATTTCTGACGGTGCTGCGGCGCTGGTGTTGATGCGCAAAAGTGAAGCTGAGAAGCGCGGCTTGAAAGTTCTGGCTGTTCTCAAAGGGCAATCCCAGTTTGCCCGTGAGCCCGAGTGGTTCACTACGGCCCCGGTCGGCGCTATGCACAAGCTGCTGGAAAATGCCGGTTGGTCTGCGGCAGATGTGGATCTATTCGAGATTAATGAGGCATTTGCGGTAGTGACTATGGCTGCAATGCGTGAGCTCGATTTGCCCTGGGAAAAGGTCAATGTTAACGGTGGTGCCTGTGCCCTCGGCCACCCGCTAGGTGCTAGCGGTGCCCGTATCCTGGTTACCCTGTTGGCAGCGATGGAAAAGCGCGACGCCAAGAAGGGCGTGGCAAGCCTTTGCATTGGCGGCGGTGAGGCTACAGCGGTTGCTATAGAGCGCGTATAAGTTACAGGCTTGAGCGCTAACAAAAACGGAGGCAATTGCCTCCGTTTTTGTTTGTGTAGTGCGGGAAAGATTAGTTGATATATTCCACTGCTTTCACAACCTTCTGTACCCCGCCTACCGAGCGGGTCACTTCGGCTGCCCGTTCCGCTTCAGCGGGAGTTAGCAGTCCCATCAAATAAACAACTCCATTCTCGGTCACGATTTTGATGCGACCACTGTCTACTTCCTTATTGGCAAACAGGTTGCTTTTCACCTTGGTGGTTAGCCAGGTATCGCTGGTGCTAGCCAGTAAAGTGACTTTACCGCGCACCTGAATTTCGTTGTAGACCTGGCGAACATTCTGTACCTGTTCCGCCGTGCGTCCGGCAAGCAGGCGCAGTTCCTGGCTGGGCACCTGGCCGGTGAGCAGTACAACACCATTAAAAGAATTGATATTGATATTCGAGGTTTTCAGGTCCGGGTGAGCTTTGTTGATATTGACTGTGGTCACCGTCTCGATACGTTGGTCATCAATATAGGTGCCAAAAGATCGCTCGCCGGGGTCCTGTTGTATGGGGCCGTCATGGGTGGCCTCCAATACAGTGCTGCATCCCGCTAACAAGGTGGTTGCCGCAAGGGCAGCCAGGAGATATTTCCCCAGGGTCAACTTTTTGTTGTTCATCGTTTATTCCTCGTAGCCACCAAACAAACTACTGTCGATTAGGTCGCACAGGCAAAAAATTGTCAGAAGATGTACTTGGTGTACCTCTGCTGCGACATCGGATGGCACCCGTAGTTCAATATCATGGGTATCGAGCAGGGCGGCGCAGTCGCCGCCATCACCGCCGGTCAGTGCGAGTATGCCCATATCCCGGTCCCGAGCCGCACGCATGGCCTGAACCAGGTTTGAGTCGCGCCCATCGCTGCTGATAATTACGAGAAGGTCACCGGGCTGCCCCAGGGCGCGAACGGGGTGTGCGAAGGTGTCTGCACCGCCGTGGTTCGAGGCAACGGTGCCCATGGAGACGCCGTCGCTGTTGAGGGCCATAGCCGGTAGGCCGGGGCGTTCGCGCTGGAAGCCGCCGGTCAGTTGCGAGCTAAAACTTTGCGCCAATGCGCCACTGACACCATTGCCACAGAGCAGGACTTTGCTCTCAGCCAAGAGTGTATGCACCACCATTTCGCTGGCTTCTGCAATCAGCGGGGCCAGTATCTCGCCAGCGTTCATTGTGGCTTCAAGGCTGTGGTGAAAAAGGGTTACGACTCGCTGTTCCATTGTGTCCTTAATTCAGGTGAGCTCGAACTCACCATAACTTGACAGGGTAAATCTCGGTTTTGCCTCAGGCTTCGAAGGCGCTTTTAATCCACTGGATGTTTTGTGCATCGCCATCTATGGCAAGGACATCGAAGCGGCACGGACAGTCCAGTTTATGTTGCTGCAAATAGCGGCTGGCAGTGGCCAGTAGCTTAGCTTGCTTGCGTGAATCCACGCTGGCTGCGGCCCCGCCGAATTGGCTCTTACGGCGGAAGCGCACCTCCACGAACACGACAGTATCGCTTTCACGGGCGATAAGGTCTATCTCTCCGTGTGAACTGCGATAATTGCGCTCCAATAAGGTGAGCCCCGCGCGCTGCAAATAGCGGGCTGCGGCAGCCTCCGTTTGGCTGCCGACAGTACCGCTTGAGCCCTTAAAAAGCCTCACGATTCCCACTTAATTCAATCGGCTCCCGCTGCGGCAACTGGGGCTCGACGGTAGTGATGGGCACCGGCACCCCTTTGTCGATTCGCGCCCACATTTGTTCGCGCACTATGCGGCCATCAGCGCTCAGGCTCAATGCGCCGGTGAGACCGTGTACTTTCTGTTCCGGGAACTGGCGCAGCATCGGCAAGCGCGGGTAGAGGCGGAAGGCATCGGCACCTAGGGCATACAGTCTGGCAAAAGCCGGTGCGGGCGACGCCTGCTCCTCGATATCCTGCTTGGTTTGATTGCTTTCAAACAGCCAGGGCAGGGCGGTAAAGCGAATACCGTTCATATCCCTGTCGCGATTGCGGTTGATGCTGCCACCAAAGACATGAGAGGTAGCGTATACGGGCAGGTCACTGGCGTAGTAGTAGGTCAGCATGGGGTTGAGCTGGCGCGCCTGCTGGGGTTGTGCTGCCAAGAATACCATATCGACATCGTCACGGCGTCTGGGGGTAAATTCCAGCTTTGCCGCCAGGCGACTCTGTAATTCCTTCTTGCGCGCGTTGCTGGCGGGAATCAACAGGGCATCGCTGACCAGGGCTGAGAACTTGCTGTTGTCCTTAAACGTCCGGCGAATGCTGACTGAGCCGCCGAGGCGCAGCCACTCTTCTTCAAATGCCTCAGCGCCGCGCTGCCCCCAGCTATTGTCAGCGGTGAGGACCATTGCCTGTCGCTTGCCCTGCCGGTAAGCGTGCTGGGCAATTTGCCGCGCTTCATCTTCAATTGCCAGGCCAAACTGGACCAGGTCTGTGGTCAGGCGCCCCTCATCGCCGTAGTTGAGGGCGAGAGTAGGCACCGGCAGTTTTTCTGTGGCAAGCAGGTTGGCTACCTTGCTCTTATCCAGTGGGCCAACAATCATCTGCGCACCGGCATCTACGGCGCTCTGGTAAATTTCCTCAAATGGCTGATCGGAACCGGTGTCGTAGACCATCACTTTTGGAGTTGCGCCGCCAGCATTCAGAGCGGTGTAGTGGGCGGCCATAAAGCCATCCCGGATTGCCCTGCCGGCGTTGCCCAGGGGGCCGGACAGTGGCAGGAGTAGCGCCACGCGGTCTGCCCGCTGGGCGGCCAAGCGCTCTAACAGCTGCAATGCCTGTGGCGGATGGGAATTGGCACTATGGGCGGGCCAGCGCTCGCGCCAGCGGCTGAGCGCGGTCAGCTGTGAGCTGATATCCGTCTGGGTGTCGCGGCCCAGCAGGGCGAGTTGATACCAGGCGCGCATCTGGGTGTCATTGCTTTGGGTGGCGCGAGCCTGCAATTCACTGGAGGGCAGCTGGGTCAAGAGATGCCAAAAGCCGTTGTTATTCTCTGTGATCGCTTCGTCGGACTGGGCGATATAGGAGATTTCGCGCCGCTCACTAATAGCGCTGTCGAGATTTCCCAGAAGTCCCCATAGGTCAGCGCGCAGGCTGCGTAAAGGTAAGGCAGTCTTCTGTGGCAACTCCGACCACACATTTTCCAGGCGTGGAGAGGCTGCCAGGTCGAGGGCCTCAAAGAAGTCGTCGTCTGCGGCAAGTAGGCTGCCATAGACCTGTGCATAGCTGGCGAAGAGGTTGTCGTCCAGCTGTTCGGGCGTAATTTTGATTACCGCCTCTTTTGCCGTCTCTTTATCTCCCAGCTCGTATAGAATAGCGGCCGCTTGCAGGCGCTGTTGATCCCGCGCCGGTGCCGGCAGGGTGTCGGCACTGCGCAGCATACGTACAGCTTCACTGCGGCTTGCGGTGTGGCCGGCCGAATAATCCGGCTGGTAAACGTTTGGCCGGGAAGCCGGTGTCTGGCAAGCAGCCAGTGCGACTGCCAGTGAGGCAGCTGCCATTCTGGTGATTACAGTAGAGGTGCGCCGGGAAGAGGCGGACATAATCTTCTCCCGCAATATTTATATTTGGAGTGAACAGCTATGGGGCCGGATCAGGCGCTGCTTTATATTGTCGCTACGCCCATTGGTAATTTGGCCGATATGGTACCGCGAGCGATCGAAGTTCTACAATGTGCCGATCTGGTTGCGGCGGAGGACACACGTCACAGTCAGCGATTATTTTCCCATTTTGATATCGATACGCCATTGATGGCATATCACGATCACTCGGATGACAAGCGCACAGAGCAGATTTTGCAGCGTTTGGAGCAGGGCCAGACCATTGCCCTGATTTCCGATGCGGGCACCCCACTGATCTCAGACCCCGGTTATCGCCTGGTGCGTGAAGCCCGGGAGCGAGGAATCAAAGTCTCTCCGATACCGGGGGCTTGTGCTTTCGTCTCCGCACTGAGTGCCGCCGGACTCCCCAGTGACAAGTTTAGTTTCGAGGGATTTCTGCCGGCCAAGTCCGGTGCCCGTGAGCGAGCCCTGCAGGAGTTGGCCAGTGATACCCGTACCCTGGTGTTCTACGAGGCCCCGCATCGGGTTGCTGATACTCTGGAAGCAATGGCGGTCGTGTTCGGCGGTAATCGAGAGGCGGTAATAGCCCGCGAGGTCAGCAAGGCCTTTGAAACTTTTCAGTTGATGCCTCTGGCAGAGTTGGTTGAGTGGGTCCGCGCTGACAGCAATCAGCAGCGCGGTGAGATTGTTTTGATGGTGCGTGGTGCAGAGCGCTCTCGCGAATGTGAGCTGGATGGGGAGGCACAGCGTGTAATGTCGCTGTTGCTGGCGGAGTTGCCGCCGAAAAAGGCGGCGGCGATCGCTGCCGAAATTACTGGAGTGAAAAAGAAAGTCCTGTACAACTGGAGCCTGGAGCAAAAATAAGGCACTGATTGCTGCAATTGCCTGTTGCAATCCGTCTGTCGCCTCTTTACTCTTTGCCGCGAGCTGGCCGGGCAATCGCTGTCGCCTTGTGCGATGGAGGAAAGTCCGGGCTCCATAGGGTGGAACGCCAGGTAACGCCTGGGGGGTGCGAGCCTACGGAAAGTGCAGCAGAGAGTAGACCGCCGATGGCTCCTTTTTGGGGAGTACAGGTAAGGGTGAAAGGGTGCGGTAAGAGCGCACCGCGCGGCTGGTAACAGTCCGCGGCATGGTAAACCCCGTTCGGAGCAAGACCAAATAGGCCCTCTATAGGTGTGACCCGCACTGAGGGCGGGTAGGTCGCTTGAGGTGTCTGGTGACAGGCATCCCAGATGAATGATTGTCCTCGACAGAACCCGGCTTACAGGCCAGCTCAATAATTTCAAAAGCCCGGCATTCGCCGGGCTTTTTTGTTTGCCTGATGTGGTGGTCCCGGCTCCGGTAGCCCTCTTTGTGTTCGCCTATTTCTTCTCGTTTAATTTCGGCTAAAGCCTCTTCTTGGCGCAAAAAAATTGATTAACTGTTAAGGGGGCGATCGTGCCAGATAGTGCTGTTCCGACTGGTTTCAATGTGCCAATATGCGCCACTTCTCTGGAGGCCGCGATTTTACAAGGGGTTATGGGGACTTTGGGGTCGAATTCCTTGACTTTGTGTCGACCAGTTTTATAGTGTCGAGAGTGGGAAAAAGTGGAAAATCGTGGAAATTTGTGGTTTATTCGCGATAAGTAAGTGGGTGTTCACACCGCCAGGTTAAAGTCGAACATCTTTCTCCATTGACCTGCCATATGGGAGTGAGTCGCGAGAGGCGCGATCTCCAAAGCGAGAACCACTAAACGTGTATTTGGGCAGCCACGCAATCAATATGGACGCCAAGGGGCGTCTGGCAATACCGGCTCGCGTCCGCGATAGGCTGTTGGATGAGTGTGCGGGGTGCTTGGTGGTGACTGCCCATACAGAGGAACGCTGCTTGTTGGTGTATCCGTCGCCTCAATGGCAGCAAATTCTCCCGAAGATTGAAGCATTGCCCAGCTTTAACAAAGTGGCTCGGCGCGCTCAGCGTCTGCTGATCGGGTATGCCTGTGAGCTGCAGGTGGATGGCAATGGCAGGGTATTGATTCCGCCAACTCTGCGTGAGTACGCGGGGCTGGAAAAGAAATTGATGTTAGTGGGCCAGGGGAAAAAGCTGGAGCTCTGGAGTGAGGAGCGCTGGATGTCCTGGCTCGATGATAGTGAAGACGAAGAGGGTATGCCTGAGGAAATGGCATCCCTCTCTTTATAAGGGGAGTACCGGGTGTCTCAAGAATTGCATCGCAGTGTGTTGTTACGCGAGGCCGTAGACGCTCTGGTGACTGAGCCGGATGGGTTTTATATCGATGGCACCTTTGGCCGGGGTGGGCACAGCGCCTCAATCCTTGAGCACTTGGGGCCCAATGGCCAGTTGGTAGGGGTGGATAAAGATCCCCAGGCTGTTGAATTTGCAGAGCAGCGGTTTTCCGATGAATCCCGTTTTTCCATTTGGCATGGGTCTTTTGCCGATATGGATAAGGCTGCCGGGCAAGCTGCCGGTAAGGTCAGTGGAATATTGCTCGATCTGGGAGTGTCTTCGCCGCAACTGGATCAGGCCGAGCGCGGTTTCAGTTTTATGCAGGATGGCCCCCTGGATATGCGTATGGATACCAGTCGGGGTATCAGTGCAGCGGAGTGGGTCAACACTGAGGCTGAGGCCGAAATGGCCCGGGTGTTTAAAGAGTACGGCGAGGAGCGTTTTGCCCGCCGAATGGCTGCTGCCATTGTAAAGCGCCGGCTGGAAAAACCATTTGAGCGCACCCTCGATTTTGCCGAGGTTGTGAAAGAGGCGAATCCGGCTTGGGAAAAAGGTAAACATCCCGCTACTCGAGTCTTTCAGGCTATTCGTATTCATATTAATGGCGAGTTGGATGATCTGCAGAGTGCGTTGGATAAATCCCTGCAGTTGCTGGCACCGGGTGGGCGCCTGGTGATTATCAGTTTCCACTCTCTTGAAGACCGAATGGTGAAGCGTTTTATTCGGGAAAAAGAGCGCGGTCCCCAGTTGCCTCGTGGCCTTCCGGTTATGGATAGTCAGATAGCCAAGTCACTGCGCTCGGTGGGCAAGGCAGTGAAAGCCAACACGGTTGAAGTGGATGAAAACCAGCGGTCCCGCAGTGCAGTAATGCGGGTGGCAGAAAAGCTGGCGGGAAGCTGAGTTTATGTCTGGCAAGGCTCTACTTGGAGTGGGGGTAATGTGGATAGCGGTAATACTGTCGTCGCTATCTGTTATTCATACCACCCAACAAAGCCGAGAGTTAACTGCTGAGCTGGGTAAGGCACAAAAAGCCCACGATGAATTGCGCTATGAGCAGGAGCGTCTCCTTTTGGAGAAAAGTGCCTGGTCTGCCTATAGCCGGGTCGAACAGGTCGCCCGAGAAAAATTAAAAATGCATGTGCCAGCACCTTCGGAACAGGTATTGGTAGTGGCGGATTAAGTTTTAACCGCCTTGGATGAAGACGTAAGTACCCCACTGCTTGCCCGGTGGGGTTTCTGCGTTTGGGGGCTTTGGCCTTTAAATAATTATAAAGAATTTTGCGTTAATTGAGTTTTGGAGTTCAGGCCCTGGAGAGTGGCATGCTCAGCCGGGATACAAAATAAATAGATAACGCCAACTGGGAAAACATGGGCGCAGTCAAAAAAAAGGATATTCAGCCGGGTATAGCCCGCTGGCGCTTTGCGCTGGTGGCGGTCCTGCTGTGCCTGCTCGCTCTTACCCTTGTGTTCCACTTGGCCAAACTGCAGGTAGTGCCTGCTGCTGAGCGCGGATATCGTTTCCTGCAAGACCAGGGCCGGGCCCGCACCTTGCGCACCGAAGAGATTGCTGCCTATCGGGGCTCAATAGTCGATCGAAACGGTGAGCTTCTTGCTGTCAGTACACCGGTACACAGCCTGTGGGCCAATCCCAAGCTGTTGAGTGAAATAAGCGATGCGAATTTAGTGCGCCTGGCTCGCGCGCTGGATTTACCGTCTTCCAAACTGGGCTCTCGCCTGAAGAAATACCGAAACAAAGAATTTATGTACCTGCGCCGGCACCTGTCTCCAGAAGAGGCTGAGAAAGTGCTGGACCTGGGTATTACAGGTGTTTTCAGTAAAAAAGAGTATCGGCGCTTCTATCCTGCTGGGGAGGTCGTAGCCCAACTTCTCGGTTTTACCAACATCGATGATCGCGGCCAGGAAGGAATGGAATTGGCCTACGACGATTGGCTGTCCGGACAGCCGGGATCACGTCAGGTAATTAAAGATCTGAAAGGGCGCACGGTAAGGGATTTGGCAATTCGTCAGGAAGCGCAACCGGGCAGGGATCTGCGTTTGTCTATCGATATGCGCCTGCAATATTTGGCCTACCGGGAATTAAAGCGGGCGGTGTCGGAAAACGGCGCCGCTTCCGGCTTTATGGTGATTCTCGATACTCACAGTGGCGATGTGTTGGCCATGGCCAACCAGCCTTCATTTAATCCCAATGACCGCAAAGGGGTTAAGTCGGCGGCTATGCGCAACCGTGCGCTGATCGACCAGTTTGAGCCGGGTTCTACAGTGAAACCCTTAACAGTATTGGCGGCTTTGGAAACCGGGCGCTACACCCCAAGAACAGAAATAAACACCAGCCCTGGATATATTCGCGTGCCGGGAAAAACCCTGGTGGATCCGGTTAATTACGGAAAAATAGACCTCACCAAGATTATTACCAAGTCGAGCCAGGTGGGAATTACAAAAATTGCTCTCGATTTGGAACCAAATTCTCTGCGGGGACTCTTTTATCGCTTGGGTCTGGGCGAGGCAGTGGGCAGTGGCTTCCCCGGTGAAGCACAGGGAATCTTGCCCAGTCGCAGCCGCTGGCACCCAATCGAGCGGGCTAATTTCGCCTTCGGCTACGGTTTAACAGTTAACGCCGTGCAGCTGGCACAAGCCTACAGCGTACTGGCGAATGAAGGGGTTAAGCGTCCTGTTTCCCTGGTTTTATCCGGTGACAAAGTACCGGGCGAGCCTGAGCAGGTTATTGAGCAATCCTTGGTTGGGCAGGTTACAGCGATGCTGGAGACGGTGATTTCCCGGGGTACCGGACGCCTTGCCGCTGTAGAAGGTTATCGTGTCGCCGGCAAGACCGGTACTGTGCACAAAGTTGGCAATAGTGGTTATGCGGATAATCGCTATCGCTCAGTATTTGCGGGCTTTATCCCCGCTGATAATCCGCGCCTTGCCGCGGTAGTTGTTATTGATGATCCCAGTCATGCCAAATATTACGGTGGTGAAGTTGCTGCACCGGTATTCGGTGCGGTGATGACTGGTGCTATGCGCCTGTTGCAGGTTCCGCCGGAAAAAATTAAATCGGCGGAGGGGCAATTGGCCGCGCAGTTAAGCGAGAGGGGTTCAAAATCGTGAGTCAGCGCGAAAAACATTCTGTTTCTATCAAAGAATTAGTGCCGGGTTACGCCGGTATTCCCGATATTTCTGTCACTGGTATTGCCCTGGATAGCCGCAAGATAAAAGCGGGCGATGCATTTATGGCCTTGCGCGGTTCTGTGGTCGATGGTCGGGAATATATCGATGCGGCAATTACTGCAGGTGCTGCGGTAGTGCTTGCTGATGGTGACAAGTTGGAATGTAAAAGCCGTGGTGATATCCAGGTGGTCAGTGTTCCCGGTCTGGCAAAGCGGGTAGGGGAAATTGCCGCGCGCTTCCACGGTAACCCCAGTGGTGAAATGCACTTGGTTGGAGTGACTGGCACCAACGGTAAAACCACTTGCGCCTATTTGACTTCCCAATTACTGGCTCGCCACTATGGCAGTGCAGCATTGATAGGCACCATTGGTAATGGGGTCTGGAAAGATAACCAAATCGAATTGCAGGAAACGGGTTTAACAACGCCTGACCCGGTGAGTTTACAAGCGGACTTTGCAAATTATCGCGATAGTGGTGTTGCCGCTGCCGCAATGGAAGTTTCTTCGCATTCCCTTTCTCAGGGACGTGTGCATGGGCTGATTTTTGATACGGCAATTTTTACCAATTTGAGCCGCGATCATTTGGATTATCACGGCAATATGGCCGCTTACGGCGCAGCCAAAGAGAAACTTTTCGGACTGCCAAAATTGAAGCGAGGAGTCATTAACCTGGATGATCCGTTTGGCGCCCAGTTGGCAGAGCGCTGCAAATTGCGTGGCCTGCGCGTTATTACTTATGGGCTGCAGGCGGGTGATTTATATGTTGCAGACCTGCGTCGCCATGAGCGCGGTTTTTCTGTAAAACTTAATTCCCCTTGGGGTAGCGGTGAGCTGCACGCACCCTTAATTGGCGATTTTAATATTCACAATGCCTTGGCTGTCGTAGCTGCTGCAGTGGCAGAGGGCATGCCTTTTGAAGATATTCTTGCCGCTTTCCCCACTATCAAAGCGGTGCCGGGGCGTATGGAGCGTGTCCTGGTTGAGGGTTCCGATGATGTGGGTGTATTGGTGGATTATGCCCATACACCAGATGCTCTTCGCGCGGCTTTAGCAGCAGCGCGCCCTTACTGTCGCGGTAATTTGTGGTGTGTTTTTGGTTGTGGCGGCGACCGGGATACGGGTAAGCGCGCGGCGATGGGGCGTATTGCCTCCGAGATGGCGGACCGTGCCATTGTGACTAGCGATAATCCGCGCAGCGAAGAACCACAAAAAATTATCGACGATATTCTCGAAGGGGCTGCCAGTAATATCGAAGTTGAAATTGATCGCGCGACAGCGATATCTCAGGCGGTATCTGCAGCACAACCGGGGGATATTGTATTGATCGCCGGTAAAGGGCACGAAAATTACCAAATTATCGGCAGTGAAAAAATTCACTTCTGCGATCGTGAGCAAGCTGCTGCAGCTCTCAAAGCCCGCGTGGATGAATCGGGCCAGTCAAGTGAAGGCAAGGAGAGCCAAGGTGATTAATTCCCTTACGTTGCAGCAACTGCAAAGCCGTTTTGGTGGTGAGTTAATCAATGGCTCTGTGGAGTTTGAACTGGTTTGCACGGATACCCGCAAGCTGGACCCCAAATCTTTATTTGTTGCTCTGGTTGGCGAAAATTTTGATGCTCACGACTTTGTCGGTGAGCTGGATGGCCAGGTATTGGGGTTGGTTGTCGATCGTGAAGTACCCAGTTGCAGTTTACCGCAGTGGCGCGTTGAAGATACGACGGTCGCATTAGGACAAATTGGCTTACTGTGCCGTGAACAGTTTGACGGTCCGGTTGTGGCGATTACAGGGTCCTGCGGTAAAACTACCGTTAAGGAGATGCTGTCTGCAATTTTTTCCCAGAGTCATACACCCTGTGTAACCGAGGGAAACCTGAACAACCAGTTCGGTTTACCCATGACTTTGTTTGGGCTGACAGCGCAACACGATGTGTTGATTCTCGAAATGGGAGCTAACGGCCCTGACGATATTGGCTACCTGTGTAGTATCGGCAAGCCGCAGGTGACGGCGGTAAATAACGTAATGCCAGCGCATGTCGAGGGCTTTGGCTCTGTTGATGCTATCGCAAAAGCCAAGGGCCAAATTTATACCAGTTTGGATGTATCGGCGACGGCGGTGATCAATACCGATGATGGCTATGCGAATTACTGGTTGGAGAATATGCCCGAAGGGGTAAAGACTCTGGGTATTGGCTTATCTAATGAGTGTGCTATCCATGCGGATAATATTGTATTGAATCCTAACGGTTGCCCTTCATTTGACTTGGTAATTGAAGGCGTTGCTCACCCTGTTAGCCTGAAATTGCTTGGTGAGCACAATGTTCACAACGCTCTGGTTGCTGCTGGATGTGCTTTTGCTGCGGGAATACCTGCGGTGGAAATTATCAGCGGACTTAACACGGTGACCGGGGTTGCTGGGCGCTTGCAGGAGCAGGCAGGTATAGCCGGTGCAACCGTTATTGATGACAGTTACAACGCGAACCCGGGTTCAGTCGGTGCGGCCATTGAATTGCTGTCACAGCGTTCAGGTAAAAAAATTCTGGTGCTGGGGGATATGGCGGAGTTGGGGCCGGACGCGGAGGAAATGCATAGAAGCGTTGGAGCTTTGGCACGAGAGCGGGGCTTGGATGCGCTGTTTACATTGGGGCCGCTGGGTACTGCCGCCAGCATGGCCTTTTCTGCGGGGAGGCAAGAGTCGCTGCGCAATTATCGCGAGAGAGAACCCCTGGTTACTGCTCTCACTCAACAATTGGATGAACAAACCACAGTTTTGGTTAAAGGATCACGCAGCGCCCGTATGGAATTGGTAGCGCAGGCACTGCTTGGCAATAGCAGAGGGGAGAAGTAATGCTGCTTTGGCTAGCGGAGCTATTACAACAACATGTCAGCGGTTTTTCGGTATTTAATTACCTGACAGTGCGCGCAATTCTTGCTGCGTTGACGGCTCTGGGTATTTCACTACTTGTGGGTCCGCGCATGATTCACTGGTTGAACCATTTACAGGTGGGGCAGGCTGTTCGCGATGATGGTCCACAAAGCCATTTGAGTAAATCTGGTACCCCAACTATGGGCGGCACCTTGATTCTCGCCTCAATTTTTGCCTCAGCCCTACTCTGGTCTGACCTCAGCAATCGTTACGTGTGGGTTACTTTATTAGTTACCTTTGTTTTCGGTGCTGTGGGCTTCGTGGATGACTATAAAAAAGTCGTTTATAAAAATCCCCGTGGCCTTATTGCTCGCTGGAAATATTTCTGGCAATCCGTTGCCGGATTGGGTGCAGCTATTTATCTGTATATGAGTGCTTCAAGCCCGGCAGAGACCCAGTTTTTTGTTCCCTTTTTTAAAGATGTTGCGATAAACCTGGGACCGGTATCTTTTATATTGCTGACCTATTTTGTCGTTGTTGGCTCCAGTAATGCGGTTAACCTGACTGATGGCCTTGATGGCTTGGCGATTATGCCTACTGTGATGGTGGGTGGAGCACTTGGGGTGATTGCTTATCTATCCGGCCATATGGAGTTTGCTGACTACCTGCATATTCCCGCAATTCCAGGAGCTGGGGAGTTGGCGGTGTTCTGCGCTGCCCTCGGTGGTGCCGGACTCGGGTTCTTATGGTTTAACACTTATCCGGCCCAAGTGTTTATGGGGGATGTGGGCGCTCTGGCACTGGGGGCGGCGCTGGGAATTATTGCGGTAATTACTCGTCATGAAATTATTCTGTTCATTATGGGCGGTGTGTTTGTGATGGAGACGGTTTCCGTAATTTTGCAGGTGGCATCCTTTAAATTAACGGGGAAGAGAATTTTTCGCATGGCGCCTCTGCACCACCACTTTGAGTTAAAAGGGTGGCCGGAGCCACGAGTCATTGTGCGCTTTTGGATTATTACCGTCATTCTGGTCTTGGCTGGTTTGGCAACACTGAAAATTCGATAAATAGATAAATGAGCCTGATCGCGACTTCTTCACAGCAGAAAGTGGTAATAGGTCTTGGTGCTACCGGAAAGTCGGTGGTGCGCTACCTGCTGCGTCACGGCCATACGCCGGTCGTGGCAGACAGTCGCGATAACCCGCCGGGGCTCGAAGCTTTCCGTCAGGAGTTCCCTGAGGTTGCGGTGGAAACAGGTCCACTGCGCCCGGGGACAATACTCGCTGCGAGCTTGATTATTGCCAGCCCGGGAGTTGCGCTTGCTGAACCCGTATTGCAGCAGGCGATTGCGGATGGGATTCCTGTGGTTGGGGATATTGAGTTATTTGCCCAGGCTCTGACTCGGATGCAGTCGACAGCAAAGCTCGCCGCGATCACCGGCTCCAACGGAAAGAGTACAGTGACCACACTCCTGGGGGAGATGGTTGAAGAAGCGGGGCTGATAGTTGGTGTGGGTGGCAATATCGGTGTACCGGTGCTGGATTTGCTTGAGAAACCTCTGCCGGACATCTTTGTTTTGGAGCTTTCCAGTTTTCAATTGGAAACCACCTACTCGCTGGCGCCTACTGTAGCCACCATTTTAAATATGAGCGCGGACCATATGGACCGCTACCCCAGTATGGTGGAGTACCACCGGGCCAAGCAGCGTATTTATCGCGGAGCGGATCAGTTCGTGATAAATCGCGCGGACCCTTTATCCCAGGGGCCTCTTTCCCGAGAGAGACGGGAGTGGAGTTTTGGGCTTGATCAGCCGGATCTCAATCAGTTTGGCCTGCGCTTGCATGAGGGGCAGAACTGGTTGGCTCGAGGCACAGAAGTTTTAATGCCTGTGGCCGATTTGGCTATGGTGGGTAAGCATAATATTGCCAATGGTTTGGCAGCCCTGGCAATGGGCTATGCACTGGACCTGCCCACTGAGGCGATGCTAAAAGTTTTACGCAACTTTCGCGGGTTGAAACATCGCTGTGAGCGCGTGGCTGATTTTGAAGACGTTGTTTATGTTAACGATTCAAAAGGCACCAATGTAGGAGCAACCCAGGCGGCATTGGATGGCTTGGCTACGGCAAGCAGTAAAATAGTGCTTATTGCTGGAGGGGATGGCAAGGGTGCTGACTTTGCTCCCTTACGAAAAAGTGCAAGAGCACTCCGGGCCCTGGTTTGTATCGGTGTAGATGGAGACAAAATAGCAGGTGTCTTTGATGGCCTGTGCGAGATTCGCAGGGCTAGCACAATGATAGAGGCCGTCGCTGAGGCCAGGCAATTAGCTAATAGTGGTGACTATGTATTGTTATCACCGGCATGTGCCAGCTTTGATATGTATCGCAACTTTGAAGCCCGTGGTGATGATTTTCGCCAGGCCGTTCTGGAATTGTGCGATACCGCTGGAGGCTCCCGGTGAGTGCCCAGGTAATCAAGACTCAAGGTAGTGAATGGCAGGATGGGCTGCTGCTACTCAGTGTTCTGGTTCTGGCTAGCATTGGTGTGGTGATGGTTGCTTCAGCATCTATCGCCTTTGCTACGGATATTTATGGTGACCCCTGGTATTTCCTCAGGCGTCATTTGGCTTTTTTGATGGTTGGCGGATTAGCTGGATTTGTCGTTAGTCAGATTCCCCTGTCAATTTGGTCGCGACTGTCCTGGCCATTATTACTGTTTGCTTGCCTGCTATTGATCGCCGTGCTTGTGCCGGGGATTGGGCGGGAGGTGAACGGTAGCCGGCGTTGGCTGGTATTTGCAGGCATAACTGTGCAACCCGCGGAAGTGGCTAAGTTCTGTCTGCTAGTTTTTTTTGCCAGTTTTTTAACACGTCGAAATAAGCAACTACGCCATTGGACCAGCTTTATGGTGCCAGTGGTGATTCTCGCAACGGTTGCTTTGTTACTGCTTTTACAGCCGGACTTCGGTTCGGTGGTTGTAATTTCAGGCACCGTGCTGGCAATGGTTTTTTTGGCGGGAGCGCGTCTTCCCCATACTTTTTTATTGGTAGCTGCGGCTGCGAGTGGACTGGCGTTAATGGCACTGATGAGTCCCTATCGCTTACAACGATTGCTGACGTTTCTGGATCCTTGGGGGGATCAGTTTGCCAGTGGCTACCAACTTACCCAGTCCCTGATTGCATTTGGTCGCGGAGAGTGGTTTGGAGTTGGTTTGGGCAATAGTGTGCAGAAACTGTTTTACCTGCCTGAGGCCCATACGGATTTTATTTTTGCCATTCTGGCAGAGGAATGGGGAATGTTGGGTGGCGTAGTGCTGGTAGGGCTTTTTGTTGTTCTCACCTACTCACTGCTCCGCCTGGTAAAAGAGGCCCTGGTGCAGGAGAAATTTTTCGCTGCACTTCTAGCTTTTGGTATGGCAGTGTTATTGGCAGGACAAGCTTTCGTGAATATGGGCGTTGCTTCAGGCCTGTTGCCGACTAAAGGGCTAACGCTGCCATTTGTCAGCTCTGGTGGCAGCAGCCTGATTGTATGTTGTGCATTACTCGGCTTGGCGATGCGGATTCGGGCTGAACTAAAAGAGCCTGTTGAAAACGGAAGCGGGGGGCTTGAGCTATTGCGTCAGCTGCCAATATTCCATTCACCCAAGTCTAGTGTGAAGGGCAGCAACGGAGAAACGGTTTGATGTCTGAAGTAAATAAGCGTTTTTCTGGAAAGAAGTTTTTGCTGATGGCCGGTGGTACCGGCGGTCATGTGTTCCCAGCGTTGGCTGTGGCTAAAGCGTTGCAAGAGCAGGGAGCTGTTGTCGAGTGGTTAGGCACTGCCCGTGGGATTGAATCCCGATTAATACCTGCGGCGAATATTCCTTTGCACTGCATTAAAGTGGAGGGTATTCGGGGGAAGGGAAAGTTGGCCTTACTTAAAGCCCCGTTGCAAATTTTGCGGGCAATTGCTCAGGCCAGGACAGTTGTTAAGCAGGTACAACCCGATGCAGTACTCGGCTTTGGTGGCTTTGCGACCGGCCCAGGGGGCGTTGCAGCCCGTCTCGGGGGGATACCGTTGATTATTCACGAACAAAATGCTGTTGCCGGAACGACAAACCGCTTGTTAGCGCGGATTTCCAGCCAGGTGCTTGAAGCATTTCCCAGTGGGTTACCCGGTGCTAGGCAAGTGGGCAATCCAGTGCGCAAAGAGATTGCAGAATTGCCTGAGCCAGAAACTCGAATTGGCAGCCAGTCGTCTCTGCGCCTTTTGGTATTGGGCGGTAGCCTCGGTGCTGTAGCAATTAATGAACTGGTTCCTAAGGCAATCGCATTGCTGAAACCCTCCCTGCGCCCGGTAGTGGTCCACCAGGCTGGAGAGCGCCACCTTCAGGCTGCCAAAGATGCCTATAAAGAGGCGGCAGTAGAAGCTGAGGTGGTCCCTTTTATTGCGGATATGGCTGAGGCCTACCGCTCTGCGGACCTGATTATTTGCCGTTCCGGGGCTTTGACTGTTTCTGAAATTTCAGCTGCGGGAGTCGGTGCAATCATGGTGCCTTTCCCCTTTGCAATTGATGATCATCAAACGCGTAATGGCGAATGGTTGCAAAATGCTGGCGGAGCGATTGTTATGCAGCAGCGGGAAATGGACGAGCAGAAGTTATCCGGCTTGTTACAAAGCCTGTTAGAAGATCGTCAGAAACTATTGCAAATGGCGACCTCCGCGCGGCGCGCGGCAAAAACTGATGCGACTGAGCAAGTGGTTAACGCTTGCAGAGAAGAGCTGGCCTCGGCCAGGTAACACAGAATAAGTGGACGAAGGTTAAAGTAATGTCTTCAGTGCGGACAAACGAAGATAAAAGTTATGCGGTACCGGCCATGCGTCGTATCCGCCGTATCCACTTTATTGGTATCGGTGGTGCCGGTATGAGCGGCATTGCAGAGGTACTGCAGAACCAGGGCTACGAAGTCTCAGGTTCTGACCTGCGTGAATCTGCGGTTACTGACAGGTTGCGCAAGTTGGGTGTTAAAGTCCAAATTGGGCACAGTGAGGAAAATGTTCGCGGCGTTGATGTTGTGGTTAATTCCTCTGCCGTACATGGCGATAACCCGGAGCTGATTGAAGCGAGAGAAAAGAGAATCCCTATTGTACGCCGTGCCGAAATGCTCGGTGAACTGATGCGCTATCGCTATGGCATTGCTGTGGCAGGAACCCACGGAAAGACCACCACGACCAGCTTAATCGCCTCAATCTTTGCGGCAGACAAAAAAGATCCGACCTTTGTTATCGGTGGCCTGGTCAACGCTGCAGGTGCCAATGCTGCCTTGGGCGAAAGTCGTTATTTAGTGGCTGAAGCAGATGAGAGCGATGCGTCTTTTATTCACTTACAGCCGATGGTGACGGTGATTACCAATATCGATGCAGACCATATGGAAACTTATGGTGGCGACTTCGAGAAGGTAAAGCAGATCTTTATTGATTTTGTTCACAACCTGCCGTTTTACGGTTTGGCGGTAGTTTGCGGGGATGACGCCAATGTTCAGGAAGTTATTCCCAAGTTTTCCCGCCCGGTTCTGACCTATGGATTTGATGAGGGTAATGACTATCGCATCGTTGAAGTAAAGCAAGAACCACTGCGCAGCCATTTCACGGTACAGAGACCCAAGGGTGATCTATTGCAGGTTTCTGTGAATACACCGGGTATTCACAATGTTCTCAATGCGACTGCAGCAATTGCTGTAGCTAGTGACGAAGGCGTTAGTGATGAAGCAATTCGCCAAGGTCTAATAGGCTTCCAGGGCGTTGGTCGTCGATTCCAGATCTACGGTGATTATGCCGTTAGCGATGATACCGAAGCTGATAAGGTGATGTTGGTAGATGACTACGGTCACCACCCACGCGAGGTAGCGGCTACCGTAAAGACAGTTCGAGATGGCTGGCCGGATCGTCGCTTGGTAATGATTTATCAGCCCCACCGTTATACCCGTACGCGGGACTTGTTTGAAGACTTTGTCCAGGTCCTCTCTGAGGTGGATAAGTTAATTTTGCTGGATGTATACAGTGCGGGTGAAGCGCCAATTGCTGGTGCCGATGGCAGAACGCTTGCGCGAAGTTTACGCAACAGGGGACAGGTAGATCCGATTTTTATGGAAACTATCGATCAGGTTCCACCGGTATTAGCTGATCTGTTGGAGCCAGGTGATATTGTCCTGACCCAGGGAGCTGGCAACGTCGGAGCACTTTCGCAAAGGTTGGCTGATTGGCGCTTGGGCGAGCGCAGCGGCGAGGGCTAAGTAGCTAGTGAAAGGAGCTGGAACGAAATCAGCCGGGAGAAAAAAAAAGACAGCTCGCGGAGCGAGCCCTCTTGGAACCGATGATCCCGAGAAGCTTCGTCTGAACTGGAAGCGGTGTTTTTTTTTATTGGTGTTGTTCGCAGGCTTTAGTGCTTTGCTCTATGGTGCAGTTTGGTTATGGCGATGGGTGCCATCGGTTGAGTTGAGTAATGTTGATGCCCTAGAGCAAGTTGAAGTACGCGGGGCTTTTAATGCGGTAACTGAAGAAGAGTTAAGAGAGGTGCTTCTTCCTCACTTGAAAGCGGGCTTTTTTTCAGCGGACATTCAGGCGATGCAGCAGACATTACTGTCTAACCCCTGGATTACTTCCGCCTCGGTGAGCAGGCGTTGGCCGAAGGGCGTTGAGGTTGATATCACTGAAGCGCAACCTCTCGCCACCTGGGGTAAAGATAAATTGTTGGTAGCGAATGGGGATCTGTTGCCGCGTCCGTCACATATGGGGGTTCAGTCCCTGCCCGAGCTTGCCGGGGATGAAGAGTTGGTAGAGCGGATTATGCTGCAATACCGCGCGCTTGCGGGGTTGCTGACCACGCGGGATATGGAGGTTAAACGGTTGTCATTTGACGACCTAAGCGGTTGGCATCTGGAGTTAGTGTCGGGAATTGAATTAAAACTTGGCCATGATGCTTTATTGGAGCGAGTACACCGTTTTTTGTATTTGAGTCGGGGTGTACTGGCGCCGCACTTGCAAAAAGTTGTCAGCGTCGATACGCGCTACAGCAATGCGGTAGCGGTTCAATGGAAAGACGAAGAAAAGTAAACATCGAGGCAGCCCGGGTGGCTGTTTTATAGATAAAAGTTTAAAAGCGAATGCTGTGTTCTGGTCCGATAGCAGAACCTGAAACAGAATGCAGCTCAGCGAGGTTGGCACGAAAATGACACAGGTATCCGATCAGCGCATGATTGTTGGACTGGATATAGGCACCTCTAAAGTAGTCGCTATTGTCGGTGAAGCTTCCGGTGATGGGGAACTTAATATTGTCGGTATCGGCTCTCATCGTTCCACTGGAATGAAAAAGGGCGTAGTGGTTAATATTGAATCAACCGTGCAATCTATACAGCGCGCTGTGGAAGAAGCTGAGTTGATGGCGGGTTGTGAAATTCACTCTGTGTACGCAGGGATTGCGGGAAGTCACATTCGCAGCTTGAACTCTCACGGTATAGTTGCGATTAAGGATCGAGAGGTTACCCAACAGGATCTCGATCGTGTTATTGATGCTGCCAGGGCTGTCGCTATTCCTGCGGACCAGAAGATTTTGCACACGCTTCCGCAGGAATACCTGATTGATAATCAGGAAGGGGTAAAAGAACCTCTCGGAATGTCTGGTGTTCGCCTCGAAGCAAAGGTCCATTTGGTCAGCGGTGCAGTGAATGCTGCACAGAATATTGAAAAGTGTATTCGTCGATGTGGTCTGGAAGTAGAAGATGTCATTCTTGAACAATTGGCTTCAAGTTACGCAGTCCTGACCGAAGATGAAAAAGAGTTGGGAGTATGCATGGTAGATATTGGTGGGGGAACTACCGATATTGCTGTGTTTACTGGTGGATCTATTAGGCATACCGGTGTGATACCGATTGCTGGAGACCAGGTTACCAATGATATTGCCATGGCTTTGCGCACACCGACACCGCACGCAGAAGATTTGAAAATCAAATATGCGTGCGCGTTGGCAAAACTCGCTCGCGAAGGTGAGACCATTAAGGTACCGAGCGTTGGTGATCGCGCGCCTAGGGATTTATCCCGACAGGCATTGGCCGAGGTCGTTGAGCCGCGCTACGACGAATTGTTTACATTAGTACAGGCGGAGTTACGTCGCAGCGGCTTCGAAGATTTGTGTGCGGCGGGTGTAGTACTTACCGGCGGCTCTTCAAAAATGGAGGGCGCGGTTGAACTGGCTGAGGAAATTTTTCATATGCCGGTTCGCCTAGCAGTGCCTCAGGGTATTGCAGGTTTGACGGATATCGTCAGCAACCCAATTTATTCCACTGGAGTTGGATTATTGATGTATGCGATGCAGCAGGAAGAGGCTCGAGAGGGCAAAATACAGCCTGTGCGCAACGATAATCAGTGGTGGGACAAGGTAAAGCACTGGTTTCGCGGAAATTTGTAATAGAGTGCAACCAGATTTAGCCATCCGGTGAAGGATTTTTTTTAGGCATGGCTGTAAAATTCGACATGAGCAAGAAAGGGGAACAGCAATGTTCGAACTAGTTGATAGCGTACAGGATAAGCCTGTCATCAAGGTGATTGGTGTCGGCGGCGGTGGTGGTAATGCTGTTAAGCATATGATCGCCAATGATGTTGAGGGTGTAGATTTTATCTGTGCAAATACAGATGCACAGGCCCTCAAAGATGTTGAGGCCCGCACTATCCTGCAACTGGGTAACACAATTACACGCGGTTTGGGCGCAGGGGCAAACCCGGATATTGGCCGTCAGTCCGCACTTGAAGATCGCGATCGCATTGCTGAGGTATTAACCGGTGCGGATATGGTATTCATCACTGCCGGTATGGGCGGTGGTACCGGTACCGGTGGTGCTCCGATTGTCGCTGAGATTGCAAAAGAACTGGGCATCCTTACCGTTGCGGTAGTTACTCGCCCATTTAAGATCGAAGGGCGCAAACGCACAGTTGTAGCTGAAGAGGGTATCCTCGAGCTGCGCGATAAAGTTGATTCTCTGATTACTATCCCCAACGATCGTTTGCTGGAAGTACTCGGTAGCAAGATCACAATGAAATCTGCTTACAAAGAGGCAGATAACGTTTTATTGGGTGCTGTACAAGGCATTGCCGACCTGATGATTCGTCCGGGCATCATGAACGTGGACTTCGCCGATGTGCGCACCGTAATGTCTGAAATGGGCATGGCGATGATGGGGTCCGGTTCTGCCGTCGGTGAAAACCGTGCGCGTGAAGCGGCTGAGAAAGCCGTGCGAAGCCCGCTACTGGATAACGTCAACCTGGCAGGTGCTCGCGGTATCCTGGTAAATATCATCACCGGTAGCGAAGAGGCGGGCTGTCAGGAACTGACCCTGGGTGAGTACTCTGAAGTAGGTGAGATTGTCCAGGAAATCGCCTCCGATGAAGCTACTGTGGTTATCGGTACAGCGGTAGATGATAAGCTCGGTGATGAGATGCGGGTTACCGTTGTGGCCGCAGGTCTTGGCGAGGGTACTCCTGCAGCGCGTCCGGCGAAGGTGGTGGATAATACCCGCCGCCCAGAGCCTCGCGAGCCTGTTCGTGAAACCCGTGAGGTTCGCGATAGTCACAGCGCTCACACTGGCCACAGCTCTGCGGGACTGGCAAGCCGCGAGGCCATTGATCCGCGCCCTCGTGCTGAAGCGGAGCGCCCCAAGCGCCCGGCTCCTGCCCTGAATCCCGCTGATGCGGATATGGAGTACCTGGATATTCCAGCCTTCCTGCGCCGCCAGGCAGACTAGAAAACGGTACCGCAGAGGCAGAACACCGCTCATGTCTGCCCGGCTCCGGCTGGGTATTGCCGCTGCGGTGCGGCTTTTGCTCGGGTCTACCTTGTCGAATGGGTGGGCCCTTGCCCCGTTTGTGTAGATTTTGATCAGAATTGGTGAGTCGCAATAACTATCTAAAATAATTAACAATTATTAACAGCGCTTGCGGAGCTTAGGATCTTAGAATGCTGTCATAGCGACATGCGTTGGCGCTGCAATCTTTGCTTGATCTATCCTCATATAGGTAGGTGGTGCACAGTTGTGGTGACCACTCGCCCAGAATTGGTATTGGCGTCGCAATTGTGCTAGTATCGATGGCTTGCTGCGCCTTAGGGGCGTAGTCCACCGACGGGGAAAAGATAGTTTCATGATCAAACAGCGCACGCTTAAGAATGCTATTCGCGCCACTGGCGTAGGTCTGCACACTGGCAAGAAAGTTGTACTTACCCTTAAACCAGCGCCCGTAGACACCGGTATCGTGTTCCGTAGAACCGATTTGGACCCGGTAGTTGAAATCGAGGCTCGTGCGGAAAATGTCGGCGACACTCTCCTTTCAACCACCCTGGAAAAGGGTGATGTTCGCATTGCTACGGTAGAGCACCTGCTCTCGGCAATGGCGGGCCTTGGCATTGATAACGCGGTTGTCGAGTTATCCGCGCAAGAAGTGCCCATTATGGATGGCAGTGCCGGCCCATTTGTATTTCTAATTCAATCCGCGGGCATCCAGGAGCAAGCAGCTCCGAAGAAATTCCTGCGAATCAAGAAGCCGGTAACTGTAGAGGATGGCGATAAGGTTGCCAGCTTCCTGCCTTTTAATGGCTTTAAAGTGTCCTTCACAATCGACTTTGACCACCCGGTTTTCCAGGGGCGTAACCTGAGTTCATCCGTGGACTTCTCCAGCACCTCCTTTGTGAAGGAAGTGAGTCGCGCCCGTACCTTTGGCTTTATGCACGAAATCGAGTACCTGCGCTCCAAAGGCTTGGTTCAGGGCGGTTCCGTTGATAACGCAATTGTGATTGATCAGTACCGTATTCTGAATGAAGGCGGGTTGCGTTATGAAGACGAATTTGTGAAACATAAAATTTTGGATGCGATTGGCGATCTCTACCTTCTGGGGACCAGCCTGATTGGTGAGTTCAAGGCCTTTAAGTCTGGCCATGCGCTGAACAATAAATCCCTTCGCAACCTGATGGCTCAGGAGGATGCTTGGGAAATGGTCACCTTTGAAGGTGAGCAGGAAGAAGCACCGATCTCCTATATCAAGCCTATTTTGGCAGTTTGATACTTTCGCAAGAAGCCGGCATTATAGTGTCGGCTTTTTTGTATGATTGTTTCACAGAGAAAGCCTATAGATTTTTGGTATCCTTATTGGTTTGGCACCTCGGCTTATGAGCTGGGGACTAACGAAAATTAAAAATGTCGAACTCCTCACAGCTCCTATGAAAGTAATCCTGGTTAATGAGCGCGGTGCGACTCGCAGCTTTAATTTTGGCAGTTTGAGCAAAGCCCTGTTGGGGTTGTGCCTGCTAAGTCTTCCTGTGGGCGCATTTCTACTGGGGGCGAATTTACCGGTTACCAAAACGGACTTATTTGACTCCCGAACGGCCAAGGCCTGGAGTCGCGCACTGCGCAAACAGCAGGAAGAAATTGCTGAAGCCGATAGAGAGGCGCGGGAGCAGCTGGCAGCTCTTACCGTTAAGCTTGCAGAGTTGCAGGCGCGTTTAACTCGCCTTGATGCGCTAGGTGAGCGTTTAACCTCTGTTGCCAATCTCGATGAAGGAGAGTTTGAGTTTGGCAGTGCACCTGCTATCGGTGGGCCGGAAGACCCCGGAATCGCAGGTGCATCGGAGTTGCCGTATCAGCCACCGGAATTCCTGGATGTTATTGGAGATCTCTCTCATCAGATTGAAGATCGCCAAATGCAGCTGAACACTCTCGAATCCCTGATGGCGAACCTCAAACTTGAGGATGAACAGTTTTTGGCAGGCCGCCCGATCAGCAAGGGGTGGATGTCTTCCCGTTATGGTTATCGCACCGATCCATTCACTGGCCGTAGGACCTGGCACAAGGGGGTGGATTTTGCTGGCAAGATGGGCTCCGATGTTGTCTCAGTAGCCGCAGGTGTTGTCACTTGGGCTGATGAGCGCCATGGTTATGGTCAGTTGGTAGAAATTAATCACGGCAATGGTTATTCAACCCGCTATGGACACAATAGTGAGCTGAAAGTGGGATTGGGTGACGTGGTCAAGAGGGGGCAGACTATTGCCCTGATGGGTTCCAGTGGCCGTTCTACCGGGCCCCATGTTCACTTTGAGATATATAAGAACAACCGCACGGTTGATCCAGCTAGCTATATCCGCCGCACAGGCAGATAAGAACTATCCTTCCTTTACGCGTAATTGTTGGTAGCTTGGCATAAGAGTTGCCAGCGCTTGCGCCTTCCTGTTTACTTGCACCCCTCGCATAAAGGAGCGTCGGTGCATCGATCTGCCCGATATTAGCGCCGACAGCGCAAATAAGATAAGTGGTTTCTAGATAATGATTGGCAAACTGATTAAATCGGTCTTTGGTTCAAAAAATGACCGCGAGCTGAAGCGCATGCGACGCGTCGTGGGAAAGATCAACGCTTTGGAAGAGGATTTCCAGAAGCTTGACGATGCAGGCCTGCGGGCTAAAACGGATGAGTTTAGGCAGCGACTCGCTGACGGGGAAAAGCTCGATCAAATTCTGCCTGAGGCGTTTGCTGCAGTGCGTGAAGCGGGTCGTCGGGCCATGGGCATGCGCCACTTCGATGTTCAGCTGATCGGCGGGATGACCCTGCATGAAGGACGTATTGCAGAAATGCGTACCGGTGAAGGTAAAACCCTGGTTGCAACCCTGCCGGCCTATCTGAATGCACTTGAAGGTAAGGGCGTTCATATTGTTACGGTGAACGATTACCTCGCTTCGCGGGATGCCAATTGGATGCGCCCGGTGTATGAATTCCTGGGTATGACAGTGGGAGTTATTGTTTCCCAGCAGCCACCGGAAGAAAAGAAAGCGGCCTATGAGGCTGACATTACTTACGGCACTAATAACGAATTCGGTTTTGATTACCTGCGTGACAACATGGTGTTGCGCAAAGAGGACCGTACCCAGCGCCCTCAGAACTTCGCTATTGTCGATGAGGTGGATTCCATCCTGATCGATGAGGCGCGTACTCCGTTGATTATTTCTGGAGCCGCTGAAGACTCTTCTCACCTTTATATGGCAATGAATAAGTTGGTTCCCCAGCTGGAGCGTGCCGAAGAAGGTGGTGAGGGGCACTACACCGTTGATGAAAAGACTCGCCAGGTTGAGCTGACGGAGCAGGGCCACTTGTTGATCGAAGACCTGCTGTCACGCAGTGGGTTGATGAAGGAAGATCAGTCCCTTTACGCCCCTGGGAACCTGGGCCTGTTGCACCACGTGCACGCCGCCCTGCGCGCGCATGTGCTGTTTAACCGCGATGTGGATTACATCGTGCAGAACGGCCAGGTGGTGTTAATTGATGAGCACACAGGTCGGACCATGCCCGGTCGCCGTCTCTCCGAAGGCTTGCACCAGGCGCTGGAAGCAAAAGAGAGTGTGCAGATTCAGAGTGAGAGCCAGACCCTCGCTTCTACAACATTCCAGAACCTGTTCCGCTTCTACCCCAAACTTGCGGGAATGACCGGTACTGCGGATACAGAAGCGTTTGAATTCCAGCAAATTTATGGCCTGGACGTGGTGGTGATCCCCACCAATAAGCAAATTCAACGTGAAGATCTCAATGACCTGGTTTACCTGAGCCAGGAAGAGAAGATGGAAGCGATTATTGAGGATGTGAAGCACTGTCGCGAAAAGCAGGCTCCAATCCTTGTCGGTACCGCTTCTATCGAAACCTCTGAAGAAATGTCCCGCAAGTTGCAAAAGGCGGGAATTAAGCATCAGGTTCTCAACGCGAAATACCACGAGCGCGAAGCACAGATTATCGCCCAGGCGGGTCGCCCGGGTGCAGTGACTATCGCTACCAATATGGCTGGTCGCGGTACCGACATTGTTCTTGGCGGTAATTGGGAGGCTGAAGCGGCAGCCCTGGCCCAGGAGAAGGGTAGTGAGCTGACTGAAGCGGAGCTCGCACAAGTCAAGGAAGATTGGAATAAGCGCCACGAGCAGGTGATCGCTGCGGGCGGTCTGCATATTATCGGTACTGAGCGCCATGAGTCCCGCCGTATTGATAACCAGCTGCGAGGCCGTGCAGGTCGCCAGGGTGACCCGGGTGTTACTCGTTTCTACTTATCCCTGGAAGATAACCTTATGCGCATCTTCGCCTCTGACCGGGTGAAGAATTTTATGCAGATGCTGGGTATGGAGCGCGGTGAGGCGATTGAGCACCGCATGGTTTCCAACGCTATCGAAAAAGCCCAACGTCGTGTTGAAGGCCGCAACTTTGATATTCGCAAACAGTTGTTGGAATACGATGACGTGGCCAATGACCAGCGTCAGGTGATTTACGGCCAGCGCAATGAGCTGCTGGAAGCTGAGGTTATCAGTGACACGATCTCTGCCATTCGTGAAGATGTGGTCGATGGTATTGTCTCCGGTTCTATCCCCCCTCAGAGCGTGGAAGAGCAGTGGGATATTCCAGCTCTGGAGCAGCAGCTCTCTGGCGAATTGGGTATCCAGTTGCCGGTTCAGCAGTGGCTCGATGAAGATCGCACTCTGCACGAAGAGAGCCTGCGGAAAAAGATTACTGTCGCCGCGCAGGAAGCCTATGCTGCAAAAGTTTCCCGCATTGGTGAATCTTCCGGTGATGCCAATCTGATGCCGACTATCGAGCGTCAGATTATGCTGCAAGTATTGGATCAGTTGTGGAAGGAGCACCTTTCCAGCATGGACCACTTGCGTGCGGGTATTGGTTTGCGGGCTTACGCCAACAAAAACCCCAAGCAGGAATTCAAGCGCGAGTCTTTCCATCTGTTCCAGAGCATGCTGGAGAACCTCAAGCATGAAGTAGTGCGTATTCTTGCCCACGTAGAGCCGATGACTCGTGAGCAAGCGGAAGAGATGGAGCAGCGTCGCCTGGAAGAGCAGCGCAGGCAGCAGCTTGAGCTGCAACACGCTCAAGCTTCGGCGCTTCCAGAAAGTGAGCCCAAGGAGCAGCAGCCGGCTACCCCGGCACCGGAGCGTCGCGGTCCTAAAGTCGGGCGCAATGATCCCTGCCCCTGTGGTTCCGGGAAAAAGTACAAGCAGTGTCACGGCAAGCTGGCTTCCTCTACCCAGAGCTAATTTTCTACCGCTTGGATTCAGAAAGTGCCCCGCTTAGCGGGGTATTTTTTTAACCGGTAGAAGAATTATCTGCGGAAAAAAATTTTAATCCCGCAGATAAGTTTATTTTTGGCTTGCCTTACTGAGGTTCGGCTTTGATAATGTCGGCCGCTCATTTATTTCCGCTATTCCGTTTGGGTGAACTGGGGTCTAGGTTTACCTGCAGCTGTGATAGCCCAAAGTCGTTATTCTTATGCCTGAATTATCCATACCCGCTGTCGAAGGGGTTCGCCTCGCCAGTGTGCCTGCCAGGATCAAAGACTGGGAACGCAATGACCTGTTGTTGGTTGAGCTTGCTGAGGGAACTTCAGTTGCAGCCACTTTTACCCAGAATACTTTTTGTGCGGCTCCAGTAACGGTGGCCAAAGAGCATATCGCCAAAGGAGAAGTGCGAGCCCTGGTGGTTAATGCCGGCAATGCCAATGCCGCTACTGGGGTAAGGGGACTGGCGGATGCCCGGGCTACTTGCGAGGCGGTGGCAGATGCACTGAAGATTTCTGCTGAACAAGTATTGCCTTTTAGTACTGGTGTCATTGGTGAGCACTTGCCGATGGAGAGGTTACTCACTGCTATCCCGGGGTCTGCTGGACAGCTTGATCCCGCCGGATGGGAATTGGCGGCCGAGTCCATTATGACTACGGACACCCGGCCAAAGATTGCGAGCCGCAAGTTAATGATTAATGGTGAAGAGATTGCCGTTGTTGGTATAGCCAAAGGTTCCGGTATGATCCAGCCGAATATGGCTACCATGCTCGCCTATGTCGCCACTGATGCCGGTGTGACGCAGCCCCTGCTAGATCAAATGGTGCGGGAAGTTGTTGGGGCCTCATTTAATCGGATTAGCGTAGATGGAGATACCTCGACGAATGATGCTTGTGTTTTGATGGCCACAGGTGCGCGGGGGGAGATGATCAGCAGCTCTGAGAATACTAGCTACCTGGAGCTGTACAGAGCAATTTCGGAAATACATATAGAGCTAGCCCAGGCCATTGTCAGGGATGGTGAGGGGGCGACCAAGTTTGTTACCGTACAAGTGGATGGCGCGCTCAACAGTGAAGAGGCCTTGACGGTAGCTTTTGAAGTCGGTGATTCTCCGCTGGTGAAAACTGCACTTTATGCCTCAGACCCCAACTGGGGTCGGCTGGTTATGGCGATCGGCAATGCTATCCAAGGCGAATTAGACACCGATAAGGTGGAGATTTTCCTCGATAATGTGCAGGTAGTAAGTGCCGGTGGGCGCGCATCTGGATATCAAGAGCAGGCTGGAGAGCAGGTATTTTCAAAACCTGAATTTACTATCCGTATAGAGCTGGGTCGCGGTGCCAGCAGTGAGCACATCTGGACCTGTGACTTCTCTCACGAGTATGTCACCATCAACGCAGAATATCGGACTTGAGGTAGTAGAGTGAGTAAGGTTGTCCATGTTGCTGTCGGTGTAGTAACCCGAGGGGACGGCAAGATCCTGATTGCCCGCCGTCCCGACCATTTGCATATGGGGGGGCGCTGGGAATTTCCCGGTGGCAAGGTGGAAGCTGGTGAGTCTGTGCAGGAGGCGCTCTATAGGGAGCTACTTGAAGAAGTGGCTATTGAAGTACAGGAGTTGCAGCCTCTGGTAGAAATTCGTCACGATTACCCTGAAAAAACCGTGCTGCTGGATACCTGGCAGGTAACGCAGTTCACGGGTGAGGCTCTTGGACTAGAGCAGCAGGAAATCAAGTGGGTGTCTGCTGGGGAGCTGGATAACTTCCAATTCCCCGATGCCAATCAAGCAATTATTGAAGCGGTAAAAGGGCGTTTCTCCTAAGCTTCATCTTGAACAGCTGCTTGCAGGCAGCTGTTCAAATGGGTTGGATGGCCTTAATGGCGGGGCTTGTTCGGGTCCAGGTCATCACTCAGCACATCGTCATACACTGACTCCCCGGGAATCTTGTGTCCCTCACTAGCCCATTCGCCGAGATCAATCAGCTTGCAACGTTCGCTACAAAAAGGTTTGAAGGGAAACTTATCGCTCCACTCAATGGGCTTTTTGCAGGTAGGGCAGTTGAGTGTCGGCGTTACGCTGGATTTAGGCATAAGTTAGCTTGGGCTCTAAAGTGATCTGAATTGGAATTGTACTCTAATTAACTTAGCCCGATTGTTTCAACCGGACAATCCGTAAGTACTCCCGATGGAGCTGCTCTACTTGATCTTTGAGTGAAGCTAAGTCATTAGCGTTATCCAGCACATCATCCGCCTTCTCTAGTCTTTGCTCCCTTGTCAGTTGGGCCGTCATGATTTTGCGAATCTGTTCCTGCTGGCTGTTATCGCGCGCGCTGGCGCGCTCAAGCTGCAAAGCCTCGGGTAGATCGACTACACAAATCCTGTTAACGAGCTCATATTGGCCTGACTCAATCAGGAGGGGGGACTCCAATATTGCGTAGGGCCCCTGGCTTCCGTTCAGTGAGGAGGTTATCTCCTCTCTTATCAGTGGGTGTAATAGACTTTCCAGCCATTGCCGTTCGCCTGGGTCGTCAAATATTAGTGTGCGCAGTTTGCTCCGGTTTAATTCGCCACTTTCCAGTAAGACATCGGTCCCGAAGTGTCGGGCTATCTGTTCCAGAGCGGGCTTTCCCGGTTGTACCACAACCCTTGCCGCCCAGTCTGCATCTACTACATTAATGCCCAGGTCACGGAAATACCCAGCTGCTGCTGACTTTCCGCTGCCGATCCCGCCGGTTAAACCTACGGTAAACAATGGCTGTCCTCCCCAAGAATAAATAAGGTTGCGGTATAAATAAAAACCCCGGCCAGATAGCTGGCCGGGGTTATAGTAAAGCAAATGGTAGGACAATAGTGAGTTGGTCGTTTAGTTGCTGAGGCCAGAAATATTGAAATACCAGCTCATAATTTGTTCCCCCCAAAGCATAGCGATCCACCCGGCTCCGGCGAGATAAGGACCAAAAGCGATAGGCAGATTGCGATCCCGCCCTACGGCGATACTCCAGGAAATGCCAGCAGCTGCGCCAACAGCAGCGGAAAGTAGGATGACCATTGGCAGCACTTGCCAGCCAAACCAGGCGCCAATGGCTGCCAGGATTTTAAAATCTCCAGCCCCCATACCTTCCTTGCCGGTAACAATCTTAAAGATGTGGAACACTAGCCAAAGAGATAGGTAGCCGGCGATAGCACCAATTACTGCGTCCTGCAGAGAAGCAAATGCTCCCCAAATATTGATTAGCAAACCGGCCCAGAGTAACGGCAGAGTAATGCTGTCTGGAAGCAGCTGCTTGTCAAAATCGATACCCGTTAAGGCGACCAAGGCCCAGGTAAAAAAGCATCCAGCCAGTGCCTGCCAAGTGAAGCCCAGCTGCCAGACAACGACAGCGGTCAGAATGCCGGTAATCAGTTCTATCATTGGGTAGCGCTTGGAAATAGCGGTGCCGCAGGAGCCGCACTTGCCACGAAGCAAAAGGTAGCTAATGATGGGGATATTTTGCCAGGGCTTGATCTCCACTTTGCACTTGGGACAATGGGAGTGAGGAAGTACCAAATTAAAGGGCTTGCCTAGTTCACGCTGCTCTTCACTTGAGGGTTTTATGTCAAAGTAATTGTAGAAATCCCGCTTGTAGCTATGTTCCATCATTACCGGGAGGCGCAAGATTACAACGTTGAGGAAGCTGCCTATTAGGGCGCCAAAAATAAAGGCGCTAACGAGAAGTAGCGCCGGATATAAGGATAGATTTTCGAGCATTAAAAAGTTTCTTATACCACTCGGCCAAGCTGGAAGATAGGTAAATACATGGCGATCATTAAACCACCAACGAGTATGCCGAGTACAGCCATAATCATGGGTTCAAGCAAGGTGGTTAGGTTGTCGACCATATTATCTACAGCCTCCTCATAAAAGTCGGCGACTTTTCCAAGCATTTCATCGAGTGCACCAGATTCTTCACCAATAGCAGTCATTTGTATTAGCATGGTGGGGAAAAGTCCAGATGAACGGAGGGCAGCATTAAGAGGAATACCCGTTGCTACAGCGTCCCTAATTTTTAAAGTTGCTTCTTCATAAACACTATTACCTGTAGCACCGGAAACTGATTTTAGGGCATCAATTAAAGGTACGCCTGCGGCAAAAGTTGTAGAAAGGGTGCGAGCAAAGCGAGCTGCTATTGAATTGTAGGTTATTTGCCCTAGGATAGGTATTCTTAGTACAAGCCTATCAATAAATTCGGCAACGCTTTTATTACGTTTTTTCGCTTCAAGAAGACCGCCTATTCCGATGACGGCAGCAGCTAGAAGAATAAACCAGTTACGTTGCATCCATTCAGATAAGCTGACTACAAGCTTGGTAAAAGCCGGTAAATCGGCGCCAAAACTTGAGAATGTCTCAGCGAACTGAGGAACTACCTTAATAAGCAATATAGAAGTCACAATGATCGCTACTACAATAACCGCAATAGGGTAAGTCATTGCTTTTTTAATTTTTGCTTTTAATGCCTCAGTTTTTTCTTTATAGGTCGCAATCCTGTCTAGCATAGTTTCAAGTGCGCCAGATTGCTCACCAGAGGCTACTAAATTACAGAACAGATTGTCGAAGTGCAAAGGGTGCTTACGCAGGGCATCCGCAAATGTAGTTCCTGAGGCGACATCCTCCTTGATTTTGAGTATTAACTCTCTAACCCCCTGATTATCCAAGCCATCAGCAACAATTTCAAAACTCTGCACCAAAGGAACGCCGGCTTTCATCATGGTGGCCATTTGGCGAGTAAAGAGTGCGATATCCGCTGGTTTTACTTTCTTCTTTCCACTACCAAACAGAGCCTTTGGTTTTTTTTGGACTCGATTGGCAATAATACCTTGCTTTCGCAACTGGGCTTTGACTAAGGCCGGGCTGGTCCCGCTAATCTCCCCTTGCACCTTGGTACCCTTGCGATCTATGCCTTTATAGATGTACTCAACTGCTGTGGCATTAGCCATGGTTACTGTTCCTGTTTTCATTCTCTCATAAAAGGCTGTCAAACTTGCAAAAGGTAGCCTTTTATTCTTAGCTCATCCTAGGAATAACTCTAAAGTGGGGCTAAAAGGCTCCCTGCAAAATTTCAAGTGCGCTATGTATCCCCGAAGGCGCCGCTAGTCCTGGGTGACCCTATTCGCCTCTTCCAGGCTGATGACTCCCATTACAACTTTTCTTAAAGCTGAAATCCTTAGGTTATTAAAGCCTTCCTTAAGGGCTTGGTCGGCAATCTGTATTGAGTTGCCGCCTTCCATTATAATTCTGGAGATACTGTCTGTAATGCGAACTACTTCATATACACCTACGCGGCCTTTGTAACCCTTTGAGCAGTGTTCACACCCAACCGGCTGAAAAATTGTCCACTCCTCTTCAGGGATAGTGACTGTGGAAAAGCCTTCGGCTTTTAATACCTCATCGGGCAATGTGATTGGTTTTTTACATTCGCCACATAGTCTGCGAGCCAGGCGCTGTGCAATAATTACACTTACGGATGTGGCGATATTGAAGGTGGGTACCCCCATATTCATAAGTCGAGTTAGGGTTTCGGGGGCGGAGTTCGTATGTAGAGTTGATAATACTAGGTGGCCCGTTTGCGCTGCTTTAATTGCAATTTCAGCAGTTTCTAAGTCCCTGATCTCCCCCACCATAACAATGTCGGGATCTTGTCTTAAAAAGGAGCGGAGTGCTTCGGCGAAATTGAGCCCGACCTTGGTTGATACGTTAACTTGGTTTATGCCTTCTAGATTTATTTCAACAGGGTCTTCCGCGGTGGAAATATTGAGCTCTGGAGTATTTAGAATATTTAGGCCAGTGTAGAGAGAGACCGTTTTACCTGAGCCGGTGGGCCCTGTAACTAGAATCATCCCTTGGGGTTGTGCAAGGGCATCCATGTAGAGCTTCTTCTGCGCATCTTCATAGCCTAGAGCGTCAATACCAAGCTTGGCCGAGGATGGATCTAGTATACGAAGTACGATTTTTTCCCCCCAGAGGGTGGGCAAGCTGTTTACTCGAAAGTCGATAGCCTTGGTTTTCGACAGTTTCATTTTTATTCGGCCGTCTTGGGGTACCCGACGCTCGGAGATGTCCATTTTAGACATCACTTTTAGGCGAGCGGACAAGCGTGTTGCCAATTGTATGGGAGGCTTGGCAATTTCATGTAAAATCCCATCAGTGCGAAAGCGCACGCGAAAAGATTTCTCGTAGGGCTCAAAGTGAATGTCCGAAGCGCCGGTTCTTATTGCGTCAAGTAAGACCTTGTTTACAAATCTGACGACAGGGGCTTCGTCACCACCGGGTTCACTGTCACTGTTTTGTTCGGTCTCCGTATCATCTACATCTAATCCATCAAGGGCTTCGTCGTCTATATCACCGAGTCGTGAGCTAATATCATCACTGCCAGATAAATAGCTCTCGATAGCTTTGGCTAGTTTATCGGCTTCAACAAGGACCGCATCGGTATTTAGCCCGGTATTAAAGTTGATTTCAGTGAGGGCAGAGAGGTTGGCTGGATCAGCAACAGCAACAAATAATCGATTCCCCCGCTTAAAAAGTGGAAGGGTAAAGTGTTTGCTGATTAATTTTTCATCCACGATACTCTTGGGAATTAGATCAAAGTCATAACTGCCAAGGTCAAAAAGTGGACATCCAAAGGCTTGCGTAGCAATTTTTGCGAGTTCTTTGCTACTAAGAAGCTTGGATTCAACGGCATGCTGTGCAAAAGTTAGGCCTTCCCGCTTAGCGGCCTTAATAGCCTCCTCTGCTGTACTTTCCTCCAAAACCTGGTCTGCTACTAATCGCTTGGCCAGTCCGCTTAACAAGGGGGTTGTCATAGTTAATACTGCCGCATTTAGTTTCGCTGGGGAGCGAAGTCGCCAATCCCTGCGCTTGAAATTTTCGCCATTATAACAGTGGATGCAAGGGAAGGGAGTACGAGGACTGTGGTGTATGGAGCGTATGGGGTAGGTTACGAGATAGCGCGGATTCAAGCAGGTGGTGACAATTTTTGTCAGCACCTGCTTGAATTTGTCAGTATCTGTAATTCCTGTGTTAGTTATAAGATTGAGTGCAGTTAATGAAGTATCTTGAAGGGGCAGTGGTATTGGGCCTTGTCTCTCTTGGCACGAAGCTTGTATATTGTTCTGCGACTTCCTCACGGGATTCACTAAATTAAAAGTCTGTATGGAGACGGTTACAATGAAAAAGCAACAGGGTTTTACTCTTATTGAATTGATGATCGTGGTAGCGATCATTGGTATTTTGGCGGCAGTAGCACTGCCTGCCTATCAGGATTACACCTCAAAAGCCAAAGGCACAGAAGTGATGATGGCGGCCTCTTCTTGCCGTACGGCGGTGAGTGATGTTGTTAATAACGCACTCGACCCAGATGTTTCTGGGATCCTGCCTAGTATTTGTAAATTTGTACCAACAAAGTATGTTAAAACTGGAGTTGTTTCTCCAGATGGTGTGATCACCATTACTGCGGATGAAGCGGAGCTTACTGGTTTAACAGCTTCCACCAACCAAATTGATTTGACTCCTTACACCTCTACTGGTGCTGTTGTTGGTACTACTGATGGCGGCAAGCAAATCTTTGAGTGGAAGTGTGGCCCTAATGCGACTAATTCATACCCGCGTCAACTTCTGCCAGGAAGCTGTCAGAACTAAGGTTTAAAACTCTTAAAGGGCGTGAATTCACGCCCTTTTTTTTGTTTATTTTTTAATTCTATATTTGTTAATTCAGTGAAAGATCGTTTACAAGCATTCTCTATACATCTCGCTATTAGCTTTCTGTTGTTTATCATGCTCGGGGCTTTTATTCGTTGGGTTTGGTATCCAGGCTTCTTATTTGAGGTGGATGGTGGCTGGCAAGGCATTAAAATAATTGCCGGTGTGGATTTGATAATAGGTCCGTTATTGACGCTACTTGTGTTTAATAAAGCTAAGGCGAGTTTGCGTAAGGATTTGGCTGTTGTTGGTTTTTTGCAGCTTTTATGTATTGTTGGTGGTATGTGGGTTGTTGGAGATAGCCGCCCCTTGGTAGTTGCTTACTATGATGGAAGCTTCTCGACCGTCAATAAATATTCTTTTGAAAATAATCATGTCCAGCACGAAGATGTGGTAGGGCATATCTCTTGGCTTGGGCCAACTTGGGTTTCTTTGGAGTTGCCGGATTCTGCGGTTGATCGAGAGCTTATCTTGTCAATGTGGGACTTTATGGGGGAGGATATTGCTACTAATGTAAATTTATATGCTCCTTATGGGAAGAATAGCTTTGAGCAAGGGAAGGAAGGTCAGCAAACTAAACAGGGCTACTTGAAAGTCTATGGTTACTCAGCGCGGTATTATCGTGGAGAGCTATTGGTAGATGTTCGTTCGGGAGAGGTTGTTGAACTGCTTTCTAAGCTATAGCACTCGTAACACATGCTCGCACTAGGTGGCTAGTATAAGTGGCGCTCGTATATCTGCTGGAATTTTCATTGGGTTCATGTGAGGTTTTTAGGTTGTTTGCGTGGAGGCTAACCGGCCCGGAGCCCGCACGCCCTCCTCTTTTACTTGTGCGGGTGTAGCAGTTGTCTGATGCTTGTTTGGGGTTATTCCATTATGAAGTCATTTTCATAGGATCCAGTATTTCTTAGATATGCCAGGGGATAATGATCTTCAATTTCCTAGTAGAGTCGGTGAGTATTCATTTGCGGTTAGAAAAAGTCTCTAGTCTCTTGAGTGGTTTCCCATTTTAAGCTTTCTAGTTTATGTCCAACCAGGTGTATTGTTTTATAAGTATTTTGATCGCTGTTATTTGTCGACTGCAATAACCCACTAATCAATAAAACTTTCCTGCTTATGATTTCGGTTCTGTATTTTTCTTGTAGGGCTTTGTGAAGTACTACATTGATAGGGCCAGTTTCATCTTCAAGCGTTAAAAATATAACCCCTGAAGCACTTCCTGGCCTCTGTCTGCAGGTAACTACTCCTATTACACTAATATATTGGTTATCTCTGCAATGAGGAAGGTCCTCGGCAAAGGCACACTTATGAAAGCGTTTCTTCCTACGTAAAATCGCAATTGGGTGCTCTGCTAAAGATAGGCCAATGCTCTGGTAATCACTATCGGTGTTATCTTTTATTGTGGTTTTAGTTTGAAAAAAGATTTTACGATCAATTTTCTTACGATCTAAGGGGGCCCAGCTATCTCGGTAGCGGTTTTGACCAAGTGAGGCGAAAGCATTGGCTCTGACAAGATGAGTAAGCTGTTCCTTATCAATGCTTGTGCTACTTTGTACCTGTGCTAGGGAGTAAATCCTTTCTTTGCTTCTTAATTTTCTAATAGTTTCTGCTGTAATTTCTTTGAGTCCTTTAATTAGACGCATACCTAAACGAATGGCAGCTACTGTGGGCCCATTGCTTATTTTTTGGCTGGATGCCAAAGGTGAATCATTGGCTTGTTGTTTGTCTCTATTATTATAATTTATAATAGGGGGGGTATGTAAAAAAGAAGAACCTGCTACTTCTAGGTTATGGTCCCAAATGCTATAGAGCACATCAATGGGTAGTACCTTAACTCCATGTCGCTGGGCGTCATAAACCAGTTGCGCCGGTGCATAGAAGCCCATAGGTTGGCTATTGAGTAGTCCGCAGTAGAAGGCCGCTGGGTGATGAAGTTTTATCCAGGCGGAGAAGTAGGCTAAAAGTGCGAAGCTAGCAGAATGAGATTCTGGGAAACCGTAAGAGCCAAATCCTTTCATTTGATTAAATAATTGTTCAGCGAAATCTTCCCTATAGCCATTACTTTGCATTCCCCGCACAAGCTTATCCCTGAATTTATACAAGTCCCCATTTTTTCCCCAGCTGGCCATGGCTCGGCGAAGCTCATCAGCTTCACCACCGCTAAACCCCGCTGCGACCATCGATAGTTGAATAACTTGCTCTTGAAATATAGGCACACCGAGAGTGCGCTCAAGCACTGGGCGTAAACTGTTATGAGGGTAGCGCACGGTCTCCAACCCCTGCTTGCGTTTCAAATAGGGGTGTACCATGCCGCCTTGAATTGGTCCAGGGCGGACAATGGCGATTTCTATAGTAAGCTCATAAAAATTTCGAGGTTGTAATCTTGGCAACATGCTCATTTGAGCGCGAGATTCAATTTGAAAGACTCCAACGGTATCGGCCCTGCACATCATTTCGTAGACCTGTGGATCTTCGGCGGGAATATCCTGCAATCGCAATTTGGGGCCGTATAGAGCAATATAATTCAGGGATTTACGCAGTGCAGTTAGCATACCCAGGGCGAGCACATCGACCTTCATTAGTTTTAAATCTTCGATATCCTCTTTGTCCCATTGGATTAGGGTGCGATCCTCCATAGCGGCATTTTCAATTGGAACCAGCTGGTATAATGGTTGTTCTGTAATAACAAAACCGCCTACATGTTGCGATAGATGTCTTGGAAAACCATATATTTGCTGCAGTAACTGTGGAAACATTTTTCCTATTGCGCTGCTCGGATCTATTCCCACTTTTTGCATCTGCTGGGGGAAACTATCTAGAGTGTCCCACCAGGCGCGTTCAGCAATAAGTTGTTCTATTGTGGCAGCGTTGATACCAAGGGCTTTGCCAATATCCCTTACGGCGCTTTTAAAGCGGTAGGTGATCTTACTAGCGGTAAGTCCAGCTCTTTCGCGACCATATTTTGTGTAAATATACTGAATAACTTCTTCACGTCGTTCGTGCTCAAAGTCTACATCAATATCTGGGGGTTCATTGCGTTCCCGTGAGATAAACCGTTCAAATAGCAATCCAATTTTATGGGGATCTATCTCTGTGATGAATAGGCAGTAGCAAACTACTGAATTGGCTGCGGAGCCACGGCCCTGGTACAAGATATAATTTTCCCGGGCAAACTGGACTATATCGTAAATGGTTAGAAAGTAATGCTCATATTGCAGTTCTGCTATTATTGTGAGTTCTTTATTGATAATCTCATCAATTCTCTTTTCAGGACCCTGTGGCCAGCGAGCAGCCCTTCCTATTTGTACTAGCTTTTTTAAATAGCTGCTCGCATTACTTTCTTGAGGGATAACTTCTGATGGGTATTCGTAACTGAGTTCGCTCAAGCAAAAAGTACACTGTTTGGCAATGAGGTTGGTATTGTCTATAGACTCTTTGGAGTGTAACGACTGGATATCACCTAAGCTGCGAAGATAACGTTCAGCATTTTGCTCAATACGATACCCTAGATTATCCAGGGTACAGTTATGGTAATTTGCGTTGAGTACATCTTGTAGTGGCTTTCGGCTATAGCAGTGCATCAAGACATGATTGGTTGCAACCAAGGAAATATTCTCTCTTCTTGCAAGCTCAGTAATTCTATTGGACTTTAGGTTTCCCTCTGCATGTAGGTGATTGTTGATGGCAATGTAAAGCCGTTCGCTGAAGGTTTTCTTGATTTCTTCAGGTATTTCTATCTTATTAAAATTTGGAATCCAGATGGCAATTAGGTTTTTACATAACTCTACCAGGTCACTTTGATAAGTAATGTAGGTTCCTTTTTCCGCCCTTAAACGTGACTTTGAAATTAACTGGCATAGCTGGCTGTAGGCAGTTTTGTCCGGAGCCAGTAGAACTATTTCTATGTTGTTATGGAGCCGGAAATAACTGCCAAAAATTAGTTTAAACTCGGGATTTTTAGAGTCTGTAGACTTGATGCTTTCAAGTTCTTTATAGGCTCTAACGGCTCCGGAAAGGGAGCATTCATCGGTGATAGCAAGGGCTGTATATTGCAGGTTGTAAGCAGTTTGGACTAATTCCTGCGGATGCGATGCCCCCTGCAGAAAAGAAAAGTTGCTTTGACAAAAGAGTTCGGCGTACCTCATGCTGATTCTCTCTGCGTCTATCTGTTGATTGTGATGGGATTTGGGTTTTGGTGAAGACCAGTATTAAGAAAGGGGTTTAGGCTTAGCTATAAACGCCATGTAAAAACCACTCTTCGGTTGTAAGATCCTGAAAGACCCAGTAGAGCTCATCTCTTCTATTTCTTGCGATATAGTAATCCCGCCCATGACGCCCGTGTTGCCACCAATAGCCATCAATTCGCTCTGGCCCCTGTAATAGTTGTAGCTCTCCCTGATAAAATAATTTGTGCTCGCTACTTTCCAGTTTGGTTGGATGAGCTAATAGCCAATTGGGGCGCGGTGCTTGGATGGGCTTAATTTGCTGTCCCTTAGCGTTACTTTTAATTATCAGGGTATCTGTATTTTGCCAGGCCTGCTCTGGTAGATAGCTTTCTTTTAGGGCAATTCCCGAGAGTGCTTGATGACCGAGGCGGGCTTTTAATTTGTCTAATAGCTGTTGATTGCGTTTATGTTGGCTGCCTGCACCAAATAAATCTTCATCCAGTGATCCCTGCTCCAAGGGGAGTAAATGCTTGCAATTTAAGCTGATGGACTGCACTGGCTGATCAAGAGTTACTCTTTCCAATTGCAGCTTGGTTAGTGCTATTAGGCGTTGAGGGTCCAACTGCGGAGTGGAGAGTTCTACGGTTATTTCCTGAGATTTATTTTGGCCGAAATCCATATGCCAATTTAACTGTTGTGTGTAAAGCTGGCGTCGCTGCAACTGGGAGCATAATTCCCTTAGTAGGCGACCGATAGGAAATAGCAGCTGTTCGCTATTATCCAAGGGGCTGGGGAAAAATAGCTCGCTGCGGAATTGTGCTGGGGGCTGATAACTACAGACTGGATCTTGGCGAGTTCCGTTCAGGCGTGCCAGGTAGTCCACAAATGGACGACCAAAACGAGAGCCTACCTCAGAGAGTGGAATAGCGAGCAGCTGGCTTACTCGCTTGATACCACATGCGTAGAGCTTGGAAATTGTTTTGTTGTCGCAATTAAGGAGCTTGGATGGGGCAAAGCTAATCCACTGTCTCCACTGCTGAGGGCTGGGCGGAGAATCTGATTGCGCAAGCCAGTGCCGGTGTTCGGTCAGTTGGCTTAGCATATGAGCTGCACTGGGACTGTGGCCGAGGCCCATCAGGCTGTAGATCCCCATCTGCTCAAGCTCATCGCTCAGCTGTTGTATCAATGCCTTGAAGCCACCGCTGGCTTTTAGGCAGCCACTCAGTTCCAGGTAGAGGTGGGCGGGAGTGCTCTCACCATTGCTCAAAGGCCCTGCGGACTGAGGTGATACAAGTGGTGTAAAGCTGTATGCCCACTGGGCCAGCTGCTGTAACTCTTGTTGTTCCCGCTGGGAATCGCGTTGTAGCAGCTGTAAGTCTGCACAGAGAGCAGATGCAGTAGCAATACTGAGCCCGGTCTCAACGCCGCATTGGGATGCCGCTGGGTTTCTATCAATCACCAACTGTTTTTCAACCACAACTTGGGGTAGAGCCTCTTCTCCTTGTTGCTGAGCGCGGGTCAGAACCTCTAACGGAAGCCTGGGGAATTGAATACAAAGCCAGAGCATGGAGCTATCCCTCGAAACCGTTCAGTGCATTGGTTGGTCCCGTCGGACCAGTTTTGCTGCTCTTGCCAAATAGAGGTTTTGGCCAGAGTTTCCGCCCAATTGTTTTAAAAGCCTTAGCGCCAGCTCTCCTTCCCTGGGTGTGAGCTGTAGGCGCAAGCTCGCGGGTGAGGGGTTTGCTGTTTCACACTGAGGGCGAAAATGGAAGTGCAGACAGTCCCCATTGCGGGCAGCGAGCTGCAGGCGACGAAGATCTTTATGGTTCAGGGATTGCCGCCCCTGCCAGCTGAGTAAGGCACCACAGCTTCCGGATTGTAGGGACTGCTCGATCGCCCAGAGAGTATCCTTGGGGCCTCGGGGGTGCAGGATCAGCAGGTTCTCAAGGTGGATACCGCTGTTGGCCAATGAGGGCGCATAGGGGATATGGGGTGGATTGACCAGTATGACCATTTGCCCCCTCTGAGTGAGATTTGCCAGGGCCGGTAGTATTAGGGTGAGTTCACCGATACCCATCTGGTCCATGAGTAGCTCAGTAGTGGCCCCTCTTGGCCAGCCGTGGTTCGCTAGGAGGGCATCGAGGCTTGGATAACCACTGGCGATGCCGTTTCGTTGCCGTCGGGGTTCATTTGCTGCTTGCCAGATATCGGCTCTGGTGAGTAGCTGTGCCAGTTTCTGGTGTTTTTCCTGGCTGTCTAACTGATTGTTTTCTATGAAGTTTTCTGCGCTGCCCACGATTCCACCACTGAATTTTAGTCCGATCCGGCCACTATCTTCGTCTTGAGCTGTATGTGTATACAGTGATACTGTTAATTTATACAGTATCTATCCAGTGGCAACAAGTGAGAATTCATTGGATAGGCACTTTTTTGCACAGCCTAAACCGGCTATGATTCCGCCTCTTTAATTGAGCACTAATTATTCTATTCAGGGGGGACGGAGTGAGTATCAAGTCCGACAAGTGGATTCGCCGCATGGCAGAGCAGCACGGTATGATTGAGCCTTTTGAGGCCGGTCAGGTGCGTCATAACGATAATGGCGATCGACTCATCTCCTATGGCACCTCCAGCTATGGCTACGATGTTCGCTGTGCTCGTGAATTTAAGATTTTCACCAATGTTCACTCAGCGACAGTTGACCCCAAGACCTTCGATGAAAACAGCTTTGTGGATGTTGAAGGCGACCACTGCATTATTCCGCCAAACTCCTTTGCCTTGGCGCGTACAGTGGAGTATTTCCGTATCCCGCGCTCTGTATTGACAGTTTGCCTGGGTAAATCCACTTATGCCCGTTGCGGTATTATCGTCAATGTGACGCCACTGGAGCCGGAGTGGGAAGGTCATGTGACTTTGGAGTTCTCCAATACCACTAACTTGCCTGCGAAGATCTATGCCAACGAGGGTGTGGCACAGATGCTGTTCTTCGAATCCGATGAAGTTTGTGATGTGTCCTATGCCGATCGCGGCGGCAAATACCAGGGCCAGCGCGGCGTTACCCTGCCTCGCACCTGATCACCGGTCTTACTGCAGTACTATTTCCTACCTATGACAGAGGTTTCTACCAGCCAGCTACCTGAAAGCGTCGATGTATTGGTCATTGGCGCTGGGGCAGCTGGACTAATGTGCGCGGCTACAGCGGGCCAGCGCGGGCGCAACGTGTTGGTCCTAGACCACGCCAACAAAGTCGGAAAGAAAATCCTGATGTCTGGTGGTGGCCGCTGCAACTTTACCAATCTCTACACCAGTGCAGAGAACTTCTACAGTAACAACCCCCATTTCTGTAAGTCCGCCTTGGCTCGCTATAGCCAGTGGGACTTTATTGCATTGGTGGAAAAGCATGGGGTTGCCTATCACGAGAAAACTCTCGGTCAGCTCTTTTGCGACAATAAATCAAGGGATATTGTCGACTTGTTACTGGCGGAATGCCGTGCGGCCAAGGCACAGATCCGCACGCGCTGTAGCATTACTCAAATTCAAGCTCTGGGGCAGGGGTATAAGGTCGAAACCAGTATGGGAACGGTTACCTGTGAATCCTTGGTCGTGGCTACCGGAGGCCTTTCTATTCCCACCATGGGGGCGAGCGGGTTTGGATATGAGATCGCTAAGCAGTTTGGGCTTGATGTAGTCCCAACTCGAGCAGCGCTAGTGCCATTCACCCAGCATAAACGGCAATTAGAGCGTCAGGGTACCCTGCCCGGCACCTCTCTATCAGTGACCGCTTCTTGCGCTGAAGGTAGTTTCCAGGAGCAGATGCTGTTCACTCACAGGGGGCTGAGTGGGCCAGCGGTTTTGCAAGTTTCCAGCCACTGGCGAGAAGGTCAAACGGTAATATTTGACTTGGCTCCAGAGAAAAATCTGGCAGAGTGGTTACCGCTGCGCCGGCATCAGAGCCCGGATAGCCACTTGCACAGCGTTTTGGCTGAGGTTTGGAGCAAAAAGTTAGTACAGTTTTTCCTGCGGCGAGCGCAAATTACCAGCCGCCCCCTAAAACAGTTTGGGGAGGGGGAATTACAGCAAGCTGGGGAAAAGTTACAAAGCTGGAAATTGGTACCGGCGGGCACTGAGGGTTATCGCACTGCTGAGGTAACATTAGGTGGAGTCGATACTGCACAAGTCTCTTCCCGTACTATGGAATGTAAAACCCGGCAGGGGCTTTATTTTATTGGCGAGGTTCTCGACGTAACCGGCTGGCTCGGCGGGTTCAATTTCCAATGGGCTTGGGCTTCAGGTCATGCTGCAGGAGAGGTGGCTTAATGGTGTGCCGGTACAATAAAGTTTGAACACTGTAGAAAAAGTTTGAACACTGAATAATAAAGTTTGAACACTAATTATAAAGTGTGAATATTGCCACATCTGCGAGTGCACTCAGCGGGAGAGGTAGTCGTGCAGCCTATGCAGCAGGAATAAATGAGGATGAATATAACAATATATCCTTCGTTACTAGTTCAAAATCGATAACAAACCAAATCTTATATATAGATATTAAGTGCAAACTGTTGATTTGAATGCCACCTTTTAAGGCCTTCCGTATTTTAAGCCAAGCTCAGAAGTTGTGTAAGGCTTTATATGGCTCACAAAATACTCATTAAATGAGTCATAGAGCCTATTTCTATGACTCACAAAATACCCATTAAATGAGTCATAGAGCCTATTTCTATGACTCATAGTAGATTTACTTTGGCTGAAAATTTTATGAGATATTTTCTTTTTATAAGAAATTATCAAGACAATCCTTAAATCATATAACATAAAAAAATCAGATTTATAATAGGTAGAAACACTCTACGGTTTAGGCGTAGCGGTCCTACGAATTTGTAAGATCTGCTAAATTTCATAATGTTTGAATAAGGATGAACACAACCACTTAAATATGACCTCAGTATGTATACTATAGATACCGGATTAATAAATCTTACAGACCTAAGATGTTAATGCTTTAGTCATAAATCAGATTGGGGTGAAAAGTTTTGGCGCGACACAGAAGGTTAGAGAGGCTAACTGATTTTCAAAGAGCTCTGAAAAACAAGTATGGGCTGGGAGCTGGAGAAGAATACAAACCCTGGCTGAGAGTTCAGGATGTTAAATCTAAGGGAAATAGTGGAAAAATTCAGGGTATTAAAGTTAATAGAGAGCATCATACCCTCTCAGAAAACGAAAGCTGTCTCTTCTATCTGGTTGAAAACTGTGATTCAGTAATCGATATAAGGGAACAGTTTCCCCTTCTCCCCCTAGACTTTTCTATCAAGATTGCAAAGAATCTAGATATAAATCATCCAAAAGTGCCTGGTTCTGGATCATACAATGTCATGACTACAGACTTTGTTTTGACTTGCACAGATAAACACGACTTTTGGTATGAGGCTATCTCTGTTAAATCAGCCCAAGAACTATCAATAAAGCGTACAGCTGAAAAATTAGAAATTGAACGTATTTGGTGGGAGCTTCTGGGGGTAAATTTCCATATATATACTATGAATGAAATATCGGTTATTCAATCTAAAAATATTCAGTGGTTTACCTCTGCATATAGACAAGGACGTAGATTTAAGGAAAGTATAGAAAAGCAAGCCATAAAGACATTACATGTCGGGATCAATTTGATCGAAGATATATGCAATGGATTCTGTAAAAATGTAGATGTTAAGAACGATGAAGCTTTAGTACTTTTGAAGCATTTAATCGCTATTAAGAAAGTTGAGGTAGACTTAAGTAAACCGATAGCAGAGTCTGGAGTTATAGATATAACAAATATTCTTTCATCAATCGGTAGGTAAGCATGCGAGTTGAACGAAACAGTGTTTGGAGTATAACTGATATTGATGGGGTTGATAGTGGTGTGTATCGTGTTCTTGAACTTTTTTATGATATAAATATTCTGGTTCTTTTTAATCTTGAAGAATCTGGAGGTTTAAGAAGGCCTATTAAGATTGATAGCTCCAGATTTTTGTGTGCGATTAAAGGAGGAGCTGTGAAAAGAAACTTTAGTCCTCTTCCCTACTATCAGCTAGCTGATGAGGGGTTGATACCTGAAGCTCATATTAAAAAACGTGATAGAAATATTGAGCTGATAAGTGAGCTAATAGAAAATCCAGATTTTCTCCTTGAGATTTCTACTGAAGAAAGAAGCAAAGTTCTGGTAAATCAGGCGAAAAGTAAAGGGGTAAGGGCTCAGAGAATATATAGGTTATTAAATCAATATTGGAGGGGTGGGCAAGAAAGAAATGCCCTCCTGCCTGCTTACAAGAATTCTGGAGGAGCTGGAAGAGTTAGGGTCTCAGGAGGTCTTAAACGTGGAGCTCCAATAAGAATGCTTACACCGAGCATGGAAATACATCAAGGGGTTAACACTTCGGAAAATGATAAGAATAATTTTATTTTAGCGATGAAGAAGTATGGCTTGAAAGGGCGTCGAGTTCCATTTAGTCAAGTTTATGAAAAAATGTTGAAGGAGCTATACTCACAAGAACTAATACTGGCAGAGAGTGAATCTAGGTCGCCGAATGTTCCATCATATCGTACTTTTATATATTGGGTTAAAAAATTAATCCCAAAAAATGAAATAATCCGAAAGCAAACTACAGTGGGTGACTTTGAAAGAAACAAGCGTGGGTTAAGAGGAGCTGCGACAGATCATACCGAAGTTCCTGGAAGTTGCTTTGAATTGGATTCAACAGTACTGGATGTTCATATTGTCTCTGAATTTAGGCGCTCTCATGTTCTAGGTAGGCCTACTGTTTATTGTGTGGTAGATAAAGAAAGCAGGATGATTGTTGGGCTTCACGTTTCTATGGAATATGCTTCTTGGCGTGCGGGTCGTCAAGCTCTTGTCAATAGCTTTACGGATAAGAAAAGTTATTGTTCTAGGTTCGGTATCGAAATCGAAGATCATGAATGGCCTTGCCATCATATCCCCCAGCGTTTGCTTTGCGATCGAGGGGAGTTTATATGTAAGAGCGCTGAAAAATTAGCCGTTCCATTAATCGGTCACCTGAGTATAGCTCCACCTTATCGCGCCGATCTTAAAGGCATTGTGGAACGAAGATTCGAAATATTGAATAAAAATCTAGTCCATGAATTATTAGGGACAACTAGAGGACATCATTATATTCGAGGTGATCGTGATCCACGTCTCGATGCAACATATACATTAGATGAAGTAACAAAATTACTTATTGATGAGGTTATGGAGCATAATAATTCTCTATTTGACGGTTTAGCTGCACAATCCGTCTTGTTAGTGCAAAATGGATTGCCCCCTACACCGCTTAATTATTGGAATATCCATCTAAAAAAGCATCGGCATGCTTTAAGTAGATCAGAGGAGTCCGAAGTAAGGGCTAAACTTCTACCTGCGGTAGAAGTATCTATGACGAGTAAAGGTATCCGCTTAAATGAGGATATGTACTATGAATGTGACCGGGAAGAATTTCAAGAATGGAAAGTGCTTGCCAGGTCTACCAAGTGCTGGAAAATGGAAGCTCGTATCGATCAAGATAACTCTTCATTCATATATGTTCGCCTTAAGGAGCGCGAAGGGTTCACTAAATGCAACTTGATGAAGTTTTCTGCAAGCCTTAGTGATAAGCATCAAGCTGATATATTGTATTTTAAAGATTGGAAAAAGAAAGAAAAATGTAAAAATAAACCAGGTAAAAAGTCTATAGAAAGACATAATAGACGTAAATTAGTTAGCCAAGTAGCAAAAAGTGAAACAAAAAAAGATGTACAAGATAAGAGTAAGACTGAGCGAATAAAGGGAATGAGAACACGAAGAAAAGAGGCGGTTCTTGATAGACGAATTGAATACGGTGAATCCATTAGAGAAGAGAAATCAGAACTATATCCCGATGATGAGAACTTAGAGTCAAAAAGGAAAAATGAAGCTGTCTCATTAATAAAAAGGAAGAGGCGGAACCAGTGAGAGGTGTAAATTATGCAGAGTATAACATTGCAATACTCCCGGAGCATCGGGGGAACCCCTTGATCGAAGCATTACCAAAAAAATTGAAAGATGAGGATTTGGTAGAAAAATTAAGTAGCTATCCTTCATTTTCTGAAAACGAGAGAAAGTTGAGTGCTTTCGAGCGTATTGAATACCTTACAAGAATCGAAGAGTTAAGGCAGCCTCTTCCAGTATATCTAGAATGCTTTAGAGCAATTGAAATTGCGATTAAGAAAGGTTATTCAAGCAAGAATCCCCTGTCGCCGACAACCATGAACTATTTACACTACCCTGTAGACCAACGATCTAAAGTTGCTCCTAGAACAGGTTATTTCAAATCTAACGGGAGTGGTATAACTTTACTTGGGGAAAGCGGTGTCGGAAAAAGTTGTATGCTAGAGCAGATTTTAAATTGTTTTCCAGAAGTTATTGAGCATCGTAAATACCAAGGTGAGCCTTTATATATTAAGCAAGTAGTATGGGCTAAAGTAGATTGCCCAGAAAACTCAAGTATCAGAGCCCTTTGTCTTAAGATTTTATCGGAAATTGATAGAAAGCTTGGAGGAGAAGAGACTAAGCCAGAAAAAACGAGTGATCTACTTGTTAAGCAAATTGAAGCTAAAATAAAGTCTAGCTTTTTAGGTGTCATAATAATAGATGAAATGCAGCATTTAAATTTGGCAAAAGCTGGAGGCGAAGATAAATTTCTGGGGTTTCTTCATAATCTTATGAATGAATTGGGAGTTCCCATTCTTCTGTGTGCAAACCCTCCTTTTGACAAATTATTGGGGAAAACTCTAAAGACAGCAAGACGTGCAGAAAGTCAAGCTTCTTTTACTATGGACTTGATGAAAAATGATGAGGAGTGGACCATGTTTGTTGAAGAACTTTGGGTGTTGCAATGGACAAAGGAAAAAACTCCTTTAACTAAATCTCTTAGTGACAAATTATATGATCTATCTATTGGTAATATGGATCTGGCTGTAAGAATTTATAGGGAGTCTCAGCGTTTAGTAATTGGTTCAGATAACGAGTCTATAACAGAATATGTCCTGGAGTATGCAGCAAAAAAAGCTATAAATTTCTCCAAAAAATCTGTAGATGAAGCAAGGATAAATAGGCTTGAAAAATTTCGGCGTATCAGAAGGGAAAAGAGTAATAATAGGTCTAAGGTCGAAACTAGTGAAATTTCCGTTAAATCTATAGATACTTCGAAATCAGAAGTTATGATTATCCCCGGAGATTTAAATCGCCCCCAGCACCATGAATTTCATCAGAAGCTATCTTACTTGCAATCTATTGGTGACTTAAATGAACTTATTAAAGATCCAGACTTGATAAGGCGAGCATCTATTGCAGAGAATCCTGAAGCTGAGTTAAAAAAAATGGAAATTTTATTTAAAAATCCGATCAAGCATCTATCCTCAAAGTAAGTTTCACCCCATATTTGACAATATGCTCCTGCCCAAAGCTTTTCCTGATGAACTTTTCTTTAGTCGAATTATTCGCTTTGCTACTATTTCTGGATTAAAGGGTAAAGAGTTTAATAAAATATATCTTGCTGAGGAGAGGGCCTCCATACACCCCTTTTTGACATCGAATCTAAAAAAACTTTCAGCCCTGACAGATGATGAAGCGTACGAAATTTTATTTGGTCAGACATTGGCTCCAATATATATATTTTATTTGCCTAAGTATTCAAATAACATAATAAAATTTATGTTGAGTAATGATAGCGCGAGATCAATAAGGGAAAGTCAGCTCCCATCATTTGGTGCAGGTTCTTCGCTATGCTTGAAATGGTGTCAAGAGTGCGCCTGTAGCGATATAAATCAATATGGAGTTGCTTATTGGCATAGGTCGCATCAAATCCCTGGGGTCTCTTCTTGTGGTATACATCCAGTACTCTTAGAGAGAATTGACTTACTTAATCGTCAACGAATTAACCTTGGATTGTTACCATCAGTGACCTGCTGTGCTAAAGAAGCATCTAGTGTTGAATATAAGGTAGGTAAGTTTGGATATGATTTTTTAAGAAAGATCAAATGGCCTATTCCGTTAATAGATGTTACTTCAAAATATCGCCTTAAATTAAATAATATGGGCTTGGTAACGAATAGTGGCCGTATTAGGCGTCTAAAATTAATGCAAAATTTTTATGTATATTCACAGCAGTATCGGCCATTTTATAATAGCTCGCTCCCAAAATCTTCTGAAGACTTCAGATATGTTTCTCAACTTTTAGTTCAAGGAGCAAGCCATAATCCCTTCCAGCACATTTTTTTCTCAAGTTGGCTTTTTTCTACCTTCCAGCAATTATTAGAGGATCATAATAGTGTAGAGTTTGAATTCCAAACCCGTAAAAAGGATTTTGCTATGAGGACGAAAAGGAAAGAGAGGAAATGTATTGATATTCTACGAAGCAGGTCGCTTAATGAAACCTCTAAAATTACAGGGAAAAGTAGAACTTATCTGAAAAGACTTGCAGCGCTCCACGATATCCCCTTGAATCTTAAGCCAAAGAAATTATCTAAGGCTTGTAGAGATGAAATTATTCACCTTGGGTATACAAGAATGAACCGGCATCGAATAGCTACAATTTGTAAAATTGGTGTAGGATCAGTAGAACAAGTTATCTCAACTCATCCTGAACTAGTAACTTATCGTAAACGATGCCATATGGAGTCAATGCGACGTCGCTATAGGCTAAAAATCCTTAAATATTACAAATCCCACCCTAAAGCAATTCGTAAAGATATTAAGTTACACTGTAATAAAGCCTTTTATTGGTTGTATTTATATGATCGTGAATGGCTAGAGGTTGCTCTACCTAAACCTCTAAAGGCTAAGGGGAGGTATCCTAAAAAATAGAGAACATATTTATTGATTGAGAGGTGCAGGAAGGCCTAAGGGATGTTTATAACCATACTTCTTGCGAAACTCATATCTCTGTATGTTTAGCCAAGTAATAGCACATCTTTTTGTAAAGTCAATATAATTATTGCTGTTAATTTCCATTCTTGAATAATCGCTTTCACGAGAGCTAGCTATAACACCAGAAATTGAACAGTCAGTGAAAGAATCTATATTCCATCGGGAACAAGATGCGCAGGCTCCCTTTTTATCTTTAAGTATAGGGAACTCCATTCCCCATCGTTTAACTTTTATAGTTTCAAAATTTTCTTTTTCGAAGTTTTTAATGATTTTATAGTTTGATTGCAATTCTTTACTGTACACATCATAAAAACTCATATGACAATATCTCTTCAATCTTGCTCTTAAGAGGTTCAGGTCGCTCTTCGTGGGTTCTGCTGATCTCCTATCAGAAAATTTCCCAATGTAATTTTTCTGATAGGATAAAGTCTGAACAAAATATTCTATGTAGGTTAGTTTTGCACAGGGAGAAAAGTAAAGTTTCCACTTACTTATGGGGTCCTCATAATGTTTATTATTGTAAACTTCTGAAGTTAAATGTTTTATTGAGCTGGATACTTTCTCCCAGTTAGCCGATAAAACACCTAAAATCACGCTTTTAATTTTGTTTTTTACTGAAGGGGTTCTTTTGATTTGCCATAACGGACAGTTATGCTTTTCGCAATATGATATATATAACCACTTGCTTTCGAAAAACGCATGGCCCTGATTTGCAAGTTTTTCTTCAATACACCTTTTACAAAACTTAATAGGTATTCGTTTTCCAGTAAATTGTCCATGAGAGTAGTTAAGAATTTGCGGGAAGCCTTTAAAATGTGTAAATCTATTTCTGCTAAAAGTGTCCTCTGTTCCGATAGAGTAAGTAGAGTCAAAAATGTCAATCAGTACTTTCTCGGGATAAAAAGTGAAATATTTTTTGGCTGTATCCGGAATTGAAGGGTACTCTCTCCATCCACCCCCGCCAGCTATTAAGCTATTTATATTCCGAAACCCAGCTTTTATAAAAACTCTTAATATAAAGGAATGGATGGATTCACCCGGCTGTTGCAGTGCTCTAAACATAGTTATACCATATTGTAAAGATAGAAATATTGTGTGGTTTGTAGTTTCTCTATCTAGCTTGCTGATAAGTTTGTTCTGAGAGCTATAGAGCTTCATAAATATACACACATATATTTTGAAATGGCTTATTATTTTTTATGAATACCTAATGATATACCAAGAAATCTAATATTTAATAATTAAAAGTACTTAAAGGACATGTTATTGTTTCCATATAGTATATCCCTTGAAAAATTTACAATACTCTATTGAGCCATGTCAATTGATGACGGGCTCGTTCTAAATATCTCACTCTGTTTATATGTATATTATAATTTTCGTATACTAATGGGATTTTTTTCATTTTTAAAAAATACTATAGGGTTTAGCATGGTTTTTCAGAATTGCTTCAATGGTATTAAGCACCTGCTGATTGTAGATCTTGAGGCAACTTGTTGGAATGATCGCCCACTATCTGTTGGGGTAATGGAGGTCATTGAATTCGGACTTGTACTGACTACTTTGGATGGTGAAATCTTAGCTAGTCATAGTCAATTTGTTAGACCAATGATTAATCCGAAACTTAGTAAGTTTTGCAGTGAACTTACAGGTATCAAAAATAGCATGGTGGCTAGTGCGCCTGATTTCAGAGAAAGCACGAGTCTCCTTAACTTATGGTTATCTCATTATGAGTATCAAGCCTGGGCTAGCTGGGGGGAATACGATTGGAAGCAGATCAAAGTAGAGCTGATACGGCACGGTTGCGCGCCAGATTTTTTTGCTAAACCGCATATCAACCTGAAAGCAGTATGGCAAGAAAAGACAGGTAAGAAGCGTCGTTCAGGACTTGGATCTGCTCTACAGTCTCTCGGTATTGTCTTTGAAGGTCAGCAGCATCGCGGTGTGGATGATGCACGTAATATTTCGAGAATACTTCCTTACTTGACTATTTAAAAAATGTATCGTTGGTTTGATGCGAATAGGTGATGTACTTATTATAAATATAATTTTGATTGTATGAGAGGCTTAACCTCTGCCTTTCATGTCATAGAAATTTGTCTCATTTATTCATAGATGGCTATTGTATTTTATGACTCTTAATCTTTTATTGCGGGAAGATCAAGAGTACTCGATTTAATATTGTTTAGATACTCCGCTTTGATTGGTTGTTGATATGAAAGTTAAATTATTTTATATGATTATGTAATCCTGGGTTTGTTCAAAAAGATTGTTTTATATTTTCTGGGACTCATTATAGATATCGTATCTAAAGGAAATGATACCCACCATATCTCCTATAGTGGCAGTTAAGTTACATATTTAGATCTCAGACTAGAGCTAGAGGGGTAGTGTTCAGAATTCTGTGTCATTTCTTTACTATTAGCAAAAAAGAGATGACCCATGACCAAACCTACTTTCGATATGGATGCCGCCGTCAAAGCCTTATGCGAGGGTAAAGACCTCAATGGCAAAGATGGCATCCTCACCCCTCTGATCAAACAACTCACTGAAGCTGCCATGAAAGCGGAGCTGGAAGAGCACCTCGCCAGCGAGGATAAGCCCAACCGCAAGAATGGCACCACCTCAAAAACTATGAAAAGCCCCGCTGGCAGCTTCGAGCTGCAGGCGCCGCGGGATCGTGCCGGCACCTTCGAGCCTCAAATCGTCAAGAAGCATCAAACTCAGCTTACCGACGAACTGGAACGCAAGATTACCGCCCTGTTTGCCCTGGGTAACAGCTATCAGGACATCCGCACACATATTGCCGATATCTACGGAATGGAGCTTTCCAACGGCACCATCAATGCCGTTACTGACAAGCTGCTGCCTGAACTACAAGCTTGGCGTGAGCGCGACCTGGAGGCTGTCTATCCTATTGTCTGGCTCGATGCTATCCATTACAAAATCAAGGAAAACGGTCGTTATGCCAGCAAGGCCATTTACACGATTCTTGGCCTCAATATCGAAGGCAAGAAGGAGTTATTGGGGCTCTACCTATCCGATCAAGAAGGCGCACATCATTGGCTGAGTGTTCTGACCGATCTCCACAACCGTGGGGTCAAAGATATCCTCATTGCTTGTGTTGATGGCCTGCAGGGTTTCCCTGAGGCCATAGAGAGCATCTACCCTAAGACCGAGATCCAGCACTGCATCATCCATCAGATCCGCAACTCACTAAAGTATGTAGCTTCAAAGAATCAATAGGCCTTTATGGCCGATCTCAAATGCATCTACAAGGCGGCAACGCTCAATGCCGCCGAGCACGCTTTGGACGAGCTGGAGACCAAGTGGGGTGACAAATATCCAATGGTGATTAAGTCCTGGCGGGGTAAATGGCCGACTCTCTCGGCCTACTTTAAATACCCGGAATACGTCCGCACACCGATCTACACTACGAATGCGGTGGAGGCTGTACACAGGCAGTTCCGCAAGTTGACCAAGACCAAGGGCGGCTTCGCCAATGAGAATAGCTTACTGAAGCTTCTCTATGCCGGTATACTAAAAGCCTCCGAACGCTGGACGCACCCAATTCAAAATTGGAATCTGACACTATCACAGCTGACGATCCACTTCCCAGATCGACTGGAGAAATACATCAGCCTATGAGGCTATTTGGCTGACACAGAGTTTCCTAATTACCACCCTTGCTAAGTCACATGTAACTGTATATAAATACAGCTATCATGTTGATCTGTAAGGGAATACACCATGGCTCGCAACAAGGTACAGTTCCAGAAGGGTATTAGTTTGACCCAATTCCTTAAAGCTTATGGTACAGAAGAGCAGTGCTTCGATGCTCTCTGTCAATGGCGTTGGCCAAATGGCTTCTGTTGCCCTCACTGCGGACATGACAAACATTGCAACCTCGCTTACCGCAAGCTCAAGCAATGTAACCGGTGTCGACGTCAGACATCGATTACTTCTCGTACGATATTTGACTCCACCAAACTGCCCCTTACTACTTGGTTTCTCGGTATCTTTCTGATTACCCAGGATAAGAAGGGTATTTCCTCTATGGAGCTGGCTCGTCATCTGGGTCTCTCTTACAACGCTGCCTGGCGTATGAAGCAGAAACTCATGCAGGTGATGATGGAGCGGGACCAACAGTACAAGCTATCCGGTTTTATTGAATTGGATGATGCCTATCTCGGTGGTGAACATACTGGATGCAAGCCGGGGCGCGGAGCTAAGGGTAAAACTCCCTTTGTGGCTGCCGTTGAAACTACCAAAGATAGACGTCCTACTCGTATCAAGCTCTCTATTATCAAGGGCTTCAGGAGCAGTGAGATTTCTACCTGGAGCAAAAAGCATCTTTGCAGCGGTAGCATGGTTATCTCAGATGGCCTTGCATGCTTCAATGCTGTCACAGAGGCTAATTGTGTACATGACAAGATTGTTTGTGGTGGTGGTCGAGCTTCTGTTGAAGAGCCTGAGTTCTATTGGGTGAATACGGTACTCGGCAATCTAAAAAGTGCACTGCGTAGTACCTACCATGCGATTAGGCCGAAATATGCGCAGCGATATTTGGCAGAATTTCAATATCGATTTAATCGACGGTTCGACTTATCAGCACTCATTCCAAGACTTTTTTTTTCTCTCTTCGGACACCTCCAATGCCGGAAAGACTGCTGAAAATTGGCTTAGTATAGGTGGTAATTAGGCAGAGTTTTGAACACCCTCGCTAGAGGTGGTATCGCTATACTTTATCAGCTTAATTCTAAGGTATTACATTTACCTAAGCCCTTTGCTCGAATCCGTTTAACATTGATATTTATTAAATGACGGATCACGAAGCGAAATAGTAATTTCTTAATGCCAGTTAAATTACTTCCATAGAGCAGATAAAAATCATCAGGTTGCGTATAAACTCCGAAATCGTCTGCGATACCTTCTTTCTGTATAAATGTATCTTTATCCTCCCAGTCAATGGGTGGGTTTTGTAGGCATTTTGTGGCAATACCATAGCCTTTAAACTCAGAGCATTGATTACGGAACCCTTCTTGGACTTTGTTCAGGTATGGGCGGTCGATAATATATCCTTCAAGGTTGATCCACCTATCATTTGAATATACTTCAACCCAGCTGTGGATAATTCGTTCAGGTACGATATAGAATAGATAACTAGGTATGGCACCTTTCTGAAGGTCTTTAAAAATAGTAAATCCATGAATGCGTGTAGGAATGCCAACAGCGCGAAGCAAAGCCATTAGCAATGTTCCTTTAGTGTTACATTGTCCGTACCCGTCTTTCAGTACCCTGCTAGCCGGAATACGATCATCACTATTGTAACCAAATAAAATATCATCACGAACAAACTTATAGATGGCACCAATGGCGTCATACTGAGATAGCTTACGCCATTTCTTATTTTCAATTAACATCTGAATGGTTTTATTCTCAAAGTCAAGCATAGGGGTTTCTGATAAGTATTCACGAGTAAGTGTCTTCATTCATTTGTTCTCCAAGGTAAGTTATAATGTGGGCTTATTTAAACTCTGCCCTCTCGTATAATTGAATAAACCTCCTAAGACTTCACGAAAGCTCTCTTATCAAAATCATTCCTAAATGAATGTCGCATAGACTTTTATTTGGGCTGCTTATTCAAAGTTAATCCCCCACTTTCATGCAAGGTTAACGGTTCCTGAAAGAATTTTAATCTACTTAATGAATTTAACATTAGTATTATGATCTCGCATCCCGATTACTTGAAGAATATAGCCCTTTTAAAGCTCTACCTTTCCAACCCAAATTCCGTGGACTATGGGACCGATAGACTCCTTACTAGTGTAAGTGTCGTTAACTGTAAATTGACCTCTTCTAGAGGCTGACTCCTCACTTGGAGAGAAGGTGTGACCAAATAGCCACTTTGGGGTTAATGATAACTTTAGGGCAGTGAGTTAAGTTGAGGTGTCTGAATTTACTTGCTAGAATCCCATTCAGTAGATTCTGGTCTCTTTGTAACTTTTATGAATGTAGTTCGACTATCATTTCTATTAATTGTGCTTATGGTCTTTCAGACCGCAGGTGCATTCTATGATAGCCATGAAGAAGTTCAGGAGGTAACGAATCACCTGTCTCTACATCATGATGAAGATCTGCCCGGCAATTTACCGTTTCAACCGGACAGCTCCCCTTCTGATTTAAGCTTACAGATCCCCTCCAGCGGGGATGAGGCTGATCAATCTTCGTTTCTTCTGGATTTATGTAATCACTGCTGTCATTGCCATGGAAGTACCTTTACCGCCCTGGTAGGTCAATCATTACTCTCTATTCTGAGCGGAATCGTTAATTATCGAGAATTCGGCAATACACGTGTTCCCAGTGGTTATTTTACCCCTCTACTCCGCCCACCTATAACCCAAGTCTGATTGCTCTAATGCCGCGCGAGTAAGGAGAGCTACAAGGCCCCCTTGCGCAATTAAAAACTGACTTGGGAGATACCCATGGATTTTTACTGCACGCTCACTGAGAGTGTGATTCGTCGTCGTGCCATATTCCAGTTGATGGTGGCGATAATGTATTTAGCTGCGCAATCAGTATCCGCGCAGGAGGGGGATTTACTGACATTACCAGATGCGATTGAGCTGACGCTCGCACAGAATCCGGAGCTTGCGGTATTCCCATTACAGAGAAGAGGTCTAGATGGTGCTGAAGAGACTGCAGCACTGCGGCCTGCGTTAAGCCTAGGAGGTGAGGCTCAATACAAGAACTTTGGTGATGGTGGCTCCAATAATGCGCCAGATCCCGAGGATGATGCCGACAATGAGCTTGAGTTGACGGTAACTTTATCCTCCGTAATTGAGCTAGGAGATAAACGTAGAGCTCGAATAGATGTAGTCAATGCCCAGCGTAATTTACTGATCGCGGATGAGCAAGCTAAGGCGCTAGATCTTCTGGCAGAAGTTATCCGTCGCTATGCTCAGGTTCTTGCTGCCCAGGAATTAGCTGTATTGGCTAGGGAGAAGGTATTACTCGCACGTGAAACGCTAAGCGCTGTCAGCGCCAGAGTCAGCGCTGCTGCTAGCCCGGTTTCTGAACGCCTACGAGCGGAGTCCGCCCTGACAAAAGCAAGCCTCGCTAAGCAGACGGATGAGAGCATGCTAGTGTACTACAGGCATGCCCTATCGGCTCTGTGGGGACAGCCGAGTATAGATTATCGAGTAGACTCCAGTGAGCTCTATCGTTTTGAGCCCGGCGCTAGTTTTGAGGAACTTTATGCGCGTGCGCAGGAAAACCCAGCTATAGCGCGCTTTGCTTCCGAAGAGCGACTGAGTGCTTCACAGCTTCGTCTCACCCAGTCCAACTCAAAGCCTGATGTTGGATGGTTTGCAGGTCTTCTCGTGAATCGGGCTGTTGACGAAACTACAGCTTTAGCTGGTTTCGAAGTTCCACTCTTTACCGCAAAACGCAATCGTGGTGCCGAGCTAACAGCAATGACTGAATTGGATGAGGTTATGCTCCGTCGTGAGGCGGCATTACTACAACTTTATCCTCAGCTATTTCTTGCCGTAACCGGTCGCGAACAGGCCCTGGCTACTGTCTCCAGTTTGCAGGATTCTGTAATCCCTAAGCTTCGCGAGGCATTGACTGAAGTAGATCGTGCCTATCGTCGTGGCCGGAGTTCTTATCTTGACTTAATTGTTGCTCGGGAAGAGTTGCTCGATGCTGAACGTGCACGAATCGAAGCAGCGCGGTCTGTACTTCTTTTCGGCGCTGAGATTGAGCAGCTTACAGCAGGGCCTTTAGGTTCCGAGAGTGTAGGAAGCGGAAAATAATTTTGGATTTAGATATGAGCAGATTAAGTAAAGTAATTCGCCTGGCAATATTATCCATACTCCTCATTTTCTCTGGATTTTGGATTGCAAGCCTGGGTCATGCAAATGGTGGTCATGATGAACATGTTAAGCAAGATGAAGAGCTGGGCTCCAATGATAGCCATGATGAGCATGATGAACAGGAAGGGAAACAATTCTCTAGTCATGGACATAGTGATAACCATGGCGGACATGATGAGCATCAGGAGGAAAAGGGCCCCAATGGTGGCCGTTTACTGACTGAGGGGGATCTAACGGCCGAGTTGCTTATTTATGAAAGTGGTGTAAAGCCAGAGTTTCGAGCCTGGATTTCTCTTAATGGTAAACCTTTAGAGAATGCTCGTGTTTCCGTAGAGCTTGAAAGACTTGGTGGAAAAGTGGATCAAATACCCTTTGCCTGGGAGGATAGTGTTGGGTATTACCGCGGTGAAGGCGTAGTAAAGGAACCTCACTCTTTTGATGTTGCCGTTTCTGTTTTTTACAACGGCGAGCGCACAAGTTGGGATTATGAGTCCCATGAAGGTCGAGTGCAGATCTCTGAACAAATGGCAAAAAAGGCAGGCATTAAAACTGCAATTGCTGCTCCAGGTATAATTAAAGAAAGCGTTACCTTATATGGTAAAACTGCGATAGATCATCGTAACCTCAGTCATGTGCGTGCACGTTACCCAGGAACCGTAATCACTGTTAAAAAAACGCTTGGCGATTTGGTAGCGAAAGGGGAAGAGCTTGCTTCTATCGAATCCAATGACAGCTTGCAAATTTATCCATTGGTCGCTCCTATTAGCGGTCAGATAATTGATAAGCAAGCCAGCCAAGGTGAATTCAGTGGCGAACGGGTGCTGTTTACCATAGCTAACTACGACCAGCTGTGGGCTGAGTTGCAAGTATTTCCGATGCGTCGCGATCAGATCAAATTAGGGCAACAGGTTTCAATTACAGCTGGTGAGCGTTCTTTTGAGTCAACTATCAGCAGCCTTGCTCCGAGCAGTAATGGTCAGCCCTTCGCGATTGCAAGAGCGGTGATTGAAAACCCCAATGAGCTCTGGACTACCGATCTAATGGTCCAAGGCCAAGTAGTAACCAATGAAAAATCTGTGCCTTTAGTGGTCGAGAATCGTGCACTACAACCTTTCCGCGATTGGACGGTGGTATTTATCAAAGTGGGAGAAACCTATGAAATTCGTCCACTAAAACTCGGCCGTAGCGACGGCACTGTAACCGAAGTGCTGAGTGGCCTCAATGAGGGTGATCGCTATGTCACCGAGAACAGCTACCTGATCAAAGCGGATATTGAAAAGTCCGGCGCTGCACATAGCCATTAAATGAGGCCAGAAGATGATTGAAAGTATACTGCGCTTCTCAATTGAGCGGCGCTACTTCGTACTGTCCCTGATCTTTGTATTGGTGGGCCTGGGGGTTTGGAGTTATCAGAGACTTCCAATTGATGCGGTTCCCGATATCACCAATGTTCAGGTACAGATTAATACCGAGGCTCCTGGTTATTCACCTTTAGAGGCGGAGCAGCGGATTACTTACACTGTGGAGGCGGCACTCGCCGGCTTGCCTAATTTAGAATATACCCGTTCGCTCTCTCGCTACGGTTTGTCCCAGGTCACTGTTGTTTTTAAAGAGGGTACAGATCTCTATTTTGCTCGGAACTTAATTAATAGCCGTCTCAGTAGTATTAAAAGTCATTTGCCTCCGGAGTTAGAGCCTGAAATGGGTCCCATTGCTACCGGACTCGGTGAGATTTTTATGTACACAGTGGAGGCTCTGCCTGGCGCCACCCAGCCCAATGGGCAGCCTTACGACGCCACTTCACTGAGGGAAATTCAAGATTGGATTATAAAACCGCAATTATCCTTAGTCCCCGGAGTTACTGAAGTTAATACCATCGGTGGCTATAACAAGCAGTATCACGTAACACCCGAACCTCGACAGATGCTTAACTTTGGCGTATCCATGGAAGATATCGCTCTAGCGCTGAGCCGCAATAACGAAAGTCGCGGCGCTGGTTACTTGGAGGGGAATGGACGGCAACTTCTGGTGCGTTCACCAGGGCAGTTGCGAAATATTGCCGAAATTGAGGATGTGGTAATTACCAGTCGCGCCGGGGTGCCGGTTAAAATTTCGGATGTAGCCGAAGTAGCTATTGGAAAAGAGCTTCGCACCGGTGCTGCCACTCGCGATGGTGAAGAGACCGTATTGGGCACAGCTATGATGCTGGTAGGGGAAAACTCCCGGGAGGTAGCTCGAAGTGTAGCGGAAGCCTTAAAGCGAATAAAATCAACCGTACCTGAAGGTATTAAGGTAGAGGCGGTTTATGATCGGACCACTCTGGTAGATAAAGCTATCGCTACAGTGCAAAAAAACCTTGTTGAGGGTGCGCTGCTGGTTATCGTGGTATTGTTCTTGTTGCTGGGAAATATTCGAGCCGCCTTTATTACTGCAGCGGTAATCCCGCTTTCCATGCTTGCCACCATTTTCGGCATGGTGCAAACGGGTGTTTCCGCCAATCTGATGAGTCTCGGAGCCCTTGACTTTGGCCTGATTGTCGATGGGGCCGTGATAATTGTGGAGAACGCGATTCGCCGACTTGCCGAAGCCCAGCATCGCAACGGAGGCAAGCTGCCCCTACAAGAGCGTTTGGAGCTAGTATTCCAAGCTACCAACGAAGTGATTCGCCCAAGTTTGTTTGGTGTTTTGATCATTACCGTGGTGTATATCCCTCTATTTTCGCTTACAGGTGTGGAAGGGAAGATGTTCCACCCCATGGCTGCCACTGTAGTGATGGCTTTACTCGCTGCACTGGTGCTTTCATTGACCGTTGTGCCTGCAGCAGTTGCTGTTTTCCTGACAGGTAAAATCAGTGAAAATGAAAACAAAGTTATTGTTGCGACCAAATCTTTATATAAACCACTGTTGATTGCTGCAATGAAAGTGCGCTGGTTAGTACTTTCTGGGGCTCTTGCATTAGTACTGTTCTGCAGCTGGCTTGCAACAACACTGGGTTCTGAATTTATTCCTCAGCTCAATGAGGGTGATATCGCTTTACACGCCCTGCGTATTCCTGGTACCGGTTTAGAGCAATCTGTAGAAATGCAAAGCTTGTTGGAGCAGCGTATTAAGGAGTTTCCTCAAGTAGATAAAGTATTCGCAAAAATTGGTACACCAGAAGTAGCAACAGACCCAATGCCGCCAAATGTAGCCGACAATTTTGTGATCCTGAAGCCCCGTGACCAATGGCCCGATCCGAAACTGCCCCAGGAACAATTGGTTGCTGAAATCGAAGAAGCTGTGCGTCAGTTACCGGGAAATAACTACGAGTTCACCCAACCAATCCAAATGCGCTTTAATGAACTAATTTCCGGCGTACGTGCAGACCTGGGTATTAAAGTATTCGGTGATGATCTGGATCAGCTGGTGGCTTCTTCAAATGAAATTCTCGGTGTGCTAAATGGAATTGAGGGTGTTGCTGATGCTCGTGTAGAACAAGTGGAGGGTCTACCGATTCTATCAATAGTGCCGAATCGAATCGCACTCGCCCGCTATGGAATAGATCTGCAAACCTTGCAAGATTTGGTTTCAGCGGCTATTGGAGGTGAAGAGGCTGGATTGATTTACGAAGGCGATCGCCGTTTTCATCTGGTAGTGCGTCTGCCGGAAGGCTTGCGACGAGACTATGAGAACCTTGGGGATTTACCTGTTCCGTTACCTACTGGTAGCCCATTGGGTAGCTATGTGCCCTTGTCAGAAGTTGCTAACTTGGAAATGACCCCTGCCCCCAACCAGATCAGCCGGGAAAATGGTAAGCGCCGTGTTGTGGTAACTGCCAACGTCCGCGACCGTGATTTGGGGTCCTTTGTTGAAGAGGCGAAGAGCCGTATTGATCAGCAGGTCTCTTTGCCTGCAGGTTACTGGCTAGTATACGGCGGCACTTTCGAGCAATTGGAATCCGCCAGTACTCGCCTCTCAATAGTGGTTCCACTGACACTATTGGTAATTCTGGGACTTCTGGTGATGGCCTTTGGTTCATTCAAGGATGCCTTAATTATTTTCAGTGGAGTACCCCTGGCGCTTACTGGAGGTGTCTTGTCCCTATGGTTGCGCGATATGCCTTTATCTATTTCTGCTGGAGTAGGATTTATTGCACTATCTGGTGTGGCGGTGTTAAACGGTTTGGTAATGCTCTCCTTCATCCGACAACTTCGTCAGCAAGGTGGTGAGTTGCTCACATCCATTATCGATGGTGCTATGATCCGCCTGCGTCCAGTATTGATGACTGCGTTGGTTGCAAGTCTCGGTTTTGTTCCTATGGCTTTGAATGTAGGTACTGGAGCAGAGGTTCAAAGACCACTAGCTACGGTGGTAATTGGAGGCATAATTTCTTCTACTCTCCTAACCTTGTTTGTACTGCCATTGCTTTATCGGATAGTGCATGGAAGAGAAGGTATATTGAAAATATAAACATAATTTATGATGCTCACCTTTGCTTATATTTAGGTAGGGGTGAGCAAAATTTTAATGAAAATATTTAAGTGTTTGTTGGTTCATTTTTGAGCATGAAAGAAATGGATGCGCTTGATATTTATATAAGATAAATAGAAAATAATAGATGTTTCTATTGCCTCAATGGAGTGACGGGTTTTTAGTGTGTAGGTTTAGTATGAGTTTACTGCTTGCAGATTTTTATTCTAGTTCAATGCCAACCTTTATAGGTCCTAAATTGAGTGGGCGGAAGTGCTGGTGCCCTTGATCTCTGATTTTAGTGAATTGTAATTTGACTTCTCATGAGGTTGACTAATAAATATGATCTGAATTTTTAAAGAAAGACAGGATCTAGCCTCGAGAGAGAATTTGAAGTAAGTAATTGTTGATGTTTAAAACATAAATATCCCTAAGTGGAGTTCTGTTTAGAGAGGGCATGAATATGTCTGAATGTGGTTGCGGTGTAGAGCAAGCAGATAAATTAGAGAGAAGCACTTTAATGGTGCTGCTAGTGATCAACGCAATTATGTTTGTGTTTGAATTAATTCTTGGATGGTTTGCTCAGTCAACAGGACTGATTGCTGACTCTCTAGATATGTTGGCTGATGCTGCTGTGTATGGGATCTCTTTATTTGTTGTAGGTAGAGGGGTTATATATCAAGCTAAGGCAGCTAATGTCAGTGGAATAATTCAAATTATATTGGGATTGTGGGTGTTGTATGAGGTTTGTAGGAGATCACTTTTTGGAAGCGAGCCAGAAAGTATACTAATGATATCAATAGGGGCCTCTGCCTTGTTAGCAAATGTTGTTTGCCTCCTAATAATATCAAAGTATAGGGAAGGGGGTGTACATATGAGAGCCGCTTGGATTTTTTCAGCCAATGATGTTGTCGCAAATTTAGGAGTGATTGTGTCAGGACTACTAGTGGCGGTAATCGATAGTCGTTTTCCTGATCTTGCTATAGGCTTAATAATTTCGGCTGTTGTCACTCGAGGTGGTTTTTTGATTCTTAAAGAGGCGAGGGAGTCCACTCGAAAAGCCAAAATATCCTAAGTGACCTTAAGGTTTTAATAGTATGAGTAATATCAACTTCTTAGTGGCTTGTCTAAAATAGTTTGTAGATCAATGGGAGTCTTACCTGAAGATGCTTGTCACTAATTTCTGAGAGCAAAAGATGCAATGATCCCTTAAGGTTTGAGTTGGCGAACTTATGAGTGCTTTTCTCTCATAGAGCAGTTTTGTGCATCCATTTTAATGCGTTATGACATGACGCACTTTTTTCACCTTTGACCTAGATGGTCTAGGCAGAAATTTTATTATTATATGCTGCCGAATATTCCCTTACAGCCTCCAAAGGATCTAGTCGAAGTATTGTTAGGTGTTGAATATCTTTCATTGGGGCATAAAAGCCTAAGAAGTCCTCAAGTGTTTTTTTTATAGCTCTAAATTTTTAGCCGACTGTAACTAAAAATTGATACGTACCTTCTGTTGAAAAGAATATTGAGCCGCGACATTAATGTCTACTAGGTGAGCTTCATGGCAAAGTATGGTGCAATGCTTTAGATCGGTGATTTGATCTATATCTCTTCAGTCTTAAAGCCGTATGGCAAATAATTGTCGAGCAGCTGTTTCATCGAGTTAGATGTTTCAGAAAGTTCTCTGTCGCTCATATTCTATAGGTAATATTGGTAATGATAACGATTTTCAATTAAGTGTGTGGTTCTGTGCCTGTAAAAATTTATACTCTTCATAACTTCCGGTCTAGTGGATACTTTTGGTGGGAAAGTTGAGTTTAATAATTTAACACTAAGTTAGGGTGAAGTATGGGGCTTAATTGGGAGGTGGCTCGGAGGTACTAGGAAGGTGTTCTGTTTCTTTTGATACTAAATATCGCCATTGCTAGATGAAATAAGAAAATGTTACGTAGATTGCGTGTGCCGTATGCTCTCTCATTTTGCAAAGTACTCCTAAAGTTAGCTAGAAATCAGATCTTATCTTCAGCCACATCTACGAGGTTTGGTATGCGCTTTATAATTGAAGCCGATTTTGTAGTGCTTCTTTAAGCTGGCCGGCAAAGATAATGTTTTTCAGTTCATCGGCGGATGTAGGTAAATCTATCCCTGGTGCTCAGCTTTCAGCATTTTTAGTTTGGTGGATGCTTCTAAAGTGCCTGCTGAATAGATATTTTCCCATGGTAATAAAATGTGTAAGCACGATTGGGTATTTCTGAGGGATGTCTAAAGCGGTATTCTGGTTTTTTGTGTGTTGAAAATGGCCATTGTTTCTGTGGTTTTAATTGTGCAATAGGGAATCTCGCAAAGATAATGTGGATAATTTTTTATTGATAGTTAAAAAATAAAGAGTAATAAATAGATTATTATGGATGGTTGTCATAAATGAGACTGAGTTTTCTATTTTAGTCATGAGAATTAATGGCGTTTAGTTGGTGTAGGTAAAAGAAAAGGAGGTGGAAGTACAGTTGCGCCTTACTTGGTACTATTCTCCTTAAAGTAGATCGTTGTAATAAAAAAATATCCAATAAATTACTTGGTGTTGCGGGGCGTGTTGTTAATTGTGGTGTGGTTTATATGAATGTGATGTATCAATCTTTACTTAAAAATACGAATTTTCTGCTGAAAAATAGCAGGGAGATTAAAGATTGAGGAAAAACGACAATGTAAGCTTGAATATTTGTGCGAATTTACTCTACCCCTAAGATTGAATTAATTCTATTAAGCTTGTCATCAAATAGTTTATATTTGTTAATTGGCTGGTCACAATATGTTACCAAAATATAAGCTGTAATTTGCTGTAATTGGCGGCAAGGTGCTTTCTTGGGTTTCCCGTTGGGAGTCGGAGTTCAGGTGTGAGTGCAAGCTTCAATAGTAAAAAAAATATGTATAAAGCCTGTTCGTTTTGTTGTGAGTTCATGATCGCAAGATGATTTTTATGTGATTGGCGGACCGATTGTTCTGGCTAATTTTTAGAGGTAATTTGAAGGGGTAAGATTGTAAGTGGGTGTAAGTGAGAGGGGCTGGTCATGTAGCAAAAAAAAACCATACTACGCGGCAAGAAAAATAAAAAAATAAAGAAAATTACTTTGAAGTGATTGTTAAAATTTCTAATGTGTTTAATATTTCTCTCGGAAAATAATAAATAGAATCGATAAGTAGAGACTCTTGATGGTGGTCAAAGATTTACCCGGCAGATTTACCCGGCAGATTTACCCGGCAGATTTACCCGGCAGGTTTACCCGGCATGATTCCCGGATGGGTCTTTCAGTCGAGTTCTAAATTCTCTGATGTTTAAACCATTCTTAATTCAAGCTTTGAGGTTTTTGTTAAGTTTTTTGATATATATCAGCTTGATTAAAACAGTAAAAAAATAGCCTAAATGCCTCCGCATAGACGATTGAGGCCGTGTCTTATTTGACTTTAAAAATGGAGATTGAAATGTCGATACAGTTACAAAACATACTCAAGGAAAACGGGTTAGACCCTTTAAAGGTGGCACTGTCATCTGTGGCGGAACTCTATTCGATGACAGAGGATAACTTACTGGATTTCAAGACAGGCTTGATCCATGAGGCATTCGCTTATCACTATGAGAACAATGCTTTTTTCCGCTCCGCTTGCGATAGCAAAGGAGTGACACCGGATATGATCTCAACTCCAGCTGACCTGATCAAAATACCTCTGATTCCCATTGAGCTTTTTAAATCAAACGATAGCCATAAGTTACTTTCAGTCAGCCTACGTGATGTAGAGCTAGAAATGCGAAGCACAGGTACCTCTGGTATTCCCAGCGTTTCGCGCCGCTGCGCGGACACCGTTGACAATGCGGTGCTGGGGATTTACTCGATGTATCGCGAATTCCTAAAGATCTCCAAAGGTGCCGGCCTTTATCTTTGCCCCTCAACCGAGGAAATTCCTGAAATGGGCATGATCAAGGCCCTCAATATGCTCGCAGGTCTGCTGGACACTCATAGATTCATGGTTCGGCAAGAATCTTTTAAGCCCGAAGAGGCCTTAGAACAGCTTGAGGATTGGAATGATAAATTCAGTCGCCATTTGATTGGTCCTCCATTCCTGATCAATCGTTTTATCAGCTACCTCAAAGCTACCAACACCCGAATTAAACTCGATAAGAGTAGTTACATCATCACTCTTGGGGGGTGGAAGCGCTTCTCAGGCCAGATGTTGTCACGTGCAGAATTCAACAGTGAATGTATCGAGTACTTGGGCGTTGAAGAGAGCCAGATCCGTGACATCTACGCCTTGGTTGAATCCAATGTCATTGCTATTGACGATGAGTATGGAATCAAGCATGTCTCCCCCTTCGTTCATTTCTCGGTAAGAGACCCCAAACAACTAGATCGAGAGGTCGAACCGGGCCAGACCGGCCAATTGGCAATTCTTGACCCTCTCGCACGTTCGACGCCTGGTTTCATGCTTACTGAGGACTTGGTGCGACTGTTGCCTGAAGCGAGTCGTTCGGGAAGAAGTGGTCAACGCATGCAGTATGTAATGCGCCTACCTGAGTCAAAAGAATTTGGTTGCTGTGCGGTTAATTTAGATAAGCGGCTTGAAGATTTGGACGCAGAGCAGGCTGCTAGCGGCAGTTGTCCAGTCGTCGCCTAATTACAGCTGTCCAAGATGGAGCTACAACATGTACAACGACATCATCATTGACAACTTTTCCGACCCGGCTCATGTCGGTGATATCAACGAACCCAATTACGAATATGAAATTGGCAATCCAGTATGTGGAGATCGGATTCGCGTTCAGATCAACATCACCAATGGACTGATTGACAGTGCTCGCTTTAGAGCTTGGGGCTGCGCTACTTCGGTGGCGACGGCCAACATTTTCTGTGCCTCGCTTGAGGGGTTGGCACCGGAACAGCTTGCCGGGAGAACAAGTAGCGAAATAGAAGGCATGCTTGGTGAACTAGAGCCATCACAACACCATTGTGTTGAGATTTTGCAGCAGCTTCATCATAGGTTGCTGAGCTTAGTTGGCAAAGATTGTCGGGAGGTGATGCCATGACAAATGCTCACTCGATTGAGGGTTACTTCGACTACAACGCCACAACCCCGGTGTCGGAGGCTGTAGCTACGGCTATGTCCTCTGCGCTTCGGCTCTTTGCTAATCCATCGGGGCGTACGCTTCCTTCGACCAGTAATCGTGAGCTAATCCAGCGAGCAAAGACCCATGTCGCTAGCCTACTGGGTACCGCGCCGGAAAAAGTTTTCTTTACCTCCGGCGGTTCTGAAGCCAATAACTGGGCTATTAAAGGAAGCCTGATGAACGACCTGGGTAGGGCCGGCCATATCCTAACCACGGCGATTGAGCACCCTTCAGTTCTAGAAACTATCCGATACTGCGCCCACCAATTCGGATTCGAAGTCACCTGCTTGAAGCCGGGACCGAGTGGCGCCGTCAGTTTTGAGGCTGTCGCTGAAGCTATCCGGCCTGACACCAGATTGATTTCCATGATGTATGCGAACAATGAAACCGGCGTTATTCAACCTGTGGATCAGGTGGCAAGGCTGACCCGCTCCCGAGGCATTCCGTTCCATGTCGACGCAGTGCAAGCAGTAGGTAAGCGGCCTCTTGATGTCGAGGCATTAGGTGCTGATTTTGTTTCTTTTTCCGCACACAAATTCTATGGTCCCAAGGGTATTGGCGGCCTATATATCCAGAATATAGATCGCATATCTCCCTTGATTCATGGTGGTGGACAAGAGATGGCAATGCGCTCTGGTACCGAGAATTTGGTCGCTATCGCCGGACTCGGTGAGGCTGCTGACGAATGTCGCAGGGAGCTTGAGTACTGGGATCATCACTGTCTGAAGTGCAAACAGCACTTGATCGAACAGCTTGGCAAATCCTCTATCGAAACACATATCAATGGTGCTAGTCATTATGAGGGGGCGATTTCCAATACCTTAAACCTATCGATTCCAGGCATTCGGGGTGAGGCGCTTGCTCTGTTAATGGAAAAGAAAGATGGGATTGTGGTGTCGATTGGCTCTGCATGCAGTAACAACAAGACCCGTCAACTATCGCCTGTATTACAAGGAATGGGGCTAAGTGATGAAGAAATACAAAGTGCGATCAGGATTAGCTTCGGCCGCTTTACCAGCCTTGATGATATAGATCGTTTTGTTGATTCATTGCAGCGGTGCGTGGCACAGCTCAAAAGCATGAGCTTTAAAGGGTGAGGAGTTGGGCTCATGACGGATAAGATTTTTCCAGCTCAGCGCTTCATGGATCAGTTCGCCCGACACGTGGTTAATGAGCCTAGCCGTACCGCCTGCGTATTCCAGCCTCATGGGCCTGATAGTGCTCTATCGCTGAGTTACGGTGAACTGAATCAGCAGGTACTGGAACGGGCCCGACTGTTAGTCGAGCGCGGATATAGAGGCCAGCCGCTTGCTCTGCTTTTCCCTGCTGGTCTTGATTTTGTGGTCAACTTCCTCGCCTGCCTCGCGGCTGGCGTCATTGCTGTACCCCTGAACCTGAGTCGCAATGCTCAGCAATTAGAGCGCACTGTTCGTATTCTTGGTGATGCAAAGACCAAAGCCATTCTGACGACCGCTGAGACTCGTGAACAGCTATTTGAGCAATTAGCAGAATTACCGGCGATTAATTTGGGCGACCAGGCCTGGATTGATGAGCAGCAGGTTGGTGCTGCTAAAGATGTAGAGTTACCTCTTCCGGCTCCAGATGAGTTGGCGTTTGTTCAGTACACCTCAGGCTCTACTGATCTACCCAAAGGTGTGATGGTAAGTCACGCCAACATTATCGATAACCAATTGGCTATCCAGCAGGCGTGTGGCCACCGCGAAGGTGTAATTGCTGGCGGCTGGCTGCCACAGTTCCACGATATGGGACTGATAGGCCATATGCTGCAGCCATTGTTCCTTGGTGGTACCTACGTCTTCATGCCACCGATGAAGTTCGTTCAGCGTCCACGCCGGTGGTTAGAATTGATATCTCACTATCGAATTCATAGCTCTGCTGCACCTAATTTTGGCTATGAGCACTGCATCAAGTTCATAGGTGAGCGAGAGGACTTATCGGGATTAGACCTGAGTTGCTGGAAGGTGGCTTTGAATGGCTCTGAGCCTGTCAGCGCCGACACTATGAGGATATTTGCTGAACGTTTCCAGCCTTACGGTTTTTCCTCTACTGCTTTCTTTCCCTGCTACGGCATGGCTGAAACCACTTTGTTTGTCTCTGGAGGACCGAAAGGCGTAGGCATTGAAACCCTGGCTTTCGATCCCGCAGCATTTGACTCTGGTCGACTGCAATCTACTGGTGAGGGGCGTCAAGTGGTTAGCTGCGGTCGTATCACGCCAAGGATGATTTTGAAGGTTGTTGATCCGGAGAGTGGCCGGCTAGCAGATGAGGGTTGTATTGGTGAGATATGGATTAGTGGTGCCTCAATAGCACAAGGTTATCTTAACAACCTTGAGATTAGTAAGCAGCAATTCGGTGCTCGTATATCGCCCTGCGACGGTCATTATTACCTCAAAACCGGGGACATGGGCTTCGTCCGTGACAATAAGTTGTATATCACCGGGCGGATTAAGGAAATGTTAATCCTGCGCGGCCGCAACCTTTATCCATACGATATTGAACGTACCTGTAGTGACCATCCTGATGCGGCAGGCAATAACGGAGCCTCGGTTTTCACTGTGGATAGCAATGGCCAAAACCGACTGGCAGCCATTGTTGAGATTCGCCGCCACGCCTTTCTTAACCGAAACCACGATGAACTCCGACAGGAGCTGCGTGAGGCAGTGATGTTGGCACATGATGTCGCCCTCGACCAGCTTTTGCTGGTCAAGCCTGGCGGTATTCCGAAAACCACCAGCGGCAAAGTTCGTAGGACTGCCTGCAGGGATCTGATTGCAGCCGAAGAGGCGCAGCTCGCATGAACCGTTGATAGGAAATATAAGATGACGAATGAATTTAGAATGAAAAACCTGGTGGAACAGATCACAGATTTTATCGCTGCTAAGACACCAGAATTTTCGATTGATAAGCACAGTGACACCTCTTTCTCAAGTCTAGGTCTAGACTCGGCAGACCATGTCCAGCTATCGACTATGGTGGAGGACCACCTCTCTGTTGACATCGATCCGACGCTAGCCTTCGACTACCCAACGATTAACGCTCTTGTGGCACATCTCGAAAAGAATTTTTCAAGAACAGCTTTGGAGCGCAGTTGATGTCGCGACTTGATTGCATAGTTATCGGTGGAGGCCAGTTCGGTCTTCACACCGCACGAATGCTGCAGCAGGCTGATCTCAACTACCTTCTGCTTGAACGGGATAGTATTGGCGACGTTTGGCGTAACCGGCTCGAAGGTATGAAGCTATTCACTTCACGTCAATTCTGTGCCCTGCCAGGACTAGCCTTTCCGGGCGATCCTGAGGGCTTCCCGACTACAGTAGAAATAGCTGATTATTTGGTCAGCTATGCAGGCCACTTTGATCTTCAGGTTCGAGAAGGCTGTGAAGTTGTTGGTCTCGATCGCCTTTCGAACGGCAGTTTTCAGGTCGACCTTGCCGACGGCACGTCTCTGCTCGCCACCAGTATCGTCAATGCAACTGGTGCTAATCAGATACCCCAGGTGCCGGCGATAAGTTCCCAACTTGCTGGAGAGGTGCAGCAACTAGACGGTAGTCTCGCCTCAACCGATGTCATTTCTGATGGCCACACTGTTGCCGTTATTGGGGATGGTGCTACTGGGCGTCAGATCGTGGACCGGCTAGCGGGACGTTGCAATGTGTTTTTGGCCACGGGTTCCCCACGTGGCCTGCCTCCCAACCGTTTGTTCGGACGTGATATTTTTTGGTGGCTTGATCGCTTGCGTATCCTTTCCGCCGATAAGAACAGCCTCATCGCGAAGATATTAAAAAAGCGTAACCCTGTCCCCTGTGGTGAATACAACAATAGACGGCTGAAGGCTAAAGGCGTAAAGATTGTTGGCCGTGCTTTGGAGTGCTCTGGCCGTCAAATCCGTTTCGACTCCGTCGGTTGGCATGACATAGATACAGTGATTTGGGCAACAGGCTATTGCGACCGAACGAGCTGGCTAAAGTTGCCGCACTGTGTCGATGAGAGGGGCTTCATTGAAAACTATGGAAGGACTCCAGAGCCTGGGCTTTTCTTAGTGGGACGTAAATGGCTTAGTTGTCGAGCGTCGGAGCTGGTAATGGGGGTTGAGAAGGATGTAGAGCGAGTAATGGTGCCGCTGCGAGCCTTTTTATCCGAAAGGAAAGAAATACCTTGAACAAAAATATAAAGACCGATTGGATCATTCGCTCTGGCGCCAGTAAGTGGCTATTAGCGCTGGTGCTGTTGCTCACATTGATGTCGGCTGTTGGCCTAAAACGGATGGGGCTGGCCAGTGATTATCGCGTTTTCTTCGATGATAACGATCGTGACCTACTGCGCTTGGAGCAGATGCAAGATACTTATAGCACGACTGATAACGTGTTCATCATGATTGAACCGGTGGATGACAACATCTACAACCAGCGTACTCTGAGCCTTATACATGAAATGACACGCGCGTTGTGGCGGACGGCCCATGTCTCTCGAGTAGATTCGCTAACGAACTTCCCCTATAGCTCTGCTGAAGACGATGATATTTTGATTGAGGAGTTCGTCTACGAGCTTGACGAATTGACGCCGCAAAGGATCGCCTTTATTGAAACTGCCGCTAGTAGTGAGAGGGACTTGGTTGGCAATTTGGTTAGTAAGAACGGACGATTTACCGCGATCAATGCGACCATTCGGTTGCCAGGGTTAGACCATAAGGCCGAAGTGCTAGCCGTTACCGGTGCTGTCGATGAATTGATTAAGTCATTCAAGATGGAATATCCGGATCATCGTTTTTTTGTCACCGGTGTGGTGGAGATGAACGGTGCCTTTTTCCAGGCGGCAAAAAAAGACTTCATCACGCTGATACCGTTGATGATCCTTTTTGTGCTGGTCAGCGCTGCTCTAATTCTCGGATCACCTGCTGCAGGTGGCGCTATTTTGACGGTAGTAGTGTTGGCACTGCTAGGGTCTTTGGGTCTAGCTGGTTGGCTCGGTATTCAATTGTCTGCGCCATCAGTATCGGCTCCAATCATCATGTTCACGGTGATAGTAGCGTCGGCCATCCACATCCTCAGCTATATTCAGCGCCAGATACGCAGTGGTGTTTCTCGTGAAGAAGCAGTCTTGCAATCCTACCGGCGCAATCTCAAGCCGATTGCGGTGAGCCATGTCACTACTATTATCGGTTTTCTGGCGATGAATTTCAGTGACTCACCGCCGTTTCGAGATCTTGGCAATATAGTTGCCTTAGGTGTGCTCTTCTCGCTACTTTTGTCGTTGACGGTTCTACCACAGCTTCTGCTGCGTATTCGTTTTTCAACGCGGGAAACAGGTGCCAACCGACTGATTAATCGCATGGCTTTGTTGTCAGGCTGGGTTATCGCTTACCGCCAGCGGATATTGTGGCTAATGCTACCTTTGTCCCTATGCGTCGCTGCACTCAGTCCATTGAATCAATTAAACGATGATTTAATCCGCTATTTTGATGAGTCGCAGCCCTTCCGTGCTGATTCTGAACGTATCGATCGCCACTTTTCTGGTATTTATACAATCGATTACTCGCTCTCGGTACCAGAGCAGAACGGTATGTTTCAGCCAGAGTTTTTACAGTTTCTTGATACATTCGATGACTGGCTACATGAGCAGCCAGAAGTTTTTACAACTGCAAGCCCCCTGCACCGAATCAAGGATCTTAACCGTTTGATGAATGGTGGTGATGAGGACTCTTACCGGTTACCTGGCGATACAATTACCGCTGCACAGCAGTTCCTGCTATACGAGATGTCGTTGCCGTTTGGTCGTGATGTGACCCATCAGGTGAATTTGAATAAATCCTCGGTGAAACTGACTGCACGATTAAAGAATCTAAGCTCGGTGGGCTTAATTGCTTTTGAAAAACGGGTCGAAGAGTGGTTATTGCAAAACCAACCTCGCTCCATTGATATCTATCACAGCAGTCCCGCAGTGATTTTTTCCCACATTGGTCAATCAAATATTGTAAGTCTCCTTGAAGGTGCCTCGCTAGCGTTTGTGGTGATTTCATTGACGTTGATGCTGGTATTCCGCTCACTCGATATTGGTCTATTGAGCTTGGTTCCAAACCTGCTTCCAGTCGCGGCAGCATTTGGATTTTGGTATCTCGTTAATGGTCAAATCTCAATGGGGCTGGCTGGGGTGTCGGCAATGGCGATCGGCATAATCGTCGATGATACAGTTCACTTCCTCTATCAGTATGTCAACGGTCTAAAGCGGGGGCTCAGTCCTGAAGATAGCGTAAGCGAAACCATTAGTAAGACTATGGGTGGGATCGTGATTAGCTCAATGCTGCTAGTGATAGGCTTCCTTCTATTGTCGACCTCGGCGTTCGAGAAAAATGCCCAGATGGGTATGCTCACGGGGATGTCTATTGTGTTGGCATTGGTGTTTGACTTGATATTACTACCGGCCTTGGTTCTAACCTTTATGCGCAGGACACGTACGTCGAACCTGCAATTTCGTACCGACAAGGAACTAAATAATGCGAACTGATTACCGTCTCCTCCTTCCAGTGACAATACTTTGTGGCCTAATCGGTTTGCCGGTTCAAGGCGCTGCTAGCGATGTTAGAAAGGGGCGGGAGGTCGCAGTGGCAGTGGATAACCGTGATCTTGGTTACGGCGACAGTGTTGCCGAATTGACGATGATTCTACGCAACAGGGCCGGAGATGAAACTCAACGTGAACTGCAGATCAGCTCACTTGAGAGTCACGAGGGTGGAGACAAATCGTTAATCCGCTTCAATTTTCCTGCCGATATCCGGGGCACGGCGCTTCTAACGCATCCGCAGTTAGAGGATACCGATAAGCAGTGGTTATATTTGCCTGCCTATTCCCGTATTAAGAGGATCTCATCTCGCAATAAGAGTGGTGCGTTCGTCGGTAGTGAGTTTTCGTTCGAGGACTTGTCTGATAAGGCGGTCGACGATTTCCGCTATACCTACGTGAGAGAGGAATCATGCGAAGATGGTGCCCTGGTTTGTGACGTAATTGACCGAGTGCCAGAAGACTCTCACTCTGCATATAGCCGGCAGCGGGTCTGGGTTGATCAGAGTGCTCGACGTATCTTCCGTATAGACTATTTCGACCGTAAGGAAACGCTGCTCAAGACTTTTTCCGCAAGGGATTTTCGCCTCTACGACGATCGTTATTGGAGGCCCATGGAGGTGGTTATGCATAATCAGCAGAGTGGAAACGTAACGATCTTAAGCTATAGCCGCATCGAGTTTGGTACCGGTCTCTCAGTTGCGAATTTCCATCGCAATACACTCCGGGATTAAGGGTATGGGGGTCTTGCGTTTAGCGTTTTGGGTGCAGCTGTGTCTAAGCCTTACCATTATGCCGGTCCTCGCAGAGGTCAAGGTTGACAAGTATTCTGTTGATATCGCGGCCACGGCTCGTATATTTGCAGAAGAGGAGTCGCTGGCCATTGATGATAGCTACCGCTTCGGACCGGGGCTGGAAATTGAAGCAAATGCTGAGGGGGATATTGGTGATACTGGCTATAAGCTGCGGTTGTTTGGTAGCTGGGATAAGCAGGATGGGGAGCGTCGTTATGCCGATATCCGCCAAGCCAGCCTTCACTGGCGCCGTGATCAGTTATCGCTGAATCTTGGTGTTAGCACTTTCTTTTGGGGCGTTTCTGAATCTCTGAATATAGTCAATGTACTTAATCAGGCTGACTTGCGCCAAGCTATCGACGGAAAGGAAAAGATGGGGCAGACCTTCGCATCTTTAGGTCTGCGTTTTGATAACGGCGAACTATCGATATTCTATCTGCCAACTTTTCGTGAGCGAGAATTTCCAGAGCGCCCGTCATTCGGACTACCGATTTCGGACCGGGCACTTTTTGAAAGCTCGAATAGAGGTGGAGATGTTGCTCTGCGAGGCCATTTTTACGCTGGTGATTTAGAAACAGGGATCGGTTACTTCAGAGGCACTAGGCGGGCGCCACTACTGGTAAGGCCTAGCCCTTCAGCGACGATGTTGACTCCCTTTTACATCGAAACCGAGAATTTTTTACTGGACACACTTTATCTCCTCGGCGACACGACCTTGAAGTTGGAAGCGAAAACTGGTCGCGAACTGGAGCAAGGTTTCTTTGCTGCAAACGTTGGCCTTGAGCACCCGATTTATTCGCTACCGGATAGTATGCAAGATCTGTCCTTGATCGCCGAATATCTAATCGACGATAGGGATGAGCAAGCTGAAACATTAGGTCAGAACGATCTCTTTGTCGGCCTTAGAGCTAGCTTCGGTGATACCGGTGACAGCGAATTTCGAGGGGTCATAAGTTATGACTTCGATAGTCATGGCAACTACCTCGACTTAGGCTTAGAACACCGTCTGAGCGATTATTTTAGAATCGAAACTCGGGCGTTTTTATTCCTCAATGTGGGCCGCAGTGATACTTGGCTGTATCCAGTACGGGATGAGGATTTTATCGAGTTTAAGTTGCATTATTCTTTTTGAGCGGACCCTATGAAGACTGGAGTTAACAGGGATATAGGTCTTTGGATTGCTACCGTGAAGGAGTTTGAAACTCTAATCGAGCATGATCCGCAAACTGTCTTCACCACAGTTAGCGAGGCTGAGCAGAAAAGATATAGTGGGATTGTTAATCGAGCGGCGGGCCTACATTTTCTGCTTGGTCGTTACCTATTGCGTTATGTTTTATCCGCTAAAAGTGGCGTAAGTATTTTGCCGGCAGATTGGGAAATTTTCCCTGATGAGCAAGGCAGGCCTAGAGTTTTAAACCAAAGTGTGGCCCCAATAAAATTTAGTATTTCTCATGCTAGTGGTGTGGTCGCGATTGCGCTTAGCTCTACCGTTGATCCAGGTATAGATCTGGAGCCCCTTGCTCGTGAACTGGGCTCAGGTCTAAATTTCAGGCATTTACTTAGTCCAGAGCAATATGACCAGGTAATGACTATCCCAAGCACTGCTCACTGTGAATTGTTAACAAGGGTTTGGTGCATTAAAGAGTCTGTGTCCAAAGTGTGTGGTTTGGGGCTTCGACTGCCTTTTTCTACGATCGAGTTTGATCTTGTATCTTTGCTTAACTCGCAACCAGCCACGTGGCTTGAGTGTAAGGTAAGAGAAATGGGGAGCTTTTGGTTTAACCTTTGCACGTTGGCGCAACGCTATTGGCTTTGTGTAGCGATGGAGTCGCCGGCGTTGTCGCCTTTGGGTCGATTGGAAACAAACCATTTTAACCTACTCAGCCGCAAGGCGTTTTAGAAACAAGACGTGGAGTTGGAAGTAGCTGCCGCACAAAATTAATTTTAGGTCCAGTTACGCTGCTTCAATGTCATTAATACAGGATGAGATGATGGACGTGCTCGAGTACATCAGGGAAAAGGAAAGGTTGCTTAGGGCTCGGATTAACAATTTGGACCTCAAAAGCACCCATGATAATCACCTGCATCAGTTGTCCTATTACATCAGTAACTTGCTTAAAAATTCATGGACTTCGAAAGCTGGGCCGGTTGTTGATCCTGCTACCAATCGTGAATTACAAGTCATTAAGAACCCTAAGGCCATCGCTTTCTACCAAGACTGGCAAGCACGTATTGGTCAGCAGATATATATTGGGCGCTGGATTGTAGTTGACCAGTCGCGCATTGACAGTTTTGCCGAAGTAACTGGAGACCGCCAGTGGATTCATATTGATCCAGAACGAGCAAGGGCTGAATCGCCGTTTGGAGGCACAATTGCCCACGGCTTTTTGGTCCTATCGCTAATTCCCGAGCTCACCGATGCTGTCAATCCGGAAAAACCGCCTTACCCTGAAGCTAGAATGATTATAAACTGCGGCCTTGAACAGGTGCGTTTTCCTTATCCAGTTAAGACTGGCAATCGTATCCGAGCTCGTACGACTTTAAAGTCCCTGGTGCCATCGAAGCGTAGTGTGGAAATGATCAATCATATTGAGGTAGAGGTTGAAGGTTCAGGTCGCCTGGTTTGTGTTGCGGATAGTGTGCTGAAACTTTACTTCTGAATTCAAAATGCACGCGCACCCTCCCGGCACTTACTAATTATCATAGGCAAACTGGGAGGAGAGTAATTCTCGATTGATCGCTCTTGCAAGAGCGCAGAATTAGCCATCTCTGGATAGAGATATGAACCTTGAGTATCTGTGATTATCGAAAGGTGTATTCCTGCTATCTGATAGGGAATTTCAGAGGCTATGGGGGCTGGGGTTTATTAATTTCCCTGGTTAAGTAGGGAAATGCAGCTGGGGGCGGCGTTAGACGTAAGACTTACCCACGTTTAGTAGACACCCTGTATAGTTAGGTTTAGGCCTAACACGGAGGTGTATCATGGGTAAGAAAAGAACTCAGGCGTATACGGAGGAGTTCCGCAGAGAAGCAGTTAAGAGAGCGGAAAAGGCTGGAGCAACAACGGCTTCTGTGGCGCGAGAGCTAGGCGTCAGCGCACAGCAGATCTACAACTGGCGTCGTCAATTTAATCGACTGTCTGATAAGCAGTTCAATAGTTTAGACGGTGTCGACTATTCCAAACAGGAAAGCGCTGAAGTTCGCAAACTCAAGAAGGAGCTGCATGAAGCTCGTCAGGAGGTTGAGTTTCTAAAAAAGGCAGCTGCGTACTTTGCGAACCACCAAGAGTAAAGTACGCATTGATACAAGAGCATGTAGGGTCATTCCCGGTTAGCTTGATGTGTCGGTGTTTAGAAGTCTCAAGATCGGGTTATTATCGATGGCGGGGGCGATTGCCATCTGCTCGCACGATTAGAGAGATACGAACAATCGAGAAAATCCGAGAGACGTTTGTTGAGTTTAAAGGTCGTTATGGCGCGCCTAGAATTGCTTGCGAGCTTCAAGAGTTAGGTGAGCCATGCTCGCGGAACTACGTCGCTAAGCTTATGCAACAGGAACATATTAAAGCGAGAAACGGCAAAGGCTTTCGATATAGTCAGCCCGTAGAGGGGAGCATTAACGTCTCCGCCAACTTACTTAAGCGTTGCTTTGATGTGGATCGACCAAATTGCCGCTGGACCAGTGACATTACGTATATCTGGGTTCTGGATAGGTGGCTATACCTCGCGGTAGTTATGGATCTGTACTCTCGACGTATTGTAGGTTGGGCATTCGACTCGCAGATGACCGATGAATTGACACGTCGAGCATTGAAAATGGCCCTAGAGCGACGACCAATAAAGCCTGGACTGCTAGTTCACTCTGACAGGGGTGTGCAATATCGATCGCAGAAATACCAGGATCTCTTGTCCGAAAGCAAGTGCAAGCCGAGTATGAGTCGCCAGGCTAACTGTTGGGATAATGCGGCAATGGAATCATTCTTTAGCAGGCTAAAAGTCGAGCTGGTCTATGCCGGAACATTCGAAAGCGAAGAGCAAGCAAAATCTGAGGTGTTTGAATACATTGAGATTTTCTACAATAGAGTTCGTAGGCACTCTGCATTGGGCTATGTAAGTCCAGCAGAGTATGAGCGAAAATACGCATAGTTAGAGTGTCTACTTTTTGTGGGCAAGACCAACGTGTCTTTACCACCTAGATAACTCTTTTATTTCTGACCTTTCTGACTGAGCGCTCCATTGCCGAGGATTAGTGGCTGCGTTGCTACAAATCTAGATGGATTCCATCAAAGATCGGGTGGTTCACTTGTAATGATGAGGTATGAGCGCTAGATTTGTAACCAACCAATAAGCAAATAAATAGAAAGAATTTTTTTAATAAAGATTTTTTTGGTATGCTATATCTAATTTTTTCTTTTTTTAGGATAAAATTGTCGGTATGTGTGTGTAATTTGAAGCAACTTACCTCTTCATTTATCTCACCTGTTTGATACCCCAAAGGTACATTTAGGCTCTTGAAGTGATTAGTGTTCAAACTTTATTGTTCCAAAATAAAATTAGTGTTCAAACTTTATTGTGCGAGAACAAATGGGAGATGTTATTCCTTTCAAAAGAAAAACCGCTTGGCAAAAGCACAAGGGCAGCACCCTATGCAGGGAAGGTTTTCATAAATGGAAAGTGGTTACCGAACGCAAGTTTGATGTAAAGCTGGGAAAGTTGGTTACTGAATATCGCTGTGAGCGCTGCGGTAAAACCAAAACCAAACTTCTTTAAGTAGTCTTCCTACGTGACCGTTTGCCGTAATTGGTGTTCTGCGTTTTTAATGTGGCGCCCAGGCTCTATAATTCCCACCTTGAAAGAGCTGCGGGTCTTTAATTGAGATGGTTCTCATTTTTATTGCGAGGCATTTATTACTTTATTGGCTGTTAGGCTGCGAAGGGGGTAAATGTGAGGTGTGTAGTCTAATTCAGAGTAGGTGAATTTTTGTTTTTCCTGTGGGGTTCAGCTTACAATCTTTTTTATTTTTGCGTAGATAAAATAAATGATGGTTTTGATAAAGGTTGAAACGTGGGGCTTTGTTATTTTGTTTTTCTGTTAGCATTTCTGTTGATTTATTTCGTTTAATAGCTGTTCTACCTTCTGTTTATAAGCGTTATTTGTTTCTGCGTTTTCTAATGCGGATTCAATTATAGTTTTTAACATGCCTCCTGGAACTCTATGTGAAAACTCTTCATTTAAAATGATCCTGATTAATTCCTCGCGTTGTCTTTTAATGTCGGCCCCTTCTCTTTGAAGTTCTTGGATTCTTTCGGTCACTAATGACTTGAGATCGGAGGCTCTGCCGGTAGAGAGGGGGGGGGCTTCCTTTTTGGCTGTCTCTGTCGCAGTTGATTTTGAAGGGGGGGCTGCGAAGGGGATGGGTTGATTTTCTATTTTCATGGTGGCTAGTTTGATCCGTATTTGGAAAGTAACATTTCATTCATGACTATATTGCTTGAGGCTTCAGTCGTATTGCCCTCTGTATCGGATGGGGAGGTTAGTTGAATTATCTTGTCTATATCAGAGTTTAAAGCTGGGTTTTCATTATTCTTTTCTTTTCCCTTTTCGAGTAACTGTATTCCCTCTGGGTATTTTTCCTCTGTTATTAATAGAAGGCCGCTGGAGAATAGTTGAAAATAATCTGGAGCTTCCGGACTGCTAGCTAAATATTGCCAAACTTCCCTGGCCTCTGCGATTTTTTGACTTACTAAGTAAACTTGGCTTAGCTGAAAATAAGCTACCCATAAAAGGGGTTCCATTTCTATTGCCTTTTTCATTCCCTGTATGGCACGGTCAAACAGCTTAACTTGTGCATACTCAGCAGCAAGCATTAAGTGTTTTGCGGGATGTGCTTCACCTTCGATGCTGCGCTTAAATAAGTCAATTGCCCTGTCATGTTGCATTGCAGCGCTTGCTGCCATTGCGCAATGAAGTAGTTCTTCGGGGTCCAGGTTGGAATTTTCTTGTGACATCATCAATCTCCTTTGTGCTTATTCTCATTGTACATACCTACTTATACTCTATCTATAACAATTCTAACTATTAGGAATAGGTTGCAACTTTGCCAAGCGATGTTGAATGTTTGCTTGGTTGTTACTTTAAATTTTTATGGCAGTTCTTTTTCTCAGTAGTGGCTTGTGGGTCAATTCCCTTTTTTAGATAAAAAATGAAATTTTTTCTGCACGTTTTGGGTAAAACGTTGGATATATATTTAAAGCGTTGGTGTTTATTGGCATTTGTATGGGGCTAATACACTGCGCGCTATATAAGCAGAATAATGAAATTTTTTCGGGGAAATGCATGGTAGCCATTATAAGTGGAGATACGCTGGGTCTTTTCAATAGTACAAAGACCGGTATCGGTTCAGCGAGTTTTGGTCAAGGGCGTGAGTCTGTTTATGTGAACGCCTCAACCGGCAACCTGGTTTTGCGCCAACAGGATGAATTTGTAGCGGCAGCTGGCCTCGACTTGTCCATGTTGCGCACCTACAACAGCCAAGGGCAGATTGATGGTGATAACAACGACGGTTTTCGCTTCAATTTTTCCAACCAGCTGATCAACCTGATTGGCAGTCCCGGGCAGACGGGCAGCCAGGTTACCCGTATCGGTGGTGATGGCTCAGAAACAATTTACCAGTTTGATGCCCATCTACAGGCCTATGTTTCAAGTGACGGCGCCGGTGCCCACGACCAAATCATTTATGACAGTGGCAGCAATCAATGGGTCTGGCGTGAGGGCTCAAGTCGCAGTGAAGAAGTATACGGTCAGGTTAATGGCGAATGGAAAATGGTGGCCCGCGTGGATGCCGAGGGCCGGCAACTGGTTTTTGGTCATAACAGCAGCGGCTTGGTCGATAGCATCACCGATGTGGCTGGGCAGAGTTTCACCATTAGCTACAGCGGCAGTAAAGTTACCGGTGTTAGTGTTAGCACCGATGGCGCTGCTCAGCAGCGGCTGTATTACAGCTACGACAGTCAGGGGCGGCTGGACTCAGTAACCGTTGACTTAACCCCACAAGATAACAGCATTGCCGATGGCAATGTATACCGTACCGAATACACCTATGACGGCAGCAGTAATCGCGTTCACACGATTGAGCAAAGCGATGGCAGCTACATGGTGTTTATGTACGTCGATGTCGACGGCCTGGGAGATTATCGGGTCAGTGAAGTGCGCAGTGGTCGCCACTCTAATTCCGGTCTTGCAGAAGAGTTGGATGGCAGCGATCGGCGTATCACCACCTATAGCTATGACCTGGAAAATAACACCACCAAAATTACTCAAGTGGTTAACCCCGAATCCGATGCCAGCAGCTGGATCGGGCCGCAAACGGAATTGGTTTTTGATGGCGCCGGACGGGTTATCGAATTAAAAGCCCCTGCAGACCAAAATGGCGTGCGCGAGAGTACCCAGTACAGTTATGACGACGAAGGTAATTTAACCTCAAAAACTGATCACAGCGGCAATACCACGGTTTACGAATATGACAGTCGCGGCAATCAAACCCTGCTGCGCGACGGGCAGGGCAATACGCTCGAGCGGGAATACGACAGTTATAACCAGCTGATTAAGGAAACGGTCTACTTGCAACCGGACCCCGATGGCGATGGCGAGGAAATGCCAGCAGACCCCCGGGTAACCCACTATGTTTACGACGACATGCAGCGCCTGCGCTATGTGGTAGGCCACGACGGCACGGTACAAGAGACCCGCTACGACGACGCAACCGCTACCGCGCGCACTATCAGCAGTATCACCTACTTGCACCACGGCTACTTTGATCAGTTCTTGGTGGATACCTACACCCAGGCAAGTGTCAGTTACGATATCGATTTTAGTCTCAGTGCCCTGAATACCTGGGCGCAGGAAACCCAGGCGGACATACTCAGTAGCGAACTAGAAAATGCCACACGCAGAAGCGATACCCGTTTGGACTTCCGCGGTCAGGTCTATAGCGTTACTGATTACAGTACCGTGGATGTGAATGGGGACGGCGTTCTCGATGGTACTGAATCCACCAGCTATACCGTTTATGATGCCCGTGGCCAACTGCTGCACACCGTGGACCCCCGCGGCACAGGTGCAGATTCCTCCAGTTATAAAACCAGCTATGTCTATGACGGGCTCGGTCGTTTGCTCAGTAGTACCGATGCCAAGGGTTACACCAGCACCAGTATTTACAATGACGCTCAGTCGCAGATTATCAGTACCGATGCCAATGGTTTACAGGTAACCCGCACCTACGCCACCAACGGCAGTCTGATTAGTGAGGTCTATCACGATACCCGCGACGGCCTCAGTGCTCGCGGGCAGGTCCAGTATTTCTACGATCACCTTGGGCGCATTCGGGCCACTCAGGATGCCGCCGGAGCCGTCAGCCACAGCCTTTACGATGATAAAGGGCAGATGGTGGCGGTGATCAGTGCCTCGGGCGCAATTACGGAATTCCACTACGATGCCGAGGGGCGGCAAATACAAACCACGCACTACAGCACCCCGGTGAGTGGCACCCAGCTGCAGAGCCTGCTGATTAAAGACGGCGATGCCCTGGTCGGTATTGAGGAGAGTGTCAGCCTGGAGGATTTGCGTCCGGCGGCCAATAGCAGCGCCGACCGCGCCACTTATCAATACTATGATGATGCCGACCGGGTGCGCTTCTTTGTCGATGCGGAGGGCTACCTGAGTGAAACCCTGTACACCGCCCAGGGCGAGGTGCTGAGCAGCACCCGATATAATCTTTATATTGAAGACCCCGCTGCAGAAACGACGGATTCGCTAGAGGCAAAATATGCCTCCAACGATGCCAGTCTCACAGTTGCCAGCCGCAGTGCCACTCACTGGGTGGAGCCGGTGCAGAGCTATGCCCAGGCAGATAGTCCAGGGTTTAACCAGCGCGACACCGCCAGTTATATAGGCAGTGTCGATCTGGACAGCAGTCCCAGCACACGCACCGCCCGTAACGATTACACGTTGTACGGCACTGTTTACCAGCGAGTGGAAAATACCCAGACAGAATCGGTCAGTGGCAGCGCAATTACCACCGCCTATACCCGTGCACCGGTACAGCCCTATACCTATGCCAGCAGCGCGATTGTGGCCGAGGAATATACGGCTATTGATAATCGCACTATTTATGTGGGAAATAACCATACAAGCCGCGCGGCTGAACCCCCGACCGGGATGGCTTTTTCCAACACTGCGGTGCGCAATGTCGACGGCGCAGTGACTCAAAGCAAAAATGTGACAGTCTACCCTCAAAGCAGTGCAGTTGAGTCCACATCGAGTAGCACTGAATTAACTGCAGGGACTTTTTCCTCCGCAACGGCGGGACCCAATTCAAGCAATGGTACAAATAGCAATACCTTTGCTGGCTTTACCGTAAAAGTTACTGTAACAGGAATTAATGGTACTGGAATACCTTCGGGCTATGAGCGGACCTTTGAATATAGTTATTCGAGTAGAACATATGACGGATCTGTAGATTTAACAAAATATTATGACGACAATTTACCTGTAGGAAGCTATCAAGTTGAGGTCACTTTACAAGAGAGTCGAGTGCATCGACGTTATAGTGGTGGCGAATGGTTTTTTGAGGGAATTACGACAGGCACTCATTATACGCAGACCAAAAACTTTAATGTAGGCGCCCGTATTCAATGGGATGATCCCACTACTGGCCAAGGGGAGACCACGAAATTTTATTACCGGATTGGGAGCGGCTCCTGGGTCAGTCAGAGCATCTCTACCAGCGGCAATAGCAATACGGTTTTAATCAACGACCCCCCCAGCGGCAGTCTTGCATATAAAGTACAGTATTATTCGGGGAGCACACTTAAACAGGAAGGTACTAATACCTTTACCGCTGTAGGTGGCTCCAATCAGGTAAAATCGACCAGTTTTAATGCTAAGTCGGAATCTGTATCCAATTCTTCAGCGTTAACAGGCTATTCGACCAGGACAGACATTAAGCAAATAAAAGCAGTGTCTGTGAACAATGTAACGGGTGCTAAATATACGACCTATACCTACCCACAGGATATGTCGTCGTGGAACGGTAGGGTAAACCTACGTATTGGTAATAAACTCCCCGATGGGGTTTATACGGTGACGCTGACAATCACCAAAACCAACAATTCAAGCTATACCGACTCATTAACTTACGAACAGGGCAACCAGCACTTTTATGATCCCACCATTATAAAATGGAGTCAGGATGCTCAGCCCGACGGCACCTCAGTATTGTTTAAGTACCGCCCTCAAGGAAGCAGTGGGAGCTGGACAGATATATCTCCAGTTGGTAATGATGGATATCATAAAGCGACTCTGGATGCGCTGGAAAATGGTTACTATGACTTTATTATTGAGTATCGCGATGAAGGGCAGGTCATTAAATCTACCGATGGCACTTTCAGAGTTAATAAGAGTGGTACCTCCGATGATAATACTAGTTTTAGTACCTCGTTTGAATCTGATGCCGTTCGCTATATAAGCGTAGCGAATTCCTCAAGTATTACTGGTTATTTTAGTCGTGCCCAGGCCGCGATAATTTCTCGTGCTGAAGTGAGAGTCCGGGATATGGATACCGGCAGCTTGGTGACAACAAGCACGAGCTTTCCCGCTGACTACCTGAGTTGGTTGGATGCAAATGGCAGCAGTTATAACGGTAATCTTAACTTAGCCGATGGAGATGAACTGGCCACTGGTCGCTATGAAGTAGAGGTCACCACTTATGATTTGAGTGGTGACGAAATCGACACGAATACTTTTGACTACGAGATAGGGGATCAAACTGAGTATCACCCCACCGAATTCCGCTGGCCCGCGAGTTCGCGCCCCGAGGGCACCAGTGTTATTTTTGAATATGAACATAGCCCCGGCGACTGGCGCAGTGTCTTGGTCAATGACGAAGGGAGCGATTTAAAAGTCGTACTCGGCGATGTGGATGAGGGTAGTATCACTGAGGGGAACTACCATTTCCGAATTCGCTACGAGAAAGACGGGCAAACAGTAAAGCAAACGATTGGCGATCCGACACTCACCGTAGATAAAGGGGTCGCGAAAACCAGTGATTTTGATTTCCAGTACACCACCGTCTCTCTACAGGAAGACACGGGGGTAGGGATTATTGGTTACCCGGTGGCAATCGGTTCCAGTCCGGCCTTGCAAAAAATCGTTGCCGAAGTGCGCGATCAAAATAACCAGTTGATTTCTAGCGCGGAGACCTGGCCCCAGTTGTATGGCAGTTATAATGGCGAAGTAAATTTATCGGTCGGCAGTGACTTGCCCTCGGGCCAGGCTTATCGTGTTACCTTAACTCTGTATTACGACGATGACAGCACCGTCGACAAAGAGCCCTTTACCGTCGAGATCGGTGAGCAACCGGCTGAAGACCGGGTGATACACTGGTCTGATCCCAATCTGAGTTCCCACAGCTACTCCTGTCATACCTTTAACAGTGAGGATAGTTTTAATATCAATCACTGGAGTGTCTATGACGCTAGTCCCGCAGGGGCGACTGTTACACAAGTTTATGATTCGCAGTTGCAGCGTTCGGTGGTGGAGGTATCCGGCACTGGTATAGCTAATGGATTTAAACTGGGAATAAATGAAGCCGGGGATTCCTGGAATATTACCGATGGCAGCGTAGCTCGCACTGAAGTTCAATACTCGGGTGAGGGAGGTTTTATCCTTTACTATGAATTGACCAGTAGCCTTGCCAGCAGTGGAATAGCTTATGCGACGTACAGCTCTGAAGTGACAGAGCCCAACGTTTGGGTTGCCGGCTCTGGAACGATCTATTACCAATTTCCGCTAGAGG